>NZ_NISY01000002.1 GCF_007595705.1 Streptomyces sp. SAJ15 | reverse complement strand
ACTTTTGGCACGCTGTTGAGTTCTCAAGGAACGGACGCTTCCTTCGGCCCCGTTTCACCGGGCCCTCCGGGCGCTTCCCTTCGGTGTTTCACACTCTATCAGGGCTTTTCCCTCGCTCTGAACCACTCTCATCTGCAGGCATGCAGAAGTGGATCTGAGATTCGGATCTTGCATCTGAATGAGCGCCGCTCCCGTAGCCACCGCATCGAGTGCGGTGTCTCTTCCGGGGCAGGCATCCGACAGTACAGCTCTCGCTCAGCCGAGGCAAATCGAATCCGCCCCTTGCGGGCTGTCGAGAGACGACAGTTCATGCGGAATCCCCAGTTCCTATGACTTACGCTTCTGGACAGTACGCCGTCCGGGACACGGAGTGACGGCCACGAGATCGATCTCCACGCCTGGGAGGCCTCCCATGACCACCGTGACGTCCCCGATCGCCGGACGCGCCATCGGACTCGCGGCAGTGCCCGACCCGGTGTTCTCCGGCGCGATGGTGGGCCCCGGCACCGCGATCGACCCGGTGCGCGAGCCGTCCGATGTGGTGGCCCCCGTCGACGGCATCGTGGTCTCGCTCCACGCGCACGCGTTCGTCGTCGTCGACCCGGAGGGCCACGGCGTTCTGACGCACCTGGGCATCGACACCGTGCAGCTCAACGGTGAGGGCTTCGAGCTGTTGGTGAACAAGGGCGACACGGTGACCCGGGGCCAGGCCCTCATCCGCTGGAACCCGGCCGCGGTCGAGGCGGCCGGCAAGTCCCCGATCTCCCCGGTCGTCGCGCTGGAGGCCACCGCCGAGGTCCTCGGCGAGCTCCGTGAGGACGGCGACGTGAAGCCCGGGGACACCCTCTTCACCTGGCGTTGAGCCGCACGCCGGGCTGACGGCGAGTACGACATCCACCGCGGCGGCGCGGGCGCGATCCGCCGCAACGACCGGAGACGGGTGACATGGAGACAACGCTGCGGGGCGTCGGCGTCAGCCACGGTGTGGCGATCGGCGAGGTGCGGCACGTGGGGACGGCCGTCCTGGAGCCGCCCGCGAAGCAGATTCCGGCGGATGAGGCGCCGCGCGAGCAGGGGCGGGCGCGTAAGGCCGTCGAAGCGGTCGCGGCCGACCTCATCGCCCGTGGCAACCTGGCGGGCGGCGAGGCGCAGCACGTCCTGGAGGCCCAGGCGATGATGGCCCAGGACCCGGAGCTGATGGCCGACGTCGAGCGTCGCGTCACCGTGGGCAGCACCGCCGAGCGCGCGGTGTACGACGCCTTCGCCGCGTACCGGGCGCTGCTGGCCGGCGCCGGGGAGTACCTGGCGGGGCGGGTCGCGGACCTGGACGATGTGCGGAACCGGATCGTGGCGCGGCTGCTGGGTGTGCCGATGCCGGGTGTGCCGGACAGCGACGAGCCGTATGTGCTGATCGCGCGGGATCTGGCGCCCGCGGACACCGCCCTGCTGGACCCGACGCTGGTGCTGGGCTTCGTCACCGAGGAGGGCGGGCCGACCAGCCACAGCGCCATCCTCGCCCGCGCCCTGGGCGTCCCCGCCGTCGTCGCCCTGCCGGGCGCCAGTGAGATCGCCGAGGGCACCGTCGTCGCCGTCGACGGCAGCACCGGCGACCTCTTCGTGGAGCCGAGCAAAGCCAAGCGCGCCGAGCTGGCCAGGGCCGCCGAGGAGCGTAAGGCGGCGTTGGCGGCCTCCAGTGGTCCCGGTGCCACGTCCGACGGGCACAAGGTGCCGTTGCTGGCCAACATCGGCGGCCCGGGGGACGTGCCGGCCGCCGTGGAGGCCGGGGCGGAGGGCGTGGGCCTGTTCCGCACCGAGTTCCTCTTCCTCGACGACAGCCGCAACGCCCCCTCCGAGGCCAAGCAGATCCACGCCTACCGCAGCGTCCTGGAAGCCTTCCCCGAGGGCCGCGTGGTGGTACGCGTTCTGGACGCCGGCGCCGACAAACCGCTGGACTTCCTCACCCCCGCCGACGAACCCAACCCCGCCCTCGGCGTCCGCGGCCTGCGCACCCTCCTGGACCACCCCGACATCCTGGCCACCCAACTCTCCGCCCTGGCCAAAGCCGCCGAAGGACTCCCCGTCCACCTCGACGTCATGGCCCCCATGGTCGCCGACCGCCACGACGCCCGCGCCTTCGCCGACGCCTGCCGCACCGCCGGACTCAACGCCAAGTTCGGCGCCATGGTCGAGATCCCCTCCGCCGCCCTCCGCGCCCGCTCCCTCCTCCAAGAGGTCGAGTTCCTCTCCCTGGGCACCAACGACCTCGCCCAGTACACCTTCGCCGCCGACCGCCAGGTCGGCACCCTCGCCCGCCTCCAGGACCCCTGGCAACCCGCCCTCCTGGACCTCATCGCCCTGGCCGCCGACGCCGCCCGCGCCGAAGGCAAAAGCTGCGGAGTCTGCGGCGAAGCCGCCTCCGACCCCCTCCTGGCCTGCGTCCTGACCGGCCTCGGCGTCACCAGCCTCTCCATGGGCGCCACCGCCATCCCCTACGTCCGCGCCACCCTCGCCAAACACACCCTCGCCCAGTGCGAACGCGCCGCGGCCGCCGCCCGCGCCACCGACACCCCCGACGAAGCACGCCGCGCCGCACAAGCAGTCCTCTCCGGGGAGTGAGCCCGGCCGTCTGACGGGTTCACGGCCGCGGTCGTCCGGGGGCGTGTCCCGCACCAGGGGTGCGGGACACGCCCCCGCGTCGTCTCACTCCTCTCCCCCCGGCTCCCGCTCCTCCCGCTCCTCTTCCTCTTCCTCTTCCTCTTCCTCTTCTGCTTCCGCTTCCTCTTCTGCTTCCGCTTCCGCTTCCGGTGCCGGGTCCGGCTCGGCGCGCTCCTCCGGCCGGGGCAGGAGGAAGCCCGCGGCGTACTCCACCCCGTGCTCGGGCGGGATGGGCTCTCCGGTGTCGGCGTCCGTGCAGTAGGCCGTGAAGACCTCGCCCTCGGAGAGGGGGCGCAGCCAGCCGGCGTGCAGCACCCAGCCGCGGACCCGGTCGGGCTCGCCGGGGACGGTGGAGCGCAGCACGATGCCGCCGGGGCTGTCGGCGGCGATGGCCACCGACAGCACGGTGCTGAAGACGGCGGCCTCGGCCTCGACCAGTCGCGGCGAGTCGTCCGCCGGGTGTTCGACGTGGAGGACGGCGTTGAGCGGGCCGCCGGCCGCGGGGACGCTGCACACGTAGTGGTGCACGCCCGGCCCCGCCGCCGCGAGGAGCTCGCGCAGGGCCGCGGAGGCGCGGCGGAAGGCGGCGTCGGCGACGTCCGCCCCGCAGTCGGCGCAGTCGCCGAGGCGGGACAGCAGTGCCGTGGCGTACTCCGCGGTGCTCTGCTGCTCCGCCGCCTCGATGAGTCGCGGGACGAGGAGCTCGACGGGCTGGCCGGTGTAGGGCACGGTGGGCCCGGCGGCGGCGAGCTCGGCGACATAGCGGGTGCGGCTGTGGGGGTGGTCCGGTTCGAGCCCGGCGTCCTCGCAGAACTCCTCGTACTCGACGGGGTCGAACAGGGCGACGGTGATGTGCGGCTGCCGGGCGGCGAGCTCCCGGAGCAGCCCGTCCATCTGGTGGAGGTAGGCGGCGTGGTCGGTGAAGCCGAACGTCGCGTACCGCCGCATGGCGGCGAAGTCCTCGGCGTCGGTCAGCAGGCCCACGGTGCTGGGCACCTCGCGACGCAGCGCGCGCCGCGAGGTGCCCGGCCTTCGGGACCGGCCGGGTGGTTGCGGACCGTGATGACGTTCGCCGCCGTTTCTGGTGTGTGCCATGGCTCCCCCTCAGCGTCGGTCGACCAATGCTCACTCACCGTAACCGAGGGCACTGACAACGCAGGGTGACCGTGGCACGGCGCCGGTGTCCGGCGGCCGGGTGGGGCCGGTCGTCGGGGCCCGGTCGCCGGGCCCCGGTCGAACGGCGGGGTCAGTCGGCGGCGCGCTCCCGGGCGATGCGCTCGTAGAAGCGCACCAGCTCCATGTCGTCGACGGAGCCGGGGTTGACGGCCTTGTCCAGCGGAGTGCCCTGCATCAGCCGCTTGACGGGCACCTCGATGCGCTTGCCGGTGAGGGTGTGCGGCACGCCCGGCACCTCGATGATCTCGTCGGGGACGTGCCGTGGGGAGAGCTGCTCGCGGATGGTGCGCTTGATGCGGTCGCGCAGTTCGTCGTCGAGGGAGACGCCCGGGGCGAGGTGGACGAAGAGCGGCATCCAGTAGCCCCCGTCGGGCTGTTCGACGCCCAGGACGAGGGATTCGCGGACCTCGGGGAGGCGCTCGACGGCCTCGTAGATGTCGGCGGAGCCCATGCGGACGCCCTGCCGGTTGAGGGTGGAGTCGGAGCGACCGTGGATGACGACGCTGCCGCGCGAGGTGAGGGTGATCCAGTCGCCGTGCCGCCAGACGCCCGGGAACATCTCGAAGTAGCTGTCGCGGTAGCGGCTGCCGTCGGGGTCGTTCCAGAAGTGGATGGGCATGGAGGGCATGGGTCGGGTGACGACCAGCTCGCCGACCTCGTCGACGAGCGGCTTTCCCTGGGGGTCCCAGGCCTGGAGGTCGACGCCCAGCGCGGGCGCCTGGAGCTCGCCGATGTGGACCGGGAGGGTGGGCACGGCGCCGGCGAAGCAGCTGCACACGTCGGTGCCGCCGCTGACGGAGGCGATCCACATGTCTCCGCTGGTCGCCACGAACTCGTCGTGGAGCCAGCGGAACCCGTCGGGCGGGAGCGGCGAGCCGGTGGTGGCGACGCATCGCACGCGGGAGAGGTCGAAGTCGCGCCCCGGGTGCACGCCGGCCTTGCGGCAGGCCATCACATAGGCGGCGGAGGTGCCGTAGAGGGTCGCGCCGGTGCGCTCGGCGATCCGCCACTGGGCACCGGTGTCGGGGTGGCCGGGGCTGCCGTCGTAGAGCACGACGGTGGCGCCGACGAGCAGGCCGGAGACGAGGAAGTTCCACATCATCCAGCCGGTGGACGTGTACCAGAAGAAGCGGTCGCCCGGCGCGAGGTCGCAGTGGAGGCCCAGCTGCTTGAGGTGTTCCAGCAGGATGCCGCCCTGCGACTGGACGATGGCCTTCGGGAGCCCGGTGGTGCCGGAGGAGTAGAGCACCCACAGCGGGTGGTCGAAGGGCACCTGCTCGTAGACCGGCGCCGCCTTCTCGGCCGTCACCGCGGCCCAGTCGAGCGCGCCGTCGGGGGTGGGGGTGCCCAGCAGCGGGATGTGGACGACGGCGCGCAGCGTGGGCAGCTCGCGGCGCAGCTCGGCGACGGTCTCCGTGCGGTCGTGCTCCTTGCCGCCGTAGCGGTAGCCGTCGACGGTGAACAGCACGACGGGCTCGACCTGCTGGAAGCGGTCCAGAACGCTGCGTGCGCCGAAGTCGGGGGCACAGGAGGTCCACACGGCGCCGACGGCCGCGGTGGCCAGCAGCGCGACGGTGGCCTGGGGGATGTTGGGGAGGTAGCCGCTGACCCGGTCGCCGGGGCGCACCCCGAGGCGGCGCAGCTGTGCGGCGACCGCGCCGACCTGGTCGCGCAGCTCGGCCCAGCTGACCGGCACCGGCTCATGGGTCTCGTCGACGCACAGCAGCGCCGGGGTGTCCGCGCGGTCCGGGTCGTCGGCGGTGCGCAGCGCGTGCTCGGCGTAGTTGAGGGTGGCGCCGGGGAACCAGGTCGCCCCCGGCATGTCGGCACCGGCCAGCACCGTCTCGTACGGATGGGTGAGGCGCACCTCGAACCACTCCGCGACGGCCTGCCAGAACCGGCCGAGTTCCTCCACCGACCAGCGGTGCAGCGCGGCGTAGTCCGCGGCCGGGCCCTCCAGGCCGGTGAGACCGCCCAGGGTGCCCGGCCCGCCCTGCCCGCTCGCCCCGGACCCCGCGGCCGGGGCGCCGTGCCGCTCGGCCGCCCACTGCTGGAAGCGGGTGAGCTGGGCGCGGGCGATCCGGTCCGGGCCGGGCTGCCAGAGAGGCTCCGGTTGCTGGGCGGGCTGGGGTGCGGCGGTCGTCATCTTCGGCTCCCGGGCTGGACGGCGGTACGCGTCGTGGGCGACACCGCGCCCTGTGCGGGGTGTGCTGCTGACGCGGCTCAGCCAGACGATGCCATGTGATCACCGCACACACCAGGGCCGCCGCCACACAGGGAGACATGGCGCGATGTGCGCTACCCGTGAGTGAACGGGAGTTGAACGGTGCACGGTCCGCCCTTCGGCAATGGCAGGCTGAGCAGCATGGATGCGCGTGACCTGGTTCGGACGGTGAGGTCTGTTGGGACGGCTCAAGGACTGCGTTCGGTGCGCTCGGCGTGGCGGCGCAGCCGCGCCGACGCGGTCGGACTACCGCCTCGCGGCCCGGAGCGCGCCCGGGTCCCGGGGGTGGCGTTGACGGCGGAGCCCGAGCCGGGTGGCGGGGTGGTGCGGTTCGCACGGTCGACGCTGCGGGTGCGGGTGGCGGCGGGCGGCGCCGTCTTCTGCGGCTGGGACGGCGCCGGCCCCGAACCCTCGTACGCCCTCGCGGGTCCCTGCCCGGATGCGGACGAGCGGGCCGTTCTGGAGCCCGACACCGACGGGGGCTGGCGGGTCGTCTCCGAGCGGGTCACGGTGGTCGTCTCCCGGCTCGGCGCGGTCGAGGTCCGGACTCCCGGCGGCGTCGTGCTCCGCCGCGACCTGCCGCCGCGGTGGTGGGAGCCGGCCGAGGACGTCCCGGTGGGCCGGACGGGTCGATCCGTCGGGCGGGCGAACCGGCCGACCGACCGGGCGGAGGCGGCGACCGGGCGCGGGGGCGTCTCCTCCGGCCGCGCGGAGGGCACGACGGCCGGCGCGGACCGCGCGGTCGGGTCCGCCGACGGCGCGACGGAACAGGCGCCGGTGCGCCGCCGCCGTCCGGTCGCGGCCGACTTCCCGGGGCGCGCCCACGCCGCCGTCGCCCGGGTCCTCGGCCCGGCACGGGGCGAGGACCCGGCCGGCGACAAGGGCGGCGCGGGCGACGCGCGGGCGAGCGACCGCCCCGGGGCCGTGGCGAGCGACGCGGCGGACGGCCTGAGGGACCCCTTGGCGGACGCCGTGGGGGACGCGGTGGGGAACGCCGTGGGGGCCGGCCGCCGCGCGGGAGAGGCGCGCGTGGGGAAGGCCATAGAGAGCCGCGACCGCGCGGAAGGCGACGGGACACGGAGGCACCGCGCGGGAGCGGACGAGGCGCGGGGCGACCACGCGGGGGCCGTCGCGCGTACGGCTGTCGTCCATGACGACCGCGCGGGGAGCGCCGCGAACCCCGGTGCCCTGCCCGACGACCGCGCGGGGGCGGCCGCCGGGTCCGGCGCCGGTCCCGCCCCGACGTCCGCCGAAGCCGGTGACGCCGCCGGAGCCGGTGAGGCCGCCGGCGCGAGGTCCGAAGCCGGCGCGACCGCCGAAGTCGGGGTTGCCGTCGAGGGCGGGGCCGGGCGGGCGCGTTGGGTGCAGCGGTCCGAGGTGGCGGCGGACGCGCGGTTCTTCGGGCTGGGCGGACGGTCGCGGGGGCCGCGGCTGCGCGACGGCTCCTACCGGCTCTGGAACACGGACCCGGGCGGCAGCTTCGAGCCGGGTGACGATCCGCTGTACCTGACGATGCCGGTGCAGCTGGTGGTGGCGGACGCGGGCACCCATCTGGTCTTCCACGACAACAGCTGGGACGGCGTGGTCACCCTGCGCGAGGGTGAGGAGGGCGCGGGTTCGGGCCACGACCGTCCGGGCGCCTGTCAGGTGCGCATGGACGGCGGGCCGCTGCGCTACTGGGTGATCGTGGGCACCCCGGCGCGGGTGCTGCACGGCTGGACGGCGCTGACCGGCGCGCCGGCGGTCCCTCCGAGCTGGGCGCTGGGCTACCACCACGCGCGCTGGGGGTTCGGCGACGAGCGCGAGGTGCGGCGGGTGGTGGCGGGCTATCGGGAGCGCGACCTGCCGCTGTCGGCGCTGCACCTGGACATCGACCACTACCGCGGTCACCGCGTGTTCACCGTCGACACCGAGCGGTTCCCGGACTTGCCGGGGCTGGCGGCGGAGCTGCGCGCCGAGGGGGTGCGGCTGGTGTCGATCATCGACCCGGCGGTGAAGGTGGAGCCGGGCAACGAGACCTACGACGCCGGAGTGGCGGCGGACGCGTTCGTGCGGGACGCGCGCGGCCGCGCGGTGCGCGGCGTGGTGTGGCCGGGTGAGGCGGTCTTCCCCGACTTCACCGATCCACGGGTGCGCACGTGGTGGGGCGGGCTGTACCCGGAGCGACTGGCCCAGGGGTTCTCCGGCTTCTGGCACGACATGAACGAGCCGGTGTCGTTCGCGGCCTTCGGCGACCCCACGCTGCCCCGCTCGGCCCGGCACGCGCTGGAGGGGCACGGCGGCGACCACCGCGAGGCGCACAACGTGTACGCGTTGGCGATGGCCCGCGCCGGGTACGAGGCGCTGCGCGAGCTGCGCCCGGCGGAGCGCCCGTTCCTGTTCTCCCGCTCCGGTTGGGCGGGCATGCAGCGCTACGGCGGCAGTTGGTCCGGTGACGTGGCGACCGGCTGGGCGGGGTTGCGTGCCTCGCTGGCGCTGGCGCTGGGGCTGGGACTGTGCGGAGTGCCGTACTCCGGGCCGGATGTCGGCGGGTTCACCGGTTCGCCCTCCCCCGAGCTGTATCTGCGCTGGTTCCAGATGGCCTCGTACCTGCCGCTGTTCCGTACCCACTCGGCGGTCTTCGCGGGGCGGCGCGAGCCGTGGGAGTTCGGTCCGCGGGTGCTGGAGCACGCGACCGCGGCGCTGCGCGAGCGCCGACGGCTGCTGCCGTACTTCGTCACCCTCGCGCACGTGGCGCGGCGCACCGGGGCGCCGTACGCCCGCCCGGTGTGGTGGCGGTGGCCGCAGGACCGCGCGTTGCGCGACTGCGAGGACGCGTTCCTGCTCGGCGACTCGCTGTTGGTGGCGCCGGTGCTGGAGGAGGGCGTGGAGCGGCGTGCGGTGCGGTTGCCGCGCGGCCGCTGGTACGACACGGCGACCGGCCGCGCGTACGAGGGTCCGGGCCGGGTGTGGCTGGACGCCCCGCTGGCACGGGTCCCGGTGCTGGCCCGCGCCGGTTCCGTGGTGCCGGTGGCGGGGGCGGACGGCGGAGTCGAGCTGGAGGTGTGGACGCCTGCCCCGGGGCGCACCGGCGGCGGGATGCTGATCACGGATTCCGGCGACGGCTGGGAGCCGCCGACCGTGGCCCGCTTCACCACCCGGCTGCGGGGCGGTGGCGTGGTGGTGGAGCAGCAGGGGTCGCAGGAGGTGACGTACCCCTTCCGTGTGCGCGGCTAGCCGGTGCCCCGCGCGGAGCGAGGTCTCGGGGCCGGGTGAGGTGAGGGCGGCGGACGTGTCGGGCGGCGATGTCGGTGCCCCGTGCTATCCAGGTTCGTATGACGGAGACGACCCACCGCGACTACCCGGAACTGCTGGATGACATCGACGAGTTCGCCGGTCACCTGGACCCGCGGGAGCGGGTCGGCGCCCTCTACGGCCTGATCGCCCCACTGCTGGATCGCGCGGAGCAGGAGGACGAGGAGATCAGCGACGATCCCGCGTTGTCGAGCGCGGGGGTGGTGCGGGCGCTCCGCGCGGCGGCCGCCGGCGAGCCGACCGACGCCGACGCGCTCCATGAGGCCCTGATCATTCTGGGCCTGGCGTTCTCCGAGGACCAGGACCGGGAGCGAGGGCCGGTGGCCCAGTCGGCGTTCTCGGCGGCGGGTTGGCTGCGCCTGCGGGCGGGACGGGACCTGCGTGCGGGCGACCTCGCGGACGACGAGGATCCGGTTCCGCCGTACGCTTCGTCGCCGTTCACGCGGATCGTCGATCTCCTGGCCTGGACTCGATCGGGGCAGCTGTACGCGTGCTGGGAGGACGCCCCCGCCCATCCCGAGCTGGGCGACCTGCCGGCCGCGACCCGCGAGCTGAGGGCGATACGCCGGGAGATCGCCGGCTGGGCGGTCGGCGGCGGCTAGCCGCGCGGGAAGAGGGAGCGGGAGGACACGGGGAAGTCGAAGTAGGTGTCGGGGAAGGGTTCGGGCTGGTAGGTGAAGTGCCACCACTCCTCGGGCAGGTTCACGAAGCCCTGCCGCTCCAGGGTGCTCTTGAGCAGCGTCCGGTAGGCGCGCTGCTCGCCCTGGACACGCGGGTCCTCGGTGTGCGCGAGGGTGTCGAAGCAGTCGTAGCCGGTGCCGGTGTCCACGGAGTTGTCGGGGAACCGCTCGGCGCGCGGGGCGTGGCAGGGGCGGAGCGGTTCGCCGGGGATGTACGGCCGGGTGGGCTTGGCCGGAAGCCTCACGAGGGTGAGGTCGACCGTGGAGCCGCGGCTGTGCCCCGACTTCTCCGCGATGTAGCCGTCCAGGAACAGCCTCGACTTGTCGACTCGCGGATAGAACTCCGCCTTCATGCGCTGGTCGTCCAGGTCCTTCGCCCAGCGCACGAAGTGGTCGACGGCGCGCTGCGGGCGGTAGCAGTCGTAGACCTTGAGGGAGTAGCCGCGGCGCAGCAGCTCGCGCTGCGCCCGGTGCAGCGCCTCGGCGGCGGGGCGGGTGAGGATGCACACCGGCTGTCGGTAGCCGTCCACCGGCACCCCCGTGAAGTTGTGCCGGGTGACGTACCTGATGTCGTGGAGGATGGTCGGGTCGGTGGACCGCAGGGCCACGAACCCGTCGGGGGCCTTCGGCTCCGACTCGGCCCGGCCCGGGACGGTGGCCGCGGAAGTCGTGGAGGGCGCGGAAGGCGAGGAGCGCGTGGAGGGCGTTGACGCCGCCGACGGGGCAGCCGTCACGGTAGTCAGGGCCGTGACGACGGTGGCGCAGAGGGCGGCGCCCGCGGCGGTCAGGGCACGGAGCCGGTGCGGCCGAGAGGAGAGCCGGTTGGACAGCCGGGAGGAGGGTCGTCTCATGCCCCCTTCCCTACCCAACGGCCGAACGGCTGACCGACCGCTACGGCCGCCGGCTGCCGCCGCCGGCTCGGCCGGCGCCGAGTCGAGCGACGGTGGCACCGACGGAGCCCCACGGGGCCCTACGGGCGACGGCGGGAGGGGTGACCGGTCGATCGGAGCCACCCCCGTGAGCCCCGGTCGACCGGTCACGCTCATGTGGACGCACGAGGCCCGTCGCTGGTTGCCCCCTGTTCGCTCATCGCCGGCCCTCGTACACTCGTCATTTTCTGACGGCTCGTCAGGTGCCGGGAGGTCCACTGTGTCGAAGGGGCGGAAGCCGGTGGTGCCGGGGTGGTTCACCGAGGACGCGACGGGCTTCCGGCTGCTGGGGACGCGATGCCGGCGGTGCGCGGCGGTCTTCTTCCCGCGCGAGGACGCCTTCTGCCGTAACCCGGACTGCGGGGCCGCGGAGCCGGAGGAGGTGCCGCTCTCCCGACGGGGGCGGGTGTGGTCGTACACCGACGGGCGCTACCGACCGCCCGCGCCGTACCCGGGGCAGGCCGGGCGGCCCTGGGAGCCGTACACGCTGCTCGCGGTGGAGCTGGCCGCCGAGGGGATGGTGGTCCTCGGTCAGGGGGTGCCGGGGCTGGCGACGGACCGACTGTCCGTCGGCATGGAGGTGGAGCTCGTCCTCGGCGTGCTCCGCGAGGACGACGACCAGGTCTGGACCACCTGGCACTGGCGCCCGACGCGTGAGCCGGGTCCGCCGACGCGGCCGCGGACGCGGGCCGGAGGCGAGCCGCGGGCCGAGGCGCCCGTAGAGCCGCCCGGCGCCCCGCGGGCGGACGACCTCCTCCAAACCGCCCCCGCCGCGCCCGCCCCGGCGAGCCCGGACCTGGGGACCGGGGCCGGGACGGGCGTACGGGCGGCCGCGCCCGAGGAGGGCGTACGGAGCGGACCCGGGGAGGGCTTACAGAGCCGGCCTGCGGGAGGCGTACGGAGCGGGTCCGAGGAGGGCGTGGGGAGCACTCGGGGGCGGGTCGGCGACGCCGACGGGGCCGACCGGGCCGCCGACGGCCGCGGGGAGGTCGGGGAGGTCGTGGTGCTCGGTGTCGGCATGCACCCCTGGGGCAAGTGGGGGCGGCCGTTCGCCGAGTACGGCGTCGTGGCGGCGCGGGCGGCGCTCGCCGACGCCGGACTCGGCTGGTCCGCCATCCCGTCCGTCATCGGTGCGCAGACCGTGCGCGGCGGCTATCCCGGACATGTGGCGGGCGCCACCTTCGCGCGAGCGCTGGGCTGGCAGGGGGCACGGGTCGCCAGCGTGTACGCGGCCTGCGCCTCCGGCGCCCAGGCCATCGCCGCCGCCCGCGCGCAGTTGCTGTCCGGGCTGGCCGACGTGGTGCTGGTGGTCGGCGCGGACGCCGCGCCCAAGGGCTTCTTCGCGCCCGCCGGAGGGGATCGCCCCGAGGACCCGGACTGGCTGCGCTTCCGGATCCTCGGCGCGACCAACCCGGCCTACTTCGCGCTCTACGCGCGGCGGCGGATGACCGTGTACGGCGATACGCCGGCGGACTTCGCACGCGTCAAGGTCAAGAACGCGGCCGCGGGGGCGGCCAACCCCTACGCGCGCTACCGCCGGCGCGTGACCGCCGAGGAGGTCACCGGCTCCCCCGTCGTCGCGGACCCGCTGCGGCTGCTGGACGTCTGCGCCACCTCCGACGGGGCCGCGGCGCTGGTGCTGGCCACCGCGGACTTCGCCCGGAGACACGGCGTGGCGCGCCCGGTCCGCCTCCGCGCGGTCTCCACCGTCACCCCGCGCTATCCGCGCACCGAGCTCGACCTGCCGGACCTCGCCACCGACTCGACCACCGCCAGGGCCACCGTCGGTCCGGTGCCCGACGCTCCGGCGGTGGCACCCGCCCTCGCGCCCGCGTGGGCCGGCGACCCACCCACGCCCCCCGTCGCCGTGGTCGCGGGGCCCGACAGGGGGGCCGTGGAGTCCGTCCGCTCCTCCGCGCGGTCGCCGGAAGACTTCCGGGCCTCCCTCGTCCGGGCCGCCTACGAAGAGGCCGGTCTGGGCCCCGAGGACCTGTCACTGGCTGAGGTCTACGACCTCTCCACCGCCCTGGAACTGGAATGGTACGAGGCCCTGGGGCTGTGTGCCCCGGGCGAGGGCGCGCGGCTGCTGCTCAGCGGCGCGACGGCCCTGGGCGGCCGCGTCCCGGTCAACACCAGTGGGGGGCTGGCCTCCTTCGGGGAGGCGGTCCCCGCCCAGGCCATCGCCCAGGTCTGCGAACTCACCCGACAGCTGCGGGGAGCGGCGGGCGAGCGGCAGGTGGCCGGGGCCCGGGTCGGGCTCAGCGCGTGTCAGGGGCTGTTCGGCCACGGCGCGGCGGTCGTCGTGACGGTCTAGCGAGACACCGCACGGCCCGCTGGGAGTCGTGGGCGACCGAAGGACGGCCGACCCCGGGGGCGTCGTGGTCCCGGGGAGAGCGGGCGGAGGAGAGCGCGGCCCGCCCGCGCGGTGGCGGCGCGTCGTCGTGGACGACGGTCAGCTTGACGGCGGCGCGCGGCCCGCCCGCGCGGTGGCCGCGCAGGGTACGCGACACGCTCCGTCGAACGCTCCCCCGCGCACCGCCGGCGCCGCCGAAAGCCGCGTGAACTCCGCGTGAACCATCTCCCGTGACCGGCCGTGACAGGCCATCCTGCTTCCGTGCGCTCCTGGACGGAAGATCTTCGCTTCGCCTACCAGCCCGTCGTGAACCTCACGACGGCGTCGGTCACCGCGCTGGAGATCCTCGCCCGCCCGGAGTCCGGGGACGTCCTCGCCCGAGCCCGCCGGGACCCGGAGCTGGACGCCGAACTCGCCGCGCTGGCGGTGCGCGCCGCGGCCCGGCAGGAGGCGCTGCTGCCGCTCCATGTGAACGTCTTCGCGACGACCGTCGCCGAACTGCCCCGACTGCGGCCGTTGAGCCAGGCCGTGGAGGAGACCGGGCGCCGGCCCTGGGAGATCACGCTCGACGTCGGTCCGCCCTTCACCCCGGTCCCAGCCGAGGGCTGGCGGCCGTGCGGGGGCTGCGCGCCGCCGGCTACCGCATCAGCGTCGACGGCGTCGGCGACGGCGACCTGCCGCTGCGGCTGCTCGCCGGACTCGCCCCGGACCTCGTCAAGCTCGACGCCTCGGTCATCGCCGGGCTGCCCCGGGATCCCGGGTGCCGCGCCGTCGTCGCCGCGATGCGGCGGCTGTGCGACGGCTTCGGCGGACTGCTCACGGCGGAGGGGGTGGAGACCGAACGGCAGTACGCCGCCGCCCGCGACGCGGGCGCGCAGCTCGCCCAGGGCGACCTGCTCGCACCCCCGGCGCGCCGTCCCGCCACCGAGGTCTTCCAGCCGGCCGTCCCCACCCCCGTCGCGGCCGTGCCCGACCCCGCCGGGCCGCGCATCGCGCAGTTCGTCCAGCCCGCCGCGCTGCTCCCGCTGTCCGCCTCGGCGGGGCGGGTGCACTCACTGCTCACCGGCTCGCCCGGCATCTCCAGCGTGGTGCTCGTCGACCCCGACGGACAGCCGACGCGCGCGGTGCACCGTGACCGCTTCCTGCTGTCCCTGTCCAGCAGGTACGGCCACGCGCTCTACGCCGACCGGCCCGCCACCCGGCTGGCCGACTCGCCCCGTACGGTGCCCCTGCACGCCACCGCCTGGGAGGTCCTCGACGTCGTGGCCGCCGATGAACGGGCCCGCACCGGTGACGACGTGGCGGTGGTCGACCCGGCGGGCCGCTGCGTGGGCGTGGTGCACCTCGCCGACATCGTGCGGGCGCTGACCGAATCCCGGGTCGAGGAGGCGGTGCGGCTCAATCCGCTGACCCGGCTGCCCGGTTCGGACACCGTCAACGCGGAGGTCGACCGGCGCATCGCGGACGGTCGCGGCTTCGCGCTGAGCTGGCTGGACGTGGACGGCTTCAAACAGGTCAACGACGGGGCCGGGTTCGCCGCCGGGGACGAGCTCATCCGGGCCGTGGGACGTGCGCTCAGCGAGGCCGCGGCCGGTCACCGCACGGCCCGGGTGGGCCACATCGGCGGGGACGACTTCCTGGTGCTGACGGACACCACGGGTTTCGAGGGCCCGGACCGGACCGACGGGACCGACGTGTCTGAGGCGTCTGAGGCGTGGGAAGTGGCTGCCGAGACGGCAACCCGTGCCCGCGCGAACGGCGACGCGCCCGTCGATGACGGGCTGCCCGCGCGGGCCGGCGCGTACGGCGGTGTCGGCGGGCTCGCCGCCATCGCCGCGCGGGTGCTGGACGGGCCCTGGTCGGCCGGCGGGCTTCCGGTCACCCTGTCCCTCGCCACCGTGGTGTGCCCGCCGGGGAGCGTGGCCGACCACCACGAGGCCGCGGCCTGCCTGGCCCCGCTGAAGAAGAGCGCCAAGTCGCTGACCGGTACGAGCTGGGTACTGGCACGCCCCGGTTCGTCCCGTCCTGAGGTGCGGCTCGGGCCGGCCGGCGGCGTACCCGGCCCGAGCGCCGCCACGTCCCCGACGACCGCCCCCGTCGCGCCTTCGGTCGCCTCCCCCGTTCCCTAGGCCGCCACCTCCCCGCCCACCTCCGCCGCTTTCCCACCCGCCCCCGGCACGCCGCGGGACCGCGGGGACGCCGCGCCGGTGGCGCCGGTTCCGGCCGTCGCGCCCGCCGGGCGCCTCGAACGGGCCGGGGCCGTCGGGCCGACGAGCCCGACCCGTCCGACGGACGCGCCGCGCCGGGCCCACGCGCCCGGTTGAGACGGGACGCTCGACCGGGCCCGTGAGACGGAGACGCCGGTTTGCCGTCGACGTCCTTGACGCTCCCACACCGCCGGACGACACTTCTCGGTTGTCAGTCGGCATCGCCGCGCGCGGGCCCGTCCGTGCCGCCGGCGGTCATTCGGCCGTCTTCCTCCCACCGGCGACCCCGTGGGCCCGCGCACGCTCGCACACGACCAGCACGGAGCGCCGGGACGACGCACCCGGGCGAAGCTCCAAGGAGCCGTCATGAGCCAGTCCACGCGCACGGGTCGGACCGCCGGCCACGTCGCCGCGATCGACCAGGGCACCACCTCGAGCCGCTGCATCATCTTCGACCGGGACGGCGGGATCGTCGCCGTCGACCAGCGTGAGCACCGCCAGATCTTCCCCAAGCCGGGCTGGGTGGAGCACGACGCCACCGAGATCTGGGCCAAGGTGCGGGCCGTGGTGACCGGCGCGCTGGCGAAGGCCGGGCTGCGGGCCGACGAGCTGGCCGCGCTGGGCATCACCAACCAGCGGGAGACGACCGTCCTGTGGGACCGGTCGACGGGCAAGCCGGTGCACAACGCGATCGTCTGGCAGGACACCCGCACCGCCGCGCTCTGCGCCGAACTCGCGGGCCGGGACGGCCAGGACCGCTTCCGGGAGACCACCGGGCTGCCGCTGGCGAGCTACTTCTCCGGCCCGAAGATCGCCTGGCTGCTGGAGCACGTGCCGGGGCTGCGGCGCCGCGCCGAACTGGGCGAGATCGCCTTCGGCACCATCGACTCCTGGTTGATCTGGAACCTCACCGGGGGTCCCGAGGGCGGGGTGCACGTCACCGACGTGACCAACGCCGGGCGCACCCTGCTGATGGACCTGGAGACCCTCCAGTGGGACGCCTCGATCCTCGCCGCCATGCACATCCCGGAGACCGTGCTCCCGGAGATCCGGTCCTCCGCCGAGGTGTACGGCACCGCGGTGGGGCAGCTCGCCGGCGTGCCGGTGGCCGCCGCGCTCGGCGACCAGCAGGCCGCCGTCTTCGGGCAGACCTGCTACGGGGTCGGCGAGGCCAAGAACACCTATGGCACCGGCAGCTTCCTGTTGCTGAACACCGGCAAGCGACCGGTCCCCTCCACCCACGGGCTGCTGACCACTCTGGGCTACCAGCTCGACGGCGACGCCCCCGTGTACTGCCTGGAGGGTTCGATCGCGATCACGGGGGCGCTGGTGCAGTGGTTCCGCGACCAGTTGGGCATCATCCGGTCCGCCGACGAGATCGAGTCGCTCGCGGCGAGCGTGGACGACAACGGCGGCGCGTACGTCGTCCCGGCGTTCTCCGGGCTCTTCGCCCCGTACTGGCGCGCGGACGCGCGGGGCGTGATCACCGGGCTGACGCGGTACGTCACCAGGGCGCATCTGGCGCGGGCCGTACTGGAGGCCACCAGTTGGCAGACGCGCGAGGTCGTCGACGCGATGTACGAGGACTCCGGGGTGCGGATCACCTCTCTGAAGGTCGACGGCGGCATGACCGCCAACGGGCTGTTGATGCAGCATCAGGCCGATGTGCTGGGTGTGCCGGTGATCCGTCCGGTGATCGCCGAGACCACCTGTCTCGGCGCCGCGTACGCGGCCGGACTGGCCACCGGCGTCTGGCGGGACCTCGACGAGCTCGGGTCGCACTGGCGGCGCGCGGCGGAGTGGACGCCGCGGATGCCGGCCGAGGCGCGTGAGCGGGAGTACCGCAACTGGCGCCGCGCGGTGGAGCGGTCGTTCGGCTGGCAGGAGGAGGGAGCGTGACCGCGGGCGGGCGGGCGCCGGCGTAGGATCGCGGCCCGTACCCCGGACGGCGGGGTACGGGCCGTGTGAAGCCCGAACGCGATCCGGGCCGGGGGGCCGGCATGGACAGCGATCCCGGCCGGGGCCGGCCTGGACGGCGATCCCAGCCTCGTGGCCGGTGTGATGCCCGGACGGCGATCCCAGCCCGTGGCCGGCGCGACGCCGGACGGCTTTCCCGGCCCCGTGGCCGGCGCGACGCGCCGCCGCGCGGTCAGCGCCTGGTCGCGGACACCATCATGGCGTGCTCGACCACCGATATGAGTACCTCCTTGACCGACTCCCGCGCGCGGGCGTCGCACATGACGACCGGGGTGACCGGGTCGAGGTCCAGCGCGTCGCGCACCGCCTGCTCGGGGTAGCGGTCGGCGCCGTCGAAGCAGTTGACGGCGACCGTGAACGCGATGCCGCGCCGCTCGAAGTAGTCGACGGCGGCGAAGCAGTCCTCCAGGCGTCGGGTGTCCGCCAGGACCACCGCGCCCAGTGCGCCGGTCGCCAGCTCGTCCCAGAGGAACCAGAAACGATCCTGCCCGGGGGTGCCGAACAGGTAGAGGACGAGATCCTCGCGCAGCGTGATGCGCCCGAAGTCCATGGCGACGGTGGTGGTGCGCTTGCCCTCCACCCCGACGGTGTCGTCGAAGGGGCGGCTCGCCTCGGTGAGCAACTCCTCCGTGCGCAGCGGCTTGATCTCGCTCACCGCGCCCACCAGGGTCGTCTTCCCGGCCCCGAAGCCACCCGCCACCAGGATCTTCAGCGTGACCGGCTCGACGACCGGAGCACGGCCGGCCCAGTCAGAGTGCCCGTAGACCATTGATCACCTCGCGCAGAATCCTCTCGTCCGGCAGTTCCGCCGGAGGAACGGGCCGGGACACGCGCACCAGCTCCGCATGTAACAGATCGCCGATGAGCACGCGGACCACCCCGACGGGCAGGTCGAGCTCGGCGGCCAGTTCGGCGACGGACAGGGGGGTGTCCCGGCTGAGATCGACGATGTCGATGTGCTCCGGGGACAGGGTCTGGTCGGCGACGGACCGGGTGTCCACCCGGTCCGCGACGACGACGGCGATCAGGTCGAGCTTGCCCTCCGCGGCACTGCGGGTGCGGCCCCGCGTCATCGCGTACGGCCGCACCACCGGTCCCGCCGCGTCGTCGAACCAGCCCTCCGCGGTCTCCGTCATGTCACCTCGTCATCCGCCGGCGCGGGTGGGCGTGCCCAGGTGCGCCCCCACCCGCTTGACCAGCAGCGTCATCTCGTATGCGACCTGTCCGACGTCGGAGTCGGCGTCGGCGAGCACGGCCAGGCAACTGCCGTCGCCCGCGGCCGTGACGAACAGGAAGGCGTCGTCGAGCTCGACGATGGTCTGCCGGACCCGGCCGACGTCGAAGTGCCGGCCGACGCCCTTGGCCAGGCTGTGGAAGCCCGACGCGACGGCGGCCAGGTGCTCGCCGTCCTCCCGGGACAGGTCGCGCGAGCCGCCGGTGGGCAGCCCGTCGCCGGACAGCACCAGCGCCTTGCGGATGCTGCCCACGCGCCCGACCAGCTCGTCGAGCAACCAGTTCAACTCGCCCGTCGCCGCCGGTGTGTTGCGTGCCGCTGCGTTCGGTGCGGTCATCGACCGTCCCCCTCGTAGTTCGTTCCAGGTGCCGTCTGATCCCGGCCGCCGGGTCTGGCGGCGGTGTCCCGGCTGCCGCCGGGTGTCGCCCCCTGCCGGCGTCCGCGCTGCCATCCCCGTTGGAGCGAGGCCATGGTGGCCCGCGCCTGTTCCGCGTCGCGTTCGGGATCGGTCTCGGCAGGGTATCGCTCCGCCTCGGTCCGTGTGGCGGGGGCGTTCTTCAACTGCGGTGCGAGGTTGGCCTGTCGTATCCGCCGGGGCAGCCCCTCCGGCGTCCTGCGCGGGAGGGCCAGGGTGGTCTCGTCCGGCAGGGTGGGGTCGTCCGGCCGCGGACGGACCGGCTCCGGTGCCGCGGGCCGCCCGGCGCCCGGGCCCTGGCGCGGCACCGACGGGCCGGAGGCCGGCGGGGCGGGCTGGCCCGCGTGCGGGTCCCAGCCGCGCTGTCGGGGCAGCGGGACGGGGTCGTGGCCGGCGGGGTCGTGGCCGGTGTCCGACGCACCGTGGCGCGCTCCGGACCAGCCGGCGTCGCCGGCTCCACCGCCGCCGTGGCCGTGGCCGCCCTGGGCCCCCTGGGTGCCGTTCGGGTGTCCGGCGCCGCCTCCGTGGGCCGCGCGGGGCGCGTTCCCGGGCGCCCCGGCGCCCTGGCCGGGCTCGCCGGCCCGGCGGGCGTCGCCGTCACGGTGGTCGATACCGCGGGCGTCGACGCTCCGCGGGCCGTTTCCCGGGGCGTCGTCGGCAGGGCCGCGGGCATGGCGGCCGACGGGTCGGCCGTGGTCGGAGACCAAGACCGGCGGCACGCGGCGCGGCAGCGGCGGCGCGGGCTCGGCGGGCCGGCCCGACCCCGAACCCTCGGGCGAGGGCAGACGCTCGGCGGCGGGCGCCGGGGCGGATCGCGTCGGCGGGGTGGACGAGGCGGACGGCGTCGGGGGCTCGGGCGCCAGGGGACGGGCCGGGGGCGAGGACTGCGCCAGGGGCCGCGCCGGGGGCTCGGGCGCCAGGGGACGGGCCGGGGGCGAGGACTGCGCCAGGGGACGGGCCGGGGGCGAGGACTGCGCCAGGGGCATGCCGGTCAGGCCGCGGCTGCGGAACAGGCCGCCCTCCTCCTCGTCGTCGTCCAGGTCCGCCGGATCGGGTGCGCCGTGTGCCCCGGGGACCGGGTGCGGCCGGGCCGCCAGGTCGAACCGGGAGGCCGGCGCCCCCCGTTCGGCCGGCCGGTCCGCGTCCCATCCGTCCAGCCGCGCGGGGGTGGGCGCCGCCCGGTCGGTGCGGCCGGCGGGGTCGTCGACGCTCTGCAGCCCGATGGACGCGGCGGTGCCGCCCGACGCCCCGGCCAGGGCCTCGAAGATGCCGCCGTCGTCGGGCGCCGAGCCCTCCTCGACGTCGCCGTCCGGATCGGTGCCGGTCAGCAGCGTGGCCGGGATGAGCACGACCGCGGTGGTGCCCCCGTACGGGGACGGCTGGAGCGAGACCCGTACGCCCTGCCGCTGGGCCAGCCGGCTGACCACGAACAGTCCGAGCCGGTCGGTGTCGGAGAGCTCGAAGTCGGGGGTCTCGGCGAGTCGCAGATTGGCCTCCAGCAGCGCGTCGCCCGCCATGCCGAGGCCCCGGTCGTGGATCTCCAGGGTGAAGCCGTTGGCGACGCGCTCGCCGTGGACCTGCACGACGGTGTGCGGCGGGGAGAACACGGTGGCGTTCTCCAGGAGCTCGGCGATGAGGTGGGTGAGGTCGGCGACGGCGGGGCCGTTGACGGCCAGCCGCGGCAGCCGCCGCACCTCGATGCGCTCGTAGTCCTCGACCTCGGCGACGGCGGCGCGCACCACGTCCATCAGCTGGATGGGTTTGCGCCACTGTCGGGAGGGGGCCGCTCCGGAGAGGATGACCAGACCCTCGGCGTGCCGCCGCATGCGGGTGGTCATGTGGTCCAGGCGGAACAGGTCGGCGAGCTCGTCGGTGTCCTCGGTGCGCCGCTCCATCTCGTCCAGCAGCGTCAGCTGGCGGTGGAGCAGCACCTGGCTGCGGCGGGCGAGGTTGACGAAGACCTCGGAGACGCCGTGGCGCATGTCGGCCTGTTTGACGGCGGCCTCGACCGCCGCTCGCTGCAGGGTGTTGAGGGCCTGGCCGACCTGACCCATCTCGTCCGAGCCGTACTCCAGGCGGGGCGCCTCGGTCTCCACGTCGACCTGTTCGCCGGCCCCGAGCCTGCGCATGACGCTGGGCAGTCGGACACTGGCCACCTCGTGGGCGTCCTTGCGCAGCCGGTTCAGGTCGCGGACCAGGTTACGGCCGATGCGGACCGAGACGAAGATCGAGGCGACCAGGGCGAGGAAGCCGGCGATGCCGGCGATGCCCGCCTGGAGCAGCACGCTCTCGGCCTCCGGCTCGACGCGGTCCTTGAAGCGGTCGGTGGCCTCGCTGTTGAGCCGGTCGTAGTCGTCCAGCACCGGCTTGGCGGCGGCCTCCCAGCGATCCTGGTCCATGACCTTCAGCGCGCGCGAGGCGCCGCCGGTGAGGATCTTGTCCTCGGCGATGCGCAGCGCCTCGGGGGCGGCCGTGTTGCGCCGGTAGTCCTGGAAGACCTTCTGTTCCGAGACCGGCAGGATCGGCATGTTGGTGGCGTAGAGCAGATTGCGCTCGGCGATGAGGTCGGAGATCGCCCGCATGTCGCGCCCGGTCATCTTCTTGGCGGTGAGGGCGCCCATGAACAGCGCGTCCTCGCGGGAGAGTGCCTCGCGGGCGCGGATCATGGCGACCAGGGCGCGGCCCTGCTTGTCCAGGTCGGCGTCGGGCACCGCGTGCAGCGAGCTGCGGAAGGTGTAGCAGAGGTCGACCAGCTTGTTGTACGCGTCGTAGGCGGCCAGGCTGGTGATGGTGCGGTCCTCGACCTTGCGGCGCAGGGTGTCCAGGCCGTCGGCGCCTTCGAGGATCGCGGCGAGCTGGGCCTTGGACTCGCCGCTCATCTTGTCGCGGATGTCGCCGTCGGAGGCGTTGGCGCGCAGCTTGTCCATGACCTGGTTGGTCTCGCGCTGCCGCGCGTGCAACACCGGGAGCGCGTCGGCCTGCTCGGGGTCCGCGAGCCGGATGAGCGTCTGGCGGCGCTCCTTCTGGAGGGCGTGCACCGCGTCCTCGACGGGATAGCCCACGTCGTCGACGATGTCCGCGGCGTCCAGCAGTTGCATCGCCTCGCGGCCGGTGATCACTGTGGCGAAGGCCCACAGTGCCGTCAGCGAGAGGAGCGGCACCAGCAACAGCGCCACGATCTTCCGGCGGATGGACTTCCCGCGAAAGCGCATGGCCTCCCTAACGTCAACCCCGAAAGACGGGTGTGCAGTTCCGACAACAAGCGGCGTGAGCCTACTACCGGGAATTAACCAACTCGAAGGCCGTGTCCGGTTCATGACGGACCGTTGACTTCGCGCTTGATCACCAAGTGTCCGGGGATTCTCCGACTTACCCCCTGCGATTCCCGGGGTCGGTGGCCGGTTCCTGCGCGTTTCACGCCGCCCACTTCTGGCCGGAATTCCCCTCCCTCCGGGAACCTTCGACCCCCGAAGTTCGTGCCTCCGGGAGGGAGACTGAGGGGAATGGGACCCATGTCCCGCCTTGTGCGGCGGCGGGAACGGGGTGGGCCCGAGCGGCCACAGGAAGGGGTACGGAGGCCATGGGCAAGGATCGCGACATCCCAGGGGAGGTTCCGACCGACGTCGCGGTGGGCAGGGTCCGGCCATTGTGGGTCGAGGAACCCGCCCGCCGACGGCGGCTGGCGGACCCGGTGCGTACGGCGGCGGTCCGCGCGGTCGTCATCATCGCGGTGACGCTGGTGCAGGCGATGATCGCGGCGCTGTACACCCTCGCGGGGGCGTGGCTCGCCTTCCCGGCGGTGCTGTTGACGGTGGCCGGCACGATCGCGTCCACCTGGGGCGTCTTGGACGTGTGGGTCACCCGCCAGGTCTGGAACCAGCGCCACGGCGTGGAGTCCCGGCCGAGCAGCACGGCGCGGGCGCGGCGGCGCGAGCGCCGTCGGCAGCGCGCCGCGGAGCGGGCCGCCGCGCGGGCGGCGAGGCGTAGAGCGACCGCCCGCGCGACGTGGCGGGAGGCGGCCGCGGTCACGGATCGCGACGGGGAGCTCCGGCCGGCGTCGAACCCGCGCCAGGAGACCGACCGGAGCCTTACCACGGCCTCTTGACGCGGATCAGGCGCGGCTTCAGAGTTATCGACCGTCGCCCTTCTCCTTCGCATTCCGACCCGCCGGCCGGCGACGCAAGCTCCCTTATAACGCCTTATAAGGAGTGAGCCATGCCGCAGGAAGTCCGCGTCGTCATCATCGGTGCCGGGATCGTCGGCTGCTCGCTGGCCGACGAACTGACCGCCCGCGGCTGGCGCGAGGTCACGGTCCTGGAGCAGGGGCCGCTGCCCCGGCCCGATGACGGCGCCTCGCTCGCCCCCGGCGGCTCCACCTCGCACGCCCCCGGC
The DNA here is from genome assembly GCF_007595705.1 of Streptomyces sp. SAJ15. GTDB lineage: Bacteria > Actinomycetota > Actinomycetes > Streptomycetales > Streptomycetaceae > Streptomyces. The sequence continues at coordinate 1,056,273 of NZ_NISY01000002.1, read as the reverse complement.
CTCGTCTTCCAGACCAACGTCTCCAAGACGCTCACCGAGTTCGCCGCGTACACCGTGCGCAAGCTCTCCTCGCTGACCGTGGGCGGGCTGCCGGCCTTCCACCGGGTCGGCGGTCTGGAGGTGGCCACCACCGAGGAGCGCTGGGCCGATCTGCACCGCAAGGCGGGGCTCGCCGCGTCCTGGGGCGTACGGGGCGAGCTGGTCGACCCCGCGCGGTGCGCCGCTTTGTGGCCGCTGCTCGACGCCGGGGAGGTGCTCGGCGGCTTCCACACGCCGGACGACGGGCTGGCCCGGGTCCAGGCCGCCGTCTTCGCCCAACGGGCGCGGGCCGTCGGGCGCGGCGCCCGGTTCCTCGGCCGGCACGCCGTCACCGGGATCGCACGGCGCGGTGGCCGGGTCACCGGGGTCCACACCGACCGGGGCGACCTCCCCGCCGACATCGTGGTCTGCGCGGCCGGCCTCTGGGGGCCGGTGATCGGCGCGATGGCCGGGGTGGGCGTGCCGCTGCTGCCGCTGGCGCACCAGTACGCGAAGACCGCGCCGCTGCCCGCGCCGCGCGGGGTGAACGACCCGGGGGCCGAGGCCGGCCGGCCCATCCTGCGCCACCAGGACCGCGATCTCTACTTCCGGGAGCACGGCGACCGGCTCGGCATCGGCTCCTACGCCCACCGGCCCATGCCGGTGGACCCCTTCGCCCTCCCCCGGTACCGGGAGGGGGACGCGCCCGCCACCGCACCCGCCGTGCTGCCCTTCACCCCGGAGGACTTCGGGCCGAGCTGGGAGGAGAGTGTCCGGCTGCTGCCGGGCCTGCGCGACAGCGAGGTCGCCGAGGGCTTCAACGGCGTGTTCTCCTTCACCCCGGACGGCCTGCCGCTGCTCGGCGAGTCACGCGAGCTGCGCGGCTTCTGGCTGGCCGAGGCGGTGTGGATCACCCACTCGGCGGGCGTCGCGAAGGCCGTCGCCGAGTGGCTGACCGACGGCCGGCCGGGGACCGATGTCCATGAGCTGGACCTGCACCGCTTCGAGGACGTCCAGCGCTCTCCCGCGTACGTCGCCGAACGCGCCACCCAGAGCTTCATCGAGGTCTACGACGTCGTCCACCCGCTCCAGCCGATGGAGCGGCCCCGCCCGCTGCGGGTCAGCCCCTTCCACGCCCGCCAGCGGGAGCTGGGCGGGTACTTCCTGGAGGCGGCGGGCTGGGAGCGGCCGCAGTGGTACGAGGCGAACGCGCCGCTCGCCGAGGGCGTGGAGCTGCCCGCGCGGGACGCGTGGGCGGCCCGCCACTGGTCGCCGATCTGCGCCGCGGAGGCGCGGGCGACGCGCGAGCGGGTGGCGCTGTACGACATGACGTCGCTGAAGCGGCTGGCGGTCACCGGTCCCGGCGCGCTCGACTTCCTCCAGCGCATGACCACCAACCAGTTGGCGAAGCCGCCCGGTTCGGTGACCTACACGCTGCTGCTGGACGCCGCCGGGGGTGTGCGCAGCGACCTGACCGTCGCCCGGCTCGGCGAGGACCGCTTCCAGGTGGGCTGCAACGGCGAGGCCGACCTGGACTGGCTGCTGCGGCACGCGCCCGAGGACGTCTCGGTCCGCGACATCACCCCGGGCACCTGCTGCGTCGGGGTGTGGGGGCCGCTCGCCCGCGATCTGATCGCGCCGCTCACCCGCGACGACTTCTCGCACGGGGGCTTCGGCTACTTCACCGCCAAGCGGGCGCACATCGGGCACGTCCCGGTGACGGCGCTGCGGCTGAGTTACGTCGGCGAGCTGGGGTGGGAGCTGTACGCCGACGCCGACCTGGGGCTGCGGTTGTGGGACACGCTGTGGGAGGCGGGGCAGCGGCACGGCGTGGTCGCCGCCGGCCGCGGCGCCTTCAACAGCCTGCGGCTGGAGAAGGGCTACCGCGCCTGGGGCCGGGACCTGACCGCCGAACACACCCCGTACGAGGCCGGACTGGGCTTCGCGGTCCGGATGGGCAAGGGCGACTTCATCGGCCGCTCGGCGCTCGCGGCGCTCGGCGGGCAGCCGGCCGTGCGTCGGACCCTGGCCTGCCTCACGCTCGACGACCCCGCGGCGATCGTGCTGGGCAAGGAGCCGGTGTACGTGGGCGGCACGGCCGTGGGCTACGTGACCAGCGCGGAGTACGGGTACACGATCGGTCGGACGATCGCCTACGCCTGGCTGCCCGCGCGGGCGGCGGTGCCCGGCAGCGCCGTCCACCTCGAGTACTTCGGCGAGAAGGTGCCGGCGACGGTGGCCGCCGAGCCGCTGTTCGACCCGCGCGGTGCGCGCATGCGCCGCTGACCCCGGCGGCCCCGACGCACGGCGTTCGATCCGGCACCTCCCGGCCCCGCCCCGCGCGGGGCGCGTTCGGATACGCCACCGACCCTGGAGGCCAGTTTGTCCCCCAGCTATGACGTGATCGTGCTCGGTCTGGGCGGCATGGGCGGTGCCGCCGCCTACCACCTCGCCGCGCGGGGCGCCCGGGTGTTGGGGCTGGAGCGGTTCGGCCCGGTGCACCGGCACGGCTCCAGCCACGGCGGTTCCCGGATCATCCGCCAGGCGTACTTCGAGGACCCGGCGTATGTGCCGCTGCTGCTGCGCTCCTACGAGCTGTTCGAGCGGCTGGAGCGGGACACCGGTCGCGAGGTGGCCACGCTGTGCGGCGGGGTGATGGCCGGCAGGCCGGACAGCCGGACCGTGGCGGGCAGCCTGCGCTCCGCCCGCCGCTGGGACCTGCCGCACGAGGTGTTGGACGCCAAGGAGATCCGCCGCCGCTTCCCCACCATGGCCCCGGCCGACGACGAGGTGGCGCTCTACGAGGAGCGGGCCGGCCTGGTGCGGCCGGAGCAGACGGTGGCGGCCCACGTCCAGCTGGCGCTGCGGCACGGGGCCGAGCTGCGCTTCCAGGAGCCGGTGACCCGCTGGGAGGCGCTGCCCGGCGACCGGGGGGTGCGTGTCCACACCGCCGAGAACAGCTACACCGCGGGCCGTCTGGTGGTCTGCCCGGGCGCCTGGGCCCCCCGGCTGCTGGCCGGGCTGGGTCTGCCGATCACCGTCGAGCGTCAGGTCATGTACTGGTTCCAGCCCGAGGGCGGCGTGGCCCCCTTCGAGCCCGGACGCCACCCCGTCTACATCTGGGAGGACGCCGAGGGGGTGCAGATCTACGGATTCCCGGCGATCGACGGCCCGCGCGGGGGCGCGAAGGTGGCCTTCTTCCGCAAGGGCGGCACCCCGTGCACCCCGGAGACCATCGACCGCGCGGTGCACGACCACGAGGTGGCGGCCATGGCCGCCCAGGTGGGCCGCCCGCTGCCCACCCTGCCCGGCACCTTCCTCAAGGCCGCCACCTGCATGTACAGCACCACGCCCGACGAGCACTTCGGGATCGGCCCGCACCCGGAACACCCCGGTTCCACCACGGTCGCCTGCGGCTTCTCCGGGCACGGGTTCAAGTTCGTACCGGTGGTCGGGGAGATCCTCGCCGACCTGGCGCTGGACGGCGCGACGGCGCACCCCATCGAGCTCTTCGACCCGCGGCGCCCCGTCGCCGCGCCCGCCTGACGAAGGTGGTCCCGCAATGACACAGGCTTCGGAATCCCCCAGTCTGCTGGCCACGCTCCCCGGCCGCTGGTACACCGATCCCGCGGTCTTCGCGCGGGAACAGGCCGACGTCTTCGAGGCGTTGTGGTTCTGTGCGGCGCGCGAGGCGGAGCTGGACCGGGCGGGCGCCTTCCGTACCGTCGCGGTGGGCCGCGAGAGCGTGCTGATCGTCCGGCACCGGGACGGCGGGCTGCGCGCCTTTCTCAACGTGTGCCGGCACCGCGGGGCCCGGCTGTGCGTCGAAGAGGCCGGGGCGGTCCGCGGCAGCCTGCGCTGCCCGTACCACGCCTGGACCTACGACCTGGACGGGCGGCTGGTCGCGGCGCCCAACCTGCGGAAGATGCCGGACATCGACCGCGAGGAGCGCGGGCTGGTGCGGGTGCGGCTGCGCGAGTGGCTGGGCTACGCGTGGGTGTGCCTGGCGGCCGAGCCGCCCTCCTTCGAGGAGACGGTGGTCGGGGCGGTCACCGAGCGGCTCGGGGACCCGGAGGCGATCACTCGCTACGGCGTCGCGTCACTGGCCCTGGGGCGTCGGATCCGCTACGAGGTGCGGGCCAACTGGAAGTTGATCGTCGAGAACTTCATGGAGTGCTACCACTGCGCGGCGATCCACCCCGAGCTGACCCGGGTGCTGCCGGAGTTCACGGAGGGCCTCGCGGCCCAGTACCACGTCGGGCACGGCGCCGCGTTCGCGTCGGGTGTGCGGGGCTTCACCGTCGACGGCGGCCCGGGCTTCGGCCGGCTCGCCGGCGTCGCCGACGAACAGGACCGCCGCTACTTCGCGGCCACCATCCGGCCTCAGGTCTTTCTGAACCTGGTGCCCGACCATGTGATCGTGCTGCGGATGACCCCGCTCGCCGTGGACCACACGGTGGTGGAGTGCGACTGGCTGTACGCCCCGGAGGTCGTCGCCTCGGGGCGGGACCTGACGGCGTCGGTGGAGCTGTTCCACCGGGTCAACACCCAGGACTTCGCGGCCTGCGAGCGCACCCAGCCGGGGATGGGCTCACGGGCCTACCGCGGGGGCGGGGTGCTGGTGCCCAGCGAGCACCACATCGGGGGGTTCCACGCCTGGGTGGCGGGGCGGTTGGCGGGGCCGGGCGGCTCGGACGGCGACCGGGCGGGTGCGCGGGGCGGCGCGGCGAGTGCCGGTGGCGGTCCGCCCGGCGCGGGTAGCGGTCCGGCAGGAGCGGACGGCGGTCCGGCAGGAGCGCAGAGCGGCCCTGCGAGTGCCCAGGGCGGCGCGGCGGGTGCGCATGGCTGAGCGGGACGGCGGCACGGGGGACGCGTCGGCCGACGCCTCGCTCGCGGAGTTCGGCTATCGCCCCGAACTGCAGCGCACCCTGGGGAGCTTCCACACCTTCGCGGCCGGTATCAGCTACATCTCCATCCTCACCGGCACCTTCCAGCTCTTCTACTTCGGCTTCGGACAGGGCGGGGCCGCGTACTGGTGGTCCTGGCCGGTGGTGTTCGCCGGGCAGCTGCTGGTGGCGCTGTGCTTCGCCGAGCTGGCGGCCCGCTACCCGGTGGCCGGCTCGGTCTACAACTGGGCGAAGCGGCTGGGCAACCCGCATGTGGGCTGGCTGGCCGGGTGGATGATGCTGGTGGCCTCGATCGTGTCGCTGGCCGCGGTCGCGCTCGCCTACCAGATGACGCTGCCGCGGATCTCGTCGTCCTTCCAGATCGTCGGGGACGGCGAGGGGCGGTACGACGCGGCCACCAACGCCGTGCTGCTGGCCTCCGTGCTCATCCTCTTCACCACGCTGGTCACCGCCTTCGGGGTGCGGCTGACGGCCCGCATCAACACCGCCGGTGTCTTCGTCGAGCTGATCGCCACCGTGCTGCTGATCGTGCTGCTGGCCGCGCACGCGGTGCGCGGGCCGGACGTGGTGCTGGACACCGGGGGTGTCGGCGCCGGGCAGGACCTGGGCTACCTGGGCGCCTTCCTGACGGCCTCACTGGCCTCCGCGTACGTCATGTACGGCTTCGACACGGCGGCCTCCCTGGGCGAGGAGTCGCTGGACCCCGCGCGCAACGCGCCACGGGCGATCCTGCGGGCGCTCGTCGCCTCCTTCGTGCTGGGTGGGCTGGTGCTGCTGCTGGCGTTGATGAGTGTGGGCAGCCTGGACGCCGAGGAGCTGTCCTCAGACGGGTTGCAGTACGTGGTGCTGGACGTGCTGGGCGGGGCGGCCGGCAAGGCGATGCTGTGGTGCGTGGTGATCGCGGTGACGGTGTGCGCGCTGGCGGTGCACACCGCGGCCGTCCGGCTGGCGTTCGCGATGGCCCGGGACACCAACCTGCCCGCCGCGCCGCTGCTGGCCCGGGTCAGCCCACGGTTCCGCACGCCGGTGCTGCCGGCGGTGGTGGTCGGGGTGCTGGCGCTCGCCGTGCTGGCGGTCAACATCCGCCAGCCGCAGATCTTCTCGGTGGTCACCAGCATCGGCATCATCATGATCTACCTGGCCTATCTGCTGGTGACCGTGCCGATGCTGGTGGCCAGGGTGCGCGGCCGGTGGCGGTCGGAACCGCCGGGCGAGGGCCGCGGGACGGCGGGCGCGCGGCGGTTCACGCTGGGGCGGTACGGCCTGCCGGTCAACGTGCTGGCGGTGGTGTGGGGCGCGGCCATGACCCTGAACCTGGCCTGGCCTCGCTCGGCGGTCTACAACGCCGCGCCCCCGCACCACTGGTACCTGCGCTGGGGCGCTTTCCTCTTCGTCGGCACCGTCGCCCTGGGCGGCTTCGCCTACTACTGGTGCGTCCAGCGGCACCGCACGGGCGTCCTCGCGGAGCACGCCGCCGAGTCCGCCCACGCGGACCGCCGAGACCCGTAGGACGCGTAGGACACGTAGGACGCTTGGGGCCCGGGAGCCGCGTGGGTCCCGGGAGCCTGGTGGGTCCCGGGAGTCTCCGGCACCGCCACCGCTAGGAGGCCGGGGCGGCCGGGGCGGCCGGGGCCGCTTCCGGGCGGCGGTACATCCGGGTGGCGGTGATCTGCCCGTGGACCTGCTGCTCGCCCTCGGCCGCCGCGGTCGGCAGACCGGGGCGCAGATGCTCCTCCACGCTGATGTACTTCAGCCCGGCCCGCAGGTCCGCGTCGTTCCGCAACCGGATGACCAGCGGGAACTCGGCCAGCGCGGTGGTGTCGAAGAGCCCGGTGGTGTAGAGCAGCTGCACGCCCAGCGCGTCGGCGACCGCCCGCTGAAGCTCCAGCAGATAGGTGGCGTTGGCGCGGCCGATGGGGTTGTCGAGGAACAGCGTGCCCGCGTGCCGCTGCTTGTCGCGGCCCCGGTCGTTGCTGCGCAGCGCCGCCATGGTGCAGTACAGCGCGATCGCCGCGGTGAGCAGCTGGCCGCCGGAGAACACGTCGCCCATCTGGCCGACGGGCACCCGCTCGGCCCGCAGCACCGCGTCCGGCTTGAGGATCTCCACCGCCACGCCGCGCGGCTGGAGCGCCGCCTGGACGCCGCGCAGCAGCAGGGTCATGCCGTCTCGACGCAGGTCGGAGTTCTTCTTCACGGCCGCGCGGGTCGCCTCGTCGATGACCTCGCCGAGGCGCTCGGTCAGCGTGGCCTGGTCCGGGTCCTCGAAGCGGATGCGGAGGAACTCCTGCCCGGACCACTCGCCGAGCCCCTCCGGCAGCCGGGACAGCCGCTGCGCGGAGCGCAGGGTGGCCAGGCAGGACTCGACCAGTCCGCGCAGCCGGTCGACGATGCTGTCGCGGTTGCGCTCCAGCTGGGCCAGCTCGTCGGTGAGCACCCGCAGCCGGGGCGCGAACGCCTCCGACCAGGCGCGCGCGTGGTCGGGCAGCGCGGCGGCGGGGAGTTCGCGGATCTGCTGCCGGGCTGGGGTGCGCACCTGCTCGAAGCGGGTGGAGTTGGCGTGCCGCACCAGCACGTCGCTCGCCTCCCGTACGGCCGCCTCCGCCTGGGACAGGTCGCCGGCGCAGCCGCGCAGCGAGCGCCGCGCCTCGGCGGCCGCCTGCCGGGCCTCGGCGAGCGAGCCGGTGTACGGCTCCGGCCGCTCCGCCGCCTCGTCCTCCTGCTGGTGATCCCGGAGCAGGTCGCGCAGCATGGCCGCGGTCTCGTCGAAGCCGCCGGCCGCGTCCTCGGCCGCATGGTGGGCGCGCTGCAGCTCGCCGTGGGCGGTGCGGGCGGCCTCCAGGGCGTCGGTACGGGCGGCGAGTTCGCCGTTGGCGGTGCGCAGCAGCTCCTTGGCGCGGTCGGCGTCGCCCGGGACCAGTTCCTCGGGGAGCTCGGTGTGCGCCTCCTCGCCGTCGGCGGGGGCCAGCCGCTCGGCCTCGCCGCGCAGTCGGCCCAGCTGCTCGCTGGCGGTCGAGGCGCGCGACTCCAGCATGTGCACCAGCGACTCGGCGCGCGCGGCCGCCGCCTGCCGGGACGGCCCGTCGGCGCCGTCGGGGCCCTCGAGGAGCTGGGCGGCGCGGGTGCGGACCTTGTTGGTGAGCCGGTCCAGCTCGGCCAGCGCGGCGCTCTCGTCGCTCTCCGCGCGGGCCTGCTCGGCGCGCAGGTCGGCGCCGACGCCGACCTTCTCGTACACCTGGGAGGCCGCGCGGTAGGCCTCGCGCAGCGCCGGCAGCGAGGCGGTGGGACGCTTCGCCGGCTCCTCGCCGAGATCGTCCGGTGCGCCGGCGATCTCGGCGCGCTCGGCGCGCAGCGCGCGGGCGGTGCGGTGCGCGTCGTCGGCCGCGCGCTGGGCGGCGCGGCGGTCCTCGTCGGCCGCGCGGGCGCGGTCCACGCAGGCCGCCGCCCGCTCCTCGTACTCGGCGGCCTCGTCGGCGAGCTCGCGCAGCCGCGTCTGCCAGGCGGCGCGCTCCCGCAGCCGGAAGGCGAGGCCGGCCAGCGCGTCGGCCGCGCGGCGGGCCCGCTGGGCGGCCTCCTGCCGTTCGTCGCGCACCCGCGCGGACTCGGCCGCGGCCTCGTCGGCCTCGACTCGCGCGGTGCGCGCCGCCGTCAGCCGCTGGTGGGCGGCGTCGGCGGCCGCGCGGGCGGCCTCGGCGGTCGTGGCCAGTTCGGCGAGCCGGCCCGGCGGGCAGCCCTGCCGCCAGGAGGACAGCCGTGCGGCCAGTGCCCGGTCGCCGCCCAGCCGGGCGGCCAGCGCGCGGATCTCCTCATCCCGGGCGGTGGCGCGGGCGCGCAGCGCGTGCCGCTCGTCGTCCGCCGCCCGCTCGTCGTGCATCGCCGGGTTCGGCGGCACCAGGAACACCCCGGAGTCCCCCGCCTCCGGACCCGGCACGGGCTCCAGCAGGGCCGCCGCCGTGCCCACCGCCACCGCCGACCGCGGCAGCAGCGACGCCCCGCCGAGCACCTCGCGGGCGCGCGCGTGGGTGTCCGGGTCGGTGATGATCACACCGTCCACCAGCTCGGGGCGCGCGGCGAGCACCGCAGCGTGGTCGGCCGGGTCGACGGCCTGGGCGAGGTAACGCCAGCCGGGCAGCGCGGGGATGCCGTGCTCGCCCAGGTACTCCACGGCCGCCAGCACGTCGGCGCTCGGCGGCAGCAGCCCGCCGTCGCCCAGCGCCCCGAGGATCCGCGCGTCGTCCGCCGCGGCGGTGCGCAGCTCGAACAGCTGACGCTCCGCCGACGCGACGCTCTCGTCCAGCAGCTCCCGCAGCGCGTCGGCGTTGCGGTCCAGCTCCTCGGCGGTCAGCGGTCCCTCCGCGCGGGGCGGGCCCGCCGGGCGCGGGTCGCGCGAGGCGGAGCCGGCGCGGTGTCCGCCGCGGGCCGCGGCCGCGGTGGCGCCGCCCGCGGGGGCGGCGTGGTCGGTTGCCGTGCCGCCCGCGGGCTCGACGCCGTCGGCGTCGTCCGGGCAGGCTTCGCCCGGCAGGTCCTCGTCGGCCGGGTGCGCGGCGGAGGCGGTCACGCCGCCGGAAGCGGGCGAGCCGTCGGAGGCGGCGGTCCGCTGGCCGGTGGCCCCGGGTCCGACCTCGACGGTCGTCGTGGGCTCCTCGCCCGCGCTCGCGTCCTCGACCCGGGCGGTGACCTCACCGGGCGGGCGGGCCTCGGCGGGGAGGGCGGCACGCCCCCGAGGACGCTCGGCGGGCGCCTCCGTGAGCTCGGCGGGGGCCGCGTCGGCGTCGGCCTCGTCGACGCGGACGGTGATCCGTCCGCCGGGCCGGGACTCGGCGGCCTGGGGGCGCCGGGAGTCACCCGGCCGCCCCGCGCGGGGGCCCGGGAGCTCGACGGCGACCGGGGCCGCCGCCTGGGGCAGGCCCAGGAGCTCGACCAGGCGCTGTTCGGCGCCCAGGGACTCGGCGGCGCGCCGCTCGGCCTCATGGGCGGTCTCGGCGGCCTGCGCCGCGTCCACGGCGCGGGCCGCGGCGAGTTCGGCGCGGGAGTGCTCGGCCGCGGCCTCGCGGGCCTGCTCGGCGTCGAGTCGGGCGGTCTCGCGGGCGCTGTCCCAGGCGGCGACGGCGGTCTTCTCCGCGTCGCTGGCGGCCAGGGCCGCCCGCGCGGGGTCGGCGTCGGGGGCGGAGTCGTCGAGCCAGCCCGCGCGGACCGCCTCGGCGGTCTCCTGGGCGACCTCGGCGAGCCGCTGGCGCAGGTGGTCGGCCTCGCTGCGGGCGCGCTGGGCGTCGGTGGCGGCCTGGGTGGCGTCGCGGTGTGCGGCCTCGCCGGTCTGCTGGAGGACCGCGGAGCGCTCCTCCTCCTCGTTGGCGAGCCGCTCGCCGTCCGCCGCGGCGGCGTGCAGGGCGCGCACCAGGTCGGCGGCGGCCTCGGCACGGGCGGCGAGGGCGGGGGCGGCGTCGCGCTCGGCCTCGCGGATGGCGACGGCGACCCGCGCGGAGCGGTCGGCGGCGGCGCGGTGGCGCAGCACGGTCTCGGCCGCCTGCCAGGCGGAGTGCAGGGTGCGGGCGTCGTTGAGCTCGCGGCGCTGCGCGGCGGCGCCCTTCTCCGCCGCGGCCAGCGCCAGCGAGGCGTGGCGGTAGGCGATCTCGGCGGCGATCAGCGATGCGCGGCCGCGGGACCGCTCGGCCTCGGTGACGGCGTCCGCGGCGGCGGCCACCTGCTCGGCCAGCTCGACGGCGCGGCCGCGCTCCTCGGCGCCGCGGGCGGAGAGCCGGCGGGCCAGCGTGCGGGTGCGGCGCTCGGCCCCGGCGTGCACCCCGCGGGCCTGTTCGCGCTGGTCGGCGGCGGTCGCGATACGGGTCAGCAGGTCCAGCGAGCCGGCGGTGAAGTCGCGCTCGGCGGTCAGTTCGGCGCGCCGGCCGAGCTTGTGCGCGAAGCCGTGGACGAGGTCGGCCAGCCCGTCGGTGTCGCGGGTGTCGGTGACCGCGCGGAGCAGCAGGTCGGTGAAGTCGGAGTCGTTCTTGACCGCGAACAGGCCGGCGGCCTCGCCCTCGTCGGCGTTCATCTCGCGCTGGTAGCGGAAGAGCTCCGGGTCCAGGCCCAGCTCGCCGAGGTGCTCGTTCCAGCGCTCGTGGATCTCGATCCAGACGACGTCCAGGTGCGGATACGCCTTACTCGCCTCGGTGATGGCGTCACGGAAGCCCTTCATGGTGCGGCGGCGGCCGCGGGCGGTGGAGGCGCCCTCGACGGCGGGGCGCACCGCGGCGGACTCGGCGACCGGCAGCGAGTCGAGGCTCAGCCCCGGGCCCGGCCGGAAGGAGTACCAGGCCTCGGCGAACTTCCGCGGGTCGTTCGAGACCTGTCGGCCGCGCCACTCGCTGACCTTGCCCACCACGACCGTCTCGCCGGTGACGGTGTGCTGCCACTCCAGGGCGACGTGCCCGCAGTCGTCGGCGAGCAGGAACTTGCGCAGCACGCCGGAGCTGGCGCCGCCCAGGGTGTTGCGGTGGCCCGGCAGCATCACCGAGAAGATCAGCTTGAGCAGCACGGACTTGCCGCCGCCGTTCTCCAGGAAGAGCACGCCGGCGGGGGCGGGGCGGCGCGGCGGGCCGACCGGCTCCTCCTCGAAGAACTCCGCCTGCGCGGGCGCCGGGCTGGGCACCGGCGCGCCGACTCCGCGAAGGTCCAGCACGGTGTCGGCGTAGCGCGCACCGGCGGGCCCGATGGAGTAGAGGCGGACCCGGGACAGCTCGTACATGGCGGCGGACTCTCGTTGTCGTGGTCGTAACGGGCAATCACAGAACGTGCGGGGTGCCGGGGCGCGGCCCGGCGGTGCCCGCGCGGAAGCCCCGCGCGGGCACCGGCTCAGGAGTGGAAGGGCAGGCCGGCGTCGGCGACCAGGTCGAGGTCGTCGCTGTCGTCGGGCGGCAGCAGGGTGGCGCTGCCGTCGCCGACCGGCACCACTCCCAGCTCCAGGAGCTCCGCCATGGCGGCGCTGCCCGCCATGTCGCGCACCTGGAGCTGGTAGCGCGCGGTGGTGCGGAAGGCGCCGCCGGCGTCGTCGCCGGTGCGCTGGAGGAAGCCGGAGTCGACGAGGAAGGCCACCGCCTTGCCGACGATGCCGGTGGTCGAACCGGCCAGCCGCCGGGCGTCCTTGGTGGCGCCGGTGGCGCTGCGCCGCGCGTACACCCGCCAGGCCGCCTCCAGGCCGGGGGCGTCGGAGGCCGGGTCGGTGTTCTCGCCCTCCGTCTCGGCGCGCTCCTCCAGCCGGCGGCAGGCCTGCCGGACGAAGGCGTCCACGCCGTTGACCGTGATCCGGCCGATGTAGCCGTCGTCGGCGAGGTCCTCGGGGCGGGGGAAGGCCATGGCGGCGACCGCGAGGTGGGCCAGGCCGTGCAGGAAGCGGTCGGCGGAGTCGGCGGCGGTGCGACGCGCGTAGTCACCCATCCGCACGGCGAAGACGGAGTCCTCGGCGGCGGTGACGGCCATCCCCGCGCGGGTGGAGACCTCCAGCACCACGAGGCCCAGCCCGGCGGCGATCGCGTCGGCGAGGCGCGCGAAGGCCGGGTCGTCCCGGTGCCGGCGCAGCAGCTCGGCGTATTCGACGTCCCGCGCGGGCAGCAGCTTCGGCTGGAGCCCGAAGGCGACCAGCCGCGCGGCGTCCGCCGCGTCCGCGGGGGTCACCGCGCTCGGCGCCGCGTGGTGCGCCTCCGCCGCACGGGGCGGCTGGGCCGGCTGTGCGGTGTCGTCGGCGTCGTACGGGTTCATGCGGGGAGCTCCTGGGGGCGGGCGAGGACAGGGGTTGCGGCCGGTGCGGCACCGCCGGCCCGCGCCGTCCACGGGGCTCGCCGGCGCGGTGGGACGGGGTGGCCGCCCTGGCCGGAGGCCGCGGGGTGCGCGCGGTGTGTCCTGGTCACGACGCCTCCGCGCGGTCGGCGGCCATGGCGGCCGCGTCCAGCAGAGCGGTGCCGACGATGAGGTCGGCGCCGCCGAACTCCGGGTCGTCGAGCGCGGTGCCGTCGTCGACCGCGAAGAGCAGCCGGGGCTCGCCCTGGCGGTAGGCGGTGCCAACCGGGGGGCTGGCGGCGTGCACGGCCAGCAGGGCGAGCAGGTAGGGCAGCTCCGGGTCGGTGCGCCGGGCCTCGGCCAGCAGCCCGGAGAGCCGGCGCGGGGCGTCGGGCGGCAGGTCGAGCAGGTCCATGGCGGCGGCCAGCTGCTCCTCGCTGAACCGGCTGTCGTCGGGGGTGGCGATCAGGTCCGGCTCGGGCATCTCGGCGCCCAGGTGGGCGCGCTCGACCGGCGGGGTGAGCAGCAGGTCGACCAGGTCGCCGACGCGCACCGAGGCGGGGGTGCGCAGCCCGGTGCCGTGCGCGAAGAAGGCGTCGGTCACCCGGATCGCCTGCTCGACGGGGAGCGGCAGCACGGGGGCGACCAGTTGCCCGTACAGATCGAGGCCGGCGCGGGCGGCCGGGGCGGCGAACGCCTGCCGGTCCTGCTCCGCGCGGAACAACGGCCCGGCCTCCAGCAGCCGGGACTGGAGCTGGGTGTGGCGCCGGATGCAGTCCTTGACGATGTCCACGAGCTCGGCGGCGCGCCGCTTGTTCTCGGGTCCCTCGGCCTCGTCGCGGGCCTTGCGGATGTTGGTCAGGATCGCGTTCTCGTGGCGGTAGCGGTCGGCGACGTGCTCCAGCGCCTCGGCGATCATGTCGGGCACGCCGCGCAGCCAGTCCACGGCGCGCACGTTGCGCCGGGTGGCGTCGAGCGTGCGGCGCAGCGTCTCCGAGTACTGCACCGTGCGGTAGCGGGCCTGCTCGGCGGCGAGTTGTGCGTCGGCGAGCCGGCCGCGGCTGATCAGCACCTCCAGCTTCACCTCGGCGGCGATCTGGGCGCTGGTGACGTCGGTGTCCAGGGCGCCGACCAGGACGTTGACGGCCTCGTCGGTGGTGCGCAGATAGACCCCGCCGCCCGGACCGGGCACCTCCTCGATCAGCTTGAAGTCGTAGTCGCGGCGGACGTAGCCGCCGTCGGCGTCGAAGGTGCCGTAGACCGCGCGGAAACCGCGGTCCACGCTGCCCACGTTGATCAGGTTCTCCAGCACCCAGCGGGCGACCCGCTCGTGCTCGGCGGCGGGCCGCTCGGGCGTCTGGGCGGCGACCCGCGGCACCAGGCGGGTGACTATCTGCTCGTGGTCGGCGCCGGTGTCGAAGTCCATGTTCAGCGTGACCAGGTCGATGGCGGCCAGCGCCACCTCCGCCATCGCGTAGACCCCGAACTCACCCGCGAGGTTGGCCTTGCGCACGTCGAGGTCGTGCAGGGGCGCGGTGCACGCGAGCGCGCGCAGCCGACGCGCCAGGCCCTCGTCGGCGGCCGGGCCCGGGGCAGCACGGAACTGCCCGTTGAGCTGGGGCGCAGCGGCCCCCGGGGGTGCAGAAGTCACGTCGCACAGCGTAGGCGGTCGCACCGACAACGGACGAAACGGCACGGCTCCGCCGGGCGCCCCGCGGGTCAGTGTGTGGCACCGCCCACAGCCCGGATGTCGGAGCTCCGGGCGACGGCGGCGGCCGTGATCGCCCGTAGGCCCTCGGCGACGGCCGCCACCGGAAGCGAGGGCTCCGGCCGGTCGGTGACCTGGTCCGGAGCATACGGGACGTGGACGAAGCCGCCGCGCAGCGCCGGCCGCTCGGTGGCGATCAGATGCATCAGCCCATAGAAGACGTGGTTGCAGACGAAGGTGCCGGCGGTCTGGGAGACGGCGGCGGGGAGCCCCACCGCGCGGACGGCCGCGACGCACGCCTTCACCGGGAGGGCGGCGAAGTAGGCGGCCGGCCCGCCCGGCACGATCGGCAGGTCGATGGGCTGGGCGCCCGCGTTGTCGGGGATGCGGGCGTCGTCGAGGTTGATGGCGACCCGCTCCACGGTGATGCCGGGACGCCCGCCGGCCTGCCCGACGCACAGCACCAGCAGCGGGTCCTCCGCCTCGACGGCCGCGAGGAGCGTCTCCCGCGCCGCCCCGAAGACACAGGGCAGCTCGACGGCGGCGAAGGAGACGCCGGGCAGCGGTCGTGCCGTCGCGGCGCGGACCGCCTCCCAGGAGGGGTTGGTCCGCTCGCCGTCGAAGGGTTCGAATCCGGTCAGCAGGACGCGGGTCATCTGCGGCTCCTCGGGGGGCGTGGACCGCGCGGTCAGAAGGCGAACGCGGCCATGATCACGATGTTGCAGCCGAGCAGCGCCACGGCGGTGGGCAGCTGGGCCTTGATCGGGCCGTACTGGTCCTTCAGCTCCAGCAGGGCCGCCGGGACGATGTTGAAGTTGGCCGCCATGGGGGTCACGAGGGTGCCGCAGAAGCCGGCCAGCATGCCGATCGCCAGCACCGCGGCGGGGGTGCCGTCGAAGTGCTCGACCAGCACGGGCCAGCCGACGGCGGCGGTCATCACGGGGAAGGCGGCGAAGGCGTTGCCCATGATCACGGTGAACAGCGCCATACCGACGCAGTAGACGACGACGGCGATGTACAGCGAGTCCTCCGGGAGCACCTTGGTGGTGAGCTTGCCGACCTGGGTGCCCACTCCCGCGACGGAGAAGATCGAGCCGAGGGTGGCGAGCATCTGCGGGAGCAGCATCGCCCAGCCCATGGCCTCCAGCATGGAGCGGCCGGCGTGCACCGGGGTGGCGACGCGCCGTTCGCGCAGCATGACCATGCCGACCCCGAGGGCGACGACCGCCCCGATGCCGAGCCCCAGGATGGTCTCGCTCCCCTTCTGGAGGATGGGTTCGCCGCCGATCGACAGCTCCTTGACGCCGACGGCGCAGGCCATGGCGACGACCGGGATGGTGAGGGCGGGCACGAAGAGCCGGTTCCCCAGGCGGGCCGCGCTCGCGGCGCGCTGCCGCGGGGTGGTGGTGCGCACCTCGCCGCGCCCGGTGAAGCCGAAGCCGGCCAGCGCGGCCATGGCCAGTACGGCGACGCCGAGGGGTTCGGCCGGGGCCCGCTTCTCGGCGACCCAGCTGCTGTAGACGAAGCCGGCGCCCAGCAGCCCCCAGAAGGCCGCGGTGCCATACCGCTTGGGGTTGGTGCGGTCGGCGGCCATCTGGGCCGCCATCACCAGGAAGATGGCTCCCACCAGCCAGAAGAACCACTCTGCCTTGATCACTTGATGACCTCCGGGGCGTCGTCGGCGGTGCGGACGGGGCCGGCGTTCGCGGCCAGGAGCTCGCGCTCCAGCTGCCGGTCCAGCCGCAGCAGCCGCCAGCCGTGGACGACCAGGGCGCAGACCGCGGTCGGGATCGCCCACAGGGCGAGGTGCAGGGGCTCCAGGTGGGTGTCGTACGTGGTGTTGACGAAGCCGGTGATCAGCAGGATCGAGCCGACCGCGAGGAAGACGTCCTCGCCGAAGAAGAGTCCGACGTTGTCCGCGCTGGCGGAGAAACCTGATCTTCTCCCTGGCCTTGTCGGGCAGCGGCCCGAAGCGGCGCTCCGCGGCGCCCTCGGCCATGGGGGCGACCAGCGGGCGCACGGTCTGCGCCGGGCCGCCGACGCTCACCAGGCCGACGGCCGCCGTGATCTGGCGCAGGGCGAGGTAGAGGGTGAGGAAGCGGCCGGTGGTGAGCTTGGCGAAGCGGGCGATGAGGGTGCGGGCCTGCTCCTGGAGGCCGTAGCGCTCCAACAGGCCGATGACGGGCAGGGTGATGGCGAAGATGGTCACCGCACGGCTCGACGCGAAGCCGTTGCCGAAGGCCGCGAGCACTTCGCGGGGCGACAGGCCGCCGAGCAGTCCGGTGGCGATGCCCGCCACTCCCACCACCAACAGGGGGTTGCGTCTCGTGGCGAAGCCGACGACGACCACGAGCACGCCGAGGAGAACGATCATGCGTCCGCCTTCCAGGCAGGACCTCACGGAGGGGTGAGGAGGCTGCGACGGAGGCTAGGCGATTGTTCAACGATCCGACAAGAGGTTGATTCGGGTTCTCTTTTCGGCGTCTCGGCGGCCACCACGCGGCGGCTCCCGGCCCCGGCGGAGCCGCCCCTACGGGGCGACGCGCTCCGCGTACGCCCCCGACAACTGCCGCCGGGAGTCCTCCAGATAGGCGGCGAGCAGTCGCTCCGCCTCGGCCGCGTCACCCGCCTGGAGCGCCTCCAGGATCTGCCGGTTGCGGGTGAGGTACGGCGCGTGGAAGCGGCGCGGGTCGTCCATCACATGGAAGACCAGGCGCAGTTCGGCGAGGACGCCGCGCATCAGCTCGTCGGTGCGCGCGCTGCCGGCCAGCGCCACCACGGCCTGGTGGAAGCGGATGTTGGCGGTGGACAGCTCCTGCCACTCCCGCGCCGCCGCGGCCCGCTCGCCCGCGGCGACCGCCGCCTCCACCGCCTCCAGCGCGTACGGCGGCCGCCCCAGACCGCGGACCGCCCCGCACTCCACGAGCAGGCGCACCCGGTAGATGTCGAGGATGTCCTCGACCGTGACGACCCGCACGAAGACCCCGCGGTTGAGCTGGTGCACCAGCAGCCGCTCGTGCGTGAGCAGCCGGAACGCCTCGCGCAGGGTGTTGCGGGAGACGCCCAGCGCGCCACCGATGCTGTCCTCGGACAGTCGGGTGCCGGGCGGGAAGAAGCCCTCCGCGATCCGGTCGCGCAGGATGTCGGCGACCCGCTCGGCGGTGCTGGTGCGACCGAGCAGCGCCCGGTCGTCCGCGAGCCCCGACACCGCCACCGCCTCGGCCAGCCGCTGTTCGGCCCCGTTCGTCACGCTTCTCTCCCTTTTCACCCCTCGGCACCGACCCGTTCGTGTCCGCGCCGCACCCCTGTGCCCCGAAGCCCCGAAGCCCCGAAGCAGGGGAAGTACAGCCGAGATATCAGACCGAAACAACATTCCTCTTGTCGGATCGTTCAACAATCTCTACGTTAGGCCGACATGACCACCATGGAAACGAGCACGGCCGCGCGCGGCGCAGACCTGGTGATCGACCTCAACGCCGACCTCGGCGAAGGCTTCGGCCGCTGGCGGTTGACCGACGACGACGCCCTGCTCTCCATCGTCTCCAGCGCCAACGTCGCCTGCGGCTTCCACGGCGGCGACCCCTCGACGATGCGGCGGGTCTGCGAGCTGGCCGCCGAGCGCGGCGTGACCATCGGCGCGCAGGTCTCCTACCGCGACCTGGCCGGCTTCGGACGGCGCGCCATGGACGTGCCGCCGCGCGAGCTGGCCGACGAGATCGCGTACCAGATCGGCGCCTTGGAGGTGTTCGCCCGCGCCGCCGGATCGCGCGTGCGCTACGTCAAGCCGCACGGGGCGCTCTACAACCGCGCGGTCCACGACGAGGAGCAGGCCGCCGCCGTCGCCGAGGGCGTACGGCTGGCCGCCGCCGAGCCGCTGCCGGTGCTCGGGCTGCCCGGCTCCCGGCTGCACCACGCCGCCCGCGCCGCCGGGCTTCCGGTGGTCACCGAGGCCTTCGCCGACCGCGCGTACACCGCCGCCGCGACCCTCGTACCGCGCGGCACGCCGGGCGCCGTGGTCAGCGACCCCGACACCGTGGTGTCGCGCGCCCTGGCGATCGCCCGCGACCGCGCGGTGGACTCGATCGACGGCGACCGACTGGCGGTGGAGGTGCGGTCCCTGTGCCTGCACGGCGACACCCCCGGCGCCGCCGCCCTCGCGCGGCGCGTCCGGGACGAGCTGGCGACCGCGGGCGTTCGGGTGGAGGCTTTCGCGTGACCGGCGCGGCCCCCGGCCCCGGTGCACCGACGGCCACCGCCCCCGCCCTACGCGACGTCTCCGCCGCGGGCGAGGCCGCCGCCGTAGGCGAGGCCGACGTGGCATGCGAGGCCGTAGGCGAGGCTCCCGCCGTAGGCGACGCCCGCGCGGCACGCGAGACCGTGGGCGACACCCCCGCCATGGGCGACGCCCGCGCGGGCCGCGACGCCCGGCCGCCCGTGGGCGTCCGTACGGTGCCCGGTGGCCTGGGGGACCGCGCGGCGAACGCGGAGGCTGTCGCGTCCCCGCGATCCCCCGGTGCGCCGGAGATCCGGGTGCGCGGTCTGCCGATCGGCGAGCACGCGCTGCTGCTGGAGGTGGAACCGGCCGAGGGTGCGGACGGACCCGAGGCGGCCGAGGCGCTCCACGCCGAAGTGCTGCGCCGCGCGGAGGCGCGTGAACTGCCGCCCGTGCGCGTCGTCGTCCCGGCGGCGCGCACCGTGCTGCTCGACGGGGTCGCGGAGCCGGCCCGGCTCGCCGCCGAGGTGGCCGAGTGGCGCGTCCCGCCGCTCGCCCGCGACCACGGCCCCACCCTGGAGATCCCGGTCCGCTACGACGGCCCCGACCTGGCCGACGTCGCCGCGGTGTGGGGGGTGGCGCCCGAGGAGGTGGCACGGATCCACGCGGCCACCGAGTTCCGGGTGGCCTTCTGTGGCTTCGCGCCGGGCTTCGGCTACCTCACCGGCCTCCCGCGCGAGCTCCATGTGCCGCGCCGGGACACGCCCAGGACCCGGGTGCCGGCCGGCTCGGTCGCTCTGGCCGGCCCCTACACCGGCGTCTATCCGCGCTCGTCCCCCGGCGGCTGGCAGCTGATCGGCACCACGGACGCGGTGCTGTGGGACACCGCGCGGACCCCGGCGGCCCTCCTCTCTCCCGGCACCCGCGTGCGCTTCGTGCCGCGCGGGGGCGCCGATGTCCCTGAGAACGTCGAAGGCCGCGAGGCCACCGGAGACCCGGAGGACGCGGTCGACGCCGCGCGGGCCCTCGGGACGGAGCCGCCGAGGACCCGGAAGGGAGCGCGGGCGAAGTGACGGACAGCGCCTTCGCGGTGGTGCGGGCGGGTGCCCTGACCACCGTCCAGGACCTGGGCCGGGCCGGCCACGCGCACCTGGGCGTGCCGCGCTCCGGCGCGCTCGACCTGCCCGCGCACCGACTGGCCAACCGGCTGGTCGGAAACCCCGAGCGGGCCGCCACCCTGGAGACCACGCTGACCGGCTGTGCGCTACGGGTGCGCCGCGCGGTCACGGCGGCCGTCACCGGCGCCGCCTGCGCGGTCACCGTCGACGGCCGCCCCGCGCCGTGGGGCGCGGCGTTCCGGGTGCCCGCCGGCGCGGTGCTGGAGGTGGGCCCGGCCATCCACGGCGTACGCGGCTATCTCGCGTTCGGCGGCGGGATCGACGTGGAACCGGTGCTGGGCAGCCGCGCCACCGATCTGCTCTCCGGTCTGGGGCCCGCTCCCCTGGCCGACGGCGCCGTGCTGCGGCTCGGCGCCGCCCACGGCCCGCCGCCGGCGGTGGACGCGGCCGCCGGTGCCGGACCGGCGCCGGAGCTGGTGCTCCCGGTGCTCCTCGGGCCGCGCGACGACTGGTTCACCGCGCGGGGCCTGCGCACCCTGGCGACCGGGGACTTCCGCGTCTCGGCGGCCAGCAACCGCATCGGACTGCGCACCGAGGGACCGGCGCTGGAGCGGGCCCGGGACGGGGAGCTGCCCAGCGAGGGCATGGTGCTTGGCGCGCTCCAGGTGCCACCCGCCGGCCGCCCGGTGCTCTTCCTCGCCGACCATCCGACGACCGGCGGCTACCCGGTGGTCGGCGTCGTCCCCGAGCCCTGGCTCGCGGCCGCGGCGCAGGCGGTGCCCGGCACCCCGCTCCGCTTCGTCCCGCGTCGCCCGTACGGCCGATGAGCCGGTCACCCGGAGGGCCGCTGAGCCTCCGGGCGCCGGCCTGGAAACGCGGTCGGCGGCCAGGCGCAGGCAGCACTCGGCTGCACGGGTATCGGCCGCCGCACGGCCCGGGTCGGAGCCCCGCCCCGCCGGACCCGGGGCCGGAGCGCGACGGCGGGGCCCAGGTCGGGGCGCGACGGCCGGACCCGGGGAACACCCGCCCGGGCCGGAGCGTGACCCCGGCCGGGCCCGGGCGGGAGCGCGCCCCGGCGGGGCCCAGGTCGGCCGCAAGGCCGGGCCCGGGTCGGAAACCGGCCGTCCCGGCTCGGGAAACGGGCCGCCCAGGGTCAGAGCGCCGGTGGGCCGTAGCCACCGCCGCCTGGTGTGCGGATGACCAGGACGTCGCCCGCGGCGCACTCCGCGGCGGCGCGGCCGGCCAGACTCTCGACGGTGCCGTCGGCCCGCTCGATGCTGTTGCGACCCAGCTCGCCGGGGCCGCCACCCGCCATGCCGTACGGCGGCACCCGGCGGTGGCCGGTCAGCAGCGCGACCGTCATGGGTTCCAGGAAGCGGATGCGCCGGGTGACGCCGCAGCCGCCGTGCCAGCGGCCGCGGCCGCCGCTGCCCGCGCGGATCGCGAAGTCCGCCACCCGCACCGGATAGCGCCACTCCAGCACCTCGGGGTCGGTCAACCGCGAGTTGGTCATATGGGTCTGCACGGCGTCCGCGCCGTGGAAGCCGTCGCCCGCCCCGGACCCGCTGGCCACGGTCTCGTAGTACTGCACGCAGTCGTTGCCGAAGGTGACGTTGTTCATGGTGCCGGACCCCTCGGCCTGGATGGCGAGCGCCGCGTAGAGCGCGCCGGTGACCGCCTGGGAGGTCTCGACGTTGCCGGCGACGGTGGCGGCGGGGTGGGCGGGCGCGAGCATCGAGCCCTCGGGGACGCGGATCTCCAGCGGCTTCAGACAGCCGCTGTTGAGGGGGATGTCCTCCGCGATCAGAGTGCGGAAGACGTAGAGCACCGCCGCCATGACCACGGAGGTGGGCGCGTTGGCGTTGCCCTCCTGCTGCGCGGAGGTGCCGGCGAAGTCCAGTACCGCCGACCGCGCGGCGGGGTCCACGCGCAGGGCGACCTGGATGACCGCGCCGTCGTCGGTCTCGTAGCGGTACGAGCCGTCGCGCAACGCCGTGATGACGCGGCGCACGGACTCCTCGGCGTTGTCCTGGACGTGCCGCATATAGGCGTGCACCACGTCCAGGCCGAACTGGTCTACCATACGGCGCAGTTCGCGGATGCCCTTCTCGTTCGCGGCGACCTGGGCCCGCAGGTCGGCCAGGTTGGCGTCGGGCGCGCGGGAGGGGTACGGGCCCGAGGTGAGCAGGGCGCGGGTCTCCTCCTCGCGCAGCCTGCCGTCCCGCACCAGCAGCCAGTTGTCGAAGAGCACGCCCTCCTCCTCGATGGTGCGGCTGAAGGCGGGCATGGAGCCGGGGGTGACGCCGCCGATCTCGGCGTGGTGCCCGCGCGAGGCGACGAGGAACAGCAGCCGGTCGCCGTCGTCACCCTCGGCACCCTCGTCATCTTCGGCGTCGTCGAAGACGGGGGTGACGACGGTGACGTCGGGCAGGTGGGTGCCGCCGTGGTAGGGGTCGTTGATGGCGTACACGTCGCCCGGCCGCATCACGTCCCGGTTGCGGCGCAGCACCTCCTTGATGGACTCCCCCATCGAGCCCAGGTGCACCGGGATGTGGGGGGCGTTGGCGATCAGGTTGCCGTCCGCGTCGAAGAGGGCGCAGGAGAAGTCGAGGCGTTCCTTGATGTTGACGGAGTGGGCGGTGTTCTCCAGCCGCACGCCCATCTGCTCGGCGATGGCCATGAAGAGGCTGTTGAAGACCTCCAGCAGCACCGGGTCGACATCGGTGCCGACCGCCGTGGTGCGCGGCCGGGGGCGCGCCCGCGCGAGCAGCAGGTGGCCCCGGTCGCCTACGGTGGCCCGCCAACCGGGGTCGACGACGGTGGTGGCGTTCTCCTCCGCGATGATCGCGGGTCCGGTGACGGTGTCACCGGGGCGCAGCGCGGAGCGCTCGTGGAGCTCGGTCCGCTGCCAGCGGCCCTCGCTGAACATGCGGACGCCCCCGGCGGGGCGCGGCGGCCCCTCGCGCGGCGGCAGGTCGACGGCGTAGCCCTCGGTGTCGGAGGCCGCGCCGACGGCCTCGACCGATACCGCCTCGGCGACCAGCGGCTTGTCCATGGTGAAGGCGTAGCGGGCGCGGTGGGCGCGGACGAACTCCTCGCTCATGGCGGTGGCGTCGGCCAGCGCCACCGGGATGGCGGAGTCGGTGCCGGCGTAGCGCAGGTGGACCCGCGCGGCGGTGCTGATCGACTCCTCGGGGACGCCGTCGGCGAGCAGCTCCGCGCGGGTGCGCTCGGCGAGTCCGGCGCAGACCTCGCGCACGCGCGGAAGCGCCTTGGCGTCGCCCAGTTCGGCCTCCACGGCCTGCTCACGCATGGCGGTGGCGTCGGCGACCCCGATGCCGTACGCGGAGAGCACACCGGCGAGCGGCGGCACGATGACGGTGTCGACCCCGAGCGCGTCGGCGACCGCGCAGGCGTGCTGACCGCCGGCGCCGCCGAAGCTGGTGAGGGCGTAGCGGGTGATGTCGTGGCCGCGCTGCACGGAGATCTTCTTGACGGCGTTGGCCATGTTGAGCACGGCGATGTCAAGGAAGCCGGCGGCCACCTCCTCGGGCCCGCGGCGGTCGCCGGTGGCGGCGGTGATCTCCTCGGCGAGTCGGGCGAAGCGGGCCTGGACGGTGTCGGCGTCCAGCGGCTGGTCGCCGTCCGGCCCGAAGACGGCGGGGAAGTGGGCGGGCTGGATCCGCCCGAGCATCACATTGGCGTCGGTCAGGGTGAGCGGACCGCCCCGCCGGTAGCAGGCGGGGCCGGGGTCGGCGCCGGCCGAGTCGGGGCCCACGCGGTAGCGACGGCCGTCGAAGTGGAGCACCGATCCGCCGCCCGCCGCGACGGTGTAGATGTTCATCATGGGGGCGCGCATCCGCACGCCCGCGACCTCGGTGCCGTAGACCCGCTCGAACTCGCCCGCGTAGTGCGCGACGTCGGTGGAGGTGCCGCCCATGTCGAAGCCGATCACCCGGTCGTGTCCGGCCTCCCCGGAGGACCGGGCCATGCCGACGACGCCGCCGGCCGGCCCGGACAGCACCGCGTCCTTGCCGCGGAAGTGCGCGGCCTCGCGCAGGCCGCCGTTGGACTGCATGAACATCAGGCGGATGCCGGGCAGTTCGGCCGCCACGTCCTCGACGTAGCGGCGCAGGATAGGCGAGAGGTAGGCATCCACGACGGTGGTGTCCCCGCGCGGTACGAGCTTCATCAGCGGGCTGACCTCGTGGGAGCAGCTCACCTGGGTGAAGCCGGCCTCGCGGGCGGCCGCTCCGACCGCCCGTTCGTGCGCCACGTGCCGATAGCCGTGCAGCAGCACCACCGCCGCGCTGCGGAACCCGTCGTCGTGGGCCCTGCGCAGATCCCGGGCGACCGCGTCCAGGTCCAGCGGCCGTACGACGCCGCCATGGGCGTCCACCCGCTCCGGCACCTCGATCACCCGGTCGTACAGCGCCTCGGGCAGCAGGATCCGCCGGTCGAACAGGCGCGGCCGGTTCTGGTACGCGATGCGCAGCGCGTCCCGGAAGCCCTCGGTGATGACGAGCACGGTGGGGGTGCCCTTGCGCTCCAGCAGGGCGTTGGTGGCGACCGTGGTGCCCATCTTGACCACGGCCACACGATCGGCCGGCACGGGTTCGTCGGGGCCGAGGCCCAGGGTCCGCCGGATGCCCGCGACGGCCGCGTCCCGGTAGCGCTCGGGATGGTGCGACAGCAGCTTGCGGGTGACGAGCCGTCCGTCCGGCCGGCGTCCCACCACGTCGGTGAAGGTGCCGCCGCGATCGATCCAGAACTCCCAGCGCTCCGTCGTCATCCCGCCATTGTCGCAGCGGAATGTCCCGATATGGGAGGACGGCGACGGGCGGCGGTACAGGGAACGGCGGGGCGAAGGCGACGGAGATCGGGCCGCGGGACACGGGCGACGCGGGTGAGCGTCGGCACGCCGACGACGGCAGGCCGACGGCGGAACGCCGGCCCGAGCGCGCGGCCCGGCCCTGAGCCACGACGGGACGCCGGACGGCTTCCGCCGGCACGCCCCTACGCCGCGACGGTCGTACGAGCGGGCGCCCTCCACGGCCGCGAGGGCCTCCTCCGTCGCGCGCCGGACCCGGTCGTCGAGGAGGTGATCGGTGCGCGGGAGGCGGTGGCGGGCCTCCGCGGCGGCGAGGGAGAGCAGCCCCGCAGCAGGTCGATGCAGCGGTCGACGACTGCGTCCCCGGTCCCGCGGCTCAGGACTCGGCGCTCGGGCCTCGGCGCTCGGGCCCGGGATCCACGGCCTCCGGGGGTGCGTCCCCGGTCCCGCGCCTCAGGACTCGGCGCTGGGCAGCGGCCCTCGGGCCTCGGACAGCCGGTGCTCGGCCCTCGGGCCTCGGACGGCCAGTGCTCGGACCTCGGGCCTCGGGCCTCGGGCCTCGCGTCAGACCGACGTGGTGTCGGGGCCGAAGCGGCTGCGGACCGCGGTCTGGACCTCGGCCTCCTCGGCCGGGTCGGTGGCCAGCCGGCGGAGTTGGGTGACCACGCGGTCGTCGGCGGTGGCGGCATGGCGGGCGGCGAGTTCGCGGGTGCTCTCCTCGCAGTCCCACAGGCACTCGACGGCGAAGCCGGCGGCGAAGGAGGGATCGGTGGCGGCCAGCGCGTGGGCGGCGCGGCCGCGCAGATGGGAGGACGAGGTCTCGCGGTAGATGTGCCGCAGCACGGGAGCGGCGCAGCCGATGGCGAGGCGGCCGGCGCCGTCGACGAGCGTCCACAGCACGCGGGCGTCGGGCCCCTCGGCGCGCACGGTCCGGCGCAGTGCGGCGAGCACGAGGCTCGCGTCGTACTGTCCGCCGCGGCAAGCCAGCATCGCCGCGGCCGCCTCGCCGAGGGCGTCCGGTCGGGGCGCCCAGACGCGGGCCCGGTCCAGGGCCGCGACGCTGCGCATCCGGGAGAAGGCGGCGAGGGCGGCCTCGGCGACCAGCGGCGAGGTCGGGCCGATGACCGGCGACGACACCTCAAGGGCGAGGTCGTCGCCCCGCTGCCGCAGGGGCTCGGCGGGCGACTCCGGCGCGGAGCCGGGGACGCCGGTGCGGGCGGCCCGCACGGGGACGAAGCCGGTGACGGCGGCCTCGATCAGATCGAGGACCTCGGGGTCGCCGGTCTCCGCCAGGTGGCGCAGGGCCGCCGCGCGGGCGGCGTCCGGGGCGCCCGCGGCGGCGGCGAGCAGTTCGGGGCGGTCCTCCGGGCCGGCGACGGCGGCCAGGCAGCGCGCCGCGGCGTCGTGTCGGCGCGCGCCGGGGAGCGCGTCGAGCGCGTCCTGCTCCCCTTGGGCCCATCGCAGCACGTCGCGAACGCTCCAGCCCGGGCGCGGGCCGGTGGGCCGCAGCTGGCGCTGCCAGCGGTCGAAGGCGCCGCGCTCCTGGGCGGCGCGCACCCGGGCGCCGAGCTGCGGATCGTCCGCCCACAGCCGCCAGGGCCGGGGCTCGTACGCGCCGCGCACCGCGGCGGCGAGCTCGGCGTCGCCCTCGGGTGAGGCGGGGAACCGGCCCAGGATCGCCGGGGCGAGACCGCGCAGCCCGCCGTCGTCGTCGCGGAGCGCCAGCTCGTCCAGCGCCCAGGTCCAGTTGGTCCCGGAGGCCGCGTAGCGGCGGAGCAGCAGCAGGGCGTCGTCCCGCCCGTAGGAGGCGAGGTGTCCGAGGACGGACAGGGCCAGGCCGGTGCGCTCCTCCGCGTCGTCCAGGAGATCGTCGGGGTGAAAAAGGTGCTGTTCGATTTCGCCGAGGTCACATTGGAGATCCAGGCAGAGGCGCGCGTAGTAGAGCGAGCGGTTCTCGACCTGCCAGTCGCGGCGGGGATCACGCAGCACACAGTGGTGCAGCGCCGCGAGCGCCTCGGCCCGCGGCGCCGCGAGGGCGTGCAGGGTCCCGTCGCCACGGCCTCTCTGCAGGAGGCCGAGCAGCGTGCCGCTGGGCGCTATGTCTGGATCGAACATGAGGTCAGCATCCGGTGCGGGGTATTGGGGTGGCAACGGGATTTCCGTCGACCGCCATTCTTGCCGGTGTCCGGCCGTGTATGCCCGATGAACGGCATGGCTGCGGTTTTCCCGAGGCGCCGCAGCCTACCGGAAGGGCCCGCTCCGCAGGGGCGCGACCGATATGCCAGGGAGAGGCCGATGGCATATACCAGGAGCACCACCGTATCGGGTATTGCGGAATCCCTTACGTGATGTCGCAGCCTGTGCAACAGTCGTAACCGGTCCCGTCCCTCAGACCAGCCGGCGCCGCGCCTGTATCGGAGTACGTCATGCCGTCCCCTCGATCTGCGGACCATCCCGCCGCCCAGCCCCCTGAACGGGGCAGGGTCGACGCGCTCATCTCGCAGACCCGGCGGCTGCGCGGAGGCGTCGACGCCGTCCGCCGCTCCACGGCGACCGTGGGCGTCGACCGCCTGGACGACCCGCGGCTGCGTTGGCGGCGAGCCCTGTGTGATCTCGCGGTGCACCAGCTCGACGACCTGGGCCGGCATCTCGGGCAGCTGCGCGAGGGGCTCCCGACGGAGCTGACCGAGGACGGGTCGGGCGCCGCACCGGACCGGGACGGAGCCAGCGATCTCACGGCGCCCACGACCGAGCCGGGCCGGCTCGCGGAGCAGGGCGCGCCGCTCGGCCGGGTCGGCAGCGCCGAGTGGAACTTCCTCACCGACGAGGTGGCCTGGTCCGAGGAGCTGTGCCGGATGTTCGGCCGCTCCCCCGAGGAGGGCGGGCTCACCCTCGACGAGCTCCCCGGCTCGCTGCACCCCGACGACCAGCCCCTCCTCACCGACCTGGTCACCGGCTGCCTGGTGGACGGCAAGCCCATCGACGGCGAGTTCCGGATCGTGCGCCCCGACGGGCTGGTGCGCATGGTGCACATGGTGGGCGAGCCCGTGCTCGACGCCGACGACAGCACCGCCTCCATGTGGGCCGTGCTGCGGGACGTCAGCGAACTGCGCCGGAGCCAGCGGGCGTTGCGCGAGACCCGTGACTCGCTGCAGCGCCAGCGGCACCTCGTGCGCACCGAGCACCGGCTTGCGGTCGAGCCGCGGGAGGCCGTGCTCCCGCCGTGGCGCGGCTCCCTGCGGTTCCCGCACGACGACGCCCCCGCGCTGGACCTCGCCGCCCACTACCTCCCGTCCGCCACCGGCGCCCTGATCAGCGGCGACTGGTATGACGCGCTGCACCTGCCCGACGGGCGGACCCTGCTCTCCGTCGGCGACCTCACCGGCCACGGCGCGGCCGAGACGACCGGCATGGCGATGCTGCTGGGGGCGCTGCGCGGGATGGCGATGGCCGGCGTCGAGCCGGGCGCCCTGATGGGCCACCTCAACCGGCTGCTGGACTCCTCCCAGACCGCCCTCGGCAGCGCCCTCTGCGGGGCCTACGAGGCGACGACGCGCACCTTCACCTGGGCTCAGGCGGGACGCCCCGCCCCGCTGCTCTTCCGCGGCGGGACGGGACGTGCCCTACGGCCACCGGAGGGCGTGCTGCTCAGTGCCGCCTCCGGTGCCGTCTACGCCCAGACCAGCGAGCAGCTGGAACCGGGCGACCTGCTGGTGCTGCGCACCGACGGGCTCACGCCCCGCGGTGCGGATCGGAACGCGGACGCGGGCGCCGAGCGGCTGCTGGAGCTCGCGCCACGGCTCACCGCGGCACGGAGTGCCCAGGAGTGCGTCCGCGCGGTGGCGGAGGCGTTCGGCGACGAGGAGCGCGAGGACGACGCATGCGTGTTGATCGCCAGGGTGACCTCATAGCCGTCACCACGCAGCGGTCACCTCGCAGCCGCCACCTCATGACCGCCCACCGCGGACCGTGGTGACACCGTGCCGTCGTGACCCCGTGCCGGGGACACGGTGGCCGGGGACATCGTGACCCCGCGAACCATCTCCCAAGCCGTCACCCGAGCCGTCACCCGAGCCGGGACCGATCCCCTCACCGCGACGGATCCCGCCACCATGGCTGACGCCCTGAGGTGCCGGACTCCTACGGCGTGGTGGATCAACGGCGTGGTTGACCCCGCGTCGACGTGGTCGATGTGGTCGATGTGAGAGACCCGTTACCCGACGTCCCGGCGCCAGCGCCGGGACGTGGGCTACACGGACGCGCTACCGCCCTTGTTGACCCCCTTGGACGGCATGGCCTGCGAGATCTCCTCACGCAGCTCCCTGATCCGCTCGTTGCCGGCGTACTGGCCGGTGAGTCGGTACATCTCCCGTAGCCGGTCCCACGTCCGGTGCGAGGAGTTGTCCCGGATCGAGAGGAGGGCCATCCGCGCGTAGGTGTCGGCCTGCTCCGGGTCGTCGTCGATGAAGCACGCCGAGGCGATGGAGATGTGGTCGAAGATGGTGGACCGCTGACGGCCCTTCTCCCGCATGTCCAGGGCCTCCTTGGCGTGCCGCTGGGCGATGACCGCGGAGCCGGGCTCGTGCTCCGCCAGGGTGCGGTAGACCAGCCCCTGCATGCCGTGCAGATCGGCCTCGTTGAACAGCTGCATCCAGCTCGGCGGGGGCACGTCGCCGCGGTCGGACACGAACAGCTCCTCCGCCTCGCCCAGGGTGCGACGCACCGCCTGGCCGTGGCCCATGGACGCCTGCGCCCACGCCTCGATGGTGCAGAACATGGCGCGGGTGCGCGGCAGTGTCTCCTCGCCCGCGCCGGACTTCGCCAGCTGCATCAGGTCCAGGGCCTCCTGGGGACGGCCCAGATGGACCATCTGCCGGGCGCAGCGGGACAGCGCCTCGCTGGCCCGCGGCCGGTCGCCGCCCTCGCGGGCCGCGTGCGCGGCGATGATGAAGTACTTCTGGGCGGTCGGCTCCAGGCCCACGTCGTGGGACATCCAGCCCGCCAGCACGGCGAGGTTGGCCGCCACCCCCCACAGCCTGCGCTGCAGGTGCTCGGGGTGGCGGTAGGAGAGCATGCCGCCCACCTCGTTGAGCTGGCCCACGACGGCCTTGCGCTGGAGTCCGCCGCCGCGCTGGGCGTCCCAGGCGCGGAAGATCTCGACGGAGTTCTCCAGCGCGACGACCTCGTCGGAGCCGACGGGCGCCGCCTCGTAGCGGTCGTAGCCGGCCTGGTCGAGGGAGAGGGGGTCGGTGGTCCGTGGGGCGTCGGTGGCGAGGTTGGGGTCGGTGCGCAGCCAGTCCTGCATGGCGTTGCTGATGGCGGATCCTGCGGCGAGCGCGGCGCCCGCGCCCACCAAGCCGCGTCGGTTGAACATAAGGTCCATTCCCGTGAATTCGGTGAGGACCGCGGCGATACGATCCGACGCGTAGGGCAGCCCGTCGCCGGACTTACCCCGCCCCACGCGCCCATGTCGCCCGAAGCCGAGATCCTCGATGGTCACGACACGACCGAGACGCTCGGTGAACAGGGCTGCCAAGACCTTCGGCACGGGGTCGCGCGGCGTCTCGCCGGTGTCGATCCAGCGCCGGACCCGAGAGGTGTCGGTCGCCAGCTGCGGATGGCCCATGGCCGCCGCCTTCCGGTTCACGAGCCTCGCGAGTTCACCCTTGGACCATCCGGCGAGGCCGAACAGGTCCGCAAGTCGGGTGTTGGGTTCCCTCGTCACGTCAAGCCCCCAGGTTCCTCGGCTGTCTTGACACTAACGGGGTCCCGGCAGCCACCGCGAGCATTCGCCAGGGTTCGCCAGGGTTCGCCAGATGGTGTGCCACCCGCCGGTGGGTGTGGTGTAGGAACGCGCCATCCCGGCCCGGCGGACGGACCGCATTCCCCAGGGTGCGGCCGCGCCCACCGGGGCCGGGACGGCGCAGGCGATTCGTCGGAACACGAAGGGATCTGTATTGCCCATGTACGCAGCATCGTCCTCCGTGTCCGCCCCATCCCGGCCGTACCGCCAGCACCCCGGCGGCGGGCCGTATCTCGACCCCACCCACGGCGGACGGGCGCGGCGGGCCCAGGGCCTCATCCCTCAACCGCTCAGCGGGAGACTCGACTTGTCCGGCCCTCAAGGCGCGCAACTGCGCACAGCGATCGCGGCCGTGCATCGGATCTGCCCCGAGTTCAACCCCGTTCAGGTGCTGCGACGCACCGGACGGTCCGTACTGTTGATCGGCACGACCGGACGGATCACCGCGGTCGCCAAGTGCCTGCTGGACCACTCGCCCGCCTGGGCGGTCAGGTTCCAGCAGGAAATAGCGACATACCGCACGTTCGTCCGGCACCGCCCGCCGGTGCGGGTGCCACGACTGATCGCTGCGGATCCGGACAACTGCACGCTGGTCATCGAGCGGATGCCGGGCCGGGTCGCGGCGCTCCAGCGGCATCCGGTGGAGACGCCACCGCGGACGGACGTCCGCGCGGCACTCGGCGCGATCCGCCGGGTCAACCTCTGGCGGCCGCCGGCCGGCCGCTTCGAGGCTCCGCTCGACTACGCCGCCCGGCTGGCCCGCTACCACGAACTGGGGCTGCTGACCGACCGGGACATGGGGGACCTGCAGAAGCTGCTGCACGGGCTGGCGCACGCGCCCGGGCGGCAGAGCCCCTGGGAGTTCTGTCACGGCGACGCCCTGTTAAACAACATCCTGCTCTCCCCCGCGGGAGCGGCACTGGTCGACTGGGACCACGCGGGCTGGTACCTCCCGGGGTACGACCTGGCGACCCTGTGGACGGTGCTCGGGGACGCTCCGGGGGCGCGGCGGGAGATCAGCAGCCTGGCGCAGGCCGGGGGCCCGGCGTCGCGGGACGCCTTCCTGGTCAACCTGATGCTGGTGTTGACCCGGGAGATCCGCACCTATGAGAGCGCGGTGCACCGCACGATGACCGACCCGGCCCCCGCGGCCGGCGTCGGGGCCGGCGAGGAGCAGCGGCTGTTGCTGCGCCGGCTGCACGACGACTGCGCGATGGCGCGCCGCGCCGTGCGGGCGGCGGTCGGCACCCGCTGAGCCTGCCCGGCCCGTCCGCTTCCCCAGGGGCGCGTCACCGGTTCGCGCCGGCCGAGGGCCGGGGCCGGACCACCGCTCCCGACGGGTTCACCGGTCTGGACCGGTGACGCGCCGCAGGCCCGAGGGCTCGCACCGGAAGGAACCCGGTGCGAGCCCTCGACGCGTTCTCACCGGGCGTACGCATGTCGTTGACGGAACGTTCGGCAGCGGCTACCTCTAAGGTCGTTCGGCCCCGCACGCCCCGCCCCCACGCTCGGCCTGTCCTGAAGGAGGCTGCATTGCGAGGATCCGTTCCGGCCCGAACATCCACCTCGGGCGGCCGTCGCCGTGGCTCCCGGCCGCGCGCCATGGGGGCCGTCGCCTCCGTCGCGCTGCTGACGGGCCTGATCTCCGCGCCGTCCGCCACTCCGGCCGCGTCCGCCACCCCCCGCGCCACCCCCGACACGCTCCAGGAGGCGTTCGCCGCGGCCGCGGAGGAGTACCGCGTCCCGCAGAGCGTGCTGCTGGGCGTGGCGTATCTGGAGTCCCGCTGGGACGGCCACCGGGGGGCGCCCAGCGTCACCGGCGGATACGGCCCGATGCACCTCACGGACGCGCGCACCGCCCTCGCCGACACCCCGCACCACAGCCATGGCACCGAGGACCCGCGCGGGGACGCGGCCCGCCCGGCGAGACCGCCCGCGGCCGACGTGCCGCCGCCCGGGGAACTCCCGCCCCGGCTGCGCACCCTGGACCGCGCGGCGCGGCTGACCGGGCTGCCCGCCGAGGCGCTGCGCCGGGACGAGACGGCCAATGTGCGCGGCGGCGCGGCGCTGCTCGCCGACACCCAGCGCGAGTTGGGGCTGCCGCTGAGCCGGGACCCGGCCGACTGGTACGGGGCGGTGGCGGGCTACTCCGGCGCCGACGACGCCGCCACCGCGGCGGTCTTCGCGGACGACGTGTTCGCGGTGATCCGCGCGGGCGAGCGGCGCACCACCGAGGCGGGCGAGCGGATGGTGCTGGAGGCCGTGCCCGCGGTGGACCCGCGGCGGGATCAGCTGTCCGCGCTCGACCTGCGGGTGCCGCGCCGGGACCCGCACACCGAGTGTCCGCTCAGCGTGGCGTGCGAGTGGATCCCGGCGCCGTACCAGGAGTTCGGCGACGGCGACTACGGCAACCACGACAAGGGCGACCGCCCGGTCTCCCAGCAGGTGGACTACATCATCGTCCATGACACCGAGGGCTCCTGGGACACCGCCATCCGCCTGGTCCAGGACCCCACCTACGTGTCCTGGCACTACACGCTGCGCTCGGCGGATGGGCATGTGGCCCAGCACGTGCCGACCAGGGACGTCCCCTGG
This sequence comes from Streptomyces sp. SAJ15, assembly GCF_007595705.1. GTDB lineage: Bacteria > Actinomycetota > Actinomycetes > Streptomycetales > Streptomycetaceae > Streptomyces. The sequence continues at coordinate 1,023,313 of NZ_NISY01000002.1, read as the reverse complement.
CACGCGGGCAACTGGTATGTGAACGCCAAGTCGGTGGGGCTGGAGCACGAGGGCTTCCTGGCCGCGCCGGACGCCTGGTACACGGAGGCGATGTACCGCTCGTCGGCCCGGCTGGTGCGCTATCTGGCCCGGAAGTACGACATCCCGCTGGACCGTCAGCACATCCTGGGCCACGACAACGTCCCCGGCACGCTGGCCACGACCATCCGCGGCATGCACACCGACCCCGGCCCCTACTGGGACTGGCAGCACTACTTCACCCTGCTGGGCACCCCGTTCCAGCGCACCGCGGGCCGCTGGGGCGGGCTGGTCACCATCCGTCCCGACTACGCGAGTCACCAGCCGGTCTACACGGGGTGCCAGAAGCCGGGGGTGCCGTGCACGGCGCACGGGTCGGGGGCGGTGCGGCTGCACACCGCGCCCAGCGCGGACGCCCCGCTGGTGAAGGACGTCGGACTGCGCCCCGACGGTGGCGCCTCGACGACCGGGGTCAACGACACCGGCGCCCGCGCCTCCACCGGGCAGCGGTACGCGGTCGCGGACCGCTCGGGCGAGTGGACGGCGGTGTGGTACCTGGGGCAGAAGGCGTGGTTCCACAACCCGCCGCGGCGGCCGACGGCGGTGGACGCCCGCGGGCTGGTGGTGACGCCCACGGAGGGCCGGGCCGAGGTGCCCGTCTACGGGCGGGCCTACCCGGAGCCGGCCGCCTATCCGAAGGGGGTGCCCGTGCAGCCGGTCTCGCCGCTGCCGTACAAGCTGCTGGCGGGCCAGTCCTACGCGTTGGGGCTGCGCACCCAGGGTGAGTACCTCTGGGCGACCACCTTCGACCCGGCCGGGCACGCGGTGGTCCGCGGCCAGGAGACGTACTACCAGATCCAGTTCGGGCACCGGGTGGCGTTCGTCAAGGCGGCCGATGTGGACGTGCGCCGCTCGGACCGCTAGCGCTCCTCCCCGGGCCGGGTCCGCGCGCTCGGCGGACCCGGGCCGGGGTCCGGTCGGGCTCAGCCCTGCTGGAACATCTCCGCGGGCAGCGGCTTGAGCAGCCGGTAGAGGTCGTCGGTGATCGGCCGGTCCCAGCTGGCGATGGTGACGAGCACGCCGTCGCTGCGGTCGAACTGGGCGCAGGAGATGCGGCTCTCGGAGAGCTTGACGCGGCGCACGATGAGCAGGTTGTCCTCGTGCATCACCGGGGTGTCCTCGACGTCCAGCACCTGGACCGGTTCGTCGTTGCCGAGCGCCGCCAGCAGCTGGGTGACCTCGAACGGCACCTGTCCCTCGGCCAGCTCGCGGACCGGCGAGCCCTCCGGCAGATTGCCGATGATCATCGCGGGGCCGCGCCCGCCGAACAGGTCGTAGCGCAGGAACACGCCCTGGCAGCTGCCGTCCGGGGCGGGCAGCAGGCCGGCGCCCAGATCGCCGGGCCAGTCGCCCGGGTCCATGGCCAGGACGTCGAAGTCCGGGCCGGTGGGTGTGGCGGCGCTGCGGCGGCGGAGGAACGACATGCGGACCATGGTACGTGGCCGAGGCCGCCCTCCGCGCCCGAGGGAGGCCGGGATGACGCCCCCGTGACGACCGGGGCGCGCGGTGCGGCCGGCCCGGCGACGGACGGCCGCGCGCCGGCCGGTACTCGCGGGGCTCCGGGACGTCGGAGCCTCCTCCGGAGGCGGGTGGGCCGGCCGGGCCGCCCGGGTGCGCGGGCGCCGGGCGAGGCCCGCCGGGACTCCCGGAGGGCGGCCGGCTCTCTCGCACGCGCGCGGCCGCTGTGCGCGGCGGAGACCGAGGGCTTCTCCCGTCTGCTCGGACCCCATGTGCGGGGGCAGCCTCCCGCCGTCCCGCCGGGCCGGGCGGCGGGACCCGTCGCCGTGGCGCCCCGAGGCGACCGAGCGGCCCTGGTGACGTCCGCGCCACGGTCGATGCGGGGCTGCGGAGGATGTGCGACCGCCACCGCGCGGGCGCGGCCGGCCACGACGGGCCGTGGGCGTTCGGCGGCCCGTCGCGGCACGTCCCGCGGGGCGCTCAGCGCCCTCCGGGTGCGTCGTCGGGCGGTTGGGGGCCGGTGCCGATGGCCCTGGCGAGGCCGGGGCGGTCGGTGCCGACCTTGCGGAAGACGGTGGACAGCAGCCGGGCGACCTCGCGCTCGGCCAGGCCGAGCTCGTCCGCGATCCGGGCGTCGGTGCAGCCCGCGGCGGCCCGCTCGGCGACGGCCTGCTCCTGCCGGGTCAGGGTGCCGGTGGCGTCGACCCGCAGCCGCAGCGAGCGCAGCCCGATCGCCGAGAGCTCGTCGCGGGCCCGCGCGGCGAGGGTGTCGGCGCCGCACTGGAGGGCGCCGCGCAGCCCGCGGTGCAGCCGGTCGCCGGCCTCCTGGGGCAGGCCGATGCGGCGGAGCGCGGCGCCGTGGTCGACGAGGGCGTGTGCCAGGTCGTAGGCGGCGGGCGACCGCTCCAGATGGCTGACGGCCTCGGCGAGGAGCGTGATCCGCTCGCTCCCGGTGGCCACGGAGGCGGCGGCGTGCAGCGCCTGTCCGGTCGCGGAGGGCGTGCCGAACTGGCGGGCCCGGCGGACGGCGTCGGCCGCGGTCTCCACGGCCCCGGCCGGGTCGGTGAGCGCCAGGGCGCGGGCGAGCTGCGGCTGCCAGGGGCAGAAGGCGGGGTTGCGCCAGCCTCGCGCGTCGAGACGGCGGCCGGCCGCGGTGAGCTGCTGCCGGGCCTCCCGGTGCAGTCCGGTGGCGAGCAGCAGTTCGCCGTGGGCGGCCTGGACGTCGGGGTACACGACGGCCTTGGGCACGCTCCGCCCGTAGTCGTACTCGAGGGCCACCCGTTGGGCGTCCTCGGTGCGTCCCTGGCCGATGAGGGTGAGCACCAGGGTCCCGACGGCGGCCCACTCGGCGGGCGTGGAGGCTCCGACGCGCGCGGAGATCCGCAGACCCTCGCGGACCAGCTCCTCGGCCTCGCCCAGGCGGCCGCGCCGGTAGCGGACGTAGCCGAGCAGGGTGAGTCCGAAGGACAGGTGGGAGCCGCGCCAGCCCTTGCGCTCGCACTCGGCGATGCCCTGGTGGAACAGCTCCTCGGCGCGGCCGGGCTGGTCGCAGTACATGAAGGTGAGGGCGACGAGGACGGGCACCTCGAAGCCCCAGTTGTCGTCGGTCCAGTCGAGTCCGTCGCCGAGGGCGGCCTCCGCGTACCGCAGTGCGGAGTCGGCGCTCTCGCCGCGCACGACCGCGTCCCAGGCGCGGAGTCCCAGCAGGTACCGCTCGGCCAGGCCGCGGCCGCTGAGGTGTTCGACCAGTCGGGCGAGCCGCCGGGAGCGGGCCGGGGAGTCCGCCTCGTCGGCCCGGAAGGCGTTCCACATGAACTGTTCGGCCTGCATGCGCAGTCGGGTGCGGGCGCTGGTGGCGGCCCGGGCCTCGTCGGCGACGATGCGCGCGGCCTCCTCCATGTGGCCGCTGTGCCCGTACGCCTGCGCGAGGCGGACGGTGATGGCCTCGCGCAGGGCGGGGTCGAGGACCGGCTCCTCCAGCGCGGCCTTCAGGTAGTTGACGGTGATGGCCGGCTCGGTGAGCAGCGCCGAGCAGCCCAGTTCGAAGAGGACGGCGGCGCGATCCTCCATGGCCGGCGGTTCGCGCAGGGCGCGGGCGAGGCAGCGGCGGGCCGCGTCCGGGGCGCCGGCCCGGAGGTACTCGCGGGCCGCCTCGCGCAGCTGCTGGACGACCCACGGATCGGCCTCGGGGTGCATCTCCAGCACGTGCCGTCCGGCGGCCGCGGCACCCAGTCCCGCGCCGATGGCGGCCGTGGCGGCCTGACCGTGCATCGCGACGCGCAGGCTGCCGGGGATGGCGCGGTAGACCGCGGTGGCGACCAGGGGATGGAAGAACTCCAGCCGCTCTTCGAAGGGCTTGCCGGTTCCGGGCGCGGCGGGCGCGAGGATGCGCGCGTCGCGCAGCCGGGCGACGAGGTCCGGGGTGTCCCCGCCGCTGATCGCGGCGACGGCGGTGGCCAGGGTCGGCGTGGCCTCCGCGCCGAGGACGGCGACGGCCCAGGCCAGGCGTACCGCGGAGGTGCCGAGCCGCTCCAGCCGCTCGATGAGGCCGCTGTCCTTGGCCATGGAGACCATCTGGCGCAGCTCCGCGGCGCTCGCCGAGCCGGGCTTCAGCTCGCGGTCGTAGACCTTGGCGGCGAGCTCGACGACTTCGAAGGGGTTGCCGCCGGTGACCGCCCAGCACTCGCGGCAGAACGCCTCGTCGGCCTCGTCGCCGATGGCGTCGCGGACGATGCGGCCGACGGCGCCGGGCGTCAGCGGGGCGAGCAGGTGGGGTCGGGAGCCCTGGCGTTCGGCGAGCCTGCGGAAGGCGGCGGCGTCGGCGGAGAGGTCCTCCGGGCGGTAGCCGACGACCAGCAGCATGGGCAGGTCCTCGGCGCGGGGTGCGAAGCCGGTGAGCCAGTCCAGGGACTCGGTGTCGGCCCAGTGGGCGTCGTCGAGGATCATCACGACCGGGGCGCGCTGCACCGCGAAGCGGGTCACGAGCCAGTCCAGGCCGTCGCGCACGCCCTGCGGGTCCGGCGCGCCACCGTCCTTGGGCACCACCAGCCCCACGGCGGGGGCGACGATGTCGTACCAGCTGCCGAGGATGGCGCGGTGCTGCTCCTCGGTGGCGGCGGCGAGCACGGGCTGGACGAGCTGGCGCACGACGTGGAAGGCCAGCCCCTGCTCCTGCTCTCCGCCGCGGGCGGTCAGCACCGTGCAGCCGCGTGCGACGGCGCTGCGGCGGACCTCGGCGAGCAGCGCGGTCTTGCCGACGCCGGCCGGTCCGGCGAAGGCGATCACTCCGCCCGCGCGCCGTCCCGAGGCGTCGTCGGAGGCGCCGCACAGACTGGTCAACGCGCGTTCCATCGCGTCGATCTCCGCTTCGCGCTCCACTAAGCTCCGGCCCGGCCGGATCCTGTTCCCCATGCCCTCGGTCACCTCTCAGCCCCTTCCACAGGTAACGCTGAGCGTAGTGGCACTGGACTCTCCGTAGCAGCCGAAGGGGGAACTTCGCCAGGCATGGGCCAATGGCACGCGCCACTTCGACATTCGCCCTATCGGCCACTTCACTGATCACGGAGGATTGCTGAAACGAGTCCGGAGGGGGCGTCAGCTCGCCGGTCTCGTACGGCAGATGGTGCGGGTGGGGACGGTGGAACATGACGGAAACCAGTACGGTGCGGCCTCGCGCCCGGCGGCGAACGCTCGCCGAGCGCGCCGCGCTCTTCGACATACCGGTCTCCACGGCGGTCAGCCCCGATGCCGAGGCCGCCAGGCGGCACACGATCCGGTGGCTGCGGCGGTACGGGGTGTTCGACAAGGCCGCGGCGGCGGAGTACGACGCGCTGCGCCTGGACCGGCTGTCGGCGCTGTTCTACCCGCGGGCCAGGGGTGCCGCGCTGGATCTGGCCAACGACCTCAACGGCTGGTTCTTCGTCTTCGACGACCAGTTCGACGGCGAGCTGGGGTGCTGCCCGGACGCCGTCTCCCGGCTGGTGGACAGCGTGGTGCGGGTGACCGGGGAGCCGCCCGGCCGGGGCCTTGACGGCGGCGCCAACCCGCTCGTGGACAGCTTCCGCGACCTGTGGCGGCGCATCAACTCCGGGATGTCGCAGGGGTGGCGGGACCGCTTCCGGAGCCACTGGCTCGGCTACCTACTCGCCCACAAGCGGGAGGCGCGGGACCGCCGCGCCCAGTCGCCGCGCTCCCTGCGCTCGCTGCTGGCCGTCAAGCGGCACTCCGTGGGCGTCCAGCCCTGTCTCGATCTGCATGAACGGTTCGCCGGCTACACGCTGCCGTCCGCGCTGCACACCGGCTGGCCGCTCGCCGAGATGCGGGAGGCCACCGACGACGTGGTGATCTTCATCAACGACATCGTCTCACTGGACAAGGAGTTGGCCGCCGGGGACGTGCACAACAGCGTGATCCTGCTGCACGAGCGGGACGGCGGTCCCCTGGAGGAGTCCGTGCGGCGGGTGGCCGATCTCGCCAACGCCCGCTACCACCGCTTCCAGCACCTGTCCGAGCGGCTCCCGGCCACGCTGGCGGCGTCCGGCGCCTCGACGCGACTGCTGCGCCACACCGCCGCCTACACGGACGGGATGCGGCAGCTGATGAGCGGCAGCCTGGCCTGGTCGCTGGAGACCTCGCGGTACGACGAGCGGGGTGTCGCGGCCGTCGGCGGCGGACGACAGCGTCCCTGGAGCGACCTGACGGGACATCAGGCGACGCACCGTCCCTAGGCGGTCTCGTCTGGATCAGCAGCACAGCCGTCGGCCACGCACAGCCGTCGGCCACGGACGCGGAGACGGCCCGGCGCCATCCCGAAGGGGCGGCGCCGGGCCGTCTCGCACCTGTGCGTCCGCGGGGCGGGAAGGCTCAGGTGAGGTCGAACTCGCCGTCACGGGCGCCGAGCACGAAGGCGCGCCACTCGGCGGGGGTGAAGATCAGCGCCGGGCCCTCCGGCTCGCGTCGGTCGCGCATGGCGATATAGCCCTCGACGAAGGCGATCTGGACGTCGCCGACCCCCTGGCTGCTGGACCGCCACTCGGCTTCCCTGAGGTCGAGTTGGGGCTTCTGCTCGCTGTTCAGCCGGTCTTCCGTGGTGGTGTCGGCCACGTCCGTGCTCCTCCCGGTCGTTCGTCCGGCGCCCACCCTAGCGAGGGCGGGCGGTGGGGCACAGGCCACGGAAGAGGGACATGGGAGAGGGACGGAAGGCGCGGTTGTCGTCCCGCGCGGGTCAGGTGGCGGGTGGTTCGGCCCCGACCAGCCACATCGCGAAGAACTGGGAGCCGCCGCCGTACGCGTGCCCGAGCGCTCGCCGCGCGCCCTCGATCTGGTGTTCCCCCGCCTGGCCGCGCACCTGGAGCGCCGCCTCCGCGAAGCGGAGCATCCCCGAGGCGCCGATGGGGTTGCTGGACAGCACCCCGCCGGAGGGGTTGACGGGGAGGTCGCCGTCGAGCGCGGTGGCACCGGACTCGACCAGCTTCCAGCCCGCACCCTCCGCCGCGAAACCCAGGTTCTCCAGCCACATCGGCTCGTACCAGCTGAACGGCACGTAGAGCTCCGCCACGTCGATCTCGCGGCGCGGGTCGGTGACGCCCGCCTGCCGGTAGACGTCGGCCGCGCAGTCCCGCCCGGCGCGCGGCGAGACGAAGTCCTTGCCCGCGAACAGGGTGGGCTCGCTGCGCATCGCGCCGCCGTGCAGCCAGGCGGGCGGGTGCGGCGCGCGGGCCGCGCCCGCGCGGTCGGTGAGCACCATGGCGCAGGCGCCGTCGGACGACGGGCAGGTCTCGGAGTAGCGGATCGGGTCCCACAGCATCGGCGAGGACCGCACCCGCTCCAGGGTGAGGCCGTCCTCGTGCAGGTGCGCGTACGGGTTCCTCAGGGCGTTGCGGCGGTCCTTGTAGGCGACGAGCGCACCGATGCCCGGGGGCGCCCCGGTGCGCCGGATGTAGGCCCGTACGTGGGGGGCGAAGAAGCCTCCGGCGCCGGCGAGCAGGGGCTGTTGGAAGGGGACGGGCAGCGACAGCGCCCACATCGCGTTGGACTCGGACTGCTTCTCGAAGGCCGCGGTCAGCACGGTGCGGTGGACACGGGCGGCGACCAGGTCGGCCGCCACCAGCGCGGTGGAACCGCCGACCGAGCCGGCGGTGTGCACCCGGAGCATCGGCTTGCCGACCGCGCCGAGGGCGTCGGCGAGGTAGAGCTCGGGCATCATCACGCCCTCGAAGAAGTCGGGGGCCTTGCCGATGACGACGGCGTCGACGTCGGCCCAGGCGAGCTGGGCGTCCTCCAGCGCCCGCGCGGCCGCCTCGCGGACCAGCCCGGCCAGGGAGACGTCGCGGCGCGCGGCGGCGTGCCTGGTCTGTCCGATCCCGACGACGGCCACCGGTTCCTCAGACATCCGGCTCCCCTTCCAGGACCGCCACCAGGTTCTGTTGCAGACAGGGGCCGGAGGTCGCGTGGGCCAACGCCCGACGGGAACGGCCGCGATGGATGCGCGCGGCCGCCTCCCCCAGCCGGATCAGGCCCGCCGCCATCGGCGGATCGGCCGCCGCCGGGCCCGACGGGTTGACCGCGACGGCACCGTCCAGCCGCAGCGCGCGGCGCAGGATCGGCTCCTGCGCCGGATGGGGCGCGTGCAGCTCGGCGGTGTCGACGGGCGGCGCGTCGAAGACCCCCGCCCGCGCGGCCGCCAGCCGGGTGGACGGGGAGTCGGCGAGGTCCCGTACGCCGAGACCGTGTGGCTCGATGCGGTGGTCGATGCCGCGGATCCAGGCGGGCCGCGCGCACAGCCGGCGCGCGGTGTCCTCGACGGCGAGCACCACGGCGGCGGCGCCGTCGACGGGCCCCGGGCCGCGGGGGCCGCTCCCGCCCGCGGGGACGGGCGCCACAGGGGCGCCGGAGTCGAGCAGCGCGCGTTCCTGGAGCGCGGCGAGGGAGGCCGGGTCGGGCCAGAGCGGGGCGAGGTGGTAGGGGTCGAGCTGGCGGGTGAGGACCGCGTCCAGGTCCCCGGCGGAGGGCTTGCCCCAGGCGTAGACCAGGGCCGTGTCGGCGCGGCCGGTGCGGATCTTGACCCACGCCTCGTACAGCGCCCAGGCCCCGTCCGTCTCCACATGGGACTCGGCGATCGGCGGCCAGGCGCCGACCCCGTCCAGCGCCAGTGTGAAGGAGAAGGCCCGGCCGGCGAGGTAGTCGCTCGACCCGGAGCAGGTGAAGCCGATCTCGCCGGCCCTGAGCCCGGTGCGCTCCAGGACCTCGCGCAACACCGGCAGCAGCAGCTCCACCTCGGTCAGCCCGGCCGTGGGGCGGGCCGGGTCGCTCCGCGCGAAGGCCACGACCGCCACCCGCCGGGTCACAGCAGCTCCCGGTAGGTGTCGTAGGGGGCGTCGGGCTCGCCGGTGGGCCGGTAGTGGTCCGGGTGGCGGCCGTCGCCGATCCACACCGGCTCCACCCGCAGCCCCATCCGGACCCGGTCGTACGGGATGCCGGCGACACGCCCGTGCAGGGCCAGGTCCGCCCCGTCGAGGGCGATGTGCGCGTACACGTACGGCACCTCGATGGCGAGCCCTCGGGCCTTGATGTTGACGACGCAGAAGGTGGTGACCGTGCCGCGCGGGCCCACCTCCACCGGCTCGTCGGTGGCCACTCCGCAGGTGGGGCAGGCGCCGCGCGGGGGGACGTAGACCTTCCGGCAGGCCGGGCAGCGCTCGCCCACCGTCCGGCGGTCGGCCAGCGCGGCGAGATGGCGGCCGTGCGCGCGGCCCGGCGTGTAGGTGTAGTCGAGGCGGGCCGGGGCGGCGAGGCTGGTGACGGGGTCGGCGAACACCCCGTCGTGCGGACGGGCCCGGGGCACGGTGCCCGTGGGGTCCGTCGCGTCCGCCGGCTCCGTCGCATCCGTTCGGTCCGCCGCGCCTTCCCCGGCCTCCTCCCCGTCGTACGTCTCGAAGCAGGCGATGTCCGTGATCGCGCCGGTGCGCTCGGCGGCCCAGCGGACGCGGACCCGCAGCCCGGTGCGCACGGCGGCGACGCCGGGCACGTCGAGGGCGTGCAGCAACGCGCTGTCCGCGCCGTCGAGGCGCACCAGCACCCAGGCGAAGGGGGTGCCGAGCGGCTGGCCCCGGCGCGGGGTGGGGTTCCAGGCCCAGCAGGTGACGGTGCCGGTGGTGCCGACCTCGACCAGTTCGTGGAGGTCCACGGCGGTGTCCGGGTCGTACTCCAGCGGCGGCACCAGCACCCGCCCGTCGGGCCTGCGGACGCCCAGGACGACGCGCTCGCGCAGCCCCGTGAGGAAGGCGCCCTGCACCGGGCCCAGGGAGCGGGTGAAGGGGAACTCCACGGTCAGGGGGGCGCTGAGGAGCTCGGACACGGTCCCTCCTTGGGGCATCGTCCTGGCGTCGTCAGGCGCGCCGGTAGACGGGCGGACGCTTCTCGGCGAAGGCCCGGGCGCCTTCCTTCGCGTCGTCGGTGGCGAAGACCGGCCGACCGCGTTCCAGTTCGAACCGCAGGCCCTCGGTCTCGGTCAGCTCCGCGGTCTCGTAGACGGAGTCCTTGACCGCCTCGACGGCGAGCGGGCCGTTGGCGTTGACCAGTTCGGCGAGGCCCAGGGCCATCTCCAGGGCGGTGCCGTCGGGGACGACGCGGCCGATGAGCCCGATCCGCTCGGCCTCGGCGGCGGTGTAGGGCCGTCCGGTCAGCAGCATCTCCAGGGCGTGCGTGCGCGGGATCTGACGGGGCAGCCGGACCGTGGAGCCGCCGATGGGGAACAGCCCGCGGCGGACCTCGTAGAGCCCGAAGGTGGCGCCTCGACCGGCCACCCGGATGTCGGTGCCCTGGAGGAGCTCGGTGCCGCCGGCGACGCAGGGCCCCTCGACGGCGGCGATCACCGGCTTGCGCGGGCGGTGGTGCCGCAGCAGCGCCTTCCAGTGCAGGTCGGGGTCGGCGCGCAGGCGCTCCCGGTAGGGGTCGGCGGCGGCCGAGCCGCCGCCCGCGAGCGCCTTGAGGTCCATACCGGAGCAGAACGCCCCGCCGGCGCCGGTGAGCACCACCGACCGTACGGAGTCGTCGGCGTCGGCGGCGAGCCAGCCGTCGTAGAGCCCGACCAGCATCGGCAGCGAGAGCGCGTTCCTGGCCTCGGGGCGGTCGAGGGTGAGCACCAGGGTGGCGCCGACGCGCCGCACGGTCAGGTGTTCGGTGGGTGCCATCGCCGCCTCCGTCCCTCGGACCAGAACAGGGTGCAGGAGGCGTGGGGGGAGTTCAAGAGTCTTCTGACGGTCAGTCAGATTTCTTGGCCGACGGCCTTCCCAGCCGCACGCCCCGGCGCTCTAATGGCCGCGAGCCCCTGCCCGCCCGCCATCACACCCGGGACCGCCCGGCCAGGAGGGAGCGGACCGTGGAGTACAACCTCGCCGACCTGTTCGAGTCCGTCGTGGACACGGTGCCGGACCGGGAGGCCCTGGTCTACGCCGACCACCCGGGCACCGGAGCCGAGCGTCGACTGAGCTACGCGGCGCTGGACGCGGCCGCCGCCCGGCTCGCCCACCACCTCCAAGGCTCCGGCATCGGCCCCGGCGACCACGTCGGACTGCACCTGTACAACGGCGTGGAGTACCTCCAGACCCTGTGGGCCTGCCTCAAGCTCCGCGCGGTGCCGGTGAACGTCAACTACCGCTATGTGGCCGACGAACTGGCCTACCTCTACCGGGACGCGGAGCTGGTCGCCCTCGTCTACGACGCAGAGTTCAGCGCCCGGGTCGCCGCCGCAGCGCCGCGCACCGACACCCTGCGCCACCTCGTCCGGGTCGGCGTCCCCGACCCCTCCGCCCCGGAGCCGGATCCGGCCCCGGTCCCGTTCGCCGAGGCGGAGGCGTCCGGCGCGGCCGAGCGCGACTTCGCGCCGCGCTCCGCCGACGACCGCTTCATCATCTACACCGGCGGCACCACCGGGCTGCCCAAGGGCGTGCTGTGGCGCCAGGAGGACCTCTTCTTCGCCGCGCTCGGCGGCGGCGCCCCCACCGGGGAGCCGGTGAAGCGGCCCGAGGAGCTGGCCGAGCGGGTGGCGGCGGGCGGCGCGGGGCTGGTCTTCTTCCCCACTCCCCCGCTGATGCACGGCACCTCCACCCTCACCGCGCTGATCGCCTTCAACGCCGGCCAGAAGGTGGTGCTGCACCGCGGGTTCGCGCCCGAGGAGGTGCTGCGCACCATCGGGCGGGAACGGGTCACCAGCGTCTCGCTGGTCGGCGACGCGATGCTGCGGCCGCTGACGGACGCCCTTCGCGGGCCGTGTCAGGGCGTCGACTGCTCCTCGCTGCTCGCCGTCAGCAGCTCCGGCGCGGTGCTGTCGGACACCGTCCGCGCGCAGTTCGGCGCCCTGCTGCCGCACGTGCCGCTGCTCAACAACTTCGGCTCCTCGGAGTCCGGCTTCAACGGCACCGCCACCGAGGACTCCGGCCCGCTGCGGGGCTTCCGACTGCGGGTCAACGCGCACACGACGGTGGTCGACCCGGTGACACGGCGGGCGGCGGCGGTGGGCGAGCCCGGGCGCATCGCGCTGCGCGGCCATGTGCCGCTGGGCTACTACAACGACCCGCGGAAGACCGCCGAGACCTTCTTCACCACCCCGGACGGCGAGCGCTGGGTGCTGCTCGGCGACATGGCCACCATCGACGCGGACGGCGTCGTCACGGTCCTGGGGCGAGGCTCGCAGTGCATCAACACCGGCGGCGAGAAGGTCTACCCGGAGGAGGTGGAGCAGGCCCTCAAGGCGCACCCCGACGTCTACGACGCGCTGGTCGCCGGCGTCCCCGACGAGCGCTGGGGCAGCCGGGTGGCGGCGGTGGTGCAGCCCCGCGCGGGCGCCGATCCGCTGACCGCCGAGGCCCTGCGCGCCCACTGCCGGGCCCGGCTGGCCGGGTACAAGATCCCGCGCACCGTGGTCTTCACCGACCACGTGCAGCGCTCCCCCAGCGGCAAGGCCGACTACCGCTGGGCCCGCGAGGTCGCCTCCGGCGCGGCCGAACCGTGACGGGCACGACCGCGCCGGGCGGCCACCCATACCGACCCGCGAGCCGTATGGCCCCGGCCCGGCCGCCGTCCGGGCGGGGGCCGAGGCGGATCGGTCCACGGGCCGGGCTCCGTGCGGGCCGGCCCGGCCGACGGCGGGGCCGCGGGTACGCCCCCTGGTCACGGCGGCGGCCGGCCACCGTGCGGGCCTGTGGGGCGCGCCGCCGCCGACGGTCGTCGCGACGGGGAGGGCGGCGGCGCCGTCACCGCCGCGACGACGCCCGGCGCCGTCACACCGGCCGTTCGCGCCCCGACCCGTACGGCTCGCGCAGCCGCCGCTTGTAGAGCTTGCCGTTGGGGTCGCGCGGCATGTGCGCCACGAACTCCACGGTCCTGGGCCGTTTGTAGCGGGCCAGCGTCCGTGCGCCGTGCGTGAGGATCGCCTCGGCCAGTTCGGGGCCCGGGGCGTGGCCGGGAGCGGGCTCGACCACCGCCTTGACCTGTTCGCCCCAGTCCTCGTCGGGGACGCCGAAGACCGCGACGTCCGCGACGGCGGGGTGGGTGAGCAGCGCGGCCTCGATCTCGGCGGGGTAGATGTTGACACCCCCCGAGATGATCATGTCGATCTTGCGGTCGCGGAGGTAGAGGTAGCCGTCGGCGTCGAGGTAGCCGAGGTCGCCCACGGTGAAGAAGTCGCCGATGCGGTTGCTCCGGGTCTTCTCCGCGTCCCTGTGGTACGCGAACCCGGCGGTCCTCATCCGCAGGTAGACGGTGCCGACCTCGCCGGGCGGCAGCCGGTCGCCGGCGTCGTCGAAGACGGCGAGCTCGCTGATGGGCCACGCCCGGCCCACCGTGCCCGGCCGCTTCAGCCACTCCTCGGCCGTGGCGATCGTCCCGCCGCCCTCGCTGGCCGCGTAGTACTCGGTCACACACGTCCCCCACCAGTCGATCATCGCCCGCTTGACGTGCTGGGGGCAGGGGGCCGCGCCGTGCACGGCGTGCCGCATGGACGAGACGTCGTAGCGCCGCCGCACCTCCTCGGGGAGGGCCAGCAGGCGGTGGAACTGGGTGGGGACCATATGGGTGTGGGTGCAGCGGTGGGCCTCGATCAGGCGCAGCATCTCCTCCGGCGCCCAACCGTCCAGCAGCACGAGGGGATGCCCCAGATGCAGCGACGCGCCCGCGAACTGGAGCACGGCCGTGTGGTAGAGCGGTGAACAGACCAGGTGCACATGGTCGTCGAACGGCCCGATGCCGAAGAAGCGGAGGAAGCCGCCCAGGTCGCTCTCCTCCGGGGGCCGCCCGGTGAGCGGGCGGCGGATCCCGCGCGGCCGTCCGGTGGTGCCGGAGGTGTAGTTCATGATCCACCCCAGCTCGCGGTCGGCGGGCGGGGCCTCCGGCTGTCCGGCCGAGAGCGCCTCGTACGGGCGGTAGCCGGCGGCCCGGCCGACCGCGTAGCGGTGCCCGGCGGGCAGTCCGGCCGCGTCGGCCGCCTCCCGCGCCACCTCCGCGAACCGCTCGTGCGCGATCAGCGCCTTGGCGCCCGAGTCCGCCACGATCCAGCCGACCTCGGGGCCGGTCAGGTGGTGGTTGACCGGCACCATGTAGAAGCCCGCCTGGGCGCCGGCGAGCGCGCAGGCGATGAGCTCGGGCCCGTTGGGCAGCACGACGGCGAACGCGTCCCCGGGCCCCAGCCCGGCGGCGCGCAACCCGCCGACCAGTCGGTTGCACGCCGCGTGCAGCCGCCCGGCCGTCCACTCCTCGCCCCCTGGGGCGATCAGGGCCGTGCGCGAGGGATCGGCGGCGGCCAGCGCCCAGAAGCCGACCGGGTCCCCGGAGTCCCCCGGGGACCCGAAGGGGGACGGGGCGGCGGGACCCTGAGCGGTCCGGGACGTGGGGCCGCCGGCCGTGCGGGGGCGGGGTTCGCGGTCGGGCACCGTGGTCAGCTCCTTCCCTCGCCCCGGGCCGCGATGCGGTCGAGGCGCTCGATGGCGTGGGCGAAGCCGCGGGTCAGCTCGTCGAAGACGGCTCGCACGCTGCGACGTTCGGTCATCTGGCCGACGATCTGACCCACGGGGGTGCCGAGCAGGGGCTCGACCTCGTACCGCTGGATACGGGAGAGTGCCTCGGCGACCAGCAGCCCCTGGAGGGGCATGGGCAGCGGGTCGGGGCCGTCGGCGGCCTCCCAGGCGTCGGTCCAGGCGGTCCGCAGTTGACGGGCCGGCTTGCCGGTGAGCGCCCGGGAGCGGACGGTGTCGCCGGAGCCGGCGGCGAGGAGCTTCCGGGTGAGCGCGGGTGAGCGCAGTTCGGCCTCCTCGGTGGTCAGCCAGAGGGAGCCCAGCCAGACGCCCTGGGCGCCCAGCGCGAGCCCGGCGGCGATCTGCGCGCCGCTGCCGATGCCGCCGGCGGCGAGGACCGGCAGCGGGTCGACCGCCCGGACGACCTCGGGGGTGAGGACCATGGTGGCGATCTCGCCGGTGTGGCCGCCGGCCTCGTAGCCCTGGGCGACGACGATGTCGATGCCCGCGTCCCGGTGCCGGCGGGCGTGCCGGGCGCTGCCGGCGAGCGCGGCGACCTGGACGCCGTGTTCGCGGGCGCGACGCACGACGTCGGGCGGCGGCGAGCCGAGGGCGTTGGCCAGCAGGGTGATGGGGTAGTCGAAGGCGACGTCCAGCTGCGCGCGGGCGACCTGTTCCAACCAGCCGGTGACGCGCCAGCCGGAGGGGTCGTCGGGGGCGAGTTCGGGCACCCCGTGCCGGGCGAGGGTGTCCCGGACGAAGCGGCGGTGCCGCTGCGGGATCATCGCCTCCACATCGGCCTCGGTGACCCCGTCCGCGATCCTCGCGGGCATGACGACGTCGAGGCCGTAGGGCTTGTCGTCGGTGTGCGCCTGCATCCACTCCAGATCGCGGGCGAGGTCCTCGGGGGCGCGGTAGCGGACCGCGCCGAGCACCCCCAGCCCACCGGCCCGGGTGATCGCGGCGGCCACGGCGGGGAACGGGGTGAAGCCGAAGATGGCGTGCTCGATGCCCAGCCGGGCGCTCAGCTCCGTCTCCATGGGCGGCAGGATGCCGTAGGGAACCGCACGACGGAAGAGCGAATCTGACAGCTCATCAGATTCTTTGTTCCGGGCGCGGCGCCTCGGAGGCCCGGCCCGCCTCCAGCACCGCCATCGCCGCGTTGTGCCCGGGGACGCCGCTGACTCCGCCGCCGCGCACCGCGCCCGCGCCGCACAGCAGCACGTTGGCGTGGCTCGTGGCCACGCCCCAGCGGCCGGCACCCTCCTGGGCGTAGGGGAAGGCCAGTTCGCGGTGGAAGATGTTGCCGCCCGGCAACCGCAGCTCGCGCTCCAGGTCGAGCGGGGACTTCACCTCGATGCAGGGCCTGCCCTCGGCGTCCAGCGCCAGACAGTCCGCCAGCGGCTCGGCGAGATGGGCGTCGAGCTGGGCGAGGGCCGAGGTCAGCAGCGCGGCGCGGGTCGCGTCGTGGTCGGCGGTGAAGAGCCGGGCGGGGCTGTGCAGGCCGAACAGGGTCAGCGTCTGGTAGCCGGCTCGGGCCAGCTCCGGGGCGAGGATCGTGGGGTCGGTGAGCGAGTGGCAGTAGATCTCCGAGGGCGGCGCGGCGGGCGGCTCCCCGGCCGCCGCCTGACGGTAGGCCGCCTCCAACTGCCGGTACCCCTCGGCGATGTGGAAGGTGCCGGCGAACGCCTCGCGCGGATCGGTCCCGGTGTCGCGCAGCCGCGGCAGCCGGCGCAGCAGCATGTTCACCTTCAGCTGCGCGCCCTCGGGCGGGTCCGCGGGCGGCGCGCCGGAGCCGGCCCCCGCGACGGCCCCCGCCACGGCCGCCCGGGGCGGCTCGCCGAGCAGGTCGGCGAGCACCGTCGGGGACGCGCCCACCAGGACGTGCCGCGCGGCCACCACGCCCTCCCCGTCGGCCTCCCGGTACGTCACCTCCGCCACCGTGCCGTCCGTCGCGACGGCCGTCACCTCGCGGCCGGTCTCGAGACGCGCGCCGGCGGCTCGGGCGGCGTCGGCCAGCGCGTCGGTGAACGCGCCCATCCCGCCCACCGGCACGTTCCAGTCTCCGGTGCCGCCGCCGATCACGTGGTAGAGGAAGCAGCGGTTCTGCCGCAGCGAGGGGTCGTGGGCGTGGGTGAAGGTGCCGATGAGCGCGTCCGTGAGCACCACTCCCCGGACCAGGTCGTCGGCGAACGCCGCCTCGATCGCCTCACCGAGCGGCCGCTCGAACAGCGCCTCCCAGGCCGCGTCGTCGGCCACCCGGGCCCGCAGCTCCGCGCGGCAGGGCAGCGGCTCGGTGAGCGTGGGGAAGACGCGTTCGGCGACCCGGCGCGTCATCGCGTGGAACTCCCGCCACGCCGCGTACTCCCGGTCCGAGCCGGTCAGCCGCGCGAACGCCTCGCGCGTCCGCCGCTCGCCGCCGCCCACCAGCAGTCCGGTGGGGCGGCCGGCCCGGACGGCGGGCGTGTACGAGGAGATGGACCGCCCGCGCACCTCGAAGCGCAGCCCGAGGTCTCGTACCACCTTCCCGGGCAGCAGGCTGACGAGGTACGCGTAGCGGGACAGCCGCGCGTCCAGCCCGGGGAACGGGCGACTGGACACGGCCGCGCCCCCGATGTGGTCCAGACGCTCCAGCACCAGCACGGCGCGGCCGGCCCGCGCCAGATAGGCGGCGGCGACCAGGCCGTTGTGACCTCCGCCGACGATGACGACGTCGTACGCGCGCACTCCACGTGGGGCCATGCCCCCTGCGTAACACGGCGGGGGTGGCCGGGGCCAGGGGGCCCGTGTCCCGTACGCCGCCGCGCGGAACCGCCCGGCCCGGGGGCGCCGGGTCCGGGGGCGCCGGGTCCGGGGGCGCCGGGTCCGGAGCGTCAGCGCCCGGTGCGCCGGGACCGGGGCGTCAGCGCCCGGTGTGCCGGGACCGGGGCGCGTCTAGCCCAGGTGGGGCGCGCCGCGTCGCTGCCGCAGGGCGGCCGTCTGACGGTAGAGCTCCACGGCCTCGTCACGGCGGCCCAACTGCTCCAGGCAGTGGGCCTCGTCGTTACGGCTGGCGATGGTGTCCGGGTGGTCGGCGCCGAGGACCCGCTCGCGGGCGCGGGCGACATGGCGGTAGACGGCGAGGGCGTCCGTCCAGCGGCCGAGCCAGCCCAGGCCCACGGCGATCTCGCGACGGCTGACGAGGGTGTCGGGGTGGCCGGGGCCCAGTGTCCTCTCCCGGACGGCGCAGACGTCGCGGGCCTCGGCGAGCGCCTCCTCCCAGCGGCCGAGGCGGCCGAGGTTGACGCCGAGCCCGTGCCGGGCGCGGAGCGTCTCGGGGTCCGTGGGTCCCTGGGCTCGGGTGCGGTCGTCGACGAGGTCCCGATAGACGACGAGCGCTTCGGCGCTGTGGCCGAGCCGGCCCAGGCTGATGCCCACCTCGTAGCGGGCGGCCAGGGTGTCGGGGTGGTCCGGGCCGAGCACCTGCGCACGGGCGGCGGCCACCTCCCGGTAGGTCCGCAGCGCCTCCTGCCAACGACCCAGCTGGCCCAGCGCGTAGGCCACCTCGTAGCGGGTGACGAGGGTGTCGGGGTGGTCCGGGCCGAGCACCCGGGCCCGGGCGGCGGCCACCTCGTACGCCATCCGGTAGGAGTCCTCCAGACGGCCCAGCCGGCCGAGGTTGAAGGCCAGGTTGTGGCGGCAGCGCAGGGTGTCGGGGTGGTCGGCGCCCATGGTGCGCACGCGGGCGGTGAGCACCGCGGTGTAGATCTGGTGGGCGACGAAGTGGCGACCGAGCTGGCCGAGGACGAACGCCGTCTCCTGACGGGCGGCCAGGGTGTCGGGGTGGTCCGGGCCCAGCGCCCGCTCCCGGCCCTCGGCGACCTTCCCGTACTCCCGGAGCGCGTCGCCGGGGCGGCCGAGCCGGCCGAGGGTGAAGGCCACCTCGTAGCGGCTGGCGAGGGTGTCCGGGTGGTCCGGGCCCAGCGCGTGCTCCCGTTCGGCGGCCACCGCGCGGTGCACCTCCCCCGCCTCCTCCCAGCGGCCCCGCCGGGCCAGGGCGAGCCCGGTGTCGTGCCGCTCGGCGAGTCGGGCCAGCAGCTCGGGGGCGGGGGTGGGCCGCTCGGGGGCGACCGGCGGCTGGAGCAGCGGGCCGGGGGCGAAGTTGCCGGTCCAGGTGCCGGTGAGCCCCTCCACCGAGGACGGGTCGGGGGCGGCCGGCGGCGGAGCGCACGCGGCGCTCGCCTTGGAGCCGGTGGTCATGTCGCGGGCCCAGCCGGGCAGCCGCGCCTGTCGCGGCGACGGCGCCGGGTCGGCGAGCCGGCCGGGGTCGGTCAGGGTGGGGTGGAGCCCGGGCAGCGTCCTGGCCCGCACCGCGGCGATCCGCTGGACGAGCCCGGCGGCGTCGCCGGGCCGGTGGTCGGGGTCCTTGGCCAGCAGGTCGAGCACGATGCGCTCGAAGGCGGCGGGCAGGTCGGGGCGCTGCCGCCGGGGCGGCACGGGCGCGGAGTCGCGGTGGCCGACCAGCACCGCCCAGGCGTCGTCCATGTCGAACGGCGGGGCTCCGGTGGCCAGTTCGTACAGCACGCAGCCCAGCGAGTAGAGGTCGCTGCGGTGGTCGACGGCGGTGCCGGCGATCTGCTCCGGCGACATGTAGTGCGGGGTGCCCATGGCGATGCCGGTGCCGGTGAGACGGGCGGTGAAGCCGATGTCGTGTCCGAGCCTGGCGATGCCGAAGTCGCAGATCTTCACGGCCCCGTCGGCGAGCCGCATCACGTTGGCGGGCTTGAGGTCGCGGTGCACGATGCCCTGCGCATGGGTGTAGGCGAGGGCGCCGGCGACCTGGTCGGCGATGTCGACGACGTCGGCGACGGGCAGCGGGTGGTGCTTGTTGTCCTCCAGCAGCTGGCTGAGGTTGCGCCCGTCCAGCAGTTCCATGACGAGGTAGAGCACCCCGTCGTCCTCGCCGAAGTCGTGCACGACGGTCACGCCCCGGTGCTGGAGCGCGGCCGCCACCTGCGCCTCGCGGCGGAACCGCTCCCGCAGCACCCGGATGAAGGACGGATCGTGCTGGGGGCCGATCGGCTTGAGGCACTTGACGGCGACGCGGCGGCCGAGCGACTCGTCGCGGGCGCGCCACACCTCTCCCATCCCCCCGCGCCCGATGAGGTCGAGCAGCCGGTACCGGCTCTGGATCAGCCTGGTGTCCGCCATACTCCCCCTGCCTTCGACGGAAGGTGCCCCTCCCGCCGCCGCCCCCGCAGCCCGCCGTGTCCCCGCGCCCGGCCCGGTGTCCAGTATGGCCGCCGGAGTGCGCCGCTTGTAGGTCGCTCGACGGGTCTCGCCGACCCCCAGGCCGCCCTCGGCGTGCCCCGGAGCCTCGGCGGAGCGGCGGGGGCTCAGCGGCGGACCCGCGGCATCCCCAGCCCGAGCCAGGAGATGATCTCCCGCTGGACCTCGTTGTTGCCGCCGCCGAAGGTGAAGACGACGCTGCTGCGGTAGCCGCGCTCCAGCTCGCCGTGGAGGACCGCGCCGGCCGAGCCCTCCTTGAGCGGGCCGGCCGCGGCGAGCACCTCCAGCAGCCAGGCGTACGCCTCCCGGCGCGCCTCCGAGCCGTAGACCTTGACGGCGGAGGAGTCGTGCGGGGTGAGGGCCTCCCGCTGGAGGGCCTCCACCATCTGCCAGTTGAGCAGCTTCATCGCCTCGAGCCGGGTGTGGGTGCGGGCCAGCAGGCCGCGCACCCAGCCGAGGTCGATGACGCGCCGACCGTCGGCGAGCTTGGTGTCGGCGGCCCAGCGCCGGACGCCGTGCAGGGCGCGGATCGCCATGGTGCCGTGCGCGGCCAGGGTGACCCGCTCGTAGTTGAGCTGGGTGGTGATGAGCCGCCAGCCCTCGTTCTCCGCGCCGACCCGGCGGGAGAAGGGGACGCGGATGTTCTCGTAGTAGCTGGCGGTGGTGTCGTGGGAGGCCAGGGTGTGGATGGGGGTGCAGGAGTAGCCGGGGTCGGTGGTGGGCACCAGCAGCAGGCTGATGCCCTTGTGGGGCGGCAGCTCCGCGGTGGCGGGGGCGGTGCGGACCGCGAGCCAGACCCAGTCCGCCGTGTCGCCGTTGGTGGTCCAGATCTTCTGCCCGTTGACCAGGTAGCCGTCCCCGTCGCGGACCGCGCGGGTCTTCAGGGAGGCCAGGTCGGTGCCGGCCTCGGGCTCGCTGTAGCCGATGGCGAAGTCGAGCTCACCGGAGAGGATCCTCGGCAGGAAGTACGCCTTCTGCTCCTCGGTGCCGAAGCGCATCAGGGTCGGCCCGACGGTGTTCAGCGCCATCAGCGGCAGCGGCACGCCCGCCTGCGCGGCCTCGTCAAAGAAGACGAACTGCTCCAGCGGGCTCAGCCCGCGGCCGCCGTACTCCTTCGGCCAGCCGACGCCCAGCCAGCGGTCCGCGCCCAGGCGGGCGATGGTGGCGCGGTAGAAGGTCTTCTGAGCGGCGGGGTCGGCGTGCCGGGCGTAGGCGTCGTCCGGGACGAGCCCCGCGAAGTACGCGCGCAGCTCGGCGCGTAACCGCTGTTGCTCGGGGGTGTATTCGAGGTGCACGGCCCCTCCTGCGGCTCTCTCGGCGTCTCGCGGGCACGGAACGAGGGGCACGGTAGAACGCGTTTCAGAAATACGGAAGAGCCGTGGCCCCCGCGACGGGGCCACGGCTCCCGGGGTTCCGCGGTCAGCGCTCCTCGCGCGGCGGGGCCGCGTCGCTGCCGCGCCGAAGGGTGCGCAGCCCCCGGCCGTCCGGGCACCAGACCCGCACCACCAGGTCGGGGTCGTCGACGGTGATCCGGACCACCTCGGTGAGCTCGACCCGGAAGAGGTGGAACGGCTGCGGGGGCTCGACCTCCGCGACGTAGCGGGCGATCACCTCCGGGTCGGTCACCTCGATCGCACGGCCGCTGACGCGCGCGTCGCCGCCCGCCATCGACGCGTCCGCGCCGGGGTTGGCGTGCAGCGCGAAGCGCGGATCGCGGCGCAGGTCCAGCGCCTTGCGGGAGTTGGCCATCATGCCCAACCACAGCTCCCCGTTACGGAAGTCCGCCTCCAGGCCGGTGACGCGCGGCGCGCCGTCCTTCCGAACGGTGGCCAACACATGGTGCTTGAACTGCTCGAAGCGCTCCCGCACGGCGCGGGCGAAGGCGGGTTCGGCCGCCTCCACGTCGCTCCAGCGGGCGGTCGTCTTACGGCCTTCCTCGGTTGTCATGGTGCCAGTGTGCCAGCGATACCCGACAACCACTGTCTGGATTGATCGGGTTCATTGGGCTGTCCCGGCTGGTCGGGCGGCAGATAGGCGATCCAGTCGGTACCGCGCAGCGGATAGGGGACCCAGTCGCGGGCGTAGCTCGGCGGCTGGGGCCGTTCGGGCCCTGCGAGGACCGCGGCGGACCGGCTCTCGATCCGGCGCAGCAGGGTGGAGACGGTGACCGAGCGGTTGTTCCCGGCGGTCTGGGCGGAGGCGCAGCCCGCGTGGTACGCCACCGGCAGCGCGCGGTCCCCGGTGATCAGGCAGGGCGGCGCCACGCCGAGCCGGTGCAGCTCGCGCGCCCCCGCCAGATAGCGCCCGGTCACGGCCTGGGTCTGGCCGGTGGCGTGCCACAGCACCACGTGCTGGCCCGCCATGTGCAGCGCGATCACGGCCGCCAGGATCACCACCGCCCGCGACGGCCGGTCGTCGGCCCGGACCAGCCGCACGGCGAGCGCGGCGACGGGCAGCGCGAGCAGCGCGTAGACGGGGAGCAGGAAGCGGGGGGCGGAGAAGGAGATGAGGAAGAGGTACGGCACGGCGACGGCGGCGGCGCAGGCGACGGGCAGCAGGATGACGGCGGGGCGGTCGGCGTAGGTGCGCGGCCCGTCGCCGCCGCGCGGCGCCTCGGCCCCCTCGCGCGCCGGCTCGGCGCCGGCGGCCCGACCGCGCCGGCGGTCGCCCAGGGCGAGCGCCACCGCCGCGGCCGCCAGCAGCGGCAGGGCCAGCCACCAGAGCGTCAGCTCGGGGTGGCGCAGCGCGGCGTCACAGGGGCGGCACAGTTGGGGCCCGTTGAGGCTGCGCAGCACGTTGCCGATGTTGAAGGAGAGGCCCATGCCGCCCTCGACCTCGCCGGAGACGTCGAGCCGCCCGCTGACGCTGCCGAAGCGCGCGTACGCCTCGACGATCCACTGCAGGGCGCCGGCCACCAGGCCGACGAGCAGCGCCGGTCGGGCGGTGCGCCAGGCGGGGGCCGCGAACGCCCAGGCGAGCAGGGGGAGGGCCAGCCAGCCGGCGTCCGGGGTGCGCACGAGGGTGACGAGGCCCAGGAAGCCGGCGCACCACCACCGGGCGTGCGGCTCGTCCGGCACCCGGAGGAACCAGCCGACGGCGGCCACCGCACCGAGCGCGACCCACAGGTTCGGCATCGCGGCGGAGCCGCTGACCTGGGTGATCCACAACCCCGCGAACAGCAGCGCCGCGAGCGCGGTCACCGTGCGGCCCAGCAGCGGGCGCCAGACCCGGAAGGCGGCGTAGAGCGCGAGGGTCGAGAGCAGCATGAGGAACAGCCGCAGCGCCAGCGGCGAGGAGGTCACCGCGAGCACGGGGGCGACCAGGAAGCTGATGCCGCGCGACCGGGGGGCGCTGAAGAAGGCGGCGGGGGTGCGCGGGTCCACCTGGGAGACGTACACCGACTCGTCCCAGCCCAGCGCGTGCCCGGTGCGCGGAACGACGAGGGCCAGCTGGACGAGGGCGTAACCGACGGCGACGACGGCGAGCCAGGGCACGGGGCGGCGCTCCGGCCGCGCGGCGGAGGCACGCCGCGGGCCGGGGGGCGCGAGCGGGGCCGCGCCGGCCGACGGGCCGGACTGCGGCGCGGGCGCACCGGGGTGGCGGTGCGGATGCGGGGGCGGAGGCGGGTCCGGGGTGGTGTGCGGATGCACCGCGAGGGCCGCCGTTACGTCCTTTTTCTCCATATCAGTAAAGATATGATGACTATTCAGTTATTTTGCGAATATACCTGCTCGGTGTCAGCAGATCCGCGGCAGCTGCTCCCCCAGCGGCAGGTCCACCACCCGCGTGCCGCCGAGCCCGGTGCGGGCCACCACCATGCCGGGGTGCTCGGCCACGCACTCGCCGATGATCGCGGCCCCGGCGCCCTGGGGATGCGCCCGCATGGCGGCCAGCACCGCGTCCGCGTGGGCCGGCGGCACGAAGGCCACCAGTCGGCCCTCGTTGGCGACGTAGAGCGGGTCGAGACCGAGGAAGCCGCAGGCGGCGGCCACCGCCTCGGGCACCGGCAGGGCGCGTTCGGTGAGGGCGACACCGGTGCCGGACGCGGCGGCGATCTCGTTGAGCGCGGCGGCGAGGCCACCGCGCGTCGGGTCGCGCAGCACATGCAGATCCGGGGTGACGGCGAGCATCGCGGCGACCAGGTCGCCCAGCGGCGCGGTGTCGCTGACCACCTCCGCCCCGAACTCCAGCCCTTCACGGACGCTCATGATGGCGATGCCGTGCATGCCGATCGGCCCGCTGACGATCACCACATCGCCCGGGGTGGCGCGCCGCGGCCCGATGTCGACCCCCTCGGGGATCAGCCCGATGCCGGAGGTGTTGACGTAGACCCCGTCGCCGTGGCCGGCCTCCACCACCTTGGTGTCCCCGGTGGCGACGGCGACCCCGGCGGCCATGGCGGCGGCCCCGATGGACCGGGCCACCGCGCCCACCACCGACAGCTCGACCCCCTCCTCCAGGATGAACGCGCAGGACAGCTGGGCCGGTCGGGCGCCGCTCATGGCCAGGTCGTTGACGGTGCCGTTGACCGCCAGGTCGCCGATGTCGCCGCCGGGGAAGAACAGCGGCCGCACCACGTAGGAGTCGGTGGAGAACGCCAGCCGGGCGCCGCCCAGTTCGAGTCGCGCCGAGTCGCCGAGCTGGGCCAGCGTCTCGTTGCCGTAGGCGGGGGCGAACAGATGGCGCACCAGTTCCGCGGAGAGCGCCCCGCCGCCACCGTGGCCCATGACCACCACCGGCTGGTCGCGCAGCGGGGCGGGGCAGGTCCAGGCGGTGGGGTCGAGGACGATCGGCGGCGCGGCCACGGCCCCCGCCTCCCCCACCGCGGTCTCCAGGGTCGTCGTCTCAGCCAACGGGGCTCGTCTCCTTCCGCGGCGCCGCCTCGGCGGATCCGCCGCCCAGGCGCCGGTACAGGTGGTACGCCGCACAGGCCCCCTCGCTGGAGACCATCGTGGCGCCCAGCGGGGTGCGCGGCGTGCAGGTCGTGCCGAAGGCGGCGCACTCGTTCGGCTTGATCAGCCCCTGGAGCACCTCGCCGCTGCGACACTCGGCGGACTCGCGGGTCCGCACGTCGCCGACCTCGAAGCGGCGCTCCGCGTCGTAGTCGGCGAAGGCGTCGGACAGCCGCCAGCCGCTGTCGGGGATCAGCCCGATGCCGCGCCAGGCCCGGTCGGTGACCTCGAAGACCTCCTCGATCATGCGCAGCGCCGCCGGGTTGCCCTCGTCCCGCACGGCGCGCGGGTACGCGTTCTCCACCCGGTGCTCACCGCGCTCCAGTTGGTGGACGGTGCGACGGACGCCCTCCAGGATGTCCAGCGGTTCGAAGCCCGTGACGACGATGGGCACCCGGTGGCGCGCGGCGAGCCGCGGGTACTCGCCGGTGCCCATCACGCTGCACACGTGGCCGGCGGCCAGGAACGCCTGGACACGGCAGGCCGGCGACTCCATGACGGCCTCGATCGCGGGCGGCACCCGCACATGCGACACCAGCAGGCTGAAGTTGGGGATGCCCAGGCGGCGGGCGGTGTGCACGGCCATCGCGTTGGCCGGGGCGGTGGTCTCGAAGCCGATGCCGAAGAACACCACCTGGCGGTCGGGTTCGCGGCGCGCGATGTCCACCGCGTCCAGCGGTGAGTAGACCACGCGCACATCGCCGCCCGCGCTCCTGACCCGGAACAGGTCGCGCCCCGTGCCGGGGACGCGCAGCATGTCCCCGAAGGAGCAGAAGACCACCCCCGGCCGGGAGGCGATCTCCAGGGCCTTGTCGATCATCTCCAGCGGCGTCACACAGACCGGGCAGCCCGGGCCGTGGATGAGCTCGATCTCCCGCGGCAGCAGTTGGTCGATGCCGTGGCGGATGATCGAGTGGGTCTGGCCGCCGCAGACCTCCATCAGCGCCCACGGTCGGGTGGTGGTCGCGTGGATCTCGGCCAGCAGCCGCCGTGCCAGCTCGGGGTCGTGGAACTCGTCGATGTACCTCACCGCGCGCCCTCCCGCGCCGTCGCCGCCCCGGCGGCTCCGCCGCCCGCGGGAGCCGCCGGGGCGGTGCGGGGGCGCACGGACCCGGCGCCGCCGGTGTCCGGGTCCTCGAGCCCGGCGTCGCCGACGGCCGCCCGGGGCCCGCCGGCCCCCGGGCGGCCGGCCCCGGTGCCGGCCGCGCCCACGCTCCCGGCCCCTCCCGGGCCGGCGGCCCCGGCCCCGATCCCGACCGGGGCCGGGGCCGTGCCGGGGCGGGAGTCAGGGGCCGCGTCGGGGCGGGGGTCACGGGCCGCGTCGGCCGCGGGCCGGAATCCGGCCTCTTCGGCCACCGGGCCGTCGGGCACCGTCGCGTCCAGGGGGGCCTCGGGCGTGTCGGGGCGGGCGGCGCCCGCCTCGGCCGCGGCCCGGCCCCAGGCGTCGCCGAATTCCTCGTCCATCAGCCCGAGCTGCTCGAACAACTCCAGCGAGGCGCGGGCGGACGCCTCGTCGAGCCGTTGGAGCGCGAAGCCGACGTGGACGATGACGTACTCGCCCACCTCAGCCTCGGGCACGTAGTCCAGGCAGACGCGTTTGCGCACCCCGCCGAAGTCGACCCGCGCCATGCGCGAGCCGTCGCGTTCCTCGATGCCGACCACCCGGCCGGGCACTGCCAGACACATGGCGCCTCTCCGTTCGTCTCGTCGCTCATCACCGCTCCGCACCGCCCGCGGCTACCGCCGGTCCCCCGTGTGCCCGGCCACCACGAGCTGACCCAGCGCCAGTCCGCCGTCGCCGGGCGGCACCCGGCCGTGTCGCAGCACCGTGAAGCCGCAGGCGCGCAGCCGCGCGGCGCACTCCTCGTCCAGCAGCGCGTTGCCGAACACACCGCCGGTCAACGCGACCGTCCCGGCCCCGGTCTCGCGGCGGACCAGCCGACACACCTCCGCCACGGCCGCCGCCACGGCGTGGTGGAACCGGGCGGCGATCACCGCGGGCGGGGTGGCCCGGCGCAGGTCGGCGACGACGGAGCACAGCACGGGGGCGGGGTCCAGCAGCGTCGGCGGGCCACCGTCGCGCAGGGCGAAGCGGTAGCGCCCCCGCTCGTCGGGCCGGGTGTCGACCCAGGCGGCGGTCGCGGCCGCCTCCAGCTCGATGGCGGCCTGGGCCTCGTAACCGGCCCGATGGCACACGCCCGCCAGCGAGGACACGGCGTCGAACAGCCGCCCCATGCTGGAGGTCGCCACGCAGGCGAGCCCGCGCTCCAGCTGACGGTCCAGCAGCCGCAGCTCGGCCTCCGAGCAGGCCGCGACGCAGGGGAGGTCCGGATCCCAGGCGAGACCGGCGGCGCGCAGCCGGGCGAGGGCCATCCGGCACGGATTGGCGACCCCGGCGTCCCCGCCGGGCAGCGGGGCGTAGGCCAGGTGGGCCAGCCGTCGGTAGCCGTCGTAGTCGGCCAGCAGCACCTCGCCGCCCCAGATCGCGGCGTCGTCGCCGTATCCGGTGCCGTCGAAGGCGACGCCGATGACCGGCGCCGCGCCGTCGAGCCCGTGCTCGGCCATCGCGGAGGCGATGTGCGCGTGGTGGTGCCGCACCAGTCGCACCGGGCGGCCGGCGGCGGTGTGCCGAGCCCAGCGGGCCGAGTGGTAGCCGGGGTGCCGGTCGGCGGCGAGCAGCTTGGGGTCGATGGCCGTGAGCGTCCGCAGGTGACGCTCGGCGCGGTCCAGGGCCCGCTCGCCCGCCAGGTCGCCCATGTCCCCCAGGTGCGGGGAGAACCAGGCGCCGTGCTCCGCGCCCAGGCACAGGGCGTTCTTGAGGTCGCCGCCCACCGCCAGCGTCGGGTGCAGCGGCACCGGAACCGTCAGCGGCATGGGCACGTAGCCGCGGGAGCGGCGCAGCACCACCTCGGTGCCGTCGGCCCGGACCCGCACCACCGAGTCGTCACACGGCACCTCGATGGCCCGGTCGTGCGACAGCCAGGCGTCGGCGATCCCCGCCAGCCGGGTCCTGGCCTCCCGGTCGTCCGTCACGATGGGCTCGCCCGAACGGTTGCCGCTGGTCATGACGAGGATCAAAGGCCCGGGCGGGTCGCCCGGGAGCCCGAACAGCAGCTGGTGCAGCGGCGTGTACGGGAGCAGCACCCCCACGTCCGGGCTGCCGTCGCAGACGCCCGCGGCCAGCTCCGGGAGCGCCTGGTCCGGGCAGCGGCGGCGCAGCAGCACGATGGGGCGGCGGGGGCCGCTCAGGACGGCGCGCTCGGCCGGGGTGGGGTGGGCGAGGGTCTCGACGGTGGCCAGGTCGGCGCACATCACGGCGAACGGCCGCCGCCCGCGCGCCTTGCGGCCGCGCAGCGCCGCCACCGCGTGCGCGTCGCCCGCGTCACAGGCGAGGTGGTAGCCGCCGATGCCCTTGACGGCGAGCACGGCGCCCCGCGCGAGCATCCGCCGGGCCTCCACCAGCGCCTCCGCCCCCTGGACGGCCGCGCCGGAGGCCGGGGTGAGGGTGAGCTTCGGCCCGCAGTCGGGGCACGCCACCGGCTGGGCGTGGAAGCGGCGGTCCGCGGGGTCGGCGTACTCGGCGGCGCAGCGTGGACACAGCGGGAAGTCCGCCATGCTCGTGGTCGCGCGGTCGTAGGGCAGCGCGCGGGCGATGGTGAGGCGGGGGCCGCAGTAGGTGCAGGTGATGAACGGGTGCCGGTGGCGGCGGTCGCCCGGGTCGGCCAGCTCGCGGAGGCAGTCGGCACAGGTGGCGCTGTCGGGCGGCAGCAACGGCGCCTCGCCGGCGGACGCCTCGTCCCGCGGCGAGGCCCGGATGGTGAACCCGTGGGCTCCGGTGACGGCCAGGTCCTGGTAGGCCACCTCGGTGACGTCCGCCCCCGGCGGGGCCTCGTCGCGGACCCGGCGGCAGAACGCCACGACCGCCGCCCGGTCGCCCTCGACCTCGGCGAGCACCCCGGCGGAGCTGTTGCTGACGAACCCGGTCAGCCCGAGCCGATGGGCCAGCCGGTGCACGAAGGGGCGGAAGCCGACGCCCTGGACGACGCCCCGCACCGTCACCCGGCGGCGCAGCGCGGCCGCGCGGTCGGGGCCGCCGGTCAGTGTGGCGCGCATGCGAGGACCGGCTGGTGCGGCCGGGCGCCGTCGCACACGGCCAGCACCCGACGCAGCAGCTCGGCGACGCCCTCCCCGGTGCGGGCGGACGAACGCAGCACCTCCACGCCGGGGTTGACCTGGTCGACGTGGGCGGCGAACGCCGCCTCGTCGAAGTCCACGGCCTCGGCGAGGTCGGTCTTGGTGAGTACCACCAGGTGGGCCGAGCCGAAGGCGGTCGGGTACTTCACGGGCTTGTCCTCGCCCTCGGTGACGGACATCAGGACGACGCGCAGCGTCTCCCCGAGGTCGTACGAGGCCGGGCAGACCAGGTTGCCCACGTTCTCCACGAACACCACGCGGGTGTCCCGCGGCAGCCAGCCGTCCAGCTGTCCGCGCACTTGGTCCGCCTCCAGGTGACACAGCCCGCCGGTGAGCACCTGCTTGACCGGTGCGCCGGAGCGGGCCAGCCGCCGGGCGTCGTTCTCGGTGGCCAGGTCGGCGGTGAGGGCGGCGACGGGGACGCCCTCCTCGACGGCCCGCCGCAGCACCCACGTGAGCAGCTCGGTCTTGCCGCTGCCGGGGCTGGAGAGCAGGTTGACGGCGCTCACCCCCTGCCCGGTCAGCTCCTCGCGCAGCGCCTCGGCCAGCCCGGTGTTCTTCGCCAGCACGGCCTGTCGCAGATCGACGGTGCGGCACATCATGGGGTTCCTCCTCGGCGGACGGGTACGGGGGCCTGCGCGGTCGGCGGCGTCGGGGCCGGGCCCGGCCGGCGGCGCCCGCCTGGTCGGTCGCCGTGCTGCGCGATGCCGCCACCCAGTGGTGCCATGGCCTGCGCGCTCAGCGGCGTCGGTGCCGGTGGTGTCCCGACGATCGGTGGTGTCACGACCTGCGCGGTGCCGGTCCGCGCGGTGCCGGTCGCGGTCCGCGCGGTCTCGGCCTGCGCCGCCTCGGTCCGCGCGGTCTCGGTCAGCGCTGTTTCGCTCCCCGTGGTCTCGGGCTGCGCCGTCTGGGCATGCGCGGTTTCGTCCCCGGCGGTCTCGATCAGCGCGGTCCCTGCTGGCGCGGTCTCCGTCCCCACGGTCTCGGCATGCGCCGGCCCGGCCTGCCCGGTCTCGGCCCGCGCGGTCGCCGTCCGCTCCGTCTCCGTCCGCGCGGTCACCCCCGGCACGGTCTCCGTACCCGCGGCCTCGGCATGCGCCGGCCCGGCCTGCCCGGTCTCGGCCCGCGCGGTCGCCTTACCCGCAGTCTCCGCTGGCGGGGTCTCCGTACCCGCGGTCCCGGCAAGCGCCGTCTCGGCCTGCGCGGCGCCGGTCCGCGCGGTCTCCGCCGACACGGTCTCGGTCCGGACGGTCTCGGCCCGCGCCGTCTCCGTCCGCGCGGTCGCCGCCGGGGCGCTCTCGCTCGCGGAAACGGCCACGGCCTGCTGGGGGGCGGGCGGCGCTGGCGGCGACGCGGCCGGCTCGGCGAGCCGTACGGCGGCCAGTTCCAGCTCGCGGCCGGTGAGCAGCTCCGTAGTGGAGTGCGCGCACCGCGGGCAGGCCAGTCGAGGCGGGGAGCCGACGGCGAACTCCGCTTCGCAGCCGGTGCAGCGGGCGCGCGCGGGAACCTCCTCGATCAGCAGCTCGGCGCCGTCCAGCAGGGTGCCCCGGGTGGCCAGTTCGAACGAGAACCGCAGCGCGTCGGGGACCACTCCGGCGAGCTCGCCGACGCGCAGCCGCACCGACTCGACCGAGTCGGCGCCGTGTTCTCGGGCGGCCTCCTCGACGCCCTCGACGACGGCCATCGCGATCGACAGTTCATGCACGGTCCACCACGCTAGGGACCGGCGGCGGGCGCTCGCCCCGGACGATCGCCGAGGGCCGCCGTTTCCCCTCTCCCGGCCCAAACGGCACGCCCGGCCGGCCCAACCCCGGCCTCGCCTTCTCCGCCAGCTCTCTGCCCCGGCTCGCTCACCCCGGCGGTCCGGCGGCGGCGCCGACCCCGTGGACGGCGAGGCCCTACGGTCGGCTTCGCCCGCCCGGACCAAACCGGGGGCGGCACCGGGCGCGTCCCGGCCGGGATCCGGCGCCCGGCGGGAGGCCGGGGGGAGCATCGCCGGCATGGTGATCCTGCTTCTGGCGAGCGCGTTCAACAGCCTGACCCAGCGGGTGTTCGCGGAGCTCTCGGACCGGGGCCACCGGGTGGCGGTGGAGTTGGCGCTGGGTGAGGAGTCGGTGCGGGAGGCGCTGCGCCGGCATGTGCCGGACCTGGTGGTGGCGCCGATGCTGACCACGGCGATCCCGGACGACGTCTGCGCGGCGCGGCCGTGCCTGGTCGTGCATCCGGGGCCGCCGGGCGACCGGGGGCCCTCGGCCCTGGACCGGGCCCTACAGGAGGGCGTGGAGCGGTGGGGGGTGACGGTCCTTCAGGCCGAGGCGGCGTGGGACGCGGGGCCGGTGTGGGCGTCGGCGTCGTTCACGGTGCCGCCTGGCGTCGGCAAGAGCGACCTGTACCGGGGCGAGGTGGCCGACGCCGCGCTGGAGGCGGTGTCGACCGCCGTCGAGCGCTTCGCCGCCGGCGGCTTCCGCCCCACGCCGCAGCCGCCGGACGCGGACGGGGGCCATGCCGTCCGCCCGTATCTGCGCCAGGAGGAGCGGCGGATCGACTGGGAGCGGGAGCCGACCGAGGCGGTGCTGCGGAAGCTGCGCGCGGCCGACTCGCGGCCCGGGGTGCGGGACGCCTTCCTCGGCGGCGAGTGGTATCTGCACGGCGGACACCCGGAGGACCGGCTGCACGGCCGGCCGGGGTGGGTGCTCGCCACCCGGCACGGGGCGATCTGCCGGGCGACCGTCGACGGCGCGGTGTGGATCCCGGAGCTGCGCCCGGCGCGGCGGCCGGGCGGGCCGGGCACGTACCGGCTGCCGGCCGTGCACGCGCTGGGCGAACGGCTGCCGCCGGTGCCCGAGCTGCCGGCCGGGCTGTGGCCGTCGGGCGGGCGGCACACCCGGCGGACCTGGACGGACGTCTGGTACGCGGAGGAGGGCGCGGTCGGCTTTCTGCGCTTCTCCTTCCCCGGTGGGGCGATGAGCACCGACCAGTGCCGCCGGCTGCTGGCCGGCTACACCTTCGCCCGCACTCGACCGACCGAGGTGCTGGTGCTCGGCGGCGCGCGTGACTTCTTCTCCAACGGCATCCACCTGGGGGTCATCGAGGCGGCCCCGGACCCGGCCGCCGAGTCCTGGGCCAACATCCTGGCCATGGACGCCCTGGTGGAGGCGGTGCTCACCACCACGGACCGGCTGGTGGTGGCCGCGCTGGGCGGCAACGCGGCGGCGGGCGGGGCGATGCTGGCGCTGGCCGCGGACGAGGTGTGGTGTCGGTCCGGGGCGGTGCTCAATCCGCACTACCGGCTCATGGGGCTGTACGGGTCGGAGTACTGGACCTACACGCTGCCGCGGCGGGTGGGGGCGGCCCGGGCGGAGCGGCTGACGCGGGACGCGTTGCCGGTGAGCGCGGCGGCCGCGGAGCGGATGGGCTTGGTCGACCGGGTCCTGGAGAGCGGTCCCGGGTCGTTCACGGCGGACGTCACCCGACTGGCCGCACACCTCGCGCGGTCGGCCGGGCTGCGGGCGCGGATCGCCCAGAAGAAGGCCGCGCGGGAGCGCGACGAGGCCGAGCGGCCGCTGCGGGAGTACCGGAACGCGGAACTGGAGAGGATGCGGCGCACCTTCCAGGATCCGGGGGCGCCGTACCACGCGCTCCGACGGGCCTTCGTGACCAGGGAACGGCCGGTGCGGACCCCGGAGCATCTGACCGCGCGATTCACTCGTCACCGTGTGTCTGAGTTGTAGCGGATTATCCGACATGTAAGCCTTCGTTGGCAGATACCCCGAGACACCGGACACGCCCGCCCCGGCCCCCACCGGGCGCGCGGTCCGTCCGTCACCGCGCCGGCCCGTACGGAAAGGAGGGCGCCGTGAGCCCCGCCACGCAGGCGCCCAGCGCCCCCACTGACACCGCCGTCGAAGAGGTGCACATCCTGTGGACCTCGGAGGGCATGAGTTGTGACGGCGACACCGTCTCGGTGACCGCCGCCTCACTGCCCAGCCTGGAGGACGTGGTCCTGGGGGCGATCCCCGGGCTGCCCAAGGTGCACCTGCACAACAAGGTGCTGGCCTACGAGAGCGCCGACGACTTCACCCGCCCCTTCCACCAGGCCGCCGCCGACGAGCTGGGCGCACCCTTCGTGCTGGTCGTGGAGGGCTCGATCCCCAATGAGCGGATCAACGGCGACGGCTACTGGACCTCGATGGGCAACGACCCGGAGACCGGGGAGCCGATCACCCTCAACACCTGGATCGACCGGCTGGCGCCCAAGGCGTACGCCGTGGTGGCCATCGGCACCTGTGCCACCTACGGCGGCATCCACGCCATGGCCGGCAACCCGACCGGCTGCATGGGACTCGCCGACTACCTGGGCTGGGACTTCCGGTCGGCCGGCGGGCTGCCGATCGTCAACGTCCCCGGCTGCCCCGTCCAGCCCGACAACTTCATGGAGACGCTGACCTGGCTGCTGTACCAGGCGGCCGGGATGGCGCCGCCGATCCCGCTGGACGAGCAGTTGCGGCCGACGTGGCTGTTCGGCAAGACCGTGCACGAGGGCTGTGACCGCGCCGCGTACTACGAGCAGGGCGACTTCGCCAAGGACTACAACTCGCCCAAGTGCCAGGTGAAGGTCGGCTGCTGGGGTCCCGTGGTCAACTGCAACGTCACCAAGCGCGGCTGGATGGACGGCGTCGGCGGCTGCCCCAACGTGGGCGGCATCTGCATCGGCTGCACCATGCCCGGCTTCCCCGACAAGTTCATGCCCTTCATGGACGAACCCCCCGGCGGCTCCCTCTCCTCGGGGCTGCTGGGCACCACCTACGGCCCCCTGGTGCGTTCGCTGCGCGCCATCACCAACCGCGCCGCCAACCGCGAACCCAAGTGGCGCCACAACCGCGAGGAGTTGACCTCCGGGTTCGCCCCCCGCTGGCCCAAGCGCTGACCCGCCCTTGGACACCGCACCGGCCCCGGCCGGGCGGCCCGGCCCCCAGGTGCCGACACCCGACGCGCCCGGGGCGGCCGCAGCCCACGCCCCACCCAGCCCAGCCCCGACACGCCCGCCGACGACCTCCGACCAGGAGCTCAAGGAGCCGCTGTGACGACGTTCCAGACCGCCCCGCCCGAGCAGCGCACCCTCACCGAGGTCGCGTTCGACCCGATCACCAGGATCGTCGGCAACCTGGGCATCTATACGAAGATCGACTTTTCCAACCGCGAAGTCGTCGAGTGCCGCTCCACCTCGTCCATCTTCCGCGGCTACAGCGTCTTCATGAAGGGCAAGGACCCGCGCGACGCGCACTTCATCACCAGCCGCATCTGCGGCATCTGCGGCGACAACCACGCCACCTGCTCGGTGTACGCGCAGAACATGGCCTACGGCATCAAGCCGCCGCCGCTGGCGGACTGGATCATCAACCTCGGCGAGGCCGCCGAGTACATGTTCGACCACACGATCTTCCAGGACAACATGGTCTTCGTCGACTACTGCGAACGCATGGTCAAGGAGACCAACCCGGGCGTCCTGGACCGCGCCGAGCACACCGCCGCGCCGCGCGCCGCCGCCCACGGGATGATGACCATCGCCGACATCATGCGCTCCTACAACCCCTTCGAGGGGTCCACCTACAAGGAAGCGCTGGTGATGAGCCGGCTCACCCGCGAGATGATCTGCCTGATGGAGGGCCGCCATGTGCACCCCTCCACGCTCTACCCCGGCGGCGTCGGCACCGTCGCCACCCCGCAGGTCTTCACCGACTACCTGGTGCGGCTGACGCGCTGCCTGGACTTCGTCAAGCGCGCCGTGGCCATGAACGACGACGTCTTCGACTTCTTCTACGAGGCGCTGCCCGGCTACGAGGAGGTGGGCCGCCGGCGCACCCTGCTGGGCTGCTGGGGCGCCTTCCAGAACCCGGACGTCGTCGACTACGACTACCGGACGATGAGCGAGTGGGGCAACTCCATGTTCGTCACCCCCGGCATCGTCGTCGACAACGAGCTCGTCACCACCGATCTCGTCGACATCAACCTCGGCATGCGGATCCTGCTCGGCAGCTCGTACTACGAGGACTGGGAGGAAGAGGAGGTCTTCGTCGACAAGGACCCGCTGGGCAACCCGGTGGACCGGCGCCACCCGTGGAACCAGACCACCCTGCCCGCCCCGCAGAAGCGCGACCTCAACGGCGGCAAGTACAGCTGGGTGATGAGCCCCCGGTGGTACGACAAGCGCACCGGCGACCATCTGGCCCTGGACACCGGCGGCGGGCCGATCGCCCGCCTGTGGGCGACGGCGCTGGCCGGCAAGGTCCGCACCCCCTACGTCCGCTCCACCGGGCACAGCGTCGAGATCGACCTGCCCAGGACGCCCTCCTCCCCGGAGGTCACCCTGGAGTGGACGCCGCCGGCCTTCCCCAACACCATCGAGCGCAACCGGGCCCGGATGTACTTCGTCGCCTACGCCGCCGGCATGGCGCTGCACTTCGTCGAGCAGGCGCTGAACGAGGTCCGGGCCGGACGCACCAAGGTCTTCCAGGAGTTCTCGGTCCCCAAGGAGGCCATCGGCGTGGGCTTCCACGAGGCGGTGCGCGGGGTGCTCTCCCACCACCTGGTCATCCGCGACGGCAAGATCGCCAACTACCACCCCTACCCGCCGACCCCGTGGAACGCCAGCCCCCGTGACTCCTACGGCACCCCGGGGCCGTACGAGGACGCCGTCCAGGGCTGCCCGATCTTCGAGGAGAACAGCCGGGAGAACTTCAAGGGCATCGACATCATGCGCACCGTGCGCAGCTTCGACCCGTGTCTGCCGTGCGGTGTGCACATGTACCTCGGCGGCGGCCGTACCCTCCAACAGACCCACTCGCCGACCTTCGGCGCGATGGCCTGAGCGGGGCCGACATGCCGTGGGACGACGCGTACGCGCGCGATCGGGTGACGCGCGCCGAGGAGCGGTTGGCGGGCCTGGAGGCCCTGCCGGACGGCGTCTCGGCGGCGCGCGCCGGCGAGGCGGTGGAGGGCCTGGTCGCGCTCTACGGCGAGTGCCTGGCGAGGGTCATGGCCCAGGTGGCGGACGACGCCGAGCTGGTGCGGCGGCTGGCGGCCGACGAGCTCGTCGGCCATCTGCTGCTCGTCCACGACCTGCACCCGGACCCGGTCGCCGACCGGGTCCGGCAGGCGCTGGCCGGACTGCCCGGCGAGCCCGAGGTGCTGGAGCTCTCCGCCGGCCTGGTCCGGATCCGGCTGCGGGAGGCGCCGGGCGGCGGCTGCGGCTGCGGCTCCGGCCCGGCCGCCTCCCCGGAGCAGGCGGTACGGGACGCGATCGCGGCCCGCGCCCCCGAGATCGAGCGGGTGGAGGTCGAGACCGCCCCCGCCGCCCAGGCCCCGCAGGCCCTCATCCCGGTGGAGGCGCTCTTCCCGGGCCGAACCGGCGACCGTGCGCCCGTGGGTCGGGAGGCCGGGTGAGCCGGCTGCGGAGGATCGCCCGGCAGGCCGCCGCGCGCGCCGCGCCCGACCCCGTCACCGGGCCGGACGGGCGGGAGCGCTGCGACCTGTGCGCGGAACCGCTCCCGCCGGACCACCGCCATCTGCTGGACCTGTCCGCCGCGGCCGTGCGGTGCGCCTGCCGGGCCTGCGCCCTGCTGTTCGACCGCAGGGCGGCGGGCGGGGCCAGCTATCGACTGGTGCCGCGGGAGCGGCGGCGGCTGGACGGCTGCGCCATCGACGAGGTGCTGTGGGCCGGTCTCGGCATCCCGGTCGACCTGGCGTTCTTCGTCCGCAGCGGGGCGACCGGCGAGGTCACGGCCGGCTATCCCAGCCCCCTGGGCACGCTGCGCGCCACGGTGCACCCGGACAGTTGGCGGGAGCTCACCCGCGCCCACCCGGCGCTGCCGGAGCTGGCCGACGACGTCGAGGCGCTGCTGGTCCACCGGGCCGGCGGCGCCCGGGAGCACTGGCTGGTGCCGCTGGACGACTGCTACCGCCTGGTGGCGGTGGTGCGCGCACACTGGAAGGGACTGGGCGGGGGCCCCGAGGTGTGGCGGCATGTCGACACCTTCTTCAGCGAGCTGGCCGGCGAGCTCCCCGGCGAACCGGCCGGCGAACCGAGCACCGGACCGGCCACCGGGCCGGACCCCGGTCCACGACCCACCCCCCAGGAGGCGTCATGGGTATCTCCGTAGGCAAGCCCGACGTACGACCGGACAAGGCGGCGCACATCGTCGGGGTCCGGCAGGGCAACGAGCCGGGACACTGGCCGACCAGCCGCCACCCCGGCCACCGGCCCGACGACCGCTCCACGGCCCGCCGGTCCACCGGCATCAATGCCGGGAAGCACGACCCGATCCTGCCCGACATGCCGAACCTCTCGCCGGCGTGACGGCGAGCGTGCCGACGGCCGTGGCCCTCGCCGCGGCGCCCGACCTGACCTTCGCGGTCACCGGCGTCGCGGCGGAGCGCTTCGCCGCCCTGCCCACGCTGCGGTTCGGTGTGGAGATCGCCCGCGGTGGCGGCGGGCCGGTCAGCTCCATCACGCTGACCACGGCGATCCGCATCGACGTGGCCCGCCGCCGCTACGACGCCGCGGCGCGGCGCGCGCTCACCGAGTTGTTCGGCGTGCCCGAGCGGTGGGGCGGCTCGCTGCACCCGCTGGCCTGGACCCGCACCACCACCCAGGTGCCCGCCTTCGCCGACCGCACCACCACCGAGCTGACCGTGGAGTGCGGCTACGACACCGAACTGGCCGTCACCAAGTACCTGCGCGCCGTCCGCGACGGGGAGGTGCCACTCGACTTCCTCTTCAGCGGCACGGTCTTCTTCCGCTCCCCCGAGGGGCTGTTGCGCACGGCCCGGATCTCCTGGTCCAAGGACGCGTCCTTCCCGCTGCCCGCCGCGCTGTGGCACGAGCTGACGGACCGCTACTCCGCGGGCGGCACCTGGCTGCGGCTCTCCCGGGAGACCTTCGACCGGCTCGACGACCACCGCGCCCGCCAGGTGCTCGGCAGCCCCGACGCCGCCGTACGCCATCTGCTCGACCACTCCGGAGCCCCATGAACGCCGTCGACGACGCCATCGAGAAGATCACCACGGCCTGTCTGTACGAGGGCTATCTGCTGTGGCCGTACCGCAGGTCCGCGCTGAAGAACACCAAGCGGTGGATCTTCGGCGGCGTCTTCCCACGGGACCACGCCGAGGCGCTGGGCGAGCGCGGCCTGGCGCGCACCGAGGTGCTGGTCGACGCCCCCGACGGCGCGACGATCAGCGCTCGGGTCCGCTTTCTGCACGTCGTGGACCGCACCGTGATGCGCGACGGGCCCGACGGCCCCGAGCCGGTGGACGAGCTGACGGTGGCCGGGGAACGCCACGTCAGCTGGCAGGAGGCCACCGAACGCGAGGTCGTCGTCAGCGCGCGGCTGGCCGGCCCCCCGGTCGTCGCCGCCATCGACGTCCCCGAGGGCCGCGACACCGAACCCCTCCCGGGTGGCGCGGTGGTGCGCACCTGGCGCCGGCTGGCGGGGCTCGTGGAGGTGTCCACCGAACCGGTCGCCGAGGGCAGCCACCGGCTGACCGTACGGATCGAGAACCACACCCCCTGCCCCGCCCCCGACCCCGCCGACCGCGCGGCGCGCGACAAGGCGGCGGCGTACGCCTTCGTCTCCACCCACACCGTGTTGCACGGCGACACCGCGCTGTTCCGCTCCCTCGCCGACCCGCCCGACCGGCTGCGCGCGGCCGCCGCGTCCTGCGAGAACCTGGGCGGCTGGCCGGTGCTGGTGGGCCCGGACCGGGCGGGCGGAGCCTCGGCGGGCGAGGCGGCCGACGGTGCGCCCGCCGCGCACACCGTCCTCGCCTCCCCCGTGACGCTGTGCGACTTCCCCGCCGTGGCCCCGGAGAGCCCCGGCGACCTGTTCGACGGCGGGGAGATCGACCAGCTCCTCATCCTCAACGTGCTCAGCCTGACCGAGGAGGAGCAGGAGGAGGCCCGCGCCTGCGATCCCAGGGCCCGGGAGATCCTCGACCGCTGCGCCCGGCTCTCCCCCGAGGAACTGGGCGCGCTGCACGGCACCATCCGCGAGTTCCGGACCCTGGAGGACGCGTGACACAGCGAGGACCCGTGACGGAGACGGGAGCCGTGACCGATGCCGGGACCGTGACCGATGCCGGGACCGTGACCGATGCCGGAGCCGTGATCGACACCGGAGCCGTGCACGGAGCCGTGCTCGGAGCGGACGTCGTGTCCGGATCGGACGGGGTGACCGGATCGGGCGCCGTGACCGGGCTGCGTCGCGGCAGCCGGGTGCGGCTCCGCCCCTCGTGCGGCAGCGACCTGTTCGATCTGGCGCTGGACGGCCGGATCGGCGAAGTCGACCGGGTCGAGGAGGACCTCGAGGGCAACCCGCACGTGGTCGTGGTGCTGGAGGGCGACCCGGGACGGGACTTCGGCGCCAGCCGGGGTCAGGTCGCCCACCACTTCTACTTCTCCCCCGAGGAGGTGGAGCCCCTGCCGGGCGACCGGCCGGCGACACCGCCGGCCCGGATCCTGGTCGCCGGGATCGGCAACGTCTTCCTCGCCGACGACGGCTTCGGCTGCGAGGTCGCCCAGGCACTGGGCCGTCGGCCCCTCCCCGAGGGCGTGCGCGTCGCCGACTTCGGCATCCGGGGCATGGACCTCGCGTATCGGATGCTGGAGGGCTGGGACACCGTCGTCTTCGTCGACGCCGCCCCGCGCGGCGCCGCCCCCGGCACGCTCTTCGTCATCGAGCCGGACCTCCGGGAGATCGCCGACGCGGCGCCCGAGACCCACGCCATGGACCCGGTGCGGGTGCTCGCGCTGGCCCGGCATCTGAGCGAGGGACCGCTGCCGCGGGTCCTGGTCGTCGGCTGCGAGCCGGAGGTCCGGATGACCGGCGAGGAGCCGGACGTCCAGGTGGGGCTCAGCGAACCCGTCCGGCGCGCCGTCGACGAGGCCGTACCGCTCGTCGAGAAGCTCCTGGCCGACCTGCTCGACCGCACCGGAGAGGAGGTGAGGTCCCAATGAGGAACGGAATCTTCATCCCCGCGGGCGTCGTACGCGCCGCGACCTGTGTGCTGGCGGTCGCGACGATCGCGATCATCGTGGCGGAGGCACCGGAGGCATGGCGGTACTACAAGATGGAGACGATGTAGCCACATGCGCTCGCCCTGACGCGGAGGTGCCCGTGAAGATGCTCATCAACGTGGCCGAGACGGTCGTCGCCGACGCGCTGCGCGGGCTGGCCGCCGCACACCCCGAGCTGACCGTGGACGTCGGCAACCGGGTGGTGGTGCGCCGGGACGCGCCGGTGCCCGGGAAGGTCGCGCTGGTGTCGGGCGGCGGCTCGGGGCACGAGCCGCTGCACGCCGGGTTCGTGGGGCCCGGGATGCTGGACGCGGCCTGCCCCGGGGAGGTGTTCACCTCACCCGTTCCTGACCAGATGGTGCGGGCGGCGGCGGCCGTGGACAGCGGCAAGGGCGTGCTGTTCGTGGTGAAGAACTACACGGGTGACGTCCTCAACTTCGACATGGCCGCCGAACTCGCCGAGGACGAGGGGGTGCAGGTCGCCAAGGTGCTCGTCAACGACGACGTGGCGGTGACCGACAGCCTCTACACGGCCGGCCGGCGCGGCACCGGGGCGACGCTCTTCGTCGAGAAGATCGCGGGCGCGGCGGCGGAGGAGGGGGCGCCGCTGGAGCGGGTGGAGGCCGTCGCCCGGCAGGTCAACGCGTCCTCGCGCAGCTTCGGGGTGGCCCTCAGCGCCTGTTCCACCCCGGCCAAGGGCGGCCCCACCTTCGAGCTGCCGCCCGGTGAGCTGGAGCTCGGTGTGGGCATCCACGGCGAGCCGGGGCGGGAGCGACGCGGGACGATGACCTCCCGTGAGATCGCCGACCTCGCGATGGACGCCGTGCTCGACGATCTCCAGCCGGACAGTCCGGTGCTGCTGCTGGTCAACGGGATGGGCGGCACTCCGCTGCTGGAGCTGTACGGCTTCAACGCGGAGGTGCACCGGGTCCTGGGCGAGCGGGGCGTCCCGGTGGCCCGCACCCTCGTCGGTAACTACGTCACCTCGCTGGACATGGCCGGCGCCTCGGTGACGGTGTGCCAGCTGGACGAGGAACTGCTGCGCCTGTGGGACGCGCCGGTGTCCACCCCCGCCCTGCGCTGGGGCCGCTGAAGCCGACCGCGCGCCCCGCCCGGCCGCGTACCCCGGGCCCGGCCCGTACCGCAGGGCGCGACCTCGCACGCGCCCCGTCGCCCGTCGCCCGCCCGACCGACCGTCGGCCCGACCGCCCACCCGACCGAACGACCGCCCACCCGACCGACCGACCGACCGAGGAGGATGCCCGTGGCGCCGCCCGGCAGCGACCCCGTACTCGACGCCGCGTTCTTCCGCCGCTGGCTGACCGCGCTGGCGGCAGCCGTGGAGCGGGAGGCCGACCGGCTCACCGACCTGGACGCGGCGATCGGCGACGCGGACCACGGCAGCAACATGCTGCGTGGCTTCCGAGCCGTGTCCGCCGCGCTCGACACGGACGCGCCGGCCACCCCGGGCGCCGTGCTCGTGCTGGCCGGGCGTCAGTTGGTCTCCACGGTCGGTGGCGCGTCGGGCCCGCTGTACGGGACGCTGCTGCGGCGCGCGGGCAAGGCGCTCGGCGACGCGGAGGAGGTGGACCGCGAGCGGCTGCGGGA
Organism: Streptomyces sp. SAJ15; assembly: GCF_007595705.1. Lineage (GTDB taxonomy): Bacteria > Actinomycetota > Actinomycetes > Streptomycetales > Streptomycetaceae > Streptomyces. Next base: position 981,674 of record NZ_NISY01000002.1, on the reverse strand, counting down.
GGCCCTGCGGACGGGGGTGGACGCGGTGGCCCAACTGGGCGGTGCCGTGCCCGGCGACAAGACGATGCTGGACGTGCTGGTCCCGGCGGTCGACGCGCTCGACGACTCCTTCGCGGCCGGCGCGGACGCGGCCGGGAAGGGGGCCGTGGCCACCGTGCCGTTGCGGGCCCGCAAGGGCCGGGCCAGCTATCTGGGCGAGCGCAGCATCGGCCACCAGGACCCGGGCGCCACCTCCTCGGCGCTCATCTTCACGACCTTGGCGGAGGTGGCCGGATGAGCGACGAACGGCAGTCGGTCGGAGTGGTGTTGGTCTCGCACAGCGCCCAGGTCGCCGAGTCGGTGGCGCGCATGGCCACGGCCCTGGCCGGCGGTGGGGCCACGGCGCCCGTCGCGGCCGCCGGCGGCACCGCCGACGGCGAGGTGGGCACCAGTGCGGAGCTGATCGCCCGGGCGGCCCACGCCGTCGACCGGGGCGCGGGCGTCGCCCTCCTGGTCGACCTGGGCAGCGCGGTGCTGACCGTGAAGGCGCTCCTCGCCGAGGACGAGGAACTGCCCGAGGGGGCACGCCTGGTGGACGCTCCCTTCCTGGAGGGCACGGTCGCGGCGGTCGTCGCCGCCTCGGCCGGCGCGGACCTGGAGGCCGTCGTGGCGGCGGCCGAGGAGGCGTACGGCTACCGCAAGGTGTGACCGACCGCCACCGACGGGCCGCTCACCACCGGAGACGGACACCGCCGCTGCCGTCCTGTGGCGACCGTCACCGCCGGGGGCCGGCGCCGCCGGAACCTCACTGCCGGGGGCCGCCCCCCGGGGGGGCGGGCGCCGACGGGCGCGGGCACGGGCAGGGCGGGCGCCGTCGGGACATTTCCGCCGGGGGCCGTCACCGCCGGGTGGGAAACGGCGGGTACGCGCGGACGTTGTCGTTGTACTCCTGGACGCGCTCGGCGACCAGCCGCGGCAGCGTGCCCGCGGCCAGGTCGGCCAGTGTGGTGCCCTCCAGGACCTGCCGCAGGCTGGTGCGCACCGCGCGCCAGACGTCGGGGAGGGCGGCTGCCGCCCCGGGGTATTCCAGCCCGGTGAGCCGCAGGTCGCGCACGCTGGCGAGCGGGCCGTCGACGGCGCGGATGACGTCGGCGAGGGTGATCTCCTCCGAGGGCCGACTCAGCTCGTAGCCCCCGTCGGGGCCGCGCAGACTGCGGACCAGCCCGGCTCGGCGCAACTCGCTGAGCACCACGAACAGAAAGCGCAGCGGGATGTCCTGACGGGTCGCGATGTCCTCCGACTTCAGCGGCCGGTCGGGAGAGCCCGCGAGCTCCGCCATCGCCCGTACGGCGTAGTCCGTTCTTGCTGAGATCCTCACGGCCTCAACTGTCTCACGGCGACGGCGGAGCCGTCCCGTCCGGGCACCGGGCCTCCCGTCCGAGCGCCGGGCCCTCCCCTCCAGACGCGGGCCCTCCCGCCCGAGCGCCGGGGCCGCCCCTTCCCGTCACCGGAGCCGCCCGCCGACGTGGCGGCCGTTCAGCGTACGGGGCCGTCCCGCGACGGGACGCCATGTGGCCCACAGCGAGGGGGTGATGACGCACCGTCGCGTCGACGCCAGTATGGTGCCCATTGCAGGTTGTTCATCGAAATAGTGAAGTACATCGTGCACCCGTGTGCCGGAGCCGGAGGTTTGTCCGTGGTCCTCGCTCGCTCTCGATCTCGATCAACCGTGGCCGTCGTCGGCGCGGGTGCGGCCGGCGCGCTCGTCGCCCTCCAGCTCTGCGAGGCCGCGGCCCGGCGGCGCACCCCGCTCGAGCTGGTCCTGATCGACCCGGCCGGGGAGGCGGGGCGCGGCACCGCCTACGCCACCGAAGACCCGCGCCACCGGCTCAACGTTCCGGTCGGCGGGATGAGTTGTTACCCGGACGACCCCGGGCACTTCCTGCGGTGGCTCTGTCGCCACGGCGAACCGACCGTCACCGCCGGCGACTTCGCCACCCGCTACCGCTACGGCGCCTATCTCGCCGACACCCTCGGCCAGGCGATCATCAGGGCGCGGGGCGTCGTCGCCGTACGCCGGCTGCGGACGAAGGCGGTGGGGTGCGCCTGGCCGAGCGCCGGCGGGGCCGTGCTCGACCTCGCGGACGGCACCGGCGTCTCGGCCGACGCCGTGGTGCTGGCCACCGGGCCCGCCGCCGGAACCGCCGGCTGGGCGCCGGAGGGGCTGCGCGGCCAGGACCGCTTCATCGACCGCCCCTGGGCGCCGGGCGCGCTGGACGCGGTCCGCGAGGACGACGGGGATGTGTTGCTGGTCGGCGCCGGGCTCACCGCGGTCGACCTGGCACTGACCCTCGACCGCCCCGGGCGCACGGTGCACGCCCTGTCCCGCAGCGGGCTGCTGCCCCGGCCGCACGCCGTGGCCCCGCTGCCGCCGGTGCCGCCTCCGCCGGGGCTGTCCGGGCTGCCGCTGCCGCGGCTCCGCACCGCCGTCCGCCGCCATCTGCTCGCGGCGCTGCGCGAGCACGGCGACTGGCGGCCGGCGTTGGACGGGCTGCGCTCGGTCACCGTGGGCCTGTGGCAGGGGCTGAGCGACGACGAGCGGGCGGAGTTCCTGGGCCGGGACGCCACCGCGTGGAACGTGCATCGACACCGGATGGCCCCGACCACCGCGGAGGCCCTCGGCCGGGCCCGCGCCGCCCGCCGGCTGCGGGTCCACGCGGGCCGGGTGGCGTCCGTACGGCGCCTGGGCGCGGACGACACCGACGGCGGCGGACGGCTCGACGACGCGCGGCTCGACGTCGGCCTCGCCGACGGCCGTTCGCTGCGGGTGAGCTGGGTGGTGGACTGCACCGGACCCGGGCTGCGCGCCGACGGCTCGGGCGATCCCCTGTGGGGCGGGCTGCTCGCCGCGGGACTCGCGGTGCCCGGCCCGCTGGGCATCGGGGTGGCCACCGAGGACGGGCGGCTGCGCGACGCGGAAGGCCGCGCGGAGCGCCCGCTGTTCACGCTCGGCGCGCCCCGGCGCGGCGAGCTGTGGGAGACCACCGCCATCCCCGAGCTGCGGGTCCAGGCACGGGCGGTCACCGAGGCGCTGCTGGCGCCGCTGTCCGGGCCGGCGTCGACCGCCCGCCGTCGCCCGGCCGACCAGTTCGGGCTGCCGCTGTCCACCCACGCCGCGGCGGCGGCCGCCTACCGCAGCGGACTGGCGCGGGTCGTCACGGTCCGCGCGGGGGCGGCGGAGGCGTTCGCCCGGGCCGTCGAGCTCGACCCCGGCTTCGCCCTCGGACACGCCGCGCTGGCCCTGCTCGGCCACGAGTGCGGGGTGGAGGTCGACACCCAGCGGGCGCTCGCCGACGCGCGGCGCAGCGCGGCCGAGCGCGGCGACGACCGGGAGCGCTCCTTCGTCGACGTCGTGGCCCGCCGGGTCGGGGCGGGCGACGGCGACACCGCCCTGATGGACCATCTGGGCCGCCATCCGGGTGACGCCCTGGCGCTCAGCGCCGCCGTCCCCACCATCGCCTTCTCCGGGGTCAGCGACCTGGACGGCGAGTTGGCGCGCCGGCTGCTGGAGTCCACCGCGGCCGCCTACGACGGCCACTGGTTCCACACCTCGCTGCTCTCCTTCCTCCACCAGGAGGAGGGGCGTTTCGAGGAGGCGGGCGATCTGGCGCGGCAGGCGCTGGCCGCCGAGCCGGCCTCCGGTCACGCGGTGCACGCGCTGGCCCATGTCCACTACGAGTCCGGTGCGCACCGCGCGGGCCGCGACTGGCTCGACGAGTGGCTCACCGGTCAGGGCCGCGGCGCGGTGCACCGGGCGCACTTCTCCTGGCACGCGGCCCTGCACGAGCTGGCCCTCGACGATCCGGCGGCGGTGCGCCGGCGCTGGTTCGCCCAGCTGGCCCCGGCCCGGGTGCGCGGCGTACGGGCCCTGATCGACTCGGGTTCGCTGCTGTGGCGGGCCCGGATGACCCGCAACTGGACCGGCCGGGTCCCGGTGGACGACGTGCTGGGCGCGGTCGCCCGCGACATGGTGGAGCGGCCGGCGACCGCCTTCACCGCCCTGCACGGCGCCTTCGCCCTCACCGCCGCCGGCGACCTGCCCGCCCTGCGTCGGCTGCGCGCCCACACGGCGCAGGCCGACCCGGTCCAGCGCGAGGTGGTCGCGCCGCTGTGCGAGGCGCTGGAGGCGGTGTTGGAGGAGCGCTGGTCGGTCGCGGTGCGGCGGCTGCGCGGGGTGCTGCCCGCGCTGCCGCGGGTCGGCGGTAGTGCGGCCCAGCGCGAGGTCGTCGAGGAGACCCTGCTGTACGCCCTGGTCGCGGCCGGCCACTGCGACTCCGCCCGACGGGTCCTGGAGCGGCGGCTGGACCGGCGCTCCTCGCCGCTGGACCGCCGCCGTCTGGCGGACCTGCCGGCCTGAACGGCGCGGCCGGGCGGGGAGCGACCGCCTTCGCCCGGCCCGTGCGGAGACGGTCGTGCGGCCCGCGCGGAGACGGTCGTACGGCGTGTGGCGGGCGGCCGGGGCGTTTGCGGGCACCGGCCCCGCCGGCCCGGCGCCGGGTCTACGCTCGGGCGTCGGCGAGGAACGTACGGAGGTGGGCCGCGAGTCGGCGGGGCTGGTCCTCGGGGATGAGGGTGTAGCTGTCGGCGATCTCGACGTATGCGCCGCGGGGCAGCAGGGCGGCCAGCCGGCGGCCGTGCTCCGGCGGCATCACCCGGTCCTCGGCGGCCCACACGACCAGCGCCGGGCCCGTGAAGTCCGCCAACCGCTCCGCCCAGCCGAGCAGTTCGTCGCGCGCCGGCACACCGAGGACGTAACGGCGCAGGTCGCGGCGGATCGCGCGGGAGGTCCACAGCGGCCGGAACCACGCGTTCATCACCTCGCGCGGCACCGGCCGCCTGGTCATCCATCCCCAAGTCATGGGCAGTCGCCGCATCGGGGGGAAGCGCAGCAGCGCGAAGGCCACCCGGATGCCGCCGGGCAGCTTGGCCGAGGCGTACAGATTGCGCCCCGGCAGGCCGGGCGGGAAGTTGTCGAAGGCCTCGCAGGAGGTGATGACCAGGCGCCCGACACGGCCGGCCCGTCCGTCCGCGACCAGGGCCTGCGCCCCGCCCCAGTCGCTCATCACCAGGGTGACGTCCCGCAGTTCGAGCCGGTCCAGGAACTCGGCGACCAGCCGGGCCACTCCCAGCACCGACAGGTCCGCGTCGGGCCGCATGGGCCGCCGGTGTCCGCCCAGCGGCAACGTGGGCACCACGCACCGGAAGTCGGCGCGCAGTTCGGCGACCACATGACGCCACAGGGTGCCGTCCATGGCGACCCCGTGCAGCAGGACGACGACGGGCCCGTCTCCCCCGGTGTCCTCGTACTCGATCGTGCCCGCCGACAGTTCCACTTCGGCCATGTGCGCACACCTCCCGAAGACTTCGGTCACGCGCCGTGCCCCGCGCGTCGCTCGTGTCCCGGATACGAGGCTACGCCCGCCGTCGGCGCGGGCGCCGCGGGGACAGGGGCGTTGCGCCCACCCACCCGCCCGGTGGCAACAACGGCCAACGTTGCCGATCCGACCGTTGCCCAGCGCAACGGTCCGGTCACCCTCCATGCTGTGACTCACCCTTCGGCGAAAGGCCCGGAGGGCGGTGCGGCCCGCGCGCCGGAAGCCGGCCGGGGGCGAAGGAGAGAGTTGAGATGGACCGTTCACTGCTGTCGCTGAGAGCGACACTCGTGCTGCTGCTCGCCGCCCTCGCGGGCGTGGCAGCCGGCGTGTTGGCCACGCTCGCGGGTGACGGAGCGGCGCGCGGCGCGCTGTGCGGCCTGGCGGCCGCCGGCCTCGCGGTGCCGTTCTTCGACCGGCTCGTCGCGGCCGAGGACACCGAGGCGCGACAGCTCCCCCGGGCCGATGTGGAAGCCGGGGACGGCCGTGGGTGAACTGAGGCCGCTGGCGGAGGATCTGACCCAGGAGTCCCGGGCCCTGGCTCAGGCGCTGCGGGAGCTGTTCGACGGGCTGGGCGTCTCGGTCCGGCGGTACGCGGCACGCCGCAGTCGGGACCCCGGGACGTTCTCGCGATATCTGAGCGGCAGCCGCGTCCCTCCCTGGGAGGCGGTCATGGACCTGTTCACGGATCTCGCCGAGCACCGGGGCACCGCCGCCACCCCCGAGGCCATCGAGCTGGTACGGGCGCTGCATCGCGCCGCAGTGACGACGAGCACCTCACCCAAGCACGCCGTGGAGGTCCTGGAGCAGCAACTGGCCGACGCCGACCGGGTCTCGCGCCGCTCCACGGCCCGCGGCGACGTGCTGGGCGACGCGCTGCTGGACCGCAAGCACCGCATCGCGGACCTGGAGGTGCGGCTGAGCCAGCTCGAAGCCGCGTGGAACGCCGAGCGGGAACGCGCGGACCTGCTGGCGTCGGGCCGCCCCGACGTCTCGGAACTGCTGCGCGAACGGGACACGCTGCAGGACGAGGTGGCACGGCTGTCGGCGGAGCTGCTCGCGGCGCACAAGCAGCGCGACGAGGCCGAGGCACGCTGCGAGCTCCTCGAACGGCAGCTGGAGACGATCGAGAAGGTGCAGCAGACCGCCGTCCTGTCCGGCGGCGCGGCCCGTCCGCCGCAGCGCATGCCCAGGATCCTGATCGTGGACGACCAGGCCGACAACCTGCTGGCGATGACGGCCGTGCTGTCGACGCTCGACCAGGAGCTCGTCACCGTCTCGTCCGGCGGGGAGGCGCTCAAGGCGCTGCTGCACCACGACGACTTCGCGGTGATCATCATGGACGTCCAGATGCCCGACATGGACGGTTATGAGACCGCCGCGCACATCAAGCGTCGCCCCCGCACCCGGGACGTGCCGATCATCTTCCTCACCGCCATGGGCACCGATCCCGAGCACTCCGCGCGCGGCTACGCGGCCGGAGCCGTCGACTACATCGGCAAGCCCTTCGACCCCTGGGTGCTGCGGGCCAAGGTCGCGGTGTTCACCGGCATCTACCTGGAACGCCGCCTCCACGGCCACTGATCCGCCGACACCGCGGACGCCCGGGGCGTGGACCCGACCGTCGGGCGTGACCCGCCGGCCCGCACGTCGTCCGTGTGCGGGCCGGCGGGCCTCGTCAGCGCAGGCCCGCCTGCTTGCAGGCGGTCGCGTACGCGGCGGTGCAGATGTCGCTGACCTTCAGCATCCCGTCCTTGACGACGGTGTCCTTGATGTTGTCCTTGGTCAGCAGGATGGGCGTGATCAGCTGAGCCGGAATGTCCTTGTTCGTCGGGCTGTCGACGGTCGCGGAGACGGCCACCTCCTCGCCACGGCCCAGGGCGAGCGCCATCTCGGCGGCGGCCGTCGCCTCGGGGTCGAACGGCTTGTAGATGGTCATGGACTGCTCCCCGCTGAGCACGCGCTGAACGCCGGCGAGTTCGGCGTCCTGCCCGGTGACCGGGGGCAGCGTGGTGAAGCCGCTGTTCTTGAGCGCGGTGATCGCGCCGCCGGCCATGCCGTCGTTGGCCGAGTAGACGCCCACGATCCGGCTCTTGCCCAGCAGGCTGATCGCCTCGGCCATGTCCTTGCCGGCCTGCTGCGGGAGCCAGCGGTCCACGTCGTACGACTTGCCGATCTTGACCTTGCCCTCCAGGACGGAGAGCGCGCCCTTCTTGAACATGGCGGAGTTGGGGTCGGCGTCCCAGCCGTTGAGCATGACGATCTCGCCCTGGCTCGCCTTGCTGCCGATCTCCTTCAGCAGCGCCTTGGCCTGGATCTTGCCGACGTCCTCGTTGTCGAAGGAGGTGTAGCCGGAGAGCGGGCCGTGGGCGAGCCGGTCGTAGGCGACGACCGGGATGCCGGCGTCGTCGGCCTTCTTCACCGCGCCGGCGATCGACTCGGAGTCCACCGCGTCAAGGATGATCGCGTCGACCTCCTTCTCGATCATCGTGTCGACCTGCTGCTGCTGAAGCTTCGGGTCCGCCTTCGCGTTGGCGTACTCGACCGTGCACTCGGCACACAGGTCCTTGATGCGTTCGGTGATCAGAGGTCTGTCATAAGCCTCGAACCGCGCCGTATGGTCGTCGGGCAGAAGCAGGCCGATGCGCAGCGACCCGATCTTCTCCGCCGTGCTCTCGCCGCCTCCGTCGCCTCCCGATCCGCAGGCCGCGAGGGACGCGGTCATGGAAAGGGCGGCGACAGTGGCGATGACGACACGGCGCGGCATTGCATGCATGTTGGGGGTGACCTCCCTGACGAGGCCGCGATGTCACGGCCGAGGTGGCCGGAAGTCAACTCTGTGGCCCGCATGACGTCAAGGAAAGATTGCCATTCGTTATCAGCCTGAATTCCCCGAGAAACCCCTTGCCACCAGGTGAGATACCATTCAGCGACTGACCACGCGCCGAGGGTTCACGGCCGTGCGGCATGTCGTCCGAGCGCCCGGATCCAGCCATTCCGCGGAATACCCGATGCGCCGATTCGGCATGCCCGCCAGCGAGTTGGCCGTGCCGCGCGCCCACCATCCGACACCGCCACCACGCCAACAAATCCGGACATCAGCGACTCACGGTGCAATCAGTGGAATTCATCGGCGATATCGACTCAACCGCAGTATTTCCACCTTGGCGGACAGATGCCGTAACCGGTGCTTTGCGCCGCGGCGTTCGGGGTCCTCGGGGCAGCTGAGCGGTTCGCCTTCGCAATCACCGAAAGCTTCGCTCAGGCCGGGGCCCGCAACCCCTCCCGCAACCGGGCGAGGGTGTGCCGAAGAATGCGGCTCACCTGCATCTGCGAGACGCCCAGTCGGGCGCCGATCTCCTTCTGCGTCCGTTCCTCGAAGAAGCTCAGATACAGCACCCGGCGCTCGCGCTCGGGCAGCTCGGCCAGCAGCGGCCGGAGGGCCTCCCGTTCGAGCAGCCGGTCCAGTCCGGCGTCGGACGCGCCGAGCGTGTCGTCCAGCGGCACCCCCTCCGCTCCACCGGTGAGCGTGTCCAGCACGCAGGTGCGCTGGATCCCCTCGGCCCGCAGCCCCAGGTACACCTCCGACTCGCTGAGGTCCGTCGCCGCCGCCAGCTGGGCCACGGACGGGTCGGTCCACAGCTGCTGCTCCAGCTCGGCGCGGGCGCGTCCTATGGCGCCGCAGGCCCGCTGGAGCCGCCGGGGGACGCGCACGCCCCAGACGCAGTCCCGGAAGTGCCGCCGCAGACCCCCGGTGATGGTCGGCACGGCGTACGACTCGAAGGGGTGACCCAGCCCCGGGTCGTAGCCGTCCACCGCCCGTACCAGCGCCATCGCGGCCACCTGACGCAGATCCGCCGCGGCCTCACCCCGCCCCCCGAACCGTCGGCTGATCCGCTCGGCCATGGGCAGCCACGCCTCGATGATCTCTCGCCGCAGCCTCACCCACTCCGGCCCGCCGGGCTCCAGCCGCCTCAGCCGGACGAAGGCGGCGGTGGTGTCGGGAGCCTCATGATGCGAACGGCGAGCCCTGGTCATCAGCGGCCTCCTTGAAATCCAAGGCGCCTCCGGAATCCCTCACCACTATGGAGCCCGCCGAGCCCACCCGCCACTCCAGCCCCCGTCGGCCGCCCCGCTCTCCCCCGAGGCCGGCAACGGGAACGGGGCGGGCGACGCGCCTCCTCCGGGGTTCAGCGGGCTTCGACGGAAAGCCAAACGGCCACCGCGCGGGCGATCTGCTGACCGGTGTCGAGTTGGACGAAGCCGAACTGGCCGCCCTGGTTGCACTCCAGGAACCACCAGGTGCCGTCCTCCTCCGCGGCGAAGTCGAACGCTCCGTACGCGAGCCGCGCGGCCTCCATGTAGGAGCGCACCGAGCGGGCGATGCGATCGGGCACCCCCACCGGCTCCCAACCGGCCCCGGCGGCGAAGCGCCCGTCCACCTCGTGCGGGTCGGCCGCCTTGCGCGCCGCGAACAGGCGCTCACCCACGCAGGTCAGCCGGATGTCCGCGCACTTGTTCACATGCCGTTGCAACAGCGTGGGGCCGGCGGAGACCTCGGAGAAGTCGGCCTCCGGGGTGATGCGGGTCGTGGGCAGTACCCGCGGGGGATCGTCCGGATGCGTACCGGAGACCGTCTTGACCACCAGGTCCCGGTGGACCGTGGCGAACTGGCGCGCCGCCTCGGGGAAGGACGTGATGAGGGTGGGCGGCACGGCGAAGCCGCTGAGCTGCGCGAGGTGGAGCTGCCAGGGCTTGTAGCGGGCCTGCGCGGCCGCCATCGGGTGGTTCATCCAGCGGACCGGCAGACAGCCGAGCATGCCGTACAGCGCGTGTTCGGACTCGGTGGTGAGCCAGCCGGAGGGCTCCGCGGCGTGCGCCGCGGGGGTCCCGGGACGACGCATCCAGATCGACCGCAGGCCCGCCGCGCTCCCCATCCGCCCACCCGCCGACAGGTAGCCGTGCATGTCGCCCTGGGTGTACTCGGCCGCCAGCGCGACGTCGCCGGGCAGATCGGCCGGGTCCAGCCGGATCAGCGGGACCCCGCGCTCCTGGAGCGCCGCCACCACCAGGTCCGCGGTCACGTCCTCCTCACAGGTGAGGATCAGGACCGTCATCGACGGGTCAGTCGTCGAAGTGCGTCTTGGATCCGGCGGTGGAGGTGGTGGTACCGGTGATGAGCAGCCATGCCCGGTCGTCGATGGCGGGGCGCCCGTCGGGCAGGACGTTCAACTGCCGGGCGTGATCGTAGGTGTAGGGGACGATGACCGGCGTCTGCTGTGTCTGCCGGGCGTAACCCAACGCGAACGGCCGCATGTTCTCTCCTTCGTCCGAGCTCCGGTTCCGCCGCCCGGCACGCTGGTCGTGCGGCCGACCCGGTCTCGCTCGTCGATGTCGTAGGTGACCGTACGCGGCCCTCGACCGTCGATTGCCAAATTTGTTCGCCTTTGATGACGACCTTGACGCTCCCTCACATGACGGTCCGACTCATATGACGGCCCGACTCATATGACTGCCCGGCCCATATGACGGACCGACTCGTATGACGCCCCGACGACTCGCGCTCGACCGCCACCCCGACCGCGCGGATCCACCTTCCGTTAACCTCTCGTTCACCTGTTCGTCGATCCCACTGATGATCAAGAATGGCCGTCGTCACGGGATGCGCACCGGCGGACCGTGATCACCCTGTACGACCTCTCCTAGCGAGGATCCATGCGTTCCACCATCGTCGCCGGCCTCCTGGCCGCCACGGTTCTCGTCACCGCGGCACCCGCGGACGCCGCCCCCACGTCCACCAGCGGCGCGTCGTCCCGAGACCGCTGTCCCCAACTCGACACCAGCCTGCCCTGGTACGGGGACAACCGCGCCAAGCTCCAGAAGATGATCGACGAGCGGGGCACCTGTTCCGGCATCGACGGCCGGCGACCGGTCGCCGCGTTCGACTGGGACAACACCGTGGTCAAGAACGACATCACCGACGCCACGCTCGCCTGGTCCCTCCGGCACGACAAGATCCTGCGCCCGGCGCGCTGGCGTGACACCAGCCGCTGGCTGACGCCGGCCGCCGACCGGGCCCTCACCGCCGCCTGCGGCACCTCCGTTCCCGTCGGCCGCCCGCTGCCCACCTCGGTCGACACCGACTGCGCCGACGAGATCTTCGAGATACGCGAGAAGTCGCAGACCATGGGCGGGGAACCGGCCTTCGCCGGGAACTGGAACCACCGTCGCACGGTGCCGGGCTACGCCTGGATCCCGCAGCTGTTCGCGGGTCACACCCCCAAGGCCCTGCGGTCCTTCGCCGCCCAGGCGCGCACCGAGCAGTTGGCGGCCCCGGTCGGCGCCACCCAGAAGGTCGGCACCCACACCATCGCCGGATACGTCCGCTACTACGAGCAGCAGAAGGACCTGATCCGCACGCTCAAGGCCGCCGGTTTCGACGTCTACATCGTCTCCGCCTCCTCCGAGCCGATCGCCGAGGCCTGGTCCGGAGGCGTCGGCCTCGACCGCCGACACACCATCGGCATCCGCAGCCTGACCCGGCACGGCAAGCTCACCACCGGGATTCGCGGCTGTGGCGACATGCCCGACGGACGCGGCGAGGCCCTGCCCTACATGGACGGCAAGCGCTGCTTCATCAACCAGGAGATCTTCAAGATCAAGGGTGCCGCGGCCTGGGAGCGCCAGGACCCGGCGCACCGGATCGCCCTCGGGGCGGGCGACGCCGACACCGATGTGACGTTCGTGGACGACGCCACCGGGGTGCACCTGGCGATCAACCGCAACAAGCCCGAGCTGATGTGCCGCGCCCTCGACGACGCCGACGGGCGCTGGGCGGTCAACCCCATGTTCATCGCCCCGCTGCCCCGCAAGTCCGGTGTCTACCCGTGCTCGACGACCGGCGCCACCCGCCCCGACGGCAGCCTCGGCCCGGTGCTGCGCCATGACGGCAGCGTGATCCCCGACCAGGAGGACCTGGCCCTCCAGGCAGGCTGACGACCGGGCCGGTGAGGCCCGGCCGGTGGCGTGTGGGCGGCGACTCCAACGGGCGGCCGGCCGCCGGCGACCGCTCCCCATCACGTGCCTGCCCCGTCGCCCGCCGATCCCCGTCGGCGGGCGACGGGGCCACCGGCCCGTCGATCCCACCAGGCAGCCGCCCGCCGTCCGGCGCCGCCCACCACGTCAGCCCCCATGGTGGTCGCGCGCACACCTGCTCGCGGAACTGTGGTGTCCCACCACATACGCCTCTGACCTGCGCATTTCTACGGTGCGGCGGCACGGAATCGTCCCCGCCGGCCCTCTGGAAGTGATGCTCATGCCCTCCCCCGCAACCGCTTCTCCGCCCGCCCCCGCCAGCCTCCGCCGCATCGTCGCCGCCAGCCTCATCGGCACCACCATCGAGTGGTACGACTTCTTCCTCTACGGGTCCGCGGCCGCGTTGGTGTTCAACAAGCTGTTCTTCCCGGACTCCGACCCGCTCGTCGGCACGCTGCTCTCCTTCCTCACCTACGCGGTCGGCTTCGCCGCACGCCCGATCGGCGCGCTGGTCTTCGGGCACTACGGCGACCGGCTCGGCCGCAAGAGGCTGCTGGTGCTGAGCCTGCTGCTGATGGGCGGGGCGACGTTCGCCATCGGGCTGCTGCCCACGCACGCCACGGTCGGGTCGGCGGCCCCGGTGCTGCTCACCGCGCTGCGGCTGGTGCAGGGCTTCGCGCTGGGCGGCGAGTGGGGCGGGGCGGTGCTGCTGGCGTCCGAGCACTCCGACCAGGCGGGCGGGAACCGGCGCGGCTTCTGGGCGTCCTGGCCGCAGACCGGCGCCCCGGCCGGACAGTTGCTGGCGACCGGGGTGCTCTCGGCCCTGACCGCGCTGCTCTCGGACGCGGCCTTCGAGTCGTGGGGGTGGCGGGTGCCGTTCCTGCTGTCGGGTGTCCTGGTCCTGGTCGGCATGTGGATCCGGCTGTCCGTCGACGAGTCGCCGGTCTTCAAGGAGGCGCTCGCCCGCGCGGAGAGCCGGAAGCAGGAGGCGGAACAGCCGCCGATCGTCGCCGTGTTGCGACACCACTGGCGTGACGTTCTGGTCGCCATGGGCGCGCGGATGGCGGAGAACATCAGTTACTACGTCATCACCGCCTTCGTCCTCGTCTACGCGACCGAACAGGCCGACCTGGGCAAGCAGACCGCCCTCAACGCCGTCCTCATCGGCTCGGCCGTGCACTTCGCGGTGATCCCCGCCTGGGGCGCGCTCTCCGACCGCCTCGGTCGCCGCCCGGTGTACCTGCTCGGCGCCGCGGGGGTGGGCGCCTGGGCCTTCCCGTTCTTCGCCCTGATCGACACCCGGGAGTTCGGCTGGGTGATCGTGGCGGTCACGGTGGGGCTGGTCTTCCACGGCGCGATGTACGCCCCGCAGGCGGCCTTCTTCTCCGAGATGTTCGCGACCCGGATGCGCTATTCGGGCGCCTCGATCGGAGCCCAGTTCGCCTCGGTCGCCGCCGGCGCGCCCGCGCCGCTGATCGCCACCGCCCTGCTGGCCGACTACGACAGCGGCACCCCGATCGCGCTGTACGTGATCGTCGCGGCCCTGCTCACCCTGGTCGCGGTCGGGGTGGCGAAGGAGACCCGCCAGCGCGACCTCGCCGCGGTCGAACCGACGGCCTCGGCGACGGCGAACGCTTCCGCGTCGGCTTCCGCGTCGGCTTCCGCGGCTCACCATCCGACGACGGGGCGGGCGTGAACCGCGCGGGCCCCACCGGTCAGCGGGCGACCGCCGCCGAGAGCCGGTGCAGCCGCAGCGCGAGCTGGATCTCCAGCAGGTGGGACGGCTCCTGCCAGCCGGGGCCCAGCAGCCGCGCCACCCGCTCCAGGCGCTGCGCCACGGTGTTGACGTGGACGTGGAGCGCGTCCTTCGTACGGACCGGGCTCATGCCGCTGGCGAAGTAGGCGTCCAGGGTGCGGACCAGGTCGGTGCCGCGCCGTCGGTCGTAGTCGATGACCGTGCCGATGGTGCGGTGCACGAACTCCGCCACCCGGTCGCCGTCCCGCGCCCCCGCCAGCAACAACCCGAGGAAGCCGAAGTCCTCCGCGGCGCCGCCCTCGCCCGCGCGGCCGAGCAGGTCCAGCACGCTCAGACAGCGCAGCGCCTCCGCGTAGGCGTCGGCGACCGCGCCGGGGGCGGCCGCCGGGGCGGGCACCGGCGCCGAGGCCCCCACGGTGACCGGTGCGTGTACGGCGGTGCCCAGTTGCCTGGCCGCCCGGCGGGCGGTGGCCGCGGCGTTCTCTCCAGGGGCGAGCGGCAGCAGCAGGACGACACCGCCGTCCCGCGCGGCGGCGAGGCCGTGCCCGGTCGCGGCCAGATGGGAGGCCGCGGACCACAGGCGCTGCCGGTCGACGGTCTGCCGGTCGACCGCGCGCCGGTCGACCGTCGCCCCGCGCGCCGCGCTTCCGCCTGGGGGACGGCGGTAGCCCACCGGTCCGCCCACCGGTCCGCCCGACGTGCGACGCCCGCTCGCCCGCGGGTCCGCTGTCGAGCTCGGGACCCGGCTCGGATGGGCGCCCGGCCCTGCGCTCGGACCCGCCCCAGGACCCCCGCTCGGACCCCCGCTCGGAGCCGGGCTCACGGTCCGGCCGGCGTCCGAGGTGTCCGCCGGGCCGCGGCCGGCCGTGCTGTGGCCGCCCACGCTCGGGCGACCGGCCGCGGGGGCGCCCGCCTCCCGGTCCCCGTGCGCCCGGGCACCGGGGACGGGGCGGGAGTCGGCGCCGGCCCGGCCCGGGGAGGCGGCGGGCCGGCCCCCGCGGACGCCCGCACCGGCGCCCGTCGGAGCCTTGGGGGCCGCGGCGGCCGGGTCGACGGCGTCCCCACCGGTGTCGACGCGGGCCGCCAGGACGACATGCGGCGCGTCCAGGTCCGCCCGCAGTCTCAGGGCGCGCTCGCGCAACAGCCCCGGGTCGCGGTCGGGGGCGTCGAGGAGGTCGTCCAGGAGCTCGCCGCGGACCCGCTGCTCCGCCTCGCCCGCGGACCGGCGGGCCAGTTGCAGCAGCGAGGTGACCATCGCGGCGCGCTCGAGCGTGCGTTGGTCGACCGGGTCCAGCCCGGGGTGGCCGTGCAGGACGAGCGCGCCGAGGAGTTCGCCGCCGGCGGAGACGGCGGCGATCCAGTCGTCGCCCTGCCGCACCGCGCGGCCGTCGGCGCGCGACCGGTCGACGGCCGCGAGCGGGCACGCCTCCGGCTCCACGAACTCCACCGCTCCGTTGAGCACTTCGGCGACGGCGGCGGCGACGTCGTGCACCCCGCCACCACGCAGCACCAGCTCGGTGAGCCGGTCGTGCACCTCAGAGGCGCGCTCGATGACGGCGCTGCGGTCCCGGATGATCTCGTTGGCGGCCTCCAGTTCGGCCAGCGCCGAGCGGGTCTCGGCCAGCAGGTTGGCGGTGTCGAGGGCGACGGCGGCGTGCGCGGCGAAGGAACCGAGCAGGGCGATCTGTTCGCGTTCGAAGACCCGCGCCCTCCGGTCCGCGGCGAACAGCACCCCGATGACGCCGCTGCCCAGCATGAGCGGCACCCCGAGGATGGCCACCAGCCCCTCGTCGATGACGCCCTCGTCGATGGTGTGGGTGTGCTGGAAGCGGGGGTCGTCCAGATAGCTGTCGGTGACGTACGGGCGGGCCGTCTGCGCGACCAGCCCGCCGAGCCCCTCCCCCATGCCGAGCCTCAGTTGCTGGAAGCGTGCCGAGACCGAGCCGTCGGTGACCCGCATGTAGGTGTCGCCCGCGCGGGGGTCGTTGAGCGTCAGATAGGCGACCTCGGTGCCCAGCAGCGAGCGGGCGCGCTGCACGATGGCCTGGAGCACCGCGTCCAGGTCGCGCAGCCCGGCGAGGTCGTGGGCGGTCTCGTAGAGGGCGGAGAGTTCGGCCTCGCGTCGCCTGCGGCCCTCCAGCTCTCCATGGACCCGCAGCGCCGCCAGCTTGGCGCGCTCCAGGGCGGCGAGCCGGGCGGGGCTTTCGCCCTCCGCGCGGGCGCGCAGGACGGGCCGCTCGAACGCCTCGGCGGGTGCGCCCCGCGCGAGCAGCTCGATATAGGGCTCGGCGCGTTCGGCGCATGCGGCGGCCTGGGCGGGCTCGGTGCGTTCGGCGGGCCCGGTGCGTTCGGCGGGCTCGGGGTTCAGTGGGCCGTCCATCCGCCGTCCATGGTGAGGGTGGTGCCGGTGACGAACGAGGTGTGGGGTCCGCAGAGGTAGGCGACCGCCTCGGCGACCTCCTCCGGCTCGACGAGCCGCTTGAGGGCCGTGTCGGCCAACAGCAGGTCGCTGACGACGCGTTCGGCGGGTATGCCGTGGGCGGCGGCCTGGTCGGCGATCTGCCGCTCGACCAGGGGCGTGCGCACGTAGCCGGGGCTGACGCAGTTGGAGGTGACGCCCCGCGCGGCCCCCTCCAGGGCGGCGACCTTGGAGAGGCCCTCCAGTCCGTGTTTGGCGGCCACGTACGCGGACTTGTAGGCCGAGGCGCGCAGCCCGTGCACGGAGGAGACGTTGACGATGCGCCCCCACCCCTGGCCGTACATGTGCGGCAGTGCGCCCCGGATCAGCCGGAAGGGCGCCTCCAGCATGACCGTCAGCACGGTCGAGAAGGTCTCGGGCGGGAACTCCTCGATCGGGCGGACCAGTTGGAGGCCCGCGTTGTTGACGAGGATGTCGGCGCCGTGGGCCGCCGCCTCGGCGGCGTCGAGGTCGGTGAGATCCAGCGGGCACGACTCGACGCGGCCCGACAGGCCGGGGGTGCCCGCGGCGCGCGCCGCGAGGCGGGCCAGGCCGTCGGCGTCCCGGTCGGCCGCGCGGACCGTGGCACCGGAGGCGGCGAGCCGCAGCGCGCACGCCTGCCCGATACCGCCCGCGGCGCCGGTGACGAGTGCGGTGCGACCACGAAGGTCGACGGTGCCTGATGTGGTGGACACGCTCATAGCGGGCAGGCTAGACGCCGCCGCGGCCGCGAACGATGTGTCCCCGCACCACCCTTCACCGGCGTTCGGCGGGTTCGAACCACGTGGGTCCGTCGTACGCCGCCTGCTTGATGCGGGTGACGGCGAACTCCTCCATCTCGGGCAGCTCGTCGACGGCGAACCAGCCGACCTCCAGGGACTCGTCGTCGTTGACCCGCGCCTCCCCGCCGACCGCGCGGCAGCGGAAGCAGACGTCCATGAACTGGCAGACGTCGCCGTTGGGGTAGACGACCGGCTCCAGGGTCTCGACAAGGACGATCCGCTCCGGCACGCAGCGCACCGCGGTCTCCTCGTACACCTCCCGCACCACCGCCGTGGCGGGCTGCTCGCCCGGCTCCGGGATGCCGCCGATGATCGACCAGCGCCCGTTGTCGGACCGGCGGCCGAGCAGCACCCGCCCCTCGTCGTCCAGGACGATCGCGCTCACTCCGGGCAGCGGCAGCAGGGCGTTCCCCAGGGAGGTGCGGAGTTCACGGATGAAGTCGGGTGTGGGCATGCGCCCGAGGGTATCGGCCGCGCGGCCCCCGCCCGGACCATGTGCCGGTCGTCCGCGGCCCCTTGCCACCCGGCGTGCGCCCCCGCACGCGGACGGGCGCACACCACGCCCACGGCTGCTCAGGGCCGTCGCCGAGCGCGATCCGGAGGCGGAACCTCTTCGTACACATATTCGCCCCAACGTTTCTGCATGGGTCCTCCCACGGCGCACCCCCACCCGCTACGGTGTCAGTCCTTGCCCGCGCCCGGGGCCGGCCGTGCCGCACCGTGGCGCGGCGCCCGTCAGCGCTCGGGGGGTCGACGGGATGGCGACGCCGACGGCGATACGACATGGCGCTTCGGAGCGCGGGGCGGCGCCCGATGTCGCGGGCGCCGCCCTTCTGAGCTGCTGCGCCGTCTGGGCGCTGGTCAGCGCGGCCGGGCGCGCGGCGCGCCCCGAAGGGACCCTGCTCGCGCTTCTCGCGGTGACCGCCGGGTACGCCTGCGGCCGGATCGCGGGCTCGCTGCTGCCGGTCGCCGCCGCGACGGCCGGCGCGCTGGCCGGGGCCGCGCTCACCGTCGCCCCCGAGCAGGCCGCGTCCACCGGCGGCGTCACGGTGGACGCCGCGCGGCTGACGCTGGCCACCGGCGCCGCGTGCTGCGCCGCGTGGGCCGCCGGCCCGGGGCCGCCGCGCCGGGCGCTGTGGCTGTTGGCCGGTGCCCTGGCGGCGCTGGCCCTCACCGCCGGCTGCGCGGCCGGCTTCGTCGCGGCGTGCGGGGTGCTGCTGTGTTCCCTGGCCGCGGGGCGGGTACGGCACCGGCTGCCGGCGCTCGCCGGGCTGGCGCTGGTGGCGGCGCTGGCGGTCGGCTCCACCTGGGCGGTGGCCGCGAACGCCCTGCCGCGCGGGCTCGCCACCTCCCTGGAGGGACAGCTCACCGAGCATCGGGTGCGCCTGTGGCACGACGCCGCCACGATCACCGCGGAACATCCGCTGCGCGGGGCGGGCCCCGACCTGTTCGGTGAGGTCAGCCCGGCCTCCCGGCAGTCGGCCGAGCCCCACGGCACGCCGTACTCCGCCCCCATGCAGCAGGCCGCCGAACAGGGGCTGCCGGGGGTGGCCCTGCTGGCCGCGGCCTTCGGCTGGACGCTGTACGCGCTGTGGCGCTCGCCCCGCGCCACGGCGGTCGCGCTGACCGCCGCGGCCGCCCTCACCGGGCTCGCCGTCCAGGCCGCCGTCGGCAACGCGCTGAGCTCCCCTCAGATCACCGCCGGCGCCGGCCTGCTGGCCGGCCTGGCCACCGCCCGCCGCCCCGGCGCCCCGATCGAGTCCGGCTGATCCGGCCGCACCCGGCCGCACTCGAACCAGCCCCGATGCGACCGAGCCCGGCCGTGGGCGTGACCGCTGGCGCGGACACGGCCGCGGAGACCGGGCCGGGCGCCCTGAGGTCGGGCCGCAGGCCGCCCCGGGAGCCGAGCCCCACACGGGCCGGCACCCGAGAGGCACCACCCCGTACCCCACCCGCGCGGGACGCCGACGCCCGCGGCACCCCCAGGCGACTCCGGGCGACCCGGTGGCGCCCCGCCCCGATGGGCGACGCACCGGCGACCGCCCTGGGGGCCCACCTCCGACAGCCCTCGGCGCGCTCTTGCTCCCATGCCCCTGCCCGCGCGGGACGGGCGTGCGATCGCCGCCCTTGACACGCCCTCGACAGCCCGCGGGGGCGGGAGGGCGACCGCTAAGCCTGTGACGTCGGGCGGGCCCGCAGTCGCAGGTGATCGCGGACGACCCGGACCGCGGCTTCGGCATCGTCCACGGTGACGGTGAAGACCCGGCCGTCGGAGAGGTGCAGGGCGATCCCCTCACCGCGCCGTACGATCACCGCGGTACCCCTCTCGGGGCGCCAGCGGTAGCCCCAGCCGCCCCACTGTCGTGGGGTGACCCATGGGACGAACTCGGCGCCGACGACGTCCTGGAGGAGGATGCGGCGGCGCGGCACGCCGATGTGGCCGCAGCGCACCTCCAGGCAGTCCTTGTCGACGCGCACCGCCACCTGGACGAAGGCCAGCGTGCCGAACAGCACGAGCAGTCCCGCCGCCACACAGCCGATGACGGACATGAGCAGCGGGGCCAGACCGGAGGTCCACGCGGAGTCCACCGCCAGCTCGACGCCGAGGGCCATGCAGCCGGCGCCCAGGAGGGCCAGCAGCCACTGACCGCGGTTGGTCGCGCGGCCGGTCCATACCTCGGGCGGTCGCTCTTGGGAGTTCGGCATGGGGTCCGTGGGAAGGTCCCTCATGGTGGCAGCCTACTCACGTTCCGCCTCGCGGGCAGCGAGCGCGGGCCGTCCGTACGACCAACCCGTGAGTAGCTCTCCGACGCGCGCGGAGGGCCCCGCGCGGAGGGCTCCCGACCCGCGAGTGGGGCCTCCCGGCCGCGTGCCCGCGCGGACCGGGCCGGGCCGGCACCGTACAGACTCGTGCGGTCCACGCGGGCAGCCGTACGGACCCGCGCGGTCCGCGCCGGCGGCCGTACGGAACCGTGCGCCGCGCGCGGAGGCCCGCGGTCCCGCGCGCCACGCTCCCGGAGCCCGCGCGCCCGCGGCGGGGGCGGGCAACACGGCGCCGCGGGCGCGTTCCACCGAAGGCGGGGTTTCCACCGAACGGGGGGTTCCGCCGAACGGGGGGTTCCGCCGAACGGGAATCCCCCGTGTCGCCGTACGACGCCGACGCCGAGCGCGCGGCCGGTCCGCGCCGAGGGCCGCCGAGCGGCCCGCGCCTAGCGCCCCGCGACGCCCGCCGGTGCCAGCAGGCCGCCTTCGGCGTAGTCCAGGGCCTCCGCCGGCAGGGCGGACTCGCGGCCGGCGAGGAGCACGGTCAGGGTGCCGGAGGGGGCCACGGTGCCGGCCGGGGCCGGGGTGGCGCCGATGCGGCGCAGCGCCTGGGCGGCGACGGCGCCGGCGGAGCCGTGCAGCACGATCGGCGGCGCGCCGGCCGGCTGGACGGCCGCGCGGATGCGCTCGGCGACCAGTTCGTAGTGGGTGCAGCCCAGGACCACGGCCCGGACGTCGCGGGGCGTGCGGGCGGCCGCGTCGGCCACCGCGGCGTCGATCGCCGCCGCGTCGGCGTGCTGGACCGCGTCGGCGAGCCCGGGGCAGGCCACCTCGGTGACCTGGACGCCGTCGGCGAAGTCGCGGATCAGGGCGCGCTGGTAGGGGCTGCCGGTGGTGGCGGGTGTGGCCCAGATGGCGACCGGGCCGCCGCCCGCCGCCGCGGGCTTGATCGCCGGCACGGTGCCGATCACCGGCAGCGCGGGCTCCAGCTCGGCCCGGATGGTGGCCAGGGCGTGCACGGAGGCGGTGTTGCAGGCGACGATCAGCGCGTCCGGCCGGTGCGCGGCGGCCGCGCGGGCGCAGGCCACGGCGCGGGCGGTGAGGTCCTCGGTGGTCCGGGGACCCCAGGGCATGCTCTCCGGGTCGGAGGAGAGGACCAGATCGGCGTCGGGCCGCAGTCGGTGCACGGCGACCGCCGCCGGGAGCAGACCGATTCCGGAGTCCATAAGCGCGATCTTCACCAGGTTCTCGCCTCGCTCTGTCGATCCTCGCCACTCCGTTGTGGCCCGTCCGCCGCCCCCCGGGCGCCGGATACGGCGCGAAAGCGACACCGGGACACTTTAGTCGATCGTCTGTGCGCGCCTCGGGGCGGCGGACCCGTCGGTCGGGCAGACTGCGGCGGATGAGCGCGCTGATGTGGATCGCCTGGGCGTCGTCAGGCGCCTGGGCGTGGCTGCTGCTGGGGCAGGGGTTCTTCTGGCGCACGGATCTGCGACTGCCGGCCCCCGGAGGGCTGGGAGACGGCCTGGGCGGCGCGGGGGGCGGGAGGGCCCCGGAGGACCCCGGCGAGGCCGCCCGGGGTGCGCCCGAGGGCGGGCCGGAGGGGTCCGCGGAGCCGCCCTGGCCCTCGGTCGCCGTGGTGATCCCGGCCCGGGACGAGGCGGAGGTGCTGCCGAGCAGCCTGCCGTCGGTGCTCGCGCAGGACTACCCGGGGCGCGCGGAGGTCTTCCTCGTCGACGACGGGAGCACCGACGGCACCGGCGAGCTGGCCCGCGCGCTGGCCGCGGCGGAGAGCCACGGGCTGCCGCTGACGGTGTCCTCTCCCGGCGAGCCGGCGCCCGGCTGGACCGGCAAGCTGTGGGCGGTGCGGCACGGCATGGCGCTGGCCCGCGCGCGCACCGACGCCGAGTACCTGCTGCTGACCGACGCGGACATCGCCCATGAGCCGGACAGTCTGCGGGAGCTGGTGCGGGCCGCGCGGAGCAACGGCCTGGACCTGGTCTCGCAGATGGCGCGGCTGCGGGTGGCGACCGGCTGGGAGCGGCTGATCGTCCCGGCGTTCGTCTACTTCTTCGCCCAGCTCTACCCCTTCCGCTGGATCGGCCGGACCGATCGACGCACGGCCGCCGCGGCCGGCGGCTGCGTGCTGCTGAGCCGGGCCGCCGCCGAGCGGGCCGGGATCCCCGGGGCGATCCGGCAGGCGGTCATCGACGACGTCGCCCTCGCGCGGGCGGTGAAGAGCGGCGGCGGCCGCGTCTGGTTGGGCTTGGCCGAGCGAGTGGACAGCGTGCGGCCGTATCCGGGGCTGCGCCCGCTGTGGCGGATGGTCTCGCGCAGCGCGTACGCCCAACTGCGGCACAACCCGCTCCTGCTGGTCGCGACGGTGGCGGGACTGGCGGTGGTCTACCTGGCGCCTCCGGTGGCGGCCTGCGCGGGTCTGCTGACGGGCGGCGGGGGGCCGCTGCTGCCCGGGGTAGTCGCGTGGGCGGTGATGGCGGGCACCTATGTGCCGATGCTGCGCTACTACCGGCAGACGCTGTGGCTGGCGCCGCTGCTGCCGTTGTCCGCCGCCCTGTACCTGCTGATGACCGTCGACTCGGCGGTCCAGCACTACCGGGGGCGCGGCGCGGCCTGGAAGGGGCGTACGTATCCCCGTCCCGAGGCCGCGCCGTAGCCCGCCCGTCATGCCGAAGACATGACCGCCCGGGAAGACATGAGCGCCCGGTAGGCGTTCGCCGTCACTTGCGGCCCGGGGTCCAGTTCATCCCCCAGCCGTAGGCGTGGTCCAGGGTCCGCTGCGGGCTGACGCCGCGGTCGGGGACCAGGTAGCGGGCCTCGCGCTGGACGACCAGGTCACCGCCGTCGTTGGTGATGAGGGCCAGCGCGCAGACCGGCGAGGGCACGGTGCACTCGTCGAGCGAGAACTCGATGGGCGCGCCGTGCTGCGGCGTGAGGGTGACGGTGGCGCTGAGGTTGGCGAAGCTGCGCGCGCCCTCGTAGACCGAGACGAAGACCAGGATGCGGCGGAAGGCGTCCTTGAAGTCCAGGTTGACGGTGAGGTTCTCGCCGGAGGCGCGGGCGCCGGTCCGGTCGTCGGCGTCGAGGTGGATGAAGGGCGGCTGGTGCAGCGAACCGAAGGAGTTGCCCAGCGCCTGCACGACGCCCTTGCTGCCGTCGGCCAGTTCGAAGAGTGCGCCGAGGTCGAGGTCCAGGTCGCCGTGGAGGGCCATGACCTTGCCGAGCTTCTGCTGCCAGCCCTTGAACTGCTTGCGCACCTCCCAGTTGAGGTTGACCCGCAGGACGCCGGCGGTACCGCCCTGCTTGGTGAGCGAGACGGTGGGCGCCTCCTTCGTCAGGGTGACCTTGGTGAGCCGCACCGGCGCGCCCGAGGTGGCCGGGGCGGCGGCCGGCGGGGGCGGCAGCGGCACGGACGCCCCGGCCGGCGGGGGCGGCGCGACCGGCGGCGCGGCGGCCGGGGGCGGCGGCGCGACCGGCGGGACCGGGGCCGGGACGGAGGCCGGGGAGGGCTCGGCCTCCGGGTCGTCGACGGTGATGCCGAAGTCCGTGGCGAGGCCGGACAGTCCGCTGTCGTAGCCCTGGCCGACGGCGCGGAACTTCCACGCTCCCTGCCTGCGGTAGAGCTCGCCGAGGACGAAGGCGGTCTCGACCGTGGCGTCCGTGCTGTCGAAGCGCGCCAGCTCCGCGCCGCCGGCCGCGTCCAGCACCCGGATGCGCAGCCCGGGGACCTGTCCGAAGCGGCCGCCGTCGGCGGAGGCGGCGAGCACGATGGTCTCGATGGCGGGCTCCACCCTGTCGAGATCGACGGCGAGGGAGTCCGTCACCTCGCTCCCGGCCGTGCGCTTGCCCTCGTGGCGGACCGCCCCGGAGTCGTGCGTCGGCTGGTTGTAGAAGATGAAGTCCGCGTCCGAGCGGACCTTCCCCGACACCAGCAGCAGCGCCGAGGTGTCGACGTCCGGCACCCCCGCTCCGGTCTGCCAGCCGAGCTCGACCCGCACGGCCGACACCGGAATCTGAACATTGGCGCCCTTGGACATCGCCATCTGTTCCCCCTGCCCTTCTCTTCGTTTCGCTTTCGTTCGCTTTCGCGAGGTTCTCGACTCATCAAGCCAACCGCGGGTAACCCGTCAAGACGCGCTCTTTACACGATCTCAACGGCCTTCGGCGACCGATTTTCCCAGGTTCGCTCTGATTGGGGAGCCGCGACCACGAGAAGCCCATGAAACAACCCTCTTATCGGACTCCCCAACCAGCACATCGTGGGCTTAACTTATGGACTATGACCTCCCCCCGCTCTACCTACGGCGGCGGCTACTACTCCTCGCCGTCCTTCCCGGACACCCCCATCTACGACAGTCTCGTCGCCGAGCGGGGGACGCCGCAGATCGCGCCCATCCGGGTCCCCTCGCCGTACGACCCCAGCGGCCACTTCCCCTCGGCCGCGCCCGCCCTGCCGGCCGCGCTACCCGCGCTTCCGGCCGCCCCGTCGCACCACACCCCGCCGCACGGCTACCCGGCACAGGGCCCCGCCCAGCCGCAGCCCGGCGGACTCCAGCACCCGCCCGCGCCGTACATTCCGCCGCAGGCGAACGGCCCGCGCGGCTACCCGGGCCCGCAGCCGTACCCGGCCCAGCAGGCAGCCCCGCAGCCGCAGCGTCCGGCCCTGCCCGGGCCGGGCGGACCGACCGGCTATGAGGCGATGCGCCCCGCGATGCCCCGCCCGGCCGCGCCGCGACCCGCCGTGTACGAGGACCAGTACGGCCGCCAGCAGCAGTACCCGAACCAGGGCTACTGACCCGGGCCGGCGACGGGACCGGACCCGTTCCTGACGGAGGGTCCGCGATCCCCCGCGCCACTCAGCCGACGACCCCGCGGGGGGCGAGGCCGTCGGCCGGCATGCCGTCATCCGGAGGCGTGGGCGCACCGCGCGCCCGCGCCTCCGAGCCATGATGCCGGGAGGCCGCGCGCCCGCGCCTCCGAGTCATGGCGCCGGCGTGTCGCGCGCCCGCCCGGCGCGCGGCACGCCCGTCACCCACCGCCCGGCCCGACGGCCGATCCGACGCCCGGGGACGCCCCGGCGCGCTCGCGCTCAGTGCCCCGGCAGGCTGGTCCCGTACGGGCCGTACAGGTCCAGCAGCCGGGTGCGCGCGCTCTGCAGTCGGTGCCCCATCGCCTGGGCGCAGGCGAGCACCAGCTCGTAGCCGAGCCGGGTGTCGTCCCGACAGAGCTGACGCACGAGCTCCGATTCGAACTCATGTGCGCGCACCGGGCTCAGTGCCTCCGCGCCCAGGTGCCAGCCGCCCGGCGGGAACAGCCAGGACCAGCCCAGCAGCTCGCCCGGCCCCAGGGTCTCGATCACGGCCGGTCGCCGCCCGGGGACCCGCATGTCCAGGGTGACCGAGCCGGTGCGGATGATCCAGAAGCGGTCGGCCTTGCCGCCCTCCTCGAAGATCCGGGCACCCGAGGCGAAGGCCACGTCGTGCGCGAGCTCCATGAGCCGGGCCCGGTGCTCCGCGCTCAGCCCGCTGAGAAGTCGACTCATGACCTCACTGTGCAACTTCGTCGGCCGACGCGCCTTTCGACGGGAGCTGTGGCATGGTCGGTCGAGGGGGCGGTTGGCGCGGGCGGCAGGGAGCCCGCGGTGGAGAACAGGTGGACGGAGCGCGCCGGCCCCCAGACGTCCACTCCCTCGGGGAGGGCAAGGCATGGAGACACGGTCCTCGCTCACGGACACCGCCGTGGAACAGCTCGACGCGCACTGGCGCGCGCTGAACTACCTCGCCGCCGGACAGATCTACCTCCGTGGCAACCCGCTGCTCACCGAGCACCTGCGGCCCGACCACATCAAGCCCCGGCTGCTGGGGCACTGGGGCACCTGCCCCGGGCTGAACCTGGTCTACACCCATCTCAACCGCGTCATCTCGGAGCGGGATCTGGACACGGTGTGCGTGTGGGGCCCCGGGCACGGCGGGCCCGCGGTGCTCGCCGGCGCCTGGTTGGAGGGCACCTACGGCGAGCTGTACCCGGACGTGGGCCGGGACGCGGCGGGGATGGGCCGGCTCTTCCGCCAGTTCTCCACCCCGGGCGGCGTGCCCAGCCATGCCGCGCCGGACGTCCCCGGCTCCTTCCACGAGGGCGGCGAGCTCGGCTACTCACTCGCGCACGCCTACGGGGCGGCCCTGGACAACCCGGACCTGCTGGTCGCCTGCGTGGTCGGCGACGGCGAGGCGGAGACCGGCCCGCTGGCCGCCTCCTGGCACGGCAACAAGTTCCTGGACCCGGTCCACGACGGGGCCGTGCTGCCCATCCTGCACCTCAACGGCTACAAGATCGCCAACCCGACGGTGCTGGCCCGCATCCCCGAGGACGAGCTGGACGCCCTGCTGCGCGGCTACGGCCACGAGCCGCTGTATGTGAACGCCGAGCCGGACAGCGACCCGGCCCACGTCCACCGCTCCATGGCGGCCGCCCTGGACGTGGCGCTGGACCGCATCGCGGCCGCCCAGCGCGGAGCGCGGGAGGGCGGACGGCATGGACAGGCCCCGCGGCCCGACGACGCCCCGGCCGGCCTCGGGCGCCCGCGCTGGCCGATGATCGTGCTCCGCACACCCAAGGGCTGGACCGGCCCGGCGCAGGTGGACGGGGTGCCCGTGGAGGGCACCTGGCGCGCCCACCAGGTGCCGCTGTCCGCCGTCCGGGAGAACCCGGACCGGCTGCGGGAGCTGGACCTGTGGCTCCGCTCGTACCTGCCCCAGGAGCTGTTCGACGAGGAGGGGCACCCGCGCGAGCACGTGCTGGCCTTCGTGCCCTCGGGGGACCGCCGGCTGGGCGCCAACCCGCATGCCAACGGCGGCCGGCTGCTGCGCGAGCTGCCGCTGCCCGACCTCGCCGATCACGCGGTCGACGTGGACAAGCCCGGCACCCGGCTGCACGAGCCGACCCGGGTGCTGGGCGGGATGCTGCGGCAGGTGATGGCCGACACCGCCGAGCGCCGCGACTTCCGGGTCATGGGCGCCGACGAGACCGCGTCCAACCGGCTGCAGGACCTGTACGCGGCCACCGACAAGAGCTGGCAGGCGCGGCTGCTGGAGGTGGACGAGCACCTGGGGCGGCACGGGCGCGTGATGGAGGTGCTCTCCGAGCACCTGTGCCAGGGCTGGCTGGAGGGCTATGTGCTCACCGGGCGGCACGGCCTGTTCTCCTCGTACGAGGCGTTCGCGCACATCGTCGACAGCATGGCCGCGCAGCACATGAAGTGGATCGCGACCGCGCGGGAGATCCCGTGGCGGGCGCCGGTCGCGGGCTTCAACTACCTGCTCACCTCGCATGTGTGGCGGCAGGACCACAACGGCTTCTCGCACCAGGACCCGGGCTTCGTCGACCATGTGCTCAACAAGCGGCCGGACGTGGTGCGGGTCTATCTGCCGCCGGACGCCAACACCCTGCTGTGCGTCGCCGACCACGTGCTGCGCACCCGGGACGTGGTCAACGTCGTGGTCGCCGGCAAGCAGCCCGCCTTCGACTGGCTGACGCTGGAACAGGCGCGCGCCCACTGCGCGCGCGGCGCCGGGATCTGGGAGTGGGCCGGCACCGAACGCCCCGGCGTCGACCCCGACGTGGTGTTGGCCTGCGCCGGCGACGTGCCCACCCAGGAGGCGCTGGCCGCCGCCGCGCTGCTCCGCGAGCACCTGCCGGAGCTGGCGGTGCGGGTGGTGAACGTGGTGGACATGACGCGGCTGGTGCCGCGAGACCAGCATCCGCACGGGATGCCGGACGAGGAGTTCGACGCCGTCTTCACCCGCGACAAGCCGGTGATCTTCGCTTACCACGGCTACCCCTGGCTGATCCACCGGCTCGCCTACCGGCGGACCGTCCACCCGCAGATCCATGTGCGCGGCTACAAGGAGATGGGCACCACGACCACGCCCTTCGACATGGTGGTCCGCAACGACCTGGACCGCTACCGGCTGGTCATGGACGTCGTCGACCGGGTGCCGGGGCTCGCGACACACGCGGCCGGGCTGCGCCAGGCCATGACCGATGTCCGCCATCGGCACCACGACTGGGTGCGGAAGCACGGCACGGACCTGCCCGAGGTGGTGGACTGGAGCTGGCCGGGCTAGGCGGGAGCGGGTGCGAGCGACGGCGTCGGCGACGCGCTGATGGACCGTCCTCTCGCCCCGCTCCAGGCAACAGAAAAGCGATCGGTCGAAGTCGAGCGGAACGCATCTCCGCATCAGCCACTTCAGGCCAGATCAGATGCAATGTGCGACAACCGCGGTCCCGCCGGGCAGCCATGCGAAGCCACAGTCCGTCCCGCCGTAGCCTCTGCCAACCACAGACAGCGCACGGCCATCAGGGGGGCGACACCGAATGCCTGCCCGGGACGCGGAAGCGGCACAGGCGGCGGCCGACGGGAACTGCGACCGGTCCATACCCGTGCACCGGATGCGCCCGGGCGACCACGCCTTCGTCAGCTATGACGACGACGAGACGCGGTGGGAGGTGCTGACCGCCTTCACCTGGCTCGGGCTGGCGCGGGGCGAGAAGGTGATCGTCCTCCCGCCGCCCGGAGTGCCGGAGTACGAGGTGCTGGACCGGCTGGACGCCGGCAGCCCGGCCGTGGCGGCCGCGCGCCGCCGCGGCCAGCTGGTGATCAGCAGCATGGCGCAGCTGATCGCGCCGGATCGGGAGTTCACCGCGGAACGGCAGATGTTCCGGCTGGCCGAGGAGGCCGCACGGGCGATCCGAGACGGCTACCGGGCGCTCCGTGCCTTCATCGACATGCACTGGGTGGCCGCGCTCGGCGCCGCCATCGCCGCCATGGAACACCGCGAGACCCACGCAGCCCACCTGTTCACCGGCCACCCCTACAGCGAGATCTGCGCCTACGACCGCCGGGCGTTCACGGCGGAGACGCTCAGAGCCATGGCCAGAGCCCATCCACGCAACCTCATGGAACGGCTCGGCTCGCTGCGCGCCGGCTACCCTCTGCCTCAGCTGCTCCACCTCAGCGGCGAGGCGGACGCCGCCACCCGCGAGCGGTTCACCGCGGCGCTGCGGGAGGCGGTGGACCGGACGAGCGTCCACCGTCGGCTGACGGTGGACCTCACCGACCTCCACTTCCTGTCCTTCGGCTGCGCCGGCGACCTGCTGTCGATCGCCCATGGCGCGACCGGCCACGAACGGATCACGGTTCTGTGCGACAGTTACCTTTCCCTGACGCTCCGCCGGCTCGGCGCGGACGCCGTACCCCACCTCACCCTCGCCGAGGGGAGGCCCCGGTGCTAGCCGATCCACGCCGCCCGGCCGACGACGACTCCGGCGCCCCGCAGTGCCTGCTGCGTCGCCGCTTCACCGCCCGTGAACTCCCCGAGCTACGGGTCCAGGTCGAGCAGTGCGCCGCCTGGGCCGGGCTGTCGGAGATCCGCCGCGGCGACTTCGTCCTCGCCGTGGACGAGATCGCCACCAACGCGGTCGAGCACGCCGGCGGCAAGGGCACGCTGCTGCTCCGCCGGATCGGCGAGGAGTTGGAGTGCCAGATCACCGACTCCGGCCCCGGCTTCTCCGCCGATGTGATCCCCGAGCTGCTGCCCGGCCTCGACGGCGCCACCACCGGCCGCGGGCTGTGGCTGACCAAGCTGGTCACGGACCGGCTGACGGTCACCGCGGGGACGAGCGGCGCGGTGGTCACGCTCGCCATGCGGCTGTCCTGAGCCGGGCCCGGCCGGCGACCCCGGCAGCCCCGGCGATCCCGGATCGGCTGCCCCCTCCGGCGGCTCCTCCCGAGTGGATACGGGCGGCTACTTCTGGGCGCTCGCGCCGAGCTCGAACAGCAGCCAGATGAAGGCCCCGAGAGCGTGTGCGGCGACGACGTAGATGAAGACCCGCAGCGCGACGCCGCGCTCCTTGTACTCCTCGGTGCCCGCACCGTTGCTGACGGGCACGGGCCGGGGCTCGGCGGGGGTCTCGTCGGTCATGCGGACAATTGTACGAGGCCGGTACGGAACGGACGGAGGCTCCCCACGACCTCGGCGCAGGGCGTCGCGGACGGCGGGCGGGGCGGGCCGCGAACTCGACGGCAACACGCCCAAGCGACGCCGCGAGCCCGGCCACGACGGGGCGACCACGTCGGCCACGAGGGGGCCGAGCCGGGCCGCGAGCCCGGGCTCGGCCGGGCGCTGTGCCTCGCCACGCCTCGGCTGACCGGTCAACTCGGCCTCCTCCACGCACGCTACGGTGGGGCCTTCACCACACAGCAGACACGGTCATCCGCACGCAACGCGCGCACGAGGTGGGGGCTCGACAGCACCATGGCACACGGCTCAGTCGTCCAGGTGACGCACACCGGAACGTCGCGCTGGCGACGCCGCACGGGAGAGTACGCCTCCCTCGCCGCGGCACTGGAGGCCGCCACCGACGGCGATGTGCTGTCCATCGCCCCCGGCACCTATCGCGAGAACCTGGTCGTCAGCCGGGCGGTCACCCTGCGTGGCCCGGACGGCGCGCGCGGCGTGGTGCGGATCGCCCCGGCCGACGGCGTCGCGCTGACCATCCGGGCCTCCGCGACCGTGCAGGACCTGCACATCGAGGGGCAGGACGCGGCCTCGCCGGCGCTGCTGATCGAGGACGGCACCCCGGAGCTGACGGACCTGCGGGTGGCGACCCGGTCCGCGGTCGGCATCGAGGTGCGGGGCGGGGCCCGGCCGACCGTGCGCCGCTGCACCGTCGACAACCCGGCCGGCGTGGGCGTGAGCGTGCTGGACGGCGCGGGCGGGGTGTTCGAGGAGTGCGAGGTGGTCGCCGCCGGCCAGTCCGGGGTCGCGGTGCGCGGCGGCGGCCATCCGCGCCTGGAGCGCTGCCGCGTCCACCACACCTCCGGCGCGGGGCTCTCGGTCACCGGGGAGACCAGCGCCCTGGAGGCGATCGGCTGCGAGGTGTACGAGGTCAAGGGCGCGGGAGTGCAGGTGTCCGCGCGGGCCACCGGGCACCTCACCGACTGCCGTGTGCACCGGACCTCCGCCGACGGGGTCAACCTCGACACCGACGCCGTCCTCACGCTCGCCGACTGCGACATCCACGACGTCCCGGAGAACGGCGTCGACCTGCGGTCCCGCTCGGTGCTCACGCTCACCCGCTCCACGGTGCGCCGCTTCGGGCGCAACGGCCTGTCGGTGTGGGACCCGGGCACCCGCGTCGACGCCAACCAGTGCGAGATACAGGACAGCACCGGCGACTACCCGGCGGTGTGGGTGAGCGACGGCGCCACCGCGGTGCTGGACGCGTGCCGGGTGCACGACGTCCCGGACGCGCTCTTCGTGCTGGACCGCGGCTCCCGCGCGGACGTCGTCGACAGCGACATCTCCCAGGTCCGCAACACGGCGGTGTCGGTCAGCGACGGCGCCATCGCCCAGTTGGACGACTGCCGTATCCGGGAGGCGTCGACCGGGGCCTGGTTCCGCGACCACGGCAGCGGCGGCGCCCTGGCCGGCTGCACCATCGACGGGGTGGCGACCGGGGTGATCGTCACCAAGGGCGCCGACCCGACCGTCGAGCGCACCACGGTGAGCGCGCCCTCCGAGGCGGGCTTCTACGTCTCCGCGCAGGGCCGGGGCACCTTCCACTCCTGCCGGGTGACCGGCAGCAGCGGCTACGGGTTCCACATCATCGACGGCTGCCGCACCACGCTGACCCGCTGCCGCACGGAGCGGTGCGCCCGGGGCGGCTACGAGTTCGCCGAGCCGGGGCCGGTCAGCGAGGACTGCACCAGCGACGAGAGCGCCACGAAGTCGGCACCGGAGCCCCTGGTGCCGCTGACCGCCACCCAGCCCATCGGCGCCACCGTCGGGCTGCTGGGCAGCGTGCCCACGCCGCGGACCGCCGAGCCGCCCACCACCTCGGCGACGCCGGAGCCGGCCCCCGGCGGCACCGCGCGGGAGGCCAAGGAGGTGCTGGGCGAGCTGGACGCGCTGGTGGGCCTGGAGAGCGTCAAGCGCGAGGTGCGCGCCCTCACCGACATGATCGAGGTCGGCCGCAGGCGCCGGCAGGCCGGGCTCAAGGCGGCCTCCGTCCGCCGGCACCTGGTCTTCACCGGCTCCCCCGGCACCGGCAAGACCACGGTGGCCCGGCTCTACGGCGAGATCCTGGCCTCCCTCGGCGTGCTGGAGCGCGGCCATCTGGTGGAGGTCTCCCGGGTGGATTTGGTGGGCGAGCACATCGGCTCCACGGCGATCCGCACCCAGGAGGCGTTCGACCGGGCACGCGGCGGGGTGCTGTTCATCGACGAGGCGTACGCGCTCTCGCCGGAGGACGCCGGCCGGGACTTCGGCCGGGAGGCGATCGACACGCTGGTGAAGCTGATGGAGGACCACCGGGACGCGGTGGTGGTCATCGTCGCCGGCTACACCGAGGAGATGGAGCGGTTCCTGACCGTCAACCCCGGGGTGGCCTCCCGTTTCTCCCGCACCATCACCTTCGGCGACTACGCCCCAACCGAGCTGGTACGGATCGTGGAGCAGCAGGCGGAGGAACAGGAGTACCGGATCGGCGCGGGCGCGTCGCAGGCCCTGCTGGCGTACTTCACCGCGATCCCCAAAGGCCCCGCGTTCGGCAACGGCCGCACCGCGCGGCAGACGTTCGAGGCGATGGTGGAGCGGCACGCCGGTCGGGTCGCCCAGCTGACCGACCCCACCACCGAGGAGCTGACGCTGCTCTACCCGGAGGACCTCCCCGACCTCCCCTGAGGCGATGCGTCAGTCCGGCCGACCGGGACGAGGAGAGTCCCCGTCGGACGTCGGCGGGGTCGTCTGCCCGGGCACGGCCGCGGAGGCGGTGCCCGCCTGACCGGGGGCGTGAGGACCGGCGGGTGCCGGGGTGTCCCCCGCGGGCTCGACGCCGTCCGAAGCGGCCTCCACCACCGCGGTGACCGCGGCGCCGCCCGGATCGGCCCCCGAGGGACCGGCGTCCTCCAGAACAGCCTCCGCACCAGCGACGACCGCGGCGCCGGCCGAGTCGACACCCGAGAGAACGACGCCCTCCAGAACAGCCTCCGCACCAGCGACGACCGCGGCCCCGGCCGAGTCGACACCCGAGGGTTCGGAGTCCTCCGGCGAGACGACTCCGACCCCGACCCGGCCGGCACCCGGAAGGCCGGCGTCATCCGGAACACCCCCCGCCCCATCGGTACCCGGGCCACCGACCGGCCCGGCAGCCGCAGGGCTCACGTCACCCGGAGCAGCCTCCACCGGCACGGCGTCCCCGGCCCCACCCAGGCCGACGCCCGCAAAGGCGTCTCCGACCGTGTCGGGGGCGGCGTGTCGGGTGGGTGCCGGGAGGCGGGCCAGCAGGGCCGCTCGTTCCCGGTCGAAGGCCGGGTCCGCCTGGTAGTCGGAGTGGCCGAGGATCGGTGCGGGCAGCGGGTGTTCGGGGGTGCGGCCGTAGGCGAGCGGGTCCTTGAAGGCGTCGCAGTCCACGTCCGCTCCCGCCCCGGCCGGCAGGCGGATGGGGCCGCCGATCGGGTCGGTGTAGCGCCAGAGGTTGCGCCAGCAGCGCACCTCCCGGTGGAGCGCGCGCAGCGGGCCCGGGCCGAAGTAGGCGGGGAACCAGCGGCCGTACAGCCGCTCCAGGGGCGAGCCGTAGGTGAGCAGCGCCACCCGGCCGCGGGCCTCGCGGTCCAGTTGCCAGACCGCCGCGGCCGCCAGCACGCTGCCCTGGGAGTGCCCGGAGATCACCAGCCGACCGCCGGTGTGCTCGGTCCAGGTCCGCATCCGCCAGGTGAGGTCGGGCACGGCCCGCTCGGCGTAGCAGGGCGGGGCGAGCGGATGGGCGGCGCGCGGCCAGAAGGTGCCGACGTCCCACAGGATGCCCACGGTGCGGCGGGCGGACGGGCTGCGGTAGGCGCGTCGGGCCCAGGTGACGAAGGTCAGGAAGGCCAGCCCCATCAGCCAGGAGCCGAGGGCCTGCGCGGTCTCGGCGGCGGCGTCCACCACGCCGGGCGCGTCGTCGGCGGCCCGGCCCGGCACCTCGCCGGTCCCCCAGGCCCCGGCGACCGCGCAGGCACCGAGCAGCAGCGCGCACAGGGCGACCGGGCCGACGATGGTCGGCACGTCGTCGGTGGCGCCCGCGCGGGCGACGGCGCCGGCGATGCGGCGGGTGCGCACCCCGTCCGGTCGCTCGCCGGGATAGCCGTACGGCACGGTGTGGATCTCCCGCCCGCGGACCCGCCACACCCGCAGCGCGACCACGCCGGCCAGCAGTACGAGCACCCCCAGCAGCACGGGGACGACCGCGGCCTGCCAGGACAGCAGCACCGGAGGTCCGGGCATCGGCGCGCCCGGCATGCCGGGGGTGGCGCCGCCGTCGATCCAGTCGGCCACCCGCTGGGCCACGCCTCCGGCGAGCACCCCGCCCAGTCCGCAGGCGAGCATCGCCACGGTCGGGCCGCCGAGTCCCTTGAGCGGGGTGCGGGGGGTCGGCGCCGCGCGGTGCAGCACCAGGGCGCATCCCGCCAGCCCCACGACGAGGGCGACCTGGAGCAGGACCAGGGCGCCGAAGGCGCCGTCTCCCGGCAGCCGTCCTCGGGAGCTCCACCCGGGGCGGGACCAGCCCGCGTAGAGCAGGGCGAGGGCGAGGCAGCCGAGTGCGGCGCCGGGCAGCGCGGTGATGGTGAGCCGGTCCAGCCTCTGGTCCATCCGGGTCTCGCTGCGGCCTCGGCGGCACACCACGGAGAGCACCACGAGGGCGCCGGCGGCCAGCAGGGCCGCCAGCAGCCAGCCGGCGACGTCCAGCGCCGTGCTGCCGCCGGGCCGCCGGTCGTGGCGGGCGGCGGCGGCCGTCACCGCGGCGGCGACGGTGAGGAAGCCGGCGGCGGTGTGGGCGGCGCGCAGCCGGGCGACGAGCCGGCGGCCGTACCAGAAGCCGGGCAGGCGCAGGGCCGGGTGGTCGCCGGCGGCGGGGTCGTCCTCGCCCACCGGTCGGCCGGCGGGCTCCTGGGACTCGTAGGCGCTCCAGGTGCGGTTGGAGAGGTACCACAGCAGCCCGGTGAGGGCGGCGGGCAGCACGGCGGCGAGGGCCAGCCGGCGGCCGGGCTGGCTCCACCAGCCGCCGTCCTCGGCGGACATGAAGCCGAGCCAGGAGCGGTCCGCGACGCAGCTCGCGGTGCCGGCGCACTGCCAGGCGAACAGGTCGAGCACCACCTCGCAGGCGCCGGCGACCAGCAGCACGGTGAGGCTGAGCGCCACCAGCCGGACCAGGAGGCCGTAGGCGCGCACGCACGGGTCGCGGCGGCTGGCGGCGGGCGGGCGCATCCAGTGGGCCAGGTTGGCCACCATGAAGGGCAGCAGGAGCAGCCACAGCGCGCGGGCGCCGTTGCCGGAGGTGAGGTTGGACCAGCAGTACGCCTCGCGCACCGGTTCCGCGCGGTAGTCGTGCGGCCGTTCCTCGGCGTCGTCGTCGTCGATGCGCCGGTAGACGCCGGCCGTCTCGTCTCCGGTGACCCGTGTGGTGCGCGGGTCGGTCAGCATGTCCTGGGGCGTCGCCCCGCCGACGCCGTGGACGAGGAGCTCCAGTGCGGGCGGCCCTTCGTCCCGGCCCGTGGATGTGTCGTTCGTCGTGGTCGATCGCGTGCCATCGCGCATGGATGGTGCCACCGTGTCCCCCGAGTCCGGTGTAAGTCCTCCGCCCTCAGCATGGCTTGGGGCGCGCCGCAGAGCGCGCGATATCGGGCGGGCGAGGCGAAACCGTGACCTACGCCCTGGGCGGGCGCTCGCCGGACCGGCCGTCGGTGGCCCGTGCGAAGATGAACGCACCCGGCGGGTAGCTGCTGATCGAAAGGGTTGGGCCAGGGTGAGCGATAACCAGAACCTGCTCGCGGAGCAGCGGCGCGCCCTGATCCTGGACGAGGTCAGGCGGCGCGGCGGGGTGCGGGTCAACGAGCTCACCCGCAAGCTCAACGTGTCGGACATGACGGTCCGTCGCGACCTGGACGCGCTGGCCCGGCAGGGCGTGATCGAGAAGGTGCACGGCGGCGCGGTGCCGGTCGCCGAGGCGAGCACCTACGAACCGGGTTTCGAGGCGAAGTCCACGCTGGAGCTGACCGCGAAGGAGGACATAGCGCGGGCGGCGGCGGCGATGGCGGTCCCGGGCAGCGCGATCGCCCTGGCGGGCGGGACGACGGCGTTCGCGCTGGCGCAGCAGCTGGTCGACGTTCCGGATCTGACCGTGGTGACGAACTCGGTCCGGGTCGCGGACGTCTTCTACACGGCCCAGCGGACGGCGGCGAGCACCGGTTCCGGGCCGCGTCCCGGGGCGGCGACGGTGGTGCTGACGGGAGGGGTGCGCACCCCCTCGGACACCCTGGTGGGGCCGGTGGCGGACGCCGCGATCCGGTTCCTCCACTTCGATGTGCTCTTCCTCGGGGTGCACGGGATATCCGTGGAGGCGGGGCTGTCGACCCCGAACCTGGCGGAGGCGGAGACCAACCGGCAGTTCGTGCGGTCCGCGCGTCGGGTCGTGGTGGTGGCCGACCACACCAAGTGGGGCACGGTGGGGCTCAGCTCCTTCGCCTCGCTGGACCAGGTCCACGCGATGGTGACGGATTCCGGGATGCCGGCCGAGGCGCGCGCGGTGATCCGTGAGCACCTTCCGGAGCTGCTGGTGGCGGGCGAGCCGGCCGAGGACGTACGAGGCGGCGCGGACAGCTGACGCCCCGACAGCTATGGTGCGGACATGACACGGCGCCTTCGCTCCGTCGGGCTCGACTTCGCCGATGCCGCACCGCTGCGGCTGGCCTTCACCGCCGATTCGGCCGCGCCGCCGGGCGCGGTCTTCGACGTCCTCGCGGACGTGGCGGGCTGGCCGGCCTGGTTCTCGGCCGTCTCCCGCGCCCGCCCCTTCGACATCGGCGGGCGGCCACACCGCGAGGTCCTGCTGCGCGGCGGGGTCCGCTTCGTGGAGACCGTCCTCGCCGCCGACCCGGCCCGGGCTTACGCCTACCGCGTCGACGAGACCAACGCGCCCGGCCTTCGGGCGCTCCTGGAGGTGTGGCAGCTGACGCCCACCGGCCCGACGCCGGCCCCGGCCCCGACCCCGGCGTATGAGTCGGGACCTGGGGGCGGGGCCTCGCGCGGCGCGGGGACGCGCATCCGGTACGTCTTCGCGGTGGACGGGACGGCCGCGCTGCGCTGGTCCGTGCGGGCCGCCCGGCCGGGCATCGGCGCCTCCTTCCGGCGGGCGGTGGCCGCACTGACGGCGCGGGCCGTCTCGCACTGACGACGCGGGCCGGCTCGCACCGGCGCGCCGCGGGCCGTCTGATCCCCGCGGGCCGCGGCTACTCGCTCCAGCGGCCGGTGGCCAGGAAGCCGTCGAGCGCGAGGGTGTACGGGGTGATGTCCAGGCCCTGGTCGGCCAGCCAGCTGTCGGAGTAGTACTTGTCGAGGTAGCGGTCGCCCGGGTCGCACAGCAGGGTGACCACGCTGCCGGTGCGGCCGGCGGCGACCATCTCGGCGACGATGCGCAGCGCGCTCCAGAGCCCGGTCCCCGTGGAACCGCCCGCCTTGCGGCCGATGACCCGCTCCAGGGCCCGTACGGCGGCGACGCTGGCCGCGTCCGGCACCTTCATCATCCGGTCGATGGCGGTGGGCATGAAGCTGGGCTCCATGCGCGGCCGTCCGATGCCCTCGATCCGGGAGCCACGGTCGCTGGTGGCGTCCGGGTCGTCGTGCACCCAGCCGTCGAAGAAGCAGGAGTTCTCCGGGTCGGCGACGCAGACCCGGGTGTCGTACTGCATGTAGTGGACGTAGCGGGCGATGGTGGCGGAGGTGCCGCCGGTGCCCGCGGTGGCGACCACCCAGGCGGGCTCCGGGTACCGCTCCAGGCGCAGCTGCTCGTAGATCGACTCGGCGATGTTGTTGTTGCCGCGCCAGTCCGTCGCCCGCTCGGCGTAGGTGAACTGGTCCATGTAGTGGCCGCCGGTCTCCGCCGCGAGGGCGGCGGACGCCTCGTACATCGTCCGGGGGTCGTCCACGAAATGACACCGTCCGCCATGGAACTCGATGAGGCGGCACTTCTCGCGGCTGGTGGTACGCGGCATCACGGCGATGAACGGCACGCCGATCAGGTTGGCGAAGTACGCCTCGGAGACGGCGGTGGAGCCGCTGGACGCCTCGATGACCGGCCGGTCCGGCCGGATCCAGCCGTTGCACAGCCCGTAGAGGAAGAGCGAGCGGGCCAGTCGGTGCTTGAGGCTGCCGGTGGGATGGGTCGACTCGTCCTTGAGATAGAGGTCGATCTTCCATTCCTCGGGCAGCGGGAACCGCAGCAGGTGCGTGTCGGCGGAGCGGTTGGCGTCCGCCTGGACCTTGCGCACGGCCTCCTTGAGCCAGCTCCGGTAGCCGGGATCGCTGCGGTCTACATCGATGGTTTCGGTCGCTTCCGGCGCCGTGCTGTCCACGCTGCCCATGGTGTTTCCTTTGGTCGTGCCCCGGCCCGGCTGGCATGTGCCGGTCCGTTTCGATCATATGTGGGCACTGGTGCCGGGCTCCCGTCACAGGCAGACTGCGCACGAGGGACACTGTGGGAGCGAGGCCCGCCGAGTGCGGGGCCCGCGTGCTGTCACATCACCGGGGAGGCGGTTCACCGTGGCCGAAACCGAGTTCAACGCCCGTGGGGTGCGGATCGAGAAGTCCCTGCGCTCCGTCACGAGGGCCGGTCAGGTTCTGATCAAGAACGGTCGACTGGAGCTGCTCACCAGTGACAGCCGGGAGATCGACAGCGCTCCGGTGCAGTCCGTCCAGGCCAGCCGGCCGTGGTTCGCCGGTGACGACCAGGCACTCGCGACGGTCAACGGCACCCGCTACCGCCTCACCCTGGGCGAGAACCAGCCCGAGCCGTCGGCCAAGGCCACGGCCGGCCGCGGCCCCGCCACCCGCTTCCTCGACGCCATCCGCAGCGCGCGCGGGCGCGCCGCACAGGACTGAGCCTGGACCTCGCCGCCGGGGCGTGCCGCCGCGGCAGCGCGCGCGTCCCCATCCGGCGTAACGGAGCGAGGCGCAGGCGCACCCCGACACAGGCAGGGAACAGGCACGAACACACCTCGGGCGCATCAGAAGTGACCCGAGTTGCGCATGCGAGCGGGTGGGTCGACCCTGGACGCGTATCAGTATCACTGAGGGTTAACCGGCGGTGACGCTGAGAACCGGCCCCCTCCGGTCGTGCGCGGCGGCCAGCATTGCCGCACACGCTCGTCGCCCGCATCTGAATCAGGCTAGCCCTAACTCTTCTCAGGGAGTCGCAGCCGTGATCAGTCGTCCAAGCAGGCACTGCACGGTGGAGCTCCAGGCTCTGCCGGCGCGGATCGGACAGGTCCGCAGAATCGTATCGGCGCAGCTGCGCTACTGGCATCTCGACGAGCTCATCGACCCCGCGGCGCTCGGCGTCACCGAGTTGCTGACCAACGTCCACCGGCACGCGGAGCCCGACAAGGAGTGCACGGTGGAGATCGTCCTCATGCTGGACCGACTCACCGTCTCGGTGCGCGACCGCGATCCGCGGCTGCCCAGCCTCGGCGACGCCGACCCGGTCAGCACGCACGGCCGCGGCCTCGCCCTGGTGGAGGCGGTCAGCGAGAGCTGGGGCATGCACGCGCGGGACGACGGCAGCGGCAAGGTGGTGTGGTTCACGCTCGCCGTGCCGCAGACCACCGCCCCCGCGAGGTCGCCGTTCGCGACGCACGGCACCGGCCGCGCGGCCCCGCCCGACCGCCGGGACCCGGTGCGTCCGCCGGCCGCCCCGGTGAACGTCCGCGAACGCGCGAAGTCCGGTGTGGCCGGCTGACCACCACGAGACCGTACGGGCATGGTGGCGGCGCGCCGTGGAGCCGCGCCCCCGTGCCCGTACGGCTCGTGCGCCCTCGTAGGGCGGCCATCGCCTCCTCACGGAAGCCGTCGCCAGTCCAGAGCGGCCGCCCCGGCCAGCCTGGCCGCTGTACCAACTAGTATGTACAGTGATCACATGAGCACCACGGAACGCCTGATCGAGAGCACCCAGGAGCTCCTCTGGGAGCGCGGTTACGTCGGCACCAGCCCCAAGGCGATCCAGCAACGCGCGGGCGCGGGCCAGGGCAGCATGTACCACCACTTCCGCGGCAAGCCCGACCTCGCGCTGACCGCGATCCGCCGTACCGCCGAGCAGTTGCGGGCCGCCGCCGAGGCGTCGTTCTCCGCCCCGGGCGCCGGGGCGTACGAGCGCGTCCGCGGCTATCTGCTGCGCGAGCGCGACGTGCTGCGCGGCTGCCCCGTGGGCCGGCTGACGATGGATCCCGATGTCATCGCCGACCCGGAGCTGCGGCGGCCGGTCGAGGAGACGCTGGACTGGCTGCGCGGGCGACTGGCGGAGATCGTCGCGGAGGGGCAGCGGCAGGGCGAGTTCACCGCGGACCTCGACCCCGCGCGGATCGCCGCCACGGTCGTGGCCACCGTGCAGGGCGGCTATGTGCTCGCCCGCGCGGCCGGCACCACGACCCACTTCGACCTGGCGGTCCGGGGGTTGCTGGACCTGCTCGCGGCCGCCCGTACCCCGGCGGCCTGACCCCCGAGACCACCTCACTCGCGGAGAACCCATGGAGATCGCCAGGACACGCCCCGACACCCGTCCCGGCCCGCCGGAGCGCTTCACCGGCACGGTGTGGCTGGACCAGCTCGCGGCGCCCCCGGCCCCGTCCCGACTGCGCCTCTTCAGCGTCCACTTCGCCCCCGGCGCCCGCACCTTCTGGCACCGGCATCCGCACGGTCAGGTGCTGCACGTGACCGAGGGCGTCGGACTCGTCCAGCGCGCCGGTGGGCCCTTGGAGGAGATCCGGGCCGGCGACACCGTGTGGATCGCGCCCGGCGAGGAGCACTGGCACGGGGCCGGCCCGCGCACCTTCATGACCCACCTGGCCATCGTCGAGGCCGCCGCCGACGGCACGACGACCGAGTGGGTCGCCCCGGTCGGCGACGACGTGTACCCGGCCTGACCCGCCCCCGAACGAGAGACACGCCATGCACGCGATGCAGTACCGCGTCACCCTGCCCGCCGACTACGACATGACGATCATCCACCGTCGGGTCCGGGCGAAGGGCCATCTGCTCGACGACTTCCCCGGACTCGGTCTGAAGGCGTACGGCATCCGCGAGCGCGGGGTCGACGGCTCGCCGGTGAACGCCTACGCGCCCTTCTACCTGTGGACCACCACCGAGGCCATGAACGGTTTTCTCTGGGGCCCCGGATTCCGCGGCCTCAGCCATGACTTCGGCCGACCGACCGTCGAGAACTGGCTGGGGCTCGGCTTCGCGAGCGGCCCGGCCACGGCCACCGCGCCGCGCTCCTTCAGCCGCCGCGCGGAGCCGGTCCCGGCCGGCACCGAC
The DNA here is from genome assembly GCF_007595705.1 of Streptomyces sp. SAJ15. GTDB lineage: Bacteria > Actinomycetota > Actinomycetes > Streptomycetales > Streptomycetaceae > Streptomyces. The sequence continues at coordinate 940,050 of NZ_NISY01000002.1, read as the reverse complement.
CCGGACGCCGCCGTCGAGCGCGCCCTGGAGGAGCTGGAGCGCCGGGCGGCGGCGGACGGCGTGCACTGCGCCGCCGTCGGCATCGACCCGCACCGCTGGGAGCTGCTCCACTTCACCCTCTGGGCGGACGCCGCTCCCACCGCGGACGGGGAGCTCTACCAGGTGCTGCACCTGTCCGCCCCGCACCTGGACGCGCTCCCACGGGGACGGGGGTGGTGACGGCCGCGCGCCCCGCACATCCCGCGCCGAGCGTGCGTACGGTGCTGGGCGACCTTCCCGCCGCCGAGCTGGGCGTGTGCGACGCCCATGACCACCTCTTCCTGCGCAGCCCGCTGCTGCCCGGCCAGGAGCTCGACGACCCCGCGGCGGCCGCCGCCGAACTGCGGGCCTTCGCCGCGGCGGGCGGCCGCGCGGTGGTGCAGTGGACCCCCTACGGCATGGGGCGCGGCGCCGGGCACCTCGCGGAGCTCTCCCGTACGACCGGGGTCCGCGTCGTCGCCGCCACCGGACTGCACCAGGCGCGGCACTACGCCCCGGCGCTGCTCGACCGGGTACGGGACCGACTGGCCGAGCTCTTCGTGGCCGAACTGACGGTCGGGATCGGGCGCGTCGAGGGAATCGAAGGCTTGGAGCCCTCCACGGGCTTGGCGGTCCCCGGCGGCGGCGGTGGGGCGGCGAGAAGGGCCGCTCGCGCGGGGCGCGACACGGAAACGCCGCCCCGCGCGGAGCGCGACACGGAAACGCCGCCCCGCGCGGAGCGTGTTTCGGAGACCTCCCCCCGCGCGGGGCTCATCAAGGTCGCCGGCGGGTTCCACGGCCTGGACGGCCATGCCCGCGCCACCATGGCCGCGGCCGCCGTCGCCCACCAACGCACCGGCGCCCCCATCGGCGTCCATCTGGAGCTGGGCACGGCGGCGTTGGACGTGCTCGACCTGCTCTGCGGCGAGCTGGGCGTGGCGCCGGACCGGGTGATCCTGGGCCACCTCAACCGCTCGCCGGACCTCGCCGTCCACCGCGAGGCCGCCGAACTGGGCGCCTATCTCGCCTTCGACGGCCCCTCCCGCGCCCACCACGCCACGGACTGGCGCCTTTCCGACGCCCTGTCCGCCCTGGCCGACGCCGGACACGCCGACCGGCTGCTGCTCGGCGGCGACACCACCACGGCCACGGCCCGCTTCGTCAACGGCGGCCCCGGCCTGCCGCACCTCCTCCGCGGCCTGCGCGCACGGCTCGAACTGGGCCTCCCGGCCGAGCTGGTGACCCGCGTGTTCACCGCCAACCCGGCCCGCGCCTTCGCCGTCGACTGGCCGGCCCCGGCCGGCTGAACAGCGGCCGGGGACACCACCGATCGCACCCGCGCCCGCGCGGGCCAGCGCACCAGGCCCGGCCGGGACCGACCGGGCCCACGCCCTACCCGCTCGTCAACGCCCCCAGCGGATCGTCCAGCACCGGCTGCCAGGCCAGCTCGGCGGCGCCGACGAGGCTGTTGTAGTCGAGCGTGCAGGGCAGGATCGGCACGCCGCCGCTGCGCCCCCACAGGCTGCGCTCGGCGACGACCGCGCGGAGCCGTTCCGGGTCGGCCTCCAGCAACTCGCGGTGGAGGCCGCCGAGGATGATGCGGTCCGGGTTGAGGATGTTCACCAGTCCGGCGAGGCCGAGGCCGAGCCGGTCGATCAGCTGGTGGGTGGCGGCCCGTACCCGCGGGTCCCGGGGCACGGACCCGGCCCCGCCGCCCGGGGCGGCGGCCGCGGCCGGACCCGCGGCGCCGCCCGACGTCACGTCAGAAGCCCCACGCGCACCGGTCGGTGTGGCCGGCCCGGCGGCGTCGTCCGCGGCGGATTCCCCGGGGACGCCGGCGCCGACCGGCTCCCCGTACTCCGCGCGGAGCAGCTCGCGGGCCTGTTGGAGCAGCGAGACCTCCGGCCCGGGCTCGCGCCCGGCCGCGGTGAGGAAGGCGAGCGGGTCCGCCTCGATGTCCAGGCAGCCTCGGCTGCCGCAGTGGCAGGGCGCGCCTTCGGGGTTGACGGTCAGATGGCCGACCTCCAGCGCCAGCCCGGCACTGCCCGTGTGCAGCCGGCCGTCCAGAACCAGCGCGCCGCCGACGCCCCGGTGACCGGTGGCCACGCACAGCAGGTGCTGGGCCCCGCGGCCGGCTCCGTGCCGGTGTTCGGCGAGCGCCGCCAGGTTGACGTCGTTGCCCGCGAACCCCTCGTGCGGAATGCCGGCCGCCGCCAGGCTGCGGGTGAACAGCTCCCGCACCGGCGCGCCCGCGGACCAGGCGAGGTGCAGCGGGTTGAGCGCGGTGCCCTCCGGCTCGGCGACGGCGGACGGCACCGCCAACCCCGCGCCCACACAGCGCTTTCCGGTCTCCCGCAGCAGACCGGCGCCCGCCTCGACCACGGCGCCCAGCACCTGGGCCGGGTCGGCGGGCACGGTCATGCAGCCGGGCGCGGTGGCGACGATCCGGCCGCCGAGTCCGACGAGCGCGGCGCGGAAGCCGTCGGAGTGCACCTGGGCGGCGAGGACGACGGGGCCGTTCGGGGCGATCGCGAGCCGGTGCGAGGGACGCCCCTGGGAGCCCCCGGCGCCACCCGGCCGCGCGTCGACCTGGATGAGGCCGAGCGCCTCCAGCTCGGCCGCGACGGCGCCGGCGGTGGCGCGGGTCACGCCGAGTTCGGCGGTCAGCACGGCACGCGTGGGCGCGCGGCCGGTGTGTACGAGCTCCAGTGCCGGGCCGAGCGCGCTTCGGCCCCGCTCCAGCCTTGTCCGAGTCTGGGTCACAGCCCTATTCTCACTTTGTGCCGACGCTAAACAAAATACGGGCGGCTATGCGGGGGCAAACGGCGGGCAACGCGCCGGACCCCGCCCTCTCCCGCCTCCGCGCAGCCCTGACCCTCTTCTTCGCACTCGACGGCTTCGTCTTCGCCGGTTGGGTGGTCCGCATCCCCGCCGTCAAGGAGCAGACCGGCGCCTCCCCCGGAGCGCTCGGACTCGCCCTGCTGGGCGTGTCGGCGGGCGCCGTGGCGACCATGGTCGTCACCGGGCGCCTGTGCCGCCGCTTCGGCAGCCACCCGATGACCGTGGCGGCCGCCGTCCTGATGTCGCTCAGCGTCGCGCTGCCGCCGCTGACCCACTCGGCCCTCGCACTGGGCCTGGTGCTGCTCGCCTTCGGTGCCGGGTTCGGCGGTCTCAACGTCGCCATGAACAGCGCCGCGGTCGACCTGGTCGCCGCCCTGCGACGCCCTGTCATGCCCACCCTGCACGCCGCCTTCAGCCTCGGCGGCATGGCCGGGGCGGGCCTCGGCGGACTGGTCGCCGGACACCTGTCCGCCACCCGCCATCTGGCGCTGCTCGCCGCCGCCGGGGTACTGCTGGCCCTGTTCGCGGGCCGCACCCTGATCGCCCTGCCGGCACCCACGGTTCCCGACACGGCCGCGACCGCGACCCCGGACGGGCCGGCCACGGACGCCACGGCGTCGGACGACGGCCGGCCGCGAGCCGAGGGACACTCCGCGCGGGCGGGCGGTTCCCGCTGGCCGGTGCTGGTCTTCGGACTGATCGCCCTGTGCACGGCGTACGGCGAGGGCGCGATGGCCGACTGGGCCGCGCTCCACCTCGACCAGGACCTCGGAGCGTCCCCCGGCATGGCCGCCGCGGGCTACTCCCTCTTCGCCCTCGCCATGACCGTCGGCCGGCTCACCGGCAGCGCCCTGCTGGAACGACTCGGCCAGACCCGGGCCCTGGTCGCGGGCGGCGCCACGGCCGCGGCCGGGATGCTGCTGGGCTCCCTCGCCCCCGTGCTTCCGCTGGCCCTGGCGGGCTTCGCGGTCACCGGCCTGGGCCTGGCCAACATCTTCCCGATCGCGATCGGCCGCGCGGGGGCGCTGGCCGGCCCCGACGGCGTCGCCACCGCGTCCACCCTCGGCTACGCGGGCATGCTGCTGGGCCCTCCGACGATCGGCTTCCTGGCGGACTGGAGTTCGCTCTCCACGGCCCTGACCACGGTGGCGCTGCTGTCCGCGCTCGCCGCGGCCGTCGCGTACGGCACCCGGCACACGGTGCACGACACCGGGCGGCGCACGGCGGGGAGAAAGCCGCGGTCCACGTGACGGGCGACGCCCCAGAGATGGGTTACTTGCGAGTAACAAAGCGTGCTAGCGTCGCCGGCATGGCCCGTAGATCACACTCAGCGCAGACCCTGCGGCGCGGCATCAACCTCTGGCCGCCCTTCCTGTTCGCCGGCGTGCGGGTGCTCCACATCGCCGACGACTGGAGCAGCGCACGGGTCCGGCTCCGCATGCACCGCTTCAACCGCAACTACGTGGGCACCCACTTCGGCGGCTCGCTGTTCGCCATGGCCGATCCGTTCTGGATGCTGCTCGCCATGAACAGCCTGGGCCGCGACTACATCGTGTGGGACAAGAAGGGCGAGATCGACTTCATCTCCCCCGGGCGCGGGGACGTCTTCGCCGACTTCAAGCTCACCGAGGACCGGCTGGAGGAGATCCGGCAGGCCACCGCGGACGGCTCCAAGGCTCTGCCCTGGTTCGAGAACGACGTGGTCGCGGCCGACGGTACGGTGGTGGCACGGGTCCGCAAACAGCTGTACGTGCGGCGCAAGGAGCGGGCCTGACCTGGAACGACGAACAGACGGCGGAGGGGTTCGGCATGGCGAGGGTCCGAAATCAGGCAGGGCGCGACGCGCTCACCGTGGAGATCGTGTTCGCGGTCTTCACCGGCGCGCTGCTCGCCGCTCCGCTCTTCGTGGCCGTCGCCTCCCCCGCGCTCTTCGGCGACCCCGACGAGGGGCGCGCGAGCGCCTGGATAGTCGCCGGCGCCATCACCGCGGCGGCCGGTTTCACGGTGCGCGTGGTGCGGGTGCTGCGGCGGTTCAGCCGAGCCGAACGGGCCTGAGCGGCGGCTGACCGCGCGGAGGTACCGGGACCGGACGCGCGACCGCGCGGACGCACGGTTCGAGCGGACGCGACCCGCGCGGGCACGCGGTTCCAGCGGACGCGACCCGCGCGGGCAGGCGGACCGGAGCGACCGGTGACGCCGGCCAGCGGAGTCGTCACCCGGACGGCGCGTCACCGGACGGCGCGTCACCGGACGGCGCCGCCCGGACAGGGTCACCCCCAAGGCGCGTCACCCACACGGCGAGAGGCGGCGGATGTGACCGGCGAAGCGGCGGCGCGGGCCGCCGAGTGGCGATGTGCGGGGTTGCGTTGGGATCGCACCGGCCCCGCGCTGGCCTGGCAGCACCCGCTGCGCGGCCGCCGCGCCTCGCCGCTCTCCCCCGGCCGACCCCTGGCCTTCACCACCGGTGCGCGACGCTCCTGCGTCGGCGTGCGGCGCGGCGACCGACACACTCCCTGCCCCTCGGCCGCGGAGGTGTCGGTCACGGCCGCCTCCGCCCAGTGTGCGGACTGCGCCCGGCTCGACCGCTCGTACTCGGTCGCCGCCGACACCCGCACCGACGACACGCGCCCCTACGACGTCTACCTCGCCTGGTTCGGCCCCGGGCTGACGAAGGTCGGCATCACGGCGGCCGAGCGCGAGGGCGTCCGGCTGCTGGAGCAGGCCGCCCTCTCCTTCACGCTCCTGGGGCGCGGCCCGCTGATGGCGGCGCGCCGCGCGGAGGCGGTGTTGGGCGCCGCGCTCGGCGTCCCGGACCGCATCCCGTACGCCGCCAAGCGCGGCGCCCGTCTGGCGCCGCCGCCCCCGCGCGAGCGCGCCGCCGAGCTGGAGACCCTCTACGGGCGGGCTCGCGAACTGCCGGGCTGGCCCGAGTCCCTGGAGGCGCTGCCCTGCGCGCCGGTCCACCATGACGAGATCTTCGGCCTCGGCCGCATCCGCTCGCTGGACGGCGTCGTCGCCCTCGCCCCCGGCAGCACGGTCGCGGGGACCGTCGAGGCCGTCGCCGGGCCGGATGTGCACCTGCGCACGCCGGACGGCCGGATGCCGTTGCTGGACGCCCGGCGGCTGGCTGGCTGGGCGCTGTCCGCGGCCGCGCCGGGCTCCGCCATGACGGCGGAGGTACGGCCCCTGCCGGCGCCCACGACCGAGCCGGAGCGGCTCTTCTAGGACCCACCGAGCGGTGCGGGGCACCGCGGGGGTCTAAGGCCCGCCGTATGGGCCAGCCCGGCCGCCGCGTGGGCGAAGAAGTCCTCGCGCGCGTCGACCACGTTGGTGAACTGGCCGAACAACTCGAAGCTGATCAGGCCGAAGAGCTGAGCCCAGGCAGCGACGAATCCGGCGAAGGCGGCCTCGGGCAGATCCTCGGCGTCCAGCGTCCGCGCCAGTCGGCGCGCGTCGCCGAGCACGCCTTCCGGGAGGACGGCCGGGTCCGGCGTCCGGAGCGCGCCGGCGGCGTGGGCGTCGCGGGCGACGCCCAGCAGCGTGAGGCCGACGCGGGAGGCGGGGACGACGGTGTCGCGCGGGGCGGCGTAACCGGGCACCGGGGAGCCGTAGATGAGCGCGTACTCATGCGGGTGGGCCAGGGCCCAGCCCCGTACGGCCCGACAGACGGCGATCCAGCGCTCCAGCGGAGTGCCGTCCGCCGCCTCGGCGGCCGCGGCCTCGGCCGCGGCGCCGATGGCGTCGTAGGCGTCGACGATCAGGGCGGTCAGCAGGTCGTCGCGGCTGGGGAAGTAGCGGTACAGGGCGGAGGAGACCATGCCCAGCTCCCGCGCGACGGCACGCAGCGACAGCTTGGCGGCGCCCTGCTCCGCGAGCTGCCGGCGCGCCTCCTCCTTGATCGCCGCGGTCACTTCGGTACGGGCCCGCTCTCTGGCCCCTCGGATCGCACTCATGGGGGCAGTGTGCCATCGACTCGGAGCACCAGCCAAGAACGAGAGCACTGCTCTTGCATGGCGGCACGTCGCTCTGTAACACTGCTCAGCAACGAGAGCACTGCTCTCATCACCCGAGGAGGCCCCCATGGCACAGCGCTCCGAGCACCACATGAAGACCAGCCGGCTGGAGACCGCGCTCTTCCACCGCCCCATCGCCTGGTTGGCGGCCCATGGCATCAGCCTCAACGGCAAGGCCGTGCTGGCCGTCCGCGGCCGCACCAGCGGACAGTGGCGCACCGTACCCGTCAACCCGCTCAGCCTCGACGGCGAGCGTTATCTGGTCGCCCCGCGCGGGGCGACCCAATGGGTCCGCAACCTCCGCGCGGCGGGCGGCGGCGAGCTGCGCGTGGGTAAGCGGATCGAACCGTTCACCGCGGTGGAGCTGACCGACGCCGACAAGCCCGCCGTGCTGCACGCCTACCTCAAGCGCTGGGGCTGGGAGGTGGGCCGCTTCTTCGACGGCGTCACGGCGACGTCCCCCGAGAGCGAGCTGCGCCGCGTCGCCCCGCGGCACCCGGTGTTCCGGATCACGGGGTGACAGCGCCCCGCGCGACACCCCGCCCCCTGGCGGCATCCCGCGCGACAGCGGGCCCGGCGACAGCGCACCGCGCGACGGCTTCTCCTGCTACGGCGTTTCCCGCTACAGCGGGCCCTACGGCAGCCCGCCGCGCGGCACCACGGTCCGTGGGGGCAGTCCGTAGCGGCACACCGCGCGGAAGCGCATCGCACCGCACCGGACCAGACCGGACCGCACCGGACCGAGCCCCGCCGTCCGAGGCCGCGTCACACCCTGCGTCCGCGCGGGGAGGGCGCCACATCGCCTGGCACGGCGACGCCCCGCGCGCGGCCGGCGCCCGGGGCGTCCCGAGGGCTCAGCCCTTGTCGACCGCCATCAGGGCCCGCCGCGCCATCGGATGCGTGCGCACCAGCTCGGCCAGCGTCGTCGTGCCGCGGGTGATCTTCGCGAAGGCGCGCCAGGCCGGCCGGAAGCCGGTGATGGCCGCGTGGAACATGCCGGGGCGGCGGGCGTACGCGGCGTACAGCCGGCGACCGACGCCCATCTCCACGCCGAGCCCGGACTTGATGGCGAAGGCGTAGTTCAGGGCCTGACGCCGGGCGTCGACCGCGTCGTGCGCCTCGGCGATCCGCACCGCCCACTCCCCCGCGAGCCGCCCCGAGCGGAGCGCGAAGGAGATGCCCTCGCGGGTCCACGGCTCCAGCAGACCGGCCGCGTCACCGCACACCAGCACCCGGCCGCGCGACAGCGGCGAGTCGTCGGAGCGGCAGCGGGTCAGATGCCCGGAGGAGATGCTCGGCTCGAAACCGGCCAGGCCCAGTCGGGCGATGAACTCCTCCAGATAGCGCTTGGTGCCGGCGCCCTCGCCACGGGCGGAGATGACGCCCACGGTCAGCGTGTCGCCCTTGGGGAAGACCCATCCGTAACTGCCGGGGATGGGGCCCCAGTCGATGAGCACGCGGCCCGCCCAGTCCTCGGCGACGGTCGGCGGCACCGGGATCTCCGCCTCCAGGCCCAGGTCGACCTGGTCGAGCTTGACCCCGACATGGGCGCCTATGCGACTCGCGCTGCCGTCCGCGCCGACCACGGCGCGGGCGAGCACGGTCTCCCCGCCGGACAGCACCACCGCGACCGTGCGCCGGTCGGGGACGGACGGGCCGTGCTGCTCCACGCGCGAGACGGCGGCGCCGGTGCGGACCTCGGCCCCCGCGTCCTGCGCCGCCCGCACCAGGCCGGCGTCGAATTCAGGCCGGTTGATGAGGCCGAACAGCGGCTGCTTGGAGCGGCGGGTGCGGCTCAGCCTGCCGTTCAGCGAGAACGTCACGGCGTGCACGCGCTCCCGCAGCGGCAGTTCGAAACCGGGCGGCAGCGCGTCTCGCGAGGGGCCGATGATGCCACCGCCGCAGGTCTTGTAGCGGGGCAGTTCGGCCTTCTCCAGCAGCAGCACCCGGCGTCCCGCGACGGCGGCGGCATACGCCGCGGAGGCACCCGCGGGGCCCGCGCCGACCACCACGACGTCCCACACCGGTTCACTGCCCTGGCTTGCGTTGTCGCTGCTCACGTGTGCTGTCGCTCCACTTCGACCGACTTGATCCGGCTACCGGGGCATCCTACGGCGCGCCTGGTTCGGGCAGCGCTGTGGGAGGATCGGCCACGCACCAAGTCGTACAAACGTACCCACCACAGTGCCCAACGCCGAGCACCCCAGGAGCGTTCCCATGGAGCAGGCACCACTCGCCTCGTCCGCCGACACGGCGATCGCCCGGACCGTCGCCGCGCTGCAGCCCCGCGCCCGCGCGGAGCTCGCGGAGCTGGTGCGGTTCCGGTCGGTGGCGGATGAGGCGCAGTTCCCGAAGAGCGAGTGCGAGGCCGCCGCGAACTGGGTCGCGGACGCGCTCCGCGCGGAGGGCTTCACGGACGTCGCGCTCCTGGACACCCCCGACGGCACGCAGTCCGTCTACGGCTACCTGGCCGGCCCGGCGGGCGCCCCCACCGTGCTGCTCTACGCCCACTACGACGTGCAGCCGCCGCTGGACGAGGACGCCTGGCTCTCCCCGCCGTTCGAGCTGACCGAGCGCGACGGCCGCTGGTACGCGCGCGGCGCGGCCGACTGCAAGGGCGGCGTGATCATGCACCTCACGGCGTTGCGCGCGCTCAGGGAGCACGGCGGGGTGCCGGTCAACGTCAAGGTCATCGTGGAGGGTTCGGAGGAGCAGGGGACCGGCGGCCTGGAGCGGTACGCCGAGGCCAACCCCGAGCTGCTGGCCGCCGACGCCATCGTCATCGGCGACAGCGGCAACTTCCGGGTCGGCCTGCCGACCGTCACCGGGATCCTGCGCGGGATGACGCTGGTCCGGGTCCAGGTCGACACCCTCGAAGGCAACCTGCACTCGGGGCAGTTCGGCGGCCCCGCCCCGGACGCGCTCGCCGCGCTGATCCGCATCCTGGACTCGCTGCGTGCCGAGGACGGCTCCACGACGGTCGAGGGGCTGCCGGCCGACGGCACCTGGGACGGCATCCCCTACCCGGAGGAGGACTTCCGCAGGGACGCCAAGGTGCTCGACGGCGTGCGGCTGACCGGCTCGGGCACGGTCGCCGACCGCGTCTGGGCGCGCCCCTCCGTGACCGTGATGGGCATCGACTGCCCGCCGGTCGTGGGCGCCACCGCGTCCATCCAGGCGAGCGCCGCGGCGCTGGTCAGCGTGCGGATCCCGCCGGGCTTCGACGCCACCGAGGTCACCAGGCTGCTGACCGCGCACCTGGAGCAGGCCGCCCCGTGGGGCGCACGGGTGGCGGTCGAGCAGCTCGGGCAGGGTCAGCCGTTCCGCGCGGACACCGACAGCCCGGCGTACGCCGCCATGGGCGCGGCGCTCTCCGAGGCGTACGACGGGCAGCAGATGGCGGTCTCCGGGATGGGCGGCTCGATCCCGCTCTGCAACACCCTGGCCGCCCTGTACCCGCGGGCCGAGATGCTGCTGATCGGGCTCAGCGAGCCGGACGCCCAGATACACGCCGTCAACGAGAGCGTCTCCCCTGAGGAGCTCCAGCGGCTCTCCCTCACCGAGGCCCTCTTCCTCCAGAAGTACGCGGCCGCCCACGCCGGCTAGGCGTCACCGCCCGCCCGGCCCACCCGGCCGGGCCACGGCGGCGCACGGGCACCGTGACGCCCGGCCGCGACGCCTGGCCGAACCACCCGTCGCGCGGGGCCCGGCCGCCGGTGGCCTGCCGGGCGGGCCGGACCCCGGCCCGCCCGGCGACCGACTCCCTCGGCCCGTCCGGTGTCCGCGGTCAGCCGACCGGGACCCCCGCTTCGAGGTGCAGCGGGAGCCCCCGCTCGCGCGCCCGCAGCGCCCAGCTGAGCCGGTGCAGCCGGGTCGGCGGCAGCAGTTGTGCCGCCTCGCGCTCGGAGACGAAGCGCCAGCCGCGCAGTTCGTCGCCCGGCAGCAGCAGCCGGCCGGCGGTGTCGGCGTCGAGCCGGCCGCCGTCGAAGAGCAGCCGCAGACCGCCGTGGCCGGGCGGCCGGGGCGGTTCCCAGTCGACGACGAGCAGCCGCAGCGGCCGGTCCAGTCGTACGCCCAGCTCCTCCGCGACCTCACGGACCGCGGTCCGCGTCGGCGGCTCGCCGGTCTCGACGACGCCGCCGGGGAACTCCCAACCGGGCTTGTAGGTCGGGTCGACGAGCAGCACCCGATCCTCCTCGTCGAAGAAGAGGACCCCCGCGGCCACGGTCTGGGCCGTGGGCTCCGGGGTCTGCACGATGTCGCACGGTCCGGCGTCCCCGCGGCGGACGGCCTCGGCGACCCGCTCGGCCGTCTCGTCAGGAGTGAGGGAGCCGGTGTCCAGGACGTAGGCGTCCCCGGTGAGCCAGCTCAGGGCCGACCGGTAGGGCGCGAGGTGGTCCAGGCACCACCGGCGCACCGAGGCGCTGGCCTCGGCATCTCCCGGTATCTCCTCACGGAGCTCGATCCGCCGGCGAAGGATCGTTTCGTCGGCATGGAGCAACACATGGCGCACCGGGATCCGGCGGGAGGCGAAGCCCCCGAAGATCTCGTCGCGGTAGTCCTGTCTGAGCAGCGTCATCGGCGCCACCAACACCCCGCCGGTCTCGGCGTACAGCGCCGTTCCGACCTCCACGACGAGCCGCCGCCACGACGGCAGGTCCTGGTAGTCCGAAACGTCTTCCAGGCGCTTGCGCGGCAGCATCACGCGCAGGGCGTCGCCCACCAACTCCGGGTCGTAGAGCGTGCTGCCGGGGAGCAGGTCCACCAGGATGCGCGCAGCGGTGGTCTTCCCCGCGCCGAACGTTCCGTTCAGCCAGACGATCACGGTTCCCCCTCTTCCGTCGCCCCCTGTCAGTTCCCGCAACACCCTGCCATGGAAACGCGCGACACCGAGGGAGCCGGACACGCCACAGGCGGCGCGTACCTCTCTTCTCCCGAGGGGCAATCGAACACAACCCAACGCGAGCCGCCCGACCACTCCCCTCACTTGGGCCGGAGATACCGCCTTTGGCGAGAAACCTGACCTTCTGTCAGTTCAGTCTTCCAACATAGTCCAACAAGGTCTACCGTAACCGCTCGATCGAGCATGACGCGTACATGGCTTTGCGTCACCCCCGTGAGGACGGAGACTCACCGATGCGCCGACCATGCCCCCGCACCTCCCGCCCCGGACCGGGCGGACGGAACCGGCCGAACCCCCTCCTCGGAGCGCTCGCCGCCGCCCTGCTCTGCTCCACCGGCCTCGCCGCCGCCCCGGCGGCGACGGCCACCCCGGCGCGCACACCGGCCCCCGGCCCCGCTCCCGCCGCTCGACAGGACGCCGCTGCCGCCCGACAGGACGCCGCTGCCGCTCGGCAGGACGTCGCTGCCGCCCGGCCGGCCGCGTCCGCCCCCGGCGACGGCCTGGCCCTGACGCCCCCGATGGGCTTCAACAACTGGAACAGCACCCACTGCCGGGCGGAGTTCAACGAGGCGATGATCAAGGGCATCGCCGACATCTTCGTGGCGAGGGGCCTCAAGGAGGCCGGATACGAGTACGTCAACATCGACGACTGCTGGGCGCTCCCGCGGCGCGACGCGAACGGCAAGCTCGTCCCGGACCCCGTTCGCTTCCCGCACGGCATCAAGGCCGTCGCCGACTACGTCCACTCCAAGGGCCTGAAGTTCGGCATCTACACCAGCGCGGGCACCAGGACCTGCGATGTCGCGGGCTTCCCCGGCGGCCTCGGCCATGAGCGTTCCGACGCCCAGCAGTTCGCCGACTGGGGAGTCGACTACCTCAAGTACGACAACTGCAATAACCAGGGCGTGGACGCCAAGCAGCGCTACACCGCCATGCGCGACGCCCTCAAGGCCGCCTCCCAGACCACCGGCCGGCCCATCGTCTTCAGCCTGTGCGAGTGGGGCGAGAACAGGCCCTGGGAGTGGGCCCGGGACGTCGGCCACCTGTGGCGCACCACCGGCGACATCAGCGACAACTGGTCCAGCATGGTGTCGATCATGAAGCGGAACCTGCCGCTCGCGCGCCACGCGGGCCCCGGCCACTGGAACGACCCCGACATGCTGGAGGTGGGCAACGGCGGGATGACCCCGACCGAGTACCGGACCCACTTCTCCATGTGGTCCATCATGGCCGCGCCCCTGCTCATCGGATCCGACCTGCGCACCGCGGACGAGGAGGCGTTCCGGATCCTGGGCAACCGCGAGGTCATCGCCGTCGACCAGGACCCGCTGGGCAGGCAGGGCACGGTGCGGTCCTCCACCGACGGCCGCTGGGTCGTCGCCAAGGAGATGGCCGACGGCAGCCGCGCGGTGGCGCTGTTCAACGAGTCCGGTACGGCGCGGCGGATCTCCACCACCGCACAGGAGGTCGGGCTGCCGGCCGACACCGCGTACCAGGTGCGCGACCTGTGGCAGCACAGGAGCTACCACTCCGCGGGCACCATCTCCGCGACCGTGCCGGCGCACGGCACCGTACTGGTGCGGGTCTGGCCCGACCGCGCCTGGGCGGACTATCCACCGGCCGTCGAACTTGGCCTGGACGAGGTCCCCTTGACCGAGCCCGGCACGCCGGTGGAGGTCACCACCACCGTCACCAACCTGGGCCGCGCCCCCGCCCGGCAGGTCTCGACCCGGCTGACCGCGCCCCAGGGCTGGACCGTACGGCCCACCTCACCGACCACCGCCCGCACCCTGCCCGCCGGTCGCGCGCTGACCGTCACCTGGTCGGTGACCCCGCCGAAGGGCACCCCGGTCGGCGGGTACGACCTGGACGTCACGTCCGCGTACCGCTCGGTGCGGGGGACGCCCGCTCAGGCCGAACTGCCCGTCCAGGGCAGGGTGGCCGTCCCGCCGCCCGCCGGCACCTCGTCCCTCAGCGACCTCCCATGGCTCGTCGCCGACAACGGCTGGGGGCCGGTGGAGGAGAACACCAGCGTCGGCGAGTCCCGCGCGGGCGACGGCAACCCGATCACCATCGGCGGCACCGTCTACGCCAAGGGCCTCGGCGCCCACGCGCCCAGCAGCGTCGAGTACTACGCGGGCGGGCGCTGCGAGCGGGTCACCGCCCAGGTCGGGGTGGACGACGAGAAGGAGTCCAACGGCTCGGTGACCTTCGAGATCTGGGCCGACGGTAGGAAGGTCGCCGGCACCGGCGTCCTCACCACCGCCATGCCGGCCCAGCCGCTCTCCGCCGACGTCACCGGCGCCCGGCTGATCCGCCTCGTCGTCACCGACGCCGGCGACGGCATCAACTCCGACCACGCGGACTGGGCGGACGCCAGGCTGAGCTGCGCGGGACCGACGACCGCGCGGTAGCCGCACTCCGGCTCGGTGACCGCGAGGGCGGTGACCGCGCGTGCGGTGGCCGCGGAGGCGGTGGCCGGGGGCGCGCTGTCCGCGGGCGCGCTTCCCGCGGGCGCGCTGTCCCAGGTACGGCGCCCAGGGTGCGAGCCCCGTCGTACGGCAGGCCGTGGCACGGGGCCCGGCCACCTGGCCCCGCCCACGAGGGTTCGCACCGTCCCGGATGGGCCGGACTTCCGGCCCATCCGGCCCCGGCCCCGGCCCCGGCCCCGGCCCCGGCCCCGGCCCCCGAGCGTCTGGGGCCGGCGCATCGTGCGTCCCGGCGATTCCGACACCGCCTCGGAGCGCCGAGCGGGAGGTTCTGCTCCGCCGCGCGCGGGCACGTCCGCCGCGCTCCCCCGCCCCGTACGATCAACTCGCAACGGTGGCGAGGGCCCACGGCTCCGGCTGCGGCCCACGGCTCCGGCTCCGGCTCCGGCTCCGGCTCCGGCTCCGGCTCCGGCTCCGGCTCCGGCTCCGGCTCCGGCGAGACGATGGTGAGGATCGATGGACACGCGTACCGCACTGCTGGCAGGAGCGACCGGCCTCGTCGGTGGGCAGGTCCTGTCCCGGTTGCTGGCCGACCCGCTCTACGAGCGTGTGACGGTCCTCTCCCGCCGCCCCCTTGAGGTCTCACACGCGAAACTCGACGTCCGCATCCTGGACTTCACCACGCTCGCGGAGGACGACGTGCCCGCCGTCGAGGACGTGTACATCACGCTGGGCACGACGATGAAGGCCGCAGGCTCGCGGCAGGCGTTCCGCGCGGTGGACCACCACCACGTCGTCGCGGTCGCCCGCCTCGCCCGGCTGGCCGGCGCCCGCCGTATCGCGCTGTGCTCGGCCATCGGCGCGAGCCCGACCGCGCGGGCGTTCTATCCGCGGGTCAAGGGAGAGGCCGAACGCGACGTCATCGGCCTGGAGTACGCGTCCACGCAGATCTTCCGCCCGTCCCTGCTGCTCGGCGCCCGCGCGGAGAGCCGGCCCGCGGAGCGCCTCGGCGTGGTCCTGGCGCCCGTCTTCGCCCCACTGCTGGCCGGACCGCTGCGCCCGTACCGCCCGGTGCGGGTGGAGCGACTCGCGGCGGCCATGACCAGGACCCTCGCCACGGCCGGGCCGGGCACCCGGGTGCACACGTACGGGGACTTCGTGACGGCGTGAGCGCCACCGCGCGGAAGCGGTCGGAGAACGGGGCGAGCTCCCGCGGAGCGCGACACCCCTCACCGAGAGGCGGCGAACCCGTCCAGCCGCGCCTCCCAGGCGGCCGCCACGGCGGCCCCCACCAGCCCGGCGTCGGTGCCCATCTCGGCGGGCACGACGGTGAGGTCGCGCACGAAGGAGAGGGTGGCGTAGTCGCGCAGCGCCCGGCGGAGCGGGCCGAAGAGCACCTCGCCGGCACCGGCGACGCCACCGCCGACCACCGCCACCTCGATCTCGACGAGGGTCGCGGTGGCGGCGATGCCCGCCGCCAGGGCACGGGCGGCACGTTCGAAGGAGGCCCTGGCCGCGGGGTCGCCGGCGCGGGCCGCCTCGGCGACGGCGGCGGCCCCGGTGTCGCCGCCGGGGCCCGGACGCCAGCCCAGGGCGAGCGCGCGGCGGGCGATGTTGGGGCCGCTGGCGATGCGTTCGACGCAGCCGCGCGCGCCGCAGGGACAGGGGTCTCCGTCCAGCTCCACGCTGATGTGGCCGATGTGGCCGGCGTTGCCGGTCGGGCCGGGATACAGCCGACCGTCCAGCACCAGCCCGCCGCCGACCCCGGTGGAGACCACCATGCACAGGGCGCCGGCGCGACCCCGGGCCGCGCCCTGCCAGGACTCGGCGGCGGTCATCGCCACCCCGTCGCCGACCAGGGTCACGGGCAGCGCTCCGGTCGTCTCGCGTACGCCCGCGACGAGCGGGAAGTCGCGCCAGCCGGGGATGTTGACGGGGCTGACGGTGCCGACGGAGGCGTCGACCGGCCCGGCGCTGCCGATCCCGACGGCGGCCACCCGCGACCACTGCGCCGAGCCGGCCAGCTCCTCCAGCACCGCCCTGACCTCGCCCATCACCACCGCTCCGGGCTCCCGCGCGGGGGTGGCCCGCCGGGCCCGTACGACCAGCTTGCCGGCGCCGTCCACCAGCGCGCCCGCGATCTTGGTGCCGCCGATGTCGAGCGCGGCGATGAGGTCACGTGCCATGCGGGTCGTCTCTCCTGGTGGCCGCGCGGACGGGGATGCGTGCGCCGAATAGTCTCGCCTGCCACTGACAACGTTGTCCAGAGGCTATGCTCGACTCTCCTTACTACCATCAGACCGCCCCCGGAAAACGGCAGACAGGAACCGCGCACCGTGGTCGACCCCGCCAGCAGCACCGTCCCACGCCGGTACGGCACCCGGCCCACGATGAAGGACGTGGCCGCCCGCGCCGGGGTCGGTCTCAAGACGGTCTCCCGCGTGGTCAACGGGGAGCCCGGGGTCACTCCGGACACCGAGCGCCGGGTGCAGGAGGCGATCACCGCCCTCGGCTTCCGGCGCAACGACAGCGCCCGCATCCTCCGCAAGGGCCGCACCGCCAGCATCGGGCTGGTCCTCGAAGACCTCGCCGACCCCTTCTACGGCCCGCTCAGCCGCGCCGTCGAGGAGGTCGCCCGCTCCCACGGCGCGCTGCTCATCAACGGTTCCAGCGCCGAGGATCCGGACCGCGAGCAGGAGCTGGTCCTGGCCCTCTGCGCGCGCCGCGTCGACGGCCTCGTGATCATCCCGGCCGGGCAGGACCACCGCTATCTCGAACCCGAGATCGCCGCGGGCGTCGCCACCGTCTTCGTCGACCGCCCGGCCGCCCGGCTCGCCGCCGACGCCGTCCTGTCCGACTGCTTCGGCGGGGCCCGCGACGCCGTGGCCCACCTCATCGCGCACGGCCACCGCCGCATCGGCTTCATCGGCGACCAGCCCCGCATCCACACCGCGGCCGAACGCCTCCGCGGCTACCGCGCCGCCATGGCCGCCGCCGGCCTGCCGGTGGACGACTCCTGGCTCTCCCTGGGCCCCACCGACCCGGACCGCGTGCGCTCCGCCGCGCGGGCCATGCTCGACACCCCGGCCCCCGTCACGGCCCTCTTCGCGGGCAACAACCGCGTCACCGTCACCGCCGTCCGCGTCCTCGCCGCCCGCCCCCGCCCCGTCGCCCTCGTCGGCTTCGACGACTTCGAACTCGCCGACCTGCTCTCCCCCGCCGTCACCGTCGTCGCCCAGGACGCCGCCCAACTCGGCCGCACCGCCGCCGACATGCTCTTCCGCCGCCTCGACGGCGGCGCCGACGAGCCCCGCCAGGTGGTCCTGCCCACGCGGTTGATCGTGCGCGGGTCGGGGGAGGTTCCGCCGGCGGACTGACGGCGGCCGTCGGCGCGGCACGGAGGAGCGACGGACGGCTTGCGGGGGGCTCCGGGGCCTAGTTCAGCGGCAGCGCGTCGTTCACCGGGGCGACGATCCCGAGTGCGGAGTCCATGTCCCGCACGACCTGCCCGGCCTCGTTGAGCCGGTTCACCTGGCCGAGCCACCTCGGAGCGCCGCCCGGCCGCGGGCCGATCCGCGGCCCCTCCCCCTGGGCGGGGGTGTACGGGGTGGCGTGCTCCCCGGAGTACGAGATGCGGCCTTCCGGCACGGGAGCGGCCGCGGCGCCGGGGGCGCCCAGGGTGCAGGCGGCGCCGGCCAGCGCGGCGAGGGCGAAGCGCTTTTTCATGCGCGGCCTAACGAGGAGTGTGCGCCCGGGACACTTTCCTTCGGCCGTGCGGGGGCGGAGCCGGCCTCCGCGGCGCGCCGCGGCCGTCCCGGCTCACCGGTGTCCTGTCGATCGTCAGTCGTCGAAGTGGCGGCGGGCGGCCTCGATGTGTCCGAGGTACCGCTGGGTCCAGCCGCACATGCCGTCGACCGTGGCCCGCAGGGCCCGGCCCGGCTCGGTGAGGGTGTACTCGACGCGCGGCGGCACGGTGGGGTGGACCTCGCGCTCGACCAGGCCGTTGCGCTCCAGCATGCGCAGGTTCTGGGTGAGCATCTTGTGGCTGATGCCCTCGACCTCGTCGCGCAACTCGCTGAAGCGCAGGGTGCGCTCGCCGATGGCCTCGATGATCAGGAACGCCCACTTGTTGGCGATGTCCGAGAAGATCTCCCGCGCCAACGAGTCCGCGCGCCGCAGGTCCACATCCTCGGGCGAGCCCCCGAACTGCTTGGTCACCATTGAGTTCCCCAGTCACTGAAAAGTGCGTTCTTCCACGTCAACCGCCACTCTCCTATGGTTCCCGAGTAACCACAAGAGACCACGAACGCTCCTGTTTCGCACGAGCGTTCGCGGTGCGGCGGACGCGGGCGCACCGGCGCCCGGACAAGGAGCGGCGACATGGCCATCACCCTGGTGAACCCCGACGGACTGCCCGTCATCGACGTCTACCGGCAGGTGTCGATCGCCTCGGGGTCGAAACTCGTCTTCATCGCCGGGCAGGTCTCCTGGGACGCCCAGGGCACCACCGTCGGCGAAGGCGACCTCGCCGCGCAGGTCGAGCAGTGCTACCTCAACATCGGCACCGCCCTGGCCGAGGTGGGCGGTTCCTTCGACGACGTCGCGAAACTGACCGTCCACGTCGTCGACTGGACCCCCGACAAGATGCCCGCGCTTCTGGAGGGGATCTCCCGCGCGGCCGCGAAGCTGGGCGTCACCCCGGTCCCCCCGGCCACGCTGCTGGGCGTCGCGGCACTGGACGTCCCGGAGCACCTGGTCGAGATCGAAGCCACCGCGGTCCTCGACTGAACCGGCTTGGCCCTGCTGTCCGCGCTGGTCACCGACGAATGTCAGTGGCCGGGGGTACGGTTCCCCTCAAGATCCGATCGAGATGCCGACATCTCCCACGGGGGCGATCCGCCATGAGCAGCAGCGACAGCAGCGCGCACGAGGGCTTCACGGCCGAGGAGCGGGCCGCGATGAAGGACCACGCCCAGGAGTAAGGTCGTCTGCTTCTTCCAGAGCGCGGAGAAGTTCAAGGCCCGCTACCCCACGCTCGGCTTCAGCGACCAGGCGAAGCTGGACGAGGGCCCGATGTGGCCGACCGGTTTCGCCCTGACCGAGGTGACACCCGAGGTGGAGCAGCGGATCGCGGCGCTCGTGAAGCGGGCGGTGAGCTGACGGGCGCCCGGTGAACGGGCGGGGGCCGTGGGCCGCCAGCGTGCTCGGTCACCGGTTGCCGACCACTCGACGGAGGGGAGCGCGCGGGGCGGAGTCGCGCCGTGCCTGGAGTCAGTGGAGACGCAGGTGGTGCAGCATCAGCAGGGCGGCAACCGCATTCGCCGAGCGGATCTCGCCGCGCGCGACCAGGTTTGGCACCGACTTCAGCGGCACCCATTCACGCCGCGTCGACTCAAAGCCGTCACGCGGCTCGCCGATGTGCTCCGCACGCTCCGACCAGTACACCCGGTGGTGCGATGTCGAGATCCCCGGCTGTGGATCCACGGACAGCAGTAGCCGCATCGGGCCCGGCCGCCACCCTGTCTCCTCCTCGAACTCCCGCGCAGCGGCGACTGCCGGGTCTTCGCCCTCGCCGGTGCCGCCCGAGGGCAACTCCCACCCCCACGCGCCCGTGATGAACCGGTGCCGCCACAGCAACAGCACCTCGTTCGCTTCGTTGACGACGGTAGCCACGGCGACAGGCCGCAGCCGGATCACCGTGTGGTCGAGGTGGCGTCCGTCCGGCAGTTCGACATCGGCCATGCCGACCGTGACCCATCGGTTCTGGTACACGGTGCGCTCGCCGAGGTTGTTCCACTGCACGCTAGCCGCCCTTCCGTCGGAGAACGCCACCATCCCAGCTCAAGGAGCGCTACACCGGCAAGCCGAGGACGTCGTCGATCAACTCAGCCACTTCCTGGGTGGCCCCGCCGCCGTGGCTGACAAGGGAATTCCGAACGGTCACCAGGCGGTCACGCAACCGCCGAGACTCCATACCTTGAACGGTCTCCAGCATCTCCGCCGCGGTCCCCGCAGCCCGCTCCCCCTCGCCGCTCAACAGCTCGATGTCCGTGAGCGTCGCCAGCCGGTGCGCGCGCCCCCGCGTGTGTGACTGGACCCGTACCGCCTCGCGTGCGTACTCCTGCGCCGGGTGCAGGTCCCCGAGGCGTAGCAGTGCGTCGGCGAACTGAGCCTCGACCAGGCCGGGCTGTACGTACCCGGTCTCGTCCGGCTCTTCGTCGCGGCGAATTCTGCCCACAGCCGTTTCGGCAAGCGTCATGCACCGGTGGGCCGAGGTCTGGTCCCCCACGCGCGCGTACGCCTTGGCCTGCATCGCGTAGATGTCAGTCGCGAGGGCAGGCGAGATGTGCTGCCCGGCCGTACGCACCGCAGCCTCGGCGAAGGCGACGGCTTGCCTGTACTCCCTCAGATACAGGCACTGATTGACCAGCAACGCGATCACATATCCACCGAAACCGCGGTCACCACTGGCCTTGGCAAGCCGCAGTGCCTGGTGGAAGTAGCGCTGGGCAAGCCCTTGCGAATCGCTGTCGTAGCTGCAGATCCCCGCGATGGCGACCAAGCCCCCGACGGCGCGGTGTAACTCCCGTCCGATGGCATCGGTGTACGAGCCGCGGAGTATCGGCGCGGTCTCGACGGTGAGGAAACGGATGATGCGCGGCCGTGTCGCCACACCTCCGGCCTTGCGGTACATCTGCTCGTAATGTCGCCGTGCGACGCGCAGCATGCTCACATCCGCTGTGCTGACGCGGAGAGTGCCGGGGCGGGAGACGTCGCGCTCATCGGGTGGGTTCTCCCATTCCCAGACCGGCCCGACGGCTCGAAGCCCGGTGATGACGGGCACTTCTCGAAGGTCCGGCCGCTGGTTCTGGTCGCCCCGCCAGAAGGCAGTCGACTGCTCAATGAAGCTGTCGAGCGGTGCGGCGCCCGGCTCGGGTGTCGCTGGTGTGCCCATGCCGATGTCCTCCAGAGTCACCAGGCGGCCGAGGCGCTCGGTGAGGATTTCACAGATCAGATCCGGAACGCTGCCGCGCGGTCGTTGCCCCTTGAGCCACCGGATCACGGATGTGTGGTCGTAGCTCGTCGCTCGGCCACGAGCCTGGCTGGCCAGGTTGAGGCGCGTGGCCAAGCCGAGTCGGGACATTCCCGCCTCGTCGAGGATTGCGTCCAGCAGGGTGTTGGGCTCCATGTGTTCCTCGAATCACTCAGTGCGAGCGATGGTAGCGACAGTGCGTTCACACACTGTGCGAATGCAGTACTCACACCTGCTCCTGACGCACACTTATGGTGTGCTGCCCGTCGCGAGACCGTGTGCGTATGACCCTGAGAACCGCACCATGGAATCCGCCCAGCAGGGGCGATATCGAGGCGCAGCCCGCCGGTGACCGGTGGGACGGCGTGCGGGTGCCCTCCCTGATCGGCGAGCGCGCCCTGACGCTCCTCGGCGCTGACTCCGGAGCGATCATCGCCGACTCCAGCGGCGCGGTCTGGTACTGGCTGGTGGCGCCAGGCGCCGCCTCGGACTGGACGTTGTGCCGAGTCCTCAGCAGCGGGTCCTACGTCGCCGTGCCCCCGGCGGACCGCCGCAGCGGTTTCGGTCCGCACTGGCGTGTGGCGCCGGCTCCCGGCCGCTGCCTCACCGACCCGGACCGGCTCCACGCCGCACTGCTGGCTGCCAGCCGAGCCGTGAAGCCCTGCCAGCGGTGCGACCGGTTGACCGACTCCCCCGTGGCCGTCGCGGAGACGCACGGCGCCAGCAACTCCGGCCGCACGATCTACGCCTGCCCGCAATGCGCCCCGCACTTCCCCAGGCAGCCAGACGTCCTCGACCAGGTCGCCGCCGGCCGGCGCGCGTTGGAAGGGCGGACCCAGTGAACCGCAGCGACACCTTGGAATGCGTGGCCATCACTCCGCCGAACGGTGCGGAGCCCGTGAAGCAACCCGCCGGCCTGACCTGGGACGCCGTACGGGTGAGCCTCGACAGCGCCGACGACGTGCTGAAGCAACTCGGCGACAAGAGCGGGGCCGTCATCGAGGACCCGCGCGAAGCGTGCCTGTACTGGCTGGTGGCGCCGGGTGCCGCCGAGGGGTGGACCCTGCCGCACCCCGTCCTCCAACAAGGCGCGTTCGTACCGGTGCCCCCGGCTCCACGCACGGAAGGCCCCGCCGTGCACTGGCGCGTGCCGCCCGGACCCGGGCGCGGCCTCACCGACGCGCTGCGCCTGCACACCGCACTGCTGGAGGCGACCGGCGGTCGGGAGGACCCGATCCGCGCGGCCTGGTTCCCCTTCATCGTCCACGCCTCCGACTGCCCCACGTGCCGCCACCGCCCCACGGCGTGCGCGACAGGGCTCACACGATGGACCCGCTACAAGGAGGCGCTGGCCACGGCACGCGGCAGGAAGATGACCGGCACACAACGACCGGAGTGAGCTACCGAGCCGAAAGGGGATTGGGAATGAGCACGATCAC
Source organism: Streptomyces sp. SAJ15 (assembly GCF_007595705.1). Taxonomy (GTDB): domain Bacteria; phylum Actinomycetota; class Actinomycetes; order Streptomycetales; family Streptomycetaceae; genus Streptomyces. The sequence goes on along the minus strand of NZ_NISY01000002.1, from coordinate 917,374 downwards.
CGAGAGCAGGACGGCTCCCTTCGCGCCACGAGTCGTCGCGTTGGAAATCACGGGAGCCTGTCAGCTCCAATGCGTCACGTGCTTCGCCGAATCGGGGCCCAGCGGCGCGCACGGTGCCATGACTGTCGACGACTGGCGACGGGTCATCAGCGAGGCTGCTTCGCTGGGAGCGCGCGAGGTGCAGCTCATCGGCGGTGAGCCGACGACTCACCCGGCGTGGCCGGAGCTGGTCGAGCACGCCCTCGATCTTCGTCTCTGCGTCGAGGTGTACAGCAACCTCTTTCATGTGCGGTCCGACTGGTGGAGCCTGTTCACCCGCCAAGGCGTGAAGCTGGCCACCAGCTACTACAGCGATCGTGCCTCAGAACATGACGTGATCACGACCCGCCCCGGCAGCTACCTCCGGACGCGAGCCAACATCGCCGAGGCCGTACGACGTGGTGTCCCGCTACGCGTCGGGATCGTTTCCGTTCTGCCACGGCAGCGGGTGACCGAGGCGTGCCAGGAGCTGCGTGCCCTGGGCGTGAGGCTGATCCGCACCGACCGTGCCCGGCGCATCGGCCGCGCCGCCTTGCCGGTCGGTACGGTGACCCCGAGCGAACTGTGCGGGCACTGCGGACACGGCCAGGCGGCCGTGTTGCCCTCGGGCGAGGTGGCGCCCTGCGTGATGGCCCGCTGGCTGCTCGCGGGCAATGTTCGGCAGCACAGCCTCGGCGCCATCCTGAACAGCTCGACATGGAGGCAGGCTCTGGCCCGCGTACCGGCCCGCGCGCACAGCCCGTGTGACCCTGAGTGCAACCCTGCCTCGGACGGGAGCGATTGCGCGCCGGCCGAGCAGGAGGCTTGCAATCCGAAGTACGACGAGTAGGAGGGCGGCTGATGGACTGGAAGGCACCCGCCGAGCGACTGGCCACCCAGGTGACGGCACCCACTTCACGGTGGCGCGAGATCGTCGCCACCACTCCACGGCACCTCTTCGTCCCGCGGTGGTGGGAGTCGACAGCCGACGGCGCATGGGCATTGCGCGACGGCCCCACGGACGAGTCGGAGTGGCTCCGGGCGGCCTACTCCGACACCTCTCTGGTGACTCGCGTCGGGCCTCACCACGCCGACGACGCGCAGCTCGACGACCGGCCGACGGGGCGCCCCACGTCGTCCAGCACCATGACGGGCCTGGTGGTACGGATGCTGCGTCACGGACTTCTGTACGACGGCGCGGACCTGGGCTTGATCGGGACCGGCACCGGCGCCAGCACCGCCCTGGCGGCACGCCGACTCGGTGACCGGCGTGTGACAGCGTTGGACGTCGATCCGTACCTGACGGATACGGCAGCGGCGCGGCTCGCCTCACTCGGTCTGTTCCCCAAGCTCGTCACCTGCGACGCCACAGAGGCCGGGGGCTTTCCAGGGGACTTCGACCGGATCGTGGCCCTGGTGGCGTTGCCCAACCTGGCCGGTGTGCTCGCCGCGCTCCGTCCCGGCGGCCGGCTGGTGACCACCCTCGCCCGAATGAACGTGATCATCACGGCCGACAAGGACGCGGACGGCACCGCTCGTGGAGTCGTCGAGTGGGACCGGGCCGGCTTTATGAGCACCCGCGCCGGATCCGACTACCCCCCGGACGCCGGGGCGTCGCTCTCCGCGGTCCGCGATCGGGAAGGCGAGGTGGTGAGCGAAGGCCGCTACCCGGTACTGAACGTCTCCAACGCGTGGGACGTGGGCGCGATGCTCGAACTCACCGCCCCCGGGGTCGAAGCCCACTACGAGGAACACGGTGAGCGGCGCACGACGTGGCTGGTACACGCTGACGGATCCTGGGCACGCGCATCGGCGACGTGGCTTCAACCCCCCACCGTCCACCAAGGCGGCCCGCGCCGGCTATGGACGGTGCTGGAACGCATCCGACACCGGCTGAACGCCGAGGGCACCCTGCCGATCTACGGGAGCCACGTGCGCATCACACCCGACGGCCGGATCCACTTCACCCGCGGCAAGTGGTCGGCAACCTTCGGATGACCGCCAAGCCCGGCTGCCACCGGGTACCCGGCCCGCGCGGGGAACACGGGTTTTACAGCCGTAAAACCAGCCTGCTCCTCGGACCCCCGCCCGCGCGGGGAACACCTCGCCGGTCAGCTCATGCGGGATCTCAAGATCGGACCACCCCCGCCCGCGCGGGGAACACGCCGGAATGGCGTTGGGCTGCTTTCTTGGCGTCGGACCACCCCCGCCCGCGCGGGGAACACCGGCGACGGAGTGCGCTGCGTCGGTCGCCCGCCGGACCACCCCCGCCCGCGCGGGGAACACGCTTCCTGAGCTGCGGCGCTAGTGGGACTTTGCCCGTTCTGGTTGCTCATTCTCACCGTACATAGAGTGGCAGACGTGATGCCACAGCAATGGGATCGTTCGGTTCAGGCGGCGGACGCTGCGGTGGGGAGCAGGGTGGTAGCCGAGGGCGCCGCCGTCATCGACGAGTCGCCGCCGGGCGGCAGTTCGGTTCTCCCTTCGGCAGCGGAACGATGCGCAACGTGGAGGTGGGCACCTTGATCGGTTCTGGTTGGCCGGGGGCGCGGTCCCAGAGGACGCTCGTGCCGCCGGAGCTGCCCAGGAGGAGGTAGGGGAGGTCGGGGCGTAGCTCGCCGCCTTCCACGGGGACCTTGCTGAGTTCCTTGACCGGGTGCACGCAGACCAGGGTCGGCTCGATGCCGAAGTAGGGGGCGGGGGCGCGGAGCTCGCGTGCCGCCTGTTGGGCGCGGTGGGCGGCTTCTCTCGGTTCCTCGATCGCCACGATGAGGGCCGCCAGGACGGAGGCCACCAGCGCGCTGAAGGCCATGACTCCGTACATCGTCCGGTCGGTGTGCAGTAGATGGAAGTGGCGGCAGTAGCCCCAGACGGCGGGCACCACGAGCGAGACGCTGGTGTAGGCGATGAGTTTCAGCGCCGCCGCGAGCTGCCAGAAGGCGGTGACGTCCACGTCGTCGGCGTTGAGCCCGAAGGAGTCGAGGTACGACAGGTGCAGACCGCCGCCCAGGCTGGGGAGGAGCGGGATCGCCAGGGGCAGGAGCAGGGGCAGGACCCAGGGCAGCCAGTGCCGCCACGTCCACTGCCGTACGAGGAGGCGGAGCCCGTTCGCCACCACGGTGACGACCGCGATCAGCAGGTAGTTCCAGGAAGCCTGGGACGACTGGGCGAGTCCGGCCCGCAGCCCGAGCGCGAAGGGGACGGCGGCGATCACCAGTGCCCCGGCCTGCGCCCGGCCCATGTTGGACCACCAGCCGCGGGCCAGGACCCGGGTCTGGGCGGTGATCACGGCCAGCGCACCCACGGCCAGGAGTGCGGGAAAGGCGATCGCCGGGGAGGGCCAGGTCGATCCCGCCCACGCTCCGGCGAACATCAGGGTCAGGACGGCGCCCACCATCCGGACCTGCTGGCGCAGCGACTCGGCGCGGCTCGCCCGCGCCACCCCGGCGGTGGGCTCCTTGGCCCACATGGGTCTCCGGACCCCGAGCCCGTCGACCGGGTGCGAGGACCCGGGCAGGTGCGCCCGGGCCACGTCCAGCGCCTGTCCCCGGGTGTCCGCCGTGACGACACGGCCGGTGTCGCGTCGGGTCAGGCGGGCCGCCGTCCGCTCGCGCCACGAGCCGGCGGCGGCCTCCTGGTAGACCGCCCAGTGCACGGGCTCGTCGGCGTCCCGGTCGATCCGTTCCGCGACCCTCGCCCGCACACGGAGTTGCGCACGATGGGCCAACTCCTCCACGAGCCGGACCACCGCGCGTGCGGCGCCCCAGCGGGCGCCGGCGATCCTCGCCTCGCACAGCAGCCAGACGCGGTCGGCCGCCCGGGCGCCTTCGTATACCCGCTCGATGCGCCAGTCGAGTCGCGTCAGCTCCTCTTCGAGGAGGGTGCGGTCCGACGCCTCACCCTTCAGTTCGAGAAGCACCCGGACGCGTTGGTCGAACGGGGAGCCCTGCACTGTCACGCGTCGTCGGTGTCCTCGTCGGTGTCGGTGTTCGCCCCGTCCCCGTCCTCGTCCTCGGCTTTGTGACCGTCCCCGTGCCCGTCCCCGTCCGGGTCCGGCACCCCCAGCAGCCGTCGGGTCAGCGCGTCCTGGTCGGAGAGGAGTTCGTCCAGCGCGGCCAGCAGGTCGTCCCTGGTCACCTCGTCGGAGTCGCGCTCGGCGGCGAAGAGGACGGTACGGCGGACGAGTTCCTTGGCGAAGGAGGCGGTGGTGCCCGCGGTGCGGTCGACGACGAGTCGGGCGGTGGGCTCGTCGAGGGCGAGCATGCCGCCATAGAGGTCGAGGAGTCGGCGGCGGCCGGCGGCGTCGGGGAGGGGGATCTCCACGGCCATGTCGACGCGCCCGGGACGCTGGGCGAGGGCGGGTTCGAGGAGGTCGGCGCGGTTGGTGGTGAGGAGGAAGGCCACGTCGGCGTCGTCGCCGAGGCCGTCCATCTCGTTGAGGACCTGGAAGAGCAGGGGCTGTTCGCCGTCGCTGAAGTCCCGGGCCTCCGCGACGAGATCGCAGTCCTCGAGCACGACGAGGGCCGGCTGGAGCTGACGCGCGAGGGCACAGGCTGCGGCGACGTGCTGGATGGTGGTGCCGGAGAGCAGGACGACGGTGAAGTCGGGGAGCTGGGAGAGCAGGTAGCGGATGGAGTGGGTCTTGCCGGTGCCGGGCGGACCGTAGAGAAGGAGGCCGCGGCGGAGGTGCTGGCCGGTGGCGCGGAGGCGCTCCCGGCGGCGGGCCACGCCGACGATCTGCCGCTCGACGCGCGCGAGCAGACCGTCGGGGAGGACGATGTCGCCGGGGCCGAGGGCGGGGCGGTGGTGGAAGCGGAAGGGGCCGATGCCCTCACCGAAGTCGGAGCCCTCGAACGAGATGACCTTGCCGCGGAAGACGTTGTGCTCGCGGATGAGCTGGTCCAGGCCGGACAGCAGCCGCTTCGCGGCGTCCCGCGACGGGGCCAACACCTCGATCTCCACGACGTTGCCGTCGTACTCGCCGCTCGGCCCGCGCAGCAGCACCGCGTAGCGGTCGTCGCCGTCCACGCCCAGGTAGACGCCGAAGGAGACGCAGGCCAGCTCCTCGTCGGTGGAGACCGGCGTATACGCGTAGTCGACGGGGCCGACCCGGTAGCGTCCGTACCGCTGCGCCGTCTCCAGGATCTCGGCGAGCGACTCGTGCCGGCGGCTCTCCCCCGCCACACCGATGAGTTCATGGCTCCGCCCCTCGGTGGAGAACCAGCGCTCCAGCGCCAGATGCACGTTGGCGTGCTGGTAGGGCGGGTACGACGCCTTGACGACCGGGGTCTCCGCGGGCGCGTAGCCGAGGTGGTCGCGCAGCCGGTGGAGCAGGGAACGGGACTCGCTCACCGGCTCCTTGTACACGAGCTGTTCCAGGAAGGCGTTGAAGAGCTTGCCGAAGGCGGCTATGTCCTTCGGGTCGGTGGTGTCCATGCGTCGGTTCCCCCGGGCGGACGTTGACGGTCTGTCGGTCGTCTCGCACCGTATCCGAACCCCCGCCCGACGAAACGATCATTTTCCGCGAGGGATCGTTTTCGGACTTCGGACTTCGGACCTCCGACCTCGGGCCCTCGGACCCCGTACGCGTCGGCCCGTCCGCGTCAGCGCGCTCCGCGTCCCGCCAGCGCGTCCAGGTCCGCCCGCGTCAGCCCCGTCAGCCGCGCCACCTCCGCCACCTCGAGTGCTCCGCAGTCCAGGCCGCGCAGCAGATGGCCGCTGAGCGCCCTCGCGGTGGCGGGTTCGTCCAGGACGGCGCCGCCGGCGGTCTTCGTCACATACGCGGCCAGGCGGGCCGCGGCCTGTTCCAGGCCCTCACGGTAGTAGGCGTAGACGGCGGCGTAGCGGGTGGGCAGATGGCCGGGGTGCATGTCCCAGCCCTGGTAGTACGCACGAGCCAGGGAGCGGCGGACCAGGTCGTGGTGGAGGCGCCAGGCGGCGTGGACCTGGGCGGTGGGGCCGACGGGCAGGACGTTGGTGGAGCCGTCGGAGAGGCGTACCCCGGTGCCGGCGGCCGCCACCTGCATCACGGCCTTGGCGTGGTCGGCCACCGGGTGGTCGAGGGCCTGGTGGGCGGCGCCGACACCGCACGAGGCGCTGTAGTCGAAGGTGCCGTAGTGGAGGGAGGTGGCACGGCCCTCCGCGGCGTCGATCATGCGGGCGACGGTGGCCCGGCCGTCCGGGCCGAGGACGGCCTGGGTGGTCTCGATCTGGATCTCGAAGCCGATCCGGCCCGGCGCCAGACCGCGCGCCTGCTCGAACTCGGCGCACAGCCGGGCCATCGCCGCCACCTGCTCGGCGTAGCCGACCTTGGGGAGGGTCAGGGTCAGCCCCGCGGGCAGCTCGCCCGCGTCCAGCAGGCCGGTCAGGAAGATGTCGAGGGTGCGGATGCCCCGGTCGCGGACGGCGGCCTCCAGGCACTTCATCCGGATGCCGACGTACGGCGGTGCCGTGCCCTCGGCGCAGGCACGCGCGATCAGGCGCGCCGCGCGGGCGGCTGCCGCGTCCTCCTCGGCGTCCGGGCGCGGACCGTAGCCGTCCTCGAAGTCGACGCGCAGGTCCTCCACCGGTTCGCGCTCCAGCTTGGCCAGGATCCGGGGGTGGACCTGCTCGGCGAGGCCGGGCGCGATGCCGAGCACCTCGGCGAGGGCGGCGGGGCCGCGGGCGTGGGTGGCGAGCATCGCCAACGCCTCGTCCCCCCACGCCCGTACGGTGTCGGCCGCGAAGGCGTCGGCGGGGACGTAGACGGTGTGGACCGGCTGGCGGGTGCCGGGGTCACCCGGGTAGCGGCGGGCGAGTTCGGCGTCCACGGCGGCGAGGGAGGCCGCGATCTCCTCGCGCACGGCGCTCGTGAGCGTCGTCGCCGCCGGCCGGTCCGGTGCCTCCGCCCCGTCCCGTGCCGGGGCTCCTTCCGGCTCCGTCACGCCTTCCCGCACCAGGGCCCCTTCCGGCGCCGCCACACCCTCCAGTGCAGCCGCCCCGTCCCGTACCAGGGCCCTTTCCCGCGCCGCTGCCCCGTCCCGTGCCGCCGCCTCATGCTGTTGCCCCATGCCCGGTGTCCTCCACGGAATCGACCAGCGGAATCAACAATCTGTTGAAGGACCGTAGCCATGGGGGAGGCGACCGGTCAACAGCCCGTTCGACCCACGGGCCGAGCGCCCAGGGGCCCCGGAGAACGCCGACGGCCCCCGTGCGCCGTGCGCACGGGGGCCGTCCGGATCGAGCCGTCGAGCCGCGGAACCGGCCCGTCGAGGATCAGCCCTTGCGGGACTTGACCTCTTCGGTCAGCTGCGGGACGACCTCGAAGAGGTCGCCGACCACGCCGTAGTCGACCAGGTCGAAGATCGGGGCCTCGGCGTCCTTGTTGACGGCCACGATGGTCTTCGAGGTCTGCATGCCGGCCCGGTGCTGGATCGCGCCGGAGATGCCCGCCGCGATGTACAGCTGCGGCGAGACCGACTTGCCGGTCTGGCCGACCTGGTTGGAGTGCGGGTACCAGCCGGCGTCGACGGCGGCGCGGGAGGCGCCGACCGCCGCGCCGAGCGAGTCGGCCAGCGACTCGATGACGTGGAAGTTCTCGGCACCGTTGACGCCACGGCCACCGGAGACCACGATCGCGGCCTCGGTCAGCTCCGGGCGGCCGGTCGACTCGCGCGGGGTGCGGGAGACGACCTTGGTGCCGGTGGCCAGCTCACCGAAGGAGACGGCGAGCTGCTCGACGGCGCCCGCCGCCGGGGCGGCCTCCACCGCGGCCGAGTTCGGCTTGACGGTGATGACCGGGGTGCCCTTGGTGACACGGGACTTGGTGGTGTACGCGGCCGCGAAGACGGACTGGGTCGCCACCGGGCCCTCGTCGCCGGCCTCCAGGTCGACGGCGTCGGTGATGATGCCGGAGTCGATCCGGAGCGCCAGGCGGGCCGCGATCTCCTTGCCCTCGGCGGAGGACGGGAAGAGGACGGCGACCGGGTTGACGGCCTCGTAGGCCGCCTGCAGCGCGTCCACCTTCGGTACGACGAGGTAGTCGGCGAACTCGGGGGCGTCGGCGGTGAGCACCTTCACCGCGCCGTGCTCCGCGAGCACCGGGGCGGCGACGTCCGCGCCGGCGCCGAGGTGGACCGCGACCGGCTCGCCGACACGGCGGGCCAGGGTCAGCAGTTCGAGGGTGGGCTTGCGGACGGCGCCGTCGACGTGGTCGACGTAGACAAGGACTTCAGCCATGGTTCTGCTCTCCTGCGAGTACGAGGGATCTGGGGGCGGTCGGGATCAGATGAACTTCTGGCCCGCGAGGAACTCGGCCAGCTGCTTGCCGCCCTCGCCCTCGTCCTTGACGATCGTGCCCTGCGTACGGGCCGGGCGCTCCGAGGCGCCGTCGACCTTCGTCCAGGCGCCCTCGAGGCCGACCTCGTCCGCCTCGATCTCCAGGTCCTCCAGGTCCCAGGACTCCACCGGCTTCTTCTTGGCGGCCATGATGCCCTTGAAGGACGGGTAGCGGGCCTCGCCCGACTGGTCGGTCACCGAGACCACGGCCGGCAGCGACGCCTGGAGCTGCTCGCTGGCCGCGTCGCCGTCGCGACGGCCGGTCACCACGCCGTCCTCGACCGAGACCTCGGACAGCAGCGTCACCTGCGGCACGCCCAGGCGCTCGGACAGCAGCGCCGGGAGCACGCCCATGGTGCCGTCGGTCGAGGCCATACCGCAGATGACCAGGTCGTAGCCGGCCTTCTCGATCGCCTTGGCGAGGACCAGCGAGGTGCCGAGCGCGTCGGTGCCGTGGAGGTCGTCGTCCTCCACGTGGACGGCCTTGTCGGCGCCCATCGACAGCGCCTTGCGCAGCGCGTCCTTGGCGTCCTCCGGGCCGACGGTCAGCACCGTGATCTCGGCGTCGTCCGCGTCCTCGGAGATCTGCAGCGCCTGCTCGACCGCGTACTCGTCGAGCTCCGAGAGCAGGCCGTCCACGTCGTCACGGTCGACGGTCAGGTCCTCGGCGAAGTGCCGGTCGCCGGTGGCGTCGGGCACGTACTTCACACAGACAACGATCCTCAAGCTCACGCCGGCTCTCCTACTGCATCGTCTCTTGAAGCTGCCTTGTGCTGGCAGCATAGGCGCCTTGCGAGCCGGATCCCTGCCGGGGCGGCCCACTCGCCGAACGAAATATTACTCGCCAGTACATCGAGCGGCCGGGATGGAATCAAGGTCGCCCAGCTGTGACCTTGCCAACGGCCGTGACCGGGGATGTCTCAGTCCCGCAGCGCGTTGAAGCGGCCCTGATGGTAGAGGAGCGGCCGGCCCGGGCGGGAGGGGTCTTCGGCCACCGGATCCCCGGCCACCGGCTCGGCGATCACGACCCGGTGGTCACCGGCCGGTATTCGCGCCACCACCCGGCACACCAGCCACGCCAGCACCCCCTCCAGCAGCGGCACCCCGTGCGGACCGCCGCGCCAGCGCGTCGGCGGCGCGAACCGGTCGGCCCCGCTGCGCGCGAAGGTCGCCGCGAGCTGGGCCTGGTGCTCGGCCAGGATGTGCACCCCGACATGCTCGGCCGTCGAGAGCACCGGCCAACTGGAGGAGCCGGTGCCCACCCCGAACGAGAGCAGCGGCGGCTCGGCGGCCACCGAGGTCAGCGAGGTGGCGGTGAAGCCAACCGGACGCCCGTCGGACGCGGTGATCACGGCCACGCCGGCCGCGTGCTGCCGGAAGACCGAGCGGAGGAGGCCGGGACCGTCGACTGGGGCGACACCGTCGACCGGGCGCGCACCGTCGACCAGGCCCGCACCGTCGACCCGGCCGGCACCGTCGACCAGGCCGACACCGTCGACCCGGCCCGCACCGTCGACAGCGCCGTGGCCATCGACCACACGGGGACCGCCCGCCGGCCGAGGCGCCGGCGGTGTCCCGGGGGGCGTCGGGTGGGGCGTCGAGTCGGGTGCCGCCGTGGGGTGGGGCGTCGCCGTCAGGTCGGGCGTTGCCGTCATGGGGTCGTCCTTCTGCGGTGGGTGCGAGCCGGGAGCCTGGTCATCGCGGGTACTCACGGACTCGGACGACACGCGCTCGCGGTCCGCACCAAAGCCACGCGCACGCGTCCGTAGCACGGCGGGCCGACGTCGGGGGCCATCTCAGACCGCCTCGCCGAGGGCGGCGATCACATCGGCCTTGCGCGGCTGCCCGGCCGCCCGGCGCACGATCCGGCCGGCCGCGTCCAGCACCAGCACCGTCGGGGTGCGCTGGATGTCGAGGCCGCGCACCAGCTCAAGCCGCGCCTCCGCGTCGACCTCGACGTGGGCCACGCCCGGGACCATTCCGGCCACATCCGCCAGCGTGCGTCTGGTCGCCCGGCAGGGCTGGCAGAAGGCGCTGGAGAACTGGACCAGCGTGGCCCGCTCCCCCAGCTCGGCGCCCAGCTCGGCGGCGCCCAGCCACACCTCCCCGTCGTGACCGCGCACCCTGACCCTCCCGCTCCCTCGTGCCGGGTCTCCGTCCCGGCGCACACGTCCCGCTCGGCGTGGACCTCTCATCATCGAGCACGCCGAGGAGCGCAATGATTCCCGCCGCGCGGGCCGAAGACGACCACAACCGCCCGTCTTCCCCCCTGACGTGACGAGAATCTCCCGGCCGGGCCGGTCCCCGCGCTAGGCAGCACGGCCCGACATACGGCACGATCTGCGACAAGCCCAAAACCTACGGCCGCGTAACCACCAGCGGGAGAACCCTCCCAAGGATCAGGAAGGGTCCCCTTCACACCATGGCTGAACTCGTCTATCCGCCGGTGATCGGTGCCTGCCACACCATGTTCAAGGCGCTCGACCTGCGCTTCGACATCAAGGGCACGGAGCACATCCCGGCACAGGGCGGCGCGGTCCTGGTGAGCAACCACATCGGCTATCTGGACTTCATCTTCTGCGGGCTGACCGCGCGCCCCGCCAAGCGGCTGGTCCGCTTCATGGCGAAGGAGTCGGTCTTCCGGCACCGGGTGTCGGGGCCGCTGATGCGCGCCATGAAGCACATACCGGTGGACCGCGCGGCGGGCATGGACGCGTACCGGCACGCGGTCAAGGCGCTGCGCGGCGGCGAGATCGTCGGGGTCTTCCCGGAGGCGACCATCTCGCAGTCCTTCACGCTCAAGCGCTTCAAGTCCGGCGCCGCCCGGATGGCCCAGGAGGCGGGCGTGCCGCTGCTGCCGATGGCGCTGTGGGGCACCCAGCGGCTGTGGACCAAGGGCCACAAGCGGGACCTGGGGCGCAACCACTTCCCCGTGGTGGTGCGCGTCGGCGAGCCGGTGCCGGCCGCGCCGGAGGAGCACCCCGACACCATCACCGACCGGCTGCGAGACCGGGTGCAGGACCTGCTGGAGGCCGCGCAGCGCGCCTATCCGGTGCGCCCCAAGAACGCGGACGACACCTGGTGGGTGCCCGCCCATCTCGGAGGCACCGCCCCGACGCCGGAGCAGGCCGCCGCACGGGACCGACGGGGCTGAGCCGCCCCCGGCGGGGCCGAGCCACCGCCGACACCGGGGAGCCGCCCCGGCACCACGACCACGAACGCGACCACGAACGCCGGGCGGGCTGGAGGTCTCCAGCCCGCCCGGCGTTTCGTTCGGCTCTTCCGACGCGCGGCGAGGCGCGTACGGGCGTCAGCCCCGGCCCATCTCTTCCTTCAGCGCCGTGACGAAGGCGTCCACGTCCGCCTCGGTGGTGTCGAAGGCGCACATCCAGCGCACCAGGCCGGCCGCCTCGTCCCAGAAGTAGAAGCGGTAGCGCTTCTGGAGCCGCTCGGCGACGTCGTGCGGCAGAGTGGCGAAGACGGCGTTGGACTGCACGGCGTGGACGACCTCGACGCCATCGACGTCGCGCACCCCCGCCTCCAGGCGCTTGGCCATCGCGTTGGCGTGACGCGCGTTGCGCAGCCACAGGTCGCCGGCGAGCAGCGCCTCCAACTGCACGGACACGAAGCGCATCTTGGACGCCAGCTGCATGGACAGCTTGCGCAGGTGCTTCATGGCGCGCACCGCGTCGGGGTTGACCACGACCACGGCCTCGCCGAACACCATGCCGTTCTTGGTGCCGCCGTACGAGACCACGTCCACGCCCGCGACGTTGGTGAACGTCCGCATGGGGACGTTCAGCGTCGCGGCCGCGTTGGCTATCCGGGCACCGTCGAGGTGCACCTTCATGCCGAGCTGGTGGGCGTGCTCGCAGATCGCGCGGATCTCGTCGGGCGTGTAGCAGGTGCCCAGCTCGGTGGTCTGCGCGATCGAGACCACCTGCGGCATGGCGCGGTGCTCGTCGTCCCAGCCCCACGCCTCACGGTCGATCAGCTCGGGGGTGAGCTTGCCGTCCTCGGTGGGGATGGTGAGCAGCTTGAGCCCGCCCATCCGCTCCGGGGCGCCGCCCTCGTCCACGTTGATGTGCGCGGTGGAGGCGCAGACGACCGCTCCCCAGCGGTCGGTCAGCGCCTGGAGGGCGACGACGTTGGCGCCGGTCCCGTTGAAGACCGGGAACGCCTCGGCGTGCGGCCCGAAGTGACGCCGCATCACGTACTGGAGGTGCTCGGTGTAGACGTCCTCGCCGTAGGCGATCTGGTGGCCTTCGTTGGCGAGGGCGAGTGCCTCGAGGATCTCCGGGTGGGCGCCGGCGTAGTTGTCACTGGCGAAGCCGCGCAGTGCGGGGTCGTGCCGCCGCCGGGCGTCGGTGTGCGCGGGCTTCACGGCTTGGGGGTCAGCCACAGACGGTTTCCGTTCACTTCCTGTGCGGGCCGGTCCCAGACACCGGCGATGGCCTCGGCCAGCTCCTTGACGTCGGTGAAGCCCGCGAACTTGGCATTCGGACGCTCAGCGCGCATGGCGTCGTTCACCAGCGCCTTCACCACCAGGATGGTAGCCGCGGCGGACGGACCCTCCTCGCCGCCCAGCTTCTTGAAGGAGTCGGCGAGCGCCAGCGTCCACGCCTCGGCGGCGGCCTTGGCGGCGGCGTAGGCGGCGTTCCCGGCGGTGGGCTGGGACGCGCCGGCCGCGCTGATCAGCACATACCGGCCCTTCCCGCTGCGCTGCAGGGCGTCGTGGAAGGCGAGGGAGGTGTGCTGCACGGTGCGGATCAGCAGGTTGTGCAGGTGGTCCCAGTCGGCGAGCGGGGCGTCCGCGAAGGTCTTGCCGCCGCGCCAGCCGCCGACCAGGTGCACCAGGCCGTCGACGCGGCCGAACTCCTTCTCGGTGCGGTCCACCCAGGCGCGGGTCGCGTCCAGGTCGAGCAGGTCGACGGTGTCCCCGGTGACGGTGGCACCACCGTGGGCGTAGCGGGCGGCGTCGACGGCCTCCGCCAGCCGGGCGGCGTCCGCGTCCGCGCCGACGACGGTCGCGCCGGCCTCGGCCAGCCGCAGCAGGGTGGCCTGGCCGGCCGGGCCGGCCGCGCCGGCCACCGCCACGACCGCGCCGTCCAGCGGCCCCTTGCCGCCCGGCTCGTTGGGGGTCGGGCTCGACGTGGGTGTGGTCATCTTCGTCGCCTCCTCGCGCGCCGCCGCGCTCACGTTCTCCGTCGTGTCCTGGGACGCCTGGTCCTCGGACGTGGTCTCTCGGGGCACCGCGGTCACGCGGCCGCGGCCGCGTGGACGTCGCTGTCAGCGGTCATGCCCTTGGTGGAGGCAATCACGTTGCGCAGCTTCTTCGCGAGGGCCTCGTAGAACATGCTGAGGGGAAACTCGTCGGGCAGCACGTCATCCACCAGCTTGCGCGGCGGGAGGGACAGGTCCAGGGCCTCGGGACCCTTGGCCCAGGTGGAGCCGGGGTGCGGGGCGAGGTAGTCGGAGACCAGCTCGTACGCCTTGAACCAGTGCACCAGCTTGGGGCGGTCGATGCCGTCGCGGTAGAGCTTCTCGATCTCGCCGCAGAGCTGGTTGGTGACCTGCGGGGCGCGGTCCCAGTCGATGTGCAGGGTGTTGTCGGTCCAGCGTACGACGTCGTGGCGGTGCAGGTAGGCGAAGAGCAGCTGGCCGCCGAGGCCGTCGTAGTTGCGCACCCGGTCGCCGGTGACCGGGAAGCGGAACATCCGGTCGAAGATCACGGCGTACTGGACGTCACGGGCCTGGGCGAAGCCCTCGGCCTCCAGCTTCACGGCCTCCTTGAAGGCGGTGAGGTCGCAGCGCAGCTCCTCCAGGCCGTACATCCAGAACGGCTGCCGCTGCTTGATCATGAAGGGGTCGAACGGCAGGTCGCCGTGGCTGTGGGTGCGGTCGTGGACCATGTCCCACAGCACGAACGCCTCCTGGCAGCGCTGCTGGTCGTCGAGGAGCGCCTTGATGTCCTCGGGGAGGTCGATGCCGAGGACGTCGACGGCGGCCTCGCTGACCGCGCGGAAGCGCGCGGCCTCGCGGTCGCAGAAGATGCCGCCCCAGGTGAAGCGCTCGGGGGCCTCGCGGACGGCGATGGTCTCCGGGAAGAGGACCGCGGAGTTGGTGTCGTAGCCCGCGGTGAAGTCCTCGAAGGTGATGCCGAGGAAGAGCGGGTTGTCGTAGCGGGTGCGCTCCAGCTCGGAGAGCCACTCCGGCCACACCATGCGCAGCACCACGGCCTCGAAGTTGCGGTCCGGGTTGCCGTTCTGGGTGTACATGGGGAACAGCACCAGGTGCTGGAGCCCGTCGACGCGCGCTTCCGCGGGCTGGAAGGCGAGCAGCGAGTCCAGGAAGTCCGGCACGCCGAAGCCCTGGTCGGCCCACTTGCGCAGGTCGGCGACGAGCGCCTGGTGGTACGCGGCGTTGTGCGGCAGCAGCGGCGCCAGCTCCTCGACCGCGCCGATCATGCGGTCGACGACGGCGCGGACCGCGTCGGACGCCGGGGCGCCGTCGGCCTCCAGGTCGATGGCACCGTCCTCGGACTGCCAGACCCTGAGCTCCTCCACGGCGGCCTTGAGCACGGGCCAGGCAGGGTGCTCCACCACACGTTCGGCAGAGAGAACACCGCCCTCGCTGACCGCGGGCGCAAGAATTTCCGTCATGACACAACCTCCACAGGAGAACCTCGCGTTTAACCACCGTATCTTTGCCAGCTTCACTTCCTCAAGACTCGTTGCGAAAAATTGTCCTGTCAGACCGCATGGTCACCGACATTTTTCCTGTCACGTCTAGTTACGGCACGACTTCGTTCCGTTCGCCGCGCTGTTCACCGCAGAGCGGGGATCGCTCGCTAGGCTGGCCGCCGCCCAGACCAGCGGAGCCGCGATCCGGCCGACGGGGCCGGGCCGCCGACAGAAGCGAGACTGCGTTGACCTTCCTCACCATCGGACACCGTGGAGTGATGGGCGTCGAGCCGGAGAACGCGCTCCTTCGTCCGCGCCGAGCGCGAGGGCCTGGACGTGCTGGAACTCGATCTCCACCTCAGCAAGGACGGCGCGCTCGTGGTGATGCACGACGCCGACGTGCGCCGCACCACCGACGGCTCCGGACGCGTCGGCGACCTCACCCTCGCCGAGCTGCGCGAGCTGGACGCCGGCGGGGGCGAGCGGATCCCGGTCTTCGAGGAGGTCGTGGACGCCGTGGGGGCGCCGATCCAGGCGGAGATCAAGGACCGGGCGGCCGCGCGGGCGCTGGCCGAGGTGCTCCGCCGCCGCGCGTTGCTGGACCGGGTCGACGTGCTCTCCTTCCACGAGGAGGCGCTCGCCGAGATCCGCGAGGCGCTGCCCGGCGCGCGCACCGCGCTGGTCGCCGAGCACTACGGCCTGGAGGTGGTCGACCGCGCGCTGGCCGTCGGCGCGGGGATGCTGGTCCTGGCCCTCCCCCGGATCACCCTGGAGCTGGTCCAGCGGGCACGGACGGCGGGGCTCAGGGTGGTCGGGTGGACCGTGAACACCCCGGAGGAGCTGCGGCTGGCCCGCGCCCTGGGGCTGGACGGCGGGACGATGGACTTCCCGGAGATCGCGCGGGCCGCGCGGTTCACGGCGTAGCGCCGCCGGCGGCTCCCGGCGGCGGGCCGGGGTCGTCCCTCGCCCCGCCGCGCGCGGTCCGGGCTACCCGCTCCGCGCTCGCGGGCGCCCTACGCCACCGCGGGCGGTCCGGGGCGCTCATCGAGCGACTTCGTCAGCAGCTCGAACTGGAGGCCCTCCCGCCGCGGGATGCCGAAGCGCTCGTCGCCGTACGGGAAGGGGCTCATCTCGCCGGTGCGGGCGTACCCGCGCCGTTCGTACCAGGCGATGAGCTCGTCGCGGGCGGAGATCACCGTCATGTGCATCGCGCGCACGCCCCACTCGGCGCGCACCAGCCGCTCCGCCTCGGCGATGATCAGCTTGCCGAGCCCGGCGCCCTGGAGGGCCGGCCGCACCGCGAACATCCCGAAGTACGCGTGCTCACCGCGGTGTTCGAGCTGGCAGCAGGCGACGAGCTCCCCGTCGCGCTCGACGACCAGCATCCGGCTGTCCGGGGCGTTCACCACGGCCGCGACGCCCTCGGGGTCGGTGCGCTGCCCGTCCAGCAGATCCGCCTCGGTGGTCCAGCCCACGCGGCTGGCGTCCCCGCGGTAGGCCGACTCCACCAGCTCGACGAGCGACGGCACGTCGGCCTCGGTGGCGGTGCGGAAGCCGAGGCGATCGGCGGCGGTCCCGGCGGCGGTGTCCATGGCGTCTCGGTGTCCTCTCTGAAGCATCCTGGATCCCCGCGGCCTCCTGGGTCGGTCGCGCGGCGCGGGCGGCGGTGGCGTGCCGCGGCCGGGGCCACCGCGACGGAGACGGACGGAGGCAGCCCGTCGACCCTATCCCGGCCGCTCGCGGGCGTAGGGTCGGTGGTCATGGTGCACGTACTGAGCAGCCGGACACTGCTGCGGCCCACCGACCCGGAGCGGTCCCGGGCCTTCTACGGCGAGGCGCTGGGGCTCGCGGTCTACCGGGAGTTCGGCGAGGGCCCCGAACGCGGCACGGTCTACTTCCTCGGCGGCGGCTTCCTGGAACTCTCCGGCCGCTCCCCCGAACCGCCCGCCCCCGGACTCCAGCTGTGGCTGCAGGTCGCGGACGTGGCCGCGGCGCACGAGGAGTTGACGGCGCGCGGGGTGGTAGTGCTGCGGCCGCCGGTCAGGGAGCCGTGGGGGCTCGTGGAGATGTGGGTCTCCGACCCGGACGGGGTGCGGATCTGCGTGGTGGAGGTGCCCGCCGAGCACCCCCTCCGCTACCGACCGACGATCTAGACGAACCGCCGCCGCCCGAGGACCGAGGCGATCGAGACGCCGCGGCGGAGCGGTGCGCCCGGACCGGCGCCGACGTACCGTCGACATATGGACTTCCGCATCAGCGCGGAGGAACAGAGGACCCTCTTCCTCATCGTCGACCACCTGGACGCCGGCTCCGCGCCCACGGTGGAGGACCTGGAGCGCGCCGCGGGCACCGAGGTCCGCCGCCAGGTGGCCTCGCTGCGCGCCAAGGGCTGGATCCTCGCCAAGCACGTCGACGACCACCTCACCGTGATCGGACTCTCACCGATGGCGCTCACGGCGCTGACGAACCTGCGCTACGGCAGGCACGGCCCGTGAGCCCGCTCGCCCGCCGCTGGTACGGGCCACCGCGACGGGCAGCCGGGCGACACGTCACCGTAGAGCGACCCGTCAATGTGGATTGACAAGCGATCTTCCGTCGACCAGTGTGGCCGCATGTCCGCTGTCGATCTCTCCCCGATCACCCGGAACGCCGACCCACTCGACGGTCTGCGCCAGACGGCCGAGCTGCGCCGCCGCCTGGACGGGCAGGAGGAGGCGCTGGTGCGCCGCGCCCGCGCCGCCGGGGCGACCTGGGCACGGATCGCCGAGGCCCTCGGGGTATCCAGGCAGGCGGCGCACAAGAAGTACGGCGGTGGCCGGTTCGGCCGCGGGGAGGCGTGACGGTGAAGACCTCGGCTCTGGAGGACCTGGTCCGCGCGACGGCGGAGGAGCTGTCCCGTGGGCGGCGCGGCGCCGTCGTCGTCGGCGCCGTCCACGACGAGCGGACCGCGGTGCACGGCGCCGCCCCGGACACCCTGTTCGAGATCGGATCGATCACCAAGAGCTTCACCGCCCTGGCGCTGGCCCGGCTGTCCCTGCGCGGACTGGTACGGCTGGACGAGCCGCTGCGCGAGCTGCTGCCCGACGGCGCCACGGTGCCCGAGCGCGACGGGCGGGCCATCGAGCTGGCCCACCTGGCCTGTCACACCTCCGGGCTGCCCCGGCTCCCGAAGGGGATGTTCCTGCGGGGTCTGTTCAGTTCGGACCCCTACGCCGCCTGCACCCGTGAGGTCGTGCTGAACGGCCTGGGCCGCACCTCGCTGCGATCGGTGCCCGGCGCCGGCTTCCACTACTCCAACCTGGGCGCCGGGCTGCTCGGCCTCGCCCTGGCCCGGCGCGCCGAGACCGACTACGACACGCTGATACGGACCGAGATCTGCCGGCCGCTCGGCATGACGGACACCCAGCGGACCCTGGACCCCGACCGCACCGCACGGCTGACCCCGGGCCACTCCCGGACCGGCCGCCCCCGCTCCCGCTGGAACCTGGCCGCCCTCGCCGGCGCCGGGGGGCTGCACTCGACCGTCCCCGACCTGCTGCGGTTCGCCCGCGCCCAGCTCGGAGAGGCGCCGGCGGAGCTCACCGAGGCCATCGCCGTGACCCGCGCGACCGAGCACCGTGTCAACGCCGCCGCCACCGTCCACGCCGGCTGGCTCTCCGCCCCGCTGCCGCACGGCGGCGCCGGGCAGCGGCTGTTCTTCCACAACGGCGGCACCGGCGGCTACCGCAGCCTGCTGGCCGTCGCGCCCGACCGTCGAGCGGCCGTCGTCATCCTGAGCGCCAACACCGTGTCCGTCGACAACCCCGGCCTGCGGCTGCTCACCCGTATCGGCTGCCCCGACTCGGCCCCGGCCGCCGCCGGCACCGGCGACTGACGACGTGGCGCCCCGCCCGGCCGGCGGCCGGGCGGGGCGCGCCACGGGTCAGGAGCAGAACGACTCCCGCACCGCGGTGACGATGCGGCCGCCCTGTTCCGGGGTGAGCGTGGGCACGTCGCCGCCGCTGAAGCGGGCGGCGGCGCGCGCGTTGACGCCGGCGTCGCCCTCCTCGCTCCACCGCGCGTCGTTGCAGACGTTCCGCGCCCGGGACACGGCCTTGTCCTGCTGCGCGACGAGGGCGGGATGAATCTCGCCGAGCCGCTTCACCAGGTCCGCGGTCTGGCCGGGGTCCGGAGAGGGGACGTCGTCCGGCACCTCCGGCGACTTGGCCGGGGCGGTGTCGGCCTTCCCCGGCGTCGCGCTGGCGCCGGCGTCGGCACCGGACTTCCGCTTGCCGTCCGCGGCCTTGTCGCCGTCGTCGCCGCAGCCGACCACGGAGACGCCGAGGACCAGCACCCCCGCCGCGACCCCGAGCACCGTCTTACGCTGCATGTCGTCCTTCCCTCTGTCCGTGCCGCGATCCGTCCGGGCACGATTCCCCTCTCCTATCACGGGGGTGACCCCCGGTCGGACGGGCGGGTCCCCGCGGCCCGCGCCGGGCCGCGGATCGCCGCCGGGCGGCGGGCGTCGTCCGGGGCGCGCTCGGCGTCCGGCCCCGAGCTCATCCGCCTTTGCGGAAGGGCGAATTGATGTACCCGAGGCGGTTGCCGCGGATCCCGTGGCGTGCGTCACTTCCCTCGCCGACCCGTACCGGGCGGTAGTGCCCCGCTCATAGGCTGACGACATGATGGTCCCGCTCGCGCTGCTGGCCCTCGGCGCCCTGGTCGCGGCAGTGGCGCCGCGCCTGTTGGCCCGCTCCGACTGGCTCGACCGAGAACCCGTGCTGGCCCTGTGGCTGTGGCAGTGCGTCGTGGTGGCCGTGCTGATGTGCTGCGGGCTCGCCATGGCGCTGAGCGCGGCGGCCGCCTCCGAGGCGGTCCGGGGCAACGTCTTCGCACCCGCGCCACAGGGCGTCGTGGAGGCGTACGCGCTGACCGCGTACGGGCCGTGGGCCGCGCCGGTGGCCGTCGTCCTGGCGCTCGGCGCCGTGTGGACCGCCGTGATGCTCACCCGCGAGATCCGGGCGGCGCGCACCCGCCGCCGGCGGCGCCGCGGGGAGCTGCTCGTCCGCTCCCCGCTGCTGCCCGGCGAGGAGCCGGGGCGGCGGTCCGGCGACCGGCTGGTGGTGCTGGAGGGCGACAAGCCGGGCGCCTGGTGGCTGCCGGGCCCCACCCCGCAGCTGGTCGTCACCACCGCCGCGCTGCGCCGGCTCAGGGGCCGGCAGTTGGACGCCGTGCTGGCGCACGAGCAGGGCCACGCGCGGGCCCGTCACGACTGGCTGCTGCACTGCTCGGGGGCGCTGGCCACCGGTTTCCCGCAGGTGCCGGTCTTCGCCGCGTTCCGCGACCAGGTGCACCGGCTGGTGGAGCTGGCCGCCGACGACGCCGCCTCCCGCCGCTTCGGTCGACTGACCACCGCGCTGGCGCTGGTCGAACTCAACGAGGACCGCGGGGTCTTCGGCCCGTGTCCGACCCGACTGGCCCAGGTGCCGCAGCGCGTGGACCGACTGCTCGCCCCCGCCTCCCGGCTCTCCCCGGCCCGCCGCTGGCGGCTCACCGCCGCGGCCGCGCTGGTCCCGGTCGTCCCGGTGCTGGTGGCCTTCGTCCCGGCGCTGCGGGTGCTGGGCTAGCCGCGCCGGTCCCTCTCGGCACGCCTCGTACCCCAGTACGTCGGTACCTCACATCTGGTTCCTGGTCCCGGCCGCTGAGCGGCCCACCACGGCCGGCGACGCCCGGAAACGGGTCCGCCCCGGCCGGCGGTGTGCCGGCCGGGGCGGACCCGGTGTCTCCGCGCCGCGCGGCGACCGCGTCAGCGGCCGCCACGGCGTGCGTCAGGACGGATCAGGCGAGGGTGGCGAGGGCCTGGTTGAAGGTCTTCGACGGACGCATGACCGCCGCGGCCTTGGCCGGGTCGGGCTGGTAGTAGCCACCGATCTCGGCCGGGGAGCCCTGGACCGCGATCAGCTCGTCGACGATGGTCTGCTCCTGCTCGGTCAGCGTCTTGGCCAGGGCCGCGAACGCCTCCGCGAGCTGCGCGTCGTCGGTCTGCTTGGCCAGCTCCTGCGCCCAGTAGCGGGCGAGGTAGAAGTGGCTGCCGCGGTTGTCGATGCCACCGAGGCGACGGCTGGGCGACTTGTCCTCGTTGAGGAAGGTCGCGGTCGCGCGGTCGAGGGTGTCGGCCAGCACCTGGGCGCGGGCGTTGCCGGTGGTCTGCGCGAGGTGCTCGAAGCTGACCGCGAGGGCGAGGAACTCACCCAGGCTGTCCCAGCGCAGGTAGTTCTCCTTGACCAGCTGCTGCACGTGCTTGGGCGCGGAGCCGCCGGCGCCGGTCTCGAACAGGCCGCCGCCGTTCATCAGCGGGACGACCGACAGCATCTTGGCGCTGGTGCCCAGCTCCAGGATCGGGAAGAGGTCGGTCAGGTAGTCACGCAGCACGTTGCCGGTGACCGAGATGGTGTTCTCGCCGCGGCGGATGCGCTCGATCGACAGCTTGGTGGCCTCGACCGGGGCGAGGACGCGGATGTCCAGGCCCTCGGTGTCGTGCTCCGGCAGGTACTGGTTGACCTTGGCGATCAGGTTGGCGTCGTGAGCACGGGTCTCGTCCAGCCAGAACACCGCCGGGTCGCCGGTGGCGCGGGCGCGGGTGACGGCGAGCTTCACCCAGTCCTTGATCGGCGCGTCCTTGGTCTGGCAGGCGCGGAAGATGTCACCGGCGGAGACGGTCTGCTCCAGGACCGCGTTGCCGGCCTCGTCGACCAGGCGGACGGTGCCGGTGACCGGGATCTCGAAGGTCTTGTCGTGGCTGCCGTACTCCTCGGCCTTCTGCGCCATGAGGCCGACGTTCGGGACGGAGCCCATGGTCGCCGGGTCGTAGGCGCCGTGGGCGCGGCAGTCCTCGATCACGGCCTGGTAGACGCCGGCGTAGGAGGAGTCCGGCAGGACCGCGAGGGTGTCGGCCTCCTGGCCGTCCGGGCCCCACATGTGGCCGGAGGTGCGGATCATGGCCGGCATCGAGGCGTCGACGATGACGTCGGACGGCACGTGCAGGTTGGTGATGCCCTTGTCGGAGTCGACCATCGCCAGGGCCGGGCCCTCGGCGAGCTCGGCCTCGAAGGAGGCCTTGATCTCGGCGCCCTCCGGCAGGGCCTCGATGCCCTTGAAGATGCCGCCCAGACCGTCGTTCGGGGTCAGACCGGCCGCGGCGAAGGTCTCGCCGTACTTCGCGAACGTCTTCGGGAAGAAGGCACGCACCACGTGACCGAAGACGATCGGGTCGGAGACCTTCATCATCGTGGCCTTCAGGTGCACGGAGAAGAGGACGCCCTCCTCCTTGGCGCGGGCGATCTGCGCCGTGAGGAACTCGCGCAGGGCGGCGACGCGCATCACGGAGGCGTCGACGACCTCGCCGGCGAGGACCGGTACGGACTCGCGCAGGACGGTGGTGGAGCCGTCGTCGCCCTTGAGCTCGATGCGCAGCGAACCGGGCTCGGAGATGATCACGGACTTCTCGGTGGAGCGGAAGTCGTCGACACCCATCGTCGCGACGTTGGTCTTCGACTCCGGCGTCCAGGCGCCCATGCGGTGCGGGTGCGTCTTGGCGTAGTTCTTGACCGAGGCGGGGGCGCGACGGTCGGAGTTGCCCTCGCGGAGGACCGGGTTGACGGCGCTGCCCTTGATCTTGTCGTAGCGGGCGCGGACGTCGCGCTCCTGCTCGGTCTTCGGGTCGTCCGGGTAGTCCGGAAGCGCGTAGCCCTGCCCCTGGAGCTCGGCGATGGCCGCCTTCATCTGCGGGATCGACGCCGAGATGTTCGGCAGCTTGATGATGTTGGCGCCCGGCGTCTTGGCCAGCTCACCGAGCTCGGCCAGGGCGTCGTCGATGCGCTGGCTCTCCTCCAGGAACTCCGGGAAGCTGGCGATGATCCGCCCGGCCAGGGAGATGTCGCGGGTCTCCACGCTCACACCGGCCGTCGAGGCGTACGCCTGGACCACCGGCAGGAACGAATGCGTCGCCAGGGCCGGGGCCTCGTCAGTGTGTGTGTAGATGATGGTCGAGTCAGTCACCGGGTGCTCCGCTCCACGTCTGTAACATTGCTCGACATCAAGATATCTCGTGTTCGAGCCCCTCTCGACAGGACCCTGCTCCCTGTCGGGCGGCCCGGTGGAGACGGGGCCGCGGGGGCCCTGTGACCAGGAGCCACCTTGGGCGATCATGGCGTCATGCAGCCGTCGAGGTCCTTCGCCGCCCGGACGGCACCGGTGGTCGCGACGGTCTTCGCGACCCTCGCCGCGATCCTGCTGGTGCTGGTCGCGGTCGGCTGGAGCCCGCTGGCCGCCGCCGACCGCGAGGTCGCCGTGGAGCTGCACCGCTCCGCGGTGTCCGAGCCCGGTTGGACGCGAGCCAATCGGGTGCTCACCGACTGGGTGTGGGACCCCTGGACCATGCGGGTGCTGCTGGCGGCCGTGGTGGGCTGGCTGCTGTGGCGCGGCGAGCGGAGGCTGGCGCTGCTGATGGCGGGGGCCGGCCTGCTCGGTTCGGCGGTGCAGCAGGGAGTGAAGGCGGCGGTCGGCCGGGAGCGGCCGCACTGGCCCGACCCGGTGGACTCGGCGCGGTACGCGGCCTTCCCCTCCGGCCACGCGATGACCGCGACCCTCGTCCTCGGGCTGCTGCTGTGGCTGCTGGTGCTGCACGGGGTGCGGGGCGCGCGCCTGACCCTCGCGGCCGTGGTGGCCGCCGTGTCGGTGCTGGGCGTGGGCTTCACCCGGCTGTATCTGGGGGTGCACTGGCTCAGCGATGTGCTGGGCGGCTGGCTGATGGGCGCGGCCCTGGTGGCCGCGATGATCGCCGCCTACCCACGGTGGGCGGCCCGGGCGGCCGGCGGTGCCGATACGACGACCACGGCGGATACCGCCGGCACGGCGGACAGGGCCGGCACTGCGGGCAGGGCCAGCACGGCGGATAGGGCTGGCACGGCGGACACGGCCGGCACGGCGGCCATGGCGGGCAGTGCGGACACGGCCGGCACAGCGGGCAGGGCGGACACGCCCGGCACGGCAGATAGAGCCGGCACAGCGGAGACGGCCGGCACGCCCGGCAAGAAGGACCAGGCCGATCCGGAGGGCGAGGCCGCCGGTCCGGACGACGAGGACGGTCCGGACGACGAGGACGGCCCCGGCGACAAGGCCGCTTCGCGGGAGCCTGGCGGTTCTCCCGACGTGGGCCGCCCCTCCGGCTCACGCGGCGCACCCGGATGGGGCCGGGAGTCGGTCCGGGGCGGCCCGTGCGCCACACCGACCTCCTCCGGCGCGGGCCGTCCCGACGGGAGACCGCGCGGCACGCCCGGCCCGTGCGACGCGCTCGGGCCGTCGGACGCACTCGGCCCGACCGACGCACCCGGCGCGTGCGACGCACCCGGCGCGCCTGACGCGGGCGATTCATCCGGCTCACGCGGTTGATCCGACGGCCCCGATGGGAGAGTCCTCACATGAGCAATCTCGACCTCAGGCCCGCGCCGACGCTCTGCGGCGGGCGCGCCGACGTCACCGCGCGGCCGGTGCGTGAGCTGCTGCCCGGCAAGCAGGTGCCGCTCGGGGAGTCCACGGTGGTGCGCCGGCTGCTGCCGAACCTGGGCCGGCGCATGGTCGGCGCATGGTGTTTCGTCGACGCGTACGGGCCCGACGACATCGCCCAGGAGCCGGGCATGCAGGTCCCGCCGCACCCCCACATGGGCCTGCAGACGGTCAGCTGGCTGCACGCCGGCGAGGTGCTGCACCGTGACAGCCTCGGCAGCCTGCAGACGATCCGCCCTCGTGAACTCGGTCTGATGACCTCGGGCCGCGCGATCAGCCACTCGGAGGAGTCGCCGCGGGAGCACGCCCCGATCCTGCACGGGGCCCAGCTGTGGGTCGCGCTCCCCGACGGCCACCGGCATGTCGAGCCCGCCTGGGAGCACCACGCCGAGCTGCCGGAGATCGCCGGCGGCCACGGCCTGCGCGCCACCGTGATCCTCGGCGAGCTGGACGGGGCGGCCTCCCCGGGCACCGCCTTCACCCCGATCGTCGGCGCCGACATCACCCTGGCCGCGGGCACCGACGCCCGGCTGCCGATCGAGCCCGACTTCGAGTACGCCGCGCTGACCATGTCGGGAGAGGCCGAGGTCGACGGGGTCCGGCTCTCCCCCGGCTCACTGTTCTACCTCGGCTGCGGCCGCACCGAGCTGCCGCTGCGGGCCGATGTGGACAGCGCGTTCATGCTGCTGGGCGGCGAGCCGTTCGAGGAGAAGCTGGTCATGTGGTGGAACTTCGTCGGCCGTAGCGGGGACGAGATCGCCGAGGCCCGGCGCGCCTGGCAGGCCGGCGAGCGCTTCGGGACCGTACGGGGCTACGCCGGCGCGCCGCTGCGCGCGCCCGAGCTGCCCGCCACCCCGTTGAAGCCGCGCGGGCGCGAGCGCTGACCCGCGCCTTCCCCGGGTCCGGGGAAGGCGTCCAGCCCGGTGAGCTCGCTGGAGATCTCCCAGAGCCGGGCCGCCGCGGCCGGGTCGACGGCCCAGGGCTTGACGCCGCCGACGAGCATGTCGTCGGTGGTGGCCGGCTCGGCGATGTCGCAGTCCTGGCAGTAGGCGCCGCCGTGACCGGCGAGGAGCGGTGACGTCGCCGCCCAGACGGCCGTCGCCGCGCCCTGCCGCGGGGTCTTGAAGCCCTCGGCCGGCTGCCCGTCCGGCGTCACCCAGCCGAGGGCGGCCCACTGTTCGCGCGGGACGTGGCGCTGCAGGGGGGTGAGGATGCTGCCCGGGTGTACGGCGAAGGCGCGCGGCCCGCGCTCCCCGCCCAGGGTGTCCAGACGCAGCGCGAAGAGGGCGTTGGCGGTCTTCGACTGGGCGTAGGCCAGCCAGCGGTCGTAGCCGGTGCGGAAGTGGAGATCGTGCCACCGGATGTCGGACAGGAAGTGGCCGGAGGAGGCCACGGAGACCACCCGGGCGCCGGGCGCGAAGGCGGGGCGGAGGTGCTGGACGAGCGCGAAGTGACCGAGGTGGTTGATGGCGAAGTGCGCCTCCCAGCCCGGGCCGACGCGCGTCTCGGGGCAGGCCATGACGCCGGCCCCGTTGATGAGGATCCGGAGCGGACGGCCGGTCTCCAGGAACCGTTCGGCGAAGACGCGGACGCTCTCCAGGTCCGCGAGGTCGAGCGGGTGGACCTCCGCCGCGGCGATGCCGCGCAGGGCCTCGCGGGCCTCGGCGGGGCGCCGGGCGGGGACGACCACTCGGGCTCCCGCGCGGGCCAGGGCTCGGGTCGCCTCCAGTCCGAGCCCGGAGGAGCCGCCGGTGACCAGGGCGGTGGTGCCCGTCAGATCGATGTCGGCGAGCACGTCGTCGGCGGTGCTCCGGGCGTGGAATCCGCTGCCGATCCGCTGTTGGCGTGTCGTCTGACGGGCCGTCTGCTGTGGGGTCCGCGTTGTCTGCCGTGTCGTCATGTCCGAGACGTTAAAAGCTGGAGTGCGCGCTAGGTCAAGCACGGGCTGACTAGGGTGGCCGCCATGGGTGCGGAGTCGGGTGGACTGTCCATCGGGAAGGTCG
This sequence comes from Streptomyces sp. SAJ15, assembly GCF_007595705.1. Taxonomy (GTDB): domain Bacteria; phylum Actinomycetota; class Actinomycetes; order Streptomycetales; family Streptomycetaceae; genus Streptomyces. The sequence continues at coordinate 890,811 of NZ_NISY01000002.1, read as the reverse complement.
CCGAGGCGACCGGGTTGAGCGTGCACGCGCTGCGGTTCTTCGAACGCGAGGGGCTGTTCCTGCGCGAGATCCCGCGGTCCGGCGGCGGTCAGCGGGTCTACGACCGGGCGGACGTGGAGTGGCTCATGCTGTGCGGTCGGTTCCGCGACTCGGGGATGCCGATCGCCACGATCAGGCGCTTCGCGGAGTTGGTGCGCTCGGGCCCGGGGAACGAGCACGAGCGCCTGGAGCTGCTGCGGGAGCACGAGCGGAACGTGCGCGCCAGGATCGCGGAGCTGACCGCCGGCCTCGACGTCATCCACGGCAAGGTCGTCACCTACGAGCGGCACCTGGGCGACGGGACGGCCGCCGAGCTCTGGGCACCCGCTCCATCCGAGTGATCCGGTGCCCGGCCCGGCGCCCCCGGGGTCACCGCGCCGCGCCGCCTACGCCTCCACGATCCGCTCGACCGCGGCCGTGACGAGCCGTTCGCGCTCGGCCTCGGAGAGCACCTCGGGCAGGGTGAGCTGTTCGACGATCAGCCAGTTGAGCGCCAGGTAGAGCAGCCGGACGGCGGTCGCGTCGCCGGGCAGTCCGGACTGCTCGTGGTAGGCCACGTTGGCGTCGAGGTCCGCACGGACGCGCTCGGTCAGCACCGCGCGGAGCTGCGGCCGCCGGGTGGCCTCCAGGCGCAGTTCGAGCAGGGCCAGATAGCCGGTGCGGAACGCGCTGACGCGGCCGACGAGTTCGCGCATCAGCGCCGCGTAGGTCTCCCGGTCCGGCGTGCTCGCCCGCTGCCGCGCGATGGTCTCCTCGTCGGGCTGCAGCCGTTCGTAGACCCGGGCCCCCGCCTGGGTGAGCAGGGCGTCGCGGTTGGCGAAGTAGTTGGAGGCCGTGCCGGGCGGCACCGCGGCCTCGGTGTCCACCGCGCGGAAGGTCAGCCCCCGGGCGCCCTCCCGGGCCAGGACCTCGATGGCGGCGTCCACGAGGGCCGCCCGTCGCTCGTCGTTCCTGCGCACCATTGACACCACTCCAGTCGTAGTACTAACTCCAAACCACTATCAGCAGAGTACTACGGACGGAATGCCTCCATGCGAAAGCTCGTGTACTACGTCGCCGTCACCCTCGACGGCTATATCGCCGGCCCCCGCGGGGAGTACGACTTCTACCCCGTGGGCGACGCGGAGCAGGCCGCGGCCTACGCCGGGTGGACCAACGAGCGCTATCCCGAGACCGTGCCCACCGCCATGCGTGCCGCCCGCGGCCTCGCGGACACGCCCAACCGGCGCTTCGACACGGTGGTGATGGGGTCGGGCACCTACCGCCCCGCCCTCGACGCGGGCCTCACGAGCCCGTACGCGCATCTGCGCCAGTACGTGGTGTCGCGCACCCTCGGACAGAGCCCCGATCCGGAGGTGACCGTGGTGGACGGCGACCCGCTCACGCTGGTCCGCGACCTCAAGCGCGAGGAGGGCGGGGACATCTGGCTGTGTGGCGGCGGCCGGCTCGCCGGGGCGCTCCTGCCCGAGGTCGACGAACTGATCATCAAGAGCTACCCCGTGGTGGCGGGTTCCGGGATCCCGGTGTTCGCCGGGGACTTCGACCCCACGCCGTTCGCGGTGGCGGACCGCCGGTCGTTCGCCAACGACGTCACGATCACCTGGTTCACCCGGCGGTGACGGCCCTCCGGCCGCCCGGCCCGCCAGCGCGCCCGTCGCGGCCCGGCCCGCCAGCGCGCCACGTCACGGCCCGGGCCGCCATCGCGTCTCCGTCGCGGCCCGGCGCTCCGGGCCGCGGCTCACCGGGCCGTCGCGATCCTCCAGCCGAATCCGATCAGCACCACCCCCATGACGCGGTCGAGGCCCCGACGGACGGCCGGCCTCTCGAACGCCGCGCGGGCGCGCGAGAGCAGACAGACATAGGCGCCGAGCCAGCCGAGCGTGAGCGCCGCGTGGATGCCGACCAGCAGGGCCATGCCCACGGGCCGGGAGAGCCCGGCCGGGGCGAGGCCGGGCAGCAGCCCGGTGTAGCAGACCGCGATCTTCGGGTTGAGCAGATTGCCCACCAACCCGGTGCGCCAGGGGTTGCCGCTCGCGCGGCCAGTGGGCGCGGCTCCCGCGCCCGACTCCCCGGTGCCGCCCGCCCCGGGTCGCCCGGCCGGCGCCACGGCCTCGTGGGCGCCCCGCCGGCTGTTCCAGAGCGCCTGCGCGCCGAGGAACACGAGGTAGCCGGCGCCCAGCAGCCTGACCGCCAGGTACGCCTCGGCCGAGGCGGCGAGGACCGCCGCGAGTCCGGCCGCGGTCAGCGCGCCCCACACCAGCAGCCCCGTCGCGATGCCGCCCGCCGTCCGCAGCCCGTCCGCCGCGCCGGACGCGACCGCCCGCTTCGTCACGACGGCCATGTCCGGCCCCGGGGCGACGGTGAGCAGGGCCAGCACCCCCGTGGCCGCGAGGAGTTGGCTCAGCACCCGCGGGCCTCCCCGGGGCGGTCGGCGCCGGCGGCCCCCGCCTCACGCCGGTCGACGGGGCCGGCCCCCTCCGCGTCGAGAACCCCGGCCCCGGTCCCGGTCCCGGCCCTGGTCCCGGCCACGTTCCCGGTGCCGGTCTCGGCCGGAGCGGCCGCCTCGGCTCCGTGGGGGTTGGCCGCCGCGCCCTCGGTGCTCAGCAGCACCAGCGTGGAGTCGGAGCCCACGGCCAGGTCGGCGCGGCGCCGCGCGGCGCCCGCGCCGGTGAGCGCGGCCCGGACCCCGGCCAGAGCGGCGGCGCCGCAGGGGCCCGAGGAGACGCCGAGTGCCGCGAGATCACGGGCCGCGCGGGCGCTGTCGGCGTCGCGCACGGCGACGGCCGCGTCCAGTCCGGCGCGCAGGTACGGCCAGGCGAGGGCGGAGAGGGTGCCGCAGTTCAGCCCGGCCATGGTCGTCTCCGCGGTGGTCACGCTCACCCGCTGCTGCCGGGTCAGGCTGGCCAGGGCGCAGGCCGCGGCCTCGGGTTCGACCGCGAGCAGCGCCGTGGCCCGCCCGGCGGGGCGGCCGCGGTAGTGGGTGACCGCGGCCTGGGCGAGCGAACCCACCCCGACCGGGACGGCGACCAGCCCGGGGGCCGCGGCGCCGGCGGCGGCCAACTGGTCGTCGACCTCCGCGAAGAGGGTCGCGTATCCCTCGACGATCCAGCCGGGTATCTCCTCGTACCCCGGCCAGGCGGTGTCCTGTACGAGGATCGCGCCCGGCTCCCCCGCGGCTACGGCGGCCCGGCGCACGGCCTCGTCGTAGGGCCCCGCGACCCGGGTGACCTCGGCCCCTTCGGCGGCGATGGCCGCCGCGGCCGCCGGGTGCACCCCGGCCGAGACGAAGACGCGGGCGGTCTGGCCGAGCAGCCGGGCGATCCGGGCCACCGCGCGGCCGTGGTTGCCGTCGGTCGCCGTGACCAGCCGCACCCGGGTGCCGGGCGGCCGCCCGGCCAGGATCCGGTGGACGGCCCAGGAGGCGCCCAGCGCCTTGAACGCGGGCAGCCCGAACCGGTCCGACTCGTCCTTGACGAAGACGCGGCCGACGCCGAGCTCGGCCGCGAGCGCGGGCGCCTCGGTCAGCGCGGTGGGGGCGTAGCCGGGCAGCGTGGCGTGGAAGGCCCGCGCGGCGGCGGGGGCGGGGGCGCACCGGAAGGCGGCGCCGGCGGGGCGCGCGTACCAGGTGGGTGCGGGGGCGACGGAATCGGTCAGGGCCATGTCCCCAGGCTGCGGCCCCAACCATCCGTCGGTCCAGCGCATCTTTTCGACCTATATTCATCGGTAGAGCCGAACGATCGGCGCGAGGGAGCGGGAGGGACCGGAATGTACGACCTGCACCGGCTGCGGCTGCTGCGCGAGCTCCGCCACCGCGGCACCCTGGCGGCCGTCGCCGCCGCCCTCTCGTACAGCCCGTCCTCGGTCTCCCAGCAGCTCTCCCAACTGGAGGCGGAGGTCGGCGTTCCGCTGCTGGAGCCCGTGGGGCGGCGGGTCCGGCTCACCGAGCAGGCCGAGATCCTCGTCGCTCACACGGAGGCGGTGCTGGAGCGGCTGGAGCGCGCCGAGTCCGAGATCGCCGCTTCGCTCACCGAGCTGACCGGCCCGCTGCGCATCGCCTCCTTCCAGACGGCCGCGCTGGCCCTGGTGCCCACCGCGCTGACCCTGTTGCGCGAGGCCCATCCGCGGCTGCGCGTCCACCTCACCCAGCTGGAGCCCGAGCGGGCGCTGCCGGCCCTGGTCGCCCGCGACTTCGACCTGGTCATCGCGGAGGAGTACCCGGACCAGCCCAACCCCCGGCCCGCCGGCACCGAGCAGGAGGACCTCTGCACGGACCCGCTGCGCCTGGCCTTGCCCGAGCCGCCGCGCGCCCGCGGCCCCCTGGCCGCGCTACGGGCGCAGGCCGACCACCCCTGGGTGATGGAGCCGGAGGGCACCGCCGCCCGGCGCTGGGCGCTGGCGCTGTGCCGGGGCGCCGGGTTCGAGCCCGATGTGCGGTTCGAGTCCACCGACATCCTCCTCCACGCACGGCTCGTGCGGGAGGGCCACGCCCGTGCCCTGCTGCCGGACCTGGTGTGGGACGAGGGCACTCCGGCCGTCGCCGCGTTGCGGACGCTGCCGGGCGGCGGGCAGGCGCGGCGGATCGTCACCGTCGTGCGCGAGGGGCGCGGCCACCACCCCGCCGTGCTGGCCTGCCGGAAGGCGCTCCGGGAGGCGGTGGCCGCGCGGGGCTGAAGCGGACGGTGGACAGCGGCGGTTCGGCACGCGCGCGGCGCCGCCCGAGTCGAGTGGCGTCCCCACGGTGGCCTCGCGCCCCGTACCCGTCCGCGGGGGCGGGCGGGTACCCGGTCGGTTTCGTGTGAGCTCCGCGCGGCCTACAACGCGCCTTCTCCCGACTACGGGGGTCGTTTGACGTCGATGTGGATGGCGAGCTTGAACTCGGCGAAGGTGAGCGGAGCCCTGATCCGCGCGTCACCCGTGCCGCGCGCGCTGACCTTCAGTCCGACCGGGGTGCCGGGGTGGACGAACATCTGCCACAGGTAGGTGCGGTACTGCCCGCCGGCGGTGGTGGCGTGGTCGGTGGTGGCGGTGGAGTCGTAGTCCGCGGAGAGCGGGTTACGGACGAAACGGGCGCGGTACTCCCGCGGGCGGCCGTCGGACGCCCAGAACACCATGGCGGACAGCACTCCCCAGCCGTGGTGGCTGGGCCAGATCAGCCCCGAGCGGGCGTCGGGGAACGTCGAGGGTCTGCCACCCCCGTTGGCAGGATCATGCATCTTCCACGGGTCGTAGGCTTCGTCCACCGCGCCATAGGGGAAGCGCACGAGGTGATATCCGTCGGAGTCGTACACGATGCGCTGGGAACCGGGGCCGGATCGTTCGGCGCTCCACACCAGCGAACACACCGCTACGGCCATCGCTCGCTCCTCGCCGATGGGCCGCCGTGCGTCCGGCACCGGTCCCGGACCCGAGGCGGCGTCAGGAACAGAAGACCTGGGGGAACGAGCGTTACGCGCCGATTCGGGCGATCCCCCGCGTCGCCCGAATCGGCAGCGTCCCCGGTCTCCGCCCTGTTCGGCGGAGGGCGGACAACCGGAGTCGCGCTGAGTATATTGGCTATCAGCCAGTCAACGCAGGAGTTACAGCATGTCCCCGCGCAGCGCAGCGGTCAATGAGGAGTTGCGCCGACGTTCTCAAGCGCGTCTGCTGCAGGCGACGGTCGAGCTGGTCGGCGAGCGCGGCTATGAGGCGACGACGCTCGCCGACATCGCCGACCGCGCGGGGGCCGCCCGCGGTCTGGTCTCGTACTACTTCCCGGGGAAACGCCAGTTGCTCCAGGCCGCCGTGCACCGGCTGATGCACGAGGAGTTGGCCACCGCCCTGGACCGGCCGCCCCGTCCCCGAGGCGAGGACGCCGGGGCCGAGCGCATGGCCCGGGCCATCGACGCGATCCTCGGACTGGCGCGCGACCACCCGCGATTAATGCGCACTCACATGGCGGGCATCCTGGCCGAGGAGGGCTTCATCCAATGCCCCGAGCAGCAGCGGCTCGCCGCCCTGCTGCGCGACACGGTGCTGGAGCACGGCTCCAAGGACCCGGACGCCGACTATCTGCTCCTGCGCGCGCTCCTGATGGGCTCGGTGGTCGCCATCCTGCTGCCGGGGGCACCGATGGCGCCGGAGCGCCTGCGCGCCGAGCTGTTCCTGCGCTACGCCCTGGACTGGCGGCTGGGCTTCCCACCCAGCGAGAGTCCACCCAGCGGCTCCCTGCTGTACGCGATGTTCACGGGCGACGTCGAGCGGTAGCGAGGACGCCCGCGCGGCCGACCCCCCGGCCCGTCTCCACCCACGGCCGACCGCCCCGGTCCGGCTCCACACCCACCCCCGGTCCGTCTGACCTCGACGATCCCGCCACGGCCCGCCCGACCCCGCCCGCCGCTCGCTGACCCGGCCGACCCCCGACCGCCGGCCCTTTCGGCACGGTGCGACACCGCCGAGTGGATATCCGGACCGACTCCAGTGCGGCACCTCCCGCCGCACCCTCCACGGTGCGATGCTGGAGTCCCCTGCGGGAAGGAGCTCCACCGTGCTTCGCGTCGCAGTCGTCGGATCCGGGCCCAGCGGGGTCTACACCGCACAGTCGCTGGTCGAGCAGCAGATCGTGCCCGACATCGCCGTGCACGTGCTGGACCGACTGCCCTGTCCGTACGGACTGGTGCGCTACGGCGTGGCACCGGACCACGAGAAGATCAAATCGCTGCAGAACAACCTGCGGACCGTGCTGGAGCACCCGAGGGTCTCCTTCCTCGGCAATGTGCCCGTCGGCCCCGAGCCGCTGGCGCCGGCGCGGCTGCTGGAGCTCTACCACGCGGTGGTCTACTGCGTGGGCGCCGCCACCGACCGCCGGCTCGGCATCCCCGGCGAGGACCTTCCCGGCAGCTACTCGGCGACCGAGTTCGTCTCCTGGTACAGCGCCCACCCGGATGTCGCGGGCGGCTCCTTCGCGCTCGGCGCGCGCTCCGCCGTCGTCATCGGCGTGGGCAACGTCGCCGTCGACGTGAGCCGCATCCTCGCCCGCGGCGCGGAGGAGCTGGCGCCCACCGACGTGCCGCACGCGGCGCTCGGCGCGCTGGCCGACAGTCGGATCGAAGAGGTCCACATGGTCGGCCGACGCGGCCCCTCCCAGGCGAAGTTCACCACCAAGGAGCTGCGCGAGCTCTTCCTGCTCCCCTCCGCCGAGGTGTGCGTGCGTCCCGAGGAACTGGCGCTCGACCCGGCCTATGCCGACCCCTCCGGGCTCCCCGCGGTCAACCGGCGCAATGTCGAGGTGCTGCGTGACCGGGCGGGGCGTCCGCCCACGGACCGCGACCGCCGCGTCCACCTGCGCTTCTTCCTGCGGCCGGTGGCGGTGCTGGGCGAGGACGCGGTGCGCGCGGTGCGCTTCGAGCGGACGGCGCCCGACGGCGCCGGCGGGGTGACCGGCACCGGAGTCTTCGAGGACATCGAGGCACAGCTGGTGCTGCGGTCGGTGGGCTACCGCGGGGTGGAGCTGGCGGGGCTGCCCTTCGACGCGCGCCACGGCACGGTGCCGCACGCGGACGGCCGGGTGCTGCGCGACGGGGTGGCCTCACCCGGCGAGTACGTGGCGGGGTGGATCAAGCGGGGCCCCACGGGGGTGATCGGGACCAACCGACCGTGCGCCAAGCAGACCGTGGCCTCGCTGCTCGCCGACGCCGACGCGCTGGCCGCCCGCCCGGTGGCCGAGGAGCCGCGGGCGGCGCTGCGCGCGTGGGGCCTGGATCCGGTGGAGTGGCCGGGCTGGCTGCGGATCGAGGCGGCGGAGGAGGAGCTGGGCCGGGCGCTGGGCCGGACGAAGGTGAAGATCCCGGACTGGCCGGGTCTGCTCGCGGCGGCGCGGGGCGGGGCCTGATCGCGGCCCGCGCGGGGCTCGTTCCGGCCTCCTGGGCGGGGGGGGCACGGCCGCGCGGGGCACATCGCCGCCCTGAACGGGGCACGGCCCGCGCGGGAACCCGATCGCCGTCTCGGGCCGGGGCACACGCCCGTGCGCCCATGGTGACCGACGGACGCGCGCTCCGGGCGTCGGGGCGCGCCGACGGTCACCCGCCGCCCAGCCGCCGCTCCTGGCGCTCCGCGCCCAGCAGGACGCTCTCGATCAGGCCGGGGAAGAGTTCGTCGAGGTCGGCGCGGCGCAGGGCGTTCATCTTGGCGGTGCCCCGGTAGATCTGGTTGATCACTCCGCTCTCGCGCAGCACCCGGAAGTGGTGCGTGGTCGTGGACTTGCTGACCGGCAGCTCGAACAGCGAGCAGGACAGCTCCTCCGGCTCGGCCGCCAGCGTGCGGACGATCTGGAGCCGCATGGGGTCGGAGAGCGCGTGCAGCACCTCTTCGAGGCGGATCTCGTCCCGTGCGGGGTGGTCCAGCGTGCGGCCCGTGGGAGCCGTGGCGCGGGTGGGGTTCTTCGTCGGCACGTCGGCTCCTGACTCATCGGCGGGTGTTCGATGCCCATTGTACGAAGACCTTCGTAGTTTGACATCTGCCGTACTACGAGGGTTATCGTACGAACGTCGACCGGACGCACCGCGAGATGGAGACCCCGATGGACACCCCTGTGGAGACCCCCGTGACGAACGCCCTGTTCCAGCCGTACACGCTGCGCTCGCTGACGATCCCCAACCGGATCTGGATGGCCCCCATGTGCCAGTACTCCGCCGAGGTCTTCGGCCCCAACGCGGGTGTCGTCAACGACTGGCACTTCTCGCACTACACCTCGCGGGCCACCGGCGGCACCGGCCTGATCCTGGTGGAGGCCACCGCGGTCAGCCCGGAGGGCCGGATCAGCATCGCCGACCTGGGGCTGTGGAACGACACCCAGGTCGAGGCGCTCCGCCCGATCACCGCCTTCCTCAAGGAGCGGGGCACCGTCCCCGGCATCCAGCTGGGTCACGCCGGCCGCAAGGCGTCCACCGAGCAGCAGTGGCTGGGCTCCGGCCCCGTACCGCCGGAGCGGCACGGCTGGCAGACCCTCGCCCCGAGCCCGCTGCCCTTCGACGAGGAGTACCCGGAGCCGGAAGAGCTGACGACCGACCGGATACAGGAGATCGTCGGCCAGTTCGCGGCGGCCGCGCGGCGCGCGCTCAGCGCCGGGTTCGAGGTCGTCGAGATCCACGGCGCGCACGGCTACCTCATCGGCGAGTTCCTCTCGCCGCACACCAACCACCGCACCGACGAGTACGGCGGCTCGTTCGAGAACCGCACCCGCTTCGCGCTGGAGGTCGTGGACGCCGTCCGCGCGGTGTGGCCCGAGGACCTCCCCCTCTTCTTCCGGATCTCGGCCACCGACTGGCTCACCGAGAACACCGAGGACGAGCGCGAGGGCTGGACCGCGGACGAGACCGTCCGCCTCGCGGCCCTGCTGCGCGAGCACGGCGTGGACCTGCTCGACGTCTCCACCGGCGGCCTCGTCCCCCACGCCAGGATCCCCACCGGTCCCGGCTACCAGGTCCCCTTCGCCACCCGGGTCAGGGAGGAGACCGGGCTGCCCGTCGCCGCCGTCGGCCTGATCACCGAGGTGCGCCAGGCCGAGAAGATCGTCGCCAACGGCGAGGCCGACGCCGTGCTCCTCGGCCGCGAGCTGCTCCGCGACCCGTACTTCGCCCGCCGTGCCGCCCGCGAACTCGGCGCCGACCTTCAGATGCCGCCGCAGTACCACGGCGCCGCGCCGCACCGCGCGGCGTGAGCCGAACCCGGACGCCGCCGTGGAGTGGGCCCCACGGCGGCGTCCGGACGCCGCGCCCCCAGGCCCCCGGCGCTCCGGGCCATCGCACGCCCCAAGCCCCGGCAGCCCGAGCCCTCCACGCCCACCAGGACAGGGCCCCCGGCCCGCGCCGGGTGCGGAGCCCCGGAAGCGGGAGAAGAATCGTGGTGCCGGGGAGAACCGCAGGGAATCCGCCTTGCCGCGCGGAGGAGGGCGTCATGGATGAGGTCGTACTCGCGGTCGGCACCCGCAAGGGGCTGTTCCTCACGCGCCGCCGGGGCGCGGGCGGCGACGGGGACGGGGGGTGGGGGGAGTTGAGCGGTCCGCACTTCCCCATGCAGGCGGTGTACGCCATCGGCATCGACACCCGGCGCCGCGTCCCGCGGCTGCTGGCCGGGGCGGACAGCTCCCACTGGGGGCCGTCGGTCTTCCGCTCCGACGACCTGGGGGCCAGCTGGCAGGAGGCGCCGCGGCCGGCGGTGCGGTTCCCGCGCGAGACGGGGGCGTCGCTGGAGCGGGTGTGGCAGCTCCAGCCCGCGGCGGAGGCGGCACCCGACGTGGTCTACGCGGGGACCCAGCCGGGCGCGCTGTTCCGGTCCGACGACGGCGGCGAGACCTTCGCCTTCGTACGACCCCTGTGGGACCACCCGCAGCGGCCGGAGTGGGGCGAGGGCTTCGGCGGGCAGGCGGTCCACACCGTGGTCACCGATCCCCGTGACCCCCGTGTCCTGCTGGTCGCGGTCTCCGCGGGCGGGGTCTACCGCAGCCTGGACGGGGAGGCCGACTGGGAGCCGTCCAACACGGGGATCCAGGCGGAGTTCCTGCCGGAGCGCTACCCGGAGTTCGGCCAGTGCGTGCACAAGGTCGCCCGGGACGCGGCCGACCCCGACCGGCTCTACCTCCAGAACCACGGCGGGGTCTACCGCAGCGACGACTCGGGGGCGAGCTGGACCGAGATCGGCGCGGGCCTGCCGGCCGACTTCGGCTTCGCCGTGGCCACGCACCCGCGGCGCGGCGGAGTGGCGTATGTCTTCCCCGTCATCGACGGCTCGGACCGCTATCCGCCCGGCTACCGCTGCCGGGTCTACCGGACCGAGGACGCGGGGGCGTCCTGGTCCGAGCTGTCCACCGGGCTGCCGGCCGGCGACCACTACGGGGTGGTGCTCCGGGACGCGCTGCGCACGGACGACGCCGACCCTGTGGGCGTGTACTTCGGCAACCGCAACGGGGAGGTGTACGCGAGCTCCGACGAGGGCGACAGCTGGCGGCAGTTGGCGGCCCACCTGCCGGACGTGCTGTGTCTGCGGGCCGCGGTGGTCGCCTGACCGGCCTCCCCGGCGGACGTCGCCCATGATCGGCTGGGCGCTCACGCGCTGAGCCGATAGGGTGACGGATCGTGGCACGACCGTTGAATGAAATCGTGGAACCGGGCTGGGCCAAGGCGCTGGAGCCGGTCGCCGGGCGGATCGCCGCGATGGGTGACTTCCTGCGCGCCGAGATCGCGGCGGGCCGGACCTATCTGCCGGCCGGACAGAATGTGCTGCGCGCCTTCCAGCAGCCCTTCGACGAGGTGCGCGTCCTGATCGTCGGCCAGGACCCGTACCCCACGCCGGGCCACGCGGTGGGCCTGAGCTTCTCCGTCGCCCCGGAGGTGCGACCGCTGCCCGGCAGCCTGGAGAACATCTTCCGGGAGATGCACACCGACCTCGGCCTGGACCGGCCCGCCAACGGCGACCTCACACCGTGGACCCGCCAGGGCGTGCTGCTGCTCAACCGGGCGCTGACCACCGCCCCCCGGCGCCCCGCCGCCCACCGGGGCAAGGGCTGGGAGGAGGTCACCGAGCAGGCCATCCGGGCGCTGGCGGCGCGCGGCCGCCCGCTGGTGTCGATCCTCTGGGGGCGGGACGCCCGCAACCTCCGGCCGCTGTTGGGCGAACTGCCGTGCGTCGAGTCCGCGCACCCCTCCCCCATGTCGGCGGACCGGGGCTTCTTCGGCTCACGCCCCTTCAGCCGGGCCAACGACCTGCTGGCGCAGCAGGGGTCGCAGCCGGTGGAGTGGCGCCTGCCCTGAGCTTCGGGCTGAATCGCCCCCAATGCCCCTTTTGCTCACCTATATTCAGAAGCTGACGCGGTGGCGGACTGTAGTCTGCCCGCCATGACGACACATCCGAACACCCCTGCGGGCTGGTACGCCGACCCGCAGGGCACGCCGAACCTGCTGCGCTGGTGGGACGGCGCCCAGTGGACCGAGCACACGCACGCGGGCCAGCCCGGGCAGGTCCCGCAGCAGCAGATGCCCGTCGCGGACCCGGCCAAGATCCAGCGCCAGGTGCAGGCCCAGGCGGGGGTGGCCCCGAACCACGGGGGCGGCGGCACCCTCTTCAGCGAGCCGGTCCTGGTGGTGAACCAGAAGGCGAAGCTGATCGAGCTCACCAACGAGTACGGGGTCTTCGACCAGCATGGGCGCACCCTGGGCTCGGTGGTCCAGGTCGGCCAGAGCACGCTGAAGAAGGTGGCGCGCTTCGTCGCCAGCATCGACCAGTTCATGACGCACAAGCTGGAGATCCGGGACGCGAGCGGCCAGCCACACCTGGTGCTCACCCGTCCCGCGAAGTTCATGAAGTCGCGGGTGATCGTGGCCCGCCCGGACGGACAGCCGGTCGGCGAGATCGTCCAGCAGAACGTCATCGGCAAGATCAACTTCTCCATCGAGGTCAACGGTCAGCGGGTCGGCGCCATCAAGGCCGAGAACTGGCGCGCCTGGAACTTCTCGATCGTCGACCACGCCGAGACCGAGATCGCCCGGATCACCAAGACCTGGGAGGGCCTCGCGAAGACGATGTTCACGACGGCGGACAACTACGTGCTGCAGATCCACCGCCAGCTCCCGGACCCGCTGCTGAGCCTGGTCGTGGCGACGGCGCTGACGGTCGACACGGCCCTCAAGCAGGACGCGCGCGGGTTCGGCTGAGCCGATGGGCACCGTGCGGACCGTCCCGGACGGGGCGGAGACCGGTGGTCACGTCCTGGGAATCGACTCCGGCGGCTCCGGTGTGCGGGTCGGGGTGGCCCGCGCCGAGGCACCCGGACGGCCCCTGCTGTGGTCCTCCCCCACCCCCGCCGTCGTCGGCGACCGGGGCATCGACGCGGACAGCCTGCTGGCGCGCGTGCTGCCGGCGACCGCGTCGCTGCTGCGCCAGGCGGCCGGCCCGGCGACAGGCCACAGGCGGGCGGGGACCGTCGCCCCACGACGGGCGACCGGCGCCGCGGAGCGGAACGGCGCCACGGCGCGTCCGGCCGGGCCACCGCGGCTGACGGCCGTCTGCGTCGGCGCGGCGGGCATGGCGGGCCTCGGCGACGACCTGCGCGCACTGCTGCCGGACGCGCTCGCCCGGGCCTTCGGCGTACGGCGGATCGCGCTGGCCTCCGACGCGGTGACCGCGTACGCGGGGGCGCTGGGGCAGCGGACGGGCGCCGTGGTCGCGGCGGGCACCGGCCTGGTCGCCCTGGGCGCCACGGCCGCGCGCGAGGACGGTCGCGCCGGCGGCTGGCGGCGGGCCGACGGCTGGGGGCACCTGTTGGGCGACTGCGGGGGCGGCGCGTGGATCGGCCGGGCCGGGCTGGAGGCGGCGATGCGCGCCCACGACGGGCGCGAGGGCGGCTCGCCGGCGCTGCTGGGCCGACTGGAGGCGGTGTTCGGCCCCGCCGAGGAGCTGCCCGGGAAGCTGTACCCGAGGCCCGATCGACCGGCCGTACTGGCCTCCTTCGCGCCGGAGGTCGGCCGCTGTGCGTCCGCCGGCGACCCGATCGCCACCGCCATCCTGCGGCAGGCGGCCGGACACATCGCCGAGGCGGCGCGCGCGGCGTGCCCGCCCGCAGCGGAGGCCCCTGCCGAAGCGGCCCCGGCCGGCGGCCTGTCCGCGGGCGCGGAGATGCCCTTGGGTGTCGGCCTGGACGGGCGTCCGGGCGTGTCCGCGGGGGCGACGAGGGGCGTCGCCGACACGGGCTTCGGCGCCGGCGCGGTCCCGACCGCCGACGGGGAGCCGGGCGCCGCACCGGGCCCCCGGGCCACGCCCGACCCCCGTCCGCACGTGGCCCTCACCGGTGGCCTGCTGCGCATGGGCGAGCCGCTGCTCGCCCCGCTGCGCGCGGAGCTGTCGACGCGGCTGCCGCACGCCGTCGTCGTGGCCCCCGAGGGCGATCCGCTGAGCGGAGCGCTGCGCGTCGCCGCGGCCCTCGCCACGGGGACGCTGCGCCTGCCGCACCACCCTGAGCTGCTGCGACTCGTGGTGACCTGAGCCTGACGGAGGAGATCCCCGACTCGGGCGGGAGGAGCTCCCGAGGCGAGCGTCGAGGAGCGCCCGCGGGAACCGGAGCTACTGAATCCGGCAAAAGGGGATGTTTATCGTGCGATCACACCCTCCCGAACATCGAGCTCACCTGAGCGACTAACATGCGGCGCCATGAGCTCCCCCACCGGGCCCGCACCCGGCCTGCCAGTACGAATGCCGCGACCACGCCAGCCAGGACGGCACCGCCGCCCGGAGCCCGTGGCCGCTCCCCTCGGCGCGCCCCCGCTGGTGCTCGCCGTGCCGGGCGCGCCCGAGGCCGCCACGCGTGCCCTGGCCGAGGAGGTCGTGAGCATCGCGCGCTCCGAGCTGCCCGGCCTGGAGATCCGCATCGCGTACGTGGACGGGGACAGCGAGGAGTTCCCCAAGCTGGAGACCGCGCTGGCGCAGGCCACCGCAAACCGCGCGGAGCGCGTGCTGCGCGCCACCGAGACGGTGGTGCAGGAGGTGACCGCCGCGGCCGAGGCCGAGGGGCTGAACGCCGAGCAGACCGCCGAGGCCGTGGCGCACGCGCGCGCCCAGATCCCGACCGACGGCCCGGCCGCGGTCGTGGTGCCGCTGCTGGCGGGCCCCGACGCGGCGCTGCTGCGCCGGATACGCGAGGCCATCGTCACCAGCGGCTCCGGTGCCGAGCTCACCGACGTGCTCGGCCCGCACCCGCTGCTCGCCGAGGCCCTGCACGTGCGCCTGTCGGAGGCCAGCCTCGCGCGCGCCGACCGCGCCCGCCTCTTCACCGTCGCCACCGCCGCGGACGGCATCGTCCTGGCGACGGTCGGCGGCGCCGAGGCCGTGCAGGCCGCCGGGATCACCGGCATGCTGCTCTCCGCGCGCCTGGCGGTGCCGGTGATGGCCGCCGCGCTGGACGAGGACGGCGCCGTCAGTCGCGTCGCCGACCAGCTGCGCGAGTCCGGTTCCGCCCGACTGGCGCTGGCCCCCTACCTGATCGGCCCCGAGGTCCCGGCCGGACTGGCCGCCGACGCCGCCGCGGCGACCGGCTGCTCCGCCTCCGAGCCGCTGGGCGCGTACCCGACCGTGGGCCGGCTGGTGCTGTCGAACTACGCGGCGCTGCTGGGCATCAAGCTCCAGACGGCCCCCCAGGGCGTGCCGGTGCGCTGACACCCGCCCATCGAACGATCACGGGGCCCTCCGCCGACGGCGGAGGGCCCCGTCGTCGTGCGCCCCCGCGCGCGGCCGTGCGGCGGCGGGGACGCACGGCTCAGTTCAGTACGACGCACGACGCCGCCGGCACCGGCAGCGCGCCCGCCCGCTCCGGGACGCCCGTCGCCGGGTCGACGGCGAACCAGGTGACGTCGCCGGAGCGCTCGTTGGCGACGTACAGGTGTCGGCCGGAGGTGTCGACGGTCAGGGCACGCGGCCAGTGGCCGCCGCAGGGGACGGTGGCGACCAGCGACGGGGTCCCGTCCGCCGGGTCGAGGGCCAGGACGGCGAGGGAGTCGTGACCGCGGTTGGCGGCCCAGGCGAAGCGGCCGTCCGGCGAGACGACGATGCCGGAGGGGTGGTTGGGGCCCTCCGTGTCGGCCGGGAGCAGGCGCACCTCGCCGACCGGCCGGAGTTCGCCGGCGGCCGGGTCCCAGCGGCAGCTCGTCACCGTCGAGTCCAGCTCGTGGACGACGTAGGCGAGGTCGCCGCGCGGGTGGAAGGCGAGGTGGCGCGGGCCGCTGCCCGGGCGCAGCGCCGCCTGGCGATGGACGCCGAGCGAGCCCGTGAACGCGTCGAGCGCGTACACCCGCACCGCGTCGGTGCCCAGGTCGACGCCGAGGACCCAGCGGCCGGAGGGGTCGGGCACGACGGCGTGCGGGTGGGGGGCGCGCTGGCGCTCGGGGTGCGGGCCGCCGCCTTCGTGCCGCAGCACCGCGACGGGGTCCGCCAGCCGGCCCTCGGCGCGCACCGGGAGCACGGTCACACCGGCCGAGCCGTAGTTGGCGGTGAGCAGATGGCCGGCGGCGACCGCGAGGTGCGTGGGCGCGTCACCGCGCACCCGCACCGCCGGACCCAGCGGCACCGGCCGGTCGGGGAAGCCGAGGCTCAGCGCGACGGCGCCGCCGTCGGTGGTCTCGCTCACCGCGTACAGGACGTCGCCCATCGGCGAGAGCGCGAGGTGGGAGGGGTCCGGGACGGGCCTCGTGGTGTGCAGGGCGGTCAGCGCGCCGGTGTCCGGGTCGACCGCCGCGACCGTGATGCCGTCCCCGCCCGCGGAGGTGAACGATCCGATGTACGCACGCCGGTCACTGGTTGCCTCGTACACGGTGCGCCTCCTTCGTCGACTGGAGGTGTCGCCACCGACCCTAGTCGTTGGTATGGACCAATCCCGGGCAGCTGTCGCCGGGGTTCCAGCCGCGGCCGCGGCGGATGGGGACGCGGCCGCGCTACCGCGCGCCCCCACGCTCCCTCACGCCGCCTCGACGAAGGGGGCGCGCGGGTTGCTGCGCAGCGGCGCGGCGAGCCCCGCGAGCGCGGTCTCCAGGCCGTGCAGATGGGCGAGGGCACGCTCCGAGGCCGGGTGGGGCGCCTCGGCCGGCGGGGCGGCCGCGGCGGCGGCCGGCGAGGCGCCGGGCGTCTCCAGGCCGCTCACCAGGGCGTGGATGGCCGCCTCCACCCGCCGGCAGGCCGCGGTCAGCCGGGCGTCGCGCGAGGCGTCGGGGTGGGGGTCAGCGGCCAGCTCGGCCAGCCCCCGCACCTGGCGGGCGCAGTCGTCGAGCAGCACCATGACCCGCCGGGCGCGGGCCTTGCGGGCGCGCAGCGGACTGAGCGGGTGCAGCAGCGGGGCCAGCGACAGCCGCACCCGCCCCAGCAGCAGCTCCAGCTCGGCGACGTGCGGCGCGGGGTCGGCCGCCGGCGCGGCGGCCGACCCGCCCGGCGCCGTTCCCGCGGAGTCCGCGACCCCGTCCGCCGTCTCGCCCGCCAGGCGCCGGGCCGCGGCCGCGGTGGCGGCGCGCACCGCGTGCAGGGCGCGCTGGATCCAGGCGTCGGTGGCCGCATGGGTGGTCACCGGGAGCACCAGGGCGACGGCGATCACCGCGGCGAGGGCGCCCACGCCGGTCTGCGCCAGCCGCAGCCCGAGCAGCCCGAGGTACAGCACCCCGAGGAGGCCGTACAGCAGGGCGGCCATCACGGTGACGAAGAACATCATCCAGCTGTACGAGAGCGGCGCGGTGTAGAAGATCCCGAAGACGCAGACGGCGATCAGCACGGCCGACGGGGCGGTCGCGCCGTCCAGCGGCACCGCGACGAAGACGCCGAGCACGATGCCGCTGACCGTGCCGACGATGCGGCGGAAGCCGCGGACCAGGGTCTCCCCGCGGGAGGCCGTGTTGACGAAGATCCACCAGGCCGCGCCGACCGCCCAGTACCAGCGCTCGTGCGAGACCACCTGTCCGACCGCGAGCGCCAGGCCGCAGGCGAAGGCCGCCTGGAACGCCTGGCGGGTGGTGGGCCGCGCCAGTCCGCGGGCCGCCGGGGGCGCGGGAACCGCCGGGGGCGGCGCCCCGCGCTCGATGCACCACAGTCCGAAGCGGACCAGGGAGGACGCGGTCAGCGCCAGGACCGTCGCGGCGTACAGCCCGGGCAGCTGCCCGGGGACGGCCTGCAGGAACTGCGCCATGAAGAACGTCATGAACGCGAAGACGCCCAGGGCGTGCCCGCGCGGACCCCAGCGGCGGGCGTAGACCCCGACGAAGACGATCCCGAGGAAGACGGCGTCGCGCACCAGGGTGTGGTCGTGGAGGACCGCGGCCAGCGCGAGCACCGGGAAACCCACGACCGGCAGCAGCACGGTGGTGCGGGCCTGGGCGCCGACCGTGGCGTCGGTGACCGTGAAGAGGGCCAGCAGCGCGGCCAGTCCGCCGGCGATGGCCGCGACGAGCGACCCGGTGGCCAGGGCCGAGACGGCCACGGCCGGCGCGACGCCGACCACGGCCCGGGCCGACGTGCGCAGCCGTAGCCGGCCCGGGTCC
Organism: Streptomyces sp. SAJ15; assembly: GCF_007595705.1. Taxonomy (GTDB): domain Bacteria; phylum Actinomycetota; class Actinomycetes; order Streptomycetales; family Streptomycetaceae; genus Streptomyces. The sequence goes on along the minus strand of NZ_NISY01000002.1, from coordinate 872,737 downwards.
GGAGCCGTGAACATCCCCTGCAGCACCTCTGGTGGCCCCCCTCTGGGTCTCGCGCGAGCGCGACGCGTGATCGCGACGAACCCTGTGAACGCAATGAACTCAACAAAAGAAGGCGCCGCGGTATCCGCAGCGCCATCGACTGCCGTCAATCAAAGCATCCAATCACCCGCTGGCTCAAGGCATCACCGAACCGCTGGTCCATTGGCACACTCGTCAAGCCCTTATGGCCACCGTCGGGGGGCCAACGGCCCGCACCCGGTCCAACCGGGCACATCCCGGCGATTTGCGAGCGCAACGCGATAGGGGCACGGTGAGATCAGGAATGTTCGCATCCGCCGAAGGGGCGCTGATGTCATGAGCAAAGGCAAGGCCAAGGCGAAGCAAGTCAAGGGCAAGCTGAAGGAGACCACCGGCAAGGCCACCGGCGACCGGTCGATGCAGGCCGAGGGCCAGGCGGAGCAGGTCCAGGGCAAGACGCAGGAGGTCGCCGAGGACGCGGCCGAGCGGGCTCGCAAGGGGCTCAAGCCGTAATCCGCCTTTCGTCCGGGTGCGCCGTCGCCGCGCTTCCGCACAGCAGGATGCCGTCCGCTCCCCGCGCGTCGGGGGCGGGCGGCATCCGATCGTCGGCCCACGCCCGCCGCGTCGGTCCCCACCGCCGCTCCCCGACGTCACCCCTCGCGCCCGGCGCGTCACGTTCCCCTGAGTGGGCCATTGGTATATTCACTGGCCTCTTTCCGTGACCAGAAGGAGGCCGTCCCCTCATGGCCGACTCGGTGGACGCGCTCGACGCGAGGATCCTTCGGCTGCTACTGGAGCAGCCTCGCACCAGCGCACGGGAGTACGCGCGACTGCTGGGCATCGCCCGCGGCACGCTCCAGGCGCGGCTGGACCGGCTGGAACGGGACGGGGTGATCACCGCGTACGGGCCGTTCCTCTCCCCCGCCGCGCTCGGCCACCCGGTGCTGGCCTTCATCCACGTCGAGGTCACCCAGGGCCATCTGGAGGACGTCGGGGACGCGCTCGCCGCGGTGCCGGAGATCATCGAGGCGTTCTCCATCACGGGCGCCGGGGACCTGCTGACCAGGGCCGTCGCCCGCGACAACGAACATCTGGAAGACATCGTGCAGCGGATAGTGCGACTTCCGGGGGTGGTGCGCACCCGCACCGAGATGGCGCTGCGCGAGCGTGTGCCGTACCGGATCCTGCCACTGGTCAACGCGGTGGGCGAGGCGGCCGGGCCGGCCACCCGTCGCACGCCCTGAGCCGGCCCCGGACCTCGAACCCGACGCCACACCGCCACACCGCACCCGCCCCGGAAGGCTCGGCCTTCCGGGGCGGGTGCGGTGGAGCTCAGCGCGGCGTCACCCGGAGGCGATCTCGCGCCAGCCGCGGGCCAGGGTCTGCTTGGCCGCGGCCTGTTGGGACTCGGTGGGGAAGGACGGGACACCGATCACCGGCGGCAGCTTGGCCGCGGCGTTCCTGTCCAGCGTGCCGTCCTTGGCCATGGCGGTCATCAGCGCCGGGCGGGCGTAGCCGTAGAGGTAGGTGTTCTGCCCCTCGGCGCTGTAGACGTACTCCTGCCACAGACGGGCCGCGGCGGGGTGCGGCGCGTCCTTGTTGATCGCCTGCGAGTAGTACTGGGCGAACTCGCCGTCGTCGGGGACCTCGACCTGCCAGTCCACGCCCTTGGCCTTGAGCTTCTGGGCGTAGCCGACGTTGAGGTAGTCCCAGTCGATGATGACCGGCGTCTGGCCCGCCATGATGGTGGCGGGCGTGGGCTCGACCGAGGCGTACCTGCCGTTCCTCTTCAGCTCCGCGAAGAAGTCCAGGCCGGGCTGGATGTTCTCGAAGGAGCCGCCGTTGGCCAGGGCGGCCGCGTAGACGGCGGCGAAGGCGGCCCCGGCCTTGGTCGGGTCGCCGTTCAGGGCGACCTTCCCGGTGAACTCGGGCTTCAGCAGATCGGCGAAGGTCTTCGGGCAGTTCGTGATCCGCTCGGCGTCGCAGCCGATGGAGATGTAGCCGCCGTAGTCGTTGTACCAGCGGGCCTTGGCGTCCTTCTGGGTCTCGGGGATGTGGTCGAAGTCGGCGACCCGGTACGGGGCCAGCAGGCCCTTCTCGGCGGCGCCCACGGCGAAGGAGCTGCCCAGGTCGACCACGTCCGGGGCGTCGTCCCGGCCCTTGCGGGAGGTGATGGCGTTGATCTCGTCCTGGCTGGAGCCGTTCGGGTTCTCGACCTTCACCTCGATCCCGTACTGGTCCTGGAAGCCGTCGATCAACTGGCCGTAGTTGGCCCAGTCGCGCGGCAGGGCGATCGCGTTGAGCGTGCCCTCCTGCTGAGCCGCGGTGACCAGGGCGCTCATCCCGCCCATCTCCTCGGCCGACGTCGCGGTCTTCGCGTTCTTGCCGTCGGTCGAGACGGAGTCCTCCTCGGTGCCGCACGCGCTCAGGCCGACGACCGTGACAGCGAGGCCGCAGGTCAGCGCGGCCACTCGGGGAAGGGCCGGCAACCTGTTACGGAACGTGATCACGATGTCTCCTCATGCGTGTCGATACCGCGACCACCTGGGCGAAGCCGCGCGGCCTGTTCTGCTCGGGCCGGGGTCAGTACGCACGCCATCGGTGTACGGGAGATGAACACAAGGAGAAGAATGAGGCGCGATGGGGGCACGACCAGATCGACTTCGACCATGGACTCACCGAGCGTGACCCGACCATCACCGTGACCGGTGAATGACCGGGATTCGCGCCCGAACCGCCCCACAATGCAAGGAAATACCAGGCAACGGCGGTATGCCGGAGAAGTCCCGTCCGGTCAGCCCAGGAAACTCAGCCGCACCTGGCGGTGCGGGTTGTCACCGTTCGTGTCGACCAGGCAGACCGACTGCCAGGTGCCGAGCACCAGCCTGCCGCCGACGACCGGGAGGGTCGCGTGCGGCGGGACGAGGGCGGGCAGGACGTGGTCGCGGCCGTGGCCGGGGCTGCCGTGGCGGTGCAGCCAGCGGTCGTCGGCCGGCAGCAGCTGGCGCAGGGCGGCCAGCAGGTCGTCGTCGCTGCCGGCGCCGGTCTCCAGCACCGCCAGGCCGGCCGTGGCGTGCGGGACGAAGACGTTGAGCAGCCCGTCGCGACCGTCCGCCCGCTCCCGCAGGAACGCCTCGCAGGTGGCGGTCAGGTCGACGACGACCTCGTCGGTGCCGGTCGTGATGTCCAGGACCTGGGTGTGGAAGTTCTGCGTCATGCCCCCATCCTCGTACGACGGACGAGCCCCGGACGAGCCCCGGGCGAACCCGGGACGGACTCGTCCGGGTTCCGGGCGCCGATCCCGGTCGCCGAGACCGGGGCCGGGGCCGGGGCCGGGGCCGGGGCCGGGAAGATCCACGACCCCGCCGCCGTTAGTAGAAACGTGAACGACATTGCCCCCGGGGCACGCGAAGTGGACGTCGTCGTCATCGGCGCGGGACAAGCGGGGCTGTCCAGCGCCTACCACCTGCGCCGAGTGGGATACGAGCCGGACCGGGACTTCGTCGTCCTGGACCGCTCCCCGCGGCCCGGCGGGGCCTGGCAGTTCCGCTGGCCGACGCTCACCTACGGCACGGTGCACGGCATGCACGCCCTGCCGGGCATGGAGCTGACCGAGGCCGACCCCGGCCGCGCCTCGTCCGAGGTGATCGGCGACTACTTCGACGGCTACGAGCGCGCCTTCGACCTGCGGGTGCACCGGCCGGTGGACGTCTTCGCGGTGCGCGAGGGCGAGGGCCGCCGGCTGCTGGTGGAGACCTCCGAGGGGACATACGCCGCCCGTGCGCTGATCAACGCCACCGGGACCTGGGAAAGGCCGTTCTGGCCCCGCTACCCCGGCCAGGCGGACTTCCGCGGCCGCCAACTGCACACGGCGAACTACCCCGGACCCGAACCGTTCACGGGGCGACGGGTGATCGTCGTGGGCGGCGGCACCTCCGCCGTGCAGCACCTGTTGGAGATCGCCGAGGTGGCGGCCGAGACCACCTGGGTGACCCGGCGGCCGCCGGCCTTCCGCGAGGGGCCGTTCACCGAGGACCGGGGGCGGACGGCGGTCGCCCTGGTGGAGGACCGGGTGCGGCAGGGCCTGCCGCCGCGCAGCGTGGTCTCCGTGACCGGGCTGGCGATGACGGACGCGGTGCGGCGGGGGCTGGCCGACGGGGTGCTGGACCGGCTGCCGATGTTCGACCGGATCACCCCTTCCGGCGTGGCCTGGGCCGACGGCCGCACGGTCGACGCCGACGTGATCCTGTGGGCCACGGGTTTCCGTGCCGCCATCGACCACCTGGCGCCGTTGCGACTGCGCGAGCCGGGCGGCGGCATCGCCCTGGACGGCACCCGCACTCGCCGCGACCCGCGCGTCCACCTCGTCGGCTACGGCCCCTCCGCGAGCACCATCGGGGCCAACCGCGCCGGACGCGCCGCCGTGCGGGACATCCGCGCGCTGCTGTCCCCCTCCGCCGGAGCGGGTCCCGCGCGCGCCGCTTCACAGCCCCTCCGCACTGCGGCAGTATGAGCCGACGGGTGATCAGACGTCAGGAGGAGGGCTGAGGTCCCGTGCGCGTAGCGCTGTTCGTCACCTGCGTCAACGACACGCTCTATCCGCGCACCGGTCGGGCCGTCGTCACCCTGCTGGAACGGCTCGGCGTCGAGGTGGACTTCCCCGCCGCGCAGAGCTGCTGCGGCCAGCCGCAGTACAACACCGGCTACCGGCACCAGGCCGAGCCGCTGGTGCGCCGCTACGCCGCCGCCTTCCGGGGCTACGACCACGTCGTCACCCCGTCCGGGTCGTGTGCGGCGATGGTCCGGGACAACTATCCGCGGATCGGCGCCAGGGCCGCGGCCGAGGGGCGCGGTCGGGAGCTGACCGAGGCCGCCGAGAGCGCCGTGCCGAAGACGTACGAACTCACCGAGTTCCTGGTCGACGTGTTGCGCGTGACCGACGTGGGGGCGTACTTCCCGCACACCGTCACCTACCACCCCACCTGCCACGGGCTGCGACTGCTGGGCCTTCGCGACCGGCCGCGCCGGCTGCTGGCGGCGGTGCGCGGGCTGAAGCTGGTCGAACTGCCCGGGGCGGAGGAGTGCTGCGGCTTCGGCGGCACGTTCGCCGTCAAGAACGCGGCCGTGTCCGCCGCGATGGGCGCCGACAAGGCCCGTCACATCGCCGCGACCGGCGCCGAGACGATCTGCACGGTCGACAACTCCTGCCGGCTGCACATCGGTGGCACGCTCGCCCGCCGCGGCTCGGCGGTCCGCCCGGTCCACCTGGCCGAGATCCTGGCCAGCACGGAGGGAGACATCTGGTGAGCGGCACCTTCCTCGGCATGCCGGCGCTCCCGCCGCCCTCCGGGGGCGACCGGGGCGCGCAGCCGCCCCGCGCCGCGTTCCCCCGGGCCGCCGCGGCCGCCGTCGACGACGCGCGGCTGCGCGCCAACCTCCGGCACGCCACCCACACCATCCGCGCCAAGCGCGCCGCGGCCGTCGCCGAACTGCCCGACTGGGAGCCGCTCCGGGCCGCCGGGGCGGCGATCAAGGACCGCGCGCTGCGGCATCTGGACCACTACCTGCCGCGGCTGGAGGAGGCGGTCACGGCCGCCGGCGGGCGGGTCCACTGGGCGGGGGACGCGGCCGAGGCCAACCGGATCGTCGTCGACCTCGTGCGCGCCACCGGCGAGACCGAGGTGGTCAAGGTCAAGTCGATGGCCACCCAGGAGATCGGGCTGAACACCGCGCTCGCCCGGGAGGGCATCACCGCCTACGAGACGGATCTGGCCGAGTTGATCGTGCAGTTGGGCGACGATCTGCCCTCGCACATCCTGGTCCCGGCCATCCACCGCAACCGGGGCGAGATCCGCGACATCTTCGCCCGGCGGATGGGGGACTGGGGCCGCCCGGCGCCGGAGGGGCTCGGCGACACGCCCGCCGAGCTGGCCGAGGCCGCCAGGCTCCATCTGCGGGAGAAGTTCCTGACCGCCAAGGTCGGCGTCTCGGGGGCCAACTTCATGGTGGCCGAGACCGGCACGATGGTCGTGGTGGAGTCCGAGGGCAACGGGCGGATGTGTCTGACCCTGCCCGAGACCCTCATCTCCGTCGTCGGGGTGGAGAAGGTGGTGCCCACCTGGCGTGACCTGGAGGTCTTCCTCCAGTTGCTGCCGCGCTCCTCGACCGCCGAGCGGATGAACCCGTACACCTCCACCTGGACCGGCACCACCGACGGCGACGGACCACGCGCCTTCCACCTGGTGCTCCTCGACAACGGCCGCACCGACGCCCTCGCCGACACCGTCGGCCGCCAGGCCCTGCGCTGCATCCGCTGCTCGGCGTGTCTCAACGTCTGCCCGGTCTACGAGCGGGCCGGCGGGCATGCCTACGGCTCGGCCTATCCGGGACCCATCGGCGCCATCCTCACCCCGCAGCTGCGCGGCACCGGCACCCCGCTGGACGCCTCACTGCCGTACGCCTCCTCGCTCTGCGGCGCCTGCTACGAGGTGTGTCCCGTCGCCATCGACATCCCCGAGGTCCTGGTGCATCTGCGCGAACGGGTCGTCCAGGGCGGCCAGGTGACGCTGCGCGGCACCCGCACGGTGATCAGGCCGGCCCGGGGGCACGCCGCCGAGCGGGCCGCGCTGCGGGCCGCGGCGTGGGCCTTCGACCATCCGGGCGTGCTGCGCGCCGGCCAGCGGCTGGCCGCCCGCACCCGCCGGCTGCATCCGCGTCGGCTGCCCGGACCGGGCCGGGCCTGGAGCGACTCCCGCGCGCTGCCCGAGGTGCCGGCGGAGTCGTTCCGCGACTGGTGGCTGCGCACGCGCGGCGAAAGGGACCCCCATGAGCAGCCGTGATCTGATCCTGGCCCGGATCCGCCGCGCCCTCACCGACGTCCCGCGGAGCGAGACCCCCGCCGACGTCCCGGTCGACCGGGGCTACGCGCGGACGCACGGCGAGCGCACGGCGGCCGAACGGGTCGCGCTGCTGGCCGAGAACCTCGCCGACTACCGCGCCCGGGTGCACCGCACGGACGCCGCCGGACTCCCCGGCCTCGTCGCCCGGCTGCTCGCGAACCGCGGCGCCCGCACGGTGCTGGTGCCGGCCGGCCTGCCGGCCGACTGGCTCGCCGGCAGCGGGACCGCGCGGCGGGTGGTGGACGCGGCGGAGCGGACGCCGCGGGAGCTCGCCGCCGTCGACAGCGTCGTCACCGGCTGCGCCGTCGCCATCGCCGAGACCGGCACCCTGGTCCTGGACGGCGGGCCCGACCAGGGCCGACGCCGCGTCAGCCTCGTGCCCGACCACCACGTCTGCGTCGTCCGGGTGCCGGAGCAGGTGGTGGACTCGGTGCCGCAGGCCCTCGACCGTCTGGACCCCGCCCGCCCGCTGACCTGGATCTCCGGCCCGTCCGCCACCAGCGACATCGAGCTGAACCGGGTCGAGGGGGTCCATGGCCCGCGCACGCTGGACGTGATTCTCGTCGCTGACTGAGCAGACCGAGGAGACCCATGAGCCGCTCCCCCGACCAGCAGCCCGCCCCCGCACTCCGCTACTACGAGGACGTGTCGCCCGGCGGCGGCACCCTGCCGCCCCGCGCCTGGCACGCCGCCTCCAGCGCCCCGCGGCTGTCGCTGAACGGGATCTGGCGGTTCCGGCTCGCGCCCTCCGCCGATGCCGAGGACGACTCCTTCGCCCGGCCCGGGTACGACGCCTCCGGCTGGGACGAGCTGGCGGTGCCCGGCCACTGGGTGCTCCAGGGCCACGGCTCCCCCGCCTACACCAACACCGGCTACCCCTTCCCCGTCGACCCGCCCCGCACCCCGGACGAGAACCCCACCGGCGACCACCGCCGCGTCTTCGACCTGCCCGTGGACTGGCCCGCGGCCGGGGCGGCCACGCTGCGCTTCGAGGGCGTGGAGTCCTGTGCCCGGGTCTGGCTGAACGGGACGGAGCTGGGCACCTTCCAGGGCAGCCGACTGCCGCACGAGTTCGCCGTCGGGCACCTGCTCCGACCACGCGGCAACGTGCTGGCCGTTCGGGTGCACCAGTGGTCCGCCGGCAGCTACCTGGAGGACCAGGACCAGTGGTGGCTGCCGGGGATCTTCCGCGACGTGACCGTGGAGCACCGTCCCGAGGGCGCCGTCCGGGACGTCTTCGTGCACGCCTCCTACGACCACACCACCGGCACCGGAACGCTCCGCGTCGACGCCGAGCCGGGCGGTCGGGTGAGCGTGCCGGAGCTCGGCCTGGAGCTCGCCACCGGCGAGCGCGCCACCGCCCCCGTAGAGCCGTGGACCGCCGAGACGCCACGCCTCTACGCGGCCGAGCTGACGACGGCGGGCGAGCGCGTCCCGCTGCGCCTCGGCTTCCGCACGGTGGCCGTCGAGGGCGGGCTGCTGACGGTCAACGGCCGGCGGGTGCTGCTGCGCGGCGTGAACCGGCACGAGTTCCACCCCGAGCGGGGCCGCGCCCTGGACCCGGAGACGATGCGCCGCGACGTGGAGCTGATGAAGCAGCACAACATCAACGCCGTGCGCACCAGCCACTACCCGCCCCACCCGGCCTTCCTGGACCTCTGCGACGAGCTGGGCCTGTGGGTGATCGACGAGTGCGATCTGGAGACCCACGGCTTCCACGCGGTCGGCTGGCGCGGCAATCCCGTCGACGACGACCGCTGGACCCCGGCGCTGCTGGACCGCGCGGCCCGCATGGTCGAGCGCGACAAGAACCATCCCTCGGTGATCATGTGGTCGCTGGGCAACGAGTGCGGCACCGGCCGGGGGCTGACCGCCATGGCCCGCTGGATCCGGGAGCGCGACCCGGACCGGCTGGTCCACTACGAGGGCGACCTGTCCTGCCGGGACACCGACGTCTACTCGCGGATGTACGCGCCGCACGAGGAGGTGGAGCGGATCGGTCGACGCGCCGAGACGCCGCTGCTCGACCGCGAGCTGGGCGAACGCCGCGACCGCCTCCCGTTCATCCTCTGCGAGTACGCCCACGCGATGGGCAACGGCCCCGGCGGACTCACCGAGTACCAGCGGCTGTTCGAGACCCACGAGCGCTGCCAGGGCGGCTTCGTCTGGGAATGGATCGACCACGGTCTGGCCCGCCGCACGCCCGACGGCCGGCGGTACTTCGCCTACGGCGGCGACTTCGGCGAGGAACTACACGACGGCAACTTCGTCTGCGACGGGCTGCTCTTCCCCGACCGCACGCCCTCCCCCGGCCTGGTCGAGTACAAGAAGGTGATCGAGCCGGTGCTCATCGAGGGCGACGGGGCGGCGGGCACGGCACGGGTCGTCAACCGCCACGACTTCGCCGATCTGTCCGGGCTCGCCTTCACCTGGTCCTACGAGGTCGACGGCGAGACGCTCGCCGCCGGCGAGTGGGAGGTGCCGCCGCTGAGCGCGGGCGCCGCCGCGGACCTCAAGCTCCCCGACCCGCCGGTGACCGAGCGCACCGGCGAGGCGCAGTGGACCCTGCGGGCCCGGTTGGCCTCCGACACCGCCTGGGCGGCGGCGGGACACGAGGTGGCCTGGGCCCGGCTGCCCGCCCCGAACCGGCCGCCCGCCCCGGTGATCGCCGCGGCCGCCGCGCCGCGTCGCGCGGACGGCCGGATCACCCTCGGCCCCGGCGCCTTCGACGCCGCCACCGGCGCCCTGACCGCCCTCGGGGACCTTCCGGTGACCGGCCCCCGGCTGGACGTGTGGCGGGCGCCGACCGACAACGACAACGGGGCGCCCTGGCAGCCCGAGGAGCGTTACGGCCCGATCTGGCGGGGACTCGGACTGCACCGGATGCGGCACCGGGTGGACGCGGTGGAGACCACGGACACCACGCTGACCGTGCGCTCACGGGTCGCCCCGGCCGCCACCGATCTGGCGCTGGCGGTGCGTTACCGGTGGACGGCCACCGCGGACCGGCTGCGGCTGGCCGTCTCGGTCGTCCCCGAGGGCGACTGGAGCTGCCCCCTGCCCCGGCTGGGGGTGCGGCTCGGGGTGCCGGCCTCCTGCGGCCACGCCCGGTGGTACGGCGGCGGTCCGGGCGAGGCATACCCGGACACCCGCGCGGCGGCCCGGGTGGCCCGCTGGGAGCTGTCGGTGGACGCGATGCAGACGCCGTATGTGCGGCCGCAGGAGAACGGGGCCCGGGCCGACGTCCGGTGGGCGGAGCTGACCGAGCCGTCCGGGCGGGGACTGCGGATCGAGGGGCAGCCGGTGTTCTGGTTCACGGCGCGCCGCTGGACCAGCGAGCGGTTGGAGGCGGCGGAGCACACCCCGGATCTGCTCCCCTCGCCGGACACCGTCTGGGTCAACCTCGACCACGGTCAGCACGGCATCGGCAGCCAGTCCTGCGGGCCCGGGGTGCTGCCCGAGTACCGGCTGGAGGCGGCTCCGGCGGAGTTCTCGTTCACCTTCTCCACGCTGGGTTAGGCGCTCCGCGCGGGTGCGCTTCTACGACACTTCCGCCAGGGCGGGCTCAGGGCGCGGTCGTCACCCGCACCGACTCCGCCGTCAACCGTGCCCGCTGGGTCGGGCCGCCACGCCAGGCGACGGTCAACTCCCAACCGTCCGAGCCGCGGCGCACGGTGACCGTCGCCGAGGTGGCGAGCGGAGGCGGGTCCACGACGGCGGTGAGACGGGCCAGACACAGGAACAGGTCACCGCGCGGGTCGCCGACCGCCGTCCCCCGCAGGGCGGGGGCGGTGGCGCGTCGGGCGAAGGCGGTGGCCACCGGCGGCGGCGCCGAAGCGGCCGACAGCCCGTGCAGGGGCAGGAGTTCGGAGCGCGGCGAGCCGTCCGCCGCCCAGCCGCTGAGCCGCACCTCCGCACCGCGCGGGGCGCCGGTGACCAGGTGGGCGCGCAGTTCGCCGGCGCCGTGGGCGAGGACCAGGCTGAGGACGCGGGCCGGCCCCGCGCGGTGGCGTGAGGCGGCCCAGCCGTCGCCGGCCCCCAGCGGCTCCGGCTCGGTGCGGGAGGTGATCCGTCCATCCCGCCACAGCCCGAAGTGGTTGTCGGGCGCGGCCCCGTGGGGCGCGGGGCCGGTGGCGGTGGAGTAGGCGAGTCGGGCGTAGTGCGGATCGTCGGGGTCCGGATGGGTGCTGCCGTGGTTGTGGACGCGGACCAGCCCGTCGGCGACGGTGGACTGCACGAGCCAGTTGGGGGCGGCCACGGTGTGGACGGCGTCGCCGCGCTCGACCGGGGCGGGCTCCTCGCGCGCGGTCCACACCGCGTGGTCGGCGGGGAGCAGCAGCCCGAGGAAGCCCTTGCTCGCCCAGTACGGCGAACCGGGTCCCGAGTAGCGCTGCAACACCCCTTCGTACGGGCCGTGCCAGCCCAGGGAGAGCAGTCCGGTGCCGGCGGTCGCGCCCCGGTCGAGGAAGTAGCGCAACGCCCCCGAGGCGAGGCGGCGGGTGGTGCCGGGGCTCAGCGGGGTGTGTCCGGTGAGAGCGCCCAGCCACAGCGGGGCGGCGGCCGCGAAGCGGTAGGTGAGGGAGCGCCCCTGGTGCAGCGGGGCGCCGTCCGCGCCGAACAGCCGGGCCTGGTCGGCGAGGTGGGCGGCGAGCCGGGGGCCGTAGCGGGCGGCGCGGGCGGCGTCGCCGTCGAGCCAGGCGGTCAGCCCCGGGTACAGGTGCAGCGCCCAGCCGTTGTAGTGGTCGAAGGCGCGGCCGCGCCCGTCGGTGTACCAGCCGCCTCCCGCGTACCAGGGCTCGATGCGGGCCAGGCCGCGTGTCACGGCGGCGCGGGCGGCGGCGGGCCGGTGGCCGACCTCGGCGAGGAAGCCGCCGACGGTCGCGGGGAAGAGCACCCAGTTGTTGGGGTGCGGCTCGGCGGTGAGGGCGTCCGTCAGCCAGTCGGCGACCCGTTCGCGGACCGCGTCGTCCAGCCGGTCCCACAGCCAGGGCCGGGTCAGTCGCAGGGCGAGCGCCAGGGACGCGGCCTCCACCAGCGGCTGGGACCGGTCGGTGACGCGCGGCCAGTCCTCGGGGCCGGGGCCGCCCGGCCGCGCCGTGCCGGCCGCCAGCCCGGCGGCGTAGCGCGCCAACAGCCCACCCGGGTCGGCTCCCCGCGCCCCCGCCACCCGCAGGGCGGCCAGCAGGAAGGTGCGGGCGTACCCCTCCAGCCCGTCCGAGCGCCGCCCCGAGACGCTGGGCCGGCCGCCGGGCAGGTGGTAGAGCGCGCCCCCGGCGCCGGCGTACGGCGCCACCGCGGCCAGCAGGCCGTCGGCGGCCCACTCCCAGTGGGCACGGGTCCAGCCGGTGTACGGGCTCAGCTCCCGGTCCTCGGGCGGCCGTTCCCGGCCGCCCGGGCCGCGTCCGCGCGGGGAGGCGGGGGACGTACGCGGCTCGTCCATGCGGATCGCCGGCGCCCGGACCGCTACCGCGCCCTGCGGCGCAGCGCTTCCAGTGCCCGGTCCGCGTGGACCGACATCCGGAACTCGCTCTTCACGACCTCCAGCACCCGCCGGTCCGTGTCGATCACGAACGTCACCCGCTTGGTCGGCACCGCCGCGATCCCGCGCTTCACGCCGAACCGCTCCCGCACCGTGCCGTCCGGGTCCGACAGCAGCGGGTAGCCCAGCGTGTGCCGCTCCGCGAACTCCGCCTGTCGGGCCACCGGATCCGCGCTCACCCCCACCGGTCGCGCCCCCTGCGCGCGCAACTCGGCCGCGATGTCGCGGAAGTGGCACGCCTCCTTGGTGCACCCCGGGGTGAGGGCCGCCGGGTAGAAGAACAGCACCACCGGACCGTCGGCGAGTAGTCCGCTCAGCGTTCGCGTGGCGCCGGTCTCGTCCGGCAGCTCGAAGTCCTCGACCACATCTCCGATGTTCATGAGCCCCAACCTACCGATCGGCCACGACGGTTACCCGGGCGGGGAGACCGCGGCGGGTCGGACGGCGGGTCACCGCGGAGGACACCGCGGGGACCGCCCGCTCAGCCCTCCGCGCCGAAGAGCTCCAGCAGGTCCCGGCGTTCGAACATACGGGCCGTCTCGATGGCGGAGGGGGAGCCCAGGCGCGGGTCGGCGCCGCCGTCGAGGAGGGCGCGGAGGACGTCCGGTTCGCCCTTGAAGACGGCCCCGGCGAGCGGGGTCTGGCCGCGGTCGTTGGGGCGGTTGGGGTCGGCGCCGCGGTGCAGCAGGGCCGCCACGGTGTCGGCGTGCCCGTGGTAGGCGGCGAGCATCAGCAGCGAATCGCCCTTGTCGTTGGTGAGGTTGGCGGGGACGCCCGCGTCCACGTAGGCGGCGACCGTGTCGGTGTCGCCGTGGCGGGCCAGGTCGAAGATCTTGGCCGCGAGTTGGAGCACCTCGGGGTCGTGTGCGGGCTCTTGCTCGGCGTTCGGCTCACTCATGGCCTCGTCCTCCGGATTCGACTGGTGCCTGACCGCGGCTGGGGCGGCCGCCCCGGGCCGCCTCCGCCGTCCAGAGTACGTACCTCCGCGGGACGATGATCAGCAAGGGCGCGCCCCGGCCCCGTTCAGCGGAATACGTGGATAAACCACCCATTTGCGCCTTCGTGAAACTCGACACATCCTGTGATCCTGGAACCACTCATGGTGACCGTCCCCCCACCATCCAGGAGAATCGTCATGATCCTGTCCATCTCTGGCGTCGTCCTGCTCGGCGTGATCGTCTTCCTCTTCTTCCGGAAGGACGGCCTCAAGGCGTCCCACGCCCTCGTCTGCTGCCTGTTCGGCTTCTACCTGGCGGGCACGGCCATCGCCCCGAGCATCAAGGCCGGCGGCGCGAGTCTCGCCAGCCTGCTGGGTGGGATCAAGATCTGACGTGCCACGACGACCGCTTCCCCGCATCCCCACCGACGGCGCCTCCCTTCGCGAGCGGAGCCGCGCGCTCGGCGCCCGGAGCCGGAAGCTCCTCGGCCGCGGCAAGGGACTCCTGCACCACGGCCGGGAGCGCCTCGGCGGACACCGGGAGCCCCCCGGCGGGCGCCCGGAGCTCCTCGCTCGGGCCAGGAACCCCCTGACCCGGAGCCGGGAGCTCCTCGTGCGCGGCCGGGGGTACCTCGGCCAGGGCCGGGGCGTCCTGGTGCGCGGCCGGGGATACCTCGACCAGGGTCGGGGCGTCCTGGTCCGCGGCCGACGGCTCGGCACCTCGGCCACCGCCGGCGCCGCGGACATCCTGCAGCCGCTGCTCACCATGGGCCGCGGCCTGCGGGTGCTGGCGGCGATGGTGGGCTGCCGCTGGACGGAGACGCCGTCGGACCGGCGGGGACCCGCTCTGTTCCTGGTCGCCTCCTGCGCCCTGGTCGTCATGCTGCTGCCGTACGGCCCGCTGCTCGCCCTGGTCGCCCTGATGGCCGCGGCCGGCTGGGCGGGGCGGCGCGCCCCGGCGTCCGCCCCCACGGCCGTGCAGGTGGCCGCCGCCGAGCGGCTCCAGACGCTGTACGAGGCACTGGTGCCGTACTTCTCGGTGCCCGAGGACCAGGACCCGCTCTACCGGCACGACGGCCAGTGGCCGGCCGCCTTCGAGGAGCACGCCTTCGACGAGGAGGGGCGGCTCCTCCGGCTGCGGCTGCGCTATCCCCCGTACTTCAAGGACGGCGAACCCGAGGCCCGCGGCCGCATCGAGCAGCTGCTGTACGCCAAGTCCGGGCGCGGCCGGGAGTACCTCTTCGACTGGCACGAGGAGGACAACCGGCTGGAGGTGTCCGTGCTCCCCCCGCTGTCCACCGGGATCCACGCGCAGCGCTTCGTCGCCACCCCGGGCGAGGCCGTGCTCGGCTTCACCGACCCGACCGGGGTGGCGCGCACCCTGCCGGTCCTCGACGGCGAGGAGTCCCGGGACGCGCCGCCGGTGGTCTGGCGCACCGGGCCGCGCTCCACCGAGCCGCACCTGCTCGCTCTCGGTCAGCCCGGAAGCGGCACCACCACCCTGGTGCGCTCGCTGGCGCTCCAGGCCCTGCACCACGGGGACGTGCTGGTGCTGGACGGCTGCGGAGGCGGCGAGTACGCCTATCTGACCGGTCGGGCCGGGGTGCTCGCCGTGGAGTGCGGGCTGACCGGGGTGCTGGCGACGCTGGAGTGGGCCGCGCACGAGACCGAGCGCCGGCTGATCGCCGCCAACCGCGCACGGCAGCTCGGACATCCGGTGCCGGACGACATCCGCCGCCCCCTGTGGCTGCTGCTGGACCGGCCCACCGTGCTCAGCCAGCTCGCGGCCGCCGACGGCCGCACCGACCCGCAGGAGCTGCTCCACCTCCCGCTGCGGCACGGCCGCGCCGCGCACATCACCGTCGTGGTGGCCGAACAGCTCGACTGTTACGACGCGCTGAGCGAGCCGGTGCGGTCCCACACCCGCGCCCGCGCGGTCCTCGGCCCCGCCTCGTACGACCAGATCAACGCCGTGCTCGGCGCCCCGCCGCACACCACCCCGACCCGCGAGGTGCCCCCCGGCCGCGGCTACGCACGGCTGGGCGGCGGACCGGTGCACCGACTCCAGGTGCCCGCCACCCCCGACCCGCACGACGACGAGGCGAGCGAGACGCAACGGCGCGCGGTGCTGGAGCTGCTGCCGGAGCGGACGATTCCGGGCGAGGACGCGACCCCGGCCGAGGCGGACGCCGCCGCAGGGGACGCGGCCACCCCGCAGCCCGTCGCCGTCGAGGCGGCGGTGGGCCAGCAGCCCGCCGACGACGACGGACCGTTGCCGGTGCGGACCCCCTGACCCCGCGGCACCGAGCCGGCCGGGCCGCCATGACCACGCCCGGCCGGCTTCCGGCCGGGCGCCCGGTGCGGGCGGTCGACCACCCGGCGGGCCCGCGCCGACGCGGCGCCCCCGTGGCGACCGCGATCCGGATCAGGCCACGTAGCTGCGCGGCAGGTCGGCCTCGGCCGCGGCGCCGGTGCGGACCAGGCGGGTGGCGGCGGCCAGGCGGCTGGCGGCCTCCTCGGCGACCGGGCCGTTCACCGTGAACGGCAACCGGACGTACCCCTCGAAGGCGCCGTCGACACCGAAGCGCGGGCCGGAGGGGACCCGTACGCCGAGCCGCTCGCCCACCTCCGCGATGCGGGAGCCGGAGAGGCCGCCGGTGCGCGCCCACAGCGTCAGACCGCCGTGGGGCACGGTGAACTCCCAGTCGGGCAGGTGTCGACGGACCGCGTCGACGAGGGCGTCCCGGTTCTGGCGCGCCTCGGCGCGGCGCAGCTCCAGGGCGCCCTCCCAGCCGCCGGTGTTCAGCAGCCAGGCGACGGCGAGCTGCTCCATCACGGGGGTGCCCAGATCGGCGTAGGCGCGGGCGGCGACCAGGGAGCGGATGACGTCGGGCGCGGCCCGCACCCAGCCGATGCGCAGCCCGGCCCAGAAGCTCTTGCTGGCCGAACCGACCGTGACGACGGTGCTGCCGGCCGGGTCGAAGGCGCTGACGGGGCGCGGCCGCGGGGTCCCGGGATCCAGCGTCAGCTCGGACATGGTCTCGTCGGCGACCAGCACGATCCCGGCCGCGCGGGCGGCGTCCACCAACTGCCGCCGCTGCTCCTCGTCGGCGAGCGCCCCGGTCGGGTTGTGGAAGTCGGCGATGACGTAGGCCATGCGGGGGGCCGCGTCGCGCAGCACCTGCCGCCAGGCGTGCAGGTCCCAGCCCGCCAGCCCGTCCGCCATGCCGATCGGCACCAGCCGCACGCCCGCCTCGCGCATGAGCTGGAGGACGTTGGCGTACGAGGGGGACTCGACGGCGACCCGCTCGCCGGGGCGAACGAACAGCCGGCAGGTGGCGGCGACCGCGCCCATGGCGCCGGTGGTCACCATGATCTGCTCGGGCATGGTGGGGATGCCCCGCGCGGTGTAGCGGTCCGCGAGCGCCTCGCGGAGGGCGGGCAGCCCGGCCGGGTAGTCGCCGTGGGTGTGCGCGTAGAGCGGCACCTCTTCCAGGGCGCCGGTGAACGCGCGGGTCAGCCAGGGCTCGGGGGCGGGCAGCGCGGCACAGCCGAGGTCGATGATCGAGCCGGCGGCCTCGGGCGGCAGCGGGTCCAGGCCGCGGCCGGGCAGCGGCCGTCCGGCGGGCACGGCGGTCCAACTGCCGGCTCCGCGCCGGGACTCCAGGAAGCCCTCGCCGCGCAGCGCCTCGTAGGCGGCGGCGACGGTGGTGCGGCTGACCTTGAGCGCGGCGGCCAGCTCACGCTCGGCGGGCAGCCGGGCGGCGACCGGCACCCGGCCTTCGAGGACCAGCAGCCGCACCCCGTCGGCCAGTGCCCGGTAGGCGGGCAGCCGGCGGCCGGCCGGGGCGGCGGTGGCCTCGCGGGTGTGCTGGGAGGACAGGAGGCGGGCGAGCTGCGGTGCACCCACCGCGGAGGTCCATGGACTCATTGGCTTCGGTCCACCTTCCTGGAATTGGCCATGGAACTGGACTTGTTCCTTGGTCCAGAGTGTCACGCGGCAGGCCAATAACGCCAGCCAGCGCACCAATCGAACCACGCTCGCACCGCCCCGAGGAGAGTTCCTTGTCCGCAGCCAGGGGGACCCAGCTCACCCGCCGCATCGTCCAGCTCTATGTGGGGCTCGTCCTGTACGGGGTGAGCATGGCGATGATGCTGCGCGCCGACCTCGGCCTCGACCCCTGGGACGCCTTCCACCAGGGGATCTCCGAGCGCACCTCGTACTCCATCGGCACGGTGACGATCGCGGTCGGCGTGCTGGCGCTGCTGCTGTGGATCCCGCTGCCCCAGCGGCCGGGGCTCGGCACGATCTCGAACGTCGTGGTGATCGGCCTGGTGGTGGACGGGGCGCTGGCGCTGATGCCGGAGCCGGACTCGCTGGCCGTGCGGGCGCCCCTGCTGGTCTTCGGCATCGTCCTCAACGGGGCGGCGACCGGCCTGTACATCTCGGCGCGGTTCGGCGCGGGCCCGCGCGACGGGCTGATGACCGGGCTGCACGCGCGGACGGGACGCTCCATCCGCGTGGTGCGGACCGGAATCGAGCTGACGGTGCTGGCGGCGGGATTCGCGATGGGCGGATCGGTCGGCCTGGGAACGGTGCTGTACGCCCTGACGATCGGGCCGCTGGCCCAGTTCTTCCTGCGGATCTGCGCCGTGCCGGGAGCGGAGGGAAGCGGCTCCGCGGTGGTCGCGCGATCCGAGACGGCGACGGACGGATCCGAGGCGATCGACACCGGCGAGACCCCGGTCACGCACCGGCGTCCGAAGGGCGCGGAGAGTCCCACTCCGGATCGGATTTAGAGCTTACAGGCAAAGAGCGGTAGTGTACGCCCTCGACCTGCTAGGCGTACCGTTACTGCGCGCTAAAGAGCCGGAAACGCTGGGTGACATCTGCTGCCAGATGTGACAAACCGGGCGCCTGTGGGTAGAACAACGGGGCGGCACGACGGGCGACGCATGTCCCAGAACGGGAATCTTCACCGCCGACCGGACGTTGACCGGATGACGACGACAGCGACACCTGTCCTGTGGGCGACAAGCCCGGGAGGCACGATTCATGAGTGAGCGAGCTCTCCGCGGCACGCGACTCGTGGTGACCAGCTACGAGACCGACCGCGGCATCGATCTGGCCCCGCGCCAGGCGGTGGAGTACGCATGCGAGAACGGCCATCGATTCGAGATGCCGTTCTCGGTTGAGGCGGAGATTCCGCCGGAGTGGGAGTGCAAGGCGTGTGGCGCCATGGCGCTCCTGGTGGATGGCGACGGCCCCGAGGAGAAGAAGGGCAAGCCCGCGCGCACGCACTGGGACATGCTCATGGAGCGGCGCACCCGCGAGGAGCTGGAGGAGGTGCTGGCCGAGCGGCTGGCGGTCCTGCGCTCCGGCGCCATGAACATCGCCGTGCATCCGCGGGACACCCGCAAGTCCGCCTGAGCCGAGCCTCAGCCCGGTAACCGCGGGCGGATATCGATTGATCAAGGGCCGGGGCCGCTGTGTGAGCAGCGGCCCCGGCCCTTGTCCTGCCCTGGCGCCGTCCGGCGGGCGCGGCCACCCACCGCCCCAGCCTGCTCGTGAGCCACCCGTTCGGAACCGTGGGCGGGTGACGGTGGACGCGCCCCGCGGGGCTACCGCGGCAGCGGCGGGTCCTCGCGGCGCGGCGCGTCGGACCGCGGCTCGTCCCTGATCACCTCGCCCTGGACCACCTTGCCGTCCGGGCGGTGCATGCGTGCCTGCTGCGCCTGCTGGAAGACGTCCTCAAGGCCGCCCGGCGTCGCGGCGCGCATGCGACGGTCCAGGGCACGCTCCACCCGGCCGCGCAGCAGCGCCCGCGTCGGCGGGAACAGGCACAGCAGCCCGGCGACGTCGGACAGCAGTCCCGGGAGCATCAGCAGCAGGCCGCCGAGCATCGGCAGCGCGTTCCCGGAGGCCGAGCCACCGGCGCCGCCGCGGCCGCTCCCCCGCTCGGTGCCGCCCTCCCGCGGGGCGGCTCCCGGCTGCTGGAACGACTCGGAGAGCGAGCGCCAGGCCCGCCGGCCCGCACGCTTGATCACCACCGCCCCGAGCACCATGCCGGCGACCAGCAGCAGAAAGACGGTCAGCCCGCCGGCCGCCTCCCCCACCAGCATCAGCAGCCAGACCTCCAGCACCATCCAGGCCGCCAGGATCAGCGGCAGGAAGGTGCGGGTCCGTGAGCGCCGAGGGCGGGTCGGGCCTGTCTGGTGCGGGGTGCCGGTCGTCATGCCCCCAGTGTGCCTGGGCCCGGCGTCTCGGTGCGTCTGAGGGGGTGGCATCTCCACGTCCGGAACTCCGGGCCCCACCACCGCCTCCGCCGGGGCGCACCGCCCCCGCCGGGGCGCGGATCGCCGCGGCCCGGGTGGCCGGCACCGCGCGCCTTCCCGGTGCCGGCCACCCACCGCCCGTACGCTGCGGGCCAGGAAGCGGAGCTGCCACGGAGGTGCCGGGATGACCGGTGTGCTGACCGGCGCGCTGGAGATCGCCGCCTGGTGGGCCGCGCTGGCCGCGCTGTGGCTGCTCCTCGTCGCGTCGCTGAGCCCGTTGGAGGCGGCGGTGGGCGCGGTCGCGGCACTGCCGGCCGCCGTCGCCGCCCGGGCCGCACGCCGGGCGGTGGCCCGCCGATGAGCGCGCCGGGCCCGTGCGCCGTGGTCGCCCGTGCCGCCGGTGCCGTGGGCTCCGGCGCCCCCGTGGGCACCGACGACGGCTGGCTGGCGGCCGCGCTGGTCCCGCTCGTGGCACTCGGCCCGGTGCTGTGGCGCGTCGCGACCGGCGATCCGCCCCGCCGGCTGGTCGGCCTCAACCTCGCCGGCCTGCTGTGCTGCCTGTGCCTGCTGTTGGCGGCCCAGGGCTTCCGGCGGCCGTCGTATGTCGACGCGGCGCTGGTGCTGGCCCTTCTGGCGCCCGCCGGCACGCTGGTCTACGCCCGCTTCCTGGACACCCTGCCGGGCTCGCGGTTGGTGCGCCGGACCGCCTGGCTGGGCGTGCCGGCCACCGTGCTGCCGCTGTGTGTCGCCACCGGCCCCGGCCGGGCCGGCGGCAAACTCCTGCTGATCGGTGGCCTGCTGATGGCCGGTTCGCTGGTGACCAGCGCGGAGAGGGGTGGCCGGGAGTGGCGGACGCGCTGATCGCGGTGGCCCTGATCCTGGTGGCGACCGCCGCGACCGCGGCGGCGCTCAACCGGGACCCGCTGCGCCAGGTGCCCGTGCTCTCCTTCCTCGGGCTGACGCTGACGCTGCTGTTCCTCTTCGTCCAGGCCCCGGACGTGGCGCTGTCCCAGCTGGCCGTGGGCTCCGCGGTGACCCCGCTGATGATCCTGCTGGCGGTGCGGAAGGTCCGGCGGGCCGGACGCGGCGACGGGCCGCGGGGCGCGCCGCCGTACGACCCGTCGCGCGACGGGGACGGCGGCGGCCGGCGCCGCCTCCGGGGGCCCCGGCGATGACCTCGCGCGGCCGGCTGTGGCTCTTCCTGGCCGGGGCGGCCGCCCTGGCGGCCCTGCTGGCCCTCGCCTGCCTCCGACTGCCGCCCTTCGGCGGCCCGCGCCATCCGTACGGCGACAGCGCCGTGGCCGCGGCGCTGCGCCGGCACACCGCCAACGTCGTCTCCTTCGTCAACTTCGACCTTCGCGCCCTGGACACCCTCGGCGAGGAGACCATCCTGTTCGCCGCCGTGGTGGGCACCGTGGTGCTGCTGCGGCAGACCGCCGACGAGCACCGCGAGGAGCCGGAGCCGGCGCGCGTCCCGGCCGGGATCCGCTGGTTCGGCACGCTGATGTTGCCGGTGACGCTCCTCATCGGTCTGTACGTCATCGCGCACGGGCCGGTCAGCCCCGGCGGCGGCTTCCAGGGCGGGGTGGTCGCCGCCACCGCGCTGCACCTGCTCTACATCGCCGTCGACTACCGCGCCCTGGAGCGGATCCGGCCGGTCGGGCTGTACGAGGTCGGGGACGCGGCCGGGGAGGCCGCGTACGTGATCACCGGGCTGGCGGGGGTGCTGGCGGGCGCGGCCTTCCTCGCCAACGTGCTGCCGCCGGGCGACTTCGGCACGGTGGCCTCCGGCGGCACGGTCGTCGTCCTCAACGCCGCCGTGGGTATGGAGGTCGGCTGCGCCGTGGTGGTGCTGCTGGCCCGGTTCCTGGACCAGGCGGTGGAGATCGAGGAGTCCTCGGACCCGGCGGAGAGGGATCGCGCATGACGGTGCTGCCGTACCTGGTCGCCTGCTGGATCTTCCTGGTCGGCTGCTACGGGCTGGTGACCAGCCATGACCTCATCCACGCGGTGGGCTGTCTCGCCGTCACCCAGTCCTCGACCTATGTGCTGCTGCTCGCCGTCGGCTACCGGCGCGACGGCACCGCCCCGGTCTTCTCCGACGCCCCCACCGACGCCCCGGTGGTCGATCCGGTGGTCCAGGCGCTGGCCCTCACCGACATCGTGGTCGGCGCGACCGTCACCGCGCTGCTCCTCGCGCTGGTGATCCAGTTGCGGAAGCGGCACGGGACGGTGGACCCCGACTCGCTCTCCGAGCTCAAGGGCTGACGGAGGGCCGGGCCGATGGACTCCACGAGACTGCTGCCGCTGGTGGTCGCGGTGCCGCTGCTGGGGGCGGCCGTGCTGGTGGCGGCCGGCCGGCTGCTGCCGCGGACCGCCTCCGACGCCGTCGGCTGCGGCTTCGCGGCCACCACGGCCGTGCTGGCGCTGCTCGCCGCCCGGCACCCGGGCGCCGAGTGGCTGGGCGGCTGGCGGCCGGGGTCGGGCGCGGTGGGCATCGTCCTCGTCGGCGACCCGATCGGGCTGGGGCTCGCGGCGCTGGTCTCCTTCCTCGTCACCGCCGTCCTGATCTACGCGTGGCACTACTTCGAGGAGCCGCCGCGCGGCCACAGCGGCTCGTTCCCCGCGCTGATCCTGCTCTTCCAGGCGGGCATGTGCGGCTTCGCCCTCACCGGGGACCTGTTCAACGCCTTCGTCTTCTTCGAACTGATGGGGGTCGTCGCGTACGCGCTCACGGGCTACCGGGTCGAGGAGCCGCGGCCACTCCAGGGCGCGCTCGCCTTCGGACTGGTCAACTCGCTGGGCGCCTACTGCGCGCTGCTGGGCATCGTCCTGCTGTACGCGCGCACCGGGGAGCTCGGGCTGGCCCGGATCGGGCGGCGGCTGGACGCCGGCGCGGGTGGCGCCCCGGACGCGCTGGTGCTGACCGCCTTCGCGCTGGTGCTCTGCGGGCTGTTGGTGAAGGCCGCCGCCGTGCCCTTCCACTTCTGGCTCCCGGACGCGCACGCGGTGGCCCCGACCCCGGTCTGCATGCTGCTGTCGGGGGTGATGGTGGAGCTCGGGGTGTACGGCGTGGGGCGGGTCTACTGGACCGTGTTCGCCGGCCCCGGCGGCGTCCCGCACCCCGCCTTCACCCGCACCCTGGTGACCATCGGCGTGGCGACCGCGTTGCTCGGTGCGGTCATGTGCTGGCTCCAGCGCCACCTCAAGCGGCTGCTGGCCTTCTCGACCGTGGCGCACACGGGGCTGTTCCTGGTCGGCCTGGGCGTGCTGAGCCGGGAGGGGACGGCCGGGGTGGCCCTGTACGTCCTCGGGCACGCCGGCGTCAAGGCCGCCCTGTTCGCCTGCGCCGGCATCCTGCTGGACCGCTATGCGTCGGTCGACGAGCACGAGCTCTACGGCCGGGCCCGCGAGCTGCCGCTCAGCGGCGGGCTGTTCCTCGTGGGCGGGCTGGCACTGGCCGGGCTGCCGCCCTTCGGCACGGGACTGGGCAAGGCCGTGGCGGAGGAGGCGGCCGGGCACCTCGCCGGCTGGCTGCCCGCCGTCTTCGTCCTGGTGTCGGCCGTCACCGGCGGCGCGGTGCTCCGGGCCGGGCTGCGGGTCTTCGCGGGGGCCGGCCGGGAGCCGAGTGGCAGACAGGAGGCCGGTGCGGGGCCGGGCGACGGGCGGCCGGCGGCGCCGGGTGCCGGGATCGAGGCGGAGGGCCCGGAGACCCGGGGCGAACACGAGCAGCCGGAGACCGGGGGCCGGCTGGGGCGCATCCCGGTCACCATGACGGCCGTGCAGTGCGCGCTGCTGGCCGGCTCGCTGGCGGTCGGCGTGATCCCGGCGCTGGCGGCCGGCGCGGGCCGGGAGGCGGTGCTGGGCGTACGGCAGGCCGCCGAGCCGGCCCCCGTGCCGCCGCCCCACTGGTCGACCGTCGGCGTCCTGCTGGGTCTGGTCTCCGCCGGGCTGGCCGTCGCGCTCGCCGTGCTGGCGGTGCGCCGTCCGATGACCACTCCCGGTGTCGCGGCCCGGCTGCTGACGCCGCTGCGGCGCCTCCAGTCCGGACACATCGGCGACTACGTCGCCTGGCTGATCGCCGGGATCGTGCTGATCGCGGCGCTGGCCGGGCCCGGGCCGTGGTGAGGCCGCGGGTCCCGTCCCGGGACGGGGAGGCGGGCGGCGCGCCGCGCTCCCCGACGGCGGACGGTCAGCGGCGTCCGTCGGCGGTCGTCACGACGACTGCTCGCGGCCCAGCACCTTGTTGACGCGGGAGGAGACGCCCCAGGAGGTGACCCGCCACAGCGCCTCGGCGACGATGTCACGGCTCATCTTGCTGTCGCCGCGCTCGCGCTCCACGAAGGTGATGGGGACCTCGACGACGGTGAAGCCGGCCTTGATGGCCCGCCAGGCGAGGTCGACCTGGAAGCAGTAGCCCTGCGAGGCGACGGCGTCCATGCCCAGCCCCTCCAGGGTCTCGCGGCGGAACGCCCGGAAACCGCCGGTGACGTCCCGGACCGGCACGTCCAGCAGGAGCCGCGAGTAGGTGCTGCCGCCGCGGGAGAGGAACTCGCGGTGCTTGGGCCAGTTGACCACGCGGCCGCCGGGCACCCAGCGCGAGCCCAGCACCAGGTCGGCGTTGCGCAGCGCGATGAGCAGCCGGGGCAGTTCCTCGGGCTGGTGCGAGCCGTCGGCGTCCATCTCGACCAGGACGCCGTAGTCGTGCTCGATGCCCCAGCGGAAGCCGGCGAGGTAGGCGGCGCCGAGGCCCTCCTTGCCCTTGCGGTGCAGGACGTGGACCTGCTTGTCCTCGGCCGCGAGCTCATCGGCGATCTTGCCGGTGCCGTCCGGGCTGTTGTCGTCGGCGACCAGGATGTCCGCCTCGGGCACCGCGGTCCGTACCCGTTCGACGATCGGCTTGATGTTCTCCGCCTCGTTGTAGGTCGGAATGATCACCAAGACCGTGCCGAGCGGACCGAATGTCCGCTGACCGCCGTCGTCGCTCACGTGTGCTGCCCCTTCATATCCGTACGTCCTCGACGGCTCATCATGATCGCAGCCGCGCAGGACAGAACGCCCACCATAGCGAGGACCCACTCGGGCTTCGCACCGACGCGGTCGGCGACGGTGATGTCGTCACGCAGGGGGATGCGCGCGGTGAGCACGTCCTGGGTGAATTCCGCCGTCCGCTGCTGGATGGTGCCGTCCGGGGCGACGATGGCGCTGATGCCGCTGGGAGCGGCGGTGACGACCGCGCGGCCGTGCTCGATGGCGCGCAGCTTGGACATGACCAGCTGCTGCTCGGGCTGGCCGCTGCGGCCGTAGGTGGCGTTGTTGGTCTGGATGACCAGGGCGCGGGCGCCGTCGTTGACGGTGTCCCGGACGATCTCGTCGTAGGCGACCTCGAAGCAGATCACATCGCCGAGCCGGGCCGGGCCCAGCTGGAGCACGCCGGAGTGGTCGCCGGGGTAGAAGTCGCGCGGGACCCGTTGCAGCCGGGAGATGACCTTGCTGAGCTGGGCGCGGAACGGCACGTACTCGCCGAACGGCACCGGGTGCTGCTTGGTGTACGAGGCGCCGGGCCCGGTCTTCGGGTCCCAGACGATGCCCTGGTTGAAGACGTACCCCGGCTTGTTGGGGTGGTCGACGAGCGCGCCGACCAGCACCGGCACGCCGATGGCCTTGACCGCCTCGTCGATCCGGTCGTACGCCTCCCGGTACTGGAAGGGATCCAGGTCGGAGGCGTTCTCCGGCCAGATCACCAGGTCCGGCCGGTCCGCGCGGCCGGCCTTGACGTCCTCGGCCAGCTTCAGGGTGGCCTCGACGTGGTTGTTGAGGATCTTCATCGGGCGCCCGAGGAAGTCCATGCCGGGCTGCTGGACGTTGCCCTGGACGACGGCGATGTCGACGGTGTCGTCGGCGTCGGTGGGGATCGGCACGGCGTACCCGGCCCCGGTGACGGCGGCGGCGAGCGCCACCGCTCCGGCGGCCGGCAGCGCGGTGCGCGCGGCCAGCCGGCCCCGCATCCGCCAGCAGACGAGGGCGGCGGCGGCCAGCAGGGTGCCGGTGAGGGCGACCGCGAAGGTGACCAGCGGGGCGCCGCCCAGCGCGGCCAGCGGGGTGTACGGCGAGCCGGTGTTGGCGAAGGCCAGCCGGCCCCAGGGGAAGCCGCCGAACGGCGTGCGGTCACGCGCCCACTCCTGCGCCACCCACAGGCACGCCCCCCACAGGGGCCACGCGGGCAGCCGGGAGGTGAGCGCCAGCCCGGCGCCCATCGCCACCAGGAAGAGCGACTCGATCAGGGAGAGGCCCACCACGGCGTCCCAGCCGACGACGTTCAGCCACTTCAGGAGCACCACGAAGAACGGCAGTCCGAAGGCGAAACCGGTCCAGGCCCCCTGGCGCGCGGTCCTGCCGCGGGTCAGCAGGGACAGCGCGGCCACGGCGAGCAGCGACAGCGGCCACAGCCCGTAGGGCGGGAAGGCGAGGCCCAGCGCCACGCCCGCGGCCGCGGCCAGGGCGCTGCGCCGCCACTCCCGGCGCCCCCAGCCGGCCAGTCGCTGCCGGCGGGTGGGCCGCGGCTCGTCGGCAGCCGCCACGGCGGGCGCCTGGGGCGCGCCGGAGGTGGCGGTGTCGGCGGTGGTCTCGGAACCCGATGGCACGGTCGCGGCCTTCCTTGCAGGTCGTGCGGTGGTGAGGTGACCGTACAACGCGCGGCGAGTGATGTGTCCCCGGGGTGAGCAACGCGTGAGTACGGCCGGGGGTTCCGTGCCGCCCCCGTCGCGGGGCCGGTGCGCCCCCGTGGGGGCCGTGCCGCGGGGGCGGCACCGCGGCGGTCATACCTGTGCTCAGGGTATCGGCGGGATGGGGGCCCGGCGCCCTTCGGGCCGACCTGGGACCCGCTGGCTGCGGGTCGACCGAGAGCCGTTGTCTACTGAACGTCCGGGCCCCTCCCGGGTCGCACCTGCCGACCCGGTGATCCCTTCCTCGCCCCCGTGCGCTGGACCTGGCTCCCTGCGGCGGCGTGCCGGCACGGCACGCCACCCATGGCCCAGCGGCGTTCGACGACTGCGTGAAGACTCTCCGGTCGGACGTCCCGTGGTGGACCCGGCCGAACCTACCGGCCGCCGACCACACCCTGTCAACAGCCGCACGACCTGCGCCGTTTCCCCAAAGGAGCAGGTCAGTACGGACAGCCTCGGGTGCCGAAGACCGGCCGAGGGCCGATCGTTCGGCGGTACGGGGCGGAGTGGCGTCACTCGTTCGGTCGTGCGTACACGGTGCGCCCGGCGACCACGGTGCGCAGGCACTCCGGCAGCCGACCGCCGGGGGTGAGGTCCGGCAGTCCCGGGGTCCCGGAGCGCGGGTCGGTGGACCAGTCGGCGACGCGGCTGTCGGGGACCTGGACGACCAGCTCGCCGGCGGCCCAGACGGCGTAGTCGGCGGGGGCGCCGGGCACCAGCACGCCCGCGTCGTCGCGGCCCACGGCGCGCCAGCCGCCGCGGGTGTGCGCGGTGAAGGCCGCGCGGACCGAGATTCGGTGCTCGGGGGTGCGGTGGAAGGCGGCGGCGCGCACGGTGCCCCAGGGGTCGAGCGGGGTCACCGGGGCGTCCGAGCCCATCGCCAGCGGCACCCCGGCGCGCAGCAGGGCGGCGTACGGGTTGAGGGTGCGGGCCCGGTCCGCCCCCAGCCGCTCCGCGTACATCCCGTCCTCGCCGCCCCAGATGGCGTCGAAGGCGGGCTGGACGGAGGCGGTGAGGCCGAGCTCCGCGAAGCCCGCGATGGTCTCCGGGGTGAGCATCTCGGCGTGCTCGATCCGGTGCCGGGCGGCGCGGATCCGGTCCAGGCCGACGGCCTCGGCGGCGGTCCGCACGCCCGCCACGACGGCGCTCACGGCGGCGTCGCCGATGGCGTGGAAGCCGGCCTGGAGCCCGGCCTCGGTGCAGGCGGCGACGTGGGCGGCCACGGCGTCGGTGTCGAGGTAGGCGGTTCCGGTGTGCGGGGCGTCGGCGTAGGCCTCGTGCAGGCAGGCGGTGTGCGAGCCCAGGGAACCGTCCACGAAGAGGTCGCCGGCGGCTCCCACGGCGCCCAGCTCGCGCACCTTGGCCAGGCCGGCCGGGCCGGTGACGGCCTCGGCCCAGTAACCGGTCACCCGGGGGCCGGGGGTCCGCGCGGCGAGCCCCAGCAGGCCGGTGAGGTCGTCCTCGCTGGAGATGGTGGGGCCCGCGCACTCGTGCAGGGTGCCGATGCCCAGCGCGGCCGCGCGGGCGAGCGTGGCGCGCTGCGCCTCCTCGCGCTGCGCGGTGCCGACGCTCGCGTGGGCGGCGGCGCGCACCGCGTGGTGGGCGTCCCCGGTCAGCGGCTGGTCCGGGTGGTAGCCGGGCAGCTCGGTGACGCCCGGCACCAGGTCGAGCAGGGCGCTGGTGGCGACGGCGGAGTGCACGTCCGCCCGGGTGAGGTAGAGCGGTCGGCCGCCGGTGGCCGCGTCGAGCTCCGCGCGGGACGGCGGGCGCCGCTCCGGCCAGCGGGAGGCGTCCCAGCCGTGGCCCAGCAGCACCCGGTCGCCGGGGCGGGCCGCGGCGTGCGCCCGTACCCGCGCCAGCGCGTCGGTCAGCGAGTCGGCGTCCAGCAGGTCCAGCCCGGTGAGGGCGAGGCCGGTCGCGGTGGCGTGCACATGCGCGTCGGTGAAGGCCGGGGTGACCAGCGCCCCGTCGAGCCGGACGACCTCGTCCACGCCGTCGGCGAAGGAGTCGGCCGCGCCCTCGGACCCGACCCAGGCGACGGTGTCGCCCTCGACGACCATGGCGGTGGCGAACGGGTCGGCGGGGCTGTGCACCTCGCCGCCGCGCAGCAGGACGGTGCGGGGCCGGTCTTCGGGGGCAGTGCGCTCGGTCATGGGGTCCAGTCTCGTATGCGACTCACACGCGCGGCGGGCGGGCCTCGTAAGGGGTGGAGAGCACGACCGTGGTACGGGTGGAGACGCCGGACAGCGAGCGGATCCGGGTGAGCAGGTGCTCCAGCTCCAGCGGGGTGGCGACGCGCACCTTGAGGATGTAGTTCTCGTCGCCCGCCACGCTGTGGCACGCCTCGATCTCGGGGACGTCGGCGAGCCGGTCGGCGATGTCGTCGGGCGCGCTCGGGTCGAAGGGCTTCACCCCGATGAAAGCGGTGAGGGGCAGACCGACGGCCTCGGGGTCGACCACGGCCGCGTAGCCGCGGATGACGCCGCGCTGTTCCAGCCGGCGTACCCGCTGGTGCACCGCCGAGGTGGACAGGCCGGTGGCCTTGCCCAGGTCGGTGTAGCTCATCCGCCCGTCCTTGACGAGCAGTTCCACGATCTGTCTGTCCAACTCCTCCACAGCGGATCACCTTAGGGGGTCGAAGCGGGTGGGACACAACGGGAGTGCGTCCCGCGGAGGTCCCGGCGGGCCCCGGGGGACGCGTGGTGCGCGCGCGGTGCGCGCGCGGGGGTGTGCGGCCGACGCGCCGCGCATCTGCACCGGGCATGTGACCAATGCCACATCACCTCCTCGGTGTCCCCCGGAGCGCCGCGATTACCCACGGCGCCGCGCGGGAAATGCTTGCTGTGGTCGAGGCCGCGGCGCCTCACGGCCCATCTGAGGGGGAACGACACATGCCCAATCTTGAACGCCTCAACGAAGGCGGCCACGATACGTACGACCACGATGTGGACAGCTACGAGACGTTGGAGATGTTCCGGGTGACCTGCCCGGACTGCGCGCGGCCGATCGCGCTGCTGCCGGACGAGGACGTGCTGCCGGAGCACGCGCTGTGCCCCTCCCCGTGGAACCCGTTCGGCCTGACCGTGTGCCCCGGCACCGGGCGGGCGGCCGCGGACGCCGCGTCCGCGGACGAGGCCCTCGGCGTCCAGGAGCAGGACGCCGCGCTGCTGCTGACCCTGCCGGAGAGCCTGGACTGGCGGACCCAGCCCTTCTCGCACATCGGCGGCCCCGGCTCGCGCCCGATCCGGGTGCCGGGCATGCGGCGTCGCCAGCGCTGACCGGCGGCGCCGGCGCCCGAGTCCGACTCCCACGGCTCGTCAGATCTCCAGGACTGCCTGCACCGGCAGGTGGTCGCTGGGGAACCGGCCGCCCGGGGAGAAGGTGTTGATCGCGGCGTAGCGGGTGCGCACCCCCGGCGAGGTGAGGATCCAGTCGATCCGCTCACCGTCCGGGACCGGCGGCCGATAGCCGTGGAAGGTCCCGTACAGCCTGCCGCGCCGCTCGGCGGCGTCCCAGGAGTCCACCAGGGCACCGCCGTTCAGCATGGCCGCGTAGACCGGGTCGCCGTGCGCCGGCACGTTGAAGTCGCCGGTGACCACGCGCGGCAGCGCGGGGTCGAGCTCGGCGAGCCGTCGTGTGATCAGCTCCGCGGACCGCTCGCGGGCGTGCTGGCCGCGGTGGTCCAGATGGGTGTTGAGGGCGTAGAAGCGGGCCCCGGTGCGCAGGTCGAGGAAGCGGATCCAGGTGACCATGCGGACCACCGCCCCGCCCCAGGTGTTGGATCCGATCAGGTACGGGGTGTCCGAGAGCCAGAAGTGGTCGTACTCCTGGGGTTCCAGCCGCCGGGTGTCGTAGAAGACCGCCATGAACTCGTCCCGGCTGCCGCCCTGTCGCCCGGTGCCCAGCCAGGCGTACGGCGCGCCCAGGTCCGCGGCGATGTCGCGCAGCTGCCCGTAGAGCCCCTCCTGCGTGCCCAGCAGGTGCGGCCGCTCGCGGCGCAGCAACTCCCGTGTCACCGGCCGCCGCTCGGCCCAGGTGTGCGGCGGGGTGTCGCTCGCGAAACGGAGGTTGAAGGTCATCGTCCGCAGGGCGGGGACCTCGCCGGCGTCCGGGGCGCCGGCGTCCGCGGCGGCCTCCGTGGCGACCTCCGGGGCGGCGGCGTCTGTGGCGGCGGCGTCCGTGGGGACCGCCGAGGCACGCGGGGCGGGCGGGAGCAGCGGTGCCGCCAGGGCGGCCGCCGCCACCGCGGAGAGGGTGCCGCGCCGGCTGGGGGCGCTCCGTGCCGGGCGACCGCGGGCAGGGGCGTCGTCCCAGCCCTGGCAGCGGGATACGGGGCGGGATTCGGGGCGTCTCTCGGAGCGGTCCTCAGGGCCCTTCTCGGCCCGGTCCTCGGGTGTCGCCGGCATGGCGCCTCCTGGGAGTCCGGTGTTTCCGGGTGCGGCCAGTGCCAGGGGAGGCTCTCAGACGCGGGGGCGCGGCGGTAGGGGGCCGCGCGCCGGGAGGCCGGCGCCGCGGGGTCGCGGGGTCGCGGGGTCGCGGGGTCGCGGGGTCGCGGGGTCGCGGGGTCGCGGCGGGAGCACCTCCCACCGCGACCGCTCGGGCACTGGGCCGCTCGGGCACTCGACCGCTCGGGCGCGCCGCCGGGGCGGCGCGCCCGGCCGGGTTCAGCGGCGGGACTCGGGGCCCGCGAGGTGGCGGGCTATGACCACGCGCTGGATCTGGTTGGTGCCCTCCACGATCTGGAGGACCTTGGCCTCGCGCATGAAGCGCTCGACGGGGAAGTCGGCGGTGTAGCCGTAGCCGCCGAGCAGCTGGACCGCGTCGGTGGTCACGCGCATGACGGCGTCGGTGCAGAAGAGCTTGGCCATGGCCGCCTGCTGCGAGAAGGCCAGCCCGGCGTCGCGGCGGCGGGCGGCGGCCAGGTACAGGGCGCGCCCGGCCTCGATCTGGGTGGCCATGTCGGCGAGCATGAAGCGCAGGCCCTGGAAGTCGGAGATGGGCCGGTTGAACTGCCTGCGCTCGGTCGTGTACCGGATCGCCTCGTCCAGCGCGGCCTGGGCCACGCCGATCGCACAGGCGGCGATGCCGAGCCGGCCGGCGTCGAGCGCGCCCAGCGCGATGGAGAAGCCCTGCCCCTCCTCGCCCAGCCGGCGGTCGTCGGCGACGCGCACGTCGTCGAAGTGCAGCTGGGCGGTGGGCGAGCCGTTCATGCCCATCTTCCGCTCGGGGGCGGCCGCGGACAGGCCGGGGGCGTCGCCGGGCACCAGGAAGGCCGAGATGCCCTTCGGGCCCTCCTGGCCGGTGCGGGCGAGGACGGTGTAGAAGTCGGCGATGCCTCCGTGGGTGATCCACGCCTTGGTGCCGTTGAGCGTCCAGCCGGCGCCTTCGCCCTCATCGCGCACCGCGCGGGTGCGCAGCGAGGCGGCGTCGGACCCGGAGGCCGGCTCGGAGAGGCAGTAGGCGCCCAGCAGGCCGCCGCCGAGCATGGCCGGCAGGTGCTCGGCGCGCTGCTCCTTGGTGCCGTAGGTGGCGAGGGCGTGGCAGGCGAGGGTGTGCACGCTGACGCCGAGGCCGACGGTGAGCCGGGCGGCGGCGAGCTCCTCGAGGACCTGGAGGTAGACCTCGTACGGCTGGTCTCCGCCGCCGAACTCCTCCGGGTAGGGCAGTCCGAGCAGGCCGGACTCGGAGAGCAGGGTGAACAGCTCGCGCGGGAAGTGCCCGGCGGCCTCCTCCTCGGCGGCGTGCGGCCGGATCTCCCGCGCGGCGAGCTCGCGCACGAGCGCGATCAGGTCACGGGCTTCCTCGGTGGGCAGCTGTCGTTCCACCGGCTGGGGGCCGTGCTCAATCATGGCGGCGCTCTCCTCCCTGTCGGGCGCTGCGGCGGCGCGGGGCCAGGGGTTGGGCGACCGCCGCCGGTCTGGATGCCGCAGCCGGTCCTCGCGCACCGGGTTGCGGCGGCGATGACCTGCGGCTGTAGCGGTTGGAGTATGCCCGATCGAGGACCGTCCGTCACTGGTCGGTCGATGTTTCAACCATTGACCTCAACCGGGGCCTGACCAGTATTGGTTCACACCAATGGCGGCGCCCGGCGACGGTGCCCGGCCGGGCACCGCCCCGGCCGGGGCGGACATGCCGACGGCCCGGCCCCCCGCGTCCGCTGCCCGGCCCCGGACACACCCGGCCTGCGGTCGCCGCGCGCCGGGGGTCGTGCGAGCCTGAGAGCGTCCCGGATGCCGGAGGCGGAGGTCCGCAACCGTGCCGTGGAGGGCTCGCACGCGCGCCGTGGCGAACAGCGTCTTCATCGTGCTGCTCGTGTACATCGGGCTGATCGTCGTGGTCGACCAGGTCGCGCCGCGCGATGTCCGGATGGACATGTACGCGGCCGTCGCCCCGATCGTGGCCGCCGCGCTGTGCACCTACCGCCAGGCGATCCTCATCGCCGCGGTCGACTTCCTCGCCATGGCCACGCTGCACGGCGCGGAGCCCGACGACCCACAGGCGCTCAACACGATCGCCACCGTCTTCGGCAACCTGCTGCTGGCGGGGGCGGCCATCACCCTGGCACGGCTGCTCTACGAACGGGACAAGCTGCTGACGCGGCTGCGCGTCACCGGGGAGGCGGCGCAGCGCGCTCTGCTGCGCCAGCTCCCGCTGCGCAGCCGCGGCGTGGTCGTGGACGGGCTCTACGTCTCCTCGCAGCGGGACGCGCTGGTCGGCGGGGACATCTACGAGGTGCTGGAGACCCCGTACGGGACCCGGGTGCTGATCGGCGACGTCCAGGGCAAGGGGCTGCGCACGCTCGGCGCGGGCGCCGCGGTGCTCACCGCCTTCCGCGAGGCCGCCTTCTACCGGCCCAGCCTGGAGAGCGCGGTGGACGCCATGGAGTCGGGCCTGTGGCGCTACGCGCGGTCGGCGGCGGACGAGTCGGAGGGGGCCGACGAGCGGTTTGTGACGGCCCTGGTGTTCGGGGTCGAGGAGGACACCTGGATGCCCGACGGGACGAGCGTGCCCATCGTCTTCGTCGACTGCGGGCATGTGGCGCCGCTGCTCATCCACGGCGACGGCAGGATCACCGAGCTGGCGCCGCCGGACGAGGCGGGGCTGCCGCTGGGCCTCGGCCAGCTGGTGGAGCGGCCCCGCGCGGTGCAGCGCGTCGCCGTCCCCGCCGAGGCGCGGGTCTTCGCCTGCACCGACGGGGTGACCGAGGCGCGTGGCGCGGACGGCGCGTTCTATCCGCTCGCGGACCGCCTCAGCGGCTGGGCCGAGCTGCCCACCTCGGAGCTGCTGGCCCGGCTGCGGGCGGACCTCGAGGCCCATGCCGGAGGCCGGCTCCAGGACGACGCGGCCGCGCTGGTCATGGAACGCGCGGCCGCGGACTCCGCGCCGGACGGCGACCGCCGCGTCAGCGGTTGAAGAGCTCGAACGCGACGGCCGGGCGGCCGCCGAAGCGGGCGGCGGCGGCCGACATCGTGCCCTCCAGGAAGGTGCGGCAGTAGCGCTCGGGGTCCTCGTCGGTGAGCGCCTGGATATAGCTGCGGTGGGCCAGCAGCGAGTCGACGGCGCGCTCGACCCCGTCGGTCGCGTCCACCGCGTGCGTGGGGTGCGGGGAGCCGGCGACGGCCACGTGGCGCACCCCGTTCCAGGGCTCCAGGCTCCGCTCGGTCAGCAGCTCGGGGAAGATCCAGCGGTTGCCGGCGTCGCCGGCCGCGTCGAGCACCGCGCGGCCGACCGCGCGGTGGTCCGGGGTGTTCCACGCCTGCCCCGGTCCGCTGCCCCAGGTGTCCCGGTGGTTGAGGGTGATCACCAGTTCGGGGCGGTGGCGCCGGATCGCGGCGGCGAACTCGGCGCGCAGCGCCGTGCCGTACTCGATCACGCCGTCCCGGTGGTCCAGGAACTCCACCACCGAGACCCCCACCGCCGCGGCGCTCGCCCGCTGTTCGGCCTCGCGCAGCGGGCCGGCCACGGCCGGGGCCATGCCGTCGATCCCGGCCTCGCCGCGCGTGGCCAGCAGGTAGACCACCTCGCGCCCCTGGTCGATCCAGGTGGCGATCGCCGCGGAGGCGCCGTACTCGAGGTCGTCGGGATGGGCGACGATCGCCAGGGCACGCTGCCAGTCGGTGGGCATGGGTGCGAGCTGGTCCAGCTGATGGGTGGTCATCGGAGCCTCTCCTCGGGACGGTGACCGGCAGCGTAGGCGGCTCGACGCCGCGACCGGCCGCAGGGGCCACCCGGTGATCGTCTTGACGCGCCGTCAGCGGAACGAGGCCGATGGAACGGGCCTCCTTGCTCCACGAACCGCTGCCCGCGCGGCGGGGCGCCGGGTCGTGCCCACCGCGTCACGCCCTGACGGCACGACTCCCCCCGGTTACGCCCCGGCCGCACGACTGCCCGCCGTCGACTACCCCCGTCACGCCCCGGCGGCACGACTCCCCCGGTTACGCCCCGGCCGCACGACCGCCCGCCGCCCGGTCCTACCGGGCCTCGAAGTGGCTCGGGCGGCCGTGGCGCACCACCAGGCGTCCCAGCCGTTCCGCGTCCGCCCGGCGCATCAGCCGCCAGCCGCCGTCGGCGCACCGCAGCGCCGCCGAGTGCCAGGGCGTGGCCCAGACGTCGTCCGCCTCCAGCAGCCGGATGCCGAACTTCGCCGCACCGGAGCGCTGCGGGTGGACGGAGAGCCGCACCGAGCGCGGATGGTGGTCCGCGATCAGGTCGCACCAGGCACGGCTGCGGCGCAGGACGCCGTAGGCGCGATCCCGATGGGCGCGCCGCAGCGCGGAGCGGGGGCCGGGGAAGGCGACGGCCCGGGCGTCCTCGGCCAACGAGCGGGCGATGCCCCGGTACAGCCGCTGCGTGTCCGCGTCGGCGCGGGCCTGGGCCCACAGGCTCTCCATGCTGGGCGCGTACACGGCGTCCACCAGGGCCCGCTTGCCGGCGTAGGGCAGATCGCCGTAGACCTCCCGCAGGTCGAAGGTGGTCAGACGGGTGAGGCGCTCGCGCCGCACGATGGCGCGCAGCTCCTCCACATAGGCGTCGATGTGCGCGTCGGAGACGCCGATGAGGTCGCCGAAGACATGGCCTTCGGCGCAGATGACCAGTCGGGCGCCGGGCGGGTACACCTCGGCGATCCGCGCGCACAGCCGGTCCAGGAAGCGGAGCGAGAGCCTTTCGCTCTCGTCGGGGAGCGGACCCAGCACCTTGGCGGGGTTGGTCGACTTGCAGGGGAAGCCGGGCAGGGTGAAGACGATCGGCTCCCCCGCGCGGACGAACTGCTCGATCTGGAAGAGCTGTTCGGGGTGGTCGGGCGCCTCGGCGGGATCCGCGGCGCGGCGGTAGGGCAGCAGCACGGCCAGGACCCGGGCGCTGATGCTGGCGGTGGCGCGGGACGCGCGGGAATCGATCATGGGCGTATGGGTGCGGCACCGGAGGGGGTGACGAGGGGCCGGCCATGGAGGCGCGGGTAGGGTGCGCGTCTGCGAACGCGGCCGGAGGGGGCGGACGAAGCAGGCAGGGACACGCCGGACATCTCCTCTGGTCGTGGGTCACCCAGGAAGTCGTACGGCGGGCCGTTCGGGTTCCGCGCGGATCACGCGCCCGGCCGCGCGTACGCCGCCCCGGGCGCGGACCGGCCGGTCGGGGAACACGGCGCCCCCGACGCGCGGTTGCCGCCGTCAGGGTCCGCTATCTCCAGGAAGTCGGCCGCGAGGGGCGGTTGGTTCCCCGGCGTGAACAGGAGAAACCTCACGTGTCACGGGGCTACCGGATGTCGGTCGGAAGGGTCCGCCACCGTGTCACGATGGCGCCTTCCCCTTGTTCGCTGTCTGCGCTCTGGAGCGGCGATGACTTCACGTCAGCACAGCCCTGCCCTCGTCCTGTCCGGCTTCCTCCTCCTGCTCGCCGCGATGTTCGGCGTCGCGTACGCCGCGGGCGCGGCCGCCGGCCCGGTGGCCCCCGGCATGCACCGTGGCGGCGGCGGTGGCGACTCCGGAGGGTCGGGCGGCGGGATGGGCGACATGCACGGCATGAGCCGGCCCGAGACGGGTGTCTACGAGCCGGGCACGGTCCGATGAGCGCCCCGGCCGCCTCCGCCGACACGCTCACCACCGAGCTGGTCGTCGGCGGAATGACCTGCGCGGCGTGCGTGGCACGGGTGGAGAAGAAGCTGGGCCGGGTCGAGGGCGTGAGCGCCACCGTCAACCTCGCCACCGGACGGGCCCGGGTCAGCCACCCCGCCGAGGTCACCGTCGAGGAGCTGGTGGCGGTGGTGGAGGGCGCCGGCTACACCGCCGAACTCCCGCCCCGGCCGCGGTCGCGGGACGACTCCGACGCGACCGGGGACCCGGACTCCGAGGAGACCGAGCGGACCGCGGACCGGTTCCGGCTGCTGATCACCACCCTGCTGTCGGTCCCGGTGCTGGTCCTGTCCATGGTCCCGGCGCTGCAGTTCCGCAACTGGCAGTGGCTGTGCTTCGTGCTCGCCGCGCCGGTCGCGGTCTGGAGCGCCTGGCCGTTCCATGAGCGGGCGCTGCGCGGCGTCAAGCACGGCGGCGCGACCATGGACACCCTGGTCTCGCTGGGCGTGATCGCCTCCTTCGCCTGGTCCACGTACGCGCTGTTCTTCGGCGGGGCCGGCGAACCGGGGATGAGCATGCCGTTCACCCTGCTGCCGACCGCCTCCGGCGAGACCGCGCACGTCTATCTGGAAGCCGCCGTCGCCGTCACCCTGTTCGTGCTCACCGGACGCCGCCTGGAGGCGCGCGCCCGGCGCGGCACCGGCTCCGCGCTGCGCGCCCTGGCCTCGCTGGCCGTGAAGGACGTGCTGGTGCGCGACGCGCGCGGCGCCGAACAGCGGGTGCCGATCGAGCGGCTGCGGGTCGGCGACCTGTTCGTGGTGCGGCCCGGCGAGCGGGTGGCCACCGACGGCGTGGTCACCGAGGGCAGCTCCGCGCTGGACCTCTCGCTGGTCACCGGCGAGAGCGCGCCGGTCGAGGTGGGTCCGGGCTCCGCGGTGGTCGGCGGCGCGGTCAACTCCGGGGGACTGCTGGAGGTGCGGGCCGAGGCGGTCGGCGCCGACACCCAGCTCGCCCGCATCGCCCAGCTGGTCTCCGACGCCCAGGCGGGCAAGGCGCGGGTGCAGCGGCTCGCGGACGCGGTCGCCGAGGTCTTCGTGCCGGCCGTGCTGGCCGTCGCCGTCACGGTGCTCGGCTTCTGGCTGGGCGCCGGTGTCGACCCGCAGGCGGCGATCACCGCGGCGGTGGCCGTGCTGGTCGTCGCCTGCCCCTGTGCCCTCGGTCTGGCCACCCCCACCGCGCTGCTGGCCGCCACCGGCCGCGGCGCCCAGCTCGGCATCCTGGTCAGCGGCCCGCAGGCGCTGGAGGGGCTGCGCCGCGTGGACACCGTGGTGCTGGACAAGACCGGCACACTGACGGTCGGCGTCATGGACGTGGTCGAGCTGACCGCCCGCGCCGACGGGCTCGGCGCCGAGGAGGCGCTGCGGCTGGCCGGCGCGGTCGAGCAGGGTTCGGAGCACCCGGTCGGCAGGGCCGTGGTCGCCCACGCCCGGCGCGGCGCCCCCGACTCCGCGCTCCCCGCCGTCACCGACTTCGCGGCCACCGCCGGCCTCGGCGTCAGCGGTCGCGTCGACGGGCGCCGGGTCGAGGTCCTCCGCCCGGACGCGGCACCCTCCTCGCCGGCCGCGGCGGAG
Source organism: Streptomyces sp. SAJ15 (assembly GCF_007595705.1). GTDB lineage: Bacteria > Actinomycetota > Actinomycetes > Streptomycetales > Streptomycetaceae > Streptomyces. The sequence continues at coordinate 834,642 of NZ_NISY01000002.1, read as the reverse complement.
GAGAAGTCCCCCGCCTCGGCGGGAGCTCCGGAGGCGGCCGAGGAGGCCGCGCTCCCCGCCGAACTCGCCGCCGCGGTCCGCGCGGCCGAGGACGCCGGGCAGACGGCGGTGCTGCTGCGGGTCGACGGCGTGCCGGAGGCGGTGATCGCCCTGGGCGACACGCTGCGCTCCGGGAGCTACCGCGCGGTCGACCACCTCAAGCGGCTCGGGCTGCGCCCGGTGCTCGCCACCGGGGACAGCGAACCCGCGGCCCGCGCGGTCGCCGAGAAGCTGGGCATCGAGGAGGTGCACGCCCGCATCACGCCGGAGGGCAAGGCCGAGCTGGTCAGCGACCTGCGCGGGCGCGGGCACCGGGTCGCGTTCATCGGCGACGGCGTCAACGACGCGGCCGCGCTCGCCGGCGCCGACCTCGGCATCGCCATGGGCAGCGGCACCGACGCGGCGATCGGAGCCGCCGATGTGACGCTCGTCCGCGAGGACATGGCCGCGGTGGCCGACGCGGTGCGGCTGGCACGCCGCACGCTGGGCACCATCCGGGCCAACCTCGTCTGGGCCTTCACCTACAACGTGCTGACCGTCCCGCTGGCCGCCGTCGGCTGGCTCAATCCGATGGTCGCCTCCGCCGCGATGTCCGCCAGCTCGGTCATCGTGGTCTGCAACAGCCTCCGGCTGCGCAACTGGCAGCCGTCCCCCGCCGCTCGTCCGGCGGGCGGCCGCCCGCGCCGCCCGCGCGTGAGCACCGAAGCCGTCTGGGAGCGATGACCGCAGTGAAGTTCGACCTCTCCTCCGTGCGCACCGCGCTGGCCCCGGTGGCCGCCTTCGCCGTGGCGCTGGGCGGGCTCACCGCCTGGACCGCCTCGGGCGCCGCGGGCACCCCCGCCGAGCTGTCGGTGACCCGGGCGCGGATGCTGCTCCCGTCCAACCCGGACATCACGGCGGCCTTCTTCGACATCCGCAACGAGGGCGGAGCCGACGACGAGCTGGTGCGGATCACCTCGCCCGCCACCGACGGCCGGATCATGCTCAGCCGCAACGTCGACCGCAACGGCGTGGGCACCATGCGGATGGTGGAGTCGACGACCGTGCCGGCCGACGACACGCTGCGCATGTCGACCTCCAGCGTCGACGTCATGGTGGACGACCCGCCGCCGCTGCGCGCCGGCGACCGGATGCCGTTCACCCTGCACTTCCGGGACAGCGACCCGATCCGCGTGGAGGCGCTGGTCGTCCCCGCGGGTCGGCTCTGACCCCGGCCCACGGGCCGGTGGCGGGCCGACCGCGGGCGCGCGGTGGACCGTGCGCGCCGCGGTCGGCCGTACGGCCGGCCGGGGGCGGGCGGATACGGGGACGGGCCGGTGGGCGCGCGGTCGCGCGTGCCCACCGGCCCGTCGTGTGTGCGTCAGCGGGAGCCGGCCAGCGCGGGCTGTCGCCGCCGCGCGGCCGGCCGGGGGCGGGCGGCCGACTGGGCGGGCGCGGGCACCGCGCCGACCGGGGTCGCCCCGGCGCCGGCGCCGGACGCCCCGACGACGTCCGGGCATGCCGCGTCGGCGGTGTCCGCGGCCTCCCGCTCGGCGGCGGTCAGCTGCTGCACCAGCGCCTCGCGGGCGCGGGCCACGCGGGAGCGCACGGTGCCCACGGGGCAGCCGGCGACGTCGGCGGCCTCGGCGTAGGGCAGACCCAGCAGCTGGGTGAGGACGAACGCCTCCCGGCGCTCGTAGGGCAGCAGGGCCAGCAGCTGGGAGAGCGCCACTCCCTCGTCGAAGCCGAAGTCCGGCAGGGCGCGACACTGGGTGCGCTCGGCGGCGGCCTGCCAGTCGTCGGTGTCCGAGAGTCGGGGCCGGGCCGCGTTGCGGCGCAGCCGGTCGACGACCGCGCGGCGCGCGATGGACAGCAGCCAGGTGCGCGCCGAGGAGCGCGCCTCGAAGCGGGGCAGTCCGCTCAGCGCCCGCAGATAGGTCTCCTGGACCAGGTCGTCGGCGGACTGCGGGTCGTCGCTGAGTCGCGAGACATACCGCCACACGTCGCCGCGGGTCGAGCGGATGAACTGGTCCACGGCCTCGGCGTCGCCCCCGCGCGCCGCCAGCGCGCAGGCGGTCAGCGCCTCGTCGTCACGCTCGCGGTCACGCATGGGCGCCTCCGTTCGGGACGGTGACGCACGAGGTGGACGGGGAGAACGGCGTTCGAGGAACGCGACGAGCGAAGGGACGAGAGACGATATGAGCGTGGACTGCACAGATTTTCGTACCGCCATCTCCGCTCGCGTCGACGGTGAGGCGCTGCCGCCGGAGGTACCGGACGCGGTCCTCGACGCGCATCTGCCGAGATGCCCGCGGTGCCGCGAGTGGGCCCGTCGGGTGTGGCGGCTGCGGCAGCTGACGGCCCGGGTGGCCGGCTGCTGAGACCGTCTTCGGCGAGCGGCGGGCTCCCGCGGAGCGGGCCGCCGAGCGGCGCTCCGGCGTGGCGGGAGCGGCCGCGCCGGGGGTGGGCGCGTCGAGGTCCGGCCCACCGAGGGCCGGTGCGCCGAGGGGCGAATGCCATGACGGCATCGCCCGGTTGAGGACAGGGGTCATCGCCTGTGGTCCTTCCAGGAATCCGAACATATGCCGCAAATCCCTCATCGAGGGGGAGGCGGCGGGTGGTCCGGTGACGTGATCGGTGACTTGTGGCGCCGTCAGCAGACGGCGGCCACCGCCGGTGGACCACGGGTGGCGATGACATGGACGAGCAGCAACCGGCGCAGGCGCTCCGGGGCCGCGTGACGCGCCGCCCGGACCCGGTGCGGCACGACCACCCGGCGGACGCCCGGGAGGAAGCGGCGCAGCAGCGGGTCGACGATGCGCACGGCCAGCGTGCGGCCGAGCCGGAAGGCGGCCTGCTCGCCGCCGGACAGCCAGGCCCCGCAGACCAGGGCGACCAGGACGTGCGCCGACCACATGCCCACGGCGTTGTACCCGCCGTGGGACATCGAGTGGCCGGCCATGGCCATGTGGCCCGCCTGCTGGCCGGCGGTGGCGACCAGGTCGCCGCAGACCAGGTCCGAGGGGGACAACCCGACCTCCGACAGCGGGGTGTGACGTGCCGTCGGATCCGGCCGCGGAGCGGTGTTCTGGGCGTAGGTGAAGAGGTTGTGCAGCGCCAACTGCGCGCCGACGGTCGCGGCCGTGATCACCAGCGGCCCGCGTTCACGGCCCGCGATGCCCCAGGCCGCGACCCCGGTGGCCAGCAGCGAACCGGCCACCGCCCACAGCGGGATGTCGGATCCCGACATGACCGCGTGCCCCAGGGCAGCGAGCAGCACACAGACCGCTGCGAACACCGCGGCTCGCAGCGCCCGCAGTACATGCCCGACATGCCGCGCTTCCATGACGCCCTCATCGTTGCACCCGCGTCCGGCGGCGTGACGCCGGGGGCCTGATGACACGCCATTGCGGACAAGGCGCCGCCCCGTACCTCGGCCCTGTGGTACGGGGCGGTGAGGGGCCGCCGGCTCGGGGGGACGTTCCGGCGGTCCGCTCCGCTCACGGTCTGACTGGCGCCATGGCTGGCGTATGGCGCCAGTGAAGCGCGATACGCCGCCGAGCGGAAGGGTGCGCGCGGCACCGCGTCGGACGTTCCGCGCGCGCCCGGGACGAAACCGCCGCCGACGGGACGCGTTCGCACCGTTGCGGGCGGTCCGCCCGGCGAGGGAGGGTGGACCGCACGGACCGGACGGCGGAAGAGCGGACGATGAACGCGGAGTCATGCCCGAGGTCGCAAGTCCCCGTGGCCAACCCCTGGCTGGCGATGGCGCCGGACACGGACCCGGCGGAGCGTTCCCGCGCGGTGCGCCGCGCCCATGAGACGTTCCTGACCGAGGGCGCCGTCGACCCCGCCGTACGGCAGGTGGTGGCGGCCTCCTGGCGGCGCTCCGCGGCGGCGCTGGTGGTCCCCGAGTCGATGGCCCCGGTCGAGCTGAGCGACGCGGAGCTGGAGGCGTACCGCGCCGAGCATCCGCTGGCCCGGGTGATGCCCCTGTTCCGGGAGTTGTTGGGGACCATCGCCCATGACGGCGCCCATCTGCTGGCGGTCTCCGACGAACGCGGCCGTCTGCTGTGGGTGGAGGGGCACCGGGGCGTCCGGGACCGCGCGGAGGGCATGAACTTCGTGGCCGGCGCCCGGTGGGACGAGCGGCACGCGGGCACCAACGCGCCGGGCACCTCGCTGGCGCTGGACCACGCGGTGCAGATCTTCGCCACCGAGCACTACAACCGCCGGGTGCAGCACTGGAGCTGCGCCGCGGCCCCGGTGCACGACCCGCACACCGGCCGGCTGTTGGGCGCGGTCGACCTCACCGGGGGTGACCACCTGGCGTCCCCGCACAGCCTGGCCCTGGTGCGCGCCACCGCCCGCGCGGCGGAGGCGCAGCTGATGGACCTGACGCCGCGGGCCAGAGGGCCGCGGACCACGCTGACCGCCCTGGGGCGGGACGAGGCGCTGCTGACCGGCGACGGCTTACGGCTGCGGCTCGGCCGCCGGCACAGCGAGATCATGGTGCTGCTGGCCGGCCATCCCGAGGGGCTCACCGGCGACCGGCTGACGGTCGAGCTGTACGGCGAGCGGGCGGACCGGCGCTCCCCCGTCACCCTCCGCGCGGAGCTGTCGCGGCTGCGTCGCCTGGTGGGGCCGCTGCTCGCCTCGCGCCCGTACCGGCTGTGCGCGCCCGTGGCGGCCGATATGACGGTCGCCGCGGAGCAGTTGGCGGCGGGCGACGTCTACGGCGCGCTGCGCACCTATCGGGGCCCGCTGCTGCCCCTGTCGGAGGCGCCGGGCGTGCGCCGCATGCGGCGGCTGCTGGAGGACCGGCTGCGCCGCGCGGTGCTCGCCGGCGGCGACGCCGAGTCGCTCTGTCGCTGGGCGGAGTCGCCGTGGGGGGAGCACGACCTGGAGGTCCACGAGGTGCTGCTGACGGCCCTCCCGGCGGGCGCCCCGGCCCGCGCCGCCCTCCTCCCCCACACCGAGCGGCTGCGGGCCGCCTACGGCCTGAGCGCGACACCGCGCGGGGGCGACGCAACGTCCGCGCAACGTCGTCGCGGCTAGCCTCCCGCGCACCGCCCGCCCGCGCGTGCGCGCGAGGGCGGGGACACCCGATGGAGGAGGCTCCCGTGACGCGTTACGCAAACCCGGGTTCGGAAGGTTCGCCCGTCCGCTTCAAGCCCCGCTACGACCACTGGATCGGCGGCGAGTACGTGCCGCCCAAGCAGGGCCGGTACTTCGAGAACACCACGCCGGTCACCGGGCAGCCCTTCACGGAGATCGCGCGAGGCACCGCGGAGGACGTGGAGCGGGCGCTGGACGCGGCCCACGCGGCCGCGCCCGCCTGGGGACGCACCTCGCCGGCCGAGCGCGCCAACATCCTGAACAGGATCGCCGACCGGATGGAGGCGAACCTCGAAGCGCTGGCGGTCGCCGAGACCTGGGAGAACGGCAAGCCGGTGCGTGAGTGCCTGGCGGCCGACCTGCCGCTGGCCATCGACCACTACCGCTACTTCGCGGGGGCGATCCGCGCCCAGGAGGGCGGCCTGTCACAGCTCGACGACGACACCGTGGCGTACCACTTCCACGAGCCGCTGGGGGTCGTCGCCCAGATCATCCCGTGGAACTTCCCGCTGCTGATGGCCGCCTGGAAGCTGGCGCCGGCGCTGGCCGCGGGCAACGCCGTGGTGATCAAGCCCGCCGAGCAGACCCCGGCCTCGATCCACGTGTGGATGGAGCTGATCGCCGACCTGCTGCCGCCGGGCGTGGTCAACATCGTCAACGGCTTCGGTGTGGAGGCCGGCAAGCCGCTGGCGTCCAGCCCGCGCGTGGCGAAGATCGCCTTCACCGGGGAGACCACCACCGGCCGGCTGATCATGCAGTACGCGAGCGAGAACCTGAAGCCGGTGACGCTGGAGCTCGGCGGCAAGAGCCCCAACATCTTCTTCGACGACGTCTCGGCCGCCGACGACGACTTCCTGGACAAGGCGCTGGAGGGCTTCGCCATGTTCGCCCTCAACCAGGGCGAGGTGTGCACCTGTCCGTCCCGCGCGCTGGTGCAGGCCGGACACTACCGCGACTTCATGGACGCGGCGGTGGCCCGCACCGAGCGGATCGTCCAGGGGCACCCGCTGGACACCGCGACCATGCTCGGCGCGCAGGCGTCCAACGACCAGCTGGAGAAGATCCTCTCCTATCTGGACATCGGCCGTCAGGAGGGCGCCCGGGTCCTCACCGGCGGCGCCCGCGCGGAGCTGGACGGCGAGCTGGCGGGCGGCTACTACGTCCAGCCCACGGTCTTCGAGGGCGACAACGGCATGCGGGTGTTCCAGGAGGAGATCTTCGGTCCGGTGGTGGCGGTGGCCTCCTTCGCCGACTTCGACGAGGCCGTCACGATCGCCAACGACACGCTGTACGGGCTGGGCGCGGGCGTGTGGACCCGCGACGGCAACACCGCGTACCGCGCGGGCCGCGCCATCCAGGCGGGCCGGGTGTGGACCAACTGCTACCACGACTACGCCGCGCACGCCGCCTTCGGCGGCTACAAGCAGTCCGGGATCGGCCGCGAGACCCACAAGATGATGCTGGACCACTACCAGCAGACCAAGAACCTGCTGGTCAGCTACTCCGCCAAGAAGCTCGGCCTGTTCTGATGGGTGCGCTGGGGCGGCCGTCCGCCGACGACGGGGTGGAGCGGGTCGCGCTCACCGACGCCGCCGCGCGGCTGCTGCGACGACTGAGCGCCGCGCACGGCCCGCTGATGTTCCACCAGTCGGGCGGCTGCTGCGACGGCTCCTCGCCCATGTGCTACCCGCGCGGCGAGTTCCGCACCGGCGGCTCCGACGTGCTGCTGGGGACGCTGACGGTGCGGGGCGTGGCGGAGCCGATCGACTTCTGGATGGCCGCCGACCAGTTCGCGCGGTGGCGGCACACCCATCTGACGGTCGACGTGGTGCCGGGCCGGGGCAGCGGGTTCTCACTGGAGGCGCCGGAAGGGGTGCGCTTCCTGATCCGCTCGCGGCTGCTGGCGGACGCCGCCCCGGGCGCGGGCGGCGCCGGCCCCGCGGGCCGGGCTCCCCGGCCCGGTCCGGCGGGCTAGCTCGCGTCCGCCAGCACCAGGGTGTGCAGCCGCTCGGGCGGCCCGGGGCGGGCGTAGTACCAGCCCTGGGCCGTGTCGCAGCCCAGCAGCCGCAGATGCTCGGCCTGCACCCCGGTCTCCACACCCTCGACCGTGACGGCGAGGTCGAGGGTGTGGGCCAGGGAGACGATGCCCTCGACGATCTTCACATCGACCGGGTCGGCGGGCGCGTGCTGCATGCCGCGCGTGAAGGAACGATCCAGCTTGAGGGTGCTGACGGGCAGCCGGCGCAGGTAGGACAGGTTGGAGTAGCCGGTGCCGAAGTCGTCCAAGGCGATGTCCACGCCCAGGTCGGCGAGCTCGCGCAGCGGCCGCAGCGCGTCCTCGTCCGCTCCTATCAGGTCGTTCTCGGTGACCTCCAGGCACAGCGCCGCGGGGCAGAGCCCGGCGTCCTCCAGCACGGCCACCGTGTCGGCCACCAGGGTGGGATGGCGCAGCTGGCACGGCGACAGGTTGACGTTGACCCGCAGTTGCCCGCCGTCCGCGCCACAGCCGGCGTCGCTCCACGCACGGGCCTGCCGGGCGGCCTCCTCCAGCACCCAGTGGCCGAGCGGGACGATCAGGCCGGTGGACTCGGCGAGCGGGATGAACTGGTCGGGCCCGAGCACCCCGTGCACCGGGTGCAGCCAGCGCACCAGCGCCTCCGCGCCGCGCACGGTGCCGTCGGAGAGCCGGACCAGCGGCTGGTACTCGATGAAGAACTCGTGGTTCTCCAGGGCGGAGGGCAGCCGGTTGGTGAGGCTGTGCCGGGCGATGACGCGCGCGTTGGAGTCCGGGTCGGCGAGTTCGAAGCGGTTGCCGCCGGCGGCCTTGGCCCGGTACATCGTGATGTCCGCGCTGCGCATCACCTCAGCCCGGCCGATCTCCCCCGCACGGCCGTCGACCACGCCGATGCTGGCCCGTACCAGCAGTTCACGCTCGTCGAGGGTGAACGGCTCGGCGAGCGTGGCCAGCATCCGGCGGGCCAGCGCGATGGCGTCGGCCTGCGCGGTGGGGCCGGCGGCGAGCGCCACGAACTCGTCGCCGCCCGCGCGGGCGATCAGTTCGCTGGGCGAGGTCACACACGCCTGGAGGCGCTCGGCGACGGCCTGCAGCAGCCGGTCGCCCACCGCGTGGCCGAGGCTGTCGTTGACCGCCTTGAAGCCGTCCATGTCCAGGTAGCAGACGCCGAAGCGCTCGGACTCGGCGTCGGCCGCCAGCGCCCGGTCGAGGTGCTCGAAGAACAGGGTGCGGTTGGGCAGCCCGGTGAGCGCGTCATGGGTGGCCTCGTAGTGCAGTCGCTGCTCCAGCAGCCGCTGCTCGGTGATGTCCTCCATGATGGCGAGCTGGTACTGCGGCTTGCCGCTGGAGTCGCGCAGCAGCGAGACGGACAGGTTGGTCCAGATCACGCTGCCGTCGGGGTGCGGGTGCGGCTTGACGATGCGGAAGTGGTCGCGCTCGCCGCTGACGAGCTCCCAGTACAGGTCCATGACGCCGGGCGCGTCCTCGGGGTGCACCCAGTCCAGCACGTTGCGGCTGTGCTGGAAGTACTCCCGGCCGCCGAACATCCGGGCCACGGCGTCGTTGACCACCAGCACCCGGCCGTCGAGGTCGGCGATGCCCACGCCGATGGCGGCGCCCTCGAAGACCGCCTGGAACTTGGCCTCGCTGGCATGCAGCGCCTGCTCCGCCTCGGTCCGCGCGGCCCGCGCCAGCTCCTCCTGCTCGTGCCGGGTCCGGTCGCGCAGCTCACGCACGAAGCCAGCGGCCAGCGCGTGCTGCAGCCGGGTGCACCGGGCCCGGCTCTCCTCCGGGCCCTGGGGCCGGTCCGGCGGGCAGTACAGCACCAGATACGCGTCGACGACGCCCAGGATCAGCGGCAGCGCGTCCGGCTCGGTGCAGTGCGCCTGCACCAGCGCCGCGCCCACCTCGTGGGCCGGCCGCGGGTCGAACGGCTGCGAGCGCAGGGCCTCGCTCATCCTGCGGGCCAGCGGCTCCAGGATGCGCTCGAACTCGTGGAGCGACAACGAGGTGGCGGTGGCGGGGTAGATGGCGCGGCTCCAGATCGCCGCGAACCGTTGGAGTCGTCCGTCGTCCGGATCGTCTCTGTCGTCCACCTCAATCGCCCCCACGCGTCTCGTAGTTCCCTCGCTTCTCGTAGTCGTGCCCCTGACGCCCCTAGTTCCCGAATGTGCCGACGTCATATCCCACGCCCCGCGATCAGCCGGGGCGAAGCCGCCCGCCGGTACACGTCCCGCACTTCGTCGCTCACTTCCGCCGGCCGCGGACCGTCCGCGCCATCGAGGAAGTGGAGCACGACCACGACCGGCGGGGCAACCGGACGATCCCGATCCAGAGGTTCCATCAGTTCAGTGTCTCCAGCTCATCGGGGCGTTCTCGGGTCGGCGGCGGTACGCCGGTGATGAGGTGAGATTACTGATCGTCCGTTGGAATGGAAGAAGCAAACGGAAATCAACGGCCCGCATTCGGCCAGGGGTTACGAACAGACAACCGGCGATGACGCGTCGTATCCCTTATCGCGGACCGGGGCGGCACGGCCCGTCGGTCGGGTCAGCGGATCCCGACCGAGGCCAGCGCCCGCTTCTGCGCCGCGGACGGCCGCGCCGGGAAATACAGATAACACACTCCGCCGGTCCCGGAGACGACCTTCCCCGAGGCGTTATAGCGCTTGGTGCGCAGCCAGATGTTCTCGAACTGACGGCGCTTGTAGACCCTCCGCACCGTGTCATTGCCGGCGCTCGCCGGATCATTGGCGATCACGTCACCGTCAGCTGTGAAACCGATTACGGTCAGCAAATGCCCGGCTGTGCCGTAACCCGCTCCGTCCAGTTCGGTCTTGAGGAAGGACTGGGACGTGATGAGCGGAATACCGACACCGATGAGTCGCTCCGCGTCATTGAGCGAGCCGAGTCGGGTGACCACGCCCTGCAGATCGCGGTAGGTCGACGCGTAGGCGGCGTTGAACGGCCAGTTGCCGCATCCCTCGTACTGATAGTCATAGGTGTATCGGGCGGCGTGGCACACCTGGGGATCGTCGTACGCGGGGTCGACCCAGGCCAGCTCCCGGGGGGTGGGCTTGCGCCCCCAGTACTCCACGATCATCTGCGAGGAGGCGGGGCTGCACCAGGCCTCGCCGCCGTTGTCGTACTCGGGGTACCGACCGATGTGGATGTTCTGCGAGTAGCGCGGCACCACCAGCTCGCGCGCCGCGCCCTGGCCCGGCGTGGAGGCGGGCACCTCGAAGCGGTCCGGCACGCCCGAGGCCATCGCCCCGAGCCGCCACACGATCGGGGAGCGGTCGGTGCCCGGCGCCCGGTAGAGCGTGAGCCGCAGCTGGTACGAGACGAGCCGGAGTCCGCTCCCGGGCTCGTCGATCGCGAGCGTGTCGGTCGAGACGCCGCTGCGGCCGTCGCCCTGCCCGTCGACGGAGGTGCGCCGGATGGAGTCGGGGCCGTCGTGCGAGGCCCAGCGACCCATCACGTACCAGGGGGTGACCTCGCCGTCCTGGTAGGCCGCCCGCATCTCGACCGCGAGCCAGGTGCCTGCGGGGGTGCGCGCGTTCCAGGACACGACGGCCTCGGTCGCGGGCGTGCCCAGGGAGTGCACCGGGGAGGTCCAGGTGGCGTACTCCCAGCGGGCCGTGGTGCCGGTGTGCGGATCGGTGTGGTCGATGCCGCCGACCGGACGGGCGATGGCCACGCCGGCGCGCGGGCCGGCCGAGACGCGGACGCCCTCGCAGGCGCCGCGGTGCCAGTCGGGCAGGCTGGTCCAGCCGTGGTACTCCACCTGGGGGACGACCTCCGGGTGGCCGGGGCGACCCGGCCGGTCGCCCGGCGCGCCGAGGGTGCCGGCGGCGGGCCGGGACACGGATGGGGGGACCGCCGCGGCGGTGGAGGCCGAGCCCGCGGCCAACCCCGCCGCCGTCCCGAGCGCGGCGGCCAGCACGACGCGCCGCGGGGCATCGGCTTCACCGCTCGCCGGGCCCGGCACGGTTGCGCGTCCGGGCGACGCCTCGGGCCTCGTGCCCGGTGCCGTCCCGGGCCCGTTCCCCGGTCCGGTCTCTGCTCCGGTACCGCATCCGGTCATGGAGGTCCCCCAGTCGTCGTCCAGTGGGGCAGGGTGCGCGACAGTCGCACAACTATGGCCGCTGCGAGCGCCCTCCGGCCAGTGATTCCCCCGGCGCACCCTTATCAATATTGGATTAGACCATTGGCGTTTCCGCGGTACTCCCCTAGGGTGGGCCCGATGGACACGCTCAACGCACTGGCGCGCCGGATCCGGGCCCTGCCACCCTCGTGCGGGCCGGTCCGACTGGTGGCCGTCGACGGACACGCCGGCTCCGGCAAGACCACCTTCGCCAACCGACTGGCCGCCGCGCTCGGCGGCGCGCCGGTGTTGCACACGGATGACTTCGCCACCCACGAGGAGCTCTTCGCGTGGGCCGGGCGACTGCGCGGGCAGGTACTGGAGCCGCTCGCGCGGGGCGGCACCGCGCGGTACGCCGCGTACGACTGGGTGGCACGGCGCTTCGCGGACGAGGTCCGCGAGCTGCGGCCGGCCCCGGTGATCCTGATCGAGGGCGTGGGCAGCGGCCGCCGGGCGCTGCGCCCGTACCTCGCCCTCCTGCTCTGGATGGAGCTGCCCGCCGACGCCGCCTGGGCGCGCGGCGAACGGCGCGACGGCCCCGATCTGTCCGACTTCTGGGAGGGCTGGCGGCGCGCCGAGTGGGCGCACTTCGCGGACGACCCCTCGCTCCCCTACGCCGACGCACGAGTGCGGCAGGTGCGACGCACACCGGAGCCGTCGAAGGCGCCGAAGCCACCCGAGGAACCCGCGGGCTCGGAGGGAACCGAGGGACCCGAGAGCCCTGAGGGCCGAATGGTGCCGGCGCGCCAGGAGGCGTATGAGGTGCTGGAGGGGCGCGTGGTCGACCGCTGAGCGCCCCGGGACCACCCCAGCCGCCGCCCGGGGGCGGGCCTCACTGAGCGTGACGACCTGGACGGCGTGGCGTCGACTCCCCGCGCGACGCGCGGCGTGTGCCCCAACTCGGCTTGACCTGGGGGCCATACAGGTCTTACGTTCTCAATGTGCGACTCGTACGGGTCGCCCGACAACGCGAAGCCCCCGGTTGTTCCCCCGTGACCGGGGGCTTCGTTCTGCCCACGATGAGCGATTCGAGCGCTTTGCGCCGCTCATTCCTCACCCTCGGTCACCATCCCCTCGTGCCCCCGCCTCCCGTCGACCCCCTGCCTTCCCCAGAGGGAGCGCACCCCGGCGGCTCACACCCCGCCCGCACACCCCTCAACTCCCCTACGAACAGCAGTACGCCACCCTCGGCCCATGCCGCCTGCGCAGGTACGATGCGAATCGGTGCGGTCCGCCACGGGAAGCGGCGAACGGCACCGGCACACTGGCCAATCCCCGGCCACGGCACAGCGATTGGACGGGAAGGCGGCTGCCAGGCATCCGCCCGGCGGCACACCACGGGGGCACGGTTTGTGGGGGACGTGATGGACTTCGGCGCGCAGGGCTCACCGGCCCCGGCAGACCTCGCCTGGCTGCGCGGCGTCGACGCCTACACGGTGGGCGCCTACGCACAGGCCGAGGACGAGTTCCGGACCGCGGTGCGGCAGGACCCCGGCATGGCCGACGCCTGGCTCGGACTGCACGCGCTGCGCGCCGACACCGCGACCGCGCTGCTGCGCATGTACCGCCACCGCGACCGGTTCGGACAGCAGCGCAGCCGCCATGGCCGCACCCTCAACTCCTGGTACTGGCTGGGCTGGTGGGTACAGCCGGTGCTGGAGAGCGGCCGCGACCTGCTGCTCGCCCACGCCTCGCACTGGCTCGACGGGCGGCACGTCCCGGAGCTGGACCGGGCGCTGGCCGGCTGCCCACCGGTGGAGGCCGACCCGCAGGCGCGCTTCCTGCACGCCTGTCGGGCGTACCTGGTCAAGGACTGGGAGCAGCTGGTGCGGCACACCGAGCCGCTGATCGACGACCCGCTGCTGGGCATCGAGGCGGGGCTGTTCGGCGGCATGGCCCGGGTGCGGCTGGAGATGTACAGCCAGGCCGAGCCGCTGCTGTCCGCGGCGCTGATGCGGTGCCGCAGCGAGCAGCCGCAGCGCAAGGAGCTGCGCTACTGGCTGGCGCGCGCCCACGAGGGCACCGGACGCACCGCCGCGGCGCTGCCGCTGTACCGCGCGGTGCACCGTATCGACGCGAGCTTCATGGACACCGCCGCCCGGCTGGCCGCGATCGCGGAGGGGGACGGCCTGGACGAGCCCGCCGACCTCGCCGCGGTGTCCTCCTTCGCCGGGGACGGCGCGAGCGCGCCCCCGGAGCCGGAGGCCGCCCCCGGTGCCGCGGATCCGGGCGACGGCCGCGACCAGCGGGCCGGTGCCGGCGCGGCCGGACTCAACGGCGCCGGCGGCGGGGGCGGTGTCGGTGGCGGGGGCGGTACCGGCGGTGTCGGCGCCGTGAACGGTGCCGGCCTGGCCGGCGGCCCGGCCGGCGGCGTCGGCGGCACCGGCGCGGCGCCCGAGGGGCCGCCCCGCCTCGGAGCCGGCGCCATGGACGCCGACGGCCCCCGGGAGAGGTCCCGCACCCCCGCGGAGCCACGGCCGCCCGACCCGGAGCTGCTGGACAGCGCGCTGGCCGAGTTGGAGCGGATGGTGGGCCTGGAACCGGTCAAGCGGCAGGTACGGGCGCTCTCCGCGCAGCTGCGCATGGCCCGGCTGCGGGCCGGGCAGGGCCTCCCGGTCCAGCCGCCCAAGCGGCACTTCGTCTTCTCCGGTCCCTCCGGCACCGGCAAGACCACGGTCGCCCGCATCCTGGGCCGGGTCTTCTACGCGCTCGGGCTGCTCGGCGGCGACCACCTGGTGGAGGCCGGCCGCGCCGACCTGGTGGGCGAGTACCTCGGCCAGACCGCGGTCAAGGCCAACGAGCTGATCGACTCCGCCCTGGGCGGGGTGCTCTTCGTCGACGAGGCGTACAGCCTCTCCAACACCGGCTACAGCAAGGGCGACGCCTACGGCGACGAGGCGCTCCAGGTCCTCCTCAAGCGCGCCGAGGACAGCCGCGACCGCCTGGTCGTCATCCTGGCCGGCTACCCCGAGGGCATGGACCGGCTGCTCGCCGCCAACCCCGGGCTCGGCTCCCGCTTCACCACCCGCGTCGACTTCCCCAGCTACCGCCCGCTCGAACTCACCCGGATAGGAGAGGTCCTCGCCGCCGAGAACGGCGACCGCTGGGACGAGGAGGCGGTCGAGGAGCTGCGCAGCGTCAACGGGCACGTCGTCGCCCAGGGCTGGATCGACGAGCTCGGCAACGGTCGGTTCCTCCGCACCCTCTACGAGAAGAGCTGCGCCTACCGCGATCTGCGCCTGGCCGGTTGGAGCGGCGTCCCCACCCGCGACGACCTCGCGACCCTCCGCCTCCCCGACCTCATGCAGGCCTACGGCGAGGTCCTCTCCGGCCGCGGCCCCCTGGACCCGCCCCTCGCCTAGGGCCCGCGGCAGGACTCCGGCGGGCGCGTCGGGCGTCGCCGGCGCCGGGCCCCGTTGGGACGCCGCGCCCCGCGTGGGCGTGGAGACCCGCGTGGGGCACCACGCGGTCCGGCGGCCCGCCCGGCCGGGAGGCGACCGGGCGGGGGCCGGCTGAGGACCGACACATCGGGCGGGCCGGGCCGTCGACTATCCGCCGACGACCACGCGCTCCTCCATCGGCTCGCCGCGCGGCTCGGAGACGCGGCCCGCCCCGTCCGCTCCCCGGTGGGAGGGGACGTGCGCCGGGTCGCGCACCTCGCCGACCAGCATCTCCAGGACGTCCTCCAGGGCGACGAGTCCCAGCACGCGGCCCGAGGAGTCCGCGACGGCGGCCAGGTGACAGGCGGCGTGCCGCATCACGGTGAGGGCGTCGTCCAGGGGCAGCTCCGCGCGGAGCGTCTCGATGGGACGCCATACGTGCTGCGGCACCGCACGCTCCGGGTCCTCCAGGTCGAGGACGTCCTTCACATGCAGATAGCCCATGAAGGCGCCGCGGGGCCCGCGGACCGGGAAGCGGGAGTAGCCGGTCCGTACCGTCAACTCCTCGATCTGCCTCGGGGTGACGGCGCGGTCCACGGTGACCAGGCCGGCCGGGTCCAGGAGCACCTCCGTGATGGGCCTGCTGCCCAGCTCCAGCGCGTCGGCGAGCCGCTCGTGCTCGCCTGGTTCGAGCAGCCCGGCCTGGCGCGAGTCGGCGACGAGGTGGGTGAGCTGCTCACTGGTGAAGACGGCCTCGATCTCGTCCTTGGGTTCGACCCGGAAGAGCCGCAGTACCAGCCGCGCCGCGGCCCCCAGCCCGGCCGTCACCGGGCGGCACAGCCGAGCGAATCCGACCAGCCCCGGCGCCAGCCACAGCGCGGTCTTCTCGGGCGCGGCCATGGCCAGGTTCTTCGGCAGCATCTCGCCGATGACCAGGTGCAGACAGACCACGACCGCGAGGGCCAGCGCATAGCCCAGCGGGTGGATGAGCTGCTCCGGCAGGTGTACGGCGTGGAAGACGGGTTCCAGCAGCCGCGCCACGGTCGGCTCGGCGACCGCGCCGAGGGTCAACGAGCAGACGGTGATGCCGAACTGCGCCGCGGCCATCATCTGCGGCAGGTTCTCCAACCCGGACAGCACCGTACGGGCGCGGGCCGAGCCCCCGGCGGCGTGCGGCTCGATCTGGCTGCGGCGCACCGACACCAGGGCGAACTCGGCGCCCACGAAGAAGCCGTTGGCCAGGACCAACAGCACGGCGAAGAGGAGTTGCAGGGCGCTCATCGGGCGGCCCCCGCGGAGGCCGGGGCGGAGGCGGAGTCCGGTGCCGCGTCGGCCGCGGAGGCCGGACCGGAGAGCGGCCCGGAGGCCGGACCGGAGACCCGTGCCGCGAACCGGGCGGATTCCGTACCGTCGCCCGAGAGCGGTGCCGGCACCGGGGCGGCCGTCGTACGGACGATGCGCACCCGCTCGGCGCGGTGGTGCCCGACCTGTCGCACGGACAGCTTCCAACCGGGCAGCTCGGCGGTGTCGCCGGGGACGGGGATGCGCGCCAGGAGGTCCGCGACGAGTCCGGCGACGGTCTCGTACGGCCCGTCGGGCGCCGCCAGGCCGATGGTGCGCAGCGCGTCGACGCGGCAGCCGCCGTCGGCCTCCCAGACCGGCCGGCCGTCCTCGCCGGCCAGCTGGGTCAGATCGGGGTTGTCGGCGGCCTCGTCGTCGTGCTCGTCGCGCACCTCGCCGACGAGTTCCTCGACGATGTCCTCCAGGGTGACGACGCCCGCCGTGCCGCCGTACTCGTCGACGACGACGGCTATCGGCTGTTCGCTGCGCAGCCGCTCCAGCAGCGGCTGCACCGGCAGCGTCTCGGGGACCAGCAGCGGGGGGCGGGCGATACGACCGGCGGGGGTGCGCAGCCGCTCGTGGGCGGGCACGGCCAGGGCGTCCTTGAGGTGCACCATGCCGATCACCTCGTCCAGCCGCTCGCGATAGACGGGAAACCGGGACAGACCGGTCGCACGGGTGAGGTTGAGGACGTCCTGCGCGGTCGCCGTGGACTGGAGGGCGCTGACCCGCACTCGGGGGGTCATCACATGCTGGGCGGTCAGCTCGCCCAGCGACAGCGTCCGCACGAACAGGTCCGCGGTGTCCTGCTCGATGGCGCCGGCGCGCGCGGAGTGGCGGGCGAGCGAGACGAGTTCGCCGGGGGTGCGGGCCGAGGCGAGCTCCTCGGTGGGCTCCACGCCCAGGGCGCGCACCAGGCGGTTGGCGAAGGCGTTGAGGGCCGCGATCAGCGGCCGGAAGAAGCGGGCGAAGGCGTACTGGGGGCCGGCGACGAACCGCGCGACCTGCATCGGTCGGGAGACCGCCCAGTTCTTGGGCACGAGCTCGCCGATGACCATCTGGACGGCGGACGCCACCAGCATGCCTATGACGACGGCGACGCCGGGCACCGCTCCGCCGGGCACCCCGGCGCCGGTGAGCGGGCCGGTCAGCAGATGGCCCAGGGCGGGCTCGGCGAGCATGCCGACGACCAGCGAGGTGATGGTGATGCCGAGCTGGGTCCCGGAGAGCTGGAAGGAGAGCTCGCCCAGCGAGCGGGTGACCGCGCGGGCCCGGCGGTCGCCCTCGGCGGCGGCCCGCTCGGCCTCCGGCCGTTCGACCGTGACCAGGCCGAACTCGGCGGCGACGAAGAAGCCGTTGGCGAGGATGAGGACGAGTGCCGCGGCGAGCAGCAGAAGGGAGAGGGTGATGCTCATGCCGCCGCCTTCGGGCGAGGGGCGGCGCAGGTACTACAGGACGAACCGTCCATCGTTGGAGGAAGTCACTCCTCTTGTCGCAGGAGCCCGGTGGTCGGGCGGGGCGCACGGTGCGCCTTGCGCAACAGAGTAATCAAGGAAACCCGAGGTACGGCAGAGTCATCGCTCCGGTTGCCCGGCCTCCGTCGAGGTCGTCCCCGTTCGTCGCCCCGGCACCCGCCGGGGCGGCGCGGTGCGACCGGCGGTGTTCCCGGGGCGTCTGACCGCGCGTCGGCCGTCCGCTGGACGACCGCTGGACGACCGCGCCCGGCCTGTCCGGTCTATCCGTACTGTCCGAGCTGTCCCGAGCTGTCCGGGCTCAGCGCTTCGGGCCGTGGCCCGTGCCGTGTTGCTCGACGAGCGCGCGCAGGGCGCGGGCGTCGTTGATGGCCTGCGCCTTGGCGATACCGGGCTGGATGCCCATGGCGGCCAGGCTGGTGCCGTCCGAGAGGTCCAGCAGCACCCAGGGGTCGCCGGGGCGGAGGTTGACCCGCACCACCTCCGCCCAGGCCAGGCTGCGCTTGGAGGCGACGTTGACGACCGTCACGCCCTCGGCGTCGGCGACCACCTTGGGCCGGCTGAGCAGTACCAGCACACTGAGGAACAGCAGGCCGGTGAAGACGAAGCTGACCTTCTCACCGGGGCTCAACCGGGAGAGCAGCAGTCCGGTCGCCGACAGGCAGACCGCCACGGCGACGCCGACGGTCAGCAGCACCAGCCGGGTGCGGGTGGGGCGGAAGGTGACCGGGAGCTCGGGAAGGGATGCGGGGGCGGACACGGCGTCGGTCTCTCGTCGGCGGGTGATGGTTGGATGCGGCTGCGGCCCCGGGCCGGGCCGAGACCCGGCCCGGGGCTCGGCTGCTCAGAGCCGGCAGGCGTGGATGCCGGTGGTCAGGATCGCCCGGGCACCCAGCTCGTAGAGCTCGTCCATGATCCGCTGGGCGTCCGCGGCCGGCACCATCGAGCGGACCGCCACCCAACCCTCGTGGTGCAGCGGGGAGACGGTCGGCGACTCCAGTCCGGGGGTGAGCGCCACGGCCTTCTCGACGTGCTCCACCCGGATGTCGTAGTCCATCATCACGTACCGCCGGGCCACCAGGACGCCCTGCATGCGGCGCAGGAACTGCTGCACCTTCGGGTCGTCGGCCGGCGCCCCGACGCGGCGGATGACGACCGCCTCCGACTCCAGGATCGGCGCGCCGATGACCTCCAGACCGGCGTTGCGCAGGGTGGTGCCGGTCTCCACGACATCCGCGATGATCTCGGCGACGCCGAGCTGGATGGCGGTCTCGACGGCCCCGTCGAGGTGGACCACGGAGGCGTCCACGCCGTTGTCGGCCAGGTGCTTGGTGACCAGGCCGGGGAAGGAGGTGGCGATCGTCATCCCGCCGAAGTCGCCCACGTCCTTGGCGGTGCCGGGACGGGTGGCGTAGCGGAAGGTCGAGCCGGCGAAGCCGAGCTGCATGATCTCCTCGGCCTGGGAGCCGGAGTCGAGCAGCAGATCGCGCCCGGTGATGCCGATGTCCAGACGGCCGGAGCCGACGTAGACGGCGATGTCGCGCGGGCGGAGGAAGAAGAACTCCACCTCGTTGGCGGCGTCCACGAGGACCAGTTCCCGCCGGTCTTTCCGCTGCCGGTAGCCCGCCTCATGGAGCATCGCCGACGCAGGCTCGGACAGAGAACCCTTGTTGGGAACGGCGATGCGCAGCATGAGAGCGATTTCCTTCGTGCGTGGGAACGTTGGATGGTGCGGGCGGGTCGGTCGGCGGGCGGGTCGGTCGGCGGCCGGGGTCAGAGGTGAGCGTATACGTCGTCGAGGGAGATCCCCCGGGCGACCATCATCACCTGGAGGTGGTAGAGCAGCTGGGAGATCTCCTCCGCGGTGCGGTCGGCGCCCTCGTACTCGGCGGCCATCCACACCTCCGCGGCCTCCTCGACGACCTTCTTGCCGATGGCATGCACGCCCTTGTCCACCAGCTCGGCGGTGCGGGAGGTGCTGGGGTCGCCCGAGGCGGCCTTGTGCTGGAGCTCCGTGAAGAGCTCCTCGAATGTCTTGTTGGCCATGGTGCTCCTAGCCTACGGGGTCCCCGGCACCGTTCGGCGCTAGGGCTCGCGTCCACGCCGGACCCGCCTCGGCGCGGGTGTCCGGCGCGGCGACGGGTGTCCGTCAGTGCCAGGGCTCGGAGACCGAGCGGAGGGTGACGGCGGTGGCGACGGCTGCGGTGACCGCCTCGTGGCCCTTGTCCTCGTTGGAACCGGGCAGCCCGGCCCGGTCCAGCGCCTGCTCCTCGGTGTCACAGGTCAGCACGCCGAAGCCGACCGGCACACCGGTGTCGACACTGACCTTGGTCAGGCCCTGGGTGACTCCCTGGCAGACGTACTCGAAGTGGGGCGTGCCACCGCGGATCACCACGCCGAGCGCGACGACGGCGTCGTAGCCGCGGCCGGCCAACACCTTGGCGACGACCGGCAGCTCCCAGCTGCCGGGCACGCGCAGCACGGTCGGCTCGTCGATGCCCAGGTCGTGGAGGGCACGCAGCGCGCCGTCCACCAGGCCGTCCATCACCTTCTGGTGCCACTGCGCGGCCACCACGGCCACGCGCAGGTCGCCGCAGTTCTTCACGGTCAGCTCGGGTGCGCCCTTACCGCTCATGTCTCTCCTCGGTGCAGATCGTGCGTGTATCGCTGTGGGGGATGTACCGGACTACGGGGAATACGAGATGGGGGTGTCGACGGGGTCGACGGGTGACTCGCCGACGCCTTCCGCCGGTTGCCGCCGACATGCCGACCGGTCGTCGTGGGCGTACGCGTCGAGAGCCCACCGGCGGGTCGTCGCCGGCGCCTCAGCGGCGACTCACTGGTTGCCGCAGGCGGAGACGGGCTCGGCGCGCTCACGCTCGCGTTCACCCTCCAACCAGGGCAGGTCGTGCCCCATCCGGTCCCGCTTGGTGCGCAGGTAGCGCAGGTTGTGCTCGCCCGCCTGGACCGGCATCGGCTCCCGCCCGGTCACCCGCAGGCCGTGCCGCACCAGGGCGGCGGTCTTGTCGGGGTTGTTGGTCATCAGGCGCAGCGAGCGCACGCCGAGGTCGGCGAGGATCTGCGCGCCGGCGGCGTAGTCCCGCGCGTCGGCGGGGAGCCCCAGCTCCAGGTTGGCGTCGAGTGTGTCGTGGCCGAGCTCCTGGAGCTCGTACGCGCGCAGCTTGGGCAGCAGCCCGATGCCGCGCCCCTCATGACCGCGCAGGTAGAGCACCACGCCCCGCCCCTCGGCGGTGACCCGCTCCAGCGAGGCGTGCAGCTGGGGCCCGCAGTCGCAGCGCAGCGAGTGGAAGACGTCGCCGGTCAGGCACTCGGAGTGGACCCGGACCAGGACGTCCTCGCCGTCGCCGAGCTCGCCGGCGACCAGGGCGATGTGCTCGACGCCGTCGGTGGTGGAGCGGTAGCCATAGGCCCGGAACTCGCCGAAGGCGGTGGGCAGCCGCGTCTCGGCCTCCCGCCGTACGGTCGGTTCGGCGGAGCGGCGGTAGGCGATGAGGTCCTCGATGGAGATGATCGCCAGGCCGTGCTTACGGGCGAACGCGACCAGCTCGGGCAGCCGCAGCATGGTGCCGTCCTCGCCGGCGATCTCGACGATCGCGGCGGCGGGGCGCAGCCCCGCGAGCCGGGCGAGGTCGACTCCGGCCTCGGTGTGGCCGTTGCGGACCAGGACGCCGCCGGGGCGGGCGCGCAGCGGGAAGATGTGGCCGGGGCGGGCGAAGTCACCGGGGACGCTGTGCGGGTCGGCGAGCAGCCGGAGGGTGGTGGCCCGGTCGGCCGCGGAGATGCCGGTGCTCACGCCGTGCTCGGCGGTGGCGTCGACGGAGACCGTGAAGGCGGTGCCCATGGACTCGGTGTTCTGCGCCACCATCTGCGGCAGCTCCAGCCGGTCCACGTCGGCGCCCTCCAGCGTGGCGCAGATCAGGCCCCGGCACTCGCTCATCATGAAGGCGACGATCTCCGGGGTCGCCTTCTCGGCGGCGACGATCAGGTCGCCCTCGTTCTCCCGGTCCTCGTCGTCGACGACGACCACCGGGCGGCCCGCGGCGATCTCCGCGACGGCGCGCTCGACGGGGTCGAGCACCAGCCCGTCGCCCCAGCCCGGTGCGGGGTCCGCGGCCGACGCCCTCCCCTCGGCCCTGGCGTCCGGCATCGCGTGCGCCGTCGCGTCCGCTTCGGCGTCCGGGCCCGCGCCGCCGACCATGGCGACGTCCCTGTCCTGCACACTCCGCAACACGGTCATTCCGCGTCGTCCTCCGTTCATCGTCGCGGCGTCCGTCCGCACCTCGGTCATGACAGCGCTCCTTCCAACACGGGGGCGCCGGTACCCGTGTCGGCGTGGCCGGTGGTCGCGCGGTCCTCGGCCTTGCGGGAGTGCAGCCACCAGTCGCGCGCGCCCCACAGGACGAGGGCGAGGTAGATGACGTACACAAGGCCGGAGAAGGTCAGCCCGCTGCTGAAGGCGAGCGGAACACCGACCACGTCGACCAGCAGCCACGCGAACCAGAACTCGACCAGCCCACGGGCCTGGGCGACCATCGCGGCGAGGGTGCCGGTGAAGATGTAGGCGTCGGGCCAGGGGTTCCAGGAGAGGTCGGGGACGGCGGTGAACAGGCCGCCCACGGCCAGGGTCCCCAGCGCCGTGCCGACCAGCAGCGCGAGGCGCTCCCGGCCGGTGGCGAACCGCACGGCGACCGCGCCGCCGCCGGCCTCCGGGCGGCCGCTCCGCCACCGGTGCCAGCCCCAGACGGCCACTCCCATGACCAGCAGCTGCTTGCCCACACCGCCGCTGAGCTGAGCGGAGGCGTAGGCGGCGACCAGGATGGCGCCGGCCGCGAACTGGGTCGGCCAGGTCCACACCGAGCGCCGCCAGCCCAGGGCCAGGGCGGCGAGCCCCAGGGTGTTGCCGATCAGGTCGGACCACAGGAGCCGCTGTCCGAGGACCTGCCCGGCCCCGCTGTTCAGCCAGTTCAGCCCGTCGACGGCCGCGGCGCTCATTGGACGTCTTCCTTCTGCTTCGTATCGTGCCCGTCGCGGCCCTCATGGCCGAGCATCCGCTCGACGTACTTGGCGACGACGTCGACCTCGAGGTTGACCGGGTCGCCGACCTGCTTGATGCCGAGGGTGGTCAGGGCGAGCGTGGTGGGGATCAGGCTGACGGTGAAGTGGTCGTCGGCGGCGTCGACGACGGTCAGGCTGATGCCGTCGACGGTGATGGAACCCTTCTCCACCACATAGCGGGCGATGCCGGTGGGCAGCGAGATCTTCACCACCTCCCAGTGCTCGGCCGGGGTGCGGTCGAGGATGGTCCCGGTGCCGTCCACGTGGCCCTGGACCAGATGGCCGCCGAGCCGACCGCCCAACTGCATGGGGCGCTCCAGGTTGACGCGCGCGCCGGGGACGAGGGCTCCGAGGCTGGAACGCTTCAGGGTCTCGGCCATGACATCGGCGGTGAACTGACCGTCGGCGGTCTCCACCACCGTCAGACAGACGCCGTTGACGGCGATGGAGTCGCCGTGTTTCGCGTCGTCGGTGACGAGGGGACCGCGCAGTCGGAAGCGGGACGCGTCGCCGAGGTCCTCGACGGCGACGACCTCACCCAGTTCTTCAACGATGCCCGTGAACACGTCAGTTCTCCTCGGAGTCGGTGTCGGTGCTGGTGTGGGTGGTGGTGCGGGTGCTGGTGTGGGTGGAGCCGGTGGCGCCGGGATCGGTGTCCGCGGCGTCGTGGGCGATGCCGGCGGTGGGTACGTCAGTGTCGGCGGTGGGTACGGCGGTGATGCGCAGATCGGGGCCGAAGCGGGTCACGTCGGTCACGTCGAGGCGCAACGCCTCGGCGATGGTGGTGATTCCGGCGTCGGTGAGCGCGGCACGTCCGGCGCCCAGCAGCACCGGGGCGAGGTACCCCACGACCTGGTCGACGGCGCCGGCGGCGACGAAGGAACCGGCCAGCGTGGGCCCGCCCTCCAGCAGCACCGAGCGCACCCCGCGCGCGTGGAGGGCGGCGAGGAGGGCGTGGATCCCCAGGCCCGTGTCGTCGGCGGGCAGGCGCACGATGTCCACGCCCGGCAGATGGTGGGTGTCGGCCTGCTCGGACACGGCGATCAGCGTCGGCGCGGCGTCGTCCAGCACCCGGGCGCTCGCCAGGATCATCGCGTTGGTGTCCACGACCACCCGCAGCGGCTGGGTGACCCCTTCACGGCCCCGTACGGCCAGGTGCGGGTCGTCGGTGCGCAGCGTGCCGGAGCCGACGACGACGGCGTCCGCCTCGGCGCGCAGCCGGTGCACGTCCGCGCGGGAGGCGGCCGAGGTGATCCAGCGGCTGGTGCCGTCGGCGGCGGCGATGCGGCCGTCGAGTGTCGCCGCGTACTTCCACACCACGTACGGGCGGCCGAGCCGGGCGGCGGTCAGCCAGGCGCGGTTGCCCGCCTCGGCCTCCTCGGCCAGCAGACCGGCCTCCACCTCCACGCCGGCGGCCACGAGGGTGGTGGCGCCGCCGGTCGCGGCGGGGGTGGGGTCGGCGACGGCGTAGACCACGCGGGCGATCCCGGCGTCGAGCAGCGCCTGGGCACAGGGCCCGGTGCGGCCGGTGTGGTTGCAGGGTTCCAGGGTGACGACGGCGGTGCCGCCACGGGCCCGGTCGCCGGCCGCGCGCAGCGCGTGCACCTCGGCGTGCGGCCCGCCGGCCCGCTGGTGCCATCCCTCTCCGACGGGCCGGCCGTCCTGATCGAGGATCACGCAGCCGACGACCGGGTTGGGGCTGGTGTGCCCGAGGCCACGGGCGGCGAGCGCGACGGCGCGGCGCATCGCTTGGGCTTCGGCTGCGGTGGCCACCGGGTCCTCCTGCCTCTTCGGGCACGGACTCCGGGGCTGTCGAAGAACGACAGAAGCGGGAACGCCGCACGACACGTACGCGGCCGCGCCCGACGCGGACCGCCGCCGCGCATGCGCGGGTACGAGCCGTCGCCGACACGACGACGCACCGGTGCTTCGCCCGCCGCGCACTGCCTCCCATCCGGACTTTCACCGTCGGTCCAGGAATTTCACCTGGTCAACCGGCCGCTGGCTGCGGACGGGTCGCGGACTGTAACCGCCGGTTCGGATTTTCACCGACCCCGGAGTGCGCTGACGTCACTGGTACGCGACCAGTGTGCCACGGCTCATACGAGCGGATGGAGGCGGTCTCCGTGTGGCTTCTCTCACCCGTTCACCTGGTGAGACGCCGATGCCGAACACGTCGCGTCAGGTGTTCCCGCCGTTCATCATGTTCGCGATCGCCCGAACACGCCGTCGCTCTCAGCCGCGCGGTGGGCCGTCGGCGGTGGGCGGTGGGCGGTGGGCGGTGGGCGGTCCAGAACTGCTCGAGGAGCCGACCGGACTCCCGGGGTGCCCCGAACGTGCGGGGCTCGGCGGGACGTCGGCGAACACCGGGCGGTGAGTCGCTCCCCAACCGCCTCCAGCGGCAGCCGGGGACCGGAGCCGCCGCCCGCGTCCCGCTCCTCCCCCGGCTGTCGCTGGACGACATCGAGCCGCGCATCCGCCTCGGCGCGGCACCACTCCGCGTCCTCCTTCGCCGAGATGGGGCGCCCCAGCTCCGCGCGACGCCTGCGCGGGTGCGGGGGCGGGCGGGAGCGAGGGCCGGTTCGGACGGCGTGACCGGGGCACGGGCGCGGCGACCGGGCCGCGCGATCCGGGCCGTGCCGCGGGACGCGACCGTCCGGCCGGGAGCGGAGGCCCCGTCAGACGGGGGCTCCGAAGAGGTCGTTCTGGGCGGCGTCCATGGCCGTGAGGACGGCGCCGCGCAGCACGGCCTCGCCGCCCAGCTCTCCCGCCCGCACCTCGGTGCGCAACGGGGACATGCCTGCGACCCGGGCCTCCACCAGACGGGCCAGCTCGGCGCCCCCGGCCCGGCCCAGCTCGCCGCCGAGGACGACGCGGCCGGGGTCGAGCACGGCGCAGGCCGCGGCCGCGCCGATCGCCACGCGGGCGGCGATCGCGGCCAGGAAGGGCTCGCCACGGGCCCCGGCCGTGGCGGCCGCGCGGACGGCCGCCTCCGCGTCGGCCGTGGGCCAGCCGTGCGCGCCGGCCAGCTCCCGGACCGCGGCGCCGCCGACCAGGGCCTGGAAGCCACCGCCGCAGTCGGTCGCCGAGGGCAGCGCGCCGGTGCCGGGCACCGGGAGGAAGCCGATCTCGCCGGCTCCGCCGGAGGCGCCGCGCCGCAGCGCACCGTCGAGAACCACGGCCGCGCCGACACCCTCGCCCAGCCACAGCAGGACGAAGGTGTCCCGATCGCGGGCGGCCCCGTTCCGCTGTTCGGCGACGGCGGCCAGGTTGACCTCGTTCTCCAGCAGCACCGGGGCGGCGAAGCCGCTGTGCAGCGCGGCCGCCAGCCGCCCGTGCCAGGGCGGCAGTCCGGTGCCGGAGTTCAGCTCGCCGGTCGCGGGGTCGACCAGGCCGGGCGCGCCGACGGCGAGGGTGTGCGGCGGCACCGCGCCCGCCTCCTTCACCGCGCGTTCCACCAGCTCCACGGCGCCGCGCACGGCTCGGTCGGGGTCGGCGTCCGGAGCGACCGGCATCGCCGTCTCGACGAGGACTCGACCGAGCAGGTCGGCGACGCACACCGTCACGCCGTCGGTGCGGGCGTCGACGCCGACGAGGTGCGCACGGTCGGTGACGATCCCGTACAGCCGGGCGTTGGGGCCCCGACGCTCGGCCCCGGCCTCGCCCATGACCGCGATCAGGCCGGAGTCCCGCAGCCGTTCGACGAGGTCGGCCACCGTCGGCCGGGACAACCCGGTCATCGCCTTGAGCTGGCCTGCCGTCAGGGGGCCGTGTTCCTGGAGGAGTCGCAGGGCGAGGCGGTCGTTGATCGCCCGTGCCGTGCTCGGGGAGGCGGTACGGGGCGCGCCGGCCGCCCGTCTCGACGCTGTCATGGCGAAATCCTATATCTATCAGGAAGGCTCCCTGATAGTTTCCCTCGGCAAGGGAACGTGGAACGTGGTGGGCCGCCGGCCGCGAAGGTCAGGGAGGGTGGGTAGCAGCATGGGCAGCCGAGTCGAGGAGGAACCACGCATGGCCGAGGTGCGACGGGCACGGCTGGCCGTCGCGGCCGTGTTCGCCGTGCACGGCGCGGTGACCGGCAACTTCGCCACCCGCATCCCCTGGATCCAGGAGCAGTTGGACATCAGCGCGGGACGGCTCGGTCTCGCGCTCGCCTTCCCCGCGATCGGAGCGTCGCTCGCCATGCCGCTGGCCGGCTGGGTGAGCCACCGCCTCGGCGCCCGCGCGGCACTCCGTGGGCTGCTGGCCCTGTGGTGCGCCTCGCTCGCACTGCCCGCGGCCTCCCCCGGTCTGGTCTGGCTGTTCGGCGCCCTCTTCGTCTACGGGGCGACCTCGGGGATGGCCGACGTGGCCATGAACGCGCTCGGCGTGGAGATCGAACAGCGACTCGGCCGATCGATCATGTCCGGGCTGCACGGCATGTGGAGCGTGGGCGCCCTCATCGGGTCCGCCGCCGGCACGGTCGCCGCGCACGCCGACGCCGACGCCCGGCTGCACCTGGGCATCGCGGCCGCGGTGCTCACCGTCCTCGGGGTCATCGCCTGCCGATGGGTGCTCGACCTGCGCGGCGCCCCCGAAGAACACCCGCCGCCGCGCTTCGCCCTGCCACCGCGCTCCGCGCTGATCATCGGCGCGGTGGGCTTCTGCGCGGTCTTCGCGGAAGGCGCCAGCCTCGACTGGTCCGCCGTCTATCTGCGCGATGTCATGGACTCCTCCCCCGGTCTCGCCGCCGCCTGCACCACCGCCTTCGCCTGCACCATGGCCGCCGCCCGGCTCGCCGGCGACGCGATCGTGGCCCGGCTGGGCCCGGTCCGGACCGTGCGCGGCGGCGGCGCGCTCGCCACGCTCGGCGGGCTGCTGGTCGTCGTGGCACCGCACCCCGCCGTCGCCATCGCCGGCTTCGGCTGTGTCGGCCTGGGCATCGCGGTGGTCGTCCCGCTCGCCTTCGCCGCCGCCGGCCGCAGCGGCCCCGCCCCCAGCCAGGCCATCGCGGGCGTCGCCACCATCACCTACACCTCCGGCCTGATCGCCCCCGCCGCCATGGGCTCGATCGCCGACCTGACCTCCCTCACCACCTCCTTCGCTCTCGTCACGGCCCTCGCCCTCGGTCTGGTCGTCGGCGCCGGCGTGCTGCGGGGCGGGTCCGGCCCCAGCCCCGCCCAGGCCGCCTCGGCGCCTTCCGCCGAGGGTCGCTCCGGCGCGGGCGGGTCCGTCCCCAGCGGCTCCGGTCCGGGCGGTTCCGTCAGCCCCGGGTCCGTCCCCGGCGGTTCCGCAATCCAGGAGACGACGGTTCGGCGGGCGCCGAACGATGGCGGGAGCATCATGGAGCGATGACCCACCCCGAGCCCACCGGGCCACAACTCGCCCGTCTCGCCGCGCTACTGGCCGACGAGACCCGCGTCCGTTTCTGCCTGGCGCTGCTCGACGGCCGGGCGTGGACCGCCGGAGAGCTGGCCCGGCAGGCGGGGGTCGCCGCCTCCACGGCCAGTGAGCAACTGAACCGACTGGTGGACGGCGGTCTGCTGGCGGAGGAGCGGCAGGGGCGGCACCGCTACCTACGCCTGGCCGGCCCCGAGGTCGCCCAGCTGATCGAGGACCTCTCCGCGTATGCGGCACCTCCCTCCCCACCGCGGACCCTGCGCGTCGCCGGCGCCAGCAGCGCCATGGCTCGCGCCCGCACCTGCTACGACCACCTGGCCGGCCGGCTCGGCACCGCCATCACCGCGGCCATGCTCGAACGCGGCCTCCTCCAACAGCACACGGGCTTCGCCCTCACGGACGACGGCCTCGCCTGGTTCCGCGAGTTGGACATCGACCTGACGGCCGCCCCGAGCGGCCGTCGCCCGATGGCCCGCGGCTGTCTGGACTGGACGGAGCGCCGGCCGCACCTGGGCGGCCGCGCCGGCGCGGCCCTGTATCGCCATGCGCTGGAGGCCGAATGGTGCGTGCGCATCGGCAGCCGACGCGCGCTCCGTGTCAGCGACACCGGCCGGCGGGCACTCCGCCGGTTGCTCGACCTCGACCTGCTCGACCTTGAGGGGACCCGACCGTGACCACGGCCACCACCGAACGTTGCGCCGCCTTTCGCCGACTCCACCACACCGACCGCCCGCTGCTGCTCCCCAACGCCTGGGACCACGCCAGCGGCGCCGCGCTGGCCCGGCGCGGATTCCGCGCGCTGGGGACCACCAGCCTGGGCGTCGCCGCCGCGGCCGGGCTGCCGGACGCGACCGGCGCCGCCCGCGAGGAGACGCTCGCCCTCGCCCGCGGCCTGGCTCGACTGCCGGTGCTCGTCAGCGTCGACATCGAGGGCGGCTTCAGCGACCGCCCCGAGGAGGTCGCGGTACTCGCCGCCGAGCTGGCGGCGGCCGGAGTGGTGGGCGTGAACATCGAGGACGGCCGCTCCGAGGGGACGCTGGCACCCCTCGGACGACAATGTGAGGTCATCACGGCCGTCAAAGAGCGGGTGCCCGAACTCTTCGTGAACGCCCGGACCGACACCCACTGGTTCCCCGCGCTGGCCGGGGAGACCGCTCCCCCGCTGTCGGCGGCTCTCGAACGGGCCGAAGCCTATGTCCGCGCGGGCGCCGACGGCGTCTTCGTGCCCGGCCTGACCGACGAGAAGGACATCGCGACACTGGTCCGGGACCTGGGGCAGGCCCCGCTCAATGTGCTGTTCGCCCCCGGCCGGCACCGCTATGAGGTCCTCGCCGAACTGGGTGTCGGCAGGGTCAGCTGCGGCTCGCTGCTCTTCCGGGCCGCCCTGCACCGAGCGGTGGAGCTGGCCTGGTCCATCGAGCACCCCGACGCGGATCCGAGCAACCTCCTCTCCTATGAGCAGGCACAGACCTTGTCCTACGATTTCGAGGCGGAACTGCCGGAGGACCCTCCCATCACGGGATGAACCTCCCTTACGGCCCATTAACATTGCTCCGATCCCCCCGCGTATCGATGAAGTGGAGCAGTCATGGGCCTGGGCCTGCGCTGGACCCTGCACGGCGACGGGCGCACCCCCGCCCCCGGAGCCGTCGTCAGACCCGATGAGCGGCTGTCGTGGCCCCGGACCGCGGGGCTCGGCGCTCAGCATGTGGTCGCCATGTTCGGTGCTTCCTTCGTCGCTCCGGTGCTCATGGGTCTCGACCCGAATCTCGCCATCATGATGTCGGGCGTCGCGACCATGATCTTTCTGGTCGCGACCCGTGGCCGGGTCCCCAGCTATCTCGGTTGCAGCCTCTCCTTCGTGGGGGTGGCCGCCGTCATCCGGGCGCAGGGCGGCGGCAGCGCGGCGGTGACCGGTGCGATCTTGGTCGTCGGCGCGGCCCTGTTCCTCAGTGGGCTCGCGGTCCAGCGCTTCGGTGCGCGGATCATCCACGCGGCGATGCCCCCCGTGGTCACCGGCGCCGTGGTCATGCTGATCGGCTTTAATCTCGCGCCGGTCACCGCGCGCACCTACTGGCCGACCGACCAGTGGACGGCGCTGCTGACGATGCTCTTCACCGGGTTGGCCGTGGTCTGTCTGCGCGGCTTCTGGTCGCGGATCGCGATCTTCCTGGGGCTGATCTTCGGCTATGCGCTCTCCTGGACCCTGGACCGGATCTTCGGGAAGATCCACTCGGTGAACGGCGGAACCCAGGCGGTGGACCACTGGCGGCTCGACCTCTCCGAGGTGGGATCCGCCGACTGGATCGGGCTCCCCTCCCTGCACGCCCCCAGCTTCGAGTGGTCGGCGATCCTCGTCGCACTTCCGGTGGTGATCGCGCTCATCGCGGAGAACGCCGGCCATGTGAAGGCGGTGGGCGAGATGATCAACGATCCACTGGACGACAAGCTGGGCACGGCCATCGCGGCGGACGGCGCCGCGACGATGCTGTCGACGGCCGTCGGAGGCCCCGCCAACACCACCTACTCCGAGAACATCGGCGTGATGGCCGCCACCCGCGTCTACTCCACCGCCGCCTACTGGGCAGCCGCCTGCTTCGCGCTCCTCTTCGGCCTGTGCCCCAAGTTCGGCGCGGTGGTGGCCGCGATCCCCGGCGGTGTCCTCGGCGGCATCACGGTGATCCTCTACGGCATGATCGGTCTGCTCGGCGCCCAGATCTGGGTGCACAACGACGTGGACCTGCGCAATCCGCTCAACCTGGTGCCGGTGGCGGCGGGCGTCATCATCGGCGTCGGCGGTGTCAGCCTGAAGATCAGCGACAACTTCGAGCTGAGCGGCATCGCGCTCGGCACGATCGTCGTCATCACCGGCTACCACGTGCTGCGGGCCCTGGCCCCCGCCCACCTGAAGCGTCAGGAGCCACTGCTGGACTCCGGAACCAGCGCCTACGACGACAAGGGGGCGGGCACGGGGACGGCCACGGGAACGGGGACCGACTGACCCGGCTCCCACCGCCGGCGGCCCGCCCTCCCGGGGCCGCCGGCGGACGAACAAGGCCTTACACCGTGAGGTCCTGAAGTCCCAGCACACGGAGCAGCTCCAGTCGTTCATACGATTCGGTGCCCGGTTGGGCGGTATAGACGATCAACCGTTGGGCGTGCTCGGCGCTCAGCAGCACCTCGCACTCCAGCTCCAGCAGCCCCACCATCGGATGCTCGAAGCGAGTGATGGACGAGCGCTGCACAGCAACCTCGTGCGCCTCCCACAGGGCGGCGAACTCCGCACTGCCAGACCGCAACTCGGCGACCAGCGCGGCAGGGCCGGGGTCGTCGGGGCGGGCGGCGAGCACCGCCCGCAGGTTCGCCACATGCGTCCGTGCGTGCCGCTCACGGTCCGCCGCGGGCGTCAGCGAGGGGCCTGGTCGCTCGGTGAAGAACCGGCGGACCATGTTCCGATCAGCCGGCGGCCGGGCGCTCACGTCCCCGACCAGGGCAGCCGCCAGCGCGTTCTGCGCCAGGATGTCGCCCCAGTCGTTGGTGACCTGCGCGGCGGCGTCGTACAACCGGTCCAGCACGCGCAGTATGCCGGGCGGCACATGCCCGGAGGTGCCGCGGTCACGCGGCGGCTCCTCACCGGCCAGGTGGAAGAGATGGTCCCGCTCGTCGTCGGTCAGCCGCAGCGCCCGGGCGAGCGCGGTCAGCATCTGACGGGACGGACGCGGGCCGCGCGCCTGCTCCAACCGGGCGTAGTAGTCCGTGGACATGCCGGTGAGCTGGGCCACCTCCTCTCGGCGGAGGCCGGGCGTGCGGCGCCGCGCGCCCGGCCCCAGTCCGACGTCGGTGGGTGCGAGGCGTGCGCGGCAGCGGCGAAGGAAGTCGGCGAACTCGTTGCGATCCACGCGTTCATGGTCCCCTCGCTGACGCAGAGTAACCAGGGTCTGCGAATCCCCGGATCGGTAGACCCCTGATGCCACATCCTGTGATCTCGCGTCCCCTGATCCGTTGTCCGCTGATCTGCCGTCCGCTGATCTGCCGTCCCTTGATGCGGCATCTCCCGGCTGACGGTCCGCGGATCGGCGAGCCCCGGACCGAGGAGACCCGGATCGGTGAACCCTGGACCGAGGAGACCCGGATCGCTGAACCCCGGACCGGCGACACCCGGACCGGCGACACCCGGATCGGTGAACCCTGGACTAGCGAATCCCGGACCGGCGAGCCGGGGATTCGGGATCCGCCGATCGCCAGGTCTCTCCTCCGGCCGGGCCGGACCGTTCACGCTGGTGGTGCAACGGACCGCCGACGGAAGGTAGTTGCCATGCATCTCAGGCGAGCTCGACACGAGGGCGAGGGGTACGTCTCATGACGTGGGTGCGATTCCGCTTCCCGCCTGTTAGCCCGTTATGGGGAAACCGCCGCGCACGAGCGCCCGGCGGACCGGGCGGCTGGGACCCTGAGCCCCATGACAGAGGCCGACCAGCCGTGCGCCCCGCGGACCTTCGACCACGTGGTGGCACGGATGCGGACGATCGATACCGTGTTGCCGCCGCACGACGGGGTGGCGATCTTCAATCGGGTGTACCTCTCGGTCACCGAGGAGGTCGGGCAGCGACTGATCACCGGCCATTTCCACAACCCGGCAGCGACCGAGGAGCTGGCCGTGCGGTTCGGCGGACGCTATCTGGCCGCCCTCGACGCGGTGGCGGCCGGGCGGCGACCGCCCGCCTGTTGGCGGCCGCTGTTCCAACTGCGCCGCCACCCCGCGGTGCGTCCGCTCCAGTTCGCCCTGGCGGGCATCAACGCGCATATCGGCTACGACCTGGCGCTGGCGCTCATCAGCACCTGTCACGGACGGGAGTTGGAACCGGCGGCGCTGGAAGGGGACTTCGACCGGGTCGGCGAGGTGTTGGTCAGGATGGAGGAGCGCATCCGCGAGGAGTTGATGCCGGGTCCCGACCTGCTGGATGTGGCCGACCCCTTCACCCACCTGGTGGGTGCCTGGAGTCTGGAGCGCGCACGGGACGCGGCGTGGGCCACCTTTCGCACCCTGTGGGGCCTGCGTGGGCTTCCGGAGGTGGCGGAGGAGTTCTCCGATCGGGTGGACGCCGGCGTGGGGCTCGTCGGCCGCTGCCTCCTCACGCCGCTGGGCTGACCGCCCGGCGGACCGCGCTCCGGTGCCCGGACATGGATGCGGGCCGCCGCCACGCGTGTCGCGGCGTGGCGGCGGCCCGGGTCTCGGGGAGGGGGAGAGCGGCCCGAACGACGCTGGGAGCGTCAGTCCTCCGGCAGCTCCACCGGGGCGATCTCGTCGTAGAGGTCTCCGGGGCCCGGGTTGGTCGGGTCGGTCTCGCCGCCGAACTGCTTCATGACACCCCAGACCGCGTTGAGCGCGGTCTGCACGGCGCCCTCGGCCCAGCCCGCCGTCCAGGAGATGTCGTCACCCGCGAGGAAGATGCCGCGCTTGTCCTCGGGCAGGCGGTCCTGCATGAAGTGGGTGAACAGACGGCGCTGGTAGCGGTAGTGGCCGGGCAGGTTGGCCTTGAACGCGCCCATGAAGTAGGGCTCGTTCTCCCAGGAGACGGTCACCGGGTTGCCGATGATGTGCTTCCGGATGTCGACCTTCGGGTAGATCTCGCCAAGCGACTTGAGCATGACCTCCATGCGCTCGCTCGCGGACAGCGGCAGCCACTTGAGGCTGTCGTCGCACCAGGTGTAGGAGAGGCAGATGACGGCGGGCTGGTCCGGCCCGTTGTCCAGCAGGTAGGTGCCGCGGGTCATCCGGTCGGTGAGCGTCATGCTCATCGTGTCCCGGCCGGTCTCCTCGTCCTTGTCCAGCCAGAACGGGCGGTCGACCGGCACGAACAGCTTGGAGGACTCCATATAGTGGGTGCGCTCCATCGCCGTCCAGTGGTCGATGGGGAACAGCGCGTCATCACACTCGATCTTCGACAGCAGCATCCAGGACTGCGCGGTGAAGATGGCGGCGCGGTAGGTGCGGATGTCGCCGGAGGCGTCGGTGACGGTGATGCGGTTGCCCGCCGTGCGGTGCAGCCGGGTCACGGCCGGGCGCGGCGTGCCGTCGTGCAGGCTGGCCAGCGAGGTGCCCTGGGGCCAGTGCACGAGCTTCTGGGGCTCGCGCTCCCACAGCCGCAGCGGAAGCTGCTGGCTACCGCCGACGATGCCGCGGTGGTGGTCGTCCGCCTCGGTGTAGACGACGCGGAGGATCTCCAGGATGGAGTTCGGAAAGTCGGTGTCCCAGCCACCGGTGCCGAAGCCGACCTGTCCGAAGATCTCCCGGTGACGGAAGGACTTGAAGGCCGGGGAGTCGCAGAGGAAGCCGTAGAAGGTCTGGTTGTCGAGCTTCTCGACGAGCTGCGCCCAGATCTCGCGGATGCGCGGGATGTCCCGCTCACGGATGGCGCGGTTCATGTCGGAGAAGTTCGCGCCCTCCTCCAGGCAGGCGTTCCAGGCGTCCATGACCTGGCGGTAGACCTCGGGAAGGTCGTCGATGGTCTCGGCGTAGTGCGACTCACCCTTGAGGTCTACGACGGTGGAGGGGGTGTCCGGGGCCAGGGGGTTGGGGAACGGCTTGGTCTCCAGACCCACCAGGTCGATGTAGTGCTGAAGGGCGGTGGAGCACGGCGGGAACCGCATCGCGCCCATCTCGGCGTTCAGCGAGTCGTCACAGCCCTCGAAGCCGACGGTGCGCAGCCGGCCGCCGATCTGGTCGGCCTCGTAGACGACGGGCTTGAGGCCCATCTTCATCAGCTCGTACGCGGCGACGATGCCGGAGAGGCCACCGCCGATGACCGCCACCTCGCCGCCGTGCTCGGTGGCGGGTATCTGGCCCAGGCCGGCCGGGTGCGCCAGGTAGTCGTCGTAGGCGTAGGGGAAGTCCGGGCCGAACATGGTGACGGGCGGAAGGGGGGACTGCTGCGGGTCCTGGTCGTCATGGACGGCGGTGGGCACCGTGGACGTCATCGGCTGGACTCTCCTACTTGCGGGGTGATCGGAACGATCGAGGGGGTGGTGCGATGGTTCAGGCGAGCGAGGCGTACAGCTCGGGGCGGCGATCGCTCAGATAGGTGTTCTCGGCCCGGGACGCCTTCAGCGAATCGGTGTCCACATCGGCGGTGACCAGGTCCTCCGCCGCGCCGGCGCGGGCGCGGGCGGTGCCGTCGGGAGCGGCGAGGCAGCTGAGCCCGGCGAAGTGGAACTCGCCCTCGAGGCCGCAGCGGTTGGCGTACGCGATGTAGAGCTGGCTCTCCCAGGCGCGGGCCGGGAGGAGGGTCTGCGGGACGATCTCGTACGGGCGCATCAGTGCGGTGGGGACCGCCAGCAGCTCGGTACCGGCGAGGGCGTGGGCCCTCACGGTCTCCGGGAACTCGACGTCATAGCAGATCAGAAGGCCGATCCTGACGCCGTCCAGCTCTGCCTGGACGACCGGCTCGTCGCCGGGAGTGAAGTGGGCGGTCTCGAAATCGCCGAAGAGGTGGGTCTTGCGGTAGTTGGCGAGGCGGCTGCCGTCGGCCCCGAAGAGCTGGACGGAGTTGTAGAGGGTGTCGCCGTCGCGCTCGGGGTAGCCGCAGGCGATCGCGATGCCGTGCTCGGCCGCGATCCGGGCCAGGGCCGTGGCCCCGGGGCCGTCGGCGGGCTCCGCCAGCTCCGGTACCGCGTCGCCGATGGCGTAGCCGGTGAGGAAGAGCTCCGAGGTGACGAGCAGCCCCGCTCCGGCCGCCGCGGCCCGGCCGGCGGCGTCGCCGAGGACCTGGAGGTTGGCCGACACGTCGCCGGGGTGACCGGAGCTCTGGAGCAGGGCGGTGCGCAGCGACGGCATGGCAGACCTCGGGCGGGGGCGGGTACGGGACGTACAACCAGCAGGGGGACGTAAAGAACCGTACGGTTCTCGGCCGAGCACGAACAAGGCTTGACCATTGCGGACAGGGCGTCGATTCGAAACGGGAACCCGCCCCGACGCGTCGATTCATTGCGCGGGGCCGGCCAGTGTGTCGGCGACCACGTCCCGGACGAGGCCACGAAGCCAGATATGGCCACCGTCCGCCTCGTGGCGGGGGTGCCAGGCCATGGCGAAGGGCAGCGGAGGCAGCTCAAGCGGCACCTCGAAGGTGCGCAGGCCCAGCGCTGCCACGGCCGGCGCGTCGACCCGCTCCAGGGCGAGTCCGATGGCGTCGCCGCGCAGCAGAAGGAAGAGGGAGGCGGCGAAGGTGGGTGAGGAGGCGACCACGCGGCGACGCAGGCCATGGGCGGCGAGGGCGGTGTCGATGGGGCCGGACAGCCGGCCGCGCCGGGAGACCACGAGGTGGTTGGCGGCAGCGAAGCCACGGAGGGTGACGCTTCCCTCGGCGAGGGGGTGCCCGGGGCGGACCACACCGACCATGCGGTCCTCCAGCAGCGGCTCGACGCGGACCTCCGGCTCATTGCGGTCGATGACGCCGATCTCGAGGTCGACGGTGCCGTCGCGGAGGGAGGGCACGCCGGTGCTGGGCTCGGCGAGGAAGCGCAGGGTCACCCCTGGCGCGGTGCCGGCGACGCGGTCCAGCAGGCCGGCGCCGAACGCCATGACATGGGCGTCGTGCGCGCTGAGGGTGAAGGCGCGGCGGAGGGTGGCGGGGTCGGCGGGCGAGCCGGCGGCGAACAGTGCGCGGGCGTCGTCCACGAGCCGGCCCACCTCGGCCCGGATGGCCAGCGCGCGGGGGGTGGGGACCATATGACGCCCGGCTCGGACCAGCACCGGGTCACCGAGGGCACGCCGGATGCGGCCGAGGGTGCGGCTCATGGCCGGGCCGGAGAGTCCGAGCCGGTCGGCGGCCCCGGTCACGCTCTCCTCCTCGAGCAGGGCGTCCAGCGCGACCAGCAGGTTCAGATCGACACGGTGGGCCGGTAGACCGCTCTCACCAGGTTCAATGCGCATGACGCAAGTATTCCTTGCTGACGTTGCATTTGAAAGCAATAGGGGGCGTCCCTACCGTCGTCGAGGTCAGTCCCAGACAGCAGTACTCATCAGTGCTCTTCACTTCGGGGGTCTCTTCGTCATGTCGGCAACCCTGTCCGCCAAGGCGCCGCCGCGCTCCGCGGCGAGCGGGCGCCATCGCGCGGTGCTCATCGCGATGTGCGCCTGTGTGCTCGTCGCGCAGTCGCTTGTCGCCGCCATCAACCTCGCCATCCCGCAGCTGTCGGCGAGCGATCTCCGGCCGTCACCGTCGCAGCTGCTGTGGATCGTCGACACCTACGTCATCGTCTTCGCCGGACTGCTGATCCCGGCGGGGGCGCTCGGCGACCGGCTGGGCCGCAAGGGCGTGCTGCTCGCCGGTCTGTCCCTGTTCACCGGCGGCGCCGCGCTGTGCGCACTGGCGACGACCGTGCCGTTGTTGCTGGCCGGGCGGGGGGTGTCGGGCGCGGGGGCCGCCCTGATGATGCCCGCCACCATGTCGCTCCTGCTCCAGGTCACCGCCCCCGAGCGACGCGCGGCGGCCATCGCCGGCTGGAGTTCGGCGCTGGCCGTGGGAGGCATCCTCGGCAACACCGGCGGCGCGTTGATCATCGAGTATCTACCGTGGCAGGGACTCTTCTGGGCCTACGTACCGCTGGGCGCCGCCCTGTTGCTGTGGGCGGCCCGGGTCGCTCCGCGCGCCCCCCGAGGCACCGCGAACCTCGACGCCCCCGGCTCCGCCCTGCTCATCCTGGGCCTCTTCGCCCTGCTCTACGGGATCATCGAGGCC
This sequence comes from Streptomyces sp. SAJ15, assembly GCF_007595705.1. GTDB lineage: Bacteria > Actinomycetota > Actinomycetes > Streptomycetales > Streptomycetaceae > Streptomyces. The sequence continues at coordinate 796,961 of NZ_NISY01000002.1, read as the reverse complement.
CCGGGGCACGGCTGGGGCTCGACCCCCGTCCTGGGCGCTTTCGGTCTGGCCGCGTTGCTCCTCGCGCTCTTCACCTGGCATGGGCTGCGCGCCGCACAGCCGGTGCTCGACCCGCGGGTCTTCCGGCTGCCCGCCGTGCGGGCCGGGGCGCTCGGCATCGCCGCCGCCTTCTTCGGGATGTTCGCCCTCTTCTATGTGAACGCGCAGTTCCTGCAGTACGTGAAGGGCTTCAGTGCGTTGCAGGCCGGTATCGGCGTGCTCCCGGCGGCCGTCGGCATGATGCTGGTGACCCAGCGAAGCATCGGCTGGGCGCGCCGGCTGGGCACCCGCCCCACGGTCGTCACCGGGCTGCTGCTCCTCGCCGCCGGGCTGACGGCCATGTCGACGGCCGACTCCGGCACGCCGTACCCGCTGTATGCGGCGTACATGTTGATCACGGCCACGGGTTGCGGGATGACGATGCCGTCGCTCTCCCACTCGGTGATCACCGCCCTGCCGCAGACGAAGGCGGGGGTGGGCTCCGGCCTGAACGCCGCCGCCCGCGAGCTGGGGGCCGCCCTGGGGATCGCCGTCATCGGCACCGCCCTGTCCATACGCTTCTCCGACCGGCTCCCGGCCGCGCTGGGCGATAATTCCGACTCGGCCGCGCAGGCACTGGCCGCCGCGTCCCGACTCGGAGACGGGGTGCGTAGGGAGGTGGTGTCGGCATACACGGACGCGGTCGGGGTGGGCTATCGCATAGCGGCCGTGGTGCTGGTCGTCCTCGCGACGGTGGTGGCGGCATGGCTTCGACCGCCGGCCACAGAGGCAGGCGGAGGAGCGAGGCCGTAACGGAGCAGGAGAGGCCGGGGCGGGGCGCGGCGGGGGCGTGGGGCGGCGGGGCGCGGCCGGGGCTATCCGGTGGTCAGCCCGAAGACGACGATGAACACCAGCCAGCACAGCGCCACCAGTGCGGCGCCCACGACATGGACGCGGAGGGAGTTCGCCCGATCGGGCACCAGCCAGAAGGCGAACGCCCGGTTGACCAAGGGCATCAGCAGCCAGGTCAGCACGCTGACACTGAGCACATTGCCGATGAACAGCCCCACGTACCCGGGCACGCCGAGCTCGTCGAGGTCATGACCCACCGTCAGATTCAGGATCATGACGGTCGGATAGAGCGCCAGGACGACGGACATGGCCTGCTTCCAGTTGGGTGGAATGCCCTTGTCCGCCCCTTCGCCGAACCGGAACCAGCCGCTGAACGCCGATGCGATCTTCCGCACGTCATAAGCGGAGAAGTACTGACGCCCCTCCTCCAGCAGCTTCTTGCGCGCCTCGGAGTCGAGCCACCGGTCGAGGTGCTCACGGGTGTCGTAGCGGAAGACGACCACCCAGCGGTCCTGGACTCCCTGGACGGGCTTGAACAACTCCGACCCCATGAAGCCCGATTGCTTCTCCTGCTCGGCGAGGACCTTGTCCTGCCACCGCATGAAATCCCGCTCCCGCCCGGGCCGCACCTCGTGCGAGATGACCGCCGTCACCACATCGCGGGCCGGCGTGCCGCCGGCGAGGATCTCCTGGGTCGGGGAGCCATCGAACAGAGGGCGGCCCTCGTCGAGGAGTTCCCGGCGGGCGGAGGACTCCAGCCAGGCGGTCAACTGGTCGACACGGGAGAAGCGAAAGACGACGACCCACTCGTTGGCTTCACCGGGGGTCGGCGGATACAGCTCCGTTCCCTCGAACCCGTCGAATTCACGCACGACTTGGTTCGTCTTCTCCTGCCAGCGGCGGTAGTCGTCGTCACGCCCCGGTCGCACACGCTGGGAGGTCACCACCGTGGCGTTGTCCCCGCCGACACCGCCGAGGTCACGGCTTGCACCAGCACCCATACCGAGTAGTCTAGATCGAAAGGGAGTTATCCACCAATTCGGACAAATTACGAGGTGGGAGGAGGTGAAAGGGAGGGACGACGAGACCGGGCACCGAGACCGGGCACGTCGAGTGAACAGCAGGGCGACGCGGACAAGGTGACGTCGGAGAACGGACAGACGAGCGACAGACGAGCAGCGTCGAGACACAGGGCAGCGGAGAGACCGCAGCGGAGAGACAGAGAGACGGGCAAGAGACGGGCAGGGTTCTCATGGATCACAAAGAGTGTCTGACCGAGGCCGTGCGACTGGCCACCGAGTCCGTGGTGAACGGCTGGGGCGGCCCGTTCGGCGCGGTGATCGCCCGAGACGGGGAGATCATCGCCCGGGGCCAGAACCGGGTGCTACTCACCGGCGATCCCACCGCACACGCCGAGGTGGAGACGATCCGCAAGGCGATCCAGCGTCTCAACCCGGAGGCTCCTTCGATCGCCGAGGACTACCAGAACGAGAGCACGCTGCAGTACGTGCCACGCCCCGACGGGTCCCCCGATCCCGTACCGGAACGCGCCCGCATGCTCCAGGGGTGCTCGATCTACATCAGCGGCGCCCCGTGCCCGATGTGCATGAGCGCCATCTACTGGGCGCGGATCGACGCCGTCTACTTCAGCTGCGACCTGGACGCCACCCGGGCGATCGGCTTCGACGACGCCTATCAGTACGAGGACTTCCAGCGGTCGTTGGACCAGCGGCGGATCAAGATCGAGCAGATCCACCCCGAGCTGGGCGCCGAGGCGTACAAGGCGTGGAGCGACAAGAGCGACCGCCACCCGTACTGACGCGCCGTGGGCGCCACCCGTTACTCATGCAAAACGGCCCCCTCCCATCGAAACGGCCCACTTCGAAGGAAACAGCCCCCGAACGAAAACGGGCCCGCCCCCGGATGAACGGGGGTGGGCCCACCTCTGACGGGTCGAGCTCTGACGGGGCGCGCTCTGACGGGTCGAGATCGGGAAGCGCTTCAGGCGGGCGAGCCCGAGGTGTAGCGCCGCAGCAGGGGCGAGAGGACCAGCACCGACTTGGTGCGTTCCACGAACGGTTCGCCCGCGATCCGCTCCAGCACCCGCTCGAAGTGGCGCATGTCGGAGGCGAAGACCTGGACGATGGCGTCGGCCTCCCCCGTGACGGTGGAGGCGGACGCCACTTCCGGATAGCGCGAGAGCCCGCGGTGGATGTCCTGCGGCGAGGTGTTGTGACGGCAGTAGAGCTCGATGAACCCCTCGGTCTCCCAGCCGAGCGCCGCCGGGTCCACCCGAACCGTGAATCCGGTGATGGCACCCTCCGCCCGCAGCCGGTCCACGCGCCGCTTCACGGCGGGCGCGGACAGGCCGACCTCCGCGCCGATGTCGGCGTACGAGCGGCGGGCATCCTCGGCGAGGGCGTGGACGATGCGTTCGTCCAGGTCGTTCAGTCGCACTGCGGGGGAATCACTTCTCTGCGGTGGCCAATGGGAGCGGCGCTTGCCGTTGCCCGAAGTAGATCACAGCGGGGTCGCTGTCACGGGCGTCGCCAACGGCTCGCCCCTACCTGCTGCTTCATGTCTTCCCACATCTTCTCGTGGCTCTCCTGACCTTGCCAAACCGGCCGCGGTGGCCGGTCGTCACGGCGGCGCCCCGGAGGGAGGAGACGAAGAAGAGAGGCCTGAGGCGGCTTCGCGGGACCGCGTGGTGCGATCCCAAGCCCCTCAGGCCCCTCGTGGAGCGTCTCAGGAGGTGGGCTACTCGGCGTCCGCGACGCCGGCGGCCGCGAGGGCGTCCGACGTGCCGGAGGTCGCCAGCCGGGAGCGGCGCATGCCGTAGCCGAAATAGATCACGAAGCCGACGGCCATCCAGACGCCGAAGACGATCCAGGTGATGGTGTCCAGGCTGCCCATCATCCACACGCAGAAGCCGAAGCCGATCAGCGGGAAGAGCGGGGAGAGCGGCACCCGGAAGGTGCGGGGCATCTCGGGGCGGGTGCGGCGCAGCACGATCACCGCGATGTTGACGAGGGCGAAGGCGAACAGGGTGCCGATGCTGGTGGCGTTGGCGAGCTCGCCGAGCGGGATCAGCGCGGCCAGGATGCCGCAGAACAGCGAGACGATCACGGTGTTGGCGCGCGGGGTGCCGGTGCGCGGGTTGACCTTGGCGAACACCTTGGGCACCAGGCCGTCGCGGGACATCGCGAACATGATGCGGGTCTGGCCGTAGAGCACGGTCAGCACGACGGAGGCGATGGCGATGACGGCGCCGGCCGCAAGCAGCACGGCCCAGAAGTTCTGGCCGGTGACGTCCTCCATGATCCCGGCCAGGTCGGCCTCGGAGCCGCTGAAGTTCTTCCACGGCCGGGCACCGACGGCGACGAAGGCGACCAGGACGTACAGCGCGGTGACGATGCCCAGCGACAGCATGATCGCGCGGGGCAGGTCACGCTGCGGGTTCTTCGCCTCCTCGCCGGCCGTGGACGCGGCGTCGAAGCCGATGTACGAGAAGAAGAGGGTGGCGCCGGCGGCGCTCACGCCCGCCATGCCCAGCGGCATGAAGTTCTCGTAGTTGCCGGACTTGAAGCCCATGAAGCCGATGGCGCAGAAGAGCAGCAGGGCGGCGATCTTCACCACGACCATGATGGTGTTGGCGCGGGCGGACTCCTTGGCCCCGCCGAGCAGGAACACCATGGCCAGCAGGACCACGATCAGCGCGGGCAGGTTGAACAGCGCGCCGTCGACCTCACCGGGCGCCGCGGAGAGCGCGGCCGGGATGGTGACCCCGATGGTGCCGTCGAGCAGCTCGTTGACGTACTCGCCCCAGCCGACGGCGACCGCCGCGACCGATACGCCGTACTCCAGGATCAGGCACCAGCCGCAGACCCAGGCGACGAGCTCGCCCATCGTGGCGTAGGCGTAGGAGTACGAGGATCCGGAGACCGGGATGGTGCCGGCCAGCTCCGCGTAGGAGAGCGCCGAGAAGAGCGCGGTGAGTCCGGCGATGACGAACGAGAGGGTGACCGCGGGGCCGGCCTTGGGGACCGCCTCGCCGAGCACGACGAAGATGCCGGTGCCCAGCGTCGCACCGATGCTGATCATGGTCAGCTGCCACATACCGAGGGAGCGGCGCAGCGTGCCACCCTCGCCGTGACCGCCCTCCGCGACAAGCCGCTCGACGGGCTTGCGCCGCATCAGGGCGCCGAAACCCCCGGCAGCAGGGGTCGGCTTGTCGCTGACGGGCGAGGGTACGCCTTGGTCCAACACAGGGGTGGCTCCTTTATCGCTGCCGGTCAGATGAGCTCGATGGGCGGTGACCAGCGGCGGACGTGCGGGTGCGCAGACATGCGCGGGAGACCCGCAAGTGAGGAACCGCCGAGCTGACGGTTCCCGCCACTCCACGTACAGCGCAAGACCATACGAGCTGGATGGCTGCGCTCGTAATGCATCATTATTGCGTATACGCGTGCGAACGTTGCGCCTCGATGGTTCGTACAGGGAATTGTTGCACGCGCCACGCATGACAAGATCATTGGCTACTTTCACCCGATTGCTGCGATACGGCGTATTTGCGGAATCGTTGGTCGGGGCGTGACCAGACACAGCCCGCGGCCCCACGGCAGCACGGAACCGGATGGACGGCCATGACCTACCCGGACCCGGAAACCGCCGGCCAGACGGCTGGCTACAGCCCCGGTCATTACCCCGGCCACCACACCGGTCATACGACGCACAGCGGCCACGCGGCCGGCCACCAGGTCGGCTACGGGGGCTACTCCATGGGCTCCGTCGACCCCTCGATCGGGGCCTTCGACTCCTCGATCGGAGGCTTCGACCCCTCGGTCGGGGCCTTCGACCCGTCGGTCCGGACCTTCGACCCGTCGGTCGGAGCCTTCGACCCCTCGGTCGGGACCTTCGACCCGTCGGTGCGGACCTTCGACCCGTCGGTCGGAGCCTTCGACTCCTCGGTCGGGGCCTGGAACGAGCCGCTCGACACCACCCTCAGCGGCAGCTACCCGGGGTACGCGGGGCCGCTACCGGCCGCCGAGACCTTCGACGACCGCTGGGACCTGGACGGCGACCTCGCGCGCCTTCTGCAGTCGGCCTCCGCCGAGGAGTCGCCGCCGCCCCCCGAGGACCCGACCCCGGCCCCGGCGCCGCCGACCCCGACCGCCTTCGTGCGCGGCCGGGGACGACGCCGCCGGGTCCGCTTCCGCCGGCCCAACATGCCCTGGCTGCGGCTCTTCAGCCTGGTCTTCGCCGCGCTGACCACGGTGATCGTCGCCATACTGAGCGTCCTGAGTGGGATGATCTCCTACGGCCCGCTGCGCTTCGTGGCCTCCCCCAGCACCTCCCGGGAGCTGGTCGACTGGTGGCCGGTGCTGGTGTACGGGCCCTGGCTGGTCGCCTCGCTCTCGGTGCTGCGGGCCGCGCTGCACCGCAGGCGTCCGGGGAGCTCCTGGGCGGTCGTGGTGCTCTTCTCCGCCATCGCGGTCTTCCTGTGCATCGCCCACGCGCCGCGGACGGTGCCCGGCATCGCCGTCGCCGCCCTGCCGGCCGTCGCCGCGCTGCTCTCGTTCCACCAGCTGGTACGGCAGATCACCCTGACCAGCCCGCCGCGCCACGCCCTCCCCCGGCAGCGTGGCCCCGAGTCGCACTCGTCGGGGCAACACGCCGCCACATCGCGCGGCTGACATCGGGCCCGGCGCCGGCGCGCCGGACCGCGCCCCCGGCGAGCCGCTCCCCGTGGCTCCACCACCTCATGCCCAAGTATCAGAGCCCACGCCCGGATCTCAGAGCTCATGCCCGGATCTCAGAGCCCGGATGTCGGAGACGCCGTCGGCCCCGGTCACCATGTGACCGGGGCCGACGGAAGAGGGGTCACCCCGAGGGGTGCCCGAGGGGGCGACGGCGCGTCAGTTCCAGCTGGCGTGCAGCGGCTTGCCCTCGGCGTAGCCCGCGGCGCTCTGCACGCCGACGACGGCACGCTGGTGGAACTCCTCCAGCGAGCCCGCGCCCGCGTAGGTGCAGGAGCTGCGGACACCCGCGATGATCGAGTCGATCAGGTCCTCCACGCCCGGGCGGGCCGTGTCCAGGAACATCCGCGAGGTGGAGATGCCCTCCTCGAAGAGCGCCTTGCGGGCCCGGTCGTAGGCCGACTCCTCCGCGGTGCGGTTGCGCACCGCGCGGGCGGAGGCCATGCCGAAGCTCTCCTTGTACGGACGGCCGTCGGCGGTGTGCTGGAGGTCGCCCGGCGACTCGTAGGTGCCGGCGAACCACGAACCGATCATGACATTGGACGCGCCCGCGGCCAGGGCCATGGCGACGTCACGCGGGTGCCGGACGCCGCCGTCCGCCCACACGTGCTTGCCCAGCCGGCGCGCCTCGGCGGCGCACTCCAGCACCGCGGAGAACTGCGGGCGGCCCACCCCGGTCATCATCCGGGTGGTGCACATGGCGCCCGGGCCGACACCGACCTTGATGATGTCCGCGCCGGCCTCGACCAGGTCGCGCACGCCCTCGGCGGCGACGATGTTGCCCGCCACGATCGGCACCTGCGGGTCGAGCGCCCGCACCGCCTTCAGCGCGCTGATCATCGACTCCTGGTGGCCGTGCGCGGTGTCCACCACCAGGGTGTCCACGCCGGCGTCCAGCAGCGCCTTGGCACGGCCGGCCACATCGCCGTTGATGCCGACGGCGGCGGCGATCCGCAGCTTGCCGGTGGCATCGGTGGCCGGGGTGTACAGGGTGGCGCGCAGCGCGCCCTTGCGGGTCAGGATGCCCGCGAGCCGGCCGTCCGCGTCCACGGCGGGGGCGAGCTTGCGGTGGGCGGTGTCGAGGCGGGTGAAGGCCTCGCGGGGGTCGATGTCCGCGTCGAGGAGCAGCAGCTCCCTGGACATGACCTCGGACAGCTGGGTGAAGCGGTCCACGCCGGTCAGGTCGTGCTCGGTGACGATGCCCACGGGGCGGTCGTCCTCGACCACGACACCCGCGCCGTGGGCGCGCTTGGGCAGCAGGGCGAGCGCGTCGGCGACGGTGGAGGAGGGGTTGAGCACGATCGGGGTGTCGAGCACCAGATGACGGCTCTTGACCCAGGTGATGACGTCGGTGACGACGTCGAGCGGAATGTCCTGCGGGATGACGACGAGGCCGCCGCGGCGGGCGACCGTCTCGGCCATCCGGCGTCCGGCAATCGCGGTCATGTTGGCGACCACGAGGGGGATGGTGGTACCGGTGCCATCGGGGGCGGAGAGGTCCACGCCCTGGCGGGAACCGACCGCGGAGCGGCTCGGAACCATGAACACATCGTCGTACGTCAGGTCGTACGGCGGCTTCGAGTCATTGAGAAAACGCACGTACTTCATTCTCACACGGCCAGGGCCTGGAACCCCCTGGGCCGAAGCTCCCAAGCCTGGGAAAGCGCCTGGTCGATTCATCCAAACCGGGCGGGGTTCCGCGCCGCGGAGCGGTCCGCGGGCGACTCGGGGACGGCCTCGCCGGGCGCCGGCCGCCTTCAGATCCCGTAGCTACGCTCACCCGGGCCCCCGCCACGACCGCACGCCGCGCGAGGATCGCCCACCGCGCGGGATCGTCCGGCGCACGAGGATCGCGCACCGCGCGAGGATCGTCCGGCGTACGCGGATCGCCGGGACGGTGGACGAGGCCGGGGCGCGGCAGGAGATCCCGCCGCGCCCCGAACCATCTCTTCGAGCCTTGTGCGCCGTCCGGGCCCGCGCCTACGCGCCGTCCGCGCCTACGCGCCGTCCGGGTCCGCGCGGTCCAGGGCGGGGCGCGGCCCCGGGCCGGTCTCCAGCAGCAGGTGGTCGGCGGCGGCGGTGTCCGTCACCAGGCTGGTCACCAGCCCGGAGCGGAGCACCGCGCCGATCGCCGCCGCCTTGCGGCGCCCGCCGGCGATGGCGACGACCTCGGGGATCCGGCGCAGCCGGTCCGCCTCCACCGTGATGCACCGTTCGCCCAGGTCACGGCCGATGCGGCGGCCGTCCGCGTCGAAGAGGTGGGCGGACATCTCGGCCGCGGCCCCGAGGGAGGCGTAGTGCGCCCGCTCCTCCTCCGTGAGCATGTCGTAGACGGTCGAGATGCCCGCCTCCCAGGAGCCGATGGAGACGGCGGCCACCGTGACCTTGTCGAAGTACTCGAAGGCGCGGGCGATGCCGGTCTGCCCGCGCAGCGCCGCCGCGGTGGCCGGGTCGGGCAGCAGCATCGGCGCGTAGATCGGGTGTGCCTCGCCGCCCGAGACCGCGGCGGCGCGACGCACCGCCTCCACCGAGCCGCGCTCCGCGGTGCCCGCGTCGTACACGCCGGTGAGCTGCACGACGGTGCACGGCGGCAGCCGGTGCAGGGCGGCCGCCATGTGGATGGTGGACCGGCCCCAGGCCAGACCCAGCACGTCCCCCTCGGTGACCAGCTCGCCCAGCAGGTCCGCGGCGACCTCGCCCAGGTTCTCCGGGTCCGGGGCGTCGTCCTCGGCGTCGGCCGGTGACTCCACGACGACGGCGTGCCGCAGTCCGTAACGGGCCCGCAGCGCGTCGGAGCGCTCCGCGTCCAGCTCCGCCGGGACGCGGATCTCGATGCGCACCAGGTCGCGCTCCAACGCCGTCTCCAGCACCCGCGCGACCTTGAAGCGGCTGACGCCGAACTCCTCGGCGATCTGGATCTTGGACTTGCCCTCAAGGTAGAAGCGGCGCGCCATGGCCGCCGCCTGCACCAGTTCGGCGGGTCCCATCCGCGTGGCTGAACGGCCGCCCGTCGACACCGCGGTCTCCTCACTGTTCACGTTCTGGACTCACCGTCATCCTGTCAGAAACGGCGGTCTTTGAATTGTCCTTGAGCCGGGAGTTCACCAAGCGGTGGCTCAATGGCCGCATGCCCAGGACGCGGAGGCGGTCGCGCCCTGCGCCTGCGCGCGCAGGTTCCGCACGGCCTCGGCCGGATCCTGGGCGCCGTACACGGCGGAGCCGGCGACGAAGACGTCCGCCCCAGCCTCAGCACACCGCTCGATGGTGTCCGCGGAAACCCCGCCGTCCACTTGTAGCCACATCTCCAGGCCGTGCTTGGCGATGAGCTCCCGGGTGCGCCGGATTTTCGGCAGCATGATGTCGAGGAACGCCTGGCCGCCGAAGCCGGGCTCGACGGTCATGATCAGCACCATGTCGAGCTCGGGCAGCAGATCCTCGAACGGTTCTATGGGGGTGGCCGGCTTGAGCGCCATCGACGCCCGCGCCCCCTTGGCCCGGATCTCCCGCGCCAGCCGTACCGGGGCGGCGGCCGCCTCCCCATGGAAGGTGACCGAGCCCGCGCCCGCCTCGACGTACTGCGGGGCCCAGCGGTCCGGGTCCTCGATCATGAGGTGGCAGTCGAGCGGGGTGTCGGTCGCCCGGCTGAGCGACTCCACCACCGGCACGCCGAGCGTCAGATTCGGGACGAAATGGTTGTCCATCACGTCGACGTGCAGCCAGTCTGCGCCTTCGACGGCCTTGGCCTCGTCCGCCAGGCGGGCGAAGTCGGCGGAGAGGATGCTGGGATTGATCTGTACGGCCATGGCGCCAAGCCTGCCACGCCCGCCGCCCGGGTGTACCGCCGGGACCGGTCTCACCTGCGCCGGCGGCCCGACGGCCGTCCCGGGGGAACGGTCGTCGGGCCGTGGCGCGGACCTCTCGGAGCCGGTGGCGGGCGCCGTCAGGCGGTGCGCCGCAGCAGGGCCAGGTACATCGCGTCGGTGCCGTGCAGGTGGGGCCAGAGCTGCACGTCCGGCCCGTCGCCGAGGGCCAGCACGCCGGGCATCAGCGGCCGGGCGTCGATCCACTCGGCGGAGGCGGCAGCCGCGCCACGCCCCTTGAGCACGTCGTCGACGACGGCCCGGGTCTCGGCGAGGTGCGGCGAGCAGGTCGCGTACCCCACCACGCCGCCGACCCGCACCGCGTTCAGCGCCTCGCGCAGCAGACCGCGCTGGAGCGGCGCGAAGCCCTCCAGGTCCTCCGGGCGCCGTCGCCAGCGCGCCTCCGGCCGCCGCCGCAACGCGCCCAGACCGCTGCACGGCACGTCCACCAGCACCCGGTCGAAGATGCCGGGGCGCCAGGCGGGCCGCGTCCCGTCGGCGGTGATCACCTGGTACGGGCCGGGGTTGCCGCGCAGCGCCCGCTCGACCAACCGGGCACGGTGCTGCTGCCTCTCCGACGCCAGCAGCATGGCGCCGCGCTCCGCGGCCAGCGCGCCCAGCAGCGCCGCCTTGCCGCCGGGCCCGGCACAGCCGTCCAGCCAGCGGGCGTCGGAGCCCTCCAGCGGGGCGTTGGCCAGCGCGATCGCCACCAGCTGGCTGCCCTCGTCCTGAACGCCGGCGCGCCCCTCGCGGACCGCGTCCAGCGCGCCCGGCTCGCCGCCCTCGGCCAGCCGCACGGCATACGGCGACCAGCGCCCCGGCACCCCGCCCTCGCTGCCCAGCGCGTCCAGCAACTCGGCCCGCTCGGCCCGGCCCGGCCGGGCGACCAGGGTCACCTCGGGCCGCTCGTTGTCGGCGGCCAGCAGGTCCTCGATCCCGGCGCGCCCGCCGCCGAGGGCGTCCCACAGCGCGGAGACGACCCAGCGCGGGTGCGCGTGCACGACCGCCAGGTGGTCCTCGGGGTCCTCGTCGTACGGGGGCGCGACCCGCGCCAGCCAACCGTCCAGGTCGTCGGCGGCGATCCGGCGCAGCACGGCGTTGACGAACTTCGCCCGCCCGTCGCCGAGCACCACGCGCGCCAGCTCCACGCTCGCCGACACGGCGGCGTGCGGCGGGATACGGGTACCGAGCAGTTGGTGCGCGCCCAGGCTGAGCACGTCCAGCACCGGCGGGTCGACCTCCCGCAGCGGCCGGTCCACGCACTCCGCGATGATCGCGTCGTAGGTGCCCTGCCAGCGGAGCGTCCCGTAGACCAGCTCGGTGGCGAGCGCGGCGTCCCGCCCGTCGAAGTCGCCGGCCTCGCGCGCCTTCCGCAGCAGCGGCGGCAGCACCAGGTTGGCGTACGCGTCCCGCTCGTCGACGGCCCGCAGCGCCTCGAAGGCGAGGATCCGCACGGGGTCCTTCTGGGGACGACGGTAGGTCTTGGCGGGCCGGTGACGGCGCGGCTGATCAGTCACGAAAGGTGCTCCGGATCGATATCGACGTACCGCCCCACCCTACGTCGGGCGGGCGCGGCGGGTCGGCCCGGCGGAACCCCTCCGACGCGGGGGCGCGGGGCTGCGGGGCGTCCCGGGCTCGTACGCGCCCGGGACGCACGGTGCCGCCGCGCCGCGCGCGCCCCGGGCCCCACGTGGGCGGGGTACTGCCCCGCGTGCGGCGGCGTACGGACGAACGGTGTCGGTTCCGCGCGCACGGCGGGGAACCGCGTCGGGCCTACGCCCCCAGGTGCTCCCCGCCCGCGATGCGCACCCCGCGCGCCCAGTCGGCGGCCTTCATCGGCTTCTTGCCCTGGGGCTGGACCCAGAGCAGCTCGACCGCGTGGCTGCCGGTGCCGGCGTACACGGCGTTCTTGGTGACGGCGAGCTCGCCCGGGGCCAGGTCGGTGCGGTCGGGCAGCAGGGCCACGGACATGACCTTGAGCCGCTCGCCGCGGAAGACGGTCCAGGCACCGGGAGCCGGGGCGCAGCCGCGCACGACGCGGTCGACCCGCAGTGCGGGCGTCGTCCAGTCGAGCCGGGCGTCCTCCACGGTGAGCTTCGGCGCGAGCGAGACGCCGTCAGAGGGCTGCGGCACGGCGTTCAGGGTGCCGTCCTCGATGCCGTCCATGGTCGCGGCCAGCAGCCCGGCGCCGGCGAACGCCAGCCGGGTCAACAGGTCGCCGCTGGTGTCGGTGGGGCGTACCCGCTCGGTCAGCACACCGAAGACGGGGCCCGAGTCCAGCCCCTCCTCGATAAGGAAGGTGGAGGCGCCGGTCACCTCGTCGCCGGCGAGCACCGCGTGCTGCACCGGCGCGGCGCCGCGCCATGCGGGCAGCAGCGAGAAGTGCAGGTTGACCCAGCCGCGGGCCGGGATGTCCAGCGCCACCTTGGGCAGCAGCGCCCCGTACGCCACCACCGGGCAGCAGTCCGGGCCGATCTCGCGCAGCCGGGCCAGGAACTCCTCGTCGCGCGGCTTCGCGGGCTTCAGGACCTCGATCCCCGCCTCCTCCGCGCGCTGCGCGACCGGGCTGGCGACCAGCCGCCGTCCGCGCCCGGCGGGCGCGTCGGGCCGGGTGACGACGGCCACGACCTCGTGCCGGTCCGAGGCGAGCAGGGCGTCCAGGGCGGGTACGGCGACCTCGGGGGTGCCGGCGAAGACGAGCCTCATGGGTGGCGAACTACCTCTCACACGCAGCGGAACGACGCATCAGTCTATGGCGCCGCCACCCCGGGGGCCCGGGCCCGGGGGTCACCGACCGGGAACGGCCGGTCGCGGACGGTGCGGCCCACCGGCTCGCGGGGGCGGGCGACCGGCTGGCGGGGGGCGTACGCGAGCCCCCGCGCACGCCCCGGACCGTGACCAAGACGGTGGGTGCGGCGTTGGGTCAAGCGAGATTGACCGTATCGGGCCGCCGCCGCGGCCCGATCGTCTTCCTTCACTCCCGTCCCCTTCCAACGCCGGTTCGAGAGGCTTGTTCATGGCCGACCATGCAACCCACGACGCCCAGGCACGGGCCAGCCTGCACCTGCTGGTCCGGGACATTGAGCGGGTCCGCCGCCAGGTGGACGCGCTGCGCACGCTCACCGCGCAGCTCGGCAATGTCTACCGCCCACGGCGCACCGGCCCGTCCGCGGGCTTCGTCGTGTACGGGCGCGCCCCCGCTCCCACGGTGCGCCTCGCCCAGGAGCTGCGGGACAGCGTCGAAACGCTCGTCACGGCGGCGGTCGACTTCGACCGCTCGCTCGGCTTCTCGTGGGACGCGGTGGGCTCGGCGCTCGGGGTGACCAAGCAGGCGGTGCACCGCCGCTACGGCGCCCGCCGGACCGCCGCGCAGACGGTCGCCGACCCGGTGGCCGAGGCGTCGGCGCGCACCGTCACCGCGACGGCGGAGCCGCCGTGCGTCCCCGCCGTGGCCACCGTTCCCTCGGTGCCCGCCGCCCGCTCGGTCCCGATGTCGGGGCAGTCCGCCGTCGCGGCGCTGCGCGAGGAGGCCCGCCACGGTGCCCTCCCGGGCCCGCGCAACGGCTGATCCCCATCGCCCCCGTGTGCCCGCTCCGACGGCTGGCGGACGGGGGCGGCGCCCGTCCCCGTCCCCGGCCCGACGTCCCTCCCCCGTCGCCGGCTCCGCCGCCCCACGGCGGGTCTGGCCGATCCCGGGCCACCGCCCTCGACGCCCTCGCGCCCTCGGCCGCGCCGTCCGGGCCGCCCCCGGCGGCGCGTGCTCCGCGGCGCTCTGACCTCGGCCCCGCCGACAGGGCCGGGGCATCGCGGGCGCGTGCTCCACGGCATCCCCCGAATACCCTCTGCCATCGCGGCGGCCCGCCTCGGCCACGCCCTCGCGACGGCCACGCCGCCGCCCCGCCACCGGTCCGTGCACCCGCGGGCGCCTGCTCGGTGGCCTCGCGCCGGCGCTCTGGGCCATGCCCTCCGCGCCGCCCGTGACCGCTTACCCCACGGCGCCGACGCCACCGCCCTCGGCCACGCCCGCCGCGGCGCCCGCGGCCGCCCGGCACCCCCGTCGCCGTTCGGCGCGCGCGCCGACGTTCCTCCGTGGCGTCGGCGCCCGCGTCACCCGATGTCCGGCGGATCGATCCGCACCCGCACCGGCGGCCCCTCCCGCCGCACCAGGCGGGCCGCGTGCGCGGCCTTGAGCGCGGCGGCCAGGGCCGCCCCGTTCCCCGGGCGTACGCGCAGCAGGGCCCGCTCCCAGGTCTCGCCGGGCGGTGGGGCGCCGGGGCGGCGGGGACCGCCGAAGTCGCCCCCCGGCACCGGGACCGGGCCGAGCACCTCGGCACCGTCGGGAAGACGAAGCGTCTCCAGGAGGTCGGCGACGGCCTCCGGCGGGCCGGAGACGGAGGCCATCCGGGAGACCGGTGGAAAGCCGAGCTGGGCGCGTTCGGCCAGCTCGCGTGCGGCGTGTCCGGCGGGGTCCCAGCGGACCAGCGCCTGGACGGGGCGCAGCGTGGGCTCCGCTATGACGACGACGGTGCCGTCCTCGCCCTGGGGTCGGACCAGCGCGGCGGCGGTCAGCCAGCGGTGCAGGCTGTCCTCTCCGGCGCGCAGGTCGGGGCGGCCGAGCAGGGCCCAGCCGTCGAGCAGCAGGGCCGCCGCGTAGCCGCCCTCGGCGACGGGCTCGGCGCCGGGCGTGCTGACCACCAGGGCCGGCTGCCCGGGCACGGTCTCCAGCACATGGTCGCGCCCGGAGGTGCGGACCGGGACCGAGGGGAAGGCCCGGCCCAGCTCCTCGGCGGTGCGCCGGGCGCCGACGATCCGGGCCCGCAGCCGCGTCCCGCCGCAGGCGGAGCAGTGCCAGGCCCGCTCGCCGCGCCCGCACCAGCCGCAGCACAGGGTGTCCGCGTCGGTGGCCTCCAGCGGGCCGGAGCAGTGCCCGCAGCGGGCCGGCTCCCGGCAGCGCTCGCAGGCCAGCCGCGGCACATACCCGCGGCGCGGCACCTGGACCAGCACGGGTCCGCGCGACAGCCCGTCGCGCACCGTCTGCCAGGCGAGGCTGGGCAGCCGGGCGGCGCGGGCGGCCGGGTCCCGTGCCTGTTCGGTGTCGGAGACCGTGCGGATCAGGGGCGCGGCGGCGCGGACCTGCTCGCGGTCGGCCTCCAGGGGCAGCGCCCAGCCGTTGTCGACGAGCTGGGCCGCCTCCACGGTGCGTCCCAGGTCTCCGGCGAGGAAGCCGGCGCGCTCGTGGACCGCGCGCAGCAGCAGCACGTCGCGGGCGTGCGGCTGCGGGGCGTTGGTGTCGCTGTGGCTGGAGCTGCCGTCGTCCCAGATGGCGACCAGCCCGAGGTCGCGGACGGGGGCGAACATCGCCGCGCGGGTGCCCACGACGGCCCGCACCGACCCTCGGCTGACCGCCAGCCAGCGTCGGTAGCGCTCCTGCGGCCCGGAGTCGGCGACCAGCAGCGTGTGGTGCCCCTCTCCCAGCAGCGCGGTCAGGGCGGCGTCCACCCGGGCGGCGGACCGGCCGTCGGGGAGCACCGCCAAGGCGCCGCGCCCGGAGGCGAGCGTCGTGGCGATGGCGGTGGCGAGCTCGTGCGGCCAGTGCGGGCCGGGCAGCGCGGTCCACACGGCCCGTGGCGCGCCGTCCCGCGCGAGCGCGTCCAGGAAGCCCGGACCGGCCGGGTACCGCGACCAGCTGCCCACCGGAGGTCGCGACGGCGGCGCGGCGGGCGGCGGGGAGGGCTGGGACTCGGCCTTGCCGTTGCGCGGCGGTATCGCCAGCTGCAGGACGTCCGCCAGCGATCCGGCGTAGCGGTCGGCGACCGCCCGGCAGAGCGCGAACAGCTCCGGGCTGAGGACCGGCTCCGGTGACAGCACCTGGGCGAGCGCGGCCAGGGGGCCGCGGTAGTCGGACTCCGCGACGCGCTCGATGATGTAGCCGTCGAGCAGTCCGCCGCCCTCTCGGCGGCCCTGCCGCACGTTCCCGGTGCCGGCGCCGAACCGCACCCGCACCCGCACCCCCGGCTGCGCCTGAGCGTCCAGGTCCGCCGGGACCGCGTAGTCCCACAGCTTGTCCAGGTGGACCGGGCCCTTGTCCACGAGCACCCGAGCCACCGGCCGCTCGGCCGCCAGCGCCGCCCCCCGCCAGGTCCGCGGCCTGGCCTTCGGCACCTTGGCCGCCTGCCGCACCGTCTCCCGGATGAGCGCGAGCTGCTCACCCCCGGGCGGCACCGCCGCCGGGTCCGGGGACTGCTCGTTCTCGCTGCTCACAGCTTCAGTCTTAGCAGAGACCACCGACAGTGACGCGACCACCGACGGGGTGTGCGCCCCGGCGGCCGACCGGCCCCGACGGCGGTGTCTCGATCACCGGGACGCCGCCGGGCACGCGTACGGCCCCGGGCACCCTCCACGGGCGTCCGGGGCCGTACGGCGAACGGCGTCTGTCCGGTGGTTACAGACCCACGGCCGCGCGGAGCGCGTCCACGCGGTCGGTGCGCTCCCAGGTGAAGTCCGGCAGCTCACGGCCGAAGTGGCCGTAGGCGGCGGTCTGGGCGTAGATCGGGCGCAGCAGGTCGAGGTCGCGGATGATCGCGGCCGGGCGGAGGTCGAAGACCTCGCCGATCGCCTGCTCGATCTTCTCGGCGTCGACGGTGGCGGTGCCGAAGGTCTCCACGAAGAGACCGACCGGCTCGGCCTTGCCGATGGCGTAGGCGACCTGGACCTCGCAGCGCGAGGCGAGGCCGGCGGCGACCACGTTCTTGGCGACCCAGCGCATGGCGTAGGCGGCCGAGCGGTCGACCTTGGACGGGTCCTTGCCGGAGAAGGCGCCGCCACCGTGGCGGGCCATGCCGCCGTAGGTGTCGATGATGATCTTCCGGCCGGTGAGGCCCGCGTCACCCATGGGGCCGCCGATCTCGAAGCGACCGGTCGGGTTCACCAGCAGGCGGTAGCCGTCGGTGTCCAGCTTGATGCCGTCCTCGACGAGCTCCTTGAGCACGTGCTCGACGACGAACTCCCGGACGTCCGGAGCCAGCAGCGAGTCCAGGTCGATGTCGGAGGCGTGCTGCGAGGAGACGACGACGGTGTCGAGGCGGACGGCCTTGTTGCCGTCGTACTCGATGGTCACCTGGGTCTTGCCGTCGGGGCGCAGGTAGGGGATGGTCCCGTTCTTGCGGACCTCGGTGAGGCGGCGGGAGAGCCGGTGCGCGAGGTTGATCGGCAGCGGCATCAGCTCGGGCGTCTCGTCGCACGCGTAGCCGAACATCAGGCCCTGGTCGCCGGCGCCCTGCCGGTCCAGCTCGTCGCTCTCGTCACCCTCGGCGGAACCCTCGACGCGGGCCTCGTACGCCGTGTCGACACCCTGGGCGATGTCCGGGGACTGCGCGCCGATCGAGACCGACACCCCGCAGGAGGCGCCGTCGAAGCCCTTCTTCGACGAGTCGTAGCCGATCTCCAGGATCTTGTTCCGCACGAGCGTGGCGATCGGCGCGTACGCCTTGGTCGTGACCTCACCGGCCACGTGCACCAGACCGGTGGTGATCAGGGTCTCGACGGCGACCCGGGACGTGGGGTCGTCCTTCAGCAGAGCGTCGAGGATCGTGTCGCTGATCTGGTCAGCGATCTTGTCAGGGTGGCCCTCGGTGACAGATTCCGAGGTGAACAGGCGGCGGGACACATCGCTCCCTGGGGTTGCAGCGGCTGCTGGCTGATCATTGGTAGAACCGCCCGGGAGCTGCGCCCGTCGCGGTTCCTCCGCCAGTTTATCCGGCGTTTGTGCTGGTTGGGCATTCGGTATCGAAGAACGGGCGTGCCGTGACCGGGAACATACCTGTTCCCCGACGGAAAAGGGTCTTGGCAGAGCGGCGAGAACGTGCCATCTGCACCGGTTGGCCGGGAGCGGTACCTCCGCCTCCGCCGGAACAGTCTCTTCCGTCGCACCCGCCACACCTGACGCATGCCTCTTCCGCTGTACGGGACCCCGTTCCCCCTGGGATCCGTTCCGCCGCCGGGGTCCCGGCCGGCTCAGCCGTCCAGTCGGGCGTCAGCCCTCCAGCCGCTCCGCGACCAGATCCCACACCGTGTCCGCCAGCGCCTCCTTCGGGCCGTACGGCACCGGCGTCTCGGTGCCGTCGGCGCCCAGCACCACGGCCTCGTTCTGCTCCGAACCGAAGGTCTTGCGCTCGCCGACCTCGTTGACGACCAGCAGGTCACAGCCCTTGCGGGCGAGCTTGGCGCGGCCGTTGGCGAGGACGTCGTCGGTCTCGGCGGCGAAGCCGACGACCAGCTGGTCGGGGCGCGCGCGGTCGGCGGAGAGTTCGGCGAGGACGTCGGGGTTGCGCACCAGCGCCACGGGCTCGGGGTCCTGGCCGTCGCGCTTCTTGATCTTTCCGGTGGCGTAGTGGGCCGGGCGGAAGTCGGCGACGGCGGCCGCCATGACCACCACATCCGCGTCAGCGGCCGCCTTCAGGGCCGCCTCCCGCAGCTGCACGGCGGTGCCCACCCGCACCACGTCGACCCCGGCGGGGTCGGGCAGCTCGGTGTTGGCGGCGAGCAGCGTCACCCGGGCGCCGCGGGCCACGGCGGCGCGCGCCAGGGCGTAGCCCTGCTTCCCGGAGGATCGGTTCCCCAGGAACCGCACCGGGTCGAGCGGCTCGCGGGTGCCGCCGGCGCTGACCACCACATGGCGGCCGGCGAGATCCGGCCGCACGCCCTCCGCGCCGCGCGCCAGCACCCGACGGCAGACCTCGAAGATGTCGGCGGGCTCCGGGAGGCGCCCCTTGCCGGTGTCGACGCCGGTGAGTCGACCGACGGCCGGCTCGATGACCACGGCGCCGCGACGGCGCAGGGTGGCGACGTTCTCCTGGGTGGCCGGGTGCTCCCACATCTCGGTGTGCATGGCCGGGGCGAAGACCACCGGGCAGCGGGCGGTGAGCAGGGTGTTGGTGAGCAGGTCGTCGGCGAGGCCGTGGGCCGCCTTGGCGAGCATGTCCGCGGTGGCGGGGGCGACGACCACCAGGTCGGCCTCCTGGCCGATGCGGACGTGTGGCACCTCGTGGACCGTCTCCCAGACCTCGGCCCCGGCGGGGTTCCCGGACAGGGCGGCCCAGGTGGCCTCGCCCACGAAGTGCAGCGCCGAGGCCGTGGGCACCACCCGGACGTCGTGCCCCGACTCGCTGAGCCGGCGCAGCAGCTCACACGCCTTGTAGGCGGCGATCCCGCCGCTGACCCCCAGAACGACCTTGGGCTTGTCCGTCATGACCGCCTTCTCCGCCGCCTTCTCCATGGTTCGCGCTCCCCGCACTGCCACTACGTGGTGTGCACCGGTGGTGTGCACACATGAGGTGTACCTCTCCCATGACACACCACGGGCCCGGCAGCGGTGCTGCCGGGCCCGTGGTGTGAGCGGAACGACTACTGCGCCGGGGCCTCGACGGCCTCGGAGGTCAGCAGACCCGCGTTGATCTCGCGCAGCGCGATGGAGAGCGGCTTCTCGTGGACGTGGGTGTCCACCAGCGGGCCGACGTACTCCAGCAGGCCCTCGCCGAGCTGCGAGTAGTACGCGTTGATCTGGCGCGCACGCTTGGCGGCGTAGATCACCAGGCTGTACTTCGAGTCGGTGGCCTCAAGCAGCTCATCAATCGGCGGGTTGATGATGCCCTCGGGCGCGGTGATGGAAGAGGACACGCTCTGCCTTCCGATGGGGTGTGTTACACGAGTGAAGCTCAAACAACGCTCATCAAGGCTAGCAGCTCAGCCGCTACGTCCTTGACCGAGGTGTTGACCAGGGTGGTGTCGAACTCCGCCTCCGCGGCGAGCTCGACCTTCGCGGCCTCCAGCCGCCGCTCGATGACCTCCGGCGCCTCCGTGCCGCGGCCGGTGAGCCGGCGGACCAGCTCCTCCCAGCTCGGCGGGGCGAGGAAGACCAGCTGCGCCTCCGGCATGGACTCGCGGACCTGCCGGGCCCCCTGGAGGTCGATCTCCAACAGCACCGGCTCGCCCGCCTCCAGGTGGTCCAGGACCGCCTGCCGGGGCGTGCCGTAGCGGTTGCCCGCGAACTCCGCCCACTCCAGCAGCTCGCCGTTGGCGATCAGCTTGTCGAACTCCCCGTCGTCCACGAAGAAGTACTGGACGCCGTGGCGCTCGCCGGGGCGCGGCTTGCGGGTGGTGGCCGAGACCGAGAGCCAGACCTCGGGGTGCTCGTTGCGCATATGAGCGACGACCGTGCTCTTACCGACCCCGGAGGGGCCGGAGAGCACGGTCAGCCGCGGATGTCTGACCGGGGGGACGGGGGCCGTCCCCCGGGAGACCGTAGTACTCATGCAGCGATTATCCAGGTTCCCGGGAGTGCCTGGAAACGTCAGGCGCCGGTGGAGCCGAACTCTCGCTCAAGAGAGGCGATCTGGTTGGAGCCGAGACCGCGCACCCGGCGGCTCTCGGAGATCCCCAGTCGCTCCATGATCTGCTTGGCGCGGACCTTGCCGACGCCGGGCAGCGATTCGAGCAGTGCGCTCACCTTCATCTTGCCGATGACATCGTTCTCCTGGCCCTGCTTGATGACCTCGTGCAGAGAGGCGCCGGAGTGCTTGAGCCGATTCTTGACCTCGGCGCGCTCCCGGCGAGCCGCGGCGGCCTTTTCGAGCGCGGCTGCGCGCTGTTCAGGGGTAAGGGGCGGAAGAGCCACGCCTACGTCACCTCGGATGTCGAACTGTCGGATACGGACCGGTGAGGAACCTAGTCGCCCCTCACCTGGGGAGCAACGCGCAACGCGCTTGCGCGTTCGCTCTCGACGGAGACTAGCGGCCGACGCCGCTCCAGTCAGCGAGAACAGAGGAAAAGTCCTGGTCAGACTCGATCGACCAGGACTTTTCGCACCAAAACGGATGGCTTATTCGGCCACAGCGCGCACTTCGTCGGCGAATCGCGTTGCGGCTTCAACCAAACCGGCGTGACCTGGGCCGTGACGTAGGACACCCCGACTCACGCTCGGCACCACGTTGCCGACCGCGGCGCCGAAGACCGCGGGCAGATCGGCGGGGGTCGCCCCCTGGGCGCCGATGCCCGGAGCCAGCAGCGGCCCGTTGATCGCCAGATCGTACGAGGAGAGGTCGCCCAGCGTCGCGCCGACCACCGCGCCGAAGGAGCCGAGCGGAGCCGCGTCCGCGTTCTCGGCCCGCAGGTGGTCCAGCATGGTCGCGCCCACCGTCGTGCCGTCGGGCCGCACCGCGTGCTGCACCTCCGCGCCCTCGGGGTTCGAGGTGAGCGCGAGCACGAAGAGGCCGCAGCCGTTCTCGCGCGCCAGCTCCACCGCCGGGCGCAGCGAACCGAAGCCCAGGTAGGGGCTGACGGTCACCGCGTCCGAGAACAGCGGCGAGGCGGGGTCCAGATACGTGGCGGCGTACGCGGCCATCGTCGAGCCGATGTCGCCGCGCTTGGCGTCCATGAGCACCAGCGCGCCGGCCTCGCGGGCGTCGGCCACCGTCCGCTCCAGCACGGCGACGCCCCGCGAGCCGAAGCGCTCGAAGAACGCGGACTGCGGCTTGAAGACGGCGACCCGCTCGGCGAGCGCCTCGACCACGGTGCCGGCGAACCGCTCCAGGCCGTCGACGTCGTCGTCGAGCCCCCAGTCGGCCAGCAACGAGGCGTGCGGGTCGATGCCCACGCACAGCGGACCGCGGGTGTCCATGGCGCGGCGCAGGCGCGCGCCGAAGGGCTCCAGGGGGGTCGGGCTCATGCGGTCACCTTCCGGTTGTCGGCGCCGACCGCCTCGGCGAGGGTGGCGTACGGGCTGGCCGCGAGGCGCGCCGCCAGCCCCTTGTGGATCGAGCGGCACCAGAACGGGCCCTGGTAGATGAAGGCGCTGTAGCCCTGGATCAGGGTGGCGCCGGCCAGGATCCGCTCCCAGGCGTCGTCCGCGGTCTCGATGCCGCCGACCCCCACCAGGGTGATCCGGTCGCCCACGCGCGCGTACAGGCGGCGCAGCACCTCCAGGGAGCGCTGCTTGACGGGCGCGCCGGACAGCCCGCCGACCTGCTTGACCAGCTCCGGGTCGGAGGTGAGGCCGAGGCCGTCCCGGGCGATGGTGGTGTTGGTGGCGATGATGCCGTCCAGGCCGAGCTCCACCGCCAGGTCGGCGACGGCGTCCACGTCCTCGTCGGCGAGGTCGGGGGCGATCTTCACCAGGAGCGGCACGCGCCGGTGGGTGACGGCACGGTCGGCGGCCTCGCGCACCGCGCTCAGCAGCGGCCGCAGGTGGTCCACGGCCTGGAGGTCGCGCAGGCCCGGGGTGTTCGGCGAGCTCACGTTCACGACCAGGTAGTCGGCGTGGGCGGCGAGCCGCTCGGTGGAGGTGACGTAGTCGGCGACCGCCTCGGCCTCCGGGACGACCTTGGTCTTGCCGATGTTCACGCCGAGCGCGGTCTTGAACACGGGCCTGCGGGCGGCCAGCCGGGCGGCCACCGCGGCCGAGCCCTCGTTGTTGAAGCCCATGCGGTTGATCAGCGCGCGGTCCGGCACCAGCCGGAAGAGGCGCTTCTTGGGGTTGCCGGGCTGCGGCTGAGCGGTGACCGTGCCGATCTCGACGTGGTCGAAGCCGAGCATCGCCATGCCGTCGATGGCGACGGCGTTCTTGTCGAAGCCGGCCGCGAGCCCGAAGGGGCCGTGCATCCGCAGGCCGAGTGCCTCGGTGCGCAGCTCCTTGTGGCGGGGCGCGAGCACGGCGGCCACGAAGGTGCGCAGGCCGGGGACGCGGACCGCGAGGCGGATCCAGCGGAAGGCCAGGTAGTGGGCCTCCTCCGGGTCCATCCGCTTGAAGACCAGGTTGAAGAAGAACTTGTACATCGCAGTGGTGTCCTGTGGGGTGTCCGGCGAAAGGTGTCCTCACGACGAGGGGGACACCGCGTTCGGTGTCCCCCTCGTGGGCCGCTAGTCGCGGGCCGCCGTCAGGTGTTCCGCGTGCTCCTGGAGCGACCGGACGCCGATGTCGCCCCGGCTGAGCGCCTCGATGCCCTGTACGGCCGCCGCCAGCGCCTGCACGGTGGTCAGGCACGGCACCGCGCGGGCCACCGCCGCGGTGCGGATCTCGTAGCCGTCCAGCCGGCCGCCGGTGCCGTACGGGGTGTTGACGATCAGGTCGACCTCGCCGTCGTGGATCAGCTGGACGATGGTCTTCTCGCCGTTCGGCCCCTCGCCCTCGCTCTGCTTGCGCACCACGGTGGCGTTGATGCCGTTGCGCTTGAGCACCTCCGCGGTGCCCGAGGTGGCGAGCAGCTCGAAGCCGTGCGCCACCAGCTCGCGGGCCGGGAAGACCATCGAGCGCTTGTCGCGGTTGGCGACGGAGACGAAGGCACGGCCCTTGGTGGGCAGTGCGCCGTACGCGCCCGCCTGCGACTTGGCGTACGCGGTGCCGAAGACCGAGTCGATGCCCATGACCTCGCCCGTGGAGCGCATCTCCGGGCCGAGGACGGTGTCGACGCCGCGACCGTGGATGTCGCGGAAGCGCGACCACGGCATCACGGCCTCCTTGACGGAGATCGGCGCGTCCATCGGGAGCGTGCCGCCGTCGCCCTCGGCCGGCAGCAGGCCCTCGGCGCGCAGCTCGGCGATGGTGGCGCCCAGCGAGATCCGGGCCGCGGCCTTGGCCAGCGGCACGGCGGTCGCCTTGGAGGTGAACGGGACCGTGCGGGAGGCGCGCGGGTTGGCTTCGAGGACGTACAGGATGTCCCCGGCCATGGCGAACTGGATGTTGATCAGTCCGCGCACCCCGACGCCGCGCGCGATGGCCTCGGTGGAGGCCCGCAGCCGCTTGATGTCGAAGCCGCCGAGGGTGATCGGGGGCAGCGCGCAGGCGGAGTCACCGGAGTGGATGCCGGCCTCCTCGATGTGCTCCATGACGCCGCCGAGGTAGAGCTCGGTGCCGTCGTAGAGCGCGTCGACGTCGATCTCGATCGCGTCGTCCAGGAACCGGTCGACGAGGACCGGCCGGTCGGGGCTGATCTCGGTGGACTCGGCGATGTACGAGGCGAGTCGGGTCTCGTCGTAGACGATCTCCATGCCGCGTCCACCGAGCACGTACGACGGGCGGACCAGCACCGGGTAGCCGATCTCGTCGGCGATGGCCTTCGCTTCCGCGAACGTGGTGGCGGTGCCGTGCTTGGGGGCCGGCAGGCCGGCCTCCTTCAGCACCCGGCCGAAGGCGCCGCGGTCCTCGGCGGCGTGGATGGCCTCGGGCGAGGTGCCCACCACCGGAACGCCGTTGTCCTTGAGCGCCTGCGACAGACCGAGCGGGGTCTGGCCGCCGAGCTGCACGATGACGCCGGCGACGGGTCCGGCCTGCTGCTCCGCGTGCACGATCTCCAGGACGTCCTCCAGGGTGAGCGGCTCGAAGTAGAGCCGGTCGGAGGTGTCGTAGTCGGTGGAGACGGTCTCGGGGTTGCAGTTGACCATGACGGTCTCGTAGCCCGCGTCGTGCAGCGCGAAGGAGGCGTGCACACAGGAGTAGTCGAACTCGATGCCCTGGCCGATCCGGTTCGGGCCGGAGCCCAGGATGATCACGGCGGGCTTCTCGCGCGACGCGACCTCGTTCTCCTCGTCGTAGGAGGAGTAGAAGTACGGCGTGCGGGCGGCGAACTCGGCGGCGCAGGTGTCCACCGTCTTGTAGACGGGGCGGATCCCGAGCGCGTGCCGGACCTCGCGCACCACGTCCTCACGCAGCGAGCGGATGCCGGCGATCTGGGCGTCGGAGAAGCCGTGCCGCTTGGCCTCGGCGAGCAGCTCGGGGTCGAGCTTCGGGGCGGCGGCGAGCTCGTCCGCGATCTCCTTGATCAGGAAGAGCTGGTCCACGAACCACGGGTCGATCCTGGTGGACTCGAAGACCTCCTCCGGGGTGGCGCCGGCCCGGATCGCCTGCATGACGGTGTTGATCCGGCCGTCGGTGGGGCGCACGGCGGCGGCCAGCAGCTCCGCCTTGTCGCCCGGCTCCCCGGTGAAGTCGAACTGGCTGCCCTTCTTCTCCAGCGAGCGCAGCGCCTTCTGCAGGGCCTCGGTGAAGTTGCGGCCGATGGCCATGGCCTCGCCCACCGACTTCATGGTGGTGGTGAGGGTGGAGTCGGCGGAGGGGAACTTCTCGAACGCGAAGCGCGGGGCCTTGACCACGACGTAGTCGAGCGTCGGCTCGAAGGAGGCCGGGGTCTGCTCGGTGATGTCGTTGGGGATCTCGTCCAGGGTGTAGCCCACGGCCAGCTTGGCGGCGATCTTCGCGATCGGGAAGCCGGTGGCCTTGGAGGCGAGCGCCGAGGAGCGGGAGACGCGCGGGTTCATCTCGATCACGATGACCCGGCCGTCCTCCGGGTCGACCGCGAACTGGATGTTGCAGCCGCCGGTGTCCACACCGACCTCGCGGATCACCGCGATGCCGATGTCGCGCAGCACCTGGTACTCGCGGTCGGTCAGCGTCATCGCCGGGGCGACGGTGATCGAGTCGCCGGTGTGCACGCCCATCGGGTCGAAGTTCTCGATGGAGCAGACGACCACGACGTTGTCGTGCTTGTCGCGCATCAGCTCCAGCTCGTACTCCTTCCAGCCGAGGATGGACTCCTCCAGGAGCACCTCGGTGGTGGGCGAGAGGGTGAGGCCCTGGCCGGCGATGCGGCGCAGCTCCTCCTCGTCGTGCGCGAAGCCGGAGCCGGCGCCGCCCATGGTGAAGGAGGGGCGGACCACGACCGGGTAGCCGCCGAGCTGCTCGACGCCCGCGAGGACGTCCTCCATGGAGTGGCAGATGACCGAGCGGGCGGACTCGCCGTGGCCGATCTTGGCGTTGACCGCCTCCACGACCTCCTTGAACAGGTCGCGGTCCTCGCCCTTGTTGATGGCCTCGACGTTGGCGCCGATCAGCTCGACGCCGTACTTCTCCAGGGTGCCGGCCGCGTGCAGCGAGATCGCGGTGTTGAGCGCGGTCTGGCCGCCGAGGGTGGGCAGCAGCGCGTCGGGGCGCTCCTTGGCGATGATCTTCTCGACGTACTCCGGGGTGATCGGCTCGACGTAGGTGGCGTCGGCGATCTCCGGGTCGGTCATGATCGTGGCCGGGTTGGAGTTCACCAGGATGACCCGCAGGCCCTCGGCCTTGAGGACGCGGCACGCCTGGGTGCCGGAGTAGTCGAACTCGGCGGCCTGGCCGATGACGATCGGGCCGGAGCCGATGACCAGGACGGACTGGATATCGGTGCGCTTAGGCACGCTCGGCCTCCATCAGGGATACGAAGCGGTCGAACAGGTACGCGGCGTCGTGCGGGCCCGCGGCCGCCTCGGGGTGGTACTGGACGCTGAAGGCCGGCTGGTCGATCAGCTGGAGGCCCTCCACCACGTTGTCGTTGAGGCAGACGTGGGAGACCTCGGCGCGGCCGTAGGGGGTGTCGGAGACCTTGTCGAGCGGGGCGTCGACGGCGAACCCGTGGTTGTGGGCGGTGACCTCGACCTTGCCGGTGGTGCGGTCCTGCACCGGCTGGTTGATGCCGCGGTGGCCGTACTTCAGCTTGTAGGTGCCGAAGCCGAGGGCGCGGCCGAGGATCTGGTTGCCGAAGCAGATGCCGAAGAGCGGGGTCCTGCGCTCCAGCACCGCCTTCATGACGGAGACCGGGTGGTCGGCGGTGGCGGGGTCGCCGGGGCCGTTGGAGAAGAAGACGCCGTCGGGGTTGACGGCGTAGACGTCCTCGGCCGTCGCGGTGGCGGGCAGCACGTGCACCTCGATGCCGCGCTCGGCCATGCGGTGCGGAGTCATGCCCTTGATGCCGAGGTCGACGGCGGCGACGGTGAAGCGCTTCTCGCCGATCGCGGGGACGACGTACGCCTCCTTGGTGGCGACCTCGGCGGCGAGGTCGGCGCCCTTCATCTGGGGCTGCTCCTGGACCTTGGCCAGCAGCGCGGCGTCGTCGGCGATCGCTTCGCCGGAGAAGATGCCCACGCGCATGGCGCCGCGCTCGCGCAGGTGGCGGGTGAGCGCGCGGGTGTCGATGCCGCTGATGCCGACCACGCCCTGGGTGGCGAGCTCCTCGTCCAGGGAGCGGCGGGAGCGCCAGTTGGAGGGGGTGCGTGCGGGGTCGCGGACCACATAGCCGGAGACCCAGATCCGCCCGGACTCGGGGTCCTCGTCGTTGACGCCGGTGTTGCCGACGTGCGGGGCGGTCATGACGACCACCTGGCGGTGGTAGGAGGGGTCGGTGAGCGTCTCCTGGTAGCCGGTCATGCCGGTGGAGAACACCGCTTCGCCGAAGGTCTCCCCCACGGCCCCGTAGGCACGACCGCGGAAGGTACGGCCGTCCTCCAAGACGAGTACGGCGGGGGCCTTGGCCCCCCTGGTGGAGGTCGTCATCGTGCGCCTTCCTGCTGTGCGTTCATGGTGCTGAGGGCTTCGAGGGCCGTGGTCCAGTCGGCGTGCTCGACCGCGTGGTCGGAGCGGAAGCCGGAGTCGATCAGTCGCTCGCCATGGGCCCAGGTGATCACCAGGAGCCCGCCCTCGGCGAGGACCTTGCCCGCGATGCCCTTGTCGAGCCGGGCGCCGCGGATCGCGCCGGTCGGGATGAAGAAGTCGCGCGCCCCCGGCCGGACCACGGCCAGCCCCTGGTCGGTCAGGGTGAGCTCGGCGCGGCTGCGGGTGCCCAGGCCGTGGGCGACGATCCGGTCCAGCCACTGCCCGGCGGTGGTGGAGCCGTGGTAGCGGCCGCTCATCCGGAGCGTGGGGGCGCCGGGGTCGGCGGGCAGGTCGGGCAGCTCGGGCAGGTCGCCCTGGAGCGTGCCGCGCCACTTCCAGCCCTCGCGCATCAGCCAGTAGGCGAGCGCCACCACGAGGACCAGGCCGACGACCCAGCCGATGCGCGCCGCCCAGTCGGTGACCTGCTCGGACCGCTGTTCGGCCATCACCAGGTCGGCCGCCGCCAGATGGATGAGAGGTGTCACGTCAGCTTTCCGTTCACGACCGTCGCCCGGCCCCGCAGGAAGGTGTGCGTCACCCGTCCCGGCAGCTCACGGCCCTCGTACGGGGTGTTGCGGCTGCGGGAGGCGAAGCCCGCGGGGTTCACCACACCACGGTATGCCGGATCGAGGAGCGTGAGGTTGGCGGGCTCGCCGGCGGCGACGGGGCGGCCGTGGCCGGCGAGTCGGCCGATGACGGCGGGGCGGAAGGACATCCGGTCGGCCACCCCGGCCCAGTCCAGCAGCCCGGTGTCGACCATCGTGTGCTGGACGACGGAGAGCGCGGTCTCCAGGCCGACCATGCCCATGGCGGCCGCGCCCCACTCGCAGTCCTTGTCCTCGTGCGGGTGCGGGGCGTGGTCGGTGGCGACGCAGTCGATGGTGCCGTCGGCCAGCGCCTCGCGCAGCGCCAGCACGTCGGCCTCGGTGCGCAGCGGCGGGTTCACCTTGTAGACCGGGTTGTAGGAGCGCACCAGCTCGTCGGTGAGGAGCAGGTGGTGCGGGGTGACCTCGGCGGTGACGTTCCACCCCTTGGACTTGGCCCAGCGCACGATCTCCACGGAGCCGGCGGTCGAGAGGTGGCAGATGTGCACTCGGGAGCCGACGTGGGCGGCGAGCAGCACATCGCGGGCGATGATCGACTCCTCGGCGACGGCGGGCCAGCCGGCCAGCCCGAGCTCCGCGGAGACGATGCCCTCGTTCATCTGGGCGCCCTCGGTCAGCCGGGGCTCCTGGGCGTGCTGGGCGATCACGCCGTCGAACGCCTTCACGTACTCCAGCGCGCGGCGCATGATCACGGCGTCGTCGACGCACTTGCCGTCGTCGGAGAAGACCCGCACCCCGGCCGCGGACTCGTGCATGGCGCCGAGCTCGGCGAGCTTCTTGCCCTCCAGCCCGACGGTGACGGCGCCGACCGGCTGGACGTCGCAGTAGCCGGACTCCCTGCCGAGCCGCCAGACCTGCTCCACGACGCCCGCGGTGTCGGCGACCGGGAAGGTGTTGGCCATCGCGTGCACGGCGGTGTAGCCGCCGACCGCGGCGGCCTTGGTGCCGGTCAGCACGGTCTCGGAGTCCTCGCGGCCCGGCTCGCGCAGATGGGTGTGGAGGTCGACCAGGCCGGGCAGCAGGATCTGGCCCGCGGCGTCGACGACGGTGGCCTCGCCGGCCTCCAGGTCGGTGCCGACGCGCGCGATGGTCTCGCCCTCGATCAGGACGTCCTGCGGTTCGCCGCCGAGGACCCGCGCACCGCGGATAAGGATCGTGCTCATGGTTACTTGTTCTCCTCGGTGCGGGCGATGGGGGCGGCGGGGGCGGTCGGCTCGCCGTCGAGGACGGCGCCGCCGAGCAGCAGGTAGAGCACGGCCATGCGGATCGAGACGCCGTTGGCGACCTGTTCGACGGCGGTGCAGCGGGGCGAGTCGGCGACCTCGGCCGTGATCTCCATGCCCCGGTTCATCGGGCCGGGGTGCATCACGATGGCGTGCTCCGGCATCCGGGCCATGCGGTCGCCGTCCAGGCCGTAGCGGCGGGCGTACTCGCGCTCGGTCGGGAAGAAGGCGGCGTTCATGCGTTCGCGCTGGACGCGCAGCATCATCACGGCGTCGGACTTGGGCAGCACCGCGTCCAGGTCGTAGGAGACCTCGCAGGGCCAGGTGTGCACGCCGACCGGCACCAGGGTGGGCGGGGCGACCAGGGTCACCTCGGCGCCGAGGGTGTTCAGCAGGTGCACGTTGGAGCGGGCGACCCGGCTGTGCAGCACGTCGCCGACGATGGTGATCCGGCGGCCGGAGAGGTCGTGGCCGACGCCGCCGGCCAGGTGGCGGCGCATGGTGAAGGCGTCCAGCAGCGCCTGGGTGGGGTGCTCGTGGGTGCCGTCGCCGGCGTTGACGACCGAGCCGCCGATCCAGCCGGAGGTGGCGAGCCGGTGCGGGGCGCCGGAGTCGTGGTGCCGGATGACGACGGCGTCGGCGCCCATCGCCTCCAGGGTCAGCGCGGTGTCCTTCAGGGACTCGCCCTTGGAGACCGAGGAGCCCTTGGCGGAGAAGTTGATGACGTCCGCGGAGAGCCGCTTGGCGGCGGCCTCGAAGGAGATGCGGGTGCGGGTCGAGTCCTCGAAGAAGAGGTTGACGACGGTGCGGCCGCGCAGGGTGGGCAGCTTCTTGATCGGCCGGTCGGCGACCCGGGCCAGCTCCTCGGCGGTGTCGAGGATCAGGACGGCGTCGTCGCGGGTGAGATCGGCTGCCGAGATGAGGTGACGCTTCATCCGGTTGCTCCGTATGTGAGGCGGTTTGTCAGGCGTGCGGACGGGCAGGCGTGGGCGGCGTCCCGGGGATCGCCCGGGCGCCGCGCCGGCGCGCTACTGCCCGTCGGCCGGGGAGGTCTCGGGAAGCTGGCCGAGGAGCACGCTGTCGCGCCCGTCCTCCTCGGTGAGCTGCACCCTGACCGTCTCCCGCAGCGACGTGGGGAGGTTCTTGCCGACGTAGTCGGCGCGGATCGGGAGCTCGCGGTGGCCCCGGTCCACGAGGACGGCGAGCTGGACGGCGCGAGGGCGGCCGATGTCACCGAGCGCGTCGAGCGCGGCGCGGATGGTGCGGCCGGAGAAGAGCACGTCGTCGACGAGGACGACCAGGCGACCCTCGATGCCCTCGGCGGGGATCTCCGTACGGGCCAGCGCCCGGGCCGGGCGCAGCCGCAGGTCGTCGCGGTACATGGTGATGTCGAGCGAGCCGACCGGAATCTCGCGGCCGGTGATGTCGGCGAGCTTGGCCGCCAGTCGACGGGCGAGGGAGACGCCGCGCGTGGGAATGCCGAGAAGCACCACGTCGTCCGCGCCCTTGGCGCGCTCGACGATCTCGTGGGCGATGCGGGTGAGCACCCGCCCGATGTCCGGCCCCTCCAGAACGGGGCGCGCGGACGCGGTCCGAGCGGTCTGCGCGGGCCGCTCAGCGTCGGGGCTGATTGCGTCCATACGAAACGGACCTCCTTCTCCGCCTCACGGGACGGATCTTAAAGGACGTCTAAATTGCGCCATTCACAGTAGCAGGCTCGGGCGGCGCGCCAGACATCACCCCTGACGGGGGAGCCCGTGGTTCATTCGGCTTGACGAATGGAGATTACGCTGCGTAACCTCACAGTGAGTTACCAGCCGCGCGGCGGAGCCGCACGTCGATACAGCGTCCGGGGAGCTTTATGTCCAGCGAATACGCCAAACAGCTCGGGGCCAAGCTCCGCGCTATCCGCACCCAGCAGGGCCTCTCCCTCCACGGCGTCGAAGAGAAGTCCCAGGGCCGCTGGAAGGCCGTGGTGGTGGGCTCGTACGAGCGCGGCGACCGTGCCGTGACCGTGCAGCGCCTCGCCGAGCTGGCCGACTTCTACGGCGTCCCGGTGCAGGAGCTGCTGCCGGGCACCACGCCGGGCGGGGCCGCCGAGCCGCCGCCGAAGCTGGTGCTGGACCTGGAGCGCCTGGCCCATGTGCCGGCCGAGAAGGCGGGCCCGCTGCAGCGGTACGCCGCGACGATCCAGAGCCAGCGCGGCGACTACAACGGCAAGGTGCTGTCGATCCGCCAGGACGACCTGCGCACCCTCGCCGTGATCTACGACCAGTCGCCCTCGGTGCTGACCGAGCAGCTGATCAGCTGGGGCGTGCTCGGCGCGGACGCGCGTCGCGCGGTCCAGCACGAGGACGTCTGACGCTCACGCGTCGACGTTCGACGTTCGACGTCGGAGTGCCGATCCCCGGTGCCGTCGTCGGCCGACGAGCCGGCGAAACCAGGGTCCGGGAGATCTGCAGAAACGTGCCGCCGGGGGCGGTGGAGGCCAGCACGGGCCTCCACCGCCCCCGGCGGCTTTTCCACGCCCCGGAAGTCACCGCCCGAGCACCGGAGGCCACCCGGGTCCCACGAGCCCCGGAGGGCCCGCCCAGGAGCCGGAACGAGGCCACGCCCGCCCAGGGGCGGGACGGGCCCCCGCCGGCCCTGGGCGCGGCCCCGAGACCCGGCTACGGCCGGTGCGACCGACCGGCCGTAGCCGACGACGCCGGCGATCGCGGCGACGGAGCCGCGTGCGCACATCATGCGAGGGCACTCGGCCGGCGCGCCCGCTCGATCGGCCCAACGCTCCCGGCCTGTCTCTTCGCGGGCCCCGGCCCGCGAAGTCCCCGCGGAAACACGAGCGGGCCCGGCGCCTCCACCCGTGGGTGGGGGCACCGGGCCCGCTCGACTGCCATCGGTCGCCGTGCGCCGCGAGCGGCGGCTACTGCTCCTCGCGACGGAGGCTGGGCTTGAGCTCCTTGAGCCGACCGAGGAGGCCGTTCACGAAGGACGGGGAGTCGTCCGTGGAGAACTCCTTGGCGAGCTGCACCGCCTCGTCGATCACCACGGCGTCCGGGGTCTCGTCTTCCCAGATCAGCTCGTACGCTCCGAGCCGGAGGATGTTGCGGTCGACGACCGGCATCCGGTCCAGCGTCCAGCCCACCGCATAGGTGGCGATCAGCTCGTCGATCCGGGAGACGTGCTCCGCGTACCCCTCGACCAGCCGCATCGTGTACTCGGTGACCGGCGGCTGCCGGTCGTCGGTCCGGGAATGGCGGATCCAGTCGGCGAGGACGTTCCGCACGGAGCTGCCGCGCTGGTCGGCCTCGAAGAGGATCTGGAAGGCACGCTTCCGGGCCTTGTTACGGGCGGCCACGGTTAGCTGCTCACCCGGCCGAGGTACTCGCCGGAACGGGTGTCGACCTTGATCTTCTCGCCGGTCGTGATGAACAGCGGGACCTGGATCTCGTAGCCGGTCTCCAGCGTGGCCGGCTTGGAGCCGCCGGTGGAGCGGTCGCCCTGGACGCCCGGCTCGGTGTGCTGGATGGTGAGCTCGACGGCGGCCGGGAGCTCGACGTAGAGCACCTGGCCCTCGTTCTGCGCCACGACGGCCTCGAAGCCCTCGATGAGGAAGTTGGCGGCCTCACCGACGGTCTTGCGGTCGATGTGCAGCTGGTCGTAGGTGTCCATGTCCATGAAGACGAAGTACTCGCCGTCCATGTACGAGAACTGCATACCGCGCTTGTCGACGTTGGCCGTCTCGACCTTCACGCCGGCGTTGAAGGTCTTGTCGACGACCTTGCCGGAAAGCACGTTCTTGAGCTTGGTACGGACAAAGGCGGGGCCCTTGCCGGGCTTGACGTGCTGGAACTCGACGACGGACCAGAGCTGGCCGCCTTCGAGCTTGAGCACCATGCCGTTCTTGAGGTCGTTCGTGGATGCCACGGTTGCGGAATCTCCTGGACTGCAGCTGATGGGACCAGAAGATGCCGCGCGCGGCGGCCCGTAGGCTACAGCGCGAGCAGCTCCTTGGTCGTGATGGTGAGTAGCTCGGGTCCGCCATCCGCCTCGGGGCGGACGACGAGTGTGTCATCGATCCGGACACCGCCCCGCCCGGGGAGGTGGACCCCCGGTTCGACGGTGACCGGCACGCAAGCGTCCAGTTTACCCATGGCTGACGGTGCGAGCCTCGGCTCCTCGTCTCTTTCGAGGCCCACGCCGTGCCCGGTGCGCGCGCCGAACCCCTCGCCGTGGCCCGCGGCCTCCAGCACCTGGCGCGCCGCGCGGTCCACCTCGCGGTACTCCACCCCGGGCAGCAGCGTCTCCCGCCCGGCCCGCTGGGCTGCGAAGACCAGCTCGTACAGCTCGATCTGCCAGTCGGCCGGCGAGGTGCCGATGACGAACGTACGGCCCACCTCACAGCGGTAGCCCCGGTAGTTCGCCCCCAGACAGATGCACAGGAAGTCGCCCTCCTCGACCCGTCGGTCGGTGGGTATGTGCCCGGCGCGCCCGGCGTGCGGACCCGAACCGACGATGGTGGGGAAGGCCGGACCGGTCGCCCCGTGGTCGATCAGTCGACGGTCCAGCTCCAGCGCCAGATGGCGCTCCGTGCGGCCCACCAGGATCGACTCCAACAGCTCGCCGAGGGCCTGGTCGGAGATCTCGGCGGCGATCCGCAGCGCGGCGATCTCCGACTCGTCCTTGACCACGCGTTGCTGCTCCACCGCGCAGTCCAGATCGGTGAGGCGCAGCCGTGGGGCGGCCGCGGCGAGGGCCCGGTGCCGGGCCACGCTCAGATCGTGCTCCTCCACGGCGAGTGAGCCCGCGCCGGCCTCCGCCGCCATGCCGGCCCCGGCCACCGCCGCGTCGCCACCCGCCGCGGGCACCGCGACGACGCGCACCTCCTCGTCGGGGCGGTCGCCCACCAGCTCCGCCGCCGGGTCCGGCGGGCAGAGCAACAGGTCGACCGCATCCCGCCCCGGCCCCGGCTCCGGCATCAGCAGCAGCGCCGACCCGTGCGGGGCGGCCCCGCACAGATAGCGCACATTCGCCGACCGGGAGACCAGGGCGGCCTCACTGCCCGCCGCGGCGAACCGCTCGCGGAGGCGCGTACGTCGGGCCGCGTACACCTCGGACATGCTTCCGAGCGTACGGTTCACCGCGCGACACGGCTGGTTGGAGTCGGCCGTACGGGCGCATCCCGGCTCCGGTGCGGATGCCAGCCCCGGTCGGGGGGCGGATGCCGGCTCCGGTCGGGGGCGGGCGCCGGCTCCGGTCGGGGGCGGGCGCCGGCCGCGGGTGGGGCCGCACCGTCCTCCCCGTCCGCGCCCGCGTTTTCGGCTACCAGCTCGGCGGGCTGGCTATCGAGCGGGTGATCACGTCGTCGAGGACGCGGGCGGTGGTGGCCACGTCATAGCCGGAGTTGTCGATGATGGGCAGGCCGGAGCTGTACCAGCCGGCCATCCGGCCGTGGATGCGGGCGACCTCCTCGTCGCTGAGCCGCCGGTTGCCGCTGCGCGCCGCGTTCCGCTCCAGGACGATCTCCAGGCCGGGCAGGAGCACCACCGGCAGCAGCCCGGGGCCGACGTGCCGCTTCCAGCCGCCGAGGCCGACGACCGGGCGGTCCGGGAAGACGGCGTCGTCGAGGATGCAGGAGATGCCGTTGGCCAGGAAGTTCCGGGCGGCGAAACCGCAGGTGCGGCGCGCCAGCCGGTACTGCGCCTCGGAGTTGTCGTTCCACCCCGACTGCGGGTTGGCGAAGCCGGACCGCACCCACTCGCGGACGTCGTCCAGGCTGACGTGGGCGGTCGGCACCCGCCGGCGGTCCGCCCAGTGCCGGGCGACGGTCGTCTTGCCGGCTCCCGCCGGGCCGATGAGGAGCACCGCGACCGCCGCCTGGGAGGGGTCGGCCACCGCGGTGGCGGCCGGGGCGGCGGCGCCCACCGGAGGGTGCGGCTGAGGCGGGGCGGGCTGCACCGGCCCGCCGGGCGGCAGCGGGACGTGTCCCGTCATCATCGCGGGGTCGGTGGGCGGCCCGGACGGATGGGCGGGCGGCGGCACGGGATGGTGTCCCGCGCCCTGGCCGGTGCCCTGGGGGGCACCATGCGTCGCACCGTGGCCGGCGCCCTGGGGCGCGCCCTGGTTCCAGCCGACACCGGGTGGCTGCCCTGGCCCGTGGGGCGGTGGCAGCGGGGCCCCCACTGCGTGCTGCATCCGGTGGCACTCCGTCTCGTACAGGCGGGTCTTGTCAGGCGGTTCTCGCGTGGTGAACACGGCCCTCCGGCCGGTCTCCACCGAACGGTACCCGCCCCGACCGCCGCTGTGTGCACGGCCGGAGCGACCACCTGCTGCCCGTACTGACCCGCCTACACCGTCAACCAGGCAATTCGCCCGCCAAGGCGCGCAGCGCCAGCCGATACGACCCGATTCCGAAGCCGGCGATCGTGCCCGTGGCCACCGCGGCGATGACGGAGTTGTGACGGAACTCCTCCCGCGCGTGCGGGTTGGAGATGTGCACCTCGATCAGCGGCGCGGTGCGCTGCGCGGCGGCGTCCCGCATGGCGTACGAGTAGTGGGTGAAGGCGCCCGGGTTGATCACCACGGGGATCCGTCCGTCCGCCGCCTCGTGCAGCCAGCGGACCAGCTCTCCCTCGTCGTTGGTCTCCCGCACCTCGACGTCGAACCCGAGCTCCTCGCCGAGCGCGGTGCACTCGGCGACCAGCCCGGCGTAGGAGGTCGCGCCGTACACATCGGGCTCCCGGCTGCCGAGCCGGCCGAGGTTGGGGCCGTTGAGGACGAGGACCCTGCGGTGCTCCCCCTCCCGCTCCGGCTCTCCGACCGCGCCTTCGGCGGTCACGCGGAGACCTCCCCGTACGCCGCCAGCAGCACCGCCGGGTCCGGGCCCTCCAGGACCGTGGGCCTGGCCAGACCGTCCAGCACGATGAAGCGCAGCAGGTCGCCGCGGGACTTCTTGTCGACCTTCATGGTCTCCAGCAGCCGGGGCCACTGGTCGCCGCGGTAGGTCAGCGGCAGGCCCACGGACTCCAGCACGGCGCGGTGCCGGTCCGCGGTGGCGTCGTCCAACCTCCCGGCGAGGCGGCCGAGCTCGGCGGCGAAGACCATGCCGACGGAGACG
This sequence comes from Streptomyces sp. SAJ15, assembly GCF_007595705.1. Classification (GTDB taxonomy): domain Bacteria; phylum Actinomycetota; class Actinomycetes; order Streptomycetales; family Streptomycetaceae; genus Streptomyces. The sequence goes on along the minus strand of NZ_NISY01000002.1, from coordinate 760,078 downwards.
GCCGCGCCGTGCCGCCACTTGTAGCGCTCGTTCTTCTCGATGGCGTGGGCGAGGGTGTGGCCGTAGTTGAGGATCTCGCGCAGCCCGGCCTCCTTCAGGTCGGAGGAGACGACCTCCGCCTTGACCCGGATGGCGCGCTCGATGAGCTCGGAGGTGTGCGGGCCGGCGGGGGTGCGGGCCGCCGCCGGGTCGGCCTCGATCAGCTCCAGGATCACCGGGTCGGCGATGAAGCCCGCCTTGATGATCTCGGCGAGACCGCTGACGTAGTCGTTGACCGGCAACGACTCCAGCGCGGCCAGGTCGCACAGCACCCCGGCCGGCGGGTGGAACGCGCCGACGAGGTTCTTGCCCTCGGCGGTGTTGATGCCGGTCTTGCCGCCGACCGCCGCGTCCACCATGCCCAGCACGGTGGTGGGCACCGCGATCCAGCGCACGCCGCGCAGCCAGGTGGCGGCGACGAAGCCCGCCACATCGGTGGTCGCGCCGCCCCCGACGCCGACGATCACGTCGCTGCGGGTGAAGCCGGTCTGGCCGAGCGCCTTCCAGCAGTAGGCCGCGACCTCGACGGTCTTGGCCTCCTCCGCGTTGGGCAGCTGGATCGCGATGGCCTCGTAGCCCTGTCCGGCCAGGTCCTGGCGGATCGCCTCGCCGGTCTCGGCCAGCGCCTCCGGGTGCAGCACCGCCACCCGCTTGGCGGCCGTGCCGATGATCCCGGGCAGCTCGCCGAGGAGCTGGCGGCCGACCAGCACCTCGTACGGATCGCTGCCCGCGTTGCCGCCCACCTGGATCCGGGTGGGAGCCTCCGTGCCGCTCATACCTTCCTCAACTCCAAAGCGTCCATGATCGCGTCGGCCACCTCGGCGGGGGTGCGGTCCTCGGTGGAGACCACGGCCCGCGCGACCTCGGTGTACAGCGGGCGGCGCTGCTCCATCAGCTCGCGCCAGCGCTGCCGGGGGTTGACGGCCAGCAGCGGGCGCGGCGCGTCGAGGCCGGTGCGCCGGACGGCCTCGGCCACGCCCATCTCCAGGAAGACGACGGGCAGTCGGGCCAGCAGCGCCCGCGTGCCCTCGTCCATGACGGCGCCGCCGCCGAGCGCCAGCACGCCGGTGTGCTCGGCGACCGCGGCGCGCACCGCCTGCCGCTCCAGCTCGCGGAAGTGCGGCTCGCCCTCGTCGACGAAGATGTCGGCGATCTCCTTGCCGGCCGTCGCGACGATGTCCGCGTCGGTGTCCCGGAAGGCGGTGCCGAGCCGCTCGGCGAGCAGCCGGCCCACGGTGGTCTTGCCGACGCCCATGGGCCCGACGAGGACGACCGCCGGGCCGCTCCCGGTGTCGGTCACCGGATGGCCAGGTTGTCGAGGAAGCCCTGGACGTTGCGGCGGGTCTCGCCGACCGAGTCGCCACCGAACTTCTCCGCGACGGCGTCGGCCAGCACCAGCGCCACCATGGCCTCCGCGACGATGCCGGCGGCCGGCACCGCGCAGACGTCGGAGCGCTGGTGGTGCGCCTGGGCGGGCTCGCCGGTGGTGACGTCGACGGTGGCCAGGGCGCGCGGCACGGTGGCGATGGGCTTCATCGCGGCCCGCACCCGCAGCAGCTCGCCGGTGGTCAGGCCGCCCTCGGTGCCGCCGGAGCGACCGGAGGCGCGCTTGATCCCGTCGGCCGTCGGCAGGATCTCGTCGTGCGCCTTCGAGCCGGGCACGCGGGCCAGGTCGAAGCCGTCGCCGACCTCCACGCCCTTGATCGCCTGGATGCCCATCAGGGCGGCGGCCAGCCGCGCGTCGAGGCGGCGGTCCCAGTGCACATGGGAGCCCAGGCCGACCGGGACGCCGTAGGCCAGCACCTCGACGACGCCGCCGAGGGTGTCGCCGTCCTTGTGGGCCTGGTCGATCTCGGCGACCATCGCCTTGCTCGCGTCCGCGTCCAGGCAGCGCACCGGGTCGGCGTCGAGCTTGGCCACGTCGGCGGGGGTCGGGTAGACCCCGTACGGCGCCTTGGCGGCGGCCAGCTCCACGACGTGCGAGACGATCTCGATGCCGGCCGTCTCCTTGAGGTAGGAGCGGGCGACGGCGCCGAGCGCGACGCGGGCCGCGGTCTCCCGGGCGCTGGCGCGCTCCAGGATCGGCCGGGCCTCGTCGAAGTCGTACTTCTGCATGCCGGCGAGGTCGGCGTGGCCGGGGCGCGGGCGGGTCAGCGGGGCGTTGCGGGCCAGCCCGGCGAGGATCTCGGGATCGACCGGGTCGGCCGCCATGACCTGCTCCCACTTGGGCCACTCGGTGTTGCCGACCATGACGGCCACCGGGCTGCCGAGGGTCAGGCCGTGCCGGACGCCGCCGAGGAAGGTGACCTCGTCCCGCTCGAACTTCATCCGCGCGCCGCGCCCATAGCCGAGCCGCCGCCGCGCGAGCGCGTCCGCCACCATGTCGGTGGTGATCGGCACGCCGGCGGGCAGACCCTCCAGCGTCGCGACGAGTGCGGGGCCGTGCGACTCCCCCGCGGTCAGCCAGCGCAACCTGCTCAACGGTGCTCCTCTTGCTCGCGCCTCGGCATACGGCGGCGCGACCCGGGGGCACCTCCCGGCCTCCGCCGGGGGCGCGCGGCCCTGGTCCGCCACCTCGATCCTCCCACGTCCGGCCTGTCACACCGGCACACGGTCCAGTCAGTGGACGCGAACGTGGACGCCTCCGGCCGCGCCTGGCGGCCTGACGCGCCCCACCGGGCGCCGGGGCGCGGGGTCGTCAGGAAGCGCGCGCCGCCAGCGCGGCCTCGCCCGCCGCGCGCATCGCGGCCAGCGGCGCCGGCCCGCGGCCGGTCATCTGCTCGACCTGGAGCACGGCCTGGTGCACCAGCAGGTCGAGCCCGCCGACGACGGCGCCGCCACGCGCCGACCAGGCGGCGGCGAGCGGGGTGGGCCACGGGTCGTAGAGCACGTCGAAGAGCGCACCCGGGCGCTCGGGGACGGCGGCGGCCAGGGCGTCGGTGGCGCCCGCCGGGGTGGTCGCGATGGTCAGGGGGGCGTCGAACGCCTCGGCTGCCCGCTCCCAGTCGGCGGTGCGCACCGCCACTCCGAGCCGCTCCCCCCACTGCCGCATCTCGGCGGCGCGCTCCGCGGAGCGGACGTACGCGGTGACCTCCCCGTCGCAGACCAGGGCCAGCGCGGCGAGGGCGGAGGAGGCGGTGGCGCCGGCGCCCAGCACGGCGGCGCGCTCCACCCGCTCGACGCCGCGCTCGCGCAGCGCGGCCACCATGCCGGGGATGTCGGTGTTGTCGCCGAGCCGGCGCCCGTCCGGGGTGAACACCACGGTGTTGACCGCCTCGACGGAGGCCGCGGTCTCGCTGACGGCGTCGAGCAGGGGTATGACGGTCCGCTTGAGCGGCATGGTCAGCGACAGCCCCGCCCACGCGCCGGCGAGCTCACCGGGCGTGCCGAGCCGCTCGAAGAAGCCCGGCAGCGCGGCCTCGTCGACCTCGAAGCGGCCGTAGGTCCAGCCGCTCAGGCCGAGTTCGGCGTAGGCGGCGCGGTGCAGCACCGGCGAGAGGGAGTGGGCGATCGGGGAGCCGAGCACCGCCGCCCTGCGGTCGTCAGACATCTGCTCTCTCTGTCCGGCCTCTAGTCGGCGCGCTGTCGGTTGAACTCGTCGACCAGCTTCTTGTGGTCGGCGTAGGTCTTGGTGAACTTCGAGGTCTTGCCGTCGAACGAGATGAAGTAGTACCAGCCCTCGTCGGTCGGGTCCACCGCGGCGTTCAGGGCCTCGGCGCCGGGGTTGCCGATCGGGCCGGGCGGCAGGCCCTTGTAGAAGTACGTGTTGTACGGGTTGTCGTAGTTCTTGATCTCTTCGAGGGTGATGTCGATCTTGCTCTGGTTCTTGATGTAGTTGTAGGTCGAGTCGAATTCCAGCTTGCCGTTGGTCTCGGTGTTGGTGGGCTTGAGCCGGTTGTAGACGACCTCGGCCATCTTCCGGAAGTCCTCGTGGGTGACGCCCTCGGCCTGCACCAGGCTGGCGACCGTGACCAGTTGCAGCGGGGACTTCAGCCCCAGCTTCTTGGACTTGCCCTCCAGATCGACCTTCGCGTACTGCTGCTTGGCCTGGGAGACCATCTGCCGCAGCACCTCGGCCGGCTTGGCGCCCTTGCCCACGCTGTAGCGGGACGGGAAGAGGAAGCCCTCCAGCGGGTCCTTGATCTGCGGGTTGTCGTCGGCCCAGGCGGGCAGCCCGAGGTTCTTGGCCTCGTTCTCGGCGATGCCCGCGGTGGTGCCCGCCTTCAGGCCGATCTTCTTGTCGATCGCCGCGTACACCTGGACGTTGCGCATGCCCTCGGTGACGATCAGCCCGTTCTGGCTGGCCGGGTCGGTCATCAACTGGACCGCGGACGCCGCGGACATCTCCTTGCGCAGCGTGTACGTGCCGGGCTGGATGGCCTTGCCGCTGCTCTCCACGGCCTCGACGAAGGCGCCGGTGCTCTTCACCACACCCTCGCGCTGGAGGATGTTGCCGATCTCGCTGCCGACCGCGCCCTGGGGCACCTCGATCTGGACCTCTCCGGTGCCCTGGCCGGAGTAGTCGGGGGGCGAGCCGAAGCGGCTCTTCCAGAAGTCGTAGGCGAAGTAGCCGCCGCCGGCGACGAAGCCGCCGAGGACGACGGTGACCACCAGACAGGCCATGCCGTTGCGCCGCTTGGACTTCTTGCCGCGTCGCTCGGGGGCCGGGGCGTCGTCCTCGTCCGCGTCGTCCTCGTCCGTGGCCACGAAGCGGCCGCGTCCGCCCTCGGGGAAGAAGGAGTCGTCCCCGTCGTCGCCGTCGGCCAGGTCGCCCCGCTCGCCCTCCCGCGCCGGGGCCGGGGGTTCCGCGACCGCCTGCGGTGCCTGCTGTCCCTGTGCCGCGTGGTCGGCCTGCCGGGGGCCCTGCCCCCGGGCGTAGGGCGGCTCGGGCGGCGGGTAGGCGTTCGGGGTGGCGTAGTAGTCGGGCTGCGCGCCGGCGTAGGGGTCGACGGGCCGGGCGTACGGATCGGCGGGGTCGGGCCCGCCCCCGTAGGGACCGCCCTGCCCATCGCCGTACCCCGCCTGCGCCTGCTGCGGGTAGCCGCCGCCCTGCTGGCCGTTCCACTGCTGCTGGTGGGGATCCTGCGGCTGGTCGGGGTACTGCTGCGGCTGACCGTAGGGATCGTTCGGGAAGGCACCCTGCATGTACGCATCCTGCCCATAGGGACCCTGGGTATACGGATCGTGGGCAAAAGGAGCCTGGGTGTACGCGTCGTGTCCCGCCCCGGCCGGCTGACCCTGCCATCCCGCGTCCGCGGACAGGGGATCCTCGGCGGGCCACGGTTGCGAGCCCTGGCCCCGGTGGTACTCAGTCATCGATCCCCTAGTGCCGCGCTGAGGCAGCCGGGCCGGGCGCTCGTGACGCGAACGGCAAACGGTTGCCTTGAACGCGCGGAACGTTACCGTATCGCGATCACATGACCACCTCGACGCCCTCACCCGGAGGACGCCCCGACGTTCGTTCGGACTCCAACGCGTTCTGCAGGATCACCACGGCGGCCGCCTGATCGACGGCTGATCTGCCCTTCTTGGAGCTCACTCCGGAAGCGCGCATTCCCTGGGTCGCCGTGACGGTTGTCATACGCTCGTCAACCAGCCGCACCGGCACCGGCGCGATGCGCCGGGCCAGCGTCTGCGCGAAGGCCCGCACCTTGGCCGCGGCCGGGCCCTCCCGCCCGCTGAGCGAGCGGGGCAGCCCGACCACGACCTCGATCGGCTCGTACTCCTCGACGATCGCCACCAGGCGCCGGTGGGCGGCCGGGACGTCGCGTCCCGGCACGGTCTCCACCGGCGTGGCGAGGATCCCGTCGGGGTCGCACGAGGCGACCCCGATCCGGGCGTCCCCGACGTCGATCGCGAGGCGTCGGCCGCGTCGCATCAGTGTCACGACCTCACGCCTGTCCGGCCACGAGCCGCTCGACCGCCTCGACGGCCTCGCCGATGGCGGCCGGGTTCTGGCCGCCGCCCTGAGCCACGTCAGGCTTGCCGCCGCCTCCGCCGCCCAGCGTCTTGGCGGCGACGCGCACCAGGTCGCCGGCCTTCAGGCCGCGCTCGCGGGCGGCCTCGTTGGTGGCGATGACGGTGAGCGGACGGCCGTTGGCCGTGGTGAAGAGCGCCACCACGACCGGGCGGTCACCCGGGATCCGGCCGCGCACGTCCAACACCAGCCTGCGCAGGTCGTCGGCGCCGGTGCCGTCCGGCACCTGGCCGGTGACGACCGCCACGCCGGCCACGTCCTTGGCGCCCTGGGCCAGCCCGGCGGCGGCCTGGAGCACCTTCTCGGCGCGGAACCTCTCGATCTCCTTCTCGGCGTCCTTGAGCTTGGCGAGCATTCCGGAGATCCGCTCCGGCAGCTCCTCCGGGCGGCCCTTGACCAGCTCGGTCAGCTGGGCCACCACGGTGTGCTCACGGGCCAGGAAGTTGTAGGCGTCCACGCCGACCAGGGCCTCGATGCGGCGCACACCGGAGCCGATGGAGGACTCGCCGAGCAGCTTCACCAGACCCAGCTGGGCGGTGTTGTGCACATGCGTACCGCCGCACAGCTCCTTGGAGAAGTCGCCGATGGTCACCACACGGACCCGCTCGCCGTACTTCTCGCCGAACTCGGCGATGGCGCCCTGCTTCTTGGCCTCGTCGATGCCCATGACCTCGGCGTGCACGTCGAGTTCGCGGGAGAGCACCTCGTTGATCTTCTGCTCGACGTCGGTGAGGACGGCGCCCGGCACGGCGGCCGGGGAGCCGAAGTCGAAGCGGAAGCGACCGGGCTGGTTCTCGGAGCCGGCCTGGGCGGCCGTGGGGCCGAGCGCGTCGCGCAGCGCCTGGTGGGTGAGGTGGGTGGCGCTGTGGGCGCGGGCGATGGCGCGCCGCCGGGTGCCGTCGATGGCCGCGTGGCCGGTGGCGCCCACGGTCACCTCGCCGACCTGGACCACGCCCTTGTGGACGTAGACGCCGGGCACCGGCTTCTGGCAGTCGCGGACCTCGACCACGGCGCCGTTGTCCAGCTTGATGCGGCCGGTGTCGCCGATCTGGCCACCGCCCTCGGCGTAGAACGGGGTGCGGTCGAGGACGATCTCGACCTCGTCGCCCTCGCTGGCGGCGGGCGAGGGCACGCCGTCGACGAGGATGCCCATGACCGTGGACTCGCCCTCGGTGCTGGTGTAGCCGATGAAGTCGGTCTCACCGGCGCTGTCGGCGATCTCGCGGTAGCCGGACATGTCGGCGTGGCCGTGCTTCTTGGCCTGGGCGTCGGCCTTGGCGCGCTCCCGCTGCTCCTTCATCAGGCGCCGGAAGCCGTCCTCGTCCACGGTCAGGCCCTGCTCGGCGGCCATCTCCAGGGTGAGGTCGATCGGGAAGCCCCAGGTGTCGTGGAGCAGGAACGCCTTGTCGCCGGCGAGCACCGTGCCGCCGGCGGCCCGGGTGTCGGAGACGGCGGTGTCGAGGATGTTGGTGCCGGCCTTGAGGGTCTTGAGGAAGGCGGCCTCCTCGGCGAGCGCGACGGTCTCGATGCGCTTGCGGTCGGTGACCAGCTCCGGGTACTGCTGCCCCATGGTCTCGATGACCACGTCGAGCAGCTCGCCGACGACCGGGCCGGTGGCGCCCAGCAGCCGCATGTTGCGGATGGCGCGGCGCATGATGCGGCGCAGCACGTAGCCGCGGCCCTCGTTGCCGGGGGTGACGCCGTCGCCGATGAGCATCGTGGAGGTGCGGAGGTGGTCGGCGACCACGCGCAGCGACACGTCCGAGCCGGCCTCGGCGCCGTAGGCGACGCCGGTCAGCTCGGTGGCCTTGTCCATCACGACGCGCAGGGTGTCGGTCTCGTACATGTTGTGGACGCCCTGCAGGATCATCGCGAGGCGCTCGAGACCGAGACCGGTGTCGATGTTCTTGCTGGGCAGGTCGCCCAGGATCGGGAAGTCGTCCTTGCCGGTGCCCGCGCCCCGCTCGTACTGCATGAAGACCAGGTTCCAGATCTCCACGTAGCGCTCGTCGTTGACGGCCGGGCCGCCCTCCACGCCGAACTCCGGGCCCCGGTCGTAGTTGATCTCGGAGCAGGGGCCGCAGGGGCCGGGGACGCCCATGGACCAGAAGTTGTCCTTCTTGCCCAGGCGCTGGATGCGCTCGGCGGGGACGCCGATGACGTCCCGCCAGATCTGCTCGGCCTCGTCGTCGTCCTGGTAGACGGTGATCCACAGCTTCTCCGGCTCCAGCCCGTAGCCGCCGTCGGCCACCGAGGTGGTCAGCAGCTCCCAGGCGAGCTTGATGGCGCCTTCCTTGAAGTAGTCGCCGAAGGAGAAGTTGCCGCACATCTGGAAGAACGTGCCGTGCCGGGTGGTCTTCCCGACCTCTTCGATGTCGGGGGTGCGCACGCACTTCTGCACGCTGGTGGCGCGCGGGAAGGGCGGCTTGACCTCGCCCAGGAAGTAGGGCTTGAACGGAACCATGCCCGCCGGGACCAGCAGCAGGGTCGGGTCGTCGGCGATGAGCGACGCCGACGGCACGACGGTGTGCCCGCGCTCTTCGAAGAAGCGCAGCCAGCGGCGGCGGATTTCAGCCGACTCCATCAGTGGTCCTCATTTCCGGTGTTGCGGGTGGGGTGGGGGTGGGTGAGCTGGGCGCGGTTCCGCGGCGCGGGCAGTTGCGGTGCCCCGGCCGGGTCGTCCACCGCGGACAGGCCGAGCGCCTCCTTGAGCGCCGCCTCGCGGTCCGCCATGCCGTCGCGCACGTCGAGCGCGAACAGCTTGACCCGTCGGCCGGCGAGCGCGGCGCGGTCGACGGCCTGCGCGGCCAGGCTCTCCGGCTTGAGCGCGTTCAGCTTGCGGTTGACCTTGTTGGTGGCCCACACGCCGGCTGCGACGCCGGTGGTGAACCAGAACGTGCGGCGGAACATCCGGTCTCTCAGCCCTTCGATCCACGGTTGCGGCGGCCGCCCCCACGCGCGGACGGCACGGTCTTGCCGACGATGACGGTGCGCCGGGGCCTCGGCTCGGGCGCGGGCTCGGGCGCGGGCTCGGGCGCGGCCGGGGCCGTGCGGCCCATCGCCCGGCGCACCCCGTAGCCGAAGGCGGCGACCTTCACCAGCGGCCCGCCGAAGGCCGAGGAGACCGTCGAGGAGAGCGCGGAGGCGTTGGCGGTGACCTCCTGGACGTCGGCGGCGATCGAGTCCACCCGGGCGAGCTGGGTGTTGGCGGAGCGCACGGTCGCGGACGCCTCGCTGAGCAGCGGGACCGCCTGTTCGGTCACGTCCGCCACCAGCTTGGTGGTCGCCTTGAGCGTCTGCGCGAGCCGCACCAGCGCGAGCGCGAGGAACGACACGAGAATCGCCCAGAAGACGGCCACGAGAATCCCGGCCACCTCACCACCGGACACGTTGCACCGCTCCCTGCTGCCTCGTCGTTTGACAGGTATCGACCTTATCGCGCCGAGGGTACGCGCCCGTACCAGATAAAGGGCGCCACGCGCAGGCACGGCCCCGCGGGATTGTACGGTGCGCAAACCGTTCAGTACGCTCCGTGTTCCATGCGAAGCCCTCGCCCTCCGCACCCGGCCGTTCCGGGCAACCTCCCCGCCCCGGTCGACCGGTTCGTCGGCCGCGCGGCCGAACTGGCAGCGCTGGAGCGGCTGCTCGGCGAGGCCCGGTTGGTCACCGTGACGGGCATCGGCGGGGTCGGAAAGTCACGCCTGGCACTGCGTGTGGCCGAGCGGTCGCAGGATCGCTTCTGCGGGGGCGTCTGGCTGGTCGAACTGTCCGCGCAGCGCGTCGGGAAGCGGCTGGCACCCGCCGTGGTGGCCGCGCTCGGGCTCCCCGACTCGTCCGCGCGGACGCCGAGCGCGGCGCTGGCCCGGCACTTCAACGAGCCGACGGAGGCCGCGGCGCTGCTGGTGCTGGACGGCTGCGAGCACCTGGTGGACGAGTGCGCGGAGCTGGTGGGGGCGCTGCTCAGCCGGGCGCCACGGCTGCGGGTGCTGGTCACCAGCCGGCGACCGCTGGAGGCGGCGGGCGAGCACTGCTTCCCGCTGTCCCCGATGGTCGCCGAGACGGAGGCGGCGGAGCTGTTCACCGAGCGGGCCGCGGCCGTGCTGCCCGGATTCGCGGCGACCGCGCGCCGGCAGCGGGAGGCCGTAGCGGCGCTGTGCCGTCGACTGGACTGTCTGCCGCTGGCGCTGGAGCTGGCGGCCGGGGCGCTGCGCGCGCTCTCGGTGGAGCAGCTGCTGCACCGGCTGGACGACCGGTTCCGGGTGCTGGCCGGGTCGGGCCGCGGCACACTGCCCCGCCATCAGTCGATGCGCACCGCGATCGGCTGGAGCCATGAGCTGTGCTCGCCCGAGGAGCGACTGCTGTGGGCGCGGCTGTCGGTCTTCGGCGGGGACTTCGACCTGGACGCGGTGGAGTATCTGTGCTCCGGGTCGGGGCTGGCCGGCGACGAGGTGCTGACGGCGCTGACCGGCCTGGTGGCCCAGTCGGTGGTGATCCGCGAGGAGGAGGCCGGCCAGGCCCGCTACCGGCTGCTGGCGACGGTGCGGGAGTACGGCGCCTACTGGCTGGCGGAGCTGGGCGAGACGGAGTGGCTGCGCCGCCGGCACCGGGACTGGTACCTGGGGCTGGCCACCTGGTGCGAACTGGACTGGTTCGGCCCGCGGCAGACCGAGGTGGCGGCGCGGTTGGACCGGGAGCTGCCGAACCTCCGGCTGGCCCTGGAGTACTCCCTGGAGACGCCGGGCGACGCGCACGTCGGCCAGTATCTGAGCGGTGCGCTGTGGTTCTACTGGGTCGGCTGCGGACGGCTCGCCGAGGGCCAGGCGTGGCTGGACCGGGCGCTGGCGCTGGACGGTGAGCAGCCGGAGGCGCGGGCCAAGGCGCTGTGGGTGGCGGGACTGGCCGCGGTGGCGCGCGGCGAGCCGGTGCCGGCCCTGAGCCTGCTGCACGAGTGCGTCGGGCTCGCCGAGGAGTGCGGAGACCACGCCGCGGCGGCGTACGCCACCCAGATGCTGGGCGCGGCGGCCATGGTCAGCGACGATCTGCCACGGGCGGAGCGGCTGCTGCGCGAGAGCCTGGAGCGCTTCGGGACGCTGGGCGAGCTGAACGCCATGGTGCTCCTCGCCCAGGTGCAGCTGGGTCTGGTGCTGGCCTTCGCGGGCGACCTGGCGGGCGGGGAGGCGCTGTGCGAGGAGGTGCGGGAGATCGCGGCCGATGCGGGCGAGCACTGGGCCCGCTCGTACGCGCTGTACGTGCTGGCGTATGTGCGGTGGTCACGCGGCGAGGAGGAGCCGGCGCGCGAGCTGCTGCGGGAGTGCCTCGCCCTCAAGCGCGAGCTGCACGACGTGGTCGGTCAGACCATGGCGCTGGAGCTTCTGGCGCCGCTGATGGTGGGCGAGGAGCCGGAGCTGGCGGCGCGGCTGCTGGGGGCGGCGCGCACCGGCTGGAGCAGCTTCGGCGAGGAGCGGTTCGGCTGGCGGCGGCTGGACCCGCCGCACGACGCCTGCGCCGAGCGGGCGCGCGGGGCGCTGGGCGAGGCGGGGTACGAGGAGGCGCTGCGGCTCGGCCGGGGCGACGGCCTGGAGACGGCGGTGACGCAGGCGCTCAGCGACGAGGACGAAGACGCGGACGGCCCGCCGGGGCCCCGCCATCCGAAGACGGCGGAGGACCAGCGGGCCGAGCACGATGAGTTGTACGTGCCGCCAGGTCAGCGGGCGTAGTACTCGACGACGAGCTGCTCGTCGCAGATCACCGGGATCTCCTTGCGGTTCGGGTCCCGGTCGAGGCGGAACGCGAGCGCCTTCAGGTTCACCTGGAGGTAGCGCGGGGTCTCGCCCTCGCCGGCGTAGCCACCCTCACGGGCGACCTGGAACGGGTGCTTCTCGCGGCTGCGCTCGCGAACGGTCACCACGTCGTCCGGGGAGACCCGGAAGGACGGCTTGTCGACCTTCTGGCCGTTGACCTGGATGTGGCCGTGGACGACCATCTGGCGGGCCTGGTAGATCGTGCGGGCGATGCCCGAGCGCAGAACGAGCGCGTCCAGACGGCGCTCCAGCTCGACGATCAGGGCCTCACCGGTCTTGCCGGTGACCTTGCGGGCGCGGTCGTAGGCACGGGCCAGCTGGCGCTCGCTGATGTCGTACTGGGCGCGAAGGCGCTGCTTCTCCAGCAGACGAACCTTGTAGTCACTGTTCTGCTTGCGGCCACGGCCGTGCTCGCCCGGCGGGTACGGACGGGCCTCGAAGTACTTGACGGCCTTCGGGGTCAGCGCAATGCCGAGGGCACGCGACTTCTTGACCTTGGGACGCGACTGGTTCACGTGAACCGATCCTCCATGTAAGTTAGGTGAGCCTTACCTTAGTCGAGGAGAGCGCATGATTCTTCCTGGGATCCCCCTGCCCAACGCTCGTCAAAGCATCGAGAAGGGTCAGCCGCGTCCCGTGGAAGGAACCCCACGACCAACGGCCGCGGAGCGTGTACGCACCCTCGTGGAGTCCAAGGCTACGGGGTCTTTGTCGATTCCCGGAATCGAGGAGGTCGACGAGCTCGGCGGCAGCGAACCCGCCGCACGCGCCGTCACCCTGAACGGAGACATCCTACTGCTTGTTCCGGGGCGCTCTGCCGCGGCCCGGGCAGCCGCGCACGCCCAGGCCGACGACGTGGTGTGCGTGATGGAGATCACGGACGTCGCCCCCGTCTCCGTCCCGCACCGGATCCGCGGCCGCGCCTGGGTGGCGGGCTGGCTCACCACCGTCCGGGACGAGGAGCGGGCCGCGTGCGCGATGCTCCTCGCCGAGCAGCACCCGGTCGGGGAGGTCCTCGCCCTGGCACCGGAGGACGCCCCCGCCCCGGGCCACCCGGGTCCGGCCCGGCCCACGTGGACGCTGCTGCGGCTCGAGGTGAGCGAGGCGTGCGTGGACGACCTGTGGGGTGCGGAGCACGCCGACCCCGAGGAGCTCGCCGAGGCGGCGCCCGATCCGCTCGCGGCGCATGAGGCGGAGCTCCTCCAGCACCTGCACGCCGCCCACAGCGAGCAGGTGAGCGGTCTGACGGCCCTGCTCGGCCCCCGGGCGGCGCGCTCGGCACACGGTCGTCCGCCCGTCCCCGTCGCGCTCGACCGCTTCGGCCTGCGCGTCCGCTTCACGGGGGCCGACGGGCGCCCCTTCGACGCCCGCTTCGACTTCCCCGAGCCGGTGCGCGACATCTGCGAACTCCGCCGGGCCATGCACATGCTGTTCGCCGGCGTGAGGGGCTGACGCGGGATCGGCATCGCGAACGCGCCTGCGGTCCCGGCCCGGCCCCCCGTTCCGCCGTCGCGCCCCGTTCCGCCGTCGCGCCCCGTTCCGCCGTCGCGGCAGCCAACCCGTACGGCCCGCCCGGCGGTGCCGCGCCGCACGAGGCCGACCCGTACGGCCCGCCCGGCGGTGCCGCGCCGCACGAGGCCGATGCCGGCTCGGCACCGCCGGGCTCGCACGTTTCACCTCTCGCCGTCGCGGCGGAACGGAGTGCCCGCCCCCGGCGTTCCAGGCCCATGGCCGGCAGACCCCCGCCGTCCCGGCGCGGCCCCGCGTCAGCTCTGCGCCCCGTTCCACCGTCGCGCCCCGTTCCGCCGTCGCGGCAGCCAGCCCGTACGGCCCCCGGCGGCGCCGCCCCGCACGAGGCCGATGCCGGCTCGGCGCCGCCGGGCTCGCACGTCTCACCTCTCGCCGTCGCGGCGGAAGGGAGTACCCCGCTTCGGGGTTCGGCCTGGGTGGCGCGGGTCGGCGGGGCCGGGGCGGGGTCAAGCTCTCGCGGGGGACGCGAGGCCCGGGGGGGTTACTCCGTGCCGCGTAGGCGCTGCCGCACCCGCTCCACGATGTCCGCGTAGCGGGCCTCCGCGCCGTAGCGGGTCGGCTCGTAGTAGCGCTTGCCGTGGATGGCGTCGGGCGCGTACTGCTGGGCGGCGATGCCGCCCGGGAGGTCATGGGGGTAGACATAGCCCTGGGCGTGGCCCAGCTTCTTGGCGCCCTGGTAGTGACCGTCGCGCAGATGGGGCGGCACCGGACCGGCGAGGCCCGCGCGGACGTCCTGGAGCGCCGCGCCGATGGCGGTGGTGGCGGAGTTGGACTTGGGTGCCAGCGCCAGCGCGATGGTGGCGTGGCTGAGGGTGAGCGCCGCCTCCGGGAAGCCGATCATCGCGACCGCCTGGGCGGCGGCCACCGCCGTGGGCAGGGCGGTGGGGTCGGCGAGCCCGATGTCCTCGCTGGCGGAGATCATCAGCCGCCGCGCGATGAACCGCGGGTCCTCCCCCGCCTCGATCATGCGGGCCAGGTAGTGCAGTGCCGCGTCCACGTCGGAGCCGCGGATGGACTTGATGAGGGCGCTGGCCACGTCGTAGTGCTGGTCGCCGTCGCGGTCGTACTTCACCGCGGCGCGGTCGACCGACTCCTCCAGCGTGGACAGGGTGATCTCGGACTCGCCCTTGGCCATCGCCGAGCCCGCGCCGGCCTCCAGGGCGGTCAGCGCCCGCCGGGCGTCGCCGCCGGCGATCCGCAGCAGGTGCGCCTCCGCGTCCTCGGGGAGGGTGACCGCTCCGCCGAGCCCGCGCTCCTCGGTGAGCGCGCGCCGCAGCAGCCCGCGCAGGTCCTCGTCGGTCAGCGGCTCCAGGGTGAGCAGCAGCGAGCGGGACAGCAGCGGGGAGATGACCGAGAAGTACGGGTTCTCCGTGGTGGCCGCGATGAGCGTGACCCAGCGGTTCTCCACGGCGGGCAGCAGCGAGTCCTGCTGGGCCTTGCTGAAACGGTGGATCTCGTCCAGGAAGAGCACCGTCTCCCGGCCGTAGGCGCCCGTGGAGCGGCGGGCACCGTCGATGACGGCCCGCACCTCCTTGACCCCGGCGGTGATCGCGGAGAGCTCGACGAAGCGCTTCTGGGTGGCCTGGCTGACCACATAGGCCAGCGTGGTCTTGCCGATGCCGGGCGGCCCCCAGAGGATCACCGAGGACGGCCCGGCCGGGCCGCCGCTGCCCTCTCCCACCAGCCGGCGCAGCGGCGAGCCGGGGCGCAGCAGATGGCCCTGGCCCACCACCTCGTCGAGGGTGCGCGGGCGCATCCGGACCGCCAACGGACTACTGGCCGGGTCCTTCTCCTGGCGTTCCTCTGCGGCGGCGGTGAACAGGTCTGGCTCCACGTTCGGAAGCCTATGCGACGACACTGACAACGCCGCCCGGATCAGGCCGGTGGCGGCTGATCGGGCGGCGCGGGGCGAGGCCGGGACGGGACCGGGTCAGGCGGTGCCGCCGGTCCAGAAGTCCCACCAGCGGGTCAGGATGAGCATCCCGATGACGGCGACCCAGAGCACCGGCACCACCCAGTGGAACTCCATCAGGCCACGCTTGAGCCCCTCGGGGGCCGGCAGGAAGCCGTGCTTGAGGTTGTGCCCGGTCACGTAGCAGAACATCACGATGGTGGCGACCCAGGCCAGGCAGCACCACAGGCAGAGCGAGCCGATGACGTACAGCGACTGGTACTGGAGCCAGGTGCAGAAGGCCACGCCGAAGAGCGTGCCGGCGTTGAAGGTCAGCCAGTACCAGCGCGGGAAGCGCGCCCCGGCCAGCAGCGACATGCCGACGCAGATGACGATCCCGTACGCCACCAGGCCCATCATCGGGTTGGGGAAGCCGAAGGCCTCGGCCTGATCGCTCTCCATGATGTTGCCGCAGGAGACGATGGGGTTGAGGCTGCAGCCCGGGGTGTAGGTCTTGCCCTCGACCTTGGCCTCGAGGATGTGGTTCTTGTCGATCGTGATGATCCAGGCGGCGAGCAGGCCCAGCGCACCGGTGATCACCAAGAGCAGTCCGAGGGCGCGGCTGCCGCCGACCGCGCTCCGCGCGTCGCCCCGTGTCCGCTCCGTGTCCACGTCCTCAACCACTGTCGTCGCCATATCCGCCGTTTCCGAGTCTCCCGAGGCCACGCGGCCGCATTGCCGCCTTAGAGCACCACTGCCGCGTCGGCGGCCACCGTCATTGTGCCGCACCCCCGTCCGTCGCGGTTCCCCATGCGACAGCCTCGGCCATCCTGACGTGCCCGTCGTTGGACGGGCGTAAGGGCGTGACTGGCGTGCCGGCCCGGACCGGAATCCGTGGGCGGGAATCGCCTGGCGGGATGAGGTCGGGGGCTCGTTGTTGACGGCGGTGCGGCGACGACCGCGCCGCCACCCTCGGCCGGAAACCGGCGACGACCGCGCGGCCGCTTCCGCCGGAACCCGGCGTACGGCACCGCCGCCGTCCCGCCGGAAACCGGCGGCGTACGGCCACGCGGAGCCGTACGCCGCCGCTCCGGGCGTCAGCCGAGGCGCGAGCGGACCGCGTCGAGCACCCCGTCGAGCGGGACCGCGGACTGCTCGCCGGACTCCATGTCCTTGAGCTGCGCGACGCCCTCGGCCAGGTCGCGCTCGCCGGCGACCAGGGCGAAGCGGGCGCCGGAGCGGTTGGCCGACTTCATGGCGCCCTTGAGCCCGCGGCCGCCGAAGGCGAAGTCGGTGGCGACGCCGGCCCGGCGCAGCTCGGTGACGACGCCGAAGAGGACGCGACGCGCCTCCTCGCCCAGCGGCACCGCGAACACGCTGGTGGCGGCGGGCAGGTCCAGCTCGACGCCCTCGGCCTTGAGCGCGAGGACGGTGCGGTCGACGCCGAGCGCCCAGCCGACCGACGGCAGCTCGGGGCCGCCGATCATCTCGGACAGCCCGTCGTAGCGGCCGCCGCCGCCGACGGCGGACTGGGAGCCGAGGCCGTCGTGGACGAACTCGAAGGTGGTCCGGGTGTAGTAGTCCAGGCCGCGCACCAGCTTGGGGTCGTCCTGGAACTCCACGCCGGCCGCGCGCAGCAGCTCGCGCACCCGCTCGTGGTACTCCTTGCACGCCTCGCAGAGGTGATCGCGGAGCATCGGCGCGCCGACGAGCTGCTTCTGCACCGCCTCCCGCTTGTCGTCCAGCACCCGCAGCGGGTTGATCTCGACCCGGCGCCGGGTGTCCTCGTCCAGCTCCAGGCCGCGCAGGAAGTCCTGGAGGGCGGACCGGTAGGCCGGGCGGCACTCCTTGTCGCCCAGGGAGTTCAGCAGCAGCCGGAAGTTCCGCAGGCCCAGCGAGCGGTAGGCGTCGACGGCCAGGATGATCAGCTCGGCGTCGAGCGCCGGGTCCTCGGCACCGATCGCCTCGGCGCCGACCTGCGAGAAGTGGCGGTAACGGCCGGCCTGCGGGCGCTCGTAGCGGTAGTAGGAGCCCGAGTACCAGAGCTTGACCGGCAGGTTCCCGGTCTTGTGCAGGTTGGCCTCCAGCGCGGCGCGCAGCACGGAGGCGGTGCCCTCGGGGCGCAGCGCAAGCTGCTCCTTGCCGCGCTGAGTGAGGGTGTACATCTCCTTGGTCACGATGTCGGTGGACTCGCCGACGCCGCGGGAGAAGAGCTCGACGTGCTCGAAGCCGGGGGTCTCGATGTAGCCGTATCCGGCGCGCTTGAGCGGTGCGGAGATCGCCTCGCGCACGGCGAGGAAGGTCGCGGAGTCCGGCGGGATCAGGTCGTACGTGCCACGGGGGGCGGAGAAGGTGCTCACGGGGTGAATCGTCACATTCCTCGTCGCGGGGCGGGCGCGGGTGCGCCGCCGCCGAGGCCGGCGGCCACCTCCCGGAGGTACGGGTTGGTGGCACGCTCGCGGCCGATGGTGGTCTGGGGGCCGTGGCCGGACAGCACCACGGTCGAGTCCTCGAGCGGCAGGCACACGCGCGCCAGGGATTCGAGCATCTCGCCATGGTCACCGCCGGGCAGGTCGGTGCGTCCGATGGAGCCGGCGAAGAGCAGATCGCCCGAGAAGAAGACGGATGGGATGTCCGCCTGTTCGGGCATCTGGAAGGTCACCGACCCCTTGGTATGGCCCGGCGCGTGCGCGACGGTCAGCTCCATGCCGGCCAGCTTCAGTCGGGTGCCGTCCGTCAGCTCGTGCACATCGTCCGGCTCCCCCACGGTGAGCTCGCCCATCAGCGGCATCCCGATGGAGCGGCCCAGGGCCTTCTCCGGGTCGCTCATCATGTAGCGGTCCGCGGGGTGGATGTAGGCCGGCACGTCGTGGGCGCCGCACACGGGCACCACGGACGCGACGTGGTCGATGTGGCCGTGGGTGAGGACGACGGCGACGGGCTTGAGCCGATGCCTGGCGATCGCCTCCTCGACTCCCTGGGCCGCCTGGTGGCCCGGGTCGATGATCACGCACTCCTCGCCGGCGGCGGGGGCGACCAGGTAGCAGTTGGTCCCCCAGGCCCCGGCGGGGAACCCGGCAATGAGCACGTTCGTCCTTAACTGTCGTCCGGATCGATCACCCGGTCGCCCGGAACGATCGTCCGGAATGGTCCGGAAGAAAGTTGTACGGCAGTTCCAGAGCCTACCGGCGGCGGTCGCGCCGCGGCGAACCCGTATACGGTACGGCCAGGCGCCCCACGACGCAGACGCGGAGGAGACAACCCGGTGGCCAGTCAGGAGCAGCGGCGGCGGCAGCTCGCCCGCGCGAAGTACGAGCGGCAGCAGCAGCGTCGTGAGGTGGCGCGGCGAAAGACCAAGCGCCGCAACACGGTGATCGCCTCCTCCCTCGCCGTGGTGCTCACGGCGGGCGTCGTGGTCGCCGCCGCGGGGGCGTTCTCCGGCGACGACGACAAGGGGGCGACGCCGAACGCCGTCGACACCCCCACCCCGCCGCCCACCCCCGACCCCAAGCCCGAGCCGTCGATGACGATCGACAAGAAGGCGAAGTACGGGATGGCGCTGAAGACCAACCACGGCGACATCCGGATCGCCATGGACGCCGCCAAGACCCCGCGCACCGTGAACTCCTTCAAGTCCCTCGCGGACAAGCACTTCTTCGACGGCTCGCCGTGCCACCGGCTCGCCGTCGAGGGCATCTTCGTGCTCCAGTGCGGCGACCCGGACGGCACCGGCCGGGGCGGGCCGGGCTACACCATCCCCGACGAGAACCTCAAGGACCCGCGCCTGAAGGGCGGCGTCTACCCGCGGGGCACGGTGGCCATGGCCAACCGCTACAACGGGGTGGACGAGGCGACCCGGAACTCCGGCAGCAGCCAGTTCTTCCTCGTCTACAAGGACAGCAAACTCCCGCCCAACTACACCCCCTTCGGCACGCTGGACGCCGAGGGGCTGAAGGTCCTGGAGAAGATCGCCGCGGGGGGCGTCGAGGGCGGTGTCACGGACGGCGCCCCGAAGAAGGCCGTCACCATCGAGAAGGCGACCGTTCAGAAGGACTGATTTGAGTCGCGCGGGATACGGACAGCCGGGGCGCCGGTCGCCTATGTTGGCGTTGTGCAGGGTGCCTGCTCCGACGGCTGCCGCCCTGCAGCACCGAACACGCCGGCCACCGGGCGGCGCGACAGCAGCTCGTCGGACCGGTCAGGGCGTGGCCCGGCCGGAAGAAACTGTGGACGATGCCAGCGGGCGGAGCGCCCGCCTCGGCATCATGTGGAGGAGGCGCTGTGAGCAGCGACCCATGGGGCCGCGTCGATGAGACGGGGACCGTGTACGTGCGTACGGCCGATGGCGAGCAGGTCGTCGGATCGTGGCAGGCGGGCACTCCTGAGGAGGCCCTCGCCTACTTCGAGCGCAAGTACGAGGGCCTGGTCGTCGAGATCGGTCTCCTGGAGCGCCGGGTCAAGACCACCGACCTGTCGACCAAGGACGCCCTGACCGCCATCGAGCACCTGCGCGTGCAGGTGGACGAGCACCACGCGGTGGGTGATCTTCAGGCGCTGAGCGAGCGGCTCGACAAGCTGGTCAGCGAGGTGGAGGCGCGCCGCGAAGAGCGCAAGGCGGCGAAGGCCAGGCAGGCCGAGGACGCGCGCCAGGCCAAGGAGGCGCTGGTCGCCGAGGCCGAGGAGCTGGCCGCCAGCGACCAGTGGCGGGCCGCCGGCGAGCGGCTGCGGGCCCTGGTGGACACCTGGAAGGGCCTGCCGCGGCTGGACCGCAAGTCCGACGACGAGCTGTGGCACCGCTTCTCGCACGCCCGCTCGGCGTTCTCCAAGCGGCGCAAGGCCCACTTCGCCTCCCTGGACGCGCAGCGCGAGGAGGCCCGCAAGGCCAAGGAGCGGCTGGTCGCCGAGGCCGAGGCGCTCTCCGGCTCGACGGACTGGGGCCCCACGGCCGCCCGCTACCGGGAGCTGATGGCCGAATGGAAGGCCGCCGGACGGGCCCAGCGGGAGGCCGAGGACGATCTCTGGAACCGCTTCCGCGGGGCCCAGGACGTCTTCTTCCAGGCCCGTGGCGAGGTCTTCGCGGAGCGTGACGCCGAGCAGCGGGAGAACCTGACCCGCAAGGAGGAGCTGGTCGTCGAGGCCGAGAAGCTGCTCCCCGTCTCGGACCTGAAGGCGGCCCGCGCGGCGTTCCGCTCGATCAACGAGCGGTGGGAGGCCATCGGCCACGTCCCGCGCGACGCCCGGCCCCGCATCGAGGGCCGGATGCACGCCGTCGAGCGCGCCATCCAGGAGGCCGAAGAGGCCGAGTGGCGGCGTACGAACCCCGAGGCGCGGGCCCGTGCCGCGGGGCTCACCGGTCAGCTCCAGGACGCCGTCGACAAGCTGCGCGGCCAGATCGACGCCGCCCGCGCGGCCGGCAACAACGCCAAGGCCGACAAGCTCGCCAAGGAGCTCGAGGGCCGCCAGGCGCTGCTGGACCAGGCGCTCAAGGGCCTGGAGGAGTTCGGCGGCTGACGCCCTCCGACGCACGCTGACACCGCACAGGGGCCCCGGGTACGCAGGTACCCGGGGCCCCTGTCGTCGGCTGGTACGGGCGGCGCCCCCATCCCGCCGCAACGGCGAGAAACCACGACGGCGCAGCCCGGCGGTGCCACACCGCCAGCAGCCGCCACGGGGCTTCTGCCGGGAGGCACCACGACGCCCGCCCGAGGGCACAGCCCCTGCCCCGGGGGCACGCCATGTACGAAACCAGCCGCGCCGCCCGCGGGGCTAGCGCTGGCGGGCCGAGGTCACCCGGTAGACGTCGTAGACGCCCTCCACGCCGCGTACGGCCTTCAGGACGTGGCCCAGGTGCTTGGGGTCGCCCATCTCGAAGGTGAAGCGGGAGGTGGCGACGCGGTCACGGGAGGTCTGGACGGCCGCGGAGAGGATGTTGACGTGCTGGTCGGACAGCACGCGCGTGACGTCGGAGAGCAGCCGCGAGCGGTCCAGCGCCTCCACCTGGATGGCGACCAGGAAGACCGAGGACTGGGTGGGCGCCCACTCGACGTCCAGGATGCGCTCGGGCTGCTGGGAGAGCGAGTCGACGTTGACGCAGTCCGCGCGGTGCACCGAGACGCCGCTGCCGCGGGTGACGAAGCCGATGATGGGGTCGCCCGGCACCGGCGTACAACAGCGGGCCAGCTTGACCCACACGTCCTCGACGCCCTTGACCACGACGCCCGGGTCGGCGCTGGAGCGCCGCTTGGTGCGGGTGCGGATCGGCGGGGCGGTCTCGGCGATGTCCTCGTTGGCCGCCTCCTCGCCGCCGAGCGCCTGGACCAGCTTCTGCACGACGCTCTGCGCGGAGACATGGCCCTCGCCGATGGCCGCGTAGAGCGAGGAGATGTCCGGATAGCGCATCTCGTGCGCGAGGGTGACCAGCGAGTCGCCCGTGAGGATGCGCTGGATCGGCAGGTTCTGCTTGCGCATCGCGCGGACGATGGCGTCCTTGCCCTGCTCGATCGCCTCGTCGCGGCGCTCCTTGGAGAACCAGCCACGGATCTTGTTGCGGGCGCGCGGGGACTTGACGAAGCCCAGCCAGTCGCGGGACGGGCCGGCGCCGGACGCCTTGGAGGTGAAGACCTCCACCAGGTCGCCGTTGTCCAGCGTCGACTCCAGGGGCACCAGGCGCCCGTTGACCCGCGCCCCTATGGTGCGGTGGCCGACCTCGGTGTGCACGGCGTAGGCGAAGTCCACGGGAGTGGCACCCGCGGGGAGCGCTATGACGTCGCCCTTGGGGGTGAAGACGAACACCTCGTTGCGGGACAGGTCGAAGCGGAGCGACTCCAGGAACTCGCCGGGGTCCTCGGTCTCCTTCTGCCAGTCCAGCAGCTGCCGCAGCCAGGCCATGTCGTTGACGGTGTCCGTGCCGGCGCCCTTGCCCGGATGGCGCGGCACGTCGGTGCGCACCTTGGAGGCGCCGGCGACGGCCTCCTGCTTGTACTTCCAGTGCGCGGCGATGCCGTACTCCGCGCGGCGGTGCATGTCGAAGGTGCGGATCTGCAGCTCGACCGGCTTGCCGCTGGGCCCGATGACCGTCGTGTGCAGCGACTGGTACATGTTGAACTTGGGCATCGCGATGTAGTCCTTGAACCGCCCCGGCACCGGGTTCCACCGCGCGTGGATGGTGCCCAGCGCCGCGTAGCAGTCGCGGACGGTGTCGACCAGGACCCGGATGCCCACCAGGTCGTAGATCTCGGCGAAGTCGCGGCCCCGCACGATCATCTTCTGGTACACGGAGTAGTAGTGCTTGGGGCGGCCGGTGACGGTCGCCTTGATGCGCGCGGCCCGCAGGTCGCCCTGCACCTGATCGGTGACGATGGCCAGATACTCGTCACGCTTGGGCGCCCGCTCGGCGACCAGCCGGACGATCTCGTCGTACATCTTGGGGTAGAGGATCGCGAAGGCGAGGTCCTCCAGCTCCCACTTGATGGTGTTCATGCCCAGCCGGTGCGCCAGCGGGGCGTAGATCTCCAGCGTCTCGCGGGCCTTCTTCTCCTGCTTCTCCCGCTTGAGGTAGCGCATGGTGCGCATGTTGTGCAGCCGGTCGGCCAGCTTGATGACCAGCACCCGGGGGTCCTTGGCCATGGCCACGACCATCTTGCGCACGGTCTCGGCCTGCGCGGCCTCGCCGAACTTGACCTTGTCCAGCTTGGTCACGCCGTCGACCAGCAGGGCGACCTGGTCGCCGAAGTCCTGCCGCAGGGTCTCCAGGCCGTACTCGGTGTCCTCGACGGTGTCGTGCAGCAGCCCCGCCATCAGGGTGGCCGGGTCCATGCCCAGCTCGGCGAGGATGGTGGTCACCGCCAGCGGATGGGTGATGTACGGGTCGCCGCTCTTGCGCTTCTGGCCGCGGTGCCAGCGCTCGGCGACCTGGTAGGCGCGCTCGATCTGGCGCAGCGTCGCCGTGTCCGCCTTGGGGTCGTTGCCGCGCACGATGCGCAGCAGCGGCTCCAGGACCGGGTTGTACGGGCTGGAGCGCTGGACGCCGAGACGGGCCAGGCGAGCGCGGACCCGGTTGGACGAGCCGGAGCGGGGCGCGGGGCCCTGGAGCGGGCGTGCCGGGGCGGGGGTCGCGGATGTCGCTCCGGCCAGGCCGGCCGGGGTGGCCGGGGGCTTCGGCGCGGGCCGCGACGCGGTCTCGCCGGCCTTCTTGGGCGTGGCCGCGCCCGCCGTGGCGTCGGGGGCTGCGGTCGGCTCGTCCGGATGCGCGGCGGTCAGCGGCTTGGCCTCGTCTGGCAAGAGCACTCCTCAAGCGGTGCCGGACCATATAGCGGTCGGGATGCCATGGTATCGATCCCGCCACTCCCGCCGCTCAGCGACCGCCGCTCTCCTCGCACGCCGAAGGGCGGGAATCCGCATGATCCGGATTCCCGCCCTCTGGATTGTCCGAGTTTTCCGCCCTCTGGGCGGTCGGCCCCGGCTCAGACCGTGATCAACGCCTCCAGCGGCGCGTTGTCGAGATCGGCCGCCAGCCGGCCACGGCCGTCGAGGAAGCCCAGCTCCATCAGCACGGCGACGCCGGCGACCTGGGCGCCGGCCCGCCGGATGAGCTGGAGCGAGGCCGCGGCGGTGCCGCCGGTGGCCAGTACGTCGTCGATGACCAGGACCCGGTCGCCGGGCGCCAGCGCGTCGGCGTGGATCTCGATCTCGGCGGTGCCGTACTCCAGCTGGTACGCCTGGCCCAGGGTGGCGCCGGGCAGCTTGCCGGCCTTGCGCGCCGGGACGAAGCCGAGGCCGGCGCGGACCGCGACCGGCGCGGCCAGGATGAAGCCGCGGGCTTCGAGTCCGACGACCTTGTCCGCGCCGTGCCTGACGCAGAGCTCGGCGAGCGCCTCGGTGAGCGCGCCGAAGGCCGTGGCGTCGGCCAGCAGCGGGGTGATGTCCTTGAACATCACTCCCGGCTGCGGGTAGTCCGGGACGTCGACGATCCGACTGAGCAGCAGTTCCCGCAGCTCCTGGCTGCCCGCCGCGCTCATCGGCGCTTCCCCGAGGGACGGCCCCGCCCGCGGTTGCGGGCCGCCGGCTGGCGACGCTGGCCGACGACCCCGGCCGGGGTGGCGTCGTCCGCGTCGTCGTCCTGCTCCGGCTCGGCGTCGGCGTCGGCCGGCTGGTCCTGGCCCTCGGCCCCGGCCTTGCCGGCCGCTGCGCGCTTGGCGCGCACCCGGCGGGCCAGCGCCCGCAGCTCCGGCTCGCGCTCCTTCAGGTCGGCGACCAGCGGCGTCGCGATGAAGATCGACGAGTAGGCACCGGCGGCGAGGCCGACGAAGAGGGCCAGCGAGATGTCGTTCAGCATGCCGCCGCCGAGGACGCCGCCGCCGATGAAGAGCAGGCCGGCGACCGGCAGCAGCGCCACGATCGTGGTGTTGATGGAACGCACCAGGGTGGCGTTGAGACTGCGGTTGGCGATCTCGCTGTAGGTGTAGCGGGTCTGCTTGGTGATGCCCTTCGCCCCCTCCTTCAGACCGTCGAAGACGACGACGGTGTCGTAGAGGGAGTAGCCGAGGATCGTCAGCAGACCGATCACCGTGCCCGGGGTGACCTCGAAGCCGACCAGCGCGTAGACGCCGACGGTGATGGTGAGGTCGTGGACCAGCGCGATCAGGGCCGCCAGCGCCATGCGCCACTCGAAGGCGATGGCGAGATAGATCACCACCAACACCATGAAGATCGCTAGACCTTGCCATGCCTTGCTGGCGATCTGTTCACCCCAGCTGGGGCCGACGAGCTGCGAGTTGATCTTGGATGCCTCGACGCCCATCTTCTTGGCGAGCGCCTCCTGGACCGGCTGCGCCTCGTTGGTGTCCAGCTCGCTGATCTGGATGCGCATGCGCCCGTCGCCGAGCTTCTGGACGACGGCGGTGTGGCCGCCGGAGGCCGCCTCCGCGGTCTCCCGGGCCTGCTCGGTGGAGATGCTCGCCTTGGGCGTGGTGAAGACGGCGCCGCCCGAGAACTCGATGCCCATGTTCAGGCCGCGCACCGCCAGGCCGACGATGGCCGTGATGGTGATGAGGATGGAGATGCCGTACCAGAGCTTGCGCTTGGCGACGAAGTCATAACCGACCTCGCCTCGGTACAGCTTGGCGCCGAGGGTGCCGAGTCGCGACATCTCACGCCTCCTTCGTGTCGACGGGGGCGGTGGGACGGCCGCGGCGCAGCGGCGGGCGGGCGCCGAGGCGCTTGGGGTCCAGACCGGACCACGGGTGGCCGCTGGCGAAGAACTTCTTCCGGGCCAGGATCGTCATGAGCGGCTTGGTGAAGAAGAACACCACCACGACGTCGAGCAGCGTGGTCAGGCCGAGGGTGAACGCGAAGCCCTGCACCTTGCCGACGGTGACGATGAAGAGCACCGCGGCGGCGAGGAAGGACACGAAGTCGGAGACCAGGATGGTGCGGCGGGCGCGCGGCCAGGCGCGCTCCACCGACGGCCGCAGCGTGCGGCCCTCGCGGATCTCGTCCCGGATGCGTTCGAAGTAGACGATGAACGAGTCGGCGGTGATGCCGATGGCCACGATCGCACCGCAGACGGCCGGCAGGTTCAGCGCGAAGCCGATGCCCGGGCCGAGCAGCACCATGATCGCGTAAGTGAGGATCGCGGAGACCCCGAGGCTCGCGATGGCCACCAGCGACAGACCGCGGTAGTACACGACGAGGTAGATCATCACGAGCGCGAGGCCGATGCCGCCCGCGATCAGACCGGCCCGCAGCTGCTCACTGCCGAGGGCGGCGGAGACGGTGGTCTCGTCGGCGATGTCGAAGGTCAGCGGCAGCGCGCCGTAGGACAGCACGTTGGCCAGGTCCTCGGACTCCTGCTGGCTGAAGCTGCCGGAGATCTGGGCGTTGCCGCCGGCGATGGTCCGCGTGACGCTCGGGTCGGAGACGACCGCGCCGTCCAGCACGATGGCGAACTGGTTCTGCGGCGGGGCCTGGGCGGCCAGCTTGCTGGTGACGTCGGCGAACTTGTCGGCGCCCTTGTTGGTGAAGTCCAGCTGGACGATCCAGCCCTCGCCGGGCTGGTAGACGGAGGAGGCGTCGTCGACGTCGGTGCCCTCGACCTCGGAGGGGCCGAGGATGAACTTGCGGTCGCCCTCGGTGGAGCAGGCGACGATCGACTTCTTCGGGTCGCCCGCGGCGGCGGCCTCACCGGCCTTGGCACGGCTGGCCTCGGTGGAGCAGTCGAGGGCCGCCAGCTGGGCGTTCAGGTCCTCGGCGTCGGACTTCTCGTCCTCGGCCTTCTTGTCCTCGGCCTTCTTGTCCGCGGAGTCCTTGCCGCCCTTGTCCTGCGGGGTCCCGGTCGGCTTCGGGGTCTCGTCGGCGCGCAGGCCCTCGGAGACGGGGCGGCCCTGGGTGCTGGCCGTGGGGCCGGGCTTGGCGGTGGAGCCGTCGGCCTTGTCGCCCTTGTCGGCCTGGTCCTTGTCGCCCTTGTCGCCCTGCTGCTTGTCCTTGCCGGGCGCGCTGGCGCCGGGGTCGGGGGTGGCATCCGGCTGCGGCGTCCTGCCGCCTTCGGTGTAGGTCACCACGGGCCGGAAGAACAGCTGGGCGGTGGTGCCGACCTGCTTGCGGGCCTGCTTCGCGTTCATCCCCTTGGGGATGTTCACGATGATGTGCTTGTCGCCCTGCGTCTGGACCTCGGCCTCGGACACACCCAGACCGTTGACCCGCCGCTCGATGATGTCGACGGCGGTCTTCATGTTGTCCGAGTTGATCGCGTTGGGCCTGCCCGGCTGGTTCTTGGCCTCCAGCGTGAAACTGGTGCCGCCCGCGAGATCGATACCCAACCGCGGCGTGGTGTGGCCGGAGATGAACATCCCCCCGGTGAGTGCCACGATGGCGATCAGGATCACGACCAGGGCGCGCCCGGGCCTGCCCTGTGTCCCAGGGGACCTGCGGCCCTTCTTCGGTGCTGCCACCTTCTCGTATCTCCCTGTCCAACCGCCCCCGCACCCGCTGTGCGGCGGGCGGCCACGAAGTGTTGTGGGGACCAGCCCCCGCCGGAGCCTAACCGCCCGGGAACCGCGGCGCACCGAGCGGAGGCGCGTCGCGGTTCCCTGAGGGCATTTCGGGCTACTTCGCTTCGGCGTCGCCCTTGCCGTCCGCGGCCTGCTCGGCCTTCTGACCGGCCTCGTCCTTCTCGGCGGCCTCGGTCTTGTCGGCGGTCTCGGCCTTCGCCGGGGCGTCGGACTTGTCCAGAGCGATCTTCTGGACGTCGTCGCCCGCGGCGGCGGAGTCGGTCAGCGAGGAGACGTCGTCGGGGACGACCGGGGCGTCCTCGTCGGCGGTCGCCGCCTCGGGGTCGATGCCGTGCACGATGCGGTTGTACTCCGAGTCCTCCAGGACGGCACCGATCGCGTTCTTCGCGTACACCGCGTGCACGCCGGGCGCGACCTCAAGGAGGACGGTGTCGTCGTGGACCTCCTTGACTGTGGCGTACATGCCGCCGATGGTGCGCACACCGGAGCCCGGCTGCATGTTGTCACGCATCTGCATGGCCTGGCGCTGCTTGTTCTTGGCCGAGCGGGTCATCAGGAACATGGCCCCGATGAGCACGATGAACGGCAGGAGAGTCACGGGATTCACGGGACGGAGATTCCTTCGCACGACCGCGGGGAAGCGGCCTGGTCTACGGGGGTAGGTATGCCGTCCCAGACGGACGGCATCGGCGGAGTCTAAGCGAGCTCGCGCCAATGGAACAACGCCCAGCATGGCACCCGGGTTCCTGAACCGACCAGTTTCCGCGCCGTCGCGGGGCGATTACCTCACGTGACCTTCCGGGGCCGGCGGCAGACGACGCCTCCGCCGGCCCGCTCCTCCGCTCAGGCCCCGAAGAGCCCCTGCTGACCGCCGGCCGGGTGCGGCGCCTGCGGGGGTGTCAGTCCGAGGTGCGCCCAGGCCGCCGGGGTGGCCACCCGACCACGCGGCGTGCGGGCCAGCAGCCCCTCGCGCACCAGGAACGGCTCGGCGACCTCCTCGACCGTCTCGCGCTCCTCCCCCACCGCGACCGCCAGCGTCGACAGCCCCACCGGGCCGCCGCCGAACAGCTTCAGCAGCGCGGTCAGCACCGCCCGGTCCAGCCGGTCCAGGCCGCGGCCGTCCACGTCGTACACGTCCAGGGCGCGGGTGGCGACCTCGCGGGTGACCACGCCGTCGGCCTTCACCTGGGCGTAGTCCCGCACGCGACGCAGCAACCGGTTGGCGATGCGCGGGGTGCCGCGGGAACGGCCGGCGATCTCGGCGGCGCCCTCCTCCTCGATCCCCACGTCCAGCAGCCGCGCGGAGCGGTGGATGACCCGCTCCAGCTCGGCCGGGGTGTAGAACTCCATGTGCCCGGTGAAGCCGAAGCGGTCGCGCAGCGGGGGCGGCAGCAGACCGGCCCGGGTGGTGGCGCCGACCAGGGTGAAGGGCGGAAGCTCCAGCGGGATGGCGGTGGCCCCGGGGCCCTTGCCGACGATCACGTCGACGCGGAAGTCCTCCATCGCCATGTAGAGCATCTCCTCGGCGGGCCGGGACATCCGGTGGATCTCGTCGAGGAAGAGCACCTCGCCCTCGGCGAGCGAGGAGAGGATCGCCGCGAGGTCGCCGGCGTGCTGGATGGCGGGGCCGGAGGTGATGCGGATCGGGGCCCCCATCTCGGCCGCGATGATCATCGACAGGGTGGTCTTGCCGAGGCCGGGCGCGCCGGACAGCAGCACGTGATCGGCGGTGCCGTTCCGCTGGCGGGCCGCCTTGAGCACCAGGTCCAGCTGCTCGCGGACCCGCTCCTGACCGACGAACTCCCCGAGGTCCTTGGGGCGCAGCGCCGCCTCGATGGCCTGGTCCTCGCCGTCGGCGGCGGCTCCCACGAGCCGGTCGCCACCGGCGGGCGACCCGCCCACCGGTGCGGGTGCGGACTCATCGTCCCAGTTCACTACGGTTCGCCTCACGGATCGTGGCGGCCAGGCCGCCGGCCTCGGGGTGGATACGGACCAGGACCCGCCCAGGCGGCTCCTGGGACCGGCGCGTCGGGGGTGCGGCGGCGGTCGCCGGGGCGCTCATCGGGCCCGATTGAGGGTCTGCAGGGCGGCCCGCAGCAGCTGGCCGACCTGCGGCCGGTCGCCCGCCGCGAGGGCGGCCTCGGCCTGCGGGGTCACCGCCGCGACGGCGTCGTCCGCCTCCCGGGGCGCGTAACCGAGGCCGGTGAGCGCCGTGTGCAGTTGGTCGCTCCAGGCCGCGGCAGGGGGCGCGGCGGCCATGCGCGGAGCGCTGCCGACCGGATCACCGAGGCGGTCCTTCAGCTCCAGCAGCAGCTTCTGCGCGCCCTTCTTGCCGATGCCGGGCACGGCGGTCAGGGCCTTCTCGTCGCCGCCGGCCACGGCACGGCGCAGCGCGTCCGGGGAGTGCACGGCGAGCATCGCCTGGGCGAGCCGGGGGCCGACGCCGCTGGCGGTCTGGAGCAGCTCGAAGACCTGGCGCTCGTCGTCGTCGGCGAAGCCGTAGAGGGTCAGCGAGTCCTCCCGCACGACCAGGGAGGTGGCGAGCCGGGCGGACTCGCCGACCCGCAGCGTGGAGAGGGTGCCCGGGGCACACTGGACGGCCATGCCCACACCGCCGACCTCGATCACGGCCGTTGTGGGGGCGAGGGCGGCCACCGGGCCCGAAACGAAGGCGATCATGCGGTGCGGCCTTTCATCGTGCGGTGGGCGGCGACAGCCTGCTGTAGCCGGTTCTGGGCGGGGGCGCGCCAGATGTGACAGATGGCCAGCGCCAGGGCGTCGGCGGCGTCGGCCGGTTTGGGTGGGGCGTCCAGCCGCAGCAGCCGTGTGACCATGGCGCCGACCTGGGCCTTGTCCGCGCGTCCCGAGCCGGTGACGGCCGCCTTGACCTCACTGGGGGTGTGCAGCGCGACCGGCAGCCCGCGGCGGGCGGCGCAGAGCACGGCGACGGCGCTGGCCTGCGCGGTGCCCATGACCGTACGGACGTTGTGCTGGCTGAACACCCGCTCCACCGCCACGCACTCGGGCCGGTGCGCGTCCAGCCACTCCTCGATGCCGCGCTCGACGGCGACCAGGCGGGCGCCGATGTCCGCGTCGGCCGGGGTCCGGATGACGCCGACGCCGAGCATCCGCAGCGGTCGACCGGCCACGCCGTCGACCACCCCGATGCCGCACCGGGTCAGCCCCGGGTCCACCCCCAGCACCCGCATCAGGTCCCTCCCCTCGCCGGCCGCACGGCTTCGGCCATCTGTTCCTGCAGGTTAGTGGCTGCCACTGACAGAGCGAGGGGCCGACGGGTGTGTGTCCCGTCGGCCCCTCGCGTCACGCCGTGGTGTGCGGGCTCACGCTCGCCCTCGGCCAGGCGTCGACCCCGGTCAGGCGTCGACCTTGGCCATCACGTCGTCGGAGACGTCGAAGTTGGCGAAGACGTTCTGCACGTCGTCGCTGTCCTCCAGCGCGTCGATCAGCTTGAAGATCTTGCGCGCGCCCTCCTCGTCCAGCTCCACCTGCATGGTGGGGAGGAAGTTGGCGTCGGCCGAGTCGTAGTCGATGCCGGCCTCCTGCAGGGCGGTGCGGACCGCGACCAGGTCGCCGGCCTCGGAGACCACCTCGAAGGACTCGCCGAGGTCGTTGACCTCCTCGGCGCCCGCCTCCAGGACCGCGCCCAGGACGTCGTCCTCGGTCAGCTCGCCCTTGGCGACGATCACGACGCCCTTGCGGTTGAACAGGTACGAGACCGAGCCCGGGTCGGCCATCGAGCCGCCGTTGCGGGTCATGGCGACGCGGACGTCGGAGGCGGCACGGTTGCGGTTGTCGGTCAGGCACTCGATCAGCACCGCGACGCCGTTCGGACCGTAGCCCTCGTACATGATCGTCTGGTAGTCGGCGCCGCCCGCCTCAAGACCGGCACCGCGCTTGATGGCGGAGTCGATGTTCTTGTTGGGGACCGACTGCTTCTTCGCCTTCTGGACGGCGTCGTAGAGCGTCGGGTTACCGTCCAGGTCGGCGCCGCCCATGCGCGCCGCGACCTCGATGTTCTTGATGAGCTTCGCGAAGAGCTTGCCGCGCTTGGCGTCGATCACGGCCTTCTTGTGCTTCGTCGTAGCCCATTTAGAGTGGCCGGACATCCGACTGTCTCCTTCGCGTAACTCCCTGAGAAACCAACGTCTGAGATCCTACCGGGATCTCGTGCCCCACCCGTCGCCCACCGCCACTCTCCTGTGAACTCCGGACGGGGTGCCTACCGCCGTGCCGCGCGGACCATGTCGACGAACAGGGCGTGTACCCGGTGGTCGCCGGTGAGCTCCGGGTGGAACGACGTGGCCAGCACGTTGCCCTGGCGGACCGCGACGGTGTGGCCGTCGTAGGTGGCGAGCACCTCGGCGGCGGCGCCCACCGACTCCACCCAGGGGGCGCGGATGAACACGCCCTCGACGGGCCCGCCTTCGATGCCGGCGACGTCGATCGCGGCCTCGAAGGACTCGTTCTGGCGGCCGAAGGCGTTACGGCGCACGATCATGTCGATGCCGCCGAGCGTCTCCTGGTCCTCGCGACCGTCCAGGATCTTGTCCGCGACCATGATCATGCCGGCGCAGGTGCCGTAGACCGGCAGCCCGGCGCGCACCCGCTCGCGCAGCGGCTCCAGCATCCCGAAGATGACGGCGAGCTTCGACATCGTGGTGGACTCGCCACCGGGGATTACCAGGCCGTCGACCTCGGCGAGCTCCTCGGGGCGGCGGATTGGACGGGCCTGGGCGTCGGCCGCGGCGAGCGCGACCAGGTGCTCGCGGACGTCGCCCTGCAGGGCGAGAACGCCGATGAGGGGGGTGGACACGGGTGGGACCTCTCTCTTTCAGGGCTCGGTTCGCCTCCGGGCGCCCCCTGGGGGGAGGGCTCGGTTCGCCTCCAGGCGCTGTGGCGACCGCCGACGGTTCGGCGGCCGCGCGCCCTTCGGCTCACTCGCCGGCCTGGAACGGTCTGTACGGGCCGGAGTCCGTACGCGACCGCGCGGCCGGGCGTCCACGGCGGGGAGCCGGGCACCTTCGTTCACTCGTCGGGGGCGGCCCGCTGTCGGCGCGGACCGCCCACCGGCTGTGGAAGCGCTTCGACTACCAGCCGCGCTTGGCGTAGCGCTCGGCCTCGGGCAGGGTGTCGCAGTTGATGCCGACCATGGCCTCGCCGAGGTTGCGGGACGCGTCCGCGATGATCTTCGGGTCGTCGTAGAAGGTGGTGGCCTTCACGATGGCGGCGGCGCGCTTGGCCGGGTCGCCGGACTTGAAGATGCCGGAGCCGACGAAGACGCCCTCGGCGCCGAGCTGGCGCATCAGGGCCGCGTCGGCCGGGGTGGCGACGCCACCGGCGGAGAACAGCACGACCGGCAGCTTGCCGAGCTCGGCGACCTCCTTGACCAGCTCGTACGGGGCGCGCAGCTCCTTGGCGGCGGCGTACAGCTCGTGGTTGTCGAAGCCGCGCAGCTTGGCGATCTCGTTCTTGATCTGACGCAGGTGACGGACGGCCTCGACGACGTTGCCGGTGCCGGCCTCGCCCTTGGAGCGGATCATGGCCGCGCCCTCGGCGATGCGGCGCAGGGCCTCGCCCAGGTTGGTGGCGCCGCAGACGAAGGGCGTGGTGAAGGCCCACTTGTCAGAGTGGTTGACCTCGTCGGCCGGGGTCAGCACCTCGGACTCGTCGATGTAGTCCACGCCGAGCGACTGGAGCACCTGGGCCTCGACGAAGTGGCCGATGCGGGACTTGGCCATGACCGGGATCGAGACGGCGTTGATGATGCCCTCGATCATGTCCGGGTCGGACATGCGGGCGACGCCGCCGTCCTTACGGATGTCGGCCGGGACCCGCTCCAGGGCCATCACCGCGACGGCACCGGCGTCCTCGGCGATCTTCGCCTGCTCCGGGGTGACGACGTCCATGATCACGCCGCCCTTGAGCTGCTCGGCCATGCCGCGCTTCACGCGGGCGGTGCCGGTCGCGGGAGCCTCGTCGGGCCGGGGCGTGCTGGGGAGCGTGCTGGACACGGTTTGACCTCACTTGACGGTGAAAAGGCGATGAGCCAATCGTAGGCTCGTTCGACGCCGGCCCCTGATCCGCCAACTGGTCCAGGTCGCCGGCCTCACTGCTACACGACAGACAAAAGCCGCTGGCCCCGGCGAGCGACAAGGGCCAATCCGAGTCCGGTGGCTCGTTGCGCCGGTCCGCGCGGAGTCCCGGGCCGCGCGGGGGCCGACCGCCGTGCCGTGGAGCGGACGGGTAACCCGTCAGGCGGCCCGTACGACCAGGGCCGTCGGCGGCTCGTCGTCCATCTCGAAGGCCATCGGGAACGGCGCGTGCCCCGCCAGGCGGAACCAGCGCACCGTACGGTGGCGGCGCAGCGCCCGCGCGGCGCGCACCGCATCGTTGTGGAACCGCCGGGCCATCGGGACCCGCCGGACGGCCTCCGTCAGCTCCCCCAGCGCCTGGTCGCCGCCGGGCGCCTCGTGGACCGCCTCCAGCTGCCCCGGCTCGCCCAGGACGGCCCGTAGCGCCTGGCTCAGCTCGCTCTCGGCCACCTCGCGGTGCTCCTCCTCCGCCTGCCGCGCCCCGTGCGCCGCCTCGTAGAGGACGATCGAGGCCGCGGGATCGAGCACCCCCGCGGTCGCCAGCTCCTGCGCCACCGAGGCACGCCGCAGCAGCTGCGCGTCCAGCGCCGCCCGCGCCGCGTCGAGGCGGCTGTGCAGCCGGTCCAGGCGTCCCGCCGTCCAGCTCAGGTAGACGGCGATGACGATCAGGACGGCCGCGATCCAGATGAGAGTGCTCACGCGCAGCCACGCTACCGCCTGCGACATGCGCCTCCGGTGCGACCGCGGCCCCGCTCCCCGCCCCCGTCACATGGTCGGGGCGGATGCGGGGTCGCCGTCTCGGGCGGTCTCAGGCGCGGCGGCGGAGGCGTTCGCGAACGGCCACCCGCGCGGGGGTGCCAGTGCGGTCGTCGGCGGCGACGGAGGCCATGCCGTCGGTGACGGTCTCGTAGACGGCCAGGATGTCGGCGCCCACCGTGGACCAGTCGAAGCGCCGCACATGGCGGCTGCCGCGGTCGCCGAGCTCCGCGCGGCGCGCCGGGTCGGCGAGCAGCTTGAGGGCGGCGTCGGCCAGCGCCTCGGCGTCCTCGTTGACGAAGAGCTCGCCGGCGGCTCCGCCGTCCAACACCTGGGCGAAGGCGTCCAGGTCGCTGGCGAGGACGGTGGCGCCGGCGGACAGCGCCTCGACCAGGATGATGCCGAACGACTCCCCCCCGGTGTTCGGCGCCACATAGACGTCCACGCTGCGCAGCAGCCGTGCCTTGTCCTCGTCGCTGACCATGCCCAGGAACTCGACGCGCTCCCGCATCTCCGCGGGCAGGCCGGCGACGGCCTCCACCTCGTCACCGCGCCCGGCCACCAGCAGCCGGGTCCGCGGCCGCTCGGCCAGGATCTTCGGCAGCGCGCGCATCAGGACCGGCAGGCCCTTGCGCGGCTCGTCGATGCGGCCGATGAAGCCGAGGGTGTCCCCCTGCCACTCCGGCCGGGGCTCCGCGCGGGCGAAGAAGTCGACGTCGACGCCGTTGGGGATCACCACCGCGTCGCCGCCCAGGTGCTCCACCAGGGTGCGCCGGGCGTACTCGCTCACCGCGATCCTCGCGCTGATCTTCTCCAGGGCCGGCTGGAGGATCGGATAGGCGGCGATCATCGCGCGGGAGCGCGGATTGGAGGTGTGGAAGGTCGCCACGATCGGCCCCTGCGCGGCCCAGCAGGTGAGCAGGCCGAGCGAGGGCGAGGTGGGCTCGTGGATGTGGATGACCTCGAAGTCGCCCTCGTGCAGCCAGCGGCGCACCCGCGCGGCCGACAGGAACCCGAAGTTCAGCCGTGCGACCGAACCGTTGTAGGGCACGGGTACGGCGCGTCCGGCGGAGACCACGTACGGCGGCAGCGGGGTGTCGTCGTCCGCCGGCGCGAGTACGGACACCTCGTGTCCGAGCCGAATCAGGTGATCGGCCAGGTCTCGGATGTGGAACTGCACGCCTCCGGGCACGTCCCAGGAGTACGGGCAGACGATCCCGATCCTCACAGTGTCTCCGTCCTCACAGCGTCTTCGGCCCGCCAGGGCCCTGGGCGCGCGTCGCGCGGCCGGGCTCCAGATCCGCGAGCCACAGCCGCTGGAGCATGTGCCAGTCCTGCGGGTGGTCGGCGATGCCCGAGGCGAAGGCGTCGGCGAGCTCCTGGGTCATCCGGGCCACGCGCTCGGCCCGGCCGCCGGTCTCGGGCACCTCGATCGGCGGATGCACCCGCCCCTGCATGACCGGCGAGTCGTCGTACCAGAGGGTGACCGGGAGCAGCAGCGCCCCGGTCTGGGCGGCCAGCATGGCGGGGCCGGCGGGCATCTTCGCCGCCTCGCCGAAGAACGTCACCTCGACCCCGGAGGCCGACAGGTCCCGGTCGGCGACCAGGCACACCAGGCCGCCGGCGCGCAGCCGCCGCGCCAGGGTGCCGAAGGCGGCGGCGCCCTCGTGCGGCAGCACCTCCATGCCCAGGCTCTCGCGGTAGGCCACGAACCGGTCGTAGAGGCTCTCCGGCTTGAGCCGCTCCGCGACGGTGGTGAAGGGCACGCCGAGCGTGGTGGTGACCCAGGCGCCGGCCAGGTCCCAGTTGGCCAGGTGCGGCAGGGCCAGCACCACGCCCCGGCCGCTGGCCAGCCCGTCCTGCAGGTGGTGCGCGTCGTGGCAGGTGAAGCTGGCCTCGATGCGCTCCGCGCTCCATGCCGGGAGTCGGAAGGACTCCATCCAGTAGCGCATGTAGGACCGCATGCCCGCGCGGGAGAGCCGCGCGAGCCGGCCGGCGGAGGCGTCGGGGACGACCCGCGCGAGGTTCGCTTCGAGGCGGAGCACGCCCGCGCCCCGTCGCTTCCAGGCCACATCGGCGATGCGCTGCCCGAGGCGCACGGCCACCGGCTCCGGGAGCTTCTTGACCGTGCTCCAGCCCAGGCCGTACAGCGCGTCGGTCAGCCGGTCCTTCACCGTGCGTCGCCTCCGTGGGCCACCGGCTCAGCCGCGGCGTCCGCCTCGGCCGCCTCCTTGCGGACGGTGACGACCCGCTGCACGAGGGTGACGAAGCTGCCCGCGGCCACGATCCACAGCGCGATCGGCAGCAGGACGTCGACATGCGGCACGCCGAACTTGTGCAGGCCGGAGAAGCCGCAGGCCACCAGCGAGATCACCAGTCGCTCGGCGCGCTCCACGAGCCCGTTCACGTTCACCGGCAGCCCGATGCTCTCGCCCCGCGCCTTGGTGTAGGACACGACCTGTCCGCTGGCCAGGCAGAAGATCGCCACCGCGCACAGCGCGTTGTCGTCGCCGCTGCCGGCGTACCAGAGCGCCAGTCCGCCGAAGATCGCGCCGTCGGCGACCCGGTCGAGCGTGGAGTCCAGGAAGGCGCCCCAGCGGCTGGACCGGCCCAGCTGGCGGGCCATGTTGCCGTCGATCAGGTCGGAGAAGACGAAGAGGGTGATGGTGACCGTGCCCCAGAAGAACTCTCCCTGGGGGTAGAAGACCAGCGCTCCCGTGATCACACCGCCGGTCCCGACCAGGGTCACCGCGTCGGGGCTCACCCCGAGGCGGATGAGCAGCGCGGCGAACGGTGTGAGAACACGCGTGAAGAATGCACGCGCGTACTTGTTCAGCATGGCCTTCCCAAGAGGGTCGA
This sequence comes from Streptomyces sp. SAJ15, assembly GCF_007595705.1. Taxonomy (GTDB): domain Bacteria; phylum Actinomycetota; class Actinomycetes; order Streptomycetales; family Streptomycetaceae; genus Streptomyces. The sequence continues at coordinate 723,104 of NZ_NISY01000002.1, read as the reverse complement.
TATCGGGCCGGGTGGTCAAGAGGCCACCGGCTGGCCCATCGTAGCCACGCCGCAGGGGGGCGACACGAACGCATCACGCAACGGCTGGATGTGCGACGTATGGACGGTCCGTTACCAGGGTGGAAAGCTCGAAGTACCGCAGGTGTCGACCGGGAGGCGAGACACATGGGCGAGAAGACAGGTACGCACCCAGGGGCCGCCGGCAGGGCAGTGACGGCCGACCGGCCCAGCTCTGTACGGAACGTGGTGCTGGTCGGCCACAGTGGATCGGGAAAGACCACGCTCGTGGAGGCCCTGGCGCTGGCCACGGGCGCGGTGAACCGGGCGGGTCGGGTGGAGGACGGCGGTTGTCTGTCCGACTACGACGAGATCGAACACCGACAGCAACGGTCGGTACAGCTGTCCCTGGTCCCCGTGGAATGGGGCGGAATCAAGATCAATCTATTGGACACCCCCGGGTACGCCGACTTCGTCGGGGAGCTGAGGGCCGGTCTGCGGGCAGCGGACGCGGCCCTCTTCGTCGTTTCGGCGGCGGACGGGGTGGACGGCGCCACCCGCCTGGTCTGGGACGAGTGCGCGGCGGTGGGCATGCCGCGCGCCCTGGTGATCACGCACCTGGAAGCGGCCCGCGCCGACTTCGAGGAGATGACCGAGACCTGCCGCGCGGCGTTCGGCGGGGACGATCCGGACGCCGTCCTGCCGCTCTACCTGCCGCTGCGCGGCGCGCCGGGCCCGGACGGCCACGCGCCGGTGACCGGCCTGATCGGGCTGCTGTCCCAACGCGTCTTCGACTACGCGGGCGGCGAGCGCTCGGACTCCGAGCCCACCGCCGACCAGCTGCCGCTGATCGAGGAGGCCCGTAACCGGCTCATCGAGGGGATCATCGCCGAGAGCGAGGACGAGACCCTGATGGACCGCTATCTGGGCGGCGCCGAGATCGATGTGAAGACGCTGATCGAGGACCTGGAGAAGGCCGTCGCCCGCGGCACCTTCCACCCCGTGCTGGCCGCGGCGCCGGCCACCGACGGCGCCCGGCACGGCCTGGGCACCGTCGAGCTCCTGGAGCTGATCACCGGCGGCTTCCCCACGCCGCTGGAGCGCGAGAACCCCACCGTCACCACCCCGCAGGGCGCCCCGCGCCCCCCGCTGGCCTGCGACCCGGAGGGCCCGCTGGCCGCGGAGGTGGTCAAGACCTCCTCCGATCCGTATGTGGGCCGGCTCTCGCTGGTCCGGGTCTTCTCGGGGACGCTGCGTCCCGACGAGACGGTGCACGTCTCCGGGCACGGCCTGGAGGACCGCGGCCACGAGGACCACGACGTCGACGAGCGGGTCGGCGCCCTGTCCGCCCCCTTCGGCAAACAGCAGCGCACCCTGCCCCAGGCGATCGCCGGCGACCTGGCCTGCGTGGCCAAGCTCAGCCGGGCCGAGACCGGTGACACCCTGTCCGCCAAGGACGACCCGCTGCTCATGGAGCCCTGGGTGATGCCCGACCCGCTGCTGCCCGTCGCCATCCAGGCGCACAGCAAGCCGGACGAGGACAAGCTGTCCCAGGGGCTGGCCCGGCTGGTGGCCGAGGACCCGACCATGCGCCTGGAGCAGAACCAGGACACCCACCAGGTGGTCCTGTGGTGCCTGGGCGAGGCCCACAAGGACGTCGCCCTGGAACGGCTGCGCTCACGCTACGGCGTGCAGGTCGACACCGTGCCGCACAAGGTGTCGCTGCGCGAGACCTTCGCCGAGAAGGCCGGCGGGCGCGGCCGGCACGTCAAGCAGTCCGGCGGCCACGGCCAGTACGCCATCTGCGAGATCGAGGTGGAACCGCTGCCGGGCGGCTCCGGGATCGAGTTCGTGGACAAGGTGGTCGGCGGAGCGGTGCCGCGCCAGTTCATCCCGTCCGTGGAAAAGGGCGTGCGCGCCCAGGCCGCGCGCGGCGTGGCGGCCGGATATCCGCTGGTGGACGTGCGGGTCACGCTGCTCGACGGCAAGGCGCACTCGGTGGACTCCTCCGACGCCGCCTTCCAGACCGCGGGCGCCCTGGCGCTGCGCGAGGCGGCCGCCGAGAGCCGGATCGACCTGCTGGAGCCCGTGGTCGAAGTGCGGGTGCTCGTCGCCGACGAGCACGTGGGCGCGGTGATGAGCGATCTGTCGGGGCGGCGTGGCCGGGTGATGGGCACCGAGCAGTCCCCCGGCGGACTCACCCTGATCAAGGCCGAGATCCCGGAGATCGAGATCGGGCGGTACGCCATCGACCTGCGCTCCCTGTCACACGGAACCGGCCGGTTCTCCCGGTCCTACGCCCGGCACGAGCCGATGCCGCGGCAACTGGCCGACCGGCTGCGCGAGCAGGCCGCGCAGAACGGCGGCTGAACTCCGCGACGGAGGCGACCCGGGGTCCCGCCCCGCGACGGGCGTGATCCGGGATCGCCCCGCGACGGAGGCGGACGGAGGACGGCCGCCCGCCCCAACTCCCTTGGGGCGGGCGGCCGTCCGCACGCGGACGGTTATCCACAGGCTCCGAGGCGCTGGCGACAGGCGGCGGGCACCCCCGATACGCTGTGATCGCAGCTCAAGCAGCATGCGGCATAGGGGGCGTTGAGTGACGGCGGACGTATTCGACTTCAGTCCGGGGGCGCAGGTACCGCTCTCGGGCGCGGCGGGGCAGACGGCGGCGACGCAGGCGCTGGCCTCGGCCGCCTACCGCGACAGCCCGGTGGCCAAGCTCCTCGACGCGAACTCCGATTGGACCAAGTCGGAGGTCAAGGCGCCGCGGTTCTCGCTCTTCGAGCCGAACCTGGGAGAGGCGTTCGCGCGCGCCGTGCAGGTGCGGATGCTCGGCGGCGCCCGCGGCCAGCTGATCCAGTCCTTCGGCATAGAACCGCAGACGGTCGTCGAGCACTGCCTCGCGGCCAACCGCATCCGCAAGCAGCGCGATGCCCGCCTCACCGTGGTGATGGTCATCTTCGGGCTGCTGTTCCTGCCGGGTGTGCTGCTGTGGCTCGGCGCGTTCCAGATCCGCCGGTGGGCGGCGGGGGCCCAGGACAAGCGGGTCGGCGCGGGCGGTTTCGTGGTGCTGGCGGTGCTGGGTCTGCTGGCCCTGATCTTCCTGATCAAGCTGCCCCTGACCGGCTTCCTGGGGTACTACCTGCGGGGCGTGATCCTGGCGCCGGTGATCGGCTGGTGGTGGGCCAAGCGCATCAGCGAGCGCACCGCCAAGGACCTGCGGGAGCGCTGGGAGGGGCTACTCTCGGGCGGCGGAGTCGGGGCGAAGATTCCCGAGGCCGTGCCCAGCGCCCCCGGCGAAACCGCCGCCGAGCAGCTTCGGAAGGGGCTGGAGAAGCTCACCGCGGAGCAGTACAGCAATGTGGTCTTCTACGCCGGTGGCAAGGGCATACTCGGCATGGGCACCCGCTGGGGCAGCTGGCAGCTGGCCGAGGACCTGGTGCCCGCCGAGCCCGGCACGGAGATCAACCCCTTCCGCAGCTGGGACGTCATCAAGGCCATCCACGACCAGCTGCGGCTGCTGGAGCGCGGGGCGCTGCACACCGGCGGCTTCCCCACCCCCTCGGTGCGCCACTGGGTGGTCTCTCCCATCGGTGAGAACGCCGGCTCGGTCTCGCGCGGCGGCACCACCGCGGAGGAGGGCTTCCAGATAAAGGGGGTCGAGCTCCAGCGGATCTGCGACCAGCAGCAGTTCGGCGCCGGCGACCGGCACTACCTGGGCGTGCAGTTCGTGCTGTGGGACGGCCAGCTGGTGATCACCATGCTCACCACGGTGACCTATCTGCACAACACCCTGCGGATCGAGGTCACCGGCCACGCGCTCGGCCCGGTGCACCCGCTCTTCACCACCAAGCCCACCGCCCCGTCCAAGACGGTCAACAAGACCGTCAAGTTCTGGGAGACCAAGTCCATCCCGCTGCCGCTGGTGGACGCGAAGGAGGTGGTGCGGCTCGCGGCCCGCGCCCCCTTCACCTGGTACCCGCCGCTGCTGGACTACCTGGGCGGCAAGCTCACCCTGCCCGAGCCGTTCGGCCTGCGGCACGCCTGGGCGGACAAGCCCTGGCGGCACCGGTTCATGGCCGATGACGCGCTGCGCGCCGCCACACCCGTGCTGCGCGTCGTCCACGAGGCGGCGATACGCGTGCTGCAGGACAACGGCGTCAACACCGAGCGCTTCGGCAACCGCGCGCTGGTGCTCAGCGGCCAGGTGCAGGACCCGAGCCCGCGCAAGGCGGACGAGTACAACGCCTAGCGGTGCGGCCCGCCCCGGCGACCACCCGGCCCGCCGCCCCACCGGGCCGGGCCCCACGGTCCAGCGGGCCGGGCCCACGGCCCAGCGGTCCGGCCCACCGTCCAACGGCGGGCCCACGGTCCAGCGGGCTGGCCCGCCACCCGGCGGTCCGGACCGCGACCCCACGGCCGGGCCCACGGTCCAGTGGTCCGGTTCGCCGCCCGGCGGTCCGGACCACCGCCCGGCGTCATCGCCTGGCGGCCGTCCCGTTCCGGCGGCGCGCGGCAGCCGGATGCACGTCGCCCGGCCCTGCGCCCCCCGACCCACCGGGTGGCGGGTCGGGGGGCGCAGGGCCGGGCGAGCGGGGGCTCAGACGCCGGGCCAGGCCTCGGCGAGCATCCGGCGGGTGTCCGCCAGCAGCTGCGGCAGCACCTTGGTGTGCCCGACCACCGGCATGAAGTTGGTGTCCCCGCCCCAGCGCGGCACCACATGCTGGTGCAGGTGGGCGGCGATACCGGCGCCGGCCACCGTGCCCTGGTTCATGCCGATGTTGAAGCCGTGGGCGCCGGAGGCGGTGCGCAGCGCGACCATGGCCGCCTTGGTGAACTCGGCCAGCTCCACCGTCTCCCGACCGTCCAGCTCGGTGTAGTCGGCGACGTGCCGGAACGGGACCACCATGAGGTGGCCGCCGTTGTACGGGTAGAGGTTGAGCACGGCGTAGACGTGCGAGCCGCGCGCGATGACCAGGCCGTCCTCGTCGGACTTCTCCGGGATGGTGCAGAACGGGCAGCCGTCACCCGCCCCCGGGCCGGTGGGCTTGTTCTCGCCCTGGATGTATGCCATCCGATGGGGCGTCCACAGGCGCTGGAAGGCGTCCTGGGTGCCGACTCCGATCTGCTGTTCCGGCTCACGCGTCATGATGAGCAGCATATGGCTTCGCCCGTTCGGAGCGTGTCGCCGGGTGGAGCGTCGATCACGGGCCGGCGATGCTGAGCCGATGGACGACCACTCTCGCCGGCCCCGGGACGAGCGGCGGGCCCGGAGCGACGCCCGGGCCCTGGGCGCGGAGCGGACCCGCGGCTGGGAACAGCGCACCGCGCTCGCGCTCTATGTCGCGTCGCAGCTCTTCCTCGCCTCCTACGCGGTGCGGGTGCTGGCCCCCGGGCTGCCCCCGTTCTGGCACACGGTGTGCGTGGTGGTGACCGACACCTGCTGGGCGGTGTTCATCGTGGACTACGTGATCCGATGGCGGCTCAGCGGCATGGGGCCGCGGTTCGTGCCCACCCATCCACTGGACACCGTGGTGCTGGTGATGCCGCTGCTACGGCCGCTGCGTCTGGTGCAGACCTACTCCGTCATGAAGGAGCGCCGCGCCGAGCCGCGGCTGAGCCTGTACGCACGGGTGATGACCTACGCCGGCCTCTCCGCGCTGCTGCTCGGCTTCTCCGCCTCGCTCGCCGTCTACGAGGCGGAGCGGGGGGCACCGGGCACCACGATCCGCACCTTCGGCGACGCGGTGTGGTGGGCCTGCGCGACGCTCACCACGACGGGTTACGGGGACGCGGTCCCGGTGACCCCGCGCGGGCGGGTGGTCGCGGCGGGGCTGATGGTCTGCGGGCTGGCGCTGCTCGGCGCCGTGACCGGCTCGTTCTCGTCCTGGCTGATCCAGACCTTCACGCGGGAGGACGAGAAGAGGCCCCCGGGGCGCTAGCGAGCGCTCCGGGGGCCTCCAGACGTCGGCGTCAGACCTGGACGCGGTCCTCGACGGCCTTGACGATCTCGGCGATGGCCTCGTCGATCGGCACGCCGTTCTTCTGCGAGCCGTCGCGGTAGCGGAAGGACACGGCGTTGTTCGACACGTCCTCGTCACCGGCGATGACCATGAACGGCACCTTGGCCTTCTGCGCGTTCCGGATCTTCTTCTGCATCCGGTCCGAGGAGGCGTCGACATCCACCCGCAGCCCCTTGGCCTTCGCCTTCGCGGCGAACTCCTGGAGGTAGGGGACGTGGGCGTCACCGATCGGGATGCCGACCGCCTGCACCGGGGCCAGCCAGGCCGGGAAGGCGCCCGCGTAGTGCTCCAGCAGCACCGCGAAGAACCGCTCGATGGAGCCGAACAGCGCGCGGTGGATCATGACCGGGCGCTGCCGGGAGCCGTCGGCCGCGGTGTACTCGAGGTCGAAGCGCTCCGGGAGGTTGAAGTCGACCTGGATGGTGGACATCTGCCAGGTCCGGCCGATGGCGTCGCGCGCCTGGACGGAGATCTTCGGCCCGTAGAAGGCCGCGCCCGCCGGGTCCATGATCAGCTTCAGGCCCTGCTTCTCGGCCGCCGTCCGCAGGACGTCGGTGGCCTCCTCCCACGCCTCGTCCGACCCGATGAACTTGTTCGGGTCCTTGGTCGACAGCTCCAGGTAGAAGTCGGTCAGACCGTAGTCGCGCAGCAGGTTCAGCACGAAGGTCAGCAGCGAGTCGAGCTCGTCCGCCATCTGCTCGCGAGTGCAGTAGATGTGCGCGTCGTCCTGGGTGAAGCCCCGGGCGCGGGTGAGGCCGTGCACCACGCCGGACTTCTCGTACCGGTACACGGTCCCGAACTCGAACAGGCGCAGCGGCAGCTCACGGTAGGAGCGCCCGCGCGCGTCGAAGATCAGGTTGTGCATCGGGCAGTTCATGGGCTTGAGGTAGTAGTCCGTGCCCTCGTCCAGCTGCATGGGCGGGTACATGCCGTCGGCGTACCAGTCCAGGTGGCCGGACTTCTCGAACAGCGCGCCCTTGGTCGCGTGCGGGGTGTAGACGAACTCGTAGCCCGACTCCTCGTGCCGCCTGCGCGAGTAGTCCTCCATGGCCCGGCGGATGATGCCGCCCTTGGGGTGGAAGACGGCGAGGCCGGAGCCGATCTCCTCCGGGATGGAGAACAGGTCGAGCTCACTGCCGAGCCGCCGGTGGTCGCGCTTCTCGGCCTCGGCGAGGAAGTCCAGGTGCGCCTTCAGCTCGTCCTTGGACGGCCAGGCGGTGCCGTAGATGCGCTGCAGCATCGGGTTCTTCTCGCTGCCGCGCCAGTACGCCGCGGCGCTGCGCATCAGCTTGAAGGCCGGGATCATCCGGGTGGACGGCAGGTGCGGACCGCGGCACAGGTCCTTCCAGCACAGCTCGCCCGTCTTGGCGTCCAGGTTGTCGTAGATGGTCAGCTCGCCGGCGCCCACCTCGGCGGAGGCGCCCTCGGCGGCCTCGGCGGCCGAGCCCTTGAGCCCGATCAGCTCCAGCTTGTACGGCTCACCGGCCAGCTCCTCGCGGGCGGCCTCGTCGGTCACCGCGCGGCGCGAGAACCGCTGGCCGCGCTTCTGGATCTCCTGCATCTTCTTCTCGATGCGCTTGAGATCGTCCGGCTGGAACGGGTCCTGGACGTCGAAGTCGTAGTAGAAGCCGTCCTTGATCGGCGGGCCGATGCCGAGCTTGGCCTCCGGGAACAGCTCCTGCACGGCCTGCGCCATCACGTGCGCGGCCGAGTGGCGCAGGATGTCCAGGCCGTCCTTGCTGCCGATCTCGACCGGCTCCACCTCGTCGCCGTCGGCCAGCTCGTACGCCAGGTCCTTGAGCTCGCCGCCCACGCGGGCCGCGACGATGGTGCGGTCGGCGGCGAAGAGGTCCGCCGCCGTGGTGCCCGTGGTCACCACGCGCTCTTCCCGCTCGGAATCGCGTTGGATGATCACACGGACGTCCGACACCGGTCTCTCCTGACTTGTGGCTGCGTGTCGCAGCAAACGCTGCGCAGCGTGAATCGTACCGATCCCGGGGCCATGACCGCTAAACGGTTCGCGCTCCTCGCGCGGGGCGGCGGTTTCAGTGCGGCCGTCCCCCGGCCGCGCGGCCTCACGGAGCGAAGCCCTCGGCGTCCCCGCACGCCTCCTCGAAGAAGTCGAGGTTCTCCTGGAGCGACTTCAGCAGGCGGTCCCGCTCGGCCTCGTCGACCTGGACCGGGGCCACCCCGCTCGCGCCCGTCAGCCGCCGGAAGCCTCCCCGGCTCTCCAGCCGGCCGCTGACCCGGATGGGCAGCCCGACCAGGTGGGCGTGGCCGGCGATGCGGTAGTCGTCCGCTCCCAGGGCGACGCGCAGCCGCGCGACGTCGGCGCCGGCGAGCACCCGCAGCCGCACGGTGCCGGGCCCGTCGGGGGCGTCGCGGCGCAGCCGGAGCACCACGCCGGTGACGCGCACGGGCACGGAGGACTCTCCCCGGAGGTAGCGGGCGCCGGCCTCGCGCAGCCCCGGCAGGTCGCCGGGTGAGAACTCCACCGGCTCCGGTCGGGCCGCGAAGCCCTCGGGCGGGCCGGCCGCCGGCGACCACTCGACGGCGATGCGTGCGCCTTCCGCGCCCCGGACGAGCGTGACGAGGGCCTCGGTGAGCTCGCGACTCACCCCGGCCGCGACGGCCGCTTCGAAGGCCTCCGTCCCACCGGTGGCGCGCTGGTAGTCGGTGGCGTCGCGGGCGGCGTACAGGGCGCGGAGCAGAGCGGCGGTGGTGGTGCGGCCGTCGGCGACGGGGACGAAGGCGGTGAGCTCGCGGCCGCCGGGTCCGACCGGGCCGACCAGGACGCGCGCCAGCCAGTCCGCGGCCTCGCGGCGGTGCCGGGCGCCGTGGTAGCCCACCCGGTCGTGCGTGGCCAGCGCCCCGGCGAGCAGCGTCGCCCGGGCGCCGGCGCGCAGTTGCTCCTGCGCGGCCCAGGCGCCGACGGAGCCCGGGAGCCGGCCGGACTCGGGGGCCTCGCGCCACCAGCGGATCTCGTCGCTGGGCACGGCGAGGCCGGTGAGCACCTCGCGGGCGGAGGGGGCGGCGCTGCGGCTGAGCGCGGTGAGCGCCTCGGCGAGCAGGTCGCCGCTGTCGGGGAACTCCCGGCTCTCGGGCACCAGCAGACTGGTGCCGGCGCCGAGCGGGCCGGGCGGCGTCCAGCGAGCGTAGCGCCCCGGCGCGCCACCGCGGCGGCGCCAGCCGTGCCGGGCGAGCAGGGCGCCGAGGACGGCCGGATCGGTGTGGTCGGGGTGCGGGGTGGGCACGGGTTCGTCGGTCGGCCGGTGCGTTCGGTGCATCAGGGTCTCCCTCCCGCCCCGACCCGGGTCATGATCTCGCAGAGCGCGCGGTCGTCGAAGATCCGCGAGGTCGGGATCCGCACGGTGGTCCGGCGGGCGCCCCGCACCGGGTGGCCGGCCAGATTGGTCCAGTAGCAGCAGTGCCGCAGCGCGAGCCGGTCGTGCTCGGCCCGGACCCAGTCCTCCCGGGCGCGGGGCACGATCATCACCACGAGGATCTTGTGCACCGAGACCGGGCTGCGGGCCAGCTTGGCCAGGTGGTCGTTGTCGAGGGTGAAGCCGAAGGTGGGCCCCGTCGGGTGCGGGGCGAGCTGGTAGGTGGCCTTCAGCTGCACCTTGATGGTCACCTCGTCGTCCACGGTGTGACCGCGGGCGCTGTGGCTGAGGTGCCAGTCGATGCCGTGGTCGGGGAAGGGCTGCGCCAGCGAGCAGCCGGCGGCCGCCGCTACCGCGTGCAGATAGCCCACCTGGAGGGTCTCCATGCAGGCGGTGGTGGCGAGTGAGCCGCGCACCGGGATCCTCCGCTCGGGCGACCGGCGGTGCGTCGGCGTGGCCGGGTCGGGATGCGCGAGCGCCATGTCCCCAACGCCTTCCGGGCTTTGCCGTTCGATCACCGGCGACCGCCGGCGCGTACACCTGTGTTGTCTCCGCGCCCCGGGGTCGGCAAACGACGGCGTTCGGTGACCAAAGTCCTCGGGTATCACCAGGTCGGGCGGGGTCACAGGTGCCATCTGGCAAGCAGTTAAGAGGAGTTGGGGCCATGCCGCGCTGGTTCGAGGGGCCGCTGGCCGCCTTCGACACGGAGACCACGGGTGTGGATGTCGAGCGGGATCGGATCGTGTCGGCGGCGCTGGTCGTACAGCGCACGGCCGGTGGCGTGCCGGAGGTGCGGCGCTGGCTGGTGAGTCCGGGCGTTCCGGTGCCGCCGGAGGCGACCGCGATACACGGACTGACCGAAGAGCACCTCCAGCGCCACGGCCGGTGGCCGGCGCCGGTGATGGAGGAGGTGGCGCGGGCGCTGGCGCAGCAGTCCGCGCGGGCCACACCGCTGGTGGTGATGAACGCGCCGTTCGACCTGACGTTGTTGGACCGCGAGCTGAAGCGGCACCGCAACGCCTCGTTGGCCGGCTATCTGTCGATACATCCGCTGTGCGTGCTGGACCCGTACGTGCTGGACAAGCATCTGGACCGGTACCGCAAGGGCCGCCGCACGCTGACCGATCTGTGCGCGCACTACGGGGTGGAGCTGACGGGGGCTCACGACGCCGCCGCCGACGCCACCGCGGCCCTGGATGTCGTACGGGCCATAGGCCGCCGCTTCGCCGGGCAGTTGGAGCCGCTCAGCGTCGCCGAGCTGCACACCCGCCAGGCGGTCTGGTACGCGGCGCAGGCGCGTGGGCTGCAGGCGTGGTTCGCGCGCAACGGCTCCGAGACGACCTGCGATCCGGCCTGGCCGCTGCGTCCGGACCTGCCCGCCGTGGCATAGGGCGTGCGCACGACGACACGCCCCGCGGCGACACGACCGCGCCGTGAACACGGCGGCATGGCCCCGGTGGCCCGCGACGGCACGCACCCGGCGACGACCGTGACACGGTCAGCCGGCCGGTGAGGGCGAGGGCGACCGGCCGAGGCGTGGTCGTCGGCGAGATGGCCGATGTCGACCGCCAGGGCGCCTCAACGACGAAGACCGGGCCGCCTGTTGGCGGCCCGGTCTGATCGGGGTGGGCGATACTGGGTTCGAACCAGTGACCTCTTCGGTGTGAACGAAGCGCTCTCCCACTGAGCTAATCGCCCCGGTGTCCGTTGGGGTTTCCCCCGGCGGAACGTCCTGAACAATACAGGTCGCCGGGGGTTTCGTTCAAACCGCGTACGGACCGCGCCCCCGCGCGGGGCCTCGATCCGCCCCGGCGGCCGCCAGACGGGCCCGCAGTCCACGCCGCCCGGCCCGCATCATCAGGGCGTGGTTGGCCCGGAAGAAGGGCCGGCCGGGGACCGACAGCCGACGCAGCAGCGCCTTGCGCACCACCACGTCCTGGTCGAAGACGGCCAGGCTGCCGACGCCCCGGTCCCGCACCGTCCAGCGCGCCCAGCCCTCCAGGTCGCCATGGAGGGCGATCCACAGCACCCGCGCCTCGGGGTCCTCATGAGCGCCGTCGAGGGTCACCGTCAGGTCGTACGGGATCAGGGAGCGGACACGGAGGGTGCCGCGGTCCGCGCCGGTGCGGTTCGCCTCACGCACCTGCGGCCACCACAGCGGGTACCCCTCGGGGGCCGCGAGCTCCGCGTAGACCTCGTCCGGCGGGGCGTCGAGGTCCCAGCGACTGTGGAAGCGGTAGCGACTCCAGTCCATGACGCCATTGTGACGGCCATCAGGGCCATCCCCGAGGAGCGCGCGGACAGGGGCGCCGGCCATGGGCGACATACGGCGGAGAACGCCAGAGGGCCCGGAGGTGGATACCTCCGGGCCCTCGGTCCGGGTGGGCGATACTGGGTTCGAACCAGTGACCTCTTCGGTGTGAACGAAGCGCTCTCCCACTGAGCTAATCGCCCGGGCGCAGGCCCAACATTAGCGCATGTCAGGCCCTGCTTTTGACCACCGTCAGGCGGTGGCCGTCACTCCTCGATCTTCCACGGCATCACGAGGCCGAACTTCACCACGTAGACCGCCATCGCCGCCGCGCAGATCACCAGCGCGATGGTGGTCAGGATGATGTTCCGCTTGCGCACCCTGGGGTCCAGGGCGCGCTGCGCCGCCTCGGTGACCTTGCGCTTCGTCCAGCGCAGCACGAGCTGCGCCCAGACGAACTCGGTCGCCCAGATCGCCATGCCGCCGAAGATCACCACCCAGCCGGGGCCGGGCAGCGGCAGCATGATGATGCCCACGATCACCACCGCGAGGCCCACGATGAAGACGCCGACCTGCCAGCTCACGTGCAGGCTCCGGTGTCGCTTGATGAACTGCGGCGCCCTGGAGCCCAGGGCGGGCTCTCCCGTCGCGCCGTCCCCCGTGGCGGCCCCGGCCGCCGCGGCGGCGACCTCCTGCCGCTCGTCACTCTCCGCGTTCATAGGGCCAATTTACCGGATCGCACGATGTCGCCGGGATGGCGGTACCGCTGAGCCGAAAACTCCGCCGCCCGAGCTATCAGAACACCCACAAAACGGTCAGAGGGGTTTACAACGGCACCGTAGGTGGCATGTCGATTTCGCCGACGTGCGAATCCCCGAGCGCACACTGAGCGAAAGGCCCTGGCGCTTATGAACACCACGGTCAGCTGCGAGCTGCACCTGCGCCTCGTTGTGTCGAGCGAGTCCTCACTGCCTGTACCCGCGGGCCTGCGGTATGACACGGCCGACCCCTACGCCGTGCACGCCACCTTCCATACCGGAGCCGAAGAGACGGTCGAATGGGTGTTCGCCCGCGACCTGCTCGCGGAGGGCCTGCACCGGCCCACCGGCACCGGCGACGTCCGCGTGTGGCCGTCCCGCAGCCACGGCCAGGGCGTCGTCTGCATCGCCCTGAGCTCCCCGGAAGGCGAGGCCCTGCTCGAAGCCCCGGCGCGGGCCCTGGAATCGTTCCTCAAGCGAACGGACGCCGCCGTGCCACCCGGCACCGAGCACCGACACTTCGACCTCGATACCGAGCTCTCCCACATCCTGGCCGAGAGCTGAGGCCGAGGAGCGAGGAGAGCCGAGCGCAGCCGTCCGACTCGGGGAGACGGCGCGAACACCGCGGTCGCGGTCGAACAACCGAACATCAGCACAGGTGGCGAGGGTGCCGCCGCCGCGGAGACCCGCGGCGGCGGCACCTCGGCGTGCCGAGCCGCTAGAGTCGGCAGGATCGAAGGGATGTCCCAGGGAGCCAACCGTGCTGATCAATCACGACACCCGGTGCGCGCTCGACGCGGTCGTCGCCCTGGTGAACACCACGCCGGAAGGCACCGACCAGGACGAGCTCACCGACGTAGCCGCCCTGCGCCGCTTCGTCGAGGAGCAGTCGATCAGCGACGTGCGAAACCTCACGGAGCGTGACCTGGCGGCGGTCCGCGAGGTCCGCGCCCGCTTCACCGAGGTCTTCGCCGCCGAGGACACCAAGGCCACCGCCGCGCTGCTCAACACCATGGTGGCCGGCGCCGGCACCACCCCCCAGCTCACCGACCACGACGGCTACGACTGGCACGTCCACTACTTCGCGCCCGGCGCGTCGGTCGCCGACCACCTCGCCGCGGACGGCGGCATGGCTCTGGCCTTCCTGGTGGTGGCCGGCGAGCGGGAGCGGCTGCGGCGCTGCGAGGCCCCGGACTGCGGGCGGGCCTTCGTCGACCTGTCCCGCAACCGCTCCCGCCGCTACTGCGACAGCCGCACCTGCGGGAACCGGCTCCATGTCGCGGCCTACCGGGCGCGCCGCCGCGAGGCCGCGGACTGATCGGCCCGGGCGAGCCCCCTGCCTCCGGGCCCCTCGGGCGTTGGACCTCGGGCGTTGGGCCGCGTACGTGATCGTCGTCACCAGCGGTAGAGGTCGTGGACGGCGGTGAGCAGCAGCAGCATGCCGATGACTCCGAGGAAGAGCATCAGCGGGGGCTGCGAGAGGGCGAACAGACAGCCGCGCGACTCTTCGGCCGCGGCCGGCGGAGCGGGCTTCGCCGGCGCGGCCGGCGGCGTCGGTGCCGACGGCTCGGACGCCCCGGGCAGCCGCGCGGCCGGTACGGAGGGCGCGGACGGCCACGCGGGCGGCTCGGCCTGGTGCGGCACGGGCGGGTGCGGCAGGGGCGAGGGGGCCTGCCGCCGTGGGGCCGTCGGACACGGGACCTGGCGACGGTGGGCCGAGGGGCACTGGGCGGACCGACAGGGGACCCGCGGTCGTTCGACGAGGGGAGGTCGCTCCCCGGGTGATTGCTGCATCTCGCGGAGATGATGACGCACCGTGCCGAGGCACGCGACCAACTCACGCTTTTTGACAGCTAGTTCACCAAGATCGTCAGATACCGTGTTTCTTGAGGATCGCTTCGATCTCCGAGAAGTCGTCGCCGGCGGCCGCCTTCTTGGACCCACCCTGTCCGGCGGTCCTGCCCGGCCTCCCGCGCGCGGCCGGGCGACCGGCCCCGGCGGGCAGCTCGCCGGCTCCCGCGCCGGACACGGCCCCGTGCTCCTCGGCGGCGCCCACCGCGCGGCGGTCGGCGGCCCGGGTCAGCGCGAACAGCAGCCAGGAGAGCCCCAGCACCCCGAAGCCCAACCAGACGCTGGGCTTGAAGACCAGATCGGCGACCCAGTCGATGATCCCGGTCATGACCAGGCCCAGGGGGATCAGCGCGTACGCGGCGATCCGGGCCGCGGCCCGGAAGCGTCTGCGGTACGCCGTCAGCCCGGCGATGCCCAGTCCGGCCGCGGACAGGGCGGAGCAGACGGTCTCGGTCAGCATCGGTTCCTCCCGCCGGTGGGTGCTGTCCTTCCATCGTGCACCTCGCGGCGGGGTACGGACCATCGTCTGGGCGCCGGCTCAGGGAGATCTCCGGGCCCGCCTCGTCCCCGGGTCCGAGTGCGAGGAGTACGCCGCGGGCTGGGAGACTGGCCCCATGAGCGACACCGAACCGTCCCGCCCCGCCGGCCCCGTCGTCCTCGACGTGTGGTGCGAGCTCCAGTGCCCCGACTGCCGCGGCGCGCTGAGCGACCTGCACGCCCTGCGCGAGCGCTACGCGGACCGCCTGGAGATCCGGCTGCGTCACTTCCCGCTGGAGCGGCACAAGCACGCCCACGCGGCCGCGCAGGCCGCGGAGGAGGCGGCGGAGCAGGGCCAGGGCTGGCCGTACGTGGAGGCGGTGCTGGCCCGCGCGGAGCAGCTCGGCGAGCGCGGCGAGTCGCTGCTGGTCGAGGTGGCGCGGGAACTGGGCCTGGACGCCGAGGAGATGGACACCGCGCTGATCGACGGCCGGCACATCCTGATCGTCGACGCGGACCACGCCGAGGGCAAGGCGATCGGCGTCACCGGCACCCCGACGTACGTGATCGGCGGGGAGCGGCTGGACGGCGGCAAGAGCCAGGAGGGCCTGCGCGAGCGCATCGAGGAGATCGCGGACCGGCTGCTGGCCGACCAGGGCTGACCGCCGACCGCGGGCCCGACCACCACACGGCGCCGGGCCCCCGGCTCGGTCCCGGAACGGTGGCAGGTTCACAGGCCGGTCTCGTACGGGGTCCGGAGTCCCGCCCGCACAGGGCGTGCCCGCGACCCGGGTCGCTCCGCCGCAGCGGCGCCGGCATCGGGCCCCCGCCGTCGCTAGAGCAGCTCCTTGGCGAGGTGGTAGCGGGTGGGGCGGTAGCCGAGGGACTCGTAGAGCCGCAGCGCGGGCGCGTTGCCCGCGACGACGTGCAGCCCCAGGGTGCGCGCCCCGACCGCCAGGCTCTCCCGCTCCGCCAGGAGCATCAGGGTGCGGCCGTGGCCGTGGCGGCGGTGCCGCTCGTCCACGTCGACGGTGAGGACATACGCGTCCACGCCGTCCTCCCAATCGCCGCCGAAGGCCACCCAGAGCGTGCCGACATCGATGCCGTGGTGGGCGAGGATCCGCAGCGCGACGTCCTCCCCCGCGGGCCCGTCGGGGAGCTTGGCCGCGTGGTCGGCGTCCGTCACGGCGCGGGCCCGCTCCTCCGGCACCCCGCGCTCCACCAGGCCGCGGACGTGGTGCGCGCGCTCGCGCGGGAGCCACTTCGCGTAGTCGGCCGCCGTCATGGCGCGCGGCTCGCAGCCCGGCGGCAGGGTGGGCGCCACCCGCGGCAGCTCCTTGACCATCTGACGACCGCGCTCCCCGTAGCCGAGCGCGCCCGCGAGCCCCAGGGCGGTCGTGGCGGCGGCCGGAATGGTGGTCTCGACGCGCCGGCACCCCCAGCCGCGCAGCACCTCCTCGGCGGCCAGTGCGGCGACCGTGCCCCGGCCGCGGTGCCGGTCGCGCTCGTCGATCTCCAGGCGTTCCATCCGGCCGACGGTCGGCCCGAAGCGCGCGGAGGTGGCCAGCTCGATCCGGCCGACCGGCCGACTGTTGACGCACACCTCGTACGGGCGGGCACGCCCGCCGTCGTCGGTACGCCGCTCGGGCGCGGAGGGCCGCAGAGTGGTGGTCATCTTCGTGTTCTACCTGCCGGGCGGCCGGCCGTCACCAGCTTCGGGGAAGCCCGCCGCACCGACCACTCCGCACGACACCGCCCGTATGCGCGCGACCACGCGGAGGGACGACCGAGGGCGGTGCGGCGAAGGAGCCCGCGCTACGCCGGGTCGGGCTCGACCGCCGAACGCTCCGCGAAGATCCGCATGGCCTTGGCGGCGACCGGCCCCGGTACTTCCGGATCCGACAGCAGCGTTCGCTCGTCCAGCCTCGCCACCGCCTGGACGTCCCGCAGGCTGGAGGTCAGAAAGACCTCCTCCGCCCGGCTCAGCACGTCGAACGGCAGGTCGGCCTCCTGGGCGCCCACCCAGTCGACCACCAGGGCCCGGGTGATGCCCGCGAGGCAGCCCGCGGCGACCGGGGGCGTGTAGAGCTCGCCGTCGAGCACCACGAAGACGTTCGAGCCGGTGCCCTCGCAGAGCCGGCCGACGGTGTTGGCGAACAGCGCCTCACTGGCGCCGTGTTGGTGGGCCCGCGCGAGGGCGATCACGTTCTCGGCGTAGGAGGTCGTCTTCAGTCCCGCCAGCGCGGAGCGCTCGTTCCGCGTCCAGGGCACGGTGATCGCGGCGGTGGTGTCCGCGCGGGGCGCGGAGACGCCGAGGGCGACCGCCAGGGTCGGGCCCGTGGTGCCGCGCTCGGAGCCGAGGGGGGAGACGCCGCCGGTGTAGGTGATCCGGAGCCGGCCGCGTTCCATCGGGTTGGCCGCGAGCACCCGGGCGCAGGCGTGCCGCACCTCGTCGAGGTCCGGCTCGGGCAGTCCGAGCCCCCGCGCGGAGCGGGCGAGCCGCTCCAGGTGGCGGGTGACGGCGAAGGCCCGGCCGCGCTCGGCCTTGAGCGTCTCGAAGACCCCGTCACCGACCGTCAGGCCGTGGTCGAAGACCGACACCCGCGCGGTGTCCGCCGCGCGCAGCGCGCCGTCCAACCAGATCGTTCCCGTCACCGTGCGGCCCCTTCCGTCGGCTGATGTGCCCCCGACGCTACCGCGAGCAGCCGGGACGCCTTCAGCTCGGTTTCCCGCCACTCCCGCTCGGGGTCCGAGCCCCAGGTGATGCCGGCGCCGGTGCCGAAGCGCAGCACCGGCCCGCCGGGGAGGTCCTCGGGCGTCCGGTCGATCCAGAAGGTGCGGATGCCGACCGCGAGCTCACCGCTGCCGCTGTCGGCGTCCACCCAGCCGATCCCGCCGCAGTACGGGCCGCGGGGCGCGGTCTCCAGCTCCCGGATGATCCGCAGTGCGCTCGACTTGGGCGCGCCGGTCACCGAGCCCGGCGGAAACGTTCCGGCGAAGAGCTCCGCCCAACCCGCCCCCTCGGCCAGCTGCCCGCGGACCGTGGAGACCAGGTGGACCAGGCCGGGGTGGGGTTCCACGGCGCACAGCGCCGGCACGGTCACCGAACCGGTGGCGCAGACCCGCCCCAGGTCGTTGCGGACCAGGTCCACGATCATCACGTTCTCGGCGTGGTCCTTCTCCAACAGATCCGCGGCGGTGCGCCCGGTGCCCTTGATCGGCCCGGACTCCACCGTCCGGCCGGTGCGCCGCAGATACAGCTCGGGCGAGGCCGTGGCGACCTCCACGCCGTGCCGGGGCAGCCGGACGGTCCCCGCGTACGGGGCCGGGTTGCCGCGCGCCAGCACGGCCGTGAGCGCGTCCACGTCGGCCCGCGCGGGGTCGGGCAGCGGTGCGGACAGCACTCGGCACAGATTGGCCTGGTAGACGTCACCGGCCGCGATGTACGCGCGGATGCGGCGCACGCCCTCCTCGTAGGCGGCCCGGTCCAGGGAGGAGGTCCAGTCGGCGGGGGCCGGGCCGCGCCAGGCCCCGGGCACCGGCTCGGGCACCGGTTCACTGCGCACATCGCCGAACCGGGCGCACATGAGCCCGCCCTCGAAGTCCGCGACCACGGCCCAGAAGCCCCTGGAGTCCAGGGCCGCGGGGTCGCTGGTCACATCGCGCAGATCGGTTGCGACGAGGCCGCCGAAGCGGGCCAGAGGGGGGAGGTCGTACACGTCAGCGAGTCTATGGCGGGGCGCCCAAGGGTGCCTCGGGCAGGTGAATCGGAGGTGTCCGGGAGGGCAGCGGCTCAGCACGCTGGGGAAACGGAATTTGAGCTGGCCCAGGAATCCGCTAGAGTTCAACACGTCGCCGGGACGCGGAAGCGCCCCGGAGAAACGACACCTGCGGACGTGGCTCAGTTGGTAGAGCATCACCTTGCCAAGGTGAGGGTCGCGAGTTCGAATCTCGTCGTCCGCTCGGAGTGGGGGATTCCCGTCCCCCGCGACTGGTGGAGTGGCCGAGAGGCGAGGCAACGGCCTGCAAAGCCGTCTACACGGGTTCAAATCCCGTCTCCACCTCCAAGGACGATTAGCTCAGCGGGAGAGCGCTTCCCTGACACGGAAGAGGTCACTGGTTCAATCCCAGTATCGTCCACTCGGATCCGCGAGGATCCGCCCGCGCGATTAGCTCAGCGGGAGAGCGCTTCCCTGACACGGAAGAGGTCACTGGTTCAATCCCAGTATCGCGCACGCAGTGCCCGCACGTAGGTGGTTGATTCGTGCGGTTCCCGAGGACGATTAGCTCAGCGGGAGAGCGCTTCCCTGACACGGAAGAGGTCACTGGTTCAATCCCAGTATCGTCCACACCGATAAGGCCGAGGGCCGGAGCTTCCGCTCCGGCCCTCGGTCGTTTCCCCGTTCAGGACGAGAAGAGCATGCGGCCGAAGGTGCGGTGCCGGTGGCCGTGGTGCCCGTGGTGGCCGTGGTGCGGCGCGCCCCACGCGGGAGCGGCCGGGTACGCCTGCGGGGCCGGCGGGGGCGGCGGCGGGGCGGCCTGCGTCCACTGCGCCTCAAGCTGGGTCAGCGACTCCAGCTCGCCGTAGTCCAGGAAGATCCCCCGGCAGCCACTGCACTGCTCGATCTGGACGCCGCTGCGGTTGTACGTATGCATCGGCGCATGGCACTTGGGACACTGCATGTCCGCTCAACTCCTCATGCTTCGGACAAATCACGCGATCGGAACTCCTGTCCGGCCGCGCTGAGTTCACCCTACGGCCTCGGCGAGGGCGCTCATACGTGTGCACGCCTCCACCAGGGCCTCCTCCACCCCGTCCAACGGCCGGTCCGCCGCCATGGCCTTGAGCAGCGCCGTGGCCGCGGTCTGCACGGTCAGCGCGCGAGCGGGCGCGTCCAGTTCCGCCCACGGGTCGCCCTCGGACGGGACCGCCCGGCCGCCCGCCGCGCGGTACGCGCCGAGGAAGCGCGCCCAGTCCGCCGGGTCCAGCAGCCCGGTCGCGTACCAGGCGGCCGGCCGGGCCAGGTCCCACGCCGGCTCCCCCAGCCCCATGTCGTCCACGTCGATCAGCAGCCACGCCCCCTCCGGGCCGGGATGCCGCACCAGCTGCCCCAAATGCAGGTCCCCGTGGCACAGCACGTCCGCCCGGGGCGAGGGCGCCTCCCCGCGCGCCCAGGCGGGCAGCGTGCCCCAGGCCCGCAGCACGGACGCGGCGGCCGCGCGGTGCGCGGGCACGTGGTGGGTGGGCGCGCGGTGGGCGACCTCCCCCGTACCGAAGATCACGTCGACGGTGCGGGAGGGCGCGGGCTCCTCCGCGGGGCGGAGGCGGCTCGGGGTCGCGTCCCCGGCCCCCAGGCCGGCCGCGGCGTCAGCGGGCGGCTCGGCGGGCTGGGCGCCGCCCGCCTCGCCACGCTCGCGGAGCGCCGCACGGAGCCGGTCCACGGCGCGGGCGGCCTTGGCGGGGCCGCGCATCGCCGGGATCGCCGGGGTCGCCGGGCGGTGACCGGCCGCGGTCACGGGCGAGAGCGCGGCCGTCCTTGCCACCGGGAGCGCGTGCGGGCTCGTCACGGGTATCGCGTGCAGTCGCGCCAACAGCGTTCCCGCGGCCTCCCAGGGCGCGTCCTCGGGGTGGTCCGGCGCCACCGGCGCGCCGTACGGCCACAGCGACACCGGTCGACCACCGGGCAGCGTGCCGACCTCGGCCGTCAGGGGCGGCAGCAGGATGCCCGCGAGGCGGGCGTCGGCGGCGAGCCGCACCCGCGCGGCGAGCGCCTCCGCCTCTCGCGGGCTTTCCACAGCGGCGTGCGCCTTGGCGACGACGTCCCCGAGGCGTACGACGGTGGCGTCGTCCCGGTCCGCCAACACGGTCGCCTCGCCAGCGTGGCCATGCCCACCCGCGGCGCCCATCCGACGAGCGGCCTCCGCCAGCCGGCCCACCAGCTCCGACCCTCTGTCCGCCACTTCCCCAGTCCCCCGGCTCCCGTGTCTCGCACATCACGAACGCGCCCCAGCGCGGCGCACCCGCCTCTGCGCCATGCCACGTCACGCCGGCGCGCCCGGATCCTACCTACCGGCCCCGACGGCTCCTCGCGAACCAGGGCGCCCCCACACCGGGGCGCACCGCATACGTCACTCGCCTCACGAAAGGGCCGGACGTCGCAACGGGCCTCACGTCGCAACGGGCCTCACATCGCCACGGGTCTCACGCACGCCGGGCCGTCCGGGGCGCGAACCACTCGGGGCCCGGAAACGCATGATGGCCGGGCGGCTCCCCAGCCGCCCGGCCATGCGTGCCGTCCGCCGCACCCCCGTCCCCACGGGGTCATGGCCGGAAGTCCCCGGCCCGGGCCGCTCTCCCGGGCCCGGGGCGCGATCAGCGCCCCAGTATTCCGGCCACGGACGACGCCTGTGTGACGACGGCTTCCCAGCCGCCGAACACGACAGCGAGGAGGGTGGCCAGCGGCAGCACCATGGCGGCCGCGACCAGGGGATGGCGGGTGCCGGACTCCCGGCCGTCGAGCGCGCTGAGGATCCGGCGCTTACGCGTCTGGATCACCGTGCGCGTCGCGGTGTCCGCCATCGTCCCTCCTTCTGTCACATCTGTCGCGGCGAGCGTCTGACCTCGGGGGACGAGTGCTGCCGCCCGCCGCTTGACCTCAACAGTAGGCGCGTGCGGCGGGCCTGGCGTCATGCCTTCGTACCGCTTGGCGGGCCTACGGGAGGATGAGGTGAGCCCGCTTGGCCTACTCCCCTGGGTGGAGATGCCGGGTCAGGTCCCCGGGTCTTCCCCGAGGGGACGCCCCGGGGCGTCCCCGCCGCCGCCCGCCGCGCCTCCGCTTCGCCCCCCGGCGGCGCCGGCCGCACGGCCCTCCCGCTCGCTCTCCTCGGTCCGCGGCACGGGGTGCTCGACGAGCGCCAGCACCCGGTTGGCCATGAAGCGCGCGGTGCGCACGACGCCGCCGCTGCGGGTGACTTCGCTCACTTCCACCACGCCCCGTCGCACAGCTGTCTCGACCCGCCGGCCCGCCCTGTCCGCGACCACCTCATATGTCCGCGTCGTGTCTCCGGCGTCCACGACTATCTCCACACGATCACCCTTCATGGCGTCAATCCCCCTTCGCAGACGGCCGCTTGAGATCTCGCGTCACGGACCGGAGCTCGACGTCCGCCTCTCCGACCGCTTCTTCGAGGATCCCACGCACCACCGACAATCCATCGGCCGACGCATGCGCGGCCTCGCAGCGCGACGGGCCGTCAATCCGTAAGCTGGGGCACATCAGACGGACGGCAGCGGAGTGGGGCCTCCCCACCGGAGGTAGGGGACGGACAACATGGCGATGATGCGGCTCCGACGCGAGGACCCGCGTGTCGTCGGCTCGTTCCGGCTCCACCGGCGGCTCGGCGCGGGCGGGATGGGCGTGGTCTACCTCGGCTCCGACCGCCGCGGGCAGCGCGTCGCGCTGAAGGTGATCCGACCGGATCTCGCCGAGGACCAGGAGTTCCGTTCGCGGTTCGCCCGCGAGGTGTCGGCCGCGCGGCGGATCCGCGGCGGCTGTACGGCCCGGCTGGTGGCGGCCGATCTCGAGGCGGACCGCCCGTGGTTCGCCACCCAGTACGTCCCCGGCCCCTCCCTGCACGACAAGGTCAACGAGGACGGGCCGCTGCCCGCGGCGGAGGTCGCGGCGGTCGGCTCGGCGCTGGCCGAGGGGCTGTTGGCGGTGCACGACGCGGGCGTGGTGCACCGCGACCTCAAGCCGTCGAACATCCTGCTGTCCCCCAAGGGCCCGCGGATCATCGACTTCGGCATCGCCTGGGCGACCGGCGCCAGCACCCTCACCCACGTCGGCACGGCGGTCGGATCCCCCGGCTTCCTCGCCCCCGAGCAGGTGCGCGGCGCGGCGGTCACCCCCGCCACGGACGTCTTCTCGCTGGGCGCCACGCTCGCCTACGCCTGCACCGCGGACTCGCCCTTCGGGCACGGGAGTTCCGAGGTGATGCTGTACCGGGTGGTGCACGAGGAGCCGCAGCTGCACGGCGTGCCCGACGCGCTGGCCCCGCTGATCCACGCGTGTCTGGCCAAGGACCCGGACGAGCGGCCGAGCACGCTCCAGCTGTCGCTGCGGTTGAAGGAGATCGCGGCCCGCGAGGCGCACGGGCACGGGCTGTCGGATCCGCGGCCGCCGGGCCCCCGCTCCCCGTCGGAGCGGCCGACCGGGCAGCGCGCCGACGAGTACGCGCGTCAGCGCACCGAGCGCGGCGCGGAGGGCCCGTCGCCCACCCGGCCGCACCACGGTTCACGGGCCGCCGCGCAACGACCCTCGTCCCAGCGGCCGTCCTCCCCGCGCACCGGCGGCCGTTCCGGTCCCGAGCGCGGCGGCGCCGGCACCCCGGCGCGGGCCGGCAAACGCGCGCCGGGCCGTAGCGGCTCCACGCGACCCCCCGCGCGCACCGTCCGCACCGGCTCCGGCGCGCGCCGGCCGGCCGGCCCCGACCGCCGGTTGCTGCGCCAGCGACTGGTGGTGTTCGTCGTGGTGACGCTGTTGGCGGCGCTGGGCATCGCGGCGGCGCAGGGCTGCGAGGGCCCGACCCGGGGGCTCGGTGGACTGACGCACCAGGCACCCGCGGCGCCCGACGCCCCGTACGGCGTCGCCTCCCCGCGGCCCCTGCCGGACGACTCCGCCGCCGACCCGGTGTGACGGCGGCGGAGCCCCTCGCTGCCCGCGGCCTCAGTCGCTCGGGCGTCCCGAGGTGACCGCGTAGAACGCGACGGCGGCCGCGGCGCCCACGTTGAGCGAGTCGACGCCGTGCGCCATCGGGATGCGCACCCACTCGTCAGCGGCCATCAGGGCCTGGCGGGACAGCCCGTCGCCCTCCGCGCCCAGCATCAGGGCGACCCGCTCCAGTCGGTGCGGGGCGGCCTCGTCGATGGCCGTGGCCTTCGCGTCCGGGGTCAGCGCGAGCAGGCTGAACCCGGCGTCACGGACCGCGTCCAGGCCCCGCGGCCAGGTCTCCAGACGCGCGTACGGGACGGAGAAGACGGCGCCCATCGACACCTTGACCGACCGCCGGTAGAGCGGGTCCGCGCAGTCCGGGGAGAGCAGCACCGCGTCCATGCCCAGCGCCGCCGCGCTGCGGTACACGGCGCCGATGTTGGCGTGGTCGTTGACGGACTCCAGGATGACGACGCGCCGCGCGGTGGCGAGGAGTTCCGCCGCGCCCGGCAGCGGCTTGCGCCGCATCGAGGCGAGCGCGCCGCGGTGCACGTGGTAGCCGGTCACGCGCTCGGCCACCGCGGGGCTGACCGCGTAGACGGGAGCGGGGACCTCGTCGATGACGTCCCGCATCACATCGACCCACTTCGCCGAGAGGAGCATCGAGCGCATCTCGTACCCGGCCTGACGGGCCCGCCGGATCACCTTCTCGCCCTCGGCGATGAACAGGCCCTCTTCCGGCTCGCGCCGGCGCCGCAGTTCGACGTCGGTCAGCCCGACGTAGTCGCTCAGCCGCGGGTCGTCCGCGTCCTCGATGGTGATGAGTTCAGCCACAGGGTGATACTGCCTTGTCCTGGTTGTGGTGCCAACGCCGGCCACGGGCCCGCGTCACCGGCGGTTACTTGAGCGGGTCGGAGCCCAGCGCGACGACGTCGCCGATCACGATGACCGCCGGCGGCCGCACGCCCTCCGCCACCACCGTCTCCCCCACCGTCGCCAGGGTCGCGTCCACGCGCCGCTGGGACGCGGTGGTGCCCTCCTGGACCACGGCGACCGGGGTGTCCGCCTCCTTGCCGTGCTCGATCAGCGCGGCGGCGATGGCGGCTATCTTCTCCACCGCCATGAGCAGCACCAGGGTGCCGCGCAGCCTGGCCAGCGCCGACCAGTCCACCAGCGAACGCGGGTCGTCGGGGGCGACGTGCCCGCTGACCACGGTGAACTCGTGGGCCACGCCGCGGTGGGTGACCGGGATCCCCACCGCGCCCGGCACGCTGATGGAGCTGGAGATGCCGGGGACCACGGTGCAGGCGATGCCGGCCTCGGCCAGCGCCTCGACCTCCTCCAGCCCCCGACCGAAGACGAACGGGTCGCCGCCCTTGAGTCGCACCACGGCCTTGCCCGCCTTGGCGTGCTCGATCAGCGCGTTGTTGATGGCCTCCTGGGCCATGAAACGGCCGTACGGGATCTTCGCCGCGTCGATCACCTCGACATGCGGCGGCAGTTCGTCCAGCAGGTCCCTCGGGCCCAGCCGGTCGGCGATCACCACGTCCGCCTCGGCCAGCAGCCGTCGCCCGCGCACCGTGATCAGGTCCGGGTCGCCCGGACCGCCGCCGACCAGCGCCACCCCCGGCACCCGGGTCCTGCGGTGCGGCGCCGCGAGGGTGCCGTCCCGCAGCCCCTCGACCACCGCGTCCCGCACCGCGGCGCTCCGGCGGGGGTCGCGCCCGGTCAGCACGGCCACCGTCACACCCTCGCTGCGCCCGGTGGCGGGCGTCCACGCCGAGGCGGCCTCGGCGTCGTCGGAGCGCACACACCACACCCGGCGCGCCTCGGCCTCCGCCGACGCCGCCGCGTTGGCCTCCGGGTCGTCGGTGGTGATCAGGGCGTACCAGGCGCCCTCGAAGTCGCCGTCCCGGTAGCGGCGGCGCTCCCAACGGAGCTCTCCGGCGTCCACCATCGCCTCCACGGACGCGGTGGCCGACGGGGAGACCAGCAGGATGTCCGCGCCGGCCGCGATCAGTGCGGGGAGTCGACGCTGCGCGACCTGACCGCCGCCGAGCACGACGACACGCCGACCGGTCAGGCGCAGGCCAACGGGGTAAGCGGAGTTCTCGGGCATGGCGGTGCGGCTCTCCTCATACGGTGGCGCTGGCCGCTGCGGCGCTGAAGCGGCAGGTCAGGTGTGGGCCCCACCCTACGGCCTGCGGCCGGGGCCCGACCGTCCCCGTACCCGGGGCCCGATCCCCGGGAACACCCGCCCCCGTCGGCAGGCCCCTCGGGGATGGCCGGGAGACGGCGTGAGGGGGCGGGGCCCGGCCCACCACGGATCGGGACCGACCCACCGCACACGGCGGCGCGAGGCGCACACCGCGGCGGGGCCGGGCCCGGCCGGGGTCAGGTCGGGTCAGCTCTTCTCGGTGACGCCCGCCGAGTCGAACGTGGCCACCTCGTGCATGGCCCGCGCCGCGCTCTGGACCACCGGCAGCGCCAGCAGCGCGCCGGTGCCCTCGCCGAGCCGCAGGTCGAGGTCGACCAGCGGCCGGAGCCCCAGCTTGGTCAGCGCGGCCACATGCCCCGGCTCGGCGCTGCGGTGCCCCGCGATGCAGGCCGCCAGCGCCTCGGGGGCGATCGCCCGGGCCACCAGCGCCGCCGCGCCCGCGCTCACCCCGTCCAGGATGACCGGGGTGCGCAGCGAGGCGCCGCCCAGCACCATGCCGACGATCGCCGCGTGCTCCAGGCCGCCCACGGCCGCGAGCACCCCGATGGGGTCGGCGGGGTCGGGCTGGTGCAGCTCCAGCGCGCGCCGCACGACGTCGATCTTGCGGGCGTGCATCTCGTCGTTGATGCCGGTGCCACGACCGGTGATCTCGGCCGGATCGGCGCCGGTGTAGACCGAGATGAGGGCGGCCGAGACCGTGGTGTTGGCGATGCCCATCTCGCCGGTGAGCAGGGCCTTGTTGCCCGCCGCGACCAGGTCCCGCGCGGTCTCGATGCCGACCTCGATGGCCCGCAGCGCCTCCTCGCGGCTCATCGCGGGGCCGACGGTGAAGTCGTCGGTGCCCGCGCGCACCTTGCGCGGCAGCAGCCCCGGCGTGCTGGGCAGCTCGCTGGCGACGCCGACGTCGACGATGCACACCTCGGCGCCGACCTGGTTGGCGAAGGCGTTGCAGACCGCGCCGCCGCCGAGGAAGTTCGCGACCATCTGGCCGGTGACCTCCTTGGGCCAGGCGGTGACGCCCTGGGCGTGCACCCCGTGGTCACCCGCGAAGATCGCCACAGCGGCGGGCTCCGGGATCGGCGGCGGGCACTGCCGGGACAGCCCGCTGAGCTGCGCGGAGATGATCTCCAGCATGCCCAGCGCCCCGGACGGCTTGGTCATCCGCTTCTGCCGCTCCCACGCCTCGCCGAGCGCCTTGGCGTCCAGCGGGCGGATGCCCCGGAGGGTCTCCTGGAGCAGGTCGTGCGGGTCCTCGCCGGGCAGCGCGCGCCGCCCGTAGGTCTCCTCATGGACCACCCACGACAGCGGCCGCCGCTTGGACCAGCCGGCCTGCATCAGCTCGGGCTCGTCGGGGAACTCGTCGACGTATCCGACGCAGAGGTAGGCCACGACCTCGAGGTGCTCGGGCAGTCCGAGCTCGCGCACCATCTCGCGCTCGTCGAAGAAGCTGACCCAGCCCACGCCGAGCCCCTCCGCGCGCGCGGCGAGCCAGAGGTTCTCCACGGCGAGCGCCGAGGAGTACGGCGCCATCTGCGGCTGGGTGTGACGGCCCAGGGTGTGTCGGCCGCCCCGGGTCGGGTCGGCGGTGACGACGATGTTGACCGGGGTGTCGAGGATCGCCTCGATCTTCAGTTCCTTGAACTGCTTGGCCCGCGCCTTCGGCAGGGACTTGGCGTACGCCTCGCGCTGGCGCATGGCCAGCTCGTGCATGGCTCGCCGGGTCTCCGCGGAGCGGATGACGACGAAGTCCCACGGCTGCGAGTGCCCCACGCTGGGCGCGGTGTGCGCGGCCTCCAGGACGCGCAGCAGCACCTCGTGCGGGATGGGGTCGTTACGGAAGCCGTTGCGGATGTCGCGACGCTCCCGGATCACGCGGTGCACGGCGGCGCGCTCGGCCTCGCCGAAGCCCTCCGCGGGCGGGGTGAGGGGGACGGACTCCGGGTCGGCCTCCTCGGCCCCGTCCGCTCCCGCCGCCATGTCGCCCACGGCCACCGCGTCGACCCCGTCGAGCACGACGGTCTCGGCCGCCGCGGCCTCGGCGAGGGCCTCGTCGACGACCTCGGCGATGTCCTCGCCGACGGCCTCCGTGACCGGCGCCTCGACGGCCTGCTCCGCGACGGCCCGCTCCTCGGCGGCCTGCTCCTCGAGCCCGCCCTCGGGAGTGGCGGTCTCCTGGCCCGCGGTCTCCGGGCCCGCGGCGTCGCCCGCGCTGGCGACCGACTCCGCGGGGGCCACCGGCCCGGCGGGCGCCTGCTCCGCCTCGGTCGGTGCTCCGGCGGCCGCGTCGCCCTCGGCCGGCGCCTCGGCAGCCGCGCCACCGGCGGCCGGAGTGGCCGCTTCCGCGGGGGCCGTCGGCGCGGCGGCCGCGTCCGGGGCCGCCTCGACGGCGGGAACCGGCTCCGCGGAGGCCGCGGCCACAGCGGCCTCGTCCGCGGGTGCCGCCCCCTGGTCGGCGGCCGGTTCGGCCGGTACCTGGGCGGCCTCACCGGCCGCGCTCTCCACCGCGGCGCCGGCGGCGGCCGTGGCCGCCTCCTCCGCGCCCTGCCCGTTGTCTATCGAGTCCTCCAGGGAAAGGGGGTCCGCGACGCCCTCCACGATCTGCTCGGGCTGCGGAATCTGTTCGGCCTGCGGGCCCGGCACCTGGCCGCTCTCCGGCGCCGGCCGCGGCACCACCGCGTCGGGGGCACCGCCCTGGGCGGGAAGAGGCAGCGGCTGGGCCGGGACCTGGTCCACGGTGGCGGGCTCGTCCGCCGCCTGAGCGGGCACGAACGCGGCCACGGGCGGGGCGACCTCCTCCGCGGGAGCGGGAGCGGCGGCTGCCTCCGGGGCAGCCGCCGCGGCGGGCCCGTGCGCCGCCGTAGCGTCGGCGTCGGCGACGGCGGCGGCGTCGGCACCATCCTCGACGCCGCTCTCCGCACCGGTCGCGGCAGCGGTCTCGGCGACCGCGCCGTCGGTCACGGCGGCGTCGGCTCCGGCGACGGCTTCGGCTCCGGCTCCGGCTCCGGCTCCGGCTCCGGCGGCATCGGAGACATCGGCGGCCGCGGCCGGTTCCACCGCGGAGGCGGCGGCCTCGGTCGGGTCGGCGGCCTCGGGGCTCGGCGCGGGGTCATCGCTCGGCGCGGGCTCGGCGACCGGAGCGGCCCCGGCCGCCGACTGCCCCGGCGGCACGACGGCCTCGGGGCTTGAGGCGGCGGGCGCCGGCGCCTCCGGGGCGGCCACGGCCTCCGCGGGCACCGGGGCCTCGGCAGGCGCGGCGGCCTCCGGGGCCTCCACCGCGGCGGGCGTCTGCTCGCCCGCGGGATCGGCGGCGGCCGCGGGAACGGCGACGGCCTCGGCGGACAC
This sequence comes from Streptomyces sp. SAJ15, assembly GCF_007595705.1. Taxonomy (GTDB): domain Bacteria; phylum Actinomycetota; class Actinomycetes; order Streptomycetales; family Streptomycetaceae; genus Streptomyces. The sequence continues at coordinate 694,090 of NZ_NISY01000002.1, read as the reverse complement.
GGGGCCACCGGCACCGGCCGCGCCGGCGTCACCGGCCACGACCTCGGCACCGGCCTCGGCTCCGGAGACGACCTCGGCGCCGGGCCCGGCCGCGGCAGCGGTCAGGTCCTCGGTGGTGGGCGCCCCCTCGGCCGGAGCTCCCCACTCCGCACCCGCCGCCGGCATCGCCCCGACCCCGGCGGGGGCCGGACTTGCGACGGGCACCGGGCCGGCCGGCGGCTGCTCGGCGGTGGTCGCGGCGGCGGGCTCGGTCGGGACCGCGGCTTCCGGCGTCGCCACCGCGTCAGGCGCGGTCGCGGTCGCGGTGGCGGACACGACCACCGGCACGGCACCGGCTTCACCGACGAGGGCCTCGGCGGGAACGGCGACGGCCTCCGCGGGAACCGCCGCCTGGGGGGGAACGACGGCCTCGGCGGGAACGGCTGCCTGGGCGGGTGGGGCGGCGACGGGCTCCGCGGCCGCCGGGGCGGGCGGCACGGCCTCGGCCGGCCGACCGACCGTTTCTGCTGGGCTCGCCGTGGCCGCGGGGGCGGCCGGGGCAACCGGCGCGGGCGCGCCCGGCTGGGGCTGCGCGGACCACGGTTCGGCGGCCACGGGGGCGTCCACGAGCTGCGGCGCGGACAGGTGCCCGGTGTCGTCGCGCGGGATGTCGAGGTATTCGGGACCGCTGGTGGGCGGGCCCTGGATCAGCGAGGACGACACGGACACCGGCGTGCCCTGTGGCACGACGGAGGGCGCGCCGGCCGGGCCGCGGTCGGCCAGGGAGCGCACGACGCCGCCGGTCGGCGTCTCCGGCACCGGCGGACCCATGTGCAGCGGGCGGCGCGGGACTCCGCCGGGCGGGGTGGCGTGGGCCGACACCGGGGCGGTGGGGGCGGGGACCGACGCACCCGCCTGAAGCGGCGAAGCGGGCTGTGGGATGCGGGCTTCGGCGTACTCCACCGGCCCGGACCCCACGCCCGCGTCCTGACCGCCGACGGCGTGTGCCCCGGGCACGGCCGCCCCGGGCGCCGCCACCCCCGCGGTCTGCGGCGGCTGTGGCGGGAACTGCGCCGGCTGGTCCATCCAGGCGCCCTGGGCGCCCGGCATCAGCAGCAGGTCGTCCTCGTCGCCGCCGATGTCGTGCGCCCCCTGGGCGTCCTGCGGGTCGAGGAAGGTGTACGCCCCGGGAGCGGGCGCGGAACCGGCGGCATGCCCCGGGTCTCCGGGGCCGGCCGGCGCGCCGGACCCGACAGGGGCATGATCACCGGGAAGGTGCACGTCTCCGGAGTGCGGCGGAAGTACGGGTTGTCCGCCTGCGTTCTCCGGCAGTCCCTCGCCCGGGACCTGGCCGGTGTCGGTCATGCGTTCCCCTCGCCCATCGCTAGTGCTCCTTCAATTCCGCCTACAGCAAGAACGAGCGTGCGCGGTGCGCGGCACGTTGCACGTTCCTGGTCCTGCCATACCGCAACGCCATCAAGGAGGGGGCGCATTCCGCCCATTGACGAACAAAGCTCCGAACGTCGGGCGGCGGAACAGGCGGTACAACGATCCGCCAGCCTACCTGCCGCGGTACCGGCGCGAGGTCAGGGGTGAGGCCGGTGACCGCACAACAAGAAGCCGACGGCGCGTTCGCGCTCCGCCCACACGCGGGTGTCCAGCTCCACCGACTGCAACAGGGCGCATTCCACGCCATATCCCCCGTCGGCGAGCGCCCTGCCGATCTCCTCGGCCTCGTCGCGGGTGCCCGCGTGCGCCACGATCCGCTCCGGGCGACGCGCCGCGCAGGCGGCCACCACGGCCGCTCCGCCGCCACCGACCCGCACCACGTCCGGCTCCGGAAGGTCCTCCAGCACCTGCGGCGCGATCCCCTGCACGATCTGCATCCGGACGCCGAAGCGGCGGGCCAGGACACCGACGCGACGACACGCCTCCGGGTCCCGGTCGACGGCGATGACCGCCGCGCCGAACCCGGCCGCCTCCACGGCCGCCGCGCCGCTGCCCGCGCCGATGTCCCACACCAGGTCGCCCACGCGCGGCCCGAGACGGGCGAGTTGCGCGGCGCGCAGCTGCGGGGCCTCACCCTCGCCCAGCACGGTGGCGTACGCGGAGGCCGGCAGCGCCCAGCCGCGCACCGGGCCGGGGTAGCCCACCTCGCGCCCCGCCAGCCAGCCCCCGCCCTGCTTGGAGCGGTATCCGGCGCCCTGCGCCGGCGAGGCGGCCGGGGCGGCGCCGCCGATGACGATGACGACGTTCGGATCGCGCCAGGCGTGGTCGGCGACCTTGTCCGAGGTGAGCACGGTCACCTGCTCCTGCGCGGTGCCCAGCGCCTCACAGATGACGAACGTGCGGTGCACGCCCTCCAGCAGCAGCGCCAGTTCGGCCGGTCCGGCGCCCGGCGAGGTGAGCACGGCGACCTTGCCGTGCGCACGGCAGACGTTGACCGCACGCCGCAGGTCGCGGCTGTGGGCGACCACCACATGGGCGTCGTCCCAGGGCATCCCGGCCCGCGCGAAGGCGGCGGCGACCGAGGAGACGGCGGGCACGACCTCGACCTCCAGGCCGTACTCGGGCGCGCGCAGGGTGCGCACGACGCCGAAGTAGCCCGGGTCGCCGTCGGCGAGGACCACGGGGGAACCGCGGTGCTGGGCGATGCGGCGGGCGGCGAGCTCCACGCTGCCGAGGGTGATCCGCTCCGCGCCGGACGGGATCTCCGGCAGCGCCAGATGGTGCGGGGCGCCGGCCACCAGGGTGGCGGCCGCGAGGGCGGAGCGAGCCGCGTCCGTGAGCGGGGAACCGTCCCAACCGATCACCGTGACGCGGTCGGCCATCGTCGTGTGTCTCCCGGGGTTGTCGCAGGTTGGTGGCGAGGCGGCGCACAGCGGGCGCCGGGCGTCGACGCACGGGCGAGAGCGCGCGGGCGCCGGGGCTAGGTGAGCGTACCCCGGCTGGTCCAGACCGAAAGACCGGGTATGACGGCCCGGGGTGGCCGTCGCCGGGCGCCGGAGCACGAGGGTGCGCCGGGCCGCGTGCCGCTGACGCCCCTGGGGCGTGTCAGCGCCGGACCGCGGGGAAGCGCCCGACCGGATACGAGCGCCGCGCCCGCGCCCACCCCGCGCCGGATCGCCGAGGCCGGGCCGGGGCGGTCGGGGCCGTCGGAAGGTGGCGCGGACGTCCGTTCCGCGCGGGGTGGCGTGCGGAGGCGCCGGGGAGGGGGCTCTAGCTCCACTCCGCGAAGCCGGCGTAGCCGAGTTCGCCCGCCAGCTCGCCGAGGCCGCCCTCCAGGTCCTCCGGGAGCAGGCTCCAGATGATGAGGTCGGTGCGGATGTCCGTCCAGCTCCCGTCCTCGGTCTGGGCCCGCGCTATCCAGGCGTTGCGCAGCACGCCCTCGCTGATGCAGCCGACCTTCTGTGCGACCTGCTGGGCGGCGGTGTTGTCGGCGGGCGTGCGCAGCTCGAGCCGTTCGAACTTCTGGTCCCGGAAGAGCCAGCCCGCCACGGCGAGGACGGACTCGGAGGCGTACCCCTCGCCGCGCGCCCAGGGGGCGGTGACATAGGCGATCTCGCTGGCCAGGCAGCGCCGGTCGGTGTTGCGCAGTTGGGCGATGCCCACCAGCCGCTGGGTGAGGAACTCCGTGACGGCGAAGACGATGCCGCGGCCCGAGGTGCGCTCGGCCGGGGCGAGCCGAGTGATCCACTCGCGGGCGTCGGCGGCGGTGTAGGGATGGGGCACCGGCGTCCAGGCGGTGACGAGTTCGTCGTTCATCATGTCCGTGAGCTCGGGGATGTCCGCGAGCTCGAACGGGCGCAGCACCAGCCGGTCCGTGTTGATGGAGATATCCGGGAAGGTGGATGTCATGGGTCGCTCCGTTACCAGGGCCGGGGCCATTGGAAGTGCCCAGCATGCAGCATCGAAGGGCCCCACGTCCCATCGGTTGTGAGGCCCTCGCTGACGCTTCGTCACCGCGCGGACGTCGGTTCAGGCGATCGGGTCGGCACCGACGGCGGTGGCGCCGACGACGAGAGTGTCGCCGGCGCCACCGACAGTCCGCGCGGCCTGAGCCCGCGCCGCACACGGCCAGCCCGAGGGCGCGTGCCGCGACGGCCGTGGGAACGACGAGTTCGCGCAGGGCGCCGCTCCCCCTGTGTTCCCCTGTCCGAGCGCCTCAGAAGGAGGCGATGACGGAGCCCTTGTACTTGTCCTCGATGAACTTCTTCACCTCGGGCGAGGTGAGCAGCTTCTTGAGCTTCAGGACCCGGGCGTCCTTCTCCTTGCCCTCCTTCACGGCCAGGAAGTTGCCGTACGGGTTGTCCTTGGGCGACTCCAGGACCAGCGCGTCCTCGGAGGGCTTGAGGTCGGACTCGATGGCGTAGTTGCCGTTGATCACCGCGGCGTCGAGGTCCTTGAGGGTCCGGGGCAGCGCCGCCGCCTCCAGCTCCTTGAACTCCAGGTCCTTGGGGTTCTTCTCGATGTCGTCCGGGGTGGCCTCGTTGCCGACGCCCTTCTTGAGGGTGATGATGCCGTTGGCGTCCAGCAGCTTGAGGGCGCGGGCCTCGTTGACCGTGTCGTTGGGGATGCCGACGGTCCCGCCCTTCTCCAGGGCGTCGACCGACTTGGCCGTGTCGGAGTACAGGCCCAGGGGCTCCAGGTGCACCGTGACGACGGGCACGATGTGGGTGCCCTTCTTCTTGTTGAAGTCGTCGAGGTAGGGCTGGTTCTGGAAGTAGTTGGCGTCCACCGAGCCGTCCTCGGTCGCCGTGTTCGGCGTGACGTAGTCGGTGAACTCTCTCACCTCCAGCTTCAGCCCCGCCTTCTCCGCCAGGTTGTCCTTGACGTAGGTGAGGATCTCCGCGTGCGGGACCGGGCTCGCGGCGATGACCAGGGGGTCGTTCTCGCCGCTGCCGGACTTCTTGTCGCTTCCGCAGGCGGTGAGCCCGAGGGTGAGGGCGCCGGCGGCGAGAACGGTGGTGGCGATCTTGATGGTGTTACGCACGAAAAGTGCCTTTCTTCCTGGGTGTACCTGGGTGTACGAGGCCGCCGCGGGTGCGGGACGCACCGCGGGTGCTTCGGGGTACGGGGGGGGTGTGTCCTGTTCCGGGGTCCGGCTCAGGTGGTCTCGGTGGATTCGGCGACCGTCGCCGAGGGGGCGGTGGCCCGCTTCTGCGCGGGCACCGAGGCGGACGCGGCCGCCTTGGGCCCGGCCTCCGTCGGGGACGTCTCGCCTGCGGGCTCCGTACCGGACTCGGCCGGGGCCTTCACGGGCTGCGACGTGGACGCCGGCAGCGGCGCCGGGCGGCGCAGCAGCCGCAGCCGCGGGGCCGCCGAGCGACCGCGCCGGGACACGGCGCGGGCGGCGAAGTCGCCGATGAACTGGATGACGGCGATCACCACGGCGAGGATGCCGACGATGATCCACATCAGTTCGTTCTCGAACCGCAGATAGCCGTAGCGGATGGCCAGATCGCCCAGGCCGCCGCCGCCGACGGTGCCGGCCATCGCCGAGTAGCCCAGCAGCGCGACGATGGTGGTGGTCGCGCTGGAGATCAGCGACGGCAGCGACTCGGGCAGCAGCACCTTGCGGACGACGGTCCAGGTGGAGCCGCCCATCGACTGCACCGCCTCGACCAGCCCCGGGTCCACCTCGCGCACCGAGGTCTCCACCAGCCGGGCGAAGAACGGGATGGCGCCGATCGACAGCGGCACGATCGCGGCGTCCGGGCCGATGGTGGTGCCGACCACCCAGCGGGTGACGGACATCAGCGCGACCATGAGGATCACGAACGGCATCGAGCGCGCGATGTTGACGGTCTGTCCGAGGACCTTGTTGACCACCACGTTCTGCAGCAGCCCGCCGCGGTCGGTCAGCACCAGCAGCACACCGAGCGGCAGTCCGCCCAGGATGGCGATCAGCGCCGACCAGCCGACCATGTGGAAGGTCTCGTCACCCGCCTGCTCCAGCAGCGGCTGCATCTCCGACCAGGTCACTTGGCACCATCCTTCAGCAGCTCGGCCCCGGCCGCCCCGGCCACGGCTCCGGCGTCGGCGGCGTCGGCCGCCACGTCCGCCACCTCGACATGCAGTCCCTGCTCGCGCAGGTAGCCGATCGGCACCACGTTCTCCTCGAACCGGCCGGGCAGCTCGATGCGCATCCGGCCGACCTGCTTCCCACCCACGGTGTCCATGGCGGCACCGAGGATGGAGATGTCGATGTTGTAGGTACGGGCGAGCTCGGAGATGACCGGCCGGGTGGCGGCCTCCCCCTGGAAGGTGACGTCCACGACGGTGCGGTCCGGGCCGGAGGGCTGACCGCCCACCGGGAACAGCGCCTGCGCCAGCTCCGAGCCCGGAGTGGCCAGCAGCCCGGCGACCGTGCCGGACTCCACGATCCGTCCGCGCCGCATCAGCGCGGCCGAGTCGCAGATGGTCTTGACGACGTCCATCTCGTGCGTGATCAGCAGCACGGTCAGGCCGAGTTGCTGGTTGAGGTCGCGCAGCAGCTGGAGGATGGAGCGGGTGGTCTCGGGGTCGAGCGCGCTGGTCGCCTCGTCGGAGAGCAGCACCTTCGGGTCGCCGGCGAGCGCCCGGGCGATGCCGACCCGCTGCTTCTGACCGCCGGAGAGCTGCGCCGGGTAGGCCCTGGCCTTGTCGGCGAGGCCCACCAGGTCCAGCAGCTCCAGCGCCTTGCGGGAGCGCTCCCGGCCGGAGACCCCCAGGATCTCCAGCGGCAGCTCGATGTTGTCCTGGACGGTCCGCGAGGAGATCAGGTTGAAGTGCTGGAAGACCATGCCGATGCGGGTACGGGCCTCGCGCAGCGCCTTGCCGGCGCGCGGGCCGCGCCCGGCCAGCGTGGTCAGGTCCTGGCCGGCCACGGCGACCGTGCCGGAGCTGGGGCGCTCCAGCAGGTTCACGCAGCGGATGAGGGTGGACTTGCCGGCGCCGCTCTGGCCGAGGACGCCGTACACCTCTCCCTCGCGGACGTGGAGGTCGACGCCGTCGAGGGCGGCGACCTCGCGGCCTCGTGAGCGGTAGACCTTGGTCAGGCCCGTAGTGGTGATCACAGGGTTTCCGTCACTGTCGAGTGCGCGGCGGTCATACCGCCGCACACGGGGCACATCGATTACGGAACGCGGCATGCGGAGATCCCGACGGGCGCGGTGGCGCGGGTGCGGGTTTCCGTGACGCGGGGCGGGCGCGATGCGATACGGCTACGTCGTCGTATCGCCGCGGCGAAAGAAGTCTCGCTTCGGGGCGCGAGGCAGGCAGGGGCCCTCAGCAGTCACACATTCGACACATACAACGAGCACCGGGCGCTTCGATCGCCTCGGTCGCAAGGGTGCGGGTGCTCGTCGTGGTCATGCGGGCAAGTAAAGCAGACAAGGTGATGGACCGATCAACTATGTCCAGATAGCGGACAGGAGCGATCACCTTATGGACAACAGTGACGCCTGACGGTCCGCCGACAGCCCCCGCCCACCCACGGTGACCTGCGCGAACACCGACGCCCCGACCGCCGGGAGAGCGGCCGCGACGGTGCCGGAGCACCGCCTGTGGCCAATGCCACGGCCCGCCGTAGAGCGCCCCGAGACAGGGCGGGCGCCCTCCGCCGGGAGGCCCCCGGGCCCGGTGGCAGGCCGCGGGAGGGGGGGTCGGGGGGCGGCCTTCGCCAGGGCCAGGAGCACGGGGGCGGGCGCGGCGCGATATGTCCCGCGGCTTAGAGTTTTCCCATGCTTGTCACGCCCTGTGTGCGCCGCCACCGCCGCCCCGAGCGGAGGCCCCGGTGATCGACGCGCTGACGGTCGCGGTCGCGGTGACCGCCCTCGCCCTGGCCGCGTGGTGCGGGTTCGCCGCCTACCGCGATGAGCCGACCAAGGACTGGCACTTCATCGGCATGGCCGTGGTGACCGTACTGGCCCTGATCCAACTGGTCGTCGGCATAGTGCGGTTGGCCCGCGGGGAGCAGCCCGATCAGGGCACGGCGATCTTCGTCGCCTATCTCGTCGGCTCGGCCTGCGCGATTCCGGCCGGCGGACTGATGTCGCTGACCGAGCGCACCCGCTGGGGTTCGGCGACCGTGGCGGCCCTCGCCGTGGTGCTGGCCGTGCTCGAAGTGCGGCTCTTCGACATCTGGGGAGGCGTAAGTGCCTGAGCTGCCCGAATCCACGGAGTCCGCACCGGCGGCCGCGGCCGCCGCGCCGCGGCCGGCCCCCCGCGCCGGCGGGCTCGGCCAGGGCCCGGGCCGGCTGCTGGTGACGCTGTACGGGGTCTTCACGGTGGCGGCCGCGTCCCGGTCGATCTACCAGCTGATCGCGCAGTACGAGGAGGCGCCGCTGGCGTACGTCCTCTCGGCGGTCTCCGCCGCCGTGTACGCCTTCATCACGCTCTCCCTGGTGCGCGGCGGCGAGGGCGCCCGCAGGGTGGCCGTCGTCTGCTGCGCCGCCGAGCTGATCGGCGTGCTCACGGTGGGCACCTGGACGCTGCTGGACCGCTCCGCCTTCCCCGACGAGACGGTGTGGTCGGACTACGGCATGGGCTATCTGTTCATTCCGATCTTCCTGCCGGTGACCGGGCTGATCTGGCTGCGCAAGGCCCGCCGGGAGAGCTGACTCCCGACGGGCCCGAGGGGCGCTCGGTGCTCGACACCCACGGCATCGCGTGGATCAGCCGCCGATCGGCCGCGGACCAGGCGCCGACGCCCGCGCGGTGAGGCGCCGGGTCCGAAGCCGGTCAGGCGTCGAGGCCGAGCCGGTGAGGCATCGAGGCCGCAGCCGGTCAGGCGCCGAGGCCGCAGCCGGTCAGGCGCTGACGGCCAGGGCGGGCGCCGCGGCGGCCTTCTCCAGCCGCACCAGGCTCAGGCGCCGGCTGATCTGCTCGGTACCGACCTGTGCGTACCCGCAGCGGCGGTACAGACGCAGATTGCCGTCGCTGCGGTGGCCGGTGAACAGCCGGTAGCGGGTGGCGGCCCGCTCCGCCGCCAGCCGTTCCTCGATCGCCGCCAGCAGCCGGCCGCCGAGGCCGTGCCGCTGCATCCGGGGGTGCACGATCAGCTTGGCGATGGCCCCGATGCCGTCGTCGTCGACGACGCCCCGCACCGAGCCGACGACCTCCTCGCCGAGCCGGGCCACGAGCACACAGCCCTGGCCCAGTTCGGCGCGGAGGTCGTCGAGGGACTGGGTCAACGGCTCGATCGAGTAGTCGTTGTAGAGCTCCGCCTCACGCTGGTAGCAGAGGTACTGGAGCTTGAGGATCTGCTCGGCGTCGCGATCGGTCGCATCAGAAATGGTCACACTCATGCCCATGTTCCGCATGCCTCCCCATGTCGGTCCGGCCGTCGATGAGGGTGAGGGTACGGCCGGATGAAGTGCCCTGGCCGGAGGCGCCGCGAGGGTGCGCGACGGCTCCGAGGCGCCGATTGTCTAACGCTCCTTTCCCCAGAGTTCAGGAGCCGCAACCTCCGCCATCAGCATTCTGCGCAGGCATCCCAGACAACGGGAACGTACCGGGCCCAAGCTCCCCTGTGAGATTCCCAACGCGCCCGCGATCTCCCGGTATGTGGGGTCCGAACGGGACATCAGCGCGCTCAGCAGCCCGGGGCAGCGACCCGGCAGCCGGCGCACCGCGGCGTGCAACGCCCGGCGCCGCTCGGCCTCCAGCGCCCGGCGCTCCGCGCAGCTTTCCGGACCGCTCGGCGGACCGTCGGCGACCGGGTCGTACGGCACCTCCCGGAGCGCCCGGCGCCGGGCGCCGCGCGCCTCGGCCCGCACGGCGGAGCGCAGCCACCGCGCGGGCTGCTGCGGCGGCCCCGAGGCGCGGGTGTGCTCCAGCAGCCGCAGCCACACCCCCTGTTCGAGGTCGGCGGGTTCGACGCCCGCGCCGGGCGCCTCAGCGGCGGCCTCGGCGGCGAGCAGGGGGCGGAGTTCCTCCAGAAGGTCCATGCCGGGCGGGACGTGGCTCCGTCGGGGCGCGGTTGCCGCCGCGACCACGCCCCACCCGACCGGGTGAGCCGGCGCCAGTCCTTGACGGGTAGCACTGTCTACCTGCCGTTTTGTCGACCTGTCGGCAGGAGCGGCGGGCGGTCGACCGCCCGCCGTCACCCGTGGATCCGAGGCGCTATCGGCCCTTGCGGAACTCCTCACGCGCCAGCAGCGCGGTGTCCGGGTTGTCGGTGAAGATCCCGTCGATGCCCTGCTCGAAGTAGACCTTCAGCGCCCCGAACGCGTCTCCGTAGGCGTTGGGGTCGGTGCCGCGCCGGAAGTCCAGCGGCAGGAAGGTGTTCTCGTTGCGCAGGGTGTAGGGGTGCAGGATCAGCCCGGCCCGGTGCGCGTCACGCACCAGCGTGGTCGGCTTCCCCAGCTTGCCGCCGGCGTCCCGCGGGATGATCAGCAGCAGGGTGGGGCCGATGCCCTGGGCGAACTCCGCCATCCAGGCCAGACCCTCCGGCTTGACCAGGTCGGCCACCGTGCGCGGGTCGTTCGCCTCGACGAAGTCCCAGGGTCGGGTGTCGGCGGCGTCCAGCAGCACCACCTTGGGGGTGCGCACCAGCTTGTCCAGGCGCTGGATGCTGCTCGGTTCGAAGGACTGCAGGAAGGTCGCCGCGTTCTTCTTGTGACGGCCGTACCTGCGCAGCAGCTTGGCCAGCGGCTCCTCCAGGCCCAGCCCCAGCTTGCGGAAGTAGGTGGGGTGCTTCGTCTCCACGTGCAGCCACACCCGGCGGCCGCGGCGGCGACCCTCACGCTCGGCCCAGCGCAGCACCTCCTCGAAGGTGGGCACGGTCCACCGACCGTCGTAGAGGGTGTTGCGCTGCCGGGTGCCGGGGATGCGCTCCTTGGCGCGCAGCGTCTTCAGCTCGGCGAGGGTGAAGTCCTCGGTGAACCAGCCGGTGAGGCGCTCGCCGTCCACGGTCTTGGTCGTCTTGCGCCCGGCGAACTCCGGGTGGTCGGCCACGTCCGTGGTGGCCGTGATGTCGTTCTCGTGCCGGCAGACCAGGTGACCGTCCTTGGTCGGAACCAGGTCCTGCTCGATGACGTCCGCGCCCATGTCCAGGGCGAGCTGGTACGAGCCTATGGTGTGCTCGGGGCGGTAGCCGCTGGCGCCCCGGTGGCCGATGACGGTCGGCACCGGCAGCTCGTCGTACGAACCGGTCGAGGTCGAGGTGCCGTGTTCCGCGGCCCCCGCGGTACCCGCCCCGCTCAGCACCGCCGCTCCCGCGCCGAGGGCCGCGACCCCCAGGAGGGCGCGACGCCCCGGCTGCTGCTCCTGCTCCATGAGCACTCCTTGTGATGAAGTCCGACACCCGTCGGACGGACGGCCGATCGTAGACACGTTCATCTTTCGTACATGGGACGCACGATGGAACGTGATCAAAACATGGGTCAACACTGCGTATCGACTCCGTTAACCCGGCGTGCGGGCGGCGCGAACCGGCGAGTATGGTCCTCACCTGTGCTGGTGTGCGGTGGACACTCCGTACGCCCGGCACCTCATCGACGACTACGACCGGAGGACCCGTTGTCCCGCACTTTCCTCAAGGCGGTCCTGGGGCTGCTCATGCGCGTCCTGTACCGCCCGCGCGTCGAGGGAGTGGAGCGCATCCCGGACAGCGGTCCGGTGATCCTGGCCGGGAACCACGTCACCTTCATCGACTCGATGTTCCTGTCGCTGATCGTGAAGCGGCCGGTGTACTTCATCGGCAAGGACGAGTACGTCACCGGCAAGGGCGTCAAGGGCCGGCTGATGGCCTGGTTCTTCACCACCGCCGGCATGATCCCGGTGGACCGGGACGGCGGCCACGGCGGCGTCGCCGCGCTGATGACCGGACGTCGGGTGCTGGAGGAGGGCAAGGCGTTCGGGATCTACCCCGAGGGCACCCGCTCCCCCGACGGCCGGCTCTACCGCGGCCGCACCGGGATCGCCCGGCTGGCGCTGATGACCGGCGCCCCGGTGGTTCCGTTCGCGATGATCGGCACCGACCGGGTGCAGCCGAACGGCCGCGGCATGCCCCGCATCGCGCCGGTCACGGTCCGCTTCGGCGAGCCGCTGGACTTCACCCGGTACGAGGGCATGGACCGCGACCGCTATGTGCTCCGTGCGGTGACCGACGAGGTCATGAGCGAGGTCATGGGCCTCTCCGGCCAGGAGTACGTGGACGTGTACGCCACCAAGGCCAAGGCCGCCTGACGACTCCTCGACGAGTGGGGGGTGGCCTCGGGGCCACCCCCCACTCGTCTCACAGGCTGAGGCAGCGCGGCTGGAAGTCCGGGTCGGCCGGGCCGACCCGGTCCAACGCGTTCAGCACCCACTGCGCCACCACCGGGTCCTTGGTGGCCTGGTCGTGCATGAACGGGTCGAGCGGGCAGCGGTCCTGGAGCACCACATTGGTGACGTACTCCTTGGGGCCGTCGAGCAGGGCGCTGGTGTAGGGCACGACGACCTCGTCGTAGCGCGTCGTGACCACCGTGTAGTCCGGCCCTTCCGGGGTCTCGGTGCCGGCGTTGAGCTTGGTCAGCAGCTCGGAGCCGGTCTGCTGGTCGATGCAGGCCGGGCAGAACGCCTTGCCGATCAGCGGGGCCAGCGGGTTGGCCGTGCCGTGGTTGGAGGGCACGATGCCGACCAGGTCGTCCACCTGGTCGGCGCCGCCCAGGAACTTGATGTAGTAGCGCGGCATCATGCCGCCCTGGCTGTGGCCGACCAGGTCCACCTTGGCCGCCCCCGTCGCGGCCCGCACCGCCGCCACGAAGTCCCGGAGTTCACCCGCCGAGTCGGCGATCGGGTCGGTCGCCATACGGCCGTAGTTGAAGGCGAAGACGCAGTAGCCCGCTTTCTTGAGCTTGGGCGAGAGCGTCGCCCAGTTCTCCCGCATCAGCTTGAAGGTGCCGTTGACCAGGACCACCGGCTCCGGGTGGGCCGAATCGGGCTTGCAGGACCAGTCGTTGGCGCCGCGCGGCGGGGCGTCCAGCCCCGAGGCGGCCGCCGGGGCGACATGCCCCGCCAGCGTCAGAGCCGCCACGGCGGCCGCGGCGAACAGCGTGCGAACAGTAGCGCGAATACGCATGATTCCCCCTCATGGTGGCCGCGATCGGGCTCATCGCGGCGGTCGCCTGGGTCGCGATATGCCGATCGCCGGTCGACAATGCCGACCGGCGATCGCAAATATTTCGCGCGCGTTAAAGGTGGGTCAATGTTGCACGCATCACTTACCACCGGTTACGGCAACCACGCCCCTTTTGCCCGCACTCCCCGTCCACTCCGCTGAGCCCGTACGGCCACCACTCGGACCCCGAACCGACGGCGCCGGCTACTCCTGCGCGACGTCCGCCAGCCTCTGGCCGCGCAGCAGGAACCAGGCCGCCACCGCGGTGGCCAGCAGCACCGCCGCGCCGACGCCGGCCGCGATCCGCAGCCCGTCGACGAACGCCTCCTGCGCCGCGCCGAGAAGCCGGGCCCCGGTGCCCGGCGGCAGGGTCTCCGCCGCCTCGACCGCGCCACCGAGCGATTCGCGCGCCTCGGCGGTCGTCGCCCCGCTCGCCTCGGCGGGCACCGCGAAGTCGCGGTAGACCCCGGTGACGATGGAGCCGAGCACCGCGATGCCCAGCGCCGCACCCAGCTCGTACGCCGTCTCCGACACCGCCGAGGCCGAACCGGCCCGCTCCTTGGGCACGCTGGAGAGGATCACATCGGCGGTGACGGTGAAGGAGAAGCCCGCCCCGACGCCGACCGCCAGCAGCGCCCCACCGAGCAGCGGATATCCGGTGTCGGTGTGCAGCAGGGTGAGCGCGGCCAGCGCGCAGCCGACCATCGCCAGACCGCCGGAGACCACCGCCCGCACCGAGTAGCGGCGGGCGACGAGGCCGGCGACCAGCCCCGCCAGGACCGCGCCGACAGCCGCCGGCAGCTCCGCCAACCCGGCCTCCAGCGGCTCCCGCCCCTGCACCAGCTGGAAGAACTGCGACAGGAAGAAGACCAGCCCCGACAGGCCGAGGACGGTGAGCAGATCGGCGAGGACCGCCCCGGAGAACCCACGGTGCTGGAAGAGCCGCATGTCCAGCAGCGGCCGGGGAAGCCGAAGCTGCCGCCGCACGAACCCCATCAGGGCCAGCGCGCCGACGGCGCCGGCGGTGGCGGCGTCGAGGTGGACGCCGTGGGCCGCGGTCTCCTTGACCGCGTAGACCACGCCGACCACACCGATCAGGGACAGGGCCACGCTGAGCAGGTCCCAGGGGCCCGGGTCCGGGTCGCGCGACTCGGGCAGCGTCCGTATGCCGACCAGCACCAGAACGGCCATCACCGGCAGGTTGATCAGGAAGACCGACCCCCACCAGAAGTGCTCCAGCAGAAAGCCGCCGACCACCGGACCGACGGCCGCGCCCGCCGAAGCGGTCGCGCCCCAGATGCCGATCGCGAGGCTGCGCTCGCGGGGGTCGTGGAACAGGTTGCGGATGAGCGCCAGGGTGGCCGGCATCAGGGTCGCACCGGCCACGCCCAGCAGCGCCCGCGCGACGATCATCATCTCGGGGCTGGTGGCGTACGCGTTCAGCGCCGAGACGGCACCGAAGGCGACCGAGCCGCACAGCAGCAGCTTCTTACGGCCGATGCGGTCCCCGAGGCTACCCATGGAGACCAGCAGGCCGGCGATGACGAAGGAGTAGACATCGCCGATCCACAGCAGCTGGGTGCTGGACGGGCGCAGATCCTCGCTGAGGAAGGGGGTGGCCAGACCCAGCACGGTCGCGTCGACGGCGACCAGCAGCACCGCCAGCACCAGGACGGACAGCGCCAACCATCGGCCCGGCCGCGGTTCGATCGCCGTCCGCTTCGCTGCCAGCACGTTCTGGCTCATCGTCAGGTACTCCGTCGCACTCCGCCGAGCAGCAGCTCGACGACCATGTAGTTCATGTCCTTGGCGGCGACCCGGCCGTCCTGGACCGACCAGGCGGCTGCCGCGATCAGGCCGTAGAGCGCCTCGGTCAGCCAGCCCGGGGTCATATCGATCCGGAAGTGCCCCTCCTGCTGTCCGCGCCGGAAGAGCGCCGCGACGCGGGTGTCGATGCGCTCCCAGCCCTCATTGATCTCCTCGCCCTCGAAGAGCTGGTTCTCCGTGTAGAGGAAGGCGACGAAGCCGGAGACCGGGCGGGTGGCGGCGATCAGCCGACGCAGCGCCTCGTCCGCGTCCCCCTCCTCGACGCGGGCCTCGTCCAGGGCGGCTTCGAGCTGCTCGATGCCGAGCTGCTCCAGGGCGCGCATCAGGGCGTCCCGCCCGGCGAAATGCCGGTGCAGGGTGGCCCGACTGATGCCCGCCGCCTTGGCGATCTCGTCCATGGACGCCGTGGCCTTGCGGGTGAGCAGGGCGGCGGCTTCGCGCAGCACCTGCGCACGGTCAACACTCATGAGACAACCATAGCCCACATGAGACATTGACGTCTCACGCGCGACGCCGATATCTCGATCTTGAGGCCACACCACCCCGATCGCCGGCAGGCATACACAGAGGCCGGAGCCCGCCCGTGGCGAGATCCGGCCTCTGCAATATGACGCACCGTATGAATATAGAGACTCAGCGTGCCGAGTGGGTGAGAGTCGGAAAAGGCGGTTCCCCCAGCGGGTGCTGGGGGAACCGCCCCTTCCCTCGGTTCCCCGGGGAGCCCCTGGGCCACCCCCCGGGGAACCGAGGGAGCCCCGAGAAGGCCGGCGGCTAGCGCTTGGCGTTCGCCCACTCCCGCTGTGCGGCCAGGTCCGCCCGCACCTCGGCGAGCTGCACGGCGACCGCCGAGGGGGCCGTGCCGCCGCGTCCGCTGCGGGCGGCGAGCGCACCCGGAACATTGAGGACCGTACGAACCTCGGGGGTGAGGTGGGGCGAGATCTTGGCGAACTGCTGGTCCGTCAGCTCATGGAGCTCGATGCCCTGGGCCTCACACTCCTTGACGCACTCCCCTGCGACCTCATGGGCCACACGGAAGGGCACCCCCTGCTTCACCAGCCACTCGGCGATGTCCGTGGCGAGCGAGAAACCGGCGGGGGCCAGCTCCTCCATGCGCTCACGGTGGACGGTCAGGGTGGCCATCATTCCGGTGAACGCCGGGAGCAGCACCTCCAGTTGGTCACAGGAGTCGAAGACCGGCTCCTTGTCCTCCTGGAGATCCCGGTTGTACGCCAGGGGCAGCGCCTTGAGGGTGGCCAGCAGCCCGGTGAGGTTGCCGATCAGCCGGCCGGACTTGCCGCGCGCCAGCTCGGCGATGTCCGGGTTCTTCTTCTGCGGCATGATCGACGAACCGGTGGAGAAGGCGTCGTGCAGGGTCACAAAGGAGAACTCCTTGGTGTTCCAGATGATCACCTCCTCGGCGATCCGGGAGAGATCGACGCCGATCATGGCGGTGATGAAGGCGAACTCGGCGACGAAGTCACGCGCCGCGGTGCCGTCGATGGAGTTGGCCGCCGAGCCGTGCTCGAAGCCCAGGTCACGCGCCACGGCCTCCGGGTCGAGGCCGAGCGAGGAGCCCGCCAGCGCACCCGAGCCATAGGGCGAGACCGCCGTGCGCTCGTCCCACTGGCGCAGCCGCTCCGCGTCCCGGGACAACGCCTGGACGTGGGCCAGCACATGGTGCGCGAAGAGCACGGGCTGGGCGTGCTGGAGATGGGTGCGGCCGGGCATCGCGGTGTCCGGGTGGGCCTCGGCCAGGCCGATCAGCGCCTCCTGGAGGTCGGCGATCAGCCCACCGATGATCCGGGCGTGGTCCCGCAGATACATCCGGAAGAGCGTCGCCACCTGGTCGTTCCGGGAGCGTCCGGCACGCAGCTTGCCCCCCAGCTCCGGGCCGAGCCGCTCCAGCAGCCCACGCTCCAGGGCGGTGTGCACATCCTCGTCGGCCACGGTGCCCACGAAGGCGCCCGAGGCGACATCGGCCTCCAACCGGTCGAGCCCGGCGAGCATGCGCTCCAGCTCGTCGGCGGTGAGCAGGCCCGCCGCGTGGAGCACCCGCGCATGTGCGCGGGAGCCCGCGATGTCATACGGGGCCAGCCGCCAGTCGAAGTGGACCGAGGCGGAGAGCTTGGCGAGGGCCTCGGCCGGTCCGTCCGCGAACCGGCCGCCCCACAGCCTTACGTCCTGGTTCTCGCTGCTCACGAGGAGAGGTCCCGCTTCGCAGCGATCTTGCTCGACATGCCGAAGATCTCGATGAAGCCCTTGGAAAGCGACTGGTCGAAGGTGTCACCGGTGTCGTAGGTCGCCAGGTTGAAGTCATACAGCGAGGCGTCCGACTTACGGCCGGTGACGACGGCCCGGCCGCCGTGCAGGGTCATCCGGATGTCGCCGGTGACATGCTGGTTGGCCTCGTTGATGAAGCCGTCCAGGGCCCGCTTGAGCGGGGAGAACCACAGGCCGTCGTAGACCAGCTCGCCCCAGCGCTGCTCGACCTGCCGCTTGTAGCGGGCCAGCTCGCGCTCGACCGTGACGCTCTCCAGCTCCTGGTGGGCGGTGATCAGGGCGATGGCGCCGGGGGCCTCGTAGACCTCCCGGGACTTGATGCCGACCAGCCGGTCCTCGACCATGTCGATCCGGCCGATGCCCTGGGCGCCGGCCCGCTGGTTGAGCTGCTGGATGGCCTGGAGCACGGTGACGGGCTTGCCGTCGATGGCGACCGGGACACCCTCCCGGAAGGTGATGACCACCTCGTCGGCCTCGCGGGCCACCGCCGGGTTCTCGGTGTACTCGTAGATGTCCTCGATCGGCGCGTTCCAGATGTCCTCCAGGAAGCCGGTCTCGACGGCACGACCGAAGACGTTCTGGTCGATGGAGTACGGGGACTTCTTGGTGGTGGCGATCGGGAGGTTCTTGGCCTCACAGAAGGCGATGGCCTTGTCACGGGTCATCGCGTAGTCCCGCACGGGGGCGATGCAGCGCAGGTCGGGGGCGAGGGAGGAGATCCCGGCCTCGAACCGCACCTGGTCGTTCCCCTTGCCGGTGCAGCCATGGGCGACGATCGAGGCGCCGTGCTTCTTGGCGGCGGCGACCAGGTGCTTGACGATCGTCGGCCGCGACAGCGCGGAGACCAGCGGATAGCGGTCCATGTAGAGGGCGTTGGCCTTGATCGCCGGGAGGCAGTACTCGTCGGCGAACTCGTCCTTGGCGTCCGCGACCTCGGCCTCGACGGCCCCGCAGGCGAGCGCGCGCTTGCGGATGACGTCCAGGTCCTCGCCCCCCTGGCCGACGTCCACGGCCACGGCGATGACCTCGGCGCCGGTCTCCTCGGCGATCCAGCCGATGGCGACGGAGGTGTCCAGTCCGCCCGAGTAGGCGAGTACGACGCGCTCGGTCACGGGTTTCTCCTTACGATCCCTGCACTGCGACTGTTCATGCGGTGATGGGTATAAGTATGCACTCAGCCGTATGGTTCGTCAACGCGCTCCCGACGTCGGCGAGCCGTTCGGTGGAAACCGCGCTTCCGGCGCGCGGATCAGCCGTCGTGCCCGGGTGCCGTCCAGGCCCGGCGCAGGGCGGCGATCTCCTCGGGGCTGCTCTCCCGGGCGATGTAGGGGATCTCCAGGAGGTGTCGGATCCGGTGCTCGGGGATCCGTCGCCGCACCTCTGCCGCGTCGGCCAGCACCTGGCCGTACAGCTTCTCCCCGTCCAGACAGAAGACGTCGACCAGGACCACGCGACCGTCGAGCGCGCGCCGGACGTTGCCGGCGTTCAGGTCGAATCCGTACCACCACGGGACGCGGGACCGGAACTCCTCGTCCACCTCGGCCGCGACCCGGTACACGGCCGCGAGCTCCGGGTCGCCCGGCTCACCCTGGGCGGCGGCGGCGCCGACGGCGCGCCAGCGTTCGGCGATCTCGGCGGCCTTCTCGGCCTCCAGCGGCGGTAGGTACTCCAGCACCGTGAGCGTGCCCCCGCCGTCGAGGGCGGCCTCGAGTGCGACGCGCGGCAGGTACGGGTTGCCCGCGCAGCGGCGGCACAGTTCCAGGAAGGCCGCGTACGCCGGGTCGAAGGGGCAGATCCGGGCCACCAGGTGCCCGCTGGGGGAACGCACCGCCACCGCCCAGTCGCCCACTCCGCAGGGGGTCCAGCCGCGCTGCACGAGCTCGGCGAGCGCCTCACGGTGCGTGCTGTCGTCCCAGCTCCGCTCGGCCAGGGCGGCGAGGTCGGGGTCTATGGGGGACGCGGCCACGGCGGCGTGCGAGTCGATCGACATGCGGGCAGCGTAGGCAGTGCGACTTCGGTGCCGAAAGCGGATTTCGCCGCGCGGCCGGGGGCACGGCGCGGGTGTGCTCCGCTAGCGCGCCTTCTGGGCCAGCCGCAGCAGGTGGTCGGCGAGGGCCTGGCCGCCGGCCGGGTCGCGGCTGATGAGGAGCAGGGTGTCGTCGCCCGCGATGGTGCCGAGGATGTCGTGCAGCTCGGCCTGGTCGATGGCGGAGGCGAGGAACTGGGCGGCGCCCGGCGGCGTCCGCAGCACCACGAGGTTGGCGGACGCCTCGGCGGAGATCAGGAGCTCGCCGGACAGGCGCCGCATGCGCTCCTCCTTGGCGGACTCTCCCAGCGGCGCCTGCGGCGTGCGGAAGCCGCCCTCGCTCGGCACGGCGTAGATCAGCTCACCGCCGGTGTTGCGGATCTTGACCGCGCCGAGCTCGTCCAGGTCGCGGGAGAGCGTCGCCTGAGTGACGCTCAGCCCGTCGTCGGAGAGCAGCTTCGCGAGCTGACTCTGGGAGCGGACCGGCTGCCGGTTGAGGATGTCCACGATCCGGCGGTGGCGGGCGGTCCGGGTCTGCGGCACGGCCTGCCCGATGGACTGCGCCGCCGCCATGTCCCGGGCCGCGCTGTCCTCTTCCGCGCCGTTCCCTAGCTCGTTCTGCTGCGCCTCGTGCATCGTCTCGTCAGTCTCCGGATCGTCGTTCCCCGTGTGTGCCACCGTCGTCGACGGCGTCGCGCGCGGCGTCCAGGACGGCGGGGAGCGCCCCGAGGAACGCGTCCACGACGTCGTCGCCGACGACGAGCGGCGGGGCCAACCGGAGCACGTCCGGCGCGACCGCGTTCACCAGGAGTCCCGCGTCCTGAGCCGCCTGCTGCACGCGCTGTGCGAGGGGCTCTGTGAGCACGATACCCAGGAGAAGGCCGGAGCCACGGACATGGGCGACCAGCGGGTGGCCGAACGCCTCGATTCCCGCGCGCAGCCGCTCCCCGACCCGCTTGACGTGGTCGAGGGCGCCGTCGGCGGCGAGGGTGTCGAGCACGGCGAGAGCGGCGGCGCAGGCCACGGGGTTGCCGCCGAAGGTGGAGCCGTGCTGACCGGGCGTCAGCAGCTCGGCGGCGGCCCCGAAGGCGAGGGTGGCACCGATGGGCAGCCCGCCGCCCAACCCCTTGGCGAGGGTGACCACATCGGGCTCGACCCCCTGCGCCTGGTGTGCGAACCAGTGCCCCGTACGGCCGATCCCCGTCTGGATCTCGTCGAGGACCAGCAGGGTGCCGGTGGCCCGGGTGATCTCGCGGGCGGCGGCCAGATAGCCGGGGGGCGGCACGATCACGCCGTTCTCGCCCTGGATCGGCTCGATCACGACGATCGCGGTCTCGGTGGTGACGGCGGCCCGCAACGCCTCCGCGTCGCCGTAGGGCACATGGGTGACCTCGCCGACCAGAGGCAGGAAGGGCCCCTGCTTGGCGGGCTGGCCGGTGAGGGCCAGCGCGCCCATGGTGCGGCCGTGGAAGCCGCCGGTGGTGGCCACCATGTGGGTCCGGCCGGTGCGCCGACCGATCTTGATGGCGGCTTCGACGGCCTCGGCTCCGGAGTTGCCGAAGTAGACCCGGCCGGGGCGGCCGGCCAGCTGCAGGAGGCGCTCGGCGACCGCGACCGTCGGCTCGGCGATGTGGAGGTTGGAGACGTGTCCGAGAGTGGCGATCTGCTCCGAGACGGCGCGGACGACGGCGGGGTGGGCGTGGCCCAGGGCGTTGACCGCGATGCCCCCGACGAAGTCCAGGTACACGCGGCCCTCGGCGTCCCACACCCGGGCGCCCTCGCCACGGGTGAGGGGCAGCCGGGGCGTGCCGTAGTTGTCCATCAGCGCGCTCTGCCAGCGCTGGGTGAGCTGCTCGTTGCTCATGGTGTGGCCCCCTCGTCGGGCACGACCATGGTGCCGATGCCCTCGTCCGTGAAGATCTCCAGCAGGATGGAGTGCGGTACCCGTCCGTCGATCACCCGAGCGGTCCGCACCCCGTTGCGCACGGCGTACAGGCACCCTTCCATCTTGGGGACCATGCCGCTCGACAGGTCGGGCAGGAGCTCCTCCAGTCGGCTCGCGGTGAGCTGGCTGATGACGTCGTCACTGTGCGGCCAGTCCGCGTAGAGCCCCTCGACGTCGGTGAGAACCATCAGCGTCTCGGCGTCCAGGGCGGCGGCCAGCGCGGCGGCGGCGGTGTCGGCGTTGACGTTGTAGACATGGCCGTCGTCGACGCTGCGGGCGATCGAGGACACCACCGGTATGCGGCCGTCGTCCAGCAGGGCCCGGATGGCGCCGGTGTCGATGGCGGCGACCTCGCCGACCCGGCCGATGTCCACCCGCTCCCCGTCGATCTCCGCGTACCGCTTGGTGGCGCTCATGGTGTGGGCGTCCTCGCCGGTCAGACCGACGGCGAGCGGGCCGTGCTGGTTGAGCAGCCCGACCAGCTCGCGCTGGACCTGTCCGGCCAGCACCATGCGCACGACGTCCATGGCCTCGGGAGTGGTGACCCGCAGCCCGGCCTTGAACTCCGACTCCAGGCCGAGCCGGTCGAGCTGGGCACTGATCTGCGGGCCGCCGCCGTGGACGACGACGGGCCGCAGTCCGGCGTGGCGCAGGAAGACCACGTCCTGGGCGAAGGCGGCCTTCAGCTCCTCGTCGACCATGGCGTTGCCACCGAACTTGATGACGATGGTCTTGCCGTGGTGGCGGGTCAGCCAGGGCAGCGCCTCGATGAGCGTGCGGGCCTTGGGGAGGGCGGTGTGTTTACGGGTGCTCATGAGGAGTAGGCGCTGTTCTCGTGGACGTAGTCGGCGGTGAGGTCGTTGGTCCAGATGACGGCGGAGGCGTCGCCCGCCGCGAGGTCGGCGGTGATCTTCACCTCGCGGTAGCGCATGTCGACCAGGTCGCGGTCCTCGCCGACCGAGCCGTTCTTGCAGACCCAGACGTCGTTGATGGCGACGTTGAGCCGGTCGGGCTCGAAGGCGGCGGAGGTGGTGCCGATGGCGGACAGCACCCGGCCCCAGTTGGGGTCCTCGCCGTGGATGGCGCACTTGAGGAGGTTGTTGCGGGCGATCGAGCGGCCGACCTCGACGGCGTCGTCCTCCGTGGCGGCGTTGATCACCTCGATCCGGATGTCCTTCGAGGCTCCCTCGGCGTCGCCGATGAGCTGCCGCGCAAGGTCGTCGCAGACGGTGCGGACGGCCTCGGCGAAGTCCTCGTAGGCGGGCGTCAGTTCGGAGGCACCGGAGGCGAGCAGCAGGACCGTGTCGTTGGTGGACATGCAGCCGTCGGAGTCGGCCCGGTCGAAGGTGGTGCGGGTGGCGGCGCGCAGCGCGGTGTCCAGGGTCGGGGCGTCGAGGTCGGCGTCGGTGGTGAGGACCACCAGCATGGTGGCCAGGCCCGGGGCGAGCATGCCGGCGCCCTTGGCCATGCCGCCGACGGTCCAGCCCTCGGGGGACTGCACCACCGCGGTCTTGTGCACGGTGTCGGTGGTCTTGATGGCGATGGCGGCCCTCTCACCGCCGTGGGCGGTCAGCTCGGCGGCGGCCTTCTCCACGCCGGGGAGCAGCTTGTCCATCGGGAGCAGCACGCCGATCAGACCGGTGGAGGCGACGGCGACCTCGCCGGCGCTCTGTCCCAGCACCTCGGCCACCTTCTCCGCGGTGGCGTGGGTGTCCTGGAAGCCCTGGGGGCCGGTGCAGGCGTTGGCCCCGCCGGAGTTGAGGACCACGGCGCTCACCGCGCCGCCCTTGAGGACCTGCTCGGACCAGAGGACGGGGGCGGCCTTCACACGGTTGGAGGTGAACACGCCCGCGGCGGCCAGACGGGGTCCGCTGTTGACCACCAGGGCCAGGTCCGGCTTGCCGTTCTGCTTGATGCCGGCCGCAACGCCGGAGGCCGTGAAGCCCTTGGCTGCCGTGACGCTCATGGGGCGACTCCGATCGTGGAAAGTCCCAGCTCCTCGGGGAGGCCGAGGGCGATGTTCATGCTCTGCACCGCGCCACCCGCGGTGCCCTTGGTGAGGTTGTCGATGGCGCTGATGGCGATCACCCGGCCGGCCGCCTCGTCGAGGGCGACCTGGACCAGCGCGGCGTTGGAGCCGCACACGGCGGCGGTGGAGGGCCACTGCCCCTCCGGCAGCAGGTGGACGAAGGGCTCGTCGCCGAACGCCTTCTCATAGGCGGCGCGTACGGCCTCCGCGGTGGCGCCGGGCCTGGCCGTGGCGCTGCAGGTGGCGAGGATGCCGCGGGGCATCGGCGCGAGGGTCGGGGTGAAGGAGACCCGCACCGGCTCCCCCGCGGCCGACGACAGGTTCTGGATCATCTCCGGGGTGTGTCGGTGACCGCCACCCACCCCGTAGGGGCTCATGGCGCCCATCACCTCGCTGCCCAGCAGATGGGGCTTGGGCGCCTTGCCCGCGCCCGAGGTCCCGGACGCCGCGACGATCACCGCCTCGGGTTCGACCAGCCCCGCCTCGTAGGCCGGGAAGAGCGCCAGCGAGACGGCGGTCGGGTAGCAGCCGGGAACCGCGATCCGTCGGGTCCCGCGCAGCGCGGCACGGCCCCCGGGCAGCTCGGGCAGCCCGTACGGCCAGGTCCCGGCGTGCGTCGAGCCGTAGAAACGCTCCCAGGCGGCGGCGTCCCGAAGCCGGAAGTCCGCGCCGCAGTCCACGATCAGCGCGGCGTCTCCGAGGGTCTCGGCGACGGCGGCGGACTGCCCATGGGGCAGCGCGAGGAAGATGACGTCGTGCCCGGCGAGCACGGCCGCGTCCGTCGGCTGCAGCACCCGGTCGGCCAGCGGCAACAGATGCGGTTGCAGGCCGCCGAGGCGCTGCCCCGCGTTGGAGTTGCCGGTGAGGGCACCGATCTCCACCTCGGGGTGCGCGAGCAGCAGACGCAGGAGCTCGCCCCCCGCATACCCGCTCGCGCCCGCCACCGCCACGCGTATCGCCATCACGCCTCCTTCTCGATGGCATGACTATACGGTGGGTGGCAGTTTTATGCAATGACCGCTTCGGTGATCCACTCGGTGATCCACTCGGTGAGCCGCCGAAGGGCCCGCCGGTGGGCGGGCCCCTCACCCCTTCGGGGCGGATCGCGTCACCGCTCCGCGCACGTCGCCCCGGAGCCGCACGACTTCCTGAGCAGAAGCAGGCGTCCGCGACTGCCCTCCGCGTAGCGAAGGTTGAGCGAGGGAGTGGACACGCTCTCGAAGCCGGTGGCCGGATCCGTCGGACCCGGCCCGAGTCCGCCTCCGGCGAGCAGCCGGTTCAGCGGGGTTCCGGGCTTCGTGTACACCAAGCTCAGCGCCTGACCCTGCTCGGCGGGATCGTTCAGGAAATGCAGCGCCGTCGTGCCCCGCCTGCCGGCGTGCCAGAAGATCGAGTTCAGGACGCCGGCCGGTTGGTAGCCGAATCCCGTGTTCGACGAGTAGAAGGGAGAGCGCTTGGCGGGAACCCGCACGGCGAGATCGCCCACCCCGGCGTCGTTCATCCGGTGGTCGTAGGTGATCTTTCGCACGATGTCGACCGGCGTGTCCGCCTCCCGCAGGGTGGCGGCGTACCGAGGGTCGTTGGTGTAGGCGGCGAGCACGTAGAAGTGGAGGGCTCCCGGGATGTTCAGGCCGGCCGAGGAGGCAGCCGCCGGTTCCCTCACGAGGATGGACACCCGGATCTCCGCGTAGGTCGCCCGCCTCGGGGGTTCGCCGTCGATCCGGGGGTTCTCACCGCAGAAGTTCGTGATCGCCACGATCCCGTCGTCAGCGCCGCCCAGCCCGAGCTCCGACGCGGGACGGAACTCGTAGCCCCGCGGCAGGAGGGGAAGCAGCTTGTCCTTGCCGACGCGTACGGCGTTGCCGACCTCGGTGGCGAACGACTTGTCGTAGGTGTGCAGGACGGTGAAGCCGGCCTGCTGCGCCTCGGTGACGCGGTCCGCCGTCGTTCCCGCCGCGGGACTGCTGGACCGGCAGACCACTCGGGCGTCAGCCGGGTCGGCGGTCGCCGGCGCGGGGGCGGCCGCGAGCGGCGTCGCGGCGCCGAGCACCAGGAGAGCGAGGCTCGTGAGCCGTCTTCGGGACGGACCCCGGAGGGGATACGAGGCGATCCGCCTGATCGCCTCCAGGGCGCCCGACGGGGCGGGCGGCCCTGCCACAGGGGTTCGCGGTCCTCGCCCACTTCTCCGAAACGGACGCATGTGTCACCTCAGCGTGTCAGGGTGCGCAGCCGCTTTCGTCCCGGCCCGCGCCAGGTGGAGTGATCAGGCGTGATCCATTAGGTGACGCCCGACGACGGGCGGCAACCGCTCCGTGATCGGGTTACTGCAGACGGCCGACCCGGCCCGGACGGACGGGCCCGGCCCGGATTCGAGGATCCCGGGCCGGGCCGGACGCGTCCGCCGATCAGTCGAGCGCGGCGGCGAACAAGCCGGGCTCGTAGGTGCCTCCCCGCTGGTGCACGATCACGGCGAGCCGGTTGGCCGCGTTGATCAGGCCGACCAGGCAGACCAGCACGGCGATCTGGTCGTCGTAGTGCTTACGCACCTGGTCGTGGCGGTGCACGTCGACGACGGCCTCGTCACCGGGCTCTACGCCGTGCGGAATCCCGGGAAGCTGTCCCACATGCGGCGGCAGACCGTGCTGCGCGGCTGAGCCCAAACCCCGCGGAAACGGTCACGCGGTAACGATCACGCGATGCCGATCAACGCGGTGACGATCACGACCGGCGTCACCGTCCGCCGCGTCGGCATCCGGTGGCGCGTCCCCGCGTCACCCGTCGTGCGTCACGCCCCCTCACTCGTAGCTGACCGCGGGGTACCAGTCGTCCCGGCCCTGGCGGGTGAGATCGAGGAGGTGCCACACCGGGCTGAGCAGGTCGATGCCGCGCTCGTCGATGTCGTCGGCCATACGGGGGTGCACCGAGTAGAAGTGGCGTGTCGCGCCGTCGCCGTCGCGGGCGAACACCGACACCGTCGAGTCCTGGTTGCCCTCGGCGTCTTCGCTGCCGAGGTCGCGTTTGAAGGTGCCGGCCCCGGCGCTGAGCAGGCGCAGGTTGGTCCAGTGCCGACTTCGCGCGTACGTGCGGAGGGCGGGGAGGTCGGCCGCGGCGACGACCACGAAGTCGACGTTGCGCGTGACGTGGTGGGCGATTCCGTTGAACCCGTCGATCCACATGGTGCACATGGGACACGGCTGGGTCTGCCGCTTGCCGTACATGAAGTGGTAGACGACCAGCTCGCGTCCGGGGCGGGTGAACAGCTCGCTCAGTCGGACGGTCGTCACCGGCTCGTCCCCGGCCCGCAGGTCGGCGGGGCCTTCCTCGAACGCGTAGTCGTCGACGACGGGGCCCAGCGGCAGTCGGCGGCGCAGCTCGGCGACGCGCTCGCGATGGCGCATCAGCTCGATCTCGCCCTGCCGCAACTCCTCGCGGGCGCTGAGATATTCGGCCGACTCCCCCGTGAGATTGGTTTGACGCATCGCTACCTCCCGGGGGATGACCGGCGTAGTCGTCGTCTGTCGCCCCCCTGTCCGGCTCTCGTCACCATTGTCGGCGTCGGCCCGAGGGCTCGCGAGGCGGCGGCACCGCCAGGCCGGACGACGACCGCGGGCGGCGCGCCGTGTGCGTCATGTGTGGCCCACGGTGCGCCGACCGCCCACGGCCCGCTCCCGGCCGCGCCCCGGTGCGCCGACCGCCCTCGGCCCACTCCCGGCCACGCCCCCGCCCGCCGCGGACGGGTGCCCGCCGCGGACGGGGCCGTCCTGCCTGGTCAGGCGGCGTCGGCACGCGCCGCGGTGACCACCACCGCGGCGTACCGGAGGGTGAAGGCGCCGCCCATCGCGTCGATCGCGGCCCCGACGCCCGTCAGCAGCTCCTCCAGCGCGGCCGGCGGGAGGCGGCCGACGTCGCCTCCGGTCCGCAGCTGGTCCAGCCACTCGTCCCGGGTGTAGGCGCGTTCCCAGTCGAACCGCCACCGCTCCGGCTCGCCGAAGGCGCCCGCCTGCCGCATGCCGTCCGCCGCGCCGTCGAACAGCGGCGCGTAGCCGTCGAGGGCGGACCCGTCCCAGGGGTTGCGCGGCGCGTCGGGCAGGACGCGGCGGTAGACCTCGGAGAAAGCGTCCGCCGCCTCGGGCGAGGGCTGGAACACGTTCCAAAAGGCGGCCAGCCGGCCGCCGGGTCGCAGCACCTCGGCCGCCTTGACCGCTCCCGCGAGCGGGTCGATCCAGTGCCAGGTCTGTCCGGCGACGACCGCGTCGAAGGTCCGGCCGGCCGGGTCCCAGGACTCGAAGGTCGCCACCTCGGCCTCGATCCCGCCGCCGCGGGCGAAGCCCGCCATCCGCGCGTCGACGTCGACGCCCAGCACGCGACAGCCGGCCGCGCGGAACTGCCGGGCCGCGATGCCGGTCCCGACGCCGACGTCGAGGACGTCCGGACCGGGGGCCGCGGCGACGATCGCCGCCACCAGGGCGTCGGGATAGCGGGGTCGGGCTCGGTCGTAGCGCTCGGGGTCCACACCGAACGACTCGGCGGCCCCTCGGTGTCGATGAGGCTCGCGCGCGGGCATCGGCGCGCGCTCCGGCGGTAAAGTGGGCATGTGCCCACTATGAGTGGGCACTTGCCCACTCGTCAAGAGGGCTCGTCTGCGGGGCCGGACGACGGACGGATCCGTCGAAGCGTCGACGGCGGGCCGCCGAAACAGGGAAGGATGCGTGGCATGCCGACAGGGGTGGCTCTCCGCGACGTACGCCAGCAGTTGTTCGACGCCGCCGAGCGCGTCCTGCTCCGGGACGGGCCGAGCGCGCTGACCAGCCGGGCGGTCACCACGGAGGCGGGCTGCGCCAAGGGGGTCCTGCACCGGCACTTCGCCGACTTCGACGCCTTCCTGGCCGAGCTCGTGCTGGACCGCGTCGCCCGGATCGACCAGCAGGCCGCCGTCCTCCGCGCGTCCGCCGGGACCGGCACCGTCGCCGGCAACCTCACCGGCGCGCTGACGGACCTGTTCGCGTCGGTCGCCGTGGCCATCGTCGGCCTCGTCACCTCCCGGGACGAGCTGCGCACCCGGCTGCGCCAGGCCCGACCGGCCGGCGTCCCGGTCCTGGCCGAGGCCACGGCCATGATCGCCTCGTATCTGACCGCCGAGCGCGAGCGGGGCCGCCTCGCGCCCGACGCGGACGTCGACGCCCTCGCCCCCACGCTGATCGGAGCCGGACACCTGCTGTTCGCCGACCGGACGGGCACCCCGCCGGAGACCGAAGCCGTCCAGCGGGTCGTGGGCACGGTCATCGCCCAAGCGGCGCCCGCCCCGACCCCGGTGCCTTCCGAGCCGGCACCCGACGCGGACGGCGGGGCGGCTGGTACCCGGCGTGGCTGATACTCCACGTGGGGTTTGCCTCCGAGGCCGGACTGTGCGAGCCTCGTCAACCGACTCTTCCGAAGGGGCTGTTCATGACGCTCGGCATGGTTCTCGGCTGACACCTCCTCCCGCGCTTCGACGCGGGAGCGGTAGCCCCTGCCTGCCTGGCTGACGCCCGCGCGTACCACTGCGCCCGCGCGTAAGTCCCGCGCCCCGCGCGTACGACTGCGCCACGCGTAGTCCCGCGCCCGCGCGACAGGACGCCTGGGTCCGAGCCGCGCCCGGCCCGCACGTCACGGTCCGTCAGCTCGCACGGTCGCCCCGGTCCGCCGCCCCGTGCGGTCGGCTTCGCACGGTCGCCCCGGTCCGCCGCCCCACCCGGTCGGCCCCGCGCGGTCGCCCCGGTCCGCCGCCCCACGCGGTCGGCCCCGCACGGTCGCCCCGGTCGCCGCCCCGCGCGGTCGGCGCCGTGCGGCCTCGCGCGGTCGAGCCCGTGCGGCCTCGCGCGGTCGGCGCCGTCGGCCGCCGCCACGCGGTCGCTCGTCCGCGCGCGGCACCGCGATCGGCCCGCTCCTCGTCGAAGTGCTCTTCGTGCCCCCGCACATCCGTTCCCGAGGAGTACGACCATGTCCACGATCCACTGGGCCGAGGCCCACACCACCCACTCCGCCCGCTGGCACTCCGAGAGCGGCGCCCCGGCCCCCCGGCGGGTCGTCGTCGCCGACGACCGGACGCGGGCCGACACCGCCTACCGACTGGCCTGCGAGGGCACCGCGCTGCTGTGGCGCGGCGACTATCACGGCGGCCGACGGCTGTTGGAGGCGCTCGGCCGTCGCCTCGACCGGAAGTCGCCCCAGGTCGGCGACGACCCGGCCGACTCCTTCCGGCTGCACCGCCGGGCTCGTGGCCACCGGGCCCGGGTGCTGGGTCGGGTCCTGCTGGTACTGGAGGACGACCACGTGCTGGCGCTGCGCCGGGCGCCCGACGTCCGCCGGGCGTGCGCGGAGGCGTACGGCCCGCCGCGCGGCGCCGTGGCCATCGCGTTCCGGGAGCTCCTCGGCGTGATCGGGGCGCACCACTGGCGCCTCAAGGGCGTCCCCGTCCCCGCCCTCGGCGCGCGGGTCCATCCGCACTACGGGGTGTTCTCGCCGGTCAGGGGCGAGTACGTCGATCTGGTGGCGCGGGCCCCGCTGCCCTGGCCGACCGGGCGCGGCGGTGCCCGTACCGCGTTCGACCTGGGCACGGGGACCGGGGTGCTCGCCGCGGTGCTGGCCCGCCGGGGAGTCGATCGCGTCATCGGCACCGACGTCAACGCGCGCGCCGTGGCCTGCGCCCGCGAGAACATCGACCGCCTGGGTCTGACCGGGCGCGTCGAGGCGACGGGACCCGAGCTCTTCCCGGAGGGCCGCGCGGACCTCGTCGTGTGCAACCCGCCCTGGCTTCCCGCCCGACCGACCTCCGCGGTCGAGCAGGGCGTCTACGACCCGGACGGCCGCATGCTCCACTCCTTCCTGGCCGGGCTCGCCGACCGCCTCGAACCGGGCGGCGAGGGCTGGCTCGTCCTGTCGGACCTGGCCGAGCGCCTCGGGCTGAGGACGCGCGACGAACTGCTCGCGGCCGTCGCGGCGGCGGGCCTGCGGGTGGTCGGGCGCCACGACACCCGGCCGCGCCATCCCCGGGCGCGGGACGCCGCCGACCCGCTGCACGCCGCGCGCGCCGCGGAGGTCACCTCGCTGTGGCGCCTCTCCCCCGCCTGACCAAAGCGCCCGCTTACCCCTCTCGACGGCAGGACGAAACGATGAACTCCTACAAATCCCGATCACCGCTCTCCGTGGACCACCGCACCTGATCAACCGTCAACCCGCTGGCAGAGTGAGGGTCAAGGCTGATTCCTCGCACGGCCATCCGCGCGGGGAGTTGTATCTTTACGACAAAGGAGCTTGTGCGGTGAGCACTGAGACCGACAACGTGCTGGTGACCGGCCTGGGGGCCACCACTCCGCTCGGCGGGGACGTCGCCTCGACCTGGTCGGCGATGGTGGAGGGTCGGTCCGGGATCGGCGCGATCGAGGAGGAGTGGGCGGCGGATCTGCCGGTGCGGATCGCGGGCCGGCTCGCGGTGGAGCCGACCACGGTCCTGGACCGGGTGCGGGCCCGTCGCATGGACCGGTGCGAGCAGATAGCGCTCGTCGCCGCGCGGGAGGCGTGGGCGGACGCGGGCGCGCCGGACGTCGAACCCGAACGGCTGGCCGTGGTGATCGGCACCGGCACCGGGGGCGCGCTGACGCTGCTGGGCCAGGACGACATCCTGGAGACCTCCGGGGTGCGCAAGGTCTCTCCCCACACGGTCCCGATGCTGATGGCCAACGGTCCCGCGGCCTGGGTCAGCATCGACCTCGGGGCCCGTGGCGGCGCGCACACCCCGGTCAGCGCCTGCGCCTCCGGGGCCGAGGCGATCGCGACGGGGCTGGATCTGATCCGCCTGGGCCGGGCCGACGTGGTCGTGGCGGGCGGCACCGAAGCCTGTATCCACCCATTGCCGTTGGCGGGGTTCGCGCAGGCCAAGGCGCACTCGACGCGCAATGACGCGCCCGACCGGGCGTCCCGCCCCTTCGACGTCGAGCGCGACGGGTTCGTCATCGGCGAGGGCGCGGCCGTGGTCGTGCTGGAGCGCGCGGGGTTCGCGGCCGCCCGCGCGGCCCGCGCCCATGCGACGCTGGCCGGCGCCGGCGTCACCTCGGACGCCCACCACATCACCGCCGCGCACCCCGAGGGGCAGGTCCGGGCGATGCGACTCGCCCTGTCCTCGGCGGGGTTGCCCCCGCGGGCGATCGAGCATGTGCACGCCCATGCGACATCCACGCCCCTGGGCGATCTCACCGAGGCCCGGTCGGTCGCGGAGGCCGTCGGCACGCACCCGGCCGTCACCGCGACCAAGTCGATGACCGGTCATCTCTTCGGGGCGGCGGGGGCGATCGGCGCGATCGCCGCGCTGCTCGCGGTCCGCGACGGCGTCGTGCCCGCGACCCGGAACCTCGACTCCCTGGACCCGCGGGTGGAGTTGGACGTCGTCGCCGGCGGGCCCCGGCGCGGCCGGATCGCGGCGGCGCTGGCGAACTCCTTCGGCTTCGGGGGGCACAATGCCTCGCTGGTGTTCACCCCCGCTCCCTGAACTGGAGGTCCCGTGCACTCCTCCGCGCACACCGTCGACCCGGGTGGTACGGATGCCCCGGGGGGCGCCGAACCGGGCGGCACGCTCACCGTCCCACGCCTGGGCTTCGGCGCGATGCAGCTGCCGGGGCACTGGGACGGGCCTCCGGTCGACCATGCCACGTCGGTGGCGGTCGCGCGCCGCGCGGTCGAGCTGGGCGCGCTTCACATCGACACCGCGGCCTTCTACTTCTGCCGTGCCGAGCGCGCCAACCTCATCCTGCGTGAGGCGCTCCACCCGTATCGCGCGGACGTCACCATCGCCACCAAGGTCGGCCCGCTGCGCACCCCGAGCGGTGAGATGTACGCCGAGGCGGCGCCCGACCAGCTGCGTCCGGAGGTGGAGCGGAATCTGCGCGAGCTCGGGGTGGACGTGCTCGACCTGGTGTATCTGCGGGTGGGGCGCCTCGCGGCGCGGGGCGGCGCCCCGGTCGGGGACCGCTTCGCCGCGCTCGCGCGGCTGCGCGAGGAGGGGCTGATACGGCACCTGGGCGTCAGCAACGTCACGTACGAGCAGTTCGCCGAGGCGCGTGCGATCGCGCCGGTCGCGGCGGTGCAGAACCGCTTCGGGGTGCTCGACCAGGAGGACGCCCCGCTGGTCGACGCGTGCGCGGACGCCGGGATCGCGTACATGCCCTTCTTCGCGCTCGGCGGCGGCCACACCCCGCTCGCCGGGGCCGCGCTGCGCCGGGTCGCCGCCCGGCACGGCGCCACGGAGCACCAGGTGGCCATCGCCTGGGGGTTGGCGCGCTCGCCGTCGATCGTGCAGATCCCGGGCACGAGCTCGCCGGCCCACCTTGAGGAGAACATGGCGGCCGGGTCCCTCGCCCTCGACGCGGGCGACATGGAGTCGCTCGGCCGGCGGTGAGGTGCCGGTCCGGGACCGGCCCCGGTGCCGCGGTAGGGCCGCGGGTAGGCCCCGGTTCGGGCTAGGGGCGCGGCGGGAAGGAGAGATTCATCCAGTACCCCGAGTCTTCGAGCGGCTGGAAGCCCACCTTCGCGTAGACGCCGTGCGCGTCATCCGTGGCGAGCAGCATCCGACGCAGCCCCAGCGGCGCCAGGTGGTCGCGGACCGCGGTGGCCAGGGCGGTGGCCAGCCCCTTGCCGCGCGCGTCGGGGTCGACGTACACGTCGCAGAGCCAGGCGAAGGTGGTGTGGTCGGTGACGACCCGGGCGTAGCCGACCTGGGCGCCGGAAGTCCTCTCGTACGCGCCGAAGTTGAGGGAGCCGTCGATCGCACGGTCCTGTGTCTCGCGGGAGCGCCCCAGGGCCCAGGGCGCCCCGGTGGACAGCCAGTGGTGGATGCGGGCCCGGTCGAGACGGGCGGGGTCGGTGGAGAGCTCGTATCCGTCGATCATGGCCCGTTCCTATCAGTCGCCCACGCCGGCCGCGACGCGATATCGCCGACCGGCCACCGGGCCGGAATCGACGTCGGCGTCGGCGTCGGCGCACCGGAGACGACCTGTCCGCCAGGGTGGTCGGCCATGCCCGGCCCCCTGGGCCGGCTGTACGTCGCGGCCGCTCGGGGACGACCGGGGGCGGGGCGACGCCTGGCTCAACCGCCCCAGGCCGTGCGCAACCTGCGGACGCCCTCGACGAGTTCGGTCGGGCCGGCGGCCGAGGCGAAGCTGAGTCGCAGGTGGGGGGCGGGGGGTTCGGCGGGGAAGTACGGCCGGCCGGGGGCGACCGCGACGCCCGCGCGGAGCGCGGTGGCGGTCAGCGCGGCCTCGTCGGTGCCGTCCGGCAGCCGCAGCCACACGTGGTAGCCGCCGGCGGGGGCGTGGCGCACCTCGGCCGGCTCCGGCAGCTCCCGCCGTACCGCGGTGAGCAACGTCTCCCGGCGGGTGCGCAGTTCGGCGGCGATGGTGCGCAGGTGCCGGGCCCAGGCGGGCGAGCCGACGAGTTCGAGGGCGGCCTCCTGGAGCGGCCGGGAGACGAAGAACTGGTCGACGACCTGGATCGCGCGCAGCCGCTGCAGGACGGGGCCGCGGGCGGCGAGCGCGCCCACCCGCAGGCTGGGGGAGGCGGCCTTGGTGAGCGAGCAGACGTGGATCACCACGCCGTCGGGGTCGTCGGCGGCGAGGGCGGCGGGCAGCGGGCCCGCGTCCTCGTGCGCCAGGCGGCGCGCGAAGTCGTCCTCGATGACGAAGGCCCCGGCCTCCCGGGCCACCCGCAGCACCTCGGCGCGCCGCTCGGGAGAGAGCACCGCGCCGTGCGGGTTGGCGAAGAGCGGCTGGCACACGAAGACGCGCGCGCCGCTGGCCCGGAACGCCTGGGCGAGCAGGTCGGTGCGTACGCCGGCGGTGTCGGCCGGCACCGGCACCGGGCGCAGCCCGGCGGCGCGGGCGGCGGCGAGCAGGCCGGGGTAGGTGGGGGACTCCACCAGGATGGGCGCCCCGGGCGGAGCGAGCGCCCGCAGGGCGGCGGTCAGCGCGTTCTGCCCACCGGAGGTGATCAGCACATCGGAGGCGGCGACGGTGCCGGCCGGCCCGCCGATCTCCCGTGCGAACCAGGCGCGCAGCTCGCCGAGCCCCTCGACGGGCGGGCGCCCCCAGGCGCCGGGTCGGCGGCCGGCCCGGGCGAGCGCGGCGGCCAGTGCGCGCTCCGGTTGGAGGGAGGGGTGCAGGTAGCCGCCGTTGAGCTCGATGACGCCGGGCGGCGGGGCGGCGAGCGTGGCCAGCACCGCGGAGGCGTCGACCGAGCGCGGTACCGGTTCGTCCGCCGTCTCGGCGCTCAGTGCCACCTCCTGCCAGGAGGTGTCCCCGGTGGGGCGGTTCCCGGTCGGGGGCGGTGCCGCCCGGAAGGAACCGGCTCCGGGCCGGGTGACGATCAGCCCCTCGGCCGCGAGGGCGCCCAGCGCGCGGGTGACCGTCACCGGGCTCACTCGGAAACGCTCGACGAGGGCCCGACTCGACGGCAGTTTCTCACCGTGAGAGTAACGGTTCAGCTCTCCCCTCAGGATGCCTGCCAGTTCGGCCACGCTGCTACGCTCATGCATGAGACCAGAAGATAGCGCTACTCCCCGCAGGACGATAACGGTGGGGCGCCCGAGCGGCCCGGTGACCGAGGCGTCCGCGGCCTCGGCCCCGCCCCTCCCCCCGCGCGAAGCGGCCGCCCCGTCGACTCCCCCCATGGACGGGGCGCCCCGGTCCGGCACCGACACCGCGGCCTCCAGCGCACGGCGGGGCGACCGCGACGGGGCTCCGCGCGACGCCCGCCGCTCCGGCGCCGTCGGCACCTGGCTCGCGGCGCTCGCGGTGGCCGTCTTCTCGCTCACCTTCCCCGCCACCGCCTGGGCCCTGGAGGGCCTTGGCCCCTGGTCCGTCACCGCCACCCGGATGACGCTGGCGGGGGTGATCGCGGCCGGCGCGCTGCTGGTGCTGCGGGTGCCTCTGCCCGCCCGCCGCCACTGGCCCGGCCTGCTCGCCGTCGTGGGCGGGGTCGTCGTGGGCTTCCCGCTGTTGACCACCCTGGCGCTGCGGACCTCCAGCACCTCCCACGCCGCGGTGGTCGTGGGCCTGCTGCCGCTCACCACGGCGGCGTTCTCGGCCGTGCGCACCGGGGCCCGTCCCTCGCGGGCCTTCTGGCTGGCGGCCCTGGCGGGCGCGGTGGTGGTCGCGGCCTTCGCCGTGCGGCAGAGCGGCGGCCGGCCGACGACGGGCGATCTCTACCTCTTCGGGGCCCTGCTGACCTGCGCGGTCGGTTACTCCGAAGGCGGCCGGCTGGCCCGGCACATGCCGGGCTGGCAGGTGATCGGCTGGGCGCTGGTCGGCTGTCTGCCGCTGTCCGCCACGGGCGCGGCGCTGGCGCTGGCGCACGAGCCGGTGGAGCTGACGGCGCGGTCGGTCACCGGGCTGCTGTGGGTGGCGACGGCCTCGCAGTTCCTCGGCATGGTCGCCTGGTACCGCGGGATGGCGGCGATCGGGGTGGCTCGGGCCAGCCAGCTCCAACTCGCCCAGCCGCTGCTGACGCTCGTCTGGTCGGTCCTCCTTCTGGGCGAACACCTCACTCCGGCGGCCCCCCTGGCCGCGGTCGCCGTACTCGTGTGCATCGGCGTGACCCAACGGGCGCGAGTAACCTGAGAAGCGAGCTGATCGCGCCGTCGAGGGGGACCCGGACAAGACCACGGGCTGTAAACTTACGGCCACGGACCGCAGTCCCCTCCGGGGAATCCGGACAGGAGGTCAAGGCGATGCATGCGAGCAAGGGCGACCGACTGGTGGTGCACGGCAGGGTGGTCGGCAAGCACGACCACGTCGTCGAGATCGTCGAGGTGCTCGGCCAGGACGGGAATCCCCCGTACCGTGTCCGTGCGGAGAACGGCCACGAGACGATCATGTCTCCGGGGCCGGACAGCGTGGTGGACCACCGGAAGCCTTCGGACCGCATCTGATCGTTCCGGCGGGGCCGAGGCCCCGCCGTTACGCTCCGTCAGGCCGCGCCGATCACGCGGCCGCCTTGTCACGCGGCGGCCGCACCCGATTCGGGTAGTGGTCCCGGACCACGCGCGCCATCGCCCCGATCCGGTCCTCGACCACCTCCTTGGCGGAGAAGAAGACGTTCCCGAGCACCTCGGGGAAGTCCCGGTCGAAGGTGAGATGGCGGGACAGCTCGGCGGGATCCTGCCAGGGAGCCGGCTGCCCGGCGGCGCCGGCCTTGTAGAGGGCCTCGCCGATGTAGAGGTGCACGTCGGTGTCCCGGACGACCTCGGACCACCAGGGCACCAGCTTGGCGTAGTCGGCCGCCTCGAAGCCGAGGTGCCAGTAGACCTGCGGGACGATGTAGTCGATCCACTCCTCGAACACCCACTTCCGGGTGTCGGCGTAGAGGTCGTCATAGGTCTGCACCCCGGCCCGGGTGTCGGATCCGCGCGGGTCGGTCGCCTTGTTGCGCCATACGGCGAACGGGCTGATGCCGAACCGCACCTCCTTCTTGAGCTTCTTGATCCGCTCCGCCATCTCCCGCACCAGCCGGTCGGTGTTGTCGCGCCGCCACGCCGCCCGGTCGGGGAAGTCGCCGCCGTAGCGCTCGTACGCCGCGTCGTCGTCGAAGTGCCGGCCCGCCACCGGGTACGGGTAGAAGTAGTCGTCCCAGTGCACGGCGTCGATGTCATAGCGCGCCACCGCGTCCAGCATCGCGTCCTGGACGAAGCGCCGGACCCGCGGCAGCCCGGGGTTGTAGTAGAGCTTCCCGCCGTACGGGACCACCCAGTCGGGGTGCGTGCGGGCGGGGTGCCGCGGGGAGAGCCGCGCCGGGTCGGCGTGGTTGGCGATCCGGTACGGGTTGAACCAGGCGTGCAGTTCCAGGCCGCGCCGGTGCGCCTCGCGGACGGCGGTGCCCAGCGGGTCCCAGCCCGGGTCCTTGCCCTGCACCCCGGTCAGATACTCCGCCCAGGGCTCGTACGACGACGGCCAGAGCGCGTCCGCGGTCGGTCTGACCTGGAACACCACCGCGTTCAGACGCCGCTCCGCCGCCGTGTCGAGGAACGCCAGCAGTTCCTCGCGCTGCCGCGCGGCGGGCAGGCCGGGTCGGGAGGGCCAGTCACGGTTGGCGACGGTGGCCAGCCACATCCCGCGGAACCGCCGCTTGGCCCGGCACCCCGCCCCCGCGTCGTGGGCCACCGGCCGCGGGTCCCGCGCCGCCTCCTTCGCCCGCTCGCACGCCGCCGCCCGCGCCGGCACGGCGGCGGCGGTCACCGCGCCGGCCGCCGCCGCGGTCAGGCTCCGACGAGTGATCTGTCCCATGATCGCTCCCTGATCGTGCGTCGCGTCATCGCTCGCGCGTCATGTGGTGTCACGGTCCCTGTGCGTCTCGCCGATGATGCGGCGTGCGCCGGCGTGCGGCAATCCTCCATACGGGTCCCGGGCCCCCGGACGGCCCCCCGGCCACTACGACGGAGTAACGTCTGCCCCGAGGCGGGCGCCGGAATCGTACGGGGGCCCCGCCGGCCCGTAGATCAGCGAAAGGCACGATGTGACGGACACTGTGGCAGACGTGGCACGCGTTGGCGTGGTGGGCTGCGGCCAGATGGGCGCGGGCATCGCCGAGGTGTGTGCCCGCTCCGGCCTGGACGTCAAGGTCGCCGAGACCACCGGCGAAGCACTGGAGCTGGGGCGCACCCGCCTGACCAACTCCCTGGGCAAGGCCGCCGAACGCGGCAAGATCACTCCGGAGGAGCGGGACTCCGCGCTCGACCGGCTCACCTTCACCACCGACCTCGGCGAGTTCGCCGACCGTGATCTGGTCATCGAGGCCGTGGTGGAGAACGAGCAGGTCAAGACGGAGATCTTTCAGATCCTGGACCAGGTGGTGACCCGCCCGGACGCCATCCTGGCCTCGAACACCTCCTCGGTGCCGCTGGTCAAGCTGGCGGTCGCCACCTCCCGGCCCGACCAGGTCATCGGCGTCCACTTCTTCAACCCGGCCCCGGTGCAGAAGCTCGTCGAGCTGATCCCGGCGCTGACCACCAGCGAGGAGACCATCAAGCGCTCCGAGGCGCTGGTGCAGGACCTGCTGGGCAAGCACCCGATCCGCGCCCAGGACCGCTCGGGCTTCGTCGTCAACGCGCTGCTCATCCCCTATCTGCTCTCCGCGATCCGGATGTTCGAGTCCGGCATCGCCAGCCGCGAGGACATCGACAACGGCATGGAGATGGGCTGCGCCCACCCCATGGGCCCGCTCAAGCTCGCGGACCTCATCGGCCTGGACACCGTGGCGGCCATCGCCGACTCGATGTACACGGAGTTCAAGGAGCCCCTGTACGCCGCTCCCCCGCTGCTCCAGCGCATGGTCGACGCGGGCCGACTGGGCCGCAAGTCGGGCTCCGGCTTCTACCCGTACGGCTGAGCCCCGCCCGCGGGTCCGTGCCGACGTCCTGACCCCTGACGCGCCCGTGGCGCTGCCGCACGCATCACCCGCCTCCGCACCGAGGTCGCCGACGCGGCCCTGTCGCCCCCCTCCCCGCCTGCTCGGTGAGGGGGGCGTCGGCGTCCTGGAGCGGGCGCGACAGCGCTTACCGATGTCGTCCGGGTTCTGCTTCCTCCGCTGATGTGCGCGGGGGCGCAACGGCTTTCACACCGGAGTTCGCACGGGGTGTGCGGGACCGACCCGCACTCGCCCCCCGCACACGCTCCCGTCGGCCGCCGGATCGCGGTTGACTCGGACCGTTGGAGCACACACGGAACCACCACCGGAAGCCCACGGAACCGCCGTGGACGACATCCGGAAACCACCGTGAAAGGGGATTCAGACCGTGACCACCGAGCCCGAGCAGACCGTGGCCGCCGCGGAGCTCGCGGAACTCCGCCGGACCGTCGACGTGACCCAGGCCCGCGTCGAGGGACAGCTCGCCCTCCTCGCCCATCGGGGCGACGAGGCCGCCGCCGATCTGGCCCAACTCACCGCCCGGGTGCGCGTGCTGGAGCACAGCCGCTGGCCGTTGCCGTCCATCGCCGCGCTGACCGGGGTGTGCGCGCTCCTCCTCGCGCTGTGGCAGGCGGCCGGCCGCTGAGACGACGACCGGCCGCCGGGGCGCCGGATTCGGCTCAGCCGAGCCGGAGGTGGTACAGGAGCATCAGGGCGGCCGCCATGTTGGCGGCCGGGACCTCACCGCGCGCGATCATGTCGGGTACCGCCCTGAGCGGCACCCACTGGCGACGGTCGGACTCGAACTCGTCCTCCGGAGGCCCCACATAGGTCGCCTCCTGTGCCCAGTAGATGTGGTGCCGGGCGTCGGTGAGCCCGTTGGAGGGCTCCACGGAGAGCAGATGCCGCAGCGGGCCGGGGCGCCAGCCCGTCTCCTCCTCCATCTCTCGGGCCGCCGCGACGGCGATGTCCTCGCCGTCCTCGACCACGCCCGCGGGCAGCTCCCAGCCCCAGTTGTCGGTGATGAACCGGTGCCGCCACAGCAGCAGCACCTCATCGGCGTCGTTGACCGCCGTGGCCACGGCGACCGGACGCAGCCGGATCAGGAAATGATCGAGATGACGGCCGTCGGGGAGTTCGACGTCGGCGAGGTTCACCCGGAACCATCGGTTCTCGTACACGGTCTCTTCCCCGAGATTCTTCCAAAGCACTGTCAGCCACCTTCCGCCGGGTAGATGGCAGCATGCCGACGGGGAGGGCCGACCGTGCTCAGAGGGGCACGCGCAACGCCCCGTCGATCAGCTCCGCGGCCTCGGAGGTCGCCGAGCAACCGCTCTCCGCCAGGTGCTCGCGCACCGCGCGGAGTCGGTCGCGTAATCGCTGCGACTCCATTCCGCGGGCCCGCTCGGTCATTTCCACCGCCGTGGCCACCGCCTGGTCCGCGTCACCTTGGCGCAGCTCGATATGGGTGAGCATGGCCAGCCGGTGCACCCGGCCCCGGTCGTGGGCGGGGGTGCCGACGGCCGCGGTGGCGTGCTCGCGCGCCGCGCCCAGCTCGCCCAGGCTCAACAGCGCCTCCGCCACCTGCACGTTCACCAGTCCGGGCTGGACATAGCCGGTCTCGTCGGGCTCCTGTCCACGCCGGATGTGCTCGGCGGCGGTCTCGGCCCGCCGGATGCAGGAGAGCGCCCCCGTGCCGTCGCCCAGCCGCGCGTACGCCTTGGCCTGCATCGCGTACAGGTCGGCGGCGAGCGCGGGGGTGAGGTGCGGGCCGGCGGCCCGCAGCGCGGACTCGGCGAACGCCACCGCCTGCCGGTACTCCTTCATGAACAGCGACTGGTTGACGAGCAGCGCGATCACATACGCGCCCAGACCGCGGTCCCCGCTGGCCTTGGCCAGCCGCAGGGCCTGGTGGAAGTAGCGCTGGGCGAGGCCGTGCGCGTCCGAGTCGTAGGCGCAGATGCCGGCGACGGCCACCAGGCCGCCGGTCGCCCGGTGCAGCTGACGACCCGTCTGGTCGGGGTAACTTCCGCGCAGCAACGGCGCGGCCTCGGAGTTGAGGAACCCGACGACGCGGACGCGGGTCGCGACACCGCCGGCCTTGCGGTACAGCTGCTCGTAGTGGGCGCGCGCGGCGCGCAGCATCTCGATGTCGGCCATGCTCACCCGGGTCAGTCCGGACCGGGAGACGTCCGAGTCCTCCGGGGGGTTCTCCCACTCCCATACCGGGATCACCGCCGAGGTGCCGGTGACGGCGGGGGCGCTCAGCACATGGGGCCGCTGCTGCTCGTCGGATCGCCACAGCGCGGTGGCCCGCTCCACGAAGCCGGACAGCGGGGTGCTGGGGGTGCGCGGACTGCCGGGCGTGCCGAGCCCGATGTCGTCCAGGGTGAGCGCCCGGCGCAGCCGCTCCCCCAACACCTCGCAGACCAGGTCCGGTACCTGCCCGCGGGGCCGTTGGCCCTTCAGCCAGCGCGCCACCGCGGTGTGCTCGTAACGCAGCGTCAGTCCGCGTGCTCGGCCCGCCTCGTTGATGTGCGCGGCCAGCCCCGCGTGCGAGATGCCGGCCTCGTCGAGTAAGGAGTCGAGGAGTGTGTTGGGCTCCATCCCGTGCCCTCCCGAGGTGCTGGGTGCGTTTTCAGCCTAGTGGAGCGCGTTTCGCACGGGGTGTGAAAGCCGGTGCGCCTCTCCGGGTGCCGGGCCGGTCACGCCGGTCGTGACCGGCGCCGTGTCACCAGGGGCGGGTGGAGCCGGCGGGCCCGGCGCAGCCGGCCGGTTGGGCGGGCAGCCGCTCCCGGTCGTTGCGCAGCGCCAACAGGGCGACGTCGTCGGCCAGCCGCCCTCCGCTGTGCTCGACCACCTTGGCCTGCATCGACGCGACGACCGTCGCGGGGGCGGCGGTGGCGCTGCGGGCCACGTCGACCAGCGAGCGGTCCAGCGGGAAGAAGTTCCCCTGCGCGTCCCGGGCGTCCTCGGCGCCGTCGGTGTGCAGCACCAGCACGTCGCCGGGGAGCAGCCGGGTGCAGTGCACGGTCGACAGCTCGGCCGGCAGCGGGAACAGGCCGAGCGGCGGCATCGCCTCCGCGGGGTCGAGCTGTCGGGCCCGCGGCTCGCCGGTGAGCTCGTAGAACAGCTGATGTGGCCAGGGGTGGCCGCAGTTGAGGGCGGTGACCTCGCCGTCGGGGCGCACCTCCAGGAGGAGCACGGTCACGAAGTCCTCACCGGCCGGGCTCGCGGGCTCCTCGCGGCAGGAGGCGGGGCGGGCGTCCCGGCCGCAGGGGTGGTCCGCGGTCTCCGCGCCCGTCTCCGCGCCCGCGCCGGCGGTCGCGTCCGGGCTCCGGGGGTCCGCGGCGCGGCCCGGGTCGGCCGGGGCTCCGGGCCACGCGGCACACGTCGCCTCGGCCACCGGGTGCTCGGGGCAGGCCCGCTCCCACAGGTGCCGGTGGTGCGCCCGCTCGAGCCGGCGCAGCACATCGGTCAGGTCCGGCTCGTCGTGCGCGGCCTCGCGGAAGCTGCCGAGGACGGCGGCGACGGTGCCGAGCGCGGCGAGTCCATGGCCGCGCACATCGCCGATGACCACCCGTACGCCGTGGGCGGTGGCCAGCGCCTCGTAGAGATCGCCGCCGAGCGCGGAGCCGCTGGTGGCGGAGAGGTGGCCGCCCGCGACCGCGATGCCGTCCAGGCGGGTGGGCAGTGGTCGCAGCACCACGTCCTGTGTGGCGGCCGCGACCTCCCTGGCCTGCTCCAGCTCGCGGACCAGGCGCAGCCGGCGGCCGGAGGTCAGATAGCTGGCGCCGACCACGGCGACGATCGCACCGCAGGTGCCGGCCCGCGCCTCGAAGTCCTCGCCCTGGTCGGCCGGCCGGGCCTCGCCGATGGGCACGAGCGCGAACAGGGCGCTCACCCCGCCCATCACCACGCACAGCCGACGACCGCTGCCGGCGCACGCGATGGCCGGAGCGGCGGCGAGCAGTTGCACCAGCTGTGTGTCGAGGGGACTGAGCGTCTCCCAGACCACGACGGCGAGCACCCACAGGGCGGGCAGCGTCAGGACGAGCTGGCGGACGCACCACCCGGCGCCGGCACGCAGGCAGCACAAAACCCTGGTCCCGATCATGCAGTCGGCCCCCCTAGCAACCGATGAGGCGGTTGGCCGGCCCTGGTGTCGACGCATGCGGTGGGCCTTGGCGATCGGCACGATTCTCGCGACCTTCCGCCCCGAATTGACCACTCTCCGTATGATTCTCACCCGATCGGGTGACTTCCCTACGGGGGCGGCGACGGCGTGCGTGGACGAACCCGAAAGGGCGCGTTCCCCGACGCCCCGGGGCAGGCGCTCCCACCGCCCCGACGCCTCCGCCCTCGCCCCGGCGCACCCGGCCCACGCACGAGCCGGGGCACGCCCCGGCGCCGCCCTGGTGGATGTGGCCGCGGACGCGCGAAGGCGCACCCCGGGGTGGGATGCGCCTTCATGGGTGGTGCCGGAGCCGGCCGCGGGTCAGGCGCCGCGGAGGACGGCTCCGGTGCGCTCGACGGCGGTGGCCACGGCGGCGTCGCGGGCCGCGGACGCCTCCTCGGCGGTCAGCGTCCGGTCGGCGGCGCGGAAGCGCAGCGCGTACGCGAGCGACTTCCTGCCCTCGCCGAGCTGCTCACCGGTGAACACGTCGAACAGCCGCAGCGATTCGAGGAGCTCGCCGGCGCCCGCGCGGAGCGCGGCCTCCACGTCGGCGGCCGCGACCGAGGCGTCGACGACCAGCGCGACATCCTGGGTGGCCACCGGGAAGGTGGACACGCGCGGGGCCTGGACGGCGCCCGCCCCGGCCCGCTCCAGGCGGTCCAGCTCGATCTCCATCGCGCAGGTGCGCTCCGGCAGGCCGAGCGCCTTGGTGACGCGCGGGTGGAGCTCGCCGGCGTTGCCGACCAGGATCTCCTCGCCGTCGACGACGGCGAGCAGCGCGGCGCACCGGCCCGGGTGCCACGGCGCCTGCTGGTCCTGGCGGACGATCAGCTCCACACCCGCCTCACGGGCCACGGTGCGGCCCGCCTCGAC
Source organism: Streptomyces sp. SAJ15 (assembly GCF_007595705.1). GTDB lineage: Bacteria > Actinomycetota > Actinomycetes > Streptomycetales > Streptomycetaceae > Streptomyces. Next base: position 650,441 of record NZ_NISY01000002.1, on the reverse strand, counting down.
GGCGTCCGCCCAGCCGGCGGCGCGGCCCTCGCTCCACCAGCCGGCCTGCTCACGGGAGCCGGTGAGCACCACGGCGACGCGGCGCGGCTGCTGCGGCAGCGCGGCGTTGAGCGTGGCGATCTCCTCGTCCGTGGGACGGCGGTCGACCGGGAGCGTGGCGGCGACGGGCTCGTCACCGGTGGTGCGGAAGACCAGGCCGGTCTCGAAGAGCGCCAGGTCGTGCTCGCCGCGGCCGATGTTGCGGCGCAGCGCGCCGAGCAGCCCCGGGAGCAGGGTGGTGCGCAGCGCCGGCTCGGTGTCGGAGAGCGGGTTGACCAGGCGCACCAGGTTGCGGCGCGGGTCGTCGGCCTCCAGGCCCAGCTGGTCGAGCGCCTCCTCGCCGATGAACGGGTAGTTGAGCGCCTCGGTGTAGCCGGCGCCGGCCAGTGCCCGGCCGACCCGGCGGTGCAGCCGCTGCCGCGCGGTGAGGCCGCGGCCGGCGGGCGGCAGCGGGAGGGTGGCGGGCAGGTTCTCGTAGCCCTCCAGCCGGATGACCTCTTCGGCGAGGTCGTTGGGGTCCCGCAGGTCGGGGCGCCAGCTGGGCACCGTGACGGTCAGGTCGTCGGCGCCGTAGACGTCGCAGCCGACCTGCTGCAGGCGGCGCACCACGGTCTCGCGGCCGTAGGCGACGCCGGCCACGCGGTCCGGGTGGTCGGCGCGGACGGTGATGGTGCGCGGTCCGCGCGGGGAGACGACCTCGGTGACGCCGGCCTCGGCGGTGCCGCCGGCGAGCAGCACCAGCAGGTCCACGGTGCGCTGCGCGGCCGCCGAGGCGGCCTCGGGGTCCACGCCGCGCTCGAAGCGCCGCGACGCCTCGGAGGAGAGCTTGTGGCGGCGGGCGGTGCGGGCGATGGAGACCGGGTCGAAGTGCGCGGCCTCGATGACCACGTCGGTGGTGCCGGTGACGGTGCCGGTGGCGTCGTCGAAGACGGCGTCGGCGACCTCGGTGTTGGCCCCGCCCATCACGCCGGCCAGGCCGATCGGCCCGTTGTCGTCGGTGATGACGAGGTCCTCGGCGTCCAGGATCCGCTGGCTGCCGTCGAGGGTGGTGAGCTTCTCGCCGGGCTCGGCGCGGCGCACCCCGATCGACCCGGCGAGGCGGGACCGGTCGTAGGCGTGCAGCGGCTGGCCCAGTTCGAGCATCACGTAGTTGGTGACGTCGACCGCCAGCGAGATCGGGCGCATCCCGGCCTTCTGGAGCCGGCGCTGGAGCCAGATCGGGGAGCGCGCCTCCGGGTCGAGCCCGGTGACGACGCGCGCGGTGAAGCGGTCGCAGCCGATCGGGTCGGCGACCTTGACGGGGTAGCCGTAGGAGTTCGGGGCGGGCACGTCCAGCAGCGCCGGGTCGCGCAGCGGCAGCCCGTAGGCGGTGGCCGCCTCGCGGGCGATGCCGCGCAGCGACAGGCAGTAGCCGCGGTCCGGGGTGACGGCGATGTCGAGCACCTCGTCGACGAGCTCCAGCAGCTCCATGGCGTCGGTGCCGGGCTCGTACTCCGGCGGCAGCACGATGATGCCGTCGTGGTCGTCCGACATGCCCAGCTCGCTGGCCGAGCAGATCATGCCCTCGGAGACCTTGCCGTAGGTCTTACGGGAGGCGATCTTGAAGTCGCCGGGCAGCACCGCGCCGGGCAGCACGACGACGACCTTGTCGCCGACCGCGAAGTTCCGGGCGCCGCAGACGATGTTCTGCGGCTCGCCGGTGCCGTTGGCCGTGCCGACGTCCACCTGGCAGTAGCGGATCGGCTTCTTGAAGCCCTCCAGCTCCTCGATGGCCAGGACCCGGCCGACGACCAGGGGGCCTTCGAGGCCCGTGCCGAGCCGGTCGACGGTCTCGACCTCGAGCCCGGCGGCGATGAGCTTGGCCTGCACGTCACGGCCGGTCTCGCCGGCCGGCAGATCGACGTACTCCCGCAGCCAAGAAAGCGGGACCCGCATCAGATCTCCATCCCGAAGGGCCGGGTGAAGCGCACGTCACCCTCGACCATGTCTCGCATGTCTTCCACGTTGTGGCGGAACATCAGCATCCGCTCGATCCCGAAGCCGAAGGCGAACCCGCTGTACCTCTCCGGGTCGATGCCGCAGGCGATCAGCACCCGCGGGTTGACCATGCCGCAGCCGCCCAGCTCGATCCAGCCCTCGCTGCCACACGTCCGGCAGGGGCGGTCGGGGTCGCCCACCGACTCGCCGCGGCAGACGTAGCACTCCATGTCCATCTCGGCGGACGGCTCGGTGAACGGGAAGAAGTTGGGGCGCAGCCGGGTGCTCATGCCCTCCCCGAACAGCGCCTGCACCATGTGGTCCAGGGTGCCCTTGAGGTCCGCCATGGTCAGGCCCTCGTCGATGGCGAGCAGCTCGACCTGGTGGAAGACCGGGGTGTGGGTGGCGTCCAGCTCATCGGTGCGGAACGTGCGGCCCGGGCAGATCACGTAGATCGGCGGCTCGCGGTCCAGCATCGAGCGGACCTGCACCGGCGAGGTGTGGGTGCGCAGCACGACACCGGAGTCGGTCCCCTTGGGGCCCTTCACGAAGAAGGTGTCCTGCATCTCGCGGGCCGGGTGGTCCGGGGGGAAGTTGAGCGCGTCGAAGTTGAACCACTCGGCCTCGACCTCGGGGCCCTCGGCGACCTCGTAGCCCATGGCCACGAAGACGTCCTCGATGCGCTCGGAGAGCGTGGTGATCGGGTGCCGGGCGCCGGCGGGCACGCGGTCGTACGGCAGCGTGACGTCCACCGCCTCCTCGACCAGCACGCGCGCGTCGCGCTCCGCCTCCAGCTCCTCCTGGCGGGCCTTGAGGGCCTGGTTCACCTGCCCGCGCGCCTGGCCGACGCGCTTGCCCGCGTCCGCCTTGGCGTGCGGCGGCAGGGCGCCGATCTCGCGGTTGGCGAGCGCCAGCGGCGAGCGGTCACCGGTGTGCGCCACCTTGACCTCGCGCAGCGCAGCCAGGTCACCGGCGGCGGCGATGGCGGCGAGCGCCTCGTCCCGCATGCGGGCGATCTCTTCCGGTTTCAGTGCCTCGACCTCGACCGGGTCGTACGACTTATTGGGTGCCGACATCTCTTCCCGTGCTTCCGTTCGGCTGGCTTTGGGGGTCCCCGCAGAGGACAAGGACGCAAAGGTGCCAAAGGCCGAGTCTACGGGGCGTACGAGGGTGAAGAGCCCGCGGGCCGCTCAGGCCATGAAGGCCGGCGCGCCCACGGGCAGGGTAAATCGGAACTCGGCGCCGCCGCCGCGGGCCCGGCCGACGGTGATCGTCCCGCCGTGCGCCTCGACGATTCCCTTGACGATGTACAGGCCCAGGCCGGTGCCGCCGCGCTTGCTGCCCCGCCAGAAGCGGGTGAAGACGCGGCCCATCGACTCGTCGGGGATGCCGGGGCCCTCGTCGCTCACGGTGACGGCCGTCCCTTCCACCTGGCCCGACGATCCGGGGGGGCTCCCCCGGAAGGGTCCCGCGGCGGGCGCGGGAGCCACCTCAATGGTGACGGTTCCCTCGCCGTGACGCACCGCGTTTTCCAGCAGGTTGCTCAGCACCTGGTCGACCTTGTCCGGGTCGGCCCACAGCTTCGGCAGCGGCTCACGCACCAGGATCGGGAACCGCTCGGGGCGGTGGCCCGCGGTGGTGTACGCCTGGACGTGGCGTCGCACGGCGGCGACCAGGTCGACCGGCTGCCGGCGCACCTCCAGCCGTCCGGAGTCGATCCGGGAGATGTCCAGCAGCTCGGCTATCAGCCGGGTGACGCGGTTGGCGTCGGCGTCGACGGTCTCCAGCATCAGCCGCTTCTGGTCGTCCGTGAACCGCTCCCACTTGGCCAGCAGGGTGGCGGTGAACCCCTTGACCGAGGTGAGCGGCGAGCGCAGCTCGTGGGCGACGGTGGCGATCAGCTCGGCGTGGCTGCGCTCGGTGCGGCGACGGGCCTCGGTGCCGCGCAGCGAGACGACCAGCCGGTGCACGGGGCCGGTGGGGCGCTGGCGCACATAGCGCGCGGAGACCAGCACCTCGCGGCCGCCGGGGAGCAGCAGATTGCGCTCCGGCTGGCCGACCCGGATGGCCAGGCCGCCGTACGGATCGGTCAGCGCCCACCAGCGGCGGCCCTCCAGATCCTCCAACGGCAGGGCGCTCTCCAGGGGGCGGCCGATCGCCTCGGCCGCGCACAGCTCGGTGATCCGGGCCGCGGCGGCGTTGAAGCAGGTGACGCGGCCGTTCTCGTCGGCGACCACGAGGCCGTCCGGCAGGTCGTCCGGGTGCAGGCCGAGGCCGGCCGGATCGGGCAGCGTGAACGCCACGGCGGACGTCGGCGGGCCGGCGGACGCGCGTGCCGTCTCCGAGGCGGACACCCCCGCGGAGGCGGACACCCCCGCGGAGGAGGGCGCACCGGCCGAGGCGGGCGGCGCACCGGCAGCCGCCGCGGTGGTGCGCGGGGCCGGCAGGGCGGCGGCCGCGCGCCGGGTCGTCGTGGCGGCGGCTACCGCGGGCGGGGTGGCGGGTGACGTCGTCGGGGCGGCTGCCCCGACCCGTGTCGCCGACGTGGGTGTGCCGCGGTCGGCGGGCGTGGACGGATCCCGGCCCGGCGGCTCGCGCCGCTCACGCCGCTCCGCCCGGCGCGCGCCCGCTCCGGGCGCATGGGCGCTCCTCATCCCGGCACTGGAGGTCCCGACCTCCATCCGCGCACCCCCTTTCGGGCCCCCAGGGAGTGCAACCCTACTAGCTGGATGTGACGGAGCGGCACCCTCCGGGCGCACGCTGCGCACGCGCGGAGGCGTAGAGGCACACCGCGGCGGCCGTGGCGAGGTTGAGGCTCTCGGCCCGGCCGTGGATCGGGACGCGCACGACGGCGTCGGCCAGCGCGCGGGTCTCCTCCGGGAGACCCCACGCCTCGTTGCCGAAGATCCACGCGGTCGGGCCGCCCATGGCGCCCGCGTCGAGCTCGGCGTCCAGGTCCGCCTCGCCCGCGCCGTCGGCGGCCAGCAGCCGCACCCCGGCCTCGCGCAGCCCGCCGACCACGGTCTCCACCGGCACGCCCACGGCGACCGGGAGGTGGAAGAGGGAGCCCACGGAGGCGCGCACCGCCTTGGGGTTGTACAGGTCGACCGAGGCGTCGGTGAGCACGACCGCCTCCGCGCCCGCGGCGTCGGCGCAGCGCAGCACGGTGCCGGCGTTGCCGGGGTCGCGGACGTTCGCCAGCACGGCGACCAGCTTGGGGCGGGCCCGCACGATCTCCCCGAACGGCGTGTCCAGGAAGCGGCACAGCCCGACGACGCCCTGCGGGGTGACCGTGTCCGACATCTCCGCGATGACCTCGTCGGTGGCGGTCAGCACGGGGATGCCCGCGTCCCGCGCCGCGGCGACGATGTCCGCGTGCCGCGCGGCCGCCTCCGGCGTCGTGTACACCTCCACGAGGTGCTGGATCGCCTCCCGCACGGCCTGCGGCCCCTCGGCCAGGAACCGCCGCTCCTTGCCGCGGAAGCTGCGCTTGGCCAACCGCCGGGCCGCGATGACACGCGGCGATCGCAGGGAGGTCAGCTCGGGGGCCATGGCGTTCTGCTCGCTTCGGGGAGGAGGGGCGTCCCGCGCGGTCGCCTGGGCGGCGGGCGGGGTGCCGGTGGGTCGGTGGGCGGGGCGCCGCCGGACGGCGTGGGCGGCCCGGCGTCGGGGCGCATGAGACGACCGGACCCGCAGGCGAATGTTCGCCTGCGGGTCCGGTCACGCCGTGCGGCTCAGTGCGACCGTCAGGCCGCGGAGGCCGCCTTCGGGGCGTTGACGTCGCTCGGCAGCGCCTTCTGGGCCACCTCGACCAGCGCGGCGAACGCGTTGGCGTCGTTGACCGCGAGGTCGGCCAGGATCTTGCGATCGACCTCGACGTTGGCGGCCTTCAGACCCTGGATGAAGCGGTTGTAGGTCATGCCGTTGGCGCGGGCAGCGGCGTTGATGCGCTGGATCCACAGCTGACGGAAGTCGCCCTTGCGCTTCTTACGGTCGTTGTAGTTGTAAACGAAGGAGTGGGTGACCTGCTCCTTCGCCTTGCGGTACAGGCGGGAACGCTGGCCCCGGTAGCCGCTGGCCTGCTCCAGGATCGCCCGGCGCTTCTTGTGGGCGTTGACTGCGCGCTTGACGCGTGCCACTTGATTAACTCCTTGTACGGGGCCGCGGATATGTCACACGGCCCGGAAACGAATGGGTCCCGAACTCAGTCGCGCACCCCGCCGGAGCGGGGCGGGGGCGTCACTTGCCGAGAAGCTTCTTGATCTTCTTGGCGTCGGCCGGGGCCATCTCGACCGTGCCGGCGAGGCGGCGCGTCAGCGTGGACGACTTGTGCTCGAGAAGGTGGCGGCGACCGGCGCGCTGGCGGACCACCTTGCCGGAGCCGGTGATCTTGAAACGCTTGCTGGCACCACTGTGCGTCTTGTTCTTCGGCATGTCGCCGTTCTCTCCTCGTCGGTGGCGCTTCCGAGGCAGTCGACCGGTGAAACCGGGCAGGCGGAAGCGTCAGCTGTTTCCATTGGACCCCGGGGCGGGTGGCCCCGGAGATGCCGGGGCTCACGCCCCGGACGTCACGCCTCGGCGGGCTCCTCGGCAGGCTCCTCCGCAGGGGCGTCGCCCTGCTGGCGCGCGGCCTTGCGGGCGGCCTGGGCCTCGCGGGCCTCGGCCATCGCCTCGGTCTTCTTCTTGTGCGGACCGAGGACCATGATCATGTTGCGGCCGTCCTGCTTCGGGTTCGACTCCACGAAGCCCAGATCCTGGACGTCCTCCGCGAGGCGCTGCAGCAGCCGGTAGCCGAGCTCCGGCCGGGACTGCTCACGTCCACGGAACATGATCGTGATCTTGACCTTGTCGCCCTGCTTGAGGAACCGGACGACGTGACCCTTCTTGGTGTCGTAGTCGTGCGGGTCGATCTTCGGCCGGAGCTTCATCTCCTTGATGACCGTGTGCGCCTGGTTCTTGCGCGCCTCACGGGCCTTCATGGCCGACTCGTACTTGAACTTTCCGTAGTCCATGAGCTTGCAGACCGGCGGACGGGCGTTCGCCGCCACCTCGACCAGGTCGAGGTCGTACTCCTGCGCAAGCTCCAGGGCCTTGGCAAGCGGCACAATGCCGACCTGCTCGCCACTGGGACCGACGAGTCGCACCTCGGGGACGCGAATCCGGTCGTTGATGCGGGGCTCGGCGCTGATGGATCCTCCTCGGTTGCACCACACGACCGCCTGGCGGACAGCCGCGTAAAGCCTGTTTCGGTTCGACCCACCGCGCCCCGGACGCGAAAAACGCCCCGGACGGGACACAGGCGGGGCTCCATACAACCGGGAGCACCACCGTGCGTATTCCACGGGGCGCAACATGACCGGTGACCCGCCGACCGCTGGTCGACTGGGTGGGAGATCGGAGCCTCCACTTGTGGGCTGGTACAGGTGTCCAGCCGGTCGTGGCCCCAACTCTACACGACTCGGGAGCGAGACGCTTCCCGTGCGGCCGGCGGAGGGCGAGCGTCCGGGGGCGCCTAGGCTGGGGCCGGCACCGTCCACCAGAAAGTTGAGCCATGAGCGACGCCACCCCCGCCCCGAACGACCCCAACGGTTCGAACGCCTCCCACCCCGGCTTCGACGCGATGACCCGCGACATCGCGGACGTGCCCGCGGTCGAGGTCATCACGACGGTGGCGGTCCACCTGATGAGTGCCGCCGCGGTCAACCTCGGGCTGGCCGAGGAGGGCGAGCGGCACAAGGACCTCGATGAGGCCCGGAAGCTGATCAACGCCCTGGCGGGCCTGGTGACCGCCAGCGCCACCGAGATCAGCTCCTTCCACGCCGCGCCGCTGCGGGACGGCCTGAAGTCGCTGCAGCTCGCCTTCCGCGAGGCGTCCGTGGTGCCGGACGAGCCGGGCCAGGGGCCCGGCGAGAAGTTCACTGGGCCGATCTTCTCGAGCTGACGTAAGCCCCGGGCGGGCCTGGTGCGCGGGGTCGGACCGTCGTCCTAGCCTCGGCCGGGTCCCGCCCGCCCCGGGCCCCCGGCCCGCGGAGTGGTCTCGGCCGTCTCGTCCGCCGTCTGCGCGTGGATGTACTGGTGCACCAGGGCCGCCAGCGCGCCGCCGACCAGCGGCGCGATCAGGAACAGCCAGAACTGGGCCATCGCGTCACCCCCGGCGAAGATCCCCGGGCCGAGGCTCCGCGCGGGGTTCACCGAGGCGCCGGTGAGCGGCACCCCCACCATCGTCACCACGGCTAGGGTCAGCCCGATCGGCAGCGGGTCGAAGCCTCCGACCAGGACCGTCTGGGTCACCGAGAGGAACACGAAGACCAGCAGGAAGGTGAGCACCACCTCCGCGAGGAAGGCGCCCCCCGCGTCCATGCTCACCGCGGACCGGTCGCCGTAGCCGTTGCTGCCGAAGGCGCCGGACGTCTTCAGGTCCGGCACCTGCTTGGCCACCAGGAAGAGCAGCGCGGCCCCCACGATGGCGCCGACGATCTGCGCGATCCAGTACTCGATGGCCGTACGCAGCTCGATGCGCCGGGCCATCAGCACGCCGAGGGTGATCGCCGGGTTCAGATGGCAGCCCGAGATCCGACCCAGCGCGTAGGACAGCCCCACCATCGTGAAGCCGAAGGCCAGCGCGATGCCCGTGGTGCCCAGATAGCGCGCCCCCAGGACCGCGGAGCCCACCCCGAAGAACACCAGCAGCAGCGTGCCGACGAACTCCGAGAGGGCCGTACGGATCTCGGCCTCGCTGATGTCGAGCGTTCTGGTCTCCATGGCGCTCTCCTCGACCGGGTCGCGATCATTGCTTGCATTCTCGGACAATCCGGAATGTTTCGCGCGTCGAAGATCAGCGGTGCGGGTGGGGATGCGGGTGGGGGCGGGGCCGGTGGGTCAGCGGCTGAACAGCGGCTCGCCCGGCACCACGGCGCCGGGCGGCAGCAGCGCGAGGTCCAGGCCGCGCACCAGCCGGGCCCGCAGCACCTCGTGCGCCGCCAGCGCGCCCGCCACCCGCTGAGCGGTCTCCCGCGGCTCGGCCTGCGGCGCGACCGCCAGGGCGAGGGTGCCGTCGGCGCCGCCGGGGGCGGAGCGCGCGAGGTAGGCGCGGAGCACACCGGGCTCGGCCGCCACCACGCCGCGGACCGCCTCGGTCACCGTCGGGTCGGCGAGCGGGTCCGCGCTGGTCCGGCCCTCGGCGAGGGCCAGCAGGGCGGGGCCGGTCAGCTGGTAGGTCACCGGTCCGGCCAGGTCGAGCACCAGGGTGTCGGCCTTCTCGTGGGCCATCGCCTCCAGAGCCTGGCGCAGCGGTACCGCCACGGGGCGGCCGTCCGGTCGCCAGCGGGCCAGGGCGTCGGTGGAGGTGAAGGCGGGCAGCGCGCGCCGGCCGTCGGGGGCCTGGAGCGTCGGCACCGCCATGTCGCTGGTCTTCTCCCGGCGCAGCCCGTCGGGGCCCTCCTCGACCTCGCCCAGGACGGCGACGACCGGCACCAGCAGCCGCGCCCCGGCGAGCGCGGCCAGCACCTCGGACTCGGACCCGGGCGACCGGTCCGCCGCCCATGCGGCCAGGGCCGCGCTCAGCCGGGGGTCGGCCGAGCCGTCGTCGTCGGAGAAGCCGGGGTCGGGAATGTTCTTGAGGGCCACCCGATGAGGGTATCGGGGGTGCGGTGGCGTGCCCGCTCAGGGGTCTGAGCGGGGATGTCGGTGCGGGGGCCGGTGCCGGGGGGACGGCGCGTGGGTGGGTCGGGCCGGGGCCTCCAGGGCAGGGTCCGAGCCCGCATATTGACGGGCGACGACCCCGTACCGTCGGCTCACCCCCTCTTCGCCCACACATATGCGACAGCGGCTCGGACTACCTGCCCTTGCGGCCCCGGCCGCTCCCGTCGTCCCCCGGGTGCCGGCCCGTGCTGTGTGCCGGTCAGCGGCGTCGGCGGCGCAGGGAGACCGCCGCGATCAGGAGGCCCACGCCGCCCAGGGCCGCCGCCAGGGCGAGGCGGTTCGGGGTCTCGTCCGTCTCGGGGGCGGGCGCAGGGCTCGGACCGCGGCCGAAGTAGCGCCGGGGGTAGGGCGCGGCGGACGGGGTGGGGGGCCGCGGGGTCAGCTTGTCGCCCGCCTCGATGGCGGCCGCCGGGTCCACCAGGCCGGCGCCGAGCTCGTCGCTGCGGCCGCCCTCGGGGCGGTCCTGGGCGGTGTCCATGAGCAGCTGTTTGATCTGTGCGGGGCTGAGATCGGGGTGGGCGGCGCGGACGAGGGCGGCCGCCCCGGAGACGAACGCGGCGGCCGCGCTGGTGCCCCAGCCCTCGTAGTAGCGGCGGTCCGGGTCGGCGATGACGACGTTGACCCCGGGGGCGCAGACGGTGGCGTACCAGCGGCGGGTGGAGAAGGGGGCGCGGACGCCGTGCCGGTCGACGGCCGTCACGGCGATCACTCCGGGGTACGCGGCCGGGTAGGAGGCCCGGTCGCCCTTCTCGCCGCCGTTGCCGGCCGAGGCGACCACGACGGCGCCCTTGCGGAGCGCGTACTGGACGGCGGCGTCCTCGGCGGCCTCCGGGTGGGCGGACGCGCTGTCGTCGCCGAGCGACAGGTTGATCACGTCGGCGCCGTGGTCGGCGGCCCAGCGGATCCCGTCGGCGAGGGCGTTGCCGCGGGCGTTGCGGGCCTTCTTGCGTGCCGGGTCGGCGTCTTCGAGGATCACCCGGACCGGAAGGATCTTCGCCTCGGGTGCCACTCCGAGCACCCCGTCGTCGTTGGTGGGGCCGTGGCCGCGTCCGGCGATGATCCCCGCCATGGCGGTGCCGTGTCGCGCCCATGCGCGGTCGCCGCGTTCGGCGCCGAAGCCGATGAGGTCCTTGCCGTCGAGGACCTGGCCGGAGAGGTCGGGGTGGGCGGCGTCGACCCCGGTGTCCAGGACGGCGACGGTGACGCCTTCGCCCTTGGTCGTCTCCCAGGCCCTGGGGGCGTTGATGGCGTCCAGCGCCCACTCCTCGGCCCGTATGGCGTCCGCCTGTGCCGGAGAGGAGGCCAGCAGGACGAGGGCGGCGGCCGCGACGGCCGAGAGGCGGCGGGTCACGGTCGGTCCTCCGTCGTCTTCGCGACGGCCGCGCGGAAGGCGCGTTCGACACCGGCGGCCACGCCCTTCGCGTCGTGGGCGAGGCCGGACTGTGCGGGCATGCTGGTCGCTCGGGGCCCGGTCGCCTCCCGCGCGGGTCGCGGGTCGATGACCTCGCGCCCGTCGGTGAAGCCGGTCACCGCGTAGACGAGGGCGGGGGCGTCGGTGAGGACGCTGATGTGCCAGGTGGCGCGCTGGGCGGTGGTGAACTCCGCGGCGGGGGTGTCCGCGACCGGGTACGGGCGGGGCATCAGGTCCGCGCGCTCCGCCAGCCGCTCGTCGGTGAAGCGGGTGCGCAGCGCGCGCATGCCGTCGGCGTCGGCGCGGGTCACCAGGACCCCGACCGTCGTCACGCTGGTGCTCGTCGCGTCCAGGTAGGTGGCGCGGAGCAGCCGTCCGCAGCCCACCGGCGCCAGCACCGTGGTCAGCAGCGGGTCGAAGGCGTCGGCGCAGCGGCTGTCCGGGGCGACCGCGACGCGGGTCCACACCCGGTCGGCGCGGCCCGGTCCGGTGCCGCGCAGGGTGGTCGGGAAGAGGTCGTCCACCGGGACGTCGTGCCAGGCGTCGCGCGCCCGTGCGTAGTCCGCCCGGGTCGACGGGTGCTTGTCCGACTCCTCCGCCAGCCAGGTGCCGGCGCCGGCCCCGGCGAGCAGCCCCAGGCCGAGGACGAGACAGGTCGCGGCGGTGACCGTGCGGGCGTGACCGCGGGTCGAGGTGTGCCGCGGCGCGGGCGAACCGCTCTCCGCGGGGGGCGCGTCGGTCGCGGGGACGCCGGTCGGCGCCGTTCTCGGTCGGGGCACTCCCCCGGGCGGTCGCACCGCGCGGCGCGGCAACACGGGGGTGGGGTCGTCGAGTTCGACGCGTCCCCGTCGTGCGGGACCGGGTATCGCGCCCGGATGGACGGGCCGCGGCGGGTGGGGTGGGGGCGGTGGAGTGGTGGGGCGTGCGGGCTCGGCCTCCGTGCTCACCGCCACCCCCTCGACCCCGCTGCCCCCGGGCGCGCCCGCCCCTCCCGCCCGTGCGTGGGCGGCACACCGCCGACCTGCCGGTCGTGGCGTGCGCGCGTACGCGGGGCGTGCGCGACACTTTACGGGGCGGGGGCCCGCGTCCGCACCGGCCGCCCCTCTACCCCCGGCTCAGCGCCCTCTGGCAAGCTGCGGTCATGTCGGCCGACGTCTTCGTTCCCGCGTACGGGCCCGCCGCGGAGCGGGCCCGGTACGAGCGGGCCACCGCTGAACTGGACGCTCCGCTGGCCATCGTGGACCTGGCCGCCTTCGACGCCAACGCGCGTGATCTGGTGCGCCGGGCGGGGGGCAAGCCGGTGCGGGTGGCCAGCAAGTCGGTGCGGTGCCGGGCGCTGCTGGAGCGGGTGCTGGCGATGGACGGTTTCTCGGGGGTCATGAGCTTCACGCTGGCCGAGTCGGTGTGGCTGGCGCGGGAGGGCTTCACGGATGTGCTGCTCGCCTATCCGTCGGCCGATCGGGCGCGGTTCGCCGAGCTGACCTCGGATCCCGGGCTGGCGGCGGCGGTGACCGTGGTGGTGGACGACGTGGCGCAGCTCGATCTGATCGACGCCGCGCGCGGGGGCGCGGCGGAGGTGCGGGTCTGTCTGGAGCTGGACACCTCGCTGCGGCTGTTGGGCGGCCGGGTGCGGGTGGGGGCGTTGCGCTCGCCGCTGCACGAGCCGGCGCGGTTGGTGGAGCTGGCTCGCGCGGTGGCCCGTCGGCCGGGCTTCCGGGTGGTCGGGCTGCTGGCGTACGAGGGTCATCTGGCGGGCGTCGGGGACGCGCCGGTGGGGCGGCCGCTGCGGGCCCGCACGGTGCGGCTGATGCAGGCGGCGGCCCGTCGGCAGTTGGTGGCGCGGCGTGCGGAGGCGGTGCGGGCCGTGCGGCAGGTGACGGAGCTGGAGTTCGTGAACGGCGGTGGCACCGGGAGCGTGCAGCACACGGTGGCCGAGGCGGTGGTCACGGAGGTGGCGGCGGGCTCCGGGCTCTACCAGCCGCGGCTGTTCGACGACTACACCGCGTTCCGCGGGCGCCCGGCGGCGCTGTTCGCGCTGCCGGTGGTGCGCCGGCCCGGGGTGGGCGTGGCGACGGTGCTCGGTGGCGGCTATCCGGCGTCGGGGGTGCCGGGCGCCGATCGGCTGCCGGTGCCGTATCTGCCGCGGGGTTTGCGCTACGACTCCATGGAGGGGGCGGGCGAGGTGCAGACGCCGCTGGTGGGCGCGGCCGCCGACGAGCTGTCGGTGGGCGACCGCGTCTGGTTCCGGCATGCCAAGGCCGGGGAGCTGTGTGAGCGCTTCGAGGCGCTGCACCTCGTCGACGGGGACCGGGTGGTGGACACGGTGCCCACCTATCGGGGCGAGGGGCGGACGTTCCTCTAGCTCCGCCGAGTTCACACCGAGGACTCCGCCCGGGTCACACCGACTCGCTGTCGCCCTCCTCGCCGACGCCCTTGATCCCCCGCAGGATCCGGTCCATGTCGGAGAGGGGCGGCGCCTCGTCGCTCGCGTCGAAGCCCATGCGGACCAGGACCATCTGGTCGGGCAGGGTCGGCGAGGGGAAGACCACGGACTGGACGTAGCCGTCGGCGCCCATCTTGGTGTCCACCTTCCAGCGCACCAGGTAGCCCCGCTGGCCGGCGACGGTCACCGCCTCCGACTTCAGCCGGCTGTGTCCCTTGAGGCCGCCGTAGGCGCTGCGCTCGCCGTCCGGGTCGGTGCCGTAGGAGTCCTCGGCGTTCCGCTCGATGTCCTCCTTGGCTATGCCCTCCGCGGTCTTGGCCTTGAAGCCGGTGGCCGTGGAGGTGAAGACGCCGCCGCGCACGCAGTTGGTGTCCGGGTCGTTGGGGCAGGGGTAGGTGGAGGTGGACAGGCCGGCGCCGCCCGCGTTGCTGCGGCCGGCCTGCCAGCCGGGGAGGACGGGCAGGCTGATGCCGTTGAGCGCGTCGACCGCGACGCCGGGGTCGTCGGAGGGCGGCGGGGTGGGGATGTCGTCGGTGCCGCCGTCGTCGCCTTCGGGCGCCGGGGTCGTCGGAGTCGTCGGGGCGGAGGCGCTCGGTCGCGGGTCGGCCCGGTCGTCCTTGTCGTCGTCGCCGTCGTCCTGGAGCAGGAGGACGCCGCCGACGATGGCGGCCACCAGGACCGCCGCGGCGACGACCACCGCCGCGATCTTCGGGCCGCGGCCGCGCCGACCGCCGCCGTCCGGCGCCGGGTACCCGGGCGGGTATCCCGGGGTGCCGGGGTACCCCGGAGCGGCCTGACCGAAGGGCGGCGCGTAGTGCGGCTCGCGACGGTGGTCGGTCCAGGCGGTGCCGTCCCACCAGCGTTCCGGGGCGGGGCCGGCGGCCCGGTGTTCGGGGTCGGGGTACCAGCCGGGCGGGGTCGTCATGCTCACACCGTCACCCTATGGGCAGACTTCGATGCCGTATACCGGATCCCCGTCGCCCGGGCCAGACGTTTACAGGGGTGTGATGTTCACCGGCGCCCGCCGCCCGAGCGAGGCGGCAGACGCCGGTAAACCCCCACAGAACCCGACGAACAGGACCTACAGCGGGGTGACGTAGGCCCCCGCGATGCCGCCGTCGACCAGGAACTCCGCGGCGTTGACGAACGAGGAGTCGTCGCTGGCCAGGAAGGCGACCGCGGCGGCGATCTCCTCGGGCTCGGCGAACCGGCCGACCGGCACGTGCACCAGGCGGCGTGCGGCACGCTCCGGGTCCTTGGCGAAGAGCTCCTTGAGCAGCGGGGTGTTCACGGGGCCCGGGCAGAGCGCGTTGACCCGGATGCCCTCGCGGGCGAACTGCACGCCCAGCTCGCGGGACATGGCCAGCACGCCGCCCTTGGAGGCGGTGTAGCTGATCTGCGAGGTCGCGGCGCCCATCTTGGCGACGAAGGAGGCGGTGTTGATGATGGAGCCCCTGCCCTGGCGCTGCATGTAGGGGATGGCGGCCTTGCAGCACAGGTAGACGGAGGTGAGGTTGACCTCCTGGACCCGCTTCCAGGCGTCCAGCCCGGTGACGAGGATGGAGTCGTCGTCGGGCGGGGAGATGCCCGCGTTGTTGAAGGCGATGTCGACCGAGCCGTAGGTGTCGTACGCGGTCTTGAACAGCGCCTCGACCTGCTCGGCGTCGGTGACGTCGACCTTGACATAGGTGCCGCCGACCTCTTCGGCGGCGGCCTTGCCCGCGGTCTCGTCGATGTCGGCGCAGACGACGTTGGCGCCCTCGGAGGCGATCCGGCGCGCGGTGGCCAGGCCGATGCCGCTGCCGGCTCCGGTGATCACGGCGGTGCGGCCCACCAGGCGGCGGCAGATGTCGGTGTCGGTCATGGTGCTCAGGCCTCCGTGCTGATGAAGACGTTCTTGGTTTCGGTGAAAGCGGCGAGCGCGTCGGGGCCCAGCTCCCGGCCGAGGCCGGACTGCTTGAAGCCGCCGAAGGGGGTCCAGTAGCGGACGCTGCTGTGGGAGTTGACCGACAGGTTGCCGGCGGCGACGGCGCGCGAGACACGGATGGCGCGCCCCACGTCGCGGGTCCACAGCGACCCGGACAGGCCGTATTCGGTGGCGTTGGCGATCCGCACCGCCTCCGCCTCGTCGTCGAAGGGGATCACGACCGCGACCGGGCCGAAGACCTCCTCGACGGCGGCGCGGTCCCCGTGCCGGCCCTCCAGGACGGTGGCCGGGTACCAGAAGCCGTCGCCCTCGGGCGCCTCGCCGCGGATGGCGGCGGGGGCGTCCTCGGCCACGTAGGAGCGGACCCGCTCCCGTTGGGCGGCCGAGATCAGCGGGCCCATCTGGGTCGCGGGGTCGGCGGGGTCGCCGACCCGGAACGCCTTGACGGCGGGCTCCAGCAGCTCCATGAAACGGTCGTAGACGGCGCGCTGCACCAGGATCCGGCTGCGGGCGCAGCAGTCCTGGCCGGTGTTGTCGAGGAAGGATCCGGGGGCGGAGGCGGCGGCCAGCTCCAGGTCGGCGTCGGCGAAGACGATGTTGGGGCTCTTGCCGCCGAGTTCCAGGGTCACCCGCTTCACCGTCCGGGCGCACTTGGCCATGATCTGCTTGCCGACCGTGGTCGAGCCGGTGAAGACGACCTTGGCCACGCCGGGGTGTTCGACCAGCGCGTCGCCGGCGACCGGGCCCTGGCCGGGCAGCACCTGGAAGAGCCCCTCCGGCAGCCCGGCCTCCAGGGCCAGTTCGGCCAGCCGCAACGCGGTGAGCGGGGTGGTCTCGGCGGGCTTGAGGATCACGGCGTTGCCGGCGGCCAGCGCGGGCGCGCTGCCCCAGCCGGCGATCGGCATGGGGAAGTTCCACGGCGCGATGACGGCGATCACGCCCAGCGGCTCGTGGAAGGTGATGTCCAGTCCCCCGGCGACCGGGATCTGACGGCCATTCAGCCGCTCCACGCCGCCGGCGGCGTAGTCGAGCAGGTCGCGGAAGTTGCCCGCCTCCCAGCGGGCGTTGCCGATCGGGTGGCCGGCCTCACGGACCTCCAGCTGGGCGAGCTCCTCGACGTGCTCGTCGACGGCGGCGGCGAACCGGCGCAGCAGCCGGGCCCGGTCGCCGGGGGCCAGCGCGGCCCAGTCGCGCTGCGCGGCGGCGGCGCGGCCCACCGCGGCGTCGACCTCGGCCGGGGTGGCGGCCGGGACGGTGGCGATGACCTCCCCCGTCGCTGGGTTGAGGACGTCGAGGGCGGGGAGCGCCTCGGTCTCGTGCAGAGTCACGCGGTAGTCCTTACATGCGCTCGAAGGAGCGGAAGCGCTCCCAGTCCGTGACGGCGGTGTCGAACGCGTCCTGTTCGACACGGGCCATGTTCAGGTAGTGCTCGACGACCTCGTCGCCGAAGGCGGCGCGCGCGATGGGGCTGGCGGCCCACAGCTCGGATGCCTCGCGCAGCGTGGTGGGCACGTGCTGGGCGCCGCCGGTGTAGGCGTTGCCGGTGCACGCCTCGGGGAGTTCCAGCTCGTTCTCGATGCCGTGGAGCCCGGCGGCCACCATGCCCGCGACCGCCAGGTACGGGTTGACGTCGCCGCCCGGCAGCCGGTTCTCCAGCCGGTGGGCGTGGCCGTGGCCGATGACGCGCAGCGCGCAGGTGCGGTTGTCCGGCCCCCAGGCCACGGCGGTGGGCGCGAAGGACCCGGGCCGGAAGCGCTTGTAGGAGTTGATGTTGGGGGCGTAGAGGAGGGTGAAGTCCCGCATGGCGGCGAGCTGTCCGGCCAGGAAGTGCCGCATGGTCTTCGACATGCCGTACGGGTCCTGGCCGGTGTCGTCCGCGAGCACCGGCACGCCCTCCTCGTCGCGCAGCGAGAGGTGGATGTGGCAGGAGTTGCCCTCGCGCTCGTCGTACTTGGCCATGAAGGTGAGCGCCACGCCCTCCTGGGAGGCGATCTCCTTGGCCCCGGTCTTGTAGACGGAGTGCTGGTCGCAGGTGGTGAGCGCCTCGTCGTAGCGGAACGCGATCTCGTGCTGGCCGAGGTTGCACTCGCCCTTGGCGGACTCCACCGTCATGCCGGCCGCGCCCATCTCGTTGCGGATGCGGCGTAGCAGCGGCTCGACCCGGCCGGTGCCGAGCACGGAGTAGTCGATGTTGTACTGGTTCGCGGGGTTCATGCCGCGGTAGCCGCGGCTCCAGGCCTCCTCGTAGGTGTCCTTGAAGACCATGAACTCCAGTTCGGTTCCGGCGTAGGCGGTCCAGCCCCGTCCGGTTCTGTCCAGCCCCGCCTGGTGGAGTCGGTCCAGCTGGCGGCGGAGGATCTGCCGGGGCGAGGCGAGGACCGGCGAGCCGTCGTGCCAGGCGAGGTCGGCGGTGATCAGCGCGGTGCCGGGGTTCCAGGGGGTGCGGCGCAGGGTGGCGGTGTCGCCGTGCATGGCGAAGTCGCCGTACCCGCGCTCCCAGGAGGACATGGCGTATCCGTCGACGGTGTTCATGTCGGTGTCCACGGCGAGCAGGTAGTTGCAGCCTTCGGTGCCATGCTCCAGGGCGTCGTCGAGGAAGAAGCGCGCGGCGAACCGCTTGCCCTGCAACCTGCCCTGCATGTCGGTGAAGGCGAGGACGACGGTGTCGATCTCTCCGGCTTCGACGAGCTTGCGTAGTTCGTCGACGGAGAGCGGGGGCGTGCGGTCTGACACGGTTGGTGCCTCCTGTCGGTGCGACCGGAGGTCTTAAGGTAGGGCCGTAGACCATTGATTGGGAAGAGGCTTCCATGGACGAAGACGCGGCGGACCGGCTGGCGCCGGTGCTGCGGCCGGTGCGCGCGGGCAACGGCTTCGAGGAGGCGCTGGAGCAGATACTCCAGATCGTGCGGCTCGGACTGGTGCCCGACGGCGGGCGGCTGCCGGCCGAGCGCGAGCTGGCGGAGCGGCTCCAGATCAGCCGGGTCACACTGCGCGAGGTGCTGAAGGTGCTCCAGGACCAGGGGCTGGTGGAGAGCCGGCGCGGCCGGTACGGCGGCACCTTCGTCCGCGCCCGCCGGGAGCCCTCCGGCGGCGAGGCGGAGCTGCGCCGCCGGATCGCGCGGGTGGACGTGGAGGACACGCTGCGCTTCCGCGAGGTGCTGGAGGTGGGCGCGGCCGGGCTGTGCGCGGCGCACGGGCTGGACACGGACCAGGTGGCGCGGCTGCGCGGGGCGCTGGACGCCACCCGCGACGCCCCGCTGACGGACTACCGGCGGCTGGACACGCTGCTGCACCTGACCCTGGCCGAGCTCTCCGGCTCGCCGTCGCTGGCCGCGCGCTACGCCGCCGTCCGGGCGACCGTCAACGAGCTGCTGGACTGCATCCCGCTGCTGGTGCGGAACCTGGAGCACTCCCAGCACCAGCACACCGCGCTGGTGGAGGCGGTGCTGGACGGGGACGCGGACGCGGCACGCGAGGTGATGCGGGAGCACTGCGCGGGGACGGCGGCGCTGCTGCGCGGCTTCCTGGCGTAGCCGGGGTGGGCGCCGCGCCCGGGATCGGTGCGGCGTGATCGGGCTGGACACGGCGCCCGGGGATCGCGCGGCGTAGCCGGGCGGGGGCGGTACGCGACCGGGAGCGGCGGCGCCGGCCGTGCCGGCCGGCCGGTAAGGGCGACGTGACGTGCTCGTAACCATTGTTTTACGCAAGGGGCTTGCGCATGGCCATGCGGAGAGAAAAGGTATGCCCCCAAACCATTGCCACACCCCGTCCGCCGACGCCTCCCCCACGCCCGCGTGGACGATATCCCCTCTCCCCGCCCCGAGCAGGAGCTCCCCATGGCCGATGGAACCGAGTCCCGCACCCCGCTGAGCGACGCGCCGCCTGGCGCCGACGCCTCCGTCTCCCCCTCCTCCCCCGACGACGGTTATCTGGAGCGCCGCTCACTGCGCCGCGGCAGCTCGGGCCCGCTGCTGCTGACCGGCCTGGGCGTCGCCTACGTCGTCTCCGGCGACTTCTCCGGCTGGAACCTGGGCCTCCAGGAAGGCGGCTTCGGCGGGCTGGCCATCGCCGCGCTGATCATGGGCGTGATGTACACCTGCATGGTGTTCTCGCTGGCCGAGCTGGCCGCGATCCTGCCGACGGCCGGCGGCGGCTACGGCTTCGCGCGCCGTGCGCTGGGCACCTGGGGCGGCTTCCTCACCGGCACCGCGATCCTCATCGAGTACGTGCTGGCGCCCGCGGCGATCTCGCTCTTCATCGGCGACTACGTGGAGTCGCTCAAGCTCTTCGGTCTGGAGTCCGGCTGGCCGGTCTACCTCGCCTGTTTCGTCATCTTCATCGGCATCCACCTGTGGGGCGTGGGCGAGGCGCTGCGCTTCAGCCTGATCGTCACGGCGATCGCCGTCGCCGCCCTGCTGATCTTCGCCGTCGCCGCCTTCACCGACTTCGACGCGGGCTCGCTCAACGACATCCCGGTCGACCACGACGCCTTCGGCGCCAACTCCTGGCTGCCCTTCGGCATCCTGGGCATCTGGGCGGCCTTCCCCTTCGGCATGTGGTTCTTCCTGGGCGTGGAGGGCGTGCCGCTGGCCGCCGAGGAGACCCGCGACCCGGCCCGTACGCTGCCCAAGGCCATGGCCGCGGCGATGGGCGTGCTGCTGCTCCTGGCCCTGGTCACCTTCCTCGCCGCGACCGGGGCGCGCGGTTCGGCCGCGATCCAGGAGGCGGGCAACCCGCTGGTGGAGGCGCTGCAACCGGACGGTGAGCCGACGGTGCTGTCCCGCATCGTCAACTACGCCGGCCTGGCCGGCCTGGTCGCCTCCTTCTTCTCCCTCATCTACGCCGGCTCCCGGCAGCTCTTCGCCCTCTCCCGCGCCGGCTACCTGCCCCGCTTCCTCTCCCTGACCAGCCGCCGCAAGGCGCCGTACCTGGGCCTGCTGGTCCCCGGCGGGCTGGGGTTCGCGCTGGCCGCCTGGTCCGGGGACAGCGCGCGGATGCTCAACGTGGCCGTCTTCGGCGCCACCATCTCCTACGCCCTGATGGCGCTGTCCCACATCGTGCTGCGCCGCCGCGAGCCGCTGCTGCACCGGCCCTACCGCACCCCCGGCGGCGTGCTCACCTCCTCGGTGGCCTTCGTGCTGGCGCTGTCGGCGCTGGTGGCCACCTTCCTGGTGGACAAGGACGCCGCCTTCATCGCCCTGGGCGTCTATGCCGTCGCCCTCGCCTACTTCGCCCTCTACAGCCGTCACCGCCTGGTCGCCAGCGCCCCCGAGGAGGAGTTCGCGGCGCTGGCGGCCGCCGAGGCGGAACTGTCCCGCGACTGAGAACCGAAACCGGAGCGTCTCCCGTGACCCAAGCCAAGCCCCTCATCGGCATCAGCACCTACCTGGAGCAGTCCGTGCGCTGGGGGGTGTGGGAGCTGCCCGCCGCGCTGCTGCCCGCCGGCTACCACCGGCTCGTCCAGCGGGCCGGCGGCCTGGCGGCGCAGCTGCCGCCGGACGACCCGGCGGCGGCCGCGGCCGTGGTGTCCCGACTGGACGGCCTGGTCATCGCGGGCGGCCCCGATGTGGAGCCGGTGCGGTACGGAGCCGAGCCGCACCCCCGCACCGGGCCGCCCGCCCGGGAGCGCGACGTCTGGGAACTGGCCCTGATCGAGGCGGCCCTGGCGGCCGGGGTGCCGCTGCTGGGCATCTGCCGGGGCATGCAGCTGCTCAACGTCGCCCGCGGCGGCACGCTCGTCCAGCACCTTCCGGAGACGGTGGGGCACGAGGGGCACAGCGGGCCGCCCGGCGTCTTCGAGCGCCACGAGGTCATCCCGGTCCCGGGCACGCTGCTCGCCCGGGCGCTGCCGGAGCCGGTGTCCGTGCCCACCTACCACCACCAGGCGGTGGACCGGCTCGGCGCCGGACTGGAGGTCTCCGCGCACGCGGCGGACGGGACGGTGGAGGCCCTGGAGCTCCCGGGCGCCCAGGGCTTCGTCCTCGGGGTGCAGTGGCACCCCGAGGCGGGCGACGACCCCCGCGTCATGGAGGCGCTGACGGCCGCCGCGCGCGGCTGACCTCCCGGAGGGGACGGACGGCCCCGGACCCGGTACGCCGGGCCCGGGGCCGTCCGCGCGCGCCCGGGTTCGGTCCGCACGCGTGCACCGGCCACCGCGCGAACGCCCGCCGCCGTACGGGTCCCGGGCGGGCACCCCGGGCGGCTCCGCGTCGCCCTCGCGGAACAAGGTGACCAGCGGTGTGAGTTCTTCCCACAGATAATGGGGTGGCCCCACCCCCTCACGCTGGAGGTGCCGTGACCGGTTCGCACACGACGGAGACGCAGACCAGCCGGGTGTCCCCGCGCTCGTGGCGCGGTGCGCCGCGCCCCGCCGCCTTCGGGGCGGACCCGGACGGCGAGCGGATGGAGCGCATCCGCCGGTCGCCGAACTTCGCCGACGGCGTGTTCGTCAATCCGGTGGCCGCACGGGTCGCCCCGTCCGGGTCGATGCTGAAGTTCCTGTCCACGTACTTCCGCAGGGAGGAACGGGTGCGCAGGGCGCCGGCCGGCACCGTGCCGGTGCATCCGACCACGCTCGCCGACCTGGCCGCGCCGCCCGCCTCCGGGCTGCGGTTGACCTGGATGGGCCATTCCAGCGTGCTGGCGGAGATCGACGGTCGGCGGGTGCTGTTCGACCCGGTCTGGGGGCAGCGCTGCTCGCCGTTCGCCTTCGTCGGGCCGAAGCGGCTGCACCCGGTGCCGGTACCCCTGCGCGAGCTGGGGACCGTGGACGCCGTGGTCATCTCGCACGACCACTACGACCACCTCGACATGCCGACCGTCCGGGCACTGGCCCGCACCGGCACGGTCTTCGTGGTGCCCCTGGGGGTCGGCGCGCACCTGGAGCACTGGAGCGTCCCGGCCGAGCAGATCACCGAGCTCGACTGGCACGAGTCGACCAGGGTCGCCGGGCTCACCCTCACCGCCACCCCGGCCCGCCACTTCTGCGGTCGGGCGCTGCGCAACACCCAGCACACGCTGTGGGCCTCCTGGGTGGTCGCGGGCCCGGAGCACGCCGTCTTCCACAGCGGGGACACCGGGTACTTCCCCGGTTTCCGGGACATCGGCGCCGCGTACGGCCCGTTCGACGCCACGATGATCCAGATCGGCGCGTACAGCGAGTTCTGGCCGGACATCCACATGACGCCCCAGGAGGGGCTGCGCGCCCATCTGGACCTGCAGGGCGGCCGGCCCACGGGCGTCATGCTGCCGATCCACTGGGGCACCTTCAACCTGGCTCCCCACCCGTGGGAGGAGCCGGCCGAGGGGACCGTGACCGCCGCGGGGGCGGTCGGGGCGACGGTGGCGATGCCGCGCCCCGGGCAGCCCTTCGAACCGGCGGCCGGGCTGCCGCTGGACCCGTGGTGGCGCGCGGTCGCGGCGCCGCCCCCGGGCGGCCGGCAGGCCCCGCCGGAGGGCGGCGCGCCCGGCGCGGGAGCCGGCCCCGAGCGGCCGGAGCGCAGGGACGACGCCACGCCCGCCGTGCCCCAGCCCCTGCCGTAGGGCCCAGCCGAAGAGCCCAGCCGTGGGAGACCCCGGCCTAGACCCCGGTCGCGGGTCGCGCAGTCGAGGAGCGACGGCGCCCCGTACGGGATCCCCTCGTAGCCCCCGGGGGGCCCCGCGGCGGCGGTCAGCCCGCCTTCTCGATCTCCTCCGACGAGAGGTGGAACAGCGCGCCCTGCGGGTCGCGGACGCTGGCCATCGGGCCGAAGGGGGTGTCACGCGGCCGGGTGATGACCGTGCCGCCCGCGGCGTCGGCCCGGTCCACCGCGGCCTCGACGTCGTCCACGCAGAAGTAGACGTGCCACTGCGGCCGCAGATGGGGGTCGGGCGCGGTCTCCACCCCGCCGCCGTAGATCCCGGCCACGGTGTGGCCGCCGACGGAGAGCATCACCCGGTCGTGCTCGTAGCGCACGTCGATCTTCCGGGGGCCCTCCACGTCCCAGTCGAAGACACCGCCGTAGAACATCGCCGAGGCGAACGGGTCCCTGGTGCGCAGCTCCAGCCAGGCCGGGGCGCCGGCGGTGCGCCCCACCTGCCACTCGGGGTCGACGGCGCCCTCCCAGATGCCGAAGACCGCGTCGAAGGGGTCGGCGGCCCAGGCCACCCGGCCGTTGCCGAACTCCAGCGGGCCCACCGCGACGGTGGCGCCGCGCTCACGGATCCGGGAGGCGACCACGTCGGCGCTGTCGGCGACGAAGTACGCCGTCCAGACCGCCTGCCGGCCGAGGCCGGAGGCCGCCCCGATGCCGGCCACCGGGGTGGCCTTGGCCAGGGCCACGGAGTAGCTGCCCTGGCCCTGGAAGCCGGGCTTGTACTCCCAGCCGAGCACGGCCGCGTAGAAGTCCTGCGCGGCCTTCAGGTCGGGCACCGTCAGGCTCACCCAGCAGGGTGCCCCCTGGACCCCGCGCGATGTGGCCGTCGTCAACGCCGTCACCTCGTTCCCAGTCGTTCTCTACACCCTCCGTCCGAACCGGTCCGGGCGCCACCCGTGGCCCGCCTGTCGGGGCAGCTCGGCGCCCCGTCGGGGCCGGGCCGGTGGCGACGCTGAGTAGTCCGCCGGGCTGTCGGCGGTCATGCGAGCAGGAAGTCGGCCTCCCCGGCCTTGGCCCCCTCGATGAACCGTTCCATCTCGTGGAGCGTGTAGATCAGGGCGGGGCCGTCGGGATCGGTCGACTGGCGCAGCGCCACCCGACCGTCACCGAGCTTCATGGCCTCGACGCAACTTCCCCCGTTACCGCCGCTCCACGGCTTCTGCCAGCCCTCGTTGCCGAGGTCCCTCGCCGGCATGCCGTTGTAGATGCGTATGCGGTCCCTGCATATGCGATCCATGGTTCAGATCTCCTTGCGAATACCACCCAGAATGTCCTGAGTGTTCTGTGCTGGCGCGGCCTGCGCGCACATCCGGTCCAGGGCCTCCCGGAAGACGGACACGTCATCGCGTTGGTCGATATACGAAGCACCGATGAGGTTCTCCGCATACGCGATGTCCGGCAGTTCCGGGATCGGGAACCGGAAGACATGGAAGGGGCCGTACATCGCCGGATGCGGTCCGGCGGCGAACGGCATGATCTGCAACCGCACGCTGGGCAGCTCGGACGCCTCCAGGAGGCGGGTGAGCTGTCCGCGCATGATCTCCGACGAGCCGCCGATGGGCCGACGCAGCACCGTCTCGTCCATGACCACCCACAGCAGCGGCGGGTCGGGCCGGGTGAGGAGCGCCTGGCGCTCCACCCGCAGCGCGACGACGCGCTCGATCTCCTCGTCGGCGGCGGTCGGCATCCCGGCGCGCAGCACCGCGCGGGCGTACTCCGCGGTCTGCAGCAGGCCGGGCACGTAGTGCGGCTCGTAGGCCCGGATCAGGTTGGCCTCCGACTCCAGGCTGACGAACGCGCTGAACCACTCGGGCAGGACGTCCCGGAAGCGGTGCCACCAGCCGGGCTGGTTGGCCTCGCGGGCCAGGGCCACGAAGGAGTCGAACTCCTCCGGGTCGGTGACGCCGTAGGTCGACAGCAGCTTCTCGACGTACGGGATCTTCAGCCCGACCTCGGCCTTCTCCATCCGCCGGATGGTGGCGTGGGTGACGTCGAGGGCACGACCGGCCTGCTCGTACGACAGCCCCGCCTTCTCCCTGAGGTCCTGCAGCCGTCTGCCGAGCACCACTCTGAGTACGGTGGGGGCACCCCCGCCGTGCCGCGCGTCCGCCACTACCGCTCCCCTTCAACTGGCCCCACGGAGCAGCAGTCTGGCACGCCCTCAACTTCGCCCGGAACACTCTGTCCGGTGCGATTCTGCAATTTACAGATTGAACCTTGCCATACGTGAGAGTGACAGAGCATAGTGACGGCGTGGCTCCTTCCCATGAGGCTCTCCGTTTAGGGCATTCGGGCGGCGGTTCCCTCGCCCAGTGTCTTCAGGACGCGTTCTCCCTCCCCGCGCTGAGCACGTCGGTCGCGGAGGCGCGACGGCGGGTCCTGGCGCGGCTCCGGGAGTGGGGCATCGGCGAAGAGGTCCGCGACAACGCCGAATTGATCGTCTCCGAGCTGTTCACCAACGCGGTGCGGCACACCTCCAGCGAGCGGGTCTGCTGCGAGGTGCGCGCGGTCGGCCTCCGGCTGCGGCTTGAGGTCACCGACCAGGGTTGCGCCCGCACCGAGCCGATGGCCCGCCCGGTCACCGTCGACCAGGAGGGCGGACGCGGGCTGATGCTGGTGGAGGCGCTGTCCGACTCATGGGGCGTCAGACCCGCGGAGGACGGCCGGGGTCGGGCGGTCTGGGCGCATCTGAGCTAGCGCGTTCGACGAGCCGCACCGTCCACCGTCCGAGTCTCCGGGCGCGCTGAGGTGGCGTCACGCGTCCTCGGCGGTCGGGCGGGCTCGGTCTCCGAACCCGCCCGACCGCCGAGGACGGCGCCTGTCACCGCCGACTACGGCAACGGCAGCAGGTCCGGGCGCTTGGGGTGGACGTGGTCGCCGGAGGACTCCCCGCGCAGCCGCCGCCCGATCCAGGGCACCAGGTGTTCCCGCGCCCAGTGGATGTTGTCCCGGCGCACCTCGGCCGCCGAGCGATGGCCCTCCTCCGGCCAGGGCTGGTCCGGGTCGGTGGCCAGGGGCAGGCCGAGCACCTGTGCGGCGCGCAGCGCCACCCGGGTGTGGCCGTCCGCCGAGAGGTGCAGCCGGTCCTCGCTCCAGGCCCGGCGGTCCTGCACCGAACGCAGCGACCACAGGTCGAGCACCGGGCAGCCGTGCCGGTCGGCGATGGCCCGGACGTGCGCCGTGTAGGTGGCGATCTTTCCGCGCAGATGGCGCAGCACCGGGACGCCTCGGGTGTCGAAGCCGGTGCACACCAGCACGGTGCCGACGGAGGCGGTGAGGTCGGCGACGGCCGCCTCGTAGCGGGCGGCGATGTCGTCGGGGTCGCTGCCCGGACGCAGGATGTCGTTGCCGCCGGCGCAGAAGCTCACCAGGTCGGGGGCGAGCTCCTTGGCGCGCGGCACCTGCTCCTCGACGATCTGGTCCAGGAGCCGGCCACGCACGGCCAGGTTGGCGTACCGGAAGTCGGCAGCGAAGTCCCCCGCGGACTCCGCTGCCGGATGGGCGGTGTGCAGCCGATCGGACAGCAGTACGGCCAGCCGGTCGGCCCAGCCGACGAACGCCCCCGCGGGACCGGGGTCACCGACCCCCTCCGTGAAGCTGTCGCCGACGGCTGCGTACGACCCGATCGTGCCAATGGTGAATCTCTTCGAATCGTCTGCCATGTCAGCACATCCTTCACCGTGGGAAGTGACTTACGCCACCGTAACCAGGGGTTGACGAGGCGTGATGAATACCACCCGGTCAGTTTTGGCGGAGGTGGAATAGGACGGCGAGGCGCAACGCCGTCCGGTGCCGCGCATACGCCCGCTTCCCCCTCGCGGTCGGGGCGCGCGAGCCGGGATCCGCCCTCGACCGGCCACCCCGCACGCCCACCGGAGGGAGATTCACGGCTCGGAGCCGCGGGGATGGGGTCGGCGACGGGGAGACGGGGAAGGCGAGTCGGCCCCTGCGAACGGCGCGACACGGCACGGAGCCGACGCACCGATCGGGGCCGCCATGTCGAACTGATTGCCCTGGGAACAGATGTCGTATCGTCAACAGAACCGTGTCTCGCCGACGACCAGCGCCGGCGAACGACCCGAGGAGCGCCCGTGACGCAGTCGCCGCAGATCCCGTCCGTCGAGCCCGACCTGGTAGGGGTACGCAACTTCCGGGACGTGGGCGGACTGCCCACCGGGGACGGACGGCGGATCCGGCACGGCGTGCTGTTCCGCAGCGGGCACCTCGCGGGCGCCACCCCGGAGGACACCGCCTTCCTCGACTCTCTCGGCCTGCACACCGTCTTCGACTTCCGCAACTCCGCCGACATCAAGCTGGAGGGGCGGGACGTCGCCCTGACCGGTGTGCGGAACGTCAACATCCCGCTCAGCGACCCGGCCGACGGCTCGGGCTTCTGGACCATGGTGCGCGAGGGCGAGCTGCGCGAGCTGCGGGAGCTGCTCGCCGAGGGCCGGGCGGCCGGGCGCATGATCGCCTCCTACCGCGAGATCGTCACCACCCGGACGGTGGAACACGGTCGGCTGCTGGCCGAGCTGGCCGGCGGCAGCTCCCCCGCGCTCCTGCACTGCTCCGCCGGCAAGGACCGCGCGGGGCTCTCCATCGCGGTCATCCTGCTGGCCCTCGGCGTCGAACGGGACGCCATCGAGCAGGACTACCTGGAGTCCGGCGCCGCCCACCGCCGCTACAAGATCTGGCGCAGCGGCGACCCCGCGAACGCCATGGCCCCCGAGGTCATCGAGCTCCTCACGCCCCTCTTCGACGCCCGCCTCGAATACCTGACCGCGGCCTGGGACACGATCGACTCCGTCTGGGGCGGCGTGGAGAGGTACCTGACCCAGGGCCTCGGACTGACCGACCAGATGCGGGAGTCCCTGCGGGAGCGCTTGCTGGTCTCTTTCTAAGGGCTCGGTCCGTACGGGGCCGGAGTGCGTCCGAGGCCGTGAGGCGGGGGCCCGCCCTTCGGCTCGGTTCGCCGGGCGGCGGGGTGTCACCAGGGGCGGTTCGGGGCCTCGTCCGGGCCGGTGACCCAGCCGGCGGCCAGGATCAGGCCGGAGGCGCGGTGGCGGGCGAGGAAACCGAAGGGCTGGTCGAAGCGGGCGGCGACCTGCTTCGAGCGCTGCCTGGGGACGCCGCCCAGGCCCATCCCGACGGAGGTCACGGCCGCCGCCTCGAAGCCCGTGGCGGTGAAGCCGGCCGTCATGCTCTGGCGTGCGGAGGTGACGGCGAGCGGGGTCGGGCTGATGCCCGGGAAGTGGCCGCGCCCGGTGTCGGTGGCCGTGCGCAGGCCGAACAGCCCCGCGCGGTCGAGCAGATCGTGCTCCGCCCGCACGGTGAAGCGGACGGTGGCCAGGTTGAGGGTCGGGCGCTCCTCCCAGCTGGTCGCCTCCACCACGCGGACGCCGGGGGCCGGTTCACCGTACGGGAGCGCCGAGCCGGGCAGCGCCGGGTGCTCCCCGTCCAGTACGGCCACCGCCGTCTGCAGCACCTCGCCGCCGGGGACGCCCGCGGCGCCGCGGACCAGGCGCACCTCCAGCCCGTTGTCGCCGGCGACCTCGGCGAGCGTCAGCGGCCCCGCCGGGGTGTCGGGGGCGACCCGAAGCAGGTCGAGGTCCGGGCCGGAGCGGTAGAGGCCGGTCAGCCGCCGCCCCCGCCACGGCCCGTCGTCGGGCTCCAGCCAGCCCTCGCCGAAGGGGCGGGTCCACCGGGTGCGCAGCAGCAGCGCCCCGGCCAGGACCAGCAGGGTGTCGGCGGTCAGCGGCACCGGCAACCCGGTGATCCGGCCGTCCGTGTGCCGGGTCGCCCAGGCGTCCAGCGCCGCGCGGTCCCGGTCGGGGGCGCCGGTCAACTCCCCGTGGACGCCGGGCGGCAGCGCGGCCGCCCACACCGGCCGTAGCGGCACCCGCTCCGCGCGGGTCCACAGGCCGGTGGCCACGGCCACGCCCTCCATCGCGCCCAGCGCCTCGATCAACTCGCGGCCGCGGGCCGACGCGCTGTCCGCGCCGGCGAGGGAGAGGGTGCCGTGCAGTTCCCCCCGGGCCCGGCCGTCGGCGCCGCCCGCCAGCAGGGCGAGCAGCGGCCACACCCCGGCGGCGGAGAACACGGTGCCCTCGGCCGCCTCCGGCACCGCGCTCCGCGCCCACCACCCGGTCAGCTCGTTGACGGAACGTATGGTCTCCGTGGCGAGCATGGCTCGTGCCTCTCCCGTGTGCGACGCGTCAGTCGGCCGGCCGGTTCACCGTCCCGCCACCGCCTGCTTCACCAGCGTGCGGCCGAAGTCCCAGATCAGACCGCCGCCCGAGTGGGCCTCGTCCATGACGGCGGTGAAGGCATCGACGAAGCGGTCCACTTCGCGCTCGCCGATGATCAGCGGCGGGATCAGCTTAATGACCTCCATGTGGTCGCCGGAGACCTGGGTGAGGATGCGGTGCCGGTGCAGCAGCGGGGCGACGACCAACTGCGCGAACAGCCCCTTCCGGGCCGTCTGGAGCATGGTCCAGCGGCCGCGCAGGGCCAGCGACCGGGGCCGGCCGAACTCGATCCCGATCATCAAGCCGCGCCCGCGCACCGCGTACAGCAGCTCGTAGCGGTCCACCAGCGCGGCGAGTCGGTCGCGCAGCAGGTCGCCGGTGCGCCGGGCGTTCTCGACGGTCCTCTCGTCCTCCATGACGGCGAGCACGGCCAGCCCCGCGGCCATGGCCTGCGCGTTGGAGCCGAAGCTGGCGGAGTGCACCAGCACCCGGTCCATCGAGGAGTAGACCTTCTTGAAGATCCAGTCCTTGCCGAGGGTGGCGCCGACCGGCACATAGCCGCCGGAGAGCGCCTTGGCCACGCAGACCAGGTCCGGTTCGACGCCCTCCTCGTGCTGGTAGGCGAAGAAGTCCCCGGTCCGGCCGAGCCCGGTCTGCACCTCGTCGGCGATGAGCAGCCCCTTGTGTCGGTGCAGCAGCTCCTGCGCGGCCCGCAGGAAGCCGGGCGGGGCGGGGTGCACGCCCTTGCCCTGGATCGGCTCGACCACCAGCGCGGCCACGTCACCGCGCCCGAGCTCCCGCTCCAGGGCGGCCAGGTCCCCCAGTTCGATGGCGGTGTCCGGCAGCAGCGGGGCGAAGCCCGCGCGGAAGCCGTCCTCACCGTTGACCGAGAGCGAGCCGGTGGTCAGCCCGTGAAAGGCGTGCGCGCAGTAGACGACGCGCGGCTTGCCGGTGGCGAACCGGGCGAACTTCAGGGCCGTCTCGACGGCCTCGGTGCCGCTGTTGCCGAAGAACACCCGGTCCAGGTGGGGGACGTACGACAGCAGCCGCTCGGCCAGCAGCCCGGGCAGCGGCGGGCAGTCGAAGCGGGTCAGATCGGCCAGCGAGGCGTCCAGGACGTCGTGCAGCGCCCGGCGCACGACGGGGTGGTGGCGGCCCAGGCCCATCACGCCGAAGCCGGCGAGCATGTCCAGGTAGTCGCGGCCGTCCGCGTCCCAGAAGTAGGCGCCCTCGGCCCGCTCGTAGACCTTGTCGAAGCCGATGGTGCGCAGCATGCGCGGCAGTTGGTGGTTGAGGTACCGGGCGTGCAGCTCGTACCGCTCGGCGCCGCGCTCCGCGAGCAGTCCGGCGAGGTCGAAGCCCGGTGACGGTTCGGCGGCGGTCATCGGCGGCGCTCCCTGCTCTCCATGGTGTGCTCACCCGCCCCGCTCGACGCGTGGTCCGGGACCTGCCGGCGGCTCTCGGCGGTGGTCTCGCCGGGGCTTTCGGCGAGGGTCTCGGTGGGCCGGGCGTGAGCCCGGGCGTCCTCGGCGGCGGACCCGCGCTGTCGGCTGACCCGTCCGTGGCCCAGCGCCGCGCCGATCCCCGCGGCGATCTCGACCGGGGTCAGCCCGATGTCGGCGAGGACCTCGCCCCGCTTGGCGTGCGGCAGGAACCGCTCGGGGATGCCGAAGGTGCGCACCGGCAGGTCCACCGCGGCGTCGCGCAGCGCCTGGGCGACCGCCGACCCGACGCCGCCGTTGCGGCTGCCGTCCTCCACGACGGCCACCGCCCGGTGGCGGGCCGCCAGCGCGGGCAGCGCCGCGTCGACGGGCTTGACCCAGCGCGGGTCGACGACCGTGCAGTGGACGGCGCGCTCGGCCAGCAGCTCGGCCGCCGCCAGCGCGACCGGCGCCATCGCCCCGACCGCGACCAGCAGCACATCGGCGCGGTCCGGGGCCTCGCGCAGCACGTCCATGCCGCCCACCCGGGCCACCGCCGGGATCGGCTCGCCGACCGACTCCTTCGGGAAGCGGACCACGGTGGGCGCGTCGTCCACGTCGACCGCCTCCCGCAGTTGCGCCCGCAGCTGGTCGGCGTCGCGCGGCGCGGCGATCCGCAGTCCGGGCACGACCTGGAGGATGGACAGGTCCCACATGCCGTTGTGGCTGGGGCCGTCGGTGCCGGTGACGCCCGCGCGGTCGAGGACGAAGGTCACCCCGCAGCGGTGCAGCGCGACGTCCATCAGCAGTTGGTCGAAGGCCCGGTTGAGGAAGGTGGCGTAGACGGCGAAGACCGGGTGCAACCCGCCGGTGGCCAGCCCCGCGGCCGACACCGCGGCGTGCTGCTCGGCGATGCCCACGTCCCAGACCCGGTGCGGGAACCGCTCGGCGAACGGGCCGAGCCCGACCGGGTGCAGCATCGCCGCGGTCAGGGCCACCACATCGGGCCGCTCGGAGCCGATCCGCACCATCTCGTCGCCGAAGACCGAGGTCCAGGACGGCCCGCCGGAGGGGCTGAGCGGCTGGCAGGTCAGCGGGTCCATCGCGCCGACGGTGTGGAAGTGGTCGGCCTCGTCCTCCAGGGCGGGCCGATAGCCGCGGCCCTTGGCGGTGATGCAGTGGATCAGTACGGGGCCGTGGAACCGTCGGGCGCGGCGCAGCGCCGACTCGACGGCCGCGATGTCGTGCCCGTCGACGGGTCCGACGTACTTCAGCCCCAGGTCCTCGAACATGCCCTGCGGTGCGAAGGTGTCCTTGAAGCCCTTCTTGGCGCCGTGCAGGGACCCGTAGATGTGCTGGCCGACGACGGGTGTGCGTTGCAGCACGTCCTTGCCCCAGGCGAGGACGCGCTCGTAGCCGTCGGTGGTGCGCAGCGTGGCGAGGTGGTTGGCGAGGCCGCCGATGGTGGGCGCGTAGGAGCGCTCGTTGTCGTTGACGACGATGATCAGTGGCCGGTCCTTGGCGGCGGCGATGTTGTTGAGCGCCTCCCAGGCCATGCCGCCGGTCAGCGCGCCGTCGCCGATCACCGCGACCACGTGCCGGTCGGTGCGGCCGAGCACCTCGTCGGCCTTGGCGAGGCCGTCGGCCCAGCCCAGCACCGTGGAGGCGTGGCTGTTCTCGATGACGTCGTGCTCGGACTCGTCGCGGGACGGGTAGCCGGAGAGCCCGCCCTTGCCGCGGAGCTTGGAGAAGTCCTGGCGGCCGGTGAGCAGCTTGTGGACGTAGGACTGGTGCCCGGTGTCCCACAGGATGCGGTCGGTGGGCGAGTCGAAGACCCGGTGGAGGGCTATCGACAGCTCCACGACGCCGAGGTTGGGGCCGAGGTGTCCGCCGGTTCTGGTCACCGCGCGGACCAGGAACTCGCGGATCTCGGCGGCGAGTCGGCCGAGTTGGTCTTCGGGTAGCGCTTTCAGGTCGCGCGGGCCTCGGATGGTCTCCAGGAGCGACATGGTGGGTCCCCCTCTTCGTGGCTAGCTCACGGTCACATCGGGGGTCCCCGACGGGACACCCTCGGTCTCCATCACCTCCGCGAGTCGCATGGCCTCTTCGATGAGGGTCTCGACGATCTTCGACTCGGGCACCGTCTTGATCACCTCGCCCTTCACGAAGATCTGCCCCTTGCCGTTGCCCGAGGCCACACCGAGGTCGGCCTCCCGGGCCTCGCCGGGACCGTTCACGACACAGCCCATCACCGCCACCCGCAACGGCACCTCCATCCCCTCAAGACCCGCGGTCACCTGATCCGCCAGCTTGTAGACATCCACCTGGGCGCGGCCGCAGGAGGGGCAGGAGACGATCTCCAGTCGACGCTGGCGCAGGTTGAGCGACTCCAGGATCTGGATGCCGACCTTGACCTCCTCCGCCGGCGGAGCGGAGAGGGAGACCCGGATGGTGTCGCCGATGCCCTCCGAGAGCAGGGCACCGAAGGCCACCGCGGACTTGATCGTGCCCTGGAAGGCGGGGCCCGCCTCGGTCACGCCCAGGTGGAGCGGGTAGTCACACCGGGCGGCGAGCTGCCGGTAGGCGTTGACCATGACCACCGGGTCGTTGTGCTTGACGGAGATCTTGATGTCCCTGAAGCCGTGCTCCTCGAACAGCGAGCACTCCCACAGCGCCGACTCCACCAGCGCCTCCGGCGTGGCCTTGCCGTACTTCGCCAGCAGCCGCTTGTCCAGCGAACCGGCGTTGACGCCGATACGGATCGGGACACCGGCGTCGGAGGCCGCCTTGGCGATCTCCTTCACCTTGTCGTCGAACTGCCGGATGTTCCCCGGATTGACCCGCACCGCGGCGCAACCGGCGTCGATCGCCGCGAACACGTACTTCGGCTGGAAGTGGATGTCCGCGATCACCGGGATCTGCGACTTCCTCGCGATCACCGGCAACGCGTCCGCGTCATCCTGCGACGGACACGCCACCCGCACGATCTGACACCCCGAGGCCGTCAACTCCGCGATCTGCTGCAACGTCGCACCGATGTCCGCCGTGACCGTCGTCGTCATGGACTGCACCGACACCGGCGCACCCCCGCCCACCGCCACCGACCCGACCTGGATCCGTCGGCTGGGCCGGCGCGGGGCGAGCGGCCGGACGGGCATGGCGGGGAGCCCGAGGTCGAGCGTCTCTGTCGCTGTCATGGCCTCACCCATGGTTCCCGGACATGGTCTCGCGGGCCGCGCGCAGCGACTCCTTGAGCGAGCCCACGGTGGCGAGCACGGCGGTCGGCTCATAGCCGCAGTGCGCCATGCAGTTGTCGCAGCGCGGGTCCTTGCCGCGCCCGTACTTGTCCCAGTCGGTCTCCTCGACCAGCTGCCGGTAGGTGGGGACATAGCCGTCCGCCATCAGATAGCAGGGGCGCTGCCAGCCGAAGAGGGAGTAGTTCGGGATCCCCCAGGCCGTGCAGGGGAAGTCGGTGCGGCCTTCCAGGAAGTCCAGGAAGAGCGGGCTGTGGTTGAGCCGCCAGCGCTTCCGGTTGCCGCCGGCGAACGCCTTCTTGAACAGTTCCCGGGTCTGCTCGACGCCCAGGAAGTGTTCCTGGTCGGGTGCCTTCTCATAGGCGTAGGCGGGCGAGATCATCATCTCGTCCACCTTCAGGTCGTCGTTGAGGAAGTTGAGCACCTCGACCACGGTCTGCGGGGTGTCGGTGTTGAAGAAGGTCGAGTTGGTGGTGGTGCGGAAACCGCGCCGCTGCGCCTCCTTGATGGCCGCGACCGCCTCGTCGAAGACCCCCTCCTTGGCCACCGACTCGTCGTGCCGCTCGCGCAGCCCGTCGATGTGCACCGCGAAGGCGAAGTACGGGGACGGGGTGAACTCGTCGATCTTCTTGCGCAGCAGTACGGCGTTGGTGCAGAGGAAGACATAGCGCCTCCGCTCCACCAACTGTCGGACGATCTCGCCGATCTGGGGGTGCATCAGGGGTTCGCCACCGGCGATGGAGACCATCGGAGCACCGGATTCCAGCACCGCGCCGACCGCCTGGGCCACCGGCATGCGCTGCTTGAGCACCCCGGCCGGGTGTTGGATCTTCCCGCAGCCCTCGCACTTGAGGTTGCAGGCGTACAGCGGCTCCAGCTCCACGATCAGCGGGAACTTCTCACGCCGCCGGATGACTTTCTGCGTGAAAACGTATGTCGCGACCCGGATGGACTGTCGGAGCGGCATGGCCATCTGGCTCACCTCCTGGGGAGCGGCAAGGATCGGTGCCATTCAAAGAAAGCCGGGAGCAGAGTGCGTAGTACCCGGAAAGCAGATATTCCACCGCACAATGTGCCAATCCGGACGAGTTCATGTTCAGGAGCGTCCACGACCACTCGTACGGCCGCAACCGGGCGGGCGCCCGCCGACACGGCGGCGCGGAGCGTGGCGGCGGACTCCATGTCCACCGCGAGGGCGCCGGTGGCGCGCAGTACCGCGCGCTCCGCACCCCGCACCACATGGTCGGAGCCGACGACGGGCCCGATGTGCGGGGTGCGTCGGACGCCGGCGGGGGCCAGGGCGGACAGCGCGGCGGCCAGGGTCTCGCTGGCGGTGCACGGGGTGCGGCCCTCGGGGTCGCGGGTCTCGTCGGCGACGACCAGGTCTCCGGGGTGCATCCCGGGGGCCAGCCCGGCGCAGAAGCCGGTGGCGATCACGGCGGTGTCGCGGGCGGCCGCGCCGTCGCCGAGCGCGCGGGCCACCGCGCGCTCGGCGGACCGCGGGCCCATGCCGGTGCGCACCACCGTCACCGGCCCGTGTGCGCCGTCGTGGTCGCCGCGGAGGGCGAGCCGCTCGATGCCGAGCGCGCACGCGATCAGGAGAGGGGCGGGCCGGGCGGGCTCCATCAGGCGTCCCGGGCCGGCGGCAGGGCCGGCTCGCCGTACACATAGCGGCCGAGCGCGGTGACCGGGAAGACCTGCCGGTACAGGTGGTAGTTGATGGAGAAGTCCCAGGGGAAGCCGGTGCCGGTGAACTGCGGCTCGTCCCAGGAGCCGTCCGACAGCTGGGTGTCGGTCAGCCAGGTCACCGCGCGCTCCACGGCCTTGGACTCCCGCTCGCCGGCCGCCAGCAGCGCCAGCAGCGCCCAGGCGGTCTGTGAGGCGGTGGAGGGTCCGCGGGCGATCCACTCCGGGTCCCGGTAGGACCGCTGGTCCTCGCCCCAGCCGCCGTCCTCGTTCTGCACCCGCTCCAGCCAGGCGACGGCGCGCCGGATCGCGGGGTGCGAGGCGGGGACGCCGGCCGCCACCAGGGCGGGGACGACCGAGCCGGTGCCGTAGACGTAGTTGGTGCCCCAGCGGCCGAACCAGGCGCCGTCGACCTCCTGCTCGGCCAGCAGCCAGGCGATGCCGCGCCGGGCTCGCGGATCCCGCGCCAGACCCACCCAGGCGAGCATCTCCACCACGTGCGCGGTGACATCGGCCGAGGGCGGGTCGATGACCTCGCCGAAGTCGCAGAACGGCAGCCGGTTGGGGAACGGGCTGGTGTTGTCCACGTCGAAGGCGGCCCAGGCGCCGTTCTTGGACTGCATGCCCAGGTTCCAGCGGGTGGCGCGGCGGACGGCCGCCTCGACCCGGTCCGGTTCGGGGTGGTCCACCCGGCGCAACGCCAGCACCACCTCGGCGGTGTCGTCGATGTCGGGGTAGGTGTCGTTGTGGAACTCGAAGGCCCAGCCGCCGGGCGGGAGTTCGGGCCGGCGCACCGCCCAGTCGCCACGTCGGTCGATCTCCTCCCCCAGCATCCAGTCGGCGGCCTTGACCAGGGCCGGGTGGTCCGGGGCGAGTCCGGCGTCGACGAGGGCGATGGTGGCCAGGCAGGTGTCCCAGACCGGGGACTGGCAGGCCTCGATCATCCGGCTGCCGTCCTCGCGCCACACGGCGAACCGTTCCAGCGACTCCAGTCCGGCGCGCAGCACCGGATGGCCGAGGTCGTAGCCGAGGATGTGCAGGGCGATGAGGGAGTAGACGGCGGGCGGCTGGATGCCGCCCCAGCAGCCGTCGTTCTCCTGGCGCTCGATGATCCAGCGGGTGCAGCTCCGCACCGCGGCCCGGCGCAGCGGGCCGACGGCGACCCTGCGGTAGCCGTGCAGCGCCCGGTCCAGGCGCTGGAAGAGGCCGTCCCAGCTGGTCAGCGGGGCGCTGGGGCGCGGCGGGTTGGGGTGGCGGGGGTCGGTGTGCAGCTCGTCCACGCTGAACGGCCCGGGCCGCACCGGGCGGTGGGCGGAGACGATGGTGAGCGGCACGATGGTCTGCCGGGCCCAGCAGCCGAAGTCGTAGATGTTCAGCGGCACCCAGGTGGGCAGGTAGATCAGCTCGGGGGGCAGCTCGGGCAGGTCCTCCCAGCGCCACCAGCCGAAGAGAGCGAGCCAGATGCGGGTGAAGACACGGGCCCGGGCGATGCCGCCGCGTTCGCGGACCCAGGCGGAGGCGGCGGCCATGTGCGGCTCGTCGGGCCCGTCCCCGGCCAGCCGCAGGGCGACATACGCCTCGACGGTGGCGGAGAGTTCGGAGGGGCCGCCGTAGAAGGTGGCCCAGGTGCCGTCGGCTCTCTGCTGGGACCGGATGTGGCGCGCCGCGGCGGCGAGGACGCGCTCGTCCCTGATGCCGAGGAACTGGCGGAGCATCAGGTCCTCGGCGTCCATGGTGACGTTGGTCTCCAGGTCGCCCTTCCACCACCCCTCGGGGTCCTGACACCCCAGCAGGTGGTCGACGGCGCGGGCCGTGGCCTGCCGGGCGGCCGTCAGGGTCTCGGGCTCGGAGGGGGTCTCGGAGGGTTGGACGGTGGTCGCTGTCATGGTTTCCCCTTGCAGTGCGAGATCTCTGCCGAAATGGGGTTTCCGTCGGCCGGCGCCCCGCGGGGGCGCCGGCCGGCGACTGCGAGCTATATGCGATGGGTGGCGACGCCGTCGACGGCGGTACGGCCGAGGACGACACGACTGGTGGCGATGCGGCTGACGGCGATACGGCCGGAGGCGATGCGGCTGATGGCGATCATCTCTCTCGTACGACCACGAAGTCGGCGAGCGCCACGAGCTGCGCCCGGACCGTCTCGGGCAGCCGCACCTCGCTCAGCGCGGAGACCGCCGTGGCGTGCTGGCGGCGGGCCTCCTGGGAGGTCCAGTCGCGTCCGCCCGCCCGCTCGATCAGCGCCGCGCGGGTGGCGAACTCCTCCTCGTCGAAGTCGGCGAACTCCGAGTCGGGCTGCTTGGCGTCGGCCGCCAGCAGCTCGGCGAGCTCCTCGGAGGCCGCTCCGCCGGCGGCCAGGGCGGCGACGACGGGCAGCGACTTCTTGCGCTGCCGCAGATCGCTCCAGGTCTGCTTGCCGGTGGCCTCGGGGTCGCCCCAGATCCCGAGCAGGTCGTCGACGGCCTGGAAGGCGAGGCCGAGGTGGTAGCCGTAGCGCTCCAGGGTGTCGGCGGTGTGGTCGTCCGCGCCGCCCAGAACCGCGCCGATGGAGGTGGCGCAGGCCAGCAGCGCGCCGGTCTTGTTGCCCTCCATCTCCAGACACTCCTCGACGGTGACCCGCTCCCGGTGTTCGTAGGAGATGTCCTGGGCCTGGCCGTCGATGAGCCTGCGGGTGGCGGCGGTCAGCCTCCGGGTGGCGCGCCCCGCCTCCGCGGTGCCCAGCTCCAGCAGTATCTCGTTGGCCAGCGCGAAGAGCGCGTCGCCGACGAGGATGGCCTGGGCCGGTCCGTGCACCTTCCACACGGTGTCCCGGTGGCGGCGCTGCTCGTCCCGGTCCATCAGGTCGTCGTGGAGCAGCGAGAAGTTGTGCACCAGCTCGACCGCGACCGCGCCGGGGATGCCGGTCTCGGGCGGCGCCCCCGCGGCCTCGGCGGAGATCAGCGCCAGCGCCGGGCGGACCGCCTTGCCGCTGTCGCCGGCGGACGGCCGGCCCGCGGCGTCGATCCAGCCGAAGTGGTACGCCGCGACCGCGTCCATGGGTGCCGCCAGTCGGCCCACGGCCGCGCGCAGCACCGGTGTGGCGAGCGTCCGACCGCGCTCCAGCAGCGCGGCGACGGCCGCGGAGTCGACGGCGGGGGTCACCGGGGTCACGGGCTCTCCTCTGTTCTGGGTCATGGTGCTCATGCCGCCTCCTCGGGGGTCACCCCACGCAGGGCGGGGAGAGGGTTCTCATGTGGGCGGCCCAGGGCGGCGAGCGCCTCGCCGGCGGCGGTCAGTCCGCTGCGCACGGCGCCCTCCATGGTCGCGGGCCATCCGGTGGCGGTCCACGCGCCGGCCAGGTAGAGGCCGGGCGCGTTGGTGGGGGCGGACGGCCGCAGCCGGCCGACCCCGGGGGTGGGGGCGAACGTGGCCGTGCGCTCCCGGGTGACGAAGAAGTCCCGGACCACCGCGCGGCGGGCGGCCGGCAGCAGCCGCGCCAGCTCGGGCAGGTAGCGCTCGCGCAGCTCGGCGACGGGACGGTCGATGTCGTCGTGGGCGGCGGACTGGGAGACCGCCAGATACTGTCCGGCCGGGCCCCCGCTCGCGGGGGCGGCGAGCCCGGAGGAGTCGGTGCGGTCGAAGACCCACTGGATCGGGCTGCCGACGGCCGCGAAGAAGGGGCGGCGCAGCACGGTCCGGTCGTAGACGACGTGCAGGTTCAGGATGGGCGCCGTGCCGATCCGCAGCAGCCGGTCCGGGTCGTCCAGCGCGCCCTCGGGCAGCAGGGCGTGGGTCTCGCGCTGCGGGACGGCCAGCACCACGGCGTCGGCCTCCAGCGTCTCGGCGCCGGTCCCGCCCTGGACCGCCACGCTCCAGCGGCCGGCCTCGGTGCGGGTGAGGGCGCCGGCCCGGGTGCGCAGCAGGGTGCGTACGCCGGCCGTGTCGAGGGCGGCGCCGGCCCGGGTGTCGTGCAGCTCGCCGAGGGGGGCGTGCGCCCAGCCGATGTCCGCGGCGGCCGGGTCGGAGAGCAGCCCGGTCCTGAAGACCATGGCGGCAAGGCCGAGCGAGGCGTGCGCGGCGGTGGCGTTGAGGGTGGCGACGCCGATCAGGTCCCACAGCGCCTCGACGGCGCGCGGCGACTGGCCGTGGCGGCGCAGCCAGCTGGCGAAGTCCACCCCGTCCAGGGCCGGGTCGGCGGGGTCGAGCCCCCGGAGGGCGAGTGCGGCCCGGCCGACCTTGGCCCGCTCGGTCAGGGACAGGTGCGGATAGCCGGCCAGGCTGGGGGCCAGGTGCAGCGGCACCGGCAGCGGGGCGCGGCGGATCCGGCCGAGCCGCGGGCCGTGGGCCGCGCCGGTCCCGCGCCGCGCCCCGGGGTCGAGCACCGGCACGTCCAGGGTGCTCTGGAGCGGAGCGAGCCGGGACGCGTCGACGCGGTCCAGGAACCAGCGGTAGGCGGTGCAGCAGCGCAGATAGACGTGCTGGCCGTTGTCGACGCTCAGTTCGCCGGCCGGGGAGTCGCGACGGAAGGAGAAGGCGAGGCCGCCCAGGCGAGGCCGGCCCTCGAGAAGGGTGACGCGCACTCCGGCGTCGGCGAGCGCCAGCGCCGCGGTGGTGCCGGCCAGTCCCCCGCCGACAACCACGGCGGCCGCCCCCTCGGGACGGCCTGTCGCGTGCGTCCGGTGCCGGTCGGTGCGCGTGGTGTGTGTCGTCATGTGTCCACCCCCTCACTCGTGGACTGGGACGTGCGGCCGCGGCGGAGGGTTGCCCGCCGCTTGTGCCGGACGGTTCGGATCAACGCAGCTCTCCCCTCGGTCCCCGGGCGTGTTGTCGGGCGACCAGCCGGGCGTCCATCCCGGCCAGCCCGCGCACCGCGACGTACGCCTTCTCATGGCCGGGCAGTGAGACCCGGCCGCGTAGCACGGCTGCCGGATCGCGGGCGATGCGCTCCAACAGCCGCCGGTAGATGCCCGCCATGGCCGCCACACAGGCGCCGCTGCGCCGGTCCAGCATGGGCAGCAGCCGGAAGCCGGTGGCGAACAGCGCCCTGGCCCGCCGCACCTCGAAGTGCACCAGGCCGGTGAAGTCGGCCTCCGGTGGTGCGACGGAGGTGAGGAAGGCCGGCGGGCAGCCGAACTTGGCCAGGTCCTCGGCGGGCAGGTAGCCGCGCCCACTGGCCGCGTCCTCGCGAACGTCCCTGAGGATATTGGTCAGTTGGAGCGCCAGGCCAAGCGTGTCGGCGTACTCGGCGGCGCGCTCGGCGTCCCGCGCGCCCGGCAGGGTGCCGAAGACCCCGAGCGAGAGCCGGCCGATGGCGCCGGCCACGCAGCGGCAGTACACCTTCAGGTCGTCCCAGGTCTCGTAGCGCTCGCCGGAGACGTCCATCAGCACGCCGTCGATCAGCTCGTCCAGCCCGTCCAGCGGGATCGGGAAGCGGCGGGCGGCGTGGGCGAGGGCGACCGCCACCGGGTCGGTGTCGTCCTCGGCGATCCGGCCGTCCCGGATGCGGTCGAGCACCGCGCGGGTGTCGGTCAGCCGGGCCCGCTTGGCGGCGGCGTCCAGCGGTCCGTCGCCGATGTCGTCGACCCGGCGCGAGAAGGCGTACAGCGCGGACATGGCGTGTCGCTTCTCGGTCGGCAGCAGCCTGATGCCATAGGCGAAGTTACGGGCCTGTACCCCGGTCACGGCCTCGCAGTAACGGTACGCCGCGAGTACGGGCGCGGACACGTGCCCCGATCCGTTCACGGTCCGGCTCACCTCTCTCTTCGCAGTGTCGCCCCCACCTCGCGCAGCACGCTGAGCTTGGTGGGCTTGGGAGGTCCAGCGAGGACGTCGTGTCCCCGGGTGGCGACCGCGCGCAGCGCGGCTCGGCCGCCCGCCACGAAACCGGCGAGCAGCAGTCTGAGCCGGCCGTCGACGCTACCCACCAGCGGGCTGCCTTCGTCCAGCAGGTCCCGGGCGCGTTCCGCCTCGAAGGCGACCAGCGCGCGCACCGAGGCGTTCGCCTTCGGCGCGGCCAGGTCGGCCTCGGTGACGGAGAAACGCGCCATGTCCTCGGCGGGGAGGTAGACGCGGTCGCGGCCGAGGTCCTCGGCCACGTCCTGGAGGTGCTCGACGATCTGGAGGGCGGTGCAGACGGCGTCCGAGTGTCGGACGCGCTCCGGGCTGGTGGTGCCGGTGATGCCCAGCACCAGCCGGCCGACGGGGTTGGCGGACAGCTCGCAGTAGTCGAGCAGCTCCTGGTAGGTGGCGTAGCGGCGGACCCGCTGGTCCTGTCGGTTGGCCTCGATCAGCCCCAGGAAGGGGCCGGGGGTGAGCCCGCAGCGACGGACGGTGGGGCGCAGCGCCCGCAGCAGCGGGTGGCGGGGCGACTCGCCGGTGGCGGCGAAGACGCGCCACAGGTCGGCCTCGAAGGCGTCCAGCAGCGCCAGCCGGTCGGCGGCCCGCTCGGGGTCGACGCCGAGCAGGGCGGCGTCGGTGCCTCCCGGGGCCAGGTCGCCGTCGCCGATGTCGTCGACGAGCCGGGCGTAGCCGTAGACCGCCATCAGGTCGGTGCGCCAGGCCCGCGGCAGGAAGAACGGCGCGACCGGGAAGTTCTCGCGGTCGGCCTTGCCGAGCAGGGCTCGGGTGTGCGCCTGCGCGTCGGGCCGCTGGTCGGGGCCGAGCCGTGGGCGTGCGGCGGCGCGGACCGGGCGCCCGGGCACGGGGCGGCCGCCGGTCGTCGGATCGCCGGAGCGGCCGTGGGGCATGGCGTACTCGTGCGACGTAGGAGACTCGAGGGAGGACCCGCTGCGCTCGTCCTCCCCGGTCACTGTGGACAGCCAGGCATACGGACGAGGACCGCGCCTCCGCGCGGGAGCGGTCGACCGGGCCCAGTGGGAGCGCTGGAGGTGGGCCGTGAAGCCAATGCCGTCACATCCCCCGTTCTACACCGGTTAACAGGATCGGCACGAAGCGGACACGCCGCGCCGCCCTGTCAAGGGCGGCTGACCGCTCACCTCCGCTCACCTGGAACGGGGTGAGCGGGCGACGGTCCCGGCGCGGCCCGAATGGGCACCGGTCCAGCTTACGCCTTCGCTTGTGGAGCCGTCCGTGGGGAGTCCCTACGCCTCCCGTTCGAACAGGTCCTCGATGCCCACGACCCGGGTGAGGTCCAGCAACTCGCGCTCGAAGAACGCCTCCCCGTCGGCCAGCGCGAACGACATGAAGCCCAGGGTCTCCAGGCACATCAGCCCGTAGAGCCGCACCCAGCAGCGCAGCATGACGGCGATGGCGCCGGTGGGGAGCGTGATCTCCTGGGCCTCGCTGAGCCCGCGCAACTGCTCCACCAGCGCCGG
Organism: Streptomyces sp. SAJ15; assembly: GCF_007595705.1. Classification (GTDB taxonomy): domain Bacteria; phylum Actinomycetota; class Actinomycetes; order Streptomycetales; family Streptomycetaceae; genus Streptomyces. The sequence continues at coordinate 607,390 of NZ_NISY01000002.1, read as the reverse complement.
TTCCAGCTCGGCCACCTCGGGCACGGGCCACGGCCGGACCCGCCACAGGTCCTCGAACAGGTCGGACCAGAGCGAGCCGAAGACGGACCAGCCGGTCTCCGGATCCGGCCGGGCGCCGGACCGGCCGAGACCCTGTGTCCAGGGGCCGAGCACCAGCCCGAACTCGTGCGGGTTCCGCAGCGCCCAGGCGCGCAGCGCCCGCGCGGCGGCGATCAGCCGTCGGCCGGGGTCGTCCGCGGGGAGCGCCTCGGTCATCACCCGGACCCGCTCCGCCATCTCGGCGAAGATGTCCGCCCGCAGCGCCATGATCAGGGCGTCACGGCTGGTGAAGTAGCGGTAGACGGCCGGGGCGGTCATGCCCATGTCCCGGGCGATGGCCCGTATCGTCACGTTCTCCGGCCCCTGCTGGACCAGCAGCTCCCGCGCCACGTCCTTGATCTCGCGGATGGTGGCGATCCGCAGTCGCTCGCGCCGGGTGTACGACACGACCGGCGCGTCCCCCTGGGACATGCGCTTCCCCCTCGTCTTCGCCCACCGAGCCCCTCACGGCGCCCGGCTTCACGATACAGCCATAGGTTTGGTGAACACCTGCCGCTGAGGCGTCTCGCGTTCACCGTGAACGACCCCCGTCACCGCGCCCACCTGCGGACACGGCGACGGGGGCCGGAGCCGGTCAGGAGGGATGATGCGGGCAGGAGGCGGGCGGGGCGTCCCCCGCCGCCGCGGTGTCGACCGTCGTCCCGGGGGAGGCGTCGACCGCCCCCGTGTCGGCCGTCGTCCCGGCCGAGGCGTCGACCGCCCCCCTGTCGGCCGTCCCCGTGTCGACCGTCCCCGCGTCGGTGTCCCCCGCGGCCGGGGTCGGGACGCGCGCCGGGGTCGGGACGCGCGCCGGGGCGGGTTGCCGCGCCGGGGTCGCGGTCCGCTCGCGCGGGACCACGGTCACCATGACGTCCTGGAGCGGGCGCAGCGAGACCACCGGCGAGCCGTACCGCAGCGAGCTGCCGGGGATCCGCTGGATCTTGAACCGCTGGTTGACCATGGCCACGATGAGCCGCAGCTCCAGCAGGGCCATGAAGTTGCCCACACACTGCCGGGGGCCGGAGCCGAACGGGAAGTACGCCAGCCGGGGCCGCTGCCGGATGGCCTCGGTGGTGAAGCGGTACGGGTCGAAGGCGAGCGGGTTGTCCCAGTAGCGCGGGTTGTGGTGGGTGACGAGCGGGGAGAGCAGGACCGAGGAGCCGGCCTCGATGTCGTAGCCGCCCAGCTGGTCCGCCCCCACGGCGGCCCGCGGGAAGATCCAGATCGGCGGGTGCATCCGCAGGCTCTCGTCGACGACCATGCGGGTGTAGGAGAGGGACTCCGCGTTGTCCGCGTCGGGCCGTCCGCCGCCGAGCACGGTGGCGATCTCGGCGTCCAGCTCCTCCTGCACGTTGGGGTGGGAGGCGATCGACAGCAGCGTCCAGCACAGCGACACCGCGGTGGTCTCGTGGCCGGCCAGGTAGACCGTGAGCAGCTCGTCCTTGATCTGCTGGTCGGTCCAGGGGCGGCCGGTGACGGGGTCGACGGCCTGCTCCATCAGCGCGATCAGCGGACCCTCGCCGGTCTCCGCGTACCGCCGGCGCACATCGGCCACCACCCGGTCGAAGACCCGGTGGATCCGCTCGATCTTGCGCTTGCGCTCCGTGGGCACCCAGGAGGGCAGCATCTCGGAGGCGCTGCCGCGGCGGAACATCACCTCGACGACGTCGTCGACGATCTGCTTCAGCACCCGGGTCTCGGTCTTGATGTCGTAGGCGAACAGCGAGCGGCTCAGGGTGACCAGGGTCAGCTTGAGCATGTCGGTCATCAGGTCGACCGGCTGGCCCGCGGCGGCCTTGCGCTCCCAGCCCTCCATCATCTCCTCGGTGGCCTGGATGATGTTGGGGACGATGTCGTTGACGGCCTGCTTGAGGAAGACCGGCTGGACCGCGCGGCGGTGGCCGCGCCAGAACTCGCCGTCGGTGGTCAGCAGGCCCTTGCCCATGACCACGCCGAACTGCTCGTACAGCGGGCCGCGGACGTAGTTGGCGTGGTTCTCCACCAGGACCCGGCGCACCGCGTCCGGGCCAGTGACCTGATGCACCGTCATCGGGCCCAGCCGCATGCGCACCACCTCGCCGTAGTCACGCTGCAGGCCCAGCAGGAACTCCGCGGTGTTGCGCTTCCAGTGCGCCAGGCTGCCCAGCAGGGGGACGCCCTTGGGGCCGGGCGCGAGGGAGCGCCGGCGCTGAGGGATGGTGGTCGTCGCCATGGGTGGGGTTCTCCTTGCTGTCAAGAGCGCGGCCCGCGCGGGACCGGGAACAGGCGGCGTACGAAGAGGTTGTCGAAAACCGAGTCCGGGGCGAGGCGGCGCAGCGCGAGGGTGCTGTGCGCCAGGAACCCCACGGGGTAGCGGGCACGGGGCCGCGCGGTGCGCAGGATCCGCTCCACGGTCCTGGCCACGTCGTCCGACTGGATGGCGAAGGTGCCCGCCAGGGTGCGGCGGCCGCCGCCGTAGATGGCGTCGAAGTAGTCGACCGTCTGGCGGCGGAACTCCTCGTAGTCGCGGCCGGCGAGCTTGAGGTTCCGCACGTTCTCCACGTACTTGGCGCCGAACTCGGTGCTGCGCACCGGGCCGGGCTCGACGAGGACCACCCGGACGCCGAAGGCGGCGGTCTCCAGTCGCAGCGCGTCGCTGAGCGCCTCGACGGCGTGCTTGGTGGCGTTGTAGTAGCCGGAGCCGGGCACGGCGTAGCGGCCGAAGATGGAGGAGACGTTGACGACGGTGCCGCCACCGGCCGCGCGCATGCCCGGCAGCACCAGTTGGCTGAGCCGCACCAGACCGAAGACGTTGGTCTCGAACTGTCGCCGCACCTCGTCGAGTTCGGCCTCCTCGACCACCGCGGACAGGGCGTAGCCGGCGCTGTTGACCAGCGCCCCGACGGAGCCGTGCGCGGCCTCCACCTCGGCCACGGCCGCGCGCATGCTCTCCTCGTCGGTGACGTCCAGCGGCAGGGTGTGGATGCCGACCCCGGCGAGGTCCTTGATCGAGTCGGGGCGGCGGGCGGTCGCGTACACCCGGTGCCCGGCCCGGTGCAGCCGCAGCGCGCAGGCCCGGCCGATGCCGGAGGAACAGCCGGTGATCAGGACCGAGGTCGGGGTGGGCTTCGTGGTCATCGAGGTCCTCGTGTGACGGGTCGGTGGGCGGCCGCGCGGGCCGGCCCCGAGGGCGGGACCGGCCCGGGGCGGTTCAGGACGCGGCGGGCGGGTCGAAGGCGCCGAGCTGCTGGGCGAGGTCGTAGGAGTCCATGGAGAACCAGCTCTCCACGATCAGACCCTCGTCGTCGAACTCGTCGATGACGATGCCGGGGATCTCCAGCTTCCGGCCGCGCGCCGGGATGAGGCCGCCGGCGTAGGGCTCGCCGGTGTGGGTGCCCCGCGCGGTGAAGCGGCTGACCACCTTGTTGCCCTCGATGATCCAGTCCTCGACGGTGACGTGCAGGTCGGGGAAGGAGGCGCGCTGGATCCGCACCCACTCCTTGAGGTGCTCCACGCCCGACTTGCCGTTGGGGGCGGTGCCGTGGCTGATGTGGTCGTCCCCCGCGCCCTCGTAGATGACGTCGAGGTTGCCCTTGTTGAGGCACTCCTCGTAGTAGCGCTCCAGGGTCGCCTTGTTCTGCTCGGCGGTTGCCATGTTCGTCCCTCTCGTCGTTCGTCGCTCGCCGCTGCGGACAGCGGTGGTCATGGGTGGTGGGTCGTGGGGGCGGGCGCGGCCGGGGCGGTCACCGGGGCCCGTGCCGGGTGGCGGGGGCGTCGTCGGACGGGCCGGGGGGATCGTCGCCGAGCGGGCCGGGCAGCCCGGAGACGGTGAGCACCGGCTCCCCGGTGGCCGCGCGGGTGACCCGCCACACCCCCAGGGCCGGGTCGCCCTCCACGCGGGACGGCCCGCGCTCCGCGGCGTGCGGCGTGACGCGCCCGATGACCAGGGGGTCGACGGTGACCGAGAGCCCCTCCCCGCGCCGGGCGCAGCGCCGCACCACGTTCTCCAGCGGCGCCACCGGCAGCGCGGGGTGCGGCACCTGCGGGGTCGCCCACAGGTCGTTGGCGGCGCACGGCCGCACCTCGGCGACCGGCCGGCCGTCGGGGCCGGTGTGCCACGCGGCGGCCGGCACCACCGTGGACCGCCAGCGCAGGAACGGCGGGCCGGAGCGCAGCGTGGTGCTCTGGGTGACCGCGGGACGCTCCAGCGGGCCGGGCGGCTCGGCGTCGCGCCGGTGGACGACGCGCAGGCTCGCCTCCGTCGCCTCCCCGCCGTCCTCCCCCGCGCCGGTGTCGCCGGCCCGGCGGTAGCGCACCTCCACGACCCAGTCGCGGCCCTCGTGGAAGCCGCGCGCGGTGCGGGTGAGCCGGAGCCGTCCGCCGTCGAGCCGCAGCAGCGCCAGGGGCACCACGATCCGCTCGACGGCGGCGACCCGCAGTGCCGGGTAGTCCTCGGGGACCAGCCATTCGGCGCCGCGCACCGCGTTCTCCAGCAGCACGCTGACCGGCACCGCGTCGCCGCCGTCGACCTGGAAGTCGCCGAGCACCGGCGCCCGGTCGCGGTCGAAGGTGACGGTGGCGTCCAGGCGGGCGTGCGGCTGGAAGGCGGTGACCTCGCCGAGGTGGAAGATCCGCGGGTAGGCGGCCTGGAAGCCGGGCAGCGCGGGCACCACCGGGTAGCCGATGGCCTGGCCGGGGTCGATCGCCCGACCCAGCGGGCCGACGAAGGTGACCTCCCCCGCCGTGCCGGCCAGCAACTCCGCCTCCCAGCGGGCCAGTCCGTCGGCGACGTCGATGGCCGCCATGTAGCGCAGGGTGGCGCCGAAGTTGGCGATGAGGCCGATCCGGTCCCAGGTGGGCCAGGCCAGCGTCATCACGGGGAAGGCGGCCCGGCGGTCGGCCCAGGTGCCCAGCCGCGCCAGCCCGTCGTTGGCCGCCGCGTACTCCAGCTGGCCGACCATGCCGCCCAGCCGGCCGGTGAGCGAGCCGACGGCGCAGAAGAACTTCAGGTCGAGCTGCCGCACCTCCTCGAAGAGGTGCAGGAAGCCGTCGACCTTGACCTCGACGGTGCGCAGGATCTCCGCGTCGGACTTCTTGGGCAGCCGGGCGGCGGTGTCCACGCCGGCGTTGTGGATCACGCCGGTGAGCGCCCCGCCCTCGCGCCGGACCAGCTCCCGGACCTGCGCGGGGTCGGTGAAGTCGCAGCGCGCGTAGTCGATGCGCAGGCCGTTTCGCCGCGCGGAGGTGAGGTTGGCCGCCAGCTCCCACAGCCGGCGCTCGCGGCCGAGGCGGCGACGCACCTCGGCGGGCGACCGTCCCGGGGGCCGCTTCGCCCACACCCCGCGCTCATACGCCTTCAGCGCGGCCTCGTCGGCGCCGAACCACGGCTCGTCCCCGGTGGGGAAGGGCTCGCGACCGGTCACCACGACCCGTACGCCGTGTCGTTCGGCGAGGGTGCGCGCCAGCTCCCAGCCGATGCCGCGACCGCCGCCGGAGACCAGCACGGTGTCGGCGGGCCCGAGGGTGAGCGCCGGCGCGGCGGGCGGCCGGGCGCCGGGGGTGAGGGTCAGCCGGCGCCCGTCGCGGTAGCCGACCTCGATCTGGCCGACCCGGCCCAGCTCGGCGGCGATGATGTCGGGCAGCTCGGCCGCGGCGTCCAGGGCGATGTCGACGACCCGCGCGTTGCAGTTGGGGAACTCGCGGTGCAGGGTCTTCGCCAGGCCCGCCCAGATGCCGCCGAGCGGCTGCGCCAGGTCGTCGTCGGGGTGCCGGCCCATCCCGCCGCCCAGATAGCTGACGGCGAGGTAGAACAGCCGGTCCGCGGCGGTCTCGGCCGCCCAGGCGTCGTACACCCCGCGCAGCGCCGTGACGGTCTCGGTCAGCGCCGCCCGCCACGCCCCCACCGCCTCGCGACCGCCGGCCGCGAGGCGGTGCCCCACGGTGAGGTCGACGATGGCGTCGACGGGGCCGGTGTGGGCCGCGCCGTGCCGGACCCGGGCGCCGCGCCGGGTCAGCTCCGCGCCGACGGCCCGGGCCACGGCGGGCTCCCCGCCCAGCAGCAGGACCCGCAGGCCCGTCAGCCGGGCGGGCTCGTCGACGGCCGGCGGCAGTTCGGTGAGCTCCCACACCATCCGGGTCACCGGCTGGACGGCGGCGTCCTCCGCCGGCGCCTGGGCGGGGGCCGGCGGCGCCGCGAGGGGCGTCGGGTCCGTGAGCGTCATCGGCGGGCCTCCTTGGCCGCGTCGACGGGGACCGCCGCGCCGGTCTCGGCGTCGACGTAGCCGATCAGCGTCGCCTGGAGGTCCTTCATCTGGAGCAGCATCCGGCCGTCCTCGCGGGCGGCGACGAAGCGGTTGCTCACCTGGTCGGCGGCCAGGTCGAAGCCGGGCGGGGTGACGTACAGGTCGATGACGTCTCCGCCGGTGGCCAGGGCGTGGTCGCTGGTCTCCTCGTAGAGGTCGATGCGGCGGATGGAGAGCGGCGCGGCCACCGGCACCAGCCGGCCGTCGACCAGGTCCAGCACGCCCACCCGCGCCAGCCCGTCCAGCAGGATGGCGGGCACCGTGAAGCGGGACCAGACCGGGTCGCCGGCCGGGATGTCGGGGGCGTAGCGGGCCCGCTTGCCGCGCGGGTGGACGCGGGTGTCGGTGGTGGAGACGAAGGGGCCGGTCAGCTTCACCGGCGCGCCCGGCTGGTGGTACGGGTCGGGCACCGGGGTCTCCGCGCCGGCCTCCCACGGCTCCCAGCGGGGCGCGGCGGGCAGGGCGTCGGCGAGCAGCACCCTGGCCAGGAAGTGCACCCGGTCCTTCTTGAGCACCACGCCGCTGGGTGCCACCACGTCCTCGGTGATCCGCACCTGGACGACGGTGGTGTCCCCGACGGCCTCGGCCAGTTCGGCGCGGATCCGCTTGGGCCCGGTGGGCACGTCCTGGTAGACCCGCAGGAAGTGTTCGAAGCGCAGGTCCTCGAAGCCGACGACCTTCTTGTCGGGGACCAGCGCCCGGGCGGCCTCGGCCGCGATCTCGGTGACGAAGGTGCCGGGCAGCGTCGCCTCGCCGCGCACCGTGTGGTGGCCGAGGTAGGCGTCGGTCTCCAGGTCGAAGGGGCACTCGTAGACCACCGCGGTCGCGCTGCGCTCGACCGGGCGGCGCAGGTAGAACCCCTGGTCCGCGGCGGCCGGTCCGGCGAGGTAGCCGGGGTAGAAGCGCTCCACCGTGGCCCGCTCGGCCTCGCCCAGGTGCACCACCGAGGGCCGGCGGTGCGGCGCGTGCAGCTCCTGGACGAAGTGCTGGATCCCCTCGGCGATCGACATGTTGCTGTAGGAGCCGGCGCGCTCGTAGTACGCCTTGGTCAGTTCGTTGGCGCCCATGCCGACGCCCTCCCACAGCGTCCAGCCGATGGTGAACTCCTCGGTGGCGGTGGTCGCCGAGACATGGGTGGCGGCGCTGGCGAGGAAGTCGTTGGCGGCCGCGTAGTCGGCCTCCCCCAGCTGTCCGAAGTAGCCCAGCAGCGAGCCGAAGTTGCACCACAGCCGGGGCGGCCGGCCGCGCAGCGCGTGCTTGAGGTTGAGGTAGGAGTCCACCTTCAGGTCGCGGATGGCGGTGAACTCCGCGAAGCCCTTGTCCTTGATCAGCCCGGAGCGCTGCAACCCGGCGGCGTTGACCAGCAGGTCGATCCGGCCCTGCTCGTCCAGGACGCGGCCCATGGCGCGGTCCACCGCGTCCCGGTCACGCGTGTCGCAGGCGAGGTAGGTCACCCGGCCGGGGCCGCTGTGCGCCTCCATCTCGGTCAGGTTGCGGCGCGCCCAGCGGGCGTTGACGAGGCGGTCGAAGGCGCGGTTGATGTCGGCGACGCTGCGTCCGTCGCGCCGGGCCAGCTCCGCCTTGATGAAGCCGGAGCGGCGGGCGGCGAACTCCTCGTCGGTGCCGGTGAAGGTGTCCGCCGGGTGGCTGTCCAGCGCGTTGCTGCCGAGGACGTAGATCCGCGGCCGGAAGTGCTCGGCGACGGCCTTGACCACCTCGGCGGTGATGCCGCGCGCGCCGCCGGCGACCACCACGACCGACTCCCGGTCCAGGACCGCGGTCGCGCCGGCGGCCAGCGCGTTGGGCTCGTCCCGGAGCACGTACCCCTTCCGCACCCCGTCGAGGTCGAAGACGACCGGGAAGGCGCGGTGCGCGGCGCTCTCCCGCTCGACGCGGGCGACGGCCGCCGCCGGGTCGGTGGCGGAGGTGAACAGCGCGTAGCCCAGCGCCTCCGGGCGCTCCAGGCGGGCGGTCTTCAGCAGCCCGGAGAACAGCCCGGTGTACGGGTGCGGGGTGTCGCCGGACGCGGCGCCGAGCAGCAGCACCACGAAGGAGGCGGCGGGGTCGCCCAGGTCGTCGTACGCCTGCTGGAGCACCAGGTAGGCGGCGTCGTGCAGGGCGGTCAGCCGGGGCGCCGGGGTGGTCAGCGCCCGCTCGGGCGGCGCGGAGCGGCCGAGGTCGCCGAAGACCCGCAGCGCGGTGACTCCCGGGCCGGCGGCGGCCAGCACCTCGCGCACCGCCTCCGGGGTGACCTCGGGCAGGTGGTGCCAGCCGGGGCGCGGGGCGTCCAGGGGCGCGGTGGAGAGCACCGTCAGCCGGGCGTCGGCGGGGGCCACCCGCGCGAGCGCCTCGGGGGCGTCGGTGAGGACCAGCGCGCCGCTCGGCAGGAACGGGGTGCGGGGGCGCACGTCCCGCGCGGGCAGCTCGGTGAGCACCGGCACCTGGCGGTGGACGCGCGGCGGGGTGCCGGTGGTGAAGGTCGAGGGAAGCGGGGCGCGTTCGACGGCGGGGCCGTCCGCGTCGCCCTCCTCGCCGGGGATGGTGAGCCGCAGCCGGGCACCGGCCGCGCTCTCGCTCTCGTCGGTGGAGACCGCCACCGTGCCGGGGCGGCCGTGCAGCGCCTTCAGCACGGCCAGTCCGCCGGCCGCGCCGAGGTAGCGGGCGGTCGCCGGGGCGGGCGCCCCGCACAGCAGGGTCTCGTCCTCGCCGGCGTCCTGGTCCAGCGCCTCGTCGACGTAGGCCAGCACCTTCAGCCCGGCGGCGCGGGCGCGCTCCTCGGTGGTGAGCGCGAAGAGGAAGGCGCCCTCGGCGAGCTCCGCGGCCTCCGGCGGCAGCAGGTCGCCGATCAGCGTGCGGTACTCCGGCAGGCTGTTGCCGTTGATGCCGCCGGCCAGCGCGAAGTCCAGTTCGCCGGTGCGCAGATAGCGGCTGGCGGAGGTGATGGAGGACAGCGCGGAGGCGAAGCCGGAGTCCATCGTCATGTTGGGGCCGTGCAGGTCGAAGTAGTTCGCCACCCGGGCCGAGATGATGTTCGGCATCTGGCCGGGGAAGGAGTCCTCGTTGGAGGCCGGGATCATCTCCCGCACCTGGGCGCGCAGCCCGTCCAGCAGCCGCGGCACGGCGTCCGAGGCCACGTCGGCCAGCGCCTCCTCGATGTCGTCGAGGTAGCAGCGGTTGGCGTAGAGCATCGCCGCGCGGGTGGGGCCCATATGGCCGACGAAGACGCCGGTGGTCAGGGCCTGCTCGGCCCAGAAGTCGGGCATCTGGTCGCGTAGTTGGTGCGCGCACTCCAGGATCATCAGCTGGCAGCGGTCCAACGCCCGGATGGTCTTCGGAGGGAGCCGCACCTTGTTGAACGGCGGCGCCGGGTAGTCCCGGCCGAAGCTGTCCAGCGGGCGCGCGCCGCCGTCGAGCCAGCGGAGCACGTCGTCGCGGGAGTCGAGCCCGGGCAGGTGTGCCGACCAGCCCACGACGGCCACCCGGTGGCCGGTGTCCGGCACCTTGGCGGCGGGTGCGGCCGCGGCCCGGGCCGGTGTGGCGGCGGAGCGGGCGGCGGGCCGGCTCTCGGAGACGATCAGGTGGGCGTTGGTGCCGCCGAAGCCGAAGCCGGAGACGGCGGACAGCCGCGGCTCGCCGGCCGGCCCGGACCACTCCCGGTGCTCCGGGGTGATCTCCAGCCCGGTCTCCGCCAGCCGGAAGTCCTCCCGGGGCGCGCTGAAGCGGAACTGGCCCGGGATGGTGTGCTCCTCCAGGCCCAGCAGGTTCTCGATCAGGGAGACCACGCCGGCGGCCCAACCGGTGTGCCCGATCAGCGACTTGTTGGAGGTCACGGAGGCGGGCCCGGAGGTGCCGTAGTACTCGCGCAGCGTGGTGAACTCCGCCAGGTCGCCGGCCGGGGTCCCGGTGGCGTGCGCGTTGACCCACCGCACATCGCCGCCGTCGACGTCGCCGGCCTCCAGCGCCCGCTGCACGGCGAGCGACTGGCCGGCGGCGTTCGGGGCGTAGATCGCCTTGCCCTTGCCGTCGGAGGAGGAGCCGAAGGCGCGCAGCACGCCCAGCACCCGGTCGCCGTCGGCCTCGGCCCGGCTGAGCCGCTTGAGGACCACCAGCGCGGCCCCGTCGGCGAAGATCACGCCGTCGGCGTCCTCGTCCAGCGCGTGCACCCGGCCGCGCTTGGAGAGCCCCTGGAGCTTGGAGAAGAGCACGGTCCCGCGCGGGGCCAGGGCGAAGGCGCCGCCGCACACCGCGATGTCCTGCTTGCCCATCAGCAGGCCCTTGGCGGCGATGTCGATCGCGTACAGCGACGAGGAGCAGGCCGTGTCGACCATGTGCAGCTCGGTGTCGGCCGGCAGCAACCCCTGCATGGCCAGCTCGCCGACGCGGTGCGGCAGGAACCGCTCCCCGCCCTGCGCCGCCCGCCAGTAGCGGCGCTTCAGCGCCGCGTCGACGTCGCCGCGCAGCGCCTCGCGCTCACCCTCCGCGAGCGGTAGCCCGCCCACGATGTCGTGCGTCATCCGCGCCACGCTGTCCAGCACCCCGGCCTCCTCCAGGTGCTGGCTGCCGTCGGGGGTGTAGCCGACCACGAAGGAGGCGCGGTCGGTCTCCCGGTGGGCCACCCCCTCCAGCGCCTGCACCAGGCTGTGCCGCAGCCACATGGTGGTGAACTCGTGGTCCTCGGCGCCGTCCGCCATGCTCTCCACCGAGCCGGGCGCCGCCTGGAAGTCGGTGATGAACACGCAGTTCTCGGCGTAGGCCTTGTCCTCGTCCGCGGTGTCCGCGGAGTGGAAGTTGGCGTGCCGCCAGCGGTCCGCGGGCACGGGCACGAACAGCTCGTCGCCCGTGGTGCGCAGCTTCCAGAACTCCTCGGGGCTGTTGGCGCCCGCGACCGTGAGGCCCATGCCGACGACGGCGATGGCGTCGTCCTCGACGGGGGTGGCCGCGGCCCGGTCGGGCTCGCGCTCCCGTACGACGGCGGGCCGCCGGGTCGCGGCGGCGGGCGCGACCGCCTCGGCGGCGGGGCGCGCGACCGGGTCCGCGGCGGGCGGCGTGCCCTCGCCCGGGGTCGCCACCACCGGGGCCGCCCCCTTCTCGTCGGCCCGCTCCCCGACCGTGCCCGCCTCGTCGACGGCCGACCCCACGGCGGGGACGGCCGCGGCCGCCGTCCGGGGCTCGACCGTCGCGGTCGGCTCCGCCGGCGCGGTCGGTGCCGGCGGGGGCGAGAGCAGGGCCGCGCCCAGGGAGAGACCGCCGTCGGCGAGGACGACCTGGCCGGTGATCCAGCGGGACTCGTCGGAGGCGAGGAACGCGACGACGTCCGCGAACTCCTCGGGGGTGCCGAGCCGACCGAAGGGCGTGGCGCGGGCGATGACCTCCTGCATCTCCCGGGCGCGGGGGAACCTGTCGGCGACCTCGCTGGTGAGCATGGCGGCGGAGGCGGTGTTGACGCGGATGCCGAGCGGGGCGAACTCCACCGCGAGGTAGCGGGTCGCCGCCTCGGCGGCGGCCTTGGCGGGGCCGCACGCCGAGTAGTTGGCCATGACGAACTGCGAGCCGCCCAGCGCGGAGACGGTGACGATGGAGCCTCCGCCGTGGCGGGCCATGAGCGGGGCCGCCGCGCGGGCGACCCGCAGTCCGCCCTTGTAGTTGGTGTCGACGGCCTTGGCGATGTCCTCGTCCGTGACCTCCCGCAGGGGCAGCAGCGCGCCGTTGGCGGCGCTGTTCACCAGGATGTCCAGCCGTCCGTGGCGCTCTTCGAGCTCCGCGAACATCCGGTCGACCTGCTCCTGGCGGGCCACCGAGGCGCGGGCCAGGTCGACCGTGGCGCCGGCGGCGACCAGCTCGTCCCGGGTCCGCTTCGCCTGGTCGTGCGAGTGGAAGTAGTTGATGACGAGATGGGCGCCGCGCGCGGCCAGCGCCTGGGCGATCGCCTTCCCGATCCCCTTCGACCCACCGGTGACGAGCGCCACCTTCCCCGTGAGGTCACTCATTGGAACGCCTACTCCTTACGAAACACTTCGAAACGGGAGGGGGTTGGAGTGGCCGTCAGCCGGCGGCCGAGGCGGACACCGCGGCGCGGTCGCCCCGCGCGTTCAGCTGCTCCAGCACGAAGTCGGTGATCCGGCCCATGGTGTTGTAGGTGGCCAGCCGGAAGCCGGAGTCGCGCGGCGGCAGCCCGTAGCGGTCCGAGACCCGGGAGAGCAGTTCGACCTGCTTGACCGAGTCGACCCCGAGCTCCGCCTCCAGCTGCACCTCGTCCTCGAAGACGTCCTCGGGGTACTCCAGCGCCTCGGCGTACAGCGCCCGCAGCTCGTCGAAGAGCCGGGAGCGGTCGTAGGAGGCGCCGTCCGTCGGCTCGGCGGCCGCCGGGGCGCCGTCCGCCGGCTGGGCCGCGGCCGGCGCCGGGGCGGGCGCCTCAGGGGAGGCGGTGGCCGGCTCCGCGGCCGCCGCGTCGTGCGCCTTGCGGAAGGCGTCCAGCTCGCCGCGGACCAGCTCCAGGACCATCTCGCCGCGCTCGCTCCAGTAGGCCGCGAAGACCTCGGCGGGCACCGCCGGGGCGAGCAGCTCGGCGAGTCCGCCGCCGTGGTCGTGGTCGGCGAGGCCCGCCTCGCGCAGGGTGTCCAGGGTCTGGTCGAGCGCGAGCCGGCCACCGAGCACCGCCAGCGTGGGCAGGGCCCGCACCGGGGCCCCGGAGGTGAGCCGGCCGACCAGCTTGGCGAGCGCGGCGCGGCCGCCGGCCTCGACGAAGACGCTGACGCCCGTGTCCCGCAGCTGCCGCACGGCGGCGGCGAACCGGACCGGCCGGGTGAAGTGCTCCGCCAGCAGGTCGGCCAGCGCGTCACCCGGCTCGTAGTAGCGCTGAAGGATCGGCGAGTAGACCGGGCGGGCCAGCGGGTGCTGGTCCAACTTCCGCACGTACGCGGCGAACTCCGGAGCGGCCGGGGCCAGCGCGGGGGTGTGGAAGGGGAACGGGGTGTCGATCTCGATGGCGTTCACGCCCAGCTGCCCGGCGATGGCCACCACGCGGTCCAGCACCCCGGCCGGGCCGCTGACCACGGTCTGCTCGTCGTGGTTCTCGGTGGCCACGGCGAGCAGCGGCTCGTCGATGAGCTCCAACAGCTTGCCGGTGCGCTCCGCGCTCGCGGACAGCGCCACCATGCGGCCGTCGATGCCGCTCTGCCGCTCGATCACGGCGACCCGCTGGGCGACGATGCGCACCCCGTCCTCGACGGAGAACGCCCCGGCCGCCACCAGGGCGGTGATCTCGCCGAGGCTGTGTCCGGCCAGCACGTCCGGGGCGGCGCCGTGCGCGGTGAGGATCTCGTGGGCGGCCAGGCCCGCGCCGTAGATGGCGATCTGGGAGGCCCAGGGGTCGCTGTCCAGCAGGTCGCGCAGGTCGGCCTTGCGGTCACCGAAGAGCAACTCGCTGACGCGGCGCGAGTAGAGCTCCTCGGTCACCGTGTCGATGCGTTCGAAGACCCGACGGACCTGCGGGTGGCGGGTCCTGGCCCGGCGCAGCGCCTCGCCGTCGAAGCCGCCCTGGCCGGGGAAGAGGAACGCGGTGGTGAAGCCGGCGGAAGAGCTGGGAGACATGCCGATACCTCCGTCATGGGGGTTGGGGTCGGGAAGGGAAGGGGGTGGGAAGGGGGCCGGGATCCGGCGGGCGCTCAGGCCGTCCGGCCTGCGGAGCCGCCGAGCAGGTAGGTCCCCATGGAGCCGAGGTTCGCGGCGATCAGCCGGTCGGCGAGCCGGGTCACCGGCGGCAGGTGCCGGGGGGCGCCGCGGACCAGCCACTTGACCATCCGGATCTTCCAGCCGGGGTCGCCGCCCGGCGCGACGTGGTCGAAGAGCGCGTGGATGTTGGCCGGGGCGTAGAACTCCGCGGGCGGCACGATGGTGGCGAACATGCCGACCATGCCGGAGCCGTGCTCCGGGCTGCGCGTCATCGCCCGGATGATCTCGAGCTCCTCGCGGTTGTGGTCGGCGATCATCGCGTGGTCGCGGGTGTACCGGTAGTGGCCGCGCACCAGCGCGTCGCGCCGGCGGGCGTAGCCGGCCAGCGCCTGGTTCAGGTCGCGGTCGCCGGACAGCGCCGGCTCGACGGCCTCGGCGAGCAGTTCGGCCCCGCGCAGCGCGTCGGTGATGCCGGCGGCGGTGATCGGGTCGCGGGTGTAGCCGGCGTCGCCGACCAAGGCCCAGCCGCGGCCGTGGGAGCGGCGCAGGAAGTTGGGCACCGCACCGGTCATCCACCGGTCGACCCGCTCGGTCTCCCGGAGCCGGGCCGCGAAGTCGGGGTCGACCTCGTCGAAGGCGGCGATGACGGTCTTGTCGCGCTCCTCGTCGGGGGCCGCCTGGAAGTCCTTGACCGGCAGCGCCACGCCCACGATGGTCAGGCCGTCGTGGGTGGGCCAGGTGAAGGCGTGTTTGTGGTTGTGGCGGTAGGTGCGCACCCTGCCGTCGTGCGGCAGCCCCGCCCAGTAGGACCAGTGGCTCTTGTTGAGCACCGGGGAGGTGTCGTACTTCTCGGCGCCCACCAGTCGGGCGACGGTGGAGTTGGCGCCGTCGGCGCCGACCACCAGTCGGGCGTGTGCGACGACGGGGGTGCGGTCCTCGGTCTCGGCCCGGACGCCGATGACGGTGCCGTGGTCGTCGGTGAGCAGCTCGCGCAGCGCGACCTGCTCCCGCAGCTCCGCCCCGGCCGCGACCGCGCCCTCCAGCAGGATCTCGTCGAGCTTCTCGCGCTCCGGCGAGTACGCCTCGGCGACGCCGTCGACGGCGGGAAGCCTGGCCATCAGGGCGACCGGACCGCTCTGCAGTCCGTAGGAGTGGATGGGCGGGCAGCCGGTGGCCCGGACCGCGTCCAAGAGGCCCCAGCGCCGCAGTCTGAGAATTCCCGGCGGATGGATCAGATTGGTCGCCGCCGCCTTGCCTCCGGGGAATTTTGCCCGGTCAAGCAGCAGAACCCGGTGGCCCGCCTTCGATAACAGCATCGCCGTCGCCGCACCGCTGACTCGTGCGCCCACAACAATGACGTCGTACATCGCGACCCCCATGTCCGGTCGGCGCCCGCGCACGGTCGACCGGATCGGCAATTTCGCACTTGGAAAGATGGCAGCATGACGGAGGCGATTCCGGCATCGCGACATCGACGATGCTCATCGCCCGCATGGCTTACGGATGAGAAGAACGGCCCACACTATGCGACGCATACTCGGCGGGGGCGGCATGAGTAACGCTATCCGGCCTTCTTCTCCGAGGACACTGTACTTTCGTTCAGGTGCCGGTAGCTGAGGGCGACGAGGCCCGCCTGCAAACGCGACTCCACCTGCAGTTTCTCAAGTATTCGGGCCACATGTGCCTTGACTGTGCGCTCGGTCACCTGCATCCGCACCGAGATGCTGCGATTGGACCAGCCGGCGCCGAGCAGCGCGAAGGTCTCGGCCTCGCGAGCGGACAGGAGCCGGACCCGGCGCAGCTCACGCGACCAGGTCGGCTCGGGGAGATCCATTGTCGACATCACTGACAGCCGCGTCACCACAGCGCTTCCCCCTTGCATCGCATTCCATCGGGTACCCCGCAATGATCCGGTTCACCCGCCGGTTTGTGTACCGATTATTAGTCGCGCGGCCCCCACTCGGTCAAGCTTTCGAACTTTCTCGCGAGGTGAGAAATGCCTGCGGAGCGCTCCGGAGAAGGCCAGGTATTCACACCGTTAACGAGAATTTATTCTGATTCCGTCAGCGGCGCGCCGAGTGGCTGCGATCACATCCCGCGAAATCTCCGCGGGCAGCGCGTGGGCCGGCTTCAGCAGCAGCACCGAGCCCATGATCAGCTCATCCGCGTGGACCGGGGCGGCGCATCCGTGCCAACCGGCCGCGCTCTCCTCACGCTCCAGGGCGTACCCCTGCTCCCGGATCGGCTTCAGGGACGCCAGCAGCTCGACGTCGTCCCGGTGGGCGCCGGGGCCGGCCTCCGGCGGCACGGGCTGCTCCAGCACCGCCTCCCGGATGGCCTCCGGAAGATGGGCCAGGATGGCCCGGCCGGCCGCGCCCACCCGCAGCGACTGCGAGACGGCCAGCAGGGCCCGCGGCGACAGGCCGAGCTCCGTCAGGTCGGAGTCGCCGACCGCCATGTCCACACACTGTCGCCCGGCGCCGCCGAACGGCGCCAGGAGATAGAGGAAGGCCAGACCGCCCTCGGTGGCCTCGCGCAGGTCCTCCAACGCCGCGTGGCAGGCGTCCCGGACGGGCGCGTGGGCCAGCGCCTTCAGGGCCAGGTGTGGAGTGGTCGAGCCCAGGCGGTAGAGCCCCCGCCCCTCCTGGACGAAGGCGCCCTCGCCCACCCCGGAGCGCAGGATGCGGTAGACCGTCGAGTCGTCCAGACCAGTCGCCCGAGCCAGCTCCCCGGGGCCGTGCGCCCGCCCCCGCAGCCAGGTGAACGCCCGCTGGACGCGGAAGACACGCTCCGCGTGCCCGGTTCCGCCGACCGCACCTCTACTGACCACCCGCCCCGGCCCCCTGCCCGCGCGCCGATCTCGACACTGGTCTTCTGATCACATCCAGGCAGGTCAACGCGGCTGCCAAGGGGCGGATTCCAGCATGGCAGGTTGTTGACGACGAAGGCCCCGCCGGGAACTCCGGCGGGGCCTCGTCGTTCATGGTCGAACCAGGAAAGTGGCAGGAAACTGCGACCGCTATTTCCCGGTCTCCTTCTCGTATGCCTTGATGACCTCGTCGGTCGGCCCGTCCATCAGCAGCTCGCCCTTCTCCAGCCACAGCACCCGGTCACATGTGTCCCGGATCGACTTGTTGTTGTGGCTGACCAGGAAGACGGTGCCGGCCTCCTTGCGCAGCTCGCGGATGCGGGCCTCGGAACGCCGCTGGAAGGCGCGGTCGCCGGTGGCCAGCGCCTCGTCGATCATGAGGACGTCGTGGTCCTTGGCGGCGGCGATGGAGAACCGCAGCCGGGCGGCCATGCCGGAGGAGTAGGTGCGCATGGGCAGCGTGATGAAGTCGCCCTTCTCGTTGATGCCCGAGAAGTCGACGATCTGCTGGTACCGCTCGCGGATCTGCTCTCGCGACATGCCCATGGCGAGCCCGCCGAGCATCACGTTGCGCTCACCGGTCAGGTCGTTCATCAGCGCCGCGTTCACGCCCAGCAGCGAGGGCTGGCCGTCGGTGTAGACCTTGCCGCGCGCGGTCGGCAGCAGCCCGGCGACCGCCTTCAGCAGCGTGGACTTGCCGGAGCCGTTGGAGCCGATCAGGCCGATCGACTCACCGCGGTAGGCGACGAAGGTCACGCCGCGCACCGCGTGCACCTCACGGATGCCCGGCGCGTCCTTCCGGCGGACGATGCGGTTGAGCGCGGCGGTCGCGCTTCCCCGGCCCCGGCCCCCGCCGTTGACCTTGTAGATGATGTGCACGTCATCGGCGATGACGGTGGGCACGCGGGCACCACCGGAGGCGGCGGCCAGATTCCGGTTCTGTTCGGCGTTCTTCTGCTCAGCCACGGCCGTACTCCTCCTCCGCCTTCCAGAAGTAGATGAAGCCGCCGATGCCGAACAGCAGCGCCCAGCCCGTGGCGGCCAGCCACACGTGCGGCGGCAGATTCGTGGAGCCGTACCCGTCGATCAGCGCGAACCGCATCAGGTCCATGAAGATCGCGGCGGGGTTCCACTGGAGCACGGGGGCGATCCAGTCCGGCTTGTCCTTCAGCATGTGCGGGATGCTGAACATCACGCCCGAGGCGTACATCCAGGTGCGCATGATGAACGGCATCAGCTGGGCCAGGTCCGGCGTCTTGGAGCCCAGCCGGGCCATGATCATCGCCAGACCGGTGTTGAAGACGAACTGGAGCGCCAGCACGGGCACCATCAGCAGCCAGGACAGCGTCGGGTAGCTGCCGAAGCCGACCGCGACGACCACCATCACGATCATCGAGAACAGCAGCTGCTGGAGCTGCTGGAGGGAGAACGAGATGGGCAGCGACGCCCGCGGGAAGTGCAGCGCCCGCACCAGCCCCAGGTTGCCGGAGATCGCGCGGACGCCCGCCATCACCGAGCTCTGGGTGAAGGTGAAGACGAAGACGCCCGTCACCAGGAACGGGATGTAGACGTCCTTCTCCAGGCCACGGTCGGCGTTGAGGATCAGGCCGAAGATCAGGTAGTAGACCAGCGCGTTCAGCAGCGGGGTCGCCACCTGCCACAGCTGGCCCAGCTTGGCCTGGCTGTACTGCGCGGTGAGCTTGGCCTGCGAGAAGGCAAGGATGAAGAAGCGCCGGCCCCACAGCTGGCGGAGGTACTCCGCCAGCCCCACCCGGGCACCGCTGACCGACAGGCCGTACTTGGCCGCCAGTTGGCCGGGGGTGAGGCCGTCATCAGGTGATGGCGGGGCACTCACGACCGCACGCTCGTGCGTTGTCTCGCTCACAGTAGACACTTTCGTCCTCGGGGTGCGCTGCCGGGGCCGCGCCCCGGATCGCGCCCGATGCTCTCAGATCCGAGCTTGTTCAGATGACAGGAGGTCGGCCCAGTCGGGTCAGGCGCCATACCGTACGCCACTTCATGGGCCGGCGGGGCCCGCACGGAGTCTTCCAGCCTTCCCGGAAACCGCCGAACCACGCCCGGAGCGCCGCCCCCGAGGGCTTGCGGACCAGCGTGAGCAGCATCCACACGCCCAGGTACACGGGCACCAGCGGGGCCGGGAGGTTGCGCCGGGCCAGCCAGACCCGGTTCCGGGCCACCATCCGGTGGTAGACCGCGTGCCGGCTGGGCGCGGTGGCCGGGTGGTGCAGCACCATGTCCGACCGGTAATCGATCATCCAACCGGCGTCCAGCGCCCGCCAGGCCAGGTCCGTCTCCTCATGCGCGTAGAAGAAGTCGTCCGGAAGCCCTCCCACCTGCTCGAAGACCTCGGTGCGCACGGCGTTGGCACCGCCGAGGAAGGTGGTGACGCGCGAGGAGCGCATCGGGTCGGCGGCCCGCAGCCGCGGCACGTGCCGGCGCTGGGTGGTGCCGGTCTCCGGGTCCGCGATACGGAAGCTGATGATGCCGAGTGCCGGGTCGGCGGCGAACGCCTGCCGGCACAGCTCGGCGGTGTCGGTGTTGGGCAGCAGCCCGTCGTCGTCGAGGAACAGCAGCACATCGACGTCGCGACCACCGGGGCCGAACGCCTCTATGCCGACGTTGCGGCCCGCCGGGATGCCCACGTTCTCGGGCAGCTCGACGGTACGGATCGTCAGCCCCGACACCGCCAGCTCAGGCAGCGGAGAACCGTTTCCGACGACCACGACCTCGATCGGGTCGCCGTTCTGCTTGGCGACGGAGTCGAGCAGCGCACGCAGCTCTTCGGGGCGGTTGCCCATGGTCAGGACAACCGCGCCGAGCCGCATCGTAGGGGCGCTCACTTGAGCCTGCTCGACGCGAGGATGGACACGAGGTGAAGCACGGTTTGCAGCAGGGCGATGCCGGCCAGCACGGCCACGCTGAGCCGGGTGAAGAAGAGGTCGCCCCGGGCCGCGTCGAGAATCGCCACGAACAGGATGAGCAGGGACGCCTCGACCCCGAGGACCAGTCGGTGGAACTTCAGCGCCGCGGCCGCCTTGCGGGCCAGCGCCATGCCCGAGGAACGCGGCTCGGACGCCGCCTCCTTGACCGGCGGCAGTCCGCCCTGGTGCCGGGCGACGCCGACGAGGTCGGTCTCGGCCTTGATCAGGATGGCGCCGAGCGCGGCGAGGGTGCCGAGGAACGCCCACAGCCACTCCGGTCCGTCGGTGGTTCCCTCCCCCCACAGGTCGGCGGCGCGCAGGCCCAGGCCGACGAGGACCGCGGCGTCGCACAGGTAGGCGGCCACCCGGTCCAGGTAGACCCCGCTGAGCGAGAACTGCTTCTTCCACCGGGCGATCTCGCCGTCGACGCAGTCGAGCAGCAGGTAGAGCTGGACCGCCACCACGCCGAGCACGGCGCCCCAGATCCCCGGCACCAGCAGGGCCGGGGCGGCGAGGACACCGGCGACGGTCATCAGGTAGGTCAGCTGATTGGCCGTGACCCGGGTGTTCACCAGGTGCCGGTCGATGCGCAGCGAGACCTCGCGCATGTAGAGCCGGCCGGCCCAGTGCTCACCGCTGCGTCGGTCCTTGACCCCCGGGGGGTGGACGACCGGGCGGAGCTCAGCTACCGATGGCTTTTGCATAGTCGGCGAATGCGTCCCTGATCTGGTCGGTGGACAGGTCGAGGTGTTCCAGGATCGTGTAGCGGCCCGGACGGGTCTTCGGGGCGAACTCCACCACCTGCGCGAACTCCTCCGCGGTGAAGCCGATCTCGGAGGGCAGCACCGGCAGCCCGTGACGGCGCAGGACCTCCGCCATGAAGCCGGCGTCCTCGTGGGCGCCGCGCAGGTGCATGGCGAAGGCGGCGCCGAGGCCGCACTGCTCGCCGTGGCTGGCCGCGCGCTTCGGGAAGAGCAGGTCGAAGGCGTGGTTGATCTCGTGGCAGGCGCCGGAGGCCGGGCGGCTGTCGCCGGCCACCGACATCGAGATGCCGGTGAGGACCAGGCCCTCGGCCAGCACCTGGAGGAAGTCGTCGTCGCCCACGCCGCCGGGGTGGCGCAGCACGGCCTCGCCGGCCTGCCGGGCCATGGCGGCGGCCAGCCCGTCGATGCCCTCTCCGGTCTCCCGGTGGGACAGCTCCCAGTCGGCGACGGCGGAGATGTTGGACAGCGCGTCGCCGATGCCGGAGCGGACGAACCGCACCGGGGCCTCGCGGATGATGTCGAGGTCGATGACGACGGCGATCGGGTTCGGGACCCCGTAGGAGCCGCGGCCCGCGTCGTTGTCCAGGGTGGCGACCGGCGAGCACAGCCCGTCGTGCGACAGGTTGGTGGCCACCGCGACCAGCGGCAGCCCGATGCGCGCGGCGGCGAACTTCGCACAGTCGATGATCTTGCCGCCGCCCAGGCCCACGACCGCGTCGTAGTGCCCGGACTTCATCGCGTCGGCGAGCTTGATCGCGTCGTCCAGGGTGCCGCCGCCGACCTCGTACCAGCTGGCGCCCGGAAGGGCCGGGGCGAGCCGCTCGCGCAGCGCCGCCCCGGAACCACCGCTGATCGCGATGGCCAGCTTGCCCGATGCGGAGATCCGCTGGTCGGCCAGGACCCCCGCGAGATCATCCAGCGCGCCGGGACGGATGTCGACGACGACCGGCGAGGGGATGAGTCGGGTCAGTACTGGCACGCGATCTCACGGCCCTTCGCGAGGTCGTCGTGGTTGTCGATCTCGACCCAGCGCACCTCGCCGATCGGGGCCACGTCGACCTTGAAGCCGCGGTTGACCAGCTCCTGGTAGCCGTCCTCGTAGTACAGGTCGGGGTCGCGCTCGAAGGTGGCGCGCAGCGCGTCGCCCAGCTCCTCGGCGGCCTCGCCCTCGATGAGGGTGACGCCGATGTACTCGCCGGTGGCCTCGGACGGGTCCATCAGCTTGGTGATCCGCTGGACGCCCTTCTCCGGGTCCACGATGACCTTCATCTCCTCGTCGGCGAGCTGCTTCACCGTGTCGAGGGCGAGGATGATCTTCTGGCCGTTGCCGCGGGCGGCGAGCAGGGTCTTCTCGACGGAGACCGGGTGCACGGTGTCGCCGTTGGCGAGGATCACGCTGTGCTTGATCTCGTCACGGGCGCACCACAGGGAGTAGGCGTTGTTCCACTCCTCGGCCTTGTCGTTGTCGATCAGGGTGATCTTCAGGCCGTACTTCTGCTCAAGCGCCGCCTTGCGCTCGTACACGGCCTCCTTGCGGTAACCGACGACGATCGCGACCTCGGTCAGTCCCACCTCGGCGAAGTTGCCCAGGGTCAGGTCGAGGACGGTGGTGTCGCCGTCCACGGGCACCAGGGCCTTGGGCAGGGTGTCGGTGTAGGGGCGCAGACGCCGTCCGGCGCCGGCGGCCAGCACGAGGCCGATCATGCGGGTTCTCCTGTTTCGTCGTGTACAGCGGGTGCTCCGGAGGACACCCAGAAGCGGATGCTCTCGATGAGCACCGCCAGCGCCAGGGCCCCCGCGAGGGCCGTCAGCGCGATGGTGAAACCTTGGTCATGCCACACGGCGGCGGCGGCCGTGACAGCCAGGCTCCGCCCCTCGTGCCCCCCGGTGATCCGCACCAGCCAGTGCGGCGGCGCGCCGGTGCCACCGCGGATGCGGTACACCGTGTCGTAGTGATGGTAGGCGACGGCGGCCACCAGCCCGAAAGCCGCGGGCAAGGCTCCGTTCACCTCGCTGCGAGCCGCCAGGATGAGCACCGCGGTGTACTCCGCCACCCGGAACAGCGGCGGGACCAGCCAGTCCAGCGGGCCCTTCAGCGGCCGGCCGACCGCGAGACCGGCCAGCAGGGCGTAGACCGCGGCCGCGCCCACCGGGGCCCAGCCGCCGTACGCCGGCAGGGCCACCCCCGCCAGCAGCACGCCCGTCGCGGCCGCCGCCCACAGCAGCGGGCCGTAGGTCCCCAGCCCGATCCGGCGGCCGGCGCCCTTGGCCACCAGCTCCGCCAGCGGCCCGGTGTCGGCCAGGTCCGCCAGCGCCCGCGCGGCCCGGTCGGTCCGCCGCGCCCTGCGGGTCAGCGAGCGCAGCACCCGGCCGGCGGTGGTGTAGCAGGCGGCGAACGAGCAGCCGATCAGCAGGGCGTAGAAGACGATGCGCGGCGTGGTGAGCGCGGTGAGGACGGCGATCATCGCCCAGCGCTCGCCGATCGGCAGCACGATCATGCGCCGGGCCCAGACGGTCCAGCCGACGCTGTCCAGTCGGTCGGAGAGCGCGGCGGTGGGGCTGGTGTTGCCGGTGGCGTCGTGGTTGGCCTCGTTGAAGGAGAAATCCACCACATGCCGGCAGGTCTGGAGCACCATCGCGGCCAGCGCCAGCGCCCAGACGTCGTCACCGCCGCCGCTGTTGGCGGCGCCCAGCGCCAGGCCGGCGTAGTACGCGTACTCCTTGGCCCGGTCGAAGGTGGCGTCCAGCCAGGCGCCCAGCGTGGAGTACTGCAGGGAGTAGCGGGCCAGCTGGCCGTCGGCGCAGTCCAGCACGAAGGAGAAGATCAGCAGCGCGCCGGCGGCGATGAAGCCGGGCCGGGTGCCGGTGGCCGCGCAGCCCGCCGCGATCAGCGCGGTGAGCAGCGAGGCGGTGGTGACGTGGTTGGGCGTGAGGCCGCGGCGGGCGCACCAGCGGGCGATGTAGCGCGAGTACGGGCTGATGAAGAAGGTGGTGAAGAAGCCGTCCCGCGACTTCACGGCGCTGCGCAGCCGGACCTCTTCGTCGTCGACGCGGTCGACGGCGGCGCGCGCCTGCGCCCGCTCCTCCGGGGCGACCGGCACCCCCGCGACCAGCACCCCGAGCTCGGGGCGGTGCACGTCGACGCCCGCGGCGAGCAGATCGTCGACCAGCAGGTCGGGCAACACGTCCGGTGGTGCGTTCCGCCCCGCGGACCGCGTGCCGACCACCCCGGCGAGCTCGCTGCGCGCCTCCGGCTGCACGGTCATCGCGCCCGGGACCGCGCCCGCGGTGAAGCGGGGGTCGGTCAGGGCGAGCCGCAGGGCGTGCGCGTGGCCCACGAAGCGGGTGTCGACGACGGCGACGCGCTCGCCCGCCGGGACGGCGGCCAGCTCCGTCGCCAGACCGGCGGCGTCAGCCGCCATACGCACGTCGAACCCCAGCGACCGCAGCTCGTCCCCGAGGGACGAGCCGACGACCGGCGGACCGGTGAGAATGGCGGTCGACAGACGACTCACTCCTTGGCGACTGGACGGGGCGGCCCCGCCGGTTCCACGGCGTCCGGGCAGCGGGTGGTGCCCGCTTGGGCCCGACGTCGGGCGGGTGCGGCACGTCGGCAGAGGCTATCGGATACGTCGAAGCACCCGTTCACCGCACATTCACCGCCCGATCGGGTGAGCGACGGCTATGTCTGCCGCGATCATCATGGTGGATACCGGCTTCCCCATCAAACGGCAGCCGCTCCTCCGCTCTGGGTAGGGTGCCGTCATGACATGGCTGATCACGGGTGGTGCCGGATATATCGGGGCGCATGTAGTAGGGGTCATGGCGGAGGCCGGGGAGCGGGTCGCCGTGCTCGACAACCTGAGCAGCGGCCTGGCCGATCGGCTGCCGCGGGACGTGCCCCTGGTGCACGGCTCGGTCCTCGACCGTGAGCTGGTGCGCCGGACCCTCGCGGAGCTGGGGGTGACGGGGGTGGTGCACCTGGCCGCGCTCAAGCAGGTCGGGGAGTCCGTCGAGCAGCCGCTGCGGTACTACCACGAGAACGTCCACGGGCTGACCGTGCTGCTGGAGGAGGCGGTCGCGGCGGGCGTCGACAGCTTCGTCTTCTCCTCCTCGGCGGCCGTCTACGGGATGCCGGATGTGGACCTGGTCACCGAGGACACCCCGTGCCTGCCGATGAACCCCTACGGCGAGACCAAGCTGGCCGGTGAGTGGCTGGTGCGGGCCACCGGCGCCGCGCACGGCATCTCCACGGCCTGTCTGCGCTACTTCAACGTGGCCGGGGCCGCCCGCCCGGAGCTGGCGGACACCGGGGTCTACAACATCGTGCCGATGATGTTCGAGCGCCTCACCCGGGGCGAGTCCCCGCGGATCTTCGGCGACGACTACCCCACCCCGGACGGCACCTGCGTCCGCGACTACATCCATGTGGAGGACCTGGCCGCGGCCCACCTCGCGGTGGCCCGCCGGCTCGCCGAGCGCCCCGACGCGGGCGATCTGACGGTGAACGTCGGCACCGGCCAGGGCGTCTCGGTGCGCGAGATGGCCGACCTGATCGCCGAGGTCACCGGCCACCGCGAGCCGGCCCCGCTGGTCGAGCCGCGCCGCGCGGGCGACCCGGCCCGGGTCGTGGGCTGCGCCGAGCGGATCGCCAAGGAGCTGGACTGGACCCCCCGGCACGAGGTGCGGGCCATGGTCGAGTCGGCCTGGGAGGGCTGGTGCCTCCGCCACCCCGAGGCCCGTCACGGATGACCCGCCACGGGTAACGGCGGAACCTCGGGGCGGAGCGGAGGCCCTGCGACTCGACGGGCGGCGGGCGGGGCCGGGTCGACCGGCGCGGGGCCGGTGGGTGACGTACCGTGGCGGAAGGGTGACGCCTCACCTGGTCGAGGGGCCGCAGGGGCCCTCGGCGCCGGTGGCTACCGGGGAGAGGGAGCCGGATGGGCGCGGGCCACGGTCACGGCGGCGGCGCGGTCACGGCCGCGACGACGCACCGCTGGCGGCTGCGCTGCGCCCTGGCGATCACGATCTCGGTGATGGTCGTGGAGATCGCCGGCGGGCTGCTCTCGGGCTCCCTGGCACTGCTGGCCGACGCCGGGCACATGGCGACGGACGCCCTGGGCCTGGCGATGGCGCTGCTGGCGATCCACGTCGCGGCGCGCCCGCCGAGCGCCCGCCGCACCTACGGCTACGCCCGCGCCGAGATCCTGGCCGCGCTCGCCAACTGTCTGCTGTTGTTCGGGGTGGGCGGCTACATCCTCTACGAGGCGGTGCGCCGGTTCATCAGCCCGACGGAGATCGACAGCGGGCTCACCATCGTCTTCGCCCTGGTCGGCCTGGCCGCGAACCTCGTGTCGCTGGCGCTGCTGCTGCCCGGCCAGGGCGAGAGCCTCAACGTCCGCGGCGCCTTCCTGGAGGTGCTGGCGGACGCCCTGGGCTCGGTGGCGGTGCTGGTCTCCGCCGGGGTCGTCCTCGCCACCGGCTGGCCGGCGGCCGACCCGGTGGCCTCCGTCGCCATCGCCCTGATGATCGTCCCGCGCACCTGGCGGCTGCTGCGGGAGACGCTGAACGTGCTGTTGGAGGGGGCGCCGCGGGACGTCGACCTGGCGGAGGTGCGGGACCACATCCTCGCCCTGGACGGCGTGGCCGGCCTGCACGACCTGCATGTGTGGACCATCACGTCGGGGATGCCGGTGCTCTCCGCGCATGTGGTGGTCAGTCGGGAGGTGCTGGACGTGGTGGGGCACGAGCGGATGCTGCACGACCTTCAGGACTGTCTCGGCGGCCACTTCGACGTCACCCACTGCACCTTCCAGCTGGAGCCGGTGGGTCACGCCGCGCACGAGTCCCGGCTCTGCCACTGACAAACGTTTGCCATGTCCGGCGTTTGACTGTGACGAAACCGCAGGAGAGGGCACAGATGAATGGGCAGAGGTACGAGAGACTCTGAAGGCTCCGGATCGACTACGAGGATGGTCAATGCCGATCACACCCGCCAACGGCCGCTCCACTGACACGCCGCACAGCACGGCTGCCGCGCCCGCGGGCGCCAGCGATCCGATCATGCTGGAACTGGTCGACGAGGACGGCGCCACGATCGGCACCGCGGAGAAGCTCGCCGCCCATCTGCCGCCCGGCCGGCTGCACCGCGCCTTCTCCGTCTTCCTCTTCGACGACCGCGGCCGGCTGCTGCTCCAGCGCCGGGCCCTGGGCAAGTACCACTCCCCCGGTGTGTGGTCCAACACCTGCTGCGGGCACCCCTACCCCGGTGAGCCGCCCTTCGTCGCCGCGGCCCGGCGCACCGCCGAGGAGCTGGGGGTGGCGCCCACGGTGCTGCGGGAGGCGGGCACGGTCCGCTACAACCACCCGGACCCGGCCTCCGGGCTGGTCGAGCAGGAGTTCAACCACCTCTTCGCCGGGCTGGTGCGGGCCGAGCCGGCACCGGATCCGGAGGAGGTCGGGGAGATCGCCTATGTGACACCCGGGGAGCTGGCGCGGTTGCGCGAGCAGGGCCCGTTCTCCGCCTGGTTCCCGACCGTGCTGGACGCCGCCCGGCCGGTGATCCGCGAGCTCACCGGGCCCGCCGCGGGTTGGTAGCGCGGACGGCCACGGAGACCGCCGGCGCCAGCGGCAGGGCGGCCCACACCGCCTTTCCGCCGCCGGCGGTGTGTTCGACGTCATAGGCGCCGCCCGACTCGGCGGTGATCGCCTGGACCAGCAGCAGCCCGCGCCCGCCGGTCTGCCCCTGGTCGGCCTCGAGCGCCTTGGGGCGGTACGGATGGTTGTCCTCCACCGCCACCCGCACCCAGTCCCGCCCGATGGACAGCTCGACCGCGATCTCCGGGGAGAGCAACGCCGCGTGCCGCACCGCGTTGGTGACCAGCTCGGAGACGATCAGCAGCAGGTTCTGCACCAGCTCCTCGGTGACCGGCACCCGCTGGTGGACCAGCAGGTCGCGCACCGCGTGCCGGGCCTGGGGCACCGAACAGTCCAGGGCCGGGGCGGTGAACCGCCACACCCCCTCGTACGCCATCGGCGTGCGCGGCGGGGGGGCCTGGCCCTGTTCAGGTGGGACGCTCCCCAGGATCTCCATGTCCGATACCCACCCATCCGCCGCCGCTCAACCACGCACGCTCAACCACTCACCTCGAGTGTTGGGAATCACACGGTCCGTACAGGGCCACTGAACCGAAGTCAGCACATATCGATGCGTTTTGATCGAGTACGCGGTAACCAGCCTTACTTCTCGCCCCTTCTGAGCGGATCATCCCCCCTCCCTGTTCGGTCGTCGCAGGCATGGTGACGCGCTGTAACCTCGGACGGGCGTGCGACCCACCCGACCCGGACCCCGAGCCCCGGATACGATCCGCCGCATGGAGCCCTGCCTGCAGCACGGATGCGCCGACGGCGTCGCCACCGTCACCATCGCCAACCCCGCCAAGCGCAACGCGATGACCGCCGCCATGTGGCGTGAGCTGCCCGGGCTGTTGGCCCGCTACGCCGCCGACCCCTCCGTTCGGGCCCTGGTCCTCACCGGCGCCGGGGACACCTTCTGCGCGGGCGCCGACATCTCCTCGCTGACCGAGGGCGGCCCGGACTCGCGGGAGCTGGCCATCGCGGCGGAGGAGGCGCTCGCCGCCTTCCCCAAGCCGACGCTGGCGGCCGTGCGCGGCTACTGCGTGGGCGGCGGCTGTCAGCTGGCGGCCGCCTGCGACCTGCGGTTCGCGGAGCAGGACGCCCGGTTCGGCATCACCCCGGCCAGGCTCGGCATCGTCTACGGCCCCGGCTCCACCCGGCGCCTGGTGGACCTGG
This sequence comes from Streptomyces sp. SAJ15, assembly GCF_007595705.1. Classification (GTDB taxonomy): domain Bacteria; phylum Actinomycetota; class Actinomycetes; order Streptomycetales; family Streptomycetaceae; genus Streptomyces. The sequence goes on along the minus strand of NZ_NISY01000002.1, from coordinate 578,973 downwards.
TCGGCCCGGCGACCGCCAAGTACCTGCTGTTCTCGGCCGAACTGATCGACGCCGAGCGGGCCCTGCGCACCGGCCTGGTGGACGAGGTGCTGCCGGCGGGCGGGTTGGACAAGCGCGTCGCCGAGTTCACGGCGGTGCTCACCGCCCGCTCACAGCTCACCCAGGCCGCGGCCAAGGAGTTCGCCGCCGGCCCGGTGGACCCGGCGCGGCACGCGTACTGGACCCGGCGGATGGACGCCTCCGGCGAACGGGCCGAGGGGGTCGCCGCGTTCCTGGAGCGGCGGGAACCACGCTTCACCTGGACGCCGGCGACGGACTGAACGGACCGCGCGAGCCGGGCGCCGGCATCGCCGGACCGCCCTTCCACGCGAGGTTACCAGCGGGTAACGTGCGGGCATGACCTCACTGCCCGAGCGTGCCGGACGCCACTGCCACGGCGTCGTCAACCCGCTGCACTCCGCCGTCTACTTCGCCCCCGACTACCACCGCGAGCTGACGGAGCTGGGCCTGGCGGACCGCGGCGCGTCCTACTTCGTCGGCCGCGCCGCCGCCCTGGGCCCGGTCGGCGCCGGCGTCGTCACCGCCGCCTTCTACAACTTCCGCCACGAACTGGTGGCCCGGCACCTCCCGGCCGCCTGGCAGGTGGTGAGCCCGGAGGACGCGCTGGCCGCCCGGCTGCGCGCCGTCGACTCACTGCTGCGCCGACTGCTCGGGGAGGAGGCCCTGGACTCCAAGGAGATGGTCGAGGCGGCCGAGCTGGCGCTGCGGGCCACCGAGGGCTGCTCCCGCGCCGCCCGTCCGCTCTACGCCGCGCACGCCGACCTGCCGGTCCCCGAAGCCCCGCACCTGGCGCTGTGGCACGCCGCCACGCTGCTGCGCGAACACCGCGGCGACGGCCATCTGACGACGCTGCTCGACGCCGAGCTCGACCCGGTCGAAGCGCTCGTCAGCCACACCGCCAGCGGCCGCGGCATGACCCCCGCCTGGATCTTCCGCAGCCGCGGCTGGACGGCGGAGGACTGGGCGGCGGCCCAGGACCGGCTGCGGACACGCGGGCTGCTGGACGCCGACGGCGAACTGACCGACGCCGGCACGGAGCTGCGCAAGGAGCTGGAGAACGAGACGGACCGGCTGGACCAGGGCCCGTACGAGCACCTGGGCGCGGCCGGCGTGGCCCGCCTCACCGAGCTGGCCGGCGCCTTCACCGCCACCGCCCTGGCGGCCGGCGCGTTCCCCGAAGGGATGATCGGCAAGCGCTAGCCCGACCTCGCCGACGGCGGCGCGGCCGCTGGGTCTGGCGGTGGCACCTGCCACAATGCAGAGCGCAGCGCAGACGTGAACGAACCAGGCAGAGAGAAAGCCGAGCGTGATCGTGACGATCGTGACGACGTCCATCGAAGGCCGGATCGCCGAGGAGCTCGGCGTGCGGGAGCGGCAGGTGAAGTCCGCGGTGGAGCTGCTCGACGGCGGCGCCACCGTGCCGTTCATCGCGCGCTACCGCAAAGAGGTGACCGAGAGCCTCGACGACGCCCAGCTGCGCACCCTCGAGGAGCGGCTGCGCTATCTGCGGGAGCTGGAGGACCGGCGGACCGCGATCCTGGACTCGGTGCGCTCCCAGGGCAAGCTGGACGAGGCCCTGGAGGCGCAGATCCTGGCCGCCGACTCCAAGGCCCGGCTGGAGGACATCTACCTGCCCTTCAAGCCCAAGCGGCGGACCAAGGCGCAGATCGCGCGGGAGGCGGGCCTGGAGCCGCTCGCCGACGGGCTGCTGGGCGACCCGTCGGTGGCGCCGCTGGCGGCCGCGGCCGCCTTCGTGGACGCCGAGCGCGGCGTCGCCGACGCGGCCGCCGCGCTGGAGGGTGCGCGGGCCATCCTCACCGAGCGGTTCAGCGAGGACGCGGACCTCATCGGCGAGCTGCGTGAGCGCATGTGGGAGCGGGGCCGGCTGGTCACCCGGGTGCGCGAGGGCAAGGGCGACGGCAAGGAGGGGCCGGGCGCGAAGTTCGCCGACTACTTCGACTTCGCCGAGCCGTTCACCGAGCTGCCCTCGCACCGGGTGCTGGCCATGTTCCGCGGTGAGAAGGAGGAGATCCTCGACCTCACCCTGGAGCCCGAGGACCCGCAGCAGGCGCCGGAGTCCGGCCCCTCCTCGTACGAGCGGTCCATCGCGCACCGCTTCGGCATCGCCGACCGGGGTCGGCCCGCCGACTCCTGGCTGGCCGACACCGTCCGCTGGGCGTGGCGCACCCGCGTCCTGGTGCACCTCGGCATCGACCTGCGGCTGCGGCTGCGGCAGGCCGCCGAGGACGAGGCGGTGCGGGTCTTCGCCGCCAACCTGCGTGACCTGCTGCTCGCCGCTCCGGCCGGCACCCGCGCCACCATGGGCCTGGACCCCGGCTTCCGTACGGGCGTGAAGGTGGCCGTCGTCGACGCCACCGGCAAGGTCGCGGCCACCGAGACCATCTACCCGCACGTCCCGCAGCAGAAGTGGGACGAGGCCCTGGCCAAGCTGGCCCGGCTGGCCCGCGAGCACTCCGTGGAACTGATCGCCATCGGCAACGGCACCGCGTCCCGTGAGACCGACAGGCTCGCCGCCGAGCTGTGCGCCCGCCACCCCGAGCTCGGGCTGACCAAGGTCATGGTCTCCGAGGCGGGCGCCTCGGTGTACTCCGCCTCCGCCTTCGCCTCACAGGAGCTGCCCGACCTCGACGTCTCGCTGCGCGGCGCCGTGTCCATCGCGCGCCGACTCCAGGACCCGCTGGCCGAGCTCGTCAAGATCGACCCCAAGTCGATCGGCGTGGGCCAGTACCAGCACGACCTGTCCGAGGTGAAGCTGTCACGCTCGCTGGACGCGGTGGTCGAGGACTGCGTCAACGGCGTCGGTGTCGACGTCAACACCGCCTCCGCGCCGCTGCTCTCCCGGGTCTCCGGCATCGGCGCCGGCCTCGCGGAGAACATCGTCGCCCACCGCGACGCCAACGGCCCCTTCCGCAGCCGCAAGGCCCTCAAGGACGTGCCCCGGCTCGGCCCCAAGGCGTACGAGCAGTGCGCGGGCTTCCTGCGCATCCGTGACGGCGAGGACCCGCTGGACGCCTCCAGCGTGCACCCCGAGGCGTACCCGGTGGTGCGCACCATGGTGAAGGCCGCCGGCACCGACGTGGCCTCGCTGATCGGCAACGCGGCCGCGCTGCGCGGGCTGCGGCCGCAGGACTTCGTCGACGACTCCTTCGGTCTGCCCACCGTCACCGACATCCTGCGCGAGCTGGAGAAGCCGGGCCGCGACCCCCGCCCCGCCTTCAAGACGGCCACCTTCAAGGAGGGCGTCGAGAAGCTCGGCGACCTCGCCCCCGGGATGATCCTGGAGGGCGTGGTCACCAACGTCGCCGCCTTCGGCGCCTTCGTGGACATCGGCGTCCACCAGGACGGCCTGGTGCACGTCTCGGCCATGTCGAAGACGTTCGTGAAGGACCCCCGCGACGTGGTGAAGCCGGGGGACATCGTGCGGGTGAAGGTGCTGGACGTCGACATCCCGCGCAAGCGGATCTCGCTGACGCTCCGTCTGGACGACGAGGCCGGGGGCTCCGGCGCGGGTGGCGGCGGGCGTGGGGGCCGCCCGGAGCGCGGCGACCGCGGCGACCGCGGCGACCGTTCTCGCGGTGAGCGGGGCGACCGCGGTGAGCGGGGCGGGGCCCGGCGCGGGGCGCCGCAGCAGCGCCGCGGCAACCGCGATGCCGCCGCCGCTCCGGCCAACGGCGCCATGGCCGACGCCCTGCGCCGCGCGGGCCTGCTCTGACGGGACGCCCGTCCCCTCTAAGGCCCACCGACGGCCGGTTCGGCACCGCCGGACCGGCCGTCGGGCTCCGCACCGTCGCGACGGGATGAGCGCCGCGGCCCCGCCCCGATGCGTGCCGTCGCACGGCGGGACGGGTGGGCGGGAACCGCCCCCGCCCACCCCGGCCCACGTTCGAGAGAACAGCGGGCGCCGGCGGGCGGTCAGTGCTCGGTGACCCGGCCCGCGGCGAGTTGGAGGCGGCGGGTGGTGTGTACGGCTTCGAGCATGCGGCGGTCGTGGGTGACGAGCAGGAGGGTGCCGGGGTAGCCGGCCAGGGCGGATTCGAGCTGCTCGATGGCGGGCAGGTCGAGGTGGTTGGTGGGCTCGTCCAGGACCAGCAGGTTGACGCCCCGGGCCTGGAGGAGGGCGAGGGCGGCGCGGGTCCGTTCGCCGGGCGAGAGGGTGGCCGCGGGGCGCAGCACGTGGTCGCTCTTGAGGCCGAACTTGGCCAGCAGGGTGCGCACCGCCGCCGGCTCCAGGTCCCCGGCGGCCGCCCCGAACGCGTCGAGCAGGGCGTCCTCGCCGAGGAACAGCGCCCGCGCCTGGTCCACCTCGCCGACCACCACCCCCGGGCCGAGCGCCGCCGCGCCCGCGTCCAGTGACAGTCGGCCCAGCAGCGCGGCCAGCAGGGTCGACTTGCCCGAGCCGTTGGCGCCGGTGATCGCCACCCGGTCCGCCCAGTCGATCTGGAGGTCCACCGGCCCGAGGCGGAAGTCGCCGCGGCGCACCTCGGCGCCGCGCAGCGTCGCCACCACGGCCCCGGCCCGCGGCGCGGCGGCGATCTCCATCCGCAGCTCCCACTCCTTGCGCGGCTCCTCGACCACCTCCAGCCGTTCGATGAGCCGGTCGGTCTGGCGCGCCTTCGCGGCCTGCTTCTCGGTGGCCTCCACCCGGCCCTTGCGGGCGATCTTGTCGTTGTCGGTGGCCTTGCGGCGGGCGTTCTTGACGCCCTTCTCCATCCAGGCGCGCTGGGTACGGGCCCGCAGCTCCAGCCCGGCGCGGGTATCCGCGTACTCCTCGTACCGCTCCCGGGCGTGCCGCCGCGCCGTCTCCCGCTCCTCCAGGTACGCCGTGTAGCCGCCGCCGAAGAGCGTCACCTGCTGCTGGGCCAGGTCCAGCTCCAGCACCTTGTGCACGGTGCGGGCCAGGAACTCGCGGTCATGGCTGACCAGCACGGTCCCGGCGCGCAGTCCGGACACGAACTCCTCCAGCCGGCGCAGCCCGTCCAGGTCCAGGTCGTTGGTCGGCTCGTCGAGCAGGAAGACGTCGTAGCGGCTGAGCAGCAGCGAGGCGAGCGAGGCGCGGGCCGCCTGGCCGCCGGAGAGCGCGGTCATCGGCCGGTCCAGACCGATGTCCAACCCGAGCGAGGCGACGACCTCCTCCGCGCGCTCGTCCAGGTCGGCCGCGCCGAGCTGCAGCCAGCGCTCCAGCGCCACCGCGTAGGCGTCGTCGGCGCCGGGCGCCCCGTCGACCAGCTGCTGGGTGGTGGCGTCCAGCGCGGTCTGGGCGGCCGCGACCCCGGTCCGCCGGGCCAGGAACTCCCGCACGGTCTCGCCGGGCCGACGCTCCGGCTCCTGCGGCAGATGCCCCACCGTCGCGTGCGGCGGGCTCAGGCTCACCCTGCCCGTCTCCGGGGTGGTCAGGCCGGCCAGCAGGCGGAGCAGGGTGGACTTGCCGGCGCCGTTGACGCCGACCAGGCCGATCACCTCCCCCGGGGCGACGACCAGATCCAGGCCGGAGAAGAGGGTGCGGTCGCCGTGCGCGGCGGCCAGGTCCTTGGCGACGAGTGTTGCGGTCATCAGACCGCCGATCCTATCGGTGACTCGCCGTCGCGGGCCCGCGGTTTTCCGGCGGCCGGACACCCGGCTCCTCCGTCGGCCGGACGGCGGTGCTCCCACCGCCGCCTCATCGGCGGGCCGGGGCCACCAGGACGCTGCCCGTGGCCCGCGCCACCACGTGCAGCTCGCCACGGCCGGCCGTCGGCAGCGGCACCCGGTGGGTGCCCGGCTCCAGGACCTGGTCCGCCAGCTCGTGGACCCGGGTCCGGTGCAGCCGGTCGAGCCGGTACCCGACGAGTTCCACCCGGCTCTCCATGGCCACGTCGACCACGACCTCCGCGGCCGGCCCCCCTCCGTGCCCGCTTCCTCGCTCCGCGGTCCGCAGCCCGCGCAGCCGGCGCTGTTCCTCGGGGGTGCGGTCCAGGGCCTGTTCGATCCGGGCCACCAGCAGCGGGATGATCGGCGGGAGCCCGTCGACGAAGACGGCGTCGGCGCCGGCCGCCGCGAACGCCTCCCGCACGGCGGCGCGTTCCCCCTCGTCGATCGCCCGTCCGAAGGCCACCGCGCCGTACGTCCGCAGCTCGTCCGCGTCGGCGCCGGCGGCGTCCCGGCTGATCTCGGCGCCGATGCCGATGGCGCGCAGCGCCGCGGCCAGCTTGGCGAGCACGGCGACGCGCTGGCCGACCAGCAGCACCCGTCGCGGCGGGGCGGCGGGGGCACCGGCTTCCCCGTCCGCGGCCAGCAGCCGCCCCAGCTGCGCCCGGTACTCCTCGCCGCGGAACCGGTACGGGCCGATCCCGTGGTAGCCGTCGCGCTCCGGGTCGGGGGTCTCCGCGGTCTGCCAGAGGAAGTCGCGCCAGACGATGTCGGGCCCGTCCCGCTCGATGACCGCGGTGACCGCCCCGCAGGCGAGCCCCTCGCACTCGGGGCAGCCGTAGATCACGTACCGGCCGCCGGCCAGCGGCGCGCCGGACTCCAGCAGCAGCAGCCGGACGTGCGCGGTGAAGATGGACGGGCCGAGGTCGGCGGCGAGCGGGGAGACCGCGTCCAGGTCGGCGAGGCGCAGCAACAGCGGCGTGCCGTCCACGACGAAGTCCCAGAAGTCGCGGTGTGCTTGGAGGGAACCGTTGGACAGCACTCCCCCGGCCCGCGTCGCCGGGGCCAGCCCGAACGTCGCGTACCCGGCCCCGGTCCCGTACTCGTCGGCGCTCATGCCCGCAGTATTCCCGCCCCGGGAGGCGTGCGTGCCCGCTTCGGGGGCGGGCTGGGGGGCTGTTCCGGGCGGGGCGGCGCGCTCGTGCGCGTCGCGCGCCGCGCGCCGCGCGGAGACAATGAAGGTGCCGGCCGACCGGGCCGCGTCATGGACGGGTGACCAGAGCCATGGAAACCGACTCCTCCCCCGACGACCCGTACCGCACCGCGGCGGAGTTCTACGACCTGTTCCACGGCGAGACCTACCGCCGTCGCGCGGTCGGCCATCTGGCGGCGTCGGCGGCCGGATCCGCGCTGGGCATCCTGGAGGTCGGGGCGGGCACGGGGATCGTCACCGAGGTGCTGGCGAGGTCGTCGACGGTGCCGGTGCACGCGGTGGAGCCGTCGCGGGCGATGCGCACGGTGCTGATGGCGCGGCTGTCCGCCCTGGAGTGGCTGCGCGGCAAGGTGCGGGTGTACCCGGTCGCGGTGCAGCGGGCCCGGCTGGACGCCCCGGTGGACCTGGCGACCTGCGTGAACGTGGTGGCGACGGTGGCGCCCGAGGAGCGCCCGGGGCTGTGGTCGGCGCTCGCCGCCCGGCTGGTCCCCGGCGGGATGCTGATCGTGGACGCGCCGGGGCGGCTGGCGCCCCTCCCCGGTCACCGGGACTGGCGGCTGCCCGCCGTGCGGGTGGGCGACGACGACTACACGGCGGCGGTGCGGGTGCGACCGGCCGGGGCGGACGGGCGACTGCGCTGGACGTACCAGTACGCCGTCCGGCATGGAGAGCGGACCGTACGGGAGGAGAGCGCGTCGTTCTACGCCTGGCCCCTCGACCCGTCGCGCACGGCGGCGGAGCTGGCCCGGGCCGGCTTCGCGCGGGCCCCGGGCACCGCACCGGTGGCGGCGTACGCCGGCGGTCTGGCCCCCTTCGAGCATCTGGCGTACTACCTGCGCCGCAGGGACTAGGCCGGCCCCGAAGGCGGCTTCGCGGCCCGGATCCGGGGGCAGGGCCCGTAGCCTGCGCTCATGAGGACACCGGGCGACTCGGACGACGTGATCGTGGTGGGGGGCGGGGTCATCGGGCTGACCACCGCGGTGGTGCTGGCGGAGGCGGCGAACGGCCGGCGGGTGACGGTGTGGAGCCGCGACCCGGCCGCGGAGACCACCTCCGCGGTGGCGGGCGGGCTGTGGTGGCCGTACCGCGTCGAGCCGGTGGACGAGGCCGGCGGCTGGGCGCTGCGGGCGTTGCGCGCGCTGAGCCGGCTCGCCGAGCGGCCGCGGGAGACCGGGGTGCGGATGGCCGAGGGGGTGCGGGCCGGCGTCGCGCTGGAAGAGCTGGGTTCCTGGTCCGCCGAGGTGCCGGGGCTGCGTCCGGCCAGGGCGGGGGAGCTGCCGCCCGGCGTCGCCCATGGGCTGCGGGCGCGGGTCCCGCTGGTCGACATGGGCGTCCATCTGCGCTATCTGCGGCGGCGTCTGGAGGCGGCGGGCGGCTCGGTCGTCGTCCGCGCGGTCGACTCGCTGGAGACGGCCGCCGAGCACGCCCCGCTGGTCGTCAACTGCACCGGCCTGGGCGCCCGCGAGCTCGTCCCCGACCCCGAGGTGTACCCGGTGCAGGGGCAGTTGGTGATCGTGGAGAACCCGGGTGTCGAGGAGTGGTTCGTGGCCGCCGACGGTGCCGCGGCGGAGACGGTCTACGCGCTGCCACAGCCCTACGGCCTGGTGCTGGGCGGCACCGCGCGGGAGGGCGTGTGGGAGACCGCCCCCGACCCCGCCGTCGCCGAGGCGATCGTGGCGCGGTGCGCGCGGATCCATCCCGCGCTGGCGACGGCACGGGTCGTCGGCCACCGCGTGGGGCTCCGGCCCTGCCGGTCGCGCGTACGCCTGGAGGCCGAGGAGCTCCCCGGCGGGCGTCGCTGCGTGCACAACTACGGCCACGGCGGGGCGGGACTGACCGTCGCCTGGGGCTGCGCGCGGGAGGCGGCCCGGCTCGCCCGCGACGCCACGCGGCGCGGCGACGGGGGCTGAGGCCGAGCGGGGCGGAGGAGGCGAGCCGGGGCAAGCCGGGGGGCGCGCCCGGGGCGCCGGGGGTGCGAGCCGGCAGCGGCTGGACCGCGGGCCCTGGGGAGGCCGGCTGGCCGGAGACGGCTGTCCGGAGGCCGGCTGGCCGGAAGACGGCTACCCGGAGGACGGTCCTCCGCCGCCGGCCGACCCCGGCCCGGGTGCCGTGCGGGCCGCCGGCCGGCCCGGCCCGGAAGCCACGAAGGCCGCCAGCCGGTTCGGCCCGGATGCCGCGCGGGCCGCCAGCCGGCCCGCGCCCAGGATGCCGCGCGGGCCGCCGGCCGGGCCCCGTGCCGTGGGGAAGAGCGGGCCCCGGCCTGCGGGCCCCGGCGACGGCCCGGCGACGGGCCCCGGCCGGTGGAACCTCGGACGGCCGGTCAGCAGCGGTCCGTCGGCTGCCCCGCGGTCAGGTGGTAGGTGGCGCGTTCGTCCAGCAGCAGCGGCACCAGGGCGCGCAGCGACTGTCGCAGCGGGACCAGGTGGCGGTCGCCGTCCGCGCGGCGCACCGTCACGCCGTGCAGGGCGAGTTCGTCGCGCACGTCCGCGTACTGGGCGGCGTCGAGCAGATAGCCGCAGGGCGGGTGGGCGATGATCTCGGCGTCGGAGGCCGGGTCGTTGTCGGCGCCGCCGAGGTAGACCGGGCCGCGGTCGTGGTAACCGGCCGCGCGGGCGGCGTCGGTGGCGGCCTCGACGCGGGCACGCCGTTCCCCGCTGAAGGCGAACAGTCCCTCCAAAGCCGTCAGTTGGGAGCCGACGCGACGGCGGTTGTTGACGGCGGGGTCGGTCTTCTCGGCGTCGGTCAGCGCGTCGACGCGGGTCTCCACGAGCAGCCCGACGGAGTGCTTGACGCCCGCGGTGTTGCGCAGGATGCGCTCCTGGCCGTCGCCGGCGACCTGCTTGACGGGCTCGCCGGTGATCGGGTCGGTCCAGATGCCGTAGACGCCGGTGGAGTGGCCGGCCTCCTGGACATGGGGCCGGACATAGGACTCGGAGAGGGTGCGGGCCTCGCGGTGCACGGCGGTGGCGGTGTTGAGGTTGCGCGGCCACAGCGCCAGCAGATCCTTGACGTAGTACGGGGCGGTGGCGCCGTACTCGTGCAGGTCGTAGACGGTGTCCGGACGCCAGTCGCGCAGGGTGCGGGCGATGGCGCGGGCCTCGGGGGTCTTCAGCGCGAGGTGGTCGCGGTTGATGTCGACGCCGTCGGCGTTCTCCCTGGTGTCGGCGGCCCGGCCGTCGGGGTTGGCGGTCGGCACGACCAGGACCGTCGTGTGCCGCAGGAAGCGCCTGGTCCGCGAGTCGTCGGCGAAGGCCAGGTCGCGGACGGTGGACAGGCAGCCCTCCCGACCTGAGGGCTCGTCTCCGTGCTGGGAGCAGATGAGCAGGACGGAGTTGCCGCGGGCGGTGCGGGCGGGGTCGGTGGGCGCGCCGGGGGCGCCGATCCGCACCAGCTGGACCGGGCGCCCCTGCCGGGTGGTGCCTATGGTGTCGACGGCGACCCGCGGGCTCGCCGCGTCCACCTCCGCCAGGAACCGTCTCTCCTCCGCCTCGGTGGTCCAGCGGGCGCCGTCGCTGATCTCGAAGCCGGTGCGGGGTGCGGGCGGGGCGGACCGGGCGTGCGCGGGCGCGACGAGGGCCGGGACGAGCAGGGCGGCACCGGCGGCGGCGCACAGGGCGGTCCGGAGCCGGGATGCGCTGGGGGTCACGGAGAACTGCCTCCTTGGATGAGGGGTGGTCGGAGAGGGTGTGGTGCGGCGTGGGGTGCCGACCTGCCCCGCGGGCGGCCTCCCGGGGGAGGCCGTCCGCTGTCGATGGGTGGGGTCAGCCCGTCGGTAGGGCCGGGTGCGGGCGCGGGGCGCTGACGCCGGGTGCCCCGGTCGAGGTTGACGGCCCGTCCACGGTGGTCGGTCCGGCGAGGGACCGGTCGAGCGCCGCCCGGCCCCCGGTCAGGGGCAGGCGGGCCGATGTGCGGGCCAGGTCGAGGGTGAGCCGGGGCCGGACGGCCGGCGGTTCGACGAAGCCGGTGTCGGTGCCGGCGATGATCAGGGCGAGCCGGTGACCGGCGGGGACGACATGGTCGGTGGCGGCCAGGTCGACGGTGATGGTGTAGGGGCGGCCGGGGGTCAGCGGGCGGCCCTTGCCGTCGCCGGCGTAGTCGCCCAGGTCGGCCCAGCCGCGGCTGAAGACGGTGTGGCCGACGTCGACGGTGTCCGCGCGGGTCTCCTTGAAGCAGCCGGTGTCGGCCGGCGTGGCGGCGCCCCAACAGGTGCGGTCGGCGAGGGTGGTGATGCCTTCGCCGGGCGCGGTGTAGTGACGGATGGTGTCCGGCCCCAGGTCGACGAGGACGGCGGAGAGGTGGGCGGTGGCCGCCGAGGGGGTGGCGGTGATCCGCACCGTGCCGGCCCCGGACAGCCGCAGGTCGCGGGCGAGCGGTCGGGTGATGAACCCGGCCTTGCCGGGAGTGGAGCGGTCGATGTGCTCGGCCCAGTCGGCCTCGCTCAGACCGGGCTCGTCGGTGACGGTCTCGGTGGCGCCGGGTCGGGCGGGTCGGGTGGACAGCACGCCGACGCCGGGCGCGGCGCCGAGGCGGGGGCGCAGCGTGGTGGCGCGGGTGCCGGGGGCGGGCCAGCGGCGGTCGGTGGTCCAGCGGTCGGGGGCGCGCTCCACGTCGGCCATCGGCTCGCGCTCTATGCCGTTGTCGAGGCCGAGGAGGTAGTGGTCGAACCAGCGGTGCAGGGTGCGCACCCAGGCGCCGCGGCGGAAGTCGAACGGGTCGACGTGTCCGGTCTGGGAGAGCCAGATCCTGCGTTCGACGCCGGCGTCGGCGAGCGCGTCCCACCAGGGGCCGAGGTGCTTGGTCTGCACGTTGAGGTCCTGCATGCCGTGGACGGCGAAGACGCTGGCGCGCACCTTGTGGGCGTCGCGGACGTAGTCGCGCTCGGTCCACAGCGGGGTCCGGTCGCCGCTGCGCGGGGCGCCGTCGACGAGTTCGCGCTGGACCGCGGCGCAGCGGGCACGCGCCTCGGGGCTCTCGACCCGGTGGGCCAGGCCGTCGGGGCCGCTGTCGAAGAGCGGGGCGCCCTGGGTGAAGTAGTAGTCGTACCAGGAGCTGATGGCGCCGATGGGCACGATGGTCTTCAGGCCCTTGACGCCGGTGGCGGCGACGCCGTTGGCTATGGTGCCGTCGTAGCTCTTGCCGATCATTCCGGTGGCGCCGTTGGACCAGTCCGCGGTCGCGGGCTGCTCGCCGGTGCGGGTGGTGTAGCCGCGGGCCCGGCCGTTGAGCCAGTCGACCACGGCCTTGGCGGACTGGATGTCGGAGCGGCCGCCGACGTCGACACAGCCGTCGGAGCGGTTGGTTCCGGCGAGGTCGACCAGGACGGTCGCATAGCCGCGGGGCACGAAGTAGTTGTCGTAGAAGAGCGGGAACAGCTCCGGCCGCCCCTGCGCGTCGTACGTCTTCTTCTGGCTCTCGTTGCCGCGCCCGCAGCAGGAGTAGTAGGGGCTGGCATCCATGATCACGGGTATCCGGCGGCCCTCTAGGGCGGGTTCACGCGGCCGGACGATGTCGACGGCGACCCGGTCGGCCCGCCCGTCCGCGTCGCCGTCGAGACCGGTGTCCACCCACACCGACTCGCGGACGGCGTTTGCGTACGAATACACGGGCCGGCTCTCCGGCGGTGGGGTGGCACCGGTGGCCGCCTGGGCTCCGGTGACCGTCACCACCTGGGTCATCAGGGCGGCGAGCGCCGCCGTCGTGAGGATTGACAGCGTTCTTCGGGGGGTGCGGGGCCTCCGCGCGCGTAGCAGCACGGCCGGACGGTAGCGCGAGTGAACTCCCCGACAGAAGAGGGTGGAAGGGCACGCTCGGCCGCGCAGCATACGGGAACCGGCCACCTGGGGCGGGCGTTTCGGCGGGATGTCGTTCTCATGACAGAAAGCGCCATGGACATGATTCACCCGTGATGAGTACATAGAGTCCGGAGTGATCGTTCTCCCCTACGAGTTGGAGGACTCGTGCGTCACAGACTCATCGTCCCGAGCGCGGCCGCGGCCGCCCTGCTGCTGGCGATCCCGGCATCGGCGGCCGAAGGCACCCCGGGCGCCCCCGGCCTCGGGGACACCTACTACCCGACCAGCGGCAACGGCGGGTACGACGTCTCCCACTACGATCTGCGCCTGAAGTACCAACCGAAGACCGACCTCCTGGAAGGCACGGCGACCCTCAACGCCACCGCCAAGCAGGACCTGTCGCGCTTCAATCTCGACTTCGCCCTCCAGGTCGACTCCGTCCTGGTCGGCGGTAGGAAGGCGACCTTCGCCGCCACCGGTGACCACGAGCTGGAGGTCACCCCGGCCAGGCAGTTGGACGCGGGCAAGCCGTTCACCGTCGTGGTGCGGTACAAGGGCACCCCCTCCCAGGTCGAGGTCAACGGGTTCTCCGCCTGGCTGCGCACCCCGGACGGCGCGGTCGTGGCCAACCAGCCGGAGGGCGGCTGGTGGTGGTTCCCCAGCAACGACCACCCGACCGACAAGGCCACCTACGACATCTCGGTCGCGGTGCCGGACGGCACCCAGACCATCAGCAACGGCACGCTGCAGTCGACCAGTTCGCGGGCCGGCTGGACGCGCTACAACTGGCGCTCCAACAAGCCGCAGGCCACCTACCTGGCCACGCTGGCGGTGGGCAAGTTCGACGTCACCACCGACACCACGGCCGGCGGGCTGCCGGTCATCAACGCCTACAGCAAGGACCTGGGCGACAACGCGGGCGCCGCGCGCGCCAGCATCGAGCGCACCGCCGAGGTCGCCGACTGGCTGAGCGAGGTCTTCGGGCCGTACCCGTTCAACGCGCTGGGCGGCTATGTGCCGAACACCAAGACCGGCTACGCGCTGGAGACCCAGACCCGGCCGTTCTACAGCCCGCGGCAGTTCGCAGGCGGCGCCAACGTGTCGGTGGTCGTGCACGAGTTGGCGCACCAGTGGTACGGCGACAACGTCTCGCTCAAGGACTGGCGCGACATCTGGATCAACGAGGGCTTCGCCCGCTACTCGCAGTGGCTGTGGTCGGAGAAGGAGGGCGAGGGCACCGCCCAGGAGATCGCGGACTACGTCTACGCCTCGCGGGCGGCCGACGACCCGTTCTGGAAGGTCAAGCCGGGCGACCCGGGCGCCGAGAACCAGTTCCACATCGCGGTCTACGACCGTGGCGCGCTGGCGCTCCAGGCACTGCGCAACGAGATCGGCGACGAGGACTTCTTCACCATCCTCAAGCAGTGGCAGACGGAGAACCGCTACGGCAACGCCTCGGTCCGCGACTTCGAGAAGTTCGCCGAGAAGGTCTCCGGCAAGCCGCTCTCCACGCTCTTCGACACCTGGCTGTTCACGCCGTCCAAGCCCACCGTGGGCCCCGGCAAGACCGGCTCGATCGCGGAGCGGGCCGCAGAGTCCGCGAAGTCGAAGGCGCGGGGGAAGCAGGCCGCGCCCACGGTCAAGCAGCCCAGGTCGTGGAAGCAGATCCAGGCCACCAACGGCGTCCACGAGCACAAGCACCGGCACGGGCACTGACCCGTCCCACCCCCGCCGCCCGCGGGTGACCGGCGCCCCCGTCGCGCCGGTCACCCGCGGGCCCTCCTCTTCCCCCGCCCCCGACCCACACCGCGCGCCCTCGCCCCGGCCCCGGCCCCCGGTCTTCGCCCCGCTCACCGGCCCGTCCGCGTCCCCCGTCACTTTCACACCACCACTGAGACAGCAATACTGTTGCGGCGGAGGTCAGGGAAGCGAGCGGAGGGCGAGGCGCCGATGACGACGGACACCGGGACCGGGGATGCGACGCTCACCGTCGACGAGTTGGCCGCGCGTGCCGGGGTGACCGTCCGCACGGTGCGCTTCTACAGCACCCGGGGGCTGTTGCCGCCGCCGGTGCTGGGGCCGCGCCGGGTCGGCCACTACGGCCCCGAGCACCTGTCCCGACTGGCGCTGATCGAGGAGCTCCAGCACCACGGGATGACGCTGGCCGCCATCGAACGCTACCTCGACCAGCTCCCCGCCGAGCTGACCGCGCACGACCTGGCCATCCACCGCGCCCTGGTGGCGTCCTGGCTCCCGGACGCGCCCCAGGAGACCAGCCGGGCACAGCTGGAGCGGCGGGCCGGGCGGGCGCTCACGGAGGAGGACATCGACCGGCTGGCCGCGATGAGCGTGCTGACCCGCACGGAGGACCCGGACGTCTTCCGGACCGACCCCGGGATCCTGCATCTGGGCATGCGGCTGCTGGACGTGCCGATCGGGCTGGAGGCGATCCGCGCCGCCCACACCGTGGTGGAGGAGCACACCCGCTCGGCCGCGCGCGAGCTGAGCCGGCTGTTCCGGGACGAGGTGTGGGGCGAGGAGCTGCACGAGATCAAGTCGCTCTCCGCCCATATGCAGCCGCTGGTCGTCCAGGCGCTGGTGGTGGCCTTCCAACGGTCGCTGAAGCAGGAGCTGCGGGCCTGGTACGGGGAGGGCTGACCGCCGGAGCCGCCGCCGGTGCGGGCGGCGGCTCCGGCGCGACGCGGGCCGTGGCGGAGGTCAGCCGGCGGTGTCGCCGAACCGCTCCCCCTTCGCCGCCTTGTCCAACAGCAGCGCGGGCGGGGCGAAGCGCTCGCCGTACGCCTCCTGCAACTCCCGGGCGCGGGCCACGAAACCGGGCAGCCCGACGAGTTCCTCCCGCCCTGCCCCAGCGTGTTCCTCCCGCCCTGCCCCACCCTGGTATCCGTTGATGTACTGCAGGACGCCACCGGTCCAGCCGGGGAAGCCGATGCCGAGGATCGAGCCGATGTTGGCGTCGGCGACCGAGGTGAGGACGCCCTCCTCCAACAGCCGGACGGTGTCCAGCGCCTCGGCGAATAGCATCCGCTCCTGCATGTCGCGGAACGGGATCCCGGCGCCCTCGGTGGTGAAGTGCTCGCGCAGCCCCGGCCACAGCCGGCCCCGCCGCCCGGTCTCCGGGTCGTAGTCGTAGAAGCCGGCTCCGCCGCTGCGCCCGGGCCGCCCGAACTCGTCGACCATGCGGTCGACGACCGCGTCCGCCGGGTGCGGCCGCCAGGTGCCGCCGGCCTCCTCGACCGCCCGCCGGCTCTCCTCGCGGATCTTGCGCGGCAGGGTGAGGGTGAGCTCGTCCAGCAGGGACAGCACCTTGGCGGGGTAGCCGGCCTGGGCCGCCGCCTGCTCGATGGAGGCGGGCTCGATGCCCTCCCCCACCATCGCCACTCCCTCGTTGACGAACTGGCCGATGACGCGGGAGGTGAAGAAGCCGCGCGAGTCGTTGACCACGATGGGGGTCTTGCGGATCTGCCGCACCAGGTCGAAGGCGCGGGCCAGCGCCTCGTCGCCGGTCCGCTCGCCCTTGATGATCTCGACCAGGGCCATCTTGTCGACGGGCGAGAAGAAGTGCAGCCCGATGAAGTCCTCCGGGCGGCCCACCCCTTCGGCGAGCTCGGTGATGGGCAGGGTGGAGGTGTTCGAGCACAGCAGGGCGTCCGGCGCCACGACGGACTCGATCTCCTGGAACACCTTCCGCTTCAGCGCCGGGTCCTCGAAGACCGCCTCGATGACGGCGTCGCAGCCGGCGAGCTCGGCGGGGTCGGCGGTCGGCGTGATGCGGGCCAGCAGCGCGTCCCGCTCGGCCTCGGTGGTCCGCCCCTTGGCCAGCGCCTTGTCCAGCAGCCCGGCGGAGTACGCCTTGCCCTTGGCCGCGGCCTCCGGGGAGACGTCCTTGAGCACCACCTCGATGCCCGCCTTCGCGCAGGCGTAGGCGATGCCCGCGCCCATCATCCCGGCGCCCAGGACGGCGACCTTCCGCACCCGGCGCGGCTCGATCCCGTCCGGGCGGCTGAGACCGGAGTTGACCGCCTGGAGGTCGAAGAAGAACGCCTGGATCATGTTCTTGGCGACCTGGCCGGTCACCAGCTCGGTGAAGTAGCGGGCCTCGATGAGCTGCGCGGTCTCGAAGTCCACCTGGGCGCTCTCCACGGCGGCGGCCAGGATGTTGCGCGGCGCCGGATACGGGGCGCCGGCCAGCTGCTTCTTCAGGGTCGCCGGGAAGGCGGGCAGGTTGGCGGCGAACTTCGGCTGCGCCGGGGTGCCGCCCGGGATCCGGTACCCCTTGACGTCCCAGGGCTGCCGGGACTCGGGGTGGGCGTCGATGAAGGCGCGGGCCTTGGCCAGCAGCTCCTCCGGGGTGGCGGCCAGCTCGTGCACCAGCCCCTCCGCCAGCGCCCGCCGCGGGTCGTACCGCCGGCCCTCCAGCAACACCTTGAGCAGGGCGTCGGTGATGCCCAGCAGCCGTACGGTCCGGACCACGCCGCCGCCGGCCGGGAGCAGGCCGAGCGTCACCTCCGGCAGGCCGATCTTCGAGCCGGGGGTGTCCAGCGCGACCCGGTGGTGGCAGGCGAGCGCGATCTCGTAACCCCCGCCGAGCGCCGTCCCGTTGATGGCGGCCACCACCGGCTTGCCCAGCGTCTCCAGGCGGCGCAGGTCGCGCTTGATCGCCAGACCGGTGTCATGGGCCGACTGGGCCTGGTCCGGGCCGATCCGGATCATGTCCCGGAGGTCGCCGCCGGCGAAGAAGGTCTTCTTGGCGGAGGTGACGATGATGCCGCGGATGCCGTCCCGCTCGGCCTCGGCACGGTCGGCGACCGCCGCGAGGGCCTCGGTGAAGGCCCGGTTCATGGTGTTGGCCGACTGGCCGGGGTCGTCGAGGACCAGGGTGACGACGCCGGTGTCGTCCTGCTCCCAGCGGATGGCCGGGGCCTCGGGGGCCGTCGCCGGGACGGCCTCGCCGCCCGCCGGGGAAGTCGCTGCGAGTGACTCGCTCATGCTGTCGTTGCTCCGTAGGCTCGGGGAGGGAAGGGGACGTGACGGTCGGCGGTCGACTGAGGCGCCCGGAGGCGAACCGAGCCCTCGGGAGAGCGGACCGTCGTCACCCCAGTCGCTCGACGATGGTGGCGATGCCCATGCCGCCGCCCACGCACAGCGTGGCCAGCCCGTACCGCAGGTCGCGGCGCTCCAGTTCGTCGACGAGGGTGCCGAGGATCATCGCTCCGGTGGCGCCCAGCGGGTGGCCCATGGCGATCGCGCCGCCGTTGACGTTCACCTTGTCCAGGCTCAGGCCCATGTCCTTGGCGTAGCGCAGCACGACGGCCGCGAACGCCTCGTTGATCTCGACGAGGTCGATGTCGTCGATGGTCAGGCCGGCCTTGGCGAGCGCCTTGCGGGAGGCGGGAGCGGGACCGGTGAGCATGATGGTCGGGTCGGCGCCGGAGACGGCGGCGGAGACGATCCGGGCCCGCGGGGTGAGTCCGTAGCGCTCGCCGACCGCGCGGGAGCCGATCGCCACCAGGGCCGCGCCGTCCACGATGCCGGAGGAGTTCCCCGCGTGGTGGACGTGGTCGATCGCCTCGACCCAGTGGTACTTCTGCAGCGCCACGGCGTCGAAGCCGGCGGCCTCGCCGATGGTGGCGAAGGAGGGCCTGAGGGCGGCCAGGGTCTCGGGGGTGGTGCCCGGCCGGATGTGCTCGTCCCGGTCGAGGACGACCAGGCCGTTGCGGTCGCGGACCGGGACGACGGAGCGGTCGAAGCGGCCGTCCTTCCACGCCTCGGCGGCGCGCTCCTGGGAGCGGGCGGCGTAGGAGTCCACGTCGTGGCGGGTGAAGCCCTCGACGGTGGCGATGAGGTCGGCGCTGACGCCCTGCGGGATGAAGCCGGTCTCGAAGTTGGTCATCGGGTCGTTGAACCAGGCGCCCCCGTCGGAGCCCATGGGCACCCGTGACATCGACTCCACGCCGCCGGCCAGCACCAGGTCCTCCCAGCCGGCGCGGACCTTGGCCGCGGCCGAGTTGACCGCTTCCAGGCCGGAGGCGCACCAGCGGTTCTCCTGGACGCCGGCGACCGTGTCGGGCAGGCCGGCGGAGATCGCCGCGACCTTGGCGATGTCGGCGCCCTGGTCGCCGAGCGGGCTCACCACGCCGAGCACGATGTCGTCGACGGCCGCCGGGTCGAGGTCGGGGAAGCGCCGTCGGAGCTCGTCGATGAGGCCCACGACGAGGTCGACGGGCTTGGTGCCGTGCAGTGAGCCGTTGGCCTTGCCGCGGCCGCGCGGCGTGCGGATCGCGTCGTACACGTACGCTTCGGTGGTCACGAGGGGAGCCTTTCCACGTCGATTCGCCCTGGTTCAGTCGGAGAGCAGCGAGCGACCGATGATCTCCTTCATGATCTCGGTGGTCCCGCCGTAGATCGTCTGGATGCGGCCGTCGGTGAACGCCTTCGCGACCGGGTACTCCGCCATGTAGCCGTAGCCGCCGTGGAGTTGCAGACAGCGGTCGGCGACCCGCTTCTGCAGCTCGGTCGCCCACCACTTGGCCATCGAGGCGTGCACGGCGTCGAGGCCGCCGGCCGTGTGCTCGGTGACGCAGCGGTCGAGGAAGGTGCGGGTGACGGCGCACTCGGTGGCCATCTCGGCGATCTCGAAGCGGATGTGCTGGAGCTTGGCCAGCGGCCGGCCGAACGCCTCGCGCTCCCTGACGTACCGAGTGGTGATCTCCAGCAGGTGCTCGGCGGCGGCGATGGCGGACACCGCGATGGAGAGCCGCTCCTGGGCGAGGTTGTTCATCAGGTGGACGAAGCCGCCGTGCAACTCGCCCAGCAGGTTCTCCTTCGGCACGATGACGTCGTTGAAGAACAGCTCGGCGGTGTCCTGCGCCTTCTGGCCGATCTTGTCCAGGTTGCGGCCGCGCTCGAAGCCCGCCATGCCGCGCTCGACCACCAGCAGGCTCAGCCCCTTCGCGCCGCCCTCCGGGGTGGTCTTGGCGACCACGATCACCAGGTCGGCGAGGATGCCGTTGGAGATGAAGGTCTTGGCGCCGTTGAGCACCCAGTGGTCGCCGCGGTCGGTGGCGGTGGTGCGGATCCCCTGGAGGTCGGAGCCGGCACCCGGCTCGGTCATGGCGATGGCGGTGATGATCTCGCCGGAGCAGAAGCCGGGCAGCCAGCGGCGCTTCTGCTCCTCGGTGGCCAGTGAGGTGAGGTACGGGCCGATGATGTCGTTGTGCAGCGGTATGGCCAGCCCCGAGCAGCCCGCGCGGGCCAGCTCCTCGGAGATCACCGCCCCGTAGCGGTAGTCCGCGGCCCCGCCCCCGCCGTACTCCTCGGGGACCGAGGGCCCCAGCAGCCCCTGTCGGCCGGCGGCCAGCCACGCCTCGCGGTCGACCACGCCGTCCTTCTCCCACCGCTCGTGGTGGGGCAGCACCTCCTTGGCGACGAAGGTGCGGACGGTCTCGCGGAACGCGTCGTGCTCCGCGGTGAAGATCTCGCGCTTCATTCCTCGGTCTCCTTCGGCCGGCCGGGGCCGGCGGCGTCCCGCTGCCCGGGCTCGGGATGGGCGTCGGGTTCGGGGTGGGCGGACTCGGGATGGACGGTCAGGCCGGGGACGCCCCACTCGGCGGCCACCTCCGCGGTGTCCGCGCCGGGCCGGGCCGGGGGCCGGCGCACCGCGCACGGCGTGGCGGAGAAGCGCGGGGCGGGCGCGGGCTGGGTGATCCCGGCGTGTTCCACGAAGGTGTCCCGGGCCGTCAGGTGCGGGTGGTCGGGCGCCTCGCGCAGCGTCAGCACCGGCGCCACGCAGGCGTCGGACCCGGCGAAGACCTCCGTCCACTCCGCGCGGGTGCGCTCCTTGAACCGGGCGGCGATGGCGGAGCGCAGCTCTGCCCAGTGGTCGAAGTCCTCCCGGGCGGGCACCCGGTCGGCGATGCCCAGCAGTTCGATGAACTCGGCGTAGAACTTGCGCTCCAGGGCGCCGACCGCCATGTGGCCGCCGTCGGCGGTCTCATAGGTGCCGTAGAAGGGGGCGCCGCCGTCCAGCAGGTTGGCGCCGCGCCGGTCCTGCCAGCCACCGGCCGCCAGCAGGCCGTGGATCATCGCCGTGAGATGGGCGGTTCCGTCGACGATGGCGGCGTCGACGACCTGTCCGGCGCCGGTGGCGCGGGCGTGCTGGAGGGCGGCGAGGACGCCGATGACCAGGTAGAGCGAGCCGCCCGCGTAGTCGCCCAGGAGGTTGGCGGGGACGGCGGGCGGGTGGTCGGCCGAGGCGCCGATCATGGAGAGCGCGCCGGTGATGGCGATGTAGCCGATGTCGTGGCCGGCGGTGTCGGCCAGCGGGCCGTCCTGGCCCCACCCGGTCATCCGGCCGTAGACCAGCCGGGGATTGCGCTCCAGGCACTCCCGCGGCCCCACTCCGAGCCGCTCGGCCACGCCGGGGCGGTAGCCCTCGATGAGGACGTCGGCGCGCTGGGCGAGGTCGAGCACGGCGGCGGTGCCCTGCTCGGACTTGAGGTCGATGAGGACCGAGCGCTTGTTGCGGTTGGTCACGTCGTACGCGGGGTCGATGCGCAGCCCCGCGCCGCCGGGTCGGTCGACCCGGACGACATCGGCGCCGAGATCGGCCAGCAGCATGGCGGCGAACGGGCCGGGCCCGATCCCCGCGAGCTCCACCACACGCACTCCGGCCAGCGGGCCGTGCCCCTGCCGTGCCGCCGCCATCGGGCCCCCAAGTCTTGTGACACCAGTGCTGTAACACCGCTGATGCTAAGAACGCGTTCCAGTTTCCACAAGCCCCGACGCTCCGCTGGGGTCGGCTGAAAAACCGTGGTCCTCATGCCACTTGGCGTATCCCCGTACCGGGGGGCGCGCCATGGGTCGCGGTGAGCCCGGCACCGCCGGACCGCACCGCCGTGGTTCCTCACCGCCGCGGCCGGAGGACGTCGCCTGCCGCGGGCCGAAGAGGAGTCGTCAGCTCGCGTCCAACTCGGCGATGAGGCGCTTCGGGGCGATGGCGCGGTAGCTCTCCTCGACCCAGTCGCACAACAGCTCGGTGCGCGGAGCACCCCGCTCGGCCAGGGGTATGGAGACCCAGCCGGCCTTCCCCAGGCCATAGCCGGTCGGCGCGGCCCCGGGGACGGACATCGCGTGGGCGTGCGCCGCCTCGTCCCTGAGCTTCACCGTGACGCCGGGCGGGCGCTCCCCCTCCTCGTCGCCCAGGAAGACGAAGATCTTCTTGTTGACCTTGACGACGCTGTCGCCCCAGGGGAACTCCTCCACGGCTCCGGGCAGCGAGAGCGCGAAGGCGCGCACCGCCTCCCGCACCGTGTAGGGGTCGTTCTTCGCAGCCATCAGGTCCCTCCGCACGCCTCGTACACCTGGTACGCCCACACCTGGTACGCCTACTGCCGACCGGCGTTCTCCACGCTAGCCGGAGG
The DNA here is from genome assembly GCF_007595705.1 of Streptomyces sp. SAJ15. GTDB lineage: Bacteria > Actinomycetota > Actinomycetes > Streptomycetales > Streptomycetaceae > Streptomyces. The sequence goes on along the minus strand of NZ_NISY01000002.1, from coordinate 556,822 downwards.
CACTGACAACGGCCGCTCGGGCGTCAGCCGGTCGCCGTCGACGTCGGGATCGGACCCCTGGCCGGCCAGTCGGGCCAGCCGGCGCGGCACATCGCCCCCGATCAGCACGATCACCACCAGGGTCAACCCGAAGGTGAGCACCGCCAGCGCCCGGCCGAGCGACATCCCCTCGGCCAGGTGAGCGCCGAGCACCGGCGCCACCGCGCCGCCGAGCGCGCCGGTGTTGTAGACGAAGCCCAGCGACGCGGCGCGGGTGGCGGTGGGGAAGTGCCCGGCGAGGTACTTCGGCAGGATGCCGGAGACGCCCTGGCCGAGGGCGAGCAGGAAGAAGAGCGACACGCCCAGCCCGACCAGGCTGTGCCGCACCGCGAAGACGGGGAAGACGAAGGCGAGCGAGGCCAGCAGGGTGCCCGCGTACGCACGCCGGGTGCCGAACCGGTCGCCGGTGAAGCCGGCCAACCAGCAGCCGGCCATGGTTCCGAACCCGGCGGAGAACATCACGTCGGCGACCTCGGACGGCGCGTACCCCAGCTCGGACTTGAGGTAGGTCGGCAGCAGCGCCTGGATGGGCCAGCTGTAGAGGAACGCGCAGAACACGGTGCACATCAGCGCCACGTACACCACCCAGCCGCGGCGGCCGCCCAGCTGGACGGCGAAGGCGACCAGACACCCGGCGGCCAGCAGCGACAGCGGCCACACCAGGCCCCGGCCCACCGGGGTGAAGACGCAGAACAGCGCTCCGCTCGCGGCGGCGACGAGCAGCGCGTTGGCCGTCGCCCGCACCCGCCCGGTGAACAGCGGGCGGAAGGGGTTGGGGCGGGCCGCCCCGCCGCCCGTCTCGGCGCTCCACTCCGCCGCCTCCGGCAACGCCCGCCGCACCCACAGCGCGACCAGCACCGGGGCCACGCCTATCCAGAACATCCAGCGCCAGCCCCAGTGCGGGACCACCCACGTGTACAGCTCGGAGGCGAGGACGGTGCCGCCCGCGTACCCGGAGATGAGGAAGCCCGAGGCGCGGTTGCGCAGCCGCGCGGGCCAGCTCTCCAGGACGTAGGTGGCGCTGGCGCTGTACTCCCCCGCCATCCCCATCCCGATCAGCAGCCGCGCGGTGAACAGGCTGGTGTGGTTCCAGGCGAAGCCGCAGGCGAAGGTCCCCAGCGAGTAGAGCAGGATGGAGGCGATCATCGCGGGCTTGCGGCCGTAGCGGTCCCCCAGGGCACCCAGGAGGGCGCCGCCCAGCCAGCGGGTGACGAACGCCCCGGAGACCAGGCTGGCGGCGGAGGCGGTGGACAGGTCGAACTCGTCGGCGATCTCGGTCAGGACCAGCGTGATCAGCACGAAGTCGAAGCCGTCGAGCAGATAACCGACCCAGGCCGCGAACATCGCCTTCCACTGGCGGGGGGAGACCTCCCGGTACCAGCGCACGCCCCCCGAGGCGTCGGGATCCGGGGACACCCGGGACACCTCGGACCTCGGGGTCCCGACGGGCTCCGCGGGCCCCTGAGAAACGACCGGCTCCGGGGGCTCCGGCTCCCGCCGTCGGCCCCGCCGCCCGGTCATCGCAGGAGTCCCCCGTCCTCCAGGAACCGCCGTACGACCTTCAGCTCGGCGTCTCCGAGCGGCACCTGGGGGGCCGCGGTGGCGGGGCAGGCGATCACACCCAGGAGGTACAGGGCGGCCTTGAACCCGCCCAGGGCGGAGGAGCTGCCGCCCATCACCGACGGATCGCCCGTCTCGGTGAGCGCGAAGAGCGTGGCGAGCCGGTCCTGCTCGGCCGCCGCCTCACTCCAGCGGCCCGCGCGGGCGTGCTCGTACAGCCGCACATAGCCCTCCGGGTCGACGTTGCCCAGCCCCGGCACCACACCATGGGCGCCGGCCAGCAGCGCGCCGTCCACCGAGAGTTCGGAGCCGGTCAGCACGGAGAAGGCGCGGTCCAGGCCCCGCCGGCGCAGCTCCACCAGCAGCCGGCGCAGCGCCCCGTCGTCCCCGCTGCTGTCCTTGAGCCCGGCCAGGGTGGCGTCCTCGGCCAGGGGCAGCACGATCGCGGGCGTCAGCTTGGTGTGGACGGAGGCGGGGATGTCGTATCCGAACAGCGGCAGGTCCACCGTGCCGCGCAGCCGGCGGAAGTGGTCGCGCACCTCGGCCGGGTGGGTGCGGGTGTAGAAGGGCGCGGTGGCCACCAGCCCGTCGGCGCCGAGCTCCGCGGCCGCGCGGGCGTGGTCGAGCACCCGCGCGGTGGTCATGTCGACCACCCCGGCCAGCACCGGGACCCGGCCCTCGACCGCCTGGACCACCGTGGACAGGACCGTGCGCCGCTGGGCGTCGCTCAGATAGGCGGTCTCCCCGCTGGAGCCGAGCGCGAACAGACCGCTGACCCCCGCCGCCGTCAGCCGGTCGACCAGGGCGGCCAGCGAGCCGGTGTCGATGTCGCCGGTACGCGTCAGCGGGGTGCACAGGGGCGGGACCACCCCGGTGAGGGGAGCCGGAAGTCGCATGGGATCCAGCTTTCTGAACATTCGCGGGAATGCTCGACATACGTCAGGACGTTCGGGGGACGCTCGCGCCACGCGGGGGCCAAACGGACATGGGACGTCCTATGTCTGCGGCTGAATCTGCTTCAGCGACCCGGCAGTGTCAAGCCCTTGGCGACGTGCCGGCTCATGTTGACCCGAAAATCGGCGACTACATAGGGTGGTCGCGTCCGTACGGAAGATCGTGTGAACGACGAGAGGACGGCCGATGCGGCGACGGGACGACAGGGGACAACGCGCCTACGACGTCGTGTTGTTCGGCGCGACGGGCTTCGTCGGCACGCTCACCGCCGAGTACCTCGCCGAGCACGCCCCCGCGGACACCCGCTGGGCGCTGGCCGGCCGGAGCGAACACCGACTCAAGCGGCTGCGCGACCGGCTGACCACGCTCAACCCCGCCCTCGCCGACCTCCCCGTGCTGCGGGCCGACGTCGACGAGCCCGCGACGCTGCGCGCGGTCGCCGCCGACGCGCACGTCGTGGCGACCACCGTCGGCCCGTACTTCACCTACGGCGAGCCGCTGGTGGCCGCCTGCGCCGAGGCCGGCACCGACTATCTGGACCTGAGCGGCGAGCCGGAGTTCGTCGACCTGATGTACCTGCGCCACCACTCCCTGGCCCGAGAGACCGGGGCCCGGCTGATCCACGCGGGCGGCTTCGACTCGGTCCCGCACGACCTGGGCGTGCGCTACACGGTGGGCCGGCTGCCGGAGGGGGTGCCGCTGCGCGTGCGCGGCTTCGTGCGCACCAGCGCGCGCATCTCCGGCGGCACCTTCGCCTCCCTGTTGACCGGGCTCTCCCGGCCCGTCGGCATGGCCCGCACCGCCAAGGCCCGCCACCGCGCGGAGCCGGCGCCGCGGGGCCGTACGGTCCGCGCGGTGACCGGGGCGCCGCACCCGCTCACCGGCCTCGGCTCCGCCTGGGCGGTGCCCGCTCCCACCATCGACCCGCAGATCATCACCCGGTCCGCCGCCGCCCTGGACCGCTACGGGCCCGACTTCTCCTACGAGCACTACGCGGTGGTCAAGAACCTGCCCATGGTGCTGGGCGGCGTCGCCGGGGTCGGCGCGCTCTTCACGCTCGCCCAGGTGCCCTGGACCCGCGAGTGGCTCTCCGGGCGCCTCAAGCCGGGCGAGGGCCCGGACGCCGCCCGCCGAGCCCGCAGCTGGTTCACGCTCCGTTTCGCGGGCGAGGGCGGCGGGGAGCGCGTCATCACCGAGGTCTCCGGCGGCGACCCCGGCTATGACGAGACCGCCAAGATCTTCGCCGAGGGCGCGCTCTCCCTGGCCTTCGACGACCTGCCGCCGACGGCGGGTCAGGTCACCTCCGCGGTCGCCATGGGCGACGCCCTCACCGAACGGCTGATCCGGGCGGGCATCCGGTTCACCACGGTCACGAGGAGCTGACACCCCGCGGGCTCGCGGCCCCGGCCGACGCGAGGTCCGAATCCCGCCGGCCTCGGGCCGCCCGCCCGCGCAGGATGGGCGCATGAGTGGCGTCTACGAAGTGCGGGCCATCGCGCCCGAGGTGCTGGAGCGGCTGCGGGAGCGGGACGACGCGGGACGACCGCCGCGGCGGGTGACGGAGGACGGGGAAGGCGGCACCCCGCTGCGCTGCTGCCTCCGTCGCGGCGGACCGGGAGAGGAACTCGCCCTGCTCTCCTACGCCCCGCTGCGTCGCTGGGCCCGCGAGACCGGGGCCGAGCCGGGGGCGTACGACGAGACCGGCCCGGTCTTCGTCCACGCCGTCGACTGCGGCGGCTGGAGCGGTGACCCCGGCCGCTACCCCGTCGCCCTGCACGGCGAACGCCGCGTGCTGCGTGCCTACTCCGCGCGGGGCACCATCCTCGGCGGCCGGCTGCTCGACGGCCAGGCGGTCTCGGTCGACCGGGCGCTGACCGAGCTGTACGAGGACCCCGAGGTGGCCGCGGTGCACGTCCGCGCGGTCGAGTTCGGGTGCTTCCACGCGGAGACGCGGCGGGTCGCCGAAGCGCGGTGAGTGGGGACGTCCGGACCCGATCGAACCGTTGTTCAGGGCGAGCGTCGCTCCCCCTGAACGACGGTCAATCCTGCCACGCCAGCAGTGCCCTGCGGCACAGCGAGTCGGCGCGCCGTGTGCTCTCCGGCAGTCGGTAGTCACGCGCCAGGTGGAGGGTGTGCGCACAGGCGTCGGCCAGGCTCACCTTGTGCCCGACCGAGACGAAGACCGGCTTCACACCGTCCCTGGTGCGCAGCGCACGGCCGACCTCCTCATCTCCGTCGAGGAGCGGGGAGGAGTCGCCACGGCGCGGGCCGGGCGCCTCGTGGCGGAAGGTGAACGGGTTCTTGGCGACGCCGATGGACGGCAGGCCGGTGACCACGCCGAGGTGGCTGGCGAGGCCGAGGCGGCGCGGGTGGGCGAGGCCGTAGCCGTCGCAGACGACGAGGTCGGGGGTGTGGGCGAGGCGGTCCAGGGCGGCCAGCACGGTGGGCAGTTCCCGGAAGGCCAGCAGGCCGGGCACGTAGGGGAAGCTGACCCGGCCGACGGCGGTGACCTCCTCGACCGGCTCCAGCGTGGCGCCGTCGAGGGCGACCGCCGCCGCCACGACCACGTCCCGCTCGTCGTCGTAGGCCACGTCCACCCCGACGACGACGCCGGTGCCCGGCCGCGGGGCGGTGCCGTCGTCGTCGCGGACGACGCGCGTGCGCAGCCCGTCCTGGGCGGCGAGGGCCTCGGCCTCGGTGGTGGGCCAGTCGGCCGGCGGTTCGATCGGGGTTCGCGGCGTCGTCATGGTGCGCTCACGCTACTGGAATCGCTCATGCTTGCGGCGGGCGGGCGTAGCCTGGTGATCATGTTCGTACTGGAGCTCACCTACACCGCACCCATGGACCGCGTCGACGCCCTCCTCGACGACCACGTCGCCTGGCTCGAGGAGCAGTACGCCGCGGGCACCTTCGTGGCCTCCGGGCGCAAGGTGCCCCGCGACGGCGGGGTGATCCTCGCGGTCGCCGACGACCGCGCGACGATCGAGAGGATCGCGGCCACGGACCCCTTCACGGTCGCCGAGGTGTGCGCCTACCGCATCACGGAGTTCGTGGCCACGAAGACCGCGCCGGCGCTGACGGAGTACCGCCAGACGCTGGCGTGACCGGCCGTCCCGGCGGGGTGCTGAGGCCGTCGGCCGGGCCTGTCGGCCGGGGCTTTCGGCGGGGCTCCCGTGAGCGGTCGTCCGGCGGGTGCTGAGGCCGTCGGCCGGAGCTGCCGTGTGCGGTCGTCCCGGCGCGCTGAGGCCGTCGGGTGGGGTTCCCGTGAGCGGTCGCCCCGGCCGGTGCTGAGGCCGTCGGCCGGGCCGGCGCCGGTCAGCGCCGGCTGAGCCGCGCCACCCGGCCCTTCTCCCCCGACGCCCAGCACCCCCCGTCCGGCGCGCAGTCGACCGTGTCGTACGAGCCGTCGTCCACGGTGCGCCAGCGGCGGCCGCCGTCGGTGGTGAGGTCGGTGCCGGTGGGGCCCACGGCGAGGGCGGCGGCCCGGGTGTGCGGGAGCCAGGCGACCCCGGACCGGTAGGCCGGGGGCGGGGTCCGGGAGGGCGTCCAGGCGGTCCCGCCGTCGCGACTGACCGCGGCGGCGTGCGGAGACGGCCGGCCGGTGCGGTAGTCGCCGCCCACGGCGAGCCCGTGGCGGCCGCGGAAGGCGAGTGCGAAGACGCCGCGCGCGGGATCGCCCGCCGGGATGGGCGCGTCGGCGACGCTCCAGGTGCGGCCCCGATCGGCGGAGTGCAGGACACGGGCGGTCGCGGCGCCGCCCGTGGCGATCCAGGCGTGCCGGCCGGAGCCGGTCAGACACTGGCCGCCGGCGGCGAACGCGGCCTCGCCCGGCTGGGCGGCCGGCATCCCGTCCGACGGCAGCACCCGCCAGCTGCGCCCGCCGTCCCCGGTGGCCAGGACGCGGTACCTGCCGTCCACCGGATCGCTGAGCGCGAGGCCGCTGCGGGTGTCGAAGAAGGTCATGCAGTCGTAGAAGGCGCGCGGGTCGGGGTTGCGGAAGGTTTCGGTCCAGGTGGCGCCCCCGTCCTCCGTACGGAGCACCCGGGACGCCTCGCCCTCGCCGATGGCGAGCACGACGGCGCGCCGCGCGTCGAACGCCTCGACGTCCCGGAACTCCAGGCCCTCGGCGCCGGGCGGCGATACGTTTCGCCATGTGCGGCCGCCGTCGCGGGTGCGCAGCACCGTGCCCTTCGCCCCCGCCACCCAGGCCGTGTCGCGGCTGACGGCGGCCAGGCCGCGGAACCGCGCGTCGGTGCCGGTGTCCGTCAGCCGCCACCCGGGATCACGCTGCGGCGCGGCCGACGCGGCCGGCGCGGCGAGCCCCGTGGCCAACAGCGCGGCGCAGAAGCCCGCCGCCAGTGCGCTTCTCGTCCCCATGCCCCTCATGGGGACGGAAGCTAGCCCATCGGGTGGCGGCGTGTACGCCGAATCGCGGGACCGGTCCGGCCTTCCTATCGTGGGGCGGGGGAGCGAGGAGAGGCACCGTATGACACTCACGGTCACCGATGTCCCGAAGGAGCAGCGCTTCGAGGCCCGCCTCGACGGAGAGCTCGCCGGCTTCGCCCGCTACATACGCACGCACGATCTGATCGCCTTCGTGCACACCGAGGTGGACCCCGCCTTCGAGGGGCAGGGCGTCGGTTCGGCGATGGCCCGCACCGCACTGGACTCGGCCCGCGCCGACGGACTGGAGGTCCTGGCCGCGTGCCCCTTCATCTCGGGCTGGATGGCGCGCCATCCCGAGTATTTGACGCTCGCCTACACCAATCGCAGCCGGGTGACGGACTGATGGCCATGAACGAGCATGTGACGACCTACTCCTATGACGGGCCGCACGAGGGCACCATCGTCACCGTCACCTTCGAGGCCCGGCGGTGTCTGCACGCCGGCGAGTGCCTGCGCGGGCTGCCGCAGGTCTTCGACACCCGGAAACGGCCCTGGATCCAGCCGGACGCGGCACCCGTGGAGGTGATCGCGGACATCGTCCGGCGCTGTCCGTCGGGCGCCCTGCGCTACGAGCTGGCGGACGGACGCACCGAGGAGCCCGTACGGCCGACCTCGGTCACCCGCTCGCCCCGCGGTCAACTCGTGGTGCGCGGTGAACTGCTGGTCGAGACCGGCGAGGGACCGCGCCGGGAGATGCGGGCGACGCTGTGCGGGTGCGGCGAGAGCCGGAACCCGCCGTACTGCGATCACGCCGGCCCGTGCGGAGAGGCCGCGCTCGCCGACCTGGATTCATAAGCCTAAAAGGCAAATAATCCGATTAATCAAAGGAGAGTGACGCACGTCACGTGGGTTTCGGATGCACTGCTCGAATGGTCTGGACGTCTTACCCACCGAAGAGGGGCAACGACCCGCAACGATCGCAAGGGAGCCGGCGATGTCCATCGTGTTCGACCAAGCCGTCCAGGCCCGCCTCATCGCGTCGACGCCCGAGGCTCGCGCCATCCCGGCGACCCTGCGGTACGCGCCCGAGGACCCGTTCGCGGTCCGTGTCTCCTTCCCGCCGGCCGCCTCGCTGGACGGCGACGGCGTGGAGTGGGTGTTCGGCCGTGAGCTGCTCGCCGCCGGGCTGCGCGGCCCGGCCGGCAACGGCGATGTGCAGGTGTGGCCCTGCGGCCGCGAGCGGACCATGCTCGAGTTCCACGCCACGGAGGGCGTGGCCATGGTCCAGTTCGCCACCGCCGACCTGCGGCGCTTCCTGAGCCGCTCCTACGAGCTGGTCGACGAGGGCAGCGAGGGCGGGCTGCTCGATCTGGACCGCGAGCTGTCCGCGCTGCTCCGGGACGCCTGAGGGGGTCCGAAGCGACGGTTCAGCCAGTGGTGGCCGCGGCTGTCGTCACCGCTCCGCTCAGCGCGACGGCCAACCCTCTCCGCACCTCCGCGACCGGCCTGGCCGCCCCGGGCGCGGCCCGCTGACCGCGCTGCTCCAGAGCGACGATCCGGGCCTTGCGGGTCCTGGCGTCGTCCGCCGTGACGACCGCACGGAGCTCGCCGGCGGCGGCCAGGGCGATCAGTGCCGCGTCCTCGGCGGCGACCTCGGCCACCCCCTCCTCCTCGCGCAGCACCCGCCGCGCGTCCACCCGCAGCGCCCGGACCGCGTCCGCGCGCTCCAGCGCGACCCGCTTCACCGGGAAGAGGCCCAGCGCCCGCCGGGTGGTCAGCCGCAGATAGCCCGCCGCCGCCAACTCGTCCCGCACCCCGACGAGGGTGGACCGCGCCCGGTGGGTCACCCAGGACGGCCAGCTGCGCGGCCGGGACTCGGCGATGCGCTCCAGCAGCGCGTCGAGCGGTGGATCGCCGGTGACGGCGTCCGGCAGCGGACGGGGCGCGCCGTCCGCGTCGGCCAGCATGCCGCGCTGCACCAGCTCGGTCAGCGCCCCCGCCCGCACCAGGTAGGGCAGGTGCCCCTCGTAGCCCGGCTCGCCGGTGTCGGGGTCCCAGGCGAGCAGGTAGAGCTTGGCGGCGAGCGAGAACGATCCGTTGGGCACCGGAGCCTCCGAAGGTGCGGTGTGCCCCCTGCCCCGACGATAGCCAGCCGAGCCCGTGCGCACCCGGTGTGCGCGCACGGGCCCGGCGGTCCGCCGGATCAGCGGTGGAGCTTCACGACCGCCGTGGTGGTGGTCCGCTTGAAGTCGGCCACCGGGGCGTGCCGGTAGTCGCCCATCTGCCCCCAGTCGACGAGGGTCACCGTGGCGCGGTCCCGGCCCACGCCGAAGAGGTGGATGCCGGGCTCGGAGTCCGGGGACTCGGTGTGGACGCCGTAGACGTGGGCGCCGTCCTCGGCCGGGAGCGTGCCGTAGTCGCGCCACGAGGCGGTGGCCTCGGGGTACTTCCGCTCCCAGTCGGCGGCGCAGTTGCGGATCTTCTTCTCGGCCGCCGCGGCGAGCTGCTTGGCCGCCGCCTCGCTCTTGGTCCTCACCACGATCTGGGTGGCGCCGGTGTCGTACTCGGTCCAGAACCGCCGGTGCGAGGATCCGGCCTTCGGCAGGGTGTCCTCGACGCAGAACGGCGCCTCCGGCAGCCCGGCGGTGACGGCGCCCGCGGACCAGGCGGAGGAGGCGTGCGGCGGCAGCTCCTTGGGCGCCAGGAACGCCGGGCCGGTCGCCGCCTTGCGCGGCTGGGCCTGGGCGGTGCCGGAGGCGGCCACGACCGCGAGGGTGGCGGCGCCCGCCGCCACCGTCACGACGGCGGCGCGGATCGCCCGGTTACGCATCTGCATGGGTGTGTCCCGCTCTTTCTGTCGGTGGGAACCGCCGCGGAATCTCGCGGCGGTACGGCTCTCAGCCTGGTCGGCGGCGCGGCGGGCCGACAACGGTCAGCGGCACATCCGGGACGCTGGAACGCCCGCACCGGCGCTGACTTGGGGAGATGCGGACGGGGTGGAACGCCGCGGCGGGACGCGACGTCGTTCAAGGGGAAGGCTTGGGGGGTTTCATGGCAGAGGGCACGGAGACACGGCGGTTCGCGGAGTGTCTGCGCGGGTTGAAGGAACGTTCGGGACGCAGCTACGGCGCGCTCGCGGCCCGGTTACACCTGAGCACCTCGACGCTGCACCGCTACTGCAACGGCGACGCCGTGCCCACGGACTACGCCCCCGTGGAGCGCCTCGCCCGGCTCTGCGGGGCCACCCCGGAGGAGCTGATCAGGCTGCACCGGCTCTGGGTCCGCGCCGACGCCACCCGCCGCACCGGCGCGCCCCGCGGCGTGACGGGGTCAGAGGGCGCTGCGGGTGCGGGTTCGGAGGGCCGTACCGGCGCCGACGGCCGCACAGGCGCCGAGGGCCGTACGGGGTCGGATGGCCGCACGCGGGCCGACGACCCTACGGAGTCCATCAGCCATACGGCCCTTGACGACCCCACGCCGGCCGACCGCCCTACGCCGTCACATGGCCGTACGCCGTCTCACGGCGACACGAAACCCGACGGCCGCACCCGAGCCGATACCCGCACGGGAGCCGACGGCCGCACAGGTCCGGACGGCCGTACGGCACCTGACGGCCGTACGGGGTCGGATGGCCGTACGGGGTCGGATGGCCGTACGGGCCGGGCCATCGGCGTCGGCGACTCGGGCGCCGGGGCCGCACGGCCCGGCCGGAAGCCGGAGGCCGAGGCGGATCCGCGCCCGCGGACCGCGCGCGTGGTGCCGCTGCCGGTCCCCGCCGCGGAGGGGGCGGAGCCTGGCCGGGGCGCGGACGGGACGGAGCCGGCCGCGGGCGAGAACGCCGGGGCCCCGGCGGGCGGCGTCCTGGTGGCGCCCCGCCTGGCCGCCGTGCCGGCGCCCGCCGCACGAGGGCGGCGGGCGCTGCCCTGGGCGCTGATGGTCGGCACGGCCGCGGCGGTGGTGCTGGGGATCACCGCAGCGGAGGTACGGCCGAACGCACGGGAGGGCGACGGCGCGACGCGGGCGGGCCGGCCGGTGCCGAGCGCCTCGGCCACGCCTCGCGCCGGGGGCGCCCCCTCCCCCGAGCCCCCCTCCCCCTCCGCCACGACCTCCCCCGAGCCGGGGCGACGGCCCGCCCAGGGCGTGCGGACGGCGGAGGAGCCCCCGGGGCGGGGGCGCGACGGCGGGCAGCCGACGTACGCCCCACCGGCCCGGCCGTCCGGCGGATCCGGCGCGGGCGGGTCCGGCGGCACGAGCGGCCGGGGCACCCCGCTCTCCGTCACCACCCGCTCACACGTCTGGGAGAACGGCTGCGACCACCGCTACCTCATCGACCGGCCGCCGGCCGAGGTCGCCCCGCCGCCGGTCGAGCAGGACGCGGCACCGTGGGCGGCCACGCACCACGCGGTGCACGGCGGGTCGACCAGCGTCGAGGTGACCGTGCAGGGTCGCTCCGAGACGGCCGTGGTCCTCCAGGACCTGCACGTACGCGTGGTGGGGCGGCGCCCACCGCCGGCCTGGTCCTCGTACGCCATGAGCAACGGCTGCGGCGACGCGATCACCCCGCGCGCCTTCTCCGTCGACCTGGACGCGAACCGCCCGCGGCCGAGGCCCGAGGACGGCTTCGACGGCGAGCGCACCATCCCGGCCGTCCGCTTCCCCTACCGGGTGTCCGCGACCGACCCGGAGGTGCTGCGGATCGACGCCCGCACCTCGGGGTGCGACTGCCGCTGGTACCTGGAGCTGGACTGGACGAGCGGCGATCGGAAGGGAACGATCCAGATCGACGACGGCGGCGTGCCGTTCCGCACCAGCGGGGTCGAGGGCCGCCCGGAGTACGGCTACTGGCTGGACCGGCGCGCCTGGGCGCTGAACACCGACTGAACGGCGGCCGGCCGCCGGCACCGGAGACGACGCGCGCCCGCCGCGTCCGAGGACGCGACGGGCGCGGCAGACCCTGGTCTCTCCGGGCCCGCGGCCACGCGGGGCCCATGGCCGACGCGGGGCAGTCGATCTGCGCGGGCCTATGGCCGACGCGGGGCCGCCGGCCTCCGCGGACCCGTGGCCCACACCGCCCGACCTACGGACGCCACCACGGCTTCGTGGTGTCCCTCAGGGTGTTGGTGCCGCAGTGCACCTCGCCCATGCCCAGGTGGTAGGTGTAGTAGTCGTCGATGTACGACACCTTGAACCCGGCCTTGCGGTAGGCGGCGGTCACCGCCTGGGTGAAGATGTCCTTGCCGCCGATCACCGGCCCCCACTGCCTGGGCGCGAGGTAGCGGTCCGGGCCGAGCAGCACCCCGTTGACCGCGCCGGGCACATAGGCGCTGGTCATCACCGACGGGCCGGTCGGCTTGCCCAGCTCGCGCTGCTGGCCGTACTCCCGCACCGCCTCCGGGGTGTCGGCCGAGCCGCCGATCCGGCGCAGCAGCGGCATCCGGTCCGCCGCGACGCCCTCGTCGGTGCCGCGGGTGAAGAGCGCGGGCACCCGCACGATCTCGGCGTCGGTGACGCCGGTCTCGCGCTTGAGGACCTCCAGGTTGGCCTTGATCCGCTTCGCCGCGAGGGCGTTGTCGGCGCGCAGCTTCTTGTCGGCGAGCGTCTGGTCGATGGTCTCCTTCGGGGCGGGCATGCCCTCGAAGCCCTTGACCGAGAACATCTTGGTCTTGCCGTGCCCGGCGGCCTTCGCGTCGCGCAGCAGCTTCATCCCGGCGTCGGGGTCGGCGACGCCGATCCGCCACCCGCGCGGGGTGCCGGGCGCGGGCAGGAACTGCACGAACTCGTCCACGTGGCCCACGTGCAGCCAGGAGGTGTCCAGGAACAGCGGGTTCTGGAGGCCCTGCGAGGCGAGCAGCGTGCGCATCGCCTTGGCGGGCTTGGAACCGGTGTCCTTGCGCTCGCCCATGATGATGCGTCCGGCCGGGTAGGAACGGCCGCCGTGGGTGTAGGGCGGGATGGTCTCCAGGTTGCCCATGGAGTTCAGGGTCCACTCCTCGGAGTCCTTGACCCCGGTGACCTGGACGACGCCCATGTCCGGGCCGCGCAGCTTCTCGAAGAGCTCGCGGCCGGCTTCGCGGTCCGGCTGCGCGGAGCGCAGCATGATCCGTATGGTGCGCGGCCTGCCGTCCTCGCCCGTCATGCCGGCGTACGCGGGCTCGACGAAGTCCTGCGCCCAGATGTCGCCGTACTTGGTGAACTTCACCGTGGACTGCTTGACACCGGCCTTCTTGGCCTGGGTGTCCAGGTCCTTCACGAACTTCTGCTGGGCGCGGGAGAACGGGCCCTTGCCCTGGATCTCGGTGACCAGCATCCGCTGGGCGCGCTGCAGGTGGTGCTGGGTGAGCAGCGGGGCCACGTGCAGGGTGACCTTGTCGCTGGTGGTGGTGGAACCGGCGGTCACCTTCAGCTCGACCACCGCGCTGCCGTCCCACACCGCGCGGTCGCGCACCACGTCGGTGCCCTCCAGGCCCAGCTCCACTCCGGCGCGCAGCTCGGCGGCGGTGAGGGTGGTCTTGGCCGTGACCGCGGTCCAGCCACCGGCGCGCTTGATGAACAGTCGGGCGTGCTTGGCGCCCTTGCCGGTGACGCGGACGGTGCCGGAGGCGTCCTTGGGTGCCTGGGCCATCGGCACGGTGCGCAGCCGGGCCAGGTCCTTGGCGTCGGCGGCGCCGTTCACCGTGGTGTCGGCGGCGTCGTTGCACTTGGCGAGCTTGGCGTCGCTGAGCGGCTTGCCGTCGGGTCCGGTGGTGCGGCAGCGCTTGGCGTCGTCGTCGATGTTGGGCAGGAAGACCGCGCCGCGCCCCGCCGACCAGGTGTCCTCACCGGTCTGGTCGCCGGTGCCGGTGATGTCCACGCGGCCGTTGCGGTCGACGTCCGCCCGCAGGTCCGCCGTGACGGGCGGCGGCGCGGCGAACGCGGGGGTGACGGGGGCCAGTACGGCCCCGGCCAGGCCGACGGCGAGGGCGGCCCGTCCCGAAAGTCTCATACGCACATGCGTCCCTTCTCGGTGTGTCGCGTGTCGGGGTGTCCGAGAGGGAGGAGGGCGTCGCGGCGACGCGCGTTGCTCCTGTGGCGGGAGAGGGTGCCAAGACCCGCCCGTGGCGGTATCCACCGCCCTGACCGGTGGGGCGACGGCTCCACCCGCAGGAGGGCACGGTCAAGCGGAATGTCGTTCGCCGGGCTCTTGACAGGAGCGGGCGGGTGGCGGCGGCCGCCGCCGTTCGACCCATGGGCCCGTGCCGGCGGGGGGGAGCAGCCCGTCGTGCGCGCCCGGTGCGGGCCGCCTACGCTCGCCGTAGGGGCTGCACACCGCGCGGTTCCGTAGAGGTGACGTACGGAGGCCGTGCGGCGGAGCCCTCCCACCGAGCCCGGAGGCCAGCCATGCCGGAGCTGTTCATCGGGGGCGAGTGGACCGCCGCCGTCGACGGGCGGGTGCGGGACATCCGCTGTCCGGCGGACGGCAGTCTGGTCGCCACCGTGGACGAGGCGGGGCCCAAGGACGCGGCGGCGGCCGTCGCGGCCGCCCGCGACGCCTTCGACCGCGGGCCCTGGCCCGGCACCCCCGCCGCCGAACGCGGCCGACTGCTGCTGCGCGTCGCCGAGTTGCTGGAGCGCGACAAGGCCCGGCTGGCCCGCGCGGAGTCCCTGGACACCGGGAAGCGCTATGTCGAGAGCCAGATCGACATCGACGACGTCGCGGCCTGCTTCCGCTACTTCGGACAGCTGGCCGCCGTCGGCGCCGGCGACCGGGTGGTGGCCACCGGCGGGGCGGACACCGAGAGCCGGGTGGTCCACGAGCCGGTCGGGGTCTGCGTGCTGATCACCCCGTGGAACTACCCGCTGCTCCAGACCGCCTGGAAGGTCGCCCCCGCGCTGGCCGCCGGAAACACCTTCGTCCACAAGCCCAGCGAGCCGACCCCGCACACCGCCATCGGACTGATGCGCCTGCTGGCGGAGGCCGGGCTGCCGGCCGGGACGGCCAACCTGGTGCTGGGCGCGGGCCCGACCGTGGGCGGGCCGCTGACCGTGGACGAGCGGGTGGACATGGTGTCCTTCACCGGTGGGCCGGCCACCGGGCGGCGCGTCATGGCGGCCGCCGCGTCCACCGTGAAGAAGGTCGCGCTGGAGCTCGGCGGCAAGAACCCCGACATCGTCTTCGCCGACGCCGACTTCGACACCGCCGTCGACTACGCGCTCACGGCCGTCTTCCTCCACTCCGGCCAGGTCTGCTCGGCCGGCGCCCGGCTGCTGGTCGAGGACCCGCTGCACGACGCGTTCGTCGACGAACTGGTGGCCCGGGCGCGGCGGATACGGCTCGGCGGCCCCTTCGACGAGCGGGCCCGCGCCGGGCCGCTGATCTCCGCCGCGCACCGTGAGAAGGTCGAGGCGTATGTGGCGGCGGGCCTGGCCGAGGGCGCGGTGCTGCGCTGCGGCGGGGCCCGCCCGGCCGACCCGGAGCTGCGGAACGGCTGGTACTACCTGCCGACCGTGCTGGACGAGTGCGCCCCCGGGATGACCGTCGTACGGGAGGAGTCCTTCGGGCCGGTCCTCACCGTGGAGCGCTTCCACGGCGAGGCGGAGGCGGTCGCGCTCGCCAACGACACCGTCTACGGGCTGGCCGGCGCGGTGTGGACGCGGGACCCGGGGCTGGCCCACCGGGTCGCCTCCCGGCTGCGCGCCGGCACGGTCTGGATCAACGACTTCCACCCCTATGTGCCGCAGGCCGAGTGGGGCGGCATGAAGCAGTCCGGCGTGGGACGGGAGCTGGGCCCGGCGGGCCTGGCGGAGTACCAGGAGGCCAAGCACATCTGGCACAACACCGCGCCCAGCCCGCTGCGGTGGTTCGAGTGACGCCACCGACCCGCGAGGACCGCCCGGAGGACGACGGACCGCCCGCGCGCCCCGCTCCACGGGCCTTCCTCCCGCCGGACCGGCGCCTCCCTCAAGCTCGTCTGTTCCGGCCGGGCGGACGACCGCGCGTGGTGCGGCCGGAGCGAAGAGCCGGGCGGACCACCGGGCGCGGGCGACGGGGCGCGGGCGGGCGGGCGGGGCGCCCCGCCGGATGGCCGAGGCGGCGACCGGCCGTTCGGCGCACCGGCTGACGGCCGGATGACCGAGCGGGGGACGCGGCGCCCGGCGCAACTGTCCGCGATGCGGACGTGATCCACTACGGCGGGCGGCCGTCGGCTGCGCCGTGCCGACGCTGGCCGGGCGATCGCGCCCTATCCCAACCCGCCGTCGACAGGGCAGCATGAGGGATTTCGGAAAGCGCTCGACGGTGTCCGGCGGAGGTGCTCTCCTCTACGCTGAACGCTCTCGCCGGGATCGGCGTGGGAGCGGTTGCACGCCGGGAGCTGCAAGCGGGTGCGAGGGGGGACGCACGTGCCACAGCGGTTCTCAAGGAATTCCGCGCGCCGCCGGGTGCTGGGAGAGATGGTGGACGTATTGGGAGCGGCAGCCGCACTGAACGACGCCCGCGGGCGCCATCAGTGGCGCCGCGAGCTGTCCGAGGCCTTCGACGACCTGGAGCTGGACCCCTACCCCACCCCCCGGCAGGAGTACATCGAGGCGGTGCGCGCCTGCGGGGAGCACGAGGGCGGGCTCGAACTGCTGTTGGACGTCACGCACTTCGTCGCCCCCGCCATCTCGCACCGGCTGCGGCCGCTGGTCGACGAGTGGCACTCGGTGGACCTCTACGGCGACCACGGCTGGTCGGCGCTGCGGGCGGCGCTCGACATCGGGCTGCCGGAGCTGCCCGCGCTGGTGGCCGAGGTGTGCGGGGACCGGTACCGGCTGCCGACGCACTGCACCACCGCCTGGCACGCCTTCGTCCACCTCGCCTGTCGCAACGCGCCCCCGGACGGCCTGCCGCCCAGCATGGCGCTGCTGGAACACCTGGCGGTCCACGCCGATCTCGCCTCCGTGGTCGGGGAGTTACGCGCCTGGAACGACCGGCACGCCGAGTCCTGGGGGCTTCGGGAGGGGCCGAACGGGCTCCTCGCGCTGCGCGCCGCGCTCTCCCGGCCGCGCGGTCCGGGACGAGCGGAGCGCGCCGGGTCGTCCACCGGGGCGGCGGACGGCGCGCCACACGAAGGCGTCGATCCGGCCAGAGCGAGCGACCCCGCCGTCGACGCCGGCGGCCAGCCGGTGATCAGGGTCTACATCAAGGTCGCCCCGGACCTGACCCCCGCCGACTCCGGCACCCGCCGCCAGGGCCGCCGGGAGCAGCGCTACCGGCTGTCCACCCGGGTGAAGTACGTCGAGTCCGCGCAGCTCCACCAGGAGCCCGGGGGCGAGCCCCCGGACTCCGTCCCCCGCAACCGGCTCCCGGCCGCCGTCGCCCAGGTCCTGACCTCGATGTCGGAGCTGTGGCGCTCCCGCGCCGAGGGTGTCGTCCTGGACTTCTTCCTCCCCAACGAGCTGCTGAACGAGCCCGTCGAGTGGTACGACCGCAATCCCCGACTCGGATACGCCAACCCGCTGTTGAGCAAGTATCCGGAGATCGTCCTGCACAGCCTGGAGCGGGTCCAGCGACGCAGCCTGCACCACGCCTGGCGGATGCGCTGGGCCCGCTGGCAGAGCCGTCCGGAGGGCGGCGAGGTGCACTGGTGCGACCCGGAGGGGCGGCGGCCCGAGGAGCATCTGGCGCTGTTGGACGCGCGCATCGGCAAGCAGGAGGACATCGCCGGGATGGTGCTCAGCGAGCCGCCGCAGCCGCGCGGCGGGCTGGGCCTGCGCGAGCTGGGTCTCGGCCTGGACCTGGGCGTCCCGGTCCTCATCCACCACCGTCGGGACAGCGGTTCGGCGGAGTTCCGAAGCCTCGTCAGGGAGGCGCTGACGGTGACCGATGAGGGTCTATCCAAGCTTCCGGTTCGTGCGCGAGAGTGGAAGTGCGACTCCGCCGCCGGTGGCATCGACTCACCCGAATCAGCTGTCATCAAGAACCTCAGCATCATCTGGGACGACCCAGCGCACCTCCTTGACGGACCGAGTGCTCCCGCGACCTTCGTAGGAGGGTTCGATTGAACGCGTCGGAGAGCGGCCACGACACCGAGACCCCGGGCGCGGCGGGCGGGCTGCCGTACCGGGGCACGGGAGACGTGCTGCCCGATGTCCCCTACGAGGAGCGGACCTGGCCGGAGGGCCCGCGCTGGCGGACCTTCAACGGCGGTCCCTGTCTGCCCGCGCCGCCCGAGGACGACGAGCCGGACCGCCGGCTGGGTCCGGTCGGCGCGGAGCGGCAGCCGCCGGACGCCGAGGTCCGGCTGGTCAACGCGGCGATCCTGCTCCGCCGGCCGCTTCTCGTCTCGGGTCGTCCCGGGGTGGGCAAGTCCGCGCTCGCCTACCGCATCGCCCGTGAGCTGCGGCTGGGGCGGGTGCTCCAATGGCCGGTGACCAGCCGCACGACGCTGGAGTCGGGGCTCTTCGAGTACGACGTGATCGGCCGCGCCCAGGCCGGCCAGGCGTGGTACGCGGCGCGGGCGCGCCCCGGCACGGCGGTGGACGCGGAACCGGAGGCCGCCCACGCGCCCACGGACATCGGCGACTTCATCCAGCTCGGCCCGCTGGGCACCGCGCTGCTGCCCCACCGGCTGCCGCGCGTGCTGCTCATCGACGAGATCGACAAGGGCGACGTGGACCTGCCGAACGACCTGCTGACCCTGTTCGAGGACGGCTGGTACAGCGTGCCGCCGCTCGTGCGGGTGAAGCGCCAGTCGCCGACGGTCGTCGTCCATACGGCGGATCCCGGGCGGACCGCCCCGATCGTGGAGGGGCACGTCCGAACTCGGACTTTCCCCATCGTCGTCATGACCTCCAACGGCGAGCGCGAGTTCCCGGAGGCGTTCCTCCGACGCTGTCTGCGCTTGGATGTTCCGGACCCGGACCCGCAGGCGCTGGGGGAGCTGGTCGCCGCCCACTTCGGCGACCGGCTCGGCGACATACCGAGAGAACTCATCCGCGACTTCATGATGCGCAGCGAAGAAGCCCACGGGCTCGCCGCCGACCAGCTGCTGAACGCGGCTCATCTGGCGACGTCCGGCGCCTACTCCTCCACCGCGGGGGACGACGCCGAGTGGCGAGCGGTGCTGCGGTCCGTCTGGCACCCGTTGACCGGCGAGACCGATGAGGCGGATCAGCGTGCTTGATCTGCCGTCGGCGCCGGGAGGTCCACAGGCGGGGCGGCGGGTGGAGGAGCCCGCCACCACCGGCGCCCACGAACGCCTGACGGTGTCCGACCTGCACCCCCACGAGGTGGCCGAGGCACTGTGGCTCGCCGTGCACCACCCCCGGCTGGCCGACTACGGCCGGCCGCCCCGTCCCGCGCCGCCCCCGGGCGACGCCCCGGCGGACGACGCCGGGCCCCCGGCGGCTGAGGAACACGACACCGGGGCGCCGCCGCCCGACGCGGACGCCGACGGCGGTGAGGTCGGCACGGACACCGCGGCGGCGGACCGGGCGCCGGGCGAGCCGGCCGCGGACCCGTCCGGGGCCCCGCCGGACGCCGCCGCGGTCGACGACGGCCCGGCCCCGGGCGGTGCCGCGCCCCCGCCCGCCGGTCGGGCTGCGCGGGAACAAGCGCTTGCCGCCTCGGGGCCGGGCGCCGCGCTGGGCGCCGGGGACCCCGCCGACGGCCCCGCGCCGCTGCGGCGGCGCCCGGGGCCCGCCGTGCCGCCCGGCGCGGAAGCGGCCGCGCTCGGCCGGGCGTTACGCCCGCTGCGCCGGCGGGTCCGCTCGGCGCGGGAGCTGCGGGTGGACGAGGAGGGCACGGCCGAGCGGCTGGCGCAGGCCCCGCACCTACCGCCGCTGCTGCGGCCGGGCCTGGAGCCGTTCTGGAGCGCCGTCCTGCTGGTGGACACCGCCGCGCTGGGCCTCTGGCGCGGCACCGCGCGGCGGCTCGCCGGGGCGCTGCGGCGCTACGGGGGCCTCCGCGACGTCGAGCTGCGGTCGCTGGACGCCTCCGGCTCCACCCCGGCGGGGCTGGTGCTGCGCGGGCCCGGCCGGGCGGGGCGGGCGCAGCCGTGGCAGAGCCTGGTGGATCCGTCCGGGCGGCGCATCGTGCTGGTGCTCTCCGACGGGCTGGCGCCCGGCTGGCGCACGGGCGCGGTGCAGAGCGTGCTGGCCGCCTGGTCGCGGCACCAGCCGGTGGCCGTGCTGCACACCCTTCCGCAACGGCTGTGGCAGCGCACCGGGATCGCCCCCGAGCGGGTGCGGCTGTCCGCCTCCGGGCCCTGGCCGGCGCAGGGGCGGGTCGGCTGGGAGTTCGCGGGGGCCGAGCCCCCGGCCCCGTACCGGGATCCGGAACGGACCTGGCGGCCGGAGGCGCTCTCCGGCGCCCGGCCGGGAGCGAGCGCGTTCCGGCATCTCGTCCCGATCCCCGTCCTGGAGGTCTCCGGCGACTGGATCGCCCCCTGGGTTCGCTTCGTCGCCGGCAGGTGGCCGCGCTGGGCCGAGGTGGCGGCCGTGCTGGCGGGGCCCTGGACGGTCCCGGAGCCGGCCGAGCCGGCGCCTGCGGACCGGACGCCGCGGGTGCTGAGCGCGGCCGAACGGGTGAGCCGGTTCCGGGTCTGGGCCTCGCCCGAGGCGTTCGACCTGGCCATCCGGCTGGCCGCGGTCCAGCTCGACCTGCCGGTCATCTCCTCCGTCCAGCGTCACACCCTGCCCCAGACGGGCCCGGCCCATCTGGCTGAATTCCTGATGAGCGGTCTCGTCGAGCCGCTGCCCGGCAGCGGCGAACGGTCCTTCTCGCTGCACGCCGGAGTCCGCGAGGAGCTCCTCGCGTCCAGCACCCGGCAGGCGACCCGGATGGCCTCGCGGACCGCGGCGGAGATCCTCGCGCCGCACAGCGGCGCGGCCCGGGACCTGCTGGCCCACCTCGACGGCGGGGCCCCCTCGCAGACGCCCGAGGTGAACCGGGACAACCTGCGCTTCAGGGAAGTCGAGTACGCCGTTCTCCAAGCCCTTTCGGGCTCCCACCTACGCCGCGCACGCCAACTCCGAGGTTTGATCGAGAGCTTCGCCTCCACCCTGGACCGACCGTTTCACACGGATCGCCCTCATCACTCCGTTGATTCGGCTGGCCGGGCGAATAGCACCTATGTCCCGCCTATTACCAGTGAGGTTTCTGGCACAGTGAATCCCCCAGGAACGCCCGACAACCGGAACGACTCCGAAGGCGCACCCATTCCCTCGTCCCGGGGAGGTGTGGGCGGAATCGGCGCACCTCTAGGAGGCATGACAGTGACCACGGTTTCCCCGGCGCCAACACCTCCGGCGGCGGGCGCCGGCCAGGTCTCGCACCTTCGGGCACCGGGCGTGCGGCCTGCCGTATGGGGAAACATGCCACCTCGGAACCTCGTCTTCACGGGGCGCGACGAACTTCTCCTCCAATTGGAGCGCGAACTCAGCGAGGGGCCCACCGCGGTGCTCCCGCACGCCCTCCACGGCATGGGCGGCGTCGGTAAATCCCAACTGGCCCTGGAATATGTTTATCGACACGCGGCCCAATACGACATCGTCTGGTGGATTCCCGCGGAGCGCCCGACGCAGATCGCGCAGGCGCTCGTCGAACTCGCACGACGGCTGAATCTCCCGGTCACCGGCGAGGCCATCACGGCCGTCCCGGCCGTACTCGAAGCCCTGCGGACCGGTGTACCGTACAGCAATTGGCTGCTGGTGTTTGATAACGCCGAGAGCCCGGAGGCGGTGCGGGAGTACTTCCCCACCAGTCCCGGCAGCAGCCCGATCGGATCCATTCTCGTGACCTCACGCAATCCGCAATGGGAGACCCTGGCGCACCCCCTGGAAGTCGACGTCTTCGAGCGGTCGGAGAGCATCCATCTGCTCCAGCGCCGGAACCCGGACCTACCCGAGGAGGAGGCCGACCAGCTGGCCGAGATCCTCGGCGACCTCCCGCTCGCCGTCGAGCAGGCCTCCGCCTGGCGTGCCGAGACCGGGATGCCGGCCTCGGAGTATCTGCGGCTGTTCGAGGAGAAGCGGGCGGAGCTGATGACCGTGTCGCCGCCGACGCACTACGAGGAGACGGTGGCCACCGCGTGGAACGTCTCCCTGGACCACCTGGAGCGGAAGAACGCGGCCGCGCTGCAGCTCCTCCAGGTCTGCTCCTACTTCGCGCCGGAGCCGATCGCCCGTTCGCTCTTCTCCGGAGCGGCCGTCGAGCCGATCGCCCCGGACCTGGACCGCGCGCTCACCGACCCGCTACGCCTGGGCCGCGCCATCCGGGAGATCAACCGCTACTCCCTCGCCAAGATCGACCACCGGACGAACTCCATCCAGATGCACCGTCTGGTGCAGGCCGTGCTCATCGCCCGCATGACCGACGAGCAGCGGCAGCGGATGCGGCACGGGGCCCATCTGCTGCTGGCGGCCAACACCCCGCGGGACGCGCAGGACTCGGACCACTGGCCGCGGTTCGGTGAGCTCTACCCGCACATCCTCGTCTCCGACGCGATGCGGTCGGACTCGCGGACCGTCCGGCAGAGTGTCTGCTCGATCGTCGAGTACCTCTTCTTCTGGGGCGATCACGAGGGGGCCCGCGAGTTCGGCCAGCGCGTCTACGACCTGTGGGTGGAGCTGTACGGCGAGGGCGACCGGCAGACGCTGACGCTGGGCCGGCATCTGCGCTTCGTCCTGTGGACGATGGGCCGCTACCAGGAGGCGGCGGACCTCAACCAGCGCATGCTGGCGGAGCTGGAGCAGCAGGCCGACGCCGACAGCGGCGCCGAGGAGGAGCTGCTCCGAGCGAAGGGCCAGGTGGCCATCGACCTGCGCGCCCGAGGCGAGTTCGCGCAGGCGCTGGTCCTGGACCGGGAGGTCTACGACCGAGCCATGCGGGCCTACGGGGACGACGACCCCGAGACCCTGCTGCACGCCCACAACCTCGGTCTGTGCCTGCGGCTCAACGGCGACCTCCGCGGTGCGCTGGAGCTCGACCAGCAGACGTGGCAGCGCAAGTCGCAGGTGTACGGGCAGGAGGCGCTGAGCAGCCTGCTCACCGAGATGAGCGTGGCGCTCGACCGACGGGAGCTCGGCGAGTACGCGGTGGCGGCGCAGCTCTTCGAGTCGATCGTGGAGAAGTACCGCGGCGGGTACGGGGAGAACAGCCCGCACACCATGAGGGCGCTGACCCGGCTCGGCGTCTCGCTGCGCAAGGCCGGACAGCACGAGCGGGCCACCGAACTCACCAGCCATGTACGCAAGGCGCTCACCGACCGGTACGGAACCCGCCACCCCGAGGTGCTGGCGGCCGCACTCAGCCTCTCACTGGATCTGCGGCAGATGGGCGACCTCAGCGACTCGCTCCGGCTGGGCGAGCAGACCAGGGATCTCTACGCCCAGGTCCTCGGCCCGGATCACCCGCACACGAGCGCCGCCGACGTGAACCTCGCCATCACCTACCGCCTGCTGAACAAGGTGGACACGGCACGCAAGCTCAACGAGTCGGCCCTGGAACGCAGTCGGGCCCACCTCGGGGATCGCCACCCCAACACGCTGGTGTGCCTGACCAATCTCGCCAGCGACCTGTTCGCGCAGGGCGAGGTGACACAGGCGTGCGTGATGGACCGGGAGACCCTGGAGGCCACCGTCGCCGTCTTCGACGACACCCACCCCTCGGCGCTGGCCCTGAAGAGCAACCTCGCCCAGGACCTCAGGGCGTTGGGCAGGATCGACGAGGCGGAGGCCCTGCACACGGAGGTCGTCGAAGGGCTGGCCGGCACCCTCGGTACCCAGCATCCGGCTTGGAGCGACGCCGTGGCGTGGCGCCGCGCCAATTGCGACGTCGATCCCATGCCGTTGTAGTCCTCCGGTCGCCGACGGGGCCGCGGGACGGCCCGGCTCCGTCTGTCAGCCGGACGGAGCCGCCAGGGCCCTGCCCAGCCAGTCGGCCAGGGACAGCGGCGACGGGGCTCCGTTCCGCAGCGACACGGCGCGGTGGACCGCCGCCACCAGTTCCGGCCTCTCGCGGAGCGCGTGGGCCGCGTACCAGCTCCCCTCGGCGCCGGCGACCAGCCCGAGCCCGGCCCACGCACCCACGGTCGCACGCCACGCGTCCCGCGGCGGGGTCTCCCCGCACTCCAGCGCGCGGCTGATCTCGGCTTCGTAGCGGCGCCGGGCGCCCAAGGTGTCGCCCAGGGCGAGCCGGACGTCGGCCGTCCGTGCCCCCGGTGGCAGAACATCCGCGTCCGACTCCGCGGCCCCGTCCCGCTCCAGGGCCCGCGCGTCCGCCAGCGATCTGCGAAAGAGCACCGCCCGGACGTCGAGGTCGGGCACCTGCGGGTCCGCCCGCAGGCGCGGCTCGCCGCGCGGCAGGCGATCAGGCGGCCGGCTCGGGTTCGTCAGCCAGGCATCGGCCAGGCACGTCGTCAGTTCGCCGGCCGGCTCCAGATGGTGCAGCCGCCAGCCCATCGCATGGTCGTCGGCGGCGGCCCTGGCCCTGACGAGGACTCGACGCGGCAGCGGTTCGTCCCGCCATCGCGTGACCGTCTCGGTCAACCGGTCCACCAGTCGCACCCCCAGCCGGGTGAGTGCGGGCTCGGACCGGAGAGCGGGAAGGGCGCGCAGCAGCTGGAGCCTGCGCAGTCCGTACTCGAACCGGGCCGGGTCGAGGTGGTGACCGCCCTCGGCCGAGTAGCGCCCGCAGTATCCCCTCCAGAACCGTGCCACCGCCGTGAAGGCGTACACACCCTGCAGAACCCCCCGCAGCGGCCGGGGATCGTTGCGCCACGGGGCGTAGAGGAGTGACGCGTCGTCGGAGTCGCACAGCGCGTACATGTGCATCAGGGCACTGAGCTTGCTGTGCTGGACCTCATGGGTGAGCACCGAGGCGAGTTGGGTGCCACTCCGCTGCTCGTTCGCGGCGAGTCTGCCGACTCCGTCGCCGGAGGTCGCGCTCGTCGAGCGGTGCGCGTCCCTGGCGGGAAGCGGCTCGATGGAGCGGAGAAACCCGGCGATGTCGACCGCGGACTGGGGGTCCGCCTCCCGCAGCAGGGCCCAGGCCGCCCGCAGGCGGGTCTCCCAGCACTCCGCCGAGGCGTCGGTCAGGGCCTCCGGCGGTGTCGGCATGATGTGGTGGTGCCCCAGGTCGTCCAGCACCACGGGCCGAGACTCCCCCCGCGGGTCCAGGTCGAGGCGTCGAGGCGGCTGCCAGCCCGTCGAGGCCCGCTCCGACGGCAGGGGTACCCTCATCGGCGGCCCGACGGCGCCGCGCAGCGACAGCCGCCCCGAGCCGAACTCGACCTGGGCCACGCTCCAGACGGGCTGGTCGGGAAGGAGCGCCCGACCGACCGACGGCAGCCAGACCGCGCCGGATCGTGCGGGTACGGGCAGCGAGAAGTCCAGTCCGGCGCGTATCGCCGCCGCTGCCGCCAGCGCGTGGAGATGCCCTGTCTCGACCCAGAGCGGCGCCGCGCCATCAGCACGGTGCCGCGGGTCCCTTAACCGGCGCAGCACGTCCATCAGCCACAAACCCGTCTCGGGCAGCAGGAGGACCCTCTCGACCTCGACGCGGTCGCGTCGCTCCGCGGCGACCAGCAGCTCCCAGGCGCGCTCCGCCTCAGGGAGCGGACCGGCCACCTCCAGCCGCTCGGCCTGCATGTCCATGAGGAGGTCCAACAGCAGCATGCGGTGGCTGCGCTCGGCCTCCCACAGCCGCTTGAACACGTCGACGTCTCCGCCTCCGGCGGCGAGCGCGTCGAACTGCGTCAGCGTAAGCCCGTGCCGCGGCGCGCCCGCGCGCAGATGCGGCCCTAGGTCACGAGCCTTCACTGCCGCTGCTGACGTCACGAAGGTCGAGTCTCCGCAAGAGCCGCCTCTTGTGCTCGTCCCGCTCTGGAGCGTCCAGCGCGCGGAGCTGTTCAAGGGTGACTTCCCCGAGATCGAGAAGCTCGGACTCGATAGCGGCGGCGGCCTGGTCCATCGTGTGGCGTCCTCCCAGCGTCCGGGCCGGGCTCGGCCCGCTGCACTCATGATGTCCCCGGCCGCCGAGACCGGAAACCCCGTCTCTCGGACAGACTTTCGCCCAAAATTGACGTGTTCCGATCAGTCGGGAGCCATCGCCGCGCGCCGGAACGCGTCCAGCGCCGGGGTCCCGGAGTCCACCGCGCCGATCGCCTCGCAGAGCAGGTCGAGTCCGCCCGGGAAGAGCGCGCAGACGTCGAGCAGATCGACGAGTTGGGTGCGGGTCGCCGGCGAGCGCGGCACGCCGGTGGCGATCTCGGCCGGCAGCAGGCCGAGGACCAGCTCGCGGGTGGTCGGGTCGACCATCGCCGGGACGGCCTCCAGGGCCAGGACGAGGCGTCGGCGCCGGGCCGCGGCGGGGCGGAGCACCGGCCCGCGGTGCGACCCCGCACCCGCGGCGATCACCCGGCGGAAGGCGGCGATGTGGTGGTACGGCGCGGCCGCGGGGCCCGGGGCGGGAGTCGCGCGGGGCGGCCGACGGATTTCGGCCAGCCAGTCGCGCAGCGCGGCGGACGGCACAAGGCCGGGGTGGCGGCCGGCGAGCGCCGTGTCCGGGTCGAGACCGTGCGGCGCGCCCGCCGTGGCGTCCGCGCACAACAGCCGTCGGCGACCGTCGAGTTGGGCGAGTGCCGGCCCGGACCAGACGAGCAGCAGGGCGTCCGCGCGGCACACCGCGGGATCGTCGAACAGCGCCTCGTGGACCGTCACTCGGCCCGCGGGCCGAAGCGACGGTCCCCACTCGGGGCCCGCGGCCGCCTCCACCTCCGAAGACCCCGACAGCAGCAGGGCCACATCCTCCGGCTCCAGCCCGGCGGCCCGGAGCCGGCGCGCGCAGTCCAGCACGTCCCCCACCGCCCCGTCAGCCCGCCAGGAGGGCTCCTCGGCGCAGACCTCCACGCCCACCAGAACCGCCCGGATCCGCAGGCCCGTCGTCATCCCGCTCGCCCCCTTGCCGACTCCGATTTCCCGTCACCTCGTCAAGTGTGCGTCAGCCGGCGGTAGATGGTGTGCGAAAACACTCACGGAATCGGTGACAGCGACCCGTGGATTTCCTATGCTGAATTCCGCTGCAATCGCCGTATCGCGGACCTGAAAAGAGGGACACGCAATGCACGTTCACAGCTGGGAGTCGTCCGATCTGAAGTTTGAGCCCGACTACAACGTCAAGGCGCAGCGGCTGCCGCGTTTCGACGGTGCGGACGAGCCGTATGAGGGCGGGGCGTGGGTCATCGTGCCACCGCACACCACGATGTCCGAACACGTCAATCCGGACGGCGAGTCCGAGTTGTTCTATATCGTCTCGGGTTCCGGGGAGCTCGAGGTGGCGGGTGAGCGCCGGCGGGTGAAGTTCGGGGACTCGGTCTTCATTCCGCCGCACGAGAAGCACCTGTTGGTGAACGACGGGGACGAGCCGGTGGTCTTCCTGTCGCTGTGGTGGGGCGGCAAGCCGGGCATAGCGTGACGGCGCGTGGTCGGGTTCCCGTACGGGAACCCGACCACGTCGCGGTGTTCAGCGGGTCGCCGCGGCCCCGCGCGGGGATGACATGCGGGGGTCAGCGCGGCCCGCGTCGCGCCAACGCGCCGATGTGGGGCGGTATGTCGACGTCCGCCGGCAGCGCCGGGTCCGGCAGCGGGGCGCCGTGGACCGTGGTCACCGGCACCACCCCGGCCCACAGGCCCAGTGCGGCGTCGGGTCCGTCGCCGTCGTCCGGCGGGCCGGTGCGGACCTTGACCGACGCCTCGTCCAGGTTCAGCGCGAGCAGCGTGGTGGCGGCCAGCTCCCGGCGGTTGGGGCGCCGTGCGTAGTCCCACTGGCCGGGGGCGCACCGCTCGGTGAGCGCACGCAGCCCGGCCAGTTTCTCCTCCGGTTCTGTGACCGCCCGTGGAATTCCGTAGACCATGGCGCTGCGGTAATTGATGCTGTGCTCGAAAACCGAGCGGGCGAGGACGATTCCATCGACCTGGGTCACCGTTACACACACCGTGGAATCGGGTGCCTGGACAAGGCTTCGACTGGCGACGGAGCCGTGCAGATAAAGCGTGTCGCCGTCGACTCCGTAAACCGTGGGCACGACCATGGGAACGCCGTCGACCACCACCCCGAGATGGCAGAGGAATCCGGCGGCGAGAACCTCGTCGAGATCGGCGCGGGCGGTGCGTCCTTTCTCTCGTGCCCGGCGGAGCCGGGTGCGTTCGGTGACCGCCAGCCGCGGCCCGGCGGACAGCTCTGGTTCTTCCCTCACGACTGACACCCCTCATCGCTGCGGAACATGGGCCCTCCCGGTGTGCCCTCACCCTCTCATTCCGGCGCGTCGCCCGGTCCACACCCACCAGCCGGCGGCACCCGCCACCGCCAGGGGCAGCAGCAGCGCGGCTCCCGCCGCCACCGTCATGACCAGCAGGGCGGCCAGGGCGCCCAGCGCCTCGGGGCCCACGCCCGCCGGCGGGAGGGTGGCGACGGCCAGGACCAGGGTGTAGATGGCCCAGGTCATCGCGGCCGGCCCGGCGAGCAGCGCGCCCACGCCCCAGGAGCCCGCCGCCGCGGCGCCGAGCACCGTCAGGCAGAGCCCCACGCAGAGCGCGACCCGCGCCGGTTCGGCGGGGCGCGCCCGGCCGGGGCGCGCGGTGGCCAGGAGCGTGTCCAGGAAGCGGGCGGCCGCGCGCAGGTTGGTCAGGCAGTAGGTCAGGCAGACGGCGGCCGCGGCCGCGCCCCACACCGCCGCGACCGCGTCCGGCGGCGGCTGCGGGTCGGCGTCCCGCACCCATGGCCGCAGGGCCAGCAGATAGCCGGCGGAGACGATCAGCACTCCGCCGCCCACCGCCGGGACCAGCCCGCGTCGTCTCCCCCGGGCGCCCGCCGCCGGCACCGCGGTCTCCATGCCGACGAGGGCGAACAGCAGCAGGAAGGCGAGCGGCAGCGCGCCCTGGCCCGCGCCGTCGAACACCTCGCCGCGCAGCAGCCCCGGCCACGTCCAGAAGCCGGCCGTGAGGACGACGACGGCGGCGAGCCTGACCCGCCGGGCCGCCGTGCCCGGAGCCACCCCGCGCGCGGCGAGCAGTGCCGCCGCGGCAAGCACGGCGGCCCCGGCCGCGTACGGCGCCCAGGAGGCGGCGCCGTACGCGGCGGTGGCGAACCGGCCGGCGGCCAGCGCGATGGCGGCCTGGCCGATGAGGAAGCCGACCAGGTACATCGCGGTGACCGCGGCGCCGGCGGGCGGGCCGAAGCGGTCGCCGGCCAGCGCGGCGGCGCCCGCCCGGGAGCCGCCGGCCAGCCCGAGCGCGGTGCACCAGCACAGGGCGAAGACGCCCAGCAGTGCCCAGGCCGTCCAGGTGTCCCCGCCCCCGCCGGTCCCCGCGAGCGCCACCGGAGGCAGCAACAGCAGCCCGACCCCCAGCACCGACTCCGCGAACGCCAGGGGGCGGGGCACCCGCGGGGTCACGCATGCACCCCCTGGAAGAACGGCGACAGGGGCCCGGTCAGCCGGTGTCCGGCCGTCAGCAGCGGCTCGGCGCCCGGCCAGGCGGGGGTGCCGGTGACCGGGTCGACCGGGGCGACGCCGAGGCGTCCCAGCACATAGGCGGACCAGCCCGGCATGATGGGCGCGCTCACCGCCGCCACCCGCGCCAGCAGCTCCAGGTGGGTGACCAGCCGCATCCGGTACTCCACCCCGCCGCTGGTGCGCCAGGCGCGCAGCATCGGCAGGTCCTTCGCCAGCCGGTCGATGGCGGCGGCGATCAGCTTGGTGGCGCGCTGCGGCGAGAAGGAGTGCGGCGAGAGGGCCTCGGCCACCTCCTGGGGCAGCTTTCTGGCCATGACCGCCAGTTCGCCGGTGAGCAGCCCGACGTCCGGCACCTCCTTCTCGAAGTCCTCGCAGGCCAGCGCCACGATGTCACCGGCCCACTGCTGGAGGTTCTGCACCAGCAGGGTGTCGACGGTCTCGTCGAACTCGCGGGCGTAGAAGTTGGTCTGTTCCCGCTCGGGGCCGGTCAGGCACAGGTGGAAGCGGAGCGCGTCGGCGGAGACCTGGCGCAGGAACTCCCCGCCCCAGATGGCGTGGCCGCGGCTGGTGGAGAACTTGTCCCCCTCCAGTCGGTAGAACTCGTTGATGATGATCTGGGACGGCAGGGTCAGCTCGCCGTGCGCCATCAGCAGCGAGGGCCACAGGATGGCGTGCGAGAAGCTGCAGTCGAAGCCGAGGAAGTGCACGATCTCGGTGTCCGGGTCGCTCCACCAGCGCTCCCAGCGCTCCGGGTCGCCCTCGGCCTCGGCGAGCCCCGCGGTCGCCGCGACATAGCCCCAGATGCCGCTGAACCAGGTGTCCAGGATGTGCCCTTCCCACTCGGGCAGCGGCACCGGGATGCCGTAGTCGGCCTCTCGGCTGACGGGGGTGTCCGGCAGCGGCCGGCTGATCATGTCGTCGAGGTAGGCGCGCAGCTGCGGCCGCCAGCTCTCGCCCTCGCCGGCCCGCGCGTAGTACTCGCCGAGCTGTTCGCGGTAGCGGTCCAGGGGGAAGACGATGCGCCGCAGGGAGGAGAGCACGGGGGTGGCGCCGCAGCGGGTGCAGTGCGCCTCCGCGAGCCCGGCCGGGTCCTGCGGCCGGCCGCACTCCTCGCAGTAGACGCCGTCGGAGGGGGCGGCGCAGAACTGGCAGGCGCCGCGCACCTCGGCCTCGTAGAGATAGCGGTCGCACGGCTCGCAGCGGAAGACCGGCAGCTCCTGGACCTCCAGGGCGCCCTTGTTCCACAGGTCGAGGAAGAAGCGCTGCACGATCTCGGTGTGCAGGGGTTCGCGCAGCGGGCGGGTGAAGTAGTCGTGGCTCATGTCGGCCAGCGCCAGCGTGGACTGCATCTTCTGGCCGAAGGCGTACGCGGTCTCCCGGGCGCCGCGGCCCAGCTCGTGGGCGCGGCGGGGGACGTAGCAGGAGTGCTCGTCGGAGTAGCCGACGTGTCGTACCTCGTGGCCGAGCTGGGCCAGGTGGCGGCGGAGCACGTCCGCGCCGAGGAAGGGTCCGGAGAGGTGGCCCAGGTGCAGGTCTCCGTTGGGGTTGGGCGGCGCGCTGGTGACGACGTAGGTCATGGCGATGCGACTCCTTTGCTGAGTGGGGTGGTTGCCGCCGCGTGCAGTGAGCTGGAGGTGCCGGAGGTGCCGGAGGAGTTGTGGTTCCCGGAGGAGTTGGCGGAGCCGGAGGCGTGGGAGCCCGCGGTGTCGGCCGGGTCGTGGACGCGGGGGCGGGGGCAGGAGACCTTGGAGTGCGGCGGCACGTCCTCCAGGACGACCGCGCGGGCCCCGATGTAGGCGCCCTCCTCCACCGTGATCGGACCGAGCACGCTGGCCCCGACGCCGATCACCACCCCGTCCCGCACGGTGGGGTGGCGCTTGGCGCCCGGCGGCCGGCGTCGGTCCTTCCACCAGCCCACGGAGCCGAGGGTGACCTGGTGGTAGAGCATCACGTCATCGCCGATCTCCACCGTCTCGCCGATGACGACGGCGGCCCCGTGGTCGATGAAGAAGCGGCGTCCGATCACCGCGCCGGGGTGGATGTCGATCCCGGTGAGGAAGCGGGCGGCCAGCGCCACCGCGCGGGCGGCCGTGCGGTGGCCCCGGCGGTACCAGGCGTGCGCCACCCGGTGCGCCCACAGCGCGTGGATGTGCGGGTAGAGCAGGACCTCGCCGCGCGAGGTGGCGGCCGGGTCCTTGTCCATGACCACCGCGACGTCCTCGCGCATCTGCGCCAGGGCGCGTCGTAGCAGGGAGCGTCGGGCCGGTGGTGCGCCATCACATGTGTGCATAGGAATGATCTCCAGCGGAGGGGCGGCCGGCTGCGAATCGATCGGGGCGGTACGGACGCAGCAGCTCCTCCTCGGTGGGGCCGGCCGGTCCCGTGCCGATGAGCTCCGCGGCCACCAGGGAGCCGACGACGGGAGCGGTCTTGAAGCCGCCGCCGCTGAAGCCCGTGGCGAGGTAGCAGCCCTCGGGTCCGGCCGGGCCGATGACCGGTCGGCGGTCGGGCGTGTAGCCGTCGAACCCGGCGCGGGTGCCGATCACCGGGGCGGTGGCGGCGGCCGGTACGCGACAACCGACGGCGGCGCGGGCCGCGGTCAGCTCCTCGGGGGTCAGCGGCGGTAGTTCGCGGTCCAGCTCCATCCGGTCGTCGCTGGGCACGCCGAAGAACATCCGGCCGGCGCCGTCGGGCCGGAAATAGCGGCCGGTGGTGTCGTCGATGCAGGTGGGGATGGCGGGGGCGACCCCGTCCGGGCCGCCGGTGTCCGCCAGGGCGATGCCGATCCGGCGGGGGCGCACCGGCAGGTCGACGCCGAGCGGGCGGGCCAGTCGGGCGCCCCAGGCGCCCTGGGCGAGCACCACCGTGCCGGCAGCGATGCGGCCGATGGAGGTGGCGACTCCGGTGACCCGCTCGCCGCGGGTCTCCACCGCCTCCACCCGGGTGCCCTCGTACACCCGCAGTCCGTGCCGTCTGCCCGCGGCCAGCAGGGCCGCGGTGGTGGCCGCGGGGTCGGCGTAGCCGCCCTCCGGCTCGTACGCCGCCGCTCCGACCCCGTCCAGGTTCAGTCCGGGGTACAGCGAGCGCACCTCGGCGAGGTCGATCACCCGGCTGGTGCCGCCGGCCAGGACCACGGCGTCGCTGTTGACGGCGAGTCGGTCGGCGTACTTCTCGTCCACCAGCATCACGAACCCGGTGCGCCGGTAGCCGCAGTCGCCGCCGATCACCTCGGACCAGTTCTGGAAGACCGGCAGCGAGAGGGTGGCCAGCCGGGTGTCGGGGTGGGTGGTGTGGTGCAGCCGCAGCAGGCCGCCGGAGCGGGAGGTGGCGCCCTGCCAGGCGGCCCGGCCCTGCTCGCACAGGACCACCGGGCCGGCCCCGGCGGTCACCAGGGCGTGGGCGATGGCGGCGCCGACCACCCCGCCGCCGACGACCACCACCTCCGCGGTGGCCGCCGGGCCGGGTGTCGCGGGGGTCGCGGTCACCGTTCCGCCTCTTCCGACCGGGCCGCGAGCCGCTCGCGCAGATCGCGGTGGATGGCGTCGGCCTTGACCGCCATCACGCTGAAGGAGGTGGCGCTGCTGATGCCGTGGCGCCACTCGGTCATGCCGTTGAGATAGATGCCGACCTCGCAGTCGTCGCGGGTCTGCGCGCGGTAGGCGCGGGTGAGCAGCGGGTCGCCGGCCTCGTCGGTGAGCAGGTGGTCCCGGAAGGGGTCGAGCTGGGCGGGGAGGCGCGGCTCGGTGTAGCCGGTGCACAGGATGACGGCGTCGACGTCGAGGGCGTCGGTCCGGCCGGTGTGCACCTCGGCCAGCTCCAGGTGCACGCCGCCGGCCGTGCCGTCGCCGCCCTCGGGGGCCTTGAGGTCGGTCACCGCGGTCCGGTTGAGCATGTGCCAGTGTCCCCGGCCGCTGAGCCGGTCCTGGTAGACGGCCTGGTAGAGGGCGGTGGAGACGTCGGGGTCGACGGCCGCGTAGTTGGTGGCCCGCACCTGGGCCAGGGCCTGCTCCCGCTCGGCCCGCGGCAGCGCGTAGAAGTAGTCGGTCTCCTGCGGGAAGTAGACCTCGTTGCTGAAGTGGCCGAGCTCGTACATCCGGATGCCGTGGCCGCGGGTCAGCGAGAAGATCTCGTTGTCCGGGTGCCGGGCCGCCAGGTGCAGCATGATCTCGCCGGCGGTCTGGCCGGCGCCGACGACGGCGTAGCGCAGCGGCCCCTCGGGCAGCGCGGCCAGCCCGGGCAGGAACCGGGAGGCGTGGAAGACGCGTTCGCCCAGGCTCGGCTCGAACAGCCGCGGGACGTACGGAAGGTGGCCGGTGGAGATCGCCACGTTGCGGCCGATGTGGGTGTGGCGGCTGCCGTCCCGGACGTCGACGCTGGTCACCTCCGCGGCCCGGACGACGCCGTCCGCGTCGGTCACCGGCGCGATCTCCACGACCTCCCGGTGGTACGCGACGGGCCGGCCGACCTGCCGCGCGGTCCACTGCACATAGGCCGACCACTCCTCGCGGCTGGCGTAGCCGCCGAGCAGGGTGAAGGGGTAGAAGCGGCCGGTGGACAGCAGGTAGTTGGGGAAGGTGAAGCGGGAGCGGGGGTCGCGCGGGGTGGCGAAGTCGCGCAGGAAGTGGTGCTGGATGTCGGTGCCCGGCAGCACCAGGTTCGGCTGCCAGGCCGAGTCCCCGGCGCGCTCCAGGTACACCGCGTCCAGCGGGGCCGTGCCGGCCGGCTGCGCCTCGTCGTGGTCGACGGCGGCCACGGCGATCGAGATGCCGGCCGGTCCGAAGCCGGCGACCACCAGGTCGTGGACGGGTGCGTCATGGTGGGTGCGGGTCATATACGGGTGCCTCCTTGCACGGTGGGTACGGTCTCCGCGAGCGCCTCGGCCAGCGCGGCGGCGATGATGTCGGCGGCGATGTCGACGTCGGCGGCGGTGATGTTCAACGGCGGCAGCATCCGCACCACGCAGTCGTCCCGGCCGCCGACCTCGAGGATCAGTCCGCGGCGCAGCGCGCCGGCCTGGACGGCCTTGGCGAGCCCTCCGGCGGGCCGGCCGGTCACCGGGTCGGTGAGCTCCACGCCCTGCATGAGGCCGAGCCCGCGGACGTCGCCCACCCAGTCGGTGGTCTTCTTCAGCTCCTCCAGCCGGGACAGCAGCTGCCGGCCGCGCTCGGCGACGTTGGCGAGCGTGTTCTCCCGCGCGTAGACGTCGAGGGCGGCGACGCCGGCGGCGAAGGCGAGCTGGTTGCCGCGGAAGGTGCCGGTGTGCGCGCCGGGCGCCCAGGAGTCCAGCTTCTCGTCGTAGAGGATGATCGCCACGGGGAGGCCGACGCCGCTGAGCGCCTTGGAGGCGACGACGACGTCCGGCTCGATGCCGTACTGCTCGAAGGCGAACCAGGTGCCGGTGCGGCCGCAGCCGGTCTGCACCTCGTCGACGATCAGCGGCACGCCCAGCTCGCGGGTGATGGCCCGGACCCGCTGCACGAACTCGACGTCGGCGGGCACCACGCCGCCCTCGCCCTGCACCAGCTCCATGATCACCGCCGCGGGCAGCGGGACCCCGCCGTTGGGGTCGGTCAGCGCGTGCTCCAGGAAGGCGGCGGCGTGCGCGTTGCAGCCGTCCGGGTGCAGCCCGACCGGGCAGCGGGCGGATCCGCCGTACGGGAAGAAGTGCGCCCCGGGCATCCGGCCGCGCACCGGCTCCTTCTGGCTGACCAGCCCGGTGACGGACATGGCGGCCAGCGTGGCCCCGTGGAAGCCGCCCTGGAAGGCGATGACGTCCTCGCGCCCGGTGGCGGTCTTGCACAGCTTCAGGGCGGCGTCGACGGCGTTGGCGCCGGTCGGACCGCAGAAGTGGATCCTGGTGCGCTCACGCATGGGCTCCGGCAGCTGCGCCAGTTGAAGCTCGGTGAAGCGGTCCTTGACCGGGGTGGGGAAGTCCAGCCCGTGGACGAAGACGCCGAGCTGGTCCGCCACGGCGGCGATCACGTCGGGGTGGTTGTGGCCGAGGGAGAGCACGCCGGCGCCGGCCAGGAAGTCGAGGAAGACGTTGCCGTCGACGTCCTCGATGTAGGCGCCCTGGGCCCGGGCGATGGCGATCGGCAGTCGGTACGGGTAGCTGCGGGCGGTGGACTCGCGTCGCGCCTGGCGCTCCAGGTACTCCCGCGAGCGCGGTCCCGGCACCTCGCCGGTGACGCGGGGCGTCTGCGGGACGCCGGCTGATGGGGGGGTGTGGGTCACGGACGGCTCCGATGGTTCGGTGGGGGTGGATGACGCGGGCTCGTGGCGCGGGAGGTCGGGGCTCGACACGGGTGGCGCGGCCCCGACGGTCGGGCCGGGGCCGGGCCGGCGGCGGATGGCCGGGGGCTCGGCCGGGGACCGGTGCGGAACGGCGCGCGGCCGGGGCCGGCGGCTCAGCCGGCGGCGCCGACGGTGACCGGCCGCTCGGGCGGCGCGCTCCCCGCGCCGTCGCCCAGGCCCTTGCGCAGGGCGTCGGCGATCACCGAGGCGCGCAGCGACAGCAGGCTGAAGGAGCCGGCGTCGCCGATGCCGTGGGAGGACTCGCACAGGCCGTTGAGGAACAGCGGGGGCAGCGCCCCGTCGCCGTCCAGCGGGGTCAGCGAGTAGTCGGCCCGCACGTCCAGCCGGCCGTCGGGTTCGCGGGCCAGTCGGTCGGCCAGCCCCGCCAGCAGCGGCGGGTGCGGCTCCTCGTCGGGGCCGGGGCCCAGGTTGCGGAAGCCGGTGGCCAGGACGGCGAAGTCCACGGTGTCGGTCTCGACGGCGCCGGTGTGCACCTCGGTCAGGCCCAGCTCGATGCCGCCCGCCACCTCGCGCACCGTGTCGGTGCGCCGGTTGCCCTTGACGAAGACCCGCTGGTCCTGGTCGAGCCGCTGCTCGTAGAGCATCAGGTACAGCTCGCGCAGCACGTCGCCGTCGGCCGAGGAGTAGTTGGTGGGCTTCATGTAGGCGTCCAGGGAGCGCTTGCCCTCCCGGGACAGCTGGTAGTAGTACTCCGTGAACTCGGGGAAGTAGCCCTCCTCACTGAACGGGCTGGTGTCCTTGAGCCGCAGGCTGTGCGAGCGGACGTAGGTGACCACGCGGGTGCGCGGGAAGCGCCGTGCGAGGTCCAGGGTCAGCTCCACCGCGCTCTGGCTGCCGCCGATCACCGCGACCGCCTCCGGGTCCCGGTCGGCGGCCAGCTCCTTCAGCCGGAACAGGTAGTCGGTGAGGTGGAAGACGCGCCGTGAGTCGCTGCCGTCGAAGGGGGCGGGGATCAGCGGCGTGCGGCCGGGCGCCACCACCAGCGAGCGGGCGACGTAGCGCTCGCCGGTGTCGGTGTCGACCACGTAGAGCCGCTCGCCGTCCCGTTCCTGGACCTCGATCCCGACGGCCCGGCGCCCACAGTCCACCACGTCGCCGAACTGGTCGGCGGCCCAGCTGATGTACTGGGCGTACTCCTTGCGCAGCGGGAACTCCATCGGCAGGTTCAGATGGGCGATCAGCCGGTCCTGCTCGAAGAGGTAGTTGAGGAAGCTGTAGCGGCTGCGCGGGTTGCGCAGCGTCACCAGGTCCCGGCTCGGGTGGTTCTGGATGTCGGAGCCGTCCAGCAGCATGCCCGGCTGCCACCGTGGCTGGTCGCGGGCCTCGATGAAGCGGGCGGAGAGTCCGGGAGCCGACTCCTCGAGGGCGATGGCCAGGGCCAGGTTGGCCGGTCCGAAGCCGATGCCGAGGATGTCGTGGATATGGCCATAGGGCATGGATGTCTCCCCTTCGGTGGGTATGTCGATGAAGAAGGCGCTTTCCGGGGGTGTGTCGGGACGCACCGAGCCGGCCCGACGGCTCGGCACGCTCGGGTGCGCGGGCGGCGGGTGGAGTCCCGTGTCGGCTCTGATCTGCGGGTGGTCGGTGGCGGGGGGTGGGGTTCTACGCGACTGCCGACGGTCGACGGTGCTCGACAGCCGTCAGGGCTGGGTCACCAGCCGCGCGCGCCGTCGGTCAGCTCGCGCAGCACATCGGCGTGCCCGGCGTGCCGGTTGGTCTCCGCGACCAGGTGCGTCAGCGCCCAGCGCAGGGTGTAGTCGTCGTCGGTCTGCGCGCCGGTGCTGTCCAGGTCCAGCGCCGCGATGATCTCGTCGCTCAGCTCACAGGCGGCGCGGTAGGCCGCCACCAGGTGGGCGGCGTCCTCGCCGTCGGCCAGCCGCCAGTCCCCGTCCGGGTCCTCGGGCCCGAACGGCATGGGCAGTTCGCGCCCGCCGAGCACGTTGGCGAACCAGTGCCGCTCGCTGGTCACCAGGTGCTTGAGGATGCCGCCGAGCGTGGTGGCGGACCCGACGTGCCGCTTGCGCAGCTCCTCCGGGCTCAGCGCGTCGACCTTGGCGACGACCGTGGCGCGGGCGAAGCGCAGGAACGCCCAGAGCATCTCCTTCTCGGCCAGCCCGTGGGCGGGGATCCTGCGGCCTTCGGCGCCCGCGGTGACGGGAACGTGGTGCGACATGGATGTCCTTCGACGTCTCGATGGTCGTGGTCGTGATCGCTCAGGTGCTCGGGGCGGCCTCCGCGACGGCGGCCCGCACCACCTCCGCCAGGGCGGGGACGCGCGACTCCTCCCCCATCGGCAAGCGGTCGCCCGGCACTTGGTGATCAACGAGAGTCTGGCCCAGCGGGCCCCGGTCGCGCCGGGTGTCCGGCGAATCCGCCGCCCGGATCGGCGGGAGCGGCGCCGGCGTCCGCGGCCGGGCCGGCGTTCGCCTCCCGGAGGGTGGTCACGACGGCGTCCGTGCGCGGATCCCTGGACGCGGAGGGCGGTCGAGAGCCGGGGGGCTGCCTTCTGGGGTCGCCGCTGCTCCAGGAACCAGGTGTGCTCCTGGGGCGCGCGGGCAGGGCAGGACTGACAGGGCTTTCCATAGGACCTCGTTCCTCGTCGCAGTGCAAGGCACAGAGAATCCCCGGGCATGGTCAGCAGCGGGGGGGGTGAGAGCACCGAAGTGATCGGTGGAGGCGGCGCCGTAGGGGGTGGGCGATGGCTGCGTCAGCGGGAGGTCAGCAGCCCCAACCGGTGTCGACATGGAGCGGGATGGGCGGGGCGGTGCGGCACGACGCGGCCGTCGCGGCCCCCGGCGTCGAGCGGCTTCCGCCTGGCGTCACGGGGGGCCCGGACACTGCCGTGAAAACGGTGGTCATGAGCGCGGCCCCGACGGACACTCCGAGACACGATCGAGCGATGTATTTCAAGTGCATGAAATCCCCGATTCGAACTCCGTGGCACGCCTATCGGATCCAGCCATCCGAGGGCGCTAGCGATCACACTGTCATCTCGGACGTGCAACGATCGAGCAATTGAGGAGCTCGTGTTGTCGCAAGTCGCAAACCCGAGGGGGTCAAATCGTGCGCAGCGAGGACATATTAGAGCCGTTTTCCCTACCACAGCTCAGTCAGACCGCTTGCAACGCCTACATCTATGCCGCGAATCGCATACAGTTCCTGCCCCAGGAGCTGGCTCGGGACCTGGGTCTGACCCCCGAGGTGGCGAGCGAGGCGATCGCCGAACTGGAGGCGCTGTGCCTGCTCCAGGGGGTGCTGGACGCTCCCGGGGCACTGGCGCCGGTGGCCCCGGAGCTGGCCGCGGCCCAGCTGTTGGCCCCGATGGAGCAGCACACCCGCACATGGCAGCTGACCATTGACAGAACGCGTTCCCAACTACAGTCGCTGATACCGCAGTACGAGGCGAGCGCCGCGCACCGCAAGCGCGCGGAAGTCGTGGAACTCGTCACGGATCTCGCGGCGGTCAGGGCATTCATCCAGGACGCGGCGAATCGCTGCACCATGGAAGTGCTGACCTCGCAACCGGGAGGCAGTCGCCCCAAGGACGTCCTGGACGAGGCGAAGCTGCGCGACGAGGAAATGCTCAGGCGCGGCGTGGCCATGCGGACGATCTATCAGCACTCCGCGCGCTTCCACCAACCCACCATCGACTACGTGAAACGCGTCAGCGAACTGGGGGCCCGGGTGCGCACCGCCGGCGACGGGCTGATGCGCATGCTGATCTTCGACGCGACGGTGGGCATCGTCGAGGTCCCCGACGACCCCAGCGCGGCGCTGATCATCCGGGAGCCGAACATCGTCGGGTTCATGCGGGCGGTCTTCGAGCGGACCTGGCTGCGGGCGAGCGAGTTTCCCGAGACACACAGCCGTGAGCAGGTGAAAGCGCTTTCCGACGAGACCAAGGAGGTGATCGTCAGCCTGCTGGCGGAGGGCATGGACGATCAGTCCATCGCCCGCCGGCTGGGCGTTTCCGCCCGCACCTGCCAACGCCACATATCGGAGGTGATGAACAGGATCGGGGCGAAGAGCCGCTTCCAGGCCGGATATCTGCTGCGCGACGTGTACCGCCCCGGCAGCGAGCTGTCGCGGTCACAAGCCGGCTACACCCGCTGAAGGCCGGCGCCCTGAGTCCGCGCGAGGGTGGCGACGGCCACCTCACTCGGCACCCCGTCCGGCACATCGGAGGTCATCTCGGGGGTGATCGCCCGGTCGCTCACGCTCGTCGAGTACACCACGGTGGTGGTGAGGGAACCGACCCGGGCGATCCGCGAGGTGATCTCCTCGAGGTGCTCCATGGAACGGGCGGCGACCTTGGCGATGAAGCAGTCGCTGCCCGTGACGTGGTGGCACTCCAGGATCTCCGGCCAGTCGGTGAACGCCCGCACATAGTCCCGGTAGTCGCCACCGGGGTAGATGATGTTGACGAAGGCGAGGATCGGCAGCCCCAGCCGGCCCAGGTTGACCCGGGTCCGATAGCCCTCGATCACCCCGCGCTGCTCCAGCCGGCGGACCCGCTCGGCGACGGCCGGCGGGGTGAGCGCGACCCTGCGGCCGAGCTCGCTGAAGGTGATCCTGGCGTTCTCCTGAAGCTCCGTCAGGATGCGCCAGTCGGTGGCATCGAGATCGGCTTTCGAATTGTTAGCCATCCGCCGACGATACACAGACTTCCTTAGTCGAACCGCGGGAACGCTTAAAACTCCCCATGTACCGACCGGAGTTCACGCTCCTATGCTGCCTTCATTGCTCCGCACCACACGCGAGGAGGCCCACCGGATGTCGCGGTCCACGCAGGCACCCCCGACTGCCAGCGACCAAGGGAATCCAGCCAATCCGGGAGGGCTGAATCTCGCCCAGGGCACCGCCCTCTATGTGGGGGCGGTGTTAGGCACCGGCGTTCTGGCACTGCCCGGACTGGCCGCGAAGGAGGCGGGCCCCGCCTCCCTCCTGGCCTGGCTCGGGCTCGTGGTGATGTCGGTGCCACTGGCCGCCGCCTTCGCCGCGCTCGCCGCCCGTTACCCCGATGCGGGCGGCGTCTCCACCTATGTACGAAGGGCGTTCGGCGGCCGCGCCGCCACCGCCGTCGGCTGGTGGTTCTACCTGGGCGCCCCGGTCGGCATCCCGGCGCTGGCGTTCTTCGGCGCCGAGTACCTGTCGCGCTCCACGGGCGGCGGCTGGGGCACGACGGTGGCGTACGCCGGCGTCCTCCTGGTCGTGGGCTTCGTGGGCAACGCCTTCGGCGTCCGGATCTCCGGCCGGATCCAGCTCCTGCTGTCCGGCGCGCTGGCCCTGCTCCTGGTGCTGGCGATCGTGGTGGTGGTACCCGACGCGGACACCGGCAACCTGACCCCCTTCGCCCCGGAGGGCTGGGCCTCGATCGGCACCGCCGGCGCCCTGCTCGTCTGGTCCTTCACCGGCTGGGAGACGGTCACCCACCTCTCCGCCGAGTTCTCCGACCCGGCCCGCAACGTCAAGCGCGCCACCGCCGGCGCCCTGCTGATCGTCGGCGTGCTGTATCTGAGCCTGGCCGCGGTCACCGTGCTCGTCCTCGGCGACGCGGCGGGCGACACCACCACGCCGCTCGCCTCCCTCCTGGAGACCGGCCTCGGCTCCTACGGCGATGTGATCGCCAGCGTCGTGGCCCTCCTGGTCACCCTCGGCACGATGAACGCCTACATCGCCAGCACCGCCAAGCTGGGCGCCGCCCTCTCCCGCGACGGCTCCCTCCCCGCGGGCCTGGGCTCGGGCGCCGAGACCGGCGGGGTGCCCCGGCGCAGCCTGCTGGTGGTCGCCGGCATCTCCGGCGTGACCTTCGGCGTCGCGGCGATCACCGAGATGGACCTGGAACCGCTGATCCTCTCCACCACGGCCTGCCTCGGCGCCGTCTACGCCATCGGCGCCGCCGCCGGCATCAAACTGCTGCGGGGTGTCAGCCGCGCCGGCACCTTCTCCGCCGCCTGCGCGCTCGTGATCATCCTGCTGCTGCTCGCCCTCACCGGCTGGTTCATGATCTGGCCCGCCGTGCTGGGAGCCGCCGCGCTGCTCCGCCCCACCGCCCGACGTC
Source organism: Streptomyces sp. SAJ15 (assembly GCF_007595705.1). GTDB lineage: Bacteria > Actinomycetota > Actinomycetes > Streptomycetales > Streptomycetaceae > Streptomyces. The sequence goes on along the minus strand of NZ_NISY01000002.1, from coordinate 515,035 downwards.
CCACCACCCCGGAAGGCTCCGGCAGTTGACCACTGCCGGCACCGGAGGCGCTCAAGCCTCCGGCCGGAGGCCGCACGGCCTCCACCCGAGGCCCTCGGACACGGGCCTCCGCTCCACCCGGCGCGCCTGCCCGCGCCGACCTCCGGGTACGGCACCCATGCCGTGCCGTACCCGGAGCCCCCACGTCATCCGCCCGCGGGGCCGCCGGCCGGCGTGGGGCCTCGGGGAGGGCCCGGTCAGGCGGACGGTCGGTCCGCCGCCGCGAGGCCGTCCCCGGCGGCCGTCCGCAGGGCGATCCGCTGCTCGCCCGCGTAGATGTTCATGGACCCGCCGCGCAGGAAGCCGACCAGGGTGAGACCGGTCTCCACGGCCAGGTCGACGGCGAGCGAGGAGGGGGCGGAGACCGCCGCGAGGAACGGGATGCCCGCCATCACGGCCTTCTGCGCGAGTTCGAAGGAGGCGCGGCCGGACACCAGCAGCACCGCGTCGGACAGCGGCAGCAGCCCCTGCCGCAACGCCCGGCCGACGAGCTTGTCCACCGCGTTGTGCCGGCCCACGTCCTCGCGTACGTCGAGGAGTTCGCCCTCCGGCGTGAACAGGGCGGCGGCGTGCAGCCCACCGGTGCGGTCGAAGACGCGCTGGGCCGCGCGCAGCCGGTCGGGCAGCGCGGAGAGGGTCTCCGGCGTGAGCCGGACGTCGTCCCCGCCGCGCTCGTCGAGCCGCCAGCGGGCGGTGGTCCGCACGGCGTCGAGGCTGGCCTTGCCACACAGCCCGCAGGACGACGTCGTGTAGACGTTGCGCTCCAGCGTGATGTCCGGCACCGGGACCCCGGGCGCGAGCCTCACGTCCACGACGTTGTAGGTGTTGGAGCCGTCCTCCGTGGCGCCCGCGCAGTAGACGATGTTCGCCACGTCCGCCGCCCCGCCGAGGACGCCCTCGCTCACCAGGAAGCCGGCGGCCAGCGCGAAGTCGTCCCCCGGAGTGCGCATGGTGATCGCCAGCGGTCGTCCGTTCAGCCGGATCTCCAGGGGCTCCTCGGCGACCAGGGTGTCCGGACGCGTGCTGACCGCGCCGTCCCGGACGCGGACGACACGGCGCCGCTCGGTGACCCGTCCCATGTCCATCAGTCCCGGTTCTGTGAGGTGTGACCGCAGGTCGCTGACGGTCTCACCCTAGGGGGTGGGTGTCGCGCGGTCGACCGACCGGACCCCGTCCGCGGGCCTGGCGGAAACGCCTCCCCGCGCGGCCGCCGCGCACGTGATGTGAGCCATAGCTGAGCCGTAATCGAAGCCCGTTGCGGGGCTCGGGGCTACCTTCCCGATACGAGCGCCACCTCCCGCCCCGCCCGTGCAACGAGAGCGGAGACCACTGATGGCAGCACCCACCCTCACCCTCAAGCCCGGCACCGCCTGGGCCGACGCCTGGCGGCGCTGTCTGGCCGTCGCCCCGGAGGCGTTCCAGGACGACACGGTCCGCAACCTCTGGGGCGGAGGCTGGCAGGCCGACGGCCGCAGCCTGCCCGCCACCACCCCGGTCGACGGCACCCCGATCGCCGGCCCGCCACGGCTGGACGCCGACACCGCGCGGCGCGCCGTACGGGCCGCCCTCGACCAGCACCGCGACTGGCGGCACGTCGCCCTGCCGGAGCGCAAGGCGCGCGTCGGCGCGGCGCTGGACGCCCTCATCGAGCACCGTGAGCTGCTCGCCCTGCTGCTGGTCTGGGAGATCGGCAAGCCGTGGCGGCTGGCGCGGGCGGATGTGGACCGCGCCATCGACGGCGTGCGGTGGTACGTGGCCGAGATCGACCGCATGCTGGACGGGCGGAGCCCGCTCGACGGCCCGGTCAGCAACATCGCGAGCTGGAACTACCCGATGAGCGTCCTGGTCCACGCCATGCTCGTGCAGGCGCTGGCGGGCAACGCGGTCATCGCCAAGACCCCGACCGACGGCGGCGTCGGCTGTCTCACCCTGGCCGCCGCGCTCGCCGCGCGCGAGGGCCTCCCGATCACCCTGGTCAGCGGCAGCGGCGGCGAGCTCTCCGAGTCCCTGGTGCGCGCCCCGGAGATCGGCTGCGTCTCCTTCGTCGGCGGCCGTGACACCGGGGCCCGGGTGGCGACCGCCGTGGCGGACCTGGGCAAACGGCACATCCTCGAGCAGGAGGGGCTCAACGCCTGGGGAGTGTGGAACTACACCGACTGGGAGGCGCTGGGCGCCCAGATCCGCAAGACCTTCGACTACGGCAAGCAGCGCTGCACGGCGTATCCGCGCTTCGTGGTCCAGCGGTCCGCCTTCGACGCGTTCCTGGCCACCTACCTCCCGGCGGTGCGGTCGGTCCGCGTGGGGCACCCGCTGGCGGTCGCGGACCCGGACGACGCCCTCCCCGAGCTGGACTTCGGCCCGCTGATCAACGCCGCCAAGGCCAAGGAGCTGTCCGACCAGGTGACGGAGGCGATCGACCGCGGGGCGGTCCCGCTGCACCGCGGCCGTCTCACGGACGGCCATGTCCTTCCCGGTCAGGACCTCTCGGCGTACGTCGCCCCGGTCACGCTGCTCAACCCGCCCTCGACCTCCCCGCTGCACCACGCCGAGCCGTTCGGCCCGGTCGACACGATCGTGCTGGTCGATACCGAGGCGGAGCTGCTGGCGGCCATGAACGCCAGCAACGGCGCGCTGGTCGCCACCCTGTCCTGCGACGACCCCGCCGCCTACGAGCGGCTCGCCCCACAGATCCGAGCCTTCAAGGTCGGCCGCGGCAAGCCGCGCTCCCGCGGGGACCGCGACGAGCTCTTCGGCGGCTTCGGCGCCTCCTGGCGCGGGGCCTTCGTCGGCGGCGACCTGCTGGTACGGGCCGTCACCCGAGGCCCCAAGGGCGAGCGACCGCCGGGGAACTTCCCGGACTACCACCTGGTGCCGTAGCCGTACGGCCCGACGGCCGGCCCCGCGCCCCCTGCCGCCTGGCGCGGCGGCCGTACCGCCTGGCGCGGCGGCCGTACCGCCGTACGCCACGGCCCTACGGACCGCGCACCGTACGCTCCCACCCCCACCCGGAGCGTGCGGTGCCGCGGTGGCACCGCACCGGCGCCATGGAGCCCTGAGCAGGCTTCCCATAAATCGGCCTTATGCCTCATCCCGGACGGATACGCAGGTGAAACGCACTCCAAAACCTTGGTATCGTTATCCATGTCGCCGCGGGGAACACCGCGGAGCACACCTGAGTCCGGGTGGCGGAATGGCAGACGCGCTAGCTTGAGGTGCTAGTGCCCTTTATCGGGCGTGGGGGTTCAAGTCCCCCCTCGGACACCAGCAAGAACCCCAGTTGATCTGGGGTTTTTCTGTTTTTCCCGGCCATCCCACAGGGCCACGGGCCCGCCCTGGCGCACGGCCCAACCGTCTCCTTCAGCGATGAACTGGGTGAACGACTCGCATTCCGGGTCGAAGAGGTACAGGAGCAGGGCGTCGTCAGGCCGGTAGGCGCGGAGGAACTGAGCGCCGGGTGCGGCAAGCTGGGCGAGGAAGGTAGGCATCTGCTCCTCAAGCATGAGGTGGCCGTCATGTCCTGTTGTCGTCCGGGAAGCCTGGCGGCACCGCAAAGGCGCGCGCGTCGGAGGAGAGTTGGTCCCGCGACCGGCAGATCTCGCCCGTGTCCCCGCACGCCGGGGCGTCGTCAGGCGGTGCGGCGCCTTCGGTGGCGTCGCCACTGCCATACGGCTGCTACCGCGAAGGACGCCGCGGTCAGGGCGATGCCCAGGACCGGCCAGTTGCTCCCCGCCAGCCGCGGGTCGGCGAGGAGGACCGCGAAGATCAGACCCAGCGGGACCAGGAGCGAGAGGACGGCTCTGAGGGCCGCCACCACCATCTCGGGTTCGAGCCTCGTGGCCCGCCTCGGTCGGGCGGGGGCCGGCTCGCCGAAGTAGAAGGTGGTGGCCCGGTCCATCAGGCGATCGGTGGCCCTGCCGTACGACAGCCCGAGGTACGGGAGCCAGACGAGGGGGGCGACCATCCCGACCAGCAGCACGGCGCCGAGCAGGGCGTACCGTCCGGCCTGGGCCAGCCATCGCGCCGCTCTCCCCTTCGTCGGCTCGCCCCTCGGCGCGATCAGCCCCAGGAGGCGCGCCATCCGCAGGATGATCCCCCACAGGGTCGCCGCACGCCGTCGGAGCCGCCCGATCGCCCCCTGCTTGGGGCCTTCCGCCGTTCCGCCTTCCCCGGGGAGCGCCAGTTCCGACAGCGCGGCCCGCGCCCGGTCGACGTCCTCATAGACGCCCTGCAGGACCAGGAGTTCGGCGCCCCGGACGAGGTCCGTGGGGTCCCGACCGTCGATGGCGGCCAGTTCCAGGCAGGTACGCGCCTGACTGAGCAGCGCCGCGCAGAACGCGAACGGCATCAGGATCACCAGGGGGCCGCCGACGAAGGCTCCTTCGGTCACGACCCGGCGTCTGCCGCGGACGAGCACCCGGGCCCGGAGTTCGGCCATGGCGGCGTCGGGGTGCGCCTCGCCGACCCGGTCCACCGAGCGCGCGGCGGACGGGCCCGTGTGTCGGACGGCGAAGGCGGCGAGGTGCTCGGGCAGGTGCCGCGGGTCCGCGGCCACCGCCCTCAGCAGCGACCGCGCGAGGGCGGGGTCCTGAAGCGTGTCCGTGTCCTGAGGATCCGTGCCCGGCACCGCTCACCACTCCCCCGAGTCGACGGCGGGTCCGCCCGTACGCTCGGCCTTCCGCCCGAGGAGCCGTCGGAGCGCGGTGTCCGCGGAGCGGCACTCGCCGGCCGCGGAGAGCGGCACGAGGATCCTCGGGCGCGACATGATTCGTGTGTAGCACAGACGGCACCTGCGGACCGGGCATCCTCGCGGCGGCGCAGCGCGTGGCCGAACGGATTCATCTGAGGGGCGTCGCGGCGGAGTGACGAGCCCGCGCGCCGACGACGGGCGACATCGGGGTGGCGAGGAGTACGCCGATGGAGCGGCCCCTGTCCGCGTCCGGGCGAGGAGGCCCCGCGGTCTTCGGCTCACCCGGCCCCGGGGACGGCCCCCCGGGCTGGTCGACGGCCGTCCGGCCGCTGAACGTGAAACCCCTGCCGTCCGCGGGACGGCCTCGCCCTCCTCTCGGCGACTCGGCGGCCGCGTCGCCCGACCGGCCCTGCGGCGGTTGCGAGGGCGTCCGAGTTGCGGCAGGGGTCTCCCGGACGCAGCCTGGGAGGCGTCGGGCTTCAGCGCCCGTTCCGGCTCCGCGGTGCCGATTTCTTTCGCCAAGCACATTCGCCAAGCACATTCGCCAAGCACACCCACGGCAGTGCAAGGAGACCGGTATGGCCAAGGAAACAGTCGTCGCTTTTCCCAAGATCGCCAGTGTGCCCACCGTGCGCGTGGGCGAGGAAGCGCGAGGTCTGGAGCGCGTGCAGGACTTCCTGCGGCGATTCGGCTACCTCGCCGGCTCATCCAGCGGCAAGCGGGTGGACGGCACGATGTCGCACGCGCTGGAGAAGTACCAGGAGTTCAACGGGCTCACCGTCACGGGCGAGTTCGACGAGGCCACGCGGGATGCCATGACCCAACCCCGCTGCGCCATGCCCGACATGCGCCTCGGCATCGAGGCCGTCACCACGTGCGGTTGGACCAGGACCGACCTGACCTTCGCCTTCGACACCGGGACCGACGACGCGGCCGGGAACGAGGAGTTCGACGCCGTCCGGAACGCGTTCCGGACCTGGTCGGCGGCCGCGCCGCTGACCTTCACCGAGGTGGAGAAGGGCCAGAGCCCTGACATCCTCATCGGCTGGCGACCGGCCAGTGACACCGATCTGAGCATGGTCGGGGGCACGCTCGCGCACGCCGACTTCCCGCCCGGCTGCGGAGTAGTCACCGACGGCAGCCTGCCGAAACCCGTCCACTTCGACGACTCCGAGCACAACTGGAGCATCGGGGCGGCGGTGAACTCCTTCGACGTGGAGACGGTCGCGCTGCATGAGCTCGGCCATATCCTCGGTCTGGCCCACACCAGCGCCTCCGGGGCGGTGATGTTGCCGATGGTCAGCTCGAATTCGACGAAGAGGGCCCTCACCCAGGACGACATCGACGGTGTCCGCAGCCTGTACCCCGACGGCGCTCGGAGTCGGGAGGCCGCCCGCACCCGGGAGGCGAGGGAGGCGTGGTTCGGCTGGGAGTCCCGGGGCGGCAGCGTCACCAGCGACATCGCCGTCGGACGCAACACCGACGGACGCATGGAGATCTTCGCCGCCGGGCTGGACCGCGCGGTGTGGCACAACTGGCAGATGGCCCCGAACGACGGCTGGTCGGGCTGGGCCTCCCTCCAGGGTGGGATCACCACGGACATCACGATCGGACGGAACGCGGACGGGCGCATGGAGATCTTCGCCGGCGGCCTCGACAACGCCGTCTGGCACAGGTGGCAGGTGGCGCCGAGCGGCGGCTGGTCACCCGGCTGGAACTCCCTCGGCGGAGGCATCACCAGCAACATCGCCGTCGGACGCAACGCGGACGGACGCATGGAGATCTTCGCCCGCGGGCTGGACGGCGCGGTGTGGCACAGGCGTCAGGCGGTGCCCAGCGGCGGCTGGTCCGGCTGGGAGTCCCTCGGCGGGGGCATCACCAGCGAGATCACCGTCGGGCAGAACGCCGACGGACGCTTGGAGATCTTCGCCCGCGGACTGGACGGCGCGGTGTGGCAGAAGTGGCAGGTCTCACCCGGCGGCGGCTGGTCCGGCTGGAGCTCCCTCGGCGGGGGCATCACCAGCAACATCGCCCTGGGGACCAACGTCGACGGGCGCATGGAGATCTTCGCCCGCGGCCTCGACAACGCCGTCTGGCACAGGTGGCAGGTGGCGCCCAGCAACGGCTGGTCACCCGGCTGGAACTCCCTCGGCGGAGGCATCACCACCGACATCGCCGTCGGACGCAACGCCGACGGACGCATGGAGATCTTCGCCCGCGGCCTCGACAACGCCGTCTGGCACAAGTGGCGGACCAGCGCTTAGGGCGGTCAGGAGGATGACCATGACTTCACAGGACGCGCAGCAGCGGGAGCGGGAGATGCCCCGAGGCGGGATGGAGCCCCGGGCGGCGGCCCGGAACGACATGGGGGCCGGGGGCATGGAGACCCCGGGCATGGAAGCCGGGGGCATGGCAGCCGGGGGCATGAGGGCCGCGGACAGGCAGACCGCGGGCATGGACACCGCGGGCATGGAGACCACGGCCATGGAGACGCGGCGGGAGGAGATGCCGCGCGGGGACATGGCACCCTGGGCGGCGACCGCGAGCGCTTCCGAGGCGGATCGGGAGATGCCGCACGGGGGCCCGCGGGGCATGCGGTCGGCGCCGGCGGGCGCGTCGGGCGCGGGCGCCCGGGACATGCCGCGCGGCGACATGCGCTCCTGAGGACGACTGCCACCGGCGCACGCCGCAGGCGGCCGCGAGCGGTGGCCGCTCCGACGCGGGGCCACGGTGCCCGACCCGGGCACGACCAGCTTCGACGAACGTGGCCGGGGAGGACGGGACCGTATCGACCAGGCGGTGCAGCCCCTCATCGACAACGGCCTGTGCGACACTCGCTCCTGACGCCATGCCTGACGTCCATGTCAGACATCCATGCCTGACATGGGTGTGCGGGCAGCCGCGGAGGACATCCGCATCCGAGTCCACGGCACGCGGTCATGAGGGGAGCACCATGAGGATCGGCGAGCTGTCCCGCCGCACCGGCGTGAACGAGCGGCTGCTGCGCTACTACGAGCAGCAGGGGCTGTTGCGGCCGGAGCGGCTGCCGAGCGGGTACCGCGACTACCGCGAGACGGACGTCGACGCCGTACACCGCATCCGGGCCTTGCTCGCCGCCGGCCTGTCGACCGCCACCATCGCCCGCGTGCTGCCCTGCGTCCGGGACGAGGGCGAGCGACTGGTCCCCGTCTGCCCCGACCTGCTGGCGCAACTGAGGGACGAGCAGGCCCGGATGACCGCGGCCATCGAGGAACTCCAGACCTCGCGGGCGCTGCTGGACGCGGTGATCACGGCCGGGCAGGCAGCCGCCGGGGCGGCGTCCGCCGGGCAGACCGCCGAGACGGCCACTCGCGGCGAACGGTCCGTCACGCCGCCCACCGGGGACGGGCGGACCCTCGCGGGGGTCGCCCCTGACGGGCCGGTGCTCGTGGCGTCCGTCCCCGCCCCCGCCGTCGCGGCGGCGGCCTCCGCCGGCTAGGCCCCACGCCGGCCGGCCACCGGACGGAGCGGGAACCCCTACAGCGATCTTCGCGACTCGCGGCGGCAGTTCGACCCCGCGCCTTGCCGTGCTCGCCGCCCTCGCAGATGCTGCCGCACCGGCGCCTGCGAGCACCCGCCTCCTGGAGGCACAGCCGGCACACGGCAGGGCTCGCGCGGCCGCATGCCGGCGACCGTACGGCCGGGACGGACCGCCACGCGTGTAGCGGCAGGACGCGCCGCACTCACCCGTCGGGACGCGCGATCGCTCGCGCGGGGCTGAGATCGCCTCAGCGAGTGAGAGGCCGCCGCCCATGGCGGGGAGGGCCAGGACATGACGTGGTTCGTGACGCTCCTTGGTGCCGCCCTCGTGATGGCCATTCTCCGGGACATGTTTCACACGATCTGGCACCCGACCCGCCATGGTGGGCTGAGCAAGCTGATGATGACGGGGATGTGGCGCTTGTCCTCGCGCCTGAGCACGCGGTGGCGCGCCAGCGGGCTCGCCGGCCCCTTGGGCATGGTCTGCGTCGTCTCGGTGTGGGCGCTGACCGTGGCCGTGGGGTGGGCATTGGTCTACTGGCCGCACATGCCGGAGAACTTCTCATACTCCGCCGGCCTCGTCCCGGCCGAGCACGCGGGGCCGATGGACGCGCTGTACGTTTCCCTGGTCACGCTCGCCACCCTCGGCCTTGGGGACATCGCGCCGGCCACGGGGTGGCTGCGCGTCGTCGGCCCGCTGGAGGCGCTCGTCGGCTTCGCCCTCCTCTCGGCGACCGTGGCGTGGATCCTCGGCATCTATCCCGCCCTCGCCCGCCGCCGCACGCTCGCGCTGCGCCTCTCCTACCTGCACGGCGGGGTGACGTCCCAGGCACTCGACTCGGAGGGGGGCGCCGCCCTGCTGGACAGCCTGGCCTCGGCCGTCTCGGTCATCACGGTCGACTTCCTCCAGTACGCCGAGTCGTACTACTTCTACGACGGTGACGAGAACACCTCGCTGCCCCGACAGATCGGCCACGCCGCCGGCCTCGCAGAGCAGGCGGCGAGCGCCCGCCATCCCGGCGTCCGGCTCTCCGCCGCATTGCTGCGCAGGGCGCTGGACGACCTGGCCGCCATCCTGGACGAACGCTTCCTGCACACGGGGGCGGCCACGGCCGGCGTCTTCGCCTCGTACGCCTCCGATCACGGCGACCGCGTGGGATCCCCGCCCGACCTCCGGAGGGGGCCGGGCACATCCTCTCCGGGCGGTGAGGAGCGGCGCCCTTGAAAGGGGCCAGGCACCCGCACTCGGCAGGCCGTTCTCGGTAGAGGTGCTCCCCGGTCTCATCGCCCAGACCGCCGCCCGAAAAAACGAGCCGCCATCATGCACCCCCCATGATCCAAGCGAAACCGCCCAGGCTAGGAGACGGACGCCCCACCGGCCCCGGCGCAGCCCTCCCCCGGCTTCACGATGCGGGTGAGCAGGGCGATCAGCTGATCGCGCTCGGCCGGTGTGAGGCAGGCGGTGAGTTCGTCGTTGGCCTCGTCGCCCAGCCGTTCGGTGCGGCGCAGGCGCCGCTCGCCCTCGGTGGAGAGGGCGATGGCGTTCTTGCGCCGGTCCTTGGGGTCGGGGCCGCGGGTGACCAGCCCGTCGGCGACCAGGTCGGAGACGATGCCGACCATGTCCTTCGGGTCGATGCTCAGGCTGCGGCCGAGAGCCGCCTGCGAGATGGGGCCGCGTTCGGCGACCGCCGACAACACCGCGTGATGGGTCATCCGCATGCCCTCGCGGGCCAGCGCCTCGGCGACCAGGCGGTGGCCGCGGGCGGCCGCGCGGCCCAGCAGCCAGCTGGGGAGCGCGCGGATCCGGGCGGGAGCGAAGGGGGTCTCGGCCATGCCATCACCCTACCCGGGAAACCGTTGGACTCCCCAATGATTCCTGGTTTATCGTTGGGTCACCCAACGGTTTCAGGAGGTGCTCATGCGTCGCGTTCGCTTTTCCGAGTACGGCGGTCCCGAGGTGCTGCGCGTCGAGGAGGTCGAAGCGCCGCGGCCCGGCCCGGGCGAGCTGCTGGTGGCCAATGAGGCGATAGGAGTGACGCTGCCGACGGTGCGCAAGGTGCGGGACGGCGGGCTACCGCTGCCCGGGGCGCTCGGCGGCGAGGTGGCCGGGCGCGTCGTCGCCGTCGGACCCGAGGTCACCGGCTTCGCGGTCGGCGACCGGGTCACCGCGCTCTGCTTCCGTGACTCCTATGCCGAAGAGTGCGTCGTGGCGGCCGCGATGGCCACCCCGGTCCCCGACGGCGCCTCGGCGGTGGACGCGGTCGCCCTGGTCCGCGGCGGGCTGGTGGCGTCGGGCGCCCACGCCGCGGCGCGCCCGGAGCCGGGCGAGTCGGTGCTGGTCACGGGCGCGGCGAGCGGAGTCGGGCATCTCGCCGTGCAGTTGGCGAAGGAGCGCGGCGCGGCCCGGGTGGTGGCCGCCGCCGGCTCCGCGGCCAAGGCCGAGTTCCTGCGCTCGCTGGGTGCCGACGAGGTGGTGACGTACAAGGACGCGTCCTGGGGGGAGCCGGTGGACATCGTGCTGGACGCGGTCGGCGGGGAGTTGCTGACCCCGGCGGTGGCCGCACTCGCGCCCGGCGGGCGGCTGGTGGCCTACAGCTCGGGCGGCGGCACGGTCTCGGCATACGACCTCCTGGTCGGCGGCAAGACGGTGACCGGATTCCAGATGGCCCGGATCGCCGCGACCCGGCCCGCGCTGGTGGAGTCGTGGCGCCGGGAGCTGTGGACGCTCTTCGCCGAGGGCCGGCTGCGCCCCTCGGTGCACGTCCGACTCCCGCTCGCCGAGGCCGCGACGGCGCACGAGATCATCGAGTCCCGGGCGAACCTCGGCAAGGTCGTCCTCATACCCTGACCACCATGACCGACACCCCCGCCACGGACAGCGCCCCCGCCACGGGCGACACCGCCGCCTCAAGCCCCGCCCACGCGGCGGGAGCCGGGGCCGCCGACCACCCCGTACTGCGCCGGGCCGAGGCCACCGACAGCGAGGCGGCCGCGGAGGTGTGGCTGCGCTCCTACGGCGTGGCGCTGCCGAGCGTGCGCAGGGCCCACTCCGACGAGGCGGTGCGGGAGTGGTTCCGGCATGTGGTCGTGCCCGACCACGAGACCTGGGTGGCGGTCGCCGGCGACGCCGTCGTCGGTGTGCTGGTCCTCGCCGGCGCCCGGGAGCTGGACCAGCTCTACCTCGACCCGCGGTGGCGCGGCCGGGGGCTCGGCGACCGGTTCATGGAGTTGGCCAAGCGGCGTCGGCCGGCGGGGCTGGAGCTGTGGACCTTTCAGGTCAACGAGCCGGCACGGCGGTTCTACGAGCGGCACGGATTCACCGAGGTGCTACGGACCGACGGCCGCGGCAACGAGGAGCGCGAGCCCGACATCCGCTACGCGTGGCGTCCCGAGGAGCCGGCCCCGACGAGCTGACTCGCCCCCCATGGCACCGGGCGAGCCCGCTGGCACAGCGCCGTCGAACAGCCTCTCAGGCACCTCACCCAACCGGCCTATTTCTATGGAAATGTGACGCACGGTCCTTGTAGGCCCCGAGGGGAAACGGGAGACTTCTGCACAGCGCGCTCCAGACGTGGGATGTCATGATGTCCAGATGTCTTTGAAGGGTCGGTCGGACATGACGTCAGATCTTCGTGCACACTTCAGAAGACCATGGCGACGCCGTGCGTGGGCGATACTCGCCGCCGCGGTGCTCGCCCTCACTCCGATTCCGGTACGGGCCGTGGACGCGAACGATTCGGCGTCCGCGGCCCGTCTCGGCTTCCAGCAGGAGGTCCTCTTCAAGGCTTCCCAGGAGCGGGGGTATTCCTGCTTCCGCATCCCCGCGATCGTGAAGACCACCAAGGGAACCCTCCTGGCCTTCGCGGAGGGTCGGGTCGACAACTGCGGCGACGCGGGCGACATCGACCTGGTACTCAAGCGCTCCACCGACGGCGGGCGGACCTGGGGCCCGCTCCAGGTGATCGACGAGGGCGACGGCGACACCCATGGCAACCCCGCCCCCATCGTCGACACCCGCACCGGCCGGATCGTGCTCGCCACCACGTACAACACCGGCCGCGACGACTCACAGAGCTGCGAGGTGCCCTGTGACCGCGTGCCGCACTTCCAGTACAGCGACGACGACGGAGCGACCTGGTCCCCACCACGCGACCTGAGCGATTCGATCATGCCGCGGGACTGGAACTCCTGGTACGCCACCGGTCCCGTGCACGGCATCCAGCTGACCCGCGGCGCCCACAAGGGCCGGCTGGTCTTCGGCGTCAACACCGAGACGTACGACGGTTCGCGCGTGACCCAGAACCACGCCGCGCTCGTCTACAGCGACGACGGCGGGGACAACTGGAAGATCGGCGCCGTGGACACCTGGGCGATCTCCCACGACGGCTCGTTCCGTCAGAAGCCCTCCGAGCTGACCATGGTGGAGCGGGAGGACGGCTCCATCTACGTGAGCGGCAGGGAGCAGGACGGCACCGACCTCGGACATCGCGACTGGGCCGTCAGCCGTGACGGCGGCGTCTCCTTCGCCGGCCCCTTCCGCGCCATCCCCGACCTGTACACCCCCCAGGTGCAGGGGTCGATCATCCGGCTGCGCAGCAAGGCGGAGGACGGCTACAGCAGGTTGCTCTTCTCCGCCCCCGCCGATCCGGACCGGCGCCGCACCATGATGATCCGTTCCTCCTGGGACGAGGCGAGCACCTGGGACAGCGTCGACCGCGGCAAGGTGGTGACCCAGGACTGGTCCGGCTACTCCGACATGGTGGCCATCTCCGCCGACGAGGTCGGGCTGATGTACGAGGGCGGCACGGTCGACGCGCGGGACGAGATCCGTTTCGCGCGCTTCACCGAGGACTGGCTGGGACCGCGCCGCGGCCCCGACGACTCCACCGCCGACCGGGCGCCGGGCGCCCGCGCCGCGAAGGTGCTCGGCGAACCGGCCCAGACCAGCGGGCAGTTCGGCAAGGCCCTGGCCTTCGACGGCGCGGACGACGCGGCGCGACTGCCGTTCCGCGACACCCTGCCGCTGGGGACCGAGGACTTCACCGTGAGCCTCTGGTTCCGCTACTCCGCCGCCTCCGGACACCATCCGTTCCTGTGGATCGGCGGCGTCGGCAACCGACAGCCGCAGATCTGGGTACGCGGCGAGCCCTCCAACAGCCGGGTGCGCGCCCTGATCACGGCGGTCAGCGGCACCACCGCGCCGCGCAGCGCCTCCGTCAGCACCCCGGAGGCGCACAACGACGGGGCATGGCACCATCTCGCGGTGCAGCGCGCGGGCGGCAGACTCAGCATCGCGGTGGACGGCACGCCGGCCATATCGGTACTCGACGCCCCCGGCACGGTGAGCCGCACCTCGCCGTTCGGCATCCACCTGGGCCAGGGCGTCGACAGTCGGTCCCACCTCACCGGCGCGCTGGACGAGGTCCGGGTGTACAGCCGGGCGCTGTCCGACACCGAGCTGCGCCAAGTGCGCGAGTTCAACTCCTCGTTGGACGATGACAGCGCGGTCGTCCTGCGGCTGCCGCTGGACTCGGTACAGGCCGCGGCGGCGACGTAGCACGGCGACCGGACCGGTAGGACGGCTTCACGGGGCGGGCCCGGCGGCGGTAGGCCGCGGGGCCCGCCCCTCGCCGTGCCCCGCCCCTGCCGCCCCGCAGGCGCCGCCCGTCCGCATCCGCAGAGATTCGGTGGGGAAAGGCCGGAGAGCGCGTGGGGCGCCGGGGCGCACCATGGCTTGGACGTCCGCGGTATACCGGAGTGCCCGCATTGTCCCGGCGCGCGGGAGCGCGAGTTCTACGTTGCGTAACGGGACACCCCTCCCGCGGTGGCGTCTGATCGGGTACGGTCACGGGCCCGGAACGGCTGCGAGGAGCAGGCATTGCGCGAGATCACCGTCCCGCCGTTGGCGACGGCGTGCCAGGTGGGGGGTCTGGCGGATGCCGTGTTCGAGCACGCGGAGAGCGATCCGGACCGGGTGGCGCTCGGGCGGCGGACGGAGGACGGCGGCTGGGCGGACGTCACCTCGGGCACGTTCCGCGACGAGGTGCTGGCGCTGGCGAAGGGACTCCTCGCGCAGGGCGTGCGGTTCGGCGACCGGGTCGCGATCATGTCCCGCACCCGCTACGAGTGGACGCTGTTCGACTTCGCGATCTGGACGATCGGCGCCCAGTCGGTCCCCATGTACCCCACCGCCTCCGCCGAGCAGGTCTACTGGATGCTGCACGACACCGGCACCTCGGCGTGTCTGGTGGAGCACGAGGACCACGCGATGACGGTGGGTTCGGTGATCGACCGGCTGCCCCGACTGAAGCGGCTGTGGCAGCTGGACGCGGGGGCGCTGGACGAACTGCTGGTCGCCGGCGCCTCCGTCGACGACGCGGTGGTGGACCGACACCGGATGGCGATGACCCCGAACACACCGGCGACGATCATCTACACCTCGGGCACCACGGGCCGGCCGCGCGGCTGCGTCATCTCGCACGCCAACCTGATGGCCGAGTGCGACAACATCGTCGCCCGCTACCGGGACGTCTTCCACACCAAGCCCGGCGACGAGGCCGCCACCCTGCTCTTCCTCCCCCTCGCGCATGTCTTCGGACGGATGGTGCAGGTCGCGGCGGTGCGCGGCCGGGTGAAGCTGGCCCACCAGCCGGACCTCAACGCCGCCGCCCTCCTGCCCGACCTGCGGTCCTTCCGGCCCACCTTCGTGCTGGCCGTCCCGTACATCTTCGAGAAGGTCTACGCCGCCGCCCGGAGACGGGCCGAGACCGAGGACCGGGTGGGGCCCTTCGAGAAGGCCGTGGACGTGGCGGTGCGGTACGCGGAGGCACAGGAGGCCAAGGCGTTCGGCACCGGACCGGGGCCCGGCGCCGCGCTGCGCGTGCAGCACCAACTGTTCGACAAGCTGGTGTACGGAAAGGTCCGCGAGACGCTGGGCGGCCGGGTGCGGCACGCGATGTCCGGCGGTTCGGCGATGGACCGGCGCCTCGGTCTGTTCTTCGCCGGTGCCGGCATCACCATCTACGAGGGCTACGGGCTGACCGAGACCACCGCCGCCGCGACCGCCAACCCGCCGGAGCGGACCCGCTACGGGACGGTGGGCGTGCCGATCCCCGGCACCGGCGTGCGCATCGCCGAGGACGGTGAGATCTGGCTGCGCGGCGACCAGGTCTTCACCGGCTACCTCGGCGACCCGAAGGCCACCGACACCGTGTTGCGCGACGGCTGGCTGGCCACCGGCGACCTCGGCGCCCTGGACGAGGACGGCTATCTCACCATCACCGGCCGGAAGAAGGACGTGCTGGTCACCTCGGGCGGCAAGACGGTCTCCCCGGCGGCCCTGGAGGAGCGGGTGCGCGCCCACCCGCTGGTCCACCAGTGCTTCCTGGTCGGCAACGACCGCCCGTACATCGCGGCCCTGGTCACCCTGGACGCGGAGGCGGTCTCGCACTGGCTGTGGATGCGCGGGAAGACCGCCCCGCCCCCCGCCGACCTGGTACGGGACCGGGAACTGGAGACGGAGATACGGCGCGCGGTGGTCGCGGCCAACACCCTTGTCTCACCGGCGGAATCGATCCGTACGTTTCGCATACTTGCCGCACCGTTCACAGAGGAGCATGGTCTCCTGACGCCGTCGTTGAAGCTGAAGCGCAGCGCGATCGAGCAGGCGTACGCCGTCGAAGTCGAGGCGCTCTACAAGGATGTGAGGCGCCTCTGAGCCGCAAGGGGGCAACGGAAATGATCGACATCGTCCTCCCCGCACTTGACCAGCGCGAACTGACCATGGCCTCCGAGGACATGGCTCGCGGCCCCGGGGACCCGCAGCGGAACCCGCCCGAGCCGCTGGCCGGGCGGATCGTGCTCGGCGGGCCGCTGTCGGTGCCGGTGACCACCGAGTTCGTCAGCGAGGACCCGGAGTTGAAGGCATTCGTGGCATCGGAGGCCGGCGCGGCCGTCTACCACCTGCTGCACCTCTCCCTCACCTGCGCCACCCAGGCGCCGCCGGGTGGCTCCGGAGCCGCCCCGCGCTCCCTGCCCGACCTGCACACGGTGAACGTCGACCTGACGCTCTCCGCCGAGGCCGGGGCCGCCTTCCCGCCGGTGGCCTGGTCCATGACGCCGCAACAGGTCACGGAGACGGTGCAGGCCACCACCAACCTCCAGCTCGGCCCCCAGCTGGCCTTCGTCGGCCACAGCCGCACCACCCAGCGCGGCCGGGTCTGCGTCGAGGCGCTGCGCGAGCTGCGCTCCGACCCCGGCTGGGAGATCCGGCACACCCGCACGGTCCCGATCGGCGGCGGCTACCGGCTGGCGATGGTGGTGCGGGCCCCGGCCGGGGTGGTGAGCCGGGTGGCGGTCGGCGTCGGGGCCTCGGTGCGCCGGGGTCATCTGCTGCGGCGCTACCGGGAGGAGATCCCCGATCCGCTGCGGCTGTCGGTGGAGTTGTAGTACGGCTACCCCGAGAGGTGCGGGGCCGCGGAGAGAGGACGGGTGACCCGATGGCGGGCGCGGACGACGACACGACCGAGTTGACGGCGGAGGAGATCACCGCGCTCGCCCGGGCCTTCGGTCCCGGGCCGGCCGCCAGGTCGTTGCTCCGCAAGGCGGGCTTCCCCGCCGACCTGATGCCCAGCCCGGTCGGCGTCACGGCGGAGGAGTTCTGGTACGCCGTCGCGGAGCCGCTCGCGGCGGGGGCCATGGCGCACGGGCGGTTACGCGTGCTGAAGGCGGCCCTCGACCGCTACCCGTACCACCCGCTGTTCCGCGCGGCGGTCGACGGGGCGGCGGCCGCGTCGCCGAGCGGAACGGCCGACGGGGCGGCGGCCGGCGGCGGGGGGTCCGGGGCGTCCGACGGGGCCGGCGCGTCCGGGAAGCCCGCGGGGTCCGGCGGCGCCCGGGGATCGGGGGCCGCGGCCCCCTCGGAGGGGGCCGCGGCGGGCGGGCCGAAGCCGATCGGCAGCGTCCTGGTGGCCGGGGCCAGCCCGCACGGCCGTGACCCGCTGCGGGCGGCGCGGGAGGCGCGCGCCATCGAGGCCGCGGCCGCCCGCGTGGGGTTCTCGGTGCACCACAGCCCGGCCGCCGCCGTCACCGACCTCCAGCGGATCCTCGACCTGCGGCCGGAGGTGCTGCATCTGATCTGTCACGGCGAGGACGCGCACCTCGTCTTCGAGGACGCCTTCGGCGGCGCGCACCGGGTGACCGCGGACTCCGTGGTGCGGCTGCTGCGGTCCTACCGGTGCCACGCCGGGGTCCGGCTGCGCGGCGTGGTGCTCGCGGCCTGCCACACCGGGCCGCTCGCCGCGGCCTTCACCGAGGTGGCCCGGGTGGTGATCGCCCACCATGGCGAGCTGGACGACGAGGCGGCGGTGGCCTACGCGGCCGCGCTGTACGGCCTGCTCGACCGGGTGCCGGCACTCCACGACGCCGCGCTGGTCGCGGCGGACCAGGCCGCCGCCGCCCTGGGCGACGACTACGGCGTGGAGCTGAGGGAGAACCTGGTGGTGCGGGGGTGGGACGCGCCGGGCTGAGGCCCGGGTCCGCCCCCGCGCGGCCGAGCCGGGAATGCGGGGCCCCGGTCGACCGTTGAGGATGACGAAAGCACCCCCGTCTCCCGACGTTAGGATCGACTGCTCGTGAGCAAGGTCCCCTTCATCACCCTCAACAACGGCGTCCGGATGCCTCAGCTCGGCTACGGCGTCTGGCAGGTCCCGGACGACGAGGCGGCCAGGGCGGTCGGCGCCGCGCTGGAGGTGGGGTACCGCAGCATCGACACCGCCGCGATCTACGAGAACGAGGAAGGCACGGGCCAGGCGATCGCCCGGTCCGGCATTCCGCGCGACGAGCTGTTCGTGACCACCAAGCTGTGGAACTCCGACCAGGGTTACGACGCGACCCTCCGCGCCTTCGACGCCTCGCTCGACAAGCTCGGCCTCGACCACGTGGATCTGTATCTGATCCACTGGCCGGTTCCCTCCCAGGACCGCTACGTGGAGAGCTGGAAGGCCCTGGAGAAGATCTACGCCGAGGGACGGGCCAGGGCCATCGGCGTCTCCAACTTCCACCCGGCCCACCTCGAGCGGCTGCTGGCCGAGACCTCGGTGGTGCCGGCGCTGGACCAGGTGGAGCTGCACCCGCGGCTCCAGCAGGCCGAGGTCCGCGCCTTCAACGCCCGGCACGACATCGCGACCGAGGCATGGTCCCCGCTGGGCCAGGGCAAGGACCTGCTCGACGCCCCGGTGCTGGCCGCGATCGGACAGAAGCACGGGAAGACCCCGGCCCAGGTGGTGCTGCGCTGGCACATCCAGTCGGGCCATGTGGCGATCCCGAAGTCCGTGACGCCGTCGCGGATCGCGGAGAACTTCGACATCTTCGACTTCGCGCTGGACGAGGACGACCTGACGGCCATCGCCGCGCTGGAGTCGGGCACCCGGCTGGGTCCGGACCCGGAGACCTTCGACATGGCCTGAGCCCGGGCGCGTCGGTCTGGGCCCGGGCGCGGCCCGTGCCCGCCGTGGCGTGAGCGCCGGGGTGTCACGGCGTGGCCGCCGGAGCGCGCCACGGCGCGGCTGTCGGAGTGCCGGGCGGGGGCGCCGGGGTGCTGGGCGCGGGCCTCGCCGAGCGGCGCCGGTAACACCGTGCAGGTGTATTGCCGGTGCCGCCGGGCCGCCATAGCTTGCGCCCATGGATCTGGAGTTGCGGCACCTCAGAACGGTCCGGGCGATAGCGGACGCGGGCAGCCTCACCAAGGCCGCCGCACAGCTCGGCTTCGCCCAACCCGCGCTCAGTACGCAGCTCAAGCGCATCGAACGGGCGCTGGGCGGCCCGCTCTTCCACCGTGACCGCAACGGCGCTCGCCCCACGGCGCTCGGCGAGCTGGTGCTGGAGCGAGCGCGGGTGCTGCTGCCCGCGGTGCGCGAGCTCCAGGAGGAGGCGGTGCGGTTCGCCAACGCCTGCGCCCAGATCGAGCGGTTCCGGCTCGGCGCCACCCACGGGCCGCTGCTGGGCGGGCTGGTCGACCGCCTCGCCACCGCCCACCCCTCGGCGCCCGTCTCCACCTACACCTCGTGGTCCGTGCGGGAGATCAGCACCATGGTCGTCGAGGGACGGCTGGACTTCGCGCTCATCGGCACCTGCGGGCAGGCGCCGCCACCCGCGGCGGACCAGCTGAGCTGGCACACCGTGGGCACCGACCCGGTGTTCGTGATGCTCAGCGAGGACCATCCGCTCCGCGACGAACCGGAGTTGGAGCTGAGTGCCCTCGCCGGGGAGTCGTGGACCGATGTGCCGGGCGAGGGCTGCTTCGCCGACTGTTTCGCCACCGCGTGCGCCCGTGCCGGCTTCACCCCGCTGTCGGTCTTCGAGACCGACACCGCGTCCTGTGTGCACCTGGTGCAGGTCGGGCGCGCCGTCGGGCTCTGCCGCGCCACCTTCCCGCCCACTCCTGGCGTGGTGACCCGCCCGCTGGCCGGCGCCCCGCTGAGCTGGCGTCACCTCATCGGCTGGCACCCGGACTCCCCCGCCGCCGACACCGCCCCGGCCGTGCTCGGCCACGCCCGCACCGCCCACGCCGACGCCGTCCGGCGCAACGAGGTGTACGCCCGCTGGCTCGCCGCCCGGCCGCTCCCGGACCGCTTCGGCACGGGGGCTTCCGACGGTTGAACTCGGCCGGCGCCATAACGCCGCGACAGGGGGGAGCTGACAGGGTCCACTTCGTCGGTGGGCGGCGCTACGTTGGCGCTGCCACCCCCCAGCCGGGGCGTGCCCGTCGCCCATGGTCCCGCCCTCGCCACCGCCCGCTCGGGCAGCCGGGGGCGGCGGGTCCGACCCCGGCCGACGTGGACCGGCGCCGCCGCCCCTCCCCGGGCGGCGGCGCCCTCCCGGGCACCGCCCACCACCGTCAGACGGCGGCCCGTCGTCCCGTGTGCACCGTCTGGGCCGACAGCAGGAAGGCGTCGGAGCGGAGCAGGATGCCGTCCTTGTCGTCCGGGTCGACGAGCCGGTCGAGGGTGGCGCGGTCCTCGGCGTCGAGGTTCTCGGCGACGGTCTCGCGCAGCCGGACCAGTTGGGCGCGCAGATAGTCGCGGGCCGCGGCGGACAGGGGCGCGGGCAGGTCCAGGAGGAAGGTGCGGCTGCGCAGGTCGGTCAGACCCGCGGCAGCGAGCATCGCCGGCCAGTCCTCGACCGTGGTCCGGACGTCGGGCAGCGCGGCCCGCATCTCGGTGAACCAGTCCTCGACGACCGCGTCGAGCCGGGCCTGGAGTCCCGGTCGTCCGATGCCGAAGTCGCGGGGCAGACACCGTGCGGGCAGCCCGCCCTCGGCGACGGCGAGCAGGCCGCCGGGGCGCAGATGGTCGGCGAGCCGGGCGACGGCGCCCGTCTGGTCGCCGAGGTGGTGCAGCGCCTTGCTGGACCAGATGAGGTCGGCGGCGCCCGCGTCGACCAGCCCGTCGGGGAGGTCGGCGGTCAGGGTGCGCAGGCGGTCGCCGACGCCGAGTCGGGCCGCGCGGGCGCGGGCCCGTTCCAACAGGGCTTGCTCGCCGTCCACGGCCAGCACCGCGGCGCTCGGGAAGACCTGGGCGAACAGGCCGGCGGCCACCCCGGGCCCGCTGCCCACGTCCCACACGTCGTGGACCTCGGAGGCGTCGCCGAGGCGCTCACGCAGCCAGTGCGCCGCCTGCTCGGTGGCGGGCGCGTGCACCTCGCCGTTCGCCTCGATGAGCGAGGCCATGACCGCCCAGTCGATGTCGGCGTGGCCGCTGCCGCCGCCGCGGTGGGTGTCGTGGTGATGGTGGTGGTGATGGCCGCTCATCGCGCGCCCTCCCTGGGGCCGGGGTCCGTGTCGGTGTGCCCGAAGCGTCTCCGGGACCCGAACCGGGCGGCAAGGATTTTTGCTGGTTCGGCAAACCGTCCGGCCGCCGGCGCGGTGCCGGGCAGAACGGCGGCTGACCGCGAGCCGCGCGACCGGGCGACGGACCCGGCGGCTGGGGCGGCGGCCCCGGCGCGGCTGGGCGACGGACCCGGCGGCCGGGCAGCGGCTTCGACGTCTAGGCGGCGGCTCCGACGGCGACCTCCTGGATCCGGTGCGCGAGCTCGAAGTCGAGGGCGGTCACCTTGCCGCCGACGCTGTGGGTGCTCACCGAGACGGTGAGGGTGGTGTAGCCGAGCGTCAGATCGGAGTGGTGGTTCAGCTCGTCCTGCACCCTGGCGATCCGCCCGACGGCGTCGGCCGCGTCCAGGTGGCTCACATAGGTGTAGCTGCGGGTGATCCGGTCGTTGCCCTCGGCCGACCAGCCGGGGAGCTCCTCCAGGCGCTCCTCGATCTCCTTGTGCGAGAGCGGTTCGACTGCCATGGCGCATCAGCTCCTTCGTCGCGCGCGGGCGGAGGGGGTGGCGGTGGCCGGTGGCGTACGGTCGCCGGAGCTCCAGCGTGCCACGCCCCACCGCTGTCCCGCTCGGGCACCGACACGTGTTCGGTTACGGTCGGGGCATGACGACTGCCACCGCTCCGGGCGTGGGCGCGCTGCTCCGCGAATGGCGGGACCGGCGCCGGATCAGCCAACTGGAGCTGGCGCTGCGCGCCGACTCCTCCGCCCGCCACATCAGCTTCATCGAGACCGGTCGTTCCCGGCCCAGCCGGGAGATGGTGCTGCGCCTGGCGGACCACCTCGACGTGCCGGTGCGCGAGCGCAACGCGCTGCTGATCGCCGCCGGTTACGCGCCGCACTACCCGGACACCGCGCTGGACGCCCCCGAGATGGAGCCCCTACGGACCTCCGTGGAGCAGCTGCTGACCGGCTTCGAGCCGTACCCCGCGCTCGTCGTCGACGGCACGTACGACATCGTGGCGGCCAACCGGAGCGTCGGGATGTTCCTGGAAGGCGTCGCGGAACACCTGCTCACACCCCCGCTGAACGCGATGCGCCTCACCCTCCACCCGGAGGGCATGGCGCCCCGCATCCGCAACCTGCGCGCCTGGCGCGCCGATCTGCTGTCGCAGATGGACCGCCAGCTGGCGCTGCTGCGCTCCGCCCCGCTGCGCGCGCTCTACGACGAGGTCAGCGCGTATCCGCTGCCGCCGGAGCCGGAACCGGACGCGGCGGAGTCGCCGGGTGCCGCGGAGTACCCGCCCTTCGCGCTGCCGATGGTGATCGAGCATGACGGGCGGGTGCTGTCCTTCGTCTCGACCATCGCCACCTTCAACACCCCGATGGACGTGACCGTCTCCGAGCTGGCCATCGAGACGTTCCTGCCGGCGGACCCGGAGACGAGCGCCTATCTGGCGCGGGCGGCCCGGCTCGGGCCGTAGGGACGCGGCCCGGGAAGCCACCCCATGACCTGACAGGTAATCGACCACGGTCGGCATCCGCGGCATCGTGAGGGCATCGGGTTCCGGGCCGGCGCACTCCGGTCCGGAACCCGGGTCTGACCGGCCTGACCAGTGCCGACGCCCTCCGTCGGGTCCCCCGAGAAACGCATGAGCGCTGCCGCGGTCCGCCGTGACGTGCACGGGCGGGGTGCGGCAGCGCTCACGGGGTGAGCCGTCGGGCGTCAGGACACGCTGTCGGCCAGTTCGGCCGAGGCGTCGGGGGCCGGCGCGGCGGCGCTCCCGGACGCCGGGGCGGTCGCGGGCTCGGCGGCCCGCTCGGCGGCCGCGGCGGTCTCCGACTTACGACGGGCGGCCAGCCAGGCGTAGACGAGAACACCGGCGAAGAGGAACAGCGAGCCCTGGTAGACCGCCGCGTAGCCGGCGCCGGCGACCAGCCAGAAGGAGAAGCCGAAGCCGGTGAGGGCGAGGGCGGTGTCCCACACGAAGCGGCCGGTGCGCACCTCGGCGCCGCGTCCCGCCAGCAGGAAGTAGAGCTGGGCGCCGGAGGCGAGCAGGTACGGGACGGTCGCCGAGAAGGTGGTGATCAGCACCAGCACCTCGAAGACCCGGTCCGAGGCCGAGCTGTAGTTGACGATGGTGAGCAGCGAGGCCAGGACGGCGCCGACCAGCACACCGGTGGTGGGCACTCCGCGCCGCTTGACGGCGAAGAACTGGGGGAAGAGGCCGTCCTTCGCGGCGGCGTACGGGGCCTGGGCGCTCATCAGCGTCCAGCCGTTCAGCGCGCCGAGGATGGAGATCACCGCGGCGGCGGCGATCAGCGTGCCGCCCCAGGTGCCACCGAACATCGCGTTGACGGCGTCGGAGAACGGCGCGCTGGAGTCGACCAGGTCGTCATGGGCCACGGTGCCGAAGACGGCGAGGGTGCCCAGCAGGTAGACGACGGCGGCGCCGATGGTGCCCAGCACACTGGCCCGGCCGACGTTGCGCTCGGGGTCGCGCACCTCGCCCGCGCTCATCGCGGCCGACTCCACACCGACGTAGCTGTAGAGCAGCAGGGCGGCCGAGGCGGAGAGGCCGCCGAGCGCGCTGCCGCCGCCCTCGTTGAAGGAGCCGAGGTTGTCGGGGTCGAAGAAGAAGAGTCCGACGACGGCGACGAAGAGCAGCGGGACGAACTTCAGGATAGTGGAGATCAGCTGCACGACGCCCACCCAGCGGGTCCCGGCGAGGTTCGCCAGGGCGGGCAGCCACACCACGAGCAGCGCCACGGCGAGCTTGACGCCCTTGGACATCTCGCCGTCGATGAGCACGTCGATGTAGCCGACGCCGACGAAGGCGAGGCCCGCGTTGCTCACCCAGGCCATGGTCCAGAACGACCAGGCGGAGAGGAATCCCGCGAAGTCGCCGAAGGCGGCACGCGCGTAGACATAGGGGCCGCCGGTGCGCGGATCGCGCCGCGCCAGCCCGCCGAAGACGAGGGCGAGGGCGATGGCGCCGACGGTCAGGACCGCGAAGGCCAGCAGGCTGACGGTGCCGTACGGGGCGACGGCGGCCGGCAGCAGGAAGATGCCGCCTCCGATGATGTTGCCCATGACGAGCGCGGTCGCGGTCGGCAGGCCGAAGCGGCGGGTGTGGCTGGGGCCCGCGGCGCCGCCGTCGAGGTCGTCGACGGGGGACGGGCCGGAGTGACGAGGGTCGTGCATAAGGGTGGTGCGCCTCTCATCGTGCCAAGGTCCAACGCCCGCGAGGGTCCGCCGAGGTTTGGCGGGGCGAGCGCCCAGACATGGTCAGCGATGGGAAACGCAGCGCAAAATCACCGTGCATTGTCCGGTGCCGCCGGGGTAACGACAGGAAAAGGTGCGGACATATCGCCGTCGGACGGAGATTCGTTCGCCGAGATCCGCGATGCGCCACACGGATCACCTGATTCCGATTCCTCCGCCGTCCGCCCCTCCGTGGCCGGCCGCACGGCCGACGGTGTCCGCACCGGCCCGGAGCCCGCCTCCGTCACGGCGGCGGTCGCCGCCGCCGGCACCTGAGGGCCGTCCGCCTCCGACAGCCAGCGGCGCAGCACCGCGTGCACCTGCTCCGCCCCGACCAGCGGTCGGCCGTCCGGGGTCGGCGGGGACAGCTCGCTGGGCCACAGCAGGAAGGCATGGCCCTGCTCGCCGCCGAGGCCGCCGTGCGAGCCGATCTGCGGCTCGAAGGCGTGCACCTCTCCGGTGTCCGGGTGATAGGCGGAGTTGATCATGATGTCGGCGGCGTTCGCGAAGCCCGCGGTACGACGTACGGCCTCCACCGCGCCCTCGCCGAAGGGCGCCAGCGGGCTGACGCCGATGGTGCGCCCGGTGTCCAGATGGTGTTCCGCCCCGCCGGCCCCCAGCACCACCGCGCCGTGTTCGGCGGAGCGCACCAGGACGAAGCCGACGCCCGGGTGGTCGGCCAGGGTGCGCAGCAGCGCCGGATGCCGGCGGTCGAGCTGCTCGCGGCTCATCCGGCCGGGGGTGTCGGGGAACGAGACCAGCCCCAGGTTGCCGGAGGCGAGCACCACGGGGCCCGCCGGGCGCCCCCGCCGCTCGCCCGCCGACCTGCCGCCCCGCGCCGCCTCCCGCGCCTCCGCGTCGCCCTGCTCCGGCCGGCGCGGAGCCGTCCGTGCCGCCTCCCGCGCCTCCACGTCGTCCCTCTCCGGTCGGTGCAGCGCCACCCGGGCCGCCTCACGGGCCTCGGCCCCGCTGGCCGTGCGCCCGGCACGCCGGGAGACCGGTAGCCCGCAGCCGGCCCGCACCAGGTCCTCCAGGGTCAGCCCGAAGCGGCCGGCGAAGCTCTCCCCCGGGCTCTGGCCGTGGTCGGAGAGGAGCACGATGCGGTACTCGCGCGGCGCGTGTTCGACGATCTTGGCGATGAGGGCGACGGCCCGGTCCAGGCGGCGCAGCACCTGGTGGGTGTCGCGGCTGCGCGGCCCGGAGTGGTGGGCGACCTCGTCGTAGGCGACCAGGTCGGCGTAGACCGCGGTGCGCCCGGCGAGGATGTCGCCGATGACCGCGGTGACCACCACATCCCGCTCCACGACGGTCGCGAAGGCCCGGATGAAGGGGTAGAGGCCGCCGCGGCGCACCCGTGGCGTCTCACGACGCAGCTTGGCGCGGGTGGACTGGCCCAGCTCGCGGAGGACCTCGGCGACGAAGGAGCCGGCGGTGCGGGTGGCGTTGGCGGGGTCGGAGAAGTACGCGAAGTATCCGGAGCGGGAGCGGTTGTACCGACCGCGCCGGGCGGCGACGGACAGGACCAGGGCGAGCTGGTCGGCGCCGCCGGTGAAGAGGTTGCCGCGGCTGGCGCCGTCCACGGTGAGCAGCCCGCCGTCGCCGCTGCGGGCGGCGGCGCGGCGCTGGAGGGCGGCGGCACTGGTCGGCCGGTTGCTGACCATGACCTCGCCGCTCTCCTTCTCGTACCAGCGGAACGCGGGCACGTCCTCGTTGGAGCCGTGCAGTATGCCGAGCTGGCTGGCGCCGGTCTGGCTGGACCAGTCGGTGCGCCACGGAGTGAGGGTGTGGGTGCTGCCCGCCCAGCGGGCCAGCGTCTCCATCAGCGGGTGTCTGCCGCGCAGGGCGTCCCGGAGTACGTCGTGTCCCACCCCGTCGAGCTGGAGGAAGATCGTGCCCGGCGGCGGCCGCTCCGGCCCCCGGTCGCCCCGTCCGCGGCGCCGTCCGCGGCCGGCGAGGCGCGCCAGCCGGCGGCGGTAGGCGCCGTCGTCGCGCACGGTGAGGAAGGTGCTGGTCGCCGAGGAGGCGGCGGACATCACGGCGGCGACGACCACGGCGGTCCGCGGATCCACCGAGCCCCGGCCGTCCGGGACCAGGCTGAGGGCGAGCAGCAGCAGCGAGCCGTTGAGGACGAAGACCGACAGGCCGAGCACGAAGGCGGGCACCAGCAGCAGCGCGCGGACGAGCAGCGGCCAGACCAGGGCGCCGAGCAGGCCGAACACTCCCGCTCCGACGGCCGCGGTGATGCCGATGCGGGTGGCGCTGTCGCCGTCGGCGGACTGGAGCCGGAAGTCGGGCAGCAGTCCGGCGAGCACCAGCATGGTGAGCGTGGCGACCGCCCACACCGCGGTCACCCTGAGCAGGGCACCGCCCAGGGTCCTCCATCGGGGTCGGGGCACCTGCACGCCTTACCTCACCTCACACGCGGACTCCTCTCCCAGCCTGTCACAGCGGGTGCCCCTGGAGTGTGGCCGCGATCATCGAGCGGGGGCCAACGGTTTTCACCGCCTCCGGGGAGACGCTGAACTACGCTCGGGCAGGGGACGAGCGGTGCGGGCCCGGTCGCCGAGCGGTGCGGGAGGTTGCGGGTGTCGGTGGAGGTCACCTGGTGGGGTCACGCCACCGCGACGGTGCGGGACTCCGGGGTGCGGGTGCTGACCGACCCGCTCTTCGTGGCACGGCTGGCGCATCTGCGGCGGCGCCGGGGGCCGCTGCCGCCGCCCGAGGCCGCGCGCGCGGACGTCGCCCTGGTCTCCCATCTGCACGCCGACCATCTCCATCTGGGCTCGCTGGCGCGGCTGGCGCCGGGCACCCGACTGCTGGTGCCGTGGGGCACGGGGCGGGCGGTGCCGCGGCTGCGGCGGTTGGCGGTCGAGCGCGGGCTGCGGGTCACCGAGGTGCTGCCGGGTGACGAGGTGGTCGTCGGCGAGGTGCGGATACGGGCGGTGCCCGCCGCGCACGACGGGCGCCGGCTGCCGTACGGGCCGCACCGGTCTCCGGCGTTGGGCTATGTGGTGCGCGGCGAGGCGGCCACGTACTTCGCGGGCGACACCGGGCTCTTCGACCGGATGGCGGAGGCGGTGGGGCCGTGCGACGTGGCGCTGCTGCCGGTCGGCGGCTGGGGCCCGTTCCTGGGCCACGGCCACCTGGACGCGGGGCGGGCGGCGCAGGCGCTGGCCCGGCTGGGCGCGCGCAGCGCGGTCCCGGTGCACTACGGCACCTACTGGCCCATCGGCATGGACGCGGTGCGGCCGCACGAGTTCCACGCGCCGGGCGACGACTTCGTACGCCACGCGGGGCGGGTGGCGCCGGCGGCGGCCGTGCACCTGCTGCGGCACGGGGAGAGCGTACGGCTGGAGCCCGCGCGGTGATCGGCGCCGTGCTGGGCGAGCTCGGCGAGCTGGCCCGGGGGGTGCCCTCGGAGTCGACCCAGCAGGCGGTGGGCTATCCGTCGCTGTTTCTGCTGGTCTACTTCGGCGCCCTGGTGCCGGTGGTGCCGACGGGCGTGATCGTCAGTTCGGCCGCGGTCGTCGCCCTGCACCAGCAGGTCGCGCCGTTCTCCCTCGTCGTCGTCTTCGGGGTGGCCTCGGGCGCGGCCTTCCTCGGTGATCTGACGCTGTACTGGCTCGGCGGGCGCGGGGTGCGCTCCCGCAACGGGTCGCGCTGGCTGAGCCGTCTCACCGACCGAGCCGCCCCGGAGCGGCTGACCCAGGCCCAGGACCGGCTGGCCGAGCACGGGGTGACGGTGCTGGTGCTGTCCCGGCTGATCCCCGGCGGCCGGGTTCCGGTGATGCTGGCCTGCCTGCTCGCCGGCATGCCCACCCGTCGGTTCGCCCATGGCGCCGGGCCGGCCGCGCTGGCCTGGGCCGCCACGTACCAGCTCATCGGGCTGCTCGGCGGCGCCCTGTTCGCCAAGCCCTGGGAGGGCGTCCTCGCCGCCGTGGTGCTGACCCTCCTGGTGGCCGCCGCCCCGGCGCTCTGGCGGCGGCTGCGCCGCGCGGACGGCGAGGCGGCGGGCTGAGGTCGCCCGTCGCGCGGGGGAGGCCCCGGCCGCGGACCGGCCGGGGTCCGTGGGTGACGGGGCCTCCCCCGCCCGGGCCCGGCCGCGGGCCAGGCCGGCCGGGGGTGGGCGGACGGGCGGGCGGGGACCGCGAGGGGGGGGTCAGGCCCGGCACAGGACGGAGGACAACACCTCCGTCAGCGCCCCCTCCGGGTCCGGCACGGGGCCGTCCGAGCGCCAGGCGACGAAGCCGTCGGGGCGGACCAGGACCGCGCCGTCCTCGCCGGTGCCGTGGGTGGTCGCCCAGTCGGCGCCGTCCTCGGGGGCGAGTTCGTTGTCGGGATCGGGACCGATGCGGTAGCTCTCCAACGGCATGGCCAGGCGCTTGCCCACGGTCTGGGCCGCCGTGTGCCAGGCGCCGCCGCCGCGGCCGGTGAGCAGCACGCAGGCGCGCTCGTACAGGTCGAGCGTGGAGAGCCGGACCCCGCCGCGGTGCAGCCACATGTGCGGGGCGCGGCTGCCCGGGGCCCCGTTGATCTCGAAGCGCTCGGGCACCGGCGGCAGGGCCGGGTCGGCGCCGAGGACCGCCCCGTTGAGGTAGCGGTAGCCGAGGGCCACGGCCAGCACGTCGCTCTGCCGCCCGGTGGTGGGCGGCGCCTCGTAGCCGGGGTGCTTGTGCTCGGCGGAGCGGGCCGCCGCGCGGGCGCTGGTGGCCTGGGCGACCGGTTGCCGCTCCGTGCCGTAGGTCTCCAGCAGCCCGGGCCCGGCCCAGCCGCCGAGGACCGCGGCCAGCTTCCAGGCGAGGTTGTGGGCGTCCTGGATACCGGTGTTGGACCCGAAGGCGCCGGTGGGCGACATCTCGTGGGCGGAGTCCCCGGCGAGGAAGACCCGCCCGTGCGAGTAGCGCTCGGCCACCCGTTCGGCGGCGTGCCAGGGCGCCTTTCCGGTGATCTCGACGTCCATGTCCCGGACGCCGGTGGCGGTGCGGATGTGGTCCACGCACCGGTCGTCGGTGAAGTCGTCGAGCGTCTCGCCCCGCTCGGGGTGCCAGGGGGCGTGGAAGACCCACTGTTCGCGGTTGTCCACGGGCAGCAGGGCGCCGTCGGCCTTGGGGTTGGTCAGGTAGCAGGCGATGAACCGGCGGTCGCCGACCGCGTCGGCGAGCCGCTTGGCGCGGAAGGTGATGCTCACGTTGTGGAACAGCTCGCCGCGCCCGGTCTGTCCGATGCCCAGCCGCTCGCGCACCGGGCTGCGCGGCCCGTCGGCGGCGATCAGGTAGTCGGCCCGTACGGTGCGGCACTGCCCGGTGGTCCGGTCGCAGAGGTAGCCCGTCACCCCGCGCTCGTCCTGTTCGAACTCGCGTAGCTCGGTGTTGAAGAGCAGCTGCCCGCCGAGGTCCTTCGCGACCCGTACCAGCACCGGCTCCAGGTCGTTCTGGCTGCACAGGCACCAGGAGGCGGGGCTGATCCGGCCCTGCCGGCCGCCGGGATCGATCTCCCGGAACAGCCACTCCTGGTTGACCCCGGTCAGGGTCTCGGCCTGGAGGATGCCGTGGTTGTCGGCCAGCACCGAGGCGGCCTCGCGGATGGCCTGTTCGGCGCCGGCCGTGCGGTACAGCTCCATCGTGCGGATGTTGTTGCCGCGGCCTCGCGGGTGGTGCGAGGTGCTCGCGTGCTTCTCGACCAGTACATGCCGGATGCCCAGGCGGCCCAGGAACAGCGACGCGGACAGCCCCACCAGGGAGCCGCCCACGATGAGGACCGGCACGCGGACGTCGGCGTCGTCATGACGATTCATCTTGCTGCTATGCCCGGCGTTTCCGAACGGATCAGGCGTCTGACCGGCCCCTTCCCACATATGGCTCACACATCTCGCGCCATCCGTGGGAGCGCTTCACGATCAAGTGAGCGGGCATGCGCCCTTCGTAAGGAGATGTGAAATATGAGCACCTTGTCCGAGACTCCGCAGACCGCGCGTTCGGCGCGGGCCGCCCGGCCGAGCACGCAGTCGATAGAGGAGTCGATGCAGCAGACGGCGCACCAGGTCAGACAGCAGGTCACGGAGTCGGCGCCACTCGACTCGCGGTTGCGCGTGGTGTTGCTGCTGGAGGTCCGGGACGGCGCGCAGCAGCGCTTCCTGGACGCGTACGACGAGATGTGCCACAAGGTGGCCGCGGTGCCGGGCCATGTCAGCGACCAGCTGTGCCAGTCGATCGAGAACCCGGCGCAGTGGCTGATCACCAGCGAGTGGGAGAGCGCGGCACCGTTCCTGGCCTGGGTGGACAGCGCGGCGCACCGGGAGATGGTCAAGCCGATGCACGGCTGCGTCAACGACACCCGCTCGCTGCGGTTCAGCATCATGCGTGAGATGCCGACCTCCCCGGTCGCGCCGCGGGGCCGGCTGCAGACCGAACCGCGGATCGGCGACGGGGTGGTGCGGCACGCGCTGACGTTCACGGTGCGGCCCGGCAGCGAGCGCGACGTGGCCCGGCTGCTGGCCAACTACCAGTCGCCCGAGGCGCGGGTGGACAGCACCACCCGGCTCTGCCGGACCTCGCTGTTCATGCGGGGCAACCGGGTGGTCCGGGCGGTGGAGGTGCAGGGCGACCTGGTGGCCGCGCTGCGGCACGTGGCGCGGCAGCCCGAGGTGCGGGCGGTCGAGGAGGCCATCAACCCGCACCTGGAGGTGGACCGGGACCTGGACGACCCGGAGTCGGCCCGCGAGTTCTTCATGCGCGCCGCGCTGCCCGCCGTGCACCACCGGGCCGCGGGGACCGCGCTGCCCTCCGAGGCCGAGCGGCACGCCCTGCTCTACCCGGTCAAGCCCGGCTGCGGCAGCGCGGTGGCCCAGCTGCTGGCGCGCGAGGACGAGCTGGCGGCGCAGGACCCGGCCAACCCGGTGGTGGAGTCGACGATCTTCCACCGCGAGGACATCGTCATGCGGCTCATCGACGTCCGCGGTCCGCTGGAGCGGAACGCGCGGGCGGCGCTGGGCATCTGCGGCGACCGCGCCCCGAGCGTGCTGGGCCGGCTGGTGGAGCACTCCGCCGCCGACCTGGCCGAGGAGGCCGCGCTGCCGCGGTTCCTGGCCGAGTGCGCCATGACCCCGGTCACCGACCGTCACGCGGCGGACTACTGACGGGCCGTTCGGGACGGACCGTCTCCCCGGCCCGTCCGCCGTCACCGTCCCGCCGTCTCCGCGTCCGCTCTCGTCCCACCGTCACCGCGTCCGGTCGCCGCCTCCGGCCCTCCGGGCGCCGTGATCGTGATCTGGAAGTTTTCTGAAAGGTAACCCTCATGACCAGTCAGTCCCCCCGCATCGTCAGCCTCGACGAGGTCCCCCACAACCGCCGCCGCGGCGGAGATCTGCGCGCCATGCTCACCCCCACCGCGGTGGGAGCCACCAGTGGCTTCATGGGGCTGGCCATCATGGCGCCGGGAGAGGTCATCGGCGAGCACTACCACCCGTACTCCGAGGAGTTCGTGTACGTCGTCTGCGGCGACCTGGAAGTGGACCTGGACGGGAAGACGCACCGGCTACAGGCCGACCAGGGTCTGATGATCCCCACCTTCATGCGGCACCGGTTCCGCAACGTGGGCTCCGTCGAGGCCCGGATGGTCTTCCACCTCGGGCCGCTGGCGCCGCGCCCGGAGATCGGGCACGTCGACACCGAGGAGACCGCCGAGACGGGCGCGGCGGCCTCCGCGCAGCGGCAGCACCATGCCGAGGACGCGCCCGCCACCCCGTGCTGCACCGGCACGACGGACTCCGAAACGGCACAGGTAGTGTCATGACCACCCGGCATGTGACGGTCACCGGCGTCGGTGTCGTCGCCCCGGGAGGCGTGGGCGTGCCCGCCTTCTGGGACCTGCTCACCGCGGGCCGCACGGCCACCCGCGGCATCACGCTCTTCGACCCCGGGGGGTTCCGCTCCCGGATCGCCGCCGAGTGCGACTTCGACGCGGCGGCCTGCGGCCTCACCCCGGACGAGACGGCACGCTCCGACCGGTATGTGCAGTTCGCCCTGGTGGCCGCCGACGAGGCGGTGCGCGACGCGGGACTGGACATGGGCGCCGAGGACCCCTGGCGGGTCGGGGTGTCGTTGGGCACCGCGGTGGGCGGCACCACCCGTCTGGAGCACGACTACGCCGAGGTCAGCGACAAGGGCGCGCGATGGGACGTGGACCACCGGCGGGCCGGCCCGTTCCTGCACCGCGCGTTCGCGCCGAGCGCGCTGGCCTCGGGGGTGGCGGAGCGGTTCGGCGCGCGCGGCCCGGTGCAGACGGTCTCCACCGGCTGCACCTCGGGGCTGGACGCGATCGGGTACGCCGTGCACGCCATCGAGGAGGGCGCGGCGGACGTGTACGTGGCGGGTGCCTCGGACTCGCCCATCTCGCCCATCACCGTGGCCTGCTTCGACGCGATCAAGGCGACCTCGGCCAACAACGACGACCCGGAGCACGCCTCCCGGCCGTTCGACGCCGGGCGGGACGGCTTCGTGCTGGGCGAGGGGGCCGCGGTGCTGGTCCTGGAGGAGCGGGAGCACGCCCGGCGCCGCGGCGCCCGGTCGTACTGCGATCTGAAGGGCTTCGCCACCTTCGGCAACGCGTACCACATGACCGGGCTGACCCGGGAGGGGCTGGAGATGTCCAAGGCGATCGACACCGCCCTGGAGCACGCCCGCGTCGACGGCACCGACATCGACTACGTCAACGCGCACGGCTCCGGCACCCAGCAGAACGACCGACACGAGACCGCGGCGGTCAAGCGCTCGCTGGGTGAGCACGCCTACCGGACCCCGATGAGCTCGATCAAGTCGATGGTCGGGCACTCGTTGGGGGCGATAGGCGCGATAGAGGTCGTGGCCTGCACCCTGGCGCTGGCCCACGGGGTGATCCCGCCGACCGCCAACTACGAGCGGCGGGACCCGGACTGCGACCTGGACTACGTGCCGAGGACCGCGCGCGAGGCACCGCTGCGCACGGTGCTGTCGGTGGGCAGCGGCTTCGGCGGCTTCCAGTCCGCGGTGGTGCTGGGCCGGTCGGACGACGGGAGGTCGCGATGAGTGCCCGGGAGCGCCGGGCCCCGTTCGGGGGCCCCGGCGGAGAGCGGCGGGCGGTCATCACCGGACTCGGTGTGATCGCCCCCAACGGCATCGGCGCCGAAGCCTTCTGGAAGGCCTGCCGGGAGGGCGTCAACGTCCTGGACCGGGTCACCCGCGAGGGCTGCGGGGACTATCCGCTCAAGGTGGCGGGCGAGGTCCGAGCCTTCGACCCGGCCGCGGCGGTCGAGGAGCGGTTCCTGGTGCAGACCGACCGGTTCTCGCACTTCGCCATGGCCGCGGCCGACCTGGCCCTGGCCGACGCGCGGCTGCGCACCGAGGACGGTTCGCCGTTCGCGGTGGGCGTGGTGACGGCGGCGGGCTCCGGCGGCGGCGAGTTCGGCCAGCGGGAGCTCCAGCGGCTGTGGGGCAAGGCGCCCAAGTTCGTCGGCCCGTACCAGTCCATCGCCTGGTTCTACGCGGCCAGCACCGGCCAGATCTCCATCCGGGGCGGCTTCAAGGGGCCGTGCGGGGTGGTGGCCAGCGACGAGGCGGGCGGGCTGGACGCCCTGGCGCACTCCTGGCGGTCGATCCGGCGCGGCGCCGACGCCGTGGTGGTCGGCGCCGCCGAGGCCCCGCTGGCGCCGTACTCCATCGTCTGCCAGCTCGGCTACCCGGAGCTGAGCCTGGCCGTCGAACCGGACCGCGCCTATCTGCCGTTCACCGCCGAGGCCAGCGGCTTCGTGCCCGCGGAGGGCGGCGCCATGCTGGTGGTCGAGGAGGAGGCCACGGCCCGCCGCCGCGGCGCTCCACTGTGGGGCGTGATCGCCGGGCACGGCGCGACCTTCACCGGCCCCTCCCAGTGGGCGCAGTCCCGGGAGGGGCTCGCCCATGCGATCCGTACCGCGCTGGACCGCGCGCGGTGCGCACCCGGGGACGTCGACGTGGTGTTCGCCGACGCGCTGGGGGTGCCGGTCGCGGACCGGGCCGAGGCGGAGGCGCTGGCCGACGCCCTGGGCCCGC
Source organism: Streptomyces sp. SAJ15 (assembly GCF_007595705.1). Classification (GTDB taxonomy): domain Bacteria; phylum Actinomycetota; class Actinomycetes; order Streptomycetales; family Streptomycetaceae; genus Streptomyces. The sequence goes on along the minus strand of NZ_NISY01000002.1, from coordinate 480,643 downwards.
ACGCGACCCGGGTCCCCGTGACCGCGCCCAAGGCCGGCTTCGGCCGCGCCTACTGCGGCGCTCCCCCGCTGGACGTGGTGGCGGCGGTGCTCGCCATGGAGCACCAGACCGTTCCGCCGACGCCTCGCGTCACCGACGTCTGTCACGACCTGGACGTGGTGACCGGCACCGCGCGCCGCGCCGAGCTGCGCACGGCGCTGGTGCTCAGCCGGGGGCTGATGGGTTCCAACGCGGCGCTCGTACTGCGCCGCCCGGAAGAGGAGAAGTGATGACCAGTCAGATCAACAACCAGCTGACCTACGAGGAGATGGCCGCGCTGATGAAGAGCTGCGCGGGCCTGAAGGTCGACCCGGCGATGCTGGCCGACCGTCCCGACGCGCTGCTCGCCGACTTCGGCCTGGACTCGCTGGGTCTGCTCGCCATCGTCAGCGAGCTGGAGCAGCGGTACGGCACGCCGATCACGGCGGACGCCGATACCTGCAAGACCCCCCAGGACCTTATTGCGATCACCAACTCAGCCGTCACCTCAGGAGCCTGATATGTCCGGACACACCGACAACGAGATCGTCATCAAGGCCCCGCTCGACCTGGTCTGGGACATGACCAACGACCTGGAGAGCTGGCCGCAGCTGTTCAGCGAGTACGCCTCCGTCGAGATCATGAAGCGCGAGGGCGACACCACCACCTTCCGGCTGACCATGCACCCGGACGAGAACGGCATGGTGTGGAGCTGGGTCTCCGAGCGGGAGACCGACCGCACCGCCCGCACCGTCTGGGCGCGCCGGGTGGAGACCGGCCCCTTCGCGTACATGAACATCCGCTGGGAGTACGAGGAGACGCCGGACGGCACCCTGATGCGCTGGACGCAGGACTTCGAGATGAAGCCCGACGCACCGGTGGACGACCCCGGCATGACCGACCACATCAACCGCAACTCCAAGATCCAGATGGGGCTGATCCGGGACAAGGTCGAGCAGCGCGCCCGCGAGATGGACCGGGCATGACGGTGCACCGCGCGCTGATCGTGGCGCGCATGAAGCCGGACGCGGCCTCGGATATCGCCGGTGTCTTCGCCGACTCCGACCACGGTGAGCTGCCCGACCTGATCGGGGTGACCGGCCGCAGCCTGTTCCAGTTCGGCGATGTGTACCTGCATCTGATCGAGTCGGAGCGGCCGCCCGGCCCGGAGGTTGCCCGGCACGCGGACCACCCGGAGTTCCGGGACATCAGCCGGCGGCTGTCGGCGTACGTGTCCGCGTACGACCCGGCGACCTGGCGCAGCCCCAAGGACGCCATGGCGTACGAGTTCTACCGCTGGGAGCGCAGGCGCCCGCGGGAGGGCTCGACGGAACGCCCGCGGGAGCGGCAGTCGAGCTGAGGGAGGGCGATACCCATGGTCGAGACAGCCGACCGGCCGGCGCAGGGAACACCCGACTGGGTCCGGTGTGAGCAGTGCGCGGCACTCGTGTACGGCAAGCGGTTCGCCCGCACCCTGCGCGTCTGCCCCGACTGCGGTTGGCACAGCCCGCTGACCGCGCACGCCCGGCTGGAACAGCTGCTCGACCCCGGCTCCGCGTCGCCGGTCGACGGCGCGGAGCCGGTGCACGACCCGCTGGGCTTCGTCGACACCCGCCCGTACCCCGAGCGGCTCGACGACGCCCGGCTCCAGACCGGGCTGCGGGAGGCGGTGGTGTGCGCCGTGGGCCGGATCGAGGAACAGCCGGTCGTCGCCGCCGTCATGGACTTCCGCTTCCTGGGCGGCAGCCTGGGGTGCGGGGTCGGCGCCCTGATCACCGAGGCGGCGCGCACCAGTCTGCGGCGGCGGATCCCGCTGCTGATCGTCACCGCCTCGGGCGGGGCCCGGATGCAGGAGGGCGTGCTCTCCCTCATGCAGATGGTCAAGACCGCCCAGGCGCTGGCCGAGCTGGACGACGCGGGGATCCTGGTGATCTCGCTGATCACCGACCCCACCTACGGGGGCGTGGCCGCATCCTTCGCCACGCTCGCCGATGTCATCGTCGCGGAGCCCGGCGCCCGGATGGGGTTCGCCGGGCCCCGCGTCATCGAGCAGACCACCGGCGAACGACTGCCGGAGGGCTTCCAGACCGCGGAGTTCCTGCTGGAGCACGGCATGGTCGACGACGTCGTCCCCCGCTCCGCGCTCCGCGGCACCCTCGCCCGACTGCTGCGCACCGGCGGCCCGGCGACGCGGCACGCCACCCCGGTCGGCGAGGTCGCCGACGTTGCGGACGTCGCCGACGTCGCCGACCGGGGTGTCCGGCGCGACGACCGCCCGGCGGACGGGGCGACCGAGCCGCGCCCCGCCGGCACGGCGGGCCATGACCTTGCCGACGACCGCGTCCTGGACGGCGGTAGCGGAACGGGGCGGGATACCGGACGCGGCACACCCGGCGGACGGGACGGCGCGAACGACGAGACCGGGAGACCGGACGGGGCCGGCACGGCCGACGAGACCGGCAGGCCGGACGGGAACGACTCGACCGACGAAACCGGCGTACGAGGGGAGGCCGCCTCCCGGCTCGTCCTCAAGGACGTCATTCCCCGCGCTGAGGCGCGGCTCGCCGAACGCGTGGTGGTGGTGCGGGCGCCGGAGGAGGTGGCGGCGCTGGACTCGTGGCAGGCGGTGCGGCTGGCCCGACACCCGGACCGGCCCACGACGCTGGACTACGCCGGGCATCTGCTGGACGACTTCCACGAACTGCACGGCGACCGGCTCGCGGAGGACTGCACCTCCATCGTCGGCGGGCCGGGGCGGCTGGCCGGCCGTCCGGTCATGCTGATCGGCCATCACAAGGGCGGCCCGGACCTGGCCGAGCGGCAGCGCCGCAAGTTCGGCATGCCCAACCCCGGCGGCTACCGCAAGGCCGCCCGGCTGATGCGGATGGCCGCCAAGCTGCGGCTGCCGCTGGTCACGCTGATCGACACGCCCGGGGCCCATCCGGGGCAGGACGCGGAGCGGCGCGGGCAGGCCGTGGCCATCGCGGAGAACCTGCGGTTGATGTCCCGGCTGCCGGTGCCCATCGTCTCCCTCCTCATCGGCGAGGGCGGCAGCGGCGGCGCGCTGGCACTGGCCGTGGCCGACCGGGTGCTGGTCAGCGCCAACGGCGTCTATTCGGTGATCAGCCCCGAGGGCTGCGCGGCCATCCTGTGGAAGGACCCGCAGGCCGCGCCCACCGCCGCCGCCGCGCTGCGGGTCCAGGCGCAGGAACTGCTGCGCCTCGGCGTCGTCGACGGCGTCGTCCCGGAGCCGCCGGACGGCGCCCACCGCGACCACGCAGAGGCCGCCGCCCTGGTGGGCCGGGCACTGTCGGCGGCCCTCGACGAGCTGGTGCCGTGGGACACGGACCGGCTCCTGACCGCGCGCCGCGGCCGGTTCCACCGCTTCGGCGTCGCCGCACACGCACACACCAGCGGAGGCACATCGTGACGACCCACGACGACCGGATGGCGATGGCAGCGGAGCATCCGGAGAACGGCCATGTGCCGGGCGTGTTGGTATCGCTCGCCCACGGCACCCTGGACGCGGTGTGCCACAGCGTCGCGGAGCTGGTGCGGGCCTCCCGACAGCAGCCGGTGCGGATCCGGCTGCAGCACGGCCAGACCACCGTCGAGGTGGAGTGGCCCGGTACGGCGGACGGCCGGGGCACGGCGGACGGCCCGGGCGCGGCGGCGCGGCCGGCGGCGGACCCGGTCGACACGGCGGGGCCCGCCGTCGGCCCCGAGGACGCCCCGCTCCAGGACACCGCGACATACATCTGCGCCCCCACCGTCGGCACCTTCTACCACTCCCCCGAGCCCGGCGCCCCGCCGTTCGTCTCGGTCGGCGACACGGTGCGCCCCGGCCAGTCGGTCGGGATCCTCGAGGTGATGAAGATGATGAGCCCGGTGGAGGCGACGGTGGCCGGCCGGGTGGCGGAGATCGTCGCGGCGGACGCGCAGCCGGTGGAGTTCCAACAGCGGCTCATCCGCGTCGAGCCGCTCACGGAGGCGCACACCGAGGCCGACGCGGGACGGCGGGCGGACCACCACACGTCCGGCCGACCCGCCGGCCCCGGCGGAAACGGCGCCGGCGGCGCGGAAAGGTGATTCCGATGTTCTCCACGGTCCTGGTGGCGAACCGGGGCGAGATCGCCCTGCGCGTGGTTCGCGCCTGTCATGAACTCGGCATGCGTAGCGTCGCCGTCTACTCCACGGCCGACCGCGACTCGGCGGCCGTCCGACTCGCGGACGAGGCGGTGCACATCGGCCCACCGCAGGCCAAGGGGAGCTATCTGAGCGTGCCGGCCATCATCGAGGCCGCGCTGCGCACCGGCGCCCAGGCCATCCACCCCGGCTACGGGTTCCTGTCCGAGGACCCCGACTTCGCCGAGATCTGCGAGGCGCACGGGATCACCTTCATCGGCCCGTCCCCCCAGGTGATGCAGCAACTCGGCGACAAGGCGTCGGCCCGTGCGCTGATGGCCACGGCCGGGCTGCCGGTGCTGCCGGGCTCGACCGGGGCGCTCTCCTCGGCCACCGAGGCCAAGGAGGTCGCGCAGCAGGTCGGCTATCCGGTGATCCTCAAGGCGGTGGCGGGCGGCGGCGGCCGCGGCATGGCCGTGGTGCGCGAGCCCGACGCGCTGATGCGGGCCTTCCAGCAGACCCGGGCGCACGCCCGAGCGGTCTTCGGCGACGACCGGCTCTACCTGGAGCGGTTCGTGGAGCACGCCCGCCATGTGGAGGTGCAGGTGCTGTGCGACCGGCACGGGAACGCCCTCCACCTCGGGGAACGGGACTGCTCCGTGCAGCGGCGGCACCAGAAGCTGGTGGAGGAGGCGCCGGCGCCCAACCTTCCGGAGGAGGTGCGCCAGGAGCTGTGCGCGGCCGCGGTGCGCGGCGCGGAGGCGGTGGGCTACGTCGGCGCGGGCACCTTCGAGTTCGTCCTGGCGCCGTCCTACGCGTTCCATCTGATGGAGATCAACTGTCGACTCCAGGTCGAGCACCCGGTCACCGAGATGGTCACCGGCATCGACATCGTCCGCGAGCAGCTCCTGATCGCCGCCGGGCAGCCGCTGACCATCCGACAGGAGGACGTGCGGCGCCGGGGGGTGGCCGTGGAGTGTCGGGTGAACGCCGAGGATCCGGCGCGCGACTTCGTCCCGGCTCCGGGGCGGCTGACCGAGTTCGTCCCGCCCGGCGGCCCCTTCGTGCGCGTGGACACCCACGCCTTCCCGGGCTGGCGGGTGGGTCCGGACTACGACTCGCTGCTCGCCAAGACCGTGGTCTGGGCGCCCGACCGCGAGCAGGCGCTGGCCCGCATGGATCGGGCGCTGGGCGAGTTCCGGGTCAGCGGCGAGGGCGTCACGACCACCCTGGGCTTTCTGCGTCGCACCCTGGCGCGCCCGGAGTTCCGGTCCGCGACCCACACCACCGGGCTGATCGGCAGCTGACGCGGCCGGCCCGGTGGGCCGCCCAGGTGACCCACCGTCAGCCGCCCGGTGATTCAACCGGGTGACGACGCGCCGGATCACCACCCGAAGGGATGACACCCCCACCCGAATGCGACACCGTCCAGTGGCGGGCGGGTCTGAAGTGGCTGACGGTGAGGAGAGCGACTCCGCGATCCTATTACTGACATATGGTCAGTAATCGCCCGGAGCGCCGGAAGGAATAACCATGCGTTCCACTCGCACTCTCATCGCTGGAGCGGTTCTCGGCACCGCCCTGACCCTGGGTGCCCCCGCCGCAGCGTTCGCGGACGCCTGGGACGGCGGCCATGGCGGCTACTCCCACGGCTACGACGACGACTCGTGGAAGGACAAGGGCGGCAAGAAGGACGACCACGGGTACGGCAAGGACGACTACGGCTACAAGGACGACTACGGCCACGGCAAGGACGACTACGGCAAGGACCACGGGGGCTACAAGGACGACTACGGAGACAAGGGCGGCCACGGCTACAAGGACGACTACGGCCACGGCAAGGACGACCACGGCGGTGGCTACGGCCACAAGGACGACTACGGCCACGGCAAGGACGACTACGGCCACAAGGACGACTACGGCCACGGCAAGGACGACCACGGCGGTGGCTACGGCCACAAGGACGACTACGGCCACGGCAAGGACGACCACGGCGGTGGCTACGGCCACAAGGACGACTACGGCCACAAGGACGACTACGGCCACGGCAAGGACGACTACGGCCACAAGGGCGACCACGGTGGCGGCTACGGCCACAAGGACGACTACGGCTACAAGGACAACAGCTGGAAGGGTCACCACAAGCCGCACGGCGGTGTCCACACCGGTGGCGGCGGCATGGCCCTCAACAGCGGTGGCGGCATGGCCGCCGGCGCCGTCCTGCTCCTCGGTGGGCTGGGCGCGGGCGCGTACGTGCTGCGCCGGCGCACCCCCGCGGGCAAGGCGATCTGACGGGGCGCCACTCGGCACGACCTGCCGTGGCCACCGCCTTTCGGCGGCGGTGGCCACGGCGCTGTGGCGCTCTCAGGGACCGCCCCGCTCCCCGGCCGCCGGCCGCCGGCGGCCGGGCCCGCCCGCGGGGCCCAGAGAAAGGCAACGCTGAATGGATTACCAGAAGTCTTCGCGGCACCCGGTCCAGGTGCAGGCCGCCCTCTCGCCGCTGTCCCCGCAGCCCCCGAAGGGCCGCGACTCCAACACCCGTGTCCTGCGCTGGGCCGCCGCGGCGTCCCTCGTGGGCGCGCTGCTCATCTACAACTCGGTGGACGCGTCCTCCGAGCCCTCTCCGGCGACCACCCCGGTGCAGAAGCCGCAGGCCGCTCCCGCCCCGTCGGCCTCAAAGCAGCAGGCGCCAGAGGCGCCGCCGGCGGCCGCCGCGCTGCCCACCGCGCCCAGCGGCCCCTCCGCGGGCCCGCGCGGGCCCGCCCTGCCGCGCTCCGCACCGACGCGTTTGCAGATCCCCGCGGTGGGCATCGACGCCCCCTTCACGGACCTCAAGCTGAACCAGGCGAGCGGGGAGCTCAACGCCCCGCCCGCGGACGACAACAACCTCGTCGGCTGGTTCGTCGACGGCGCCTCCCCCGGCGAGCGCGGCAACGCGATCGTCGCCGGGCACGTGGACACCAAGACCGGGCCGGCGGTGTTCTTCCCGCTCAGCTCGTTGAAGAAGGGCAACAAGGTCACCATCACCCGCAACGACGGCATCGTGGCCAGCTTCATCGTGGACAAGATCGAGACCTTCGCCAAGAACGCCTTCCCCAACGACCTGGTCTACGGGGACACCAACGACGCCCAGCTGCGCCTGATCACCTGCGGGGGCGCCTACGACCACAACGTCAAGGACTACACCGCCAACGTCGTCGTCTTCGCCCACCTCGACTCGTTCAAGTGGACGTGATCCGGGGCGCCCCGACGGTTCGGGGCACCCCGGCGGCTCCGGCGGCACGACGTGCGTGACGGTCCTCGGCGGCCGACGAACGGAACGCTGCGAGTGGACGTGACGGACGGACGCCGAGCACCACGGGGACGGACGCGCCACAGGCCCGAGGCCCGGCTTCACGCCGGGCCTCGGGCCTTCCGCGTGGACCGTCCGCACGCCCCACGGCGACCGACCGCCTCAGCGGACCGGCACCGTGCCGTGGAAGGCGTGCAGATACGGGTTGACGGGCTGGATCTCGCCGACCGCGATGCCGGCCTCCGTCATGCGCGCCACCAGGCTCTCGGTGGTGTGTTTGCGCCCGCCGACGTTGAGCAGCAACAGCAGGTCCATGGCCGTGGTGAACTTCATCGACGGACTGTCGTCGACGAGGTTCTCGACGACCACGACCCGGGCCCCCGGCCGCGCGGCCGCCACCACGTTGCGCAGCGTGCGGCGGGTGCTGTCGTCGTCCCACTCGAGGATGTTCTTGATGATGTAGAGGTCGGCGTCGACCGGGATCTCCTGCCGGGCGTCGCCGGGCACCAGCCGCACCCGGTCGGCCAGCGCGCCGCCCTCGCGCAGCCGGGGGTCGGCGCCGGCCACCACCTTGGGCAGGTCCAGCAGGGTGCCGCGCACGTCCGCGTGGCGCTCCAGCAGGCTGGCCAGCACATGACCCTGACCGCCGCCGATGTCCGCGACATGCCGCACCCCGGACAGGTCGAGCAGCGCCGCGACGTCCCGCGCCGACTGGGTGCTGGAGGTGGTCATGGCCCGGTCGAAGACGCGGGCCGAGTCCCCCGCGTCGTCGTGCAGGTAGCTGAAGAAGTCCTTGCCGTACAGCGTGTGGAAGACGTGACCGCCGGAGCGCACCGCGTCGTCCAGCCGCGGCCACGCCTCCCAGGTCCACGGCTCCGTGCACCACAGGGCGATGTAGCGCAGGCTGTTGGGGGCGTCCTCGCGGAGCATCCGGGACATGTCGGTGTGGCAGAACCGGCCGTCCGCCGTCTCGGCGAAGATGCCGTGGCAGGACAGGGCCCGCAGCAGCCGGCTGAGCGACTGCTGGTCGGTGTCGAGCCGCCGGGCCAGCTCGGCGGCGCCGACCGGTTCGTCGTCCATCTGGTCGGCGACTCCGAGCCGCGCCGCGGCGCGCACCGCCGCGGCGCGCGCCGCGCCGAAGACGATCTCGCGCAGCCGCATCGCGGACTGCGGCAGGGAGCCGGTGGGAGCCTGACCGACGCCCTCCGTCACCGGGGGCGGTGGGGACGGGGGCGGGCCGGTGGCGATCGTGGGGGTGGTGGTCGTCATGTCAGCACCGTCCGGCGGGTTGTGAGACTGCGCAGGTGTTGCGGGAGAAGGCGTTGCCCGGGCCCTTGTCCTGGTCGTGCAGGTCGGCCGGGCGGTTGTCGAGGACGTCGTTGCGGTTGACGACGTTGTTGGCGTTGGGCGTGCCCACCTTGCTGCCGAACAGCACGATGCCGCCGGACATCGGGGAGTTGCCCGAGTGGCTGACCACCCAGTTCTCGGTCACCACCGAGTCCTCCACGCCGGTGAGCAGGATGCCGGTGCCCTGGATGTGCTCCAGGCGCGTGTTGGGCGGGCAGTAGCGGTTGTTCTTGTAGACGTCGTTGCGGCGCACCGTCAGCGCGCCCGCGCGGGGCTTGGACTCGTCGCCCACCAGGAAGATCCCGCCGCAGTTGTCGCTGACGTGGTTGGACTCGACGGAGAGCTGGCGCAGTCGTCGGACGGTGACGCCGATGCGGTTGCCGGTCAGCTGGTTGCCGCGGACGACGGTGCCCTTGGTGTCGATGGCGGCGCCCTCGGCGTTGCTCATGTTGGCCAGGAAGATGCCCGACTCGCCGTTGTCGCGGGCCTCGTTGTCCCGGATCTCCGCGCGCATCGACCGCTCCTGGCTGATGCCGTGGTGGCCGTTGTTGCGGGCCAGCACTCGACGGATGGTGGTCCGGTCGGTGTGGTTGGTGGCGATCCCGCTCTTGGCGAAGCCCTGGACGGTGAGCGAGCGGATCGTGACGTCGGTGACGGGCTTCTGGGCCGTTCCGGTGACGCAGATGCCGTTTCCGGCCTTGGCGCAGGCGGCCTCGGCCGTCTCGGCGGTCCCGTGCGTCGGCGAGATGACGGTCTCCTCGCCCACCCCGCGGAGGGTCAGGTCGGAGACGGAGATGTCGATGCTCTCCCGGTAGGTGCCCGCCATGATCGTGATCGTGTCACCGGGCCGCGCGGCGTTCACGGCCGCTTGGATGGACTCTCCCGGATGGACGGTGTGCTGGGTGCCGGCCGGAGCGGCCCAGGCGGCTCCGGACTCCAGGACGAACAGGACGGCGAAGGGTGCGAGGTACCGCACGTGTCGTATCTGCATGCCTGGAAACTATGAGCGTTTCTGGCGGTTCGCCACTTATGTTCCGCTGACCCCGTGGAGGACGCACACCACCCCGCGGAGGACGCCCGCTTACCCCGCGCAGGACGCCCGCCGACCCCGCGGAGGCCGCCCACCGCCCACGGCGGGGCCCGGTACCCCGCGCGTCACCCATACGCCGCACACCTGACGGACGCGCCGTCAGCTCGACGGTCGGCCGCTACGCCGCGTGTGCGACGTGCGCGGAGGGGGCGGGCGGGCCCGCCGTCCGACTCACTCCCGCGCGCCCCGCCCCGACCCGGACGGCTCAGACCCGGACGGCTCAGACCCGGACGGCTCAGACGCGGACAGCTCCGCGAACACCGCCGCGAAGTCACGTAGCGCGTCTGCCACATGAGGGAGTCGCAGCGGGTCGGGGGCGTCCAGGGCGCGCTGCCGCTGCTCGTCGGTGACGCCCAGGAGCGGCAGCACCGACAGCCGCGCGCGCAGCGCGGGCGGCGGGTCGCCGAACCGGTGACCGCCGGGCACCGGCCGGCCCAGCCGGCGACCGAGGTGGCGCTCCAGCTCCACCGAGTCCGTCACCCCGCGCGCCTCCAGCGCCTCGCCCAGCTCGCCGAAGTCGGCGTAGAGCCGGGCGCCGGCCCGCGGCGGGCGACACAGCACGCCCGCGTCGGTGAGCTCGCGGTACGCGGCCCCGGCGACCGCGCCGAGGACACGGGCCGCGGCCGCCGCCCGGGCGCGCACCGCGGGCGGCTCCGCCAGGGCGAGCCCGGCCGCCGCGGCGACGGGCGCCGACAGCCGCGCCCCCAACGCGCCGAGGGTGGCCAGGGTTCCCGCGCGCAGTTCGGCGCCGCGCGCGGTGGCGGGGAACCGGGCGAGGGCGACGGGCCAACCGGGCGGGGTGAGGGCGCCCGCCAGGTCGTTGAGCACCACCACCCGCTCGGGCAGCATCTCGGCCGGGCCGACCACCACCGTGTCGTGCGGGTCGTGCACGGTGTCGCGGCAGGTCTCGTCGCTCACGATCAGCAGCCCCTCGTCCGCGGCCGCCTCGCACACCTCGTGCAGCAGCTCGGGCGGGGCGACCGTGCCCGTCGGGTCGTCGGCGACGGCCAGCACCAGTACCCGCGGCGCCCCGCCCTCCGCCCGTACCCGGCGCACCGTCTCCAGCAGCGCGAACGGATCGGGGACACCACCGCACTCGGCGGGGACGGCCGAGTGGTACGCGGGCCGGCCGGCCAGCCGCGCCAGCGGCTCGTACCAGCTCGCACACGGCCGGGCCAGCAGCACGTCGCCGCCCGCCGCCGCCAGCAGCGCGAGCAGCAGCGGCCGTCCGCCGGGAGCGGCCACGACATGCTCCGGGCCGGTGGCGAGCCCCCGCCGCGCCCAGTAGCCGCACGCGGCCGCGCGCAGCTCGGTGCCGCCGCCCAACGGCTCGGGGGCGGTCGCGCCCGCGGCCGACGCGAACGCCGCCGCCAGGTCGGCGAGGACCGGCAGTCCGGCGTCGCCCCCGGGGCCGGAGGGGTCGGGCTCCACGGAGTCCGCGGCCGCCATGTCCGGGGCCGCGGCGCCCGACGCCGGGGAATCCGGCCGCGCGCTTGAGGGATCCGGATCCGAGGGGCCCGGGTCTGAGAGGTCCACGGGAGCTGTCCTCCGCCTGCCGTCACCGTCGCGGAGGTCCACCTTCGCAGATCGCGACGGCGCGACGGCGGGACGACACGAGCGGTGGACGGGAAGCGAGGGGCAAACGGGGCGACGGGAGGGGCGAGGGGGCGGCGCGAGCACCGCATGGGCAGGCGGCGGAGCGATGGCCCCCGCCCCCACACACTCAGCCGGTGCCCCCACACTCCCCCCACGATCAGTCGGCGCCGCCGACCCCAACCGAATACTGAGACGCCACTCTCGACATCCGAGATCGCGGCGTACGGTGGAGCCCGTCGCCGGTCATCTCGCCCGGCGGGGAAGGGAGTTCGCCATGCCCAGCAGCACGGAGCCCCCCGCGAGGGGGGACACCGCCGTCTACACGCACGGCCACCACGCCTCGGTGCTGCGCTCGCACACCTGGCGCACGGCCGCCAACTCCGCCGGCTATCTGCTCGGTGAGCTGCGCCCCGGGCTCTCGGTGCTGGACATCGGCTGCGGCCCCGGGACCATCTCCGCCGACCTGGCCGAGCGTGTCGCGCCGCGCGGCCGGGTCACCGCCGTGGACTCCGCCCCAGACGTCCTGGAGCACGCCCGAGCCCACGCCGAGGGCCGCGGACTGCCCGCCGACGCCCTGCGGGTCGCCGTCGCCGACGTCCTCGCCCTGGGCTTCCCGGACGACTCCTTCGACGTCGTCCACGCCCATCAGGTGCTCCAGCATGTGAGCGACCCGGTACGGGCGCTGCGCGAGATGCGCCGGGTGTGTCGGCCGGGCGGGGTGGTGGCGGCGCGCGACGCCGACTACGCGGCCATGACCTGGTATCCGCGCCCTCCCGGCCTCGACACCTGGCAGGAGCTGTACGGACGGGTCGCGCGGGCCGGCGGGGGCGAGCCGGACGCCGGCCGGCGGCTGCTGTCCTGGGCCCTGGCCGCCGGCCTCACCGGCGCCACCGCCTCCGCCTCGGTCTGGTGTTACGCCAACCCCGAGGAGCGGGCCTGGTGGAGCGGGCTGTGGGCGGAGCGCACCGTCGCCTCCTCGTACGCCGGGGTGGCCGTCGACGGCGGCCACGCGACCACCGCCGTGCTGCGGTCGATCGCGGACGCCTGGCGGGAGTGGGGTGCGTGCCAGGACGGATGGTTCACGGTCCTGCATGGGGAGATCCTCTGGAGGAAGCCGAAGGCGCCCACCGGGTGACCTCGTCACCAACTAGGCTCCCCCACATGGACATTCTGGGGACTTCACTACGGGTGTGCGTCAACGACCTGGACGAGGCGGTCGCCGTCTATGAACGGCTGACCGGCGCCGAGGCGCTCCGCTTCACCCGCGGCGGCGTCTCGGTCGCGGCGGTCGGCTGCTTCTTCCTGATGAGCGGGCCGGAGACGGAGCTGTCCATCCTGCGGAAGATCACCGCGACGATCGCGGTGAAGGACGTGGACGAGGCGGTGGCGGACCTGCGGGCGGTGGGCGCGCAGATCGTCGCCGGTCCGCTGCCCACCCCCATCGGCCGCAACCTGGTGGCCCGTCACCCGGACGGCTCGGTCTTCGAGTACGTCGACCGGAAGGCGGTCGCCTAGGGCCGCACCGGGGACACGGAGCCGTCAGAGCGGGTTGAGGCGGCCCTTGAGCAGGCAGAACTCATTGCCCTCGGGGTCGGCGAGAACGTGCCAGGACTCCTCGCCGGTCTGGCCGATGTCGGCCGGGCGCGCCCCGAGCTTCAGGAGGCGTTCGAGCTCGGCGTCCTGGTCGCGGTCGGTGGCGTTGACGTCGATGTGCAGCCGGGGCTTCCCCGGCTCCGGCTCGTCCCTGCGGCTGAGGAAGATCGTCGGTTGCGGGCCGCCGAACCCTTCGCGCGGCCCGATCTCGATGCTGCCGTCCTCTTCGCGACCGAGCACCACGAAGTCCAGGACCTCGCACCAGAACCGCGCCAACACCTCGGGGTCGCGGCAACCGAGCACGAGCTCACTGATACGACATGCCATGGAGGGAACCTACTCTCAGCGTGGGAACCGCCGGGGCTGCCGCGCGCGGAGCTCTTGGGCTCCCCGCAGGGGGAAACACGTTCGAGACCGTACCGGGCGGGGCCAGCGGGTGCGAAGGTTTTGGTGACGCCAGGTCAGCTGCTCCGCACGCCGACCGTCGGCGCGGCCTGCGCGGCGCCCTCGATCGGGCCCGCGGCATCGACCGACTGCTCCGGGCGCATGCGGTACTCGTAGCGCTCCGGCAGCGGGTGTTCGGCGCGCGCACGGGCGCGTACGCCCTCGGTGATCGAGCCGCCCTCGCCGGCGATCAGCCGCTCCGCGATCGCGAACCAGGTGTCACCGAGCGTCTCGTCCCCCTCGCGCAGGTCGGCCACGTCGAAGCCGCGGTCGAACACGGCGCGCGCGGCCGCCGGCTCCCCCTGGGCCAGCAGCGCCCGCGCCAGCAACAACCGGAAGCGGCCCCGCTCCCGGACGGCCGGCGGCAGCTCCTCCAGCACCGTGCGCGCCTCGTCCGGGCGGCCGGCGGCCAGCAGGGCGGTGACCGCCTCGCGCCCGAGCGCGGCCTCGGCCCCGGGGACGGGCGGCCGCCCGTCCCCGAGCACCGACCGCACCGCGCTCAGCAGCCGGTCAGCCGCCCGCTGGGGGTGCCCCCCGGCGGCGTCGGCGGCGGCCAGGCAGCGCAGCGCCCAGGGCGAGGGCGCGTGCCGCAGCGACCGCTCCCAGCTGCGGGCCGCCTGCGCGCGGTCACCGGAGTGCCACTGGGCGACGCCCAGGTGGTACTCGACGGCGGCGTGGGAGGGCGCCGCCTCCAACAGCTCCCGCCAGGGCGGCGCCACCAGGGAGGCCCCGGGGGCCGCGGCCGGATCCCGCCACGGGGGCAACGAACCGGTGTTCAACAGCGCGCGCCACGGCTCCTGTTCGGGTCCGAGGGTGTCGGCCGCGAACGGGGTGCCGGGCAGCTCTGTATGGGAGCGTTCGCACTCCAGGGCGCCCCACCCGGAGCCGACCGCCAGCCGCTCCCCGGGTGTGGTGTCGGCGTACGGCCGCCAGGCGGCGTGGGCCGCCGCCACCTCGGCACGGGGCAGGGCCGCCGCGAGCTCCGCCTCGACCGCCTCCCGGGCGGCCCGCCAGTCGCCGCCCTGTACCGCGCCGGGGTCGGCGGCCAGCGGCCCGTACGCCTCCAGCCAGCTGAACTCCTCGCCGGGTTCGAGCGGCACGTGCTCCAGCTGGGTGCGGGCGAGCCCGGCCTGGATCTCGGCGTAGCCTTCGGTGCCCGGCTCGGTGAGCCAGCGCTGCCAGCGCCGTCCGCCCGGGCCCGCGCCCCACAGGAAGAGCTTGCGGCCGCGCAGCAGCTCGGTGGAGGTCTGCACCAGTCCGCGGCCCTCGCCGTCGAGCGCGGCGATCCAGCGCCGGGCGTCCTCGGGCAGCTCGTAGAAGTAGTCGGCGGCGTGCTCGCCGCGCAGCGGGTAGCTGCGGTCGGCGCCGTCCCACTCCGGGACGGGGACGCGGCGCAGCGCGCGGTCGTAGCCGAAGTGCCAGGCGGTGTCGGCGGGGGCGAGCACCCGGGTGTCGGGCCCTTCGGGCACGGCGGTGTTGGACCACCAGTAGACGGGGGCCGTGTGGTGGTGCGGGTTGCGCACGCGCACGCCCACGTAGAGGAAGTCGGAGTCGTCGGGGAGCCACAGGTCGACCTGGAAGGGCAGGTCGCGCAGCCGCTCCCACTCCCACAGCCGTAGCATCTCCCCGCCGTCGGGGGCGGCCACGCGGGCGGCGTGCAGCGGGGCGCAGGAGAGCGTGGTGTGCCCGGTGGCGCCGATGTTCCACTCGATGCCGCCGGAGAACCAGGCGCCGTTGAGCGCGAAGTCGGCCGGCTGGAAGACGGGGTTGCGGTAGAGGAGTTCGCGGTCGGTGGGCTTGTGGCGCAGGGAGTGGATCCGGCCGCCGAGTCCGGGCAGCACGGTGGCGCGCAGCCGCTCGTTCTCGATCACGATCGCGTCGAGCTCGGTCTCCGTGCGACGTCGTCCATAGCCGTCCCGCAGCGGCACCGGAAGCAGCGAACGCAGCGGCTCGTAACCGATCTGTCGGGCCATCTCGGCGGGGAGCGCGGCGCGCTGCCGGGCATCGAGCCGGTGCGCCTCGTCGAGCGGGTGCAGGGCGGGCAGCGGATTGACGGGCCCGAGCGGGGCGGCGGGCAGGGTCAGCAGGGTACGTCGCACCGTCGTGGCCACAGCGGCGTCACTCGCTTCCTCGCCGGGGCCGCCACGGCTGTGGCGGCCGTCAACGACCATGGAACACCGCCGTGGCGCCGCTGAACAGGGCGTCTCCAGGGGGAGTCGAGGGGGCCGCGCCGCCGGGAGGATCCGGCGGGCGGCGACGTGGCGCAGGCGGGCGGCGACGTGGCCCGGGCGGCCGACCGCGTGGCTCAGACGGCCGGCCGCGTGGCTCAGGCGGCCGGCGACGTGGCTCAGGCGGCCGGCGGTGTGGCTCAGGCGGGCTCGTCGAGCATCTCGCGGGTGATGGCCCAGCGCTGGTGGTCCCGCCACGCCCCGTCGATGAAGAGGTACTCCGGCGAGAAGCCCTCCAGCCGGAAGCCGTGCCGCTTCACCAGCCCGGTCGACGCCGCGTTGTCCGGCTGGATGTTGGCCTCCAGCCGGTGCAGCCCGAGCGGCCCGAAGGCGTGCCGCAGCACCAGTCCGAGCCCCTCGGCCATATAGCCCCGGCCGGCCGAGAGGACGAACGCGCCGTAGCCCAGGTATCCGCTCTGGAACCGCCCGCGCACGATGTTGTTGACGTTGACGAATCCGGTGACGGCTCCGGTCTCCCGGTCACAGACCAGGAACCCCTCGCGGTCGGGCCGCTCCAGCTGTCCGATGTAGCCGTCGAAGGCGTCGTCGGTCGTCGGAAGGAACAGCCACGGTCGGTGGAACTCGACGCTCTCACGGGCGAGTCGGGTGAACTCCTCCCGGTCGCCGCGCGCTATGGACCGGATGGCCGCACGGGTTCCTGCGGCGATGTACTCGGCATGCGGGGAGTCAGACATCGGACAATCTTAGGAAGTCGCGGCGCTCAGCTCCAGGTCGCGGGGGCGGTGCCCCAACGGAGGGAGGGGTGCGCCCAGCGCGTGGGACCGCCGTCGAAGTCCACCGGGGAGAGCGCGTGGCGCAGTCGCCCCAACTCCCCGTCGACTTCGGCGAGCCGGCTCCCGGCGTCGCCGAGACCCGGGACGTCCGTGCTGCCGGAAGCCGGGGCCTCCGGGGTACCGGGAGCCGGGGCCTCGGGGGTGATGCCGGGGGCAGGGGTGGCCCGGGGCTCGTCGGCGCCCCGCGCCGGGGGCCTGGGGCGGGGGTCGGCCGGGATGCCGTGCAGCAGCCAGCCGGCGGTCTGCGCGAGCGCGAGCCGGGCCAACCGGGTGCCCCCGCCGACGAGTTGCTCGGTGACGGCGCGCAGCACCGCGGCGGCCAGCAGATAGCCGGTGCCGTGGTCCAGGACCTGAGCGGGGAGCGCGCCGGGGCGATCCTCGGACGCGTCGGCGGCCGCCTCCAGCGTGGCGATGCCGGTCGCGGCCTGCACCAGGCTGTCGAAGCCACGCCGCCCGCCCCAGGGTCCGTAGCCGCCCCAGGCGCTCAGCTGCCCGATGACCAGGCCGGGGCGGCGCTCGGCGAGCGCGTCGGGGGCCAGCCCGTACCGGTCCAGGGCACCGGGCCGGTAGCCGGTGACCACGACGTCCGCGGTCGCCAACAGGTCCTCGAACGCGGCCCGGTCGGCGCGGCGGCCGAGGTCCAGCACGGTGGAGCGCTTACCGAAGCCGGTGTCGGCGTGGACGTCGGGGGCCTCCGGCAGGCCCGGCGCGTCCACCCGCAGCACGTCCGCACCGAGCAGGGCGAGCGTGCGGGTCGCCACCGGCCCCGCGAGCACCCGGGTCAGATCGAGCACCCGCAGGCCGGCCGCGGGCAGCGGGGTCCGCGGCGCCCCGGCGGGCGGCCCCGTCCGAGACGCCCCGGCGAGCCGGTCGTCCCGCTCCCCCAGCCGTCGGGCGGGCGCGTCCCCGATCCGCTCCAGGGTCAGCAGCGGGTGCCGGGCGACCGCCGCCCCCTGTGGATGGGCCGCCCACTGCTCCGGCGACCGTACGGCGACGGCGAGCCCGCCCGCCGCGTACACCGTCTGCTCCACCTCGCGGGCGGCTCGCCCGGCCAGGTCGGCGGCGACCCGCTCGACGAGGGCCGCGCCGCCCGCGCCCCCGTGGTCGGTCAAACCCAGCGCGGCGAGCAGTCGCGCCCGGTGGTGCGGGTAGTTGGCGTGGGTGCGCACCCAGCCGTCCGCGGTGCGCCAGTAGCGGGACAGCGGGGCGAAGACGGTCGGCGCGCGGCCCTCGATCAGCAGCAGTCGTTCGCTGGCGAACGCGGTCGCCACCGCCGCGTCGTCCACCCGTACGCCGGGCACCGCGGCGCCCGGGCCCGCGCGCCGCGCCGCCAGTTCGGCGGCGGCCAGCGCGCAGACCGCGACCGTGGACCTCGCCAGTTCCCGCGCCGGCAGCCTGGCCGGGAGCGTTCCGGCCGGGCCGCCGTAGTCGATCCGGTCCAACAGCGCGGGGTCGCCGCCGAGCGCCGCCCAGGCTCGCGCCGTACCGTGCGTGGATCGCCTCACCATGCACGCAGTGTGCCAGCGCGGCCCGGCGGCCGCCGGGTGTCCGCTGTCGCCCCGAGACCAGGCAGGCACCCCCGGTGTCGGGGAGGCGAACGGCCCGTCCGGCGCCGCCGGCGGCCCGCGATCGACCTCAGTGGCGGCGGAAGAGCAGGGCGCCGCACAGCGCGCCGACCACGCCCATGCCCAGCAGCGCCAGCCACAGCGGCATGGTCACCTCCCAGAACAGCAGCCGGATCCCCACCTGCTGCATGTTCTCGAAGATGAAGATCAGCGCGAGCACGAAGAGGATGAGGCCGGCGACGCGGCCGGGTGTCGACACCAGATCCCGCATGCCGCCCCGGAAGCCGCTGTGCTTGCCTCTGGCCGCGCTCATGGGCTGCCTTCGCTCACGCTCATGCGTCCAGCATCATCGGCTGCCGGCCCGGCGCATCCCCACGCGGCGGGCTACTGGTCCGTTCGGGTGGCCTCCAGGAGCGCCCAGGCCGCGGCGTACCCCGACCGGACGTGGTCGACCGGGATGTCCGCGAGCGACCAGGAGCCGACCGGCACCGTCGCCACACCGGTGCTCACGTAGTCCGTCGCCGGGTCACGCGAGAGTCCGGTGCCCAGGCCCTTGAGGTACGCCTCCTTGCGGGTCCAGCAGCGGGCGAACGCGGCCGGCCGCTCGGCCGGCGGCAGCGCGGCCAACTCGGTGCGCTCCCGGGGGTGCAGGCTCGGCGTGATCTGGTCCACGACCGCCACCGACTGCACCCGTTCCACGTCCACCCCGATCGGCGTGCCCGCGAAGGCGAAGAGCACCAGGTCGGCGGCGTGCGACATGTTGAAGTGCAGCGCGCCGCCGCGGACCGCCGGGCGGCCGTGTGGCTCGCCGCAGCCGGGGCAGGGCTCCCGGATGAACGGCACCTCCGAGGGCTCCAGGTCGAGGTAGGCGCCCAGCAGCCGACGCAGTCCGACGTGGGCCGCGGTGTACCGCTCCCGGTCCTCGTCCCGCAGGAACGCGGCGACCCGCTCACGCTCCTGGGCGTCGAGGATCTTCTCGGCCACATAGCCCTCCAGCTCGGAGGTGTACTCCGAGACGCTGAGCAGCCAGGTCTGCGGACCGCCCTGCCAGCGGCCGACCAGGGCGGCCGGCGGCTCGTCGCGCCCCAGGACGCGCGGCGCCGTCATGCCCGCGCTCCGCCGTCTGGCAGCTGCGCGCGGTCCGCCGCACGCCCTGCCGCGGCGTCCGGCGCCACGGCGTTCCTTACTTCGGTCATCGGGCGGTCTCCCCCATTGAGTCGGCAACGACATGGCCGGCGACGACGTCGCCGTCGATCACGCTACCGGTGCCCCGCCGCCACACGGCGACGGGCCCGGTCCGATCGGCGGGTCGGCCACCGGGCCCGGCGCTCCCGGCGGCCGCGCGCCCGTGGCCCGGGCCACGGGCCACCGGCCGGCACGAACGGAGCGGCGGCGCGGGGCCGTTCGAGCGGAAGAGGTGATCTGGTCGCCTACTTGGTGAACTCCAGGACGGGTATGTCGGTGCGGGTGATGCCGAAGGTCTGCGCGTACAGCGACAGTTCGGCCTCCAGGGCCCGGACCAGGGTGGTGGCACGGCGGAAGCCGTGGCCCTCGCCCTCGAAGGTCAGATACGCGTGCGGGACGCCCCGACCGGCCGTCTCGGCCAGGAAGCGCTCGCACTGCGCCGGCGGGCAGATCGGGTCCTCCAACCCCTGGAGCAGCAGGAACGGCGCGCTGACGCGCCCCGCGTGGGTCAGCGGGGCCCGTTCGCGATAGCGCTCGGGGACCTCCTCCTCGGGGCCGATGAGGGTGTGCAGATAGCGCGACTCGAAGTCGTGCGTGCCGCCGTCCGCCCAGCCGACGAGGTCGAGCACCGGGTAGCTCACCGTGCCGCAGGCGTACAGCTCGGTGGTGGCGAGGGAGGCGGCCGCCGTCCAACCGCCGGCGCTGCCGCCGCGGATCGCCAGCCGGGAGGGGTCGGCCGTGCCCTCCTCGGCGAGCGCCCGGGCGACCGCGGCACAGTCCTCGACGTCCACCTCGCCCCAGCGCTCCCGCAGCCGCTCCCGGTAGGCGCGGCCGTACCCCGTCGACCCGCCGTAGTTGACGTCGGCGACGCCGATGCCGCGCGAGGTGAAGTAGGCGATCTCCAGATCGAGGACGAGCGGGGACCGGGAGGTCGGCCCCCCGTGCGCCCAGACGACGAACGGCGGAGGGCCGCCGTCGGGCGCGCCGTGGTCGGGGCTGTGCGGCGGGTAGATGTGGGCGTGCACCTCTCGGCCGTCGACGCCGGTGAAGGTGCGGATCCGCGGCTCCGGGTAGTAGGCCGGGTCGACGGGGTCGACGTGCGCGGCGCCGATCACCCGCGCCCGCCCGGTGCGGGTGTCCAGCTCCACCACCTCGTAGCCGCTGCGGGGGCTCGCGGCGACGCCGAGGACGCGGGTGCCGGCCGCCGCCAGCGTGGCCCTGTACTCGGTCCACGGGCCGGGGGCGTCCACCAACTCGCCGGTCTCCGGGTCGAGGACGCCCAGGGCGGCCGGTCCCCGGCCGTGGACGACGGCGATCAGCCCGCTCTCCAGCGGCAGGAACCAGCGCAGGCCCAACGCCCACAGCGGCCCGCCGAAGTCCTCCTCCCGCGGGCACAGCGGGGTGCCGGTCGCGGCCTCGGCCCCGGTGTCGGTGCCGGGGCCGGTGCCGGTGCCGGGGATGTCCCCCGATCCGGTGCCGGGGGCCGCGTCGGGGTCGATCCGGTGCAGGTTCCACCAGCCGGAGACGTCCGAGACGTACAGCAGCGCGCCGTCCGCGGCCCATTCGACCTGGGCCACCGCCTCCCCCGCGCCGCCCAGCAGCCGCCGCTCACCGGTGAAGCCGCCGTCGTCCGCGACCTCGGCGAGGATCACCTCCGTGCCGTCCCAGGGCATCCTCGGGTGATCCCAGGCCAGCCAGGCCGCGCGCCGCCCGTCCGGGGAGAGCCGGGGCCCGGTGACGAACCGGTGAGCGCCGCCGGACAGTTCGCGCAGCGCGGCGCGGTCCTCGGCGGCGGAGCCGTCCAGCGGAACGGCGGCGATCACCCGTCGCACCTCGGTGGGGGCCGCGCCGGTGAACTCCTCCAGCACGCCCCACACCTCGCCCCGGTCGGCGTCGATCCGCAGATCGGCCCAGCGCAGCCCGCCGCCGACCGGGGAGACCGGGGTCAGCGGCCGCGGCGCGGCGGCACCGTCCGGCTCGTAGGCGTACAGCCGCTGGTCGTCGAAGTGGACGAACACGATCAGCGGGCCGCCGGCCGGTCGCGCGAGGCCCGCCCACGGGGCGCCCCCGTACTCGATGACCCTGCTGCGCGCGTTCCACGGCGCGGGCAGGGCCGCCGCCTCGGTGCCGTCGGCCCTCAGCCGCACCAGGGTGCGCCGGCCGCCCTCCTCCGGGCGGGGCGCGGTCCACCAGACCTCGTCGCCGACCGTGCCCACGTACTCCGGTCGCCCGTCGAGCGACGCGGCCAGCGCGGCGTCGATCGGCGAGCCCCAGGCTCCGTACGGCGCCGTGGACACTGTTGTCTTCACCTGTGGTCACGCCTCCTGAAGGAAGTGGTCGAGCACGCGGACGCCGAAGTGCAGGGCCTCGACGGGCACTCGCTCGTCCACACCGTGGAAGAGCGCCTTGTAGTCGAAGCCTTCGGGGAGCCTGAGCGGCGAGAAGCCGTAGCCGACGACGCCGAGCCGGGAGAACTGCTTGGCGTCGGTGCCGCCCGACAGGCAGTACGGCACCACGGAGCCCTCCGGGTCGAACCGCTCGACGGCCGCGCGCATCGCCGTGTACGTCGGCGCGCCGGGTCCCACCGGCGCCTCCAGCGCCACCTCGCGGTGGTGGAACTCCCAGTCGACGTCGGGGCCGGTGAGCCGGTCCAGGGCGGTGCGGAACTCCTCGTCGCCGCCGGGCAGGACACGGCCGTCGACATAGGCGGTGGCGCTCCCCGGAATGACATTGATCTTGTAGCCGGCCTCCAGCACCGTCGGGTTGGCGCTGTTGCGCACGGTCGGCCCCACCAGCGCGGCGGCCCGCCCCAGCTTGGTCAGCAGCTCGTCCACGTCGAAGTCGGGGGCCTCCGGGTCGACGGCGATGCCCTGGAGCGCGGCCAGTTCGGTCAGGCAGGCCCGGACGGTCGGAGTCAGTCGGACCGGCCAGCGGTACTCGCCGATCCGTGCGACGGCGGCCGCCAGCCGGCTCACGGCGTTGGCCCGGTTGGTCAGCGAGCCGTGGCCGGCGGTGCCGCGCGCGGTGAGCCGCAGCCAGGCGGTGCCGCGCTCACCGGCCCCGATGGGATAGATCCGCTGCCGCGGCCCGGCGTGGAAGGTGTAGGCACCGGACTCGCCGATGCCCTCGGTGCAGCCTTCGAAGAGCCCGGCGTGCTCGTCCACCAGGAAGGCGGCGCCGGCCGAGCCGTTGTCCTCCTCATCGGCGGTGAAGGCGAGGACGATGTCCCGGCGCGGCCGCACCCCGGCACGCGCCCAGGCCCGGACCACCGCGAGCACCATCGCGTCCATGTTCTTCATGTCGACGGCGCCCCGGCCCCAGACCACGCCGTCGCGCACCTCGCCGGAGAAGGGGTGCACGGACCAGTCCGCGGGCTCGGCGGGCACCACGTCCAGATGGCCGTGGACCAGCAGCGCGGGCGCGCTCGGGTCGCGGCCCTCGACGCGCGCCACCACATTGGTGCGCCCCGGCACCCGCTCCAGCAGGGTGGGCGCGATATCGGCCTCGCCGAGCCGCTCGGCGACGTATTCGGCGGCGGGACGCTCCCGGCAGTCCCCGCCACCCCGGTTGGTGGTGTCGATCCGGATCAGCTCGGAGGTGAACCGCACCACTTCCTCCAGCGCCTGCGCGTCGATCGCCTCCGCGCGGCCGGTCTGCTCAGCCATACTCCTCCTCCGTTGCGGCCGAGGCGAGGGTGGTGACCGCCTTGAAGCAGCGGATGCCCTCGTACATGGTGGTTGACGTGTAGGAGACGCGTCGCTCTCCGCTGCGCTCCACGCCGGGCACGACGGTCACCGCGCCCGCCAGGTGCTCCGCGTCGAACTCGACCTCGATCGTGAAGGGGCCACCGCGCACCGGCTCGTGGCGCACCGCGAGCGCCGCCGCCTCCTTCGCCGCGGCCCGGATGTCGGCCGCGGTGCGGGCCGGGGGGCGGCACACGGCCGCGTACCGCGACACGTAGTCCTTGACGGCGACGTGCCGGGCCCGCGGGGCGTACGCCCGGGCGTCCTGGCAGGTGCGGTCGTCGCCCGTCACCAGGACCACCGGCACCCCGTACTCGGCGACGACCAGCGAGTTGAGCAGGCCCTCGCTGGCGCGCACGCCGCCGACCCACACTCCGGTGATGGAGTTGGCGAGGTAGGTGTGGGCGAGCACGCCCTCGGTGCCCGCGCCCGTGTGATAGCCGACGAACGCGACGCCGTCGACATCGCCGTGCTGGACGCCCTCGACCATGCTCAGGCTCTTGTGCCGGCCGGTCAGCATCCGGGCCCGCTCGTCCAGCTCCTCCAGCAACAGGTTGCGCATCCCCCAGTGCGCCTCGTTGACGACGACCTCGTCGGCGCCGCCGTCGAAGAAGCCGGCGACGGCCGCGTTCACGTCGGAGGTGAACAGCCGGCGGCAGCGCTCCCACTGGGAGGCCCCGGGCAGCACATCGGCCGGCCATGTCACGCCGGTGACGCCCTCCATGTCCGCGCTGACGAGGATCATCATGCCTCGCCACGTTACGCGCTGCCGGACGGCCGAACCAGCCCTGTGGACAACCGTCGCCGGGGCCCGCCGCCGGGTCGGCACGAACGGCGCAACGCAGGCCCTACGCGCCCCCTCGGACACACCGGCGCTCGGTTCCGCCCCCGTACCCGCTCGGTCTCCGCTCAGTCCTCGTATCCGAGCAGCAGGTCCCGCTCGGTGCGGCCGCCGCCCGCGATGTGCAGGACGGTGGCCACCGGCGGATAGCCGGCGGCGATCACGGTGTACTCGCCGGCCGACAGGTCGACGAAGCGGAAGGCGCCTTCCGTGCCGGTGGTGGCGGTGTCCACCACGTTCCCCGCGGCGTCGAGCAGGGTGACGCGCGCGTCCTCCACCGGGCGGCCGCCACCGGCCCGCACCACGCCGCGCAGCACCGCGCCGCCGGCCAGTTCGATGTCCTGCCGGGTCTCCCGTGCCGCCTGCACCGACACCGGCAGCGCCGCGGGGCGGAAGGCGGGGGCGCTGGAGGCCAGGGTGTACTCGCCGGCGATCAGCTCGGTGATGACATAGCCGCCCTCGCGGCCGCTGCGGGTGGAGGCCACCACCTCGCCGCGTACGTCGGTGAGGGTGACGATGGCGTCCCGCACCGGCGTGCCGTCGGCCGTCTGCACCGTGCCGGCGAGCCGGCCCGCGCCCCCGAGCACCACGTCGAGGTCGACCGGGCGGTCGGCGACGGTGACGGTGACCGCCTGCGGCTGGTGACCGCCGGCCGAGGCGATCAACACATAGGAGCCGGTGCCGGGGGTGCTGAGCGCGTACCGCCCGTCCTCTCCGGTGGCGCCGCGCCCGATCTGCCGGCCGCCCACGTCGATGAGGGTCAGGGCGGCGCGTGGCACCGAGGTGCCGTCGCTGTGCTGGACGGTGCCGCAGACCGGGACGCCGGCGGAGATCGGTGCGGTGTGCGGGCTGGGCGGGGCGACGGAGGTCTGGAAGCCCTCCATGCCCGGCTCCGTGCCGTCCAGGCGCGCCGTCGGCACGGCGTGGTCGGGCGCGGAGGCGTGTTCGGTGGTGGACACCAATGGTTTCTCCTTGAGGAGGAGGGCGAGCAGGAAGCCCAGGACGAGCACCGGCACGAGGTAGAGGAAGATCCGCGGCATGGCGTCGGCGTATGCCGCGACGTACCCGTCACGCAGCGCGGCGGGCATCTCGTACACCATCTGCGGGGTGATCGATTCCGGGTCGGGCAGCGAGCCGCCGGCCGGCAGCTCCTCCGCCAGGCTGTCGGCGAGGCGGTCGGCGAACAGGGTGCCGAAGACGGCGGCGCCCACACTGCCGCCGATCTGCCGGAAGTAGTTGTGGGCGCTGGTGGCCGCGCCGAGGTCGGCGAGGGGTACGGAGTTCTGCACGGCGAGGATCAGCACCGCCATGACCAGTCCGACGCCGACCCCGAGGACCCCCATCCAGACGCTGTACTCCAGCCGCGAGGTGTCCTCGCGCATCAGGGACAGCAGCCACATGCCCACGGCGGAGATCGCGCAGCCCAGCAGCGGGTGCATCCGGTAGCGGCCGGTGCGGCTGATGAGCTGTCCGGAGACGATGGAGGACACCACGACGCCGGCCATCATGGGCAGCATGAGCAGCCCGGATTCGGTGGCGCTGGCGCCGTCGACCATCTGGAGGAAGGTCGGCAGGTACGAGGCGGCGCCGAAGAGCGCGACGCCCACCAACGCGCCCACCAGGCCGGTGATGTTGAAGACGGAGTCGCGGAACAGCCGTAGCGGGATGATCGGTTCGGCGACGTGGTACTCGACGACGACGAAGAGGATCGCGGTGCCCAGCGCGCCGGCCGCGAGCCCCAGGATGACCCGGGAGCGCCACTCGTACTCGGTCCCGCCCCAACTGGTCAGCAGCACCACGAAGGTGGAGGACGCGGCCAGCAGCACCGCGCCGAGCAGATCGAACCGGCCGCGTTCCCCCGGGGGCTTGGGAAGCCTGAGCACCAGCGCCACGACGAGGAGGGTGACCAGCCCGAAGGGCACGTTGATGTAGAAGCACCAGCGCCAGGAGGCGTGGTCGGTGAAGAAGCCGCCGAGCAGTGGGCCGGCGACGGAGGCGAGCCCGAAGGTGGCGCCGATGGCGCCCATGTAGCGGCCGCGTTCGCGGGGGGAGACGATGTCCGCCATGATCGCCTGCACGCCGATCATGAGCCCGCCGCCGCCCACGCCCTGGATCGCCCGGAAGACGATCAGTTCGTTCATGGTGCGCGACCAGCCGGCCAGCGCGGAGCCGGCGACGAAGACGACGATCGCGAAGACGAAGACGCCCTTGCGGCCCATGACGTCGCCGAGCTTGCCGTAGACCGGCAGCACCACGGTGGAGGCCAGCAGGTAGGAGGTCACGGCCCAGGACATGTCGTCCAGGCCGTGCAGCTCCCCGACGATCTTGGGGAGCGCGGTGGCGACGATGGTCTGGTCGAGCGCCGACAGCAGCAGCGTCAGCATCAGCCCGAAGAAGACCATCCGTACCCGGGCCCGACTGAGCGGGACCGGGGCGGCGTCCGGGTCGGCCGGTTGCCCGCCGTCGCCCGCGGCGGCCTCCGGCGGCCACGCGCCCTGGGGGTCCCCGCGCCCGGCTCCGCTCCAGGAGCCGCCCTCGTCCACGGCTCCGTATCCGTCCTCCGCGGCCTCGCCGGGCACGGCCGGAGCGCCGTCGCCCTTCACCAGGCTGGTTCCGACCACGGTGGTCCCGCCCACGTGCCTCTCCCCTCGTCGCGCCTGCGCCGCCGCCATTTCTCGCATTACGCGACATCAGGGAGCAAGCGCGACGATTTGCCGGAGAGGGGCGCACAAGCGGCTTTAGTGCCGGTCGGAGTGGCTACGGCGCACGACCGCACCCGGCGGGAAAACCACCCGAAACGGTGAGACTGACGCCGCACCGATCGGGTGGCCGCCGGCTACTTCTCCAGCTCGGCGGCGAGGTTGGCGAGCACCGCGTCGTAGATCCGAGCCAGCCCCTTGGGGGCGAAGGTCCGCTCGAAGAAGCCGCCGATGCCGCCGGCGCCGGTCCAGGTGGTGGTGACCACCACCCGCGAGGCACCCTCACCCGCCGGGGTGACGATCCATGTGGTGACCATGCTGGAGTTGCGGTCCTTCTCCACCAGCTGCCCGTCGGTCGGCTCGGTCACCTCCAGCAGACAGTCCCGCACCCGCTTGCTGGTGGCCTGGAGCTTCCAGTGCACCAGCGTGCCCTCGCCGTCGCCGCCCTCTCGCACCTCGTACTCGCTGAAGTGCTCGGACAGCACCTTGGCGCGGGTCCCGCTGTAATCGGCGAGCGCGTCGAACACGTCCTCGGCCCTGCCCTGGACGATCCGCTCCGTGGTGGCCTCGACCTGCCCCATTCCTCTTCCTCCCGCACGTTCGGTTGCACTGCCCGGCAAGCCAACCACCTGCGGCGCAGCCGCCCAAATCGAGGGTTGACGCGCCTTTCTTCGAGCGTATGTTCTATTCTCGAACAAGCGAGACCCCGGAGGTGCACACCATGCGCTGGGACAACCTGAACCCCGACCGAGCCGCCCCCGCCCTCTTCGGCACCGACGCGGTGGTCACCCGTACCTTCGACACCCCCGAGTTCCGCGGCATCACCTTCCACGAGGTGCGGGCGCGCTCGATCGTCAACCGGGTGCCGGGCGCCTCCCGCATGCCGTTCGAGTGGACGGTGAACCCGTACCGCGGCTGCACGCACGCCTGTGTGTACTGCTTCGCGCGCAAGACCCACGGCTATCTCGACCTCGACACCGGCCTCGGCTTCGACTCGCAGATCGTGGTGAAGGTCAACGCCCCCGAGCTGCTCCGCCGCGAGCTGGCCTCGTCCCGCTGGCAGGGTGAGCACATCGCCATGGGCACCAATGTCGACTGCTACCAGCGCGCGGAAGGGCGGTATCGACTGATGCCCGGCATCCTGGGCGCGCTGCGCGACCGCGCGAACCCCTTCTCGATCCTCACCAAGGGCACGCTGATCCTCCGCGACCTGGAGCTGCTGCGGCAGTCCGCGCGGGTGACCGACATCGGGGTCTCGGTCTCCGTGGGCTTCGTCGACCGCGAGCTGTGGCGCACCGTGGAGCCGGGCACACCCTCGCCCGAGCGGCGCCTCGACGTCGTGCGGACGCTGGCCGAGCACGGCATCCCGTGCGGGGTGCTGATGGCGCCGGTCATCCCGTTCCTGGGCGACACCCCCGAGCAGCTACGGGAGACGGTGCGGGCGATCGCCGCCGCCGGGGCGGGCTCGGTGACCCCGCTCGTGCTCCATCTGCGACCCGGCGCCCGCGAGTGGTTCATGGCCTGGCTGGCCCGCCACCATCCGCACCTGGTGCGGCGGTACGAGGCCATGTACGCGGACGGGGCGTACGCGCCGACGTGGTACCAGCGACGCGTCACCCGACAGGTGCACGAGCTCGCCGCCGAGTACGGCATCGGGCCAGCCCGCGCCGGCGCCGCCCGCAACCTCACCCGTCCGGAGGCGGATCGGGATCCCGAGGTGGCGCACGACTCCGGGACGGCCCACGGGCCCGCGTCGGCGTCCGGGTCACGGGCCACCCAGCTGAGCCTGCTGTGAGGCGGCCGGAATTCGCTGTCGCGGCACCCCCATGAGCCACGATCATGACGTTCCGTCATGAACAGGGGCGGGCCCCGAGCACCGGGGGTCGGCCCCGAGAGCGCAAGGGAGTCCGCATGCCGCACCTCAGCCACCTCGCCGCCCCCGAGGGAGTCGCTCCGGGCAACGGCTACAGCCATGTCGTGTGGGGCACCGGCCGCCTCATCGCCGTCTCCGGACAGGTCGCGCTGGACGAGCACGGCGAGCTGGTGGGCCCCGGCGACCCCGCGGCCCAGGCCCGCCAGGTCTTCGAGAACCTCCGCCGTTGTCTGGCCGGAGCGGGCGCGACCTTCGCGGACGTGGTGAAGCTGACGTACTTCGTCACGGACGTGGCCCAGTTGCCCGCGATACGGGAGGCCCGGGACGCCTTCGTCGACACCGTGCGGCCGCCTGCCAGCTCCGCGGTCCAGGTCGCCGCGCTGTTCCGGCCGGACCTGCTGCTGGAGGTCGAGGCGCTCGCCGTCGTGGGCTCCTCGGAGCCCACGCGCCGATAGGCCGGTCATCCGATGCGCGTACGCGAGATGGTGGAGGACGACATCACCGCGGTGGCCGGGCTACGCGTCCGCGGCTGGCAGGCCGCGTACTCCGGGCTGATGCCCCAGGCGTATCTGGACGGGCTGAGCGTGGCGGAGGACGCCGAGCGGCAGCGGGAGTACTTCTCCCGCGGCCTGGGCGTCATGGTGAACCTGATCGCCGAGTCGGCGCGCGGAGAGCCGGTGGGCTGGGCCTGCCTCGGCCCCTCCCGCGACCCGGATGTGCCCGCCGGCGACGCCGAGCTCTACGCCCTCTACGTCCGCCCCGAGCTGATCGGCACCGGTGTCGGCCACACCCTGCTGACCGAGTCGCTGGCCCGGGCCCGCGAGCGCGGTTTCCCCCGGATGCTGCTGTGGGTGCTGAAGGAGAACGCCCGCGCACGACGGTTCTACGAGCGGGCGGGTTTCGCGCCGGACGGCCGGGAGCAGTCGGACGAGGTGGCGGGCGTCGACGTCGCGGAGGTGCGGTACGCCCTGCGGCTCTCGCCCCCGCCGGACGGCTCCCGACCCGGGACCGGGTAAGCGGACCGGCCGCGTGGGGCGGCGTTCGGCTCGGCCGGGTGCGGCTTTCGTCTCGCGCCTTCGGCGCACAGCGGCAACAGCGGACGGGAGGGGGAGCCCAGGGCGCCGTCGCCGTCCGCGGGCCGCCGGTCGATGCTCGATGGCCGGTGGCCGGTGGCCGGGGCGGAACGACAGTCTCCCGTTCCCGCCGAATCCAGACACCCCTCTCAGGGCGCGGCTGATCGGCCGTACGTCGGCGCCGGGACGGCCTACCGGCCGGGTGTCGCTGTCGTGCGGACCGGCCGCGTGGGGCGGCATTCGGCTCGGCCGGGTGCGGCTTTCGTCTCGCGCCTTCGGCGCACAGCGGCAACAGCGGACGGGAGGGGAGCCCAGGGCGCCGTCGCCGCCCGCGGGCCGCCGGTCGATACTCGATGGCCGGTGGCCGGTGGCCGGGGCGGAACGACAGTCTCCCGTTCCCGTCGAATAGAGACACCCCCTCTCCGTATTGCTTGCTGCCGAGCAAGTACCCGGTCAAACGATTCTGAGAAGGTGCTTCGCCTCTCACGCACACCGGCCCGCAGACGGCTGCCGTGGACGTCCGCCACGGGTACCGAGCACAGACGTTCGACCACCGGCGTCGGCCATGGGATCGGTTGCCGTCATCGGCCACCGGGCGGCAGACGGCGATGGCGTCGGGCCCCTCCCCTCCTCGCCCGCTGCCGCCGCTTTGCGCCGAAGGCGCGAGACGAAAGCCGCACCCGGGCGAGCTGAATGCCGCCCAGCGGCGCGTAGCCGCCCACCGCCCACCGCCTCCGCGACTCTCCCGCGGCGGTCCCCACGCCGCCGCCACGACCCGCGCCGGAGTCGGGACCGCCCGCGTGCGTCGCTCAGCTCCGTGGCGCCGTCTCCGCGCGGGCGATCGCCGCGACGGCGGCCGCGGTCAGCTGCGGGTAGGCGCTGGCCTTGGTCAGCACCGGTATCGCGCGCGGGTCGCCGAGGGCACCGAGCCCCTCCACGCACGCCCGGGCTATCGACCAGTGGTGCTCCCGCGCGGCCAGCAGCCGCTCCAGCGTCTCGGCGAGCGCCGGCACGGACTCGGGGGCGCGCAGCTCCACCAGCAGCCGGATGGGGTGCAACGCGTAGTGAACGCGGACCGGATTGGTGGCCAGCGCCGCGGCCGCGCGGGCGGTGCGCGGGTCGCCGAGCCGGGCCAGCGCCCGCGCGGCGGTGGCGCAGCGCACCGGGTCGCGGTAGTTGAGCATGAGGATCAGCGTTTCGAAGGCGCGCCGGTCGCCGATGGTGCCGAGCGCGTACGCGGCGGTCTCGCGCGCCCACAGGGGCTGTTCCGGGGCGACCAGGACACGGGCGAGCTCCTCGCGGGCGGCGGGCGTGCGCTCGCGGACGAGCGCCAGCAGCGCGCGGTACGCGGCCACCTCCGCCGGGGACGTGAGTGAAGCCCGCACCCGGTCGACCAGCGCGCGGAAGTCGTCTTCCATGACCCGATTCCCTCCCCACTGCCCGCGTGTACGCGTGGTCCACGCCACAGCGCGAGCGTCGTAACCACCTCTGGCATAACAGTTACCCGCGAGTTAAGCTGCCGCCACGAGCAGCACTCAAGCTCGGGCGGCCTGGTGACGCAGCCGCCAAGAGTGACGTCGGTTCGGCACTCGAGTATCTGTACGGCGCGGCCCCGGGACAGGGCCTGCCGCAGCGTTCTTCGCGGGTTTCACCGAGTTCTTACGACTTTCTACGAGCAGTGGTGCCCGTCCAGGAGCGCGTAACTCCCCATCCGCCGCCGCCCGGAGCGTGTTTCCAGGTTACGGCGGATCCGGATCCCTCAGTCGTCACCTCTCCCCGAGACCGGGGAACACCCTCAGGAGACCCTCGATGGGCCGAACGTCCACACCTGAAACCTCCCCCGCGCCGTCCCTCAGCCTGCGCACCGTGGCCGTGATCGGCCTCGGCACCATGGGCACCGGCATCGCCGAGGTGCTGACCCGCGCCGGTCGCGAGGTCATCGGCATCGACATCAGCGAGGCCGCCGCCCGTACCGCCGTCGCCGCCCTGGAGTCCGCCACCGCCCGCGCGGTGCGCCGCGAGAAGCTCACCGAGGAGGAGCGGACCGCGGTCCTCGGCCGGTTCCGCACCTCCACCGAGCTGGCCGACGCCGCCGGCGCCGATCTCGTCATCGAGGTGGTGCCGGAGCACTACGAGACCAAGCACGAGGTCTTCACCGCGCTGGACGCCGTCGTGCGCCCGGAGACGATCCTGGCCACCGGCACCAACGCCTTGTCGGTGACCCGGCTGGCCGCGGACTCCGCCCGCCCCGAGCGCGTCCTGGGCCTGCACTTCTTCAACCCCGCCCCCGCCATGAAGCTGGTCGAGGTGGTGTCCTCCGTGCTCACCGCCCCGGCGGCGGTGGCGGCGGTCACCGACCTCGCCCGCGACCTGGGCAAGGAGCCGGTGGCCGTGGGCGACCGGCCGGGCTTCGTCGCCGACGGGCTGCTGTTCGGCTACCTGAACCAGGCCGCCGCGATGTACGAGGCGAAGTACGCCACGCGCGAGGACATCGACGCCGCCATGAAGCTGGGCTGCGGGCTGCCGATGGGCCCGCTGGCGCTGCTCGACCTGATCGGCGTCGACACCGCGCGCACCGTCCTGGAGGCCATGTACGCCGCCTCCCGCGACCGGCTGCACGCTCCCGCCCCGATCCTCGGCCAGCTCAGCGAGGCCGGGCTGAACGGCCGCAAGTCGGGCCGCGGCTTCTACAGCTACGCGGCGCCGGGCAGCGGGGAGGTGGTGCCGGACGACCTGACGCCGGGCGACGCGCACGAGACGGCGGCCGGTCGGACCGTGCGTCGGGTCGGCGTGGCCGGCTCGGGCACCATGGCCAGCGGCATCGCCGAGGTCTTCGCCAAGGCGGGGTACGAGGTGGTGCTGGCCGCCCGCGGCCTGGACAAGGCGGAGAAGGCGAAGGGCCGGATCGACCGCTCGCTGCGACGCTCGGTGGAGAAGGGCCGGCTGACCGAGGAGGCCGCACGGGAGGCGCTGGAGCGCGTCACCCCGGCCGGCGCGCTGGACGCCTTCGCCGAGGTGGACCTGGCGGTGGAGGCGGTCGCCGAGGACCTGGCCGTCAAGCAGCAGCTGTTCGCCACCCTGGACAAGGTGTGCAAGCCGGGCGCGGTGCTGGCCACCACCACCTCCTCGCTGCCCGTCATCGCCTGCGCCCGCGCCACCTCGCGGCCGCGGGACGTGATCGGGATGCACTTCTTCAACCCGGCGCCGGCGATGAAGCTGGTCGAGGTGGTCCGCACCGTGCTCACCTCGGAGGAGGCGCACGCGACCGTCCGCGCCGTCTGCCGCCAGGTGCGCAAGCACCCGGTGGACTGCGGCGACCGGGCCGGCTTCATCGTCAACGCGCTGCTGTTCCCCTACCTGAACAACGCCGTGAAGATGGTGCAGGAGCACTACGCCTCGCCGGATGACATCGACGCGGCGATGAAGCTCGGCGGCGGCTATCCGATGGGCCCCTTCGAGCTGCTCGACGTCGTCGGCCTGGACGTGTCGCTGGCGATCGAGAAGGTGCTGCACCGCGCGTTCCGCGATCCGGGCCTGGCGCCCGCGCCGCTGCTGGAGCACCTGGTGGCGGCGGGCTGCCTGGGACGCAAGACCGGGCGCGGCTTCCGCGAGTATGCGAGGGCCTGAGTACGTCCCCGGCTGGGGCGGGCTGCTGGAGCCCGACGGCGGTCCGCCCCCGCACACGCACTCCGCAGCGTGTTACGTTCCCCACATGTCCCAGCCCGTGAAGTCCGCTCGTCCGAACCGTACGACCGCCGCCGACGGCGGAGACAGCGCCGGCTCGCGCCGTGCGGCCGCGCAGCGCCTGACCATGCGCCGCAAACTGGCCGCCGCCGCCATGGAGTTGTTCGCGACGAAGGGCTACGAGGCCACGACGGTCGACGAGATCGCCGCCGCGGCCGGGGTCGCCCGCCGCACGTTCTTCCGGCACTTCCGCTCCAAGGAAGAGGCGATCTTCCCCGACCACGACGACACGCTGGTGCGCGCGGAGGCGGTCCTGGAGGCCGCCCCGCCGCACGAGCACCCGCTGGACACGGTCTGCCGGGGCATCAAGGAGGTCATGAAGATGTACGCGGCCTCCCCGGCCGCGTCGGTGGAGCGCTATCGGCTGACCCGCGAGGTTCCGGCCCTGCGGGAGGCCGAGATCGCCTCGGTGGCCCGCTACGAGCGGCTGTTCACCCGCTATCTGCTGGGTCATTTCGACGAGGGCGCGCACCACGTCGGGGACGACGACCCGCTGCTGGCCGAGGTCGCCGCGTCCGCGGTGGTGACCGCGCACAACCACGTGCTGCGACGCTGGCTGCGGGCGGGCGGCCAGGGCGACGTGGAGACGCAGCTGGACCACGCGTTCGCCATCGTCCGGGAGACGTTCGGCACCGGCATCGTGGCGGGCCGGTCGCTGTCCGGCCGCGGGCCGGCCGCCGCCGCGACGGTGGAAGGCGAGGACGAGGTGGTGGTGATGGTGGCGCGCACCGACGCCCCGCTGAACGAGGTCATGCGCACCATCGAGCGGGCCCTGAAGAAGCGCGACTGACGGCCCCGCGGCCGCCGCTCCCCGCACCTCGCCGCACGTTCGCGCCCCTTCCCGCGCGCTTCCGCCACCGGCACCGACCCCAAACCATTCGCACACGACCGCACACCCTCCGCGACGGCCGCCCCTCCTCGGGGCGGCCGTCTTGCTCATGCGTGCGACCGGAATGACAATTGAGAGAAATTGTTGGCACCCAGTGTCTTGCTTAGTGGCACGCGGTGCCATAACTTGAGAGAGTCCGGGCGGCCGGCGCGTTGAGAAAGCGCGTCGCGCGTCGGCTGTCCCCGCAAGCACCTTGCGCGCCCGGACGCCTGCGTCACAGGCACCCCCCGGCACCGTCCGGGACCCCAGCGCCACCCGCGCACCGCCGAGCACCACCTCCGCCGAACCGACGGCACCACCGGCTCCACCCACAGCCCGTCAGATCGACCCCAGCGTTCCCTCAAGCGTCCTCAAACGCTTCGCCGGAGGCCACCATGAACGAGATCCTGGACGCGATCCTCGCGCCCGACAGCACGCCAGCGGACCTGGCGGCGATCCCCCTGCCGGAGTCCTACCGCGCGGTCACCGTGCACAAGGACGAGACCGAGATGTTCGCCGGCCTCAGTACCCGGGAGAAGGATCCGCGCAAGTCCCTTCACCTGGACGAGGTCCCGGTGCCCGAACTCGGCCCCGGCGAGGCCCTCGTCGCCGTGATGGCCAGCTCGGTCAACTACAACTCCGTCTGGACCTCGATCTTCGAGCCGGTGTCCACCTTCGCCTTCCTGGAGCGGTACGGCCGGCTCTCCCCGCTGACCAAGCGGCACGACCTCCCGTACCACGTCATCGGCTCCGACCTGGCGGGCGTGGTGCTGCGCACCGGCCCGGGCGTCAACGCCTGGAAGCCGGGCGACGCCGTCGTGGCGCACTGCCTGTCGGTGGAGCTGGAGAGCGCCGACGGCCACAACGACACCATGCTCGACCCCGAACAGCGGATCTGGGGCTTCGAGACCAACTTCGGCGGCCTCGCCGAGATCGCACTGGTCAAGTCCAACCAGCTGATGCCCAAGCCCAAGCACCTGAGCTGGGAGGAGGCAGCCTCTCCGGGGCTGGTCAACTCCACCGCCTACCGGCAGCTGGTCTCCCGCAACGGCGCCGGGATGAAGCAGGGCGACAACGTGCTCATCTGGGGTGCCAGCGGCGGACTCGGCTCCTACGCCACCCAGTTCGCGCTCGCCGGCGGCGCCAACCCGATCTGCGTGGTCTCCAGCGAGCAGAAGGCGGCGATCTGCCGGGCCATGGGGGCCGAGGCGATCATCGACCGCAGCGCCGAGGGGTACAGGTTCTGGAAGGACGAGCACACCCAGGACCCCAAGGAGTGGAAGCGCTTCGGCAAGCGCATACGCGAGCTGACCGACGGCGAGGACGTGGACATCGTCTTCGAGCACCCCGGCCGGGAGACCTTCGGCGCCTCGGTCTACGTCACCCGCAAGGGCGGCACCATCGTCACCTGCGCCTCCACCTCCGGCTACAACCACGAGTACGACAACCGCTACCTGTGGATGTCGCTCAAGCGGATCGTCGGCTCGCACTTCGCCAACTACCGCGAGGCGTGGGAGGCCAACCGGCTGATCGCCAAGGGCAAGATCCACCCCACCCTCTCCCGGACGTACTCCCTGGAGGACACCGGTCAGGCCGCCTACGACGTCCACCGCAACCTGCACCAGGGGAAGGTCGGCGTGCTCTGCCTGGCCCCCGAGGAGGGCATGGGCGTGACCGACCAGGAACTGCGCGACCAGCACATCGACGCCATCAACCGCTTCCGGAATGTGTGAGACGCACGCATGACAGAACGCCGTAAAGACCGTCCGTGGCTGATGCGGACCTACGCCGGGCACTCCACCGCCGAGGCGTCCAACGAGCTGTACCGGCGCAACCTCGCCAAGGGCCAGACCGGTCTGTCGGTCGCGTTCGACCTGCCGACGCAGACCGGCTACGACCCCGACCACATCCTCGCCCGCGGCGAGGTGGGCCGGGTCGGGGTGCCGGTCTCCCACCTCGGCGACATGCGACGGCTGTTCCAGGACATCCCGCTGGAGCAGATGAACACCTCGATGACGATCAACGCCACCGCCATGTGGCTGCTGGCGCTCTATCAGGTGGTCGCCGAGGAGCAGGGCGCCGACATCGGCAAGCTGCAGGGCACCACCCAGAACGACATCGTCAAGGAGTACCTGTCGCGGGGCACGCATGTCTTCCCGCCGGGGCCCTCGCTGCGGCTGACCACCGACATGATCACCCACACGGTGAACCACATCCCGAAGTGGAACCCGATCAACATCTGCAGCTACCACCTCCAGGAGGCGGGAGCCACCCCGGTACAGGAGATCGCCTACGCGATGTCCACGGCGATCGCCGTGCTGGACGCGGTCTTCGCCTCCGGGCAGATCCCCGAGGACCGCAGGGGCGATGTCGTCGGCCGCATCTCCTTCTTCGTCAACGCCGGGGTCCGGTTCATCGAGGAGATGTGCAAGATGCGCGCCTTCGGCCGCATCTGGGACCAGATCACCCGGGAGCGGTACGGGATCGACGACCCCAAGCAGCGTCGCTTCCGCTACGGCGTCCAGGTGAACTCGCTCGGCCTGACCGAGGCCCAGCCGGAGAACAACGTCCAGCGGATCGTCCTGGAGATGCTGGCCGTCACCCTCTCCAAGGACGCCCGGGCGCGCGCGGTGCAGCTCCCCGCCTGGAACGAGGCACTGGGCCTCCCCCGGCCCTGGGACCAGCAGTGGTCGCTGCGCATCCAGCAGGTCCTGGCGCACGAGAGCGACCTGCTGGAGTACGAGGACATCTTCGCGGGCTCGCATGTGATCGAGGCCAAGGTGGACGCGCTGGTCGCCGAGTGCCTGGCCGAGATCGACCGGATCCAGGAGATGGGCGGCGCGATGGCGGCCGTGGAGTCCGGCTACCTCAAGGCCCAGCTGGTCTCCTCGCACGCCGAGCGCCGGGCCCGGATCGAGGCCGGCGAGGAGAAGATCGTCGGCGTCAACTGCTTCGAGTCGACGGAGCCCAACCCGCTCACCGCCGACCTGGACACCGCCATCATGACGGTCGACCCGGCGAACGAGGCCCGGGTGGTGGCCGCCCTGCACGACTGGCGGGTGGGCCGCGACGAGATGCGGGCACAGGAGTCGCTGTCCGCCCTCAAGGCGGCCGCCGCCGGCGACGCCAACCTCTTCGCCGCCACCCTGGAGTGCGCCCGCGCGGGCGTGACGACGGGCGAGTGGTCCTGGGCGCTGCGGGACGTCTTCGGCGAGTTCCGGGCCCCCACGGGGGTCAGCAGCGCCCCGGTGGCGGTCGCCGCCGAGGCGGGCAGCCTGCTGGCCGAGGTACGCGACAAGGTGGCCAAGACCGCCGCCGAGCTCGGCAGCGGCAAGCTGCGGCTGCTGGTCGGCAAGCCGGGCCTGGACGGGCACAGCAACGGCGCCGAGCAGATCGCCGTACGCGCCCGCGACGCCGGCTTCGAGGTGGTCTACCAGGGGATCCGGCTCACCCCGGAGCAGATCGTCTCGGCCGCCGTCGCCGAGGACGTGCACTGTGTGGGGCTGTCGATCCTCTCCGGCTCGCACGCCGAGCTGGTGCCCGACGTCCTGCGGCGGCTGCGCGAGGCCGGCGCGGCGGAGCTGCCGGTGATCGTCGGCGGCATCATCCCCTCCGCGGACGCGCAGGCGCTCCGCGCGGCCGGTGTCGCGGCCGTCTTCACGCCGAAGGACTTCGGCATCACGGAGATCATCGGCCGTATCGTCGACGAGATCCGGAAAGCGAACCAGCTCGACCCGTTGGAGGTCCCCGCATGACCACGCCGTCCCTCGTGAACCGGCTGCGCCCGCGTCGCTCCTGCCTCGCGGTCCCCGGTTCGAACCCGCGCTTCCTGGAGAAGGCGCAGGGGCTGCCGGCCGACCAGGTCTTCCTCGACCTGGAGGACGCCTGCGCGCCGCTCGCCAAGCCCGAGGCGCGACACACCATCGTCAAGTTCCTCAACGAAGGTGACTGGACGGGCAAGACGCGGGTCGTGCGGGTCAACGACTGGACGACCCACTGGACGTACCGGGACGTCGTGACGGTCGTCGAGGGCGCGGGCCCCAACCTCGACTGCATCATGCTGCCGAAGGTCCAGAACGCCGAGCAGGTCGTCGCCCTCGACCTGCTGCTGACGCAGATCGAGAAGACGATGGGCTTCGAGGTCGGCCGGATCGGCATCGAGGCGCAGATCGAGAACGCGCAGGGCCTGAACAACGTCAACGCGATCGCCCAGGCCTCGCCGCGCATCGAGACGATCATCTTCGGCCCCGCCGACTTCATGGCCTCCATCAACATGAAGTCGCTGGTCGTCGGCGAGCAGCCGCCCGGTTACCCGGCGGACGCCTACCACTACATCCTGATGAAGATCCTGATGGCGGCCCGGGCCAACGACCTCCAGGCGATCGACGGCCCGTACCTCCAGATCAAGAACGTCGACGGCTTCCGCGAGGTCGCGGGCCGCGCGGCGGCGCTGGGCTTCGACGGCAAGTGGGTGCTGCACCCGGGTCAGGTGGAGGCCGCCAACGAGGTCTTCTCGCCCTCCCAGGAGGACTACGACCACGCGGAGCTGATCCTCGACGCGTACGAGTGGTGCACCTCCGAGGCGGGCGGCAAGAAGGGCTCGGCGATGCTCGGCGACGAGATGATCGACGAGGCCAGCCGCAAGATGGCACTGGTGATCGCGGGTAAGGGCCGCGCCGCCGGGATGACCCGTACCAGCACGTTCGAGGCCCCGGAGGCGTAAGCGATGCAGTTCGGACGCACCTACGAGGAGTTCGAGGTCGGCGCGGTCTACCGGCACTGGCCGGGGAAGACCGTCACCGAGTACGACGACCACCTCTTCTGTCTGCTCACCATGAACCACCACCCGCTCCACATGGACGCGAACTACGCGGAGAAGACCACCGATTTCGGCAGGAACGTGGTGGTGGGCAACTACATCTACTCCCTGCTGCTGGGGATGTCGGTGCCGGACGTGTCCGGCAAGGCCATCGCCAACCTGGAGATCGAGTCGCTGAAGCACGTCGCGCCGACCTTTCACGGCGACACCATCTACGGCGAGACGACGGTGCTGGACAAGTGGCCGTCGAAGTCCAAGGACGACCGCGGGATCGTCTACGTGGAGACCAAGGGCTACAAGCAGGACTCCACCCTCGTGTGCGTCTTCCGCCGCAAGGTGATGGTGCCCACCGCCACGTACATCAAGGAGCGCGGCGGCGAGCAGCCCGGCCGCCCGGAGTTCCCGGAAGGGGAGAAGTGAGATGGGGCGCCTCGCGCAGACCGACGGGCTGACGGAGATCCAGCAGGAGATCCTGCGCACGGTCCGTGACTTTGTCGACAAGGAAATTCTTCCGGTCGCCACCGAGCTGGAGCACCGCGACGAGTATCCGGCGCAGATCGTTGAGGGCCTCAAGGAACTCGGCGTCTTCGGGCTGATGATCCCGGAGGAGTACGGCGGGCTGGGTGAGTCTCTTCTCACATACGCGCTCTGCGTGGAGGAGATCGCCCGCGGTTGGATGAGCGTGTCGGGGATCATCAACACGCACTTCATCGTCGCTTACATGCTCAAGCAGCACGGCACCCAGGAACAGAAGGACTATTTCCTGCCAAAGATGGCGCTGGGCGAGATCCGGGGCGCCTTCTCCATGTCGGAGCCGGCACTGGGCTCCGACGTGTCGGCGATCACTTCCAAGGGCGAGCGGGACGGGGACGATTTCCTCCTCACCGGCCAGAAGATGTGGCTGACCAATGGCGGCACCTCCTCGCTGGTGGCGGTGTTGTGCCGAACGGACGAGGGGCAGCCGGAGGGCACTCCGCCGCATAAGTCGATGACCACCTTCCTCATCGAGAAGGAGCCGGGATTCGGCGAGGTCAGGCCCGGACTCACCATTCCGGGCAAGATCGAGAAGATGGGCTACAAGGGCGTCGACACCACCGAGCTGATCATGGACGGGCTCCGCGTTCCGGCTGATCGCGTGCTCGGCGGGGCCACCGGACGCGGCTTCTACCAGATGATGGACGGCGTCGAGGTCGGCCGGGTCAATGTCGCCGCACGAGGCTGTGGAGTGGCCCAGCGCGCCTTTGAGCTGGGCGTTTCCTATGCTCAGCAGCGGACCACCTTCGGCAAGCCGATCTCTCAGCACCAGGCCATCCAGTTCAAACTGGCGGAAATGGCGACCAAGGTCGAGGCCGCTCATGCCATGATGGTCAACGCTGCCCGGAAAAAGGACTCCGGACAGCGCAACGACCTCGAAGCGGGGATGGCCAAGTACCTGGCCTCCGAGTACTGCAAAGAGGTCGTGGAGGACGCCTTCCGCATTCACGGCGGCTACGGCTTCTCCAAGGAATACGAGATCGAGCGCCTTTACCGCGAGGCACCGATGCTCCTCATCGGCGAGGGAACCGCCGAGATCCAGAAGATGATCATCGGGCGGCGACTGCTGGAGGAGTACCACATACAGGGATAGATGTCCTGGTTTGGGATGGTATCTAAGAGAACAAGATCACATCCTGCTCCGGGACTTCAGCCATCGACTGGCCCTGGCGCTTGCCTAGTTACCGCCCGCAACCGATACCATCCCCGGAAAGCCGCCGTCCCCTTTTTCGCTACGCGGCATCCTCCGCTACGAAGGTCATCCATGCCCCACAGCCAAACCTCTGCACCTCGCGACAGCCTCGCCGGCGTACGCCTCGCGCGCGGAGCATCGCCGTGGCTCCTCCCGACCGTCGCCACCGCGGCGGTCAGCCTCACCGCCGCCCGGGCCCGGCGCTCCGGGCGCTGGGCGGCGGTCGCCGTGCCCGCCACCGCTCTGGCGGCGGGCATGCTGTGGTTCTTCCGCGACCCTGAGCGAGAGATCACTCAGGGCCGGGTCATCTCCCCGGCCGACGGCGTGGTGCAGAGCATCATGCCGTGGAAGGACGGGCGCACCCGTGTCGCGATCTTCATGAGCCCGCTGAACGTCCACGTCAACCGCGCGCCGCTGGCGGGCACGGTGACCTCCGTCGAACACATCCCCGGCGGCTTCGTTCCGGCTTTCAACAAGGAGAGCGAGAACAACGAGCGGGTCGTCTGGCACTTCGACACCGAGCTGGGCGACATCGAGATGGTGCAGATCGCCGGTGCCGTGGCCCGGCGGATCGTGCCGTACATCCCGCAGGGCACCAAGGTGGAGCAGGGCGAGCGCATCGGCCTGATCCGCTTCGGCTCGCGCGTCGACATCTACCTTCCGGAGGGCGTGGAGGTCGCCGTCGAGGTCGGTCAGCCCACGGTTGCGGGGGTGACTCGTCTTGACCGTGACTGATCCGGACACTCAGGCCGGGTGGGTCGCCGAGGTCGAGGACGACGAGGAGACGGACCCGGACACCGGCGATATGCCGCTGTCGCTGCGGCTGTCGATAGCGGACACCCTGACTCTCGGTAACGCCACGTGCGGCTTCATGGCGGTGTACTTCACCACCACCGGCGTTCTCATCCCGCATCTCACGGGCCACGAGGACGGCGGGATGGCCCGGCACAGCGCGGCCACCGCGGTGATGCTCATGCTGCTCGCCTCGGTCTTCGACCTGTTCGACGGCCTGGTGGCGCGGAAGCTGCGCAGCTCGGCGATGGGGGCGGAGCTGGACAACCTCTCCGACCTGATCAGCTTCGGGCTGGCCCCGGCCTACTTCGTGCTGGTCTGGGGCATGGTCGCGGACGGTGCGTACCAGCAGCGGGTCTCGGCGGTGGCGGCGATCCTGGTACTTCTCGCGGTCGTCCTACGACTGGCGAGATTCTCCTGTGTGACCATGAAGGACGGCATGTTCCAGGGCATGCCGAGCCCCTTCGGCGCACTGACCGTCGTGTCGGTGGTGCTGCTGGGGCTGCCGTTCGTGCCGACGCTGCTGGCCATCGTGGGTGTGGCGTGGCTGATGGTCAGCCGGGTCGAGTACCCCAAGCCGCGCGGATGGCTGGCGGTCGCGATGCTCAGCTGGATCGTCACCAGCATGGGGCTCCTGGCGGCCTGGGCCTTCGAGGCCCCGGGCGGCGAGCTGCTGCTCCAGACGGCGTGCTCGCTGCAGCTGGTGATGGGGGCGGTCATCCCGCTGTTCGCCACGGCGCGCCGGGTGAACACGTTCCGTGACAACCGCCGCGAGGCACGGGCGGCGCAGCTGCCGTAGCGCGGGACCGCGTAGCGGTCGAGAGCCGAGGCGAAGGGCCCGGGCGACATGGCCGCCCGGGCCCTTCGCCATGTGGCCATGCTGGGGTCCGCCGTGCGGCCGGGTCGCCAGCGCGACGGCGCTGGGTGGTCCCGTGCGACGGCGGCGGGTCGCCATGCGGCGGCAACGTGTCGCCCGTGCCCCACCGCGCCAGGGGGCCGCGACGCGTCAGCCCACCGCGTACGCCAGACGCGCCGCGACACGTCAGCCCACCGCCTCCGCCAAGCGCTCCGCGAGGCGTTCGAGCAGGGGGCCCGCCTCGGCCACGCAGCGCGCCGGATCGGGCTCCAGGTCGGTCAGCGCGTACGCCCGGGAGATCCCGGCCGCGGCGAGGGCCTCGGCCGGGAGGGTGAGCCGGCCGCAGACCGCGAGCACCGGGACGCCGCGGGCGCGGGCGGCCGCGGCCACCCCCACCGGCGCCTTGCCGTGCAGCGTCTGCTCGTCGAGCGAGCCCTCGCCGGTGATCACGACATCGGCGCGGTCCAGGGCGTCCATGAAGCCGAGGACGTCGAGCATGACGTCGATGCCCGGCCGGAAGACCGCGCCGAGGCCGACCAGGGCGCCGTACCCGATGCCGCCCGCCGCGCCCGCACCGGCGGCCTGGGCGTACTCCGCGGCGCGGGGGCCGACCGCCCGCTCCAGCACCCGCGTGTAGTGGGCCAGGGCGAGGTCCAGCGCGGCGACGTCCGCGTCCGTGGCGCCCTTCTGCGGCCCGTAGACCGCCGGGGCGCCCTTGGGTCCGGTCAGCGGATTGTCGACGTCGCTGGCGAGGATGGTCTCGGTGTCGGCCAGTCGAGGGTCGAGCCCGGAGAGGTCGACCGTGGCCAGATCGCGCAGCGGGCCTCCGCCGGGGGCCACCGGCCGACCGTCCGCGGTCAGCAGCCGCGCCCCCAGCGCGCTCAGCATCCCCGCGCCGCCGTCCGTGGTCGCGCTGCCTCCGACACCGAAGACGATGGTCCGCGCGCCCGCGTCCAGGGCCGCGCGCAGCAGCTCGCCGCTGCCGTACGTCGTGGCGGTGAGCGGCGCGAAGAGGCCACGGGGCAGCCGGCGCAGCCCGGACGCCTCGGCCATCTCCACCACCGCGGTCCTGCCGCGCAGCGCGAACGAGGCCGTGAGCCGGGTGCCCAGCGGCCCGGTCACCACCGTCTCCCGGCGCTCGAACCCGGCCGCGACGGCCGCGTCGACCGTGCCGTCGCCGCCGTCGGCCACCGGCAGCGCCTCCACGCGCACGCCGGGCAGCGCGCGGCGCAGCCCGGCCGTCACCCGCGCGGCGACCTCGACCGCCGTCAGCGAGCCCTTGAACTTGTCCGCGGCGATCAGTACCCGCGTGTCCGTCACCTTGCCACCCCTCGCCGATTCCAGGAGTCGCGCCGCTGCGACCTTATACGGGCCCCCGCCGCGGGTACACCTGTTCCATGGAGGCTTCCCGGGAGGCACTCGCGGACCGCGTCCTCGGCGGCTGGCTCGGCCGGATCGCCGGGAACATGCTGGGCAAGCCGGTGGAGGACGGGAGCTACTGGACGCGCGAGCGCATCGACCGCTATCTGCGGGCCACCGGTGCGCTGCCGCTGACCGACTACCTCCCCGCTCCCGACGCCGCCCTTCGCGCCGACGTCGTGTCGCGCGCCGAGTTCGCGCTGCGCCCGGAGTGGCCCGAGTGCACCCGCGGCCGCATCGACGGCAGCTGCCGGGACGACGACGTCGACTACTCGATCCTGGGTCTGCGGCTGCTGGAGCGATACGGTCCGGACTTCACCACCGAGCAGGTCGGCACGGCGTGGCTGGAGTCGCTGCCGTACCTCCAGACCTTCACCGCCGAGCGCGCCGCGTACCGG
The DNA here is from genome assembly GCF_007595705.1 of Streptomyces sp. SAJ15. GTDB lineage: Bacteria > Actinomycetota > Actinomycetes > Streptomycetales > Streptomycetaceae > Streptomyces. The sequence goes on along the minus strand of NZ_NISY01000002.1, from coordinate 436,515 downwards.
AACCTGGCCAACGGCCTGCGCCCGCCGCTGACCGCCACCGTCGACAACCCGTACCAGGAGTGGATCGGCGCCCTGATCCGCGCGGACGTCCACGGTTGGGTCTCCCCCGGCGACCCGCGCCGGGCGGCGGCCCTGGCGCGGCGTGACGCCGTGCTGTCGCACACCGGCAACGGCGTGTACGGGGCGATGTGGGCCGCGGCGCTGGTGGCCGCCGCGTTCACCGCCGACGGCCCGCGCGAGGCCGTGGAGACGGCCCTGGGTGTGATCCCGCCGGGCTGCCGGCTGGCCCGCGCGGTGCGGCACACGGCGGCGCTGCACGAGGCCGGGGTGGGCTGGGCGGAGGCGCTGGCCGAGGTGGACCGGGAGACCGGGCGGCTGCACTGGATCCACGTCGTCCCCAACGCCGCCGTGCTCACCGCCGGCCTGCTCTACGGTGCGGGCGACTTCGACGCCACCCTCGCGCTCACCGTGCGCGGTGGTCTGGACACCGACTCCAACGGCGCGACGGCCGGCTCCGTCGCGGGTGTGCTGTGTGGGGCCGCCGCCATCCCGCCCCAGTGGACCGAGCCGCTCCACGACCGCGTACGCAGCGCGGTCTTCGGCTTCGACAACGCCGCGATCAGCGATCTGGCGCGACGCACGACCGCACTCGCGGCCCGCGCGGAGGCATGACAGGACGTCCCGCGCGGGCCGGGCGGCGCGCACCGCGCGGGGGTGCGAAAACCCGGTCGCCAGGGCACGGAGCGCTGCGTACGCTCGCGGCATGAGCAGCGAGCCGACGCGGCGTCCCCTGGTGGCCATCCTGACCGGGGCGGGCATCTCCACGGACTCCGGGATTCCGGACTACCGCGGGCCCCAGGGACTGTGGCGGCGCGACCCGGAGGCCGAGAAGCTGGTCACCTACGACGCGTACATGTCCGATCCGGAGATCCGCCGCAGGTCCTGGCTGCTGCGCCGGGACTCGCCCGCGCGGCACGCCAGGCCGAACGGGGCGCACGAGGCGGTGACGCGGCTGGAGCGCTCCGGGGTGCCGGTGCGGGTGCTCACGCAGAACGTGGACGGACTGCACCAGATGGCGGGCATGCCGCCGCGCAAGGTGCTGGAGTTGCACGGCACGGCCCGCGCGGTGCAGTGCACGGGCTGCGGGGCGCGCTCGGACATGGCCGAGGCGCTGGTGCGGGTGGAGGCCGGCGAGTCCGACCCGCCGTGCCTGGAGTGCGGCGGGATCCTGAAGTCGGCGACGGTCATGTTCGGCCAGGCCCTGGACCCGGTGGTGCTGGGCGAGGCGGTCGCCATCGCCAAGGCGTGCGAGATCTTCATCGCGGTCGGCACCAGCCTGCAGGTGAACCCCGCCGCCGCGCTCGCCGGCCTGGCCGTGGAGCACGGCGCGCGGCTCGTCATCGTCAACGCCGAGCCGACGCCGTACGACCCGCTGGCGGCCGAGGTGATCCGCGAGCCCATCGGAAGCGCGCTGCCCGCGCTGCTGGAGACGCTCGGCACGGCCGGACCCTAGATCGGGGAATCGGGTCGGGTCGGCTAACGGGCGCTTCCATGGCTCGGCGTTCGAAGGCTCGCGCCGCCACCGCCGATGTCGGTGAGGTGGCCGCGCCGGCGGCGGCCGCCCCGCCGACCTGTCCTCCCTGACGCCCGAGGCGTGGGCGCGGGTGACCTTCTAGAAGAGTTGGCCCTCCGCCGCGGCGTCCCCGCTCTCGAAGGCCAGCAGCCGGCGCTTGCGGTCCAGGCCGCCGCCGTAGCCGGTGAGGCTGCCGGAGGCGCCGACGACACGGTGGCAGGGGACGATGATGCTGACCGGGTTGCGGCCGTTGGCCAGCCCCACCGCGCGGGCGGCGGTCGGCTGCCCGAGCCGCTCGGCCAACTCGCCGTAGGAGATGGTCTCGCCGTACGGGATGTGCTGGAGCTCGGCCCAGACGCGATGCTGGAACGGCGTGCCGGCCAGGTGTAACGGCAGGTCGAACTCGGTCAACTCACCGCCGAAGTAGAGCTCCAACTGCCGGATCGTCTCGCCGAACGGCGTCTCGTCGCGCTCGCCGAAGGTCTCCAGGGGCGGGCGGTGCCGGTGGTCGGTCATGTAGAGCCCGGAGAGCGCGCCGTCCGTGGCGACCAGGGTGAGCGGTCCGTAGGGGCTTTCGTGGACGGTGTGGACGCGGGTCATGAGCGCCTTTCGTATTCCGTGGAGGGTCAGTTGGCGGGAAGGCGGTTGATCGGATGATCGGCGGTCGCCCAAAGGTACTGGACCGCGTACGCGCGCCAGGGGCGCCAGGCGGTCGAGTGCCGGGTGAGCGCGACCGGGGTGGCCGGCAGCCCCAACCCCCGGGCGGCGCCGCGTACTCCGAGGTCGGTGGCGACGAAGGCGTCCGGGTCGCCGAGCGCCCGCATGGCGACGATCTCCACGGTCCAGGGGCCGACGCCGGGCAGCGCGGCGAGCCGCTCCCGGGCCGCTTCCCAGTCGCTGCCGACCCCGAGCGTCAGCTCGCCGGCGGCCAGCGCGCCGACCAGTCCCGTGAGCGTGGCCCGCCGGGTGGCGGGCATGGCCAGGGCGGCGGGGTCCAGGCCGGCCAGCGCCTCGGCCGTGGGGAAGAGATGGGTGAGTCCGCCGGCCGGATCCTCGACGGGGTCGCCGTGCGCGGTCACGAGCCGGCCGGCCAGGGTGCGCGCGGCCGCCGTGGACACCTGCTGGCCCAGCACGGCCCGGACGGCGAACTCCTCCGCGTCCACCGTCCCCGGCACCCGCCGCCCCGGCGCCTCGTCGACCAGCGGGGCGAGTCGCGGGTCCGCGCGGAGCGCGTCGTCGACGGCCACCGGGTCGGCGTCGAGGTCCAGGAGCCGCCGGCAGCGGCTGATCGCCCCGGCCAGGTCACGCAGATCGGTCAGGGACAGCTGGCAGGCGATGTGGTCCGACTCGGGGCGCAGCGCCACCACCCCGTGGCCGTACGGCAGGCGCAGGGTGCGCCGGTAGGCGCCGTCGCGCCACTCCTCCACGCCCGGTACCGCGGTGGCCGCCAGGTGCCCGAAGAGGTTGTCCGGGCACAGCGGGGCCCGGTACGGCAGCCGTAGGTTCAGCTCCCCCGGCGCCGCCACGGGGCGCCCCCGCCGGGCCCGCTGCCGCAGCTCGGTGGGGCTGAGCGCGAACACCTCCCGCACCGTCTCGTTGAAGGACCGGATGCTGGAGAACCCCGCCGCGAAGGTGATGTCCGCCATCGGCAGCGCGCTGGTCTCGATCAGCAGCCGCGCGGTCTGCGCCCGCTGGGCCCGCGCGAGCGCCAGCGGGCCGGCGCCGAGCTCCGCCAGGAGTTGGCGTTCCACCTGTCGCGTGCTGTACCCGAGGCGAGCCGCCAGCCCCGGCACCCCCTCCCGATCCACCACCCCGTCCGCGATCATGCGCATCGCGCGGGCCACCACGTCGGCCCGCTCGTTCCACCGCGGCGATCCCGGCGTGGCGTCCGGCCGGCACCGCTTGCACGCCCGGAACCCCGCCTGCTGGGCGGCCGCCGCGCTCGGGTAGAAGGTCATGTTCCGCGCTTTCGGCGGCACGACCGGGCAACTGGGGCGGCAGTAGATCCGCGTCGTGAGCACCGCGGTGAAGAACCACCCGTCGAAGCGGGCGTCATGGGACTGCACGGCGCGTACGCACCGGTCGTGGTCTGTGTGCATGGCTCCAGCATCGACCACTGGACCCGGCGGGGCTCGCGGAAATCCGACACGGCCCTCGCTCCCCTCCGCGACCGCCCCGCGTCGACCTCGGGACTCGGCCGGAAGGTGACGCGGGCTCGGCCTGCGGCGGGGAGGGAGGGTCGAGGCTCTATGGTGTACGCCATGCCTTCTGCGTCAGGCGGCTCCGCCGCCGGGGGCGCGCTCGGTGAGGCCGAGGCGCCCGTTGCCACCATCCGTATCGTCACCCGTTCCTCTCCGATGGCCCTGGCCCAGGTGGAGCGCGTACGCGCCGAACTCGCGGTCCTGCGGCCGGAGATCCGTACCGCGGTCGTACCCGTGACCACCTCCGGCGACCGCTGGCAGGGCGATCTGGCGGCCCTCGGTGGAAAGGGGGCGTTCACCAAGGAGGTGGACGCCGCGCTGCTCGCCGGCGAGTCGGATGTGGCGGTCCACTGCGTCAAGGACGTGCCCGCCGACCGCCCGCTGCCCACGGGGACGGTCTTCGCCGCCTACCTCAGGCGCGACGACATCCGGGACGCGCTGGTGCACCCCGACGGGCTGACGCTGGACGAGTTGCCCGCGGGGACGCGGATCGGCACCTCGTCGGTCCGGCGCGCCGCCCAACTGGCCATCTCCCACCCGCATCTGGAGTGCGTGCCGATGCGCGGCAACGCCAACCGGCGGCTGGAGAAGCTGGACGCGGGCGAGGCGGACGCGCTGCTGCTCGCCGCCTCGGGCCTGGAGCGCATCGGCCGCGTGGACCGGATCGCCGAGGTGCTGTCGGTGGAGACCATGTGCCCGCCGATCGGCGCCGGGGTGCTGGCCCTGCAGTGCCGGGAGGACGACGCCGCCACCATCGAGGCCGTCTCGGGGCTCGGTGACGCGGACGCCTGGCGGGAGATGACGGCCGAACGCATGCTGCTGCACGTCCTGCAGGGCCACTGCAACGCCCCGATCGCGGGCTTCGCCCGGGCCGAGCGCGACGGCCGGCTGTCACTGCGCGCGCGGGTGTTCACTCCGGACGGCAAGACGGTGTTGGACGCCCACGAGTGGGCCGGCCCGCTGGACCCGGCGACGCTCGGCACCTCGGTGGCGGTGGCGCTGCTGCGCCAGGGCGCGCGTGAGCTGATCGACGGCATCCCGCACTGAGCCGGCGGTCTCCCGCTCGTGGGAGCGGCCCGGACCGAGCCACTCCCACCGAACCCGCAGAGGTCCCCTCCACAGGGATTCGTCGGGGCCTCCGCTGTACGTCCGGGCCGCGCGCGGCGGGGTTCAGCCGCGCAGCCGACGCCAGACCGCCCGCGCGGCGTGGTGGCCCGACATGCCGTGCACGCCCGGTCCCGGAGGGGTGGCCGAGGAGCACAGGAAGACGGCTGGGTGGGCGGTCGCGTACGGGACGCGGGCGAGCTTGGGGCGCAGCACGGAGCGCAGCCCGCGGAACGAGCCGCAGGCGATGTCCCCGCCGACGTAGTTCGCGTTCCGCGCGGCCAGCTCCGCGGGGCCCGCGACCGCGCGGGCCAGCACCAGGTCCCGGAAGCCCGGCGCGAAGCGTTCGATCTGCCGCTCGACCGCCTCCGTGGCGTCGCCGGTCCAGCCGCTGGGCACATGCCCGTAGGCCCAGAAGGTGTGCTTGCCCTCCGGTGCGCGGGTGGCGTCGACGATGCTGGGCTGGGCGGTGATCAGGAACGGCACGGTCGGGTCGTGGCCGTCCACGGCGGCGCGCAGGGCGGCGTCGATCTCGCCGGCGGTGGGGCCGATGTGCACCGTGCCCGCCCGCCGGGCCGCCTCGGCGGTCCAGGGCACCGGTCCGTCCAGCGCGTAGTCGACCTTGAAGACGGCGGCGCCGTACTCATAGCCGCGGTAGGCGTTGCCGAGCCCGGCGATGCGGGCCAGGGCGGTGGGCGAGGTGTCGAAGACGTACGCGCGGGCGGGCGGGAGGTCGTCCAGTCGCTTGACCTCGAACCCGGTGTGGACGGTGCCGCCCAGCTCGCGCAGATAGCCGGCGAGCGCGTCGGGGATGGCCTGGGAGCCGCCGCGCGGCACCGGCCAGCCGACCTCGTGCGCGGCGATCGCGAACATCAGCGCGATGCCGCCGGTGGTCAGTCCGCCCAGCGGGGCGATGGCGTGCGCGGCCAGCCCGGCCAGCATGCCGCGCGCCTTGGCGCCGTGGAACCGGCGGGCGAGCAGGGCCGCGGGCTGGGCGGCCTGCGTCCCGAAGCGGGCCCAGGTGATCGGGGAGCGTGGCAGGCCGTCCCACTGGGTGCGCAGCACATCGACGGAGAGGGTGTCCCAGGTGCCGCGGTAGGGGGCGACGAGCCGGCGGTAGACGCCCGCGTCGCGCGCGCCGAGCGAGCTGGCCGTCTCGCCCACCGAGTGGGCCAGCACGGCGGCGGTGCCGTCGGGGAACGGATGGGCCATGGGCAGCTCGGGGTGGACCCACTCCAGGCCGTGCCGGGCGAGCGGCAGGCTGCGGAAGACGGGCGAGCCGACGCCGAGCGGGTGCACCGCCGAGCAGGGGTCGTGCCGGAAGCCGGGGAGGGTGAGCTCCTCGGTGCGGGCCCCGCCGCCGATGCCGTCGGCGGCCTCGAAGACCTCCACGGCGAGGCCGCGCCGGGCGAGTTCGACGGCGGCGGTCAGCCCGTTGGGTCCGGCACCCACCACCACCGCGTCGAGCATCGATGCCACGTCGGCCTCCTCACCGTCGCGGAACGGTCCGCCGACCGTCGGTCGACGGCCGGTCAGCCGGACGGCCGATCAGCCGGCGACGGCCAGCAGGCCCAGAATATGCCGTACGGTCGCGGCGTCCCGCGCCGCGGTGAACGGAAGCGCGTTGCCGCCCGCGATCCGGAAGGGCTGCCCCGCCAGCGTGGCGCTGGCGCCGCCCGCCTCGGCGACCAGCAGCAGCCCGGCCGCGTGGTCCCAGGGGTTCTCCCAGGAGAAGGCGATCGCGTCGAGCCGGCCGCGGGCCACGTTCAGATACTCCAGCCCGGCCGAGCCGCAGGGGCGCGGCGCGACCCCGTCGGTGTTCAGCCCGGCCAGGGCGCGCTGCTCGGCCTCGGTGGTGAAGTCGTAGTGCGAGATGGCCACGGTCAGGACCTCGCCGGGGGTCGGGGATCCCGCGCGCAGCGGCTCGCCGCCCAGCCGGGCTCCCTGGCCGCGGAGGGCGATGGCCATGAGGTCCAGCGCGGGGGCGTAGGTCCAGGAGGCGAGCACCTCGCCGCGGTGCGCCAGGGCCACGAGGGTGGCGAAGCCGTCCTCGCCGTGCACGAACTGGCGGGTGCCGTCGACCGGGTCCACGATCCACACCGGGGCGTCGCCGCCGAGCGCGCCCAGCACGCCAGGGTCGGCGTGCACGGCCTCCTCGCCCACCACCACGGAGCCGGGCAGGAGGTCGGTGAGCGACGCCGTCAGATGCTCCTCGGCGAGCCGGTCGGCCACCGTCACGAGGTCGTGCGGCCCGTTCTTCTGGATGATGTCGTCATCGGCGAGCTGCCGGAAGCGCGGCAGGATCTCGGCCGCGGCCGCCTTGCGGACCGCCTCCTCGACGTCGGACAGATCTCCGGCGAGAAACTGATCGATCATGCCTCCATCGAACCACGCCCGTCCGACAACCGGTTCCCGGGTGGCGGACAAGCGGTTGCGTCCGGGTGAACGGAGCGGTCGATATCCGGCCCGCGGTGGTGGCACGGTCCGCCGAGACGACGCGGGCGCGTCGATCTCCCCCGGAGCGGCGGCCAGGGCGTCAGAGGGCTTCCATGAGGGCGTCGACGGTGCCGTGGAGCCCATGGGACGCGTCGCCGGTCCTGGCCACGACCTGGAGGCCGACCACGGTGTGCAGCAGCAGACCGGCGAGGGCGCTCGCGTCACGGTCGGGGGCGATCTCGCCCCTGCGCTGCCCCTCCTCGATCACGGCGCGGAACACGTCTTCGGTGCGGATGAAGATCTGTCGCACCACCGCCGCGGCCTCCGCGTCCCGACCGGCGAGCTCCGTGGCGGTGTTGACGGCGAGGCAGCCACGCTGGTCCGAGGGGGCCAGCGCCCGCTGGACCAGGCGCTCCAGCGCGGCCCTCAGCCGCACCCTGACCGGCTCCCTGCCGTGCAGCAGCTCCGCCATGACGAGTTCGTGGTTGTCCCGGTAGCGCCGCAGGGCCAGTTCGAAGAGCCCGCGCTTGCTGCCGAAGGCGTGGTAAAGGCTGCCCTTGCCGATGCCGATCTCGTCGACGAGGTCCTGTGGCGTGGTCGCGGCGTACCCCTTGCGCCAGAACACCCCCATCGCGCGGTCGACGGCGACATCCGGATCGAACTGTTTCGGCCTCCCCATGGGCGCAACCGTAGCAGAGGTTTTTGACCTTGAGTTCAAGTACATGGGCGGGGGTGCTCCGGCTACGGTGGGCGGCATGCATGGTGAGTACAAGGTTCCCGGTGGGAAGCTCGTGGTCATCGACCTCGACGTGCGGGAGGGCGCGCTGCGCGACGTGCGGGTGGCGGGGGACTTCTTTCTGGAACCCGACGACGCCCTGCTCGCCATCGACCGGGCGCTGGAGGGCGCGCCGGCCGACACCGAGGCGCCGGCGCTGGCCGCGCGCATCGAGGCGGCGCTGCCGCCCGGCACGGTGATGTTCGGGTTCTCCGCCGAGGCGGTGGGCGTGGCGGTGCGCCGGGCGCTGGCCCAGGCGACGGACTGGAACGACTACGACTGGCAGCTCGTCCACGAGGGCCCGCAGCCCCCGGAGCTGCACATGGCGCTGGACGAGGTGCTCACCGCCGAGGTGGCCGCCGGCTGCCGGCCCCCGACCCTGCGGGTCTGGGAGTGGGACCGTCCAGCAGTGATCATCGGTAGCTTCCAGTCGCTCCGGAACGAGGTGGACCCGGCCGGCGCCGAGCGGCACGGGGTGACCGTCGTGCGCCGCGTCAGCGGCGGCGGCGCCATGTTCGTGGAGCCCGGCAACACCATCACGTACTCGCTCCACGTCCCCGAGTCCCTGGTCTCCGGCCTCTCCTTCGCCGACTCCTACGCCTACCTCGACGACTGGGTGCTCGGCGCCCTCGGCGACATGGGCATCACCGCCTGGTACCAGCCGCTCAACGACATCGCCACCGAGAGCGGCAAGATCGCCGGAGCGGCCCAGAAGCGCGTGGTGAGCGACGACCACGCCGTGCTGCACCACGTGACGATGGCCTACGACATCGACGCCGACAAGATGCTGGACGTCCTGCGCATCGGCCGGGAGAAGCTCTCCGACAAGGGCACCAAAAGCGCCAAGAAGCGCGTCGACCCGATCCGCCGGCAGACCGGCCTGCCGCGCGTCACCGTCATCGAGCGACTGATCGCCTCCTTCCGCGAGCGGTACGGGCTCACCGACGGCAAGGTGACGGACGAGGAACTGGCCCGCGCGCAGACCCTGGCCGTCGAGAAGTTCGGCTCGCCGGAGTGGACCGCGCGGGTGCCGTGACCCGGCGAGATCGGGCCTAGTCGCTCAGGGCCGGGATGACGTGTTCGCCGTACGCGTCGATCGTCGCCTCCTTCGCGTCGTGCATCGCGTAGACCGCGAACTGGTCCACGCCCAGGTCCCGTAGGGCTCTGAGCTTGTCGATGTGGGCCTCGGGCGGGCCCAGCAGGCAGAAGCGGTCCACGATCTCGTCGGGGACGAAGGCGGTGTCGGGGTTTCCGGCGCGGCCGTGGTGGCTGTAGTCGTAGCCGGCGCGCTCCTTGATGTAGGCGGTGAGCGACTCGGGGACCGCTCCGGAGTGTTCGCCGTAGCGTTGGACCAGGTCGGCGACGTGGTTGCCGACCATGCCGCCGAACCAGCGGCACTGTTCGCGGGCGTGGGCGAGGTCGTCGCCCACGTAGGCGGGGGCGGCGACGCAGACGGTGAGCGCGTCCGGGTCCCGTCCGGCCTCGGCCGCGGCGGTGCGGACCGCCCGCACCATCCACTCGGTGAGGAACGGATCGGCGAGCTGGAGGATGAAGCCGTCGGCCTTCCGGCCGGTGAGCGCGAGCGCCTTGGGGCCGTAGGCCGCCATCCAGACGGGCAGCCGGCCGTCCCGGATCCAGGGGAAGCGCAGGGTGGCGCCGTCGACCACGGCCTCACGGCCCTCCGCCAGATCACGGATGACGTCGATGGCCTCACCGACCCGGGCCAGGGTGTTGGGTTTGCGGCCGGCCACCCGCATCGCCGAGTCGCCGCGGCCGATGCCGCACACGGTGCGGTTGCCGTACATGTCGTTCAGGGTGGCGAAGGTGGAGGCGGTCACCTCCCAGGTGCGGGTTCCCGGGTTCGTCACCATCGGGCCGACGATGAGCCGCTCGGTGTGCTCCAGGATGCGGCTGTAGATGACGAACGGCTCCTGCCAGAGCACGGCGGAGTCGAAGGTCCAGCCGTAGCGGAAGCCCCGCGCCTCCGCGCGGCGCATGAGCTCGATGACGGTGGTGGCGGGTGGGTCGGTCTGGAGGACGAGTCCGAAGTCCATACGTGTTCCCGGTTCAGGAGAGGGCGGCTCAGTCGAGGTACTGGCAGGTGTCGCGCGGCACATAGGCGCCGTGGCCCGCACGCCCGGTGAACCGCTGTCGGTCGATGACGGTCTCCCCGCGCGACAGCACGGTGACCACCCGTCCGGTGATCCGCTTGCCCTCGTAGGCGGAGTAGTCGACGTTCATGTGGTGGGTCCGCGCGGACAGGGTCTGCTCGGCCCGGGGGTCGTAGAGGACGATGTCGGCGTCCGCGCCGGGGGCGATGGTGCCCTTCTTCGGATAGAGCCCGAACATCCGGGCCGGGGTGGCGCAGGCGATCTCGATCCAGCGGCGGCGCGAGATATGGCCCTCCACCACGGCCTGGTGGAGCAGGTCCATGCGGTTCTCCACCCCCGGCAGCCCGTTGGGGATCTTCGAGAAGTCGCCGCGGCCCAGTTCCTTCTGGCCCGTGAAACAGAACGGGCAGTGGTCGGTGGAGACGACCTGGAGGTCGTTGGTGCGCAGTCCGCGCCAGAGCGCGGCCTGGTGTTCGCGCGGCCGCAGCGGGGTGGAGCAGACGTACTTGGCGCCCTCGAAGTCCGGCTCGGCGAGGTTGTCGGTGGACAGGAACAGATACTGCGGGCAGGTCTCGCCGAAGACGTCCAGGCCCATGTCGCGCGCGGCGGCGAGCTCCTGGACCGCCTCCTGGGCCGAGACGTGCACCACGTACAACGGGGCGCCGGCGACCCGCGCGAGCTGGATGGCGCGGTGAGTGGCCTCGGCCTCCAACAGCGCCCTGCGCACCTCGCCGTGGTAGCGCGGATCGGTTCGGCCGGCGGCCAGGGCCTGCTGGACGAGGACGTCGATGGCGATGCCGTTCTCGGCGTGCATCATGATCAGCCCGCCGTTGCCCGCCGAGCGCTGCATGGCACGCAGGATCTGCCCGTCGTCGCTGTAGAACACCCCGGGATAGGCCATGAACAGCTTGAACGAGGTCAGGCCCTCCTCCACGAGCAGGTCCATCTCCTTGAGCGAGCTGTCGTTCACATCGGAGAGGATCATGTGGAAGGCGTAGTCGACGGCGCAGTTGCCCGCCGCCTTCGCGTGCCAGGCGTCCAGCCCCTCGCGCAGCGCCTGCCCCTTGGTCTGCACGGCGAAGTCCACGATGGTGGTGGTCCCGCCCCAGGCGGCCGCGCGGGTCCCGGTCTCGAAGGTGTCGGAGGCCGAGGTGCCGCCGAACGGCAGCTCCATGTGGGTGTGCGCGTCAACGCCGCCCGGGACGACGTAGAGGTCGGTGGCGTCGATCGTGCGGTCGGCGGTCCAGCCGGCCGCGTAGTCGCCGCCGTGGGCGGCGACGGCGACCACCCGGCCGTCCTCGATCAGGACGTCGGCGGGCATCTCGTCGGCCGCGGTGATGACGAGTCCGCCGCGGATGACGGTGCGGCTGCCGCTCATACCGCCCTCCCTCGTGCCGTGTTCAGCGCCTGCTCCAGGATGGCCGCGCCCTGCTCCGCCTCGGCGACCGTGAGGCTCAGCGGCGGGGCGATGCGCAGCACGCTGGTGTGGTGGCCGCCGCCCTTGCCGATGAGCAGACCCGCCTCCCGCGCGGCCTCCAGCACCGCGGAGGCGGCCGTCGGCGAGGGCCGCTCGGATCCCGGCTCGACCAGCTCGACGCCGATCATCAGGCCGCGGCCCCGCACCTCGCGCACCGCGTCGTTCCCGGCGGTGGCGGCGCGCAGCCGTTCGATCAGCAGCCCGCCGACGCGCCGCGCGTTGCCCTGGAGGTCGTGTTCGAGGAGATGGGTGAGGTTGGCCAGGCCCGCGGCCATGGTGATCGGGCTGCCGCCGAAGGTGGAGATCGAGTTGGCCTCCAGGCAGTTCATCACCTCCGCGCGGGCGACGACCCCGCCGATGGACATGCCGTTGCCGATGCCCTTGGCGAAGGTCAGCATGTCCGGGGGGCCGGCGTGGGCGTGCGCCTGCCAGCCCCAGAAGTGCTCGCCGGTGCGACCCCAGCCGGTCTGCACCTCGTCGCTGATCCACAGGATGCCGTGGCGTTCGAGCACCTCGCGGAAGGCGGCGTAGAGGCCGTCGGGCGGGGCGGTGAACCCGCCGACTCCCTGCACCGGCTCGGCGATCAGCGCGGCGACGCTGCCGTGCGCCTGGCCCAGCACGTCCTCCAGGTCCGCCACGCAGGCGGCGATGAACTCGGCGTCGGACAGGTGCGCGTAGGGGCCGCGGCCGCGCACCCCGCCGTGCACGTACAGCGTCTGGAGTGGGGAGAGGCTGGTCGGGGACCAGGAGCGGTTGCCGGTGATGCCGACGGTGGAGAAGGACCGGCCGTGGTAGCTGTTGCGCATGGCCAGGATCTGGTTGGAGCGGCGGTGGGTGGTCGCGAGCAGCAGCGCGGTGTCGTTGGCCTCGGTGCCGGAGGTGGTGAAGAAGACCCGGGCGTCGGGGATCCCGGACAGTCGCGCGACCCGCTCGGCCAGGTCCACCATGGGGCGGTCGAGGTAGAGGGTGGAGGTGTGCAGGATCCGGCCCGCCTGCTCCGTCACCGCCTTGGTGACCTCGGGCAGGGCGTGGGCGGTCATGGTGGTGAGAATGCCGCCGAAGAAGTCGAGGTAGCGCTTGCCGTCGGCGTCCCAGACGTGCCGGCCCTCGCCATGGGTGATCTCGATCGGGTGCTGGTAGTAGAGGGCCAGCCAGTCGGGCAGCACGGCGCGGTGGCGTGCGTGCAGCGCGGCGTGGGTCTCGCTCATGATGCTCCCTCGGTCTCTCCCGGCGCGCGTCCGGGGGTCGCTCCGGCTCCGGTCCCGCTCACGGTCGCCCGTCTCACCGGAGCCCGCCTCGCGGTCGTCCCCGTCACGGGCGCCCCCTCACGGTCGTCCTCATCACGGTCGTCCTCGTCACCGTCGTCCTCGTCACGGGCGCCTCCGTGACGGCGGCCCGCCTCAGGGACGTTCCCGTCACGGGCGCACCAGGCCGTCGTACGCGTCCGGGCGCCGGTCCCGGTAGAACGCCCACTGGCGCCGCACCTCCTCGATGAGGTCGAAGTCGAGGTCGCGGACGACCAGCTCCTCCTTGGTGTCGCTGGCCGCGTCGCCGACGATCTGTCCGCGCGGGTCGACGAAGTACGAGCTCCCGTAGAAGTCGTTGTCGCCGTACTCCTCCTGGCCCACCCGGTTGATCGCGGCGACGAAGTACTCGTTGGCCACCGCGGCCGCGGGCTGCTCCAGCCGCCACAGGTACTGCGACAGCCCCCGGTGGGTGGCCGACGGGTTGTAGACCAACTCGGCGCCGGCCAGTCCCAGGGCGCGCCATCCCTCCGGGAAGTGCCGGTCGTAGCAGATGTAGACGCCCACCTTGCCGACGGCGGTGTCGAAGACCGGCCAGCCGAGGTTGCCCGGCTTGAAGTAGTACTTCTCCCAGAACCCCTTGACCTGCGGGATGTGGTGCTTGCGGTACTTGCCCAGATAGCTGCCGTCGGCGTCGATGACCGCGGCGGTGTTGAAGTACAGGCCCGACTGCTCGATCTCGAAGATCGGCACCACGATGACCATGCCGGTCTCGCGGGCCAGGTCCCGCATGCGGCGCACGGTGGGACCGTCCGGCACCGGCTCCGCCCACCGATAGTGCTCGGGCTCCTGGACCTGGCAGAAGTACGGTGCGTTGAAGACTTCCTGGAAGCCGATCACCTTGGCCCCCTGCGCGGCCGCCGCGCGTGCGTGCTCCTCGTGCTTTGCGATCATCGTTTCGGTATCACCCGTCCAGGTGGCCTGGACCAGTGCCGCGCGAACAATCTTGGCCATGAGAGGCTCCTTTGACTGCACGTCAGACGCGTCTACGCACGTAGATACGGGGCGTAGGTGGAGAACGTACGACCCGTCTTCCCACGGTGACAAGACCGCCGGCGTTAAGCAACGAGGCGATCATGTTTGCTGACACGCGTCTCCGCCGCCCGCCGGGTCTCCTGATGGGCGAGCCCGTTTCCGGTCGGGTGTCCCCGCTCCCCGACACGCCATCGCTTCGGGCCGACGTCCCCTCGGCAGGCGCCCACCCGACTCCCCGCGCGGGTCCGCTTCTCCTGCCGGCGACCCTCGCTCCGGTCGGCTGTCCCCCGTTCCGGGGCGGCCGTCGCCGTTGACGGACGTCGCCGTTGACGGACGTCCGCCCATGGCGGGCATCCCCGGCGCTGGCGTCCCCGGCGGCGGGCCTCCCCGTGGTCAGGCGTCCCGATTCCCGGCGCGCGTCTCGCCGCGCGCCGGGCGCGTGGGTCGGCCTGCTCGGCCTCAGGCCAGGCCCGGGACCCCTGGAACCCCCGCCACGCGCAGCGCGTGGGCGATGTCGTGGTGCCTGCTGGAGGACACCTCGAGCGCCGCGGTCAGCAGCATCGGCACCATCCGGCCCGGGTCCGCGGACGCCGCCCCCGCGACCTCGGCGGGGGTACGGGCCCGCACCAGCGACTCCAGCAGCCCGTTCGCCTCCGGCCGGTGCCCTGCCTCGCACAGCGCGAGCGCCGCCCCCGCCACCTCGGCGACCGGGCGCGCCGTGCTCTGCCGCAGCAGGTGCGCGCAGTCGTACGCCCGGTCCGCGTCCGCGAGCGCCCCGGCGGCCGCGGCGAGCGCCGCCGGGGGCAGTCCGGCGAGCTCCCACAGGAGGGTGGCGACGTCCGCCGCCAGCCCCGCGCGCTCCAGTTCCGCCGCCAGCAGGGGCAGCCGCTCCGCCGGCCAGAGAGCGGCCTCGCAGAGCACCCCGTGAGCCTCGCCGCTGCGGCCCGCCGCCCGCAACCGCGCGATCCGGTCCACGGCCGCCACCGCCTCCTGCCGCGCGAGGGCGCCCCTCCGCTCCGGCCCCGTGCCCCGGCCCTCGTGGCGCGGAGCCGACTCCTGGTCCGTGCCGCGCGCCTCCGCCGCTCCCCTGCGGCGCCCGCGCCGCCTGCCACCGTGCCCGCCCTCGTCCGCTTCCCCATAGGCCCCGGCGAAGCGTGCCCCTCGGGGCGCTCCGGTCGCCGGTGTCACCGCTCGCGCCACCACCGGCATGACGCCCGCCCCCGCACCTGTCGCCTCGACCTCATCCGCCTCCACTCCCGCGAACCGCGCCCCCCGCGGACGCCGCCGCACCGGCCCGTCACCCTCATCCCGACGCGCCTCCTCACCACTCCGCCGCGCCTCGGCGACGGGCTCCCCGGCGTGCCCGGTCTCCCGCGCGGGCGGGGGCGCCCCAGTGGGAGCGGGCGCCCCCGCGGGAGCGGGCGCCCCCGTGGGAGCGGGCATCCCCACGCCGGCGGATGCCCAGGCGGGGGCGGGAGCGCCCGCGGCGGCCGGCCCCCCGACGGGCCCCGCCGCTCCGGCGGCCCCGCGTGATCCGGCGGCATGCCGTGGCCCGCCGGACTCCCGTGGTCCGCCAGACTCCCGTGAGCCGCCGGACTCCCGTGGCCCGCCGGACTCCCGTGGCCCGCCGGACTCCCGCGGTCCGCCGGGCCCCCATGATCCCGAAACGAGGGGCGCCGTGGCGGAGGCCGGCGCCCCGGCCGAAGCATCCGGCGCCATGGGGTCCGGCAGCCGGGCGGGAGCGGCCACCTCGGTAGGAGCCCCCGGTCCAGCCGAGGCGGGCGGCCCGGCGGGGGTGGCCGGCCCTGCGGGGGCGCGAGGTCCCACGGGGGCCGTGGCCGGGCCACCAGCGGCCGGGTCGCGGGTGGGGGCGGGGGCTGGGGCGGGGGCGGGGCCTTCGGCCGGGCCGGGTAAGTCCGGGGCGGAGGGGGGAACGGGCTGGCCCAGGGCCTGGAGTCGGGCGGCGAGTTCCTGGCAGCGGGCGGTGGCGCGTTCGCAGTCGTCGTGGGCCCAGGCGAGGTCCGTGGTGAGGCGCCGCAGGGCGGCCGGGTCGGCGTGGGCGGCCTCCGCCGCCGCCCGCAGGTGGTGCTCGCGATGCGCCGCGTATCGACGCTGACGGCGCATCGCCTCCAGACGGGCACGGAGGGCGGCCGGGCCGCCGATCCGGGTGTCGTAGGCGGTGACGGAGGCGCGGTAGAGGACGGCGGCCCGGCCGGCCGCCGCGGCGGCCTCGGTGGCGCCGCACCGCTCGGACAGATCCTGGAGCAGGGCCTGGACCACGTCCCAGGGCGGCACCTCACGACCGTCGAGACAGGCCCGGATGCCCTCGGGGTCGCGGAGGGCGAAGACGCCGTACCAGCCGGAGTCCGGGGCGAGCCGCCCGGTCAGTGCCCGCAGAAACCGGGCGAACTCGTCGATCTCCGTCGTGAGTTGGCCGTCCGCCATCTCCACCCCTCGCCCATGGACCGCGCACCCTCCCGTGCGCACGCATTCGACACCCTGCGTGTTACGAGACCGGTTACGGGCGTGCTACGGGCGTTTTTCCGAATGCGCTTACGGCGTGGAGGGGCGGACGGCCTACGACGTGAGGGGGAGCGCCGCTACGTCAGCCCGTGGGCCTCACCACCATCGCGGAGCCGCCACCGCGCCGGACCGTCTCCGCCGCGGCGAGCCAGCGGCCGTCGGGGAGTCGCTGCACTCCTGTCGCCGCGCCGATCTCGGGGTTCTGCTTGAAGGTGTGCCCTATCGCCTCCAGTTGGCGTCGCAGCGGGCTGTTCCACAGCCCGGGTTCGAGGTCGGTGGTCGCCGCGTTGCGCTGGCTGGCGCGGGGGGCGGCGATGGCGTCGACCAGTGGCAGTCCGCGGTCCAGGTGACCGGTCAGCGTCTGGAGCACCGTGGTGATGATGGTCGAGCCGCCCGGGGAGCCGAGCGCGAGGACCGGCCGGCCGTCGTCGAGCACGATCGTGGGCGACATGGAGGAGCGCGGCCGCTTCCCGGGACCGGGCAGGTTGGGGTCGTGGACGGCGGGGTTGGCCGGCGCGAAGGAGAAGTCGGTCAGCTCGTTGTTGAGCAGGAAGCCGCGCCCCGGCACGGTGATGCCGCTGCCGCCGGTCTGCTCGATGGTGAGGGTGTACGCCACCACGTTCCCCCACTTGTCGGCCACCGTCAGATGGGTGGTGTTCTCCCCCTCGTAGGTGGTGGGCGCGCTGACTCCTCCGCTGTCGCAGCCCGCGCCGGGCTTGCGCGGATCCCCGGGCGCGACCGGGCTGGTGAGCACCGCCCCGTCCTTGATGAGGCAGGCGCGTGAGTCGGCGAAGCGCTGCGAGAGCAGGCCCCGCACCGGGACGTCCTCGAAGGCGGGGTCGCCGACCCAGCGGCCGCGGTCGGCGAAGGCGATCCGGCTCGCCTCTATGTAGCGGTGCAGGTAGTCCCGCTGGCTCAGCTTCGAGAGGTCGGTGCTCTCCAGGATGTTGAGCGCCTCCGCGACGGTGGTGCCGCCGGAGGAGGAGGGCGCCATGCCGTACACGTCCAGACCCCGGTAGCCGGTGCGGGTGGGGGCCTGCCGTCTGGTCTCGTAGGAGCGAAGGTCCTGGCGCGTCAGGTCGCCCGGTCGCACGACGCGGGTGGCGCTCGCCCGCACGGGGGGCTTGCGCACGGTGCGGATGACGTCGCGGCCCAGCTCGCCCTTGTACAGGACGTCGACGCCTCGCTTGGCCAGCAGGGCGTAGGTGCCGGCCAGGTCGGGGTTGGTGAAGGTGGAGCCGACCACCGGGAGTTCACCGTCGGGCAGGAAGAGCTCGGCGCTGGCCGGGAAGTCGGCGAAGCGCGCCTGGTTGTCGGCGGTCTGCTGGCGGAAGGTGGCGTCCACCGTGAAGCCGTCGCGGGCCAGTCGCTCGGCGGGTTCGAGCACTTGGGCGAGAGAGCGGGTGCCCCAGGTGTCGAGCGCCTCGTCCCAGGTGGCGGGGGTGCCGGGGGTGCCGACGCCCAGGCCGCTGGTGACCCCTTCCTCGAACGGTATCGGCTTTCCGTCGGCATCGAGGAAGAGGTCCGCGTCGGCGCTGAGCGGCGCGGTCTCGCGGCCGTCGATGGTGTGGATCCGGCGGTCCTCGGCGCTGTAGTAGACGAAGAAGCCGCCGCCGCCGACGCCTGCCGAATAGGGCTCGGTGACACCGAGCGCGGCCGCGGTGGCGACCG
The DNA here is from genome assembly GCF_007595705.1 of Streptomyces sp. SAJ15. Classification (GTDB taxonomy): domain Bacteria; phylum Actinomycetota; class Actinomycetes; order Streptomycetales; family Streptomycetaceae; genus Streptomyces. Next base: position 418,365 of record NZ_NISY01000002.1, on the reverse strand, counting down.
CGGCGTCCACCGCGTTCCCACCCTGGCGCAGCACGCGGATGCCGACGGCCGACGCGTCGGGGTCCACGCTGGAGACGGCGCCGCCGTAGCCGACGGCCACCGGCGACTTGGCCGGGGTGTCCGCGCCGGGGGCGGTCGGGGGCGAGGAGTCGCCCCGCGCGCCGCCGGGTGCGGCGCCGAGCGTCAGCCCGGCGATGAGGGTGGTGGCGGCGAGGACGGAGAACCGGCGGCGGGCGGCCCCGCGCCGTCGGTTCGGTGACGTTGCTGCTGGTGCGGTGGCTCTCGGGGCGAACCCCATGCGCGTACCTCCAAGTCCAGGCGAACGACGGGTGCCGGAGGATACCGGCGCGTCCGCCGCTGCGGACAGCGGCGGACGCGGGCCCGGCACCGCCCTCAGCATGCCCCCTTCCCGGGTCCCCCGCCTGCGGTTATCCACAGGCGGTCGACATTCGTCATACGAATCGGGACCACACGCGGGGGGCTCCACGAGCACCGAAAGGACGAATCGGGACCTCTGGGAGAACGAATCGGGACGTCTCGAACGCGCATCCGCACGCCCGCTACGATGCGCGGCCATGATGGACACCGCACAGGATCTGATCACCGCGGCGGCGGCCCTGATCGTGGGCGCGGCCCTCGGTTGGGCCGCCCATACGGCCGCCGGGCGCCGCAGCCGCGTCCGCGAGCAGCGCTTCTTCGGGTTGCCGGACGGCTCGGAATGTGTGCTGGTCACCCACCGGGACAGCGCCTCGACCCACGCGAGCATCCCGCGCCATGACGCCCTGGCCCTGCTGGGCCTCGCGTCGGTGGTGGAGAACTGTGGCGCGCACGCCGAGGTCGCCCCGCACGACACCGGACTTCAGGGGTTCGGCGCGCGCACGGAGTTCTGCGTCGGCGACCCGACGGCGCACCGGCGGCTCGCCGCACACCTCGGCAACCTGCTGCCCGGGGTAACGGTGCACCCGGGCGACGAGACGGGCATGGACCGCGCCACGTTCACCATCGGCGGCACCGCCTACCGCGCCGAGCCCGGCGCCGTGGAGTATGTGCTGCTGGCCCGGCTGACCGGCGGCGAGGGCGGCCGTCCGGTCTTCCTGGCGGCGGGGCAGCGACCGGTCACCCACCGGGCGGCGGTGCGCCACCTCGTGCGCAACCGCGCCAAGCTGGCCCGCAAGTACGGCGCCGACGGCTCGTTCTGTCTCCTGCTGAAGGTCGTCAACTCGCAGGCGTACGGGCCGGATGTGGTGGAGTTGGTCGCCGACATGACGAAGACCGCGACCGCCGCGGCGGCCCCGGAGCCGCGCCCCGGCCGCTCCCGGCGCGCCGGGAAGACGAACTGAGGAACGACACTCTCCGATCGTTACCCAGGCTTGACCCACAGAGCTATTACCGCCGGTAACTCCGTGCCGTTAACGTTCGGTCGCTCAGCCCTGCACACCACCGCCCCACGGCATCCAGGTCAGGAGCGACAGTGACCCCTGCTCGACGCGCCCTGCGCATGACGGCGGCCGGGACCGTCTCGGCGACCCTGCTGGCGACGGCGGCACTGGGGCTCGCCCCCGCCGCCGAGGCGGCCGTCCCCGGCACCGGCACCACGGCCCGCGTCGCTCCGCCACCCGCGGGGGTCGCGCCGCCCCTCACCCGGATCGCGCCGCCCCGCGCGGGAGCCACGTCACCCGGCACCCGGATCGCGCCGCCCCGCGCGGGAGCGTCCCGTACCGTCGCGCCCCGCGCGGTCGGTGACAGGGCGATGGGGGACAGCGCGGGGCGGGACGGCGTACCCTCCGTGCGGTTCGTCGACATCCCCGGCGAGGGCGGCATCACCCTGGCCGCCCATGTCTTCACCCCCGCCGCCGCCACGGCCGACCCCGATGCCCGCTTCCCCCTGATCGTGCTGCCCACCAGTTGGGGCATGCCGCAGATCGAGTACATGGCGCAGGCCGAGCAGCTCGCCGACGCCGGCTATGTGGTGCTCGGCTACAACGCGCGCGGCTTCTGGCAGTCCGGCGGTGAGATCGAGACGGCCGGCCCGCCGGACGTGGCGGACGCCTCCAAGGTCATCGACTGGGCCCTGGCCCACACGCCCGCCGATCCCGAGCGGGTCGGCATGGCCGGAGTGTCCTACGGCGCCGGAATCAGCCTGCTGGCCGCCGGGTTCGACCGGCGGATCAAGGCGGTGGCGGCGCTGAGCGGCTGGGCCGACCTGATCGGGTCGATCTACAGCGGCCGCACCCAACACGCCCAGGCCGCCGCCCTGCTCGGCGGCGCGGGCCGGCTCACCGGCCGCCCCAGCGCGGAACTCACCCGTGTCCTCGACGACTTCCTCGGTTCGCGCCTCGAACGCGAACCCGAGATGATCGCCTGGGGGAAGAAGCGCTCCCCCGCCGCCTACCTGGACCGCATCAACGCCAACGGCGCGGCCGTCATGCTGGGGAACGCCTGGGGGGACACCCTTTTCCCGCCCAACCAGTACGCCGACTTCTACGAGAGGCTGACCGTACCCAAGCGGCTGGAGTTCCGCCCCGGCGACCACGCGACCGCCGAGCTGACCGGATTGCTGGGGCTGCCCAACGACACCTGGACCAGCGCCCACCGCTGGTTCGACCGCTACCTCAAGGGCGAGCGGAACGGGGTGGAGGACGAGCTGCCGGTGCGCCTCAAGTCCCGTTCCTCCGGCCGCTACGAGTCCTATCCGAGCTGGTCCGCGGTGCCCTCGACGCACCGCCGGATCCCGCTCGACGGCACCCGGCGCATCACCGCCGACACCGACTCCGGAGCCAACGCCGGCCTGGTGATGCTGTCCAACGCGCTGGACCAGTTCCTCAAGCTGCCGCCCACGGCCTCGATCCCGCTGCTGCCGCGCGCCTTCGCCGCCGTCTGGCAGTCCGAGCGCTATACCACCGAGCAGCGCGTGCGCGGCACCGTACGACTGCACACCACCCTCGCCAGCGACGCCCCCGACGGCACGGCGGTCGCCTACCTCTACGACGTGGGGCCGCTCGGCACCGGCAGGCTCATCACCAACGCGCCCGTGACCTTCCACGACAGGACGCCGGGCGAACCCTTCGGTGTCGACCTGGAGCTGTTCTCGGCGGCGTACGACGTCCCGGCGGGACATCGGCTCGCCCTGGTGATCGACACCGTCGACCCGCTCTACATCGAGCACAACCCGCGCGGCGCGCGGCTGACCTTCTCCTCCCCCGCCGCCGACCCGTCCTGGGTCTCCGTACCGCTCGGTGCGAGCTCCTAAAACGACCATGCTCTGTCGGGCGAGACGACGGGGCCCGGTCGGCTCAGCTCTCGGATACCTCCCCGTAGAGCTGCGACAGCTCCGGGGCCCCGACGGCCGCCCATCCCTCCCCCGCGGTGACCACGTCGATCTCGCGGCCGGAGGCCAGCCGGACCGTCGGGCCCACGTTCGGCGTCAGCTGCCAGACCGCGCCGGGCACCGTGCGAACGATGACCGTCCCGAGGTACAGCCCCGCGTCGTTGCCGAGCCAGGTCAGCTCCTCCGGGTCGTCGCGCCAGCGGGGCAGCAGTTGGTCCAGGGCTTCCAAGGAGGCGACCGAGTCGTCGAGCTCCACGCCGGCCGCCGAGGCGCGGGCGCGCAGCAGCTCGCACTCCGAGAGCAACTGGGCCATGCCCTCCGGGTCGCTTTCCCGGACACCCGGCCGTCGGCCCGCGTCGAGGTCCGTCGCGTGCCGCCTGCGCCAGTTGTCCAAGAAATGAATATTCATATAACTCAGGGTCGCACCCGGCGCGGCCTCTCACCACACGGCGCGCGGGGCACTTGACGACTCGTCACTCACCTTGACGCCCTCTTCACGCCTCCCTACCTTCGACGCGCACCTGTCGGATGATTCGACCGTCATCAGTCACAGGAGGCACACCAGATGCTCGTTGGCAGACCGAGACGACGCGTCGGAGGAGTCCTCGTCTCGGGGCTCGTCCTCGTCCTGGCGACCGCTGCCGTGCCGGCCCGCGCGACCGCACCCGACACCGGGCCGGACGCGGGGCCGGCAGCGCCGGCGACCGCCCCGCCCCTGCCGCTGGAGCGGCTGTTCGACAACCGGGGCGTCAGTGACGACGCGCACCCGCGCGGCGCGGATTTCGACGACCGGGGAAACTCGCTGTCCGCGCGGGACCTCACGGCCGCCGGCTGGACCCCCGGTCGCTCCCTGGCCCTCGACGGGGCGCGGCTGCGCTGGCCGCGCACCCGCGCCGGGAAGCCGGACAACGTACGGGCGAACGGCCAGTCGGTACGGGTCTCCGGGCGCGGCGACGCGCTGTCCTTCCTCGTCGCCGCGACGGGCCGCGAGACGCGGGGCGACGGAACGGTGCACTACGCGGACGGGACGCGCAGCGCGTACACGTTGGCCGCCCCCGACTGGCGCACCGGACCGCTGGCCACCAAGGCCGTGGCGCTGCCGCACATCAACTCCCCCGAGGGGCAGCGCGCCGAACAGGCCCGGCTGTACGCGCTCACCGTGCCGGTGGCGCGGGGCCGCACGATCGTCTCCGTCACCCTCCCGAAGGACCCCGGCCGCTCCGCCGACCTGCATGTCTTCGCTCTCGCGGTGCGGTCGCCGGCCAGCGGCTGGACCGGCAGCTGGTCGGCGGGCACCTCCGGCCGCCAGCCGGTCGGACCGTGGACGGACCGGACACTTCGGCTGGTCGTCCACACCAGCGCGAGCGGGCCTCGGGTGCGCGTCCGACTGGCCAACACCTTCGCGTCGACGCCGATCGCCGTCGGACACGCCTCAGTCGCGGTGCAGGCGTCCGGGGCGGGCGCCGCGGATCCGCCCCGGAAGCTGGCGTTCGGCGGGAAGCCGGGCACCCGGATCCCGGCCGGCGCCCAGGCGTTCTCCGATCCGCTCGACTTCTCCGTGCCCGCGGACGCCAATCTGCTGGTCAGCCTGCACCTTCCGGGCCGGGTGACGGCCCTGCCGGTCCATGCGCGGGCCTACCAGCGCTCCTACGTGAGCGGGGAGGGCAGCGGGGACCGTACCGGCGACCGGGGCGGTGCGCGGTACACCGGCACGCTCACCACCTGGCCGCTGTTGACCGGCGTCGACGTCGGCGGCGGCCCGGGATCCGTGGTGGCGCTCGGCGACTCGATCACCGACGGGGACAAGTCGACCGTCGACGGCAACCGACGGTGGCCCGACGTGCTGGCCCGCCGGCTGCGCGGGCAGTCCGCCGTGCCGCGCTACGGCGTGCTCAACCACGGCATCTCCGCCAACCGCGTGGTCGGCGACCGCTATCCGGGCGACGGGGTGAGCACCGAGATCGGCGGCGTCAGCGCGCAGCACCGACTGGAGCGCGATGTGCTGGCGCAGACCTCGGTCCGCACCCTGGTCGTCCTCGAAGGGATCAACGACGTCCGGTCGGGCACCTCCGCGGACGCGGTCATCGCCGGGCTGCGGTCGCTGGCCGAGCGGGCGCGCGGCCGGGGCCTGCGGGTGGTGGCCGCGACCGTACTGCCCTGCGGGGGCAACTCCGGCTGCACGCCGCGGGCCGAGGAGTGGCGCCGGGAGATCAACGCCTTCATCCGAGGCGCGGACGGCGGCGTCTTCCACGCCGTCCTCGACTTCGACGCGGTGATCCGCGACCCCCGGCGGCCGGACCGGATGCTGCCCGCCTACGACAGCGGCGACCATCTGCACCCGGGCGACGCGGGGCTCCGGGCGATGGCGGATTCGATCGCGCTGCGGAAGCTGGTGGGCTAGGGGCTGGGCCATGACCGGAGACGGAGCCGGCGCGCCCCGAGCTCCAAGACCCAACCCCTCAAGCTCCAAGCCCAATCGAGCCCACGCCCCGCGCCGGAGCCCGCGGTCGGCGTCCGGTGGCCGCAGTCGGAGTCCGGTGGCCGCGGTCGGAGTCCGGTGGCCGGGACCGCCTGCCCGCGCACCACTCCTCAGGGCCGAGGCCGGGGCCGGGGCGGGCTACGCCTCCAGGTCCACGACCACCGGCGCGTGGTCGGAGGCACCCTTGCCCTTGCGCTCCTCACGGTCGACATAGGCGTCGGAAACGGCCTTGGAAAAGGGGGCGTTCCCATAGACCAGGTCGATGCGCATGCCCTTGTTCTTCGGGAAGCACAGCTCGCGGTAGTCCCAGTAGGTGTACGCGCGGTCGTACTTCAGCGGGCGCGGCACGACGTCCGACAGGCCGGCCTCGCGGAGCGCGGCGAGCGCGGCGCGCTCCGCGGGGGTGACATGGGTCAGGCCCTCGAAGAGGCCGGGTTCCCAGACGTCCTCGTCGGTCGGCGCGACGTTGTAGTCCCCCATCACCGCGAAGGGGCGCTCCCCGGCGGCGTCCTCGGCCACGGCCGCCCGCAGCGCCTCCAACCAGCCCAGCTTGTAGGTGTAGTGCGCGTGGCCGATCTCGCGGCCGTTGGGCACGTACACGGACCAGACGCGGACCGGTCCGCAGGTCGCGCTGATGGCGCGCGGCTCGGTCACCCCCTCGTAGTCGGGGCCGCCGGGGAGTCCGGTCACCACATCGTCGAGCCCGACCTTGGAGATCACCGCCACGCCGTTCCACCGGCCGGTGGCGTTGACCGCGGCCTCATAGCCGATCTCGCGCAGCTGCTCGTAGGGGAACGCGGCCTCGGCGCACTTGGTCTCCTGTATGCAGAGCACATCGGTGCCGGTGCTCTGCAGCCAGGCCAGCAGCCGGGGCAGCCGGGCGGTGATCGAGTTGACGTTCCAGGTGGCGATGCGCATGCGGCAAACCTACCGCCTGGGTCTGACAGTCACCGTCAGCGTTCCAGACGCACGCTCTCGCCGGAGGCCAGCCGCGCGTGGTCGGCACCGCCCAGATTGCCCAGATGGGTGTCGTAGATGGGCCGCGCCAGGTCCGTGAGCAGAGCGTCGTGGATGTCGTACGCGCGCCGCGGCTTGACCTCCCGTACATAGTCGATCACCTCGGAGATCTTGCTCCAGGGCGCCTGCACCGGCAGCAGCAGGGTGTCGACGGGACGCTCCGGCACGGTGAGCGCGTCGCCGGGGTGGAAGACCGAACCGTCGATGACGTATCCGACGTTGGTGATGCGCGGGAGGTCCGGGTGGATGACGGCGTGCAGTTCCCCGTGCGCCTCGACCTCGAAGCCGGCGGCGCTGAACGTGTCACCGTGACCGACCGTGTGCACCCGCCCCGGGAAGGCGGCGGCGAGCTGGTCCGCGACGCTGCGCAGGGTCCAGATCTGGGCGGCCGGGTTGGCCTCCATGGCGATCCGCAGCCTGCCCTCGTCGAAGTGGTCGACGTGCTCATGGGTGACCAGCAGCGCGTCGGCGCCCGTGACGGCGTCCTGCTCGGTGAAGGCGCCCGGGTCGATGACGAGCAGCCGCCCGTCCTTCTCGATCCGGACGCAGGCGTGCCCCTTCTTGGTCATCTTCATGACCCCATCTTGCCGCCTCCCGCGCGGCGGGGCCGCTCTCTCACACGGCGGGGCCGCCCTCCGGGCGGGACTCCGGACGCTGCTCCGCACGGTCCTCCGAACGACCCCGCGCGCGGCCGTCCGGACGGGTCTCCTGGGCGATCACCCTCCGGGCCACGGCGAACGCGGAGTTCGCGGCCGGCACCCCGCAGTAGACGGCGGTGTGCAGCAGCACCTCCGCGATCTCGGCGGGGGTGAGTCCGTTGCGCAGCGCCGCGCGGGTGTGAAAGGCGAGCTCGTCGAGATGCCCGCGCGCGGCGAGAGCGGTGAGCGTGACGACACTGCGGGTGCGGCGGTCGATACCCGGCCGGGTCCACACCTCACCCCACGCGTAGCGGGTGAGAAAGTCCTGGAAGTCCTCGGTGAAGTCGTCGGCGAGCGCCGCCGCGCGGTCCACGTGCGCGTCTCCGAGCACCTCACGCCGGACCTTCATGCCCCGGTCATACACGTCGGCGCGGGTCTCGGCCGGAACCTCGCCCGAGGCGGCCACCGGGCCGGAGAACGCGCCCGACACCGGACCGGCGAGCGGGTCGCCGAACGGGTCGGCGAGCGGGCCGGTGAACGGGTCGGCGAGCGGAGCGAAGGCCGTGGGGTTCGCCGTCGGGTCGGCGGGGACCGGGCCGATCACCGCGGCCTCTGCTGGGACATCGGCCTCCGTGGCATCGGGCTCCGTCGCATCGGGCTTTGTGACAGCGGACCCCGTGACAGCGGGCCCCGTGACAGCGGGCCCCGTGACAGCGGGCCCCGTGATATCGGCCTTCGCGGTGGCAGGCTCGACCACCGTGGCCTCAGCAGACGCCGACCCGGCGGTCACGGGCTCCGGTGTCACGGCCTTCGGTGCAACGGCCTCCGCTGCCGCGGGCTCCGGTGTCATGGCCTCCGCTGCCGAGGGCTCCGCTGTCACGGCCTCCGCTGCCGCGGGCTCCGGTGTCACGGCCTCCGCTGCCGCGGGCCCGACCGAGGTCGGCTCGGCCGTCGCTTCAACCGCCGCCGGCGTGGCCGTCGTCGGCTCGGCCGGCGTCCGTCCCGCGGGTACGCCGATGACCGGCTCCCCGGCCGCGAAGGGTTCCACCGGGCCGGGAGGGGTCAAGGCTCCTGGATCGAGGGAGGTCACGGGGCCGATGGGCACCGCCACAGCGGTCGGAGCGCCGGCGGCACCCACGGGTGGGACGGTCGCCGACGTGGCGGCCGTGGGCCCAGGGGGCGCCGGTACCGGGGACATCCGCGCCGAGGGAACGGAGGCCGCCGTTCCGGGCGTGCTCGCCACCGCCGTTCCAAGCGTGCCCGCCACCGTTCCAGGCGTGCCCGCCGCCGTCGTTGCCAGCGTGCCCGCCGCTGCGGTTCCAGGCGTGCCCAAGGAAGCCGCTGCCGTTCCAGGCGTGCCCAAGGAAGGGGCGAGAGAGGGAGCAGAGGCCGCCGCGCTCGGCTCCGGGCCCAGCGCCGCGTCCGCGCGGGCCGCCGCCTCGGAAGAGGTCGCCACGTCGGTCGCGGCGGTGCCCACGGCCGCGTCGGTCGCGGCGGTCCCCACAGCCGGCACCGCACCGTCGACCAAGGCCGGTGCCCCGTCCGTCCCCACCGTCGGGGCGGGGGTCGGGGTGGGCCCGGGCGCCGGAGTCGCGACCACGGGCGGGCGCGTGGCCGCCGCCGAAGCCCCCACGGGCGGGCGCGTGGCCGCCGCCGGAGCCCCCACCGTGGGCGGAGCCCCCACCGTGGGCGGGGGCGTGGCCGTGGACGGGACCGCCGCCGCGGGCGCCGACTGCCAGGAACCGGAGAAGTGGCGCACGAGGAGGTCGGTGACGGCCCCGGGCTGCTCCACGGGTGCCAGGTGGGCGGTTCCGGGGACGAGCGCGAGCCGGGCGTCCGGGATGCCCGCGACCAGCTCCCGCGCGTCGGCGACCGGGGTGACCGGGTCGTCGGCGCCGACGAGCACCAGTGTGGGCGACCCGATCCGGCCCAGTTCGGCACGGATGTCGAACGCGGCGAGCGCCTCACAGGCGGCCATGTAGCAGCCGGGTTCGGTGGTGCGCACCATCTGCACGGACCAGTCCACGATGGCGGGCTGGGCGGCGGCGAATCCGGAGGTGAACCAGCGCTCGGGCGTGGTGCGGGCGACCGGATCCAGGCCGCCCGCGCGGACCACGGCGACGCGCTGCCGCCAGGCGTCGGGGGTTCCGTACCGCGCGGAGGCGGAGATCAGGGCGAGCGAGGCGAGGCGCTCCGGTCGGCGTAGCGCGAGCGAGGCGCCGACAGCGGCGCCGATCGAACAGCCCGCGTAGCCGAAGCGTTCCACACCGAGCTGGTCCAGGGTGGCGAGCAGCCGGTCGGCCAGCTCGTCGATGCCGATGACCGGGTACGCGGGGGATCCTCCGTGGCCCGGCAGGTCGAAGCGGATGACGCGCCAGGTGCGCGACAGCTCGGGAATCTGGCGGTCCCACATGTGCCAGGTGGTGCCGAGCGACGGCCCGAGGACAAGGGTCCGCGCGTCCTGCCGGCCGTCGTGCGGGCCGTCGATCCGGTACTGAAGGGTCTTGGTCTCGCTCACACGCTTCACGGTATCCAGCGGTCGTCGGCGGGTCCGCCGTGGGCTCTACGGGTCTCGGAGCCTACGGGACCGTGCGGGATCACGGATCGGTGGCGCGCCCCCACGGACCCGGGTGCCGCCCCACGGACCCGCGGCAACGACCCCACGGACCCGCGGTAGGGACCCCACGGACCCCGGTGCGGCGGCCCCGCGGTCCGGGGCAGGTCACTCGGTCAGGGAGTCACGCGGTCACGGAGTCACGGTCGACACCACGTACACCTCGGGGTGTTCCGGGTTGTCGAGGTCGACGGTGACCTCCAGCTCGGGCTCGGGCCCCGGCTGCTCGACCACCAGTCCGGCCCACTTCGTCTCGGACCCGAACTTCCAGCCGACCCGGTCGGCCTCCTCGTCGTCGATCGTCACCTTGCCGTCCCGCAGGGCCGAGCGATCGAGGTCGAACGTGTCGAGGAACCTGTCGAAGCCCTCGTCCGAGGTGATGAACTGCACGTACATCGAGCTGGCGTCCCAGGAGTTGGTCTCGAAGTGCGCCACGTCCGCGGAGTACGGCGGGATCCACACGTCGTAGATGCGCCGCTGCACCTTGCTGGGCCAGTCCTCGGTCAGCCCGGTCGCGGCGGCGGTCTCCTGCTTGTCCTCGCCGCTGTCGCGGCTCTGGAGTGCCGAGATGACGAGATAGCCCGCCGGGATGGCGATGAGCAGGAAGACGATGATGGCGGTGAGCCAGGGGCGCTCGGAGCGACGCAGCCCCTGATGCGGGCCCTGGGAGGAGTCGTCCCCCGTGCCGCCGCCGGACCGGCCGGACCCGCCGGACCCGCCGGATCCCGACGACCCGCCGGAGCCGTTCACACCACGCGGTCCGTCCGCGCGGCGTGCTCCCTCCGCGCCGCGCGCCCCGTCCGTGCCGCCGGATCGGTTCGCGCCGTGTGGTCCCTCCGCGCCGGGACGGCCGTCTCCCCGGCCCGTGCCCTTTCCGCCGGCCGCGCGGGCGGCGGTGCCGGCCGACCCCGTACCGCTCACCGCGCGGGCGGCCATCCCGGCCGAGCCCGCACCGCTCACTGCGCGGGCAGCCGTACCACCCGACGCCTTACCGCTCACCACGCGGGCGGCGGTATCGCGGGTCACACAGGCGGTCGTACCGCCGGTCGTCCGCGCGGTCGTACCACCCGCCGCACGCGCGGTCGCGTGTGCGGCGGTGCCGCCGCCGTCCGTGGGCGTGCCGGACACGCCGGAGACGGCTCGGCCGGCGGGCACGCCCCGCCCGCTCGCCCGCGCCCTGCCGGTGCCCGGCTGGCGCTCGCCCTCGCGGACCCGCTGCCGCTCGCGGGGGCGCTGCCGCTCCGCGCCGGTCATCGGCCGGCTGCCCTGGCGTAACGCTCGTACCGTTCGACGCGCCGCCGGTTGGCGCGCCGGAAGCGGCGGGCGACCAGGCGGGCCAGGTCGGCGGCGCCGACCATGCCCGCGTCGGGGCCGAGCTGGGCGCGGACGATGCGCGCCTCGGGCCGGTAGCCGCGGCCGGTGAGGGTGCGTCGGAAGGCGTTGCGGGCGGGGCTGATCAGCAGGTCGTCGGCCGCGCTGACGCCGCCGCCGATGACGAAGCAGGAGGGGTCGAGCGCGGCGGCGAGGTTGGCGATGCCGACGCCGAGCCACTCACCGATGTCCTGGAGCAGCTCGACGCACATCGCGTCGCCCTCGCGGGCCAGCTCGGTGATGAGCGGGCCGGTGATGTCGGGGACGTGACCGCCGACGCGGTCGATGATCCCGTACGCGACCGGGGACTCGGCGGCGGCGAGCTCGCGCGCCTCCCGCACCAGGGCGTTGCCGGAGCTGTACTGCTCCCAGCAGCCGCGGTTGCCGCACGGACAGCGGTGCCCGCCGGGGACGACCTGCATATGGCCGAACTCGCCGGCGACGCCGTACTTGCCGCGCTTGACCTGGCCGTCCTCCAGGATGGCGCCGCCGATCCCGGTGCCGAGGGTGATCATCACCAGGTGGTCCTCACCGCGCCCGGCGCCGAAGCGCCACTCCGCCCAGGCGGCGGTGTTGGCGTCGTTGTCGACCATGACCGGGACGGCCAGGCGCTCGGCGATGCGGTCGCGCAGCGGCTCGTTGCGCCAGGACAGGTGCGGGGCGAAGAGGATGCGGTTGCGGTCGGCGTCCACCCAGCCGGCGGCGCCGATGCCGACCGCGTGGACGTCGTGCCGGTCGGAGAGGTCCAGGACCAGGTCGACGATCACGTCCTCGACGACCTTGGGGCTCTTGGACTTGTCGGGCGTCTCGGTGCGCACCTTCTCCAGGATGTTGCCGTCCGCGTCCACGACGCCGGCCGCGACCTTGGTGCCGCCGATGTCGATGCCGACGGTCGGCACGCGCGGGGCGGTCAGATGGGAGCGGCGCTCTCGCGTCCCCACGGTGCGCAGCACGGTGGCCCGGGCCGATCCTCTGTGCACCCGCTCGCGGTACATGCTCATCGCTCCGCCCTTCCGCCGTCGGTGCCGGGCGCGCCGTACGGGGCGCCGCCGCCGGGGCCGGCCGTCGTACGGGCCTCGCCCGCGGCGCGGTGCGCGCGGGGGTTGCGTTCGCTGCGGGTGCGTGCTCGCAAGAGTCGTCGTCCCTGCGGAGGTCTCGGGAGGCCGGGGCCTCGTGAATACGGTCGGTACGGGGGTACGAGGGTGACCCGCCGTCGCCGATTGTGCCTCACCGGCGGTGTCCGACGCATAACGGCCCCGAGGGCCCGCGCCCCGCCGGGCCTCGGCATATGCCCCGCCGAGGCCGGTCGGCCAGTCGGCCGGTCGGCCACTCAGTCGGTCAGTCGGTCAGTCGGTCAGTCGGTCGCGGTCCCGGGACGACGGGCCGCGGCGCGTACGCGAGGCGGACACCACGAGAACGCGGCAGGAAGGCCCCCGCCCTCGGGCGGGGGCCTTCCTGCCGCGACATTCGCTCACGCCCCGCGGGCGGGCGGTCAGTCCTGCGGGTGCTTGCCCGGGTAGTCGGCGACCGGAGCGCGGGAGAGCTCGTGGCTGAGCTGCTCCAGCTCGCTGCCGCCGGCCATCTGCCGGGTCAGCTCCTCCAGGGCGATCTCCGCCTTGGCGTGGCTGCCGGCCATGGCACCGCGCTTCAACAGCACGAAGCGGTCGCCGACGAGGTAGGCATGGTGCGGGTTGTGGGTGATCAGCACCACGCCGAGGCCGGCGTCCCGCGCGGCCGCCACGTACTTCAGCACCACACCGGACTGCTTGACGCCGAGCGCCGCCGTGGGCTCGTCCAGGACGAGGACCTTGGCGCCGAAGTAGACGGCGCGGGCGATGGCCACACACTGCCGCTCGCCGCCGGACAGGGTGCCGATCGGCTGGTCGACGTCGCGCAGGTCGATGCCCATGCGCAGCAGCTCGCCGCGGGTGGTCTCGCGCATGGTCGCCACGTCCAGGCGCTTGAAGGGGCCGCGGCCCTTCGTCGGCTCGGAGCCGAGGAAGAAGTTCCGCCAGACCGGCATCAGCGGGACGACGGCGAGGTCCTGGTAGACGGTGGCGATGCCGCGGTCGAGGGCCTCGCGCGGCGAACCGAGCCTGGCCTCCTCGCCCTCGATGGCGAAGGTGCCGGCGTCGTGCCCGTGCAGCCCAGCGATGATCTTGATCAGCGTGGACTTGCCGGCGCCGTTGTCGCCGAGCACACAGGTGATCTCGCCCGCGTGCACTTCGAGGGAGACACCCTCCAGCGCCTTGATGTTGCCGTAGAACTTGCTGACGTCGGTCAGCCGGACCAGCGGCGGCGTCGCGGACTCCGCCGACGCGGCCGGCGCCGCACTCGTCTTCTCGCTCACTTGCTCGCCTCCGCCCGCTTACGGACCCACGCGTTCAGCAGGGTGGCGAGCAGCAGCATCGCGCCCAGGAAGAACTTGAACCAGTCGGCGTTCCACTGCGCGTAGACGATGCCCTTGTTGGTCATGCCGAAGATGAAGGCGCCCACGGCGGCGCCGATGGCGGAACCGTAGCCGCCGGTCATCAGACAGCCGCCGATGACGGCCGCGATGATGTAGAGGAACTCGTTGCCCACGCCCTCGCCGGACTGCACCACGTCGTACGACATCAGCAGGTGCTGACCGGAGATCCAGGCGCAGAAGGCGACCGCCATATAGAGGCCGATCTTGGTGCGACGCACCGGAACGCCGACCGCGCGGGCGGCGTCCTCGCCGCCGCCCACCGCGAAGATCCAGTTGCCGACGTGGGTGCGCAGCAGGATCCAGGTGGCCAGCGCCACCAGGCCGAACCACCACAGGATGGTGACGTTCAGATCCACGTCGCCGATGGTCAGGTGCGAGGCGAAGACCTGGCGGGCCGACTCGAAGCCCTCCATGTCGGCGATGGTCTTGGTGGAGACCGTGCCGCTGATCAGCTTGGTGAAGCCCAGGTTCATGCCGGTGAGCATCAGGAAGGTGCCCAGCGTGATGATGAAGCTGGGCAGCTTGGTGCGGGTGAGCAGGAAGCCGTTGAAGAAGCCGATGGCCAGCGTGGCCAGCAGCGACACCCCGACGCCGACCCAGACGTTCGCCGTCATCTGGTACGAGAACATCGACGAGACCAGCGCCGACGAGGTCACCATGACGCCCGTGGACAGGTCGAACTCGCCGCCGATCATCAGCAGCGCCACCGGCACCGCCATGATGCCGATCGTGGACGACGCGTACAGCACCGTGCTGAAGCTCGACCACTGCAGGAAGGTGTCGGCGACGATCGAGAAGAAGACGAAGACGGCGATGGCGCCGACGACCGCGCCCAGCTCGGGGCGGGTCATCAGACGGCGCGCCAGCGAGCGGTGCAGCAGCCGCTCGTCGCCGGCGCCGGAGCCGGAACCGGACCCGGACCCGGGACCTCCCGGTCTGCCCGGCTCCACGGCTGGCGCGTCGGCGGTCATCGGGTCCCCCGCTTGGTGTACTCGGCGAGGTCGGCGGCGTCGTCCTTGGTGATGATCTGCGGCCCGGTGAGCACCGGCTTCCCGCCGCCGAGGACGTCGGCGTTGTAGCGGTGCAGCCACAGCAGGTCGACCGCCTCGTAGCCCTGCAGGTACGGCTGCTGGTCGACGGCGAAGCCGAGGGAGCCGTCCTGGAGCGCGGCGGCCACCTTGGCGTTCAGGTCGAAGGTGTCGATCTCGGCGTCGCTGCCGGCCTGCTCGGCGGCCTTGGCCGCGGTGTCCGCGAACGGGGCGCCGAGCGTGACGACGGCGTCGATGTCCTTGTCGGACTGGAGCTTGGCCTCGATGGAGGACTGCACGTCGGGCATGTTGGTGCCCTCGACGTACAGCTTCTCCAGCTTGCCCTCGAAGGTCTCCTCGGTGCCGTCGCAGCGCTGCTCGTGGCCGACGTTGCCCTGCTCGTGCAGCACGCACAGGGCCTTCTTCTTGCCCCGCTTGTTGAGCTCCTCGCCGACCGCCTCGCCGGCGATGGTCTCGTCCTGGCCGATGTGGGCCAGCGCGCCGAAGCTCTTGGACTCCTCGGAGCCGGAATTGACCGTGATCACCGGTATGCCGGCGTCGACCGCCTTCTTCAGCACGTCCTTCATGGCGTCCGGCTTGGCCAGGGTGACGATCAGCCCGTCGACGTCCTGGTCGATGTACGACTGGACCAGCTGCGCCTGCTCCTTGCCCTCTTCGTTGTGGGCGTAGAGGAACTTGATGTTGTCCTTGACGGCGGCCTGCTTGGCACCGTTCTGGACGATGTCCCAGAAGGTGTCGCCGTCTCCCGAGTGGGTGACCATGGCGAAGGTCCACCGCGGAGTGTCCACCGCCGCGCGGCCCTCGGCGGCGCGGGCCGCCCGCTCCTCAGCGCGCTTGCCGCCCGTGCTGCTGCACCCCGCCAGGGTCACGCCGAGCACCGCTGCCAGCACGGCGGTCATCGCCCGTACATTTCTCCGAACCCTTGCCACGAAGTTGCCCTTCTTGCTCTCCACCACGGTGCGGCCGGCGCCGAGGCCCGGCGCACAACCGCCCAAGTATCCCTGAACCCCGTCCAGCGATGCCGGTCAGGTCCGGCCGCCTTCCTTCCCGGGGCCGGGCCCATGGCGGCTGGAGCACTTCTACGGGCGCGTACGGGTCACGTCAAGGCTGGAGTGGGTCGGGAGCGGGTCACGGGCGGGTCAGGGGCGCACCAGCAGTTGGAACTCGAAGGCGTAGCGCGAGGCGCGGTAGGTGTGCGAGCCGAACTCGACCGCACGCCCGGTGTCGTCGTAGGTGGTGCGCTCCATGGTCAGCAGCGGGGCGCCCTCGGGCTCCCCGAGCCGCTCGCCCTCCTCGGCGGTGGCGGCGCGCGCCCCGACCGCCTGTCGGGCGCTGTGCAGGGTGATCCCGGCGCCGCGCATGAGTCGGTACAGACCGGTCTTCTCCAGCTCCGCGCTGTCCAGCTTGAGCAGCCCGGCGGGCAGGTGGTTGCGCAGATGGGCCATGGGTTCGCCGTGGGCGAGCCGCAGCCGCTCGATGAGGACGACATCGGTGCCCTCGGGCACGCCGAGCGCGGCGGCGACCTCGGCGGTCGCGGGCTCGGTGGTGTTCCGCAGCACCCGGGTGGCGGGGCGCTGGCCGGCGGCCTCGAGGTCGTCGTAGAGGCTGCTGAGCTCCAGCGGGCGCTTGACCTGGCTGTGCACGACCTGGGTGCCCACGCCGCGGCGGCGCACCAGCAGTCCCTTGTCGACCAGCGACTGGATGGCCTGGCGGACCGTGGGGCGGGACAGGCCGAGCCGTCCGGCGAGCTCGATCTCGTTGCCGAGCAGGCTGCCGGGTGCCAGCCGTCCCTGCTCGATCGCCGCTTCGAGCTGCTGGGACAGCTGGAAGTAGAGCGGGACCGGGCTGCTGCGGTCGACGCTGAACTGGAGCGGCTCCGAAGCCCCCGGGGAATCTGCTTCCTGCGTTGCTGCCACGAGGTGAGCGTATCGGCATGGACACATGACGGAAAGTCGTGAAGTCAGGTTGTCAGGACAAGCCACCACAGATAGGTCGCCGCGGATGGGGTCGCACGGGGAGAGTGGCCGGGCGTCGACGCGAGGGGTCCGTCCGGCGGGGGCGCATCGGGCTGGCGGGGGGCATCGGGCCGGCGGGCGGGTGCGACTCGCGGCGGCCCAGGCGGAGCTCACCAGGGCAGCGGGTGTCCGTCCCGGAAGAAGCCGCCGGTGGGGCCGGTGTCCGGGAGCGTCGCCGCCCAGACCACGCCGGCCGCGCCGGCGTCCACCGGCCGCCCGCCGGCGCCGCCCATGTCGGTGGCGACCCAGCCGGGGCAGACCGCGTTGACCAGGACGCCGTCGGGGCCCAGCTCGGCGGCGAGCATACGTGTGAGCGCGTTGAGGGCGGCCTTGGTGACCGCGTAGGCGGGGGTGCCGCCGGCCATGCCGGTGAGCGAGCCGGCCTCGCTGGAGACGTTGACCATCCGCGGGTGGGCGCTGGCGCGGAGCAGCGCGGCGAAGGCGCGGGCGGTGCGCCAGGGTCCGTAGAGGTTGGTCTCGGCGGCCTCCCGTACGACGTCCAGGTCA
Organism: Streptomyces sp. SAJ15; assembly: GCF_007595705.1. Taxonomy (GTDB): domain Bacteria; phylum Actinomycetota; class Actinomycetes; order Streptomycetales; family Streptomycetaceae; genus Streptomyces. The sequence continues at coordinate 400,877 of NZ_NISY01000002.1, read as the reverse complement.
GCGGTGAGCGCCCGCTGCCAGGTGTCGTAGGTGATGGCGGCGTTGTTGACGAGCACGTCGAGCCGGCCGTAGCGGTCGGCGACCCGTTCGGCGGCGGCCTCCACCCCGGCGTCGTCCGTGACGTCCAGGAGCAGCGGGCGCACCTCGCCGCCCTCCGCGCCCTCGCCCATGAGCCGTCGGGCGGCGGCGCCCGCGGAGTCCAGCGAGCGGGCGCTCAGCAGCACCGTGTGCCCGCGCTCGGCCAGCTGCCGACAGATCTCGAAGCCGAGGCCCCGGTTGCCCCCGGTGACCAGCGAGACGGTGCCCATACACCGATCATCTGTCGCGCGGCGGCGGCTGTCCACGGCGGCCGGCCGGCGGCGCCGGCCGCCGTCGTCTCGCCCGCCCACCGTCGGAGCGCCGGGCCACCGCGGCCCCGGGCCCGGTTCCCCGTCGGCGCACCGCGCGAGGGCCCCACCGCGCGGCGGTCGACGCGACCCCCGACTCCGGTCGGCGGGCGCCGCGCGGTCGCGCGGTTCCGAGGCGTGGGGCGTCGAACAGGCCGGCGCGCGGGGCGTCGAACGGGCCGGCGCACGGCCCGTTCGACGCCTGACGAGTCGCCAGGGGATGGGATCAGCAGCCGTGGTCGACGAGGTCGAACGAGGAGTAGTGGTCGGCGGTGTAGTAGTCCTCGTCGGTGCCCTTGCCGGTGACGATGCGTCGGGCGCCGCGCGTCGGCGAGTCAGGGGTCTTCACCGTGTACTCGTGGTAGTAGCCGCTGGTCTGCTTGGGCAGGACGCCCTCGCGGTTCTGGAAGACGGTCCCGTCCTGCGGGTACGGGAAGGGGCCGCCGTCGTCGATCAGGTCGAGCGTGGTGTGCGCCTGGGACGGCAGGTCGGAGTAGCAGACCTCGCCGACCGCGGCGGCTGCCCGCGGCGCGGCCGCGGCGGTGACGCCCGGGCCGGCCTGGTGGGCGTCGGGGGTGACCGCGACGGCGGTGCCGCCGAAGAGCAGGGCGGTGGCGAGCGCACCGGTGGCACCGATGCGGGTGATCAGGGAGGTCCGTGGGGGAGTGTTCATGCGGGCAGCATGACGCGCGTAGCACATGTCATGTCAATGCCAAAGCGATCATGTTTTCCGGGTGTTCACCGGAGCCCCGCGAAGTCCACCGAGACGTCGTCGAGTCGTCACCTTTTTGCCTCACAGGCAAAACTTTTGCCTCTCAGGCTGAAGGCTGGCTATACCGGAGACATGACCTCGCTCCTCGAGGCCGAGGGACCCGGCGGCGAGCTACCCGCCGTCGCCCCCCGCCTGCGCGATCTCCGCCGCCGCAGCGGCCTGACCCTGGAGGCCGCGGCCCAGCTGGCCGGCCTGTCCCCCGCGCATCTGTCCCGGCTGGAGACGGGCCGCCGCCAACCCTCGCTGCCGATGCTGCTGGCCTTGGCCCGTACCTACGGAACCACGGTATCCGACCTGCTCGGCGAGGTACCCCCGGAGCGCGACCCCATCCTGCGCGGCGACCGGATGCCGCCCTCGGAGACCGGTGGCTGGACCTACTGGCGGGCGGGCGGTTCGGGCCGGGCCATGCAGGCACTGCGGGTCTACGTGCCGCTCCACCAGGTTCCCCAGGAGCAGCTGGTGCGGGTGCATCCCGGCGAGGAGTGGCTGTACGTCCTCAAGGGCCGGCTCAGCCTGGCGCTCGGCGAGGCCACGCACGTGCTCGAGGTCGGCGACGCGGCCCACTTCGACTCGCTCACCCCGCACCGCATCGCAGCCGCCTCGCGCGGCGGCGCGGAGCTGTTGTTCGTCCACACGCTGCTGCAGAGCGGCGTCTCCGGGCTGTGCCTGGGCGACGCCGTCACGCCCGGCCCGAGAGGAAGCAGGGGTACGTCATGAACGAAGCCGTGAACGACGGTGCGAACGGAAGCGCCGCGAGCGGAAGCGCCGCGGACGGCACCGGGAAGGCCGGCACCGAGGAGGACCGGGCACCGATGTCCTTCGCCGTCCGCATCTTCGTCTACTTCGTCGGAGTCCACATCATCGCCGCCTTCCTGTTCGGACTCTTCTACCTGGGAGGCGCGAAGTGACCCGTCGGGGCGAGGCGGGATGAACACCGCGCGGGAGCGTCACCGCGCCCCGCTCCGGCCCCCGGCGATCTCCTGACGCGGGGTCACGCCGGCTCTGCTCGCGAGACGGCGCGGCCGGCTAGGCCGACGGCTCGCCCAGCTCGCGGTGGCGTGCGGCGAGCCGCGCGGCGCCCTCGGCGGTCAGCGAACCGTGCAGCCGCAGCCGGGAGATGCCGCCGTCCGGGAAGATGTCGATCCGGACCCGGGTGCCGGTGACGGGCGTGTCGAGCACGAAGCGGTGGTTGGTGTCCGGCTGGAGTCGGGTGCGCGGCAGCATCTCCCGCCACTCCCCCGCGACGGGCTGCGTCCCGCTCGTCTCATCCCCCGCGGCCTGCGTCCCGACCGCCTCATCCCCCGGCGCGGCCTGCGTCCCGACCGCCTCATCGGCCCCCGCCGCGCCCTCGGGCTCGTCGCGCACCCACAGCGCGGCCCAGCCCGCCGCGTTGCCCTTGAGGTAGGCGGTGTCGATCTCCACGGCGCGGATCTCGGACCGCGCGGCCAGCCGGTAGCGGATCCAGTCGTGGCCGTGGTCGCGCCGGCGCCGGGTCTCCCAGCCGTCGTCCATCTTGGCCGAGCGCCCGGGCTGGATGGTGTGGCCGGGGGGCGAGTAGAAGCGGTCGGAGGCGTCCTCGACCCGGCCGCCGTGCTCGAGCGCCAGCACGTCGAAGGTGCCGAGGGCGGCCAGCCACGCCGGGTCCGGAACCACCTCACCGTGCACCCGCAGCCGGGCGATGCCCCCGTCGGGGTGCTGGTTGAGCCGCAGGTGGGTGAAGCGCTGTTCGGCGTGGACGGCGAAGCCGTTGGCCGCGTGTCCGCCGACGGCGGTGCGCGGCACCAGCGTCGTCCACTTCACGTCGTCGGCGAGCAGTTCCTCGGGCGAGGGCGTGCCGGCGACCGAGGTGGCCTCGACGCTGACGGCCCTCGGATGGTTGCCGCGGAAGTGCGCGGTGTCGACGACCAGGCCGCGGACGACGCCGGGCGCGCCGAGCCGGACCAGGGCCCAGTCGTGCTCGTGCTCGGCGGGGTGGGGACGGGAAGCGTCGGCGCCGCGCCGGCGCCGGGTCTCCCAGCCGTCCATGACCTTGCCCTTGTGGCCGAAGCGCTCGGGGTCGAACTCCGGGCGCCCGGGCACCAGCAGGTTCTCGCGCTGGGCGAAGAACTCGTCGTTGGCCGCGATGACCGCACCGCCCAGCCGCCGGTCGGCGAGGTCCACGAGGTGGCTGAAGGGGAACCCGGCGGGGCCCGGGGTGCGGTAGTCGGCGTAGGGGTCGCCACCGCCGTACGGGCCGGCGTGTCCGGTGTAGGACGGAATGTCTCCGGTGGAGGACGGTATGCCTCCGGTGGAGGACGGTATGTGTCCGGTGGAGGGCGGGATGCCCGTCATCTGTTATGGCCGCCTTTCCAGAAGTCGTCCGAGGGGCTCGGGGGCGACGTCGCCGTGGTCGGCGATCCGCCGGCCGCGCAGCCAGGTGGACCGCACCACTCCGTGGAGGGTCCTTCCGGCGTACGCGGTCACCGGATTGCGGTGGTGCAGGGCGGCCGGGTCGACGGTGAAGGTCTCGTCGGGGGCGAGGACCGCGAAGTCGGCGTCGCGCCCGACCTCGATGGCGCCCTTGGCCCGCAGCCCGACCAGTTCGGCGGGGGCGGTGGCCATCCAGCGGGCGACCTCCTCCAGGGTGCGGCCGCGCCGCCGGGCCTCGGTCCAGACGGCGGACAGCCCCAGCTGGAGGGAGGCGATGCCGCCCCAGGCCCCGCCGAAGTCGCCGGTCTTGAGCTCGGCGGTGCACGGCGAGTGGTCCGATACGACGCAGTCGATGGTGCCGTCGTACAACCCCTGCCACAGCGCGTCCTGGTTGGCGGCCTCCCGGATGGGCGGGCAGCACTTGAACTCGGTGGCGCCGTCGGGGACCTCCTCCGCGGTCAGCGTCAGGAAGTGCGGGCAGGTCTCGACGGTGACGCGGACGCCCTCGCGTCGGGCGGCGGCGATCAGCGGCAGCGCCTCGGCGGAGGACAGGTGCAGGATGTGCACCCGGGCGTCGAGCGAGCGGGCCAGCTCGACCAGGCCCGCTATGGCCCGGTTCTCCGCGTCGCGCGGGCGGGAGGCGAGGAAGTCGGCGTAGCGCGGGCCGGTGGCGGCCGGGGCGCCGGCGATGAGTCGGGGGTCCTCGGCGTGCACGATCAGCAGCCCGCCGAAGCCGGCGATCTCGCCGAGCGCCGCGGCCAGCCCGGCGGGGTCGAGTCGCGGGAACTCGTCCACGCCCGAGTGGAGCAGGAAGCACTTGAAACCGAAGACGCCGGCCTCGTGCAGCGGCGCCAGGTCCGCGAGGTTTCCGGGGATCGCGCCGCCCCAGAAGCCGACGTCGACATGGACACGTTCCCGGGCGACGGCCCGCTTGGTCTCCAGTGCTCGGGTGGTGGTGGTCGGCGGGATGCTGTTGAGCGGCATGTCGACGAGGGTGGTGACGCCTCCCGCGGCGGCCGCCCGGGTCGCCGAACGGAAGCCCTCCCACTCGGCGCGGCCGGGGTCGTTGATGTGTACATGAGTGTCGACGAGGCCGGGCAGCAGCACGTCGTCCCCGAGCTCGACCAGCGGGGTGCCGGTGGGAGGTTCGGCCCCGTGGGGCAGTACCGCGGCGATCCTCCCGGCGGCGACGGCGACGGACGCGGCGCGGGTGCCCTCGGGGGTCACCACGCGCGTCGAGCGCAGCACCAGCTCCACGTCTGACATCCACCCCTCCCCTTCCCACGGGAACATGGAAGATGGTTTCCATAAAGTGGAATTCAACTTTCTGTTGAAGAGTTTTCACTCCGGTCCGGCTGCCCGTCAAGACCTCCCGACGGCCCGGCGCCACCCGGTGGGGCGCGGCCGAACGACCGAAGGTTGGGAAAGATTCCATGAGATGGAAACCCAATTTCGGAGCCGGGTAGGCTGCTCATGGCCGGCCGGCCAGCGCCCTCGCGGCGCTCGCCCGACCGGCGTCACCTGCCCCGAAAGGAACGCGACGTGCCGTCCGCCGAGCCCAGGACCGCCACCGGCACCGCCGGCGGGGTCCAGTCCCTGGAGCGCGCCTTCGACCTGCTGGAGCGGATGGCCGACGCCGGGGGCGAGGTCGGACTGAGCGAGCTGTCGGTGAGCAGCGGGCTGCCGCTGCCCACCATCCACCGACTGATGCGCACGCTGGTGGCCTGCGGATATGTGCGCCAGCAGGCCAACCGCCGATACGCGCTGGGTCCGCGGCTGATCCGGCTCGGCGAGAGCGCCTCGCGACTGCTGGGCACCTGGGCGCGGCCCTATCTGGCCCGACTGGTGGAGGAGACCGGCGAGACCGCCAACATGGCGCTGCTCGACGGCGACGAAGTGGTCTACGTGGCCCAGGTGCCCTCACGCCACTCGATGCGGATGTTCACCGAGGTCGGTCGGCGCGTGCTGCCGCACTCCACCGGCGTGGGCAAGGCGCTGCTGGCCGCCACCCCCGCCGACGAGGTGCGCGCGCTGCTCGCCCGCACCGGCATGCCCGCCGCCACCGAGAAGACGATCACTTCGCCGGACGAGTTCCTGGCCGCGCTGGAGCGGGTGCGCGAGACGGGATACGCGGTCGACGACAACGAGCAGGAGCTGGGGGTGCGCTGCCTGGCGGTGCCGGTCCCCAACTCCCCGACCGCCGCGGCGATCTCCATCTCGGGGCCGGCGGGCCGGGTGACGGACGAGACGACGGAGCAGATCGTGCCGGTGCTCCAGCAGGTGGCGGCGGAGCTGTCGATCGCCCTGACCACGACCGGACCGGGCGCCTAGCGGCCGGCCGGCGCGGCCGTGACACCGCTGGAAGCGGCCTCTCGAACATCACCCCGGGTAGGGCCCGTACGCCTCCGGGCCACGACGCCCCCAGGTGCCGCTAACCGCTCCGGCCCGCGTCGGCGAAGTCGTCGATCGCCGCGCGCACCGCACCCAGGGCCGGCCGTAGCGCGCTGACCGAGCCGACGGCGCCGGCGACGAGCAACAGGGACCGGCGCAGCCGGGGCAGCTCGGGCGTGCCGCCGCGCGCCATGGCGTCCAGCGTGCCGAGTTCGTCCTCGGCGATGGCGCGGTCGGGTAAGTCCGCCGGATGGGCCGCGAGTTCGCGGCGCAACCGACCCACGGCCCGTAGCAGCTCCATCGCTCTCGGATCCTCGTCACCGCCGAACCCGCGCATCCGATTCACGACTGCGGCGCCCTCCATGGCCGAGGCACCGGGCGGCTCGCCGAGCCTCACACGATCGCTGGACAACACACGCCTCCCCCTCGCGCGCCGTTGCGCGAAGCCACTCACCCTCAGGCGGATCAGTTAACGCCACTGTCCGCATCGAGCGCCACACACAGGGCGAAATAGAGACTTTCCGTTTACATTTCAACGGGTGCGCCGGCCACTCAACGCTCACCCGCCCCGATGCGGTATGCACTCCCCATGGCACACGGGACCCATGACACGACGGTCCCCGGCGGATCCGTCGCCGGGCTGCTGCTGGCCGCCGGCGGGGGGCGCCGGTTGGGCGGCCGCCCCAAGGCGCTGCTGACGCACCGCGGACGGCCGCTGGTGGAGCACGCCGTACGGGTCCTGCGGACCGGTGGCTGCGATCCGGTGCAGGTGGTGCTCGGCGCGGCGGCGGCCGAGGTGCGAGCCCGCGCGGAACTGACGGGATGCCGGCTGGTGGAGAACCAGGGCTGGCCTTCGGGCATGGGCTCTTCGCTGCGCACAGGGCTGGCCGCGCTCGACACGGCGGCGCCCGAGGCGTCCGCGGCGCTGGTCCTGCTGGTGGACCAGCCGCGGATCGGCGCCGAGGCGGTGGCCCGACTGCTCGACGCGCACCGGCGCGGCGCGGGCCTGGCGGCGGCCTGCTACGACGGGGAGCGCGGCCACCCGGTGCTGATCGCCCGCGCGCACTGGCCCGAGGTCGCGGCGAGCGCCGCCGGGGACCGTGGCGCCCGCGCGTTCCTCCAGACCCACCGAGGGGAGTTGACGCTGGTCGAGTGCGCCGACATCGCCACGCCGGACGACATCGACACCCCGGAGGACCTCACGCTCCTGGAGTGAACGCGCTTCCGGGTGGACGCGCTTCCGGAGTGCCCCTTGGTGTGGCGGGACCGCGCGGCTCGTCACGGGAGGCTGCGGCACCGCGCGCCACCCTTGTGGCCGGTTCCGCCCCCTCACACCGGCTCGGCATCAACAAACCATTGAACTTCCACCATGAGGAAATTATTCTCCACTGGTCAGAAGTGCTCTGGGCAGCGGTCGGGCCTCGCCGCGCCGCCGAGCCCGGCTACCGCGACCGCGGCACCCCGTGCCGACATGACCCTCCCGCGGCCCCGCGGGCCGTAACCGCGACGGTCCGTGCCCTCGACGCCGACCCTCCCCGCCCTTGTCCGCCGGGCCCGTGTCCCGCCGAAGGCCGCGCCCTCACCGAAGGAGTGACCGCCCATGTCCGCACCAGCGCCGTCCCCGCTGGCCGTCGTCGACACCGAGCCGCTGGAGCGGCAGAGCGAGGTGCTGACCGACGAGGCCCTGACCTTCCTCGCCGAGCTCCACCGCCGCTTCACCCCGCGCCGCGACGAACTGCTCGCGCTGCGCGCCGAGCGCCGGGCCGAGATCGCCCGCACCGGCACCCTGGACTTCCTGCCGCGGACCGCGCACATCCGCGAGGACGAGAGCTGGCGGGTCGCCCCCGCCCCACCCGCGTTGGAGGACCGCCGGGTGGAGATCACCGGCCCCACCGACCGCAAGATGACCATCAACGCGCTCAACTCCGGCGCCCGCGTCTGGCTCGCCGACTTCGAGGACGCCTCGGCTCCCACCTGGGAGAACGTCATCCTCGGCCAGCTCAACCTGATCGACGCCTACGAGCGCAGGATCGACTTCACCAGCCCGGAGGGCAAGAGCTACGCGCTGCGCCCGGCCGCGGAGTTGGCGACCGTGGTGATGCGCCCGCGCGGCTGGCACCTGGACGAGCGCCATCTGCGGCTGGACGGCCGTGCCCTGCCCGGCGCCCTGGTCGACTTCGGCCTGTACTTCTTCCACAACGCCCGGCGCCTGCTCGACCTGGGCAAGGGCCCCTACTTCTACCTCCCCAAGACCGAGTCGCACCATGAGGCCCGGCTCTGGAACGACGTCTTCGTCTTCGCCCAGGACCACCTGGGCATCCCGCGGGGCACCGTCCGGGCCACCGTCCTGATCGAGACCATCACCGCCGCGTACGAGATGGAGGAGATCCTCTACGAGCTGCGCGAGCACGCCTCCGGGCTCAACGCGGGCCGCTGGGACTATCTGTTCTCCATCGTGAAGAACTTCCGCGACGGCGGGGCGAGGTTCGTGCTTCCGGACCGCAACGCCGTGACGATGACCGCCCCCTTCATGCGCGCGTACACCGAACTGCTGGTCCGCACCTGTCACAAGCGTGGCGCGCACGCCATCGGCGGCATGGCGGCCTTCATCCCGTCGCGCCGCGACCCCGAGGTCAACACCGTGGCCTTCGCCAAGGTCAAGGCGGACAAGGACCGCGAGGCCGGCGACGGCTTCGACGGATCCTGGGTGGCCCACCCCGACCTGGTCCCGGTCGCCCGCGCCTCCTTCGACGCGGTGCTCGGCGACCGGCCGCACCAGAAGGACCGGCTCCGTGAGGACGTCCAGGTCACGGCCGCCGAACTGATCGACATCGGCTCGCTGGACGCCCGGCCCAGCTACGAGGGGCTGCGCAACGCCGTCCAGGTCGGTATCCGCTACATCGAGGCGTGGCTGCGCGGCGTGGGCGCGGTGGCCATCTTCAACCTCATGGAGGACGCCGCCACCGCCGAGATCTCCCGCTCCCAGATCTGGCAGTGGATCAACGCGGGCGTCGAGTTCGAGGACGGCCGGCGGGCCACCCCCGACCTGGTCCGCGCGGTGGCGGTGGCCGAACTGGCCGCCATCCGCGAGGAGATCGGCGAGGAGGCATTCGCCGCCGGCCGCTGGCAGCAGGCCCACGACCTGCTGCTGAAGGTGTCCCTGGACGAGGACTACGCGGAGTTCCTCACGCTGCCGGCGTACGAACTGCTGGACTGAGCGCCGGGTTCAGTCGCCGCGGCTGGCGTCGATCACGCCATCGTTCGTCGGCCGCCCCGTCGCGGGGCACGTACCCAGCGCCTCGCACCAGAAGCCAGCGGCCCGCCGCACGTCCTCGGCACCCAGAACAACCGTTCCAGTGTCAGCATGCGCCCCGTTCTCGCAGCGGCTCGGCGGTCTCCGGCTGCTCGCGGTGGCGCCGTCCCAGGTGGTTGAAGGCGAGGTTGAGGGCGACCGCGACCAGACAGCCGGTGCTGATGCCCGAGTCGAGGACGACCCGCAGGTCGGCGGGGAAGGCGTGGTAGAACTCCGGGGCGGCGATGGGGATCAGCCCGATGCCGAGCGCGGCGGCGACGATCAGCGCGTTCTCGCCGTGCTCCAGGTCGGCGGAGGCCAGCGTCCGCACGCCGCTCGCGGCGACCGAGCCGAACAGCACGACGCCCGCGCCGCCCAGCACCGGCAGCGGCACCAGCGAGATGACGGACGCGGCGACCGGCGAGAGCCCCAGCAGGACCAGGATGCCGCCGCCGGTGGCCACCACATAGCGGCTGCGCACCCCGGTCATCGCGACCAGCCCGATGTTCTGCGCGAAGGCGCTGCAGGCGAAGCCGTTGAACAGCGGACTCACGGCGGTGCCGAGGGCGTCCGCCCGCAGACCCCCCTCCAGCGTCCGCTCGTCCGCCGGCCGCTCCACGATCTGCCCGAGGGCGAGCATGTCGGCGGTGGACTCGGTCATGCAGACCAGCATCACCACGCACATGGAGACGATCGCCGCCACCTGGAACTGCGGGGCGCCGAAGTGGAAGGGGCTGGGGAAGCCCAGCGGATCCGCCTGCCGGATGGCGTCGGCGCTGGTCACCCCGAACGGCACGGCGACGAGCGTGCCGCCGACCAGGCCCAGCAGGATGGCGATCTGTTGCAGGAACCCGCGCAGCACCCGGCGCAGCACGAGGACCAGCAACAGCGTGATGGCGGCCAGCCCCAGGTGCTTCGCGGCGCCGTAGTCCGCGGCGTGCCGGTCGCCGCCCTGGGCCCAGTCGAAGGCCACCGGCAGCAGGGATATCCCGATGAGCGTGATGACGGTGCCGGTGACCAGCGGCGGGAAGAAGCGGACCAGCCTGCAGAAGTAGGGGGCGAGGACGAAGCCGAGCAGTCCGGCCACCATGGTGGCGCCGAAGACGACCGGCAGCGCGTCCTCGGGACCGGCCCCGGTGCCGATGGCGATCATCGGGGTGACGCCCGCGAAGGAGACGCCGTTGACGAAGGGGAGCCGGGCGCCGATCCGCCGGAAGCCCAGCGTCTGGAGGAGGGTGGCGATGCCGGCCGTGAACAGGCTGGCGCCCATGAGGAAGGTGGTCTCGCCCGTGGAGAGTCCCACCGCCGGGCCGATGATCATCGGCGGGGCCACCACGCCCGCGTACATGGCGGCCACGTGCTGGAGGCCGCTGGTGAACATCTTCAGGGGAGGCAGAGTCTGATCGACCGGGTGCACGCCGATCCTCCTGTCGGGTGACGCGCCGTGGGGGCACGGGTTTCAGGGAGGTCCTGCGGATGTGTCGACGGCCGGCCATGTCGACACTGACATGACAGGTGGGAGTCGGTGGGGGAGGGGGGAGAGAAGTCGCCCCCAGGGCGTGAGTCGCGTTGCCGCGCCCCGGGGGCGGTGCCCGCGGAACCACCAGGTCCGCGGGCCCGGCCGGGAGCCGTCCCTCCCGGCCGAGTCCGTGGGGCGAGTCGGGCGTCGGTGGGCCGGCCTCGCGGATCAGTCGGCCGCGGCGAGGCGGGCGAGCCGCCGGGCCTCGTCCCGCGTGCGGCGGGCGATCGCCTCCTCGTCGACCGTGGTGAGCCGGCCGTCCTCGACCACGGCACGGCCGTTGACGAGGGAGAGGGTCACCGGCGCGGCGGCGCCCAGCACCAGGGCGGCCACCGGGTCGGCGATGGTCGAGTGGCCGATGCCGTCGAGTCTCCACAGCACCAGGTCGGCCAGCTTGCCCGGCTCCAGCGAGCCGATCTCGTCGGCGCGGCCGAGCACCCGGGCGCCGCCGTGGGTGCCCAGCCGGAGCGCCTGCCGGACGGTGAGGGCGCGCTCCCGGTGCCCGCCGAGCCGGTTGATCAGCAGCGCGTTGCGCAGCTCGGTGTGGAGCTCGCCGGACTCGTTGGAGGCGGTGCCGTCCACCCCGAGTCCGACCGAGACGCCCGCGGCGAGCAGATCGGGGACGCGGGCGATGCCGGCGGCCAGCCGGGCGTTGGAGGACGGGCAGTGGGCCACGCCGGTGCCGGTGCGCGCGAAGGCGGCGATGTCGGCGTCATTCATGTGCACGCAGTGCGCCATCCACACGTCCTCGCCCAGCCATCCGGTGGAGTCGAAGTAGTCGGTGGGGCCCATCCCGAACAGCTCGTGGCAGAACTTCTCCTCCTCCACCGTCTCCGAGCCGTGGGTGTGCAGCCGTACGCCCTTGCGGCGGGCGAGCGCCGCGCCCTCGCGCAACAGCTCGGTGGAGATGGAGAAGGGCGAGCAGGGCGCCACGGCGATCCGCAGCATGGAGTCGAACGAGGCGTCGTGGTAGCGGTCGACGGCCTCCTCGGTGGCGAGCAGCGCGCCCTCGGTGGTCTCCACGGCGAAGTCCGGCGGCAGCCCGCCGTCCGACTCCCCGCGGTCCATGGAGCCGCGGGCCGCGGTGAACCGGACGCCCAGTTCGGCGGCGGCGCGGATCTCCGCGCCCAGCAGGTCGCCGGCGCCGCGCGGGAAGACGTAGTGGTGGTCCATGGCGGTGGTGACGCCGCCGCGGGCCATCATCGCCAGCGAGCCCTGGGCGGCGGCGTGGACCATCTCCTCGTCGATCCGGGCCCAGGTGGGGTAGAGGGCCACCAGCCAGTCGAAGAGGTTGGCGTCCTGGGCCAGGCCCCGGGTGAGCCACTGGTAGAAGTGGTGGTGGGTGTTGACCAGGCCGGGCGTGGCCAGGTGGCCGGTGCCGTCGACGCGGCGGACCACGCCCTCCAGGCCGGCGGGGGCGGGGCCGGCGCCCACCGACTCGACGCGGTTGCCGGCGACGACGACATGCCCCGAGGCGTACTCGGTGTCGTCCGCGTCCACGGTCGCGATGGCGCAGTTCTCGATGACGATGCGCGGGGTGGCCATGGGAGGTTCCTCGTTCTTCCCTGTGGGATGAGCACGGGCCCGGGAGGTCGAGCGGGGTGACGACCGGACCCGCGGTGCTGCTCCTGTGCGCAGATGCCCCCGCTCTTCCCCCGGGGCCCGGGATCGGGAGCCGGAGACCGGTCCGTGCCGTGGTCCGGTTCCGCGATCCGGGCGACGCCGGCGCGCGCGTCGGGGGTGGTGGAAGGGTCAGAGGTTGGTGAGGTCCACGGGGATCCGCGCGTCGGCGCCGTCCCTCAGCACGGTGGCCTCGATGAGGCCGTAGGGGCGGTCCGCGGCGAAGTACACCTCGTTGTCGTTCTCCAGCCCGAACGGCTCCAGGTCGACCAGGAAGTGGTGTTTGTTCGGCAGCGAGAGCCGCACCTCGTCGATCTCGACACGGGTGTCGATCACCCGCGAGGCCATCTGGAACAGCGTCTGTTGGAGCGAGCGCGAGTAGGTCTCGGCGAACGCCTCCAACAGCCGGGCGCGGGTCTGGGCGTAGGAGCGTTCCCAGTTGGGCGTCGGCCGCTCGTCGTCGCTCCAGCCGTACCGCCAGCGGGCGTGCACATCGGTGGCCAGGATCCGGTCGGACGCCTCCTTCAGGGTGGTGTACCGGTCCTTGACGTACCCCCGGAACTCCGAGTTCGTGGTGTTCATGACGGTGAGGTCGCACAGCCCGGAGATGACCTCCCACCGCGCGCCGTCGTAGGTGATCTGGGTGGTCCTGGTCTCCTGCCCCTTGCGGACGAAGGAGTGCTGGACGTCCTCGGCGCCGATGAACCGGGAGCCGGCCGCGGAGGGGGCGATGCGCTCCCAGGCGTACTCCTCGATCCGGACGCGGGCCCGGTGGATCGGCTCCTGGCTGTTGACGAAGTGTCGGGCCAGATGGATGCCGAACTGCTCGGCCGAGTCGATCCCGTGTTCCCTGGCGAAGGCGTAGACGGTGTTCTTGGTGGTGTCGGTCGGCAGCACGGTGGCGTTGCTGCCGGACCGGTGCACCTCGTCCATGTCGCCGGAGAGGGCGATCGAGACGTTGAGGTCCTTGATGTGGTGCGTGGCGCCGTTCCGCACGATCCTGACGACGCGGTTCTCCGACTTTCCGTACTGGTTCTGACCGAGAATCGTAGGCATGTCGGTGCTAGCTCCCTCGATATACGGAGTAGCCGAAGGGGTTGAGCAGCAGCGGTACGTGGAAGTGCTCCCCCGGCGTGACGGCGAAGACGACCGTCACCTCCGGGAAGAAGGCTCCGCCGTCCCGGGCGTGGGGGGCGTCCTGCCGTGCCTCGGCTCGCCTGCTGGTGAAGTACGGCTCGACCGCGAAGCGCAGCCGTACGTGGGTGGTGTCCTCCGGCAGCGCCGGCAGGTTCGCACAGCGCCCGTCGGCGTCGGTGGCACCCGCCGCGTGGTCCCGCCAGGGTGTCTCGGCCCCGGAGCGGACCGCCAGTTGGAGCGCCACACCCTCGGCGGGGCGGCCCAGACTGGTGTCCAGGATGTGGGTGGAGACCGAGGTCCGAGCCGTCATCGCGTCTCCTCACCGCGTTCCACGAGCCGGGCCAGCCGGATGCGGTTGATCTTCCCCAGCTCGTCCCGCAGGATCTCGCGTTCGGTCTGCGGGTCGTGGGAGATGCGCTCCTTCAGCGCGGCGAGCATCTGCTCGCCGGTGCGGCCGGTGGCGCAGATCAGGAAGACGTGTCCGTGCCGCTCCTGGTAGGCGAGGTTGAGTGCGAGCAGTTCGGCGCGGTCCTCCTCGCGCACGCCGCCCTGCTCCCGCGCCGAGGTGGGGTCGCCCGGGGTGGGCCGGCCGATGGGCGGGTGGCCGGCGGTCGCCTCGTCCAGATCGGCGGGGGTGAGCCGGGCCGTGGCGGCGTCGGAGGCGGCGTGGAGCTCCGCGACCCCCGGGTAGGGGCGGCCGGCCACCAGCTCCCGGATCCACGCCCCGCTGACGCACACCTCGCGCAGCAGCCGCGCCGCTTCCGGTCCTTCAGCCGAGTTGAGCCGGGCGAGACCCGGCGTAGCGCTGGAAGTCACAGACGCAAGCTAGGAGCCGCCGCCACAGCGCGTCAACACTTTGTTGAAAAGTTCTGGTCAAGGCCGCGGCCCGTCGACGTCACCCGGCGGGCGCAGCGCGGCGCGCGGGCGCGCGGGGAGCGTGTGAGGGTGAGGAGGTGTCCGCCGCCCCGGAACCGCCCCAGGAGTCGGCGCCGGCCCGCAGGAGGCGCCACGAGGTGGTGCACGCCTGGGCGGGCACGCTGGCGGGCCTGGTCGCGCTGGCGCTGTCGCTCCACAACTTCCTGACACTGCGCCGGGAGCCGGAGCTCGACGCGCGGCTGCCGCACATCGTGCGCATCGCCCAGGGCAGGGATGTCTGGCTCTACCTCCAGCCGACCCTGTCCACCCGGTTCGCTGCCGAGCAGTCCGAGATCGTCACCCGGGCCGAGCTGCGGATGCGGGCGGCCGCGGGGCGGGCGAAGGCCCCGGCCTTCTTCTGGGACGAGACCGGCGCCTTCTCCTACGACGCGGCCCGCCAGGAGCTGACGTACCAACGCACCGCCGACCCGGGTCCGCTGCTGGTCGACCAGGGCACCCCTCGCCAGCCGCTGATGCTCTTCAACGCGGTCCGCTGGAACTTCCGGCCCGGGCGGTACGAGGGCACCCTGCGGCTGCACCGCTCAGGCGGGCGCGCCCCACTGGACCGCGACTTCTGCCTGCTGGTCTCGCCGGAGGCGGCCACCGCCTTCCGGGAGGCGGGGCAGTTCGCCTTCCGCGACTTCCGCGATGACGTCCCCGGGGCCGGGCCGAGGTCCGCGCGGGGCTGCTACACCCTGTCGCCGGTCTAGTCGGCCTTCTCACGGTTCAGGTAGTTGTACACGGTGAAGCGACTCACGCCGAGCGCGCTCGCCACCGTCTCCACCCCGTGCCGCACCGAGAAGGCGCCGCGCTGCTCCAGGACGCGGACGACCGACTGCTTGGTCCTGCGGTCGAGTTCGGCCAGCGGCATGCCGTGGCGGCGTTCGAGCTCGGCGAGGATGTGATCGAGCGAGTCGGACAGGTGGGGCAGCCGGACCGCCAGCACCTCGCGCCCCTCCCAGGACAGCACCACATCATCGCCCTGGGCGCGAGCGGGGGCGATCATCTCGCCGCCCATGGCGTCGACGAGCGGCCTGACGGCGGCCGCGAAGGGGTGGTCGGCGAACGGCTGGTCGGGCGCGGCGGCCGTCATGACTCCTCCTCCGCCACCACGTTGACCTGGAGCGACACCCGGGTGGCGCCGGCCGCCAGGCATTTGCGCAGCAGTTCGTCGACGGCGCCCAGCACGACGTCGGCGCGCCCCTCGGCGGTGTTGCCGAACGGGCCGACGTCGACGGCGTCCAGCTCGGCGGAGTGCACGACCTCACGGGCCACCACCGCGTGCGGCGGCGCCTCGTCGAGGTCGAACGGCTCGGTGGTGAACTCAACCCTCAATCTCACGCGGCCCAACCTACTGCGCCCCGCGCCCCCACCGCGGCGGATGTCGGCCGCCTCTTGACAGCACTCCCGCGACGCCCCCACTCTTCCATAAAGCAGAAGAACATTTCCATAATACGGAAGACAGGGAGGGGCCTCGTGGGCTTCCAGGACCTGCGCTTCGATGTGAACCTCTCGATCCTCTTCACCGAGCTGCCCCTGCTGGAGCGCCCGGCGGCGGCCGCCGCGGCCGGATTCGACGCGGTCGAGCTGTGGTGGCCCTGGGCGGCGCGCCCCCTCAGCCCCCGGCGGCGGCGCCGACCTGTCCTGTCGCGCCGGGCGCCGCCGCCGGGACTCGCCCACGTCCGCGCGACCGACGCCGGGTACGGGCGACGGGTCGAGGAGGCGGTGCGGGAGGCGCGTCGCGTGGGCCGACCCGGGCCTCCACCCGTCCACGCGGCACCGCGCTCACCCGCCGACGACGGCACTCAACGCACACGCCCACACACGGACCGCACGCAGGCCATCCGCGGATTTGTACGCGGAATCGGGCAATTCCCTCCCCACAGCATGGCGCATCGTGGAGCATGGGCACGTACGTCCCCGTCTCTCCACGAACCCCTCGCTGGAGCCTCAGATGCCTGACAGCGTGCCGGTGCGCTGCCCCGTGTGCCGCCACGAGCAGTCGTTCACCCCGCCCACCTTCCCGTGCGCGTGCGGTGCCCCGCTCACCCTTCCCCTGTCCGACGCCACCCCTCAACCCGTGCGCCACCGCACCTGGTTGGACACCTGGGTCGCCGTGCGCTGCCCGAGCTGTCGCCGCCTGGAGCAATGGCCCCAGCCCGAACTGGGCTGCCCCTGCGGCACGGTGCTCCGGGTGCCGGTGGTCCCCGCGCCCGGCGCCCCCGACCGCGACCTCGCCACCGCGGGCGGCCCCGGCGCCACCGGGCCGGCCTCCGCCAGCTCCGCCGTACTGCGCCCCGCCTTCCGGCCGGTGACCATCCGCACCGCGCGGGACGCCATCACCGCCGCCGGGCAGTACCTCAAATGGCTGGGCTTCTCCGGGATGCGGCGGCCGGAGGACCACACGGCCGCGGGGGTCGACCTCTGCGGGCCCGGGATCGTCGCCCAGGTCGACCCGACCACCCGGCCCACCGGTGTGCGCGATGTGGAATGCCTGTGGCTCAACGGCCTCAACGACTCGGCGATCGGGGTCTTCTTCTCGCTGGCCGGCTACTCCAGGGACGCCCGCAGACGCGCCGACGACCTGCGCGTACCGCTCTTCGTCATGGACCTCACCGGCACTCCACAGCCGGTCAACGACGCCGCGGACGACCTGATCCGCATGGGTCCGCCGGAGCTCTGACGGGGTCCGTCGAGGGACTGACCCTCGTTCATCGTGCTCCACCGCGCGGCCGATGCGCCACCTACCGGGGGATGATCTCTGGCTGCCGAGACCGCCGTAGCGTGGTGGCCGACCCCACCGCCACGACGCCCTGGAGCGATTCGGCATGCCCCCACACCCGCGCAGACCCTCCGCCCTCAGCGTGGACTTCACCGAACGCACGGTCCACCACGGCCCGGTGGGTCTGGCCGTGCGCGACTTCGGCGGCGCCGGCGCCCCGCTGCTGCTCCTGCACGGGGCCGGCCGCACGCTCGCCGACTGGTCCGCGGTCGCCCCCGAACTCGCCGGCCGGCACCGCGTCGTGGCCATGGATCTGCGCGCCCACGGCCACTCCGACGCCGGCCCGTGGACCATCCCGGCGGTGCTCGGCGACATCGCGGCGGTCCTGGAGGCGTGCGACATGCCCGATGCGGCGCTCGTCGGCCACTCCCTGGGCGGGATGCTCGCGGCCGCCTACGCGGACGCGCACCCGGAGACACCGGCGGTGGTCAACCTGGACGGCCACAACGAGGGGGTGCCCGAGCTGTACGCCGGTCTGGACCGGGAGACCGCGCTGCGCGGCATGGCCAGGGTTCGGGAGGTCACCGCGGCCGCCGTCGGCCGGGTGCTGCCCGCCGAGGTCTTCGAGACCGTCCTCGAAGAACAGATGGCGGTGGGCGAGCGGCTGGGGATCCCGGCCGCCCTGATGCAGGAGGGAGCGGCCCGCGCGGTCGCGGAGACCCCGGACGGCCGGCGCTATCTGCGCCCCGAACGGGAGGCCGGGCTGGAGATGCTGGACCGGATGCACCGTCTGGACCTGCCGCTGCTCTACCGGCGGCTGTCCTGTCCGCTGCTGGTCCTCCGGGCCGGCCGACTGCTCCACCAGGGCGGCGAACTGGCCTGGTTCGACGAGCTGATGGCGGCCTACGTCCGCGGCCTCGACGACGCTCTGTCCGAACTGGCCGCCGAGCACCCGCACATCACCGTCGAGACCCTGGACGGAGCGGGCCACGCGATGCTCCTGGAACGGCCGTACGAGGTGTCCCTGCGCATTGCTGCGTACATCGGCCGGCTTTCCTTGCGTTCTTGACGGCGTGGGGGTTCGGTTGGGGGACTCCCCCCACTCTCCGCACCCCACCTGGAGACCGCGATGCGCTCCCCCCGCCCCATACGCACCCCGGCGAGACTGCTGGCGCCGCTCGTCCTCGTCCTCGCCCTCGTCGCCGGCTGCGGCGGAGGCGACGGCGGGGACGATCCGCCGGGCCGGGCCGACGGATCCACCACCGGCGGCACCGGTTCGACGGACGACACGGCCGCCGCCGAGGACCCCTCGGCCGGCGACGGGACGGCCGACGACCCCGCCCCGGAGGACGCGTCCACGGACGGATCCGAGGACGGCGACACGGGAGATGGAGAGACCGGGGAGGGAGAGGCCGGGGACGGCGGAGACGGGGAGACGGCAGACGGCTCCGAGGACACGGCCACCGGCGAGGACGGGGCGGCGGCCGACGGCGGTGCCGACACCGTCGAGCAGGACATCGACTCGGCGCTCCAGGTCACCGACGACTACTGGTCCACCCACTGGTCGGAGCTGTTCACCGGGTCGTACAGCGCCCCCCGCGTGCTGGGCGCGTACGACGGGGCGGCCGCCGAGGTCCCGACCTGCGGCGGGAGCCCGCTGCCGGACGACAACGCCGTCTACTGCTCGGACGGCGACTACGTGGCCTGGGACATGGATCTCCTGCGGGACGGCCATCGCAAGGGCGACGCCTGGGTCTATCTGGTGATCGCCCACGAGTGGGGGCACGCCGTGCAGAACCGCCTCAACGCCGGACTCGTCAGCGTGGCCGGCGAGCTCCAGGCGGACTGCCTGGCGGGCGCGGTGCTCTTCGGCGCGGCGCGGGACGGCACGCTGCGGTTCGAGGAGGGTGACACGGAGGAGCTCTCCGCCGCGCTCACCGAGCTCGCCGACGCCACCCCCTGGACCGACACCTCCGACCACGGCGACGCCGGCCAGCGCATCTCCTTCTTCAACAAGGGGGCGCAGTCCGGGGTGCGGGGCTGTCTGCCGAACTCCTGACGGCCCCGCACCCCGGCCGACGGCTCAGCGCGGGTCCCGCCGCGCCTCGGGGGCGGCTTCCGAGCGCGGGGCGCCGGCGGGAGCGGGCACCGGCCTCGCGTCGGTCCCCGGCGGCAGCCGCAGCGCGCGGGCGCCCTGCTCACGCAGCTCGACCTTGCGCACCTTGCCGCTGACGGTCATCGGGAAGGCGTCCATGATCTGTAGATGGCGGGGGACCTTGAAGTGGGCGAGCCGGCCGCGGCAGTAGCGGGCGAGTTCGTCTCGGCCGAGCTGCTCGGCGGGGTCGCGCAGGATGACGCAGGCCAGGATCTCCTCGCCGTACTTCTCGTCCGGGACCCCCACCACCTGCACATCGGCGATCTTGGGGTGGGTGTGGAGGAACTCCTCGATCTCACGCGGATAGACGTTCTCGCCACCCCGGATGATCATGTCCTTGATCCGGCCCACGATCCGCACATAGCCGTCCTCGCCCATCACCGCGAGGTCTCCGGTGTGCATCCAGCGCGCCGCGTCGATCGCCTCGGCGGTGCGCTCCGGCTGCTCCCAGTAGCCGAGCATCACGGAGTAGCCGCGGGTGCACAGCTCGCCGCTGGTGCCGCGCGGGACGGTCAGTCCGGTCGTCGGGTCCACCACCTTGACCTCGATGTGCGGCAGCACCTGGCCGACCGTGCCGGTGCGGCGCTCCAGGTCGTCGTCGCGTCGGGTCTGGGTGGAGACCGGGGAGGTCTCGGTCATGCCGTACGCGATGGACACCTCGGTCATGTGCATCTCGGCCAGCACCCGCTTCATCACCTCCACCGGGCACGGCGACCCGGCCATGATCCCGGTGCGCAGCGAGGACAGGTCGTACGAGGTGAACTCGGGCAGGTCCAGCTCGGCGATGAACATCGTCGGCACCCCGTAGAGCGAGGTGCAGCGCTCCCGCTCGACCGCGCGCAGCGTGGCGGCGGCGTCGAAGGACGGCGCGGGAATGACGACGCAGGCGCCGTGGCTGGTGGCGGCGAGGTTGCCCATGACCATGCCGAAGCAGTGGTAGAAGGGCACCGGCACACAGATCCGGTCCTGTTCGGTGTAGCCGACCGCCTCCCCCACGAAGTAGCCGTTGTTGAGGATGTTGTGGTGGGAGAGGGTGGCGCCCTTGGGGAAGCCGGTGGTGCCGGAGGTGTACTGGATGTTGACCGGGTCGTCGCAGGAGAGCCGGGCCTCGCGCTCGACCAGCCGCTCCTCCGGGACCTCGGCGCCGGCGGCGATCAGCCCCTGCCAGGTGCGGTCGCCGAGGTAGACGACGTCGCGCAGCGCGGGGCAGTCGGCGCGGACCTGCTCCACCATCCGTCGGTAGTCGCTGGTCTTGTGCTCGACGGAGGAGATCAGCACCGAGATGCCGGCCTGCTCGAGCACGTACCGCAACTCGTGCACCCGGTAGGCCGGGTTGATGTTGACCATGATGGCGCCGACGCGGGCACAGGCGTACTGCGTCAGCACCCACTCCGGGCGGTTGACGGCCCAGATGCCGACCCGGTCGCCCTTGCCGACGCCCTTGGCCAGCAGCCCGAGGGCGACCTCGGTCACGGCCCGGCCGAACTCCGCGTAGGTCCAGCGCCGTCCGCTCGCCAGGTCGACGAGCGCCTCCCGCTCCCCGTACCGCTCGACGGCGCGAGCCAGGTTGGCGCCGATGGTGTCGCCCAGCAACGGGGTGGTGCCGGGACCGCTCGCGTAGGAGAGCGCCGTGGTCATGGGGACTCCTCGTGGAACTCGACGCCGCCGCCCCGCGCGGTGTGCTCGCGCAGCTCGATGCGGCGGATCTTGCCGGACACGGTCTTGGGCAGCTCCGCGAACTCCAGTCGGCGGATGCGCTTGTAGGGGGCGAGGACGGCGCGGGAGTGTGCGAAGAGCGCCCGCGCGGTCTCCGGTCCGGCCTCCCAGCCCGCGGCGAGCACGACGTACGCCTTCGGCACGGCGAGCCGGAGCGGGTCGGGCGCGGGGACCACGGCGGCCTCGGCGACCGCCTCGTGCTCCAGCAGCGCGCTCTCCAGCTCGAAGGGAGAGATCTTGTAGTCGGACGCCTTGAAGACCTCGTCCCCCCGCCCCACGAACGTGACGTGGCCGTCCGCGTCGCGACGGCCGATGTCGCCCGTGCGGTAGTAGCCGTCGGCCATGGCCTCGGCGGTGCGCTCCGGGTCGCCCTCGTAGCCGGTCATCAGCCCGACCGGGCGCGCCGAGAGGTCCAGGCAGATCTCGCCCTCGTCGCCGGGCTTGCCGGTCACCGGGTCCAGCAGGGCGACGGTGAAGCCGGGGGTGGGGCGGCCCATGGAGCCGGCCCTGAGCGGCTGGCCGGGGGTGTTGGCGACCTGGACGGCGGTCTCGGTCTGGCCGAAGCCGTCCCGGATGGTGACGCCCCAGGCGCGCCGTACGGTCTCGATGACCTCCGGGTTGAGCGGCTCGCCGGCGGCCACCGCCTCACGGGGCGGGGTGCGCAGCTGAGTGAGGTCGGCCTGGATGAGCATGCGCCAGACGGTGGGCGGGGCGCAGAAGGTGGTGACGCCCGCCCGGTCCATCTCAGCCATCAGTCGGGCCGCGTCGAAGCGGGTGTAGTTGTAGACGAACACCGTGGCCTCGGCGTTCCACGGCGCGAACAGGTTGGACCAGGCGTGTTTGGCCCAGCCCGGCGAGGAGATGTTCAGGTGCACGTCGCCCGGCTTGAGCCCGATCCAGTACATCGTCGCCAGATGGCCGATCGGGTACGAGGTGTGGGTGTGCTCCACCAGCTTGGGCCGGGCGGTGGTCCCCGAGGTGAAGTAGAGCATCAGCGGGTCCCGCGCCCCCGTCACCCCGTCGGGGGTGAACGGGCCCTGTGCCTCGGGGGCGTCGTAGGCGTCCTCGTAGCGCAGCCAGCCCTCCGGCGGGTTCTCGCCGGCGCCGACCGCGATCCGGGTGTAGTGGCCGGGGACCTCCGCGAACTTGCCGGTGTCCACGGCCCGCGCCAGCACGTGCCTCGCCCGGCCGCGCTCGACGCGGTCGGTGAGGTCCAGCGGTCCCAGGAGCGGTGTGGCGGGGATGACCACGGCGCGCAGCTTCATCGCGGCGAGCGCGGTCTCCCACAGCTCGGCCTGGTTGCCCAGCATGACGACGATCCGGTCCCCCGCCCGCACGCCCCGCGCGCGCAGCCAGTTGGCGGCCCGGTCGGAGCGCAGGCGCAGCGCGTCGAAGCTCAGCCGGGTCTCCCGTCCGTCCTCCTCGACGAGGTGCAGCGCGGTGCGGTCGTTGCCCTCGGCGATGCGGTCGAACCAGTCCAGGGCCCAGTTGAAGGTCTCCGGGCGCGGCCAGCTGAATCCCTCGTACGCCGTCGCGTAGTCCTCCCGGTGCCGTAGCAGGAAGTCCCGGGCGGCGCGGAAGTCGGCGGACGGATTCATTGCTGTCACATGTCCTCCTCATTGCCGTCGTGCTCGCTAGCATCGTGCGACGAGTGATCTGGGTCTCACCACCCCCTAACGGGGGTAGTGGCCTGTCGGCGACGGGTTCGGGGGGAGGAGGCGCCATGACGGAGTCGGGCGCGGCCGTCGAGGTGCGGGCGGCGCTGCTGCGGCTGCGCCGGGCCGGCGGGGTGCCGGTCGCCTTCGGCGGGCTGTTCACCGGGACCCGGCAGTTCCGCATCTCGGAGCTGGTCGGGACCACCACCGCGGCGCTCCAGGGACTCGCCATCACCACCGGCAACGGCCTCGGCGGCAAGGCCGCCACGCTGTGTCGCCCCCTGTGCGTGCCGGACTACCCGGTCTCACGGGTCATCAGCCACGAGTACGACACGGCGGTGGCCGCCGAGGGGCTGCGGGCCATGCTGGCGGTTCCGGTGGTGGTGCGCCGCCGGGTGCGCGGCGTGCTGTACGGGGCGGTGCGCCAGCCCATGCCGCTGGGCGACCGCGCGCTGGCGGCCGCCGTGGAGGCGGCCCGCGAGCTGGAGCAGTCGCTGGCGGTACGGGAGGAGGCACGGCGGCTGCTGGCCGTGGCGCGGGGCCCCTTCGACGCCGACCGGGCCGCCGACCCGACCGCCGCCCGCCAGGCCGATCGCGCGGCGGCCTGGGAGGAGGTGCGCGCGGTCCACGGCGAGCTGCGGGCGCTGTCCCAGCGGATACCGGACGCGGCGCTGCGCGGGGAGCTGCTCTCGGCCTGCGCCCGACTGGCCCGCGCGGCCGCCCCCGCCGCCCACCCCGCCGCCGGGGCCCGCGAGGAGCCGGGCGGACCGCCGGTGACGCTCTCCCCGCGCGAGCTGGACGTGCTGGCGTGCGTGGCCTCGGGCGAGACGAACGCGGGCGCGGCGGAGCGGCTCGGGCTGCGGCCGGAGACGGTGAAGAGCTATCTGCGGGCGGCCATGCGGAAGCTCGGGGCGCACACCCGACTCCAGGCGGTCGTCGAGGCCCGACGGGCGGGGCTGCTGCCGTAGGGGCCGCTCCGGGGTCTCTCCGGGCCTCTCCGGGCCTGTCCTGCGGAGGGGCGCTGCCGTGGCCCGGGGGTCGGCGGCCCCCGGACCCCTGAAGTCCGTCAGTCCGACACCCCCGCCGCTCTAGAACTCGTCCGTGGTGTGCGGCAGCCACTCGGTGTGCAGGGCGGCGTCCAGTCGCTCCGCCGCGCCCGGGGTGTGCTCGGTGGCCAGGCCGGCGCGGACCAGGTGGGCGAGCCGGGTGCCGCCGAGGTAGCAGGCGGCGAGCTCGCGGACGTCCAGGCCGAGGTCGGGCGCGTCGTCCGTGGCCTCGTACGTCACCCCGTCCCCGTCGGCTGTCACGGTGAGGCGGAAGCGGCCGGCGTTGGCGGGCAGTCGGGCGTCGCTCAGCTCCAGGACCAGGTCGACGTCGGCGGCCCAGCCGCGCGCCCGCAGGGCGGCGGAGACGTCGACCAGACGCAGCCACAGCGCCGGGAACTCCTGGACGACGCGGACCTGGTCGCGATCGGCGGCGAACAGCAGCAGCGGGTCGTCCAGGGGCCGGCCCCAGGCACGCACCTTCTCGGTGAGGTCGATCGAGGCGAGGTAGCGCCACAGGGCGGCCGCGACCGGGGCCGACTCGGCCTCCACGTCGTAGACGTCGACCGTGCCGGGAGTCCCCGCGCTGTCGTCGCCCCCGCGAGTGCGGTAGATGGCGTAACCGGCCACGGCGTCCGGGTCGGTGCCGCCGTCGCCGCCGATGACGACGGTGCGCGGCGGGCCGAAGCCGTCGTCCTCCTGGTTGTCCGGGTTCATCAACTCCTCTCGCCACCAGTGCTCGTCACGCGCCATGCGCCCCGCGCGGAGGGCGCGCCGCCCGTCGTGGAAGGGGCCGAGCAGCGCGGGCATGGCCTCGGCGTCCACGAACCGCAGCGGGCGCTCGTCGGCGTCGACGCGCAGCGCCAGCGGGCGGGCGGAGTCGATCTCCACGGTGAAGGAGCGGGTGGCGGGGTCGAAGCCGAAGCGCCCGTAGATGGACGCCTCGGAGACCCAGAGGGCGGCGATCGGCTGCCCGGCACGCGCGCAGCGGCGCCACAGCTCGTCGATCATTCCGGTGAGCACACCGCGCCTGCGGTGGGTGGGTGCCACACAGACGAAGGTGACACCCGCGCAGGGCAGCTCGCCCCCGGGAACGGAGAGCCGCAGCGGCAGGGCGCCCAGCAGTCCGACCAGCTGCTCTCCGTCGTAGGCGCCCACCCGCTCGCAGCGTCGCATGAAGTCGAGGTGGGTCTTGCGCTTCTCCTCCTCGACCTTGTCGTGGAAGACGAGATAGGCGAGGTCGAGGGCGCGGTCGAGATGGGCGTCGGGGACCGTGCGAAAGTCCAACGAGGTCATGGTTCGGACGGTAACTCCCCTAATTCTGCGCCGTCATCCGAATATTTCCGGCCGCGAGCGGCCGCGGAGGCAGGGTGAGGCGACAGGAGCGGGGGCCGGGGGGCGCACACGGGTATCGCGGCAGGCGTAAGGCGGCGGGTGTGCGGCCGTCCGGCCGTCAGGCCGTCACGCTCCGGCGATCCGGAGGTCATGGCGGGCTCCGGGGGCGGTCATCGCCAGCACCCCGGCCGCCTCGTCCTCCACGGCGTCGCGCTCGGCGCGGCTCAGCCGCTGGAACGGCTCGATGACCATCGTCACCGGGCCCTCGGGGCCGCCGCTCGCCTCGATCCGCCAGAGGCCGCGGACGAAGCCGTCCACCAGGAAGCTGCGGAACGCCTGGTTGCCCTGCCAGACGCGGCCGCGGTAGACGTCGCTGACGACGCGGCTCCGGTCGGCGTGCGAGAGGAGCAGATTGTCGAACTCCGGCAGGAAGCGGGGCGGGGCCGGGGTCTTGGGGTCCGGACGCGGCGCCTCCGGCAGGTCGAACAGCTCCACTCCGCGTTCGTCCCGGAAGCTCAGCAGCCGCGGCCGCAGCCCCTCCACCACCTCGCGCAGCCGGGTCAGCCCGCACCAGGTCCCCATGTCCTTGACCGAGGCGGGGCCGAAGGCGGCCAGATAGCGCAGCAGCAGGTCGGGGAGGTCCGGAGGCTCCGACTCGGGGGTCGGGCGTCCCGCCAGCCAGCTCTCGGCCGTCGTGTGGGCGATCGGCCCGCTACGACGCCACAGCCCGCGTGGGGTCACCTGGACCAGCGGCAGCGCGGCGCGCGCCGCCATGGCGAGGTCCTGCCGGTCGCGGTCGGGCCAGTGCGCGCGAAGCGCCTCCCCGAGCGCCTTGAAGGTCAGCGGCTGCTCCTCGACCAGCTCGCGGGCGAGGCTCGCCAGTCGGGCCAGGTCCACTCCACCCAGCCGCTTGCCCTGGTTCCCCTGGAAGATCCGGTCCTGCACCGACTGGAGCAGCGGCCGCAGGGCCAGGCAGTCGTCGGCGCTGACGAGGTGGATCGTGGAGCGCATCAGGGCGATGCGGACGACCGCGCGGTCGGCGAGCAGCTCCGAGAGCCGTTCGGGCCGAAAGTCCGCGAGCCGCGCGGCGAGCGCGTAGTACGGCGGCGTGACGTTCTGCGCCTGAAGGCCGACCAGGTGCTCCACGGCGTCCAGCGGGTCGCCCTCGGCGCGGCGCAGCAGCAGCTGGCGCGCGAGGGTGGCGCGGTTGAGCTCGCGCGTGCTCAGGACGGGCGCGTCGGTCTTCCCGGTCTTCGTCATGATCCCCACGCTACGGCGGCTTGCGGACGGTTTCCGTCCGCGTTCGGTCCGCCGCCGTCCGCGACAGGCCGGGGGCGGGGCGTCTCGTGGGGAGGGGTGCGCCCGGCCGCGGGCGGACGCGGTGCGGCGGACGGCCCACGGCCCGCTACGGCCGCGAGGGCCCGCCCGCTCCGGCCACTGGGCCCGGCGGTACCGTCCGTGGGGGTGCCGCCCAGGCCATATCGGACGTATATCCTGCCCATGGCCCGCCCGGGGCCGCCCGAGCGTTTCCGACGAACACGGCAGGAGGTGAGGTCCGCGATGAGCGCCGAACCTCCCAGTCGTATACCGCTCGGCACCACGGCGGCCCGGTCGTAGCACGGACCCGGGCCACACGGTCCCGGACCCGGTCGGAGGACCAGGGGAGCCGTCGGATCAGACGGCCGGTGGCCGGAGGGTGGTGCCCCGCGGTGAGCCCGGCGACCCTGCCCCCGTGCCCGTACCCGTGAAGGAACCCCGATGTCCGAGCGCCGTGCCCGCTCCCGCTTCACGCTCACGCCGAAGGCGAAGAAGCACCACTCCTGGCTGCGCCCCGGTGGCTCGCGCGCGAACGGCGGCTCCACCCCTCCCCCGCCCGCTCCGGCCTCCGAGCCGGCCCAGGACCCGGCACAGGGCCCCGGCTATCCCGCGCCCGCGGCGCGCAGCGTGGTCGAGGCCGCCGTCTACCGCGGCGGACGACGGGTGGCGACGCCCGGCACCCTCGCCGCCACCTACCGGCGGCTGCGCGAGGAGGCCGACGGCAGCATGGCGTGGATCGGGCTGCACCGGCCCAGCGAGGCGGAGCTGCACTCCCTGGCGGACGAGTTCGACCTGCACAAGCTGGCCATCGAGGACGCGATGGAGGCCCACCAGCGGCCGAAGCTGGAGCGTTACGGCGACACGCTGTTCGTGGTGCTGCGCGCCGCCCGCTACCTCGACGCCCCCGAGGAGGTCGACTTCGGCGAGCTGCACGTCTTCGTCGGCCCCGACTTCGTGATCACCGTCCGCCACGGCGCCGCCCCCGACCTGTCGGCGGTCCGCCGCCGCATGGAGGCCAGCCCCGAGCTGCTGGCGCTGGGCCCGGAGGCGGTGCTGTACGCCATCCTCGACGCGGTCGTCGACGGCTACGCGCCGGTGGTCGCCGGCGTCCAGAACGACATCGACGAGATCGAGACCGAGGTCTTCCGCGGCGACCCCGAGGTGTCCCGCCGCATCTACGAACTCTCCCGAGAGATGGTCGAGTTCCAGCGGGCCACCCGCCCCCTGGTGGGCATGTTGCGCGCCCTGATGGCGGGCTTCGACAAGTACGGCACCGACGAGGAGCTCCAGCGCTACCTCCGTGACGTCGCCGACCACGTCACCCACACCAGCGAACGTGTGGACGGCTTCCGCTCCGCCCTCACCGACATCCTCGCCGTCAACGCCACCCTCGTCACCCAGCAGCAGAACGAGGAGATGCGGGCGATGACCAAGGCGGGCATAGAGCAGAACGAAGAGATCAAGAAGATCTCCTCCTGGGCCGCCATCCTGTTCGCGCCCACGCTGGTCGGAACCATCTACGGCATGAACTTCGACCACATGCCGGAGCTGCACTGGGTGGGCGGCTATCCGTTCGCGATCCTGCTGATGGCGGTGGTGTGTACGAGCCTGTACGTCATCTTCAAGAAGCGCGACTGGCTCTGAGCGACCGTTGCGCACCCTTCGGTGAGCCGACCGGCTCACGGTGCCGTGAGGGGCTCCGACTGGTGGGCGCGGTGGAGGAGTCGCATGAAGGTCGGGGCCTCGGGGACGGGGACGGTGTCGATCCGGTGGACGGCGATGCCCGGGGTCCAGGAGTTCATGACCGCGGCGCCGGAGAGCGTCGGCAGGTCGGTGAGGGTGATCTCCTGGACGCGCTGGGGGACGTCGAGGCGGTCCAGCTGTCGGCGGACGATGCCCATCATGGTGCCGCCCAGCATCTCGGCCTCGGGCCACACCACCGCGGAGCCGTCCCAGAAGGCCAGGTTCCAGATCGACGCCTCGCTGAGTCGTCCCCGGCGGTCGACGAAGGCGGCGTCGTCGAAGCCTCGGGCGACGGCCTGGCGGAGGAAGTACGTCTTCGCCACCTCGCCGACGTGCTTCACGGTCGGCAGGACGCGCTCGAACTCGACCGTCGCCAGCGCCAGCGGGCCCCGCGGGCCGGAGGCGGCCGGTCCGGTGCGGACCAGCACCTCCAGCTCCGCCTCGCCCCCGGTCGCCGTGAACTCGCCCACCGGTGAGTACACCGTGGCCGTCAGCGAGAGGTCGTCCGGGCCGGCCGCCAGCGCCGCCCGCAGGTAGGAGCGCACCCGGTCGTCGGGCAGGGCCCGGCCGAACAGCTCCTTCGAGGCGGTCCGCAGCCGCTCCAGGTGGAGGTCGAGACCGCGAATCCGACCCCCGCGCACCTGCGTGGCCGTGAAGTGGGCGTAGCCCGCGAAGGCGAGCGGCGCCAACTCCTCGGCGGTCGCCGGCCGGCCGTTGCGGTGAACGACGAAAGAGGTCATGAGTCACTCCAGCGGTACGAGGTCGAGGGACGGGAGAACGGGCCCGGGCGCGGCGACGGCGACCGGGCGGGACCGACACCGGCGCCGCGGACGGCGGGCGCGGAATCTCCGCTCGTGGAGCGACGTTAGGGCTTCACATCAGTGGAAAGGTCAAGGCGGATGGGGCGCGTCACATGCTGATCGGGGAGTTGTCCCGGCGTACCGGGGTCAGCACACGGCTGCTGCGGTACTACGAGGAGCAGGGGCTGTTGGAGTCCCGGCGGGCCCCCAACGGCTACCGCCACTACGACGAGGAGTCGGTCGTCACCGTCCGGCAGGTCCGCGCCCTGCTGGACGCCGGGCTCACCACCGAGGTGATCCGCGTGGTGCTGCCGTGCACCGAGGGCGAGCGGATCGGCCTCGACTGGTGCGCGCCCCTGCGGGCACTCCTGGACCGGGAGTTGGCCGCCATGGACGAGCGCATCCACGGCCTCCAGCGCAGACGCTCCACGCTCGCCGGCTACCTCGCGCGGCCCTGAGCCGCGCCGGGCTCACCCGCCACCGGCCGCCAGGACTCACCCGCCGGCCGCGCGGCGCAGGTACGGGTCGGGGCCCGGGGGCCGCGGCACCGGGTCCGGCGACGGCCCGGGGGCCGGCTCGGGGGGCGGGCTGGGCACGGGGTTCGGCGACGGCGTCGGGACGGGGCTGTCCGGGTCCGGGATCGGAGGCGGCGGCGGGGTCGGCGGCACCGGGTCGGGGAGCGGGGGCGGCTGGCGGTCCAGCCGCGAGCGCGTGCGGGCCGGCGGCTCCGTGCGCGGCCCGGCCGGCGAGCGGCTCATCAGCGCGGTCATGGGAACCTCCAGACGTAGCGGTCGGGAATCCGGCCCCACCCCCAGTCTCTACCAACCCCACCAGTCGATCACCGGCAGCTCGGAGAAGAGCGCCTCCCCGTGGGCGTGCGCCACGTCCAGCCAGTCCGGCCGCAGCCGTGGCCGGGAGAGGCGTACGAGCTCCAGCGCCTGCTGGGGGAACCACTCCCCCGCCTTGGGGTCCGGCGCCCCCCACTCCGGGTCGACCGGTCCCTCCGTGCCGCGCAGGCACAGACCGTCCGACTCCCCGGGCGTCTTCACCCACAGCGCGGCGTCGTGCAGCGGGTCGTACGTGTGGGTCGTCGGGCGCACCCCCAGGCCACGGCCGGGCGGATTGCACCAGTCCTGCGGGTCCCGGTAGCGGCCGGGAGGGGGTGTCCACGGGCCCTGCCCGTTGCGGCTGGTGTCGGTGACGAAGTGCTTCATGCGCACCGGGTCCAGCGGTCCGAGGTGCTCGTCCAGCCAGTCCCGGGCCTGAGAGCGCGGCCAGTCCTGGTGGGGACAACGCGCCGGGTCGCCGCCGCGGCCCGCGTACACGAGGCAGGAGGAGATCAGTCGGCCGTACCAATCGTTGACCTCGTTGGGCTGGTAGTTGGAGACGTTGACGAAGAAGCCGGTCGCGCGGTCGACGCCCGCCTCGCGCAACCGCGGCACGATCCCGGACACCGCGTGCCAGCCCGCGTGTCCCGCGTCGAGGTAGACCCTGGTCCGGGGCAGCCCCTCCAGCGCGTCGACGGCGTGGTTGATCTCCGCGTACCGCGCCCGCGTACGGCGTTCCGCCAGCTCCGCGTCCGGATGCGGCGCGACGGGCGGGGAGACGGACGGTGAGGAGTGTGGGCCGGGGTCCGGGGTCGGGCTCGGGCCCGTGGTCGGGCCTGGGGTCGGGTCTGGGGTCGGGTCTGGGGTCGGGCTGTGCTCGGGGGCCGGGGCGGGCGTCGGGGCGGGCGTCGGGGGCCGCGGCGGCTCCTGACGCGGTCCCGGGCCCGGGGCGATGGCGGGTGGTTCCAGCGGCATCACCGAGGGACGGGGCGGTTGGGGAGCCTCCGATGGTTGCGGCACGTCAGTCGGTGGCGGCGTCCACGACGCTCCCGGCGCCGACAGGGAGCCGTCCGGTGACGACGGAGATCCGTCCCGCGACAGCGCCAGCCCCTCCGGCCCCCGTACCGTGCGCGGCGCCCGCGCCGCGGCGTATCCGCTGCGGGAGGCCGCGTACGCCGCCAGGTCGCCGGAGGGCGTGGTCTCGGCCGCGGTCTCCGGGGCCGGCTGCCCCTCGGCCTCGGCCGACGGCCCCGGTACCGTCCCCGCTGTCGGACGCCCGTCTTCCGCCGGCTGTTCACCGCCACCCGCCGCGGGGTCCTCGGACCCCGTGGCGGGCTCGGCGGAGCCGTCAGCGGCTTCCGTCGAGCCCTCAGCGGCTTCCGTCGAGCCCGTGACGGTGCCGCTCTCCTCGGTCCGCGCCGGCAGCGGGCAGTCCGAGGGCAGCAGGGCCAGGGAGTCGGGTTCGAGGATGACGATCGCCTCGCGGTGGCCGATCCCGTAAGCGATGGCGTCGATCCACTCCTGGTACGCGGCGGTGTCCCGCGCGCCGCCTGCCGAGTAGTTGCCGCAGTCACGGCCGGGGACGTTGTAGAGGGCCAGCACGGGGACCTCGTCCCGCCGGGCCGCGCGGCGGGTGGTGTCGCGTACGTGCCAGGCGACCTCGTCCGGGGACTGGTCGCCGAACCAGACGGCGTGCGGGGTGCGCAGCATGGCGAAGAGGGTGGCGGCGTCGTCGTAGGCGCCGTGCCGGGTCAGCCGGCGCAGCTGCCGGCGCGCGGCCTCGTCGACGGGTGGGCGGTAGAGGCTCGCGCCGCGCAGCGACGGGATCGGGGGGCCGTAGCCGTCGGGCCCGGTGACGGCGCCGGTGGCGGCATCGGCGCCGAGGTGGCCGGCGAGGCCGACGAGCAGGGACAGGGCGGCCGCGGTGGCGATGCGGGCGGCGCGGGACCGTGGTCTTCTTCGCACGGTTCATTCCTGCGCCGCCCACGCTCCTCCACTACACCCGACTGAGCCGTCTAACCGTCAGATCTTCACACTGTCAGGTGATCGGATGGCGCGAGGGGGCTCCCCAGGCGACGTACGACACAGACACACGGCACATGGGACACCCGCGTCGCGCGCGAGGCACGCGACGTGCGCGACGTGCGCGCGTGTCATGCCACCACCGAGCCGAGGCGACCCCGGCGCCCGGCCGCCGCCCGCGGCGTCACCCGCTCCGCGTCGTGGTGGATGGGGGTGTGCGCACCGGTGAGCGGCAGGCCGGTGCCGCCGTGCCGATCGGCGACGATCTCGCTGGCGATGGACAACGCGGTCTCCTCGGGGGTCCGCGCGCCGAGGTCCAGCCCGATGGGGCTGCGCAGCCTGGCCAGCTCCAGCTCGCCGACGCCCACCTCGCGCAGCCGGTCCAGCCGGGCCAGATGGGTGCGGCGGGAGCCCATGGCGCCGACGTACGCGACCGGCAGCCGCAGCGCCCGCCGCAGCAGCGGCACGTCGAACTTGGCGTCGTGGGTCAGCACGCACAGCACCGTGCGGGCGTCGACCTCGGTGGCGTCCAGATAGCGGTGCGGCCAGTCCACCACGACCTCGTCCGCGTCCGGGAAGCGCCGGGCGGTGGCGAACACGGGCCGGGCGTCGCAGACGGTCACGTGGTAGCCGAGGAACTTGCCCACCCGCACCAGCGCCCCCGCGAAGTCGATCGCCCCGAAGACGATCATGCGCGGCGGCGGCACGCTGGACTCCACGAGCAGTTCCAGCGGCGCGCCGCAACGGCTGCCGTCCGCGCCGATGGTGACGGTGTCCGTCCGCCCCGCCTCCAGCAGGGCGTGTGCCTGGGCGGCGGCGGTGCGGTCGAGCGCGGCGGCGTCGGTCACCCCGGGGCCGTCGAGGGTGCCCTCGTACGAGCCGTCGGGGCGCACCACCAGCAGTCGCCCCGGCAGCCCGTCCGGGCCCTGGACGATCCGGGCGACCGCCACCGCCTCCGCCCGGGCGGCGGTGGCCAGCGCGGCACCGAGGACGGGGCGTACGCGCTCCACCGCGCGCACCGGGGTGACCAGGATGTCGATGGTTCCGCCGCAGGTCAGGCCCACGGCGAAGGCGTCCTCATCGGAGTAGCCGAAGCGCTCGCGCACCGACTCGCCGGACTCCAGCGCCTGGCGGCACAGCTCGTAGACCGCGCCCTCGACACAGCCGCCGGAGACGCTGCCCACGGCGGTGCCCGCGGAGTCCACGGCCAGGGCGGCGCCCGGCTGACGCGGCGCGCTGCCGCCGACCGCCACCACCGTGGCCACGGCGAAGTCGCGCCCCTCCTCGCACCACCGGTGCAGTTCGGCGGCGATGTCCAGCATGTGATCAGCTCCTACGCGACACGACGAACGACGACACGACGACTGACGCGGCATCATGTGACGCCGAGCCAGTGCTCGATGGGGTTGAGTGCGAAGTAGACGAGGAAGACGCCGGTCAGTACCCACATGAACGCCCCGGGCTCGCGGAACCTCCCCTGGGCCGCCTTGATGGCGGTGTAGGCGATCACGCCCGCGCCGACGCCCGCGGTGATGGAGTACGTGAACGGCATCAGGGTCACGGTCAGGAAGACCGGGACGGCCACCGAGCGGTCGGCCCAGTCCACATGGCGGGCGTTCTGCATCATCATCGCGCCGATGACGACGAGCGCGGCCGCGGCGACCTGGCCCGGCACGATCTGCGCCAACGGGGTGAAGAACAGTCCGGCGGCGAAGAAGAGCCCGGTGACCACGGAGGAGAGTCCGGTACGGGCGCCTTCGCCCACCCCGGTCGCGGACTCGATGAACACCGTCTGGCCGGAGGCGCCGGACACCCCGCCGATCGCGCCGCCCGCGCCGTCGACGAACAGCGCCCTGCTCAGTCCGGGCATCCGCCCCCGCTCGTCGGCGAGCCCCGCCTCGGTGCCCACGCCGATGACGGTCGCCATGGCGTCGAAGAACCCGGCCAGCACCAGGGTGAAGACGATCACCGCGACGGTCATCCCGCCGATCTCGCCCCAACCGCCGAACTCGACCTGCCCGAAGAGCCCGAAGTCCGGCCTGGAGACGGCGTTCGACGGCAGCTCGGGCGCCCGACCGCCCCACGCCGCCGGACCGAGGTCGGCCACCGCGTTGACGACGACCGCGAGGACGGTGCCGGTGACGATGCCGATCAGGATCGCGCCGGGGATCTCGCGCGCCTGCAGCATGAAGATCAGCAGCAGCGTGACGGCGAAGACCAGGACCGGCCAGCCGGTGAGCCGGCCGTGGTCGCCGAGGGTGACGGGCCCGCCCTTGCCCACGAACCCGGCGTTGACCAGGCCGATCAGCGCGATGAACATCCCGATGCCGATGGTGATGCCGTGCTTCAGGGCGAGCGGAATCGCGTTCATGATGACCTCGCGCAGACCGGTGACCACCAGAAGCACGATCATCGTCCCGTAGATCACGCACATGCCCATGGCCTGCGGCCAGGTCATGTCGCCGATCACCTGGGTGGTCAGCACCGCGGAGACGCTCAGCCCGGCGGCGAGCGCGAGGGGCACCTTGCCGACGAGGCCCATCAGCAGCGTGGAGACGGCGGCGGCCAGCGCCGTCGCGGTGATCAGACCCGACTGGGCGAGCCGGTGGCCGTCGGCGTCCGGGCCCGACAGCAGCAGCGGGTTGAGCAGCAGGATGTACGCCATCGCCATGAAGGTCGTGACGCCGCCGCGCACCTCGCGTGCGACCGTGGATCCTCTGTCGCCGATGTGGAAGTACCGGTCCAGCCACGAGCGCCCGGCGGACGGGCGCGATCCGGTGCCCGTGTCCTCCGGCGACGTCGTGGGCTCGACTGCTTGCTGGGTCATGCGGTGCCACTCCCAAGGTTCATAGGGGCCCCCGCGCGGGGCGCTCCCCGCGCGGGATTTGGGATGGTGCTCCTGGCATCACGACCCGGGGGACGGCCCGGAGGGTGGTGCGGCGTCCCCGCCGGACGGGCGAGGCGGGGCTGGGGTGCTCAGTGGGCGGGTGCGCTCCTTCGGTCGGGGTGCCCTAGTGGCACGAAGACACCTCTCCCATCCCGGCGAGACGGTGTGCCGGGCCCCGAGGCGGCGTCAGGTCCCCGTCAGGTGCTCCGGGCGGACCGGGACCCGGTTCAGGGCCAGGCCCGTGGCGGCGCGGATGGCGGAGACGACGGCGGGGGTGGACGACAGGGTGGGGGCCTCCCCGACGCCGCGGAGGCCGTACGGGGCGTGCTCGTCGGCGAGTTCGAGCACGTCGACGGGGATGGTGGGCGTGTCGAGGATGGTCGGGATCAGATAGTCGGTGAAGGACGGGTTGCGGACCCTGGCGGTCCTGGGGTCGACCACGATCTCCTCCATGACGGCGAGCCCCAGCCCCTGCGCCGTGCCGCCCTGGATCTGGCCGACCACGGAGAGCGGGTTGAGCGCCTTGCCGACGTCCTGGGCGCAGGCCAGCTCGACCACCTTGACCAGGCCGAGTTCGGTGTCGACCTCGACGACCGCGCGGTGGGCGGCGAAGGAGTACTGGACGTGGCCGTCGCCCTGCCCGGTGACCCGGTCGAAGGGCTGGGTCGGGCGGTGCCGCCACTCCAGCTCGATGTCGACGGACTCGCCCTCCAGGACGTCCACGAGGTCGGCCAGCACCTCGCCGCCGTCGGTGACGACCTTGCCGCTCTCGAGCAGCAGCTCGGCGGTGGCCCAGGCCGGGTGGTAGCTGCCGAACCTGGCACGCCCCAGCTCCAGCACCCTCTCGCGCACCGCCTCGCAGGCGTGCTTGATCGCGCCGCCGGTGACATACGTCTGTCGCGAGGCCGAGGTGGAGCCGGCCGAGCCGACCCGGGTGTCGGCCGGGTGGATGGTCACCTGGGTGACGCCGAGCTCGGTGCGGGCGATCTGGGCGTGCACGGTGACGCCGCCCTGGCCGACCTCGGCCATCGCGGTGTGCACGATGGCGACCGGCTCGCCGCCGATGGCCTCCAGCCGGACGCGGGCGGTGGAGTAGTCGTCGAAGCCCTCGGAGAAGCCGACGTTCTTGATGCCGACGGCGTAGCCGACGCCGCGCACCACGCCCTCGCCGTGGGTGGTGTTGGAGAGCCCGCCGGGAAGCGCCCGCACGTCGGCCGCGCCGCCCGCGGCCTCCCACTGCCGCTCCGGCGGCAGCGGCATCGCCTTGACGCGGCGCAGCAGCTCGGCGACCGGTGCGGGCGAGTCGACGACCTGCCCGGTGGGCATGACGGTGCCCTGCGACATCGCGTTGCGCTGCCGGAACTCGACCGGGTCAAGGCCCAGTTCGGCGGCGACCTTGTCCATCTGCGCCTCGTAGGCGAAGCACGCCTGTACGGCGCCGAAGCCGCGCATGGCGCCACAGGGCGGGTTGTTGGTGTAGAGGGCGAGGGCCTCGATGTCGACGTCGTCGACGGCGTACGGGCCGATCGAGAGTGAGGCGGCGTTGCCGACGACGGCCGGGGAGGCGGAGGCGTAGGCCCCGCCGTCGAGCACGATCCGGCACTTCACATGGGTGAGCCGGCCGTCGCGGGTGGCGCCGTGTTCGTACCAGAGCTTGGCCGGGTGTCGGTGGACGTGTCCGAAGAAGGACTCGAAGCGGTTGTAGACCATCTTCACCGGCTTGCCGGTGCGCAGCGCCAGCAGGCAGGCGTGGATCTGCATGGACACGTCCTCACGGCCGCCGAAGGCGCCGCCGACGCCGGACAGCGTCATCCGCACCATCGAGGGCGGCAGGCCGAGGACCGGGGCGATCTGCCGCAGGTCGGAGTGGAGCCACTGGGTGGCGACGTACAGGTCCACCCCGCCGTCCTCGGCGGGCACCGCGAGACCGGACTCGGGGCCGAGGAACGCCTGGTCCTGCATGCCGAGCTCGTACTCGCCGCTGACGACGACGTCGGCGCGCTCACGGGCCGCCGCCGCGTCGCCGCGGACGATGGGCTGCCGGTGCAGGACGTTGGGGTGCGGCACATGGGGCGCGTGGTGGTCGTCGCGGTCCGGGTGCAACAGCGGCGCGTCGGGGGCCAGCGCGGTCGCCTCGTCGGTGACCACGGGCAGTTCGGCGTAGTCGACCCTGATCTTGGCGGCGGCGCGGCGCGCGGTCTCCGGGTGGTCGGCGGCGACCAGGGCGACGGGCTCGCCGTGGTGCCGGACCCGGTCCTGCGCCAGCACCGGGGTGTCCGGGATCTCCAGGCCGTAGTGCCTGGTGTCGGCCGGCAGGTCCTCGTGGGTGAGGACCGCGTACACGCCGGCCTGGGCCAGGGCCTCGGAGACGTCGATGGACCTGATCTCGGCATGGGCGTGGGGGCTGCGCAGGGTGTGTCCCCACAGCATGTCCTCGTGCCACAGGTCGGAGGCGTAGGCGAACTCGCCGGTGACCTTGAGTGTGCCGTCGGGGCGCGGCGTGGACTCGCCGATGCCGCCGCGGGTCCGGCTGCCCTGGGAGATGTCGACGGGGGTGCGGGTGACCTCTGCCATGGTTCAGACCGCCCGTTCCGCGCGGGCGGCCGCGAGGCGTACCGCGTCCAGGATCTTCTCGTAGCCGGTGCAGCGGCACAGGTTGCCGGAGAGCGCCTCGCGGATGTCGGCGTCGGAGGGCTCCGTGTTGCGCTCCAGCAGCTCGTCGGCGGCGACCAACAGCCCGGGGGTGCAGAAGCCGCACTGCACGGCCCCGGCGTCGATGAACGCCTTCTGGATCGGGGCGAGCTCGGCGGGATCGGCGGGCTTGGGCCGCCAGGCCCTGGCCTGGTCCAGCCCGACACCCGATGGGTCCGCACCCGCGGCCGCCGCGCCCCCGGACGCCGCCCCTGACGGGGTCTCGCTCGCGGACGCCGCGTCCGCGGGGTCCGCGGCGTCCGCGGCGGCGCCGGAGCCGTCGCCCGGGTCGCGGGCGCCGCCGGCACAGCCGCCCTCGGCCCGCCGCCGGGCGAAGTCGGCGAGCCCCTCGACGGTGACCACGTCACGGCCCTCGGCCTGGCCGGCCGCGACCAGGCAGGAGCAGACCGGCACGCCGTCCAGCCGGACCGTGCAGGATCCGCACTCGCCCTGCTCGCAGGCGTTCTTCGAGCCGGGCAGGCCGAGCCGCTCGCGCAGCACGTACAGCAGGCTCTCGCCCTCCCAGACGTCGTCGGCCGTCTGCGGGCGTCCGTTGACGGTGAGGTTCACGCGCACTGTGCTTCTCCCTTGCCGGTGCCGCCGGTGCCGCCGGCGCGGTAGGACTCCCAGGCCCAGCCGAGGGTGCGGCGGGCCATGACGCCCACCGCGTGCCGGCGGTACCTCGCGCTGCCGCGCACGTCGTCGATGGGGTTGCAGGCGCCGGAGCACAGCTCCGCGAACTGCCGGGCGATGGACGGGGTGATGGTCTTGCCGCTGTCCCAGAAGCCGCCGTCCTCCAGCGCGGCGTTGAGGAAGGTCTCCGCCTCGCGGGCGCGCACCGGGGTGGGCGCGGCGGAGCCGATGCCGGTCCTCACCGTGCGGGTCTCCGGGTGGAGGGCGAGGCCGAAGGCGCAGACGGCGATCACCATGGCGTTGCGGGTGCCCACCTTGGAGAACTGCTGGGGGCCGTCGGCGGTCTTGATGTGGACGGCGCGGATCAGCTCGTCCGGCGCCAGCGCGTTGCGCTTCACCCCGGTGTAGAACTCCTCGACGGGGATACGGCGCACCCCGCGCACGGACTCCGCCTCGACCTCGGCGCCGGCCGCCAGCAGCGCGGGGTGCGAGTCGCCGGCCGGGGAGGCGGCGCCGAGGTTCCCGCCCACGCTGCCGCGGTTGCGGATCTGCGGGGAGCCGACGGTGTGCGCGGCCAGCGCGAGACCCGGCAGCTCGTCACGCAGCCGCTCCATGATCGTGCTGTACGGGACGGAGGCGCCGAGCCGGACCGTGGCCCCGTCCGCGCTGACCTCCCACTCACCCAGCTCGCCGACGCGGTTCAGGTCCAGCAGGTACTCGGGGCGCCGATGGTCGAAGTTGATCTCGACCATCACGTCGGTCCCGCCCGCGATGGGCACAGCGGTGGGGTGCTCGGCCTTGGCGGCGAGCGCCTCCTCCCAGCTGGCGGGGCGCAGGAAGTCCATGAATGTTCTCTTCTCGACTCTGTGTGGGGAGGTGAGGTTCTGCGTTCATGTCCTGGGGTCCGGGGGATGCTCCGGACGTCTGCTCGCGGCTTCTCGCCAGTACATCGACGCGTCACCCGGCGGGTGCAGTCACCGAAACCATGAAGCGGTTGGCTGGCCAGGCACCGGGTCTTGTAGATTCGAACGAAAGACGAGGTTCCGAATCCTCGCGGCATTCCACCGGTAACGAAAACGACGACGACGAGAGATCGGCTGGCGACTGATGCGGCTGCGCGCACTGCTGGAGACCGAAGCCCTGGGCCTGCGCCTACTCAGCGGCGAGGAAGAGCTGGACCGCACCGTGCGCGGCGTCATGACCACCGATCTGCGCGACCCCAGCCGCTATCTCTCCGGCGGCGAGCTGGTGCTGACCGGTCTCGCCTGGCGCCGCGAGCCCGCCGACTCCGAGCGGTTCGTGCGCATTCTGACGGCGGCCGGCGTCTCCGGCCTGGCGGCCGGAGAGGCCGAGCTGGGGGATGTGCCGGCGGACCTGGTGGAGGCCTGCGCCCGGCACCGGATGCCGCTGTTCTCCGTGGTGGAGGCCGTGTCGTTCGCCTCCATCACCGAGCACGTGGTGCGGCAGGTTTCCAGCGAGCGGGCCGGCGATCTGGCCGCCGTCGTGGAGCGGCACCGGAAGCTGATGACCGCCGGCCCGGCCGGCGGTGGCCCCGAGGTCATCCTCGACCTGCTCGTCTCCGACCTGAACCTGCGCGCCTGGGTGCTCTCCCCCACCGGCCGCCGCATCGCCGGGGCCAGCGGCACCACCGCCGGCTCCGAGCTGTCCCCCGAGCTCTGCGCCCGCCTCGCCGGCGAGCACCTGGCGGCCATGCGCGCCGGGCGCCGACCGCCGCACCGGGTGACGGTGCCGGGCCCGAGGCCCGCGGGCGCGCCGGGGGCGGCCCAGACCACCTACTCGCTCTTCCCGGTGCGCGGCGCCGGCCGCGCCCCTGCCGCCCGCGACGTGCGCGAGATCCGCGAGACGGTGCTGGCGGACTGGCTGCTGGCGGTCGAGGACGACGCCGGCGACTGGCCCGCCGAGCGGCTCGACCTGCTGCACGGCGTCACCCAGTTGATCGCGGTCGAGCGGGACCGCCGGGACGCGGCCCGTACGGTGCGGCGTCGACTCGCCCAGGAGGTGCTGGAGCTGGTGCAGACCGGCGCCCCGCCGGCCGAGATCGCCGCCCGGCTGCGGGTGGCGGCCCCGGTGTTGCTGCCGGGCCTCGGCGCCGCCCCGCACTGGCAGGTCGTGGTGGCCCGGGTGGAGTGGGGCGGGCCGGCCGGCGAGGCGGAGGGCGTCGAGCGGGACGGCGGCGAGCGGCCCAGCGGCGCGCTCGCCCAAGCCCTGCTGGAGGAGGTGCTGGCGGACCCGGAGGCGGCCGGCCCCGAGGCGTCCGACCGGATCGCCGTGGCCTACGCCGGGGACGAGGCGGTGGCCCTGGTGCCGCTGCCGGCGACCGCGGCGGAGCCCGAGGGCGGCTCCGAGGACGGCGCGGAGGACGCGGCGGAGGAGGCCGTCCAGGCCCCCGGACTGCACGCGGACGCCCTCCTGGCGGCGGTCCGCGAGCCGCTCTCCCGCGGCCTGGACGGCGACGGCCGGCTGACGGTGGGCGTCAGCGCCACCGTGCACTCCGCCGAGGGGCTGCGCGGCGCCCTGGAGGAGGCCCGACACGCCCGCCGGGTCGCCGCCGCCCGCCCGGGTCGGGTCTGCGCCGCCGGGCACCAGGAACTCGCCTCACACGTGCTGCTGCTCCCCTTCGTCCCGGACGACGTGCGGCGCGCCTTCACGGCCCGGCTGTTGGACCCGCTCCGGGACTACGACCGACGCCACCGCGCGGAGCTGATCCCGACGCTGGAGGCGTTCCTCGACTGCGACGGCTCCTGGACGCGGTGCGCCACCCGGCTGCATCTGCACGTCAACACCCTGCGGTACCGGGTCGGCCGGATCGAGCAGCTGACGGGCCGTGACCTGTCGCGCCTGGAAGACAAGTTGGACTTCTTCCTGGCGCTGAGGATGAGCTGACTCGTCCGGTTCGCGATCACCCGTGATCGCCGGCGGAAACTTTGTGAATTGCTTCACACCGACCCCTTGGCCCCCCACGCGCATTCGTGCTGAGATTCGAGGTGCTTCCGGCTCGATGGCGCGCTTGGGGACTTCGGGAGGGCAATGTGGCGGACACCGCCATGTCACGGTCTGGATCGTCGGACACACCCACGGGAACGGAACCGGAAACCCCACCCGGAGCGGCCGGCGGGCCGGCCGGCCGGGCGGGGTCGGGAGGCGCACGGCTGGGGAGAGGCCCCCTGCTGGACGGCGGGGGCGGCGACCACGACCCCCTCGACACGGCGGTGTGGCGGCTGCGCTCCCGCGGCTGCTGGGAGGACGCCGCCGCCCTGCTCGCCGCCCGCGCGGTGACCGACCCGGCCGCGGCACTGGCGCGCAGCGCCCTGCTGACCGAGCGCTGCATGTTCGCCTCCGAGGGCTGGGGCACCGCGGAGGACGCGCTACGCGCCGCCGAGGCGCTGGCCTTCGGTGACGAGGACCGGGGGGCCGCCGCCTGCGAGCGCGGCCATCTGGCCTACGCGTGCACCCTGTTCGGCGTGCGCGACCGCGCCGACGAGGCCCGCGCGGCGCTGGGCCGGGCCGCGGCGCTGATCCCACCCGGCTCGCCCGTGCGGCCGCTGCTGGACTTCCGGCGCGGCCTCGTCGCCCAGCACCTGGCCCAGAACCCCACCGGCGCCCAGGCGGCCTTCCAGCGCGCCCACGCCGGCGCCGGCGCCCACGGCGACGCGCTGCTGCGCTCCTTCACCTGGCGCCACCTCGCCGCCATGGCGGAGCAGAGCGGCGATCTCCCCGCGGCCCGACACGGCTTCGCCGAGTCCCTGCGCATCCGCGAGGAGCTCGGCTATCTCATCGGCATCGCCCCGGCCCTCGCCGCCCTGGCCGAGGTGCAGCCCGATCCGGAGGCCGGCCGACTGCGCGCCGAGGCCGCCCGGCTCGTCCACCTCCTCGGCGGCCTCCCCGTCTGGCTCGCCGAACAGCTGCGCCCCAGGGCCCGGGACACCTGACGCCCCGCCCGGACAACGCGCGGCGGCGCGCCGCGGCCGAAGTGCGCACGGCGGCGGCGCGCCCGGGGGCAACGCGCGAGGGTGCGCCCCAGCCGGCGTAACGCGCGGAGGCGCCCCGCAGCGGGAGTACGCACGAAGACGCTGGGGCTCAGGTCATCCGGTCGACCGCGTCCTTGGCCTCCTTCAGGCCGGCGCCCGTGGCCTCTCGGTAGACCTTGATGGCCTCGATCGTCTTTCCGTCTCGCACGAGCGCCTCGACCCGCTCCAGCTCCGGGCCGGACTCGCGGAGGCCGAGGTGGTCGAGGACCAGGTCGAGCTTGCGCTCGACCCGGGCGATGTTGCGTTCCGTTCGCTTGATGCGGGTCTCGACGCCGCCGATGCACACCAGCACGAGGAAGGCCACGATCAGGACTGATATCTCCATGATCACCCATCGTAGTGATCGCGCCGGGCCCGCGAGCCGCGGGCTAGCCTCCGATGAAGTGCTCACGGGCGAGCGTCTCGACCGTGTCGAGGTCGCTCGCGGCAAGGGCGTCGAGGAGGGCGACGTGCTGGGCGGCGTCGGCGAGCAGGTCGGCGGTCCGGGGCGCCCCGCCCCGCGGCAGCGGCCACTGCGCCCGGCGGTGCAGGTCGTCGGCGATGACGACCAGCTGCTGGTTGCCGGCGAGGGCGAGGACGGCCTGGTGGAAGGCGCGGTCCGCCTCCAGGTAGGCGGCGCGGTCGCCGGTGGCCGCGGCGGAGGAGGCCGCGTCGGCGAAGGGACGGATCCTCTCCCAGCGCTCGGGGGTGACGCCGGCCGCCAGGGTGAGCAGCACCGGCACCTCGAGGAGCGCCCGCACCTCGGCGAGCTCGGCGAGCTCGCGCTCGCTGCGCCGCGCGACCCGGAAGCCGCGGTTGGGGACCACCTCGACGGCGCCCTCGCTGGCGAGCTGCTGCATGGCCTCCCGCACCGGGGTGGCGGAGACGCCGAAGCGCAGCGCGAGCACGGGGGCGGAGTAGACCTCACCCGGGGCGAGCTCGCCGCTCACCAGGGCGCAGCGCAGCGCGTCCAGCACCTGGCGGCGTACGGAGTGGCGCTGCAGCGGCACGCGCGGGGGCGGCACGCACGGCGCCTCCTCCGGGGTGACCGGCGTCATCGGCACCGCCGGCGGCACCGTATCGGCACTGGACTGCTCCACTCGGACCCTCCTGACGTCCCAGGGAACGATATGCGGACGCCACGCAAGGTCAAACCCCACCCCATTCAGCTAAGGTAAGGCTAACCTGACGAAGCTTCGCGATTCGGTGGTCTCCCCATGGCCGTGCCCGCTCTTCCGTACGCCGACACCCCGGGCACCGGGTCCGGCGCGCCCACCATCCCGGCCACCGGGACCGGCGCGCCGACCACCGCCGCGGCCGCGGTCTTCGCCGCGTATCCGCGGCTGACCGAGGTCTTCCCCGGCCTCACCGTCGGCGACGAGCCCCCGCGCAGCGGCGACGGCTGGGTGGTGGCGGCCGAGCTCGCCGCCGGCGGGGCCGCCCTGGACACCTTCCTGGCCTGGGACGAAGCCCAGGTGGTGCGGGACTACGGACAGCGCGCCCGACCCGATGTCGTGGCGAGCTTCGGACTGCACCGCTACGCCTGGCCGGCCTGCCTGCTGGTGACCGTCCCCTGGTTCCTGCTGCGCCGCGTGCCGCGGATCTCCGTGGACCAGGTCTCCTTCCAGCGCACGCTGGGCCGGATGACGGCCCGCGTCACGGAGTTCTCCTGCCTCCCGGACGACCCGGCGGCGGGGGTGCCGGGCGCCCGCGTGGTGCCGGACGAGGACGCGCTGCGGGCGGCCGTGCGCTCGGCGGTCGCCGAACACCTGGGGCCGGTGTTGGAGGGCTTCCGACCCCGGATGCGACGCGGGGCGCGCGCCCTGTGGGGGATGGCGGCGGACGAAATCGTCGAAGGGCTCTGGTACGTGGGCCAGCTGATGGGTGAAGAGCCGCGCGCGCTGGCCGAGCTGACCGCGCTGCTGCCCGGCGCCGTCCCGCCCTACCCGGCAGGGGCGGGATTCCGCCTGCTCACCGGGGCGCGCGGGGAGTCGCTGCCCACGCGCGACCGCGCGAGCTGCTGCCTGTTCTACACGCTGCGGCCCGACGACACCTGCGTGACCTGCCCCCGGACCTGCGATACGGCCCGTATCCAGCGGCTGTCGGCAAGCTGATCGCTCCGTTTCCACTCGATCGACTTCCGCGAATAGAACGAATTCTCTTGCGGCGAGCGGGCGTTCGAGTCTCATCGCACCTATCCGCGTGTCCCCGCCGTCCGTTGGCGTCTTCTTGCTCGGAAATCCCTTGAGGCACGGAAAGACTCCGCCAAGATGTCGCGCGAGTAGGCCGTACCGCGGCCCAGAACACCCACCCGGAAGTGAGGCAAGGGGCACCGGATGAGACTGACCGACATATCGCTGGACTGGGCACTCCCCGTGGCCGTGGCGCTCGTCGGAGTCGTGGCGGCGGTGACGGTGCTCGCGCGCGGCCGCAACGGCAAGGGCAAGGGCAAGGACGACACGGCGGTGGTGGATTCCTGGGAGCGCAGCGAGGAGCGGCGGCGGCGCAAGGAGGCCGTGTACGGCATGGCCTCGTATCTGCTGCTGTTCTGTTGCGCCGCGGTCGCCGCCGCGCTCTCCTTCCACGGCCTGGTGGGCTTCGGACGGCAGAACCTCAACCTGTCCGGCGGCTGGGAGTACCTGGTCCCCTTCGGCCTCGACGGCG
This sequence comes from Streptomyces sp. SAJ15, assembly GCF_007595705.1. Classification (GTDB taxonomy): domain Bacteria; phylum Actinomycetota; class Actinomycetes; order Streptomycetales; family Streptomycetaceae; genus Streptomyces. Next base: position 356,198 of record NZ_NISY01000002.1, on the reverse strand, counting down.
CGGCCATGTTCTGCTCGGTGCTGGCGGTCCGCGAGGCCAGTCACGGCGACGCGGCGCTGGGCTCGCGACTGCTGGTGTGGCTGTTCGCGGGCGCCGCGGCCTGGTTCAACTGGGTGCACGCCCCGCGCGGCGTGGGTCACGCCGGCGCCCCGCAGTTCTTCGCCGGCATGTCGCTCTCGGCCGCCGTGCTCTTCGACCGGGCGCTGAAGCAGACCCGCCGCGCGGCGCTGCGCGAGCAGGGCCTGGTGCCCCGGCCGCTGCCGCAGATCCGCATCGTCCGCTGGCTGCGCGCCCCGCGCGAGACCTTCGGCGCCTGGTCGCTGATGCTGCTGGAGGGCGTGCGCACCCTGGACGAGGCGGTCGAGGAGGTCCGTGAGGACCGCCGGCAGAAGGAGCAGCACCGGCACCGCAGGCGGGACCAGGAGAAGCTGGACCGGGCCCGGATCAAGGCGTACAACCGCCAGCACCGGGCCTGGGGGCGGCGCGGTGGGCGCCAGGTCGACGTCGCCGGGCTCTCCGCCCCTCCGGCGCAGCTCAGCTCGGACCCTGCCATAGCGGACTCAGGACGACTGCCCGCACCCTCATCTCTTCCGTCCCCGCGGTCCACGGACGGCGCGAGGACTGACGCGGCCCGCCTCTCCTCCCCCCTCGACGCCGTCGGCACGACGCACACCGGGGGTGCGGCGTCCGGCACGCCGGACAAGGGCCGCCCGCGCACCGTCGACCTCACCGCGGAGGACGACACCCTCGCCATCCCGCGCCTGGACTCACTGGAGGCCAAGCTGGCGCGGATCGAGCGACAGTTCGGCTGACCGCGGGTCGAGCGGCAGTCCGGCTGACCGCGGTCGAGCGGGAGCCGGCGGGGGCTGAGACACCGGACCGGGTCCGTCCCGGCGGTGCGACCCTCGGGTCAGCCCCCGCCCTCCGGCTCCTCTTCGTCCTCCAGCTCGAACCACACCGACTTGCCGACCCCGTGCGCGCACACGCCCCACGCGTCGGCGAGGGAGTCGACCAGCAGCAGCCCCCGCCCCGAGGTGCCCGTCGCGTCCGCGAAGCCGTCGGAGCGCGCCCGAAGCGCCGCGCGCCGGGGCACGAAGTCCCTCACCTCGACGCGTAATCGCCCCCCGGACACCGTCGGCCGCTCGGGCGGGCCCCTGTGCGCATCCGCCTCCGGCGCCCCGTGGGCGCCCTCGCCCGAACGGCCGTCGAAGCCTGCCTTGACGACGGCGCCGCGGTCGGTGTGCACCAGCGCGTTGGTCACCAGCTCGCTCAGCAGCAGCTCGGCCACGTCGGCCCGGCCGGGCCCGCCCCAGTGCCGCAGCAGATCCCGCAGCTCCCGGCGGACGTCCGCCACCCCACCGAGATCCGCATGGCCTAATCGTCTGTTCAGGCTCCGCCCCCGCTCGCGTCGGCCGTCCGGATCGCACTGTCCTCGAACGTGCACACGGGATGCATGCCCCGCGAGTCCCCTCCCGGAACATCGCGCCCTCGTGACGGTCGTTTCGCCTGTGGCGCTCACCCGGCGCTCACCGGGTGTTCAGGGGCGCGGCACGTTACGCAGGTTGGAACGCGCCATCTGCACCATCTTCCCGACCCCGCCGTCCAGGACCATCTTGCTCGCCGACAGCGCGAATCCGGTCACCATCTCCGCCTTGATCTTCGGCGGGATGGAGAGCGCGTTGGGGTCGGTGACCACGTCGACGAGGGCCGGTCCCCGGTGCTTGAACGCGGCGCGCAGCGCGCCGCGCAGTTGCTTGGGCTTCTCCACGCGCACCCCGAAGGCCCCGGCCGCGGTCGCGATGGCGGCGAAGTCCGGGTTGTGGTTCTCGGTCCCGTACGAGTGCAGCCCGGCGACCAGCATCTCCAGCTCCACCATGCCCAGCGAGGAGTTGTTGAACAGCACGACCTTCACCGGCAGTTCGTACTGGACCAGGGTGAGGAAGTCCCCCATCAGCATGGTGAACCCGCCGTCCCCCGACATCGAGACGACCTGGCGGCGCCGGTCGAGGAACTGCGCGCCGATCGCCTGCGGCAGGGCGTTGGCCATCGATCCATGGGTGAACGAGCCGATCACCCGGCGCCGGCCGTTGGGCGTGAGGTAGCGCGCCGCCCAGACGTTGCACATCCCGGTGTCCACGGTGAAGACCGCGTCGGCGGCGGCCTCCTCGTCCAGCACCGAGGCCACGTACTCCGGGTGGATCGGCACATGGCGCTCCACCTTGCGGGTGTAGGCGCGGACGACCCCCTCCAGCGCCTCGGCGTGCTTCTTCAGCATCCGGTCGAGGAACGCGCGGTTCTTCTTGGGCCGCACCTTCGGGGTCAGACAGCGCAGCGTCTCGCGCACGTCGCCCCACACCGCCAGGTCGAGCTTGGAGCGCCGGCCGAGGTGCTCGGGCCGCACGTCCACCTGCACCGTCCGCACGTCGTCGGGGAGGAAGGCGCCGTACGGGAAGTCGGTGCCGAGCAGGATCAGCAGGTCGCACTCGTGGGTGGCGTCGTACGCCGCGCCGTAGCCGAGCAGCCCGCTCATGCCGACGTCGTACGGGTTGTCGTACTGGATGTGCTCCTTGCCCCGCAGCGCGTGCCCGACCGGGGCCTTCACCCGCTCGGCGAAGGCCATCACCTCGCGGTGGGCGCCGGCGGTGCCGCTGCCGCAGAACAGTGTCACCCGCCGGGCCTCGTCAACCATGCGCGCGAGCTCGTCGATCTCCGCGTCCCCGGGCCGCACGGTGGGCCGGGAGGTGACCAGGGCGTGCTCCTCGGCGCGCTCCGGCGCCGGACGGGCGGCGACGTCGCCGGGCAGCGCCACGACGCTGACCCCGCCGCGTCCGACCGCGTGCTGGATCGCCGTCTGAAGCACCCGCGGCATCTGCTGGGGGCTGGAGATCAGTTCGCAGTAGTGGCTGCACTCGCGGAACAGCTGGTCGGGGTGGGTCTCCTGGAAGTAGCCGGTGCCGATCTCGCTGCTGGGGATGTGCGAGGCGAGGGCGAGCACCGGGGCCATGGAGCGGTGGGCGTCGTACAGGCCGTTGATGAGGTGCAGGTTGCCGGGCCCGCAGGAACCCGCGCAGGCGGCCAGCCGGGCGGTCAACTGGGCCTCGGCACCGGCGGCGAACGCCGCGACCTCCTCGTGGCGCACCTGGATCCAGTCGATCGACCTGGTGCGGCGGACCGCGTCCACGACGGGGTTGAGGCTGTCGCCCACGACCCCGTACAGCCGTCGCACGCCGGCGCGCGCCAGAAGGTCCACGAACTGTTCCGCCACGTTCTGCTTCGCCATCGTCCGGCTCCTTCCGGCTTCGGGTGCGCCACCCGTCGGGGTTGGGTCGGATACCCGGCGTCGAGTGCGGTACTCGTCCATCAACCCATGGACCGGCCGGTCACGCCTCCCAGACGGCCGCCGCCGTACGGTCGTCGGCGTATCCCTTCACCCGCACCTGGGCGTCGGCGAGGAACGCGGCGAGCCCCGGGGGCTCACCCGCCGCCCAGCTCCTCCCCAGCCGTTCGGCCAGCGCGGGCTCCCCCCGCAGCGGATCGGCCAGCCCCGCGCTGCACAGCAGCAGGGTGTCACCCGGACGGGCCAAGGCCGCGTGGAAGCGGAACGGGGAGGTGCGGGCGCCCGGCTCGCGACCACCCGTGGCGGGTGCGTCCGGTTCCCAGACCGGACCGGCGGCCGACGCGGACCGCGCGGACGGCTCCGGGCCTCCGGGTGGACCCGGTTGCCCCGGTGGGCCTAGTGGGCCTGGCGCGGCCGGTGGGGCGGTGCCGAAGACGGCGGCCCTGCGCGGGTCGGGCGGCCACTCCGGGCCTGGCAGCCCGGGCACTCCCTCGGGCGGGCGGTAGCCGCCGGACGGGCTGTAGCCGCCGGGCGGCGCCGCGGCGCCGCGGGCGGCGTCCGGGGGCGCGGCCCCGGACGGGGCCGGCGGCGCGTACGGGGGCGGGGCCGGGGGGCGCGGTGGGTGCGGGGCGGCGGCCGCGTCGAGATCGCGCCATGCCCCGTCGCGCAGCAGGAACAGGCCGCCGTCGCCGACGCCGAAGTAGACGCGCGTGCGGCAACCGGGGTCGGCGGGCAGCAACAGACAGCGCAGCGAGGCGGTGTACTCCCCCGGGTCCACGCCGAGTTCCCCCGCGCGGGCGCGCAGTTGGCCGAGGCTACGGTCGGTGAGACGGTGCAGTCCGGACTTGAGCGCGGCGCGGCGCCCGGAGCGCACGTCCTCCGCGAGCCGCGCGTGGCTACGGCCGACCGCCCTGCCGATACAGGCGCACATGTCCCGCGCCGCGCGATGCGCCCCCGCGGCCGCCCGCACCCCGCTCGCCACGGCGACCAGCACCAGGGCTCGCTCCCCGGCCCCGAACCGCGCGGTGAGCAGCGCGTCCCGTCGCGGCTCACCGCGGTACCGCGCGGAGTCGCCGCGTAACGACACCGCGCGCAACGTCAGCGAACCGTAACTCGCCCCGTCCAGCACCGTGTCCGGCACCAGATCGTCCAAGTCCGCCGGGTTCGCGAGCGGCAGGGCGGTGGGCTCCGGATCGTACGTCGGCGGACCGTCCCCGACGTGTTCCACCCGCGCGGGAACACGGTCGGCCCCGGCCGCGGCCGGCGAAGGCGGAGACGAGGGCGACGGCGAGGCCGGGGCCGAGGGTCCGGCGGGAGGGCCGGCCGGGGGTGGGGCGGTGGGCACGATCGCGGGTGGTGGCGCGCCGAGCGGCCCCCCGCGCCGGGTTGCCCCCTCGGCCGGAACCGTGGGGGCCGCCGCTCCGGGGCCGGTTGCTCCGGCCTCCATGGCGTCTCCCGAGACCCGCGGACGCGGCAGTCGGGAGCCCGCCGCAGGCGGGGCGGGTGGGACGGCCTGCCCCGGTCCCATTGGTGGCGAGGCGCTGGGTCCTGAGCCGGTCGCGCCCGGACCCGCCACGCCTGGCCGCGCGGCGTCCGGGGCCGCCATGCCCGCTCGCGCGGCGTCCGGGATGGCGGTGCCGGGGACTGCCGCCTCCGGACCGGTGTTACCCGAGGCGGAACGCGGCGGAGGGGGCTGGCCCGCGCCCGCCGGACGCGGGCCAGCCCCCTCCGTACCCGGGACTTGGGCCCCCGGGCCGGAGAAACCAGGCGCGGCGCCACCCGGCCGAGCCGGCGGCACCGAGCGCGGCGACACCGGGCGCACGGGATCGGTTGGTCCGGAGTCACCAGAGGCCGGCCGCGAGGGGGCGGCCGGGTCCGTGGCCTCCGTAGGCGATTCCGCCCCACCCGAACCAGCCCCACGGCGGGAACCAGCCCCACGGGGACCAGCCTCACCCGGTGCAGCCCCCCGCGCACCGCCCCCACCCGAATCAGCCGCGCCCGGATCGGCCGAACCCGGTGGGGCGCCACCCGGTGGGACACCACCCGGCCGAGGCGGCGGGACGGCGCCGGGCGGTACGGCGCGCGCCGGCGTGGGATGGGACGGTCCGGTGGGCCCGGAGGTGCCGGAGGTGGGACACGAAGGGCCGGTGCTGCCGTACGGGGGGTCGCCGTGGGAGGCGCTCTCGGGGGGACCGCTGCCGCGGTGGCGGCCGCCCTCCGGAAGTCCGCCACGTCGTGAGCCGCCGCCCTGACGCCCTTCGCCCTGCCGTCCGCCGTCGGGGGGCATCGCGCCCGGGGGGCCGGTTCCCTGCTGGCCGGTGGCCGTGGAGCCGGTGGGTCGCGCGGTGACGCCGTGGGGGCTGCCGCGCGGCGGGTCGACCGCGCGGAAGGCGGAGTAGAAGCGTTCGTCCAGTGTGTCGCCGAGCCGTGCGGGGCCCACGTCGCCCGCGTCGGTGTCGTACAACTCACGCCACCAGTCGTCCTCGTGGCCGCGCCGGTCCCCCTGCTGGGTCATAGGCTTAATTGTCCACAGAGCCGCCCATTCGGGAACAGCGCTCCGCCAGCACCACCCTCCTGCGGTACACGCCCGGCGGTGCGAGTATGTTGCGCCAAACGCGGGACATGCGGGGAGGGGATGTCACGTGCTCAGTGCCATTGGTCTGGACGAGGCGCAGGAATCTGCGTATCGCGCGCTGGTCGCGCTCGGTTCCGCCGAGGTCGCCGATCTGGCGGGTCGGCTCACCCTCCCGGAGGAGGAGGCCGTACGCGCTCTGCGCCGCCTGGAGCGCCAGGGGTTGGCCGCGCGGTCGCCGGCCCGGCCGGGTCGCTGGGTCGCGGCGCCACCGGGTGTGGCGCTGGGCGCGCTACTCAGCCGGCAGCGCCATGAGTTGGCGCGTGCGGAGCGGGCGGCGGCGCTGCTCGACAAGGAGTACCGCGCGGAGCTCGCCGGGACGGGTGGCCCGGAGGTGTTGGAGGTGGTGTCCGGCACCGGGCCCGTCGCGCAACGCTTCCGCCAACTCCGGCTGACGGCCGCCACGGAGGTGTGCAGCCTGGTCTCCGGGCGGGCGCCCGGGCCGCTGCCGCCCGTGACCGAGGGGGTAGCCCACCGGGCCGTCATCGAACGGGACGGCCTGGGCGACGCGATGGCGCCCGGCGGGCTGGACCGCGCCGGCGCGGGACACCGGCTGCGAGTCACCGACCGGGTGCCGACCGATCTGATGATCGCGGATCGTTCGCTCGCCCTCATTCCGCTGACCGACCGCGCCAGCGGCCCGGTGGCCCTCGTGGTGCACGCGAGCGGCCTGCTGGACGCTTTGGCGGCGCTCTTCGAGGCGGTCTGGCGGGAGGCCGTGCCGCTGCCCACCCTCACCGGTGCCGCGCCCGACCCGGACGCCGCCCGTCCGGACGCCACCGACCTGCGGATCCTCTCGCTGCTACTGATGGGGCTGACCGACGCCAGCACGGCCAAACAGTTGGACCTGGGGCTCCGCACCGTCCAACGCCGCGTCAAGCGCCTGATGGAGCTGGTGGGTGTGGCCACCCGACTCCAGCTCGGCTGGCACGCCTACGAACGCGGGTGGATCTCCCGCCCCGGTGAGGCCCCGAGGGAGCGCCCGGACACCGGTTGACGCGCGGCGCGGGCGGACACGACGCGGCCCGCCGCGCCGCGCCTCCCGAGGAACTGACGAGGCGCCGGCTCCCCGTACCGCCCCGCCCGCATCCGCTCCGACGGCGGTGGCCCTGAAGCCCCAGGCACCCGCGCGCCCGCGCTGGAGCCCGCCCGAGTGACCCGCGACGCGCGCGGCGCCCCCGCGCGGGCACCGGCGGCTTCCGGCAGGCTTGGGTCATGGGGACGTGGCAGCTGATCCTGTGCGGCCTGGTGATGCTGCTCGGCCTGATCGGAGTGGTCGTACCGGGCATCCCGGGGCCACCCATCGTGTGGGCGGCCGTGGCGTGGTGGGCGCTGACCGAGACCACCCGGCTCGCCTGGGGCGTGCTCGCGGTGGCGACCGCCGTGCTGTTGCTCAACCAGGCCGTGAAGTGGCTGCTGCCCGCCCGGCGGATGCACGGGGCGGGCATCACCCGGCGCACCTTCCTGCTGGCCGGGGTCGCCGGGATCGTCGGGTTCTTCGTCATCCCCCTGGTCGGCGCTCCGGTCGGCTTCGTCGCCGGGATCTACGGAGCGGAGCGGCAGCGGCTGGGCGGTCACGGCGAGGCGTGGGCCTCCACCCGGACGGTGATGCGGGCGATCGGCACCAGCGTGCTGGTGGAGCTCTGCGCCTGCCTCATCGTGGCGGGGGCCTGGCTGGGCGCCGTCATCCGTGGTTAGCGGCGGCGCCCGTGGGCGCCGCCGCGAGCCGTTTCCCTGGCGCGCCGGCCTCGACCCCGGCGGGCGCCCCCACCGCGCCCAGCGGCCGTCCCGACCGCGCCGGGCCGCCCTAGCCCCGGTAGCCCTCCAGCAGTCGCAGCCATACCTCGCTGATGGTCGGGTACGCCGGCACGGCGTGCCAGAGGCGCTCGACGGGGACCTCGCCGGCCACGGCCACCGTGGCGGAGTGCAGCAGCTCGCCGATCCCCGGGCCCACGAAGGTGGCGCCGACCAGGTGGCCGCGGTCCTCGTCGACGACGATGCGGGCCTGTCCGCGATAGCCGTCGGCGTACAGGCCGGCGCCCGCCACCTGGGCGAGGTCGTGGTCGACCACCCGCACCCGACGGCCCTGGCGCTCGGCCTCGGCGGCGGTGAGCCCGACGGAGGCCGCCTCGGGGTCGGTGAAGACCACCTGTGGGACGGCGGCGAGGTCGGCGGTGGCGGCGTGCGCGCCCCACCGACCGGTCTGCTCCTCCGCGCCGCGCGCCCGGGCGCCGATGGCCGCCCCCGCGATGCGGGCCTGGTACTTGCCCTGATGAGTCATCAGGGCCCGGTGGTTGACGTCTCCGGCGGCGTACAGCCAGCCGTCGCCGACCGCCCGTACGCGGCAGCTGTCGTCCACCTCCAGCCAGTCGCCCGGCGTCAGGCCGACGGTCTCCAGGCCGATGTCGTCGGTGCGGGGCGCGCGGCCGGTGGCGAAGAGCACCTCGTCGACCGCCAGCCGCCCGCCGTCGTCCAGGGTGAGGGTCACCGGCCCGTCCGCCGAGCCGTTCCGCCGCACCTCGGTCACGGAGGTGTGCGTCCTGACGTCGACGCCGGCCTCGGCGAGGGCCTCCGCGACCAGCCGCCCCGCGAAGGGCTCCATGCGGGGCAGCAGTCCGCCGCCCCGCACCAGCAGGGTCACGGCCGCGCCGAGGGCGCGCCAGGCGGTGGCCATCTCCACGGCGACCACACCGCCGCCGACCACCGCCAGCCGCTGCGGAACGGCCGGCGCGCTGGTGGCCTCGCGGCTGGTCCAGGGTCGGGCGGCGGCGAGGCCGGGCAGGTCGGGAACGGCGGCTCGGCTGCCGGTGCAGACCGCGACCGCGTGCCGCGCGGTCAGCTCGCGTCGCTCGCCGTCCGGCCCGTCCACCACGACCCGGCGCGGCCCGTCCAGCCGTCCGTGGCCGCGGACGAGGTCGATGCCGACCGACTCCAGCCAGGCGACCTGGCCGTCGTCCTTCCAGTGCGAGACGTACGCGTCCCGGTGGGCGAGCACGGCGGGCGTCTCCAACGGGCCGGCCACCAGCCCGCGCAGCCCGGGCACCCGCCGCGCGTCGGCCCGCGCGGTGACCGGCCGCAGCAGCGCCTTGCTGGGCATGCAGGCCCAGTACGAGCACTCACCCCCGACCAGTTCGCTCTCCACGATCACGGTCGTGAGCCCGGCCGCGCGGGTGCGGTCCGCCAGGTTCTCCCCGGTCGGTCCGGCCCCCAGCACCACGATGTCGTACGCATCGGCAGTCATGGTGGCCATCCTTCCCCGGAGCGGGGGCACCGGCCACACGGCACCGCCCCGGGGAGGGCGTGCGGAGCGGCGGCCGCCGGACGCGCCGACGGCCGCCGCTCCGGCGCGGGCTACCGCCCGCGTCCCTTGCGCTCCAACATGTGCCGGCCCAGTGCCTGCTTCTGCTTCCAGTCCCGCCGGATCTCGGCCCGCAGCCGGGCGTCCGTACGGGCGGCGAGCCGCTGGTTCTCCCGCAGCAGCTTGCGGTAGCTGTCCAGCCGGCGCTCCGGGAGGGTGCCGTCGGCGACGGCGGCGAGCACGGCGCAGCCGGGCTCGCCGTGGTGCGCGCAGTCGTGGAAGCGGCAGTCCTCGGCGAGCGCCTCGACCTCGGAGAACACCTGGGAGAGGCCCTCCTCGGCGTCCCAGAGTCCGACGCCGCGCAGCCCGGGAGTGTCGATGAGCACGCCACCCCAGGGCAACGGCAGCAGATCGCGCGTGGTGGTGGTGTGCCGGCCCTTGCCGTCGACGTCGCGGGTCGTCTGGACGTCCTGGACCACCTCGCCCAGCAGCGCGTTGGCGAGGGTGGACTTGCCCGCGCCCGACTGGCCGAGCAGCACGGAGGTGCCGGAGACCAGCTGGGCGGCGAGCACGTCGACGCCGTCGCCGGTCGCCGCGCTGACCGGCAGCACCTGGACACCCGGGGCCACCGTCTCGACATCCGAGACCAGGTGAGACAGCGTGTGGGGGTCGGGCACCAGGTCGGCCTTGGTCAGGACGACCAGCGGCTGGGCGCCGGACTCCCAGGCGAGGGCGAGGAACCGCTCGATCCGGCCGAGGTCGAGTTCGGCGGCGAGGGACACCGCGATCACCGCCTGGTCGACGTTGGCGGCCAGGATCTGGCCCTCGGAGCGCTTGGAGCTGGTGGAGCGCACGAAGGCGGTGCGGCGTGGCAGCAGGGCCCGTACACACCCCTGGTCGAGGTCGACGGCGGCGAAGTCGCCGGTGCACATGATGGCCAGCGGATCGCCGGTGGCGACCGGCGCGGCGTCGGCGCGCACGGTGCGGACGCCGGCGCCGTCGGGCACCACCAGATCGCACCGTCCGCGGTCGACGCGGACGATGCGCGCGGGCGTCAGGCTCCGGTCCCCTTCGACACAGTCGGCGAAGGACTCCGCGAAGCCCTGGTCCCAGCCGTAGCCGTGGAAGGGGTGCGCGGGAGTGAGATGAGACAGCAGCGGAAACAACGGGATCGACCCTTCGGAAGAGTGGTCCCGGGCCTCGGTCGGGCGCGCGCCTGTTCGCGCTGGGGCTCGACGGGGCGAGGCGTCAGTCGGGGACCACAGGAGTGGGAGAGGTGAGCTGGCGGGTGCGGGCGACACCCATGACGGCAACCGTCTTCGTCATCACGGTCTCCACCTCCCAGCGGTCCCGGAGCCGGCGTCGGCTCGCGTAGGGTCTCAGGTCCCGGCAGGCCACGTCGGCCTCGGACGGAGTCGACCGTAGCCGCCGCCGTCGGGTCGCGCTACTCCTTTTCCTGGCCGTGTCGCAGCCGCGAACGCAGGTCCTCCGGGGGCAGGAACTGGGCCCAGCGCTCGGGGAACTCCGAGGGCATGTCCTCCGGGCCGTACTCCTGCGCCCCGTGCAGCTCCGCCTCGACGCGCGCCCGCTCCCGCTCCAGTGCCGCCCGCTCCGCGCGGGCGGCGGCGGTGGCGACCGACGGCCAGACCCGGTCGATCGCGGCGTTGACCGCGGCGCCGACCAGCACCGCGAAGGCGGAGACGCCGATCCACAGCAGCACCGCGACGGGCGCGGCCAGGGAGCCGTAGATGGTCGGCCCCTCCACCGTGTGCGTGAGGTAGATGCGCAGCAGGAAGCTGCCCAGCACCCACATGGTGAGGGCGACCAGCGCGCCGGGGATGTCCTCCGGCCAGGGCGAGCGCACCGGCACCGACACGTGGTACAGCGTGGTCAGGAAGGCCACCGAGAGCAGGATGACGACGGGCCAGTAGAGCACCCGGACGAGGTCGGTGCTCCAGGGCACGATGTCGACCACCGTCTCCGGGCCGATGAGCATCAGTGGCAGCGCGATCGCGCCGACGACCAGGGCGACGAGGTAGAGCAGGAACGCCAGCAGCCGGGTCTTGACGATGCCGCGGCGGCCTTCGAGCCCGTACATGATGGTGATGGTGTCGACGAACACGTTGACCGCGCGGGAGCCGGACCACAGGGCGATGCCGAAGCCGAGCGAGATGACGTCGGGGCGACCGCCCTCGGTGACGTCGTCCAGCAGCGGCTTGGCGATCTCGTTGACGCCCTTGTCGGAGAGCACGGTGCCGGAGGCGTCGAGGATGTTCTGCCGCAGCGTGGCGACCATCTGGCTGTCGGTCCACGCGTCCACGTAGCCGATCAGACCGATCAGGCCCAGCAGCAGCGGGGGCAGCGACAGCAGGGTGAAGAAGGCGGCCTCGGCGGCGAGGCCGGTGACCCGGTACTCCACGCAGGAGTTCACGGTGTCCTTCAGCAGCAGCCACGCCATACGACGCTTCGACACGTTGCGGTAGAGGGCGCGGGCCCTGCGCAGGCGACTGGAGGGCCGCTCCGGCGCCGGTTCCGCTGGTGGTTCGTTTGCAGGCTGCACACTTCTAACCGTAGTCGTGCCCGCGCGCACCTTTTGACCACTACTGGCGTGGCGCCAGAAGGTGGGACTCCGCCGCCGCGTCGGCGACCGCCGCGGTGGTCCGCGGTCCGCCGGGCGGAGCAACAGGCCCACGGGAGACCACCGCAAACGATGGCGGAGAGTGATGCCGCGCCGACTCGGCACCACTCTCCGCGCTGACGTCCACTGTCCGTGTCCGGCGCACCTGTCCGCAAACGTTGCGACGCGTTGCAACGGATCCTGTCGATGGGCGGCACGGAGTGCCCCGTCGACGGCACCATGAGAGCGTGCATCCCAGAACAGCCGACCCCGTGTCCTTCCCTGCCCCGGCGCCCGCGCGTCCGATGATCGCGGCATCGTGGCTGCGGTCCCTGCGCCACGGCGTCGACCCCGACGTGGGGCGGCCGGCCCGCCCGCTCTCCACCGACCAGATCGTCACCCGCCGGCAGGGCTCGCCGCTGGCGGAGCTGATGCCGGTGGTCCGGGAGGGGCTGCGCGCGGTGCTGGAGGACGAGCGGCATGTGCTGCTGGTCACCGACGCCCAGGGCTGGGTGCTGTGGCAGGAGGGCAGCCGGCAGCTGCGACGCAGCGCGGAGCGGCTGGAGCTGGCGGAGGGGGCCTACTGGGGCGAGGAGTCGGCCGGCACCAACGGGATCGCGGCGGCGCTGGCGACCCGCCGCCCGGAGCGCGTTCACGCCGAGGAGCACTACGTCACGGCGCTGCGCACGCTGGACTGCGCGGCCGCGCCGCTGCACGACCCGCGGGACGGCAGGCTGCTGGGCGTGGTCAACGTGACCAGCCCGGCGTCGCTCGCCCACCCCTCGACGCTGGCGCTGGTCACCGCCATCACCCGGGTCGCCGAAGGAGAGCTGCGGGCCCGGCACTGGGAGTCGGTCAACCGGCTGCGGAGCATCGCGGCGCCCGTGCTCGCCCGGCTGGACGGCGCCGCGCTGGCGGTGGACGCGTCCGGCTGGCCGGCCGCGGCGACCGGCATGGTCCCGCCGGACCGGGTGCCGCTCCCCCGCTCCCCGCAGGCCGGGACGGTGTGGCTGCCGTCGCTGGGCTCGTGCACGATGGAGCCGCTGCCGGGCGGCTGGCTGGTGCGGGTGGGGACGCAGGGCCCGACGGCGCCCAGCCGGGTGGTGCTCGACGTGACGGGTGCCCGCTCGTGGACGGTCACCGTCGGCGGCGCGGTCGGCAGCTGGTCGCACGAGCTGAGCCCGCGCCACACCGAGCTGCTGCTGGTGCTCGCCCTGCACCCGGACGGGCGGAGCGCCGCCCAGCTGGCGCAGGACCTCTTCGGCGATCCGCGGCGGGTGGTCACGGTGCGGGCGGAGATGTCCCGGCTGCGCCGCACGGTCGGCGGCGTGCTGGCACACCGTCCGTACCGTTTCGCCGACAACGTGAGCGTGGAGGTGCTGCGGCCCGACCACCCGGCGGACCTGCTCCCCGCGTCCACGGCCCCGGCGGTGTTGGCGGCCCGGCGTGATTGGGTGGGGGCATGACGATCACCGTGACCACCTGGTCCCTGGAGCAGACCTCGCCCGAGGACCTCAGGCCCGCGCAGCGACCGCCGGAGTCCGCCGGGGTGCGCATCGTGCGGGCGGAGATACCCAGCCCCGAGCTCAGCCGCTTCCTGTACACGGCGGTGGGCTCGGACATCTCCTGGCATGACCGGCTGCCGTGGAGCCGGGAGCAGTGGCGGGAGGTGGTCGAGCGGCCCGCGGCGGAGACCTGGGTGGCGTACGAGCGCGGCACCCCGGCCGGCTATGTCGAGCTGGACCCGCAGGACGACGGCGTGGTGGAGATCGTGTACTTCGGTCTGCTGCCCGACTTCCGCGGCCGCCGCATCGGCGGACACCTGCTGAGCTTCGGCACCGCGCGCGCCTGGGACCTGGCCGAGCGGTGGCCCGACCGGGAGCCGACCAAGCGGGTGTGGCTGCACACCTGCAGCCTCGACGGCCCGCACGCGCTCGACAACTACCGGCGGCGCGGCTTCCGCCTCTTCGACACCAAGGTCGAGACCCAGCCCAGCCCGTGAGCGACGACACGCTGTCCCGAGATTCGGGACAGTGTTGTCCACATAATGGATGGCGGTGGACGCTCCGAAGAGGGCCGTGCCACGCTTCCGTCATGCAGCGAGCTGGAATTGCCTTGGTGAGTCGGCGACACGTCGACCTAGGCCGCATGTCCAGCGCCATCTGTCCGGCGCGCTGACCGTCCCGGCGCCGTCCCGCAGCTCAGCCTCGACACCGCCGCGATCTCCCAGCCTTCCTGCGCCCTTCAGGGCAGTTTCTCCCCCTTTCTCCCTTTTTCTCGCACGTGACACCCGCCCGTCGCGCCCTGCCGCGCGCTCCCCGAGCGGGTCACAGCCGCATCCGCAGGTCCCGGAGGACGTACCGCCATGGCCGACACCCCGAAGCCGTCTCCCGCCGCGTCCCGCCGCAAGGCGGGGCGCCACCGTGGCGAGGGTCAGTGGGCCGTCGGCCACTTCACCCCGCTCAACGCCAACGAGCAGTTCAAGAAGGACGATGACGGTCTCAATGTGCGGACACGCATTGAGACGATCTACGCGCACCGGGGCTTCGACTCCATCGACCCCGCCGATCTGCGCGGCCGGATGCGCTGGTGGGGGCTGTACACCCAGCGCAAGCCCGGCATCGACGGCGGCAAGACCGCGGTGTTGCCGCCGGAGGAGCTGGACGACGAGTACTTCATGCTCCGGGTGCGGATCGACGGCGGCCGGCTGACCACCCATCAGCTGCGGGTCATCGGCGAGATCTCCGAGGAGTTCGCGCGCGGCACCGCGGACATCACCGACCGGCAGAACGTGCAGTACCACTGGATCCGGATCGAGGACGTGCCGGAGATCTGGCGCCGGCTGGAGGCGGTGGGCCTGTCCACCACCGAGGCCTGCGGCGACACCCCCCGGGTGGTCCTGGGCTCCCCGGTGGCCGGGATCGCCGAGGACGAGATCATCGACGGCACCCCCGCCATCGAGGAGATCAACCGTCGCATCGTCGGCAACAGGGAGTTCTCCAACCTGCCGCGCAAGTTCAAGTCCGCGGTCTCCGGCTCGCCGCTGCTGGACGTGGCGCACGAGATCAACGACGTCGCCTTCGTCGGCGTGCGCCACCCCGAGCACGGCCCCGGCTTCGACGTCTGGGTGGGCGGCGGGCTCTCCACCAACCCCAAGCTCGGGGTCCGGCTGGGCGCCTGGGTGCCGCTGGAGGAGGTGCCGGACGTCTACGAGGGCATCATCTCGATCTTCCGCGACTACGGGTACCGGCGGCTGCGCAACCGCGCCCGGCTGAAGTTCCTGGTCGCCGACTGGGGCGCGGCCGAGTTCCGCCGGGTATTGGAGGAGGAGTACCTGTCGCGCCCGCTCGTCGACGGGCCGGCGCCGGAGCAGCCGGTGGCCCGCTGGCGCGACCACGTCGGCGTGCACCGACAGCGGGACGGCCGGTTCTACGTGGGCTTCGCGCCCCGGGTCGGGCGCGTCGACGGCGCCACCCTCACCAAGATCGCCGAGCTGGCGGCGGCGCACGGCTCGGACCGGCTGCGCACCACCGTCGAGCAGAAGATGATCGTGCTCGATGTCGCGCCGGACCGCGTCGAGTCGCTGGTGGCCGCGCTGGAGGCGCTGGATCTGCGGGTCACCCCGTCACCCTTCCGGCGCGGCACCATGGCCTGCACCGGGATCGAGTTCTGCAAGCTGGCCATCGTGGAGACGAAGGGGCGCGGCGCCTCGCTCATCGACGAGCTGGAACGGCGGCTGCCGGACTTCGACGAGCCGGTCACCATCAACATCAACGGCTGCCCGAACGCCTGCGCCCGTATCCAGGTGGCGGACATCGGTCTCAAGGGGCAGTTGGTCCTGGACGACGAGGGTCGCCAGGTCGAGGGGTACCAGGTACACCTGGGGGGCGCCCTCGGCCTGGATCCGGGCTTCGGCCGCAAGGTCCGCGGGCTGAAGGTCACCTCCGCCGAACTCCCCGACTACGTCGAGCGGGTGCTGCGCCGCTTCCAGGAGCAGCGGGCGGACGGCGAGCGGTTCGCCACCTGGGCGGCCCGCGCCTCCGAGGAGGATCTCGCATGAGCGCCGCGGACCCGGGCCGCCGACCCGCGGGGACGGACCACCGACGCGCGGCCAAGGACCACCGACCCGCGGTCGAGGGCCACGCCCGCGGCCCCGCCCCGAGGGTCGAGCCGCCGGCTGGCCAGGAGGCTTCATGAGCGAGCGCGCGGCCCCGTTCTACTGCCCGTACTGCGGCGACGAGGACCTGCGGCCGAGCGAGCAGGGCCATGGCGCCTGGGAATGCGCGGCGTGCAACCGGGCCTTCCAACTGAAGTTCCTCGGGCTGCTGACCCGTGGGCTTCGGCGCGACGACGGTGGAGAGGGTGCGACATGACGGACGGACCGGATACCGGAGAGCTGGCGACGCTGGCCGAGCGGGCGGGCCGGGAGTTGGAGGAGGCCCCGGCGCTGGACATCCTGCGCTGGGCGGCCGACACCTTCGGCCCCCGCTTCTGTGTGACCTCGTCGATGGAGGACGCGGTCGTGGCACACCTGGCCTCCCGCGCCTTCCCCGGCGTCGACGTCGTGTTCCTGGACACCGGCTACCACTTCCCGGAGACCATCGGCACCCGGGACGCGGTCGCCACGGTGCTCGATGTCAACGTGATCACACTCACCCCCCGACAGACCGTGGCCGAGCAGGACGCCGAGTACGGTCCGCGGCTGCACGAGCGCGACCCCGATCTGTGCTGCGCCCTGCGCAAGGTCGGGCCGTTGGAGGAGGGCCTGGCCGGGTATGACGCATGGGCCACCGGGCTGCGCCGGGACGAGGCGCCCACCCGGGCGGGCACCCCGGTCGTGGGCTGGGACGCCCGACGGGGCAAGGTCAAGGTCTCCCCGATAGCGCGGTGGACACAGGCCGATGTGGACGCGTACGTCGCCGAGCACGGCGTGCTCACCAACCCGCTGCTGATGGACGGATACGCCTCGGTGGGCTGTGCGCCGTGCACCCGGCGGGTGCTGCCGGGCGAGGACTCCCGCGCGGGCCGCTGGGCCGGCCGCGGAAAGATCGAATGCGGGCTGCACACATGACCGGACTCCAAGAATCCGGGGTCCGGACGGCGGCCCCTGACAGCGCACTGGGGGAGCCAGGGGTTGCCCCAGACAACCATTCCCCTGGTAGGACTCACAGGGGGCCTGGGGGCTATACCCCGGGGAGAAATGGCGGGAGAACTCACGTGACGGGCGCCACGATTTGGCTCACCGGTCTACCCAGCGCGGGCAAGACGACCATCGCGTACGCGCTGGCCGACCGGCTGCGCGACGAGGGGCATCGGGTGGAGGTGCTGGACGGCGACGAGATCCGCACCTTCCTCTCCGCGGGCCTCGGCTTCAGCCGCGACGACCGCGACACCAACGTCCAACGCATCGGCTTCGTGGCCGAGTTGCTGGCCAGCAACGGCGTCAAGACCCTGGTGCCGGTCATCGCCCCGTACGCGGACAGCCGCGAGGCGGTGCGCACGCGCCACCAGGCGGCGGGCACCGCGTATCTGGAGGTGCATGTGGCCACCCCGGTGGAGGTGTGCTCGGCGCGCGACGTCAAGGGGCTGTACGCCAAGCAGGCGGCCGGCGAGATCTCCGGGCTGACGGGCGTCGACGATCCGTATGAGCCGCCCCAGGCCCCGGACCTGCGCATCGAGTCGCAGCACCAGACCGTGGCGGAATCGGCGGACGCGCTGCACGCGCTGCTGACGGAGAGGGGCCTGGCATGAGCCTGTTGAGTCTGACCAACGAGGGCGCCGACACCCCGTACGCGCTGTCGCACCTGGACGCCCTGGAGTCCGAGGCGGTGCACATCTTCCGCGAGGTGGCGGGCGAGTTCGAGCGGCCGGTGATCCTGTTCTCCGGCGGCAAGGACTCCATCGTCATGCTGCACCTGGCGCTCAAGGCGTTCGCCCCGGCGCCGCTGCCCTTCTCGCTGCTGCACGTGGACACCGGGCACAACTTCCCCGAGGTGCTGGCCTACCGCGACCGGACGGTCGCCGAGCACGGACTGCGGCTGCACGTCGCCTCCGTGCAGGAGTTCATCGACGACGGCCGGCTGCGCGAGCGCCCCGACGGCACCCGCAACCCGCTGCAGACCGTCCCGCTGCTGGACGCCATCGAGAAGAACCGGTTCGACGCCGTCTTCGGCGGCGGGCGCCGCGACGAGGAGAAGGCGCGCGCCAAGGAGCGGGTGTTCTCGCTGCGCGACGAGTTCGGCGGCTGGGACCCACGGCGGCAGCGCCCCGAGCTGTGGCAGCTGTACAACGGCCGGCACTCCCCCGGCGAGCACGTCCGGGTCTTCCCGCTGTCCAACTGGACCGAGCTGGACGTGTGGCAGTACATCGGCCGCGAGAAGATCGAACTCCCGGGGATCTACTACGCGCACGAGCGCGAGGTGTTCTCCCGCGGCGGCATGTGGCTGGCGCCGGGCGAGTGGGGCGGCCCCAAGGAGGGCGAGCGGGTGGAGACCCGGCTGGTCCGCTACCGCACCGTCGGCGACATGTCCTGCACCGGCGCCGTCGAGTCCGACGCCGTGACCATCGAGCAGGTCATCGAGGAGATCGCCGCCTCCCGGCTGACCGAGCGGGGCGCCACCCGCGCGGACGACAAGCTCTCCGAGGCCGCCATGGAGGACCGCAAGCGCGAGGGGTACTTCTAAGCATGAACACGAGCACCATCACCACCGCCGAGGCCAACGCCACCTCGCTGCTGCGGTTCGCCACCGCCGGATCGGTCGACGACGGCAAGTCCACGCTGGTGGGCCGGCTGCTGCACGACTCCAAGTCCGTGCTGGCCGACCAGTTGGAGGCCGTCGAGCACGCCTCGCGCCGCCGCGGCGCCGCCGCGCCGGACCTCGCGCTGCTCACCGACGGTCTGCGCGCCGAGCGCGAGCAGGGCATCACCATCGACGTGGCCTACCGGTACTTCGCCACCCCCCGGCGGCGGTTCATCCTGGCCGACACCCCGGGCCATGTGCAGTACACCCGCAACATGGTCACCGGCGCCTCCACCGCCGAACTCGCCGTGGTGCTGGTGGACGCCCGCAACGGCGTGGTCGAGCAGACCCGCCGGCACGCCGCCGTCGCCGCGCTGCTGCGCGTTCCGCACGTCGTCCTGGCGGTCAACAAGATGGACCTGGTCGACTACGCCGAGCCGGTCTTCGCCGCCATCGCCGAGGAGTTCACCGGATACGCCGCCTCGCTGGGCATACCGGAGGTCACCGCCATCCCGATCTCCGCCCTGGCCGGGGACAACGTGGTGACCGCCTCCGCGAACATGGACTGGTACGGCGGGCCGACCGTCCTGGAGCACCTGGAGACGGTCCCGGTGGGCGCGGACCCCTCGGCCGACCCGGCCCGCTTCCCGGTCCAGTACGTCATCCGTCCGCAGACCGCCGAACACCCCGACTACCGCGGATACGCGGGCCAGATCGCCTCCGGCGTGCTGCGCACCGGCGACGCGGTCACCGTGCTGCCCTCGGGCCGCACCAGCACCATCGTGGGCATCGACGCGCTCGGTCAGGCGGTGGACGTGGCCTGGGCCCCGCAGTCGGTGACGCTGCGGCTCGCCGACGACCTCGACATCTCCCGCGGCGACCTGATCGCCCCCGGCGCGCAGGCGCCCGCCACCACCCGGGACGTCGAGGCCACCGTCTGCCATCTGCACGACCGGCCGCTGCGGGTCGGCGACCGGGTGCTGCTCAAGCACACCACCCGCACCGTGAAGGCGATCGTCAAGGACATCCCCTCCCGGCTCACCCTGGACGACCTCTCCCAGCACCCGGCGCCCGGCGAGCTCGGCGCCAACGACATCGGCCGGGTGACGGTGCGCACCGCCGAGCCGCTGGCCCTGGACGCGTACGCGGACTCCCGGCGCACCGGGTCCTTCCTCCTGATCGACCCGGCCGACGGGACCACCCGTACCGCCGGCATGGCGGGCGACTCCTTCGCCACCCCCACCGTCGAGGACGCCGCGCGGCCCGACGAAGGGTGGGACTTCTGACATGACCGGTGATGTGTTCGCCACGTTCGCCAAGGAGGGCGGCCGCGTCGGCAGCGGCACGCTCGGCAGCGGCCAGGGAGGGGTGGGCCGATGTGGGCGCTGACGCGTCCGCATCCCCAGCCCACGACACCCGCTCCCCGCTCCGCGCTCCGAGAGGAACCCCTCCCGTGCTGTCTGCCGCATCCTCCGTCACTGGTCCCCGTTTCCGTCGACGACGACTGATCGCGGCCGCGGCCGTCGTTCCGCTGCTCCTGGGCGCCCTCGGCGCCTGCGGCTACGGCTCCCAGAAGGACGACAACGACCGGGCCGTGCCCGCCGCCAAGGGCGAGAAGATCGACGGCCTGGACAAGGTGAGGATCGGCTACTTCGCCAACCTCACCCACGCCACCGCCCTGGTCGGCCTCAAGGAGGGCGGTCTGATCCAGAAGGAGCTGGGCGGCACCCGGATCCAGCCCTTCACCTTCAACGCCGGGCCGTCGGAGATCGAGGCGCTCAACGCCAACTCCCTCGACATCGGCTGGATCGGCCCGTCCCCGGCCATCAACGGCTATGTGAAGTCCCACGGCGAGAACCTCAGGATCATCTCGGGGTCCGCCTCCGGCGGCGTCAAGCTGGTGGTCAACCCCGACAAGATCAAGTCCCTGGACGACGTCAAGGGCAAGAAGATCGCCACCCCGCAGCACGGCAACACCCAGGACGTGGCGTTCCTGAACTGGATCGCCGAGCAGGGCTGGGACGTCGACGCGCAGAGCGGCAAGGGCGACGTGTCGGTGGTCCGCACCGACAACAAGATCACCCCGGACGCCTACAGGTCCGGCGCCATCGACGGCGCGTGGGTGCCCGAGCCCACCGCCTCCAAGCTCGTCGCCGAGGGCGGCAAGGTGCTGCTGGACGAGGCCACGCTGTGGCCGAACGAGAAGTTCGTCATCACCAACGTCATCGTGCGGCAGGGATTCCTCAAGGAGCACCCGGACGTCGTCGAGGCCGTGCTGCGCGGGTCGGTGAAGACCAACCAGTGGATCAAGGACAACCCGGACCGGGCCAAGCGGGAGGCCAACGCGGCGCTGGAGGACCTGAGCGGCAAGCCGCTGCCCGCCGAGGTGATCGACCCCGCGTGGAAGTCCATCGAGGTCATCGACGACCCGCTGGCCGCGACGCTGGACACCGAGGCCGAGCACGCGGTGCAGGCCGGGCTGCTGGAGGAGCCCGACCTGAAGGGGATCTACGACCTGCGGCCGCTGAACAAGGTCCTCAAGGCCGAGGGCAAGCCCCCCGTCTCCGCCGCCGGCCTCGGCGAACAGTAGCCGGCCCGTCCTCCCCTCACGTACGCAACCGGAGGTGACCGGATGTCATCGGCCCTGACCCCCGAGAAGACCCACACGGCGCGTGCCGGCGCACAGGCCGTCGCCCCGGCCGCGACCGGCGGCCCCGCCGTCCGACTCGACCACGTCCACAAGGCGTTCGGTCGCGCCGGGACCGCGCAGCCCGTCCTGGACGACATCAACCTGGAGGTGCGGCCGGGTGAGTTCGTCTGCCTCCTGGGCGCCTCCGGTTGCGGCAAGTCGACGCTGCTCAACCTGATCGCGGGGCTCGACGCGCCGTCCGCCGGGGAGATCGCGGTGCCCGGCGGCCGGCCGGCCCTGATGTTCCAGGAGCACGCGCTGTTCCCGTGGCTGACCGCGGGCAGGAACGTCGAACTGGCCCTGCGGCTGCGGGGCGTCCCCCGGGCGGAGCGCCGGGCCGAGGCCCAGCGGCTGCTGGAGCTGGTGCGGCTCGGCGACGCGTACCGCAAGCGGGTGCACGAGCTGTCCGGCGGCATGCGCCAGCGCGTGGCGATGGCCCGGGCGCTGGCACAGGACTCGGACGTCCTGCTGATGGACGAGCCGTTCGCGGCGCTGGACGCCATCACGCGCGATGTGCTGCACGGCGAGCTGACCCGGATCTGGAGCGAGACGGGCGTGTCGATCGTGTTCGTCACGCACAACGTCCGCGAGGCGGTGCGGCTCGCCCAGCGCGTGGTGCTGCTCTCCTCGCGCCCAGGAAGGGTCGTCCGCGAGTGGGCCGTGGACATCCCGCAGCCGCGCCGCATCGAGGACGCGGCCGTCGCGGACCTGTCCATAGAGATCACGGAACAACTGCGTGGGGAGATCCGCCGCCATGGCCAGCACTGAGACCGACGGCGGCGCCGCGCCGCACACGGTGCGGAAGCCCGGTCCGTCCGACCGGGCGGCGGCGCCCGGGTCGTCCGCCGGGCAGGACCTCGCGGGCCTGGAGGCCGGGCTGGACGCTCTGGACGCGGTCCAGGTCCGGCGGGCCTCGCTGGCGCAGGTCCTGGTCCAGAAGGTGCTCCCGCCCATCGTGGCCGTCGCCCTGGTGCTGGTGGTCTGGAAGGCGCTGGTCTGGGCGGAGGTCACCGACGACTACAAGCTGCCGGACCCCAAGCTGGTGTGGGAGGCGCTGCGCGAGCTGTGGCTCCGCGGCGAACTGTTCGACATCATCTGGACCAGCGTCTCGCGCGGGTTGTTCGGCTTCCTCATCGCGCTGGCGATCGCCACCCCGCTGGGGCTGGTCGTCGCCCGGGTGGCGTTCGTCCGGGCCGCGATCGGACCGATCCTGTCCGGACTCCAGTCGCTGCCGTCGGTCGCCTGGGTGCCGCCGGCGGTGATCTGGCTGGGGCTGAACGACTCGATGATGTACACCGTCATCCTGCTGGGCGCGGTGCCGTCCATCACCAACGGACTGGTCTCCGGCATCGACCAGGTGCCGCCGCTGTTCCTGCGGGCCGGGCGGACGCTGGGCGCGCGCGGGCTGCGCAGCGCGCGCCATGTGCTGCTGCCGGCCGCGCTCCCCGGTTACGTCGCCGGGCTCAAGCAGGGCTGGGCGTTCTCCTGGCGGTCGCTGATGGCGGCGGAGATCATCGCGGCCTCGCCCGACCTGGGGCTGGGACTCGGCCAGTACCTGGAGAACCAGCGGAACAACTCCGACATGGCGGGGGTGCTGCTCGCCATCACCCTCATCCTGTTCGTCGGCATCGCCATCGAGTTGCTGGTGTTCGCCCCCATCGAGCGCCGGGTGCTGCGCAGCCGCGGCCTGCTGGCCGCCGCCCGCTGAGGCCGCATCCCATGCGTCCCCGCCCCGCACCCCGTACCGCACCGGCCCCCGTGCTGCTGGTCATCGCGCACGGCAGCCGCGATCCCCGGCACGCGGCGACCGTCGCCGAGCTGTGCGCCCGGGTGCGGTGGCTGCGGCCGGGGCTGCGGGTGGAGGCCGCGTTCCTGGACTTCAACGCCCCGCGCGTGCCGGGGGTGCTGGCCGGGCTGGCGGCCGAGGGGGCGCGGGAGGTGGTGGCGCTGCCGCTGCTGCTCACCCGCGCCTTCCACGCGAAGGCCGACATCCCCGCGGTGCTGCGGGAGGCCACGGCGCGGCACCCGGGGCTGACGGTCCGTCGGGCCGGCGTGCTCGGACCGTCCCCGCTGTTGACCGCCGCACTGGAGCGGCGGTTGTACGAGGCCGGGCTGGACCCGGCCGACCGAGCCTCGACCGGGGTCGTCCTGGCCTCGGCGGGCTCCACCGACCCGGAGGCGAGCGCGGTGATCGCAGCAATCACGCGGGAGTGGCGGCACACCGGTTGGTGCGCCGTGCGGCCCGCGTTCGCCTCCGCATCCCTCCCCCGGACGGAGGACGCGGTGCGCGCGCTGCGCGCGGAGGGGGTGCGTCGCGTCGCGGTCGCGCCGTACGTCATCGCGCCCGGCCGGCTGCCGGACCGGATCGCCGCCGGCGCGCGGGAGGCGGGCGCCGACGTCCTGGCCGGGGTGCTGGGCCCCTCCCCCGAGCTGGCACGGCTGCTGCTCCAGCGCTACGACGACGCCGCGCGGCTCCGGGCCGAGCCGGCGCTCACCGCCTGACCCGCGACCGGCCGAGCCGGCACACACCGGCTGACCTGCGCGCTTACCCGCAGGTGGGTATCTGACTTTTTTGTGCGTACTTGATCAACTTTAGCCGTGCGACCAGCATCGGAGACGGTACGGAGCAACGACGACGCACAGCATGAGGAGCGGTCATGGCCAACGAAGAGCACACCCCGGTGACGGTCATCGGTCTGGGTCTGATGGGGACGGCGCTGGCCGACGCCTTCCTCGCGGCCGGCCACCCGACCACGGTGTGGAACCGGTCCCCCCACAAGGCCGACGCGTTGGTCGCCCGGGGCGCGACCCGCGCCGGGTCGGTCGCCGAGGCGGTCGCCGCCGGCCCGCTGGTGATCGTGTGCGTCCTGGACTACGACGCCGTGGACGAGGTGCTGGACGCGGTCTCCGGTGACGCGGCGGACGGCGCGCTGGCCGGCACGACGCTGGTGAACCTCACCAACGGCACGCCCCGGCAGGCCCGCGCCATGGCGGCCAGGGTCGCCGAGCGCGGCGGCGCGTACCTGGACGGCGGGATCATGGCGGTGCCGCAGGGCATCGCCACCCCGGCGGCGCTGCTGCTCTACAGCGGCGCGGAGGACGCCTTCCAGCGGTACGAGAAGGAGCTGTCCGTGCTGGGTGCGGCGGTGCACGTGAGCCCCGACCCGGGGCTGGCCTCGCTCCAGGACCTGGCCATGCTCAGCGCCATGTACGGCATGTTCGCGGGCTACTTCCAGGCCGTCGCCCTGGTGTCCACGGAGGGCGTTCCGGCGACCGGGTTCACCTCGCTGCTGGTCCCCTTCCTCAACGCCATGGTGGCCAACCTCCCGGAGAGCGCGCGGGAGATCGACAGCGGCGCGTACACCTCCCAGGGCAGCTCCCTGGAGATGCAGGTGAGCGCCTACCGCACCATGAGCCAGGTCGCCGCCGACCAGGGCATGGACGCGGAGCTGATCGCTCCCGTGCTGCGCCTGATCGAGCGACGGGTGGCCGACGGCTTCGGTCACCAGGGGCTGTCCAGCCTGGTGGAGCTGGTCAAGCCCACCGCGTGACGGGGCGGCGCGCCCGGCGCCGACGGACGCCGGGGGCGCGGCCCGCGCGGAGGCCGGGACGCCGGGTCGTCAGCTGAAGTCGAGGTCGCCGGTGCGGGTGCGCTTCAGCTCGAAGAACTTCGGGTAGCCGGCCAGCAGTCGGGCGCCCTCGAAGACGCGCAACGCGTCCTCCCCCCGCGGAACGGCGGTGAGGACGGGGCCGAAGAACGCGACCCCGTCGATGTGGATCGTCGGGGTGCCGACCTCCTCGCCGACCGGGTCCATGCCCTCGTGGTGGCTCTTGCGCAGCGCCTCGTCGTACGCGGTGTCGTGGGCCGCCTCGGCCAGTTCGGCCGGCAGTCCCACCTCGGCCAGGGCCTCCTTGATCACCACATCGGTGTCCTTGTTGCCCCCGTTGTGGATGCGGGTGCCGAGCGCCGTGTACAGGTCGCGCAGCACCTCCTCGCCGTGGTGCCGGGCGGCCGCGACGCACACCCGGACCGGCCCCCAGCCCTTCTCCAGCATGTCCTTGTAGCGCTGCGGGATGTCCTCGCGTCCCTCGTTCAGCACCGACAGGCTCATCACCCGGAACCGCAGCTCCAGCTCACGCTGCCGCTCCACCTCCAGGATCCAGCGCGAGCTGATCCAGGCGAAGGGGCAGGCGGGGTCGAAGTAGAAGTCGACCTTGGGAACGGTGTCGGTGGCGGCGGAGGTCTGGTGGATCGTCTGCTGCGTCGTCATGTGCATGAGCCTAGTCCGCCGGTGGCCTGCGGCTGAGGGCCGATCACCGCCCGATCCACCGGGCCACTCGCCCCGGGGGCGTGGGCCGCCGGGGTGGGCGGACGCGGCCGGCCGCCGCGCCCCGTGGGGGTGGGGTGCGACGGCCGGCCTGGTGCGCGGAGCGGGGTCTCGCGGTGGTGCCTACTCCACGACCTTGAGCAGCTTGTTCGGCGTGCCCTCACTCGGGTTGGAGATCTTGTCGGGGGTGGCGCCCTCGGTCAGCGCGGCCGCCACCTGGTCGGGCGTGGCGTCCGGGTGGCCCGCGAGGTAGACCGCCGCGGCACCCGCGACGTGCGGGGTGGCCATCGAGGTACCCGAGATGGTCTTGGTGCCCTCGTCACTGTCGTTCCAGGTCGAGGTGATCTCCGAGCCCGGGGCGTAGAGGTCCACGATCTGGCCGAAGTTGGAGAAGTCCGACTGCTGGTCGTCCTCGGTGCTGGAGGCGACGGTGATCGCCTCCTGGACGCGGGCCGGCGAGCCCTGGCCGGCGTCGGTGGACTCGTTGCCCGCGGCCACGGCGAAGGTGACGCCGGAGGCGATCGCCTTCTTCACCGCGGCGTCCAGCGCCTCGTCGGCGCCGCCGCCGAGGCTCATGTTGGCGACCGACGGGCCCTGGTGGTGCTCGGTCACCCAGTCGATACCCGCGACGACCTGCTCGGTGGTGCCGGACCCCTGGTCGTCGAGGACCCGGACCGCGACGATCTTCGCCTTCTTGGCGACACCGTGCTGAGCGCCGGCGATGGTGCCCGCGACATGGGTGCCGTGGCCCTGGCCGTCGTTGGCGTCGTCGTCGTTGTCGATGGCGTCGAAGCCGGAGACCGCGCGGCCCTCGAAGTCCTTGTGGGTCACGCGCACGCCGGTGTCGATGACGTACGCGGTGACGCCCTCACCGCCGTTGTCGGGGTAGGTGTACTTCTGGTCGCCCGCGGTGTCGGCCTGGTCGACGCGGTCCAGGCCCCACGACGGCGGGTTCTCCTGGGTGGCCTCGATGCTGAACCGCTGGTTCTGGACGACCTTGGCGACCGACGGGTCGGCGGCCAGGCGCTTGGCCTCGGTCTCCGTCAGTCCCTTGGCCGAGAAGCCGTTGACCGCGGAGTCGTAGCTGCGGCTCAGGGTGCCGCCGTACTCCTCGGCCAGGTCCTCGCCCTCGGAGGCGGCCTTGATGCTCTTGCCGCCCTTCAGCAGCACGATGTAGCTGCCGTCGACGGCGTCCTTGGACTCGGTGCCGTACACCGTGCCCTCGGCGGGCGTCGACGCGCCGGCCGGAAGGGCGACGAAGGCGCCCGCGGTCACCGCGGCGGCCGCGGCTATGCCCAGGGCGATCTTCCGCTTGCCGACACGCTTGTGTGTGGCCATGACGAGGTTCCTCCTCGTGAGGTTGTGGGGGGAAGTCGAGCCGCGACCGTATCGAGACGTCGCAACTCCACCCGGAACGCAAGGAGTTCCGCTCCGGATTGACTCGAAACCCTGTCCGATGAGCGGCCCCGATTTCAAGCTCCGGGACGACTCCTGGGGCCGGTGTGACATACGCAACGTCCTTGCGAATCAACGAAGTCCACCGAACGCGGGCAAAGCGGCAGGGGTCCGCGGCGCTCCCACCCTGACGATGCGCTCGGCCGCGCCGCTCATCCTCGGGGCCGTAATCCGATTGCGGTCCACTCGTCGGAGTCGTACGGTCCACTCGTCGCGTGGCGCTCCCCGCCGCGCGTCCAGTCGCGCTTCCGCGCCCCTGCCGACAAGCCGGCGAGGGCGGTTCGGCGCACGTACGGGAGGAGTTCACCGATGGGCGGCAGTCCCGGCATCGGCGTCTTCACCCGGTTCCCCACCCACGGCCTCGCCGGGGTGGCGCGTGCGTGCGCCTTTCTTCCGTCGACCCGCCGCCCGCGGCGTGGCCCGGTGCCCTGGCCGGCCCGGACCCGCCCAGTCATCCCCTGAGCCGCCGAGCCGCCAGGGCCCCCGTCCGTCCAGGAATCACTCGTTCCGGACGGGTGGCGAGGCCCGACCCACGCCGTTCCGTGCCCTGACACGGCGCCCCGACGCGACGCGCGGGCCCGTGCCGTCACGCCGTTCCGCGCCGCGTTCGCGCCGCCACCCGTCCGGCTCCGAAAGGACCGCCGGCCGTGGCCCGCATCCAGCACGACACCACCCGGAACACCCCCGATCGACACCCCGCCGGGGAGCCCCGTCGCGCCGAGCGCGACCGCGCCCGGCGCACGCTCTCCCAGAACTTCCTGGTCGACCCCCGCGTCGTGGAACGCCTGGTGCGCCTCGCGCGCCCTCGCCCCACCGATCTGCTCATCGAGGTGGGCGCGGGGCGCGGCGTGCTCACCGAGGCGCTCGCGCCGCACTGCCGCACCCTGGTGGCCTACGAGGTCGACCACCATCTCATCGACGGACTGCGGACGCGGCTGCGGCCGTATCCGCAGGTGCGGGTGGTGCGACAGGACTTCCTCACCGCCGTCGCCCCCGACACCCCGTTCGCGGTGGTGGCCAACGTGCCCTACGCCCGCACCTCCGAGGTCGTCCGGTGGTGTCTGCGGGCCCCCCGCTTGACCTCGGCGACCCTGCTCACGCAGTGGGAGTACGCCCGCAAGCGCTCGGGCGACTACGGCCGTTGGTCCCTGCTGACCGTGCGGAGCTGGCCGGAGGTCGAGTGGCGGCTGTGCGGCCGGGTGGCGCGCACCGCCTTCCGACCGGTGCCGCGCGTGGACGGTGGCCTGTTGCGGCTGACCCGGCGACCGGAGCCGCTGCTCGGCACGTCGACGGACCGGGCGGCGTACGCGCGCCTGGTCGACCTCGGCTTCTCCGGGGTCGGCGGCAGTCTGCACGCCTCGCTGCGGCGCGCCTGCCCGACCCGGAGGCTGGACGATGCGTTCCACCGGGCGGGGCTGCGCCGCGATGTGGTGGTGGCGCAGGTGACGCCCGATCAGTGGCTCACGCTGTACCGCGCGGTGTCGCGCCGCTGAGGGAACCCGTCCGGCGGGTCGGCACATCTCCTGGGGCGGGGCGACGCGGGGGCGCTCCCGCCCTCGGGAGGGAAAACGCATGAAGAGGCGGATCCTGTTGCGCGGGGCCGTGGCCGGGGCGGCCGCGGTACCGGTGGGAAGCTGGCTCGGCGGCGCCGCGAACGCCGCTCCGGTCGACTTCCCGGTGGCGATCTGCGAGCAGCACTCCAACCGGTTCCTGGTCTACGACCGCACGGAGCGGTGGAACAACTCGACCGTCGACTGGGTCTTCGACCCGGGCGACGGCCGCACCGGCTGGGACAACCCGTTCGAGATCCGGTTCCGCGACACCCGGCGGTACGGCACGCTCGTGCTGATGACCGCGGGCCGGCCGGGCAACGGCCGGGCCGGGATCGTCCGGTTCGGCCGCTGGGGCAGCCGGCTCGGCCACGGCGACCTGCTGTGGGAGGCGCCCGTCAGCAGCTATCCGCACAGCATCGAGCGGGTGCCGGACAGACTCGCCGTGGTCGTCGCGGGGTCACGCGGCGCGCTGCACGTCTTCGGCCCCAAGAGCAGCGACGTGGGCACGCTCCGGGAGGTGCAGACGCTTCACGCCCGCGACCTGGGCGCGCTGAAGGAGCCGCACGGGGTGCTGTGGGACGACCGGCTCAAGCTGCTGTGGGTGATCGGCGGCCCGATCCTGCGCAGCTACGAGGTCGTGGGCAGCCTGCGCGCCTGTCGGCTGCGCAAGGTGGGCCGGGACATCGACCTGCGCAGGGGGGTGCCGGAGGGCAAGCACCACGGCCACGATGTGCAGCCCGACTACGCCGACCCACGGCGTCTCCTGATCACCGACACCAACGGCGTGTACTGGGTGGACCGCAGGACCCGGGAGAAGGGGACGGTCTGGTACCGCCAGCCCGCCAGCAAGCTGGTCAAGTCGTATGTGATCCACGCGTCGGGCCAGGCGATGTGGACCCGGGACTCGAGCGGGACAAAAGACGATCGGTTCGGCGACGACACCGTGTACTTCTCCTCCGGCGGTCACCGGAGGAAGTCGAAGGCCCAGATCTACAAGGCGCGCATCGTGACGACCCGATTCCACTGAGCCGATCCCGGCGGCACCGATTCCACTGAGCCAATCCCGGCGGCCGGCGCCCGCCGTGCGCGGTGGTCCACGCGCGGCCGGTGCGCCCGCCGTCCTGGCTGCCGCCGGCGCCGGCGTGGGTGATGAAGGCGTCGGCCTGCCGGAGGATGCTCAGCTGCGGCACCCAGCGGTGGACCTCGATGTTGTCCGGGATCTCGCCGAGCTCCGCCGGGTCGACGTGCGCGCCGATCTGGAGCACCACGTGCCAGCCCGGCAGCCCGCCGAACGCCGCCACGCAGGCGCGGTAGAAGTCCGGCTCCCTGGTCCAGGTCGAGCCGAGCGAGATCAGCAGCACCTTGTCCTGGGCGGCCGCGGCGGGACGGCGCCACTCGGTCTCGTCCCGGGCGCCCTGGCAGGCGCCGACGAAGGTGTACACGGTCTCGTCGACGCGGTCGGCGTGCGACCGGAGGGCAAACAAGACGATACGTCTCGTGCAATCGAATTCCGATCACCCCGGCCCCCGCCCGGCGGCCGGGTCCCGGAGTGCGAGACTGGGGCCGATCAGGCGGAACGGCGAGAGGGGCGGGGCGTGACCGAGACCGCGGGAGGGGCGGAGTCCGGGGGCACGGTGGCGTTCACCGAGGAGCGGGCGCGCGCGGTGCTCACGAAGGCGGTGCCGCTGCCCCGGCACGAGGGCGGTCATGCCCGGCTGCTGGCCTTCGGCGAGAACGCCGTCTTCGCCGTCGAGCGGCCCGACCGCCCGGACCTCGTGGTCCGCATCAGCCGCACCGCCGACGCGCACGCCCGGGACCGCGCCGAGCGGGAACTCCGGGTCGCCGAGTGGCTCGCGGCCGAGGAACTGCCCACGGCACGCCCCGCGCCATGGGGCGCGGACCAGCCGCTGGCCTGCGACGGGCACCTCGTCACCTTCTGGGAGCGGCTGCCGGCGGCGGTGCGCCCGGCCGGACCGCGCGACCTGGCGAAGCTGCTCCGGCTCGTCCACGCGCTGCCCGCGCCGCCCTTCGAGCTGCCGCGCCGGGAGCTGCTGGGCGGGGTCGAGCGCTGGCTGCGACTCGCGGGCGACGCGATCGACCCGGCGGACGCCGCCTGTCTGCGCGCCCGCCGGGACGACTTCGCGGCCGGCGTCGCCGAGCTGACCCCGCACCTTCCGCTCGGCCCCATCCACGGCGACGCGCTGCCGCGCAATGTGCACGTCGGCCCGGACGGCCCGGTGCTGCTGGACCTGGAGACCTTCTCGGCAGACCTGCGGGAGCACGACCTGGTCGTGATGGCGCTCTCCCGCGACCGGTACGGGCTCGATCCGGCCGCCTACGACGACTTCGTCGTGGCGTACGGCTGGGACGTGCGCGACTGGGACGGGTGCGCCCTGCTGCGCGGCGCCCGCGAGACCGCCAGCTGCGCCTGGGTGGCACAGCACGCCCCGGGCAACCCGGCGGCACGGAGGGAGTTCGACCGCCGGATCGCCTCACTGCGCGAGGGCGACGCGACGGTGCGCTGGCACCCGTTCTGATCCACGCCGTGGTCCCGACGCCCGGGCCACCCCCCCCCCGGCACGCTAGCCGCGACCGCCGCCTCCCGAGCCGTTGAAGGATGAACGGAAGCCGTCCAGGGTGGCCTCCATCCGGGTCACCTGGCCCCGGGTGAACATGAACATCCCGGCGTCGTCGGTGTAGTCCATGTAGTTGACGAACATGTCGCCGTGCGGCCCGTTGTTGCACGAGATCTTGGGGAAGGTCGGCATCCCCGTGTTCTCGCCGCCCTGGTTGGGGGTGTCGGCGACGAAGTCGCTACCGCTGCAACCGTCGAAGTCGTCGCCCCAGATGTGGCGCAGGTTGAGCCAGTGCCCGACCTCGTGCGTGGCGGTGCGGCCGAGGTCGAACGGCGCGCTCGCGGTGCCGGTGGTGCCGAACGCCTTGTAGTTGATGACGACACCATCGGTTTCGGGCGGACCACCCGGGAACTGGGCGTAGCCCAGCAGGGTGCCGCCGATCGCGCTGCTGAACACCTGACAGACCCAGAGGTTCAGATAGCGGTCGGCTGGCCAGGCGGCCACTCCGCCCTTCGCGGGGAACTTGACGGAGTCGTCTTCCGAATCGAACTTCTCCTTCTGGGTCTGCGTACGCGTGATGCCGTTGGTGGGCTGCCCCTGCGGATCGGTGGTGGCCAGCTCGAACTCGATGAGGCTGTCGGCGGCGATCGGCTGCCACACCGCGGGCACCTTGCTGACATCCGGATTGGCCTTCCGGAAGTCCTGGTTGAGCGCGGTTATCTGACTGTGGATCTGCTCGTCGCTGACGTTCTGTTCGTCGGTGTTGAACACGACGTGGACAACGACGGGGATCTTGGTGACAGCGGTCCTGCCCGAGGTCAGCTCCCCGGTGGCGAACGCGAAGGCGTGGTTCTCGATCACCGTGCGATTCGCGGCGTACTCCCCGTCCCGCTCCAGCAGCCGGCGGTGGAGGGCCATCGTTCCGCAGTACTGCCCGCGTTCGAGGCCGGTGAACTCTTCGGTTTCTGGCATGCCGCACCTCCTTCATGCTTCAAGGAATTCACTGCTCATGGGAGGCGCGGGCCCGGTGCGGACTACCGCGGACCCATACACTTAAAAGTGTAGACACAGCCTAAGATCTACGGCAAGTTACCCTGAAAGCGGACTAATTATGACACGTCAATCGTCTGACTGCCTTTTCCGGCGATGGGTGCATTCCTTTGAGGAGGACACCGAAGGCGTGGCGGTCTATCGGCCGACCGACTATGACTTTCCGCTGGCGCGCGGCCGCAGGGCGCTGGAGTTCAGACCGGACGGGACCTTCGTCGATCACCCGATCGGGCGCGGCGACGCGCCGGCCACGGCGGCCGGGCGGTGGCGGACGACGGACGGCCGACGGTTCGTGGCCTCCTTCGCCGACTCCGAACGCCCGGATCGGGAGGTGGAGATCCTGCACTGCGACGACACCGTGCTCAGGATCCGCGCGTGAGCCTCCGAGGCCCGCCGGCGGTCGACCCCGCGCCCCGCCGCGGCGTCGGCCCCCGCCGGACCTCCTCGTCGCCCGCCGATGGACTCAGGGCGTCCACGACGGGTCGCGGCCGGTGAGCCCCAGGGCCCGGTCCCACAGGGGGGCGTCGTCCGGAACCGTCACCGCGGGCCCGAACATGCCCGCCACCCCCTCCTCGCTCGCCGTCTCCTCGAGCATCCCGAAGACGGCCTCGACGCTGCCCCGGTCGGGCTCGTACGGCTGACCCGTCGCCCGCGCGAGGTCCCACCCGTGGATGAGCACCTCGTCCAGGGCCACGATGCCCATCGCCTCGGCCGGCAGGGTCACTCCTCCCGCCTCGGCCGTGCCGGTCCACGCGGCGGGGTCACGCCAGGCGGCCGCCAGCTCGTCCAACCGCCGCGGCAGCAGATCGCGCCACCGGGGGTCCAGCCGGCCCGCCGAGGCGCGCGGCGCCCCGGGGGGCGTCGACTCCGCGCCGCCGCCGGACCCGCGCGGGATCCATTCGGTTTTCCGCGCCGCGTGCCGGAAGGCCACCGTCAGATCCATCAGGTGGTCCAGCAGCGCCGCCACCGGATACTCCGCACACGGTGTGCGGGCCGGCAGCAGCGCGTCGGTGACGCCGTCCAACAGCGCGGCCACCCCGCGCGTCGCGGGCCCGAGGTCGATGGGGACGACACCCCCTTCCACCTCTTCCGCCGTGCCGCCGATAACAGGCTTCTCGCCCATATCGCCATTTCCGGGGTGGTGGTGTTCGGGCTGGATGTCGCTGATGTCGTCGGTCACGGTGGCTCTCCTCGTCCGATGGTCTCCCTGTAGGGCCTTGATACAGACCTTCCAGCCCGGGAGGACTCATCGCTCGGAGTCAGCCCGCCGGCGTGGCGGGCCCCCGCAGCGGCCAGCCGCCGTCCACCACGGCCTCCGGTGTGCCCTTGCGGCGCAGCCACTGCTGATAGCCCGCGGCCCACTCCGCGTACCACCCGATCTGCTCGCGGTGGAGCTCCCACGGCTCCATGGCGGCGACCGTCGGGTGTGCCTCGGCGACCGCGAAGGCGACCCGCGCGGCGGCCAGCGCGTCCGCCCCGGCCTCGTGCGCGCCGTCCAGCACCACGCCGTAGACCTGGCAGACGGCCTCCAGGGTGCGCTTGCCCCGGCGGTAGCGGTCCACGGCCCGGTCTATGGTGAGCGGGTCGACGACCGGGCCGGTCTCGGCTCCACCCAGCCGGTCGCCCAGCGACGGCAGCCCGTGCCGGCGCAACTCGGCGGTGAGCAGGCTCAGGTCGAAGGCCGCGTTGTAGGCCACCACCGGCGCGCCGGCGCGCCAGTGTCCGACCAACGCGTCCGCCACCTCGTCGGCCACCTCGGCGGCCGGCCGGCCGCGGGCCGCCACGCGCTCGTTGGTGATGCCGTGCACGGCGACGGCGTCGTCCGGTATGGGCACGCCCGGATCGGCCAGCCAGTCCCGTCGCCCGATCGGCTCCCCGGCCTTCACCTCGACGACCGCGGCGGTCACGATCCGCGCCTCACGCGGATCGGTGCCCGTCGTCTCAAGATCGAAGCCGATCAGCAGCTCCCGGTGCCAGCCCATGGCGGCCCTCCTTCGCGGTACTTTCCCCCGGTTGTCCATCAGACTCGCACGCACCACTGACAACGCGGCCCCGCCGGCCGCCGGGGCGTGGCCGCGGCGCCCCGGAACCCCCGGGCGGCGGCTCCGGCACCGGCCGGCGGCAGGGCGGCGGGGAGGGTGCTCAGGACACCGGCCGGGAGTCCGCCCACACGCCCTCGAACTCCTCCCGGTAGGTGTCGAAGAGTCCGTTCTCGATCTCGTCCCGGTCCTCCCGCACCACGTTCGGCGTGCCGCCGCGCAGCACCAGCACCGGGGCCTCCATGCCGCGCGCCTTGCGCAGATAGGGCTGGACGATGGCGAGCCCGTCCGACCCGTCGCCGTTGACCAGGTAGGCGGTGAAGCGGGGTGTCTCGTCGAAGACGTGGATCTCGAAGGCGCCCGGGTCGCGGAGCCGGGAGCGGACCCGCCGCATGTGGAGGATGTTCATCTCCACGGAGCGGCTCATCTCCCCCTTCTTCAGGCCCAGTTCCCGCTCCCGGCGGCGGACCGCGCTACTGGCCGGGTTGAGGAAGAGCAGCCGGGCCCGGCAGCCGGTCTCGGCGAGCCGGACCAGCCGCCGCCCCGAGTAGTTCTGCACCAGCAGGTTGAGGCCGATGCCCACCGCGTCCAGGCGGCGGGCGTTGCCGAACAGGTCCTCGGCGGGGAGCTGGCGCTGCAGCCGGACCCGGTCGGGGTGGACCCCGACGACATCGGCGTAGCGGTCGCCCACCAGGTCCTCGACGGCGTCTATGGGCAGTCGGTTCGCGGACGGGGAGACGTTGCCGCTGCCGAGTATCTCCAGCAGCCGCGCGGAGGCGCGCTCGGCCTGGGCGAGCACCGTCTGGGACAGCGCCCGGTTGCGGGAGACCACGTTCCGGGTGACCTCCAGCTCGTCCAGGGCCAGCTCCAGGTCGCGCCGGTCGTCCAGGTAGGGCTCGAAGCAGGGCCAGTGCTGGACCAGCAGCTCCCGCAGCTGCGGGAGGGTGAGGAAGCTGATGACGTTGTCGTCCGCCGGGTCCAGCAGATAGCCCT
Source organism: Streptomyces sp. SAJ15 (assembly GCF_007595705.1). Taxonomy (GTDB): domain Bacteria; phylum Actinomycetota; class Actinomycetes; order Streptomycetales; family Streptomycetaceae; genus Streptomyces. The sequence goes on along the minus strand of NZ_NISY01000002.1, from coordinate 320,891 downwards.
TGCGGCGGCTGACCTCCCGCACGGCCACCGCGCGCTGCACCCACTCCTGGCCCGCCGGCCCGGCGGCCGCCACCACCCAGTCGTCGCCGTGGACCGGCTCGTAGATGGGTCGCAGCACGGCCGAGACGACGGCGCGCAGCCGCTGCTCGACGAGGTTCAACCAGATGTACGCGCGCCCCGCGCGGCGGGCGCGGGTGCGCACCTCTGTCCAGGCGTCGGTGTCCCAGTCCAGCTCCGCGCCGATCTCCACCGGACGCACGAGGGACACCGCGCCGGGTGGCGCGTCGGTGGCGCCGTCACCCCCGGAACCTCCGTCGCCAGGGGGCAGCTCCAACCCGCCCGAGCTCACCTTGCACCGCCTTCCGCCCCCGTCCAACGATCACCGCAGACTACTGCGCGCACAGGGGTGGTGCAGCACGATCGATCGAGGTCCGGGTCAACGTTCCGCTTCCGTATGACCGTTGTGACCCGCCAGTGCGGGCGGCGTGAGCGGATTCATAGCGGTGACGTCCCGCGGGGCCAGTTGGAAGCCCTGCCAGTGGACCGGCATCGGCTGCTGGTCCTCGTCCCGCGCGATGTGGTGGAAGCCGATGTGGACCCAGACGACGGGGTGTTCGAGAGTCTGGCCGTCAACCCAGGTGTCGACGCTTCTGCCCGCGCGGGCGCCGCAGTCGCGGAGGTTGTGGCTGGCGAACTGTTCGCAGCCGCGGTACTCCGTGACGTACACGTCGTGCCGGGTGTACGGGCGGCCCTGGTACCGGGTGCTGCGGCCGGGCACGATCTCGTACGACCTGGGGTGGCCGTCCGCGTTCCGACCCGCGGTGCTGACGACCCGCCACCAGCGGGTGCCCACCGCGTCCCCGGCCAGCTCCCTGGTGACGCGGGTGCGCGTGGTGCGGGTCCTGGGGAGCCGTCCGGACTCCTGGGTGGTGGTCGAGTCGTACTGCTCGACGACGCTCTTGGAGGAGCCGTCGAGCCCGAAGTTGAGCCGCCAGAAGACGTTGTGGCTGTGGCTGGTGGCGTAGTCCCCGGCGCCCCTGCCGAGGGGCCACCCGCGGCCGTCCCCGGCGTCGTAGTCGATCGGCGAGAGCGAGCCGGTGGCGCCGACCTGCATCGTCATGGCGCCGTCCGAGGAGAACCGCCACTCGGTGATGTACTCGTACCAGCCGACCAGGTTGACGGTGTAGACCAACAGGTCCCTGTCCTGGACCTGATGGACCTCGCCCGCGTCGGCGCCCACCATGCGATAGGCGTGGCCTCGGGCGCGGGTGGTGGCGCACAACCCCGCGACGTTCTCCCGGCTCGGCTCCGAAGCCCCCCGCACCCGTACCGTCTTGATCGTGCCGCCGGGGCACTCCGCCGGGTCCAACTGCTGGAGGCCCTGCGCGAAACCCTGCCCGGTGAGGTCGTCGTACTCCACCGAGCCGTCGTCATAGGGCACATGGATCTGGGCGAGCTTGGCGGAGGTCAGCACCTTGATCGGGCGGGGCTCGCCCCGCGGCTGGTACGTGACGTCCTTCAGCACCAGTCCGGCGTGCGACTCGTAGCTCCAGCACATGCGCCATACCGTGCCGCCCGTCAACCGCTGCTCGATGCGGTACGGGTCACCGCACGCGGCGGCGGGGGCGGCAGGGGCGGCGGCCGACGGCGGCCGCGCGGTGGGCGGCAGCGCCCGCGCGGGGCCGACGGCCGCGCCTCCCGCCGCCAGCGGCAGTGCGAGGGCGAGCGCCGAGAGCGCCCGAAGGCGAAGGGCGGGGCGGCGGCCCCGCGCGAGGCGGCGCCTACGGTCGCGCGGGACGGGCGTGGCACGCATGGCTGCACTCCTGTACGGAAGCTGACGGTGGAGGGTACGGACGGGGCGACGGGGTCCGCGGGCGCGGTCCGGGTCGGGCGGCCTCGGGTGACGGGACGGTCCGAGGACCGGGGGCCTCCGGGGACGAGACGGCCCGAGGTCGGGGCCCTGGGTCGGGGCCTGGGGGACGAGACGGTCCGAGGCCGCGGCTCCAGGACGAGACGGTCCGAGGGCCGGGCCTCCGGGGACGGGCCGCGGCGGCTCAGTCCAGCCGGGACACGCTGCGGGCGCTCAGGTCGACCACGAACCAACGGGTGTCGATCCACGGCCCGTTCCGCACTCTGCTGAAGAGCCGGACGCAGCGGTGCCGGCCGCAGGCGCCCAGCCGCGCGGGGCCGGGGTTCTCCGCGTCCACGCGGTAGACGAAGCCGGTGACCGTCAGCTGCGCGGGGTCGGTCAGCTCCCTTCCGGTGGCGTCGCGGTAGTCGCTCCGCAGCCCCTCGCCCAGCCGCCGGTCGCCGATCAGCAGCCGGGCCGCCTCGACGGCCTCCTGCCGGCTCGGCGGTGGCTGCACGCCGCGTTGCGTGTCGGTGCGCACCACCCGATCGGAGGCGAGGTCCACCGTGGTGGTGACGTAGGCGTCCCGCCGGTAGTCGTAAGAGGACACCTGGGCGCGCCGCGGCGGGGCGGCGGCACCGGCCTCCTCGGGGGGCACCTCGGCGAGGTCCACGGAGAGCGGCTGCGGGCCGGGGGCGCCTCGGACGCCCTCGCCGGCCTCGCGCGGGTCGGCGCTCAGCGCCAGGGCGCGGGCGTGCCGGATCTCGTCGTCCGTCAGCGGGTCCGTCCCGCTGCCGTCGGCGATCCGCGGCGGCGGGGGCTCCACCACGCCGGGCGGCGGGGCCCCGTCGCCTCCGGCGGCCGACCCCTGCGCCGATCCCTGCCCGTACCGCACATGCTCGTACCCCGCGTGCCCGTACGCCGGGTCCCGCGGGGAGGCCCCGGAGGTATCACCCGGAAGGGTGACCGCGACGAGGACCGCCCCGACGGTGACCGCGATCGACGCGCCGGCCACCACGGTGCCCAGGTGGCGCTGGGTCATGCTGCGCACGTCCTCCCCCATCTCCCTCTCCCCTGTCCCCTGCCCCTGCCCCGTGTCCCCCGGCCGGGGCTCCCCCGCCCCTCGGCCGCTGCCCCTCGGTGCCCCGCGCTCGGTGTATCAGCCCTCGCCGGCCGGCCGGCCGCTGGATCGCCGCCGGAGTGCCGATTCCTCCCTGTTCCCCCGGACGGCCGGATGAGACCGCGATCCGGGTGATCGCCCCCAGTATGCGGAGGTCACCCGAGAGGACGAACCGATGTGGTCGCGGATTGCCTCCGTATTGAGGAAGATCTGGTGAAAGAGGCCCGCCTGGAGGGCAGTTGGGTCACGATGCCCCTCGCTCCGGGGGCGCGGCACCGACAGGCGTCCTCGCGGCGCACGGTGAAGAAGTGGAAGAGTCGACGCATGCAGGTGTGGCCGGGACAGGCTTATCCCCTCGGCGCCACGTACGACGGCGCCGGTACCAACTTCGCGGTGTTCTCCGAGGCCGCCCAACGGATCGAGCTGTGCCTGCTCCACGACGACGGTTCGGAGACCGCGGTGGAGCTGCGCGAGAACGACGCGTTCGTCCGCCACGCCTATCTGCCCGGGGTCATGCCCGGACAGCGCTACGGCTTCCGGGTGCACGGCCCGTACCAGCCGGAGCGCGGGCACCGCTGCAACTCCGCCAAGCTGCTGCTGGACCCCTATGCCAAGGCGATCAGCGGTCGGATCGACTGGGGAGAGGAGGTCTACGGCTACCACTTCGACCGGCCGGACCGGCGGAACGACCTGGACTCCGCCCCGCACACGATGGCGTCGGTCGTGGTCAATCCCTACTTCGACTGGGGCGACGACCGGCCGCCGCGCACCGACTACCACCGGACGGTCATCTACGAGGCCCATGTGAAGGGCCTGACGATGCGACACCCGGCGCTCCCGGAGGAGCTGCGCGGGACCTACGCGGCGCTGGCCCACCCGGCGATCATCGAACACCTGACGGAGCTGGGCGTCACCACGCTGGAGCTGATGCCGGTCCACCAGTTCGTCACCGACCACCGGCTGTCCGACGCGGGGCTGACCAACTACTGGGGCTACAACACGATCGGTTTCTTCGCGCCGCACAACGCCTACGCCTCCTGGGGCGACCGGGGCCAGCAGGTGCTGGAGTTCAAGTCCGCCGTGCGGGCGCTCCACCAGGCGGGCATCGAGGTGATTCTCGACGTCGTCTACAACCACACCGCCGAGGGCAGCCACCTGGGGCCGACGCTGTCCTTCCGGGGCCTGGACAACGCCTCGTACTACCGGCTCACCGATGACCGGCGGTACTACATGGACACCACCGGGACCGGGAACTCGCTGCTGATGCGCAGCCCGCACGTGCTCCAGCTGATCATGGACTCGCTGCGCTACTGGGTCACCGAGATGCGGGTGGACGGCTTCCGGTTCGATCTGGCGGCCACCCTGGCACGCCAGTTCCACGAGGTGGACCGGCTCTCGTCCTTCTTCGACCTGGTGCAGCAGGACCCGGTGGTCAGCCAGGTGAAGCTGATCGCGGAGCCCTGGGACCTGGGCGAGGGCGGCTACCAGGTCGGCAACTTCCCACCGCTGTGGACCGAATGGAACGGCAAGTTCCGTGACACGGTGCGCGATCTGTGGCGCGGCGAGCCGCGCACGCTGGCCGAGTTCGCCTCCCGGCTGACCGGCTCCTCCGACCTCTACCAGGGCGACGGACGGCGCCCGCTGGCCTCGGTCAACTTCGTGACCTGCCACGACGGCTTCACCCTGCGCGATCTGGTGTCGTACGACAGGAAGCACAACGAGGCCAACGGCGAGGGCAACAACGACGGTGAGAGCTACAACCGGTCCTGGAACTGCGGGGTCGAGGGCGAGACCGACGACCCCGAGGTCCTGGCGCTGCGCGGCCGGCAGATGCGCAACTTCGTCGCGACGCTGATGCTCTCCCAGGGTGTGCCGATGCTGAGCCACGGCGACGAGTTCGGACGCAGCCAGCGCGGCAACAACAACGCCTACTGCCAGGACAACGAGCTCTCCTGGGTGCGCTGGCCGGACCCGGCGCGGGAGGACTCCGCGACCGCGCTGGAGCTGCTGCGCTTCACCCGGGCGTTGGTCTGGCTGCGCCGGGACCACCCGGTCTTCCGGCGCCGCCGGTTCTTCCACGGGCGCCCGGTGGAGGGGACCCACGACGAGCTGTCGGACATCGCGTGGTTCACCCGGAGGGGCGAGGAGATGCAGGCACGCGACTGGCAGGCGGCGCACGCCAAGTCGCTGACGGTCTTCCTCAACGGCAACGCGATCTCGGAGCCGGGCGTGCGCGGCGAGCGCATCCTCGACGACTCGTTCCTGCTGATGTTCAACGCGCACCACGAGCCGCTGGAGTTCACGGTGCCGGTGGACCACGGCCGACAGTGGCAGGTCGTGGTGGACACGGCCGTGGCGGGCGGGGTCGAGCCCGGGAGCGGGGCGAAGGTGGCGGCGGGCGACCGACTCACCCTGGTGGACCGGAGCCTGACGGTGTTGCAGCGGCCCGGTTAGCCGACCGGAGCGGCCCGGTCGGCCGAGCGCTCCGGCGGCGGCGCCTGGCCGGCCGCGGAACCGACCGGAGTAGTACACCCGTTCGGGTGGACGTCCGCGGGCGCACATCGGGTGCGGACGGTGGCTGGGTACGTACGTTCTATGACCTTCCACCACGCCGCTCCGCCGCCGGTGCCGCCTCCCGAGCCGCTGTCGGACCCGCCGTCCGCCGCCGGCCCCGGGCCGCGGCCGCGGGTGCCCACCGCCACCTACCGGCTCCAGCTCCAGCCCCGCTTCCCGTTCGCCGCGGCGCGCGCGGCCGTGCCCTACCTCGCCTCGCTCGGCGTCTCCCACCTCCATCTGTCCCCGGTGCTGGAGGCCGTGCCCGGCTCCACACACGGCTATGACGTGGTGGACCACGCGGCGGTGCGGGGCGAGCTCGGCGGTGAGGAGGGGCTGCGCGAGCTGGCCCGCGCGGCCCACGCGCACGGCCTGGGCCTGATCGTCGACATCGTCCCCAACCACATGGCCGTGCCCGTGCCCGCGCGGCTCAACCAGGCGCTGTGGGAGGTGCTGCGCGACGGCCAGGCGTCGCCGTACGCGCGGTGGTTCGACATCGACTGGGACGCGCAGGACGGCAAGGTCCTGCTGCCGGTGCTGGCCGGACAGCTGGGCGACGAGCTCAAGCACCTCACGGTGGCGCGCGACGTGCTGCGCTACCACGACCACCGGTTCCCGCTGCGGCGCGGCACCGAGCGGCTGCCGCTTCCGGAGCTGCTGGACGCCCAGTGGTATCGGCTGGGCTGGTGGCGGCTGGCGCGCACCGAGCTCAACTACCGCCGCTTCTTCACCATCTCGGAGCTGATCGCGGTGCGGGTGGAGGATCCGGAGGTGTTCACCGCGACCCACGCCACGCTGTCGCGGCTGTGTCGCGAGGGGGTGATCGACGGGCTGCGCGTGGACCACCCGGACGGACTGGCCGACCCGGCGGCCTATCTGCGCCGGCTGGCGGAGGCCACGGGGGGCCGGTGGACGGTGGTGGAGAAGATCCTCAGCCCCGGCGAGCCGCTGCCGGAGGACTGGCCCGTCGCGGGCACCACCGGCTATGACGCGCTGCGCCACCTGGACGGCCTGTTCCTCGACCCCGGGGGCCTGGCCTCCCTCACCGGGCTCTACCGGGAGACCGTCGGCGTCGACGCCGACCGGGGCGGCGACTGGCCCGCCACGGTCCGCCGCGCGGCCCACAAGGTGGTGAGCCATGAGCTGGCCGCCGAGGTGGAGCGGCTGGTGCGGTGCGCCACCCGGCTCTGCGCCGACTCCCCCCGGCTGCGCGACCACGCCCCCTGGGCACTGCGCACCGCCGTCCGCGAACTCCTGGTCCGGCTGCCGGTGTACCGGCCGTACGCGACCGCCGGCGCCCCCGCCCGGCCGGCGGACGCCGCGCTGCTGGACGAGGCCGCGCGGGGCGCCCGCACCGCCTTCGCGGTGGCCGAGGAGGCACGGGCCGTGGACGTGGTGCGGGACGCGGCCCTCGGCCGGCTCGGCGACGGCCCGCGGCAGCGGGACTTCTGCGCCCGCTTCGCGCAGACCGCCGCCGCGCTGCGCGCCAAGTCGGTCGAGGACACCGCCTTCTACCGCTACGTCCCGCTGCTCTCCGCCGCCGAGGTGGGCGGCGACCCCGGCCATCCCGTCGTCGACGCGGCCGCCTTCCACGCCTTCTGTGCCCGGCTGGCGGCCGACTGGCCGGACACCGGCACGGTGGTGTCCACCCATGACACCAAGCGCAGTGCGGACGTCCGGGCCCGGCTGGCGGCGCTGACCGAGCTCCCCGGGCCCTGGGGGCGGCTGCTGGCGCGGTTGCCGGGCGGCGCCCCGGACCCCCATGTGGCCTGGCTGGCCTGGCAGACCGCGCTGGGCATGGGCTTCCCGGAGGTGGAGCGGCTGGTGCCGGCGGTCCTGAAGAGCGTGCGCGAGGCCGGGCTGCGCACGACCTGGACCGAGCAGAACGGCGGGTATGAGGAGGCGGTGGCGGCCTTCCTCGCCGCCGGCCCCGGCGAGCCGCGCGGTTCGCTCGGCTCCGCCTTCGCCGCCTTCAACCGCGAGCTGGACGCCCCCGCCCGGGTCAACGCGCTGGGGGCGGCGCTGCTGCATCTGACCATGCCCGGCGTGCCGGATGTCTACATGGGCACCGAGCACGCCTACCTCGCCCTGGTCGATCCCGACAACCGCCGCCCTCCGGAGTTCCGGCCGGCCCTGCTCGCCGACCTCGACCGGGGACGGGCCGCGACCGGGCTGTCGGCCGAGAAGCTCCGGCTCACGGCCACGGCGCTGCGGCTGCGCCGGCGCCACCCGGAGTGGTTCGGGGCCCCGGGCGGCTATGCCCCGCTCTTCGCCGAGGGCCCGGCCGCGGAGCACTGCGTGGCCTTCGCCCGCGCGGGCTCCGCCATCACCGCGGTGACCCGCCTGTCCCAGCGGCTGGCCGAGGCGGGCGGCTGGGCCGACACGGCGCTCCCCCTGCCGCCGGGCCACTGGCGGGACCTGCTCACCGGCCGCACGGCGGAGCGCCGCTGGCCTCTGGGCGAGCTCTTCGACCGGCTGCCGGTCGCACTGCTGGCGCGGGCATGAGGGGCCGGGGGAGCCGCCGGGGGAAGTCGGAGCTCGGGGGAAGACGCTCCCCGAGGGCGAGACGTCGCGGTGACACGGGGCGGGCGGAAACAGTCGGGGAGGGCCTGCTCGTCCTCACCGGGCGGGCTCACCCTGCCGCGCGCCGCTCCGCGTGCTCGGCGAGGGCCGTCGGCGCGCTGAGCGCCACCAGACCGAGGAGGACGAGTGCGAGGTTGGCGTAGAGCTCATGTCCGTCGAGGAAGGAGAGACGCCGGATCACGGCCCAGTAGTGAAACCATCCCGTCCAGTCGTGGAGCAGCCCGGCCGCTCCCTGGATCAGCATGATCATTCCCAGTCCCTCACACACCTTCTTCATGCCTTCGACCGTAGGACCGGGAGACGATGGGCGAGATCAGTCGATGGTCTACGGCCGACCGACTTTGGTCGCGGACCGGCTCCGGGCGCCGCCCCACCGCGACCTCGGTCAGTAGATTCGACGGCATGGCCGGCACTGAATCCACCGGTCCGCGCGACGCGGCTCCCGACGAGGGTGGGCGCCGCACCGCGCGGGACTGGTTCACCGACATCCTCTGCGTCCTCGCGGCGGCCCTGTTCTCCTTGGTGACCTCGGATTCGGTGGTCGACAACCCCGAGATCTCCGACACCGAGCTCTTCTCCCAGGTGCTGATCGGCGGGGTGGCCTGCCTGGCGCTGTGGGTGCGGCGCCGCTGGCCGGTGGGGCTGGCGGTGGTGCTGCTGATCCCCTCGGCGGGCTCGCACTATGTGGCCGGGCCGCTGCTGGTGGCCCTCTTCACGGTCGCCGTGCACCGCCCGGTCCGCACCACCGCCGCCGTCGGCGCGCTGGCCATGGCCATGGGCGCGGTCGACGCCGCCCTCCACCCCGACCCCGAGCTGAGCTACACCGGCTCGGTGCTGGTCGGCGCGGTGCTCTTCAACGCCGCCATCGGCTGGGGGCTGTTCGTGCGCTCCCGCCGGCAGCTGCTGGAGTCCCTGCGCGAGCGGGCGCGGCGCGCGGAGACGGAGGCGGCGCTGCGGGCCGAGCAGGCGCAGCGGCTCACCCGAGAGCGCATCGCCCGCGAGATGCACGACGTGCTCGCGCACCGGCTGTCGCTGCTGAGCGTGCACGCGGGCGCGCTGGAGTACCGCAGCGACGCCTCGCCCGAGGAGGTGGCCCACGCGGCGGGCGTGATCCGCACCAGCGCGCACCAGGCGCTCCAGGACCTGCGCGAGGTGATCGGGGTTCTGCGGGCGCCGACCGTCGACCGGCCGCAGCCCACGCTGCGCGATCTGCCGCGGCTGGTGGAGGAGTCGCGGCAGGCGGGCATGCGGGTGACGCTGTCCGACGGGCTGGACCGATGGGACGCGGCCGTGGTGGACGCGCTGCCCGACGGCACGGGCCGTACCGCGTACCGGATCGTCCAGGAGGGCCTGACCAACGCGCGGAAGCACGCACCGGGCGCCGAGGTGACGGTCCTGACCGCGGGCGGCCCCGGCGAAGGGCTGAGCGTGGAGGTCCGCAACCCGGTCCCGGACGACGGAGCTATACGACCGGAGGGGGCGATACGGCCGGAAGGGGCGATACGGCCGGAAGGGGCGACACGACCCGAGGGGGCGGGCCCGGCCGGGCCCGAGGCCGGGACCATCCCCGGCGCCGGTGCCGGGCTCACCGGGCTGCGGGAGCGCGCGGCGTTGGCGGGCGGGCGGCTGGAGAGCGGCCGCATCACGCGGAGCGGAGACTTCCGGCTCGCCGCCTGGCTACCGTGGCCTGCATGAACGCTCCCGCACCCGCGCCCGTCCGCCTGCTCCTCGTCGACGACGACCCCCTGGTACGGGCCGGGTTGCGGCTCATGCTCGGCGGTCCCTCCGGTATCGAGATCGTCGGGGAGGCGAGTGACGGCCACGAGGTGGACGTGCTGGTGGACCGGCACGCCCCGGACGTCGTGCTGATGGACATCCGGATGCCCACGATGGACGGGCTGACCGCCACCGAGCGGCTGCGGCGCCGTGAACGGGCCCCGGAGGTCGTCATCCTGACGACCTTCAACGCGGACGAGCACGTCCTGCGCGCGCTGCGCGCCGGGGCCGCGGGCTTCGTCCTCAAGGACACCCCGCCCGCCGAGATCGTGGCGGCCGTGCGGCGGGTGGCGACGGGCGATCCGGTGCTGTCGCCCACGGTGACCCAGCAGCTGATCGACCATGTGGCCGGTTCCGGGCGGGACCTGCGTCAGGTCCGGGCGCGGGAGCTGCTGGACCGGCTCAACGACCGGGAGCGGGAGGTCGCCGTCGCCGTGGGCCAGGGCAGGTCCAACGCCGAGATCGGCGCCGGGCTCTATATGAGCGTCGCCACGGTCAAGACCCATGTCTCACGCATCCTGGCCAAGCTCGACCTCAACAACCGGGTGCAGATCGCGCTCTTGGCGCACGACGCCGGACTCCTGGACGGCGCCGACTGACGGACCGGCGGGGACGGCGTTCGGAACAGGGAGTGACGGTGCCGGGCGGCCAAGCTCGCGGGGTTCGCCGCGGGCGGCCGGAAAATCGCGCCGTAGGCGGTCGGGCCGAGCCCGGAGAATTACTGCTGGACACCGGCTGACCAGCGCGTCTATGGTCCGTACGCGCCCGTGATGATCTTCCGGGCAGGAGTGCACACCCTTCCGGAGGCACCCTCATGACCGAGCTGGTCATTCGCTCGCTCACCGACAGCGACGTGCACCTGTTCCACGCGCTGTCCGACCCCGGCCTGGTCGGTCGGGCCCGCTTCGGGCACGAGTACCGCACGGTCGCCGAGGGCGGCGAGTACCGACCCGAGTGGACCTGGGTCGCGCTGCGCGACGGCGTGGTGGTGGCGCGCGCGGCCTGGTGGGCGGGGCCCGAGGACGAGGCCCCGGTGGCGCTGGACTGGTTCGACTTCGCGGAGGGCGAGGAGGAGGCCGCCGCCCGGCTGCTGCGCACCGCGCCGCTGTGCGCGGAGTACAGCCTGCTGGCGCCGCCCGGTTGGCGCGACGAGCCCGAGCTGGTGGCCGCGGTCCTGGCCCGGGTCGAGGCGGCCACCGCCGGCGGCCTCATTCCGCTGGCCGAGCGGTTCCGCTACGAATGGACGCCGGAGTGCGGGCTGCCCGCGCGGCCGGGACGGCTGGAGTTCCGCCCGGAGCCGGACGACACGGTGGTCGCGGAGGTGTTGCGCCGAGTCCTGGAGGACACGCTCGACGCGCACGACCAGCGGATCGTCGCCGAGTCGGGGGTGGCGGCGGCGGTGGCCGAGACCCTGGAGTTCCTCCACTGGTTCCCCTCCCCGCGCGACTGGTGGCGGTTGGCCTACACGCCGGGCCCGGACGGGGAGCTCGTCGGCATCCACGTCCCGGCGCGCAACCCGGCCGGCCCGTGCGTGGGTTACGTCGGTGTGGTGCCCGAGCGCCGGGGCTGGGGCTACGCCCATGAGCTGCTCGTCGCCTGCACGCATGACCTGGTGGAGCGGGGCGCCACCCGGATCGCGGCCGCGACGGACCAGGACAACGTCCCGATGGCCGCGGCCTTCGCCAAGGCCGGCTACCCCGTCACCCAGGAGCGCATCGACCTCGTCTGACGCCCCGCCACACGCCGCTTCCGCCCCTGACGACACCCGGCGCACACCGGCACCGCGCACCCCTGACGCCCCGCCACACGCCGGCGTCCCACGCCCTGGTGCGTCCGCGCCCCGCGTCCCGCAGCATGGTGAGAACGTATGCCACCGGTGACGGCACGCCCCTGGAGCCCGCGCCGTCAGTGAGGAGCCGCCAGTGCTGTTCGAGGTGTGGGCGCCGCGCGCCGGTGACCGGGTCGACCTCCATCTGGACGGCCGCACGTACCCCATGGAGCGCGACCCCGGCCGGGCCGGCTGGTGGCGGGCCGAGGCCCCGGCCGGGCCCGGCGCGCGGTACGGCTTCGCGCTGGACGGGGGGCCGCCACTGCCCGACCCCCGTTCACGCCGCCAGCCCGACGGCCCCGACGGGCTGAGCGCGGTCGTGGCACCCTCCCCGGACCGACCGGGCATGGCTCACGCCCCGGCCGGGCCCGGCTCCGACGCCCGTTCCGCCGACCCGACCTCCCCGGGAGCGCCCGCCACCGAGGGGAACCCCGGTGCCGGGCACTCCCCCACCGGGCACTCCCCCGACGCCCGCCCCGCCGGGCCCGGCCGGGCGTGGGGTGGGCGCCCGCTGCCCGGCGCGGTCCTGTACGAGCTGCACATCGGCACGTTCACCCGCGAGGGCACCTTCGACGCCGCCGTCGAACGCCTGCCACACCTGGCCGCGTTGGGGGTGACCCACCTTCAGCTGATGCCGGTCTGCCCCTTCCCCGGGCGCCACGGCTGGGGATACGACGGGGTGTCGCCCTGGGCCGTCCACGAGCCGTACGGGGGGCCCGAGGGGCTACGGCGCCTGGTCGACGCCGCGCACGAGCGGCACGGGCTGGGCGTGGTCCTCGACGTGGTCCACAACCACCTGGGTCCCTCCGGCAACCACCTGCCGGCCTTCGGCCCGTACTTCACCGACACCCACCACACGCCCTGGGGCGCGGCGGTCAACCTCGACGCGCCCGGCTCCGACGAGGTCCGGGCGTACTTCATCGGCAGCGCGCTGGCCTGGCTGCGGGACTACGCCGTCGACGGGCTGCGGCTGGACGCGGTGCACGCGCTGCGCGACACCAGCGCCCGACACTTCCTGGCCGAGCTGTCGTCCGCCGTGGACCGGCTGGCCGCCGAGACCGGGCGGCCGCTGTTCCTGATCGCGGAGTCCGAGCTGAACGACCCCCGCATCACCACTCCGCGCGAGGCGGGCGGCCTCGGGCTGCACGCGCAGTGGAACGACGACTTCCACCACGCCCTGCACACCGCGCTCACCGGTGAGTCGCACGGCTACTACGCCGACTTCGCCGCCGATCCCGCCCACGCCCTGACCAAGACGCTGACCGCCGGCTTCTTCCACGACGGGAGCTACTCGTCCTTCCGGGCCCGCCGCCACGGCCGCCCGCTGGACCCGCGCACCACCCCGGCCGGCCGGCTGCTGGGCTACGCCCAGACGCACGACCAGGTCGGCAACCGGGCGGCCGGCGACCGGCTCGCCGCGACGCTCTCCCCCGGCCTGCTGGCCTGCGCCGCCGCCCTGGTGCTCTGCGCGCCCTTCACCCCGATGCTGTTCATGGGCGAGGAGTGGGGTGCCCGCACCCCGTGGCAGTACTTCACCGACCACACCGACCCGGAGCTGGCCGCGGCCGTGCGCTCCGGCCGCCGCCGCGAGTTCGCCGCCCACGGCTGGGCCGAGGAGCAGGTGCCCGACCCCCAGGACCCGGCCACCCGGGAACGCTCCTGCCTGGACTGGGCCGAGCCGGAGCGGGAACCGCACGCGGCGCTGCTGGCCTGGCACCGGCGGCTGATCGCGCTGCGCCACGCCGAGCCCGCGCTTCGCGACCCTCGGTGGCACTACGGCGCGCTGGCCGCCGACGCCGACCGCACCCTCCACTTCCGGCGCGGCCCGCTCCATGTCGCCGCCAACCTGGGCGACCGGCCGGCCGAGCTCGCGCTGGGCGCCGAGGCCGCGGACGCGCGGGTGCTGGCCGCCTGGCGGCCGGTGGACCCGCCGGCGGCGGACGGCGTACTCCACCTGCCGCCGGAGACGGCGGCCGTGCTGCGGCTGACCGGCTGAGCCGGGACGACGGCGCGGCGGACCGGGCTCAGTCCTCGTCGGGCGTCAGCCGCAGCGAGATGGAGTTGATGCAGTACCGCTGGTCGGTCGGGGTCGGATAGCCCTCGCCCGCGAAGACGTGCCCGAGGTGGGAGCCGCACCGGGCGCAGCGCACCTCGGTGCGGACCATGCCGTACGCACGGTCCTCGATCAGCTCCACCGCCTCCGCGTCCTTCGGGTCGTAGAAGGACGGCCACCCGCAGTGGCTCTCGAACTTGGTGTCGGAGCGGAACAGCTCGGCCCCACAGGCGCGGCAGGAGTACACGCCGGCCGTCTTGGTGTCGGTGTACTCACCCGTGAAAGCCCGCTCGGTCCCGGCCTCGCGGAGCACCTGGTACTCCTGCGGGGTCAGCTCCGCGCGCCACTGCTCCTCCGGCTTGTCGACCTCGTACGGCATGTCGGATCCCTCCGTGGTGGTCCTCAGCTCTCCAGGCGGGCGAGGATCTCCGGACCGAGGTCGGTCACATCGCCCGCGCCCATGGTGAGAACGAGATCACCGGGCCGCGCCATTCCTGCGATGGTGTCCGCGACCGCGCCCTTGTCGTGCAGCGGGGTCACGTCGGCCCCGCGCGCGGCGGCGGCGTCGATGATGAGCGCGCTGGTCACGCCCGGGATCGGGTCCTCACGGGCCGGGTAGATGTCGAGCACCACCGACGCGTCGGCGAGGGTGAGCGCCTCGCCCATCTCGACGCCCAGCTCCTGGGTGCGGCTGAACAGGTGCGGCTGGAAGACCACCAGCACCCGGCCCTCGCCCGCGCCGCCGCGGATGGCCTCCAGGTCGGCGGAGATCTCGGTGGGGTGGTGCGCGTACGAGTCGATGACCTGGACCCCGGCGGCGGTGCCCTTGAGCTGGAGCCGGCGCTTGACGCCGGTGTACGAGCGCAGCGCCCGGGCGAGGTCGGACGCCGGGACGCCGAGGGCGGCGCCGGCGGCGAGCGCGGCGACCGCGTTGAGCGCGTAGTGACGGCCGGGCACGCTCACCGTGAAGGTGAGCTCCTCGCCGTCGAGAACGACGGTGACCTCGCTGGTCAGGCCGTGCGGGGCGATCCGGAGCACGCGCACGTCCGCGTCGGCGGCCTCGCCGTAGCTCACCACCCGCAGCCCGTCCCGGCCGGCGATCCGCTTGGTCAGCTCGCGGGCGCCGTCGTGGTCGGCGGAGACGACGAGGGTGCCGCCGGTGCGGACGCGGCCCACGAAGGTCTCGAAGGACTCGTAGATCTCGTCCATCGAGGCGTAGTTGGCGTGGTGGTCCAGCTCCACGTTGAGGATGATCGCGACCTCGGGCGCGTACTTGTGGAAGCTGCGGTCGCTCTCGTCCGCCTCCGCCACGAAGATCTCGCCGCCGCCGTGGTGGGCGTTGGAGCCGGGCGCGTCCAGGTCGCCGCCGATGGCGTACGACGGGTCCAGCCCGAGGGTGCTCAGCGAGACGGCGAGCATCGAGGTCGTGGTGGTCTTGCCGTGGGTGCCCGCGACGGCGATCGGCCGCGAGCCGTCCATCAGCGCGGCCAGCGCGTCGGAGCGGTGCACGACCGGGATGCCCCGCTCGGCCGCCGCCGCCAGCTCCGGGTTGTCCGCGCGGATGGCGCTGGAGACGACCACGCAGCTGGCGTCCGCCGCCAGGTGCTCGCCGGCGTGGCCCAGGTGCACGGTGGCGCCGAGCCCACGCAGCGCCTCCGCGGTCGCGGAGTCCTTCGCGTCACTCCCCGCCACCTGCGCGCCCCGCATCGCCAGGATCTTGGCGATACCCGACATTCCGGCGCCGCCGATGCCGATGAAGTGCGGTCGGTCCATGGCGGACGGAATGGCTGCCATATGCGGGCTCTCCTCGCTGCTGTGCACTGATCGTCGTTCCTCGCCGACGATTCTCGCATCACTGTGCGACCACCCGACCGCGCGGCGGCGACGGCCCCGCACCGACCCCGGTCGGGCCCGCCCCGAAAACCGACCGCTCACGCTCGCCGCGCGAACGGCTCCCGCATCCGGACACGAAACCGACCGCTCACCGCACAGCCCACCCGCCGCGCGAGGGCGCCGCACATCCCGAGGCACAACAACCCGCCGCGCGAACGGCGCCGCGCCCCGTCGTCGAGGCGGGCGCCCGCGGGCCTACCCCCCGGCCGCCGCCTGGTCCTCGTCGACCGCGTGGGAGAAGAGCTTGAGCACGGGGACGCCGACCTTGTGGCGGGCGCGGGAGGCCCAGTCGCGGTGGAAGAACTCCTCGACGAAGTGCGGGGCGGTCAGGACGATCACCTCGTCGGCGCCGGTCTCCTCGACCACGGAGCGCAGCAGGTCGAGCGGGTGGCGCTCGACGATCTGGCCGACGGCCTCGCTGCCGGCCGCGCGGAGCGCTTCCAGGGAGTGGGTCAGGGCGCGCTGGGCGGGGGGCACGGCCTCCTCACCCTCCGGCTCGTCGCCCTCCCGCACGGCGCGGTCCAGGTAGCCGAGCGCGACGTCGTCGATCGCGCGGAGCAGCCGGTCCTGGTCGCCACGGGGCTGCATGAGCACGACGAAGGAGACCGGGTCCTCGCCGTGCAGGGTGGTGACGAACTCCACGTCCGCCGGCGTCAGCGGCTTCTCGATCATCAATACGCTCGTGAACACGTCGGGCGCCGCCCTTCTTCGTCACGGGCCTGAGGCCCCACTTCTCGGGCCGGTGGGCCCGACGTCCACTCGGGGCCGGTGGCCCCATGTCCCCGCGGAGCCTGTCCGTCCGGCCCCGACGGTTCCAGAGGCCGATTCGGCCCCGACGGTTCCACGGTGCCTCGGGGACTCCACAGAAACCATCCTGCGCGCCCGCGCGGTCCGCGCGGGCGCTTGGGCTCGCTCGTCTGAAGTCTGCCCAGCAGGAGCCAAGCGGAACTGAATATTCCGCCGGCCGTCACGTCCGACGGTAGCGGGTGAAGAGAAAGCCGGCCTCCTCCATGACAGAGGCAAGAACAAACCGTTCCGGCGCCGTGACAGGCGGCCCGCTCGCGATCCTGGACGCGTCCCCGGCGGCGACCAGTGGCGCCAGTGAGAGGCACAGCTCGTCCAGCACCCCGGCCGCCGTGAACTGCCCCAGCAGCGTCGGGCCGCCCTCCGTCAGCAGCCGGGTGAATCCGCGCTCCGCCAGGGCCGTCACCACCCGGACCGGGTCGACCCGGGTGCCCTCCCCGGCCACGATCACCTCGGCGCCGGCCGCGCGGGCCGCGGCCACCCGCTCCGTCGGCGCGGAGGCGCCGGTCAGCACGAGCGTCGGCACCAGCGGCTCGGTGAACAGGGGGGCCGTGAAGTCCAGCGTGAGACCGGCGCTGACCACGGCGATGGCGGGGGCGGGCGGCTGGCCGAGCGCCGCCCGCCGGGCCTGGAACGCCTCGCGGGCGCGGGCCGGGCGGTAGCCCTCCTGCCGTACCGTCTCGGCACCCACCACCACCGCGTCGGCGAGCGCGCGCAGCACGCCGAAGATCCGCATGTCGGCGGCGCAGGACAGCGGCTGCGAACGGCCCTCGTGGTAGGCGGCGCCGTCCAGCGAGGTGACCATGTTGGCGCGCAGCCAGGCACCCGTGCGTCCGGCGTCGGCCGCGCCCCCGCCCGCGTACTCCGCGGGCTCCGGGTAGGCGTAGACGTCCGCCAGCTCGTCGAGCCCCCATTCGCGGTCATCGAGGGCGGCGGCGGGCAGATCGGGGAAGACGGGGAACAGGCGTCGCATACGCGGCAGTGTGACATGGCTCGCTCACGGTCGGAGGCATACCGGTGAGCGTCTACGCTGGGTAGCTGTGTCCTCCACGAACGCCGTCGCTCCGGGCGTCCCCGCAGCGCGCACCACCGCTTCGGACGCCGCCTCCTCGGACGGCCCGGTCGCCCTCACCGCCCGCTCACCGCAGGTGCCGGCCGACCGCCTGGTGGCGGAGATGGTGCCGCCGCCCCGCTTCGGCACGGCGCGCTTCGACACCTACATCCCCGACCCGAACCAGCCCAGCCAGACCGCCGCGGTCAAGACGCTGGGGGACTTCGCCGCCCAGCTCGGCGGCGGGGCGAGCGCCGCCGGCGGCAGCGGACGGAAGCGCTGGTTCCGGCGGGAGTCGCGCCCCGCGACCCCCAGCGGCCCGCGCGGCGTCTACCTCGACGGCGGCTACGGCGTCGGCAAGACCCACCTGCTGGCCTCGCTGTGGCACGCCACCCCCGCCGCCCCCGAGCTCAAGGCGTTCGGCACCTTCGTGGAGCTGACCAACCTGGTCGGCGCCCTCGGCTTCCAGCAGACCGTGCGCACGCTCGGTGAGCACCGACTGCTCTGCATCGACGAGTTCGAGCTCGACGACCCGGGCGACACCGTCCTGGTCTCCAGCCTGCTGAGCAAGCTGGTCGAGTCCGGCGTGGCGCTCGCCGCGACCTCCAACACCCTCCCCGGCAAGCTCGGCGAGGGGCGCTTCGCCGCCGTCGACTTCCTGCGCGAGATCCAGGGTCTCTCCGCCCACTTCCGCGCCCTGCGCATCGACGGCGAGGACTACCGGCACCGCGGGCTGCCCGAGGCCCCGGCGCCGCACTCCGACGACGTCGTCACCCGCGCCGCGTACCGCACGCCGGGCGCCTCGCTGGACGACTTCCCCTCGCTGCTCGACCACCTGTCCAAGGTCCACCCGAGCCGCTACGGGGCGATGTGCGACGGCATCGAGGCGGTCTGCCTGACCGGCGTCGTCCCGGTGCCCGACCAGTCCACCGCGCTGCGCCTGGTGGTGCTGGCGGACCGGCTCTACGACCGCGAGGTCCCGGTGCTGGCCGCCGGGGCGCCCTTCGACGCGCTCTTCGGCGAGGAGATGCTGCGCGGCGGCTACCGCAAGAAGTACTTCCGGGCGATATCCCGCCTGACCGCCCTGGCCCGGGACGCGAAGCGGCTCGTCGAACCGTAGTCGCGGTGATCATCCGCGTGGTACCAACGTGTGGTCATGTACCTGTCCGCCAGCAGGGAGTCATCGCATGTCGACCACACGACGTCAGGTTTTGGCCCGCACCGGCGCGCTGAGCGCCTCGATAGCCTTCGCCGGTAGCGTCTCCGAGCTGTTCACCGGCACCGCCGCCGCCGCGGGCGGCGCGTCCACGGAGCAGGCGCGGGACGGCCACGCCGGGTACGGCCCGCTCGTCCCCGACCCGCACGGCCTGCTCGACCTCCCCGAGGGCTTCCGCTACCGGGTGCTCTCCCGGGAGGGCGACCCACTGCGCTCCGGCGAGGGCCCCGTGCCCGGCAACCACGACGGCATGGCCGCCTTCCCCGGCCGCCACGGCCGCACCCACCTCGTCCGCAACCACGAGAACCGGGCCACCGCGAAGCTCCGCGTCCCCGCCGTGGAGGGCCTGACCTACGACCCGGCCGGCATGGGCGGCTGTACGGCGCTGGAGCTCGACCCCCACAACCGGGTCCTGGGCGAGCGGGTCGCCATCGCCGGCACCGCGGTCAACTGCGCGGGCGGCCGCACCCCCTGGCACACCTGGCTGACCTGCGAGGAGACCGAGGACAAGGCCGGCACCAACGGCTACACCAAGGACCACGGCTTCATCTTCGAGGTGGACCCGTACGACCCGCGGCGCACCGGCGCCCACCCGCTCACCGCCATGGGCCGCTTCCAGCACGAGGCGATCGCGGTGGACCCGCACAGCGGCGTCGTCTACGAGACCGAGGACGCCTTCCTCAAGCCCTTCGGCCTCTTCTACCGCTTCCTGCCGGACAAGCCACTCGGCGGCCGCGGCTCGCTGCGCGCGGGCGGCCGGCTGGAGGCGATGCGGGTGCCCGGGGTGGCCGACCTGTCCGTCGTCCAGGAGCCCGGCACCCACTTCGACCGCGTCGAGTGGGTGCCGGTCCCGGACCCGCTCGCCCAGGAGACCCCGATCCGGCTCCAGGACTTCGGCCGCGGCGGCATCACCCACGCGCAGAAGCTGGAGGGCTGCTACTGGGGCGGCTCGTGCGTCTACTTCGTCTCCAGCTTCGCCAAGAGCGCAGACGGCTCGGCCGCCGACCACTTCGGGCAGGTGTGGCGGTACGACCCCCGGCGGCGTCGACTCACCCTGGTCGTCGTCTTCGGCCCGAGCACCGACGTCCAGCTGCCCGGCGAGTCCCCGGACAACATCACCCTGGCGCCCGACGGCGGCCTGATGGTCTGCGAGGACGGCAACGGCGCCCAGCACGTCTACGGGCTGACCCGGCGCGGCGAGGTGTACCCGATGGCCCGGGGCGCACAGAACATCGGGACCCCCGAGGAGCCGGAGTGGGGCGAGTTCGCGGGCGTCACCTTCTCCCCGGACCGTCGCACGATGTACGTCAACTGCTACGCCCCCGGCACGACCTTCGCGGTCACCGGGCCCTGGCACCACTGCTGACCCGGGCCGGCCGCCGGCGGGGCACCCCGCCGGCGGCCGGGTCGGCACCGGCGGTCACAGCCGCGGCGTCCAGCGGGCGCGGAGCGCGCAGGACAGCCCGACCACCGCGGCCGTGAGGACGGCGGCGCCGGCCAGCGGCCACAGCGGCGCCGCCACGGTGCCGCTGTGGGAGCCGCTCACCAGGGCTGACACGGCGGCGTTGGCGGGCGAGCCCCCCACCACCAGGGCCAACAGCGCACCGCACGCGGTGGCGGGGACGGCCCAGGCCGGGCTGTGCAGCAGCGGCGGGCCGCACAGCGCCCCGAGCGCCGTGCCGAGCAACGCGCAGGCGACGGCGGCCAGCAGTCCGGCGGCGGTCGCCTCCCCGAGGGGCACGTCGACCCGGAGGTCGGAGCTGCGCGGGTCGCTGAAGGCCGCGACCAGCAGCGTTCCGACGGTACCCAGCCCGAGCGCGCTGCCCAGCGCGGTGATCAGGCAGGCGAGCTGCACCCGCACGGGGCCGGCCGCGGCGGTCGCGCAGTCCCGCGCGGCGAGTGGCTCGTTGCCGAGACACACCCGCACCAACCAGGCGGAGACCGGGAGCAGCGCCGCCGCCGCGCCGCCCAGCGAGTCGAGGATCGGTTCGCCGGTCCGCACCCCGACGACCAGAAAGACGCAGTACAGCAGCAACGGCGCCAGCCAGCGGTACGAGCGGGCCAGAAGCGCCGCCTGATAGTGGACGAGTACGGGCAGCGAGGCGGTCACGGCGTCCTCTGGCTCGGCAGTGGATGGTCGTCGGCGGCGCCGGTCGGGCGCACGGCCCCGGGCGGCACGGGGGTGACCGCCCGGATGTGCCAGGGCGGCCGGCCCGAGAGCAGGGCCCGCAGCAGCGCGTCGGAGTGCGCGGCGCCGACGGTCAGCCGGACCGGGCGCCCGGCGCCGCCGGCGGTGCCGGGCGGAGCGGCCGCGGAGACCTCGGGCGCGCCGGGCAGGCGGTCGGGCAGCGTGGCCCCCGGCGGGCCCTCGACGTCGATCGCCACGCGAGGCCCGGGCGCTCCCCGCCCGGCCCGCGGCGCGTCGCGCGGCGGGCCCGTATCGAGGCCGGCCGCGGTTCCGCCGGTGCCGGATCGGTCCGGCGCGGGGGTGGCGTCCGCCGCCGGGGCCGACGCCGGCAGCAGCCCCCCGTCGGCCACCCGGTAGGCGACGTCCGCGGCACCGGCCAGGCGGAGCGGGTCGTGGTCGACGAAGACGACCAGCCCGCCGGCCGCGACCCGGGCCTGGACCGCGCGGTCGAGGACGCCGCGTGCCGACTGGTCGAGGCCGGTCCACGCCTCGTCGAGGACGAGCAGGCCGGGCTCGGCGAGCAGGGCCTGGGCGACGGCCACCTTCTGGCTGGTGCCCTTGGACAGCGCGGCCAGCGGCGTGTCGGCGTGGCCGAGCGCGTCGAAGCGCTCCAGCCAGTCGCCGGCGGCACGCCGCGCGGCCGTCCGCTCCAGGCCGTGGATCCGGCCGAGGTGGGTGAGGTAGCCGAGGGCGGTCAGGGGCAGGGCCGCGGGGAAGCGCTCGGGCACGTAGGCGGCACGGGGCCGGCCGGTGATCCGGCCCGCGCTGGGGGCGTCGATCCCGGCCAGCAGTCGCAGCAGGGTGGACTTGCCGCCGCCGTTGACCCCCTCGACGCGAACCAGGCCGCTCGACGGCAGCTCGAGGTCGACACCGCGCAGCACCCAAGGCCCCCCGAGCCCGTACCGGCGCCCGACTCCGTGCAGTCTCATGGGGGTTGAGCCTACGATCGGCACCGGTAAAGGCCACGTCAGACCGGACGTGATCTTCGTTCCGCGGTGCTGGCACACTGGGACGGTGACCAGCCCTGATCCGCGTCCCAGCACCGCCGTCCCCCACCAGGGAGACCCGTACCCCGGCCGCCCGGCCCGTCGCCCGGAGGCGGAGCGGGACGCCGCGCCGCAGTTCGTGCTGCCGCTGCTGGTCCGCATCGAGAAGGCCGCTCCCCCGGCCCGTACCGACGCCCTGGAGACGGCCGCCCGCGCGGTGCTCATGCTGCTCTCGGACGAGCGGGCGACGGCCGCGGACGGCGCCTGGGCGGAGGCCGTGCGCGACTGGCAGGACGCGCGGATCCGCAAGGTGGTGCGGCGGGCGCGCGGGGCCGAGTGGCGGCGCGCGGCGGCGCTGCCGGGCATCACGGTCACCGGGCACGCGGCCGAGGTGCGGGTCTTCCCGCCGGTGCCGCTCGACGGATGGCCCAAGGAGCTCGTGAAGCTCCAGGTCTCGGGCACCGACCTCGACGACCCCGAGCCCCCGACCGCGCCGGACGACGGCGCGCCCGTGCTGTGGCTCAGCCCCGAGCTGGAGATGTCCGCGGGCAAGGCGATGGCCCAGGCCGGTCACGGCGCGCAGCTCGCCTGGTGGGAGCTGGCCGACGCGGAGCGGGCGGCCTGGCGCGCCGCGGGCTTCGCGCTGTCCGTGCGCACCGCCGAGCCGGCGCGCTGGGCCCGGCTCACCGCCTCCGGGCTGCCGGTCGTCCGCGACGCCGGCTTCACCGAGATCGCCCCCGGCTCCTGCACCGTGGTCGCCGACCACCCGGCCCTACGCGCCCGACTGCCCCACGCCTGACCCGCCCCGCCCCTCGGTGGGCAGCCCCGTCTGGGCCTCACGGAGGACGGCCGGTCCGGCCCCCACGGAAGCCGGCTCCTGCCCGACGGCTCCGGTCTGGGCTCTTGCCTGGCGGCTGCTGTCTGGTCCCCACGGAGGACGGTCCCGGTCCGGGCGCCGCGGAGGACGGGCCCCGGGTCCGGCCCCCGCGAAGGACGACCCCCGGTCTGGATCCGACGGAGGGCGGCTCCGTTCCGGCCCCCGCAGAGGCGACCTCCGGGGCCGGCCCCCCGGTGCCAGGCCCCGGCCGCCCGCGGGTGTCCGCCCACGGGCGGCCGGGCGGGGCTCCGGGCGCTCGGGGCGTCAGAACCGCAGCGCCGCCACGATGCGTTCGTGGGCGGCCAGCGTGTCGTCGGGCACGAACGCCACCTCACTGCCCGTCTCCAGCGCGGCCTCGACGATCTCGTCGACGATGTCCTCACGCACGGACTGCACGCCGCCGCCGGTCGTCTCGCCTTCCGCGACCGGGAGCAGGTGCTCCTCCGCGACCCGCACCGTCTGCGCGTAGTTCTCCTCGACCACCAGCAGGTCGATGCGGCCCTCCTTCACCGTCTGCCACACCTCGTTCAGCCCCGCGGCGAACGCCTTGCGGCCCTGGGCCTGCTCGACGCGGCCGATGGCCCGTTCGGTGTCGCGCTTGGCCTGCTCGGCCAGGGCCGGGGCCACGGCCTCGGCCAGCACCGGGGCCGGGCCGTTGGTCAGACCGCCCTTGACGATCTTCGCCACGGCGGCCTTGGCGGCGCCGCCTGTCTCCTCCAGCAGGCTGAGCGCGGGCGCCACACCCATCAGGTAGAGCGGGCGCGGGTCGGTCGCCAGCAGCGTCTCGACGGCGGAGTTGACCTGCCGCATGTAGTGACGGGTGCGCTCGTCGTCATAGGCGCTCGGCGCGTCGCCGATGCGCTCCTCGCGCTCGGGATCGACGTTGTCCCGCGGCTCCGGCTCGGCCGGGAAGTCGGCGGTGCGCTCCTCGCGCAGGGTGTTCTCGCTGCCGCTCCAGAGCGTCGTCCGGTCCACGGCGACGGCCAGCACCCAGTACGGCCGCACGCGCTCCCGCGCCGAGACCAGGTTGCGGGTCAGATAGGTGTCGCTGAAGACGACGCGCTCGGGGACGGACCAGGGCAGGGACCACACCTGGTGCTCGCCGGCGGCCGCGAAGATCACCAGCCCGTCGAGGCAGTGGCGCAGGTCGAGCTCGGCCACGGCCTTGTCCAGCCGGCCGCTGATGTCGAAGCGCGCGTCGCGCGGCACCTGGGGGTCGTCCTCCAGGCGGTGCTTGGCCTCGGCGACGAGCCGGCGCAGCCGGGTGGAGTCCTGCGCGTTGTCGGTCTCTCGCCGATGGGTGGGAAGGGTGACGGTGACCGCCGGGTAGGTCCGTCGCGTACGGAGGGCGGCCAGCGTGCTGGATGTCAGATCGGTGGTGCGCATCATGACCTTTCGACGGGGCCTGCCTGCACCAGCAGGATCACCCACACCCGGCGGGCCCGCATCACGGAGCGGGCGCCCGGACACCCCGTCGGTGGCCCTGCCCGGCGCCCGCCCGCCCGGCCGGCGCCCCGGCCGGGCGGGCGGGCGGACGTCCGGCCCGGCGACGGGCGCGTGGACGGGACCGACGGGCGCGTGGACGGGACCGACGGGCGCGTGGACGGGACCGACGGGCGCGTGGACGGGACCGACGGGCGCGTCCACGGCTTCGGCCGCGGCTCACGACCGAGGGCCGAGTGGGACGCCCTACGGTGGCGGCTGCTCGGGCCCGTCCGACCGGGGCGGGGGATGGTCCCATCATCGCCCCAGGTCAGGCGGGGAATGCTCATTCATCGCGGACCTGCGCGAAGCCCTGTGATGCTTCTGTGATACTAAGGCACCGAATTTTCATACTTGCTGCAACAGGGGTGGGACACCTTGAAAGGTATGCGGGCAAAGCGCACTTATGGCATAGCCGCGCTCATCGCCGTGGCTGTCGTCGTGGCGCTGGTCATCACCCTGACGTCCGGCGGCGGCTCCGGCGCCGACTCCTCGGACGTGGCCGGACCGGCGAAGGACGACCCGGCTCCTCGGACGAGCCAGCAGGCTCGCCAGGGGGAGCCGAAGAAGAGCAAGGAGGAGGCGAAGTACGGGGACTGGGACGGCGAGACCAAGGTCATCGGGGACGGTTCCACCTCGTACACCGGGCCGCAGCCGAACCAGCGCAAGTGGAAGCGGCTGAAGCCGGGCGAGAAGCCGCCGCAGTTCGTGGTCTTCTCCTGGGACGGCGCCCTGGAGGGCGACGACCACCTGTTCTCCCACTTCCGGCAGGTGGCCAAGGAGAGCAACGCCCAGATGACGTTCTTCCTCACCGGCATGTACCTGCTGCCCAAGTCGCAGAAGCACCGCTATCTGCCGCCGCAGCACAGCCCCGGCTCCGCCGCCATCTCCTTCGCCACCGACGGGCACATCCGGGACACCATCCAGCAGCTGGGCGGCGCCTGGAAGGACGGGCACGAGATCGGTTCCCACTTCAACGGCCACTTCTGCGGCGCCAAGGGCGGCAACGACTGGAGCCAGGCCGAGTGGAAGAGCGAGACCGACCAGCAGTACGCGTTCGTCAAGAACTGGAAGACCAACACCGGCTACACCGACCTGCCCGCGCTGCCGTTCGACTACGACGTGGAGCTGGTGGGCGGTCGCGCGCCGTGCCTGGAGGGACAGAAGAACCTCATCCGGGCGGTCAAGCCCATGGGCTGGCGCTATGACGCGAGCTCGCCGGGCGACTTCCAGATCTGGCCGTCGAAGATCGACGGGGTGTGGAACTTCCCGCTGCAGCTGGTGCCCTACCCGCAGAGCGAGAAGCAGGTCCTGTCCATGGACTTCAACTTCCTCTACAACCAGTCCGGCGACACCACCGAGGGCGACCCGGCGAAGTACCCGGAGTGGGAGAAGCTCACCCGGGACGCCTATCTCAACGGCTTCGACCGCGTCTACCACGGCAGCCGCGCGCCGCTGTTCATCGGCAACCACTTCGAGCAGTGGAACGGCGGCATCTACATGCAGGCCATCGAGGACGTGATGCGGACCGTGTGCACGCGCGAGGGCGTGCACTGCGTGTCGTTCAAGCAGCTCGCGGACTGGCTCGACGCCCAGGACCCGAAGGTGCTGGAGAAGCTGCGGATGCTGGACCCGGCGCAGTCGCCGGACTGGTCGACCTTCGTGAAGAAGTGACACCCCGGGTCCCTCCGGGGGCGGGGCGGATGCCTCGGCCCCGGAGGGACCCCGGCTCCCGCTGAGCGGGAGCCGGGCGGCTCAGGAGGAGCCGCGCACCGACCCGATGTAGTCGGTCCAGATGTCGATG
The DNA here is from genome assembly GCF_007595705.1 of Streptomyces sp. SAJ15. Lineage (GTDB taxonomy): Bacteria > Actinomycetota > Actinomycetes > Streptomycetales > Streptomycetaceae > Streptomyces. The sequence continues at coordinate 294,828 of NZ_NISY01000002.1, read as the reverse complement.
GGATAGTCCCCTCCGACCGCCCCGGGGACCGTGCCGCCCGCCTCGCCGAGGCCGCTGGTCCCGGTCATCCCCTTCAGTGGCAGCAGTTCCTGCGTCTTGGGGTGCAGTCGCGACAGCGACACCGCCGTCGACATGTCCCTCGTGTACCCGACGTACCACGCCGACTTCCCGTCCTGCGCGGTGCCGGTCTTGCCACCCGCCCCCGGAGCCACCGTGGCGGCCTGCCGCGCGCTCCCCTGGGCCACAGCGCCCTTCAGAGCCTCGTCGACCTGCTCGGCCACCTGGGGGCTGAAGGCCCGGTCGGGGCGCTCCTTCTCCAGCTCGACCGCGTCGCCGTTGAGCTTGAGGGAGGTGACGGAGTACGGCTGGGCGTGCATGCCCTCGGCCACGAAGGTGCCGTACGCGCTGGCCATCCGGATGGCGCTGGGGGTGGCCGTGCCGAGCGAGAACCCGGGCACGCGCGGCACGCCGAAGCTGGTCGGCAGCAGCCCGGCGTCCACCGAGGCGCGGCGCACCCGGTCGAGGCCGACGTCCATGCCGAGCTGGATCATCGGGGTGTTGATGGAGTCCTCGACGGCCTGGCGGAGGGTGACCTGGCCCCAGGACTTCCCGCCGTCGTTCTCACCGCGGACGATCTTTCCGCTGCGGTCCCAGTACGGGCCCTCCGGCGTGGTCACCGCGACCTTGTCGTCGCCGTTGTAGACGCTCTCCGGGGAGACCGGGGTCCGCGCGCCGCCGCGCTCGCGCAGGACGCCGTCGCGCAGGGCGGCGGCGTACACGAACGGCGTGAAGGCGGTGCCGGCGGGCACATTGGACGCGTTGGCGTCGTTGAAGCCCTGCTTGAGGTAGTCGGGGCCGCCGTACAGCGCGGCGATCCGCCCGTCGGGGGCGACGGAGGCGGCGCCGACGCGCACGTACTTGTCGTTGGCGTTCTTCTTCGGGTCGAGCCGGCTCTGCGCCTTCTCCACGGCCTTCGCGAGCGCCTCCACCTTCGGCTTCTCGAAGGTCGTGTGGATCTGGTAGCCACCCAGGTCGAAGTCGGCGTCCGAGATGTCGGTGTGGGAGCCGACATAGGCGCGGGCGGTGTCCACCAGGTAGCCGATCTGCCCGCTCAGCCCCACCTGCTTGGGCGGCTCCTTGGGCTCGGGGAACTTGGTGTACTTGGCCCGCTCCTCCGCGGAGAGCTCCCCGATCTCCACCATGCGGTCGAGCACCCACTCCCAGCGCTCCACGGCCCGAGCGCGGTTCTTGGCGCTGATGGCGGGGTCGAAGGAGCCGGCGCCCTTGAGCAGCGAGGCGAGGAAGGCGCCCTCGCTCACGTTCAGCTCGGAGACGTTCTTGCCGTAGTAGGCGTTGGCGGCCCGCTGGATGCCGTAGGTGCCGCGCCCGAACCAGCTGGTGTTCAGATATCCCTCGAGGATGTCCTCCTTGCTCATCTTGTTGTCCAGCTTGATCGCGATGAACATCTCGGTGAGCTTGCGGGAGAGGGTCTGTCGCTGGTTCAGATAGGCGTTCTTCACATACTGCTGGGTAATGGTCGAGCCGCCCTGGGTGTCCCCACCCGTGACCATCTTGGACACGGCGCGCATCAGCCCGGACGGAGAGACTCCGCTGTCGGAGTAGAAGTTGGCGTTCTCGGCGGCCAGAACCGCCCACTGCACCTTCTCCGGGATCTTCTCCAGGGCGATGTCCTGCCGGTTCACCGGCCCGGTACGGGCCATTTCGGTGCCATCGGCCCAGTAGTAAACATTGTCCTGTTGCGTGGCGAACTCATTGAGGTTTTCGGGTATCTGGGTCTGCCAGTAGATATATCCGAGAAAACCGGTCAGACTGCCGACGCAGAAGAGGAAGAGCAGGCCGATCTGGCGCCACGACGGCAGCCAGCGCCGCACGCCGCTCCTGCCCGCCCGCGGGTAGTCCAGCCGCAGCCGCCGGAATGCCCAGCGACGCACCGCCCATGCCTTGGTGGCCGAGGGCGACGCAGCCGGCTTACGGCGGTGTCTGCTGCGGTGTCTGCCCGCGGAGTTGTTGTTACTGCCTTGCACGTTGCCCCCACGCTCCGCGCACGTCAGCGCGGCACAAAGGTCCGATCGTCTTTTCCCCCAAGACGACACGTACCCTATGCCGCCTTCCGAACATCTATCGCATGAGGCCCCCTAAGTTTGTAACAGTAATGACATACCGCTACCCGTGTCCGTTGAGGCGCGCCGGGAACCGCGCCGACGGCCCGTCCGTTCGACCGGATGAGACCCCGCGCTCTCCCCCCGAACGCGGGGTCTCGTCGACGCACGGGGACGACGGGGCGCGGCGGCCCCCCTGTGCCGCCCCGACGCAAGCTCAAATGATGCTCAGAACCACGGCGCTCGGGGATTCGTCCTGTCTCCGGGGGGTCATGACTCCCGCACGTGTACGAAAGGGGGAATCATGGAGCGTCTTGGTACCGGGATCGGCTGGCGTCCGGAGATCGCCGACGAGATCGAGCGGCTGCCCGGCATCGACTGGGTCGAGGTCGTGGCGGAGAACATATGCGATGACCACCTTCCGGACGCGCTGCGGCGACTGCTCGACCGGGGGACCGCCGTCGTGCCACACGGGGTCTCGCTCGGTCTCGGCGGCGCGGAGCGGCCGGAGCCGCGGCGGCTGGCGGCGCTCGCCGCCCGGGCGGAGCTGCTGGGCGCCCCGCTGGTCACCGAGCACATCGCGTTCGTACGGGCCGGGGGGCCGCTGACCGCCTCGCCGTCGATCGAGGCCGGACACCTGCTGCCGGTGCCGCGCACCCGCGAGGCGCTGGACGTGCTCTGCGAGAACGTGCGGATCGCCCAGGACGCGCTCCCCGTGCCGCTGGCGCTGGAGAACATCGCCGCGCTCATCTCCTGGCCGGACGAGGAGCTGACGGAGGGGCAGTTCCTGTCCGAGCTGGTGGAGCGGACCGGCGTCCGGCTGCTCATCGACGTGGCCAACCTGCACACCAACCACGTCAACCGCGGCGAGGACCCGGCCCTGGCCCTGGCCGAGCTGCCGCTGTCGGCCATCGCCTACGTCCACGTCGCCGGTGGCGTGGAGCGCGACGGCGTCTGGCACGACAGCCACGCCCACCCGGTGTCCGCCCCGGTGCTCGACGTCCTCGCCCGGCTCTGCGAGCGCACCACCCCGCCCGGCGTGCTGCTGGAGCGCGACGACGACTTCCCCCCGTACGAGGAGCTGGCCGCCGAGCTCGACGCCATCCGCACGGTCACCGAACAGGCCGCCCTGAACGCGGCGGTCGCGGTCGCCGCGGCCGATCCGGCGGGGGCCGCCCCGGCCCCGGGGAAGCCCACCGCCGCGGGCCGGCCGACCGCCGGCGCAGACGCCCTTGGCGCCGTACGGACGGCCGCCCGTGCGGAGTCCGCGGCCGCCACGGCGGCCCGGAACCACCCGGCGCCTTCCGCCGGCGGCGCCGGCCGTACCGCCTTCGACGACACGACCGAGAACACCGAGCGCGCGGCGGTGGCGCGCGCTCGGCGGGCCGACGGCCCCGCGGAGACCGACGACCCGACGACCGGCCGCGCGGAGACCGACGACCCGACGACCGGCCGCGCGGAGACCGGCGCTCCCGCGGACGCGGGCGGTGGTGAGGCCGCCGGCGGCGACGCGGGCGGTGGTGAGGGCGCTTCCGGGGTGCGCGAGCGGCTGGCGCTGGCTCAGACGGCGCTGCTCTCCGCGCTGGTGGCGGGGACGCCCACGCCGGAGGGCTTCGACCGGCGGCGGCTGCGGGTGCAGAGCCGCGCGCTGGTGGCGAAGCGGGCCGAGGTGGTGGCGAAGGTGGCGCCGGAGCTGCCGCGCATCCTGGGCCCGGGCTACCGGGCCGCCTTCCTCCGGTACGCCCGCTCCCGGCCGATGACCGGCGGCTACCGCCGCGACGCCCTCTCCTTCGCGGAGCACCTGCTGGCGACGGAGCAGCCGCGGGACGCGGAGGCCCGGCGGCAGCTGACCGCCTGGTGGCGGGAGCGCTCGGGGCCCGCGCCGCGGTCCGCCGGGACCGCCGCCCGACTGGTGCGCGCCGCGGGCGCCTCCCGGGTGGCCCGCGCCGCGCGCCAGGCCCTGCGGCGCGGGTGACGGCGTGAGCGTGATAACGACGGCCGGGGTGTCCCTGGCCTATGTGGCGGTCGCCGCCGCCTCGGTGGCGCTGGCCCGAGGGACGTACCGGGCTCGGCGGGCGGCCGGGGCGGCGTCGGACGAGCGGGCGCACGACCTGATGGAGGCGGCGTTCCTGGCGGGCGGTCCGGGCCGGGTGGCGGACACGGTCCTGTGCGGCATGTGCGTGGACGGCCGGCTGTCCATCGGCGGCCCCGGCGTGGTCTCGGTGCGGCGGTCGGTGGCCCGACAACCGGTCGAGGAGGCGCTGCTCCAGGAGTACGCCCGGGCTCCGCACGGTGCCTGGGCCGCGCTGCGCACGGCGCTGACGTGCGGCCCGGCCGTCCAGGGGATCGGGGATCGACTGGCCGGCCGGGGGCTGCTGGTGCCGCCTGGCGCGATGCGGCGCTGGCACCGGCTGGGCACCCTCCAGACCAGGGTCTGCGGGGCGGCGCTGGTGCTGGCCCTGGTGCTGAGCGTCGTCGGCGGAGTCGCCGACTTCGGCTTCGCCGCGTTTCTGTCGCTGCTGCCCGCGCTGCTCGGCGGGGCGGTGGCGGGGGCCGGTTGCCGGACCCTGGCCGTGCGGCGGATCACCCGCGCGGGCCGGCGGGCCCTGGTCGCCTACCGGCTGGAGAGCGGGTACACCGGCCCCGGCGTGGGGGCGGGGTCGCGGCACGGCCGGGCGCGTGGCGGCGCGAACGGCGGCGGGCCGGGTGCCGCCACCCCGGCGGCCGTCGTGGTCGCCCTCGGTGGGCCCGCGGCCCTCACCTACGTCCCCGACCTGCGGGACCAGCTTCTCCAGGCGCGGCGTGCCGACGCCGCGGCCACCGGAAGCGGCTCGGACGTCTGGACCGGTGTGGAGATCCACGTCGACTGGTGCGGCTCGACCGGTGACGGCGGCTCCGGCTCGGACGGCGGCGGCGGGGGTGGCTGCGGCGCCTCCTTCTGCGGCGTCTCCAGCTCGGACGGCGGAGGGGGCGACGGCGGCGGAGGCGGTTCGAGCTGTGGCGGCGGCTGCGGAGGCGGCGGGGGCGGGGACTGAGCCCGCCCGCCCCGCCGAAGGACCCCGCCGAATGCCCCGCCGGGCCTGGAGCGCCGTTCTGAGCGGCCGTCACGCGGCGGCCGTCGCATGCGGACGGCCGTTCGAGTGGCGCGAGTCGAGTTCCGGTAAGACCATGGCGGAACGCGGTTTCCGTCGAGTAGAACGGCCGCCATGTTGTGGGTCTTGTTCCTCCTTGTCGCCTGGGTCGCGGCGGGGGTGTCCTGCGCCCGCCTGTGCTCGGCCGCGGTCGCCGCGGCCGACGCGCCGGACACGACCCAGGCGGTGATGGACCGCGACCTGAACCTCTACGAGACGGCGTTCCTGTCCGGCGGGCCGCAGCGGGTCACCGACCTCGCGCTGGTGTCGATGTACCGCCAACATCGGGTGTTGCTCGCCTACACCGGCTGGGTCACGGTGGTGGACCCCGACGGCCGGGACGAGTTGGAGCGCTCGGTCATCACGGCCATAGGGCCGGAGGGCCAGTCACCCGTCCCCATGGTCCGCGCGGCGCTCGCCACCACCGAATCCGTACGGGCGCTGGCCGACCGGCTGGTCACGGCCGGGCTCGCGGTGCCGCTCACGGCCCGCGCCGGGGTGACGGCGGCGGTCCGCCAGGTGCGCGGGGCCTGTGCGCTGGTGACGCTGGCGGCGGCCGCGGCGCTGCTGATGGTGCCGCCGGAGACCGGCCGGGGCATGGTGGTCGCGTGGTTCGCGCTGCCGCTGGTGCTGACCGTCGGCTGTCTGCTGATCGCCCAGGCGGAGGTGCACCCGTACACCAACTGGGCCTCTCCCGCCGGGCAGCGGATGCTGGGCCGGATCACCGTGCCGCGACGACCGCCGCGCGCCGACGACGGGACCGCACGGGCGGGTGACGACCTCACCGCGCTCGCGGTGCACGGCGCGGGGGCGCTGGCCGACCCGGCGCTGCGCGCGGCGCTCAGGGGAAAGCCGGTCGGGGCGCATTGGGGGCATTGACGCCGACACCGCGGCCCGGTCCTTTACTTCACTCCATATGACGCCAAATATCCCCTTGATGTGGTTTTTTCGGGAAAGCCTATGAAGGGATGGCGTGTGAGAGCAGCAGCACTGTATGGCGCCCTGGGATCCCTGGTCATGACAGCCCTCACCGTCACCCCCGCCACCGGGACCACGCCCACCGGCCCCCGTTCGGTGGGCGGTGAGGACGAGGCGTTCGGCGTGGCGGTGGCCGCGGAACGCGCCGCGGCCAAGGGCATCGCCTTCGGGCCGTGTCCCCGCGTCGAACGGTTGCCGGCCCCCGTCGAGTGCGGCACGGTCACCGTGCCGCTCGACTACGCGGACCCCGACGGCCGTCAGATCACCCTGACCGTCAGCCGGGCGCGCGCCACGGGCACCGGGACCGCGGCGGACACCGGCCAGGGCGGCGAGGTCGCCAAGGAGGCGGCCGGGGACCGCGGCGACACGAACGCCGAGGGCGGCAAGGGCGGCGAAGAGGCCAAGGACGCGAAGAGCGCGAAAAGCGCCAAGGGCGCCAAGGAGGCCCGGGAGGCCGGGCGCCGGCGGCACGGCGAGGGCCACGACGACGACCGGGCCGACGGGACGAGTGGGCACGACGCCCCCGTCCCCCACCAGGGCGCACTCGTCTACAACCCCGGCGGACCCGGCGGCTCGGGCATGTCCTTCCCCAGCTACGCCAGCGAGCCCGGCTACCAGAACCTCGCCAAGGCGTACGACTTCGTGGGCTACGCGCCCCGCGGGGTCGGCCGTTCCGCGCCGCTGTCCTGCCAGGAGCCGGCGGAGTTCCACAAGGCCCCGAGCAGTTCGCCGACCCACCCCTCCGCCGCGTTCAAGCGGCAGATGATCGTCAAGGCGCGGCTGTACGCGGACGGCTGCGCCCGCAACGGCGGCGGCGATCTGCCGTTCTACAACAGCCTCAACAACGCCCGCGACCTCGATGTGATCCGGGCGGCGCTCGGCGAGTCCAAGCTGAACTTCCTCGGCGCCTCCTACGGCACCTACTTCGGCGCGCTCTACGCCACCCTCTTCCCGGGGCACGTGCGCCGCATGGTGCTGGACAGCGTCGTCAACCCCGACCCCGGGCAGATCTGGTACCGGAACAACCTGGAGCAGTCGCTGGCCTTCGAAGGCCGCTGGCACGACTGGCGCACCTGGGCCGCCAAGCACGACGACGTCTACCACCTGGGCAGCACCCCGGAGCAGGTGTCCACCACCTACGAGGACGTGCGACGGCGCCTCGACCGGGCCCCGGCCGGCGGCGTCATCGGCACCGGCGAACTGCACGCCGCGTTCCTGCGGGTCGGCTACCACGACGGCTACTGGGCGCCCAGCGCCCGGGCGCTGTCGGCGTATCTGGAGGGGGACGCCAGGCCGCTGACCGCGCTGGCCGCCCCGGACCCCGAGGGCGCCGCGTCCGAGGAGAACGGCAACGCCGTCTACACCGCCGTGGAGTGCAACGACGCGAGCTGGCCGCGCCAGTGGTCGGTGTGGGACGCCGACAACACCGAGCTCGCCCGCCGGGCCCCGTTCGAGACCTGGGACAACGCCCGGATGAATCTGCCGTGCGCCTACTGGCCCGCCCGACAGCAGCAGCCGCTGGACATCGGCGCCGAGCCGGGCGCGCTGCCCCCGGTGCTGCTGTTGGCGGCCGAGCGGGACGCGGCCACGCCGTACGCCGGGGCGCTGGAGCTGCGGCGCCGGCTGCCCGACTCGGCGCTGGTCACCGAGAAGGACGCGGGTACCCATGGCATCTCCGGCGGCTCCAACGCCTGCGTCAACCGGTTCGTCGACGACTACCTGCTCACCGGGCGGGTGCCTTCGAGCGGCGACGCGTACTGCGCGCCGCGCGCCGAGCCCCAGCCGGTCAAGGAGGCTCCGGACACGGTCGTCGGCACGACGGCGAAGGAGAAGAAGGAGAGTGGGGGGAAGCGCCAGGAGAAGCAGCGGGACGAGGGGAAGGGCGACGGGAAGGGGCGGCAGCACGCCGCGAAGAAGGCACTCGAGAGGGAGCGCCACCCGCTGCGCGCGGCGCTCCCCGCGATCCCCTGATCCGACCGACCCGCTGAGGAGGGTCCGACCGACCCGCTGAGGACGCGGAACGCCCAGGGCCATCGGGCCCTGGGCGTTCCGCGTCGTGGTGCAGGGGGGGCGGGCCGGTCAGGCCAGTCCGTCGACCAGGTCGCCGACCGACTTACGGCGGCCGGTGAAGAACGGGACCTCCTCGCGCACATGGCGGCGAGCCTCGGAGCCGCGCAGATGACGCATGAGGTCGACGATCCGGTACAGCTCGTCGGCCTCGAAGGCGAGGATCCACTCGTAGTCGCCGAGGGAGAAGGAGGCGACGGTGTTGGCGCGCACATCGGGGAAGCCGCGGGCCATCTTGCCGTGGTCCGCGAGCATCCGGCGGCGGTCCTCGTCCGGCAGCAGGTACCAGTCGTACGACCGCACGAAGGGGTAGACGCTCACGTAGTCGCGCGCGACCTCGTCGGCCAGGAAGGCCGGGATGTGCGACTTGTTGAACTCGGCGGGGCGGTGCAGCGCCATGTTCGACCACACCGGCTCCAACGCGCGGCCGAGCCGGGTGCGGCGGAAGAGGTTGTACGCCTCCTGGAGCGCGTCGGCGGTCTCCGAGTGCCACCAGATCATGACGTCCGCGTCGGCCCGCAGCCCGGACACGTCGTAGGTGCCGCGCACCGTGACGTCGTTCGCGGCGAGCCGCTTGAACAGCTCCTCCACCTCGTCGGCGTAGCCGGTGCGGTCCTCCGGCAGCACGTCGCGCAGCTTGAAGACCGACCACAGGGTGTAGCGGATGACCTCGTTGAGGTCCTTGGCCTTCTTGCCGGCGTTGGGGGCCTTGGCGGGGGCGGCGTTCTCGGGTGTGTTGGCAGCAGCGGGATCAGTCATGTCTCTCATTCTCGCTCTCGGCCCGTGGCGCCCGGCGCCAGGGTCGCCAGCAGTTCGTCGGCGGCGCTTCGACCGCTGGCCACACAGGCCGGGATGCCCACGCCCTCGTACACCGCGCCGCACACCCGCAGCCCCGGCAGCTTGGCGACCTGCTCGCGGACGCGGGCGACGCGGTCCAGGTGGCCGACGGGGTACTGCGGCAGGCCGTGCTCCCAGCGGTTGACCCGGGTGGCGACGGGGCGGGCGGCGAGCCCGACCGCCTCGCCGAGGTCGGCGAGCGAGATCTCCACCAGTTCGGCGTCCTCGCGCCCCAGGTCCGCGTCGTCCTCGAACCGCCCGATCGAGGTGCGCAGCACGAACAGCTCGGAGTCGGCGTCCCGGACCCAGCCCCACTTGTGGCTGGAGAAGGTGGCGGCCTTGATGGTGTGGCCGTCGACCGGCGGCACCAGGAAGCCGCTGCCGGTGGGCAGCCCGGCGACGTCGGAGCGGCGGAAGGCCATGGTGACCAGCGCCATCGAGGCGTAGTCGACGCCGGCCAGCTCGGCGGACGCGGCCGGGGAGTCGGCGGCCAGCAGTCGGGCGGCGGCGGGGGCGGGAACGGCGAGCACGACGGCGTCCGCCGTCAGCGCCGTGCCGTCGGCGGTGACCACGGTCCAGCCGCGCGCCCCGGCTCGCGGCCCCTCGAAGGTCCCGGTCCCCCCGAAGGCGCCCGCCCGGTCGAGCTCCCCGGCGGCCGGCCCGCGGTCCGCGCCGCGCCGCAGTTCGCGCACGGGGGCGTCGGTGCGGATCTCGCCGCCGGCCGCGCGGACGGCGTCGGCGACGGCGAGCGGCAGTCGGCCGACGCCTCCGTCGATGCCCATGAAGACCGGCGTGTCCCGCTCCACCGCCGCGCGGCCTCGCTGCACGGCCTGGACGCCCTCGGTCAGCGTGCGGTGGCCGCGGGCGGCCTCGAAGAGCTGGGGGACGGCGGCGCGCATCGAGATGCGGTACGCGTCACCCGCGTACACCCCGCCCAGCAGCGGCTCGACGAGCCGGTCGACGACCTCCCGGCCGAAGCGCTCCGCGACATACGCGCCGATGGCGACGTCCTCGCCGACCTCGACGGGGGGCAGCTCCGGCTCTCGGGCGATCCGGGCCAGCCCGGCGTCGGAGAGCACCCCGGAGGCGGCCAGCGCCTCCGGCCCGCCGGGCACGCCCATCACATGGCCGCGGGGCATCGGCCGCAGCCCGCCGCGGGTCCACACCCCGGCGGTCGTGGTGGCGGGCGGCTGGAGCAGCTCGGCGAGGCCGGCGGCGCGCGCGAGGTCGATCGCCTCGGGGCGGCGCGCCAACATCGACTCGGCGCCCAGGTCCACCGGCACGCCCGCGATCTCGCCCGCGAGCAGCTTGCCGCCCAGCCGCGACGACGCCTCCAGCACGGTCACCCCGACGCCGCCCGCCAGCAGCCGGTGGGCGGCCGCCAGGCCGGAGATGCCACCGCCGATGACGACGACGTGACCAGTCGGACCGTTGCCAGGAGTGCGTGCTGCGTCCATGTCTCCTACTCTCTCAGACCCTCCTGGCGCGCCATCGCCGACCCGGTGGCTCCGTTTCGACCGTTCCGAGTCCACACCGTGACCGCACCGGTACCCCTCACCGGCAACCGCCGCCCCGCGGCCCCCGTCCAAGCGGCATCCGGAACCAACCGGCCAGAGGGGGACCTTCGATGCGCAGGCACCATCCGATCACCGCGCTCGCCGCCACGCTGCTGGCGGCCGGGCTCGCGCTCGCCGGCTGCGGCGACCCGGGAGACGGGGCGAGCGACGACAGGAAGGAGGCGGTGTCCGCGCCCCAGGGCGGGGCCGCCGACGCGGACGCGAAGCGACAGGGCGGCGGAAAGGACGGCGGACGCGGCGCCGACGGCAGGTCGCTCGGCGAGGGGGAACGACCGGGCCGCCCCGTGCGGGGGCCGAAGCAGGTGGTCCATACGGCGACGCTCACCGTACGGACCGAGGATGTGGCCGGCGCGCTGAGCCGGGCGCGCGCGGCGGTCGACCGGGCGGGCGGCTACGCCGGCGACGAGACCACCGACCAGGACCCCGACGGGCGGCGGCGGTCGCGCGTCGAACTGAAGGTGCCGCCCGCCGCGTACCAGGACCTCCTGGACGAGCTGGGCCGGCTCGGCAGGCTGGTGGAGCGGAGGGTGAGCGTCAAGGACGTCACCGACCGGATGGTGGACGTGGAGAGCCGCGTCGCCAGCCAGAAGGCGAGCGTCGCACGGGTCCGCGCGCTCATGGACCGGGCCACCTCACTCGGCGACGTGGTGACGCTGGAAGGCGAGCTGAGCACCCGCCAGGCCGATCTGGAGGCGCTCCAGGCGCAGCTTGCCGCCCTGAAGGAGCAGACCGCGATGGCGACCGTCACGCTCAACCTCCACGCGCCGGACGCCGAGGCGGCGGACGGCGGGGACGACGAGCCGGGCTTCGGCGACGCGCTCTCCGGTGGCTGGCACGCCTTCACCACCGCGGTCCGGTGGGTCGCGGTGGCCTGCGGCGCGGTGTCGCCGTTCGCCGTGGCGGCGGCGCTGGTCGTCCTGGTGGTGCGGCTGGTCCGGCGCCGGCCGCTCGCTCCCGCGAGGTGGCGCGCGTCCCGGCCGGGCGTCGGGCGTCCGAGGGAGCCGGAGGCCACGGAGCCCGCGGCGGCGACCATGGAGCCCGCGGCGACCACGCGGCCGGCGAGGGGTCCGGAGCCGGCGGGGACGGGCTCCGAAGCGGGCGACGGGGCGGGGCCCGGGGTCGACCCCGGGGCCCATTGACACCCGGAAGGCCGGGGGTCGAGACTCTCCACGAGTCGATGATGAACGAACGTTCATTAGGCGAACGGGCGAGCGCGGAGAACCGGGCGAGCGACCGGCGCGGAAGAGAGCGGGAAGAGAGCACATGAGCGACCGCCTGCGGGATGTGTACGTCGTCGACGCCGTCCGTACCCCCATCGGGAAGTACGGCGGCGCGCTGTCCGGGGTCCGCCCCGACGACCTGGCGGCCCATGTGGTGCGCGCCCTGCTGGGCCGCGCCCCCGACCTCGACCCGGCCCGCGTCGACGACGTCGTCTTCGGCAACGCCAACGGCGCGGGCGAGGAGAACCGCAACGTGGCGCGGATGGCGCTGCTGCTGGCCGGGCTGCCGGTGTCGGTGCCCGGCACGACGGTCAACCGACTGTGCGGCTCCGGCCTGGAGGCGGTCGTCCAGGCCGCCCGCGCCATCGCCGTCGGCGACGCCCATGTCGTGCTGGCGGGCGGTGTGGAGTCGATGTCCCGTGCCCCCTGGGTGCTGCCCAAGCCGGAGCGCGGCTTCCCCGCCGGCCACCAGCAGATGTACTCGACCACCCTCGGCTGGCGGATGACCAACCCGGCGATGCCGCCGGAGTGGACCGTCCCGCTGGGCGAGGGCGCCGAGCTGATCGCCGGCAAGCACGGCATCAGCCGCGAGGCACAGGACGCCTTCGCGCTCGACAGCCACCACAAGGCGGCCCGCGCCTGGAAGGACGGGCTCTACGACCCCGAGGTGGTCGGGTATCCGGACACCGGGCTGGAGCGTGACGAGACGATCCGCGACAGCTCGTCCATGGAGGCGCTCGCGAAGCTCAAGCCGGCCTTCCGCGCCGACGGCACCGGCACGGTCACCGCGGGGAACTCCTCACCGTTGAACGACGGTGCCGCCGCGCTGCTGCTCTGCGACGAGGAGGGGCTGCGCGCCACCGGACGCGAGCCGCTGGCCCGGATCCGGGCCTCGGCCGTCACCGGGATCGCCCCGCAGTGGTTCGGCCTCGGCCCCGTAGAGGCGGTGCGGCGCGCCCTCGCCAAGGCGGGCCACGGCTTCGACGGGCTGACCACCGTCGAGCTCAACGAGGCGTTCGCGGCCCAGGCGCTGGGCTGCCTCGCCGAGTTGCCGGAGCTGGACCCGGCGCTGGTCAACCCGCGCGGCGGCGCCATCGCGATCGGCCATCCGCTCGGCGCCTCCGGCGCCCGGCTGACCGGCTCGGTCGCCCACCAGCTCGCGGCCGCGGGCGGCGGCACCGGGGTGGCCGCGCTGTGCATCGGCGTCGGCCAGGGACAGGCCCTCGTCCTGGAGCGGTGACGGGGCGCAGTACGGTGATCACCGGGCCCGTACGGCGGCCGTCCGCCCCGGACGGCCGCCGTTCCAGCGAGCCGTTCGGCCGGTCGGTGTCCACGGACGCCGGCTGACGTGCGGCGACGTATGCCGAGGGAGGAACCCCCATGATCCCCCAGCCCCATCCCCGTCCCCCGTCGCGTTCCGGCGCCGTGGCGGCGCCCGACGACCCGGCCGGCACGACCGGCACCACCGGGCGGCGCTCCCGATTAGCGGCCCCGGCCGGCGTACGCCCGGCGACGTGCCCCGGGCGTCGCTGATGCGCACCTGTGTGGGCATCATCGGCGGCGGCCCGGCGGGGCTGCTGCTCGCCCGACTGCTGCACCGGGCGGGCGTCGACTGCGTGGTGCTGGAGCGCCGCGACCGGGACCATGTGGAGCGGCGGCAGCGCGCCGGGGTGCTGGAACAGGGCACCGTCGACACGCTGCGCGGCTGTGGCGTCGGCGCCCGGCTGGACCGCGAGGGGCTGCCGCACCACGGTGTCGAGCTGCGGTTCGACGGCCGCGCGCACCGCGTCGACCTGCCGTCCCTGACCGGCGGCAGGTCCGTCACCGTCTACGCGCAGACCGAGGTCGTCAAGGACCTGGTGGCGCTGCAGCTCGCCGACGGGCCGCCGCTGCTGTTCGGGGCCGAGGTGCGCGGGGTGACCGGCGTCGAGTCGGGCGCCCCGGTCATCCACTTCACCCACGAGGGCCGTGAGCGGACCCTGAGCTGCGGCGTGGTGGCGGGGTGCGACGGCTTCCACGGCGTGGCCCGCCGCACCGTCCCGGCCCGGGCCGCCCGCACCTACGTCCAGGAGTACCCCTACTCCTGGTTGGGCGTACTGGCGGACGTCCCCGCGGGCGACGACGAACTGATCTACGCCCGGCACGCGGAGGGCTTCGCGCTGCACAGCATGCGCTCCCCCGCGGTCTCCCGCCTCTACCTCCAGGTGCCCAACGGCACCGACCCGGCCGAGTGGTCCGAGCAGCGCGTCTGGGACGCCCTGAGCATCCGGCTGGCCACCCCCGACGGCGGCTGGGAGCTGCGCCGTGGACCGATCACCGCCCGCTCGGTCACCGGCATGCGGGCCTTCGTCCACGAGCCGATGCGCTACGGCAGCCTGCTGCTGGCGGGCGACGCGGCGCACATCGTGCCGCCCACCGGCGCCAAGGGGCTCAACCTCGCGGTGGCCGACGCGGTCGCGCTCGCCGCGGCGCTCGTCCACCGCCACCGGACCGGCTCCACCGCCCTGCTCGACACCTACTCCGACAGTTGTCTGCGCCGCGTCTGGCAGACGGTGCGCTTCGCGAGCTGGATGACCACGACGCTCCACCGCCACCCGGACCAGGGCCCCTTCGAGGACCGGACACAGCTGGCCGCGCTCGACCGGATCGCCACCTCGAAGACCGCGGCCGCCGAGTTCGCCGAGAACTACGCGGGGCTGCCGATCTAGCCTGGCGGCAGCGACCGGGCGCGACGGACGGGACGCGGTGCACAGGACGCAGGACGGACAGGACGCGACGGACAGAACGCGACGGACAGGACGCGGCATCGGGCGCGTCGGGAAGGGGACGGGCCATGGCGGCGCGGCAGCGGATGGTGGTCATCGGGGGCGACGCGGCGGGCATGTCCGCCGCCTCCCAGGCGCGCAGGCTGCGCGGCCCGGAGGAACTGGAGATCGTCGCGTTCGAACGCGGCCCCTTCACCTCGTACTCCGCCTGCGGCATCCCGTACTGGGTCGGCGGCGATGTGTCGGGGCCCGACGCGCTGATCGCCCGCACCCCCGAGGAGCACCGGGAGCGCGGCATCGACCTGCGGATGGGCACCCAGGTCGACGAGATCGACGTGTCGGGGCGGCGGGTGCGCGCCCGCGACCTGGCCTCGGGCGAGGAGGCGTGGTGGGGCTACGACCGGCTGGTCATCGCCACCGGGGCGCGTCCGGTACGGCCGCCGCTGCCCGGGATCGACGCGCCGGGGGTGCACGGCGTGCAGACCCTGGACGACGGCCGGGCGCTGCTGGAGACCCTGGACCGGGCCACGGGCCGCCGGGCGGTGGTGGTCGGGGCCGGGTACATCGGCGTGGAGATGGCCGAGGCGCTGGTCCGGCGCGGCTACCAGGTCACCCTGGTCAACGCCGCCGAGCAGCCGATGACCACTCTCGACCCCGACATGGGGCGGCTGGTCGACGAGGCGATGCGCGGCATGGGCATCGAGACGGTCAACGCCGCCGAGGTGACCAAGATCCTCACCGGTGGGGACGGCCGGGTGCGCGCCGTCGCCACCGAGCACGCCGAGTACCCCGCCGATGTGGTGGTCCTGGGCATCGGGGTGACCCCGCGGACCGAGCTCGCCCGCGCCGCCGGGCTGCCGCTCGGGCCGTCCGGAGGGCTGCTGACCGACCTGGGGATGCGGGTCCGGGGCCACGAGGACATCTGGGCCGGCGGCGACTGCGTCGAGGTGCTGGACCTGGTCTCGGGCGACACCCGGCACATCCCGCTGGGCACCCACGCCAACAAGCACGGCCAGGTCATCGGCACCAACGTGGGCGGCGGCTACGCCACGTTCCCGGGCGTCGTGGGCACCGCCGTCAGCAAGGTCTGCGACCTGGAGATCGCCCGTACGGGCCTGTTGGAGCGGCAGGCCGCGGCGGCCGGACTGCGCTTCGTCACCGTCACCGTGGAGTCGACCAGTCGGGCCGGCTACTACCCCGGGGCCCGCCCGATGCGGGTGAAGATGCTGGCCGAGCGGCGCACCGGCCGGCTCCTCGGCGTCCAGATCGTCGGCCGGGAGGGCGCCGCCAAGCGCGTGGACATCGCCGCCGTCGCCCTCACCGCCCGGTTGACGGTCGAGCAGATGACCGCCCTCGACCTCGGCTACGCCCCGCCCTTCTCCCCGGTCTGGGACCCGGTGCTGGTCGCGGCCCGCAAGGCGTTCGCGGCGGTGCGGGCGGCCGGCGGCTGAACCGCGCCCGGCCGCGCGGTCCTCTCGCGCGACGGCGACGGGCCGCACGGGAGTGATCCCGTGCGGCCCGTCGCCGTCATGCCGGGTCGTCAGACCCGCGCCCGGTTACGCCGGGACGCTGGCGACGCCCGCCGGCAGGAAGGTCTTGCCGTTGACCCGCTCGGAGACGCCCTCGCGGTCCAGGTACGGGGTGATGCCACCGAGGTGGAAGGGCCAGCCGGCGCCGGTGATCAGGCACAGGTCGATGTCCTGCGCCTCGGCGACGACGCCCTCGTCGAGCATCAGACCGATCTCCTGGGCGACCGCGTCGAGGACGCGGGCGCGCACCTGCTCCTCGGTGAGGACCACATCGCCCTGCTTGAGGAGGGCGGCGACCTCGGGGTCCAGCTCCGGCTTGCCGGAGTCGTAGACGTAGAAGCCGCGCTTGCCGGCCTTGACCACGGCGGCGAGGTTCTCGGAGACGGTGAAGCGCTCCGGGAAGGCGCCGTGCAGCGTCTCGGAGACGTGCAGGCCGATGGCCGGGCCGACCAGCTCCAGCAGCACCAGCGGGGACATCGGCAGACCGAGCGGCTCGACGGCCTTCTCCGCGGTCTCCACCGGGGTGCCCTCGTCGATGACGTTCTGGATCTCGCCCATGAAGCGGGTCAGGATCCGGTTGACGACGAACGCCGGGGCGTCCTTCACCAGGACGGCCGTCTTCTTCAGCGACTTGGCGACGGCGAAGGCCGTGGCCAGCGACGCGTCGTCGGTCTGCTCGGCACGCACGATCTCCAGCAGCGGGAGGATGGCGACCGGGTTGAAGAAGTGGAAGCCCACGACCCGCTCGGGGTGCTTGAGCTGCGAGGCCATCTCCGTGACGGAGAGCGAGGAGGTGTTGGTGGCGAGGATGGTGTGCGCCGGCACGACCGCCTCGACCTCGGCGAACACCTTCTGCTTGACGCCCATCTCCTCGAAGACGGCCTCGATGACGAAGTCGGCGTCGCCGAAGCCCGCGGCCTTGTCGAGGGTGCCGGTCACCAGGGCCTTGAGGCGGTTGGCCTTGTCCTGGTGGATCCGGCCCTTGAGGAGCAGCTTGTCGATCTCCTCGTGGACGTAGCCCACGCCCTTGTCGACGCGCTCCTGGTCGATGTCGGTCAGCACCACCGGCACCTCCAGGCGGCGCACGAACAGCAGCGCCAGCTGGGAGGCCATCAGACCGGCGCCGACGACGCCCACCTTGGTGACCGGGCGGGCCAGCGACTTGTCCGGCGCGCCGGCCGGGCGCTTGCCGCGCTTCTGCACCAGGTTGAAGGCGTAGATGCCGCTGCGCAGCTCGCCGCCCATGATCAGGTCCGCGAGGGCCTGGTCCTCGGCGTCGAAGCCCTGCCGCAGGTCGCCGTTCTTGGCGGCGGCGATGATGTCCAGGGCGCGGTACGCGGCGGGGGCCGCGCCGTGCACCTTGGAGTCGGCGAACGCCCGGCCGCGCTCCACGGCCTGGTCCCACGCCTCGCCGCGGTCCACCTCGGTGCGGACGACCTCGGTCGCGCCGGTGAGGACGGACGCGGTCCAGTGCAGCGACCGCTCCAGGAAGTCGGCGCCCTCGAAGATCGCGTCGGCGATCCCGAGCTCGTAGACCTGCTTGCCCTTGAGCTGCTTGTTCTGGTTGAGCGAGTTCTCGATGATCACGCTCACCGCGCGGTCGGCGCCGATGAGGTTCGGCAGCAGCGCGCAACCGCCCCAGCCCGGCACCAGGCCCAGGAAGACCTCGGGCAGCGAGAAGGCCGGGATCACGGCCGACACGGTGCGGTAGGTGCAGTGCAGACCGACCTCGACGCCGCCGCCCATGGCCGCGCCGTTGTAGTAGGCGAAGGTCGGCACGGCCAGCGCGGACAGCCGCTTGAAGACGTCGTGGCCGCCCTTGCCGATGGCCAGCGCCTCCTCGTGCTTCTTCAGCAGCTCGACGCCCTTGAGGTCGGCGCCGACGGCGAAGATGAAGGGCTTGCCGGTGAGGCCGACGCCGACGATCTCGCCGTCCGCGGCCTCCTTCTCGACCTGGTCGATCGCCGCGTTGAGGTTGGCGAGCGACTGCGGGCCGAAGGTGGTCGGCTTGGTGTGGTCCAGGCCGTTGTCGAGCGTGATGAGCGCGAAGCGCCCGGCGCCGAGGGGGAGGTCGAGGTGACGGACGTGCGCCTGCGTCACGACCTCACCGGGGAACAGCTCGGCCGCTCCCTTGAGAAGTTCTGCGGTGGTGCTCACTTGGCCCCCTCGAAGTGCGGGTTCTCCCAGATCACGGTGCCGCCCATGCCCAGGCCGATACACATGCTCGTGATGCCGTAGCGGACTTCCGGCTGCTCCTCGAACTGCCGGGCGAGCTGCGTCATCAGACGGACGCCGGAGGAGGCGAGCGGGTGACCGAAGGCGATGGCGCCGCCGTACTGGTTGACGCGCGGGTCGTCGTCGGCGATGCCGTAGTGGTCCAGGAGGGACAGCACCTGCACCGCGAAGGCCTCGTTGATCTCGAACAGGCCGATGTCGTCGATCGACAGGCCGGCCTTGGCCAGCGCCTTCTTGGTGGCGGGCACCGGGCCGTAGCCCATGACCTCGGGCTCCACGCCGGCGAAGGCGAAGGACACCATGCGCATCTTGACCGGCAGGCCCAGCTCGCGCGCCACGTCCTCGGCGGCGACCAGCGAGGCGGTGGCGCCGTCGTTGATGCCCGCGGAGTTGCCCGCGGTGACCCGACCGTGCGGACGGAACGGGGTCTTCAGCCCGGCCAGGCCCTCCAGGGTGGTGCCCGGGCGCATCGGCTCGTCGACCGTGGCCAGGCCCCAGCCCGTCTCGCCGCCCTCGGGCGAGGTGCGGCGGATGGAGATCGGCACCAGGTCCGGCTGGATCTTGCCGTCGGCGTACGCCTTGGCGGCCTTCTCCTGGCTGCGCACCGCGTACTCGTCGGTGCGCTGCTTGGTGATGTGCGGCAGCCGGTCGTGCAGGTTCTCGGCCGTCATGCCCATGGACAGCGCGGACATGTCGACCAGCTTCTCCGACAGGAACCGCGGGTTGGGGTCGACGCCCTCGCCCATCGGGTGGCGGCCCATGTGCTCCACGCCGCCGGCGACCGCGATGTCGTAGGCGCCGAAGGCGATGCCGCTACCCATCGAGGTGACGGCCGTCATCGCGCCGGCACACATCCGGTCGATGGCGAAGCCGGGGACGGTCTGCGGCAGACCGGCCAGCATGCCGGAGCTGCGGCCGATGGTCAGGCCCTGGTCGCCGATCTGCGTGGTGGCGGCGATGGCGACCTCGTCGATGCGCTCGGGTGCCAGGTCCGGGTTGCGGCGCAGCAGCTCCCGGATGCACTTGACGACCAGGTCGTCGGCGCGGGTCTCGTGGTAGATGCCCTTCGGGCCCGCCTTGCCGAACGGGGTGCGGACGCCGTCGACGAAGACGACGTCCCTAGCGGTACGAGGCACGTTGGCTCTCCTCCAGGTGCGGGGATGGCACTGCTGCGGGCACGCCACACGCCTGCGGCGCGCTGCTTCGCTGCTTACCGTCATGCTACTTGTGGGTAACCAGGCTGCCCAGTCCCCTACGCCGTAGCGGTGAACGTCACACGGCGCGGGCGGCGGCGGGGGTGGGACACGGGGTGCGCGCTCGGTGGAACCGCTCCCGCGCCCCGCGGGACGGGGCCGCACGCGAACCGCCCCGGGGGCCGGGAAGCCGGCCCGCCGGGGCGGTGGTGGCGCGGGGGTACGAGCGGGAGCCGTGCCGGGTCCACGCG
The DNA here is from genome assembly GCF_007595705.1 of Streptomyces sp. SAJ15. GTDB lineage: Bacteria > Actinomycetota > Actinomycetes > Streptomycetales > Streptomycetaceae > Streptomyces. Next base: position 274,925 of record NZ_NISY01000002.1, on the reverse strand, counting down.
CGTCACTCGACGGTCAGGGCTTGGCGGCCCTGCCGGTGGTCAGCGCGGTGACGAGCAGGGGCGTGACCTGTTCGATCTGCCAGGGGCGCGCGCCGTGGGCGGCCAGCGCCCGCGCCACGGAGTCCGCGGTGGCCTCGATCGGCGGCTCCCAGCACAGCCGGCGCACGGTGTCCGGCGTGATCAGGTTCTCCTGCGGCAGGCCGAGCCGCTCGGCGAGCGCGGTGACCGCCGCGCGGGCCGCCGAGAGTCGGGCGGCCGCGGCCGGGTCCTTGTCGGCCCAGGCGCGCGGCGGCGGGGGCCCGGCCACCGGCTGGCCCGGCTGCGGAAGCTCCGCCTCCGGCAGCGCGCGGGCCCGGTCGATGGCGGCCTGCCACTGCTCCAGCTGACGGCGGCCCATGCGGTGCCCGAAGCCGTTCAGCGCCGCGAGGGAGCGGGTGCCGGCCGGCAGCGCCAGCGCGGCCTCGACGATCGCGGCGTCGCTGAGCACCTTGCCGGGAGAGACGTCCCGGCGCTGGGCGACCAGGTCGCGGGCGGTCCACAGCTCGCGCACGACCGCCATCTGCCGGCGGCGGCGCACCTTGTGCATGCCCGACGTACGACGCCAGGGGTCCTTGCGCGGCGGGGGCGGCGGGGCGGCGGCGATGGCCGCGAACTCCTGCCGGGCCCACTCCAGCTTGCCCTGCCGCTCCAGCTCCGCCTCCAGCGCGTCGCGCAGGTCGACCAGGAGCTCGACGTCGAGGGCGGCGTAGCGCAGCCAGGGTTCGGGGAGCGGGCGGGTGGACCAGTCGACGGCGGAGTGGCCCTTCTCCAGGGCGTAGCCGAGGACGGACTCGACCATGGCACCGAGGCCGACCCGGGCGAACCCGGCCAGCCGGCCGGCGAGCTCGGTGTCGAACAGCCGCGCCGGGACCATGCCTATGTCCCGCAGGCAGGGCAGGTCCTGGGTGGCGGCGTGGAGCACCCACTCTGCGTCGCCGATCGCGTCGTCCAGCGCGCTCAGGTCGGGGCAGCCGACCGGGTCGATCAGGGCGCTGCCCGCGCCGGCGCGGCGCAGCTGGACGAGGTAGGCGCGCTGTCCGTAGCGGTAGCCGGAGGCGCGCTCGGCGTCCACGGCCACCGGGCCGTGTCCGGCGGCGAAGGCGGCGACCACGGCGTCCAGCGACTCCTGGTCCGCGATCACCTCGGGGATGCCCTCACGAGGCTCCAACAAGGGGACCGGCGCCGGGGGGAGGCCGTTCGGAGGGCCGTCCTCCGGGGTTCGCAGTGTCGTGTCTGCTGCGGTCTCTTGGGCGTCGGTCACCAGTCAAGAGTATCCGGGCGAGCGGGTGGCGCAGGGCGCCCGTCGACGGAACGTTCCGTCGACGGGCGCGGGATATGTGTAAACAAGCGGTACGGATGGGGGTGGACGGGGGGATCGGGAAGGATACGGCGGTGTCTGTCGGTGACTTTCGGTGTCCCTGGCGGCTGTCGGCGGCCTCCCTGGACTCTGCCGCCCCGTCAGGGCCGGCCTCCGGCGCCGCCGCCGGGCCTGTGGGGCGCCGCGCTAGTGGATGATGCCGGTGCGCAGCGCGACGGCGACCATGCCGGCTCGGTCTCCGGTGCCCAGCTTGCGCGCGATGCGGGCGAGATGACTCTTGACGGTGAGCGCGGAAAGACCCATCGACACGCCGATGGCCTTGTTGGACTGGCCCTCCGCAACCAGCCTCAGCACCTCGACCTCGCGACCGGACAGCTCGCGATAGCCGCCGGGGTGGCCGGGCGCGCCCGGCGGGCGACGGTGCAGCCGGGCGGCGGCCGCGCCGATCGGGGCAGCTCCGGGGCGACCGGGAATGCCCAGGTTGGTGCGGGTGCCGGTGACGACGTAGCCCTTGACGCCGCCGGCCAGGGCGTTGCGCACGGCGCCGATGTCGTCGGCGGCGGAGAGTGCGAGGCCGTTGGGCCAGCCCGCGGCGCGGGCTTCGGAGAGCAGGGTGAGGCCGGAGCCGTCGGGGAGGTGGACGTCGGCGACGCAGATGTCCCGGGGGTTGCCGATACGGGGGCGGGCCTCCGCGATCGACGACGCCTCGATGACGTCCCGTACGCCGAGGGCCCACAGATGGCGGGTGACGGTGGAGCGGACGCGGGGGTCGGCGACGACGACCATGGCCGTCGGCTTGTTCGGGCGGTAGGCGACCAGGCTGGAAGGTTGCTCAAGGAGAACAGACACCGGGCCTCCTTGGGGAGGTGGGGAGTGGGTGGGGACGGTCATCTGGTGCTTCGGCACCCACATGGCCGGGCTTTAGGGAATGATCACGATCGAGTGAGTAACAATTCGGACAATTGAGACGTCCGATCGATCAGTGAATCGATCACGAGGGCGCCGCTTGCGGTGATTCGGTGAGGTCAGTCCGCGCCCCGTCCGCCACCCCGCCCGACCCCCCGGTCAGCCCCGTGAGCCTCGGGTCGCCCAGCGGGGTGACCGCGTTGGGTCAACCGGGCGAACCCGACCCGTGGGCGGTGTCGCCCATGCGAGCGACCCCGGCGACCGGCGCCTCGCGTGAGCGCCCCCAGGCGAGTGACCCTCATGACCCGGTGCCACACCGACGCCGCCCTCCGGCCCGGACCCGGCCGCCCCGCCCGTCACGACAGCCCCACCCGGGGCCCACCCGCGCCCTGTGCGGCCGCTGGGCAGGCGTACAGCTCGCATGGCCGCCCGCCGGGCCCCGCGGCTGCGCCGGGCCGCCCACGGGCCGTCTGGCGGCCCGGTCGCCTGGCTGCCCGGCGGCGCGAATGACATGCCACCCGCTGGCGCCGGACGGCAACGCGCTGCGGGGCGGGAACGCGCCGCGGGACGGCATACGGCTCTGCCGGGTGCGGCTCTCGTCTCGCGCCTTCGGCGCACAGAAAGCGGCAGCGGAGGAGGGAGGGCCTTGCCTGGGCGCCTCTGCCGACTGCCGCCGAGTGGGACGGACCGTGACTACCGCGCCGGAGCGGCGCCCCTCCGTCTGCCCCGCGGTCTGCGGACCCACCGCGGGAGCTCCACCCCGGCCCCACCCGGAGGAATGCCTTCGCGAAATCGCTTGATGCAAAGCAAGTATTGAGTCAAGGGACCCTGGGAGGCATACCCCTTCGTGGGATTGGTTGATGTCGAGCAAGTGCGGGGTCAACGGATTCTGCGAGGCACATGGTCTGGCTCGACCATGTCGACAGATCGATATGGCGGGCCACCGGGGCATCGGACCCACGGCCCGCCGGACGGCGACGGCGATCAGGCAGCCCCTCCCCAACCCGCTGCCGCCCTCTTTGCACCGCAGGCGCGAGACGAGAGCCGCACCCGACAGAGCCGCATGCCGCCCCAGCCAGAGAAGTCACCCCACACAGCCCCCACCGGCCGCGGACGGCGACGGTGATCAGGCAGCCCCTCCCCAACCCGCTGCCGCCCTCTTTGCGCCGCAGGCGCGAGACGAGAGCCGCACCCGACAGAGCCGCATGCCGCCCCACCCAGAGAAGTCACCCCACACAGCCCCCACCGGCCGCGGACGGCGACGGCGATCAGGCAGCCCCTCCCCAACCCGCCGCCGCCCTCTGTGCGCCGCAGGCGCGAGACGAAACCCGCACCCGACAGAGCCGCATGCCGCCGCCCATAGGCGCGCAGCCGCCCCGCGGCCGTACGCGCTCGGGGGTCAGCGGGGTTGGGGGCCGCGGCGCTGTGGGAGGGAGACGACGCCGGAGTCGGCGGCGCCGGCCGGGGGCAGGCCGGCGATCTGGCAGAGCAGGTCGCACCAGGCGGCCAGATGGCTGGCGGTGTCCGGGGGGCCCGCCTCGTCGGAGGGGGTCCACGAGGCCCGGATCTCGATGCGGGTGGACGGCTCGCGGTCGGCCAGCCCCCCGAAGTGGTGCGAGCTGGCGAGGGTGACGGTGCCGCTCGGCTCGCCGTAGGAGACCCCGCGCGCCTGGAGCGCGCCGGTCAGCCAGGACCAGCACACCTCCGGCAGCAGCGGGTCCGCCGCCATCTCCGCTTCGAGGTCGGCGTGGACGAGGGTGACCAGCCGGAACGTGCCGCGCCAGGCGTCGTGCCCGGCCGGGTCGTGGAGCAGGATCAGCCGCCCCTCCGCCAGCTCGTCCGGCTCCTCGCCGAGGCCGCCGTGCCCGGCGGGCCCGCCGGGGGCACCGGGCGTGCCGGAGGGTCCGCCCTGGGCGGCCTGCCCCGACGCGTCCACGGCCACCACCGCCTCCAGCGCGTACGCGTACGGCGCCAGGCGGCGCGGCGGCGCGGTCGGTTCCAGCTCCACCTCCGGCCGGGGCCGTACACCGCGCAACCCGGCGACCGCGTGCCGGAAGGCGATGGGAGCGCCGCCCTGACCATCCGTGCCGTCCGCACCGTCCGCGAGGTGTCCCTGAGCCGCTGCCATGCCGGAAGAGTAGGCGTTGACAGGGCCGCATCCGGGGAGGGACACCCGGGTTGTCGGGTCACTCGTTCGGCCCGTGCGAAGATTTGGGGCATGAGCGTCTCCGACAGCGTCCCCGACGGGCCCGGCGCCGGGCAGCAGACCGGCCGCAGCGCGGCGTACGACTCGGCGTTTCTGCGCGCCTGCCGGCGGGAGCCGGTGCCGCACACGCCGGTGTGGTTCATGCGCCAGGCAGGGCGCTCGCTGCCGGAGTACCGCCGCGTCCGCGAGGGCGTGGCCATGCTCGACTCCTGCATGCGGCCCGACCTGGTCACCGAGATCACCCTGCAGCCGGTGCGCCGCCACGGAGTGGACGCCGCGATCTACTTCAGCGACATCGTGGTGCCGCTCAAGGCCATCGGCATCGATCTCGACATCAAGCCCGGGGTCGGCCCGGTCGTCGAGCAGCCGATCCGCTCCCGCGCGGACCTGGAGCGGCTGCGGGCGCTCGACCCGGACGATGTGAAGTACGTCACCGAGGCGATCGGCATGCTCGTCGGCGAGCTCGGCACCACCCCGCTGATCGGCTTCGCGGGCGCCCCGTTCACCCTCGCCAGCTACCTCGTGGAGGGCGGGCCGTCCCGCAACCACGAGCGGACCAAGGCCCTGATGTACGGCGACCCGCAGCTGTGGGCCGACCTGCTGGACCGCCTCTCGGAGATCACCGCCGCCTTCCTGAAGGTGCAGATCGAGGCCGGCGCCTCCGCCGTCCAGCTCTTCGACTCCTGGGTGGGCGCGCTGGCCCCCGCCGACTACCGGCGCAGTGTGCTGCCCGCCTCCGCCAAGGTCTTCGACGCGGTGGCCGGCTACGGCGTGCCCCGCATCCACTTCGGCGTCGGCACCGGCGAGCTCCTCGGCCTGCTCGGCGAGGCCGGCGCGGACGTCGTCGGCGTCGACTGGCGCGTCCCGCTGGACGAGGCCGCCCGTCGCGTCGGCCCCGGCAAGGCGCTCCAGGGCAACCTCGACCCCGCCGTCCTCTTCGCGCCCCGCGAGGCCGTCGAGGCCAAGGCGGACGAGGTGCTGGCGGCCGCCGCCGGGCTGGAGGGCCATGTCTTCAACCTGGGCCACGGCGTCCTGCCGAGCACCGACCCGGACGCCCTCACCCGACTGGTGGAGCACGTCCACGCGCGCACCGCGCGCCAGTAGTCGGCGGCCGGCGAAGTCCAGGCCGCCGGCGAACCCCGAACGCCGCCGGTGGTGGCGCGCCAGCGGGCGCGCCACCACCGTTCTGACACCGAGCCCGGCGCACGCGCCGCCCGGCCTGCCGGCGGGGTCGGCTCAGGCCCGTCGCCAGCCGCCCAGCGCCAGCCCCGGTTCGGAACGCTTCTGGCGGGCGACGTGCAGCGCGCCGTCGGCGCTGAGGGTGGCCACGACGAGCCGACCGACGCCGTCGACCGCCAGGGCGGGGGCGCCGGTGCCGGGGTCTCCGGTGGGGGTCCACCACACGCCGGCGGACTCGTGCTCGGTGGGGTGCGCGGCCACGGCCAGCCGGCCGCTCTTGGCCTCCCGGTGCGCCAGGACGGTGCAGTCGTGCCCGGCGATCTCCGCGCGGGCCACCGCGACCGGCCCGGTGCCGGCCTCGCCGCCGAGCGAGACGGCGTCGTCACCGTCGGGGCGGTACGCGAGCACCGCGCCGGTCATCGCGTCGCGCCAGTAGTGGGTCACCGTGTCCCGGCTGCTCTCGACGGCCGACACCGAGTCGGGGCGGGGCCGCGCGGGCACGTCGTCGCCGCGCCGCAGCCGGGCGCCGGGCTCGGGCTGGTACCAGCGCAGCGCGCCCTCGCCGGTCGTCGCCAGGAGCTCCACCCGCCCGTCGCCGGTGGCGGTGGCGCACAGCCCGTCCCGCACGTCCCGGCCCTTGAGGTCCTCCCAGGGGCCCCAGTTGCCCTTGGCGTCCTGTCGTCGGGCGCACACGCCGTGCCCGGCGTTGCGTATGAAGACGTACAGCGCACCGTTCGCGTCGACGGCGGCGGACGGCGGGCCGATCCGCAGCGCCTTGCGCCAGTCCTTCGGGTACGGGGTGGACAGGGAGTGCCAGGCCGTCATCGGCCGACCCGTCTGGTACTGGGTGGCGTGCACGACCTCCAGATCGGTGCGCTCGTCACCGACCGGTCTGCGGCGCAGCCCCACCAGGTGGACATAGCCGTCCCGGCCCTGGGCCACACAGATGTCCGACAGCCCCGGCGCCTCGAAGACCTGCGGGCCGTCCCAGTCGGGCCCGCCGGGCTCAGTCTCGGTCCAGCGGGCAATACCGCCCGCGACCGGCGCGTAGGCCGTGAGCCGACCGTCCTTGCCGCGGAGCAACCGCAACGCCATGGCTCGCCGCCAACCTTTCCCGCTCGAATACTGACCATAATATTTCCCGTGACGGCTCAGTTCCCCCTGGTCATCGTCGACGCGGCCAATGTCGTCGGTTCGGTGCCCGACGGCTGGTGGCGAGACCGGCGGGCCGCCGCCGAGCGGCTGCGCGACCGGCTGGCGGAGTACGCGGCGCTGGGGCTGCGGCAGCGGCCCGGACTGCCGCCGTGGGCGCAGCGGGGGCCCTTGGAGATCGTGCTGGTCGTCGAGGGGGCGGCGCGCGACGTCGAGCCCGTGCCGGAGGTGCGGGTCGTCGCGGCCCCCGGCAGCGGCGACGACCGCATGGTGGAGCTGGTGGCGGCCCGGGAGCCGGGGCGGGACTGCCTGGTGGTGACCGCCGACCGCGAACTTCGGGAGCGGGTGGCGGCCCTGGGCGCGGACGTCGCCGGGCCGCGCACGGTCCGGCCGGCGGCCGACGGCTCCTGACCCGCCCTCATGCGCCCGGTCCGCCGGCCCTCCTAGCCCGCCTTCGGCAGGTCGTCCACCCGGTCCGCCGCCCCCACCATCCGGCTGTGGCCGCGCCCGTAGGCGAAGTAGACGATGAAGCCGACCAGCATCCACACCGCGAACCGGGCCCAGGTCTCCCCCGGCAGATTGAGCATCAGCCACAGCGAGGCGGCGACCGAGGCGATGGGCAGCACCGGCACCCAGGGGGTGCGGAAGGCGCGGTCCAGGTCGGGGCGGGTTCGGCGGAGCACGATGACGCCGATCGCGACCACGACGAAGGCGAAGAGGGTGCCGATGTTCACCAGCTCCGCCAGCTCGGAGATGCTGGTGAAGCCGGCGACGACGGCGATGACGCAGCCGAGCAGGATGGTCGAGCGGTACGGGGTGGCGTAGCGCGGGTGCACCTTGGAGAAGAAGCGCGGCAGCAGCCCGTCGCGGCTCATGGCGAAGAAGACCCGGGTCTGCCCCAGCAGCAGGATCATGCAGACGGTGATCAGGCCGACGGCGGCGCCGAAGCTGATCAGGCCGGCGTACCAGGGGTGCCCGGTGGACTTGAAGGCGTCCGCCAGCGGCGCGTCGATGGTGAGCCTGGTGTAGTGCTGCATGCCGGTGACGACGACCGTCACGGCGACGTACAGCGTGGTGCAGATCAGCAGCGAGCCCAGGATGCCGATGGGCATGTCCCGCTGCGGGTTGCGGGTCTCCTCGGCCGCGGTGGCGACCACGTCGAAGCCGATGAAGGCGAAGAACACCACGGCGGCGGCGGTGAAGATGCCCGGGACGCCGAAGCTGGTGGGTTCGTAACCGAACATCAGCTGCACCAGCGGCGCGTCGAGGCCCGAGCCGCCCTCCCTGGTCTCGGACTCGGGGATGAACGGCCGCCAGTTGGCCGCCTTGATGAAGAAGGCGCCGGCGATGATGACGATCAGCACCACGGTCACCTTGATCGCGACGACGACCGCGGTGAGCCGGGCGGACAGCTTCATGCCCAGGATCAGGATCCCGGTGAGCAGCAGCACCAGCAGGAAGGCGAGCAGGTCGAAGCCGAAGGGGCCCGGGGCGTCGGGCCCGGACAGGACGTTGGGGAGATGCCAGCCGGCGTTGTCGAGGAGCGAGCGCACATAGCCCGACCAGCCGACGGCGACCACCGCGGTCCCCAGCGCGAACTCCAGCACCAGGTCCCAGCCGATGATCCAGGCCGGCAGCTCGCCGATGGAGGCGTACGAGAAGGTGTACGCGGACCCGGCCACCGGGACCGTCGAGGCGAACTCCGCGTAGCAGAGGGCGGCCAGGGCGCAGACGATGCCGGCGGCGACGAAGGACAGCGAGGTCGCGGGGCCGGCGTGTTCCTTGGCGGCGACGCCGGTGAGGACGAAGATCCCGGTGCCGATGATGACGCCGACGCCGAAGACGGTGAGGTCGAGGGCGGACAGCGAGCGGTTGAGCGCGTGCTCCGGCTCCTCCGTGTCCCGGATGGACTGTTCGATCGACTTCGTCCGGAAGACGCCGCCTGAGCCGCCTTCGGTGGGTTCCTTCACACTCACGGCGCACCTCCACGATTGCCCGTCGGCGTCATGGTTCTGGTTGCCGGGGGCCGGAGGAGGTATGTACACCTGCCGGGGCGCACGAATTCATCCGATGGGGAGCGACGGGCGGGAACGCGCTGGGCCGGTCGGCGTATCCGTCGGATGGTCCCGTACGGATGCGTCGACCGGCCCGGTGCACCGGTGGTGCGGTCGGATGGCGCGGGCCGGCGGTCGCGTCGACGACCCGCGGTGTGCCGGCTACCGCGGGGAGGTGCCCCCGGCGACCTCGGCCCCGTCGCCCGCGGCCAGCTGCTCGGGCTCGGTGGACTCCGCGTCCCCGGCCGCCTCGACCCGCTCGTCGTCGAAACGACCGTCGATCTTGGCGACCAGGCCGGTCACCTGGCGGGCGATGTCGGGCGCGGTCAGCCCGATCTCGGCCATGACCTCCTTGCGGGAGGCGTGGTCGAGGAAGACCGGCGGGATGCCGAAGTCGCGCAGCGGGACGTCCACGCCCGCGTCGCGCAGGGCCTGGGAGACGGCGGAGCCGACGCCGCCGACCCGGCTGTTGTCCTCGACGGTGACCACGACCCGGTGTCGGGCGGCCAGCCCCGGCAGCGCCTCGTCGACCGGCTTGACCCAGCGCGGGTCGACCACGGTCGTCGAGATGCCCTGCTTGTCGAGCAGGTCGGCGATCTCCAGACACATCGGGGCGAGCGCGCCGACCGAGACCAGCAGCACGTCGGGGCGGTCCACGCCGGCGTCCGGCTCGCGCAGCACGTCCATGCCGCCGACCCGGCCGACCGCCCGCACCGCCGGGCCGACCGCGCCCTTGGAGTAGCGGACCACGGTCGGGGCGTCGGTGACCTGGACGGCCTCGCGCAGCTGGGCACGGACCTGGTCGGCGTCGCGCGGCGCGGCGATCCGTAGGCCGGGGACGACCTGGAGGATCGACATGTCCCACATGCCGTTGTGCGAGGCGCCGTCGGTGCCGGTGATCCCGGCCCGGTCCAGCACGAAGGTCACGCCGCACCTGTGCAGCGCCACGTCCATCAGGACCTGGTCGAAGGCGCGGTTGAGGAAGGTGGCGTAGACGGCGACGACCGGGTGCAGCCCGCCGGTGGCCAGGCCCGCCGCCGAGACGGCGGCGTGCTGCTCGGCGATGCCCACGTCGTAGACCCGGTCCGGGAAGCGCTTGGCGAACTTGTCCAGGCCGACCGGCTGCAGCATGGCCGCCGTGATCGCGACGATGTCCGCGCGCTCCTCGCCGAGCCGGACCATCTCGTCGCCGAAGACGGAGGTCCAGTCGGCGCCGGAGCTCGCGATCGGCAGACCGGTGTCCGGGTGGATCTTGCCCACCGCGTGGAAGCGGTCCGCCTCGTCCTGGAGGGCGGGCTGGTAGCCGCGGCCCTTCTCGGTGAGGCAGTGCACGATGACCGGGCCGCGGAAGCGCTTGGCGCGCTGCAGCGCGGACTCCAGGGCCTCGATGTCGTGGCCGTCGATCGGGCCGACGTACTTCAGCCCCAGGTCCTCGAACATGCCCTGCGGGGCGATGAAGTCCTTCAGGCCCTTCTTGGCGCCGTGCAGCGTCTCGTAGAGCGGCCGGCCGACGACCGGGGTGCGCTCCAGGATGTCCTTGCCGCGGGCCAGGAAGCGCTCGTAGCCGTCGGTGGTGCGCAGGGTGGCGAGGTGGTTGGCGAGGCCGCCGATGGTGGGCGCGTAGGAGCGCTCGTTGTCGTTGACGACGATGACCAGCGGGCGGTCCTTGGCGGCGGCGATGTTGTTGAGCGCCTCCCAGGCCATGCCGCCGGTCAGCGCGCCGTCGCCGATCACCGCGGCGACGTGGTGGTTCTCCCGGCCCAGCACCTCGTTGGCCTTGGCGATGCCCTCGGCCCAGCCCAGCACGGTGGAGGCGTGGCTGTTCTCGATGACGTCGTGCTCGGACTCGGCCCGCGAGGGGTAGCCGGAGAGCCCGCCCTTGCTCTTGAGCTTGGAGAAGTCCTGCCGGCCGGTGAGCAGCTTGTGGACGTAGGACTGGTGGCCGGTGTCGAAGAGCACCTTGTCCCTGGGGCTCTGGAAGACCCGGTGCAGGGCGATGGTCAGCTCGACGACGCCGAGGTTGGGGCCCAGGTGCCCGCCGGTCTTGGAGACGGCGTCCACGAGGAAGGTACGGATCTCCGCCGCCAGCTGATCCAGCTGCTCCGGGCTGAGCCGGTCCAGATCGCGTGGTCCCCTGATGCGGGTCAGCAGAGTCACCCGTGCCTCCTTGCTGTCGAGTGTGTCCGGGCCCGGTGGGGGCCGGGTCCGACGAGTCTAATGTTCCGCCCGGGGGCCGGGAGATCGGCCTATGCGATGTATGTCACGCGAAGGGGCGCGATACACGCGGAGCCCGCGTGCCGCCGAGTGTGTCGGCGCCCGCGGACGCCGCACGTGGGAGTGCCCGGCACCGCCCCAGGGGACGGTGCCGGGCACGGGGGCGCGGCGGGCGCGCGGGGCGCCGGGAGCGGCCGACGGGTCGACCCACGGCCCGCCGGGTCAGCCGCGGCCGGCTGTCTTCTGTGTCTTACGGGAGACCGAGTCGATCACCACGGCGGCGAGCAGCACCGCACCGGTGATCATGTACTGGACGGAGTTGCCCACGCTCAGCAGGTACATGCCGGACGAGATCGAGCCGATGACCAGCATGCCCAGCAGCGCCGACCAGACCGAGCCGCGGCCGCCGAAGAGGCTGGTGCCGCCGATGACCGCGGCGGCGATGGCCTCCATCAGCAGGTTGCCGGTGCCGGCCTGCTGGCTGGCGGTGCCGACACGGGAGGCGATCATGAGACCACCGCAGGCGGCGAGGAACCCGGCCAGGGCGAACACCGAGATCCGGACGGCGGCCACGTTGATGCCCGCGCGGCGGGCGGCCTCGACGCTGCCGCCGAGCGCGATCACCTTGCGGCCGTAGGAGGTACGGCGCACCACGAAGTCCAGGACGACCAGCACCACCAGGAAGATCACCAGGGCGAGCGGCAGGCCCATGTACTCGTTGAGCTTCCAGGCGGCGGCGAAGGCGATCACCGCCAGCACCGCGGTGCGCACCAGGATCTCGCCCATCGGCCGGGCCGGGATGCCGGCCTCCTTGCGCCGCCTGGCGTCCAGGAACTGGGCCAGGAAGAAGGCGCCCACGGCCAGCGCCGCCGCCGCGTACGCGGCGGCGATGTCCGAGAAGTAGTGGGTGGACAGGGTGCGCAGCAGGCTGTCGTCGTCGAGCTGGATGGATCCGGTGCTGCTCAGCACCTGGAGCATCAGGCCGTTCCAGGCGAGCAGGCCGGCCAGGGTGACCACGAAGGCCGGCACGCCGATCTTGGCGAAGAAGTAGCCGTGCACCACACCGAGGGCGGCGCCGACGGCGAGGCCGATGAGTATCGCCGGGACCTCGGGCATGCCCTCCTTGACGTTGAGCACCGCCGTGGTCGCCGCGGCCAGGCCGCTGACCGAGCCGACCGACAGGTCGATCTCGCCGAGCAGCAGCACGAAGACGATGCCGACCGAGATCAGGCCGGTGCCGCCGATGATGATCGACAGGTCGGAGAGGTTCTTCGGGGAGAGGAAGGCGTCGTCCTTGATCTGGAAGACGGCCCAGATGACGGCGATGCCGACGATGACCGGGAGGGCGCCCAGCTCGCCGCTGCGCAGCTTGCGCCCCAGCTCCTGGAGGTATCCCTTGACGCCCTGCTGGCGCACCAGCAGCCGGGGGTCGACGGCGGTGACGGCCGCGGGGGCCGCGGGGGCCTCGTCGACGGGTTCCTGCGCGCCGGGTTCCTGCGCGCTGCTCGACTTGTTGAGGTCGGTGGTCACTTCTGGGCCTCCGCGGTACGCGCCTTGCGGCGGGTCACGGCGTTGTCCGTGGCGCCGGTGATGGCGGAGATGATGTCTTCCTGAGAGGTGGTGCGGACGTCGAAGGTGCCGTTGTTGCGGCCCAGGCGCAGCACCGCGACCCGGTCCGCGACCGCCTTGACGTCGGCCATGTTGTGGCTGATGAGGATCACCGCGAGGCCGCGTTCGCGCAGCCGCTCGACCAGGTCGAGGACCTGCGCGGTCTGCTCGACGCCGAGGGCGGCGGTGGGCTCGTCGAGGATCACCAGCTTGGGGTCGCCGAGCATGGAGCGGGCGATGGCGACGGTCTGCCGCTGGCCGCCGGAGAGCGAGGCGATCGGGATGCGGACGCTGGGGATGCGGATCGAGAGGGTGCTGAGCAGCTCGCGCGAGCGGCGCTCCATCTCCACCTCGTCCAGTGCGCCGCGGCGCAGGATCTCGCGTCCCAGGAAGAGGTTGCCGACGACGTCGATGTTGTCGCACAGCGCGAGGTCCTGGTAGACGGTCGCGATGCCCAGCTCCTGGGCGTCGTGCGGGCGCTGGATGGTCACCGGCTTGCCGCACCACTCGACGACGCCGTCGTCGGCCGGCCCGGCTCCGGCGATGGTCTTGACGAGGGTGGACTTACCGGCGCCGTTGTCGCCGACCAGGGCGACCACCTCACCGGCGTGGACCTCCAGGTGAACGTCGGTCAGCGCCTGGACGGCGCCGAACCGCTTGGAGATCCCGCGCAACGCAAGTACGGGTTCGTTCGGCACGATGGCCTTCTCCGATCTAGGGCAGGGGGACCCTGCGGATTGCAGAGGGGGTGCCGGGCGGGCCGACTCCCCTCGCCAGCGTCTGGGGGGTGGGATCCGGGGGCCTCGAGGGCTCCGGATCCGGCACCGGGGTGGGTGCGGTGGGCCGGTGCGGGGTGGCCGCTTCGGGGCCTCGGGCCCACGGGCCGTACGCCGCCCCGAGGGGGCGGGCCCGTGGGTTCGGGCGTGCTCCGGCCGGCGGTGGTCGGGCGCCCTGCCGGCGGCGGGTCCACCCGGTGGTGGGGCCCGCGGGGCGGGTGTACCGGCGCGGCGGCCGCGCCCGTGCGGGGCGGCCCCGCCGCTCGGCCGGTCCGGCCGTGCGGAGCGGGACACCGCCCCCCGGTGGTGCGTGGCCGGGCCGCCTCAGCGACGGCCCGGGCCCTCGGCTACTTCAGGCCCGCGGACTTGCAGGCGGACGCGTACTTGGCGGTGCAGATGTCGTCGACCTTCCAGAGGCCGTCCTTGACCACGGTGTCCTTGACGTTGTCCTTGGTCAGCGCCAGGGGGGTGATCAGGGTGGCCGGGATCTTCTTGGCGCTGCCGCTGTCGACGGTGGCGGAGGCGGCCACCTTCTCACCGCGGCCGAGGGCCAGCGCCATCTCGGCGGCGGCGGTCGCCTCGGGCTCGTACGGCTTGTAGACGCTCATGTACTGCTCACCGGCGAGGATCCGCTGCACGCCCGCGAGCTCCGCGTCCTGGCCGGTCACCGGCGGCAGGGAGTCGAAGCCGCCGCTCTTGAGCGCGGTGATGGCGCCGCCCGCCATGCCGTCGTTGGCGGAGTAGACGCCGATGATCTCGTCCTTGCCGAGCGAGGAGATGGCGCCGCTCATGGCCTCGTTGGCCTTGTCCGGCAGCCAGCGGTCCACGTCGTAGGACTTGGCGATGTCGACCTTGCCGTCCAGGACGGACAGCGCGCCCTTCTTGAAGAGGGCGGCGTTGGGGTCGGCCTCCCAGCCGTTGAGCATGACGACCTTGCCGTCCTTGGCCTTGCCCCCGAGCGCCTTGAGGAGCGCCTTGCCCTGGACCTTGCCGACCTCCTCGTTGTCGAAGGAGGTGTAGGCGGAGACCGGGCCCTCGGCGAGCCGGTCGTAGGCGACGACCGGGATGCCCGCCTCGTCGGCCTTCTTCACGGAGCTGGCGATGGACTTGGAGTCGACCGCGTCGAGGATGATCACGTCCACCTTCTTGGTGATCATCGAGTCGACCTGCTGCTGCTGCACCGACGGGTCCGACTTGGCGTTGGCGTACTGGACGGTGCACTCCGCGCACAGCCCCTTGATCTTCTCGGTGATCAGGGGGCGGTCGAAGCTCTCGTATCTCGCGGTCTGGTCCTCGGGGAGGAGCAGACCGATGGTGAGCGGACCTGTCTTCTTCTTGTCGCCCTTGTCCTTGTCTCCGGCTTCCTTCGCGGAGCCGCAGGCGGCGAGGGACGCGGCCATCGAAACAGCGGCGGTGGCCATGAGGACGCGACGCATCGTGGCGTTCATATGGGGGTGACCTCCCTGACGAGGCCGCGTCATTGCGGCCGAGGTGGCTGGAAGTCAACTCGGCCGTCAGCATGACGTCAAGAAGTAAATCCTTAACGAGATGGCAACGGTGCCATTCGTTATCTGTCTGAACTCAGCCTTGAACGAGCGGCGGGCCCCGCGGCGAGCCGTCGCCGCGGGGCCCGCGCTCACCGGACCGGTCAGTTGAGCGACGGCGCTCCCAGCGGCGAGCCGTCCAGCAGCGTGGAGTCGCCCATCTCGCTCAGCACCAGGGCGATGGCGCCGAGCACCTCCGCGCGGTCGCCCAGCGCGCCCGGCATCACCGACAACCGCCGTGCCGCGCTGGGGATCGCGTACCGCGCCACCGACTCGCGGATGGGCCCCAGCACCAGCTCGCCGGACTCGGCGAGATGTCCGCCGAGCAGCACTCTGCTGGGATTGAGCAGATTGCACAGATTGGCCACTCCGCTACCGATATGCCGCCCCACATCGGCGATGACCCGACGGCAGCCGGGGTCGCCGTCCCGGGCCAGCCGGACCATGCGCTCCACGGTGAGGTCGGCGCCATGGCTGGAGTGCAGGAGCGGCAGCACATAGCGGGCGGCGGCGAACGTTTCCAGACAACCGCGGTTGCCGCAGCGACAGACCGGACCCGACTCATCCAGGGTGATATGCCCGATCTCGCCCGCCGTGCCGCCGGGGCCGCGATAGATCTGCCCACTGATCACGAGCCCCGCGCCGACGCCGCTGGCGACCTTGATGTACGCCAGGTCGGCGACCCCTCGCCCGGCGCCCCAGACCAGTTCGCCCAGCGCGCCCAGGTTGGCGTCGTTGTCCACGTGCACCGGGACGCCCAGTCGGGCGGCCAGTTCGTCGCGGGGATTGGTGCCCGCCCAGCCCGGCAGGATCGCGGTGGAGCCGAGCGCGCCGGTCTCCACGTCGATCGGCCCCGGCACGCCCAGGCCCACCCCGATCACCTTGTCCGGGCTGATGCCGGTGACCTCGATCAGCCGGCCCACCAGGGCCTCCGCCCGGTCCATGCCCTGCGCCGCGGACGCGTCCACATCCAGCGGTTCGGACTCCTCGGCGAGCACCTGGTGGGCCAGGTTGCCGATGGCCACCCGCAGGTGGGTGTGGCCGAAGTCCACGCCGACCACGATCCCGGCGTGGCCGCTCAGCGAGACGCTGCGGGCCCGCCGGCCGCCGGCCGAGGTCGGGGTGACCTCCACCGTCCCGCCGTCCTTCAGCTCCCGAACGATATTGGAGACCGTCGCGGCGGACAGCCCGGTGGACCGGGCGATCTCCGCCTGTGTGAGCGAGCCCGCCATCCGCACCGCGCGCACGACCCGCTCCAGGTTGGCCCGGTGCAGCGACGACTGCGATCCCGGAGTCTCCACGCCCATCCACTCCCGCTACGGCGCCGGCACGACGGCCGCACCACCGGCCGGGCCACGACGATGGGGCCCGGCATTGTCTCCAACATGTGAACTCTAAGTCGAGCCGGCGCGGTTGTCCCCCGTCAAGACCTCACGGGACACAGGTGGGACACGGTGTATCGAACACGCCTGGTGAGCGGGTGGGTGAGATACGTCACGACGGGCCCGCCCCGGCCACGCAGGGTGAGCCCGTCGTCGCGACCGGCCGCGCGGACCGCGCGCCCGCGGCTACTTCAGCGCCCCCGCCGTCAGGCCCGCCTGGACCTGCCGTTGGAACAAGAAGTAAACGATCAGCACCGGCAGCATGGCGATGGTCATCCCCGCCATGAGCGCTCCCCAGTCCGTCTCGTACTGCTGCTGGAGCGCGATCTGGGCCAGCCCCTGGGTCAGCACGTACTTCTTCTCGTCCTGGTTGAGCACCATCGGCAGCAGGTACTGGTTCCACTGCCCCAGGAAGTTGAAGATGCCGATGCTGATCAGACCCGGGCGGGCCATCGGCAGCATCACCTGGAAGAAGACCCGGGTGTGCGAGGCCCCGTCGATCATCGCCGCCTCGGCGATCGAGGTCGGCAGCGTCCGGAAGAACGCCGTCATGAAGAAGACCGTGAACGGCAGCGAGTAGGCGATGTAGACCAGGATCAGGCCGTGGTAGGTGGCCAGCAGATTCTGCCCCGGGAAGTCCCGCATCACGAAGAAGAGCGGGATCACCAGCATGAACACCGGGAACGCCATGCCGCCGACGAAGAGGTAGTAGAGGAGCCGGTTGCCGGGGAAGGAGAACCGGGCCAGCACATAGGCGGCCATCGACCCGAGCACCATGGTGCCGAGCACCGAGCCCCCGACCACGATGATGGTGTTGAGGAAGTAGTCGCCGAAGTTCGCCTCCCGCCAGGCGTTGCCCCAGTTCTCGAAGTGCAGTCTCCCGGGCAGCGACCAGGGGTCGCTGAGGATGCCGTCGCTGGTCTTGAAGGAGCTCCACAGCACCCAGACCAGCGGCAGCCCCACCATGAGCGCCCAGGTGACGAGGATGCCGTGGGAGAAGACGTTGAGCACGGCCCCCTCGGACCGGCGTGCCGGCTCGCGCGGCGGCCGCGGTGCCGGGGGCACGGCCTCCGGCGGGGAGACCTCGGTGATGTCCGTCGTCATGAGTCCGCGACCCCCTAGAACTCGATCCGCTCACGCCGCGCGAAGCGCATGGTGAGCACGGCGAACAGCAGGGTGACCACGAGCATGGCGACGCCCATGGCCGACGCGTAGCCGTACTGGCTGTCCCGGAAGGCGGTCTGATAGAGCCTCAGCGGCACCACGTCGGTCGCCCCGTTGGGTCCGCCCATGTTCACGGACATGATCTGCACCAGCGCGAAGGCGTCCATGGCGATGATGCCCATGTAGACCCAGCCGGTCTGCACCGTGTCCCACAGCAGCGGCAGCGTGATGCGGAAGAAGGTGTGGGTACGGCCCGCGCCGTCCAGCAGCGCCGCCTCGTAGATGTCCCGGGGGATGTTGGCCATGGCGGCCGAGAAGAGCACCACGTAGAAGCCGACGTGCGCCCAGACCATCACCGCCATGATGCAGGTGAGCGCGAGGCTCTTGTCCCCGAGCCAGGAGCTCTGCAGGGAGTCCAGGCCCACGGCCCCGAGCAGCGAGTTCAGCAGTCCCTCGCGGGCGTCGGGGTTGTAGATGTTGAACCAGATCACCGAGATGATGGCGATGGAGATGACCTGGGGGAAGAAGAAGACGAACCGGTAGACGGAGGTGCCGCGCACCCCGGTGATCACCGCCCCGCGGCGCGAGCGGCCGCCGACGTTGAGCATGAAGGCGAAGAAGAGCCCCAGCCCCAGGGTGATGACCGGCACCACCGCCAACATGATCGCGTTGTGCTTCAGCGCGTTCAGGAACTCGTCGCTGTGCAGCAGCTTGTCGTAGTTGTCGAACCCGGTGTACTTCGCGGCGCCCCGCACGCCGCTCCAGTCGGTCAGCGAGATCTGGAACGCCTGGATGAAGGGCGAGATCACGAAGATCGCGTAAATCGCCACCGGCAGGGCCAGGAACCCCAGGATGAACAGGTTCTTCCGCAACTCCCCGGCCTTCCGGGGACCGCCTTTCCTCCGCATACCGCTCCCAGCCCTTCTCCTCCGGCCGTGTGACTGACCCGATCGGCCCGGTCGGGCTCCCCGGGGCGGATCACCCCGGGGAGCCCGACGGGCCCCGATGAGCCCCGACGGGCCGGCGATCAGGCGGTGCGCCTGAACTTGGTGACCGAGTCGTCGCCGGCCACCTCGTCGGCGTAGCTCTGCGCCTTCCGGATCCAATCCTTGGCCTTGAGGTCGCCGGTGAGCAGCTCGCTGGTGAGGCCGCCGAGCTTCTCGTCCGTCAGCTTCGGGTACCACTCCTGGAGCTGGATGGTCAGCAGGTTCTCGCCGGCGTCCGCGACCAGCTTGCTCGCCGAGGCCAGACCGGGCGTCAGCTCCATGCCCTCGGTGGCGCCCTTCACGCTCGTGAGCGACTTGACCTTCTTGGCGAAGTTCTGCGAGTGCTTCCTGGAGAGCATGATGCGCAGCAGCTCCATGCCGCCGATCGGGTTCTTGCCCTGCTTGGCGACGATGAACGGCTCGCTCGGCTCGGCGCGCACCGTGCCGTGCGGCATCCTGTCGCCCGAGCCGCCGTCGAAGAGCGCGCCGACGGCCATCCCGAAGTCCTCGGGGGTGGTCGGGGCGGCCTCGTTCTCCACCCAGGAGCCGTTGGGCATGAACACCGCCTCGCCCTTGGTCCACTTGGTCTGCGTCTGGGTGTGGGTGCGGCCCTCGCTGCCCTCCAGGAAGTAGCCCTTGGCGGCCAGCTCCTCGTAGTGCTCGACGACCTGCTTGACCGCGTCGTTGGAGGTCCACGCGTTCGGTTCGAGGTTGTCGATCGCGATCCACTTCTCCATGCCGCCGATCTTGGCGATCTGCGCGAAGAGGTTGAAGTGGACGTAGTACGGATACTTCCCCGGGTAGGTCCAGGGCGCGATGCCCGCCTTCTTGATCTCGCCGCAGAGCGCGACCATCTCGTCCAGGGTCCTGGGGTACTCCCAGCCCTTGTCGTCCAGCAGCTTCCGGGAGTACCAGGAGCCGTAGACGGTGAAGGCGTAGTAGAGGACGTCGAAGGTGTCGCCGTGCCTGCCCTTCTCCAGCGTGCTGGGGTAGAGGAGGTCGCGCACCTTCTTGTCCGGGTCGTCGAACGAGACCGCGTCCAGCAGCGGTGCCAGGTCCATCAGCTGACCCTGGGTGGACAGGTTGTTCATGTCCAGGTGGTCGGCGCCGGAGTTGTCGATGACGTCCGGCGGGTTGCCCCCGGCGAAGCGGGGCTGGAGCTTGGGGCCGACCTGTTGGGTGCCGGTGTGCTTGACCTCGGCGTCGTACGTCGCCTTGTAGTCCGCCTCCGCGTCCTTGGCGTACTGGTCGCCGAGCCCGCCCTTGAAGATGAACGCCTCCAGCGGGGCGCCCTCCTTCACGCCCAGCGGGTTCTTCGCGCTGACCTTGCCCTCCGGCTGCTTGGGCTTGTCGGCGTCGTCGTCCCCGCCGCCGGTGGCGCACGCGGAGAGGAGGCCCATGCCGGGCGCGGCGATGAGGCCGAGTGCCGCCGAACGCTTGATCAGCTGGCGGCGGCCGGTTCCGGGGCGGTTCGTACCGGGGGCGTCAGAGGTGGATCCCATGCTCAAGTCCTCGCCTTCTTGCGGACTCAGGCGGTGTAGCGGTCTCCCGTGCGAGCTCGCCTCCGGCGAGGGGTCCGACACCGCAGGTCGGTTGGAAGCTGAGTGGTGCTGAGCGTGCTGAGGTGTGCTGGGAGTGCGCGTGGGGAAGCCTGCGAACAGTGCGGCCTATCATCGCCACGCCGCCCCCAGGAGTCGGCTGCCGTTTCACCGTGACGGCCGCTCGGACGCCGACAGGTATAGTCCACTCCTCCTTCACTGGGCAAGATCGGGTGCAGCTTTGGTGAGGAGTCTTTCCCGAGTTGAGACCTGTGCGACCTACCGTAGGGGACGCCAGCCCGTACGGCACGAAGCCGTGCGGTGCCGAGTCGAGAGGCGGTCCTCAGTGTTCGTTAAGAAGTTGCCCCTTGCCACGTCCGCCGTGGTGGTCGCGACGCTCGCGCTGACCGCGGGCTGCGGCTCCGGGGGCGGTTCGTCGAGCGAGGACGGCAAGAGCGGCGTCGCCATAGGCAAGGGCATGGCCAAGCTGCCCGTGGAGCCGTCCCCGTCCCCCACCCCCACGCCGACCCCCACGCCGACCGACGACCCGTCGGACACCCCGACCGGCGGCACCGGCCTGGTGACCCCGGACGCGAAGATGGGCCCCTGCGGCTGGGACTCGTCCTCCATGCCGTACGCCGATGTGAAGATCACCAATTCCTCGTCGACCACGCAGTACTACTCCATCTTCGTCGGCTTCACCGACAAGGACGACAAGGTCGTCACGTCCGGCATCGCGTCCGACGCCGCGGTGCCCGGCAACGGCAAGAAGACCGTCAAGGTGAAGGGCTTCCTGCCCGACTCCTCGAAGAAGGCCAAGACCTGCCGGATCACGCTGGCGACGAAGAGCGCGACGAAGAACTGACGGCGGCCGCCTCGCCTCACGGTCGCCGGCGGTTCGGGGGCCGCCGCCCGGTCGGGCGGCGGCCTTTCCTTCATGCCCGCGTCCCCTCCGTCACGCCCGCGGCCCGTCCGTCATGCCCGCGACCCCTCCTTCACGCCCGCGGCCCCTCCGTCATGCCCGCGTCCCCTCCGCACCCTTGACACCACCGTCCCCCTGGCGCCCTACTTGTCACTGCCCAACTCGCTTGACAACGTTGTCTAATTCGTTGAGAGGCCGAGATGAGACAGAGACGATGGCGCCGCGGCCGCGATCCGCTGACGCTCCGCCGGGTCGGCGGAGCGGCTCTCCGTCCGGGGGAACGCCCGATGGCGCTGGCGGTGGCCGCCCTGCTGCTGGCCACCGCCCACGCCTGGGCCCCGGCCACCGCCGCACCGCGCCAGCCCGACGCCCGTTCCACCTCGTTCGCCTCCTCCTTCGAGAAGGGCGACCCGCAGCCCGACTGGCGCGACGCGGTGGAGACCGGACCCGACGGGGAGCAGCGGACCTCCGGCGTCGACGGCGCGTACTCCACGGGCATCCCCGGCGATGTGACCGAGAAGGTCGCCGCGGTCCGGGCCAGCGGCGAGCACGCCTCGGCCGGCGAGGTGAAGGAGAACCTCGTCGACGGCGAGGCCACCAGCAAGTGGCTGGTCTTCCAGCCCACCGCCTGGCTCGAGTTCGAGCTGTCCGAGCCGGTCGACGTGGTGCGTTACGCGCTCACCTCGGCCAACGACGCCGCCGGCCGCGACCCCCGCGACTGGACGCTCAAGGGCTCCACCGACGGCACCGACTGGCGGACGCTGGACACCCGCGAGGGCGAGGTCTTCGCGGAGCGGCAGCAGACCCGGCAGTTCGGCTTCGCCAACGAGAGGCCGTACCGACACTTCCGGCTGGAGATCACTCGCAACTCCGGGGATCCGCTCACCCAACTGGCCGAGGTGCGGTTCGGCGGCAGCGACACCACCCCACCCGCCCCCTCCGACATGCGGTCCCACGTCGACCGCGGCCCGGCCGGCTCCCCCACCGCCAAGGCCAACGCCGGCTTCACCGGCACCCGCGCGCTGCGGTACGCGGGCACGCACCGGCCGGACGGCCGGGCGTACTCGTACAACAAGGTCTTCGACGTCGACACCGCGATACGCCGGGACACCGTGCTGTCGTACCGGATCTTCCCGTCCATGCCGGAGACCGATCTGAGCTATCCCGCGACCCATGTCGCGGTCGACCTCGCCTTCACCGACGGCACCTACCTCAGCGACCTGGGGGCCGTGGACCAGCACGGCGCCCGGTTGACGCCGCGGGGCCAGGCGGCCTCCAAGACGCTCTACGTCAACCAGTGGAACCACAAGGAGGCGCGGATCGGCGCGGTCGCGGCGGGCAAGACGGTCGACCGGGTGCTGGTGGCGTACGACTCCCCGAAGGGCCCGGCGGCGTTCCGCGGCTGGGTCGACGACGTCTCCCTGGCCCCGAGGGCGCCGGAGAAGCGGCTGGCGCACCTGTCCGACTACGCCGTCACGACGCGCGGCACCCACTCCAGCGGCTCCTTCTCGCGCGGCAACACCTTCCCGGCCACCGCGGTGCCGAACGGCTTCAACTTCTGGACCCCGGTGACCAACGCGGCGTCCACCGACTGGCTCTACCAGTACGCCCGCGCCAACAACGCGGACAACCTCCCCACCGTGCAGGCGTTCAGCGCCAGCCATGAGCCCAGCCCCTGGATGGGCGACCGGCAGACCTTCCAGGTGATGCCCTCGGCCGCGGCCGGCACCCCGGACGCCTCGCGCACCGCCCGCGCGCTGCCGTTCCGGCACGAACACGAGACCGCGCGGCCCCACTCGTACGAGGTGCGCTTCGAGAACGGGCTGCGGGCGGGGATCGCCCCGACCGACCATGCGGCCCTCATGCGCTTCACCTATCCGGGGGATGACGCGAGCGTCATCTTCGACAACGTGTCCAACGAGGGCGGGCTGACCCTGGACCCCGAGCGCGGTGTCGTCTCCGGCTTCTCCGACGTCAGGAGCGGCCTGTCCACCGGGGCCTCCCGGATGTTCGTCTACGGCGTCTTCGACGCGCCCGTCAGCGACAGCGGGATGCTGCCCGGTGGCGGCGGCAAGGACGTCACCGGCTTCTTCCGCTTCAAGCCGGGCGAGGACCGCACGGTGCAGCTGCGGATCGCCACCTCGCTCATCGGCGTGGCACAGGCCAAGGCCAACCTGGAGCGCGAGCTCCCGGCCGGGACCTCGTTCGAGCGGGTCAGGGACAGGGCGCGGGCCGAGTGGGACGCGCTCCTGGGCCGGGTGGAGGTCGAGGGGGCGACCCGGGACCAGCTCACCACCCTCTACTCCAGCCTCTACCGGCTGTACCTCTATCCCAACTCGGCCCACGAGAACACGGGGACGGCCGAGAAGCCGCGCCACCAGTACGCGAGCCCCTTCTCGCCGCCCGTGGGCGAGAACACCCCGACCCGCACCGGCGCGAAGATCGTCGACGGGAAGGTGCACGTCAACAACGGCTTCTGGGACACCTACCGCACCACCTGGCCCGCGTACTCCCTGCTCACGCCACGCCGCGCGGGCGAGTTGGTCGACGGCTTCGTCCAGCAGTACAAGGACGGCGGCTGGATCTCCCGCTGGTCCTCCCCCGGCTACGCCGACCTGATGACCGGCACCAGCTCGGACGTGGCCTTCGCCGACGCCTACCTCAAGGGTGTGGAGTTCGACGCGGAGGCGGCGTACGAGGCGGCGGTGAAGAACGCGACGGTGGTGCCCCCGTCCTCGGGCGTCGGCCGCAAGGGCATGGCCTCCTCGGTCTTCCTCGGCTACACGCCGACCGGCACCCACGAGGGGATGTCCTGGGCCCTGGAGGGCTACCTCAACGACTTCGGCATCGCCAACATGGCCGAGGCGCTCCACAAGAAGACCGGGAAGGCGCGCTACCAGGAGGAGGCCGCCTACTTCCGCAACCGCGCCCGCAACTACGTCCGGCACTTCGACGCCAAGGCCGGCTTCTTCCAGGGCCGGGACGCGAAGGGCGACTGGCGGCTGCCCGCGGACCGCTACGACCCGCGCGTCTGGGGCCATGACTACACCGAGACCAACGGCTGGGGCTACGCCTTCACCGCGCCCCAGGACAGTCGGGGCCTGGCCAACCTCTACGGCGGGCGTGAGGGACTCGCGAAGAAGCTGGACGCCTACTTCTCCACCCCGGAGACCGCCGGCCCGGAGTTCGCCGGTTCGTACGGGGGCGTCATCCACGAGATGACCGAGGCGCGAGACGTCCGCATGGGCATGTACGGCCACAGCAACCAGGTCGCGCACCACGCCACGTACATGTACGACGCCGCCGGCCAGCCCTGGAAGACCCAGGCCAAGGTGCGCGAGGTGCTCTCCCGGCTCTACCTCGGCAGCGAGATCGGCCAGGGTTACCACGGGGACGAGGACAACGGCGAGCAGTCCGCCTGGTACCTCTTCAGCGCCCTCGGCTTCTATCCGCTGGTGATGGGGTCCCCCGAGTACGCGGTGGGCTCCCCGCTGTTCACCAGGGCGACCGTCCATCTGGAGGGCGGCCGCGACCTCGTCGTCAAGGCGCCGCGCAACAGCGAGCGCAACGTCTACGTCCAGGGCCTGAAGGTCGACGGCAAGCGCTGGAACTCCACCGCCCTGCCGCACGCGCTCCTCGCCGAGGGCGCCACGCTGGAGTTCGCCATGGGGCCGAAGCCCTCGCGGTGGGGCACGGGGCCGGACGCCGGACCGTCGTCGATCACGAAGGACGACGCGGTGCCGGTGCCGGACGCCGATCTGACGACGCGTGGCGAGGGCCCGCTGACCGACGACACCTCGGCGACGGAGGCGGCGTTCACCTCGGTGGAGCCGCCGGTCCAGCCCGGCGCTCACGTGACGCGGTACACCCTCACCTCCGCGCGGCGGGGTGACGCCCCCTCGGGCTGGGTGCTCCAGGGCTCCGCCGACGGCGAGACATGGCGGGACCTGGACCGGCGCGAGGGCGAGTCCTTCACCTGGGACCGGCAGACGCGGGTCTTCGCCGTGGCCCACCCGGGCGCCTACGCGCACTACCGGCTGGTAACAGACAGCAGGGCGACGCTCACAGAGATCGAACTTCTGGGGCAAGCTCGAAAACGGTGACGAAATGGTGACAAGGCGGGGTCGGCGAACCCGTTGACTCGTGAAGATCGTGTGCAACGATCCAGGAGAAATCGCGGCGCGCCCCACGAGCGGCGCGCCGCGTCTCTCTGTCCTTCACTTTGGAGCACCACGTGGCCCTTTCCTCCGGCCGTAACCGCGGCCGCGCCCTGGCGCGGCTGACGACCGCGGCGATAGCCGCCGCTCTGGTCGGCACCACCGCCGGCACCGCGATGGCCGACGAGAACCCGGCGCCGCTCGCGGGCGTCAAGGCGGCCCCGAAGTCGGCGGCGGCGCGCGCCTCCGCGCCCGTCTTCCCGCTTCTCGCCGTGACCAAGGCCGGCGACTTCTACGCCTACTCCCCGAACGGCCGCGGCGGCCTGGAGAGCAAGAAGATCGGCGGCGACTTCTGGGCGGAGCGCATCAACACGGCGTTCTACGTCGACAACAACAAGGACGGCGTCGCCGACGGAATGTACGGCCGCCACACCAACGGCACCCTGACGTTCGCCGACTTCGCGAAGGGCGAGCGGAAGATCGGGGGCGGCTGGAACCAGTTCAACCTGCTGCTGGCCCCGGGCAACCTCGCCGGCACGAAGCAGAGCGACATCCTCGCCCGCAACAAGTCCGGCGTGCTCTACCTGTACGTCGCCAAGTCCAACGGCACGCTGAACGCCAAGAAGAAGGTCGGCTCGGGCTGGGGTCAGTACACCCAGATCGCCGGCCAGGGCGACCTGTCCGGCGACGGCAGGGCCGACATCGTCGCCCGCGACAAGGCCGGTGTGCTGTGGCTCTACAAGGGCACCGGCGACGCCGACAAGCCGTTCGCCAAGCGGCTGAAGGTCGGCGGCGGTTGGAACGGCTACAACCGCATCCTGTCCTCCGGTGACGTGGACCTCGACGGCCGCAGCGACCTGGTCGCCCGCGACAAGTCCGGCAACGCCTGGCTCTTCAAGGGCACCGGCAAGGCGTCCGCGCCCTTCAAGGCGAAGAAGAAGGTCGGTTCGGGCTGGGGCAAGTACACCCTGATCTTCTCGTAAGGTCCGGCAGGCCGGCGGACGGGCCGTACCCCCTTGGGGGTACGGCCCGTTCCGCTTTTCCGCTGGGACCGCCGTGGGGAGGAACCATCCGACTGTGACAGAACGGTGACAATCCGATGAAGCGCAATAATGATCAAGGTGAAGGTCTACGTGCGACGATCAGGGTGATATCGCGTTATGCCCCATCAGGTACCTCGCGTCCCTGTACATCACTCTGGAGTAATACGTGACCCTTCTCTCCGGCCGTCAGCGCGGCCGCGCGCTCGCCCGGCTGACCACCGCCGCGATAGCCGCCGCCCTGGTCGGCACCACCGCCGGCACCGCTGTCGCCGACGACGGCCCGGCCTCCGACCCGACCGCCCTGCGCACGGCGATGAAGCAGGTCGCGGAGCGAGGCACCGCGCTCGACGGACTCCGGGCGCACGGCCCGAAGTCGGCGGCCCCGGGCACCTTCGCTCCGTACCTCCCGCTCAACGCCATCACCGAGACCGGTGACCTGCTCCTGTACACGCCGAACGGCGACGGCGGCCTGCGCAAGCCCTTCCCGGTGAAGCCGAAGGGCGGCTGGAAGGACGTCGACGCCATCATGCAGGTCGACTTCGACCGGGACGAGAACCTCGACGGGACGTACACCCGGACCAGCGACGGCGCCCTGCGCTACACGGGATACAACGCCGACACGGACCTCGGCCGCGGCTGGGACACGTACGACGTGCTGCTGTCCCCGGGCGACCTCGGCGGGGCCAAGGAGGCCGACGTCCTCGCCCGGGACGGCTCCGGCACCCTCTGGCTCTTCCTGGCCAAGGGCGACGGCTCGCTGAGCGCCCGTAAGAAGGTCGGCACCGGCTGGGGCCAGTTCACCCAGATCGCCGGCCAGCACGACCTCTCCGGCGACGGCAGGGCCGACATCGTCGCCCGCGACAAGGCCGGCGTGCTGTGGCTCTACAAGGGCACCGGCGACTACAAGAGGCCGTTCACCGCGCGTACGAAGATCGGCGGCGGCTGGAACCAGTTCGACCGGATCCTCTCCACCGGCGACCTGGACATCGACGAGAAGGGCCGCGCCGACCTCGTCGCCCGCGACAAGGCCGGGGCGCTGTGGCTCTACAAGGGCACCGGCAACGCCTCGGCACCCTTCACGGCCAAGGTCAAGATCGGCGACTCCGGCTGGAACGCGTACCGACTGTTCTCGTAGGGCCCCGAGCCGCCCGGGCCGCACCGCTCTCCCGAGGGGTGCGGCCCTCGTGCGCGGCGGCACCCGCCGCCGTGACCTGTGAAGATCCTGTCCAGGATCCTGCCCGCGATGCCCCCCACTCCGCACATCGCGCCGTACGCACGTCATCTTGGAGACATACGTGGCCCCATCCTCCGGCCGTCACCACGGCCGCGCCCTGGCGCGGCTGACGACCGCGGCGATCGCCGCCGTCCTCGTCGGCACCACCACCGGCACCGCCGTGGCCGACGACAAGCCGACGCCCCTCCCGGCGCCGGTGAAGCGCGCACAGGCGCAGAGCGCCGAGTTGAACGCGGCGCGCCGCGCCGAGGCGCCGACGTCGGTCGGCGCGGGCGGCTACGCCCCCATCCTCCCGCTGGCCGGCGCCACCGCCACGGGCGATCTGTACTACTACATGCCGAACGGGAGGGGCGGGCTGCTGCCCCGTCAGCTGGTCGTGCGGGGCGACTGGAGGTACGTCAGCGCCGCGACGCACGTCGACCGCGACGGGGACGGCGTGTTCGACGGGATGTACGCGCGCGGCACCGACGGCACCCTCGCCTTCACGGACGACACCTCCGACAAGGAGATCGGCCCCGGCTGGAACCGGTACGACGTGCTGCTGTCCCCGGGCGACCTCGGCGGCGCCCGGGAGCCGGACCTCCTCGCCCGGGACGGCTCCGGCACCCTCTGGCTCTGTCTGGCCCGCCCGGACGCCACGCTGACCGCCCGTAAGAAGGTCGGCACCGGCTGGGGTCGGTACACCCAGATCGCCGGCCGGCACGACCTGACCGGCGACGGCAGGGCCGACCTCGTCGCCCGCGACAAGGCCGGCGTGCTCTGGCTCTACAAGGGCACCGGCGACTACACCAGGCCGTTCGCCACGCGCACCCGGATCGGCTCGGGCTGGAACACCTACAACCGCCTGGTGGCCTCGGGTGACGTGGACCTCGACGCCGACGGCCGGGCCGACCTGCTCGCCCGCGACACGACGGGCGCCCTGTGGCTCTACAAGGGCACGGGCAGGGCGTCCGCCCCGTTCGCGGCCCGGGTCAGGATCGGCAACTCCGGCTGGAACCAGTACACCCAGCTGTTCTCGTGACGGCGCCGGACGACGGTGAACGCGCGGCGGGCCGCACCCCCGGGAAGGGGGTGCGGCCCGCCGTGGCGCGTGGGGCGTACGCCGCCGCCTACTTGCGGATCAGCGAGCGCAGCACGTACTGCATGATGCCGCCGTTGCGGTAGTAGTCGGCCTCACCCGGGGTGTCGATGCGGACGACCGCGTCGAACTCGACACCGGTGTCGGTGGTGACCTTGACCGTGCTCGGCGTGGTGCCCTCGTTCAGCTCCGTGATGCCGGTGATGGAGAAGGTCTCCTCGCCGGTCAGGCCGAGCGAGTCGGCCGACTGGCCGGCCGGGAACTGGAGCGGCAGGACGCCCATGCCGATGAGGTTCGAGCGGTGGATGCGCTCGTACGACTCGGTGATGACGGCCTTGACGCCGAGGAGCGCGGTGCCCTTGGCGGCCCAGTCGCGGGACGAACCGGAGCCGTACTCCTTGCCGCCCAGGATGACCAGCGGGGTGCCGGCGGCCTGGTAGTTCTGCGAGGCGTCGTAGATGAACGACACCGGCGCGTCAGCCTGGGTGAAGTCGCGGGTGTAGCCGCCCTCGGTGCCCGGCGCGATCTGGTTGCGCAGGCGGATGTTGGCGAAGGTGCCGCGGATCATGACCTCGTGGTTGCCTCGGCGCGAGCCGTAGGAGTTGAAGTCACGACGCTCCACACCGTGCTCGGTGAGGTACTTGCCGGCCGGGGTGTCGGCCTTGATGGCGCCGGCCGGGGAGATGTGGTCGGTGGTGACCGAGTCACCGAGCTTCGCGAGCACGCGGGCGCCCGTGATGTCGGAGACCGGGGTGGTCTCCATCGTCATGCCCTCGAAGTACGGGGGCTTCCGGACGTAGGTGGACTCGGGGTCCCACTCGAAGGTGTTGCCGGTCGGGATCGACAGCGCCTGCCACTGGGCGTCGCCGGCGAACACGTCCTGGTAGGACTTGGCGAACATGTCCTCGCCGATGGCGTTCGCGACGACGTCGTTGACCTCGGACTCCGACGGCCAGATGTCCTTGAGGAAGACCGGGTTGCCCTCGGTGTCGGTGCCGAGCGCGTCCTTGGTGATGTCCACCCTCATGGAGCCCGCGATGGCGTACGCGACGACCAGCGGCGGGGAGGCCAGGTAGTTCATCTTGACGTCGGGGTTGATACGACCCTCGAAGTTGCGGTTGCCCGAGAGCACCGAGGTCACGGCCAGGTCGTGCTCGTTGACGGCCTTGGAGACCTCCTCCGGCAGCGGGCCGGAGTTGCCGATGCAGGTGGTGCAGCCGTAGCCGACGAGGTTGAAGCCGACCTTGTCGAGGTACGGGGTGAGGCCCGCCTTGTCGAAGTAGTCGGTGACGACCTTCGAGCCCGGGGCGAGGGTGGTCTTGACCCACGGCTTGCGGGTCAGGCCCTTCTCCACGGCCTTCTTCGCGACGAGCGCGGCGGCGACCATCACGTACGGGTTCGACGTGTTGGTGCAGGAGGTGATCGCGGCGACGGTGACGGCGCCGTGGTCGATCGTGTAGGTCGAGCCGTCGGGGGCGGTCACCTGGACCGGGTTCGACGGGACGCCGTTGGAGACGGCCGGGGCGTCGGAGGCCGGGAAGGACTCCTCGCCCGCCTCGTCGGCGGTGGAGACGTAGTTGCGGACGTCCTGGGCGAACTGCGCGGCGGCGTTGGCGAGGACGATGCGGTCCTGCGGGCGCTTCGGGCCGGCGATCGACGGGACGACCGTGGAGAGGTCGAGCTCCAGCTTCTCGGAGAAGTCCGGCTCGGCCTTCGGGTCCAGCCAGAGGCCCTGCTCCTTGGCGTACGCCTCGACGAGCGCGACCTGCTGCTCGGAGCGGCCGGTGAGCTTGAGGTAGTTCAGGGTCTCGTCGTCGATCGGGAAGACCGCGGCGGTGGAACCGAACTCCGGCGACATGTTGCCGATGGTGGCGCGGTTGGCGAGCGAGGTGGCGGCGACGCCCTCACCGTAGAACTCGACGAACTTGCCGACGACACCGTGCTTGCGCAGCATCTCGGTGATGGTCAGCACCAGGTCGGTGGCGGTGGTGCCGGTGGGCAGCTCGCCGGTCAGCTTGAAGCCGACGACACGCGGGATGAGCATGGAGACCGGCTGGCCGAGCATGGCGGCCTCGGCCTCGATGCCGCCGACGCCCCAGCCGAGCACACCGAGGCCGTTGACCATGGTGGTGTGGGAGTCGGTGCCGACGAGGGTGTCGGGGTAGGCCTGGCCGTTGCGGACCATGACCGTGCGGGCCAGGTGCTCGATGTTCACCTGGTGGACGATGCCGGTGCCCGGCGGGACGACCTTGAAGTCGTCGAAGGCGGTCTGGCCCCAGCGCAGGAACTGGTAGCGCTCCTTGTTGCGGCCGTACTCCAGCTCGACGTTCTCCGCGAAGGCGGAGTTCGTGCCGAACTTGTCGGCGATGACGGAGTGGTCGATGACCATCTCGGCCGGGGAGAGCGGGTTGATCTTCGCCGGGTCGCCACCGAGCGCCGCGACGGCCTCACGCATGGTGGCGAGGTCCACCACGCACGGCACGCCGGTGAAGTCCTGCATGATCACGCGGGCCGGCGTGAACTGGATCTCCTGGCTCGGCTGCGCCTGGGAGTCCCAGCCGCCGAGCGCGCGGATGTGGTCGGCGGTGATGTTCGCGCCGTCCTCGGTGCGGAGCAGGTTCTCCAGCAGCACCTTGAGGCTGTACGGGAGGCGGGCGGAGCCCTCCACCTTGTCCAGCCGGAAGATCTCGTACGACTCGTCGCCCACCTTCAGGGTGGAGCGAGCGTCGAAGCTGTTCGCCGACACGACAGTCTCCTTCTTGCGTGATCTCGCGCGTACCACCGCCATCCTGCCGTCACAGGGGGTTGCCGATCCGCTAAGGTGTGCCTAAGTTAGGCTGCCCTTACTCGAATGCGGCGCGGTACGTCTCTCGCTAGATATCTCGATGTCGAGATAACTCTAGTACATCGCCGCCGCTCGGTCATGCCCGGGCACACCCCGCCCGCCCCCCTGAAACCCCCTGCCGGCCGCACCCCGCCGCCGCGCCCGGCCCGCACGCCCCGACGGACCACCCCCGCACCGCAGCAGACTGGAGTTACGGAAGGGACGAAGGAGAGCATCACCGGCAGGAAGGGACGGACGGGTCATGTTGCAGAACAGCAAGGCGTTCAGCGGCTTCGCCGTGGACGACCTCCAGCGGGCGAAGGACTTCTACGGCGAGACGCTGGGCCTGCGGGTGACGGAACGGTACGGGCTGCTCACCCTGCACCTCGCCGGCGGCACGGACGTCCTCGTCTACCCCAAGGACAACCACACCCCGGCGACCTTCACCATCCTCAACTTTCCCGTCGACGACATCGACGGCGCCGTGACCGGGCTGACCGAGCGCGGGGTGAGCTTCGAGCGGTACGACGGCTTCGAGCAGGACGAGAAGGGCATCACCCGGGGCCAGGGGCCGGACATCGCCTGGTTCACCGACCCGGCCGGCAATGTGCTGTCGGTGCTCCAGGAGAAGTGATCGGGCTGGACGCGTCGGAAATCCGACACTTATGAGCATGCGCCGCCCGGCCGGCCCGTTTCCACGAAACTGGTCGCATGGACCCTCGCCTGCTCCGCACCTTCGAGGCCGTGGCCCGCTGCGGGTCCTTCACCGACGCCGCGCGCGAGCTGGGGGTCACCCGCTCGGCGGTGTCGCAGCACATCGCCTCGCTCGAGGCCGAGCTGCGGGCCCCACTGCTGACCCGGCAGCCGGTGGCCCCGACCGCGGCGGGCAGCCGGCTGCTGGAGCACGCCGGGCCGCTGCTGTCGCGGCTTGAGGCGGCGCGGGCCGACATCACCCGGTCGACCGCGCCCCGCGCGCCCCGGCTCACCGTCGGGGCCTCCCCGCTCGCCCTGACCCCCACGCTGGCGGAGGCGCTCGCCGAGGCCGGCCGCCGACACCCCGACACCCCCATCGGGGTGCGAGTGCTGGGCCGGGCCCGGATCCCGGCCGCGGTGGCGGCCGGGGACCTGGACATCGGGCTGACCGACGGCATCGCCACGCCCGGCGATCCGCTGCCGCTGCCCCTGCCCGACGCCGCCCCGCTGGCCGTGGTGGTCCTCGCCGAGACGCCGCTGGCGGTGCCGCTGGCACAGGGGCACCCGCTGGCCCGGCGGCTCGGACTGCGGCTGGCCGACCTGGCCGGGGCGCGCTGGGTGGAGGCCCCCGACTCGGGCGTGTCGCTCGGGCAGTTGCGCGCGGCCGCCGACGCCCCGCGCGGCTTCCGGGCCGCGCTGACGTACACCGGGACCGACGTCCGGGCGCTGGTCGCCCTGGCCGTGGCGAGCCAGGGGCTGACCCTGCTGCCGCACGCGGTCGCCGAGTCCGTCCCCGGCGTGGTCTCCGTGCCGCTCACCGCCCCGCGACTGGTGCACCGCGTGGAACTCGTCTGCCGCGCGACCCTGGAGGGACCCGCGCACACGCTGGTGGCGCTCGCCGTACGGCGATGACGGCCGGATCGCCCCTAGCCCCCTCTCCTCCACACCCCCCGCCCCACGCGCATCTCATATGTGAGATAGCCTCTTTGGTATGACAGATGACTACCTCGCACGCATCGGCAAGCTCATCCGCGACGCCCGGCAGCACCGCGGTTGGACCCAGTCCCAGCTTGCGGAGGCGCTGGGTACCAGCCAGAGCGCGGTGAACCGCATCGAGCGAGGCAACCAGAACATCAGCCTTGAGATGATCGCCCGCATAGGCGAGGCGCTCGACAGCGAGATCGTGTCTCTCGGCTACGCCGGCCCGATGCATCTGCGAGTCGTGGGCGGCCGCCGGCTGTCCGGCTCCATCGACGTCAAGACGAGCAAGAACGCCTGCGTGGCGCTGCTGTGCGCCTCGCTGCTCAACTCCGGCCGTACGACGCTGCGCCGGGTGGCCCGGATCGAAGAGGTCTACCGCATCCTGGAGGTGCTGGGCAGCATCGGCGTCCGCGCCCGCTGGATCAACGACGGGGCCGACCTGGAGATCACCCCGCCGGCCGAGCTGAACCTCGACGCGATGGACACCGAGGCGGCGCGCCGCACCCGCAGCGTCATCATGTTCCTGGGTCCGCTGCTGCACCGGATGGACCGCTTCAAGATTCCCTACGCGGGCGGCTGCGACCTGGGCACCCGTACCGTGCAGCCGCATATGACGGCCCTTCGGCACTTCGGCCTGGAGGTCACCCCGACCGCCGGCACCTACCACTGCGAGGTCGACCGCTCGGTCTCCCCGACCCGCGCCATCGTGCTGACCGAGCGCGGCGACACGGTGACCGAGAACGCGCTGCTGGCCGCCGCCCGGCACGACGGAGTCTCCGTCATCCGCAACGCCTCCTCCAACTACATGGTCCAGGACCTGTGTTTCTTCCTGGAGCAGCTGGGCGTGAAGGTCGAGGGCGTGGGCACCACCACGCTGACCGTGCACGGCGTCGCCCACATCGACCGGGACGTCGACTACGCGCCGTCGGAGGACCCGGTCGAGGCGATGAGCCTGCTGGCCGCGGCCGTGGTGACCGAGTCGGAGCTGACGATCCGCCGGGTGCCGATCGAGTTCCTGGAGATCGAGCTGGCCGTGCTGGAGGAGATGGGCCTGGACCACGAGCGCGGCGCGGAGTACGCGGCGGACAACGGCCGCACCCGGCTGATCGACCTGACGGTCCGCCCGTCCAAGCTCACCGCCCCGCTGGACAAGATCCACCCGATGCCGTTCCCGGGCATCAACATCGACAACGTGCCGTTCTTCGCCGCGATAGCCGCGGCCGCCCAGGGGTCGACGCTGATCCACGACTGGGTCTACGACAACCGGGCCATCTACCTCACCGACCTCAACCGCCTCGGCGCCCGCGTCAAGCTGCTCGACCCGCACCGCGTCCTCGTCGAGGGCCCCACCCGCTGGCGCTCCGCCGAGATGATGTGCCCGCCCGCCCTGCGCCCCGCGGTGGTGGTGCTGCTGGCGATGATGGCGGCCGAGGGCACCTCGGTGCTGCGCAACGTGTACGTCATCAACCGCGGCTACGAGGACCTGGCGGAGCGGCTGAACTCGATCGGCGCGCAGATCGAGACCTTCCGCGACATCTGAGTCCCGGGGGAGTGGACGGGCCGCCGGCGGAACGGAACCGGCGGCCCGTCGGCTTACCGGCGGCCCGTCGGCTTACCGGCGGTCGGTCAGGGCAGTACGGCGATGCCGTCCAGTTCGACCAGGGCCGCCCGGTCCCACAGGCGTACGACGCCGATGACCGCCATCGCCGGGTAGTCGCGGCCGGCCAGTTCGCGCCAGATCCGGCCCAACTCCCGGCTCCGCGCGCGGTAGCCGGCCGCGTCGGTGGTGTGGACGGTGAGGCGGGCCAGATGGGCCGGGGTGCCGCCGGCGGCGGCGAGGGCGGTCAGCAGGTTGGCCAGGGCCTGCCGGAACTGGGCCGTCAGATCGCCCTCGACGACCGTTCCCTCCCGGTCGAGCGCGGTCTGACCGGCCAGGAAGACCAGGCGGCCGCCGGTGGCCGTGACCGCGTGGCTGAAGCCGGTGGGCGGGGAGAGCTCCGGGGGGTTGAGCCGGTGGAGGGTCATCGGTAGAGCTCCTTGGCGATGAGGGTGCGCTGCACCTCGGTGGCCCCCTCGTAGATGCGCGGGGCGCGGACCTCGCGGTAGAGGTGTTCGAGCGGATGGCCGCGGCGCAGCGCGCGGGCGCCGTGGATCTGCACGGCGGCGTCGACCACGTACTGGGCCGTCTCGGTGGCCAGCAGCTTGGCCATGGCCGAGCGCAGGGCGACGTCGGGCGCTCCGGCGTCGTAGCCGGCGGCCGCCGCGTAGACCAGCAGCCGGGCGGCCTCGGTGCGGGTGGCCATCTCGGCGAGCCGGTGCGCCACCGACTGGAGGTCCTTCAGCGGGCCGCCGAAGGCGGTGCGTTGCGCGGCGTGGTCGAGCGCGGCGTCCAGCGCGGCCTGGGCCATGCCGACGGCGAACGCGCCGACGCTGGGGCGCAGCAAGTTGAGGGTGCGCATGGCGAGGCGGAAGCCCTCGCCGGGGGCGCCCAGGACGTCGTCGGCGCCGACCGGCACCCCGTCGAAGGTGAGCGTGCCGATCGGGTGCGGGCTGAGCATCTCCAGCCGCTCCCCCGTCAGCCCGGGGCGGTCGGCGGGGACCAGGAAGGCGGTGACGCCGCGGGAGCGGGCGCCCTCGCCGGTCCGCGCGAAGACGGTGTAGACGTCCGCGTCGGGGGCGTTGGAGATCCAGCACTTCTCGCCGGTCAGTCGCCAGCCGCCGCGCCCGCGCGCGGCGGCGGGGCAGACCGCCGGGGTGCCCGCCGGGGCCGCGGCCTCACCCGCGGTGGGCGTGGCCGCCGCCCCGCCCGCGACCCGGCCGGCCGTACCGCCTTCGCCGGTGGTGCCCCGGCCGGGCCGGGGGCCGCCGCCTGCTCGGGCCGCCGCGTCGCCCGACTCCCCACCGTCGGCACCGTCGGCCGCCCGTACGGCCTCGGCGCGCAGCGCCAGGGCCGCCGCGTCGCTGCCCGCCTCCGGCTCGCTGAGCGCGAAGGCGGCGACGGCGCGGCCGGCGCGGACCGCGGGGAGCCAGCGGGCCCGTTGGGCGGGGGTGCCGGCGAGCACGAGGGGGTAGGCGCCGAGTCCCTGGAGGGCGAGGGCGGTCTCGGCCTCGGTGCACTCCCGGGCCAGGGACTCCCGCAGCAGGCACAGGGTGAGGGCGCGCACCGGGCCGTCCGCGGGCAACAGTCGGGCCAGGAGCCCGAGTTCGCCGAGCGCCTCGACCAACGGGCGGTTGACGCGACCGGGTTCCGACCGCTCCGCGAGGGGGCGGAGCCGCTCGGCGGCCAGTGCGCGCAGTTCGCCGCACCAGCGGCGCTGTGCGGGGTCCAGAGCGAAGACCGCGGGGTCCGACACGGGCGCCCTCCCTGTCATCCGTCCGCGGCGAGTATCGCGGACCGTTGACTGCCGTCATCAACACGTTACGCTGAGGGAGCGGCTTCGCGGCAGATGCACGGCTCGGTGAACGGCCCGGCAGAGGAGGCGCGTCAGCGATGGAGCTCATGCCGTCCGCGCACATCGACACCTTCGCCCGGGACCGGCTGCCGCCCGCCGCCGAGTGGCCGCGGCTGCTGCCGATCGCCCCGGGCCACCGCTACCCCGACCGGCTCAACTGCGGGTCCGAGCTGCTGGACCGCACCGCCTTGGAGTTCGGCCCGCACCGCCCCGCGCTGCGGGACGCCGCCGGTCAGGTGTGGTCCTACGGAGAACTGCGGGCGCACGTGGATCGGATCGCCCATGTCCTCACCGAGGACCTGGGCGTGGTTCCCGGCAACCGGGTGCTGCTGCGCGGCCCCGGCTCGCCCTGGTTGGCCGCCTGCTGGCTGGCCGTCATGAAGGCGGGCGCGATAGCGGTGACCGTGCTGGCCGCGCACCGCGCGCCGGAGCTGGCCACCGTCTGCGCGCTGGCGCGAGTGCGGCACGCGCTGTGCGCGGCGGGCTGCGCGGACGAACTGGCGCGCGCCGCCGTGCCGGGGCTGCGCACCGCCGAGTTCGGCGGGCGCCGCGCCGACGACCTGTTGCGGCTGGCGGCGGCCAAGCCCACCGGGTACCCGGCGGTGGCGACCTCCGCCGATGACGTGGCGCTGATCGCCTTCACCTCGGGCACCACCGGCAAGCCCAAGGGCTGTGTCCACTTCCACCGTGACGTGCTCGCCATCGCCGACACCTTCTCGGCACAGGTGCTCCGGCCCCGTCCCGACGATGTGTTCGCCGGCAGTCCGCCCTTGGGGT
Organism: Streptomyces sp. SAJ15; assembly: GCF_007595705.1. Lineage (GTDB taxonomy): Bacteria > Actinomycetota > Actinomycetes > Streptomycetales > Streptomycetaceae > Streptomyces. The sequence continues at coordinate 237,698 of NZ_NISY01000002.1, read as the reverse complement.
TCACCTTCGGCCTGGGCGGTCTGGTGGTCTTCCCGCTGCGCGCCGGCGCCTCGGCGCTGCTGACCGAGTGGCACGGGCCGGCGCGGCTGCTGGACGACATCGCGCGCCACCGCGTCTCCGTGCTGTTCACCGCGCCCACCGCCTACCGCGCGATGCTCGACCGGCTGGGCTCGTACGACGTCTCCAGCCTGCGCCGCTGCGTGTCCGCCGGGGAGAACCTGCCGGCAGCCACCTGGCACGCCTGGCACGCGGCCACCGGGCTGCGGATCATCAACGGCATCGGGGCGACCGAGCTGCTGCACATCTTCATCTCCGCCGCCGACGAGGCGATACGACCGGGCACCACCGGCGTCCCGGTCCCCGGCTACCAGGCGCGGGTGGTGGACACCGAGGGCCGGCCGGTGCCGGACGGCACTCCGGGGCTGCTGGCGGTGCGCGGGCCGACCGGCTGCCGCTACCTGGCCGACGCCCGCCAGCGCGCGTACGTACGCGAGGGCTGGAACCTCACCGGGGACACCTACGTCCGCGACCAGGACGGCTACTTCCGCTTCGTCGCCCGCGCCGACGACATGATCATCTCGGCCGGGCACAACATCGCCGGGCCCGAGGTGGAGGAGGCGCTGCTGCGCCACCCCGACGTGCTGGAGGCCGCCGTCACCGGCCGCCCGGACGAGCGGCGCGGCGCGATCGTGGTCGCCCATGTGGTGCTCCGGCCCGGCGTCCCACGCAGGGATGACACCGTGGCGGCCCTGAAGGAGTTCATCAGATCGGAGCTGGCCGGCTACAAGTGCCCGCGCGACATCGTCTTCGTGGAAGCGCTCCCTCGCACGCCCACCGGGAAGGTGCAGCGCTTCCGACTCCGCGACGGCGCTTTACAGTTACCGCGTGAGTGACCACCACGCCCCCCGCTCGCTGATCGTCACCTTCTACGGCGCGTACGGGCGCGGGACAGCCGGCCGACCGGCCGGTCCCGTGCCGGTGGCCGCCCTGATCCGGCTGCTGGGCTCGGTCGGCGTCGACCCGCCCTCGGTGCGTTCGGCCGTCTCCCGGCTCAAGCGGCGCGGCCTGCTGCTCCCGGACCGCACGGCCTCCGGCGCCGCCGCCTACGGGCTGTCGGACGCCGCCCGCCAGTTACTGGACGACGGCGACCGGCGCATCTACGGCCGGCCCTCCGCCCGCTCCCGCGGCGGGTGGCTGCTGGCCGTCTTCTCGGTCCCCGAGGAGGAGCGGCACAAGCGCCATCTGCTCCGCTCCCGGCTCTCCCGGCTCGGTTTCGGCACCGCCGCGCCGGGCGTGTGGATCGCCCCCGCCCACCTCTACGACGAGACCCGGCACACCCTGGAGCGGCTGCAACTCTCCTCCTACGTCGACCTCTTCCGCGGCGCGCACGCCGGCTTCGAGCCGACCGCGCACGCGGTGAGCCGCTGGTGGGACCTGGGCCGGCTGGCCGCCCTGCACCACTCCTTCCTGGACGTCCACGAGCCGGTGCTGCGCCACTGGTCACGACGGCGCAGCGCGGATCCGCAGCAGGCGTACCGCGACTATCTGCTGGCGCTGGACTCCTGGCGTCGGCTGCCGTACGCGGACCCCGGGCTGCCGTCCGCGCTGCTGCCCGCCGACTGGCCGGGGCTCAGGGCTGCGCGGGTCTTCGCCGCGCTGCACGCCCGGCTGCGGGACGCGGGCGCCCGCTACGCGGAGGCGCATCTGCACTGACCCGAGCGACCCGATCGATCGGCCGCCCGCGTGGCACGCCTCGCCGCCTGGCGACCCGTGACGACGTACGGTTACCCGGAGGTTACTCCGCGCAGCACTGGGGGTCGGCGCCCGCCGACCCCGCTGCCTGGACGGACAGGAGACGAAGCAGTGGGCAAGGCGAAGTTCGAGCGGACCAAGCCGCACGTCAACATCGGCACCATCGGCCATATCGACCACGGCAAGACCACGCTGACCGCGGCGATCACCAAGGTGCTGCACGACGCGTACCCGGACCTCAACCCGTTCACCCCGTTCGACGAGATCGACAAGGCCCCGGAGGAGCGACAGCGCGGTATCACCATCTCCATCGCGCACGTCGAGTACCAGACCGAGTCGCGTCACTACGCGCACGTCGACTGCCCGGGCCACGCCGACTACGTGAAGAACATGATCACCGGCGCGGCACAGATGGACGGCGCCATCCTGGTGGTCGCCGCCACCGACGGCCCGATGCCGCAGACCAAGGAGCACGTGCTGCTGGCCCGCCAGGTCGGCGTGCCCTACATCGTGGTGGCGCTGAACAAGGCCGACATGGTCGACGACGAGGAGATCCTGGAACTGGTCGAGCTGGAGGTGCGCGAGCTGCTGACGCAGTACGAGTTCCCCGGCGACGACATCCCGGTCGTCAAGGTCTCCGCGCTGAAGGCGCTGGAGGGCGACGCGGAGTGGGGTCAGACCGTGCTGGACCTGATGAAGGCGGTCGACGAGAACATCCCCGAGCCGGAGCGCGACGTCGACAAGCCGTTCCTGATGCCGGTCGAGGACGTCTTCACCATCACCGGCCGCGGCACGGTGGTCACCGGCCGGATCGAGCGCGGCATCCTCCAGGTGAACCAGGAGGTGGAGATCGTCGGCATCCACCCGGAGAAGACCAAGACCACCGTCACCGGCATCGAGATGTTCCGCAAGCTGCTGGACGAGGGCCGGGCCGGCGAGAACGTGGGTCTGCTGCTGCGCGGCATCAAGCGTGAGGACGTGGAGCGCGGCCAGGTGGTGGTCAAGCCGGGGTCGATCACCCCGCACACCGAGTTCGAGGGCCAGGCGTACATCCTGTCCAAGGACGAGGGCGGCCGGCACACCCCCTTCTTCACCGGCTACCGCCCGCAGTTCTACTTCCGGACCACGGACGTCACGGGCGTGGCGCACCTGCCGGAGGGCACCGAGATGGTGATGCCGGGCGACAACACCACCATGATGGTGGAGCTGATCCAGCCGATCGCCATGGAGGAGGGCCTGAAGTTCGCCATCCGCGAGGGCGGCCGCACGGTGGGCGCCGGCCAGGTCACGAAGATCGTCAAGTAGCCCGCCGTCTGCTGCGGCGGCGCACGGCGGCGGGGAGACCGGCAGGGGGCGGGGCGAGGACCCGGGCGACGGCCAGAGGACCCTGGAGCCGCCACCGGGGACGTGCCCCGCTCCCCGCCGACACCCTAGCGGCCGGGGCGCGCATCCAGCGCGAGGCGCGGCCTGGGCGCGTCCGTACGCCCCCCGGGCGGCTTGCGACTGCCCGCCCGGTACTGCACCGGCCAGGGCGCTCCGGGCCCCTCGTACCCCTGCTCGGCCGCGGCGTGCAGGGTCCAGTGCGGGTCGTACAGGTGCGGCCGGCCGAGGGCGCACAGGTCGGTCCGTCCGGCCAGGACGAGGGAGTTGACGTCGTCCCAGGAGGAGATGGCGCCGACCGCGATCACCGGCACGCCCAGCTCGTTGCGGATCCGGTCGGCGTAGGGGGTCTGGTAGGAACGGCCGAAGCGGGGGCGCTCGTCGGCCACCACCTGCCCGGTGGAGACGTCGACGGCGTCGGCGCCGTGGGCGGCGAACGCGGCCGCGATGCCGACCGCGTCCTCGACGGTCACCCCGCCCGGCGCCCAGTCGGTCGCCGAGATGCGGACCGTCATCGGGCGGTCGGGCGGCCACACCGCGCGCACCGCGTCGAAGACCTCCAGCGGATAGCGCAGTCGGGCGGCGGGGCTGCCGCCGTAGCCGTCGGTGCGCCGGTTGGTCAGCGGGGACAGGAAGCCGGACAGCAGGTATCCATGGGCGCAGTGCAGCTCCAGCAGGTCGAACCCGGCGCGGGCGGCGCGCCGGGCCGCCCGGGTGAACTGCCCGCGGATCGTCGCGAGCCCGGCGGCGTCCAGGGCGCGCGGCATCTGGCTCCGGCCGGGCCGGTAGGGCAGCGCGGACGGGGCCACCAGGGGCCAGTTCCCCGCCGGCAGCGGCTCGTCGATCCCCTCCCACATCAGCCGGGTGGAGCCCTTGCGGCCGCTGTGGCCGAGCTGCACCCCGATCGCCGCCCCCGGGGAGCACGCGTGCACGAAGTCGGTGACGCGGCGCCAGGCGGCCTCGTGCTCGGGAGCGTACAGCCCCGTACAGCCCGGGGTGATGCGGCCCTCGGGGCTCACGCAGACCATCTCCGTCATCACCAGGCCCGCGCCGCCCAGCGCTCGGGCGCCGAGGTGGACCAGGTGGAACTCGCCGGGCGTGCCGTCGACGGCGGAGTACATGTCCATCGGGGAGACCACCACCCGGTTGCGCAGCTCGAGACCGCGCAGCCGGAAGGGGGTGAACATCGGCGGGGTGCCCCGGGGCACGCGCGCCTCCCGCTCGACCGCCGCGACGAAGCCTGCGTCCCGCAGCCGCAGGTTGTCGTGGGTGACCCGGCGGCTGCGGGTGAGCAGGTTGAAGGCGAACTGGCGGGGCGGCTGGTCGAGGTAGTGGGGCAGTTCCTCGAACCACTCCAGACTGGCCCGGGCCGCCCGCTGGACGGACTCCACCACCGGCCGCCGCTCCGCCTCGTACGCCGCCAGCGCCTCCTCGACCGTCGGCCGCTCGCTCAAGGCGGCGGCGAGCGCCAGCGCGTCCTCCATGGCCAGCTTGGTGCCCGACCCGATGGAGAAGTGCGCGGTGTGCGCGGCGTCCCCCAGCAGCACGGTGTTCCCGTGCGACCAGCGCTCGTTGCCGACGGTGCGGAAGGCGGTCCACCGCGAGCGGTTGGAGCGCAGCGGACGGCCCGCCAGGGTGTGGGCGAACAGCGCCGCGCACCGCTCGACGGACTCGGCGTCGGTGCACCGGTCCAGCCCGGCGCGACGCCACACCTCCTCGCGCATCTCGACGATGACGGTGCTGGCCCCGCGGCCGGGCGACGGGCGGGCGTACGGATAGCCGTGCAGCTGCACCACGCCGTGGGCGGTCTCGGCGATCTCGAAGCGGAAGGCGTCGAAGGCGGCGTCGACGGCCAGCCAGATGTAGCGGCAGCGATGGCCGGTCAGCCGGGGGCGGAAGGCGCCGGCGTGGGCGTCGCGGGTGGCGCTGTGCACCCCGTCGGCGGCGATCACCAGGTCGTGGGCGGCGGCGAGCTCGGCCGCCGGCGGGGCCGGGGAGCCGAAGCGCAGCCGGACGCCGAGCGAGCGACAGCGCCGGTGCAGCACGGCCAGCAGCCGGCGCCGGCCCAGCGCGGCGAAGCCGTGGCCGCCCGAGCGGAGCGTGCGCCCCCGGTGCACCACGTCGATGGCGTCCCAGCGGACGAACTCCCGGCACAGCTCGCGGTAGACCACCGGGTCCGCGTGCTCGATGCCGCCCAACGTCTCGTCGGAGAGCACCACCCCGAAGCCGAAGGTGTCCCCCGGCGCGTTCCGCTCCCAGACGGTGATCTCGCGGCGCGGGTCGAGCCGCTTGAGCAGCGCCGCCGCGTACAACCCACCGGGTCCGCCGCCGATGACGGCGACCCGCCCGGCCACGGGCGCGGCGGGGGGCGGGGCGGCCGGGAGGTTCGGGGACGGCGCGACGGGGATGCCCATCGCTACCTGCCCCGCCATACGGGGGCCCGCTTCGCGGTGAAGGCGGCGTGGAACTCCGCGTAGTCCTCGCTGTTCATGAGCAGGGCCTGGGTGGCGGCGTCGAGCTCGACCGCCGCTGCCAGCGGCATGTCGAGCTCGGCGGTCAGCAGCGCCTTGGTCTGGGCGTAGGCGAGCGTGGGGCCGGCGGCGAGCCGGGCGGCCAGGGCGGCGGCCTCGCGGTCGGCCTCACCCTCGGCCGTCAGCCGGCTGATCAGTCCGATGCGCTCGGCCTCGGCGGCGGGGACCGGTTCGCCGAGTATCAGCAGCCGGGTGGCGTGGCCGAGCCCGACCACCCGCGGCAGCAGGTAGGCGGCGCCCATGTCGCCGCCGGAGAGGCCGACGGAGGTGAAGAGGAAGGCGAAGCGGGCGGTGGGGTCGGCCACCCGGAAGTCGGCGGCCAGGGCGAGCACCGCGCCGGCACCTGCGGCCACCCCGTGCACCGCCGCGATCACCGGGAAGGGGCACTCCCGCAGCGCGCGGACCACCTGCCCGGTCATCCGGTTGAAGTCCAGCAGCGCCCCGGCGTCCAGGGCCAGGGTTGCGCCGATGATCTCCTCGACATCGCCGCCGGAGCAGAAGCCACGGCCGGCGCCGCCGAGGACCAGGGCGCGCACGGAGCGCTCCCGGGCCAGTTCGGCGACCAGGTCGCGCAGATCGGCGTAGGCGCCGAAGGTGAGCGCGTTGAGCCTGGCGGGGCGGTCGAGGGTGACGGTGGCGACCCCGGCCTCATGGGAGACCCGCAGATGCCGCCAGCGCTCCGTCCGGGACGCCGATCCGGTGAAGGGACTCATGACGCGCGGCCTCCCTGCCGCCGGGCGTCGGCCCGGGCGGGGCGGCGGCCGGCTGGTTGCGGTGGCGGGTCCTGGCCCCGTGAAGTTATCACCGAAGCGTGACTGTCGTCAGGAGTGCGCGATAGCTTTGCGGCCCTCGAAGTGGCAAAGGAACGGCATACGTTCCCGCAGCACGGCACTCCCGCCCCTGCCACCCCGTGCGCAACCTCCGTACTGTGGGAGAAGGGGGACCGACACGCACCTGGACGAGACCTTGCCCGACCCCGACTCCGCCCCGCGCCCCGAAGCCGATTCGCCCGCCGCCGCCGGCGCCGTCTGGCGCATCGCGCTCCCCCACTCCGCGGAGGCGGTGCCGATGGCCCGGGCGATGATCCGCAGCGTGCTGGCGGACCTGGGAGTACGCACCGACTACGACACGGCGGAGCTGCTCACCTGCGAGCTGGTGGCGAACGCGGTCGAGCACACCACGGGCGACGAGCCGATCGAGCTGGCGGTGGAGCTGATGCCGGACGGCTTCCAGGTCGAGGTGCACGACCGCGACCCCGCCCCGCCCGGCAGGCTCGGGCAGCCGGAGCCGCACCCCGAACCGCATCCCCTGGACGAGCGCGGCCGCGGCCTGCTGCTCATCCGCACGCTGAGCATGGACTCCGGCTACCGCCCCACCCCGCACGGAAAGGCGGTCTGGTTCGTCCTGCCGCCGTCCGAGGAGTGAGTCGAAGACCGCGCGGCCGAGCCCACGACCGCGCGGTCGCGTACCTAGGAGAGCGTGGCGACGAGAACCGCCTTGATCGTGTGCATGCGGTTCTCCGCCTCGTCGAAGACCACCGAGTGCTTCGACTCGAAGACCTCGTCGGTCACCTCCAGCTCGGTCAGCCCGTGCCGCTCGTAGATCTCCCGGCCGACATCGGTGCCCAGGTCGTGGAAGGCGGGCAGGCAGTGCAGGAACCGGACCTGGTCGTTGCCGCTGGCGCGCAGCACGTCCATGGTCACCGCGTACGGGCCGAGCAGCGCTATCCGCTCGTCCCAGACCTCCTTCGGCTCGCCCATCGACACCCACACGTCGGTGGCGATGAAGTCCACGCCGCGCACGCCTTCGGCGACGTCCTCGGTGAGCGTGATCCGGGCGCCGGAGGCCGCGGCCAGCTCCTGCGCCACGGCCACGATCGTCTCGTCGGGCCAGAGCAGCCGCGGGGCCACGATGCGCACGTCCATGCCGAGCAGCGCGCCGGTGACCAGGTAGGAGTTGCCCATGTTGTAGCGGGCGTCACCGAGGTAGGCGTAGGCGATCTCGGGCAGCGGCTTCTCGCAGTGCTCGGTCATGGTGAGCACGTCCGCGAGCATCTGGGTGGGGTGCCACTCGTCGGTGAGGCCGTTGTAGACGGGGACGCCCGCGTAGGCGGCCAGCTCCTCGATGACGCCCTGGCCGTGGCCGCGGTACTCGATGCCGTCGAACATCCGGCCGAGCACCCGCGCGGTGTCCTTCACCGACTCCTTGTGCCCGATCTGCGAGCCGGCCGGATCGAGGTAGGTGGTGGCCGCGCCCTGATCGGCGGCGGCGATCTCGAAGGCGCAGCGGGTGCGGGTGGAGGTCTTCTCGAAGATCAGCGCGATGTTCTTACCGCGCAGCCGTTGCACCTCCTCGCCCGCGCGCTTGGCGGCCTTCAGCTCGGCGGCCAGGTCGATCAGGTTGCGGAACTCCTCGGCGGTGAAGTCCAGCTCCTTGAGGAAGTGGCGGCCGGTCAGGTCATTCGCCATGGCGGGCTCCTAGGTCACAGCGGCGTCGTTCGCGGCGTCCGCGGCCGGACACGGCCAAGGACCCGTGGAAGTCTATACGAGGTGTCGCATACCTATGACGGCACCCTCGCCGAAGCGTCATCGGACGGCAGGTGCGGCGCCACAGGCGGCCCCTGCACGGTACGCCGCGCTAGCCGACGGGATCCCGCTCGACGGGGCAGCTCATGCAGCGTGGCCCGCCCCGACCGCGCCCCAGCTCACTGCCCGGGATGGTGATCACCTCGATGCCGCGCTTGCGCAGGTGGGTGTTGGTGGTGGCGTTCCGCTCGTAGGCGACGACCACGCCGGGCTCGACGGCGAGCACGTTGCAGCCGTCGTCCCACTGCTCGCGCTCGGCCGAGTGGACGTCCTGGGTGGCGGTGAGCACCCGGATGTCGCTGAGGCCGAGCGCGGCCGCTATGGCCCGGTGCATGTGCTCCGGCGGATGGTCGGTGACCTTGAGCTCGGTCTCCTCGGCACCCGGCTCGATGGTGTACGAGCGCAGCATGCCCAACCCCGCGTACTGGGTGAAGGTGTCCCCGTCGACCATCGTCATGACCGTGTCCAGGTGCATGAAGGCGCGCCGCTTGGGCATGTCCAGGGCCACGATGGTGCGGGCGGAGCCGGCCGCGAACAGGCCGCGCGCGAGCATCTCCACCGCCTGCGGGGTGGTCCGCTCGCTCATCCCGATCAGGACCGCGCCGTTGCCGATGACCAGCACGTCGCCGCCTTCTATGGTCGAGGGGTAGGCGGCCTGCCCCTCCGACCAGACGTGGAAGCCGCCGGTGGAGTACTGCGTGGCGAAGAGCGGGTGGTGCCGGTAGACCGCCTCGTAGTGCACCGTCTCGTGCCACCGGGCCGGCCAGCGCATCGCGTTGATGCACACCCCGTCGTAGACCCAGGCGGAGGCGTCGCGGGTGAAGAGGTGGTTCGGCAGCGGGTTGAGCAGGAAGTCGTCCGGGTCCATCGCGTGGAAGCGCACCGACACGGGCTCGGGGTGGCGCTCCAGGAACTCCCGCTTGGTCATGCCGCCGACCAGCGCCTGCGTCAGCTCCGCGGCACTCAGCTCGGCGAAGGCGGCGCGCAGGTGGTCGGTGGCCAGCGGGCCGTACTCCTTCTCGTCGAAGACGCGGTCCAGCACCAGCGTCCGGGCGGCCGGCACCGTCAGGCTCTGCGCCAGCAGGTCGCCGAAGAGGTGCACCTCCACGCCGCGGTCGCGAAGCACGTCCGCGAAGCCGTCGTGCTCCTGGCGGGCGCGTCGGACCCACAGCACGTCGTCGAAGAGCAGCGTGTCCTTGTTGGAGGGGGTGAGCCGCTTGAGCTCCAGGTCGGGGCGGTGCAGGATGACGCGGCGCAGCCGCCCGGCCTCGGAGTCGACATGGAATCCCATGCGCCTATCTTGGCTCTTCGGGGGTGCCGAACGGACGGTGTCGCGCGAAGCGGGGGTGTCCGGTGTCGTGCGGCCGGTTCCGCCGGTGCCGCACGGCCGGGTCAGGCCAGCGCGAAGACGATGATGAGCACCAACGCCACGACGATGACACCGAGCAGGGTGGAGACGAAGAGCTGGCCCTGTCGCGGGCCCGTGGCCGCGCCGCCGTGCACGGTCCCGGCGGACCAGCCGGGGGGTGGCGGGGGCGGCGGCTGATGCCCGCGCTGTGCCCCGGGGTACGGGTGGTGCCGGGACGGGGTCGGGGTCGGCGACCGGTCGTGGGCGCGCTCGTCCTCGCGTCGGGAGTCGGCGTCCCGGCTCCGGGGCGGACCGTCGTGGTTCCCGTGGTACCCGACCGGGCCGTGGTGGTTCCCGAGGGAACCGTCGTGGTTCCCGACCGGGCCGTCGTACCCGCCCGGGCCGTCCTGATTCCCGAGGGAACCGTCGTGATACCCGCCCGGGCCGTCGTGGCCCCGGATCGCACACTCGTCGCCGCGTGGTCGGTCGCCGCCGCGTGGTCGGTCGCCGTCACCGCGCTGCCGGCCGAGGCGGCTCCCCTGCCGGTCGTCCCGGCTCCGCCGCACGTCGCCGCGGTCCGCGCGGTTCGGCAGGAACCGGCGGTAGAACCGTCGGGGCGGATCGGCCGGGGCGGGCCGCGGCGTCGTCTCCGGACCGGGCGCCGCCCCCAGCGCCTGGTGGAACAGCGCCGCCCAGCCGCTCTCGCCGAAGCCCGCCGGCTCGTGGCGCCCGACGATGCGGGACACCACCTCGCGGCCCGCGCCTCCGGGGTCGTTCCACAGTCGGGGCAGCAGCTCGGTGATCAGCCCCTGGGTCCGCTCCCGCCCCGTGTGCGGGCGCACCAGGCCGGCGTACAGCTCGACCGCGTTGCGCACCCGGACGCCGCCGCCGGGGTCGGTGCGCGCCTCCGCGTCGCCCGGCGGGTGGCAGTCCAGGTAGAGGTCGGCGCGCAGCACCTGTTCGCACACCGCGTCGGCCAGCTCCGGATCGCGGTGCGGGGCACGGCGGACGAGCTCGGTGACGACGCGGGTGGCCGCCGTCGCGGGCACCCCGGCCGCCAGCACGCTGAGCAGCGCCCCATCGTCGATCTCCGGCAGCCGGGCGACGACGGCGTCGGTCTGGTGTCGACGCAGCGCCTCGATCAGGTCGTCCGTCGTGGGGTGGGGGTGCGGTCGGGTGCCGGTGCGCAGCGGCGGATCGTCGAAGCCGGTCGTGGCGAACGGTGCCGGGGCCGGGTAGCCGGGTGGGTGCGTGTCATGCGCCATGGTCCACTCCTTCTGCTCGGGTCGTTCGCACGGTTCGGATGGTTCGGATGGTTCGCGTCGTTCACCTGGCCCGCCGGGCTCGCGTCGCTCGGGCTCCCGGTGCGGCGACCCGGGCCCTTCCGGCCCGGCCCGCCCGCCGTCGGGTCGCACCGACCCGACAGGCCGCACGGAACCGTCAGGTCGCACGGAACCGTCAGGTCGCAGGGACCCATCGGGTCGCCCGGTCCCCTCAGGCCGCACGGACCCGTCGGGTCGCACCGTGCGCGCGGTGCGCTCGCTCCGCCCAGACGGCTTCCGCGGCGCGACGTGGTCGGCCCGTGCGGACCGGTCGGACCCCCGCTCCGCGCGGTCGAGCCGCACCCGGCGCGCCGGGCGGACCCCGTCCCGGGCCCGACCGTCCTCGCCGTGCGCCGCCCGGCGCTCCGCTCCGGGGCCGTCGCCGTCCGCCGGATCGGGGTGCCGGGCGGCGCGGAGGGCGGCCTCGCGCCGTAGCTGCTCCAGCCGTTCGTCGAGTCGCATCAGCCGTGCGGGCAGTGGCAGCCGCTCGCAACGCGGTACCGCCTGCCCCAGTTCGTCGCTGATACGCCTCACTTCGGCGGGATCGTGGAGAGCGGCCAGAAAATGCTCGACCAGGTTGCGCGCCGTCGCGTACGCCCGGTCGTCGCGCGCCCCCTGGCGCGGGTCGATCCGGGTCAGCCGTGGGTCCTGCGTGGCCGACTTCGGCCACTGGGGCACGAAGACGAAGCGGAGCTGGCCGGCGTCCCGGGTGTCATGGGTGGCGAAGGTCCAGGGCCCCGGCAGCACCTTGCCCAACATGCTGCCCATGCCCCACAGCAGTGGCACCGGCGCCCGGCCCTCGCTGTGGTCGAGCACGGACATCCGGTGGTCGGGGTCGCGCAGCGCGGCGGCGACCAGCGCGGTGAGCGCGTCGGCGAACCGCGCCACATCCCTGCCGAGTTCGCGTTCCATCCCGGCCCGGGCCGCCGACAGCCGGCGCGCCGGCAGCGGGTCCAGCACGGCGCCCGTCACCTCCCGCAGCGGGATGTCGCTGCCGGTCCAGTTCCAGCGGTGCAGCAGCAGGCAGGTGGGCGCGGAGAGCAGCCTCCGGTCGCCGTGCAGGACGTGGCAGTAGGTGCTGGGCCGGCCACCGCGGTCCGGCGCGGGCACCCGACGCATCAGCAGCGCGGGCAGGCCGGGGTCCACCTCACGGGGCGGCTCCAGCCGGACGATGCTCTCCCGCGCGGAGGCGCCGGACGCGCCGGGGACCCGCAGCACCGGGGCCAGGTAGCGGTGGATCGACTCCAACGCGGGCTCCAGCGCCGTCCCGCCGCCGGCGGACCAGGCGACCGGGCCGATGCCGGCGGCTCCGGCGCGCCCGCGGGCGTCCCAGCGGAAGACGATCTGGTGCACCACGGCGTCGTCCCCCGCCGTCGATGCCGAGGTCGGTGTGGTCACAGCCCCACCTCCGCGCGTTCCCGCCAGGACACCGTGGAGCGCAGCAGCCCGCACATCGCGAAGAGCGACAGCAGCGGCGTCAGCACGCGCCGGGGCCGCACCCCCTGGGGGAAGCCGCCCGCCGCGTCCTGGCCGCCGGTGGCGGAGGCGAAGTGCAGGGTGCAGCGCGCGCTGTCGTGGAACGGCCGCAGCCAGCCCGGACCGCCGTGGTGGCGCAGGAAGGCGTAGGCGTCGCGACTCTCGGCGCGCAGCGCGGCGGCGGTGAGGGCGGCCGGGAGCTCCGGGGCGCCGAGCCAGCGCGCCACCGGCTCCTCGAAGCGGATCAGGTCGCTCTTGCCGATGACGACCGTGGCGGCGGCGTCGATATACGAGCCGCGCCGCGGCATCCGGTCGAGCACGGCGGCGAACGCCTGGTCGCCCAGGTCGTCCTGGCGCATGTCGGTGCGCGAGCGCACCGGATCGAGGTACCGCAGCGGCAGCGCGCGCAGCGGGTCGACGACGAAGACCAGGGCGTGGACGGCGGCCAGGAACCGGGTGACCCGGTCGGTGCGCTCCAGGTCCTCCCCCGACAGGTCGAAGAACATCACCGGCCGGGTCACCCCGCCGCCGCTGATCAGCAGCCCGTCGGCGAACTCGGCGAAGTCGACGTCCTCGGTGTGCGCCAGCACGGATCCCTCACGCAGCGGACGGACCCGGTCCTTGAGGAAGGCGCGGTGGCTGTCGGCGTGCAGCGGGGTGCAGGAGAGCCCGTACGGCTCCAGGCCGCCGCGCTCCACCTCGCCGATCATCGACGCGAGCAGATGGGTCTTGCCCGCCGCCGAGCCGCCGACCATGGCGATGGTCAGCGGGTCGCCGTGGGTCAGATAGGGCGTGGGCAGATAGTGCTCGTCCATGTCGGGCGAGCCGGTGCACCGCTGGAAGGTGGCGCGCAGCGCGTCCTGGCGGCGCACCGGGTGCCACTCGGCGGACAGGTCGACCCGGGTGTACTGCTCGAACTCGTTGCGGGCGTAGAGCTGTTCCGGGTCGAAGGCGATCGGGTCCAGGCAGTACGGGCACACGATGGCCGGCGTCGGGGTGCTCATCGCTCGCCCCCCGTCCGGCCCGGACGCGCCTCGCGCCCCGGGCGCGAGGCGCCGCCGAACCAGCGGCGCGGGCCGCGCGGCGGCGGCGCCGACAGGTCCTCGACGCCGGTGCCGATGCCGCTCCCCGCGCCGTGGATTCCCAGCTCCGCCCGCTTGCGGGCGAGTTCGGCGTCGAACATCTGCCGGCCGGCGTCCAGCGGATCGGGCGGCAGCGGACGGTCCCGCAGCGGGTCCCGCTGGCCCAACGACCGCAGCAGGTCCTCGGGGTGCGGCCGGTCGACCGCGCGCGGCGCGAAGGCGTCGGCCAGCACCTCCAGCGCGGGCAGCCGGGCCAGATCGCGCGGCGGGCCGTCCGGGTCCCCCGACGCCCCGGTCAACAGGTGGTACATGACCTGCGCCACGCTCCACACGTCGTCGCGCGGCTCCGCCTCGCCGCGCCCCGCCCGCTGCTCCGGGCAGACCCAGGGCGCCGTCTGGGGCAGCCCCTCGCGCGGGCGTCCGGTGCGCGTCGCCGCGTACGGCTCGGGCAGCCGCACATGGTGGCCGTCCCACAGCACGGCATGCGGGGTCAGACCGCGGTGGACCACGCCGAGGGCGGCCAGCAGCCGCACCGCGAGCACCAGTTCGCGGGCGATCTGCTGGTGCGCGCGGACCGGAAGCCGGCCGCAGAGCGTGGCCAGCGGGGTGCCACGGCGCGCGCCGTGGTGGCGATAGAAGACGAACGGCTCGGCCACGTCCAGGTGGTAGCCCTCCAGCCGGGCGAACAGCCGCCGGTACGGGGCGTCGCCATAGGCGCGCCGCACCGCGAGGCCGACCGCGATCTCCGCCTCCAGCCGGTCCCGCGCCCGGTGGTCGGTGCGTGCGGAGGCCGACAGCCGGTACTGCACCACGTCCCACCCGGTACCGAGCGTCAGCCGCCGGCCGCGCAGCGGCTCCCGTCCCGGCGCGGGCTCCTCGCCTCGCGGCCAGGCGGCCATCCGGACCGCCGTCCCCTCGTCGGTGCAGAACACCAACTCCTCCGGTTCCCGCCCGTCTCCCGGGCGCGCCACGCCGTCACCACCGCCCGAGGAACCGTCTCGGGAGACACTCTCGTCCGCCGACGCCCCCACACTCACACCCGCCTGTTCCACTGACTCGCCGGCCTTTCCTGACACCCGCCGCGCGCGGGCCTCCGTACGCTCCACGGCCCCACTCCCCGGCGGGCCGCCACCCGGCGGTACGCCCGCGGCGCCCCCGCCCAGAGCGACCCGCCCGGCCCAGACCGCACCCGCCGACACGGAGCCCGACCCCGACCGACGCCGCGCCCGAAAGGCGACCGCTCTCGCGGCCGCCCCGCCCGGCGCACCGCGACCCGACGGCCACAGCCCGGAATCACCAGGGGCACCGACGGCGACCCCGGCCGGCTCGCCGCGCCGCGTCGTCACGCGCACCGCGGCCCCGGTCGCCACGGGGAGCTGACCCGACCCGCACCACACACCGACTCCGCACGGGACCGCCGCAGGCAGGCCGAGCGGCGGGGCGGCCGGCCGTCTCGGGGCCCCGCTCCGTGGCGGGCCGCCGTCGCGCGGCGCGGCCGAGGTCGCGTCCGGCCGGACCGTCGCGGCGGCGGCCCCCGGCCCCCTCGGCGGCCGCCCGGGGCTCGTGCCCGTGCCCGCCGGGGCCGCTGCCCCGACCGGCGGCTCACCACCGCGCGAAGCGCCAGCGGCGAGCCGGAGCGGCTCGGTCGTCGCCTGGGCCCGGCGCGCGTCGGGCTCGCGCGCCTGGGGCCGGCCACCGCCCGGCGGGGCGTCGCCGGGCGTGCCGGCCGACGGGCGAGGGCAAGGAGTGTCGTGTCCGGCAGGGGCGTCGGACGCTCCCCAACGGGCCCCGTTGTCCATCACGTACCGCTCCCTCATCCGTACCCGTTCCCTGAACCGTGCCCGCCGTCGCGGAATCTGACCGTCCGTATGGAGCCGGTGCGCGGCGGCAACAGCCGAAGGACGCCCGCGTAGCGGCCGGCGGGGGTCCAGACGATGTCGTCGGCCACGACCGCGCTGGAGCGGCGCACGGCCTCCGGGGCGAAGCGCACCCGGCGGCTGGCGTGGCGGTCGCGGGAGAGCAACCGACGGTGCTCCGCGGCGCACAGGGCCAGCGGTGCGAGGCCGTGCTCCTCCGTCTCCAGCGTCCTGACCACCCGATCGGGCGCGATACCGAGCAGCACCGCCGGTTCGGGGCGCTCCCGCTCGGGGCGGGCGTGCGGCGGAGGGGCCGCCACCCCGTCGCGCGCCAGCCGGGCGCTCTCGGCGGCCAGCAGCTCGCGCACCCGCTGGTCGAGCGGAAAGCCTGCGGCGGTGCCCGGGTCGCGCTCAATGGTTCCCCAGTACGGGGCCAGCAACTGGGCGATGCCCTCGGCGATGTCGGCCGCCAGCGTCTCGGTCAGTTCGGGGCCGCCGTCGCCGGCCTCCCGCTCGAGCCAGGGCGCGGCGCGGCGCTCGCGCGGATACGGCTCCCCGACGCCGTCGGCGGTCTGCCCCGCCGCCGCGTACGAGGTGTCGTACCGGCCGTACTCCCCGCTGTCACGCGGCCCGTTGTCCGGCGGCCCGTTGTCGCGGAAGCCGCCGTCGTGGAAGCCGTTGTCCGGCGGCCCGTCGTCGCGCGCCCCCTCGTCGTGGAAACCGCCGCCGTGGACGCCGCCGTCGTGGACGCCGCCGCCAAGTCCGTCGTCACGAAGTCCGTCGTCATGAAATCCGTCGGCCTGGTACCCGTTGTCGTACCGGCGGCCCTCGTGCCCGCTTGGCTCGCGGTCGACTGGGTTCCCGCTCTCGTCTCCCGCCGTGGGGGTCTCGGCGTACCCGGCCGTACCGGCCTCGGGGTACGGCTCGCCCACCGCCTCACCCCAGGGGTCGGGGCCGCCGCTCCACTCGTCCCAGCCGCCGTGCCATTCGTCCGTCCAGCCGTCGCCGCGGTCCCAGCCCTCCGGGTGGGCGTACGGCTGGTCGTACGGGCCGTACTCGCCGCCCTTCTCCCGGCCGTCATGGTCGCCGGCACCGTGGGGGACGGTGCCGGGGCCCCGCGCGGGCGCCGCCGCGGCCGCCGCGCGGCGGATCATCGTGGCGATGGCGCGGGCGCCGTCGGCGCAGTACAGCCGGGCGTCGGCGAGCAGCCAGTCGTGCACGACGGCGTCGGTGAGGATGTCGTCCACGGTGTGCAGCGCGGTCCGGGCCTCGGGGACACCGGCCGTCTCCCACCAGGCGTCGACCGCGGCCGTCCAGCGGCGCACGGCCAGCACCGGCAGTATGAGCAGGGCGAGCAGCAGGCCGCCGAGGCCCAGCCACGCCGGGGCCCCGAGCAGCTTGCCGGCGACGGCGCCGACCGCCGCGCCCAGCAGGCCCGCGGCGAGCTGCGCGAGGGCCCCGGAGGTGCCGCCGCTGTCGGCACGTGGCCGCCGCGCGAAGGCCCGGTCGGTCAGCCCGGCGGCGGCCACCGCGGTCAGCGGCCCCAGCGCCCAGCCCGGGCCCGGCCACAGTCCGGCCGCGGCCGTCAGCGCGCAGGTGGCGGCCAGTTCGCCGCGGCGCGCACCGCGGACCGTGAACGGGTGCGCGCCGATGAGGCGGTCCGGCAGTCCCGGCGGGCAGGCGTCGGCCAGCCCGGGCAGCCGGGCGGCGCTGCTGGTGGGCGTCGCCAGATCCGACAGCGCGCCGAGCCGGGCCGCCGCCGAGCGCAGCGGAAGCCGCTTGGCCAGCAGCTCCTGGGCGTAGCCGCGCAGCGCCGGGCCGACCCGTTCACGCGAGGTCTCCGGGACGCGGGGCAGGTCGATGCCGTGCTCGTGCAGCCGGCGGCGCTGCTCGGGCGGCAACCCCACTCGGTCGCCGTCGCGCAGCGCGTCCTCCACGGTGTCGCGGTAGGCGACGAGGTCGGCCGCCACCTGTTCCAGGCAGCCGGCGAGGTCGCTGTCGCGGCCGGTTCGGCCGAACAACCCGGCCGCGCCGCGCAGTCGCTGGTACTCCCGCTCCGCCTCGTCCAGCGCGTACTCCGCCGCGCGCAACCGGATCGCGGCCTCGCCGCCCGCCCGGCGCCACACCGCCTCCTCGACGCTCTTGGGCACCGAAGGGCCGACCAACGGCGCCAGCGCGGCCGGCAGTTCGTCCATGGCCGGGGCGAACGAGGCGGTCGGGCCGGGCACCTCCTCGCCGACCAGGTCGGCGAGCGCCTGCCGCCAGGCGCGCTCGCGGTCCGCCGCCGCCAGGTCGTGTTCCAGCACGCGCAGCGCGGGCACGGCCACCCCCTCCGGCAGCTCCCCGATCGCGTGCAGCACGGCGTCGAAGACGGAGGCGCCCGCGAGAAGTTCGACCAGCGGATGCAGCACCTCCTCCACCGTCCTGGGGTCCTCCTCCGGGTCGGCCGTCCCCGCGTACGGGTCGAGGACCCACAGCACCCCGACCGCCGGCGGCCGCAGCGTCGAGGGCCGGTCCAGGGCCCACTGGGTAGGCGACGCGGCCGCCCGTAGGTCGTCCTCGGTGGATCCGGCGTGGGGGGCGCCGATCGCCAGGCACAGCGCGTGCCCGTTGCCGTACGAGAGCACCTGCTCGTAGACGTGCTGGTGGCCGGCCAGCCCCTCGGCCGTGTCCAGCAGCAGGAAGCGGCCGGCCGTCGTCACGGGCGTGCCGCCGAGCGACTCGCGCACGGCGCGGTGGAGTTCCGCGGGGTCGCTGAACCGCGCCCCCGCGGAACGGAGGTCCAGCGTCACCACGGGCGCCCCGGAGGCGGCCGCCGGAGCGGTGGGCGCAAACGTGTTCACCGCCGGCCCTCCCGCCGTGTCTCGTCGTCCCACGGGTCGTCCCACGCCCCGTCGTCCGCCCCCGGCCGGACGTCCGCATCGCCGGCGGCACGGTCGGAAACGGCCCGGTCGCGGACGGCCCGATCACCGACAACCCGGTCACCGACGCCATGGTCGTTGGCGTACCGGTCCTGGGGGCTTCGGTCCTGGGGGCTTCGGTCCTGGGCGTGCCGGCGCTCGGCGTACGGTTCCTCGGCATACGGATCCTCGGCGTACGGATCGTCGCTCAGGCGGTCGTCGGACGACCCGTCGCCGAAGTCCCAGCCCCCACCCCTGCCCCCGCCCTCGCCCGTCGCGCGGTGGGAGGACGCCTCGGCCCACCCCCGTTCCCCACGCCCGTCGAGCGGCGCGTCCTCGGCCACCCGGCCATCGGGCCCCCGACCGTCCGCCGCCGCGCCGTCGGCCACGGCCCCGAGGCCGTCGCCGGTCCGCCGGTCGCCGGGCGCCCGGTCGTCGGCGAACCCGTCGTCGGCGAACCCGTCGTCGGCGAACCCGTCGTCGGCGAACCCGTCGTCATAGCGGTCATCGGTGACACGGTCGTCCGCCGGACGGCCGCCCCTCGCGCGGTCGCCGGACGTACGAAGGCGGCCACCGGCGGCGCCGTCGCCCGCGCGCCTGCCCTCGCCGTACCGGTCGCCGACCTCACGGTCGTGGGACGGCCGGCCCCGGGTGCTCCCGTGCCGTGGCGGTCGGGCGCCGTCCGCCCGGCCGCCGGGACGCCGTCCGGCGATGTCCCGGTCATCCGCGGCCCGGTCGCCGGCCCCCCGGTCGCCGGCCCATCGGCCGGCCGCGTGGTCGGCCCGTCGGCCGCCGTCCGCGGCGGAGCGGTCGGAGCGGATCGGCCGGCCGGAGGGGCCCGCCGAACCGCGGGCGCCGTACGCCGGGGAGCCCCACGAGCCGTCGGCGTCGTCGGCATCCGCGTCGGCATCGGCGGCGCCCCAGCCCCCGCCCCCGCCCGCACGCGAACCCGTCCCCGCGCGGTGGCCGTTGAGCCGACCGTCGGGTCGGCCGCCGCCTCCGCCTCCGGAGCCGGTTCCCGGGCCGCCGGGTCCGCCCTCGTGCTCGTCTTCGTGGTCGCGGGCGCTCACCGCCTCCACCAGGGAGCGGAGGGTGGCGCGGTTGGCGCGGAGGCCGCGGGGGAAGCGGAGGTCGAGGGCGCCGTCGAGGGTGACGGTCCAGAAGTCGCGGAGTGGGGGGATCCACTCGCGGCCGTCCTCGTCGAGCCGGCGGGCGAGGACGTCGAGCTGGCCGGCGGCGTCGGGCGCGACGCGGTCCAGGAAGGTCCGCAGCAGCGGGTGCGGCTCGCTCGGGGAGGTGCTCAACCCCTCGGGGAGCGTCTCCATCAGCACCCCACAGAAGTCCTTGGTGGCCGTGCCGGCGTCCAGCAGCGCCCACCGCTCGTAGGCGCGCAGCAGGTCGGACCAGCTGGTGACGGAGCGGTCGTACGGCTCCAGGGCGAGCGTCATGGTCACCGCGTCCCGCGCGTCGTCACCGCGCCGCAACCGGAAGCGGACCCGGTCCGGGGAGAGCGGATCGCCGACGACCTCGACCTGCCCGTTCCACATCGCGCACAGCATCCGCTGGAGGATGCGCTGCCGGTCGGACTCGGTGCTGGCCAGCCACGCCTCCCGGTAGCCGGTGCGCTGGCGCCAGGCCAGGTAGTCCTCACGCCCCTCCTTGTCCCGCGCCCGACCCCACAGCCGCAGCACCTGCCGTACCTCGGAGACCTCGGTCAGGCTCATCTCGCTGCGGAAGAGCACCACGGTGATGGACTCGGTGGGCACCGCGCGGAACTCCGGCGACATCCGGTTCTCGTCGCGCGGCAGCAGCAGCGTCTGCTCCAGGAAGCGGTCGACGCTGCCGGTCGCCTTGGTCTGCGGTCGTACGATCAGGACCTTCAGCTTGCCGGTGCCGTCCGGGGTGAAGCCGGCCGGCAGCATCCCGGCCAGCTGGGACCGGAACTGCTCCTGCCACTTCTCGTCGACCGTGGCCGCCGCCTCCGCGTCGCCGGCCGCCGCCGCCAGCAGGTCGCCCAGTGAGGGCAGGAGCGGCCGCTCCTGGTGGACGCCCGTCTCCACGAACAGCCTCTTGATGCGCTGCTCCAGGACCGCCTTGACCTCCTTGACGGCGGCGCGCGGCGAGAGCTGCACGGCGCTCAACGCGCGCAGCCAGTGGCCGGGTTCGACGATCCGGGCCAGCAGCGCCGCCTCGTCCTGGTGATCGGCCAGGCCCTCGCGCTGGAGCAGCCGCGCCATCACGTCGTCGTAGAAGGCGCCGAGGGTGTGCTGGGGCGGCAGCAGGTAGGACACGCCGGTGCGGTCCTCGCGGTACAGCTCCTTCTTCCGCTCCAGGAACAGCCCGCTCTCCTCCTCCTCGTGGTCGCGGAAGGCCCGCACCAGCGCCGAGACGTCCTTGATCACGCGGTCGGCGGGCGGCCGCCAGCGGGACTCCTGCTCCTTCCACTGGTCGTGCCAGACCCGGCACGCCGACCACCGGTACCAGGTGTCCTGTTCGCCCAGCGCCGCCTCCACGTCCGGGTCGCCCCAGCGGGCGGGCACCAGCCCGGCCATCCCACGGCTGATCCGGGGCACCGGGGGCGGTGTGGGCTGCACGCCCTCGGGGGCGTGCGGGCGGTTGCGGCGGTTGTCCAGCATCCCGGCGAACCCGGCCGCCGCCACCTGGTCCCGGTCGCCCGGATTGCCGGCCAACACCCGTTCCAGGCGGAACGGGTCGTGCTCCTGCAGCAGCGCCTGGACGGCCCGGCGCGGGGTGAACCGCTCCGCGATCTCCCCCACCCGCCGGTCCAGCCGGCGGTCCAGCTGGGCCAGTTGGTCCTCCATGTCACCGACGCGGTCACGCAGCGCCTGCCCGATCGCCTTGACGCCGCGGGGCAGCGGGTCGGGCAGCGCGACCTCCAGCGCCTCCCGGGTCCAGATCTCCTCCAGGCCCGACTCCTTGAACACCTTCACCACCAGCGCGCGGTGGGTCTCGCCGCCCTGCCGCGCCTGTTCCACCAGGCCGCGCACCGCGCAGGCCAGCATCCGGGAGGCCACGATCTCGGCCAGCTCGTCCACCGGCACGGTCATGGAGGCGGCGAGGCTGGTGGACATCCCCTGGAGGCCGATGCCGGTGGCCGCCGGGGCGGAGCGGATCGTGCCGCGGTTGACGAAGCTGGCCGCGAAGGACTGCGCGTCGTCGTCCGCCCGGCTCCGACCGCGCACGCTCTCCTCGCCCAGGTCGGTGCCGATCAGCGAGGTCACCATCGCGGTGATGGAGCGCCGCAGGTCCTCCGGGCGCATGCCCGCGGTCCGGCTGAACAGGAACGCCGTCTGCACGGTGGAGGTGCGCAGCCGCACCGGGGCCAGGTGCGGGTACTTCACCCCGATCCGGCCGAGCTGTTCCACATCGCCGAGATCGGGCGCCGCGTCCGCCGCGTTCTGGTCGTCGACCAGGTGGGAGAGGTCCACCAGGGCGCGGGCGGCGTTGAGTTCGGCCTCCCGGCCGCCGCCGGACTCCGCCGGGAACGCGGACGGCATGACCACGAGAGGGTAGATCTTCGCGCCGTTCAGATTGACGGCGTTGAAGGCGTGCCCGATCAGATGCAGGAAGTCGTAGAAGATGCCCGCTCCGGTGCCGCCGGCGACGGAGAATGCCACGAACACGTCGTAGCCGCGGATCTGCCGCCCGCCCAGCCGCTCCAGGTCGCCGCCCGACTTGCTCAGCGCGTCGATCGCCGCCCGCAGCGGGCCCAGCACCTGCTCCGCGCCGCTGCGCATGGTCGCGAACAGCGCGGCCCGGCCCACCGTCGGCAGCTGCCCGGCCCCGGTGTGCAACGGCGAGACCCGCGGCTCCCCCTCGCGGGGCGGCAGCCAGCCGGCCACCTCCTCGTGCAGGGCGATCCGCAGCATGCGGGTCACCTCGGGGGAGTTGTCGTAGGCGGGCAGCAGGTTGTGCACCGCTCGGGAGGTGCGGGAGAAGGCGGCCGCCTCCGGCCCGCGCGCGCTCAGGTGCGGCAGCCGGTCCAGCTCGGACTCGCTGAAGTCCGCGTACACGAACTGCAGACAGTCGGGCAGTTGGAACGCCGCCCGTTTACCGCCGTCGACCAGCGCGGTGCCGTCCGGGCCGCACAGCTCCCGGCGCAGGTTCCGCTCCAACTCGGCCCCGATGCGGGCGCCGGTGCCGCCCAGGCCCACGAAGAGCATGGGCTGGTAGATCTTCATGTCATCGCTCCCCTCGCCCGACCCGCCCGGGCCGAACGTGCGTGGGTGGTTGTCCTGCCGGGCGGCGGTGGCACATGGGGGGTACGCGGACCGCTCCACCCCGCCCGGCGGAGCGGCGGCCGGAATGTCGTCCGGGCCGGTCGGAGCGGCGCGCCCCCGGCTACCGGCTCGGGCGCCGATGGCGCCGACCCCGGGTCGGGCATCGGGCGCCCCGCGAGGCCGGGCGCCGGGCCGAACGCCGGACGTCCCGCGAGGCCGGGCGCCGGGCCGAACGCCGGACGTCCCGCCAGGCCGGGCGCCGGGCCGAACGCCGGACGTCCCGCCAGGCCGCGCGGCGGGCCGGACGCCGAGCCCGGCACCGTACGGTCACCCGGTGCCCGGCGGAGTGGCGTGCCACCTGGTGCCCGCCGGGGTTGCGTGCCGCCCGGTGCCCGGCGGGGTGGTGTGCCGCCCGCCGAGCGCCGTCCGACGCACGGGTCAGAACGCCGCGTCATAGCCGCCCGTTCCGCCGCTGGGTGAGGCGGCGCCGCCGGTGCCGCCCCGGGGGCGGCCGCCGCGGACGCGACCGCCGTCCGACCTGCCGTTCGTCGCGGAGCCGTCCGGGCCCCCGGTCCCGCCTCCGGCGCCATCGCCGGTGCCGGAGCCGGAGCGGCCGCGCGAGCGGCCGCCGAAGGGGCGGCGCCCCCCGGGCCGGGCGTCGAGCCTGGAGCCACGGCCGCCGGCCGTGCGGCCGCCGCCTCCGCCGCCTCCGCCACCCCGCGCGGTGCCGCGGGTCGCGCCGCGCTCGTCGCGTACGCACAGCTCCAGACCGTCGTCGAGCGCCAGCGGGCCCCCGCGCGGGAGCAGTTGTTCACGGCCTCGGGGCGCGCGGAGCCGCAGGCTGCCGTCGCCGGCGCGCCACAGCCGGTACGTCTGACCGCCGCCGGAGTCGCGCCGGCGCAGCGTGGGGGTGCCGGAGCCGGAGCCGCCGTCGACGGTGAAGTAGAAGGTCCGTACGCCGGCGCCGCGGACGGGCAGTTGGGCGGGGGCGGCGCCGGAGCCCTCCCGGCGCACCTCGATGACCAGCCCCTGGAGTGACTTCCGCGACCGCGCGGAGTGGACGCGGGCGGCGACCAGCGCCCCGGCGGCCAGCGCCAGCGCGCCGCCGCTGACCGCGGCCCACCACCAGCGGTCCCACCACCGCTCCCAGCGGCTCGGTTCGGGCTCCACCGCGACGGTCAGGAACGCATGGCCGACCTCTTGGCCGTTGTCGGTGGTGTCGACGACGCTGATCTGCCCTCCGATGTCGCCGAGCGCCGTGTCCGCCCCGAAGGCGACGGTGAACGGAACCCGCCGCTGCGCGCCCGCCTCCACGGTGACCGTGGTCGGGGCGATCCGCAGGGATGACTTCTCCGGCAGGTCCTTCAGGGCGAGCCGCAGGGTGTGCGGCCGGGTGTCGTCGTTGTGCACGGTCATCCGGCCGCCGACCTCGCCGCCCGGATACACCGACTGCTTGTCGAGGGCGACGTCGGCCACGACCCGCGGGCCGTCGGGCGGGGCGGTGTGCGTGTCGTAGGGGCGGTGGTCGCTGGTGACGCCGGGGGCCGCCATCTCCCCGATGATCCGCAGCACGCCCGAGGCCGTCTCGGGCACGGTGAACTCGGCGGCGTAGAGGGCGTCGTCCGCTCGCTCGTCCGGGCCCTCGCCGTCGTCCCGCAGCGTCATGTCCACCGGTTCCGCGAAGCCGTCGCCGGTCAGCCGGGCGGTGACCTTCACCCCGGCCAACTGCTCGGGGTCGGTGATGGCCACACCGCGCCGGGTCTGCATCCGCACCCGCACCACGCTGCGTTCGCCGGGGCGCGGCGTGACGGGCTCCAGCGAGATCGCCGAGTGGAGCACGCCCTGCCAGATGGCCCGTACCGTCGCGGGATGGTCGCGGTGGCCCTCGGGGGCGGACAGCTTCACCCGCCAGGTGCCGGGCAGGGGGTCCCGGACCCGCAGCGCCTCGACCGGCCCGTCCTGGCCGCTGACGTCGAAGCGGGAGCCGTGGGCGGTGCCGTGCGCCGGCACCCGGTTGTCCTCCGGGTCGTAGTAGGTGACCGTGACGCGCGGGTCGTGCTTGGTGACGGTGATCGAGCCGTCGGTGGCGATCGGCGGGATGGTGACCTTCAGCTCGCCCGGCGGCCTGGCGCTGGTGCCCTCCTCGACGTCACCGCAGCGGGCGGCCGCGAAGGTGACGTGCAGCGCCCGGTCCACCTCGGTGGCGCTGTCGGCGACCCGCATCCGCGGGGTGCTTCCGGGCCGGTCGGGGCAGTCGTTGCGATAGCCGCCGGCGGCCATGGCGCGCAGCGCGTCTCGGTCGATGCCGTCGCCGAAGCCCAGCGGCCAGATCTGCACCTGCTCGCGGCGGGCCCGGTCGAGCGTCTCGCGCAGCTTCTTGGCGGCGTTGGCCCGGCGGCTCGCGGGATCGGTGCCGTACGCGGGGCTGTCCGCCACGTCCAGCTTGCCGTCGGTCAGCAGGAAGACGACCTTGGGGGTGGTGTCGGAGCCGTGCTCCCCGAGCCGGTCGACGGCCTGGGTGAGCGCGGCGGGGAAGTCCGTCCCCGGCCCGACCCGGTTCCCCGCGCGGTCCTTCAACTGCTGCGCGCACCGGCTCAGCCGCTGCCGCCCCGCCTCGTCGGTGACGGTCGGCGAGCACACCTCCCGCACGGGCTGCTGACCGGGCTTCTCCGCGCTGCCGAAGCCGATGACGGTGGCGCGTGAGCGGTCGGAGATCTCCGCCTGGGCGATCAGCGCGGCCGCGTCCGTCTCCCGGGCCAGGTCCGCGTCGCTGAGGCTGTCGGAGACGTCCACGAGGACGGCGAAGTCGATGGGCTTCACCGCGCCGTCGGACGCGGTTTCGCGGGCGGCGGCGGGCGGCGCCGGCGCCAGGCCTACGGCCAGCGCGCACACCGCCGCGGTCGCGGCCAGCGCGCGCCGGGCCGGCCGTCGACGCGGGCGCGAACGCCGCCCCGAGGGCCGGATGTCAGGGCATATCACTGCGGTTCTCCTTGCGATGTGGTCCCGGATGCCCCGGCCGGACCGACGCCCGCGGCGGGCGGGTCTGCCGAGGGTCCGGGGACGCGTGCGCTGGTGCGGGCCGCGCGGGGGTTCGCGGAGCGAAAGGGGCGGCGTGACGAAGGGCGGCGTGACGGTGGGAGGCGTGCCGGAGGTCGAGTCGGCGCCGGGGCTCGTGCCAGGCTCGGAGCCGGGGTCGGCGAGGCGCATGGGCTCGGGCGGCGGCTCGGCGCCGCCGCCGCTGGTGGTGCGCGGCGGCACGGCGTCGAACGGGCCCCGCCGCGGCGGCGACCCGGACCCGGTCATTCGTCGCCCCAGTCGAGCTTGTCGCTCCAGCGGCGCGGCGACCGGTCGCGCTCGGGAGGCGGAGACTCGTCCCAACGGTCCCCGTCCCAGCGGCGCTCCTCGCCACGACCCCCGCCCCGGCGGTCGTCGTCCCGGCGGTCGTCGTCCCGGCGGTCGTCGTCCCAGCGGTCGCGCACCCGGTCCTCCGGGGCGTCGTCGCGGGTGGAGCGGGGCGGGCGGCGGCGGTAGTCGTCGCGCTCCGCCGCCCGCTGGACGCGGGTGGGCTCGTAGACCCGGTCCCCGCCGCCCCACCCGTCGGGCCGGTCCCCGCCGCCTCGCTCGGCCCGGAGATACCGGTCGTCCCCGTGGTCCCCGTGGTCCCCGGCCGCGCGGTGGCCGGCGTACTCCCCGTCCCGGCCCGGTCCGTGGCCGTAATCCCCCTCACGCTCCCACTCCCGGCTCGACCGGTCCGACCCGTACGCCCCGTCCCCCCGATCCGACGGGCCACGGCGCTCTGGTCGACCTGGTCGATCTCGTCGGTCTGATCGGTCTGATCGGTCTGATCGGTCTGATCGGTCCGCGGAGGGTCCTCGCCCGGCGTCGTACGGGCGCTCCGCGCCGTGCCCGACGTCCCGCGCCTCGTCCCGGCCGGGCGCCGAGTCCCGCGGGGCGTCGGGCTCCGGCGGCCGCTCGGCGTGGCTCCAGTCCAGCTGGCGTCGGGCCCGGGCCCGGTCCTCGCCGGAGGCCGCGGGGTGTCGCGGCAGACCGAAGACGGTCTCGGCGGCGCGGCCCATGGTGCCGCGGGTGGTGGAGCGCAGGAAGTCGATGGCGGCGAGGGTCTGGTCGTTGAGGTCCTGGCGCTCGATGAGCCCGCCGTCGACGAAGCGGAACACGGTCTCGATGGAGAGCTCGCGCTCCTCCCGCCGCTCCCGGAGGATCGCCTGGTGGATGTCCCACGCCCGGGCCTTGTCACGGGCCATGAACCAGGCGATCCGGTCGTCGTCGCCGCCGCGGAGCACCTCCTGGAGCTCGGCGGCCCGCATCCGGTTGAGCTCCTGCTCGCGAGCCTCGCGCTCGCGCTCCAGCTCGTGCTGGGCGCGCTCCACCTCGCGGACGTGCTCGACGTCGGTGCGTTCGCGCTGGGCGCTGATGCCGCGGCTGCTGAGGTCGATCCGTACGAACACCTGGGTCTCCAGGCCGAGATCGTCGCCGAGCACGAGCGCGCCGCGCTGCAGCAGCTCCGACTCCACCGCCACGTCGGCCCGTTCGGCCTCGCTGATGCGGTAGCGCCGGGTGATGCCGCGTAGGGCGCGCAGCAGCACCGGGGAGAGGTGCTCGGCCAGGTTCCACACCCCGGCGACGGCGGCGGCGCGCGCGTCCACCACCCGCCATCGCACCTCGACCTCGGCGCGGAAGAACTCGGCGTCGCCGGCGGCCGGCAGCTCGGTGCGGAACTGGGTGAGGTGCCAGCCGGTGTGCACCTCGATGACCGTGTACGGCCCTTTGATGAGCGGCTTGTCGACGTCCTCGCGACGGTCGGGCCACACCACGCTGTAGCCGCCGTTCTCGTACATGAGCACCGCCGCGACCTGGCCGCTGGGCCGTCGGTAGCGGCCCACGGGGACGTACTCGCGCACCAGCGGTCCGAGGACCGGAGCCCGCTCGCCGGAGGCGCCGGGGCCCGCCGGTGACGGCCCTCCGGGGCGGTCCAGGCGCTCCGGCCGCTCCCACGGCCGGGCCGATGTCCACGGCTCGGCCGGCTTCTGGTCGTTCATCTGTGCCCTTCCCTCTCGTGCCACCCCTCGTGGGGCGTCTCGGCCGGGTCGGGCGCGGGGCCGCGCACGGGACCGCGCGGACCGGAGTCGCGCGCCGGGCCGTGTCGGGGCGCGCTGCCCGGACGGTACGCCACGGCCAGGTCGGGCCCGCTCTCCGGTCCGTCCGGCAGCAGCGCCTGTCGCATCCGCTCCGCGGCCCGCGCGTTCAGCGGCTCGTCGATGTCGCCGGCCAGCCGGGCGATGAGCAGCAGCAGGCGCTCCCGATCGCGCTCCTGGCTGACCAGCCGTGGCAGGAAGTCGCACAGCGACGTCAGTTGTCGCTCGTCGCGGGCCGCGCGGCGCATCCAGCCGGCCATCGCCTCGAGCGCGGCCGCGCCCGAGCGCGCCGTGGTCAGCGCGCACCACACCAGGTCCGAGAGCCAGCGGGTGTGCTCCGGGCGGGCCTCGACCAGCGCGGCGACCAGCGGCCAGGAGGCGTACGGCTCCAGCTCCGGGGTGTCCCGCAGGCCCCACAGGTGCGAGGTGCGGGTGGTGACCGCGCGCAGCACCGTCAGCAGCGCGAGGTTCTGCCGGTCCTGCCGCCGGTCGCGGTACCAGCTGGCCAGCCGCTGCAGGACGTCCTCCGGCTCCGGGCCCGCCAGCAGCCGCACCACGCTGTAGGAGGCGATCTCCGCCGACTCCCCGCCGTCCCGGCAGCCGATCCGGCCGAGCTGGTCCAGGGAGGCGGAGACCGAGCCCGCCGCCAGGCCGTAGCCGTGGGCCAGCGCGGCCGTCTCACGCGCCTCCTCGTCGTCGCCGCGGGCCCAGTCGCGCAGCAGCCCGCGGACGGCGGGGCGCACGGCCTCGTCGCGTGCGGCTTCGGCGAGGGCGGTGGCGGCGGCCATCCGTTGGACCGGGCTGTCCGCGCGGGCGAGCGGCAGCAGCAGCTCGGAGAAGCCGTAGAGGTAGTCCCAGGAGCACAGCACGCCGGCGGCGATGGCGGCGCGCACCCACACCTGGGGGCGCGGGTCGTCGCACAGCGTGCGCAGCCAGCGGGACATCGGGCCGCGCACGTTGTGGTAGCCGTCCCACGCCTCGTACAGCACCGCCGTGGCCAACCGCTGCCCCTGGAAGCGGACCACACGGACCGGGATGGTGGCCTCGCCCAGATCCTCCTCGCCCCTGCCGGGCACCGCGCGGGCGGCGGCCAGCCTGGCCCCGGTGTGCGCGGTGAACAGCGAGCGCCCCGGCGCGTACTGCGGGTCGAGCGTGACCGCCAGCTCCCAGCTCAGCAGCTCGCCGGCCTCGGCGGCCAGGCTGTCCGCGGAGCCGTTGAAGACGGCCAGCGCGATGCGCAGGGCGGCGCCGCGCAGCGCGGGCAGCGCGCCCGGCAGGGTGCCGGGGCGGTCCGCGCCGGCGAACCACTCCTGGGCCTGGCGTGGGGCGAACCACCGGCACTCCCGCAGCAGTTCCGCGTCGGAGAGGCCGCCGGTGGCGTGTGCCGCGAGGTGGCCGGCGAGCCGGGCCGCCTCACCGGGCCGCAGCTCGTCCAGGCCGAGCGCCTCCCGCACATCCGCGCGGGCGGCGTTGGCTCGGGCCAACAGCAGCGTCTGGCCGGGGGCCTCGGCGAGCAGCGAGGTCAGATGGCGGTTGAGGACCTCGTCGGCGGGCGGCGGGGCGCACACCAGGCCGTAGCGACCGCGCACCAGCACATCGGCGAGGTCGCCGGCACCGACCAGGATGACGCCGTACGCCCCGCGCTCGGCCAGCGCGGCGCTCAGCCGGTCCAGGTGCAGCTCGGTGAGCCGGCGGGGCCCGGGCGCGGCGCCCGACCCCCGGTCGCGGTCCCGGTGACCGCGCTCCTCGGGCGGCTCGCCCCCGTAGCCGCCGTCGTAGGTGTCGCCGTCGGGGAGTTCCAGGAGGTAGCCGCGCCCCTCTTCGAACCTGCTCGTGTCGACCCTGCCGAGTGCGGTGTACGGGTCCAGCCGCGAGACCTCGCCGCCGGTCACCTGGGCGAGCAGCGCGAGGGAGGTGGAGCCGCGACCGGTGCCGTGTTCGCCGCAGAGCGCCAGCAGATGGGTGAGCTCGAGGCGGCGTCGCATCCGCTCGTAGCCGGGCACCGGGCAGTAGACACGCCGCACGTGGTCCAGCCGCTCACGCGGGACCGGTCCGTCGACGAACACCTCCTCGGGGCCGGGCAGCACCTGGGTGTGGAAGAAGGTGTTGCCCTCGTAGATCTGGTTGTCGCCCTCGACGTGGAAGTTGGCGCGCGCCTCGCGGGCGGTGCGGGCGCCACCGTCCGCGCCCGCACCGCCCAGCGGGCTGCCCTTGGGGGCGCCGAGCCGCCGCGGCTGCTCCCGTTCCCGCTCCTCGCCGTCCGGCTTCGCCTCGCGCTGCCGGCCGTCGCGGTCCCGGCCCTCGCCGTCCTGCCGCCGGCCGTCGGCCTGCCGGTCCTCGCCCCTGCCGCCGTCGGCGCCCCGGCCCTCGGACTGGGCGCCGTCCGCGGCCGGACCGCCCGGCTCCCCGGCCGACCCGGCGGTGTCGTCGTCCACTGAGCTCATCGCCCGCCGTCCCCTTCGCCGCCCCGTCGCCCCCGGAAGCCCCGGCGGCGCTTGTCCCCCCGGCCGCCCTTGCGGATGCCGGTGAAATCGCCGTGGATGGTGTTGCCGTGGAAGATCTGGCTGTCGCCGCCGATGTACTCGAAGCGGTACGTGGCCCGCTCCGACTCGGCCTCCACCACGGGCTCCCCGGAACCGGAACCGGACGCCTGCCCGGAACCGGACGCTTGCCCGGCGTCGGAACCGGGCGCCTGCGGAGCGTCGGAGCCGGGCGCCTGCCCGGCGTCGGAGCCGGGCGGTCGGCCGGAGCCCGCGGCGGTCGGTCGCGCCGGGGCGGAACCGGGCCGCTGCCCGCAGTCGGAAGCAGGCTGTCCGGAGGTGCGTTCGGACGGTGGCCCGCTTGCCGCCGCGGCCGGTTGTCCAGAGGCGGAGTCGGCGTCGGAGCTCGACGGCCGACCGGACTCGGAGACGGGCGACCCGCCGGAGTCGGAGGCGGAGCCAGACGGCCCGCCGGAGTCGGGCTCGGAGCCAGACGGCCCGCCGGAGTCGGAGGCGGAACTCGACGGACGATCGGACTCGGAGGCGGGCGGCGGGCACCCCCCCTGTCGCATCCCGCCGCCCCGCCCCGGTGCCGGGCCTCCGGCCGTGGGCACCCCCGCGACCCACGGCGGAACCCCCTCGACGGCGCCGGGCTCGGCGGACGCCGAGGCGTCCGGCGGCTCCGCTGCCTCGTCCGGCAGCGGCGGCACCGCCAGGCGGGGCACGTAGTACCAGGCGCCCCGCGCCTCGCGGTAGTGCTCGGGCTCGATGAAGCGCCCGCCCTCCACCACCACCTCGCGGAAGAACTCCGCAGAGACCACACACAGCAACGGCGCCTCCGGCGCGTGCGACAGGGTGCGCTCGGCCACCTCGCCGTCGCACAGCCGACAGGCGAGCTCCACCGCGCTTCCGGCGAGCCGGTCGCCGCACCGCGCCACCGGCCCCCGGTGCAGCGCGATCCGCAGCCGCAGCGGCACCGCGCGATCCGCGTTGTCCTGGCGCAGCCGCTGGTGGACCTCCTCCAACCACTCCCCCGCCAGCAGCGCGGCCGGCAGCCCGGCAGGCGGCGACGCCACCAGACCGCCCGGGCGGTCCATCAGCAGGAGGCCGCTCCCGCGCACCCCGATCCGGGCGAACGCGCCGTCCACGACGTCGCACACCGTCTCGTGCGCGCGCAGCTCGGCCCGGGCGCCCGCGGTGCGCGGCCCGCACACACCGGCGCTCACCACGAGCCGGAGTTGGGTCTCCGTGTCGCCCACGCGCGCCTCCCGTCCACCGCGGCACTCCCCTCGGACTCCACCAGGATTGCCGTGACGGGCGGGACGGGCTGTAGCCGTTTACACAGTGGGGCGGATTCGTCTGCCCTGCGCGCGGGGGCGTGCACGCAGGGCGGTGCGGCATCCGTCGTACGGGAGGGGAGGGGCGGTACGTGTCGGGGCGGCGGGTGCGGTCACCCGAGGCCGCCGTCCTCACCCGCGCCGCGCCCCTCGGCGAGCAGTCGCAGCAGACCCAGGTCCAGCACCTCGAACCGGCGAGGTCCGGTCCGTACGACGCCCTGGCTGCGCAGCAGCTTCAGCGCCTTGGCCACCGCCTCCCGGCCGGTGCCCACCGCGGCGGCCAGTTCGTGCTGGGGCAGTGGCAGGTCGACCCGGATGGCGTCGCCGACGGGACGACCGGTGCGCTCGGCTATCTCGATCAGCCGGGCGGCGAGGCGCTGGATCACCCGCTCGGAGGCGAGCGATCGCCGCTCGCCGTCCGAACTCCGCAGCCGGGAACTGAACTGGCGCATGATCAGCATGGTGGCGATGGGCCGGTCCGCCAGGTACTTGCGGAACTTGTCGCCGGAGACGACCACCGCGTGGACGTCGCCGAGCGCGGCGACGGTGGCGCTGCGCGGGCGGTGGTCGATGGCCGCCTGGTCGCCGACCACCTCGCCGGCGCCACGCAGGGCGAGTATCAGCCGGATGCCGCGCTCGGTGCCGACCGATACCTTGGCCCAGCCGGAGATGATCGCCACCACGAAGGAGGTGGCGTCGTTCTCGCGCAGCACCACGGCACCGCGCCGATAGGTCTTGGGCCCGCCGAGTGCCAGCAGCGCACGGCGATCGTCGGTGGAGAGTGCGGACAGGAAGGGCCTGCCGTCCTCGAACAGACTCATTCGCCCTCCCCGCTCGGGCCTCCGGCTGTCCTGAGCACGGAGAGAAGCCCTCGCTTCGGGTCGTTTTCGGTCACATCCAGTAGAGATACAGACGCTGTGCCTTCTGAAAGCGTTGCGACCCGATTGAGTGACAGAACGCTAGAGAGATGGTCCAACCCCGTCAATGCTCTTGGGACGATTACCCCGGAGCCGACCGCGGGTACCGCCCCCGGCCTTAGGTGATGACCTGACGGTCAGTGACGACCTGAACCGCGCTTGTGCATCGCGCCACGCCGAAGCCGTCGCCCGGGGAGCGCCCCCGGGCGACGGCACACGACGGCACGACAGGGACCGCCACGGCCGCCCGCCCGCTACAGCCGCGGGTCGACCGGCTCCGACTCCAGCGCGAGCACCGCGAACACCGCCTCGTGCACGCGCCACAGCGGCTCACCGTCCGCCAGCCGGTCGAGCGCCTCCAGGCCCAGCGCGTACTCGCGCAGCGCCAGGGACCGCTTGTGGCCGAGGTGGCGCACGCGCAGCCGTTCCAGGTTGTCGGGGCGGGTGTACTCCGGGCCGTAGATGATCCGCAGGTACTCACGGCCGCGGCACTTGACGCCCGGCTGCACGAGCCCGCCGTCGGGCCTGCGGACGAAGCCCTCCAGCGGCTTGACGACCATGCCCTCGCCGCCGGCCTCGGTCAGCTCCAGCCACCAGCGCACGCCGGCCGCCACCGACGCCTCGTCCTCGGTGTCCACGTACAGCCGACCGGTGCGCCGCAGCAGACCGCTGGCGTCCTGCTCCACCAGCCGGTCCAGCCAGCCGAGTTGGGTGTCGTGGCCGACGGTGGCGAGGGGGCGGCCGCGCGCGGCGAGCAGTTGGAAGGGGGCGAGCCGCACTCCTTCCAGGCCGTCGACCGGCCAGCAGTAGCGGCGGTACGCCTCGGTGAACGCGGCCGCGTCGATCGCCCGCTCGCGCTGCCGGGCCAGCAGCCCGTCGTCCCCGCCGACACCCGCCACCCCGCGGGCGGCCGTCGCCTCCAGCGCGGCCAGGGCACCGGGGAAGACGGCGCCGGAGGCGGCGCCGACCGCCGCGTACTGCCTGCGCAGCAGCCCGGCCGACTTCAGCGACCAGGGCAGCAGCTCGGCGTCGAGTAGCAGCCAGTCGGTGTCCAGCTCCTGCCACAGCCCCGCGGCGGTGATCGCGTCGCGGACCCGGGCCAGCAGCCGCTCGGTGACGGCGGGGTCGTCGAAGAAGGGGCGACCGGTGCGGGTGTACAGGGCGCCGGTCACCTCCGTCGAGACGCCGAAGCGCTCCCGCGCGGCCGCCGCGTCGCGGCAGACCAGGGCCACCGCCCGCGACCCCATGTGCTTCTCCTCGCACACCACCTGGCGCACGCCGTCCGCGCGGTAGGCGGCGAAGGCTTCGGTCGGGTGCTCCAGATAGCCCTCCTCGCGCGAGGTCGCGCAGGGCGCCATGGTCGGCGGTAGGTAGGCCAGCAGCCGTGGGTCGACGGCGAAGCGGCTCATCACCTCCAGCGCGGCCGCGGCGCTCTCCTCCTTGACCGCGATCCGCCCCAGGTGGCGGGTCTCCACGCCGCGCCGTCCGGCGACGTCGGCCAGGTCCAGCGGCCGACCGTCGGCTCCTCCGGGCGCCTCCGGACGCAGCGGCTTGACCGGCTCGTACCAGACCCGCTCCGCGGGCACGTCCACCAGCTCGCGCTCGGGCCAGCGCAGTGCGGTCAGCCGGCCGCCGAAGACGCAACCGGTGTCCAGGCAGATGGTGTTGTTCAGCCAGGAGGCGGTGGGTGTCGGGGTGTGTCCGTAGACGACGGCGGCGCGGCCGCGGTAGTCCTCGGCCCACGGGTAGCGCACCGGCAGCCCGAACTCGTCGGTCTCGCCGGTGGTGTCGCCGTACAGGGCGTGCGCCCGGACCCGGCCGGAGGTGCGGCCGTGGTACTTCTCCGGCAGCCCGGCGTGGCTGACCACCAGCGCGCCGCCGTCCAGCACGTAGTGGCTGACGAGGCCGTCCACGAAGGTGCGCACCCGGTCCCGGAACTCCGGGTCCCGCTCGCCCTCCCGCTCCAACTGCTCGACGGTCTCGGCGAGGCCGTGGGCGATCCGCACCTTGCGCCCGGCCAGCCAGCGGCCCAGCTTGTTCTCGTGGTTGCCGGGCACGCACAGGGCGGTACCGGCGGCCACCATGTCCATGACGCGGCGCAGCACGCCGGGGCTGTCCGGACCGCGGTCCACCAGGTCGCCGACGAAGACGGCGGTACGGCCCTCGGGGTGTGCCCCGTCGACATAGCCGAGCTTGGCCAGCAGCGCGTCCAGCTCCGCGCGGCAGCCGTGGATGTCGCCGATGATGTCGAACGGTCCGGTGAGGTGCCGCAGGTCGTTGAAGCGCCGCTCCAGCGATATCTCGGCGCCCTCGATCTCCGCCACGCCGCGCAGGTGGTGCACCTTGCGGAACCCCTCGCGCTCCAGGTGGCGCAGCGAACGGCGCAGTTCCCGCTGGTGGCGCTGGATGACCCGGCGGGGCAGCCCGGCGCGGTCGGCGCGCCCGGCGTTGCGGTCGGCGCAGACCGCCTCGGGCACGTCGAGGACGATGGCGATGGGCAGCACGTCGTGCTCCCGGGCCAGCCGGACCAGCTGTCTGCGGGACTCCGCCTGCACGTTGGTCGCGTCGACTACGGTCAGCCGGCCGGCGGCCAGCCGCTTGCCGGCGATGTAGTGCAGCACGTCGAAGGCGTCGCCGCTGGCGCTCTGGTCGTTCTCGTCGTCGGCGACCAGACCGCGGCAGAAGTCCGAGGAGATCACCTCGGTGGGCTTGAAGTGCCGGCGGGCGAAGGTCGACTTGCCGGATCCGGTGGAGCCGATCAGGACCACCAGGGACAGGTCGGTGACGGCGAGCGTGCGCCGGGTGGGTTCGGTGGTCATGCCACGTCCTTCGTGGTCTCACTGCTGTCGTGCGGGGTCTCGTGGCTGTCGTGCGCGGTCCCGCTGCCGTCGCACGCGGAACTGCCGGGGGCCGCGGTCCCACTGCCGTCGTACGCGGTACTGCCGTCGTACGCGGTCCCACTGCCGTCGTTCGCGGTCCCACTGCCGTCGTTCGCGGTCCCACTGCCGTCGTGCCTGCTGAACAGAGCCAACTGGGTCGGCGGCCCCACCTCGGGGTCGTCCGGTCCGACCGGCCGGAACTCCACCCGGTATCCGTACCGCTCCGCGACGGTGCCGGCCCAGGCGCGGAACTCCTGTCTGGTCCACTCGAAGCGGTGGTCGGCGTGGCGGACGTGGCCCGCGGGCAGCGTCTCCCAGCGCACGTTGTACTCGACGTTGGGCGTGGTCACGACGACCGTGGTGGGCCGCGCCGCGCCGAACACCGCGTACTCCAGGGCGTTCAGCCGCTCCAGGTCGACGTGCTCCACGACCTCGCTGAGCACGGCGGCGTCATATCCGGCGAGGCGGGTGTCGGTGTACGCCAGCGAGCCCTGCAACAGCCGGACCCGTGCCGCCTGTCGCTCGGGCATCCGGTCCAGGCGCAGCCGCCGGGCGGCGATGTGCAGGGCGCGCATCGACACATCGACGCCGACCACCTCGGTGAACCGCACGTCCTTGAGCAGCTCGGCCACCAGCTGGCCCTGGCCGCAGCCCAGGTCGAGCACCCGCGCCGCCCCGGCCGCGCGCAACGCGTCGAGGATCGCCTCGCGGCGCCGCACCGCCAGCGGCACCGGCCGCTCCTCGGTGTCCGAGCTCTCGTCGACCGCGTTGTCCAGCTCCTCGGCCTCGATGCCGTCGGCCTCGGCGAGTCGGGCGAGCTCCAGCCGGTCCAGCGCGTCGCGGGTCAGCGCGGCACGACGGGCCAGATAGCGGCTGGTGATCAGCCGCTGCTCGGGGTGGCGCTCCAGCCAACCCTCCCCGGTCCGCAGCAGCTTGTCGACCTCGTCGGGCGCCACCCAGTAGTGCTTGGCGTCGTCCAGCACCGGCAGCAGCACATAGAGGTGACGCAGCGCGTCGGCCACCCGCTGCTCGCCGTCGAGCACCAGCCGCACGTACCGCGAGTCGCCCCACTCCGGGAACCGCTCGTCCAGCGGCACCGGCTCGGCCGTCACGCTCCAGCCCAGCGGTTCGAAGAGCCGCACGACCAGCTCCGCCCCGCCCCGCGCGGGCAGCGCCGGCACCTCCACCCGCAGCGGCAGCGCCCGCCCGGGCAGCTCCGGCCGCGCCGCGCACCGCCCCTTGAGCGCGCTGGAGAACACCGCGCTCAACGCCACCGCCAGCAGCGACGAGGCCGCGTACGGCCGGTCGTTGACGTAACCCGCCAGCGCCTGGTGAGCGGCGCCCGCCGCCTTCCCCCGCCCCCGGCGCACCAGCGCCACGGGGTCGACCTCCAGCAGCAGCGCTGCCGTGCACCGCGCCTCGGTCGCCTCGGGGTAGAACACATGGGCCGTGCCGTGCGAGGTGGAGAACCGCTGTGCCTTGTCGGGGTGCTTGTGCAGCAGGAAGCCCAGGTCGGTAGCCGGGCGCCCGGCGTCGCCGGTGGTGGTTATCGTCAGGAACACACGCCCGAGTATCGCCGTCGGGCCGGTATCGCTCCCAGTGGTTTTCCTCCCGTCGTTCCGAAGCGCCGGGCCCCCGGCCCCTCCCCCTTACGCGCTCAGTCCTCCTCGATCTCGCAGGGCGGCTCCCAGGGCGGCGGCGCGCTGCGCCCTCGATGGCGTCGCCCGCGGAAGACGTCGACCTGTCCGGTCTCCAAGGCGGCGAGCTCCTACGCGTCCTCCAAGGCGGCGGCGAGCTCCGCGATGCGGTCCGGCCCGACCCGGCAGCAGCCGCCGATGAGCCGGGCCCCCGCCGCACGCCAGGCCGCGACCCGCTGCGTCCCGAACGTGGCCCGC
This sequence comes from Streptomyces sp. SAJ15, assembly GCF_007595705.1. Lineage (GTDB taxonomy): Bacteria > Actinomycetota > Actinomycetes > Streptomycetales > Streptomycetaceae > Streptomyces. The sequence goes on along the minus strand of NZ_NISY01000002.1, from coordinate 200,564 downwards.
CCGCACCAGCGGCGCGCCGTCGCGTCCCACTCCTCACCGCTGTTCGGATAGACGACCACCGGCTTGCCGGTGGTCCGGGAGGCGATCGCCACCGCGCGGTCCGCGTCGCCCGGATCGCAGCAGTTGACCCCGACGGCGATCACCTGGTCGTCGCCGGCCGCCAGGGCGAAGGCTTCGGCCAGCGGCTGCCCGGCCCGGGTGGTCTCCCCCGTGATGCTGTACGAGAGCCACACCGGCACCCCGCAGCCGGCCACCGCCCGCAGCAGCGCCTCGGCCTCGTCGACGTCCGGCACCGTCTCCAGGGCCAGCACGTCCGGGCCGCTCGCGGCCAGCGTCTCGATCCGCGGCCGGTGGAACCGCTCCAGCTCCGCCACGCTCAGCCCGTACCGGCCCCGGTACTCGCTGCCGTCGGCCAGCATCGCCCCGTACGGGCCGACCGAGGCGGCCACCCAGACCTCGCGGTCCGCCCCCGCCGCCGCTCGTCGCGCCAGCTCCACGCTGCGCCGCAGCAGGCCCGCCGCCGCCCGGCGGTCCAGCCCCCGACGGGCGAAGCCCTCGAAGGTGGCCTGGTAGCTGGAGGTGATGAGCACCCGTGCGCCCGCGCGTACATACGCGGCGTGCGCCGTCTCGATCTGCTCCGGCTCGTCGGCGAGCAGCCGGGCCGACCAGAGCGCGTCGGACAGGTCGCAGCCCTGGGCCTCCAACTGGTTGGACAGACCGCCGTCGAGGACCAGCGGCCCGCGCTCCAGCGCGAGCGAGAGGGGCGTGGTGGGGACGGAAGCGGACATCGCGGCGTGCTCCTTGCTCCTTGCTTCATCACTCCAACTCCTTGCTTCGTCACTGCTCCCGGCTCGTACGTGCTCCGGGCCCGTCGGTACTCCTTCCTCTCGTACGTGCTCCCGGCTGGTGCGCGCCCGACCGGTGCGGGCCGGCCCAGGGCTAGCCCAACTGGGCCTGCACCTGGGAGGAGATGAGCTCCAGGTGGTCGAGGTCGTGCAGATCCAGGATCTGGAGGTAGATCCTGGAGGAGCCGATCTCGGCGTAGCGGCCGATCTTGTCGACCACCTCGGCCGGGGAGCCGGCCAGCCCGTTGGTCTTCAGCTCGTCGACCTCCCGACCGATCGCCGCCGCCCGCCGGGCGACCTCGGCGTCGTCCTTGCCGACGCAGGCGACGAGGGCGTTGGAGTACACCAGGTCGCTCGCCGCGCGACCGGCGGCCACGGCCGCCTCACGCACCCGGTCGAACTGCCGTCGGCTGTCCTCCAGGTTGCCGAAGGGCATGTTGAACTCGTCGGCGTAGGCGGCGGCGATCCGCGGGGTGCGGGTGGCGCCCATCCCGCCCACGAGCACCGGGACCTTGGACTGCGCCGGCTTGGGCAGCGCGGGCGAGTCGGTGAGCTGGTAGAAGTCCCCGGCGTAGCTGAACTTCTCGCCCACCGGGGTCTGCCACAGCCCGGTGACGATCGCGAGCTGCTCCTCCAGTCGCGCGAGCTTCTCCTTCGGGAACGGGATGCCGTACGCCGTGTGCTCCGCCTCGAACCAGCCCGCGCCCAGCCCGAACTCCACCCGGCCGCCGGACATCTGGTCGACCTGCGCCACCTGGATGGCCAGCACGCCGGGCAGCCGGAAGGTCCCCGCGGTCATCAGGGTGCCCAGCCGGATCCGACGGGTCTCCCGCGCCAGGCCGGCCAGGGTGATCCAGGCGTCCGTCGGCCCGGGCAGCCCGTCCACGTCACCCATGTGCAGGTAGTGATCGGAGCGGAAGAAGGCGTCGAAGCCGAGATCCTCGGTGGCCTTGGCGACGGAGAGCAGGGTGTCGTAGCTCGCCCCCTGCTGGGGCTCGGTGAAGATGCGCAGATCCATGCCCCCATCCTGCACGCTCAGACGTCCGTCAACCTCTCACCCGTCACACCCGTGCCAGCCGTCACGGTCGGGTGAATCTTCCTCCTTTCGCACCGCAGACGTGTCCCGTGCCAGTGACCGGGGATGTCACTGATCGTTGCCCCTGCGGAGCCGGACCCGCCGGCCCGCGCGCCGGCGGCCGCTGCCGGACGCGTCGACCGCAGCACCGTCCCCCGCGTCCTCCGCACGAGAGGGCCAGGGTCGAGGAGGCCGCCATGTCCCACGAAGCAGCTCCCGAGCCGCAGTCCGCCATCCCGGCACCCATCGCCCGGGTGCCCGGCCCGGCCCCCACTCCGGCCGCCGGCTCCGCGCTCACTCCCACCGGCTCCGCGCTCACTCCCAAGGGCCTGATCGAGCAGATGGAGGAGTTGCTGGCCGCGCTCAACGCCGACCTGTCCCGCTTCGACGCCGAACTCCAGTCCTCCGCGGACCGTTCCCCCGCGGACGGCGGCGGCCACTCCGCCTGATTCAACCGACCTCACCGACCGACCTGACCGACGACCTGATCGACCGACCTGCTCGGTCCGACAGATGCAACTGATCTGACGGATCCAACGGCACATGGGCGCGTAGACACGCAGGCACACGCGCCGCTTAGGCGGCGCCGCCGTGTTCCCACACCTCAAGCGGCCGCTCGAGGTGCCGGAGTATGCCGTGCACCCGGTCTCTGGACTCGTCGGCGGCGTCTATCGACTCCACGCACTGCCAGTACAACGCCTCCTCCTCCGTGTTGGAGGCGATGCCGACCAGTGCGATGCCCGCGTCCCCGAGCAACTCGCCCAACGCCAGCAGCACCCTTCTGACATCCCTCACCTCGGTCAGCTGAACGGCCCGCATGCCCCCGTTGCGCACGGCCGGGTGATGCAGGGCGGGGTGGTGCAACGCGCCGCGCGCCCGGCACCCCGCCTCACACAGGCCGCGCGCCTCCGCCCGCGCGGCCGCCGGACCGTTCACCGCGAGGTGCCCGCCGATCGCCTCCGCCAACGCGTGAACCTGCCATGCCTCGGCGACGACGTCCTGCACACTCCCGGCCTGCGCCAGGGCATGCCGAGTGGCCCCTATCAGCCGCATCGCGTCCATGCCCCGAACCCCTCTCCACGGACTGACCACACCCGTTATCCATCCACTACCCAGCGTGATGGTCAACAGCCCGAAAAGCTAGTGGAATTCAGAAATCTGTTGACAGATGTTGCGCTGTGGATAACGTGATCACTACATAGAGTGACGAGGAGAGGGTTCGGACCCGCCGATAGGGAAGCGCTGCTCGTTCCGATCGATCTTCGCGGACAGCGCGGCCAACGGATCGATCTCCAACACATCGCAGAACTGCAGCAGATACGCGAGCACGTCGGCGACCTCGTCCTCCACCCGCGCGGCCGTCTTCCGGTCCGCCATCACCCGCGCCGACTCCTCCGGCGTGAGCCACTGGAAGATCTCCACCAGCTCCGACGCCTCGACGCTCAACGCCGCGGCCAGGTTCTTCGGCGTGTGGTACGGCTGCCAGTCGCGGGCCGCCGCGAAGTCGCCGAGGCGGCGACGGAGGACGGCGATGTCGGGGACAGACTCGGGGGCGGTGGGGGCGGTGGGGGCGGCGGGCGCGGGCGCCGACGTGGGCGTGGAGGCGCCGGAGGTGGAAGCCCTGGAAGAGCAAGCCCCGGAAGCGGAAGCGCCGGAATCGGCCGCGGGGTCGTCGCCCACCTCGCGCGGGTCGTCCACGTCGTTCACATGGTTCGGATCGTCCACGTCGTCCACATGGCTCGGGTCGTCCACGTCGTTCACATGGTTCGGGTCGTTCACGTCGTTCACCCTCCCAGGTGTACCACCGACGCGGGAGCGGCCACGTCCGTTCCCTCACCCACGGCCCCCACCAGCCGGACGTGCCCTCGGGCGCACATCCGGGCGGCCACGTCCAGCAGCTCACGCGCCTGCCGTCGGTCCAGGCAGCGATCCAGTCCGTCGACGAGCACGGTCAGCGCCTGCTGGGCCGGGAGCACGTCGGCCACGGTGTCCACCTCCAGGACGTCGGGGCCGGTGAGAAGGACCAGCGCGAGGGCGATGAAGCGCAGCTCGCCGTCGCCGAGTCGCTCGACCGGCATCGCGCCGAGGGCGCCCTGCTCCAGGACGGCCCGCACCGCCCCGCCGTCGAGCCGCTCGGCCACGAGATCGCCGACCGGCCCACCACAGCCGGCCCGTACCGCCGCGACCAGGGCGGCATGCCGTCGGGCGCACTCGCCACGCGTCCGCAGCAGGACCGCCGCGAGGTTCTCGCAGCCGCCGCGCAGCCGGGCCTCGCCTCGCGGCGCGGGTAACCGCATCAGTTCCGGTCGCGGATCGCAGCTGAAGACCGAGCGCAGCGCGATGACCACCTGCTCCGCCGCCGCCAACGCGAGCAGCTGACCGGAGGTCTTGCCGGCGACGCGCAGCGGAAGCAGCGCGGTGGCCAGCCGGTCGTCGGGCAGCGGGGCGCGGGTGACGGCCACCGAGCCCGCCGTGTGCCAGGCTGCCTGGACCGTACGCCGGCGCGGGTCGCGCAGCGCCGTCTCCAGCAGCGTCTCCCCGCCGCCGGTCATCCGCTCGCCCACCACCCGCAACTCGGGCTCGGCCTGAACGGCGACGTCGAGCCGTACCGGACCGACCGGACCGTCGACCGTACAGCCGATGCGGAAGCCGCGCCGGCCCTGCGCGTCGGGGCGCGCGTGGCGCGGCACGCACCCTTCCGGGTCGCGGAAGACCTCGTCCAGCGGCTCCCCGCCGGCCAGCCGGGACAGCGCGGCGTACGCCTCCAACACCGCGCTCTTGCCACTCCCGCTCGGCCCGGTGAACAGGGTCAGCGGCCCCAGCGGAAAGGCGGCGCGTGAGTGGGTCTTGAACGCCGAGAGCCTGAGCTCGGTCACCACGGGCCGCAGTGTCGGTGTGCTCATATGCGGACGCTATATGACGGGAAATATGCCGAACCGTTCCGGCGTGAAACCCTTCCTACGATTGAGGTACGGGCGGCGACGCCGGGGCAGAGCGGGCGACTACTGGGGCAGGGCGGGCTTCAGCGGGGCCTGGGCCACCTCGGTGCCGGCGGGGGCGAGCAGGAAGATGTTGGTGTCGACGCGGTGCATCCCGCTACCGAGCCCGAAGACGACCCCGCTGCAGAAGTCCAGGATGCGCTTGGCCACGTCGGTGTCGGCCGCGTTCAGGTCCAGCAGGACCGGAATCTGCGCGATGAGGTACTCCGCCACCTCGCGGGCGTCCGAGAAGATCTGGACCCGGAGCACGACCAGCCGCCGCCCGTCGGCGTCGGCGTTCTCGTGCGGTGGCTCCTCTTCGGGAAGCGCCCGGTGGTTGTGCCAGGAGGGCCACTCGTTCCTGCCGCGCAACGGGACGACCTGGGCGAGCCCTTCCCACTGCTCGTCGGCCGCATTGGATATGTGCATCACCCAAGTCTAGGGACAACAGCACGGCGCGGCCGCGGAGCGACACGGCGCCGCGGCTGAGGAAGTCTCAAGAAAAACGATGGACGTCCGGGGGGCGCTCATCGGAGGCTCGGTGTTCGCAAGCGTGCTCCCTTCCATCGAACACCGAGCGAGGTCTACCCATGTCCAGCGCCACCCACACCTCCCACCCGCTGACTCCTGCCGCCGAGATCACCGTGCGGCTCGTCAAGCACCCTCGTCCCGACGTCCGCTACCCCGCCCGGGTCACCGCCGACGACGGCACCCGCATCACCGTCCAAGCCCCCTGGGCCGGCGCCGCCACCCGCGACTTCGGCTTCGTCCGCTTCGAGAGCGGCGACGTCTTCACCGAGCACTACTGGCGCGACCGCTGGTACGCCGTCAAGGAGGTACGCGCCGCCGACGGCACCCTCAAGGGCTGGTACTGCGACGTCACCCGCCCGGCTCGGACGGAGGGCGCCGACACGCTCGTCGTCGAGGACCTCGACCTCGACCTCTGGCGCTCCGCCGACGGCGCCACCATCCTCCGCCTCGACGAGGACGAGTTCCTGGAGAGCGGTCTGACGGAGCGTGACCCGCAGGCGGCGTCACGGGCCCGCGAGGCACTGGACGAGCTGGAGCGACTGGCTCGGGGGGAGGACTTCGCGGGGCTGTTGGGCCTGTAACGCGCCCCCCCACAGCCGCTGCCGCGCTGCTCCGGAGCGTCCGCTACCGCCGACTGCGCACCAGCAGGTAGAGGAAGTACGGCGTGCCGATCACGGCGGTCATCAGGCCGGCGCCGAGCTGGGCCGGGGCGATCACGGTTCGGCCCACCAGGTCGGCGGTGCAGACGAGGGTGGCGCCGAGGAGCACCGCGACCGGAACCACTCGGGCGTGCGGCCGGCCCACCAGGGCCCGGGCGGCGTGCGGGGCCACGAGCCCCACGAAGCCGATCGTGCCCGCGGCGGCCACGGCGGTGCCGCTGAGCAGGACGCTCAGCGCGAGGAAGCCGAGGCGCCCCCGAGCCAGTGGGAGTCCCAGAAGCCTGGGGGTGTCCTCGTCGAGCGAGACCAGGTCGAGTTCGGTGCGCCGCAGGACCGCGACGAGGAGACCCACGGCGAGGACGATCGCGAGCGGCACCACGTCGGGGAAGGTCCGGCCGTAGGTGGATCCTGACAGCCAGGTGAGCGCCTTCGTCGCGTTGAACGGATCGGTGAGGATGATGAGCAGGCTGATCAGGGCGCTCGCCCCGGTGGCCACGCCGAATCCGACGAGGACGAGCCGGTTCTGCTGGAAGCCGCCCCGCGCGGCGAGTCCGAAGACGAGGACGGAACTGGCCGCGGCCCCCGCGAACGCCGCACCGGCCACGCTCCAGGTTCCGGCCACGGGCACCGTCGTCACGAGGAGCACGGCGCCGACCGCGGCGCCGCCGGAGACGCCCAGGACACCGGGCTCGGCGAGGGGGTTGCGGGTCACCGCCTGGACGAGCGTCCCGGCCAGGGCGAGGGCCGCGCCGGCGAGGAGGGCCGCGAGGACCCGGGGCACCCGGGTGTCGAGGACGAAGGTCACGGCCCGCCCTGACCGGCCCTGGGCCCAGTTGACCACGTCGCCCAGCAACAGCTTGCTGTCGCCCATCAGCACGGCGGCGATCGTCACGCCGACGAGCGCCGCCGCCAGGACGGCCGTGGTGGTCAGGAAGACGGCCCGGCTCCTGATGTGGAGCCGGTCGGGGGCGGCGGCGCCGGCACCGTCCCGGACCCGCGTGGCCATCACGATCAGGAAGACGGCGCCGACGAGGCTGGTGACGACGCCGGTCGGCACGGCGACCGCCACGTCCGCCGGCACGAGGGCGCGCAGCAGTACGTCCGAGCCGAGCACCAGCGCCGCGCCGACGAGGCCCGCGACCGGAATGCTCGCACGCGTCCGGGTGAACGCGCGGAACCTGCGGGCGAGGGGGCGGACCAGGGCGGGGGCGCACAGGCCGACGAAGCCGATGGGTCCGGCGAGGGTGACGGCGGCCGTGGAGAGCAGGGCGGCGAGCACGACCACGGTGACCCGGGTGGTGCGGACGGGGACGCCGAGGCCGCGGGCGGCGTCGTCACCGAGAGCCAGGGCGTCGATCCGGCGGGCGACGAGCAGGAATCCGAGAAGGCCGACGGCGCCGAGTGGTGCCATCTGCAGCACGCCGTCGAACCCGGTCTGGGCGATGCTGCCCTGGTTCCACCGGTAGAGGCCCTCCGTCTCCCGGGGGAACAGCAGGAGCAGCCCCTCGGTGACGGCGGTGAGGCCGAGGGTGAGGGCGCTGCCGGCGAGAACCAGCCGGACGGTGCCCGCGCCCAGGCTGGACAGGCCGAGCACGATGCCCGCCGCCGCGAGGCCCCCGACGAACGCGATGCCGGACGAGGCGAGCAGCGGGAGCGAGACGCCGGTGACGGCGGCCACGCCGAGCGCCAGGTAGGAGCCCGCGTTCACGGCGAGGGTGTCGGGCGAGGCGAGGACGTTGCGGCTGACCGCCTGGAGGGCGGCGCCGGCCATCCCGAGCGCGAGCCCGACGAGCAGTCCCGCGGTCATCCTCGGCAGCCGGGAGGCGATGACGACGGAGGCGTCGGCCGGGTCGGCCCGGCCGGTGAGCGCCTTCCAGACCTCCGGGGCGCCGACGGCGGCCGTGCCCTGCGTGATGTCCACGATCGCGAGGGCGGTGACCAGCAGGACCAACGTGGCCGTCACCGCGGCCGCGCCCGTCCGGGACGTGACCGTCGGCGGACGGGTGGTGCGAGCGGATGCGGTGACGGCCATGCTGTTACTTCGTCAGCGCCTCGACGACGGAGTCGATGTACTTCCCCATCGACTCGGGGCCGCCGAACATCCAGATGCCGTCGGGCAGCCGGTGGACGTTGCCCTTCTTCACGAACGGCAGCGACTTCCACACGGAGTCCTTGGCCAGGACGCCGGTGAACGGGGTGCTGTTCTTGTCCCCGTCGTTGCCGATGTAGGCGAACCGCACGTCGCCGAGCTTGGTGAGTCCCTCGACGTCGGTGGTGCCGAGCCCGTAGTTCTTGTCGCCCTTGACCGTCCAGGCGTTCTTCAGGCCGATCTTCTCGTTGACCGCGCCGATGAGCGAGCCGCTGGTGAACGGTCGGATCGAGACCTGCTTGGAGACGACGTAGCCGTCGGCGAAGGCGAACTTCGCGCCGTCGAGATCGGCGTCGGCCAGGGCCTTCTTGCCCTCGGCGACCTTGGCGTCGAACCGCTTCTTGACCTTCTCGGCCTGCTCCGTGGTGCCGGTGGCCTTCGCGATGAGATCGAGGTTCGTGTTCATCCGCCCGATCTGGTCGGAGGCGTCGGCGGCGCGCAGCTCCAGGACCGGGGCGACCTTGCGGAGTTGCTTCACCGCGGCCGGCGGCAGGTCGTTGGTGACGACGACGAGGTCCGGCTTCAGGGAGGCGACGGTGTCCATGCTCGGCTCACCGCGCGTGCCGATGTCCTTCGGCTCGTTCTTGAGGGGGACCGCGGTGCCCCAGGTCTTGTAGCCCTTGACGTCGGCGACGCCGGCGGGGTCGACACCCAGCGAGATGAGGTTCTCGACGACGTTCCACTCGGTCGCGACGACCTTCTTGGCCGGCCCGTCGAGCTCCACCTTGGCGCCGTTGGCGTCCGTGAGCGTGATGCGCTCGCCGCTCTTCTTCGCGTTGTCGTCGGCGGCGGGCTCGGTCGTCCCGCAGGCGGTCAGGGTGAGCGCCGCGGTGGTGGCGACCGCAGCGGTCAGAAGGATGCGTCTCATGAGGGGGTGCTGAGCCTTTCGCTTCGCGTGTGGTGTCGGCCTATCGCGCGGGTGCGCAGCCGGCCCGTCAGGGGATCGGTGTCGACTTCGATGCGGATGCCGTACGTGTCGGTCAGCCGTTGTGCCGTCAGCACGTCCTCGGGGGAGCCGTCGGCGATGACCCGTCCCGCGCTGAGCAGCACGATCCGGTCGGCGATGGCCGCGGCCTGGTCGAGGTCGTGCAGCACGGCGCCGACGGCGATCCCGTGGTCGTCCGCCAGATCACGCATCAGGTCGAGCAGTTCGACCTGGTACCGCAGGTCGAGGTAGGTCGTCGGCTCGTCGAGGAGCAGCACGCCGGTCTCCTGGGCGAGGCAGCCGGCGAGCCATACGCGCTGGAGCTGTCCCCCGGAGAGGTTCTCGGCGCCCCGTTCGGCGAGCTCCGCGACGCCCGTCATGGCGAGCGCGCGGTCCACCGCGACCCGCCCGTCCGGATCCGCCTTGCCCCAGCGGCCCCGGTACGGGTAGCGGCCGAACTCGACGACATCCCGCACGGTCAGCCCGCTGGGCGTGGGGCGCCCCTGTGTCAGCAGGGCCACGCGGCGCGAGAACTCACGAGGCGACAGGGCGAGGCCGTCCGTGTCGCCGTCGATGACGAGCGTGGCGGTCCTGGGTCGCTGCAGACGCGCGATCGTACGCAGGAGAGTCGACTTCCCGCTGCCGTTCGGCCCCACGAGGACGGTCACATCGCCGGGCCGCAGCGTCAACGCGGCGTCGTGCACGACGTCGACGCCCTCGTACGCCACGGTGACTCCCGTGGCCGACAACTGATGGCCGTGGGGACGTCTGTCCGCGGCACCCTCTTCACCTACACGCACGGCGGAAAGGTTAGCCTAACCTCACCGCGCAGCAAAAGAGCTCTCGATCAGTCGACCACAAGGGGAAAACCGGCCAACCTCGCTTCTCGACCCAAGTCTGTGCGGCCCCTGAGCCGGGCCTACATGCTGCCCCTGCTTCACCGGCTCCACGCACTCCACTCGAGGCGTCATGGAAATAGGGTGCTCTACGAGACGACCAAGGAACCCGCGGTCAAATGCACCTCAACGGTGCGAGGAGGGTCTCCGCTTCACACCAGGGAGACCTCCTCACGGTCGCGCCTTCTGCAGCCGTCGCCCCAGCCCGTGGCGGCAGGGCAGCGGGGGGCTCTGCTCCAGCGAAACCCAGTAGGCGCAACCGCGCAGGACGAGGCCTCGTCCGTGCGGATGTACTGCGCCGGATCCACGGGGACGAGGACCAGCACCAGGTAGGCGGGAACCTGGCGCCTGCCGCGCAGGCGCTTGTAGCAAGCTCTCTCCCTACCAGCCCTGCTGGTCGTTGAGCTCCATGCGTCCCCGTGCTCCGGTCGCAGGCCACTCGCCACGAGTCCATGGCCGGAGTGACACCGATCACTGTCCGGGCAGGCTGCCCGGACAGTGATCGTCGGGAAAGGGTGTGATCAGGCCATACATCGGGGATTGAGCCGGTCGTTCGGGTCAGAACACCGCCTGGGCGCCGTCCTCGTCGAACGGGCGGCGGGCCTCCGCCAGCGCCACCTCGTGGACGAACCATTCCAGCACTGCCCGGATGTCGTCACCGTGGCCCGCGAAGACCTCCAGCGGGAACGAGGGGCGGAGGTCCAACTTGGCCTCCGCCAGATTGATCCCGTCGATGGCGTTGAACCGCTCCATCAGCGCCCGGCGCAGCGGCTCATCGTCGAACGGCGGTCGCCGCTTGAGGTACTGGAAGACCACCTCGGCCGTGCCGCTCACGGGATAGATCGCGATCGGCCACAGCGCACGCGAGGCGTTCGGGAGCCCCGCCTCCACCGTCGGGAAGCAGCTGGTCTCGTCGCTCTTGCCGTAGACCTGGTGTCCGCCCTGCTCCTCCCAGAAGCGCAGCACCGCCAAAACGCCGTCGACCACCTCGGGCGTCTGATTGTCCCGCAGCAGGGATTCGAATCGGGAGGCCGCCCCCATCGTGGTCTCGTCGTCGCTGCCGGCGGCCGCCCTCCCGGGCAGGGACTCCTCGGGAACCTCCTTGCCGACCAGCACCGCGAGGTCGGAGGCGGTCAGCCGGTGCGACTTGTGGGCCCGGCCGTTCTCGTCGAAAGGAACCCCCTCAGCCTGGAGGATCTGCTGGGGAGCGCCGGAGTGCCGGTCGTCCGCCCAGCGGAACCCGTCGGCGATCCGGCCGTCAGCGGTCAGCACACGGTAGGCACAGTGAAGGCCGGGCTTGGACGACACATGGCTCCCCACGGCGATGGCGCTGGTGCCGATGACGACGGCCAAGTCTCCATACGAGGTCCAGGTGCCGGCCGGGATAGCGAGCAGGATGTCGCGCAGTTCCCCCCAGCCCGCCCACTCGTCGTCGGCGTGCACGACACCGTCCAGCGGGCCGGGCCACAACTGCACAGCCCGGTTGGCCAGTTCCTCGCCGCGAGCGAGGATCTCCGCGCGGCCCCACCGCTCCTGAGCCGCGATCCACTGGTTCATACGCAGGGCGCTGGCGTCCAGGAGTTCCTGCTTGCGACGGAACGGGTGGTTGGAGAGCTTCGCGTTCTCGCCGGAGAGGGTCAGGTTGCCGAGGGTGTGCACGAGCATGCCGTGGACGTCCTCGGGGCTCTCGCCGTCCTCGGCCTCCTCCGCGAGCAGGTCGAACCACTGCTGGGCTGGGCGCTGCGGAAGTACGTGCTCGACGGTCAGCTTCGCCTTGGTGTAATCGACCGGCTCGCTCGACTCGTAGCTCTCCTCCAGCCTGCGCAGGATCTGGAAGCGCTGGCCGCTGCGGCCAGTCTTGTAAAACGGACGGGTGCGGATCGCCTCGCGGACGGCGTCGTCGCCGGGCCATACCCGCGCGCCCGTGCGGTTGCGGGACAGGAAGCGCCGTACGGCCTCGGCCGGGGAACCGTCCTTGTCGAGCTCCTTGGGGAGTTCCATGAACACGCGATTGCTGCCCGTTGTGGACAAGCCCGCGAAGAGCCGGCGCACCATGTAGCTCTCGGCGTGGGCGAGAGCGGTGGCGGCCTCGACAGCCGTCGCGCTGCCCTCGTCCAGCAAGTCGAGGAGGTGCAGCGCGAGCGGGTAGTGAACCTGGCCGCCCCACCGGGACAGCCGCTCCAGCGCCGTCCGTACCTGCGGATGCGCCTCCCGCTCGGGCTCCACGATCCGCATCAGGCGATCCGCGCGCAGCGCGAAGCGGGAGATCTCGGCCTCCAGTGCCTCCTCGTCGCCGCTCAGCGGTTCGAGGCGCCTCTTCTGATCCCGGTAGATCTCGCTCTGACGTGCGCGGCTGTTGCCTCCGACGACCAGGTCGAGCCAGACGAGCAGTTCGAGGTTGACCGGGCCCAGCAGTTCCTGCATGGGCAGCCACCGCTTGCGGTAGACGTCCTCCCCCCGGGTGGGCAGGCACATGAAGAGGTAGTTGCGCAGCAGGTCGCTCTGGCTGAGCCCGACACCCGTGTTGTTGATCGATTCGAAGATCCGGTAGACGTTGTCCCCCTCGGCCGCCGTGATCGCCACGATGGAGAGGCAGTCGCCCAGCACGGACTCGACCTCGTCCGCCCATGCCTCGCCACCGCTGTCCGCGCCGTCGGCGATGGCTGCCACGAAGAAGCGGTAGGCGGCTCCCACGTTTCCGGCGCCACCGGCCTTTGGAAGGCTGTCCACACAGGCGATGTACGCCTCGCGGTCAGCCTGTGTCGGGAGCAGGCGATAGCCGTCCAGTCCGTCCTGGTAGGTGTTGACCAGGAGGAGGTCGTTGATCCGAGCGGCCCTCTTGTCGGCGCCGCGCTCGCGGTGGTGGTCGCGCAGGGCGGTGAAAGTGAGCATCAGGGTCGTCATCCGCTGCTGGCCGTCCACGACGAGCCAGCGCTGCATTCCGCCCGCAGCGATCCGCTCGGGGGCCAGGACCACCGACCCCAGGAAGTGCCCGGTGGCGGCCCGGCCTTCCAGCCGGTCTTCGACAAGCTCCAGCACGTCGTCCCACAGCTGTTGCAGTTCCTCCCTCTGCCAGCTGTAGGTGCGCTGGTAGAGGGGGACTTGGAACTGCTTCTCCCCCTGGACGAGTTTGCTGAACGTGGTCTCCTGAGCGTGCACGCTGTACCCTCCCCAAACCCGGTGAGCAGGCCCGCCATTGTCGCCCATGTCGTACGGTGAGCAACCGAAGGTCGGCACACGTCACCGGTCCTGGGAGCGCTCATGGCGACACTGGGAATCCACAAGGACTTCCTTCTGGAGTTCGCCAAGCTGGAGAAACCCGTCCAGAAGCGGATGTACGAGGTCTTCGACAAGTTCCGCGAGCACCGGCACGCCGGGCTTCACCTGGAGAAGCTGGAGAGGCCCCGAGACCCCAGGATCCGCGCCATCCGCATCACCAAGTTCATGCAGGGAGTCGTTCTCGCACCGGAGACCGGTGACAGCTACCTGCTCCTCAAGGTGATGCCGCACGACGACGCCATCGACTGGGCGCTGAGTCACCGGCCACGGTCAACTCGGCGACTCAGGGCATCGAACTGCGCGACGACATCGCGCTGGAACAGGCAACCGCACACGTGCGGCGGGCCGTACCCGCAGCGGACACACGCCTCTTCTCCCACATGGCCAGCCCGAGCAGCCGCACGGCCGGGAGCAGGACGAGCTCGCCGCCGCGATGGTGCGGTGGTCGCCCTGCACCGCGCCCTCCACCTGGCCCGCCGGCTGCCCACCGACGCCCCGGACGGGGCGATCCTACTCACGACCTACACCCGGGATCTGGCAGCCGACCTGCGACGCGATCTCGAACTACTCATCCCCGACGAGGCGCTCGCGGCGAAGATCCGCGTCGTCAACGTCGATGCACTGGCCAACCAGACCGTTCGCGAGGAACACGGCAGTCAGCTCACCATCCTGACCGGCCAGAAGGAGATCCACTCTCGCTGGAACCGGATCGCCCGCCACCTCGGCGTCGAGTTCACCGACGCCTTCCTCGACCAGGAATGGCGAGTGTGCTCGGCACCTCGCGCGAGGGCGGGGACGGCGTCCGCATCGGCACGGTGCACCGGATGAAGGGGCTGGAGTTCCGCTGCGTCGCCGTGGCGGGCGTCAGCGACGGAGTGGTCCCGCTGGCTGTGGCGCTGGCACCGAAAGAGGTCGATGCACAACAGCACCGAGACGACGTGCTGGGCGAACTGAACCTCCTTTTCGTCGCCTGCACCCGTGCCCGGGAAGAACTGCGGGTTTCCTGGCACGGGGCACCGAGCCCGTTTCTCGCGATCTGACACCGCGTCGCACGTGAGCCGGTTTCACGCCAATGACCGACCGCTTTCCAGACATCATCGAGCTCGGGAGACGTGTCCCCCGATATCCTCCCCGCTTCCGTGTGGCCATAGCACGGGGGACCGAAAGGGCTTAGGTGATGAGTACGATCCGCACGGGGCCGGCCGGCTGGCGCGTCTCCATCGTCGACGAGGACCCCCTGCGCGCCCGGCGCGAGGCACGGGAACTCCTGGACGCGGTCGCCAACGCTGACCCCTCGGCCGCTCTCGACGTCCCCGGCCGGACAGGCGCCCGGGACACCGACAAGGGCGGAGCGGTCACCGACCTGATCGGCCTGGTGTTCAGCGGGGGCTCCCTGATCGCCGCAGGTCTGCAGATATGGCTGAGCCGTGTGCCACAGCGCACGATCGTCGTCACCCGCCCGGACGGAGCCACGCTGCGTATCAGCGGCAAGGAGGCGCGTGCCGACGATGAACAGGTCGCGCGGTTCCTCGCCGGCGGCGCCCCAGCCGAAGAAGGCACCCAGGGCGCTCGATGAGCGACAACGACCGGTATGCCATGCTCATCGGCGTCTCGACGTACGACAGCGACGCCTACCACGACCTCCCACCGGTCCGGGCCGACCTGCACTACATGCGGGCCGTGCTCGAGAGTACCGAGATAGGGATGTACAACGACTGCGCGATGGTCGCCGAGCCCACCCGTGCGGAAATGCTGCACGCCATCGAATCCTTTCTGGAGGAACGGCAGACGAGCGAGACCGCTCTGCTCTACTTCAGCGGGCACGGCGAATTCTGCGAGATCGATAACCAGCTGTACTTCTTGACGCGCGACACTGATCCGGCCGACCTTCCGGGCACCGCCGTACCGGCGGAGTTCCTCGAGCGCATGCTGCAGTCCTGCCGCGCGTCCTCGAAGATCGTGCTGCTGGACTGCTGTGCCAGCGGCAGCGTCGTACAGGGCTGGACAGCGAAGGGCAGCGCCGACAGCGAAGAGCGGCCGGTACCCAGTACGCTCCTCCGACCCACCGGGGTGTACTTCATCACCGCCTCCGATGCCCTGCAGACCGCGTCCGCGATGGCACCGGCCGGCTCCTCGCTGAGGACGTCCCGGTTCACGGGGGAGATCGTCGAGGGGCTGCGCTCCGGGAGGATCAAGGACAGCGGACGAACACTCCGGATGACCTCTTCGAGTACCTGACGTCCCAGATGACGCGCAACGGCGTGCCGGAGGACCAGATGCCCACCAAATCGACGTTCAGGGCCACCCGTAGCCTGCCCTTCGCCCGGTCCGTGGCCCGGCAGGTGCACTTGCCCGCCCTCCCCGGTGACGGGGCACGGACAGTCGAGTCGTCGCAGCGATCCCGCGCCCTGCTCAAGGCACGTGAGCTCGCCTCCTTGGACGCCCGGGACGGCGTGGACTGGCAACGGCTGCTGCACTACTACGTGCACTGCCTGGGCGCGACAGCTGCCGCCGGGATGCTGCCCGACCGGGACACCGGGCGGAACTCGAACTACTTCCTGCTGGGCAACGCGGCGGAGACGATCCAGTCGGGGCTCGCCTCGGCACTTCCCGCGCCACCCGGCCTGCCCAGGCCCCGGAATCCGGCGGCCGGAGGCCCCTCAGCACCACCGGACAGCTCGGATTCGCTGCAGGAGTACTGGTACGGCTATCCGGCGGTCACCCTGCCATCCGGGGACGGAGGTGGCCGACGGCGCACGGCGATGAGAATCGCGCCCCTGCTCATCCAGCCGATGGAACTCGTACCGGACGAGGAGGGCCGCGACACCCTCCGTCCCAGCGGCGTGCCCGCGCTGCACACCGGGGTGGTCACCGAGATCCTCGCGGACGACGACGCGGCAGACCTGATGGCCCGGTGGCAGCCCACCTGGCAGGAGGGCAACACCGCCCAGATGCTCCGAGCCGTACGAGAGCTGCTCCAGGCGTTGGAGCTGCCGGAGCTGGAACCCCTGGACCTCGCCGCCCTCAGCGACCGGTCGGTGATGCAGACCCTTCGACCCGGCGCGCACAACGCCGGGGTGCTGCTCGCGCCATCCGGAAAGGACCGCGCCGCGACCGAGGGACTGGTCGACAACCTGCTCCAGATCTCGGCGCGTACCGGACAGATCCCCGGTACTGCCCTCGACGCGCTGGTGAACCCGGAGGAGGGAGACAGGGACGACGCCGGGGCCGTGCTCGTGGTCGCCCCGGGTCCGTGCAACGAGAGCCAGGAACAAGTGGTCGCCTCGACGATGACCCGGCGGCTCACCGTCGCCACCGGTCCGCCCGGCACCGGGAAGAGCGAGGTCGTCACGGCTGTCGTAGCGACCGCCGTCGCCGCCGGGCAGTCGGTCCTGGTGGCGTCCACGAACAACGAGGCGGTCAACGTCGTGGCCGAGCGCTGCGACGACATCGCGCCCGGTCTGCTGATGCGGACGGGCAACTCGGAAGCACTGCTCGCGGAAGCGACCAAGCTGGAACGGCTGCTCGCCGAGCCCGCGTCGGCCCCACGTCGTGGCCCCGCGACCGTGGCCGGGGAGCTGCGGAACACCCGGACTCGCGCTGCCAGCGACCGGGCAGAGGCAGCGCGCCTTATCACCGAAGAGGGACAGCTCCTGGCCTTGCTGCGGGACCGGGCGGAGCGGGCCGTGCAACTGGGACTGCCCGTGGCCCTGCTGTCGGCGGCAGGGCCCACGACGCGGCTTTCGACCTGGCTAAGTGGAACGGGCGAGCCCGGCAGGCGGCCGGTGCTCGCTGGCTGTTCCCACGCTCACGCAGACGGCGGGCGCTCGACGCGCTGCTCATGGCCATGGCTCCGGACCCCGGGCAGTCATGGCCAGACCGGCCGGGCTGGACGGCCGAACGGCCGGTGCCGCCTGCGCTGCTCACCGCCCTGGCCGACACTGTTGAGGTGGAACGGGCGTTCAGGGCGCTCGTGGCCGGGCAGGTGCGACAGGACGAGCGGCAGCTGGAAAACGGCCGGCTGGAGACGGCTGCCGCCCTGGCCCGGCTGTCAGCCGAGCTGACCGAGTCCGTCTCCGCGGAGGCGCTGGCCCGTGGGCGGGGGCTGATGGGCCAGCGGCTGCAGACGCTGCGCAACAAGCGGGGTACGCGCAAGAGCCAGCGCAATCTCCTGCAGCACATCAAGGGGTGGGCGATCAGTACCCATTCCGTCAGGCAACTGGAACTGCTCCCGAAGCTGTTCGATCTCGTGGTGATCGACGAGGCCAGCCAGTGCTCCATCCCCTCGGTGCTGCCCCTGTTGTTCCGCGCCCGGCGCGCACTGATCATCGGGGATCCGATGCAGCTGGGTCACATCCCCGGGGTCTCCCCTCAGCAGGAGCGGCAGGCCCGCATCCGGGCCGGGCTGAGCGCGGCGCTGCTGGAGGACCGTCGGCTCACCTACCACGTGCACTCCTCGTACCACGCGGCCGCCCAGCATGGTGAGTCCGCGCTCCTCCTGGACGA
The DNA here is from genome assembly GCF_007595705.1 of Streptomyces sp. SAJ15. Lineage (GTDB taxonomy): Bacteria > Actinomycetota > Actinomycetes > Streptomycetales > Streptomycetaceae > Streptomyces. The sequence goes on along the minus strand of NZ_NISY01000002.1, from coordinate 182,721 downwards.
GCACTACCGCTGCCACCCGCAGATCGCCAATGTGGTCAACGGCTACTGCTATGCAGGGCAGCTCCAAGTACTCACCGACGTACGGCGGCAGGTGTCGGCGCTGGATCCGGTGGGAGGGGTCGATCCGGCCCCGGTGCTGGGCTGGCTGGACGTACCGCACGGCCTGTCGGCGCGCGGCCGTGGCGGACAGTCCTGGCGCAACGAGGCGGAGGCCGAAGCCGTCCGCGACGTGGTGAGCGAACTGCTCGCACGGCTGCCGCAGCACGCCACGGTCGGGGTGGTGACGCCCTTCCGGGCTCAGAAGGAGGCATTGGAGCGCCTGCTTCAGGAGGATGAGGCCCCCAACCGCGTGCAGGTGGGAACCGTGCACGCCTTCCAGGGCCGACAGCGCGACGTGATGGTGCTGAGTCCGGTGGCCACCGTCAACACCCCTCCGCCGACGACGCACTGGGTGGCGAGCCAGGTCAATCTGTGGAACGTGGCCGTCACTCGCACGAAGTCGCAGCTGATCACCATGGGCAGTCAGGCCTTCTGGCTGGCACAGACAGGGCTTCCGGCGCTGCTCGCAGGACGATCGGCCGTGCTGCGGCCGATCTCCGGCCCGGCCGAGGCCCCCCGCCACGGCAGTCCGGCGGGCGGCGGTGCCCAGACGGCACGCGAGGAACTCGCCGACCGGCTCCAGCAATACCTCGGGACGCGGGGCGTCACGGACCTGGAACGCGGGGCGATGGTCGGAGGACACCCCGTGGACCTGCTGTTCACGACGGACGGTGAGAACACCGCGGTGCTCATCGACCCCGGCCCCCCGTCCGGCCTGGATCCCGCGCGCCACCTGCGGCTCACGCATGTCCGGGCCGGTCTGCTGGTAGGGCTTCCGTCGGGCGGGGCCGGTGCGAAACCAGGACCGGTGGCGCGGGCGATACGGGTGCCCGCCTGGCGCATTCTCGCTGGGGAGGCACATCTGGCGCCTCTACTCGGTTGAGCCTCCGGTAGGCCACTTCCGCGTGTGGCCGGGCTGGGAGTACGGGAACGTACAGCGGTCCGGCCCATGGCGGCTCCCCCTGGCACTGCCTTCGACCCGTCATCTTCCGCCGTGGTCGACCATATCCGGTACGGGTCGAGCGAACCGCCGGAATCCGAGAGGGTCCAGGTCAGCCCCCTACTTCACCAGCCCCAGGATCGCCACGCACTCCACATGGTGCTTCATCGCAAACATGTCAATAGAAAACATGTCAAAGAAAACTGCAGGTCAACGCCCCGTAGAGAACATATCGGGCACGCTGCTGATGTGCGTTACGTGCAGAGTGGCGGTACGTGCGATGCGCTGACGCACTTGGCCGTCTCCCTGAAACCTCGGACGCACCCGAACAATGACAACGTCCGGAACGGCCGTGACGACGGGCTGCCGCCAGTCCCGCGCCGTCGTCCGGATCACGGGGACGCTCAGCGCGCCCCTCATCGGAGGAGTGGCGGTCGCCTGCAACTCACTCATCGACAGCACCCGCGGCCCCCTGGAGCAGGCGGCCGACGACTGCCTCGACGCCCTCGGCCAGATCGGCGGGAAGGCCGTCTGCGCACGTATGGCCAAGGCCGCCCGGGTCGAACTCGCCGCGACGTACGACAGTGCCACCTGCCAGGAAGGCTCGCGCTGGGCCAGGACGGACGCGCCCCTGGTCAAGCCCCCCGTGAGCCGGGCGCGGGTTGCTCGCCCGATCCTCGGACGATCAGTCGGGTGGGTACGGTGACGGTGTGGGCGCGGGAGCGGTCGCCGTCGAGTCGGGTCAGGGCGGTAGTCGCCGCTGTTCTGCCAAGTTCCTCGGGGTCCTGGGCGACGACGGTCAGGGCCGGTTCGAGGGCCTCGGCCAGGGATACGTCGTCGAAGGCGACGACGGCCACGTGCTTGCGCATGCTGCGGGCCAGTTCGGTCACGATGCCCAGCGCCATGATGTTGTTGCCCGCGAACAGGGCCGTGGGGGGATCGGCCAGGTCGAGCAGCTGGGAGGTCGCGGCTTCGGCCCCTTGCTGGTCGTGGGCGTTGACGACGAGCGAGCGGTCGTAGGGGATGCCGGCTTCCTCCAGAGCCGAGCGGTAGCCGGCCAGACGTTCGCGGCGGGTGTACAGCTTCTGGGGCAGGTCGCCGACGAAGCCGATGCGCCGGTGGCCATGGGCGATGAGGTGGGCGACGCCTTCGTGGGCTCCGGCCCGATTGGAGCTGACGATGCTGTCCGTGGCGAGGCCGACGCCGGGACGGTCGAGGAAGATCACGGGCAGTCCCGCCGTACGGTGGGACTTGAGGTGGGAGTGGTCGGCGCCGATGGACGGCACGACGATCAGGATGCTGACCCGCCGGGCGAGGAACTTGTCGGTCAGGGCACGTTCGCGCTCGGGGTCGTCCGCGGAGGAGCCCATGAGCAGGGTCAGGCCGCGTTCGCGGACGGTGTCCTCGATGGCGCGGGCCACGGCTCCGAAGAAGGGGTTGGCGAGGTCGGGGATGACCAGTCCGATGGTGGTGTCCGGGCCGCCGACGCGGATGTTGCGGGCCATGAGGTTCGGCTGGAAGCCGAGTTTGGCCACTGCGGCGAGTACCTGTTCCCTGGTCTGCGCGGAGGCGGGCCCGTCCTCGTTGAGGACTCGGGAGACCGTCTTGGCGCTGACGCCGACTTCTCGGGCGACGTCGGCCAAGGTGGGGCGGCGGTTCGCTGCCATAGAGAAACCGTCTCCTGAGGGCTCTCGGTTCCGGCCGCGGCCTCGGCCGGAACTGCGAGAGCGGGGTCGTGCTGTCAGATGGCCTGGACGCCGGCGGCCCTCGCGGCTTCCGAATCCGCTACGACAGTGTCTCCGGCCTCGTCGATGCTGAGTGCGCCGGTCATGATAGCGACGACCTCTGCCATGGAGTAGTCCGAGGGCCTGATCACCGCGGCGCGCCGGCCGAGGCGGTGGACGTGGATCCGGTCGGCGATCTCGAAGACGTGCGGCATGTTGTGGCTGATCAGGACGACCGGCATGCCCTTGTCCCGGACCCGGCGGATGAGGTCCAGGACCTGGCCGGACTCCTTCACGCCGAGCGCGGCGGTGGGTTCGTCCATAACGACGACGCTGCTGGCCCAGGCGACGGAACGGGCGACCGCGACCGCCTGCCGCTGTCCGCCGGAGAGGGTCTCCACCGCCTGTGTCAGCGAGCGCAGACCGATCTTCAGGTCGGCCATGTGCTCGGCGGCCTCCTGGCGCATGCGCTTCTTGTCCAGCATGCGGAAGACACTGCCGAGGACACCGGGGCGGCGGAGTTCGCGCCCGAGGAACATGTTCGAGGCGATGTCCATCGAGGCGGCCACGGCGAGGTCCTGGTAGACCGTCTCGATGCCGTGGGCGCGTGCGCTCTGCGGACCGGAGAAGGTGATGGGCTCGCCGTTGAGGCGGATCTCGCCCGCGTCGGGAACCACCGCACCGGTGAGCGCCTTGATCAGACTGGTCTTGCCGGCTCCGTTGTCACCGATGACCGCGAGCACCTCACCGGGCATCAGGTCGAAGTCGGCCCCGTCGATCGCGGTGACGTGACCGTAGCGTTTGACCAGACCGCGGGCCTGCAGCACGGGCATGGGGGAGGAAATGGCGGTCATCGGGCCTTCTTCCGGGAGATCTGGTCGACGGTCACCGCGAGAATCACCAGGACGCCGGTGATCAGCGTCTGATAGATGGAGGCGACGCCCATCAGCTGTAGACCGTTGCGGAAGACACCGACGATGAGGACGCCGATGAAGGTGCCCAGGACCGAACCGCGTCCGCCAAAGAGGCTGGTGCCGCCGAGGACCACGGCGGTGATGCTGTCGAGGTTGTCGGTCTGGCCGGCCTGCGGGTCGCCGACTCCGGTGCGGGAGATGAGCAGCAGGGCGGCTATGCCGTACAGCAGACCCGCCACCGTGTAGATGCCTATGGTCAGGCGCGAGGTGCGGATGCCGTTCAGTCGTGCCGCTTCCTGGCTGTTGCCCAGGGCGTAGACGTGCCGGCCCCAGCCGGTGCTGCTCAACGCGTAGGCGAGAAGCAGGAACAGGGCGATGGTGACCACGGAGCCGTAGGTGATGTCGGTGTGGCCGAGCGGGAAGGTCTCGCCGAGGGCTGTCAGCGGGCCGGGCAGGTTCGTGACCGTCTGCTCCTCGGAGTAGATGTGGGTCAGCGCGAACGCCACGTTCAGCATTCCGAGGGTGACGATGAACGGCGGCAGCGGGATCTTCTGCACCAGCAGCCCGTTGAGCAGCCCGAAGCCACCGCAGACGGTGATGCCCAGCGCGATGGCGACGAGCGGGGGCAGGGAGCCCTCGGCGGCCATCTTGGCGATCACGATGCTTCCGAACGCCATCACGGCACCGCAGGAGAGGTCGATGCCCGCCGTGAGGATGATCAGGGTCTGGCCGATGGCGAGAGTGCCGACGACCATGACCTGCTGGACGATCAGCGAGAAGTTCCCGCCGGTGAGGAACTGTTCGGTCGAGAGCGAGAAGAAGGCGCAGGCCAGGAGGAGGGCGACCAGGGGGCCGGTGGTCGGCGCCGTGAGCAGTCTGCGAACCGTGGTCGGTGCTGTGAGGCCAGCGTACGGCGAGGATGTGCCCGGGGGCGTGGACGTGGCGGTCATGCGAAGTCCTTGTCGGAAACAGAAGTCGTTGTCCTTCCTTGGCGGAGGACAAGAGGACGAGCGGGTGGCCGTCCCCCGGTCAGCCGGAAGGGACGGCCACCCCGCTGAGGGGACAGGCGGTGTCGTACGGTCCTCGGGGCGGCTCAGCCCCAGCAGTTCTCCAGGCCGTAGGCGGTGTCCTTGGACGTGACCCCGGCCTGCGTCTTGTCGGTGATCAGGGTGACGCCCGTGTCGGTGTAACCGGACGCCTTCTTGCCGTCCTTGGCGTACGTCACGACGGCCTTGACGCCCTCGGCGGCCATCTTCAGCGGGTACTGCTGGGAAGTGGCGGCGATCTTGCCGTCCTTGACGGCCTGGGTGCCGGTGCAGCCGCCGTCGACGGAGACGATCAGGACGTCCTTCTCCCGGCCCTTGGCCTTGAGCGCGGTGTAGACACCCAGCGCAGCCGGCTCGTTGACGGTGTAGACGACATTGATGCCGGGTTCCTTCTGGAGACAGTTCTCCATCGCCGTCTGTCCCTTGGCCTGATCGCCACCGGTGTCCTGGGCACAGAGGATGTCCTTGTCGGTGGCGCCGAAGCCCTTCAGGAAACCGTCGTGGCGCTGGACACCGACGGAGACGCCCGGCGCCAGGTCGAGGGTGGCGATCTTCGCGCTCTTGCCCTTCATGGCAGCCTTGGCGTACTCGCCGATCAGCTCGCCGGCCTTCACGTTGTCGGTGGCGAAGAGGGCGTCGACCGCGCTCTCGGGGTCGGTCGGGGAGTCGAGGGCGATGACCAGGACGCCCTTGGCCCGGGCCTTCTGGATCGCGGGCACGATCGCTTTGGAGTCGCTCGGGGTGATCAGGATGCCCTTCACCCCGGCGGCGACCATGTTCTCGATGGCGGTGACCTGTCCGGCATTGTCCCCGTCGAACTTTCCTGCGGCGGTGGACAGTTCGGCACCGTTCTCCTTGGCGGCCTTCTCCGCGCCCTCCTTCATCTTCACGAAGAACGGGTTGGTGTCGGTCTTGGTGATCAGGCCGACCTTGACGCCGCCCGAGCCGGAGCTCGTGGAGCCCGTTCCGGAGCCGGAGCCGCAGGCCGTCAGGGTGAGGGCCGCGACGACCGTGGCCGCGGCGGCTCTGAGCAGGGAGGAGGACAGGCGAGTAGTGCGAGACATGATCGGCTCCTGTGGGATAGCGAGCGGCACGGGATGGGGAGGAGAGCATGCCGCTCGGGGTGTCATCGTTGACTTATGTCATCGTTGACACTGCCTGGCGAGGATGATGGACTCCGGATCCCGGCAACGTCAATGCCTTCGCCTCGTCACAAATCGGCAACGTCCGTAGCCTCGTTCTCCGCGCAGCCGGTCAGCGGCCGCGTCGCCGCGCCGCCCTTGCCCGGTCTTTCCGAGCCCTTCCGAACCTTTCCGAGAGAGAGCAGCCCATGAGCCCGCGTCAGATCACCGTTCTGGGAGAGTGCGTCGCAGACGCCTTCACCGAACCGGCGAACACCTCGAGCGAACTCGCCCTGCGGGTGCTGCCGGGCGGCGGACCCGCGAACACGGCGGTGGCTCTGGCCCGCCTCGACACCCCGGCCCGCTTCCTCGCGCGCTTGTCCGGGGACGTGTTCGGCCGCCTGTTCCGGGCGCATCTGGAGGCATCCGGCGTGGACCTGTCGTGCGCCGTCGCCGCCGGCGAGCCCAGCACGCTGGCCGTGGCGGAGCTGGACGCCCAGGGGCAGGCCGCGTACTCCTTCCATGCGCAGAACACGGCCGACTGGCAGTGGACCCAGGGGGAACTGGCGAGGGTGGACCTGTCCGAGACGGCGTGTGTGCACACCGGGTCACTGGCTCTGGTCCGGGAACCCGGCGGGGCGGTCATCGAGGAGTTCCTGGCAGCGGCCTCTCGGCAGACCACCGTCAGCATCGACCCCAACGTCCGGCCGCTGCTGGTGCGCCCCGAGGTCTACCGCGACCGGCTGACGCGCTGGTGCGGCCTCGCCGACATCCTGCGGCTGAGCGAGGACGACCTGGAGCTGCTCCTGCCGGGCACCCCGCCCGAGCAGGCGTGCAACACCTGGCACGCCGCCGGGGTCCGCCTCGTCGTGATCACGCTCGGCGCCGAGGGCGCCCTGGCCTCGCTCGACGACGAGCGACTCCGACTGCCCGCGGTGGCCACACGGGTGGTCGACACGGTCGGCGCGGGGGATTCCTTCACGGCCGGGCTGCTGCACCACCTGGGCAACCGCGGACTCCTCGGCGGCCGTTTGGCCGGTGTCGGCCTCGAAGATGTCGCGGAAGCCTGCCGGTTCGCCACCCGCGTCGCGGCCCTGACCTGCTCCGCCGTCGGCCCCAACCCGCCGTGGCGGAGCCAGTTGGAGCAGTTCGCGACGGCCGGTGGCGTCTGACGCGCGGGCAGCCCGTGCCGGGCAATCCCGCCCGGACCGTTGACGTGTCGGCCGGATCCCGCTCATCATCGGACCACTCGATGTCATCGATGACACAAGTCAACGATGACACCCTTGGTCGGCAGCGTGGGACGACGCCGTCGGCCAGGGCGTCACGTTCCGGTCGGTCCACGCCTGAGCCGCAGGCTCCGCCGGTGGACGGCCGCAGGACAGGAGACACCATGAGCTCTGGACGTGTATCCCGGCGCGCCCGCGTGCGGATGATCGCGGCGGTGGCGACCGTCTGCGCCCTGGCCGCAGCGCCGCCGGCCCCTCAGGCCGTGGCCGCCGACACCGCGCCGTACTCCGAGACCTACCGGCCCCAGTTCCACTTCACACCGGAGAAGAACTGGATGAACGACCCCAACGGCCTTGTGTACTACAAGGGCGAGTACCACCTCTTCTACCAGTACAACCCCAACGGCAACTCCTGGGGAGACATGTCCTGGGGGCATGCGGTGAGCCAGGACCTCACACACTGGAAGGAGTTGCCGCTCGCCCTGTCGCACGACGCCAAGGAGATGGTGTTCTCCGGCAGTGCGGTCGTCGACTGGAACAACACCACCGGGTTCGGCACGGAGCAGGACCCGGCCATGGTGGCGATCTACACGAGCCACGCCAAGGACTCGGGCTTCCAGGCGCAGTCGCTCGCGTACAGCACCGATCGCGGCCGCACCTGGACCAAGTACCAGGGCAATCCGGTCATCGACATCGGCTCCAAGGACTTCCGCGACCCCAAGGTCCAGTGGTACGCGCCGACGCAGAGCTGGCTGATGACGGTGTCACTGTCCGCCGAGCACAAGGTGCGGTTCTACACGTCCAGGAACCTCAAGGACTGGACAGCGCAGAGCGACTTCGGGCCGGCCGGCGCTACGGGCGGCGTATGGGAATGCCCTGACCTGTTCCCCCTCGCGGTCGACGGGGACCCGAAGAAGATCAAGTGGGTCCTTGTCGTCAACATCAACCCCGGCGGTATCGCCGGGGGTTCGGCCGCCCAGTACTTCATCGGAGACTTCGACGGCAAGAAGTTCACCGCCGAGGACAAAGGCAGCTACATCCCGCCCACCGGCACGATGGTGCAGGACTTCGAGGGCACGGACTTCGGATCGTGGACGGCCACGGGCACCGCGTTCGGTCTGGCGCCGGCAGCCGGGGCGGTGGACGGCCAGACCACGGTCGACGGGTTTGACGGCCAGGGCCTCGCCAACAGCTTCCACTCGGGCGACGGCAGCACCGGCACCCTGACCTCGCCCTCCTTCACGGTGGTCAACAAGTACCTGAACTTCAAGGTCGGTGGGGGCCGGCACCCGCACGTGGACGGCACCGTCATGGAGCAGGGAGAGCCGCCCGCGGGCACGGTCATAGCCGACTTCGAGGGCGGCACGTACGACGACTGGACGACCACCGGGAACGCCTTCGGCGCCGCACCCGCCACTGGCACCCTCCCCAACCAGCAGGAGTTATCCGGCTACCGGGGAAGCGGCCTGGTCAACAGCTACCTGAACGGCGACTCCACAACGGGCACCCTCACCTCGCCGGAATTCACCATCGACAAGGACTACGTCAACTTCCTTGTCGGCGGCGGCAACCACCCCGCCGGCTGCGACAACCTGACCGCCGTCGAGCTCCTCGTCGACGGCCAGGCGGTCCACAGCACCACCGGACAGGACGCCGAAGCACTCAACTGGGCCTCCTGGGACGTCAAGGACCTCGCGGGCAAGAAGGCGCAGATCAGAATCGTCGACGACAACACCGGCGGCTGGGGCCACATCAACGTCGACCACATCATGCTCTCGGACACCCAGGCCCAACCCGTTTCCCAGGAGACCTCCGTCAACCTGATCGTCGACGGAAAGATCGTCCGCAGCACGACCGGCTCCAACAGCGAGACTCTGGACTGGGCCTCCTTCGACACGCGCCCCTACGTCGGCAAGAAGGCACAGATCCAGATCGTCGACATGAACACCGCCGGCGGGGGCCACCTCCTCGCCGACCAGTTCACCACCGCCGACACCCCCGCGAAATCCGCCGCACAGCGCGCCGACTGGGCCGACTACGGCAAGGACTACTACGCCGCGGTGTCCTGGGAGAACGCACCGGGTGGCAAGCGGTACATGATCGGTTGGATGAACAACTGGGACTACAGCGGCGCCATCCCCACGTCACCCTGGCGTGGCATGCAGAGCATCCCCCGGGAGATGGCCCTGCGCACCGTCGACGGCCGCGTCCGGCTGACCAGCCGGCCCGTGAACAGCGTGACGTCCCTGCGGCAGGGGCACCCGGCGTCCGCGACCGACGTCACCGTCGAGAACACCTCCAAGACCTTGATCGGCCCCGCGGCCCAGGGCAAGGCCCTCGACATCGAGGCGACCTTCTCCCTCAAGGACGCCGACCGGTTCGGCCTGAAGGTGCGCACCGGAGCCAGGGGGGAGGAGACCGTCATCGGCTACGACACCACGCCACAGGAGCTGTACGTCGACCGCGCCCACTCCGGCGCCGTCGACTTCAACAGCACCTTCCCCGGCGTCCAGACCGCACCGCTGAAGGTCGACAACGGCAAGGTGAAACTGCGGATCCTCGTCGACTGGTCGTCGGTCGAGGTCTTCGGCGGCAGAGGCGAAGCCGCCATCACCGACCAGATCTTCCCCGACCCCGCCAGCCAGGGCGTGCAGGTCTTCGCGGAGAACGGGTCGGTGAAGCTGGACAAGGCCGTCGTCTGGCACCTCGACTCCGCCCACAACTGACGCCCCACGACCGACAAGGACACAAGACCGTGAAGAAGACCCTGCTCGCCGAGTTCACCGCACGCGAGGGAGTGCACGACGAGGTCGCCCGCCTGATCGGGGACTACGCCCTGAAGGTGCGCGAGGAAGAAGGCAACCTCGCCTTCGACGTCTACACCAAGACAGCCGACCCGCGCGCCTTCTGGATCTTCGAGGTGTACCGGGACGAGGACGCTTTCCAGACGCACCTGAAGGCCCCGTACGGCAGCCCCTTCAACACCGCACTCGCCCCGCTGATCGAGGAGGATGCCTCGGTGCTGACCTTCCTCGATCCGGTGACCTGACGGCTGCTCGATCCGGCGACCTGGCGTCGGCCGGGCCCGCGATGCGGGCCTGGCCCTTGCCGGTCGCGCCTCCCCCCAGCATGACCTGCAGATCAGCCAGGTGACGCTCCATCAGAACGAACGTAAAATGAGCGATCGTGAGCGTCATTTCGGCGTCAAGATATCGCCCGTAACGCCCACACCACACATAAATGCGCGCGCACAAAACCGTAGGTCAGCCCCCCCTACTTCACCGGCTCCAGCACCGCCACGTACTCCACATGGTGCGTCATCGGAAAGACGTCACGTCATGTGGAGCGAAGAGAAAGCCCAGGTCAGAGACCCTTTTTCAGCTCTTTGAGTGGCCGTTTGGGCCGTCGGAGCGTCAAACGAGCGTCACGCGCAGCGCCGTACGATTGCAGAAAGGCCAACGAATGCCGGCGTTGGACGGTACTCCCAACGGTCTCTGGGGGAGGCTCGCACCAGCGACCTGGCACGGCGTCGCGATCAGGACCGTCCTTGGTCCTGCAAGCTACCCTCCGTTTACACCGCTAGACTGCGGACTCGTGCCCTGGTGAGTGCGACATAGAGCGAGCGGTGAGCCTCGTCGGTGGGATCGAGCCCCTCTCGGAGCACGGCGGCGTCAGACTCTTCCAGTCTCACCCCGACCCTCGCCCACTCCCTGCCCTTCGCCTGGTGGCACGTCAGGCCGAGAACAAGTCGCTCCTGCGCGTCCTCCAACCGCAAGCGCAGGTTACCGAGAGCCTTGCGCGGTGTCCGCTTCTGGCTCTCCGACGGCTCGAAGTGCGTCTTCGCGACCACGCTCTCCGTCAAGGCGGTCCAGACTTCGCCGAGGTCGTCCTGGCTCGCCAGTCGCTGAAGAGCAGTCTCTAGGTCCGGACGCAGCCTCTCGAACGTTTCAGCTTCTTCGATGCCCAGTGTGGACCGAGCATCGCTGAGAAATGCGGCGGGCAGACCAAAGGAACTCTGGGTTAGCTCGTTCAGGAGCAAGGTGCACACTGCCTCCTGGAACGGTCCTGATGGCTGCTTGACGGCCAGCGGGAGGATGTGGGGGCTCCCGTCCCACAGCGTCTTCCAGCGCCGTGCGAGGACGACTTCGACGTCTCGTACCGCACCCGCGGGAAGCGCCACCGGCTCCCTGCGGCGCAGTCGGCGTGCCAGTGATGCCTGGTCGGTACTGCCCTGCCATCTGAACGACGTCTGGAGTTCGAGGCGCTCGAATTTCAGCAGCTCGATGAGCCGGCGCACGCTCTGCGGACGGGCGCCACGAAAGGCGTAGAGGGCTTGCCAGGGGTCTCCCACCAGAGTGACGGCCAGTCCCGCTTCCGCCGCGATGCCAATGATCTCCACGTCCAGCTCGTTCGCGTCGTAGACCTCGTCGACGAGTAGGGACCTGATCGTCATGGCGAAGTAGGTCGTCACGTGGGCGCGGATACGGTCAATGCGGAGGGCCGCGTGCAGGACCTCACGTACGTTCTCGTGCGTGCACCTTCCTTCGTGGACCGTAGTGGCGAAGTCTGCCGGCTTTATGTAGTTGTCCGGCTTCGGCTCAGATAGGTAGGTGGTGCTGACCTGGGTGCCCACGAGGCGGAGAGCGGGCTTCGCGGTAGTGCGGATGGTGGGGAAGTGTGTCCGCCATGTGTCCAGCACCTCCAGCTCCTCGTGGCCACCTGGCCACTGGAGGACCCCAGACCGCAGGAGGTGGGTGAGTAGGTCGTTCAGGATGGTGTCGAGGGTGATGATGCGATGGGGCCACGCCAAGGCTGAAGGGCCCCACTGTCGAAGCACGCGGCTACGTATCTCCTCAGTGGCCGAGCGTGTGAAGCTGACCGCCACAACCGCCCGGTGGTCGGTCGTGCGCGCGAAGCGGTGCAGGCCAAAGCGCTGTTGGGAGACGGTCGTCTTCCCGGATCCGGGAAACGCCTCTACATAGACGAGGCGGTTAGGGCTCGCGGCGGTAAGGAGCTGCTCCGGCGTAAGACCGCGCGTGCCAGGCCAGCGACTACTCATCGGAAACCGTCATTCGATGTGTGGCTGTTGGCCAGCCCCTCAGGGGAGGGCTGCCAGTACTGGAGTTCCTCCCATGGCGGCGCGTCCGGATCCGGCACGGCGGAGTCCGGCGGCTCAGGGATCGGATCGTGTCCGGTTGCTTCCGCCCACGCCATCTCTTCCTTCTGCCAATCATCCGGCCAGTGGAACTCCACTTCGTCAACGGCCTGTTGCTCATCCATGTCCCGTTGGTCGTCCAGCACGAGCCAGTCCGGCTCATCAATGTGCTCACAAGGGTCGGTCTCATCGGCCGGCATGGGCGGGTACAGGAACTCGAAAAGCCGCCGCATGTGATCGGGCACGGTCGGAAGGCGCGACGCCTGCTCGGGACCTGCTTCGTTGGCTTTTGCCAGGACACCGGCGAAGGCAAGCGCAAAGTCGCCCTTCTTACTGGAACCCAGCCCTGCTGGGACGCCGGGCTTCCCGTCCTTGCTCGCCCGAGCACTGCGGAACAGTTCATATACCGTCCGGGCCGTTACGAGCGGCTCGTGCAGGTCCACTTCGAGTAGGGCCGTCTCGATCAAGCCCTCGTTACCATCAGTGATCGATGGTTCCAAGGTCGGATGGCTGACAAAGGCTTCGACGACCGAAGGATCGTGGTCGGAAAGCCAAGTCGGCTTCTTGCGCTCGTTGCTTTCGAACGGTAGATCACTGTCGACGAGGATCGCCAGTTTGGTACACAGTTCCTGACCCCGAGTCGCCAGGAGATGCGCCGGCCACTGCCCGACCTTCCATCCCATGTGGACAATGCTGAGCGCGTCGATGAATGCCTGCTTGCGTGCGTCCTCTCCGGCCCAAGTCCTGCCGAACTCCCGAAGCACGGCGGCGTCGGTGACCCCCTCGACCAGGACGAGGCGGTCGGCGAAGAGGGCGGCGGACCGACTGGCGTCCAGATGGAGCCGTGTCTTCCGCAGTGTCACGTCGCGGTGCTTGTTCGGTACAACGTCGGCGACAGCACGGCACACTCTTCCCTGCGCCGTCTGGCGTACGACGACGAGTTCCTCGGGGACGCAGGACGTGATGACGTCCGTCGCATGGCTGGAGAGGATGATCTGCAGCTCTGGCCGCTTCTTGACGGTTCTGCGCAGGTATCGGACGAGAGCGTGCTGCAACTGCGGGTGAAGGTGTGCCTCAGGCTCCTCGATGACGACCGTCGCGTGGAAGGGCTTTGCACCGAAGAAGGAGTCCTCCTCCGCCTCGGAATCGGCCTCTGCCTGTTCGGAGTTCCTGGTCGCCTGCTCGATCTGCTGGATATCCGTGAGGGGCGGCTGGTCAGCAGCGTCTTGGGGAATTTCAGTGGAGTCCGGTATCGCCGCCAGGATTACGGCGATGTGCAAGAGGTTGACGTATCCCAATCCGGACATTTCAAGGGGCCGAGCGAATCTGCGTCCCTCCATGACAGCGAGCATGATTTCCAGTACTCGAGCCAAGTAGGTGTCGTCGATGACCTGCCCGCGGATGTACGACCACTGGCGACTCACGCCAGCCGACAAGTCTGTGAGGTACCCGCCGATCCTCTTTTCGACGGCGTCGATGATGCTCTCCTTGGCGAGCTCCTCAAGGAGCTGGGAGGCCCGCGCCCGGAGTCCCACAAGGTTTCGGGTGCCGTTCAAGCGCTGCTGTTCCGCACGGAGCAGCTCAACCAGGATCCGAGCTTCGCGGCGGGCCAGTTCGTCCAGCGGACTACGCAAGGCCGGCAGATAGATCAGCTTGTACGGGTCTAGGTCCAAGGACCTACCAGGCGTTATCTCGATCTTCGAGGTAACGCTGCCGAGCCTGCGCCCCAGTGTGACACCCCAGCTCTGAGCGACACCCCCAAGGCGCTGGTGGCCAACCTCGTACAACTGGTGTCCGAGACGGCCTTCCCCGGCGAGGCTATCGCCCAGCCGGTACTCCACCTTGATGGTGCGGGTGGACCTCTCGGGTGCGAGCGTGGCGGATCCGTACCTCGGCAGGACCGGGAAGCGAGAGCCGGGATGAGCAAGGTAGAGCGCATCCGTCAGCGTCGTCTTGCCGACGCCGTTGGCTCCGATCAGCACGCTGAAACGGCCAGGTAGATGGCAGACCATCTCACCGTCTACGCTCGCCCGAAACCCACTCACCGCGATACGACTCAGGTGCATCATGCCCCCCATGGACAAGAAGTACGTGAAGTCATCATCACCCCCAGCACTGACAACGCTGCTTCTCCTTTGATCACTTGCGGCCTGAGTGTGCCTGGGTTCGATCGGACGCCGGACGACTCCCCTTGCTCTCTTCAGGATGTTCTTTCCAACAGCTCGCCCCAAGACAGTCGGCACGGGCGGGCCGTGAACGTCCACTTGAGCAGGCAAATGCCGCTATTGCGCTGGTTTCGGACGGAGCCTGCCGGCCAGGTTCTATGAGCCGGCTGGCCATGTACTCCACCGGCGCTGCTCGCAGGGGCGGCTTCGGCACCGTGCGCCCGGAAACGGGTTTCGGTGTGACCGTTCCCGGCCTCGCCGGCTCTAGGGTGGCAGCCCGCCCCGCAGCAAGCCGAGTGGAGCCCATGGTCGTGAAGTACGTGTTGACGGAGCCGCAGGCTGTCTTGCTGCGGGAGATTGCGGCGGCTACCAATGCTGTGGCTCTTCCTCCCTCCGCGATCCACACGGCCTGGGCGCTGGAGAAGCGTGGCCTCATCAAAAGGACGCGGCGCGGTAGCGGGCACACCGCGCGGGCCGGGCGACGCCTCGCGTCACCGACTGCACGTCTCTGCCCTTGCGCTCGCGCGGGCGGGCGAGATCGGCCTCACGGTTTGGTACAGGCCCCGGCACCGGCTCACCTCCCGGGGTTCAATGGACGACGTGGATCAAGACATAGTCGGACTCATCGGAACCGCCGTCGGCGGAGCTATCGGAGTCGTCGGAACCCTGGTCGGTGTTCGGCAAACCGGCAGAGAGCAGCGCCGCAGCCAGCACGAACTGTGGCGTCGACAGGTGCGCCGCGACGCCTATAGCCAGTTCATAACGCAGGCGCAGGCGGTCATCGACGCCGGCAACCTGGCGAGCAATGACCTACCGACCGTGCAGGCTGATCACGTAGACGAGCTCCAGCGGGCGGAGGATCGGCTTTGGGCTGTACGGAACACCGTGATGCTCGAAGGTCCGGGCATCATCGTTGAGGCCGCTGATCGCGTATACGACGTTGTCCAGGGTTGGACCGCTGCATTGCGCACCGTTTTGTTGGACCCTGAACCTGATCGGGTGAGAAGCGCCGCTTCGCGTGCTACCTGGGCGGGTGCTGAAGCAGAGGATGCGCTGGAGGGATTGGGCAAAGCCTGCCAAGCTTTGCTCGATGAATGGGTCTCACCGCAGTAGGCCGGGGTGATCCCCCGTCCGCCGGAACCATGCGCCGCCGCTGGGCGGCCAGAGCGAGGGCTCCCTCGCTTGAAAACTTGGTCTGGTAATGAAACCCGCAGAGTGCTCTCCCGATCGGCTGATGTCGCGTGATCTCCTGACAGATGGGAGCTGAGTCCGGTAGATGTGTGCACGTGACTGACTCCACGCCCTGCGAGCCCGCCCTCGAAGACAGCAAGCCCACGTCCTTCACCTCGAAGGCGAAAGTGCTGTACCAGAAGCACAGGGAGAAGATTCATGCCGTCGGCGGCGTGGTCGTCAGCGCGGCCCTGACTGCCGCAGTCGCCCGCCTCATGGAAGGGCGGGACGCTGAAGACGCCGACAATCAGGCGCCGTCCCTCCCTCCTGAAGCCGCGAGCGAGCCCCGTCAATCCTCCCCCGCCCCTGACCGTGACCCCTTCCTCCGAAGGCTCCCTCCCGGTCAGCGCGCCAGCGACGAGGCCAGGGCGAGGTACAGGGAACTGACAGGGGACGAGCTTCCTGATGGTTACACCGTGGTTCGCCGCTGGATGTTTGGCAAGGCAGCCTAAGACGCCATTTCACTTGGTAAGCCGACGATGACATATGAGGGTCGCGGCGATGGCGGTGAAGGCGAGGAAGTGTTCCGGCTTGCGTTCGTAGCGGCGGTGGAGGCGGCGGCAGCTGGACAGCCAGGACATGGTCCGCTCCACGACCCAGCGGTGTCGGCCCAGGCGTTGGGATGACTCGACCCCTTTACGGGCGAGACGGTGCCGGATGCCGCGGGCGGCGAGCCATTGCCGCAGGTAGCGGTAGTCGTAGCCCTTGTCGCCATGCAGCTTGCCAGGTCGTCGACGTCGCGGGTCGCGGCGGGAGCGGATGGGCGGTATGCCGCGGACCAGCGGGATGAGGGCCTGGCCTCGATCCCTTCTTGCCGCGGTCGGTCGGATTCGGTCCTGTCAGCTGCCCCCTTTGAGGGCCCGGACGCTGACGGAGTCGATCGCGCACCGCGACCAGTCCAGCTCACCCCGGGTGCCGAGTTCGTCCAGGACCAAGCGGTGGAGCTTGGCCCACACTCGGGCCTCGGTCCACTCGGTGAACCGCCGGAAGGCGGTCACCCCGGACAGACCGAAGCCCGGCGGGAGTTGGTTCCAGGTGCAGCCCGAGGTGGCCACGAAAACGATCGCGGCCAGCACTTCGCGGTCCCCTCGCCGGCGATGCCCTCCACCTTGCGGGCGGACCGGTGCCGGTGGCACCACCCGCTGGAACAACGTCCACAGCTCTTCCGGCGCCATCCGCTCGACAAGCGCAGCAGTCATCACCCCAGACTGCCGCAAGATCACCCCAACTGAAATGGCGTCTAAGGGCGACCGCCACGCCGGTGACCGCACGGACGTTGCTGAGCGCCTTGTCATTGCGATCCTCGGCCACCCGGAAGGGCGACCGCCACCCCTGGCGTTTGCGCGGTCATCGGGGCAGTACGTGTTGCGATCCTCGGCCGCTCCAAAGGGTGACCGCCAGCGTTGCGCAGGGCCCGGCCAGACTGGTTCAGCGGACCGTTGCGATCCTCGGCCGCCCCGGAGGGCGACCGCCACCCGTCAGCGAGATCCGCGAGCAGTTCGACGTGGCGGCGTTGCGATCCTCGGCCGCCCCGGGGAGCGACCGCCACAGTCGTACTCGCCTTGGAGTTCGCGGACCGTATATCGGTTGCGATCCTCGGCCGCCCCGGAGAGCGACCGCCACGTGGATCGAGCAGCAGCTCGCCCGGGGCGTGTCGCAGTTGCGATCCTCGACCGCCCCGGTAAGCGACCGCCACCGGCGTAGGTGTAGCTGCTGATACAGCCGGGGAAGTCGTTGCGATCCTCGGCCGCCCCGGAGAGCGACCGCCACCCGTCGGCAGGCAGGTAGGTGCGGTGCCACTCCAGGCCGTTGCGATCCTCGACCGCCCCGAAGGGCGACCGCCACTCGACCCCCGCATCAACCTGCGGATCGTCGCGGGCAAGTTGCGATCCTCGACCGCTCCGAAGGGCGACCGCCACCTCGCTACGTCGATGTCCATCGGCAGCTGGCGCTGGACGTTGCGACCCTCGACCGCCCCGAAGGGCGACCGCCACGTGTCTGGGGTGTCGGTCACGGGGTGGAGCATACCGAGTTGCGATCCTCGACCGCTCCAAAGGGCGACCGTCACGGTCGCACCGGTCGCAACCTCGGCAAGTGGGGCGAGTTGCGATCCTCGGCCATCCGAAGGGCGACCGCCAGGGTGAAGCCGGCCGTCGGCACGCCGTCCCAGGCGCCGTTGCGATCCTCGGCCGCCCCGGAGGACGACCGCCACCGGTCGGGGTCCGGACGCTAGCCGTGTCCGGGAACACGTTGCGATCCTCGGCCGCCCCGAAGGGCGACCGCCACGATCCCGCAGCTCCTCGATCAGCCGACGGCCGGTGTTGCGATCCTCGGCCGCCCCGGAGGGCGACCGCCACTTGTCGGGTCCGGAACCATCGTCCGGACGAAGAGGTTGCGATCCTCGGCCGCCCCGAAGGGCAACCGCCACCCTGCCAGGCCCGAGGTCACCACTCCCAGAATAGAGCGTTGCGATCCTCGGCCGCCCCGAAGGGCAACCGCCAGCGGCGTCCGACCAGGCCGGGCCGGGGCCGACCTTGTAGTTGCGATCCTCGGTCGCCTCGAAGGGCGACCGCCAGGAGCCACGGCCGGCCGTCGACCCGCTCGATGATCCGGTTGCGACCCCGGTCGCCCCGAAGGACGACCGCCAGTTGACGCCGCCACGGAACATGAGAGCGTCCTCACCGTTGCGATTCTCGGTCGCCCCGGAGGGTGACCGCCACCTCGGTCGTGAGGTGCAGCGGGATCTTGCTCACGCTGTTGCCCTCGGCCATCCCGGTGAGCGACCGCCGAGCCTGGTTCGGCGTTCAAGGTTTTAAGCTCTCGTTCCTGTGACATTGACCCTTACACCATGGTCTTGAGCAGTTTATCGATGAGTCGCTGCTTGGTGGTCTGGATGGTCATGCAAGAGGCTCGATACCTCGTTGGGGATGGTAGGGGCCGATCCACTGGTGCAGGTCACCGGCGATTTCGATGGCGTGGCCAGCGTTGATTGCCAGTTCTAGTTCCCTCTGGGGGATGGATGCCATGTGTTCCTGCAGGGTGTGGTAGGTGGCCGGTGTTGGCAGGCCACGGCGGAGCTGGTCGACGGCGTTCTGGGCGGCCTGGCGGGTTTCTTCTTTGAGGTGGGGGCGGATGACGACTACGGCTACGGAGTGCTCGTTGTCGATGATCCTCATTCTGCGCGCGACCTCCGGGTAGTGCAGTTTTGCGCGCAGCGCTTCGATGACTTCTCCGGTGGCTCCGTTGGGGTCCTTGGAGTGTTGTCCTGCCTGGAGGCGGTAGCGGTGCTGGTAATACGAGCGGAGGGCGTCCAGATCGTCGGGGTAGGCCAGCCCGTCGCCGAAGTGGCGGGATGCTGCTGCGATGGCGCACGTGTTGTAGACCAGTTCCGGGTTGAGTCCGTCCCGGGGGTCGAAGATGGTCATGACGCTGTCCTGCGCTGGGCGTTTGCCCTCGCGGTTGACCCGTCCGGCGGCCTGCTGTTCGGACTCTGGTGTTGATCTGGCTCGGTATCCGCGAGGGAAGTCGAGGTTGACGCCAGCTTCGATGAGCGAGGTCGACACGAGGAGAGTGTCCAGGCCCTCCTCCAGACGTTGCTTCGTCGTCTGGATGGTTTCTCGGCGGTGGCCGCCGGTCATGCGGGTAGACAGGTGCAGGACGCCTGGGTCCTCGGCATAGTTGGTGCCGATCCAGACGCGGTGGACCTGGTTGGCGTCCTTGGTCCCGTTGACGACGACGAGGGCTTGGTCGTGCTCGGCCGCCTCGGTGGCGATGCTTGCCAGGGTCACGTCCGGGCCGGTCCGCCACTCGTATCTGACGCGGCGCAGCTGTTTGAAGAGCGGCGCGGGATCGGAGACGACGTCGCGTTGAGGGAGGCCGGAGCGCCAGGGGTTCAGTGCGGCGAGTTCCGGCTGGGTCGCCGATGACAGTACGAGGGTGACTCCGTAGTGCTCTACGAGTTCTCGCAGGCCGGAGAGGATCGGGGTAAGGAGACTGTCGGGGAGGGCCTGGACTTCGTCGAGGACGATCACGGAGTTGGCGAGCCGGTGGAGCCGGCGGGTGGCCCAGAGGGTGTTTCCGAAGATTGTTTCGATCAGGCGGACGGTGGTGGTGACGATGAAGGGGGCGTCCCAGTTCTCGGTTGCCAGTTTCGACCACCGGTTGGGTCGGCCGCCTTTCTGGCCGTGGCTCGCGTTCGTCGAGGTGCCGGCGGACTGTGGTGTGCGTTGCTGCGGGGCTTCGACGTTCACGGCTGAGTGGTGTTCCAGTACGACCGATGGTCCTTGCTCGGGGTCCAGGAGGTTTCGGTACTCCGCTGCGTTCTGTTCGGTGATGGAGATGAAGGGGACTGCGACGATGATGCGCCGCAGTCTGTGCAGGGAGGCGTGGCGGAGGGCGAAGCCTCCGCCGGTGAACGTCTTTCCGGCGCCGGTCGGGAGGTGCAGCCGGTAGACGCCCGGCTTGCCGGTGGCGGCTTGGAGTGCCTCCCGGTAGACGTTTTCGCGGAGTTTGTCCAGCCAGGAGGCTCCCTTGGAGCGCTGGCGTTCGGCGATGGCCTCTTGGCGGCGGGCCTCGTACCGCTCCCAGAGTTCCGCCATCCCGATGTGCGGCCGAATGTGCGTGCCGGGCCTGAAGTGGGCTGCGGTGTCGAGCCGGTCGGCGTCGACCACGGCCGAGTAGGTCATGCGGACCAGCATCTCCACAGCGATCGTGTCACGGGGGTCGAGCCAGTCCGGAGCGGCCGGGCATGAGCCGTCCAGGATTTCCGGCATGATCGCGGCGACCCTGTGGATGGCTTCGTCCACCTCGCTGGAGTCGGCCATTAGGGCCTTGAGCCGGAGCCGGACTTCCGACCACGCGGACAGACCGGTGTGGTGTCCCTCGATCACACCGGCGCAGGGCAGCAGAGCGGGGGAACGTTCGGTCGCCCGGGCGAACAGGAGGGCTCCGGCGTCGTTGTGTGGGGGCCGTCTGGTCTTGCGGCCGGTGGTGGCCTCCTCGATCAGCCCCTCCTGCCACGCACAGGCCCCTTTGCCCGTGTCGTGGTCGCGTCCGAGCTGGTAGGCGAGGTCACCGCCTCCCCATGGCTCTGCGAACCGACGGGCCAGCTCGCCCGTGCCGCGGGCGTGGTCTTCGTACCAGTGCCAGGTCCCTTGGTGGCCCGGCGAGTGGGCCACGAGCCTGCCCTCAGGGACGGGATTCGAACCAGCTAACGCGTCAACTGCCTTGCCTGCAATGATATTTGACTTTCTATCAGTTATACGCTGAGATCCCACCAGATCGCCGCATACCCCTCGAATCCCACGGCGTAGACCTCGGGGTTGTGCAACGTATGGAAGCTAGCCGCAGGCACTGACAACGGGCTGCGCCAGCAGGCAGGGAAGGGAACAAGTGCATGGTTGCGTCGCGTCCCCGAAAGCAGCGTGAGGAGAGGGCTGACCGGCCACTTCACGTCCAGGTGGAGGCGTGGGGGCCGCTGGCCTGCTTCACCCGTCCGGAACTCAAAGTCGAACGTGTTTCCTATCCGACCATGACTCCCTCAGCGGCGAGGGGACTGCTGGAGGCCATCTTCTGGAAACCGGAGATGGCCTACCGAGTCGAGCGGATCGAGCAGCTCAAGCCGGTGAGGTGGACCCGCTTCCGGCGTAACGAGGTCAACAACTCGATCGTCACCAGGCACGCCTACGAGAGCCTGCGAGCCAACACCGGCTACCGCTACGACGCCGCCGAAGACCGCGGCCAGCGGGTCATCGTCGCCTTGAGCGACGTCGCCTACCGCATCCACGCAACGATCCGCGCCACCGACCGGTGCACCGCGCCCTTACCGAAGTACCGCGACCAGTTCGATCGCCGGCTCGCACGTGGTGCCTGCTACGAACAGCCCCACTTCGGCTGCCGCGAGTTCGCAGCCTTCTTCGGGCCTCGCGGATCAGCGGAGGAGGCCGGCGCGGTCACGGTCGCCGATCAGGCGGGTATTCCGCCCATCGACGAGATCGGGCTGATGCTCCACCACATCGAGTACCTACCGAAGGGCAAGGAGCGCTACCACTGGTTCCGGGCCAGCCTGGAGCACGGCGTTCTTCACGTGCCCGACCGCCCGTTGGCCCCTGCCGATGTCGATGGCATGCCCGGAGCCGAGGGACGCGCCTCCGCGGACGGGGTGGCCTGACGTGCTGCTGCAGAGCCTCGTCCAGCAAACCGACAGCCGCCAGGGCGATGTCCCCCAGTACTATCTCGCGCGCCGGGTTATGTGGCAGATCGACCTCTCCAGCACAGGGAACGCGGAACCGCTGGTCATCGACCTCCGACAGGAACAGCGGAAGATCACCGCCCCGTACACCGGACGCTCCGGGCGGAAGCCGGCACCGATCCTGTTCGCCGACACCGCACAGTTCGCACTCGCTCATCCCGGTCTAGTGAAAGGGCCGGACGGGGAGAAGGTCCTCTCGATCAGCCCTGCCGACGTCACCAAGGCGAGAACCCGGCACGCCGCCTACCGCTCACTGGTCACGTCTTGGTGCAATGACCACCCGCACCTTCCCCAGGCGCAGACAGTGGCCGCGTGGCTGAACAGTCCGGCGCCGACCGTGTGGCCGCTGGAGATGGACAAGGATCACCTCGTCGCCATCAGCGTGGACGGCGAGTGGCTCCACGACCTGCTGGAAGCCAGGAGCTGGTGGGTCGACAAGGTCAAGAAAGCGAAGAGCGGAAAGGCGGGAAAGGCGAACCAGGGGCTCTGCCTCGTGTGCGGGCATGTCATGCCGTTGCTGTCCACGCTCCCGGTTCCCATCAAGGGCATCCCCAACTCCGGGATGAACACCCAACTGGTCTGTCTCAACCAGCCCGCCCACTTCAGGGCCAGCACCAAGCAGCTCGGTGCCACCCCCATCTGCGTCGACTGCGGCACCAAGTCCGCCACCGCCCTGAACACGCTGCTCGCCGACCCCGAACACCGCGCCTTCGCCGACGACTCCGCCATCGTCTGGTGGACTCGCAACCCCGACACCGACACGTCCATGTGGGCCCTGAACAACCCCGCGCCCGAGGAGGTGGCCCAGCTCATGGCCGGCCTCCGCCACCCCCGTCAGGGACGAGACGCGCTGGCAGTCCTCGACGAGGGCGCCTTCTACGCCCTCACCCTGCGGGTGAACACCAACAGGGTCATCGTCGCCGACTGGATCACCATCCCCGTCCCCGAACTGAAACGGAGACTTGGGACCTGGTTCTCCGACCAGCAGACCTGGGACGGCTGGAACAACACCTACACCTACTGGTCGGTCTGGCGACTCGCCCTCGCCTGCGCCCGCTGGGACAAGCGCAAGAACAAGTACGTCGATACCACCGTCCCCAAACATCTGCAGGCCGACCTCACCAAAGCCGCGCTCCACGGCGCCGCGCCACCGGCCCATCTCCTGCCGGTCCTCCTGCAGCGCGTCCGCGCCGACCACCACCTCGACCGGCCCCGCATCGCCCTGCTGCGCCTCGCCCTGATCCGTACGTCCACTCGCCACAAGGAGCTCTGTGTGCCCCAGCTGAACCCCCAGTCGACCGAGCCCGGCTACGTATGCGGACGGATCATGGCCATGCTCGAAGCGATCCAGCGCAAGGCCATGCCCAAGGCCAACACCACCATCACCGACAAGTACCTGAGCACCGCGGTCGTCTCCCCCCAAGCCGTCCTCACCCGCCTCCGCATCGGAGCACGCCCCCACCTGCGCACCATCGCCCGCACCAGTGAGCCTGCGGCCAAGGCCATGGACAACCGGCTGCGGGACACCTTCGACCTGCTCGACACCATCCCCGCCCATCTGAGTACCGAACAGCAGGCCCTGTTCGTCCTCGGCTACGACCACCAGCGAGCCCACTCCGCACGCGCTGCGGCAGAGGCCATCAAGGCACGGGAAGCCGGCAAGGAACTCGCCGCAGGGCAGCAAGCGGACGCCCTTCCTGAAGCCGTCGTCGAGGACGCTGACGCTTCGGACGACACCCTCTGGTGACGGACGCCCCGCCGCCGCCAGCTTCACCACGACGCCACAGCCCCGGAAGGACACCCAGTACAACCATGACCGACGCGCACCTGGACCCCACCCGCAAGCACGACTACGTCTTCCTCATCGACGTCAGGGACGGCAACCCCAACGGGGACCCCGACGCCGGCGGCATGCCCCGAACCGACCCCATCACCGGTCAGGGCCTCATCACCGACGTCGCCCTCAAGCGCAAGATCCGCAACACCGTCACGCTCCTCCACCAGGGCCGGCCCGGATTCGAGATGTACGTCGAACAGGGCGTCGCCCTCAACCCGCAGATCCAGCGCGCCTACATCGAAGGGGGCGCCAAGGAAGGCGAGACCACCACCGCGCAGGAGTGGATGATCCGCAACTTCTGGGACGTGCGCCTGTTCGGAGCCGTCATGTCCGTGGGCGACCAGAAGAAGCACGCAGGAAGGGCCCGCGGGCCCATGCAGCTCACCTTCTCCCGCTCCATCGACCCCATCACCCCGCTGGAGGCCGGCATCACCCGCGTCGCCCCGAACAAACCCGAGGACCTGGCCAAGGGCAAGGTCACCGAGATGGGCAACAAGCACTACGTCCCCTACGGCCTCTACCGCGGCCACGGCTTCTACTCCGGAGCCCTCGGCGCGAAGGCCAACGTCACTCCGGAGGACCTCGCCGCCTACTGGCAGGCCCTGACCATGATGTTCGACCACGACCGGGCATCCTCCCGCGGCGAAATGGCCATCCGCGGCCTGTACGTCTTCTCCCACGACGACGCCTACGGACAAGCCCCCGCCCACAAGCTCTTCGACCTGATCCGCATCAAACCACTCGGCCACAGCGAGGCGCGCTCTTGGGACGACTACACCGACCGCATCACCATCGACGAAGACAAGGTCCCCGCCGGGGTGACCCTGACCCGGCTCATCGACTGAACCTGCCGGGCTGCTTGGAATCACCACCTCTAAGCAACCTGGCGTGACATACCGGAGGGTTGATGACGGTCGCCCGCCAATGCAGCCAGGGATCACAACCTCTTGGCCGAGGACCCAGGGGTCCGGTTCGGATCCATGCGGTCGCCGTCTGGGCGGCCGAGGATCGCAACGTCAACACATACGGTGCGCGCTTCCCATTCTGATGGGAGTTGCGGCTGCCTTTAGGACAAACAAGGATCGCCACCGCTCATTCGTCTTCGCCGCTGAGCAGGGCAACGTTTGGCGGTCGTCCCCGAAGACAGCCGAGGGTCGCAACGCCCCCTTCCCCCAGAGCACCGCGAAACACTGCTCAGGCGGCGGTCGTCCTCCGGGACGCCCGAGGATCGCAACTCATTGGTTTCGCCTCCGTACTCGCCCGGGGTCACGTGGCAGTAGCCTTCCGAGGCGACCAAGGATCGCAACATCAACTCCCGGATGGTCGAAGGCGTCAAGTACGCGATGGTGGCTGTCTTGTGGGACGGCCGAGGATCGCAACAACGAGTACGGCACACAGTTCCGGCAGTTTGGACTGGCCATAGCGGTCGCCCTCGGGGGCGACCGGGGGTCGTAACATCGAGGCCGTGGTAGGCAAGGGACTCATCAAAGCCTGTGGTGACTCTCCTTTCAGGATCGCAACGCCCCAGTTGACGAGAAGGCCGACAACCTGTAGGGAGCAGCGGTCGTTCTTCGAAGTGGCCGAGGAGCGCAACCGCCAGTGAGGCGATACGGCCGACCGTGCGTGGGCCGTTGACGGTCGTCCGCCGCGACCGAGGATCGCAATCTCGACACCCTGAACGAGTACTGGACCCAGTTGAACGTGGCGGTCACTTTCGGGACGGCCGAGGATCGCAACGTAATGTTGTCGACGACACTCAAGTGCGGCATGCACCCTGGGCAGCAGGTCGCCCGTCACCGGGACGGCCAGCCCGCCAGCGCGGCGTCGGCTTCCCTCTTGGGCAAGGAGCCGTGTGCTGCTGCAGGCTGCGCAGCACCTCCGGGCCGCACGGCCGGAGTGGATCCGTCAGCTGTGCGACGGCTTCTTCGATCTGCTCCCGGTCACGCTCGTCCCGGATGACGACCACCGGGACACTGTGCTCGTCTTCAATCATCTGGAACTCACGGTCCACCTTGGGGAAGTCAGGGGTGCCCTGCAGCTTCTGGGATGTGCGCCCCCAGCCCCGCTTCCGGGGCCCCCGCCCTGCTGGTAGGCGTAGCGCCGCTGGTAGTAGTGGTGCAGCGCGTCGAGATCGTCCGGCGCGGCGAGCGGATGCGGTCCGAAGAACTGTTCCCCGGTCTGCACCGCGGTGCGGTACTCGTCGCTGCGCGGCCGGCTGCCGTCTGCGGGGTCGAAGACGATCACGGTGCCGGCGGGCAGGCGTCCGTCGCGGTTGCAGCGTCCTGCCGCCTGCTGCAGGGACTCCGGCGGCGCCCACGCCCGGTACACGCGTGGGAAGTCGACGTCCACACCCGCCTCGATCAGACTGGTCGACACCACCTGGACCGGCTCCCCCGGCCGAGCAGTTCACGGATCTGTGCGATCACCTCCCGGCGGTGGGCGCCGGTCATCCGTGTCGACAGGTGCAGCACCACACCCTGCGCGAAGGCGGCTTGAAGGTGACGGTGGAAACGGGCTGCGTCCCTGGTCGTGCCGACCACCGTCAGCACCTGCGGGTGCGTCGCCGCCTCCCGGGCGATGCTCTCCAGCGTGACGTCCTGCCCCGTCCGCCACTCGTACTCCACCCTGCGCAGGGCGTCGAACAGCGCCGCCGGGTCGTCGATGACCGCTTTGCGCTCCAGCCCCTTCCACGCCGACAGCTCCCAGAACGACGGCTGGGTCGCCGAGACCAGCAGCACCGTGGCGCCGAAGTGATCCACCAGCCCCCGCAGCCCGCTCAGGATCGGCGCGAGAAGACGGTCCGGCAGCGCCTGCACCTCGTCCAGGACGATCACCGAGCCGGCCAGGTTGTGCAGACGCCGCATCTGCGACGGCTTGTGTGAGAAGAGGGACTCGGACAGCCTGACCGTGGTGGTCACCACGAACGGCACGTCCCAGTTCTCCGCCGCCAGCTTCGCCGTCCGGGCACGCTGCCGCAACGCCTCGCGCTGCTCCTCGGCCAGCTCACCGAACCCAGCCTCCTCCACGTCGAGGTCCACGGCACTGTGATGCTCCAACACCACCGCCGGCCCGCCGTCGGAGTCCTCGGGGTCGAGCAGGTCCCGGTACGCGGCCGCGTTCTGCTCGGTGATCGAGATGAACGGCACCGCCAAAACGACACGGCGCTTGCCATGCTGTGCCGCGTGCCGCAGCGCGAAGGCTCCCGCGGCCATGGTTTTCGCCCCACCGGTGGGGACCTGAAGCACATACACGCCCGGCTCGCCCGCCGCCACCGCGCACGCCCGCTCGTACACCGACTGCCGCAGCGCATCCACCGGCGAGGAATCCCGCCCCGCCAGGTACCGCTTACGCCGAACCTCGTAACGCTGCACCAGCGCCGCCATGTCCACCGGCTCCCCCACCCGCACCGCCGCACCCTCGAAGTGGGCGGACGTGTCGAGGTAGTCCGCGTCCACGACACAGGAGAACAGCATCCTCACCAGCAGGTCCAGCCCCAACCCCTGCTCCGGCCTCGGCAGGTCGAGCAGCCAGCCGGGCAGAGCGACCCGCGAGGAGCGGTGAATCTCCGGAACGATCCCCTCCACAGCGCGGATCGCCTCCTGAACCCGCGCAGCCTCCGAACCGCCCGGACGGCCCTTGTGTAACTCGTCCCGCAGCCGCTCCAGGTCCGGAAGCCCGCCGTGATGCCCGAACACCACCGCCGCACACGCCAACTGCGTATACCGCTCCGCCAGCACCGTGCCGGCATGCTTGTGCCCAACCCCCACCCTCTCCCACCTCCGCGCGCCTCGACGGCCCGGAGCCCGTCCTGCCACGCACACGCCCCCTTGCCCACGTCGTGCACCAAGGCCAGATACTCCGCCAACTCCCCGGCCCCGAACACCTCCCCGAAACGCCGCGCCAACGCAGCCGAGCCACGCAAGTGGTCCTTCAGCGTGTGCCGCACCCCCGAGACACCACTCAGGCTGTGCGCATACAACACACCCGCCACTACCCCGTCTCCTCCCCCACCAGGCGCACGGCGCCCTCCGCGACGAGACCAAGACCGTATCCGCACCTTCGGCCACCAACCGGCCACAGACCCGAATCAGCCCCCCCAAAAAAATGCCTAACCCACACTGCGAACACCGAGCCGCGAAGCCGTCCCATTCCTGTTGACCTGACAGCACCACCTCTCCAGCATCCGGGTCAAAGCCAGCAGGAGCGCCTAAGACCCGATGGCACAGCACGTGCAACTCACCGATCAACAGCCTCCCAAGACAACCGCCAAGAGGCCGCCACACCCTGGCCACCGACGTGGTTGTGCATTGCGATCCTCGATCGCCCCGAAGGGCGACCGCCACGGTGCACGTCTGGCCGCTCGGCCCGAAGGCGTTGGTGTTGCGATCCTCGGTCGTCCCGGAGGACGACCGCCACGGCGGATGCCGGAGAGGTCGTAGTCGTCGAGGGAGGGTTGCGATCCTCGGTCGCCCCGGAGGGCGACCGCCACCTCGCCCGCAAGGTCGCCGCTCTGGAGCGGGAGGTGTTCCGATCCTCGGTCGCCCCGGAGGGCGACCGCCACCCCTGCTTCAGGCGTCCGGGTCCGAGGTCCAGACGATGTTGCGACCCTCGGTCGCCCCGGAGGGCGACCGCCACGCTGCTTGAGCAGTGTAAACAGCCTACCGCTCACTCCTCTGTGGGTGAGCATCGAGTAACAGAGTTGCTGAATACGGACATACGACTTAGGTGCAATTCGCGTGTCGCGTGTGTGCTTCTGGTTCCGAAGCAGTCGTGAGGAAGGAACACTCATCCAACTGTCGGCCGTGTAGCGGACATCGTGGTCGTCAAAGTACGCGATCGCCATAGGGAGGCTGGTGGAGGGCCTGCGCTCTGGCGCCCCAGGGGAGGCGGCAACGTCCTGCTCCGCTGGGCCGGCGCCCTCCCGGTCAGGGGTCCGGAGCCGGGCTGGCCGGGCCTGGCCGAGCGGAGCAGGGCGCACTGGAGGCCCCGTCGGCCGGGCCGGCCGAGCCCGCTCCCCCGGGCGGCCCATGGCCGGTCGCATCACCCGGACAACTGCTTACTTGGCTGGTGGCGCTGGCGGCTGACGTCGCCCAAGACCGCGCCTGGACAGCAGACAGGCTGACTCGGGGCTGTGAGCCGGTGACGGTGATGGCTGGGCGAACGGCCCCGATGTCCCCGGCAGCCCGCCACGCCTACGAAACCAGGAGCCCACCTGAACAGCGACGCGATAGACCTGATGCCCCATCAGAACGAGCGTCAAATGAGCGTCAAGACGCCTCGCAGAGCGTCATTTGAGCGTCAAGATATCGCCCGTAACGCCCATAGCGCACATCATGCACACCCATCAAAACCGCAGGTCAGGACCCCTTCGCGGCCGGCTCCAGCACCGCCACGCACTCCACATGGTGCGTCATCGGAAAGAGATCGAACGCCCGCATCCGCCGCACCCGGTACCCCGACTCGCCGAAGTACTTCAGGTCCCTCGCCAGGGCGGCGGGATCGCAGGCTACGTAGGCGATGCGGCGGGCGCCGAGGGTGGTGAGGTGGCGGACGGTCTGGGCGCCGGCGCCGGCTCGGGGTGGGTCGAGGACGACGAGGTCGGCCTCGGTGATGCCGGTGCGGGGCAGGACCTGTTCGACCTTGCCCTGCTCGATGCGGACGCGGTCCAGGTCGGCCAGGTTGTGGCGGGCGTCCTCGACGGCGCGCTTGCCGGACTCGATGCCGAGGACGGCACCCGTGTCGCCGACCCGCTCGGCCAGGGCGCCCGCGAAGAGGCCGACGCCGCAGTAGAGGTCCAGGGCCGTCTCGCCCTTGCGCGGCATGAGGCCCTGCATGACGGCCTCGACCAGGAGGCCGGCCGCCTGGGGGTGGACCTGCCAGAAGCCGCCGGCGCCGACGCGCCAGGTGCGGTCGACGGCCCGCTCGCGGACGAAGGGGCGGCCGTGGACGCGGTGCACGCCGCCGGTCTTCTCGTCGACCCGCAGCACCGAGACCGGCTTGTCCAGCTCGACCAGCGGCAGCCGGCCGCCGGGGCGCGGGGTCAGGACGACCTGGCGGTCGTTGGAGCCGGTGGCGGCGATCGCCTCCACCGTGTCCATCTGCGGCCACGAGCGGCGCTCCACGCCCAGCTCGGTCACCCCGGGCGCCGCGATCATGCAGTGGTCGACGGGGACGACCTCGTGCGAGCGGTGCTTGCGCAGGCCCGCCCGGCCCTCGTCGTCGACCGCGTACTGCACCCGGGTGCGCCAGGCCGGGACCTCGCCCTTGGGCAGCTTGTCCCCCGGGGCCGGCTCCACGGTGCCGTCCCAGCCGGCCTGCTCCGGGGTGAGCCCGGCCAGCCGCGCCAGCTGCTCGGCGACGACCGCGCCCTTGAAGCGGCGCTGCGCGCCCGGGGCCACGTGCTGCCAGTCGCAGCCGCCGCACCGGCCGGGGCCGGAGAACGGGCAGGGGGCCTCGACCCGGTCCTTGGCCGGCTCCAGCACCCGCACGGCGTCCGCCCGCAGGAAGCGCGAGTGCTCCTCGCCCTCGGTGACCCGGGCGATCACGCGCTCACCGGGCAGGCTGTGGCGTACGAACAGCACCCGTCCCTCGGCGGTGCGGGCGATGCAGTGGCCGCCGTGTGCCACCGGGCCCACCTCGACCTCGTACTCCTCGCCTACCAGAGACGCGTGGGCTGCCGAGGCTTCGGATCGCATGGCGGGGTGGCTCCAGTACGTGAGGGGGACGACAGCCGTCCAGTCGACGACAGCCGTCCAGTCTACGTCCCGTGCCGGGCCCTCCGTGACCGCCGAGACGCTCCGAGGGTGTCCGTCACGCTCACAGGCCGATGGGAGGCGCCCGCCGGGGGCGCCTCCCACCCGCGCACTACTTCTTGACCGCCGCCTTTTTCTCCTCCTTGGGCTGCGCCTGCTGCACCGGTACCGGTCCCCGTCGCACCGAGCCCGGAGCGTTCCACTCGGCCCGCTTGCGGGCGCGCTTGCGGGCGAGCTCGGAGGAGTCGAGCTGCCAGGGGACGGAGGTGACCATCACACCGGGGGTGAAAAGCAGGCGGCCCTTGAGGCGGAGCGCGCTCTGGTTGTGGAGGAGGTGCTCGTACCAGCGGCCGACCACGTACTCCGGGATGTAGACGCTGACCACGTCGCGCGGGCTCTCCCGGCGGAGGCTCTTGACGTAGTCGATCACGGGTCGGGTGATCTCGCGGTAGGGCGAGTCGAGGACCTTCAGCGGGACGTCGAGGCCGCGCTCGTGCCACTCGGTCTGGAGGGCCTTGGTCTCCGCGGCGTCGACTCCGACGCTCACCGCCTCCAGCTTGTCCGAGCGCATGAGCTTGGCGTAGGCCAGGGCCCGCAGCGTCGGCTTGTGGATCTTGGAGACGAGAACGATGGCGTGCACCCGGGAGGGGCGGACGGCGTCGTCGTACGGGGCGTCGTCGGCCGTCAGCTCCTCGGCGACGCCGTCGTAGTGGCGGCGGATCGCGGACATGGTGACGTAGAAGATCACCATGCCCAGCAGCGCCACCCAGGCGCCGTGGGTGAACTTCGTGAGCAGCACCACGACCAGCACCAGGCCGGTGAAGAAGGCGCCGAAGGTGTTGATCGCGCGGGAGCGGATCATGCGCCGGCGGGCCGCCGGGTCGCGCTCGGTGCGCAGGTGGCGGTTCCAGTGCCGCACCATGCCGGTCTGGCTGAGCGTGAAGGAGACGAAGACGCCGACGATGTAGAGCTGGATGAGCTTGGTGGAGTCCGCGCCGTAGATGTAGACCAGCACGGCGGCGGCGCCGGCCAGCAGCACGATGCCGTTGGAGAAGGCGAGCCGGTCGCCGCGGGTGTGCAGCTGGCGGGGCAGATAGCGGTCCTGGGCGAGGATCGAGCCCAGCAGCGGGAAGCCGTTGTACGCGGTGTTGGCGGCCAGGAACAGCACCAGGGCGGTGGCCGCGGCCAGCACCACGAACATGAAGGTGCCGTCGCCGAAGACGGCGGCCGCGACCTGCGAGATCACCGGGTTCTGGGTGTAGTCCTCGCCGACCGGCTTGCCGTCCTTGAGCAGGTCGTGCGCCGGGTTCTCGGCCATCTTCACGTCGGTGGCCATGGCCAGCGCGATGATGCCGCAGAACATGGTGACGGCGAGGCCGCCCATCAGGGCCAGCGTGGTGGCGGCGTTCCTGCTCTTGGGCTTGCGGAACGCGGGCACGCCGTTGCTGATCGCCTCGACGCCGGTGAGCGCGGCACAGCCGGAGGAGAAGGCCCGCAACAGCAGGAAGACCAGCGCGAAGCCGGCGAGGCCGGTGTGCTCGGGCTGGATCTCGTAGCCGGCGGTGGGGGCGTTCATGTCGTCGCCGCGGACCAGACCGCGGTAGGCGCCCCAGGCCAGAAGCAGGAAGACGCCGGCGACGAAGACATAGGTGGGGATCGAGAAGAGCTTCCCGGACTCCCGCACGCCGCGCAGGTTCATCAGCGTCAGCAGCAGGATGATCGCGACCGCGGAGAGTTCCTTGTGCTCGACCACGAACGGGACCGCCGAGCCGAGGTTCTCCACGCCCGAGGAGATCGACACCGCGACGGTGAGCACGTAGTCCACGAGGAGCGCGCTGGCCACCGTCAGTCCGGCCCGGGGGCCGAGGTTGACGTTGGCGACCTCGTAGTCGCCGCCGCCGCTCGGATAGGCGTGCACGTTCTGCCGGTAGGACGCGACCACCGTGAACATGAGCACGACGACCGCGACGGCGATCCACGGGCTGTAGCTGTAGGCCGACACTCCCGCCACGGACAGGACGAGCAGCACCTCGCCGGGTGCGTACGCCACGGAGGACAGCGGGTCGGAGGCGAAGACCGGCAGGGCTATGCGCTTGGGGAGGAGGGTTTCTCCCAGCTTGTCGCTGCGCAGCGCCCGGCCGATCAGTATCCGTTTCGGGATGTCGGTCAGTTTGGACACGGAGAGGATCGTAAGCGCTCGTCAAGACCTGCGCCCAACCGCCACCCCAAGGTGTGGCGGTCGGGCGCGCGAACGGCCGGCGAACGCGGCCCGGCGATCAGGGGAGCCGATCAGCCGGAACGATCAGCGGAAACGATCAGCCGAGTCGGGCCGGAAGGCCCCGGTGACCATTGGAGATGAAGGA
This sequence comes from Streptomyces sp. SAJ15, assembly GCF_007595705.1. GTDB lineage: Bacteria > Actinomycetota > Actinomycetes > Streptomycetales > Streptomycetaceae > Streptomyces. The sequence goes on along the minus strand of NZ_NISY01000002.1, from coordinate 149,896 downwards.
CTCGACGTGCTGGAGCCCCTCCTCCGGGACCTCCAGCGACAGCCCCGGGAAGCGCTCGAAGAGCGCCGGGAGGGCGATGGTGGCCTCCAGCCGGGCCAGGGTCACGCCCAGGCAGTAGTGCACGCCGTGGCCGAAGGCCAGGTGGTCCTTGACCTCCCGGGTGATGTCGAAGCGGTCGGCGTCCTCGCCGTGCAGCGCGGTGTCCCGCCCCGCGGCGGCGTACGCGATGAGAATCGCGTCACCCTTGGCGAGGACGGTGCCGTCGGCGAGCTCGATGTCCTCCACCGCGTAGCGCAGCGGCAGGTTCGCCACCGGCGCCTCCAGCCGCAGCGCCTCGTCGATCACGTCGTCCCAGCTCGCCTTCCCGGAGCGGACCAGCGCGAGCTGGTCGGGGTGGGTGAGCAGCAGGTGGATGGCGTTGTCGAGGAGGTTGACGGTGGTCTCGTGGCCGGCGCTGATCATCAGCAGCAGGGTGTCGACCATCTCCTGCTCGGTGAGCCGGGAGTCCCCGTCCTCCTCCCGGGCGGCGATCAGGCCGGTGGTGAGGTCGTCGGCCGGCTTCTGGCGCTTCTCGGCGACGAGCCCGCCCAGGATGGCGTAGACCTCGGCGTAGGTGGCGGTGACCTCGGCCGGGTCGGCGGAGGTGTGGAAGATCGAGTCCACGCAGCGGCGCAGGCCCTCGCGGGTGTCCTCGTCGTTGATGCCGAACAGCTCGCAGATCACCTGGATGGGGATCGGGTACGCGTACCCCTCGCGCAGGTCCACCAGCTCGCCCTCGGGGGCGGCGGCCAGGTCGTCCAGCAGGTCGGTGACGATCTGCTCGATGCGCGGGCGGAGCGCCGCGGTGCGCTTGCCGGTGAACGCCTTGGAGACCAGGCCGCGGAGCCGCTTGTGGTCCCCGCCGTACGCCGTGAACATGTTCTGCACCGCGACCCAGGTGAACAGCGGCCACTCCGGGGAGACCTCACCGTTGATCCACTTCGGCCAGTGCTGCCGCGGGTCCTTGGAGACCCGGGGGTCGATGAGCAGCTCCTTGAGCAGGGTCTGCTCGGTTATCGCCCACGCCACCACGCCGCCAGGGAGCTCCACGCGCGTCGCCGGCCCCTGGGCGCGGATGCGGGCGGCCTCCGCGTGGATATCGCGGCCGGTGGGGTCGATGACAACAGGTCCTGACTGGCTGAACTGGCGTTCCATCGGCTCACTCCGAAGTTCTCGTCGATGTGGTCACGCGCGGGTACGGTCTCGGAGACCGGCGCCGGCGTCGGCAGCGGCGTCGTCACCGTCAGCGGTACCGGGGGGAAGCGGACCGGCAGCGCGGTCATGGCGCGGTGGAAGGGGCCGGGTCGCCACTGGAGCTGGTGCGCCGGGACGGCGAGCTCCATGTCCGGGATGCGGTCCAGCAGCTTCTCGACCGCGATCCCGGCGGCCAGCCGGGCCGAGTCCTTGGCGGGGCAGACATGCGGGCCGGCGCTCCAGGCCAGGTGGGCGCGGTTGCCGGTGCGGTGGTCGGAGGCGAGGACCGGGTCGTTGTTGGCGGCCGCGAGGCTGACGACCACCGGTTCGCCCTCGCGCAGCCGGACCCCGGCGAAGTCCATGTCGTGCAGCGGGTAGTGCACGGCGTAGTTGGCCATCGGGGGGTCCAGCCACAGCACCTCGTCCAGCGCGTCGTCCACCGGCAGGCTGCCGCCGGCGAGGTCGCCGGCGAAGCGCTCGTCGGAGAGGAGCAGCCGCAGCGCGTTGGCGATCAGGTTCTGCTGCGGCTGGGTGCCGGCGCCCATGAGGACGACCAGCTGGTGGATCATCTCCTCGTCGCTGAGCCGCACCGGGTGCGCCATCATCCAGGAGATGATGTCCGGGCCGGGGTGCCGCCGCTTGAGGGCGACCAGCTCCAGCAGCGTCTCGGTGAGCAGGGCGTTGGCCCGCTCGGCGTCGACGCCGTCGAAGATCCCGGACATGCCCTCCACCAGTCGTTCCCCCAGCGCCGGCGGGCAGCCGAAGACCTGGTTGAAGACGAGCAGCGGCAGGATCTTGGCGTACTCGCCGAGCAGGTCCGCCTGGCCGGTGGGGGCGAAGCGGTCGATGAGGGTGTCCGCGGCGTGCTCGACGTAACCGCGCATCGCGTTGGGGTCGACCCGCTCCATGCTGTCGGTGACCGCGGACCGCAGCCGGCGGTGCGCCTCGCCGTCGGAGAACAGGCAGTTGGGGCGGTAGTGCATCATCGGCACCACCGGGCTGTCCGGCGGAACCCGGCCGTCCGCCAGTGCCTTCCAGCGGCGGGCGTCCTTGCCGAACTTCTCCGGGCTGCGCAGCACCTCCAGCGCCGCCTGGTAGCCGAGCACGAGGTTGGCCTGCACCCCGGGGGCCAGCTCGACCGGGACCACCGGGCCGTACTGTCGCAGCCGGGCGTAGACGCTGTGCGGATCGGCCGCGAAGTCGGGTCCGTAGATCGGCACGCCGGCGCCGGCGTGCCCCGGTCCGCCGGCGTGCGCGGGGCAGCCGGGGGGCGGCGCGACGCCGGCGTCAGGACGGTAGGTCACACATGCTCCTGGGAAGAGGCGGAACGGGAGTGCAGGTACTGGACGAGCGCGATGAGTGCCTTGGTGGAGGAGGTCCGGTCGCGGGCGTCGCAGGTGACCAGCGGGGTCTCCGGAAGCAGGTCGAGCGCCTCGCGAATCTCCTCCTCGGCGTGCACCGGGGCGCCGTCGAAGTGGTTGACGGCGACGGCGTACGGCAGCCCGTGCTCCTCCAGCAGACCCATCACGTCGAAGGACTGCTCCAGGCGGCGGGTGTCGGCGAGCACCAGCGCGCCCAGCGCGCCGCGCGTCATGTCCTGCCACAGCCGGGTGAAGCGCTGCTGCCCGGGCGCGCCGAACAGGTACAGGACCAGCGAGTCGCTGAGGGTGAGCCGCCCGAAGTCCATGGCGACGGTGGTGGTGGTCTTGTCCTTGATGCCGGCCAGGTCGTCGACGAGCGCGCCGGCCTGGGTCATGGTCTCCTCGGTGCGCAGCGGCCGGATCTCCGACAGCGAGCCGACGAAGGTCGTCTTGCCGACGGCGAAGTGCCCGACGACCAGCAGCTTGGCGGCGGTTCGTACGGTCTGACGCAGATAGACGCCGTTGTCAGAGGCGAGCGCGGAGTCCATCGAGCACCTCCTGCAGAAGCTGGGCCTCGGGCAGTTGCGCCGAGGGGATGGGGGACCGGGTGGTGAGGTGGCCGCTGTCCACGAGGTCGCCGAGCAGGACCTTGGTGACGCTCACCGGCAGGTGGAGGTGGCCGGCGATCTCGGCGACCGAGAGCGCTCCGCCCAGACACAGCTCCATGAGCTCGCGCTTCTCCGGGCTGAGTCCGCCCAGCGGCCGGTCGCCGCGCGCCATCACCAGCGTGACCAGGTCGAAGGTGTTGCGGGTCGGGTGGGCACGGCCGTCGGTGACGACGTACGGCCGCACCAGCCCTCGCTCCTGACGCCGCGGCGGGGTCATGCCCGGCTGCCGATCCCCTGCCAGGCCGTGTCCTGCCGCGGTGGCGTGGTGAGTTCCTTGCCGAGCCGGTCGACCAGCTTCTGCATGCGGTAGGTGACCGCCTCCATGTCGACGTTCTCGCTGGCGGAGACCGCCAGATAGGCGCCGGGGCCGGCCGCGATCAGGAAGATGTAGCCGCCGACGAACTCGACCAGCGTCTGCCGCCAGGGGGTCTCCTGGCGCTCGCAGAACTCCGAGGTGGAGCGGCTGATCGACTGGAGGCCGGAGAGGGCCGCGGCCTGTCGCTCGGCGTCGTCCCGGTCGATGCCCTCGGAGTGGGCCCGGAGCATGCCGTCCGCGGAGAGCAGGATCGCGTGCCGCGCCTCCGGCATCTTGACGACCTCGTCGAGCATCCAGCCCAGCTCGTTGTTCATGTGGTCGTTCATGCCTGGCGGTTCCCTTCGTCGTGGTGGGGGGCTTCGTCCGGGGCCTCGGCGCGACCCGACCGGGTTCCGCGCGCGAAGGCGCCCATGCGGCGTGCGGTCTCCTCCGCCGAGCGGACGCGGTGGGAGCCCGTGCCGGGCTCCTCGGCGCCGGCCGCCTGCGCGGCCTCGGCCCGCTGGGCGGCCGCGATCGGCCAGTCGTCGGCGGCCGGGGTCAGCGACCGTTCCTGCGCCGTGGCGGTGGGCTGCCGGCGCCGCCGCTTGGGCAACCCGCCGGCCGTGGACGGGTAGCTGCGGGGTACGTCGTCGGTCAGCGGCGGATGGCCGAGCGGCGAGGCGGGTTGCGGCGCGGCCGGCCGGGCGGCGGGCTGGGCCTCGTGGGCGGCCGGCCGCGGAGCGGCGTGCCGGCCCTGGCCGGCGGGCGCCGCGGACGCGCCGGCGGGCTGGGCGGCGGCGGTCATCGGTGCGCTCCGGTCGTCCTCCAGGTGGGTCAGCAGCGCGCTGGGCAGGAACAGCACGGCGCGCACACCGCCGTAGGGCGAGCGGGTGTCCACCGAGACGCTGAAGCCGTAGCGCGCGGCGAGCACGCCGATGACGGGGAAGCCGAACTGGGGCGGATCGCCGAGCCGGGCGACGTCCACCGGGCGCTGGGCCGCCAGCCAGGACTGGGCCCGCTTCACCTCCTGCCCGTCCATGCCGACGCCCGCGTCGTCGATCACCACGCAGGCGCCGTTGTGCACCGGCTGCAGGCTGACCTCGACCTTGGTGTTGGGCTGCGAGTGGCGGGCGGCGTTGTCGAGCAGCTCGGCCACGGCCAGCACCACCGGCTCGACGGCCCGGCTGACCACGGCGATGTCGATCTGGGTGTGCACCTGCACCCGGCGGTAGTCGCGGATGCGGGAGGTGGCGCCGCGGACCACGTCGGTCAGCGAGGAGGAGGCGCGCTGGCGGCCGGGCCAGGAGCCGCAGAGCACCGCGATGGCCTGGGCGCGGCGGCCGAACTGGGAGTTGGCGTGGTCGATCTCCAGCAGGTCGCGGAGGACGTCGGGGTTGTCGTGCCGGTCCTGCATCTCGGAGATCGAGAGCTGCTGTTCGTGGGCGAGTCCCTGGAGGGCCCTCATCGACGCCTTGAGCGCCGCCTTCGCCGCGACATCGGCCTTGGCCTGGGCCTTGTCGACGGCCTTGGCGAACAGGTCGCTCGCCAGTTGGAGACTCTGTGCGTACGCGGTTCCCGCGAGCCGTTCGTCGCGGAGGCCGGGCAGCGGGACCGGTCTGCCCACCGAATCCGCGACGGCCGGCAACCGAACCGAGACCAGGTGCTGTATCTCCTCGTCACGCGCCCGTAGGTTGCCTTCCAGGGTGGCACTGTGCTTTCGCACGGAGGTGGTGATCTGGCGCTGGCGCAGCAGCAGAACCAGGGCGACGAGCAGAGCCGCACCCAGGCACCAGGTCACCACCTCCGATATGTGATCTGTCATCAGTTCCTCATGGACGGGGGGATTCAGGAGTCCAGAAGCGGAATTCGACGATCATCCTAGCCACGCTGGTGACCATGTGTCCGGTCCCCGTCACAAATTGCGAGTTGCTGAGGCAGAGGCCACACCCGGGGGCAAACGGGAGGACTCGTCAGGGGCGCGCGGAAGCAGCCGTGGATGCGCCCGCCTGGATGCCAGGTAGCGTGGTGGCCGAGACAGTCCGTAGTGCGGAAGGAAAGTGAACGATGTCTGTGCAGGTCACAGCGCTAAGGGAAGGTGCGAGGTAGCGGACGTGCACATCGTCATCATGGGCTGCGGTCGCGTCGGCGCCGCCCTCGCCCAGACCCTGGAGTCCCAGGGCCACACCGTCGCGGTGGTCGACCAGGACCCGACGGCCTTCCGCAGGCTCGGCGCGGGCTTCGGCGGGCGGCGCGTCACCGGCGTCGGTTTCGACCAGGACACGCTGCGCGAGGCCGGCATCGAGGAAGCCGGCGCGTTCGCCGCGGTCAGCAGCGGCGACAACTCCAACATCATCGCCGCCCGGGTGGCCCGCGAGATGTTCGGCATCGAGAACGTCGCGGCCCGGATCTACGACCCGCGCCGCGCCGAGGTCTACCAGCGGCTGGGCATCCCGACCGTGGCCACCGTGCGCTGGACCGCCGACCAGATGCTGCGGCGGCTGCTGCCGTCCGGCGCCGAGCCGCTGTGGCGCGACCCCAGCGGCGGCGTGCAGCTCGCCGAGGTGCACACCTCGCCGAAGTGGATCGGCCACAAGGTCAGCCGGCTCCAGGAGGAGACCGGGGTCCGGGTGGCGTTCCTCACCCGTCTGGGCGAAGCGATGCTGCCGACGTCGCAGACGGTGTTGCAGGAGGGCGACCTCGTGCACGTCATGATGCGTACGGACGAGGTCGAGAAGGTCGAGGCCGCCTTTGCCGAGGGGCCCGAGGAGGGCGGTCACTGATGCGGGTCGCGATTGCCGGGGCCGGCGCGGTGGGCCGTTCCATCGCCGGTGAGCTGCTGGAGAACGGCCACGAGGTGCTGCTGATCGACAAGGCGCCCACCGCCATCTCGGTGGAGCGGGTGCCGCAGGCGGAGTGGCTGCTCGCCGACGCCTGCGAGATCACCTCGCTGGACGAGGCGGCGCTGCAGCGCTGCAACGTGGTCATCGCGGCGACCGGCGACGACAAGGTCAACCTGGTGGTCTCGCTGCTCGCCAAGACCGAGTACGGGGTGCCGCGGGTGGTCGCCCGGGTGAACAACCCCAAGAACGAGTGGCTCTTCAACGAGTCCTGGGGCGTCGATGTCGCGGTCTCCACGCCGCGTCTGATGTCCGCCCTCGTCGAGGAGGCGGTGAGCGTCGGCGACCTGGTGCGGCTGCTGCGCTTCAGCCATGGCGACGCCAACCTGGTCGAGCTCACGCTGCCGCCGGAGGCGGCGCTGGCCGGGACCCGGGTCGGCGAGGTGGACTGGCCGCAGGACACCAGCCTGGTGACCATCATCCGCGGCACCCGGGTGCTGACGCCCAGCAAGGACGACGTCCTGGAGGCCGGGGACGAGCTCCTGTTCGTCGCCGCGCCGGCACGCGAGGAGCAGCTGGAGGACCTGCTGTCGGTCCGCCGGGAGACCACCGGCTGACGGGCCGGGCCGCTACGCGAAGGGCCGGGCCCGGGACCCCTGGGGGTTCCGGGCCCGGCCCTTTCCACGACGCGGGTACGGGACATCATCCCGCCGCGACGGCGGGAAGCCCAACGGCGCAGACCGGCGGTGCCGAACCGACCGCAATCCGCCCCAAGGCTCGGCCACCGCGCTCGGGATGCCGGGAGCGGGCCCGCGCGGGCCCAGAGCGGCTCACGGTGGGGAAGAGCACGCGCAGCGCTCAGGCGCGCTCCGGCGCCGTGTCCCGCTCCGTCTTCTCCCCCGCCGCGGCGGCGCCCTCACGGGCCGCGGCGGCCCGCTCTTCCGCCTCCATCTCCGCGATCACATCGATCGGCGGCGGCGCCTTGGCCAGGAAGATCCAGGTCAGATAGACGCAGAGCAGGAACGGCGGGATGCCGAGGCAGACCTTGACCCAGCCCAGCTGGGTGGCGTCGCCCCACCAGTACAGCGGGAAGAGGATGGCCGACTTGGCGAGCAGGATCAGCCCCCACGCCCAGGTGGCCCTGGTGTAGGCGGTGAAGCGGCCCGGGTTGCGGGTGCGCCAGGAGAGGTTCTCCTTGAGCATCGGGCCGAGCAGCACGCCGATCAGCGGATAGCGGAAGATCGCCGAGAGGATGTACGCGATCGCCAGCCCCAGCGTGTAGAGCATGCCGGGCAGGTAGAAGTTCTTGGCGTCGCCGGACATCATCGCGAAGATCGCGCCGAAGGCCACCCCGAAGACGCCGCTGAACGCGTGCTTCAGGGTCTCCTTGCGCACCAGCCGGGCCACGGCGAGCACCATGGTGAGGCCGAGCGCCGCCATGGCCGCCAGGTGGATGTCGCGCTTGATCGTGTAGATCAGGACGAAGACCAGGCCGGGCACGGTGGTGTCCACCATGCCCCGGATCCCGCCGAACGCCTCCAGCAGCGCGGTGTCGGCGGCCGCCCGGCTCTGGGCGGCGCCGTGCGCGGCCGCGGCGCCCTGGTCCTCCGGGGTCGAGGTGTCGTGAGACGTCACCGGCTACTCCTGTCCGAGCGGTCGGAGCTCGTACTTGGGGTTGAACAGCACCCGCCGTCCGTGGCTCATGGAGATCCGGCCGGTGGCGATCATCTTGCGGCCCGGCTCTATCCCGATGATCGAGCGCCGGCCCAGCCACACCACGTCCAGGGCCGCGGTGCCGTCGTACAGCTCCGCCTCCAGGGCGGGCACGCCGGCCCGGGGCCGCAGGGTGACCGTGCGGAGTGTACCGGTCACCTTGACGATCTGCCGGTCGCCGCATTCGCCGATCTTGGTGCAGCCCGTCGCCTCCGCGTCCTGCTCCAGCTCCGCGGAGTGGAGCTCCTCCTGAGAGCTCGACAGCCGGTCGAGCATGCGCCGAAAGCGGCCGGCGGGCTTGTCGGGTCGGGGTACGGCACTCATACGGCCAGCGTACCGGTGCGCCGCGGCGACGCCCACGGACCTCGCGGACCCCGGCTGAGCCCCTGCTCCTGGGCCCCCGGGCGCCGCGCCGGCCGGGGTTCGGCCCCCGGCCTCCAGCCCGGGGACCGGAGACTCACCCCTCGAAGCGGTAGCCCATCCCCGGCTCGGTGATGAAGTGCCGCGGGTGCGAGGGGTCCGCCTCCAGCTTGCGGCGCAGCTGGGCCATGTAGACGCGCAGGTAGTTGGTCTCGGTGCCGTAGGAGGGGCCCCAGACCTCCTGGAGGAGCTGCTTCTGGCTGACCAGTCGGCCGGCGTTGCGGACCAGGACCTCCAGCAGGTGCCACTCGGTCGGGGTGAGCCGGACGTCGCGGCCGCCGCGGTCGACCTTCTTGGCGGCGAGGTCGACGCTGAACGCGTCCGTCGTCACCACGACGGCGTCCTCGCTGTGGCCGCTGGGCTCGGCGCGGCGCACCGCCGCCCGCAGTCGGGCCAGCAGCTCGTCCATGCCGAACGGCTTGGTGACGTAGTCGTCGGCGCCGGCGTCGAGCGCCTCCACCTTCTCGTCGGAGGTCTGCCGGGCGGAGAGGACCAGGATCGGCACCCGGGTCCAGCCGCGTAGCCCCTTGATCACCTCGACGCCGTCCATGTCCGGCAGGCCCAGGTCGAGCACGACGACGTCCGGGTGGCGGGCGGCGGCGAGCTGGAGGGCGGTGGCTCCGTCGGGGGCGGCGTCGACCTCGTACTTGCGTGCCTTGAGGTTGATCACGAGGGCGCGCACGATCTGCGGCTCGTCGTCCACCACGAGCACCCGGTTCATTCGGGGCCTGCCTTTCTGTTCTTCTGTTGTGAGCGGGTCATGAGGTGGCCTGCGCCGGCAGGTCGGGGCGGACCGGTGGGCGACCCGGCGCCGCCCGCAGCGACAGCACCATGGTCATGCCGCCGCCGGGGGTGTCCTCGGCGGCCAGCTGGCCGCCCATGGTCTCGGCGAAGCCGCGGGCCACGGCGAGCCCGAGGCCGACGCCGGCGCCGCGCGGGGCGTCACCGTACCGCTGGAAGGGCTCGAAGATGCGGTCCTTGGCGCTGTCCGGGACGCCCGGCCCCCGGTCGGCCACGCGCAGCTCCACCCGGTCGCCCAGGGCGCTGGCGGAGACCAGGACGGGCTTGCCGTCGGGGCTGTACTTGACGGCGTTCTCGACGATGTTGGCGACGCTGCGCTCCAGCAGACCGGGGTCGACCGCGACCATCGGCAGGGTCTCCGGGATGTCCAGCACGACGCTGTCGTCGGGGACGCCGACCAGCGCCATCGGCACCACCTCGTCCAGGTCGATCTCCCGGATCAGCGGGGTGACGGTGCCGGTCTGCAGCCGGGACATGTCGAGCAGGTTGCCGACCAGGTGGTCCAGCCGGTCGGCGCCCGCCTCGATGCCGGCCAGCAGCTCCGCCTCGTCCTCCTCCGACCAGGCCACGTCGTCGGAGCGGAGCGAGGTCACCGCGGCCTTGATGCCGGCGAGCGGGGTGCGCAGGTCGTGGCTGACGGCGGCGAGCAGCGCGGTGCGGATGCGGTTGCCCTCGGCGAGCTCGTGGGCCTTCTCGGCCTCGCCGACCAGCCGCTGCCGGTCTAGCACGACGACGGCCTGGGCGGCGAAGGCCGCCAGCACCCGGCGGTCCTCGGCGGGCAGCACCCGGCCGCTGAGGGCCAGGGCCATTTTCTCGCCCACCGGCATGTCGACGTCCGCGTCCTCGGGTCGGACCGGGGGCGGCGCGCCGTCGGTGGCGCCGACGGCGCCGGCGCAGGTCCACGGGTCGACGTCGCTGGCCCGCTCCAGCAGCGCCACGGAGTCCATGGCGAAGGTCTCCCGCACCCGCTCCAGCAGCGCCTCCAGGCTGGTCTCGCCGCGCAGCACGCTGCCGGCCAGGAAGGACAGCACCTCGGACTCGGCGCGCAGCCGGGCGGCCTGGTGGGTGCGGCGCGCGGCCAGGTCCACCACGGATGCCACCGACACGGCCACCCCGAAGAAGATCACTATCGCCACGATGTTCTTGGGGTCGGCGATGGTCCAGGTGTGCAGCGGCGGGGTGAAGAAGTAGTTGAGCAGCAGCGAGCCGAACGCGGCCGAGGCCAGTGCCGGCAGCAGCCCGCCGAGCAGCGCGGCGGCCACCGTCAGCGACAGGAAGAGCAGCATGTCGTTGGCGAGGCCGAGCCCGGGGTCGAACTGGCGCAGCGCCAGCGTGAGCGGTATCGGGCCCACCAGGCCGACCAGCCAGCCGGCCAGGATGCGGGAGCGGCCGAGCCGGGCGCCGCGCGCCACCGGCAGCCCGCGGCCCTTGGCCACCTCGTCGTGGGTGACGATGTGCACGTCGAGGTCGGGGCCCGAGTCGCGGGCCACGGTGGCGCCCACGCCGGGGCCGAAGACGTACTGCCAGGACTTGCGACGGCTGGAGCCCAGCACGATCTGGGTGGCGTTGACGCCGCGGGCGAACTCCAGCAGCGCGTCGGGCACGTCCTCCCCTATGACGTGGTGGAAGGTGCCGCCCAGGTCCTCCACCAGGGTGCGCTGCACGGCCAGTTCCTTGGGGGAGGCGGAGGTGAGCCCGTCGCTGCGGGCGATGTAGACGGCGAGGATCTCGCCGCCGGCGCCCTTGGCGGCCATCCGGGCGGCGCGCCGGATCAGCGTCCGGCCCTCGGGTCCTCCGGTGAGGCCGACGACGATGCGCTCGCGGGCGCTCCAGATGGTGGAGACGCGGTGCTCGGAGCGGTACTGCTGGAGGTACTCGTCCACCCGGTCGGCGGTCCACAGCAGCGCCAGCTCGCGCAGGGCGGTGAGGTTGCCGGGGCGGAAGTAGTTGGACAGCGCCGCGTCGACCTTGTCGACCTTGTAGATGTTGCCGTGCGCCATGCGGCGGCGCAGCGCGTGGGGCGACATGTCGACCAGTTCGATCTGGTCGGCGCGGCGGACCACCTCGTCGGGGACGGTCTCGCGCTGCCGCACCCCCGTTATCGACTCCACCACGTCGCCCAGCGACTCCAGGTGCTGGATGTTGACGGTGGAGACGACGTCGATGCCGGCCTGGAGCAGTTCCTCGATGTCCTGCCAGCGCTTGGTGTTGCGGGAGCCGGGGACGTTGGTGTGGGCGAGCTCGTCGACCAGGGCGACGGCGGGGCGGCGGCGCAGCACCGCGTCCACGTCCATCTCGGTGAAGGTGCTCCCCCGGTACTCCATCTCGCGGCGCGGGACCTCCTCCAGGCCGTGCAGCATGACCTCGGTGCGGGGTCGCCCGTGGTGCTCGACGAAGGCGACGACGAGGTCGGTGCCGCGCTCCACCCGGCGATGCCCTTCGGAGAGCATGGCGTAGGTCTTGCCGACGCCGGGCGCCGCACCCAGATAGATCCGTAGCTTTCCGCGTGCCATGGCCCCATCTTCGTGCTCGGGCCGGTCGGCCACCCTGCTGTTCGGCGTGCTCTCGCCGCACGCATGCTCGACTGTACGACTCCAAGGAGGGACAAACCGGGCGATGGGCGACGCCGAGCCGGGTATTGACGCGGTTCTGACGCCCGTTGTCCGGCGCGCCTCCCGCCACGATCCGCGGAATATTCCGTCGCCCGGACGCGGAACCGCTGCCAGCATGGCGCCCATGACCGACGTACGGGACTTAGACGAACAGGTGCGGATCGCGCACACCTGGCAGCTGGACGCCTCCGAGCTCGCCGCGGTGCGCGCGCTGATGGACGAGGCGTTCGAGGGGGATTTCGACGACGAGGACTGGGACCACGGCCTGGGCGGTGTGCACGCCCTGCTGTGGCGGGACGGGGTGCTGGCCGCGCACGGCGCGGTGGTGCAGCGCCGGCTGGTGCACGGCGGGCGGGCGCTGCGCGCCGGCTATGTGGAGGCGGTCGCGGTCCGCGAGGAGCTGCGTCGCCAGGGGTACGGGGCGGCCGTGATGCGGGCCCTGGAGCCGGTGCTGCGCGGCGCCTACGAGGTGGCGGCGCTGTCCGCGGCCGATGACGCGGCCGCCTTCTACGAGGCGCTGGGCTGGGTGCGCTGGCAGGGTCCGACCTCGGCGCTCACCCCCCAGGGCGTGGAGCGCACGGAGGAGGACGACGACTCCACCTATGTGCTGCCGCTGTCCGCCCCGCTCGCCCTGGACGGCGAGCTGGTCTGCGACTGGCGGGACGGCGACGTCTGGTGACCGTCGACGGAGTGCCGCGGGGCCGTGCCGGACGGTCCCCGGCACCCGCGGACGGCCGGGCGTGGGGCGGAAGGGCTCCGCACGACACGACCGAGGGCGGGGCGGCGGCGTCCGTGGACGCGCCGCCCCGCCCTCGGGGTCGGGTGCTCGGTGTGCCGCCGAGCGGCCCGGTCACTTCTCGAGGAGCTCCTTCAGCGCCACGTTGAGCCGGAGGACGTTCACCCGGGGCTCGCCCATGAAGCCGAGGATCCGCCCGTCGGTGTGGTCCTCGACCAGCTTCTCGACCGTGCCCGCCGGCAGGTCGTTCTCCTTGGCGACCCGCTTGACCTGGAGCTCCGCGTAGTCCGGGGAGATGTGCGGGTCGATGCCGGAGGCGGAGGCGGTGATCGCGTCGACCGGCACCTCGCTCTGCGGCACGCCGTTGAACTCGGCCACCTGCTTGCGGCGGTCCTTGACCGACTGGAGCAGCACCTTGCTGTCGGCGGCCAGGTTGGAGGCGCCGGAGACGACGATCGAGTACTGGGTGTTGACGGCGTTGGTGCCCGCCGCCGAGGGCCGCGGCTGGAACCACTTGGGGTCCGGCAGCGGGTTCCCGTCCTTGTCCTTCTCGTCCAGGTTGAAGCTCTGACCGATCAGCTCGGAGCCGACGACCTTGCCGTCCGACGTCACCTCGGAGCCGTTGGCCTTGTCGTGGAAGGCGGCCTGGGCGATGCCCGTGACGACCAGCGGGTAGATCACGCCGCAGACGATCGTGAGCACGAGCAGCGCGCGGAGCCCCGCGCCCACCAGCCGGGCTGTGCTGCGTACGGAGTTGTTCATGGTCGTCACCCGATGCCAGGGATGAGGGAGATGAGCAGGTCGATGAGCTTGATGCCGATGAACGGGGCGACGAGGCCGCCCAGGCCGTAGAGGCCCAGGTTGCGGCGGAGCATCCTGTCCGCGCTCATCGGGCGGTAGCGCACGCCCTTGAGGGCGAGCGGCACCAACGCGACGATGATCAGCGCGTTGAAGATCACCGCGGACAGGATCGCCGACTCGGCCGAGTCCAGTCGCATGACGTTGAGGGTGTCCAGGCCCTCGTAGCCCGCCACTCCCGCGAACATCGCCGGGATGATGGCGAAGTACTTCGCGACGTCGTTGGCGATGGAGAAGGTGGTCAGGGCGCCGCGGGTGATGAGCAGCTGCTTGCCGATCTCCACGATCTCGATGAGCTTGGTCGGGTTGGAGTCCAGGTCCACCATGTTCCCGGCCTCCTTGGCGGCCGAGGTGCCGGTGTTCATGGCCACACCCACGTCCGCCTGGGCCAGCGCCGGGGCGTCGTTGGTGCCGTCGCCGGTCATCGCGACCAGCTTGCCGCCGGCCTGCTCCCGCTTGATCAGCGCCATCTTGTCCTCGGGCGTGGCCTCGGCGAGGAAGTCGTCCACGCCCGCCTCGTCCGCGATCGCCTTGGCGGTCAGCGGGTTGTCACCCGTGATCATGACGGTCTTGATGCCCATACGGCGCAGCTCGTCGAACCGCTCCCGCATGCCGTCCTTGACAACGTCCTTGAGGTAGATGACGCCCAGGACGCGGGCGCCGCGCTCGTCCTCCTCCGCGACGAGCAGCGGGGTGCCGCCGGCCTCGGAGATCTGGCTGGCGAGCTGGTCGGCGTCGGCCGCTATGGTGCCGCCGCGTTCCTTGACCCAGGTGAGGATCGAGGCGGTGGCGCCCTTGCGGACCTTGCGGGCCACGCCGTCCTCTTCGAGGTCGACCCCCGACATCCGGGTCTGGGCGGTGAACGGCACCCACTCGGCGCCGACGAGCTCGCCCTCGTGCCGCTCACGCAGCCCGTACCTCTCCTTGGCCAGCACGACGATCGAGCGGCCCTCGGGCGTCTCGTCGGCGAGCGAGGAGAGCTGGGCGGCGTCCGCCACCTCGGCGGCGGTGGTGCCCTTGACGGGCACGAACTCCGCGGCCTGGCGGTTGCCGTAGGTGATGGTGCCGGTCTTGTCCAGCAGCAGCGTGGAGACGTCGCCGGCGGCCTCGACGGCCCGCCCGGACATCGCCAGCACGTTGCGCTGCACCAGCCGGTCCATGCCGGCGATGCCGATCGCGGAGAGCAGCGCGCCGATGGTGGTCGGGATGAGGCAGACCAACAGCGCGGTCAGCACGATCATCGTCTGCTCGGCGCCCGCGTGGATCGCGAACGGCTGGAGGGTGACGACCGCCAGCAGGAAGACGATGGTGAGCGAGGCGAGCAGGATGTTCAGCGCGATCTCGTTCGGCGTCTTCTGCCGCGCCGCGCCCTCGACCAGGTTGATCATCCGGTCGATGAAGGTCTCGCCCGGCTTGGTCGTGATCTTGATGACGATGCGGTCGGAGAGCACCTTGGTGCCACCGGTGACGGCCGAGCGGTCGCCGCCGGACTCGCGGATGACCGGCGCGGACTCGCCGGTGATCGCGGACTCGTCGACGGAGGCCACGCCCTCGACGACGTCGCCGTCGCCCGGGATGATGTCGCCCGCCTCGCAGACCACCAGGTCGCCGACGCGCAGCTCGGTGCCGGGCACCTGCTCCTCGGTGGTGCCGTCGAGCCGCCGCGCGACGGTGTCGGTCTTGGCCTTGCGCAGGGTGTCGGCCTGCGCCTTGCCGCGGCCCTCGGCCACCGCCTCCGCCAGGTTGGCGAAGACGACGGTCAGCCACAGCCATATCGCTATCGCCCAGCCGAACCCGTCTCCCGGGTCCAGACAGGCCAGCACGGTGGTGAGCACCGAGCCGATCTCGACCACGAACATGACGGGCGACTTGGCCATCACCCGCGGGTCGAGCTTGCGGAAGGCGTCGGGGAACGACTTGACCAGCTGCTTGGGGTCGAACAGCCCGCCGGAGACCCGGCCGGCGCCGTGGTCGTCGTGTGGCGCGAGGTGCGCGGAGTCCTGCTTCGGCGGGCGCGTGGAGGTGGCAGTGGACATGGGGTCCTCGACAGACGTGGTGGCCTGCGGCGCGTCCTTGGTCAGGTCGCTCATGCGAGTCCCTCCGCCATCGGGCCGAGGGCGAGCGCCGGGAAGTACGTCAGGCCGGTGATGATCAGGATCGCGCCGACCAGCAGCCCCGCGAAGAGCGGCTTCTCGGTGCGCAGGGTGCCGGCGGTCTCCGGGACCGGCTTCTGCTCGGCCAGCGAGCCCGCCAGGGCCAGCACGAACACCATCGGGAGGAAGCGGCCGAGGAGCATGGCCAGGCCGATCGTGGTGTTGTACCAGTCGGTGTTGGCGTTGAGGCCGGCGAAGGCGGAGCCGTTGTTGTTGGCGCCGGAGGTGAAGGCGTAGAGGACCTCGGAGAAGCCGTGCGCCCCGCTGCCGTTCACCGAGGAGTCGGCGCCGTTGAGGATGGACTCCGGCGGGCCGGACAGCGCCATGGAGAGCGCGGTGAAGCCGAGCACCAGCGTCGGGGTGATCAGGATGTAGCAGGCGGCGAGCTTGATCTCGCGCGAGCCGATCTTCTTGCCCAGGTACTCCGGAGTGCGGCCGACCATCAGGCCCGCGATGAACACCGCGATGATCGCCATGACCAGCATGCCGTAGAGGCCGGAGCCGACGCCGCCGGGCGCGATCTCGCCGAGCATCATGCCCAGCATCGTGAGGCCGCCGCCGAGGCCGGTGAACGAGGAGTGGAAGGAGTCCACCGCACCGGTCGAGGTGAGGGTGGTGCTGGTCGCGAAGATCGCCGAGGCGCCTACGCCGAACCGCTGTTCCTTGCCCTCCATGGCGCCGCCCGCCTCCTGGAGCGCGGCGCCGCCGTGGTGGAACTCGGTCCACATCATCAGGGCGGTGAAGCCCACCCAGATGATCGCCATGGTGGCCAGGGTCGCGTAGCCCTGCCTGACGTTGCCGACGAGCTTGCCGAAGGTCCGGGTCAGCGAGAACGGGATGACGAGGATCAGGAAGATCTCGAAGAGGTTGGTGAACGGGTTGGGGTTCTCGAAGGGGTGGGCGGAGTTGGCGTTGAAGTAGCCGCCGCCGTTGGTGCCGAGCTCCTTGATGACCTCCTGCGAGGCCACCGCGCCGCCGTTCCACTGCTGGCTGCCGCCGCCGAACTGGCCGACCTCGTGGATGCCGGAGAGGTTCTGGATGGCGCCACAGGCCACCAGCACCACCGCGCCGATGATCGACAGCGGCAGCAGAATGCGGACGACGCCGCGGACCAGGTCGGCCCAGAAGTTGCCCAGCTCGCCGGTGCGGGCCCGGACGAAGCCCCGGACCAGGGCGATGGCCACGGCCATGCCGACCGCGGCGGAGACGAAGTTCTGCACCGCCAGGCCGCCGGTCTGGACGAGGTGGCCCATGGCCTGCTCGCCCGAGTACGACTGCCAGTTGGTGTTGGCGACGAACGAGGCGGCGGTGTTGAACGCCTGGTCGGGGCTGATCGCGGTGAAGCCGAGGGAGAGCGGCAGGTGGTCCTGGAGGCGCTGGAGCGCGTACAGGAAGAGCACACCGACCGCGGAGAAGGCGAGCACGCCGCGCAGATAGGCGGGCCAGCGCATCTCGGTGTTGGGGTCGGCGCCGACGCAGCGGTAGATCAGCTTCTCGACGCGCAGGTGCTCGCGGGAGCTGTAGACGGCGGCCATGTAGTCGCCGAGGGGGCGGTAGACCAGGGCGAGCGCTCCGATGAGCGCGACCAACTGGAGAACGCCGGCGAGTTCGGAACTCATCGTGGTGCTCAGAACCTCTCCGGGAAGACCAGCGCGAGGATCAGGTAGCCCAGCAGGGCGACCGCCACGACGAGACCGACGATGTTCTCCGCGGTCACAGCCTGGTCACCCCCCTGGCGACGAGAGCCACCAGCGCGAAGACCGCGAGCGTGGCGAGGACGAAGGCCACGTCGGCCATCGTGAGCTCCTAGAGAGGTTCGGGGAGAGGGCCCGCTCCGGGAGGCTGCGGAAGCCTCCACCGGCCCTCGGGGACCCCTAGAGGAAAGCGCCTACTCATCGGTTTGCACCCGGCGTTGACGGCTCCCTTACGGCCATGAGCGCGCTCTTAGCGAATCCCTGACGCTCCCCGCCCTTACCTGCGAAAACGCCGGTGGGCCGCACCCCCTTGTCAGGGGTACGGCCCACCGGAACCGTGCGTTTTCTGCCGTGATCCATCCGGTTTCACGCCGTGCGGAGCCGCTCACGGACCCCGTACGGCACCGGCGTCAGCGCACCTCGGAGATCTCCGGGCCGCGCTGCAACTGGTCGGCGCCGCCCGCGAACCGCGAGCCGGCCTCCTCCTGCTGCACCCCGTCCGGCACCATCTGCGCGTCGTTCGGCAGCTTGAGGACGATCGGGTCGCGCGGGGCCATCGGGCCCTCGCCGCGCACCACGACCGTGTCGCGGAAGATCGCCTCCAGCAGGCTGCCGGTCTCGGGCTTGACCGCGCCCTGACCGGAGATCACTCCGCGGAGGAACCAGCGCGGCCCGTCGACACCGACGAACCGGACCATCTGCACGCCGTTGGTGCCGTCCGGCAGTTGGACCGGGACCTGGGCGCGCAGCTCCCAGCCCAGCGGACCCTCGAGCTCGTCCACGACGCCGCCCTGCTGGGTGATGCCGTTGGCGATCTCGTCCCGTACCTCGTTCCAGATGCCTTCCTTCTTGGGCGCGGCGAACGCCTGGAGCTGTACGGCGCTGTCACGCAGCACCACGGTCGCGGCGACGATCGCGTCCCCGGCGACCTCCACCCGCAGCTCCATGCCCTCGACACCGGGCACGAAGAGGCCACCCAGGTCCACGCGGCCCTCGCCGGGCTCGCGCACCTCGGAGACGTCCCACGGGCCGTCCGGGCGCGGTGCCGGGGGCAGGCTCACCCTGCTCGCGGGCGCGGCCTCGTCCTCGGTCTCGTCGGCCTCTCCGACCAACTCCTCGGAGGCGACGTCGAGGGTCTCGACAGCCTCCTCGCTGCGCTTGCGGCGACGTCCGAACACGTCATTGTCCTTCCCGGTCGGAACCGACCGAAGCGTATCCATTCCCACCCGTCGAGCCGTCCACGGCGGCATGGCCGCCGGTGGACCCGAAGCCCCCAAAGGCCCGCGCCGAACCGGGAAGCTCCGCCACCTCGTGGAAGCGCACCTTCTCGACCTGCTGGACGACCAGTTGAGCGACGCGGTCGAAGGGCTCGAACCGCACCGTCTCGCGCGGGTCGAGATTGACCACGATCACCTTGATCTCTCCACGGTACCCGGCATCGATGGTCCCCGGGGCGTTCACCATGGCCACACCGCAGCGTGCCGCCAGGCCGGAGCGCGGGTGCACGAAGGCCGCGTACCCGTCCGGGAGCGCGATCGAGACGCCGGTGGGCAGCACCGCGCGCTCGCCGGGCGCGAGCTCGGCGGCCTCCGTGGTGACCAGGTCGACCCCGGCGTCGCCGGGGTGGGCGTAGGCCGGGATCGGCACCTCGGGGTGCACCCTGCGGATCAATACGTCTAGCGGCGTCCGGTCCACGCCGGCCTCCTGTTCCTGTCGTCGCTCATCGCATGAGCACCTTGGTGAGCGGGGGCGCCCGCGAGCGCACCGCTCACGGGTTCACCTCGAAGGCCCGGGCCACCCGCCGCTGGTCCGGGTCGGCGAGCGCGGCGTTGATCTCCTCGGGCCGGCCGTTGTCGATGAAGTGGCCGATCGGCACCTCGACGAAGAGGGCGTCGGCGCGGACCGCGACGGGACCGTCGGGGCCACCGACCCGGCCGGTGGCGGTGGAGAAGATCTTGCGGCCGTCGACCGCGGTCACCTCGGCCTCCAGGTGCAGCACGGTGCCGACCGGGACCGGGCGGACGTACTCCGTCTCCAGCCGCTTGGTCACCGCGATCACCCGCAGCAGCCAGCTGAGCGCGCCGAGCGCCTCGTCCAGCGCGGTGGCCAGCACCCCGCCGTGGGCGAGGCCCGGTCCGCCCTGGTGGGCGGGCTGGACGGTGAACTCGGCGGTGAGGCTGACGCCCTCCCCCGCCCGCGCCTCCAGGCGCAGCCCGTGCCGCTGGGCGTCCCCGCAGCCGAAGCACTGGTCGTAGTGGGCTCCTATGAGCTCACCGGGCGCGGGCGCATCGGGGTGCCGCACCGGGGGCTTGGCCCCGTCCGGCGGCGTCAGACCTGTCCTTCTTCCACTCACAGCGCCAGACCTTACCCGCGCGGCAGGTACTCCTCGGCCGTCGTGCCAAGCTTGAGGTCATGCAGCACTACGAAGAACGCCTGACCGCTCCCCGTTCCTGGTGGCTGATCGCGCTCCTGGCCGGGATCGCGATGGGGTTGATCCTGCTGCCGCTCGGCACCCTGCCGATGCTGGGCGGGCTCATCATCGGCGGCGCGCTGGCCGCGACCGGAGTCAGCTCGTACGGCTCGGCGCGCATCCGGGTGCTCTCCGACTCGCTGGTCGCCGGGGACGCGCGGATCCCGCTGTCGGCCCTGGGCGCCGTCGAGGTGCTGAACGCCGAGGAGGCGGCCGCCTGGCGCCGGCACAAGGCCGACACGCGGGCGTTCATGCTGCTGCGGGGCTACATCCCGACCGCCGTCAGGGTGAAGGTCACCGATCCAGAGGACCCCACTCCGTATCTCTATCTCTCCAGCCGTCGTCCGGAGCGGCTCGCGGCGGTGCTGGAGGCGGTGCGGGCCGGCTAGGGACGCCGCCGACGAGAGACGGAACCGGCCACGCGGGCGCGCCCATGCGCCGTAGCGCCGCCCGAAGACGTACACACGAGGAGGCCCCGGAGCGCGTCGGCGGACGCGCGGGGGCGCACGACGTGTCGACGGATGCGCACGGTCGGTGGTCGGGTCCGGGCCGACGCCCCATCCCCGCGCCGGGGGCCGCGCTACGTCGCGCCGGGGACCCGGGGCTACGTCGTCTGTACGGCGCCGTCCGCGGGGGGCAGCGCCTCCCAGGGGGTCTGCCGGGCGCGCAGGTCCTTGCGCACCTTGCGGGCCAGCTTCCGGGTGTCACGTCGGTTCATCGTGGCGCCGGCAACCGCTCCGATCATGAAGGGCGCCAGCCCCGGCAGATTGCGGAAGCTTCGCTTCATGACCTGCTGGCGCAGCTCGCGCCGGAGCTGGACGCCGAACGCGGCGTTCACCGTGGCCGGGACGGCCACGTCGATGCCGCGCTCCTGGGACCAGGCGCCGAGGTAGGCCATGGCGCGCTGGGCGGTCCCACCCGGCGCCCGTACCCCGTAGACCTCGTGCAGCTCGGCGACGAGTTTGAACTCTATGGAGGCGACGCCGATGATCTCGGCCGCCAGCTCGGCGGGCATGGCGGGCGGGACCGGCAGCATCGCCGCGGCGCCCACGCCCGCACCCACGGTGGAGGTGCCGTTGACGGCACCGGCCACCAGCTTGTCCGCGAGCTCCTCCGGGCCGAGCCCGGGAAACTGCCGGCGCAGCGTCGCGAGATCGCGGACGGGAACGCGCGGGGCGTTGGCGATGATGCGCTCGACGATGGTGGTCAGCCCCGCCCGCACACTCGCACTGCCCCGCCCCGTGGCCGCTTTCGCGCCGCGACCACAGGCGACCGCGAGCGAGGCCGCCCGGCCCCGCTCGACATGCCCGTCGCGCCGCGCCGCGTTCACGCCGGATCCGACCGTCAGGCCGCGCAGTCGCGGCAGATCGGCTGGCCGTTCTTCTCCGAGGCCAGCTGGCTGCGGTGATGCACGAGGAAGCAGCTCATGCAGGTGAACTCGTCCTGCTGCTTCGGCAGCACACGGACGGCCAGTTCCTCGTTCGAGAGGTCCGCGCCCGGGAGCTCCAGGCCCTCGGCCGCCTCGAACTCGTCGACGTCGACGGACGAAGTCGACTTGTCGTTCCGTCGAGCCTTCAGTTCTTCCAGGCTGTCCGAATCGACGTCGTCGTCGGTCTTGCGTGGGGTGTCGTAATCCGTTGCCATGTCGCTCTCCCCCTCTGGGTGTCTGCGGTGTCTCCAGCGCACGTAACGCGTGAGGGGCCGGTCTTGTGCCCGACCCGAGGCGGAGATTTTGCCTCACATCAAGGTCTGTTACTCAATCGACACCCAACCGCACCTCTAAGAGGCGATCGGGTTGAGTGGCGAACGCGACCGTACACGGTCCGGAAGCCACCTGGCACATATGCCATGACGTGTACTTCCCGTGATCACGACACCCGGAAACCCGGATTTTCCGGGCCTTCCGCCGACCGAGGTGATCACTGAGCGTAGATGGCCGAAAAATCGGCCATGTGATCGATCACACAGGGACGAGATGGGTGCCTGATCCTGAAAATTCCTCCCAAAGCGAACCTTGAGGCCGACAGCGTACAACCATCTCGGAGCGCGGGCACGGCCCCGCGCTCCCGAGACGGAGTGCCTCGCGATTCCGAGAGGGAGTGCGAGGTCAGAGCGGAAGCACGACCCGCATCTCCAGACCGCCCCCCTCGCGCGGCTGCGCCGTGATCCTGCCGCCGTGCGCCCGTGCCACCGAGCGCGCGATGGAGAGTCCCAGTCCCACGCCCTTGTCGCTGCCGGTGCGCTCGGTGCGCAGCCGGCGGAACGGCTCGAAGAGGTTGTCGACCTCGTAGGCCGGGACCACCGGTCCGGTGTTGCTCACCACCAGCACCGCCTCGCCGCGCTCGGCCTCGGTCGAGACCTCCACCCAGCCGCCCTCGGCGACGTTGTAGCGCACGGCGTTCTGCACCAGGTTCAGCGCGATCCGCTCCAGCAGCACACCGTTGCCCTGGACCACCACCGGCTTGCGGCTGCCGCGCAGCTCCACGCCCTTGGCCGCCGCCTCGCCCCGGGCCTGCTCGATCGCCCGCAGCGCCACCTCCGCGAGGTCCACCGGCTTGCGGTCGACGATCTCGTTCTCGCTGCGGGCCAACAGCAGCAGGCCCTCCACCAGCTGCTCGCTGCGCTCGTTGGTGGCCAGCAGGGTCTTGCCGAGCTGGGCCAGCTCCGGAGAGGCGTCCGGGTCGGAGAGCTGCACCTCCAGCAGGGTGCGGTTGATCGCCAGCGGGGTGCGCAGCTCATGCGAGGCGTTGGCCACGAACCGCTGCTGCGCGGTGAAGGCCCGCTCCAGCCGGTCCAGCATCTCGTCGAAGGTGTCCGCGAGCTCCTTGAGCTCGTCGTCCGGACCCTCCAGCTGGATCCGCCGGGACAGGTCCGAGCCGGCCACCTGGCGGGCGGTGCGGGTGATCCGGCCCAGCGGCGAGAGCACCCGGCCGGCCATCCCGTAGCCGAAGGCGAACGCGATCACGGCCAGGCCCATCAGCGCCAGCAGCGAGCGGCGCAGCAGCCCGCTGAGCGCCAGCTGCCGCTGCTCCTGCATGCAGTCGTTGAGCGCCGCGTTGAAGGCGTCCGGGTTCAGGTTCTTGCCGACGATCTCCGGGCAGGTGTTGTTGGTCGGGTAGACCTTGCCGGAGACCACCTCGAACGGCAGCTCGTTGCCGAGGTGCAGGGCCTGGGCGGCCAGCAGATAGATGATCGTCAGCAGCAGCACGCCGGCGATCAGGAACATCCCGCCGTACAGCAGCGTCAGCCGTATCCGGATCGTGGGGCGCAGCCACGGGGTCCGGCGCATGCCCGGAGGGTCCCAGCCGGGCTTCGGAGGGGCCGCCGGCGGTGGCGGCGGGTTCGTCGCCGCGGCCATCAGATCCGGTATCCCGAGCCGGGCACGGTGACGATCACGGCCGGCTCACCGAGCTTGCGGCGCAGGGTCATGACGGTGACCCGGACCACGTTGGTGAACGGGTCGGTGTTCTCGTCCCAGGCCTTCTCCAGCAGCTGCTCGGCCGAGACCACGGCGCCCTCGCTGCGCATCAGCACCTCCAGGACGGCGAACTCCTTGGGCGCGAGGTGGATCTCCCGGCCGTCGCGGAAGACCTCGCGGCGGTTGGGGTCCAGCTTGATGCCGGCGCGCTCCAGGACCGGGGGCAGCGCCACGGTGGTACGCCGACCCAGCGCCCGCACCCGCGCGGTCAGCTCCTTGAACGCGAACGGCTTCGGCAGGTAGTCGTCGGCGCCCAGCTCCAGGCCCGCGACGCGCTCGCTGACATCGCCGGCGGCGGTGAGCATCAGCACCCGGGTGGGGATGCCCAGCTCCACGACCCGGCGGCACACGTCGTCTCCGTGGACCAGCGGCAGGTCGCGGTCGAGGACGACGACGTCGTAGTCGTTGACGGCGATGCGCTCCAGGGCGGCGGAGCCGTCGTACACGACGTCGACGGCCATGGCCTCCCGGCGCAGCCCCGTGGCCACCGCATCAGCGAGCAGCTGCTCGTCCTCGACGACGAGTACACGCACGTCGCTAGTCCTTTCATCGTGGTCATGCCGGCCCTGCCGGTGTCGTACGCGGGGGCGGGCCATCGTTCACTCAGCGTGCACGGGCGTGCGTCGCGAGAGCCTCCATCCTGCCTCGAAGTCTCATAAACCGGCGGTAAGGGGGTCCGGTCCCGGATTCCTTCGGTGATTGAGGTTTCCGCCCCTCAAGGCGTGGGGAGGACGACTGCACACCCGCGATCACGCCCTGTTATGTGGCACGCCCCAGGCACCGCTCGACTCTCTGCCGCACAGGGACCACGCACGTGATTGCCCCTCCGTCCCGGCCTCCGGGCTGGAGGACACCCTCAGGGCACACCCCCGTGCCGACGACCCGACCCAGACGAGGGGGCGCCGTATGGACGCGTTCACCGCAGGCATTCTGCAGCGCATAGAGACCACGAAGAACGACCTCCACCGCGCTCGTGAGGCGGGCGACGACTTTCTCGCCGAGGTGGAGCTGGCGGAGTTGGAGGATCTTCGCCGGCTCGCCGCCGAGCACGGCGTCGAGGTCGGTGCCGTAACGGCCTGACCTCGGCGGACGTGCAGCGCCCCGGTGCCCTCGCGGCACCGGGGCGCTGCCGTGTTCCCGGTTCGGCGGTCGCGGCCGGCGGGCCGCCGCCGGTCAGTCGTGCCAGGCGCCGAGCTCGTCGAGCCGCCGCTGGAGCGGTTCGAAGAGGCCGGGGACGGCGGCGACGGTGAGCCCACCGTCGGCCGGAGCGCCCGGCCGGCCACCGGTGAGCGCGCCCGCCTCGCGGGCGATGAGCTCGCCGGCCGCGTAGTCCCAGGGGTTGAGCCCACGCTCGTAGTAGCCGTCGAGCCGGCCGCAGGCCACGTCGCACAGGTCGATCGCGGCCGAGCCGCCGCGCCGGATGTCCCGCACCTCGGGCAGCAGTGCCCGCACCACCTCCGCCTGGGCGGCCCGGCGCGTGGTCAGGTAGCCGAAGCCGGTGCCGATGAGGGCCTGCTCGACGGGGGGTGCGGGGCGCACCCGGGCCGGCTCCCCGTTGACGTACGCGCCGCCGCCGAGGGCCGCGTGGTAGGTCTCGCCGCGCATCGGGGCGGTCACCACGCCGACCAGCGTCTCGCCGTCCGCCTCGGCGGCGATGGAGACCGCCCAGGACGGCAGACCGTAGAGGTAGTTCACGGTGCCGTCGAGCGGGTCGATGATCCAGCGCACCCCGCTGCTGCCCGGGGTGCTGGCGCCCTCCTCGCCCAGCAGCCCGTCCGCGGGGCGCCGCTCGGCCAGGTAGTCGGTGATCAGCTTCTCGGCGGCCAGGTCCATCTCGGTGACCACGTCGATGGAGCTGGTCTTGGTGGCGGCGACGCCCAGGTCGGCCGGGCGGCCGTCGCGCAGCAGCTCGCCCGCCCGCCGCGCCGCGTCGAGCGCGACGTCGAGCAGCTCCACTATGAGCTCGTCGCCGGGCTGGGAGGTCAGGGGGCCGGTCATGGTGCTCCTTCGTTCGCTTTCGCGGCCGGACGACGGCGGAGCGGCTCTCCCGCCCCGCCACGGCCCGGCCGCGCGGTCGTCGCTCCGGGTCCTTCGGCGTGGGCGCCTCAGGCGTACGGGCTGTCGGCCCCGGCGGCGGCGGGACGGGGGGCGCGGGCGGGGCAGCAGCCCACCGGGCACAGGTCGTGGCCGGGGCCGAGGGCGCCGAGGGCGCAGCGGTCCACCGGGCGGCCGCGCTCGACGGCGGCGCGCTCCAGCACCAGCTCGGCCACGGCCGCGGCGAAGCGCGGGTCGGAGCCGACGGTGGCGGCGCGGCTGACCGGCAGGCCCAGCTCGGCGGCCTTGGCGGTGGCCTCGGTGTCGAGGTCGTACCGGACCTCCATGTGGTCCGAGACGAAGCCGATGGGGACCATCACGGCGGCCGGGACGCCGGCGCCGTGCAGCTCCTCCAGGTGGTCGCAGATGTCCGGCTCCAGCCAGGGGATGTGCGGGGCTCCGCTGCGGGACTGGTAGACCAGCCGCCAGGGGTGCGCCACGCCGGTCTCCTCGCGCACGGCCTCCGCGACCAGCCGTGCCACGTCCAGGTGCTGGGCCACATAGGCGCCGCCGGCGCCGTGGCCCTCCACCGGGCCGGAGGTGTCGGCGGCGGCGGTCGGGATGGAGTGCGTGGTGAAGGCGAGGTGGGCGCCGGCTCGCCGCTCCTCGGGCAGCTCGGCCAGCGCGGCCAGCGTGGCGTCCACCATGGGACGCACGAAGCCGGGGTGGTTGAAGTAGTGGCGCAGCTTGTCCACGCGCGGCAGCGGCAGCCCCTCGGCCTCCAGCGCGGCCAGCGCGTCGGCCAGGTTCTCCCGGTACTGGCGGCAGCCGGAGTACGAGGCGTAGGCGCTGGTGGCGAGCACCAGGATGCGACGCCGGCCGTCGTGGACCATCTCGCGCAGCACATCGGTCAGGTACGGCGCCCAGTTGCGGTTGCCCCAGTAGACCGGCAGGTCCAGGCCGCGCTCCGCGAAGTCCTTGCGGAGCGCCTGGAGCAGCTCCCGGTTCTGCGCGTTGATCGGGGAGACGCCGCCGAACAGGAAGTAGTGCCGGCCGACCTCCTTGAGCCGCTCGCGCGGGATGCCGCGACCGCGCGTGACGTTCTCCAGGAACGGGACGACGTCTTCCGGCCCCTCCGGGCCACCGAAGGAGAGCAGCAGCAGGGCGTCGTACGGCGTGCCGTCGACCGGGCCCTGGGCGGGGTCGGCGGGCGCCTGGCGTTGTGGCTGGGCGGACATGTTCCGATCCTGCCACCCGTCACCGACAGCCGGAAAACCGGCGGGAAATGCGGCTGCGTCGGCCCACGACGCGCCGTAAGCTGTATCGGACGCGTACATTCCTTACCGATCCGGGAGCGGCACCACCCGCGGACCGGCCGCCGTGCGCTGCCCACCCCTGCCCGACACCGGCCCCTAGACGGCGGAGCCTCCCCTCGTGCCCAGTCCCTATCGTGTGATCTTCGCCCGCCCGGGCACCAAGGCGTTCTCCGCCGCCGGCTCCCTCGGCCGGATGACGCTGTCGATGATGGGCATCGGCGTGGTCACGATGGTCTCCCAGCTGACCGGGCGCTACGGCCTGGCCGGCGCCGTCTCGGCCACCCTCGCGCTCTCCGCCGCCGTCATCGGCCCGCAGATATCCCGGCTGGTGGACCGGCACGGGCAGCGCCGGGTGCTGCGCCCGGCCACCCTCTTCTCCGCCGTCGCCGTGACCGGCCTGCTGGTCAGCGCGCACGAGCGGTGGCCGGACTGGACGCTCTTCGTCTTCGCGGCGGCGGTGGGCTGCGTGCCGAGCATCGGCTCGATGGTCCGGGCCCGCTGGGCGGAGATCCTCAAGGACGCGCCCCGCGAGCTGCACACTGCCTACGCCTTCGAGTCGGTCGTCGACGAGGCGTGCTTCATCGTCGGCCCGATCCTCTCCATCGGCCTGTGCACCGCCTGGTTCCCCGAGGCGGGCCCGCTGGTGGCCGCCCTGTGCCTGGTGGTCAGCGTGCTGTGGCTCACCGCCCAGCGCGCCACCGAGCCCGAGCCGCACCCGCGCGACAAGCAGACCGGGGGCTCGGTGCTGCGCTCGCCGGGGCTGCGGGTGCTGGTGGCGGCCTTCGTGGCGACCGGCGCGATCTTCGGCGTGGTGGACGTGGTGACCGTGGCCTTCGCCGAGGAGGAGGGCCACAAGGCCGCCGCGAGCCTGGTGCTCGCGGTCTACGCGACCGGCTCCTGCCTGGCCGGCGTGGTCTTCGGGCTGCTGCACCTGAAGGGCTCGGCCCCGCGCCGCTGGCTGCTGGGCATGTGCGCCATGGCCGTGAGTATGATCCCCCTCCAACTGGTCGGGAGCCTGCCGCTCCTGGCCGTGGCGCTCTTCGTGGCGGGCCTGGCCATCGCACCGACGATGGTCACCACCATGGCCCTGATCGGGCAGCACGTACCGCGCGCCAACCTGACCGAGGGCATGACCTGGGTGAGCACCGGGCTCGCGGTCGGGATCGCGCTCGGCTCCTCGGCCGCCGGGGTGGTGGTCGACGAGGCCGGCGCCCGGGCGGGGTACCTGGTGGCGGCGGCTGCCGGGGCGCTCGCGGCGGCGGTGGCGTTCCTCGGGTACCGCTGGCTGCGGCCGGCGCCACAGCGGGAGGGAACTGACGGGCATGAGCGCGACGGGGACCACGGGCAGGGCCGGGAAGACCGCGCGGAGCGGCGCGAGGACCGCGCGGAACAGCGACACATGGCGTAACTGGGCGGGGAACGTCACCGCGAGCCCGTCCGGGGTCGCGACACCCGCCTCCACCGAGGAGCTGGCGGCCGTCGTCCGCGTGGCCGCGCGGGAGGGCGTTCCGGTGAAGGCCGTGGGCACCGGCCACTCCTTCACCACCGTGGCCGCCACCGACGGCCTGCTGGTCCGCCCCGACCGGCTGGTCGGCTTACGGGCCCTGGACCGGGCGGCCGGAACGGTGACCGTCGCCGCCGGCACCCCGCTGTGGCAGCTGAACGAGACCCTGTCCGCACACGGTCTGTCGCTGACCAACATGGGCGACATCATGGCGCAGACGGTGGCCGGCGCGGTGAGCACCGGAACGCACGGCACCGGCCGGGAGAGCGCCTCGCTCGCCGCCCAGATCGCCGCCCTGGAGCTGGTGACGGCCGACGGCTCGGTGGTGCGGTGCGCGCCGGGCGGCCCGCCCGAGGAGGCGGCGCTCTTCGCGGCGGCGCGGCTGGGTCTGGGCGCGCTGGGCGTCATCAGCGCGGTCACCTTCCGGGTGGAGCCCGAATTCCTGCTGACCGCGCGGGAGGAGCCGATGACGCTCGACCGGGTGCTCGGCGACTTCGAGCAACTCGTCTTGGACAACGAGCACTTCGAGTTCTACTGGTTCCCGCACACCCGCCACTGCAACACCAAGCGCAACAACCGCAGCCCGGGCCCCGCCGCCCCCCTCGGCCGGTTCGGCGGCTGGGTCGAGGACGAACTGCTGTCCAACGGGGCGTTCCAAGCGCTGTGTTCGGTCGGGCGCGCCGTCCCCGCCGCCGTCCCCGGCCTCGCCCGGATCGCCGGCGGCGCGCTGTCGGCCCGTACGTACACCGACATCCCGTACAAGGTCTTCACCAGCCCGCGCCGGGTGCGCTTCCTGGAGATGGAGTACGCGGTGGAGCGGGCGGCCGCCCCGGAGGTGCTGCGCGAACTGGAGGCGGTCGTCGAGCGCTCGGGGTTCGCGGTCAGCTTCCCGGTGGAGGTGCGGACCGCGCCGGCCGACGACATCCCGCTGTCCACCGCCTCCGGCCGGGACACCGCGTACATCGCCGTGCACATGTACCGCGGCACCCCGCACCGGGAGTACTTCACCGCCGTCGAGCGGATCATGGTCGCGCACGGCGGACGGCCGCACTGGGGAAAGCTGCACAGCCGTGACGCCGGATTCCTGGCCGGCGTCTATCCGCGGTTCGGCGAGTTCACCGCCGTCCGCGACCGTTGGGACCCGGACCGCGTCTTCGGCAACGACTACCTGCGGCGGGTGTTGGGGGACTGACCACCCGGAGCCGGGCGGCCGCCATCGCCGCGGTCGACGCCGACACCGGAAGTAGTAGTTCCGCTTCTGAAGATTCCGTGAAACTTGCCACCCCCGCCGTGCCCCGGGGCGCCACCCCCGGGAGTCAACTCACCGACCTCCGGGCAACTTGGCTGGCGCGCCGGGTCCACCCAGGTGGCCCGAATGGAGTACTGTGGCGAGCCCTGGCCCCGCTTTCCCGTCCGGCCGCCCGGACCCAGCGGGAGGGGCCAAGAGCGGCAACTCAACCGGCGGCGCCGCGACATGGAACGGAGACCGCTGCACAACGTGACATACGTCACTTTGCGCTGCAAACAGGTAACCGTGCCATAACGGCGGATCGCGGCCCAGGCCCGACACGCCGGGCAACTCGGCAATGTTGTGGCAGGCTGCACCCGGGCAGGCCACACTCGTCTAGCGGGAGAACGGCAGCGACGCACGTGACGTCGGCAGGCACCACCCGGGAGGTCCCCATGCCCGAACTGCGTGTCGTGGCCGTCAGCAACGACGGCACACGGCTGGTGCTCAAGGCTGCGGACAGCACGGAATACACGCTCCCCATCGACGAGCGGCTGCGCGCCGCCATTCGCAACGACCGCGCACGGCTCGGCCAGATCGAGATCGAGGTCGAGAGCCATCTGCGGCCGCGCGACATCCAGGCCCGTATACGCGCCGGCGCCTCCGCCGAAGAGGTCGCGCAGATGGCGGGCATCTCCGTCGACCGCGTACGCCGCTTCGAGGGGCCGGTGTTGGCGGAGCGCGCGTTCATGGCCGAGCGCGCCCGGAAGACCCCGGTACGTCGCCCCGGCGAGAACGCCGGGCCGCAGCTCGGCGAGGCCGTCGCGGAGCGACTGCTGCTGCGCGGGGCGGAGAAGGACACCGCCCAGTGGGACTCCTGGCGGCGCGACGACGGCACCTGGGAGGTGCTGCTCGTCTACCGCGTCATGGGCGAGCCGCGCTCGGCGACCTGGACCTACGACCCGCCCCGGCGGCTGGTCCAGGCCGTGGACGACGAGGCGCGCGCGCTCATCGGCGAGTCCGACGACACGCCCGAGCCGAGCTTCCCCTTCGTACCGAGGATCGCGCGGCTGCCGCGCGAGCGGGACCGTGATCGGGACCGGGACCGGCTGCTGGACCGGTCGGGGCTCTCCGCGACCGAATCCGGCGATGCCGACTCCCCCGCGTCCGAGGAGGAAGCCGGTGGCGGCGTTCGCGAGCGCGATTCGCTGACCAGTCTGCTGGAGGCGGTGCCCAACTTCCGCGGCGACATGGTCGTCCCCGAGACGGCGCCCCAGCCGGCGACCCCGCCGGACCCGCCCGAGGAGGAGGCGGAGGCCGCCGAGCCCCCCGCACCCGCCGCGAGCGCCGGCTCCGCCTACGCCGACGTGCTCATGCCCCGCTCCGTCACCGGTCACCGCGACCGGCTCACCGGCACCACCGACCGCCAGGCCGAGGCCGACGGGGTGCGACCGGGGCGTCGGGCCGCGGTACCGAGCTGGGACGAGATCGTGTTCGGGACGCGGCGCAAGAAACCGGACTAGGCAGGCTGCTGCCCCTACCCGGGGTTCTGGTTCGTTGCCACCTGAGGCGCTGGGCCCCTGCCTTGCTGGTTGCGGGCGTCTGCGCCGCCGGGTGCGGTGGTCCGCGTACGCGCCAGGGCCTTGATCGGGTGCGGTGGTCTGCCGGGGTGACGCCTCCCGCGCCTGCGCGGCGGGGCGTGTGCGACGGGTGCGGTGGTCCGCCGGGTGCGGCGTCGTTGCGCCTGCGGCGGGCTGCACCCGCCCACCCGCCCCATCACCCCGCGTGCGCAGGGTGACGCGCCGGCTCCGTTCACCCTGCGTGCGGCGTGACCGGCACGCAGGGTGTTCCGGGGAGGGGTCAGCCGGGGTGGGGGCCCGTGGCGACCGGGCGGGTGGGGTCGGCGGACCAGGCGCTCCAGGAGCCGACGTAGAGGGCGGCCGGGATGCCGGCCACGGCCAGGGCGAGCACCTGGTGGGCGCCGGAGACGCCGCTGCCGCAGTAGACGCCGACGGGAGCGTCCTCGGTGGCCCCCAGGGCGCCGAAGCGCTCGGCGAGGGCGGCGGGCGGGAGCAGCCGGCCGTCCGGTGCGACGTTCTCCGTGGTGGGCGCGGAGAGCGCGCCGGGGATGTGGCCGCCGACGCGGTCGATCGGCTCGACGTCGCCCCGGTACCGCTCCGCGGCCCGCGCGTCGAGCAGCACGCCGTCGCGGGCCAGCGCGGCCGCGGCGTCGGCGTCCAGGACGGGGAGCGCGCCCGGCGCGGGGACGAAGTCGCCCTCCGCCACCTCGGGGATGACCTCGCTCAGCGGACCGCCGTTCGCCGTCCAGGCCGCCAGGCCGCCGTCGAGGACGCGTACGGACGGATGTCCGGACCACCGCAGCAGCCACCAGGCGCGGGCCGCGGCCCACCCCTGACCGCCGTCGTAGACCACGACGTCACGATCGGCCGAGACCCCCGCGCGGCGCATGGCGGCGCCGAAGACCGAGGGGTCGGGCAGCGGGTGGCGGCCGGCGGTGCCGCCGGCCGGGCCGGCGAGTTCGGTGTCCAGATCGACGTAGACCGCGCCGGGGATGTGCCCGGCCTGGTACGCGGGGTGGCCGGGCGGGCCGCCGAGCTGCCAGCGGACGTCCAAAAGGGCTGGTGGTCGCGGACCGGCCGCCTCGCCCGCGAGTTCTGATGCGGCAATGATGGCACTCATAGGACCAATCCTTGCGTAGAAGCGTCTGCGTCGAATGCTGTTCTCGGTCACCCGGCGTGCATCCGATTGCTCTCGGAGGTGAATGACGCCGAAACGGAAGTGCAATGCAAATTCGGGCATTCTCCCGCGGGAACCGATGAATTCCGGCGCGGCCGGGGCGCGCCGGACGGCCGGTGGTGCAAGCATCTGGAGGGGCCCCGTCCCGTACCACCCCAACCGCCCCGAGGAGCCGATCGGCCAGTGACCGCACGGCTACCACGATGGTCCGAGGAGAGAGTGAGATGACCGAGGCACCGGCTCGGTGCGCACCGGGCACCCCCTGTTGGACAAGTCTGATGGTGCACAGCCTGAACGCGACGCAGGACTTCTACCATTCCCTGTTCGGCTGGGAGTTCCGTCCCGGACCGCAGCAGCTCGGCGCGTACGTCCGAGCGACTCTCGACGGGCAGAGCGTGGCCGGGATCGGTGAACTGCCGCCCGAGCGCCACCTCCCGATCGCCTGGACCACCTATCTGGCCTCCGACGACGCCGACGACACCGCGGAGCAGATCCGCAGCTGCGGCGGCACCGTGGCGGTGGGCCCGCTGGACGCGGAGGAGGCCGGTCGGATGGTGATCGCCTCCGACCCCTCGGGGGCGGTGTTCGGGGTGTGGCAGGCCAGGGCGCACCTGGGGGCGGAGCGCGAGGGCGTGCCCGGCACCCCGGTCTGGCGCGAACTGGTCACCTACGAGACCACGACCGCCGGCAAGTTCTACCAGGCGGTCTTCGGCCATGAGGCGGAGGCGCTCGTCTCGGCCGACTTCGACTACGTCACCCTGCACCTGGCGGGCCGGCCGGTGGCGGCCGTACACGGGGTCGGGCACGGCCTGCCGCGCGACCGCGGGCCGCACTGGATGACCTACTTCGAGGTCGAGGACGCCGACGCGGCGACGCGCCGGGTCACCGAGCTGGGCGGCCAGGTGCTCCAGCCGCCGCGGGACGGCGCCACCGGGCGGCTGGCGACGGTCGCCGACCCGGAGGGCGCGGTGTTCACGGTCGTGCGGACGGCTCGCTGACGGAGACGGCGGCGGCGGGGGTGGCGGAGCGTATGGTCCGGACGGCGTCCGCCGGCCCCGCGTCCACCGGCAGGACGTCCGGGGAGAGTGCCGCGGCGCCCGCCGCGGCCGCGGTCATCCGACGCCGGTGGTGGCGCCGGCACAGCACCTCGTAACCCACCTCGTTGCCGGGCTGGTTGACGTCTCCGATGACCACCTGGGCGCCCTCGACGACCATCTGGCCGCCGACGGTGCGCGCGTTGTGGGTCGCCCGTGCCCCGCACCAGCAGAGCGCCTCGACCTGGAGCACCTCGATGCGGTCGGCCAGCTCCACCAAGCGCTGGGAGCCGGGGAAGAGCTTGGTGCGGAAGTCCGTGGTGATGCCGAAGGCGAAGACGTCGAGCCCGAGGTCGTCGACGATCCTGGCGAGCTGGTCGATCTGGAGCGGGGCCAGGAACTGCGCCTCGTCCGCGATCACGTAGTCGACCTTGCCGCCGGCCGACAGATGGGCCACGACATAGGCGTAGAGGTCGAGCCCCTCGCCCGCCTCGACCGCCTCGGTGACCAGGCCCAGCCGCGAGGAGAGCTTCCCGGTGCCCGCCCGGTCGTCCCGAGTGAAGATCATCCCTTGCAGGCCGCGCGCCGAGCGGTTGTGCTCGATCTGCAGAGCGAGGGTGCTCTTTCCGCAGTCCATCGTTCCGGAGAAGAACACCAGCTCGGGCATGAGGGGGGAGGGCCTTTCATGGGGATCGCGGGGCGGTGCGGGCGTACGGGGTGGCGCGGGTCTGCGGCAAACCGCACGTTACCGCGCGGTAGACGGTCAGGAACGTACTTCGAGGAGGGGGACCAGTTGCTCGGTCGGGGTCATCGAACCGTGCAGGCCCACCATCGCGGACTCCTTGGGCTCGGTCACGGAGGCGACGATGGCGACGTCCGCGCTGGCCGCCGCGACCACGTCGCCGATCCGGCGGTAGACGCGCTCGTCGACGCCGTCGTCCGGCCGTCCGAACCAGCCGGCCGCGATGGCCTCGTCCCGGCTGGCCACCCACATCCGGTCGCCGAGCACCTCGCGCCAGACCGCCAGCACGTCGCCGGCGGCGCCGGGGACCGCGTACAGGTGGCGGGCGCGTCCCTCGCCGCCGAGCAGGGCCACGCCGGCGCGCAGCTCCCAGTCCTCGTCGAAGTCGATCCGGGACTCCGGGTCGAAGGGGATGTCGATCATGCCGTGGTCGGCGGTGACATAGAGCGCCGAGCGCGGCGGGAGCTGCTCGGCCAGCCGCTGGGCGAGCCCGTCGACGTAGCGCAACTGGTTGCGCCACTCCGCGGAGTCGAGGCCGAAGCGGTGGCCCTTGCCGTCCACCTCGCTGTAGTACGTGTAGACCAGCGCGCGGCCCGCGGCGCCGAGTTGCTCGGCCGCCAGGTCCATCCGCTCCTCGCCGCTGAGCCGGCCGTGGAAGGTGCCGCCGCTGAGCGCGATCTTCGTCAGCGGGGTCTCCGCGAACGTCGGGGCGGAGACCTGGCAGGTGTGCACGCCGGCGGCGTCGGCGAGCTCGAAGACGGTGGGGTGCGGCTGCCACACGTACGGATCGGTCCACGGCTGCCAGCGCAGCTGGTTCATCAGCGCGCCGGTCGCCGGGTCGCGCACGGTGTAGCCGGGCAGGCCGTGCGCGCCGGGCGGCAGGCCGGTGCCGACCGAGGCCAGCGAGGTGGCGGTGGTGGACGGGAAGCCCGCGGTGAGCGGGGTGCCGGTGCCGTTCATGGAGCTCGACAGCAGCGAGGTGAGGAACGGGGCCTCGGCCGGGTGCGCCTTGAGCGCCTCCCAGCCGAGCCCGTCGATCAGGAAGACGCAGACCCGGTCGGCGGGGGCCAGGTCGAGCCCGGAGCCGAGCTGGGGGACGCCCAGGCCCGCGGCGACGGCGGGCAGCAGGTCGGCGAGCGATCCGGTGCCGTAGCGGGGGGCGGGCGCGGTGCGGGGGTCGAGCGGGGCGGGCTCGTGCCAGGCGGCGCCGGCGGGGGCGGGGTACGTCATCAGCGGCCGGAGTCCGCGATGGTGGCCTCGGAGAGCGCCTGCGCGAAGGCGAGGGTCTGCCGGACGCTGTCGGGGCCGTCGCCGGCCTCGCTGACCCGCAGGCTCAGGTCGTCGGCGGTGGAGGAGCCGGTGTAGCCGTGGTCGGCCTCGCAGTTGGGGTCGCCGCAGGCGGCGGGCTCCAGGTCCAGGCGGTTGACGGCGCCCCAGCCGATGGTGAGGACGACCTCGCGCGGCAGCGTGCCGGGCGTGTACGACTCGGGGTTGGCGACCACGCGGCTGACCACGACCGAGGAGATCCGGTCCAGCTTCACGGACTCGGTGGAGGTGGTGGCGTACGGCGACGGGGAGGTGCCGTCGGCGGCCTGCTCGTCGGTGTGGCTGACGATGAACCGCGTGCCGGTCAGGACGAGGACCGTGACATGGCGGCGGACCTCGTTGGCGTCGAAGGTGGTCTCCTGGTGGACGAGGTACGACACGACCCGCTCGCCGCCCACCGCGGCCTCCACCGCTTCGGCAACGAGTGCCGGGTAGTAGCCGCTGCGCTCGATCGCCGCGCGCAGCCCCTGGGTCGTCGTACCGGTCTTCGCCATGTGCTCCATCCTACGGGGCCCGACCGGTCCCGGGCCCCAGACCCGTTCGTGCCGGTCCGGTCAGTAGTTCGGCAGGTGACGCGGGCCGAGATCGGTCCGCGGCGGCGGAGGGGCGAGCCGGACGGACGCACCGAGCACCGACAGGCCGCGCTGTGCCACCACGACGGGCTCCAGGTCGACGGCGACCACCTCCGGATGATCGTCCACCATGCGGGACACCCGCAGCAGCAGCTCCTCCAGCGCCGCGGTGTCCACCGGCTGCGAGCCGCGCCAGCCGAAGAGCAGCGGCGCCGTCCGGATCGACCGGATCAGTTCGGCGGCGTCCCGGTCGGTCGCCGGCACCAGCCGGTGGGCGGTGTCCCCGAGCAGCTCCGAGGGGGCGCCGGCGAGCCCGAAGGAGAGCACCGCGCCGGCCGCGGGGTCGATCACCGCCCGGATCACCGTGTCCACGCCGCGCGGGGCCATTCGCTGCACCACCGGCCGCAGCTCCTCGGGCGCGCCCAGCTGCCGGGTCAACTCCGCGTACGCCCGGCGCAGTTCCACCTCGCCGCCCAGGTCCAGCCGGACCCCGCCCAGGTCGGTACGGTGCCGCAGGTGCGGGGCGGTGGGCTTGAGCGCCACCGGGTAGCCGAGCCGCTCGGCGGCGCGGACGGCCGCGTCGGCGTCGGGCGCGGGGAAGGCGGGCAGCACGGAGATGCCGTACCGGGCGAGCAGCCGCTGCGCGTCGGGCGCGGAGACCGGCACGCCCTCCCCCACGGCCTCCGGGCCGGTGGGGTCGGCCATGGGGTCGACGGCGGAACCGGCCGTGGCGTCCGCGGCGGCGGGCCCGGCCCCGGGCGCCAGCAGCACCTCGATGTCGGCGGCGGCGCCGGCCTCGTCGATGTCCTCGTACTCCGGGACGCGCCCCGGCTCGGCGGCCTCGCGGCGCCACCGCGCGTACCGCACGGCCTCCGCCAGGGCGCGCACCGCGCGCTCGGCGGCGGGGTAGGCGGGGACGCGCGGGGCGGGGCCGCCGGGGCCGGCTCCGGGGCCGGCTCCGGCCGGGTGCCCGTCCGCCCCGTGGGTGTTCGTGGGGGCCGCTGTCGGAGCCTGCGCGGGGGCCGCTGCGGGCGGCTGTGGCGCGGCCTCTGTGGTCACCTCGGTCGGGCCCGCCGTGGGCGCCTGCGCCGGGGCCTCCGCAGGGGCCGCCAGGGCCTCGGCGAGCCCGGGGATCTCCAGGTGGACCACCGCGACCGGCTTGGCGGCCCCGCCGGCCGCGCACGCCTCCCGCACCGCGGCGGCCAGCTCCGTCGCCGAGGCGCGGCCGACCCAGGGGATCGCGTTCACGACGACGGCGTCGCAGTCCGGGTCGGCGAGCGCGGCCGAGAGGGCGGTGCGGTAGTCGGCGGGCTCGGCGCCGGTGGTGAGGTCGCGCGGGTGCAGCGGGCTCAGACCCTCGGTGCGGCAGGCGTCGTAGGTGAGCAGGCCGAGGGACTCGGAGTTGCCGATGATGGCGATGCGGGGGCCCGCGGGAAGGGGCTGGGAGGCGAGCAGCAGCCCGGTGTCGGCGAGCTCGGTGATGGTGTCGACCCGGATGACGCCCGCCTGGCGCAGCAGGTCGGTGACGGTGGCGTCGGGGATGGCGGTGGTGGGCACGGCGTGGCCGAGCGGGGCGCTGCCGGTGTGCCGGGAGCCCTTGACCACCACGACCGGCTTGGCGGCCGCGGTGCGCCGGGCGAGCCGGGTGAACTTGCGCGGGTTGCCGATCGACTCCAGGTACATCAGGGCGATGTCGGTGTGCGGATCGTCGTGCCAGTACTGGAGCAGGTCGTTGCCGGAGACGTCGGCCCGGTTGCCGGCGGAGACGAACGTCGAGATGCCCACGAGGCCGGCGCCGCGCCGGTGCAGCCCGGAGAGCAGGGCGATGCCGATGGCCCCGGACTGGGTGAAGAGCCCGAGCCGCCCGGCGTGCGGCACCTCCGGGGAGAGGGAGGCGTTGAGCCGCACCTCGTCGGCGGTGTTGATCACGCCGAAGGCGCCGGGGCCGAGGACCCGCATCCCGTGGGCGCGCGCCTGGCGGACCAGCTCGCGCTGGCGGGCCCGCCCCTCGATGCCGCTCTCGGCGTAGCCGGCGGAGACCACGATCAGCCCCTGGACACCGTGCTCCCCGCAGTCGGCGACGACGGACGGGACCTGCTCGGCGGGGACGGCGACGACGGCCAGGTCGACGGGGCCGTCGATCTCGCCGATCGCGCGGTGCGCGGGCACGCCCTCGGGCTCCAGCCGGGTCTGCTCGGGCGGGAAGGCGTGGTTGACGGCGTAGGTCGCGCCGGTGAAGCCGCCGTCCAGGAGGTTGCGCAGCACCCGGCGGCCGACGCCGCCGGGGCGCCGGCCGACGCCGATGACGGCGACGGAGCCGGGGGCCAGCAGCCGCTGCGCGGAGCGGGCCTCGGCGCGCTGCTCGCGGGCGCGCATCACGGCCACGGACCGGGCGGTGGGTTCGAGGTCGAACTCCAGCCGTACGACGCCGTCCTCGAAGCTGCGCTGCTGGGTGTAGCCGGCGTCCGTGAACACCTTGATCATCTTGGTGTTGGCCGGCAGCACCTCGGCCACGAAGCGGCGGATGCCGCGCTCGCGCGCCACGGCGGCGATGTGTTCGAGGAGGGCGGAGGCCACGCCCCGGCCCTGGTGCGCGTCCTGGACCAGGAAGGCCACCTCGGCCTGGTCGGCGCCGACCGAGGAGTTGGCGGACATGCCGCGCTCGTCGATGCGGTCGTAGCGGACGGTGGCGATGAACTCGTCGCCGACGGTGGCCGCGAGGCCGACCCGGTCCACGTAGTCGTGGTGGGTGAAGCGGCGGACGTCGCGGTCGGAGAGCCGGGGGTAGGGCGCGAAGAAGCGGTAGTACTTCGACTCGTCCGAGACGTGCTCGAAGAAGCTGACCAGCCGCTGCGCGTCGTCGGGGGTGATGGGACGGATCTGGGCGGTGCCGCCGTCGCGGAGCACCACATCGGCCTCCCAGTGGGCCGGGTAGCGGTGGCGGTCCGGTGCTGACGGCGTCTGCATGGGCACAGCGTACGGGCAGCTCAGGCGCGGGACATCGGCCGTTCGGCCCCGGATCCCGGCCGGACGGCCGATGTCGACCGGCCTCTGACTCATGACCTACGGCGCCGGGCGTTGGGTGTTGGGTGTTGAGCGTTGGGCGCCGGGCGTTGGGCGTTGAGCGCTGGGCCCCCGGAAGTCAGCGGCGGGCGGCGAGCCCCGGGCGGCCGGCGGCGAGCCCCGGGCGGCAGGGCCCATAGCCGGGCACCAGGTGTCGCAACGCGCGCGTCAGACAGCGGGCGCCGGGCGCCGGGCGGGAGTGCCCTGGGCGGCGGGCTTCCAGCCCCAAGCGCCGGGCGGCGAGCCCAGCCGCCGGACCCGGAGCCGGGCGCCGGACGTCGGGCCCCAGGCACCGGGCCGAGACGCCGGGCATCAGGTGTCGCAACGCGGGCGTCAGGCGTCGGGCGCCGGGCCCGGAAGCCGGGCGGCGGGCGGCAGGCGGCGGGCGGCGGGCGACGAGCGGCGAGCGGCGAGCCCCAACCGCCGAGCCCGGAAGCCGGGCGGCGGGCGGCGAGCCCCACGCACCGGGCCGAGACGCCGCGCGTCAGGCGTCGCAACGCGGGCGTCAGGCGTCGGGCGCGCCGGGCGGGCGTCCGGGGCGGACCATCCCCGACACCGTGAGACACTGGTCTAGACAACCTCAGTGACTGGAAACGACTCGAAGGGTTTCACCATGGCTGAGCGCCGCGTCAACGTCGGCTGGGCCGAGGGCCTGCACGCCCGCCCCGCGTCCATCTTCGTCCGTGCGGCGACCGCCGCCGGGGTCCCCGTGACCATCGCCAAGGGCGACGGTCAGCCGGTCAACGCCGCTTCGATGCTCGCCGTGCTCGGCCTGGGCGCCCAGGGCGGCGAGGAGATCGTGCTCGCCTCCGAGGCCGCCGACGCGGACGTCGCGCTGGACCGCCTGGCCAAGCTGGTCGCCGAGGGCCTGGAGGAGCTCCCGGAGACGGTCTGAGCCACCGGCACGGTGGTGCGGAGCGATCGGGGGCGGGCTTTACGGAGCACGCCCCCCATTCGTCTCCGAAACCCCTCCGGTCAATCCACCGCACACGATGACAAGGCCGCGCGCCCGGCTAATCCGGGCACGCGGCCTTGTTTTCACTCCAGGCGATCGCGTCGCGAAGCCACGGTATCCCCGCGACGGAAATCGCCATTCTTATTCCCCATGTGTATACGGCCCGCGTGTTAATTCCGAGCGCTCGCCGTGTTGTGGGAGTGTTTCGAATCCCTCACCGCGACGGCCGGGGCCACGGCCGTGAACGGGCGGCGGAGCCGGTACTCGGCGAGCGAGCGCTCCGCGTGCAGCGTGGCCAGCGAGCGGGCCCGCTCGGCGTCGCCGCGGGCCACGGCGTCCACCAGCGCGCCGTACCCCTCCCACGACTCCACGGCCCGCACCACCGCGGGTTCCGCGCGCGGCGGGCCGGGGCGCGAGGCCGGGACGGCGGGCGAGGCGGGGCCGACCGGCTCCACCGCGTACATCCAATCGATCTTCCGACGCAGCTGCACCAGCAGCCCGGCCAGGCTCGGGCTTCCGGAGGCCTGCGCCAGCGTCTCGTGGAACCAGTCGCAGAGCGGGCGCAGCTCGGCGAGCTGGCCGCGGCGCGCCCGCTCCTGGCCGAGCCGCACCAGCCCGCGCAACACCTTCAGATGCGCCTCGGTGCGCCGTTGGGCGGCGCGCGCGGCGCCGAGCGGCTCCATCAGGGCGCGGATGTCGAGCAGGTCGGCGACCTCTTCCGGGGACGGCTGCGCGACACACGCCCCGGCGTGCCGGCGGCTGGTCACGAAGCCCTCGGACTCCAGGGTGCGCAGGGCCTCCCGCACCGGCACCCGCGAGACGCCGTAGCGACGGGCGAGCAGCTCCTCGGTCAACCGCGCGCCGGGCGCGAAGGCGCCGGAGACGATGTCGTCGCGGATCGCCGTACACACCGCATGGGCCGAAATCCGACGGCCACCCTGGAACACAGTCGAATCGCCGTTCACTTCCGGTCCCGCATGGTCGAACCTCCGCCGTAATCCCCGCTAAACGCAGCTGATTGACGTGTGATCCACAAACTCTATTCCACGTGGCCGGAATTTCCGACGGCCCGAGTGATTTCATGGCTATTTTTTGGCCATGGCCCGGGGCGCACGCGTAAGGCCCCGGCCGGGGGCCGGGGCCTTGCGGGGGAAGTCCGCCGTGCGGCGGTGGGTCAGATGTTGACGCCGTGGTGGCGGAGGTAGCTCACCGGGTCGATGTCCGAGCCGTACTCCGCGGTGGTGCGGGCCTCGAAGTGCAGGTGCGGGCCGCTGGAGTTGCCGGTGCTGCCGGAGAGGCCGATCTGCTGTCCCGGGGTGACCGTCTGGCCGACGGAGACGCTGAGCGAGGACAGGTGGCCGTACTGGGTGTAGGTGCCGTCGTTCATCTTGATGACGACGTTGTTGCCGTACGCCCCGCCCCATCCGGCCTCGACGACGGTGCCGGAGCCGACCGCGCGCACCGAGGTGCCGGACGCCGCGTGGAAGTCCACACCGGTGTGGCTGCCGGAGGACCACATGCCGCCGCCGGCGTGGTAGGAGGTGGAGACGTAGGAGCCCTCGATCGGCGACACGAAGGTGTTCAGCCGCTTGCGCTCGGCCTCACGGGCGGCGCGCTCCTTGGCCTCACGCTCTGCCTTCGCCCGCGCCTTCGCCTCCTTCTCCGCGGCCTCGGCCTTGCGCTTCGACTCGGCGGCCTCGCGGACGGCCTGCTTGCGGGCGGCCTCCTCGGCCTGCGCCTTGGCGGCGGCCTCTTGGGCCACGTTCTCCTGGGTCTGCGCCTGGGCGTCGATCTGGTCGGCCATGTGCTCACCGACGACGATCGCCTGGTTCAGGCCGGTGTCCTCCAGGCGGTCCGGCTCGCCGGAGGGCGAGGCGGCGAACGCGGGGGAAGCGACGGAGGCGACGACGCCACCGATCGTGGCTATCCCGGCGATGTTCGCGCCCGTACGGGCGGCGGAGCGGGGACGACGGTGCTTCCCGGTGGCACGGGTGAACGCCATGGGGTGGCGTACTCCTTTCCTTCCTTCGCCTACCGGGTTAGCTGACGGGTTCGGAGCAGGAAGGTCTCCTACGAGCACCTCCGGAAAGGCGCCCGATTCACCCCAGGGGGATATGGGTCCCCGGCTCCCCTGGCTCGCGCCACGGGACTCGGCGATGGTCGCCCGCTGCCGCGGGTGCGGCTCACGCATGACGAGCAACCGCATCGACGCTAAAGGCGAGTTCTTTCGTTCACCAAACAGATCAGCGTTTTTGTTGCGCTCGCCACACACACAGACAGGCAATCTCTCCAATAAAACGGACATTTGACGGATGCCAAGCCGTGATCTGGAACCCGGGTCGGCGCGGGCGGGCGCGGGCAGCGAAAGAGGGGCCCTGACGTCCCGTCGGACGTCAGGGCCCCTCATCGGACCTCACATCGCGTCAGCCGATCGCGAGCGCGCGCCGCGTCGGCGCATCGCGCCGGCGGATCGCCTCAGCCGATCGTGTCAGCGCATCGCGTCAACCGGACACGACCCGCACCTCGCCGATGCCGAGGGCCCGCACCGGCTCCTCGATGACCGAGGCGTCACCGACGAGCACCGTGACGAGCCGGTCCTCCGGGAAGGCGCTCACCACGGCCGCGGTCGCCTCGACCGTGCCGGTCTCCGCCAGCCGGGCGTAGAGCGTCCCCTGGAAGTCGTCGGGGAGCTGCTGCTCCACCTGGTCGGCCAGGGT
The DNA here is from genome assembly GCF_007595705.1 of Streptomyces sp. SAJ15. Classification (GTDB taxonomy): domain Bacteria; phylum Actinomycetota; class Actinomycetes; order Streptomycetales; family Streptomycetaceae; genus Streptomyces. The sequence continues at coordinate 107,319 of NZ_NISY01000002.1, read as the reverse complement.
GTTGGCGACGGCCGCCGCCGTCTCGAAGCGCAGCGGCGCCACGCCCACGAGGTTCTGTACGGCCGCCTCGCGCTCCTCGTCCGTCAGCCCCTCCTCGGCCAGCGTCCGCAGCACCTTCCAGGCGTCCTCCAGCGCGGGCCCGGTCACCTCGGTGGCCACCGAGCCGCTGATGGCGAGCATCGCGATGCCGGAGACGCCCGCGGTGGCGGGGTCGACCGAGCGCAGCACCTGCCCGAAGGCGCGCACGCCGTAGGTGTAGCCCTTCTCCTCGCGCAGCACCCGGTCGAGGCGGGAGGTGAGGGTGCCGCCCAGGCAGTAGGTGCCGAGCACCTGAGCGGGCCACACCCGGTCGTGCCGGTCGGCGCCGACCCGCCCGATGAGCAGCTGGGTCTGCACCGCGCCGGGCCGGTCGACGATCACCACACGGCCGGTGTCGTCGGCCGTGATCGCCGGGTAGGAGCGCTTCCGGGCCGGACCGCCGGTCCAGGAGCCGAGGGTGTCGGCGAGCGCCTGGTCGAGGTCGAGGCCGGTGAAGTCGCCGACCACCACGGCGGTGGCGCTGGCCGGCCGCACGTGCGCCTCGTAGAAGGCGCGCACGGAGGCGGCGTCGATGCGCGCGACGGTCTCCTCGGTGCCCTGGCGGGGCCGGGACATCCGGACGTCGGCAGGGAACAGCTCCTTGGACAGCGCCATCGAGGCGCGCCGGGCCGGGTTGGCCAGCTCGTGCGGGATCTCGTCCAGTCGGTTCTGGACCAGCCGCTCCACCTCGCCGTCGGGGAAGGCGGGGGCGCGCAGCGCGTCGGCCAGCAGGCTCAGCGCCTTGTGCAGCCGGGAGGCCGGGACCTCCAGCGAGACCCGGACGCCGGGGTGGTCGGCGTGCGCGTCCAGGGTGGCGCCGCAGCGCTCCAGCTCGGCCGCGAACTCCTCCGCGTCGTGCTTGTCGGTGCCCTCGGACAGGGCGCGCGCCATGATGGTGGCGACTCCGTCCAGGCCGGCCGGCTCGGCGTCCAGCGGCGCGTCGAGGCTGATCTCCACCGCGACGACCTTCTGGCCGGGGCGGTGGCAGCGCAGCACGGTCAGGCCGTTGGGCAGCGTGGTGCGCTCGGGCGCGGGGAACGCCCACGGCTTGGCCAGGCCCGGCTTCGGCTGCGGGTGGAACGTCATGGTGGCGGCGGTGTCGCTCACTGCGCCGACTCCCCTTCTTCCGTGGTGCCGGCCTGCTTGCCGGCGGCGTTCTCGGCGGCGTCCGCGGCGTCGGCCGCGCTCTCCTCGGTGTCGGCCCCGTCGGCGGCCTCGGCCTGCTCGGCCGGCTGGACGGGCTCGTAGACGAGGACCGCGCGGTTGTCGGGGCGCAGTCGCGCGGCGGCCACCGCGCGCACCTCATCGGCGGTGACGTCCAGGGCGCGGTTGACGGCGGTGAGCGCCAGCTGCGGGTCGCCGAACAGGACGGCGAACCGGCACAGTTCGTCGGCGCGCCCGCCGACGGTCGCCAGCCGGTCCAGCCACTCCCGCTCCAGCTGGGCCTGGGCGCGCTCCATCTCCTGCGGGGTCGGTCCCTCCGCGGCGAAGCGGGCCAACTCCTCGTCGACCGCGGCCTCGATGTCGGGCACCTCCACGCCGCCGGAGGTCTTCACGTCCAGCCAGCCCAGCGAGGGCGCGCCGGAGAGCCGCAGCAGGCCGAACCCGGCGGCCACGGCGGTGCGGTCGCGGCGCACCAGCCGGTTGTGCAGCCGGGAGGACTCGCCGCCGCCGAGCACGGTCAGCGCCAGATCGGCGGCGTCGGCCTCGCGGGTGCCGTCGTGTGGCAGCCGGTAGGCGGCCATGAGGGCGCGGGCGGGAACCTCCTCGTGGACCTCCTCGCGCAGCTGCTCGCCGATGACGTCCGGGAGCGAGCCGTCGCGCGGGGGGCGCTTCCCCTCGTGGGAGGGGATGGAGCCGAAGTACTTCTCGACCCAGGCCAGCGTCTGCTGGGGGTCGATGTCGCCGACGACGGCCAGCACCGCGTTGTTGGGCGCGTAGTAGGTGCGGAAGAACTCCCGCGCGTCCTCCAGCGAGGCCGCGTCCAGGTCGGCCATCGAGCCGATGGGCGTGTGGTGGTAGGGGTGGCCCTCGGGGTAGGCCATGGCGACGAGGCGCTCGAAGGCCGTGCCGTAGGGCACGTTGTCGTAGCGCTGCCGGCGCTCGTTCTTGACGACGTCCCGCTGGTTCTCCAGGCTCTCCTCGTCCAGCGCGGTGAGGAGCGACCCCATGCGGTCGGCCTCCAGCCACAGCGCCAGCTCCACCTGGTGGGCGGGCATCGTCTCGAAGTAGTTGGTGCGTTCGAAGCTGGTGGTCCCGTTCAGCGAACCGCCTGCGCCCTGCACCAGCTCGAAGTGGCCGTTCCCGGACACCTGGGCCGAGCCCTGGAACATCAGGTGCTCGAAGAGGTGAGCCAGGCCGGTACGCCCCTTGACTTCGTGGCGCGAGCCGACGTCGTACCAGAGGCAGACGGCGGCGACCGGGGTCAGATGGTCCTCGGAGAGCACCACCCGTAGGCCGTTGGCCAGGCGGTGCTCGGTCGCTGTCAGGCCGCCGGAGCCGGCCTGTTGCGTGGCCGTGTGACCCATGGGCATGTACGTCCCTTCGATCGCGTGATCAAGCGTGTACGGAACCGGCGCGGTGCCGCACGATGAGCGGTTCAGTCACTGTATGCAAGCGCGCGGACATCTGGCGAAGTTCCCGGACGCCGGTGGCTGACGAGACGACCCGGCCGCCGGCCGGGTGAGGCGGCCGGGATGGGGCGCGCGGCGACGCCGGGGCCGCCGCGCGCCAGCGCTTGGGCCGGGATGGGGCGCTGACCGGGTTCGTTCCGGGACCCACTCCGGGCCCCGCACCGGGCTCGTTTCGGGGCGCGGGACGGGCTCGTGCCAGGGCGCCGGTCGGGCTCGTTTCGGGGCGCTGGCCGGGTTCGTTCCGGGACCCACTCCGGGCCCCGCACCGGGCTCGTTTCGGGGCGCGGGACGGGCTCGGAGCCGGGCCTCCGGGGGCCCGGCGATGGGTCGCGGTCGGCGTTGTCAGTGGGTCGGGCCACAATGGTCCGCGTCAGATCCCTTCTCGGCAGTTGAAGGAGCCGCAGCCGCGATGGCCCGCCGCAGCACGAAGACCCCGCCGCCGGACGACTTCGAGGAGCGCATCCTCGACATCGACGTCGTCGACGAGATGCAGGGCTCCTTCCTGGAGTACGCCTACTCGGTCATCTACTCTCGCGCCCTGCCCGACGCGCGGGACGGCCTCAAGCCCGTGCAGCGCCGCATCCTGTTCCAGATGAACGAGATGGGGCTGCGCCCGGAGCGCTCGTTCGTGAAGTGCGCCCGGGTCGTCGGCGAGGTGATGGGAAAGCTCCACCCGCACGGCGACGCCTCGATCTACGACGCGCTGGTGCGCATGGCCCAGCCGTTCTCGCTGCGCCTGCCCCTGGTCGACGGGCACGGCAACTTCGGCTCCCTCGGCAACGACGACCCGCCGGCGGCGATGCGGTACACGGAGTGCCGCATGGCGTCGGCGACCTCGCTGATGACGGAGTCGATCGACGAGGACACCGTCGACTTCACGCCGAACTACGACGGCAGCGAGCAGGAGCCGGTCGCTCTCCCCGCCGCCTACCCGAACCTGCTGGTCAACGGCGCGTCCGGGATCGCGGTCGGCATGGCCACCAACATGCCGCCGCACAACCTGGGCGAGGTGATCGCCGCGGCCCGGCACCTGATCCGGCACCCCGGCGCGGACCTCGACACCCTGATGCGCTTCGTGCCGGGCCCCGACCTGCCCACCGGCGGTCGGATCGTCGGTCTCGGCGGCATCCGGGACGCGTACGAGAACGGACGCGGCACCTTCAAGATCCGCGCCACGGTGTCCGTGGAGAACGTGACGGCGCGCCGCAAGGGCCTGGTCGTCACCGAGCTGCCGTTCACGGTCGGCCCGGAGAAGGTCATCTCCAAGATCAAGGACCTGGTCGGCTCGAAGAAGCTCCAGGGCATCGCCGACGTCAAGGACCTCACCGACCGCGAGCACGGGCTGCGGCTGGTCATCGAGGTCAAGAACGGCTTCAACCCCGAGGCCGTGCTGGAGCAGCTCTACAAGCTGACGCCGATGGAGGAGTCCTTCGGCATCAACAACGTGGCGCTGGTGGACGGCCAGCCGCTCACCCTCGGGCTCAAGGAGCTGCTGGAGGTCTATCTGGACCACCGGTTCGAGGTGGTGCGGCGGCGCAGCGAGTTCCGGCGCGGCAAGCGGCGGGACCGGCTACACCTGGTCGAGGGCCTGCTGGTGGCCCTGCTGGACATCGACGAGGTCATCAGGATCATTCGATCGAGTGAGAACGCGGCGGCGGCCAAGGAGTCACTCATCGCCCGCTTCGCGCTCTCCGAGACGCAGACGCAGTACATCCTCGACACCCCGCTGCGCCGGCTCACCAAGTTCGACCGTATGGAGCTGGAGTCGGAGCGCGACAAGTTGACGGCGGAGATCGCGGAGCTGACCCGGATCCTCGAGTCCGACGCCGAGCTGCGCAAGCTGGTCTCCTCGGAACTGGCCACGGTGGCGAAGAAGTTCGGCACCGAGCGGCGCACGGTGCTGCTGGAGTCGGCCGGCACCCCGGCGGCCGCGGTGCCGCTGGAGGTGGCGGACGACCCGTGTCGGGTGCTGCTCTCCTCCACCGGGCTGCTGGCCCGGACCGCCAGCGGCGAGCCCTTCGCGGTGGAGGCCAGCGGCAAGCGCGCCAAGCACGATGTGATCGTCTCGGCGGTGCCGGCGACGGCGCGGGCCGATGTGGGCGCGGTGACCTCCGAGGGGCGTCTGCTGCGGCTGTCGGTGATCGACCTGCCCATGCTCCCGGCCACCGCCGCCGCGCCGAGCCTGGCGGGCGGGGCCCCGATCTCGGAGTTCCTGTCGCTGCGGGACGGCGAGCGTCTGGTGTGCCTGACCACCCTCGACGAGTCCTCGCCGGGCCTCGCCATCGGCACGGAGCAGGGCGTCGTCAAGCGCGTGGTGCCCGACTATCCGGCCGCCAAGGACGAGTTGGAGGTCATCGGGCTCAAGGAGGGGGACCGGATCGTCGGCGCGGTGGAGCTCCGCACGGGCGAGGAGGACCTGGTCTTCATCACCGACGACGCGCAGCTGCTGCGCTACCCCGCCGGACAGGTGCGGCCGCAGGGCCGCCCGGCGGGTGGCATGGCGGGCATCAAGCTCTCCTCCGGGGCCCGGGTCGTCTCCTTCACGGCGGTGGATCCGGCGGCGGACGCGGTGGTGCTCACGGTCGCGGGCTCACGCGGCACACTCGACGACTCCGTGCAGCAGTCGGCCAAGCTGACGCCGTTCGACCAGTTCCCGCGCAAGGGACGGGCCACCGGCGGCGTGCGCTGCCAGCGGTTCCTGAAGGGCGAGGACTGCCTGGTGCTGGCCTGGGCCGGCGCGGCCCCGGCCCGTGCGGCGGCGTCCAACGGCACCCCGGCCCCGCTGCCGGAGCCGGACCCGCGCCGCGACGGCTCGGGCGAGCCGCTGGACAAGCCGATCGCGGTCGTGGCGGGACCGGTGTAAGGACCGCCGGCGAGGCCGGTGTAAGGACCCGGGTGAGCGACCCGGCCGGCGCGGGCCGGCCGGTGTCGCGGCCGGCGTCGCAGCGGTTTCGCGGCCGGTTTCGCGGCCGGTCTCCCCGTAGAGGCTCTCAGCGGGGCGGTGCGGCCGGAGGGTGCGGCCGGGCCGCGTCGGGCGTGGCGGGGACCGGCATCCACCGGGGACGGTGAGCCGGTGGTGGGTGGTCGGTTGCGCCCACGGCGCCCCGCCGCCCCGGCCGCGCGTGGTGACCGCACGAGGTCAAGGGCGCACAGGGCAGGGGTGTTCACAGGCGACGAAATCACGTCAACTCGACACGACGAAGGGAGCCGTTGAGGGCGGAGCGGGTGATCTCCGGCGCGAAATGAGGTTAGGCTTACCTTCGTGAGCACGTGCGCGACCGCCTCCCGCGATCTGTCCGAGCCGCTCGCCGGAACGGCGGCGACCGCTCCCACCTGGCTGCTGGTGGAACAGCCCGGCCCCTGGGGTGCCGAGGCCCTGACCGCCAGCCGCCTCGGCCCGAGACTGGGCCGCGCCCTGGAGCGCGTCACCGAGGGCACCGGGGTACGGGTCGCGCTCATCCGTCGCCCCGGCCGGCACGCCGACTGCCACCTCCCCGCGCGGCACCGCGTCTTCGTCGCCCACACCGGACCCGGCGCCTCCTGGGTCCGCACCACGGCGCTCACCGACCCCGCCCGGCTGCTGGAGCTGGACTTCGCGGCGCTCGGCGCCGGCGATGAGGCCGGCCTGCGGGACGAGTGGTCGGCGTACACCGGCGATCCGCTGGTGCTGGTGTGCACCAACGGCAAGCGGGATCGCTGCTGCGCGCTGCTCGGCCGCCCGCTCGCCGCCGAGCTGGCGGCCTCCGGCGCCGAGGGCACCTGGGAGATCACCCACATAGGAGGGCACCGCTTCTCCCCCACCCTCGTGGTGCTTCCATACGGCTACGCGTACGGGCGGGCCACTGCCCAGAGCGTCACAAAGGTCATCGAGGCCGTGCGCGCCGGCCATGTCGTCACCGCCGGCTCCCGCGGCCGCTCCACCTGGGAGCGCCCGGGCCAGGCGGCCGATCTGGCGGTCCGCGAGCTGACCGGGGAGACCCGCGCGGGGGCGCTCACGGTGCTGCGTACGGAGGGCGCCGCCCCCGCCTGGACGGTCACGGTCGCCCACACCGACGGTCGCCGCTGGGATGTCTCCCTCGCGCAGGTCGCCGCCGCCCCGCCGCGCCCGCAGAGCTGCGGCACGGCCCTCGGCTCCCCCGCCCGCATCGACGTGATCGGCATCCGGGCCGCCGTGGCCGCCACCCGCTGACGAACGACGCCGCACAGCCGGAAGCCGCGCGGCGGACCACTCCCGTACGTCGGGCCACACCCGTGGGGCGGACGACACCCGTACGGCGACCCAGCCCGTACCTCGGGCGACACCCGTACGGCGGGCACGGGGCGGCGCGGCACCACAGACGGGCGGTGCGGCACCACGGGCGCGGCGGAACGGGGCGCGCGCGGGCACCCCCCTTGACGCCGGGCCTTACCGTCGTACGCATGAGCGATGCGATACCGCACCGGTCGCGCGCCGCCGCCCGCCGACGGATCGGGTGGCCCCGACCACGGCGGGTGTTCTCCCAGGTCCTGCTGATGCAGCTGACCATCGCGGCCGGGGTCACCGTGCTGGCCACCGGCCTGTTCCTGGCCCCGCTCAGCTCCCAGCTGGACGACCAGGCGATGCGCCGCGCCCTGGCCATCGCGCAGACCACGGCCGCCCGGCCGGAGCTCGCCGACGCGCTGCGCGACGCCGGGCGGCCCGCCGCCGACGGACCGGTCCAGGCGGCGGCGGAGCGCGTCCGGCGGGTCACCGGGGCCGAGTACGTCGTGGTCATGGACACGCGCGGGGTGCGCTGGTCCCACCCCGACCGGGCCCAGATCGGCCGGCCCGTCTCCACCGACCCCAGCGCCGCCCTCGCGGGGCGGGAGGTCATGCAGATCGACACCGGGACGCTGGGTCGGTCGGCGCGCGGCAAGGTCCCGCTGCGGGACGACGACGGGCGCATCGTCGGGGCGGTCTCGGTCGGCATCGCGTACGAGAGCGTCCGGGACCGGCTCGTCGGCGCCGTGCCCGGGCTGCTGGCGCACGCCGGTGGCGCGCTCGCGGTCGGAGCGCTGGCCGCGTACGCCGTGGCCCGCAGGCTTCGGCGCCGCACCCACGACCTGGCCTTCTCGGATATCTCGGCGCTGCTCGCGGAGCGCGAGGCGATGCTGCACGGCATCCGGGAAGGCGTCGTCGCGCTGGACGCCGGGGGCCGCATCCGGCTGGTCAACGACGAGGCCCAGCGGCTGCTCGATCTGCGCGCCGAGCACACCGGGCGGCCGTTGGCGGAGGTGCTGCCGCCGGGCCGCACCACCGATGTGCTGGCCGGCCGGGTCACCGGCGCCGACCTGCTGACGGTCAGCGGCGGCCGAGTCCTGGTGGCGAACCGGATGCCCACGGACGACGGCGGGGCGGTGGCCACCCTGCGCGACCGCACCGAGCTGGAGCGGCTGGGCAGGGAGCTGGACGGGACGCGGGGGCTGATCGACGCGCTGCGCGCCCAGGACCACGAGCACGCCAACCGCCTCCACACCCTGCTCGGACTGCTGGAGCTGGGGCTGCACGAGGAGGCGGTGGAGTTCGTCACCGAGGCGGTGGGCGTCCACCGAGCCACGGCCGAACAGGTCACCGAGCGGGTGCGCGACCCGCTGCTGGCCGCGCTGCTGGTCGGCAAGGCCACGGTCGCGGCCGAGCGCGGCGTGTCGCTGCGCCTCACACCCGGCACCCTGCTGCCGGACCGACTGGTCGATCCACCGGGCCTGGTGACCGTCCTGGGCAACCTCGTCGACAACGCCATGGACGCGGCGGCCGGATCGGCGGACCCGCTGGTCGCGGTGGAGCTGCGCGCCGAGGGCCGCACCGTGGTGCTCACCGTCGGCGACACCGGGCCGGGAGTCCCGGCCGGACGACGCGAGCTCGTCTTCACCGAGGGGTGGTCCACCAAGGAGCCGCCCGCCCACGGCAAGCGGGGCATCGGGCTGGCGCTGGTGCGTCGGCTCGCGGAGCGGCAGGGCGGCAGCGTGACCGTCACCGACCGGGTGGGCGGGGGCGCCGCGTTCGCGGTCGTCCTGCCGGAGGCGCTCACCGACGCGCGTCTCGAGACGCAGGGCGAGGCACCACCCGAGGCGCTGCCCGAGGCACCGCCGAAGCCGCCTGCCGCGGCGCCCGACCGGGTGCCGGGGGACATGTCGCCCGCGGCCGTGGCTCGCGCCGTACCCGCTCAGGGCACGGCCCCCGCCACCCCGCCCCCGGTGCCACCGTCCCCGGGCCAGACACCGAGCGCTTCGTGGAACGACGCGCTGACCGAGGAGCCGCGATGATCAATGTGCTGATCGTGGACGACGACCCGCGCGTGGCCCGGATCAACGCGGCCTACGTGGAACGGATCCCCGGCTTTCGGGTCGCCGGGCGGGCGCACTCGGCGGCGGAGGCGCTCGCCTTCCTGGAACGCGGCGGCCCCGGCCCGGAAGCCCGCGGGAGCACTTCTGAGCGCCACGAGACCGCCTCGGAAGGCTGGGGGACCACTTCTGAAGGCCGCGAGGCCACTCCTGAACGCCACGAGACCACCTCGGAAGGCCGCGGGACCGCCTCGGAAGGCTCGACGGCCCAGGTCGACCTGGTGCTGCTCGACCACTATCTGCCGGACGGAACGGGGCTCGCGCTGGTCACGCGGCTGCGGCAACTCGGCCACCACACCGACGTGATCATGGTGACCGCCGCCCGCGACATCGCGACCGTACGAGCGGCCATGCGCCACGGGGCGCTCCAGTACCTGGTGAAGCCCTTCACCTTCGCCGGGCTGCGCGCCAAGCTCAACGGATACGCCGCGCTGCGCCGCACCCTGGACGGCGGCGGCGAGGCCGAGCAGGAGCAGGTGGACCGGATCTTCGGCGCCCTCTCCGCCGTCGGCCCGCCGGACCTCCCCAAGGGTCACTCGGCGCTCACCGCCGACCGGGTGCGCGAGGTGCTGCGCGACGCGGAGGGGCCGCTGTCGGCGCAGGAGGTCGCCGAGCGATGTCGGCTCAGCAGACAGACCGCACAGCGGTATCTGAAGCTCCTGGAGCGGGCGGGGCGGGTGAAGCTGAGCCTGCGCTACGGCGAGACGGGGCGCCCCGAGCACCGCTATGTGTGGGTGTGACCCTCTGCTGGGCTCACGCCGCGCCCGCCCCGGTCAGGGCCCGCACCTCCGTCTCGGCGTGTCGGGCCGCGTCGGCCGGCTCGGGTGAGGTCACGGTGCCCAGCCAGCCGGCCAGGAAGCCGAGCGGGATGGAGACGAGGCCCGGGTTCTGGAGCGGGAAGAGATGGAAGTCCACCCCGGGGAAGAGGGCTTCCGGAGCTCCGGAGACCACCGGCGAGAACACCATCAGCGCCACCGCCGGCAGCAACCCGCCGTAGACCGCCCACACCGCGCCGCGCGTGGTGAACCGGCGCCAGAACAGCGTGTAGAGCAGCACCGGCAGATTGGCGGAGGCGGCGACCGCGAAGGCGAGGCCGACCAGGAAGGCCACGTTCAGGTCCCGCGCCAGCAGCCCCAGCCCGATCGCCGCCACTCCCACCCCGGCGGCCGCGACACGCGCCACGGCGACCTCGCCGGCGGGCGTACGACGGCCGCGGCGGCCCAGCGTCGCGTAGAGGTCGTGGGCGACCGCCGCCGAGGAGGAGAGGGTGAGTCCGGCGACGACGGCGAGGATGGTGGCGAAGGCGATGGCGGCGACGACCGCGAAGAGCACCGTGCCACCGGTCGAGTCCGCGCCGCCGCCGAGGTCGAGCGCGAGCAGCGGGACGGCGGTGTTCCCGGCCGGGCCGGTCGCCCGCACCGCGTCGCTCCCCACGATGGCGGCGGCCCCGAAGCCCAGCACGATCGTCATCAGGTAGAAGCCGCCGATGAGGCCGATGGCCCAGACCACCGAGTGGCGGGCGGCGCGGGCGGTGGGCACGGTGTAGAAGCGCGACAGGATGTGCGGCAGCCCCGCGGTGCCCAGGACCAGCGCCAGGCCGAGGCTGATGAAGTCCAGCCGGGCGACCCAGTCGCCGCCGTACTTCAGGCCGGGCGCGAGGAAGGACCGGCCGTGGCCGCTGCGTTCGGCGGCGGTGCTCAGCAGGGCGCCGGGGTCGCCGTGGAAGCGCAGCAGGACCAGGACGGTCAGCAGCCCCGCGCCCGCCATCAGTAGCACAGCCTTGACGATCTGGATCCAGGTGGTGGCGCGCATGCCCCCGAGCGAGACGTAGACGATCATCAGGGCGCCGACGCCGACCACCGTCCAGGCACGCGCCGGGCCGCTGTCGCCGCCCAGCAGCAGGGCGACCAGGCTGCCGGCGCCGACCATCTGGGCCACCAGGTAGAGGACGCAGACGACGACCGAGGAGGTGCCGGCGGCGATCCGGACCGGGCGCTCCCGCAGCCGTGCCGCGAGCACGTCGGCGAGGGTGAAGCGGCCGCAGTTGCGGACGAGTTCGGCGACCAGGAGCAGGACCACGAGCCAGGCGACCAGGAAGCCGACGGAGTAGAGCATTCCGTCGTAGCCGAAGAGGGCGATGAGGCCGGAGATGCCGAGGAAGGACGCGGCCGACATGTAGTCGCCCGCGATGGCGAAACCGTTCTCCAGAGGGGAGAACAGCCGCCCGCCCGCGTAGAACTCCTCTGGCGATCCCCGGCGACCACGGCTCACCCAGGTGGTGATCGCCAGCGTGACGGCGACGACCGCGATGAAGAGCAGCAGCGCCAGCGTCTGGTGGTTGCCCGTCATCCGCGGCCCCGCTCCCCTCGCGCCGTCTCGGCGGCCCCCTGGGGCGCCGCACCGCCCAGAGTTCCGGTCAGCTCCTGGGTCACCCAGCGCAGTTCCAGGGCCGGTCCGTCTCGACGCAGCCGCGCATGGCGGGCGTACGCCCAGGTCAGCAGGAAGGTGGTGGCGAACTGGGCGATCCCGGCGAGCAGTCCGACGTTGCACGCGCCCACCACCGGACGGGCCATCAGGCCGGGTGCGGTGGTAGCGGTGATCACATACGCGAGGTACCAGGCGAGGAAGGCGAGCGAGGCGGGGAGCACGAAGCGCCGGTAGCGGCCGCGCACCTCCCGGAACGCGGCGCTGCGGTGGACCTGTCGGTAGGCCGCTGCCCTGGCGTCATCGGCCTCCTCGGCTCCGTCGCCACCCGGGGGATCGTGAGGGCCTGGGACATCATGGGCATTTTCCACCCGAACTCTCCTTGGTTCGGCGGCGCGTCGCCGCGTGCCCAAGGATGGACAGATCGGAAAGATCCCGGACGCTTCACCATGGAACCTCACACCATTGAGTGAAGGCCGCCCCAGAGCTCGGCTCCGGGGCGGTCGAGGTCCGGGGCGAACCCGCCGGCGCGCACGGGCGCGTCGAGCTCCCTCCGCCCGCGTGGATGCGCGCCAGGCGCACCCCGCCGACGCACGGAGGCGCATCGGGGGCACCCGGCCACCGCGCGGAGGCGCCCCAGGCGCGTCCGGCTGCCATACGGAGGCACGCCAGGCGCACCGGCCACCACCTGCCGCGGACAGCCGCGCCGGACGCGCGGCCACCGCCCGTGGACGCGTCCAGGCGCCCCAGCCACCCCGCAGGGACAGGTGCCCCCGGCCATCGCGCAGGGACGTGTCAGGCGCGTCCGGCCACCGCGCGGTGGCGCCCGAGGCGCGCCGGGCGCGCACGGCGCGTCAGGCGTCGATCCGCGAGCGGTCCAGCGTCGCCGCCGAGTTGGTGATGAACTCCTTGCGGGGCGCGACCTCGTTGCCCATCAGCAGGTCGAACGCCTGCTCCGCGGCCTCCAGGTCGCTGATGTTGATCCGCCGCAGGGTGCGGTGGCGCGGGTCCATGGTGGTCTCGGCGAGCTGGTCGGCGTCCATCTCACCCAGACCCTTGTAGCGCTGGATGCTGTCCTTGTAGCGCACGTTCTTGCGCTGGAGCTCCAGCAGGGTCTCCTGCAGCTCGCTGTCGGAGTAGGTGTAGATGTACTTGTCCTGCCCCTTCTTGGGGTTGGACAGCTCGATCCGGTGCAGCGGCGGCACGGCGGAGAAGACCCGGCCCTGCTCGACCATCGGCCGCATGTAGCGCTGGAAGAGGGTGAGCAGCAGACACCGGATGTGGGCGCCGTCGACATCGGCGTCGGCGAGGAAGATCACCTTGCCGTAGCGCGCCTGGTCGATGTCGAAGGTACGGCCGGAGCCCGCCCCTATCACCTGGATGATGGCGCCGCACTCGGCGTTCTTGAGCATGTCGGAGACGGACGACTTCTGCACGTTGAGGATCTTGCCGCGGATCGGCAGCAGCGCCTGGAACTCGGAGTTCCGGGCGAGCTTGGCGGTGCCCAGCGCCGAGTCGCCCTCGACGATGAACAGTTCGCTGCGGTCGACGTCGTCGCTGCGGCAGTCGGCGAGCTTGGCGGGCAGCGAGGAGGACTCCAGCGCGGTCTTCCGACGCTGGGCCTCCTTGTGCTGCCGGGCCGCGATGCGCGTACGGGCCGCGGCCACGACCTTCTCCAGGACGGCGCGCGCCTGCTGCTTGGCGTCCCGCTTGGTGGAGGCCAGGAACGCCTTGAGCTCCTTGGCGACGACGTTGGCGACGATCCGGGAGGCGGCCGAGGTGCCCAGCACCTCCTTGGTCTGCCCCTCGAACTGCGGCTCGGCCAGCCGCACGGTCACCACCGCGGTGAGGCCCTCCATGGCGTCGTCCTTGACGACGTCGTCCTCGGCGACCCGCAGCAGCTTGGCCGAGCGCAGCACCTCGTTGACGGCCTTGGTGACCGAGCGCTCGAAGCCGGAGACGTGGGTGCCGCCCTTGGGGGTGGCGATGATGTTGACAAAGGACTTCACCGTGGTGTCGTAGCCGGTGCCCCAGCGCAGCGCGATGTCCACGCCGAGCTCCCGGGTGACCTCGGTGGGGGTCATGTGGCCGCGGTCGTCGAGGACGGGGACGGTCTCCTTGAAGGTGCCCTGGCCGGTCAGCCGCAGCACGTCGCAGACCGCCTTGTCCTGCGCGAGGTACTCGCAGAACTCGCTAATGCCTCCGTCGAACCGGAAGATCTCCTCCAGCGGCGGCTGTCCGTCGAGCCCACGCTCGTCCCGGACCACCAGGGTGAGGCCCGGCACCAGGAAGGCCGTCTGGCGCGCCCGCGCGTGCAGGTTTTCCAGGGAGAGCTTGGCGTCCTTGAGGAAGATCTGCCGGTCCGCCCAGTAGCGGACCCGGGTGCCGGTGCGGCCCTTGGGCACGCGCTTCCCCTTGAGCAGGCCGTTGGACGGGTCGAACGGAGCGTCGGGGCCGGACTCGGTGAAGATCCCGGGGACGCCACGGCGGAAGCTGATGGAGTGGGTCTTGCCGTCCCGGTCGACCTCGACGTCCAGTCGGGCGGAGAGGGCGTTGACGACGGAGGCGCCGACGCCGTGCAGACCGCCGGAGGCGGCGTACGAGCCGCCGCCGAACTTGCCGCCGGCGTGAAGCTTGGTCATCACAACCTCGACGCCCGACAGACCGGTCTTGGGCTCGACGTCGACCGGGATGCCACGGCCGTTGTCCCGCACCTCCACCGAGCCGTCGTCGTGGAGGATGACCTCGATGCGGTCGCAGTAGCCGCCGAGCGCCTCATCGACCGAGTTGTCGATGATCTCCCAGAGGCAGTGCATCAGACCGCGACTGTCGGTGGACCCGATGTACATACCGGGGCGCTTGCGGACCGCTTCCAGTCCTTCGAGGACGAGCAGGTGCCGCGCGGTGTAGTTGGAGCCGCCCCGGTCTGCTCCGGTCAGCAGCGCAGTGGAAGGCACGGACGTCTCGGCGGCGGTCACGCGGTTCGCTCCTCGCTGAATTTCTGGATGGCCCTACTCCGGGCACGGTGGTGGCTGGGTCGCCTGTGAGAGCGTACCGAGGCTTGATAGAGCCTTTGTGCCGCCACCCGTCAGAACGACCATGGTAGTCGAGGGTCGATCGTACGTTCGATCCCTCTTAGGGGTGACGCATACATCACGTTCCCTTCCGGGCATGAACCATTTAGGCTCCGGGCACGTCCTCAAGCACAACCGGCAAGCCAGCCGGGAGGGCAAAACCGACAAAGAGCAACAAGAGCGAACATGAACCCGTAAAACACAGCAATACGGCTCATTCGCCGCCAACCGTCACCATTCAGTCGACTCTGAAGGAATTTTCGAGGAAAAGCCGCGAGCGGGAACGTTTTCGGCCTGGTTGGATGTTGACCCTGGTACGACAGCTCGTCGAGCTAGAGAAGAGGCGACGTGACTACTGTTCTGACCCCCGCGAGCCCGCTGACGGCCGCTGACCGCTGCGACCGCTGCGGCGCCCAGGCATACCTGCGCGTCGTCCTGATGAGCGGCGGCGAGCTGCTCTTCTGCGCCCATCACGGGCGCAAGTTCGAGCCGGAGCTCAAGAAGATCGCCGCGGAGATACAGGACGAGACGGAGCGACTCACCACCGTCCCGGCGTCCGCGACCGACGACGAGCGCTGAGCGGCACCGACCCTTCGTTTTACACGACGAGCGAGACGTTCCGGCCGAGAGGCCGGGGCTCGGGCGGCCGTCCCCGCGACCGGGGGCGACCGCCCGTTCTCGTTTCCGGCCCACGGCGCCCTCCGGTCGGCGGCCTGGGTGCGAACCCAGGCCCAGGCTCACGACCCAGGCCCAGCTCGGCCTCGGGCCTCCGAGCCGCGGTCCGCCCTCCGGACCAGGACCCGGACCTGCGACCCGGCCCCGCACGGAGGCACCCACGACCCGATGCCGGCCGAGGGCGGCGGCACCGATTCCGGCCCGGCCTCAGTCGATCCGAGGCGGTCCGACCAGCCCGCGACAGCGCCGGCCCGCCTTGGACCACGAGACCCAAGGCCCCGTGGGGGCCACAAGGCCCCTCAGCGGGCCCTGACGGGCCCATCACGCCCCTGTCGGCGCCATCCGCGGCCAGCAGGCGCCGCGGGCAGCCCCAGGGCCCAGCAGGTCCGGCCGGGCCATCAGCCGTGCGCCGCCACCAGCGGGGCGACCGCGGAGATCCGCGTATAGACGCCCGGCCGACCCGCCTCGCCACAGCCACTGCCCCAGGACACCAGCCCGATCAGCCGGCCCCGGGCCACCAGCGGACCGCCGCTGTCCCCCTGGCAGGCGTCCCGACCCCCGCTGGGCAACCCGGCGCACAGCATGGAGGGTCGGTGGTAGGTGCCGTTCCGGGTGCCCGGATAGGCGCGCTCGCACACCGTGTCGTCGAGGACCTTGACGTGCGCCGACCGCAGCCCCGCGGCATAGCTGCCGTTGCCCCGCATGTCGCCCCAGCCGTAGACCGCCGCCGCGGTGCCCGGCTGGTACTCCGTGCCCCCCGCCTCCGCTATCGGGATCACCTTGGAGATCGGCAGGGGACGGGAGACGGTCAGCACCGCGACGTCCCAGGCGTTGGTGAAGGTGTCATAGGCCGGGTTGATCCACACCCGCTGCAGCGGGACCTCCTCGCCGTCGTCGGCCCCCAGATCGCCACGGCCGGCGATCAGGCGCAGGTCGGGGATGTCACGCCAGTCCACGCCCAGCACATCGGTTCGCAGACAGTGCGCCGCGGTGAGCACCGTCCTGCGGCTGATGGCCACGCCGCCGCAGAACTGGCCGGAGCGGGCCGGGCCGAAGTGACTGCGGCTGGCCAGCGCGACGGTCCACGGGGCGTCGGCGAGGCGCACCGGGTGCCCTCCCACGACGACACGATCGGCGGCCGCCGGAGCGGACATGGCGAACAGTAGGGCGAGGGCGCCGAGCAGGGACGCCAGCGGGGCCGCCGCGAGGAGCGGACGGCGCGAGTTGCGCATACAACCTCCTGACGTTACGGAACGGTCTGCATACTTAGCGTTACCCAGCGAATCGCATCACGCATCTCGAACAGCACGTCCGCCGACGCCCGGGTGGCGGACAATCCTCGGCGTCGCGAGGTCGCCGGCAACGCCCGGCGTCACGAGGTCGCCGGCGATGAGGCCGGACCAGCCGTGATCGGACAACGCGAAGGCCGGGCTCCCAGGGGAGCCCGGCCTTCGCGGGGATCATCGCGCGACGTGCCCGTCAGGCACTGATCGTCGCGCCGGTCTGTCAGTCGAGGTAGTCGCGCAGAACCTGCGAACGCGACGGGTGGCGCAGCTTGGACATCGTCTTCGACTCGATCTGGCGGATGCGCTCACGCGTCACGCCGTAGACCTTGCCGATCTCGTCCAGCGTCTTGGGCTGGCCGTCGGTGAGGCCGAAGCGCATGGAGACCACGCCCGCCTCGCGCTCGCTGAGCGTGTCCAGAACGGAGTGCAGCTGCTCCTGGAGCAGCGTGAAGCTGACGGCGTCGGCCGGGACGACCGCCTCGGAGTCCTCGATGAGGTCACCGAACTCGCTGTCGCCGTCCTCACCGAGCGGGGTGTGCAGAGAGATCGGCTCGCGACCGTACTTCTGGACCTCGATGACCTTCTCCGGGGTCATGTCGAGCTCCTTGGCCAGCTCCTCCGGGGTGGGCTCGCGGCCCAGGTCCTGGAGCATCTGGCGCTGGACGCGCGCGAGCTTGTTGATGACCTCGACCATGTGCACCGGGATACGGATGGTGCGGGCCTGGTCGGCCATGGCGCGGGTGATCGCCTGCCGGATCCACCAGGTGGCGTACGTGGAGAACTTGTAGCCCTTGGTGTAGTCGAACTTCTCGACCGCGCGGATCAGACCCAGGTTGCCCTCCTGGATGAGGTCCAGGAAGAGCATGCCGCGGCCGGTGTAGCGCTTGGCCAGGGAGACCACCAGACGGAGGTTGGCCTCCAGGAGGTGGTTCTTGGCCCGACGGCCGTCCTCGGCGATGATCTCCAGCTCGCGCTTCAGCTTCGGCGCCAGCTTGTCGGCGTTGGCGAGCTTGTCCTCGGCGAACAGGCCGGCCTCGATGCGCTTGGCGAGCTCGACCTCCTGCTCGGCGTTGAGCAGCGGGACCTTACCGATCTGCTTGAGGTAGTCCTTGACCGGGTCGGCGGTGGCACCGGCCGCGGCGACCTGCTGCGCGGGGGCGTCGTCCTCGT
The DNA here is from genome assembly GCF_007595705.1 of Streptomyces sp. SAJ15. Classification (GTDB taxonomy): domain Bacteria; phylum Actinomycetota; class Actinomycetes; order Streptomycetales; family Streptomycetaceae; genus Streptomyces. The sequence goes on along the minus strand of NZ_NISY01000002.1, from coordinate 89,619 downwards.
CCTCGTCGGAGAGCACGAAGCCCTGGGCCTCGCCCTCGCCCTCACCCTCGCCCGGCTTGCCGGGACCGGTGACCTCCTCGAGCGGCTCCTCGCCCTCGAGCAGGTCGTCCGCGTCCTTCTTGGCGGCGGTCTTCTTGGCCGTCGTCTTCTTGGCGGCGGTCTTCTTCGCCACGGCCTTCTTCGCCGTGGTGGTCTTCTTCGCGGCGGCCTTCTTGGCGGGCGCCGTGGCCTCGTCGGCCGTGTCCACGCCGCCCTCGGCCGCGGCCGAGGTGGTGGTGACGGCTGCGGTCTTCTTGGCGGTGACCGTCTTGGTGACGGTCTTGGTGGCGGTGCGCTTCGCCGGACTCTTCGCTGCGACGCTCTTGCGGGTGCGCTTGGGCGCCTCTGCGGCACTGACCATCAGCGTCACACCCTCCTCGTCGAGGATCTGGTTGAGGCTGCGCAGAACGTTCTTCCACTGGGTTGGCGGAATCTGGTCAGCCTCGAAGGCCCGGCGCACATCGTCGCCGGCGATCTGCCCCTCAGCCTTTCCCCGCTCGATGAGCGCCATGACAGACTCGGACTCGGCGATCTCCGGCGGGAGCGTACGGGATGTGCTGGCCGACACGAACAACCTCTCGGAATGATGGGAACGGCATCCGGCCCCGTCCTCGGAGGACCGGAGCCGACGACCGCCGGCAGGGATGAACCGGCGGCGGCGGGCGGAAGTGCAGAGAGATACAGCGTCGTAAGCGACCTTTGTATTCCCTCCGCGGCTACCACCTCTTTAGTCATCGCGCTGCCTCAAGGAGCGTTACGCCCAATCCTCGTGGCCCGAGTCACACCACAATCGCCGCGAATCCCGTCCGAAACGGACGAATCACACCGCGTCGCCGAATCCACCGAGACCCTGGAGCGGGCCTCGGAGGGGATCCGCGGCCGGATCCCCGGCCGGACCGCCGAGCGGCTCCCGACTCGGGCGCCGACCCGGCTCCCGGGTCGGCTCCCCGGGGGGATCCCGGTGCGGACACCGCGATGGATCCGACGACGCCGTCTCGTGCGCGTCCGTACGCATGCGCGTGGGGCCGGTTCAGTGCTCGCGGGGCGCCGGCACCACGCGCTCGACCTCGGGGTGCACGGTCAGCAGTTGCCGCATGGCGCTCTCCGCGGCCGCGGCGTCACCCGCGCCGACGGCGTCGACGATCCGGCGGTGGTGCCCGAGGCCGGCCTCGGTGAGGCGGTCGCAGCCGGTGACCGGTCCGCCGGAGACGTGCAGCGCGGCGGCGACGATGCCAGCCAGGTGCTCCAGCATCCGGTTTCCGGCGACCTGGAGCAGCAGCGCGTGGAACTCGGCGTCCGCGCGAGAGAAGGTCAGCGAGTCGCCCTGAGCCAGCGAGTGACCCATGATCTCGACCATGTCGGCGAGCCGCTGCTGCACGTCCTCGCGGTTGTGCCCGGCGGCGAGGCGGGCGGCCAGCGGCTCGATCGTCCAGCGCAGCTCACACAGCTCGCGACGCTGGTCATCGCGCTGCGGGCCGAACGCCCGCCACTCGATGATGTCCGGGTCCAGCAGGTTCCAGTCGCTGACCGGCCGGACCCGGGTGCCGACGTTGGGACGGGCGCTGACGAGGCCCTTGGCCTCCAGGACCCGGAGCGACTCGCGGACGACGGTCCGGGAGACCTCGAAGCGCTGGCCGATCTCCTCGGGGACGAGCGGGCGGTCGGCGCCCAGGTCTCCGGAGACGATCATCTGCCCCAGCTGCTGGACGAGTTGGCCATGCAACCCGCGGCCTCGATTGCCGGCGGCGCGGCGCCCCACGCGGCCGATCTCCGCGTCGGCGCCCTCCCAGGAGGGGGCGCTGCCGCGGTCGGCACCGGGGCCGTCGGCGTAGGAGTAGCGGTCAAGCTCGCCCGAGCCGGCAAGTCCGGAATCGGCGGGGCGAGCCGCGGTCATCGTGGTGTGCGCAAGGGTACTCACGCATCCTTTGTCGGCGACGCTTCCGGACCCCTTGAGGTCTTTGGTGAAAAGCACACGAAAGGGTGATCGCCCATTACCTCACAATTGACGCCCAATCGGGCAGAAATGGCCACCCTCCAGGGGCCTTGGGCCTGGTCGCGCGGCCAGCGCCCGCCCTGTCCCCGCTCAGGCCCGTGACCGAGGGCGTACGGCGCGTGGGCAATGACGGGCGCGAGGGGCGTGCGCCGGGCCGCCCCCGCGGATCCGGCAACCGGAACGAGGCAATCGGCGTGAACGCCCGAGCCGGGCGGACCGAAGGTCCCGCCCAGAGGCGGAGGCGGCGTGCCGGCACCCGGAAACGCCGGAGCCGCCCGGGCCGCAGACGGCGGGCCTCGGGGCCTGCGGGGGCGGTGAGGGCTCCGGGGTTCGAGGAGCAGAGGCCCGAGGAGCGGGGTTCGAGGGGCAGAGGCGGATGAGCGGGGTTCAAGGGGCAGAGGCGGATGAGCGGGGGTTCAAGGGGCAGGGGCCCGAGGCCGAGGCGGGATCCGGGCCTGCGGCTGAGGAGCATCGACTGCGAGGCGGGCGCCGGCGAGGCGAGCGCGTTCGACACCCCACTGTGGGGCGACCGCGTCCGCCCCCCACTGCCGGGGGCGACCGCGTCCGATGCCCCACTGCCGGGGGCGACCGGCCGGCGGCGGGATCGGTAGGGCGACGGTCCGGTACGTGAACGGTGTGCCGGCGCGGCTGCGGCGTCACTTCGGTGCCGCCGCGGCGCCGCGCGAACGCCGGCCTGGCGGAGCGGCATGGCGGAGCACTGGGCGACCTCGCGTACCAGCGCCGCCGCGGCGACGGCCGGTGCGTGCGGACGACAGACCAGGAGCACCCGGAACGAGGCGGGGAGCCGTCCGGCGACGTCGGCGCGGTGCAGACGCCCCGCCGGTGCGGCGCGGAGAGACGACGGCACGGCGCGGAGGCCGACAGTGCGGCGCGGAGGCACGGCAGGCGGTGCGGAGGCCACGACAGCGCGGCGCGGAGACACGACAGCGCGGCGCCGAGGCCACAGCGGTGCGGCGCGGAGACCACGACAGGGCGGCGCGGAGGCACGAGGAGTGCGGCGCCGGGGCATGGGCAGGGCTCCGGGTGGGCGGAGGTCGCCCAGCCCCTCCCCGCCTCGTACGGCGGAGTCAGCGCACACGTCAAGGGCGGAGCGGGCGGGAGGGCCGCCCTGTCACACCTCGGGGCGCAGCATCGGCGGGTTCAGCAGCGTGGCGCCGCCGGCCCGGAACAGCTGTGCCGGGCGGCCACCCTGACGCGTCGTCGTCCCGCCGGTGGGCACCAGGAATCCCGGCGTGCCCGTGACCTTGCGATGGAAGTTGCGCGGATCGAGCGCGACGCCCCACACCGCCTCGTAGACCCGGCGGAGCTCGCCGACGGTGAACTCCTGCGGGCAGAAGGCGGTGGCCAGCGAGGAGTACTCGATCTTGGAGCGGGCGCGCTCCACGCCGTCGGCGAGGATGCGGGCGTGGTCGAAGGCGAGCGGGGCGGAGATCTCCGGATCCCGGCCGAACGCGCCGCTGGGGTCGAGCAGGGACTCCACCGGGGCCCAGCGCACACTGTGGGCGTCGCCCCCGGCACGCGGGGCCGGCAGGTCGGGCGCCAGCACCAGGTGGGCGACGCTCACCACCCGCATGCGGGGGTCGCGCTTGGGATCACCGTAGGTGGCCAGCTGTTCGAGGTGGGCCGCGTTCGGAGGGACCGGGAGGTCCGGGTCGTGGGCGAGCAGCCCGGTCTCCTCGGACAGCTCTCGCGCGGCGGCGGCCGAGAGGTCCTCGTCGGGCCGCACGAATCCGCCCGGCAGCGCCCATCGCCCCTGGAAGGGCGGCTCGCCGCGGCGGACGGCGAGCGCGCACAGCGCGTGCCGCCGCACGGTGAGCACGACCAGGTCCACGGTGACGGCGAAGGGCGGGAAGGCCGAGGGGTCGTAGGGCATAACGCGATCATAGTCGTCTTCCTGACGATAATCAGGCGCTTGACCGTCACGGCCGATGTGCGGGAGGTCGCGCCTCCCCGGCATTCCCGTCAGCGTGTTCACGGCTGTCTCACCCTCCCAACTGCAGTCCATCCGCGGCCTCCTCGACCATGCCCAAGCCGAGACGGCTGACCCTCAGGGCGAAGGGTTGCTCGGCCACGCGCAGGCCGGTGAACTGAACGGCACCCAGCGGAGCGGTGTGCATGGGCCGCACGGCCACGGACCCTCCGGGCACATCCGGGCGGACCCCGGCCGCCGTGATGAGCAGTTGCGCCGCCCCGGCGGCCGCGACCGCGGCCGGGCGGCAGGCGGCGGGGTGCGGCAGCGGGACGCCGCCGGTGACGCGCTGCTCCCCCGCGTACATCTCCGGCAGCCGGTGGCCGAAGTGCTGCGCGGCGTCGAGGGCGCCGCGCAGCAGGGCGCCCGCCTCCTTCTCATAGCCCGCCGCGGCCAGCCCCGCGACGGCCACCGCCGTCTCGTGGACCCGGACGGCGCCGCCGCGGTGGCCGAACGGGTTGTGTCCGGGCTCCTTGGCGCCGAGGCTGCGCAGCCCCCACCCGGAGTCGAGGGCGGGGCTGCCCAGCAACCGGGCCAGTTGCTCGGTGCGCGCCGGATCGAGCAACCCCGCGGCGAGGCGGCCGCCGCCGAGCAGTCCGGTATCGAGGAGGTGGGCCGCGGCCCCGCCCAGGTGCGCCACCGGCCGGCCGCCTGCGAGCAGCGCGGCGGCGGGGCGCCCGCCGGCGAGGTCGTCGATCCAGAAGTCCTCCCGGAAGCGTCCGCGCAACGCGGCCGCCCACTCGCGGGCCTGTGCCCCTCCCGGGCGGCCGTAGGCGTCGAGGAGGTCGGCGCCGAGCAGGGCCGCGCGGTGGGCGTGCGCCTGGGTCTCGCAGCGGTACGGCCCGCCCGGCGCCGGGTCGGGGATGAAGCCGCTCTCTCCTGCTGCCGCGAGCAACCAGCGCAGACAGCCCTCCACGGCGTCCAGGAGTGGCCCGACCTCGCGATCGGGCAGCCCCCAGCGGCGGGCTTCGGCCAGCACGACCGGGAACAGCAGGGTCGCCTCGACCCCCGTGCAGCCGGGCGGCAGATGCGGACCGCTGTGGCGCAGCGACCCGGGGATGTGGCCCGCGTCGGACCCGCGTCCCGTCCGCTGGGTGCGGGCCAGGGTGCGCAGCGTGCCGGCGGCGAGGCGGGTCCCCAGCGGGAGGGTGAGCCGGGCGGCCCACAGCGCCTCGGCGGGGGCCAGTCCGCAGCGCCAGGGGACGCCCGCGACCAGGTAGCTGTCGGCGGGGTGTCCACGGTCGCGCACGAGGAGGCCGCACAGGTCGCCGAGGGCTGTGCGCAGCAGGTCCTCGACCCGGGCGTCGTCGCCTTGGGCCCGCGCGGCCCGCCAGAGGTGCTCGGGGCTCTGCCCGGGCGGCGCGGCGGCGGGCGCGGCCGCCGCCGCGCCCATGGCCGTCGGGCGCGTGGCGGGCGGGGTCTCCAGTCGAACGCGCAGCTCGATGCTGTGGGCGGCACCGGGGTCGAGCTCCACGTCCCAGCGGAGCAGACCGGCGTGGGCCAGTGTGTCGGTGGGCGCGGGGTCGGCCGCCACCACCGCGTGTATCCCCCCGGTGGTGGCCCAGCGCATGCCGGAATCGTGGACGCTGCCGGGGAGTTCGGGCCCGGCCAGCCCGGTTCCGACCGCGGCGAGTTCGGCCAGGTCGGTGCCCACGGCCAGCTCCACGGGGAGTCTGACCGCGCGTGGGGAGGCGCTGCGCAAGGTGATCCGCTCGGTCCCGTCGGCGTGCCGCAGCCGCTCCACGCTCACCCCCGGGTCCGGTCCGGGATCGGCCGAGGTGCGCACCGTCGAGACGAAGCGGGCCCGGTCGGCGCCGACCAGCTGTCCCTGCACGGGGAGTGGGTCCTGCCCCGCGACCCGCAGCCGGCAGCGGGCCAGCACTCGGCGGCCGGACCTGTAGAACCCGTCCAGCCCCTGGCCGGTGAGTTGGCCGTGCTCGTCGGAGATCGCGAAGGCGGGCATCGAGACGCAGATCAGCGCCCGGTGCACCGGCTGCGGGGTGGGGGCGGCCCGTCCCGTGGCCGCCCGCGGCGGCGGGGCCGGGCGGCCGACCGTCGGGTCGGTGGGGACCATGCCCTGCATCCTCTGCCCTCCTGGAGAGATCACGGATTTCGACGGCCGTGGCCAATGGGTGAACGGCATGATCGGCGCACAGGTCACGCTGGGCGGCCCGAACACGGCCGTCAGCGGCGCCCGCGGCTGCCGCGCGGTCCTGTCCGGCGGGGCGGACGGGCCTTCCCGGTGGGGCGGTCGGCGGCTCGGGCCGCGCCCGCCCCGGGGCCGCTGGGCGCCGGTCGGCCCCGGCGCGCCTTGCGGCGGCTGCCGCCCGGAGGCCCGGCCGGCACGCTCAGCAGGGGCGTCGGCGCGCCGCGCTCCGTCTCCTCGTGCAGGGCGGTGTGCAGGGCGTGGTCGGCGCGCTCCTGCCGCAGGCACCGACGCAGCAGCTCCGGATCGAGCCCCTCGTTGCACGCCTGGTGCAACAGCCTGGCGAAGAGGTAGTCCGGGTCGGCGCGCAGGGCGCGGCTCAGCGCCACCCGCGCCGCCGGCTCGTCGCCGGTGGACCAGGCGACCCAGCCGGCGAGGGTGAGCGGTACCGCCGCGTGCTCCGTGTACGAACCCACGCAGCGGCGGGCCAGGGCCCGCCACAGCCGCAGCGCGGCCTCGGCGTCGGCGCCCTCCATCCACTGCGCCGCACGGTCGCGCGTGATGCGGTCCTGAAGGCCGATGATGACGTCAGCGGCCTTCCCCGGGTCGAGCAGGCGGTCGTCGCGGGCGTCGGCGGCGAGGGGGTCGGCGATGGGCGGCGCGGCGCGGAACCGCTCCACCAGTTCCCCCGCGAGGCGCAGCGTCTCCTCGCGCACGGTCGCGCAGTCGACGCCACCCAGGATCCTCGGAACCAGCTCGGCGCCCGCCGTGTCCAGGGCGTCCTCCTGCTCCTCGGCCAGCGGCGCGGCGAGCGGGGCGAGCCGCGCCTCCATCTCCCGCAGCGATCCGCGCACCTGGATGCCCGCGTAGGCGGCGGCCGCGGCCATCACCGAGGTGCCCGGGAGGCCGAGCGGCGTCCCGTCCGCGGGGCAGCAACGCGGGTCCGGGCAGCAGTACGACCAGAACCGCCCGTCGGACAGGCACAGCGCCTCGAAGACCGGCACGTCCAGCCGTCCGCACGCGGTGCGCAACTGTTGGGCCAGCGGCCGCAGCCGCTCCATCACGTCCCGTCCCGACTCCGCCTCCGCCGGGTCCTGGCAGAGGAAGAGGACGATGCCGTCCGGGCGGATCCCACGCCGCTCCCCGGCCGTCACCAGGGACTCGGCGAGCTGGTGGCTCACCTCCGGCCAGTCCTCGCGGGCGTCGGGGATGCCGAGCCTGAGCCGCCCGCCGAACCGGCCCTGCGGGCCGTGCAGGGCGGCGAGGACGATGCTGTCGTCGGGGTGGAAGCCCAGCAGATACGGGAGGGCGTCGGCGAGTTCCGCGGGGTTGCGGAGGGTGATCTCCTCCTGGCCGGACGGGACGGGCGATGCGTTGTGTTCGGTCATGGCAGGACGGTCCCGCGGCCCGGCATGATCGCACCACCCCTGTGGATAACGTTATCCACAGGCTGCCGAGAGCATTCGCGTGATGTCGGTGGCATCGGGTTGCATGGGGGGATGAGCAACGACGAACTCCGTGCCTCGGCAGACCGTGTCCTCGCCCGCCTCGTCGGGGACGCCACCGGCGCCGCCCGACTGCGCGAGGACCAGTGGCGGGCGGTCGAGGCGCTGGTCGCCGACCGCCGCAGGGCGCTGGTGGTGCAGCGCACGGGCTGGGGCAAGTCCGCGGTGTACTTCGTGGCGACCGCGCTGCTCCGCGAGCGCGGCAGCGGCCCCACGGTAATCGTCTCCCCGCTGCTCGCGCTGATGCGCAACCAGGTCGAGGCGGCCGAGCGGGCCGGGATCCGCGCGCGCACCATCAATTCGGCCAACACCGAGGAGTGGGACACCGTCCAGGCCGAGGTGGCCGCCGGTGATGTGGATGTGCTGCTGGTCAGCCCGGAGCGGCTGAACAACCCGGACTTTCGCGACCAGGTGCTGCCCAAGCTCGCCGCCGCCACCGGTCTGCTGGTCGTCGACGAGGCGCACTGCATCTCCGACTGGGGGCACGACTTCCGGCCCGACTATCGCAGGCTGCGCACCATGCTCGCGGAGCTGTCGCCCGGCGTCCCGGTGCTGGCGACCACCGCGACCGCCAACGCCCGGGTCACCGCCGATGTCGCCGATCAGCTGGGCACCGGCGGACAGCAGCCGGGGGCCGGGCCGGAGTCCTCGCGGGCCTTGGTGCTGCGGGGGCCGCTGGAGCGCGAGAGCCTGAGCCTGTCCGTGGTCTCCCTGCCGGACGCCGCGCACCGGCTGGCCTGGCTGGCCGACCACCTCTCGGACCTGCCGGGCTCGGGGATCGTCTACACCCTCACGGTCGCGGCCGCCGAGGAGGTCACGGCGTTCCTGCGGCAGCGCGGCCACACCGTCTCCTCCTATACCGGCAAGACGGAGAACGCCGATCGGCTGCAGGCCGAGGAGGATCTGCTCGGAAACCGCGTCAAGGCGCTGGTCGCCACCTCGGCGCTGGGCATGGGCTTCGACAAGCCCGACCTCGGCTTCGTGGTCCACCTGGGCTCGCCGTCCTCCCCCATCGCCTACTACCAGCAGGTCGGCCGGGCCGGCCGCGGGGTGGAGCACGCCGAGGTGCTGCTGCTTCCCGGGCGCGAGGACGAGGCGATCTGGCGGTACTTCGCCTCGCTCGCCTTCCCCGCCGAGGAGCAGGTGCGCCGCACCCTCGACGTGCTGGCCGCGGCGGACCGCCCGGTGTCCTTGCCGGCCCTCGAACCGCAGGTCGACCTGCGCCGCTCACGGCTGGAGATCATGCTCAAGGTGCTCGACGTGGACGGCGCGGTGCGTCGGGTGCGCGGCGGCTGGACGGCGACCGGACGCCCCTGGACGTACGACGCCGAGCGCTATGCGTGGGTGGCCCGGCAGCGCGAGGCCGAGCAGCAGGCCATGCGGGAGTACGCGACGACGGGCGGCTGCCGGATGGAGTTCCTGCGGCGGCAGTTGGACGATGAGACGGCCGCGCCGTGCGGGCGCTGTGACAACTGCGCGGGGGCTCGGTTCACCGCCGAGGTGTCCGCTTCGGCGCTCGACGCGGCGCGCGGTGAGCTCGGCCGGCCGGGGGTCGAGGTGGAGCCGCGTCGGATGTGGCCGACGGGGCTGCCCGCCGTCGGCGTCGACCTCAAGGGCCGCATCCCGGCGGGCGAACAGGCCGCCACCGGCCGGGCGCTGGGCCGGCTCTCCGACATCGGCTGGGGCAACCGGCTGCGCCCGCTGCTCTCCCCGCAGACCCCGGACGGCCCCGTGCCCGACGATGTCGCGGACGCGGTGGTCACGGTGCTCGCGGACTGGGCCAGGGGGCCCGGCGGCTGGGCCTCGGGAGCCCCCGACGCCCCCGCGCGTCCGGTCGGCGTCGTCACCATCGCCTCGCGCACCCGCCCGCGGCTGATCCAGTCCCTCGGCGAGCGGATCTCCTCGGTGGGCCGGATGCCCCTGCTCGGAACCGTGGGGTACGCGGACGCCGGGGCGGACACGCGTATTCCACGCAGCAACAGCGCCCAGCGGCTGCGGGCGCTGCACGGGGCGCTCACCGTCGATCCGGACCTGGCGGCCGCGCTCGCCCGGGCGGGCGGACCGGTGCTGCTCGTGGACGATCTGGCCGACACCGGGTGGACCATGGCGGTGGCCGCTCGCCTGTTGCGGCAGGCGGGGGCGGGAGAGGTGTTTCCGCTGGTCCTGGCGGTGCAGGGGTGAGCCGACGGAGCCATCGACGGGAACGCGCAGGAATATAGAGGCCACACCACCACATATCGGCCATCAGCGGCCACAGGCGCGTTGCCGCATGCCAGTGCGACCGAAAGAATGGAGTCAGCTTCCCATCCCCATTCGCCCGCGGTCCGCTGGGTGTCGTGGCGTGCTGCCCGTCGCACGCCCCGCGACCGACCGTGCGCGCAGACGAAGGGAGGACCGTGGCCCTCAGCTTCGCTCCGCCGCCATCCGCCGACCGCGCCACACCGCTGGGCCGGCTGCTCGAACCAGCCGAGTGGGCCGCCGCGAGCATCCCTTTGCTGCGCGATCCACGTGCAGTGATCACCGGCCTGCACGCGCGCCATCTGCCCACCCCCTCGACGGCGGTCGTCGCGGTCCTCGATCCCGAGGAACGCCTGGTGGCAAGCGCGTCCTTCAGCCGTGGGAACACCGCGGCCGACGGCTGGGAGTTCCGCAACGCGCTGCTGGACCGGCTGCGCAGCGTGATACCCCACGACCTGCGCCGCCGTAGACCGGTCCGCACCGCGGTGCTGCTCTACTGCCGTGACGGCGAAGGCCGCTGGACGGAGGAGGACGGGGCCTGGATGTGGGGCCTGCGAGACGCCTGCACCCTGCATGGGCTGCGCTGCGGGGCGTACATCACGCTCACCCCCGGCGGCTGGCAGGTGCTGGGCGAGGCGCGCGGCGGCAGGCGGCCGCACGCCGCCTCCGCTCCGGAGTGGACCGTGGATGCGAACGCCCCGGCCTCCTCCGCCGTCATTCCGCGCCAGGGCCGCCCCGAGAGGATGGCGAAGGGCTCCCTGGACACCGGGGGCGTCGCCCCGGCCGGGCTGGCCCGGTCCGGCGGCGGCGCGCCGGAGGCACACCGGCACACAGCCGCCCGGTGACGAGCGGCCCCGTCGGCAGGGGCCGCCGGACACCGGGCGCTCCGGCTACCGGGGGCTCGGTCCGGACCCGGACCGTCACACGGGTGGTGAGACCCTGCCGCCGGGGTCAGACGCCCGCGGTCATGAGGCTGTTGATCCGCTGCGGGTCCCCGCAGACGATCAGCAGCACCTTGGCACGGGCCATCGCCCCGGGCAGGGCGCGGGCGACGGAGGCGTCGGCACCACCGTTGACCGCGACGACCACCACTGGGCGGGACTGGGCGCGCGAGGCCTCGATGTCGGCGTAGAAGACGTCGTCACCGGCGTCGTGCTGCGCCCAGTACGAGTCCTCGCCGAACGACAGCTCGTGCGCGGCCCAGGGGTGCTGGTCACCGGTGGTGAGCACCAGGATGTCGCTCGGTGCGCGGCCGGAGTCCAGCAACAGGTCGACGGCCTCGTCCGCGGCGTCCAGCGCGCCCTCCACCGAGGCGGGGATCAGCTGGATCTGCGGAGTGGACGATGCCTTGGTGGGCGGTGCGGGCTTCGCGGCGTCGCCCCCGGCGCGCTGCGACGGGGGCGCGGCCGGACCGCGGTTCGGGCCCGGGGTGCCGGGGCGCCGCGGAACGGGCCGGGGTCCGGGACCGGGGACGGGACGGGGGGTCGGCACGGTGCGGCCAGCGGCCGGCGTCGCGCGGGGACCCGGGACACTCTCGTGAATCTGAGGCTCCTCGGGGAAGAGAGGCATGATCTGATATTTATCAAACGCCGGTGCGAGTCGCATCGGCGGGTGGCGGAATTCTCCGCTCAGAAGTCGAAACCCAATTGGCCAACGGCTTCCATCGCAGCGGTTTCAGGGGCGCTGCGGCCCCGCTTGAGGTGCCGCCAACGCGGCAGGGCGTCCAGGTAGGCCCAGGACAGGCGGTGATGCGGAGTGGGCCCGAGCTCCTCCAAGGCTGCGCGGTGTACCGGCGAAGGGTAACCGGCGTTGTCAGCGAAGCAGAAGTCGGAATGCTCGACTCCGAGTTCGACCATCATCGCGTCTCGGTAGACCTTGGCGATCACCGAGGCCGCGGCCACCACGACACAGCTGCGGTCGCCCTTGATGACGGTGCGCACCCGCCAGGGCGCCCCGAGGTAGTCGTGCTTCCCGTCGAGGATCACCGCGTCGGGGCGCATCGGCAGCCCGTCGAGGGCACGCGTCGCGGCGAGCCGCAGCGCGGCGGTCATGCCCAGCTCGTCGATCTCCTGGGGCGAGGCGTGCCCGAGCGCGTGCGCGGTCACCCAGCTCTCCAGTTCGCGGGCGAGTTCCGTGCGCCGCTTGGGCGTGAGCAGCTTGGAGTCCGTGAGCCCGGCGGGCGGCCGACGCAGGCCGGTGACGGCCGCGCAGACGGTGACCGGGCCTGCCCACGCCCCTCGCCCGACCTCGTCGATACCGACGATGATCCGGGCTCCGGTGGTGGCGCGCAGGGAGCGCTCGACGGTGTGAGTGGGCGGTTCGTAGGCCATGACGTGAACCACACTACGCCGCCGTGATGACGCCCTCGGCGCAGGGGCCGCCCACCGAGCCGCCACCGCCCTTCGGAACGGCGGGGCATCCCCGTCGCGGCCGGCGCGCGCCCGGGTGGACCGCGCCTCGCCGAGGGCCGGCTCCGGCGAACTCCGAGCGCCGAGAACGGAGATCACCGCCTCGACGCGCGGAGGACGCCGGCGCGTGGCCGCTCCGGCGCGTCCGACGATCACCGCCCTGAACGCCACGGGAGGCCGGCCGCGAGCGAAGCATCGAAGGGTCAGGTCACGGGTGACCGGTCGCCGTCGCCGGTCGGCCGATCACCCTGCCGACGGGAGCCAGTCCGGAAGCGCCTCGACGCTCTCCCACCAGGCGAGCGGCGGGGCGCCCGCCTCGCCGGCCGCGATCACACCGCCGACGATCGCGCACGTGGTGTCCACGTCGCCGCCCGCCTGGGCGGTGGTCCAGAACGCGTCCTCGAACGAGCCGAGGTGGCGGGCGGCCGCCCACAGGGCGAAGGGCACGGTGTCATGGGCGCTGGTGCGCCGGCCGCAGCCCAGGACCGCGGCGACCGTGCCCGTGTCCCCGTAGTCGAGCATGTCCCGGGCACGACGCAGCCCGGCCTGCACGGCGCTGCGCGGCACCAGGGCGATCACCTCGTCCAGCAGCGCCTCCGGGCCGGCGACGCCCTCCGGAGCCGCGGTCAGCGCCGCGGCGGCCGCGACCGCCATCGCCCCGGCCACCGCCTCCCGGTGCTGATGGGTGGTGTAGGCGGAGATCTCCGCCTGGTGCGTGGCCTGCTCCGCGTCGCCCGCGTACCAGGCGCCGAGGGGAGCGATGCGCATCGCGGCGCCGTTGCCCCACGAGCCCTGCCCCTTGAAGAGTCCGGCGGCCAGCTCCCGCCAGTCGTCGCCCTCCCTGATCAGTCGGAGCATCCGGTTCACGGCCGGGCCGTAGCCGCGGTCGAAGTCGTGGTGCTCGGCGAAGGAGCGGGCCAGTGCGTCCTGGTCGATCCGACCGTGGGCCGCGAGGACGGCCAGCACCGAGCACGCCATCTCGGTGTCGTCCGTCCATTGCCAGGGCGCGGGCGGCAGCTCACGGCGCGACAGTTTCGGGTAGTTGGCGGGCACGAAGAACTGGGAGCCGAGGGCATCCCCCACGGCGAGCCCCCGCAGACTGGCGAGGGCGCGGGTGAAACGGTCAGCGCTCATCGCTGCGAACTCTAACCCGGTGAAGCCCTAACCGGTGAGGTCATATGGCTCGGGCGTGCACCAGCGCTCGAAGGGACGGTCCAGCCGGTACCGCCCGTCGGCACCGAGCTGCAGCATGCGCATCTCGCCGTTTCCCGGGTTGGAGAGGCACTCGAACTCCGCGACGGTCCAGTGCAGCCATCGCATGCAGAACAGCCGCATGGTGAGACCGTGGGTGACCAGCAGGACGTTCGGCGGGTGTCCCGGATCCTCGAAACTCCGCCACAGGCTCTCCAGGAAGGCACCCACCCGGTCGTAGACGTCGGCACCCGACTCCCCCTGGGCGAAGCGGTAGAAGAAGTGGCCGTAGGCGTCGCGATACGCCTTCTGCCGTTGCACGTCGTCCCGGTCCTGCCAGTTTCCCCAGTCCTGCTCCCGCAGTCTGGGCTCCTCTCGCACCCGGGTACGGGAGGGGTCGAGGCGCAGCAACTGGAAGGTCTGGTGGGTGCGGCGGTACGGCGAGACATAGGCGGAGACCGGCTCGTCCTCGAACAGCTCGCGCAGCCGCACGCCGGCCTCCCGTGCCTGCCTCCGGCCCCGCTCCGTCAGCCGTAGCGCGTGGTCGGGCACTCGTTCGTACACCGTGTCATCGACATTTCCCTCCGATTCTCCGTGCCGTACCAGGACGATGCGGTGGGGTCGCGCCATGCAGCCACCCTAGATCGCGGCCGCGGCCACCGCCTCATTCCGGGCGCCGGTGACCGGCCGCCCGCCGCTTATCTCGCAGACCCCGCCGTTGAAGCGATCGCGCAGCAGGCGGTCGTGCGAGACCACGACCAGGGCGCCGGTCCACCTCTCCAGGGCCCGCTCCAGGGCCTCCACCAGGTCGAGCGCCAGGTGGTTCGTCGGCTCGTCCAGCAGCAGCAGGTCCGCCGGGCGGGCCAGCAGCCGGGCCAGGGCCAGCCGGCGGCGCTGACCCACGGAGAGCGCACCCACCGGCACATGGAGGTCACGGGGGCGGAACAGGCCGTAGGACAGCAGGAGTTCCGCCTGCTCCTCGGGGGCTCCCGGGAGGCCGCGGCCGAAGGCGGCCAGCAACCGCTCACGGGGGCTGGTGACGGGGATCTCCTGGGCCAGGTACCCGATCCGGCCGCGCCGCACCACGGTGCCCGCGTCGGGCGCCGCCACCCCGGCCATGAGTCGCAGGAGGGTGGACTTCCCCGCGCCGTTGGCGCCGTGCACCAGCAGCCGCTCCCCGGCGGAGACGGTCAGGGAGTCGACCGTCAGCCGGTCGCCCACCCGCACTCCGTGGAGGCCGACGAGCACCCCGCCCGCCGTGCCCACGACCGGCCGAGCCGCGAACCGCAACGGCTCCGGCGGGCGGGGCACCGGCTCCTCCTTCAGTCGGCGCAGCCGCTCCTGGGCGTTGCGCACCCTGCTGGAGACCGACGACTGCACGCGCCCCTTGTCCCGGTCGTACGCCATCTTGTTGCCGTCCTTGCGGGCCCGGCCGGGGGCCACCCGCTGGGCGGCGGTGGCGGCGCTCTCGGTCAGGGCGGCGACCTCGGCGCACCACTGGTCGTACTCCTGCTCCCAGCGGCGCCGCGCGGCGGCCTTCTCCGCGACGAAGCCCGCGTATCCCCCGCCGTAGCGGACCAGGGTGCGGCGGTCGGCGTCCACCTCGACGATCGCGGTGGCGACGCGCTCAAGGAAGACACGATCGTGGGAGACGGCGAGGACCGTGCCCCGGTGGGACCGCAGGGCGTCTTCCAACCAGGTCAGCGCGGCGCCGTCGAGATGGTTGGTGGGCTCGTCCAGCAGCATGACCTCCGGCGCCGCCGCGATCAGACAGGCCAGGCCCAGTCGGGCCCGCTCGCCGCCGGAGAGACCGCCCAGCAGCCGATGGCGACCGATGTGCGCGAGGCCCAGGCCGTGCAGGGCCTTGTCGACCCGCGCGTCGGCCTCGTAGCCGCCGCGCGCCTCGAACGCGGTGAGCAGTTCGCCGTATTCGGCCAGCGCGGCAGCCGCGTCGTCGCCGTCGAGACGCTCCTCCAGCGCCCGCAGCCCGCGCTCCATGGTCCGCAACTCGGCGAGGGCCGCGTCGACGGCGTCGCCGACGGTGTGGTCCGGGGGCAGCTCCAGGGTCTGGCCGAGGTGCCCCACGCCGCCGTCGGCGGCCGTCACCGCCACCCCGTCGTCCGGCGGCTCCAGCCCGGCCAGCAGCCGCAGCAGGGTGGACTTCCCCGCGCCGTTCTCACCCACGATCCCGATCCGCTCGCCGGGCCGTACCGAGAACGACACGTCCTCGAGGAGGAGCCGGTCGCCGCGGGACACGGTGACGCCGCGCAGGGAGAGCTGAGTGGACTTCTGAGCGGTCAAGGGCGACCTCCGGGACGCTTGGAAACAGGACGGCGACGGCCGATCAGCCATCTAACGCAACCGGTGTCGCGTTACGATGATGGTGACACACGGCAGCTACTAACGCAACAGGAGTTGCACTTGAATACGGAATCCCCCACCTCCGGTTCCCGGGCCGGACGCCGGCGGGGCGGCGCCAAAGCCGGCAGCACCCCCACGCGCACCGACACCGCCGCCCCGAACGCGTCGCAGCCGCCCGGGACCGTCCGCCCGGGCGGGCGCACCGCCCGGACCCGCGCCGCCGTCCGTGACGCCGTCCTCACCGGGCTCACGGAACACGGCTATCCCGGCCTGACCGTCGAGTACGTCGCCGAGCACTCCGGCGTCCACAAGACCACGCTCTACCGTCGCTGGGGCGGCGTGGAGGGGCTGGTCGCCGACGCCCTCGACCTGGCGGGCGAGGACAGCTGGACCCCGCCCGACACGGGGACCCTCGAAGGCGATCTCCGCGCCCTGGCCCGGGAGGTGTACGACACCTTCTCCGACCCCGCGACCGCCGCCGCTCCCAGCGCGTTCATCGCCGCGGCGTTCCAGTCCGAGCGCGCCGCGGACGCGCTGCGCGGCTTCTACGCCGAGCGCTTCGCGCGCTGCGCCGACGTCGTCCGGCGCGCGGTGGAGCGCGGCGAGGCGCCGGCGGGCACCGACGCGGACGCGGTCGTACGGGCCGTCTCCGCACCGCTGTTCTTCCGGGTCCTGATCACCCGCGAACCGCTCGACGAGGCCCTCGCCGACCAGACCGCGGCGGCCGTCCACGCGGCCGTGAGCGCCGGGGCCTACACGACGAGCGACACCACGGGCGCCACTCCGGGCGGTGCGACGGGTTGACCGGGATGCCGCACGGCGCGCGCGAGCGGCCGCGCCACGCGCCCCGGCCGCCGGGCGGGCCCCGCGCGCACCCCGCTCAGCCCGGCCCGGTCGGCCCCGTACCGACCGGGTACCGCCCGGGCTGGGCCCGGGGCATGAGCGGGCCGTCGGTCGGCCCGCGTACGTCCCGCGCGGTCAGACGGTCCAGGTGGACTCCAGGGCCACGACATCTCCGGCGATCGCCGCCACATCGGTCTCGGTCTGCGCGCGCAGCGCGAGCCGCTCGACCCGCTCCGTGCGGTACTTCCCGTGCTCGGCGGCCGAGTCCCAGATGGACAACACCAGGAACTCGCTTCCCGGCGCCTCGCCGAAGACCCCGCGCAGCATCCCGGGCGACCCCGCCATAGCCGGGTTCCACACTTTCTCCTGCACATGGGTGAAGTGCTCCACCCGGTCCTCGTGCACCCGACAGTGGGCTACCCGGACCACATCCGCGTCGCTGAACCGCGGCTGGAAGCCCACCTTCACGTCAAACCTGCGCTCGAACAGTCTGACCTGGGTGTTCTTGAACGTCCCCGCCTGTCCCGCAGCCAGACGATCATGTGATCGCGCCATGAAGGAGTCGTAGAACGCGCGGCTCTCCCAGAAGCCGAATATGTGCGCCACGTCCGGGCGCCGGAAGCTCCAACCACCGCCCTGACCCCGGAACCCCGGTTCGCCGAGCAACCCCGCCCACTTCCGCTGCCCGCGCTCGAACCCTCGGCGGTCCACCACGGTGCAGCGAATCCACTTGACCAGCACCGCAATATCGTACGACTCCGAAGGTGGCGTGCATCACGTGCCAGGGACGAGAACCGCCCGCGCGCCGGCGCGCTACGGCGCGCGCTCGCATGCTCGCCCCGAGCCGTACACACCACGACCCCGGGGCGGGGAGCCGATGTCCTCGGCTCCCCGCCCCGGGGGTGAAGTGCGCGTGCTCCCGGGCCTCTCGCTCACCGTCGGACGGCGGACCGGGTCGCCTCGGGCGCGAGCCCAAGGCCACCAACGCCAAGGGCGGTGGCGCCGAAGAATCGGCGCCACCGCCCTGACTGGTCAGATCACCGCCGGGACGGGCCCGGCATCAGCTGCAGCCGCTGGTCGAGCCGCAGCCCTCGCAGATGTAACAGCTGCCGGCCCGCTGCATCTTGGTGCCGCAGGAGAAGCACAGCGGCGCGTCCGCGCTGATGCCCAGCTGCATCTCGACGAGCTCTGCCGAGGTGTGCGCCTGCTTGGGGGCCTCGACGACGGGGGCCGGCGGGGCGGCGACGACGGGCTTCGGCGCCTCCGTCTGGCGCGGGGCGGACTGGGCCAGGCCCTCGACGTCCATGTCCTCGTCGATCGGCTCGTAGGAACCGGTCTCCAGATGGCGCTGGCGCTCCTCCGCGGAGTGGATGCCCAGCGCCGAGCGGGTCTCGAAGGGCAGGAAGTCCAGCGCCAGGCGGCGGAAGATGTAGTCGACGATCGACTGCGCCATCCGCACGTCCGGGTCGTCGGTCATGCCGGCCGGCTCGAAGCGCATGTTGGTGAACTTCGAGACGTAGGTCTCCAGCGGCACGCCGTACTGGAGGCCGACCGAGACGGCGATCGAGAAGGCGTCCATCATGCCCGCGAGGGTCGAACCCTGCTTGGACATCTTCAGGAAGACCTCGCCGAGGCCGTCGTCCGGGTAGGAGTTGGCCGTCATGTAGCCCTCGGCGCCGCCGACCGTGAAGGAGGTGGTGATGCCGGGACGACCCTTCGGGAGGCGCTTGCGGACCGGACGGTACTCGACGACCTTCTCGACGGCCGCGCGGATCGTCTCCTCGGTCTTCTCCGCGAGCTCGGCCTTCTCGTCCTTCTTCGCCTCGTCCTTCTTCTTGGCCGAGAGCGGCTGGCCGACCTTGCAGTTGTCGCGGTAGATCGCGAGCGCCTTGACGCCCATCTTCCACGCCTCGAAGTAGATCTCCTCGACCTCTTCGACGGTGGCGGACTCCGGCATGTTCACGGTCTTGGAGAGCGCGCCGGAGATCCACGGCTGGATGGCGGCCATCATGCGGACGTGGCCCATCGGGGAGATGGAGCGCTCGCCCATGGCGCAGTCGAAGACCTCGTAGTGCTCGGCCTTGAGACCCGGGGCGTCGATCACGTTGCCGTGCTCGGCGATGTGGGCGACGATCGCCTCGATCTGCTCCGGCTGGTAGCCGAGGCGGCGCAGCGCCTGCGGGACCGTGCCGTTGACGATCTGCATCGAGCCGCCGCCGACCAGCTTCTTGAACTTGACCAGGGCGAGGTCGGGCTCCAGGCCGGTGGTGTCGCAGGACATCGCCAGGCCGATGGTGCCGGTCGGGGCGATCACGGACGCCTGGGAGTTGCGGAAGCCGTTCTTCTCGCCGAGGCGGAGCACGTCCTGCCAGGCCTCGGTGGCCGCGGCCCAGATCGCGGTGTCCAGGTCGTCCATCCGCTTGGCGGTGGTGTTGGCGTCCGCGTGCTGCTTCATGACGCGCTGGTGCGGCTCGGCGTTCCGCTCGTAGCCGTCGTACGGGCCGACGACGGCGGCCAGCTCGGCGGAGCGCCGGTACGAGGTGGCGGTCATCAGGGAGGTGATGGCGCCGGCCAGGGCGCGGCCGCCCTCGCTGTCGTACGCGTGGCCGGTGGCCATCAGCAGCGCGCCGAGGTTGGCGTAGCCGATGCCCAGCTGGCGGAAGGCGCGCGTGTTCTCACCGATCTTCTGGGTGGGGAAGTCGGCGAAGCAGATGGAGATGTCCATCGCGGTGATGACCAGCTCGACGACCTTGGCGAAGCGCTCGGAGTCGAACGACTGGTTGCCCTCGCCGTCGTCCTTGAGGAACTTCATCAGGTTCAGCGAGGCGAGGTTGCACGAGGTGTTGTCCAGGTGCATGTACTCGCTGCACGGGTTCGACGCGGTGATCCGGCCGGACTCCGGGCAGGTGTGCCACCGGTTGATGGTGTCGTCGTACTGGATGCCGGGGTCGGCGCAGGCCCAGGCGGCCTCGGCCATCTTGCGGAAGAGCGACTTGGCGTCGACCTCCTCGATGACCTCGCCGGTGAGTCGGGCGCGCAGACCGAAGGTGCCGCCGTTCTCCACGGCCGTCATGAACTCGTCGTTCACGCGCACCGAGTTGTTGGCGTTCTGGTACTGGACGGACGTGATGTCGTCGCCGCCCAGGTCCATGTCGAAGCCCGCGTCGCGCAGCGCGCGGATCTTCTCCTCCTCCTTGACCTTGGTCTCGATGAAGTCCTCGATGTCGGGGTGGTCGACGTCGAGAACGACCATCTTGGCCGCCCGGCGGGTGGCTCCACCGGACTTGATCGTTCCGGCGGAGGCGTCGGCGCCGCGCATGAAGGAGACCGGGCCGGAGGCGTTGCCGCCGGAGGAGAGCAGCTCCTTGGAGGAGCGGATGCGGGAGAGGTTCAGGCCGGCGCCGGAGCCGCCCTTGAAGATCATCCCCTCTTCCTTGTACCAGTCGAGGATCGACTCCATGGAGTCGTCGACGGAGAGGATGAAGCAGGCGCTGACCTGCTGCGGCTGCGGGGTGCCGACGTTGAACCACACCGGCGAGTTGAAGCTGAAGATCTGGTGCAGGAGGGCGTAGGCGAGCTCGTGCTCGAAGATCTCCGCGTCGGCCGGGGAGGCGAAGTACCGGTGGTCCTCGCCGGCCTTCCGGTAGGTCTTCACGATGCGGTCGATGAGCTGCTTGAGGCCGGTCTCCCGCTGGGGGGTGCCGACCGCGCCGCGGAAGTACTTGCTCGTGACGATGTTGACCGCGTTCACCGACCAGAAGTCGGGGAACTCGACGCCACGCTGCTCGAAGTTGACCGAGCCGTCGCGCCAGTTGGTCATGACGACGTCACGACGCTCCCACGCCACCTCGTCGTACGGGTGCACGCCGGGGGTGGTGTGGATGCGCTCGATACGCAGACCCTTGGCAGCCTTGCTTCCCTTGGAACGGGAACCTCGCGCCGGGCCGCTCGCCGTCTCTGTCATTCCGCCTCCCTGATACGGGCAAAACGCCCTGATGTGCCAAATTCTTCCTTGGCACGGTGTTCTGTTCTGTCGCCCACGCGCACGGCGGCGCCCGGGCAGGTTCGTGGTCGTCGCTCAGTCGGCGACGACGGCAG
Organism: Streptomyces sp. SAJ15; assembly: GCF_007595705.1. Classification (GTDB taxonomy): domain Bacteria; phylum Actinomycetota; class Actinomycetes; order Streptomycetales; family Streptomycetaceae; genus Streptomyces. The sequence goes on along the minus strand of NZ_NISY01000002.1, from coordinate 68,807 downwards.
GCGCGGAGTCCTGCACGGCTCCACCACGCCCGGTGGCGGCGTCCGGCCCGCCCTCGGCGGGCGCGCGGAGCGGCTGCTGTTGACGCAGCTCGGCGACGGCCGCCTCGAAGTCCTCCAGCGAGTCGAACGCCTGGTAGACGGAGGCGAACCGGAGGTACGCGACGAGGTCGAGCTCCTTGAGCGGGCCGAGTATCGCGAGCCCCACGTCATGGGTCGACAGCTCGGCGCTGCCGGTCGCGCGCACCGCCTCCTCGACCCGCTGCCCCAGCAGGGCGAGCGCGTCCTCGGTGACCGGGCGCCCCTGGCACGCCTTGCGCACCCCAGAGATGACCTTGGTGCGACTGAAGGGCTCGGTGACCCCGCTCCGCTTGATCACCATCAGGGACGCGGTCTCCACGGTGGTGAACCGCCGGGAGCAGTCCGGGCACTGGCGACGCCGACGAATGGAGCAGCCGTCGTCGGTGGTCCGACTGTCGACGACTCGGCTGTCGGGGTGCCTGCAGAAGGGGCAGTGCATGGTTTCCCCACCCTTCTTCCACCCTCGGAAACGGCGTACGACCAGGTACGACTGACAGCCTCGACCGGCCCGTCGTGAGGGCCTCTCGAAGCAGCCACCAGCATAGGCGACCACCGAGGGGGCTCCGTACCAGGGACACAACCTGTGGTGGCGGACCCCAATCACACCACTAGATGTGGTGCCCGGTGCACTCTCCGCGCCGATCATGCCGCTGACGTGCCGAGGAGTCGCCACCGCGCGGGCGCGCGCGGGAACAGTGGGGACGAGACTACGCGAAGCCACCCGGACGGCGGCCTTCGGGGCAGATCGGGAGGTCAGCCGCAGGGGCGATCGGGCATCCGCCGCATGGCGGTGTCGCACCGCACCCCTCCCCCGGACGGGCCGCCGCCGCACGGACGGTGGAGCTGCGACCGGAGAGCCGCCGGGAAGCACCCCCGCCGGAGCACTCCCGACGGCGGACGCGAGGCGACGAAACGCGGTCGAGGCGGGCCCTCAAAGCGGGAATCGGGACCGCGAAGTGCCACACTGGATGCCACTCCGACCCCGGATCCACGGTCCGCCCATACACCCGATCCCTTGATCGCGTCAGCCGATCCGCGAGATTTCACTCGAACGTGTGTTTGGCGCAACCTTTCGAAAGCAACTACCGTTGACCAACCAGGGAGAACATTTCGAGAGGGGCCGACGACGTGACCACCACCACAGACAGTGCCACCATCACCGCCCAGGACCGCTCCCAGAGTCGACTCGAACACGCGCACACGATGACGAGCGAAGCCACGAACCCCGAGGGCGCGAAGCCCACACGCTCGCTTCCCGGCCGCCCCCCAGGGATCCGGGCCGACAGTTCCGGGCTGACCGATCGACAGCGGCGGGTCATCGAAGTGATCCGCGACTCCGTGCAGCGCCGCGGCTACCCACCGTCCATGCGGGAGATCGGCCAGGCCGTGGGGCTGTCCAGCACCTCGTCGGTGGCGCACCAGCTGATGGCCCTGGAGCGTAAGGGCTTCCTCCGTCGGGACCCGCACCGCCCCCGCGCCTACGAGGTGCGTGGCTCGGACCAGCCCACCGCACAGCCGGCGGACACCACCGGCAAGCCCGCCGCCTCCTATGTGCCGCTGGTCGGCCGGATCGCCGCCGGCGGCCCGATCCTGGCCGAGGAGTCGGTCGAGGACGTCTTCCCGCTCCCGCGGCAACTGGTCGGCGACGGCGAGCTGTTCGTACTCAAGGTCGTCGGCGACTCCATGATCGAAGCCGCGATCTGCGACGGGGACTGGGTGACCGTCCGCCGTCAGCCCGTCGCCGAGAACGGTGACATCGTCGCCGCGATGCTCGACGGCGAGGCCACGGTGAAGCGCTTCAAGCGGGAAGACGGGCATGTGTGGCTGCTCCCGCACAACGCCGCCTACCAGCCCATCCCCGGCGACGAGGCGACCATCCTCGGCAAGGTGGTCGCGGTGCTCCGGCGGGTCTGAGGACACGCCTCACGACCGGGCCCCGGGACCACTGCGCCGGTTCCGGGGCCCAGCTTCTCTTTCCCTGTCGTCTCTGGTGCGCGGGGCCCGCCGCCGGCTCGCCCGGCGCGCCAGCGCCCCCACACCACTGACGAGCAGCCCTCGCGCCGCGGACCAGCGGCCTACGCACCACAGACGAGCGGCCCGTACGCCGCGTCTCCTCCGGCGCGTACGCCCTCCCGGTCTACCTGCCCTCCGCGCGGGCGGCGGCATCGATGGCGGCCAGGGAGCGGCGCACCTGGTTGCGGTCCGTCGTGTACCAGAAGTCGGGCATCGAGGCCCGCAGAAAGCCGCCGTAGCGGGCGCGCTCCAGCCGGGGGTCGAGCACCGCCACCACGCCGCGGTCTCCCGTCGCCCGCACCAGGCGCCCGGCTCCTTGGGCCATCAACAGCGCGGCGTGTGTCGCGGCCACCGCCATGAAGCCGTTGCCCCCGCCCTCCTCGACCGACTTCTGCCGGGCGCTCATCAGCGGGTCGTCCGGGCGCGGGAACGGGATCCGGTCCATCACCACAAGCTGGCAGCTGGCGCCCGGCACATCCACGCCCTGCCACAGCGACAGGGTGCCGAAGAGGCAGGTGCGCGCGTCCGCCGCGAAGCCCCGGATGAGCTCGCCGAGGGTCTCCTCGCCCTGGAGCAGGATCGGCACGTCCAGTCGCCCGCGCAGTTCCTCCGCGGCCGCCTGGGCGGCGCGCATCGAGGAGAACAGCCCCAGCGTGCGGCCGCCCGCGGCCTCCATCAGCTCGGCCAGCTCATCGATCATGTCCCCGCGGCTGCCCTCCCGGCCGGGCTGGGCCAGGTGCTTGGCGACGTAGAGGATCCCCTGCTTGCGATAGTCGAAGGGGGAGCCGACGTCGAGCCCCTTCCAGACCGGACTCTCAATGCCGGAGCCCTCGCCACCGGCCCCGCCCTGGGCGCTCGCGGCGCCCTCGGGGCCCAGGCCGAGCGAGGCCGCGACGCCGTTGAAGTCCCCGCCGAGCTTGAGGGTGGCCGAGGTGAGCACCACCGAGCGGTCCTCGAACAGCTTCTCGCGCAGCAGGCCGGAGACCGACAGCGGGGCGACGCGCAACGAGGCGCCGAAGCGGTCGTGACGCTCGTACCAGACCACGTCGTACTCGGAGCCCTGCACGATGCGCTCGGCCACCGCCTGGATGTTCTCCACCGAGGCGAGGGCCTGCTTGCGCACCGCGTCCTCGTCCTGGACCGACTTGTCGCGGGTGGCGCCCAGCGCCGAGATCACGTCGCGGGCGGCGTCCCGCAGCGACATCAGGGCGTATCCGAGGTCCTCCGGGATCTCCTCCAGGCGGCCCGGGAGGGCCAGCTCCATCAGCCGCTCGAAGGTCTCGGCCGCCGTCTGCAGGGCGTCGGCCTCCTTCTCGTTGACGAGCTTGGCGGAGCGCCGCACGGCACGGTTGACCTGGCCCGGTGTGAGCTCGCCGGTGGCCACCCCGGTCACCCGGGAGACCAGCTCATGGGCCTCGTCGACGATCAGCACCTCGTGGCTGGGCAGCACGGGGGCGCCCTCGATGGCGTCGATGGCGAGCAGGGCGTGGTTGGTGACCACGACGTCGGCGAGCTTGGCGCGCTCCCGCGCGGCCTCGGCGAAGCACTCGGCCCCGTAGGCGCACTTGGAGGCGCCGAGGCACTCGCGCGACGTGACCGACACCTGCGACCAGGCCCGGTCGGAGACGCCGGGGGTCAGGTCGTCCCGGTCGCCGGTCTCCGTCTCGTCGGCCCAGTCCCGCATCCGCAGCAGATCCTGGCCCAGCTTGCTGGTGGGTGCCGCGGCCTCGAACGGATCGAAGAGACCCTCTTCGTCGTCCTGGGGCACGCCCTCGTGCAGCCGATGCAGACACAGGTAGTTCGAGCGGCCCTTGAGCATGGCGAAGTCCGGCCGGCGGCGCAGCAACGGGTGCAGCGCGTCGACCGTCCGGGGCAGGTCGCGCTCGACGAGCTGCCGCTGGAGCGCGAGGGTGGCGGTGGCCACCACGACCCGCTCTCCGTGGGCCAGGGCGGGCACCAGATAGCCGAGCGACTTACCGGTGCCGGTGCCGGCCTGGACGAGCAGATGGGCGTTGTCGTCGACGGCCTCGGCGACGGCTTCGGCCATGGTGACCTGACCGGGGCGCTCCGAGCCGCCCACGGCGGAGACGGCGGCGTGCAGGAGCTCGGGGAGGGAGGGCTTCGTCATAGCGCGTCCACCCTACGGCCCACCACTGACAACCGCGATCAGCCCTGGTGGAGCGGGTTGGGTACGGTGCCGTGCACCGCGGCGTGCGGGCGGGTCGGGCGGTCGCGGTAGCCGTCCAGGTGCAGTCGGTTGCGGTTCAGACACAGCCGCTCGATGCGCTCGGTGAGCAGGTCGAAGGTCTCGAAGCGCTCCTTGAGCTCGGGGAACCGCTCGTGGTGGCGGACGATCTCGTCCCGCACCATGGCCCAGAAGTCCGCTTCGGGGATGCCCAGTTGCCCCTCGCAGAGCGGGGCGAGGTAGCGGAAGACGCCGACGAAGAGCCCGGAGTGGATGAACTGGGTGAGGAAGCCGGGCGGCTCGGTGAGCAGCACGTCCCGTACCTCCTCCGGCATCGTGGCGTGCTCGGGGACCGGGACGGCGCTCACGTTGATGTCGTCGACGAAGTCCTTCACGGCCATCCGCGCGGGGACGTCGTTCCCGTCGAAGACGATGACGGTGTTCTCGCCGTGCGGGGAGAACACGGTGCCGTAGCGGTAGAGGAAGTGCAGCAGCGGTGGCAGCAGGGCCTTGAAGAGCAGCCGCAGCCAGTCCCGGGGCGGCATCCCGGAGCGCTCGACCAGCTCGGCCACGAAGGCGCGCCCTCGGGAGTCGGTGTGCAGCAGCGCCGCCAGGGTGCGGGCGCGCTCGCCCGGGACCAGATGTCGGGCCAGCGGCTCCCGCCAGATCGCCCCCAGGAGCTCCTTGTACTGGTACGGCGCCTCCGGCAGCCGGTCGTAGACCTCGTGGCCGACCGCGACGGAGGCGACCTCGCCCAGCAGGATCACCCGGCAGTCGTCGCGCAGGAACGCGTCGCTCTCGCACAGTCCGCGCACCCAGCCCGTGACCGCGGGCGCCGCCTTGGTCAGCCGGGTCGGCAGCCCCCGCCACACGAGTGTGTTGAGGATGGAGAGCGGGAGCTTCACGCTGTGCCGCCCGGGCCGGCTCACGTTGAGGAAGGTGCGGATGGACTGCTGGGGCAGCCGCAGGTCGCGGTCGGCGGGCGGCAGCGGAACGATGTCGTGGGCGGCGATGCCGGCCGCGAAGAGCGGCACGACGATCTCGTCCCACTGCCACGGATGGACCGGCAGGTAGAGGTAGTCCCCCGGACACAGGCCACGGGCGTCCAGCGCGGCGGCGAACGCCGCGCGGACATCGTGGTCGAGCTCGTGCGCGTACAGCCGGTTCGGGTCGCCGAGCTCGGGGACGCCGCGATAGGTGGCGAGGCCGCGGCGGACCGCGATCCACGGCAGGGGACGCGGGCATCGGGCCTCGGGGGCCCAGTGCCGGGTGTCGCTGGCCGAGAACCCCATCCGCCCCTTGTTGAAGACGATCCAGGGGTGCCCGGTCTGGTGGCCCTCCAGCTCGGCGTAGTCGAGGTCGGCGAGGTCGGAGGCGGGGAGCGCGGTGTGGTCGAGGCGGGCGTCGGCGTTGAGCGTGGTGCCCAGCTCGCGGACGAGGTGGCCCAGGGTGGCGCCGTCGAGGCCGAGCAGACCGCGGGCCCGGATCAGGAACTCCATCGGGTTGACGGAGTCGTCCGTCGGCTCCGGGACCGGCGGGACGTCCCACGCCACGCTCGCCTCGTCGACCCACCAGCTGCCGTACGCGCCGCGCCGGGCCAGGAAGGACAACGTGCCTCCCCCGGAGTCGGCCCCTCCGTCCGCTCCTCCCTCGGCTCCTCCCTCGGCCGGGGCGGCGTCGTCGAGCCGGAGGACGTAGGGGGCCGCCGCGGAGTGGCCGGCACAGTGCCCGACCGCCGGGGCGGGCGCGGGGGCCGAGGGCGCGGCGGACGGGGCCGGGGCGGAGGGCACGGGCGCGGAGGTGCCGAGGGTGGCCGCGGAGCGGGGAACCGGCTGGACGATCTCTTCGTAGGCGAACTCGGCGATCATCTTGGCGAGCAGCCGTCGGGAGACCCGCTGCCAGGTGGCGCGGTTCAGCTCCGAGGGGAGTCGCAGGGGCTCGGCTTCGGCGAACTCGGCGATGCCCTCGGAGTCGTCGCTGGCATCGGTAACGGGCGGCTTCGGCACGGACAGGACTCCCTGTGCGGTATCGGAAACGGCGGGCGCGGGTGTAACGAGTACGGCGGGTCAGGCGTGTAGAGAGTGAGGGACGCTGGACGGAGCGCGGAGCGGATCATGGTGGCGGCCCTCACATCAGATGCCGGAGGGCTCGGTCGCGCAGCATCAGCGCCGCGCGCTTGTCCGGGAGGTCGAGCTCGGCCGAGAAGCGGAAGCCGGCGCTGAGAAAAGCGACGATGGAGGGGGTGTTGCGTAGGTCGGGTTCGGCGATGACGCGCGCGCAGGCGGGTCGGTGGTCGAGCGCGAGATCGGCCGCGGCGCGCAGCAAAGTCCTGCCGAGGCCGTGACCGCGGTCGGACACACCGCCGATGAGGAGATGGAGCCCGGTGTCGTGCGGCCGGGCCGGATAGTGCCGCGCCAGCGGGTCGAGGTCGGCGCGGTAGACCTCCCAGTAGCTCATCGGCACGCCCTTCAGGACACCCAGGCAGGGCACGCTGCGACCATCGCCGTCGAGTTGGGCGCGCAGGTGCTTCTCGGTGGTCTCCTCGGGCCCGGCGAGGTCCCAGAAGGCGGCGACGGCCGGATCGTTCATCCAGCGGGCGATCAGCGGCAGATCGCGCGAGACCTTGACCGGCACCAGTTGGAAGGCGCCCACCGGTGTGTCGGTGGGCCCCCACCCCGCGAGGTGGTCGAGGAGGTCCGGCCGGGCGTCGTCGACGGGCCGTACGGCGAGCCGCTCCGCGCCGAGCCGGTCGGCCCGGTCGTCGGCCAACCTCAGGTCGAGGGTGTCGTCGGTGCTGGAGGTCGTACGGGCGGTGGAGTCGGCCGGCTGCACGGCGACGGTCTCCTCTCGTGCGTTCGCGCGGGCGCGAGGGTCCGGGCGGCGGTCGGGGGCTGGGGGTTCGGAGGGAACCGGATCGATGCGCGGCGCGGACGTCATGACGTGCCGCCGACAAGGGGGTTGGCGATGGTGACGTAGACGGACTGGGTGTCGACGGGGCCGACGAGCTCGTCGAGGCCGCGCAGCCTGGTCAGCATGTTCGCCTTGCAGCGCAGGACGGGGGTCTCCAGAAGGCGGGCCGGGAGCGTGGAGCGGAGCGCGGCGGGTCCGGTGGCGGCCTCGCCGAGGAAGCGGCGGAAGGCGGCGAGCAGGACGCGTTCGTCCGCCAGCCGCTGGGAGCCGAACGCACCCACCAGACCGAGCACGTTGTTCACCCCCAGGTAGTAGGTGAACCTTTCGTCGGCGACCTCGTCGGACACGAAGGTGTCGCTGTCCCGGCCGATCCCGGGGAGCCTCCGGTCGAGTTCGTCACGGCGCGACTCACGGAAGTAGTAACCCTGGTTGTCGCGGTAGCGGCCGCCCGCCGGCCACCCCTCGGGGTCCAGCAGCACCAGCGTGTTCTGCTGGTGGGCCTCGAGGGCGACCCCGGCCTCGCCGTCCAGCCACAGCACGGGCCGTACGACGGCGTGGAGGTAGCGCAGGAACCACTCCGCAGAGACCGCGCCGAGGGATCGACCGGTGCGGGCGGCGAGCCGGGCGACGATCGAGGCGAGTCGGGAGCACGGCAGCGGCCGGCCCGGCCACGGTCGCGACGCGGTCAGCCCGGCGACGCACACCGCGTCGTCGGTGGGCCCGAACGGGTTGTGCCGGATGACGACGTCAAGACCGGTGAGCGGGGCGCCGTCCGCCCCGTCGGCGCCGAGCCAGGCCGGGTCGCGCACGATGTCGAAGCCGGAGGGGCCGGAAACGCCGGACGACCCCGGACCACCGGTCGGCCCCGGGCAGGCCGCCCGCCACTGCTCGGCGACGCCGCTGCGCAGCAGTCGGTGGACCTCGACGCCCCGGCGCAGTTCCTTACGGAGGTTCTCACGACGGGAGTTGGTGATGCGCACGCCGAGCGACAACTTCAACATGGCCGGGGCGTCCGGCCGGTACACGGTACGAACCGAGGAGGTGGGGTGCCAGAACGGGCCGCCCTGGCCGATGTCACGCAGCAGTCCGTCCGCGAACAGCGCGGCGATCGCGGGGCGGTGCCGGATCTCCCGCGCCTGCCAGGGGTGCAGGGGTAGCGGCACCGCACCGCTCGGTAGCCCTTCGGAGAGGATCGCACCCGCCAGCCGGGCGGCGAGCCGCTCCGCCGGTACGGTGCGCCCGCGCTGGGTCCATGCCGAGTCGGCGGCGAGCAGGGAGCGATCGACGGCGATCCAGTGCAGCGGGAAGCTGCCGCGCAGCTCGGGTGAGTAGTGCCGCGCCTCCGCTTCGGAGAGCCCTTCCCGGCTCTTGGGGGTCGGGTGCAGCGGGTGGCCCAGAATCAGCGCCTGTTCGGAGCTGAGGAAGGAGCCGCGTTCGGGCGGGTCGGCCGGCGCGGCCCGTCGTTCCTTCAGGAACAGGGCGGTCCGCTGGATCGAGTCCGCGACCCTGCCGACGAGTTCGGCGGCCTCTCCGACGGCTGCGCGGCCGCCGTCAGGCTCCGGGGCTTGGGCGGCGGGCCCGACGGCACCGCGCTCCCCCGCGGCTGCGCGCTCCTCCGCGCCGTCGCGGCACTTCACGGCTTGGGGGTCACCCGCGCCCTCGCTGCTCTTCGCGGCTACGGGCTCCCCCACGCCGTCGCGGCACTTCGCGGCCTCGGGGTTCTGCTCGACTCCAGGAGGTGCCTCGACGGGCACGGTGGGCGCTGCCGCGGCGCGCATCGACGGCACGAGCGGCTCGGCGGACGGTCCGGCCGCCTCGGGCGACGGCGCTCCCGCCCCGGGGCGCGGAGCGGCGGACTCGGCGACCCTGCTGCCCCCATCCGCCGCGCCGGCCCCGGCGGCGTACGCCGCCTCTCGGCCGAGCAGGGCGGCGAGGGTGACGGCGTCGACGGCCGGGGCATCCTCGGGGGCGTGCTCCAGAGCGGCCCGGCCGAAGAGGTGGGTGCCGGTCGGCGACCAGTAGCGCACCAGAACCCGCACCGCACCGCCGCCGGCGGCGAGGGGGATCCGCAGGACGTCCGTCTCCGGTCGGGCGAGCCCCGTCTCGCGCACCCAGCAGCGAAGGAGGTTCTCCACCGCGGCCGCGTCCGCCGCGACCCAGGGATCGGGGTGCACGAGCGGCTCCGGGTGGCGGCCGGGCGCAGCGCCCCCCGGGGCCTGGGCGCCACCGCCTGCCTGGTGATCGTCGAGCGCGCGGCGGTGCTGCCGCGGCACGGTCGGCGTGGCCTCCGTCGGCCTGGCCTCCGTCGACGAGGTCGCCCCAGGCGCCGCCCCCGGCGGTGTGGTCGCGCCCGGGACGTACGGACCGGAGAGGTCCGGCGAGTGGGAGGCGCCGGGCGGGGAGGGGGTGTTGGGCGTTCCGGTCGGGGGCGCCGCGGCGGGCCGAGTCTCGGGCTCCGCCGCGGGCCGACACGCGGCCGACGTGGCAGGGCGCGTGGTGCGGGGGATCACCAGGGGCCCCAGGGCCTCCGGAACGGCGGGCTCCGGGGCACCCCGATGCGCGCCCGTCGGTGCGGGCCGGGCGGCGTGGTGAATCACCGCGGGCTCCGAGACCTCTGGAACGGGCGGGGTCGGGGCGGGGCAGTCGGCCTCGGGGGTGTGCAGCATCTCGTCTGTGGCGCACACCTCGCGACACTCACGCCGTGAACCGGGCGCCTCCCTCCTTCCACGGTGTGGGGGTGAACGGGCGGCCGTACGACGGCGCGCGCCCGTACGACGGTGAGCGGGCCCCCGGCGGCGGTCGGGCACCCGGCCGCGGGCCGAGGCACCAGGCCCGGCGGCGCCGGCGCGGGCCGCCGCCGTGTTGCAGCGGCCGGCCGCACCGCGCCAGCCGGGGGCGCGGCCACACGCGCGGGCCGGACGGCAGCCGGGAGTGCGGTGAGGCGGCGACGACCAGAGAGAGCACGGGTCGCCCACCCGCGCCTGGCCACGACGGCCGAGCACGGGCGCCGGCGCACCCCACGGGTCAGGGCGCGCCCGGGTACCCGGCGACGCACCGCCGGGGACCCGGCCGCCTGACGAATCCGGCTGAGGGCGTTGGGCGTGCGGCCTCGAGGGGCCGTCGGTCGCGTCACCGGGCGGGGCCCGGGAGCGGTGGGGCGAACGGGGCGTGGGCACGGACGGCGTAGCAGCGTTCGACCGCCTCAAGGGCGTCGGCCAGCCGGTCGAGGATCGCTTCGGCCTGCTCGTCGGTGATGGTCAGCGGCGGCAGCAGCCGGACCACGCTGGAGTGCCGGCCGCCCAGCTCGACGATGAGGCCCCGGCCCAGGCACTCCTGCCGGACCGCGGCCGCGAGCGAGGGCGCGGCAGCGGGGGCGGGGGCGGAGGCCGGCGTGACCGCGGGGCTGGGAGCGGGAGCGGGAGCGGGAGCGGGCACCGTAGCGGCGGAGCCGGGGGCGAGGGCGGGCTCGATCGGTGCTCCGGCGCCCTCCGGGTCGACGAGCTCCAGGCCGAGCATCAGGCCCCGACCGCGGACGTCGCCGACGCAGGGGTGTCGGCGGGCCAGTTCGCGCAGCCGGGCCAGGATGCGGGCGCCGAGCGTGGCGGCCCGTTCGGCCAGCGCGTTCTCACGGACGAAGGCGAGGGTGGCGGCGCCGGCGGCCATGGCGAGCTGGTTGCCGCGGAAGGTGCCCGCGTGGGCGCCCGGCGGCCAGACGTCGAGGTCGTCGCGGTAGACGACGACGGCCAACGGAAGGCTGCCGCCGATGGCTTTGGAGAGCACCATCACATCGGGGACGACGCCGCTGTGTTCCACGGCCCAGAAGGCGCCGGTGCGGCCGACGCCGGTCTGCACCTCGTCGGCGATGAGGGGGATCCCGCGCGCCGTGGTGATCTCCCGCATCCGGCGCAGCCAGCCGTCCGGGGCCGGGATGACACCGCCCTCGCCCTGCACCGGTTCGAGGATCATGCCGGCCGGAGCGGGCACACCGCCCTTGCCGTCGTCGAGCACGCTCTCGGTCCACCGGGCCGCGAGCTCCGCGCCGCGGTCCCCGCCGACCCCGAACGGGCAGCGGTAGTCGTACGGGAAGGGCAGTCGGGTCACGCTCACCGCGCGGGCGCCGCCGGACGCGGCCAGCGCTCCGGTGGTCATGCCGTGGTAGGCCCCGGTGAAGGCCAGGAGCCCGTCGCGGCCGGTGGCGGTCCGCACCAGGGTGAGCGCGGCCTCGACGGCGTCGGTGCCGGCCGGGCCGCAGAACTGCACCCGCCCCCGCTCGGCGAGTTGGGGCGGGAGGGTGGCGAACAGCTCGTCCACGAAGGCGTCCTTGACCGGCGTGGCGAGGTCCAGGACGTGCAGTGGGGCACCGGAGTCGAGCACGGAGCGGATGGCCTCCAGCACCACCGGGTGGTTGTGGCCGAGGGCCAACGTGCCGGCGCCGGAGAGACAGTCGAGATAGCGACGGCCGTCGGCACCCTCGATGGTCAGTCCCCGGGCCCGCACCGGGACGATGGGCAGCGAGCGGGCGTAGGTGCGGGCCGCCGACTCGCGCAGCGACTGGCGCCGCAGAATGCCCTGGATGCGTTCGTCCGCCGCGCACTGCGCCGTCGGCGGGAGCTCGGTCACGGCCATGGGAGTCGGCCCTCCTGCTGCGGACTGCGTGCGAGCGCACGCCGGTCGACGGTCCCCCGTACGTACCAACGACGCGCACAGCGGCAGATCACGGGCAAAAGGAAGATCCTTCTCCGTGGGAACCGGGGACCCGGCTACCGCCGTCGTAGGCGGCACCGGCATAGTGGGGGCTGCCGTCCCCGCCGAGTCGGAGACATGACAAATTCAGATCGAGTGCAGACCTGGTGTGGGCCCGGTCCACAGCTGACGCGGCCCCGCACAAGGGGATCCGGACCGTTTTCCGGATCGAAGCACTCCGAGCCCAGGACGTCTCAGAACATCTCAGGGGGAGTTCCACCCATGCCATCCATACGCCGTTCCGCGCTGGCCGCGGCCGCCATGGCCGCCGCACTGGCGCTGACCGCCACCGCGTGCGGCCCGGACGACGGCGGGGACGCCGGTCAGTCCAGCTCCCCCGACCAGGGGTCGCAGGACATCGCCCTGCCCGATGACCTCAACATCGGGGACAAGCTGAAGGACCTGGGCATCGATCTCGACGAGTGGAAGAACGGCGCCTGGGACAAGTGGGACAAGGACGACTGGCTGCGTGAGGCCGGGGAGTTCATCAACCCGATCATCGAAGACCTCTGGAAGCCGGACCGGATGAAGGAGGCTCAGGAGCCCGACAAGCCGGTCGACGAGGAGGACATCGACGGCGACCAGGGCGTCACCGACCCGGAGCCGACTCCGGTGACCGCCAAGCAGGTGTCCGCGCCGTTCAGCACCAAGGTGCCGGAGGCGGGCAAGGTCTTCTTCGACGGCCCCGAGGGCTCCATGGTCTGCTCGGCGACCGTGGTGAAGGACCCGGCGCACCCCGGCAAGTCCAACCTGGTGTGGACCGCCGGTCACTGTGTCCACGCGGGTAAGGGCGGCGGCTGGTACAAGAACCTCGCCTTCGTCCCCTCGTACAACGACGCCGGCAAGTCGGCGGCCCAGCTGGAGAACGCGACCCGCGAGGAGCTCGCGCCCAAGGGCGTCTGGTGGGCCGACTGGGCCCAGACCTCCTCGCAGTGGATCGACAGCGGCGCGCAGGTCGGCGGCAAGGGCGCGCCCTACGACTTCGCCGTGCTGCACGTGAAGCCGGAGGCGGGCGCGGGCGGCAAGTCGCTGGAGGAGACGGTCGGCGGGGCGCTGCCGGTCGAGTTCAACGCCCCGGCGGTCAAGTCGATCGACAGCATCACGGGCACCGGCTACCCGGCCGCGCCGCCGTTCGACGGCCAGAAGATGTTCCAGTGCGCGGACAAGCCGGGTCGCCTCTCGCTGCAGGCCGCGCAGCCGACGATGTACCGCATCGGCTGCACCATGACCGCGGGTTCCTCCGGCGGCGGCTGGGTCGCCACCGGCTCCGACGGCAAGCCCGCGCTGGTCTCCAACACCTCCATCGGCCCGTCCAACGCCACCTGGCTGGCCGGTCCGCACCTGGGTCCGGAGGCCAAGGGCGTCTACAACGCGGTGAGCAAGAAGTTCGCGGGCCAGTAGGTCCGCCGGGTGTGGGCGGCGCCGAGCGCGCCGCCCACACGGGCGAGGGCCCGCCCCCGTTCCCGGGGGCGGGCCCTCGTCGTATGACCGCGTGCCGCCGGGCACGCGAGGGGCGCGGACGCTATGCGGACGCCGGGACGTACGGCTGGAGCTCGGCCGCCAGCTCCTCGTGCACCCGCGCCTTGAGGAGCGTGCCCTCGGAGGTGTGCTCCTCGGAGAGGACCTCGCCCTCGGCGTGGGCGCGCGAGACCAGGGCCCCGTGCGTGTACGGAACCAGCGCCTCGATGGCGACCTCGGGCCGCGGCAGCTCCGCGTCGAGGAGCTCAAGCAGCTCCTCGATGCCCTGGCCGCTGCGGGCGGAGACCGCGATGGAGCGCTTCTCGACCCGCATGAGACGCTGCAGCACCAGCGGATCGGCCGCGTCCGCCTTGTTGATCACCACGATCTCGGGCACCTCGACGGCGCCCACGTCGCGGATCACCTCGCGCACGGCGGCCAGCTGCTCCTCCGGCGTCGGGTGCGAGCCGTCCACCACATGGAGGATCAGATCGGCCTCGCCGACCTCCTCCATGGTGGAGCGGAAGGCCTCGACGAGGTGGTGCGGCAGATGGCGCACGAATCCGACGGTGTCCGCCAGCGTGTACAGCCGCCCGCTGGGGGTCTCGGCCCGGCGCACGGTCGGGTCGAGGGTGGCGAACAGCGCGTTCTCCACCAGGACGCCCGCGCCGGTCAGCCGGTTGAGCAGCGAGGACTTGCCCGCGTTGGTATAGCCGGCGATGGCGACCGAGGGCACCTTGTTGCGCTTGCGCTCCTGCCGCTTGATGTCGCGGCCGGTCTTCATCTCCGCGATCTCCCGGCGCATCTTCGCCATCTTCTCGCGGATGCGCCGACGGTCGGTCTCGATCTTGGTCTCACCGGGACCACGGGTGGCCATGCCGCCGCCCGAGGAGCCGGAGCCACCACCACCCATCTGCCGGGACAGGGACTGACCCCAACCGCGCAGCCGCGGCAGCATGTACTGCATCTGCGCGAGCGAGACCTGGGCCTTGCCCTCTCGGGACTTGGCGTGCTGGGCGAAGATGTCGAGGATCAGGGCGGTCCGGTCGACCACCTTGACCTTGACGACGTCCTCGAGGTGGATCAGCTGGCCCGGGCTGAGCTCACCGTCGCACACCACGGTGTCGGCCCCGGACTCCAGCACGATGTCCCGCAGCTCCTGGGCCTTGCCGGAGCCGATGTAGGTGGCCGGGTCCGGCTTGTCGCGACGCTGGGTGACGCCGTCGAGCACGAGGGCGCCCGCGGTCTCCGCGAGCGCGGCCAGCTCGGCCAGCGAGTTCTCCGCGTCCTGGACGGTGCCCGAGGTCCAGACGCCGACCAGCACCACGCGCTCCAGGCGCAGCTGCCGGTACTCGACCTCGGTGATGTCCTCGAGCTCGGTCGACAGGCCCGCGACGCGGCGCAGCGCCGCGCGGTCGGAGCGGTCGTGCTGATCGCCGTCGCGCTCCCCGTCGAGCTCATGACTCCAGGCGACGTCCTCTTCCATCAGGGCGTCGGCCCGAAGGCTCTCGGCGAGGCGGAGGCGCTGCCGGTCCTGCGGAAGGGAGGAGAAGGTCAATGCGATCCTTACGTCGTTGGTCGATGTCACTGTCGACAACGATCGGCACGGCCGTGGCATTCCCCGGCGTCGGCCGCGTCGTCGACCCCTTGATGGTCGCACGACCGCCACGCTGGGTCACTCGGGTTTTCCTCCGATCCTCGCCTCCTCGCCTCCTCGCCCCCGGCACCGGCTTCCTCCCGTCGTCCCGGCCTCTCCCGCCGCTCACCCGGCGGGCGGTGCCTGCTTCCCCGGCGCCTTGGCGGTCTGCTTGGCGGCCTGGGCGGGGTGCAGGGGGTGCGCGGCGTGCGCGGCCTGGGCCGGGGACTGCTTGGTCGGCGGCTGCTTGGCGGCGGTCGTGGCCGTCGCCTTCCAGTCCGCGTGGCCGGGCATCGGCGGCGTCTTCCTGTCGTACAGCCAGGAGTGCAGGAACCCCGTGAGATCGCGGCCGGCGATGTCCGAGGCGAGGCCGACGAAGTCCTCGGTGGAGGCCACGCCGTCCCGGTTACGGCTCGCCCACTCCCGCTGGAGCCGCTCGAAGGGCTCCTTGCCCATCTCCTGGCGCAGCGCGTAGAGGATCAGTGCGCTGCCGTCGTAGACGGCCGGCCGGAAGATGCCGATGGGCTGGCCCGGCTTGGAGGGCTCGGGGTCCGCCGGCGGCCCGCCCTGGGCGCGCCAGGCGTCGGACATCCCGTACGCCCACTTCATCCGCTTGTCCAGGGACATCTCTCCGTGCTGGTCGGCGTAGAGCGCCTCGTACCAGGTGGCGTGCCCCTCGTTGAGCCACAGGTCGGACCAGGCGCGCGGGCTGACGCTGTTGCCGAACCACTGGTGCGCCAGCTCGTGCACCATGATCGAGTCCACGTACCAGGCGGGGAGCCGGCTTTCGAGGAACAGGTCCTGTTCGAACAGGGAGAGCGTCTGCGTCTCCAGCTCGAAGCCGGTCGTCGCGTCGGCGATCAGCACACCGTACGTCTCGAACGGGTACCGGCCGACCCGCTCCTCCATCCACTCCAGCTGTGCCGGCGTCTTGGCGAGCCATTTCGCCAGCCGCCGGCGCTCCGCCGTGGGCACCACGTCCCGCACCGGCAGCCCTCCTGGGCCGCGCCGGCGCACGATGGTGGAGCGGCCGATGGCGACCTGCGCGAGCTCGGTGGCCATCGGGTGCCGGCTGCGGTACTCCCAGGTCGTCTCGGGCCCGTCGTGGGTGTGCCCGCGCGGGAGGCCGTTGGCCACCACCGTGAGGTCCTTGGGGGCGGTGACCCGGAAGGTGAAGCGGGCCTTGTCCGAGGGGTGGTCGTTGCAGGGGAAGACGCGGTGGGCGGCGTTGGCCTGGTTGGCCATGACCAACCCGTCGCTGGTCTTGATCCAGCCGCCCTTGCCCTGCCCGCGCGGGTCGCTGGTGTGGTGGACGGTCACCTGGAAGTAGCCGCGCTCGGGGACCATGATCTGCGGCGCGATCACCAGGTCCTCTTCGGCCGTGGCGAACCGCGCGGCACGACCGTTCACCTCGACGGACCGTACGGTGCCGTTGGTGAAGTCGAGGTTGAAGCTCTCCAGGGTGTCGGTCGCATGGGCGGAGATGGTGGTCACGGCGTCCAGCGGCTTGTCGTTGCCGTGGTACTCGAAGGTCACGTCGTACGAGGTGACGTCGTAGCCGGGGTTGCCGAGGTGCGGGAAGAGCCGGTCCCCGATGCCCATCGGGGCGACGGGGGCCGAAGGGCCGTCTCCAGGGCCGTCCAGCGGGCCGGCGGGCGAGCCCGCGGCGACCGAGGGCACCGCGGCGAGTGCGGCCAGCGCGGTGGCCACCAGCGTGGCCCTGCGCCGGGTGGCCCTCCGGCGGACGGAGCGGGCGGTACGGGTACCCGGTACAGAGCGGGCGGAAGTGTGCGGCATGCGCTACGGCTACCAGGGCGGGCGGAGAGCCATGCGGAAACGCGGGGGGAGTGCACCCGTTCGGGGGCAGCAGACGAGGGCGGTCAGGCGCCGGTGGCCGCCGTCGTCTCGCGGCCCGTGCGGGTGACGTCGTACACGCCCGGCACCCGCCGCATCGCGCGCATCAGCACCGGCAGCCGCCCCGCGTCGGACAGCTGGAGGGTGTAGGTGTGCCGTACCCGCTGCTCGCGCGGGGGCTCGACGGCGGCGGAGACGACGGCCACGCCCTCGGCGGCGATGGCCTCGGTGAGGTCCGCCAACAGATGCGGCCGGCTGAACGCCTCCGCGTACAGGGTGACCCGGTAGTCGGCGGCCCCTCCCCCCGGTGCGCCGTCGTCCTGCCAGCGCACCCCGACCGGGGCGCGGCCGCTCGCCGCCATCCGGGCCACCGCCGGACACTCCTGGCGGTGCACGGTGACGACCCCGCCGCGCACCGGAAACCCGGTGACCGCGTCCGGCGGCACGGGCGTGCAGCAGCCCGCCAGCCGCACGGCGGACCCAGGCGGGTCGGTGACGACGCCCACGCCCCTGCGGCCCTCTCCGGGGCGCCAGGGGGCGGCCCGGCGGCCCTGGGTCGGGGCGGCGGCCGCTGGACCCTCCGGGCGCGGCGGATGGGCCGCCAGCCAGCGGGTGATGGCGATGCGGGCGGCCGGGGTCCGGGCGTGGTCCAGCCACTCCGGCGGGGGGCCGTCGGGCGTCGGGCCGTCCTCCGGCGCCGGAACCTCCGCCGCCGGGCTCTGCGCCGCCGCGTCGGGGGCCATCAGGAGCTGGAGCGTGTCGCCGTCGCGCAGCACGGTGCCCAGTCCGACCAGCCGCCCGTTGACGCGTGCGCCGATGCAGCCGTGGGCGGCCTCGCCGTGCCGCGCGTAGGCGGCGTCCACGCAGCTCGCCCCGGCGGGCAGCCCCAGCGTGCCGCCGTCCGCGCGGAAGACGGTGATCTCCCGGTCCTGGGCCAGGTCGTCGCGGAGCGAGCTCCAGAAGGTGTCCGGGTCGGGGGTGGCGCGCTGCCACTCCAGCAGTCGCGAGAGCCAGCCGGGGCGGGTGGGGTCGGCACGTTCCCCCTCGGGGGCGACCGAGCTGTCAGCGACCCCGGTGTCCCCGGTGCCCCCGGTGCCCCCGGTGTCTCCGGGCCTTCCGGTCGCCGCGACGTCTCCGGCGGCCTCGGGGATGGTCTCTGCCGGAGCGGGCTCTGACGGGGCGTACGGATTGCCGAGGGCGACCACCCCGGCCTCGGCGACCCGGTGCATCTGGTGGGTGCGGATGAGCACTTCGGCCACCCGACCCTCACCGTCGGCCACGGCGGTGTGCAGCGACTGGTAGAGGTTGAACTTCGGAACGGCGATGAAGTCCTTGAACTCCGAGATGACGGGCGTGAAGCAGGTGTGCAGCTCGCCCAGGACGGCATAGCAGTCCGCGTCCTCCGCGACCAGGACCAGCAGCCGCGCGAGGTCGAAGCCGGTCAGCTCACCCCGTTTACACCGCACCCGGTGCACCGAGACGAAGTGCCGTGGCCGCACCAGGACTTCGGCGGCGATGCCCGCCTCGTGCAGCACGGCCCGCACGTCCTCGGCGACATGGGCGAGCGGGTCGGGGCGACCGGCGTGCTCCAGCAGCAGATCGCGGGTCCGCTCGTACTCCTCGGGGTGCAGGATGGCGAAGACCAGGTCCTCGAGCTCGGTCTTGAGCGCCTGCACGCCGAGCCGCTCGGCGAGCGGGATGAGCACGTCGCGCGTGACCTTGGCGATGCGCACCTGCTTCTCGGGCCGCATCACGCCCAGAGTGCGCATGTTGTGCAGCCGGTCGGCGAGCTTGATGGACATCACGCGGACGTCGTTGCCGGTGGCGACGAGCATCTTGCGGAAGGTCTCGGGCTCGGCCGCCGCCCCGTAGTCGACCTTCTCCAACTTGGTCACGCCGTCGACGAGATAGCGCACCTCCTCGCCGAACTGCCGCCCCACCTGATCGAGTGTCACATCCGTGTCCTCGACGGTGTCGTGCAACAACGACGCGGTCAACGTCGTCGTCTCGGCTCCCAGTTCGGCCAGGATCAGCGTGACGGCGAGCGGATGGGTGATGTACGGCTCGCCGCTCTTGCGCATCTGACCGCGGTGCGAGGACTCGGCCAGCACATACGCCTGGCGCAGTACGTCGAGGTCGGCGCCGGGGTGATGGGCCCGGTGCACCTTGGCGATGTGCTCGATCGCGTCGGGCAGCCGGTCCCGGGCGGCCGGGCTCAGCAGGGAGGCGGGGCCCAGCAGCGCGGTCCTGCCGAATCTGCGGAGATTCCGCAGGTCGAGGCGGGGGAGGCCGCGCCTCCGGCCGAGGGCGGCCTGGTCCGTGGCCTCTGCGCTCATGGGCACCTCCGGCGGGTCGACCGGCGTGGGCTCACCCCCGGGGCCGGTGCTTGATGCTATCGAGCCCACCACGCACGGCCGACCGGCTCTCGCCGAGAGTGAAACGGATCACCCATTCGAGCGAAGTGTCAGGCGACGGCCGTGTCCCACCAGGAGGAGTCGATCGTGCCCTCGGCCACGATCACAGCGGGCCCCGTCATCTCCACGGTGCCGTCCGGCAGCTCGCTGATCACCAGCCTGCCGCCCAGGACGTCCACGGTGTACGTGGCGGGGGCGCCGGTGACCGCCGGGTCCACGCCGTCGCGACGCGCGGCCGCGACGGCCACGGCGCAGGCACCGGTGCCGCAGGACCGGGTCTCGCCCGCGCCGCGCTCGTGGACGCGCATGGCGAGGTGGCCGGGGCCCCGGTCCACGGCGAACTCGATGTTCACGCCGTCCGGATAGACGGAGGCGGGCGCGTACGAGGGCGCCGACTTCAGGTCGCCCGCGTGGTCGAGGTCCTCGACGAAGGCGACGGCGTGCGGGTTCCCCATGTTCACGTTGCGGGCGGGCCAGCCGCGCTCGCCGACCGTCACCGTGGCCTGCTCCGCCGGCAGTTGGGCGCGCCCCATGGAGACGGTGATGTCGCCGTTCTTGCCGATGTGCGCCCGCTTCACACCGGAGCGGGTGGCGACCGGGACGTCGCCCAACGGCACGAGTCCCGCGTGGTGCAGATAGCGGGCGAACACCCGGACGCCGTTGCCGCACATCTCGACGATGGAGCCGTCGGCGTTGCGGTAGTCCATGAACCACTCGGCCTCGTCCGCCAGCGCCCGCGCCTCGGGGTGCGCGGCGGAGCGCACGACCCGCAGCAGGCCGTCGCCGCCGATGCCCGCGCGGCGGTCACACAGCCGCGCGACCTCGGCCGCGGACAGCTCCAGCGCGCCGTCCGCGTCGGGCACGATCACGAAGTCGTTCTCGGTGCCGTGACCCTTGAGGAAGGAGAGGGTTCGTGTGTTCACCCTTCGAATCTTACGGGGCGCCCGACGCGGGGCCGAAGGGCGGCAACGGGGCGCGGGGGCCGCGCGCGGACGGGCACTGTGCGGTCGGCTCGGGCGCGGCCGGCGAGCGCCGTGAGCTGGGCGGGCGCGCGGCCGTGCGGGCGCCGCGCGGTGGGCTCGGCCCGTGGAGGACCCGCGCCACCGTGTGAGGGGCGGCGTGGACCGCGCGGGAAGCCACGCGCTACCCGCGCGCTATGCGGTGTCCTGGCGCTGCACCGAGTTCCACCCCACAGGAGACGGCCCAGGTCGCCAGGGGCCGGCCGCGCCGGAAACCGCACACCGCGCGGGGGCCGCCCATCCACGGGCACCGACTGTCGCGCGGGCCACCGATCTGTCGCGCGGGGCGCCCGCGCCCGCCGCTCCTCGCGCGGGGCGCGGCGCCGAGACGATCCGTACCGTCGGAGAGGGCGCGTACCGCCGGGGACCGTTCGCACCAGTGGGCCAGGCCCCGCACAGGCTACGCGCGGGAAGGGCGTCGTTCAGCGCAGGCGGGCGACGCGCCAGATGGCCAGCGCGGCCATGAGGGCGACGATCGCCGTGTACAGCAGTACGAAGCGCCAGTCGGGGCGGCGCCCGGAGCCGCGCGGCGGCAGTCCCGGCCAGGTGTAGCCGACGCGCCGTGCGGCCGTCAGCCCCCAGCCGGCCGCGCAGCAGCTGAGGAGCAGCCCGAGCATGGCCACCACGGCCCCGCCGTCGCCGACCTCGAAGGCCAGCGGGAAGGCGAACATCAGCGAACCGAGGATGGCCAGGCCGACGATGGGCGCGATCTGCCAGATGCGGAACCGGCGCGGCGGTCGCAGGTCACGGAAGGACTCGCCGGGGCCGGGCGGGCCGTCCTCCGCCTCCACGGACTCGGAGACCACCAGGGCCTCCGCCTCCGGAACGTCCAGGTCGTCGGCGCCTGCCAGGGTGTCCGAGTCGGCCAACGCCTCCGAGTCGGCCGGCGCGGCCGGGCCGGCGAGCGGGTCCACGTCGGCCAGGACGTCGACGGCGCCGAGGCCGTCGGGTTCCGCCCCCGCCGGGCCCGGCTCGGCGCCGATGCCGTCACCATGAGCATCGGGGGGCGCCGCGGACATCGGAGTCAACAGCTCCGATTCGCCCTGCGGCGGCTGCTGCGAGGTGTCCCGAGGGCCGGCCTCCATCGCCACACGCCCTCCAAACTCCAGACACCACGGCACGATCGAAGCTCGATGATGGCACGGGCGAGGCGGCGGTATTGACACACGGGGCGTCCCGATGCAATCACGTGATCAGGCTGTGACCGCCCGTTCGACCAACGCCAGCGCGTGCGCCGTCAGTTCCCCCCTGCGGTCAGCCGCGCCGCTGAGCCAGTGCACCCGCGGGTCGCGGCGGAACCAGGAGTCCTGGCGCCGCGCGAAGCGCTTGGTGGCGCGCACGGTCTCGGCCCGCGCCTCGTCCTCGGTGCACTCCCCGGCGAGCGCGGCGAGCACCTGTTGGTAGCCCAGCGCGCGGGAGGCGGTGCGGCCGGAGCGCAGCCCGGCCTCCTCCAGTCGCCGCACCTCGTCCACGAGGCCGGCCTCCCACATGCGGTCCACGCGCCGCGCGATCCGCTCGTCGAGCTCGGGCCGCTCGACGTCGACGCCGATCTGGACCGTCTCGTAGACCGACTCATGGCCCGGCAGATTGGCCGTGAAGGGCCGGCCGGTGATCTCGATGACCTCCAGGGCGCGCACCACGCGACGGCCGTTGCTGGGCAGGATGGCGCGGCCCGCCTCCGGGTCGGCCGCGGCCAGCCGGGCGTGCAGCACCCCGGGGCCGCGCTCCTCCAGTTCCGCCTCCAGCCGCGCCCGCACGGCGGGGTCGGTGCCGGGGAACTCCAGAGCGTCGATGGCGCCGCGCACGTACAGGCCGGAGCCGCCGACCAGGATCGGGGTGCGGCCCTCGGCGAGCAGCCGGTCGATCTCGGCGCGCGCCAGGCGCTGGTACTCCGCGACGCTCGCCGCCACGGTGACGTCCCAGATGTCGAGCAGCCGGTGCGGCACACCCTGCTGCTCCTCCGCCGTCAGCTTGGCGGTGCCGATGTCCATGCCGCGATAGAGCTGCATGGAGTCGGCGTTGATGACCTCGCCGCCCAGGTGATGGGCCAGGGCGACGCCCAGGTCGGACTTGCCGGCCGCGGTGGGTCCGACGACGGCGATGACTCGCGGAGGAGGAACTGCGCTGTTCACGGGCACCAGTCTCGCAAACCTCCCGGCCTGGACTCGAACGGGCGACGTGACGGGACGCCACCGGCGTCGTTGCCCGATGCGAGGTTCCGAGGGCCGGTTCACGGACCGGGTCCGCGAGCGGCGCAATGGGACGCTCCGGGCGGCACGGAATTTCGCCCACACGAGTAAGGTATGGAGTAGATATGGGCGTTTTTGCAAGGCTTCGCGGTCGTAAGTCCAAGGCGTCACGTGAGGAGGCCACCACGGCCGCCCTGACGGAGGAACCGACGACCAAGGGTGCTGACGAGGGCACCCCGGAGGCCGCCCAGGACGCCAAGAAGACCGAGGAGGCACCGTCGGCCCAGGGGTCGAAGGAGCCGGAGGCGCCCGCCGCGGAGCCCGAGGCCGAGCGGAAGGACGAGCGGAAGGCCGAGGCCGCGGGCCCCGACGGCGTGGAGATTCCGAAGCAGCAGTCCGCTGAGGAGGCGGCCGACAGCGAGGCCGGCGAGGGCGCCCGGAAGTAGTTCTCTGACGAGGGAAGGTGGCTCATGGGCCTGCTGAACACACTCAAGGCCAAGGCCGGCGCCATGAAGGGCAAGGCCGGGCATTTCATGCAGCAGCACGAGCCCCAGATCGAGCGCGGTCTGGACAAGGCCGCGAAGGCGGTCGACTCCAAGACCAAGGGCAAGTACAGCGGCAAGATCGAGACCGGCACGGACAAGGCCAAGGGGGCCCTTGGCCGCCTCTCCCACAAGGACACGGGCATGGGTAAGGACGCGGGTGCCGGTCCCGGCACCGGCACTCCCACCAGCGGCACCTGACCCCCGCCGGCGGACGGTCGCGGGTCCCGCCCCGCGGCCGTCCCCCTGCCCGGGCCGGTTGACGTCCGTGCGCGTCGGTACCGTCGGTCCCACCAGGCGACGGCAGCACGACCTGCCGCCGTCGACCCCGCAGCGCGCACGCACGGCGCGCCCTCGCGCCTCTCCGCTCTGCGTTCCTCGCCTCGCGGCGGGCCATGCGGCGCCCCCGCTGGCCAACGTCCAAGGCACGCTCCCCCACCACGCGCCTCGTGAACGACCAGCGGCGCGTACGCCGACGCCTCCGGCCCACGCGCCGACCCCCACCAGATCGCACGCGCCCGCGCGGTACGTCCCCGCCCGCGGTAGGGGCCGTCCGTACGGCTCGTCTCGGCGACGGCCAGGGCGCGGCGGCGCAGGGAAAACGGGCGAGCGCGGCTCGCGCGCGAGAGGCGGTGGGCGCGTCAGGACCAGGCGGCGACGAAGTACCCCACGCCGTAGGGCGCGTCGTCGTACAGGAGTCGACCGTCGAGGCCGGCGTCTTCGGCCGCGCCGGCGAGCACCTGCCAGGGGGCCCGGCCCGCGGCCCGCAGTTCGGCCGCCAGTGCCGAGTCGAGGGCGGCGAGGGCGGCGGTGTCGGCCGCGCCGAGTGCCCGCGCGGCCTCGGCGTCGAAGCCGGCCGCGCGCTCATCCAGATAGCCCGGCGCCTTGAGGGTGCGGCAGGCGCTTCCGTCGCCCATGACCAGCATGGCGAGCCGGCCGCCGGCCGCGGCCAGCTCGCGCCCGGTCCGGGCGCACGCCTCGGGGTCCAGGGACTCGGCGACGCCGAGGCCCTCCAGCGGGGCCGCGGCCCACTCCGTGCGCTCCAGCAGCCACGCGGCGACGGTCAGTGACAAAGGCAGCTCGGGCGCGGCCGCCGGCTCACCCGCGCCCAGTCGAACGGTCGTCTCGACGCCGTAGCCGTGGAAGGAGCCGGGTGCCCCCTGCGGGTACGGTCCGCGACCGCTCTCGCCCGCGGGGCCGATCACCACCAGCCGGTCCGGCCGGGACGCGGCGAGCACGCCCACGGCGTCCTTGCAGGCCGCGCGGAGCGCGTCCAGCTCGGCTGCGGCCCCGGCGGCGACCTCCGGTACCAGAAGCGGCGGACAGGGGCAGACGGCGGCGGCTACGAGCATGATCGGCACCCTAGCAAGGCGAAGCGTCCCCATCCGGCGGGAACCTGCCGCGGCGAGGCCCGGCCCCGGCGGCAGCCTGCGCCGGCGGGAACCTGCGCCGGCCCTGGGCGGGGCGATGGTGTCCCGGGCCGCCGCTGCCGCGCGGGGTTCTCCCACGCACCCGCGGGGTGCCGGTGCGGGCGCGGCCGCCGCCTGGGCCGTGGGCACCAGAAGCAGCCCGCGTGGAGAGCTGCTCGGACAGCCGGCGCCCGCGTAAGCAGCCCGCGCAGAGAGCCCGCTCGGACAGCCGGCGCCCAGGTAAGCAGCCCGCGTAAACAGCCCGCGGCCGGGCGCACCCGTCAGGGGCGCCCGGCCGTGGGGAAGCGGTGTCGGCGGGAGGCGGCGTCAGTCGCAGCCGCAGCCCGCCGCCGGAGAGGGGGCGGGGGCCGGGGCGCCGATGGTCGGCAGGCCCAGCATCACGCCCGCGGGCTTGGCCTGCGCGGCCGCGTTACGGCGCTCCCAGGCATCGCCCGCCGGGGTGCGGCGCACGCCGCGTGCCGGCCCCTCGGCGAGCAGGTGGTGCGGGGCCGCGTAGGTGATGTCGACGGTGACGACGTCACCGGGCCGCACCGGCTCCTCGGGCCGGGTGAAGTGCACCAGCCGGTTGTCGGCGGCGCGGCCGGAGAGCCGCCGGGTGGCGTCGTCCTTGCGGCCCTCGCCCTCGGCGACCAGCACCTCCAGGGTGCGGCCGACCTGCTTCTTGTTCTCCTCCCAGGAGATCTCCTCCTGGAGGGCGACCAGCCGCTCGTAGCGCTCCTGGACGACGGCCTTGGGGATCTGCCCGTCCATCTCGGCGGCGGGGGTGCCCGGCCGCTTGGAGTACTGGAAGGTGAACGCCTGCGCGAAGCGCGCCTCGCGCACGACGTGCAGCGTCTGCTCGAAGTCCTCGTCGGTCTCGCCGGGGAAGCCCACGATGATGTCGGTGGAGATGGCGGCGTCGGGCATGGCCGCGCGCACCTTCTCGATGATCCCCAGGAAGCGCTCCTGCCGGTAGGAGCGGCGCATCGCCTTCAGCACGGTGTCCGAGCCGGACTGCAGCGGCATGTGCAGCTGCGGCATCACGTTGGGCGTCTCGGCCATGGCGGCGATGACGTCGTCGGTGAAGTCGCGCGGGTGCGGGGAGGTGAAGCGGACCCGCTCCAGCCCCTCGATCTTCCCGCAGGCGCGCAGCAGCTTGCTGAACGCCTCGCGGTCGCCGATGTCCGAGCCGTACGCGTTGACGTTCTGGCCGAGCAGGGTGATCTCGACGACGCCCTCGGCGACCAGCGCCTCCACCTCGGCCAGGATGTCGCCGGGGCGGCGGTCCTTCTCCTTGCCGCGCAGCGCGGGGACGATGCAGAACGTGCAGGTGTTGTTGCATCCGACGGAAATGGAGACCCACGCGGCGTACGCCGACTCACGGCGGGTCGGCAGCGTGGACGGGAACGCCTCCAGGGATTCGGCGATCTCGACCTGCGCCTCCTCCTGAACGCGGGCGCGCTCCAGCAGCACCGGCAGGCTGCCGATGTTGTGCGTGCCGAAGACGACGTCCACCCAGGGCGCCTTCTTCACGATGGTGTCGCGGTCCTTCTGGGCCAGACAGCCGCCGACCGCGATCTGCATGCCGGGGCGCTTGGCCTTGGCCGGCGCGAGCCGGCCGAGGTTGCCGTAGAGCCGGTTGTCGGCGTTCTCCCGCACCGCGCAGGTGTTGAAGACGACGACGTCGGCGTCCCCCTCGGCGGTGCCCTCCGGGGCCCGGACGTAGCCGGCTTCCTCCAGCAGGCCGGACAGCCGCTCGGAGTCGTGGACGTTCATCTGGCACCCGTAGGTGCGCACCTCGTAAGTCTTCGCACTCATCTCAGTCCACCAGGGTACGTGGTCGCGTCCCGACCCCGCCCCTCCGTTTGTCGCGAGCTGATCCGCCGGCCCCGGGCCTTCCTCCGCCGCTCGGCCGGCCGCTCCCCCGGCCACGCCGCTCACCGGCCCTTTCGTCGGCGAGCGCGACGATCGCGCCGCCTTCGGTCGCCCCTCGGGGGAGACCGGTCGCCGTGCATGTCACAGCGGACGCCCCTCCCCTAATCCGTGCCCGGCTGGCAGGATCCTGGCCATGCTCGACAGACTCACCCGCCCGCGCGGGCGGCGGCTGGCGCAGCTGGCCGCGGCGGCCGCGGCCCTCGCGCTGCTGCTGTGGTGGCAGCTGCCCCTCGGCGGCGGTGGCGCGCCCTCGGGCCGGGTGGTGCTCTCCACGGGCGTCCCCACCGGCGTGTACGCGAAGTACGGGTCGATGCTCCGCGACGACCTGCGGCGCGACCTCCCGGAGGTGCGGGTGCGGCTGCTGCCCAGCCAGGGCTCGGTCGACAACCTCCAGCGGCTGGCGGACGGCAGGGCGTCCTTCGCGATCGCCACCGCGGACGCCGTGGCCGCCTACACGGGCGAGGGGCGGCCGGGCGCCGAGCGGCTGCGGGCGTGCGCCCGGCTGTACGACGACTACATGCAGCTGGTGGTGCCCCAGGGCTCGAAGGTGCGCTCCGCGCGGGACCTGAAGGGGCTGCGGGTCGGGGTCGGAGAGGACCGCTCCGGGGTGCAGCTGATCACACGACGGCTGCTGGCGGCGGCGGACCTGGACTTCGCGACGGACATCAAGGCCGCGCGGGTCGGCATCGACAAGATGACCGGGATGCTGCGCAGGGGCGAGCTGGACGCGTTCTTCTGGTCGGGCGGGCTGCCGACCAACGCCGTCCAGGACCTGGCCGACGTCTTCCCCGTCCGGCTGGTCCAGCTCGGCGACCTGGCAGAGGCGCTGCACGACCAGGGCGATCGGACGCGCTACTACCGGGCCGCGGTGATGCCCGCCGACGCCTATCCCAAGGTGCGTCCGGGTCGGCCGGTCAAGACCATCGCGGTGGCGAACCTGCTGGTGACGACCGACCGTATGGATGCCCGCCTCACCGAGTCCGTCACCCGCACCGTCATAAGGAGCCGGGACCACATCGGCGAGGTGGTGCACGCCGCCCAGAAGGTCGACCTGCGGACCGCGGTCTTCACGGATCCGCTGGAGCTGCACGAGGGAGCGGCGCGCTACTACCGCTCGGTCAAGCCGTGAGGCCCGCCTCCGCCCCTTGACCGCCTCCGGTCGCTCCCCGGGCCTGACCGCCGCTCGGTCAAGCCCTGAGGCCCCCTCCTCCGCTCCATGGCCGGTCCGGGAGGCTGCCCTGGTCAGACCTTGAACGCCGGCACCGGCCGGTCCTTCGGCGGGGTGCGGGGCACCGAGATGGTCACCCGCAGCCCGGTCGGCTCGTTGGGCGCGTAGGCGATCGTGGCGCCGCCCGCCGCCAGCAGGGTCCGGGAGATGGACAGGCCCAGTCCGGAGCCGGAGACGTTCTGGTGCCGGTTGCTGCGCCAGAAGCGGTCGCCGACGCGGGCCAGTTCGTCCTCGGTGAGCCCGGGGCCGCCGTCGACGACGGTCACGGTGGCGGGTCCGGCGTCCGGCGGGACGGCGACCTTCACGCTCACCGAGGCGCCGGCCGGCGTGAACTTCAGGGCGTTGTCGACGACGGCGTCCAGGGCGCTGGACAGCGCCACCGGGTCGGCCCAGCCGATGGCGGTGTGGGGGCCGGAGTAGGTCAGGTCGATGGACTCGCTCTCGGCGAGCGGCAGCCAGGCGTCGACCCGGTCGGCGGCGACCGCCGCGATGTCGGTGAGGGTGAGCTCGGCGGTGGAGCGCTCGGCGAGGGCGAGGTTGAGCAGGTCGTCCAGGACCCGGGCCAGCCGCTTGCCCTCGCCGCGCACCGAGGCGATCTCCGCGTGGCCCTCGGGGAGTTCCAGGGCGAGCAGCTCGATGCGCAGCAGCAGCGCGGCCAGCGGGTTGCGCAGTTGGTGGGAGGCGTCGGCGACGAAGGCGCGCTGCTGTTCCAGCACCTCCTCGACGTTGTCGGCCATCTCGTTGAAGGAGCGGGCCAGCCGGCGCAGCTCGGGGGGCCCGGAGGCGGCGGCGACGCGTGAGTTCAACCGGCCGGTGGCGATGTCGTGGGTGGCCGAGTCCAGGATGCGGACGGGCCGCAGCACCCAGCGGGTGAGCCGGATGGCGGCGGCGACCGCCAGCAGCATCGCGGCGGCCTCACCCGCGGCGATCACCAGCCAGCCGTGCAGGATCCGGGAGCGCATCTCTCCGGTGGGTGAGTCGGTGACGACGACGTAGACCACGTCGCCGTCGCGCACCACCGGCGAGGCGACGGTGAGCCGGTTCCGCTGCCAGGGCCAGACCTGCTCGGGGTCGTGGCTGCGGCGCCCGGCGAGCGCCTCGTCGAAGGCGCGCCGCGCCTCCCCCTTGGCCGCCATCCGCCATTCTCCGGGGGCCTTGGCCACGCTCTCGCCGTTGCGCTCGAAGACGCCCGCGCGGATGCCGTACAGGTCGTAGTAGCGGTCCAGTTCGGACTGGAGGGTGGCGAGCCGCTCGTCCTCCTCGGTGGGGGGTTCGGCGGTGGCCGCCCGCTCCGGGCTTGCCGTGACGTACTGGGCCAGCGAGGCGAAGCGGGCGGTGTCGTCGATGCGATCGACCACCACCCCCTGCTGCTCGGCGGCGGCCAGGCTGCCGGCCAGCGGGAAGCCGAGGGCCAGCAGGACGCCCGCCATGAGGACGATGAGGAGCGGAAGGAGCCGTGAACGCATGCCCGTGCCGGCCGCCTACGCCGCCGGGGGGACGAGGCGGTAGCCGACCCCGCGGACCGTCTCTATCAGGGCGGGCATGCGCAGCTTGGAGCGGAGCGAGGCGATGTGCACCTCCAGCGTGCGCCCGGTCCCCTCCCAGCTGGTGCGCCAGACCTCGCTGATGATCTGCTCGCGGCGGAAGACCACTCCGGGGCGCTGGGCGAGCAGCGCCAGCAGGTCGAACTCCTTGCGGGTGAGCGGGACGGCGGTGCCGTTGACGACGACGGTGCGGGTGGGCACCTCCAGGCTGAGCGGCCCCAGCCGGAGCGCCGGCTGGGTGCCCTCGGCCGGTTCGTCGTCCGCCGAGGGGGCCTCGGCGGGGACGGTGCGGCGGCTGACGGCGTGGATGCGGGCCAGCAACTCCATGGTGTCGTACGGCTTGACCACGTAGTCGTCGGCGCCGAGGTTGAGTCCGTGGACGCGGGAGCGGACGTCGGCCCGCGCGGTCACCATGATCACGGGGGTGCTGGTGCGCTTGCGGATGCGGCCGCAGACCTCGAAGCCGTCCTGGTCCGGCAGCCCGAGATCGAGCAGCACGACGCCGAACGGGGCGCGCGTGTCGGGGAGCAGGGCCTTGAGCGCCTCCTCGCCGCTGCGGGCGTGGGTGACCTCGAAGCCGTGCCGCGCGAGGAACGCGGACAGAGCGGCGGCAACGTGGTTGTCGTCCTCGACGAGCAGCAGTCTCACCGGCACCTCCTCCCTCAGTCGACCCCTGGTGCGATCCGTTAACCGATCTTTTCCGGGGTACACGTCCCGTACACGCGCATCTCCGTGCGTACCCCCACGCGCGGGCCGTATGACACGGCCAGAGGGCATCCACCCCGATGGGGGGCGCACCCGTCAAGACGGTTTCCGGTAACCGGGCGTTTCCGTTACCCAGCCGGTACGCGTCCCGAGGAGGTGATCACACAACGTGTTCCGTTGCGGCCGGATCGTTATGCTCAATTTCAGCTCAGATGTGATGACGCTGGTCGCGGCGGCTCATAAGGTCCTGCCCAACCGAGGAGGATGGAGCGAGACGCCGATGAGCGAAGTATCGGTGACCAAGGACGACGCCGTGCCGGCGGGCGAGCTGGTCGCGCTGACCGGAGTCAACAAGCACTTCGGCGCGCTGCACGTACTCCAGGATATCGACCTGTCGATCGCCCGGGGTGAGGTGGTCGTCGTCATCGGACCGTCGGGCTCCGGGAAGTCGACCCTGTGCCGGACGATCAACCGCCTGGAGACGATCGACTCCGGGACCATCACCATCGACGGCAAGCCGCTGCCGGAGGAGGGGCGCGAGCTCGCCCGGCTGCGAGCGGACGTCGGCATGGTCTTCCAGTCGTTCAACCTCTTCGCCCACAAGACGGTGCTGGAAAACGTCATGCTGGGGCAGATCAAGGTCCGTAAGACGGACAAGAAGGTGGCCGAGGAGAAGGCACGGGCGCTGCTGGACCGGGTCGGCGTGGGCACCCAGGCCGACAAGTACCCCGCACAGCTCTCCGGTGGTCAGCAGCAGCGGGTGGCGATCGCCCGGGCCCTGGCCATGGGCCCCAAGGTGATGCTCTTCGACGAGCCGACCTCCGCGCTCGACCCGGAGATGATCAACGAGGTGCTGGAGGTCATGCAGCAGCTCGCCCGGGACGGGATGACCATGGTCGTGGTCACCCACGAGATGGGCTTCGCGCGGTCCGCGGCGAACCGGGTGGTCTTCATGGCCGACGGCCGGATCGTGGAAGAGGCCCAGCCGGAGCAGTTCTTCACCAACCCGCGCAGCGACCGCGCCAAGGACTTCCTGTCGAAGATCCTGCATCACTGATCGGCTCGTATCCCCCGTACGACCACTGATCGGCCCGTACGTACCCGGTGCGGGCCACGGAACGACGCGTACGGCCCGCACCCCGGCGGTCCGTACCGCCCCGGACCACCGACACGGCCAGAGCGGCCCCGGACCGGTCCGTATCCCCGCACGCCTCGAACGCCTCGAACGCCTCGAACGCTTCGATCGCCCCCGCTCGACGACCCCAAGGGATGTTCACCATGAAGTTCCGCAAGTCGGCCGCTCTGGCCGCCACCGTGCTCACCCTCTCGCTGACCGCGACCGCCTGTGGCAGCGGAGACGATGACGGCAAGATCAAGATCGGCATCAAGTACGACCAGCCGGGGCTCGGCCTGAAGACCCCGGACGGCGACTTCAAGGGCTTCGACGTCGACGTCGCCACGTACGTCGCCAAGGAGCTGGGCTACAAGGAGAGTGACATCGAGTGGGTGAAGGCGCCCACTCCGGAGCGGGAGAACATGCTCTCGCGCGGTGACGTGAAGTTCATCGCCGCCAGCTACTCGATCACCCCTGAGCGCAAGGAGAAGGTCAGCTTCGCGGGCCCGTACTTCCTCGCCCACCAGGACCTGCTGGTCCGCAAGGACGACGACTCGTTCAAGGACGTCAAGGTCCTGAACGACAAGAAGCTGTGCTCCGTCACCGGTTCGACCTCCGCGCAGAACGTCCAGAAGAAGTTCGCGCCCAAGGCCGACCTGCAGCAGTACCCGGGCTACTCGCAGTGCCTCACCGGCCTGGAGAACGAGGCCGTGGACGCCCTGACCACCGACGACTCCATCCTGGCCGGCTACGCGGCGCAGAAGGAGCACCAGGGCAAGTTCAAGCTCGCCGGGCTCAACCTGAGCAACGAGAACTACGGCATCGGCATCAAGAAGGGCGACAAGAAGCTCCAGGCCGACATCAACAAGGCCCTGGAGAAGATGGTCAAGGAAGGCGCCTGGGACAAGGCGGTCAAGGACAACTTCGGCCCCGCCGAGTACAAGTACGAGCCCGCTCCGAAGATCACCGAGAACAGCTGAGGACACGGAGGCGCGCCGCTCGCGCGGCGCGCCTCCTCCCATCCGACCAGGGGAGAGCGCGGTAGAACGTGTTCGATTTTCTTGAAGGGTACGACCTCCTCGGAGCCTTCTGGGTGACGGTGCAGCTCACCGTCTACTCGGCGATCGGCTCCCTCGTGTGGGGAACCCTGCTCGTCGCCATGCGGGTCAGCCCCGTTCCGGTGATGCGCGGCTTCGCCGCCGCGTACGTCAACCTCATGCGGAACACCCCGCTGACCATCGTCATCCTCTTCACCTCCCTGGGGCTGAACCAGACACTGGGCGTCACCCTGGCCGGTGGTGATCGGGACAGCATCCTGTTCCGGCTCGCGGTCCTCGGCTTGATCGCTTACACCGCCACCTTCGTGTGCGAGTCGCTGCGCGCCGGCATCAACACCGTCCCGTTGGGGCAGGCCGAGGCCGCCCGCGCACTGGGGCTGAGCTTCCCCCAGGTGCTGGCCCTGGTGGTGCTGCCGCAGGCGTTCCGCGCGGTGGTCGCCCCGCTGACCAACGTGCTGATCGCGCTGACGAAGAACACCACGGTCGCCGCCACCATCGGCGTCGCCGAGGCCGCCCTGCTGATGAAGGAAATGATCGAGGTCGAGAGTGACGCGATCTTCCTCGTGTTCTCCGTCTTCGCGTTCGGATTCGTCGTACTGACCCTCCCGATGGGCCTGCTGCTCGGCTGGGTGGCCAAGCGAGTGGCGGTGAAGCGATGAGCAACCTGTCCGTTCTCTACGACGCCCCCGGGCCGCGCGCCCGGCGTCGGAACCACCTCTACACCGTCCTCTTCCTGGTCGCCTTCGCCGCCCTCATGTGGTGGGTGCTGGACGTCATGGCCGACCAGGGCCAGCTGGACGCGGACAAGTGGAGCCCGTTCGTCGAAGACAGCCGGGTATGGACCACGTACCTGCTGCCCGGTCTGGCGGAGACGCTCAAGGCCGCGGGGTTGGCCATCCTCATCGCCCTGCCGCTCGGCGCGGCCCTGGGCATCGGCCGGCTCTCCGACCACCGGTGGGTCCGGGTGCCCGCCGGTGTCGTGGTGGAGTTCTTCCGCGCCATCCCGGTGCTGATGCTGATGCTGTTCGCGAACCAGGCGTACGCCGAGTTCGGCAACCTCGACTTCGACATCCGCCCGCTGTACGCGGTCGTCACCGGTCTGGTGCTCTACAACTCGTCGGTCATCGCGGAGATCGTCCGGGCCGGCATCCTGGCGCTGCCGCACGGCCAGACCGACGCGGCCAAGGCGATCGGCATGCGCAAGGGCCAGATCATGACCGTGGTGCTGCTGCCGCAGGCGGTCACCGCGATGCTGCCGGCTCTCGTCAGCCAGCTGGTCGTGATCGTGAAGGACACCGCCCTCGGTGGTGCGCTGCTCGGCTTCCCCGATCTGTTCAGCCAGGTCCAGGAGATCACCGCGAACTACGGCGCGAACAACATCGCCGCCATCACCGTGGTCGCCCTGATCTACATCGCGTTGAACTACCTGCTCACCAGCTTCGCGGGCTGGCTGGAGCGTCGACTGCGGCGCGCCAAGAAGAGCACCGGCGCGGTGCTGGCGGCGGACGCCACGGACCAGCTGGAGACGCTGGGCACCGAGTCGGCCGTGATGACCGAGCGGCCCACGGACCGTGACCGGGAGGCGTGAGGCGCGAGCGGTCAGCCGGGCGGCGTGACGCCGCCCGGACCGGATCCGACGGTGCCCGGAGCGGATCGCCGCGGGGCCGATCGACCGGCCCCGCCGACCGCCGGGCGACCGGCCGGCCCGCCAACGGGCCGGTGGTACGCCGGGATCGGCGCACGGAGGCGGTGGCGCACGCGCCACCGCCTCCGCCGTCTCCTCCCCTTGGCCTACGCTTCGCCGCCTCCCCTCCCCGGCCCCCGCTTGACGCGGGCGGCCGCAGTGGGTTGCATACGCTGTGTGATCACGCTCCGGGCTCCCTTCGCCAGCTCTCGTACGACCTGCGCCTGCTTCGTCACCGTCCACCGCACCTCCTCTCGGGCCCGAGGAGCCGCGCCGTGGACCCGGTGATCGTCGTCGGGGCGGGCCCGGTCGGGCTCACCCTGGCGCTGGCGCTCGCCCGACTCGAGGTCCCGGTCGTCCTGCTGGACGAGGGCACGGGCGCCGAGGAGCACCGGCTGGCCCGTACGGCGGTGTTGCGCCCGGACACCGCGGCGCTGGTGGCGCGGCTGGGCTGCGCGGAGCTGGTGGCCAAGGAGCGCTGGACCGCATGGCGCACGGTGCGGCGCAGGCAGGCGGTGCGGACGGCGCCCTTCGCGGCGCCCCTCGACGGCTCGGGCGCCGGGCAGGACGCCTCGCCGCCTCCCGCGCGGGAGCGCGCGGCGGAGGAGTCGCCCGAGTCCGGCCGGGCGGCGGAGGTCGTCGCACCGGTGCACCTGCCGCAGCACGAGCTGACCCGCGCGTTGCGCGCGGCGCTGCGGGTGCTCGCCGAGGCCAGCCCGGGTCTCGTCACCCTCGCCACCGGCAGCCGCCTCGACACCCTGGAGCAGGACGCCGCGGGGATCACCGCGCACACCCGACACGGCACCTGGTGGCGCGGCAGCTACCTGGTCGGCTGCGACGGCCCCCGCTCCACCGTCCGCAAGCTGCTCCAGGTGCGCTTCCCGGGGCGCACCGCGGTGGAACGCCACGCGGTGGCGGCGCTGCGCACCGAGTTGCCCTGGCCCGGCGAGGGCCTGCTGCACCGCTCGCCGCCATGGCGCGGCGCCGACGGCGAGATCGTCGCCCGTCCCCTGCCCGGCGGGGTGTGGCGGCTCGACTGGCTGCTGCCGCCCGGCCGTGAGCTCGTCACCCCGGACGCGCTGCTCACCCGGGTGCGCGAGACCCTGAGCGGCTGGTGCGACGGGGCGCCGCCCCCCTACGAACTCCTCGACACCGGGGTGCACACGGTCCACCACCGGCTCGCCCGACGCTGGCGGGTCGGCCGGGCCTTCCTCGCCGGAGACGCCGCCCATCTGATCGGCGCGCTCGGCACCCAGGGGGTGGACGAGGGGCTGCGGGACGTCGGCAACCTCTCCTGGAAGCTGGGCCTGGCCTGGCACCACGGCCGAGGCGAGGCCCAGCGGCTGCTCGACAGCTACCAGGCCGAGCGTCGGGCCGCGGTCGGCGCCCGGCTGCGCGGCGCCGACCAGGCGCTCCCGCTCGTGCGGGCGACGGACGGCTGGCACGCGGTGCGGCGCACCGTGGTGCCGGGCACCGTGCGCGGCCATGACACGTTGCTGACCGACAGTCATATGGGCCGGGGTCCGCTCGGTGGACCGCCCGTGCACGCCCGTTCGCCGCTCACGCCCCCGGTCGCCCCGGCCGGCTCCGTCACCGTGGACACCCCGATCGGAGCGCTGGTCACCGATGTCCCGGTGACGGCGCCGGACGGATCGGCGGTCCGACTGCGGGAGCGGCTCGGTCGGGACCTGCTGGTGGTGCTGGTCGCGCCCGGCACCGCGGTGTGGGAGCGTCGGCACTGGCTGCGCGCGGGGCTGATGCCACGGCTGGCGGCCGCGGTCGCCGCGCTGCCCGTTCGGGCCGAACTGCTGGTCGCCGAGTCCTACCCGGGCGCCGCCGCGCACACCGTCCTCCTCATCCGCCCCGACGGCCACCTGGTCGCCGCCCTGTCCGGGGTGCGCCCGGGGGAGTTGTACGCCTGCGCCGACGCGACCCGCGGCGGCGCGCCCGCGCGGGACGACGCCACGGCCGACGACGGCGAGGCGGCCGCCGAGGCCCCGACCGCCGAAACGGAGGCGACGGCGGGGCGTCGCTGAGGATCGCCGCGAGCCCCTGAGGATCGCTGAGGGCCGCCGAGGATCGCTGAGGGGGCGTCACCTCACGGCGCGTCGGCCGGGGGCGACGGCGCGATCGGCACCGCCCTGGGGCGGTGCCGATCCGACCCCGTGTCCACGCGAGCGGCTCAACGGGCGCACGCGGTCGGCACCTCGGCGTACGCGGTCGGCACCTCGGCGCACGCCGTCGACGGGTGAGCGCACGGCCGCCGAGGGTGCGCGGTTCGGTGCTCGGCGCGCTTCCCCGGGGCTCCGACCACTGGGCGAACACCGGTTGACCCCCTCTTCCGGCCCGTGGTTCACTGCGGAGCGTGATCGACACCCGGCAGCCGCGCTTCTGGCGGAGGGTCCATGTGGACCTGCTCCGCTATGCGAGCTGCATGTGTCGCCCGTCGTTCTGACGCGTTCCCCTGCCACGCGGCTTCGCCGCGCCCTTCGCGATCACTCAGGACGGCCCTCGTGTCCGACGCACCCGTGCCTCTCACATCCTCCACCTCCCGTAGGTCCCTCTCCTCCCCGCTGGCCTCGCCCTCCGCCCGCACCTCCCGCACTTCCGCGCCCAGCGCCGCCCGACTGCTGGACTTCGTCAACCGAACCGCCGCCGACACCGCCCTTGTGGCCTCGCTCCCGCTCGACCCGCGGGGTCGCACCTGGATGCGGCTGAACGGGCCGGGCGGCAGTGAGGCGTGGCTGATCGCCTGGCCGCCGGAGAGCGGCACCGGCTGGCACGACCACGGCGGCTCGCACGGCGCCTTCGCCACGGCCGCGGGTGAACTGACCGAGCAGTCGCTCGCCGCCCAACTGCCGACCGAGGGCTGGAAGACCCTTGAGCTGGCCGACGGGGTGGACCGTGAGCGCCGGCTCTCCGGCGGGCACGGCCGGGCCTTCGGCCCCCACCATGTGCACCAGGTCTTCAACGAGTCCCCGGACCGGCACGCGGTGTCGGTCCACGCGTACCACCCGCCGCTGCCCCTGATGCGTCGCTACAGCCGCACCGGCCAGGTGCTGCGTCTTGAGCAGGTCGAGCTGCCGGAGGAGTGGACATGAGGCGCCGTGTGGAGGAGCTCCTGGACGAGGCGCGCAGCGGCCTGGACCGGGTGAGCCCGGCACGGGCCGCGGAGCTGAAGGCCGCGGGCGGGCTGCTGGTCGACATCCGCTACGCCGCGCTCCGGGAGCGCGACGGCACGATACCCGGCGCCCTGATCGTCGAGCGCAACGAGCTGGAGTGGCGGCTGGACCCGCTCTGCGATCACCGCCTCCCGGAGGCCACGGCCCATGATCTGCCCGTCGTGGTGATCTGCAATGAGGGCTATGCCTCCAGCCTGGCGGCGGTCTCCCTGCGCCAACTCGGGCTGACCGGGGCCACCGACCTCATCGGCGGCTTCCAGGCGTGGCGCGCGGCCGGCCTGCCGGTGCGGCGCTGACGCACGGTGCCGGCCGAGGTCGGGACCAGGCGCCCCGGCCGGACGCACGCTGCCGCGGCCGCCCACCGGGTTCCCCTCCCCCGGTCACGAGCGTCAGCCACCGACGGTCCCACAGGGTCGACGGAGAAGACCGACAGGGTCGACGGGCCCGACGAAACGGTCACGTTTAGGGGGTCGCTTACGGGACCGCCTGCGGGTCGATGAGCGGGCGATGCGGCCGGCTCCACCGTGTCGGCGAGCCGGCGGCGTTCGTGTCGGGGGCTACCGCAGCGTCCCTCCACGGCGCCCGCGCCCGCGGTGTGAGCCGGTCGGGGACAGCGGCCGACCGGCGGACCGTCGCCGGATCGGCGTCGGCGAAGGATGCGCCGACGGCGTCCGCTTCGGTGGCTACCGTGGCGGCCGTGCCGGCCGCGGCGGCGGCATCGAGACCGGTCGTGTGCCCGGGGTCGAGCGCCGGCTCGGGGATCGGGACCCGATCCGGGTCAGGGCCCGGAGAGGTGTTCGTCCAGGTGCTCCGCGTCCTCGCCTTCCTCCTCCAGGGCGCGCCGGACCACGCGCAGGGCCAGGCCCTCCGGATACCCCTTGCGGGCGAGCATGCCGGCGAGGCGGCGCAGCCGCTTCTCACGGTCGAGCCCGCGGGTGGCGCGCAGCTTGCGTTCGACCAGCTCGCGGGCGGCGCGCTCCTCCTGGTCGGCGTCGAGCCGGCCGACGGCCTCCTCGATCAGCGCCGAGTCCACGCCCTTGGTCCGCAGCTCACGGGCGAGCGCGCGGCGGGCGAGGCCCCGGCTGTGGTGCCGGGACTCCACCCAGGCACCGGCGAAGGCCGCGTCGTCGATCAGCCCGACCTCCTCGAACCGCGACAGCACACCGTCGGCCACGTCCTCGGGGATGCCCCGCTTGCGCAGCGCGTCGGCGAGCTGCCGACGGGTGCGCGGGGTCCCGGTGAGCAGGCGCAGACAGATCGCCCGCGCCTGCTCCTCCGGGTCGGGCGACGCCTCCCGCTCGGCCCTCGGCGAGGAGGAGGCACCCCCCGGCTCACGGTCGGCGCGGCCCGTACCCGCGCCGCTCCGCGATCCGCCGCCGTGCGCCCTGGCGTCACCGTCGAACGGATCGCCGTCCTGATACGGGTCGCCCTGGTACAGGTCGTCCGGGTACGGAGGCTCGTCCGCGTACGGAGGCTCGTCCCGATAGGGAGCGCCGCCGTCCCAGCCGGCGTCCCCGCGCCCCGGCTCTTCCCCGTACGGCCGCGCGTCCCCATACGACGGTCCGTCCTCGTACGACGGGTCCGCCGGTCGGCGTCGGGCGCGCCGGCCCTGCCCGGCCGGCGGCCACTCCGGCGGGTCGGGCCAGTCGGTTCGCCGCGTCACGGATCAGCTCTTGGCCGCGGCGGCCTTGGTCGCCTTGGCACCGGCCTTCGCCGCCGTGGCGGTCGTGGCCTTCGCCGGGGCGGCGGCCGCGCCGCCCGTGGCACCCGCGGCGTCCGCGCCGGGCTCGGCCACGGCGGCCGGGTCGGCCTTCACACCGATGCCGAGCTTCTCCTTGATCTTCTTCTCGATCTCGTTGGCGAGATCGGGGTTGTCCTTCAGGAAGTTGCGGGCGTTCTCCTTGCCCTGGCCGAGCTGGTCGCCCTCGTACGTGTACCAGGCGCCGGACTTGCGGATGAAGCCGTGCTCGACGCCCATGTCGATCAGGCCACCCTCGCGGCTGATGCCCTGGCCGTAGAGGATGTCGAACTCGGCCTGCTTGAAGGGCGGCGCGACCTTGTTCTTGACGACCTTGACGCGGGTGCGGTTGCCGACCGCCTCGGTGCCGTCCTTGAGGGTCTCGATACGACGGATGTCCAGGCGCACCGAGGCATAGAACTTCAGCGCCCGGCCACCGGTGGTGGTCTCCGGGGAGCCGAACATGACGCCGACCTTCTCACGCAGCTGGTTGATGAAGATCGCGGTGGTCTTGGACTGGTTCAGCGCACCGGTGATCTTACGCAGCGCCTGGCTCATCAGTCGGGCCTGGAGGCCGACGTGGGAGTCGCCCATCTCACCCTCGATCTCCGCGCGGGGCACCAGGGCCGCCACGGAGTCGATGACGATGAGGTCGAGCGCGCCGGAGCGGATCAGCATGTCCGTGATCTCCAGCGCCTGCTCACCGTTGTCCGGCTGGGACAGGATCAGGGAGTCGGTGTCCACGCCGAGCTTCTGGGCGTAGTCGGGGTCCAGGGCGTGCTCGGCGTCCACGAAGGCCACCGTGCCGCCGGCGCGCTGGGCGTTGGCCACCGCGTGCAGGGTCAGCGTGGTCTTACCGGAGGACTCCGGCCCGTAGACCTCCACCACACGGCCGCGCGGCAGGCCGCCGACGCCGAGCGCGACGTCGAGAGCGGTCGACCCGGTGGGGATGACCTCGATGGGCTCGTTCGGCCGCTCGCCCATGCGCATCACGGCGCCCTTGCCGAATTGCCGTTCAATCTGTGCGAGAGCGGCGTCCAGCGCCTTCTCGCGGTCGGTGCCTGCCATGGGTTCCACCCGGGGTGCTTGAGTCGATCGCTTCACGTCCATGACGCTAACGCCTGCCACTGACAACGCGCCCGGACTGCGGCCGGCCTGTGGAAAACCCAGGGCCGGAACACCCATGAGAATGGATGTTCGAATTACGTGTCAACCGCGCCGCGAGAGCGTGTCGCGGACCCGCGCCAGCGCCGAGGCGCCCCGCTGTCCGGGCTCTGCCGGGGCGTCGCTCCCCTCTTGCGCCGCCGCCCGTTGTTCGGCCCGCCGCTCGCGTCGCGACGTCCGCCGCCGCCCCTGGACCCGGGGGTCGTCGGTCACCTCGTACCGCTTGACGTACGTGCTGAGGAACGCCTGGAGCGTCGCGGTGGCCGGGATCGCGATCAGGGCGCCCACCGCGCCGAGCAGCGCCGTGCCGGCGATCACGGAGCCGAAGGCGACGGCCGGGTGGATGTCCACGGTCCTGGCGGTGATGCGCGGTTGCAGCAGGTAGTTCTCGAACTGCTGGTAGATCACCACGAAGCCGAGCACCCACAGCGCGTACCAGGGCTCCACGGTGAAGGCGATCAGCATCGGCAGGGCGCCCGCCAGATAGGTGCCGATGGTCGGGATGAACTGCGAGATGATCCCGACCCAGATGCCCAGCGCCGGGGCGTAGGGCACCCCCAGGCACTCCAGCAGGATGTAGTGCGCGACGCCGGAGATCAGCGCCATCAGACCGCGCGAGTAGAGGTAGCCGCCGGTCTTGGCGACCGCGATCTCCCAGGCCCGCAGGACCTCGGCCTGCCGGTGCGGCGGCAGCAGGGAGCACAGCCCGCGGCGCAGCCGGGGGCCGTCGGCGGCGAAGTAGAAGGCGAACAGCGTCACCGTCAGCACCTGGAAGAGGCCGCCGAGCACCGCCGCGGACACGTCCAGCACGTTGTCGGCGCTGTCCTCGACGTACGTCTGCAGCCAGTCGGAGTGCAGCAGGCTGTCCTGTATCTCCACCCGGGACAGATCAGAACGGAAGGTGGCGTTGATCCACTTGATCACCTTGTCCAGGTACTTCGGGAAGTCCTCGACCATGGTGGCGATCTGTCCGGCCAGCATCGAGCCGAGCAGCGTGAAGAAGCCGGCCACCGAGACGACGATGCCGAGGAAGACCAGGGCGGTCGCCACTCCCCTGCGGACGCCTCGCGCGGCCATCCGGTCCACCGCCGGCTCGATGGCCAGCGCAAGGAAGAACGCGATCAGGATGTTCAGCAGCAGCCCGGTCAGCCGGTCGAAGGCCCAGGTCGCCAGGCGGAAACAGGCCACGAGCGCGAGCGCGAGCACCATCGCGCGGGGCAGCCAGCGCGGCATCCGCGCGGACGGGTGCGCGGCGTTCCCGGTGCTCGGCACGGGAGCGGGGCGGTCGCCGTCGGGGATGGTCGTCTCTTCTGTCGTGGCCACCCGCACAGTGTGGCGTACCGACCGCACACCTTTCCGGCCACCCCGCGCGGGGGACCGACAGGCGCCAGAGCGTGCCCCCGACGCGGACCGTCCCGGTGTGCTCCCGGGAGGGTGGCGATCCGCGCGAGGCTCCGGTCGGGGGCGCCCCGAAGGGGCTCAGCGGCGCTCGAAGGGGATCTCCATGGCGCTGCACACCCCGCGCCAGACATCCTTGGTCTCCCAGCCCGCGGCCAGCGCCTCCCGTACGGTCCGGCCTCCCAGTTCGGACATCACGTGGTCGCGCGCGAACGTGTCGGCGTACCCCTCTCCGAAGTGATCCGCCATCCGCTGCCAGAAGTCCGTCAACCGCATGCGCCCAGTATCCCGCCCCTAGGAGTGCTGCCGTGCGCGAGCCGCTGCCGTGGAGCGCTTTCCGCCCTACGGTCTGGTTCATGGCCCGATCCGACACAGCGCCCGCCGCGCCCTTGTCGTCCCTGTCCCCGCTCGCCCGTGCCGAGCACTTCGTGTGGCTCACCGCCCGCGTCCTGGAGCAGCACCGGTTCGCGTACCACTTCCTCGGCGCCGCGGCCGACCCGGTCGAGGCGGCGCTGACCGCCTACGCGCGGGACGACGGCGGCTTCGGACACGCCCTGGAGCCCGATCTGCGCGGCCCGGTGAGCCAGCCGCTGCACGTGGCGCACGCGCTGCGGGTGCTCGACACGATCGGCCGCTGTGGAGGGCGGCGGGCCGAGCGCATCTGCCGCTACCTGACGGAGATCTCCACCCCGGACGGCGCGCTGCCCGCGCTCCACCCGTCGCTGCGCGGCTACCCGGCGGCGCCCTGGATCCCGGTGCTGGACCATCCGCCCAGCGATCTGCTCGCCACCGGACCGGTGGTGGGGCTGCTGCACCGCAACGACGTGTGGCACGCCTGGCTCTTCCGGGCCACCGACTTCTGCTGGTCGGCGGTGACCCGCCTGGCCGACGGGGCGAGGACGCATCCGTACGAGGTCCAGGCGGCCGTCGCCTTCCTCGACGGAGCGCCGGACCGACCCCGCGCGGAGAGCACGGCCGAGCGGCTCGGCCGCAGTGTGCGCGAGCAGGGGCTGGTGGTGCTCGACCCGGACCGCGCCGAGGAGTACCCGCTCCCCGAGGGGTACGCGCCCGGCGAGCGCCACTTCCCCCATGACTTCGCCCGCGCCCCGGGCTCGCTCGCGCATCGCTGGTTCTCCAGGGGGGAGCTGGAACGGTCGTTGGATCACCTCGCCGCCGCCCAGCGGGACGACGGCGGCTGGCCGATCCGCTGGCGCCGCTGGGCGCCGGGCACCGAGCTGGAGTGGCGGCCGATCGTGACCATCGACGCCCTGCTGACTCTGCGCGCCCACGGCCGGCCGATCTAGCGGCCGGTCACACGATCCGTGGCCGCCGGGCGGGCCGCCCGCCCCCTCCGACCGGCTCGCCGACGCGGGCCGGATCCCGCCCCGCCGTGGCACCGCCCGACGGCCGTCCCCGGCGGCCGTCCCCGGCGGCCGTCGGGCCGGGGGCGAGGAGCGACGACACCGGTCACCCCCGGACCGTGCGGGCGCCGCGGCGCCGCCCGCACCGCCTCCGACCAGCGAGGACGGCCGATTGTCAGTGGCGCGGTGCACGATGGTGGGCATGGCGACGACAGCGCTCGACGGCTTCTCCCCTGCCACCCGCGGGTGGTTCACGGGAGCATTCAGGGCGCCCACCGCCGCACAGGAGGGGGCGTGGCGGGCGATCGGGGCCGGCTCGGACGTGCTGGTGGTCGCCCCGAC
Organism: Streptomyces sp. SAJ15; assembly: GCF_007595705.1. Taxonomy (GTDB): domain Bacteria; phylum Actinomycetota; class Actinomycetes; order Streptomycetales; family Streptomycetaceae; genus Streptomyces. Next base: position 25,904 of record NZ_NISY01000002.1, on the reverse strand, counting down.
CGGCTCCGGCAAGACCCTCGCGGCGTTCCTGGCGGCGCTGGACCAGCTGACCAGCAACCCACCGCCCGCCGAGGCCAAGCGCCGCTGTCGGGTGCTGTACGTGTCGCCGCTGAAGGCGCTCGCCGTCGACGTCGAGCGCAATCTGCGCTCCCCGCTCACCGGCATCCGGCAGGAGTCCGTGCGGCTCGGGCTGCCGGAGCCGGAGGTGCGGGTCGGCATCCGCTCGGGCGACACCCCGCCCGCCGAGCGGCGGGCGATGGCCAGCCGGCCGCCGGACATCCTGATCACCACCCCCGAGTCGCTGTTCCTGATGCTCACCTCGGCCACGCGGGACGCGCTGAGCGGGGTGGAGACGGTGATCCTGGACGAGGTGCACGCGGTCGCGGGCACCAAGCGCGGCGCGCATCTGGCGCTCTCCCTGGAGCGCCTCGACGAGCTGTTGGAGCGCCCGGCCCGCCGGATCGGGCTCTCGGCCACCGTCCGGCCGGTGGACGAGGTGGCGCGCTTCCTGTCCCCCCGGCGCCGGGTGGAGGTCGTCCAGCCGCCGTCCGGCAAGGAGTTCGACCTGTCCGTGGTGGTGCCCGTGGAGGACCTCGGCGAGCTGGGCGGCTCCCCGGTCCAGGAGGGCGACACCGGCGAGAAGCCGTCGATCTGGCCGCATGTGGAGGAGCGCATCGCCGACCTGGTCCAGGCCCACCGGTCGACGATCGTCTTCGCCAACTCCCGCCGCCTCGCCGAGCGGCTCTGCAACCGGCTGAACGAGATCGCGTACGAACGCGCCACGGGCGAGGCCGCCGCCGAGCACCACGCGCCCGCGGAGATCATGGCCCAGGCCGGGGCGGCCAAGGGCGCCCCAGCGCTCCTGGCCCGCGCGCACCACGGCTCGGTCTCCAAGGAGCAGCGGGCCCAGGTGGAGGAGGACCTGAAGGCGGGCCGGCTGCCGGCGGTCGTGGCCACCTCCAGTCTGGAGCTGGGCATCGACATGGGCGCGGTCGACCTGGTGGTGCAGGTCGAGTCGCCGCCGTCGGTCGCCTCCGGCCTCCAGCGGGTGGGTCGCGCGGGACACCAGGTCGGCGCGGTCTCGACCGGCGTCGTCTTCCCCAAGTACCGCGGCGACCTGGTGCAGGCCGCGGTCGTCACCGAGCGGATGCGCCAGGGGGCCATCGAGTCGCTCCGGGTGCCCGCCAACCCGTTGGACGTGCTGGCCCAGCAACTGGTGGCCATGACCGCGCTGGACAGCTGGGACGTGGACGAGCTGCTGGCCGTGGTGCGCCGCGCGGCGCCGTTCGCCTCCCTGCCCGAGTCCGCCTTCACGGCCGTGCTCGACATGCTCGCCGGCCGCTACCCCTCCGACGCCTTCGCGGAGCTGCGGCCGCGCCTGGTCTGGGACCGCGTCGCCAACACGGTCACCGGGCGGCCCGGCGCCCAGCGGCTGGCGGTCACCTCGGGCGGCACCATCCCGGACCGCGGGCTGTTCGGCGTCTTCCTGGCGGGCGCCGACCCCAAGAAGGGCGGCGGCCGCGTCGGCGAGCTGGACGAGGAGATGGTCTACGAGTCGCGGGTGGGCGATGTGTTCACCCTCGGCACCACCTCCTGGCGGATCGAGGACATCACCCGCGACAGGGTGCTGGTCTCCCCCGCCCCCGGCGTCCCGGGCCGGCTGCCGTTCTGGAAGGGCGACCAGCTGGGCCGGCCGCTGGAGCTGGGGCGCGCGCTGGGCGCGTTCCTGCGCGAGGTCGGCGGCCTGGCGCCCGAGGCCGCGCGCGAGCGGCTGCTGGCCGCCGGGCTCGACGCCTGGGCCGCCGACAACGTCACGGCCTACCTGGACGAGCAGCGCCGCGCCTGCGGCCACGTCCCGGACGACCGCACGATCGTGGTGGAGCGGTTCCGGGACGAGCTGGGCGACTGGCGGGTCGTCGTCCACTCCCCCTTCGGCGCCCAGGTGCACGCCCCCTGGGCGCTGGCGCTGGGCGCCCGCCTGGCCGAGCGGTACGGGATGGACGCCCAGGTCATGCACGCCGACGACGGGATCGTGCTGCGGCTGCCCGACGCCGATCTGATGCGGCTGGACCTGCTCGACGCCGACCCCGCCGCGCAGGGCGTGGAGTACGACAGCGAACAGTCCCCGGTGGGCGCCGCCGACGTCGTCTTCGACCGCGGCGAGGTCGACCAGATCGTGACCGACCAGGTCGGCGGCTCGGCGCTGTTCGCGGCCCGCTTCCGCGAGTGCGCCGCCCGCGCGCTGCTGCTGCCGCGCCGCAACCCGGCCCGGCGCACCCCCCTGTGGCAGCAGCGGCAGCGCTCCGCACAGCTGCTCCAGGTGGCCAGCGAGTTCGGCTCCTTCCCCATCGTCCTGGAGGCGGTCCGCGAGTGCCTCCAGGACGTCTTCGACGTGCCCGGCCTCACCGAGCTCATGGGTGACATCGAGTCCCGCCGGGTCCGGCTGGTCGAGGTGACCACCCCCGAGCCCTCGCCCTTCGCGCGGTCGCTGCTCTTCGGCTACGTGGCCCAGTTCCTCTACGAGGGCGACTCCCCGCTGGCCGAGCGGCGCGCCGCGGCCCTCTCCCTGGACTCCCGGCTCCTCGCCGAGCTGCTGGGCCAGGCCGAGCTGCGCGAGCTGCTGGACGCCGAGGTGCTGACCGAGCTGGAGCGCGAGCTGCAGTGGCTGACGGAGGACCGGCGCGCCAAGGACCCCGAGACGGTCGCCGACCTGCTGCGGCTGCTGGGGCCGCTGACCGACGCCGAGCTGGCCGAGCGCGGCGCCGAGCCGGAGTGGGTGCGGGAGCTGGCGGCCGCCCGGCGCGCGATCCGGGTGCGCGTCGCCGGGGCGGACCACTGGGCGGCCGTCGAGGACGCCGGCCGGCTCCGAGACGCCCTGGGGACCGCGCTGCCGGTGGGCGTCCCCGAGGCGTTCACCGAGCCGGTGAAGGACCCGCTCGGCGATCTGCTGGCGCGCTACGCCCGCACCCACGGCCCCTTCACCTCCGCCGCGGCCGCCGCCCGCTTCGGCCTGGGCACGGCCGTGACCGAGGGCGCGCTGCACCGGCTCGCCGCCGCCGGCCGCGTCGTCCAGGGCGAGTTCCATCCGGCCGGGATGGACCAGGAATGGTGCGACGCCGCGGTGCTGCGCCGGCTGCGCCGCCGCTCGCTGGCCGCGCTCCGCGAGGAACTGGAGCCGGTGCCGCCCGCGGCACTGGCCGCCTTCCTCCCCCAGTGGCAGCACGTCGGCTCGCTGCCGGCGGGACGACAGCGCGGCGGAAGCCACAGCCTGCGCGGCATCGACGGTCTCGTGCGCGCCGTCGAGCAGCTGCAGGGCGCGCCGGTCCCCGCCTCCGCCCTGGAGAAGCTCGTCCTGCCGTCCCGCGTCGTCGACTACTCCCCCACGATGCTCGACGAGCTCACCGCCACCGGAGAGGTCCTCTGGGCCGGGTCCGGAGCGCTGCCCGGCAAGGACGGCTGGGTCTGCCTCCACCTCGCCGAGGCGGCGCCGCTGCTGCTGCACGCCCCACACCCGCTGGAGATCGGCCCACTGCACCAAGCCGTGCTCGACGCCCTCTCCGGGGGCTACGGCCTGTTCTTCCGCCAGATCGCCGACCAGGTGCGCGCCGCCCACCCGGACTGCGGCGATCCGCAGCTCGCCGAGGTGGTGTGGGAGCTGGCCTGGTCCGGGCGGCTCACCAACGACACCCTCGCCCCGCTGCGCGCCCTGCTGGGTTCCGGCCGCACCGCCGGGGCCACCGCCCATCGCGCCAAGCGCGCCGTCCCGCGCGGTCGCTACGGCGGGCTCACCGGCCGTACCGGTCGCCCCACCGCCTCCCGCGGCGGGCCGCCGACGGTGGCGGGCCGCTGGTCCCTGCTGCCCACGCGGGAGCCGGAGACCACCCACCGCGCCCACGCCCTGGCCCGTGCGCTGCTGGACCGGCACGGCGTGGTGACCCGCGGCGCGGTCGCGGCCGAGGGCGTCGAGGGCGGCTTCGCCGCCGCCTACCGGGTGCTGGCCGCCTTCGAGGAGAGCGGACAGGCGCGGCGTGGCTATGTGGTCGAGGGCTTGGGGGCGGCCCAGTTCGCGATGGACGGCGCGGTGGACCGGCTGCGCGCGGTGAGCGTCGCCCGCGAGCGCGCGAGTGCCCCGAGCGCCACCCCCGGCGGCTACGCCCTCGTGGACTCCGTCCCGGCCGTCGGCTACGACGGCACAGGTCAGGCGCTCGACGGATACGGCACCCCCGGCTTCGGCGGGTCGGCTCCCGTCGAAGCCTTCGGCGGGCCGGCCCCGTCGACCGCCGGGCGCCACGGCGCCCCGGCGAGCCCGGCGGCCGGCGGCCGCACGGTGGTGCTCGCCGCGGCCGATCCGGCCAATGCCTACGGTGCCGCCCTACCCTGGCCGGAGCCGCCTTCCGACGCCGGGCACAAGCCGGGCCGCAAGGCCGGATCGCTGGTCGTGCTGGTCGACGGCGAGCTCACCCTGTATGTGGAGCGCGGCGGCAAGACGCTGTTGGCCTGGCCCCTCGGACCGGCGGAGGCGGCCTCGCCCTTCGACGACGGCCGGCTCCAGGCCGCGATCGACGCCCTGGCCCACGCCGCCCGCGCGGGCGCCCTCGGCACGGTCACCGTCGAACGCATCAACGGCACCCCGGCGCTCTCCTCCCCCTTCGGCCCGATCCTGGAATCCGCCGGCTTCCACGCCACGCCACGCGGCCTGCGCATACGCGAGGGGTAGCCGGCCGCCTCCGCCCCGGCCGCCAGCCACCGCGGTCGTCGTCCGCCTGCGACATCCGTGCGCCCCGAGCACGATGACGCATCCGCGTGTCCGCTCCGCGGCGCAGGGGTCACGGGGGCGCACGCAGGGCAGCCTCTGAGCGGTGCGCGGACGCGGACGCGGGCGCACTCCCCCGGCGGGCGGCACTCCTGGGACACCACCGCGCCCCGTCCACCGACCCCCGTGCGCCCCGTGCGACGGGCGCGCCCCGCGTGCCGCCACCGGGTGCGGCCCGGCCCCCGCGACGGCACAGGCCCGGAGGCGGCCGAGGCCCGAAGGCGGCCGGAGCCCGAAGGGCGTCGGGGCCCGGAGCGGGTGGGCGCCTGCATCATGGCGGTATGCCTGAGGGAGACACCGTCTGGTGGACGGCGCGGCGGCTGCATGAGGGGCTGGCCGGTCAGCGGCTGGTGCGGTGCGATCTGCGGGTGCCGCGGTTGGCGACGGTGGACCTCACGGGCCGCGAGGTGATCGAGGTGGTGCCGCGGGGCAAGCACCTGCTGACCCGGGTCGAGGGCGGGCTGACGCTCCACTCGCATCTGCGGATGGACGGCGCCTGGCGGGTCTACGCCCCCGGCGCGCGTTGGACCGGCGGGCCGGGGCATCAGATCCGGGCGATCCTCGGCACCGCGGGCGGCACCGCCGTCGGCTACCGGCTGCCCGTACTCGAACTGCTCCGCACCGCGGACGAGGACCGGGCCGTCGGCCATCTCGGGCCCGACCTCCTCGGCCCCGGCTGGTCCTCGGAGGAGGCGTTGCGCCGGCTGCTCGCCGACCCGGGCAGGCCGGTCGGCGAAGCCCTGCTCGACCAGCGCAATCTCGCCGGGATCGGCAACGTCTACAAGTCCGAGCTGTGTTTCATGGCGGGCGTCTCCCCCTGGACCCCGGTCGGCGACGTGCCTCGGCTCGAGCGGATGGTGGCGCTCGCCAAACGGCTGCTGGAGGCCAACAAGGACCGCCCCGCCCGCGTCACCACGGCCGATCCGCGCCGCGACCACCGGCTCTGGGTCTACGGCCGGGCGGGCCGTCCCTGTACGCGCTGCGGCACCCCCGTGCGCGGTGCCGACGTCGCCGGCGCCCCCGGCAGCGGCGATGACGGCCAGAGCAGGGTCGGCGCCGGTCGTGACAGCGCACGCGTCACCTACTGGTGCCCGCGCTGTCAGCCGGGGCCCGCCCCCACCGAGTCGTGACCCTTGCCGGCGGCAGCGCCCCGGTCGCGCGGTCCGGTCCCGTACGTCAGCGCCCCCGTCGCTCGGTCCGCTCCCGGACGTCAGCGCCCCCGACCACTCAGAGGTCCGGCCCCCTTCCCGCACCCGCGGTCCTTTTCCCGGCCGCACCCTTCCCCGCGCCCGCACCCCTTCCCGCAGCCGCAGCCTTTCCCGCGGCCGCGCCTCCTCGCGCAACCGCACCCCTTCGCGCCGCGGAAGCCCGTGCCCATACGGCGGAATCCCATACCGCGGCCGCGGCCTCCTCGGGACCCCTGGGCACAGCCGCACTCCCCCGCACAGCCGGCGCAGCCGCACGGCCCCGGACACCCGGCGCAGCCGCACGTCCGTGTGCGGCCGCACGCACCCGCCCCGCCAGCACAGCCGCATCGGGCCGCCTGGCCGCCTCCGCACGCCCCGTGCGCCGCGCACGGACCACTCGCGGCACACCCCTCCGCCGCCCCATCGCAGCACCACTCGCCCGGGCCCGGGAGGCCCAGGCGGCGCAGCAGCCATCCCCAGAGCCGGTGGCGGCGGATAGCCCGGGCTCCGGCGGCGGATCCGGGGACGCAGTGCACGGGCAGCAGGCTCAGGCCCCAGCCGCCGGCCACCACCGCGCCTTCCACCGGACCGGCGCGACCGGGCTGGAGGGCCAGCCGGAGCGCCGCCCAGCACCACAGGCACCAGATCCCCACGAGAAGGCTCGCGCAGGCCCACCGGGCCGCCCGGCGGAAGCAGCGGCCGGCCGTTCCGATGGGTGCCATGGCTGCCTCCTTCGGCCGACGCGGACTCGGGCAGACGCTAGACGCCGGTTCGCTCGGGCCGGGAGAGCGCACAAGGGGCGCGGCGGGGCGGCGATGACCGGGGCGCGTCGGACCTCCGCGCTCTCCACAGTCTGCCCAGCGTCGGCCCACCCCGCATGTCGGCCCGCCCACATCGAGAGTGGGACGGCCGACTGCCTCTGACACCCCCGACCGCCTCTGACACCCCCGGATGCCCCCGGCCGCCCCCGGCACCCGTCCCGGCACCCGTCCAGCACCCGGATGTACCCCGACGCCGACGCTCTCGCCGCCCCTGACACGCCATCAGGCTGATGTCCCGGCCGTTCGCCGGAACATCAGCCCTTCACCACGCTCAGACGTTCTCCGCGTTGAACATCCAGTGGTGCTTCTCCAGATCCCGTGTCAGCCCGATGAGGATGTCCTGAGTCACGGGATCGGGTTCGGCGGTGGCGTCGATACGCTGCCGCATCCGCCCGATGACCGCGTGGAGGGCGGCGACCAGGGTCCGTACGGCTTCGGTGTCCTTGCTCCAGCCGTCCTTGACGGTGTCGATTCCGCTGGTCTTGGCGACGGTCTCGGCGCGGCCGTCCGGGGCGACACCGATCGCCGAGGCGCGCTCGGCCACGATGTCGGCATGCTGCCGGGCCGTGGCCACGACCTCGTCGAGTTGAAGATGCACGGAGCGGAAGCGTGGTCCGACCACCGTCCAGTGGACCTGCTTGGCCACCAGGGAGAGGTCGACGAGGTCGACGAGCGCGCCCTGTAGGGCGTCACCGACGGTCTTGCGGCTCTCCTCCGGGAGGGGGCTCTTGAGCACGGACATCCGTTTCCTCCTGTTCGACTGTTCGCCATCGACAGCGACCGTTCGACGGCATTTCGAGCAGTTGGCTCCCTTCCCACCATCGCACAGACCATGGCAACCTTCGTGCGCGTTCCACGCCCCGACGGCCTGCGGACAGCTCCCCATAAAAGGAGGCGACCGCACGCTCTTCGGTGGTCAGCGTGGGTACGGCGGTGGCATCTCAGCGGTGTGGCGCGCCGCTGAACGCGAAGGAGTCCTGGCCGGTGCGCATCCGCACCCACCAGGACTCCGTTCGAACACTCGTCGTCTCGACATCCGTCGTCTCGAGTCGTGTCGACACGCGACGGGACCACCGAGGATTCGGGCCGTCAGGCCGCGACGACATCCACCGCTTCCGCCGGGGCCTTGATGGTCACGCGCTCCTCCGGAACACCCGTCACCGAGGTGACGGACACCGAGTTGAGCGGCCTGACCGGCGTTGGCACGGGCTCGGTCGCGGTGGCCGACTCCGCCAGCTCCGCGAGCGACAGCTCGTCGCTCACTTCCCGCATGACCTGGGACATCCGCACATCCAAGGCGTCACAGATCGCGGCGAGCAGTTCGGATGAAGCTTCCTTCTGGCCGCGCTCGACCTCGGACAGGTAGCCGAGGGACACCCGGGCGGAGGAGGAGACCTCGCGCAGAGTACGGCCCTGGCGCTGGCGCTGCCGGCGCAGCACGTCACCCAGCAGGCGACGGAGCAGAATCATCGCTGGCTCCCTCCTCGGACCTCGGATCCGGATCCTTCACGCCCCACCGTACCGCCTCCGGCTCCGCCCGTGCGGGGAGCGATGTCGTGTTCACTCAGGGCTGCAAACATCAAATCCCCCCGTGTTGTTCCGTATCCTGTGCCCTTGCATTTTCGATCAGTTCGTTGAACAACAGCTCTAGAGCTGCTCGTACGCTCTGCTGTCGAATGTCTGCCCGGTCGCCGTCCAGATGCAACGCGACCACGGTCGCGGCTCCGCCCGGCCCCTCGACCGCCACGAAGACCGTGCCGACCGGCTGCCCGTCCTGCGGGGTCGGTCCGGCGACCCCGGTGGTCGCCACCCCCCAGTCGGCGCCCAGCGCCCGCCGTACGCCCCCCGCCATCTGCCGTGCGACGTCCGCGTCGACCGCCCCCCGCTCGGCGAGCAGTTCCCCGTCCACGCCCAGCACCGACCGCTTGAGCTCGGTGGCGTACGCGGTCACCGAGCCGCGGAAGGAGCGGGAGGCCCCGGGCACGGCGGTCAGCGCGGCGGCCACCAGTCCACCGGTGAGCGACTCGGCGACGGCCAACGTCTGGCCGCGCGCCGCCAACAGCTTCAACGCCCGGACCGCCGGCCCCACGTCCGGGGACCCACCCCGGGCACCGGGCGGGAAGCCGTCCGGTGCGATCTCCGCGGCGACGTCCGCGGGGCCGCCGGCCGGGACGTCCGACCCCGTGCCGCTGCCGGCGGCGGCCGTCACCGTACGGACTCCCGGGCCGCCCGTTCACGCTCGGCGGCCAACCCGGCGCGGCGCAGCACGATCGCCTGCCGCACGTAGTCCAGGCCGGTCAGCACGGTGAGCGCGACGGCGACGGCCATCACCCAGGCCCGCAGCGTGGCCAGCGGTCCGGTGAGCGCGAGGATGTACATGCCGACCGCGGTGCCCTGGGCGAGCGTCTTCATCTTGCCGCCCCGGCTGGCCGGGATCACCCCGTGTTTGATCACCCAGAAGCGCATCAGGGTGATGCCGATCTCCCGGAAGAGGATCACGCCGGTGACCCACCACGGCAGGTCCGAGAGGGCCGACAGACAGATCAGCGCCGCTCCCATGATCGCCTTGTCCGCGATCGGATCCGCGATCTTGCCGAAGTCGGTGACGAGGTTGTAGCGACGTGCCAGATGCCCGTCGAAGAGGTCGGTGATCATGGCGATGGCGAACGCCGCCCAGGCGAACGAGCGCCAGGCCGGGTCGTAGCCGCCGTTGTGCAGCATCAACAGGACGAAGCCGGGCACAAGGAGCAGCCGCACCATGGTGAGGATGTTGGCGATGTTCCACAGGCGGGCCGGCGCCACGGACCGGGCCGCCGGACGGGCGCCGCCCGCGGCGGAGGCCGGCAGGTGGGTCATCTGGCCGCCTCCTCGCCACAGCTGCCGGCATCACCGAGGGACAGCGAGGCCGGCAGCGGTTCCGCGACGAGGTCCACGCCCTCCGTCCCGACCACCTTCGCCAGGATCATGCGGCCGGGGGCCAGCTCCGCGCCGTCGGTGCCGACGCCCAGGCCGTCCAGCCCGGTCAGGATCGTCTGGCCGTCGGTCTCCGGCGCCTGGTGCGCGCCACGGCCGACCGGCCCGTCCTCCTCGTCCACCCGGTCGATGAGCACCTCCACCGTCTCGCCCAGCCGCTCCTCGGCGCGCTGCGCGGTGAGCTCCTCGGCCAGGCGCGAGATGTGCTCCAGGCGCTCGGCCACCACCTCGGGGTCGAGCTTGTTCTCGTACGAGGCGGCCTCGGTGCCCTCCTCGTCCGAGTAGCCGAAGACGCCGATGGCGTCGAGCCGGGCCTCGGTGATGAAGCGCTCCAGCTCGGCCAGGTCCTCCTCGGTCTCACCGGGGAAGCCGACGATGAAGTTGGACCGGGCGCCGGCCTGCGGGGCCTTGCCCCGGATCTGGTCCAGCAGCTCAAGGAAGCGGTCGGTGTCGCCGAAGCGGCGCATCGCGCGCAGCACGCCCGGGGCGGAGTGCTGGAAGGACAGGTCGAAGTAGGGGGCGACCTTCTCGGTGGAGGTCAGCACGTCGATCAGGCCGGGCCGCATCTCGGCGGGCTGGAGGTAGCTGACCCGGATCCGCTCCAGGCCGTCCACCGCCGCCAGCTCCGGCAGCAGCGTCTCCAGCAGCCGGATGTCGCCGAGGTCCTTGCCGTAGGAGGTGTTGTTCTCGGAGACCAGCATGATCTCCTTGACGCCCTGCTCGGCGAGCCAGCGGGTCTCCCCCAGCACGTCGGAGGGGCGCCGGGAGATGAAGGAGCCGCGGAAGGACGGGATGGCGCAGAAGGTGCAGCGCCGGTCGCAGCCGGAGGCCAGCTTGACCGAGGCGACGGGGCTGGTGCCCAGCCGGCGGCGGAGCGGGGCGCGTGGCCCGGAGGCCGGGGCGAGGCCCTCCGGCAGGTCTTCGGGCGCGCTCTCGGCGGCCTGGGCGTGGCCGGGCAGTGCCACCTCGGCCGCGGCCTGTCGCTCGGCCGGGCTGATCGGCAGCAGCTTGCGCCGGTCGCGCGGGGTGTGCGAGGCGTGGATGCCGCCGGAGAGGATGGTCTGCAGCCGGTCGGAGATGTCGGCGTAGTCGTCGAAGCCGAGGACTCCGTCGGCCTCCGGCAGCGCCTCGGCGAGGTCCTTGCCGTACCGCTCGGCCATGCAGCCCACGGCCACCACGGCCTGGGTCCTGCCATGATCCTTGAGGTCGTTGGCCTCCAGTAGGGCGTCGACCGAGTCCTTCTTTGCGGCCTCGACGAATCCACAGGTGTTGACGACGGCGACGTCCGCGTCGGAGGCGTCCTCGACGAGCTCCCAGCCGTCCGCTGCCAAGCGGCCTGCGAGCTCCTCCGAGTCCACCTCGTTACGGGCGCATCCAAGCGTGACAAGAGCGACGGTACGGCGTTCGGGCATAGGCTCAGCCTACTTTGTCCCGGCCGCGCCTCCCGCTGCCAGGGCTACCGCTCGCACGTTCTCCCGGTCGCCCGGGCTTCGTCCCCCGTCGCTCCACCCCGTCTCTCAGCCGACCTCGGGGTCTCCTCGGGTGTAGCTCAGCCGCTGGACCTGGCCTTCTTCTCCCACCTCCGTGACCTCCTTGCCGTTCACGAACAGCTGCACGACGCCCGCGTTGCCCAGGACGAGGTCGATCCGCTCGCTGTCGGTGAACGTCTCGGAGTCGCCCTCCCGCAGCACTCCCTCGTGGATCAGTCGCCCGTTGTGATCCTGGGCGGAGATCCAGCTCTGCCCGCCGGCGGCGGTGAGCCGCACGGTGACCTTGTCCGCCGGAGCGGCCGCGATGGCGCTGTCGGACGGCTCCGGCTTGGGGTCGGCGGGCCGGCTGGGCCTGGGCTCGGCCTTGGTGGGCCTGGCCTCGGCGGACTCCTCGGCGACGGTCTGGTCCTGGGCCCCGCCCCCGCTGAAGAGGGTGAAGCCGACGAAGCCGACCACCGCGACGATCGCCGCGACCATGGCGGCGGTCCAGTTCGGCCGGCGCGGCTCGGGCCGGATCCGCTCGGCCTCGAACAGGGGCGCCGCCGGAGTGGGCGCGGGGCGCCCCCCGTGCTCGGCGTCGTACTGCGCGATCAACGCGGCGGGATCGAGGTGGACCGCGCGGGCGAGCGCCCTGATATGCCCGCGGGCGTAGACGTCGCCGCCGCAGCGCGAGAAGTCGTCCTGCTCGATCCCGTGCACGATCGGGACGCGCACCCGGGTGGCCGAACTGACCTCGTCGACGGTCAGCCCCGCGTCGATGCGGGCCTGCTGGAGGGCGCGACCGACCGAAGGACGGTCATCTTCGGGGGAGTTGCCAGAAGAGTTGCCGATGGACACGGGGGCGCCTTTCGAGCGTGTAGCCACCTGCTGGAGGTTCAGTCTAGGGGGGGTGCGAAAGGGTCGGGCAAGCGGGAGGGCGGACTTTGTACGCCAACAGAATGGACATACGACCGCACGGGCCGAACATGCCGCATCCGCCCCACCACTTCCCTCAACTTGACGTGTCAGCAGGGGAAACGGTTGCCCGCCATCCCCTTACGGGTGAGCCTCCCCGCGGATCACGGCGAGCACTCCATCCAGTTCATCCGCTTTGACCAGAACATCCCGAGCCTTCGAACCCTCGCTCGGTCCGACGATCCCCCGCGACTCCATCAGGTCCATCAGCCGCCCCGCCTTCGCGAAGCCCACCCGCAGCTTGCGCTGAAGCATCGAGGTGGAGCCGAACTGCGTGGAGACCACCAGCTCGGCGGCCTGGCAGAGCAGGTCGAGGTCGTCGCCGATGTCCTCGTCGATCTCCTTCTTCTGCGCCGACCCCACCGTCACGTCGTCGCGGAAGACCGGCGTCATCTGCCCCTTGCAGTGCGCGACGACCGCGGCGACCTCCTCCTCGGTGATGAAGGCGCCCTGCATACGGACCGGCTTGTTCGCCCCCATCGGCAGGAACAGGCTGTCGCCCTTGCCGATCAGCTTCTCGGCGCCCGGCTGGTCCAGGATGACCCGGCTGTCGGCGAGCGAGGAGGTGGCGAAGGCGAGCCGGGACGGCACGTTCGCCTTGATCAGACCGGTCACCACGTCCACCGAGGGGCGCTGGGTGGCCAGCACCAGGTGGATGCCCGCGGCCCGCGCGAGCTGGGTGATGCGGACGATCGAGTCCTCCACGTCGCGCGGCGCCACCATCATCAGGTCCGCCAGCTCGTCCACGATGACCAGCAGATACGGGTACGGGCGCAGCTCTCGCTCGCTGCCCTCGGGGAGCGAGACCTTCCCCGACCGGACCGCGGCGTTGAAGTCGTCGATGTGCCGGTAGCCGAAGGCCGCCAGGTCGTCGTAGCGCAGGTCCATCTCCCGCACCACCCACTGCAGCGCCTCGGCGGCCCGCTTGGGGTTGGTGATGATCGGCGTGATCAGGTGCGGGATGCCCTCGTAGGCGGTCAGCTCCACCCGCTTGGGGTCGACCAGCACCATCCGCACCTCGTCCGGGGTGGCGCGCATCATGACCGAGGTGATCAGGCAGTTGATGCAGGAGGACTTTCCGGAGCCGGTGGCGCCGGCCACCAGCACGTGCGGCATCTTGGCGAGGTTGGCGGTGACATAGCCGCCCTCGACGTCCTTGCCGAGCGCGACCAGCATCGGATGCTCGTCGCCGACCGAGTCCGCCGAGCGCAGCACGTCGCCCAGGTTGACCATCTCGCGGTCGCTGTTGGGGATTTCGATGCCGACCGCGGACTTGCCCGGGATCGGGCTGATGATCCGCACGTCCGGGCTGGCCACCGCGTACGCGATGTTCTTGGTCAGCGCGGTGATCCGCTCGACCTTCACGGCCGGGCCCAACTCCACCTCGTAGCGGGTGACCGTCGGGCCGCGGGTGAAGCCGGTGACCCGGGCGTCCACCTTGAACTCGGTGAAGACGGTGGACAGCGAGGCGACGACGGCGTCGTTGGCGGCGCTGCGGGCCTTGCCGGGGCCGCCCCGGGCCAGCAGGTCCAGGGAGGGCCGCGCGTAGCTGATGTCGCCGGAGAGCCGAAGCTGCTCGGCGCGCGGCGGCAGCGGCTCGGCGGGCTCGGGCGCGGCGCGGGTCAGGTCGGGCACGACCATGGTCGACTCGGCCCGCTCGACGCCGCCGCGGGCGGCCTCTCGGGCGCCCGGCACGGAGCCGGTGGCGTCCGCGCCGTCCCGGTCGCCGCCGACGCTGTTGCTGAGGCCGGCTACCAGCGGCGACGGCTGCACCCCGTGCAGCACGGCCCCGTCGAGGGCCGCCGCGGCTGCGGCGGCCACGTCGACGGCGTCCTTGGGGCGGTCCGAAGGCGGCTCCACGGGCCCGGGTCGGGGCGCCCCGCGTCGCTTGCGCAACGCCTCCTCCTCGGCCCGCTCCGGGCCGACCACCGCCGGCGCGCGCCGGGGGCCGCGCCGGCGCGCGGGAGCCGGCTCGCGCCAGTCCTCGGCGTAGTCCCCGGCGTACTCCGGGTGGCCGTCGGCGGCACCGCCGTCGTCGTACTCCTCGTACGCGTGGCCGTCCTCGTACTCCTCCCCGCGCAGCAGCCCCAGCCTGGTGCCCAGCAGCCGCAGCCGCTGTGGGATGGCGGCGACGGGGGTGGCGGTGACGACCAGCAGCCCGAAGAGGGTGAGCAGGATCAGCAGCGGCACGGCGAGCACCGCGCCGAGCGCGAAGTCCAGCGGGGTGGCGATGGCCCAGCCGATCAGGCCCCCGGCGTCCCGGACGGCCTCCGTCTGGTCGCGCTCGGGGGCGCCACAGGCCAGGTGCACCTGGCCGAGCACCCCGAGGACCAGCGCGGAGAGCCCGATGACGATCCGTCCGTTGGCCTCCGGACGCTCGGGGTGCAGGATCAGCCGGCCCGCGATCACGCCGAGCAGTATCGGCACCAGCAGGTCCAGCCGGCCGAAGGCGCCGGTCACCAGCATCTCGACCAGGTCGCCGACCGGGCCCTTCAGGTTGGACCAGGTGCCGGCCGCGACGATCAGGGCGAGCGCCAGCAGGAGCAGCGCCACGCCGTCCTTGCGGTGCGCGGGGTCGAGGCCCTTCGCCCCGCGTCCTATGCCGCGGAAGACGGCGGCCACGGAGCGCGCGAGACCCATCCAGACGGCGCGCGCGGCGCGGTAGACGCCGCCGGTGGGTGAGGGTGCGGGCTTGGGGGCCGGCTTCTTGGCGGGGGCCTTCTTGGCCGCCGCCTTCTTGGCCGGGGGCCGCTTCGCGGGCGCGGCCTTCTTGGCGGGCGGCTTCTTGGCCGCCGCCTTCTTCGCGGGTGCCTTCTTGGCGGCGCCTCCGGATTGTCCGGCGCGCTGCTTCGAGGTGCCCGCCGTGCTCTGGGAACCCTTGCCGGACGTACGTGAGGCCATGGGGGCGAGGTTACCCGCGTCCGCCGTACGGGGCACGCATGGCTGCCGTTTCAGGTGGGACGACTGCCACGGTCGCGGCGACGCAGGCGTCGTGACGGCGCATCACGACGGGCGTGCCACGCGGCGGGCCGCACAGCGCCCCCACACGGCTGAAGGCCCCGAGGAGGGGCCCTGGAGGAGGGGTGAGCGAGGGTGCGTCAGTTCTGCGAGGGCACCTGGCTGGCGGCCCCGCTGCCGGCGCCCGGCTCCAGGGCGTCCAGCGCGCGGCGCAGCCCGGTGAGCTTGCGCTCCAGATGCGCCGCGGTGGCCACGGCGGCCGCGTCCGCGGACTCGTTCAGCTGTTTGGAGAGCGCCTCGGCCTGCTCCTCCACCGCGGCGAGCCGCGCGGACAGCTCGGCCAGCAGCCCGGCCGGCTCCGCGGCCTCGCCCGCGACCGGCTGGCCGCTCTCCAGCTGGAGCCGCAACAGCGCCGCCTGCTCACGCAGCTGGCAGTTCTTCATGTACAGCTCGACGAAGACCGAGACCTTCGCGCGGAGCACCCAGGGATCGAAGGGTTTGGAGATGTAGTCCACCGCGCCCGCCGCATAGCCGCGGAAGGTGTGGTGCGGGCCGTGGTTGATCGCGGTGAGGAAGATGATCGGGATGTCACGGGTCCGCTCCCGACGCTTGATGTGCGCGGCCGTCTCGAACCCGTCCATGCCCGGCATCTGGACGTCCAGCAGAATCACCGCGAAGTCATCCGTCAGCAGCGCCTTGAGTGCTTCCTCCCCTGACGATGCCCGGACCAGGGTCTGATCGAGCGCGGAGAGAATGGCCTCCAGCGCCAGCAGATTCTCCGGCCGGTCATCGACCAGGAGGATCTTGGCCTTCTGCACCATGGCCCGTCCTCCTCGCCCCGGCGTGGGACCTCCCCTGCTCAGCGAGCTAGGGGAGACACCGGGTGCCGCCCCAGGGGACGACTCCCTTGCGCCGCCCGTCCTTGTGCCGGTCATGGTAGCCGCACCCCGCTCGTCGCCACACCCTGTCACCGCGATGTCACTGTGCACGTAGCAGAAACGCGGTGGGGGACCAGAAGGTTCCCCGAATACCGCGTCCCCACACGTGTTCGGCCACGGTCAGTCAACACCCCCGGGCGCCGGCCGGCCCCCGGCCTCACTCCCTGCGCATCCACTGCTCCATCACCGTGAGGAGGTGATCGGTGTCGACGGGCTTGGTCACGTAGTCCGAGGCGCCCGCCTCGATGCTCTTCTCCCGGTCCCCCTTCATCGCCTTCGCGGTGAGCGCGATGATCGGCAGCCCGGCGAACTGCGGCATGCGGCGGATGGCCGCCGTCGTCGCGTACCCGTCCATCTCCGGCATCATGATGTCCATCAGCACCAGCACCACATCGTCGTGCTGCTCCAGGACCTCGATGCCCTCGCGGCCGTTCTCGGCGTAGAGCACCTGGAGCCCGTGCTGCTCCAGCACGCTGGTGAGGGCGAAGACATTGCGGATGTCGTCGTCGACGATCAGCACCTTCTCGCCGTGGAAGCCTCCGGCCGCCTCCGGCGCGACCAGGTCCTGCCCGCCCAGCAGCCAGGGCTCGGCCTGGGCGCGGCCGCCGGCCCTGCCGTTCTGGGCGGCCCCGCTCTCGGCCTCCTGGGCCGCCCGCTGGCGGCGCCGGAAGAGCCCGGCGCCGCCACGGGCCCGGTGCGGGGCCACCGACGACGGCTCGTGGAGCGGTGGCAGGGCGTGCAGTCCGAAGCCTGAGCCGTCGGCCGCGGGGGCGTCCAGCGGCGGCTCGCCCTCGAGGCCCTGCTCCAACGCCGACGGGCCGGCGTGGTCGCCGCCGGGGCCGAGCTGCGGATAGCCCTGCGGCGGCAGCTCGCTGGGGTGCAGCGGCAGATAGAGGGTGAAGGTGGAGCCGCGGCCCGGCTCGCTGGCGGCGTGGATCTCGCCGCCGAGCAGCCGGGCGATCTCCCGGCTGATCGACAGGCCCAGCCCGGTGCCGCCGTACTTGCGGCTGGTGGTGCCGTCGGCCTGCTTGAACGCCTCGAAGATGACGCGCATCTTGCTCGCCGCGATGCCGATGCCGGTGTCGGTGACCGAGAAGGCGATCATCTCGGCGTCGGGGTCACGCAGCGCGCCGTGCTCCAGCAGCTGCTCGCGGATGGCGTCCGGCACATCCGCGCCGGCCGGCCGGATCACCAGCTCCACCGCGCCGGTGTCGGTGAACTTCACCGCGTTGGAGAGCAGGTTGCGCAGCACCTGGAGCAGCCGCTGCTCGTCGGTGTGCAGCGTCGCCGGCAGCTCCGGGGAGACCCGCACCGAGAAGTCGAGCCCCTTCTCCGCGGTCAGCGGCCGGAAGGTGGCCTCCACATAGTCGACCAGCTGGACCAGCGCGATCCGGGTCGGGCTGACGTCCATCTTGCCCGCCTCGACCTTCGACAGGTCCAGGATGTCGTTGATCAGCTGGAGCAGGTCGGCGCCGGCGCCGTGGATCGTCTCGGCGAACTCCACCTGCTTCGGGGAGAGGTTGCCGTCGGCGTTGTCGGCGAGCAGCTTGGCCAGGATGAGCAGCGAGTTGAGCGGGGTGCGCAGCTCGTGCGACATGTTGGCCAGGAACTCGGACTTGTAGCGCATCGAGACCGCGAGCTGCTCGGCGCGCTCCTCCAGGACCTGCCGCGCCTCCTCGATCTCGGTGTTCTTCACCTCGATGTCCCGGTTCTGTCGCGCCAACCGGTCGGACTTCTCCTCCAGTTCGGCGTTGGACGCCTGCAGCGCCGCCTGCCGGTTCTCCAGCTCCGCCGACCGCTCCCGCAGTTGCTCGGTGAGCTCCTGCGACTGCTTCAGCAGCACCTCCGTGCGGGTGTTGACGCTGATCGTGTTGACGCTGGTGCCGATCATCTCGGCGAGCTGGGCGAGGAAGTCCTTCTGGATCTGGGCGAAGGGCTGGAAGGAGGCCAGCTCGATGACGCCGAGGACCTTGCCCTCGAAGAGCACCGGCAGCACGATCACATGGGCCGGGGCCGCCTCGCCGAGCCCCGAGGCGATCTTGAGATAGCCGGGCGGCACGTTCTCCACCAGGATGGTGCGCTTCTCCGCCGCCGCGGTGCCGATCAGCGCCTCGCGGGGCTTGAAGGTGGTGGGCATGCTGCCCTGCGAGTAGCCGTACGAGCCGATCAGCCGCAGCACGTACCCGTCGTCCTGGACGCCCGCCTCGCTGCTGTCGTCCTCCGGCTCGGCCAGGAAGAAGGCGCCGTGCTGGGCGGAGACCACCGGGGTCAGCTCGCTCATGATCAGCCCGGCCACGTTCTCCAGCTCGCGCAGGCCCTGCATCAGACCGGAGATGCGGGCGAGGTTGCCCTTCAGCCAGTCCTGCTCCTTGTTGGCCAGCGTGGTCTCGCGCAGGTTGGCGATCATCATGTTGATGTTGTCCTGCAGCTTGAGGATCTCGCCGGCCGCGTCCGCCTCGATCTTCAGGTTGAGGTCGCCGCGGGTGACCGCGGTGGCGACCTCGGCGATGGCGCGCACCTGTCGGGTGAGGTTCCCGGCCATCTCGTTCACCGACTCGGTCAGGTCCTGCCAGGTGCCGGCCACGTCACGGACCCGCGCCTGACCGCCCAGCTGGCCCTCGGTGCCCACCTCGCGGGCCACCCGGGTGACCTCCTCGGCGAACGAGGAGAGCTGGTCGACCATGGTGTTGATGGTGGTCTTGAGCTCCAGGATCTCGCCGCGCGCATCGATGTCGATCTTCTTGGTCAGGTCGCCGTTGGCGATCGCGGTGGTGACCATCGCGATGTTGCGGACCTGACCGGTCAGGTTGTTCGCCATCGAGTTCACGGACTCGGTGAGGTCCTTCCAGGTCCCCGAGACGCCCGGCACCCGTGCCTGACCGCCGAGGATGCCCTCCGTACCCACCTCGCGGGCGACGCGGGTGACCTCGTCGGCGAACGACGACAGCGTGGTCACCATCGTGTTGACGGTGTCGGCGAGTTGCGCGACCTCGCCGCGCGCCTCGACCGTCACCTTCTTCGTCAGGTCGCCGTTGGCGACCGCGCCCGCCACCTGGGAGATGTTGCGCACCTGGATGGTGAGGTTGTTCGCCATCAGGTTGACGTTGTCGCTGAGGTCCTTCCAGATGCCGGTGACGCCCTGCACCCGCGCCTGGCCGCCGAGCTGTCCCTCGGTACCCACCTCGCGCGCCACCCGGGTCACCTGCTCGGCGAAGTCCGACAGCTGGTCGACCATCGTGTTGACGGTGGTGACCAGTTCGAGGATCTCGCCCTTGGCGTCGACGGTGATCTTCTTCGACAGGTCGCCCATCGCGACCGCCGTGGTCACCTCGGCGATGTTGCGGACCTGGATGGTGAGGTTCTCCGCCATGAAGTTGACGGACTGCGTGAGGTCCTTCCAGGTGCCGGAGACGCCCTGCACCTCCGCCTGACCGCCCAACCGGCCGTCGGTGCCCACCTCGCGGGCCACCCGGGTCACCTCCTCCGCGAACGAGGAGAGCTGGTCGACCATCGTGTTGATGGTGTTCTTCAGCTCCAGGATCTCGCCCCGCGCGTCCACGTCGATCTTCTGCGACAGATCGCCGCGCGCCACCGCCGTCGCGACCTGCGCGATGTTGCGGACCTGGGTGGTCAGATTGCCCGCCATGCCGTTGACCGAGTCCGTCAGATCGCGCCACACGCCGGCCACCCCGGGCACCTGCGCCTGACCGCCCAGCCGGCCGTCGGTGCCCACCTCGCGGGCCACCCGGGTCACCTGCTGGGCGAAGTCGGAGAGCTGGTCGACCATCGTGTTGATGGTGTTCTTCAGCTCCAGGATCTCGCCCCGCGCGTCGACCTCGATCTTCTGCGACAGATCGCCGCGCGCCACCGCGGTGGTCACCTGGGCGATCTGGCGCACCTGGGAGGTCAGGTTGCCGGCCATGAAGTTGACGGAGTCCGTCAGGTCCTTCCAGGTGCCGGAGACCCCGTCCACCCGGGCCTGACCGCCCAGCCGGCCCTCCGTGCCCACGTCCCGGGCCATCCGCGTGACCTGGTCGGCGAAGGAGGACAGCTGGTCCACCATGGTGTTCACGGTGTTCTTCAGCTGGAGCATCTCACCGGAGACGTCGACGGTGACCTTCTGCGACAGATCGCCGTTGGCCACCGCCGTGGTCACCTGGGAGATGTTGCGCACCTGACCGGTCAGGTTGCGGAACGCCGTGTTGACGGAGTCCGTCAGGTCCTTCCAGGTGCCCGCCGCCCCCGGCACCTGGGCCTGGCCACCCAGCTCGCCCTCGACGCCGATCTCCCGGGCGACGCGCGTCACCTCGGCGCCGAAGGACTGCAGCTGGTCCACCATCGTGTTGACGGTGTTCTTCAGCTCCAGCATCTCCCCGACGACGTCCACCGTGACCTTCTGCGACAGATCGCCGTTGGCGACCGCCGTCGTCACCTTCGCGATGTCCCGCACCTGGGTGGTGACGTTGCGGAACGCCGTGTTGACGGAGTCCGTCAGGTCCTTCCAGGTGCCCGCCGCCCCCGGCACGTGCGCCTTGCCGCCCAGCAGCCCCTCGGCCGCCACCTCGCTGGCCACCCGGGTCACCTCGTCGGCGAAGGTGCGCAGCGTCTCGGTCATGGTGTTGATCGTGTCCGCCAGCCGCGCGATCTCGCCGCGGGCGCTCACCGTGACCTTCTGCGACAGATCACCGTTGGCCACCGCCGTGGTGACCTGCGCGATCCCACGCACCTGCATGGTGAGATTGCCGGCCATCGTGTTGACCGAGTCCGTCAGGTCCTTCCATACGCCGGCCACCCCGGGGACCTGGGCCTGACCGCCGAGCTGGCCCTCCGTGCCCACCTCGCGCGCCACCCGCGTCACCTCGGAGGCGAAGGAGGAGAGCTGGTCCACCATGGTGTTCACGGTGTCCTTGAGCTCCAGCATCTCGCCGGACACGTGCACCGTGACCTTGCGCGACAGATCGCCCTTGGCCACCGCCGTGGTGACCAGCGCGATGTCGCGGACCTGCGCGGTCAGCCGCGAGGCCATGGTGTTGACCGAGTCGGTGAGGTCCCGCCAGGAGCCCGACATGCCGCGCACCCGGGCCTGACCGCCCAGCCGGCCCTCGGTGCCGACCTCGCGGGCCACCCGGGTCAGCTCCTCGGTGAACACCGACAGCTGGTCCACCAGCCCGTTGACGGTGCGCCCCACCTTCAGGAACTCACCGCGCAGCGGGTGCGCCGTGCCGTCCGCGTCCATCGAACGCAGTTCCATCCGCTGTTCCAGGTTGCCCTCGGAGACCGCCGAGAGCACCCGTCCCACCTCGGACACCGGTCGTACGAGATCGTCGACCAGCGCGTTGGCCGCGTCGACCGCCGTCGCCCAGGCGCCCTCGCGGAACCCCGTCTCCAGACGCTCGGTGAGCTTGCCCTCCCGGCCCACGGCCCGCCGCACCCGCGACAGCTCCCCGGTGAGCTGGAGGTTACGCTCCGCGAGCTCGTTGTACATCTCGGCGATCTCGGCCAGCACCCCGTCCCCGGAGACCGCCAGCCTCCGGCGGAAGTTTCCGTCCCGCA
The DNA here is from genome assembly GCF_007595705.1 of Streptomyces sp. SAJ15. GTDB lineage: Bacteria > Actinomycetota > Actinomycetes > Streptomycetales > Streptomycetaceae > Streptomyces. Next base: position 4,217 of record NZ_NISY01000002.1, on the reverse strand, counting down.
TCGCCGTCATCGCCGACAGCAGCCGGTTCAGGGCCGCCGTCTCGACCTCCGTCGTCCCACTGCGCTGTCTGCTTCGGGACTGTCCGCCCTTCGCGCGCGTGCCTGTGCCCCGCGCCGCCGCGCCAGACTCCACCGTGTCCCTCCCGCAGGGTTGACCGTCTTCGCCGGGTTCGCACTTCCGACTCTCTCCGAGCTTTCCCAGTGTTTCACCCTGGCCCAACCAGGCCATAACAGTTCGACGGGTTCGCATGCCGGACCGGGCACTCTCACGGTGGAATGACTCCATACCGGCATTCGCACGGGCCGCGGAGGTCAGTAACCTGGCAGTCGGCCAGGCATCGGAGGGGCACTGCGGCATGGGTGAGCAGATCGCCGAGACACGCATGGGGAGAGCTGTGATCACCGCGCGGGCAGCCGCGAGCTTCGAACCGGTGGGACGCTCGGTCGCCTCCGCCCGCACCTTCGTGCGCGACACCCTCCAGGGCTGGGGGCTCGCCGACGTCGTCGACGACGCCGTGGTCCTCACCAGCGAGCTGGTCACCAACGCCGTGGTGCACGCCGGCACCGCCGCCGAGGTGGTGTGCGTACGCGCCGAGGACGGCGTGCGGGTCGAGGTCGGCGACCGATACCCCGAGCGCGAGCTGCCGCTGGAGGGCAACGGCCGGCAGTACGCCAACCCCGACCGCGAGGGCGGCCGCGGCCTGCTGCTGTGCGCGGCGCTCGCCTCCCGCTGGGGCGTGGAGTACACCGCCGCCCGCAAGCGGGTCTGGTTCCAGCTCGACCTCCCCGACCGGCCGGCCGGCACCCGCTCCGCCGGCCCCGCCCTGCCCGCGCACGCGCTGCCGGTCGCCGACGCCCGGGTGCGCGTCGCCGTCCTCCAGATCGACCGTGCCGGGGCGCTCAGCGCCTGGAACGACGACGCCCGGGAGCTGTTCGGCTACGCGGCGGAGCAGGTCGTCGGCAAGCCGCTGACCGACTTCGCCGCCTGGCCGCACACCCCGGGGACCAGCACCGGCATCGCCGAGGCGCTGCGGCTGTCCCGCTGGGAGGGCTCCTACGGGGTCCGCGGCGCGGACGGCCGCGTCATCCCCGTCTACGCCTCCCACCTCCGGGTCCGCGACGCCGACGGCGAACCCTCCACCGTCTGTCTGCTGGTCCGCGAACACGAGCGGGCGGTGCTGCAGAGCCCGACGCGCGGGGCGGCGCCCGACGCCGTCAGCGCCCCGGAGCGCGGAACCCCCACCGACGCCTTCGAGGTCTTCATCGGCTCCCCCGCCCCCGACGACCTCGACGGACTGCTCCAGCGCACCGTGGAGCGCGCCCGCGACATGCTGGACGGCGACGCCGCCTATCTGCTGCTGGCCACCGACGACGAGACGGAGCTGGAGGTGCGTGCCTCCACCGGTCTGCCCTCCGCCCGCCAGCGCTTCGCCCGGGTCCCGGTCGAGGCCGGCACCGGTCGCTACGGCTCGGCCCGGATGCCCGCCGTCCACGAGGACCTCGGAGTCGTCCCCGGCGCCGTGCCGCTGCTGGCCAACACCGGGATGCGCTCGGTGGTCACCGTCCCCCTGAAGGTGGAGGGCCGGCTCACCGGCTCGCTCGGCGTCGCCGCCGAGGCCCCCGGGCGGTACAGCAACGAGGAGGCGCTGCGACTCCAGTTCGCCGCCGACCGGATCGCGCTGGCCGTGGAGTCCGCCCGGCTCACCGAGTTGGAGCGGCTGCGCCGCGGCTCACTGTCCTTCCTGGTCGAGGCGTCCGACCTGCTCGCCGGTACGCTCGACCGCGACCAGACGCTGGCTCTGATGGCCCAGATGACCGTGCCCACCCTGGCCACCTGGTGCGCCGTCTACACCATCGCCGACCAGACGTCGGAGCCCGAGCTGAGCTACGTCCTGCACGAGGACGAGGACCGCATCGACGGGCTCAAGGCGCTGCTGTCCAAGGTGGATCCGCCGGAGCCGGTGCGCACCGGGGCCCGGGTGTGGACGGCGCCATCCGAGGCCGCGAACGCGGCGGCGCTGCGCACCTCGCTGCGCAGCCTCAACCTGGGCGAGTCCGCCCGCCCCTCCTCCGGGCCCGGCGCCTCGCTGGCCACCGCCTCCGCGGTCGGTGGGGAGACGGTCGTCCTGCCACTGGTGGCCCGCAACCGCGTCATCGGCATGCTGACCCTCGGCAAGCCCACCGACGAGCACTTCCGGCAGGAGATCCTGGAGCTCGCGGAGGACCTCTCCCGACGGGCCGCCCTGGCGCTCGACAACGCCCGGCTGTACTCGGAGCGCACCGCCATCAGCCAGTCCCTCCAGCGCAGCCTGCTGCCGCCGGAGCTGCCCACGGTCCCCGGCGTGGAGGTCGAGGTCATCTACCGCGCGGCCGGCGAGGGCAACGAGGTCGGCGGCGACTTCTACGACCTCTTCCCCATCCGCGACGGCGCGTACGGCTTCGCCATCGGCGACGTCTGCGGCACCGGGCCGGAGGCCGCGGCGGTCACCGGGCTGGCCCGGCACGCCCTGCGGCTGCTCGCCCGCGAGGGCTTCGGCGGCCCGGCGGTGCTGGAGCGGCTCAACGCCGCGATCCTCGACGAGGGCGCCCGAAGCCGCTTCCTCACCCTGCTCTACGGGGAGTTGTGGCCACAGCGGGACGGCAGCGCCATCCTGAAGGTCGTCTGCGCCGGGCACCCGCTGCCGCTGCGGCTCCGCCCGGACGGCGGCGTCGAGCCGGCCGCCGAGCCCCAGGCGCTGCTGGGCGTCATGGAGGACCTGGAGCTGTACGAACAGACCGTCACCCTGGAGCCGGGCGACGTCCTGCTGTGCGTCACGGACGGGGTCACCGAGCGGCGTGAGGGCTCCCGGATGCTCGGCGACGACGGTCTCACCGACGTGCTGACGACCTGTACGGGGCTGACGGCGGGCGCGGTGGCCGCGCGGGTGCTGCGCGCCGTGGAGCGGTTCGCCCCCGATCCGCCCTCCGACGACATGGCGATCCTGGCGATGCGCGTCCCCGAGCTCACCGAGCCGGCCGAACTCGCCGTATCCCAGGAGCCCTGACCCGTACCGGACTCACGTCCGCCTTCCGGGCGCCCGGTGGTGAACCGCCGGGCGCCCGAAGCCTTTCTTCCGGCCCTTCTTCTCCTGGAAACGGAGAAGGCCCCCGCCAACTGGCGGGGGCCTTCTCCGTTTTCCTCAGAGCCCCAATACGGAATCGAACCGTAGACCTTCTCCTTACCATGGAGACGCTCTGCCGACTGAGCTATTGGGGCGGGCCAACGAGGTAAATCATACCCGAAGTTTCGGAGGCTCCGGACCATCGACGGACCATCGACGGACCATCGACGGACCATCGACGGACCATCGACCGGACCGGATCAGGCGGCGACCTGGAGCAACCCGCCCAGTGCGTTGCAGGCCGACACCACACGCTGAAGTTCGCGTCGTGTCATCTGCGCGTCCACCGGCAGCGCCAGGCACTCGTCAGCGGCCCGCTCGGTCTCCGCCAGCCACATCTCCCGCCGGAAGCGCGAGGTGCGGTGCACGGGGGTCTGTACGGGGACGTGGCAGCCGACGCCCCGGGACCGCAGCGCCCGCGCGAAGGCGTCCCGGTCCGGCCGGCCGTTGCCCGGCACCCGGACGACGTACTGCTGGTAGGTGTGGCACACGTGGTGCGCGACGGGCTGGGTGATCACTCCGCGGAGCCGTTCGTCCAGATAGGCGGCGTGGGCCTGGCGGCGCCGCACATCGGCGGCCGACTCGTCCTCGGGACCGTATCCGATGACCCGCAGGCCGTGTCGGGCGCCTATCCGCTCGATGCCTGCCATGTCGGCCGGGTGGCCGAAGGTGTGGACCGGTATGACGGCCGCCGTTCGGGGGGTCACCGCGGCCGCCACCGCGGCCGGGTCCACGCACAGCGTGTCGGCGGCTATGTCCACGAAGACCGGCCGGGCGCCCACCAGGAGCACCGCCTCGGCCGCCTCAGACGTGCCGTACGACGGCACGATCACCTCGGCGCCGGGCCGAACGCCCGACTCCGCCAACTCGCGTCGCAGCTCATCCGCAGGAGTGCCCATGCCTCGAATGCTGCCCAGAGAACGTGAACACGGGGTGACCCGCAACACAACGCAAGAAAGCCCTGTTGGGAACCGAGGTTCCCAACAGGGCTTTCTTCAATGATTGTTCGGCGGCGTCCTACTCTCCCACAGGGTCCCCCCTGCAGTACCATCGGCG
>NZ_NISY01000019.1 GCF_007595705.1 Streptomyces sp. SAJ15 | reverse complement strand
GTACCGGGCATCGGGACGGGCCTGGTGCCGGACGGGGTGTTCAGCGTCTTCGCGCGTTTGCGGGGGCGGGTGGACGGCGCCAGCGAGAAGTTCCACGAAGTGTTCTTTGCCCAGGTCACAGGCGTGGGCCGGAAGCCGTGGAACCCCGCGCAGCGCACCCGTCCCGCCCCGTATTGCGGTGCTTTGCCCATCCGTCCGTGAAATGGCGATTCCAGGGGGCTCAGCCGTCTTCGGGCTGGTCGTCGTCGGGGTGCGAGGCGAGCGCCCAGTGCCCCCAGCGTTTGCGGGCGGCGTCCGCGCTGATGCCGAACGGCTTGCCGATCTGCGCCCAGGAGGTGCCGGCGGCACGCTCCTCGAGGACGCACACGCGCACCAGGTCCTGCGCGCGGGACTCGATGCCCGCAGCCGCCAGCGCGAAGACGCCGGGCCAGGCTAACCCGCCGGTAGCTTTCAGGAGTCGGGGTGCCGGTAAGAACTCTGTCACCAGCCGCAAACGGCAGTGATCTTGTGGGGGTATCACCCGTGTGGGTGAGTCTGGGGTCGTGCAGCTGCGCGGGGTGAAGCTCCGAGAGGACGATCGCCGACTGTGGCCCGTACCTCTTTGGACCTGGACGACCTGGTCGAGCACTGGGCGCTGTTGAAGGACGAGCAGGGGCTCGTGTCCGGCAAGCGTGGTGCGACGCGACTGGGCTTCGCCGTGTTGCTGAAGTTCTACACGCAGTACGGCCGGTTTCCTCGGGGACGCTTCGAGCTGCCGGGCGAGGTGGTGGAGTTCGTCGCCCGGCAGGTACAGGTACCCGCGTCCGAGCTGGACACGTATGAGTGGAGCGGTCGGACGGTCGAGTATCACCGTGCGCAGATCCGTGGGCACCTGGGCTTTCGTGAGTGCAGCGTCGCGGACGCGGACAAGCTGTCGGCCTGGCTCGCCGAGCACGTTGCCTGCAAGGAGCGGCGGCCGGAGCAGGTGCGGGTGGAACTGCTGGCCCGTTGTCGTACGGAGTGCATCGAGCCGCCCACCCCTGGGCGGTGCGACCGGATCGTGGGGGCGGCGCTGCGGGTCGCCTCTACCGCGGCGGCCGGGTTCTGGAATGTCGCAGAACCTATCGCGAGGGGCTTTGTGCGAAAGTCGTTTTGCGAGAGGTTGTGAGAACGAAGATCGGGGGCAAACCGGACACGGCTCGGTGCGGGTCCCCGGTCTCTCAGAACTACTCATTTGTGAGAAGGCTGTGCTGTTGACAACCTGGCATCCCGTACGGCGGGATACAGGTATGAGCCCCGGTACTTCACCGCCGCCATGGCCGCCCGGCGACTCTCCTCACTCTGCAGAGACGCCCCTCGATGACCTAGACCTATCTCACTACCAAGGCCGCGTCTATTTATATTCGTTCAAGGGCAACGCTGGTCTACGTGCCGGCCCTGACCGCACCACCCTTGCCCTGCTCATGGCATCTGCGCCAATGGTCGCTGTCAGCCTGATCATCCTGTGGGTGATCGCGGCGGCCTTGAGTGTTCCGCTCCACCTGTCATGGATCCCTTCAGCTGTCTGGATACTTCTCGGCTTGCTTTTCGTTCAGCGCCGGGCTGAGCGCGCCTTCGTGAAGTACGTACTCCGGCTGAGGCGACCTACTCCGGCAGAAAGCCAGAAACTTGAACTTGCGTGGCGCGAAGTGCTCGCCCGGGCGGCCGCCGACCCCGATCGCTGCGAGGTCTGGGTCGAAGACAGTCACCACGTCAACGCACAGGCCCCAGCTGGTCATGTGGTCAGCGTCAGCTCGCTAGCGATCGACCGGCTCTCGTCCGGCCAGCTGGCTGCCATCCTGGCTCATGAGCTTGGACACCACAGTGGAGGCCACGCCTGGGCCTCCCGGATGACCAGCTGGTGGTCTTTACCAGCCCACTGCTTCGCCCGCGGGCTGTCCGGTATGGCCCGTGGGGTTGTCAACGTCCTAGGCCGCTTGGGGTGCTTTGGCGCGCTTGTAGCTGTGGCCTTCCTCAGCTTCGTCTCACTGCTCGCCGCAGGGCTATGGTTCGTCGGACTGCCGATGCTTCTCGCCCCTTTCTGTACGGCCGCCGTCAGAAGGCGGGCAGAGCTGCGCGCCGATGACTATGCCGCGCGACTGGGCTTTGCCCCATTGCTGGCCCAGGTACTCCGCCTTGACATCGGCGACGAGGAGTCGAGCGCAGGAGGGACAAACATCGCGCGTATGGATGGCTGGTTGTTGGTGCGACCAGATGCCCGAACCCGCCTCCATCACCTCGAGCCCTACCTCAAACCTCCAGCAGTGGTCCCCACCCTTCAGGCGCAGTCACCAGAGGAACGGGCTGATCAGCTGCGTAACTTGGCTGATACCCGAGACTTCCCCCTCGCCGTCTCGGAAGTGGTGCACGCCCTCACCAAGGTGTTCCTAGCTCTTGGACCGCCTCCCGAGGGCGTCGTTGGCGGAAAGGTATCGGACGAGCCTGTACCCAGCGGGGGGCGGAAGTGATGGCCTCGAACAACCCGATGGTCGCCGCATTGCAGCTGGCGGACCAGTGGTCCAAGCTACCGCCCGAGCACTTGAAGCTCGCTCTCAGGGCTGCGGATGCAGAGCTCGCTCGTCAGCACGAACTTCGCATGGCTAAACAGCAGGCGGCTGCAGCCGCAGAGCGGCGAGCCCACGTCCTGCAGATCTCTGGAATCGTGGCAGCGGTCATGGTCTGCGGCGCCATGCTAACCGGCAGCGTCATCACGGCTCAGCAAGGGCACTTCTGGCTCTCAATCACTATGTGTGGCCCCAGCCTGTTGACCCTCACGACCCTGTTTGTCCTCCGCCGTTCTTCAGATACAGCACTGCAAGAGAGCGCTCGCGTGGCTCGCTCCGCCATGAACGCAGCACAGTCATCAGCACCCGCCACCACGCCAACAGGGCCTCCTGGAGCCGGGGTGGTGTGAGGCTCGTTCATGACCTGGTTGCGCCGCCCATGGGCGGCGCAACCAGGTCAGGCGGCTTGGCCGAAGCCAGCGGTGGCCAGGTCGTGGTCGCGTAGCAGGGTGAAGACGTCCAGCTTCGGGTCGTACGCCTCGGGCTGGACGAACTGCTCGCCGCCCGCCACGGAACCGGCGCTCCCGCCGAGAACTGGACCCATTGACCCCAACAGGTCCAACCCGCGCCGCCTGCGCCGTCGAGACGTCCGTGATTCGCGGACGGGGCGCTGCCGGAGCGGAGGTGGGGGCGCCTCGCGACCCGCGCGCGCGTGGAGTGGTTCCACGAAGTTCCACGAAGTGTTCTTTCCCCAGGTCACAGGCGTGCGCCGGAACGTTGCGATGCTTTGTCCTACCGTCCGTGGAACGGTGCGGTTCGGGACGTGCTCGCCGCGCTCACCCAGCTCGACGAGGCCCGGGCCGCCCTCGATACCCTGGAGCGCGACCTGACCCGCGCCGCCCGCGCCCGCGGCGCGTCCTGGGAGGCGGTCGCACACGCGCTCGGGCTGGCCTCGCGTTCCAGTGCCGAGAGCCGCTTCGTGCGCCTGGAGCGCGCGGCCGCCACCTACCGCGGCGACCGCCACCCCGAGCTTCACCGCGCCGAGCGGGCCCGCGACCGGATCGGCGCCGCCTGGTGCCGCACCAACGAGGCCCGCCTGCGCGCCGCCGTCTGGTCTCTGGTCTGCCTCAACGACGAGTGGGAGCAACTGGCCCGCACCGCCCCCGCCGAGCAACTGCAGACATGGCACCGCGAGCTCGAGGGGCCCGCGCTCGCCGAACGCCTGCGCGGCCTGCAGCTCATCCTCGACGCCTACGGCCTCGACCTGCCCGGCGGCGCGGTGGCCGCCGCCCGCGACGAGGTCCTGCAGCTCCTGGACGAACTGCGCGACGCCCGGCACGGCGGTTAGGGGCATTGGGTCCAACAGGGCCAACGGCCGCTGAGCAGGCACCCGGCTTCTCTGGGCAACCCGGACCTGCCCGCCGAGGTCTTCGAGCCGGGGGACTGGATGGTGTGCACCCGTGCTTCGAGCTGATCCAGGCCGACCGCTGGGGCAAGCTCAACCTGCGGGTACTGGAGCTGACCGCCGCCGAGGGTGGGGAGGAGGGCGCCGCGGCCCGAGCCGCGCTCCGCAACCGCCAGATGCGCCGCGTCTCCTCGGAATGGCTCGCAATCCGGGCGGCGCTCATCGTGCCGGGCCGTCCGCTGTAACACCCGGCCGGTGGTGGCCGGCCCGGAAAGTGGATCCCGGCCCGAAGAGCGCCGCCGTCCCTCCCTGCCCGGCTACGCTCCCAGCCATGACCACCACGGTGTTTTTCAAGGTGCCGGCCGTCGGCACCGTCCGCGAGCTCGCCGCCTTCGTCCAGGCCCGCACGGCGGAAGGCGAGCAGCACCTGCTCCGGCGCATCCCCGCCGAGCAGCTCGACACCCCTGACGCCGTCGAGCTCCTGCGCATCCCGCGCGCCCTGGGCCACGCCGCCGAAGTCGCCGCGTTCGAGCTGGAGGACGAACTTCACGGCCAGCCGGTCGACACGAACGCCGCCCGGCTGCTGTGGCGGACCCTGCTGAACACCGCACAACCCTTCCGCGACCATCCCGACGTCCCGGCCGGCGCCCGCGAGGCGCTGGCCACCGTCGACGAGATGTGACCCGGGGCCATGGCCGACGGCCCCACCGGTTAGGCCCGTTGCCCCCGACAGGTCTAACCGTCGCTGGCCTGGTCTTCCTCGCCCTCCTGGCGGACAGGCCCGGCTAGCGCCTCGGTCTCCTGCAGGAGCCGGTCGGCGGGGCCGAAGTCCCCCAGCTCGACCGCGAGCGCGGGCCGCACGAACGCGGTGAGCGTGATGCTCCCGTCGCGCACCTCGAAGGAGCGCAGCACCCCTCCCCCGTACGCGGCGTGGTGGCGGCACCCGGCGTGCACGCAGTGCCCCTCGGCGGCTAGGGCGAGTCGCTTGAAGGCGGCGTTCTTCTCCTCGGTGAGCTGCGCGGGGCAGCCCAGGTGATCCAGCGAGATCCGCATGTGGCCGGGCTTCTCGGGCGGGCGGACGGTGAGCCGCCCGCCGCCGGGTGTGACGTAGCGGCCGGTGGTCACCGGGGCGTATGGGTGGATCAGCGGCAGGTTGGTCTCCGTCGGGTGGAGGACGGGCAGCCCGTCGTACTCGATGTACGGGCCTGCGGCGCCGCGGTGCTCGGTCGTCATGCGGTCCTCGTCTCAGTCGCGGGGCGGTCGTCGGCGGGCTCCTGGCCCTCGTCGCGGTCGTGGTCGTCGGCGGGCCAGACGCCGAACGGGCCGGGCTGGCCGGGGCCGGTGGCGCCGAGCTGGGCCGCGCCGCCCTTGAGCCGGTGGTGGTCACGGATCACGGGCGTGGCTCTCCTGCGGTCGGCGTCGCGTACGGCGCCATGGTGGCCCCTCCCGATGGCCCGGCGGGTGAGATCCGGCTCGCGCGCGCACGCGTAGGACGGTCTCATCAGTCTCACGGCCGTTCCTTTTCGCAGGTCAGCGCCGTGCGGTCCGGTCTCACGGCGCTGACCGGGAGATGCCCGGGCGAGCGACCCTTGAAGGCGTGGCCCGCAGGTCCGCCCCTTGCCTGCGCCGGTCTCGACCACGGCCGGTGCAGGCAGGGCCGGGGATTGGACACGGTTCCGCGGAATGCGTTCGGTGGACACGCGCGCGGAACGCCGATGCTCCGCAGGTCACAGCGATGCCGTTCGACACCGAAACGCGGAACCTACGGCACGGCGGCAGAAGCTAGCGGCTGCTCCTGTTTACGGTGTCGGGCATGCAGAAGTTGCCCAGTACGGTGCAGCTCTCGCTCGGCTGTACAGGCCACGTCTGGCTTCTTGTTCTTGGCCTGGTGCTCGCAGTCATGGGCCTGAGCGTTCTCTTCCGCCCCTCCCACTGGGATTTGGACGGTGACATGCACCCGTGCGTGACTGTGGTTGTGTTTCTGGCGATGGCAATCGCGGGGGTATGGCTGATCGTCGCGCAGGTGGAAAGCGGGATGTGCTGAACGCGGGTTAAGGGGCCACGGAACGAAGGCCGGCGCCAGCGGGCTTGCCGCAGAACGGAGCCACTTCACGCGCCCTGGGCCGGGCATGGTCGCAACTCTCCGTGACCGGTACCGCCAGGTGGCACAACTTTCCAGACCGGCCAGGCGGTCAGCCGCTCACTCGCGTGATGCCCGCGGCCAGGCTTCCCCGACTCTCATGGGTGCGGAGCCATGGGCGTTTTCGGCACGACGTCTCCTGAGCCGACACGGTTCCTGGCCCCCGCGGACCGGTGCATCCCGGTGGACGGGAAGGAGTACCGGGCAGTTCACACATGGCGGCATCCGTCCGCGCTGCGCCGCGCTTCCCTGCGTCGGGTGCCGGGCGGCCGCCGCGGCGGCCCTTTCCCTTGGGACGACCCGGCCGGCGCCTAGGGAGCCAGGGAGCCAGCGGCTCCCTGACGTGGACAAAAGGGCCTCGCCTCGAGAGCAGGCGGTGGGTGTGCCCAGCTGCCGGTAGGGGCGGCTGGGCACACCATGGCCCTGGGCGAGCGTGGCACGCCGGCCCGGTGCGGTGGCCCTCGCGGCAACGTGGCCGACCGCAGTGGTGGTCCCGTTTCGTGGTTGGAGCCACAGAGGATGGGTCCCACTGGCCAAGTGCTCAGAGCGCTTGGCCAATCCCGAGAATCACGGCCTGCCAGGGGGTGTGCAACCGCGATTGGGACCAGATTGCGGAATCGCCTCCGCGCTGTGCCGCGTGACCTGGGACGGGGCCGTTCCCAGCCCGACGCATCGCGCGTCCCCAGCGTGAGATGACGCTGCGGCTATCAGCCCGTTCGAGGGGCTACTGGTGCGGTGTAGGTCTTGGCGTGCGCGAACATCGATGCGTGCCGCCTATTCGGGCGACGGCAACCGCCCCTGGCGCACACCTGGTTGGAGCCACAGAACCTCGTCGAAAGGGTCCCCTGATGTCCGAACAGACCCCGGGCCAGCGTCACGCCGCATGTGTGGAGGCCGGTGAACCCCCGCTCACCAGGACGGACCTGACGGTCATCGTCATCGTCTTGGTCCTGGCCGTCGCGCTCGCCCTCACCGGAATGCCGAGCCTGTCCGTCTTCGTGCTCCTGGCCGAGGCCACCAGCACCGGGTGCCGCCTGGCACGACGCCTGCGTGCCCGCACCGCGACCACGGCGAGCTGACCCATGGGGCGCCGAGAGAACCCCATAGCACCGTGTGGCAAAGCGCTCCGGGCCCTGGCCCGGTGGCTGCGGGACCGCCGCGCGACCGCCCGGCTCAGCTACACCGAGCTCGCCCAACGCACCACCGCCTTGGCGCTGCCCGACGGCGGCTCCGCCGGCTGCAGCGCGGACACCCTGGCCCGGGCCGTCTCCGGCCAAGGCGTGCCGCGGCTGCGAACCGTCATCGCCTACGCCGCCGCCTGCGGTGCCGACCGAGCCGAAGCCGAACGCCTGTGGAAGCGCGCCCGCTACGAGGCGACCCTCCCCGCCCGGCAGGCCGAGCAGCCCGCACCGCACATCACCTACGTCCGCGACTTCGCCGAGCTGCGCAGCGCCCTGCTGGACCTCTACCGCAAGGACGGCTCCCGGCCGTACGAGGAACTGGAGCGGGCCAGCGCCGGCGTGCTGGCCCACTCCACGGTCGCCCGCGTCATCAACGGATCGGCGGCGCGCCCGGCCCGCGAGTTCGTCATGGCCTTTGCCCAGGCCTGCGGCGTGCGGGGCGGCCTCGCCCTCGAGGCGTGGGGCCAGGCGTGGGACCGCGCGGAGGAGCGACGCTTGGGCCGCCGACCGCCCGCACCTCGCAGGAAGGCCCCCGCCGGCGCCCGGTACATGGACCGCCAGCGGAACCCAGACGGCCAGGAAGTCTGGGTCGTGAACGGTCGCTTCAACAACGACGAGACGCTGCTGCAGCTCAAGCAGCAGTGGGAGACCGGCGGGTCCACGCTCTCCCGAAGAGAGCTCGACACGGCCCGGAACGTCGCCCGTCGACGCCACGCGGCCCGTGCACTGGTCTGGATGGAAGGTCGGCGAGAACAGGCTACGGCGATTCACCGGGAACTGGTCGAAGCGCGGCTCCTGATGTCGTAGGCGAGCAGGCCGGAGCGGCTGAGGACGTCGAGCTGAACGTGGTGCTCGATGCCGAGGCGCCACGCCTCGCGCAGCGCGTGACGGGCCTGGTTCCGGGCGGCGCGTCCGGTCGTAGCGGTGGAGCGGGTTTCGGGCAACGCCGCGAGCTCTCGGCTCGCCTGCTCCAGGCGCTCCATCAGCGCGGCGGCCTGCTCGGCGTCCGGGGCCGGCGGGGCCAGGTGGAGCTCGGGAGCGGCCACGCCGCGGCGCAGCTGCTCCATGCGTTCGGGGAGCGGGGACCAGCCGGGTTCGCCCGCGAGCTCCACGTTCACCTTGGCGACCGCCGCAGTGTAGGCGGGGCAGTGGCCAGTGGTGGCGAGTGCCCCTTCAAGTAGGCACCGACTGTACGCCCGAAGGCGGTGAATCCAAAGGGCCCTCGCCGCTATTCCCCGGCACCCGCCGGCCGGGACGTCCCGCCGCGCCGCTTGAGGCCGACGCGGCTGACACCAGGTCCTGACGATCGTGGGCTAACTGATCGTTTCAGAATGAGTTGAGCTGCGGGTCTTGCACTCGCCGATCTTGGTCGGCAGGGTCCGGGTGCGTACTGATCTTGTTCCGGACGACCTGTGGGAGCGGGTGGCTGCTCCCACCCGCTCCCGAACGACGCCGCCGGCATCCCGGGCCCAAAGCACCGGCCGAACCGGTCTACCAGGCCCTGAGCGCCGTCAACATCGCCCCGGCCACCGCCCGCATCACCGCAGCCGACCTCATCGTCATCCACCGCGACCAGCGCATGTACGAATGGGAGTCCTACGCCCACGCACCCATGCGGTGACAACACGAGGATGGAACCGCCAACACGGCCGCAGACAGCACGGCTGGAACGTCGTCGGGCTGGGCCGGGGGGCCCGTACAAGCGGGCGCCAGGCACTCGGTGCGTGGCGCCCGGCGTGTCAGCGGGTGGCTGCGAGCTGTTCGATGCGTTCGGCGAATCCGTCGGTGGGCATGGGGAGGTCGACGTCGTCGAGGTATTCAATGGCGGTGGGGACGTACCGGACGACGGCCTCGGCGGCTTCGGGAAGCATGGTCACCCGGACGGTGGCCGTGGGCTCCTTGCCCTCCATCCCGAGCTCCATGTAGTGCATCGTCACCCCGTGCTCGGCCAGCCCCCACAGATGCCGATCGGGGACCATCTGGGCATGCCACCAGTCGGCTTCCATCGCTTCGCCGAGGGCTAGGTGGTGGAGGTAGAGGCAGTAGGCGGCGATGATGTGCCCGGCGCCGGCGGCGTACTGCCACCAGAAGCGGGCGCTGTCCTCCCGCCCGGCCAGTTGCAGTACGCAGCCCAGGACCGCGGCGCCTTCCGGCTCGGGGATCCGGCCGATGAAGGAGGACAGGTGGTGCAGCGCGCCCTCGTCGCCGACTAGGGCGCGGCAGACGGCGCGGAGGGCGCCGGCCGCGTCCTCCACCAGCTTCTCGTCCGGCTGCCATCCGTCGCTGCGCTGCTGGGGTGCCTTGGGCAGTGCGATCTGCGCGCGGGCGGGCTCCATGTAGTCGTCGAGGGAGAGTGCGCCGTGGACCAGGCGGTTGGCGACGCGGGCTGCGAGTCTGTCCTCGGCCGCGGCCATCTGCTCGCGGGTGTAGGCGCGGGGCTGAAGCCGGGCCTTGGCCAACAGCCGGTCAATCGGTGAGGTGCTCATCGTGGCTTCCTTCCTGCTCATCCACCCCAAGGACTTGCCGGAGACGGCGTCTGGCGTGACGGACGGACGATCGGACCCCGGCGGGGGTGATCCCGAGGATCCGAGCGGTGGTGGCGGTGTCGTATCCGATGCTGTACCGCAGCACGATGACGTCGCGCTGCCGCTCGGGCAGGCCGTTGATCGCCCGGTAGACGCTCAGCGACGTCTCCAACTCGCCGATCGGGTCGACGGCGGTGTTCACGGCGATGGTGTCGAAGGCGGCGAAGTCCGTCACGACGGGGCGGCGGCCGCGGGCACGGGCGAGGTCGATGGTGCGGTGCTTGACGACCTTCCACGCGTACGCTTCGGGCACCGGCTGCGCCAGCACGGTCTGCCATCGCATGGCGAGTTGCTCGAAGGCCGCGTCGACGGCCTCCTCGGCATCCGCGAAGGAGCCGAGGTGGAGCTCGGCCCAGTTCACGTAAGCGGTGCGGTAGAGCTCGTGGAACGCGCGGAAGTCGGTCGGGAGGGCGACCACGCCGGGCGGGCGGCTGAGATGGTCCTGGGTCACCGGTCGCCCTCCCTCTGGCGCGCACGGCGGCTGCGGGCGAGTTCGACGGCTCCCACACGCACCGAGGCCGCGGCGAACCGCCGGAGCAGTATGCGTACATCACCGCCGAAGGTGCGTGCTACGACCAGCGCCATTGCCAGGTCGCGCACGAGGTGTACATTCACGGCCTTTCGGCCCCTCTCCGTTGTCTCCACTCGGCGCTGCCCCGGCCAGCTCCGGAAGGGCTGTTGCGCCCTCACCTGTAAGGCGTTCGCCGACCGGCAAGTGTGCATGAGGCAACAGGAAAATCTTTACATACAGCTACTAGGCAGTTACAGTACGTTCGAATCTAGGTTCAGGGGTAGCGCGAAGACGGGATTCTGCCGCGCGGAGGCCATGTGCACAGACGTCGCAGGTATCGGCCTCCCGGTGGCCGCGGAGTTCGGCGGCCTCGCGGGTGGTGACGAGGGTGTGGTCGCCGCGGACCTGCCAGCAGTGTCAGCTGGCGGCCGTCCGGACCGACGCCGGGTACACCGCGGCGCTGGCCGCACTCCAGCGTGGAGTTCTCGACACTGGTGTCCTCCACGTAGCAAGAGTGGTTGGCGAGGACGGCCGCGGCGTAGGGCAGGGGTATACCGCCGTGCTCGACGGCCCACCCCCAGACGGCCAGGGCCTCGATCAGCGGGGGCGGGGCGGTCGGACGTAGTTCGGGGAGCAGCCGTGGCCGAGAAACGGGTCCCTCACCCTCCCAAGGCACGGGGGTCTGGTGCTGGGGGGCTATAGGGGATTTGGTGTGCCTCGTAGTGTTCTTTGATCATTCGTTCAAGCTGTTGATTTTCGTCGGTGTTGCCTGGCCAGGAGACCGGGTCGGGCTTCGCGGTGATGAGACGTTTGATGGCGCGAACGAAGGTCTCCGCTACGAGCAGGACGACGGCTCCCGCGGTGTTGTTCGTTTGTTGCGAACGAAGCCAACCCAGGGGCGCCCGCCGCAGGAGGTGCCGAAGGATGCGCCACCAGATCGGCCAGGGAGGTGACGGACGACCGCCCAGGCTCGCCAAGAGACTCGTAGATCCCGAACTCGTCCCTGGCCGCACGGCTGGCATTGAGAACAGGCCTTCGCCCAGTGCGTGGGTCAGGCGGGGTTCAGCGGAGTGATGCCGGTGCCGGCGTACAGCTCCGGTTCCAGCGACAGGACCGTGAGCGGCTCTCCCGCCTTGGCCGCGTGCCAGGCGATCGCAGCCGCGTGAGCCACCGGCCAGTCCACCCTTCTCCACTCCATCGCATCCACCGCGTGCGCGGCGGTGAACGGAACGTGCTCCGCGAACCGCAGGGACGCCGCGTGCTTGCCCGCTCCAGCGACCTGCCGCTCGGCGGCGAGGATGGAAAGAGACGGGATGATGACGCGGCCGGTGCCGCGCGAGGCCTCGATGTAGAGACCGGTGAAGAAAGGGTCCGCGCGATACAGGGCGACCAGAGCGGTGTGGTCCAAGACGGCTGTCAGGTTCACGCGGCGGCGCCGCCCTGATGGGCGCGGATCTTCGCCCAGGCATCCTGACCAACCTGCTGCACCTGCGCGGTGTACTCGATACCGAGCTCACGGGCCGCCTCGAGGGCACGCTGCTCCCGCTCGGCTTCCGTGAGCTCACGGGAAGCGAGCTCCTCCAGCAGCTCGGTGATGGTGGTGCCGCGCTCCTCGGCGAGGACACGCAGCCGGTCGCGCACTTCCTCGCTGGTCTTGATGCTCGTCGGCTTACTCATACCACCGATTCTACCGCCGGTAGAACCTCGGGGAAGGTCGTCCGCTCTGTCGTTCCCAGCGCGCGGCGACAAGCCCAGACATCTCGGATGCGAGGGCCGGCCACTGCTCCCGCGGCGCGACCCGGAGGCCCGGCAGCGCCCCGATCCGGCTCGCGCCCGTCCCGTCGGACCGTGGGACCGGCCGCGGTTTCTGCTTCGCCTGCTGGCCGCCGCCGCTCGACGACGCGGACAGGCCCTCACGCTGAACCATCCCCGCGGGCGCAGGGCCGACGCGTTGAAGGGGAGTGAGGTGTTTCCGTAGGTGGAACCATCCCCGCGGGCGCGGGGCCGACCAGGTCCATGCGTATGACGCCGCGGATACCGCGGAACCATCCCTGCGGGCGCGGGGCCGACGAGCCGACCCGGACCTCCGGGCCGCCGTCGGCGGAACCATCCCCGCGGGCGCGGGGCCGACCAGGACCGTGCCCCCGCCACCGGCTCCGCTTCCGGAACCATCCCCGCGGGCGCGGGGCCGACTACCACCTCATGGGTGACTCTCCGTATGTGCGGGAACCATCCCCGCGGGCGCGGGGCCGACCGGCAGCCCTTCACACTGACCACCCTCACCTGGGAACCATCCCCGCGGGCGCGAGGCCGACAACTGCTGCCGAATCTTGGTAAGAGTCTTGCCAGAACCATCCCCGCGGGCGCGGGGCCGACGGCCCAATCCATGTGGACGGCCCTTTCTCGGTGGAACCATCCCCGCGGGCGCGGGGCCGACAGGCTGGAAATCGCTGGTGCGTGACCGAACCCGGAACCATCCCCGCGGGCGCGGGGCCGACCACGTATGAACATGCGGCCCCCTCAAATCACCTGGAACCATCCCCGCGGGCGCGGGGCCGACCCAGGCCGCCGTTGGACTTGACCCACTCCTCAGGAACCATCCCCGCGGGCGCGGGGCCGACAGCAGTTGCCCGGCGGTCGGGCGTCGGTGCAGGGAACCATCCCCGCGGGCGCGGGGCCGACGTGACCAGCCACTGGATCAGCCTGGGCATCCTGGAACCATCCCCGCGGGCGCGGGGCCGACAGACGCGAGCGCTGCCAGGACCGCCGCGTTCAGGAACCATCCCCGCGGGCGCGGGGCCGACGCCTGGGAGACGTACATCGGCCGTGTGCTGGCGGAACCATCCCCGCGGGCGCGGGGCCGACGAGCTAGCGGCGCCCGACACAGACGTGTTGCCGGAACCATCCCCGCGGGCGCGGGGCCGACATCAAGTGCCGCGACAAGATGAAGGCCGGACAGGAACCATCCCCGCGGGCGCGGGGCCGACTGTGCGCCGTGCGGTGAGTTGGACGGCACCGTGGAACCATCCCCGCGGGCGCGGGGCCGACGCCCAGTTCGCCCGCTGCACTGACGCCATGGTGGAACCATCCCCGCGGGCGCGGGGCCGACCCGCTTTTCCGTCCGCTCCAAGTTCCAATCCGAGAACCATCCCCGCGGGCGCGGGGCCGACTTCCAGACCCACCGGGGCACGATCGGGGCGGGGGAACCATCCCCGCGGGCGCGGGGCCGACGAATTCCACTTCTTCCACGAAGAAAAGGAAGCTGAACCATCCCCGCGGGCGCGGGGCCGACCAATACTCACGAAGATTCGTGTTGGGAAACTGAAGAACCATCCCCGCGGGCGCGGGGCCGACGCGGAATGGCTGTATCAGGCAGCGAAGAAGCAGGAACCATCCCCGCGGGCGCGGGGCCGACTCCGTCCAGTTGCCGTCAACGAACTTCCGGTGAGAACCATCCCCGCGGGCGCGGGGCCGACACTTATTGACCTGCGGTTTCATCTGGCGATACGGCTGTTTTGCTTCGGTTGGGTTCGTGGGCGCGCTGAGAGGATGAGGCCGTCGAAGTCGACGGGGTGCCAGCGGTCGCGGCCGGCGGTGCGTACGGCCCAGCCTTGTTCGTTGGCTGCGGGTTCTACGAGGACCGCTTGGCCGTCGCCGATACGAGTGGCGAGGAGGCCCCAGAGTCGGTCGCGGATGCGGCGGTTGGGGTTGCCGACGAAGACGCCGGCGTGTACTTCGACCATCCAGCGGGTGAGGTGTCCTCGCAGCCCTTCGGGTGCGGCGATGAGGATGATGACGGTCATCGTTCGGTCTCGGTTGCTTCGGTCTGGGGCCCGATGACGGCGATGTGGTTGTCGGTCATCCGGTGTGTGGAGAGGTCGCCGTCGCGTGACCAGTTGGTGCCGCCGGGTACGACGCCGAGGTGTTCGTCCCAGAGCTGATTGGTTTCGGTTTCCTCGAAGTCTTTGTCTTTGGGCGTTAGGAGTGTCTTGATGTCGGTGACGATGCAGTGGAGGAGTTTGTCGCGGGCGATGAGTTCTCGCAGGCCGAGGCGTGCATCGCGTTCTTCGGTGAGGCCCTTTGCGGCCAGGTCGAATGCCAGGGGGATCGTGTACTGGGCTTTGTAGAGGTCTGCGATGTCAAAGACGAAGGATGTGGCCAGTCCGGTGTGGACGAAGCCGAGTCCGGGGCTTGCGCCGAGGCCGGTGATAGCGGCGTGGCAAATGCCGTAGAGTGCGGCGTTCGCTGCGGACAGCAGGCGGTTGAGATCATCTCCGGCTGCGTGTGGATCGCCGGGTTTGTAGACGCGGCCGTTCCAGGGGATTCCCGTTCGCCGGGCGTGCTCGCGGTAGATTCTGCGGACGCGACTGCCTTCTCGGCCGCGGAGTTGCTGCATGGTCAGGCCGGTGATGTCTTCGCCGGGGAAGCGCATGGCGTACATAGCGCGTGCAACGGCGAGTCGCTCCTTGGGGCGGGTGACGAGCCAGGCTTGCTGGTGAAGGAGGCCTGTGCCGCGGCTGGGGCCGAGGCCGGCAGCGTACATGCGTACGCCTTGCTCGCCGACCCAGCACACCGCGGTGCCGGAGTCGGCGAGCAGGCGCATGGCTCCGTGGGTGACGCGGGTGCCGGGGCCAAGGAGCATGACAGCCACCATGGCGGCCGGCACCCGGACCGTTTGTTGCTTGTTGATGATGACGACGGCGTTCTCGTCGCGGTCCAGGTGGCTGCGCTCGACGTAGACGCTGGAGACGCGGTCCGTGAGGCGGTGCAGGTCCTGCGGGTCGGCCTTCCACCAGATGTCCGGCACCGCTGGTCACGCCTTCGTGGGGAGTGGTGCGAGCGTGAGAAGGCCGCATCCGTAAGCCTTCGAGGGGCCGATTCCGGTGAGGAGGCGTTCTGCGAACACGGTGGGATCGGTGATCTTGAGGCGGCCTTCGAAGGTGGCGGAGTGCATGACCACGCGGACGTCTTTGGGGACAGGGCCTTTCCCGAAGGAGCTGCGACGTCGAGCGATGATCCTCACGTCGTGCGGTGGCGTGCCGTGGTCGTCGTGGGTGTCGGCGAGTCCAGTAGCTGGGGGTACCTGGAAGCCCCAGCTGGGGGTGCGGGTGAGGAACCAGTTCAGCTGGGCGGCGGCGGTGCGGTGGCCGAGGCGGAAGCTGCGGCGCTCTCCGTTGTTGATGCGTTCGGTCTGCCGAGCGGTGGGCTTTTGAGGTCGGTTGGTGTTCTGCACGGGGCTCGCGGTCAGGCGGAACGCGTACTCCCGGCCCAGGGCAAGTTGGTCCAGGAGTGGGCTGTAGTCGCGCAGGGCGTAGTGGTCGCCGTCCGCTTCGGGCCATCCTGCCTGTTCGACGAGGTGTGTCCAGTCGGGCTTGGAGTGGGTGAGGACGTACAGCTGGGGGCGGTGGGGGTTGTCCGCGTCAAGGCGCCACAGGGTGCGTTCCTGGCCGGGCAGGCCCGGCAGGCCGCCTTGGACGGCTGCGTGCATGGCGCGGGGACTGGCGAGGAGCTTGCGGCTCTCGGCGCGCAGCGGGTTGATGCGGATGCGGGAGAGGAAGGGCATGTCGGTCACCAGCCCAGGAGGGCGAACGGGTCGTGGCCGGTCTCGGCTTGCGGTGGGAGATCGGGGTCGGGGGTGAGTCCGGTGGGGGCACTGAGGTAGGTGTGGCGGACGCGTCGGGTGGTGAAGGTCCGGTTCCGTGGGTCGAAGGAGACGGGTACGTCGTCACGGACGTCGTCGCCGACCGGGTCCTCGAGGGTGGCGGACAGGTCGATGTGCGCGGCGTTGCCGTGGGATCGGCCCCAGCGGGCGCGAGCTTGTGGGGGCGCTTGCCAAGGCTCGGTGCGCAGAGCGTTCTCCAGGTCTCCGTCGTGCAGCCCTAGGAGGAGGGGTTGGGTGGGGACGCAGGAGCGGCGTCCGAGCGCGAGCGGGTATGCCGGGCGCCGCAGGGCTTGCTCCAGGGTGGTGATGAGCGCTTCATCACCTGCTACGGCGGCGAGGAAGACGGCGTCCTGCAGGTAGAAGCGCTGGGTGACGTGGGTGTATTTGGCGGGTGAGGTCGGCTTCTGCAGGCCCTTGGCGTTGACCGCTGCCGAAGGCAGTGGGCGGCCGCGGTAGTCGCTGACTGTGTGGTAGTCGCGCAGCAGGCTGCCGGGCTGGTCGACGCGGATGCCCAGGGAGAGGCCGGCCAGATCGTCTACCGCGGCATGGCGGGGGCGGCCGGCCGCAGCGGCGAGCAGGCCGACGATGCCGGACTTGGTGGGCTCCGGCCGGGTCTCGCGATGGTTGAAGGCGCTACGGTCACCCCAGGATTGCAGGGGCCCGGCGAGCCGCAGCAGCAGCACGAGCTGTGCCTGGCGGTCGGAGGTCACGCGCTCTCCCCCACGGTGTTGGCGACCTGCTCACGCAGGCCGGCCAGCAGTGCGGGGAAGGTGACGGGGTCGCCGAAGGCCTGGGCGAGAGCTTCAGCGGTGTCCTTGGTCCCAGGGTCGTCGGCGGTGAAGGTGTGGCTGGCCGCGGTGTACAGCGGAGCGTCGCCCCACATGCCGGTGGCAGTGCTGTGCTCCTGGGCCAGGCGGCGGGCGGAAGCAGCGGCGATACCGGATTCCGCCGGGATCGGTTCTTCGAAGGCAGAGACCAGATTCACCGGCTGATCGGTACGCACCACGACCGCCACCAGGCTCGGCCGCGTTCGATGCGCGAAGGAGTTCTGGTAGCCGGTCGGTGCCGAACGGGCGAAGCTGTCGACGAAACCGCCCAGTGCCTGCAAGGCGGCCTCGGTGTCCCCGCCAAGGTTGTCGGTCAGCTGCTGGAAGCCGACGGTGGCGTACCGGTAGAGGGTGGCGGAATTGAAACCGATCGTGCCGATCATCCCCGCCCCCGTCTCCTCCTTCTCATTCTCGTCATCCACTGCGGTGAAATAGTCGAACTCCAGCTGCGCCTCATGGGTGGACAGCGCGTGGGCGACTTGGACGGCGGCATCGACGTTGAGCGCAGGGATATCAGCGACCATGCGCCCGAACAGGGCAACACCGACGGGATGCCCGGTCTTGAACTGCTCCGCGACAGGGAGGTCCGTGACTGCCTCAGCGAGGCCTTTGTCATCGAGTGCGGCCAGCTCCGCCACGCTGTCGTCGACCAGCGCTGCGACCTCATCGAGCTGAGAGTTGCCATAGAACAACAGGTACGCGGTGTCGCCGGCCTTCCTGCCCTGGCTCAGGCCCAGCTGCGCGAGCAGGGCATCAGCGACACGCCCAGCGGCTTCCTGCTCCAGACCCGTGGTGGAGGTGATGCGCCCGGCCAGCTCGGCGGCGATCCGCTTGGTACGCGTGGCACGGTCAGGCGTGGCGGCGCGCTCGTCGAAATGCAGGCGGGTGGCGCGCTTCCACGCCTGGGAGGAGACACGCGAGCGGCGCACTCCCCCGTACACGGCTTCCTTCGGGTTGCCCTGGTCGTCGCGGTTGAGGTTGGCCGGAGGGACGGTCTGGACGACATGGACGTCGATGTACGCACGAACGGTCAACGGGTACTCCTGGTGAAGAAAATTCAGTGGGTGGCGTGAGCGTGCGGCCCGGGGGCACGCTCCAGGTCAGGTCTTGTCCCGGCCGGCCTGTGTCCAGCCGTGGTAGTCCATGCCCCAGCGGCGGCGGACCCGCGATCGCGACTCGGCATGGCGCCAAGCGAAGAGGTCGTCGGCCAGCTTGTCGTAGTCCAACGGCTGGTCGATTCCCTTCAGCTGGGTGACCAAGCCGCGCAGCCTCATCTGCAACGCAGCCGTAGAAGTTGCCGAGAAGGCCTGCTGAAACCGCGCATCGACCGCCTCGGGACTGGAACGGTCGTGACGGCGCAGCGCCCCCATCGCCCGGCCAAGACTGACTCCGCCCCGGTGCATCGGACGGTCCTTGCTCTGCTGATGCAACCCATACAGGGCCAGCGCCGCATGCTCGGCTCCCTGCTCCGCAGACATCTCGCCACGCCGGGCGGCGTAATCGTCGACAGGGCAGGTGTAGAACGCGAACATCTCCAGCACATCGCCCGCGGGCCTGCCAAGCCCACGACGCAGCACAGCCAAGTCCTCCCCCGGAGGTCGCCGCGCCGCGGGACTACCGTCCTTGCGGCGCCACGTGCCGTCGGTCGCAATGTATCGGTGCCAGATTCTGCGGTGCTTGTACGTCTCGTCAGACATGATCGTCCCCGGGCAGGTCATCCGGGTCGGCCAGACCCGGAAGGTCGGAAGGCTGGTCACCGGCGGCGTGGGCTGCGGCGGCGCGGTGAAGAATCTCGGCGAGACGGCGGCGGAAGAATCGCTCCGCCAGGGACGCCCGATAGGTGCGCTCCGGCTTCCCCTCACCCTGCTGGATGCGTCTGCCGGCATACGCGCTCACCGGAACGGCCTGGACAAGCCGATCGGCAACCTCCCAGCTGCGCCGCCAGGCCAGCTGTTCCCATGCCAGCTGCCCCGCCTCGACTCGCTCGATGTCGTCGCCGACCCCGCGCAGACCGGTCAGCAGTCTGCGTACCAAAGGGTCGAGTGCGTGCAGCACGAGTTCGCCGGGACGCTGGCCCTTGTCCCAAGGGATCGGGTCTGCTCCCACGGCGCGTCGTAGGTCGGCGGCGAGGTTGTTCACGGCCATCGCCAGCTGTTCGGCCTGTTCGGCGACCTCCAGGACCGCGGCATGGACGCAGGTATCCGTGCCGAGCGCGGCAAGAGGCAGGGGCAGCGCGTCGTGCATTACATCGTCGACGATGGAGGACTGCGTGCCATACGCCATGCCGGTCAGCTCGACCCGCAGCGGGTAGCCTCCTCCGACGTCTTCCCACAGCGCGCCCATCTTGTCCAGCAGCTCGCTGGTGGCGAATCCGGCGGTGTCTTCTCCGGCTTCTCGCGTCGCCCGTTCCGGCGCCAGCAGGGCATCGAGGCCGCGCCAGGCAGCCTTGCCGGGCTGCATGCGCACAGGGCGGCGGGGCGGACCGGCGGGCTTTTTCTGCTTGGCGCCGGGCCGGCCACCGGTCGCCTCAAGGCGCCACATGGTGTGTGGTTCGAACTCCGGCGTATGAGGCATCCTGTCCCCGGCCGCGACCAGAACACGCGTGACGCGCAGACCCTCGGGTCTGTGTTCCGGGAAGAGTCGGATGCGGCGCGCTTGCCATGTCCACAGGTCAAGCAGGCCCTTGGGGGTGCGTTCTTGCCACGCGGCTGTGGCCGCGGACAGCGTGTCCTCGACCGGGCCCTGCTGTGCGCGGCGCCGCCACTGCGGCAGATCGTCGGACCGCAGGGGTGGCCCGTAGGGGATGTTGAGCAGGAGCGTCTCGTAGAGAGTCTTGCCCACGGGCAGGGTGACGCCGAGCTGGCCGAGCGGACCGGTGGGATTGCCCGTCGTCTTGCCGGCCGTGACACGAGGATCACCGACCGCGCCGGTCTTGATGGCCGCGGTGTCCCAGCAGTGGGTGTGCAGCAGCCAGTGCGCCGCCTGCGCGGGCGTCAGCTCCAGGACATCACCCTCGCTCCGCGAAGCGAACAACGGCACGTTGTTCCCCGTCGCGGCGGTCGCAACGATCAAACCGGCGCCCTTGGTCTCGCCCTTCGCAGTCCGCAGGTCACCCACCTGGCCGAATGGCTGCTCGGGATGGAAGAGATCAAAAAGGCCACGGTGCTCGTCAAGGTACGACGACAGGCAGTCCCTCTGCTCCGCAGACCACCGGCCGGCCTCGAACCAACGGATCCATTCACGGTCGCTGCCAGGACGCCCCAAAGCGTCGACCACGACCGGCAGCAGTAGCTGACGTAGCAGTGCAGGCTTCTGCGTCGGCAAGTCGACTCCCAAGTCGCCCCACGCATGGGCGTCCAGCACCGCCTCACGCATCGAGCAGTCCCGCGTGGGCCCACCTTCAGCAGGCGACAACCTCAGCCACGGGCTGTCAGGCAGCAGAAACAACGGCCCACCTTCTTTTCAGGGAACCTTCTACGTCTAACCTCACGCTAGTGACGCGGAGCGCCCGCTGCCACACGTTCTCCACAATCAGGTGCGACAATCCCGCACTGGCCCCGCACACGACCGGACACCGGCGCGGGGATGGCCCGCTTCTACGTCTGCGACGTATCCAGGGCTTCCAGTCGGCCCCGCGGCCCGCGGGGAAAAAGGACGCCGCCGGGCACACCACCCGGCGGCTCCCCCCTTCACCCCTCCGCCAGCTCCTCACACAACCCGAGCTCCTCGTCGTAGCGCACCACCCACCGACCAACCCGGGCACTGCGTGATGCGTCCAGCACCAAAGCCCGGCTGTGACGCAGCCAGGGATGCCCCAGCCAACCAGGCAACGGCCTCAAGGCCACCGCCTCATCAGTCAGCTTGGCCGGCAAGCGCACCGTGCTCCCCAACACTTCCTCAAGCAGGCCAGGGGCCACATCACCGTTGACTGTCAAAGCACGACCAGACAACGTCCGATAGGGCTCACCCTCCGCCGCCTGGACCACCAGGACGACCTCCAGCGACTCATCACCATCGCGCACCGCAGCCCGCAGCCTCTCCTCGTCGCCGCCGACCGAGGCACCGCCGTAGTGCAAGCCGGCCAGCGTAGGGCTCTCGTGCTCCCCAAGCCGCGTGAGAAGGAAATCCTGGGCAGACTCAGCTCTGGCACGGTCGACAGCGAACTGCTCCTCACGGGCCTGCCTCCCAGCCTCCGCCCAAGAACCGGGCAACAGCTCAGCCCCATCGCCATACACCCCCTCCACCAGGCCAGGGACACAGCCCGGCACCGACCAGCGAGTCTCCCCGCCGACAAGCGCCGCCGCAGTCCTCAAAAGCAGGTGACGGCCATAGATCCGCTCACTCGCGTACAGGAACTCCGGCTCTCGGTCCGCGCGAGTCCGAAGGCCGGTGACGAAGACACGCGGCTGCTGCAGGCTGCCGGGCCGCCAAGTGCCGGCATGACGGTGCAGGCGTCCGATTCGCTGGAGCAGCAAGTCGACCGGGGCGAGATCGGTGATCAGCAGATCGGCGTCGACGTCGAAGGACTGCTCCGCCAACTGAGTGGCCACAACCACGAGACGGCCCCCCTTCCGGACCGCATCCTTGGGCCGGGAGGCTTCGGGGCCGAGAAGACGCAAGCACTCCTCGGTCAACTCGGCCCGACGCGCGACAGTGAAGCGACCATGCAGCAGCCGGACCTCCGCCTCACCGAACCGCCGCTGCACCTCGGCATACAAACTCTGCGCACGAGCGACCGTATTACGGACAACCAGCGCCGTCCCCCCATCGGCGAGCTGCTCCTCCAGCAAGTCAGCCACCGCGACATCCGCCACACCTTGCACTACTTTCCGCTCACCAGAAGACATCCCCGGCCTCGGTATGTCCTCCGGCACCACCACCACATCCACCGGCACATCACCGCGCCACCCATCAACCGCATCCACGTGGAAAGACGGCTCACCATCGCCACCGACCCACGCAGCCGTCACACTCGGATAGCCACCCGGCACGGGCACCTCGACGGCAAACTCCTCCCCCGACACCGTCCCCGCCAGATACGCCTGGACCAGCTTGCCCCGCTGCGCGGGCGCAAGGGTCGCGGACAGCACAACCACCGGAACCCTGGCCTGACCAAGCCAATGCAACGCCTCGAACAGGAACTGACTCATGTAAACGTCACACGCGTGCACCTCATCCAGCACGACGACCTTGCCCGCCAGGCCCGCCATGCGCAGCATCACGTGCCGAGTACGGGTAGCCGCGTACAACAACTGATCGACCGTACCGACAACAAACGGCGCCAACAGACCCCGCTTGCTGCCCAAAAACCACTCAGCCGGTGCCCGCCGACCACCGACGCCACCTCCCGGCGACGGCTCAAGCCCGTACGGGTCATCCTCACACCCGTACTCATCCACCCCCGCAAACAGGCCCTCGACATCACCTCCCTCCAGCAGGGACGCCCACTCCTTATTGAAGGCCCGCTTACCGTGCAACAACGCAACCTGAGAGGCAACATCAGAACCGAAGCTCTCCAACCAGCGACGCGTCCGGGTGAACATCGGATCACTCGTCGCCTGCGTCGGCATCCCCACAAACACCCCGTCCGCCCCGAAACGCGCCGCAAGAACCTCCGCCGCCCCCAGCGCAGCCTCCGTCTTCCCCTCCCCCATCGGAGCCTCAACCACCACAATCCCCGGCCCACCCATACACCGCGCCGCACCCATCACCATCGCCTGCGACGAACGCGGCACACACCCGAACCGCTCCCGGAAAACCTCCCCACCGGGCACCGCCAAAGCCCCCCAGCCACCACGCAACCCCAGCATGCTCCACGCCGAAGCAGCACGCTTCCTCGCCGACTCCAAACCGACCTGCGCCAGGTCATCCACACCCGGGAAATGGCGTTCATCGCTGGCAATCCAGTCAGCCATCACAACCAAACCACTCAGCTGCAGCTGCAGCGCCCTCGTAGGCAACACAGCCGGCCGCACCCCGTCCAACCCCGCGAAACCCAGCTCCCGCGTGAACACCTCAAGCACCGCACGCTGAACCTCGCGCCACAAACCTGTTCCGCGCAACTGTCCCTTCGCAGTAGGCGGCTCCTGCACATCACGCCACGTCGGGAACGCACCGTGATGCCCGGCAACCAGCGGCCACACCCAGTCCACATGCTCCGGACCCCAGCCAGCCGCCTCCAGACCCCGGCGAACCAGCAGCCCACCAGCCCAGTCATGCCGCCACCGCCGCTTCTTCGCACCAGCAGTCGCCGCAGACTCCAACCACGTCGCCCCAGCCCGACGCACCGCCTCCGCACCCTCAGCCCACAACCGCTGATGAGCCGGCGTCGCCTTCCCCCAGTCATGCACACCACACAGCCAAACAAACAACTCACGACCACGCCCGCGCCCCCCGGCAACCTCGTCCAGCGCATCGCGTGTCACAGCCCCGAGATAGTCATCCCATATCAACTCCGCGACGGCAGCCGTATCCAGCAGATGCGACACCAGCAGGTTCGTCCGCCCGCCAGCCCGCTCCTTCGACTTCCCCCACAGCGCACCGAGAACGGCCACAACCCCCCGCCCATACCGCTCACTGAGCCGTTCGACATCCATCGCATCTCCCAAGCCACGCAGTCTCCCGCGCAGCGTAGTGAGCACCACTGACAATCCCTCTCACCAGGGAAAACGCCGAAAGTCCGCGATACATGCGACCGCGCGTCGGCCCCGCGCCCGTGGGGATGGTCCCTCGTGCTCGGTCACGACGCGGGTCTCGACCCAGTCGGCCCCGCCTGCTGCGCAGGGCCGACTTGAGGCTGTGCGGGTAGCCGACCGGCACGCCGGGACCATCCACGCGCCCGCAGGGCCGACCGGACGGCAGCGCCGCGGCAAGGTCCCGGATGAGAACCATCCCCGCGCCCGCGGGGCCGACCATGTCCCGGTCCGGGTGGCGTGAGCCCCAGGAGAACCATCCCCGCGCCTGCGGGGCCGACCTGGTCATCGTCATCCAGAGCAGGGCCCAGCTGGAACCATCCCCGCGCCCGCGGGGCCGACGTAGTAGCCGTGGGGGGTGCCGCCTTTGGTGTGGAACCATCCCCGCGCCCGCGGGGCCGACGGGCCCGGAGCGGCGACTGGCCGTGTTCGCGAGGAACCATCCCCGCGCCCGCGGGGCCGACGCCATCGCCGCGCCGGTCATACGGCCGATGACGGAACCATCCCCGCGCCCGCGGGGCCGACCTGGAGATCAGTCCGGCGAGTGAGGCGAGGCCGGAACCATCCCTGCGCCCGCGGGGCCGACTCGTCGTCCAGGGCGACGGTCGCGTGGGTCAGAGAACCATCCCTGCGCCCGCGGGGCCGACCATCCCCGCGTCCGCAGGGCCCACCTCCTCCGCGAACCATCCCTGCGCCCGCGGGGCCGACAACGCAAGAACCTTCTTTGCGTCCCAAGCCTTCGAACCATCCCTGCGCCCGCGGGGCCGACGCCTGGTGGCCGCCGCCGATGTCCCCGGCCGCGGAACCATCCCTGCGCCCGCGGGGCCGACTGGCAAATCGTGGACCGAATCCAGAATCGGGAGGAACCATCCCTGCGCCCGCGGGGCCGACCGCCTGATCAGACGCCGATCCAGCGATATGCAGGAACCATCCCTGCGCCCGCGGGGCCGACGGGACCCGGAGCGAGTTAGTGCCTAATGTGACAGAACCATCCCTGCGCCCGCGGGGCCGACCTAACGTAGAAGCCATGCCGCGCGCAAAGTCTAGAACCATCCCTGCGCCCGCGGGGCCGACTGGGAAGCCGAAGAGTATCGGAATGTATACCTCGAACCATCCCTGCGCCCGCGGGGCCGACACTTCTTGACCTGGAACTCTACCGAGAAGTGCAGCCGTTCTCCTTCGGTCACTCAAGCAGCACAGGCTCCCTCGGACCATCGGCGGGGCACACCCCCGCAGGCGCGGGGCCGACACGAGCCGCTTCCCGAGCATCGTCACGTACTTGGGATCATCCCCGCGGGCGCGGGGCCGACCCGGACGAGCGACCGATCGTCGGCATCTCGAAGGGATCATCCCCGCGGGCGCGGGGCCGACTGCGCCAGCCCAGCTGCGCCCGTTTCATGCGGGGGATCATCCCCGCGGGCGCGGGGCCGACCTCCGGCACCGGGCCGCGTGCGGTTCAGCACTGGGATCATCCCCGCGAGCGCGGGGCCGACAGCTCATCTGTGGCACTCAGGACCCAAATCGAAGGATCATCCCCGCGGGCGCGGGGCCGACGGTGTAGCGGGTCTCCTCGGGCGTCTCGGAGAGGGATCATCCCCGCGGGCGCGGGGCCGACGGACGAAGGAAATTCCGGAGCGATACAACCCACGGGATCATCCCCGCGGGCGCGGGGCCGACGCCGCCTACCGCGCCGGAGCCACCGAGGAGGAGGGATCATCCCCGCGGGCGCGGGGCCGACGTGCGGACGTTGTGTCATTCGCGACGGATGGCAGGATCATCCCCGCGGGCGCGGGGCCGACACTTCTTAAGCTGGAACCTTACCGAGGAGTGCAGCCGTTTTCGTTCGGTTACATCGGCACGATCCTCTCAGGTGCGGGGCCGACCGGCAGTGCGGTCCCGGCCGCGAGGGATGGTCCCCGCCACTCGAACCCCGCCTCTGCGGGGCCCACCGGTCGATCACGTACACGTTGCCGTACCGGCTAGGAACATCCCCGCGTCCGCGGGGCCCACTCGCCCAGGTCTCCGTCATGGGCCAGCAGTTCGTTCAGTCCAGTCGTAGCGTCCTTGGTCGCCTTCTTGGAGTCCGGGATCACCATGAAGATGATCAGCGCCTCCATGGCGTTGAGGATGAGCGCGGCCCGCTCCATGGCCGGGTCGCCCTCCACAAAGGGCAGGGTGTGCCAGAGCTCTTGGAGGTCGTCGTACGCCTGGGCGGGCGGGCCGACGACCGCGTCGAGCTCGTCCAGTTCGAGATAAGTGACCTCTTGCCTGCTGTTCCCATGAGTCCCTTCCTCTCCGGAGGCGGCCGTGGATGTGCCTCGAGCCCAATGGCGGGATAGCGGCGCCGGGCGAACCTGCGCGTCTGGGCGTCGACAGCCCGACCTCGTGCTGTTCAGGTGCGGATCTGGTGTGGCAGTGCGCCCGCCCGGGACTGCTTCAAGTACCAGCTGATCTCGTTGGGGAGCTGGTCGGCGTAGCGCAGGAGCCGTTGCAGGGTGCCTTCGTACAGCGGGTCCGTGTGCGGGCGGTCGAAATCGGTGAGTCGCCCGGCCCACAGGGCAGCCGCTTCCGTTGGAACGTCGTCGCCGAGTTCGGCAGCACACTCGATGACGCCCTCGACCGCGCGGAGCAGCTCGAGGCGCTCTTCCTCGTGCCGGTCTCGGAACTCGGGCTCGCGTGCGATCAGCAGGTCGGCGCACGGGATCGACAAGGCATCGCGCAGTTGGCCGAGAGTCGGCTCCTCGCACAGCGCGGTCACCGCGGCCGCCGTCAGCGCGGGCCGGCCGCCCACGATGCGGTCCAGGATGCTGGTGCCGAGCACCGCGGCCGCGCTCGCGTAGCGGTAGGCGAGGAGCCCGACGCCGCGCTCGTAGCGGTCGGCCAGGCGGCCGAGCTGGAGGAGGGCGTCGGGGTGGTGGGTCAGGGTCTGGCCCTGGGTGTAGAGCTGAGCGTTCTCCTCCAGCCGGTAGGAGCGGTGGGTGAGGGCGAGCGCGGACTCGTACTCGTGCCGTAGGTCCTGCATCGTGACGTACAGGGC
Organism: Streptomyces sp. SAJ15; assembly: GCF_007595705.1. Taxonomy (GTDB): domain Bacteria; phylum Actinomycetota; class Actinomycetes; order Streptomycetales; family Streptomycetaceae; genus Streptomyces. The sequence goes on along the minus strand of NZ_NISY01000019.1, from coordinate 79,675 downwards.
TCGCAGCGCCTCGATCTCGAGCGCGGTCAGCGGTGCGTCCTCGGTGAATGCCGGGAAATCCATGGGTGCTCTTTCTCCTCACGACGCTGTCGGGTGTCGCTGGCCATGGCAACGGTGTGTTCGTCCGGCGCTTGTGATCCGCATGGCGCTGCTCATGCGTCGCGCAGTGCTTCGAGTTCTGTCCGGGTCAGGGCGAAGGGCGGGGTGCGGCCTTTCCAGCCGTCTTCGGTGGCGTGGCGCACGAATGAGCCCCCTCACTTTGACGACTCCCCCTCCGTTGACCACCCGAGCCGAGTGCTCGGTGCCTCCCGGTTGTGTGGCCGTCACGCTACGCCGTGAACAGTGGCCTGTGCAGAACCTCTTGGCCGGCGGTCAGTGACGCGCTGCGGCGGGCAAGGGTCATGCGGTGCGGCCCAGCGGCTTCGGGCCTGGTGGGATACGGCCGGCGCGTTCGTCCGCGAGACGCTTGAGGGCCTGGGCGCGGCTGACGTCGGCTGGCGACGCTTGCCGCCGCGCGTGCTCGTTCAGTTGTGTCAGGGCGTTCTGGTCTTCGGCGAATGCTTCTTCGCGTTGCCGCAGCAGGGCCTTGGTCTGCCGCTCTACAGCGGCCGCGATGGCCGGGTCCACCTGGTGTACTGGCTTCGCCGCCAGATGCGCGGCGAGTGCTTGGTGGTAGCCCGCCGACGCCATCTCCCGTGTCCTCACCGGTGCCTGGGGTGCGGTCGCGGCTGCCATGACGGTGTCCTCCGTGCGGGGCGCCGGAGTCGTCGCGCCGATGGGCAGGACCCGGATGGTGTGGACTGCGTTGGCGCCGACGTTCTCGTTCGCCGCGGCGATGAGCCTGGTGGTGATGAGCCGCAGCTGGGTGGCGTACGCGGGTGAGTCGGGGCGCAGGTCCAGCTGCCCCGTTTCTGGGTGGAAGGCCACGGCCTGGACGTGGTCGGGCAGCTGTGGTGCGACGGCGGCCGCGATGTGGGCCAGCGGTCCAGCACCGTGCCGCCGGCCGCGGGGAGCTCCCAGGCCCGGTCGGCCATCAGCCCTTGGAGCACGGCAGCGAACCCTTTCGGGTCCCGGCCGTCACTGCGTACAACCCGCTTGCGGCGATGGCGCGGCCTGCGGGCCTCGGCGCCGCGTTTCTTCGCCGCCTCGCGGGCGGCGTGCAGCGCGACCCGGGCCAGATCGACGCCGGATGGCTCGGGCACGGCCGGGGCCGGCTGCGCGACGGGGGTGGTCACCTCGGTCATCCTTGCCTCCTACCGGCGTCCGATGGTCATCAGCGAGCTGCGGGCGCCACTGGCCAACTGCATGGCTCGCCGCACCAGGTCGGCGCCGTACAGGTACTCCGCGGCAGCTCGGCCCATGGAGTCGATCGCCACCGTGATCGGCGAGGTGTCGCCCAGCATCAGCCGGCCCCAGGCGTCCTGGCGGCTGGCCTCGATGTCCTGCCGGCTGAGGTCTTGCAGCCCGGACAGCTGCGGTAGCGCAGCCTCGGCAGCGGAGGACTGGGCGGCTTCACGGCCACCGTTGGCGATCTCCCGTACTTGGGCGAAGGCATGGTCGACCTGCCGATGCAAAGCCTGGCTGGCCGGGGGCTGCCAGTCGCTGTCGTAGCGTTCGCGGCGGGCGCGGACCTGCTCGATGCGGTAACGGCGGGCCGCCTCCTGGGCCCCGCGCCACTCCTCCACCGCCGTTGAACGCTTGGCCGGGGTGTCCAAGATCGTCTCCGCGCCCCGCAGCAGCGTGGCCAGCAGCCCGGAAGCCCGGCGGACCCGGGCGGCCTCGCCGCGGTAGTGCAGCCAGCCCTGGACGTCGACCACGGTCCAACCGGCATCAGCAATGTGCCGGGCCACCCAGGCGATCCGGGGCACCGAGCAGCCAGCGAGCCAGTCCAGCTCCTGGATCAGCTCACGCGCCAGCTGGTAGCGGCGACCAACGCGGTTGAGCCTCCGGCCGCCAGCCTTCGACTTCTTCGGGGTGGGGGACTTGCGCTCCCCGCGTGCGAGCTTGCTCTCAGAGGGGGATGAAGTAGAGCCCGCACCAGAAGTACCAGTAGAACCACCCCCCATTGGGGTGCAACGCGACTCGCCTGAAACACCGGTTACACCGGCCCCGTCAGCACCGCCCCGGGCGCCCTTCGCCGGGCCCTTCGAGGACGTCTTCGAGCGCGGCTTGCGCACCTTCCGTGATGCCTTCTTCGCCAGCCTCGCCATCAGTTCCCGACCCGCCTCCGCGATGCCGGTCATCGTGCGCGTGTACGCCGGAGCGTCCTCATCCCGCTGCACCGTGCGGACCCCCAGCGCGACGTCGAACTCCACCGGGATCATCCGCGCGAACTCCGACGCCTGCGCCGACTCACCGCGCACCCGGGTGCCCCGCACGATGTACGCGAGCAGCCCGGCCTCCCGCAGCATCCCCAGGTGGTACTCCACCGACCGCTCCGACAGCCCGGTGCGCCGCACCAGGTACTCGATCCCCGGGCGGCACGGGGACAGGGCGGCGAGCTCCTGGGCCGCGCGCACGGTCGTCACGCCGAACGAACGCGGCCCGTGCGACCGGTGCCGCCGCGGCTCGTACAGCCCGGACCCGGCGACCCAGTGGACCGCCTGCATCCAGGAGTAGCCGTCCAGCGCGACCCGCCCCGACGACGTCGACAGCCACTGCATCGCCTCCGGCACGAACAGGCCGGGCAGCACGGCGACCGCGTCAGCGTCGTCGATGGCCGGGCGCGGAGCGGGCAGCATCACGGCGGCCGGCGCCGCCATGGCGCTCACCGGGCCGCCTGGACATGCAGAACAGAGATCATCCCGGCAGCCTTGCGCGGACTGCCTGTGGACAGAGCACGAGCAGCGGCGAGACCCCCAGGCGTTCCCGCCCGGCGGGCAGAAGCTTCGGATCGCGTCCCGCCCCACGGGACGGAGCTCCGGAGCACCGCGGCGGCCGGCGCCGCCGGGAGGACAGGGGTCCCCCTCTTATAGGTACGCCGGGCCGTGGGGCGTGTGACACTTCGCCCCCATGAATCTTCGTGATTTATGCCGTGAACAGGGCAAACGTGACGCACGAATCCCGTCGCACGGGAAGTCCGAGAGGCCCGAAGCGGGGTGAAACGGGCATGCGCGAGCTGACAAAGAGAGGCGAGGTGATGCACTATTGCGGGGACACCAACCTTCATATGGATCGCCCCGACCGCGACCAGGCCCCTGCCAAGGGGCCCGACCACGGCCGAGCGCTTCGTATGGATGGACACCAACGCGGAGCCCCGAGCCCGACGGCCTGCCAAAGCCGCCGGAACCCGGGATGAAGCAAGTGGCTCGACAGAGGCCCCCTGCCAAAGGGACACCTGCCGTGCCGGGTGGCCCGCTGCCAAGCGGACCGGGTGGACCCGCTTGCCAAAGCGGGGTGCTGCATTGCGATGAAGAACCAGCTCGATGAGCTGAAGCCCAGAGCCGGGTGCGAATCCGGAGACTGGGCGGCCGACCTGGGTTGCGAAATCCCGTCGGCGCGACGGGCCGCGCGGGGCCACGTGGATTGCGAGTCCACATCTTGGCGCGCGCGGCCGATGACCTAGGTCATCCCGACCCCCTTGATGCAGAAGGCGGAGTCGGCGAACCCGGAAACAACTGGGATCGTGAGGTCATCCCTCATCGGGCGCCCCCTCGGTGGCGGCGTCCGGGTACTTCGCGGCCAGCTTCCGAAGGAGATGCGCGTACGCGCGGCGATTCCCACGGTGAGGCTGGGCACGCCCAGCCTCCCACTGCGCGACCGCGAGACGTTTGACGCCGATAGCCTCGGCGACTTCGGTCTGGGTGAGGCCGGCGGCGAGCCGGAGCTGCTGCCGGACCTCCGGCGCGGGGAGGGTGTCCTCCTCCACTAGGGCGTCAATTCGCCTCAGCGGATCGGACATCGGAACCTCCACCGTAGGGAAACATTCCCCAAAACATACATGGTCCGGACGATCTTTGGTAATGAGAACGGGAGTGTTGCCGTACGAGCTACCGACCGACTCCACCCGACTCCCCTTCCTCTCCTGATGACCGTCTCGCTCCTGACGTGAGGACATGCAGGTGGAACCGCTGGGTGCCCCTGAATCGGAACAGAGTTCGAGCGGTTGCTGCTCCCGCCCGGGGGGAGGAAGCAAGGTCGTGAACCGTCCCGCCACAGGGGAAGCAGGGACCCGAGCACGCTGCCGCAGGGCCCTCGCCATCGCTGTCCTACCGGCGCCGGACATGCCCGGCATCAGTACGGCACGACGCTTCCCCAGGACATCTCCAGCCAGGACGCATTCAAGGCGCGTGCCGGTGATCACTCAGAATCCCCTTCCGGCAGGAGCGAGAAGGTGTGCTCAATCACGAGATCTCGGGCGGGTACGACGGTGACGGTCACCTCAACGCAGCGGCCTTCTGCTGTTCGGCCGATGGCGAGGATCTCGGTGACAGCGCGGTCCGGACTGATCTCCAACGCACTTGCCTCTGCTGCGGTAGGCAGACGGCTCGGGACGATGCGCTCGCTTGCCACGGTCGCCTTGTAGCCGAGCCTGGCCCCTGCCCCCATCACCCCGCCGTTGACGACCGGCTCGTGCTCCTCCTCCGACACTGTGTTCCCAGCGAAATCCAACGGGGACCAGGACCCGCTGACGAGCACCGGAATGCCACTGGCGAGAAGCCGACGCTGCCGGAACAAACAGCGCACCTTGCCAAGCGCATAAGCGTCAGCAACATCTGCTGGTGCCTGGACGCGCTCCGCAGTGATCTCACGCTGAGGCTCCAAACCCAGTACCGCCACTGCACTATCGAACGCGCTATCGGAATCGGAGCCCTCCTGGAAAGCCCGCGAACCCAACGCGGTCAAGTGCACTGCGGAAGGCAACCAGGTAACGACCGTTCCACGCCCTTGTCGGGGACGGACCACACCCTCCGCTGCCAGCATCCCTAGAGCGCGGTTGACCAGGCTGCGGGACACACCATGCCGCTGAGCCAGCTCAGGCTCGGGCGGCAGGACGGACGCCGGTGGATAGCGACCCTCCTCAATCTCCTGACGGATCGCGGCGGCGATTGTCCGGAAGCCCGGCTTTGGCAGCGGGTTCGCCATTGGTGCCGTCATCCCTCTTCCGCGATTCCGGGAAGGTGCGCATTGACGGCCCGGGCGGCCCCCGCAAGCTCGGGGAGCTCTACCACGGTCACACCAGCCTCCGCCAGCTGCTCGACACCGACGCAGTCGTCGACGAAAAGCGCCGGCTCACGCCACGCCATGACCACACGTGGGATGCCGGCCTCGAGGATCCGCTGCGCACACGGCGTGCGGGAGGCGCTGCGTTGGGAGCAAGGCTCCAGCGTGCTGTAGATCGTCGCCCCAGCGAGGCGTGGGTCGTTCTGGGGGAGTTGGGCGAGAGCGACCTCCTCCGCGTGCTCGCGGGGACCGGTCGCCCGGGAGTAGCCGGACGCCAGCTCGGTGCCGTCCTCGCCGACGATGACCGCGCCGACCGAGTAGGCGCCCGTAGCTGGAGGGCACAGCGCGGCGAGGTCGATCGCACGCTGTATCCAGCGCAGGTCCTGGTCTCGGTCGGGCGTGTACATCAGCTGCGCTCCTTCGGGGCGTAGCGGACGAAGACCACGTCGTCGATCGCCCGGACTTCCAGCACCTTCATCCGGGCCGTCGATCCGCCGGGGTAGTCGGCTGCACCGAGGAAGCGGGCCGCCTCCGGCTGGCCCACCAGCAGGGGGGCGATGGCCAGGTGTACTTCGTCGGCGAGGTCGGAGGCCATGAGCTGGGTGTGGATCGTGCCGCCGCCCTCCACCATGAGCCGGCCGACGCCGCGGCGCCCGAGTTCGTCGAGGACCATGCCCCAGTCGAGGTCCGGCCCGACACTGACGATGTCGGCGAGGTCCCCGAGCGTGGCGCGCACCTTTTCCACCGCGTCGTCGACGGTGATGACCAGCTTCTCGCCGCCGTGGTGCCAGAAGTTGAGGTCGGCGGAGAGGTCTCCGGTCCGGGTGACCGTGACCTTGAGCGGGTAGGCCGGCTTGCCGTCGGCGACGCGCTGAGCGCGGCGCTCGTCGCTGTTGACCAGGAGGCGCGGGTTGTCCTTTCGCATGGTCGTCGCGCCGATCAGGATGGCGTCGGACTCCGCGCGGACCTGGTCGACGCGGTCGAAGTCGGCGGGGTTGGACAGGAGCAGCCGCTCGGGGCTGGTGTCGTCCAGGTAGCCGTCGACCGACGTGGCAGCGGAGAGGATGACGTATGGACGCGTGGTCATAGGTGGTGTGGTCCGTTCTGCTCAGGATTCGTGGGCGAGTAGGCCGTTGAAGTGCGCACGGAACTCCGTGACCTCGGGCTGGCGCTGCCAGGGGACCAGCGCCTTGTCGAGACGGGCGAGCTCCCGGACGATTCGGCCCGAGCCCGTGTCGTTGGCTACCGTCAGGGCTTGGAGGCCCACCGCAGCGGCTTCATCGGGGGCGCCGGCACCAGCGTGGGCCACAGCGGCCCGAGCCATGTAGACGCCTCGGTCGCGGTGGTACCCGTCGGGCAGGGCCTTGATGGCGGTGGTGAAGAGCTCTGCGGCCTCCGCGTGCTTGCCCAGCACCTCCAGGCCCTGCGCCCGGTGTACCTCCACGTACTGCTCGTTCAGCCACACGCCCCAGGGGGTCGTGTCGCCGGAGACGCGATCGAGAGCGTTACGCACGTCGTCGATGGCGCGCTCGCTGTCGGTCGACTCGCCTCGCAGCGCGTGCCCGTACGACTCGTAGGTCCGGGCAACTGCGGCCAGTCGGCTGCGGGGACGGGCCATGCGCTGCGCGGCTTCGGCGAGGTCGACGACGTCGACCAGGTCGTGCATCTCGCCAGCGAGCTGTGCCTTGCGGGCCAACACGTACGACGTCAGGTCGCCGTCCCCGACGGTGTGGCTCCACTGGAACGCTCGATCGAGCCAGAACTGCGCGCTGTCGAAATCACCCAAGTCCTGGTAGAGCCATGAGGCGAACTCCGCGTACTGCGTCTGGAGCTCCATGAGGGCGTGGCGGTCCGTGCCCTTCGCGTCCTGACGCAGCTGCTTGATGTCCTCGATGTGCTGGCGGGCGGTCGCAATGGCTCGGCTGGGTCCGAGGAGGTTGTCGTTGTCGATCAGCAGACGGCGCACATGCTGAAAATGCTCCACCGGCGTACCGCTGTAGGCGGCAGCCGACCGTGCAGGTCGCGTGAGGCCCGGCAGCGTGTGGGAGCCGGCGACTGCCGGCGTCCCCACGCTCAGCGCAGCCGCTGTACCGAGCCCCACCCCGCCACGCAGCATTGCGCGTCGATCCAGCGCCACGAAAACCACCGATCCATCCCGTAGACGTGCGGGGACAAAGATCCCCTCATCGTCCGACGTTGCCTGCCTGGATACGGCGGTGGCTAGGTCCACCGATGATTCGGACACATGGAGCCCCGAAACGGACACATGGCTCTGCGGGGAAACATCCGCACCGATTCGCTGCCACAGCTCGACCAGCAGCCCTTGGCCGTTCAACACGCGGTCCAAGTGCTCGACCTCGGACCGGTGCTTCGGCGGCCGCTTAGCGTTCTCCCATTTCCACAGCTTGGAGTACGAGAAGAAGGTCACCTCCGCGAGGCCGCGCAGCGTGTAGCCACGCCTCTCGCGAAGGTCTCGGACCGTGTAGCCGAAGCGATCCAGGGGCGACGCCTCCGGGGTCAACATGTTCGGCTTCTGCCCCACGCTGGTTCCCCTCCATGTCTCCGTTCGTTGTGTCCCGTAGCTAGGACACATGCCAGACCTAGAACGCACTCCGTGATCGGGCCTACAACTTTCGTAGCGAAGCCGAGGCCGATCAAGGAGCGATGGACATGCGAAGCGAGACGAGGGGAACGACGTCAGTCATCGCGCCCCTTCTCGATCTTGTCCAGACGCGCGGCGAGCTCAGCAACCTGGGCTTCGAGCGCCTTGATGGAGCGGGTAGTTGGGTCCTGGTCGGCGTTGCTCGAGGTGTCGCTGACGAAGGAGCCGCGCCCCTGATGGGAGTAGATCAACCTTGCGGTGCGCAGCTCGGTGAGGGCTCGCTGGACGGTGCCCGGCGCGACGCCGTACTCATCGGCCAGCTCTCGCGTACTCGGCAGCTTCGTGCCGGCTGCGAGCTGTCCGAGCCGGATCTTCTCGCTGTAGTCCTGGACGATCCGCTGGTACGGCTGCACGGCCTCATTGCGCATGAACAACATCGTAGGACGACCCCCTCGACTTAGCTAGCTTCCATAGCTTCCTCAACGAACCGCTTGACATAACCGCAACTGTATCAACTAAGCTAGGTATGCCGACAAGGTGAGTGATCGGCGAAGCCGCCTGCCACTGGCAGGGATCACGCGCCACGGCCGGGTCTTCGGACCCGGCTCCCCCACCCCGAACCGCTCCTGCGGGCGGCGCCGGATGAGGGAGCCGGAACCACGGTCCCTACCAGCACCACCGCAAAACAGCAGGAGTCACTGCTCTTCGGAGTGGCGGCAGTGGGGTGAGCCGAGCTCCCCCGGCCTAGGCACCTGTACTGAATAGCTCCACCTGATCCACCTCGAATGGCGCTGCTGCGCTGTCTGTCCGCCAGGCCCTGCCGAAAGGCCGGCCTGGCGCGGCAGAGAAGGCAGCACCCGCACCCGATCCACGTCAGGAGGATTCGATGCCCCGCAAGCGTCCCGGCCGCGTCCGGACCAAGAACACGAACCGCCGTGAGGCGCTCAAGCTCAGCAGCATGGCCCCGGAGGACTTCAACGTCCGACCCGGCGAAGTGAAGTCGATCGCCTGCCCCGACTGCCGCACCTGGCGCAGGATCATGGGCGACACGGTCCTCAAGATCCGCGAGCACTGCATCTCCGACAAGGTCGCGGAGGGCGGAAAGCACGAACGCTGCCCCGGCACCGACCAGGTCGTCATCATCGACATCGACGTACAGCGCTGGCATGCCCGGCAGAACCGCCTGCTGCGCGACGCGATGCCGCAGGAGAACCGGCGCGCCGCCCAGCAGTTCTACAAGCCGATCCCGGGCCCGGCCGCTCCGGTCTCCCGGATCAAGGCGGAGATCACGCTGGAGACGGCCCGCCAGTCCTACCTCGCCCACCGCCGGGGCTGCACGCTCTGCGTCAAGGGCCAGCACTGCACGGACGGCGGCCTCCTGGCCCGCCGGTACGTCCTCGCGCTCAACCAGGAGCCCGCCCGCCGCGAGGCCCTCAAGGAGCAGGAGCGCCAGGAGCGCCGCACCATGCGGAAGCAGACGGCGACAGCTGTCCGCAGGGCGCAGTGGGCCAAGCACGGCGGCGAAGAGGTCGAGACGGCGAACAACCGCTGCGCGGAGCGCATCGCGGGATCGCTCTCGGAGTTCCGCGGCCCCGAGCTCCCGCTGGCACCGCAGGACCCGGAGGGACACGACCGGCGCCAGGCCGAGCTGGGCAAGGAGTACGCCGCCCGGACCTCGGCGTCGGCGGTCTGACCCTCCCGCACATCGCGACGAACGACCACGGCCTCGGTCGCCCCGCACTCGGGGGCGGCCGGGGCCGTGGCTGCTCGTACGAACAGCCTGAACGACGACAGCCCCGGGGATTGCGCCCCCGGGGCCTGTCCAGGACCTGAATCGGAGGACCTGATGCAGCTCAGCATGACACGTGCGCTGCCCCGACCGAACGCCGGGATCATCGACGACATCGAGCGTGAGGACAACAAGAAGGGCTTCGAGCCCGACGACCTCACCGCGCTCCACCAGCTCGTCCGCCACCTCACCGCCGACGGCGACCGTCGCGCGGCCCGCGCCGGCCGCAGGGCCCGCCGCACGCTCGCCGAGATGACCCTCGTCGGACAGGTGCGGTGACCGGGATGGACTGGCGACACAACGCGGTCTGCCGCGAGGAAGACCCCGAGCTCTTCTTCCCCATCGGCAACACCGGCCCGGCACTCCTGCAGATCGAGGAGGCCAAGGCCGTCTGCCGCCGCTGCCCGGTCATGGAGCAGTGCCTTCAGTGGGCGCTGGAGTCCGGCCAGGACGACGGTGTCTGGGGCGGCCTGTCCGAGGACGAGCGGCGGGCGATGAAGCGCCGCGCCGCCCGCAACCGGGCCCGGAACGCGAGGGCCGGGTCGGCGGCATGAGCGACACCGACCAGAAGCGCCTGGAAGACGACGTCCGCAGGACCAACGAGAACCACGACTTCGGCCGACGGTCCCGCGGCTGAGCCTCAGCACCACCGACCGCAGTGCGGGACGGAGACCCAACTTCCGTCCCGCACCGCGCTGCTCCACCAGGCCGGTCGCCCGCCAGACGGGCAGCCGGCCTTTCGCACGCCTCCCGCCCGGGAGATTCTCGGGCCCGCATCCCGCAGGAGAGCCCATGCGTACCAGCACCGACAGCGCGACGACCGCCGCCACCACCCGGCTGCCGGAGTCGCTGTGCACGCACACCCCGAAGTGCCCGACCGCCGACAGCCCGGACCGGGAGGCCGCGCACGTCGTGGTCGCTCACCCGGAGCAGGGCTGGAGCCTTCTCTGCAACGCCGTCCTGCTCTTCGAGGACACCGGCGAGCTGCTCCCCGACGGCCGGATCGTCGACCCGCACCGGCCCACGGGCGCCACGCGGCCCCTCCGGCTCGCCGCTACCCACGCGCTCATCGGAGGCACGGCCCGCAGCGGGAAGACCGACGCCGCCGCGCTGCTCCGGGCGGCGTCACTGGCCAGTTCCTCCAGCACCTCGCGGTCGGCCTGATGGCTGCCTGATCCGCCCGCACCGACCGCCGACTCCGGCGGCCGGGTCGGGCGGTGACTGGGAGCCGGGCAGTCCGGACCCGCCGGCCTTCGGGCCGGTGTACGCGATGTGAGGAGAGCACGTGACCCAGCCCCAGACGCAGGCCACCCGCCCCAAGGTCACCTACACCAAGGGCGACATCGTCCTGTTCCGCGACGTCGAACGGTTCTGGCTCGGGCTCCCCGGCCACACCTTCGTCGGCCGGGTGGAGCGGTCCTGGACGCACGCCGACACCCGCAAGGTCCTCTACGACCTGACCGAGCTGAGCGGCAACCGGGCCCGCGCCGGGATCGACCCCGACTACATGCGGCCGCTCCCGGCGACGGACGCGATGCACGACATCGACACCGCGCCGCTCAGCGAGCCGGACACCGGGGCGATGACCCCGGCCGCCGTCGCCTGGCTGCGCCAGCACCTCCTACCGGACGCTGCCGCGCTGCCCACCCGGCGCTGACCACCCCAGCACAACGGCCCTCCGGGTCCCCGGCATTCAAGCTGCCGGGGCCCCGGAGGGCCTGGTCACGAGCCTACCCACCGCCGCAGATCCACGGTGCCCCTTCTCGGAGGCGCCCGGAAGAGAGAGGACATTCCGTGGCCACCAAGCCCGCCACCCGCCGCCGGCGCCCCGCGGCGAACCCGAAGCCCCGCAACGGGCGCGCCAAGGCACCGGCGACGCCGGCCCCCGTTCCCGCCCAGGCCGCCGCTCCCGAGGAGACGGTGCCGCTGGTCTTCCCGGAGGCGGACCCGGTCCTAGCCGATGCCGCCGACCGCGCCGCCGACCTCCGGGACCAGGCCGCCGACGACGTCGCGCGGATCCTCGCCGAGGGCCAGGTGCTCGCTACCGAGCTGCTGGACGGCGCGCGTACCGAGGCCGCCTCGATCACCGAGGCCGCCACCGCGGAGCAGTCCCGCCTCCTGGCCGTCGCCGCGACGGACGCCGACCGGGTCCGCACGGAGGCCGCGGCCGCCGCGGCCGCCGACGCGGAGCAGGTCCGCGCCGCTGCCGAAGCGACGGCGGAGCAGCTGCTCGCCGACGCTCGCGCGGAGGCCGACACCGTCACGGCGACGGCGGCTGGCGAGGCCGACCAGGTCCTCGCTGACGCCAAGGCGGCTGCCGAGCAGCTGCTCGCCGACGCGCGCGACCAGGCGCAGGAGGTCGCCACCACGGCGGCCGCCCAGGCGGAGCAGGTCCGCACCGAGGCCGCTCAGGCCGCAGCGAAGGCCCTCGCCGACGCGGAGGCGAAGCGAACCGAGCTGCTGGCCGGCGCGGAGCGCACCGCAACGGAGACCCGCACCCGCGCCACCACCGACGCCGAACAGCTCCTTCAGCGGGCGCGAGGCGAGGCCGACCGGCTGCGCGAGAGCGCGGACGCCCAGGCAGTGCAGGTGCGCACCGAAGCGGAGAAGGTTGCCGCCGAGTTGCGTGAGGATGCCGCTCGCGAGCGGGAGGCGTCCCGCGCGGATGCGGCGCGTACGCGCGCGCTCGCCCAGGAGGACATCGGTCGGCTGCGGGCGACGGCGACCGAGGACGCCGAGCGGCTGACCCGCACCGCCCGCGAGGAAGCCGACCGCATCCTGGTCGCGGCTCGCACCAAACGGGACGCGCAGCTCAAGGAAGCCGAGCAGGCCCTGACACAGGCCCGGCTGCGGGAAGCGGACGCGGAGGTCACGCTGAAGGCCGCCGACGACATGGTGGCCGAAGCCGCCGCCCGGATGAAGCGCGCCACCGACCGCACCGAGCGGGCACTGGAACGCAAGCGCCTCAAGCTCCAGGCCAAAGGGGAGCGCAGGGACGCGAAGGAGGCCCGCAGGGCCAAGGCCCGTGAGCTGCGGGCCTCCTCCCGCGCCGGGAAGCCGGCCGTGACCGACCGCGTGAAGCAGTTCGTGAAGGTCAACGCGGAGCGGTTGATGGTGATCGGTCCGATCACCGCCCCGATGGCCGTGGCGTGGACGGGCCAGGCGGGGTTCGCCGAGGACATCCTCGGCTGGGTCGTCCCGTTCACGATCCTGTTCGCCGCCGCCTGGGAGCTGTCGACGGCGTTCGTGGGCTGGATGTACCACCAGGCCCGCCAGAGCGGCGACGCTGGAACCCTCTACCGGGTCTCCACCTGGATCTTCGCTCTCGGGGCGGCGGTCATGAACTTCTGGCACGCCTCCGGGCAGCCGGTGGCCGGGAGCCGGGTCTGGGACGCGAAGAAGGAGATCTGGACGGAGCAGATCACCTACTGGCACTTCACCCCGAAGGCGGTGGCGTTCGCCGCCATGAGCATCGTGGGCATGGTGCTGTGGGAGCTGTATGCCTCGCTGATCCACCGCCGCAAGCTCCGTGAGGACGGCAAGGTCGCCAAGGCCCGCCCGTCGATCGGGGCGGTCCGCTGGTTCCGGTACCCGGTCCACTCCTTCACCGCCTGGTCGCTGGCGATCACCGACCCGCGTTTGACCACGCTGGACCGGGCCTGGACCGCAGCGGGCGCGGAGCTCGCGGACCGCAAGGCGGTCCGGACCGGTCTGGCCCTGCACCGGGTCGTCGTCCCCCGGGTCGGGGCCGACGACCACGGACCGGCAGTCATCCCCACCGTGCTCACCCTGACCCGCACGGACCGGAACGGACCGCTGGAAAGCCCCGCTGCGGTCCGCCCGGTCCAGCACGGCGGGTACGCGGTCCTGTCCGGTCCGGCCGACCGGAACGCGGTCCACGGTTCGGTCCGGACCGCAGGGGCCACGGACCGGACCGGCGGACCGGCGCTCGCCCTGGAGGCCGGTCCGGCCGGTCCGCACCGGGCTGACCTGCGGACCGGCTCCGGTCCGGACCGTGGGTCCCGGACCGTGCCCGCCGCCCAGAGCCCGGCGCCCAGCCGGGTGGTGACGGTCCGGACCGCCGACGTCGCCCCCGGGCTGCAGGAGCCGGACCGCACCGGACCGGCCGACCAGGAAGCCCCGGAAGGCGTCTCCGGTCCGGACCGTGGCGGGGACGGCGGTCCGGACCGCATGGTCATCACGCTCACGGACCTGGAGCGGACCGCGCTGGACCGGCTCCGGACCGCGAACGAGTCGCTGAACCGGACCAACATCGCCAAGGCGGTCCGGGCCGAGGGCGGCTCCATCGCCACGGACCGCGCTGGACAGATCGCCGTGGCCTTGAAGCAGCACACGGTCCGCTGACCGGACCGCCCGCACGACGCCCTGCCGCTCATGGTCGCCACCGGACCGCGCCTCGCTCACATAGCGCGGACCGGTGACGGCCACGGCCGGCAGGCGAGTTCAACCGCATCCGCACCCCCGAGCGGGTACGGCGGGTCAGGCCCGCACGAGCACCACCAGCCCCCACGTACGCAGATCCGACCCCACGGAGGACCCCGTGAGCACCGAAGACAAGCCCTTCTTCGACGACCCGAACGCGGCGCTGCGCGAGATCGCGCAGAACCCCGCCGCCTACGCGCACTACCTTGCGGACTTCAACAGGGTCGTGCTGGACATGCAGGCCAAGCTGGAGATCCTCCAGCGTGAGACCCGCGTGCACTGCCGCGGGACCCGCGTGGAGGGCGACAAGATGGGCCAGGCTTTCCTGCGTTCCTTCCCGGTGGAAAAGTCCCTGAACGATATTCTCAAGAATCTCAAGAGCATTAGTTCGGGACTGGAAAAGAGCGCCCACAAGCGCCACGCCCACGACGAAAAGGTGAAGGAGGTCAGGAAAAACCGAAAGGAAAAGGCGCAGATCAAGGCGCGTAAGAACAACCCGCCGCTCCAGGCCGCCCCGGAAAGCCCGGGGCGGCCGGGTGTGCAGAGCCCGAATATGGGCTATGGTGGTCCCACGTCGATTTACAACCTGGACCGCAGGGAGTCGGCGTGAGTGCAGGTCGACCGCTCACGAAAGCAGAGCGGAAAGCATTCAACCGTGCGGAGCACGAGCGCAAAATCAAGCAGGATCTGATCGCTCAGCACGGAAATGACCTCGGCACCTTCTACTATTGGCTTCGGCTCGTGAATATCCGAGGCACGCAGGCTTACCGCGACGGGAACACGGACTTCATCCGCGAGGTCGCGCTCGCCCTGCACAACGTCTACGGCCGTCACAACGGCTAGCTCCCCGCGCCCCGCACGAAGGGCCGCCTCCGACTCCCGGGGGCGGCCCTTCGGCGATCCCAACGCGTGCCGCGCGTGACGCGTGCCGCGCGTGCCGCGCACGCGCGTACGCGAGGCCGGTGCCGACTGTCAAGCCCAGGAGGAGGGGTCGCGTGTCCGACGACACTGACAGCAACGTGATCAGCCTCCCCACCCGGGGCAGTGATTCCGGCGGAATGCCGGACGCTCCCGACGGCGGGGACCTCTTTTATTCTGAACCGCCCGACAGTGACTTTGGCGGCGTTGTTCCGCCGGAGTCCCCGGCGGAGACGACAATGGAACTCCCGCCCATTCGTGGGCCTATTTCCCCGGAAACCGCTTTGCGGGAAACGGGAATGCCCGACGCGCCTGATCCTGACGACGGAGAATACGAGGAAGGCGAATACGTCCAGCCTCGTTCTCTCGCCGACAGGCTCGGTGACTGGCTGGAATACCGGCTGGAGGTAGCGCGTGAGCGGCATGCCGGGGAAGCGCCGTTCCGGGAGGCGGAGATAGCGCGTAAAGCCGCGCTCATCGAGGCCCGCACCGCCCAGGAAACCGCGATGATGGAGCAGAACGCCAAGCTCCACGCCGCGCAGATGAAGGCGAAGGCCGACAAGGCGGCGGCGCGCGGCAAGGCCGACGCGGCGCGGTCCTCGAGCTCCGGCATGGGTGCCGACAAGGGAGGCCGTTCGAAGGCCGGCGGCGGGGGCGGCTCTCGCGGAGGCGGCGGCAGCTCCGGCGGTTCAGGCCGGGGCGGCACCGGCGGCGGCCGGGGCTCGGGAGCGAACGGGTCCGGCGGTACCGGTCGCGGCTCCGGGAGCGGCAACTCTCCCAAGGGCACCGGGAAGGGCTCTGATCGCTCCGCTGGCGGCCGTGGGGGCCCTTCCAAGGGCAATGAGTCGTCCGGGGGCTCCAGGGGCCGTCAGAACGGCTCTGGAGGTTCCGGCAAGTCCGGTTCCGGCAAGGGAAGTTCGAGCGGCTCCGGCGGCAAGAACGGCTCGGGCGGCTCCGGGGGCGGCAAGGGCGGTTCGAAGGGTGACGGCGGCAGGACACAGAACTCGCCGGCCCCCAGCTCCCGGGCCGAACGGGCCCGCGGCCGCCAGGAGCGCGCCGCTGCCCGCCAGGCCGCCCGGCAGCAGCGGCGCAGCGCCGACCAGGCCGCCAACCTGGCCGACCGCAGCAAGGACCGCGACCAGGACCGCGCCAACCAGCAGGCGGCGCGGGAGGAACGCCGCCGGGCGAAAGCCGAGCGGAAGGCCGCGAGGAAGGCGAAGCGGGAGGCCGCTAAGGCCGCCGACGACCGCACCACCCTCGGTGCGGCCGTGGCGGAGGAAGCGCAGCGCCGCTGGGACAAGCGTCGCGCAGCCGAGAAGGACAAGGCCGCGAAGGACGACGGCAAGGCCAAGGACTCCGAGGCCACCACCAAGAAGATGCCCAAGGACGGCCCTGAAACGGGCGCTGACGGCACGAAGGACGCCTCCGCGACCAAGGAGCCGGACGACGGCAAGAAGACCGGCGAGAAGCCCTCTGACGGCTCCGGTGACACGGACCCGAAGGACGGCACCGACACGGCAGACGGCTCCAAGCCCGACGACGTCAAGGACCCGCCGGACACGGACGACAGCACCGACAGCCGCTCCTTCAAGGAGAAGCTGAAGGACTTCTTCGCCAAGGCCGGTGAGGACACCGACCCGCTCGAGCCGGAGGAACCCTCCAGGCTCCGGCCCGAGGACCTCAACGTCACGGTGGACCGTCCCGATGGCCCGCCCCGCTCCCCCAAGCCCGAAGCGGCTGAGGAGGACATCCCGGACGCGGTCATCGTCGACGACCCCGCCGACCCCTTCGGGGCCACCACCTCGAGTGCGGCGAGTCTCCCGCGGGCCCCCGAGCCCCACACCCAGCGTCCCGGCACCACCCGACCCACCGCACAGGAGGACCCCGTGGCATCGGAGGTCAGCAGGCCCACGTCGGGCCAGGCCGGCATGGCGGCCAAGCACCGCACGGACATTACTTTCGGCGAGTACCTGATGGAGATCGTGAACATCGCGATCGCCGCCGCACTCGACAAGGACCGCGCCCAGGAACTGGCCGTCGCGCTCGGCAAGGTCGCCGACGCCCTGCGGGACATGGCCGCCGACCTGGTCGGCGACCACAACATCGCCACCGAGGTCGTCGACCAGATCACGGACCTGGCCGACGCCGCGGACCGCATGAAGCAGCTCGCCGAACGGTGCGCCACCGAGTGCGAGATCGCCTCGGAGGCCGCTCGGATCGCCGCCATGTCGGTCGGCCGCGTCTACGGCGAGGACATCGCGGCCATGGACGACGCGGGCCTGGCCCACGCCTCCGCCGCCGCCCACCACGACTAGGAAGGAGGTCTGCTGATGAGCGACCTCGCACCCACCACCGGCGGCGGCGCTGCCGCTACGACCGACGGCGACAACCGGTACAAGGCCGTCCAGCAGAAGCTCAAGACGCTGGGCACTGCGATGGACCTGGCCAGCAACGAGCTGGAGACGCTGCTGCGCGGCATGCGGCAGAACGCCCAGCGCGCGGGGGGCCTGGCCGTCGACATCGCCAACGCCGAACTGGACCGCAAGTTCATCGAGATGACCAACCAGGTGTCCGTCGCCCTGGGCGGCGCCGCCGTGGAGGTCCAGAAGCTGCACGAGACGGCACAGGAGGTGTCCGGCCTGGCCACGGACGCGCGGCGTACGCACGCGCGGCTGTACGAGGGCCTGGACACCGTCCGCTCGGGCCGCAGGGAGCGCACCCCCAAGCCGGGTTTCTTCGCCCACTGATCTCCCGACCCCGCTGAAACCCCTGATGGGCGGCCCGCCACCGACGGCGGGCCGCCCATCGCCATCTCCCGAAGGAGACCTTCCCGTGTCTGTGCCGCGCAGCGTCGCCCTGGAGCGCACTCTCTACACACTGGCCGCCCCGGTCCTCGCCGCGGCCCCGAACCTTTACCCCGACAGCCCCGTCAACACCGTCGTGCAGCTGGCGGGCGCCGCCGGCGTCGGCGGCTGGTTCCTCGCCTACAAGAGCGACGAGCCCGGCGCGGGCCGCAAGATCCTGCGCTGGTCGCCGCTCGTGGCCGCGGCCGCCATCGACGTCGCCGCCCGGCACACGATCGGCTTCGGCCCCTACTGCCTGGACGCCCTCCTGGCGACCGGGTGGGCGGCGGCCGGCCTGCTTGTGATGCCGTTCTCCCGGCACACCCGCCGCGGGCACCGGCCCGCGCTCGCCGCCCCGGCCCCCGCCCCCCAGCTCCAGCCCGCTGAGCCCGAGCCGTCCCCGGCGCAGCCGGACGACGGCGCCGACTCCTTCACCCGGCAGGTCCGCTGGCTGTGGGAGAACCGCGGCATGCCCGGCCGCACCATCGTGGTCAAGGCGACCCCGCACGACGGCATGCCCAACGACCTGTCGCTGCTGCTGCGCGCCTCCGAGGCCGGCCGGGCCATCTCCGGCCTCAAGGAGGACGACATCGCCGCCGCGTTCGGCGTCGACGTCACCGACGTGACCATCAAGGAGATCGTCCGGCAGGCCGGGCGCGAGGGCGGCCCCGCCTGGCGGGAAGTCCACGTCACCCCCGACGCGAACGACCGGCGCCGCAAGACCCCCACCGCCCACGAGTGGTGGGCCGACCGGATCGCGAGCGGCCCGGTGCCCGGCTCGGAGTTCGTCAAGGAGGTGCGCGACCACGCCCGCCGGGTCACCCACTACATCGCCCAGGTCCCCGACGAGGCGGGCGAGCCGCGCGTCAACCAGCACGCCCTGGCGGCCGCGCTGAAGACCAAGTACGACGAAGGCCGGCTGTTCGTCACCATCGACGGCAACCAGATCCTGGTCTCCCTGTGGGACTCCAGCCCGCTGGCGCAGATCTTCCCCGCCACCCGCGAGCTGCTCACTCCGGACAAGGACGGCCGGTGGGTGACCGGCTTCCTCGGCAACGGCCAGCCCGCCCGCAACCGCGTCTACACCGACCGGGGCGCAGCGCACGGCCTGTTCGTCGCCCCGTCCGGCGGCGGCAAGACCCAGCTGATGGGCCTGCACGTCGCGGCCGACGCCCTGTTCGGCGCCGTGGTGTGGCTGGCGGCGGAGGCCTCGGACGAGAAGGCCGCCAAGCTGGGCGAGTACGCCGACCGCTACGGCGTCGGCGCGCTCTACATGATCCGCCTCCTGCGGGCCTTGGACGCGCTGATGGAGATCCGCGGCGAGATGCCGTGGGAGGACGGACGCGTCTACGACTGGGACCCGAAACTGCCGGGCTGCCCCTACCGGATGCTGTCCGCCTACCTCGATGAGTTCCTCTCCGCCGCCCGCCACGGCGACTACGGAGCGGAGATCATGGACCTTGCCGAGAAGGTGTCGGTCAAGGGCCGCAAGTACGGCATCGGCATCAAGGTGGCCGGCCAGTCCATCTACGTGCAGGACGGCTTCACGCAGCTGCTGTGCGAGAACCTGCGCGAGAACTGCATCCCGGTCGTCCTGAAGGTCGCCCCCGGCAAGGTGGGCGCGATGTTCAAGGCCCTCGGGATCCCGTCCGAGAACACCCCCGACCCCCTCCCCCGCTCGTTCTCGCCGGAGGAGGCGGGCCGGATCGAGCGGGTGATGCGCGGCGAGCCCGAGCCGCCCGCCAACTCCAACACCGGCGGCGCCGGCTGGATCGTCGAAGCCAAACAGCCCGAGGTCCTGCGCACCCTGCTCATGGACTTCAAGAAGAGCCTCGACGACTACTTCCCCGACGTCATCGCCACCCTGACCGACTACGAGATCCGCGAGCTCGAGGCGCGGGACCTGTGGTTCGACTGGACCGAGCCGCCCCGGCCCGGCGAGTTCGGCGACAAGCCGGACGACGGCGAGGACGGCGAGGACGACGGTGCGCCCAAGAAGGGCGGCGGCGGCCCGCGCCGTGGCGGCGGGAAGTCCGCCGCGCGCCGCGACGCGGTCACCTCCCCCCGCCAGGCACTGGAGGCCATCAAGAACCTCTCCGGCGTCTGACCCACCCCCCGTACCCGATCCCACCCGCAGGGCCCGGCCGCACCGGCCGGGCCCTGCCCACACCTGCAAAGGACACACCGCCCGTGGCCGTCTCGATCTCCGCCGTCGTCCTGCTCGGCATCGTCGTCTTCGTCCTCATCCGAGGCGGCTCCGTACGCCTCGGACCCGCCCTCGCCTGCGCCGGATTCGGCTTCTTCCTCGCCTCCACCGGCGCCGCACCGCTCATCACCAACGCGATCAGCACCGTCAGCGGCTGACCCCGCCCCGGCCGCCGGCGTCGAAGGCCGCCACCCCGCCCCCGCGCCTTCGATGCCACCAGGAGCCCCGATGCCCCAGACCCGCCCCGCCATAGACCAGACCACCCCGGCCGCCCCGGCCGCGCCCGCGCCGCCGGCGGAACTGACCTTCGAGGAACGCCTCGACTTCCTCAACACGGCGATGACCCTCCGGCTGGACGAAGCCAAGGTCGCCTACGAGGTCAACACCGCGCACATCCCCACCGAGCCCGTCGACCTGGCCGACGTCGTCACCGGCCCCGTCGACACCGGGCCCGCCCCGCTGCCGGACCTGTACCCCACCCCGGTCGCGGCCCTTCTGCAGCGCGCCCACCACCGGCTGCTCACCGGCGGCTGGTGCAAGGACGTCCTGGTCGACGAGGACGGCGCCCGCTGCATGCTCGGAGCCATCCGGATCGAGGCGCGCGGCGACAGCGGCCTGGAATCCGACGCGGCCACCGTGCTCCTGGACGCGATCCGCCGCACCTTCGGCGACGACGTCGACTCCGTGCCGTCCTTCAACGACGCGCACGGCACGGCCCGCGTCCCGATCCGCATGGTCGACCAGGCCGCGCACCTCGCCGACGCCCGCGGCCTCTGACCCGCTCCGGACCACCTGCTTCGCGCCCGAACCCTCGCGGTCGGGTGCGGGCCAGGCCGTCCGGCCTGCCCACCACCAGCACCACCACACCGAACCCGAGCCAGGGAGTCACCCCGCCATGCAGTCCGACGACAAGCCCATCAACGGCCAGCCCATCAACGGCCAGCGCACCCCGAGCTTCCGCGACCTGCTCCAGCAGACGCCCCCGCCGCCCGACGCGAAGGACATCCCCGGCGTGAAGCACTTCGCCGGACTGCGCGCGGCGTGGAACACGTCCTGGGAGCCGGGCGGCTTCCTGCACGAAAGCTGGGAGGACCTGCGCCGCGCCCCCGAACTCGGCTGGCACGGCATGGCGAACTGGGTGAAGACGGCGCTCGGACTTGTCGGGATCTGCGCGGTCCTCATCCTGCTGGACGGCGCGACCGACGTCCTGGCCGACACGCTGCACCGCCTGCTGACCGCCGTGCCCCGCGTCCAGGTCGGCGCCGACACTTCCCACGGAGTCTTCGCCGTGGTCGACCAGCCGATCCGCACCTACATCGCGGCCCACTCCGCCGCGCTGCCGATCAGCGCCTCCACCGTCTACACCGTCTGGCAACTGGTCGGCATCTTCGGCCTGGTCGGCGGGTTCTTCCGCAGCAGCGGCGCCCGCCTCACCTGGACCGCGTGGGGCGCAGCCAGCATCGCCATGGTCTGGGACGCCGCTCCCGACCAGGGCCGCACCATCGCCACCGGGCTCGCCGTCCTCGCCTGGACCGTCACCTCCACGTTCGCGCTGCGCGGGCTGACCCTGCGCCCGGCGATCTTCACCCACATCCACAACGCCGCGCCCGCGTTCGAGCCGCACATCCACCTCCCGGCCCCGGCCGCCCCGGACGCCGACGACACCCCGGACAACGTGCACCCGCTCCAGAAGCGCTGACCTGCCGCCCTGCCCGGCTCTCGCCCGCCCCGCGCGGGCGAGGACCGGACAGTCCGACCGGCCGCCCGCCACACCCCACGCCCCGCAGCGGACTTCCGCCGGCGGGCCGCAGCACTGCCCGCCCTCAACCCTGTTGGAGGACACACACCGTGCTCATCCCCCGCCCCCGCCGCCGCATCGGCCGGCCCCGCCCGCAGCGCCCCGGACCGCAGCGTCCCGCCCAGCTCCCCGGCGCCTGGAACCGGTGATGCCCCGCCCCCCGGAAGAAGAGGCGCCGCCACGAGGTCAAGAAGGTGTTGCGCAGCACCGCGACCTTGCCGGAGTACGACCGGCGCACCTGCCCCGAGGGCCTGGTCACGCGCAGGCAGTTACGGGAGAAGGGCCTCAGCCCCGGCGGGCACGCACCGGTCGCGGTCCTGCGCTGCAAGGGGTGCTCGTACCGGCCCGACCAGTCGTGCAACCACCCCACCCGAGACTGGCTCCACGACGTGAGCCTCGCCCGGCCGAAGCGGACGCCGACGCTCGCGCAGGAGTGGGCGCTGGACCGGGCGATGGCCGCGCGGCAGACCTGCCCCCAGTGCGGCCAGCGCTACTACTTCTGCCTCCCGCTGCGCACCCAGGGCTGCTGCGACCCGTGCGACAAGGGCTTCGAGCCCACACCCGGCACCTACATCGACCTCCCGGCCAAGCGCCTGCTGGCCGCCTGACCAGAAGGATCAGCCCATGACCACCGACACAACCCCCGACGAGACGATCCGCTACACGGCCGACGTCGTCCTGCTCGCCGCCGGCCACGTCCTGCTGATCGAGCGAGGATGGGAGCCGTTCGCGGGCTCCTGGGCCTTGCCGGGAGGTCACGTCGGCGCCGGGGAGAGCAGCCTCGCCGCCGCGGCGCGCGAGCTGGATGAGGAGACCGGCATCACCGTCCCGGCCGCCGACCTCCTGCAGGTGGCCGCCTACGACGCCCCCGGCCGTGACCCGCGCGGCAGGTACGTCACCGTCGCCTACACGGCCACCTTGCCCTCGCTGGTCCAGCCGACGGCCGGGGACGATGCGACGGCCGCCCGCTGGTGGCCGCTGGACGCGCTCCCGGATCTGGCGTTCGACCACGCCGAAATCCTCGCGGATGCCGCGGCTCGCTGACGTGGTCGCCCGTAGCCTGCGCGCGCCCCTGCTGCTCGCCGTCGCCGTCCCGCTCACCGCGGTGACGGCCGCCGCTGTACTCAAGTCTGGCCGTTGGAAGCTCTACGCCGACCGGCACCGCATCGAGATCACCGCCCGCCCCCGACCGGGCTGCCCGCGTTGCCACGGCGAGGGCGGCTGGTGGACCGGCGGCGCCTTCCCCGAGATGGAGGCGCGCGGCTGCTGGGCCCACCGCCGAGAGCTGCGCGTCCGGCTTCTCCCCGTCCCGGCCTGGGACGAGCCGCCGTTCTGACACCACCGCCCCCGGCCGGAGTCCGGCCGGGGGCGAAGGCACCACGGGGCGTCCGCAGCATCGACAAGAGGCCGGCCGCCCCACCCCACCCCGAATCCGAGATGAGGAGCACACCCAGCATGACCGATCGCATCCGCGCCATCGAGGGCCTCGCCCTGGTCGCCGCCCTGACCTCCGTCTTCGACGGCGTCCATTCCCTGGGTGACCAGTTCATCCAGCGGGAGCACGACGCAGTGACCAAGGGCATGCACGGCTCCCACCGGGTCTACCTCAACGACGGCTCACCCGTCGAAGAGAACCCGTGGCGCGCCGGCAAGGAGGGCCGCACCTGCACCGCCAGCGCCTACGGCCGCCGCTCGGTGAGCCGACACGTCGCCAGCTACTCGGCCGTGCAGCTCGCTTCGACCCTCGCCGTCACCCGCGCCGTCGGGTACCGAGTCCCGGCCAGCGCCCTGCTGACCGGCGCGGCGATCAACGCGATCACCCACGGAATCTTGGATCGGCGTGACCCGCTGATCTGGCTCGCGGAGAAGGCGGGCAAGGGCGGCTACGTCAAGCACGCCACCGTCGTTCGTAAGGCCGGTGAGGCGTGGCCCGAGCCCGTCCAGGACGTCTCCGGGCCCGGCACGGCGCTCATGGAGCTGGACCAGGCGGCCCACCGCGCCATCGGCGTGGTCGCTGCGCTGGTCACCACCTGGATCACCCTGCGCAAGGGGCGTCGCCGGTGACCGCCGCCGCCCGCTTCCCACTGGAGCGGCGGAGCGCTTCCGCCTCCGCCGCGAGCACCGCGACCTGACGCGCTTCCCCGCCGCCTGGGCCCCGGATCCCCACAGGGCAGGGCGTCGCCGTGGCCCCTCGCGTACCAGTCAAGGAAGGAGATGGGCGTCATGCCGCACCGCGAGTTCTACGAGGTAGACGTCCCGATACACGACACCGCCACCCCGACCCGCAGGGGGCTGCACGTCTTCACCGGCGAGGCGGACTCCCCCGCCGCGGCCCTGCGCCGCGCGCACGAGGTGTACGACGCCGCGCTCGCCGCGCACCAGGCCGGACTTGAGATCCCCGGCAAGCAGCCGGACAGCTGGGGAGCGCGCGGGCTTCGGCCCGGCTGGGCGCTGGAGTGGCCCGCCGCCAAGGCCGGCCTGTGGCGCAACCCGCTCAGCTGGACCCGCCGCCGCGACGTCGCGCTGTAGCTCCGCCCCGGGACAGGCGTCCAGGCCTAGGAAACCGACCGCCTGCCCCGGGCCCACCCAACCCGTACGAGACGAGAGGGCGACCCTCAGTATGGACTCCGTCTTGCGCATTCAGGGCCGGATCGGCCCGCGCACGCTCCTTCTGACCACTGCCGCGGTGCCGTTAACCGGCTGGACTGTGCACGCCATCGCCCTGTACAAGCGGCTCGCCGCGACGAGGCGCGACCCGCTGACCGGCCTCCTGCGCCGCGACGCCTACACCGCCCGAGCCCGGCAGGTCCTGCGCCGCCACGGCGACGAAGCGGCCGTGATTTTGGTCGACCAGGACCACTTCAAGGCGATCAACGACTCCCTGGGCCACGCGGCTGGGGACGCCGTGCTGCGGGCGACCGCCGAGCGGCTCATCGCTTGGGCCGGGCGCTGCGCGTCCGTCGGCCGGCTCGGGGGCGACGAGTTCGCGATCGTCCTTGAGCTGCCCCGCCGTTGCCGGGAGGTCCGCCTCGCGCAGCTGGTCCGGATCCTGTGTACGCCGGTCATCCTGGAGGATGGCCAGGCTGTGGAGGTCGCCGCCTCGGTAGGCGCCGCGACGCCGGATGTGATGGGCACCCGCGACCTAACGCTCCTGCAGCGCGCTGCCGACGCCGCCTTGTACGACGGCAAGCACTCCGGCCGCGCCACCCTCGCCGAAGCCCGGCATGTGACGGTGTCGTCCGTCAACGGTCGGCGCGCGGGCCGCCCGGGCACGGCCGTGTGGGGGCGAGCCGCATGAGCATCGACACCGTTCCCGAGGCCGACCCTCGCATCCCCTTTCCCCACGCCGACACTGCGCTGGCATGCCGTGCCCATCCGGGACGGTTCGTCTACGAGCACGGCGACACCAGCGCGGACACCACCGGCCGCATCGACCAGGCCAGGGCAGCCTGCCGCAGCTGCCCGATCGTAAACGGCTGCCTGAAATGGGCGCTCGCCAACCCCGAGCTCACCGTCACCGGGATCTGGGCGGCCACCACGCCGCGCCAGCGGACCACCCTCCGCCGCCGCCTGCAGGATCGCCTCGGCCCCGACTGGGTCGGCGTCGTCGCCCAGCAGGAGCGCGCTCGCGCTCAGCGCCGCCAGGAGCAGCGGCTCAACCCGCTGTCCGTCGCCGACCGGGCGATGGCCGACCTCGCGCCTGCCCCGCACCCGATGTGGGGCAGCCACTACGAGCCGTGGCGTGAACCGCTCACCCCCGAGCGGCAGCAGCGCAATCGGGACGTGCTGCTGCTCGGCCTCACCGGCCGCACCGCGTAGGGAGTGGCCGTGTTCATTGACTGGAAGAAGGCTCTGGCTGCCGAGGGTCTTGCCCTCACCTCCAACAGTGTCGACCAGCTCGCGGCCGCGGCACGCACCGTCGCCCGCCGCGCCCGCGACAAGCAGGACTTGGCCGACCTCCTGGGCTACCTGGGACTGCCCCGCTCCGAGGACGACCTCGTACGGATGCTCCCGCTCTTGACCGCACCCACCGCACACCCCGTCATGGGAGACGACACGATGACCAATCCCATCTCGACGACGAACGCGTACACCGCTGTCGCGGCCTCGATGCTCAACAAGGGCGACGCCCCGGCGACCGTCCGGCAGTGTCTTGGCCTGTCTGACGAGGAACTGAACGAGGCCCTCACCCTGATCGGCCAGGGCGCCGGGTCGGCTGCGGCCGACATTGATGACGTGGCTGCGGCCACCGAGGCGCTGCTCGTGTGGGGTGAGAAGCATGCCTCCGCCCGCATTCAGGGCAAGGCGTCCAAGGCCCGCGCCTTGTTGGCCGAGCTCGTGTCCCTGCGCACGAACGAGAGGGCCGTCGCTGCGAAGGAGAAGGAGATCACCCTGCTCCGGGACAGGCTCGCCCAGGCGGAGAAGGAACTGCGACAGGTCCGAGCCGGCCGCATCACGTCCACGGTGAGCCCCGTCCCAGCGGCGCAGGGTGCCCTGCCCACCCGTAGCAAGGAGGACCGCGCCGCGATCCGGGCCTGGGCGCGCGCCAACGGCCACGAGGTCGCCGACACCGGGCTCATCCCGAAGAAGATCCAGGACGCCTACGACGCCGCCCACCCCGACCAGATGGAGGTAGCGAGCTGATGGACACCATCCCCATGACCATCGACGGCTTCCTCGACACCGTCCCTGAGCCCGGCGACACCGACGGGACCGTTCGCTTCCTTCTGGTCTCCTCCCCCACCGACGACCCCGTCGACGAGGCGATCCTGCCCTGCACCACCGGCGATCCACGCATCGTCCACGCCCTGCTCACCGAGCTGCGCTCCGGCGACCTGCTCCACGTCTCCGGCATCCTGACCCTTCCCGGCAGCGCCGACGGCGGTGTCCGGCTGAGCGTCGACGCCCTGGAGGTCCTAGCCACCGCCCCGGTCAGGGGTGGCACGGTCCTCGACCGCTTCGGCCCCTACCTCGTGGTCTTGGACGCCGACCACGACCAGGTGCCCATCTTCACCGAGACTGGCAGGTGGGTCGGCGAGGCCGGCGACCCTGACAAGATCCGCGACCTGATCGACGCTTTCGAGCGCGACGCGACCACCGACGACGGCTGAGCGACTCGCCATGCCGGCCGGCCCGGGGCGGGTACCCTGCCGCGCCCGCCCCGGGTTTCCGAAGAACCCGCTCACGAGAAGACGAAACCGAGAGCGCCGCGCCCGCCTCTCCGGCCGGGCGCGGCGCTCCCGTCCGCGAT
This sequence comes from Streptomyces sp. SAJ15, assembly GCF_007595705.1. GTDB lineage: Bacteria > Actinomycetota > Actinomycetes > Streptomycetales > Streptomycetaceae > Streptomyces. Next base: position 52,662 of record NZ_NISY01000019.1, on the reverse strand, counting down.
AAGGAGAAGCCCTTCATGGCCCGCAGCACCGTGCACGTGGAACCCCGGCACGCCGACAACCCCGCTGTGGCCACGCGGTGAAGGCGTCCGGCTGGCCCCGCGACCCCGAGCCCGGGTGCACCGGCCGGACCCAGTCAGCCGTCGTCTGCTCCAAGCACGGCGACGTCGGCAAGCCCCATCACGTCCGCGTCCTCGCCGAGCCCGCGGCCACCGCGCACCGCCACGAACACCGCGCCGCCCTCATCGCCCGCTGACTCAATCCCCTCGCTGCGGCTCGCAACCTGCACTGCCACCGCGCCTAATCCCTTCGTCAGGAGCCTAGAGACCCCGTGTACGAGGTGTTCATCGACTCCTTCGGCGCCTGATGGCAAGACCCGCCGCCCCGCGCTAACGCCCGCCGTCCTTGCCATCAACCTCACCAACGCCCTGCTGAACATGCCGGACGACCCGACCGTCGCCGACGTCGTCGCCCGCCAGGCCGGACGCGAGGCGGGTGTACGCGACTACGTGGCAGCCGGCGGCCGCAATCCGCTCGCGCCCCGGGGCCGGCGGCGCGTGGACATCCGGCACCTCACGCTCGATCAGTACCGCTACCTCCGCGATGTCGGCCTAGGCGGTCAACAGCCGGATTCTCAGGTCGACTGGACCTTTCGGGGTTGGGCCTCGCACCGCAACCGCGCGGGCTCCGATCTGGTCCTGGGCTCGGGGCACGCTGGCAGGAGTGGGCGCACGGCGCTACTGCTTGAGCTCGGCATTGGAGTCAAGCCTCTGATCCAGGAGGCAGAGTTCACATGTGAAGCCTGCGCGATATGTCTGGGCTTCGGTCAGGAATCTTAGGTATTCCAGCGTCCACGAACGACATCGTGCGCCCAACGGGTCGTCACGATGCGCCGCTGAGAGAACAGACTGCCGAATGAGTCTGCGCGTCGCAGGACGTCGGACGCCCGTGTTGGGGACCTTCCAGCGAGGGCGCCGCGCACGTCCGCCTCGATGGAGCGCAAGGTGAGGGCGAAAGGGCTATAGAAGATCTCGCCGGGCGGCAAAAGGGGCGCGATCTGCGCCATGGACTGGTGCACCTGCTGCCGGAGGGCGGATGACTTATCGTCGAACTCGGCCAAGCCCGGAGCCTCATCGCGACTCACGTCCAGACACACGTACTGGAGATAGGTAAGCCAGTCCTGCACGGCCGCCTGCACAGCTGCTACGGACATCAGAGCCTCAGTACGGCGGACTTCCTCGGCAGCCCTAGCCTCGATGGACTCCTTGCGTCGTTGCTGAACGAAAGCCACGGTTCCTGCAATCAAAGCGGCTGCGACTCCGCCGACTACTCCGATCCAGGCTGCCCCCATCGGCACCTCCTGCTGGCCAGTTTGTCACTGATTAGTGCCGTATCGGGCAACGTTCGCCCCGTCGTGAAGTGATGCGTCGCACTGGCTGCCCCGCGTCCTCGCGTCCCCGCCTCCGAGGAGGACGGCGAACTTCGGCCATGTTCAGCGAGGGAGGAGCGAACTTGCCTTCCAGACCATCAGGTGCGGGGGCGCGCCGGTACGTTTGCCTGACGCAAAACGGTTCACCGGGTGCGATGCGGCGGGGCGTTAGCCCCGCCGAAGGGATGGGGGTCCGATGCTTTCGTGGACCGAGGGCGCACTGTACGGCGCCGGCGGCGGACTAGTCGTCGAGGCCGTTGTCACTTTCGGGCGACTGCATGCGTGGCAGCAGGCGCGGCATACGGCGAAGATGGCCGCCGAGGCGTTGCCGCACCTCGGCACGTACATCGATCCGCCCGCGGATTCGCTCGCCGCGCTCTTCCGTATCGTGCTGGGCGGCGCGGCTGGCTGGCTACTCCATGGGGAGCTGGCAGGGGTGTTCGCGGCCGTCGCGGTGGGGGCTTCGGCACCTGCCGTGCTCGCCCAGATGGGGAGCTCCACCACCGTCGCCGATGCGCTCCTGGCAGGGGCTGCGCCCGGCACCGCTCCCGCCGCCCCCACCACACCGGCCCCTCCCACTGTTCCGACGCAGACCGAGCCACCGGGACTCGACACGGCTCGAGGGGAGACCGCCCCGTGAGCCGCGGATCGATCGCCCGGCGCTCCTGGGCGTCATTCACCGGCGGACGTCGCACCAGCCCCCCGCGGGCAGCGGAACGCGGACGCGCCGGATACGCTCTGTGGCAGCGCGCCTGGGCATCGTTCACCGGCGTCATCCTCCCCCCGCGTCCCGTCCACGTTCCCGCCTCCGCCCCCCAACAGGCGCCCGCGCACCGACTGCAGGCCCGCCCCGTCGCGCCGGGCTGGTTCCCGCTGCCGCCGCTTCCCACAGCCGGCGCGCTGACCGCCTCCGGGAGCGACACGGTGGTCCTGGAAGCCGCCTCCCCCGACGGTCGGGCGGCTTTCCTGCTGCGCCACCCCGCGGGTAACGCGTCCGAGTACAGCCTTGAGCTGATGATGCGCGGTGCCTACGACGAGGACCGGCCGCTGCTGGCCACGGTCACCTATGCGCGGCCCGACGGGCACAAGCGCGTTCTCCTCGTGCCCGTGGTGTCTGGCCGGTTCGGGCCTGCGGCCTCGTACGTCCGCCTCCGCGGCTTCGGACCGGGTGCGACGTGGGCCGCCACCGGCCCGTCACCTGTGCCTGCGGACGCCGACTGGGCCCCGGCCACCGTGGTGGACTCCGTCGGCGCGGCGCTTAACGAGACGACCCGAGACGCCTGGCGCCGCGTAAGGGAATTCGTCAGTGACGGGGTACGCGACGTCATCGACGGTGCGCTGCGATGACGCCCAAGGAGGCGGCGTCCGGTCCCGCCGGGCGCCAGCGTGCCGCGCTCGACGCCGTCCTCCGGGACACAAGCCCTCAGGGCGCGGTGCACGAGCTGCTCGGCGAGCGGCAGTTGTGGTGGAAGTGCTGCAGCGAGGCTGTGCGCGCGGACCCCTCCTGGCTGCGCTCCGGACGTGCCGGGGAGCTGGCCGCCTGGATAGACGAGACAGCCCCGGACCGCCCGTCCGACATGATGCCGCCTGCCCTCCACGCCTACCTGCTGGCCCGCGCCCTGAGCGCACCGGCGGGCCGGGCAGCGGAGCACGACGAAGCGCTGGCACGCGTACGGAGCACGTGGGCGGGCAGCGGTCTGCTGTCCGTTAACGCTGCGCCCGGTCCCGCGCAGCCGTCCGGCCGGGGCCTCGACGGCCTCCCGGCAGACGCCGCCGCGCGGCTGAATGCCGTCCTGGAGCGCATCCCGCACCTGCCCGGCGACGAGGTTGAGCGGTCTCCCGCACCGAACGGTACTCTGATAGCCGCTGCGCTGCTGATGGCAGGCTGCGAGCCGCGCAGACGGCCGCTGGTACAGGTGCCGGTGGTGTTCGGAGAGACGGACCACCACGACGACGAGGAACCCGGCGCCACCGGCGTTTTGGAGCTCCGCGAGTTCCCCGCAGGGCCCCCGGGCCTGTACCCCGATCCCCGCACCATGACCGGCCTGCGCAGCTCCGACGGCCAGTTCGCCACCGCCCTCGGCCGGGCGTGGGCCGTGGCCGGGCCCGGCCGAGGCTCGCGCTGTGTGCTGTGGCGTCTCATCTTCACGGATCGCCCGGCCCCTCCTGCGCGGATCGAGGGCCCCTCCCTCGGCGCCGCCTTCGCCCTGGGCCTGCGGGAACTTGTGAGGCATCCTCGTACACGACGTCCCAGCGTGGCCTGGCTGCGCGGTGTCTTCTACGGCCTGCGCCCGCGCACCGCGGTGACAGGGGCGCTGGGCAACGGTGAGCGGCTCACCGGCGTCAGCGGCATGGAGAGCAAGCTCCTGGCTGCACGCCGCAAAGGGCTGCGCCTGGTCGCCCCCGCCGCGAACCGGCCCGGCGCCGCCCACGCGCCCGAGCCCGCGGACGTGAAGTTCGCCGAGACGCTCCGGCAGGCCGACCGCTACGCCCGACGCTTCCGCACCGCGCGCCTGCTCACCGCGCTGGCGCTGGTCGCTGCGGCAGTGACGTCCGGGGTGGTGGTGGAGCACCGGGAGTCTGCGGCCAAGGCCCAGTTGGCCAACGCTCACCGGCTGGCCGTTGTGTCGGAGGACCTGCTGCAGAGCGACGTCGGGCTTGCCGGGCTGTTCGCGGAGCGCGCGTACCGGCAGCACGCCGATCCGCTGACCCGCCGGGCCCTGTTCCGAGCGGTCACCGCGAGTCCTCACCTGGCCGGAAGTGTGCGGGCCACCGGGACGGTCTCCGCGGTGGCGGCCTCGGGGGACGGGAAGCGCGCCTTCGCCGGGACCCGGGGCGGCGACGTGGAGCTGTGGGCGCTCGCCGGTGGGCGGTTTGCCGGCCACCACGAGCGACTGGGCCGCCTCACCGGCCCGGTGGAGACGGTCGCGTCTAATGCTGGCGGTGGAATCGTCGCGGCGACCGACGGCCGCACGGTCAAGGTGTGGGCGTACGGGGAGATCTCCACCGCGCCCCGACTGCCGAGCGGGCAGCGGCCCACGGCGCTCGCGGTTTCTCCGTCGGGACGCTTTGTCGTGGTCACCACGACGACCTCGGAGTACGACGTCCCGAGCACGCTCTCGGTGCTTGACCGGGACTCGGGGCGGACGAGTCGCCTGGAGCTCGACGACATGACGTCGGACCCGTCCGCCCTCGCCTTCGACGGGGATACGGAGCTGGTGGCCATCGAGTACGCCTACGGCACATGGAACCGGATCTCCATGAAGCGGCTCACCCGCACCGCCGGCAGCACGGTCGGGTTCGGCGTTCACAACTCGGCAGCCGCGCTCGCCCCGGACGGCAGCCACTTCACCTACAGCAACAAAGGCTCCCCGCTGCCGGTGTGGCCGTCCGAGGGAGAGCCTGAATTCGACAAGCCGGGGTTGGAAGCGACGACCGAACCGGGCGTTCCGGCGGCCCTGGCCGTCAGCCGCGGCGGTACCCACGTGGCCACAGCGATCGGCTCCACCCTCCGCGTGAGCCGGACGCACGCGCCGCGCGGGAAGGCGTCCGGGCCACTTGTCCTCCCCGGTGCAGGGCCGGTCGCCCGGGACGCCCTCGCCTTCGTCGGCTCCGGCGGCAGCCGGCTCGTCTCGGCGTCCCTCGACATCCTCAGCCTGTGGGACCTGGAGCAGCGCTCCCGTATCGCCCGAGCCTCCGAAGTCGCGATCCCGGGCTCCTGCCTGGGCTGTGAGGCGCCGCGCGTGTCCGTGTCGCCGGACGGGCGCGACGTGGCGGTCCTTGATAGTGAAGGAACCCGGCTGTCCACCCTGAGACTCGGCGTTCCCGCCACGGAACAGCGGCAGCTTCCCCGCGTGGTGAAGCTCCCCGGATTCGCGGAGCTGCTGTGGCGGCCCGACAGCGACCGTCTGATCGTGGTGGCGCCGGACGGCAGCGCGCAGATCCTCGCCCGGGGACGGGTGTGGCGACCCGTCGGCTCCTGGCCCGCCGTACCGAACCCGCTCCGGCTCTCCGACCCGCCCACTCTGCTGCGTTTCTTGCCCGGCGGCCGGAAGGTGGCCGAGGTGCACGCCTCCGGCACGGTCCGCTTCAGAGACGCAGAGTCCGGCAAGGTGCTGCGCGAGTTGCCGGGCCCGAGATCCATGGCACCGACGGCCGCCCCCGGCGCCGTCCTGAGCAGAAGCTACGTGGCGCTGGACGCGCGGGCCGCGCACGCCGCGGTGCTAGACGAGCAGGCGCTCGGCGAGAGCGGCAGCGCCCGAATCCATGTCATCAGCACCGAGTCCGGCCGTAGCCGCACGATCCGCGCGGCCGACGTCCGGGGCCTTACCTATGCCGGCGACCGCCTGCTCATCCAACGCACCAGCGGCGCCCTGGAGCTGTGGTCCGCGTCCGGCAGCCGACGCCTCGGCAGCGTCGAGGGTGTGGATGACCCCGCGGTCGGCCCGGTCACCGGCGGTGGCCTCGCCGCTGGGACGACGTCCGAGGATCACACCGTCCGCCTCCTCGACCTGGACTCGGAGAGCACCCTCGGGACGCTCCTGCTGCCCGAGGGCAACAAGGCGGAGTCGACAGGCCTTGCCCTCACGGCGGACGGCACAAAGCTCGTCACCGCGACAGAGGCCGACTACTCGGAGACCGATGACCCCGAACCCGACGGCCCTGCCACGGACGACATGGGGCAACTCATCGAATGGAGGATTGATCCGCGTGTCTGGATCCGCACCGTCTGCTCGTCGGTCGGCAGGGAACTCCGGCCGGACGACTGGGAGCAGCACATGGGCACGGAGGTGCCGCTGTCGCTGCGCTGCGGGGAGTGAGGCGCGGGGGATCGCGGCGGCGCTCGCGCTGGCGGTGGCGCTCACGGCAGCCGGCTGCGGGCGGGATTCCGGCGGCCACACGGACGCCGGCGGCCCCACTCCCTCCCCCTCTGTCCCTATCGTGATCCGCCTGCCGAGCCACGCCTCCCCCGGCGACATGATCCTGACCGACGACGGGACGCTGTGGGTCGCCGAGTCGGAGCTCGCCGCGATCGCGGAGATCGCCCCGTCGGGAAAAGTCACCCAGCACCCCCTGCCCCGCGGCGCCGGCTACCCGCCCTACCCGGCCGACCTCCAAGTGTCCCCAGACGGCGGGATCTGGTACACCGCCGGTGACCAGATCGGACGCCTCGACCCGTCCGGCAAGTACACCTGGTGGAGCGACAGTGGCGACGCCCCCGGCAATGGCCCCGGTGCCGACGACAACGGTCCCGGCTTCCCCGACGCCCTGACCCTCGGCCCCGACGACACCATCTGGTTCGAGCACTCCGAGCGCGGCTCGAAGGTCTTCAGCCGCGCCGACACGAAGCGGGGGCTGGTCCGCATCACGCGGCTGAAGAGCCAGTTCGACGTCGGGGCGGGTGGTATGACCCTGGGGCCGGACGGTGCGGTGTGGTTCTCCCAGCAGCTCGAGTTCGACGCGGAGCAGCGCGAGGGCATCGGACGGCTCACCGCCGATGGGGACTACAAGAAGTGGCCGCTGCCCAAGGGCTCGGCCCCGAACAACATCGTCGCCGGGCCCGACGAGTCGCTGTGGTTCACCGATCGGCGCAGCATCGGACGCATCGACACCGACGGCGACCTCTCCCACTTCCCGGTACGCGCCTCCAAGTACCCGAACGACATCATCCTCGGGCCCGACAAGGCCCTTTGGTTCACGACGGACCGCCGCGTCGGGCGCATCACCACGAAGGGCGGGATCACCCTCTGGCCCGTGCGGGGCGCGAAGGAACTGACCGGCATCGTGCCCGCCCCGGACGGCAGCTTCTGGCTGGCGGACCGCGAAACCAACACGGTCCGCCGCTTCACACCGCCCCGCTGAACCGCCCCTCTGCGGCGGGGTTCCTGTCCGGACCGGCATGGACCGCCAAGATCAAAGACTGGGACCTCGCACGGCAAGACCTACATGCAGTGGTGCAGGCCGACGCTGGAGCTATCACGGCGTGATTATTCGCTGGCGGATCGTGACGGCGATCTGCCGGCTGGCAATGCGTGCCCTGTCTGATCGGACTTTGACCGGTCTCACCGAACGTCGACGACCGCTGTGTTCGTCTCCTCAACGTTTGATCAGCGCTGGCGGGTGTCTTGTGGATCAGGCCGCGTACCCTCGGCTGCGTGCCCCGCCATCCGAAGAAGCCCCGCCGCCTGGTCGCCGCCGGGCGCGCGTACCTGTGGACGCTCCATCACAGCCACCGAATGCAGGACAGCGCCCGGGCGGCGGACTGCCGCGAGACCCTCACGCTGTACCCGCAGCCGGCCGGGACCAGCGGCCCGCTGCGCATCGTCTTCGTCGAGGGCCCGGGCCGTTATGTCCCAGGCGGGTTCCCCCTGGGCTCCGGGGACGTGGGGTTCGTCCGGGGCGGCTCCCTGAACTTGCATGAGCCGGGCGCCGTCCGGGCCCTGCTCGATGCGGCGTCGGCCCGCGGGTGGCAGCCAGGGGTGCGGCGGGCGGTGGAGGTCGACGGCTGGCCCCTGCTGGAGGCGGTGGCTGCCGCACGAGCCGGAGACGCCAACCTCCCGGACCTTCGCTTGACGTCGTCCTGCAACGTAGACGTGCCGTAGGGCCTCAACACCTCACGCCTCTGGCACGGATGCTCGTTCCCTAGCGACACCCGGAATGAACCCGGCTTCGAGGCCGGTTGCTCCTGCGGCCTTGTCTCGATTGATGTTGCCGATGGTGGGGGAGGTCGACTTGACCGCACATCCACCCCGTCGATTGCCATGCATCATGGTGAACCGCACCTCGCCCCGGCCGGACGGGCGCTGGTATCAGCGGAGTTCGTGTGCTCGGGGGGTGCCTCTATGTGTTTGGTCAAGGTCCAAGGTCAGTAAGTTCGTGCGGTCAAGGCGGGCCGAGCCGTGGAGGTGTGCATGAGTGATAGCCAGGTCACGATCAAGCTCACGAGTGACGAGGCTCTGGTGCTGTCGCACTGGCTGGAGAAGCTCCAGATGACAGACCTCAGCCGCGTTGTGGACGACCCGGCGGTCTGGGCGCCGATCCATCGGATCGCCGGAACGCTGGACAAGGCTCTTCCTGAGCCGTTCGCGCCTGACTATGACCAGCGGCTTGAGGCCGCTCGTCAGCGGCTTCGGCCGGAGGACTGATCGAGCGGTCTGGACTTCTCACCTGGTCGCAGCCGGATGGGGTTCGTAGAAGGTTCCGTCGCGGAGCATCGCGTAGAGGACGTCTGCCCGGCGTCTGGCTAGGCAGAGCAGGGCCCGGGTGTGGTGCTTGCCCTGGGCGATCTTCTTGTCGTAGTAGGCCCGCGATGCCGGGTCGCCCAGAGCGGCGAACGCGGAGAGGAAGAAGGCCCGTTTGAGCTGCTTGTTTCCTCTCCGGGACGTTTGTTCGCCGCGAACCGAGGAGCCCGAGCTCCGGGTCGCCGGGGCGAGCCCCGCGTATGCGGCAAGGTGGCCGGCGGTCGGAAAGGTGCTGCCGTCACCGACCTCGATCAGGCGCCGGTCCTGACGCCGACCCCCGGCATCGGCGTCAGGACTTTTCCCGGCACGCACTTCCTGGGGTACGTCAAGTACTACCCGGACACCCGCGGCGACCGGGCGCTGTTCGGCCGGACGTACCGGCAGAACAGCGTCGTGTCCAAAGCGTTCGGGCTCCTCGCCGACCGGCCCGAGTGCTACATCTACTCCCCCGCCGTGGGGTGCGTCATCACCGGCGCTCCCCGCGAGGACATCGTCACCCATTACTCCTGCCGCCAGACCCTCGCCGCACTGCACCAAACCCCCGGCCTCCTGGACACAACGGCGGTCGGCGAAGAACCACGGCTCGGACAGCGCCGGGTCCTGTGCGCGACTCGTGGGCTACGTCCTCGCGGTGTGCTCGGGCCTCGCACCGTTGGTGGGGAGTGGCCAAGACACGGGACGGGCTGGGTTACAAGGCCAGCTGGTTAGACCGCCGGCTGCTGGGTAGACGGCTACTCCCCCGCTGTGAAGGGATCCTCGTGCAGCGGCGTCACGTGCGGACGCAAGATCAAACTGGACTGTCGCGACGTGATAGTCGGCCCCAGCCTTGCATTGGCGGTGTGGAAGGGGCGAGCACGGGCATCCCTGGTGTCTGCCAAGCCACTTCGGTCAGACAGGCGGCAGCAGTGGCTGAGCCCAGGCCCAGACGTCGTCGAACCAGGTCTGCCAGCTGTTGTCTTTCTCCATCATCTGGCCCCGCACACGGTGATACGACTGTAGGAATCGCACGGATTCATCGGGTGACCAGACCCGCTCCCGCTCGGCGATGATCTGGCTTGCCAAAGCCGAAGGGTATCGCCAGCTTCCCAGGATCGTGCAGCTGTTTGAGCTTAGGACCCTGCCATCGCGCCGGACGACCCGGACCCCCGAGCATCCCTTCGGCTCTTCCTCGATCGCTTTGGCAGTGTCAAGGAGTCCTTGGTAACTCGCCGCGTGTGTTTCGCGTCGGCAGATGCGCGCGCTTCCGGTGTCCAGCTCGCAAAGCACGTGGTACCGCTCGAGGTTGCCGAGCATGCTTGTGCAGTAGGGAACCGCGAGGAGCACAATGTCGACCATGTACCCGGCCGCAGCGAACTGCTCAATCCGGTTCATGGATTCAGTGGTGCGAGAGAGGGTGCCATCAACGATGACGTGGTACTGGTTCGTGATGCAGTGCTCCACCGCTCGGTGGACCCAACGGCGCGCATCGACACCGGTATAGAAGCTTGCGGTCTGGTCGTCGTCGCGGAGCAGGTCGTAGTAGCGCGGATGCTTCACTCGCAGCGCGTCGGAGCCGAGCACTACGGCCCTCGCCGGATCAAACTCATGCTCTAGCGCTCTACGCATGCTGCTCTTCCCGGCGCCGCACTGACCACCCAGCATCACAGCACGCGGGGGACTGCCCGAGTCTCCATGGAGCTTCGGGGCGATCTCTTCCTCGAATACTCGTCGGTTCTCTTCCTCGGTCAGTGCATAGCGCTGCCGGGATGGATCGGTCATGGCTGGTCGTTGGGGAGTTCTCTGAGAGCTTTTGAATACCGGCGCACCGCAGCTGACAGTTCCTCTGAACTGAGGGTTCGTAGCTGGGGAGCCTCGCTCGCATAGCGGTCTTGCGTCCGACGCAGGAAGGCAAGGCGATCGTGGGCAGGGCCACTGTCAGCGCTTGCATCGTGCACCTGCTCGTGGATCCGCGCCGTGCACCAGGCGTCCAGTAGATCCAGCAATTCGAAGGCCAGTGCGTACTGGGAGTCGGGCACCAAGCCGTCAGCAGTGGACGTAGCGAGTCCACTGCTTGCCTGCTTCGGGTACTCCGGAGCGTGAGGTGGCATTTGTTCATCTCCTACGGTTTCCGTACGTCCGGTTCCCGTAATCGCAATTCCAACGTTACGCCCCCTGGAGAACACCTGCTGACCGCGCTGCTGCCCAGAGGGTGGCAGGCTGGAGGTATGTCCGCGGGTGACCGACATCGGGGACTGACCGCGTCCCAGTGGTGGCTGGTGGTAGGAGCACTGCTGGCCTTGGGGGCCGTCGGTGTAGCCGCGCTCTGGTGGCTGCCTGCGCTGCTGACGCGTGCACCGCACATTGCTGATCCGGCCGCGCGAGCCAAAGCCATCTCCGATGCCCGCACCGGAGTGGTCGCATTCCTCGCCTTTGTCGGCGCTGCAGGGGCAGGCGGGCTGTACTTCACCAGCCGGACCTTTCAGCTGACACGGACCACCCAAATCACCGAGCGGTACAGCAAGGCAGTGGACCAGCTGGGGGACCCCAGCCCGGAGGTCTGTATCGGCGGGATATACGCCCTGCAGCGGATCATGAAGGACAGCCGCGAGGACGAGCAGGCGATCGTGGAAGTGTTGTGTGCCTTCGTCCGGAGTCACGGGAAGCTCACCCCCACTGGCCAGGTGCCCTGGCCAGCTGCAGAGTCGGACCGAGACGAGTTCAAACCGTCGTTCCGGCTGCAAGCGGCGCTGAAAGTCCTGGCCCGGCCAAGCGGACGACCATCGCCGACGATCGTTCCGAATCTTCGTGACAGTGATCTGAGGGGGGCGCGGTTCAAGCATGCGCACCTAGAGAACGCGGTCTTCCGCCGTGCTTTCCTGGCACACGCACACTTCACTGGCGCTCATCTGGACGGTGCGCAGCTCATCGACGCTGACCTGACCAGAGCTCGATTCGACGGAGCAAGCCTCACCGGCGCGGATCTGGCTGGTGCCTGGGTCAGTGCTGGCGCGCTAACCGATAGCCAGCTGGAGGGGGTGGTCAGGAGGGATGAAATCCGCTGGGTCGACCCGTTGGCTGGTACTTCCAGCCGTGGCTATCGGCGAGCTGTGGTCGCTTTGTATGACGGGTTGCCGACTGTGCGTAGTCGGAATGACTTCCTGGACCGGGAAGGGATAGCAGTCGGTCAGCTAGAAGCATGGCGAGCGGCGGAGACTAGTGGGACATCCCGCAGGGTGGGAAGGTGGCGCTGGCCCCGTAGGCGCGCAGCTCTGTGACTATCACGCCGTGATAGTCACAGGCTGACTGCGCATACTCACTCGCCCCTCGACAAGCGTGGGGTCTTCACCGTTTGGCAATCGCACCGGCTACACGATGCTCCGTCTCGGTCCGTAAACCCAGACCTGGCTCGCCTCCCGCGCCGCCGACTGTCTCAACGTCGAGCTGGAGGGCGGGACAGTCACTGTCGTCTCCAGGTTCGCGGTCACGGCGAAGGGCGCGCCGTTCAACTGCAGCGACCATGAGAGCTACATCGACCCGTGCGAGGCCGACCTCGCCGCGCTCTTGACCGCCGCCGTCGTGGGGGTGAGCGCGTCATCGCCACGGCCCTGACGGGCTGGCTGGAGCGGGAAGGAGTTTCCTCCGTTAGAGGCGGCGGCAGAGCTCTATCGGGAGCGTCGGAGCCTGTCGCCTCCTCGGACCGCGCACGAGCGTCCTGGCCATCGCCCGGTCAGGGGCGGCACGATCCTCGACCGCTTCGGCTCCTACCTCGTGGTCTTCGATTCCGATATCGAGACGGTTCCGGTCTTCACCGAGGACGGCACCTGGGTCGGCGAGGCCGATGATCCCGACCAGATCAGCAACCTGATCGATGCCTTCGAGCGCGACACGCCCGCCGGCGACACCTGAGGGCCTTGCCAGGCGCAGCCCGGGCTGCCATCCCTCCGTGTCCGCTCCGGGAAACTGTGAACGCGCCGCGCCCAGCCCCGCCTTTCCGGCCGGGTGCGTGCTCCCGGCCGCTGCTCCGAGCGCGGCGACCTCCTCGGTCAAGGTCCTCGCCGAGCCTGCGGTCGTCGCGCACTGCCAAGAGCACGCCACCCAGGCCGCCCGCTGAGCCGCTCCGAATCAAGGAGAGGCGAACCCAACTTGTCGCGCCCGCTCTGGGCCGCCCGTCCGAATTTCACCGCTGAGGCAGCCGGTGGAGGCGTCGCGGTGGCCAAAGCGATCCCTGTTGCCGGTTGCTCTGCAAGGCATGGTGGCCCCTGCGGATCCGACAGCGGCCCGGGCGCGAACGCGGTCGCCGCCGCGCCGACATCAACGGCGGCACATGCGCACACCGCGAGCCAACCAGGCCTCACGAGGTCGGCGATGCTGGTTTGGTTACATGTGCTGACGCCCGGAATGCCGCCCGCCCTTCACGCCGGCAGTGCTCGCTTGAAATATGCCACGAGCTGATCCGGGTTGGTCGGGTTTGGGACCACCTGGATGAGCTCCCAGCCATCCGCGCCCCAGAGGTCCAGAATCTGCTTGGCCGCCCCCTCGATGAGCGGCACGGTCGCGTACTCCCACGCGACCTGTTGTACAGCCGTCACCGTGTCGCGCGAGGGTACGGCCACAGCCTGCGGTGTCAGAACTGGCGAGAACGCCAAGGCTGCGGCTGCAGCGATGGGGCTTGCCAGCAGTGCGAGGGTTCGAATAGAGCGCATCGTTCTCCCCTTCCAGAGGCAGCAGGGGGCGTTCGACTGATCGAGCGGCATCTGTTCGACGGCGCTGGAGAATCGGGGCATGAATGCTGAAGCACACCGCGGCGGGATCGTCATCGCCTGACGCATCTGGGTCGACGATATCGCCCAAAACACCCAATCGACGGTACCCAGCCATGGGTAAAGAGTCCACTCGAGGCCATCAGGACATCGATCCCCCAAGTGCCAGTCGGCGATAGCGGAGCATCCTGCGGAAATGGTGGAGGCATGGGGAGGGGGCTGGGTGCTATCAGTGTCGTGGTCGGCTGCTCCGGCTGTCGGCAGCCGGTGTTACGGGCCACCTCCTTGCCCGGCATCTCCGCCGCCGCGGTCACCGAGTCACCCTCCGGCACCGCGACCTACGCCGCCCGGTAGTGAATCGCCGGCCCGCTACCCCTCCACCGTCAAACGCCCCATCCTTACCGCACGACGTGTATCTCAGGCATCGGCCCCTGCCAGTCGACTTGCAGAGCAGCCAGCACGCTGCGGGCAAGCTCCTTCACCTCACCCCACGTGGCTTCAGCAGCCAGTGCCTCCGGGGACCACCGATCAGCGCAGTCTGGACCGCTCATCGCCTCGAAGATCGTGTCGATGAGCCGCAGCCTGTCCATGGTCTTCTCGTCAAGAAGGCCGTCGGCCTGCATGCTGTCGGCCATGCGGAATGCGTGATCGAAGTCCAAAGCGAGCTCGTCGGCCTCGACCTGGTACTTGTCGAGCCAGGCGAGCTGAGTATCGGCATCCGCAGCAAGGGCAACGAGCGCATTGAGCAGGAGCCGCCAGCGGAAGGACGCATCACGTGTACTCACGGAAGGATCCTGGCACGGCCAATCCGTATGTGGAGGGCGATGCCGGCGACGGAATTGTCACGGCGTGACAGTTCGCCGGCGGATCGCGGTGGCGGATCGCTGGGCGAGGCGATGCTGCTGGCCTGTTCTCTGGAGGTATGGGCAGTTGGCTGTCGCGACGTCGGGGTATCGCGGCGTGATGGCTGGCAGGTCGGCAGCGTGTCGAGGCGTGCCTGTTGCAGGGGGCCGGGGTGAACTATCACGGCGTGAGCCGCCGCTGCCCTGTCTCAACGAAGTTAGTCGTCACATGTCGCTGACCTGCGTGGACTGGATTGAGTGAGAGGCGTGGACTTACTTCGTTGAGACAGATTGCAGGTTTCGTGCCTGCAGCATCGCCTTGGAGGTGTCCCGTCTCAGGTGGTTCGGTCCCTGTCTCATGTGATCTGGTCCGATTCGCTCGCTGTCCCGGATGATCCGGTCCCGCGGGTCTGCTTTTCCGGTCCCGCAGACCCCGGTGGTGTCTGAGCTGTCCCGGGTGCTGACCGATAGGGGCAGGAGCAGGTCATAGCCGTGCGGCCGTGCGGACCAGGCCGGCCAGGGTGAGGGAGCGGCTGTGCGCAGGCCAGGCGATGTGGGTCACGACGGAAGGTGCGTCGGTCAAGGGGACGGCTGTGTGCTCGGCCCACAGCCAGGAGCGGGCGGAGTCGGGGACGACCGCCACGGTGCGTCCGAGGGCGATCAGCTGGGCCAGTTGCGTCTGGTTGTGTATCTCGGGGCCAGGGCCGGGCGCGTAGGCGCCGCGGGCGAGCGGCAGATCGGGGACATCCCTGACATCGGCCAGCGTCAAGGTCTCGCGGGCGGCGAGGGGGTGCCCGGCCGGCAGAACGGCGACCTGCCCCTCGGTCGCCAGTGCCTCGCTGTCGAACCCGGCCAGGGAGTTCCACGGCGTGTGCATGAGCGCGACATCGGCGCGTCCGTCGCGCAGCAGTTCTTCCTGCTCGCAGATGCCACACGGCAGCACCTCGATCTCGGCACTGTCGGGCTCGGCCGCGTAGGCGTCGAGAAGCTTCCGTAGCAGTTCGTGGGACGCGGCGGCCTTCACCGCGAGGACCAGCCGATTGCGGGGGCCGCCGGGGCTGTCGGCACCGCCGGCGCGCCGGGTTCGGCGAGCGGCGGCGGCGGTCGCGTCGAGGGCCGCCCGGCCCTCGTGCAGCAGCACCTCTCCGGCACCGGTCAGGCGGACACCACGGCGGTTGCGCTGCAGCAGGCAGACCCCGAGGCGCCGTTCGAGCTGCTGGATCGCCCGCGACAGCGGCGGCTGGGCCATGCCGAGGCGCTCGGCGGCGCGCCCGAAGTGCAGTTCCTCGGCGACTGCCACGAAGTACCTCAACTCGCGGGTTTCCAGGGTGTCCACGGCCGCAGCATACGTGGTGATACCTGGCGGGTATGACAGGGCACCGTATCGGTGTTGGCCGCGCCACTTGTCGAGGGCCACCATCATCAGCATGAGCGAAACGATGATCGCGCTGGTGACCGGCGCGAACAAGGGCATCGGGTACGAGATCGCGGCCGGGCTGGGCAGTCTCGGGTACCGCGTGGGTGTGGGGGCCCGCGACGAGACCCGACGCGAAACCGCCGTCGGAAAACTGCGCGCCCTCGGCGTGGACGCGTTCGGGGTACCGCTGGACGTGACCGACGACCGGAGCGTCACCGATGCTGCGGAACTGGTCGAACGGCTGGCCGGGCGCCTGGACGCCCTGGTCAACAACGCGGGCATCTCGGGCGAGATGGGCCCGGGGTGGGAGCAGGACCCGACCGCGCTCGACCTGGAGGTGCTCCGCACGGTCGTGGATACCAACGTCATGGGTGTCGTCCGGGTGACCAACGCGATGCTGCCGCTGCTGCGGCGCTCGGTCTCGCCGCGCATCGTCAACGTCTCAAGCAGCGTCGGCTCCCTGACCCGGCAGGCGGACCCCGACACCGAGATTGGCCCGATCATGGCGGTCTACGCGCCGTCGAAGTCGTTCCTCAACGCCCTCACCGTCCAGTACGCCCGGCAGTTCACCGGTACGAACATCCTGATCAATGCCGCCTGCCCGGGCCTGGTCGCCACCGACTTCACAGGCTTCCACGGATCCCGCACCCCCGAACAGGGCGCGGCCACAGCGATCCGGCTCGCCACACTGCCCGACGGCGGCCCGAGCGGTTCGTTCTTCGAGGACGACGGCGTCGTCCCCTGGTGACGGCGAACTGCCCTGAGCCGACGAAGCCCCGGCGGGCCCACGAAACGGTGCGGACGGACCGGATCGAGATCCTCGAACCGGCTCGTCGCACAGTCCCGCAACGGACGCCGATGACGCCCATGCGCCACATCCATGTACGACAACTCGACGCACGGCCCCGCCTGATCCACCCAGCCGGTACAGCTGTCCCGTCTCATTAGATCTTGCAGGGGCGAAGCCGTTGACCTGCGGGGTGACAGGTTCAACCGCGACTTACTGGGGGCAGCGACGAGCTGTCGTGAAGACGCGTGGGCGGTGCGGTTGGCGCGTCTCATTGATCATGGCGAGGGTGATGCCGCCTGAGCAGGACCTTGTCAGGTTGGCGAGACGCTTGACGGCCGGTTTCGCGTTGAAGATGGCAGCTTCCTGGTCGGAATCCGCAGTAATGGACGTGCTCAGGAAGAGGGACGCCGCTAACGATCCTGAAGTTCACCGCAGGCGGTCGACCAAACGATCTTGAACTCATCGGCCTACAACGACTGCGGGTCGTGCCCTTCCCACTCGGAGATGGCCAGTCCGCGGTCAGACGTAGACGCTCTTATTCAGCGGACCGACCGTCTCTTTGAGCTTCTTGCCACTCGGCCAGCGAGGCAGCGGTCAGAGCCTTGTTTCCAGGCTCCTGCAACTCGACTTGCAGGATCACATAGCCATCGGCGTCCAGTTTCGAAGTAGAACCGCACCTCTTCCTCGTCCCAGAAGCAGCGAACCCAGGTCGTCACGGGCTCACCGCGTCGAAGGGCTCGTCGTGCCAGCGCCAGCCGGCGGTGCCGTCGTCGTGGATGTGCAGCATGAACTCGGCGACCGGGCCGCCGCCGGGAAACGTCAGGGTGAGCGCACTGCGGATCTGGGTGTAGCAGGCATCGGCCCGGTCCCAGTCCTCCTCGTCGACAGCCCGCTCTTGCTCACTGAAGAGGGGACGGAACTCTTCAAAACCAGGAAGTGTCTCGACTTCTGCGTGCGTCCAGGGCATATCGGCGCCGGTCACGGTCAGCCGGGCAATCTCCTGGTCGCCGTGGTGGAGCCGCCAGATACTGCCGGTGATGAGGTTCGGGTTGGACATGTCTCCCATGATGACGATCGGCACTGACAGTCGGCGAGTGAGATCACGGCCCCTTCTCGGTCACGGGGGCGACTATCTCATGCAGCTGAAGCTGATGGGGTGCGATGTTGAGTCGCTGTGCCGCTTCGGTCGGCACCTGGGGATGGTTTTGCCAGTAACGCGAGGCGAACAGGCTGGTGAGAACGATGGCCTCGGGGTAGGTGGCCAGTTCGATCCGGGCGTCGGAGGGACGGTGGGGATCACCGAACGGGTCCTCGCCCAGCACGTGGAGGCGGCGGTTCCATCTCTGTTGAAGCGGCTCACCGCTGCTCTCGCTGGTGAACCACCTGTTCAGGCGGCCGCGGGCGTCGATGTAGGCCAGTGCGGTGGAGGGCTGTGCGCCTCGGCGGACGATCCGGTGATGGCGGAGACCATGGCTGACCCGTCGGCCCGACGGGCGAAGTAGTCCGGCGCGTGGGACAGCCGTGTCCCCTCCGGCGACGTCCAGAACAGCCAGAACGGCTGCGACGCGAACCACGAGATTCGGGGGTCGAATCCATCGCGATCGCGTGATCACGCTCCAGCCAGGACTCGAACCCCACATGCCGCAGCATCGTGGCCGCCCAGTACAACCCCGGAAAGTTCCTCTGCCCCCGGTACGACGGGAACTCCCGTACCGGAGCGGCCTCCTCAAAAGGCCACCCCGCACGCGTCCTTAAGCGGCCTGCGTACCTCGACACCATGCCGGACCCAGGCCACCTCGAAACCGGCCGCGCTGCCCCTACCGCTCAGCGGCTCCCCCTGAACATCCACACCAGGACGATGTCCACTGGGTTGAGACAATTCACCTGAACCGAGACAAGAGCCACCCCAAAGCGGGACACCATCTCACTCAAACCTGTCCCGTCCCTCGTACTGCAGGCTCAACGCACAGATCAGTGCGACAAGCCGCGGTTCGATGCGACGGGACAAGCGCCCTCGGTCGGGCGACTAGGTTCGCTGAGACAGAAGCCCGAACGACTCGGTTCGTTGAGAAGACGACTCGATTGAGTGAGACAGGACAGTCTGCAGGAACGTGACGGAGACCTGGCCGTTCAGGGGCCCGGTGGTTATCACGCCGTGATAACCACCGGAGCCAGGCCGAGGCGACACCTCCCCGTCCCCAGAATCCCAAAGCTCAGACGTCGGACCGTGGCGTTGGCGCCGCGCGGCACCATGTGGTTTCGCGCGCGGCCGCCCGCTCCGGCTGGAATCACGGCTCCGACGCCCTCGACTCGAACACGCGGCAGGTGTGCCGGCTCTCTAGGTAATGGGGCAGGCGCGCTGGGCTGTTCGCTGCTGGCGGGTTTTGCCCCGCGTGGGTGAGCGCCGATCATGAGATCAGTCCTTGGGGGACGTGGACGTGTCGTAGGGCCTCAACCCCTCACGCCTGTGGCATGGATGCTCATTCCCTCGCGACACCCGGAATGAAGCCAGCTTCGAGGCAGGTTGCCTCCGCGGCCTTGCCTCGATTGATGTTGCCTGTGGCTGGGGGAGGTCGACTTGACCGCACATCCACCCCGTCGATTGCCATGCATCCTGGTGAACCGCACCTCGCCCCGGCCGGACCGGCGGGTGCGCTTTTCCTGGCGTCAGTGGAGTTCGTGTGCTCGGGGGCACGCCCACGATGGCAGCCATGGCTTGGCGCAGTTCGGCCAGTGCGACGACTTCGACGTCGATGCCGAGCCGCATCAGCTCGCCGCAGGCGTGCTCGGTGTTCTCGGCCAGGATCAGGGCCTCGACCCACCCGTCGTCGCCGACGGCGGTCGCGATGGAGTCCACTGCCCGCACCGTCTCCTCGTTCAGGACGACCTCCCTCCCGTGCTCCGCAAGACGGGAGTCGCACCACTCGCCGTCCTGGTCACGGAGACGGCGCACAACACATTTGCCAGGCTGCCAGTCTGCACTGGAGAGAGCGTCGCTGTGTCTATACGTCCTGCCTCGACGAGGGTGTATATCGCCTGCACCTTGCCGAGGTGCAGGCTCATTCCCCTCACTCGGGAGATACTGTCGGGTATAGGGAGAGAAAGGGCAGAAGCCCCCGAAGGCTGAGGCTGGCACCCACAGGCCGCTCGCTTATCTCCTGACTTCTTGGCTGATGTCTCAGGAGGCTGGCGGTACCAACTATCACGGCGTGATAGTTGGCGGGCCGGGAATGTCTTGAAGGGCCCCTGCTCTAGGCGGCGGGGTGAACTATCACGCCGTGATAGGGAGGTGGGGCAGATTCTTACCTAGGTAACGTGTCGATGCTCGATTTCTGGCGGGGCGTTAGTAAGGTATCCCCTATGACTTCCCCCGCCTCCCCCGGTGACCGCGAGAAGGTCGTTTCCAAACTGCCCGGGTGGCTCCGCCAGGACCTCAAGATCCGCGCAGCCCAGCTCGGTATCGGCATCCAGGCCGCCGTCGAGCAGGGCATCGCCGGCTGGTGCAGCCTCGCCTCCTCCCCCGCCTCCATCGACACCTCGGGTGCCGAGTCCTTCTCCACCTGGCTCCCACCAGGGCAATGGCACACCTTCAAAGCTGCGGCCGGCGACCGCAAGGTCTCGATCACCCAAGCGCTCGCCCAGGCCATTCAGCTGTGGCTGCAGAAGAACCCCGCCCCCGCCGTGCGGCGCCCCGCCGTCCCCCGCCGCATCATCGTCTGCAACCAGAAGGGCGGGGTCGGCAAGACCGCCATCACCGCCGGCACCGGCGAGGCGATGGCCGAGGACGCGGACGACCTCTACCCCGTCCGCATCTCCAAGCACTTCGCCGCCCTGCTCAAAGAAAGAGACACCGAGGCCGACACCAGCGACAACGATCCGCTGGCCATCGAGGACCTGCCCGGCCTTGGGATGCGCGTGCTCCTGGTGGACTTCGACCCGCAGTGCCACCTCACCCAGCAACTCGGTCACGCTCCCCTGCCCATGGATGGCGACAGCCTGACCAAGCACATGGCAGGTGAGCCCGTCGGCAAGCTGCAGGATCTGATCGTCGCCGTCGACGATGACCGCTTCGGCGACCGGCTGCACCTGCTGCCCAGCTGTAACGACGCGTTCCTCCTGGATGTGAAGCTCGCCGGCGTTCGTGCCCGCGAGGCCGCCCTGGAGCGTGCCCTGGCACCGCTGGAATCCGCCTACGACGTCATCATTGTCGACTGCCCGCCCAGTCTGGGCTTGAGCATGGACGCCGCCGTTCACTACGGACGCCGCCGCCCCAATGAAGCCCCGGGCGATTCCGGAGCCCTGGTCGTCGTGCAGGCCGAGGACAGCTCCGCCGACGCCTACACCCTCCTGACCTCCCAGGTCGAAGACCTCCGCAACGACCTCGCCCTGGAAGTCGACTACCTGGGCATCGTGGTCAACCACTACGACGCCCGCCGCGGCTACATCGCCACCTCCTCGCTCCAAGCGTGGATGGACATAAAGGATCCCCGCGTCGTCGGTGTCATCGGCGACCTAAAGGAACAAAAGGAAGCCGTACGCGTCAAGCGCCCGCTCCTCGCCTACGCACCCAAGTCCGACCAGGCCGTCGCCATGCGTGCCTTGGCAAGGGAGATCTCATGAGCAAGGCCGATCGGCTTGGCGCCGGCGCGTCCTTCGGCCAGGCCCGCCCTGTCAGCGCCCGGCGCGCTGCGATCGGGGCCGCGACCGCGGCCCCCACTCTCGGCGTGCCTGATCCGACGGAGCTCTCCGTCGCACTCATCAGCCACAATCCCGATAACCCCCGCGACCATCTCCGCGATCTGGACGGGATGACTCAGAGCATCACGGAACTCGGGGTCATCAACGCCATCACCGTGGCCAGCGTCAGCGCCTACCTCCGTGAGCGCCCCGAACGCGCCGATGACCTGGACGAGGGCGCCAAGTACATCGTCGTCGACGGACACCGGCGACTCGAAGGCGCTCGCCGTGCAGGCCTGACCAGCATCAACGTGCACGTCGATGACGCCCGCGTCGCCACCGATGAGTCCCTCCTCGAGTCGGCCTTCGTCGCGAACGTCCACCGCGACAACATGACCGACCTCGAACAGGCACAGGCCCTCGAATCCCTGGTCAAGTTCTATGGCAGCCAGACCAAGGCGTCCCAACGCCTCGGGATCTCACAGGCGACCATCTCCTCCAAGCTGTCCCTGTTGAAGCTCTCCCCCGACCTGCAAGCCGAGCTGGCCAGCGGAGAGCGGAACGTCGAGCACGTCCGGAACCTCGGCAAGCTGTCACCGCAGGAGCAGCGGGAGGCCGCCGACGCGCGGGCCCACGCGGCCAGGCAGCGGGCAGAGCGCAAGCGCGCCGCGTCCACCCCGGCAACTGCCTCGTCACAGGAGGGGAGCGATTATCACGGCGTGATAGGAGACGGCGCGGCCTCTCCAACGGCTGCCCCTCCGACGTCGCCCAAGCCAGCCACCGCTTCCAAGCCGGTGCCCACAGCCGGATCGGTCCCAGTGCAGGCGGAAGAACGGCCCCTCCCGGCAGCAAAGCCCGGCAAGCCTGAAGCGGCCTCGGACACCGCGGATGTCGTTCCGTGGCACGACGTCCAAGCGGTCGCCCAGCTCATCCGCAGCCAGATGACATCAGCAGACCGCATCGAGCTGACGATACTGCTCCAAAAGCAGAATCTCACTGACCTGCACGTGCACGCCTAATGAACCCCGAGCGGCCCCATCCCCAGGTGAGAGAGGGGAGTGGGGCCGTCGGCGTGTTGCTCTCAAGCCCTCCCACAGCATCCCGCTTGCACTCGTCGCGGCCGGCATGGCCAGGGCCGGCCCTCGGCCCGGATTCAGGCCCTGCCGTTCCTCGCTTGCTGACCGGCCTCGAGCCGTGGAGCTAGCCCAGCCACCTACGATCCTTCATGCCCGGAGCGGTTTCGGTCACCTTCCTGCTCGACTCCGCACTCGGCGATGCACCTGCCGTAGTAGTGCCAAGTGGGCTCCTCCCGGTTCTCCGGACTGCGCCCTCCGAGGAGCCAGCCAACGAGGTCGAGCGCCTCCTGGGTGCTGTACCTGTCAGGGTCGGGCGATTGGAGATGACGGCGGAGGAGATCTGGGTCGAGTCCCTGCTCCTGGAGGTAAGCGGAGAGGGCTCCCACGAGAAGCGTGTTGTACGCGAGGAGTCGGTGAGGGAGTAGAGGAGCGGGCGGTGCCATTCGGCAGGCCGGCTGGCATTCCGGCATGCAACGCGGACAGCTTCGTCGAGGTTCTTTCGGCCCAACCGCGTCATAGTCTGAAAGAGGGCGATCAGCTCTCCGGGTACGACCTCCGGGGCTCTCTCACGCCTTGGCGCTGCCGGTGCGCTGAGCGCCCTTGGCGCCGGTGGCATGCTGTCGCGAATCGATTGGAGAGCGGCCCTGCGGGCGATGGTGACGAGCCGATGAACCGACAGGTGAAGGCTCAGGGCAGCCGTCAGGCTTTACCGCGGTAAAGCCGTGGTCCTCAGCACCCCAGAACATTGGGCCCGGAAGCCCACGAACGGATCCCGCTCACCCCGCCAGTGGATCGAGGCCGTCATCAACTCCTCCTCGCACTGGCCGCCGCCATCTGGCACAACTGGACCACCGGCGCCAAGATCAAACGCTCACCGATCGCCTACGACCACTAAAAGCATCGGACTCCCTCATCTAGGCCCTAGGTACACCCGAGCCAGCCGGCCGTGCCGGGCGG
Source organism: Streptomyces sp. SAJ15 (assembly GCF_007595705.1). GTDB lineage: Bacteria > Actinomycetota > Actinomycetes > Streptomycetales > Streptomycetaceae > Streptomyces. Next base: position 29,496 of record NZ_NISY01000019.1, on the reverse strand, counting down.
GTTCGTCCTTACGATCGGGCCGCTAGGTGGGAGCCGAGCTGTTCGGTGACGAACGCCTCGAACTCCCGCCTCGCGAAGCCCCTGTCGGCCAGATCACCTGCCCGCGCCGGATGAGGCTGTGATCGCGCTCCAGGAACGCGATCACCACCTCCCGCTCCCCGAGGCCGGGGCGGGTCAAGCGCCAGGTGATCTCTGCCGCCCTATTCCCTGGCCGATTTGGCGCGGTGTTATCTCGCGGTTCAGCAGGTCTTGTAGTCGTAGGTGGAGCTGTTGTAGGTACAGGAGTCCAGCCAGGTGCGGTTGCTGTTGTGGAGGGTGGCCTTGTCGCTGGTGTTGTTCCACACGTACCAGGAGCGGCCCCAGTGCAGGTGCCCGGCGCTGGTGGTGCCCTTCCCGGTGTGGACCTTCACCGTCTTGCCCGCGCCGATGCGGTAGGAGGGGAAGGTGTAGGTGTAGCCGGTGTTGTCGCGCAGGGTGTAGCCCTTGAGCTGGACCGCATAGCTCTTGCTGTTCTTGATCTGCACGTATTCGGCGTTCAGCGAGGTGTTGCTGCCGGTGTCGCTGCCGGGGCTGTCGTAGTAGATCTTGGAAAGGTGGATGGAGCCGGCGGCCTCGGCCTGCGAGGGCATGAGCACCAAGCCGGCGGCAGCAGCGACTGCGGCAGCGCAGGCGGTAGTACGGATACGAATCATCGATTTCCCTCAGCACGTGCCGGGTACCCCCCATGGCCCCGGCGCGCCGATCACCCTACGGAGCGAACCGCCCTCCGGGCCGGGCGTGTTATGGGTCTGGGACATTGAGTTCGAAAGCCCCGAACGAGGCGCCGGTGGGCGACACCAGGATTCGGCGGCAGCCGGCTATCCGGCGGTGCCCTGGGCTCGGTCGCGATGGGTCCGACAGGCGTCCAGTTCGAATGGTGGGTGCAGCCGGGGTCTCAAACGGCGCTGTTGAGCAGGCTGACGCCGGTTCCGGATGACGATCAAGGCAGCACTTGCGTAAGGCTTGTCCGGTGGGTGTGTGACCGCTCCGTTGGGCGGCGTCGGGTCGGCCCCCTTCCAGTCTTGGCTGGTGGCGATCTTCAACGCCCGCCGCTAGGCTTTGAGTTGCTCATTCGAGAGCCACAGAGCACTGGCGATGTGTCCGATGGGGGACAGCGCTCGAACCTCGATAAGCAATGAGCACGATGAGTCTCTAATCGTCGCAGAGCCTCAGCAGGCCATCGCAAGCGGTGGTCGAGCTGAGGCTGCCCGCCGACTGGTCGACCACCTTCGTGAAGGGATCGACTGGTGAGGCGGACTTTTCCCGTTCAGGTACTTCTCGCACTCTTGTCCTTCGTGTCGTCGCTGCTGGTAGCGATGGTGGCGGGGGTACTTTCGCATGTGGCCGGGGCGCCGGTAGCCGGTGCGGTGCTGTACGGCGGTGGCGCGTTCATCGGTTGGATGACGCTCTGTGTCACTGTGCTGACGGCGCTCGGCCTGCTCGGGCATCACAGCCATCCTGACGAGTGAGGATTACCCGGCGATCAGGAGCGCAGCCACAGTTCGGATCGCAGCGAAGGTGGCGGTGCCGTGGAAGACATACGCTCTCTTGTCGTACCTGGTCGCCACAGCCCGCGACGCCTTGAGGGCATTCACGGTCCGCTCGACTTCCTTCCTGCACTTGTATAGCGACTTGTTGAATCCGGTGGGTCGACCGCCGCGGCTACCGCGGTGCTGCGGTTGGCCCGCTGGTTCCTCGGTTCGGGGATGGTGTGCTTGATCTGGCGCCTGCGCAGGTAGTGGCGGTTGCGACAGGATGAGTACGCCTTGTCGCCGCTGACGTGATCAGGCCGGGTACGTTTCCTCGGAATCCGCGTGGACGCCTTCGAGTCCCGGCGGCATGCTGGTGGGCCCGGCAGGTCGTCGAGTCAATACCGACCATGCTCCAGTCGACACGGCCCTCCGCGTCTGCGTCGGCCTGCACGGCGCGCAGGACCTTCTTCCAGGTGCCGTCCGCCGACCAGCGTCGATGCCGGTCGTGACAGGTCTTCCACTTCCCGAAGCGCGTCGGCAGATCCTGCCAGGGGATGCCCGTGCGCTGACGGAAGAGATGCCGTTGATCACCTTGCGATGGCACTTCCATCGCCCGCCCCGTCCCACGTTCTTCGGAAGATGCGGCTCCAACCGGGCCCACTAACGTCAGAAAGATCACCCACCCCACACCAGCCGGAACGATCCGGCTGCTCGCCGGTCACATGACCCGCCGGACAGGCCCTAGCGTTCCGTGCATGACATCCCCAGACGGCCACCTCGACGACAAGCCCAGCATGACCATCCGGTGCCAAAACAAGTCCTCCGTGGGCGTGAGGTTCTGTGACCGGTTCAGCTTCGACGCGGACTGCGTGCACTATGCCGTCGAGCTACGGGCCCCGGGCTTGACCGCGCGTGTCAACGAGGTCGTTGCCTGGATCTAGGACAGCGATCTCACCACGTTCCTGGAAGAGCTCGCTGCCGACTACCGGGGATGGGACGGCCAACGGAGCTGGCAGACCAACGACCGAGACCTGACGGTGTCGGCCGTCTTCCGATCTGGCGGCTACGTCGAGCTGACCTGGGCCTTGCGGCCGTGGCCACAGGCCGCTGGCGGCTGGGGCGCCTCGGTGAACACGTGGCTGGAGGCCGGCGAGCAGATGACTTCCCTGGCGGCCGACGTCCGGGACTTCCTCACCGGGGAGCAGCCGTGACATCCGGCATGCGAGTCGACCCGCCGCCAGCAGATCGAGGACGCGCTGCCCGTCCTCACCGCCAGGTACGAAGAGCGGCAAGGGCACCCGCCGGGGGAGCGGGCCGCCTACGCGCTGATCTGCCAGGCTGCCGACCAAACGCGCCCGCCGAAGCGCAAGGCGCTGCTGTCACTGTATGAGCTGCGCGAGTGGTGGCGGGCCTCGGCGATCCGGGCGTTGGCACCTGCACCATCTACCGTCTCGCACAGCGTGCGCGGGCGGCGGCCGCGGCGGTGTGGGCCCGGGGCCGACCGGTGGTCGACATAGCGCTGGCGGCCGTCGACGTCGTTGCCGTGGTGTACGTGATGCGCGGCGCGTTCAAGCGCCACCACCTGCTCGCCGAAGCGGATACCTGTCCTACGTCCTGCACGGCCGGCCCCACCGGGCGGGCCTGGACGAACAGATCGTGCAGGTGGTCTTCGATGACTACACCCGCCCGGCCAGCCGACGGATGATGACTGCCGACCTGCGCGCCCTGTACCCGCGCGACACCGAGGACCAGGCCGTGCTGCGTCCCCTGACTCGCAACCGGTCGGCCTCTCAGTACGAGAACCCAGCTTTGAGGCCGCCCTCGCCCGCGCTCGCGCAGCCTCCAAGAAGATGGCTGCCGCCCTCGATGAGGGCCCGCCGCTCGATGAGCTCCTGGCGTGGGAGCCGATCTGGAAGCGGCCCCGGAAGCCGCAGTCGAAGACGAAGCAGAAGGAGGAGCTGCGCAAGCAGCGACGGCGGCTCCAGGACGCCGGACGCCGCCGCTTCGCCGCCGGGCAGTCGCGCCGGCCCCGGCAGAGCCGGATCGACAACGCGGCCGCGCCGCGATGCCCACGCCCTGTCCCGGGTGCGGCACTCCAACGCCTGGCTGTGGTGACGATGCCGGACACCGTCCACCGAGTGAAACCCACGATGTTCTGCATCCAGCGGCGATGCACGACATCGGGTGGAGCCAACCGAGTGGACTCCACCCCGGTGCGCACCACCCGTCGATGCCCGGCACTCGCGCGCGCACCCGGTGCGCCGCACCCGATGTCCCGCACCGCCCTGGTGCGCGCGCCGCCGACCGCCTCCTTGACTAGGTTCCGATGGGTGCGCGTCCTTCCTAGACCAGGTTCGCTACCCGGCACGTTTCCCCTTGTCAGCCCCGGCCCCGGCTGCCGAACAGGTCGCGGACAAGGGGGTGCGTGATATAGGAGCCCGGCCCGCCCGTCCGTGGCGCGCGCCCGACGCGGCGTGGCGGCGCCGGCGGCGCGCACCGCGGTGCGGTGCGGCGGTGCGCGCGGCGTGCTCCACCGTCCGGCGAGGTGCGCACCCGATGTGCACGGTGCGCACCGCCGACACCGACCGGGGCGCACTACACGGCGGTGAGGCGCACCGGGTGCACACCGGCCGGGGCGGGGTGCGCATCGAGGCATGGCCCACGCCGACGGCCTCCAGCTGGGGGAGGGCATCGGCGACGTCCTCGTGGTCCTCGGTGAGGAACTGCGCGGCGAAGTCGATGACCGCGCGAGCGATGCCCTTCGCCGCATCCGGCCCGGAATGGGCCCAGATCCGCAGCGTGGTCACGAAGACGCGTCCGAGGACCTTCAGGGCGAAGGTGTCCTCGAACGGCTCGCCCGCGTCCGGGCCGGGCAGTGCGGTGACCGGGACGACGATGCGCGTCGCGACGTCGACGAGCAGCTCGGGCATCCGTGGCTCGGCGCCAGCGAACTCGCGGGCGGCATCGACGTCGTCGGCTTGGACAGCCCGGGTAGTTGAAGGCGCTGATGGCCGCGTGGGGGCATCGGGGCGAGCGGCGTGATGTCGGGCATGTCGGCTCCTCACATACGGGCCGCCCCTCTGATCGCGGCGGCCTCTCGAGTGGTCCTCGGAGCGCGGCCCTGTGGACAGAATGCGCCGCCGGACGGGGGGATAGATCTCCTCCAACCCGGTTGATCACGATGTGGTCACGGCCCATGGGTTCTCCCGGATCGCTGTCACACGGGAGCTCCGAACCGCACCTGTAGCAGGTGAACGGCGGGATCGGCCCGCCCACCCTCTAGGAGCAACCTGTGGCGAGTACCGACGGCGAGCCCGAGCAGACCCCCGACCCCACCCCGAAGACCCCCTCCGTAGACCCCTCCATCGGCCCCTCCGCCCCCCGCCGCCGACAGTTGAGCGTTTCCGCAGGTCAGCCCCGGCGGTCAAGGGGGCGCCGCAGGTCCGACAACCCTCATGCCCAAAGGCGTCCTCAGCACAGGAAGAACTCGACCGAGCCCAGGCGGAGGGAACTGCTGCAAGCGCTGGGGATCTTCCAGAGGGCTACGCCCGATCAGTTGTGGAAGATGACCCGCCCGGATAACCGGCACGACAAGCTCACGCGGGACAACCTCCTGGATCTTCAGGACCACCACCTGGCGCGGATCGAGTCGGTCCAGGGAGACCAGCGACAGGTATGGGTGCTCACCGCCCGAGGACACCGCGAAGCGAAGAAGCTGCTGGAGCCGAAGGGCATACGGATCTCGGCGCTGCGCAAGGAGGAGTACGACCCGGACACCGGGGAGCTGCTCGGCACCGGCTACGACGACCACGCTGCGGCGGTCACCTCGACGGCCGCCGAGCTCCACCGCGCGGGCATCGGGCACAGGCTCGGCTTTCAGACCGAAGTCGCTCACCGGCTCGGCAACGGCTACGTTCAGCGGGCCGACCTAGTGGTGCGGGCGCCGGCAGCCGGGGTGCCGGTGCTGCTGCTGGAGATCGACCGCCGCACTGAGGACGCCCACGACCTGGTGCACAAGCTGCGCCGGTACTGGGAGTGGGGCAGGCTGCTGGCGCCGGATGTGGACAAGTACACCGCGGACCTGGTCCGCTCCCGGCCGGACGCGATGGAAATCATCGACCACGAGCAGCGGCTGTGGCGGCGGGTCTACCCGCCGACCGGCCGAGAGGGCCTGGTGCCACTCGCGTTCGTGTTCGCCGACACCACCAAGGCGAAGGTCGACAACACCGTGAAGGTCCTCGAGGAAGCCGGCCGCCGCTACTGGGCGCCGCGCCGGTACGAGACCTACTACCGCGAGGCGATCACAGCTAAGGACTACAGCCAGGCCGTGCCGGTCGTCTCCACCAGCCTGGAGCAGCTGACGGAACACGGCGCGGACGCGGCGGTGTGGCGGCGCCTGGGACGCACAGGCGAGCAGACGCTGACGGCCGCGCTCGACAACCCTGACGGCGACGCTCTCTACCGCCGCCAGGCCGCCCGCGCCGAAGCGGAGGAAGAACGGCGCAAGGCCGCTGAGCGCGAGGCGCGGCGGCCAGTGTGCAAGCGGTGCGCGCAGAAGTTCACCGACCAGCGGTGGGAGGAGACCACCATGCACAGTCAGGTGCCGAAGGCCGGTGACCTGTCGGTGTGCGGTCCCTGCCACGCCAACGACAGCGCCCGCCATGACGCCGCCGCCGAAGCGGCCCGCCGCCAGGCTGCCGCACCGCCGCAGCCGGAGGACGACGGCCAGGAGCCGGGCAAGCCCCGCCGCAGCCTGTTCCGCAGACGGACCTGACCCAACGGGGGCTTGCCCAGGCCGCCTGATCGGCGCTGGGCTGGAGACCGCGCGCCGAGACCCGGCCCGCGGTTAACGACATCCTGAACGACGCCATCATCGACCTCCCGATACGGGATGTCCTGAGCCTCCTGGTGATCGGCCTCGCGGGGCCGGCCGCAGTCCACGACCAGGCCGGCCGCCTCCTCGAGGAGAGCGGTGCTGATCCGGCGCTGGTGGCCATGCGGACTCCTCGTTGGGCAGCGTGGAGTCAAGTCCGGACGGCAGCGAGAAGGCGCTCGCGGAGTTCCCGTACGGCTGGCTCCGACTCGTGGGGGTGGGCTTCGCGGGCGAGGTCGAGGAAGCGGCGGCGTACGCGGGCGGAGTCGACGTGTGAGCCGATGCGAATGGCGCGCAGTCCGGTGGCGCAGGCGGCTTCGAGGTCGTCGACGACCAAGAGGGCGCGGGCGGCGGCGATGGCGTCAAAGGCGCTGGAGCGGGCGCGGGCGGAGTCCCGTTCGGCAGCGGCGGTGCTCAGCAGGTCCAGGGCGCTGGTGGCGTGCTGGGGCTGGCCGCTGGTGCGGGAGAGGAAGAGCAGGACTTCGCCGAGGGTGGAGCTCAGTTCCGCGTGGTCGAGGTAGGCGATGTACTCGGGCCGGTCTTCGACGGAATGCTCCTGGAAGATCTCCTGGGCGTGGCGGACGCTGCGCAGGGCCTCAGGTGCCTCGCCCTCGGAGGGCGGCGAAGCGGGCACCCAGAGCGTAGAGGCCGGCGCGCAGGACGGGGTGGGCGTCGTTGCGGGTTCCGTACAGGGCCAGGGCGATGCAGTCGGAGGCGAGGTCGGGCCGACCGAGGTAGCCCCAGATCCGGGCGAGGCACTGCAGCAGGTGTGCGGTGAGGTTCCGGTCCCCGCTTTCGCGGGCGGCGTGGACGGCCATGGTGAGGTAGCGGATGGCCGCAGGTCACTGGGCGACGTCGTGGGACATCCAGCCGACGCAGCCGGCGAGGTCGGCGAGTTCGCGGAAGAGGAGCCGGCCGGTGGCCTCGGTGTAATGACCGTCGCGGATGAGGCCCGTGGCCCAGGCCAGTTGCCCGGTGGCGGAGTGCAAAGTGCTGCCGCCGCCGTGGCGGTTGTCCAGCTGCCGGAAGGTGTGGGTGTATCCGCGCGGCATCGCCGGCGCCGAGCCGGGACCCGCGCGACTCGCTCACCTCAGGGAGGGTGTGGGAGGGGGCATAGGCCCAGGTGTCCAGCGCTGGCAGGAGCCGTTCAGGCTCGTACGGGATCGCCGGACGCGCCTGCTCCTCGGTGTGTGGGCTGGGCGTGGTGCTGGGCTGGGTGCCGTTGAGGAGCGCGGCGGAGGTCATGTGGTTCACGTCGGTGAGGAGTTCGGTGGGCCCGCGGAAGCGGGTGAGGTCCTCAGGGTCCCCTTCGGCCAGCCCGAGGTCGGCTGCCGTCAGCCGTCGGCCGCACTTCGCGGAGAAGACGGCCGCGAGCAGCTCGGGGACGGGCGGGCGCGGCCTCTCGCCGCCCAGCCAGCGCCGTACCCGGGAACCATCGGGACGTACGTGCGGGTAGCCGGCCCGCCCTGCTTCCCGGGTGACAGCAGTGGCGAGGCCCTTCTTGGTGAAGTCGCAGATGCGGAACCAGTAGGCGAACGCGCTCTCGCCCGGCTTCGGATCGGTCTGGGGAACACCGGACGGCATGGCGGCCTCCGCAGGATTGTCTGCGCTGAAACCCTCACCGGCGACAGTAGGGCACCACAGCTCAGCCCGGTAGCGCCCCCGGTGGCCCGCCCCCTTTCGCTCCCCCCGCCCCGCCCGCCTGGCGCTGGCCGAAAGCGCCGAGCACGCGCCTCCTGCCTCCGCCCATCCGGCCCCGCCCACACTCCCAGCACGAACTGGGCGCGCAGGCCCACAGGTACCGCCCGAAGGCGTGCGACAACCGACAACCTGCCCACGGCTTCTAGCCGACGGCGGGCAGCAGGGGAGGACCCCGTGGACATCCCGTACATCGTCGTGGACCAGCTCACCCCGCAGCAGCTGCGGACATGGAAGACCTACTTCGGTGACGCCGACCGGCCGCGGTACATCGAGGAAGGCATCTGGCGCCGCACTCAGGAGAAGGCCACCGCGGGCCCCTCCGGCTGGAGCGGCGAAGGCGACGCCCGCCGCCGGGTGATCCACTACCGTTACCGGTACGGGCTGGTGCCGACCACCGCCGCGCCCGCCATCGGGCTGAGGGACCTGTACCTCTACCACTCGGTCTCCGCGCCTGCCGACGAGATCGCCGCCCACGAAGCCCTCGTCCAAGCCGCGCTCGCGGCCGGCGGCTGGAAGCAGCAGCCCGGCGAGAGCGTCTGGGCGCGCCGTAACCTCCGGTGCCAGATCACCGCGCACCTCGTGCATCCACAGGACGCGGCCGCGCGCCGCACCCTGCCCGCGGGCTACCGGAGCCTGGACGTGCGCATCGCCTCCGCCGATTATGTGCCGCCGCCCGCCGTGCGGCAGCTGCCCTGGGACGTTCTCGCTTCCGGCATCCGCGTCAAGGACCGGCCCGGCACGCCGACCGTGGTTCCAGACTTGGGACTTCTGGCGAACTTCCTGCCGTTCCAGGTGGAGATCGGGTGCGGCACCAGCGTGGAGGCCGGCATCCCGCCGCTGCACCGGCTGCACGAGATCTACCGCGTTACCGACCGGCAGGGCGACGAGCCGCGCGAGCACCGCTTTACCCTCTCTCCGGCCAGCGATCCGCTGCTGCGCGAGATCCTCGAGCAGCCGGAGGAGAAGGCGGAGCAGCTCGTCGAGATGTTCAAGGCCTGTTTCCTGGCCGAGCCGACTCCCGCAATGCACGCCCTGAAGGAACTGCAGGACGCCGGTCACCTGGCCGAGCCGGTGATCACGCACAACTTCGACGTCCTCGCCGCGAGGGCTGGCCTCGGGGAGTGCTTCATACGCCGCTACGACCAGGCGCTACCGGACGTCGAGTGGGCCGACGGCGCGAAGGCCCTCCTCGTAGTCGGGCTGCACGCCGACCGTCGCGAGGTCCAGGCCCGCGCCCGCGAGCGCGGCATGCAGGTCGTCTACCTCGATCCCGAGGGCTTCTGGCACGACAACCAGTTCCTTCCTTACCCGCTGGAAGGCCCGCAGGACGGCGACGTGGTGTGCCGCAAGAGCGCGGAGGAGGGCCTTCCAACCCCCTCACAAAGAACGCCAATTGACCTACCTGCATAAACCGGTTCCGGCCGCTCAGGAGCGCTAGCGTGGCGCTCTTCGAACCGGCCCGGACCACGGGCAGGCCAGACACGAGACCAAGGGGAAAGGAGAGCCGGCACCATGCGCGTATCCGTTATTGGCTGCGGCCACCTGGGCATCCCGCACGCCGCCGCGATGGCCGAGATCGGCCACGAGGTCATCGGCGTGGACCTCGACCAAGCGAAGATCGACCGCCTCAACGCCGGCCAGTGCCCGATCCACGAGGACGGCCTGCCCGAGCTGCTGGCCACCCACGCCGCATCAGGCCGCCTGCGCTTCACCACCGACATCACCGAGGCCGCCGCCTTCGCCGAAGTTCACTTCCTCGCCGTCGGCACCCCCATCGACGTCGACGGCCGCAACTACGACACCGGCCAGGTCTTCGGTGCCGCCCGCGCCCTGGCCCCACACCTGAGGCGGCCCTGCGTCATCATCGGCAAGTCCACCGTCACCGTCGGCACCACCCGCACCCTCGCCGTCCTCGTCGCCCGCCTCGCCCCTGCGGGAAGCGACGCCGAGGTCGTCTGGAACCCCGAGTTCCTGCGCGAGGGCCACGCCATCGACGACACCCTGCACCCCGACCGCATCGTCGTCGGCGTTCCCTCCCCGCGCGCCGAAGACGTCGTGCGTAAGGTCTACGCGCCCCTACTGGAGAACAAGGTCCCGCTGTTCGTCACCGACCCCGCCACAGCGGAGCTGATCAAGGGCGCGGCCAACGCCTACCTGGGCATGAAGATCTCCTTCATCAATGGCGTTGCCGACATGTGCGCCGCCGCCGGCGCCGACGTCCAGCAGCTCACCGAAGCCATCGGCCTCGATCCGCGCATCGGCCGAGGCGGCCTGAACGCCGGCCCCGGCTACGGCGGCGGCTGCCTGCCCAAGGACGTCCGCGCGTTCACCGCCTCCGCCGAAGCCCTCGGCGCTCTCAACGCCGCATCCCTCCTGCGCGCCGCTGAGCACGTCAACGAGTCGAGGCCCGCAGCCGCCCTGCGGCTCATCGAGGAGACTCTCGGCCGACCCGTCACAAGGGCGAAGGTCACGGTGTGGGGTGCGTCGTTCAAGGCTGGCACCGACGACGTCCGCGAATCCCCGTCTCTCGCGATCGCCACCCTTATGCACCAGCGCGGCGCCGTCGTCACCGTCCACGATCCCCACGCAGTGCCGACCGCGCTCGCCCGCCACCCCCAGCTCGACTACGACCAGGACCTGGAGACCTCCGTCAAGGACGCCGAGCTGATCGTGCTGGCCACCGAATGGCCGCACTTCCGCGACGCCGACCCCCAGCACCTGGCCGCCGTCGTTGCCCAGCCCGTCCTGGTCGACCTGCGCAACGTCATCGACGCCCACACCTGGCGCGCGGCTGGCTGGACCGTACGCCAGCTCGGCCGCCCCGTCGCCCACCCGTAGACCCGCCAGCCCGCCCGGGCTGGTCACATGACTCTGGAGGGCCGTCATGGACGACCTAGGGGACAACATCACCAAGCCCTCCGCCGTCTGCCGCAAGGCCGGTGAGTCCTGCCCGAGGAAGACCTGATCAGCCTCCAGGTCGGCAAGGTCGCCGAAGAAGCCGGAGAGGCCATGCACGATCTGCACAGCCTGAAGGGCCAGATCACCTGCGGCGACGACCACGATTGGGCCGGGGTGCAGAGCGACCTCGTCGGTGCGGTCATCGCCGCCCTGCTCGCTATGCATTACATCGACCCCGACAGTGCCCGCACGACCTTCGACGAGATCTTCCACCGGCGCACCCGCCGCAGCCGCGAAGCCTCAGCTGCTTGACGCCGCGCATCTCCCCGCACGGGCGGCCGTGTTCACGGACACGGCCGCCAGCCCGTGTCATGCGCCCGGCAGCCGCCGTGCCGACGGGACGATGGCACTGGAAAGGGGAAGAGATGACCGACGCCCAGCCCCCGGCCCAGGCCGTCGCCCTCCGCACCGGTGTCTCGGCACTGATCACCAACCGGCGGGGCGAGTACTTGCTCCACCTCCGCGACGACATCTCCGGCATCTGCTGGCCCGGCTACTGGGCTCCCGTCGGCGGCCGACCTAACCCCGGCGAGTCACTCGACGCGGCCATCGCCCGCGAACTCCAGGAAGAGACCGGATTGACCATCCCGCTCACGGCCTTCACCACTGTCGACCAGAAGAACGTCGAACAAAAAGGCCTCATTGCCATCTACACCGGCCAGTGGGACGGTGACGCCCATGCGCTCCCGCTCACCGAGGGCATCATGCTGCACTTTTTCCCCACGGCTGTGATGTCTCGCCTCCGCCTGCCTCCGTGGTGCCGAGAGGCGATTGAGCTCCACCAGAACCAATAGATTTCGGCGGAGGAGCGCCGATATCGGGCGACCAGCCGACGGGCCCGGAAGAGCGGTTGGTGGTCTTAGGTGGGGACTCTCCCCGTCCGCGTCTTCAGCTTGTCGCTTAACCACAGGCGTTCGGTGGGGTTGTGACAAGGGCGACCTGGCCGGTCCAGGACCTGGGTTCCCGAGGTGGATCCCAGGTCACTTCGACGTCGGCTTCGTGGAAGTCGTGCGCGAGTCCTACCACCATGGCGGCCGCGGCGGTCCGCGCCTCGGCGGGGTCGGCGTTATTCGGCACGTCGGCGAGGCGCCCGCAGAGCATTCCGCCTTCCGCGGTGAGGACACTGTGGCGCCAGCCTTCCGGTGTCGCCAGCAGGACGATGCCCTTCGGCATGCCGAAGGGAGGTCGCTTCTTCTTTTCCTGCTTTCGTCTCACCATGGAGCCATCCAACATCGCCGGCTTCTTGACGGTTCAGCTGGGCGGTGTGCGATGTGCCGGGTTGGTGTCGAGGGGGGTGCCGGTAGCCGGTTTTGCTCTCAGCGCGCCGGAGGCCACAGACGCGCGAGTCGCGGTCGCCGCTCCTCAAAGGGTCGATGTCGTCGCTCAGCTGGGCGCGCAGCCCGTGCAGGCTCGCCCGGTGAACACTTCTGGGGGCGTTCTCCGGCCGCTGCGTCTCCTCGGCCGCCCTCTGTCCGCTGTGGTACCGCACGCTGGGCCACGTTCCGCGCTCGCCCACGCATGCGGGTGCTTTCTCCCCCGGCAGGCGGGGGCGGTCCGTGTCGGTGGCTGCGGGGGTGTCAGCGGCGGCGGAAGGTGTGGAGGAAGCTGATGGCGGTGAAGGCGGTGCCGATGGGCTCGGCCAGTTGGTCGTTGTGGAAGGCGAGGCTGGCTGCGCTGATTATGGTGATGGTGACGGCCGTGCGGGCCAGCCGGCGGATCCGGGGGCGTAGCCGGTCGAAGCGGCGCCGCTCCGGTTCTGGTGTGGGCTCGGGGGTCTGGCCGGTGGGCGGGGTGGTCATGGCGGGTGGTGACCCTTCCGGTGGGGCTGCGCGGTATCCGTGCAGGGGTGGATGAGTGCCTGTCACCGCCTCTTTGGGCGGCGGACGGTCAACACTGTGGGGGAGGCGTGGGTTAGCCCCGCAAGTGCCGATCGACGGCCTTCACCCTGGACACCGGACGAGCTCTATTCAACGCTTCTGACCTGCGTATTTATCGTTCTGTGGGGCTTGAATGGGCGCGTTGGCACGTGTAGGGGCTAGCCGCGCAACTCCCTGCCGTCCGCCCGCCCATCCCGGATGCACGGCTGTCGTCGCCCCTTTGTTGTGAAGGGGGTGCCTCGGCAATGCCCTGTGCCTGCCGACAGCTTGGTCCTCTCAGCAGGCACAGGGGGATCACGGGGTGGTGCTAGACGGTGCTCAGGTATCGCGCGGCTGTCTCGACGAAGTCGTCGTGGCCGGTCTTCGCGGCCTCGCGGCTTCGGTCAGTTCATCGACGCCGGAGGACGCCTCCCGCATCGCGCAGCGGGCGCACGGGGCTGGCGGCCGGAGAACCCGCCGCAGGTCGCAATGATCACGGTAGAGGATCTGCGCGACGCGTCCGGGTCGGGGATGAGCCGGAGCGGTGCAGTGTTCCCAGCGCGTGGGCGAGCAGCGCCCGCGCGATGCCGCGGTGCTGTTCGCCGGCCCGGACCGCGACCAGCCCGATGCGCGGCTGGGTTACCGTCACCCCCCGGATCAGACCAGGTAGCGGGTCCGGTGCCGCGGCCACGGCGTACTTCGACGGGGCGACGATGGTGTCGCGAACCAGTGGAGTTCGCTGGACTCCTCCGCCGTGTCTAGGCCGACCGCAAGGACGGCCCCGCCTGGGTATCCCTCGCACGTTCACGATCAGCCAGGGCCCGCCGACGCCGCTGCAGTCGGCGGGCCACGCCACGGAGCTACGGTCGCCGAGCGGCTGACGTGGTGGGAGTACCAGGGCGCCACCTGTCATGGTCGAGCAAGATCGATAATGGGGAGCGCCACTGATCACCCGCCAGCAGGGAGCCCTCACCCGTGATCATCAAGTGTCTCGGAAGGCGTCGGGCAGCCGCCGGACTGGCATATTCAAGGGAGAGCTTGAAAATATGAGCGAACAGAACGAATTGGCGAGCGATTACGAACGTCTCTATTCGGCTGCGGCTCGGATGATGTGGGCGCAGCAGGGTCCCTCCTGGCGGGAGGAAGACGATCCGGAATGGACATGGCCGGAGTCTCGGCGGACCGCGTGGCAGACATTGGAGCAGGTGCTGCTGGACGCTGAAACGGCCCTGGGGGCGTCCCAGCCGGGTGAGGCTTCGGACCCCGCGCGGCACTTGATCTCCCGACGCGGTCCGGGAGACCGCCCGTTGACCTTCGATGAGGCAGTGGAGGACTGGAAGCAGCGGCTCGATGCCGACCCGGGATTCCTCGTGGAGCGCTGGGAGCCGTACCCGGACTACTACATGGAGCCCGGCTCCTGTGTGATCGTCCCCTCTTCGCCGTACTTCGCGATGATCGGCATCTTCCCGGAGCTGTTCCACCGACTGGCTCCGGGCCGGCCGGCGGTGACCATCGGTTCCGGTGCCGCGGACCTCTGCGCGGTGGCGCACGAGGCCGCGGACGCCCTGCGCGCGCCGCTGGGCGTCGCCACACCGACGCCGCAGCCGGGGAGCGCCCCCTGGATCGCTCCCGTCTCGCGCCCGGTGTCGGACCTGCCCGATCTCCCCGAGCGTTTCGAGGCCCTGCGCCGCGCAGCGTGGTACGCGGCGGAAGCGGTGCCGTCCCCGGAGGAGTTGAAGGGGACGCTGGACTTCTCGGTCGAGTTGGACGCGGCCGTGGCGGCCGCCGACATCCAGCTGATGCTGACCGGTCAGGTGGCACCCGCGTGGCGCGAGGAGTACGAGCAGATCGATCCGGCGCGGCACAGTGTCGTGGGGCTCGTGTCCGGTCCCGGGGACGAAGCGGTTCCGGTGCCCTTCGAGAAGGATGCCGCCAAATGGCGCGGGCTGAACGCCAAGGGCTCGCTCCCGTGGACGCCGAAGGAATACCAGCGGCAGTACTACCCGGACCGCGGCGAGACCCAGAATGTGGTGATCTCAGCCACCCGTGCCCTGGTCTTCGCCGAGATCCTCGACGAATTCGCGGCACGCCTGACGCCGGGACTTAATGCGGGGCTCATCCACTACAGCGCCTACGAGCTCGGTCAGTTCTTCACCTGGGGGATCGGCCGTGAGCTGAGCGATCACTCCGGATTCTGACGGGAAGGCGACCAGCTCACCGACGCCGAACGCGCCGAGATCCAGCAAGCTGCGGCTGTGGTCTGCTAGACCACCAGGGCTTCCTCGGCATGTCCCGCGCCCCCAGCCTCTGCCTGACCTACGACCGGAGCACCCCGAATGCCCCCCGACACCGCCGTCCAGGCCATGGGGGAAAGCCGCCGGGCCGGCGCCGTCAGCGCGTCCTCGCGGTCCTGGCCGAGGCCGTGAAGGACGGCTCCGAGACCAGTGTCGCCGCGATTGCCCGCCGCGCGGGCGTCGACCGCCCCTTCCCCTACGCCACCGCAGACGGATAACGGTCCTGGCTGGACGATCCGGCCGACTCCTGGGTCGTCTGAGGTGCCGAGCGGACCGTAGGGCGACCGGCCCCAGCCCTCCCTCCCCGACATGGGCAAGGTACGGGCCCAGAAGCTCCTCGCCGAGATGGAAATCGCCGACAGCCGCCGCGTGCGTGGCTTCGGCGCCCAGCAGCGCGAACGCCTTCTCGAAGGGTTCGCACCGCAGGGCTGACCGGCAGCGCCCTGTCGGTGCGGCGCGTCTGGCAGGGTGAGAGCGTCAGGGCCGGCCAGCGGGCAGGGGGCGTCAGCCGGACGCCGACTCGGCAGGTGCAAGCCGGCTTGGGGGGAAGACGAGCGGCACGCGAGGCCGGGGCCGGAACGGCGGCTGCACCCTCCGGACCGGCTGACCGACGAAGGCCAACTCCCGGCTGCAGACGGCCGGACAGCATTTCGGGGCGGCGGAGCCGACGCCCGGCTCTGCGGCCGCAGAGCCGGCAAGAGGCGGCTGGCAACCCACTACCAGCCTGAGAGCAACAGCTGGGGCGAGCACCTCGCCACCAGGGCCAGCGGTACACCACAGACGGAGCCCGTCAGCGAACGGCGCGGGGGCCGCGGGCGGCGGGCCGGACACCGGGCAGCCTGGGGTAATGAGGGAGAGGGGTGGGACCCGTAGTGGTGATGCGCGGCCCCCTGGACGACAGGTGGACCCTGGGACGGGCCAGCGGCCCCGGGCGTGAGGCGGAGATGAAACGTGAGCGCCCCCGGACAAGCCGTGGGCGCTCACCTGAGGTAGGGCGAACCACGCCCTTTCGTGCTCTACGCGAGCTCTCGAAGCCTCAGGCCCCGAAATTGCTTACCACAACCTACCATGATGGTCGGATCGCCGGAGGCGTCGCCTGTCTGTGGGGCGGGGCTTCGTGGCAGGCGGGGATGTCCAGAAGGGTCAGCGCTGGTAGCGCCAGTGCTGGTGGACCTTCAGGACCTCGTAGTTCCACGCGGTGTGCTGGCGGGTGCCAGATGGATGCGACCATCCGAGCTGTTCGGCGATGGCCGGGAAGCGGGGGTGCATCTGGCGGTCTCCGACCGTGACGAGCGCGGACAGGAGAGGGTCTCCCTTCTGACCGTCCTCGTCGACCAGCCACAGGAGCACGCACTGGTCGTCGGCGTGGAGGCGGGGCAGGCCCGACAGGCGCCTGTGGATTTGGGGCCAGGTGATGGTGGCGCCGTCGCGGGCGGTCTGTTCCAGCAGCGGCCGGAGTTCCGTCGCGAGCTCCCACAGCCTGCCAGTCTCCAAGAGCGCCGGCTCCGTCGTGCGTGAGGGGCGGGCTTTTTCGACCGGTGCCGGGATCTGCGGCGGAGTGGAGGAAGGGCGAGGTGCCGTGGGCGGTGTGGGCTTGCGCCCCGGCAACCGGACGACAGGGTTCTTGGCCCGAGGTGTGTCCGGTCGAATCATGGGCGCCGCGGCGGCCGCCTGTGTCGGTCGGGGCACGGTGGCCTTCGGGGGTGCCACGACTGCCTCGTGCCGTTCTTCCTCCTGCCAACGGCGGGAGCCCAGAATCTGCTTGTAGTTCTGCAGCTGTGCCCGCTGTTCGCGGGTCTCGCTCGGTGGAGCTCCGGCTGCCTGGTGCCAGGCCAGGGCGTAGAGGTCGGCTGCTTCCGCGACTGCGTGCCGGTCGATGGCTCGCTTCAGTTCGGTCAGGGTGTGGTTCAGCGTGCGGCGGACCGTGGCCACTTCCATCGCCGTCCTCGGGGCGTGGCCTGTGGTCCGGCGACGGAAGTCCGTCTGCCACGCGGCACCGCTGCTGAGCCGCACTCGGTTGTTCGCCAAGCCCGTTCCCCCTCCCGCCTCTGTCCTGCACAACAGATCACCCAAGGTCGGGCATGTGGCACCGGAGACGCAAGAGACCAGTCAGCCAAGATCGCCCTGCGGCCAGCGTCTTTGCGTGATGAGGTCTTGACCGCCGTTGGCGTCGCGGGGGACGGTCGTTGTGCGCAACTCCGCGCAACCGACTCGACAGGGGAGGCCGTCATGGCGTTACGGTTCGTCGGGATCGACCCCAACACCGGTGGTGAGGGATCCCCGACGGTGTGGGTGGAAGAGGAGAGCGCGGACCTTGTTTTGCAGGGCGAGGAGGCCGACGCTCTCCTCCAGGCCCTGGTCGGTTCCACCGAGTGGGTGGCTGGCCACAAGCCCGGGATCCCCGCGCATGAGCGGGTGATCCGCATTCCGGCCCGGATGGTGCCGATCCTGAGGGAGGCGTGCGATGCCGCTGAACGCGCAAGCGCTGAACACCGCGACGTTCGCTGAGCTCCTGGCCGCCACCGAGTACACGGCCGTCCATCTGGAGATGCGTGACAGCTACGCCGTAGGCGACGAAGCCGACGACTTCGAGACCTTCCTGCGCTCCGGCATCCCAAACCTGGACCCCGCCCGCTCGTTTTGGCCGCGGTGGATGCCGCTCGTCCAGGACGCGGTCGCCCGCGGGGTCGTGATGCGCCGCGCCCGGATCGTCTCCGAACCGGTCACCGACTACATCCGCTACGAGCACGCCATCACCCCGCTCAATCTCCAGGCAGGTGAACAGGTCCGCTGGCTGCCCCGTCGCCACGCGAGCGATATCCCACTGCCCGGCAACGACTTCTGGCTCTTGGACAACAAGGTGGTGCAGTTCCACCACTTCACTGGCGCCGGCGACTGGGCCGAGGACGGCAGGGAACGCACCACCGAGGCGGCCGTGGTCGAGCTCTGTCGCACGGCGTTCGAGAAGGTGTGGGAGCGCGCCGTCCCGCACGAGAAGTACATCCCCTAACCCCTGCCCCCCTCCCTCAGGACGCCCTGCGCCTCATGCCCGTCTCCCCGTCGTCCAGCGCCCAGGCCGCGCGTGAAGCCCTCGCGCTGCGCCTGGGCCACCTCATGCGGGACGCTGGGATCAACGGGCGCGAGCTGTCCCGACGCTGCCGCTGGGACAAGGCCAAGACCTCCCGCATCCTCGGCGCCAAGGCTGCCCCCTCCGACGCCGACATCCGTGCCTGGTGCACCGCCTGCAACGCCGAGGACCAGGCCGACGACCTGGTAGCCACCGCCCGCGCGGTGGACTCCATGTACATGGAGTGGCGCCGCCAACACCGCGCGGGGATGCGCCGCACCCAGGACGACGTCTTCGCCCGCAACGCCGCAGCCCGCGTCTGCCGCGCCTACGTCTCCAACGTGATCCCCGGCTTCTTCCAAACCGCCGACTACGCGAACGCCCTGATGCGCTCCATCACGGACTTCCAGGGCACCCCCGACGACATCGCTGAGGCCGTCGCCGCACGACTTGCCCGCTCCCGCTTCCTCTACGAGGGCAACCACTGCTTCGTCGTCCTCATCGAAGAGTGGGTGCTGCGCTCCCGGATCGGCACGGCGGCCACGATGGCCGGCCAGCTGGCCCACCTGCTCACCGTGATGCCGTTGCCCTCGGTCTCTCTGGGCATCATCCCCACCGCCGTCCCGCGCACTGTCTGGCCGCTGGAGGCGTTCTACCTCTACGACAACCGGCACACCGTCGTGGAGACCCTTACCGCCGGTATCAACGTCCGCCAGCCCCGGGAACTTGCCGACTACGCCAAAGCCTTCAAGGGCCTGGCCCAGATGGCCGTCCACGGCGACGCCGCCCGCTCCCTCATCCACGCCGCGGCCGACGCCCTGGAGTGAATCCGCGCAACTATCCGCAACCTTGTTGAGGCCCCGCCCACGCCGTCCGTAGCGTCGAAGCACCGACGGACCACCAGCCTCAGAGGCGGGGCCTCATGCGCGCACGCACGACCAGCACAGCCGCCCCCGGCACCCGATACGGCGCTCCCTCTCCGACCCTCCTCGCCCGAGACGACTGCGGCTTCGCCCGGTTTCCGCCCCAGACCGAGAGCGTGGACGACGGCGACGGCCAGCAGCCAGCGCCGAGCGCCACCCGCCCCCGCGACAACGTCACGAGGACCCGATGAACAGCACGCACCTGGTCCTGCACGACCCCGAAGGACGCCTCGAAGGCGAACTCCCCCTCGACCGGGCGCCCCACGAGTGCCTGGCCAAGGCCGTGCTCGGTTGGACCGGAGACCCTGGCCTTCAGCCAGCGGACCTCCAGCAGATCGCGCTCCAGCTGACTGGCGCCGCCCGCGCGGCTGCCAGAGACGTCCGCCGCGCCGCCGACTTGCTCCCCAACGAGCACGCCGCCCGCGCGCTCGCCGACGTCGTCCTCAAGGAGACCGACCACCGACTGTCGGTCGGACTGGAAGGCACCGTGCGCAGCGTCCAGGGCCGCGCCCGGCTCGTACGCGCCCTGTACGAGCGCCTGGACCGCCTTGCAGGCGTCGCACCCCAGGCCGTCGCGGCCCTCTGAGACCACCGCGCACCCGGACGGGACCAGATCTCCCGGGTGCGCGGTGCACGGCACCACACCCGGCCCACCCGGGCCGGGGGAGTACCACTCGACACCGAGAGGGGCACCACCGTGAGTACCGCAACCACCGAACTGGGCCGGTTCCTGACCATCACCGGCCAGCGCTTCAAGACCGGCCAGTCCGCACCCGAGATGTTCTCCCCGGCCGTCGACGCGGCGTGGCACGACCTGCTCGGCACCCTGGCCTACGAGGCCCTCTGTCGGGAGACCGCTGGCCAGCCCATCGGCCACGTCGCGAACAACGGTCACGGCCCGATCGGCTGGGTCGCCGCCTACGAAGAGGCGTACGGGCCGCTGCCGGAGATCTGGTTCACCGACGCCGACGGCAACGTCGACAGGGGCGCCATCGCCCGCTACCGCACCACCGGCACCGTGGTGGCCGAGTGGGACTGCGGCCCCGCCGGCGGGGACGGCGACGACGTCGCGCCCGACCAGCCGGAGACCGCCCGCCGGTGACCACCGACCGCACCACGCCAGCGCCCCGGCCCACCGCCGGGGCGCTGCGCCTCGTTGAGGCCAGCACCACCCGGCCGACCTCCGTGGATATCAGTGGCTACGTGCGGCGGATGACCGCCCACTGCCCCTACCTCGCCCCTTCCCTCCAGCAGGGTCTGACGACCTGGACGGTCTACCGCGCCGACGGCGAGGCCGAAGCCGTCCAGGCGGAGCTCTTCCACGCGGGCGTCCAGGCCGCTGAGTGGCTGCGGCCCTTGCTGAACCGGCCGCACGGCCTGCTGCGGTGCGAGAACATCGTCCTGGTGGGCGACGTACCCGGTGCCCGGCACCGTGACCTGATGGCCTGGCCGCACTGGGTGCTGAAGAACCTCTACGGGCCGGTCGGGGTGATGTTCGGCAAGTTCTACGCGGGCGAAGAGGAAGTCACCGCGGCCGGTCACCGGATCCCGGCCGCCCCCGCCTCGTTCCTCCCCGTGAGGGCTGCCGTCCGTCGCCGCGACCCGCAGTTCCTGAGCGCGACCCCCGACCTGGCCGCCGCGCTCGCCGCGGCCGACGACGACGGCCGCGAAGTGTTCGAGAACATCCCCACCGAGTGGAAAGAGATCCGCACATGGGCCCGAAGCCTGCTCCCCCCGGCGAAGCCGTCGCCCTCCTCACCGGACACGCCGGCGAGCCCACCGCCATCCAGGTCCTGAGCGACCGGCGCGGCTCCCGGGCCTGGAAGCTCCAGGGCCCCAAGGGCGCCGTCGCGCTGAAGGCCAACAACCCCGCCGGCGACGACGCCCGCGACAAGGCCGCCGAGATGGCCCAGGAGGACGACCACCTCCGTCGCCTCACCGCCGCCGGCGCCATCAGACCCGACTACCGGGTGAGCGCCGGAACATGGGACGGCGGTCGGTGGCTGGCCGTCAACTGGATCGACGGCGTGCCCCTGTGGCGGGCCCTCGCCCTCGCCCGCGGCCCAGAAGGAGACCGCGCCTCGATCCGCCCCTGGCTCGCGGGTATCGCCCGTACCTGGACAGAGCACCTCGCCCGCATGCACGCCGCTGGCTGGGCCCATGCCGACGTCCAGCCCACCAACACCCTGGTCACCCCCGGCGGCCACGCGGCGGTCATCGACTACGCCCTCGCCTGCGGCCCCGGCAACGACCGCCGCGTCCCGTACCGGGGAGCCCTCACCCACACCACCGCCCCCGAGATCGCCACCGCCATCCTCGACACCCCCGCCGACACTCACATCCAGGCACAGCCCTCCGCCGACATCTGGAGCCTGGGCGCCTCCCTGTTCTGGTGCTGGACCGGACAGCGCCCCGTCGCCTACGACGACGACCTCGACCGGCGGGAGAAGCTGGCCGCCATCGCCCGGGGCACCACCACCGCGCTGCGCGACGTCCGGCCCTGGCCCTTCCCCGAGTTCGAGGACGCCATCACCGCGTGCCTGGCACCCGACCCCGCAGCCCGGCCCACCGCGAAGGAGCTGACCGCCGCATGGTGACCCTGCGCGCCCTGGCCCTCAATGACGCCCCCGCCCTCACCCGCATCTACAGCGGTGCCTCCATCCGGCACACCACCGGCAAGCCCCTCACCCTCGAACAGGCCCACGAGAAGATCCGCACGGCTCTCGCCCGTGCCGCCGAAGCCCCGCGCGCGCAGTGGAGCTGGGGGATCCTCCACGAGGACGACCTGATCGGTCTGATCTCCCTGCGACGGCGCACCCCGACCATGGGCACCATCAGCTACATCCTCCGGGACGACAGCTGGGGCAACGGCTACGCCACTCAGGCCGTCCACCAGGTCGTCACCGTCGCCTTCACCACCGCCGGCCTCGACCGGCTGGAGGCCATGCACCATCCCGACAACCCCGCCTCCGGCCGCGTCCTGGCCAAAGCCGGGTTCACCCGCATCGGTACGGCCGACCGGGACACCGAGACCGGAACCGTCCCCTACGAGCTGTACGCGCTGGAGAGCGGTGCCTGACATGAAGCTCAACGACCTTGGCCCGCTGATGGCTTGCCGCCGGGACGGCGGCCTCAGCTTCGACTTCGACCGCTTCCGCGCTGACCCGGCACTGGCAGCCCTGCAATGGCCGGACGACGTCCTGAGGGACTTCCTCTTCGACCACGGCGACAACGGCCACTTCGTGGATGACTACGGAGACGTCGATCTGTGCGCCATCACCTGGAAGCTGGAGACGATTCCGGCCGGGGCCTTCCCCACCATGCCGACCGGCGAGAGCGACGCCGGCTGCATCGAGCGCTACGCCGCCGACCCGGTGTACTGGGTCAAGGTGCGGCCCCCGGAAATCGGCCGGCACTGGGAAGACCACGGGACGTGGCTGCGCCCGCCGCTCCTCATCGACCGGCGCCTCCTGGGCCCGGCGGACAGCGGACTGCAGGTCTTGGAGGGCCGCACCCGCGTCGGAGTGCTGTGTGGCCGCCTCCGCGAGCAGCTGCGCGTCGCTCCCGCCCACCAGGCATGGGTGGGACGTCCGTGAGAACCTGCCGCGTCTCGCTGCGTACGCTGCGAGCACCGAGGTGTTTTCGAGGAAGAGCTGCGGATGACTGAGAAGGCGCCTGTGCCCGAGCCGCGCCGGGACATGGCGATGCACAACGACTGGTGGGTGTCGGGCTGGGAGCACGTCCTGCCCCGTCAGGGCTTCCCGCTGACCATGCTGATCGGGACCGCGTGCCAGCCCGGTTTCACCGGCTCACTGGACGACCTGGTGCAGGAGATCTTCGACGGGCACTGGGACATGATCGGCGGCGACCTCGACGGCGCGCTCACGTTCTCGTGGCCGGATGAGGAATGGGACTACGAGGCCGCGCCGGAGGGCCGCGAGGCGTGCGAGGCGGCCCGCTGGGAGCAGTTCAGCACCATGCTGACGACAGCCGGCTTCCCGGTGCCCACCACCGTCCGGGACCTCTCCGAGCTCTACCTGACGTGGGGCCTGGCCCGCCGAGAAGAGACGCCGGACGGCACCCGATGGTCCATGCCCGCCGCGCTGCCGATGCCCGGCGACCTGCTTCCCCTGGACCCCGAACTCACCAAGCGCCTCGACGGGATCCGCTGGACGATGCGCACCGGCCCGCTCCTCGACACCCTCATCGACCACCTGGTCGACGATCTGGGTGAACCGACAGAGACCCTCACCTCCCTGGACCGGCTGGCGGCAGCTACGGGCCAGGACGTCGACGACGTCCGGCTCGCTCTCGCGGAACTCGTGAAATCCGGCGATGCCCGTGTCCAGCGCGGCGAGGAGCCGGCCGACGCGGAGCGCCTGGAGGCCCACCGCCGCTTCCGCCTGGTCATGGACTGGGGAGCACTTCCACGAGAACCGCATCCAGGTCAGCCGCGGTGACTAAGGCCGCGCAAGCAGCTGGAGGCACTGCCTGCATCCGCCGCACTCATCGGCATCAGCACCGACGGCCGGGCCATCGCCGTCGACGTCGCCCCGCACATCCTGATCTGCAGCGGCACCGGCGGCGTCAGCACGACCATCCTGCGCACCTTCACCGCCCAGTTTCTCGACCAGGGCGACCACGCCCTGGTCCTCGACCACACCCGCGTGGGACGGCAGCTTCCGTAGATCAGCCCGCCCACCCGATGTCACGGACCTCGATCGCTCCGGCGTGCGGCATGTACTGAATCCAGCACCGCCGCCCGAACGCCTCCCGAATCTCCTCCACCGAGCCGGGATCACGCACATCGGGCCAGGACCGCGGATCAATCCGCGCGACCTCCACGAGCGCCATCACCTCCCGCCGCGCCTCGTCGCTCGGCAGCTGCGCCATGACCTCGACCGCGAGCTCCTCCACCACCACGCCGTACCGCATCCCGTCCCCCCCCCCGTGTGATCGACTCGGGCAGCAGCGTACGAAGGAACCGCCGATCCCGTTTCGGCCTGTGGATAACTCGGATCCGGGGTCAGGCGGCGGGCACAGGTACCGGTACGGCGCGTGGGCGAGTGCCGTGGCCGGCACGTCGCCTACCGGCACCCGCGCCTCGGTGCCGCAGTCGCCGTGGCCGCTGCCATCGTCGGGGTCTACATCGCCCTGGTCGTCGCCGTGACTTCCGCTGGCTTACCCCTCGTCCGGCCCCAGGACGGCCACTCGACAACGCCTTGGCTGGCACCGCAGCCGGGTGGGGCGTTGCGCGTTTCCGGGCGTGCCGCCGGCGTCCCACGGTTCACCCGCGGGGATGAATTTCTGCCTCGCGTACGTGGGCGCGACTTGTGCGGTGCGCCCCCAACTCCCCCTGAAAATCCGGCTATTGACAACAAACTGGTTGATTAGGCATGTTTCCGGCGTGGCCCGACGGGCGGGCCGCGCCGCGATGCGAGATCGGAGTGACGTGATGCGTGAGACCTATGACGAGGTGCAGGCGGCGGGCCGGCTGCGGGTGCCGGTCGCGGCCTGGCGGTGGGCGACGGCCTCAGGCCTGGTGCCGCCCGCGGACGCCGGATCGGGCCGGTGGTCGCGGGCGATGGTGGAGGCCGCCGACGCGGAGGAGGTGCGGGCGGCGCTGCGCGGGCCATTCGGTGCGTCGTGGGCGGCGGACCGGTTGAGCAGTGCGTTGGGGGAGCCGCTGCCGCGCTGCCGCCCGCGGGTGACCGCGTCCGGGGTCGGCCACCTCGTCCGTGCCGGCCTGCTCGCCTACCTCGGCGGAGATGTCGACTATCCGGACGTCCACCCGGACCAGGTCGCCGCCCTGGCTCGCCGCCGGGACCTACCCGCCCTGCTCGACCGGCACGTTCCCCTTGGCCCCGACCAGGCCGCCGTACGCCTCGGCGTGCGCCGCACTACGCCTGCCCCTGGAACATGGACCGTCACAACTGCGACAAGTTCGTCCTGTCTGGAGCCGACCTCGTCTACTGGCACCGCAAACGCGAGCAGTGGCGCGTGCTCGCCGAACGCGCACCGGGCGGCGCCACCGCCGACTACCTGCACCAGGTCTTCGAGCCCACAGCCCGCGCCATCGACGGCCTGGAGAAGGCCCTGTCCACCGTCGGCCTCCTGGACGAGACCCTCGCCCTCGACCTCCGTCGGCCGCAGGACAACTTCGGACGCGTCTGGTCAACCGCTTTCCGGGCACACGAACTCAGCCGCCACGAGGACGATGGCACGGAGGCATCGTGACCTCCGCCCCCGACCAAACCGCAGTGGCGACAGCCGCCCGCCGCCGCCAAACGCAGGACAAGCTCGTCCGCGTCGAGAAAGCCATCGGCCAGCTTCGCCGCGAGCGTGGTCGGCTCGCCGTCCGTGCGATCGCCCAGCGCGCGGGCGTCTCCGCGACGTTCCTCTACGAGAACGCAGACGCCCGCGGCCTCGTCCGGGCCGCAGTGACCGACAGCAAGAGCCGCCATGACCGAGTCACGCGCGACGAGCACGAGCGCGTCGAGGCATCGTGGCGGGAGCGGGCGCTCAACGCCGAGGAGCAACTGACCCTCTCCCACAACGAGATGCTCGCTCAACGGCACAGGATCGGGGAGCTGATGGGCCAGCTCAGGGACTTGGAGCAGATGGTTCCTGGCGAATCCGTCCAACGGCTCACCACCGAGAACATCATCCTCAAGCGCCGGGTCCAGCAGTTGTCTCAAGAACACCGTGCCTTGCAGGAACGACTCGAGGGCGCCCGCTCGAACCTCCGCTTCGCCGAGAAGCACAACGCCGATCTCGAAGCACAGATCCTCGAACTACAGCCGTCTGGCACACGTTGCTCGAGCCAGTGAGTGTTCCGGGGCGTCGAGTGGTAGCACCTCCTCTTGGACCGCTTACGCGTTTGCTTTATGCAGGTTTCGGGCCAATGGATCACGGTAGCCATAATTTCGGGTACCTATAGCATTTCCGTTTCTCCCCATGGCCGTTCTGGCTTGGGTCCTGTGGTCGCCAGAGTTCAGTCGGAGTATAATTAAAGGCTGGGAGAAAAGCAGGGCTACACCTTGCATACTGGGGCTCGAACTGATTCGGCAAGACTAACTTCCGGTCCCAACAAATCAGATCACGCAAGGCCCGCGATGGAGCAAAAGGTCGAGGTACTTCAAGCATCCAGCCTGGAAGATTACGACTGGCCGCTGGAAGATCCCCATATGGTAGCTCAGAGGACACGGTCAATGCAGCAGCAGGATACCGCGTTGCTGCATGAGTGCCTCGCTCGAGTCGGTATTAACCTTCCGGCTTTCTTGAAGGATAAGCAAAAGCGCGGTTTGGGTAAAGCTGAAACGGTGCTAGCTCTGTTGTCTCACCAGAAATTCCAGATGAATCCCACGGTAGCCGTTCGCAATGAAGCCGCATGGAAGGGCAGGGTTCGATCGGCGCTAGAGGCTAATCGGGAGATCGAGATCGTCTATCCTCAATTCTGTGTAATCCCGAATGCGCCCAAGCGCTACACGAACATGGGGTTCTCCGCGGGCGAGGATTGCACCATAGAGCTCATCAAGCTCATCAATTCCCAGGTGAAAGAGATCTACCCGCCGGGAATACGGGTTCACGCTATCGCTGATGCCGCGCTCTATGGTAGTGCGTTCAATACGCATCAGACTGAGATTGACGCCTACTTCGAGAGCGTAGAGCACAGAATCCACGCTCTTGGTGCTGAGGACTGCGTTTCGCTTCACGACTACGCCGAGCTGCTTAGGACGAAGTGTCACCCTGACTACCAGGTGGCGTACTACGAGATTGGCCACCAAGTCTGGAAGGGGGAGTACGAGACGCTCCTGCCGAATACGGATCTCGGTACTTTGCGTCGAAGCGTCCGTGCGTCCGTGAACACTCGCCGCTTGCAGCTCAGCCACAAGGACCACCTGCAGCTCTTTGGGCCTATAAGCATGCGAAACGCTGCGCATCCTTACCATGATCTGATTGAGACGATGACGGATATCGCCTTCAAGGAGCTAATTACCATCCGCCTTGCCTGCGGTGCAATTGACATTGCAAGTCGGCTCTGGCCCCAGGCGCTTCGAGCTACCTGTCACAAGGGTCCCAAGAACGGGCGCTGGCCCCTAGGGCTAAAGCCATATCCAGAATATTATGGCACCTGCAAGCTGCTCCCGTACCACGGCATGCCATTGATTGATAAAGATGAGCAGGGTAAACCTCGGCTAGAAATTATGCCCGAAGTTCTTCTCCGTGGTAGAGATGATCTAGTGCGGATTACTTCCGACGGCATGGATGAAGTGTGGGCCTACGTGGGTGCGGAGCTGGATTCCGAGTTGGGTGCGTTCGACTGTGATCGGTTCCAGGGAATGCGCCAGGCCTAAGGGCAGTGTAAATGAGGAGTTTCGATGATGCAGGGGCCGGCGTTCCCTGATCCCTGCGGTGCGTCATGATCATAGGTATGCGCAGGGTCGCGGGATGACGCGTCGTGCGGCGAGCGCCCCGGAGGTGCACGTGCGAGGTGGCAACCGAGGCCGGGTGGAGTTCTTCGCTTGGACTCGTCGCAGACACTGACGTGATGCATTGGTGCAGGTCAGCGACGATATCCATACCTATGCGGTCGGTAAAGTCCACTGGGACCAGGTCGTCCGCCTCAAGTGGATCGCCCCCATCGGCACTGTGGAGCTCGACTACAAAACCCACGGCGGCTGGACGGAAGTCGCACTCTACTCGGCCGAGGACATCGCCCTGCTGCCCGTCACCCGGCCCACCGTCGACTGGCGCGCTCTGCGGACTGTCCGCCCGGGCAGCCGCTCCCCGCTGAGCACGCTCACGCCCACTGCGCCGGGGGAGGACTGGGTGCTGCTGGCGGAGGCCGCCCGGATCGCCGGGGTGGGCCGGGCCGCGGTGGTGAACTGGCGCCGCCGACACGCCGACTTCCCCGACCCCGCCGGCGGCACCACCGTGCACCCGACGTACGACCGGCGGGCGGTAGTCGCCTGGCTCCTCGCACACGACAAGATCAGCACCCCCACGGCGCTCCCAGCGGCCACCCTGGTGGTCGTGCCGTCCCTCGGCGCAGGCAAAGAGCAGAGGTTCAGGCTGGACGACCCGTGGCTGGAGCTGAGCGGCGATGCCGAGGACGAGGACCGGCTGTCCGGCTGGATGACCGGCGACGACGCCGACACCCTCGCCCAGCTCACCGCCGCCGAGACCGGGGCGTCGATCCGCCGGCTCACCGCGCCCGGCACCGACCCGCTCGCCGTCCCGGACGGCCTGCAGGTGATCGACCGGTTCAGGGCGGGCTCGGGCGGCCTGCGCGTGACGCTCGCCTGGCCCGCCCGCCTGCGCGGCACCGCCGCACAGCGCCCGGCCGGAGGCGTGGTCCGCCACGGCGCGCCCTACGCCACCCCCAGCCCCGCGTGCGCCTGCGCCCGGCAGCCCTGCGGCGGCCTCATCCCCACCCCGTACTGCCCCGACCACGGCACCGCCGTGAATCCGGTGCTGGAGTGGCACCCCGCCGGCGGCATCCGTTGCACGGACCTCACACGCTGAACGTGCGCCGCGGCCCCCGGCCGAAACGGCCGGGCTCACGCTACGTCGCCTGACCGCGGGCTGCCGTCGCACGCGTGGCCTCCGCGGCCGTACGATCACCGCCGTGACTGCACGCCGCGTTCTCGGTACCGGGCCCCGACCCGCGTCGATCCGGGCCGCTCAGGCTGACCTGCTCGCCGACCTCCCCGGAGTTGGCCTTCCCGATCTTGACGAGTTGCGCGGCCGTGGAGTTCTTGGTGCGAACCCGCCCTCGGCACCCTCCGCCCGCCGCTCGCTCGGCCCGGGCCTGGGTGCCGACGAGGCGTAGACACGGCCGGCCCGCCGAGCGACCCGCCAGTCCGCATCCGATTCTGCTGCTCCGGGATCCTGGGGGAGGAGACTTCGGGGAAGACCAGCCGACCGGGGCGGCACGGCACGGGCCCGGCCCTCCGACGGAGCGGAAGGCCGGGCCCGGCTCGTACGCGTAGCTGAACCGGCTTTCATGGTCTGTGCTGCACCACCGTCTTGCAGCCTCACATATACGAGACCCCGGGACCACCACAGCCCCGGGGTCTCGTACGGTCCGGCCCACGGCCGGACAGCGTTCACCCCCAGCCGACGCCGAGTCCCCGGAGCGCGTAGGTGTCCCCTCCTGGTCATCGGGACGATCAGCCAACCAACCGGTGGACCTGCCCCGCAACAGCGCCTTCGGCCAAGGGCCGGTGAGGATGTCGTGGGTGCCGATCCGGTGCCACACGATGTGGGGGAGCCCGGCGACCTTCTCCCCGCCGTACGACCACGTGGCG
>NZ_NISY01000018.1 GCF_007595705.1 Streptomyces sp. SAJ15 | reverse complement strand
ATGGCCCTTCGACGGGGTATCAACATATCTGGCGTTGACTTTTGGCACGCTGTTGAGTTCTCAAGGAACGGACGCTTCCTTCGGTCCCGTCTCACCGGGCCCTCCGGGCGCTTCCCTTCGGTCTTGCGTTTCCGACTCTATCAGACTCTTTCGTGTCCGATTCCCGGTCGAAGCGGGTTTCGCTTTCTGGTTCTTCGCTTTCGCGTTTCCCTTTCGGCGCTTCCGACTCTATCAGGTCCTTTCGGGCCCTGACTCCCAGTCAGCGGGTTTTCCTTCGGGGCTTTTGGGCCCCTCCGGGGAGTGAGACATTAGCGGAACCCGTGCCCTCGTGGCTAATCGGCGCCACGCCTTAGGACCTGGATCCCTCATCCACGGATACGCATGAAAAACGAGACGACAAAGCACGTCGTTCGTTCGAATGGTTCTGGGGATGGCTGCCCGGGGTCCGCCTCAGAGGCGGCGCTCACGTCCGGACAACTCGGAGAACACTACTAGACGCCCGGCGTGAGTGCTAGCCGAGGGCCGGCCTCTCAGGCAGTGCGACCCCTCACTGCTTGTGTGAGCAGGGACGGGTCCGCACGCAGGGCTCGGAGACCGAGCCGTTCCTGCGGGATCCGTTGGCGTGCGACGAGCAGGTCCATGGTCGCCGCGCGCAGGTCCGCGGAGAGCCATGTGAGGAGCGATGCGGGGTCGCTGAGCCCCGGGTTCGACTTGTCCGGACCTGGGCTGCCGTGGGTGAGCAGCCAGTAATAGAGGGCTGCGGCCGGTCGGAACGGTGGTAGATGGTTCCGCTCTGAGGTCATCGCTGCGTTCGCCGCGATGCGCAGGCCCGCCGCGTCCAGGTCGCCGAAGTAGAAGGTGGCGGTGGGCAGGGGGTCGAGGAGTGTGAGCGAGGTGATGGAGACCGGCAACTGGTTCCCGCTGCCCCAGGCGACGTGGAGATTGGGGCGCGCGGCGGGTTCGAGGCTGCGGGCGATGGTCAGGAGAGAGTGGAAGGTGGCGTTGTTCTCGACGACGAGAAGACACGGCTCGCCCATGCCGGGGACGTACTGAGAGGGGAACGGCACGGGGGTCGGGTAGCAGGCCAGGAGGTCGAGGGTGAGAGCGCCGCTGGTGAAGAGCCGCCTCGTGGTGTGGGTGGCGAGGGCCTTTTCGTCGTCCAGGAGCTCCAGCGAGCGTTCCTCCATGGGGACGGGTTCGGGGTCGGGGTTGTCGCGCAGCCAGATGGCTACGTGGTCGAGGAGGTCGTACTCGTCGGACCGCCTGGCGATGCCCGCCGCTCGCTCGAGTACCTGAGGCCAGACCCTGACGGGGGGCCGGTGCCTTCGGGGGCGGGGCGTGGTTTTGCCAAGCCAGCGCGGGAGGGGTGGCTGTGTACGGTCGTCCCAGCCTGTCCGGGCCTTGGGAAGCTGGATGACACCGTCGGCGGCGAGCTTGGTGATCGCCTCGGCGACCCTGTTCCGGGCGCTGGGATCCCCCAGCAGGGTTGGGTCGGTCACGGCTGCCTGACGAAGGAGCGCGTCGACCTGGATGCGCTGGGCCGGCTGGTCGGCGATGTGGGCCGACAGAATGTCGATGAGGGGGCGCGTCATCGTGTCTCACCATCGGTGCCGACCGCTTCGTCGTGGGCGACTCGGGCGCCGGTGATGAAGCCCCGTACGGCCTCTTCGGAGACTGCGGAGGAGTCGGGGACGACGTAGCGACGGTTGTGTGTGCGGCCCGGCCGGTTGTCGAGACGGACGACGTTGGGGAAGAGGGAGATGGCGTTGGGGTCCTTCACCCCCGTGGTGTAGACGAGCTGGACCTTGTGAGCGGCGGCCACGGCACGCTGGAGACGCACCAGGTCGCCGTGGGATGCACGGCCGATCGGATTGTCCAGGAGGAGAACGCCGCCGGAGCGGTCCTTGCGGCCGGCGTTGGCGGCGCGCAGGGCTGCGATGGTGCAGTAGAGAGCCACGCAGACCGTGAGCTTTTCCCCACCAGACCACTTGCCGAGGCGTGTGATGTCCTCAGTGGTGGCGACCGTGTCGCGGCTGGGCTTAAGCACCTTGACAGTGAAACCGCGGGGACCGACTGCTTCGTGGACGGCCTCCTTCAGGAGGGGCAGTCCTTCGGGTTTGACGCCTTGCGCGACCCGCCTTTCGATGACGCGGTTCACATAGGTACGCAGATCCGCGTCGCTGGCGGGTGCGTCGAAGGAGACGCGTAGCATCCGCTTGCCGGCCCAGCCGCCGTTCTGGGTGTTGACGCGTGAGTAGCGCTCCGCCTTCCGCAGGGTGTCGAGAGTGTTGGAGACCAGGCGCGCAAGTGAGTCCGTGACGATCTCCTGGTCCTTGGCGATGCCGGCCAGTTCACCGTCGATCATGTCTCCGCGCAGGGTGAGCTGGTTGGCCAGATGGCCCGCGTTGCGGGCAAGGATCTCCTCGCCGTCGTGCAGAATGCGGTCCTTGGCAGGAGTCGCGACGGTCGGGTACCTGGCTCCGAGGGTTCGCAGGGCGGCTACCGCCTTGGTTCGATGGGCCGCGGCCTCCGTGCTGCCGTGTTCGGCGGCGCGAATCCGCTCGGTGATGTCGCGCTTACGCTGCTGCGCCTGGGTACCGTTGCCCGTGAACGGTGCGGCAGCGGTCTGGTGTGGTTCCGGAAGGCCGTCGGTGAGAAGACCGAAGAGGCTGATGACGCCTTCGAGTTCGGTGTTCTTCTTGTCGAGGTCGGAGATCTCACGCTCTGCCGCGGTCCTGCGTTCGATCGCGCTTTGGCCGGCCTGCTCCTGTTCGGCGGCGAGGGAGTCCGCGTGGTCGGCGCTGGTTGGCTCAGTGGGCAGGGTCCGGCGTGGTGACTCGGCGCGTCTTTGTTCGATGGTCTTGAGCGCGCTGGTGTGGCGTTCCACGTCGGCGGCAGCTCGTCCTCCGCGGTCGAGTGCCTCCCGCTCGGCGGTACGGGCGTCAGTGAGAGCGGCTGCGCGCTGCTGAGCGGTCTGACCGTTCGCGGTGCGAAGCAGGTCCGCCGCGTGCTGTTGGATGTTCCCGGGGATGGTGGCAAGGGTGGCGTTCGCCCTGGCCAGCAGGTCGGTGAGCGTTCTCTCGCGTTCCGCCAGAACCGACCGGGCAGCGCGTACGTGCCAAGCGCGTTGGGCGTCCTGGTGTCGCTTGCGCAGCGCTTCGAGGGAGATCTCCGGGCTGTCGTCGACCGCCGGCTCGGTGTCGAGGTAGGTCAGCGCGCCGGCCTCCCTGCGCATGCTGTCGCCGATGCCCTGTTCCTTCTCGGCGAGCGACTGGGAGTGGATTCCTGCTTCGAAGGCGGCGTTGGCCCGGTCGGTGAGTTCCCGCTCGCGGTCGTGTGCCGTGGTGGACCGGGACTCGGCCTCCAAGAGGTCTTCTCGCCAGGTGGACGCGGCTTCGGTTCGTTTGATCAGGCCGCCGATTTTGGCCCGCTTTTTCACCACGCGGGTTATTTCGTCCTGGGTGGTGTCCTGTCGGGTCGCGTCTTCGGCCTCGGCCTGATCGAGGTCTTTCAGCGACCTCTGAGCGTTGTCGAGTGCGGTGTCGTGTGCGCTGATCGCCTGGTCGAGATCGTCGATGCGGCTCTGGAGGGCGGTCAGATGGCCGGCCGGACAGTCGGCGACGAACGAGGTGACGGCATCGAGGAGGTCGCGATCACCAGTTCGGGCCTCGGTCAGCGCGGCCTGCTTGGCGGCATGGGTCTCGGTCCGGGATATGACCTGGCGGATCGTGGTGTCGGTGGATGTGGGATCGATCAGTCCACGGTGGAGTCCGGACCAGGCCGGGCCGGGAACTCCACAGGCCGACGGGTGGGGTCCTCGAGCGGCGATGGCGGACGCGGCTTGTGAGGTGTAGACGCCGACGAGCGCGGTGGTGGCGGCGTCGACGGACGCGAGCACGCTGGTGGCTGCCTCTTCCTGGTCGCTCGCTATGACGAGACCGACGCCGATCCGGGACAGATGCCGGTCGGTGAGGGCGTCGGCAAGCCGGAAGTCTGGGAGCAGGGTCCTCAGGTGCTGCCAGCCGGTTTCGGCAGTGATGCCGTGTTCGGCGAGAGTCGTCTGGACGCGTTCCGCGTCACGGGTGGTGGGAAGCAAACCAGTCCGGGTGTGGACGTCGAGGATGCGCTTGTCGTCGAGGTGTTCCGCTTCCAGACGTACCAGTTCGAGGTCCGTCTCGAGGATGGCGTTCGTGAGCCGCCTCGTGAGCGTTTCTGTCTCCGCCCACAGGTCCGCTGGAGAGTCGTCGGTGGCCTCGATGAGATCTCGGATGCGACGGGTGGCCGCGAGTTCGGTGGCACGCAGGGAGAGGGCCGCGTGCTCGGCGGTCAGTGCGGTCCGGTCGCTGTCGAGACGGGTGCGCTCCGCGGTGAGCGCCGCCAGTTTGTTGGTCAGCTCGGTACGCGCCTTGGGGCGCCGGGCACGCCGTTCTCGGATGTCCTCCGCAACGCGGTCAAGGGCGTCCAGCCGCTGCTCGAGCTCGGCGTCGTGTGCGGCTGGATCGGTTGTCTCGGTGGGAAGTACCCCGTCGCGGGCCGCCGACCGCAGGTCCGCAGCAAGTCCTTCCAGATGGGCGCGGGCCTTGGCGATGTCACTGTCGGCGGCCGCGGCGGCACTTCGCGCTGTCGCGGCTTGCCGGAGGAGACCGTCGCGTGCTGTGGCCGCCGCCGTGCCGGCCTCGGTGGCCGTCCTGGCCCGCGTGTGGTGTTCCTCGGCGAGATGGCTGAGCCGGCGGCGCAGGCGCGCGGTGTGCTCGTCGTGCTCGCGGCGCTGCGGTGCGCTTTGCACCCGTTCCGCCGCGGCCTCCTTCTGGGTGAGTTCGAGGGCGTATGCGGCTTCGGTCTTCGCTGCCAGATGTTGGCTGGCTTCCCAAGCGGCCACATGGTCGGCCGCATCGGCGACCGCTTCGTCGGCCTTACGGCGTCGTTCCTTCGCGTCCGTGATCCGTAGCTCCGCCGCGCGTTTCTCGTAGAGGTAGACGAGGTCGTAGGCGACGCCACGCTCGGTCTCCGCAGCCGACTTGCGGGCTTCCGCTCGCGCCTTGTGCTCGAAGAGCGTTTCCTGATGGCTCTGGGACTCGGCGATGGTGGCGCTGAACGCGGCGGCGAGGGCCTCCCCTTCGCGAATCAGGTGCTCACGGTGCTGCTGGGAGTCGTCCATCTCCCGTTGGGCGATGATCACTCGTTCCAGCCCAGTGACGACATCCAGGCAGAACTCTCGCTCGGCTTCCTTGGCCGGCTTGGTGGCCAGCAGGGATGCGATGGAGGAGAGCCGTTCGGCGACGTTGGCCGCGTCGTCTGGGGAGACGGTGAGGTCGATGAGGAGGTCGATGAACTCGCGGGCGGAGGCGAACTTGAAAAGCTCATCCACCCCACCCTCGACGTGGTTCATCTGCTTCTGGGTTCGGAACAGGGAGGGGTCCAGGCCCCGGTTGGCCAACTGTGTCGTCCACTCGTGTTGCCGCTCCGTGGTGACGAGGTCCATCGCCTGGGGGTGAAGAGAGGCGACCTCTTTCAGTTTGGCGATGAAGGTCGCGCGTCTGCGGGGTGCACCGGTCTCATCACTGATAGGCAGCCGTTCCAGGTCGATGACACCGGGGACGGCGTAGAAGGCGTAGAACGTGGTCTCGAGTTTGTCCCGCGCCCGGTCGGCGTCGGCAGGGCGACGGAGGTCGACCCACTCGTAGACGGCGCCGGTGACAAGGACGTGGTCGGGCTGCCCGTCGAGCGTCTGTGAGGTCGCGGGGTACCAGACGGCGGCGGTATGGGAGGTGTCGCCGGAGTCGACATAATCCGTCAGGCTGCGTTTGACGACGCGGCCCATGAAGTCGGTCGCTCTGGGCAGCATGAGTGTGTAGAAGAGGGAGAGCAGCGAGGACTTGCCGCCTCCGTTACGCAGCCACACGATCGAGTCTGACGGAACGGCGACGACGCCGTGCGGGGCGGTGAGGTCGAGGGTGACGTCGGTGAAGCGGGCGGAACGTTCGCCGATGGAGTGCAGTCGTA
The DNA here is from genome assembly GCF_007595705.1 of Streptomyces sp. SAJ15. Classification (GTDB taxonomy): domain Bacteria; phylum Actinomycetota; class Actinomycetes; order Streptomycetales; family Streptomycetaceae; genus Streptomyces. The sequence continues at coordinate 101,231 of NZ_NISY01000018.1, read as the reverse complement.
GCGCGGCAAGGTGGTAGGTCACTGCTCCCCCGTTGTGTGCTCGTCGCTTCGGGAGACGTTTGTCAGGCGCTGAGGTGTGTGTTCCCCCCGCGCAAGCGCGGCGAGGTAGGTGTATGCGGGTTCGCTCGCCATGTCCTTGACCTGGATCCGGAAGCGTTCGGTGAGAATCCATGTGCCGTCGGTGCTGTCGGTGCGGGCCATGCCCTGTTCGACAAGCCAGCCGAGGATGTTGCGGACCCAGTACAGGGTGCACTTGGGCGACAGGCGTCCCGATCCGCGTCCGCGGTCGCCGACGAGAGTGGAAGGCATTTCGTGGTAGACGCGCCAGGCTTGGTCGAGCCCCTCCTCCGGGATGGTCTCACCGGCCGGGTCGGTCACCTGGAGGCGCTCGCACAACGATCGCATCCATTGTTCGAACTCCGCGTCAGGGACCCTGCGGACGCGGTCGTCGTCGAGCTCGGCCGGGGTGGGATAGGCGTAGGCAGCGACCCCGACGAGGAGGAGGCCGGCGAGCAGCCGACCGGTGCGGGTTCCGGCGTTCGGCATGTCGGTGACGCGGAAGGCGAACGGAGACTCCGGTTCGACGCCGAGGACGAGACCGAAGTCTCCGTCGGACAGGACCCGCGTGCCGAGACCGTGCAGGACGGAGTCCGTGGCAGTGCGGAAGTCCGGTTCGCTGCGGTAGCGGCCGAGCAGGCGCCGGTATTCGGGGCTGCGTCCGGGCCGTTGCGTTGGCTGGAGCGCGTACCCGATGAGCGTGCCCAGGTCGGTGTGGTCCGTCTGTGTCAGCGTCATGCGCTCTCCTGGGCAGAGAGATGGAGGGTGGTGACCGGTATGGGGTCGGCGGTCTCCAGGGCGTCCGGGTGTGCGGCGATGATGAGATCGTCGCCGTCCCATCCGGGAAGGCGCAGCGGCAGCCCGTCGGTGTCGGCTGCCGCGCGCGGGCCGAGGATCTGGGCGGCGAGGTCGGCGGAGACCGGCTGGCCGGGCTCCAGCTCCTCGGGGGCATAGCTCCAGAGCGCGGTGAGGGCGAGAATCTCCGCGGTTTGCCGCCGTTGCTCGGAGTTGGTCAGGTCCTCGCCGGTGAGAGCACTTGCTATCAGCGTCGACAGGCGGGCGGGCAAGCCAATCCGGGTGATGATGTGCTGGGCCGCGGTGATGACCTCGGGCGGGATGGTCGGCGGGTCGGGGTCGCCGATCTCTTCTTCGGCTTCGACGAGATCGCGCGTCTCGTCCAGGGGACCGCGTGCGGCCCATAGATCATCGAGCAGCCGGTACAGCCGCGGGAGCTTGACCGGCCGAGGGCCGGTGATGTCGGACAGCCATCGGTCGACTACCGTGCGGGCCGTATCCGTGTCCAAGCCGAGCAGCGGCTGGAGCACCTCCTGCCCGAGGTCGGGCAGGTAGCCCCCTGCCGGGGGCCGGAACGCCTGGCGGTTCTGTTCCTCGAGGAAGACGCCCCGCGCGGTGATCACCTGGCGATGCAGTGCCTCGTGCCGGCGTGCGCACTCCGTCAGAATGCCGGCGATACGGGCCGCTGCGGCGGTCACCTGCTCGTCCTCGGCATCGAGTGATTCGCGGACCTTCACCAGGAGGCGGTGCTCGGACTCCAGGCGGGCGGAGATGTGGTCGCGTGCCGCGTCGAGGCGCTCGGGAACGTCGTTGGCCCACTGCTCGAGTACCGACCGGAGGTCTCGGCGAGTGTCCTTGATCAACCTGTTGAGGTCGTCGGCGAGGGAGACCGACAGCAGCCGGGCACGGACGGCGGCCTTCTCCGCCGCGGCGAACGCCCCCTTGGCCAGCTGGCGCTCCAGCATGAGCTCATTGGCGACCTGCTCGTCCTCGACATCGAATTCCAGTCCGCCGACCAGCGCGTTGACCGCGTCCCTGGTCGCGTTGAGAACGACCTCGCCCCGAACGGGGTCCTCTCGTTCGATCAGCAACCGGAACTGCACCTGCCGCTGCTGATGGGCGCCGTCCTCACGGCCGTAGTCGCTGATCCTGTAGGTGAACGGCGCTTCGCGTTGAGCACGGTTGAGCAGCGCGTCCAGGGTGTAGGCGGCGACCTTCTCGTGCTCATCCACCGACCGGCCTGGAGCCGCGCGGCGGGCGAGGTCGGCAAGCCCGGCGATCACGTCCCGGTAGCTCGCCTCGTCCTCGAAGCCCTGCCGGGCGATGATCATGTCGATGGCGGCGAGCGCTAACGTCGCGACGTCGTAGGTGGCGTCTGGCCAGTCCTGCCGCACGCCGCCAGCGGCGGCGTCGGCGATCGGGCGGGACCTCATGAGAACGGCGACGCGCGCCGGAAACGTCGGGTCGAACATCGGCAGTTCGGCACCGCCTGCCGCGGATCGCGCCGTGGCCTCATCGATCTGGTCGAAAGGTAAGTTCAACGTGCGCTCCCTCCCCAAGCCAGCGCATGGTCAGTACCGTAACCGCTGGCACCGACAGCGCGCCGGGAGATCACCGACCCCGTGCGGCGCCGCACCGGTCTCAGGCCCGACCTCTAGGGCATGGTCGCCCTGGGCATGACGTCGGCGGGGACGGGCGAGAGTCGGTAGGCGCCCTCGTGGGAGACGACGTGGCCGGCGGTGGGCGGCGCGAAGTGAGTGCCCATGACGAGGGTGTCCGTGTCGGCGAGTGAGCCGAGCAGTGTGCGGCGCGAGGACTCGGACTGTTCGGGGTCGATGTCGACGCAGGCGCCGATGGCGGGATGGGCCAGCTGGACGGGGTGGTGGACGCAGTCGCCGGTGATCAGAGCCGTCTGACCGCGACTGGTCAGCTCGACGGCGAGGTGGCCGGGGGTGTGGCCGGGCGTGGGGAGCAGGCGTAGGTGCGGGGCGATGTCGGCTCCCTCGGTGGGGACGTCGACGAGGTCGAGCAGACCCGCTTCCTCCACCGGAACCACGGAGTCCTGGAACATCTGCCTGCGCGCCTCCTCCATGTCGTACCCGGCCCAGAAATCCCTCTCCACGCGCGAGGTGACGTAGCGGGCGTGGGGGAAGGTCGGGACCCACGCTCCGTTCACCTCGCGCGTGTTCCAGCCGACGTGGTCGGCGTGCAGGTGGGTGAGGATCACCAGGTCGACCGATTCCGGGGGGAATCCGGCGGTGGTGAGGCGCTGAAGGTAGTCGGTGTCCAGGTGGTGCCAGGCGGGGTTGGCCCGCTCCTTGCCGTTGCCGATGCCGGTGTCCACCAGGACGCGCAGCCCCCCGACGGCGACCGCGAAGCTGTGGCTGTCGAGGTACAGGACGCCCTGGTCATCGGCGAAGTGGGGGCGCAGCCAGCCCTGTCCGGCGACGACCGCGGGGGTGGCGTCCGGCAGCAGCCACGATCCGGTGGCGGGCGGCAGGAGTGTCTCGTCGATGCGGTGGACGGTGACGTCGCCCACGGTCCAGGTGGGGATGGCGGTCGGGTGGATGGCCGGCCGGGTGCTCATGACTTTCTTCTCCCTGGTCTCTGTGGCGCTGGCTCGGGAGCGGCTCCCGAAACGCTAAACGCAATTGGATTGCTTTAAGTCACCGTAGGGCTCTAGAGTCAACTAACGCAAACTTTTAGCTTTAGGCCGTTGGGGTGCTCCTGCGCTCCAGCCCGAGGGGAGAAGTCCATGTCCGCCTCTGACCTCGCCCCGCCGGACGCCGCCCGGTGGGCCGCCCGCGCCGGGCTTCCGCTGCCCGCCGACCGCCACGCCGCGGTCGCCGCCGTCGCCCGTCACATCCACTCCGTCGTCGCGGTCCTGCGCGAGCTGGACTTCGGGGACACCCCGCCCGCCCCCGCCTACCGCGTGGAAGAGGAGAAGCACGATGCAGCCGTATGAACTGCCCCTGGCCGCGGCCGCCGACGCGATCCGCGCTCGAGAGCTGTCTCCCGTCGAGCTGACGGATTCCGTCCTGGAGCGCGTCGAACGGGTGGAACCACGCCTTCAGGCATACGTCACCGTCACCGCCGAGCACGCCCGCAGGGCCGCGCGTGAAGCCGAACGCGACATCGCGACCGGCCGCTACCGCGGTCCGCTACACGGCGTTCCGATGGGCTTGAAGGACCTGATCGACGTGACCGGCATGGCGACATCGGCCAGCTCCCGGGTCCGCGCCGGCCACCGCGCGGAGACCGACAGCACGGTCGCCGCGCGCCTGACGGCGGCCGGCGCGGTCCTGCTCGGCAAGACGCACACCCACGAGTTCGGGTACGGCCTGACCACCCCGCAGACGCGCAACGCCTGGGACCACGACCGGGTCGCCGGCGGGTCGAGCGGCGGATCCGCCGTCGCCGTGGCTTCGGGCGCCGCGACCTTCGCCCTGGGCACCGACACCGGCGGGTCGATCCGGGTGCCCGCCGCACTCAATGGAACGGTCGGCCTCAAGCCGACCTATGGGCTCGTTCCCCGCCACGGCGTCACGTCCCTGTCCTGGTCGCTGGACCACGTCGGCCCGATCGCCCGCACCGTCCAGGACGCGGCCCTGGTCCTGAACGCGCTGGTCGGGCACGACCCGCGCGATCCCGCCTCACTGGCCACGCCCGCCGTCGACTATCGGCCGACCGCGAGCGCGAGCCTTGCGGGGCTGCGGATCGGCGTGCCGCGCACCTATTACTTCGACCGCGTCGACCCCGAGGTCGAAGCCGCCGTCCGTCGCGCCATCGACCAGCTCCAGGCCCTCGGCGCGCGCCTCGTCGACGTAGAGATCCCGATGGCCCGCTACGTCCAGGCCACCCAGTGGGGCCTGATGGTGCCCGAGGCCACCGCCTACCACGAAGCCACGCTGCGCACGGTCCCGGAGCTCTACCAGGACGACGTCCGCGTCCTCCTGGAGGCCGGCGCGCTGATGCCCGCCGGGGACTACCTGCGCGCCCAGCGCTCCCGCACCCTCATGCGGCGGGAATGGGCCCGCCTGCTGCGGGAGGTCGACCTGATCGCCGCCCCCACCGTCCCGGCGACCGCCGTGCGGGCCGGCCAGGAGGTGATCACCTGGGGCGACGGCACCGTCGAGGGTGTCTCCGACGCCTATGTGCGCCTCTCGTCCCCCGCCAACATCACCGGAGTCCCGTCCCTGTCCGTGCCGGTCGGCCACGACGCGGCGGGTCTGCCGATCGGCATGCAACTCCTGGGGCGGCCTCTCGGCGAGCGCGTGCTTCTCCGCGTCGGCCACGCCTACGAACAGACCCGACCCGCCCGCGGGCTCGCCCAGACGGAAGCCCAGGCGGAAACCCAGACGGAAACCCAGGCGGAAGCCCAGGCGGAAGCCCAGGCGGAAGCCCAGGCGGAAGCCCAGGCGGAAGCCCAGGCGGAAGCCCAGGCGGAAGCCCACTAGAAGCAACGATTTCGCGTTAAGGTGGGTCGCGTGAGCAGGCAGATGGTGCGTCCCGGTGGGCGCAGCGCCCGGGTCCAGGCATCGGTGCACACCGCGGTACGCGAACTCGAAGCGGAGATGGGCCGGGACGCCCTGACGGTACCGCTGATCGCCCAGCGCGCGGGCGTCACCCCGTCGACGATCTACCGTCGTTGGGGGGACCTGCGGGAGCTGCTGTCGGACGTGGCGGTCGAGCGCCTGAGACCCGACACCGCGCCCCGGGACCACGGTGCCCTCTCGGCCGACCTGACGGCCTGGACCGAGCAGTTCCTCGACGAGATGTCCTCGCCCACCGGTCGCGCCTACATCCGCGACGCCCTGCTCGGCGACCCGGACGGCAGCAACGCCGGCCGGTGCTCCGCGTATGCCGCCGAACAGATCGACGTCATCCTCAGTCGCGCGACCGAACGCGGGGAGAGGACACCCGACGTCGAAACGGTCATCGACCACGTCGTCGCCCCCCTGATGTACCGCATCCTCTTCCGCCCCCATGGGCTCGACATCGCGTACGCGCGTCGGCTCGTGACAGCGACCCTCGGCCCGGCCGACCAGTGATCGGGGAAAGCCCGTTTGAACACTTTCTGGAACGTGAAAGGCCGCACCCGGCGGGTGCGGCCCTCTTCGCGCTCGCGCGGGCGTTTTTCTCCCCCGACCACCGGCGAAGCCACCCGCACCGCACCGATGGGATGATCGGACCCTCGACGAGCGCCCTCATCGCCCGTCCTTCACCGGAAAACCACGCAATCCGGCACGAAGTCACCTCTTTAACTAAACATCTAATAAATCGGTCAAAGAATTGATACCTATAGCATCGCGGGTGTTTTCGCGAATAAACAGAATAAAGTTCTCCGCGTGGCGCCAACCACGGGCGATACTGTGGGCCGCGACGGGCGTGGTCGCCCTCGGATTCCTCATCGCGCTGGAGGTGGCCGCGCGCCACTACAGCGGCCAACCGGGGCCGATCACCAACCAGGCCCGAGAGGTGATATTCCCCCCCAAGCCGGGTCCGCTGTACGGCGGCATGGCGTTGATGCTGGTGGTGCTCACCTGGCGGCAGCGGTTCATCGCGGCGGGCGCGGCGATCGGCATCGACATCGTCTTCGTGCTGGTGCGGTGGGCGGTCGACGCCGAGGTACCCGAAGGCCATTACTTCGGCAACGGCGCGTTGTGGGTGATGTTGGGCTGTGCGGTCATCGCCGTCACGCGCCGCACCGGCCGGGAACGTGTCCTGCTGCTGAAGGGCGTCGGGCTGGGCCTCCTGCTGGTGGCCGGCCGCAAGATCGGCGACACCTGGCTGCTCATCACCTCGAAGACGCGCCCGGAGGTGCTCGACCCGTACGTGGCGACCGCCGATCACGCGCTGGGCAACCCGTCGTGGCTGGCGGGCCGGATGCTCGAGGCCACCGCCCCGATCGGCACCCATCTTCTCGACTGGGTCTACGCCGAGCTCGCGGTGGCCGCGATCGTCGTCGCGGTGTACCAGCTGCGTCATGTGGCGGTCGAGCGCCGCTTCCCACGCCATCACCTGGTGCGCACCTTTCTGGTGATCGGCATGCTCGGGCCGGCCGTCTACATGATCTTCCCGGTGGTCGGACCGATCTTCGCCTACGGCCCGGGCACCTCCGGTACCGGCGGCGTGGAGTGGGCGGTGGCCAACCTGTGGCCGGACACGCCGCCGTCGATCACCACCCCGCACCCCGTGCCGTACGACGGGATCACCCCCCGCAACTGCATGCCCAGCCTGCACACGGCGTGGGCTCTCGCGATCTTCATCCATTCCCGCGCGGGCTCACGGATTCTGCGGTTCGCGGGCACGTTCTGGCTGCTCGCCACGCTCGGCGCGACGCTGGGCTTCGGCTACCACTACGGCGTGGATCTCATTGCCGGCGTGGTGTTCGCGCTCACGGTCGAGGCCGCCCTGCGCTCCTACGACCGTGGCTGGGATCGTTCGGGCCTACAGCTGGTCGCCTACGGCACCACGGTCTTCGCCGTGCTCCTGGTGTCCTATCGCTATCTGCCGATGGAAATGGCCCGGCACCCGTGGCTGTTCGGACCGCTCCTCCTTCTGGCGATGGCCTCGGTGATCTACGGCTACGCACGGACCACCAAACGGTGGGAGCCGAAGACCGTGCCGGCGCCGCGACCGGACCCGGAACCGCGACCCGAACTGGTCTGAGTCATGTCGCACTGGTGGTGGGCGCTTCGCGCGGTATCAGGCACCGTGTCCAGCCAGCGGGTCTCAAGGACGTGTCCGGCCTGTCCGACGTGGTGAGCTACGGCCCCGTCGGACAGGCCGTACGGCAGCGGGAGCCGGTCCGTGGCGACCGGCCGTGGACCTGCGCGCCCCCCACGGGTGGGTCAGGGCAGGGGGGTGCCACCTGTCACGTTCATGATCTCCCCCGTGATGTAGCTCGACTCCTGGGAGGCGAGGAACACATACGCCGGGGCGATCTCGACGGGTTGGGCGGCCCGGCCCAGCGGCGCCTGCTTCCCGAAGGACTCCGTGTCCGGCAGCGTCGCGGGGATCAGCGGAGTCCACACCGGACCCGGCGCGACCGCGTTGACGCGGATCCCCCGGTCCACCAGCATCAGCGCGAGCCCCTGGGTGAAGGTGACGATCCCTCCCTTGGTCGTCGCGTAGTCCAGCAGATGCGGGCTCGGCTGGTACGCCTGGACCGACGTGGTGTTGATGATGCTGCCGCCCTCGGGGATGTGCGGCAACGCCATCTTGGACAGCCAGAACATCCCGTAGAGGTTCGTGCGCAGAACCCGGTCGAACTGTTCCGTGCTGATCTCCTCGATGCCCTCGGGCTGCGACATCTGGTACGCGGCATTGTTCACCAGCACGTCGATGCGGCCGAACTCCGAGACCGCACGTTCGACCAGCGATCGGCACGCGTCCTCGTCGCGGATGTCGCAGGCCACGGCGACGGCCCGGCGTCCGGCATCCGTCACCAGCCGCGCCGTCTCCGCCGCCTCCCGCTCCTCCTCGGGGAGATGGGTGAAGACCACATCGGCCCCCTCCCGGGCGAAGGCCAGGGCGACGGCGCGGCCGATGCCGGAATCCCCGCCGGTGATCAACGTGTGCCGCCCTTCCATGCGGCCGCTGCCCCGGTACGAACTCTCGCCGTGGTCGGGCCGGGGCTCCATGCGCTCGGTGTCGCCGGGGTGCGGCTGGTCCTGCTGCGGGAACTCCGGTCGCGGGTACTGCTCCACCGGGTTCGGCGGCTGGCGGGCGGTCATCGCGCGATTCTCCCGATCACGGATCCGCTTCAGCGGGCGTACACCTTCTCGACGAACTCGGCGATCTGCTCGTCGCTGAGGTGGTGGGCCAGGTCCGCCTCGGTGATGATGCCGACGAGGCGCTTGTTCTCGATGACCGGCAGTCGCTTGATGCGGTTGTTCTCCATCTCGCGCAGCACCTCTTCGACGTCGGCGTCGGCGTCGATCCAGCGGGGGGTGCCCTCGGACAGGTCGCCCGCGGTGAGCTCGGAGGGCGTCCGTCCGTCCGCGACGCACTTCACGACGATGTCGCGGTCGGTGATGATGCCGCACAGCCGCTCGCTCTCGTCGGCGACCGGCAGGGCACCGACGTCCAGGTCCCGCATCCTGCGGGCCGCTTCGGCGAGGTCCGTGTCACGGGGTATCCACGCGGCACCCGGGTGCATGATGTCCTTCGCCACGGTCATGATCAGCCTCCCGTTAGATCGAGGTCCTGTCCGGTGGCACTTTCATCGTCACCTCCCGTGCGGCTTCCCGCGATCGGAGCCGCTACTCCCCTGCCTTGGCGTGGCAAGGCAGGGTGGCGTGAAGGGGGGCCGAGATCCCGGCCCCCACCCGCCGGCCCGTCCGACGCTCCTACCCGCCCGGCTTCCCGCCGCGCTTCCGGGGAAGGGCTCGACGAGTCAGATGACGATCACGGCCGTCGCCTGGGGCCCCTTCGGGCCCTGGGTGACCTCGAATTCGACGCGCTGGTTCTCCTCCAGCGTGCGGTAGCCGGCGCTCTGGATCTCGGAGTAGTGGACGAAGAGGTCCGGGCCGGAGTCCTGCTGGATGAAGCCGAAGCCCTTCTCGGCGTCGAACCACTTGACGGTGCCCTGCGCCACGGCCGCTCCTGTTCCCTAGCGGTGTCGATACCGCCCCATTGTCACCTCACGGCGGTCTCCGCCCGGTGGACGACACGCTGGTCGAGCGTCGCGGGCAGCGGGCCGCCCTCCGACGACGCTCGGCAGCAACAGACGTGTCGCGACGCGGAGCGCGTCCGGCGCGCTGGCGCGCGGCAGCGAGGACGGCCGTGTGCCCGGCGGGGCCGCTGATCGCATCGGTGCTCGAGACTTTCGCCGTACGCGCTCTCGCCCGCTCGGCTCGTCGGGCGCCGTCGCCTGTCGCCTCGTTCGGGCGGTGGTGTCATCCGCCGCCGAGGGCCCGCTTGAGTTGGTCCTTGTTCATGCTGGACCGGCCTTCGATGTTGCGGCGCTGGGCTTCGGCGTAGAGCTGGTCGTAGGTCTGACCCTGTGAGCCCTTGCCGGAGCGCTGCCCGCCGCGCTTCCCGGAGGACATGTCCTGGGTGGAGCTGCGGCTGGCGGACTTGGACTCGCCGGAGCGGGCTCGTTCCTTGTTGACCGTGCGGGCGGCGATCTCCTTGGCCCGCTTCTCGCTCTCGCCCCGATCCTTCGCGCTGTCCTTGATGTGCTCGTACTGCCGCTCACGCTTGGGGCTGGAACCTCTGGGCATGACACTCCGGCTTTCTGTGGTTTCTACGGGTTTGTACTCAGCGTGTGCCGGTCGGGCCCCCGGAGCAAGAGGAGGCGCCCATCCGGGCGGTGGAATCCCGCCCGCCCGCGACGGCCGGCGCCACGCCGATGATCGGGGCAATCGGGCGGTGGCGCCGAGCGCATGGTGTGTGCTGTCCGGTGAGCGGGCCGTCCTGGAGTCCCGGCCCCCACCGGCGCAGCGCCTTCGTATCCTCACCATCCCCCGGGACACGACGGCGCTGCGCCACGCCGACCCCGCCGCACCATGGGGCCGCGGGCGGCCGGGTCGGTACCTCGGTTACGTCGGCCCGGCCGCCCGCGGCCCGCGCTTCCTCCTCGTGTGGGACGTCAGGGGCGGGGAGGGACGAGGGGCGTGCGGGCTGCGTGGTGGAGGAGGGCGGCGGCGGTGGTGTGGGAGTCGGTCAGCGGCCAGTGGGGGTCCTTGCCCGTCAGGGCGGCGAAGAGACGTTGCCAGGCCGCGTCGTCCGTGCCCAGGAGCCTGCCGGCCAGGGCGGCGAGTTCGTCGGTGGCGTCCTGAACGGCTGCTCGGAGGGCGGTGGGGAGTTCCTGGCGGACGGTGGCCTCGGCGAGGTACTGGAGCATGCGGTTGGCCATGGCGCCGCCGTGGATGATCTCCTTGCCGGAGAGCAGGCCCTGTTCCAGAAGGGCGTCGAGGACGGCGGCCCACTCCTTGCGCGCGAGTGACAGGTTCGGGATGTTCCCGATGGCCGCACGGGCCCAGCCGGGGCCGCGGTCGGTGAGGGTGCGGTCGATGAAGCAGGACCAGTACGCGAAGGCCGCCGGCGCGAGCTCCTCCGGAGCGTCCGGCAGCCGGGCGATGGCGCCCCATACCCGCAAGTGGAACGGCTCCTCTTCGTGAGCCTTGATCAGGACGTCCCAGTCGCGGGTGTAGGGGAGGTCCAGGATCTCCTCGTGTTCGTACTCCCCACAGGTGCGGAGCTTGGCGACAAGGCGTTCCGTGCCCAGTTCCCTGTCGAGACGGGCGGTGAGGACGGCGTCCGGGTCGGGCGCGGCCAGCGCCTTCGTGGCGACCTTGGCGGCACCCGCGCTGAGCAGGCCGCGGTCGATCAGCGAGCGCAGACGGTCGGGACCACCGTGACGAAGGGCGTTGCGCGCGGCCAGGAGGTGGTCGGGCAGCGGAACGCGCCTGCCCCACGAGGCGAGCGCGTGCTCCACGAGTTCGGGGTCGGCCGCTTCGACCAGAACGCGGTGGTACTTCGCCGACCGCTTGTCGAAGTGATGCCGTGCGAGCAGCCGTTCGCGGAGCTCCGGGGCGAGCGGGAGGAGGTCGTCCGGCCCTTCGGCGGCGCGGCCCTGGGGCTGGCGGGAGAGGATGACGCGGCGGATCTCGACGGTCGAGCCACCGCTGTGGACGACCCCGTACAGCGTCGCGTTGATCGTGGGGTCGTCGACTGCCAGGAGCCTGAGATTCAGGTCCCGGCGGCGTGAGCTTCGCGCGAGGACGAGCAGCGCGGAGCGGTCGTCGTGGGCGAACAGGTGGTCGAGGAGGGTGTCGGGCATGTGGTCGGTCTCGCGGGCGCGCTCGGTGAGGGTGAGCGTGGCCCGCGCGTCCAGCCGCGGCAGTACGGCCGCGAGAGCGTCGGTGCCCGCGTGGAGCAGGAGCCCGGCGCCTGCCGGGGTGAGCACCGTGGCGACGGTGTTCGTGCTGCCGTGTTCGAGCACCTCGACGAAAGGCCGCTCGGCGCCGTCGCCGTCCATCGCGGCGAGCGCGCGCAGCCACCGCTCGGGGTCGGTGCCGAGCCGGTCGGCGACCAGCCGGCGCGCGGCACGCACGACGGCGGCGGCCGGCACGTCGCGGATGAACCAGCGTCTCGGCAGCGGGGACATCTCGCGTGCCGGCGTCCGGGCGACCAGGTCGCTCGGCGTGACGATCCCCTGCCGACAGGCCAACAGTTCGTCCTTCTCGGCTCGGTCACCCGTCTTCTCGGCGAGGCGCCGGCGCGTGTCGGGCGAGGCATACCGGTCACACGCCTCCACGAGCCAGTCGGGAGGGACGGGGCCGGGGAAGTCGGCCGGGTGCGTACGGGCGAGGGCGTCGAGCACACCGGGGTCGGTGGGCAGCGGGGCCCCCGCGACGAGCCCGCGGAGCAGGTGTGCGGAGGCGAGGGCCGCCTCCGGGTCCAGGACCTTCTTCCGCTCCCGCTGTTCGGCGTAGGTGAGGGTGGGAGCGGCGGGTGCGGGTGCCTCGGCCGCCTGGGGGGTCTCGGTGTTCCGGGCCTTCATGTCGAGGCGGGCCAGCTCTTCGGCGTCGGGCCGGGGACCGGCCGCCCGCGCGGCCGTGGTGATCAGTTCGGCGAGCGAGCCGGCGAAGGTTCCGACCAGGTCGAGCGCGACGACCCATGCCTCCGGGTGGCCGGCCAGATGCTCGTGTACGAGGTCGACGGCGTGCCGGTGGGCCCGGGTGCCGGCGGCGGTGGGGCGGAGGTGGGCGAGGGCCGCCGCGGCCGGCCGGGCGGTGTCGACGAGCCGCTCGGGTCCGAGCAGGTCCCGCTCGACGGCGTCGACGAACCAGCCGTGCAGGTTGGCGTCGTATGCCCTGGAGCGCAGGTGATCGATGGGTTCGGAGTCGGGGTCGCCGGCGTGGGTGGTGAGTGCCTGGCGGACCGCCTCGTCGACGTCCTCGTGGCGGAGGAGCTCTTCGAGGGGCTCCGGCTGGAAGGGGTGCTCGCGGTGGGCGGCGACCAGGCGCGGGAAGTCGTACACATAGGGCTCGTGCACGATCTCCCGCATCAGTCGGCGGGTGGCGTTGCGGCCGCGCGGGGCGGCGAAGACCCGGGGCAGCGCTTCGGGGTCCTCGTAGGGCTCCAGACCTTCCCGGAACCGGTCCAGGCCGTCGGGGTGCTCCAGTGCGGCGGCCGCCTCGGCCAGGATCGCGGGCGGGTCGGCGGGGACCAGGTCGAGGAGCCGGCGTACGGCGTCCGGGCCGCCGCGTTCCCACACCCGGACCACGGAGAAGCGGCGCGCGCCGTCGCTCGCCCGCCATCCCTTGGAGACCCAGGAGTGCAGGACGAGTTCCGGGTCGCCGCTCGTGATCAGCGGGCTGCGACGGAACCGGTCCTCGGTGGCGAGGAGTTCGGCGCGCAGCCCGGCGTCGAACGGGACGGGCTCGGTGCTGCCGGGGGTGCGGGGGACGCCGGAGGCGATCGCGCGGCGCAGGGACAGCGTGGCCTTCTGGTTGCGGTACACGGCGGCGTTGACCGCCGGCTCGTCGCGCTCGGTCAGTCGGCGCAGATCGCGTATGCCGAGAGTGATGTTGCCGCCGACGGCGGCCCGCACGCGAGGGTCGGAGGCTTTGAGCGCGGTCTCCAGGGCGTGCGCCGGCAGCGAGCCCTTGCCGAGCAGGGCGTGCAGCAGTTCGTCGGGCAGGTGCGGGAGCAGCTCGCGCAGGTCGTCGGGTTCGGCGGCGTACAGCAGGAACCGGTACGGCTTGGTCAGGGCGGGTGGTGTGACCGAGGGTGCGGGCTCGGGGACCGCGCCGTCGGCGATGCCCGCCAAGAGGTCGGCGAGGGTGCCTTTGTACCGGGACAGGGAGGTGCGCAGGGTGGCCCAGCGCCGCGGATCGCCGCCGAGCCGTCGGTGGAGGAGGGCGCGCAGGGGGGCGCCGGGGCCGAGTTCGAGCAGCGCCCGGGCCGCTGTGCGGGCGGGGGCGACGGTGTCGAGGACGAGTGCGCCGAGGTCCGCGCGGTCGTCGGACGGGCCCAGGCCGGCGGCGATCCGGAGGAGCTCGGGGTGGCCGGGCGTGCGGGCGGCGGCGCGCAGCAAGGCCGGGCAGGGGGGTGCGGCCTCGGCGACCACCGCGGAATGGGTGCGGTACAGGTCGGCGAGCAGTCGCTCGGGACAGTCGGGGTGGGCGGCGAGAACGCGTACGGCCGACTCCGGCAGCGGCGCGGACCGATGAGCCGTCAGGATGACGTCCCAGTCGACGGTACGGCGCCAGGCCGGTTCGGCTTCGCCCGCGCGAAGCCCGGCCACCATGCCTTCCGGCCCCTCGGCGGCCGCCACCGCGGCGCGCAGCCGGTCACCGCCGAGGTCGCTGTCGCCGTCGCTGTCGCTGTCGCCGTCGCTGTCACTGTCGCTGTCGCTGTCGAGCGCGCTGCGCGCGAGGTCGGCGACGGCGGGGTGCAGGGCGGCCGGGCCGGTTTCCGGGTCGAGCAGCCCGCGCAGCCGGTCGGGGTGCGCGAACAGCCCGAGTACGGCATGCAGTTGCTCGGCGGTGGTCAGCGCGCGGCCGCAGACGCGCAGGGCGTGCTCGGCCAACTCGGGTGCGTCGCTCACCACCGCCGCACCGACGAAACGGGGAAGCCCCGGCACTTCCCGGGTGGTCGCGCGGATCCGGGCCAGCAGCGGGTCGAGGGCGGTGGGCTCGGGGTGCCGCCCGGGAGAGAGGATGAGACGGCGCATCCAGGGGCGGGCCTCGGCGTGTTCGTACACGCGCTGATCGACAACGGGGTCGGGGCGTTCGAGCAGCGCGGCCAGGTCGTCGACCGTGAGCCCCTCGGCCCGGGCCAGGGTTCGCCGTACCTGCGCGTCGGGGTCGCGGGCCGCCTTCGCCCGGGCCTCCGCGGCGAGGGGCACCCAGGCGAGGTAGCGGGGCTCCGCTTCGTCCAGTCGGCGACGTATCCGCCCGGCGTCGCCCGGGGCGGCCCCGGCCAGCAGCAGGGCGAGCAGTTGGGCACCGCTCCGGTCGTAGCGGGTCACTGAGCCTGGTCTCACCGATCGCGTCCCTTGCGTCTGTAGCCTGTCGTCTTCGCACGGTTGCCCGAGGGGAACACCCCATCACACAGGCGCGCGCCACGCTCCCCGAGGGTTGGTGAGAGCGTGAAATGCCCTGCCGGCCAGGAGAGTTGACTGCCGGCGGCCGACGGCCCGGCGAGTGGAGACGAGGCCCGTGGGCGCGAGGCCCGTGGGCGCGAGGGCTGTGGGCGCCTCCCCCGGCGTTCCGGATCGGCGGTGACCCCCTACCCGGGTATCACCCGCGGGTTGGCTCTGTCGTAGGTCGTGGGGGCGTACCCCCGAAACCTACGGTTGCCTCTGTCGGCGACCACGATCGGTGGTCGACGTGAGCGGGAGGATTCCATGTCGTTCGTTCCCATGATGGGCCGTGACAAGGTACTGGTGGGTCGCGCGTCGACGGTCCGGAGAGTGCTGTGCGCTCCGGTCTCCGCCCCTGTGTGGCGCGGCGCTGCTCGCGCGGTCGCCGCCCCGAGGGCGGGCGTGCGGGCGGCGCACCGGCTGTCGGTGCTCCGCGTGTCGGCCGCCGTGGCGGTGAGCCTGGCGATCGTCGTCACGACGGGCTACGCGTGGTTCACCATGCTGGCCAGTGCGCTGTACCCACTTCGCCCCCTGGTCGGCCTGCCCGGACACTCTCCGGACTCATGGGGTGGCCCGACCCTTGTCGGGGCGTGGGCCGTGCACGCCGCCGGCGCCTACGCGTTCCTGTGCGTGTTGACCTGCGTCGTCGCGGGGCTGACCAGGCTTCAGGCGCGCGTCAGCCACCGGCCCCGCACACCGCGGCGGGGGCCTGGGCCGACCGGGATAGCCTGATCCGCGATGGACGACTTCTTCGCGTCGAGGCGGCTGCGTGCGGTGATCTGGCCGGCGGGGGCGCTGGTCCTGCTGGTGTTGGGCTGGCTCGACCTGAGCCAGCACTATGCGACGGACGCGGACGTCACGCTGGCACTGACCGTGCTCCGGGTGGCCCCGCTGCTGTGGTGCCGGTCGCGGCCGCTGTTGGCGTGGTCCGTGTCCTTCGCGGCCGTGGTGGTCACGGCGGTGGTCACCCGCCCGGTCTCCGTCGCCGAGCCTTGGCCGTGGGGGGTGACCAGCCTGGCCGCGTACCTGACGGTGATGCTCGCGGCGGCGAGCCGGGTGGGTCGGCCGCTCGCGGTAGGGCTCGGCGCGGCGTTCACGGCCGCCACCGCGGTGCTGCTCGTGCTGTTCCCGACGCGTGGGGACTGGACAGACCTGCTGGTGGCCGTCGTGGGAGTCGGCATCGTGCTGGCCGCCGCCGAGGTCCTGCGCGACCGTGACCGAACCCGGCGGCGTCTGGCCGAACAAGAGCGGATCAGCGAGGCGGAGCGGACCAAGCGGGCTCTGCTCGAAGAGCGGGCGCGCATCGGGAGGGAGCTGCATGACGTCGTCGCGCACCATATGTCGCTGATCGCGGTGCGCGCGGAGACGGCGCCGTACCGGCTCCCGGACACGTCGGGCGAGACACATGAGGAGTTCAAGGCCATCAGCGGCGCCGCGCGGGAGGCGCTGACCGACATGCGCCGACTGCTCGGCCTGCTGCGCGGCGAAGGCACCGATGCCGAGCGTGCGCCGCAGCCCGCGCTGGACGACGTCGCCGCGTTGGTCGCCGAGGCCGGATCGGGAGTGCGACTGGACGTGGTCGGCGATGTGGAGGGCGTGCCACCGACGGTGGGCTTGTGCGCGTACCGCGTTCTCCAGGAGTCCTTGTCCAACGCGCGCAGACACGCGCCGGGCGCGCTTGTCGAGGTCCGGTTGCACAGGTCCCCCGACCTGCTGCGGCTCTCCGTCGACAACGGTCCCGCTGTCGGACAGCCGCTCACCCTGGCGGGAAGCGGCCATGGTGTGATGGGCATGCGGGAACGCGTCACCCTGCTCGGCGGCGAGTTCTCGGCCCGAACCACCCAGGACGGCGGCTACAGGGTCGCCGTCTCCCTGCCGTTGCGCGGAGTGTGATGAGTACCCGCATCCTGATCGTCGATGACCAGGCGATGGTCCGCCAGGGCTTCGGCGCGCTGCTCGCCGCCCAGCCGGACCTCGAGGTCGTCGGCGACGCCGCGGACGGCGCGGCGGCGCTGGACGCCGCCGCGCGCCTCGCACCGGACGTCGTCCTCATGGACGTCCGGATGCCGGTGATGGACGGGCTGGAGGCGACCCGCCGGCTGCTCCACGACGGAGGCGACCGGCCCAGGGTCCTGATGCTCACCACTTTCGACCTGGACGACTATGTCTACGAAGCGCTTCGCGCCGGCGCCAGCGGGTTCCTGCTCAAGGACGCGCCCGCCGACGAACTGATGCACGCCGTACGGGTCGTCGCCGCCGGCGACGCGCTCCTCGCGCCGTCCATCACCCGCCGCCTCATCGCGGACTTCGCCCGCAGACGCGCCACCGACCGTCCGAGCCCCGCCGCACTGAGCGCGCTGACTCCACGCGAGACCGACGTGCTCCGCCTGATCGCGCGCGGCCTGTCCAACATCGAGATCGCCGAGTCCCTCGTCCTCGCCGAGCAGACCGTCAAGACCCATGTGGGACGCATCCTCGCCAAACTCGGCCTTCGCGACCGCGCCCAGGTCGTCGTGTTCGCGTACGAGTCCGGCGCGGTCGTCGCAGGCGAGCGGTGACCGGGGCGGCGCGAACCGGCTCACTCGGCAGGACCGTCTGTCGGCCTGTCGCAGGAGGGCGGGCTCGCGCCGCGTCGGCCTTCGCAGGAGCTTCACGAACCGCCGTCGATCAGCCGGGGTGCGCGTCCGTCAGTTCCTGCTCCCATCTGAGGAGGTCGTCGAAGTACAACCGACCTCTGTCCGTCCACTCGGCGACCGGCTTCAGTGCCGCGATGGTTCCCTGGAGACGTCGGAGGGCGCTGTCACGCCTCTCGGAGACCTCCGGCGGCGCTGACCGCTCCCGTGCCCAGCGGGCGAGTCCGTACGTCATGCGCGCGAGGACATGCGCGGCGTGTACGGCGCCGGCGACCGGCCGCGGATCGGCCCGCAGCGGGTGGGTCACCATGTCGTCGCCGTTCGTCACGAACGTCTCGAAGTGGTTTCGCAGGTAGAGGGCGTGGTGGCCGGTTTCGTGCAGGAGCGCCTCGAAGGCGGCGGGAGTGCTTTCGACGCTGGCGGTCCCGAGGTAGACGGCTCCGAAGGTCTGTCGAAGCGTCGCCGAACGGAAGGCGCCGGCCTGCACGTACACGATGACGCGGATCAGTAGATCCGTTTCCAGGGCGGCCTCCGGCCATACCCTTCGCAGGGTCTCCCGGGCGGCTTCCAGGTGCGCGGTCGCCTCGGTCATGTTCGGTGCGCTGAAGGCGGCATCACTCGCGCCGGTTGTCCGCTGAATGTCCGACAGAAGTTCTTGGGCGCCCTGGAGGCACCAGTCGGGGCACGACGTCGCGTCGAGCGCGACATGCTCAAGCGCCGGCAGGGGGCCCGCGGTGGCCAGACCACGGATCAGGTCGGCGATGCGCTCGCGATCCGCCGTGGTCCCGGAAGCGTGGTCCGCACCACTCCCGGCGGATATCCGTGTCGCCTCCCACACCAGCGCGGGGTGCAGGCAGGAGGGTGCGTGCCCTGCCGGGAGATGGGGTTCGAGGCGCCGGAGGACTGCCCGTTGGTAGCTTCGGACCAGGCTCACGGTCCCGGTCGACGTCATTCCGACCCGGATCACCTCGTCGCGGCCGACCCCCATCACTCGTCACCGGGTTTCGACTCCACTACCAGGATGTCAGCAAGCGAGGTCGCTTCGGTCCTCGCGAGTTCCTGCTCGCGCGCCTGGAGTCGCCGCAGGATCAGGGCGGATATCATCTCGTCGCCCAGGTCATCCAGGGCACGCGACACATCCTCTCGGACGGTTTGCCAGATCGCCTTCGACTGGCCGCTCAACGCCTCGGACCTGCCGGGCAGCCGACCCCGCAACGATTCGGTCCGCTCGGCTACCAGATCCAGCACGTCATGCAGGATCTCCAGCCAGTGGTCCTCCACTCCGTCGGAGAACGTGATGTGAACGGACCCCTGGTCTCCCGTGATCCCCTCATGGTAGTAACCACGCGGCAGGTAGAGGCAGTCACCTGGGTGGAGAGTGACTTCCTGAGACAGTGGAGTCTCCGGTTTGTCGCCCGGCTTCGAACGCCTGATGGGCCATTGCTTGGGTGGTTCATGGAGTCGCCATGTCTTGGAGCCGGCCAGCTGTCGTATGAAGACGCTGGCCATGTCGTAGTGCACCGGGGCGCCCTGCGCGTGTGGCGGCGTCAGGAAGGCGTTGGCCGCGACGGGGCATCCGACGTCCTCAGCCAGATCCGCGCAGAAGGTCGCCACCTCGGGGCAGTACGTGGACATCGCCTGGAAGACGAGCGTCGCTCCCGCGCGCATCTGCGACACGACGTACTGCGGGTCCGCGAGGCCTGCCAGCACTCGGCGCTCGTCGGCTCCGCCCTTGGTCTTGGCGGCGTCCCTGACTCCTATGTCGTCGCCGTGGCGCCACAGCCTGATATAGGGAGTGCGCAGCCCTCGTTCGAAAAGGAGTCGTTGCGCGATCTCCGTGGAGAACACCTCGCCGAGATCACCCAGGTTGCGGCTGACATGCGGCTGCTTGTCCCGAATAGATGCCAGCATGGACGGATCATCAAGAACTTGTTCGACTGCCATCTCCGGCTACCTCCGAATTCTCGACAGCTGACGGTTCATCCTGATGGAAATCGCGTACCCCGGGCACAGTCAGCACCGCCACCGAGGCACCGAGCTGCACCACCGCGGCGACGACCAGCACTGTCGTGCGCCCCACGGCGTCCGCCAGGGGCCCGGCGGCCGCGAGGCCGATCGGTAGCAGGGCGAGGCTGCACAGCCAGTCGACCGAGGTCACCCGGCCGAGCAGCGACGGGGGGAACTGGCGCTGCAGTGCGGTTTGCAAGAGGACGTTGAAAGGCATCATCGCGAGTCCCGCGATGATGTATCCGCCCATCACCCACCAGATGGAGAACGGGGTGAGCAGTACCAGGGGAACGGCGGTGAAGAGGGCGTTGAAGATGATCGCACTCGTTCCGGGGCGCCGCAGGGGGACGCGCCCGACGGCGATCGTGCCGATGAGGCCGCTGAGGCTGAACATGGCGATCACCAGACCGTAGGCCGAAGGCCCCGCGAACTCCTCCTGAGTGATGACCGGCAGCAGCACCATGTGGGGCGCGACGACGAACATGGTCTGCACCGCGGTCATGACGAGAACGGCCGACGTCCAGCGAACGCGGCGCACCGCCGACAGACCTTCTCGCGTCTCGTGGATGATGGAGGAGCGGGTCTCCGGCCGTCGCATCGGCGGTTCGGTGACCGCGAGGACGCAGACCAGACTGACCACGAACGTGGCGGCGTTGATGGTGAACGCCCACCGGGTCCCGGCGGTAGCCACCAACAGCCCGCCAAGCGCCGGCCCCATCACGGCTGCTGCGCTCTCCGTGGCGCCTCGCCACGCGTTCGCGCTGAGCAACCGCTCTTCGGGGACGAGTGAAGGCACCAGCCCGCCGTATGCGGGGCGGAAGAACGCCTCACCGCTGCCCACCAGGAAGGTCATGACGGCGAGTGGAAGTGTGGCCGTGTCGAACGCTCCCAGCACGACCACGGTGATGGCCGCCAGCCGGAATCCATCAGCGAAGATCATCGCCCTTCGCCGGGGCACACGATCCGCCCAGACACCGCCGAGGAGCGCGAACAGGACCATGGCCAGGATTCGGCCGCCGATCACCAGCCCGACGTCGCCGGCGTCACCGCCGACCTCGATCACCCGGAGAGACACGGCTACGGTGAAGAGCTGGTCCCCCACGGCACTGACGGCCTGGCCGGCCCAGAGAAAGCGGAAGTCGCGCAGTTCCATGGCGCTGCCGGCCATGCGTCCGGTAAGCATCTTGCTCAGGTTGGGCATGCTCAGCCGATCGAAGCCGCCGAGGCAGGGTCGGTCAACTGACCGTAACCGAACCCGCAGCAGTCGCCCGTGATGTCCTCGTCCCTCACCAGCTCGGGATGCGCGTCCCCGGTCAACGGGATGTCGGCCAGATCCACAGGCGATGACTCATCGTCGATATAGATCTCCGCGCCATCCGTGATGAGGTCGAGATGCACCTTCTCCTCGTAGCCGACCACGGAACGGTCCTGGTTGTGCTGGCCGAAGCCGATGTGTACTCCCACTCGTCGTTCGTTGATGTGCGAGTTGGCGGAGATGAACTGGTCGATCCCCGCGTTGGTTCCGAAGCCGAGCTCGCCCACGCGGGTGCCGTGTGGCTGTTTGAAGCAGAGCTCCACCAGCTCGCGGATGTCGTCATCGGCGCACTCGAAGCCCGTGGCGCGCCCGTCGGCGATGTCGACCGTCAACGGGTGAGCCGCCAGCCTGGTGTCGATCCGAGTGATGACGTTGCAGTTGAGCGCGCCGTCCGCCACCAGGCGGCCGTCGATTCTGGCGGGATAGGTGGCGATCTCCCCCGCCGGGAGAATGGTGAAGCCGCCGGGCCGCCATACGCCGCGGTTGCTGATCCAGTCGAATCGATCGGAGTCGAGTCGGATGCGCAGGTCGGTGCCGCCACGAGTGCGGACCCTGATACTGCGCGCCTTGGTCAGTCGCGTCAGCAGTGCGGCATTCCGGGCGCTGAGTTCGTCTGGTCCGAGGTTGAGGGCCTTCTCGAAGAACTCCCGCGACGCGCTGATGACGCGCACCACCATGCATCGGTCACCGCCGAACCGTTGCAGCACGTCAAGGAGGGGCGAGAAGTGAGACATCGTGTCTCGTTCGAGCGTGAAAATGACGAGCCGACCGGTCAGGGGGTCGGCCGCCGCTACCGCGGAGTTCAGACGCTGGGCGAACTCGTAGTCCACGAGCGGCCGCATGCCGATCAGCTGTGTGCTGAGGTTTCGCTGCTTCAGTCCGGCCACCAGCCAGGCGGCCGCCTCCCGACTGTCCGGAGAGAAGGCGACGACGCAGTGATCGCGGTCCGAGATGCCGACGTACCGGTCGAGGAGTGAATCGACTCCAGCCCGCACTTCGCGGCTGGGCTGCACAACGCTCAAGACTTGCTCCCCATGGCCTGTGGTCGTTGCGATGGGAGTCCCAGCCGCGGGAATCTCCTGCGGCTGGAACTCCCCATAGCCCTGCAGGAATGATCAGGTGGCTACGAACCAGGCCATCAGGGGACCCTCGTCGCCACTCCCCACCGGCTCGAGAACCGCGTCCGACTCGGCGGCGGAGAGTTCGCGCAGCGCGTCCTCGACCAGTGATTCATAGGTGGCTGATTCCGTGGTGGCGCCAATTGCTGGGGCGTGACTCATTGCCATCATGACTCCCTTCAGACAACAGCGTTCACGTGATGTTAGGTGGCATGGCCACGCAAGGTCAACACTGACGTTCCGTCAACACATGTTTGTTCGAAGGGAGTTGGAGCCAGGTTTGCGTGAGGCCGGCGGCGCAGCGGGCGGGGTCGCCGGCCCGGGTGACGAGGGCCTCGGCGTACGCGTCGACGTCGCCGGATGGCACCCGTACGCCGACGTCGTCGGTGACGAGGTCGCGGAGACAGGGGATGTCGAAGGCGAGCACCGGGGTGGCGGTGGCCAGGCTTCCGCGGCGACCATGCCGAACGTCTCGTACCGGCTGACGTCGGACAGCCGCAAGCGCTCGGCCGGCTACTCCAGCTCGGTGCTCACGCTCGTGTCCCCGCACGCCCGGCGGAAGACGCGACGACCCCGGTCGCCTCGATGCCCGACGCTCCGACGACGGGTACGGCGGTTCCCGTGATGCCGCCGCTGGAGGGCGAGGCCAGCAACGCGACGGTCGCCGCCACCGCCGCCTCGCCGGCGCTGGCCGGCACCTCGTCCGCCATCCACCCGTACCGCTCCCCCGTCCGCTCCACCCTGCCCTGGCCGGAAGGCGGCAGATCGGGGCGGACGAGGTTGCAGGTGATGCCGTAGGGCGCGACCTCCGCGGCGACGGCGCGCGTCAACTCGAGGTGCCCGGTGCCCGCCTCCCACTCGGCTTCGCCATCCAGGGTCGCCGCGGAGGCGACCATGATGATGCGGCCGCCACCTCTGTGCACCATGCCCGGTATGACCCGCCCCATCATCCAACGGGCCCTGTTCAGATTCTCCGTCAGAGTGCGCTCATAGAACCAGGTCGGCATGCTTCGCATCAGGGTGTCGTGGATCGTGCAGGCGTTGACGACCAGGACCTCGACCGGCCCCTGTTCCTCCTCGACCGTGTCGAAGACCTTGTCCACGGACCCGGGGTCCCCCAGGTACGCGGGCACACCGAGG
This sequence comes from Streptomyces sp. SAJ15, assembly GCF_007595705.1. Classification (GTDB taxonomy): domain Bacteria; phylum Actinomycetota; class Actinomycetes; order Streptomycetales; family Streptomycetaceae; genus Streptomyces. The sequence continues at coordinate 78,062 of NZ_NISY01000018.1, read as the reverse complement.
ACCCCCTTCGGCAGTCGCCCGGACAGATACGTCACCGCCACGGTGTCGCCGTCCGCCGCCAGGGTCCGCGCGATGACGAGCCCGAGGCCGTGGTTACCACCTGTGACGAGCACGGAGCGCCCGGCGCCTCTTGACGTACGAGTTCGCACAGCTCACTCCCCCTAGACATGTTCCTGGAACAAGGACAGAGATCACTCTCGGTCCCCAGCAGATAGCCTTGCGGAGTCGCTTGGCATTTTCCAGGGGCATATTTTTAACCAAAAAGTGACAGCGCGCTGTCAAACTCCGAGGAGGGCAGAAGAAGCATGGTCGGCAATCCAGGACTACTGCAGAAATTCCTGATAGAGCGTCGCGCCGCCATCCACCCCGAGGACGTCGGGCTCACCACTCGCACCGAGGGGTCGGGTCGGCGGGCCCCCGGCCTGAGCCAGACCCAAGTCGAGGAACTCCTCGGCAGCCACGGCAAGTACGCACGACTGGAACGCGCCGCGCTGACCACGCCGCCACTCGAACTGCTCCTGGCCGTCGGCCGACTCTTCCGCCTCACCGAGCAGGAGTGGAGCATCCTGTGGCGCTACGCCCGCGGAGAGAACCCACCCCGGCCCCTCGCCCGGGACGCCGGCCTTGAGGTCCACGGCTCATGGGCGCGAGTCGTCGACGCCCAAACCGAGATGTCCTACCTCAACGACGCCGCGTGGAACGTCCTGCACTACAACTCGGCCTTCGCGGAGCTCTTCCCCGACCGCAGGGTCCCGGAGAACACCATGAGGTGGATGCTCCTGGCCCGGGAGGCCCGCGGCGTGATGGTGGACTGGGCCACCAGCTGGGCCCCGTTCATCGCTCCGCAGCTTCGCGCCATGCGTGCGGCACGACCCGCCAACGCCACCCTGGCGGCCATCGAGCGGGACGTCCTGGCCGACGAGATCGCCGGCCCGATCTACCGTGACGGCCCCGATGTCCGCGTCCACCCGGACGGCGACGAGCGACCGCTGGACCACCCCACTCACGGTCGCGGCTGGGTCACCGTGTGCGCGGCCAGCCCGTTCAACAGCCCCGACGCACGACTCATGATCCTGCCCTTCCGGCGGGGAGAGCAGCGCCCCTCGCCGCCCGCCGTACTCCGCGCCGACATCAAGAAGTGAGGCCGGCCGGTGACCCCTCATCAGCGATATGAGACGTTATGCCGATTCGCGAGCCTGTTCCCCACCTCACCGCCTGTTGATGGAGCCCGTCGTGCCCCCCGCCTACATCTCTCGTCCCAGCCTGGCGCACCCCCAGCACGAGATCACCACTGACGAGATCTGCGCCGACATCGCGCGCGCCCACCACGACCACCCCCGCCTGGCGGCCCTTCTGCGTATCGCCCGCGCCACCAAGGTCGCCACCCGCCGCTTCACCAGACCCCTCGGTGACCGGACCATATCCGGCGACGCGCCGATCACCGAGCGGAACGCCGCGGCCTACCACGACGCCGCGCGACTCGCCGCCACCGCGGCCGCCCGAGCGCTGGCCCAGACGGGCCTCGAGCCGACGGACATCGACTGCGTCATCACCAGCCACACCACGAGCTGGACCGTCCCCGGCCTCGACGTCCATCTGCTCGACGAACTCGGGATACGGCGCGACGTCCGCCGCGTCCCCATGAGCACCCTCGGCTGCGTCGGAGGAGCACAAGCCCTCGTCAAGGCCGTCGACCACGTCGCCGCCTACCCCGGAAGCCGGGTCCTGGTGGTCGTCGCCGAAGCGCTCAGCAGCGTCTACAACCACGCCGACACCACCACCGAGTCGATGATCTACAAGGCCCTGTTCGGCGACTCGGCCGGCGCCTTCGTCGTGACCGACACCCCACTCGGGCCCGGCCTGGAGGTCGACAGCGTGTGGGAGTACGTGCTCCCCGTCAGCCGCGACCGGTACCGCGGGCGGCTCGACGCGACGGGCCTGCACTTCCTCAGCACGAAGGCGGCAACGGAGTCCACCACCGACGTGATGCCCGCCCTCCACGAGTTCCTGGACCGGGCCGGCATCGACACCCCCGAGTTCGTCGCCGTCCACCCCGGCGGCCCGCGCATCATCGCCGACGCCGAACGCGGCCTCGGTATCGACCAGGAACCCGGCGTGGACGACGAGGCCAAGATGACCCGCCACTCCTGGGCCAGCCTCCGCCAGCGCGGCAACCTCGGCGGCGTCGCCATCCTCGACGTCCTCGCCCGGACCTACGACGACCCGCCCGCCGAAGGCGCCCGCGGCGTGCTCTTCGCCTTCGGACCGGGATTCGCCACCGCCGCCTGCACGGCTACCTGGCGCGACCAGGGCCGGCTGCCCGCGTGAGCGGGATTCGGCCTCATGGCCGGAATGCAGGGGCCAAGATCACATAGTTTTGCGTTCCCTACCTGGTCAGGGCTTCCATACGGTGTGGTCATGACAGATGCGTCGCGGGATTTGTCCGCCCATATCGAACAGCGCCCGGTGGGCGTGGTCCGACAGGGGGACCGGCACCCCACATCCCGGCGTTTCGCCAGGGGCGACCGTGTCCGCTTCACGGCCGCACTGGTCGGCGCGTACCCGCACCTCGAAGACGGCTTGCTTCAGGACCCGGGTGAGAGGGGCATCGTCCGCCATCGTGTGTCCCCCGGAGCCACAGGCACCGTCACCTGGGTACGGCCGTACGCCACCCCCTTCCCCTACAGGGTCCGCCTGGACGGCACCGACGGCCCCGAAGTAGGCGCCCGCGAGCTGGACCTGGAAGCTCTCGACTGCCCTGGCGGTGGACGAGGCCGTGTACACCTGGAGGAGGACAAGACAACGCCGCGCTGAGGAGCCGCCGTCAGCGCCCTCGGCGTTTCACCTCCAGGGCGGAGCCCGTCATGCCCCTGTGTGTGGCGGGTGCACGGGGGGCGCGGCCGTCCCGTGGTGCCTGATGTTGACGGCCGCGGCCTTGGCGACCGCCATGGGGTTCAAGAAGCGCAGTGGGCCGATCAGGCGGGACGCGAACAGGTGCATGTGTCGCGCCGTCGCGCGCCGCCGCCGAGAACATCAGCCGTTCCAGGGGCTTGAAGGGGCGGGCCTTGGCGAAGTCGGCGGCCAGGTACTGGTGACCGCGCAGCCGGCGCCGGTGTCTGCGTGCGTACGCCATGAGCGACCTGTTGAGGTCACCCCGACCGGTTGCGGCCGAGGCGACCGACTCCGCCAACCATTGCGCGGACTGCAGGGCCCACCCGCATCCCACTCCCCACAGGGGGTCGCCGGTCAGGGCGGCGTCGCCGATGAACGCGACGCCCGGCGCGGTCGGCTTGCGGCTGTGCAGCGGATACCTGACCGTGCCGGTGATCTTCGTGATGCGCTCGGCGAAGTCGAGGGGCGGTCCCTCGGGTAGGGCGCGGACGAAGTCGAGGAAGCTGCCCTCCAGGTCTTCTCGGAAGGCCGGCAGCCGCTTCCTGTCCGGGAGCACCGCGATGACCGTCACCCCGTCGTCGTTGGGAAACGCGTACGCCATGTCGGGCTCGAGGAACCAGGTGTGACTGAACCCGCCGTGCAGCGGAAGATCGCGGAAGTGCGCGAGATAGCCGAACCGCGCGTTCTCGTACTGCCGAGCGGGCACCCCGGCGAACTTCGCTACGGCCGAGTCCTTGCCGTCGGCGCCGACCACCAGCCGTGCCCGGAGCTCACGCTCGCCCTGTGGTGTCGACGCGCGCGCCCCCTCGGTTCGCCCGGCTTCCCGGAGCAGCCCGGTCACATGGTGGCCAAGGAGCAGATCGACGCCGGGTGTCTCCGCCGCGTGGGACCTGATCAAGGGATCGAGGGTGCTGCGCCGAACGTTGTACGCGTACGGCAGCTCGGGACCCGCCGGCGCGGCCCTCGGCTCGATCCATCCCCAGCGCGTGTACCAGCGGGCCTCGTTGCGGACGGCCCCCGCCTTCTCGAGAGCGGGGATGAGACCGAGTTCGTCCAGCACCGGGTAGGCACTGGCCTGGAGGGAGTGGGTGCAGAGCACCTTGTACGCTTCGGGGTCCGAGCGACGTTCCAGCAGTCCGACGCGGACACCGCGTCGAGCGAGCAGGATCGCCGCGGCGCTGCCGGCGAGGCTGGCTCCGCTGATGACGACGTCGTAGTCGTATCCCGCGCTCTCAGGCTTGGGCATGTGCCGATCGCTCCCTTCGGGGTGTGGTGCCGTGCGTGGGAGTGGTGCGACTGCTGAACTTCGGCGGGCATAAGGGCTCGTCGAGGATCGTAGACTCATGGTGTGGCATTCATGAGCACCCCGCACTACTGCTTCCTGTGATCGGAAGGCGTTGAGGGCGATGTCGGACGGCGTCGCCCTCCTTGGTGTGCCTGCGGCGCGAACCACCTTCCTGGGACTGCCCGTTCCCTTCTGAGGCAGTGGCCCTCTGTGGGCTCGCGCAGGCACGGTCTCTTCCCTTCGCCCTTGCCAGGAGTGCCTCGTGCCCGTGTTGCTTCCCCCCGCCCTCGAACTGTCCCTCGACCCGCTGCGCTGCCCGACGTGCCGCACACGCCTGCTGCACGCCGAGCGCGGCGCACTGCGCTGTCCGGCGGGCCATACCTTCGACATCGCCCGCCACGGCTACGCCGGCCTCCTGACGGGAAGTCCTGGACCTGGTGGGGATGACGCCGAGCGCACGGCACGTGAGCCGGGCGCAGCTGAACGAGGGCGGCCTCCTGCCCGGCTGGGTCACGGTCTCCGTGCTGGCCACCGCCTACAGGCTTCGGTGATCACGAGCGGCGCCCACGCCCGCTGACCGACGAGCAGTGGGCCCCTGCCCACACACGTCACGCTCAGTCGATCTCGTGTGCCAGTTTCATCAGGCGGGAGAGGACTCGGTCGCCCGAGGCCGTGATGCCGTCGTGTTCCCACTCGTTGGTGACCCAGACACGGGTGCTGCCCACCTGGCAGGCGGTGGCGAGGGAGAGGCCGGCGTCGACGTACATGTCGTCGTGATAGACGGCGGCCGCGAGGGGGACCCGGTTGGCGGCGAGGGCGGCGTGGTCGTACAGGGGCTGCCAGTCGGCCTTGTCGGCCAGGATGTCGGCGGCGTCGGCGAAAGGGCGCAGGCCCGCGATGTCCCGGAACATCCAGGGGTAGATCATCTCGCCGGTGAGCAGCAGGGGGTCCGCGTCGGCGGTGAACTCCGGGAAGGCGGACAGGGCGCGGTCCGCCGCCCAGCGGGTGGCGGCCCCCTGGGCGAAGATCGACTCCTGGAGGACGGCGAAGAGCGGGTTGTCCGTGAAGCCGGTCAGACTCATGACCTGGTGGAGGAAGGTGTCGCTCAGCTCGCCATGGGCGTCGAGGGCCTCGTCGAGGAGCCAGTGCACACGCTCGAAGCCGTCGCCCATGCCGAAGGCGAGGCCGAGGGTGCGCAGGCGGCGGGCGGTGAGGCGGTCGCCGTCGGGCAGGCGGACCTCGGTGGCGGTGAGCAGGTCGGCGATGCGGCGCAGCCGGTCCGCGTCGGCGGGGTAGCGGGCGAAGAACTCCCGCCCGCGGTCGCGGACACGGGGGTAGGTGCGGGCGTACACGTCGTCGGCGGTCGCGTCGAGGCCCGGCAGGCCGCCCGCGACGTAGGCCGCCCTGAGGCCCTGGGGCGCGCGGGAGAGGTAGGTGAGGGTGACGAAGCCGCCGTAGCTCTGGCCGAGGCTCTCCCAGGGGTCATCCCCACAGAGTTGACGACGTATCAGCTCGGCATCGTCGACGATGGCGTCGGCGCGGAAGTGGGTGAGGTACGCGGCGAGCCGCGCCGGGTCGGCGATCCGGGCGGCCGCGCGTGCCGTGACAGGGGTGGAGCGTCCGGTGCCGCGCTGGTCGAGCAGGAGCACCCGATGGGTCTTCAGCGCGTGCGGCAGCCAGCCGGGCGATCCGCGGTACGGACGGGGGGACTTGCCGCCGGGCCCGCCTTGCAGATAGAGCAGCCAGGGCAGCTTGTCGGCGGCCCGGGACCGGTCGGCGACCTCCCTGGCGAACACCTCGATGGTCGGGCCGTCGGGGCGCGTGTGGTCCAGGGGGACGGTGAAGACATGGTCGGCGGTGGCGTACGCGGGGTTCAAGGGTTCGGCTCCTGAGGGACGTGGCGGGCGGCGGGCGCAGGCGGTGAGCTGGTACGGGGACGGCGTCGTACGAAGAGCCTGGCGCGGTGAGCCGGTCCACAGGAGCCCTCGGATCCGCATAACGTGCCGCTATGCGTGGCCCACGCGGGCGCTCACTCAGACGTCGCCCACAGCGAGCGCACGTGCCCCAGGTGTCGGCGCATGCACCGCTCGGCGCCCTCGGCGTCGCCCGCCAGCATCAGGGAGAGGAGCTCCAGGTGCTCCTCGGCGGACGGGATCAGCCGGTCCCGCTCGTCCAGTGCGCTCAGGCCGTACAGGCGGGTGCGCTTGCGCAGGTCACCGACGGTCTCGACCAGCCGGTCATTCCCGGAGAGCCTGAGGAGCGCGAGGTGGAACCGTCGGTCGGCTTCCAGGTAGCCGATCAGGTCGTGCTCGCGTGCGGCGCGCACGATCTCCTCGGCCACCGGCCGCAGCGCCTCCAGCTCGTCGCGAGTCGCGGTCCGGGTGACGCGCCCCACCGTGGGGATCTCGATCAGGGCGCGGATCTCCGTGTACTGGTCGAGGTCGCTCTCGGTGACCTCGGTGACCCGGAAGCCCTTGTTGCGGACGGGCTCGACCAGGCCCTCGCGGGCCAGGTCGAGCATCGCCTCGCGCACCGGGGTGGCGGAGACGCCGAAGTCCTCGGCGAGGCCCGGGGCGGAGTAGACCTGGCCCGGCCGCAGCTCGCCCGAGATCATGGCGGCACGCAGGGCGTGGGCGACCTGGTCGCGCAGGCGCTCCCTGGTGGTGATGAGGGTGTGCTGCTTCAGGTGGCCCACGGTCTTCCCTTCGCGCCTTGGCTGGACCGGACCAGCGTACAATGTCACATGGTTTTACCTGGTGAGAGGGTGTACGTGCGGCTGGCGGTGTAGAACTCCAGCGCCGCGCGGCCCTGTTCGCGCGGGCCGTAGCCGGAGGACTTCGTGCCGCCGAACGGCAGGTGGAAGTCGACGCCGGTGGACGGGGCGTTGACGCGGATCATGCCGGTGTCCAGCTCGTCGAGGCCGTACAGCGCCGCGTCGAGGTCGGTCGTGTGCACCGAGGTGACCAGGCCGTGCGGCACGGAGTTGGTGATGCGGACCGCGTCGGCCAGATCGTCGGCCCTCAGCAGGGCGGCGACGGGCCCGAAGACCTCCTCGCGCAGCAGGCGGTGGCCCGCGGGCACCTTCTCGACCAGGGTCGGGGCCGCGTACCAGCCCGGGCCGTCCGGGAGGATGCCGCCGGTGAGCACCGACAGACCGGCCCAGGCGCCGCCGACCTGCTCGCGGGCCTGCTCGGAGATGAGCGGGCCACACACCGTGGCGGGGTCGGCCGGATCCCCGGCCGGGACGCTCCGCAGCGCTTCCGTGAGGGCTTCCCGCAGGGGGTCGGCGGCGGCGCCGACGGCGATCACCCGGCTGGTGGCGGTGCACTTCTGGCCCGCGTATCCGGCGATGGCGGCGGCCAGGTGCGCGGCGGCCCGCGCGATGTCGGCGTCCGGGAGGACGATGGCCGCGTTGAGGCCGCCCATCTCCGCCTGGAGCGGAACGCCGCGGGCGGTGGCCGCGCGGGCGACCGCCCGGCCCGCCTCGGTCGAGCCGGTGAAGGAGACGACGTCGGCGGCGGAGACCACGGCGGCACCCTCGGCGGCGCCACCGGGCACCGCCGTGAACACCCCCTCCGGCAGCACCCGCTGGACGATCTCGGCGAGCCGCTGGGCGCAGGCCGTGGCCTCGGGCGCGGGCTTGAGGACGACCGCGTTGCCCACCGCGAGCGCCGGGGCGGCCTTCCAGCTCGGGATGGCGAAGGGGAAGTTCCAGGGCGTGATCAGCCCCGCGACCCCGTGCGGGCGGCGGCGGGTCAGCAGCAGCCCGGCCCCGGCGGCCATCTCGTGGACGGCGCCGGACGGTTCATACGGGGCCTGGGAGTAGTACCGCCAGATCGCGACGGTCCGAGCCACCTCGGCACGGGCCTCGGCAAACGGCTTGCCGACCTCCCGCACGGCGAGCGCGGCGAGCTCGTCCATGGCGGTCTCGAGGGCGGTCGCGATCGAGGCGAGGGCGGCCGAGCGGGCGGCCGCGCCGCCGCGCAGCCAGCCGGGCTGCGCGGCGCGGGCCCGCTCCACGGCCTCGGCGGCGCCGAACGCTCCGGCGGCGGGCAGGTGCGCGACGACGTCGGCGGGGTCGGCCGGGTTGCGGGAGACAACCGGGGACAGGGTGGTGGTCACAGGAGGAAACCTCCGGGGAAGGGATCGTCCGGGTCGAGGAAGTACTGGGCGGTCCCGGTGATCCAGGCGCGTCCGGTGATGGCGGGGACGACGGCCGGCACGCCGCCGACCTCCGTCTCGCCGATGAGGCGGCCGGTGAAGCGGGTGCCGATGAGGGACTCGTTGACGAAGTCCCGGTGCAGCGGCAGCTCGCCGCGGGCGTGCAGTTGGGCCATCCGGGCGGAGGTGCCGGTGCCGCACGGCGAGCGGTCGAACCAGCCGGGGTGGATGGCCATGGCATGGCGGGAGTGCGCGGCGTCGGAGCCGGGGGCCGCCAGATAGACGTGCTTCACCCCGCCGATCTCCGGACTCTCGGGGTGCACGGGCCGGTCGGTGGCGTTGATGGCGTCCATGACGGCGAGCCCTGCGGCCAGCAGGTCGTCCTTGCGGGCGCGGTCGAACGGCAGGCCCAGTGCGTCGAGTTCGACGAAGGCGTAGAAGTTGCCGCCGAAGGCGAGGTCATAGGTCACCTTGCCCAAGCCGGGGACGTCGACTCGGCGGTGCAGGCCGACGCAGAACGCGGGGACGTTGGTGAGCGTGACCGCCTTCGCCGCGCCGTCCTCGACGTGTACGTCGACGCTGACCAGGCCCGCCGGGGTGTCGAGGCGGACCGTGGTGACGGGTTCGACGACCGGCACCATCCCGGTCTCGACCAGGACGGTGGCCACCCCGATGGTGCCGTGGCCGCACATCGGCAGCAGCCCGGAGACCTCGATGTAGAGGACGCCGTAGTCCGCGTCGGGCCGGGTGGGCGGCTGGAGGATCGCGCCGCTCATGGCGGAGTGGCCGCGCGGCTCGTACATCAGGAGCGTACGGATGTGGTCCAGGTGCTCGATGAAGTGCAGTCGTCGTTCGGCCATGGTGGCGCCGGGGATCACCCCGACACCACCGGTGACCACGCGGGTGGGCATGCCCTCGGTGTGCGAGTCCACCGCGTGGAAGACATGGCGTGTACGCACCGGTGGCTCCTTTCGACTGTCGGAAGGTCAGGGGGTCGGATGGGGCCGGGGATCCGGCCGCGTGGCGATCCGGCGGTCAGCGGTGGCCCTCGGCGACGGCCTTCTCGGTCGCGGTGCGTACCGCGACCTCGTCCGCACCGGTGAGCGCGGTGCGGGGCGGGCGGACCGGACCGCCGTGGCGCCCGACGATGTCCATGGAGAGCTTGATCGACTGGACGAACTCGGTCTTGGAGTCCCAGCGCAGGAGCGAGTGCAGCGACTGGTACAGGGGCAGCGCCGTCCGGAGGTCGCCGGAGACGGCGGCCCGGTACAGCCGCGCGCAGGCGGCGGGGAAGGCGTTCGGGTAACCGGCGATCCAGCCGACGGCCCCGGCCACGGCGAGTTCGAGGAGCACGTCGTCGGCGCCGATCAGCAGGTCGAGCTCCGGGGCGAGCTCGGCGAGCTCGTAGGCGCGCCGGACGTCGCCGCTGAACTCCTTGACGGCCACGATGTGCCCGTCGGCGTGGAGCCCGGCGAGCAGGGCCGGGGTCAGGTCGACCTTGGTGTCGATGGGGTTGTTGTACGCGACGACGGGCACTCCGACCCCGGCCACCTCGGCGTAGTGGGCCCGCACGGACGCCTCGTCGGCGCGGTAGGCGTTCGGGGGCAGCAGGAGGACGGAGCCGCAGCCGGCCTCGCCCGCCTGCTCGGCCCAGCGACGTGCCTCGCCGCTGCCGTACGCGGAGACACCGGGCATCACCCGCGCCGGGTCGCCCGCCGCCTCGACCGCGGTACGGACCACGCGGGCGCGCTCCTCGTCGGTGAGGGTCTGGTACTCGCCGAGCGAGCCGTTGGGGACGACGCCGTCGCAGCCGTTGTCGACGAGCCAGCGGACGTGCTCGGCGTAGGCGTCGTAGTCGACGGAGAGGTCGTCGCGAAGAGGGAGCGCGGTGGCGACCATGATGCCGCGCCAGGGACGGGAGGAGTTCCAGGTGGTGGTGGTCATGCGAATGAGCCCTTCTGTGGCATGTGACATTTTATAGCGGTGCCGGGGGTGCCCGATGGGCACCTGGGAGGGTGAGCGGGGGCGAGTCGTCAGCGGTCGGACCCGACGGACTTCTCGGGTGACTCGGCAGGCTCGAGCGAGGCGAGCGCGCCGAGCGGAACCGGAGCGGCGAGCGGGCGGCGCTCGGCCGGCGGCGCCGGGGGGCCGTCCGCCCCGGCCGCGAGGCAGGCCACGGCCGCACCGCACATCCGGCCCTGGCACCACCCCATCCCCGCTCGTGTGAGGAGCTTGACGGTCCGCGCGTCGCGGGCCCCGAGGTCGGTGACCGCCTCGCGGATGTGCCCGGCGGTCACCTCCTCGCAGCGACACACGTCGGTGTCCTCGGCCAGCCACTCGGGCCAGCCGGGACCGGGGGCGTGCGCCTCGGCCATGGCGTCCGCGAAGCGGCGCATGCGGTCGCGGGTGCGGCGCAGCCGCGCCACGCGCGCGGACCGCGCCCTTACCGATCGCCCGCCCAGCCGGGCGGCGACCGCGATGGCGGCCAGTTCGCCCTCGACCCGGGCCAGTTGGGCGCCGCCGACCCCGCCGGTCTCGCCCGCCGCCCATACGCCGGGCACCGTGGTCTCCTGGAGTCCGTCGAGGACCAGGGCGAGGGCGCCGTCCGCGGTGGGGCGGGTGGAGCACCCGAGTCCCACGGCGAGGTCGATCTGGGGGGCCAAGCCGTGCCCGACCGCCAGCGTGTCGCACTCGATCTGGCGGCCCGTCCCCCGCACGGGCCGCCAGTCGCCGTCGAGCCGGCTGATCGTCACCGCTTCGACCCGCTGATCGCCGTGCACCTCGGTGATCGCGCTGCGGGTGCGCAGCCGCACCCGGTGCCGCAGCAGCGCCGAGCCGTGGACCACCGCCTCGGCGAGCTTGTGCGGGTTGGTGGCGAGGGCGCGGACATGGCGGGCGTAGCGCAGGTAGCCGGCCGCCTCCACCACGGCGGGGACCCGCGCCCCGGCGGCGGCGAGCGAGGAGGCGACGGCGAGCAGCAGCGGCCCGCTGCCCGCGACGACGACCCGTCTGCCGGGCAGCACAAGACCCGACTTGAGCATCGCCTGGGCTCCTCCGGCGCTCACGACGCCGGGCAGGGTCCAGCCGGGGAAGGGCAGTTGGCGCTCGTAGGCCCCGGTCGCGATGAGGATCGCCCGCGCCCGTACGCGCACCGGCCGTTCCTCCGCCCCGTCGGCACCGGTCACGGCGTGCACCGCCCACAGCTCGTCGCTCCGCCGGGCCACCGTCCACACGTGGTGTCCGGCGAGGTGGTCGATGCCGTCTGTGGCGCGCTGGCGCTCGCGCAGGTCGGCGAAGGCGGCCCAGTCGTGGTGCAGGGCTTCGGGCCGGGCGGCGCCGAGGCCCGGTTCCGGGGTGCGGTAGAACTGGCCGCCGACCTGGCCTGAGGCATCCAGCAGGGCGACGGACAGGCCGAGTTCGGAGGCGGTGACGGCGCCCGCGAGGCCGGCCGCGCCCGCGCCGATCACCGCGAGGTCGTACGGTTCACGCGCGTTCGACGCCTCATGCGCTTCAGACGCCGAGAGCGGCACGGCCGTGTCCTTCCTGCGTGGTGATGGCGTCGCCGGGCCGGGCGGGAACCAGGCAGGCCCGGCGGTTGGGCTCGCCGTTGATGGTGGCGAGGCAGTCGTAGCACTGGCCGATGCCGCAGAACGCGCCCCGCGGGCGCCCGCCGTTCCGGGTGGAGCGCCAGGCGACGATCCCGGCACCCCACAGGGCGGCGGCGACGGACTGCCCGGGCAGGGCGGTCACGGTGCGGCCGTCCATGGTGATCTCGAACGGTGGACCGGGCTGTGCGCCGACCAGTTCGGCGGGGGTACGGGCCACGGTGGCCCTCCTCTCGTGACGGACGTGACGGACGTGACGGACGGACTCAGGCGGCTGAGGGAAAACGCTCCGGCCGGAACGGAGCCATGTCGAGCGGGGGTTCGCCGCCGACCAGGGCGCGGGCGACGGCCAGGCCGGTGGCGGGGGCGAGGCCGATGCCGGCGCCCTCGTGGCCGCAGGCGTGCAGCAGCCCGGGCACGCGCGGGTCGGGGCCGATGGCCGGCAGGTGGTCGGGCAGGTACGGGCGGAACCCGGGGTAGGTCCGGATGACCCGCACCCCGGCGAGGACCGGGAAGAGGGCCGTGGCCTGGGCGGCGAGGCGACGCAGGACCTCCACCGACAGCGTGCGGTCGAAGCCGACCCGCTCCCGGCTGGCGCCGATGAGGACCGGACCCGCGGCGGTGCCCTCGACCACCGCCGAGGTCTGCAGCGCGGCGGAGCCGCTGGCCACGTCGGCGACGTAGTCCGCCGCGTACACCTTGTGGCGCACCACGCGCGGCAGCGGCTCGGTGACCAGGACGAAGCCCCGGCGGGGCAGCACCGGCAGCTCCACGCCGGCGAGGCGGGCGAACTCGCCGCCCCAGGTGCCCGCGGCGTTCACCACATAGGGCGCGTGGACCGGCCCGGCGGCCGTCCGCACCCCCTGGATCTCGCCCGACCCGCCGACGAGCAGGCCGGTGACCTCCTCGCCGAGCCGCAGCCGCACCCGGGAACCGGCCGCACGCAGCAGGTGCGCGGCGGCCAGCGCGGGCATGACCTGGGCGTCCTGGGGGTAGTGGAAGCCGCCTGCCAGGCCGGGGGCCAGATGCGGCTCCAGGTCGTGCAGGCGGTCCGCCGCGACCTCCTCCGCCGTGACGCCCGCCGTGCGCTGGGCGGCGGCGAAGTCCCGCAGCGTGGCCATCCCGGTCTCGCGGGAGGCGATGACCAGGCCGCCCTTCGCCTCGTACTCGATCCCGAGCGGAAGCTCCTGGGCGAGGTCCCGCCACAGCCGGGTGGAGAGCAGCGCGAGGTCGAGTTCGGGCCCCGGTTCCTTGTCGGAGACCAGCAGGTTCCCCTCCCCGGCCCCCGTGCTGCCACCCGCTACGGGGCCGCGGTCGACCACGGTGACGCGCAGGCCGGACCGGGCGGCGTAGTAGGCGCAGGCCGCGCCGACCATGCCGGCCCCGACGACGATGACATCCGCGGAATCTCTCGTGAGCACGGCAGTAATATTTCACATTGCACCGGCGATACCAAGAGGTCGACCGCGATTCACACCCCGGAGGGGCGCCGGGAGTTGCGGCGAGCGGGGCGCCCGACGCCGGTCACGGGCCCCAGGCGAGGGGCACGACTACAGAACAAAGTCGAGAAGACCTTGCCAGTGCAATTTCACATTACTATGTTACAGGTCACATTCCAGCCACTGTGCTGTCCGACTGTTCACGGAGTGACCCTGATGAACAAGCGCACCTGTACCGTCCTCGCCACCGCCGTGGCGGTGGCCCTCACCCTCGGCACGACCGGCTGCTCCAGCGGCAAGCGCTCCAGCGACGGCCGGAAGGGAAAGAACCCGGCCACCGCCAACCTCGGCGCGGTGATCGGAGGCACCCCGAAGAAGGGCGGCACCCTCACGGTCCTGTCCCACCAGGACTTCACCCACCTCGACCCGGCCCGCAACTGGACCATGAGCGACATGGAGTTCGGCACCCGGCTGCTCTACCGCACCCTGGTGACCTACAAGGCGGCCCCGGGGGCCGAGGGCGGCGAGCTGGTCCCCGACCTCGCGACCGACCTCGGCACCCCGTCCAACGGCGCCAAGACCTGGACCTTCCGCCTCAAGAAGGGGATCAGGTACGAGGACGGCACCCCGGTCACCGCCCAGGACGTCAAGTACAACGTGGAGCGGTCGTTCTCCCCCGACCTGTACGGCGGCGCCGACTACGCGGCCCGCTACCTCAAGGGTGCCGAGGGCTACAGAGGACCGGCCGACGGCGAGCACCTCGACTCCATCAAGACGCCGGACGACCGCACGATCGTCTTCGAACTTCGCAAGCCCTTCGCCGAGTTCGCCAACGCCACGGTGATGCCCACCTTCGCGCCGGTGCCCAAGAAGAGGGACACCGGGCCCAGGTACGACAGCCGCCCGTTCTCCTCGGGCCCGTACAAGATCCAGACGTACCAGCGCAACAAGAAGCTCGTCCTGGTCCGCAACCCCCACTGGGACCCCAAGACGGACGGGATACGCAAGGCGTACCCGGACAAGCTGGTCATGGTCATGGGGCTCAAGCACAACCAGATCGACGACCGGATGATCGCCAGCCAGGGCGCGGACGCCTCCGCCGTCTCGTGGTACGCGCTGCGGCCGGAGAGCGGGGTCAAGGTGCTGCCCAACGCCGCGGTGCGCAAGCGGCTGCTCGCCGAGTCGACCAACTGCACCGACATGGTGCAGATGCACACCGGCCGCGCCCCCTTCGACGACATGAAGGTCCGTCAGGCCGTGCAGTACGCCCTCGACAAGGAGATCGTGGTCAACTCCTCCGGCGGCCCCGCCTTCAACAACGCCTCCACCGCCTACATGCCCGCCACCCTCTTCGACGGCAAGCAGCCCGACACGCTCAAGATCCCCGTCACCGGCGACGTCGACAAGGCCAAGGAGCTGTTGAAGCAGGCCGGAAAGCCGGGCGGCTTCACCACGAAGATGACCGTGTCCAACGGCGACAAGGGCCGCGCCGAGGCCATCCAGCAGGCCCTGGGCAAGGCCGGTATCAAGGTGACCATCGAGACGGTCGACCCGGCCGCCTTCTACACCACCATCGGCGACACGACCAACCGCACCGACATGGTGTACACCGGCTGGTGCCCCGACTACCCGTCCGGCTCCACCTTCCTGCCGTTCGTCTTCGACGGCCGCCACATCAAGGAGAAGGGCAACACCGGCAACCACTCGCTCTTCCGCGACAAGGCGACCATGCGGCGGATGGACGAGATCGCCGCGATGACCGATGCCGGGAAGGCCGCGGAAGCCTGGCGGGAGCTGGACGGCGAGATCCTCGCCAAGGCCCCCGCCGTCCCGGTCCTGGTGCGGCGCTGGCCGCTGGTGGTGGGCACCAACATCGCGGGCGCGTACGGGCAGACGTCCTTCGGCGGCCAGCTCGACTACGCCTCGGTCGGCCTCAAGGACCCCTCCAAGAGCGAGGGCTGAACCCCGCCATGGCCACCACGACACTCGACACCCCGGCCGCCGGGGCCGCCGCGGCGGGCAGCGGCCCCTGGCAGCTCGCCCGCCGGGAGCTGAGCCGGCGCACCTCCGTGAAGATCTCCCTCGTCGTGATCGCGCTCTTCGCGGTCATGGCGGTAGCCGCCCCGCTGCTCAGCAGGCTGGGCGGCTGGTCGCCCGAGGAGTTCGACAAGACCGCGGTCGATCCCTACCTGGGCGGGCAGCCGATCGGCCCGCTCGGCGGGGTCTCCGCCGACCACTGGCTCGGCGTGGAACCCGTCACCGGCCGCGACCTGTTCGCCCGGGTCGTGCACGGCGCCCAGGTCTCGCTGCTCATCGCCGTCGCCGCCACCGCGATCGTCGTCGTCACCGGCACCGCCGCCGGGATCGCCGCGGGCTACTTCGGCGGTCGCACCGACAGGGTCCTGTCCCGGCTGATGGACCTCACCATGTCCTTCCCGTCGCTCATCTTCATGATCGCGATGATGTCGGTGGCGCGGGACGTCAACCGGATCGTGTTGATGATCGCGGTCATCGGCCTGTTCGGCTGGCCCGGCATCGCCCGCGTGGTGCGCGGCCAGACCCTCTCGCTCAAACACCGCGAGTACGTCGATGCCGCCCGCGTCGGCGGCTCCGGCCCCTGGCGGATCCTGACCCGCGACATCCTCCCGGGCGTCGCCGGACCCGTCATCGCGTACACCACCCTGATCATCCCGGGGATGATCTCCACCGAGGCGGCGCTGAGCTATCTGGGCGTCGGCGTCCGCCCGCCCACCCCCTCCTGGGGCCAGATGATCGCCGAGAGCGTCAACTTCTACGACACCGACCCCATGTACTTCGTCATCCCGAGCACCTGTCTCTTCCTCACCGTGCTCGCGTTCACGCTGCTCGGCGACGCGCTGCGGGACGTCCTGGACCCGCGAGGGAGTCGCACATGACCGTCTACATCGTGCGCCGGCTGCTCGGGGTGACCGGCGTGCTCATCGCCATCGCCGCCGTCACCTTCACCATCTTCTACGTCCTGCCGTCCGACCCGGCCGCCGCGGCCTGCGGCAAGTCGTGCAGCTCCGAGCGGCTGGCGGCGATCCGCGAGCACATGGGGCTCGACCAGCCGTTGTGGCGGCAGTTCATGGACTTCGTCACCGGGATCTTCACCGGCCGCACCATGGGAACCGGCCAGTACGAGCTGCACTGCGAGTTCCCGTGCCTGGGCTACTCCTACGAGAACAGCGAGTCCGTCTGGGACCTGCTGATGGACCGTCTCCCGGTCTCCGCCTCGCTGGCCCTGGGCGCCGCCGTGGTGTGGCTGACCCTCGGTCTGTCCGCGGGTGTCGTCGCGGCCCTGCGCAAGGGCACCCTCGTCGACAAGGCCCTGATGGTCGGCGCTGTCGCCGCCGCCTCGCTACCCGTCTACTTCACCTCGATGATGCTGATCTACGGGGTGATCCGGACGGCCGGGCTGCTGCCCTACCCGAGCTATGTGCCCTTCGGCGAGGATCCGGTGGACTGGGCGTCGAACCTGCTGCTGCCCTGGCTGGCGCTGGCCGTCCTGTACGCGGCCATGTACGCGCGGCAGAGCCGCAGTTCGATGATCGAGACGATGGCGGAGCCGTACATTCGCACGGCCCGCGCCAAGGGCCTGCCGCGCCGCACCGTCGTCGTCAAGCACGGGCTGCGCGCCGGGATGACCCCCATCCTGACCATCTTCGGCATGGACCTGGGCGGCCTCCTCGCCGGTGCGGTGATCACCGAGTCCATCTTCGGGCTCCCCGGCATCGGACGGCTCTTCTACGGCGCGCTGTCCAGCGGCGACCAGCCGGTGATCCTCGGCGTGACGCTCCTCGCCGCCACCTTCATCGTCGTCGCCAACCTGGCGGTCGACCTGCTGTACGCCGTCATCGATCCGCGAGTGAGGTACTGATGGCCGATCGACTGAAGGCGGTTCCCGTGATGACGGCCGGCCTTCCCGGGGACGACTCCGCGCCGCTGCTGTCCGTGACGGACCTGAGCGTGACCTTCCCGACCCGGCACGGTCCCGTCCGGGCCGTGGACTCTCTCGGCTTCGAGGTGCGCCGGGGGCGGACCCTCGGCATCGTCGGCGAGTCCGGCTCCGGCAAGTCCGTCACCTCGATGGCGGTGATGGGCCTGCACACCGGGGCCGAGATCACCGGCTCCGTACGGCTCGGCGGGCAGGAGCTGGTCGACCTGCCGGAGCGCGAGCTGAACCGACTGCGCGGCCGGAAGATGGCCATGATCTTCCAGGACCCGCTCTCCAGCCTGCATCCGTACTACACGGTGGGCGAGCAGATCGCCGAGCACCACCGGGTGCACTTCCGCTCCGGCCGCAAGGCCGCCCGCGCGCGGGCGGTCGAGGCCCTGGCCGAGGTCGGCATCCCCGAGCCGCGCCGCCGGGCGGGCGAGTACCCGCACCAGTTCTCCGGCGGCATGCGCCAGCGCGTGATGATCGCCATGGCGCTCGCGTGCGAGCCGGATCTGCTCATCGCCGACGAGCCGACCACGGCGCTCGACGTCACCGTCCAGGCGCAGATCCTGGAGCTGATCGCCACGCTCCAACAGGACCGGGGCCTGGCCGTCATCATGATCACGCACGATCTGGGGGTGGTCGCCCGCGTCGCCCACGACGTGCTGGTGATGTACGGCGGCCGGGCCGCCGAACAGGCGCCGGTGGACATGCTGTTCGCCGCCCCCTCCCATCCCTACACCCGGGGTCTCCTCGACTCGTTGCCCCGCCTGGACGACCAGGACGACGAGCCGCTGCGGGCCATCCCCGGCAGCCCGCCCTCCCTTCTCGTCCCGGCTCCCGGCTGCGCGTTCGCGCCTCGGTGCCCCCGCCTCGCGACGGCCTCCCGTGAGGAGCGGTCCCGCTGCGAGAGCGAGCGGCCGCTGTTCGGCGAGCCCGCCGGTCACCCCGTCGCCTGCCATCTCCCCGCACTCGAAGGCGTCGCCTCATGACCACCACCGCCCCTGCCACCGCCACCGCCACCGCCACGGTCACCCGGCCCTTGCTCTCCCTGCGCGACGTGACGATGGAGTTCCCCGGAAGACGGGCCCGCTCAGCCCCGGTCCGGGCCGTCGACGGCGTCAGCTTCGACGTCGCGGCCGGTGAGACCCTGGGCCTGGTCGGCGAGTCCGGTTGCGGCAAGTCCACCACGGGCCGCCTCATCGTCCGGCTCCTGGAACCCACCTCCGGCTCCATCACGTACGACGGACGCGACATCAGCCATCTGACGCAGCGCACGCTCAAACCCCTGCGCAGGGACCTGCAGATGGTCTTCCAGGACCCGCACTCGTCCCTCAACCCGCGCCAGACGGTGGCCCGGATCATCTCCGACCCCCTCATGGTGCAGGGCAGTTCGGCGGCGCAGGCCCGCAAGCGCTCGGTGGAGCTGATGGAGCTGGTCGGGCTCATCCCCGAGCACATCGACCGCTATCCGCACGAGTTCTCCGGCGGGCAGGCCCAGCGCATCGGCATCGCCCGCTCACTGGCCACCAGCCCCCGCCTGGTGGTGGCCGACGAGCCGGTCTCCGCCCTCGACGTCTCCGTACAGGCCCAGATCGTCAACCTCATGGAGCGGCTCCAGCGCGAGCTCGGCCTCGCCTACCTCTTCATCGCCCACGACCTGTCGGTGGTCAAGCGGGTCTGCGACCGAGTGGCGGTGATGTATCTGGGCCGCATCGTGGAGATCGGCGACAAGGCGCGGGTGTACGCGGCCCCGGCCCACCCCTACACCCGGGCCCTGCTGTCCGCCGTGCCGCTGCCGGACCCGGCGGCCGAGCGGAGCCGCGAGCGGATCACCCTGCTCGGCGACCCTCCCAGCCCGGCCGCTCCCCCACCGGGCTGCACCTTCCACCCGCGGTGTCCCAAGGCCCAGGGCATCTGCCGGACCGAGGCCCCGTTGCTGCGGATCGCGCGTCCGGGCGAGGCCAGGGAGGTCGCCTGCCACTTCCCCGAGGGGCTCTGAACGACGCGGTGCCCTGGATCCCACTGGGATCCAGGGCACCCGTGTCTGCGGAACCGCCTACGACCTGGTGATACGGACCGTGTCGCCGGAGCCGTCCGCGCTCAGGACCTCGATCCTCACCCCCGCGGCGGGGTCGCTGAAGGACTCACCGACCTGGTACGGCGCGTCGTCCAGCGGGCGGCAGCCCTCGGCGGGGGTGGCGGTTGGCTTGGCGTCCATCACCCGGATCGGGCCCTCGCCGGTCTGGACGGAGGAGTCGACCCTGTAGACCAGCGCGCCGGTCGAGCAGACCTCCGAGTCCGCCTGGACCGCTCGCCTCGACTCGACGACGTACGCGGTGGTGGGACCGGTGCGGACCACCGCCATCTTGGTGCCACCGCGGTAGGCGACCGAGGTCAGGCGCACCGTGTCGCTGCCCGCCGAGGCCCGGCAGCGCACCTGCCTGTCGGCGGTCCAGCCGAGCTTCCACGAGTGCCAGGCGAAGTACTGCGGTCCGGCGCCACCTATCAGGCCCATCACGTCCCAGCCGCCGACGTGACGGTGGGCGTCGGCGCCGTCGAACGCGTACAGGTCCGGCAGGCCGAAGGTGTGGGCGGTCTCGTGAGCCACCAGTTTCGGTCCCCAGTGCCACATGTCCTGGCCGAAGGTCACCGCCCACTTGATCCGCTTGCCGTCGGCGACCACGCCCGCCGTGCCGGGCTCGTGGAGGTAGGTGGGCGTGAAGGAGATGGCCGGCGCGTTCTTCGTCGCCACGACGTACACCATGTCGTAGCCGGAGAAGTCCACACCGCGGTCGGCCGCGGCCACGGCGTCCTTGATGTACGCCTCGTGCGTCTCGTGGGTGAGGCCGCGCTCGAAGCCGTAGTCCGTCGACGTGTGCGGCATCCGCACCCAGCGCCGGTGCTGGGTGATGTCCAGCCAGGTCTTCCCGTAGGAGGCGTACCACAGCCAGTCGGTGCCGGGCGTGATCTGTGCCGCGCTGGAAGCGGGGGTCTCGGTGGCGGGCGCGTCGGGGAAGTCCACGAAGATCATGCCGACCTTCTTCGTCCCCTTGGGGCGCTGGAACACGGAGTAGTCGGTGCCGTGGCCCTCGTCGGTCCATCCGGTGGTGCCGCGCAGGGCGCAGGCCGAAGCGGGGGCGGACGCGGACTTCGACACGGACTTCGACGCGGATTCGGGTGAGGCTTCCGACGGCGTCGCCGCGTGGGCGGGCGGGGTGCCGTGGAGCGTCAGGAGCAGGGCGGCGAGCAGGGCGACGAGGGCCACCCGGTGCGCCGTCGCCGGGGGAGGGGACTGCCTCATGGCCTCAGGGACCTCCATGCGTTGTGGTGTGTGACATTTCACATAATTCTTCGGGGATCCAGGCCCTGTCCGAAAGCTGTCACCGGTCCATAACATCCGCGCCATGGCCGGACGACGCGCTGGCGGATCGGGAGGTGCCCATGGATCTGGAGGTACGGCATCTGCGCGTGGTGTGCGCGGTCGCCGAGGCCGGGAGCCTCACCCGCGCCGCCGCCCGCTTGGGGATGACCCAGCCCGGGCTCAGTGCCCAGCTGAGGCGCATCGAGGCGATGTTGGGCGGGGCGCTCTTCGACCGCGGGAAGGCGGGGGCGGCGCCCACGCCCTTCGGCGACCTGGTGATCCAGCGGGCCCGAGCCATCCTCCCCGGCATCGACGCGCTCCTGGACGACGCCGCGCGCGCCACCCGCCGCGCCGCGACCGTGGAGCGGATCCGGCTCGGCTCGGTGGGCGCCCCGCTGCTGGGCCGACTCGTGCTGGCCGTCCGCCAGGCCCTGCCCGGCGCCGAGGTGACCGCGCGCTGCCAGTACTCGCCCGCCCCGCTCCTGGACGACGTGGCCGCGGGGCGCCTGGAGGCGGCGATCCTCGGCGACCACCCCGACCAGCGGCTGCCGCCGCGCGCCGACGTGATCCTCACCCCGCTGGTCACCGAGCCGGTCTTCGCACTGCTCCCGGCGACGCACCCGCTCGCGGCACGGGAGGAGGTGACCCTGGCGCAACTCGCGGACGAGGACTGGGCCGTGCCGCGCCCCGACCCCGAT
Source organism: Streptomyces sp. SAJ15 (assembly GCF_007595705.1). Taxonomy (GTDB): domain Bacteria; phylum Actinomycetota; class Actinomycetes; order Streptomycetales; family Streptomycetaceae; genus Streptomyces. The sequence goes on along the minus strand of NZ_NISY01000018.1, from coordinate 56,660 downwards.
CGGACCGGCGAATACTGGGCCTCAGCCGCCGCCCTGACAGACCGCCGCCCCCACACCCCGTATGAGGCCGAAGGGCGGCAGCTGATCGAACTCGTCCGGGCGGGACTGGCCGTCAGCCTCTGCCAGGCCACCTTCATCGAGGTCCCGGGCACCACCGTCCGCCCGCTGGCCGGAAACCCTCTGTGGTACCGCCATGTTCTGGCCTGGCATCGCGACGGCCCGCTCACCGCGCACGGAACGGCGATCCTGCGCGACGTCGGCACCGGCTATCTGGAGCTCTGCGCCGAGCTACCCGCGTACGCCCGCTGGCGCAGCCGCCATCCCCACGAGGCCCAGCCGACGGACACCTCACCCACGGGCCCGTAGACCGCCCTCTCACCGGTGTCCCACTCCTGTGTGGGTGTCACTCCGACGCAGCTGGAGCACGCTGCTGACACCCGCGTGGTCCGAGGGCCACAGTCCTGAGGGGGTGCGGTCGGCCGGTGCCTCGCCCACCAGATGGGTCGCCAGGGCTTTGATCTTGCCGCGGAAGAGCACGTAGTCGATGCGTTGAGTGAGGTTGGAGGTGGGGTTGCGCAGGTCGGCGGCTTGGCAGCAGGTGAAGCCGGGTTTGCGGGGGTGGGTGGCCGTCCAGGCGTCGGTGAAGCCGGCGGCCAGGAGGAGGTCGTAGCTCTCGGTGTTGGTTCCCGGTGTCGCGCCGACCCCGCCGGCGGCCGAGTTGAGGTCGCCGAGAAGCACGGTCGGGAGCGTGGTGTTCAGCGGGCCCGCGAGCAGTTCGCCGGTCTGTGCTTCCTGGACGGCGGGGGCGAGGGGTTCGAGATGGGTGGTGACCACCCGGACGGTGCGGCCGCGCAGGATGGCGTCGGCGGCGACCCAGCCACGTCGGATCTGGATCGGAGGGTTGGGCGGGCAGCCGAGCGCCGGGCGGCAGATGGGCACGAGGTTCTGGAACTGGGCGGCCTGCGCGTTGGCCACGGAGAATTCCCGTGCGGGCAGGTCGGTGCGGGCCAGGAGTACGTCACGGTCGGTGAGGCGGATGTCCTGTAGGCCGGCGGGCGTGGAGCGCGGGGCCTCGAAGTCGCTGCCCACGGTGACGGTGGCCACGGCCGCGTAGTGCTTGCCGCGGGCGGCGAGCTTGTCGAGAAGGATCTGTAGGAAGTCGTATTCGACGTGGGTGGCGCTGCCCGGTCCGGCGGGGGTCTGACTGCGCCAGAGGACGGCTTCCTGGAGGCCCACGAGGTGGGGGTCGCTGTCGGCGATCTCCTCGGCCAGCGCCTCGGCGCGCTCGGGGAAGTTCGTCGCCTGGACGTTCGCGTACGCCGCGGTCACCGCGGCGACGAGCGCCTGTGGGCTGGTGGCTGCGAGGACGGGCGCCAGGTCGGCGCCCAGGTAGAGGTTGCGGGTCATGACTCGCAAGGGAGTTCGACCACCCTCGGCGGCGGAGGCCGCGCCGAGTGACCCTGGCACCAGGAGTGCCAGCACGCACAGAGTGGAGGTGAACCATCGACGAGCCATGTGGCGGCCTTTCGGTGAAAAGCGGTCAAATGCCGGCATGCTCACCGAACCTATGACGACCTCGGGAAGGCGGCGATCCAGGTGTAGGCCGGGCGGCCGAAGCGCGTAGCCGCGAGGCCCTCGACCACGACCCGCTGCCGAAGAACATCCCGGGGCGCGCCCCGGCGGACGCCGGAGGCCGGTCCCCAGACCGCTACAGCGGGGCGCCGGAGGCCGGGCCTCAGACCGCTACAGCGGGCGGCAGAGGAGCGCGTCCGGTGACGCGAGGGAGCCGATCCGGCGGGTGTAGGCGATTCCGGCCGCGTACTCACCGCTCGCGCACTGCCCCTTGGAGCGGCCATGGGCGAATTCGCCGCCGGGGTCGCCGTCCGGCCGGTTGTCGCCCCGGTCGAACCAGACGGTGTGGCCGGTGAGGGCGAGCCGTTCGCGGGCCGGGACGCACAGGGCAGCGGAGACCGCGGCCCCGCGCAGGCTGTAGCCGATGAGGAACTGCCCGGCCGGGCATTCCAGCTTGGTGTAGCCGGTCGCCCAGTCCCCGCCGGTGACATACCGCTCGTCGCGCACCACGGTGTGCGTATCGCCCGCCGCCCGCAGATCACCGGTGCCGGTGTCGGTGCACAGCCCGCGGCCCCCGGTGTGGGCCAGGCCGATGAGCCGCTGGCCGTCGGGGCAGACCCCCTTGCGGGCACCCGGGTCCCAGTCGCCCTGGGCCAGGGTGCGCAGCGAGCGCACGGCGTCCGCGTGGTCCAGGGTGAGCATGTTCCAGCGGGCCCCGGCGGTGATCGGTCCGCCGCGGGCGGGGGCGTCGACCAGCTTCCGCCAGTCCTTCGTCCGCCAGTCTCCGTCGTCGAGGATCCCGGACCGGCGCCCGGTGGTGTCGTAGCGCAGCAGCGCGAAGTCGTCGCCCTTCCCGTCGCCGCTCCAGCCGACCAGCGGCCAGTACGCGAAGTCGGTGTCCTGGGCCGCGAGATGGTCGGTGAAGTGGGTGAACCAGGCCCGCGCCTTGGCGCCGGTCTCTCCGGCTCCGGTGCCGAACTCGCTTACCCACAGCGGGGCGGTGTGATGCGTCCCGTCGTCCGTCACGAAGAACGCCTGCTCACGCAGTACCTGGTACAGCTCGGCCCGGGACAGGTCCTGATAGCGCGGGTCATGGGTCTCCCCGATGCCGGTCGCGCCGGAGTGCCTCGGCCCGGTGAAGCCGTAGAAGTGCGCGGAGTACACCAGCTTTCCGGACCGCGTCAGGGTGTGCGAGAGGGTCCGCGCCGGGGTCAGGGTCGGCCGGTCGTGGGGCAGCCCGTCGGCCGGTATGCCGGTCCAGTTGATGCCTTCGACGACGATCAGCAGGTCCGGGTTGGCCCGGGTGAGGATGCGGTCCGCTGCCTGCTGCGCGGCGGCGAACCAGTCGTGGCGGTCACCGCCTCCCCAGTTGGGGTCGTCCAGGATGTCGCGGCGCACCTCGTTGTACAGGTCGGCGGCGACCACCCGCTTGTCGTCCCGGTAGCGGGCCGCCATGAAGGCCCAGTCGTCCACCCACCGCGCGGTCGTCTGGGAGGTGTTCCAGCGTTCGTTGCCGTCCAGGCCGCAGCACCAGCGCGCGGTGATGGTGTGGTTGTTGAGGATCACCGCGAAGCCGTCGCCGGTCAGGGCCGCGACGACCGCGTCGTACACCTCGAGGGGGGTCTTGCCGCGCAGCCGCGGATTGGCGGCGACCGCCGAATCGGGGACCGGTGCCGTGGTGTGGATCATCTCGTTGGAGAACGGCAGCCGTACGCTGTTGAGGCCGAGACGGTGGAAGTCGGCCAGCAGTGTGGACAGCGGGGTCCGGTCCAGGCCGAGAGGCGTCTGGTGTGAGTTCTCGCCCGCGTGATGGTTCGCGGCGTCGGCGCGGTCGCCCGATCCGGTCCAGCTGCCCTGGGCTCCGCCCCAGTTGGCTGACTTGAGCTTGAAGCGGTTGCCGGCCGCGTCGACGATGTAACGGCCACGGGTCGACAGCGGCCCCGCCCACGAGGCCGTGCCCGTGGCTGTCGCCGCCGTGGTGGCCGAAGCGTGCACGCCTCCCGGCGCTGCCGGCAGGAAGCCGGTGAGCAGAGCCGAGAGCGCGGCCAGGGTGAGCGCGCGGCGGGTCGGAAGCCGCCTCATACATGCCTCCCCGATACGGATTCAGTTGTACGCGGTCAAGGATTTCGACCTGGCGACCGGGTGTGTGGATGTCCAGGACCTCCGCCACCCGACAGCAGAATGAGGCCCTGTTACCGCCGGATACAACAGCATGGGCCTTACTCGTTCTTCGGATCGGCGCGTCCCCTCGCGGAACGGCCCAGGAGGATGTGTCCTCCCGGCACGCGAGCGGGCCCCCGACCGATCCGGGGGCCCGCGTGGTCTCTGGCTCTGCCCGCTGTTCACGCCCGACGGAGTGCGGAGCGGCCCGCGAAGCGCGCCGAGTCGCCCAGCTCCTCCTCGATCCGGATCAGTTGGTTGTACTTCGCCGTGCGGTCGGAGCGGGAGAGCGAGCCTGTCTTGATCTGGCCGCAGCCGGTCGCCACCGCCAGATCCGCGATGGTGGTGTCCTCCGTCTCGCCCGAGCGGTGCGACATGACAGCCGTCCAGCCCGCCTGGTGGGCCGTGGCCACCGCGGCCAGCGCCTCGGTCAGGGTCCCGATCTGGTTGACCTTGACCAGGACCGAGTTGCCGACGCCGGTGCGGATGCCCTCGCGCAGCAGCGTCTCGTTGGTGCAGAACACGTCGTCGCCGGTGAGCTGACAGCGGTCGCCGACGCGGGCGGTCAGCTCGCGCCAGCCGTCCAGGTCGTTCTCCGCCATCGGGTCCTCGATGGAGACGACCGGGTAGGCGTCGATGAGCCTGGCCAGGTAGTCGGCGTTCTCGGAGGGGGTGCGGCGCACCCCCTCGCCCGCGTAGTCGTACACCCCGTCGCGGAAGAACTCCGACGACGCCGGGTCCATGACCAGGCCGATGTCCGCGCCGGGGCGGTAGCCGGTGCGCTCGATGGCGGCCATCACGAAGTCGAGCGCCTCCTCAGCGGTACGCAGCGCGGGCGCGAAGCCACCCTCGTCGCCGACGCCCGTGGAGTGCCCGGCGGCCAGCAGATCGCGGCGCAGGGTGTGGAAGACCTCGCTGCCCATGCGGACGGCTTCGGCGAAGGTGTCCGCGCCCACGGGCACGATCATGAACTCCTGGAAGTCCAGCGGATTGTCGGCGTGGGCGCCGCCGTTGACGATGTTCATCATCGGCAGCGGCAGGAGGTGGGCGTCGGCGCCGCCGAGGTAGCGGTAGAGGGGCTGGCGGTGGGCCGCCGCGGCGGCCTTGGCGGTGGCGAGGGAGACGCCGAGGATCGCGTTGGCGCCGAGCCGGGACTTCGTGGCGGTGCCGTCGAGGGCGACCAGCGCCGCGTCGAGAGCCGCCTGGTCCGCCGCGTCCCGGCCGCGCACGTGTGCCGCGATCTCCCCGTTGACGTGGGCCACCGCGCGGTCGACGCCCTTGCCGTGCCAGCGCGCGGAGTCTCCGTCGCGCAGTTCCACGGCCTCCCGCACACCGGTGGAGGCGCCGGAGGGGACTGCCGCGCGTCCCAGGGATCCATCCGCCAGGACGACGTCGACCTCGACCGTGGGGTTGCCCCGGCTGTCGATGATCCGGCGGGCGGTGACGGTCTCGATGGCGGCGTCGGTGTTCTCGGCGGGTTCGACTGCCTTCGCGGACATGGGAGGTCCTTCCCGTTGTCGTGTGCCGTGGCCCCGGCTGCGACAGCACTGGCGCTGAGCCCGACAAGGGCAAACCATACAGCAATGCTGCTCAGTTTTGCTGCACAGCTTTGCTGTACAGCATTGCTGTGCAGGTCAGGTGCACGGCTTCGCCGACCAACGGGGTAAAGTGCCTTATGCCCACCTCGGAAGCCGCCGCCATCGCCGCAGAACTGCGCACCGCGATGGGCAAACTCACCCGACGCGTCACCCATGAGGACCGCATCCCGCTGGGCCAGGTCGCCGTGCTCGGCGCACTCGACCGCAACGGCGCCATGACCACCAGCGACCTCGCCGCCGATCAGCGCGTACGCCCCCAGTCGATGGCCCGGGCGGTGGGGCTGCTCATGGAACAGAACCTGATCACGCGCCGGGCGCACCCCACGGACGGCCGCAAGTCGCTGGTCGAGCTGTCGGACGCGGGCCGGGCCGCGCTCGAAGCGGAGCGCGGCCGCAGGGTCGGTTGGCTCGCACAGGCCATCGAGGCCGAACTCACCGATGAGGAGCGGGCGTTGTTGGCACGGAGCGCCGCCCTGCTGGAGCGGCTCGCCACACGCTAGCGCCCGAACAGGCGGCGTTGGCCCGTCGCGACGCCCGGCACGCGCCCCCAGGCCCTCGGCTTCGGCCCTTCACGGCCCCGACGCGCGGGAAAGGCCCCGACGCGTCTTCTCCGCGGCCTCGAGATAGCCGGCGACGAGACCGGGTTCCTCGCGGGCCAGGCCGCGGTAGACGGCGAGGGCTTCGGTGATGTCCTCCCGTGCCGCCGCCCCTTCCGGCTCGGCGTTCGCCAGGAGCCGTACCGTGGCGGACGCGTAGAGGGCGAAGCCCAGGTGCGGCTGGTGCGCCGCGCGGCGGGCGACGGTGACGGCCTCCACGGCGGTTCGCACCGCCTCGTCGTGCCGCGTGGCCTCGGCGAGGCGCAGACCGTGAACGGCCAGCGCCCACGCCAGCAGGGGTTCGTGGACGGCCGGATCGGCCCGGGCGAGACGGCGGGCGAGGGTGACCGCCTCCTTGGTGGTCTCCAGAGCGTCCGGAAGCGGTGCCTCGTCCTCCGCCGGATAGTGGCCGAGAGACGCCAGCGTCCAGGCCAGGGCGGAGTCGTACGTGGCGTCCGCCGCGGCCAGTCGGCGGGCGATGTCCGTGGCGCGGACGAGGAGGGCCCGTCCCTCCTCGCATCGCCGGCGTTCGACGAGGTAGGTGCCCAGGCCGTAGACCGCCATCTGGAGCACCGGTTGGTACGCCGGCTCGGTACGGGCCAGATCCTCGGCCACCTCCACACCCCGCCGTAGCGTGCGATCCGCCTCCGCCGACCCGGCACCGTGCTGGAGAACGCCGAGAACGGGCAGCAGCGGCCCGAGGCTCCCCTGTCGGGCGGGAGCGTCCCGCAGGGGGCCGTCCAGCAGACCGACAGCCTCGACCGCGAGCGGCAGGGCCTGACTGCGGCGCCCGACCGTCACCAGGAGCTCGACGGTGGCGGCCAGCAGGGCGACGAACTCGGCGAGATGACGCGCGGGGTCCTTCCGCGCCGTCTTCCGACCGAGCGGCACGGCTTCCAGCAACGCGTCGGCCGCCTCCTCGTGGCGGCGCGCCGCGGACAGCAGCCTCCCGAGCTCCGTGAGGGCGGCGGACAGCTGCGGGGTGTGGAGCGCCATGTCCTCCTGACTGTCCTCGACCGAACGGCGGAAGAGGCCGGCAGCCTCGGCCAGCGCCTCAAGCGCCTCGTCCTGAAGGCCCACCTCGGGAAGGACGACGCCCAGCAGCAACAGCGTCTTCCCCAGCTGCGGCACATGCGGCGCCGCGTCCTCCCCCCGGTCCCCCCGTACGAGCTCCCGGAACAGGGCCTTCGCCTCCCGCGCGTCCTGTACGGCCTCGGCCGGCCGGCCCACCGCGTACAGCCGGGACGCCCTGGTCACGAGCATCGTCGCGACGGCGGACAGCGCCGGTGGCGTCCCGTCCGCCGCGCTGAGACGGCGGGCGACGGCGACACCCTCCTCAGCCGTCGCGAGGGCTTCCTCGTACCCGCCCGCGTTGCTCAGCTGATGGGCGAGGTTGTTGAGCCCCACGACGAGTGCCTGGCGGAAGACCTCGGGCCGCTCCTCGGCCGCGAGCCGGTAGAGGGCGACGGCCTCACGGGCGGCGCCCAGCGCTTCCCTAACCTGTCCGGCAGCCTCCAGTTGGTCGGCGTACGTGTTCAGGCTCATCGCGAGATCCCCTGTGAACACCCCGGGACTCGCCTGCTCCAGGGAGCGGTAGAGGGCGACGGCCTCGCGGGCGGCGTTCAGCGCCTCCTCCCGCGCATCGACGCCGTTCAGTTGGTTGGCGTACGTGTTGAGGCTCATGGCCAGCCGTTCCGCGAACGCGGCCGGTTCCCTTTCGTACAGCCGCCGGTAGAGGTTCACGGACTCGGCGCTCGCCGCGACGGATTCCCGCCTCCGTCCCATCTCGTCCGCATCGATGGCGAAGGAGTTCAGGGCGCGCGCCAGGTCGGGAAGGTTGGCGCCGGGCCGCGCCCGGGCCAGGTGGCGACGGATGTCGAGCGCCTCCTCGGCCACTCGCACGGCTTCCGCGTACCGGCCCGCGTCCCGTAGGCAGTTTGAGTACGTGCCGAGGCTCATGGCGAAGCCCTTCCGGAAGGCGTCGGGGTGCTCCTCGGCCAGGGACCGGTACCGCTCCACGGACTCGCGGCTCGAAACCAGCGCCTCCTTGTGCCGGCCGCACTCCTTCTGCCAGATGGACAGGTTGTTCAGGCCGTCGGCCATTTCCGCCCGCTCGCGCCGCTCCCCGACCAGCTCGCGCCGGATCCCGACGGTCTCCTCGATCGCCGTGAGCGCCTTGTCGGGGCGGCCGAGCTCCCCCTCGCAGTTGGCGACGGCGTTGAGGGCGTGTGCCAGCTCCGAGCGGTACACCCGGGTGTCGGAGGGTGAGGCGGACTCGGCGACGAGTTCGCGGTAGAGACCGACGGCCTCGTAGGCGGGTCCCACGGCGTCGGCTCGCCGTCCCACGGCGCCGAGGCCGATCGACAGGTTGTGCAGGGACGCGGCGAGGTGCGGCCGGAAGGTCGGGGGGTCCGTCTCCGCCAGCGGTCTCAGCCGGCCGACGGCTTCCTCCGTCACCTCGTACGCGCGCTGCCGGTGCCCCATGTCGAGGTGCCGCCGGCAGAGCACGCGCAGGAGCCCGGCCAGGGCCGGCAGGTGAGCGGAGCTCGTCTCGGCTCGCTCGCGGTGGATGTCGGTCAGCCGCTCGGTGAGGTCCAACGCCCAGGGGGCCAGGTTGTGGGAGGAGGAGGGCAGGCGGTCCAGCAGTCGCATGAGATCGGCGAGATCCGTGCCGGGGTCGTCGGTGAGCCGGTACAGGGCCGACACCAGCGGCTCCGGTCGCTCCACCTGGGTGGCGACGTCGACGGCGAGGGCGCCGAGCACCTCGGGGTGTCGGCAGCACAGATCGGTGAGCTGCGCGTCGAGGTGCTCGCGGTGCGCCGGATGCGCTGCCGCCCGGGTGTGGAGGACCAGCAGCCGGGCGGCCTGGGCTTCGGACGCCCCGGCGAGGAGGCGGTCGGCCAGCCGCGGATCGGCACGGAGCCGGCTGCCCACGAAGTACTCGGCGAGACGGTCCGGGCGCAGGGTCCCCCAGAACTGCGACGGGGCGGGCGGGGGGTAGAGGGCGCCGATCCAGTCGCACACGGCCCAGCGGACGTCCGCGGTCTGGCCGTGGAGTACCGGCACCCGGTCCAGGAGCGCGTCGGCCTCCTCGCGGTCGGCGGCACCGCACAGGAACGCGGCGGCGAGGACGGCGTCGATGCCCCTGCGCCTCTTCAGGCCCAGGTCGGCCTCGACGGCGATCCAGTAGCGACGCTCGTAGTCCAGCAGCCGTTCCTCCATGGGCCGGGAGCGGCTCGCGTCTTCCCCGGGCTTGTGGGCCGCGTCCAGCAGATCGACGAGCGCGGTCATGTGCAGCGTGAGCGCCACATCCATGTCCGGCGTCCGGACGCGGTACGCGGCGGGGCGCGTGAGGCGCCCGACCTGGCGCCCCCATTTGATGAGCCGCTGCCCGGGCACCTGGGGCAGGGCGCGGGCCAGGCCCTCCACGGCGTCACGGTACGCCTCGGCGTGACGGCCCGGATCGGGCTCCAGCGGGCGCAGGGGCGTGACAGGAGCGTCGTACAGCTCTTCCAGTTCGGTGGCCGCGGGCAGGTCGTACCACCAGTCGCCGTCGGTGCGGGCCAGCAGCAGGACCTTGACGCGCACGGTCCTGGGCGCGGCGGCCGCCGCCCTCAGCAGCGTGGGCAGCTGGTCCGTGCGGGTCTCGGCGTTGTCGACCACCACCAGCAGCGGCGACCGCGTGTACCGGAGGACCGGCAGCTCGCCGGCCGGGGCGTCGCGGCTCAGCCACAGGACGCTCCAGGGCTCGTCGCCCGGCATCTCACCGAGCCGGTCGACGAGGCGGCGCGCGAGGCGGGTCTTGCCCTGCCCGCCCGGCGCGTACACCAGCTGGATCCCCAGCCCCGGAGCCCCGCACCAGGCCCGCAGCCCCTCCAGCTCCTCGGCACGCCCCCGGAAGGGCACCACCGCGCGGTGCGCGTCCAGCAGGGCCGCCGGACTTGTCGGCGCCGACCGGGTCTTCGTGACGAGGTCGTCCCACTCCAACAGCTTCCGCCGCAACACCGCCGCGCGGTGCTCCGGCGGCAGGTTGTTGACGATGGTGTTGTCGTTCCCGATCTGCACGGAGACGGGGACGACGCCATCGGTCATGCGCCCGACCCGAAGTTGTTCACCATGTGGTTGTGGTCACCGCTCTGGACCGAGACCGGGCCGTCGCCTGACACGTTCACGGTCGTGGGCCCGTACCGGGCCGACGGCCGCTGACCGACCAGCGCCCGCAGCTCGGCCACCGCCTCTTCGCGCGCCTCCGGAGGCAGCAGCTCCAGAAGCATCTCGAAGCGGCCGCTCCAGTACCCCGCCTGGTGTGCCGCTTCCGTCTCAGCGGCGGCGGACAGGGCCGTCCGGGCCGCGTCGAGACGCTCCAGCTCCGCGCGTTGCGGCTGTTCGCCCAGGCGCCCCCACCACCGGCTCGTCCACGTCCGCATCCCGGCCCAGGCATCGGTCCCCGCCGCCTGCACCAGCGCCGCCCCCGCCGCCGCGGTGAGCGCCACCAACTCCTCCGGCCCCATCAGCCTCCCCCTTCGCGCCGTACCGACGGGCGACCGTAACGCGCACCGGCGACCAACGCGCTCCGAACGGACGGAAATACGCCGGAAATCAGACGCGAAGCCCAGCCACACCCCATCGTGGCCCCGATGATCGCGACGACGTCTCACTTTCCCGGCACGGGACCAGGCCGGCCCACCGCCTTCAGCCGTAGAGCGCCGCCATCGCTCGCGCCGTCGCCGTGATCCGCTCCCGTAGCTCGGGTGGGGCCACGACCTCCACCTGCGCGCCCAGCCTCAGCAGTTCGCCCTCCGCGTGTGTCAGGCTCTCGATCGGGATCAGGACGCGGCGCCAGCCGCCGGGGTGTTCCTCCTCGCCCGCCTCGACGGCGTCGATCACCGCCGGCACCCCGAATTCCCGCAGCCGCTCGACCCCCGTCGGGGAGATCCGGATCTGCGCACGGCCCTGCCAGAGCCGCTCCTGAAGTCGTTCGGTGTGGGATCGCCAGTACGTGGCCAGTTCGAAGTCCGAGGGCGCCGTGAACTCCTCGTCGAGCGGGTGGAGCTCCAGGATCTGGCTGATCCGGTACGTGCGGGGGGAGTCGCCGCCGGCGTTCGCCACCACGTACCACCGGCCTCCCTTGAGCACGATCCCGTAGGGTTCGAGCCGCCGTTCCACGACCTCGGGGGCATACCAGCGCTGGTAGCGCACCCGGAGTGCCCGCTGCCGCCACACCGCCGCTGCGACCGCCGGCAGGTGTGGGACGTCGTCCGCTTCCCGGTACCAGCCGGGTGCGTCAAGGTGGAACCGCTCGCGGATGCGGCCGGCCTGCCGTCGCAGCTCGTCCGGCAGGGCGGCCTCGAGCTTGAGCTCGGCCGCCGTCAGCACCGAGCCGAGCCCCAGCTCAGCCGCGGGCCCGGGCAGCCCGGCCAGGAACAACGCCTCCGCTTCCTGGGCGGTGAGCCCGGTCAGGCGAGTGCGGTAGCCGTCGACGAGCGCGTAGCCGCCGTCGTGGCCCGGCTCCCCGTACACCGGTACACCCGCCGCGGCGAGCGATTCCACGTCGCGGTAGACGGTGCGGACCGACACGTCCAGCTCCACCGCCAGCTCCGCGGCGGTCATCCGACCACGGTTCTGCAACAGGAGGAGGAGGGAGACGAGTCTGCTGGCGCGCACGTCGAGGAAATCTATCCTGATCCACTGACAGTCGGTGTCAGTGGAACGGGCTTAGCCTCCTGCGCATGGACAACAGCACTGGCTTCGCCTTCTTCACCGGTACCTACGACGTCGTCAACCGTTGGCGTAAGAACTTCCTCGACCCCGCCGAGGGCGACGACCGCTGGGAGGAGTTCCCGGGCATCACCCGTGCCTCCGCGCACTTCGACGGCCGGGCCAGCTTCGACGAGATCGAGTTCCCGACGAAGAGTTTCGCCGGACTGACCCTGCGGCTGTACGACCCGGCCGCCGACGCGTGGTCCCTGTACTGGGCGAGCAAGCGCACCGGCACGCTCTTCCCTCCCGTGACCGGCCGCTTCCAGCCGGACGGCACGGGAGTCTTCCACGGCGATGACGAGCACGACGGTCGCAAGGTGAAGGTCCGTTTCGTCTGGTCGGAGATCACTGAGACCACCGCCCACTGGGAGCAGGCGTTCTCCGTGGACGAGGGGCGGACCTGGCTCACCAACTGGCACATGCGCATGACCCGCCGGACCGGGTGACCGAGGCGAACGCGCTGGCCGGGAAACGGGCTCCGGTCACTACCGCGACCTCGACTCGCCAGACGGGCTTAAGGTATGCCGACGACTCACGCCGAACGGCCTCGCGAGGGAGTCCGGTCCCCGGCTGCTTTCCGGGCAGCGGAAACCGCGCCGGCGCCGGGAGCCGGGCCGTCGCACGCCGGACGGGAGTTCCCGACGGCCCCCGCCCCATCTTCTTCAGGAGCACCACCCGTGAACGGAAAGCGCCGCCGACTGCTGTTGGCCGCCGTCGACCCCCTGCTCGAGCCCGGCGAGCGGGTCGAGGTGGCGACCATCGTCAACCTCAGTTCCGTCTCCGTACGCCGGACGGCAGCGTTCGCGGCAGCCTCGGCACTCATGAGCGCCGGTGCCATGGCCGTGATCCCGGCGCCGACCCCCATGTACCTGGCCATGACCGACCGTCGCATCTTCATCTTCCGGGCGAACCCGACGTTCGCCCGGCCGGAGGAGCACCTGATGACGATCCCGCGCGCCGGTCTCGTCCGCTCGGAGATCAAGGAACGTGTGCTCAACTCGTCCTTCGTCGTCTCCTCACCGGACAGCGAGCAGGGCTTGAAGATCATATTTCCGCTGGTCGGCCGCAAGGAGCGGAACGCGGTAGCGGCGGCCCTGCCCCTGGCCGGCTGACCGCCCCAGACCCGGGCGGAGGCCGGCTGATCAGAGCCGGCACCGCCGGTCGAGCGTCGATCCGTGCGGGGGTGGCACTGGTGCCACCCCCGGGCCCGCCGGTGATGTGCGCTACTTCTTCAGGACGTTGACTTCCGGGTAGGCCGCGGACGGCCGGTCGAGGAGCGGGCTCGGGGTGCCGCGCAGGTGCCGGTCGACGAACGCGTTCACGTAGATCTCACAGGTCTCGATGCGCCCGCCGGGGAACTCGACCGGGGCCTCGTAGGTGTGGTCGACCGCCGCCACCGCGTACCCGCGCGACGCGAGGTCCTCGCCGAGCGCGGTGAGTGTCAGCCGGCTCATCCCGAAGCCCGGCGAAAGGACCACCAGCGGCCGGGCCTTGCGGGCCGGCTCGGCGCCCAGGGTCGCGTTCGTACGGACGCCGGCGAGGTCCTCCACCTCGGCCGGGGTTCCGGGTGCCGCCGGCCCGGGGGCCCGCTCCGCCGCCGCGGCCACGGCGGGCATCTGGGGCGCGGCGAAGTCCACGAGGAGCGCGGCGCTCACGAAGGACCGCCGCGATGTCTTCCGCCCATGGGGCGGCCACGCGGCGCACCAGAACACCGCTCCCCCGTCCCGCCCCTCTCCGAAACCTCCTCGCGGCCGGATCAGCAGATGTCGCGGTACGGGACCTCCGGGATGTACGTGGACCAGTCGGCGCGCGACAGGCCGCCGCCCGCGCGTTCGCAGACGGCGGCGGTGGCGCGGGCCGGGTCGACGGGGTAGGCCCTGAGGGGGGTGCGGGCCCCGGCCACGAGCAGGGTCCGGTCGTCGGGGCTGAACGCGATCGCCAGGACGGGGTCGGCAGCGGTGCTGAGCGTGGTCCCCAGCGGGCGCCCCGAGGCGGCGTCCCACAGCCGTACCGTGCCTTTCGTGCCCGCCACGGCCAAGGTCGCGCCGTCGTGCGCGTAGGCGAGGGCGGCCACCGACTCCCCCTTCCGGACGTGGCTCGACTCCGTCCCGGAGAGCAGGCCCAGGGGGCGCCTCCCGTCGCCGTCGTACACGGTCACCCGGCCGGAGTGGCTGCCCAGGGCCAGCCGTTCGCCGTCGGGGCTGTAGGCGAGCGCCTGGGCGTTCAGCTGCCCGGTGGCGTCCGAGGACTGGCGGCCCGAGGGCAGGGTGAAGCCGATCCCGTGCGTGGTGGCCAGCCGCTGCCCGTCGGGGCGCACCGCCATGGCGCCGGCCGGAGGGACCGACCAGGTGCCGGTTCTGCCGGTGGCCTGCTCGGTATGGCGCGGCGCTTCTGTGCGGCGCCGTGCGTCCCACCGCTCCAGCGCGGCTCCGGGACGCTGGCGGAGGGCGAAGAGGGAGGAGCCGTCCGGGCTGAGCGCGATGGCATCGGCGCTCTCCGCGTCGTCGACGCCCGTCGCGAGCACGAGCTCCGCCCGCTTGCGGTTCTCCCGTAGATCCCACACCGCGATCCGCTCCGGGCGAGCCCCGGCCCCTTCCCGGTGCTGGACTTCCGGGTCGTCGTGCACCTTCGTCGCACCGACCCCGTAGGCCAGGGTCCGCCCGTCACCGCTGAACGCCAGGTGCGCCCAGCACTGCTCGCTCTTCCGCAGCGGCCGGTCCGCCGTTCCGCAGTCGACCGGCGGCAGCGGGGTCGCCCGACCGCCGTCGGTGGGCAGCGCCTCGAACCACATCTGATCCCCGTGGAGGCGGGCCGTGACGACCAGCCGCCCGTCGGGGCTGAACGCGGCCTTCTGAGTCGGTTCCCGGCGCCGGGGGGAGGCGGTGGCACCGCCCACGAACAGCGTCCGCACGGCGCCGGTGCCGTCGCCGATCCCCTCCTGGTACCGGATCACGCCCCGGTCCAGATCCAACCAGTGGCCCACAGCGAACTCGCTGGCCAGCTCGTGCGAGTAGACCGCCTCGGCGGAGTCCGCGGAGTCAGCGGAGTCCGCGGAGATCCGCCACAGCGTGACCTTCCGGTCGCCCACCGTGGAGACGAACCGTCCGTCGCGGCTGAAACGGACGTCGTCCAGCGTGTCGGCGTCGTAGGGGACGGGCACCGTCTTCCCGGACCCCAGGTCCCAGACGGCCAACTCCTTCCTGCCGACCGCCAGCCCACGGCCCCGCGGATCGAACTCCCACGCCCTGCCGCCGTCGGGGGTCGGAGCGGCACTGCAGGCGGCGCGCGACAGCGCCGCCGCGCGGGGCGGGCGCACCCGACGCCGCGCGGCGATGTCCCAGAGCTCCAGGGAGGTCCCCGCGCACAGCGTCACGAGCCGGTCGTCCGGACTGACGACGGGTTGGTAGATGTCCTCGCCCTCGCGCTGGAACACCAAGCGCCCGCGCCGCACATCCCACAACCTGACCGAGCGGTCGTCGGCAAGGAGCACCATGCGCCCGCTCGGGGCGTACTCGGCGCTCAAGGTGTCCAAGGTGTCCCCGGGGTCGGGAGCAAGGCGCGGGCCGACGGGCTTCCCCGTGTCGAGGTCACGGCTCGTCAACCGACCGCCCGCCGCCACCAGCAACCGCCGCCCGTCCCGGGACAGGTCCACCACCCGCTCCTCGTCGGCCAGACGGAGCGCGCCGGTCCGACGGTGGCCGGCCACATCCCAGCGCTGCACCCGGCCGGCCGTGACCCGCACCATCGTCCGCCCGTCCGCGCTGAAGTACGCGCCCCCGCCGGCGATCCCGTCGGCGCCCGTGCCGGGCACAGTGAAGGAGTCCTGCTCCTGCTGCGTCACCGCCCCCAGCAGCGCCGCCCGCGCCTCGTCCGTGTGGCTGATCCGCCACGCGGCGGCGCTCAGCCGCAGCGCCGTCACCGGGTCGGCGTAGCGCATGGTCTCCGCGATCGACGCGACGCGGCGGGAGGTGGCCTCCGCGCGGCGCTGGTCGCTCTCGCGGTTCTGCTGCCAGGCCACCGTGCCCGCCAGCACCGCCAGGACGAGCAGCAGGGACAGCGTGCCGGCCACGGCCCGGACCCGGCGGCGCGAGCGCCGCCGCCCGCCGCTGCTCGCGGTGAGGAACGCCCGCTCCAGGGGAGTGAGGGCGGCGCGCTCCCGGTCCGAGCCGAACGCCTCCTCCGCCTCCGCCAGGCGCGCCCCGCGGTACAGCGCGCCCGGATCGCGGTGCAGCTCCTGCCACGACCGCGCGGCCTCCGTCAGCTTCCGGTGGACGCGCAGCCGTCCACGGTCCTCCTCGATCCAGCCCCGCAGCCGCGGCCAGGCGGTGATCAGCGCCTCGTGGGCGAGGTCGACCACCCCGTCGTCCACCGTCACCAGGCGAGCCCGGACCAGGCGCTCCAGCACCAGCGACGTGTCGTCCGACGTGACGACCGGGGAGTCGCCGGGCGCGTCGCCGGGCGTATCGCTCGGCGTGCCGCCCGTCGCGTCGGCCGAACCCGTCTCCAGCTCCGCCCGGTCCGCCGGGCGCCTGGTGTCCTGCGCGCCCTCGCCCGGGGTGATCAGCCGCAGCAGGATCCGGCGGGCCAGCTCCGCCTGGTGCGCGGACAGCTCGCCGTGGACCCGCTCCGCCGTCGCGGCGATCGCGCCGTGGACCCCGCCCACGGACTCGTACGCCTCCTCCGTCAGCGTCCGTCCGCGACGCCGGCGCCAGGTCTCCAGCAGGGCGTGGGACATCAGCGGCAGACCGCCCGGTTCGTCGGCGACCTCGGCCACGATCCGGGCGGTCAGCGACCGCTCCACGATCAGGCCCGCCGCGGCGGCCGGCTTCACGATCGCCTCGCGCAGCTCGGCCGGTCCCATCGGGCCGACGAGCAGCGTGGCGCCACGCAGCGCGGCCGTCAGCCCGCGGTGTCCGGCGCAGCGGCCGAAGAAGTCGGCCCGAACGGCGACGACGACGCGCAGCCGGCTCTCCGGTTGGCGCGCGGCGAGCAGCGCGTCGATGAACTCCCTCCGCTCGGCCGGCCCCTGGCAGAGCGTGAACACCTCCTCGAACTGATCGACGATCAGCCAGGTGTCGCCGTCCCCCGCCTTCGGGGTCAGCGCCGCGCGGTGGGTACGGGCCGGGTGCTCGCCCGGCGTCAGGACCCGGATGACGGCGGGTGCCGGTGCCGCGGACGGGGCGCCACCGCCGTTCCCGGGATCCCGGAGCGCGGGGTCCCGGAGCACGGGGATCAGGCCCGCCCGCAGCAGCGAGGACTTACCACTTCCGGAGGGGCCGAAGACGGCGGTGAAGCGGTTGCTCCGCGCCAGCTCCACGACATCGGCGACGAGACCGTCCCGGCCGAAGAAGCGCTCGTGGTCGCCCGGTTCGAAGCGGGCCAGGCCACGATAGGGCGGCTCGGCGGCGGCGTCGTCCTCGGCCCGCTCCACGACCGCCGCCTCCGCCGCCTCCGCGGCCGCCTCCCGCCAGCGCGCCTCCCACTCCGCCCGGTCCCCGCCGCAGACCTCGACGTACGCCAACGCCACCGGCAGCGAGGGCAACTGCTCGCCCGCCGCCGCCTGGGACAGGGCCGTGACCGAGTACCGCGCCCGCTGCGCCATCGCCCGGTAGGTCAGCCCCCCGGCCTCCTCACGCAGCTTGCGCAGCTCGTAGGCGAAACGCTGAACCGGACCCGCGCTCGGGTCCACCGGCCTCTCGCGGCGGCCCACCCGTCCCCCCCTTTTTGTCCACCACTTGTTGTCCTGCTCCCCCTCGCACCCCCGACCACCAGCGCTTTCGCCCCCCCCCCCCGGCGACGGAGGGAGCGCACGGGCCCGTCCGCTGACGTCTACGTGAAAGGCAGCAACGTGAAAAAGATGACCAGTACCCGCGGTGTCCGCGGTGCGATGGTGGCGTGTGCCGTGCTCACGCTGGCCGCGAGCACCATGCCGGCGATGGCCGCTGCCGCCGAGGCCGAGTCCACTCCGTCCGCGGCCTCACCACGTGCCATCGGGTGGAGCGAGTCGAGGGTGACGCCGGGCAACTACACGCTCACAGCCTCCACTCGACCTGATGCGCAGACCACATGGGTGGCGGGCATGCAGCTCATCCCCAGGGGGGAGATGGAGACGCCCTACTTCGTGCCCACCGTGTGGGAGCGTGACGAACGCAAGGGTTCCGGCTGGAAGCCGATGAAGACGGTGCCCGTACCCCGGAACTACTTCGTCCGGCTCAACGACATCGACGCTTCTTCGCGGCGCAACGCCATAGTGGTCGGTGACTACGCCAAGCAGGTCGGCGGTGTGGTGACGCAGCACTGGAACGGCAAGACGTGGAAGTCCGCTGTCGCTCCGGTGCCCCGAACGACCAAGGAAGGCCAGTTCGACGGCGTCGACACCCGCGCCCCCGACGATGCCTGGGGAGTGGGCGCGGCGGCGCTCGCCACCGGAGACGGCACCCGTGTTGTGGGGCTGCTCCAGCACTGGGACGGCACCCGCTGGAAGGCGCAGAAGCTCCCGGACGTCGCCAAGGGGTACAAGGGCTGGGCCCTGAACGACGTCACCGCGCTCGCCGCCGATGACGTGTGGGCGGTGGGCTCTAAGTTCCGCCACGACGGCGGAAAGCCGGTGCTGCTGCACTACGACGGCACACGCTGGAGCGAGGTGGCCGCTCCCGACCTCGGTGTCACGCGCGCACAGCTGCACGCGGTCGCCGCCGGGCCGGACCGGCGACTGTGGGCGGTGGGTGGTGCCTGGACGGCTGAAACCCGTTGGCAGGGGCTGGCGCTGCGCTACGACGGCAAGAAGTGGGTCAAGGCCCCGCTGCCGAAGGGGACCGGGGAGCTTGACTCGGTCGCGATCAGCCAGGGCGACCCCGTCGTCCTGGCGGCGAAGACGGAGGACACCCGCGTCGCGCTCCGCCAGTCCGGCGGAAAGTGGGTTTCGATGAACCTGCCCGTCGACGGCGCCATGCCGTATTGGGCGACCCACATTTCGGCCTCGGGCCGGACCATCGACGTCACCGGCACGTACTCGGGCACGGGGGGCTCCCAGGAGACGGGCCCCGGCACGGTGCTGACCGCGCGCCGGTAGCCGCGCGCGAGAAGGGGATGGGCTGGTGGAGGCCCATCTCCTTCCGCGACGGAGGACGCGCGGTGCGTCACCAGGAGACGAAATGCCGCTGGAAGTATCAAAACTCCGGTGAGATGAGTCTCGTCGTTGCCAGAATGAGTGTGTGTGGACAATCATCGGCGTCGCACTCGGCGGGCTTATCTCGGTCGTGGCCCAGTACTGGCAGGGACGCGTGTCGGAGCGGGGGGCACGCCGTACCGAACGCCTCACCCACCTCATCGATTTCCTGTCCGCCGTGCAGGAAGCGGAACGGGTCGCCGTGGACCACTACCACCACGACTTGGCCGATGAACAGTGGCAAGCGCGGGCCAAACAGGTCATCGACAGGGTGTGGGTCACCCAGAAGACGATTCACATGTTGTGCGCGTCCGAGGTCAACGAGGCGGCACGTCGGCTCGCGTTCGATGTTCAGGACGTGATTCGGGATGGCCCGGGTGACCCGGGGCAACCGCAGGACGAGAAGGTCTGGGAGTACATCCGTCCAAGCCGCCGGGCGTTCCTCGATGCCGTGCGCGACTACTTGAAATAAGAGCCGTCTCGATCCGAGCCACCCCACATGGCCACAGCCCGGGGCGTCAACGGCACAGGTCTCGATAAGCCAGTCCTGGCGCGTGCCGTAGCCACTGTGTGTGATCGAGACCGCCGCCGGCGACCTGGCAGGCCAGGCGCTTCGGGTCGTGGGCGGCGGCGGGGAGCGGGCCCAGGTCCCACAGGCGCAGCGTCCCGTCACCGCCGCCCGTCAGCAGCGTACGGCCGTCGGGGGTGAACGCCACATCGTCGACACTGTCGTCGAGAGCCGGCAACTCTGCGGCCACGTGGGGATATCGCAGATCGCCGATGTCCCACAGCACCGCCGTACCCTCGTCGTCCGCCGTGGCCAGCAGGTTGCCGTCGGGGTGAAAGGCCACACGTCCTCCGCGGTCGGGCGCGTCGGGGAGCTCGACGGCAGGCTTGTGCAGGGACGTACCGTTGACCCGGTAGACACGTTCGCCGACAGCCAGCAGCTTGCGCTTCGTGCTGAACGCCGTGTCCTGCTGGATCACCGCCACCGAGTCCCACTTGAGGTGACGGGGCCGGTTCGGGTCGCCCATGTCGAACAGGCCGCTGCCCGCGCCCGGAAGCGCGAGCAGCCGACCGTCCGGACTGAACGACGCCACGCTCGCGTCGGTATAGCTCTTGAGGGTGTACGAGCGGGTCTCCACGGGCCGTCCGCCCTTGAGGTTCCACAGCGTCGCCCAGCCGTCGATACGCCCGGTGAACCGGGGGTG
This sequence comes from Streptomyces sp. SAJ15, assembly GCF_007595705.1. GTDB lineage: Bacteria > Actinomycetota > Actinomycetes > Streptomycetales > Streptomycetaceae > Streptomyces. The sequence goes on along the minus strand of NZ_NISY01000018.1, from coordinate 36,595 downwards.
GTTTCCGGAGGTGACCAGAAGCGGGGCGCGTGGGCTGAAGGCCAGTGAGGCCACCGGGCCCCGGGTGCGCAGGGTGGCGGTCTTGCGGGGGTGTCGCCGGTTCGACGTGTCCCACAGGATGACCCGGCTCGCGCCGTCGCCTCCGGCCAGGTAGCGGCCGTCCGCCGAGAAGGCCACGTCCGTCATGTTCCCGGAGAATCCGTGCAGGACGGCAAGCCGGCGGGGCTTGTCGTGGTCGGTGATGTCCCACAGCACCAGGCCGCGCGTGCCCGCGGTCGCCGCCGTCCGCCCGTCCGGGCGGATCGCCACGGCCGCCACGGCCACCGGGTCCGCGGCCGCCTGGGCGCGTTGCCACGGACCGGGCTCGGAGTCCATGCGCCAGCTGGCGACCGCATCGCGAGAGTCGACTTCTCGGATGTGCCGTCCGTCCGGCGTGAAGGCGACGTCCTGGCCCCCGCGCCGCTCGGTGGCGAGCAGCTTTCCCCGGGAACGCGGCTTGTCGGGGCGTGCCAGGTCCCAGCGCACCGCGCTTCCTTGCTCGTCGAGCGTGATCGCCGCCTTGCCGTCGGACCCGAAGGCGGCGGCGGTGACGGCGCCCCGGTGGCCGCGGAGTCTGCTGAGCAGCCGCGGTGCGCGGGAGGGGCGGATGCGCCAGACGTAGGCGGTCCTGCTGTGGCTGCTGATCAGGGTGCGGCCGTCGGGGCTGAAGGCGAGGGCCCCGCCCCAGGCGTCGTTGCGCCCCAGGCGGCGCGGACGGGCCGGGTCGGAGGTGTCCCACGCGGTCATTCCGCTGCCGTGTTCAATGGTGGTCTTCCCCGTGTCCGCCTCGTTGAGAATGACCTTGCCGGTGGCGCTCACGACGGTCTTGCCGTCGGGGCTCATCTGGACTTCGGTAGCGTCGTAGACACCGGTCACCGAGCCGAGTCGGCGTGGCCGGTCCGGGTCTGCCACATCCCACAGGTCCATTCGGCCGCTACTGCCCTTGCCGTCGCGCACGGTGGCCAGCGTCCGGTCGCCGTCGCCGAATCCGCCGCCGTCCAGGCCCGTCGCGCCGGGAAGGCCCGGTAACGGCCGCGGCCTGTCCGGCGTGGCGATGTCCCACAGGGCGTGGCCCTTGGTGGTCGCCACGAAGAGCGTGCGTCCGTCTCGGCTGAACGCGATGTCCTCGACGGTCCCGCGTGGCGATGTGAGGCGGTGCAGCAGCCGGCGCCGGCCGGGCTGTGAGATGTCCCAGAGCTTGAGCGTGCCCTTGCCCGCGGTGGCCAGGACGCCGGCGTCGTCCGAAAGCCGCCTGACGAACGGGCCGGTCTCGTCCGGTCCGTGTGACGCGCCCGCGTACGGCGTACGCCGCAGTACGTCGACCAGGGCGGCGCGGGTCTCCGTGGTGGGGAGCAAGCCGTACGCGGTCAGGCCGAGGCGGACGGCGGTCCGCGGGTCGTCCGCCAGCCGGCTCCGCGATTCAGCGAGCAGCGCGCGCACCGCGGCCACCCGTCGTTGCCCGTCCGCCTCTTTGCGCCGGCGCTCGGCCTCGTCACCACGCATCTGCGCCATGACACCGAAGACGAGTGAGACGACGAGGAAGAAGGCCAGGCCCCAGGTCAGCCCGCGCCGCACGCCGACTGATCTGGCGTGTTGGCGGGCCTCCTCGCTGTCGAGTTCGTCCTTGCTCACTCCGTGCAGGGCCGCCGCCAGGGTTCCGATGTTCTGGCGGAACCGGGCGTGGCCCAGGGACAGTGTGGTCTCGCTGCGGGCCCAGGTCAGGTCGACCCACAGGGGTTCGGCCTCAAACCATCCGAACACCTCGGGCGGCAGGGCGGTGGTGCGTGTCCGGTCGAAGTCCCGCGCACTGTGGTCCCAGTGCATCTCGCCGTCCGTGAGCACGATGAGGAAGGTGGCGGGCTCGCGGTGCTGCTTCCAGTGAGCGATCTCGCGGCCCACCCAGGGGGAGCGGGCGGCCTGCGGCGAGGCGAGCAGGACGAGATGGCGGCTCGCGCTCAGCTTGGCCTCGATGGTGGCCCAGAGGTCCGCACCGGCTTCCAGGGATGCCTGGTCGCGGAAGATCCGCAGGGCGCGCGGCCGGTTCCAGGGCTTGGCCAGGCGGCTCAGTGCTCTGTGTACAGCCGGGGCCATCTTGGCGTCGGCCCCGTGACTGTAGGAGAGGAAGGCGTCGTAGACGTACCGGGTCGTGGTGTTGGTCGACGGCATCGTGCTGCCTCACATGTGGGAAGCGCGCCAGAGGGTGTGCTCACGCGAGACGGCGTCCTCCGCGTTCGCCACGAAGGTCGCCCATTCCGCCTCGGTGACCGGCTGTTGGGCGCGGAAGGCGATCGTCGCCAACTCGTGCCGGGCGACGGCGTACGCGGTGGCGAGGGTCTTGTGCTGCTTGGTCTGCACCCACGCGGTGCCTCCCGCGGCGAGGGCCGCGCACACGCCGAGGAGGTCCACGTCGACGATGCCCGTCACCTTCATGACGCCCGCGCTGACGCCGAGCAGTTCGAGCACCGTGAGGGTGAGCGACCACATGGTGCTTCTGCGCTCGTTCCAGCGCGACTTGGCGCCGTACCACTCACGCTGGTTCCCGATGCGCTCCCGCAGGTAGATCGCCCGCCGTTCGTCCAGGGACAGCTGACGCACCCGTGTCATCTCGGCGGTGACCTGCTCCGGAGTGCCGCCGTCGGGGACGAGCCAGACGGCCTCGACATCGGTCTCGATCTCCGTGAACCGGGTCAGCAGCAACTCGGCGGCGGTTTCGGTCGAGGTCTCCTCCCTGCCCATCGGGCTGCCGCCGACCATGTAGCGCCAGGTGAGCGTCTTCGCCGACTCGGCGACCGCGCGCCCCTCGTACCACATGCGCTCCGGGCGTTCCTTGAGCAAGTACACCTCTGTGACCACGGCCGTGCAGAACGCCACCACCGACCCGGCGGCGGCGACGTCCGCGCCGTTGACCTGCCAGCTGAACACGCCCAGTGCCGCAGCGGCGATCAGCGCGCCCAACTGGCACTTGGTCGCCCACAGATAGTGCCGCTGGCCTTTCAAGGAGTTGGTGTCGGCCGCTCTGAAGAGCGCCGGAAAGTCCTCGTATGCAGGCATCGCCCCGTCCGATGGCCTCACCCGCTCGGCTACTGAAGCCACACGATCGCAGACGGCGATCCGGGCATCCCGTGAAGTCGCCTGGAAAGAGGGTGACTTCAGCCAGCCGCAGTGAGATGCCCGCCTGACGGATCGAGGTCGGCGGGCTCGTCCGGGCGTTGATCCATTGACTGTTCGTCACCGTCCCGTTTCTGATAGTTGTTTGAGTGGGGTACGGGCACACGCCCGTGGCGGTGTCCCCCGGCACCGCAGGGAGGACGCACATGAGCACCACCACTCGGGACGAGATCCTCGCCGGCGAGCAGCGGGCGGTGGACCACGCGTACGACTGCTACACCACGAAACTGGCCGAGCTGAGCGGCGGTTCGGCGGCCAGCGCGTCGGCGAGCGGCAAGGACGGGATCGCCAACCGGGCCGAGGCAAAGGCCCGTGCGGAGGCTTACGGAGGGCTCGGCGACGAAGCCCTGGTCTTCGCCCGCGTCGACGCGCCGGAGGACCCGGGAGGGGACCCTCGTCCCTGGTACATCGGGCGCCGCGGCGTGCAGGACGCCTCGCACGAGCCGGTGGTCCTCCTGTGGACCAGCCCGCTGGCGAAGAAGTGGATCGAGGCCAGGCCCGAGAACCCGGGCGAGGTGGTCCTGCGTCGGCGGTTGCGTTGCGTGCGGCGGGTCGTCGAGGGCTACTTCGACGAGATCTCCCTGGTGACACCCAGCTCCGTGCCTCCGGCCGGCCTGGAACCCGAGCCCGCCGCCGTACCGGAGCCCCGGCAGGCCACCGACGACAGCAAGGCGGAGGAGCCGGACACACCCCCCGCCACGCCGCGGGCGGGACGCTCGCCGTCCCCCGGCGACGTCGTGCGACGCGAGCGCCGGAAGGCGCTCCAGCCGGACGACTTCCTCCTGCGGGAGCTCCAGCGGTCGCGCGGCGGTCGGATGCGGGACATCGTCGAGACCATCCGCCGTGACCAGATGGAGCTGGTCACCGGTTCTCCCTCGGACATCCTCGTCGTGCAGGGCGGCCCCGGTACCGGCAAGTCGGCGGTCGGCCTCCACCGCGTGACCTGGCTCGTCAACAACGAGCACTTCAAGGCCCAGGACATCCTCGTCATCGGCCCCCACCAGCGGTTCCTCGACTACGTCGGCCACGTCCTCCCCACCCTCGGCACCCGGGACGTCAACGCCGTCCAGCTGGACCGCCTGTGGGAGGGCGAAGTCCTCGGCACCGACTCCCCGCGGGCGCGCCTCGTGAAGTCGGACGAACGCATGGCGGCCGTGCTGAGACGCCGTGTCGAGAGCGACTACCGTCCCGAGGCCCTCGACGCACTCACCGTCGAGCCCTCCTTCGAGGGCGACGAGCCCGCGGTCGTCATCACCGCGGGCAGTACGACCCTGCGCGTGCCGAAGTCCGAGGTTCTCGCCCTCCTCGCCCGGGCCCACGGTGGCGGCGGGCCCTTCCGGGAGCGGCGCGACCGCTTCCGCGGCCTGTTCGTCGACCGGCTCCTGCAGGAGCTGGCCGACATCGCGTCGCGCCGGGGGCAGGCCGGCACGATCCGCCGCGACCTGGAACGCAACCGCCGGGTCGAGCGGCTCGTAGAACGCGTCTGGCCTTCGCCGGGCCCCCGGGAGGCCCTGCGCAGCCTCTACGACTCGGCCGAGCTGCTGCGCGTCTGCGCCGATGGCATCCTCGACGAGGACGAGCGTGCGGCCCTGGCGCGGGCCCGCGCCGCCAACGCCGACGCCGACCCATGGACCCACGACGACCGCGTCTGTCTCGAAGAGCTCCAGGTGCTGATCAGCGGTGACACCCCGAGGCGGTACGGGCACATCGTCGTCGACGAGGCCCAGGACCTCACGCCCATGCAGGCGCGCGCCCTGCGACGGCGCTGTGCCGTGGGCGGTTCCATGACCGTCCTGGGCGACCTCGCGCAGGCGACGGGAGCCCATATCCCGACGAGCTGGGACCTGCTCGGCGCGCTCCTCTCCGACCACGGCGACTGGAGCGTGGCCAAGCTCGACACCAGCTATCGCGTTCCCGCCGAGATCATGGAGTTCGTCGCGCCTCTCGCACGGGCGATCGCGCCGTCCCTGCCGTACCCGCAGGCCGTCCGCGAGGCGGGAGCGGACGCCGTGCGGACCGTGGCGACCGAGCCGTGGAAACTCCTCGACGACACCGTCGCCCACGTGGCCCGGCTCGTGCGCACCAGCGACGGGAAGACCCCCCGATCCGTGGCCGTCGTCGTCCCCGACGACTCGGACTGGTTGGAGGCGATCAGCCGCAGGATCGACGAGGGCGGCGACATCGACGAGCCGAACCGCGAAGCCGTGTCCGTGCTGGCCGCCGAACAGGCCAAGGGCATGGAGTACGACCACGTCCTGGTCGTCGAACCCACCACGATCGCCGACCGCGGCCCCGCCGGACTGCGCCAGCTGTACGTGGCCCTCACCCGCAGCACCCAGAGCCTGACCGTCCTGCACACCGCCCCGCTGCCGGAGGCGCTCACCGGTTCCAGGAGCGGCGACGAGGCACCGGCGGCGTCCGATGCCCAGGCGGAGGGCACGGCGGGACGGCTTCCCCGGGTCGGCACCGATGTCAGGGTCGAGGTCGTGGACCGTGCCCCGGGCGGTCGCTACAAGGTCAGGCCGCTGTCCCCCGGGATAGACCGACCGCTCGTCCTCACCGTTCGCCACGGATCGGTTCCCCCGCGGCGGGGTGAGAAGCTGACCTGCTGGGTGTTCGCCAACGAGACGAGCCAGATCGTGCTCACCGCCGACCAGCGCGGCCGATCGCCCGTCTCGGAGCGGATGGCGGGACGCTACATCGCGGCGCTGGACGTGCTCGGGGAACTGGCCGAGAGCGACGGCGACGTTCCCGACGCCCGCGGCCGTCTCTCAGAGCTCCAGGGCATGGCCAACCGCATCCTCCGGCGGGATCAGGCCGACTGGGTCGACGTACTCCACCTGTTCGGCGACCCGGGCAGGGAGAAGCTGGGTGTGCTGCGCGACCTCACCGCGACGACCAACCGCGCGCTCAAGGACGGAACCCTGGACAGGGGCCGGCTCGCGGAGGAGCTGGCGGCTTCCGGTTGGGCAGGGCCCCTCGCCGAAGCGCGACGAGAGCTTCGGGCACGCTTCCCCACCGCGACGGAGCCGGACTCCGACGACGCGACGCCCGACGAAGCCGCCCCCGACGAGGCGGCCCCTGTCGACGCTGCCCCTGCCGACTCGGCGCCCCTTGCCCCGCAGCAACCCGAAGACCAGAAGGAAGAAGCGCAGATGACCACTGCGGACACCATCTCCGCCACACCGGTCCCGACCACGAGGGAGGGCTTCCTTCGCGCACTGGAGGCGGCTGCCGGGGCCGACCGCATGTGCAAGAAGCACGAGGCGGTCCGCCACGCGCTGAAGGCGTCGCTCCTCTGGGCGGACCTCGAACCGGCCGACTCACCGGTCGTCGACGTCAGCTGCGTCACCGAGCGCGGTCTCTTCCTCTACGAGGCCCTGGGCGCCGGCCGCTCGACCTATGCGGACCTCCGCTCGGGTGCGACCCGACTGCTCGAGATCAACCACACGCTGCCCACGCCTGCCGACGGCCTCTATCTCGTTCTCTCCGAACCGCCCTCTGAGGACTGGTCCGCGGACGTGATCCGCGACATCTTCCGTGTCACCGTCATCTGGCACAGCCCGGCCGGTTGGGGTGGTGACGGCACGGACATCGCGTTGGGCTCCGCGGCCGAGTGATCCCCGCGCATCCGGAAGTACCTCAGGCGTCGGTATACGTTGGGCGGTGGTGCTGAGGCGTCAGTGCTGGTTGACCGGCCAGACGGCCGCCGGATCGCAGCGGGCCGGGCACGCCAGCAGGTAGACCTCGTTGCCCAGGAACAGCCAGTAGGTGTCGGCCCTGACGCTGTAGGGCTGTTCTGGCTGACCGGGGTGGACGGCGAAGTCCATACCCTCGGTAACCTGGCAGACATACACCAAGTCCGCGCCGCACGCGCACGTGTAGTACTCGGGATCGTGCGCCCAGGACGGGGTGCCGCCCACCTTGAACGTCAGGACCCCGACGGGGGTGTCCACGAAGGGCCGCAGAGTCAGCGGCAGCGCGCACACGGACGGTTCGGCTTCCGGGGCCGGCAGCGCCGCGCGACTCTGCATCAGTACCCGCCAGAACGGAGCCGGGTAGGGCGGCTGCGGAGCGTCCCAGTACTGCGGTACGAGCCGGCCATCAGCAAGCTGGGGGTCGGACGCGTCGTTGTGCGCACGGCAGTGAAAGACCAGGAGGTGGTCTCCGCCGAAAGGCTCCACGTTCCAGGGGATGTCGAACTGGAAGAACAGTGCCATCCGCTCACCACAGAAGCACTCGGGCCAGTCCTGAGCCTCATCGAGGAAGGGCCAGCCTCCCACCGAGTTCCGCGCCGGGCGGACCAGCGGTTCGGTTCCCACCTCGACCGCGTAAGCAGGCAGCACCGTCCGCATCCTCCTCGTATTGCGTTCGAACATCCGCTCAGCGTAATAGCACCCTGTGACAGCTGGTCATGGTCCATCGCAGCGGCCGGCGGGGGCGCTGCGTTTCGGGACGCGGTAGGGGCGGGGCCGGGCCGAGCGGCCTTGGCCGGCTCAGCGTTTCTGCATGGTTTTCACTTACCGGCTGGACCGGAACAGTTCATTTTCCAGAGTCTTATCGACCGGGTGCGGCAACCCTAATCTCCACGGTGACCAGGGGTCAGCAGCGGCTACGTCTACGAGACGGACCCGTGGGGCGTGAACCCCGCCGTCCGGCGTACCGCCAGGGGCCGGTTCAACCACGAGGCCGCCGCCGCGGGAGCGAGGGAAGGTTGGAGAAACCGAACAACGCGCCGCAGCCCTCGTGCCGACGGTGCGGACACGGAAGCGGCTGTCGCGCACGTCGTTCATGCTCAGGTCGTGGACATACCTGAACGGGGACTCATCCCGGCGAAGACCGCTCGCAGGACACGGTCGATGTAGTCGTACGTGATCGGCTGCTGCGTGATCAGGAGTCTGTAGTACAGGGGGCCGGACAGGATGTCGAACGCAAGGTCGATGTCGAAGTCACCCGCGAGTTCCCCCCGATCCTTGGCGGCCTTGAGGCGGGTCAGGGTGTCGGCGGCCTGTGGCTCGATGAACCGCCGGTTGAGCGCGGCGGCAACCTCGGGATCGTGCTGCGCTTCGCCGATGAGGGCCTGGTACAGCGGGCCCCATGGGGGCCGACCCAGCAGGTCGACAGCCTTGGTCATCACCTCACGCAGGTCAGCCACGACGTCTCCGGTCCCTTGGGCCGCGCACTTCGACCTCATCACCGGCCTGCCCGGACGCGGGGACACCGTGGTGGGTCATGACGTCTGGCTCGGTTACCGGGCCATGGTGATGCCCGGCGTCCGCATCGGCCACGGAGCGATCATCGCCTCCGGCTCCGTCGTCGTCGACGACGTCCCCGACTACGGCATCGTCGGCGGCAACCCCGCCCGCCTCATCCGCCGCCGCTACAGCGATGCCGACATCGACCGCCTCCTGGCCCTGGCCTGGTGGGACTGGCCGCTCCAGCACATCACCGAACACATCCGCACGATCATGTCCGGCAGCATCGACGACCTGGAGAACGCCGCGCCCGCGCCCTCGCAACGGTGATCCCGCATTCCAGCACGTCAGACTTCCAGAGCTTGCGAATCGAGTCATCAGCATGCCTGCTTCGTCTCGCCACAACCCGTTCGCCGACTGGCTTCACGGCCATGCCGTCCCGCTCACCCACCTCGACCCGGCGGCGCCGCTCGATGACCTGGAGCCGCTACGCGACATCATCGGCAACGCGACGGTCGTCGCGATCGGCGAGCACTCCCACTTCATCGAAGAGTTCGCACTTCTGCGCCAGCGCCTCTTGCGATTCCTGGTCGAACGCTGTGGTTTCACCGCCCTGGCCTTCGAATACGGCTTCAGCGAAGGCTTCCCCCTGGACGCCTGGGCCCAGGGGGAGGGCGTCGACGACGACCTCTCGGCCCACCTCGCCGCGGCGATCCCCATGGGACTCCACGAGCCACTGCGCTGGATCCGCCAGCACAACCGCACAGCCTCACCACCGGTGCGTTTCGCCGGCATCGACATCCCAGCGGCCGGTGGGTCCCTGCTTCCCTCCCTGGCCCCGGTCGCCGACTATGTGCGCCACATCGATCCCGAAACCCTGCCGGCGGTCCAGACGGCGACGCGGATCGCCGAATCGTTCGCCGGTGGCTCGGGGGCCGCCGCCGCGCCCGCCTGGGCACGTCTGCCCGCGGCCGAACAGGACGCCCTCAGCGCGATCCTGGCGCGCCTGCTCATCCGGTTCCGCTCCATCGAACCGTTGTACGTCTCCCGCGGCAACCAGCACAGCTACGACATCGCCTTGCGACGCCTTGAAGGCGCCTGCCACGCCGACTACACCTTCCGCGCCATGGCCGACCTCTTCGCCGGAAAGGGGCTGACCGCCGACACCTCCGCCCGGGACCTCTACATGGCCGAGTCGGTCCTATGGCATCTGGAACGCTTCGAACCCGGGACCCGCGTGGTGCTGGCGGCTCACAACGCCCACATCCAGAAATCACCGATCTCCTTCAACGGCCACCTCACCACGCTCCCGATGGGACAGCACCTGCACAACATGCTCGGCGATGAGTACTTCGCCCTCGGTCTGACGAGCACCACCGGACACACCGCGGACATGCGGCGCGACGAGAACACGCGCTTCGGCTTCACCATCGACACCACCAGGCTGGAGCTGCCCGAGCCGGGAAGCATCGAAGCCGCCTTCGCCGACGCCGAACTCGGGCTCAGCATCGCCGACCTTCACCCGGCCCGCCCGGAGGCACAGACCCGGGACGACGCCGGCCCCGACCGCATCCGGATGCAAGGCGCCTACCTGCACACCCCCGTCCTCAAGGCGTTCGACGGCATCCTCAACACCCCCACCTCCACCGTCGCCGACGATATCCACATCTGAAGAGAGCAGCCGCTGTCAACCACCGTCGACCGACCACAGTCAGTGGTGCTCATAGATGCTCTTCCATACCGTGACCACCACTCCCCTCCTGTGACGGCGTGTTGAGGCCCGAACAGCCGTGCCTCCGCGCGGCGTCCCGGGCGAACGCCTTGAGCATCTCCTGTCGCTCGCGGCGTTCGGTATCGCCCGTCGCCTTCGGGCGCTCCCGGTCGGTGGCGGCCGTCAGGGTGAAGCGGGCGGTCCCGAAGAAGCCGCGGCACTGGGCCGTGGCCCAGGCGTCGCCCGTTCTTCCGTCGATCCCCGAGGGCGAGGTGAACCGTTGCTCCCCCGGCGGATCGGCGCGGAGATCCCGGGCGTAGGGACCGTAGAAGGCGCCCAGGTGGTAGAGGCGCTTGCCGCGCGTGTCGGTGACGAAGCAGTCCTCGATGGGGGCGTCGCCGAGTTCCGTCTCCAGTGCGGCCCGGCCCCTAGCCGAGGCGGTCGGGGCCAGGGCGCGGCACGTCCCCGTGGCCCGTCCGAGTGGCACGGAGTCAGCGCGGTCCAGGGGCGGCGGGGCCAGCGATGTCACCGTCCCGCCCGGGCTGGCCTCACACCCCAGTTTCTTCGCCGCGCGCTCGGCGGTGCCGGTGGTCACCCGGGCGAGGGCGCCGATCGTATCCGGGTCGCGGAACGGCGAGCCCCGGTCGGGGAGGGCCGCGCTGACGCCGATGAGCAGGCTTCTGTCGCTGCCACGGCAGGGGAGCAGGACCGCGGCGTCGGCCGTCGGTCCGCCCGCGAGGACGGCGCCCGACCAGCCGTGCCCGAGGGGGACGGCCGCGACGGCGTCCCCCGCGTAGCCTGCCCGTCCCAGCCCTGAGAGGGCGCCGTGGGCCTTGCCCGCCCATCCGATGTTCAGCTCGACGACGCCCGAGTCCCCGCCGCGCCCCTCGATGACACACCGGTCCACCCAGCCCGTCTCCCGTGCCGCGTCCGTGCGCGGTTCGGCGCGGAGCCGGTCAGAGTCCAACAGCGTTGCGAGCTCGCCTCCGGCCAGTGCTCCCCGGCAGGACGTCGCCAGCGCCCCCTCGTCCCGCTGCCGACCGTCGCCGTCGAGGACCGCGTACAAGGCGCCGGCGACCAGCAGTACGGCGGCGGGGACGAGGAGGACCGGGCGCCGGCGTCGACGCTTCCGGTCGGCGCCGGCGGGGGCGTCCTCCTGCATGGAGGAGGTGTCGGGCGGTGGTGTGCTCATGGCGGTGGTGGCCTCCTTCGGTGGGGCGTCAGGTGTTCCCGAGGAGATGCCGGCCCCAGTTGTTGCCCCGGTCGTAGCCGTTCACGATGTCGCCGGTGAGACCTTCCACGAGGTTCTTGTCCTTGATGCCCCGACCCTCGGCCCAGCCCTCGACCATGAGGGCCATCTGGTTGTTGGCCTTCACATACTCGTCCGTGATCTTGGCGGCCGCCTCGGCGTCGGCCGTGGCCTTGTTCTCGTTGGCCCAGGCGAAGGTCCAGGTGTCGACGCCGCGCTGCAGCCAGTCACCGCCGGGCAGGTAGTTCACCCCGCCACCGACGATGTGGTAGGCGACCTTCGCCTTCCAGTCGGCGTCGGTGTAGGCGGACGCCTTGTCGTCGTTGATGACGTCCTCGCGGATCGCGCTGTAGGCGCCGAGCACCGCGCCGGCCTTGTCGAGTGGGTTGCTCCGGTCGTAGCCCTCGGCCCCCTTGGGCAGCCTGCCGAGCTCCTCGCTGATGTACTGCGACTCGGCCTTGTGCAGGGTGGCGTAGGCGTCCGGGTCCGCGGAGATCCCTCGCATGACCTGCATGAGCTTGTCCGCCGAGACGGACATGTGCGTCCTGCCGTCCGCCGTCCAGGCGCCGTCGCCGTTCGCGTGCCGCACGTAGTCGCCGCTGATGCCGCCCAGGATCTGGTGGGTGTCACCGGAGTACTCGGCCAGCGCGTTGGCGACGGGGCGCTGGAGATTGGTGTGGATGTCGTCGCCGTCGAGGTTCTCGACGATCTCGTGCATGACGCGCGCCTGTGCCTCGTTGTGGGTGGCGCTGGGGTTCGGGTGATCGCCCCGGCCCAGCGGCTGGTGGCCGGTGGCGGCGGCTTCGAGCGCGGCACCGAGCCCCTCCCGGCCGGTGAACTGGGCGAGGACCTTGTCGTCGTGCACGCCGGCGGGGCCGACGTAGGTCGTCGTGGGCCAGTCGCGGTCCTTGAGGAGGTATTCGAGGCGCTCGTTCTTGCCGTCCGACCCCGGGTCGAAGAAGGAGGTGGAGGCGTCGGGCTGCTTGCCCATGATGCCGAGCAGGCCGTCGAGTGCGTCGGCGGCGATGCCGGGGTGGCCGCCGCCCCACTTGGTGAAGAACCCGGGCTGCTCCTTCTCCGCGGCGATGATGTCGTCGCCGGTGTCGTGCAGGAACCGGGTGCCGTAGTTGTCCCCGTGCTTCATCAGGTCGACGAACAACTGATAGCCGCGCAACGGGTTGGTCTTGTCGCCGAAGTTCTCCGTGCCCGCCTTGCGAAGGTCCTCGCGCCAGGAGGCGTAGAAGGAGGACTCGGGGTTGCGGGTGGCGGTCGAGATGCTGGCCGCGAGCCCGTTGCGGATGTCCTCGTACGCGCCCTTGTTCTCGTCGTCGCCGATGAGGTCGCGGAGCTGCTTGTTGAACTCGATGCTGCCCCTGGGGCCGCCGACGCCGTTGAGGAAGGTCTGGGTGAACGCCTCGTCGCTCTTGTTGTCGCGGAAGAGGCGCCGCATCTCGGCCAGCTCGGAGGCGCTGAGCCTGTCGTCGGAGTCGAGCTTGGTCCTGAGGTCGGCTGCGCGCTCGGCCTCGTACTTCTCGATGTCGCCCTGAGCCCGCGCGTTGAAGTCGTGCCCGCCCACAGTGATGTCGTCCAAGGCCCGGATGCCGGCGGCCTCGCGCAGGGCGAGCTTGACGCCCTGGTCGGCGTCGTCGACGTTCTGGACGGCCTTCTTGATCGCGTCGGTCCACTTGGTCTCGGCCGCCACGGTCTTCTGGCGCCAGCTCTCGTAGTCGGTGTCCTTCTTGTCGCTCTCGTCGATCAGGCTCCAGTCATAGGTGACCTTGCCCTGGGAGTCGATCAGGAAGTGCTCTTTCTTGGCGTCGGCGACCAAGTCCTTGACCGCCTTGACCAGCGTGGTGAGCTGCGTGTGGGCGTCCCGCAGCAGCGAGGCGACCGCCTTGGCCTGGGTCTGGGCGGCGGCGAGCTGGTCCTGGGTGGCCTTGAACCGCGCGGACGCGCCGCCGGCCGCGACGCCGAGCCAGCCGCCGTCGTCGGAGACCGTCTGGACCTTCTGCTGGTAGAGGTCCTCGACGGACTTGAACTTCCCGGCCATCTCGTCCCACTTGCCGGCCGCCGTGGTCAGCGGACCCAGATCGATGGTGACGACGTCCTGGTACGTGAGCGTCATGGTGGTCCCCGCCCCCTCAGTCGCCGTGTCGGCTGGTCGGGGGCAGCAGGAACCGATTGAGCGTGCCGCCGGTCTGGATGTCGTGGTTCTGGAAGCCGAGGCGGGCGCCCTGCAGCGCGGTCTTGTCGGCGGCGAGCCGGCCCTGGAGGGCCTTCACCTGCTTGTCCCACTCGGTCGCCACGTCCTTGAGCCCCGAGCCGGTGGCCCAGTCGGTGAACGTGGTCACGGCCTTGGTGGTCGCCTCGTCCGCCACGGTGCCGGCCGTCCCGGTGTCCGGCTGGATGTCTTCCGTGAGCGCCTTGACCGCTGCCGCCTTCCCCGGATTGTTCGTCTTGAGTACGCCCGGACCCTGTGGTCCCCCGTCGGACATGTGACCCGCCTTCCCCCGTATCCCGGCCTTCGTGATCAAGCCGGTCGCCACCCTAAACCGCCTGGTCGGGGAGGGAGTTGAGACGACGGCTGGTCTTAACGGATCCGATATGCCAGCCCGGCGGAAGACCAGCAGATCCGCCGCGCGCGGCCGGTGCCCGGCCCCTCCGCGTCCTCGACGAAGGCGTCCAGAACGGTGTGCACACCGCTCGCCGCGATATGGACTCGCCACGAGGCCGACGTGCCTAGGTGAGCGGTCACGATGCCGTTAAGGTCGCGTACACAGCGCATCGGAAGGGTGGCGACGAGGAGATCCGTCGGTGGACGAACGCGTGAGGCTGCTGCCCCGGGCCTTCACCTCCCATCCCGCGCGTACGGTCGTCTTCGCGTTCGGCGTGGTGGTCCTGGTCGGCACGGCGTTGCTCTCGCTGCCCCTCGCCAGCGAGGGCGGGAGCGGGGCCGGCTTCGTGACCTCCCTGTTCACCTCGACGTCGGCGGTCTGTGTCACCGGGCTCGCGGTCGTGGACACCGGTTCGTACTGGAGCGGCTTCGGTGAGGGCGTCATCCTCGGCCTGGTCCAGCTCGGCGGTTTCGGCATCATGACGATGGCCTCACTGCTCGCCCTTCTGGTCTCCGGCAGGCTGCGGCTGCGCATGCAGCTCACCGCGCAGGCGGAGACGAAGAGTCTGGGCATCGGGAACGTGCGCCGGGTGCTGCTCGGTGTCGCCGGAACGACCGTGGTCGTGGAGCTGATCCTGGCCACCGCCCTCGCCCTGCGCTTCCGCTTCGGCTACGACCGGGCTCCGTGGGATGCCGCGTACCAGGGCCTCTTCCACTCCGTGTCGGCCTTCAACAACGCCGGCTTCGGACTGCATGTCGACAACCTGTCGCAGTACCGGCAGGACCCGTGGGTGACGCTGCCCATCGCCGCGGCCGTCATCCTGGGCGGCATCGGCTTCCCCGTACTGCTGGAGCTGCTCCGCCACCGCGGGCGCCGTCGGCTGACCGGCCGGCGCCACTGGTCGCTGCACACCCGGCTGACTCTGATCACGACCGTCGTGCTGCTGACCGCCGGCACCGTGATGATCTGTCTGCTGGAGTGGACCAACCCCGGCACGCTGGGCCCGTTCGACAGTGCCCAGAAGCTGCTGAACGGGTTCTTCACCTCGGCGATGACCCGTACGGCGGGCTTCAACAGCATCGACACCGGCGCACTGCACCCCGCGACACTGCTCTTCATGTGCATGCTGATGTTCATCGGCGGCGGCAGCGCGGGCACGGCGGGCGGCGTCAAAGTGACGACGTTCGCCGTCCTCGCGGCCGCCATCGTGGCCGAGTCGCGCGGGGAGCCCCATGCGGTCATCCTGGGGCGGCGGCTCCCACCCCACGTCCTCCGCCAGGCGCTGACCGTCGCGCTGCTGGGTGTGGGACTGGTGATCTCTTCCACCATGGCCCTGCTGACCGTGACGGACGAGCAGCCGGAGGCGGTGCTCTTCGAAGCCGTCTCGGCCTTCGGCACGGTGGGCCTGTCGACCGGCATCACCACCGACATGCCCACCATCGGACAGCTCATCCTGATCCTGCTGATGTTCGTCGGCCGTCTCGGCCCGGTCACGTTGGTCTCCGCGCTCGCCCTGCGCGAGCGGACCCGCCGCTACCGCCTTCCCGAGGAGCGACCTGTCATTGGGTAACTACCTGCAATCCCTGCGCCGACGGCGGCGCAAGCGACTGATGGAGCAGCCGCCACTCCACCGCGACCAGCGCCTCGCGGTGATCGGACTCGGCCGGTTCGGCCACTCCCTGGCCGGTGAGCTCATGCGGCGTGGCTGGGACGTCCTCGGCGTCGACAGCGACGACCGTCTCGTCCAGAAGTACAGCGACACCCTCACCCACACGGCGGTCGCCGACTGCACCGACCCCGAAGCGCTCGTCCAGCTCGGCGTCAACGAGTTCACCAGCGCCGTCGTCTCCATCGGCACGGACATCGAGGCCAGCATGCTGGTCACCGCCAACCTGCTGGACGCCGGCGTCTCCAACATCTGGGCGAAGGCCGTCAGCCGACAGCACGGCCAGATCCTGGAGCGACTCGGCGCTCACCACGTGGTGCTCCCCGAGCACGAGATGGGCGAACGCGTCGCCCACCTCGTGACCGGGCGCATGCTGGACTTCATCCAGTTCGACAGCGACTACGCCCTGGTCAAGACCATCGCGCCCAGCGTCGTACGCGGCATTCCGCTCGGAGAGAGCCGACTGCGCAGCACCTACGGCGTCACCGTGGTCGGCATCAAACGCATGGGAGAGGACTTCACCCACGCCACGGCGGAGACGGTGGTACAGAAGGGCGATGTCATCGTCCTCACCGGGAAGACCACGGCCGTGGAGTCGTTCTGCGCGCTCGACTGAGCCCGGCCGACGCCGACCATCACGTTCAGCGTGGCCGGGTCGGCCTCGGCTTCCGCCGCCGCCGTGCGCTTCCTAACGCCCCCCGACCGGGCACGACGCGAGGGACCGCCCCGCCCCCCTCCTCCCCGCGCCGCCCCGGCCGAGGCGCTCTCACGCTCGGCCTCTGTCCGCTGCTCACTCCGGTGGGGCGGAAGGGGGCACGGTGGCCACGGGGCATACGGCCCTGTGTAGCAGGCCGTGCGGTACGGAGCCGAGTCGCATGCCGGTGAAGCCCTCCCTGCCACCGCGGCCGACGACCACGACGAGGGCGTGCTCGGCGGCCCCGGCCAGCGTCTCGACCGGATGTCCCCGCAGCACCGTGTGGCTCAGCGGCACGTCCTGGTGGGCGGCGGACGGCCCCGCAGTCGCTTCATGGAGCTGCCCACGGCAGACCTCGAGAGCGGCATGCTCGTCGAGGGATCCCAGCAGGGGGCGCTGCCACACCCACACCGCACGCACTGAGACACCTCGCGAGGAGGCGTCTTCCAGGGCGTAATCCAGGGCCGCGCCGGCCGACGGGCTGCCGTCCACCCCGACCACGAGGTACGCCGGCTCCTCCACCGTGCGCTCGGCTTCCGGTACGACGACCACCGGGCAGGCGGCGTTCGCGCTGACGGGAACGGTCGTGGACGCCGCACTGAGCACCTCCGCCAGCCGTCCCAGCCGACGCGAGCCGAGGACCACCAGTCCCGCCTGTGCGGACCGCCGAACCAGCGCCTGCGCGGGGTTGGCGTCCTCGATGAACGTGGTCACCTCAAGCTCCGGCCGCCGAGCACGGGCACGGACCGTGGCCCTGTCGACCGCCACGTCCCCCAGCTGTCGCAGGGCCTTGTGTCGGGCGGTCTCCTCGACGCCGCGCACGTGATGGGTCGCCGGCAGCACCGCGTGGACCAACTGCAGAGGCACCCCGCGGCGGGCGGCCTCGTCGGTCGCCCAGTCCAGGGCGGCGTCCTGGTTCGCGGCGTCGACGCCGAAGACGACCGGGAGTACACGGGTGTCTGTCATCACTCCTCCACCGGTCTGCGTCCCGGGTGGCGGCAGCCTCCGCTGCGACCACCTACGTCAGCCTCGGCTGCGACCACCTACGTCTCAGCACGCTACGCAGGTCGCGCGGATGTGCACCAGCCCCGCGACGCGCCGCCGGCCTCCGCTGCGAGCGGGGCACCCACCTGGCAGTCGCCGCGTCTGGTGCTCGATCTGGCGCGCCGCTGGACCGGTCGCCTCTGGCACGGTCCTGAGGAGGTTCGACGCGCGTGCCCGCCCGGGCGGGGCGACGATGGAGGCATGGTTCGTGCATACGAACTCGTGAGGGGAAACCTGGAGGGTGATGCGGCCGGAAGGTTCCGCGCAGCGCGCCGGGCACCGTGGCGTTCCGCATACCGCGGACCTGCGGGTGGAGGCCTGGGCACCGACCCGTGAGGAATGCCTGGCGCAGGCGGTGCGGGGTGTCGGCGAGTCGTTCCTGAACCTGACGGGGGCCGTCGGCGTCCGCACGCGGGACGTCGTGGTGCGGGCGGACAGGGACGAGGACGTGCTGGTCGGCCTGCTGGAGGAGGTCGTGTACTGGCTCGACACCGAGGGCGAAGTCCCCGTCGACATGGAGCTGACCACCGTACCCGGCGGCTTGCGCGCCGGTCTGCACATGGCTGATGCCGGTTCGCTTCCGGTGACCGGCGCCGCGCCGAAGGCGGTCACGCTGCACGAGCTGGAGTTCACCCGCGGGCCGGACGGCTGGACCTGCTCGGTGACGCTCGACGTGTGAGCCCCGGCTGAGCAGGGACCCTGGCCGCTTTTCCCGGGCGCGTGCGCGGCCGAGGCGTGGAAGGTGACGGACATGGACATCGCGCTGGTGGAAGAGGGTCCGTTCCGGTTCCGTATCGAGCGACGGAGCCCGATGCGCGTGCCGGGGGTCGTCTTCGCGACGCGGGAGCTGCTGCCGCAGGCCGCCGGGGACAAGGCGCTGGAGCAGGTGGCGAACGTGGCCACGCTCCCCGGCATCGTCCGCGCCTCCTTCGCCATGCCCGACGTGCACTGGGGGTACGGCTTCCCGATCGGCGGGGTGGCCGCCACGGACATCGAGGACGGCGGTGTCGTCTCGCCCGGCGGAGTGGGGTTCGACATATCCTGCGGCGTCCGACTGCTCGCCGCCGACACCGACCGAGGCCAGCTCGCGCCCCGACTGCGCACGCTCATGGACGTTCTCGGCGACACGATCCCGCGCGGCGTGGGCCGCGGCGGCCTGTGGAAGCTGTCCGGACGCCCGCAGATGGAGAAGCTGCTCATGGGCGGGGCCGAGTACGCGGTCGAATGTGGTCACGGGGTGCCACGGGATCTGGCGCGCTGCGAGGACCACGGCGCGCTGGCGGAGGCCGACCCCTCACAGGTCGGGCAGCGGGCCGTGGACCGGGGCCTCCAGCAGGTGGGGAGTCTGGGCGCGGGCAACCACTTCCTGGAGGTGCAGGCTGTGGAGGAGGTGTACGACACGACCACCGCTGCCGCCTTCGGACTGCGTGCCGGTCAGGTGTGCGTGATGATCCACTGCGGTTCACGCGGCCTGGGGCACCAGGTGTGCACCGACCATGTCCGGGCCATGGACCACTCGCTGCGTGCCTACGGCATCCGCGTCCCCGACCGACAGCTGGCGTGCGCCCCGGTCGTGTCCCCGTCGGGCCGCGAATACCTCGGCGCGATGGCCGCCGCCGCCAACTACGGCCGAGCCAACCGGCAACTTCTCACCCAGGCCACGCGGCACGCGTTCGCCGTCGCGTCCGGGGTGGGCCTGGACCTGGTGTTCGACGTCTCGCACAACATGGCCAAGATCGAGACCCATGAGGTGGACGGCGTCCCGCGCCGGCTGTGCGTCCACCGCAAGGGCGCCACCCTGGCCCTCCCGCCCGGCCATCCGGACCTGCCGGCCGACCTCACCGAGGCCGGGCAGCCCGTACTGGTGCCGGGCACCATGGGCACCGCCTCCTACGTGATGGTCGGCACCCCGGAGAACGACGCGTTCCGCTCCGCCTGCCACGGCGCCGGACGCGTGTGGAGCCGCCACCATGCGTTGCACCAGGTCCGCGGCGAGCAACTGTGCGACGAGTTGGAGGCCCACGGCATCGCCGTCCGGTCGTCCTCCTGGCGCGGGCTCGCCGAGGAAGCCCCCGCCGCCTACAAGGACGTCGACGCCGTGGCCGTCGCCGCCGAGGGGGCCGGGCTGGCCCGGCTGGTCGTCCGCCTGGTTCCGCTCGGCGTCGTCAAAGGGTGAACACCGTCGGGCGTACACGTCCTGAGTCGCACCCCGGCACCTGCGTGAATCGCCGTCGGGTTCGCCTCGCGAGCCTGCCCGGCCCCTGCTGCGGCGGGTCCGCGGCCGGACCCGCTTGGGGCGCTGGTCGCGGCCGAAGGTGCAGGCAAGAGCGGGCTGAACGAGCCGAGTGCCGACATCCACGGCAAGCTCACCGGCGAACTCGCCGGCAGTCACTGACACGCACACGAACGGCGAGAGGACTCCGGCGAGGCGCCGGGGTCCTCTCGCGTTTCCGCGGCCGCCGTTCTGTGACGCACGCCATATGCGATCCCTGTCAGGAATCGGGGCGCTGTCCCGCTCAACTCACGAAGAGCGAAGCGAACCGACAGGAGCATCACATGAAGCACCGCGTCGTCGTCCTCGGCGCCGGCTATGCCGGCGCCTACGTGGCCGGCACCCTGGCCCGCCGGCTGTCCCCGGCGGACACCGAGATCACCGTGGTCAACGCCGAGCCGGACTTCGTCCAGCGGCTGCGGCTGCACCAGCTCGCGGCCGGCCAGGAGATCGAGGCTCCGAAGCTCGCCGACGTCTTCGCGGGCACGGGGATACGGCTGCGCCTGGCCCGTGTCACCGCCGTCGACCCCGAGCGCCGGGTGGTCGCCGTGGCCGACGCCGCCGGCGGTGGCGAGATCGAGTACGACACGCTTGTCCACGCGCTCGGCAGTCACGGTGCCGACCACGGCGTCCCCGGCGTGGCCGAGCACGCCTTCGACGTCGCCGGCCGGCCCTCCGCGCTGCGTCTGCGGGAGCGCCTGGACAGCCTGAGCAGGCGGGACGGAGGCCGGAGTGTGCTGGTCGTCGGCGACGGGCTGACCGGCATCGAGACCGCCACCGAGATCGCCGAATCCCGGCCCGGCCTGTCGGTGACGCTGGTCGCCCGCGGCGAGCTGGGCGCCCCGCTCTCCGCTGGAGCCCGCGGCCACCTGCACCGGGCCTGCGAGCGGATGGGCATCACCGTCTGGGAGCACACCACCGTCGAGGCCGTGGAAGCCGCGCGGGTGCTCTGCGCCGACGGCACCGCCCTGGCCTCCGACGCGACCGTGTGGGCGGGCGGGTTCGCAGTCAGTCCCATCGCCGCCGCCGGCGGTCTTGAGGTCACGGAGAACGGGCGGATCGTCGTCGACCGCATGATGCGGTCGGTCTCGCACCCGAATGTCTACGCCGTCGGCGACAGCGCCTACGCCATCGGCGACAACGGCCGGCCGTTGCCGATGTCCTGCGCTTCGGCCGGCTACACCGGCCGGCAGGCCGTGGACGCGATCGTGGGACCTCTGACCGGCCGTAAGATCGCGAACACCAGGCTTGAGTACGTGGGCAACCACATCAGCCTCGGGCGGCGGGACGGGATCCTGCAGATGGTCGACGACGAAGGGCAGGCGAAGCCGAAGTACGTGGGTGGCCGGAAGGCCGCGCGGATCAAGGCGGGCATCCTCAGGATGTCGCTGTGGGCCACCTCGCACCCGACCTTCGGCCTGCCCAAGCGCAAGCACCGCCTGGCCGACGCGCAGGACGCATCCGCCGAGAAGGCAGTCGCGTGGTCGCGTCCCCAACCGCACTGAGCCGTGCACCCAGGCCGTGCTTCACGACCTTGAGTCACTCGACCCCGTGGTCACCGGTGAATCCATCGTCGCAAACGGCAACCCGTCGCTCATCCCCCTGACCGGCGAACTCGACGGCGTCCCGGCAGCGCGTGCCGAGACGGCCCGCCTGAGCGGCCTCTGTCACGTCCGCACATCCAGAACAGCCGACCCCTCGATCCGCTTCTGAAAACATGCTTAGGGTGGTCCGCGTGGACAGCACCGCCATCGATCGCTTCGACACCGGTCGGTTCGAGGCCAGCCGGACCCGGCTGGCCTCGCTGGCGTACCGGCTGCTGGGCTCCGCCACCGACGCCGAAGACGCGGTGCAGGACGCGTTTCTGCACTGGCAGGCCGCGGACCGGCAGCGGCTCAAGGTGCCCGAAGCATGGCTGACCAAGGTCGTCACCAACCTGTGCCTGGACCGGCTCCGCTCGGCACAGGCCCGCCGCGAGCGCGCCGTCGGCGCCTGGCTGCCCGAACCGCTCCTTGACGGCGATGCGTTGCTCGGCCCGGCCGACACCTTCGAGCAGCGTGAGTCGGTCTCCCTGGCCGTGCTGACGCTCATGGAGCGCCTCTCCCCCCTTGAACGGGCCGTCTATGTGCTGCGCGAAGCGTTCGCCTACCACCATGCCGAGATCGCCGAGATCCTCGACATCACCGAGTCCGCAAGCCAGCAGCACCTCCACCGGGCCCGGCGCCGCATCACCGCCGCTCGCCGCGGCGGCGGCGAAGCAGACCCGGCATCCGCCCGCAGGATCGTCGAGGAATTCCTCGCCGCTGCCTCCTCGGGCCGCACCGAACGGCTGGTGGCGCTGCTCACCGACGACGTGATCGCGATCTCCGACGGCGCTGGCGGCCTGGCCGAGAAGCTGCTGCGGTACGACACTCCGCAGCGCGTCGCCGCCGTCGTACGGGCCGGCTTCAAACCCACACCCGCGAAGCGGCGACTGGCCGGCGGCACACCGGCGATCCACTACGCGCTCGTCAACGGCGCCCCCGCCATCCTCTTCGTGCTCGGTGACCAGGTTGTCGGCGCCGTGACGTTCGACGTCGCAGGGGGCAAGATCGCGACCGTGCGCGGCATCTCCGCCCCCGCGCGCCTCGTCCGCCTCACCGAAGCCTGGCGGCAGCACGGACCGGACACTCCGCTCATCGCTCAGTGGTGACCCGACCGGGGCCGGGCGCAGCGCCCGCTCAGCGGGTTGTTCGCCCCGTAGGCCGACGACCGCGCCAGCCCACCGCATGGCTAGCCTGGCGGTATGGAAGCAATCCTGGTCAGCGCGTGTCTGCGCGGAGTGCCGTGCCGGTTCGACGGGCGTCACAAGGCGTCCTCGGAGATCGAGGAGGCGGTGGCCGGTCGCGAAGTCGTCTCCTTCTGCCCGGAGGTCGCGGGCGGGCTCGCGACACCGCGGCGGCCGGCGGAGTTGGTGGGCGGCGACGGGCACGACGTGCTCGACGGGACGGCGCGGGTCGTTGAAGACACCGGGCGTGACGTGACAGCGGAGTTCGTGGACGGAGCACGGCGCGCACTCGCGGCGGCGCGGCACGCGGGCTGCACGGAGGCCCTGTTGATGCCACGCAGTCCCTCGTGCGGCCGGGGTGTGGTGTACGACGGGTCATTCGCCGGGGAGCTGGTGCCGGGTGACGGGGTGACGGCGGCGCTGCTTGAGCGCAACGGGGTCGCCGTGCGGCCCGCACCCGGCGTGTGAAGTCGCCTGTCCTGGCGGTCAGCCGGTGGCAGCGGGTGAGGGTCGGGTAGCCGCCACGAAATCCGCGGGGCACGCCCTGCTGACAGAGCTCGGCCGCGTCGGTGTCGCCCGCGGCGTACTTCGCCCGGACACCGCCCGCGGAGAGCGGCCGGCGGCGCCGCGCCACGCGCGTGGGCGATGTCAGGTGAGTACAGTGGTGATCGCGAGGCCGAAGTACACGGCGGCCACGGTGTACTTGGCGGAGCGACCGGTGAGGGCCCGGGTGGGCAGCCGATGTCCCAGCACACCGGCGGCCGACGCGTACGCCAGGTCCATGACCAGACCGAGGAGGAAGGTGATGGCGCCCAGGACGAGCATCTCCGTACGGGCTTGGGTGCCGGTGGCCCCCTCGCTCACCCACTGGGGGAGGAAGGCGAGGAAGAACAGCATGACCTTCGGGTTGAGCACGTTGACGAGGACTCCCTGGCCGTACACGCGCGGCAGCCGGTGGGTCGGGGCGGCTGTGCCGTCCGCGCGGTCGGTGGAGCGTGCCTCGGCCAGTGACCGGGCTCCCAGGTGGGCGAGGTAGCCGGCACCGAGGAGGGTGAGGGCCTCCAGCGCCCACGGTTGGGCGGAGACCAGTGCCGCGACCCCGAAGGCGGTGGCCAGGACGTGCACCAGTGTGCCGGTCTCCACGCCGAGCGCGGAGACCAGCCCGGCGGCGGTTCCCTGGGTCATGCTGCGGGTGCAGATGTAGAGGACGTTCGGCCCGGGCAGCCCGATGAGCGCGACGGATGCGGCGACGAAGAGCAGCAGGTGCCCGGGGTCGGTGAGCACCTTCAACGCCCCGCCTCCCCGAGCAGCGCCGGGAGCAGGCCGAGCGGCGGTGCTCCGAGGCCGAGCAGAGCGGTGTGGAAGCGCTTCGGGGAGAAGCCGGAGCCCCAGCGCCGGCGGGCCTCGTCCCGCAGGTCGAGGATTGCGAACTTCCCGCGGGCGTAGTCGCCCGCCTGCGGATCGAGCAGGCAGCGAAGGGCCTGCTGGGCGGCGAGCCCGGGCGGGGAGAACGCGTCGGTCCGGAAGCACCCGGCCGCCTCCGCCCGGGTGAGCTCCCCGGTGTGCATCCCGATGACGCATCTCAGACGGGTGAGCCGGAGCAGTGCGTCGCGGGCGACGGCCGCCGCGTACCGGGGGTCGCCGTCACCGAATCCGGCTTCCAGCGCCATCTCCTCGCAATAGTGCGCCCATCCCTCGCTCGTCGCGTACGACCGCAGGCCGCGGCGCACCACGCTGGGATTGCGCCGCAGGACACGGCCGTGCGTCAGGTGACCGGGGGCGACCTCGTGAACGGCGATGTTCAGCAGCTGGAAGCGGCTGTAGGTGCGCAGCCAGCGGTCGCGGTCGGCGGCCGACCACGTGGCGGGCGGGCACCGGACCAGGAACCGGCCGGGCCGGTCCGGCTCCTCGGGCGCCGCAGCCGTCATGGTGGCGACCTGGTGCCCCTGCGACTCCGGGAGCAGGCCGACCGTGCACTCGCCCACCTCGCCCGGCACCAGCCCGGCACCGGCCGCCCAGGCCCGCACTGTTCGCACCGCCTCGCGGGTGGCGGCGAGCAGGCCGTCGGCGGTGGGGTGGTCCTCGTCCAATGTGCTCAGCGTGTCGGCCACGGTGGCGTCGGCGCGGATGCGGCGGCAGCTCTCCTCCAACAGCTCCCGGAGGCGGAGACGCTCGGTGTCGGCGCGCTCGGCCAGCCGCTGGAGGTCCACCTCGGTGCCTTCGGTGGCCATCAACATCCGGGTGAGCCCCTCCTCCCCCAGGACCGGCGACTCGCCCTCCGTCTCTGCCGCCCGCCGCAGATGGTGCCGCAGCCGATCGAGCGCCCGGGCGGCCGGCTGCTCCGGTGCGGGGTCCTCTCCGGCGGGACGCAGCAGGTGGCGCAGGCCCTCGACCGCGGGCAGGGCCGCGCGAGCCTGCTCCGCGGGCACCCGGTCGAGCGTGGCCACGGCGTTGGCCACCAGGTCGGGCCAGGCGTCCAGATGGGCCCGCCGGGCCCGGGCCCGCAGGTCGGCGGGGGCATACGGATGGTCGTAGCCGCTCAGGTCCAGGTTGTCGATGTGCAGAGACGCGTCGCGGCGGTGCATCGCCAGGTCGCCGAAACGGACGCGCGCCGCCCGTTCGAACGCCGCGAGCGTCCCCTCATCGAGCGGGTCTGGCTCCATCGGCGCCAGGCGGCCGGCGGCGTCGATGTTCCGCAGCGCGCGTCCGACGCCCGCCTCGGAGAGGTCCTGTGGACAGCCGTCGTACTCATGTCGTCCGGCTTCGTGCCGGGCGGCCGGTACGGACGCGTCCAGGACGGCACGCAGACGGGCCGGGACGGCGAGAGGCATCGGGAGTTCTCCCTGCTGTTGGATGGCCATGTGGTAGGTCTGTGACCAAGCCAATCCGAGGTGGGCGCGGACCACCCGGGCCAATAGGAGCCGAAGTGGACCTTTCGCGGGAGCCGGCACGGCTGGTCGAGCTGCTGCCCGACAACTGGGCGCACCACGGAGCCCTGTACCGGGGTCTCGCGGACGCGCTGGCCCGTCTGATCGACGAGGACGACCTGGTGCCCGACGCCCGGTTGCCGTCGGAGCGCGGGCTCGCGGCGGCGCTGTCGGTGAGCCGCTCGACCGTCGTCGCCGCCTACGACGAGCTGCGCGCCGCCGGGGTCCTCGTCAGCCGTCGGGGCAGTGGGACCCGGGTCGTGCGGCAGGCGGGCGGAGGCCGTTCCCGACCCGATCACCGACTCCTTCGGGGAGCGGCGGACTCCGTCTTCGCGCGGCTGTCCCAGGGTCCCGGAAGCGTCATCTCCCTGGCGTACGCCGCGGACGCGGGGGCACCCGAACTCGTCGACGCGCTCCAGGAGGTGATGGCACAGGATCTCCCCCATCTGCTGGAGGGCGCCGGCTACCACCCACGCGGACTCCCCGGGTTGCGTGAGCGGATCGCCGCCCACCTCACGGGCCTGGGCCTGCCCACCGCGCCGGAGGCGGTGGTGGTGACCACCGGCGCGCACCAGGCGATCGCGCTGGCCGCCCGGATGTACCTACGGGCAGGCAGCACGGTCGTGGTCGAGTCCCCCAGCTGGCCCGGCTGCTTCGACCTGTTCTCCGGACTCGGCGCCCGCGTCGTCGGCGTACCGCTCGACGAGGAGGGGATGCGGCCGGACCTGCTCGCCGCCACGCTCGACGAGTGCCGGCCGGATCTGCTGTTCGTCATGCCCTGCTACCACAACCCCACCGGCCGTCTGATGAGCGCGGCACGCCGCCGCCGGATCGTCGAACTGGCCGGGCGGCACGGTGTGGTCGTCATCGAGGACCTTGCCTATTCGGGGCGGCTCGGCCCGGCCGCCGAACTCCCGCCCCCGATGTCCGCGTTCGCCGCCCCGGACGACGAGGTGTTGACGATCGGCTCGTTGTCCAAGTCGGTCTGGGGAGGACTTCGGGTGGGCTGGGTCCGCGCGGACGTGCCCGTCGCCGCCCGACTGGCTCGGCACAAGGCGCTGGCCGACCTCGGCACCCCCGCCCTGGACCAGGCGATCGCGGCCCGGCTGCTGCCTCGGCTGGCGGAACTGGAACACACCCGCGCGCAGTCCGCCGCCCGCCGGCTGCGTCATCTGACCGGGCTGCTGGCGGGGTCGGTCCCGGACTGGCGATGGGATCCGCCCGACGGCGGGTCGGCGCTGTGGATCGAGCTGCCGGGCGTCGACGCCCGCGTGTTCGCGCAGGTCGCCCTGCGCCACGGGGTGGAGGTGGTGCCGGGGCGCGCCACCGACCCCAGCGGCCGCCACGACACCTACATCCGCCTGCCCTTCACCTATCCGGTCGACGTCCTCACCGAAGCCGTGGGCCGGCTCGCCCGCGCCTGGGCCGACCTACGCCGCCACGGCCCCACCCCGGGCGGTTCCGAACTGCTGGTGTGAGGTGACCGGGGCGCTGGTCGGGCGAACACCACGGGGCTTCGCTGGGACAACGAGAGCGCCGTCGACGCCCCGATGTGTGGAAACGGGCCGGGGCGGGAAGGCCAGGTTCGTCGTCCACCCCCGGACTCGGTCGGCACCCCGTCGACCGTTTCGCCGGTGATGATCAGCCGACTCGACAACTCCTCACCGGTGCCCGCTCGTTGCGCCACCCGCGGGTCCTCCGCACGAAAGCCCCCGTGTGCGCGCGGCACCTCCCCGATCCTGAAACCGCTGCGGTAGGCCCACCGGCGCACTGGGGAGCGTGCTCTTGACCGTGGACGACAGCGCACTGCAACGGGAGTGGTTCAGCCACCTCACTCGACGGCGAGGAGAGTCGCCATGCGGACCGGCATCGTCATGACAGCAGGGCCGGGTGTGGAACACCTGGCCGCCCGCGCGGAGGAACTCGGCTTCGACAGTTTCTGGGTGTACGACACGCCGATGCTCCACGGCGATCCGTTCGTGAGTCTCGCACTCTGCGCCAAGTCCACCCACCGGATCAGGCTCGGCATCGGCGTCACCTCACCGGCACTGCGTTCCGCGCCCGCCGCGGCGGCGGCCGTCAGCAGCCTCAACGCCCTCGCCCCCGGTCGTATCGTCTGCGGGGTCGGCACCGGCAACACGGCGCGCCGTACGCTCGGCATGCGGCCTGCGAAGATGGCGGAACTGGAGTCGTTCACGGCCGCCCTACAGGATCTCACGGCGGGCCGCGAGTCGGACTACCGCGAGGGGACCCGGTCCAGCAGGGTGCGATTCCTGCACGTCGGGCCGTACGTCAACACCGAGGCGCCCGTGGAGTTCGTCGTGGCCGCGTTCGGCCTGAAGGCTGCCGCGGTCGCCGGCCGGCTCGGCGCGGGAGTGATCTCCTTCGGGATGCACGATCCCGCGGCGTGGTCCGCCCTCGGCCAGGCCCGGCGGGCGGCGGCGCGGGAGGCGGGCAGCGCCGAGAAGACGCGTTCGTATCTCATGTCCTCCCTGCATGTCCTCGCCGACGGCGAGGACCGCTACGGCGATCCGGTCAAGGACTCGATGGGGCACATCGCGCTGAGCGCACTGATCCTCGGCGCGGAGGACCCCGCCTTCCGCGCGGCCCTCCCTCCAGAAGAGGCCGCGGCTGTCGACCGTCTGCTCCAGTCGCGCGGCACCACCCCCACCGATCCCAAGCTTCACCAGGCGCTCTACCGCAACTACCTGGGTCGGCTGTCCCCCGAGGACCGCGAGCTCATCGTGCCCTCCCTGGTGGACAGATTCGGCCTGGTCGGTACCAGGGGCGAGGTCACCGAGCGGATCAACGTGCTGGAGGAGTCGGGAGTCGATGAGCTGGTGATCCAGCCCGTGGTGGACCCGGAGACCGAAATGGCGGAGTTCGCACGGCTGCTGGCCTGACACGCGGCGAAGGACGGCCGTCGGCAGGGCTCAGCCCGCGTCGCCCCCGTCGCCCCCGTCGACCCCGACCGCCTGGACGTCGACCATGCCGTAGGCCCGGCTGACGTACACATTGGTGAGGCGGGGGTTGCGGTAGTTGAGGGATCTCACGGCGACGACCGGGAGGTAATGGGCGCCGTCGGTGAGTTTGTGGTTGAGGTTGCGGTAGAGCTCGGTCACCTTGTCGGGGTCGGTCTCCGCCGTCGCCTGGTCGAACAGGGTGTTGATCGCCGGCTCGTCGACCTGGGCGTGGTTGGTGTTGCCACTCGGGAGGATCAGGCGGCCGTCGGCCAGCGGCGGCAGGAAGCCGGATCCGTGGGGGAAGTCGGAGCCCCAGTTGGTCATGATGAGGCCGTAGCCCTTCTTCTCGACCGCGCTGGGGTTGCCGACGGTGTCGAGGTACGTCCTGAACTCCAGCTGTTCGATCTCGACCTGGATGCCCGCGGCCTTCAGAGCCTGCTGGAGCACCTCGGCGGAGGCCACGTCCTTGGGCCTGTTGTTGCGTACGACGAGCTTGGTGGTGAAGCCGTTCGGGCGTCCGCAGGCGACGAGCTCCTCCTTGGCCTTCGCGAGCCGGGGCTTGCCCGTGGTGAGGTCGAAGGGGTCGTAGGCATCGCTGCCCGGAACGGTCGGGGGCAGCATGTTGCCGTGGCGGGTGCCCGTGGTCGGACCGCCCTGCGCGGTCTGGAGGGCGGTGGTGTCGGCCGCGTACAGGACGGCCTTGCGGCAGTGCTTGTTGTCGAAGGGTGCCGTGTTGGACACCATCGCGACGGTTCGGATCACGCCCGAGAAGGGGGCGTCCGCGTTGGCCTTCAGTTTCGGGTCGGCCATGAGCTTGGCGGAGGCGGCCGGGGGCAGGCCGGCCTGTGACGCGTCCAAGTCGGCGGTGCCCGCCATGAGGTGCGCGGCCACCTGCTCCGGGGCGGCGGAGACGGTCAGCTCGATGCGGTCGGGCAGCGCCTTGCGCACCGGGTCGGTCGCTGGGTTCCAGCGGGGGTTGCGCACCAGGACGAGCGACTTGCCCGGGCTGTACGAGTCGAACCGGTACGGCCCCGACGCGACCGGCTTCAAGCCGTAACGGGCGCCGGTGTCCTTGGACTTGGGCACCGGGGCGGTCGCGCCCATGGCCAGCAGGTGCGGGAACCGCGAGTCGGGCGCGTCGAGACGGAAGACGAGTGTCCGCTCGTCCGGCGCCTCGACCGACTTCAGACCGGTGCCGCCGCTGTCCTTGTACGGGCCCCGGTAGTTCTGGCCCTGGTCCAGAAGCTCCATGAGATAGGTGGGTCCACCGTCGATGACGTCCAGCGCGAAGGTCCGTTCGATCGCGTACTTGACGTCCTGGGAGGTGATGGGCGTGCCGTCCTCGAACGTCAGCCCGGACTTGATCCTGACGGTGTACGTCTTTCCGTCGGGCGACACGTCGGGCTGCGCCTCGGCCAGGTCCGGGACGAGCTCGAGGCCCTTCGCGCCGGGCTTGGCGTCGTAGGTGAGCAGCGTGCGGCTGTAGAGCCGCTGCATGTTCCAGACCCAGCCGTAGTAGGCGCGGGCCGGGTCCCAGGAGTCGGCGTCGATGGCGGTCGCGAGGCGGAGCGTGCCGCCCTTCTTCGAGGAGGGGTTGACCACCGTGTCGACGGCGGCGTCGAAGCCGGCGGCGGGGGTGGTGTCGCCGGAGGGCGAGCTCGACCCTCTGCTTTTCCCGGTACCGGTGTTGTTGTTCTTGTCCTTGCCCAGGTTGACGACGAGGGCGCTGATGCCGCCGCCGACCAGCACCGCCGCGACGGCGATCGCGACGATGCGGTGAGCCCGGGCCCGGCCGCCCGGGCGGGCGGCGGGACGGCCGGGGGTGGCGGCGGGAGAGGCGGGCGTCCACGGGGAGGCGAGGGCCGACTCACCAACGAGGTGCTGCGGGGGCGTCGCGGCGGCCGCCGGGCGGAAGGCCGGGGCCGGACTCCGCTCCGGTGCCAGGTCCGGCGTCCGGTCCGGTGGCCGCGTCGGTACGGGCGGTGAGGTCGAGGGCAGCGGCGGAGGCGGCAGCGGTGCGGCCGGCGTCACGGCGGGCCTGGTCGGGACCGGCATGGCGGGCGTGACGGGGGCCGGCGTGGCGGGCATGGCCGGGGCCGGCGTGGGCTTCTTGGCCAGGGCGTCCCGGGGGTCGGGCGGAGTGGGGGCCGACCCGGCACCGCCCTCCGCGCCGGCAGCCTCGGCACCGTCCGCACCGCCCGGGGTGTCCGCCGGCGCGCCCGCCGGCGCGTCCGCAGGCGAGGCACCGGAACCGGCCGGGCGGGTGACCGCCAAGGCCACCGCCTCCGGCAGCCAGGCGGTCTCCTTGGGCAGCCCGCCCCCGTAGGTCTGTCCATCCGACTCGCCGAGCAACCGGGCGTACTCCGCGAGGAGTTCCGGCACCGTGGGCCGATCGCGGGGGTCCTTCTCCAGACACCGGCCGATGAAGTCGGTGTCTGCGGGCAGCCTTTGGAGGTCGGGGGCCTCGTACACGGCGCGGAAGTTCACCGAGTGCGGCGATCCGATACCGAACGGCGGCGCACCCGTTCCGGCGAAGGCGAGGACCGCGCCGAGCGAGAACACATCGCTGGCGGGGCCTATCTGTCGCCCCGTCACCTGCTCGGGCGACATGAAGCCGGGCGTGCCGATCACCATGCCCGTCCGGGTGAGGACGCTCGCCTCCGTGGCGATGGAGATGCCGAAGTCGATGACACGCGGACCGTCGGCGGCGATCAGCACGTTCGACGGCTTCAGGTCCCGGTGGATCAGCCCCGTGGCGTGAATGGCCTCCAGCGCCTCGACCAGGCCGGCCCCCAGGACGAGTAACGACCGTCGGGGCCACGCCCCGTGAGCACGGATCGCCGCGTCGAGCGGCAGGCCGGGGACGTAGGCGGTGGCGAGCCAGGCGGGGGAGCCCTCGGGGTCGGCGTCGACGACCGCCGCGGTGAAGAACCCGGTCACCCGTCGGGCCGCCTCGACCTCCCGGGCGAACCGGCGCCGGAAGTCGGGGTCCTCCGCGAGTTCGGCGCGCACCACCTTCACGGCGACCATGCGGCCGCTGGTGGAACGGCCCAGATACACCCGGCCCATGCCGCCCGCGCCGAGGCGCGCGAGGATCCGGTAGCGCCCCACCTGCCGCGGGTCTGCGGCGCCCAGCTCTTCCAACGTCCCCCCAGCCGGTGATCCTGCCTCCGGTGATCCCAGCTCCGGGGATCACCCGGGGACGATTACATCAGACCCCGGTGCCCCGCTCACGAACTCCTCCATCACCTGGACGAACGGATTGATGCCAGCGAAGGGGGGCGGCCAGAGTGCCGCCGGCCGTTCAGCGCCAGACCACAGCGCGACGCGGTCCGTTCATCGTGTTCCGATCACCGAGGATCTGGCCCGCGTTGTTGATCAGAAGGGCATGGGAGCTCGTTGTGATGTCGCCGGGTTTCTCGTCCGGAAGGTGGGTGCCCTGCCCGCTCGCGTCCCAGATCGCCGCGCGGCGGCCTGAACTGCCCACGGAGAGGCCTGTGTCGTTGAGTGAGGTCACCGTGGACTCTGTGGTCCCGGGAACGGGCCGCAGGACGACGAGGCCGTTGCCATCCCATCGCACGTTCTCGGGACGGCCGTCGACGGTGGCGCTGCCGAGGAAGACATCGCGATTGTTCACATCGAACAGCCAGCCGTTCTCACTCGGGCCATCCATGGCGCGAAAGACGCAGCAGCGCAGCGCACGCGCGGCGTAGTGCTTTTCGGAAGCCAGGTCGAAGGCCTGGCCCGCCACGGTGCCGCGGTTGTTGATGTCGGCGGCCACAGCGGCCTGTCCCTTGATGCCGAGGTTCATGGCCTTGCCAGCGGCGTCCCAGCGCACCGCCACCTCAGTGCCGCCCCTGAACCACGCCTTGCCGATGACTTCGCCGTTGTCGTTGATACGGGAGGCGGAGCTGCCGCTCGAGTGCGGCAGTTTCTCCAGGAAGGCCGGCGCGCCGTCCCGCTCCCATCGCACCGCCCAGGCGGTGTTGTCGATCGAAGCGAAACCGACTGCGACGTGGGCGTTGTTGATGTCCTCGGCGTTGCTCGCCAGGTAGCCTTCCGGCTCCCGAAGGCGCTTCGGTACGCCCGAGGCGTCCCAGGTTACGGCGTGGCTGACGGTGTCGCTCGTGCTGGAGACACCAGCGACGATCCCGTCGTCGTTCACGGCCTTCAACATGTCCCAGTTCCCGCCGAGACCTACCAGGGCGACCGAGGATCCGTCGGGGTTCCAGCGTATGTGTCTGAGCTCTCCCTGACTGTCACGGGCCCACCCGGCAGCGTGGCCGGAGTTGCCGAACAGCTCGGCGTGGGAATCCCCGTACCCGTCGGGCACCGGCAGCTCGTACATCACCCGGCCGGCCGACGCGCCGCTCTCCGCAGCCTGCCCCGCGGTCCCCGATGAGACCACCAGGACAGCCGCCAGCCCTGCCTTCGTCACAGCACGTAACACTGAACTCCGCCTCTTCTCCGACAGCATGTGACTCAAGTTTCACGAAACACCTTCGCGGCTGCGCTCGCACGGGCCGGAGGTCCGTTACCGGGCCGTGGACTGTGGGAAGGCCGATCCGGCGGCCATGGGCCTTACTCCGGCCGGGCGCTGCTCGTCACGGCATCAGTAGTGCCCGGGCGCCCTATTTCCACACTGTGGCGAGGCGTATCCCGTCCCAGTCCACGGTCATACCGAGGACGTGACCACTGTTGTTGATCGCGGTGCCATAGGACTGCCGGATGTCGGACTCGACCGGCAGGTGCTGTCCCACGCCGCTGGCATCCCAGTAGGCGGCATGACGGTCCGAGCTCCCGACCGCGACACCGGCGTCGTTCAGCTGATACACGGACTTGTCCGTGGTACCCGGGGCGGGTCGCAGGACGGTCATACCGCCGGTGTTGTCCCAGCGTACGGTCTCGACCTTGCCGTCGATCTTGTTGCTGCCGAGGAAGACGTCGCGGTTGTTGACGTCGATGATCCGGCTGTCGGGGCTCGCGCCCTGCATCGGGCGGAAGTCGCAGCACCGCAGTGCCCGGGCGGCCACGTACGTGTGGGTGGCCGGGTCGAACGACACGCCGGCGATCGTGCCGCGGTTGTTGATGTCCGACCCGCCAGCCGGTCCGTCCTTGCTCTTGAGGACCTTGAGCTTGCCCTCGGCGTCCCAGCGCACCCCGACCGAGTGGTACATGGAAAAGGCGATCTCGCCGATGGCCTCGCCGTTGTCGTTGATGCGATAGACGTGGCTGCGCAGGGCGTCGGGCAGCTCCTCCAGGAAAGTCGCCCGTCCGTCACGGTCCCAGCGGACCGCGCGGTTCGTGCTGTACCTGCCGACGTACCCCACGGCGACACCACTGTCGTTGATGTCCGTGGCCGCGCTCTCCAGGAAGTCGGCCGGCTCCTCCAGACGCCGGATCGCGCCGGTCGCGTCCCAGGTCGCGGCATGCTGTCTCAGATCGGGGGTGTAAGCGTGGCCCGCGATGACCCCGTGATCGTTGAGAGCTTCGGCGTGCATAGCCGTGCCGTGTGCGAGGCCCCCGAGGTCAGCCAGCCGTGTGAACGACCCGTCGGCCTCCCACCGGAGGTTGAGGATCGGGCCCTGAGCGCCCTGAGCGGTGCCGACGACCTGGCCGGCGTTGTTCAGCAAATGCGCTCCTGTTGTCGGATAGCCCTCGGGCCCCTTCAGCTGGTGCATCACCTTCCCCACCACGGCGCCCGCGTCCGCCTGGGCGGCCGGACCAGGAACCAGCACCAGCGCTCCCGCCAGAGCCGCACTCGCCATCGCACGTAACACCAGACCCCCCTGTGGTCGTGTTCGTGGCTGCCGCCGCCAACGGACCCCACGCCTCGTGACGCGCTGCCGACAGCGACGGCACCCCCCTTGCTACCGCACAGTACGGGACAGGCAGACCACCCGACAGTTCCCGAACCCGGACACCGGCCCGCCGCCCCTTCGCTCGCGGGACCGTCGAGCGCACGGACAGATGAACGCCGAACCGATGGTGTGACGTATCCGACGCCCGTCCGAGCCATCTTGACGCTTTCCTGACGCCGGACCTGAGGTCTGCGACGGGTGCTCTGCTTAGGCTTGCCCGGCCGTCCGCGTGATGGCCGGAAACGATCGCCTACGAACACCCAGGACATCCGATGGGCACCACGAACAACTCTCGTACCACCCGATTGCGGGCGTGGATGCTGGAGGGCCTGTCCGACATGGGCAAGGGCAAACCCTCGCGCCCCGTGGAGAGCGCCCCGGAGGCCGCGCACCAGGGGCAGCGGTGGTGGCGGGTCATGTGCCTGACCGGTGTCGACTACTTCTCGACCCTCGGTTACCAGCCGGGTATCGCCGCTCTGGCCGCCGGCCTGCTCTCCCCCATCGCGACGATCGTGCTCGTGATCGTGACGCTGGCGGGCGCGCTGCCGGTCTATCGGCGGGTGGCGGAGGAGAGCCCGCGCGGCGAGGGATCGATCGCGATGCTGTCGCGGCTGCTGTCGTTCTGGAAGGGCAAGCTCTTCGTCCTGACCCTTCTGGGTTTCGCCGCGACCGACTTCCTCATCACCATCACGCTGTCGGCGGCGGACGCCTCGACCCATCTGGTGGAGAACCCGCACCTGGAGTCGGCCCTGCACGACAAGCAGGTGCTGATCACCATGGTCCTGATCGCGCTGCTCGGGGCGGTGTTCCTCAAGGGCTTCCTGGAGGCGATCGGCGTCGCCGTGGCGCTCGTCGGGGTCTATCTCGCGTTGAACGCGGTCGTGGTGGTCACCGGCGTGTGGCACGTCTTGACCGAGGGCCATGTCGTCACCGACTGGACCGCCGCTCTGACCCAGGAGCACGGCAACGTCTTCGTCATGATCGGCGTGGCGCTGATCGTCTTCCCGAAGCTGGCGCTCGGCCTGTCAGGCTTCGAGACGGGTGTGGCGGTCATGCCGCACGTGCAGGGCGACCCGGGTGACACGGAGGCGAAGCCCGCGGGCCGTATCCGCGACACGAAGAAGCTGCTGACCACGGCCGCGCTGATCATGAGCGTGTTCCTGATCTGCACGAGCTTCATCACGACCGTTCTCATCCCGCACGAGGAGTTCGAGTCGGGCGGCAGCGCCAACGGCCGCGCTCTCGCCTACCTCGCCCACGAGTACCTGGGCAGCGGCTTCGGCACGGTCTACGACGTGTCGACCATCCTGATCCTGTGGTTCGCGGGCGCGTCCGCCATGGCCGGCCTGCTCAACCTGATGCCCCGCTACCTGCCCAAGTACGGCATGGCGCCGCACTGGGCCCGCGCGGTGCGCCCCATGGTGATCGTCTTCACGCTGGTCGCGTTCCTCGTGACCTGGATCTTCGACGCGGACGTGGACGCCCAGGGCGGGGCCTACGCGACCGGTGTCCTGGTCCTGATCTGCTCCGCGGCCATCGCCGTGACCATCGCCGCCCGCAAGGCCGGGCAGCGCGGCTGGACGATCGGGTTCGGCGTGATCTCCGCCGTCTTCCTCTACACCACGGTCGTCAACATCATCGAGCGCCCGGACGGCGTGAAGATCGGTGCCTGCTTCATCGCCGGCATCATCCTGATCTCCCTGCTTTCCCGGCTCGGCCGGGCGTTCGAGCTGCGGGTGACGCATGTCGAGCTCGACGACATGGCCGAGCGGTTCATCCGCGACATCTCCAGCCGCACCCCGCGGTTCATCGCCAACGAGCCGGACCAGCGGGACATCACCGAGTACCGAGAGAAGATCGACCAGATCCGCACCGACAACGACCTCCCGACCACCGAGGACTTCGTCTTCATCGAGGTCACCGTGACGGACCCGTCCGAGTTCGAGGCCGGGCTGACCGTCCGCGGCGAGGTCCTCCACGACCGCTACCGCGTCCTCACCGTGGAGAGCTCCTCCGTCCCCAACGCGCTGGCCGCCCTTCTCATCCACGCCCGCGACATGACCGGCACCCGCCCGCACGTCTACTTCGAGTGGACCGAGGGCAACCCGTTCGTGAACTTCCTCCGCTTCTTCCTCTTCGGCCAGGGCGAGATCGCCCCGGTCACCCGCGAGATACTGCGCGAGGCGGAGTCCGACCGGGACCGCCGCCCCCGCGTCCACGTCGGCTAGCTAGCTGTATTGCCCTGTGAGGTTGGGGACGCGGCTGGCGGGTGGTTGGCCTTTCAGCGCGGTGTGTCCGCGGTGGTGATTGTAGGTGTGCAGCCATTCGCCGAAAGCCGCGCGTCGTTCTTGCTCTGAGTGGTAGGGGCGGGCGTAGGCCCACTCCTCCAGCAGGGTGCGGTTGAAGCGTTCGACCTTGCCGTTG
>NZ_NISY01000017.1 GCF_007595705.1 Streptomyces sp. SAJ15 | reverse complement strand
CCTCCTGGCCTGCGTCCTGACCGGCCTCGGCGTCACCAGCCTCTCCATGGGCGCCACCGCCATCCCCTACGTCCGCGCCACCCTCGCCAACCACACCCTCGCCCAATGCGAACGCGCCGCGGCCGCCGCCCGCGCCACCGACACCGCCGACGAAGCACGCCGCGCCGCACAAGCAGTCCTCTCCGAAGAGGGCTGAACGGGCGCATGCCGGGGGCCCGTCGGTGTGGGCTGGCCCCCCGACCGCTTAAGAACCACCGACCCCCACTCCCAGAAACGGCAGGCCAAGCGTGGAAGTTGTCATCGTTCCGGACGCCAGGGCAGGCGGCGAGCTCATCGCGGAGGCCATGGCCGCCCTGGTGCGCCGCAAGCCGGACGCCCTGATCGGTGTCGCCACCGGATCCACCCCGCTGCCCGTCTACGAGGCCCTGACGGCCAAGGTCGCGGCCGGCGCCGTCGACGTCTCGCGGACGCGGATCTGCCAGCTCGACGAGTACGTCGGGCTGCCGGCGGGGCACCCCGAGAGCTACCGGTCGACCGTGCTGCGCCAGGTCGTGGAGCCGTTGGGGCTGACCGAGGGGTCCTTCCTGGGCCCCGACGGCGGCGCCGAGGACGTGCAGGCGGCCTGCGAGGCGTACGACCGGGCGCTGGGCGAGGCGGGCGGCGTCGACCTCCAGTTGCTCGGCATCGGCACCGACGGCCACATCGGCTTCAACGAGCCCTGTTCCTCGCTCGCCTCGCGCACCAGGATCAAGACCCTGACGGAGCGGACCCGCCAGGACAACGCGCGCTTCTTCGACGGCGACATCGACCAGGTGCCGCACCACGTCATCACCCAGGGCATCGGCACCATCCTGGACTCGCGCCACCTCGTGCTGCTGGCCACCGGCGCGGGCAAGGCCGAGGCCGTGGCCCGGTCGGTCGAGGGCCCGGTCGCCGCGGCGTGCCCGGCCTCCGCGCTCCAACTGCACCCGCACGCCACCGTGGTGGTGGACGAGGCGGCCGCCGCGAAGCTGCGGCTGGCCGACTACTTCCGCGCCACCTACGCGGCCAAGCCGTCCTGGCAGGGGCTGTAGGACCCGCTCCGGCCGGCGCTCCCGTCATGGCGTCGCCCACCTCCCCGGCGCGCCCACCCCACCCGCGTGTCCACCCGTGGGAGGCGCGATCCTCCTTCGGGGGAACCGAGCCGAAGACCGACGTCGACGAACCGCACCCGGAACATCTTCGGCCACCGCTTGCCGGTGAGCAGGAACTGATCGGTCCCGGGCACGGCCGCGACGCCGTTCAGCTCGCCCGCCTCCCGGCTCTCCGCGGGAGTGAGCAGCTGTGAGGCGTCGACGCTGCCGGTGACCGCGCCGGTGGCGCCGTCGATGCGCACGAGGCGGCCGGTCCCGACGATGTTGGCGTAGACCGTGTCGCCGTCGACGCACTCGAGTTCGTTCAACCCGGTCACGGGTCGGCCGTGCTCGGTGACGGCGACCGTGCCCGTGACGGCGAAGGTGCTCGGATCGCGGAAGGCGAGCCGGTCGGACCCGTCGCTCATCACCAGCCGACCGTCGCGGCGTCGGTGGCACAGCCCCCAGCCCTCCCCGGTGTACGTCACGCGGCGGCGCTCGGCGAGGGTGCGGGCGTCCCGTTCGACCGCGACGCCGTCGCGCCAGGTGAGCTGCCACAGCGTGCGCCCCAGGACGGTGATGCCCTCGCCGAAGAGCGGGGGTGGCAGCTCGGCCCGGTGGACCGGCGGCCGCCCCACGGGCCCGGCGGTGACGGCGGAGTCGCCATGAGCGAGACCGCCGGTGCCCTCGTAGAGCATGCCGTGGGCCATCTCCAGCCCCTCGGTGAAGGCCCGTGGGTCGTGGGGGAGGTGCTGGAGCACCTGGGTCCGCAGCGGGGCCACGGCCTGCCGCTCCGGCAGCCGCCGCGCACCCTGTGACGCCGCGGCGGTCCCCTCCGGGCGGGACGGGCACGGCCCATAGCCGCCCAGGGCCAGCACCGCCGCCAGGGTCGGCACGCCGACGGTCAGCCGTCGGCGGACCCCGAAGGGGCGCATATCACTCTCCGTGATTCGTCGCGTACGGTCATGAAGGCAGTCTGTTCGCCGTGGTCGGACGGCGCAAAAGATGCGCCGGGGACCCATGAGAAGATCACTTGCGAATCTGTGCGGGTACCGACCGTGGAGGGTGAGGATGTACGCGATATCCCTGGACGACGACGGTGCGGAGCTGCGCCCGCTCGAACCGTGGCGGGCCGATGAGTTCCTGGCCCACATCGACCGGGGACGGGAGTACATCGGGCGGTACGTCGGGCTGCCGGACATCGTCACGGACCTGGCGTCGAGCCGCGCGTACCTCCAGTCCTACGCGGACAAGACCGCGACCGACACCGGGCGGATCCACGGCATCTGGGTCGGCGACAAGCTGGTCGGCGGAGTCATCCTCCGGGTCATGGACGTCCCCCAGGGCAACGCCGAGGCGGGCTGCTGGCTGGAGCCCTCGGCCGCCGGCAGGGGCCTGGTCACCAGGGCGGTGCGCCTGCTCATCGACTGGGCCGTCGAGGAGCGCGGCATCCACCGCGTCGAATGGCACGTCTCGGCGGCGAACGCGGCCAGCATCGCCGTGGCCCGGCGACTCGGGATGACCAAGGACGGCGTGCTGCGCGAGAGCTACGCCTACCGAGGAGAGCGGCACGACATGGAGGTCTGGTCGGTGCTCGCCCCGGAGTGGCGGGCCGGCAAGCAGGCGCCCCAAGGCTCCTGAGCCACCCCTTCGGGTGGATTAGTCGGCGGTCGTGACCCGTGGGCGACGCGCCGTGCTCTCCTTTCCCTGCTCCTCGCCGAGGGGGAGCGGAGAGGGGGAACCACCGTGCACCCGAAGGCACACCTCAGGAAGTGGCTCGCCGCGGCGGCCGGCGCCACCGCCCTGCTGCTCGCACCGGTGACGGCCCACGCCCACGAGCCGCGGCAACAGGCCGTCACCTATCTCAACCTGCACCAGTGCATGTACTACTCCGGTTCGGCCACCAACCACTTCTCGACGGTGGTGACGAGTAGCGACGGTCGGTTCGCGGCGGGGACGAACGTGTCCGACACGGCCGACACCGGGCCGTCCTGCGGCGCCGGAGACGGCAACTACGCGCCCGTCCCCCTGCTGTCCGCCACCAAGGCGCTCGACGTGACCGCCGGGCGCTATCTCAACCTGCACCAGTGCGTCTACTACTCCGGTTCGGCCGCCAACCACTTCACCACCGTGGTGACGGGCGGCGACGGTCGGTTCGCGGCGGGGACGAACGTGTCCGACACGGCCGACACCCGGCCGTCCTGCGGCGCCGGAGACGGCAACTACGCCCTGGTACCGGTGCTGTCCGGCGTCAAGCCGCTGGACCTGACCACGGGTCAGTACGTCAACGTGCACCAGTGCATGTACTACTCCGGTTCGGCCACCAACCACTTCTCGACGGTGGTGACGAGTAGCGACGGTCGGTTCGCGGCGGGGACGAACGTGTCCGACACGGCCGACACCCGACCCTCCTGCGGCGCCGGGGACGGCAACTACGCCCTCGTTCCGCTGCTGTCGGGCGCCGAGGCGCTCCCACTGACCTAGAGGCCGGGCCGGTCCTGGTGGGCCGCCCGCACGGCCCACCGGACGGCCCCGCGCTCGCCCGACCCGTCGTCGTCGACGACGACCCGCCCGGGCACCTCAGCCGCGCCGGCCGAACCGGCCCGCCCGGCCCGCCTCATGACAACCTCCTCCCCTCAGGCGGCGTCTTCCTTGCCGCAGTCAGAAGGATGAAGTGTTCTCCTGATTCTCCCGAGGGGAGTCGAATTGCGTTTACGTCATCGTCTGCGCGCCCTGACCGTCGGCGGACTCGCCGTGCTGACCGGGGCCTCGATGCTGCCGGCCACCGCGGCCGACGCCACGGCCCGCGCCGGGGAGCGCGCGTCCGGCGGCGGACTGTCCGCCGTGATCCGCTACACCGAGTACGGCATTCCCCACATCGTCGCCAAGGACTACGCGAACCTCGGCTTCGGCACCGGCTGGGCCCAGGCCGCCGACCAGATCTGCACACTCGCCGACGGGTTCGTCACCGTACGCGGGGAGCGCTCCCGTCACTTCGGCGCCGACGGCAGAACCGACGGGTCGCTGTCGAGCGCCGGCACCAACCTCTCCAGCGACCTGTTCTTCTCCGGCATACGCGACACGCGGACCGTCGAGAAGATGCTCGCCCAGCCCGCGCCCGCCGGCCCCTCCCGGCAGAGCAAGGAGCTGATGCGCGGCTGGGCCGCCGGCTACAACGCCTGGCTGGCGAAGCACAGGGTCGACGATCCGACGTGCCGGGGCAAGGACTGGGTCCGCCCGATCACCACGGTCGACGTGGCCCGGCGCGGCTACGCCCTGATCCTGCTGAGCGGTCAGGGCTTGGCGGTGGACGGCATCACCGACGCGCGGCCGCCCGCCGGCGTCGCCGCGCGCACCGCGCCCCTCCCCGAGGACCCCGTGGCCGCCGCCCGCGCCGTCCTCTCCGCCCGCAACTCCGGCATGGGCTCCAACGCCGTCGCCTTCTCCGGCGCCACCACCGCCGGCAAGCGCGGACTGCTGCTCGGCAACCCCCACTACCCCTGGCAGGGCGGCCGTCGCTTCTGGCAGGCCCAGCAGACCATCCCCGGCGAACTCGACGTCTCCGGCGGCTCGCTGCTCGGCTCGCCCGTCGT
Organism: Streptomyces sp. SAJ15; assembly: GCF_007595705.1. GTDB lineage: Bacteria > Actinomycetota > Actinomycetes > Streptomycetales > Streptomycetaceae > Streptomyces. The sequence continues at coordinate 104,151 of NZ_NISY01000017.1, read as the reverse complement.
CCAGATCGGCTACAACGCGGACGTCGCGTGGAGCCACACCGTCGCCACGGGCGTGCCGCTGAGCCTCCACGAGCTGAAGCTCGTCCCCGGCGACCCGCGCGCCTACCTGGTGGACGGCAAGCCGCAGCGGATGACCGAGCGCACCGTCACGGTGCCCGTACGGGCGAAGGACGGGACCGTCTCCCGGGTCACCCGCACCCAGTGGTGGACCCGGTACGGGCCCGTGGTGACCGGCCTGGGGAGGGAGTTCCCGCTGCCGTGGACCAAGGGTTCGGCGTACGCGCTCAACGACCCCAACGCGGCCCAACTGCGGTTCACCGACACCTCGCTGGGCTTCGGCACGTCGCGGAGCGTACGGGACATCCAGCGCACCCTGAGCCGCACCCAGGGCCTGCCGTGGGTGAACACCGTCGCCGCCGACTCCGGCGGGCACAGCCTCTACACCCAGTCGCAGGTGCTGCCGCGGGTCACCGACGCGCTCGCCGAGAGCTGCTCGACCGCGCTCGGCCGCCAGACGTACCCGGGCATGGGGCTCGCCGTCCTCGACGGCTCCCGCGGCGGCTGCGCCCTCGGCCGGGACTCCGACGCCCTGCAACCCGGGGTGTTCGGCCCGTCCAGGATGCCGACCCTGGTCGACGCGCCGTACGCCGAGAACTCCAACGACAGCCCCTGGCTGACCAACGCGGACCGCCCGCTGACCGGATACCCGCGGATCTTCGGCGACACCGGCACCAGCCGCTCGCTGCGGACGCGCGGCGCCGTCGAGGACGTCTCCACCCTGGCGAAGCGCGGCGGGCTGACCGTGGCCGACCTCCAGCGGCAGCAGTTCGCCGACCGCTCGCCCACCGGCGCACTGACCGCCGGCGACGCGGCGGCGGCCTGCGCCGAGCTGCCGGGCGGGCGGGCGACCGGCAGCGACGGTACGGTCGTCGACGTCTCCGCGGCGTGCCGCGTCCTGGCCCGCTGGGACCGCACCATGCGCACGGGCAGCAAGGGCGCCCTGCTCTTCGAGCGCTTCGCCGGCCGGCTGGTCGCCAAGGTGCCGGAGGCGGAGCTGTGGCGCGTGCCCTTCGACCCGGCCAAGCCGTTGACCACGCCGAACACGCTCAACACCGGACACCCCGCCTTCGCCCGCGCGCTGGCGGACACCGTGGCCGAGCTGCGCGCCGCGAAGATCGCTCTCGACGCCCCGCTGGGCCGGCACCAGTTCGTCGAACGCAACGGCAAGCGCATCCCGATCGGGGGCGGCCCGGAGGCGCTGGGCGTCTGGAACATGATCGATGCCGAGTGGGACCCGGCGCGCGGCGGCTATGCCGAGGTGCCGTTCGGATCCAGTTACATCCAAGCCGTCGGCTTCGACGGCGGCCCGTGCCCGATCGCCCGCACCGTGCTGTCGTACTCCCAGTCCGCCAACCCCGGGTCGCCGCACTACAGCGACCAGACCGAGCTCTTCTCGGCCGGCCGGATGGTGACCGCCCGCTTCTGCGAGAAGGACATCCTGGCATCGCCCCAGCTGCGCGTGGTCCGGGTGAGTCAGCGCTGAGACGAGCCGGGCGCCGGGCTGATCCGGTGCTGACATGAGCCCCGGAAGCACCACCAGCCGCAGCGCGTGCGCCGCGCCCATGACCGGGCGCGGCGCACGAACGCGCTTCGCGACGCTGGACGGGGTGTGCCCGGGCCGGGGGGCTCAGGCCCGGGACGAGTCCGCGCGCGCGGCGCCGATGCCGGCGACGACCACCAGCACGGTGCCGGCGAGCTGCTGGAGGTCGGGGGTCTGGGCGATGAGAACCACACCGGCCAGCATGCTCACCGCCGGTTCGAGCCCGGCCAGCGTGCCGTAGGCGGTCTTCCCCATGCGCTGGAGGGCCATCATCTCCAGCAGGAACGGCACCAGCGGCATGAGTACGGCGATGCCCGCCGCGGCGGCGGCCGTCTCCCAGGTCACGCCCGTGACGACGCCGGGGGCGCCGAACGGCGCGGCGACCACGGTGGCGACCGCCAGCGAGATGGCGAGGCCGTGCTGGGCGGAGAAGCGGCTGCCCACGTGGGCGGTGCCGATGACGTAGAGCGCCCAGCAGGCCGCGGAGCCCAGACCGAAGAGGACCCCGGCGAGGCTGGCGGCGCCGCCCCAGGGCGAGGTGAGGAGCAGGACGCCGGAGGCGGCCAGCCCGAGCCAGGCGAGCTCCCTGGGCCGTCGTGACGCCGCCACGGCGACGGCGAGCGGGCCGAGGAACTCCAGCGCGGTGGCGGTGCCCAGCGGCAGTCGGGCGGCGGCCTCGGAGAACAGCAGCATCATGCCCGCGCTCACCGCGCCCAGCAGACAGGTCGCCAGCAGGTCGGCCCGGAGCGCCGTCCGCACCACGTGCCACAGGGACCGCCCGGTGAAGGCGAGGAGCATCACGGCGGCGAAGGACAGGCGGAGCCAGGTGGTCCCGGCCGGCCCGAGGGAGCCGAACAGCTCGGTCGCCAGCGCGCCACCGGTGTGCAGCACGGCCATGGCGACGAGGAGGAGCGCGGGCCCCGGCACACGGTGGCTCCCGGGATGCTTCGGGGCGCTGCCTCGGGACGCCCCCTCCGACGTCACCTCCGGCGACGGGCGCGCCGGGACGGCTCCTGCCGCGGCGGTGCTGGGGGAGGAGACGCCGGGGGAGGAGGCGCTCGGGGCGGGGGCGGTGCTGGCTGTCACCCGGTCATTTGATCGTTTCCCGTCCATTTCTGTCCACGGGCTGGTTGTGGACGTATCGTCCACCGGTAGTGGACGATGTCGGGGTGGCGGTAGAGGCGATGCGACAGCTCCCGGACCTGGGCCGGCTCCGACTGCTGGTCGAGCTGCACCGGCTCGGCACCATGGCGGCGGTGGCGGAGGGCACCGGGTACGGGACGTCGGCGGTCTCCAAGCACCTGGCCGTGCTGGAGCAGGAGGTCGGGGTGCCGCTGCTCACCCCCGTCGGCCGCCGGGTGCGGCTGACGCCGGCGGGGGAGCGCCTGGTCGAGCACGCCGTGGGCATCCTCGCCGCGGTGGAGGAGGCCCGAGCGGAGCTGCACGGCGAGGCGGAGCCCGTCGGACGGGTGCGGCTGGCGACCTTCTTCACGGCGGTCGAACCGGTGGTGCTGCCCGCCCTGTCCCGGCTGCGGCGCAGGCATCCGCGGGTCGAGGTGGAGGTGAACGAGCACGAGCCGGAGCACACCGTGGAGCTGCTGCGCTCCGGCGGCATCGACCTCGGCGTGGTCTACGACTACAGCCGGGTGCCGCGCACGCTGCCGCCCGAGCTCAGCGCCCGGCAGTTCGAGGAGCAGCCGCTGTATCTCGCCGTCCCCGCGGACCATCCGCACGCCGACCGGCCCATCGCCGTGTCCGGGCTGGCGGACTTCGCCACCACCGGCTGGATCGCCAACTCGCGCGGCACCGACGACGACGAGCTGGTGCAGCGCGTGTGCGCGTTCGCCGGCTTCGCGCCGCGGATCGCCCACCGTGTGGACAGCCTGCACCTGGTCAACAGTCTGGTGGGCGCGGGGCTCGGGGTGGCGCTGCTCGCCGAGTCCGGCATCGAGCGGGGGCGGCGGGACGTGGCCTTCCGGGTGCTGGATCCGCTCGCCGGCACCCGCCGTAGCTTCCTGGTCGCGCGCGCCGGCCAGTGGTCGTGGCCACCCATCGCCGCCCTCGCCGAGATGATCACCCCGGCTCGGTGAGCGGCCGCCCCCGGCCGGGGGGATGGCCTTCCCCTGGAGCCGGACGGCGCTCCACGAGACCCGGGAGGCGTTCCGGGAGAGCCGGGAGGCGTTCTGGGAGGGAGCGGGTGAAGATGGGCGGTGTGAGTGGTTCGCGCATCAAGCCACCCACGAACCGACCGATCGCGGACATCGCCCTGGAGCACGGCTTCAAAGGCAACGGCGGCTACACCACCCGCTGACCGGCCGGCCGCTCCCGCCGCGGACTACCGCGGCGGGGGCCGGCGGGCGTGCTCGGGTGGTCCGGGCACACCCGCCGGCCGGGCGGCCGTGGGGATCTCGCGCGAGCGGTCAGCGGCCGCGCTTGGTCGGGCCGGTGCGGACCGACCCGCCGCCCTCGGCGAGCTTCCACTCGTGGTGCAGGCCGCCGAGTGGGATCCGCTTCTCGAAGATCGGCGTACCGAAGATCTTCAACTGGAACTGGAGCGCTCCGGACAGGTCGACGCCGCCCGCGACCAGCCAGTGGCCCACGGCGGAGCCGGTGCCGTCGCTGGAGCCGGTGGCGCTGACCTCGGCCTCGCCGCGCAGATAGGGGGCGAGTTCGGCGGTCACGCCCGCCGCGCCGTACAGGCCGACGGTGGCCTCGGCGCCCAGCGTGGCCTTGACCTTGCCCGCCGCCGCGACGCTGGCCTTCACCGGGGACGCCTTGATGTCGGATTCGCTGACGGTCTTCCAGCCCTTGGCCCGGCTGTAGCTGCCGCCGACGCGGAAGTCGCCCTTGAGCTCCTCCTTGACGTCGACGCTGACCTTGCCGTCGGCGTCCACCGCCAGGTAGCAGGTGAGGTCGAGATTGACGACGACCGGGACCGGGCCGACCTGGATGACCGGGTCGGCGTGCAGCTTGGCGAACGGCATCCGCAGCGGCTTGCCCTCCGGGGTGCGGGCGGCCGCCTGGCCCTTCAGCTGCCACTGCGAGGACCAGTCGCCGGCCAGGCCCAGGTACGCGCCGCCCGGCGAGCCGGCGCCGCCGGAGCCGTCGTAGGAGAACTCGACCTCGGGGGCGAGCTGCACGAAGCCGGAGACCGACGCGCTGGCGGAGACCGGGGCGTCCTCGGCGGTGGCGATCCCGGTGCCGACGTCAAGCCGCAGATTGCCCAGCGGCACCTTGGTGCCCTGCGGCCCGGAGTGCACGCCGCCGTTCGCCGTCCAGGACACCTTGACGCCCTTGACCAGCGGTTCGACCTCGACGGAGGCCGGGTCCACGGGCACCTGTCCGCGCGCCTTGGCGCTGCCCAGCAGCGCGTTGAGGGTGGCCGGGGCGGTCTTCACCTCGGTGCCCTGCGCGGTGGTGCCGAGCACCTGGGTGACCTTGGCGAGGACGCCGTCGGGGGCGCCGGGGGTGGGCGCGCTGGCGACGATGTCGCCCACGGCCACGTTCTGGTCGTCCGCCCCGGAGCCGGTGGCGGGTGTCTGCCCGGCCTCCGCCTTCGGGGTGGCCTTCGACGCGGGGCGCGTGGGACGGGAGATGACGGCGCGTCCGCTGTTCCGGTCGAACGAGCTGATCTTCAGAGCGGACTTGCGGGCCGGCTGGCCGCCGCCGCTCGGACGCGCGACGGCGGTCGGGGTGGCCGACGCGGTGGGAGCCTTGCCGACCGCGAGCTGTCCGGCGTCGTGGGCGTCGCGGGCCTCGGGCGTCGCGGACACGGGAGCGGTCGGCCGGGAGTCGGCGGCCCGCCCGGCGTCGGTCGTGTCGGACGCTCCGGTGGCCGAGCAGCCGACGGCGAGCAGCGCCAGGGCACTGAGCGCGGGCAGCACGGCGGGTCTGGATATCTTGCGTAGCTTGCGCAACGTGGATCCTCGGGGGCGTGGGGTGGGGACGGGCCGCAAGGAGCCGCCGGAAAGGCGGGCATGGGTCCGTGTCACACGTCAACGGGATGAAGGACGACCGCCCCTGGAGCTCGTCCATGAGCGGTTCGATTGCGTGATCATGCCACGCCCGGGGCTACGGTGGAAAACAGGACGGAATGATGGATTCCGAAAGCTGCGCCGGTACGCCGCCGACGTCTCACCGGAGGGGCGGCAGGGCGCGCGTGGTGCCGACCGCCGCCGGGCCCTCGGTGACTGACAGTCAGTTGTTCCCGTACCAGGAGTCAGGCGCGAGCCAGCTGATGAAACGCCGACGACACCGCGGAGGGTCCCGCGCCGGAGGGGCTGGACCTCAATAACCGGCCGGGCGCACCAGACCCGTCTCGTAGGCGAAGACCGCGGCCTGCGTCCGGTCACGCAGGCCCAACTTCACCAGGATGCGGCTCACATGGGTCTTGACGGTCTGCTCCGCGACCACCAGGCGCGTGGCGATCTCGGCGTTGGACAGGCCCTGTGCGATCAGCGAGAGGACCTCGGTCTCCCGGTCCGTCAGATCACCCACCCGCTGCTTGAGCGGGGCCCGGGGAGCGGCCGTCACCCGGGAGAACTCGGCGATGAGGCGCTTGGTGACCGTGGGGGCGAGCAGCGCCTCGCCCGCGGCCACCACGCGCACCGCCTGGGCGAGCTCCGCGGCCGAGGCGTCCTTGAGGAGGAAGCCGGAGGCGCCCGCGCGGAGTGCCTCGTACACATACTCGTCCAGGTCGAAGGTGGTCAGGATGAGCACCTTGACGGCCGCGTCGGCCGGGGACGTGATCCGCTGAGTCGCCTCGATGCCACCGAGGCGGGGCATGCGGATGTCCATGAGGACGACGTCCGGGGCCAGCTCGGCGACCTGGGCGACCGCGTCGAGGCCGTCCACGGCCTGTCCGACGACCTCGATGTCCGGCTCCGCGTTCAGGAGGACCGTGAACCCCTGACGGACCATCACCTGGTCGTCGGCGATCAGCACGCGGATGGGTGACGTCATGAACTGCCTCTCACGGGGTCGGTGGAGCTCCCCGCGACGGCGGGGGCGGGAGCGGGGAGGAAGGCGGTCACCTCATAGCCGCCGTCCGGGGTGGGGCCGGTGACGAGGTCGCCGCCGAGCAGGGCGGTGCGCTCACGCATGCCCAGGAGGCCGTGGCCGTGGCCGTGGCCGGTGCCGGTGCCGGGCGAGGGTGAGCCGGGCCGGTCGGGCGCCGTGTTGGACACCCCCACCGTCAGCCCCGCGGGATGGTAGGCGAGAGCGACCTTCACCCGGGAACCGGGCGCGTGCCGCATCGCGTTGCTGAGCGCCTCCTGGATGATGCGGAACGCCGACAGCTCCAGCCCCGGCGACAGCGCCCTCGGGTCGCCCGTGGTCTCGGCGGCGACCGTGAGCCCGGCACCGCGGACGTTCCCTATCAGCTCGTCCAGCCGGTCGAGGGTGGGCTGCGGGGTGTGCCGCTCGCCCTCGGCGGGCGCCTCCTCGGAGCGCAGCACGCCCAGCACCCGCCGCAGTTCGGTCAACGCCTCGACGGCGTTCTGGCGGATGCCGGCGAGATTCTCCTTCAGCTCCTCCGGCGGATCCTGGACCAGGTGCGGGGCGACCTGCGCCTGAATGGAGATCACCGACATGTGGTGGGCCACCACGTCGTGCAGCTCGCGGGCGATGCGGCCGCGCTCCTCCAGCAGGGTGCGCCGGGCCCGCTCCTCGGCGGTGAGGACCTCCTGCTCGACCAGCCGCCTGCGAGCCACCCGCCCGGTGCGCAACGAGGCGCCGACGATCACCGCCGTCGTGAAGAACACCGCGCAGCTCATGACGTTCTGATGCTGCCCCTGGACGGTGACGGCGGCGGAGACCAGTCCCGAGGCGATGGTGATGGCCAGCGCCTCGACGGCGGCCCGTAGCCGGACCCGCAGGGAGAGGAGGAGCAGCACCATGGTGTGCAGGGCGACAGCCGCCACGTTCGAGGGCCATGGAGCGCCGTGCGGCTCTGCCGACACGGTCACGAAGACCCCGATCGTCGACAGCCACCAGGCGGGCACCGGGCGGACCAGGGCGAGGACCACGGTCGCCGACTGGGCCACGACGATGAGCCACACGGCTGCCGAGGGCTCGACCGTCGAGGGACGCTCGCCGAGGTTGAGGAGGAGCATTCCCACCGCGAACAGCACCACGTGCACGTGGGGCAGCCATCCCAGCAGCCGAAGCCGGGGCAGCGGGTCGCGGGCCACCGTCCACAGGTCCTCGCGCAGGGCGCGGGGCACCGACCGCACGGCGGCCGTCAGCCGCTCACCGGCCCGCGGGCCGCCCCGCCCCTTCCCGTCCGTCACGCGTGGCGCGTGCATCACGGGGCCTCCCCCCTCACTCCGTCACCGTCAGGTATCGGCACCGCCGTCATCCGACCGGGCGGTCGCCCGCACACCACCCGACTCCCGCCGCCCCGACCCCTGCCGCCCTGCTCGTACGCGTGAAACGCGGCCCAGCACGCCAGGAGCGCCACCGCGAACACCGGCAGCCAGACTATCCGGGTGATCACCCAGCCGGCCCCGTCGGGAACGGTGTGCAGACCGGGCAACGGCCGGCCCGCCAACAGCCCGAGGGAGGTGACGGCCATCATCGCCGTCTGGTGCCAGAGGAAGACCGTCATGGCCGACAGGTTGACCAGTGCCACCACCGCCCAGACGGCGGGGCGCCGCAGGACCCGGCGCAGCGGACCGAGCAACAGCAGGGCCGCCCCGCACTGCGCGAGACCGAAGCAGACGGCGGCCAGGGTGGGCGGGGCGAGGTTGGATACCTCGGCACCGGGCACGCCGACCATCGCGGCGGGATAGCCGGCCCCCAGCACCAGGACGGCGGTGGCGGCCACACCCCCGCACAGCAGCGCCCAGCCCGTCCCGCGGGACCGCAGCGCGCCCCGCGCCCAGGCGGCGCCCAGGCAGTACGGCACCATCCAGCCGGCAGCCTCGTTGACCCACGGCAGCCAGTCGGGGCCGCCCAGACCGCCGAAGCGGATCAGATCGACATGGAGCACCACGGCCAGCGGCCACAGCGGATGCACCCTGGCCACCAACGGCGTCGCCGCCGTCAACGCCGCGAACACCAGCAGGAACCAGAGCGGGGCCACCGCGAGCCTGCACAGGGTCCGCACCGTCCCCCACTCCACCCCGGAGGCGAGCATCCCGCCCCCCACCAGGGCCCACACCGCCAGCAGGGCCGCGACCGGCCGGAACAGCCGCGCCATGCGGGCCCCGACCCACTGCCCGTATGTCGCGCCCCCGGCCCGGGCCGCGGCGTGGCCGCGCGCCGCGACCTCCCCGCCCACCAGGAAGAAGACCGCCAGGGTCTGGAACACCCAGGAGACCGGCGCCAGCTGGGGCATCCGCTGGAGCGGGCCGGCGCCGCGTATCGTGCCGCTGTCGGTCACCAGGGCCGTCACCAGCCAGTGCCCCAGCACCACGCCGAGGATGGCGAGGGCGCGCAGCCCGTCGACCGCGCGGTCGCGGCCGGGCGGGGTCGCGGCATCGATCCGACGGATCAGCTCACGCATGCCGGACCTCCCCTGTCGGGGCCTGACCGGCCGCGATCCGGGCGATGTTCGCGAGCGCCACCGAACCGGACGTCAGATAGTCGCTATGGCCGCCGTCGCCGCTCGGGAAGACGCGCGCTCCGAACCCCGGAGAGACCGGGTCGGCCCCGAGCCCGAGGGTGGCCAGGGGCGTCCACAGCCGGGTGTGCGGCACGTCGGCTATCCAGTCGGCGCCGCCCCGGCCGGCCCAGACGGTGGCCCGCGTACGCAGAGCGGAGACGGAGTCCGCACCGGCTCCCGGGCTGCCATAGAGCACGATGTCCGCGACATCCACCTCGGACGCGGCCCTGCCGCAGACGACCGACCCGTAGGAGTGGCACAGGAGCGACATCCGGGCGGCGGGGCGCGCCGCCCGCACCTCCGTGACGAAGGAGCGCAGCGCGGGAACGGCGTCGTCGGCCGTCTCGGTGGTCAGCACGTCCGGGCTCACCGTGCTCGGTGTGCGGTACCCGAGCCAGGCGATGACGGCCGACCCGTCGCCCAACTCCCGCCGCAGCGCCCTCGCGCCGCTCCGCAGACGCCCGTAGTGGTCGAGGCTGGTGTCCGAACCCGGGACCAGCACGGCGATCCGCACGGCCGAGGACAGGTCGCCGAAGACCTCGGCGCCGCGGCCCCCGTCACGGCCGTCGAAGGAGAGGAAATGACGCGCCGGGTCCGCCATGGCCCGCAGCGCGGCGGCCCGTCTGTGGTCCCCGTGCCCGGCCGCCATCCGCTGGGCCGCCCGAATGTCGGCCCGGCTGGCCGCGTACCGCCCGGCGAGCGCGGCCGGGCTCGCGTCCCGCAACGGCCCAAGCGCCGTGGGGGCGGGGGCCGGGACGTCCGCGGGCGTGGCCGCGCCCGCCACCGGCAGGACCACCGACGCGGCGACGAGCACGGCGAACAGGGTCCGGGTGAGCCGGTTCCGCCGCGGGCGGAGCGGCCGGTGGTCGCGCGGGCGCGACCGCCGTTGGTCGCGCGGGCGAAGCGGGTGGTCGCTGTGCGGGCGGAGCGGCATGGGCGAAGGGTCCTTCCGTGCCGGGCGTCGATCGTCCTTCCGGCACGAAACTAAGATCCAGCCCGTGTGGTCGGCGTCCCGCCGCGGAGTGCACCTTCGGCGTAGCTCTCAAGTAGTACGGGTAGGGGGCGGATCGCGCATGGGTGGGGGCGGACCGCGCCCCGTTCCGCTACCGGCACGTGCCGCGCCCAGCACCCCCGCGCACGCCGCTCCCCTGCCTCCAGGCGCCGGCGCCTCGGCGAGAGGACGAGGAGCCCGTCCCCTCAGCGGAGGCGACCGTCCCTTGCGTCGAGGTGACCGCCCCCCGGCGCCGGGGCAACCGACCCCTCAGCCGAGGGGCAGCGCGAAGCGGTCGGCCGGCTCGCCGCTGAGGCGGCCCGCCGGGAGCCTGCGGCCGAAGGCGAGCAGCAACAGGTCCTGCGCGGCGCCGACGAGGGGCGCGCCGGAGCCGAAGGACCAGTCCAGGTCGTCGGCGCGGAGTTCGACGCCGTCGAGTTCGGCGCCGAAGAACCTGACGGACGAAGGGGTCACGTTCCGCAGCAGAACGCGCAGCCGGTCCTCGGGGACCCGGCGTTCCAGGCCCAGCGGCACCGTGATGTCCAGGCCGTGCACCACGTCGTGGCCCAGCGCCGACGCGAAGCCGCCCACCGGGGGAGTCCAGGGGTGGTGGGCGTTGTCGCGGAGCCAGCCGGCGAGTTGCCGTGGGGAGTGGGCCGCCGCGTCCCGGCGGGCGCACCGGTCGGTCATCCGGTGCAGTCCGCCGCGCGCCTTGGCCAGCTCCAGGAGCACCCTCGGCAGCGAGTAGCGGAACCCGAGCGACATATGGGCCACCACCTCCCGCACCCGCCACCCCGCGCACAGCGACGGCGCGTCCCAACTCTCCTCCGGCAGGCCGTCCAACAGATCGGCCAACTCCTGGCGTTCGGCCGCGATCGCGGCCCTGACCTCGGCGTCCTTCGCTTTCCCCATGTCCTCCAGGGTGTGTCCGGCGCCGCCATAAGTCCAAGAGTCGGTAATTCTCGCCACTAGAATGATCAGTTATGGAGCTTCGACAGCTGCGCTACTTCGTCGCCGTCGTGGAAGAGGCCAACTTCACCCGTGCGGCGGCCCGGTTGCACCTGGCGCAGCCCGGGGTGAGCGCGCAGATACGGCAGTTGGAGCGGGAGCTCGGGCAACCGCTGCTCGACCGCTCCGGCCGTTCGGTGACCCCGACGGAGGTGGGCGAGGCCGTCCTGCCGTACGCGCGAGCCGCGCTCGCGGCCGCCGAGGGCGTGCGGCAGACGGTGGACGCGTTCACCGGGCTGCTCCGCGGTCAGGTCACCATCGGGCTGGTCTCCGGCGCCGCCGCCCACGAGTTCGACGTGGCCTCCGTCCTGGCCGAGTTCCACGACGACCACCCCCAGGTCGATATCGCGCTCACCGAGGACACCTCGGAACGGATGCTCGCCGCGCTGCGCCGCGGTGAGCTCGACATCGCCATCCTCGGACTCGTCGACGAGCACCCGCCGCCGGGCACCTCCGTCCAGATCGTGGTGGACCAGCCTCTGGTCGCCGCCGTCGCCCCCGACGACCCGCTCCTCTTCACGGACTTCTCCGTCACCACCGAGTCCGCCGTCGCCGAATCCGTCAGCGCCGCCCTCTGCGCCACCGCTCCGCAAAACGCCCAAGCCCCGGGGAACGCCCATGCCTCGGGGAGCCCCCAAGCCCCGGGGAACGCCCATGCGTCGGAATGCGCCCATGCCCCGGAAAGCGGCGCCGTCCCGGAAACCGTCGCCGCCGCCCTCGGCTCCGTCAGCGTCACCGAAGCCGCCGTCGCCACCGACGGGGCCATCCCGCTGGCGGCCCTGCGCGACCGTCCGCTGATCAGCCTGCCGCGCGGCACCGGGCTGCGCGGGGTCCTTGAACGCGCCTGTACGGAGGCCGGCTTTCGGCCCCGTATCGCCTTCGAGGCGGCGGCCCCGTCGCTGCTCACCCAGCTCGCCGCCCGTGGCCTGGGGGTGGCCATCGTCCCAGCGCTGGAGCCGGGAACGGCCGCGGCGCTCGGCCTGCGCACCCTACGGATCACCGAGCCCGGGCCGCGGGGGCGCATCGCTCTGACCTGGCGCACGGACGGCCCGGCGAGCCCCGCCGCCCGGGCACTGCTGGGGCTGTTGCGCCGCGCGCTCGCCCCGCGCGCTCGGTGGGGAAGGTGACGTACGGAGAAAAAGAAATCCCCCGGTCGGATTGCCGACCGGGGGATTTCGCTCGTATATTGGGGATTTCCATGTCTCGCCGCTATCGAGACATAAGAAAACCCGACGAAGTCATCGTATCCGAGCGGGAGTCGAATTGTCAAACGAGGAATTGCGTCGTGAGCAGGAATTCATCGACCTGCTCTACGGCCGTCTCGCCGAACTGCGGGCCGGCGCCGAAACGGCCGTGTCCGAGGCCCTCGCCCGCAAGGAGACGGGTCTCCAGGCGCGGCTGGAGCGCGATGTGCTGGTCGCCGAGCGGTCCGGGCTGCTGGCCGCCTTCGACGCCGGGGAGCGTGGACTGTGCTTCGGCCGGCTGGCTTTCCAGGACGGCCGCGACCACCACATCGGCCGCATCGGCATCCGTCGTGACGACGCCGACCGCACTCCGCTGGTCGTCGACTGGCGGGCCGAGGTCGCCCGTCCCTTCTACCTCGCCACCGGCCACACCCCCATGGGCCTGCGCCGCCGGCGTCACATCACCACCGCGGGGCAGCGGGTCACCGCCCTGCACGACGAGATCCTCGACCTCTCCGACACCATACGGACCGGGCACGAGGGCGCCGACGCGGACGCCGTGCTGTTCGCCGCGCTGGACGCCGCGCGCACCGGCCGGATGCACGACATCGTGCGGACCATCCAGGCCGACCAGGACCGGATCATCCGTGCTCCGCACCGTGGCGTGCTGGTCGTCGAGGGCGGTCCCGGCACCGGGAAGACCGCCGTCGCGCTGCACCGCGCCGCCTACCTGCTCTACGCGCACCGCGAACTGCTCGCCCGCCGCGCGGTGCTGATCGTCGGGCCCAATCCGGCGTTCCTGAGCTACATCGCGGAGGTGCTGCCCTCGCTCGGCGAGACCGGTGTGCTGCTCGCCACGCCCGGCGAGCTCTTCCCCGGCGTCACGGCGCACGGCACCGACACCCCCCGCGCGGCCGAGGTCAAGGGCCGGGCCGAGATGGCCGAGGTGCTGGCGCGGTTCGTGGCGGACCGGCAGTCCCTGCCCGACCCGGTCATCGCGATCGACCACGAGGACGGCGCGCTGCTGCTGGACGTGGAGATGGCGGAGCGGGCACGGCGTCGGGCCCGCGAGACCCGGCTGCCGCACAACCTCGCCCGCCCGTACTTCGCCTTCCACCTGATCGACGCCCTCACCGCCCAACTGGCCGACCGGCTGGGCGCCGACCCCTACGGCGGCCCGAACCTGCTGGGCCCGGACGACATCGCCCAGCTCGGCAAGGCCGTCGCGGACAGCCCCGAGGTGCACGCCGCCATCGACGAGCTGTGGCCCGTCCTCACCCCCCGGCAACTGGTCGCGGACTTCCTGGCCGAGCCCGTCCACCTCCCGGAGGCCGACGCCGCCGCGATCCGGCGGGTGGGCGGTGACTGGACCCCGGCCGACGTGCCGCTGCTGGACGAGGCCGCCGAGCTCCTCGGGGAAGACGACGCGGCGGCCCGCGTGGCCGCCGAGGCGGCGCGCCAGGAGCGGATCGCCTACGCGCAGGGCGTGCTCGACCTCTCCTACGGCTCCCGCACCCAGGAGTTCGAGGACCGCGACGACGAGGATTCGGAGGTGCTCGCCGCCCACGATCTGATCGACGCGGAAACGCTCGCGGAGCGCCACGAGGAGGCCGACCACCGCAGCGCCGCGGAACGCGCCGCCGCCGACCGCACCTGGGCCTTCGGCCACGTCATCGTGGACGAGGCGCAGGAGCTGTCCGCGATGGCGTGGCGGCTGCTGATGCGCCGCACCCCGACCCGTTCCATGACCCTGGTCGGCGACCCGGCGCAGACCGCGGAACCCGGCGGCTGTGGCTCCTGGGACGCGATCCTCGCGCCGTACGTCGGCGACCGCTGGGAGCACACCCGGCTCGGCGTCAACTACCGCACACCGGCCGAGATCATGGAGATCGCGGCGGGAGTGCTCCGCGCCGTGGACGACTCCTTCGAGCCGCCGACCTCGGTCCGAGCCACCGGCGTACGGCCCTGGGCGTGCCGCGCCGACGACCTGCCCCGCGCGGTGGCCGACGCCGTGGCCGGGGATCGAGCGGACCGCGCGGTGGGCCGGCTCGCGGTGATCGCCGCCCGCGACCGGCACGAGGCCCTGTCGGCCGCCCTGCCGGGCGCGTCCACCGGCCCCACCCCGGACCTGACCAATCCGGTGGTGCTGCTCGACCCCCGGCAGGCCAAGGGCCTGGAGTTCGACGCGGTGATCGTGGTGGAGCCGGCCGAGCTCGGGACCAGCGATCTGTACGTGGCGCTGACTCGCGCGACGCAGCGGCTGGGCGTGGTGCACGCGCGGCCGCTGCCCGCCGGGCTGGAGGCGCTGACGGCGACGGACCAGCGGGCCGGAGGGTGAGACGAAGGCGCCGGCCGGGGCCACGGCGACCGGGCCGGGTGTGGGCGGCCGGCCGCGACGCCCGTGCCCCGGCGAACGGGTCCGGTGGTCGGGGCCCGGCGTACGGGTCCCGGCGTACGGGCCGTACGGGCCCCGGTGGTCGGACCCGGTGACCGGGCCCCGGCGATCGGTACCCAGAGATGGGGAAACCGGTGGCCGGACAGGCGCCGGCGGCCGGGGCCGACCGCGGTGATCGGCCGGGCCGGCGGACTCTGCCCGGTGGCGGGTGCCCGGCGCCCGGTGTCCGTGTCCAGTGGCGGGTGCCCGGGTGCCCGGGTGCCCGGGCGACGGGTGCCGGTGCCGGTGACGGTCGGCCCCGGCCAGGGCGGACGGCCCGGTGCGCGACCCGGGCACGCGACGACAGGGCCGCACACGCGACGACCGGGCCGGGCACGCGACGACCGGGCCCGGGCCCGGCCCGGGGCGCGTGCTGTGGCCGGGCGCCGGACGGGCGGATGCCTAAAATGGCTGGTCGGATGCCGGGGTCCCGGCCCGGCAGGCATCGAGCGACAGGTAAGAGGAACCACACACCGTGCCCGAGATACGTCATGACGCGGGACCCGAGCAGGGGCGGACGGACCTGCGGGGCGACTGTGCGCAGTGCTTCGGGCTCTGCTGCGTGGCCCTGCCCTTCACCGCCTCCGCGGACTTCGCCGTCACCAAGGACGCCGGGAAGCCCTGCCGGAACCTGGACGCCGACTTCCGCTGCGGCATCCACACCCGCCTCCGGCGGGAGGGCTATCCCGGCTGCACCGTCTACGACTGCTTCGGGGCGGGGCAGAGGGTCTCCCAGATCACCTTCGGCGGGCGGGACTGGCGTCAGGAGCCGGAGAGCGCCCGGGAGATGTTCGCGGTCTTCCCGGTCGTGCGACAACTTCACGAGCTGCTCTGGTACCTGACCGAGGCGCTGACCCTGGAGTCGGCCCGACCGGTCCACGCGGAGGTGCGACGGGTGCTCGACGAGACCGAGCGCCTCACCCGTCAGAGCCCCGAGGCCCTCGGTGAGCTGGATGTCGCGGCCCACCGGCAGGTCGTCAACACGCTGCTGCTGCGCACGAGCGAGCTCGCGCGGGCGGGCGTACGGCGCAAGAAGAAGGACCGCAGGGGCGCCGACCTCATCGGCGCGAGGCTCAAGGGGGCCGACCTCAGGGGCGTCAGCCTGCGCGGGGCCTACCTCATCGCCGCCGACCTCTCCGGCGCCGATCTTCGGTTCGCCGACCTCATCGGTGCCGACCTGCGGGACGCCGACCTGTCCGGCGCCGACCTCACCGACTGCGTCTTCCTCACCCAGCCCCAGCTCAACGCGGCCAGGGGCGACGCGGCCACCCGGCTGCCGGGCACCCTGACCCGCCCGGCGCACTGGGCCGCCTAGAAGACCGATCGAAACCCTGGGCTCGCTCCGCGCCCTTGGGTGACGCTCATCCCCGGCAGCCGGGCAGTTCGGGTGTTCGGCTCCGGCGCGCCGCCACGATGACGAGGACGCCGGGGACGATTCCGACGAAGAACGGCGACGGCACGAGAAGGACGCCGCCGACCGCGCACCACGCCACGACGCCCCAGCCGATGCCGGCCGGGATGGCCACGCCGCGTCCGGCGAGGTGCCAGGTGAGGCAGCCGAGCAGGACCAGCGGGGCGCCGAAGCTGCCGGGGCCGCCCCAGAAGGCGAGCTTGCTCTCCAGGCCGGCCACCGTCTGGGCATCCCCGAGCGAGAGCGGGACGGCCGCCCACACCCCTCCGTCGACCCAGCCGGTGATGTCCTCCCAGCGGGTGAGCGTCAGCAGGACCAGGTGCCCCGTCCCCAGGACGGTCATGATGGCGCCGGCCCAACGAAGCAGCCGCGTATCGGTGTTCATCGCGATATCCCTTCGCGGTCGCGCCAGGCTCGTTCCCACTGCCGGGTGAGCGCCGGGTAGACGACAAGGTGGCGGAAGGGCGCGATGCCGGCCATGTAAAGCCGCCCGAACCTTCCGTTGGGCTTGACCAGGACGGCCATCCGCAGCTCGTGGTCGCCGTCGGCGCCGCGCACCCAGCCCAGGTGCATCACGGTGTGCACGGTCTTGTTGGCCAGTTCGCGGACGGACTCCGCAGGGGTCTGGTAGACCGCCGTGAGGACCGGGCCGCCGCCGTCGGGCGCGGGCGAGGCGTCGCGCAGGTCGTCGGGCAGGCGCTCGCGGAGCGAGGCGACCCGGCCGCCCAGGCCCGCCGACGGCTTGTCCCACCCGAGGAGTGCCCCGAGCTTCCAGCGCAAGGAGAACAGCACCCGCACCGGCCGAGACTGCTGATCGATACGGCCGTGCGAGCCGATCGCCGCGAGCATCGCCGGGAAATCGTCCGGCCCGGCCCCCGGCGTGCGGAACGACCAGACGTCCTCGACCGCGAAGTCCCGCGTGATCTCGTGGACTCGCCACGGGTGGGCGACGTGTGCGGACTTCGCCAGTCTCATGCGAGCCCCCGTGCCGTCGGACCGGTCTTCGCCGGCCCCGCGGCGTCCCGTGCGTCCCTCGCCTTCCATGCCCCGTGCATGCGGGCCTCCCCGTTCTGTGTTGGTCAACACAGGCTATACCAGCCAGCATCTTCACTGTCGCTCGGCATACCTGGTTAGATGGACCGCATGGCAACGCGACGCATCGAACGGACCCAGGAGAGCCGCCGACTCCTGATCGCGGCCGCTGCCGAGCTCTTTGCCGAGAAGGGTTACCGGCAGACGAGCTTCATCGACATCGCCGAGCGGGCCGACATCAGCCGCGGCTCGATCCCCTGGCACTTCGGCAACAAGCTGGGCCTGCTGGAAGCGGTGGTCGACGACCGACTCCAGGCCCTGATGCGGCGCTTCACGCCACTGCCCGGCGATCCGCTCGACCAGCTCATGGACTTCATCCGTCGACCCGACACACGCCTGTTCATCACCCTGCTCGCCGAGGCGGTGGAGGACGACTCGCCGCTCCGCGCGCACTACGCTCGGCTCCACGCCGCGCTCCGGCAGGGCGCACAGAGCTGGATCCCGGCCGAGGCTCTGCCCCCGGGAGCCACTCCCGAAGCAGTCGCGGTGCTGCTGGTCGGGGTCGTCATCGGACTCCACGCCCAATGGCGCGTCGCCCCCGAAGCAGTCGACCTCGACACCGTTCGCACCACCATCCGCGCCCTGCTGCCCGCACGCCTCAGCGCCTGACTCCGCCGCGGACCCCGGTGCTCCAGCACCCGCGGCCGGCGTTGTCGGCGGGCCCTCGGCGACGTTCCGACGGGCGCCGGGAAGCGGGCGCCCCCCTCCAAGGTCGCGCATATGCGCAGTTGACGCACTGTTGTTCGGGTTGTGGTCCATGAGCGATCATCTGGTCATGAACATCACGGGGGTAAGCTGATGATTCCGGGCTGCGCACCGCCGCGCCCGTCGTTCGGGCCCGTATCGCGGCGACGTCGGGGCACCGGGTCCCGACGCCAGCCCGGGTGGTGACCCAGACCCGAGTCCGGGTGACCCACACGCGTCCACCGGGACGCCGGACGCCCCGGCGGGCCCCGTCCCCCGCAGGCCTGGGCAGCTGACCCGGCCCCTTTTTCCCACTTCTTCTCCGACGACGTCTCCGAGGCTCGGCGCGACCCGTGGCACGCAGCGGAACCGACTACCGAAGGGGAACGGACCATGGCGACTTCACAGGACCACGCGGTGGTGCTCGGAGCCGGGATGAGCGGATTGTTCACCGCCCGAGTGCTCGCGGACCACTTCCGGCGGGTGACGGTGGTGGAACGCGACGCGTCCGGCACCGACGGCCCACGACGAGGCATCCCGCAGGGGCGTCATCCGCACGGCCTGCTGCTCAGGGCCTCGGACTTATTCGACTCGCTCTTCCCCGGGATCGTCGCCGAGTGCGCGGAGCACGGCGCCGTGCGGGCCAGCGTCCTCACCCAGCACCGGGTGTACATCCACGGCCACCAGCTCAAGCAGACCGAGATCGGCAGGGAGACCGTGCTCCTCAGCCGTCCGCTGCTGGAACACCGCGTCGCCGAGCGGGTGCGTGCGCTGCCCAACGTCTCGGTGCGGCGCGGCTGGGAGGCGATGGACCCGGTCACCGCCGCGGGCGGGCGGGTGACCGGGGTCATCGTGGGCCGGAGCGGGGCGTCGGAGCGGGAGGACCTCCCCGCGGACCTCGTCGTCGACGCCACGGGACGCTCCGGGCGGGCACAGGCGTGGCTGCGGGCCCTCGGCTACCCGGAGCCCGCCGAACAGCGCATGCACGTCGCCGTCAGCTACGCCACACGCCTGTACGACCTGCCGCCGGACGCCCTGGGCAACGACCGGCTCGTCAGCGTCGGCGCGGAGCCCGGCCGCCCGCTGGGACTCGCCTTCGTGGCCCGGGAGAACCAGCAGTGGTCGTTGACCGTCTACGGCTACGGCCCGGACCGCCCGACCGGGGACCCGGAGCGGTTCGCCGCCGTCGTGGAGCAACTGGCACCCGAGTACCTGCTGAAGGTGCTGCCCCGGGCGACCGGCGTCGGCGACATCCACGTCATGCAGTACCCGGCCCAGGTCCGGCGCCGCTACGACTCCCTGGACCGCTTCCCGGACGGCTTCCTGGTCACCGGGGACGCGATGTGCAGTGTCAACCCGATCTACGGCTCCGGGATGACCAGCGCGGCCGCGCAGGCCCGCGTCCTGGACGAGCAACTGCGCGGCGGGGTGCAGGGGCTGTGGCGACGCTACTTCCGGGCGGCGGCCCGGGTCACCGCCCCGGCCTGGTGGTTCGCCACCCTCGGCGACGCGCCGCTGACCGGCGCGGGGCCGCGCCTGCCCGGTGCCAGCCTCGGAGCGGCCTACCTGCGGCGGCTGGCGAAGGTCGCCGAGTCGGACGCGGAGACCTCGGCCGCCCTCATGCGAGTCGCCGGCATGGACCGGCCCCCCGCCTCCCTGTTCCGCCCCCGCCTCCTGGCACGAGCCATGCGCGGCGGCCGGACCCCTGACGTGATGCGCCCCTGACGTCGTGTGGTCCCTGACGAAGGGCGGCCCCTTGGCGTCGTGCGCCCCCTGACGTCGTGTGGTCCCGGGAACGGCCGACCGGTCCGCCCTACGGGCCGCCCGCGCGGTGGTCCTGTGCCTGCTGTCGCCAGAAGTCACAGCGGTGTTCGGCGGCCGCGTCCACCGGGCCGATTCCGCCGGGCCCCGGCGCCAGCGACTGGACCACCGCCGCGCGGCCGCGCGGGAGGAGGCGCGGCCAGGGCGGAGCGCCCGGCGCGTTGGGGTCGGCGGCGTGCGCGAAGCGCGTCCAGTAGCCGATCATCCGATCCGAGAGATCCCGCTGCGCCGGGGTGAAGGGCGGGGCGTCGGGGAACAAAGACGATCCCCAGGAGGCAGAGCAGCGCCGCGAACGGCAGCGCCCACCGCGCCCCGAGCGCGCCGCCGCCCGTCCGGCCCACTCGGCGGCGCCCCGGGGCCCCTCCGTGGCGTGCCCGGACCACCTTCGGGCGCGTGCGGACCGCCTCGCGGAGCGTGCGGCTCACCACCTCGGTCCCCGTCCGTACGGGGGCCGCGCGCTCCAGGACGGAGGCGGCGGCGGTGGCGGGTGTGGGGGCGGCGGTTGAGGCGGAGGTGGCGGCGTGGGCGGGGGAGTGACGCCGGCCCGCCGCTCCGCGCGGGCCACGGCCCGGCGCAGCGCGAGCGAGAACGCCCAGGCTGCCAGGAAGAGCCCGGTGGCGATGGCCAGTGTCCGCCAGCGCAGATCCTCGGAGACGGCGGGGCCCTCTTCGGTCTCGGGATGGACGGTGTGCATCAGTACATGGAAGAAGAAGAGCAGGGCGGTCAGATAGAGCGCGTACCAAGCCGGTCTGCTCCAGGTCTTGAGCGCGTGGCCGTCCATGCCGGACAGCGGCAGCATCCCGAAGACCACGACCTGGACGCCGCCGATCACGATCAGGCCCAAGGTGTAGGCGAGGACGTACGAGGGGCTGCCGGTCGAGGCGTCACGGGCCGCCTCGACGCGGGACGCCCCCAGGGTCCACACGGCCAGCGCGGCGGCCAGGACGCAGATCCCGCCGAGGAGGACCGCCTGGCCCTTGGGGATCCCGGCCACGGGCCCGACCGGGCCGGGTGGGGAACCGGCCGGCCCCGGGAGGGGGTTGACCCGGGTCGGGACATAGCCGCCCGGAACCGGTGGCCCGCCGGCCGAGGGTGAGGATGCCCAGCCGCCCGGAGCCGGTGGCCTCCCGCCCGGAGCCGGTGGCCCGCCGGCCGATGGTGATGATGTCCAGCCGCCCGTACCCGGTGGTCTCCCGCCCGTACCCGGTGGTCTCCCGCCCGGATCGGCGCCTCTCCCGCCCGGAGCCGGTGACCCGTCGGCCGTCGGTGGTGCCCAGCCGGCCGTCGGCGGTGCCCAGCCACCCCGGGTCGGCGGCCTCCCGTACGGCGCCGGTGTCGGCGTGACCGGAGGGGGTGGAGACGGCCCGTCACCTGGCGCCTGTCGGGTGCCGCTGAGCACCACGTAGACGGCCACCAGGCCGTAGACGTAGGGGACGGGGAACTCCAGGGCGCGGGAGAGGGCCGTCAGCAGGAGGGCGAGTGCGATGCCCGCCGGGACCACGCGCAGTTCGGCGCGGACGCCGCCGCGCCCTGGCCGGAGCAGGGTGTCCTTCGTCTTCTCGTACGTGACGAGGGTGATGAGCACGCCCACGGCCGCGCCGAGCACCTTCACCGCGGCCTCGGCGTTCCAACCGGTCTCCACGTCGGCCCAGGCCACCAGCGTGCCGCCGAGCAGGGCGAAGCACCCCATCCGCGACCAGCCGGGCAGCCGCGCGGCGCGGGGCGGCCGCGGCCGGCGGGCGGAGGTCGCCCGCCGGGCTTGGCGCAACCGTGACCAGCGGCCTATGGCGTTGTCCGCCAGCTGGGAGGGGAACGCCTTCTCCAACAGCAGCACCAGCAGCAGGAACCAGGCGGCCATCGCCACGGAACCCGCGAGGTCCTTCAGCGCCCAGGAGACGTCCGACGGCGTCCGCAGGGCGCGCACCAGGCCCGGGGCCTCGTCGTCGGAGTCACCGCTCTCGGAGGGGTTCGGGCTCGGCTCATGAACGTGGGAGCCCGATTCGGTGGGGGCGGGGGTGGGAGCCGTGCTGTGGGACGTGCTGCCGCGGCCGGTGCCGGTCGGCGTGGGATCCACGTGACGGCTCGGCGCCGGTTCCGGCCCCGACGACAGCCCGTAGGTACTGAGGTACGTCGCCGGCGGGAGGTCGATGGGGCCGGCGATCTCCGTGTCCCGCCCCGGGCAGGAGAGCACCACGTCCTGACGGCCCTTCAGGTCGCCTGGGATCTTGGCATGCAGGTCGATGAAGGCCCAGCGCCCGGTGCCGGCGTCGCCCTCGTATGAGCTCGGGTTCAGCCAGGTGTCGAGGGTGCGGGTGCCGATGACGATGCTGCCGTCCCGACAGGCCGCGGGGTAGCCGGCCAGGTGGATGGTGATCTCGCGCTCACCGTCCGACGGCGTGGCGCCGCCGGTCGGTGTGGTGGTCCCGGGTGGGGGTTCGGTCGTCTCGTCGTCCGAAGGGGTGGGGCGGGTGTGTGTGACCGTGAAGGTCTCGGACGCCTCCACGCCGTCGGGGGCGCCGCATCGCGCGGTGACCTCATGGGCACCCTCACCGGCGCCGGCCGGCACCCGGAAGACCGCGCTGAACCCGCCCTCACCGTCCGGGGTCGCGTTCTGGACCTCCGTCCCGTCCCACAGCAAGGAGAGCGCGCCCTCGCAGCCGAATCCGGTGCCGGAGACCTCCACCCGGGTGTCCTCCGAGCCGGTGTCGGGAGACAAGGCGACCTGTGCGGGGTCGGGCCGGGCGCGGGGGAGGACCTCCAGCACGGTGCTGGCGCTGCCCCCCGGCCCGGCCTCACAACTGGCCGTCAGGGTGTGGGTGCCGGGGGCGAGGTCCTCGGGGAGCGGCGCGTTGAACGATCCGAGGTCGTCGGTCGTCAGCGACTGGGGCGCCCGGCCCGGCACGGTGAGGAGGAGCGGGCCGGCGGACTCCGTGTCCGCGTCCGCGCAGTCGAAGTCCTGACCCGACAGGCTGACCGGGGAGCCCTCCTCGACCGGGTTGTCGGACAGGCGCAGGCTGGGGTCGGCCAGGGGCGGTGGCGTCGGCGAGGTCGGCCCGGGCGTCCGCGTCGGACCGCGGCGGTCTGGCCCGCCGACGGGGGACGTGGGCTCCCCGGACGCCTCGGGTACCCGGGATGCCTCGGGTCCTCCGGACGCCTCGCGTACTCCGGACACGCTGGGCACTCCGGACGCCTTGGGCACTCCGGACGCTGGAGGCCCCTCGTCCCGGGCGGTCTCGACGGCCGTCGCGGGAGCCCCCGCCGGGGTGGGCTCCCCGGAAGCGGCCACCGCGCCGGGCAGCAGCGCCAGGGCGAGGACGACGCAGGCCGGCGCGCCCCGGACTCGGATCCACCGCCGCATGGATGTGCCCCCTCCCCGCCCAGGCGACCGACCCTGATCGCGCCCCCTCCGGGCTACGTCTGTTCGGACGAACGGGCGGCGGGTCGTCGTTTCCGGTCCGGTGGGAGTGCGGGCGCACTCGCCCGCGTACGGGAGCGCGACCGACGCCTTCCGCGCCCCCGCGCTCCCGTCGAGTGCGGGCGCTTCATGATCACGATTGAGACGAACCTCCATGCGACCCGCCGGTTTTCGGACATACCGGGGCGGGCGTCGCTCCGTCGGGGAACCCGCGCCAGGGGTGCGCCGACGATCACTCGAAGGGCTCTGTGGGCTCGTCCTGAGCTGGCCCTTCGGTACATGGGAATCTCTGAGGACGGAACGGGTTCATGGAACGTAGAGGCTTGCTCAGGACCGCGGCGGCGGGCGCTGGTGTGTTCGCGGTGGGATCGGCGGCGGGGACGGCGCGGGCCGCCGAGCCCGCCGCCGCGCCCGCCCGCGCGGTCAAGCGGGATGCGAGCAATCCGTTGCGGGTGCACATCGTGTTGTTCGAAGGGGTCGAGGAGCTGGACTACGTCGGCCCGTTGGAGGTCTTCGGCGGGGCCGCCAAGCTGGGGAAGCCGGTGAAGACCACCCTGGTGACCAGCTCCGGGCCCGGCCGGGTCAAGGGTCGGTTCGGCATGGAGGTGGTCGTGCCCGGTGCCTGGAACCCGGCCGAGGCCGATGTCCTGGTCGTGCCCGGCGGTGGCTTCGGCCAGCGGAACAGCACCGGAGTCTGGACCGAGATCGACAAGGGTGACCTCCCGCGCGCCCTGGCCGCCGCCGCCCGCCCCGGGCTGACGTTCTTCGGCGTCTGCACCGGTGTGATCCTGCTTGAGGCCGCCGGACTCGTCGGCAAGCGGCCCTGCACCACCCACCACGCCGCCCAGGACCACCTGAAGGGCAAGGGTGCCGACGTCCGGCCGAACCGCGTCGTCGACGACGGCGATCTGGTGTGCACCGGCGGCGTGAGCTCCGGCATCGACGGCGCGCTGTGGCTGCTGGAGCGCGAGGTCGGCGCCGACGTCGCGGCCACCATGGAACGGATCATGGAGTTCGAGCGGCGGGGCACCGTCGCGGTGACGCGCGCGTAGCGCGTGCGCCCCCGGCCCCGCGGCTCTCCTCCGGGCCGTGGGGTTCTCCGCGCCACCGCGGCCGCGAGCGTGCGCGTGCGGTTCAGTCCCTCGTGTCGCCCAGCGACTCCAGCACGGTTCGGAGGGTGTCGGCGAGCGCGTCGCGCTCGCCCTTCGGGAGGGCGGCGAGCAGCCGGTTCTCGGTCTCGATGTGGTCCGGCAGGGCCCGGTCGATGAGGGCGCGGCCCTCGTCGGTGAGCGCGACATGGACGACCCGGCCGTCCTCGGCGCTCGGGGTGCGGCTCACCAGGCCGCGGGCCTGAAGGCGGTCGAGGCGCTGGGTGATGGCGCCCGAGGTCACCATGGACGAGCGCATCAGCTCCGCGGGGGTGAGGCGGTGCGGGGGCCCGCTGCGCCGCAGGGTGGCCAGGACGTCGAACGAGGCGGGGTCCAGGTCGTGCGCGGCGAACGTCCTGCGCAGCTCGGCGTCGATCAGCCGGGTGAGTCGTTTCAGCCGCCCGAGCACCGCCATCGGCGACACATCCAGGTCGGGGCGCTCTCGGCCCCACTGCTCCAACACATGGTCCACGTGGTCTGTCACATCTCCCACTCTAGCCAAATCTCTTAGCGGTGAGTTATATTCTCTTAGTGCTAAGGAATCGATTCGGGATCATCCTCGTGACCGCGCTGGCGCCCATGATCTGGGGCACCACCTACCTCGTCACCACCGAACTCCTGCCGCCGGGTCGCCCGTTGCTGGCCGCGGCCGTACGGGCGCTGCCGGCGGGTCTCGTGCTCGTGCTGGTCACCCGGCGACTGCCGCGCGGGGACTGGTGGTGGCGCGCGCTGGTGCTCGGCGCCCTCAACATCGGAGTCTTCTTCGCGCTGTTGTTCGTCGCCGCCTACCGGCTGCCCGGCGGGGTCGCGGCCACCATCGGCGCCATCCAGCCGCTGCTGGCGGCGGGGCTGGCCGCGGGCCTGCTCGGCGAGCGGATGTCCGCGCGGACGGCGATCGCGGGCATCGCGGGGGTGGCCGGGGTCAGTCTGCTCGTGCTCCGCGCCGGCGCGCGGCTGGACGGCCTCGGCGTCGCGGCCGCCGTCGGCGGCGCGGTGGTGATGGCCACCGGCGTCGTGCTCAGCAAGCGGTGGCCCTCGCCCGCGCCGCTCCTGGCGACGACCGGATGGCAGCTCACCGCGGGCGGCCTGCTGCTGCTCCCCGTCACCCTGGTGGTGGAGGGCGCGCCGCCCGCGGCACTGACCGCGGGCAACCTGGCGGGCTACGCCTACCTCGCCGTCATCGGCTCCGCGCTCGCCTACGCCCTGTGGTTCCGCGGCATCCGGGAGCTGTCGCCCACCAACGTCACCTTCCTCGGCCTGCTCAGCCCGCTGGTCGCCACCGTCCTCGGCTGGCTCGCGCTCGACCAGCGACTCACCGTGCTCCAAGGCGTGGGCGGCCTGGTCATCCTCGGCGCCCTCGTCGCCGGGCAGCTCCGCGGCGGCGGCGGGGCGCGGCGCCCGACCGTCGTGACACGGGCGCGGAACACCGCCGTCCCGGGGCGTGAACCGGGCATGTCGGCCGGGGGCGCCCCGGCCGCACCGGTCGAGCGCGAGCCGGCCTCGTCCGTCAACTGACCGGCGGCCAACTGATCGGCGGCTCCGACCTCCGCCCGATCGACCCTCTCCCGGGCGAACCCCTCCCGGGCGAACCCCTCCCGATCGACCCCTTCCCGGGCGACCCCTTCCCGATCGACCCCCTCCCGGGCGATCCCATCCGTCTCCGGTCGGCCCCCCGGATTCCCTGAATTCCCCGAACTCCCCCAGCCATCCCATTCCAGGCCGTCGATCCGGCCGACCCCGACCATGAGGAGCGAACAACCATGCGCATCACCGTCTTCGGAGCCGCCGGAAACGTGGGCGGCCGCGTGGTGACCGAGGCCCTGTCCCGCGGCCACCGGGTCACCGCCGTCACCCGTGACCCGGCCCGTCTCGATCGGCTGCACCCCGCCGCCGAGGCCCGGACCGGCGACGCCGCCGACCCAGAGGACGTGGCCGTGCTGAGCGCCGGCCAGGACCTGGTGATCAGCGCGACCCGACCGGTGCCGGGCCGCGAGGGCGACCTGGTCACCACCGCCCGGGGACTGCTGGCCGGCCTGGCGAGAACCGACGTCCGGCTGCTGCTCGTCGGCGGCGCCGGCAGCCTGATCGTGCCCGGCACCGGCGGCGGCACCGTGGTCGACACCCCCGACTTCCCCGCCTCCTGGCGCCCCATCGCCGACGCCTGCGAAGGCCAACTGGCGGTCTGCCGCGCCGAGACCGCGGTGGACTGGGCCTATCTGAGCCCGGCCGCGCTGCTGGAGCCCGGTGAGCGCACCGGGGCCTACCGGCTCGGCGGCGACGAACTGATCGTCGACGCCGAGGGCCGGTCGGCGATCTCCATGGAGGACCTCGCGGTGGCGCTGCTCGACGAGGCCGAGCGGCCCAAGCACCACCGGACCCGGTTCACCGTCGGGTACTGAACCCGTTACCGAACCCGCCGGCCGTCGACCGGCCCTCGCGGCCGCGCCCCGGCCGGTGCGGCAGCTCCTGCGGGGACTGATCCGGACAGCGCGCTTACTTGACGATGGAGAAGCTGTGCCACGCCCCCGCGCCCGGCGCGGGGTTGTCGCTCAGGGTCGTCGCCAGATAGGTGACCTCGGTGCCCTTGGGCTGTCGGCACCCGGGGTCCGTGAACAGCAGGATGTCCGCGGAGGTGTCGTTCTCCACCTCCAGGGCGCCGTCCGGGTGCAGGACGTGACATCCGTCCGTCGTGGGATTGGTGATGGTCCCGTGGTGGTGCTTCGTCTGGTAGTTGACGGTGCCGATGGCGGCGTCGCCGGCGTCGGAGCAGCCGGCGGCCGCGAACGTCAGGAACAGGGCCGCCACGACTGCGGCGCGGCCCCTGCGGCGCGGGGGAAGGATCATGCCTCCACGCTGCGCCGGGCACCGCCCCCCGGCATCCGCTGTACCGCCAACCGGCGCAGCGCGGCGCCTTACACCGGGCGCGGGTGTGTGCTTGCATGACAAAGAGAACTGAAGACGGGGGACGGGCCGCGGAGACGGAGGGACGGACCCCATGGAACACACCCGCTGTTGTGTCGTCGGCGGAGGCCCCGCCGGGATGGTCCTCGCGCTGCTGCTGGCCCGCGCCGGGGTGGAGGTCACCGTCCTGGAGAAGCACGGCGACTTCCTGCGGGACTTCCGGGGCGACACCGTGCACCCGTCGACCCTGGCCCTGCTCGACGACCTGGGTCTCGCCGAGCGCTTCGCCCGGCTGCCGCAGCGCCGGGTGACCACCGTGCAGCTGCCGATCGGCCCCGGCCGGGGGCTGCTCA
Source organism: Streptomyces sp. SAJ15 (assembly GCF_007595705.1). Lineage (GTDB taxonomy): Bacteria > Actinomycetota > Actinomycetes > Streptomycetales > Streptomycetaceae > Streptomyces. Next base: position 76,503 of record NZ_NISY01000017.1, on the reverse strand, counting down.
CCGTCGCCGACATGAGCGCGCTGCCGGGGAAGTACCCGTACATCGCGATGGTCCCCCAGTGGGACCTGCTCGACCTGCTCGCGGACGAGGCCCGACGGGAGCCCTCCTTCCGGCTGCGGATGAACACCGAGGCGACCGGCTTCCTGCGCGAGCGCGGCCGGGTCGCCGGCGTCCGCTACCGCACCGCCGACGGCACCACCGGCGAGCTGCGGGCGACGCTCACGGTGGCCTGCGACGGCCGCGGCTCGCTCGCGCGCGACCTGCCGGAGCTGCGGCTGCGGGCGTTCCCCTGCCCGATGGACGCCTGGTGGTTCCGGCTGCCCCGGCACGAGGACGACCCGCGGGGGCTGGTCGGCAACGTCGGCGACCGCTTCTTCACGGCCATGATCGACCGCGGCGACTACTGGCAGTGTGCCGCGCTGATCCCCAAGGGCACCGATCCGGATCGCCGCGCCGCCGGACTCGACCGGTTCCGGGCCCAGTTCGCGGCCGCCGCCCCCTGGGCGGCCGAGCGCACCGACCACCTCCGCTCCTGGGACGAGGTGCGGCTGCTCGACGTCCGCCTCGACCGGCTCGGCCGCTGGTACCGGCCCGGCCTGCTGTGCATCGGCGACGCCGCCCACGCGATGTCACCCGTCTTCGGCATCGGCATCAACCTCGCCGTCCAGGACGCCGTCGCCGCCGCCCGCCACCTCGTCGAGCCGCTGCGCACCGGCACCATCCGGGTCGGGGACGTCCGCCGCGTCCAGCTCCGTCGCTGGCCCACCACGGCGGCCACCCAAGGGCTCCAGCGGTTCGCCCACGCCCGCCTCATCGAGCCGATCCTCGCCGGGCGCTCGCCGATGCAGGACCCGCGCACGCCGACCAAGCCGGACCGGCCGCCGCGGGCCGCCCGGATCCTGGGCGCACTGCCCCTGCTGCGCCGCCTGCCCGCCTACTTCATCGCCTACGGAGCGCTGCGCGAGCGGCCGCCGGCCGCCTCCGTACGACCCGCCGACGACACCCGCCGCGAACCGGCCAGCTGAGCAACACGCCTCCCTTTACGGTGTGTTGGTCCACCCCGTACGCTCCCGCCACCGCGACCACATGTCGTAGCGAGGGGGAGGGTGCACCACCATGGCGACTCCTGACCGACGCACCACCGGAAGGCGGCGCACCACGCTCCTGGCCGCGGCGGGTGCGCTCCTGGCCGCCTGCGCGCTGGGCGCCGCCCCGCCCATGGCGGGAAACCGCCCCGAGCCGCGGCCGGCGACCGCGACCGACGGCGCGCCGGCGACCGCCGGGGCCACCGCGACCACCACGACCACCGCGACCGACAAGGCCACCGTGATCGACGGCGCCACCGTCGTGCCCGTGCAGCGGACCGGACCTGCGGACAAGCGGTTCAACCTGATCCTGCTCGGCGACGGCTACACGGCCGACGAGATACCCGACTTCCGGGCCGACGTCGACCGCCACCTCAACGTGCTGTGGAGCATCGAGCCGTTCGCCTCCTACCGCTCCTACGTCAACGTCTGGGCCGTGGAGCTGCCGTCCCGCGACTCGGGCGTGGACTGCGACCCCGGGCTGGACGCGCCACGCCGCGACACCCCGCTGAACATGGGCTTCTGGGGCGGCTGCGACGCCGACAGCGTGCGACGGCTGCTCACCGTGGACAGCGCCGCCGCCACCGCCCTGGCCGACCTGGTCCCCGGCACCTCCGGCGGCAACCGCCAGATCGTCGCGCTCGCCAACAGCCGGACCTACGGCGGCGCCGGCGGCACCCACGCCACCGCCTCCGGGGGCAACGCGCTCTCCGCGCTGATCACCCCGCACGAGATCGGCCACTCCCTCGGCAAGCTCCAGGACGAGTACGACTACTACGCGCGCGGTGTGCCCGGCGGGACGTACGCCGGCGGAGAGCCGTCCTCCGCCCACCACACGCTGCTCAGCGCGTCGGAGATGAAGGAGCAGCGCAGGAAGTGGTGGCGCTGGCTGGGCGAGGAGAGCGAGTCCGGCGGCCGCATCGGTCGCCATGAGGGCGGCCTGTACAGCACCAAGGGCGTCTGGCGGCCCAGCCGGCACTCCATGATGAAGACCCTCGGCTACGCCTTCGACCAGGTCGAACGCGAGATCATGACCCAGGCGCTGGCGGCCAGGGTCGACCTCGTCCAGGACCACACCCCCGACGCCGCCCCGCTCGGCGCCGACCGGATCGCCTGGGTCGACGTGCTCCACCCGGTCGGCGGCGAACTCGACGTCGTCTGGCGCGTGGACGGCGACCGGGTCCCGGGCACCCGCAACGCCCGCGGCCTCGATCTGCGCACCCTGGACCTCGGCCCGGGCCGGCACACCCTCACCGCCACCGTCACCGACCCCACCCCCTTCGTCCGCGACCCCGCCGTCCGCGGCTCGGCGGCGCTCACCCGCACCGTCCGGTGGACCGTCGACACGGCGGTCACCACCCGGCCCGCCACCACCGCACCCGCCTTCACCGGTCACACCGCCACCGACGCGCCCGTCGGCGCCTCCGGCGTCGTCTACGCGGACACCACGCACCCCGACCGGCGCGTCGTCCCGGTCCGCTGGAGCCTCGACGGTCGACCCGTCGCCAACCCGGGCAACGACCGCGACCTCGACCTGTCCACCCTGAAGCTCCGCCCCGGCGACCACACCCTCACCGCCCGGATCCCCGGCACCGACCACACCCTCACCTGGACCGTCGACGCCACCCCGGCCACCGCCCGGTACGCGCTGTCCGACCCGCGGCGCACGGTGCGCACCCCGGGCCGACCGGTGGAGTACGTCTACGACGGGCCGTTCACCATGAAGCTCACCGCCCGCGACGATCACGCGGGAGCCGCCGTCATCGAGTTCCGGGTCGACGGGGACGGCTGGTACAGCTACTACGGCTGGCCGACCGACGCCGACGCCCCGTTCCGGTTCACCCCCTCCGGCACCGAGATCGACGGCCTGGTCTACGGCAAGCTCGGCACCCCGCGCGTCGTCCCCTGGGACGACGCCACCCCGGAGTACGGCACGCACACCATCGAGTACCGCACCATCGACCCGGCCGGGAACATCGGCGCCCCGCGGGCCTTCCGCGTCACCCTCCTCCCGCCCCGGTCGGACCGGGACGCCCGGCCCTGACCCGGCCGCCCCCGTCCTGACCTGGGACGCCCGGCCTCACACCGCGCCTTCGGCCGCTGTGTGACCGGTGTAACCAGCCATGATCAGCGCGTGTGACACCGGTGTAACCGGCGGCTCGTACCGTCGGTGCGCAGGGTCGATCAGGCTGTTCACCAGGGAGGCGCGGGGTGCCCGGACAGGAGGCGGAGACCGGCGGTGGCGCGGTGCGGACGGTCTGCTCGTACTGCGGGGTGGGCTGCGGCATCGTGCTCGACGTCGCGGTCGGCGCGGACGGGCGGCGCAGGGTCCGCAGGTCGTCGGGGGACCGGCAGCACCCCGCCAACTTCGGACGACTGTGCACCAAGGGCGCGACGACGGCCGAGCTGCTGGCCGCGCCGGGCCGGCTGGAGTCCGCCCTGGCGCGGCCCCGGCGCGGCGCCGAGCCCGAGGCGGTGGGCGTCGACGCGGCGATCGAGGAGACCGCCCGGCGGTTCCGCGCGATCATCGACGAGCACGGCCCGGACGCGGTGGCGCTGTATGTGTCGGGACAGCTGAGCCTGGAAGCGCAGTACCTGGCGAACAAGCTCGCCAAGGGGTTCATCCGGACCAACCAGATCGAGTCCAACTCGAGGCTGTGCATGGCCAGCGCCGGCAGCGGTTACAAGCTGTCGCTCGGCGCGGACGGGCCGCCCGGCTCGTACCAGGACTTCGACCGGGCCGATGTATTCCTGGTGATCGGCTCCAACATGGCCGACTGCCACCCGATCCTCTTCCTACGGCTCATGGAGCGGGTGCGGGCCGGAGCGAAGCTGATCGTCGTCGACCCCCGGCGCACCGCCACCGCCGAGAAGGCCGACCTGTTCCTCCAGATCCGGCCGGGCACCGACCTGGCGCTGCTCAACGGACTGCTGCAACTGCTGGTGGCGAACGGCGACACCGATCCCGACTTCATCGCGGAGCACACCGAGGGATGGGAGGCGATGCCGGAGTTCCTCGCGGACTACCCGCCGGCGGCCGTCGCCGCGCTCACCGGCATACCGGAGGAGGACATCCGCCGGGCCGCGGAGTGGATCGGGACCGCCGGGGAGTGGATGAGCTGCTGGACGATGGGGCTGAACCAGTCCACCCACGGCACCTGGAACACCAACGCGCTGGTCAACCTGCACCTGGCCACCGGAGCGATCTGCCGCCCCGGCAGCGGCCCCTTCTCGCTCACCGGCCAACCCAACGCGATGGGCGGCCGCGAGATGGGCTACATGGGGCCGGGCCTGCCGGGCCAGCGGTCGGTGCTGGTGGCGGAGGACCGCGCCTTCGTCGAGGAGCTGTGGAAGCTGCCCGCGGGCACACTCCGCGAGGACGGGGCGGGGCAGGGCACGGTGGAGATGTTCCGGCGCATGGCCGACGGCGACATCAAGGCGTGCTGGATCATCTGCACCAACCCCGTCGCCTCGGTCGCCAACCGCAGGACCGTGATCGAGGGGCTGGAGAAGGCGGAGTTCGTCGTCACCCAGGACGCCTTCGCCGAGACCGAGACCAACGCCTACGCCGACGTCGTGCTGCCCGCCGCGCTGTGGGCGGAGGCCGAGGGCGTCCTCATCAACAGCGAACGCAACCTGACCCTCGCCCAGCGGGCCGTGGACCCGCCCGGCGAGGCGCTGCCGGACTGGCTGATCATCGCCCGAGTGGCCCGCGCCATGGGGTACGAGACGGGGTTCGACCACGCCAGCGCCGAGGAGGTCTTCGAGGAGATCAAGCGCGCCTGGAACCCCACGACCGGCTACGACCTGCGCGGGGTGAGCTACGAGCGGCTGCGGACCACGCCCGTGCAGTGGCCCGCGGCGACCGCCGACGGCCCGGACCGCAACCCCGTCCGCTATGTGTCCGGGGGCGGCGGGCCGGTCTTCCCCACCGCCAGCGGCCGTGCCGTCTTCTACGCCCGCCCGCACCTCCCCGCGGCCGAGATGCCCGACGACGACTTCCCCTTCGTGCTCAACACCGGGCGACTCCAGCACCAGTGGCACACCCTCACCAAGACCGGCAGGGTCGCCAAGCTCAACCGGCTCGACCCGGGCCCCTTCGTGGAGCTCCACCCGCAGGACGCGCGCGACCTGGGCATCGCGGAGGGGGACGCGGTGGAGGTCGCCTCGCGGCGCGGGCGGGCGGTGCTGCCGGCGGTGGTGACCGACCGGGTACGACCGGGGTGCTGCTTCGCGCCGTTCCACTGGAACGACCTGTTCGGCGAGTACCGCTGCGTCAACGCGGTCACCAGCGACGCGGTGGATCCGATCTCCCTGCAGCCCGAACTGAAGGTCTGCGCGGTCGCGCTGAGCAGGGTCGCGGGGCCGTCGCCGACGGCGCTCGGGGCGGCCCCCGGGGCCGAGACCGCGGCCGAGGCCCGTGGTGCGGCGGTGGTCTCGACCTCGAACGCCGCCGCGGAGGCGCTCCCCGGCGTGATCCCGGACGCGGCCTCCGGCGCGGTCCCGGCCCTCGACCCGGCCCCGGTCACCGCCGTCGCGGGGGCCCTCGGGCTGGAGACAGGCCCCCCGCCGGTGCTCGCCGAACACGAGCGGCGCTATCTGACCGGCTTCCTGGCCGGGCTCGGCACGGGCGCGCCCGGCGTGCCCGTACTGCCGGCGGGGGCTCCGTTCACCCCCGAGCACACGCTGTGGGTGAACGGCGTGCTGGCCGGGTTGTACTCGCGCGCCGCGCGGCCCGCCCCCGACCACCGGGCCTCCGACCCGGCCGCGCCGGCCGCGGGCCGCGAGGTGATCGTGCTGTGGGCCTCGCAGACCGGCAACGCCGAGGAGTTCGCGGTGACGACGGCCGACCGGCTCGCCGCCACCGGCCACCGGGCGAAGCTGCTCGGCATGGACGCCGCCGATCCCCACGCGCTGCCGACGGCCGCCGATCTGCTGCTGATCACCAGCACCTTCGGCGACGGGGACGCCCCCGACAACGGCTCCGACTTCTGGGACGCCCTGTCCGCCCCCGACACCCCACGGCTGGACAGTCTGCGCTACGCGGTGCTCGCGCTGGGCGACTCCTCCTACGACGACTTCTGCGGCCACGGCCGCCGCCTGGACCAGCGCCTGGGTGAGCTGGGGGCGGAGCGCCTGGCGCCGCGTACCGACTGCGAACCCGACTACGAGCCCTCCGCGCTGGCCTGGCTCGACCAGGTGCTGGCCGCGCTCACCGAGGACGCCCCCGGAACGGACCCGGGTGTCGGAACCGGAACGGGCGCGGGCACCGCCCCCGGAACGGGCTCGGGCACCGGCCTCGACAAGGCCCCGGGCACCGCCCCCGGAACCGCCCTGGGCACCGGCCCGCGCACCGGACTGGGCACCAAGCAGGCCCCGGTCACCGCCCGCCTCGCCGAGAACCGGCTGCTCAGCCGCCCCGGAGCGGGCAAGGAGGTGCGCCGCGTCTCCTTCGACACGCGCGACTGCGAGACGCCGCTGACCTACGAGGCGGGCGACGCGCTCGGCGTACGCCCCGTCAACTGCCCCGACTTGGTCGCCGAGTGGCTGGCCGTCACCGGTCTGGACTCCGAGGCCGAGGTGGCGCTGGACGGCCTCGGTCAGGTCCCCTTCCGCGAGGCCCTGCACCGGCACCTGGACATCACCGCGCTCACCCCCGCCCTGCTGCGCTTCCTCGCCGAACGCACCGGCGACCGGGAGCTGCGCAAGCTGCTGCGCCCCGACAACAAGGGCGACCTGGCCCGGTGGTCCTGGGGCCGGCAGGCCGTGGACGCGGTCATCGAGCACCCGGTGCGCGCCACCGCCGGGGAGTGGACCGAGGTGCTCCGGCGGCTCCAGCCGCGGCTGTACTCCATATCGTCCAGCCCGCTCACCGCCCCGCACCGGGTGTCCCTGACGATCTCCGTCGTCCGGTACGAGAGCCCGCTCGGACGCCCCCGCAAGGGGGTGTGCTCGCCCTTCCTCGCCGACGCCGCCCCCGACACCCCGGTGCCGGTGTTCGTGCAGCGCTCCGCCCACTTCCGGCCCCCGGCCGACCCGGCCGCGCCCATGGTGATGGTGGGCCCCGGCACCGGGGTGGCCCCCTTCATCGGATTCCTGGACGAGCGCCGGGCCCGCGGCCACCACGCGCCCAACTGGCTCTTCTTCGGCGAGCAGCACCGGGCCACCGACTTCTACTACGAGCGGGAGCTGACCGACTACCTCGACGAGGGCGTGCTCACCCGACTGGACACCGCCTTCTCCCGCGACCAGCGCGCCAAGGTCTACGTCCAGGACCGGATGCGTGAGCACGGGCCCCTGCTGTGGTCCTGGCTCCAGGACGGCGCGCACTTCTACGTCTGCGGGGACGCCTCCCGCATGGCCAAGGACGTGGACCGGGCGCTCCGCGACATCGCCGTCGCCCACGGCGGGCTCGACGAGGAGGCGGCGACCCTGTACGTCAAACAGCTGGTCGCGGACAAGCGGTATGTCCGCGACGTGTACTGACGCAAGCCCTCCGGACCGTGATCTTGGTTGCGGTGTCCGCGGCGGTCCGGCCGTAGGGTGCCGCGGTGTGAACCGACACCTGAGCTTCGAGCGGCTGCACAACTTCCGTGACCTGGGCGGCTATCGCACGGCCGACGGCCAGTCGGTCCGCTGGGGGCGGCTGTACCGGTCCGACTCGCTGAGCAAGCTGGCCGGCGCGGACTGGGAACGCTTCCTGGCGCTCGACATCCGCACCGTCATCGACCTGCGCTACCCGTGGGAGATCGAGGCGAAGGGCCGGGTGCCCGAGCACCCCGGCCTCGCCTACCACAACCTCAGCGTCGAGCACCGGCCCTACGACCAGGCGGCCCTGGGCCCGGACGTGGACGCCGGCCCCTTCCTCGCCGAGAAGTTCGGCGAGGTCGCCCACGACGGCGTCGCGGAGCTGCGGCAGGCCCTGGAGGTGATCGCCGCCGCCGAGGGCGGCCCGGTGGTGTTCCACTGCGCCAGCGGCAAGGACCGCACCGGCCTGCTCGCCGCCCTCGTGCTCGCCCTGCTGGGCGTGGACGAGGACACCATCGTGGAGGACTTCACGCTCACCGAGCTCGCCACCGAACGCCTCGTCGCCGACTGGAAGGCCGCCCACCCCGGCCGGGAGCCGCGCTGGCCCGACTACGGGCGGGCACCGGCCGCGGTGATGCGGATCTTCCTCGCCGACCTGGCGGAACGTCATGGATCGATACGCGGCTACGCCGCCGACCTGCTGGGAGTCGACGAGGCGCTGGTCGCCGCGCTCCGCGCCGTGCTGCTCGAAACCGCCCCGGTCACGTCGCCGGCGGACCGGCCGTGACACGGGCTCGCGGGGGCGCGACCGCCCGGTGGGCGCACCCCGGCGCATAGGAACACCTTCCCATTGGCGGTGGTCGGTCACCGACCGGATCATGGAAGGGGCGGCAGGGGCGTCGACGCGGGTCACGGGGGTACCCGCGACCGGCGCCCCCGCCGAAGCGCGCCCGACGACGGCCGAAACCCGTCGTTGTTCCGGCACGGGCCGCGTCGCTTTGGCACGCTGCACCCATGGCTCAGCTTCTGATCCGGGATTACGAGCGCATGCTCGACATCGTCGCCGCCGTGCTCCAACTCGATGACCCCGACTCGGCGTGGAAACTGATCGCGGAACGGCTGCACGAGACCCTCGACTGCGACAACCTGGTGATCCTCTCCGGGATCCGGGTCGACGAGCGGACCGGACACGCCGACGGATGGGCGCCCGTGTCCCTCGGTGAGTCGCTCGCCGACGTCGTCCAGCGGCGCGTGCGCCAGAAACACCCCCTGGTGCCCTACCTCGCCGCCGGACAGCACGGCCCGGTGGCCGTGAGCCAGCTCTGCGACTCCTGGCGCGACTCCGAGTGGTGCAGCGAGGCGCGGGCGGACTGCGGGTCGACGTACCAGATGGGACTGCCCCTGCCCGATGCCGCGGCGCGCGGGGCGGGCATCGTGGTCTTCGGCAGCCAGCGGGACTTCGGCGAGCGTGAACTGGCGTTCGCGGCACGCATCCAGCCACTGCTGCTCGGGGTCCACAGACAGCTGCGGGAGCTGCGCCGGCTGCGCGGGGAACTCACGTCCGCGCCGCGGGGGCCGGAATCGGCCCCTTCTCCCGAGGACTTCGGACTCACCCCGCGCGAGCTCACCGTGCTGGGGCTGCTCGCGGAGGGGCTCACCACCCGCGCCATCGGGCGCCGGCTCACGATCTCCCCGCACACGGTCAACCGCCATCTGGAGAAGGTGTACCGGAAGTTCGGCACCAACAACCGGGTCTCCACCGTGTCGGTGGCGAAGCGGGCCGGACTCGTGGCCTGAAGGTCCGCGGGTGTCGCGCGGAACCGGAGCCGCACGGCGGCCGCACACCTTCCCCCGTGAGCGGTGGCGTCGCTCCCGCGAGATCGGCGCGAGGGGCCCTACCATCGTGGCGATGAACAGTGCGGATCTTCTGGTCGACGCCTTCACCCGTGTGCGGGAGACGGTCCACGAGGCCGTCGAGGGGCTCACGGCCGACGAGCTGGCCACGCGCCTGGACGGCAGGTCCAACACGATCGGCTGGCTGGTGTGGCACCTGACGCGCATTCAGGACGATCACATCGCCGATGTCGCGGAGCGCGAGCAGATCTGGACCGGCGAGGGCTGGTACGACCGGTTCGCGCTGCCCTTCGCCGCGGAGGACACCGGATACGGGCACCGGGCCCGGGACGTGGCCGCCGTCCGGGTGGACTCGCCCGATCTCCTCCTCGGCTACTACGACGCCGTCCACGAGGGCACGGTCGACTATGTGCGCGGCCTGGACGACGACGCCCTCGACCGGGTCGTGGACGAGGCGTGGACGCCGCCGGTGACCCTGGGCGTCCGGCTGGTCAGCGTCGTCTCCGACGACCTCCAGCACGCCGGCCAGGCGGCGTACGTCCGCGGCCTGGTGCGGCACGGGTGAAGCCTCCGGGGGCTCGAACGGCGCAGGAACGGTGGCGCCGCCCGCGTCGGACGGCGTCGGCTGCTTGACTTGGTCGGGTGACGGCGAAGCGAAGCGCGGGGATCCTGCTGTTCCGCCGGCGGGGTCCGGAGGGCGATGACATCGAGGTGCTCCTCGGACACATGGGCGGACCCCTGTGGGCGGCGCGGGACGAGCGGGCCTGGTCGGTCCCCAAGGGGGAGTACGCGTCGACGGGGGAGAGCGCCGAGGAGGCCGCGCGTCGGGAGTTCGAGGAGGAGATCGGGCTGCCGCCCCCGGTGGGCCGTTACCTCCCGCTCGGTGAGGTCCGGCAGCGGAACGGGAAGATCGTCACGGCCTGGGCGGTGCGGGGGGACCTCGACCCGGAGCTGATGGTGCCCGGCACCTTCACCATGGAGTGGCCGCGGGGCTCTGGCCGGATCCAGGAGTTCCCGGAGCTGGACCGGGTCGGCTGGTGGGGCCTCGACCAGGCCCGGGACAAGCTCGTGACCGCGCAGGTGACCTTCCTGGACCGGCTGGCGGAGCTGCTCGGCGCGGCCCGCGGCTGAGCGCGGAGGCGGCCGGCCCGCCACGCGCCGTAGGGTGGCGTTCTGTGAGACGCAGGCCCAAGATTCCCCCGGCGCCGCTGCCGCAGCGGCACGGGATCGACCCGGTCCGGCTGCGGCTGCCCGCCGACGGCTCCTGGACCACGATCCGTGACCACCTGGTCGACCGACTCCCCGCCCTGGGCCCGGAGCGGATCGACGCGCTGCTGCGCGAGGGCGGGATCGTCGGCACCGAAGGGCCCCTGGCCCCCGACGCGCCCTTCGCTCCGGGCGCCTTCCTGTGGTTCTACCGGCCGCTCGCCGCGGAGGTGCCCGTCCCGTACGAGCTGGAGATCCTGCACCGGGACGAGGCCATCGTCGTCGTGGACAAGCCGCACTTCCTGTCCACCACCCCGCGTGGCAGCCACGTCACCGAGACCGCCCTGGTGCGGCTCCGCCGCGACCTGCGGCTGCCCGAGCTCAGCCCCGCGCACCGGCTGGACCGGCTGACGGCCGGCGTGGTGATGTTCGTGATCCGCCCCGAGCACCGGTCCGCCTACCAGTCGCTCTTCCAGGACCGCGGGGTGCGCAAGGAGTACGAGGCGATCGCGCCGTACCACCCGGGACTCGCCCTGCCGCGCACCGTGCGCAGCCGCATCCACAAGGAGCGCGGAGTGATCGCCGCGCAGGAGGTCCCCGGACCGCCCAACAGCGAGAGCCGGATCGAGCTGATCGAGCACCGCGCCGGCCTCGGCCGCTACCGGCTCCACCCGGTCACCGGCCGCACCCACCAGCTGCGCCTGCACATGAGCGCCCTGGGCGCGCCCATCCTCGGCGATCCGGTCTACCCGGTGGTCACCGATCCGGCCCCGGACGACTTCAGCGCCCCGCTCCAGCTGCTGGCCACCACGTTGGAGTTCACCGACCCGGTCACCGGCGAGCCGCGCCGTTTCACCAGCGGGCGCACGCTGGCGGCCTGGCCCGCCCCGGGACGACCCGAGGTCTGAGCCGCGCCGGCCCGGCGGCCCGGGGCCGGTGGACGTATCCCAGCGCGCCGTCCGGCGCGGCACGAGAGGAGCGGACGGCGGCCCGAGTAGACAGGACTCGACCCGTGCCCGTCGACGGCGGCGGCGACCACCGGATCGACCGCCGCGGTCGCGCCCGGCGCGCGCCCCGGGCGATCCGCGCCACGTCCTGGAGGACAGCACCATGAGCAGCAGGTCGGAGTTCGTGTATGTGACGGTCATCCGCGCCACACCGGAGCGGCTGTGGCAGGCTCTCACCGACCCCGCCGTCATCCGCCGCTACTTCGAGGGCACCGGCCCGGAGTCCGACTGGCGACCGGGGTCGCCCGTGCGGTGGCGGATCGACCCGAACGGGGAGTTCCACGACTGGGGGCAGAAGGTCCTGGAGGCCGAGCCCCAGCGTCGGCTCTGCTACACCTGGCACTCCTACGAGCCCGAGATCGCCGAGATGTTCGGCTGGAGCGACGAGAGACTCGCCGAGCTGCGCAAGGAGCGGATCTCCAAGGTCGCCTTCGAGCTGGAGCCGCTGGGGGACGCCGCCGTCAAGCTGACCGTCGTCCACGACGACTTCGAGCCCGACAGCGAGATGCTCAAGGGCGTCAGCGAGGGCTGGCCAGTGATTCTCTCCAACCTCAAGACGCTCCTGGAGACCGGGGAGACCCTTCCGCTCTCGGCGGAATGAGCCGACGGAGCGTCATGGCGGGGTGAGTCTTGGCCCATGAACGCTACCTGGGAGACCACGGCCACGGGCGTGCTGTCGCTGCCCTCCGGCCGTCTGATACGCGGCAGGGGGCTCCGGAAGCCGCTGCCCGCCGGGCCGACGCCCGACTTCGCCCTCCATCTGCTGGGCAAGCAGCCACCCGCCGTCGCGTGGGAGAGCCGCTGGCTCCGCTGGCCCGACTTCCGGCTGCCCGCCGACCGCGCGGAGGCGGTCGACGCCCTGCGCGAGCTCTGGGAGCGCGCCGGGACCGAGCGCGTCGAGGTCGCCTGCGGCGGCGGTGTCGGACGCACCGGCACCGCCCTGGCCTGTCTCGCCGTGCTCGACGGCGTCCCTGGGGAGGAGGCGGTCGCCTATGTGCGACAGCACTACGACCGGCGTGCCGTGGAGACGCCCTGGCAGCGCCGCTACGTGGCCCGCTTCGCCCCGCCCGCCCCCACCCGCGCCGACCGGCCCGGCGACCGCGGTCCAGGTCCGGCTCCAGGTCCAAAGCGTTCATGAGGGGCGGGAGGGACATCGTGGCCCGCCGGCGGCACCACGCCCGCTACGCCGGGGAGTCGACGTCCCACAGCGCGGTCTCGTAGCCCTCGACCGTGGCCTGGACGCGGGCCAACGCCTCGTCCGCGGGCATCGGGTCCAGCCGCCGGCCGTCCCGCAGCCGCAGCGCGACCCCGTCGTCCGCGACCTCCCTGGCGCCGATCACCGCCTGGTACGGCACGAGCCGGGCGGCGCGGACGCGGGCGCCCAGGCTGCCCGACTCCGGCCCCGCCAGCTCCGCGCGCAGCCCCCGGTCGAGGCAGCGCCGCACCAGGTCGGTGGCGCGCGGCAGCTCGGCCTCCGAGACGGGCAGGACCACCAGTTGGGTCGGGGCGAGCCAGGCGGGGAAGGCGCCACCGTGGTGCTCGACGAGGTGGGCGACGGCCCGCTCCACGCTCCCGATGACGCTGCGGTGGAGCATGACGGGCCGGTGCCGGCCGCCGTCCGGGCCGATGTAGCGCAGATCGAACCGGCGGGGCTGGTGGAAGTCGACCTGGACGGTGGAGAGGGTGGTCTCACGGCCCGCCCCGTCGGCGATCTGCACATCGATCTTGGGACCGTAGAACGCCGCCTCGCCCTCGACGGCCTCGTACGCCAGGCCGGACGCGTCCAGCACGTCGGCGAGCACCGCCGCCGCCCGCCGCCACATCGCCGGGTCGGCCACGTACTTCCCGCCCGCGCCGGGGAGGGAGAGCCGATAGCGCGCCGGCCGGATGCCCAGGGCCCGGTAGGCGCTGCCGATCAGCTCCAGCGCCGCCCGCGCCTCGTCGGCGACCTGCTCCTCGGTGCAGAAGACGTGCGCGTCGTTGAGCTGGATCGCCCGGACCCGGGTCAGCCCGCCGAGCACCCCGGAGAGCTCGGAGCGGTACATGCCGCCCAACTCCGCCATCCGCAGCGGCAACTCGCGGTAGCTGTGCGCGCGGGAGCGGTAGATCAGCGCATGGTGGGGGCACAGGCTCGGCCGCAGCACGAACCGCTCCCCACCCAGCTCCATCGGGGGGAACATGTCCTCGCTGTAGTGGGACCAGTGCCCGGAGATCTCGTAGAGCTCGCGCTTGGCCAGCACCGGCGAGGCGACATGCCGGTACCCCGCGCGGCGCTCGGCGCCGCGGATGAACTCCTCCAGGGCGTGCCGCACGGTCGCGCCGTCGGGTAGCCAGTACGGCAGCCCCGCGCCCATCAACGGGTCGGTGTCGAACAGGCCCAGCTCACGGCCGAGTTTGCGGTGGTCGTACACGGTGGTCTCCTCGCGGATCGTCGGGCGAGTGACCACACGGCGAAGCCCCGGGGCACTCGCCCCGGGGCTTCGACTCGGACAACGGTCAGCGCGCCGGGACACTCTCCGGCGTCGTCGTCAGGTCGGCGCGCTTGATCATGCGGCGACCGTAGCAGCCCCGGCTCCGGCCGGGCGACCGGTTAACCGGCACCCCGCGGGCGGCCGCCGCCCCCCGTCCCCAGCCCGCTACCCGTCCTCCGCGCGCTGGGTGACCGGAGCCTCGGTGCGGTCGCCGAGGAACTCGTACCACCGGCGCTGGAGACACACATAGCGCGCGTCGGCCTCGACCAGGCTGAGAAACCCGGAGACGGTCTCGGCCAGCCGCTCCTGCAGCCCCTCGTCGGCCAGCCGGCCGTCCCCGGTGAAGCCCTGGTGGGCCTTGGCCAGGCTGAACATGTCCGGGTACACACGGGTGCCGAGGTGCTCCAGCGGCACCCGCAGCGCCCACAGGCCGCGGTTGCCGCCGACCATGGACGGGGACGCGGAGACGAGCAGCGCGTGCTTGCTCTTGAAGGGTTGCGGACGGACCCGCGAGACCCAGTCGATGGCGTTCTTCAGCACACCCGGCACCGAGGCGTTGTACTCCGGAGAGGAGATCACGAAGGCGTTGCACGCCTCCAGTCGGTCGCGCAGCGCGAGCGCGCCCTGCGGCAGCCCCCGGGCCTCCTCCACATCCCCGTCGTAGGCCGGCATCTCGAAGTCGCGCATGGTGGCGAGGTCGACGGTGGCCCCGGCCGCGGTCACCAGGCGGGCCACCAGGGAGGCGAGTCTGGCGTTGGTGGAATCGGCGCGCAGCGCGCCGCCGAAGACCAGCACCCGCAGCGGTCCGGGCGGGGCGTCCGTGGTCATGGCTACGTCCTTCCGGGGTCTGTCCTACCGGATGTCTCCCTCGCGGGCCGGCCCCGTCGGCACCGGGCGCGCCCGCCGGGCGGGGCCCGCGACCAGTCTGCCCCGGCCCGGCGGCCACCGCGCCGCGCGACATGCGCCGATGTCCCGTTCGGCGTCCTCAGTTCCCGCGCCGTCCTCGGCCCCCGGTACACCAGCCGCCGCAGCACCGCCTCCACCGGCCCGCGGCGCCCCGCGCGCTCCAGCGCGTACGCCCCGAACACGGTGATCAGCCAGACGCCCGTGGCGACGCCGGTCGGCACGGGGGCCAAGCGCGCTCGGCACGCCGGTCCACCGCGGTCCGCACGGGAGTGCCAACGCGCTCGGCGCGGGAGTTCACCCCGTGCGCGGCCGGCGCACCGTGGCGTCGGCGAGGTGCCGCAGCCGTCGGGCCGCCGCGGTGGCGGGCAACTCCTCCGCCACCGCCGCCCATGCCTCCTCCACCAGCCCCGCCGCCCGCTGCTCGCACCGGTCGAGCGCCCCGCACGCCTCGATGGTCCGCGCGATCCGCCGCACGGCGCGGGCGTCCGGTCCGCCCCGCAGCCGCTCCCAGAGGGCCGCGGCCTCGGGCCCGGACAGGCGGGTGACGGCATAGGCGAGCGGGAAGGTCACCTTGGCGTTGTGCAGATCCTCGGCGACCCGCTTGGTCTCGCCGCCCTCGTTCGCCACTCCGCGCAGATCGGCCACGTCGTCGGTGATCTGGTAGGCCATGCCGACCGCCTCGCCCAGCGCCCCGAGCGCCGCTCGCTGTCCGGCCGTCGCCCCGCCCACCACGGCCGCCGTCTCGAACAGGGCGCGCACCGGAGCCCCGGACTTCAGCCGGTGGGTGAGCGTCAGCATCCGCAGCAGCGGCCGGACGTCGCCGCGCTCCACGGCGAGGTCCATCTCCTCGTCATGTCCCTGGAGGTCCAGCGCCTGCCCGGCGTGCGCGGCCCGCAGCGCGGTCAGGTAGATCTCGTACACCGCCGTGCGCAGCCGAGGGTCGGGCGGCAGAGTGCGCCGGATGGCGCGGTCCAGACAGAAGTACGCGGCCGTGCCGGCGGTGATGGTGGCCGCCGTGCCGTAGACCGTGTGGGCGGTCCGTCGACCGCGCCGGAGCGGGGCGCGGTCCTGGATGTCGTCGATCATGAGTGAGCCGGTGTGCAGCAGCTCGCACGCCGCCAGCAGCGTGCCGAACCGTGCCCCGTCGCCGCCCAGCGCCTCGATCACCGCCGTCATCAGTCGCGGCCGCCACCGCCGGCCCCCGGAGTCCAGCAGATGGCGTACGGGCGCGACCAGCGCGGCATGGATCCGCCGGTCCAGCGAGCCGTCCAGCGAGCCGTTCAGCGGACCGTCCAGCGGGCCGTCCGGCTCGGGGCCGCCCGCCGACCCGTCCACGCCGGGGGCGGTGTCCGTCCCGCGCCCGCCGGGGCGGGGCTCCGGGGCGTACGTCCCGTCGACGGCCGCGCCCTCCGGCGGCCTGCCCTCCGGCGGCTCGGCCTCCGGGAACGCGGCCTTCGCCAGCCCGGACGCCGCCAGCAACTCCGAGGTGAGCTCCGCCCCGGGCGCGGCCGGATAGAGCGCGTCGATGTCCTGCTCCCAGCCGTCCGCCGCCCCGCCCGACGGCCACCAGGCGGCTCGCTCCCCGATGTCCTCGATGTCCTCTTCCCGAGCGGCGGGCTCCGTGGCACCGGGCGGGGCGAGGAGGGACGGGGCGGTGAGGGGGGACGAGTCGTCACCGGTCGGGTCGTCACCGGTCAGGTCGTCACCGGTCGGCGGTGCGGCCCGTTCCGGCCGTCGAGCGCATCCTGTCCACATCACCGCGCGCTCCGTCCCGCCGTACCCGCGCCATGTCCGCCAACGCCAAATGTGACGCACCGGTCCGCCCGAACCGGCGGACCGGGCCGCGGCACCACCCGGATGGCGACACGAGCCGACCCGAACGGCCACCGCAGCGGTCGGCCGCGGGTTTCCCGGGCTCCGGCCGGTCAGCGCGCCGGCGGCAGGTGCCGGGCGAAGAACCCGCGCACCTGGTTCCGCACCGCGGGTATGGCCCGTGCGGGGGCGATAGCGCCGATCATGCTTCTCCGCTCCTCGGCGGTCATCAGCCCGGCGGCCTGCAACCGGGGCACCATGGCCGCGTAGTCGGTGAACACCCAGTGCGTCGCGTCGTCGACGCGCCGCAGCCGGGTGTGCCCGCCCGGGTGCGCGAGCATGGCCGACCAGGAGCGATCGAACCGCTCGTCGCGGAATCCGTCGGTGCCCAGCAGCAGGAGCGGGCGGTCCACCCCGTTCCGGGCCACCGGGAACAGCTCGCCCGGCTGCCCGGGAGCCTCCGCGGGGTGGTCGAGATAGCCCTCCAGATCGACCGCGGCGCCGATGCGGGGATCGTCGTACAGCGCCTGGGCGGCGGTGGTGCCGCCCGCCGAGTGGCCGTAGACGCCCACCCGCCGGAGGTCCAGCGCGCGGGGGAGCCCCTGGGGCAGCGGCCGCCCCTCGGCGTCGGGGTTTCGCCCGGCGGCCAGGTCGGCGAGCCGGTCCAGCACGAACGCGGTGTCCGCGAGCCGGGTGTCGACCATCGTGCGGAACCGCGCGGGGGTGGGCGGACCGAACAGCACGGTGGCACGGACCTTGGCGCGCTCCGCCGTCGCCGCCGGGAACTCCACCTCGCTCGAGTCCCCGGGGTGGTCCATCGTCACCACCACATGGCCGTGGCTCGCCAACTCCTCGGCGAGCGTGGTGCCGACGGTACGCGGATCGCCGCCGCCGGGGCTGTACAGCAGGACCGGCCGCCGCACGGGTCGCGCCGGGGCGTTCTCGTACGCGTGGGTGAGCGTGGCCGCCCAGTCGACGCCCGCGTCCGGGAGCGGCTGGTGCGCGTGGACGTCGATCTGCCCGAACAACACCGCGGCCTCGGGCGTCAGCTGGGGTGCCCGCCGGCGCCCCCGGACGCTCCGCGCCGGGTAGAAGACCGACACCATCAGCTCCCGCACGGTGATCCGGTCGTCCCAGGGATCGGTGCGGGAGCCGTCGACCAGGTGCAGGCTGGTGACGCCGACCCGGTGCGGCCCGGTCGGCGCGGGAAGCCGTAGGACGAGGCCGCCGCGCGAGGTGGATCCGGGGTCGCACGCGGAGGACCGGGCCCAGGCGGTGCCGCCGCCCGTGAGCAGGGTCGCGGCGGCCAGTGCGGCAGACTTGGCGACGGTGCGCCGTCCCATCGTGGCCGCACCGGAGGTGAGGGAAGTGGTCATGGGCTGAATGCTGACGTCCGGCGGGAGCGGGGACGAGGGTTCAGGCCCTGCCCGAAACGATGGCGCGGCCGCGCCGAGGAGAGTAGTGCGCCTGGGGAGAGCGTCGTGATACGGATCCACTTCACCGCCGTCGACTTCACGCAGGTCCGGTTCGCGCCGCGGCCGGCCCCGCTACAGGAGCTGAACACGGCCCTGATGACGATGTGCCGCCCCGATGAGGAGCTGCTCTTCGGACGGTGGAGACGGCGCCTCCTGCGGTCCCTGCCCGCCGCCGCCGGTGCGCTGGCCGACCTGGTCCCCGCGGGGCGGCCACCCCTGTTCCTCGACGAGTTCAGCGACGATCTGAGCGACGGGCTGGACGCGGTCCGCGCCACCTCCCCCACCCTCGTCCGCGCCGAGATCGAGCGCGTCTACGCCCCGCGCCCGACCCCGCCCCCACCGTGGATCCGCGATCTGCACCGAGGGGACGCCGACGCCTGGCGGCTGGTGCGGCGCGCCCAGCACGCGGCCTTCGAGACGGCGCTGCGCCCCGTGTGGCCGCTGGTCCAGGACCTGCACCGGCGGGAGTTCACCCGTTACGCCCTGACCGTGGCGGAACACGGGGTCGGCGCCGCGCTCACGGCGCTCGTCCCCGACAGCCGATGGAACGAGGGCGTCTGGGAGATCGCGGCACCCGCCCCGCGGGAGATCGCCCTGCGCGGCCGCGGCCTGGTGTTGGCGCCCACCTTCCACTGGACGGCCCACCCCCTGCCGGCCGAGCCGCCCGACCGGCCGCCGCGTCTGACCTACCCGGCGGGCCCCGGGCTGCCGCCCACCCCCACCGGCCCGGCCGACACCGAGGAGGCGCTGGCCGCGGTGCTGGGCCGGACCCGCCTCGACATCCTGCTGCTCCTCGCCGACGGCCACACCACCAGCACCCTGGCCCGACGGCTGGGCGTCAGCAACGCCACCGCCTCCGCCCACGCCGCCGCGCTGCGCGGCGCCGGTCTCATCACCACGGTCCGCACCGGACGGTCGGTGCGGCACGAGCGGACGGCCCTCGGAAGCCTGCTGGTCCAGCGACCACCCGCCACTCCGTAGCGGCGTGACAGACCTCCGTCACCTCGGAGCCGAGCGCGGCGCCGCGCGTGCGCGTCGGAGGTGCATGACGGGGCGTCCACCCGTGACGTCGACGCGGGGCGTCCACCCGCGTGGCCGGAAACCGCGCTCCCGTGGCCTCGTTGAGCGGATGTGCGGCGACAGTTGGTGATCATCGAGGCTCCGTCGGTGCTGGGGCTGCGCCCCGGGGGCGTGGCGGAGCTGCCCGCCGCGTTGCTCGGCGCGGGCCTGCGGGAGCGGCTGGGCGCCGACATCGGGGCCCGGGTCGCGGCGCCCGCCTACGACCCCGTGCGCGACCCCGAGACCGGGGTGCTCAACCCGCACTCCATCGCCGCGTACTCCCTCGCGCTCGCCGACGCGGTCGGCGAGGTCCTCACCCTGGGCGGCTTCCCGGTCGTCCTCGGCGGGGACTGCTCCATCCTGCTCGGCAACCTGCTGGCGCTGCGCCGCACCGGCCGCTACGGGCTGCTCTTCCTCGACGGGCACACCGACTTCTACCAGCCCGAGGCCGAACCCGCGGGCGAGGCCGCGTCGATGGACCTGGCGCTGGCGACCGGCCACGGGCCGCTCGTGCTCACCGACCTGGAGGGCCGGCGGCCCCTGGTGCGCGAGGAGGACGTCGTCGCCCTCGGCTTCCGGGACGCCGAGGAGTCGGCCGCGGCCGGGATGCGGCCCCTGCCGCCCCGGCTGGGCGCGATGGACCTGGGGACGGTGCGGGCCGTGGGCGCGGCCGAAGCCGCGCGCCGGGCCGTGGACCGGTTGGGCGCCGCCGGCGCCGGGTTCTGGGTGCACCTGGACGCCGACGTCCTGGACGACGCCGTCATGCCGGCCGTCGACTACCGGCTGCCCGACGGGCTGAGCTGGCGCGAGCTGGAGACCGTGCTGCGCACGGCCCTGGTCGGCGACCGGGCCGTGGGGCTCGACGTCACCATCTTCAACCCGCGCCTGGACCCGGACGGCCGGATCGCGGCCCGCCTGGTCGACTGCCTGGCCCATGGGCTGGGTCACCCCTGACCACGAGGCGGGGCCTCGCGACCGGGGTCTCGGGCGGGGCCTCTCGACCGGGCTCTCGCGACCGGGGTCAGGGGGCCGGGGCCTCGCGACCGGGGTCACGGGGCCGGGGCCTCGGGACCGGGTCACGGCTCCTGGGCCGTGGGGCGCACCAGGATCTCGTTGACCGCGGCGCGCGCCGGCTGGGTGACCATGAAGGTGATCGAGCGTGCGATGTCTTCCGCGTGCAGCCAGAAGTCCCGCGCGAGGCCGCTGACCAGGCCGACCTCACGGTCGGCCGTCAGCTCGGTGGTGGTCAGCCCGGGCTCGATCACCCCCACGCGCACATGGCGTCCGGTCACCTCCTGGCGCAGACCCTCGCTGAAGGCGCCCACGGCGTGCTTGGTGGCCGCGTAGACGGTGTTGTTGCGCAGCACCCTGCGACCCGCGGCCGAGCTGACGTTCACGATGTCGGCGACCCGGCGGGGGCCGTCGGCCGCGGCCCGCAGCAGATAGGGCAACGCCGCCTGCGACGTGTGGAGCACGGCGGTGAAGTTGAGGCCGACCATGCGCGCCCAGTCCCGCGCGTCGGCCTCCTCGATCGCGCTCGGCGCGGCGTAGCCGGCGTTGTTCACCAGGATGTCCAGCCGTCCGAACCGCTCCGCCGCGTCCGCGACGGCCCGGCGCGCCCGTGCCGCGTCCTCCAGGTCGGCGGTGAGCACGAGGCAGCTGCCGCCGTCGTCGCGGATGGTGGCCGCCAGCTCCTCGAGCCGGCCGGTGCGGCGGGCGACCACCGCGACCGAGGCGCCCTCGGCGGCCAGGGAGAGGGCGGTGGCCGCCCCGATGCCGCTGGACGCGCCCGTCACCAGTGCGGCGCACCCCGACAGCGCTGACCCGTTCACCCTGCCCCCTCGTCAACGGCGGCACCGGCGGCCGCTCCCATCCCGTCGGATACCACGTCGGTCGCCGTCGCTCACCTGTCGTCCCTCCTTCGGCCCCATGCTGACGGAGCGTCACCTATAGCATCCCCGGCATGCGGAGAGACCTCATGACCCCGGCTGTCGCACGGCGCCGGTTCGCCGTCGTCACCTTCCTCTACTGGCTTCCGGTGGGCCTCTATCTACCGGCACAGGTCCTCCTGCTCACCGAGCGCGGAGTGGGCCTCACCTCCATAGCCGGGTTCTACGCCGTCTACTCCCTCACCGTCGCCTGTCTGGAGCTGCCCACCGGCGGACTGTCCGATGTCATCGGCCGCCGCGCCGTGCTGGTCGCCGCGGGCCTGCTCAGCCTGGTCGGCCTCACCCTCCTCGCGCTGGGCACGACCGCGGGGGTGCTGCTGTCGGCCATGGTGCTGCTGGGTGCCGGACGCGCCCTGTCCAGCGGGCCCGCCGAGGCGTGGTACGTCGACACCGTGCAGGCGCACTCCGGCCCCGACGCCGAACTGCGCACCGGCATCGCCCGCGGCTCCACCGCCACCGCGACCGCGCTGGCCGTCGGCACGCTGCTCGGCGGCGGCCTGCCCTGGCTGCTCGGCCTGGGCCCGGACCTCGGCGGCCGGTTGAGCGCGCACACCGACGGGCTGGTGCTGCCGCTGTCCGTGCCCGTGCTGCTCGGCGTGGCGGTCGTGCTGGGCCACGTGACGTACGTCCTGGCCGCCCTGACCGAGCCGCCCCGCGCCCCGGCCTCGCCGCGCGGGGTGCTGCGCGGGGTGCCGGCCACCATGCTGGACGGGGTACGGCTGGGCGCGCGGGACGCCCTGGTGCGGCGGGTGCTGCTGAGCGCCGGCGCGGTGGGAGCGGCGCTCTCCGTCGTCGAACTGCTCACCCCGCGCCGCGCCGCCGTGCTGACCGGAGGGGCCGAGTCGGGCGCCGTGCTCTTCGCGGCCCTCGCCTGCGCCGGATTCCTCTGCACCGCCCTCGGCGGCAACGGCGCGCCCCTCGCCGCCCGGCTGGCGCGCGGCGGCGAGCGCGCGGTGCTGCTGAGCCTGGGACTGGCCGGGGCCGGAGCGCTGCTGCTCGCCGCGACGGCCACCGCGCGCGGGCCGCTCGCCCTGACCCTCGCCGCCCTCGGCTACGGGCTGGTCTACCTCGGGCTCGGGGCGGCCGGCCCCAACCAGAACGAGGCGTTGCACCGCCGCGTCGGCACCACCGTCCGGGCCACCGCGCTGTCCGTGCAGTCCCTCGCCCTCCAACTTGCCGGCGCCCTCGCCACCCTGGCCGCCGGAGTGCTGCCGCCCGGCGCGGCCCCGTGGCTGCTCGCCGCCGTCGCCCTGCTGGCGGGCGCGGCGCTGTGGGCACGCCCCGCCGTGCCCGCCCCGCTCGACGTACCGGCGCCGCGTTCTGCGGCGGCGGAGCCCGCGGCACCCGTACGCGCCGCGGACGGAGCGGGGACCGGCCGCTGAGGCGGCAGGCGCTCAGCCCTCCTGCTCCCGGGCGTCCTTGGCGAACTCCTCGCCGAAGGCCGCACAGAACGGCTTCAGATCGCCGGGACGCCGGCTGGTGATCAGCGTGTTGGGTCCGTCCGTGCAGACCACGACCCGCTCGTCCACCCAGGTGCCGCCGGCGTTGCGGATGTCGGTGCGCACACTGGGCCAGGAGGTGAGCGTCCGGCCGCGCACCACATCGGCCTCGACCAGCAGCCAGGGGGCGTGGCAGATGGCGGCCACCGGCCTGCCCGCCGCGAAGAAGCCCTTGGCGAACTCCACCGCCCGGGTGTCGAGCCGCAGGAAGTCCGGGTTGGCCACGCCGCCGGGCAGGATCAGGGCGTCGAAGTCCTCGGCCCGCGCGTGGTCGAGGTCCTCGTCGACGACGAAGGTGTCGGCCTTGTCCAGGTGGTGGAACGCCTGGATGTGGCCCGGCTTGGTGGAGACCAGCTTCGGGGTGTGAGACGCGTCGAGCACCGCCTGCCAGGGGTCGGTCAACTCGATCTGCTCGACGCCCTGGGGCGCCACCAGGAACGCGATCCGCATGTCGCTCTCCGTCCTCGCACAGCGCGACTCCGGCGCGGGCCTCCAGTCTCACGCGGTGCGACCCACTCCGCAAACGGGCTGCTCGGCCCAGCGGCTGTGCCACTGCCCATGGCCGCCGGTCCCGGTGGCTGGGCCGCTGCCCGTGGCCGCCCGTCCCGGTGGCTGGGCCGCTGCCCATGGCCGCCCGTCGCGGCGCCTGTGCCGCTGCCCGTGGCCGCCCGGCAGGCGGCCGTCCCCGCCGCCGGCCGCGGGGCGACGGCGCCGCTCGTCCGGGCGCGGGACGCGAAGCGCCCCCGGGACCCGGGCGGCGCTCACAGCCCGGCGCCGCCGGTGGCGTCGACTGGCCATGCCGGACGCCATCGCTCCTCCCGCAGGGCCACGCCGGCGAGGCCGGGCGAGCGCGCCTGACGCGCTGACCCGTCTCGCCTTCGACCCCGTTCCGCTGTCGATCGCCTTCCGGGGCGTCCCGCCGTCCCGTCGTCCCGGCGGCGACGGGGGGGAAGGGGGCAACCCGCCACGGCGGGGCGGGCTACGGGCTCAGTCCTCGTCCCTGCCGCTGTCCACGAGGGTCCACTCTCCGTCCTCGACCCTGCTCACGGAGATGCGACGGTCGGTGGTGTCGCCGTAGGCGTCGAAGGCGACGTCCCCGGTGACCCCGAAGAAGGAGACGTCCTGGAGCGCCTTGACCACCTGCGGCCGGGGCTTGGCCGGCAGCCGGCCCCGGTGGTCCTCGGAGACCGCCTTGACGGCCTGGATGATCGCCCAGGTCGCGTCGTACGCGTACCCGCCGTAGGCGCCGTAGGGGACCTCGTAGTCGGCCGCCTGGTACATCCGGACGAACGAGCGGGCCGTGTCGAGCCGTTCAGCCGGGACGCCGACGATGGTGCCGAGGTCGCCGTCGGCGCCGGAGCCGGCGAGCCTGATGTAGCTGTCGTCGTAGATGCCGTCCCCGCCCACCAGCGGCTTGTCGAAGCCGGCCTTCTTGAGCTGCTGGGACAGCGGGCCCGCCTCGGGGTACTCGCCGCCGTAGTAGACGGCCTCGGCCCCGGACCCCTTCACCTTGGCCACCAGCTCGGCGAAGTCCCGGTCGCCCGGGGTGACCCGCCCCCGGCCCACGATGTCGCCGCCGAGCCGGGTGAACCGCTCTTCGAAGGTCTTCACCAGCCCGGCGCCGTACGTCATCCCGTTGTCGATCAGGAAGACCTTGGGTCGGTCGAGCTCCCGGTGCAGATACCGCGCCGCGTAGGAACCCTGGTGGTCGTCCGTGGTCACCGTGCGGAAGAACGAGGCGTACGGACGTTTCTTGGTGCCCTTGTCCCACCCCTCGCCCTGCGTCAGCACGGGGTTGGTGGTCGCCGGAGAGACCTGGGCCAGGTTCGCCTGGCCGAACACCGGCTGCGAGGACTGGGCCACGCTGGAGTTCAGGGGTCCGACGACCCCCACCACCCGCTCGTCGGCCACCAGCTCGGTGGCGTTCCGCTGTCCGGTCGACGGCTGCGCCTTGTCGTCGAGCGCCTTCACCGCGAAGGTGACGCCCGGGACCGACTTGGTCCTGTTGGCCTGCTTGACCGCCAGGTCCACGGAGTTCCTGATGCCCTGCCCCAGGGAGGCCAGATCCCCGGTCAGCGGCACGCTGACCCCGATGGTGACGGTCGTCGTCCGCTTCCCGGTGCCGGTGCCGGTACCGGTGCCGGCACCCTGGCTCGCCTCCTTGCCGGAGTCCCCGGTCTGCCGGGTCGGGGGAGTGGGCAGGCCCGAAGAGCCGGAACCCCCGCCGCGCCCGCTCCACACGATCGCCACCGAGATCGCCGCCACCGTGACGAGTGCGCCGAGCGGTGTCAGCACGCGCCTGGCGACCGTCCGGGGCCGCGCCGGCCCCGGACGGGACGGCTCGGGGAGGCTGATCACCGTGGGCCGCGGAGCCGACGACGGGATGCCCGGCGTGCCCGCCGGCAGCGGCACGGGCGGGCCGAACGCCGGGAACGGGGCGGCGTTCACGCCGGGCGGCGCAGCGGTGTCGGGTGGCGGAGGCGTGGCGTCCTCGGGTGGAGGTGTGGCGTCCTCGGGTGGAGGTGTGGCGTCCCCAGGCGGAAGCGTGGCGTCCCTGTGCGGAAGCGTGGCGTCCCTGCGCGGAGGCGGTGCGTCCCCGGGCGGAGGTGCGATGTCCTCGGCTGGAGGCGCGGCAGAAGGTGGAGGAGCGGCGTCCGGCTCCCGGGCCGGCGTCTCAAGCCGCTCGGCCGTCAGCGACGAGGGGGTCGGCGTACGGGTGAGAGTGTGCGCGACGGCCCGGGGGAGCCAGCCGCCGTCGGACAGCAGCTCCGCGACGTCGCGTCCGTCACCGACGCGCCGCGCGAACTCGTCCATCAGGGCGTCCACGCCGGGCCGGCCCGCCGGGTCCTTGGTCAGGCAGCGCCGTGTCACCTCGACCAACCCGGCCGGCAGCGCGGAGAGATCCGGCTCCTCGTAGACGGTGCGGAACAACACGCCGTGGGTCGAGCCGACCCCGAAGGGGCCCACGCCGGTGGCGGCGAACACCAGCACCGCGCCCAGCGAGAAGACGTCGCTGGGCGCGCCGACCGGTCGGCCCGTCAGCTGCTCCGGGGACATGAAGCCCGGGGTTCCCACCATCATTCCGGTTCGGGTCACCGAGGACACCTCGTTGACCACCGAGATTCCGAAGTCGATCACCCGGGGCCCGTCCGCGGCCAGCAGCACGTTGGAGGGCTTCAGATCCCGGTGGACCACTCCGACCGCGTGGATGGCCTCCAGCGCCTCGACGAGCCCCGCCCCCAGGGTGAGCACCGACGCCTCCGGGAAGGCCCCGTGCTCCGCGACCGCGGCGTCCAGCGACACGCCCCGTACATAGGCGGTGGCGAGCCAGGCGGGAGAGCCGTCGGGGTCGGCGTCGACGACGCCCGCGGTGAAGACGCCGTTGACCTGGCGCGCCGCCGCGACCTCCCGGGCGAACCGGCGCCGGAACTCCTCGTCCTCGGCCAGCTCCGGGCGCACGACCTTCACCGCCACCGGCCGTCCGCCGCGTGACCGCCCCAGGTAGACCCGGCCCATGCCACCCGAGCCGAGCCGCGCCACGATGCGGAACGGACCCACTCGCTGCGGGTCCTCCGGCGTCAGCTCTGCGAACCCCCCGGCCACGGCACCATCCCCTCGGCTGTCTCCGCCAACTGCCCCGTCGGACGCCCCACATGATCCCCCACCCCGGGCCGCCGCCGCAGCAATCCGGTGGGCATCGGGCCGCCGTCGCGCGGTCCCGGCGCCCGTCGCGGGAGTGCGCGGCGGATGCGCGCCGTGCCCACCTGACCGTATGCGCCGGGTGGCCGAGCGGCACCGTGTACGGGGGGAACGCGATCTGCCAGGGTGGGCGGGCGGATCCGGAACGGGACGAAAGGTGCGCTATGACGTGGAGCTCATGGACATCGCGGCGGTCGGGCCGGCGACGCGGGCCGTCGGAGCTGTCGACCGCGCAACGGACACCGCGCCTGCCCTACCCGGACGGCTGGTTCGCGCTGGCCGCCACCACCGAGGTGAGACCCGGCGGCGTGGTGACCCGGCGGCTGATGGGCGAGGACGTGGTGCTCTACCGCACGAGGAGCGGGCGGGTGCGCGCGGTCCGTCCCTTCTGCCCCCACCTGGGAGCGCATCTCGGCTACGGCGGGACGGTCCGCGGGGAGAATCTCGTCTGCCCCTTCCACCACTTCCAGTTCGACCCGGAAGGGAGCTGTGTCCGGACCGGCTACGGCACCGCCGCGCCCAAGGCCCGACTGTCGACGCTGGAGTGCCGGGAGGTCGACGGCCTGGTCTTCGTCTGGTGGCACGCCCTGGGCGCCGCGCCCACCTGGGAGATCGAGCCGGCGCCGCCCGCCGACTTTCCCCGGCCGTACCGCACCCGGCGCACGCTGGTGGAGCACCCGCAGGACGTGGTCGAGAACATCGTCGACTTCGGGCACTTCTCCCCCGTGCACGGCACGACCGCGGAGGTCGTGGAGGAGCCGCGGTTCGACGGCGCCCGCATGGAGACGACGTTCCGCATCCACGCGGGCGCCGGCCGCCGTTCGGCCCTGGTCTCCTCGACCGCGCCGCTGGTGCGGACGGTCGTCGAGGGGCTCGGTGCGATCTACTCGGAGGTCGAGAGCGAGCGGCCCGGCCTCCGGATGCGGGTCCGGCTGTGCCCCACCCCGATCGACCCGGTCCGCGTCGAGATGCGCATGAGCACCACCGCGCGGTTCACCACCGCCCGGGGCGGCCGGGCCGACCGTGCCCTGGCCGCGCTGGCCCTGCGCCCACTCGCCTGGGCGGCCTGGCACGACATGGGCGACGACTTCCCCATCTGGGAGCACAAGACCTATCTGGAGCGCCCGAGGCTCGCGGCGGGAGATGGGCCGATCATGAAGTACCGGCGCTGGGCGCGGCAGTTCTACAGCGTCCCCGGCGGTGGACCGGGCGGCGCCCCGATGGACGGCGTCGGCCCCGGCGCCGGCGCCGGGGCCGACGGTGCGCGCCTCGGCGTCACGGAGTGAGCGACCCGACCGCGGCCTCACGGCTCCCGGTCGTGGCCCGGTGGCCCGGTGGGACGGGCGCGGTGCGCGCGCCAGGCCGCCATGGCCTCGGCGCGGGAGCCGTCGGGGTGCCGCCCGTGCCAGTCGCGCAGGAAGCGGTTCAGCTCGAACTGCGGGCCGATCTCCTGCGGTCGGGCGGCCTCCTCGCGGGTGTCGTGCCAGTGCTGTACGGCCTCCGCGAGGGTGCGCCCGGGGTTCTCCGCGATGAACGCCCGCATATGGCGGTCGAAGTGGAAGCCGGGGCCGAGCTCGGCGCGGAAGTACGCGCGGAGCACCTGGCTGCACCGCTGCCCCTCCGGCAGTCGGGTGTCCCCGTCGACGGGCGCCGTGAGCTGGGCCGCGGACCGGCCGCCGCGGCGGCGCGCCGGGCGGGGCTCCGCGGGTGCGGGTGCCCCGTCTAGGGCGGCCGCCAGCCGCGCGGTCAGGGCCTGCTTTCCCCCGCTGGTGGGGACGCCCATGGTGCGGGCGAGCGTGGTGAGTTCGTGAAGGGTCCAGTACCAGCGCCGCAGCTCGGCGCCGCTGAGCCGCGCCGTGAGCGGCGGGCGCCGCTCGACCGGGGGCGGGGCGACGAGGTCGGGGTGTCCCGCCGGGTGGGCGGACGGTCCACCGGCCCGGGTCGGCACCGGTTCCGCCACGCTCGGATTCGCACTGGTGTTCACTCAGGCATCCTCCCTCACTTCGGCCCCCGCCGCCACGGTGGACCTCACGGGTTGTTGAACCTCACCTCCGGCTCCGTCGAGGTCGGCCCGTCCAGCAGCGGCTGGGGTCGGTGCCGCAGATGGAGGTCGAAGAAGGCCGCCACGTAGCGGCGGGTCAGCTCCATCGCCCGCCGGCCGGACAGCCGCGGTTGCGTCTCGGAACGGGCCGGCCGCGCGCCGGACAACGGCGGCTCCGCGCCGGACCGGCCGAGCTCCTCCTGGAGCACGGGGATGTCGGTGAAGCCGAAGTGGTCGGTCCCGGACACGGTCAGCCAGCGGCGCCAACCGTCCAGCCGGTCCCACGCCTCGTCCCAGCTCCGGTCCCGGCCGCCCGGACGGTGCGTCTCGTCGTCCGTGCCGAACATCATGAACGGCCTGCCGTCGAGGCCGTCGACGGGAACACCGTCGTGGAAGGCCCCGTCGGCGTTGACGCCCGCGCGGACCCGACGGTCGCCCGTCATCGTCGCCGCCGCGCTCGCCCCGCCGAGCGAGTGGCCGGCCATCCCGATCCGGTTGCGGTCGATCAGCCGGGCGTGCCGCCAGGTCGGGCGGGGGCCGGTGAGCCGGTCCAGGACGAAGGACACGTCCTCGCCCCGCCCGGCGGTGGCCGCCACCATGTCCTCCTCGGTCCGCGCCGCGTCGCAGGCGACGCAGGTCAGCGTCCGGCCGTCGGGGAAGGCGCTGCCCACGGACTCGTACGCGTGGTCCACCGCGGCGACCACATAGCCACGGCTGGCGAGGTCCTCGGCCAGGCCGGTGAGGGTGTAGGCGGAGGCTCCCCAACCGGGGGAGAGCACCACCAGCGGATGGCGGCCGCGGGCGGGTCGCGCGTCGAAGCGGCCGTGCGTGGCCGTGGCGCTGAGCGTCTCCGGTGGGAAGACGCCGTCCAGCCCGTACGCCTCGAGGAGCAGCCGGGCCTCGTCCACCGTGGCGTAACGCGCCGGTCGCCCGCCGCCGGGCAGCGCGGGGTAGAACATGCCGACCATCAGCTCGCGGGAGCCCGCCGTCGGCACCCACGGGTCCCGGCGGTCGCGGTCGACGAGGTGGAGGGTGTCGCGGCCGACGGCGTACGGCCCGGTCGGGCGCGGCAGTTGGAGGCGGACGTCGCGGTCCCCGCGGGTGTCCGCGCCGACCGAGGCCGTGGCTCCGACGGAAGGAGGGGACGCGTACGCCGGGGCCGCGGCGGGCAGCGCGAGGGCGAGGGAGAGCAGGGTGACGACTGGAGTCATGGAAGTCCTGGGCATGCCGACGACGCTAGGAGCCGACCGCTGCCCGGCACATCGGCCGTCGGTGGCGCGCGTGTCAGCTCTCGGCATGACCGCCCGTCCACCCCCGGTCGCACCCCCGCCGGCCCTCCTCCGGGCCGCCGCGTCGTCCTGGCCGACCCGGTCGCGTTGGCGGGTGGGTGGCGGCCGACGGTGCCCCGGGCGGCTGCGGTCGCCCGGTCGCGATGGACACCGGTTGCCGCGCGGGCCGGCCCGGTCGTGTTGTCGGGTGTGTGGCCGGGCGAGCTCCGGGCTGCGCCGCCGTCCCGTCGGGGGTGTAGCCGGGCGAGCTCCGGGCCGCGCCGCCGTCCTGTCGGGTGCGTCGCCAGCCGGATCCGCGCCGGCCTCGTGGCGTTGGCGGGTGATGGCCGGGCGTGCCCCGGGCTGGCCCGGCCGCGGGTGTCGCGTGGGGCGCCGGCCATACCGCGGGCCGATACCGCCGTCCCGGCGGGTACGGCTTCGGGTGGACGGCATCCACCTGGGGGTGCACTCCGGCCGCTCGGGAGTTCCGTCGAGCGGCGCATGTTCCGGGTCGATCAGGACCCCAGACTGGTCGTCATACGACAGTCCGCGGCGCCGGCAACGGGGTATCGGCCGACCCGCCGCCGGCCCGAGGAAGACACGTCATGACCGAAGCCCACGCGCCCGCCGTGCGGCGCCCGCCGTTCCGTCCGCCCTGGGCCCGCGCCCGGCTCCCGCCCATGGCGGTGGACGGGCTGCTGGTCGTCGCGCTCTACGTTCCCGCCGCCTTCCTCGCGCGCCATGACCCGGCCGACCAGGCGCGGCAACTCGCGCTCCAGGCGGCGCTGGTGCTGCCGCTGCTGATCCGGCGCCGTGCACCGCTGACGGCGTTCACCCTGATCGCCGCGGCGGCCTACGCGCAGTGGCTCGCCGATCTCCGACTGCCCGCCGACGTCGCGCTGCTCATCGCCCTGTACACGGTGGCCGCCCGCTGCGAACCCCGGCGCGCGCTGTTGGCCGGCGCCGTGCTCGAGACGGGGATCGTGTTGGCGTCCGTGCGCTGGTCCTCCGACGGGCGGTATCTCGGCTCGTTGGTCGGGCTGACCGCCCTGGCGCTGGCCGCCGGGCTGGCCGGGGCGCACACCCGCACCCGGCGCGCCTACCTCGCCACCCTGGAGGACCGGGCGGTCAGGCTGGAGCGGGAACGCGACCAGCGGGCCCGGCTCGCCGTGGCCGACGAACGTGCCCGCATCGCCCGCGAGCTGCACGACGTGGTGAGCCACAGTCTGTCGGTGATGGTCGCCCTCGCCGACGCCGTCGACGTCGCGCGGCCCCGCACCCCCGACCGGCCTACCCCCGACCGGGCCACCTCGGACCGGGCCACCCCCGATCCCGCCACCCCCGACCCCGCCACCCCCGACCGGGACACGGCCGTGGGCCTCGCGCGGTCGCACGCCCCCGACCGGGTCACCGTCGCCGTGCGGCAGATCGCCGACACCGGCCGGCGGGCGCTCACCGACATGCGTCGCTTCCTCGGTGTGCTGCGCGCCGACGAGCCGGAGGCGTCGCGCCACCCGGCACCCGGGCTCGCCCGACTCGACGACCTGCTGCGCCGGGTGCGGGCCGCCGGGCTGCCCACCCGGCTTCGGCTGACGGGCGACGCCGCCGCCGTCCCCGCCGCCGCGCAGCTCACCGTCTACCGCCTCGTCCAGGAGGCGCTCACCAACACCCTCGGCCACGCCCCCGCCGGCGCCCGCGCCGAGGTCCGGGTGTGCTGTTCCGCCGACGCCGTCACCGTGGAGGTCACCGACGACGGCAACGGTCGCCCCGTGCCCGCCGCCACCCCCACCCGCGCGGACGGGCACGGGCACGGGATCCCCGGGATGCGCGAGCGGGCGGCCGCGTACGGCGGCACCGTGGAGGCCGGGCCGCTGCCGACCGCCGGCTGGCGCGTCTTCGCCCGTCTGGACCTGCGCCCGGCCCCGCCCCCGGGTCCGGGCCGGGGCCCGCTACCGGCGCCGTCCGCCGTGCCGGGGCCGACCCCCTCCGTGCGGCCGGCCACCCCGCCGTACGAGACCCCGTCCTGGGAGGGGACGGCATGACGATCGGCGTCCTGCTCGTCGACGACGAGCCCCTGCTGCGCATGGCCTTCGGCATGGTCCTGGAGAACGAGCCGGACCTGCGCCCGGTCGGCGAGGCCGGGGACGGTGAGGAAGCCCTGCGGATGGCCCGGCTGCTCCAGCCCGACCTCGTCCTGATGGATGTGCGCATGCCCGGGACCGACGGCATCGAGGCGACCGGACGGATCGTCCGGGACTGCCCGCGCACCCGGGTGCTCATCCTCACCACCTTCGACCTCGACGCCTACGCCTTCGCCGCGCTCAGGGCCGGGGCCTCGGGCTTCCTTCTGAAGAACGCCCGGCCCGAGGAGCTGCTGGCCGCGATCCGGAGCGTCGCCGCGGGCGACGCGGTGGTCTCCCCGCGGATCACCCGCCGGCTGCTGGAGACCTTCGCCCACCACCTGCCCAGCGACTACGGGCCGGTCGAGGACGAACGGCTGCGGCGGCTGACGACGCGTGAGCGCCAGGTCCTCGTCGAGGTCGCCCGCGGACGGTCCAACTCCGAGATCGCCGCAGCGCTGCACCTCGCCGAGGCCACGGTGAAGACCCACCTCGGCCGGGTGCTGCTGAAACTGGAGCTCCGCGACCGCGTCCAGGCTGTGATCTTCGGCTATCAGACCCGGCTCGTCCGGCCGGAGTAGCGAACCGCGGCTCTTGACAGCCGCCGCGCCCGCTTGGTTTCTTGGCCGTGCCGCGCGTTGACCGAATGGTCGGTCGGCTTTCGGTGCGGTGGATGTCGTACGGAAGGAGCCGCGATGACCAGCGAACCCACCCTGCCGGCGGCCTCGGGGCCTCGGCTGGGCGAGCCGCTCCCGGAGGCGCTGCTGGACGAGGCCGAGCGGATGACGCGGGACGAGCTGAGGGAGCAGCAACTGGCTCGGCTGCGGACGACCCTGCGGCACGCGTACGACAACGTCGAGCTGTACCGGAAGAAGTTCGACGAGGCCGGGGTGGCGCCGGAGGACTGTCGCGCCCTGGAGGACCTGGCCCGCTTCCCCTTCACCACCAAGGCCGATCTGCGGGACACCTACCCCTACGGCATGTTCGCCGTCCCCATGGAGGACGTCCGCCGCGTGCACGCCTCCAGCGGCACCACCGGCCGGCCCACCGTCGTGGGCTACACCGACGGCGACCTGTCGAGATGGGCCGACGTCACCGCCCGCTCCATCCGCGCGGCCGGCGGCCGCCCCGGCCACAAGGTGCACATCGCCTACGGCTACGGCCTGTTCACCGGCGGCCTCGGCGCGCACTA
Organism: Streptomyces sp. SAJ15; assembly: GCF_007595705.1. Taxonomy (GTDB): domain Bacteria; phylum Actinomycetota; class Actinomycetes; order Streptomycetales; family Streptomycetaceae; genus Streptomyces. The sequence continues at coordinate 43,332 of NZ_NISY01000017.1, read as the reverse complement.
CGGGGCCGAGCGCGCGGGCTGCACGGTGATCCCCGCCTCGGGCGGCATGACGGAACGTCAGGTGCAGCTCATCCAGGACCTCAAGCCCGAGATCATCATGGTCACCCCGTCCTACATGCTCACGCTCCTCGACGAGTTCGAGCGGCAGGGGGTCGACCCGCGCTCCAGCTCGCTGCGCGTCGGCATCTTCGGCGCCGAGCCGTGGACCGAGGAGATGCGCCGCGAGATCGAGGAGCGCATGGACATCCACGCGGTCGACATCTACGGGCTGTCGGAGGTGATCGGCCCCGGGGTGGCGCAGGAGTGCGTGGAGACCAAGGACGGGCCGCACGTGTGGGAGGACCACTTCTACCCCGAGGTGGTCGACCCGATCGGCGGCGAGGTGCTGCCCGAGGGGGCGCGCGGGGAGCTGGTCTTCACCTCCCTCACCAAGGAGGCGCTGCCCGTGATCCGCTACCGCACCCGCGACCTCACCCGGCTGCTGCCCGGCACGGCCCGGCCCGCCTTCCGTCGTATCGACCGGATCACCGGCCGCAGCGACGACATGATCATCCTGCGCGGGGTGAACATCTTCCCCAGCCAGATAGAGGAGATCGTGCTCCGCACCCCGGGTGTGGCCCCGCACTTCCAGCTGCTGCTGACCCGCCGCGGCCGGATGGACCACATGACCGTCGTCGTGGAGGCCCGTCCGGACGCCGGGACGTCAGGGCGGGAGGCGGCCGCGGCGGAGATCGCCAAGGGGGTCAAGGACGGCGTGGGGGTGGCGGTCGAGGTGTCGGTCGTCGACCCCGAGACGCTGGAGCGCTCCGTCGGCAAGATCCGCCGGATCAAGGACCTGCGCCGCGGCTGAGCGCCATGGTGGGCGTCGCGTCGGTGAGCGCCCGCGTCGCGCCGGGTTTACGGTGCTTGCGTAAGGACCGTAGGGGCCGTAACAGCCGTGGGGACCGTAGCGGCCGACGGGCCCGGCGGACGCAGGAGGAGGACGTGCCCGAGCTGCCGGACGTCGAGGGCTTCCTGGCCGTCTTCCGCTCCTGCGGCCAAGGCCGGAGCGTCGAGCGGATCCAGGTGCGGGACGCCGGCGTGCTGCGCGGGGTGAGCGCGGCCCGGCTGCGCGACCGGCTGCGCGGCCGGCGCTTCGGCGAACCGTGGCGCCACGGCAAGCGCCTGGTCACCCCGACCGACGGCCCGGCCCTCGTCTGGCACTTCGGCATGACCGGCGAGCTGCTGTGCGCCTCGGCCGACGACCCGCCGGCCGCCCATGACCGCCTGCTGCTCACCCTCGATGACGGGCGTCAACTGCGCTACCGCGACCAGCGCAAACTCCAGGGGGTCCAGCTGGCCGCGGACGACGTGGCGGTCGAGCGGATCCTGGCGGGTCTCGGCCCCGACGCCCTCGACGTGGGGCGTGTGGAGTTCGCCGGTCTGCTGGCCGGGCGTCGTGGGGCGATCAAGACGACCCTCATGGACCAGTCCGTCATCGCGGGCCTGGGCAACCTGCTGTGCGACGAGATCCTGTGGCGGGCGCGGCTGGCCCCCACGCGGGCCGCGCGCGACCTGAGCGAGGAGGAGTGCCGCACGCTCCACGCCTCCCTGCGCCGTGTGCTGAAGTCCGCCGTGCCCACCGGCCGCGTACCGCCCCGGCGCACCTGGCTGACCGGCCGCCGTGACGACCCGGAACCCGAATGCCCGCGCTGCGACGCGCCGTTGCGGTCGCGTCGCCTCTCCGGCCGGCGCACCGTGTGGTGTGACCGGTGTCAGTCCTGAGAGGCCCTGGTTCGGGCGATCACCCATGGGTAGCGTGGTGATCCACGGCGGCGCCGGCCGCCGGGAGGTGGGGGAGACATGGGTGGGTCCGGGGCGTTCTTCGAGCGGATCGACGAGGGTCGGTACGCGCCGACCGAGTGCACCCGCGGTCCGTGGGACCCCGGGGCCCAGCACGCCGGGCCGCCCGCCGCCCTGCTCGGCAGGGCGGTGGAGGACCGGGCGGGGGCCCGCGCCGATATGCGCCTCGCCCGGATCACCTACGAGATCCTGCGCCCGGTGCCGATCCGTCCGCTGGCGGTCGCCGTCGACGTGCTGCGCGAGGGGCGGAACACGGAGTCGGTGGAGGCGTCGCTGACGCCGGAGGGTGCCTCCGCCCCGGTCATGGTCGCCCGGGCGCTGCGGATCAGGGAGGCCGGCGGGCCCGGGCCCGCGGTCCTGTCCGGTCCCCAGGTGCCGCCGCCGGGCGAGGGGGTGGACGGGTCGTTCTTCCCGGTCGCGTGGGAGGTCGGCTACCACACCGCCATGGAGGCCCGGTTCACCGAGGGCGCGTTCACCGAGCGGGGTCCGGGCACCTGTTGGATGCGGATGCGGGTGCCGCTCGTCGCGGGCGAGGAGCCTCGGCCGTTGGACCGGGTGCTGGCGGCCGCCGACTCGGGCAGCGGCATCGGCAATGTGCTGGACTTCACCCGACACGTCTTCCTCAACGCCGACCTGTCGGTCCATCTGCACCGCCATCCGGTGGGGGAGTGGGTGTGCGTGGAGGCCCGCACCAGCGTGGACCCGGCCGGTATCGGGCTGGCGGACACCCGGCTGCACGACGAGAAGGGGCCGATCGGGCGCGGCGTCCAGAGTCTGTTCGTCGACGAGCGCCACACCGAGGAGTAAACGAAACGTTTGCAATGAAGAGTTGACAATCAATCAGGCGCCAACGGATGCTGTCGGCATGGCATCGAATCCCGAGAGGTCCGCGCCCGAGGCGTCCGCCGACCCCTTCACGGCCCCGCACCCGGAGCAGGCGCGGGCCCACCGCGTCCACGCGTCGCTGTTCCGGATCGCCGAGCGCCATGCGGCCACCGACGAGCAGCGCCGTCGGCAGGTCCATCCGCATGTCCTCGGGCCGCACGAGGCGATCCGTCTGGTCTCGTTCCTGCTCAGCGGGGCGGCATTGGCGGAGGAGGGTGAGCCGGCGGTGGATCAGGCCGACATCACCGCCGCGCTGAGCCTGGTGCCGCTGGCGCGCGGTGAGATGGACGAGCTGGAGGCCGGGCTGATCCGGATGGCGCGGGGGCGGGGCATGACCTGGCCGGAGATCGCCTTCGGGCTCGGCCTCGGCACCCCGCAGGCCGCGCGGCAGCGCTATGAGCGGTTGGCCGGCCGGATCACCGCGGAGGAGCCGGCGCAGACCCCCGAATAGCGTGGTTCAGGCCCTGCCATGGGCCTTCTGGGAGCGCCGCGACAGCGAGTCGATCACCACGGCGGCCAGCAGCACCCCGCCGGTGATCATGAACTGCACGGCTGCCTGCACCCCGATGAGGGCCATGCCCGAGGCGATCGACTGGATGACCAGCACCCCCAGCAGCGCGGACCAGGTGGTGCCGTGCCCGCCGAAGAGGCTGGTGCCGCCGATCACCGCGGCGGCGATCGCGTTCATCAGCAGGATCCCGGATCCGGAGGTCTGACTCGCGGAGGTGATCCTCGAGGCCAGGATCAGCCCGCCGCAGGCGGCCATCGTCCCGGAGATCATGAACACCGAGATCCGCACCCCGACGACGCTGACGCCGGCGCGGCGGGCCGCCTCCACCCCGCCGCCCAGGGCGTAGACCGTGCGTCCGTAGAAGGTGCGGCGGAGCAGGAAGTCCAGGCCGGCGGTGGCGACCAGGAAGATCAGCAGGGCCAGGGGCAGCCCCTGGAAGCGGTTGAGGACATAGGCGGCGGCGAAGGCGACCACCGCCAGCACCCCCGTGCGCACCCAGATCTCGCCGAGCGGCGGATACGGCATCTCGTTGGCCTTGCGGCGCCGCCGGTCCTGGTAGGCGCTGAGGAAGTAGACCGCGGCGCCGAACGCGGCCAGCCCGTACGCCGCGGCCACGTCGCTGAAGTAGTAGCTGGTCAGATTGGCGACCAGGCCCTCGTCGTCCAGGTTGATGGTGCCGCTGGTGCCCAACACGTACAGCATCAGGCCGTTCCAGGCCAGCAGCCCGGCCAGGGTCACCACGAACGCGGGCACCCCGATCCTGGCGAAGAAGAACCCCTGGAAGGCGCCGGCGGCGGCGCCGCACAGCACCGCGACGATCAGGGCGAGCCACTCCGGCATGCCGTTCTCCACGTTCAGCACCGCGAACAGGGCCGCCGCGAGCCCGCTGACGGAGCCGATCGACAGGTCGATCTCCCCGATCAGCAGCACGAACACCACGCCCACGGCGATCAGACCGATGCCCACGATGTCCACGCTGAGGTTGGAGAGGTTGCGCGCCGAGAGGAAGTTGCCGTTCAGCGACTGGAAGGTGATCCAGATCAGTACGAGGCCGAAGACGACGGGGACCGAGCCGAGCTCTCCGCTGCCCAGCCGGAGCTGATAGGCGTCGACGGCGGCCTTCAGCCGTCGTCCGAGCGTGTGCCCGTGCCGCCCGCTCACCGTCCCGCCTCCCCGGACCCGGGGGAACGGCTGGTCACGGCGTCCCCGGTGGCTCCGGTGATGGAGGCGATGATCTGTTCCTGGGAGGCGGTGTTCACGTCGAACAGGCCGTTGTTGCGGCCCAGACGCAACACCGCCACCTCGTCCGCGACCGCCTTGACGTTGCCCATGTTGTGGGTGATGAGCAGCACCCCGATGCCGCGGTCGCGGAGCTGGTCGACGACGCCGAGCACCTGCGTGGTCTGCTGGACGCCCAGCGATGCGGTGGGCTCGTCCAGCAGCAGCACCTTGGGCCCGCTGAGGAGCGAGCGGGAGATCGCCACCGTCTGCCGCTGGCCGCCGGAGAGCGAGGCGACGGGGACGCGGAGGTCCTGGATGTGGATCGACAGCGAGTTCAGCAGCTCACGGGTGCGGCGTTCCATCTCGACCTCGTCCAGCACGCCGAAGCGGTGCAGCTCACGACCGAGGAAGAGGTTGCCGACCACATCGAGGTTGTCGCACAGCGCGAGGTCCTGGTACACGGTGGCGATGCCGAGCGCCTGGGCGTCGTGCGGGCGCTTGATCTGTACCGAGCGGCCCTCCCACTCCACGGCGCCGCGGTCCGCCGGGTCGACGCCCGCGATCACCTTGACCAGGGTGGACTTGCCGGCGCCGTTGTCGCCGACCAGCGCGACCACCGTGCCGGCGTGGATCTCCAGGTCGACGTCGCTGAGGGCCTGGACGGCGCCGAAGTGCTTGGAGACGCCACGCAACGCCAGCAAGGGCGGGGACGACATGTGACCCCACCTCCCTCCGCCTCTGATCAGGTGACGAGTCCGGCCTTCTCGCAGGCCGCCAGGAACTTCTCGGTGCAGATCTGATCGATCGTGTACATCCCGTCCTTCACGACGGTGTCCTTGATGTTGTCGACCGTGACGACCAGCGGCTTGAGCAGCACGGCCGGCACATCCTTGGCGGTGGGGGTGGAGATCCGGTCTCGGGTGATGTCGCCGGCCGACTCGCCGTGGCCCAGCGCGACGGCCATCGCGGCCGCGGCCTCGGCCTCCGGCTTGAACGGCTTGTAGACGGTCATCGGCTGCTCGCCCTCGACGATGCGCTGCACGGCGGTGAGTTCGGCGTCCTGGCCGGTGACCGGGGGCAGCCGCTTCACATTGCCGGCCTTGAGGGAGGAGATGATGCCGGAGGCGAGCGCGTCGTTGGCGGAGTACACGCCGTCGATGGCGTCGGGGCCCAGCGCGGCGATGGCGCCGTTCATGTTGAGATGCGCGTTCTCCGGGCTCCAGCGCGGCGTGTCGTACTCCTTTTCCACCTTCACCCTGTCCTTGAGGACGGAGAGCGCGCCGTCCCGGAACCAGGCGGCGTTCGGATCGCTCGGATCGCCGTTCATCATCACGATCCGTCCGCCGTCCGCCTTGTCCCCCATGGCCTTCAGCAGGGCCTCGCCCTGGAGCCGGCCGACGTCGTCGCCGTCGAAGGAGACGTAGGCGGAGATGGGGCCGTCGGCCAGTCGGTCGTAGGAGACGACCGGGATGCCCGCCTCGGCGGCATGCTTGACCGAGGAGCGGAGCGACTTGTGGTCGACGGGGTCGAGGATCATCACATCCACGCCCTTGGTGATCATGGTGTCCACCTGCTGCCGCTGGGTGGCCACATCCCCCTGGGCGTTGGCGTACTCCACCGAGCAGTCGTGGCAGAGCTCCGCGATCTTCTTCTCCATCAGCGGCCGGTCGAACGCCTCCCAGCGGGCGGTGTGGCTGTCGGGCAGCAGCAGACCGATCGTCACCCGATCGTCCTCCTCGGGCGGGGGCGCGTCGGCGGCGCCGCCGGACTGGGCGGCCTGCCCGCACCCCGCGAGGGCGAGCGCCAGGGCCGCGGCGGCCGCGAGGAGCCCGGGCCGCCGCACGGGGAACCGCACGCCGGTCGACCGCACGCCGATCACCTCCTCACTCCCGATCCGCCGACGTCCTCGGCCCGGTGTCGGCCCGCCGCGTCTCCCGCGGGGGCACCACGATCTCGCTCCACACCTGCTTGCCACCGCTGACCGGCACCGAGCCCCAGCCGGACGACATGGCCTCGACCAGCAGGATGCCCCGTCCGCCGGTGGACTCCCAGTCGACGATCACCGGTTTGGCGGGTGCTCGCGGCGAGGTGTCGCTGACCGCCACCCGCAGCCGGTCGGCCGACAGGGTGAGGTCCAGGCGCACCGATCCCTGGGTGTGCACCAGCGCGTTGGTGACCAGCTCCGAGACGACGAGCAGGGCCGCGTCCGCGGAGTCCTCGAGCGCCCACGAGCGCAGGGTGCGCGCGGCGAAGCGGCGCGCGTGCAGCACGGCGTCGGGCAGCCGCCATACGGTCCAGCCCGCCCGGATCGGCCGCACCTCCATCCCGTCGTAGCGCAGCACCAGCAGCGCCACGTCGTCCTCCCGGCGGCCCCCGTCGCCGACCACCCCGTCGGCCATCCGGCCGACGTCGCCGGGGTCGGCGGTGCCGAGCAGCTCGCGCATCCGCGCCACGCCGTCGTCGACGTCCAGCCGGGCGGACTCCACCAGGCCGTCCGTCAGCAGTGCCAGGACCGTGCCCGGGGCCAGCCCGACCGTGGTGATGGGGAACTCCGCCTCCGCGAGCACCCCCAGCGGCGGCCCGCCCTCGGTCGACACCTCCTCGCACTCGCCGTCCGGGTGCCGTATCAGGGGTTGCAGATGGCCCGCGCGGACGATCCAGGCGTTGCCCTCCTCCATGTCCAGCTCGACGTAGCAGCAGGTGGCGAAGAGATCCGTCTCCATGCCGACCAGGAGCCGGTTGGTGTGCGAGACCACCACGTCCGGCGGGTGGCCCTCCACCGCGTAGGCCCGGATGGCGGTCCGCATCTGGCCCATGATCGTGGCGGCCACGGCGCTGTGCCCCTGGACGTCCCCGATCACCAGCGCGACCCGGTTGTCCGACAGCGGGATGACGTCGTACCAGTCGCCGCCCACCTCCATCCCCACCGTGGCGGGGAGGTAGCGGGCGACGGCCACCCCGCCGGCGAGTTCGGGCAGCCGCCGCGGCAGCAGACTGCGCTGGAGCATCGTGGTGAGCTCGTGCTCGGCGTCCAGCACATGGGCGCGCTTGAGTGCCTGACCCACCAGGCCCGCGGTCGCGGTCAGCAGCGTCCGCTCCTCGGGGCTGAAGTCGTGCGGCTCGTCCCAGCCGACCAGACACGCGCCGACGACCCGCCCGTCCGCCGGGAGGGGCAGCACGGCGAGACCGCCTGGGCCCACCCCGGCCAGGCCCGGTTCGAGGGCGGCGCCCGCCGGCCACAGGCGTGTCCCGCCGTGGTGCAGCGCCTCCTCCAGTGTGGGCAGGGCACGGGTCGGCGCGTCGGGCCACTCGGAGTGCCACTCCGTCCGCCAGACGTCCGGCCAGTCGCCGGGCGTCGGCGGGTCCAGGACGGTGACCACCAGGCGATCGCCCACGAGTTCGGCCAGCGCCACCCGGTCCGCGCCCAGCGGAGCGCGCAGCGCCTCGACCACCACCCGGCTCACGTCCCGCACGGTCACCGTGTTGGCCAGCGCGGCGGAGAGCCGCTGCACCCGGGAGACCTTGTCCCCGCCAGGCCGCAGACACGAGGCGTCGGCGACCACGCCCAGCACCCGCTCCGGCCGCCCGGCGGCATCGGCCAGCACCCGGCAGTACAGCCGCAGCCAGCGCAGCTCCCCCTCGGGCAGGCGGACGCGGAACTCCAGCTCTCGGCTGCCGGACGCCAGTTGTCCCGGCTCGACCACGGACATCAGCGCGGGGAGGTCGTCGGGGACGGTGCGGGCGAGCAGCATCTCCGCCCGGTGATCGAACTCCCCCGTCGCGATCCCGACTAGGCGGAGCAGACCCGCGTCCGCGTCGATCCACCCGGTGCTCAGCGCCAGGGTGAAGGAGCCGATGGGGAGGCCGCCCGAGGCGGGGTCCGCGGAGGCGGGGGCGCACGGTCGCGTACGGGCCAGGGCCCGCACGGCGTCGGGGCCGCCGCTCGTCTCAAGCAGCATGGCGAACTGGTCGGCGAAGAGCTCGATCAGGTTGCGCCGTTCCGTGTCGACGCCCGCCGTGGCCTCGTCCACCACCACCAGGCAGCCGAGGCCGGGGTTGGTGGTGCCGAGCGGCAGCGCCCCCAGCGAGACGTCGGCCGGGAGGGTGTCCCGGGTCGGTTCCCGGTAGGCGGCGAGCTCCGCGGCGGTCAGCCACAGCGGCCGCCCCGCGCGGAAGGCGTCCGAGACGGGGGACCGTCCGGCGACGGCGTAGCGCGACGCGAGCCCGTACCGCTCCGCGGGGGCTCCGACGGTGCCCGCCAGCCGCAACTCACCGCCCTCCTCATCCGGGACGTAGACGGCGGCCAGGGCGGTGCCGGCGAAGACGGGACCCTGTTCGGTCACGGTCTCCTCCGGCGTCTCGGGGCGCGGGCCGGTCCGTGGGGGCGCCGCGTCGGCGGGGCCGACCGGGCCTACGGGATCCGCCGGGCCTACGGGATCCGCCCGTGACCTCGGGAGTCCAAGTCCGGCGGCGCCTTCGCTGGACATCTCATCACCCACCTGCCATCCATACTGTGCGCCCGGCCAGGACAAGGCCACCCAGCCTGGCCTTCGGCGCCTCTCCTCGGCGTCCCCACGCCCTTCCACCAGCCGACCGAACGAGCCGACCGACGCGCCAAGCTGCACGGCGTTTCGAATTCGATGTCCGTGTGTTTACTGCACGGCGTATAGACTTGCCACGCCGTGAAGGAAACGGGTCGAACGAACGGTGCGAGACCAGGTCACGGCGGGGGATCCGGCGCGCCGTCGCGCGGGGCACAGCAGGACACCGGGACACAGCGGGACAGGGGAGAGCCATGCACATCGGAGTCATCGGCGCCACGGGCACCATCGGCAGCCGCGTCGTCAGCGAGGCCCTCGGCCGGGGGCACCACGTCACGGCCTTCAGCCGCGACGCCTCGCGTGTCGAGGAGCACCGGGAGAACATCGTCTGGAAGAGCGTCGACGTCCTGGACGCCGCCTCGGTCGCCGCGGTCCTCCCCGGGCTGGACGTGCTGATCAGCGGCTTCCAGCCCGGCAATGGCGCCCGCGACCTCGCCGACACGGTGCGGCGTTCGATCGCCGACCCCACCGTCTACGCCACCGCCGCACGGGCGCTGCTCAAGGCGCTGGAGAGCCACCCCAGGACCCGGCTGATCGTGATCGGCGGCGCCGGCAGTCTGGAGCTCGAACCCGGACTGGTCGGCGCCGACTCCGGGGAACGCCTCCTGGAGAGCCTCGACGCGATCGGAGTGCCCAGGGAGTACGCGGCCGCGGTGCGCGGCCACCGCGACGCGCTCGACGTGTACCGCACGTCCAACCGGCTGTGGACCTACTTCAGCCCCGCCGGGGAGATCGCACCGGGCGAGCGCACCGGGCGGTTCCGCGTCGGCGGCGACCAACTGCTCCTCGACGCCGACGGTCGCAGCCGCATCTCCGCTGAGGACGCCGCCGTGGCCCTCATCGACGAGGCGGAGCTGCCCCGCTTCGTCCAGCGCCGCTTCACCGTCGGCTACTGAGGGAAACGCCGGGCGGGCCGACCGTACGAGGGCGCGGGGCCGAGCACGCCGATGGCGCCGGCTGCACGGGGGTGCCGGGCGGCGGGCGTGCTGAAGGTGCCGGACGTACTCGTCCGGGTCGGTTCCGGCGCGTACGTCCTCCGCGAGGAGGTCGTGGCGACGGCGAAGGCCCCTGCGGCGCTGCGCTCGGGCATGGCAATCGCTGTTGCCGTTTCCGAAAACGGTGCGCTGCAATGGACGGCGTGGAACACTCACCAGCCGTCGCCCGGGCCCTCACCGAGGTCGGTCCGCGCCTCAAGCGCCTGCGCGCCCAGCGCGGCGTGACCCTGGCGGAGCTCTCGGAGGCCACCGGCATCTCCAAGAGCACCCTGTCCCGCCTGGAGTCCGGCCAGCGCCGCCCCAGCCTGGAGCTGCTGCTCCCCATCTCCCAAGCGCACCAGGTGCCGCTGGACGAACTCGTCGGCGCCCCGGAGGTCGGCGACCCGCGCGTCCGCCTCACGCCCCGGCGGATGAACGGCAACACCGTGCTGCCGCTGACCCGGCAGCCCGGTCCGCTGCAGAGCTTCAAGATGGTCCTGCCGGCCACCCGCGACACGCCCGAGACCTGCACCCACGAGGGCTACGAGTGGCTGTACGTCCTCTCCGGGCGGCTGCGGCTGGTGCTGGCCGACCACGACCTGGTCCTCGGACCGGGCGAGGTCGCCGAGTTCGACACCCGCCTTCCGCACTGGTTCGGCAGCACCGGCGAGGGGCCCGTCGAGCTCCTCAGCCTCTTCGGCCGTCAGGGCGAGCGGATGCATGTGCGGGCCAGGCCACGCGGCCGGGACGAGCCCGGCCGCTGACCCGGCGCGCCACGGTCCCGACGGCGTCCCTCGACGCTCGCGGCCCCGGCGGCCGTGGACCGTCGCCGGCCCCTCAGGGCGCCTCGCCGGTCGCCACCGGAAGCCCGGAGGCGGGCCGTCCCCAGTCGCTCCACGAACCGTCGTAGACGGCGGTTTCGCGGTAGCCGGCCAGCTCGGCGCCGAGCGCCAGGACGCAGGCGGTGACCCCGGAGCCGCAGCTGACGACCAGCCGCTCCCGATCGCCGGCGCGGGCGGCGAAGGCGGCGCGCAGTTCCCGCGGCGGGAGCATCCGACCGTCCCGCAGGACCTCGCCGAAGGGCAGGTTCACCGCCCCGGGCATATGGCCGCCGCGCAGCCCCGGCCGCGGCTCGGCGGCCGCGCCGGAGAACCGCTCCCGCGAGCGGGCGTCGAGGACCACGCGGTCCGGGGCGGCCAGAGCCGCCGTCACCTCGGCGCTGTCGACGAGCAGATCGGCGCGCGGCCGCGCGGTGAAGTCGCCGCGGCGCCCCGCGTACGCCGCCGGCCGCGCCTCCACCGGCAGCCCGGCCGCCGCCCAGGCGGGCAGGCCGCCGTCGAGCACCGCGACCCGGTCGCAGCCCATCGCCCGCAGCATCCACCACGCCCGGGCGCTGGAGTAGATCCCGGCGCCGTCGTAGACGACCACCGTGTCGGCGGCGTCGACGCCCAGGCGGCGCAGCTCCTCGGTGAACCGCGCGGCGTCGGGCATCGTGTGGGGCAGCGGACCGGTGTGGTCGGACAGCGCGCCGTCGATGTCGAAGGGGCGCGCCCCCGGGATCCGCCGTCCCGCGCCGCGGTGCGCGCCCACCGAGGCGTCGAAGACCACCAACCCCGCGGCGCCCCACCGCGCCGCCAGCCAGTCGACATCGACCAGCGGACCCGGCGGCGTCGACTCCCGCCCCCGCGGTGACCGTTCCGTCGTCGTCATGCCGCACCCCCGTGCGTCCGTGCCCCCCGGCCGGGACCGGGCTGTGACCAGGCCGCGTGCGCGGGCACACGCACGGCGGGCCGTCCGGCCCACCCCGGGCCTCGCGATACATTCTGATCATGCACGGCGAGGATGTACAGGACGTACAGCACGACGAGATACTGCCCTTCATAGCCCTGCCCGAGGACGGTGGCACCTGGACGGCGCCCACCGAATTCGAGCAGCGGCTCTACGCGTTGTCCGAGCGGACCGAGGCGGACGACGACGCCGCCAGATACGCGTACCTGCGGCTCCTCGCCACCGAGGGGCTCTACCGGCCCGTGGACCTGAGCGTCGCCCGGAGCACCGACGGCCAGGCCCCGCTGCACGCCCCCGCCCTGGACGACGGGCGGAGGATCGTCCAGGTGTACACGGCGGGCGTGCTCCCCAGGCCGCACCCCGACGTGGTCTACGAGTTCATCACGCTGGGCAGCCTCGCCCTCATCTGGCCCGAGGACTGCGAGATCCTCGTCGTCAACGGCGGCACCCCGTGCGAGCACTGGTTCCTCGCCGACGAGGAGGAGCGGGAGGTCTGGGGCGACCTGCACGAGGACCTGTACGAGCCCGACGGCACCGGCGACCGGGTCGTCACCCGCCGCACCGGGGCCCCGGAGGATCCCGACATGCTGCTGGGCCTGGCCTGCGGGGCGCACCTCTGCTACGCCAACGGCGACGCCTGGAACACCCTGGACTGGCACGGCGCCGGCTACCACAACGAGGTGGAGCGGCTGGTCGACTCGTGGGGCGTCGAGGGGCGCGACGACTGGCTGGGCGTGCAGGAGCGACTGCTCACCCGCGAGGTCAGCCCCTGGTACTGGGACCTCGTGCTGCGGGCCCGCAACGATCTCATCCGCGAGCTGGGCCACCCGCGCGTCGACCCGGTGTTGTGGCGGGACTGGGTCGAAGCGGTCTGCCGCGACCGCGTCCAGGCGCGCAGCGAGGCCGATCTGGAGGAGTTCGTGGCCTTCGCCCGTGACCTGGTCGGCAAGGTCATGCGGTACGAGGCCCGGTTCCGCGCGGACGGGCTGCTGCCGCCGGACGGCCATGTGCGGACCGTCGCCGCCTGGGACCTCGGCCGCGCCTCGAAGATGGCACGCTGGGGGAGGGGCGCGCGCTACGCCACGGAGCCGGAGATGCACGCCGCCATCGCCCGGGTCGGCGTGAGCGTGCGGGGCTTCTACGAGTCCTGGGAGGACTTCTCCGCCGGATACATCCTCGGACGCTGTCTCCACTTCGACGAGGAGCATTTCGGGCCGTGGTACACCAGCGTCCTGCTCGCCCACCGGATCCTGCTGGTCGACCCGCACAGCCCCTGGGCGACCGTGCCGCTGCGCTGACGCCGTCACCCGGCGGCGCTCCAGCGCGTGCCGTCCGCGCCACCCCGTCCGCGCCGCGGTGAACACGCCGCGCGGCGGCCCGGAACGGCTCTCGCCGGCGCCGCGGTTGACACCACGAACACGCGCGCGACACCATCCCGCCGGTGGAGATCACCGACCTCTCGCCGGCCGAGCGCCGTGTCTGGCGCGCCTTCCCCCGCGGCGAGGCCGTCGACTTCCGCGACGGCGCCGACGACGATCCGATGGCCGGGGCCGGTTGGGGACCCGGGCGGACGGTGCGCGCCGAGGTGTTACGAGCGCTGCTGCTCGACGGGCCCCGGCAGGACGGTGAGATAGCGGGTCTGAAGCTGACCGGGGCCCGCGTCACCGGCCGGCTGGACCTCGGCTACGGGACGGTCGACCACCCCGTACGGCTGCGCGCCTGCCACTTCGAGCACGCCCCCTACCTCTACGGCGCGCACCTGCGCATCCTGGTGTTCAGCGACTCCGCGCTGCCGGGGTTGAACGCCGGGGCGGTGCGCGTGGACGGGGTGTTGCGGCTCAACTGCTGCCGGATCACCGGCCCGGTCCGGCTCGCGGGGGCCCAGGTCTCCGGGGCGCTCTTCCTCAACGGGGCGCGGCTCGGCGACCCGGAGGCGCCCGCCGACGCGGACGAGCCGGGCCCCACCGCCGGAGCCGCCGAGGGGCCGGTGCTGCGGCTCAACCACGCGCTGATCGGCGCGGACCTCTGGGCCGTCGACCTCGTGGCGCACGGCCAGATCCGGCTGAAGGCCACGACCGTCGAGGGGCAGGTCAACCTCGACCGCGCCCGCCTTCACGCGCCCGGCGGCACCGCCCTGCACGCCGAGAACCTGTCGGTCGGCACCGACCTGCGCGGGGCGGACCTGCGGGTCGACGGCCGCGTCGACCTCCGGGGCGCCACCATTCCCCGCCAGTTCGACCTCACCCGGGCCCGACTGTCGAACCCCGGCGGCCAGGCGCTCCGCGCCAGCAGCTGCACCATCGGCGAACTGTGGCTACGGGATGCCGAGCCGATCCAGGGGAAGGTGACCCTGCGCCGTTCCCAACTCGACGTGCTGCACCTGCCCCCGGAGGTCTGGCCCGGCCGGATCAGGACCGACGGCCTCAGCTACCGCACCCTCGTCCCCCACCTCCCCGCCGCACGGCGGCTGCCGCTGCTGGAGCGCGACGCGGACGGCTATGTCCCGTACGCCTACGAGCAACTGACCCTCGCCTACCGCACCGCCGGTGACGAGGCCGCCGCGCGCACCGTCCAACTGGCCAAACTCCGCCGCCACCGCCGCACCCTGCCGCCCTACGCCAGGATCTGGGGCTACCTCCAGGACGCCGCCGTCGGCTACGGCTTCCGCCCCATGCGCGCCGCCGGATGGCTGCTGGCCCTGCTGCTCACCGGGACCCTCGCCTTCGCGCGGCACCATCCGCGACCGCTGAAGCCGGACGAGGCCCCCGACTTCGACCCGCTCTTCTACACGCTCGACCTGCTGCTGCCGATCATCGGCTTCGGCCAGGAGTCCGCCTTCGCCCCACGGGGCTGGCACCAGTGGCTCTCCTACGGGCTGATCGTCACCGGCTGGATCCTGGCCACCACGATCGCCGCCGGCATCAGCCGCTCGCTGAGCCGCCAGTGAGGCGCGCCGCGGTCCGCGGACGACCACGGTCGTCCGCGGACCCGTTGAGTGACGGATTTGTCAGCCGAGGACCTCAGCCCGACGGTTCGGCCGTCTCGACGACCAGTGCGTCGTCCGCCCTCGCCTGTGCGTCTCCTCAGCCCGCCGCCGGCCGGTCGCGCTCCGGCATCGTGGCGGTCCGGAGCTCCACGAGGGCCTCGGCGGGGTCGCCGAGCCGTCCACGGCTCTCGCGGACCTGCGGGCTGTGGTCGCCGTCGCGGAACTCCGCGACGATCCCGGCCGCGCGCTCCAGGTCGCACTCCCGACGGCCGAGCAGCTCACGGGTGATGACGATCGCCTCCGCCGCGTGCAGGTGCTGCTCGACCAGCAGCTGCTGGAGCCCGTCCAGGCCCCCCGACGCCAGCGCCTCCCGGAAGGGCGGCAGCCCCGACGCGAACCACGCGGCGCGCAGCCGATACGCGGGGGAGTCGTCGCCGTCCTCGTCGAGCGCGTAGACGGGGGCCAGGGCGGCGACGAGCCGGTCCACGACCGCACGGGGCGGGCCGTCGAACCAGCGGTCGGGCGCGCCGGCGATCTCCGGGTGGTCCTTGGCGAACTCGAACCACTCGGCCTGGGAGGCGGACGAGGCGATGAGCTCGGGCAACACGGGGAACCGCGCGTAGGCACCGTAGTCCACGCCCGTGAACACCTCCCGGAGCAGTCCGAGCGGGAGTTCGGTGGCCGGGTCCTCGGCCAGCAGCAGGGCGTCGTAGAGGTCCTTGCCCTCCGGATAGCTGTCGGAGACCAGCCACATGATCTTCCACGCGAGGGAGAGTCCACGGCCGGCGGCCCACAGCCGGAGCGGCTCCCCCGAGCCGCCCCGGCGCGGCACCTCGGTGAGCTCGGCCGGGACGGGCAACGGCTCGTTGAACACGAAGTCCAACTGCACGCTGCCGCCCGGCAGGCCCTCGGCCGTCCACGGGATCACCAGACGACGGCCCGGCACCCGGTCGTAGGTCCAGATCGAGTCGCTGACCGCGCCGCCCGCGTCGAGCCGCACCCGGCCGTCGCGCAGCGACAGCTCCTCGGCGGCCCGCGCGATGCCGTCGAGCATGCGGTCGCTGCGGGGGTCCGGCAGCTCCCAGTCCCGGGGCTGGACGACGAAGTCCAGGTCCCCCGGCTCGCGCGCGGCCGCGCCGTACCAGGCCCGCAGCAGGACGCTGCCGCGCAGCACCAGGTGGTCGGCCCACTCGCCGCCCCCGACCGCGTCCAGCACATGGTCGAGGGCGAGCCGACGGGCCGCGTGCCAGCCGTCGCCGGTGCGCGCGTCGGCGAACCGCGGCTCGCTCGGCCGCAGGGCCCTCGCGTGGTGCTTCATGGCGGGGTCGAACACGGGGGACTGCGCCACCCCCTCACCCGCCACCGGCACCAGCGTGCGCGGCAGCTCCTTACGGGCGCGGACGGCCTCGTCCGGCCCCTGCTGCGGGACGGTGTCGTCGGCCTCCCACGGCCCCCAGTCGAGCCTCTCCCACGTCGTCATCGTGTCTCCTCCCCCGCTCGCGTCCCGGCGGCGGCGCGCCCCGCGCGCCCTCCGTCGGTCCCGTGCCCTTCCCGTATCCAGCCCGCGTCCAGCGTCTCGTCGCTGTCGTACACCACGAACTCCCGCTCCACCGAGACCATCTCATGGCCCAGGGCGCCGAGCTCCGCGGTCAGCGCCGCCAGCCGACGGCCGGCCGTGTCCCGGCCGACCAACCGGCAGCGCTGGGTGACGAAGCGTTCGGCGCGCCCGTCCTCGCGGATCCGGCGGGCGTTGCGCGACAGATGGGCCGCGTGCCGGTCGGCGACGGCCGCCGTCGCCGTGGTGTCGGTCCCCGGCTCCAGGAGCAGCTTGATGTGGTGCTCGAAGTAGTAGCCCGGGCCCAGCGCCACGCCCTCGGTGTCGCGGCCGGGCACCCCCCGCGCCCACGGCGCGGCCTCGACCTTCGTCCGCACCACCGCCCAGCCCGCCTCCCGAAGCCGCCGCGCCGCCCCGTCGGCGACCGCCCGCGCCGCGGCGAGGGTCCCGGCTGTCCGCAGGGTGACCATCGGCTGCGCCGGCACCCGACCCCGGTCCAACACGATGCGGGCGTACTTCCACCCGCACTCCGCGGCCAGCAGCGCCAGGCGGTCGTCGCCCGGTCCGTCGTCGGCCGGGCCGTTGTCGTCCGGTCCGTCGTCGGCCGGTCCGGGGGGCGAGGTGGCGCGGTCGTCGGCGGTCCGACCGTCCGCGTCGGCACGAACCGTCAGATGGATCTCGAAATCGCCCGCGAACTGCGGCGGGCTCGGGTGGAGCGTCAGCACCGGGCCATGATCTCAAGTGCGGATCTGTAGTACAGTAGGTCTCACGACGCCGCCCCACGGGGCGGGGTTCGATGCGTCGGTCGTCTAAGGAAAGATGCTCGTCTCCAAACGAGAGATGTAGGTGCAAGGCCTGCTCGGCGCTCCATGAAAGGCCCCTCCCCGGTGCGGGAGGGGCCTTTGTCGTCCTGTCCCGTCCGCTCCTGGGCCGTGCCCTCCGCCGAAGCGGACCGGCCGCACCGGGGACCGTGGGTGCGTCACCCGCATACTGACGCGACGTGACCTGCTGGCCGTCCTGGAGCCCGCGTCCTGCCTCGCCGCGCCAGCCTCGGCGCGAACGATGGTCAGCCCCGCCTGGCCGTGACGTAGTAGAAGGGGAGCCTCGTCTCCATGAACGAGGTGGGGGCGCTGGACACCGTGAACCCGCGGTCGCGCAGCAGGGTCTCCACCGCGTGCAGCCTGCCGTCCGTGTCACCGACCTCGACGACGAGGTTGCCGATCCGGGGCCAGTCGTGGTCGTCGATCCCGTGCAGCACGTCGAGCTCCGCCCCCTCGACGTCCACCTTGATGAGATCGATGTCCGCCCCGGCGAGCCGGCTGTCGGCCAGGATGTCCGACAGCCGTTCCACCCGGACGTTCAGCTCTCGAGGGGTGAACAGCGAGGCGGCCAGGGTCTTCCCGAGGATCTCGGACAGCCTGGCCTTGAAGGGCACCTGATCGTCCGGGCGGAGGGTGGAGTTGCCCGGCAGCCGCGGGTAGTAGGCGAAGCGTGCCGCGTCGTTCCGCTCGGAGCCGAGGCAGAGCGGGTGCACCGTGACATCGTCGATCTGGTGGAGCTCCAGGTTGAGCCGCAGGGCGCGCAGGCTCTCCGGAGCGGGTTCGAACGCGATGACGCGCGCCTCGGGGTAGGCGCGCTTGACGTAGATGCAGAAGAGCCCGATGTTGGCCCCCACGTCCACGATGAGTGGTGCCTCGGGGAGCTCCGGGAGCACATAGCTGTGGTCCTCGAAGATCTCCTGGTAGATGAAGCGCGCCTCCATGCCGCTGTGGGCGTAGGCCCGGAATCCGTCGGCCAGTTCGAGCAGAGAGAAGCTCATGCGTGTGCGCCTCCTTGTCCGGCGGTGAGCCGTGGTGGTGAAGTCCCCGGTGGCCGGCTCCCCTCCACCGACGCGGCGACGACCAACTCCTCCAGGTGCGTCGCCGCGGCGGCCGGGCCGCCGGCGGCGCGCAGGGAACGCGCCATGCGCCGGGCGGCGGCCCGGTAACCCGGCTCGTGGAGGACGGCGTCGAGGACCGCGCCGAGCTGCTCGGCGGTCACCCGGCCGAACCGCACCCGCACCCCCACCCCGGCCCGGGCCACCTGGGCGGCGATGGCCGGCTGGTCGTCCCGGATCGGCGCGACCACCAGGGGCAGCCCGTGCCACAGCGCCTCGCAGGTCGTGTTGTGCCCGCCGTGGCAGACCACCGCGGCGCACCGCTCCAGCAGCGGCAGTTGGGGGACGCTGGGGCGCACCAGCAACGCGTCGTCGCCGGGCACCGAGCCCGAGGGGTCGACCAGGACCGCCTGGAGGCGGTCCGAGCGGTCCCGGACCATCGCGGCGCACTCGGTGAGGAAGCGCGTCCCGGAGCCGGTGTTGGCGGTCCCGAGGGTGATCAGCACGGTGGGGCGCCCACGGTCCAGCCACTCCCAGGGGAAGTGCCCGTCGTACGGGCGGGGCACGATCGACGGGCCGACGCACCGCACCTGCTCGCCGAGGGGCTCGGCCGCGCCGATCAGCTCCTCGGCGCTGAACACCAGCACCAGTCGGTCGGACCGGCGCGGGTCGCCGGTCCCGTGCGGGTCGCCGATCCGCTTCCGCAGGTCGTCGACGAAGTCGGCGATCCACGCCTCGACCTTCGGCAGCCCCACCAGCGAGGTGAACTCGCCGGAGGTGCTCGCCGAGGTGGCCCAGGGGAGACCGAGCCGTTCGGCCACCAGCGCGCCCGCCACGGCCTGCTGGTCCACGACGAGCACGTCGGGCCGGAACTCCTCCACCGCCCGCAGGACGCCTGGCGCCATCTCCTCCGCCAGCGGCCCCAGATAGCGCTCCCAGAGGTACTTCAGCGCCGCGGCGCCGCGGAGGGTCGGCGGCCGCGCCATCCCGGGGTCGTCCGGCGCCCTGCCGGCGCACGGGAACACCCGCGCCTCGCGGCCGACCAGCGGGCCGACGATCCGCGGCGGCCCCGCCCACGCGACCCGGTGGCCGCGCCGGACCAGCTCGGCCGCGACACCCAGCGTGGGGTTGACATGGCCCACCAGCGGCGGCACCACGAACAGGAAGCCGCTCACCGCCCGCCGACCTCCCTCGACCGGGCCGGGTGGTGCTCGCGGACCCAGCCTATGATCAGGTCGCACACCATCCTCGGATGGGCCAGCAGCACCCAGTGCTCCTGGTCCGGCACCACGACGGTACGGCAGGTGCTGATGAGCGACTTCAGCCACGGCTCCTGGTCCACCAGCTCCGACTCGCTGCCGTAGATGGCCAGGACCGGGCAGCGCAGGGCCCGCAGGTGCTCCTGGTCCAGCACCCGGCTGGCGGGGATGTCCTGGGCCACGGTGCTGGAGTTCAGCAGCTGCGACGCGGCCTTCACCCGCTGGGCCATGTAGGCGCTGTGCTCCTCCTTCACCCACTGCTGGAAGTCGCCGCGGGCGAACTCCACCGCCGCGGTCGGCAGGGCGAGCGCCATCTTGCGGGACCAGCCGTCGGTCGCCGGCTCCGACTCGATCACCGAGACGGTGGCCACCCGGTCCGGTCGGCGCGCGGCGTAGTGGAAGGCGATGGTGCCGCCGAAGGAGTGGCCGACCAGGTGCACCGGCCCCGACACCGCCAGCCGGTCGAGCACGACGTCGAGGTCGCCGACGAAGTCGTCCAGCGTGTACCCGCTGGGCAGCCGCTCACTGCGGCCGTGTCCCCGCTGGTCGTACATGACCACGTCGAACCCCGCGGCGGCGAGGGTCGGCCCCAGGGTGAGATAGCCGCTGACGAGCGTGTCGATGAGCATGCCGTGGATGAAGACCACGGTCGGCGGGTCCGTGGTCCCCCTGCGGGCCGCCAGCCGCTCCACGTTCAGCTCGACGCCCTCGGCGCTGATGACCGCCATGACTCAGCACTCCTCGGGGTCCGACAGCCGGGATGTGACGCGGCCGACGACGTCGCCGACCGTGAGCCGGATGACGCGCTCGAGGTCGATCTCGGCGAGGAACTCGGCGAAGTTCACCCGCTCGCCGAAGCGCGCGGACAACAGGCCGCCGAGGGTGACCAGGTCGAAGCTCTCCAGGTCCAGATCGTTGGAGAGCTCGGTGTCCATGGTGATCTCCGCCCGGTCGAACGCGTAGCCGCCGAGGAGCCCCTCGAGCATGTCGAGGACCTCCTCGAACACGCCGGCCTCGGTATCGAGGCCCGGCGCCTGCACCTGATTGCTGTTCACAGCGTCCTCTCCTTCCGACTTCTCCATGCGTCTGGTGTGCCTGGTACGGCCTCCGCGCGGACGCCCTCGCTACTCCTCCTCCGGTGCCGTCGTCCACGCCACGACGTACTCCCGCTCCGGGAGCCCCGCCGGGTTGCCGAGGACTCGGCAGCTCACGCGGTGCGAGCGGCCGTCGACCTCCACCCGCAGCTCGTCCGGGCCGGCGGCGACGACGGCGAAGTCCCGGGGGCGCCCCCGCAGCCCGGTCCCCTCCGCCTTGGACGCGGCCTCCTTCGCCGCCCAGAACCGGGTGAACCACACATCCTCCGGCTCGCCCCGCTCGGCGCACGTCGCGGCGAGCAGCTCGCGCTCGGCCGGGCCCAGCGCGACGGTCCGGGCCTGCGCCGGACGCTCGACGACCTGCTCGACGTCGATCCCGACACCACCGCCCCCCGGCCGGGCACCGGGCCGCACCAGGGCCACCCCGGTCTCGGCGCGGTGCGACAACGTGACGCCCAGCGCCGGCAGCCGCCGGCCGTGCACCCCGGTGACGTACGGCCGCCCGGACGGGTCGTTCTCGACGCCGATCTCGGCGGGGAAGACCGGTCCCTCCCCGCGGTCCCACAGCCACTGCCGCACGGCGTCCTTGACGGCGATCCGCCCCAACAGCCACTGCCGGCGCCCCCGCGGCGGCTGCCGCTCGAACGCCAGCCGCTCCGCCCGGCCCAGGTGGTTGCGCATCACCAGGTCGCGGGAGGCGGCGTCCCGCCACCACTCGTGCAGCAGCACCCATCCGCTCGGCTGCGGGCGGGAGAGCGTGTGACGCTCGGGGAACCGCTCCACCAGCTTGGTCTCCGGCAGGCTGTCGAAGCGCCGGTCCTGCCAGCCGGCGAGCTCCACCCAGACCCGGCCGTCGACGACGAGTTGGGCGTCGGCCTCCAGCACGGTCTCGGTCAGCGAGGAGATCCGGACCAGGCACCGCACGGTGGTGCCGGGGCGCGGCGGCGGACCGAAGACACGGACGTGCCGCAGGCCGACGGGGAGCACCGAGGTCCGCTCGGTGTGCGCCGCGACGATCCAGTAGCCGAGCAGATGGCCGACGTTGTCGAGCAGCGCACCGGGCGCGGCCGGGGCGATGATCACCCCGCGGATGTGCCGGTCGCCGACCGCCGTGATCTCCGAGACCCCTTGGAAGGCGGGGCCGTGGAACATCCAGCGCTCGCTGTACAGCTCCTTCGCCGTGTGGACGGGGACCCGCTCGGTGGCCGGGTCCGCGCACCACGGGGCCGGGGCCGGCGGATACCCCGCGGCGAGCTCCACCGTGCCCTGCGCGTGGGTCCCGAAGGTCAGGTCGTAACCGCCGGGCACGCCCGGCGACGGCCGCACGGTGATGGGCACGTCGACGGGGGTGGCGGCGGTCACCCACTGGTTGAAGCGCGCGTGGCGCACCGCCACCGCCCGCGCCCCCGGGACGGCCCGCTCCGCCGCGTCCATGAGGTGCTGGACGATGGTGGTGGCCGGCACCACCGGACGGCGGTCCTCCAGATCGGGCCAGCCGGGGCGCTGGTGGAAGAAGCAGTGGTCCAACAGGTACGGCATCGTCTCCGTGGAGACCCGCAGGGTGGTCCCGGGAGAGCGGCGCGCCGCCCCCGCCGTGAGCAGCTCCGCGGCGGTGTCCGCGGTCTCCCGCAGCAGCGCCCCGAGCTCGGCGGCCAGCGGGAAGCGCCCGGCCATCGCGTCCAGTCGGGCGGCCGGTTCGAAGGGGGCGTCCCGCCCGGTCGGGGCCGCCGGTCCGGGCGGCGCGCCGGCCTCGGCGGCGGCCGTACGGGCCGGGGCCAGCTCGCGGCGCAGCGCGGCCAGCTCGCGCTCCTCCAGGGACACCAGCGCGCTGTCCAGGGAGAGTCGGGCCGGCGGTCGCGCCGCCGCGGCGGTCCGCCTCGGAGCGCGCCCCGGGGCGGCGACGGGCGGCAGTGTCGGGTCGACGGAGGCGCCGTGCGTCCACAGGGCCGTGGCCACCCGCCGCAGCTGGGCGACGCCGTCGCGGCGCGGCGAGGTGGCGGCCACCGCGAGGTGGTCCCTGCCGTCGAGCGTGTCGCCGATGAGCGCGGCCAGCTGACCGGCGCCGAGCTGCACGAACACCCGGAAGCCCGCCTCGTACATGGCCTCCACCAACGGCCGGAAGCGCACCGGCTCCAGCAGGTGCCGCACGAACAGCGCGCGCACCCCCTCCGGGGACTCGGGGAAGGGCGAGGCGGTCGTGCCCGACCAGACGGGCACCTCGGGGGGCAGCAGCTCGAACCGCTCGGCCTGGGCGGCGATCGGGGCCAGATAGGGGGCCAGCATGGGCGTGTGGAAGCCCGACTGGAACGGCAGCACCTGGGCGATCACCCCCTCGGCACGCAGCGAGCCGACGAACTCCCGCACCGGCTCCCGCGGACCGCACACGATCGCCTGGGTGGGCGCGTTGTCGTGGGAGAGCACCACCCGCTCCTCGGACCGCTCCCGCAGCGCGGCCCGCACCCGCCGGGCGGAGGTGCCCAGCACCGCGAAGTCCACGCCCGGCACGCGGAGCTCGTCCGGCCGGTGGGTCTCCAGGAACCGGTCGACGGCCTCGCGCGCGTACATGCCGGCCATCGCCATCGCGTTCCACTCCCCGACGCTGTGCCCGGCCACCGCGTCCGGCGTCACCCCCATCCGCCGCAGCGCACCGTCCAGCAGCCGGCCGACGGCGAACACCTCGATCGCGTGCCGTCCCACGTCGCCGACCCGCACCCGCCCGTCACGGCCGCCGCCCGCTTCGGGCGGCAGCCGGAAGTGCTCGGCGACACCGTCCACGCGGGGCTCGAACTCGCCCTCCAGGCCCGGGAAGACGAACGCCAGCCTGCCGGGGGCGGCCCCGCCCAGCAGCGGAGCGGGGGCGAACCAGATGTCGTTGCGGCCGCGCCACGGACGTCCGGCGGCCACCATGCGCCGGGCCAGCGCCAACCGCCGGCCGGTCGGGGCCACGACGCCGAGCCGGACCGGGCCGTCACCCCGCGGGGCGGCCAGCACCGTGGAGTCGTCCGCCGCCAGCACCTCGGCGAGCTCGTCGGCGGTCTCGGCGGCCAGCGCCAGCACCCGCTCCGGCTCGGACACGGCGAGCGGGCGCGACCGCGCCCGGCGCGCCGGCTGGGGCGCCTGCTCCAGCACCACATGCGCGTTGATCCCCCCGAAGCCGAAGGCGTTCACCGCCGCACGACGTACGGACCGGCCCTCGTCGCACTCCCACGGCCGCGCCGTGTCGAGCGTGCGGAAGCGCGTGGCGGCCAGCGCGGGGTGCGGGTCCTCGCAGTGGAGCGTCGGCAGCAGCATCCCGTGGTGCACGGCCAGGGCCGCCTTGACCAGGCTGGCCACACCGGCGGCCGGCATCGCGTGGCCGATCATCGACTTCACCGAACCGAGCACGGCCGCCGCGCCGTCGTCCCGCCCGCTGCCGGGGCCGAACACCTCGGCCAGCGTGGCGAGTTCGGCCGCGTCCCCGGCGGGGGTCGCCGTGCCGTGCGCCTCCACCAGCCCCACGGAGTGCGGCTCGCGCGGGTCCAGCCCGGCCGCACGCCACGCCTGCCGCACCGCCAGCACCTGGCCCCCCGGGTCCGGGTTGGCCAGGCTCGACGTGCGGCCGTCGCTGGAGACCCCGGTGCCGCGGATGACCGCGTAGATCCCGTCCCCGTCCCGCTCCGCGTCGGCCAGCCGCTTGAGGACCACCACGCCCGTGCCCTCGCCGATCAGGATGCCGTCGGCATCCCGATGGAACGGGCGGATGCGCTGACTCGGGGAGAGCGCCCGCAACTGCGTGAAGACGCTCCACAGGGTGATGTCGTGGCAGTGGTGCACGCCCCCGGCCAGCATGACGTCGCAGCGGCCGGCGGCGAGCTCCACCACCGCCTGGTCGATCGCCACCAGCGAGGAGGCGCATGCGGCGTCCACCGTGTAGGCGGGGCCGCGCAGATCCAGCCGGTTGGCGATCCGGGACGCGGCGAGGTTGGGCACCAGCCCGATGGCGGACTCGGGGCTGTCCGGGCCCAGCCGGTCGGTGAAGGCGGCCCGCACCCGCTCCAACTGGTCCGACCGTAGATCGGGCATCAGCTCCC
The DNA here is from genome assembly GCF_007595705.1 of Streptomyces sp. SAJ15. Classification (GTDB taxonomy): domain Bacteria; phylum Actinomycetota; class Actinomycetes; order Streptomycetales; family Streptomycetaceae; genus Streptomyces. Next base: position 18,670 of record NZ_NISY01000017.1, on the reverse strand, counting down.
CGAGGGTGCGGACGAGCTGGCGGGCGGTGCGCACCCGCTGGTCCAGCCGCACCAGGCCGGCCCCGGCGTAGCCGCCCCGGCCCAGCACCACGCCGACCCGGTGCCGCTCGGGCAGCCGCTCCTCGCCGCCCGCGTCGGCGATGGCGGCGGCCGCCACGTCCAGCGCGATCAGCTGGTCGGGTTCGGTGCCGGGCACCGACGCCGGCATGATGCCGAACCGGGTCACGTCCACCGCGGCGAACTCGTCCACGAACCCGCCCCGCCGGCAGTACACGCGGTCCGGCCCCCGGTCGCCGTCCGGATGGTAGAAGTCCGTGTCCCACCGCCCGGCCGGCACCTCGCTGATCGCGTCCGTGCCGGCCACCAGGTTCCGCCAGTACGTCGCCAGGTCGGGGGCGCCCGGCAGCAGCACCGCCATCCCGACGATGGCGATCGGCGGAAACCGCTCGTCCGTCATGGCTCACCAGCCCGACGCGGTGTAGACGACGGAGCGGGAGCGCTCGTCACCCCAGGCGAGCTCGCGCAGCAGGGCGAGCGTCCCCTCCTCCGGGTCGACGAGCCGGACGCCGCGCCGGGCATAGGCGCGCCCCAGCTCCGGGCTGACCATCCCCGCGTGTTCCGCGGCGGGCGCCCACGGGCCCCAGTGGACGGTCAGCGCCCGGCCGCCGGTGCGGATCGACCAGCGCGCGCCGAGCGCCTCCAACGTGTCGTTGGCGGCCGCGTAGTCCGCCTGCCCGCGGTTGCCCAGCACGGCGGCGACGCTCCCGAAGAGCACCACGAAGGCCGGGTGGACGGCCCGCTCCTCCAGGGCGTCCAGCAGCGCGGCGGCACCGTCCACCTTGGTGCCGTACACCCGCCGGAAGGACTCGGCGGACTTCTCCAGGAGCAGCCGGTCCTCGATCACCCCCGCTCCGTAGACGACGCCGTCGAGCCGCCCGTGCTCGGCGTGGATCTCCGCCACCGCCCGACGCACCGCGTCGCCGTCCCGTACGTCCACCGCGCGGTACCGCGCCCAGCCGGTCCGCTCCCGCAACTCGGCGAGGGTGGCGGCGACCTCGCGTCGCGCCAGCACGCGTGCGCTCTCCCGCTGGACCTCCGCCGGCGACAGGCCGCCCCGCGCGGCCAGGACCGCGCGCAGCGACGCCTGGTCGGCGGCCCCGGCGGTGGTCGGATCCTCGGGGCCGACGGGCTCGGGGGTGCGACCGAGCAGCTCGACGCGGCAGCGCGCGGCGGACGCCAGGGCGAGGGCGAACTGGGCGGTGATGCCCCGCGCCCCGCCGACCAGCACGACCACCGCGTCGCGGTCCAGCCCGACGGCCGCGGCCTCCGCCGCCCCGTCGCCGGCCGGGCCCGCGCCGGAGACGGCCAGGCCCGCCAGCGGCTCCTCCCGCAGCTCCAGTCCCTCCCGGCCCGCCCCGGTCCGCAGCACCACCGGCGCGTCCTCGTCCTCGGTCGAGAGCTCGGCCAGCAGCATCTCCGCGACGGTGTCCGCCGACGCGCGGCCGGGCAGGTCCACCACTCTCGCGAGGGTCTCCGGGTACTCCCTGGCCACGGAGCGGAACAGCCCGTGCAGACCGGCCGCGCGGACGTCGAGCGGGTCGGCGGTCCGGGCGGCCAGCAGACGGCCCGGCCGGTGCCGCAGGGCGGCCTGGAGCACGGGGAACGCCTCGGGGAGCACCGGTGGGCGGGTGTCGAAGCCGGCGTCGGCGTCGGCACCGGTTTCGGCGTCGGTACCGGATTCGGTGTCGGCCAGCGCGCCGAGGAGCACCACCCCGTCCACCGCGCCGTCCCGCTCGGTGAGCAGGTGCCCCGCCTCCAGGGTCACGGCCTCCGCCCCGAACTCCGTCAGCCGCGCGACCAGCGCGCGGGCGACGTCCCCGCCCCCCAGCAGCGCGAAGCGCCTGCCCGCCAAGCGGGCGGGGTCCGCGGCGCGGTCACCGAGCGGCACCGGACACAGCCGCATCCGGCGAGGTGTGTCACCCGGCGGCGTCGGGGGTGGGGCCGCCGCGGTCGACGCGTGTGCCAGAGCCGAGGCGGCCGGCGCGGCCGGCGCGGCCGACGTGGCGGACACGGCCGATGCGACCGACGTGACTGTCGCGACCGATGTGACCGATGCGACCGTCGCGACCGACGCGTTCGAGGCGAGGGGCGCGACTCGCGACCCCGGGGGATCGGCGGCCGGCGGCACGGGGTGGTCGGCGGCCGGCGGCGCCCACTGGTCGGTGGTCGGCGGCATCGGCGTCCCGTGATCGGTGGCCGGCGGCCCCTCGTGATCGGCGGCCGGTGACGCGCCGTCATGGGTGCCCGGTGTCGCGCCGGCCGCGAGTCGCCCGGACAGCCACGCCGCGGCGGCGGCCGCGGTACGGGCCCGGGCCAGCTCCTCCAGCTCCTCGTCGTCCGGAACGTCCGCGCCGCCCTCACCGCCCACGCCCAGCCGGCGCGCGAACTCACCCGCGATCTCGGCCCGTTTGATGGAGTCGACGCTCAGGTCCGCCTCCAGGTCCAGATCCGGTTCGATCATGTCCACCGGGTAGCCCGTGCGGTCGCTGATGACCTCCGACACCACCCGCAGCACGTCCGCCTCGGTGAGGGCCGCCGGAGCGGCGGCGACCTTCGGGGGTGGCGCGGCCCCGGGACGCGGGACGGGATCCGCGCCTTCCGGTGCCGCCGTGGGCGCGAAGGGCGCGAACGGGGCGGCGGTCGCCGGTGCCGTCGCCGCCACGGCGGCCGTGAGCGGGGTGGTGCCCGGGAGCGGCCCGGGGGCGAAGGCCACCGCTCCCGCTCCCGGTGCCGACGCCGGCACGGGCGGGAGGGGTGCCGGGATCCGTCCGCCCGCCGCGGCGCCCAGGTAGCTCAGCAGGACGTCGCGCTGGGTGGCGACCAGGTCCCTGCTGGTCCTCAGGAACTCGAGGAGCAGCTCGTCCGTGCTCCGCCGCGGCTCGCCCGCCGGTGGCGCGGCCACCACCGGTTCGGCGACGCGCCGCGGCGGCGCCAGCGCGCCCGGGATCACGGCGCCGTCCGCGGTGCGGACCAGCTGCCCGTCGACCGACCAGCCCGGCCGTCGCGGCGGCGCGGCGGCGTCGGCCTCGATCGCGTCACGGCCCCGGAACATCCAGTCGGTGCGCACGGGCAAGCCGGCGACCGCGAGCCGGGCCAGGGCGTCGAGCAGCCCGGCCAGGCCGCTGCCCGCCGCCCGCCGCTCGACGGCGACGGCCCGATGCGGCCGGCCGTCGAGGATCTCCCCGACCAGCCGGGTGAGCACGGCACCCGGGCCCACCTCGACGAAGACCCGGGCCCCGGCGTCGTACATGTCCTCGATCTGCTCGGCGAAGCGGACCGGCGCCCCGATCTGCGCGGCCAGCTCGGCGCGCAGCGCCTCCGGATCCGCGCCGTGCTCGGCGGCCGTACGGTTGGCCCACACCGGGAACTCCGGCGCGCGCGGCGACCATCCCGCCAGCGCCGCCGCGAAGCGATCGCCGGCCGCGGCCACCAACGGGCTGTGGAAGGCGCAGGCCACCGCGATCCGCCGGGCCGAGTGCCCGGCGGCGCGCAGCGCGCCCACGGCCGCGTCCACCGCGGCCACCGGCCCGGAGATCACGGTCTGCCCGGGGGCGTTGTGGTTCGCCACGACGACCCGGTCGGCCCACTCGGTCTCCTTCAGCGCCCGCTCCACCTCCTCGTGCCCGGCCGTCACCGCGGCCATGGTGCCGGGCCCCTCCGGGGCGGCCGCGGCGGCGTCGTGGATAGCCGCCGCCCGCTCGGCGCTGAGCCGAAGCAGGGTGCGCGCGTCCATGGCGCCCGCAGCGCACAGCGCCACCAGCTCCCCGTAGCTGTGTCCGGCCCCCATGTCCGGGTCGAGACCGGCGGCGCGCAGCAGGGAGTACGCGGCGAGGCCCACGACGCCCAGCGCCGGCTGCGCCGCCCGGGTGTCGGTCAGGCGCTCCCGCTGGCGTGCCCGCTCGGCCTTGTCGAAGGCGGCCGGGGGATAGAGCACCGCGGCGAGGGCGGGGTCGAGTTCGAGATAGCGGTGGAGCTCGGGGAAGGCGACGAAGAGGTCGGCGAACATCCCGGTGCGCTGGCTCCCCTGGCCGGGGAAGAGGAAGACGAGCCGGCCCGGCTCCGGTCGCCCGCCGGCGGCCACCTCCGGGTCGGCCAGGTGGACTCCCGCCCCCGGTTCGGACTCACCCGCCAGCGCCCGGCGCAGCCGCCGGTCCAGGCCGTCGAGGTCCTCGGCGACCAGGGCCACCTGCACCGGCCCGTGGCCGGCCGCGGCCCGGCGCGAAGCCGTCAGCGCGAGGTCGCGCAGCCGCCACGGCCGGCCGGCGGCGTCGTTCGCCGCGGTCAGCCGGAGCATCTCGTCGACCCCGCGGAGGGCCGTGGCGCGGTCGGCGCCCCGGAAGACGAAGAGCTCGACGGGCCAGGCGTCCAGGCCGTGCGCCGGGGGCGCGCCCCGCCCGTGCGCGCTGAGGACCACGTGGAAGTTGGTGCCGCCGAAGCCGAACGCGCTGATCCCGGCGACCCGTTCGGCGGGCGGCGCCGCCCAGGGCCGGGGCTCGGTGTGGAAGACGAAGGGGCTCCTCTCCCGCTCCCACGCGGAGTTCGGCCGCTCGAGGTGGACCGTGGGCGGCTTGACGCCGGTGTGCAGCGCCAACGCCGTCTTCACCAGGCCGGCCAGGCCCGCCGCGCACTTGGTGTGTCCGATCTGCGATTTGACCGACCCCAGCGCACAACCGGCGGGCTTGGCCCCGGCCGCGGTGAACACCGCCTCCAGGACGGACAGTTCGGTGCGGTCGCCCACGGCGGTGCCCGTGCCGTGCGCTTCGATCAGGCCGACGTCGGCGGGCGAGACCCCGGCGTTGCGGTAGGCCCGCTCCAGGGCGGACCGCTGGCCCTCCGGCCGGGGCGCGGTCAGCCCGAGCGACCGGCCGTCGCTGGAGCTGCCCACGCCCCTGATCACGGCGTAGACGCGGTCGCCGTCCCGTTCCGCGTCGGCCAGCCGCTTGAGCACCGCGCAGGCCACCCCCTCGCCGAGCGCGATCCCGTCCGCCGCCTGGTCGAAGGAGCGGCACCGGCCGGTCGCGGAGAGCGCGTGCACCGAGGAGAAGTACACGTAGTCGTTGATGCCGTTGTGCAGGTCGGCGCCGCCGCACAGCACCAGGTCGCTGGTGCCGGTGGCCAGCTCCTTGCAGGCGACGTCGACGGCGGCCAGCGAGGAGGCGCAGGCCGCGTCCACGGTGTAGTTGGCGCCGCCGAGGTCGAGCCGGTTGGCGATCCGGCCGGAGATGACGTTGGCCAGCATGCCGGGGAAGGAGTCCTCGGTGATCGGAGGCAGTTGCTCCGCCAGGCCCGGGGGGACCGTGTCGAGATAGGACGGCAGCACCGCGTGGAGCGTGCGGGCGTTGGAGAGGTCGCTGCCCGCCTCGGCGCCGAAGACCACGGAGGTGCGGGCCCGGTCGAAGGACCGACCCTCGCGGTCGCCGTACCCGGCGTCATCGAGGGCGCGCCGGGCCGCCTCCAGCGCGAGCAGCTGCACCGGTTCGATGCTGCCCAGGGAGGTCGGGGGGATGCCGAAGCGCAGCGGGTCGAAGGGGATCCGGGGCAGGAAGCCGCCCCAGCGGGAGACCGTGGTGGCGCCGTCGCCGCCGCGGGCACCGGTCCCGTCGGGCGCGCGGTAGTGGACCGCGGGGTCCCATCGGTCGGCCGGCACCTCGGTGACCGCGTCGACGCCGTCGAGCACATTGGCCCAGAAGGTGGCGAGGTCGGGGGACTGGGGGAACATGCAGGCCAGGCCGATGACCGCCACGTCCAGTGGCCGCGGGGGCGTCGGTTCGGCGCTGTCGAGGGACGCGTCAGGGCCCAGGAGTCCGCGCAACTCCGCGGCGCGCCGGTCGAGGAAGTCCGCGGCGCCCGCGGTGACCGAGCGGTGCAGGGCGTCGACGGTGGTGACGGTCGATCGCAGCGCGACCACGTCACCGGCCATGAACACGCCCTCGTCGAGCTGGCGGTCCTCGCCGACCGGGAGCAGCGCGCCGTCGGGGCCGCGCTCGACGCCCTTGCTGGCGATCCGCAGCCGACCCACGTTCAGCCGCTCCAGGTCCTCCCAGCGCTGCCGGGCCGGCACGCCCCGGGCGTGCAGCCGTTCCTTGAGGGCGTGGAAGCCCTCGGTGAAGGGGTTGGGCACGCACCGGGTGGCATGGCCGGGCGCGGTCTCCAGCAGCGTGGTGCACCGTGCCCCCACCACCTGGCGCTGGAACAGCGGCTGGATGGCACCGTGCTCGACGGCCTCCTCGGTGAACAGGTACGCGGTTCCCATCAGCAGACCGACGGCGACGCCACGCCGGGTCAACGGCGCCGCGAGCGCCGCGATCATGGCGGCCGACCGCTCGTCGTGCACGCCGCCGGCGAAGAAGACCTCGACGCGGCCCGGCGCCCCGGCGCCCACACCCGCGCCCGTGCCCGCGTCGCCGTCGGCGTCCGCGGACGGGCCGGTGCCCACGCCCGGCCCGGTGCCCGTGCTCGCTACCGTGCCGGCGTCCCGCTCGTCCAGGAAGTCCTCGATCACCGCCATCTGGGCCTCCCACAGCGGGAAGCTGTTGCGCGGACCCACGTGTCCGCCGCACTCGGCGCCCTCGAAGACGAACCGACGGGCGCCGGCCCGCAGGAACTGGCGCAACAGCCCGGGCGAGGGGACGTGCAGGAACGTGGTGATGCCGTCCCGCTCCAGGGCCTTGGCCTGCGAGGGCCGTCCGCCCGCGATGACGGCGTGGCTCGGTCGCACCTCGCGGATGGCTTCGAGCTGCGCGCTTCGGACCTCCTCCGGGGCGAACCCGAGGACCCCGACCCCCCAGGGCCGCCCGGCCAGCGCCGCCTCGGCCTCACGCAGCAGTGAACGCGACTGCTCGGGGCCGGCCAGGGCCAGGGCGATGAACGGCAGCGCGCCCTCCGCCGCCACGGCGGAGGCGAAGCCCGCCTGGTCGCTCACCCGGGTCATGGGGCCCTGGGCGAGCGGCAGCCGGGTGCCGAGCGCGTCGCAGATCGCCGCACCGGGGCGCAGCGCCGCCTGGGCCGGCGCGGTGTGACGGCAGTCGCGGACGGCCTCCGTGAGGGCCTGGACCGTCCGGCCGACGGTGTGCCAGCGGGCGGCGAAACGAGCGGCCAGGAAGCCGTCCTGGCCCACGGGCAGCAGCCGGTCCTCCATGTCCTCCCGGGCGGAGGGCCGATCGGCCGTCGCGGCGTCGTCCCGCGGGTGGACGTCGTGCGCGGCGGCGTCGTTCGGGTCGATGACTTGCGCGGCGGCGCCCTCTGGGGCGTCGTCCGCGCTGGGCTTCGCAGTGGGGTCCTTCGCGTCAGGGTCGGTCCGGACGCCGTCGGCGCTCGTCGCGGCCCGTGTCGGCGGGGCGCCGCGCCGACGCAGCCCGCGGCGACCGTCGACGACGACGGTCTCCGAGCCGTCCAGGGAACGGAGCACGGCGGCCGTCTCCGCGGCGACGCCGGACTCGGCGAGCAGCGCCAACTGGCTGTCCACCACGACCCCGGCCGCGCCGCCGGCGACGGCGGCCGCGGCGGTCCGCGGGCCGATGCCGCCGCAGGCCCAGACCGGGACGGACACCTCGGCCGCGCCGAGTAACTGTTGGAGGAGCACGAACGTCCCCAGCCGACCGACGCGACCGCCGCTCTCACCACCTCGGGCGATCAGGCCGTCCACCCCGGCCCGTACCGCCGCCACCGCCTCCTCCAGACCGGTCACCTCCGCCAGCACCCGGTACCGGCCGACCAGGGCGGGCACCGACCAGCGCGCGTCCACGCCGAGCACCACCGTGTCCGGGGCGTTCTCGTCCGCGGCGAGACCCGCGGTGAGGTCCTCGGGTGTCAGCCGGCAGCCCGCGCCCACCCGGACCCCGTACCGACGCCCCGCCGTCCAGCGGCGGACCTGCTCCAACGCCCCCCGGGCCCGCCGGTCCCCGGTTCCGAGGTCGAGCACGCCGAGCCCCCCGGCACCGCTGAACGCCGCGACGAGCCTGGCGTCCGGTTCGCCGAAGGGACTGATGCCGATGAGAAAGTCGGGGAAATCCAAAGCGGTGTCCATGGGTGCTCCCGCAAAACAGTGGCCAGGGTAGGCAAAGAATTAATCGGCGTGAGGTGCCGAAGTCCTACTTCCATTCCGAGCTGTGAGGGAGAGTTTTCACAAGGGTGCTGAAGCCCGAGAATCCTAGCTGTACCCTCCAGGAAAGGTGTCGAGCACCACTAGAAGGCGCCTCGAATCTTCGAGCCCCATTTCCGGGCCCGGCAGGCGTGAAAGAGGGGCGGTCCTCGGATATTCCGGCCGTGGTCGCAGGGCGGGGAAGGATTCGAGTTCATGGCTGTGGCTTTGATGCGCCAGGGCATGTTGTGCGTCGAGTTTCAGGGAAGTCGGAAGGGTCCCGGAATAACGCGAGAACACCCGAATGCCGCCGTGTGCTCGCCCTTGTCGATTTCGGTGGGCGGGGTACGGGGCCGCTCCCGGGCGTCGGGAAATTCCGCCAGCCGCTCGGAGGCCGGTGCGGAGCCGGACCCAGGGCCGCCGGCTGGGCGCGGGACAATGGTCCTCGCATCGGCGACGGGGAACGGCAGGAGAGAGGGCGACGTGGGCGAGCGCGGGGAAGGTCAGCGCCGGCGGGGGCGCGGAGGAGAGCGTCCGGCGGAGGCCGCGCAGACGGTGGAGGCCGTCCTGCACGCCGTCACCGCCGCGCCGGACGCCGGCCTCGACGACGCGCTCGACGCCGGCGCCTCCACCCTCACCGCCGCCCCCGCGGGCTGGGAGGCGGTGAGCCGCGCCCTGGTCGGCGCCGCCGAGCGCCGCGTGCGACGCTGCTGGGACGGCGGCTGGCAACCGGCCGACCTGGCGCGGATCGTACGGCGCGAGGGCGTCGCCGACCGGACCCGCTTCGTCGTCGACATGATCGCCGCGGAGGCGCGGAGGGCCCCCGCCCGTACGGACACCCGCTGGACCGCACAGCTCCGCGAGCTCGACGCGCGGGTGTGGTGGGACGGCGACGACGGGTACCTGGAGGCGTTCGGCCGCCGTGAGCGCCGCGCGAGCCGGTTCGAGACGGCGGGCTGCGCCCTGGCCGCGCTGCGGTCGATCGGGCGGCTGCCGCGGATCGCGCCCCTGGCGCGGCGGGCCGCACCGCGGGCGGGAGCCGAACCCCGCATGCTCGGTCGGGTCCGCGCCCTGCTCGCCAAGGCCGAGTCCACCTCCTACCCGGAGGAGGCCGAGGCCCTGTCCGCCAAGGCGCAGGAGCTCATGGCCCGCTACAGCATCGACGCGGCGCTCCTCGGCGCGGACGCCGGGGAGGGGCCCGGCGCCTGCCGGATCGGCGTCGAGGCCCCGTACGAACCGGCCAAGGCGCTGCTGCTCGACGCCGTGGCCGAGGCCAACCGGTGCCAGGCGGTCTGGGCGAGCGAGCTGGGCTTCTCCACGGTGGTCGGCTTCGACGCCGACCTGGAGCTCGTCGAACTCCTCTACACCTCGCTGCTCCTGCAGGCGACGACCGCGATGAACCGGGACGCCGACCGGCACCACGCCCGCGGCCGCTCCCGCCGCACCCGGCACTTCCGCGAGTCCTTCCTCATCGCCTACGCGGGCCGCGTCCGCGAGCGTCTCGTCGCCGCCACCCGGCAGGCCACCGAGGAGGTTGTGCACGAGTCCGGCGCCACGCCGCGCGGCGTGCTCCCCGTACTCGCCGCCCGCGAGGTGGCGGTGGCCGACGCCGCCGCGCGGATGTTCCCCGACACCACCGCCCACCGCCTCAGGTGCCGCGACGCCGACGGCTGGGCCCACGGCACGGCGGCGGCCGACCAGGCCGAACTGGCCTGAGCGTCCGGCACCTCGGACATGGGGTAGAGTAGATCTTGCAACGCCGCCCCTGCGGGGCGGTGGTTGATGCGTCGGTCGTCTAAGGAAAGATGCTCGTCTCCAAACGAGAGATGTAGGTGCAAGGCCTGCTCGGCGCTCCATCGAGGATCCCTCCCCCTGACCAGGGGGAGGGATCCTTTTTGCCTGGGCGGCGGATGCCGGTCCGGAATGTGAGGGGCGGTCAACCCTCGCCGTCTCGGCGGGACGCACGGTGATCTACGATCCCCCGATGATCGGTGCGAGCGGCTCTGGGAAGTCGGCGAAGTTCGTCGCCGGAGCCCTTCCGCTCGCGGGCCGCTCCTGAACCCCGACGCGTGCGCGCCCCGGCCGGGCACCCGGGCGCCGTGCCGGATCCGAGCGCCGTACCGCACGGCCCCGTGCCCGAGGGACCCGGGCCTCGACCCCCGTGCCCGAGGGCACGCGGCCGCTGGCAGGCTACCCGCATGAACGACACGATCGCGGCCGCCGCACTGGAGCGGGCCGCCGGGCACCGAAGCCGGTTCGACGCCCGCTTCGCGGCGTACTTCGACGCGCTGGCCGACCGCCTCGACACCCCGCCGCTCAGCCGCTTCACCCCCCGCTGTCTGGAGCTGCTGCGGGACCTCTCGCTCCGCGGGGGCAAGCGGATGCGCGTCGCCCTGCTGTACGAGGCGGCACGCCTGGTGACCGAGGACCGGGTGCCCGGGTTGGAGGAGGCGGCGCTGAGCCTCGAACTGCTCCAGACCCACGGCCTCATCCACGACGACATCATCGATGACGCGCCCACCCGCCGCGCCGGTCCCTCCACGTACTACGCCTACCGTCGGGAGTTCCCGGACGACGAGCGGACGGCGCTGGCCCTCGCGCTGCTGGCCGGGGACCTCGCCGCCTTCCTGTCGCTGCGCGTACTGGCGGAGGCCGCGGTGCCGGCCGAGGTGAGGCAGGCCATGCTGGACGTCCAGCTGAGCGCGGGCGCCGAGGCGGTGACGGGACAGATCGTCGACCTGGAGCGCGACGCCCACCCGCTGCCCGACGAGGAACTCCTGCACACCGTCACCGAGTACAAGTCGACCCGGTACTCGGTTCTCGCCCCGCTGCGACTGGGCCTGCTGGCCGCCGGTGAGGACCCGGTCCGCCACGATCGACGGCTGCGCCGCTACGCGACCCTGGTGGGGATCTGCGGGCAGATGCGCGACGACTACCTCGACCTCTTCGGCGACGCGGCGGCCACCGGGAAGCCCGTGGGCGCCGATCTGCGCGCGGGGCGCCGAAGCTATGCCGTCCGCGCGATCCTGGCCGCCACCACCGGTGCGGAGCGGGCCGTGGTGGAGACCGCCCTGGGCGACCCGCGGTGCGTGCCCGACACCGTCGACCGCGTCCGCGATCTCGCCCGGCGGCACGGCGTCGACGCCGCACTCCGCGCCGACATGCGCCGCACCGCCGAGGCCGCCCGCGCCGAAGCCCTCACCTGGCGGCCGCACTGGCGCGAGGAGGCCGTGGCCTTCTTCGCCCGGCTGCCCCTGTGGAGCGTGGAACGCACCCGCTGAAGCCGAAAGGTCGGCCGCGGCCTCAGCGCGCCTTCCGGTCGGGGCGGGCGGCCGACCGGTTCGCCCCCGAGTCGGGCGCCGCCCCCTGACGTCTCAGGCGAGGTCGAGCAACTGCTCGTAGAAGCCGCCGAAGCCGCGCCGCCGGTCCACGAGGTGGAGCTCCAGAATCCAGTGGCAGATCCGGCCCGCACGGTCGGTACGGCGGAGCGGGGTGTCGTTGTCGGGGGTGATGTAGGACTCCGCCTTCGCGCCGTCGTTGCTCTCGTGGGGGAACTCGCCCACGAGGTGCCCGGCGTGCCAGATGCCGAGGCTCCAGCCCGCCTCGGCGGCCAGGCGCTCGACCTCGGCGTGCAGTTGCCCGCCGGTGATGTCCGGGTCGGCGGCGAACGCGGCGCGGCCGGCGTCGAAGATGCGCGGGAGGTCCCGCAGGAGCCGGTGCTTGTCGGGGTCGGCGCCGAGGACATAGGTGCGGCCGAAGTCCGCCTCGTACTCCTCGAAGATGGGGCCGAAGTCGGCGAAGGCGATGTCGTCCTCGGTGATGACCCGGTCCGGTGGGTTCTCCCGGTACGGCAGGAGGGTGTTGGGGCCGGAGCGGATGATCCGCTTGTGCCAGTGCCTGGTCGTGCCGAACATCTCGTTGGCCAGGTCCCGGATGTCATCGCTCACCTCCCGCTCGCCTCTCCCGGGCGCCACCAGCCCGCGCGCCTCCACCTCGGCGAAGAGCGCGATCGCCTTCTCCTGCGCCGCCACCAGTCCGGCGACGCGCCGGGCCTCCTCTGATCCGGTCGCCGCGACGGGCATGCCAGATCCCCCACTTCCCTGAGCCACGGACGGGTACCTACCCGAGCCGTTACCCCTGCAACGGCCTTCGCCCGTCCCGCATCTGCCAGCGTAGCAAGAAGATCATTTGGCATCTGCGTGTGGAGCGGTGCCCAGGGCTTGTATCTGCGATGACCGCCCGACGGCGGGTTTCGGCTGTTCGGGTCGGCCCGCGGGCCCGGCCGCTCGACTCGACTCTCGCTCTAACGTTCCGCCGGTGCCGGCGCCGGGGCGAGGCCGTCGGCGACCAGGCCGGCGAGGACGGCCTCGCCCAGGGCCCGCACGGCGGACTGTGGACGCACCATCACCGCGATCTCCTTGATCTTCGCGTCCTCGTCGAAGTGCAGCAGGTCCACCCCGTGAACCTGCTTCCCGTCGACGACGGTTCGGAAGACGAGGGCCGCCGACGCGGACGGCGTGCCGTCGGCGCCGGTCTCGCAGGTGCCGGAGTGCTGTCCGACGTAGCGGAAGTCCTCGAAGGTGCGCAGCAGGACGCCGAAGAGGCCCAGCACCGCGGGCCTGCCCTCGAAGGGGGTGAACCTCACCGGGCTGTAGAGGCGGATGTCCTCGGTGAACAGGGCCTGGAGAGCGACGAGGTCGCGGTCGTGGACTGCGGTGCGAAAGCGGTCTGCCGTGGTCACGGGATCCTCCTTCGGGCGCCCTGTCGGGCCCCCTCATAGTCATGAATGTGACTAGTCACTTTCTTGAGTATCATGCGGGAGGTGTCCATGGACAGAGGCGCTGGACACAAGGCGCTGGACATAGGCGCTGGACACAAGGCGAGTGAGGAGGCGGTCCGATGGCCTTGCGGCATGCCGTGTTGGCGGCCCTGCTGGACGAGGAGTTGAGCGGGTACCAACTGGCCAAGGCGTTCGATCTCGGCGTGGCGAACTTCTGGCACGCGCTGCCGCAGCAGCTCTACGCGGAGCTCACCCGACTGGAGCGGGACGGGCTGATCGCGGGCCGGGAGGTCGTCCAGGACACCCGGCCCAACAAGCGCCTCTTCACGGTGACGAGCGCCGGCCTGGAGGAGCTGGAGCGCTTCACGGCGAGCGCCGCCAAGCCCTCCTTCATCCGCGACGACCTGATGGTCAAGGTCCAGGCCGTCGACCACGTCGCCGCCGAGACGGTGATCGCGCAGCTCACCGAGCGGGCCGCGTTCGCCCAGGCCAAGATCGAGCTCCTCGGCCGGCTGCTGCACACCCTGCGGGGCGACCGTACCGAGGAGGAGTTCCTGCGCCACGGCGAGCGCGTCGGCCCCTACCTGACCTGTCTGCGCGGCCTCGCCTTCGAGCGGGGAAACCACGACTGGTGCGTGCGCACGGCCGCGCTCCTGAAGGAGAGGCAGGCGGCCCATGCCCGACACTGACACCCCGCGGTACCTGCGCTATGTCGCGCTCGGCGACAGCCAGACGGAGGGCCTCGGCGACGGCGACGACACGACCGGGCCGCGGGGATGGGCCGACCGCCTCGCCGACGAGCTGGCGATCCACCACCCCGAGCTGCGGTACGCCAACCTCGCCGTCCGCGGTCGCACGGCCGGTCAGGTGCACGTCGAGCAACTGGCGCCCGCCCTCGCCCTCCGCCCCGACCTGGCCACCGTGGTCGCCGGCGTCAACGACCTGCTGCGACCGCGCTTCGACGCCGATGCCGTCGCCGGCCACCTGGAGGCGATGTTCGCCGCGCTCACCGCCCAGGGGGCCCACGTCGCCACGGTGACCTTCCCCGACCTCGGGAAGGTGATCCCGCTCGCCCGCCCCCTCGGCTCCCGCGTCACCGCCCTCAACGAACGCATCCGCCGGGCCGCGCGGCGCCATGGCGTCATCGTCGCCGCGACCGACCGCCACCCCGTCGTCGGCGACCCCCGCCTGTGGAGCCCGGACCGGCTGCACGCCAGCCCGCTCGGCCACCAGCGGATCGCCGCCGCCGTCGCGCACGCCCTGGCCCTGCCCGGCAGCGACGACTCCTGGACGCACCCGCTGCCTCCGCCGGAGTCACCGGCCCCCACCGGCCGCCACGCGGCCGTCGCCGAACTCCGCTGGGCCGCCGCCTTCCTGGGCCCCTGGCTGGTCAGACGGGTGCGCGGCCGCTCCTCCGGCGACGACCGCACCGCCAAGCGCCCCGCCCTGCTCCCCGTGCGGGTGGCATCCGTCGACCGCGACGACCCGGACCGGCCGCGCCAGGCCCCGGCCCCCGGGTAGGGCGACCACCGGCCGCGCGCGGGACGCGGGCGGCCGGGCGGGCGGGGGAGCGGCGGATAGGGATCGAACCGAGCCGACCCGGCCCGCCCCGGACCCCGGCCGAGGCCGCCATGGCGCGATCCGGCGCCGCGCGGCCGGCGCGCCGGGTCACACCAGATCGAGCACCGTCGTCAACGCGTCCGGGCGCCGGTCCACCTGGACGCCGTCGACCAGGTGCACCGCGCAGCCCAGGGCGGCGGCTCCGCCGTCCGCCGGCGCGCTGTCGCCGACCATCAACACCTCGTGCGGCGGCAGCCCGAGCCGGTCACAGGCCGCCTGGAAGAGCGCGGGGTCGGGCTTGCTCACCCCGTGCTCGTACGAGAGCACATACGACTCGACGAGGTGGTACACGTTGTGGGCCCGGAAGACCGGGCGCGGATCCCAGCCGATGTTGCTGACGACGGCGACCGGGACGCCGCGCCCGCGCAGGGCCGTCAGGGTGCTCGCGGTGTCCGGATACGGCCGCCAGGCGGCCGGCCGGCGATGCCGTTCGTACAGCGCTTCGGTCAGATCCGGAACGCGGGCCGACGCCGCCGGTGCGGGAGGCACGGCGCTCCGGGCGAGGGCGGTGTACACGGCGCGGTGTCGGCCGGGGCTCATGTCGCGCTCCCGCCACAGCTCGGCCAGTTCGGCGGGCAGTCGTCGAGGCGGGACCCCGCCGGGCTGGGCACCGACCGCCTCCAACCGCTCGGCGTAGGCCGTGAGCTCCTCCTCCGTGAGGACGCGACCGGCCTCCTCCGCCGCCGCGCGCAGCCACTCCCGTGTCGGCTCGATGTGGAACAGGGTCCCGGAGAAGTCGAACAACACGCCCTTCGTCATGGCTCCATCGTCCCCCGGCGCCGCGCCGCGCGGCCAGAGGGCGACGCCCCGGGTGACGGGCGGAGCCCGGGCCGCCGCCGAGTGCCCGCTCCGTCCGCGCGTCGATCGACTCGCGGATGGAGCGGCGGAGTTCAGCGGCGGAGCCGGAACCAGTCCGGCGAGTCCGGATCGCCGTAGACGTGGTTGAGCCCGGGACGCCGATCCGTGCCGCCGACGTTCCACTCCGTGGCGCAGCCGTCGATGGAGAGCCGCACCGACTGCTCCCACGGGTCGGTGGCCGACTGGAACGTCCAGGTGCCGGTTCCCGTGCACCGACGCGCATCGGAGGCGCCCTCCACGGCGTCGTCCTCCTCGGTCCGGAGGCGGTCGGCGACGGCCGTGCCGTCGGAGGCGAGGCGCAACCGGCCGCCCTCGCCGTCGGTCCACGCGCCGACCAGCTCGTGCTGTGCCACGGTGGGCGGACGGTACTCCTCGATCAGTCCCAGGGAGCGGGCCCCGAGCCCCAGCCCGCAGGCCGCCAGGACGGCCAGGCTCCCGTACGCGTAGCCCCGCCGGAGGAGGGAGGCGGTGCGGCCCGTACGGAGGTGACGGTGGGACAGCGCGACCGCGCCGGCCGCCGCGGCGACGCACACGGCGAGCAGCGACCAGCACTCCAGGGCCCGCGTCATGGACAGGGCCCACCAGAGCTTCACCAGCACGGCGAGCGGCAGGGTCGCCGCCGCGGCGACCGCCGGCACGACCCACCGACGCCCGCCCAGCCGCCGGGCCAGACCCAGCGAGGGCAGGACCACCGTCACCGTCATCAGTAGCCCGGCGGGGAGGGCGACGCAGGCCAGGAGGGGGAGCGTGAGGAGCAGCAGACCGGGGTCGTCCTGCGGTATCGGGGTCTCGTCGTCCAGGCCGAGGAAGGTCACGCCGACCACCAGCAGCGCCGCTTCGAAGAAGAGGACACCCGCGGAGAGCAGGGCCGTCCGCACCGTCCACAGCCTCGGTCGGCCGTGGGCCTCCCGCCGAGTCGTTCCGGTCGCCACCGGCCCGCGGTTGTCCGTGCGCATGCTCACCTTCGATCACCTTCCACCCCGATCATCCCCGAGCGCGCCTGGCGCGCGAGGGCCGGGGTGGGGTGTGCGCCGTCCAGCGGTTCACTCCCGGCTGGACCGGTCGGGCGCGTCGCCCGCCGCCAGGGCGGTCCATGATCTGAGGAGGAGTTCGACGGCGTCGACGACCACCTCGTCACCGATCTCGTCGGGACACAGCTGCCGCTGGATCAGCAGACCGTCCTCCAGGGCGTGCACGATGAGCGCGAGGAAGGCGGGGTCGGCGGGGGGCGCGGCGCCGTGGCGGCCCAGCTCCTGCTCGATGCCGCCCGCGATGGCGCCGCGGGCGAGGAGTTCACGCTCCGCCAGCCGCTGCCGGAGCTCCGGGTTGCGACGCGCGTGCAGGAACAGCTCCAGACGCAGGGCGAGCCAGTCCGCGGCGTGCCGGCCGCGGGCCCGGTGCCAGGCCCGGAGCCCCTCCAACACGTCCGCGAACGACTCCGCCTCGCGGCCCAGCTCCCGCACCTCGCGCAGCTCGCTCCGGGTGCGCCGGTCGAGCAGCTCCAGCACCACCTCGTCCTTGTCCTCGAAGTTGCCGTAGAACGCCCCGCGGCTGTAGCCGGCGCGCTCGGCGATCTGCTCGACGGACGTTCCGTTGACGCCGCGTTCGGCGAACAGCTCGGCCGCGGCCTCCAGCAGGCGGTCCCGCGTCAGCCGCCGGCTCTCCTCCCGTGTCATGCGCTTCCGTGTCATCCGAACTCCACCCCATCCGATATTCGATTGCGTATCCAGATACAGGTCTGTATCCATAGTCGACTGTGGATACAGAATTGTGGCAGCTGAGCGCGGCGGAACTGGCCCGGGCCGTCGCCGCCGGCGACGTCAGCGCGCTGGACGTCGTCAACGCGCACCTCGCACGCGTCGCCGTGGTCAACCCACGGGTGAACGCGATCACCAACCTCCTCGCCGACAGCGCCCGCGAGGCCGCCCGGGAGACCGACCGGCGCCGCGCCGCCGGCGAGCGCCTCGGCCCGTTGGCCGGGGTGCCGTTCACGGTGAAGGAGAACATTCATGTCGCCGGATCGGCGACCACCTTCGGCGTGCCCCGGTTCCGCGGGCTCGTCCCCTCCGCCGACGCCCCTCCGGTACGGCGGCTGCGCGCCGCCGGGGCGATCCCCCTCGGGCGGACCAACCTGCCCGACATGACGATCGCCGGCATGCACACCACCAGCACCCTGTACGGCGCGACCCGCAACCCCTGGGACCCGGCCCGGACCCCCGGCGGGACCAGCGGCGGCGACGGGGTGGCGGTCGCCACCGGCATGGCCCCGCTCGGGCTCGGGAACGACTCGGGCGGGTCGCTGCGCGTGCCGGCCGCGTTCAACGGCGTGACCGCGCTCAAGCCCAGCTACGGCAGGTTCCCGCAGGACCACCGGCTCGGGCCGCAGGACCCGACGCTCTCCTCCCAACTGTTCCCGGTGGACGGGCCGCTCGCGCGCACCGTCGCCGACCTGCGCGCCGTCTACGAGGCGCTCTCCGGAGTCGACCCGCAGGACCCGCGCGCGGTCCCGGTGCCGCTGGACGGACCGCGCCCCGCGGGGCCGATCCGCGTCGGCGTCGTCATGGACCCGGGCGGACACGGCGTCGATCCGGCCGTGCGCGCGGGCGTCGAGACGGCCGCCGCGACGCTGGAGGACGCCGGCTACGAGGTCCACGAGGTGGAGGTCCCCCGGCTGGACGATGCCGTCGACGGCTACCTGGGGCTGATCTTCACCGAGTTCAGCCTCGCCTGGCCGCAACTGAAGGAGCTGCTCACCGAGGACAGCCGACGCCACGTCGAACACACCCTGCGGGAGCGGCCGGCGCTCGGCCTCGACGGCTATCTCCAGCTCACCGCGGCCCGACAGGGCGTCCAGCGGGACTGGGCCCGACACTTCGAGCAATACCCGCTGCTCCTCGGCCCCGTGTCGACCGAACCGATCCCCTTCCCCGACGCCATGCACGGCAGCGTCGAGGACAACGCCCGCACCATGGGGGCCGTACGGCTGTGCCGGGCGAGCACCTTCGTCGGCGCCCCGTCCGTGGCGCTGCCCGTCGGTGTCGTCGACGGGCTGCCCCAGGGGGTTCAGATCATCGGCGGGATGTACCGGGAGGACCTCTGCCTCCAGGCGGCCGCCGCCGTCGAACAGCGGTTGGGCACGTTCACCCCCGTCGACCCCACCGCCCCGCCTCCGGCCGACTAGGTGTTCTGTCCGGGGAGGTTGTGGACGGGTGACCCAGGTCTCGGTTGAGGGATCTTGAATGGGTGAGGGCCTTCCGGGTTCGGTGTGGATT
>NZ_NISY01000016.1 GCF_007595705.1 Streptomyces sp. SAJ15 | reverse complement strand
GTGCGCGGCGCGCGGCGCGGCGCACCCCCGTTCCCGAGCCGGTTGCGGCTCGTTCGGCACCGCCGGGCCCCGCCGTCGGGGTTCTCGCCGTCGCGGCGGGATGTGGGGGCCTGCCGCCCCCACGACCCCGACCCCCGTGCGCGGCGCGCGGTGCGCGGCGCACCCCCCGCCCCAGCCGGTTGTGGCCGTTCGGTACCGCCGGGGTCCGACGTCGGGCTTCTCGCCGTCGTGGGGTCAGGGCGGGGGTGGGGTCAGGGCGCTGTCGAGGAGGCGGGACCACTCGGTGATGACGCGGGTGCGGCGGGGGGTGTCGTCGGTGAGGAGGTTGGCGAGGCCGAGGCCGCGGGCCATGTCGAGCAGGCCCTGGACGGTCTCGCGGACGCCGGGGACGCCCTCGTCGGCGCCCAGGAGCTCCAGGGCCGTGCGGTGGGTCTCGCGGCCTATCCGGGCCTCCAGGGCGGCGACGCGGGCGGCCAGCTGTTCCTCGTGGGAGGCGGCGACCCACAGCTGGAGGGCGGCGCGGAAGAGCGGGCCGGTGTAGAGGTCGACGAGGGCCTCGACGATGGTGCGGGTGCGGGCGACGGAGCCGGCCGGCGGCAGCTTGGCGGCCAGGGCCTTGAGCGCCTCCTGCCGTTCCTCCGCGACCTGCTCCACCGCCGCCGTGAAGAGGTCCTCGCGGGTCGGGAAGTGGTGCTGCGCCGCCCCGCGGGAGACCCCGGCCCGCTCGGCGACCGCCGCGACCGTGGAGCCCGCCCAGCCGTGTTCGGCCAGGCAGGCCACGGCCGCGGACAGCAGCCGCCGCCGGGTGGCCCGGCTGCGGTCCTGTTTGGGCGGGCTCGCCGTGCGGCCGCCCGGCGCGGTGGCCCTCACTCCGTCCACCACGGGTCCCTCCGTTCCAGGAAGGCCCGCATGCCCTCGCCCGCCTCGGCGGAGCCGAACAGCTCCACCGACCGCTCGGCGTAGCGCTCCGCGTCCCGGTCGAAGGCGCGCAGCACCCCCTCCGTGGTCAGCCGCTTGGAGGCGGCCAGGCCCTGCGGGGAGCCCCGGCGGAGCCCGTCCAGGACCGGGGCCAGCGCCTGGTCCGGGTCGCCGTCGGCGAAGGTGACGAGGCCGATACGGGCCGCCTCCGCCGCGTCGAAGCGCTCCCCGGTGAGGTAGTAGCGGGCGGCGGCCCGGGCGTCCAGGCGCGGCAGCAGGGGCAGCGAGATCACCGCCGGGGCCAGCCCCAGCCGGGCCTCGGTGAAGGCGAAGCTCGCGGCGGGCCCGGCCGCCGAGATGTCGCAGGCGCCCAGCAGCCCCAGCCCGCCCGCCCGGACGTGACCGGTCACCCGGGCCAGCACCGGCTTGGGCAGCTCCACGATGGCGCGCAGCAGCGCCACCAGGTCGAGCGGGCCGGTGGGGCGGGGCTCTCGTAGGTCGGCACCGGCGCAGAAGGTGTTGCCGGTGTGGGTGAGCAGCACCGCGCGGGTGGCCGGGTCCTCGGCCGCCGCCGCCAGCGCCGCGCGCAGCTCGGCGACCAGCCGGGCGGAGAGCGCGTTGCGGTTGTGCGGCGAGTCGAGGGTGAGGGTGGTCAGCCCCCGCTCGTGCGTGGTCCGCACGAGCGGCGTGGGGGCGGCGTCGGGGGACGGGGCCGGGGCGTCGGTCATGGGGTGGTCGGACTCCCTTCTCGGGTGTACGGGCACCGCCGGCGCGACGGGGCGCGCCGGCGGCGGGACGGCGAGGGGACGGCGGCGCTTACGGAGCCATCGGGCTCCCCTCGCTGGTCGCGTCGCCCGTCACATCACAGGTCACCTCGCTGATCGTGCGCTCCCGGGCGCGCAGCTCGCGGCGCAGGATCTTGCCGGCGGCGGAGCGCGGCACGACGGTGGTGAACTCCAGGCGACGGACCTTCTTGTACGGCGCCACCTGCCCGGCGACATAGGTGATCAGGTCGGCCTCGCCGATCTCGGCCCCCGGGCGGGGCACGACGTACGCCTTGGGGATCTCGTTGCCGTCGGCGTCGGGCACGCCGACCACGACGGCGTCCGCGACGTCCTCGTGGCCGAGCAGGACGGCCTCCAGTTCGGCGGGGGCGACCTGGTAGCCCTTGTACTTGATCAGTTCCTTGACCCGGTCGACGATGTACACCCACCCCTCCGCGTCGATCCGGCCGACGTCGCCGCTGTGCAGCCAGCCGTCGGCGTCCACCATGGCGGCGGTCTCGGAGGCGCGGCCCAGATAGCCCTTCATCACCTGCGGGCCGCGCAGCCAGAGCTCCCCGGTCTCGCCGACGCCCAGCTCGCGTCCGCCGCCGTCCACCGCGACGATCCGCATCTCGGTGTCGGGCAGCAGCTTGCCGACCGTGCCGGGCGGCACCTCCTCGGCGTACCGGGGCACGCAGTGCGAGGACGGCGACAGCTCGGTCATGCCGTACGCCTGGAGCACCCGTGGGATGTCCAGCCGGCGGGCGCAGGCCGCCGCCAGTTCGGCGTCCAGCGGCGCGGCCGAGCACATCACGTACCGCAGCGAGGAGAGGTCGTGGTGGGGTACGGCCGGGTGCTTGGCGAGCGCCAGCACGATGGGCGGGGCCACATACAGCGCGGTCACCCGGTGTTTCTCGACGGCGCCGAGGAACTGTTCCAGGTCGAAGCGGGGCAGCACGACCACGCTGCTGCCGTTGCGCAGCGGGGCGTTCATCAGCGCCGTCAGTCCGTAGATGTGGAAGAACGGCAGCACGGCCAGCAGGCTGTCGTCGGGTTCGGCGGGGATCACGGCGTTGAGCTGCGCGAGGTTGGTGGCGATGCTGCGATGGGTGAGCATCACGCCCTTGGGCACTCCGGTGGTGCCCGAGGAGTAGGGCAGCACGGCGATGTCCACGCCCGGGTCGATCTCCACCACCGGCTCCGGGGCGGTGCTCTCCAGCATGTCCCGTACCGACCGGTGGCCGGGCGCCCGGTCGCAGAGGAAGATCTCCCGTACCCCGCCCACCTGCTCGGCCGCCTGCCGGGCCACCTCCAGCAGCGCGGCCACCGTGACGATCCACGTCGCCCGCGAGTCGCGCAGCTGCGCGGCGAACTCGGCGGCGGTGGCCAACGGATGGACGGGGGTGAGGGCGGCGCCGGTGCGGGTGACGCCGTAACAGACCATCGGGTAGACGACCGAGTTGGGGCTGTGCAGCGCGACCACGTCGCCCTTGCGCACCCCGGCGTCGGCGAGCGCGGCGGCGATGCGGCGGGTGTGGTGGTCGAGCCGGGCGTAGCTGACGACGGTGCCGTCCAGCCCGTCGATCAGCGCGGGCCGCTCGCCGTACTCGGCGGCGCGGCCGAGTACGGCGTCGTGGATGGGTTCATCGACGGGCGGGACGGCGGGGTAATCGCTCCGGAACACCATGGCTCGCTCCTCGGGTGTCGGCGGTTCGACGGTCGACGGATACGGCGCTTTCGTAAGGCTGTGTATGGACCGTCCCGGCCGTTTCGCGCAAGCGGCGCGCACTCGCCAGACGCGATGTGCTCAGTACGACTTGGGGAGCCCGAGCGTCTGGTGCGACACATAGTTGAGGATCATCTCCCGGCTGACCGGCGCGATCCGGGTCACCCGGGCCGCCGTGACCAGCGAGGCCAGGCCGAACTCCGTGGTCAGACCGTTGCCGCCGAGGGTGTGCACGGCCTGGTCGACGGCTTTCACCGCCGCCTCCGCCGCCGCGTACTTCGCCATGTTGGCGGCCTCGCCCGCGCCCGCGTCGTCGCCCGCGTCGAAAAGTCGGGCCGCCTTCTCCGTCATCAGCCGGGCCAGCTCGAGGTCGATATGGGCCTGCGCCAGCGGGTGGGCGATGGCCTGGTGGGCGCCGATGGGCTGCTTCCACACCTGACGGGTGCGGGCGTACTCCACCGCCCGACCCAGCGCGTAGCGGCCCAGCCCGATGGCGAAGGCGGCCGTCATGACCCGCTCCGGGTTGAGCCCGGCGAAGAGCTGGTCCAGCCCCGCGTCCTCGTCGCCCACCAGCGCGTCCGCGGGCAGCCGCACCTCATCCATGACCAGCTCGAACTGCTTCTCCGGAGCGGTCAGTTCCATCGGGATGCGATGGTGGGAGAAGCCGGGGGTCTGGCGCTCCACGATGAACAGGCAGGGCTTCAGCGTGCCGGTGCGGGCGTCCGCGGTGCGGCCGACGATCATCGTGGCGTCGGCGGCGTCCACCCCGGACACGAACACCTTGCGGCCGGTGAGCAGCCAGCCGCCGTCCGGGGCCCGTCGGGCGGTGGTGGTGATCCGGTGCGCGTTGGAGCCGGCGTCCGGCTCGGTGATGCCGAAGGCCATCCGGATGCGGCCGTCGGCGATGCCCGGCAGCCAGCGCCGCCGCTGCTCCTCGGTGCCGTAGCGGGCGATCACGGTCCCGCAGATGGCGGGCGAGACGACCAGCAGGAGCAGCGGGCAGCCGGCGGTGCCCAGCTCCTCCAGGACGATCGCCAGCTCGGCGATGCCCGCGCCCCCGCCGCCGTACGCCTCTGGCAGGTTGACGCCGATGAAGCCGAGCTTGCCGGCTTCGGCCCACAGTTCGTCGGTGTGCCCGCCCTCGCGGGTGCTGGTGAGGAAGTAGTCGCGGCCGTAGCGCGCGCCGAGGGCGGCGACGGCGGTGCGGAGGTCGTTGTGCTCGGTGATGCCGATGCTGATGCTCACGATGGCTCCTCCTCGGTTGCTGTGGCGCTGTACGGGGCGGCGCCGTGGGCGCCTCACGTCTCGGCTCGCTCCGGCACCACCACCGCCAGCAGCGCGCCGACCTCGACCTGCCGGCCGGGGGTCGCGTGCAGCGCGGCGAGGACGCCGTCGGCGGGTGCGGTGATCTTGTGTTCCATCTTCATGGCCTCCAGCCACAGCAGCGGCTGCCCGGCCGTCACCCGGTCCCCCTCGGCCAGACCCTCCGCGATCCGCACCACGGCCCCCGGCATGGGCGCCAGCAGCGAGCCGGGCTCGACGCGGTCCTCGGGGTCGGGGAAGCGGGGCAGGGCGGTGAGGGCGTAAGAGCCGGTGGCGGTGTCCACGTACACCCGGTCCCCGTACGCCGAGATGGAGAAGCGCCTCGTCACACCGTCGACTTCGAGGGTGACCCCCTCGGGCGCGATGCCGACCACCGCTACCCCCTGAAGATCCTCCGGCATCGGCCCCCGGCGGGTCACGCGGTAACGGACCTCATACTCGTCCCCGCCGGGCTCATGGCGATAGCTCCTGCGTCGCGGCTGGGAGGGGAGGTTCCGCCAGCCTCCGAGTCGGGCCGGGAGTCCGCCGGCGCGTCCCCGCCCCGCGGCGTCCGCCAGCGCGGCGGCCAGCGCCGCGAGCCGGACCGGCCGGTCGTCGGCGTCCGGGGCGGTCAGCTCCGCCAGATGCCGGCCGTAGAAGCCGGTGTCCACCCGGGCGGCCAGGAAGTCCGGGTGGCGCAGCGAGCGGACGAGGAGGTCGCGGTTGGTGACCGGGCCGTGGATACGGGCCCGCTCCAGGGCGTGCGCGAGCCGGCGCACCGCCTCGGCACGGGTGGGGGCCCAGACGACGACCTTGGCCAGCATCGGGTCGTAGTGGGTGCCGATCACGTCCCCGTCGGCATAGCCGGCGTCGACCCGCGGCGCCGCGGCCGGCGACGGCGGGGAGCCGGGGCCGCAGGGGTAGGGGTCTGGACGCTTTCGTATATTTGTGGGGAAAGAGCGCTCAGCCACCGCGTGTTGGGGCGATCCCCCGTAAATATACGGTCCAGACCCCTGCCCCGGAGGCCCCTGCGGACCAGCGCCCACACCGCTCCCGCCCCCGCCCCCGCCCCCGCCCCCGCCCCCGGCCGAGCCACCCGGCACGGAGAGCGCGTACAACGGCCCCGCCTGCGGCGCCCACCCGCGCGCCGGGTCCTCCGCGTACAGCCGTGCCTCCACCGCGTGCCCGGCGGGCGGCGGCGGTGCCGCGGGCAGCGGTTCGCCCTCCGCGATCCGCAGTTGCAGCGCCACCAGGTCGAGGCGGAACACCGCCTCGGTCACCGGGTGTTCGACCTGGAGCCGGGTGTTCATCTCCAGGAAGTACGGCCGGCCGTCGGCCGTCACGAGGAACTCGACGGTGCCCGCGCCCACGTAGCCGATGGCGCGCGCCGCCGCCACCGCCGCGCCGTGCAGCGTCTCGCGGAGCTCCTCGGCCAGCCCCGGCGCCGGGGCCTCCTCGATCACCTTCTGATGGCGGCGCTGGAGGGAGCAGTCGCGGGTGCCCAGCGCCCAGGTGGTGCCGATGGCGTCGGCGAGGATCTGCACCTCGACATGGCGGCCGCGCTCCACATACGGCTCCACGAAGACCTCGCCGTCCCCGAAGGCGGCCGCGGCCTCCGCGGCGGCGGAGGCGACCTCCGCGGGCAGCGCCGCGAGCTCGCGCACCACGCGCATCCCGCGCCCGCCGCCGCCCGCCGCGGCCTTGACCAGCACCGGCAGCCGCTCGGCGGTGATCCGCTCCGGATCCAGCGGGGCGAGCAGCGGCACCCCGCACCGGGCCATGAGCTCCTTGGCGCGGGTCTTGGAGGCCATGGCCTCGATCGCTTCGGCGGGCGGCCCGATCCACCGCAGCCCGGCAGCGGTCACCGCCCGCGCGAACTCCGCGTTCTCGGAGAGGAATCCGTAGCCGGGGTGGACGGTGTCGGCGCCCGCCGCGAGCGCCGCCTTCACCAGCAGGTCGGCGCGGAGGTAGGTGTCGGCGGCCGCGGCGCCCGGCAGCCGCACCGCCGCGTCGGCCTCCCGCACGTGCGGCGCCCCGGCGTCCGGGTCGGAGTAGACGGCGACGGTGGCGATGCCCAGCTCGCGGCAGGTGCGGAAGATCCGACGGGCGATCTCGCCCCGGTTGGCGACGAGTACGGAAGAGATCACGATGGTCCCCTCACATCCGGAAGACGCCGAAGCCGCCGCGGGCGCCCTCGACCGGTGCGGTGTGGATCGCGGACAGGCACAGCCCCAGCACGGTGCGGGTGTCACGGGGGTCGATGACCCCGTCGTCGTAGAGCCGTCCGGAGAGGAACAGCGGCAGCGACTCGGACTCGATCTGCCGCTCCACCATGGCGCGCAGCCCGGCGTCGGCCTCCTCGTCGTACGGTCGGCCCTTGGCGGCGGCGGAGGCGCGGGCGACGATCGACAGCACCCCGGCGAGCTGCTGTGGTCCCATCACGGCCGACTTGGCGCTGGGCCAGGCGAAGAGGAAGCGGGGGTCGAAGGCGCGGCCGCACATGCCGTAGTGGCCGGCGCCGTAGGAGGCGCCGATGAGGACGGACAGATGGGGGACGCGGGAGTTGGCCACCGCGTTGATCATCATCGCGCCGTGCTTGATGATGCCGCCCTGCTCGTACTCCTTGCCGACCATGTAGCCGGTGGTGTGGTGCAGGAAGACCAGCGGGATGTCACGCTGGTTGGCGAGCTGGATGAACTGGGCGGCCTTCTGGGACTCCTGGCTGAACAGCACGCCCTGCGCGTTGGCGAGGACGCCCACCGGATAGCCGTGCAGCCGCGCCCATCCGGTGGTCAGGCTCGGCCCGTACAGCGGTTTGAACTCGTCGAAGTCCGAGCCGTCGACGATCCGGGCGATGACCTCGCGCGGGTCGAAGGGGGCCTTGAGGTCGGCGGGCACGATGCCCAGCAGTTCCTCCGGGTCGTACGTCGGCGGCTCGGCCGGGCCCGGATCGGGGTGTGCCTTGCGCCAGTTGAGGCGGGCGACGACGCGGCGCGCCTGGCGCAGCGCGTCGAGCTCGTCCAGCGCGAAGTAGTCGGCCAGCCCGGAGGTGCGGGCATGCATCTCCGCGCCGCCCAGCGACTCGTCGTCGCTCTCCTCCCCGGTGGCCATCCTCACCAGCGGCGGGCCGCCGAGGAAGACCTTGGCCCGCTCGGCGACCATGATCACGTGGTCGGACATGCCGGGGACGTACGCGCCGCCGGCGGTGGAGTTGCCGAAGACGACGGCCAGGGTGGGGATGCCGGCGGCGGAGAGCCGGGTGAGGTCGCGGAAGAGCGCCCCGCCGGGGATGAAGATCTCCTTCTGGGAGGGCAGGTCGGCGCCGCCGGACTCCACCAGGCTGATCAGCGGCAGTCGGTTGGCGCGGGCGATCTCGTTGGCGCGCAGCACCTTCTTCAGCGTCCAGGGGTTGCTGGCGCCGCCGCGCACCGTCGGGTCGTTGGCGGTGATCAGGCACTCGACGCCCTCGACGGTGCCGAGGCCGGTGACGACGGAGGCGCCGACGGAGTGGTCGCTGCCCCAGGCGGCGAGCGGCGACAGCTCCAGGAACGGGGTGTCGGGGTCCAGCAGCAGCTCGATCCGCTCGCGGGCCGGCAGCTTGCCGCGCTCCCGGTGCCGGGTCGTGTACTTCTCGCCGCCCCCGGCGAGCGCCTTGGCGTGTTCGGCGTCGATCTCGGCGAGCCGGTCGAGCATCGCGGCGCGGCGGGCGGCGTGGTCGGGGCTCGCCGGGTCCAGCGCGGAGGCCAGGACGGTCATGGCAGCAGCACCTCCGGTATCTCCAGGTGGCGGGAGCGCAGCCACTCCCCCACGGCCTTGGCCTGCGGGTCGAAGCGGGCCTGTGCGGCGACGCCGTCGCCCAGCAGCCCGTCGACGGTGAAGTTCAGCGCCCGGAGGTTCGGCAGCACATGACGGACGACGGCGAAGGGTGCCGTCTCCGGCAGCAGCGCCCGGAAGCGGTCCACGGTGAGGGTGTGCGCGAGCCAGCGCCAGGCGTCCTCGTCGCGGACCCAGACGCCCACGTTGGCCGAGCCGCCCTTGTCGCCGCTGCGCGCCCCGGCGACCAGGCCGAGCGGGGCGCGGCGGGTGGGTCCGGGCGGCGGCGGCGGGGGAAGCGGCGGCTCGTCGACGGCGAGCAGCGGCCGGTGGTCGGGGGCCGGGGCGACGGCGACGCGCTCCCCGTCCGGCAGCACCGCGGTGTGCGGCACGGCACCGGCCTCGACGTACGCGGCCTCGAAGACCCCGTACGGGGCGCCCTTGCCGGGCGGGGCGGTGAGGTGGAAGCCGGGGTAGCCGGAGAGGGCCAGCTCCACGGCTGCGCCGCTGACGGCCCGCCCCACCGCGTCCGGGTCCGGGTCGCGGACGGCCAGCCGCAGCAGCGCGGACGCCTCCTCCTGAACGGCCGCGTCGGGGTGGTCGGTGCGGGCCAGGGTCCAGCGGGTCTCGGCGGGCGGGCGGCGGGACAGCGCGTCGTCCATCTGTGTTCGCACGAGCGCCGCCTTCGCCTCGATGTCCAGGCCGGTCAGCACGAAGGTGACCTCGTTGCGCCAGCCGCCGAGCCGGTTGAGGCCGACCTTGAGCTCCGGGGGCGGGGGCTCGCCGCGCACTCCGTCGACGCGCACCCGGTCGGGGCCCTGCCGGGTCAGCCGCACGGTGTCCAGCCGGGCGGTGACGTCCGGCCCGGCGTAGCGCGCGCCGGCCGTCTCGTAGAGCAGTTGGGCGGTGACGGTGCCGACCGTGACCGCGCCGCCGGTGCCGGGGTGTTTGGTGATGACCGCCGAGCCGTCGGAGTACAGCTCGGCGAGCGGGAAGCCGGGGCGGCGGAGGTCGTGGTCCGGGAGGTGTTCCCGGAAGAAGGCGTAGTTGCCGCCGGTGGCCTGGGCCCCGCACTCCAGCACGTGCCCGGCGACGACCGCGCCCGCCAGGGCGTGCCAGTCGTCCGGCGCCCAGCCGAAGTGCGCGGCGGCGGGGCCGGTGACGAGCGCGGCGTCGGTGACCCGGCCGGTCACCACGACGTCCGCCCCGGCCCGGAGACAGGCCGCGATCCCGGCCCCGCCCAGATAGGCGTGGGCGCTCAGCACGCCCCGCCCCCAGCCGCCGCGCGCCAGCAGGTCGTCGCCCTCGACGTGCGCGACCCGCACCGGGATGCCGAGCCGGTCGGCCAGCGCGCGCACCGCGTCGGCCAGTCCGGCCGGGTTGAGGCCGCCCGCGTTGGCGACGATCCGCACCCCGCGCTCCACGGCGAGTCCCAGCCCCTCCTCCAACTGGGCGAGGAAGGTGGTCGCATAGCCGCGGGACGGGTCCTTCAGCCGGTCCCGGCCGAGGATGAGCATGGTCAGTTCGGCGAGGTAGTCCCCGGTCAGCACGTCGAGCGGGCCGCCGGTGAGCATCTCGCGCAGCGCGTCGAAGCGGTCGCCGTAGAAGCCGGAGGCGTTGCCGATCCGCAGCGGGCGGACGGCGTCGGCCGCCCGCCCCTTTGAGGAGGGCCCCTCCGCGGGCGAGGTCGCGTACGCCGGCTCACCGTCGGCCGGCGGCCGCGCGTACGGCGGCGAGGCGCCCCGTGACGGCGGCACGCCCCGGGTCGGGCGCCCGGGACCCGAGGGCGGCGGGCCGCCGGACAAGCGCGGCGCCTTCGGGCCCCGCTCGAAGACGCCGCCCGCCCGCGGGTCGCTCCGCACCGCGGGCCCGGGGCCCGGGGACTTCGGCGCGCCCGCGGACGGCGCCGGCCGCGAGGCGCGGCGCGCGATCGGCCCGGGGTCCGCGTATCCCGCCGCTCCCCCCGCCCGCCCCGGCTCGGACCCCGCGTCGGGGTCTCCCGACCGCGACGACCGCGACGACCGCGACGACCGTGCCGGCCCCGCCGGCCCCGCCGGCCCCGCCGGCCCCGCCGGCCCCGCCGGCCCCGCCGGCAACGGCCGCGGCGAGGTCACGCGGGGGTCCCGGGCGCGGCGCCGGAGGGCGCCCGGCCCTCGCCCGACGGGCCGGCGAACGCCTGGGCGATGTCCAACCACCGTTCGGCGTCGGGCCCTTCGGCGCGCAGCGCCAGGTCGGCGCGGTGGGCGCGCTGGACCGCGAGGAGGCAGAAGTCCAGGGCGGGGCCGGTGACCCGCTGGCGGGCGTCCTCGGGGCCGTACGCCCACAGCTCCCCGTCGGGGGCGGCGAGTTCGACCCGGAACTCCTCGGCGGGCGGGGTGAGTCCGTGCGTGGCGAAGGCGTGGTCCCGGGCGCGCACCCCGATCCGTGCCACGTGTCGCAGCCGCCCGGTCGGCGCGCGGCGTACGCCCAGCGCGTCCGCGATGTCCTCGCCGTGCGCCCAGGTCTCCATCATCCGACCGGTGGCCATCCCCGCCGCGCTCAGCGGCGGCCCGTACCACGGCAGCCGGACGCCCGGCGCCACCCGGGCCAGCGCCTCCTGGACCCGGGACCGGCTCGCCCGCCAGCGCCGCAGCAGCTCAGCCGGGCTCGCCCGGGCGATCTCCCGGGCCGCCCGGTCCACGAAGACGTCGGCCATGGCGAGCCCCTCCGCGGCGTCCCGGGCGAACCCGTCCGGGTCGGTCACCGACTGCACGGCCCGTTCGTCGGTCCAGACGAGGTGGGCGATCTGGTGGCCGACGGTCCAGCCGGGGGCGGGTGTCGCCGTGGTCCACGCCTCCTCCCCGGCCGCCACCACGAGAGCGTCCAACTCCTCGCTCTCGTCCCGGAGATCACCGAGTACGACGTGTGCCTGGGACAACGCTCGCTCCCCTCGTAGGGCCTTGCGCGGACCTCACCGGGAGCCGAGGGTGGCACCGGAACGGGAAACAATCAAGCGTGCTTGCATGATTTTCGGCCGCGCGAACTCAGCTTGCGCGAGGGGGAGTCGGGGGTGCGGGCGCGCTCAGGCGTCGCGCCGTCCACCCTGCGCCCGACCGGCGATGACCACCTCCAGGCCGTCGAGCAGGCTGCGCAGCCCCAGCTCGAAGACCTCCTCGCCGGTGCCGGCGAAGGCGTCCATCGTCATCCTGGCCTGGACCGGATAGCGCCCGGAGTTGATGGCCTTCTCCAGCACCGGCGCCTGGGCGCTCCAGAACTCCTCGGTGCTGACACCCGTCCGCTGCTCCGCCATCGCCGCGTTGAGGAAGCTGCGGGCGACGCCGCTCACGAAGCCGTCGATGACCACGAGCACATTGATCATCTCGCGGTCGTCGAGACCGATCCCGTCCAGGCCGCGCATGGCGAACTCCAACCCGTCCATGGCGTTGGGACCGAGGATGGGGCGGCCCTGGTCGACGTGGATCAGCCAGGGGTGGCGGTGGTAGAGGTCCCAGATGCCGCGCGCCACGTGCTCCATCGTGGCGCGCCAGCCCGGCGGCGCCTCCTCGGGCCCGGCGCCGACCCCGTTGACGTGGTCGATCATCAGATCGAGCAGCTCGGCCTTGCCGGGGATGTAGCGGTAGAGCGACATCGTGCCGACGCCGAGCTCGGTGGAGAGCCGGCGCATGGAGACGGCGGCCAGGCCCTCGGCGTCGGCGATCCGCACGGCGGTGGCCACGATCCGGGACAGGTCGAGCCCGGGCTTGGGGCCGCGGGTGGCTCGCTCTCCGGTGCCCCAGAGCAGCTCCAGGCTGCGGGACACATCGCCGCTTCCGCTGTGTTCGGTGGTCATCTCCCGGTCATCGTAACCCTGGCCCGAAAACTGAGTACGGTGTACGCTGCGAGCGATCTGCATACACCGTACTCAGTTATGGGGGTGGCCGGGTGGCCCCGAGGAACGACAGCGCGGTTCTCACCGAAGGACTGCTGAAGCGGTACGGAGACCGGGCGGCGCTCGACGGCTTCGACCTCGACGTCCCCCACGGCACGGTCTGCGGGCTGCTCGGGCCCAACGGCGCGGGCAAGACCACGGCGGTGCGGATCCTGGCCACGCTGCTGCGGCCGGACGGCGGGCGCGCCGTGGTGGCGGGGTTCGACGTCACACGCCAGCCGCGGCACGTGCGCCGGAGCATCGGGCTGACCGGGCAGCAGCCCGCGGTCGACGAGCTCATGACCGGGCGGCAGAACCTGACGATGTTCGGGCGGCTGTTCCACCTGGACAAGCAGCGGGCCCGGCGGCGCGCGGACGAGCTGCTGGAGCGGTTCTCGCTCACGGACGCCGCCGACAAGGGCGCCAAGGAGTACAGCGGCGGCATGCGCCGCCGACTCGACCTGGCCGCGAGCATGATCCTCGCCCCTCAGGTGCTCTTCCTCGACGAGCCGACCACCGGGCTCGACCCGCGCGCCCGCAACGAGGTGTGGGAGGCGGTGCGTTCCCTGGTCGCGGGCGGCACCACGGTGCTGCTCACCACGCAGTACCTGGACGAGGCCGATCAGCTGGCGGACCGGATCGCGGTTCTCGACCGCGGCCGGAAGATCGCCGACGACACCCCGGACGGACTCAAGCAGGCGATCGGCGGCGATCAGATCGAGGTCGTGGTGCGGGACCCCGCCGATGTGCCGAGGGCGCTCGAGACGGTGGCCCGGGTGGCGGCGGACGGGGCCGCCCGGCCCTCCGCCGACCACGAGAACCGGCGGGTCACGGCCCCGGTGGCCGACCGGGTGGCCGCGCTGACCGAGGTCGCCCGGACGCTGCGGGACGAGCGGATCGCCGTCGAGGACATCGCGCTGCGGCGACCGACGCTGGACGAGGTGTTCCTGCGGCTGACCGGCGAACGGACGGACCAGGACGGGGCGGACGACGACACGCCGGGCCCGGACGTCGCGAACGGCGGCGCTGCGAACCGCGGCACCGCGGGCGAGGGCCCCCCGGACGGCGACACTCCGGACGGCGACACCGCGGGCGACGACATCGTGGGCGACGACGCGGGCCAGGACACGGCGACACGGAAGACCGGGGATCGGGGCGCGACGGCGCGGGACGCGGAGGTGGCCGCATGAGCACCATGGAGATCGAGGACACGAAAACCCAGGTCGCCGCGGCACGGGACGAGGAGATCCGCCGCCTGGCCGCCCCGGACCCGGCCGAGGAGACGCTCCGACGCCGCGCCTACTGGGCGGTGGCGGACTGCCTGACCATCGTCCGCACCGAGCTCACCCACCTGGTCCGGCAGCCGGCCAACATCGCCTGGCAACTGGGCGCCCCGGTGGTCTCGGTGCTGCTGTTCGTCTATGTCTTCGGCAGCGCGATGAAGGTGGGCGACGGCGCCGACTACGAGGACTACGCCCTGCCGGGCATGTTCGCCATGACGATGGCCAACGGCTTCATGACCACGGCCGTCATGGTCGCGGTGGCCAAGGAGCGCGGGGTCATGGACCGCTTCCGCTCCATGCCCATGGCGCCGTCGGCGGTGGTCAGCGGGCGCGGCGTCTCCGACGTGATCGGCGCGGCCGTCGACCTCCTGGTGATGACGGTGATCGCGCTCGCCATCGGCTGGCGCCCCGGCAACGGCCCGCTCGCCACCCTCGCCGGCTTCGCGCTCCTGGTGCTGCTCCGCTTCTCCCTGATCTGGGTGGGCGTTCTGCTCGGTCTGCTGGTCCCCAACCAGGAGACCGCGGGGAACCTCTTCGCCGTCGCCCTCCCCTTCGGGATGATCTCCAGCGTCTTCACCCCGCCCTCGATGATGCCGGACTGGCTGGGCGCCATCGCCCTGTGGAACCCGGTCTCCTCCACCGCCAACGCCATCCGGGACCTCTTCGGCAACCCGCTGCCGGGCGGCGACAGCTGGGTGGAGCAGCACGCGCTGCTGATGTCGGTGGCCTGGCCGCTCGCGCTCACCGTCGTCTTCCTGCCGCTGGCGGTACGGAGGTTCCAGCGGCTGAGCCGCTGAGCGAAGGCGCCCGGGAGCGGGCCGTTCCAAGCGGCTGAGCCGCCGGAAGACCAACACCGCGGGCCCGCCCCTCCCTACAGCGCCTCCGCCAGCACCTCCGCCAGGTGACGCGCCCGGCGCCCCGCGAGCTGGTCGAGCTGGGTGCGGCAGGAGAAGCCGTCGGCGAGGACGGCGGCGCCGGGTGGCGCGGCCCGTACGGAGGGCAGCAGCGCCTCCTCGGCGCAGGCGACGGAGACGTCGTAGTGGCCGCGTTCGAAGCCGAAGTTGCCGGCCAGCCCGCAGCAGCCGCCGCTGAGCTCGCCGGTCAGCCCCACCCGCTCGCGCAGCCGGCGCTCCGCGGCGTCGCCGAGGACGGCGTGCTGGTGGCAGTGGGTCTGGCCGACGACCGGCCGGTCGAGGCGCGGCGGCTCCCAGTCGGGCGCGGACTCCTCCAGGGTCTGTGCGAAGGTCCGCACCGAGGCGGCGAGTTCGGCGGCGCGCGGGTCGTCGGGGAGCAGTTCGGGCAGGTCGGTGCGGAGGGTGGCCGCGCAGCTGGGTTCCAGCACGGTCAGCGACGTCCCGAGGAAGGGGCCGACGCGGTCCAGGCTGCGCCGCATCACCGCGCGGGCCCGGTCGAGCTGGCCGGTCGAGACGTACGTCAGGCCGCAGCACACCGGCTTGGGGGTGGGCAGGGGCAGCAGGACGCGCCGTCCGGCGGCCTCGAAGACCCGCACGGCGGCCCGGCCGACCGACGGGGACAGGTGGTTGGTGAAGGTGTCCGGCCACAGCAGGACGGTCTCGCTGGTGGCGTGGATCCGGGTGCTCTCGCCGTAGCGCTCCCGGTCCCGGCGGGCGAGCCAGCGGGTGAAGGGCTCCGGCGGCAGCTCGGGGAGGTCCCGTTCCGGGGCGATGCCGCCCAGCCGCTTGGCCACGACCGAAAGCGGCGTGCGGGCCAGCCCGTTGAGGACCGGAGCCGCCCGCAGCGCCGCGGCGGCCCGCAGCCATCGGGGCAGCCGGCCCATCGTGTAGTGGGCGGCGGGCCGGAGCCGGCCCGCGTAGTGGTGGTGCAGGAACTCCGCCTTGTAGGTGGCCATGTCGACGCCGACCGGGCAGTCGCTACGGCAGCCCTTGCAGGACAGGCACAGGTCGAGCGCCTCGCGCACCTCGGGCGAGCGCCAGCCGTCCGTCACCACCTCGCCGACCAGCATCTCGTGCAGCAGCCGGGCGCGGCCGCGGGTGGAGTGCCGCTCCTCGCGGGTCGCGCGGTACGAGGGGCACATCACGCCGCCGCCCGCCGCGGGCGCCGTCGTACGGCACTTGGCCACGCCCACGCAGCGCCGCACCGCGGCCGCGAAGTCGCCGCCGTCCTGCGGATAGCCGAAGGCGACGTCCACCGGGCGGGTGGGCAGCACCGCGAAGCGCAGGTTCGCGTCCAACGGGCGGGGGCGGGCCAGGACGCCGGGGTTGAGCAGGCCGGCCGGGTCCCACAGGTCCTTGAACCGCTCGAAGAGGGCGACCATCGGAGCCCCGTACATCCGTGGCAGCAGCTCCGCGCGGGCCAGCCCGTCGCCGTGCTCCCCGGACAGCGAGCCGCCGTGCGCGACGACCAGGTCGGCCAGGTCGGTGGAGAAGGCGCGGAAGCGCCGCACGCCCTCGGCGCCCAGCAGGTCGAAGTCGATGCGGACGTGGATGCAGCCGTCGCCGAAGTGCCCGTACGGCGTGCCGCGCAGCCCGTGCTGGGAGAGCAGGGCGCGGAAGTCCCGCAGGTAGCCGCCGAGCCGGGCGGGCGGCACCGCGCAGTCCTCCCAGCCGGGCCACGCCTCGCTGCCGTCGGGCATCCGGGTCGCGGTGCCGGCGGCGTCCTCGCGCACCCGCCACAGCGCGCGCCGCGCGGCCGGGTCGGTGAGGACGGCGCTGCCGGTGGTGCCGGCGGCGGCGCCGCGCACCAGCTCCTCGGCGCGCGCCCGCGCCTCGGCGGCGCTCTCCCCGCCGACCTCGACGAAGAGCCAGGCACCGCCGCGTGGCAGGGCGGGGCGGCCGCCGGGCGGGCCGATCCGGGCCGGCGCTCCCTCGGGGGCGGCGGCCCCGACCAGGTCGGCGGCCATGCCCTCCACGGTCAGCGGGCCGTACGGCAGCAGGGTGTGCGCGGCGTCGGCGGCGGCGCTCTCGTCGGCGTATCCGAGCACCGCCAGCGCGCGGTGGGCGGGCGCCGGGACCAGCCGCACGGTCGCCTCCGTCAGCACCGCCAGCGTGCCCTCGCTGCCGGTGAGGGCGCGGGCCAGGTCGGGGCCGCGCTCGGGCAGCAGCGCGTCCAGCGCATAGCCGGAGATGCGGCGCGGGAGGTCGGGGAAGCCGGTGCGCAGCAGGGCGAGGTCGCCGTCGACCAGGGCGCGCAGCCCGTCGCGGAGCCGCGCCGGCAGGGCGTCCCACGCCTCCCGGCCGCGGGTGAGCCGCAGCGCCGCACCCGCCCCGTCGAGCACCTCCAGCGCGAGGACGTTGTCGGCGGTGGTGCCCCAGGCCACCGAGTGCGCGCCGCAGGCGTTGTTGCCGATCATCC
Organism: Streptomyces sp. SAJ15; assembly: GCF_007595705.1. GTDB lineage: Bacteria > Actinomycetota > Actinomycetes > Streptomycetales > Streptomycetaceae > Streptomyces. The sequence continues at coordinate 106,505 of NZ_NISY01000016.1, read as the reverse complement.
CGCCGAGGGTGCAGCGGCTGTGCGTCGAGGGGTCCGGGCCGAAGGTCAGCCCGTGGCTCGCCGCCGCCGCGCGCAGCTCGTCCAGCACCACCCCGGGCTGGACGACCGCGGTGCGCGCGGCGGGGTCGAGGGACAGCACGCGGCGCATGTGCCGGGTGAAGTCCAGCACCACCCCGGTGCCGGTGGCCTGCCCGGCGATCGAGGTCCCGGCGCCGCGCGCCACCACCGGCGTCCCGTGCTCCCGGCAGACGGCGAGCGCCGCGGCGACGTCGTCGGCGTCGCGCGGCGCGACGACTCCGACGGGCACCCGACGGTAGTTGGAGGCGTCCATGGTCATCAGCGCCCGGCTGGACGGATCGAACTCGACCTCGCCGCGGACGACCTGACGCAGCGCCCGACTCAGCTCACGGGTCGCCTCGGACACCGGCTCGGACCCCGGCCCGCGGATCGACCCCCGGGACGGCCCCCGGGTCGGCCCCCGGGTCGGCCCCCGGGTCGGCGCGGGGACCGGTTGTCGGGTCGGCGGGGGCGCCGGCTCACGCGGCCGCTCGGGGGACCGCTCGTGGGGCCGCTCGTGGGGCCGCTCAGGGGGCGACTCCCGGGGCGGCTCATGGGGCGGATCGCTGCCGGGGCCGTGCCCCGCGCGCTCCGCGCGCGCCTCACGCTCCCCACCGTCCCCACGTTTCCCACGATCGTCACGATCGTTGAGACCACCGTGATCCGCCATGGGTCCCAGTGTCCACCGTCGACCCCGTCACGCCGGGGACGACGGTGGATCCTGTCGGGTGCGACGGCGGTGGACCACGCCGGCCGCCGACCCGAGATCCGGCCCGGACCCGGACTCCCTCCAGGGTCGGGATCAGTCCCAGGTGTAGCCGTCGCCCCAGAGCAGGAAGTGCTCCAGCACGTCCTCCATCGGGTCGTCGATCTGGCCGGTGTTGACCACCGCGAAGCGCGCCCCGTTGTGCGAGTCCTTCGGGTACTCGTCGGCGTGTGCCGCCCCCGCCGACAGCCCCACCGCCGAGGCCGTCGCCACCGCCGTCGTCGCCGCCCCGACGACCCACCGCACCAGTGCGCGCTCGCTGCTCACGCGTCTCCCTGCTTTCCTCGTCCGCTGTCTTCGGCCGCTCGGGCCCTCCGGTGTGGTTATCGAGCGATACGGTGAGAGGTCACGCGAGATCATCCGACCGGTGATCGACGTTTTCCGACGTTTTCCGAGGTCGTCGCCGTCTCGAACGGCCGCGAAACGCGTCTCATCGGCTGGACGCGCTACCGACACCGGAGTTCGAACGGATTAGGCTGCGCCCGTGGCTGAGATCCAGATTCCCGCTGACATCAAGCCCGCCGACGGTCGCTTCGGCTCGGGTCCCTCCAAGGTACGCACCGAGGCGCTCAGCGCCCTGGCCGCCACCGGCTCCTCACTGCTGGGCACCTCCCACCGCCAGCCCCCGATCAAGAACCTGGTCGGCAAGGTGCGGGACGGCCTGAGCCAGCTCTTCTCGCTGCCCGACGGCTACGAGGTGATCCTCGGCAACGGCGGCTCCACCGCCTTCTGGGACATCGCCACCCACGGTCTGATCGAGGCGAAGTCCCAGCACCTGACGTTCGGCGAGTTCTCCTCGAAGTTCGCCAAGGCCGCCAAGGCCGCGCCCTGGCTGGACGAGCCGACGCTGATCTCCTCCGAGCCCGGCACCCACCCGACCCCGCGGGCCGAGACGGGCGTGGACGTCTACGCCCTCACCCACAACGAGACCTCCACCGGCGTCGCCCTCCCCGTCCAGCGGGTCCCCGACGCCGACGCCGGCTCGCTGGTGCTGGTCGACGCGACCTCCGGCGCGGGCGGCCTGCCGGTCGACATCACCCAGAGCGACGTCTACTACTTCGCACCGCAGAAGTCCTTCGCCGCCGACGGCGGGCTGTGGCTCGCGACGTTCTCCCCGGCCGCCCTGGAGCGCGCCGAGCGGGTGCACGCCTCCGGCCGCCACATCCCCGAGTTCTTCTCGCTGCCCACCGCGATCGACAACTCGCGCAAGAACCAGACGTACAACACCCCGGCCCTGACCACCCTCTTCCTGCTCAACGAGCAGCTGGAGTGGATCAACGGCCAGGGCGGTCTCGACTTCGCCGTGGGCCGCACCGCCGCCTCCGCGCGCGCCCTCTACGGCTGGGCGGAGTCCTCCAAGTACGCCACCCCGTTCGTCACCGACCCGGCCAAGCGCTCCCAGGTCGTCGGCACCATCGACTTCAACGACGACATCGACGCCGCCGCGATCGCCAAGGCGCTGCGCGCCAACGGCATCGTCGACACCGAGCCGTACCGCAAGCTGGGCCGCAACCAGCTGCGGGTGGCGATGTTCCCGGCCATCGACCCGGCGGACGTCGAGGCGCTGACGGCCTGCGTGGACTACGTCATCGAACGGCTCTAGAGCAGTCGTACAACCGCGGTTTCTGTGCCTCCATGGAGGTATGACGACCGCGCAGCCACCACCGGGTCCCCCGCCCACCATCTCCCGCTTCAAGAAGCAGTACGCGGTGCTGCTCACCACCTACAAGCGGGACGGCACGCCCGTCGGCACGCCGGTGAACATCGCGGTGGAGGGGGACCACGCGTACATCCGCACCTTCGGCCACGCCTGGAAGGCGAGGCGGATGCGGAACAACCCCCGGGTGGAGCTCGCGCCGTCCACCCGGCGCGGCAGGGCGACGGGGCCTTCGGTGAAGGCCCATGTCCATCTGCTCGCGCAGGGCGGCGGCGAGGACCGGCACGCCGCCCGGTGTCTGACCCGGAAGTACCCGATCACCCAGGGCCTCCTCGTACCGCTGGCGCACCGGCTCAAGCGGGACCGGACCCTCCACTACGAGGTGCGGCTGCTCGCCGAGGACGAACGGACGATCGAGGGCGGCGGCACGGGCATGTTCTAGCCCCCGCCCGTCGCCCGGCGGGCGGCATGACCGGTCAGTCGCCGGCGCGCCGCCTGCCCTTCCCCTTGCCCTTGCCCCGCGCTCCGAAGAACACCAGCGCGAGCGCGCCGACCGCCAGCGCGCCCACCAGGACGCTGCGGTCGTCGCCGCCGCCCGAGCCGCCGTCGTCCGACGCGGAACCGCCGCCGCCCTTGCCGTCGTCGCCCTGCTCCCGCGCCTTCGCCGTCGCGTCCGGCAGCAGCTCGCCGTCGAGCTCCTTGGCCTTGACCGGGCTCCGCTCACCCTCCGACCCGTACATCAGCGTGCCGCCGTCCGGGGTAAAGGTGACCGACTCCCCCTGCCGGAGGAACGGCATGGGCGGCGACTGCTCCAGCGGCGTGGGCTTCCCGTCCTTCTTCCACCGGTACTCCACCACCGAGATATAGCCGCGCAGCACCAGCCGGCTGCCGTCCGGCGAGAAGGCCCCGTCCGTCACGCCCTTGTCGAAGCCCCAGTCGCCGAGGTCCATCACCCGGCGGAAGACGTTCTCCCCCGACGTCGACAGCCGCTCCGGCCCGGCGTACAGCCGGCCCTTCTGCTGGCTCTTGCTGGCGATGTACACCCGGCCGGTCACCGGGTGCACCATCAGCGCCTCCGCGTCACGCGGCCCGTCCTCGTACCGCACCGTGAACTGCGTCGCGTCCACCGTCACGTCCCGCAGCTGCTTCGGCTCCGGGAAGCGGTAGATCCACACCTTGGGCCAGGTGCCGTTCAGGTTGTCCCCGATGTCACCCACGTAGACATCGCCGTCCGGCCCGATCGAGATCGCCTCCACGTCGCGCGGATCGCCGATCCCACCCATCGTGACGGTGGCCACGACACGGCCCGTCTTGCTGTCCACGGCGTAGATGTACGGGCCGTCGTCGCTGTCGTTGTGCGTCCAGTACACCCCCGGGTGCACCCGACTGGCCGCCAGCCCGCTGGACTCCGTGATCTTCGGGTCCTCGATCGTGAACGAGGACGGGGAGTCGTCGGCGACGGCGGCGGGGGCGACGGCGGTCAGCCCGAGGCCGATCAGCCCGGCCACGCCGAGCGAGGTGAGGAGCGCACGCATGCCTCCAAAGATATGCGGCCCTGTCGCGCCGAAGCGGTACCGAAACCGGGCCGCAGGGCCGGGCCGGCCGTCACACGGCGCGGCCCGGGGCGCTTCTCCGAGGGCCTGTCAGTCCGCCGAGGACGGGGTCCGCTTGATGCCGTCCACGATGGCTCGGTAGGTGACGGCGCTGGTGCCGGTGACCGTGCCGGGCTTGATCACGCCGTCCTCCCCGCTGTTCCCCTTCACCTGAACGGTGCGCTTGCCCAGGAAGACATGGGTCTTCTTGTCGAAGATCCATTCCTCGCGCTGGCCGCCGTGCTCGTCCAACCGGGCCACCGCCACCCCGTGTCGGCCCACCGCGTCCACCGCGTCCTCCACGACGACGACTCCGGGGATCTTCGCGGCCGCCTTGAACAGGGCCGGGTACAGCTCCGCGGGCGGGTAGCTCTCGTTGAGCAGGTCGCCGATGGTGGTGAACGCCTGCTGGTCCGGGGAGTTGCCCATGCCCCTGGTCTCCTCGTAGATCTTGGCGAGCAGCTTGTCGGGGTCGGTGGTGAGCTTGGCCAGGTAGTCGTACGAGGGGGTGTTCAGGCCGGCCTTCGGGGCGTTGCCCAGTTCGTCGGGGAGGCTCAGGGTCTCCCCCTCGGGGTCCTCGTTGACGCCGGGGTCGATCAGCCAGCCCTTGGTGCCGTCGGGAGAGGTCCAGATCTGGCGGCGGTGCAGCGCGTGGCTGACCAGGGTGGTCTTGTCGCCGACCGTCCTGGGGAAGGTCTCCGCCGTCTGGGACTCGACGTAGATGTACTGGCCGGGCCGCACGACCGGGTGGGGCTCGTCGGCCGCCGCCAGGGAGATCCGGTCGAGCAGCTGCGGCACCCCCTTGGTGGTCGCGGCGCCGACCGGGGTGGTCAGGGCCGGTCCGGTGGCGAGGCCGTCGCCTCCCGCCCCGGCTCCGTGGTCACCGGGCATCGCCAGGACGGCGACGACCGTCCCGGCCAGGGCGGCGGCGATGGCGGGCAGCACGATCGCCGGGCGCGGCAGCCGGAAGCGCCGTGTCCGCGCCGGGGCCGGGGCCGCCGTCTCCGTGTGCTGTTCCCGCTGGATCTGGGCCATCAGTTGCTCCTTGTGGAACCGGTGACGGCCCGCGGGCAGGTCACGCGCCGTCTGCGACAGCAGCCGCGCGCCCTCTTCCCACTCGGCGGGACGCTGCCCGGACGTGTTCGCGTTCATCGGTTTCCTCCCTGCGCGGGCCGGACCACATGGGCGTGATCGCCTCTTACCTGTCGGCCCGAACGGCCGCCTTCCCGTTTTCCGCGGATCGGTTTCGGCGCCGGCGCGGCGGCCGGGCCGGCCGGTTCGTCGGCGGCGAGTACCCGGAGCTTCCGGCGGGCCCGGGACAGGCGGGAGGCGACGGTGCCGACCGGAATCCCGAGGGCCTCGGCCGTGGCCGCGTAGTCCAGGCCCTCCCCCAGGCACAGCGCCACCACCTCGCGCTCCGTCCTGCGCAGCGAGGCGAGGGCGGCCAGGGCCTTCGCCAGGCGCCTCCGGTCGTCGACCCGTTCGGCCACCTCTTCGGCGTGGTCGGGCACCGACAGCTCGGCCGCCGCGGCGGCGTTGGCCGCCGCCCGGTAGCGCCGGTTGCTCCGGTACTGGTTGCGCGCGGTGTTGGTGGCGATGCCCAGCAACCAGGGCCGCAGGGAGCCGCCTTCGGGATCGACCCTGTCGCGCAGCCGCCACGCCTCCATGAAGGTCGCGGCCATCACGTCCTCGGCCGTCGACCAGTCGGCGGTCAGCCGGAAGGCGTGGTTGTAGACCGCACGGGCATAGCTGTCGAAAAGCTCCGCGAACGCGCTCGGATCCCCGGCCCGTACCCGGGTACGCATTTGAGTGCTCACCTCCATGAGCTGTTCGGCACCGCCCACCGTCTTCCCGTGACTCCCGTCACATCTCCCCGGTGCGCGCGAGCGCACGGCCGCCCCGCCGCACCGGCCGGGTGGCGCACGCCCTTGATTCGAGCGCACTCCAAGACGTTGGCTAAGGGTTCATGGAGTACACACAGCTCGGACGCACCGGACTCAAGGTCAGCCGACTCGTGCTCGGCACGATGAACTTCGGTCCGCAGACGGATGAGGCCGACAGTCACACGATCATGGACGCCGCGCTGGGGGCGGGGGTCAACTTCTTCGACACCGCGAACGTGTACGGCTGGGGTGAGAACAAGGGCCGTACCGAGAAAATCATCGGGAGCTGGTTCGCCAAGGGGGGCGGGCGGCGGGAGAAGACCGTCCTGGCGACCAAGGTCTACGGGAACATGGGCGTCGAGGGGGCGCCGTGGCCCAACGAGGACAGGCTCTCGGCGCTGAACATCCGGCGCGGGGTGGAGGCCAGCCTGCGCCGGCTGGGGACGGACTACATCGACCTGTACCAGTTCCACCACGTCGACCGGTCGACGCCGTGGGAGGAGATCTGGCAGGCCGTCGACGTGCTGGTACAGCAGGGCAAGATCCTCTACGTGGGGTCCTCCAACCACGCGGGCTGGCACATCGCCCAGGCCAACGAGACGGCCCGGCGGCGCGGCTCGTACGGGCTGGTGAGCGAGCAGTGCCTGTACAACCTGGCGGAGCGGCGGGCCGAGATGGAGGTGATCCCGGCGGCGCGGGAGTACGGGCTCGGCGTCATCCCCTGGTCCCCGCTGCACGGCGGGCTGCTGGGCGGCGCGATCCGTAAGGAACGCGAGGGCGGGGCCGCGCGCACCGCCGAGGGGCGCAGCGCGACGTCGCTGCGGGACACCGCGATGCGGGAGAAGGTGCAGGCATACGAGGACCTGCTGGACAAGCACGGCCTGGAGCCCGGCGAGGTGGCGCTGGCCTGGCTGCTGACCCGGCCGGGCGTCACCGGGCCGATCGTCGGCCCGCGCACGGTCGAGCAGCTGGCCTCGGCGCTGCGGGCGGTCGAGCTGGAGCTGGGCCCCGAGCTGCTGGCCGGACTCGACGAGATCTTCCCCGGGCCCGGGGAGTCCCCGGAGGCGTTCGCCTGGTGAGGCGGCCGCTGTCATGGGGCGGCCGCATCCGTGGGGCGGCCGCATCCGTGAGGCGATGAGACGGCGAGGCGGTAAGCGGTAAGGCGGCGGGGGCGGCGCTCGGTCCGGAGGCGGGCGCGGGCGATGCCCCCGTCGCGGGCGGCTAGCCGAAGGCCGCCGCCACGGCCACGACGATGAGCAACAACACGAGCCCACCGCTCATGATCATGTTTCTGGTCTTGGGATCCACACTTCGAGGTTAACCGGACGGCTCAGCGGCCCAGCGCCCAGCTCCCGATCGTCTCGTAGCGCGGCTGGGCCCCGCGCACCCCCGGGGCGGGCGGATGGCTGCGGACCAGACACAGCTCCTCGACGGTCCAGGGGTCACCGGCGAAGTCGAGGAGCTCGGCGGCGAAGGGCACCAGGTCGACCTCGCCCCGGTAGTGACGCCCCCGGCCGCGGCCGCGGGCGATGGTCAGATGCGGGGTGTAGGGGCGGTGCTCGTCCACGGCGGCACCGGCCCGGCGGCCGGCGGCCGCCGTGGCGTCGGCGAGCGCGCGCATCGGCCAGAGGTCGCCGTCGGCGCCGACCCACAGCACCCGGTTGCCGAAGCGCCCGCCGCCGGCCAGCCACAGCTCGTGCGGGCGGGCCCGGTGGGCGGCGCGGGCGAGGCGTTCGCGCAGCTCGGGGACGATGTCCTCGGCCACCTCCCCGTAGAAGGCGAGGGTGAAGTGCCAGCCCGCCCGCTCGGTCCAGCGCAGCCGGTCCGCGTCGGGCAGCCGACGCAGGACGTCGAACTCGGCGGCGAGCTCGGCGAGGGCCTCCGGGGGCGGGATCACCGCGGTGAAGAGTCTCACCCGTCGAGTCTCCCGCGTCGGACGCCGACGCGGCGCGGTCCGCGGGCGTTCGCGCGGTCGGTCGCGCGGTCGGTCGTTCCGCTGGGGCCGAACGGGTGGGCTCGCCCCCCCCGGACCCGCACCCGGCCACCCGCGCGCGACAGGCCAGGGCGCGGACGCCCCGACCCGGCGGAGCGGGGTCCGGGCGTCCGTACGCCGCGGGGCAGCACGGGCCGCGCGGCGTCAGGCCGCCGTCGTCACCCGCTCGGGCTCCGCCGTGGGCGCCGGGTCCCTGGGCACGAAGGCGATGCGCCGGCCGCCTTCGCCGCGCCGCAGATCGACGCGGAGCCGCAGGCCGCCCAGTCGGACCAGGACCAGGCCGACGGTGAGGGCCGACAGGGCGGAGACCGTGCCGCCGACGAGGAAGCCGACGCGGGCGCCGTAGGCGTCGGTCAGCCAGCCGACCAGCGGGCCGCCCAGCGGGGTGCCGCCGACGAAGACCATCATGAACAGGCTCATCACCCGGCCCCGCATCGCGGGATCGGTGGCCAGCTGGACGCTGGAGTTGGCCGTGACCTGGAAGGTCAGGCCGAAGACGCCGATCGGGACCATCAGCGCGGCGAAGAGCCAGTACGACGGGGCCAGGGACGCCGCCATCTGGAGGACGCCGAACAGCAGCGCCGCGCCGACCATCAGCCGCAGCCGCGAGGTCGCGCGCCGGGCGGCGAGCAGCGCGCCGGTCAGCGAGCCGATCGCGATCAAGGTGTTGAGCAGGCCGTAGGTGCCGGGGCCGGCGTGGAAGACGTCGTCGGCGAAGGCGCTCAGCCAGATCGGGAAGTTGTAGCCGAAGGTGCCGACCAGGCCGACCAGGACGATCGGCCAGAGCAGCTCGGGGCGTCCGGCCACGTACCGCAGGCCCTCCCGCAGCTGGCCCTTGCCGCGCGGTGCACGTTCCATCCTGTGCAGCTCGGCGGGGCGCATCATCAGCAGGCCGATCAGCGGGGCGCCGAAGGACAGGCCGTTGAGCAGGAAGGCCCAGCCGCTGCCGACGGCGGTGATCAGGACACCGGCGATCGCCGGGCCGATCAGTCGGGCGGACTGGAAGTTCGCGGAGTTCAGGCTGACCGCGTTGCGCAGGTCCTGGGGGCCGACCATCTCGGCGACGAACGCCTGGCGGGTCGGGTTGTCGACCACGGTGACCAGGCCGAGCAGGAACGCGAAGAGATACACGTGCCAGACCTGCACATGGCCGCTGAGGGTGAGCGCGGCCAGCGCCAGGCCGCAGGCACCGAGCGCCGACTGGGTCATGAGCAGGACGCGCCGCTTGGGGTAGCGGTCGGCGATCACGCCGCCGTACAGCCCGAACAGCAGCATGGGCAGGAACTGCAGGGCCGTGGTGATGCCCACGGCGGCGGAGGATCCGGTGAGGCTGAGGACCAGCCAGTCCTGGGCTATGCGGGACATCCAGGTGCCGGTGTTGGATATGACGGCACCGGTCGCGAAGAGCCGGTAGTTGCGGACCTTGAGCGAGCTGAACATCCCGCGGGCGGCGGGTTCGGCGGAGCGCTTCGTCAGATCCGGGTGGGCGCCGACGCGAGCGGATTGCGATCCGGCGTCGGGGTTCGGGTGGGGGTCGGGGTGGGAGTCGGGGTGGGAGTCGGGGTTCGGTGCGGGTGCGGAGTCTGCTCCGGGTCCCGTACTCAAGGTGCGTTCGCCTCCTCGGAGCGGGTGGTAAGCGCCGCGCTTGCCAGCCGTGCTCTGTGTGCCGTGTGCTTGTGGGTGCTACAGGTGCGCCAGCTTCTCCAGCACGGGCGCGGCGGCGCGCAGCGTCGCCCGCTCGTCCTCGGTCAGCTCCCCGACCAGCTCGGCCAGCCACGCGTTGCGCTTGCGGCGGCTCTCTTCGAGCATGGCCTCGGCCTGCTCGGTCTGCGACACCACTTTCTGGCGCCGGTCCTCGGGGTGCGGCTCCAGCCTGACCAGTCCCTTGGCCTCCAGCAGCGCCACGATGCGGGTCATCGACGGCGGCTGGACGTGCTCCTTGCGGGCCAGCTCCCCGGGGGTGGCCGAGCCGCAGCGCGCCAGGGTGCCCAGCACCGACATCTCGGTGGGGCTGAGCGACTCGTCCACGCGCTGGTGCTTCAGCCTCCGCCCCAGCCGCATCACGGCGGAGCGCAGCTGGTCCACGGCGACCGCGTCGGCATCGGGCCCGGCGGGCCGCCCGTCATGACGGGCGTCGTGACGGGCGTCATGACGGGCGTCGTGACGACCGTCGTCATCGCGGTCGTCGTCGTGTCCGTCGTGGCGGTCGGCGGCCGCCCGCGGGGCGGCGGATTCGGCCTCGACCCGTTCTTCGGGGTCGGCCGCTTCCTCGGGGAACTCCTCCGCCGGTCGCGGAAGAGGGGACAGATCCGGCATGTTCTTTAGCATAACTCATTACCTCGTCTAAAGAAAACGATTCAACGTGACGGCACCCCCTCCCCCGAACGGGTGAGGACCGACCGGAAACCGACGCGGTGAGGTAGGGCCCCCGCGAGGCTGACGGCATGGGATCCAGAGTGCTCAGCCTGCGGATAGACACGGAGCTGCTGGAGCGCCTCCGGCAGCACGCCGCCAAACGCGGAATGAGCGTCCAGGACTATGTGGTCCGGACGCTCATCCGCGATGACTTCGACGAACGTTTCAAGACGGCCGTCGACGAGACCGAGCGGTTCTACCGCGAGGTCCCCTGAGTTGCCGAGTCACCGCCGCTACTGGACGCCCAGCAGCTGCTCGATCGGGTCCAGCAGGAAGTAGACCAGGAAGCAGAGCCCCACGGCGTTCAGCAGCCACGGGATCTCCCGCGCCCGGCCGACCGCGACCCTCAGCAGGATGAAGGCCAGCACGCCGACCCCGATGCCGTTGGTGATGCTGTACGTGAACGGCATGCAGATGATCGTCAGGAAGGCCGGAACGGCGATCGTGGAGTCGTTCCAGTCGATCTCCTTGACGTTCGCCGCCATGATCAGGAAGCCCACGACCACCAGCGCCGGGGTGGCGGCCTGCGAGGGCACCACCTTCGCCAGCGGGGTGAAGACGAGCGCCAGCAGGAAGAGGCCGCCGGTCATGACGTTGGCGAGGCCGGTCCGCGCGCCCTCGCCGACGCCCGCCGTGGACTCCACGAAGCAGGTGTTGGCCGAGGAGGAGCCGAAGCCGCCGCCGGCCACGGCGACGCCGTCGACCATCAGGACCCGCCCCATGCCCGGCAGCTGACCGCGCTCGTCGGTCAGTCCGGCCTCCTCGCCGACGCCGATGATGGTGCCCATCGCGTCGAAGAACCCGGACAGCAGCACGGTGAAGACGAAGAGGCAGCCGGTGAGGATGCCGACCTCGTGGAAGCCGCCGAAGAGGCTGACGTCGCCTATGAGGCCGAAGTCCGGGGTGTCCACCACCTGGTCCGGCACCCGCGGGACGCTCAGACCCCAGTCCTCGTCCGGGACGGTGACCAGCGAGTTGAGGATGATCGCGAAGAAGGCGCTGACCACGATGCCGATGAGGATCGCGCCGCGCTGCTTGCGGACGACCAGCACGAAGGTGAGGGCGAGACCGAGCACGAAGACCAGCACCGGCCAGCCCTGGAGCCGCCCGTCGATGCCCAGCCCCAGCGGCACGGTGGTGTGCGCGCGGTCCGGGTTACGGGTCACGAAGCCGGCGTCGACCAGGCCGATCAGCGCGATGAACAGGCCGATGCCGATCGCGATCGCCCGCTGGAGCCCGCGCGGGATCGCGTCCATCACACGCTGCCGCAGACCGGAGGCGACCAGGATCATCAGCACCAGGCCCGCCAGGACCACCATGCCCATCGCGTCCGGCCAGCTCATCCGGGGCGCGAGCTGGAGCGCGACCACGGCGTTGATGCCGAGCCCGGCCGCGAGCGCGATCGGCACATTGCCGATGACGCCCATGAGGAGCGTGGTCAGGCCCGCCATCAGGGCGGTCGCGGTGACCAACTCCCCGTTCTCCAGCTGGTGGCCGAACTTGTCCGTGCCCGACCCGAGGATGATCGGGTTCAGCACGATGATGTACGCCATCGCGAAGAAGGTCGCCAGACCGCCGCGCATCTCGCGGGCGACCGTCGACCCCCGCTCGGTGATCCGGAAGAACCCGTCCATCCGGCCGACGGGCGGTGCGGGTTCCGGCGGGGGCTGCTTGGCGTCGACCGGAGCCGTGGCGGAGGGGGACATGGATGACCTCGTGATGCGGGGACTTCGGGACCAGGGCAAAAAGAAACCGGGCCTGATTGGATGATCAGACAAAGAAATCCAGTCAGACCCAGATCGATTCAGTATGAATGCATAAGCCGACTGACGCTATCTCCGCGCGTAGACACCCCCGGGGTGGGCGGGACCCGACGGGTGTGGGCGGGCGCCGACGGGCGCCGACAGGTGTGGGCGAGCGCCGACGGGTGCCGACGGGTGTGAGCGGGCGCCCGCGCGGGGCCGCCGGCCGGGCCGGACGCCCGTACGGCGGGTACGCGCTCGGTACGCACGGGCGCACGGCCCGGGGGAACGGCTCCTCCCCCGTAAGCTGTCCGCATGACGAAGTGGACCCCCAAGCACGAGGCCCCCGAGCCCCTGGAGGGCAACGTCGTCGCCACCATCACCGGCGGCACCGTGCTCTGGTTCCTCCTCTTCCTCGCCCAGCTCCCCTTCTACGGCTGGCTCTCCGACCACGACCGCCTCTGGTGGCTCTGGACCTGCCTCGCCGGCGGCGGCCTCGGGCTCATCGGCATCTGGTACGTCCGCAAGCGCGACGCCGCCATCCGCCGCGCGCAGGGTGAGCCGGCGACCGAGGGCTGAACCCCGCGCCGCGCGGCGCGTGTCACCGCCCGGCGGGTATCGCCGTTCGGCGCGTGAGGGCCCGATTCCCCCCGTACCGTCGGAGACATGACCGCATCGCGGGCGATGGCGCGTACGAATCCCGGGCTCAGCGCGGGCGAGGTGGCGGAGCGGGTGGCCCGGGGGGAGGTCAACGACGTTCCGGTTCGGTCGTCGCGGTCGACGGCGGACATCGTCCGCGGCAATGTGTTCACCCGGTTCAACGCGATCATCGGGGTGCTGTTTCTGATCATCCTGGTGGTGGGGCCGATCCAGGACGGACTCTTCGGGTTCGTGATCGTGGCGAACACGGCGATCGGCATCGTCCAGGAGCTGCGGGCCAAGAAGACGCTGGACAGCCTCGCGGTGATCGGGGAGGCCAAGCCGACCGTCCGGCGGGACGGGGCGGCCGTCCAGATCCCCACCTCGCGGATCGTGCTCGGGGACCTGGTGGAGCTGGGGCCCGGGGACAAGTGCGTCGTCGACGGCCGGGTGGCCGAGGCCGACGGGCTGGAGATCGACGAGTCGCTGCTGACGGGCGAGGCGGACCCGGTACTCAAGCGGCCCGGGGACCCCGTGTTGTCGGGGAGCTTCGTGGTGGCGGGCGGCGGGGCGTTCACCGCGACCAAGGTGGGGCGCGAGGCGTACGCGGCACAGCTCGCCGAGGAGGCGTCCCGCTTCACCCTCGTCCACTCCGAGCTGCGCAGCGGCATCAGCCAGATCCTGAAGTACGTGACCTGGATGATGATCCCGACCGCGATCGGCCTGATCATCAGCCAGTTCGTGGTGGAGGGCGACGACTGGCGGGAGTCGGTGCGCCGGATGGTGGCCGGCATCGTGCCGATGGTCCCCGAGGGCCTGGTGCTGCTGACCTCCGTCGCCTTCGCGATCGGCGTCATCCGACTGGGCCGTAAGCAGTGCCTGGTCCAGGAGCTGCCGGCGATCGAGGGGCTGGCCCGGGTCGACGTGGTCTGTCTGGACAAGACCGGCACCCTCACCGAGGGCGGCATGGACGTCACCGAGCTGCGCCCGCTGAACGGCTCGGAGGAGGAGCGGCTGCGGCGTGTGCTGGGCGTCCTGGGCGCCGCCGACCCGCGCCCCAACGCCAGCCTCCAGGCCATCGTCGACGCCTGTCCGGACGGCCACCCCGACTGGGGCTGCACCGACACGCTGCCCTTCTCCTCCGCCCGCAAGTACAGCGGCGCCACCGTCACCGGCCCCGACCCGGGCGGCCGGGCCGGCAGCGCCACCTGGCTCCTGGGCGCCCCCGATGTGCTGCTGCCGGACGGCGATCCGGCGCTCGCCGGGATCGAGGAACTCAACGCGCGCGGCCTGCGGGTGCTGCTGCTGGCCCGCAGCGACCGTGAACTGGGCGATCCCCGGGTCGCCGAGGAGGTCCGGGCCGCCGCGCTCGTCGTGCTCGAACAGCGACTGCGTCCCGACGCCGGCGACACCCTGCGCTACTTCGCCGAGCAGAACGTCGACGCCAAGGTGATCTCCGGCGACAACGCCGTCTCCGTCGGCGCGGTCGCCACCAAGCTCGGTCTGCCCGGTGCCGAACGCCCCGTCGACGCCCGTCGGCTGCCCGCCGAGCGCGGCGAGATGGCCACCGCCCTGGAGGGCGGCGCCGTCTTCGGCAGGGTCACCCCGCGGCAGAAGCGGGACATGGTGGGGGCGCTCCAGTCGCGCGGCCACAACGTCGCCATGACCGGCGACGGCGTCAACGACGTGCTGGCCCTGAAGGACGCCGACATCGGGGTCTCGATGGGCTCGGGCAGCGAGGCGACGCGCGCGGTGGCCCAGATCGTGCTGCTCGACAACAGCTTCGCCGCGCTGCCCTCCGTCGTCGCCGAGGGCCGCCGGGTCATCGGCAACATCGAGCGGGTCGCCAATCTCTTCCTGGTCAAGACCGTCTACTCGGTGCTGCTCGCCCTGCTGGTGGTCTGCTCACGGGTGGAGTACCCGTTCCTGCCCCGCCATCTGACGCTGTTGTCCACGCTCACCATCGGGGTGCCCGCCTTCTTCCTGGCCCTCGCCCCCAACAGGGAGCGGGCCCGACCGCACTTCGTACGGCGGGTGATGCGGTACGCCGTCCCGGCCGGGCTCATCGCGGGCGCTGCCACCTTCGCGGCGTATCTGCTGGCGAGGAACCACTACTCGGGCGACGAGTCGCTGGAGGCCGAGACCAGCGCCGCCACGCTGACGCTCTTCCTCGTCTCGCTGTGGGTGCTGGCGATCGTCGCCCGCCCCTACACCTGGTGGCGGGTGGCCCTGGTGCTGACCATGGCGCTCGGCTTCGTGGTCGTGCTCATCACGCCGTGGCTCCAGGACTTCTTCGCGCTCAAGCTGATCGGCACCACCATGCCGTGGACCGCGGTCGGGATCGCGGTGCTGGCGGGCCTGGGGCTGGAAGTGGCATGGCGCCGGTTCGCCGCGGAAGGCGGCGAACCGGCGCCATGAGAACCCCGGCCGCGCGGCCGGGGGACGAGCTCAGCGCGCGTCTCAGCGCACGTCGACGAAGTCCACCGCGGAGGCGACCGCCGAGTGGCTGGTGTTGCCGGCGTAGTTGAAGCGCCAGTCGCCGTCCACCGACGCCTTGACCGTCGTCTTCAGGGCGCCGTTGGAGGCGCTCTTCACCGTCTTGACGGAGGTGAAGGTCTTGGTGCCCTTCTTGCGGAACTCCAGCTTCACGGACTGGTTGCCGTGCGCGACCCACTTGTTGTCGCCGAAGACGTCCCAGTGGGCGCGGGTCAGCTTGCCGGTGACGGTGAGGGTCTTGCCCTTCTTCACCGGCTCCGGGGAGGCGTTGACCGTCAGCTTGGACTCACGCTGCAGCTTGAAGGAGCCGACCTTCTCGCTGGTGTAGAAGTCGCCGTCCGTGGCGTCCACCCACGCGTAGACGTACCAGGTGCCGGCGAGCTTGTTGTCGTACAGGTCGACCTTCGGGTCCACCACGAAGGTGGCCGAGCAGGTCGAGGTGGTGGCGTTGTCCGCCTTGCAGGTGACCTTGGAGGTCGGCTGCTCGAAGCCGGACGCCGGGCCGTGCAGGTTGATCTCGGCCTTCTTGATGCCGGAGTTGTCCTTCGCCGTCACCGAGACCGTGAACTTCTTGGCACCGCTGGTGCCCACGACGACGCTCTTGCCGCCGTTGACGACCACCTTGGTGATCGCCGTGTCGCCGTAACCATCCGCCTGGGCCGCCGGGGCGGCGAGTCCGACGGTGGCCACCGCCGCGGAGGCGGCGGTGAGTACGGCGAGCGAGGTGCGCTTGCGCATCTATTCCCCCACAGAATGATGAGGCTTCGCATCGCGAAGCCAGAGCGGAACAAGAGTACGATCTTCACTCATTACCCACAACGGCCCCGGAAGCTCCATACTCAACAGGATTCAACGGGGCCGAACTTGACCATGGTTTTCACGTAGCCTTCCGAACATGACTAGTTACGGGTTACGCGCGGAAGAGATCGACACCAGCAAGCCGCACTCCGCCCGGATGTACGACTACTACCTGGGCGGCAAGACCCACTACGAGGTCGACCAGCGGGCCGCCGAGGGCGTCATCGCCGTCTGGCCCGAGATCCGGCTGATCGCCCGGACCAACCGGGACTTCATGCAGCGCGCCACGCGCTGGCTCGCCGCCGAAGCCGGCATCCGACAGTTCCTCGACATCGGCACCGGCATCCCCACGGAGCCCAACCTCCACCAGATCGCGCAGAGTCTGGCCCCGGACGCCAGAGTCGTCTACGTGGACCACGACCCCATCGTGCTCACCTACGCCACCGCCCTGCTGCGCAGCACGCCCGAGGGCCGCACCGCCTTCGTGCACGCCGATCTCGGCAGGCCGCGGTCGATCATCGAGGCGCCCGAGCTGCGCGAGGCCCTCGATCTGAGCCGGCCCGTGGCCCTCTCCCTCAACGCCGTGATGCATTTCTTCGCCGACGAGGCCGACCCCTACGGCATCGTCGCCGAGCTGGTCGACGCCCTCGTGCCCGGCAGCTATCTCGTCCTCTCGCACACCGCCCTCGGCTCCGATCCGAAGATCATCGAGCGGGTCACCGAGCTCTACCGCAAGGGCGGCATGACCGTCGTCGGCCGCCCGCTCGACCAGGTCGTCCGCTTCTTCGACGGCCTGGAACTGATCGAACCCGGCGTCCAGATGGCCCACTGCTGGCGCCCGGAACCCGACGAGGACCCGGAGGAGCTCGCCAAGACGAAGATCGACCTGTTCGCGGGGGTGGCCCGCAAATCGTGACGCCTCCGGGCCGGGCCGCCTGCGGGCCGGGCCGCCTCCCGGCGAGGGGTCGTGGAAACGGCGCTCTCGCCGTCGCGACGGGTGGGAGGAGGCGCCCTCGCCGATGGTGGCGGTCGGTTGTCATGCCGCCGGACGCTGTCGTCTTGGGTTCTCGCAGTCGCGGCGGATCGGGCAGGGCCCCTCGTCGGTGGTGGCGGTCGGTTGCCATGCCGCCGGACCCTGTCGTCGTAGGTTCTCGCCGTCGCGGCGGATCGGGGAGGCCCCTCGCCGTCTGGGGCTTGCCGTCGCGGCGGATCCTCGGGTGGATCCGCCGCTTGACGGCGGGTCAGTCGAACCAGCGGTCGCGGGAGAGCTCCTCGGTGCGGGTGGGGTCCTCCAGGAGGGCCGCGGCCTCGAAGCGGCGGTGCCAGTGGCCGGCCGCCCAGGCCAGCCCCGCGGCGACGCCTTCGAGGGTGGCGGCGTGCAGCACGCCGTCGGGGGTGCGTCGCCAGTCGAGGGCGACCCCGTCGACAACGAGCTCCTCGTGCTCGACGTAGGAGTCGGGCGCGCCCGGCAGCAGCACCCGGACCGCGTCCGGGACGTCCCGGAGCTCGCCCTCGCCGTCCACCGGGGCGTGCGCGAACGCCTCGCTCAACCGCCGCACCTGCAACAGCTCCGCCAGCTCCGCCGCGCGCGCGGGCCGCACCGGCAGCAGCGCCCGCCCGGTGGCCAGCGGAAGGAGGTCCGGCGCGTCGGCGACCAGCGCCTCCGCCGCGTCCACCACCCGCACCTCGCCGTCGACCACGGCCCGCAGTTCGTCCGGCAGGGTGACCTGCTCCGGGTCGAGATCGGCCAGCAGCCCGTAAAGGGCGTGCAACTGAGCGGCCGTCACCTCGCGGGCCGGGTCGGCCAGCCGGGCCAGCAGTTCGGCCGCGCCGCCCGGCTCGTCCAGCAGCGCCGCCACCGAGGTGCGCACACCCAGCGCGCGCAGCACCTGCTCGTCGTCGAAGCCGGTCGCGTCCGCCGGCTCGTACAGCCCCTCCAGCAGCGGGTCGCTCCCGGCCGCCCGGAGGCCGGCCGGCCGCCGCCCCTCCAGCACCGGGTGGCCGCGCAGCCACCAGGCGGTGTACGGGCGCACCGTCTCCGTCGTGCCGTCCGGCAGCAGCACCCGCACCGGGGTGGTGAGCGCGTCCCGCAGCGGCGGCTTGGCGAGCATCGCCAGCGCCTGCGGCCAGGCGTCGTCCGCCACCAGGTCCAGGTCCCGCACGGCGACGAGCTCGGTGGCCACCGGTGGCACCGGGCTCTCCGGCAGCCGGTCCAGGACGTCCTCGCACCACACGTCCACCGCGTCCAGCAGCCCCGCGTCGTCCGGCTCCGCCCAGTCCCCGTCCCGCGGCTCCAGCTCGTCCGGGTCCAGCACCACGTCGGCGGCGCGCACCAGGGTGAACCCGGCCAGCACGCCGACCGCCGCCAGCGGCTGCTCGCCCCAGCGGGCGGCGAGCTCCGGGTCGCACGGCGGCAGTTCGCCCTCGCGGATCACCCATTCGAAGTCGCTGCCCGGGAAGACCAGTTCCCCGGCGGGGGCCAGCTCGCCCTCGTCGTCCGGCAGCGCCAGCGCCGCCAGCCACGGCTCGTCGCCGGGCGCGAGCTGGGCGTCGCGCACCAGCCCCAGTACGGTCTCCGCCAGCTCGTACGCGTCCAGGCCGTCCTCGGCCTCGTCCCAGCGCTCCTCGTCGTCGAGCGAGGCGGCGACGGCGGCCCGCACCTGAGGGGTGGTCAGCACCGCCCGCGGGGTGGCCGGGGTCGCGCCGAGCTTCTCCAGCAGCGGATGGGCGGCGTCGGGGTGCGCGACCTTCAGCCCGAGCCGGGCCAGCGCCTGGTGGCGGGGCGTGGCCTCGGTGTCCGGCTCGACGCTCCCGTCCGGGCCGGCCGGCGCCGCCATCTCCTCCTCGGCGCCCGGCAGCGGCAGCAGCACCTGCCGCGGGCCGACGGTGGTACGCCCGTCCGCCAGCGGCACCGGCAGCCCGCTCAGCCGGTCCGGGTCCACTCCGGCCAGCGAGTCGTACAGCCGCCACCACCACGCCGGCGAACGCTCCACGCCCGCCAGCCGGTCGATGACCTCACCCAGCGGGACCCGCGCCACCTCCAGCACCCGCAGGCCCGGCCGGCGCTCCAGCCCGGCGGGCAGCAGCCCCGGGAAGAGCTCGGCCAGCACCCGTACGGTCTCCGCGCCCGCGCCCTCCACGAGCTCCGCGTCCCGCGGGCGCAGCGCGATCGGCTCGCCGCCCGCGCCGACGGGCAGCGGCTCCCACTCAGGGGCGGCGCCGCCGGGGAGGCCCGGCGCCTCCGGGGCCGGGGGTGCCGTGGCGGGCTCGGCCGGGCCGGTGGTCCAGGCGTCCCCGCTCTCGGGCCACAGCTCGCGGCCGGTTTCGTCGCCGGCCGCGGCCGGCGCCGCGGCGCTGGGCAGGAAGGGGACATGGGGCAGATGGCGCAGGATCTCCTGGCGCAGCCGCCCGTCGAGCTCGCCCTTCCCCAGCGGGCCCGGAACCAGGTCGAGCGTTCCGGTGCTCACCGGGTGCCATTCGCGCAGCAGGCCCGCGTACGCCTCACCGGCCCGCGCCAGCAGGAAGTCGGTGAGCGGACCCGGCGCCGCGTGACGGCGGGTGGGCTCCAGCGGGAAGGACGCGATCAGCAGGGCCGGTACGCCCAGCGCCTCGTCGGTGGGGGTGGGCGCGTGCACCACCGGGGCCGTCTCCGGCCGCACCGGCTCGCCCGCGGCGTCCACCGGCACCGCCCAGGTCACCGACCACGCCGGGCGCAGCCGCTCCTCCACCGGCCGGTCGGCCAGCAGCTCCGGCTCCAGCCGCCCGCCGGCCCGCTCGGTGCGCCAACGCCGCACCGCGGTCACGGCGGCGGCGCCGGCGGGAACGGTCTCGTCCTCGACGACCGCGTACGGCCCGTCCTGGCGGCGGCGCAGCGTCCGTACGGACTGCGGGGTGGCGACGACCACCTCGGTCAGTCCGGGCAGGGTGAGCAGCAGCGCGTCGTCGACGGCGGCGAGTAGACGCTGCGTCAGATCCTCGGCGGCGGCGTCCCGTAGGGGCAGCACCACGACGGTGTCATAGCCCTCCGGGGCGGTGCCCTCGGCGGGCAGCGGCAGGCGCAGCAGCGGCACATGGTCCTCGCGGCGGCGCAGCTCGTCCGCCAGCCCCGAGCTGGCCTCGGCGGCGCCCCGGGCCAGCTCCCGGGCCTCCGCCAGCGACCAGCGCACGCCGCCGGTGCGGCCCACGACGGCGGGCTCGTCGCTCACCGCGAGCACCGCCGCGAAGCCGACGCCGAAGCGGCCGACGGCGAGGTCCGCCGCCGCGTCGTCCCGCTTGGCGGAGGCCCGCAGGGTGGCCAGCGACTCCACGCCCGCGGCGTCCAGCGGGGCGCCGGTGTTGGCGGCCGCGAGGGCGGCGGGGTCGTCCCCCGTCGCGGGGTGCAGGGTGAGCCGCAGCCGGCCGGGGACGCCGGCCCGGGCGGCGGCGTCCGAGGCGTTCTGGGCGAGCTCCACCACCAGTCGGTCGCGGTAGCCGCCGAGCGCCAGGTCCTCCTCGGCGTTGGCGTCCTCGCGGAACCGGGCGGGCGACGCGGACCACGCGTCCAGCACGCCGCGCCGCAGCCGCGCGGTCCCGAACGGGTCCGCGTCCTCGGCCGCGCCTCGCACCATCGCCGTGCTGCTCACGTTTCGCCTCCGGGTCCTGGCCGCTGCATCCGTTTCGCCGCACGGGTACGCCCGCGCGACTGCATGCGGCGAACGTACCGCCATCTCGATCCTGCGCTCGCGCTGGCCCTGCCTCCACCCGACCCGCGTCGGCCACCGGAAGCGGACACCTTCCCGCAGAAAAACTTGTCCCAGAGCAAGCATCAGGACAACCGATTCCGGGCAGGGTCTCCTTCTCCGCCGCGAAGGCCGCACGGCGCCCGAACGACCACGGCAGACGACTACGTACGACCCCGGCAGACGACCCCGGCGCCGCCGCCCGGAAACGGCGAAAGGCCCTCCCCCGCTCTCACCGCTGCCGCTGTGCGCCGAAGGCGCGAGACGAGACCGGCACCCGGCATCCGGCCATGCACCCCGCCAGGCTCGGCGCTCAGGTCGGAGCGGGGCAGGCCGCGGGCCGGCGCGCGTCAGGAGTGGCCCAGCTCCTCCTGCGGAGCCCCCGGCTCCACGGATCCGCCGGTGCGGTCGGGGTGCAGCGGCATCGGCTCGACGACCGTCTCGTCGATGACGGGCTGCGCGGGGCGCGGCGGCTTGGGCATGACGGCGGCCTCGGAGTGGCCGCCGCAGCCGTAGGTGAGGGAGACGACCCGGCCGTCGGCGGGGCTGAACTCGTTGGCGCAGACGCCGAACGCCTGGCGCAGGGAGCCGGCCAGGGGAACCAGGAAACCGCAGGTCACGCAGGACGCGGGGGCGGCCTGGGCCATGGGGGTCTTGGCGCCGTAGGACTCGTCCCAGCGATCGGCGGCGGTGTGCAGGCCGTAGCGGGAGAGCACCCGGGCGCGGCGCATGCCGAGCTCCTCGGCCAGGGCGGCGATGCTGCCGCGGGCCGGGGTGGTGGGCTGGGTGGCGGGCGAGCCGGCGGTGACCTCGGCGTCCTCGGCCGCCGCGAGCTGCTCCATCTCCTCGGAGACCACCGCGTTCGGCGGCGGGGCGTCCTCGCCGGTGAAGCCGGGCTCCAGGCGCAGGTCGTCGGCCTGGGTGGGCAGCAGGTCACCGGGGCCCAGGTCGCCGGGGCGCAGCCGCTCGCTCCACGGCACCCACTCGGGGGCCAGCAGTGCGTCGTCGCCGGGGAGCAGCACGGTCTCGTCGAGGGTGACCACCTTCGCGCGGGAGGCGCGGGCGACGGTCACGGCCCAGCGCCAGCCGCGGTAGCCGGGCTCCCTGCACTCGAAGAGGTGCGTGACGACGCGGTCCCCGTCGGCGACGACGCCGACGTGCTCCCCGACCTCTCCGGGGAGCGCCGCTTGCTGCGCCGCCTCGCGGGCGAGTTCGACTGCCTCGGCGCACAGACGGTCCGGGGTACGGCTTCGCATCGCAGCACTCACAAGAATCGATTCTCTCCTACGCCGTCTCACGAGTGCGCCAGCCCTGCGGCCGGGGAGACGGACGGAGCGGACCATGGGACCGCGTCGACGTCCGCGCCCGGTCGGCCTCGGGCGCACCCTCACGTCCCATTCTGCGGGATAGTGACTGGGGGCGTGGCCAAGAACGACCGCCGGTGGCGCGTTACGCACGCTACCTTGTTCAGCGCTGCCATCCCTACCCCGTCCACGACGAAGTCCGACCTCGCGGCGGCTCGCGACCGGAAAGAGGCCGCAAAGCCGCACTCCCGCGCCGGGTTGGCGGGACCATGGGGCGATGGGCCGGCGCGAGGCGGGTGAAAGGTCGGGTGACACTCCGGGTGGCACGTCGGGTGAGGAAGAACGTCAGCTCCAGTGACGAGCCCCGGCGGCCGGGAGTCTTCCGGACCCTCGGCCGGGTGATCCGGCATCCGTTCGCGTTCACGGGCCGCTCCATCCGGCGCGCCACCCACGCCCACGGCGCGGGTGAATCCGGGCTGGGCAAGCTGATCGAGCTGCACGCGGTGAACTCCGCGGGCGACATGATGATCACCATCGCGCTGGCGTCCACGGTCTTCTTCTCGGTCCCCACCGACCAGGCTCGCGGCCGGGTGGCGCTCTACCTGGCCATCACGATGGCTCCCTTCGCGCTGCTCGCGCCGGTCATCGGCCCGCTGCTGGACCGGGTGCCGCACGGCCGTCGGGCGGCGATGGCCGGATCGATGCTGACCCGGGCGCTGCTGGCGCTGACGATGGCGGGGGCGGTGGCCGGCGGGGGGCTGGAGCTGTATCCGGCGGCGCTGGGCGTGCTGGTGGCCTCCAAGGCGTACGGGGTCGTGCGCTCCGCCGTGGTGCCACGCCTGTTGCCGCAGCGCTTCTCGCTGGTGAAGGCGAACTCACGGGTGACCCTGGCCGGGCTGCTGGCCACCGGCATCGCCGCCCCGCTGGGCGCCGGGCTGCACCAGATCGGCCCGGGCTGGCCGCTGTACGGGGCGTTCGTGGTGTTCGCGGCGGGGACCTTTCTGTCGTTCACGCTGCCGCACAAGGTCGACTCGGCCAAGGGTGAGGCCCGCGCCCAGCTGACCTCGGGCGAACACCATCTGCACCTGCCGCACGCGATGCACCGGGCCGGCACCGGCAAGGCCACCAGCAGCACCGAGAAGGCCAGGCGGCCGGGGCTGCGCACGGTCGGCCCCTCGGTGCTGCACGCGCTCCAGGCGTGCGCCTCGGTGAAGTGCCTCTCCGGCTTCCTCACCCTCTTCCTGGCCTTCCTGCTCCGCGAGCACCCGATGAACGGCCTGAGTCCGGAGGTGTCACTGGGCATCGTGGCGGTGGCGGCGGGCGGCGGCAACGCCCTGGGCACGGCGATCGGAGCATGGCTGAAATCGCGCGGTCCGGAGCGGATCATCGCCGTCGTCCTCAGCACGGCGCTGGGCGTTCTGGCGGCGTCCGCCGCGCTGTACTCCACGGTGCTGGTGGCCGTGGTCGCGGCGACCGCCGGCATCTCCCAGGCGCTGGTGAAGCTGTCGCTGGACGCGCTGATCCAGCGGGACGTGCCGGAAACGGTGCGCACCTCGGCGTTCTCCCGTTCCGAGACCACCCTGCAGCTGTCCTGGGTGGTGGGCGGAGCCGTCGGCATCGCGCTGCCGCTCAACGGCGTGCTCGGGATGTCGGTCGCCGCGGGGGTGATCGCGCTGGGCACGGCGACGACCGTACGGGGGCTGCTGGCGGCCGGTCGGCGCGGCACGCCGCACCCCCGCGTGGCGTGAACCCGGCGGCCAGATAGCCTGCCGACATGACCGCTGCGTTGTTTTCCCGGGGCAAGGGCCGACGTGCCGCTGCCGCCGTCGGTGCCGTGACTCTCGGGCTTGTCGCCCTCACCGCCTGCGACAAGCCGACCCCGCTTGCGACGGTGACGGTCGGTTCCACCTCGAAGACCACCGAGGCCACCAAGGGCTGCTACACCGACGGCAAGGCCCTTGAGGAGAAGAAGTGGCGCGCCTGCCTGAACAGGGAAGGCGCCAGGACCCTCACCGTGCACAGCGGTGAGAAGGTGCGCGTCGGCGTGGACCCGGAGATCGCCGAGTCCGGCTGGACGCTGGTCGCCGGCGGCCGGGTGGTGGTGGACGACACCAAGGCCACCTACCGGAGCTTCGACTCCGACCTGCTCTTCGTCCGCCAGGACGAGACGGGGCAGCTCATCCCGCTCAAGGAGGTCACGCTGACCGTCGTCGAGGCCGGTGAGAGCGGCCCCAAGGGCCTGTGGCACTTCAACCTCAAGCAGGAGTCCTGACGGACGGCCGGATCCTCGTCGTCACCGCGGTAGCCGCCGAGCGGGATGCCGTGGTGCGCGGCGTGGGCGCGAGCGCGTGCCCCGTCGACGCCTCGCCGACCGGCGGCCCGACCCTCCCGGACGCCGGGGGCACGGGTCGGGGCTTCGTGGTGATCGAAGGCGGGGTCGGCCCCGCGGCCGCGGCCGCCGCCACCGCCACCGCGCTGGCCTCCGCGGCCGCCCGCGGCACCGGCTACGCCCTGGTCGTCTCCGCCGGCATCGGCGGCGGTTTCCCGGGCGCCCCGGTGGGTTCGCTGGTGGTCGCCGACACGATCGTCGCCGCCGATCTGGGCGCCGAGACCGCCGACGGCTTCGCCTCCGTCGCGGAGCTGGGCTTCGGCACCGTGACCCACTGTCCGCCGCCCGCGCTGGCGGCGGCCGCCGCCGAGGCGACCGGCGCGGCGCGCGGGAGCGTGCTCACCGTCTCCACCGTCACCGGCAGCGCCGAGCGGGCGGCCGCGCTGCTGGCGCGCCACCCGGACGCGGCGGCCGAGGCGATGGAGGGGTTCGGGGTGGCCGAGGCGGCCGCCGCGCACGGGCTGCCGGTGCTGGAGGTGCGGGCGGTGTCCAACGCGGTGGGGCCGCGGGACCGCGCGGCATGGCGGATCGGAGCGGCGCTGGACGCGTTGGCCACCGCGTTCGGCGGACTCGTTCCCGTGATCGAGGGCTGGAAAGAGCCGGGGAGGCACGGAGAGACCGATGACTGAGTCGCTGAAGATCGCTTACTCGCCCTGTCCGAACGACACCTTCGTCTTCCACGCGTGGGCGCACGGCAAGGTGCCCGGAGCCCCCGCCCTCGATGTCACCTTCGCCGACATCGACATCACCAACGGGATGGCGGTGCGCGGCGAGTACGACGTCCTGAAGGTGTCGTACGCGGTGCTGCCCTGGGTGCTGGACGATTACGCGCTGCTGCCGTGTGGCGGGGCGCTGGGGCGCGGCTGCGGGCCGCTGGTGCTGACCCGCGAGCCGGGCGTCGAGCTCACCGGCAAGACGGTCGCGGTGCCCAGCGAGCGCTCCACGGCGTATCTGCTGTTCCGACTGTGGGCCGCGGACACCCTGTCGGACGGCGTGGGCAACGTGGTGGTGCTGCCGTTCCACGAGATCATGCCCGCCGTACGGGACGGGAAGGTGGACGCCGGGCTGGTGATCCACGAGGCCCGCTTCACCTACCGGGACTACGGGCTGCACTGCCTCGCCGACATGGGCCAGCACTGGGAGTCCACCACCGGGCTGCCGATCCCGCTCGGCGCGATCATCGCCAAGCGTGCGCTGGGCTCGGAGCGGCTGCGCGCGCTGGCGGAGGCGGCCCGCACCTCGGTGCGCATGGCGTGGGACGACCCCGAGGCCTCGCGCGCGTATGTGCTCGCGCACGCGCAGGAGATGGACCCGGCCGTCGCCGACCAGCACATCGGGCTGTACGTGAACGAGTTCACCGCGGACCTCGGCGAGTCCGGCTACGCCGCGGTGCGCGGGCTGCTGACGCGTGCGGCGGCCGAGGGGCTGGTGCCGCCCCTCAGCCGGGACGCGCTCGGTTTCGTCTGATCGCCGCCGCGCCCTCGCCTGGTCGGCGTCGCGCCTTCGAGGATTCGCCCGTTCGGCCCCGGTGATCACCGGGATGAGTGATCACCGGGCTTGGTACGGATGCGGTAGCCGCACTAGACGTGGTCGGCGCTGAAAGCGATCAACCGTCGACGGTTCGTCGACCGATCAAGGACGCTCCGGGCGGCGCGCCGGACCACGCCGGAGGTCCGCGAGACGCCCGCTCAGACGTCCAGCTGGTCGGCGACCGCGCGCAGCATGCCCGCGATCTTGGAGCCGTGCGCCTTGTCCGGGTACCGGCCGCGCTCCAGCTGCTGGGTGACGTTCTCCAGCAGCGTGGTCAGGTCCTGCACGATCGACGCCAGCTCGTCCGGCTTGCGCCGCTGCGCGGCCGCGACGGAGGGGGCCGGGTCGAGAACGTTCACACTCAGCGCCTGGTCACCGCGCTGCCCGGCGACGACACCGAACTCGACGCGCTGGCCTGGCTTCAGCGAGTCGACGCCTGCCGGGAGCACTGAGGAGTGCACGAAGACGTCACCGCCGTCGTCACGGGAGAGGAAGCCGAAGCCCTTCTCACTGTTGAACCACTTGACCTTGCCGGTAGGCACGTCTTTGTCCTCGTCCTCGTCACTCGTCGGATCACGGAAAACAGCTCTGGACAGCACTACAGCGGGTCGTCAGACCCGCCACCACCAAGGCTAATGGTCCGGAGCCTGGTGACAAGACGTACCCGGGTGGTTCCTACGCGCTTCTGAAAGCCACCTACCCTGGAGCGGTGAGCGACACACCTCTTCCTCGGCGTACCGCCCCCGCGGGCCGGGTCGACCGTCCCGGACCAGGCCCCGGCGACCGGCTGGTCCAGGCCGGGACCATCGTCTTCGTGATCGGCGCGGTGGCCACCCTGGCCACCGTCGCCCCGCTGCTGCTGGGCTCGGACCCGCTGCCCACCGCCGCCTACCTGGTCAGCATGTTGATGGGGGTCGGCTTCATGATCGCCGCGGCGGGCGTGTTCCGGTCGATCGGGGCGCAGCGCCGTCAGGCCAGGTCGGTGGCGGCGCGGTCCTCCGGGGCGACGGAGCCGGCGACGGCCTCGGGGCCCTCCGCGTAGCGTTCCAGCCACTCCGGGAACGCGGTCAGGTCGGGCAGCACCACATCGGCGCCCGCCGCTCGCAGCTCGTCCGCCTCGCAGGGCCCGGTGGACACGGCGACCGAGTGCGCCCCGGCGGTGCGGGCTCCGCGCACGTCCCCGGTGTGGTCGCCCACGTACACGCTGGCGCCGTGCTCGCGCAGCGCCTCCGCCTTGGCCTCCGCCCACAGCCAGCCGATGACGGCGTCCGCCTCGATGCCCAGGTGGCTCAGGTGCAGCTTGGCGTTGGGCTCGTGCTTGGCGGTCACCACGATGGCCCGCCCACCCAGCCGCCGCACGGCGGCGACGGCCTCCCGGGCGCCGGGCATCGCGAGGCTGGGGGCTATCGCGTGCCGCGGGTAGAGCGCCCGGTAGAGATCGGCCACCTCGTCGACGCGCTCGGCGGGGACCCAGTGGGCCAGCTCCTGCTCCAGCGGCGGACCGAGCCGGGTGATCGCGAGCTCGGCGTCGATGGGGATACCGGTGCGGGCGGTGAGCTCCAGATAGGCGGCCTTGATGCCGGGGCGCGAGTCGATGAGCGTCATATCGAGATCGAAACCGACCGTGAACGGGTGCGCAGCCATGCCGGCCATTGTGCCGTGGCCCCGAGAGGGGGCGGGTTGTGCCATGCCTCTCGACAGCGCGGGTGTGCCGTGCCCTGACAGTGCGGGTAGCCCGCGGCGCTCATGCCGGTCTCCGCGACCGTCATGAGCGCCGCGAGCCCCGCGTCCCCGAAACGGCGGTCAGGACGGGGCGCGGCGTCGGGCGCGCCAGATCAGGAAGAGGGCCGAGGCGACGGCCGCGGCGCGGACGACGACGGGCCAGGCGTCCTGGACGGCGTCGCCGAGCCCGTGTTCCGGGATCGGCTCGCCCCAACGCTCGTTCAGCCGCCCCCAGAGCCAGACCATCGCGCCGAAGGCGACCGTGCCCGGAACGCCGAACACGGCCGCTTTGCGCTCGCCGGGGGTGAGCCGCGGCGTGTAGTACGCGATCAGCCAGCCGAAGGCGAGGACCAGCACGTTGGCCATGACGGCGCCCGCGACGAGGAGGGCGACGGCCAGCAGCAGGAGCGGGCCGAGGCTGCCGCGCGGGGCGCCGTCGGCCTTGGCGGCGCGGCGCCGCAGGACGCGGCGGAACAGCCCGCGGCGGCCGCCGCCCGTGGACCGACCGTCCGATGCGCCGTCGCCGGCCCCGGCCGCCGCCTCCGCCTCGGCCTCCCGCTCGGGCTTCTCCCGCTGCTCCGACGGCGGCTTGAGCAGCTCGGGAAGCTCGATGCCACCGGTGAACCCGTCCACCTGGCCGAACGGCACGTCCTCGCGGGGCGAGAACGGCCCCGCCTCCGTCCGCCACCAGTCGGGGTTGGACTCCCGCGAGCTCAGCTCGTCCTCACCGGCCAGGTGCGGCGGCGAGGCGGTCCGCGGGGCGTCGACTCCGGCCGCCGGCACCGGGGCGGCACCCTCCCGCGGGGGCACGACCTTCCCGCCCAGCCCACTGCGCTCGGCCAGCCCCGCCAGCCGCTCCCGCGCCGTACGCCCCGCCTTCCGCATCCCACCGGACGCCTCCGACTCGGCGCTCTCGCGCGGCGCCGTCGGCGCGGCGGGGCCGATGGGGCTCGTGGGCCCGGCGGGCGCGGGGACAGTGGGCGGCTCCGGGGCCCGGGCCGGCGCGGCGTCGTACCGCGGCTGCGCGTCGTACCGCCCGGACGCGTCCGGGGTGGCGGCCGACCCCGCCGCGTCGGCCGCACCGCGCGGCACGGCCGACGCGTGGGCCGAGGTCCGTCCCGCTTCCGCCGTCACACCGGCCCGCCCCGCCACCTTCGACGTCGCGACCGATCCCGAAGCCGGCCGTACGGGCCCACCGTCGGACCCACCGTCGGAGGTGGTGGACGGGGCAGGCGCCACGCCCCGCGGGCCTGGATCCGCAGCACGAGGCGCGCCCTCCGGCTCCAGGGGCGACACCGCGCGCGCCCGTACCCCCGCCTCCGCCTGGGCCACGACCTCCGTGGGCGTGCCCAGCCGCCCCAGGATGCGCTTGACGCCGGCCGCGCTGTCGCCACCCGCTCCGGCCCCGGCCCGGCTCTCGTCGATCCGGGCACGCAGGGTGGCCACCAGCCGCATGCGATCGCGGGAGGGCAGGCCCTGCTGCTGAGCCAGGTCGCCGACGCGGCTCAGATAGTCGTAGACGAGCCGATCGCTCTCGATCCCCACCAGACAGACCCCCCACCAAAAGCCCCTGCGGACGGGCGCACCGCCAGCGCGCCGAGCAGCACGGCGACCCGTTCCAAACCCCATCGACGGTACCGCGCCCGTCCCCGCCGCGCCGGGACGCGCGCGACCGGGGGCCGCGCCTTCCGCACCGTGCCGGGACCGTGCCCCGCACCTCGCACCCGCTCGTCCGGATCACGCCCCGCACCTCACCCGTACCAGGTCAGCCGTGGCTCGGGCATGATCCATCGCCGTCGAGACCTCGGGCCCGTCGCCGATCACCCGCTACTGTGGATCGAATGACCACCTCGCGCGCCTCGCGGACTTCCCGGCCCCCACGGAAAGCCACCGAGCGAGAGGGCGGGCGCACCGCTGACACCGCGCCGCGCACGCTCGCCGAGGAGCTGCGCGCCCGGCCCGACGACGCCCTCACGGAGCTGTTGCGCGCCCGGCCCGACCTGCTCAACCCCGTCCCCAACGATCTGACGCAGCTGGCCACGCGGGCCGCCACCCGCGCCTCGGTGGTGCGGGCCGTCGAGCGGCTGGACCGGTTCGCGCTCCAGACGGCGGAGGCGCTGGCGGTGGCGCCGGACCCGTGTCCCTACGAGACGCTGCACGCGTTGATGGCCGGCGACACGGACGGTTCCGTCGGCGGCACCACCGAGAGCACCGAGAGCACGAAGAAGGACACCGGAAGCCCCACGGACGCCGCCGGAGGCACCGTGGACGGCGCGCTGGACGCGGCCTCCACCGCCGCGATCGCCGCCGCGCTGCCGCGCGCCGTGGCCACCCTGCGCGCCCAGGCGCTCATCTGGGGCGGCGACGACCGGCTGCGCCTGGTCCGCACCGCCCGTGAGCTACTCGCCCCGACCCCGTCCGCGCCGTCCCCCACCGGCCTCGGCCCCACCGTCGCGGAGGCCGCGGCGGGCATGTCGCCCGGCCGCCTCCAGGAGATACTCGCCGCCGCCGGGCTGGCCGCGACCCACGACCCGGTGTCGGCGGTGGCCGCGCTGTCGGGGCTGTTCGGCGACCGGGCCCGGATGGCCGCGCTGCTCGCCGAGGCGCCGCGGGAGGCGCTGGGCGTGCTCGGCCGACTCGCCTGGGGCCCGCCGTACGGGGAGGTCTCCGTGGCCTCGCCCTCCGCGCCCGTCGAGTGGCTGATGGCCCGCGGTCTGCTGCTGCCGTCGGGGACCCGGCACGTGGTGCTGCCCCGCGAGGTCGCCCTTCATCTGCGCGGCGGCCGCGCGCACCGGACCCCGGAGCCGGTCCCGCCGGCGCTGGTGCCCGCCGCAGAACACCATCCACAGGCTGTGGACGCGACGGCGGCCGGGCAGGCGTTCACCGCGCTGGCCACCGTGGAGGAGCTGCTCAAGCGGTGGGAGACCGGCAGCCCGCTGGTGCTGCGCTCGGGCGGGCTGAGCGTCCGCGACCTCAAGCGGACCGCGACCGCGCTGGATGTGAGCGAGCCGGTCGCGGCGTTCTGGATCGAGCTGGCGTACGCGGCCGGGCTGCTGGCCTCGGACGGGGACATCGACGAGCGCTACGCGCCGACGCCCGCCTACGACGACTGGCTGGCGCTGCCCGCCGCGGAGCGCTGGACCGCGCTGGCCACCGCCTGGCTGGCGGCCACCCGTACGGCGGGCGTGGTCGGCGGGCGGGACCCCAAGGGCCGCACCCTCTCCGCGCTCGGCCCGGACCTGGACCGCTCCCCCGCGCCCGAGGTCCGCCGCCGGGCCCTGGCACTCCTCGCCACCCTGCCCGCCGGCACCTCCGCGACGCCCGACTCGCTGCTGGCACGGCTCCGGTGGGAACGGCCGCCGCGCGGCGCGGCGGCGGCCCGTACGACGGTGGGCGCGACCCGCCCGCCGGCGACGGGTCCGGCGATGGGCACGGCGCCGGAAACGGGCACCGCCGCGAGCGGGGCCGGCGCGGACGCCTCGACCGCCGCCACCCGCTCCGCCGCCGGGGAGCCCGGGCCCGCGCACGACCTGCGGTCGCGCCTCGCGGGCTGGACGCTGACCGAGGCGGAGCTGCTGGGCGTCACCGGCCGCGGCGCGCTGTCCGCGCACGGCCGCGCGCTGCTGGGCCCGCTGCCGCCGCATCCGCACCAGCACCCGCACGCGCACCCGGTCACGACAGGAGGCACCTCCGCGCAGGCGGGGGCCGCCGCCGCGGAGGCGGCACGGCTGCTGGCGCCGCTGCTGCCCCAGCCGCTGGACCATGTGCTGCTCCAGGCCGACCTGACCGCCGTCGCCCCCGGCCCCCTCGAACGCCCGCTGGCGGAGACGCTCGGGGTGTTGGCGGAGGTGGAGTCCAAGGGCGGCGCGACGGTCTACCGCTTCACCCCGGAGTCCGTGCGCCGCGCCCTGGACGCCGGCCGGTCGGCGTCCGACCTGCACGCCTTCCTGGCCCGACACTCCCGCACGCCGGTCCCGCAGCCGCTGGCGTACCTGATCGACGACGTCGCCCGGAAGCACGGCCGGCTGCGGATCGGCGCGGCCTCCGCGTATCTGCGCTGCGACGACGACGCGCTGCTCGCCGAGATCCTCGTGGACCGCCGCTCGGTGGCCCTGCGGCTGCGGCGTCTCGCGCCGACCGTGCTGGCCGCGCAGGTGGCGCCGGACGTGCTGCTCGACGGGCTGCGCGCGATGGGCTACGCGCCCGCCGCCGAGTCCGCCGAGGGCGATGTGGTGGTCACCCGGGCCGACGCGCACCGCACCCCGCCGCGCACCGCCCCGGCCCCCGTCCCGGACGGTCCGCCGCTGCCGGACGACACCCTGCTGGGCGCCGCGGTCCGCGCCATCCGCGCCGGCGACCTGGCCGCGACCACCCCGCACAAGCCGCTGCCCACCTCCGCCGCCCGGCCGGCGGCCGCCACCAGCGAGACCGGGCTGCCCCGCACCACCGCCGCCGACACCCTGGCCACCGTCCAGGCCGCCGTCCTCACCGGCTCCGCCGTCTGGATCGGCTACGTCAGCGCCGACGGCGCCGCCAGCCAGCGCGTGATCGCCCCCATCCGCGTGGAGGGCGGCTTCGTCACGGCCTACGACCACACCGCCGACGAGGTCCGCACCTACCCGCTGCACCGGATCACCGGCGCGGCCGAACTGGCGGACGAAGCGGACTGACGCGTCCGGCCGGAACACTCCGCCGATGGTGGACACTGGATGTTTGGCCGCCGTACGACGCGAAGCGAAAGGGCCGAGACACCCGTGAACGGACCCCTGATCGTCCAGAGCGACAAGACGCTGCTGCTGGAGGTCGACCACGACCAGGCCGACGCCTGCCGCCGCGCCATCGCGCCCTTCGCGGAGCTGGAGCGGGCACCGGAGCACATCCACACCTACCGGGTGACACCGCTGGGGCTGTGGAACGCGCGGGCGGCCGGGCACGACGCCGAGCAGGTGGTGGACGCGCTGGTCACGCACTCGCGCTACCCGGTGCCGCACGCGCTGCTCGTCGACATCGCCGAGACGATGGCGCGGTACGGGCGGCTGACGCTGGTCAAGCACCCGAGCCATGGGCTGGTGCTGAACTCCACGGACCGGCCGGTGCTGGAGGAGGTCCTGCGGTCCAGGAAGATCCAGCCGCTGGTCGGGGCACGGATCGACCCGGACACGGTGGTCGTCCACCCCTCCGAGCGCGGACAGATCAAGCAGGTGCTGCTGAAGCTGGGCTGGCCCGCGGAGGACCTGGCCGGGTATGTGGACGGCGAGGCGCACCCGATCGAGCTGCGTGAGGACGGCTGGGCGCTGCGGCCCTACCAGAAGCAGGCCGTGGAGGGTTTCTGGCACGGCGGCTCGGGCGTCGTGGTGCTGCCCTGCGGCGCGGGGAAGACGCTGGTGGGCGCGGGCGCGATGGCCACCGCCAAGTCGACGACGCTGATCCTGGTCACCAACACGGTCTCGGCCCGGCAGTGGAAGCACGAGCTGGTCAAGCGCACCTCGCTCACCGAGGACGAGATCGGCGAGTACAGCGGGACGAGGAAGGAGATCCGCCCGGTCACCATCGCCACGTACCAGGTGCTGACGACCAAGCGGAAGGGCGTCTACCCGCATCTGGAGCTCTTCGACTCCCGCGACTGGGGCCTGATCGTCTACGACGAGGTGCACCTGCTGCCCGCCCCGGTCTTCAAGTTCACCGCCGACCTCCAGGCCCGCCGTCGGCTGGGCCTGACGGCCACGCTGGTGCGCGAGGACGGCCGCGAGTCCGACGTCTTCTCCCTCATCGGCCCCAAGCGCTTCGACGCGCCGTGGAAGGAGATCGAGGCCCAGGGCTACATCGCCCCGGCCGACTGCGTCGAGGTGCGGGTCAACCTCACGGACTCCGAGCGGCTGGCGTACGCCACCGCCGAGACGGAGGAGAAGTACCGCTTCTGCGCCACCACCGCCTCCAAGCGCCATGTCACCGAGGCGCTGGTGGACCGGCACCGTGGTCAGCAGACGCTCGTCATCGGCCAGTACATCGACCAGCTCGACGAGTTGGGGGAGCACCTGGACGCGCCCGTCATCAAGGGCGAGACGTCCAACGCGCAGCGCGAGAAGCTCTTCGACGCGTTCCGGCAGGGCGAGATCTCGGTGCTGGTGGTCTCCAAGGTCGCCAACTTCTCCATCGACCTCCCGGAGGCGACCGTCGCCATCCAGGTCTCCGGCACCTTCGGCTCCCGCCAGGAGGAGGCCCAGCGGCTGGGCCGGGTGCTGCGCCCCAAGGCGGACGGTCACCCGGCGGTCTTCTACTCGGTGGTCGCGCGGGACACCATCGACCAGGACTTCGCGGCGCACCGCCAGCGGTTCCTGGCCGAGCAGGGCTACGCCTACCGGATCGTGGACTCGGGCGAGCTGCTGGCGGACGAGGACGTGTAGAGCCGGGTCTCAGTTCCTGCGCTTGACCAGGTCGTCGCCGTACTCACCGAGGACCGTCACGCCGAAGGCGGCGGTGGCGAAGACCCTGACCGCGCGCAGGGCGTTGCCCAGCACATGGCGGTGGTGCGCCTCGGTCTCGGGGCGAAGGGCGGTGGCGCCGCTGGTCGGGGCGCCCGGCAGGGGGGAGAAGGCTGCGGTGCTCATGTCTTCAAGGATGGTCCCGAGCGCCGGCGGAATCATCGGTCTCGCGGTGTAACCGGTGGGACGCCGACGTACGACCGTGGGCATCCGCGGGTACGACCCCAGGGCCATGCCGCCCCCTACGGGAGGGCGAGACCGACCCTGAGAACACCTCGGGGACGCCCACGGAAAACCGTTCGCGCGCGCATCGCCCGCTGGCTACACTCGCCCGTCTTGCCGCCTCCCGCTCGGGAGAGCCGCTTGCCGCCTCCCGCTCGGGAGAGCCGCCGCCCGGACGGAAACCGGCCGGCTCGCTACGCCCTGACCGACCCCGTCGCGTACCGCCGGAGGCGAAACCGTGCCCTCGCACGCCCCTGACCAGCAGCACGATGCGCACAACCCGCTCGACCGGGAGCGGACCCACCTGACCGCCTCCCGGGCAGCGCTGCGGGCGATGCGGGCCGATGTCGAGGCGCTCGACATCACGGATGTGACGGCGAACTGGGTCAACGCCGAGGTGCTGGCCTTCCAGATCGACGAGCGGATCAAGGCGCTGGCGGATCTGGCACACACCCCGCTCTTCTTCGGCCGGCTGGACTACCGGCACGCCCCGGGCGGGGACCTGGCCGAGGGCGCGGAAGGCGAGCGGTTCTACATCGGGCGGCGACACGTGCACGACGCCGACGGCGACCCCATGGTCATCGACTGGCGCGCGCCCGTTTCGCAGCCCTTCTACCGGGCGTCCAAGAAGCAGCCGATGGACGTGGAGCTGCGCCGCCGCTTCGGCTACACCGGCGGCGAGCTGACGGCCTACGAGGACGAGCACCTGACCGACCCCGACGAGGGGGAGCGAGCGAGCCGGCTGCTCCAGTCCGAGATCGAGCGGCCGCGCGTGGGCCCGATGCGCGACATCGTGGCCACCATCCAGCCCGAGCAGGACGAGATCGTCCGCACCGGGATCGGCGGGACGGTCTGTGTCCAGGGGGCGCCCGGCACCGGGAAGACCGCCGTCGGCCTGCACCGCATCGCGTATCTGCTCTACGCCCACCGCGAGCGGCTGGCCCGCACCGGGACGCTGGTCATCGGCCCCAACCGCTCCTTCCTCCAGTACATCGAGCAGGTGCTCCCCGCGCTCGGCGAGCTCCAGGTGCGGCAGGCCACCGTCGACGACCTGGTGGCGCGCGAGTGCGTGACGGTGCGCGGCGCGGACGAGGCCGAGGCGGCGCGCACCAAGGGCGACGCGCGGATGGCGGAGGTGCTGCGGCGCGCGCTGCGCTCGCATGTGTCGCCGCCGACCGAACCGGTGGTCGTGGTGCGCGGCTCGCGCCGCTGGCGGGTGCCGGCGTACGAGGTGGAGGAGATCGTCACCGAGCTGCTGGGGCGCGACATCCGCTACGGGGCCGCCCGCGAGGCGCTGCCGCAGCGGATCGCGCACGCGGTGCTGGTGCGGATGGAGCAGGCGGGCGAGGCGCCGGACGACCGGGTGCAGGACGCGGTGGCGCGCGACGCGGCGGTGAAGGCGGCGGTGAAGGCGGTCTGGCCGCCGGTGGATCCGGCCAAGCTGGTGCTGCGGCTGCTCTCGGACGCCGACTTCCTGGCGGAGCACGCGGCGGGGGTGCTCTCCGCCGACGAGCAGAAGGCCGTGCTCTGGGCGAAGCCCGCGCGGAGCGTGAGGTCCGCGAAGTGGTCGCCCGCCGACGCCGTGTTGATCGACGAGGCGGCCGATCTGATCCAGCGCACCGGCTCGCTGGGGCACGTGGTGCTGGACGAGGCGCAGGACCTGTCCCCGATGCAGTACCGCGCGGTCGGCCGGCGCTGCACCACCGGCTCGGCCACCGTCCTCGGCGACCTGGCCCAGGGCACCACCCCGTGGGCGACCGGGAGTTGGCAGGAGGCGCTCACCCACCTCGGCAAGCCGGAGGCGACGATCGAGGAGCTGACCCAGGGCTTCCGCGTCCCACGCGAGGTGATCGCCTACGCCTCCCGGCTGCTGCCCGCGATCGCCCCGGGACTGACGGAGGCCACCTCCGTCCGCGAGTCGCCGGGGGACTTCTCCGTACGGGCCGTGGCGCCGGACGGGCTGGACGCCGCGGTCGTCGCCGCCTGCCGCGAGGCGCTGACGCGCGAGGGCTCGATCGGCCTGATCGCCGCGGACGCCCGGATCCCGGCGCTGACCGCGGCGCTGGAGGCGGCGGGCCTGGCCCACCTCTCCCCGGGCGCGGAGACCACCGCCGAGTCCCGGCTGACCCTGGTGCCGGCGACGCTGGCCAAGGGCCTGGAGTACGACTACGTGGTCCTGGACGAACCGGCGGCGGTGGTCGACGGCGAGCCGGACGAACGGACCGGCCTGCGACGGCTGTACGTCGCGCTGACGCGCGCGGTGTCGGGACTGACGGTGGTGCACGCGACGGCCCTGCCGGAGCGGTTGGCGTAACCGCGAGAGACCCGACGCACGACACGGCGGCGCGCCGCGAGGCGGCAGGCGGGACGGCGCGAGGCGGTCAGCGCACCGGGAGCGGGGTCTCCAGGGCCTCGCGCCAGATGGTCACCGAGGCCGCGTCGACCGGGGAGGCCCAGCCGTCGGGGCGGGCCGCGCCGCCGATGTGGAAGGCGTCGACGCCTCCCTGGCGCAGCATCGGCAGGTGCTTGAGCTGGAGCCCGCCGCCGACCATGATGCGCGGCCCGTAGCCCGGCTCGGGGACCGGGTCGGCGGCGCGGGCGGCCTCGGCCAGCAGCGTGGCGAGGCCCTCGTCCACGCCGCGGGGGGAGCCGGCGGTGAGGTAGGTGTCCAGTCCGGGCAGCCCGGCGAGCCGCTTGCGCAGCGCGTCGCGGTCGGCGGCGTGGTCGATGGCGCGGTGGAAGGTCCAGGAGGCGCCGTCGACGGCCTCGACGAGCGCGCCGACCGCGGCGAGGTCCGGCTGGCCGCCGTCGTCGAGGAAGCCGAGGACGAACTCCTCGGCGCCCTCCGCCCGCAGCGCCCGCGCGGTCTCGCAGAGGGCGTCCAGCGCGGCCGTGTCCCCCGCCGCGAAGCCGTCGGTCGCCCGCAGCATCACGCGCAGCGGGAGGGACACGGCGGCGCGGATGGCCGCGAAGGTCTCGTGGTCGGGGGTGAGACCGTCCGCGGCCATGTCCGTGACCAGTTCGAGGCGATCCGCCCCACCGGACTGGGCAGCGACGGCGTCGGCCACGTCGAGCGCGATCACCTCAAGAATTGGTCTAGACATGTAGTCTAGCCTGCCACACGCGGCCCGGCGCCGAAACCCGGCCCCTCCCTCCTTTGCCGCACAATGACCTCATGACGTCGCCCCGGCCCCGCCCGGCCCAGCCGCCGCACCCCGAGCACGACGCCCTGCTCTCCCGTTGGGTGGTCCTGCTCGACAGCGCCCGCGACGGGGCGTGCCACCCGGGCCCGTACGCGTACGGCGAGAACCTGCTCGCCCGATGGTCGGAGCCGCAGCGGCGCTACCACACCACCGACCATCTGAGGGCGACCCTCGACCACGTCGACGCGCTGGCCCACCACGCCGCCGACCCGGACGCGGTCCGGCTGGCCGCCTGGTTCCACGACGCGGTCTACCTCCCGGAGCGCTCCACCAACGAGGAGCGCAGCGCCCGCCTCGCCGAACGCGCCCTCCCCGAGGCCGGCGTCCCCGCGCCCCGCACCGCCGAGGTCGCCCGACTGGTGCGGCTCACCAGGACCCACGACCCGGCCCCCGGCGACACCAACGGCGAGGTCCTCTGCGACGCCGACCTCGCGGTCCTCGCCGGCCCGCCCGACGCCTACGCCGGCTACGCGGCCGCCGTCCGCGAGGAGTTCGCCTTCGTCCCCGACGACGCCTTCCGCGCCGGCCGCGCCGCCGCCCTACGCCAACTCATCGGACTCCCCCGGCTGTTCCACACACCGGAGGGGTACGGGCGCTGGGAGCGGACCGCCCGACGGAACCTCATGACGGAGCTCGAGCTGCTCGGCGCGTAGCGCCGCCCGCACTGACCAGCTTCACCAGAAAGTCGGCATTGGCGGCTGCGCGGTGGCCCAGGACGACGCAGTGATGGGGCAGCGGGGCCAGTTGCTCGGCGACCGCGGAGCGCGCCTCGGCTCGGCCGCCGCCGTCGACTCCCCCGGCGAGGCCGAACACGTCGGGGTAGCGATCCTCGGTAGCCCCCCGCATGAAGTCGTGATCACCGAGAGTGCGTGCGGCATCGACGATGGCGGGGGCGGCGTCTGGGGCGATGGAGGGGAAGATCAGCGCGGTGGCGTTGCCACCGGTGGCCAGGTTCAGCCCGAACCACGAGGCGAACTGATCGGGGAAGACCTGGGCCTTCAGCTCTCGCCCGGACGCCTCCCAGAGGGGTTCACGGCGGCCGGCGAGAAGGGCGTCGGTCACCCGCTGGTCCTGGGTGGGGTGCAGTGCCTCCCCGGCCAGTACTCGCTGGTGAGCGGAGTCGTACAGTCCGAGTGCGTCGAGCAGTCCGAGTCCGAGGGCTGCGGCGGAGGGCCAGGGCAGGATGCGCACCTGGCCGGTGGTGGGGTCTGGACGTACGAAGATCCGGTCATTGGCGAGCAGCTCCCAGCCCCTGGTGGCCAGGAGCAACGCGGTGGTGGTCTTCCCGGCACCTTTGGCCCCGAAGGTCAGCACGGCTCCGCCGTCGTGGACGACGGCGGAGCCGTGGAGGAGCGCCCACCCGCCCCGGAGCAGGGCGCCGCGTACGGTGTCGCGGGCAAGGCGGCAGGCGGCCATGGCGACCGCCTGGGTGTCGCACCCGGCAATGGTCAGGCACATACGGCCGGGTTCCGAGTAGTACGCCAGCCGGTGCTCGGGAGAGACGGCGGTCACCGTCCCTTCGCCGTCATGGCGAGTGACCAGCATCGGGGCTCGGGCGTAGATGGTCTCCTCGCCGAGGTGGTCCGCGACGGTGGCGGCAAGGTCCGCGTAGTACGCGGGGTCGATGTCCGCGCGGACGACCGGCGAGGGGGAATCCTGCTGGGCCGGCACATGCTCCGCGCTCCACCAGGGGCCGAAGTAACGGCGCACCCAGTCAGTGACGGCGTCGGAGTGGGACATGACGGTGACGGACGCCTCGGCCGCACGGAGGCGCGTTGCGGTACAGGTGTTCACGGTGTCCTCTCCTGGGCGGGTACGGCGATCGCCTCGGTGGCGTGACCGTGCAATGCCCTGTAGGCGGTGACGAGCTTGTGGTGGGCGGCGGCGAACTGGCGCTGCTCGGAGTCGTCCAGAGCGGGCAGGCACGCGACGGGTCGCCCATGGGTGAAACGCAAGGGGATGCCGATCCAGCCGCCCTGCCAAGGCGCTGACAGCTCGGTCACTCCGTCGCTGAGGCCGAGCGTCAGACGCAGCGCGGAGGCCACGGCTCCGGCGGGACCGGAACGAGTACGGCCGATCCCGGCGCGGATCCGGCCGGGCCGTGTGGCCAATTCGTCGCGGACCTGCTGCAAGGGAATGGGGACCGGCTGCGCGTTGACGGTGGTGGACGAGGCGCACACCACAGCGCCGTCTCCGTGCTCGCCGATCACGTGCCCTCGTACGGCTCGGGGCGTGACGTTCAGCAGGCGGGCCAGGGCCCCTCGGTACCGGACACTGTCGAGGTTCGAGCCGATCCCGAAGACGCGACGGCAGCCGGACACTTCGGCGAACGCACGCGCCATCAGATCCACCGGATTGGTGACCACGAGAACAGTGCCCGAGTAGCCGCGCAGCCCCGCGCCGAGGGCGCGGACGGCGGATGCGTTCGCCGCGGCTCCGCCCATACGGATATCCGTCCGGCAGGTGTTGACGAAGCCCGTCCGGAGGGTGACCACCACCGCCTCGCAATCCATGAGGTCCGTTGGATGGCAGGTGAGCGGGCGCACCGGAGAGCCGAGACCGACGCGCATGTCATCAAGGTCAGCCGCTAGCGCCGCGGTCTGTTCTGACATACGTGACGTCAGGAGCAGCCGTCCGCACAGCCCGGACATCACCAGCGCCCCGCACACCGCCTGGCCGACCGCGCCGGCCCCCACCACTCCCACAGCCGACACTCGGGCCGATGAAGGGCTCACGACGCCACCTCCTCAGCATGGGCCAGGACGCGCTCCCAGGCTCGGCGCGGGCTGGGCTGACCGGTCAGGTCGGCGGCGGCGGCGTCCAGGAAGGCGCATACGGCATCGGCACGCCGCACCAGGGCCGCGGCACGCACGGGTAACGGCAATACCGAGGGGGCCGCCAGGTAGGTCGTCAGGATGTTGCCCGTGTCCATGAGCCAGAGAGTCAGCAGCTCGCAGAGCCACTCCGCGCGCTCCTGGCGAGGCAACAGGCCAAGGCGAGACTCGACGAACGCTCCCAAGCCCTCGGTCGCCTGGCGTGCCGCGCGGCCACCAGGCCGGGACGCTGCCAGGAGCAGCACGGTACGGCTGACCAGCTTCGCGGTGTCGACACTTGCACGGGCACGCATCAGCCCGGGGTCGAGGAACACCGGCCGGCCGCTGTCGGCGACGACCACGTGTTCCGGCTTCAGGTCTCCGTACACGAGTGTGGGGCAGGTCGCCGGCAGCACGGCGGGCCGCATACGGTCCAGCCGGGTCACGGCCTGGCGGAGCGTAGGGGGCAGGTCTTCCCAGCAGCCGGACTTGCGACCGCCCTGACCATGGAACTTACGATCGAACGTCGCCGCGATGTCGCGCTCGGCGATATCGCTGTCCCGGGACAAGCGGCGTACAGCGTACGGCTGGTGGAGCCCGCGCAACTGTTCCAGCGACATGGCGAGGAGCTCGGCGACGTTCCCCGGACTCGACACCATCAGATCCGCCAGCGTCGAGCCCGACACCGGCTCTGTGAACAACACCCCATTGCGGAAGGCCGCCACACCACACACCGCTGGACGATCCAGTCGGGCGAGGAAGCGGAGCTGTGCCGCCTCCCGCGCCAGGAGGCAGTCGGGACACGCGACGTACTCCGCTTGAGCCCTCAGCACCTGCGGCCAGTCCCCACACGTGCCGCGCAGCAGCGACACCAGGGAGACCCCCAGGAACGAGCACTTCCCATATAACTCCCGGCCCCCCACGC
Organism: Streptomyces sp. SAJ15; assembly: GCF_007595705.1. Classification (GTDB taxonomy): domain Bacteria; phylum Actinomycetota; class Actinomycetes; order Streptomycetales; family Streptomycetaceae; genus Streptomyces. Next base: position 65,159 of record NZ_NISY01000016.1, on the reverse strand, counting down.
GCAGGCGGTGCACGTATCCAGTGACGCTCGGGACATGCGACGTCAGCACGACCTCGGTGCCCGACCACTCCTCAGCTGCTGCCCGACGGATCTGCTCCCGTCCGTAGGCGAGCACATCGACGACCGCGGGCCCTACGGGCGCCGCCCGGCTGGCAGCGCCTGGGGAAGTGACGATCTGCATGGTTGCCCCCTGCTCCTTCAGGTGATCGCAGCGTGCCCTGCCAGCGAGCCGTCGGGCATCGCCCGCCCCGCCGAGGCGCACACGGACAGTCAACGCCTCCACGCAGTCCGCAACTACGGGGGGCAGACCGCAGGGGCGTTTAACGCGTTTACGCTCGCTGAATCCGATGTCCCATCGGGTCTACGGTGGACCCCCAGGCTCGACGCGTCGCAGGGGAGCAACCCGTGAAGCGATCACCCAACCACCGGCTCCGCGAGGCCATCAGGGAGTCAGGCGCGAGCTACGACGCCTTGGCTCACGACGTGCGCGTCATCGCCGCGTCAGCGGGGAATACGGCACTGCGAACGAACCGCTCCGCCGTCGCCCACTGGGTAGCCGGCGCGCAGCCCGCCGAGGAGACCGCCCACTACCTCGTCGAAGCGCTGTCCCGCCGCCTGCATCGCGCACTCACATTCGAAGACATGGGTCTATCGTCGTCAGCAGCGGACTTGGGCGGCCACCCAGACCTGGGGCTGAGCCTCGGCCCGGATCCGGTGGAGACCCTCGGACGGATGGGGAGAGCCGACATCGAACGCCGAACTTTCCTGACCGGGAGCGCCTATTCCGTCGCCGCAGCCGCGCTTCCCCTCGGGGTGCCACAGGAGTACGCGGCGCGGGCCACCGCCGTCGAGCACGGCGCCACCGCCGGCGCGGCCGAGATCGCCGCCGTACGCGACATGACCGCCATGTTCACCGCCATCGACGAACGCCACGGCGGCCAGCACGGCCGCGGCGCTGTCGTCCACTACCTCACCACCGATGTGGCCGCGCTCTGCCGTGCCCGCTTCCGCACCGAGCGCCAGCACGCAGAGATGCTCAGCGCCGCCGCCTCCCTCGCGTACCTGGCCGGCTGGAAGGCGTACGACGCCGGGGAACACGGCCTGGCGCAGCGCTACTACCTCCAGGCATACGCCCTCACCCAGGAGGCCGGCGACGACGCGCACGCCGCGTTCGTCCTGCGCATCCTCGCCCACCATGGCATGGACAACGGCCGCCACGAGCACGTCCTGGGCCTGGCCGAAGCCGCCCTCAGCCGCGCCAAGGGAGGCACCGACCGGGCCACCGAGTCCCTGTTCGTGATCTGCCGAGCCCGCGCCCTGGCCAACGCCGGCCGCCCTCGCCAAGCTGTCCAGGAGGCACTCCGCGCCCGCGGTATGGCCGCCGACGCGACCCCCGGCGACATGGCCGGCTGGGCCGCCATGTGGGGCGCGGCACCCGCCACCGTCGACTCCCACACCGCCAAGATCCTCCAGCGCCTCGGCGACCACTCGGCGGCGGAGAAACACCACGGTGAAGCGGCCGCCCGCTACGGCGACACCGCCCATCAGCGCATCAAGGCCCTCAGCATCGCCGCCCAAGGCCAGATGCAGTGCGCCCAAGGCCACATCGACGCCGCCTGCCACACCTGGCACCGCGCCCTGGACGCCATGGAAGGCGTTCGCTCCGCCCGCACCCGCAAAGCCGTCCAAGCCATGCGCACCGACCTCGCCCGGTTCCGCCGTCGTGGCGCCCGTCCGGCCGCGGAACTGGACGAGCGGGCACGCACGTGGCTGCGGGACACGGCGCACTAGGGCCGGTCGGGCCGCTCGGCGGCGATGGTTGGCTGCCCGCGCACCCATGCGCCAGCGGACGACCTTCCGTGCGGCGGCCCTGCGGGCGACCGACCTCGGATTCCGGCACGAGGCGCGCGCCTGGTTCGCGTGACGGCCCCGGGGCCACCGGTAGGGCGGCGACCGCTCCGCCGGGGGCTCAGCCCGCCGTTCCGGCCTGCCCCAGCTTCCCCACCCGCGCGACCGCCACCGCCGTCTTGCCGCAGACCCAGTGCGGGTCCGGGCCCAGCTCCGGCTCGACGTCCAGCGCGTGCGGGTTGTCACCGACGCAGACGGGGCACAGCGGCCAGCGGCCGTACCGCTCCAGCAGGGCGTCCTGGACGTCCTGGGCGACCAGACCCGCCACGTACTCCACGCCCTCCGGCCACTGCTCGACCCACCAGCGACGGTGGGCGATGGCGTCCTCGACCAACGAGACGATGTCCGCCTGGGCGACCTGACCGGCGGTGAGGTCGGCGAGAACGAGGGCTCGCGCCGCGTGCAGCGCCTGTTCGAGGTCCATACGGATCATTGTCGCGCGGCGCGGAGCCTTGACGCCCCACAGTCGCCGAAAATACTTTTCAAGAGTGAGCAGTCCACTGAAGGAAACTTTCCGCCAGGGGAGCCCGGCCCCGGCGGGCCCGGTGCGGCCCGGCCCGCCCCAGACAGGCTCAGCCCCGACCGGTCGGGCACCGGCCGGCCCGGGCCCCACCGGCCAGGCGCAGACCGCCCAGGCGCGGTCGGGCGTGGGACAGTCGGGCCAGGGTCAGGACGGACCCGCCCCCGGCGGGTCCGGTGGAGGCGTCCAGCCGCCTCCCCCCGCCGCGCTCGCCGCCAAGGTCCGCACCCTCGCCCCCTCGATGACCCGCTCCATGCAGCGCGTCGCCGAGACGGTGGCCGGGGACCCGGCCGGGTGTGCCGCGCTGACGGTGACCGGGCTCGCCGCGCGGACCGGGACCAGTGAGGCGACCGTCGTCCGCACCTCGCGCCTGCTCGGCTACCCCGGCTACCGCGACCTCCGGCTGGCGCTGGCCGCGCTCGCCGCCCAGCAGGCCGCCGGGCGGGCGCCCGCCGTCACCGCGGACATCGCGGTCGACGACCCGATGGCCGACGTGGTCGCCAAGCTCGCCCAGGAGGAACAGCAGTGCCTGGCGGACACCGCCGCCGGGCTGGACACCGCGCAGTTGGAGGCGGCGGCCGCCGCGCTCGCCGGCGCGCGGCGCATCGACGTGTACGGGATCGGCGCCTCCCACCTCGTGGGCCAGGACCTGGTCCAGAAGCTGCTGCGCATCGGGCTGGTCGCGCACGCCCCCGGCGACCCGCACCTGGCCGTCACCAACGCCGTCCAACTGCGGGCCGGGGACGTGGCCATGGCGATCACCCACTCCGGCCGCACCACCGACGTCATCGAGCCGCTGCGGGCGGCCTTCGAACGCGGCGCGACCACGGTCGCGATCACCGGCCGGCCGGACGGCGAGGTGGCCCAGTACGCCGACCTGGTGCTGACCACCTCCACCGCCCGCGAGAGCGAGCTGCGCCCGGCCGCCATGTCCAGCCGGACCAGCCAACTCCTGGTCGTCGACTGCCTGTTCATAGGCGTCGCCCAGCGTACGTACGAGACCGCCGCACCCGCGCTGGCCGCCACGTACGAGGCCCTCGCACACCGGCACGAGCCGCGCGGCCGCCGCTGACGCGGCCACCACCGGAGAGACCCGCCACCCCCACCCCCGAAAGAGCCCCCTCACCCCATGTCTTCCCTCGACCACGACCAGGAGACCCGGCTGCGCGCCGAGCTCGACGGCCTCACCACCGAGGCGTTCCGCCCCGAGCTCGCCGACATCGACCGGCTCGACACCCTCTCCATCGCCCGGATCATGAACGGCGAGGACGCCACCGTGCCCGCCGCCGTCGCCGCCCAACTGCCGCGCATCGCCGCCGCCGTCGACGCCACCGTCGTCCGGATGAGCCGCGGCGGGCGGCTGATCTACGCCGGGGCCGGCACCGCCGGGCGGCTCGGGGTCCTGGACGCCAGCGAGTGCCCGCCCACCTTCAACACCCGCCCGGACCAGGTCGTCGGGCTGATCGCGGGCGGGCCACGGGCCATGGTGGTCTCGGCGGAGGGCGCCGAGGACAGCGAGCGACTGGCCGCCGCCGACCTGGACGCGCTGCGGCTGACCGCCGCCGACACCGTCGTCGGGATCTCCGCCTCCGGCCGCACCCCCTACGCCGTGGGCGCCGTCGCGCACGCCCGGCGGCGCGGCGCGCTCACCATCGGGCTCTCCTGCAACGCCGGGTCCGCGCTCGCCGCCACCGCGGACCACGGGATCGAGGTGGTGGTCGGGCCCGAGCTGCTCACCGGCTCCACCCGGCTCAAGGCCGGCACCGCCCAGAAGCTCGTCCTCAACATGCTCTCGACCATCACCATGATCCGGCTGGGCAAGACCTACGGGAACCTGATGGTCGACGTGCGCGCCTCCAACGACAAGCTGCGCGCCCGCTCCCGGCGCATCGTCGCGCTGGCCACCGGGGCCGACGAGAGCACCGTCGAGGAAGCGCTGACCGCCACCGGCGGCGAGGTGAAGAACGCCATCCTCGCCATCCTGGCCAAAGTGGACGCGCCCACCGCGGCCCGGCTGCTGGCCGACGCCGACGGCCGGCTGCGCACCGCCCTCCAGACGGCCGGCGTCCCCGACGCGTAGCGGCCCGGGGCGTGGCGCGCCCGCTGCCGGCACACCCGGGAACGCCCGAGGGCGGCACCCCTCGCGGGGTGCCGCCCTCGGTCCGTGTACCGGAACTACCGATCCCGTGGGGATCAGAAGTCCATGTCACCGCCCGGCATGCCGCCCGGAGCGGCCGCGGCGGCCTTCTCCGGCTTGTCGGCGATGACGGCCTCGGTGGTGAGGAACAGCGCGGCGATCGACGCGGCGTTCTGCAGCGCGGAGCGGGTGACCTTGGCCGGGTCGATGATGCCCTCGGCGACCAGGTCGACGTACTCGCCGGTCGCGGCGTTGAGGCCGTGACCCGGGGTCAGGTTGCGCACCTTCTCCACGACGACGCCACCCTCGAGGCCGGCGTTGACGGCGATCTGCTTCAGCGGGGCCTCCAGGGCCAGGCGCACGGCCTGGGCACCGGTGGCCTCGTCGCCCTCGAGCTCCAGCTTCTCGAAGACCGAGACGGTCTGCAGCAGGGCCACGCCACCACCGGCGACGATGCCCTCCTCGACGGCGGCCTTGGCGTTGCGCACCGCGTCCTCGATGCGGTGCTTGCGCTCCTTGAGCTCCACCTCGGTCGCGGCGCCGGCCTTGATGACGGCCACGCCGCCGGCCAGCTTCGCGAGGCGCTCCTGGAGCTTCTCGCGGTCGTAGTCCGAGTCCGAGTTCTCGATCTCGGCGCGGATCTGGTTCACGCGACCCTGGACGGCCTCGGCGTCACCGGCGCCGTCCACGATGGTGGTCTCGTCCTTGGTGACGGTGATCTTGCGGGCGCGGCCCAGCAGGTCGATGCCCGCGCTCTCGAGCTTGAGGCCGACCTCCTCGGAGATCACGGTGCCACCGGTGAGGATGGCGATGTCGCCCAGCATGGCCTTGCGGCGGTCGCCGAAGCCCGGGGCCTTGACGGCGACGGACTTGAAGGTGCCGCGGATCTTGTTGACGACCAGGGTCGCCAGGGCCTCGCCCTCGATGTCCTCGGCGATGATCAGCAGCGGCTTGCCCGACTGCATGACCTTCTCCAGCAGCGGAAGGAGGTCCTTCACGTTGCTGATCTTGGAGTTGACGATCAGGATGTACGGGTCGTCCAGGGACGCCTCCATACGCTCCATGTCCGTCGCGAAGTACGGGGAGATGTAGCCCTTGTCGAAGCGCATGCCCTCGGTGAGCTCGAGCTCCAGACCGAAGGTCTGCGACTCCTCGACGGTGATGACGCCTTCCTTGCCGACCTTGTCCATCGCCTCGGCGATGAGCTCGCCGATCTGGGTGTCGGCGGCGGAGATGGAGGCGGTGGAGGCGATCTGCTCCTTGGTCTCCACGTCCTTGGCCTGCTCGAGCAGCTGGGCGGAGACGGCCTCGACGGCCTTCTCGATGCCGCGCTTGAGAGCCATCGGGTTGGCGCCCGCGGCGACGTTGCGCAGGCCCTCCTTGACCAGCGCCTGGGCGAGGACGGTCGCGGTCGTCGTGCCGTCACCGGCGACGTCGTCCGTCTTCTTCGCGACCTCCTTGACCAGCTCGGCGCCGATCTTCTCGTACGGGTCCTCGAGCTCGATCTCCTTGGCGATGGACACACCATCGTTGGTGATCGTGGGGGCGCCCCACTTCTTCTCAAGGACGACGTTGCGACCCTTGGGGCCGAGGGTGACCTTGACGGCGTCGGCGAGCTGGTTCATCCCGCGCTCAAGGCCGCGCCGCGCCTCCTCGTCGAACGCGATGATCTTGGCCATGTGAAGTGGTCCTCCCAGGACGGGGTGGATTGCTCCGGACCGCGCTGGCGCCCGCGACGGACGGCCCCCGAGCCTTGCGGTTCCCTACCCCGCAGGCCCTGCTGACCTCACCGACCCGGTCCTTCGTTGTCACTCTCACCTTCAGAGTGCTAACGCCAATGATTAGCACTCGACCCCCGAGAGTGCAAGGCGGTCGCGCAGCGACCGCTCGATTGAGGGCGGTGGCGGGAGACGGGTGGGAGCAAGGCGGTCGCGCAGCGACCCCTCGATTGAGGGCGGTGGCGGGAGACGGGTGGGAGCAAGGCGGTCGCGCAGCGACCGCTCGATTGAGGACGGGGCGTACCCCTTTTCTCCGGGCACGCGGAAGGGCCCACGCTCCCTCCTCGAAGCGCGAGCCCTTCCTTACGCTGCAGTCAGCGGTCTACGTCTCGGCGATCAGCGATCAGGCCGACACTCGGACCATGTCCGCCTGCGGCCCCTTCTGGCCCTGCGAGATCTCGAACTCGACCCGCTGGCCTTCCTCAAGGGTGCGGTAGCCGTCCATCTGGATCGCGCTGTAGTGGACGAACACGTCCGCACCACCGTCGACCGCGATGAAGCCGTACCCCTTCTCCGCGTTGAACCACTTGACGGTGCCCTGAGCCATTCCTAACTCCCCTATTACTGGCCCTTGCGCAGGACCGCACTCCGCGGACCCGGGTCAGACCTCACCCTCCGGTCAGTGGAAGGTGTGCGCCGGAACGCGTCGACCGCCGCTGAATGTATCTGTCCAACTGCCCAGCGCAACAGGTCAATCGGACGAGAATTCCGGCAGCGGCCTAGACGCCGAACTGGGAGAATGTCGAAGAATCCGGGGCAAGTCGGGCCGGACATAGCAGGCTAACCCGACAATTCATGCACACAATTCGCGCACAACTTGACGGGTTCTCATATGTGCTCGGCGCGCCGCCGGCGAGGGGAAACGCCTCAACTGTATCGCGCCTCAACACACGGAATCACCCCGTCCGGTTTCTTTTCGGGACGGGGTGATTACCGGGCGGTATAGGGGGGAAGGGGGCTGGGTCAGCCTCCGGCCACCGCCGGAATGATGGAGACTCCGGCGCCGTCCGGCACCGACGTGGCCAGGCCGTCGGCGAAGCGGACGTCGTCGTCGTTGACGTAGACGTTGACGAAGCGGCGCAGTTTGCCCTGGTCGTCCAGGACCCGGGCGCCGATGCCCTGGTGGTTCCGGTCCAGGTCCGCGATCACCTCGGCGAGGGTGGCGCCCTCGGCGGTCACCTCGGCCCGGCCGCCGGTGTAGGTGCGCAGGATGGTCGGGATTCGGACGTTGACGCTCATGTGGTGTGACCTCCGGTCAGGTACGGGGAGAGTGGCCGTCGCTCACGCGAGACCGGCCTCGCGGAACGCGTCCAGGTTCGGCCGGATCACCGCGGACGGCCCCGTCGTCGGCGCCACCGCGTCCAGCGTCTTCAGGCCGTCGCCGGTGTTGAGCACGACGGTGGTCAGGGTCGGGTCGAGCACGCCGGCCTCGATCAGCTTCCGCGTCACGCCGACCGTCACCCCGCCCGCCGTCTCGGCGAAGATGCCCTCGGTGCGGGCGAGCAGCTTGATCGCGTCGACGATCCGCGCGTCGTCCACGTCCTCCACCGCGCCCCCGGTGCGCCGCGCGATGTCCAGCACATAGGGGCCGTCGGCCGGGTTGCCGATGGCGAGCGACTTGGCGATGGTGTCGGGCTTCACCGGCCGGACGACGTCATGGCCGTCCTTGAAGGCCCGGGAGACCGGGGAGCAGCCCTCCGCCTGGGCGCCGAAGATCTTGTACGGGCGGTCCTCTACCAGACCGAGTCGGATCAGCTCCTTCAGCCCCTTGTCGATCTTCGTGAGCTGGGAGCCGGAGGCGATCGGGACCACGATCTGGTCCGGCAGCCGCCAGCCGAGCTGCTCGCAGATCTCGTACGCCAGCGTCTTGGAGCCCTCGCCGTAGTACGGGCGGAGGTTGACGTTGACGAAGCCCCAGCCCTCGCCGAGCGGGTCGCCGATGAGCTCGCTGCAGAAGCGGTTGACGTCGTCGTAGGTGCCCTCGATGCCGACCAGGTCGCCGCCGTAGACCGCGGCCATGACGACCTTGCCCGCCTCCAGGTCGTGCGGGATGAAGACGCAGGAGCGGAAGCCGGCCCGGGCCGCCGCGGCGCCCACCGCGCCGGCCAGGTTGCCGGTGGAGGAGCAGGACAGGGTGGTGAAGCCGAAGGCCCGGGCCGCCTCGACGGCGATGGCCACCACCCGGTCCTTGAAGGAGTGGGTGGGGTTCCCGGAGTCGTCCTTGATGTGCAGCTCGCCGGTGACGCCCAGCTCGCGGGCGAGGTTGTCGGCCCTGACCAGCTGGGTGAAGCCCGGGTTCAGATTGGGCCGGGAGGCGACGTCGGCGGGGACGGGAAGCAGTGGCGCGTACCGCCAGATGCTGTTCGGGCCGGCCTCGATGCGGCGGCGCAGCTCCTCGGGGTCGCCCTCCGGCAGCTCGTAGGCGACCTCCAGGGGGCCGAAGCAGACCTCGCAGGCGAAGATCGGGCCGAGCCCGAAGCGCTCCCCGCACTCCCGACAGGACAGGGCGACGGCGGGACCGAGGTTCACGGAGCCGGCGGCGGAGTCGGCGGCGGGTGCGGCGGCGGTCGAGACTTCGACGGCGGGTGCGGCGGGTACAGCCATAGCGGCGAGGCCCTTTCTCCTCATCTTCCTCGCGACGTGTCTCGCCGCGAGACGGAATTGGCACCTTCCCCGCCGGGAGCCTCGCGTCGGACGGCGTCGCGTCGAGCGCTGACGTCGGTGACCGAGACCGGCTGGAGGGTTGCCGGGGCTTCAACGGGCCGTGTCCCTCTGCCCCTCTGGATGAGCGGTATGGCGCTGGGCGAACCCAGGCGTTTTTCTGCGGACCGACCCCGGCATGCGAAGGCCGTCCGCGTTGTTCAAGACTGTAACCGAAGGGGCGGGCGGTGAAGAGGGCCGTCCGCACCGCGAGATGCGAGATGCCGACCGGGGAGACGAACGCACGTGCTGGAAGAGGTGGAGCGCTGGCTGCGGCAGCGCTCCTGGTCCGCTGCCGACCGCCCGCTCGACCAGCTGCTGGCCGCCAAACGGGCGGCGGGCACCACCGTGAGCGTGGTGCTGCCGGCCCTGAACGAGGAGGCGACGGTGGGCGAGATCGTCGCCACCATCCGTCGCGAGCTGATGAGCCGGCCGGAGAGTGAGCCGGGCGGCGCGGGGGTGCCGCTCGTCGACGAGCTGGTGGTGCTGGACTCCGGCTCCACCGACGGCACGGCGAAGGTGGCCGCCGAGGCGGGCGCCCGGGTCGTGCACCGCGACGCGATCCTGCCGCGCGTTCCGGCCCTGCCCGGCAAGGGCGAGGTGCTGTGGCGCTCCCTGCTGGTGACCGGCGGCGACATCATCTGCTTCGTCGACGCCGACCTGCGCGAGTTCCGCGCCCGGTTCGTCTCCGGCATCGTCGGCCCGCTGCTGACCGACCCGGACGTACACTTCGTCAAGGCGATGTACGACCGGCCGCTGGCCGGCGGCGCGGCGGGCGCCGGGGCCGCCGGCCAGGGCGGACGGGTCACCGAGCTGGTCGCCCGGCCGCTGCTCAACCTGCACTGGCCGCTGCTGGCCGGCTTCGTCCAGCCGCTGGGCGGGGAGTACGCGGCGCGCCGCTCGCTGCTGGAGCGGCTGCCGTTCCCCGTCGGCTACGGGGTGGAGCTGGGGCTGCTCGTGGACGCGCTGCACACGGTGGGGCTGGACGCGCTGGCGCAGGTGGACGTCGGGGTGCGGCTCCACCGCCACCAGGACGACCAGGCGCTGGGCCGAATGGCCGCCGCGATCTACCGCACCGCCCAGCTGCGGCTGGCCCGCGGCCATCTGGTGCGGCCCCGGCTGACCCAGTTCGACCGCGGCGAGGAGGGCGGCTTCGTGCCGCGCACCGCCGCCGTCGACACGGAGGAGCGCCCCCCGATGACCGAGGTCCCCGAATACACCACCCGCCACGCGGCGTAAGAATCCGTTCGCACGTTTGCCCGCCCCGCGCGATGGCTAGGCTCGCGACATGGCCTTCGCCCGCTCCGGCGCCCAGGGCGCCCAGGTCCTCCTAGCGTCCAACCGCGGCCCCGTCTCGTACACGCGGGAGGAGGGCACAGGCCGGCTCACCGCCAGGCGTGGCGGCGGCGGGCTGGTCTCCGGGCTGAGCGCGATCGGCCCGGAGACGGACGCGGTGTGGGTGTGCGCGGCGCTCGGGGAAGGGGACCGGGAGGCGGCGCGGGCCGCCGCGGAGGCGGGCGGCGGCGGGCACCTCGACCGGGCCGACACCGGCGGCCAGCGGGTGCGGATGCTCGACATCGCGCCGGACGTCTTCACCGCGGCGTACAACGGGATCGCCAACTCCGTGCTGTGGTTCGTGCACCATCTGCTCTACCAGACCCCGCTCGAACCCGTCTTCGACGCCCGCTTCCGCGCCGAGTGGGCGGCGTACGAGAGCTACAACGCGGCCTTCGCGGACGCGCTCGCCCAGGAGGCGACCGAGCGAGCCGCGGTCCTGGTGCAGGACTACCACCTCGCGCTGGTCCCGGGCCTGCTACGGGAGCGGCGGCCCGACCTGCGGATCGGGCACTTCTCGCACACCCCGTGGGCTCCGCCGGACTACTACCGGCTGCTGCCGGATGACGTGGCGGAGCGGGTGCTGCGCGGCATCCTCGGCGGTGACCGGGCGGCCTTCCTCACCGACCGCTGGGCCGCGGCCTTCGCCGAGTGCTGCGCGGACGTGCTCGGCGCGGAGATCGTGCGGTACGGCGGCGAGCTGGCCATCGCCCACGAGGGCCGGACCACCCGGCTGGGCGTGCACGGGCTGGGGGCCGACGCCGACTTCCTGCGCGAGCGTTCGCGCCGACCCGACGTGACCGAGCGGCTGGCCGCGCTGCGCGAGCAGATCGGGCCGGGGCGCAGGACGATCGTGCGGGTGGACCGCACCGAGCTGTCCAAGAACATCGTCCGCGGCCTGCTGGCCTACCGGAGGCTGCTGGAGATCCGCCCGGAGTGGCGCGGCCGGGTCGTGCACATCGCCTTCGCCTACCCCTCCCGCCAGGACCTGGCCGTCTACCGCGCGTACACCGCCGAGGTGCGACGCGTCGCCGAGGAGATCAACGACGCCTTCGGCACCCCCGACTGGCGGCCCGTGGCGCTGCACGTCAAGGACGACTTCGCGCGCTCGCTGGCCGCCTACCGGCTGGCGGACGTGGCCCTGGTCAACCCGATCCGGGACGGCATGAACCTCGTCGCCAAGGAGATCCCCGTGGTCTCCGAGAAGGGCTGCGCGCTGGTCCTCTCCCGGGAGGCGGGCGCCTTCGCGGAGCTGGGCGACGAGGCGATCGCGGTCAATCCGTACGACGTGGAGGCCACCGCCCACGCGCTGCACGAGGCGCTCACCATGTCCGCCGAAGAGCGCGCCGACCGCGGCAGGCGGATGGCGGACGCGGCCACCGCGCTGCCACCGCAGGCCTGGTTCCTGGCCCAGCTCCGGGCCCTGGGCGGGTGAGCGGGGGGCGGGGGGCACGGGGCACGGCGACCACGGCGGGCACGACGGGTGAGGCGAGCACGACGGGCATGACGGGCACGAGGCATACGACCGGTGCGACCGGTGCGACCGGTGCGACCGGCGGGGAGGCCGGCGCGGAAGACACGGGGGCCGGCGCGGCCGGGGCGGAGGACGCCGCAGCGGGCTCGACCGGTGCGGCCGGCGCCGGGCGCGGCGCCGTGCTGCGCGTGCTGACCTGGAACGTGTGGTGGCGCTTCGGCGCGTGGCGGGAGCGGCGCGAGGCGATCGCGACGGTGCTGCGCGCCACCCGGCCCGACGTCATCGGGCTGCAGGAGGTGTGGGGGGACGGCTCGGAGAACCTGGCGGCCTGGCTGGCGGCGGAGCTGTCGCGGGAGCCGGGCGAGGAGTGGGCCTGGACCTGGGCGGCGTCCGAGATGCCGGACCGCTGGCGCCGGCGGGTGGACGACGACACGCTCGACGTCGGCAACGCGGTGCTGAGCCGGTGGCCGATCGTCGACCGCGACGTGCTGCGGCTGCCCACGGCGGGCGGCGCCGACGACGGCCGGCTGGCCCTGCACGCGCTGATCGCCGCGCCGGGGGCGCGGGTACCGTTCTTCACGGCGCACCTCAACCAGGCCCCGTACGAGTCGGCGGTGCGGTGCGCCCAGGTGGCGGCGCTCGCCGAGTTCGTCGCCTCGCACAGCGGCGACACCGCCTTCCCGCCCGTGGTGACCGGCGACTTCAACGCCGTCCCCGACTCCGACGAGATCCGTCTCCTCGGCGGCTTCCGCACCGCGCCCGTGGTGCCCGGCCAGGTCCTGGTGGACGCCTGGGAGTACGCCGACCCGGCCGCCCCCGCGGTCACCTGGGACCGCGCCAACCCGCATGTCGCCGCCGGCTTCGAACCCAGCGCGCGCATCGACTACATCCACGTCGGCCTCCCCGGCCCGGACGGCCTCGGCCATGTCCGTGCCGTCCGCCGCACCGGCGACGCCCCCGTGTCGGGCGTCTGGCCCTCCGACCACGCCGCCGTGGTGGCGGACCTGGCCCTGCCGTCGTGAGGCGAGGCGGCGCGCCGGGCTCAGCCGCCGGACGTCGCCTGGTCGCGGGCCAGGGTGTCGGCGAGGGCGGTGAGCAGGGTGACGACGCCGCGCGGGCCGTCGACCACCAGGTCGGCGCGGGCGGCGAGTTCGGTGACCTCGTCGCTGCCGCTGCACACCAGCAGACCGGGGAGGCCGTCGGCGCGGAGGTCCTCGACGGCGGCGAAGGCGGCGAGGTCGCCGAGGTCGTCGCCGGCGTAGAGGACCGCGCCGGCACCGGTCTCGCGGACGTACTCGGTGAGGGCGACGCCCTTGTCCATGCCCGGCGGGCGGAGTTCCAGGACGTAGCGGCCGGGCTCGACGATCAGCCCGTGTCGCTCGGCGAGCCGCTGGAGCGGCTCCCGGAGCCGGTCGAAGGCGGCCTGGGGGTCGGGGGCCCGGCGGGTGTGCACCGCGACGGCGCGGCCCTTGTCCTCGACCCGGGCGCCGTCCGCGAGGCCGCCGGGCTCCAGCACCTCCGGCAGCTCGGCCTGGACGGCGGCGACGCCCGGGTGGGGCGGCGGGGCGCTGAGTTCGCCGCTGCCCGCGTCCCAGCGTTCGGCGCCGTAGTGGCCGAGCACGGTGAGGCCCTCCAGTCCGGGCACGCCGGCGAAGCCGCCGTAGCGCACCGCGACCCCGGCCGGGCGACCGGTGAGCACGGCGACGGAGCCCAGCCTGGGGGCCAGCCGGGCGAGGGCGGGGAGGGCGTCGGGGTGGGCGCGGGCCTGCTCGGGATCGGGGACGATCTCGGCGAGGGTGCCGTCGAAGTCGAGGGCCATCACGGCCCGGTCCGGCCGCTCGATGATGGCGGCGAGTCCATCCCGTCCGGCGGGCGTCGCGGGTACGGGGAGAGGGTGGCTGCCCATGCGGCCGACCCTACCGACGCCGCCCCGAAGGCGACACGGGGCCGCGCGGGCCCGTCCCCGGGAACGTCGCATCCGCCGCCCGAGTGGCGTCGCGTCCCAGAGGGGCGTCCGCGTCGCCCCGCCGCCCGGGTGGGCGCCGCGTCTCAGCGGCGGGCCCGGCGCTCCTCGCGGACGCGGCGGAGGCGATTGACCGTCACCGGGTCGTGCGCCAGGGCGCGGGGGTCGTCGAGGAGGGCGTTGAGGAGCTGGTAGTAGCGGGTGGGCGAGATGCCGAGCCGCTCGCGGATGGCGCGTTCCTTGGCGCCGGGGCCGGGCCAGCCGCGCCGCTCCACGGCGAGCAGCGCCCGGTCGCGCTCGGAGAGTCCACCGGTGTCGGCGCCTCCCTCGGCGTCTCCCTCGGTGTCTCCCTCGGTGTCTTCCTCGGCGGGCGCCGGCCGGGTCCCGGGGTCGTCGGACGGGCGGTGCTCCCCGGGCGGCGTGCCGGGCCGGTCGGGCTCGCTGGGCTGGTTCTCGGTCACGTCTTCCACCTTGCCACCGCGCCCGACCGGGCGTACCCGGCGGGCCGGACCCCGGGGCGGGGGCCGGCCGCGCGGTCGCCGCCTAGCGCTTCGCGTTCTCCGTGGTGTCCGCCTCGCGCTGGAGCTCGCCCAGGATGCTCGCCGGGTCGGCGCCCTTGGCGACGACCGTGCCGATCTTCTGCTTGATCGACTTGCTCACCGTGGCCCAGGAGGTCTTGTCCGCCGGGTAGAACTCGGCGCTCTCCAGCTCGTCGAGGAACTCCCAGACCGGCTTGAAGTCCTCGTCCGCGCGCATCGCCTCGGAGGCGTCGGTGGTGACCGGCAGCAGGTCGTACTGGCCGGTGAAGTCCAGGACGTTCTTCTTCGTGTAGACGAAGTCGAGGAAGGCGCCGATCTCCCGGCGCTTGCCGTTCTGGTTGAAGGCCATCATCCAGTCGGCGACGCCCATCGTGGACTTGGACTTGCCGTTGACGCCGGGGAGCGGGGCGGTGCCGAACCTGACGCCGCCCTCCTCCGCCTGCTTCATCAGCGTGGGGTGGCCGTTGAGCATGCCGACCTCGCCGCGGACGAACGCGTCGAAGACGTCCTGGCGGTTGGTGCGGCCGGGGGAGCCGGCGCCGGTCAGGCCGGTACCGACGAGCTCGTCCCGCAGCCACTCGAAGGTCTTGATGTTCTCGACGGAGTCGATGGTGTAGGCGCCGTTGGCGTCGGTGTAGCCGCCACCGCCGCTGAGCATCCACATCATGGTCTCGGCGGGCGCCTCCTCGGGACCGAGGGGCAGACCGTACGGGATCTTCACACCCGCCGACTTGAGCTTGACGGCGGCGGCCTTCAGCTCGTCCCAGGACTCGGGCGGGGAGCTGATGCCGGCGGCGGTGAAGAGCTTCTCGTTGTAGAAGAGCAGTCGGGCGCTGGAGACGAAGGGGAGCCCGTACTGCACCCGCCGCACCTCACCGGCGCGGGCCACGGAGCTGATGAAGCTCGCCTGGGTGGGTATGGAGAGCAGCTGGTCGGCGCGGTAGAGCTTGCCGGCGGCCGCGTAGTCGGCGTAGGCGCCGATCTGGGCCAGGTCGGGGGCGTCACCGTCCTTGACCATCTCGGCGACCCTGCGGTCGACCTCGGTCCAGCTCAGGACCTTGACGTCGAGGGTGATGTCCTTGTGGTCGGCCTCGAAGGCGACCGCCAGCCGGTCCCAGTACTTCTGCGAGGTGTTGGCCGCGGAATCGCCGTAGTCGGCGGCGACCAGCTTCAGGGTCACCTTGCCGGAATCGGAACCGGAGCCCGAGCAGGACGTGAGGGCAGGTGCCATCGCCGCCGTGGCGGCACCCGCCGCCGAAAGACCCAAGAAACGCCGCCGCTGCACTTGCCCGCTACCCACCTTGTGGTTTGTATGTCCCCTTTGCCCTACCGGAGTTTCCGCTTCCAGAACGCCGGCACGAGTAGCGAGTCTCCCCCGCATACCTACACAAGGTCTACACCATGGCCGATCTCGCTTTGATACCGGCCTTCCCATGAGCCGAAAGGGGCTGCTATCCACGTCGCTGTGGGGGCCACCCCCGACACCGGGTTCCGGCCCCAACTCCCTTGTCCTGTAACGCCCTGGCCCCGCGTCGCCACCCGCGCCACGGTGCCCGTAGAGCCGTCACGCGAGGAGCAGCCACAGATGACCGCAGCCGAACAGTCCGCCGCCGCATCCGCCGCCGCGGCTTCCGGTTCCCCCGCCGCTTCCGTGTCCCCTTCCGCTTCCGGTTCCCCTTCCGCTTCCGCCGCTCCGTGCGGACCTCCGTCCGCGGCCTCGCGTACGGCACGTGAGATCGCCACCCAGCCGGAGTGCTGGCGCCGGGCCGCGTCCGCCGCCGCCACCGCCCGGGGGCTGCCGCTGCCCGGCGAGCGGGTGGCGGTGACCGGGTGCGGCACCTCGTGGTTCATGGCGCAGGCGTACGCGGCGCTCCGCGAGGCCGCCGGGCAGGGCGAGACGGACGCCTTCGCGGCCTCGGAGTTCCCGGTGGGCCGGGCCTACGACCGGGTGGTCGCCATCACCCGTTCCGGCACCACCACCGAGGTCCTGGAGTTGCTCGGCGCGGTGCGCGGCCGCACGGCGACGACCGCGCTGACCGCGGACCCCGGGACTCCGGTCATGCGGGCCGCCGACGAGGTCGTGGTGCTGGACTGGGCCGACGAGGAGTCCGTGGTGCAGACCCGCTTCGCCACCACCGCGCTGGCCCTGCTGCGCGCCGGCCTGGAGGCGCACGGGCCGCTCCCCGCGGGCGTGGCGACCGTCGCCGAGGCCGCGGCCGACGCGGAGACGGCGCTGCGCCGCCCCCTGCCCGAGGCGCCGCTCGCCGCCACCCAGTGGACCTTCCTGGGGCGGGGCTGGGCCTACGGGCTGGCCCAGGAGGCCGCCCTGAAGATGCGCGAGGCCGCCGGGGCGTGGACCGAGTCCTACCCCGCCATGGAGTACCGCCACGGCCCCCTCGCCATCACCGCCCCCACCCGCGTCACCTGGATCTTCGGACCGGTCCCGGCGGGCCTGGCCGACGACGTGGCGCGCGCGGGCGGCACCCTGGTCGCCGAAGCGGGGCTCGATCCCCTGGCCGACCTGATCCGTGCCCAACGGCTCGCCGTGGCCGTCGCCGAGGCCCGCGGCTGTGACCCCGACCGCCCGCGCAACCTCACCCGCAGCGTGATCCTCACCGACCGGCCGCACTGATCACGCCCCCTCCCCCGCGGACGACGCCCGGCACCCGGCGCGCGGACGGCCGGCGCGCGGACGGCCGGGCGTACCCGGGGCGGGCCGCCCCCCGCGAGGCACACCCCCGATGGAGGGACACCCCGATAGTGGACTAGACCTTTTGCGCACGGGCGAGCGACACTGTCACCCGTGAGACACGTCATCGCCCTCGATGTGGGCGGCACCGGCATGAAGGCGGCCCTGGTCGGGGCGGATGGCGCGCTGCTGTACGAGGGGCGCCGGCCGACCGGCCGTGAGCGGGGCGCGGAGGCGGTGGTCGCCGGAATCCTGGACTTCGCGGCGGAGCTGGCCGAGCTCGGGCGGGCCCGCCTCGGGGAGTCCGCCCTCGCGGCCGGGGTGGCCGTGCCGGGGATCGTCGACGAGCCCGGCGGCATCGCGGTGTACGCCGCGAACCTCGGGTGGCACGACGTCCCGATGCGCGCGCTGCTGTCCGAGCGGCTCGGCGGGGTGCCCGTGGCGCTCGGCCACGACGTACGGACCGGCGGGCTCGCCGAGGGGCGGATCGGGGCCGGCAGGGGCGCCGACCGCTTCCTCTTCATGCCGCTGGGCACCGGCATCGCCGGCGCGATCGGCATCGGGGGCCGGATCGAGGCCGGCGCGCACGGCTGCGCCGGCGAGATCGGGCACATCGTGGTCCGGCCCGGCGGCCCGGCCTGCGGCTGCGGGCAGCGCGGCTGCCTGGAGACGCTGGCCTCCGCGGGCGCCGTGAGCCGCGCCTGGGCGGCCGCCGGGGGCGACCCTGAGGCCGACGCCGCCGACTGCGCCAAGGCCGTCGAGTCCGGCGACCCGCGCGCCCGCGCCGTCTGGGACGAGGCCGTCGCCGCCCTCGCCGACGGCCTGGTCATCGGGCTGACCCTGCTGGACCCGCGCACGCTGATCATCGGCGGCGGGCTGGCCGAGGCGGGAGACACGCTCTTCGCTCCGCTGCGCGCCGCGGTCGCGGAGCGCGTGACCTTCCAGAAGCTCCCGGAGATCGTGCCCGCGGCCCTCGGCGACACCGCCGGCTGCCTGGGCGCCGGGCTGCTCGCCTGGGATCTGGTCTCCACCGCGGACCCGGAGCCCGGCGAGGCCACGGAGCCCGCGGCGACGCGATCCACCGCGCCCACCGCGACCGCCCCGGCCGCCGAGGACGGCGGCGGCGACCGGGCCGCACCGGGCGCCCCGGCCGAACGGCCGCCCTCCCCCCGCCCCACCACCGCATCCCTCGAATCCCACCCATCCACGGAGGTAACCGCCTGATGGCCCCCAGAACGGTTCTCGCAGGTGCCCGCGTGGTGCTCCCCACCGGTGTCGTCGACAACGGCCGGGTCACCGTCGAGGGATCCCGGATCGTCGCCGCCCAGGCCGAGGACGCGCGCCCCGAGGGCGCCCGGGCCGGCGCCGAGCCGACCGCGGACACCCATGACCTCAGCGGCCACTGGCTCGTCCCCGGCTTCGTCGACATGCACGTACACGGCGGCGGTGGCGCCTCCTTCTCCGCCGGCACCGCCGACGAGGCCCTCACCGCCATCGGCACCCACCGCCGGCACGGCACCACGACCATGCTGGCCTCCACCGTCACCGGCGACCTCGACGACCTCGCCCGGCAGGCGGCGGCCCTGTCCGAGCTGGTCGAGCAGGGCGAGCTGGCCGGACTGCACTTCGAGGGCCCGTTCATCTCCCCGCACCGCTGCGGCGCCCACCAGCCCTCGCTGCTGCGCGACCCGGACCCCGCCGACGTCCGCAAGCTCGTCGACGCGGCGCGCGGCACGGCGAAGATGATGACGCTCGCCCCCGAACTGCCCGGCGGGCTGGACTCCGTACGACTGCTGGTCGACCACGGGGTCATCGCCGCCGTCGGCCACACCGACTCCGACTACGCGGCCACCGCCGAGGCCATCGAGGCGGGCGCGACCGTGGCCACCCACCTCTTCAACGCGATGCCCTCGCTGCTGCACCGCGCGCCGGGGCCGATCGCCGCGCTGCTGGAGGACGAGCGGGTCACCGTGGAGCTGATCAACGACGGCACGCATCTGCACCCGGCCGTGCTGGAGCTGGCGTTCCACCGCGCGGGCGCGGACCGCGTCGCCTTCATCACCGACGCCATGGGCGCGGCCGGCATGAGCGACGGGATCTACCCGCTCGGTCCGATGCGGGTCGAGGTCAAAGACGGGGTGGCCCGGATCAGCGACGGGCCGACGGCCGGTTCGATCGCAGGTTCCACGCTCACCCTGGACCACGCGTTCCAGCGGGCCGTGACCGTCGACGGCCTGACGGTGGAGCAGGCGACGCGCGCCCTGTCGGCCACCCCCGCCCGCGTCCTCGGCCTGGCCGACCGGGTCGGCTCGCTGGAGGCCGGCAAGGACGCGGACCTCGTCGTCCTGGACGACGCGTTCGCGCTCGTCGGCGTGATGCGGAAGGGCGACTGGGTCATCGAGCCGGGCAAGGGCTGACATCCCGCCATGACGTAAGAGGGACCGCCCGAGGGGTCGCCCGCGGCCCGACCCGATGGCATGATCGCTGACGCACACACGCACAGGTCCACCGCAGGTCTGACGTCGAGTGACACGCAGCGCCGCAGAGCCAGGGAAGAAGGGGTTGCCACGGTGATCCTCACGGTCACGCTCAACGCCGCCCTCGACATCACCTACCGCGTCCCCCGGCTGCGCCCGCACACCACGCACCGCGTCGCCGAGGTCGTCGAACGGCCCGGCGGCAAGGGGCTGAACGTCGCCCGGGTGCTGGCCGCGCTCGGCCACGACACCGTCGTCACCGGCTTCGCCGGCGGCCCGACCGGCAGCGCGCTGCGCGCCCAGCTGGCCGCCCTCGGCGCGTCCGGGACGCTCCGGGGCAGGATCACCGACGCGCTGCTGCCGACAGCCGGCACCACCCGGCGCACCGTGGGCGTCGTGGACGCCCACACCGGCGACACCACCCAGCTCAACGAGCCGGGGCCGCCGGTCACCTCCGCCGAGTGGTCCGACTTCATCGAGAGCTATGGGCGGCTGCTGCGCGAGGCGGCGGCGGTCGCGCTGTGCGGCAGCCTGCCGCCCGGGGTGCCGGTGGGGATGTACGCGCGGCTGGTCCGGGACGCGCGCGCCGCCGGCGTGCCGGTGCTGCTGGACACCAGCGGCGAGCCGCTGCGGCGCGGCATCGCCGCCCGCCCCGACATCGTGAAGCCCAACGCCGACGAGCTGGCCGGGCTGACCGGTTCCACCGAGCCGGTGCGGGCGGCGCGCGAGGCCCGGCGGCGCGGGGCGCACGCGGTCGCCGCCTCCCTCGGCGCCGACGGCATGCTCGCCGTCACCGCCGACACCGCCTGGCGCGCCACCCCGCCGCGCCGGCTTGCCGGCAATCCGACCGGCGCCGGCGACTCGGCCGTCGCCGGGCTGCTGTCCGGCCTCGTCGAGGGGTTGTCCTGGCCCCACCGGCTGGCCCGCGCGGTCGCGCTGGCGGCGGCGACGGTCCGCGCGCCCGCGGCCGGCGAGTTCGACCGGGCCACCTACGAGGAGGCGCTGCCGCACATACGGATCACCGAGCACCCGGCGGTGGCGTAGCGGCCCGGCCGGGCACGACCGGCACGGGGGAGCAACGAGCAGGCGAACGCGCAAGCCGATCAGGGCCGCGTGCGGCCCGGAATTGGGGGTCCGACCGTCATGACACTCGTCCGCACCGCGGAGCTCGTCCGCACCGCCCACGCCCGGGGCCACGGGGTCGCCGCGTTCAACGTCATCACGCTGGAGCACGCCGAGGCCATCGCCGCCGGCGCGGAGGCCGCCGGGGTCCCCGCCATCCTCCAGATATCCGAGAACGCGGTGAGGTTCCACGGCGGTCGACTGGCCCCCGTCGCCGCCGCCGCGACGGCCGTCGCGCACGCCTCCAAAGCGCCCCTCGCGCTCCACCTGGACCATGTGGAGAGCGTCGAGCTGCTCCGCGCGGCCCATGCCGCCGGCTTCGGCTCCGTCATGTACGACGCCTCAGCGCTGCCGTACGACGCCAATGTCAAGGCCACCGCCGAGGCCGTCCGGTGGGGCCATGAGCGTGACATCTGGGTCGAGGCGGAGCTGGGTCGAGTGGGCGGTAAACCAGGGTCGGGTGGGAGGGAGACAGCAAGCTCGGGTGGGAGGGAGACAGCCAGCTTGGGTGGGAGGGAGACAGCAAGCTTGGGCGGGAGGGAGACAGCAGGCCCGGCGCTGAACGCGCACACCCCGGGCGTACGGACCGACCCGGCCGAGGCCGCCGCCTATGTGGCGGCCACCGGCGTCGACGCCCTGGCCGTGGCCGTCGGCAGCTCCCACGCGATGACCGAGCGCACCGCGGCCCTGGACCACGCCCTGATCACCCGGCTGCGCGCCGCCGTCCCGGTCCCCCTCGTCCTGCACGGCTCCTCCGGCGTCCCCGACTCCGAACTCCGCCACGCCGTCGCCGCCGGGATGTCGAAGATCAACGTCGGCACGGCCCTCAACGCCGCCTACACCGCCGCCGTCCGCGCCTTCCTGGAGTCCGACGGCACCACCGTGGACCCCCGCCGCTACCTCACCCCGGCCCGTGACGCGATGGCCCGCACGGTGGCGCACTTCCTGGGAGTGCTGGCCGCGGCGCACTGACCCCGGACGCCGCGACGGCCCGCCGCGTGCGCGGCGGGCCGTCGGCGTCTACCGAGGGCGCGGGATCACTTGGTCACATGACCGGTCTTCATCCACACCTGGTCGAGGTTGAATTCACACTTGTCGCCCTGCTCGCAGGAGATCTTGATGGTGTTGGTGCCCTTGTTCAGCTCAAGCCAGGCGTAGGAGTGGGTCCACCCCTTGTCCCACTGGCCCTCGCCGGCCTTGGCCCAGTTCTTCAAGTTCAGCGACTGGGTGCGGGCCTGGCCGTTGATCGTGAGGGTGGAGCTGGCGTCCTTGCCCGGGACGCCGTAGCCGACGAACAGCGTGTACTTCCCGGAATCCGGAACGTCCAGGCTCCAGGTGGCCGAGGCCCCGACCTTGTTGAAGCCCCCCACGTATGTGCCGCCCTTGGCCTGGGCGCCCTTGATCTCGCTGGCCACGGCCGCCCCGCCGGCCAGGGTGAGCCCCGACGCGTCGTCGGTCGGCAGCGGCGCGGGCTTCTGGGAGGGCTTCTCCGAGGGTTCCTTCGGCTGGACGCTCGCCGCGCCCGTCGGCTCCGTGGTCTCCTCGTTCGCCTGTTCCTTCTTCTTGTCGTCCCCGTTGGTCACTATCGCCACGCCGATGCCGGTGACGACCACGGCGACGACGGCTATCGCCCCGATGAGCAGGCCCTTGATGTTCGGCCCGCGGCCGCCGCCGGAGCCGCGGCCGCCGCCGGGCGGGGCGGGCTGGCGGGGGGCGCCCCCCGGGAGGGTCTCGGGGGCGGCGTAGTGGGCGTTGCGCTGGGCGCCGTATCCCTGCTGGCCGTATCCCTGCTGACCGTACGTCGGGGGCTGCTGGGCATAGCTCTGCTGGCCGCCATAGGTCCGTTCGCCCACCGCGCGGACGTGGTTGTACGAGGTGCGGGGAACGCCGGGCTGGGGTGGCGTGCCGGGGCCGGGGTAGCCGTAGCCTCCGGTGCGCTGCGGCTGGCCCCCCTGGCCGGTCCCGTCATCGTCCTGGCGGTAGAGGTAGGCGAACGGGTCGTCGTTCTCCGGCGTGTCCGCGCCGTTCCCGTTGTTGCCGGCGGTCATGCCTCTCGTCACTCCCCAATGCGTATGGCCATCAGCCCCCTGGCACGTATGCGCGGAGCCTACCGCCATCCGGTGACGGTATGCCGGTCAGCAGTGATCGTCTTGCGGTCGTGGATCTCAGCCGGCCCGCCGCCGGTCCCGGGAGCGGGATCGCTTCTCCCGGTACATCCGCTGGTCAGCGGATTGCAGCACCTCTTCCGCGGACATGCCGCAGCCCGCCCAACTGATGCCGAAGCTGGCGCCGACCCGCACCGCCCGTCCGTCCACCCGGATCGGCGGGATGATCGCGTTGCGCAGCCGGACCGCCAGGTCGGCCGCGTCGGCCCGGCCCAGGCCGTCGGCGAGGACGACGAACTCGTCACCGCCGAGTCGGGCGACGGTGTCGCCCTCGCGCACCCCGTCGCTGAGTCGACGGGCCACCTCGATGAGGACCGCGTCACCGGTGTGGTGCCCGAACCGGTCGTTGATCGACTTGAAGCCGTCGAGGTCGCAGAAGAGCACCGCGAGCCCCTTGCGGCCGTCGTCGACGTCCTCGTCGGGGGCGTAGGTGTGCACATGGTGGTCGAAGGGGCCGCCGTCGGCGAGCGGACCGCCGTGGGTGAAGCCGTCCACGCCGAAGCCGTGGTCGCCCTCGTCGGGCAGCCCGGCGGGTCCGGTGATGGTGGCGTCGAGGGTGGGCGCGGAGGGGTCACCGGGCGGCATGGGCGGATGGGCGCACAGCCGGGCGCCGAGCCGGGCGCGCAGCTCGGCGCTGTTCGGCAGTCCGGTCAGCGAGTCATGGCTGGCCCGGTGGGCCAGGTGCAGCTCGTGCCGCTTGCGCTCCTCGATGTCCTCGACGTGGGTGAGCAGGAACCGCGGCCCGTCGGCGGCGTCGGCCACCACCGAGTTCCGCAGCGACACCCAGACGTAGGTGCCGTCCCGGCGCGCCAGTCGCAGCTCGGCGCGGCCTCCCTCGGCGGAGGTGCGCAGCAGCGTGCCGATGTCCTCCGGGTGGACCAGGTCGGAGAAGGAGTAGCGGCGCATCACGGAGGCGGGGCGGCCCAGCAGCCGGCACAGCGCGTCGTTGGTGCGCAGCAGCCGGCCGTGCTGGTCTCCTCCCATCTCGGCGATGGCCATGCCGCTGGGCGCGTACTCGAACGCCTGCCGGAAGCTCTCCTCGCTGGCCCGCAGCGCCTGCTGCTCCCGCTCCAGCCGGACCAGGGCGCGCTGCATGTTTGCACGCAGTCGGGCGTTGCCGATCGCAATCGCGGCGTGGAAGGCGTACATCTGCAACGCCTCGCGCCCCCATGCGCCGGGTCGGCGCCCGTTGCGCGGCTTGTCGACGGAGATGACGCCGATGAGTTCGCCGCCGGAGGCGCCCTGCGCGTACATCGGGGCGAAGAGCCGGTCCATGGGGTGCCACTCGTCGGCGAACCGCGGCGCGGGTCCGGGGCTGTGCCACTGCGGCACGTCGTCGTCGTCCAGCACCCAGCCCTCGGTGTACGGGATGAAGCGGAGGTCACCCCAGCGGTCGCCCATCGCGAGCCGCCGCTCCCATGAGGTCCGAGAGCCGACCCGGCCCGCCATCAGGGCTTCGGCGCCGGGACTGCCGGCCACCGCGGCGACGACGAGATCACCGTCGGGGCGGACCAGGTTGACGGCCGACAGCTCGTAGCCGAGCCCGGCGATGATGCCGTCGGCGACGGTCTGCAGGGTGTCGGCCAGGCTGCGCGCGGTGTTCAGGTCGGCGACCACTTGATGCAGCTGCCGCAGCGTCGCTAGGCGGATGTACGGCTCCGACTCGGTCTCCATCACGCGCTCTCCCCCGAGACCTCGACAGCAACTCCTGGCTTCTTGTCCTCCGATTGCCCTCGCCACTGAATCACAGCGAGCTGCTCGCCAGGTACACAGGGTCAACAATTACCCCCCGCTGTGACTCATGTCACAGTGCGTGTTCGATGCCTGGCAGGGCGTTATGTGAGCGCTCCCAGTTTTCCTGAACGCAAATAGGGCAAATAGGGAGGCAGCCTCCCCCTTGGGCGCCCGCCGAGCGCTGCCCCGGCACCTTCGCGACCGCTCCCCGACGGCCCGTGGTGACTCCCGGCAACCGTCGCCCCGCGCCCGCTCCTCCGGAAGACCTACGCCCCGACTGGTACCCGGGGCCGATGCGCCGCCGCGGCCGGCCGGGCTAGCGTGCCGGTGTGTTCTCGACCGCGCCTTCCACGACCACCGAGTCCGCCGTGCCCCATGCTGAGGGTGTGAGCGACGACGAGTTCCGTGCCGCGCTGTCGCGGCTGGCCGCGGGCGTGGTGTTGGTGACCGCGCACGACCCCGAGGACGGTCCGCGCGGCGAGGACGTCGGAATGACCGCCACCGCGTTCCTGTCCGTGTCGCTCGACCCGCCGCTGGTGATGGTGAGCGTGCGCAACGAGTCGCGGATGGCGGAGTTGCTGTCCCGGCAGCCGCTGTGGGCGGTCTCGATCCTGGCCGAGAGCCAGCGCCAGGTGGCGGGGCGCTTCGCCATGAAGGGCCGGATCAGCGACCGGCTGCTCTTCCAGGACCTCGCCACCACGCGCGGCGCGGCCTCGGGGGCCCCGCTGGTGGGCGGGGCGCTGGCCACCCTGGAGTGCCGCACCGAGCAGCGGGTGACCGCCGGCGATCACACGCTGGTCGTCGGCCGGGTGCTCACGGCCGCCACGCCGAGCGCGGAGGGCGGGCCCCTGATGTACTTCCGCGGGCGCTACCGCGCGCTGGACTGATCCGGGGCGGGCGGAGCCGGGGGAGGCCGGTCGCCGACGGCCGGAGCGGGAACACCCCCGGACCGTCCGACGACCGGACGATCCGGGGGGTGATGCCGACCAGGTGACGCGGACTAGAAGTTCACGGCGAACAGACCGCCGAGGGCGTTCTTGGTGATGCTGAACTCGCAGCCGCCGTTGTCGTTGTCGTCGTGGTGGCCGTAGTCGCCCCGGTGACCGCCGAAGCCGCCGTAGTCCCCGCGGCCGCCGTTGTGGTTGTCGCCGTTGTGGTGGTTCCCGTTGTGGTTGTTGCCGTTGTAGTGGTTGCCGTTGCCGTTGTCGTCGTGGTTGTCGTCGCCGTGGCGGTAGCCGCTCTTGTCGCCGTAGCCACCGTTGCCGCCGTAGCCGCCGTTGTGGCCGCCGTTGCCGCCGTAGCCGCCGTTGCCGCCGCCGTTGTGGCCGTAGCCGCCGTAGCCGCCGTGACCACCGTTGTGGCCGCCGTTGCCGCCGTGGTGGCCGAAGCCGCCGTAGCCGTTGTCGCCGCAGCCGCCGCCGTTGTGGCCGAAGCCGCCGTAACCACCCTTGTGGCCGTTGCCGCCGTGGCCGCCCCCGTGGTGGCCGATCAGGGCGTACTTGATGACGTCCTTCCAGTCGAAGCCACGGTGGCCGTTGTCGTGGCGGCCCTTGTCGTAGTGGTGGAAGTAGTGGTGGTAGTGGTTGTACTCACGGTCGTCGTCACGCCCGTTGTGGTCGTTGTTGTAGTGGTGGTTGTTGTTGTAGTCGTGGTTGTTGTTGTGGTTCCCGTTGTCGCAGTTGTCGCCCGTGCGCTTCTTGCTGTCCTTCTTCTCGGACTTGCTGGAGCTGGAGTCGCAGTCGTGGGCCGCGACGGACGGCGCGGCGGCGGGAGCGGACGCCGCGAAGGCCGCACCGGTCATCGGGCCCGCAGCGATCGCCACCGCGATGCTCGCGGCAGCGAGTCCCCGAGGAATGGAATGGAGCATGACGCCACCTCACTGAGATCGGATTAATTTCCGTTATCTCCACTTAACGGACAATCAGTAGCGAGGCGGGCACACCAAGCCGACACGGCGGCAAAACACACCGGAATGCAGCAACGGAACGAGGCCGAGCAGGGACCCCCGCCGAGTGGGCCGCGACCCCGGGCGGGCCGCCGGCCCCGAACGGGAACGTGGGCGAGCGGGTCGCTCAGCCCCAGTCGCGACCGCTGCGGCCGCGCTTGGTCTCGGCGCGCTGTTTCTTCTCCCGGAGCCGCCGCTCGTTGATGCCCCGCGGCACACGGGTGGGGCGGCGCGGCTTGGGCGGCGGGGCGGTCGCCTCCGCCAGCAGCGAGGCCAGCCGGACCAGCGCCGTCTCCCGGTTGCGCCACTGGGAGCGGTGCTCGGACGCCCGTACGGACACCACCCCGTCGACCAGCCGGCCGGCGAGTCGCTCCAGGGCGCGCCGCTTCCACACCTCGGGGAGCGCCTCGGTGGCCGCGAGGTCGAAGCGGAGCTCCACCTGGCTGTCGCTGGTGTTGACGTGCTGGCCGCCGGGGCCGGAGGAGCGCGAGAAACGCCACATGAGCTCGGTCTCCGGCAGGGAGACCGAGCCACGGATGACGTGGGGCCCGGACATGACACCTATGATCCCGCGCCCCGCGGACCCCGTCACCCCAATTCCGCTCGGCCCCCGTGGACGGCCGGCATCAGGATTCGGCAAAGAAAGTAAAGAGAGCTGGAACCTCGTGGTCCCTCGTTCGCGTTGAGCAGGGTGACGGTAGCTTCGTCCGGAGTACGAAGCCCGACGACTCGACCATGAAAGGGACTCCCCATGGCTGTAAGCCTGTCCAAGGGCGGCAACGTCTCCCTCACCAAGGAGGCACCGGGCCTGACCGCCGTCACCGTCGGCCTCGGCTGGGACGTCCGCACCACCACCGGCACCGACTTCGACCTCGACGCGAGCGCCATCGCGGTCAACGCGGGCGGCCGGGTCCACTCCGACCAGCACTTCATCTTCTTCAACAACAAGTCCACGCCGGACCAGACCATCGTGCACTCCGGTGACAACCTCACCGGCCAGGGCGAGGGCGACGACGAGCAGATCAACGTCAACCTGGCGGGCCTCCCGACCGAGATCGAGAAGATCGTCTTCCCGGTCTCCATCTACGACGCCGAGTCGCGCAGCCAGAACTTCGGCCAGGTGCGCAACGCCTACATCCGCATCCTCAACCAGGCCGGCGGCGCGGAGATCGCCCGCTATGACCTGAGCGAGGACGCCGCCACCGAGACCGCGATGGTCTTCGGCGAGCTGTACCGCCACGGCGCCGAGTGGAAGTTCCGCGCGGTCGGCCAGGGCTACGCCTCGGGCCTCGTGGGCATCGCCAAGGACTTCGGCGTCAACGTCTGACGGACGACCCGCGCCGCGTCCCGGCCATGACCGAGGGCCGCCCCTTCCGAGGGGCGGCCCTCGCTCGTTCTCAGGGCCCCGGGTCCTGTACGTGCCCGCAGGACGCGCACACCCAGAGCGGCCCGCCGGCGTCGCGCTGCCACCACATGGTGCGGCGACAGCGGGGGCAGCCGGTGGTGCGGATGCCGTCGCGCCCCATGAGCGGCGGCTCGGGGGTGGTGTCCGCGTACTCGATGATCCGCGCCCGCGTGCGGCCGTCCTCGGTTGCGGCCATCCGGAGCAGGCGCGCGGTGCGGGAGCGGGCTTCGTCTACGAATTCGGTCATCGCGGCGCAGGGTACGCGAGCCGTCTCAGGAGTCCTCCCGCATCCCATCCGAATCACCCGGATAGGGGTTGCTCCTAGGACGCACGCGGAACGGAACAGGCGATACAGGGCAGACTGAAGGGCTTGCCCGCACGCTGCATCACCACCGCCCCGAGTCCGGCGCAGACCGGGCAGGAGCGGCCGCCGGTGTGCCGCGCGGCGGCCACCGCCTGCTGGCGCACCTGCCTGACCAGGTCGGCGTAGCGGTGGTCGGTCCACTCACCGCGGCGTCCCGGGGAACCGTTGCCGTGATCGGCCACGTCGTGCCTCCACAGAGGTCTACTGGGGCTTATGGCCGGACTGTACCGTTCCTCAGTGGTTGCGGGTATTTGCCGGGAGCCTTTTCGGCCGCCCCCACCGCCGCCGGCACAGGCGACCGCGCGGCCACCGACCCGACCTCGTCGCCCCGGATCGACCTCGCACATCGGCGAGACAAGCGGAACTGACGCTTCATAAGTCCCCGTGCTTCAGGGCCTGTTCACCATATAGCGGACACGTAACGACCGGTAACGGACAGCCAAAAGTCAAATTCTTGTTACGAACCTGTCAGATCACTTCGATCGATGTCAGTCTCTGGACGTTCGCCGCTGCATCGGTGAGCACATCGGCATCACCTGCACCACCGGACGGCCTCACCCAAGGCTGTCCGTCCCCCACACGGCCGCCCTCTCGCGGCCCCGTGCAAGGAGATCGAGTGAGACTTTCCGCTTCCTCCCCTCGCAAGAACGCCCTCCGCGCCGCCGCCCTCGTCGCCTCCGCCGCCATGGTGGTCGTCGGCGTCCAGAGTGCCGCCAACGCGCAGCCCGACCGTGACGCGGGTGCGGACCGCGCCGCGGGTGCCAGCGCGCTGCTGCTGACGGCCGATCAGCGGGCCTCCGCCATCAAGGCGGCGCAGACGCGGGTGGGCGCCGAGGCCGAGTCCCTGGGGCTCGGGACCAAGGAGAAGCTGGTCGTCCGTGACGTCCTCAAGGACGCGGACGGCACCGTCCACACCCGCTACGAGCGCACCTACGCCGGGCTCCCGGTCCTCGGCGGCGACCTCGTGGTGCACGAGAAGAAGAGCGGCGCCCGCAGCGTGACCAAGGCGACGACCGCCCGGATAGCCGTGTCCGGCACGGACGCCAAGGTCCCGGCCGCCAGCGCCGAGAAGACCGCGCTCAAGGCCGCGGCCGGGAAGACCGGCAAGGCCGACGCCAAGAAGGCCCCGCGCAAGGTGATCTGGGCGGCGAACGGCAAGCCGGTGCTGGCCTGGGAGACCGTGGTCACCGGGCTGCAGCACGACGGCACGCCGAGCGAACTGCACGTCATCACCGACGCCGCCACCGGCGAGAAGCTCTTCAGCGACGAGCGGATCGAGACCGGCACCGGCACCGGCGACTACAACGGCACGGTGCCGCTGACCACCACCAGGAGCGGCTCGACCTACAACCTCACCGACGGCGCGCGCGGCGGTCACAAGACGTACGACCTCAACCAGCGCACCTCGGGCACCGGCAGCCTGTTCACCGACGCCGACGACGTGTGGGGCGGCGGCCGGCAGAACGCGGCCGTGGACGCGGCCTACGGCCACGCGGCCACCTGGGACTTCTACAAGGACGTGCTGGGCCGCAACGGCATCAAGAACGACGGCAAGGCCGCCTACAGCCGGGTCCACTACGGCCAGAACTACGTCAACGCGTTCTGGGACGACAGCTGCTTCTGCATGACCTACGGCGACGGCGAGGGCAACGCCAACCCGCTCACCTCGCTGGACGTGGCCGCGCACGAGCTCACCCACGGCGTCACCTCCAACACGGCGGGCCTGCGCTACAGCGGTGAGTCGGGCGGCCTGAACGAGGCGACCTCGGACATCTTCGCCACCGCCACGGAGTTCCACTCCGGCAACTCCTCCGACCCCGGTGACTACCTCATCGGCGAGAAGATCGACATCAACGGCGACGGCACCCCGCTGCGCTACCAGGACAAGCCGAGCAAGGACGGCGCCTCCAAGGACTACTGGTACAGCGGCCTGGGCGGCGTCGACGTGCACTACTCCTCCGGCCCGGCCAACCACTTCTACTACCTGCTGAGCGAGGGCAGCGGCGCCAAGACCGTCAACGGCGTCAGCTACAACAGCCCGACCTACGACGGCTCGAAGGTCACCGGCATCGGCCGGGACAAGGCCACCAAGATCTGGTACAAGGCGCTGACCACGTACTTCACCTCGACCACCAACTACAAGGCGGCCCGCACCGGCACCCTGAAGGCGGCGGCCGACCTGTACGGCTCCAGCAGCGCCGAGTACAAGGCGGTGGCGGCGGCCTGGACCGCCATCAACGTGAAGTGATCGCCGGATCCTCCGAGGCGGCCGCGGGGTAGTGCCTCCCCCGCGAGCCTCCACCGCGAAGCGGGCCGCACCCTCCACCCCCGGGTGCGGCCCGTTTCGCTCGTGCCGCCCCGCGTCACCCCCGCCTAGGCTGACCGCATGACTCAACACGTGCGCGGAGTGGTGGCCCTGGGCAAGGGCGAGCAGGTCAGGGTGGAGACGATCGTGGTCCCGGACCCGGGCCCGGGCGAGGCGGTGGTCCGGGTACAGGCGTGCGGCGTGTGCCACACGGACCTGCACTACCGCGAGGGCGGCATCAACGACGAGTTCCCGTTCCTGCTCGGCCATGAGGCGGCGGGCGTCGTGGAGTCGGTCGGCGAGGGCGTCACCGAGGTGGCCCCCGGTGACTTCGTCATCCTCAACTGGCGTGCGGTGTGCGGCCAGTGTCGCGCCTGTCTGCGCGGCCGCCCCTGGTACTGCTTCAACACCCACAACGCCGCCCAGCCGATGACGCTGGCCGACGGCACCCCGCTCTCGCCCGCCCTGGGCATCGGCGCCTTCGCCGAGAAGACCCTGGTCGCGGCCGGGCAGTGCACCAAGGTGGACCCGGCCGCCGCGCCCGCCGCCGCCGGGCTGCTGGGCTGTGGGGTGATGGCCGGACTCGGCGCCGCGATCAACACCGGCGGGGTGGGCCGTGGCGACTCGGTGGCCGTGATCGGCTGCGGTGGCGTGGGCTGCGCCGCGATCGCCGGCGCCCGACTGGCCGGCGCGGCGAAGATCATCGCCGTGGACCTGGACGACCGGAAGCTGGAGCTGGCCCGCTCGCTCGGCGCCACCCACACCGTCAACGGCCGCTCCGAGGACGTGGTGGAGCGGGTCCGCGAGCTCACCGGCGGACACGGCGCGGACGTCGTCGTCGAGGCCGTCGGCCGCCCCGAGACCTATCGGCAGGCGTTCTACGCCCGCGATCTGGCCGGCACCGTGGTGCTCGTCGGGGTGCCGACCCCGGAGATGAAGCTGGAGCTGCCGCTGCTGGACGTCTTCGGGCGGGGCGGGGCGCTCAAGTCGTCCTGGTACGGCGACTGCCTGCCCTCCCGCGACTTCCCGATGCTGATCGACCTCTACCTCCAGGGCCGGCTCCCTCTCGACGCGTTCGTCAGCGAGACGATCACGCTGGACGAGGTCGAGGAGTCGTTCGCCCGGATGGAGCGCGGTGAGGTGCTGCGGTCCGTGGTACTGCTGTAGGCCGTCGGGCGGGGCGCGGAGTGCTCCCCGCCCCGCCGCCTTTCACCGGCTCTCGTCGTCACCCACGAGGCGGCAGGTCCAGCACCGCCTTGCCCTGGACGCGGCGGCCGAAGAGGGCCTCGGCGGCCTCGGGGGCGCGGTCCCAGGGGCCGCGCCAGCCGATCTGCGGGTCGAGCTCGCCGCGGGTGAGGAGGTCGACGAGGTACTGGAGGTCGGCGCCGATCGGAGTGTCGACGAAGAACGTCTCCAGCCGCCACTTGCGGGTCTCGCGGAGCTTCGCGCCGATCTGGAGCGGCTGCTGGGAGGCGTTGCCGATCCACTGGACGACGCCGCCCGGGGCGAGGTGGAACATGGCCTCGCCGAGCAGCGGGCCGCCGACGTTGTCCAGGATCCCGTGGAGCGGCCCGGAGATCTTCTCGAGGTCGCCGATGAGGACCTCCTGGGCGCCCAGCTCGGCCAGCCCCTCGGCCCGCTCGGGGCTGCCGACCACCGCGACCACCTCGGCGCCCGCGCGGGCGGCGAGCTGGACGGCGAAGCGACCGACGCCGCCGGAGGCGCCGGTGATCAGCACCCGGCGGCCGACCACCGGGCCGAGCTTGCGCAGCGCCTGGAGGGCGGTGACGCCGGCGACCGGGAGGGCGCTGGCGGCGCCGAGGTCGACGGAGTCGGGCACCACGGCCAGCTCGGCGGTGTCCACCGCGCGCAGCTCGGCCCATGCGTTGTTCCAGCCGAAGGTCACCACACGGGTGCCCACGGCCGGCCCCGAGCCGTCGGCGGCGGCGCGCACCACGACGCCCGCCGCGTCCCAGCCGGAGACGGCGCCCGGCTCGACCAGCTCGGGCCGGTACTTCAGATCCCCGTAGTTGAACGAGATCGACCGCACCTCGACCAGGGCCTGCCCCTCCCCCGGAACCGGGTCCGGGACCTCGTCAAGCCGCAGCCCCTGGGGCGCCTCGGGGTCGTAGATCAAAGCCCGCATGCTCTCTCCACTCCTCGTCATCGGGGGCCGACCGGCCCACACCCGGAGGCAACCTCCGTTTCTGCGGCCCTATTCCCCTCTCCCGACGGCCGGCCGTTACGACCCGCCCCCGCCCCCGCCCCTGGCGGCGGGCGGCGGGCGGCGGGCGGCGGGCGGCGGGCGGCGGGCGGCGGGCGGCGGGCGGCGGGCGGCTCATAGTGGCGGCGGCCCGTGACCCCGTGACGGCGGGCGGCCCGTGGCGGCGGGTGGGCCGGTGGCGTGACACCATCGACCCCGTGATCGACCTCGGCTACTCCCTCTCCCGGCGCTTCCCCGACCCCCCGCAGACCGACTACCGCAGGGCGGATGTGCACGCCCTGCGCCACGACCTGTTCTGCGGCGACGTCTACCTCGCCGACACCGAGACCGACCGCGAGCTGTCCACAGCCTGGGGATGGGTGCCCGTGCTCGACTTCGCGTGGGCGCTGTGCGACATCGTCGAGCTGCTCGACCGCGACCCGCAGGGGAGCCGCTCCGCGCGGCGCCAACACGCGGAGCTGGACTTCACCGAGTCGACGGACCGGATGCTGTTCGAGCGCCGCTTCGGGTGGGTCGACGTCACCGCCGACTGGGTGCCGGTCGAGGAGCCCCCGCTGACCTTCAACCACGCCGCCCTGCGCCGCGAGGCGCGTGACTTCCTGCACGACCTGATCGCCGACCTGGTCGACATGCACGAGGGCCTGGGCGACAACCCCGCGATCTGGGAGCTGCAGGCGCGCTTCCCCCGCACCTAGGAGCCCCGGCGGTCGCGCCGGCCTCGTCAGTCCCCCGGCGCCAGCACCCGCACCCCCATCCGGGCCGCGAACACCGGGGCCAGCTCCAGCAGTTGCCCCGGGCTGATCGCCGCTCCCGCGAGCCCGTCGACGCCACGCGCGATGTCGAGCCCGGCCGCCGCCCGCAGGTCCACGTCCGTCATCGCCGCGCCGCTGAAGTCGGCCCCCGTCAGCGTGGCGTCCACGAAGGCGACGCGCTCCAGCCGGGCACCGGCGAAGTCCGGCTCGACCAGGACGCAGCCCTCGAAGACGACGTCGGTCAGCCGGGCCTGCCGCAGGTTCAGATAGTCGATCTTGCCGCCGCGGAACACCACCCGCTCCAGCTCCGCGCCGTACAGCTGGACCCCGCCCAGCCGCGCGTCGCGCACCTCCACCTCGCGCAGCCGCGCCTCGGACAGGTCGGCGCCGACCCCGCGCACCTCCGTGAGCACGGAGTCGATGAGGCGGGCCCGGCTCAGCACCGCCTCGTCCAGGGCGCAGCGCCGCAGCGCGCAGTCGAGGAAGCGCGCGCCGCGCGCGTCCCGGCCGCCGAAGTCCGTGTCAGCGAACTCCAGGCCGTCGTAGTCCCCTTCCCGCTCCCAGGCCGCCCCGCCGTCGTACGGCCGCAGCGGCGGCAGCACGACCTCCGCCCGCCGCGCCGCCCGCACCGCCTTCCCACCGCCGCCACCCCTGCCCTTGCCGTCGCCCCTGCCCGTGCCGTCGCTCGCCATGCCCCCCATCGTGACCTACGCCACTGACAACGCCTGGATGTCACGCCCGCGGCCGCCCCGTCCGTCGTACCGGCGAAACGATCGACCCCACCGTGGGAGGGAACGTCCATGCAGCAGCACATCACCGTCGTCGGCGGCGGCTTCGCCGGGCTCGTCGCGGCCATCGGCGGCGCGGAGGCGGGGGCCCGGGTGACCCTGTACGAGGCGCACCGCGCCCTCGGCGGCCGGGCCCGCACCGCCGACGGCCCGTACCGCACCAACGAGGGCCCGCACGCGCTGTACAACCGCGGCCCGCACTGGTCGTGGCTGAAGCGGCGCGGCCTGCTCGGCGAGCTCGCGGCCGTCCCGCCGCGCGAGGCGGCCCGGTTCCGCTTCCACCGCGCCGGGCGGCTGCACCGCGTACCGCCGCTCGCCCTGCTCCGGCTGGCGCGCCACAAGGAGGCACCCGTCGACGCCGACTTCGCGAGCTGGGCGGCCGGGCGGGTCGGCGAGGCCGGGGCGCGGGCCGCGGCCCACTTCATGGCCGTCGCGCTCTTCCACCACGACCCCGGGCGACTGTCGGCGGCCTTCGTGCAGGAGCGGCTGCGGCGCGTCACCTCGCTGCCGCCGGAGGCGACGTACGTCCGCGGCGGCTGGGGCACGATGATCGGACGGATGGCCGACCACGCCCGCGCGCTCGGCGTCCGGATCGAGACCGGGGCCCGGGTCGGCTCCCTGGACGCGCTGCCGGCCGGCCACGGCCCGGTGATCGTCGCGACCTCGCTGGACGCGGCCCGCGGACTGCTCGGCGACCCCTCGCTGAGCTGGGAGAGCGGCCGCTGCGCGCTGCTCGACCTCGGGCTGCGCACCCGGCGCGGCGACGCCTTCGTCGTCTCGGACCTGGACGCGCCCGGCTGGATCGAGCGCTTCACCGCCCAGGACCCGACGCTGGCCCCGGCCGGGGAGCAGCTGGTCCAGGCCCAGCTGCCCGTCGCGCCCGGCACCGGGCGGGAGGCCGGTGTCGCGCGCGCCGAACGCCTGCTGGACCTGGGCTTCCCTGGCTGGCGTGAGCGGGTGACGTACCGTCGGGAGGCCCTGGCGGGCGGCCGCACCGGCGCGGTGGACCTGCCCGGACGCACCTGGCGGGACCGGCCGGCGGTGGACCGCGGCGACGGCGTCTATCTGGCGGGTGATCAGGTGGCGGCGCCGGGCGTGCTCTCGGAGGTGTCGTTCAGCAGCGCCCTGGAGGCGGTCGCGAGCGCCCTGGGCGAACGCGTCTCCGGCGACCGGGCGTTGAGCGAGCGCGCCGGGTGAGCGGACCCCCAGGTGAGCGTCGTCACACCCGGAGATCACTTGACCTCAACCCAAGTTGAAGTTGGAGGCTTGGAGACATGAGGCAGACGGCGAAGACACCAGCAGGCAAGCCAGAGATCGGCGTGTTCCTCCCCTCGGTGGGCCCCGAGCCCGGCGGCACGGCGGCCGAGATCACGGCCGCCGCGCGGCGGGCCGAGGAGCTCGGATTCGCCCACGTATGGACCGGCGACCACCTCGTCGGCCGCACCACGATGGTCGAGTCCGGGCTGACGCTGGCCACCGCCGCCGCCGTCACCGAGCGCATCGGAATCGGCTTCGGTGTGCTGCACCTGCCGCTGCACCCCGTCGTCCAGACCGCCCAGCGCCTCGCCACCCTCCAGCACTTCTCCGGGGGCCGGGTGCTGCTCGGGGTCGGCTCCGGCGGCACCGGCCCCCGCGCCCGCTGGCGCGGCGGGGTGCGCGACACCACCGCCTGGCAGGCCGCCGGCCTCGCCTACGAGGACCGGGACCGGCTCTTCGACCGCGCGCTCGACCTGATGCCCGAGCTGCTCTCCGGCGAGCCGGTACGCCTCACCGACCACCCCGGCACGCCGGAGCTCACCCTCACCCCCAAGGTCGACGCCCCGCCGCTGCTCATCGGCGGCACCTCGGCGGCCGCGCTGCGCCGCGCCGTCCAGTACGGCGCCCAGTGGTTCCCGTCCCTCGCCCCGCCGCGCCAACTCGCCACCGGCCGCGAGGTGCTGGCCGAGCTCGCCGCCGGCGTCGGCCGCGCGCAGCAGCCCGGCGTCTCGGTCGCCCTGCCCTTCGGCCTCGGCCCCGCCACCCGGCCCCGCGAGCAGGTGACCAGGCTGGTCTCCGAGACCTACGGGGTCCCGGCCGACCAGGCCGGAGCCGTGATGATCGGCGGCGAACCGGCTCAGGCCGCCGAGCAGTTGGCCGCGTACGCCGAGGCGGGCGCCGCCCGGATCGTGCTCAGCACGCCCGCCGAGAACTGGCGGCAGCAGTACGAGCTCCTGGCGGAGGCGGCTGCGCTGCTCTGAGCCCGCCGCGCCCCCGTCAGCGCCCCTCTCCCCCCTCCCCGACGACCCCACCCTGGAGAACACCATGCACGCCATTCGCCTCCACGCCTTCGGCCCGGCCGAGAACCTCGCCTACGAGCGGGTCGCCGACCCCGAGCCCGCCCCCGGCCAGGTCCGCGTCGTCGTCGCCGCCGCCGGCGTGCACGTGCTCGACACCGCGCTGCGCCAGGGCGAGCTGGGCCCGTACCCCGAGCCGCCGCAGCTGCCCACCATCCCCGGCCGGGAGGTCGCCGGCACCGTCGACGCGCTCGGCGAGGGCGTCGACCAGCGGTGGCTGGGCCGCCGCGTCGTCGCCCATCTGGGCCTGGCACCCGGCGGATACGCGGAGAAGGCCGTCGTCGCCGTGGAGAAGCTCCACGAGCTGCCCGACGGCCTGCGCGAGGACCACGCCATCGCCATGATCGGCACCGGCCGCACCACCATGGCCGTGCTGCGCTTCTCCGATCTCACCGCGGACGACGTCGCGATCGTCACCGCGGCCGCCGGCGGCATCGGCTCGCTGCTCGTCCAGCACGCCAAGAACGTGGGCGCCACCGTCATCGGCCTCGCCGGCGGCCCGGAGAAGGTCGCCCGGGTGCGCGAGCTCGGCGCCGACGTCGCCGTCGACTACACCGCCGACGACTGGACCGCCCAGGTGCGCGCGGCCCTCGGTGGCCGCGAGCGCGCGGCCACCGCCCTCTTCGACGCCGTCGGCGGCGACGTGGCCCGCGACGCGGTGGGGCTGCTCGCCCCCGGCGGCCGCCACCTCGTCTACGGCTGGTCCGGCGGCGGCCCGCTGAAGCTCACCGCGGAGGAGCTCGCCGAGCTCGGCGTCACCTCCCTCTCCGTCCTGGAGACCGCGGAGTGGCGCGCGTTCGTCAGCCGGCCCGGCGCCGTCCGTGAACTGGAGGAGAAGGCCATGGCCGAGGCCGCCTCCGGCCGCCTCGTGCCCCTGGTCCA
The DNA here is from genome assembly GCF_007595705.1 of Streptomyces sp. SAJ15. Lineage (GTDB taxonomy): Bacteria > Actinomycetota > Actinomycetes > Streptomycetales > Streptomycetaceae > Streptomyces. The sequence goes on along the minus strand of NZ_NISY01000016.1, from coordinate 27,620 downwards.
CCGCTTCCCGCTGGCCGAGGCCGCCAGGGCCCACACGGCCCTGGAGACCCGCGGCACGATCGGCAAGGTGGTGCTGGTCCCGTAGGACCGCTCACCCGCCGCCGAGCGCCGCGCGGTGTGCCCGCAGCAGCCTCCGCCCCGCCGCGCATCCCCGATCGGACGCGCGGCAGTCGGCGCACTCGGTGAGATGGACGATCGCCGCCCGCCAGGTCCGCCGCTCGCCGATCGCCCGCCGGACGGCGGCCGGGTCCACCAGCGGGTCCCGCCGCCGCGGGAAGCGCGGCGCGCAGGCGGGGCAGGCGTAGTGCGTACGGCCCGCGCCGGCGCCGTGGATCACCGCCAACTCGACCGGCTCGTCGGTCAGCCGCTGGCAGCCGAGGCAGACCTTGAAGCACGCGTTCGCGGCCCGCAGGGCGGTGTGCAGTCGCTCGGCGTCGGTGAACCCGCCCCGGCCGTCCGGGGCCACCCGCCAGTGCGGCCCCGGCCCCCGGACGCGCCCGCGCGGCGGCAGCGCGAGGTGGGAGCCGCGCGCCAGGACCCGATGGATGGTCCAGTCCGCGGCGGCCCCGGGCGGCACGAGCCAGTACCAGACGGCGCCGTACGGGTCCTCGACGACGGGTCCGCGGTCCTCCTCGCCCAGCAGATCGAGCGCCCGCGCGGCGATCACGGCGGGCACCTTCACCGCGTCCCACCACAGCCCGGCGGGCTGCACCCCGGTCCCGGGACCGTCGGGAGGTGTCCACGGTGGCGTTCCGGTCGTCATGGTCGGCTCCTGTCCGGGTTGGCGCGCTGACCCTGACATCGTGTCGACGGGGAAGGGCCCCGGCGTCCCCATGGTGGGGACGCCGAAGCCTTGACCTCGACGGCGTGTCGCGCTAAATGCCGCTCCACTGGGCGAACTCACGCAGTCGTCGAGGCGCCCGCTGTCGGGCACGCAGCAGCGTCCCAACGGTCTGGTGCACCTCGGGGTGGTAGCGCGTCAGCTGCGGCGCGGCGTCCCGAGCCTGCTCCAGCGAGGTGAGCGCCTCCTCGTGGCGCGCCGTCCACGCCTCCGCGCCGGCCTTGCGGATCAGGAATCCCGCGACCCGTGTCGGCTGGTAGGAGCCGGGCAACCGCACGTCGGACGCCACCCGCAGCGCTTCCTCGTGGTCGTCCTGGTAGAGGGCGACGTCGAGGCGCCCGAGGGCCACGTTCAACGCTCCGAAGGCGAGGGCGTACCGCGTGCCCGGCGGGTCCTCGGCGGCGTCCGCGGCGGCGGCGGCCTCGGCGAGGTCGTTCGCCTGGCCCAGCCAGTCCCCCGCTGCGGCATGGTCCTTCTGCACGGCGGAGAGGGCCGAGGCGCGCAGCAGCAGGGTGCCCCGTACCGCGAGGGTCGCCGGGTCCCCGTCGTCGTGCAGGTCGCGCAGCGCCTGCCGCATCAGCGCCACCCCCCGGTCCGGGCGCGACGTCTCGGCATGGGTGATGACGGCCCGCTCGTACCGCTCGACGGCGACCTGTCGCGGGTCCCCGGACTCCGGCGCCGCGACGGCCATGCGGGCCAGCGCGAGCCGGGCGAGGTCCATGTAGCCGAGCCGATACGCCACGATCGCCGTGGTGCGGGCGATCTCGGCCTGGAGGTTGTGTGCCCGCTCGCGGTCCCGGCCGGGCGCCGTGTACGTCTGCACGGCGATCGCGGCATCGGCGATCAGGGCCGGCAGCGCCTCCGCCACGGCCCCGAACTCGCCCCGCGCCCGCTTGGCGGCGACGTCCGCCGTGTCCGTGGCGAGGTCGTCGAGCGAGCGCGGCGGGACGTCGTCATCCGGCGGGATGTCCCATGCGTCCAGAGCGCTGCTGATGGGCGCCAGCAGACGGTCGAGCTGGTCCTTCTGGAGCATGTGGATGTACGGCTGACCGTGCAGCACGGACAGCGTGACGCCCAACGCGCGGGCGACGGAGGCGAGTACGGAAGGGCTGGCGGGCTGTTCGCCGTTCTCGACGCGGCACAACTGGCTGGTCGACACGTGGGCGCGGCGGCTCAATTCGGCGAGGGAGAAGTCGCGGATGGCACGGAACTCGCGCATGCGGGCCCCGATGTGCTTGTCGGTGCTCTCGGGCATCACTGGCTCCCCTTGCGTGCTGACCCTCGCAATGTACGCCTGGACACCACCGGGTTGTACCGCACGACGGCCCACCGCCGGCGGGTCCGTCGTGCGGCCGGTCGTCGCCCCTAGGACACGATCCGAAGCTCCCGCGCCGTGTTGTTCAGCCGCCGCGCCCCCGTCTCCGTGCACACCACGATGTCCTCGATGCGCACCCCGAAGCGGCCCGGCAGGTAGATGCCCGGCTCGATGGAGAAGCACATGCCGGGGACCAGCGGCAGGTGTTCGCCCTCGACCATGTACGGCGGCTCGTGCGTGGTGACGCCGATGCCGTGGCCGGTGCGGTGGATGAAGTACTCGCCGTAGCCGGCCTCGCCGATGACCTTGCGGGCCACGCGGTCGATGTCCTGGCAGGCGGCCCCGGGCCGCACCGCCTCGAAGGCGGCCTGCTGGGCCTCGCGCACCACCTCGTGGATCTTCCGCTCCTCCGGGGTCGGCTCGCCGACGTGGACGGTGCGGGTGGTGTCGGAGCCGTAGCCGTCCTTCAGGCCGCCGAAGTCGAGCACGACCATGTCGCCGTCCTCGATGATCCGGTCGCCGGAGTCGTGGTGCGGGTTGGCCCCGTTCGGGCCGGAGCCGACGATGGTGAAGTCCACCTGGCTGTGGCCGTGTTCCAGCAACAGGGCGGCCAGGTCGTCGGCGACCTCCCGCTCACGCCGGCCGGAGAACCGCATCTCGACGATCCGCTCGAAGGTGGCGTCGGCGGCAGCGCCCGCGGCGGCCAGCCGGTCCACCTCGTAACCGTCCTTGACCGCCCGCAGCATCGGCAGCACCTCGCTGAACGCGGAGTACGCGGTGCCCGGCAGCTTGCGCTGGAGACCCAGCAGATGCGCCGCCCAGGCGCTGTCCGAGATGCCGAACCGCCCCTGGGCGGGGAGCAGCTCGGCGAGATCCTCGTACGGGTCGTTGCCGTCCATCCAGCCGGTCACCTCCACCGGCGCGCTGCCGACCGCGGCCTCCGCTTCGGGGCGCTCCAGGACCGGCACCAGCAACCGGGCCTTGCGGTCCGGGGTGAGCAGCAGCGCGGTGAGCCGCTCGGTGACCGCGGTGGGGGCGTAGCCACACAGATGCGCCAGGTCGGGGCCGGGCATCACGATGAGCCCGGCCAGGCCGGCTTCGGCGGCCGCGCGGAGCGCGCGTTCCATGCGAACGGAGTAGTCGACGAGGGTCATGCGGCCAGCATCGCGCGGGGGCGCCGCGCCCGCGACAGGAAGACATCACTCCGTTCACCCCCGCGCGCGTTCCGCGCCCGCGCGGACGCGGACTGTCACGATCGCTGCGCCAGCCGGGGGAACTGAGTACGGGAGTGAGTACGAACGCTCAGGTCGGGGCCGGGCGGCACCGGGAGGCTGGGGGCATGACGACGCCTCCCCTCGTCGGCCCGCCGCCGCACCCGCCCCAGACCGGACACTTCGGCCAGCCGCCCCTGACACCGCTGCCCCCGCTGCCGCCCGCGCCGCCGCGCCGGCGCCGCGCGGCCGTGGTCGGGGTGATCGCGGCGGTGCTTCTGGTCGTGGCGGGCGCGACCGCCGGCGCCTGGTGGCTGACGCGCTCCGAGGACGACTCGGTGCTGGCCGGGCGGCCGCGGGTGACGGACCGGGCGGCCGGGATCTCGTACGCCATACCGGAGGGCTGGAAGGAGCAGTCCGGCAAGGACCTGATCGACGCCTTCACCTCGGCCGTGGGTGTCAAGGACCCCGCGGGCGCCGAGGGCGAGCCCGGCGGAACGGACGACGGCATCGGGGGCAGCACCGTCCTCGCCGGCCGGGCCGGCGCCATCCCGGAGGCCGCCCTGGAGCGGCAGACGCGCATGGCGGCCCGGTCGAACGCGGAGTTCTTCTGCCCGGACGGCCGCTCCACCCTGGAGGAGTCCCGGGCCACGACCGTGAGCGACCGGCCCGCCCACACGGTGGCCCTCCGGGTCGACGACGGCGAGGGCCACCAGCTCCATCTGCGGATGACGCTCGTCTCGGTCGACGACCACCGCTCGGCCTTCCTGCTCGGCCTCTCCGGTGACGCCCCGGAGCGGCGGGAGCGCGTCGACGAGGTGCTGGAGAGCGCCTCCGTCACGGAGTAGCCGGCCCGGCGACCCCGGCCCGACCCGCCCCGCCCCGCCCCAGGCGTCCCGCCTCAGCCCTCCGCGTGTTCGACGATCACCAGCGTGCCCCGACTGCCGGGGCGGACCGCGTGCGGCGTCCCCGCCGGGACCATGTACAGCTCCCCCGGCCCCACGGACACCGGCCGCCCCGCGACGTCGAGTTCGAGCCGTCCGTCGAGGACGAGCAGCGCCTCGGGCGCCCGGTGGCTCTCCTCCGCCACCGGCATCGCGTCCATCCGCAGCACCTTCACCGAGGCGCCGCCCACCTCCCCCAGGATCGTCGAGCGCCAGCTCCCCGGCAGCTCCGCCGCGGTGGTCCTCAGGTCGATCGGGCTCATGACGGCACACGCCTCCTCCGCGGGACGGCGGGAGCACGCGGGCTCGCCGGCCCGCTCTCGGGTCTCGTTCGGTGTCCTCGAACCTAGGCGAGCGGCGCGGCCGATGGGCTGACCGTTCGGCAAAGGATCTCCACCCGACCATCCGACGGCCCGTCGTGGACTGCCCACGGAGCGCTTACGCGCGCCCCCGTACGGCGCCCCCGTGCGCCGCCGTCTCGAACGGCTTCGCCATCGCCGCCGACACCAGGTAGCACGCGGGCAGTTGGAGCGTGAGCAGCGCCAGGCTGAGCATGAGGAAGACCGTGTCCTCCGGCCGCTCGTCGCCCGCGGCGATGCCCCGCACCAGGGTCACCAGCGCCAGGACGCCCGCGTATCCGAGGACGTTCTTCGCCGCGATCAGCCAGCGGTTGGCGCGCCAGCCGACGTACTGCAGGGCGACGAGGGCGAGGAAGGTCAGCACCGGGAGGAGCAGCGCCTCCGGGGAGAACCACTCGTCGGCGTACGACGCCCATGCCTCCCGCCGCGCCTCCGCGGCGGTCTGGCCCTCGTAGGGGGTGACTCCCACGGGGGTGAGGGCGGCGGACAGCGACGCCGCCACCCCCCACGGAACGAACGACGCCGCCGCGGCGAACGCGGCCACCCGGGGCAGGGGAACGCTCATCGGTCCGCTCCATCGTCTCGACGACAAAGGCAGCCGGAGACCCGGGAGCCGATGCCCCCGGTCTGGCGCTTGGCCAGCCTAGCCCTCGACTCCGACGCCCAGGACGGCGGCCTCACCAGCCGGTTCGCCCCCGTCCGCGACGCCGACCCGGACGAGGTGGGGGCGCGTACCGGCCATATGATCGACCGTGGTGAAGCGGTGACCACGGTCGCCAACACGGGGGAGGCTCGGCGCCATTGACGCAGGAACAGAGCGATCTCACGGCGCGGGACGGAACGGACCCCGCGCCGCCGTCCGCGTCCCCGTCGCCGCCGGCGTCCCCCCGCGGGGTGCGCCTGGCCATGGGCGCCTCCGTCCTCGCGATCGTCGCCGCCGCCGGGCTGGTGGTCCACGCGACGCGGTCGTCCGAGTCCGATGTGGAGGGTGCCCCGCGCGGGGATCATCGGCTCTGTGAGCGCATCGCCGAGGACTACCCCGACGAACTCCTCGGGGAGTCCCGCTCCGACGCCGACCTGCCCCCGGGAGTGGCCGTGTGGGGCGACGAGACGGTGGTGCTGCGGTGCGGCATGGAGCCGCCGCGGCCGACGGTCGACCCCTGCTTCCAGGTGGACGGGGTCGACTGGGTCCTGGAGGAGGCGAAGTCCAAGGACGGCACCCAGGTGCTCATCAGCTACGGCCGGAACCCGGCCGTCGAGGTCGTCCTCTCCGACGCCGGCTCGAACCCGGGGGAGGCCCTGGTGGATCTGAGTCGGGCGGTCTCCCGGATCCGCCAGGGCCGCACCTGCATCTGACCGGGCCCGCTAGCGGCCCGGTGCCACGTACGCGATCGACACGTTCCCCTGCTCCGCGACGCTCACCACCAGGTGCTCCCCGGCCCCGCTCGTCAACAGGTCGGCGACCTCCAGGACGGGGCCGAGGCAGCCGGAGGCCGCCGGGACGCGGGTGACGGACGGGCCCAGCAGCCGGGACACCCGGTCGGCGACCACGCAGTCCTCGGCCACCAGCCGCACCGGATGACGACGCCGGTCCCGCAGGCCCAGGCCCAGTCCGGCGAGGGCGGCCTCCACGGGGCGGCGGGCGAGGTCCAGGCCGTCCGCGCGGGCGGCCTGCGCGCGCGGCAGCAGGAAGCTGCGCACGCGCACCCGGCCGTAGCCGGTGGCGCCGCGCGCGGCGGCGTCGGCGGCGGGCTCCACCACCAGGGCGACCGCGCCGTCCTCCCCGCCCGCCACCCCCGGCTCGTCCGGCGAGAGCGGCGACTCGGCGGCGCCGGTGAGCAGCCAGCGGGCGCGCCTCGCGGCGAGGGCGCGCTGACCGTGCTGGAGCGCCTCCAGGCCCGCGACGCGGGGGCTGTGGACGCCCAGGCTGAAGCCCTTGAGCTGGTGCTCCATCGCGACCCGGCTGCCGACCAGGTTGACCGAGAAGTACGGCACCGACGGCGGGCTGAGCACGTCCGAGCGGTGCTCGATCACCGTGCGGTCGAACTCCCCCTGCATCGCCGAGGTGCCGTTGTTGGTGCCCACGGTGATGGCCCGCTCGGACTCCGGTATGGCGTCGAAGTCGGTACCCGCGTCCGCCAGCGCCCGGCGCGTCGCGGCGATCAGGTACTGGCTGGAGCGCGGCAGGTACTTGTAGCCCCGCCCCAGGACCGCGCGGGCGGTGAACCAGGCGTCGCCCTCCTTCTCCCCCGCCGGGTCCAGCGTCTCCCGGGTGACGATCCCGATGCCGGTGACCACCGCCGTCGCGGTCGTCATCGCGGTCGTCATCGCGGTCGTCGCCTTCGCGGCCGGAGCCGGGTCGCCCGTGGTCACCGCCGTCGTCGCCGTCGCCGCCCTCATCGGGGTTCCCCCTGTAGCACCAGAGACATGTTGTTCCCTCCGAACGCGTAGGCGTTCACCATCCCGAGCCGGCCCGACAGCGGCGTCGGCTCCGTGGGCACGTGCACCCGGCACTCCGGGTCCTGCTCGGCGACCGGGAGGTTGGGCGCCATCGAGCCGTGGTGCAGGAAGAGCGCCGCGGCCACCACGCCGAGGCCCCCGGAGGCGCCCCCGGTGTGGCCGGTCAGCGCCTTGAGGCTGTAGAGCGGGATCTCCGCGGTCCGGGGGCCGAAGACCTGCTCCATGGCCCGCGACTCGGTGACGTCGTTCAGCTTGGTGCCGGTGGCGTGCGGCACGATGAACGAGACGTCGTCCGGCTTGGCCTCCGCCTCCTCCAGCGCGTCCCGCATCGCGCGGACGATCTGGGCGCCCTCCGGGTCCAGCCCGGTGGCGTGGAAGGCGTCACAGCTCCAGCCGGAGCCGGCCAGCGTGGCGTAGATCCGCGCCCCGCGCGCCCGGGCCCGGTCGGCACGCTCCAGCACCACCGCGCCCGCGCCCTCGCTGAGCACCGTCCCGCCCCGCCCCACGTCGAACGGGCGACAGCTGACCGGGTCCAGGGCGCCGACCTGGTTGAAGGCGGCCAGCGCCACCCGCGAGTAGGTCTCGAAGCCCCCGGCGACCACCACGTCGGCCTCGCCGGCCCGGATCATGTCGGCGCCGATGGCCATCGAGTAGCCGCTGCCCGAGCAGGCGTTGCTGACACCGGTGGCCAGGCCGTTGACCCCGAGCAGCTGGGCGACGACCGACGCGGTGGAGAAGACCGGCGTCCAGCGGTCCTCCTCCGGGAAGGAGCCGTGGGCCCGCCAGTCCTCGACGACATACGCGTCGGCGACGCTGCTGCCCATGAGGACGGCGGTGCCGTGCGCGTCCAGGGCGCCCTCCAGGCCCGCGTCGGCCACCGCCTCGCGGGCGACCGTCAGCGCGGTGCGGGTGGCGTGCCCGACCGGCAGCCCGTCCACGACGGCCGGCTCGGCCGGCACCGCCCCCTTGGGGGTGAAGTAGAAGTTCGGCACGGGTACGTGCGCCAGGGGGTCGGTCGTCGTGTCGGGCACGGCCCGCTCGGGATCGAGCAGCGCCCGATAGAAGCTCTCGACGCCCCCGCCCAGGTGGCACACCGCCCCCAGACCGGTTATGACAACCTCGGTCACCGGTACCTCCGGGATCTAGAGAATTCGGGCCCTACAGGAAGAAGACCCGGTCGTAACTGGGCCAGCGCGCCGCGAACTCCCCGGCCGCCACGCACCGCACCCCTTCCGCCAGCCGCTCCGGGCCGAGCCCCATGGCCCTCAGGTCGGGCTCCTCGACCCAGATCCCCACCCCCAGGTCACGCAGGCGCAGCAGGTCCTCGCGGGGCGCGTCGTACGCCTCCACGACGGTGGTGCCGACCGTCAGCGGGGGCGGCGGGTCGGCCCGCAGCGCGTAGCCGACGGCCTCGCCGCGGAGCAGCACGTCCAGGCCGAGCTGTCGATGGATCTCGATGGCCAGGAAGAGCGCGTCGAAGTAGGAGACCTCCAGGGCGCCCCGGTAGGCGCGCTCCACGATCGCCAGCGACGGCATCACGCCACCCCCATGAAAACGGTCTTGGTGGCCGCGGCGACGTGCTTGCCGAAGGTGGACGGGGCCCGCATCACGACCTCCGGGATGTGTCCGGTGGCGCCGCGGTGCTCGCTGCACGCACGGCAGCCGAACCACCACAGCCGACCGGGGAACGCCTCGTGCAGGGAGCGGATCAGCGCCACGGTGGTCGGGTACTCGGCGTGCCGGTCCAGCAGGTTGATCGGCTTCGTCTCGCCCATCGCCTGCTGGCTCAGCATGGTGCTGTAGCCGCACGCCCACACCTGCACGGTGGCGCCCTGGGCCAGCAGCGCGTGGGTCAGCCGCAGCACCGAGGTGGTGAGCTCCCCCGAGTGCGGCGGGCCCATCACCACGAGCATCACATCGGTCTTGGGTGCACCGGCCATCTCAGTGCCACACCACCTGTACGTCGGGGGCGAGCAGCGCCGCCGCCACCTCGTCCATCTCCACCAGTCGTGCCCGCGTCGCCACGTCGTCCGGGGTCAGTCCGCGTTGCAGGACGGAGAACCGGTCCACCCACAGCTCGCCGCCGGCGTCCAGCAGCGACGCCAGCTCGGGCGCCGTCTCCGGCACGGCCGCGCCGATCCCCTCCTGGATGAGCACCAGCCGGACCGGGTGCCCGGCCCGGGCGAGCGCCAGCGCATCGGTGAAGAAGCGCGCGCCGCCCGGACCGGACGCGGGTCCGTTGGACTCGATCAGCAGATACCCCGGCACGAGGTCACGCACCGCGCAGCGAGAGGTGCATCGTCACGCCCGGGTCGGACTCCGCCTCGGCGGCCGCCGGCTCCTCCTCGGCGGCGGTGCCCTCCTCGGCCACCGTCCCGTTCAGCGCGGCCAGCACCCGGTCGTCGAAGCTGACCAGCGACCAGTTCTTGCGGTCGGCGATCTCGGCGTAGCCGTGCACGATGGTGCCGGTGGCGGTGGGCACGAGCTTGCCGTCGCGCACCACGTAGCAGTCCATCCGCGAGGTGTACGTGAAGTCCTTGAAGACGTCCTCGACGGAGTAGACGATGTACAGCTCCTCCTCCATCAGCGCCTCGTCCAGGAACTCGATCCGGGACCGCGGCACCACGGGGATCCACTTGCGCTCGTCCAGCAGCGTCTTGATGGAGATGCCGCGGTCGGCGACGAACCGGTCCTTGGCCTCCTCCATCAGCCGCAGGTAGCCGGACATCTGGAGCCGCTCGTTGTTGTGGCAGTACGGGTAGGGGATGCGCCAGCGCCAGCCGATCGCGTTGCGGCCCTCGGTGAGCTCCTTGAGCAGCGGGTCGGTGCGGTGGGTGGCGGTGATGCCCCAGTCCGCGGACGGGGTGACCTCGGCGTCGCGCTCCGGCTGGGCGTGGGCGATCTTGTTGACCGCGAACCGGGAGAGCTCGCGCGGCACGGCGTTGGTCGCGTCGACGTACTTCTCCCGCCGCAGCACCACCTTGACCTGCGCGGTGACGTCCTTGGTGGCCTTGCCGCCCGCCTCGGTCCCCTCGGCGCCGTCGGCCCCCTCGGTGCCCTCGGCGCCCGTGGTGCTCTTCGAGAGGGTGACGCGGAAGGTCAGCTCCTGGCCCTTGCCGACCGGGGTGACGGTGGCGACGGCCGACTCGTCCAGGTGGAAGGCGTTGAGGATGCGGGTGTCGAGGCGGGCGATGTCCAGCCCGAGACCGTACTCCTCGAAGAGGGTGCGCGAGGAGAGCCCGGCGGCGCGGAAGTGCGCCAGCACGGCCTCCTCCACCATGTAGTTGACGTGCTTGAAGCCGATCCAGGTGTTGATGTTGTTGCCCTCGTAGCGCGGGCGGACCTCGACCTGGCTGGGCTCGTTCAGCACGTGGGTGACCGTCTTCTGCAGGGGGCTGACGTTGCGGTTCGGACGCTTCTTGGGCCCGTCGAAACCGTACTTGTCCCGAAGTTCGCTGGCCACCTTGATGAACTCGGTGGTCTGCTCGTCCGTGTGAGCGTCGTTGAGGATGATGCGCAGGACGGCCTCGTTGCGTTTGGTGGCCGGGTAGCAGTAGACCGGCACCCGGAAGCCGCGCTCCAGGAAGTCGTGGTGGACGGCGAACGCCTTGTGCTCGTCACCGACCTGGATCGAGGTGAAGCAGGTCTCGGTCTCGGTGACCGGCAGCTCGGCGGCGAACAGCCGGCGCCGGAAGTCCTCCACCTTGGCCAGGTAGTTGTCGACGATCCCCGGCTCGTTGTAGGCGAGCAGCTGGGTGATGTAGTCGGTGGCGGCGGCGGCCGGGGCGGACATGCCGGCGGTGAAGGTCGCCGTGCCGGTGAGCACCTCGAAGCCCTCGATCGCGTCCCGCGGGCCGGCGATCAGACCGCCCTCCACGCCCACCGCCTTCTTCATCGAGACCATGATGAAGGTGGAGCGCAGCAGGCCCTGGTACTCGTCGTAGAAGCGGCGGTGGGACGGGCCGTAGACCAGGAAGCCGTTGGCGTCGTCGCAGAAGGACAGCGCGCCGTACTTCTCGCAGACGTCGACGATCTCGTGCATCGGGGCGACGGTGCCGTCGATCGAGTAGACCGACTCGAAGACCACCACGACCCGCTTGCCCTGGAGGCCCTGGAGGACCTTCTCCAGCTCGTCGACCCGGTTGTGCTTGAAGGAGAAGAGCCGCTCGCCGTACTTCAGCCCCTCCGCGGCCTTCCACAGCGACCAGTGCGCGTCGCGGTCGAAGACGAAGACGGTGTCGCTGTTGTCCAGCACCAGGCCGCGGCTGAAGACCTGACGGCCGGACATCGCGTGGATGAAGCCGATGTTGGCCAGCACGCCGGTGCCGAAGCTGATCGACGCCTCTTTGCCGAGATAGCGGGAGATGGTCTCTTCCATCGCCAGGTGGTGCAGCGAGACGCCCTGCAGCGTACGGGAGCCGCCGCTGGCCAGGCCGTACTGCTGGGTCGCCGCCACCATGCGCTCCATGACATCGGCGCGGCGCTGCAGATTGAGAAAGTTGACCGGCGCGAAATTCGTGACATACGAGCCGTTGCCATGGACCGCGCCGGGCATGATGTCGGAGGCCGGAGGGCGGCTGAAGCCGAGTTCACGCAGCGTCTGCGCGAAGTCCCCGAAACCCCATTCCGAGAGCGACATATCTCCTCTACCGTTCCTCTCCGCCGGCTCGTCCCGGCGGTCCGCCCGGACGATTACTGTGTCGGAAACGTAGCCGGGCCGACCGGGGGTAACGCGGTTTTAAGCGGTCTCCTGACAGGTTCCTGCCCGGCGGCCGTCCACGCCTTCCGCGAGCAACTGCACGTTGTTGCCAAGGCGTTGTCGGGGACATTGGACGACCGCTAGCTTCAATTCGCGGCCTTTTCAGTCGAGGCCGGTCGAGGTCGGTCGAGGTCGGGATATGACGCAAGGACGTTAAGGCCCCAGGAAAGCCCGAAGAAAGTCCGGGAAAGCCCCAGGAAGCAGGGAGATTTCACGCGGTGAGCGAGATCGTCATCACCGGCCTCGGTGCCGTCTGCCGGCTCGGCACGGGTGTCGACGCTTTCTGGAACGGCGTCATGGCGGCCCGTACCGCGGAGCCGGACCGGGTGCCGGACGAGCGGGCCGAGGTGCCGCTCCCGTTGTACTACATGGTGCCGGGCCGGTCCGCCGTCCACGCGGGCGGGCCGGCCTCCGAGTTCACCGTCGCCGCCGGGGAGGAGGCGGCCGCCGACGGCCGCGTCGGCGAGGTGGACCCGTACCGGGTGGCCGTGCTGATGGGTTCCAGCGTCGGGGACGCGCGGCAGACCGAGCTCGCCAGGGCCGGCGAGGCGCCGGCCGTGACGGGCGGCTCGCCGCCGTTCTCGATGGCCTCGGCCCTGGCCGCCCGGATCGGACCCTGCGCCGGGGCGGTGAGCCTGAGCAACGCCTGCTCCGGCAGCGGCTACGCGATCGCCATGGGCGCCGAGATGATCGAGGCCGGCGAGGCGGACGTGGTGATCGCGGGCGGCGTGGAGGCGTACTCGCGGGTGACCATCGCGGCCTTCAACCGGATGGGCGCCCTCGGCCCGGAGCGGCCCCGCCCCTTCGACAAGGGGCGGCAGGGCGTGGTCCTGGGCGAGGGCGCGGGCGCGGTGGTGCTGGAGTCGGCCGCGCACGCCGCGGCGCGCGGCGCCCGTGCCTACGCCCGGCTGGCGGGCTCCGGCTGGAGCTGCGACGCCGCCCACCCCACCGCTCCCGATCCGTCGGGCACCCAGATCAAGCGGGCCATGCGGGACGCCCTGACGCAGGCCGGGGCGGGGCCGGAGGACGTCTCGTTCATCGTGCCGCACGCCACCGGCACCACGCTGAACGACTCCACCGAGGCCACCGCCATGGCGGACGCCTTCGGCGACCGGCTGGCCGAGATCCCGCTGCACAACCTGAAGGCGATCATCGGGCACCTGGCGGGCGGCGCCGGTGTGATGGGCACCATCCTCGCCGCGCTCGCCTTCCACCACGGCGAGATCCCGCCCAACCCTCCCCTGCGGGAGCCGGATCCGGAGTGCCCCGTCCACCTCCCCACCGGCATCACCCCGCTGGACGGCGGGGTGGCCCTGGTCAACTCCTACGCCTTCGGCGGCAACAACATCTCGCTGGCCCTCCAGGGGGTGGCGGCATGACCGACCTCCACGACGCGACGCCCCGGGCGAGCGCCGGCACCACGGCCGACCCAGCCGTCCCGACCTCCGCCGCCCCCGCCCGGGACCTCGTGGTCACCGCCATCGGCACCACCCTTCCCCCGGCGCCGGGCGCCGACGGGTGGTTCGACCAGCGGGCCGAGTTGGGGCGGGGGTACAAGAAGCTGCCGGCGGCCTGTCAGTACCTGCTCTCCGCGACCCGGCGGGCCCTGGCGGCGGCCGGGGGCGGGTTGGAGACCACGCCGGAGGAGCGGCGCGCGGTCGCGATCGGCAGCAACCACGGGGCGGCCCGGATCCACACCGAGGTCGACGCCGCCACCACCGGCGGCGAGGCCCATCTGATCTCGCCCGCCGCCGCGCCCTACTTCTCGCCCAACCTCATCGCCGGCCGGCTGGCGATCGAGCACGCCCTCAAGGGCTTCAGCCTGGGTGTGCACACCCCGGGCACCGGCGGCCTGGAGGCGGTCCACGCCGGGCTGCGCGCCCTGCGCTTCGGCCGCGCGGACTGGCTGCTGGCGGGCGCCGCCGAGGAGCCGCCGCCGGCCGACGACAAGGCGCTCGCGCTCGACGGGACGCCCGAGGACGGGGCCGTGGCGCTGGTCTTCGAGCCGGCGTCCGCGGTCGCGGCGCGCGGCGGCCGGAGCCTCGGCACCGTCACGGCGCGGGTCTTCTGTCTGCCGCCGGCGGCGGCCGCCGCCGGGGACGGACCCGAGCACGCCCGCCGGCTGCTCGCCGCCGCGCTGGCCGGGCTCGGCCTGCCGCGGCTGCCCGCCGACGGCGTCCGGCTGATCACCGACGGCTCTCCGGTGGCCGACGCGCTGGCGCGGGCCTGTGAGGGGCGCGCGGAGCCGGTCGCGGCCGGTGCCGGGTGCCTGGGCCCCGTACGTCAGGTCGCCGACGCGCTCGGCGCCGCGGAACCACGGCTGATCATCACCGCCGGCCGGGCGGGCACCGTCGCGGTCGCCCGGGTCAGCCCGGCGCCCCACATTCCCCTGTCACCCATGGATTCACCCACGGAAGGAAGCTGACCAGACATGTCGACTGCCGTTATCGAGAAGGAAGCACTCCGCGAGCTCGTGGCCGACGCGCTCGACGTCGAGGTCGAGGAGGTCACCGACGAGGCGAACTACATCGAGGATCTCGGCGTCGACTCGCTGATGGGCCTGGAGATCATGGTGCAGCTGGAGAAGACCTTCGGCATCAAGATCAACGAAGAGGAGTTCAAGCAGATCACGAACTTCGGGCAGACCTACGAGCTGCTCACCCGGAAAGCCGCCTGAGCCGGATGGGCTCGACCCAGTTCTGCCGTTCGGTCCGCACCCCGCTCACCGTGGTGCGGACCGGCCGGTCCGGCCCCGACGCCCACCACATCACCACCGCCGAACTCGCCCTGGACGCCCAGGAGCCGGTCTTCGACGGCCACTACCCCGGCTTCCCGATCTTCGCCGGGGTCTTCCTCGTGGAGTCGGCCCACCGGGCCGCGGCCGCCGCCCCGCCCGAGGGCTGCGGGCCGCTCCGGCTCGCCGCCGTGGAGTCCGCGCGCTTCCTCAGCCCGGCCTACCCCGGCGATCTGCTGACCGTCGAACTCACCTGGACGCCGAAGGGCGACGGCTGGCTGGTCCGGGGCGTCCTCTCCGGCCCGCGGGCGGCGGTGGCGCGGGTGCGACTGCGCTACGCCCCGGCCGCCGCGCCCGTCGAGCCGTTCCCCGCCGTCACGGCGCCGGCCTCCGGGACCGGAGACCGGATGCTCGTCCCGGACATCGTCCAGCGCATCCCGCACCGCCAGCAGATGCTGCTGATCGACCAGGTGCTGGACTTCGTGCCCGGGGAGCACGTCACGGCGGTGAAGGCGGTGACCTACGGCGAGCCGTGGTACCGCTGGCAGCGCCCGGAGCCGACCGCCGCGGAGGCGTACGCGTACCCGATCGGCCTGCTGATGGAGTCGCTCAACCAGGCCGCCGCGATGCTGGCCACCGCCGACGCCGCCAACACCGACGTCCTGGCCTCCGAGGTGCTGATGCTCGGCAGCTACGGCCACGTCTCGTTCGGCGAACCGGTCTATCCGGGGGATCTCCTGGAACACACCGTGCGGCTGACCCGAACCCTCAATGACACCCAATTCTTTGAAGGTTCAACTCGTGTACGTGGCAAATTGGTGCTCACCGCAGGCCAGATGGTGCTGGCACGCCGTCAAGCCACCCTGATACGGCCCGAGATGGCCCCCACCCCGTAGCATCGAGCCGACCATGCACATTTACCGAAAGGGATGGTGATGATCACCACTGCGGCCGCTTGGATCGCGGCAATCGCCCTGCTGGCGATCGGCCTTCTGCATGTGGTCTGGGCGTTCTCGCCGTGGCCCTTTGAAAGCACCGAGATATTCGTCAAGTCCGTCTTCGGCGCGAAGGACGGGGCCTGGCCGTTCCCCGCCGCGCTCTCCGCCGTGATGGGCCTGGTCATCATCGTCGCCGCGGTCGTGCCACTGATGGTCAACGACACGGTCCCGCAGCTCGGCCCGAGCTGGATGCGCACCGTCGCGATCTACGGCCTGGCCGTGGCGCTGCTGGGCCGTGGGCTCGGCGGCTACGCCATGAACAGCGGCTCCGCCGAGGAGTTCAGCCGGCTCAACTCGGCCGTCTACTCGCCGCTGTGCATCGCCCTGGGTCTGATGGTGGGCGTGGTGGCGCTCGCCAACTGAGCGCCCTTCGATCCCGCTTGACCCCCGGCCGCCGCCAACGGCCGTGTCCGACAACGGAACCGGACCACGGATGAGCCCGCCGTCGCGTCACCGCGACGGCGGGCTCATCCGTGGTCGGGCTCACCAGCCGGCGGACTCCGCCACGACCTCGTACACGCCCTTGAGGTTCACCATGCGCGGCAGCTCGGACTGGTCGATGACGACGCTGAACTCCTTCTCCAGCGCGGCCAGGATCTCGATGGCGCGCAGCGAGTCCGCGTCGTGGTCCTCCTTGAAGAGGCTGTCCTGGGTGACCTCGTCCTCTTCGATCTCAAGGATGTCGCAGACAATCTCCTTGATGGTCTGGATGCGCGTCTCACGCTCTTGGGACATGCCTGGGCCCTCTTTCGGGAATTATCTGCTCAGGGAATACGCGGAACGTCCGCCCGAGTCTTTTCTATCGATGCCCGGGCGGACGTCGCAAGAAGTGCTGCAGCAAGCTGACAAAGCCTTATGCGGCTTTGTCAGCAAGGGGCTGACAGCGCGATTTCCTCAGGGTCGGCCGCTCAAAGCCGGCGCCGGTTCCGCCGGTTCGCCGTCGGTCTCCTTGATGCCGTACGAGGCGTAGAAGCGACGCAGCGGCTTCGGCGCCCACCAGGCGGCCGGACCCAGCAGCTTGAGGACGGCGGGCACCAGCAGCAGTCGCACCACGGTGGCGTCGAGCAGGATGATGACGAACATCCCGACCGCGATGAACTTCATGTCGCGCACCTCGACCAGGGCGAAGGAGCCGATGGTCACCGCGAGCAGCACGGCCGCGGAGGTGATGATCCCGCCGGTGCGCTGCACCCCGGCCACCACCGCCTGCTCGGCGTCGCCCGTGGTGTCCCACTCCTCGCGGATGCGGGACATCAGGAACACCGAGTAGTCCATGGACAGACCGAAGGCGAAGGCCAGCATCATCACCGGTTCCATGCCGGTGACGAAGCCCGAGGAGGTGAAGTCCAGCAGCCCGGAGAGATGCCCGTCCTGGAAGATCAGCACGATCGGACCGAACGCGGCCGCGATGGAGACGATGTTGAGCACCACCGACATCAGCGGCACCAGCAGCGAGCCGAACGCCAGGAACATGAAGAGCATCGTGATCACGATGATGACGGCGGCCATCAGCGGCAGGTGCGAGGCGAGCGCGGAGCGCTGGTCCTTCAGATCGGCGGCCATGCCGCCCACCAGCACCTCGGCCCCGTCCGGCTCCTTGAGCTCGCGGATGTCGCCGACCACGTCGCGCGCCTGCCCGGAGGTCCACTCCCCCTTGTGGTTGGCGACGACCACGGCAGAACCGGTGCCGCCCTCCGCCCGGGCGCCCACGACGCCGACGGTCGGGGCGTCCACGCCCTCGACCGACCGGATCCGCCCGGCCAGCTCCTGCGCCGCGGAGCGCGCCTGGCGCTCGCCGCCCTCGACACCGGAGACCAGCACGTACAGCGACTTGCGGGCGTCGAAGGCGAACTCGTCGTCCAGCCGGTCGGCCACCACCCGGCTGGGCGCGTCCTTCGCCAGCGTGCGCTCGTCGCTGGTGCCGAAGGTCACCCCGGACACCGGCACCGCGAGCACCAGCAGACCGCCCACGGTGAGCACGGTGACGATCGCCGGGCGCCGCATCACGAAGCGCGCCACCGCGCCCCAGCCGCCGGTCTCCGGCGCCCCCTCCGCGCTACGGCGGCGGCGCGGCAGCGGCACCCGCAGCGCGTCCACCTTCCGCCCGATGACGGCGAGGAAGGCGGGCAGCACGGTGAGCGAGGCGACCATCGCGAAGAAGGCGCCGACCAGCCCGCCCCAGGCCATGGAGCGCACATACGCCTGCGGGAAGACCAGCAGGCCGGTCAGGGCGAGGGTGACGGTGATACCGGAGACCAGGACGGTCCGCCCGGCGGTGCGCATGGTGCGCACGACCGCGGGTCCCACCTCCCGGCCCGCGGCCAACTCCTCACGGAACCGGCTGACCATGAAGAGGCCGTAGTCCACCGCCAGGCCGAGCGCCATGAACATCAGCACGTTCAGCGAGAAGACCGAGACGGTGGTGGCCTCGTTCAGCGCCCTGATCGCGGCCATGCCGAAGACCAGCGCGATGACCGCGACGACCACCGGCACCAGCGCCGCGACCACACTGCGGAAGACGAACAGCAGCAGCAGGAACAGCACCGGGACGGTGACCACCTCGATGATGGTCAGCCCGTCGGTGATCCCGCTGTTGACGTCGTCCAGCATCGGCCGCAGGCCGCCCAGCTGGGTGGTGATCCCGTCCCCCGGCACCACCAGCGGGTTGCCGCCCTCGGCGTCCTTCAGGTCCAGGTACGAGGTCATGCGCTGGTCGTCGTCGGCGCCCTTGAGCCGCACCACCGCGTAGGTGGCCTCGTGGTCCTCGGAGACCAGCGCCTCCCGCGTCGAGGGCGGCAGTCCGGCGTCGTAGTACGACTCGACGTGCTCGACCTCCGGGCTGCGCCGCGCCTTCTCCAGCGCCGCGGTCACCGACTGCTTGAATTCTGGATTATCGACGGAGGTGCCGGGTTGTGAATACAGCACCAGTACGTCGGAATCCTGCCGGCCCACCTCGGACTTCATCCGCTCCATGGCCCGATAGGATTCGCTGCTCTTGTCTTCGAGGCCGCCCTGGCTCAGGACGCCGGTTTCCGAGACGCCCATTCCCCACATGCCGACGGCGGCGATCAGGACCAACCCGGCGACGAGAATCGCCCGGCGCGCCCGCACCACAAACTGCCCCAGCCAAGCAAACACCCTTTACTCCGTCCGTGGTTCCTTCCTTCCGTCCGTTACCCTGCTCCGCCGGAGGGCTGGAATCCGGGCGAGGTAAAGGAACCCGTCAGCTAACTGCCAGCGGACGGGCGGCGGTCGACAGGAACAGGACCGGAAGCCGGCGCGGAGGTCGGGGCGGGAAAGGCCGTGGGGGCCGGCAGCAGTCCGTACTCGGCGGCCAGCACCCCGGCCTGGAAGCGGGAGGTGGCGCCCAGCCGGGACATCAGCTCCGCCACGTAACGACGGTAGGTGCGCACCGACACCGCCAGCTCGCGCGCCGCCACCTCGTCGGTCACCCCGGCCCGTAATTGCTCCAGGATGCGTCGGTTGAGCCGGGTGCGGGCGCCGTCGTTCAGCCCGACCGGCCCGGTCGGCTCCATGGCCGTCCGCCACACCCGCTCGAAGAGGGTGTGCAGCCCGCGGATCACCGAGGGCGCGTGGATCAGGGAGGCGGCGCCGCCGGAGCCGGAGTCGACGCAGACCAGCGCCGCCCGCTCGTCGACGATCAGCACCTCCAGGGTCGGCATCCCGCTGACCCGCACCGCGGGCCGCCCCTTCCACGCCGGCAGCCGCCGCAGCAGCTCCGGGTCGAAGGTGGCGCGGGTGCACAGCACCCGGGTGGCCGCCTCGACCAGGCCGGCCACCGTCAGCTCGTGCAGGGTGCCGTGGGTGGCCCAGCGGCGCCCCGGCTCCCCCGCGAGCACCGCCTCCACGCTCTCGGTGGCGCCGGCGATCAGCTCGCGGGCGAGCGCGGCGTGGTCGGCGCTGCCGGCCGGCACCTCGTACACCAGGGCCGGCTGGGCGCGCCGGTCCCGGTGCTTGTCGACGGTCTGCTCGATCAGGGCGCAGACCTCGAGCAGCGAACGCTCCAGCTCGTCGTGGCTGCCCTGTGCCTCAAGCGACCCGTCCGTCTCGTGTGATCCATAGGCACCGAACGCCTCGCGCCCGTCGTATGCCTCGTCCATCCCACTCACCCCCGTGAACGTGCTCTTCGCCGTCGACACCGCGTCCGGTCAGCCGCGTTCCACCAGTCCGAGTTCCACGGCCCGCACCCCGGCCTGGAAGCGGGAGGTGGCGCCCAGCGCCCGCATGATCTCCGCGACATGGCGGCGGTAGGTGCGCAGCGAGACCGAGAGCTCCCGGGCGGCCACCTCGTCGGTCTGGCCCGAACACAGCCACTGGAGGACCTTGCGCACCGTCTCCAGCCGCAGCCGCTCGTTGAGCACCGCCCCCGCGGCGAGCGGGACCGCGCCGGCCCAGGTGCTGGCGAACAGCAGGTCCAGCGCCCGCACCGCGGCCGGGTTCTCGAGGATCGCGGCGCTCCGCCCGGTGCGCTCGGGCCCGGAGCGCACCATCGCCACCCGACCGTCGGCGATCACGGACTCCTGGAGCTCGCCGGTGACCACCCGGACCTCGCAGCCGGCGGCCGAGGCGTCGCGCACCAGCGCGCTGCCGATCATCAGCGGCGAGCACAGCAGCCGGACCGTCACCCCGCGCCGACCGGCGGCGCCCAGCGCGGAGATGGCGGCCCCCACCGCCCGCACCTGGAGCTCGCAGCCGCCGGGCAGTGCGATGGAGACGCTGTGCCGGGCCCGGCCGATGAGCCGCGTGGTGGTGTCCACGACCGCCTGGCCCTCCGGGTGTATCTCGAACAGGGCGCGGGAGCCGGGCGCGCTGCGGCGCGCCGTCACCGTGGACTCGATCAGTGCGCGGGCCTGGAGCAGCACGCGTTCCAGGGTGTCTTCGGGTGTGTCCGGGATGGATTCGGCAGGGCGCGACGGCAGCGACAGATCGATCATGGTTTCCCCTAGAGCCCTCAGCGAATGTGTTCTCGCCCTGCCGAGTCCGCGGATTTCGTTTCACTTTAAAATTGAAACGACGGCTCCAGGGCCGGCCATCCGCAAATCGGTGCACGGTCGGCTAAACGTGCCGAGTTGAGATTAGTTCGCTGGTTCTTGTCCAGTCAACGACGGATAGTCACGGCCCAAGGGATCGCAAAGCCTCCCGCCCCGGCTCACGGTGACAAGAGTGACAGAGTCGTTACGGACGCCGGCCCCCGCCGCGGCGCCTCAGCCCGTTTTCTGGAACCCGACATCGCCATCCGGCATGGAATTCCTAATTCCATGCCGGAATTCGGCATTCCCCGGGGAAATTCGACAGTTCTGCAACAGCCGTCGCCACATCCGGCTACTGGACGAATCCGCCGGCGATACGGATCGCCGCGTCCACCACCGCCCCGCCGTATCGCCGTCCCGGCGCCGTGGTCAGCCGGGTGGTCGGCCCGGAGATCGACACCGCGGCCACCACCCGGCCCCCCGGATCGCGCACCGGAGCGGCCACCGCGGCGCCCGGGTGCTCCCGCCCGCCGATGCTCTGCGCCCATCCCTGGCGCCGCACCCCGGACAGCACCGCCGCGGTGAACTGGGCGCCGCGCAGGCCCGCGTTGAGCTCGTCCGGGCGCTCCCAGGCGAGCAGCACCTGGGAGGCGGGGCCGGCGCTCATCGGGAACGCGGCGCCGACCGCGGCCCGGTCGTGGCCGACCGGATTGCCGAACGCCTGGGCCTCGGCGACACACACCCGCACATTGCCGTGGCGGCGGTAGAGCCGGGCGTTGGCCCCGGTGCGGTCGCGCAGCTCCGAGAGCACCGGCTCGGCCACCGTCACCAGACGGTCCTGGCACGCCTGGACCGCCATCACACCCAGCCGCGGGCCGAGGATGAACCGCCCCTGCGCGTCGCGCGCCAGCAGCCGCAGCCGCTCCAGCGCCAACACCAGCCGGTGCACGGTGGGGCGTTTCAGCCCGGTGTCGGAGACGAGCCGCGACAACGACGCCGGTCCCTTCTCCAGAACTCCCAGTAAGAGCGACGCCTTATCGAGGACGCCGACTCCGCTCAGCGTCTGCTCGGAAATCACTGTCGTCACGATGGTGCCTCCTCGTCCGGTAAGCCATTCGGGATACGGGCTCGGCCGCTCCCTCTCTCCCCCGTCAACTCACCGGCCACGTGGATCAAGGTGTCCCGCGGGCCCCTATCTAACCCCGGTGCCGGGCAGCCGGATACGACCGCTACAGGAAGCTGCCAGGGCGTGGAGAGTCGACCTTCACATCAGCGGATCAGCCGCGTCTGCTCGGCGGCTCCGCCGCGTTCGACGGCGGCAGCAGCCCCAGCTCCGCGGCGCGCACCCCGGCCTGGAACCGGGAGTTCGCCTCCAGCAGTGTCATGATCTCGGCGACGCAGCGCCGGTAGGTGCGCACCGACACCGCCAGCTCGCGCGCCGCCACCTCGTCGGTGACGCCGAGCCGCAGCCACTCCAGGATCTGTCGCACCATCTTGGTGCGCGCCCGGTCACCGAAGTCGATCTCGTCCGTGACCACCACGGCGCTGCGCCACAGCCCCTCGAACAGCACCGCGATCGTCTCGATGACCCCGCTGTCGCGGATCGAGGACGCCTCGCTGCCCCCGGGCACATCGGCGCAGACCAGGGACTCACGGCCGTCCACCATCAGCGCGGAGAGCATCGGCACCCGGGCCACCCGCACCTCCAGCGGGCGGCCGGCCTCCGCATAGGCGCGGATCAGCGGCCGGTCGACGGTGGACCGGTTGCACAGCATCCGGGTGCGCACGTTCCTCGGGCCGGTGGTCAGCCAGCGGGTGAGCACGGTCCGCACGACCCGCGAGTGCGAGGGGTCGGCCACCGCGTACACCACGTCGATGGATCTGCGCGCCGTGCCGATGAGCTGGTCGCCGGCGGCCACCATCTCCTCGTCATGGGTGTCGACGGCGGAGACCCAGTGCGAACGGGACTGCCGGACACGGTGCTTGACGACGGTCGTCTCGATGAGCTCTCGGACGGCCATGAGTTCCTGCGCGATGTCGTCCTCGATCTGCCGGTCGTCGACGGCCCCGGCCGTCCGACGGTCCATGGCGCGGTGGAGCCGGCCACGCTCGGCGTTCGCTCCGGACGGTGCGGCGTTGCTCACCCTACTCACCTCGTGACATCAGTCGGGCCGGTCAGCTCACTCAGTCACTTTCCGCGAGCAGGCCGAGCTCCACGGCCCGAACCCCCGCCTGGAAGCGGGAGTTGGCGCCGACGTCCCGCATGATCGCCGCGACATGGCGGCGATAGGTGCGCAGCGAGACCTGGATCTCCCGGGCCGCCGCGTCATCGGTGCGCCCGGCCCGCAGCCGTCCCAGGATCAGCCGGGCGGAGTCGGTGTGCAGCCGCTCCGCGAGCCGCAGATGCTCGGCGAGCGGGCGGGCGCTGCCCCAGTTCGCGGCGAACAGCAGATCCAGGGTGCGGACCGCCATCGGGTCGAGGATGACCGACGCCTGCACGCACTCGTCCTGCGGCCCCGAGCGCCCGAAGGCCACCTGCCCGTCGGCGACCACGGTGCCCTGGAGGTCGATGTCGAGGACCCGCACCTCGTATCCGGCGTTGCCGCGCCGCACCGCCGAGAGGATGCCCAGCGGCCCCAGCACCCGCGGGTGCGCCAGGATCCGCACCGGGATGCCGCTACGGGCGATGGCGCTGATCCGCGGCAGCAGCGGCATGATCGGCCGGGCCCGCTCGACCCCGCCCGGCATGGTGATGCTCAGCCGGTGCTTGGCCTGCTCGATCAGCTGGGCTATCGCGTCGTGGACGGCGGCGGCGTCGCTGACGGGCACCAGCGGGGTGGCCGGGACGGTGTTGCGGCGGTGCAGGTCCACCGCCGCCTCGATCAGTCGGCGCACCCGCAGCAACGCCTCCTCTAAGCCGTCCTGGCCGCTGGCGGCCAGACCCTCGGTGACGTCGCCGGTGGTGTCGGTGGGCACGGTCGAGCGGCCTCGGGCGCCCGCATCCGGATGAGTAACCTTGCTGACATTGCTGACATTCGCTTGTTCAGACATGACTCCCCCATGCCATGCGCGGGAGGCATTTCCACCGAACCGATCGCGCTGTGTCAGGAAAGCCTTCCCAAGCTCTGGTGGCGCGAGGCTAGTTGGCCGGTTGGGAGCCAGTCAACGAAACCCAGTCCGTAAAGCTTGGGCAAAACACCCACACGCCTCCGATGGATCTGCTCACCGGGGCATCGGGGGTGCGCGGATTGTCATCAAGCTGCAGTCCCGGTCGGCAACCTTCACGAAGCGAACACGCTCCGCAGGCGAAGGGCTTGGAACGGCGACGTTCGGCGAGCGACACCTTCATCCGTGGCCGCTTGTTGACAGCTTTACGATCACCCGTATCCGGGGGTTTCCACCCCGCCCGCCGTCCGAGACGACGGCCCCGACCGTCCCCGTTCCAGAGGATGGATACCGGAAGCCTCGCGGACGACAACGTTCCGACACCCTGCGGGCCTGTCGCGGCGCCCCTCGGTCGGGGGCCGTCCCGACGCCCGTCCCGGCGCCCGCCACCGGCCGTCGCGACGCCCGCCACCGGCCGTCGCGGCGCCCGTCACCGAGCCGCCCCCCGCGCCCGGGGGCGGGCCGCCCGCACGGCCGCCCGCCCCGGCCGGCCCCCGCAGGACGTAAGGACATGAAAAACCGCAGGTCACCGGGTGGGGCGAGCTGCGGTTCTCCGATCCAGAGCCGCCTGTCGGGTTCGAACCGACGACCTTCGCTTTACAAGAGCGGTGCTCTACCAGCTGAGCTAAGGCGGCAAGACTCACAGCAGTGTACCCACGACCGCGCGATGCCCCGGTCGGAAATTGCGATTGCGCATCACTGCTGACAGGGCGCGCGACGGCAGGTAGCGTCACCGCATGTCCACCCGGTGGACACCACATCTACCTTTACTCGGATCGTCCGGCACGTTCCTGCCGGTGAAGGGACCCATACACCCATGGCTACGGTCACGTTCGACAAGGCGACCCGGATCTACCCGGGGAGCGACAAGCCCGCCGTCGACCAGCTCGAGATCGCCATCGAGGACGGCGAGTTCCTGGTCCTCGTCGGCCCCTCGGGCTGCGGCAAGTCCACCTCGCTGCGCATGCTCGCGGGCCTGGAGGACGTCAACGGGGGCGCCATCCGCATCGGCGACCGCGACGTCACGCACCTGCCGCCGAAGGACCGGGACATCGCCATGGTGTTCCAGAACTACGCGCTCTACCCGCACATGACCGTGGCCCAGAACATGGGCTTCGCGCTCAAGATCGCCGGCGTCAACAAGACCGAGATCCGGCAGAAGGTCGAGGACGCGGCGCGCATCCTGGACCTCACCGAGTACCTGGACCGCAAGCCCAAGGCGCTCTCCGGCGGTCAGCGCCAGCGCGTGGCGATGGGCCGCGCCATCGTCCGCGAACCGCAGGTCTTCCTCATGGACGAGCCGCTGTCCAACCTGGACGCCAAGCTCCGCGTGCAGACCCGTACCCAGATCGCCGGCCTCCAGCGCCGCCTGGGGATCACCACCGTCTACGTCACCCACGACCAGGTCGAGGCGATGACCATGGGCGACCGGGTGGCCGTGCTCAAGGACGGGCTGCTCCAGCAGATCGACTCCCCGCGCAACATGTACGACCGCCCGGCCAACCTCTTCGTGGCCGGCTTCATCGGCTCCCCCGCCATGAACCTGGTCGAGGTGCCGATCACCGACGGCGGGGTGAAGTTCGGCAACAGCCTCGTGCCGGTCTCCCGGGAGGCGCTGGGCGCCGCGGCCGACAAGGGCGACCGCACGGTCACCGTCGGCATCCGCCCCGAGCACTTCGACGTGGTCGAGCAGGGCGGCGACGCGGGCGAGTCGCTCTCCAAGGACGCCCCGGCCGGGCTCGCCGTGACCGTCAACGTCGTCGAGGAGCTCGGCGCCGACGGCTATGTCTACGGCACCGCCGAGGTCGGCGGCACGGTCAAGGACCTGGTGGTCCGGGTCAACGGCCGCCAGGTCCCGGCCAAGGGGTCGGTGCTGCACGTGGTCCCGCGTCCGGGTGAGACCCACGTCTTCTCCACCTCCTCCGGCGAGCGCCTGACCGACTGACCCCACCGCGCCCGGCGCGGCCCGGCCCCCAGGCCCGTGCGGAACGGGCCGGGCGGCCGTGCGGAACGGGCCGGAGGCCCATACGGAGCCGAGGGTGCCACCTCGTGGACGAGGTGGCACCCTCGGCCGTTGTCGACAAATAGCCCAGCAGAAGGTTCATTTCGAGCCCCGTACGTCAACATCACGTCGAGCCTCGACCGCCACTCCGTCACTCGACGGGGTGACTAAATGTCGCCAAATCATCACTCCTCGCTACGATCGCGGGCGTACCGCTCACGCCCACCCCGATCCGCGAGGAAGACCTCCGTGAACACCGCAGCCCGCCGCATCGGCAGAACACTCGCCCTCGTCCTCCCCGTCGTCCTGGTGCTCTCCGGGACGCTCGCGGTCACCCGCGTCCCCTGGGCCTCTCACGGCACCGACTCACGCGTCCTCGCCGCCTCCTCCGACAAGGCCTCCCCGCAGGACCGGCTCGCCCCCCACGAGGAGCTGCGCGACCGGCTGCTGGCCGAGCTCCAGGAGACCGATCCCGGCACGGCCCTCACCCATCTGCAGGCGGAGAGCGAGCGCCGACCCTCGATCGCCGAGCACTGCGCCTCGATCGCCCGCGCCCTGGGCCGGGCGGCGGTGGAGAAGTACCGCAGCGCCAGCCGCGCCCAGTCCTACGCCCGGCCCGTCTGCGACGTCTCCTTCGCCTCGGGAGTCGCCCAGGCCGACCGCTGAGCCGCGCGGCCCGTCTCGGGGCGCTCGCCGCCCCTCCCGCGGCCCGGTGGGCCACCCCCGCTCGGAAGCCCCTCCGAGGGCTTCCCGCCCACCGCTCCTTCCCCCGCCCCTTCTCCCCCGCGCGGGACCGCCCCGGGCACCGCATAGGGTGCCGTCCATGAATGGTGATGCCCACAGTTCCACCCTGTCGGCCGCGGGGCGGTCGCAGCCGATACGCCCCACACAGGCCGTCATCCTGGCCGGTGGCCAGGGATCGCGGCTGCGCCCGTACACAGACGACCGGCCGAAGCCGATGGTGGAGATCCCGGGCACCGGGACCCCGATCATCGGCCACCAGCTGGAGTGGCTGGCGGCCGAGGGCGTCACCGACGCGGTCATCTCCTGTGGCCACCTCGCCGACGTGCTGCGGAACTGGCTCGACGCGGCGGACCTCCCACTGCGGGTCACCACGGTCGTCGAGCCGGAGCCGCTCGGCCGCGGCGGCGGACTGAAGTACGCCGCCGCCTCGCTCCCCCACTCCGACCAGCCCTGGTACGCCACCAACGGCGACATCTGGACCCGCTTCTCCCTGCGCGACATGGCGGACTTCCACCGCGAGCGCGACGCGCTGGCCACCCTCGCCCTCGCCCGCCCGCGGATTCCCTGGGGCGCGGTGGAGACCGACGAGTTCGGCCACGTCCTCGACTTCATCGAGGCACCGCCCTCCCCCTACCTGATCAACGCGGGCGTCTACGTCTTCTCCGCCGAGTTCACCGCGCTCCTCCCCGACCACGGCGACCACGAGCGGACCACCTTCCCGCGGCTGGCCCGCGAACGCCGGCTGGCCGGCTTCCCGCTGCCGCACGGCGCCTACTGGCGGGCCATCGACACGGCGAAGGACCTGACGGAGGCCGCCCGGGAGCTGGCCGCGGCCCGGAGCTGACCGGGCGACAGGCACCACCCGGCGCCACGACGCCACGACGCCCCGGCGCCACGACGAAGGGCCCGTACGACGCGCGAGAGCGTCGTACGGGCCCTTCGGGCACCCGGCGCGGGGCGGCCGGGCGCCGATGGCCGGCCGGGTCCGGTCCGGGACCGTCGGCCGCCTAGCTGTTCTGTCCGGGGAGGTTGTGGACGGGTGACCCAGGTCTCGGTTGAGGGATCTTGAATGGGTGAGGGCCTTCCGGGTTCGGTGT
>NZ_NISY01000015.1 GCF_007595705.1 Streptomyces sp. SAJ15 | reverse complement strand
ACACAGCTACGCTCGCGATCCCGGCATCCCGACAGGCACGGGCAACGCGGACAGCGATTTCGCCACGGTTGGCGATGAGCACCTTGCGCATGCTCTCTCTTCCCTTTTCCTGAAGAACCCCGTCCAGCGAGGACGGACAGTTGCATTGTCGTGCTAGCCGAGGGCCCGTTTGAGGAAGTCGAGGACGACATTCGCGTAGGCCTCGGGATCGGCGCGCAGCCCCAGGAGGTGCTCGGCCCCCGGCAGCACATGGGTCTCGGCCTGCGGAAACCGCTCGGCCAGCGCGTCGACGGAGGAGGGCGGCACGATGGCGTCCCGCTCACCGGACATGAACAGCAGGGGGATCCGCGCGAACTTGCCGGTGACCGGCGGCGGCCACTGGGCCCGGATCATCGCCGTGCCCAGGGCGCACAGCACGCTGGTGACCACCGCGCGCGCGGGCTCGCCGCTCAGCGGCCCCGGCATCGGCAGCTCGTCGGCCTCGAGGAACTTCCGGAACAGCGGCGGCACATCGTGCCCGGGGCCGCTGTCGCAGACCATCGCGTCCACCTCGAAGCCCGTGTGGGTGAGCGCCCACATGGACGAGAAGCAGGAGAAGGAGAAGCCGTATATGGCGAAGCGCGCACCGCCGTAGCCGCGCACCCGACGCAGGTGCCCGACCACGGCGGTGATGTCGCTGGCGAAGCGGTCGCCGAGGCCGCGCCAGGACCCGTCCTGGCTGCTGGCCCCGTGGTTGCGGTGATCGAACAGACAGACGGTGTAGCCGGCCTCGTGCAGGAACTTCGCGTGTTCGAGACTGCGCACCTTGCTGGCGCCCATCCCGTGCCCGAGCACCACCACCCGCTCCGGCGAGCCCGGGCACAGCCAGGCGTGCACATACCTCCCGGCGCGGAACGGCACCTTCACCTCGGTGCACGGCAGTCCGTGGTCCCGGGGGTGGCCGACCTCGACCGGCACCACCCGGCGCCGGGGATGGAAGGCGCGATACGCCAGCGCCGCACCGTACAACGGCGCTATCGGCAGCGCCGCCGCCGACAGCGCACGGCTCCTGAGCGTGGCATGCCGGTCCCGACGGGCCGGAATCCTCGACTCGGGCATCTGCGCTTCCTCCTGGTGGCAGTGGGGTCCGTCAGGACTCACAGGCAGTCTCGCACCGCTCGGCGCGGACGGCCGCCGAGATGGTCAGCCGCATCCACCCGGGTGGCCCTGATCACCCGCCAGGGCCGCCGTGAAGTCCGCCTCGGGCAGTGCTTCCGCGGGGGCGCCGTCGAGCGACGCGCGGACCGATTCCACGAACGCCGGAAGCCGGTCCACCCCCCAGAACTTGTCGAAGCCGTGGGTGAAGAACGGCGGCCCGAAGGCGCCGGCGTCGCTCAACGCCAACAGCGCCTGGTGCGCCTCCTTCTCGCGCAGCCCCGGATCGGTGGCGGCCCCGGTCATCCGGTCCACCGGAAGCCCGAGCTCCGCCGCGAGCACGGCGATGGTCGCCGGGTCGCAGATGTCCATGCCGCGGTGCCAGCGGGCCTCGTAGACGGCGCTGACGTACTCCGGGGCCCGACCCAGCTCCCGGGCGACGAAGTACGGCAGGTGCGGCACCTCCCAGACCGGGTCCCGGTCCACCGGCCAGGTCACCGACAGCCCGCGGTCGCGGGTCAGCCGGCGCACGTCCTGGAGGATGTAGAGGTGCTTCTCCTTGGACATCGCGACATAGGAGAACGTACCGCCGGCCTCGTTCAGCCGGCGCTCGTTGGCCGCGTCCGGCTCCCACCACGGGCGCCATTCGAGCACCCGTGCGACGTCGGGATAACGTTCCATCAGATCATGATAGGCGAGCCACGAGTACGGGCTGCGGAAATTGAAATAGAAGACCGGATGTGTGCTGCGCTTTCTGCGCGCCATGGCCGTCATCCCCTCTTTGCGAGAGTTTTGCGAAAGTCTTTCCGAACGTCGTGGCCGGCCGCGGCCCGGGGTGCTCAGAGGATGATGCCGCCGTCGATCTGCAACACGCTGCCCGTCACATACCCCGCCCGGACCAGGTACGACACCCCGTCCGCGACCTCGTCCGGGGTGCCGAAGCGACGCAGCGGAATGCCCTTGACCGCCTCGGTCTTGAGCGAGTCGGTCAGGCCCGAGGTCATATCGGTGTCGATGAATCCGGGCGCGATGGCATTGACCCGGATGTTGTACCGGCCGCCCTCCTTGGCGAGCGACTTGGTGAAGCCGATGATTCCCGCCTTGGTGGCCGCGTAGTTGGTCTGGGTGGCATTGCCGTAGACACCCGCCACGGAGGATATGTTGATGATGCAGCCGGACTTGCGCTTCATCATTTCGAAGACCACCGCGCGGCACACGTTGTAGGTGCCGTTGAGATTGACGTCGACGACCTGGTGCCAGTCCTCGTCCTTCATCAGCAGCAGCGGGTTGTCCCGGGTGATGCCGGCCGAGGTGACGACCACCTCGACGCCGCCCAGCCGCTCCTCGGTCCAGGCGACGAACTCCCGTACCGAGGTCGCGTCGGAGACGTCGGCCTGCCTGCCGATGATCCGCAGGCCCTCCTCCTCGGCCTCCTTCTCCAGGGCGCGGGCGGCGTCCGGGTTGGACTGGTAGCAGAAGGCCACGTCGAAGCCGTCACGGGCGAGCCGCAGCGCGGCGGCCCGGCCGATCCCCCGTGAGCCGCCCGAGACCAGGGCGACCTTCCTCTCGACGGCCTTCTCAGCGGCGGACGGTGCGGATGCTGCGGACACTTCTGGTGCTCCTGTCGATCGCTTGACGCTGGACATCGCTTGTGGACGTGCGGATAGGGGAGTTACGGCAGGGGTGGCCGGTGACGGTCACGCCGTCGGGCGGCCGGTCAGCTCCTCGGCGGGGCGCATCGCCATCACCACCGAGCCGACCCTCATCACGGGCTCGCCCGCGACCAGGCTCTCCCCCTCGACGAACATGGTGTCGCGCAGCGCGCGCACCAGCCTGACCCGGTGTTCGACCACGTCGCCGGGGCGCACCGGGCGCAGATGGTCGACGTCGGAGATGGCGCCGAAGAGCATGACCTGTCCGGCCAGCACATCGGGGTTGGGCGTGTCGTGGGCGACCAGCACCCCCGCCGACTGGCACCAGGACTCGATCAGCAGGGTCTCGGGGTAGTGGTAGTCCGCGGCGGCCGCCTTGTCCGGCAGCGCCTGGTACCAGGGCTCGTTGCAGCTGACGGACTTCACGGCGGTCAGCCGCTCGCCGGGCACCAGCGCCTCGACGCGGTCCACCAGCAGCATCGGGTAGCGGTGCGGCAGGATCCGCTTGATCGCCTCGCTGGTGAGCGGGGCGGCGGCCGTCTCCACGGCCGGCGGGCTCACCGGGGGCTCCCCCGTCCAGGCCGCCGGCTCGGTGGCGTAGCGCAGCCGGACCTTGGCGGACGGGCCGCGCTCGGTGCCGGCGACGGCCTGGCAGCGCCACCCGTCCCCGCGCCGGGTCCAGGTGATCTCGGTGGTGAGGGTGTCGCCGGGGAAGACCGGGCTGAGGAACCGGGTCGACTCGACGGCCGCCAGGGACCAGTCCTCGCCGGGCTCGGGGAAGGTGGCCAGCGCACTGCGGTGCACATACTCGACGATGCACACACCCGGGAATATCGGAAATCCCGGGTAATGGCCGACGAACACCTTTTCGCTGTCTTCGGTGACGGTGACCCGGGTCCGGGCGCGGGCGCCGTCGCCCGCGCCGGACTCGAGAATCTCCGGCGTGCCGTCGACCGGGGTGACACTGCTGAGGGTCGGCATCTTCCTTCTCTTCTACTTCCTTATTTTCTCTGCGAGCAGGTCGTGCACCCGGCGCAGGCTGGTGATGTCCTTGAGCTCCTCTTCCCGGAGCTTGACCTCGTACTTCTTCTCCAGGACGACCATGACGCCGAGCGCCATCAGCGAGTCGACGTCCAGGTCCTCGGTGAAATGCGCGTCGTCGGTCAGCAGGTCCTCATCGATGTCCAGCACCTCGGCGACGGTGGCCCGCAGGTCTTCCATGTCGACAACGGCGGTGTCATTCACGGGGAGTGACTCCTCATCAGATTCGGGGATGGTGACGCCGCCTATCGTGCCAGCCCCCGACGCGAGGTCATATCGCGGTCAGCACTTCGGGTTTGTCGACGGCGACCCGCTCCGCGTCGGTCGCGATCCGCCGGATCATCCCGATGAGCTGACGCCCCGGCCCCAGCTCCACGAAGCGGGGGCAGTCCAGCTCCTCGGCGAGGGTGCGCACGCTCTCCTCCCAGCGCACCGGGCTGGTGAGCTGGCGCAGTTCGCGCTCCCGCCACGCCTCGGAGCCGGGGTGCGGGCGGGCGTCCACGTTGGCGACCACGGGGACCGTCCCGGGGGCGAAGTCCGCCGTCTCCAGGGCGATGCCCAGCGCGTCGGCGGCCGGTGCCATCAGCGGGCTGTGGAAGGCCCCGCCGACGGCGATCCGGATCAGCTTGCCGCCGGCCTCGCGGGCCGGCTCCTCCAGGGCTTCCACGCCCTCCACCGTCCCGGAGACCACCACCGCGCCGGGCGCGTTGACATTGGCCACCCAGACCCGCTGCCCGGTCGCGCGCGCCGCCTCCGTCAGCTCCTCCACCACCGGGGTGGTCAGCTTGACGATCGCCGCCATGGTGCCGGGGGCGGTCTCCGCGGCCTCGCGCATCGCCCGGCCGCGGGCGGCGATCAGCCGGGCCGTGTCGGCGAGCGACAGCACCCCGGCGGCGTGCAGGGCGGTGTACTCCCCCAGGCTGTGTCCGGCGCAGGCCACCACCCGGCCCAGCACCCCGGCGGCGGCCGCCTCCCGGTAGGCCAGCACCTCGGTGGTGAACACCGCGATCTGCGCCAGGTCGGTGCGCCTGAGCGTCGCGTCGTCGGCCCTGAGGATCAGGTCCTCGACGTCCATCCCGATGTACTCGGAGATCTCGGCCACCACCGGCCAGGCGGCGCTGTCCCGCCAGACGGCGCCCATGCCCTGCTTCTGGGCGCCCTGGCCGGGGAAGACCAGCGCCGTGCGGGGGCCGCCCGCCCGGCCGTCCCGCGTCTCGTCCCGCACTGCCGTCGTCATCTCGCTCGTCTCCTGTCCGTGTCCTCGTCCGCCGGTGGTCCCCGGTCAGCGGGTGCGCAGCAGCGCCGCGCCGACCACGCCGTCCCGGTCGACCGAGGTGACCAGGGCGACCGTCCCGGCCGCCGTCTCCCCGGTCTCCGCCAGCGCCAGCACCGCGGCGACCTGGAAGGCCGCCGAGGCCGCGTAGGTGTCGCCGATCGAGTCGGCGCAGGCCAGCCGGCGCGGCGCCGCGCCCGCGAACACCTCGTCCAAAGCGGCGCGTTCGGCCGTCCCGAGGGCGCCCGGCGCCTGGGAGTCCGCGACCAGCCCCACATCGCCCGGGGCCGTGCCGGTGCGCTCCAGGAGCCGACGCACGGTGTCCGTGAGCACACCGCGGGCCTGCTCGGCCTCGGCGGCGAAGCCGAACTCGAGGCCGGCGACCTCGGCCAGCCCGCGTCGCCCGTTCCCGGCCGCGGTCTCGGCGGGCTCCAGCAGCCACACCGCCGCGCCCTCGCCGAGCGTCCCGCCGTCCGCCGCGGCGCCGTCCGCGGCCGCCTCGCGGGTGTGCCACTCCAGCCAGGCGCGGGCGGCGGAGAACTCCTCCACGGCGCCGCACAGCACGCTGCCGGCCCGCCCGGCGCGCTGGAGGCGCAGCGCGTACTGGAGCGCCAGCAGCCCGGTGGCGCGGCCGCCGGCGATGGTGGTGTTGGGGCCCTTGAGCCGGTGCCAGATGGCGGACTGGCCGGCCGCGCAGTTCATCACCGTGTTGGGGAACCGGGCCGGGTCGACGAAGAAGGGCCGCTCGCTGACGAGCGAGTCGCGGGTGAAGTCCATCATGCTCTGCGCGCTGCCGGTGCTGGTGCCCAGTGCCAGGCCGGTGTCCTCGCCGACCCCGACCAGTCGGCCGCCCTCGGCGGCGCCCGCGCCCTCCGCGGCCGCTCCGTCCCCGGCGAGGAGGTGCCGGAGGGCGGCGACGGCCAGACCGGTGGCCCGGTCCATGGAGCGGGTGCCCTTGCGCCCCAGCACGGCCTTGATGTCGAAGTCCGGGACCAGGCAGGCGGCCTCGTACGGCACGGACCAGTCCTCGCGGGGCAGCGGGCGGTCGGCCCGCCGCCCCGACCGCAGCCCGGAGGCGAAGTCCTCCCCGCGCAGGCCCCAGGGCGAGACGGCGGCCCATGCCGAGATGAGCGGTCCGCTCGTGGCGGTGGCGGAAACCATGGTTGCGTGTGCTCCTTCACTGGTGGCTGAGGGGTCTGCGGGGGTGGGGGGCGCGGGCGCGGCGGTCACAGGAACCACACCCGCTCGTAGTCGTTCCAGCGGTCGGTCAGGGCGTGGGCCGCGACCCGGCGCGCGCCGGGGAGCAGCCGGTCGGCGGCGCTGCGGCCGAGCCGGGCCAGGTCGGGCTCCTCGACATGGACCGCGACCCCGTCGTCGATCAGGGTGCGCACCGAGGCGCGCGGGTCGGGCAGGGTGTCGAGGGTGCGGGTGCCCAGCCGGACGGCGGGCACATGGTCCGTCTCCACCGCGTAGCCGGCGGCCAGCCCGCGCAGCAGCAGGTCCAGACCGCGGGAGCGCTGGTGGAACTCGCGTACGGCGTAGAGCACGTCGGCGAACTGGGTCTCGACCGTGCCGCGGTAGCCGCGTTCGACCACCACCAGCAGCCGCCGCTCCGGACGGTCCGCGGGGGTCTCGGTCATCTCAGAACCTCCCCATGACCAGGGCCTGGTCGGCCGCCCGCACGTGGTTCATGAACAGGAACGGCTGCCGGGTGCGGACCTCGGGGATCTGGTCGGCCGCGCCGCGCGCCTCGGCGCAGAAGTGGCAGACGTACCAGTCGATCAGCCCGGGGTGGTCGGCCATCAGATCGCCGATCACGCGGGCCGTGGACGGGTAGGCCCGGTCCCAGTCGGCGTAGTTGCGCGGCAGCTCCCCGCCCACCCCGGTGCGGGTCAGATGGGTGGAGTCGCCGCAGGTCCAGAAGGCGACGCGGGCCCCCCGGTCGAGGACGGCCTGGGCCAGCCGCAACGCGCTGAGCAGCATGTCGTTCTGGTGCGGGGCGCCGAAGAGGGCGAAGAGGACCGCGGTGCGCGGGGTGCCGTGGGCGGTGTGGGCCATGTCAGTGCCACACCGCCCGTATGCCGGGGGTCAGCAGCCGCTCGGCCACCTCGTCCATGTCCACGAGCCGGGCCGCGGGCAGCAGGTCCGCGGCGGCCAGGGCGCGCCGCCCCAGGGAGTAGCCGTCGACGTAGAGCCGCCCGCCGTGCCGCAGCAGTTCGGCCATCGGGGGCAGCGCCCCGGGCAGCGCGGCGGTCACCCCGTTGTCCACCAGGAACAGCACCACCTCGTCCCCGGCGGCGGCCAGCCGCACGGCGTCGCCGACGAAGCGCTCGCAGCCGGGGCCCTCGTCGGGTCCGGTGCTCTCGATCAGCAGGTGCTCGACCATCAGCTGGTGAGCACCTCCCCGCCGTCCACGCCGATGACGTTGCCGGTGATCCACGAGGACTCTGTGCGGGACAGCGTCACCACCGCCTCGGCCACGTCGTCGGGGCGGGTCAGCCGGCCGTGCGGGTTGGTGCGCGCCGCGCGCTCGACCATCTCGCCGTGCTCGGGGATGCGCTCCAGGGACGGGGTCAGGGTCACCCCGGCGCGCAGGGCGTTGACCGCCACCCCGGTCGGGGCGAGCTCCACGGCGAGCTGCCGGACATGGGCCTCCAGCGCGGTCTTGGCGGCGGAGACCGCCCCGTAGTTCGGGGAGACATGGGTGTCCCCGGCGCTGGTCAGGGCGTAGATCTTGGACCCCGGGGCGAGCAGCCCGGCGGCGTGCAGGTCCTGGGTCCAGTAGACGAGGCTGTGCGCCATCACGTCCAGCGTCATGTTCATCTGCCGGGGGGTGACGGACTTCCCCGCCCCGGTGGGGAGGTACGGCGCCAGGGTGCCGAAGGCGAGCGAGTGGAGCAGGATCCGCACCGGGCGGCCGCCGGTGAGCTCGGCGAACCGGGGCACGAGCGCACGGCGGGTGGCGGCCTGCGCGGCGTCGGCGTTGACGAAGTGCGCCTCGACGCCCAGCGCGCGCAGCTCCTCCGCGGCCACGGCCGCCTTCTCCTGGCCCTCGCCCAGGTCGAAGTGGACGCCGAGCACGCTGACGCCCTCGCGCGCCAGGCGCTGGGCGGTGGCGAGCCCGATGCCGCTGGAGACCCCCAGCACCAGCGCCCAGGAACCCTTGAGTGACACCGTCACGGACCTCTCTCCTCGTCTCTTCGTCTCTTCGTCTCCGGACCGCCGCGTCGCTTCGTCGCCGCGTCGCCTTGTCGCCCTGTCGTTCTCGTGTCGCCGTGTCGCCGTGTCGCTTCTCCCGCGTGTCGCCTCACCGGCCGTCGGCGGGCGGGCCCGCGGCCGGGGCGACCCGGCAGACGGCGAGATGCCCCTCGGCCGCCGCGGTGACGACCAGGGACGGCGGCCCCCCGGCGCGCAGCGCCCCGGCGATCCGCAGCAGCGGCTCCAGCGCGCCGGGGCCGGCGGGGACCCGCTCGACGTCCGCGCCGAGGGACGCGGCGACCGCCTCGGCCACCGGGGAGTCGTCGAGCACCGCCGTGACCGGTGCGCCGTCCAGCGGGCCCAGCGCCTCGGCGACCGCGCCCGCCGTGAGGGCGTCCGGCGGCAGGAAGGCGGTGCGGACCGCGAGCCGGCCGTGGCCCCGGCCGCCCCGGGCCGTCGCGGCGGCGGCCGGCTCCAGCACCAGCGCCACCGCCCCGGCCTCGGCGGCCTCCCCCGCGGCCGGGTCACCGAGGGCGGCCTCGGCGACCCCGGTGACCAGCGCCCGGGCCCGGTCGGCGGCCAGGCAGCTGGTCCCGGTCGCGATGGCCTCCAGGCCGGCCACCCGGGGGGTGGTCAGGGTGAGGTTGAAGCCCTTGACGGCGTGCTCGGTGGCGAGCTTGGTGCTGAAGAGGTTCACCGAGAAGTACGGGGCGGTGGGCGGGAAGAGGTCGTCGGCGCCGCGCTTCCCCCGCAGCACGGTGTCGTCGATCTCCTCGTGCACCGCGTGCACCGCCGTGTTGGTGCCGACGGCCGCGCCCCGGTGGCCCGGGTCGACCGCCGCCAGGGCGTCCCCGCCGTGCGCCAGCGCGCGCCGGGCGGCGGCCAGGAAGTACTGGGAGGCGGCGGGCAGGTACTTGTAGCCGCGCCGGCCGAGTTCGGCCCGATGGTCGAACCAGCCCTCGACGGGCGGGCCTTCGGGGCGCACCACCCCGATGCCCGACACCACCACGTCCAGGGCGTCCCTCCGACGCGCGCTCACGCGGCCGCCTCCCCGAGCTCCGGCGCCGGCCCGAACACCAGCGAGACGTTGTTGCCCCCGAAGGCGTAGGCGTTGACCAGGACGTCGGGCGCCTCCAGCCGGCCTTCCGCGGCCGGCAGCCGCACCGGACAGCGCGGATCGAGCCGGTCGACCGGCACGTTGGGCGGCACGGTGCGGTGGTGCAGCACCAGCGCGGCGGCGACCGCGCCGAACGCCGCGGCGGCGCCGCCGGTGTGCCCGAGCAGCGCCTTCAGGCTGTACAGCGGCGGCCCGCCCGCGGGGCCACCCAGCACCTCGCCCAGCACCCGGCTCTCCACGACGTCGTTGAGCTCGGTCCCGGTGCCGTGCGGCACCACGCAGCCGATGTCGCCGCCCTTCGCCCCGGCCTCGGCCAGCGCCCGCCGCATCGCACGGCCGATCTGCTCGCCCTCCGGCTCCGGCGCGGTCTCGTGGTGGGCGTCGCAGCTCCAGCCCGCCCCGGCCAGCCGGGCGTACCCCCGGCGCGCCCCACGGCGCCGCGCGTGGGCCGCGGACTCCAGGACCAGCACCGCCGCCCCCTCGCCGAAGACCGCGCCCCGGCGGTCCGCGTCGAACGGCCGGCAGCGCTCGGGGTCGATGGCGCCCATCGCGTTGAAGGCGGCCAGGCCGACCCGGCTGTAGGCGTCGGCGCCGCCCGCGACGACCACGTCGGCCTCGCCGCAGCGGATCAGGTCGGCGGCCATGGAGAGCGCGAAGCCGCCGGCCGAGCAGGCGTTGCTGACGCTGGTGCCGGCCCCGCGCGCCCCCAGCCAGCCGGCGACCGCGGAGGCCACCGGGAAGAGCGGCGCCCAGCGGTCGCCGGCCGCCGCCGCGCCGGCGCGGCGCCGCTCGTGCAGCTCCGCGTCGCCCATGCCGCTGCCGATGACGACCGCGACCCGGGACGGGTCGACGGCGGCCGGGTCGGTGAGCCCGTCCGGCCCGCCCAACCCGGCGTCGGCGACCGCCTCCCGCGCCGCCGCCAGCGCCAACCGCGAGCAGCGCCCCAGCTCCAGCCCCTGGTGATCGGGGGGCCCGGCGGGCAGGTCGACCTCCGGCACCAGGTACATCAGCGGGTGCGGCATCCGCGCGTGCGGGTCGGGCACCCGGGTCGGGGCGCTGGTGGCGGCGCGCATGCCGCGCCACAGCCGTGCGGTGCCCGAGCCCTGGCAGCTCACCGTGCCCAGCCCGGTCACCACTACGTCGACATCGGCGTCGTTCATGGGGATTCCCGCCCGCTCACTGACCGCGGATCGCGTCGAGCACCCGGTCGTCGAAGGAGACCAGCCGCCAGTCGCGACGGTTGTCGATCACCGCGTAGCCGTGCACGATCCGGCCGGACTGGACCAGGTGGAGCGCGCCGTCACGGATCACGTAGTTGTCCATCCGGGAGGTGTAGGTGAAGTCCTTGAAGACCTCCTCCACGGTGTAGACGGTGTAGAGGTCCTCCTCCATCAGCGCCTCGTCGACGACGCGGACCGTGGAGCGCGGCACGACCGGGATCCACCGGCGGTCGTCCAGCAGCGTCTTGATGGAGATGCCGCGGTCGGCGACGAACCGGTCCTTGGCCTCCTCCATCAGCCGCAGATAGCCGGAGAGCTGGAGTCGCTCGGTGAAGTGGCAGTACGGGTAGGGGATGTTCCACTTCCAGGCGTAGGCGTTGCGGCCGGTGGTCAGCGCCGTCAGCACGGCCCGCTCGTCGCCGCCGCCCGCGAGCGCCGCGTTGGCGGCCGCGGTGAACTCCGGGCCGGGGTCGGCCACCGGGGGCAGCTCGACGCCCAGCCGGTCCACCGCGAACGGGGCCAGCTCCGTCGGCACCTCGGCCGCCGCCTCCAGGTAACGGTCCACGCGCAGCGCGAGCCGCACGTTCGAGGTGACCGCCTTGAGGGTCTCGCCGTTCCGCTCGACCCGGATGGTCACCTTGAAGGTGAGCGCCTCCGCGCCGCCCTTGGCCACCGGCACCACCTCGGCCTCGGCCTCGTCGTCCAGGTGGAAGGCGTGCAGGATGCGGGTGTCCATGGTGGTGAAGTCCAGGCCCAGGCCGTGCTCCTCGTACAGCGCGCGGGCCGGCAGCCCGGACTGCGCGAAGTGCACCAGGACCGCCTCTTCGACGAGGTAGTTGACGTGCTTGAACCCGATCCAGGTGCAGATGTTGGAGCCCTCGTAGCGGGGCCGCAGGCGCACCGTCGTCGCCTCGTTCAGCAGCGACTTGGTCAGCGTCATCAGGTGTGCTCCATCGATGTGCCGGGGTCTCCGGGCCGCGGCCGGACGGAGACCGAGTGAAGGAAGTCGTGGGCGGCCGCGGCGAACTCGTCGGCCTGCTCGACCATGGAGAAGTGGCCGGCGCCGGGCAGGATGGTCACCTCGGCGGCCGGCAGCGCCGCGCCGAGCGCCTCGGAGTCGGCCGGGAAGGCGGCGAAGTCCTTCTCGCCGCCGACGATCAGGAACGGCATCCGCATGCGGTCGGTGCGCAGCCGCGGAGTGCCCAGATACGTGTCGAAGAAGCGCACCCAGCCGTACGGCCCGATGCGGTCCTGCACCTTGAGCGCCATCCCGTGCCGCACCTCGGGGCCCACCCGGCCGGCCGAGCTGACCCGGAGGCCGTCGTCCAGGATGCGGTAGAAGTCGTTGAGGTAGTACGAGATGGTCTCCCAGCTGAAGTCGCCGGCCTCGGCCCGGTAGAACGGCGAGACCAGCACCACCCCACGCAGCCCCGCCGCCGCGGGCCGGGCCCGGTCCAGCCAGGCGAGCAGCGCACCGGCCCCGAAGGAGTGGGCCAGCACGACCTGCGGCCCGCCGGGCACGGCGGCCACCGCCTGCTCGATCCAGTCGGCCGCCGGGCACTCGGCCCAGCCGGGCACGCCGCTGCCCCGCCAGGGCAGTTCGGCGGCCCACAGCTCGCACTCCTCCGGCGCCCGCTCCGCGAAGGGCTCCCACACGGAGGCCCCGCTGGCCAGCCCGTGCAGCATCAGCACCCGCAGCGGGGGGCGCCCGGCCGCCGCCGGGCGCATCCGCCGCAGTTCCACGGGCTGCGTCGGGCCGACGATCACGCCGACTCCCCCGTCGGGGCCGTGACCAGCAGTCCGGCCACGCCGTCCGTGGTGTCGTCGCCGCTGGTGAGCAGCGCGGTGGGCGCGGACCCGGGCGCGGCCGACCGCCGCGCGTCGAGCCAGCCGACCGCCGCGGCGCACTGGAGCACGCCGTGGGCGCCGGAGGCGCGGCCGTAGCGACGGGAGACGTCGTGGCGCGCGACGCCGGCCGGCACCGGGTCGGATGCCGCCGCCCGCGGCTCCGGGTGCCGCTCGGGCGTGAACCAGACGCCGGGCGCGGTGTCGGTCTCGGCCAGCACGGCCTTGAGGCACGCCGCGAGGCCGGCCTCGCGGTGGTAGCCGCCGAGGGCCGCCAGCGGGCGGGCGCCGCGGGCGCGGGCGTCCGCGGCGCTTTCCAGGACCAGCGCCACCGCGCCGTCGAGGAGGTCCTCGGGACCCTGGCCGAGCAGCTTCCGCACGACCTCGTTGTGGGTCTCGACGCCGACCACCAGCGCCCGCCGGAGCCGGCCCGCGGCGACCAGGTTGGCGGCCCAGTGCAGTGCGTCGAGGCCCGAGGTGGCGCCGTTGCACAGCATGACGTTGGGCCCGCGCAGGCCGAAGCGGATGGCGATGGTGGAGGCCACCACGTTGCTGGAGGCGTTCGGCAGCCCCATCGGGCTGATGTGCTGCACCGACTCCCGCGCGATCTCGTCGGCCACCTGGCACACCGTGTCCAGGTTGCCGAGGTTGGAGCTGGCCACCACGCCGACGGAGGTGGCGGGCTCGGTGAGCCGCTCGCCGTCGGCGGGGATCAGGCCGGCGTCGCGCAGCCCGGCCGCCGCGGCGGCCAGCGCCAGCTGGGTCGAACGGTCCTTGTAGCGCAGGCCCTTGCGGCCGATCAGCGCGGCCGGGTCGACGGGCGCGAGCGGCTCCGCGGCCGGTCCGCCGGGGGTCTCCCCGGCCGCCGCCACCGCGCGCAGCAGGGCGCCCGGGTCGGCGGGGCCGCCCGGCAGCGCCAGGCCGACGCCCGTCACAACGGTCTGTACGGTGCTCATCCCATCTCCTCATCCGCTTGCGCGCCGGTCCGGCGGGGCGGGGCGCTCACCGTCCCCGGGCGCCCGGCGGCGGCCGGCCGGCCCCGGCGCGCGCGGGCGCGTCCCTCGGGGGCGCCGCTCACCGGTCCGCCCTCTCCACGATCGCCACCGCGTTGACACCGCCGAAGCCGAACGCGTCGACCTGGGCGACGCGCAGGTCGCCGGCGGTCACCGGCTCCCGGGCGAAGCGGAAGTCGGCCGCCTCGTCGACCGGCTGCTCCAGGCCGACGGTGGGCGGGACCCGGCCCGAGGCCAGGGCGCGCAGCGCGACGATGACGCTGACCAGGCCGGAGCTGCCGGCGGTGTGGCCGGTCATGGACTTGATGGCGGTCATCAGCGGCCCGCCGACGTCGGCCCCGTAGACCTGGGCGATGGCCGCGGCCTCCGCCTCGTCGTTGAGCAGCGTGCCGGTGCCGTGCAGCAGCACCAGGTCGACGTCGTCCGGCTTGACCCCGGCGCGCGACTGCGCGTCGCGCACCGCCTCGGCGATGCCCTGCGGGTCGGGCGCGGTGGCGTGGTACGCGTCGCAGTTCATGCTGACCGCGCGCAGCCGGCCCAGGGCGCCGGCCCGCTCCTCGGGGGTGTCGCGGCGCAGCACCACCGCGGCGGCCCCGTCGCCCATCAGCACCCCGCGCCGTTCCCGGTCGAAGGGCTGGACGCGCTCGGGCGGGTCCATGTGGACCCGGTCCAACAGCCCG
Organism: Streptomyces sp. SAJ15; assembly: GCF_007595705.1. Classification (GTDB taxonomy): domain Bacteria; phylum Actinomycetota; class Actinomycetes; order Streptomycetales; family Streptomycetaceae; genus Streptomyces. The sequence goes on along the minus strand of NZ_NISY01000015.1, from coordinate 196,192 downwards.
TACATGGACTCGGTGAGGGTGTCCACGCCCGCCACGACCACGGTGTCCGTGGCGCCCCCGGCGATCATGTCGCTGCCCATGGCGAGCGCGTAGAGCGAGGCGGAGCAGGCGCCGGCGAAGGTGTAGGTGCGGTCGGCGCCGAAGCGCTCGCGGAGCGCGGTGCCGAAGTGCAGCCGGTCCTGCTCGTAGGCGGCGCCGTCGCGGTAGCCGAGCTCGGCCGAGCGCAGCTCGCGCAGCCCGGTGCCGATGAGCACCGGCACCCCGCTGAGGTCCTCGCCGAGCCCGGCCTGGGCCGCGGCTTGGCCGACGGCTCGCAGCAGCCAGTCGGTGGCGCGGCCGGGGACGTCCGGGGTGTCGCCGGCGGGGCGGTCGTCGATCTCGTACGCGTTCTGCGCCCGGTAGCGGCTGCGGTCGAAGCCGCGCAGCGGGGCGAGGCCGCTGGTGCCGGAGCAGAGGGCGGCGAAGATCTCCTCGACGCCGTCGCCCACGCTCACCACGGCACCGGCGCCGGTCACCAACTGGCTCATGAGGACGCACCTTCCCGCTGCCGGTCCCAGCTGCCGAAGATCACGACGGCGTTGTTGCCGCCGAAGGCCAGGCCGTTGTTCTGCACGACCTTCAGGTCCGCCTCGATCGCCCGGTTGGGCACACAGTCCAGCCCGCACTCGGGGTCGGTCTGGACGTGGTTGATGGTCGGCGGGATGAACCCCTCGGTGAGGGCGAGCGCGCAGCCGATGGCGGCCAGCGCGCTGGCGGCCCCCATGCTGTGGCCGATCATCGACTTGATGGAGACGGTGCGCGGCGGGGCCTGGTCGCCGAAGACCTGGCGGATGGCGCTGGCCTCGGTGACGTCGTTGGCCTTGGTGCCGGTGCCGTGCGCGGAGATGAAGTCGACCTCCTCCGGCTTGACGCCCGCGTTGTCCAGGGCGAGCCGCATGCAGCGGGCCACGCTGTCCTGGTTGGGGGCGACGGGGTGGTGGGCGTCGCAGTTGAGTCCGTAGCCGAGGACCTCGGCGTAGATCCGCGCGCCGCGCGCCACGGCGGACTCCAGCGACTCCATCAGCAGCACGCCCGCGCCCTCGCCGGTGAGGATGCCCTTGCGGTCGATGTCGAAGGGCTGGCAGCGCTCGGGGGCGATGGTGCCCAGGCGGTAGAAGCCGGTGAAGGTCTTGCGGCACAGCGCGTCGGCGCCGCCGCAGAGGGCGAACTCGACGTCTCCGCTGCGGATGGCGTCGAAGCCGTAGCCGATGGCGTAGTTGCCGGCCGCGCAGGCGGTGGGCAGGGTGACCGCCTCCACCCGGCGCAGCGCGAACTCCTGCGCGATGGCCGCCGACAGCCTGCCCGCGGGAACCCGGCGGGCGACGGTGGCGTCCATGTGCTCGGGGCCCTGCCGCACCTCCTGCTCGACCAGGTGGTCCAGGTCGCGCGATTCACCGTCGGTGGTGCCGATGGAGACCAGGCACGGGGAATCCCGCAGCCGTTCCTCGGAAAGGCCGGCGTCGGCGACGGCCATACGGGCCGCGGTCACCGAGAACTGGCTTGCCCGACCGAGGGTCTCTATATCCAGATTCCTAATCCACGGCTCGGGGTCGAAATCCAGGATCTCGCACGCGATCGCGTGGTCGAATCCGGTGGTGTCGAATGCGGTGACCGGCTTTGCCGCGCTTTTTCCGGCGCGCAGTCCGGAAAGAAACTCCGCGGCGCCGATACCGATGCTGGACACCGCACCGAGGCCCGTGATGACGACCCTGCGGGCCGGCTCTTCATGCATCGTGGAACTGCCTCCTCCGCAGCCCGCTCCGGAAGCGGACTACCAGCCCGCCGCTTCGGAAACGACCTGGTAGACGCCGCTGAGGTGCACCATGCGGCCCAGCTCGGACTGGTCGATGACGACGCCGAACTCCTTCTCCAGGGCGGCCAGGATCTCGATCGCGCGCAGCGAGTCGGCGTCGTGGTCCTCCTTGAAGAGGCTGGTTTCGGTGACCTCGTCCGGCTCGATCTCAAGGATGTCGCAAACGAGCTCCTTGATGGTTTCCCGACGTTCTGCGGCAAGGGCGGTCATATACCGCGCACCTCCATTTTGCGTCATGGGCTTCGCTTGAACGCCCTTGACGCTAGGGGCCCGTAGAACGGGGGCACAAGGCCACGGTCCACTACCTGTCACCGGGCCGCGAAGCGCCGTTGCGAGATGTCACATAACTGCACTCTCGCTGTCCGACGGGCGGCTTCGGCGCCCTTCGCTCACGGGGATTCACGGTCCATGAGGCCCGCGCGCACGGCGCGCACTCCGGCCTGGAACCGGGACTCGACCCGGAGGTCACGCATGATGTCGGCGACGTAGCGACGGTAGGTGCGGACGGAGAGCCCGAGCTTGCGGGCGGCAGCGTCGTCCTTGTAGCCCTCGCCCATGAGGGTCAGCACCTCGTGCAGTACGCGGCCGCGGGCGCCGCCCTCGAAGGACAGCGGGCGCATCGGCTTGCGGGCGGTGTCCCACATGTCGGCGAGCAGCCGGTGGACCATGTCGGCGACGGTGGAGTTCTGGATCATCGAGGCGCGGGATCCGCCGCGGTCACCGGAGGCGGCATCGGGGGCGATCACCGCGGCGCCGTCGACCACCACCAGCTCCTGGCGGACCGCCGCGGTGGTGCGGACCTCCACGGCGCCGCCTAAGGCGCCGACCGAACGCGTCCACAGCGGGCCGCGGATCACCTCCGGCGGACACAGCAGCCGAGACCGCACGCCCTTGCCGGCCAGTTGGGACAGGGTCTGCGCGATCAGCTTGGCGTGCGCCTCGTCCGCCATCCGCGGCAGCGCCCAGACCACCTCGCGTTCGGCGCGCAGCACCAGCCGGGCCACCCAGCCGGCCACCTCCTCGCCGCCGACGGGCAGTTCGGAGGTCAGATAGGCGAGCGTGGAGCGCCGGTGGTGGTGCACCGCGGACTCCAACAGCCGAAGCGCCTCCCCCAGGGCCGCTTCCAGGCCACCGCCGTCCGCGTCCTCACCCGTGCCCGACTCGATATCCACTCGGTCCCCAGCGCCCACTTCCCCACCAAAAGGCGCTCGGCGGTCTTGTTGAATTCCGAAATGGCTCAAAGGGCACCCCCGTTACCTTTGGCGCGCGGGCGCCGAGATCGGTGCTCACACGGCTTCACAGTAGCCAGGCGGCGCGCGGCACGGCAAGAAAGATCGACACCAATCGCCCCCTTCAGGCAGCCGTGCGGCAAGCATGGACATGAGGACATGGGGCGACAAATCCCGCCAACCCGCCGAGGCTGCTTCTCTCGTTACCCACTCTGACGTGCGGGAAGACCCCATTCCGCAAAGTGGCGCGATGTCTTACTCGGCAGCGGACCACCCCGGGTGGCAGTCTGCCGTCAACGAGCCGAAAAGAGCCGCGACTTGATAACGCTGCGCCCCACACCGACCGATTGATAACTTGCCGTCAAGCCGGACCTGCCACTTGTCGCACGACCAGGACCCGTATCGCACGCGGTCCCGAAAGGCGCCGCACACATGGCCGCACCGAACACCGCGCCCAACTCCGCGCCCAGCCCCTCCGGCACGTCACCCGATTCCGCCGGGCCGCCCACCGGGCGGCAATGGCTCGCCCTGTGCGTGCTCGTCCTCGCCCAGCTGGCCGTCTGGCTGGACAACACCGTTCTCAACGTCGCGCTCAAGACACTGGCCGACCCCCGCGACGGACTCGGCGCCAGCCCCAACCAGCTCCAGTGGAGCATCAGTTCCTACACGCTCGTCTTCGCGGTGCTGCTGTTCACCGGCGGTGTGCTCGCCGACCGCTACGGGCACCGCAACCTGCTGCTCACCGGCATGCTGGTGTTCGGCGCGGCCTCCGGCTGGGCCGCGTACGCCGGCTCCGCCACCGAACTGATCGTGGCCCGGGGCGCCATGGGCGTCGGCAGCGCGCTGATCATGCCGGCCACCCTCGCCCTCATCGCCCGCGTCTTCGACCGGCGGCACCGCGCCACCGCCATCGCCATCTGGTCCGGCTCCAGCGGGCTGGCCATCGCCGCCGGCCCCATGCTCGGCGGGGCGCTGCTGGACCACTTCTGGTGGGGATCGGTCTTCCTCATCAACGTGCCGATCGTCGTCCTCTGCCTGGTCGGCTCGCTCGTCTACCTGCCGGGCGCGGCCACCAGGGTGCGGCAGAAGTTCGACCCGCTGGGCGTCGCGCTCTCCACGGCCGGGCTGTTCGCCATCGTCTGGGGCATCATCGAGGGCGGCCATCGCAACGACTGGAGCGACCCCGCCATCCTCGGCTCGCTCGCCGGAGGGCTGGTCCTGGTCGGCCTGTTCGTCTTCGTCGAGCTCCGCGTCGACAACCCCAGCTTCGATGTGCGGCTCTTCCGCAACGCCCGCTTCACCGGCGCCAGCGTCGCCGTGATGCTGGTCTTCTTCGGCCTCAACGGCTCCATGTACTACACCAGCTTCTACCTCCAGGGCGTGCACGGTCAGTCCCCGCTGACCTGCGGGCTGACCCTGGCCCCGGTCGCCGCCGGGGTGCTGCTCGGCGCGCCGCTGTCGGCCCCGCTGGTCAAGCGGTGGGGGGTGGGCCCGGTGGTGGCGACCGCCATGCTCACCGCCGCCGTCGGCTTCGGCTCCTACGTCTTCCTCGACCAGCACAGCGGGCTCGGGCTCTTCTGGGTGTTCCTGGTCCTCCAGGGCCTGGGCATGGGCGCCGCCGTCGCCCCCACCACCGAGGCGATCATGGCCGTGCTCCCCGCCGACCGCACCGGCGCCGGCTCCGCCGTCAACAACTCCATGCGACAGATCGGCGGCGTCCTCGGCGTCGCCGTCCTCGGCTCCGTGCTCACCAGCGTCTACCGCGACCGGATCACCCCCCGGCTCGACACCGTCCCCACCCGCTACGCCGACACGGCCCGTGAGTCCGCCGAGTCCACCCGGCTCGTCGCCGACCGCCTCGGCCTGCCGAAGCTGTCCGGCTTCGCCGACGCGAGCTTCGTGCACGCCATGCACACGGCGGCGGTGGTGGGCGGCATGGTCGCCGCGCTGGGCGGCGTGGTGATCTGGAGCGCGTTTCGCCGGGGGCGCGGGCAGGGGTGACGTACGGGGCGCCCGGGCTGCGGCCGCCCCCTTCCCCCGGGCCCCGGCCGCGGGTGCGGTTCCGTCGGGCGGATCGCGGATCGCGGTCGTTCGGCACCGCCGACGTGCGCCGTCGGGCGTCTCGCCGTCGCGGCGGGATGGGATCCGCCGCATTCCCTGATATGGCGCATCGTCAGATCGCCTGCCGGCGTGGCGCCTTGCCCTTCCCGGCCCGATGGTCGTGGATCTTGCCTCGCGCTCCGGGCAGGTCATAGCCTCCGGACACAACGTCATGTATTCGGAAGGCAGTTCCCATGCGCACAGCTGTCATCACCGCGGCGGGTCGGGTCGAGGTCGGCGAGATACCCGTGCCCGAGGTGGGCGATTCGGAGGTGCTCGTACGGATCGCCGCCTGCGGGCTGTGCACCATGGAGGGCAATCTCTACGCGGGTCGCATGCCGGTCTACCCCACGGCCGCCGGGCACGAGGTGTCCGGATGGGTGGAGCGGATCGGGGCGCGGGCCGCCGAGCTGGAGGACACCCCGGCCGTCGGTTCGCTGGTCACCGTGGACCTGCTGACCCGCTGCGGCGCCTGCCGCGCCTGCCGCCGGGGCGACTCCGCGATCTGCGCCGCGCCGCAGGGCGGGGTGCGCTCCGACGGGGCGATCACCATGGGCGCCGGACTGTCGGAGTACGTCCGGGTGCCGGCCGGGCACGTGTGGTCCGTCGGCGACGCCGACCCGGCGCTGGCCGCCATGGGCGAGCCGCTGGCCTGTGTGGTCCACTCGCTGCGGCGCGGCGCCTTCCGCCCCGGCGACCGGGTCACCGTCATCGGCGCCGGCTTCATGGGCCACCTCCACCTGGCCCTGGCCCGGCACTTCCAGGCCCGCGGCGTGGTGGTCGTGGAGCGCGACGAGCAGCGCCGCGCCGCCATCGAGCCCGCCGGGCCGGACGCGGTCGTGGCGCCCGAGCGGCTCGCCGAGGTGGAGAAGGCGGACGTGGTGTTCGTGACCATCGCCAGCGCCCCGGCCATCGCCACCGCGCTGGAGGCGGTCGCCGACGGCGGCCGGATCGTGCTCTTCGGCGGCTCCCCGGACGGCCCGCCCGCCGAGCTGCCCGGCTATGAGGTGCACCGCCGCCAGCTCACCGTGACCGGCTCCTACAGCCAGGAGCCCGAGGACTGGCGCACCGCGGCGGAGCTGCTGCGCGGCGGCGCGCTGACCGAGCGCCTGGAGCGGCTCGTCACCGCCCGCTACCCGCTGAACGAGGTGGAGAAGGCGCTCAGGCAGACGGCCGAGACCCCCGTCTACCGGGTCGTCGTCACCCCCTGACCCGCCCCCGGCGCTCCCCCGCCCGGGTGCGCGGCGCCGTCCCGCCCCCGAAAGGACCACCGTGTCACAGCTCCACCGCGCCGGCCCGCGCGTCGGCGTCCAGCTCCATCCGCAGCACACCGACATCGGGGAGCTGCGCGCCGCCTGGCGCGCGGCCGACGCGCTCGGCGTGGACTCGATCTGGACCTGGGACCACTTCCTGCCGCACACCGGCGACCCGGCGGGCCGCCACTTCGAGTGCTGGTCGCTGCTGTCGGCGATGGCGGTGGACACCGAGCACGCCACCCTCGGATCGCTCGTCAGCTGCACCGCCTTCCGCAATCCGCATGTGCTGGCCGACATGGCCCGCACCGTGGACCAGCTCAGCGGCGGCCGTCTGGTGCTGGGGCTCGGCGCCGGCTGGTTCGAGGCCGAGCACACCGCGTACGGGCTGCCGTTCCCGGGTCCGGCCGCGCGGATGGACGCCTTCGCGGAGTCCGTTCGGACGATCAAGGAGCGGCTGGGGAGGCTCAACCCGGGCCCGGCCGGCGAGCTGCCGCTGCTGATCGGCGGCGGCGGACGGAAGCGGACGCTGGAGCTGGTCGCCCGCGAGGCCGACCAGTGGAACTGGTACGGCTGGGCCTCCGCCGACCCGGTCGCCGAGTTCCGGGAGCTCAGCGGGGTGCTCGACGGCTGGTGCGAGCGGGTCGGCCGGGACCCGGGCGCGGTGGCCCGCACCGTGATGGTCGACCCGGACCAGGTGCCGCTGGTCGAGGGCTTCGCCGCGGCCGGCGCGGTGGAGGTCGTGGTCTCGCTGCCGGCGCCCTACGACCTGACGGTGGTCGAGAAGCTGATGAGGCTCCGGGACACGCCGGGCGCATGACCACCGCCCCGGTCCGGCCCGCCCGGCTGGGCGGGCCCTTCACCGCCCTCATGGCCTGCCTGCTGCTGTCCAGCCTCGGCAACGGCTTGTGCTTCCCGTTCACCTCGATCTACATCAGCGAACTGCTGGGGCTGGGCTCGGGCGGCGCCGGCGGGTACTTCATCGCCATGGCCGCCGCCAGCTTCGCCGCCGCGCTGGTGGGCGGCCCGCTGGCCGACCGCGCCGGGCCGCACCGGGTCGCGGCGGCCGGCGGCGCCGCGCTGGGCGTCGGCTACGCCCTGCTGGCGCCGGCCGACGCCACCTGGCTGGTGCTGGTCTCCGGCGGCTGCGTCGGCGTCGGCTTCGGGCTCTTCTACGCCTCCGTCGTCGGCGTGGTCGACGCCGCGGTCCCGGAGAGCGGGCGCCGCACCGCCTTCACCATCCGGCACATCGTCAACAACGCGGGCATCGGGGTGGGCTCGGTCGTCGCCGGCCTGGCGCTCCAGGGCGCGGACACCCCGGCCGGGGTGCTGCGCTGGCTGTACGTGGCCAACGCGGCCGCCGCGCTGCCGCTGGTCGCGGTGGTGTGGACGCTACGGCCGCGGCGGGCGAGCCGGGACACGGGTGCGGGGCCGGGTTCGGGTGCGGGTGCGGGCGCGGACGAGGGGGCCGCGGAGCGGCCGGCGGCCGCCGGGCCCACGTACCGCACGCTGCTGCGCGCCCGTCCGATGGCGCTGCTCGTCCTCGCCCAGGCGCTCTTCGCGATCGTCGGCTTCACCCAGATCGAGGCCACCGTGCCGCTGCTGCTGCACGACCGGATGGCGGTGCCCCTGGGCTGGGTGAGCGTGGTGATCGCCGCCAACTCCTTCGCCCTGGTGGCGCTGCAACCGCTGGGCCGGCGCTGGTTCGAGCGGCTGCCGGAGACGGTGAGCCTGGCGGCGGGGCCGGTGCTGTGGGTGCTGGCCTTCGGCTGCGGCTGGCTCGCGGTGCCGCTCGGCGACACCGGCGGCCCCGCGGCGCGCCACGGGCTGCTGCTGGCCTTCGCGGTGCTCTTCGCCGCCGGCGAGCTCACCTACTCCTCGGCGTTCTATCCGCTGCTGCTGCGCTGGGCGGGTGAGTCGGCGACCGGCCGGGCCGGCGCGCTGGCCTCGCTCGCCTGGAACCTGGGCACCGCCACCGGCCCGCCGCTGGGCCTGTTCGTCATCGCCCACGCCTCGGCGGGCGGCAGCTGGGCGGTGCTCGCCGCCGGCGCGGGCGTGGCCTTCGCGGTGGCCGCGGCCCTGCACCGCCGGGCGGCGAGCGCCGCCGGCTGAGTCCGGCCGGTCGGCTCCGGCCGGCCGCTCAGGACTTGGGCAGGTAGTCGCTGTCGTACGCCTCCTCGGGCTGCACCTTCTTGTCCAGCAGCCCCTGCTCGTACATGAAGTCGGCCATCCTGCCCCACACCTGCGGGTCGATGTAACCGATCTCGCCCTGCTGGTTGCGCATCAGCGGCTCGGTGGCCTTGAGGACGGCGAGCGCGTTCGCCTGGCGCTTGGAGTCGTTCAGCCCCGGGATGTACCCCTTGCTGAGCTTCACGGCCTCCTCCGGGTGTTCGATCGTGTACCGCATGCCGCGCAGCGAGGCGTCGACGAACTTGCGGATCTCGTCGCCCCGCTTGTCGAGGGTCTTCTGGGTGGAGCCGAGCGACGGGCCGACCAGGGATTCACCCCCGTCGCCCGTGTCCAGGGTGATGGCGCGCACCGGAATACCGGATTCCTTGAAGGCCACCCCGTCGTTGTTGACATAGCCCATGACGCCGTCGACCCGCTTGCCCTTCAGGGCCGCCTGCTGGGTGAAGCCGATGTATTGCACGTCGGCGTCCTTCTTGGCCAGCCCCGCCTCCTTGAGCAGGGCGAGCAATCCGAAATAGGTCTCGCCGAATTCCCCGGGGGTTCCCAGTTTCTTGCCCTTGAGGTCCTCCGGCTTACGGATGTCGGAGTCCTCGGGGACCAGCAGGGCGACCGGGTATTTGTGGTAGACGGTGGCGATGTCGACCACCGGCAGACCCTTGGAACGAGCCTGGAGCATTTCGTCCCCACCCGCGTAGATCACATCCTCGCGGCCCTGCTTGAGCGCCCCGAAGAGGTCTTCGGCGGCCCCGTGGTGGCGCAGGTTCACCTTGATGCCGGCGTCCTTGTAGTAGCCCTTCTCCTGGGCCACGTAGAACGGCGCGAACTGGATGTTCGGGGTGTAGGTGAGCCCGATGGTGATGGCGTCGCCGCTCTTGCCTCCCTCGCCGTCCGGCTCCTCGGCGCACGAGGTCAGGGCGGCGACGGCCGTCACCGACAGCAGGGCCGCCCCGATGGCGCGGCGTCTGCTGACCGGGCGCTTGGCTGTTCCCTGTGTGGAAAGCAACGAATTCTCCTCAAGGACTCACGGATGAAGTGGATGTTCCGTACGACGCGGAGCGTGCGCGCTCAGCGCTCCACGAGCCGCTCGACCAGGCGCACCGCCCCGTAGACGACGGCGGCGAGCAGGCAGAGCATGACGAGCGTGCTGAACAGGCCCAGGCTGTCGGCCTCCTGGCGCTGCACCGACAGCAGCTGACCGAGCCCCTCGCCGCCCATGACGAACTCGCCGACCACCGCGCCGGTGATCGACAAGGTCAGCCCGTTGCGGACGCCGGTGAGGATGGCCGGCAGGGCGAGCGGCAGCTCGATGTGCCACAGCATCCGCCACCACCCCACGCCGTCCACCCGGGCCGCGCCGAGCACGTCCGGGTCGATCGCGCGCAGCCCGAGCACCGTGTTGACCAGGATCGGGAAGAAGACCAGCAGCGCGCAGAGAACGGCGATCGGCAGCAGCCCGTACCCGATCCACAGCCCGAGCAGCGGGGCCAGCGCCACCGCGGGCATGGCCTGGGTCGCGGCCACGTACGGCTGGAGCGCGGCGGCCGCGATCCGGTTGCGGGCGATGAGATAGCCGAGCGGCAGCGCGACGCCGATGCCCATGGCGCCCCCGGCGGCCGCCTCCCAGGCCGTCTCCCGGGTGTACTTCGGCAGGTCACCGTGGAGCAGCTCGTCGGTGAAGTGCCGCGCCAGGCTCCAGGGGGTCGGCAGGAAATACGTCGATACGGCACCGGTGCGGGTGGCGGTGTCCCACGCGATGAGCAGCGCTAAACCGAGCAGCAGCGGAGGCAGCACCGCGCGCCGGAACACCCCCGCGCCACCCTGTTGATTTCCCCGGGACTTTCGCGCTCGCCCCGTATGCGGCGCATTCGTGCCGTACCCGATCGGCGTCGCATGCCTGTGTCGCGCCTGCGGTACCGGCCCGTTGTCGACGCGCGTCAACACGGCCGCACCTCGTCTGCGCCTCTCCGTCATCCCCAAAACCCCTTGCAATTACCGGCTGTTACCGGATCATCGGCACGCCTGAACGCAACCTATCGCCAGCACGCTCCGGTTCACAATGTGGACGGAGAAAGCCGAATTGAGCTGTGGGGCTGGTGTGTTCCGCGCTTACCGGAATCATCGTTCCGCTTAGCCGGTGCGCGGCCTTCCGTCGCTCCGCGACGAATTCCTACGGCGTCGCCGGGGTGCGCGGAAGAGACATCCAGGAACGCGGCGAGCAGCCGTCGGGCAACCCCCGCCGCCAGCCGGCGTCGGTGGGCCGCCGGTCCTGATGCGCGTTCCGCTCCACCGCGGCCGAGCGACGGGCCAGGGCGAGCAACACGGAGGTGGCCGCGGCCAGTTCGTCGGGGCTGGGGTTGCCGCGGATGACCTTGACGAGAGCGGGCCCGAGCGGCCCCTCTATGGCGAGTTCGGCGGTGGTGGTCGTCATGCCGGGCACTCCAGGATCGCGGATGGGCGAGGTGTCGCGTGGGTCGCGCGTTCGCGCGGACGGGCGGTGCCACCGGCACCCCGGCGCACGGCCCCGGCATCGCGATCATCACCCTACGAGCCGCCCTTCGCGCGGCGACAGCGGATCGCTGGAGGCTGTCCGCAAGAGGACAACGGGCGGTCCGCGAACGGCACCTCCGGGCCGAACCGCCGCCCCGAGGCGCCGTCGAGGCACCGTTCAGCGGTCGGGCAGGATGCCCAGTTCGGAGGCGAGGACCCCGGCCTGGAAGCGGGAGCCGGCGCCGAGGAGGTCGAGGATGCCGGTGACGTAGCGACGGTAGGTCCGCACCGAGACGGCGAGCTCGCGGGCGGCGGCCTCGTCCGTCACCCCGTCGCGCAGCCGCTCCAGGACGCGCCGCACCATCTCCGCGCGGGCCGGGTCGGCGCCGTCCAGCGGACCCGCCGCGGGGGTGGCCCCACCCCAGACGCTGCGGAGCATCGCGTGTAACGCGCCGACGACGGAGGGGTCCTCGACGACGGAGGCCGCCCGCCCGCCGTCCCGCCCGCCGTCCGTCGACACGGCGCAGACCAGCGCGGTACGGCCGTCGGCCACGACCAGGGTCGGCAGCGGGACCGCGGCGATCCGCACCCGACCCGCCCCGTATCGCCGCGCCCAGCCGGCCGGCGGGCGGGCGCAGAGCAACCGCAGCTCCCGCGGTTCCTCGACCCGCGCGGCCAGTTCCGCCAGCCCCGCGTGGACCGCGGCCAGCCGCGCGCCGGCCGCCGGCAGCACCACGTAGACCCCGCGCCGCGCGCCCTCGACCACCTGCTCGGCCGCCGCCAGCACCGCGGCGTCGGCCATCGCGACGCCCGCGACCAGCGCATGGCGGGCCTGGCGGTCCCGGTGCTCCCCCACCGTCGACTCGATCAGGTCTCGGACCGCCTCCAGGGTCCGCTCCAGGAAGTCCGGCCCGCGCGGGCGGGAGCCCCCGCCACCGCCGGAACCGTCCCCGGGGCCCGGCCGGGCCTCGGGCCCGGCGCCTCCCCGCTCGACAGCCGCGCGCCCTACGCCCGCGCGCCCGGCGGCCCCGTCGTATCCTCCGCGCCCGACTCCACCCTCCGGGCCGAGCGCGCCGTGTCCGCCGCCGCCTGGCCCGACGGCGGCGGACACTCCCCCTGGCGCCCCCCGCGGCGGTCCCCCCGCGGATCCCCGCGATCCCCGCGAGGGGCCGCCCCGGCCCCGGGCCGGTGGCTCCAGCAGCATGCGCCTCATCCCCGTGTCATCCCGTCCCCCGTCCGTGCGTCGACGCCCGGCCGCCGGGTCAGCGGCGGCCCGGCAGCAGTCCCAGTTCCACCGCGCGCGCCCCGGCCTGGAAGCGCGAGCTCGCGCCGAGCTCGCGCATGAGCTCGGCGACGTAGCGCCGGTAGGTGCGCAGCGAGACCCGCATCGCGCGGGCCGCGACCTCGTCGGTGTGCCCGGTGCACAGGCACTCCAGGATCCGGCGCGCGGTCCGCGGGGAGAGCCGGCCGCCCAGGCGCGGGTAGTCGGCGAGCGGTTCGGCGTTCTCCCAGGCGCCGGCGAAGAGCAGGTCGAGGGCGCGCACGGTGGCGGAGTCCTCCACCAGCGACGCCTGGCGGGGCGCCCGCTCGGGCGGCGGCGCCATATAGGCGACGCGGCCGTCGACCAGCAACGCCTCCTGGAGCTCGACGTCGGCCACCCGCACCTCGCGGCGCGGACCGCCGCGCACCGCCGAGCCGACCCGGCTGTCGTCCACCGTGCGCGGCACGCACAGCAGCCGTACGGCGAGGTGCTCCCCACCGCCGTCGGTCGCCAGCCGGTCGAGCGCGGTGAGCAGCGCGGCCTCCTGTTCGCTGCCGCCGGACAGGATGGCGCTGACGCTGCGGACCGCCCCGCGGACCAGTCGTTCGACGGCGTCGGCGGGCCCCGCGCCCGCCAGGGACGCCCGTTCCAGTTCGCGGCGGTGCCGGACGACGGTGGACTGGATCAGATCGCGCGCGGCGAGCAGCGCGCGCTCCACCTCGTCCCGTGCCGGAACGTCCCACGCCGGTCCCGGGCCCGGCATGTGCTCCGGCCCGTGTCTCATCGGAAGACCAGCCATGACTTCCCCTGACCCGGCGCGGTGGACAATTCCCCGAGGAATTTCTCTTCTGCCTGAATGCGTGAGTCGGCCGCAGAAATCGAAACCGTGACGACAGTAATTCGCGCACAGCGACGACGTCAACGCATGGAGTAAGGCAAAGAGTGGGCAAAGCCCCCAGCGTCGCGCCGGGTCGCGCGGAACGGAGCGCGCCGGCGCGCACGCGCTGTCAGCAAGCTGTCGGCATCCCCTGGGAAGGGCCGGAACCGGGCACGGAGCGCGGCGGCGAGACGACCGCAAGCGACCGCGGACGGGCGTCGCTGTCCGGTTGCTGCCAGCGTGTCTACGATGGATCGCTCATGGTGGAGGAGCGCTCACGCTTGGGTGGAGGGGTGAAGGAGTGAGAGGGGGGAAGCGCATGCTGCCGCTGAGGCGCGGCGCGACCGCGCGTTTCCCCGGCGCTCCGACGCTACTCCTCCCGCCCCTGCTCGCGCTGGCGTTGCTCGTACTCGGCCTGGGTCTCGTCGCGCCGACGGCCCTCGCGACCGCCTCCCCCTCGGCCGGCCGGACGGCCCTCGCGGCGACCGCGGCGCCGACCGGGCCGGCGGGCCCCTCGGTGACCGCCCTGGCCGCCGCGGCCGCGGCCGTCCGAGCGGGCACCGCCGACCGTGCCCTGGCGCCGCGGGCGCCCGCGCAGTGCGAGAACGACGAACGTCCGGCCTCGGACGGCGCGTTGGCCACGCTCTCCGGCCCGCACCATCTCGACCCGCTGTCACACCCCGGCACCGGCCACGGCGCCGCGCCCGCGCACCGCACCCCGCGCGCGGTGCCGCCGCGCGCCCCGCCGCTGCCCCCGACGGGCTGCGCGGAACTCCTCCCGGTCCTCAGGCTCTAGGCCGCGCCGACCGGCCACCTGGCGCCTCGCGCCCCGCGCCACGCGTCCCGGTGCCATGGCCCTCGTGCCAGACGCCCTCGCGTCGCGGGCCCTCGCGCCGTCGCGCCCGGCCGGTCCTCGGCACGCCCGGATCCCGTATGACCTCATCAGGAGCACCTCCATGCCCGCACGCACCACCACCCGGCGACTCGCGGCGATCGGCGCCGTCGTCGCGCTCATCGTCTCCCTCGTCGCCACCGCCCTCGCCTTCACCCAAGACGACGACTCCGCACCGGCCGCCGACGCCCCCGCGGGACAGCGCACCACCGACCCCGAGCGGCAGCGGCTCTACGACCAGCTGGCCAAGGCCACCTCGCGGCGCGAGGGCGGCGACAAGCTGGCCCTCGGCCGCCACGACGCGCCCGTGGTGCTCGTCGAGTACGCCGACTACCAGTGCTCGTACTGCGGCCGCTTCACCCGCGAGACCCAGCCGAAGCTGATCGAGAAGTACGTCGACCGCGGGGTGCTGCGCATCGAGTTCCGCAACTTCACCGTCTTCGGCGCGGACTCCGAGCGGGCCGCCCGCGCCTCCTGGGCCGCCGCCCAGCAGGGCCGCTTCCGCCCGTTCCACGACACCCTCTTCGCCAAGCTCCGCAAGGGCGACGCGCTCGCCGAGGACAAGCTGATCGACCTGGCCGAGGAGAGCGGCGTGCGGGACCTGGACCGCTTCGCCGAGGACATGGAGGGCTCGGACGCCAAGGCGGCCCTCAAGCGGGACGCGGAGGAGGGCTACCGCATCGGCGTGCAGTCCACCCCGTCCTTCCTGATCAACGGGCGGCCGGTGGCCGGGGCCCAGCCCACCGAGGTGTTCGAGCAGGTCATCGACGAGGCGCTGGCGGCGACCAAGGCCAGCGGCGGCGCCGAGCGGCCCGCGGGCCCCAAGGCGGACGGCAAGTGACCGACATCGGCTATCTGGCCGCCTTCCTCGGCGGCGCCCTCGCCCTGCTCAGCCCGTGCAGCGCGCTGCTGCTGCCCGCGTTCTTCGCCTACTCCCTCGCGTCACCGGGACGGCTGCTGGCGCGCACCGGCGTCTTCTACCTCGGGCTCGCCACCACACTGGTGCCGATCGGCGCGGCCTCCAGCGCCGCCAGCCGCCTCTTCAACGGCCATCGCGACCTGCTGATCTCCATCGGCGGCTGGACGGTGATCGCGCTCGGCCTCGCGCAGATCCTGGGGCTGGGCTTCGCCTCCCGCCGCGCCCAGGCGGCCGCGGGCCGGATCACCCCGCGCTCGGCCGCCTCCGCCGCGGCCACCTTTCTGCTCGGCTGCGTCTACGGACTGGCCGGCTTCTGCGCCGGGCCGATCCTGGGCGCCGTGCTCACGGTGACCGCGATCAGCGGCAACGCCGCCTACGGGGCCTCCATGCTGGCGGTCTACGCACTGGGGATGGCCCTGCCGCTGTTCCTGCTGGCCCTGCTGTGGGATCGCTTCGAGCTCGGTCGGCGACGCTGGCTGCGCGGCCGCGAGCTGTCGCTGGGCCGGCTCCGGCTGCACACCACCTCCCTCCTCTCCGGCGTCTTCTTCATCGGCATCGGCGCTCTCTTCCTCCGCTACAACGGCACCTCCGCGCTCCCCGGCGTCCTCGACGCCGACCAGGAGTTCGCCCTGGAACGCACGGCGCGGCGGATCGGGGACGCGGTGCCGGACTACGCCCTGCTGGCGGTGGTGGCGCTGGTGGTGGCCGCGGCCCTGGCCCGGGTCGCCCTGCGGCAGCCCCGCCCGGAGGAGGAGACGGAACGGGGCGGGTAGCCCGCCCCCGGCGGGGCCCACCGGGGGCGGGCGATCGACGACCCGTCGCGGCACTCCCGCCGAGCGCCCAGCCCGCAGCGCCTGGGACCCGGCACCCGGCACATGGCGTCTGGCGTCTGGCGTCTGGCGTCTAGGGCAGCCGGACCGGTGCGAGCACCCGGTCGCAGCGGGACCTGCTCCGCTTCACCAGCTCTCCGTTGGGATGGTCGTTGTCCGTCACCCAGGCGGCCGCGGCCCCCGCGTCGCGCCCGCCCGCCAGCTGCCGGGCCACCAGCCGCTCGTGCCGGACCTCGTCCGGGGCCTCCAGGTACCACAGGGCGGCCAGATGGCGACGGGCGTCGCGCCAGCCCGGGGTGTCGCAGCCGAGGTAGTTCCCCTCGGTGATCACCAGCGGGGCCCCGGGCGCCACCCGGTGCCGAGCGGCGACGGGCTCGTGCAGGGCACGGTCGTAGTCCGGCACATAGATCTCGCGCTCGGGCTCGGCGACGACGCGGTGCAGCAGCGCGGCGTAGCCCCACACGTCGAAGCTGGGGGCGGAGCCCTTGCGGGAGGTGAGCGCCAGCCGCTCCAGCTGGGCGTTGGAGAGGTGGAAGCCGTCGAGCGGAAGATAGCCGGCGGTGTCGGGGCCGTGGCGCCGGTTCACCTCCGCGACCAGCGCCCGGGCCAGGGTCGACTTCCCGGCGCCGGGCGGCCCGGCGATGCCCAGCACCCGACGCCCGGGGGCGGTCCCGGCGCCGCCCGCGGCGCGGTGCCCGGAGCCCGCCGGGGAGGCGCCGCCGCACAGTCCCCAGGCGTCCTCGGCCAGCTCTGCGATGTCCATGCCGGCCACCCTAGGGCGGGCCCGGAGGCGGGTGGTCCGGAGCACCCTCTCCCATCAGGTAAAGTTTCCTTCGTCAGCGAGCGCCGCTAGCTCAGTTGGTTAGAGCAGCTGACTCTTAATCAGCGGGTCCGGGGTTCGAGTCCCTGGCGGCGCACGTGATACGAGGGGCCTTCTCGCCATCGGCGGGGAGGCCCCTCGTCATGCCCGCGGCCGGGCATCGGCTCGCGTCGTTCCGTCGCACCGCTGGCCAAAAGGGGAGGTGGCGGTGCACAGTCGCGGAATGGCGCGCGACATCCAGGAGCGGATCAAGAGGCTGATCATCGACCGACGGCTGCCCTCGGGAGCCCCGCTGCCGACCGAACCCGAGCTGATGGAGCTGCTGGGCGTCAGCCGCAACTCGGTGCGCGAGGCGCTGAAGGCGCTCCAGGCCATGGGCATCGTGGAGATCCGCCACGGCTTCGGCACGTATGTCGGTCCGATGTCGATGGCGCCGATGATCGAGGGCCTCACCTTCCGCACCGTGGCCGGCCACTACCGCGGCGAGGAGAGCCTGCTCCAGCTGCTGGAGCTGCGCGAGGCGGTGGAGACCGGGCTGGTCGCCCGGCTGGCCGGGCGAATACCGGAGGCCGACCTCGCCGAGCTGGACGCCCTGGTGGAGCGGATGGAGAAGGAGTCGGCCACGGGCGACGTCCGCGCCGACACCGACCGGGCCTTCCATGCCGCGCTCTACCGCGGGCTGGACAACGCGCTGCTCAGCGAGGTGCTGGAGGCGTTCTGGGACGCCTTCCACCGGGTGCGCACCGATCTCGTCGACGTACCACAGGACCCCCGGATCACCTGCATCCAGCACCGGGCGATCCTGGAGGCGGTACGCTCTGGCGACGCGGTGCGCGCCGAGGACGCCGTGCGCGACCACTTCGGCAACATCCGCGCGCGACTGCGCTCCGCACACCGCGGCTGAACCGGCCTCCGCGCCAGACGCCGCACACCGGCCCCGCGCGACGCCCCATTCCCCCCGCTGCCCCGTCTGGGTCATTACGCACCTTTGCCCGGTAAACACCGCGTTTCACCCTTGCGATCATGGAGTTCCGTTCGAGACCCTGAGCTGGGTGCACAGGCTCCAAAACAGCTTTCACACAGCGGAGTTGGACACCGCCGGAGGCGATCGGCCAGAGGGGGTCCGGTCGACGCTCAAGGAACCGGAAGGCAGTCGTCCATTTTTTGTCACCTGCAATCCGAGGGACGGCCGCCCCGCGCGGCGGCGTCCCCAGCGGTCCATGGGGGACTGGGCGAGGGCCGAACAGTGAGACACGCAGTCAGCCTTGCGTGCGGGGGGATGGACTTATGACGTCGACGCCGACTGGCGCCCGGCAACACCACACCTTTGACCCATCCGCGACGACACGCCTCCGCGTGCCGCGGCCACACCAGGCCGGGCCCGACCGGCACCGTCAGCCGCCGCCGCGCAAGCCGCTGCCGCGCTACGACTACGAGCACTACAGCCGGCTCGCCGGCCCCCTGACCCAGCCGGACCCCAGCCGGCCCTACCGGGTGCGCTACCGCAGCCTGGTGGCCGACGAGCCGCACCGCATCGGCGCCGCGCTGCTCCTGGGCGCCGCACCGCTGGTCTCCCTGGGGCTGCTGCTGTGGCTGATGCAGCCGGACCACTGGAGCGAGCGCGGCGGCTCCTCGCAGGTCATGGTGGTGCTGGACACGGTCATGCTGGTGTCCATAGGGCTGATCGAGTTCTTCCGCACCCTGAACGTGACGTCCAACGCCCACGCCACCCTGGTGGCCCGCGACCCGATCCCGGTGGTGCCCGAGTCCGGCACCCGCGTCGCCTTCCTCACCTCCTTCGTGCCCGGCAAGGAGCCGTTGGAGATGGTGACCCGCACCCTGGAGGCGGCGGTCAGAGTGCGCCACCGCGGGGTGATGCACGTCTGGCTGCTGGACGAGGGCGACGACCCGGAGGTCAAGCGGGTCTGCGCCCGCCTCGGCGTGCACCACTTCAGCCGCAAGGGCGTGGCGAGGTGGAACCAACCGTCGGGCCCGCACCGCGCCAGGACCAAGCACGGCAACTACAACGCCTGGCTGGACGCCCACGGCGACGACTACGACTACTTCGCCTCCGTCGACACCGACCACGTCCCGCTCCCCAACTACCTGGAGCGGATGCTCGGCTTCTTCCGCGACCCGGACGTCGCCTTCGTCATCGGACCGCAGGTCTACGGGAACTACGACGCGGCCGTCACCAAGGCCGCCGAGAGCCAGCAGTTCCTCTTCCACGCGCTCATCCAGCGGGCCGGAAACGCCTACGGCGCACCGATGTTCGTGGGCACGAGCAACGCCGTGCGCATCAGTGCGCTGAAAGGAATCGGCGGCCTCTACGACTCCATCACCGAGGACATGGCCACCGGCTTCGAGCTGCACCGACACCGCAATCCGGCCACCGGGAAGAAGTGGCGCTCGGTGTACACCCCGGACGTGCTCGCCGTCGGCGAGGGGCCGAACGCGTGGACCGACTTCTTCACCCAGCAGTTGCGCTGGTCCCGCGGCACCTACGAGACGATCCTCAAGCAGTTCTGGAAGGCGCCCTTCACCCTGCCGCCGGGCACGTTCTTCAACTACACGATGATGATCATCTTCTACCCGATGTCGGCGCTCAACTGGATCCTCGCCGCCCTGAGCTGCGCGCTCTTCCTCGGCTTCGGCGCCGCCGGACTCCAGGTCGACCCGGTCACCTGGATGATGCTCTACGGCAACGCCTCCGCCCTGCAGATCGGCCTGTACATCTGGAACCGGCGGCACAACGTCTCCCCGCACGAGCCCGAGGGCTCCGGCGGGGTCGCCGGAATGGTGATGTCCGCACTCTCCGCACCCATCTACGCACGCTCGCTCATGGATGCCGTACTGCGCCGCAAGAGCAGGTTCGTGGTGACCCCGAAAGGAGACTCGGCCAGCCCCGACACGCTGTTCGGAACCTTCCGTATCCACCTCTTCTTCCTGTTGGTCTTCGGCGGGTCGCTCGCCTCGTCCTTCTACTTCGGCCACAGTCATCCCGCGATGACCGTTTGGGCCTCTCTCGCGCTCGTCATCACGGCAGCCCCGATCATCGCCTGGCGGTGGACCGTGCGCCAGGAGAAACGGAAGTCGAAGACCGCCCTTGGGGGACGTGACAAGTGAAGTACCGACCCACACGCCGCACCCGCCGCTACGCGGTCGGTGCGGCGGCCGTGATTGTGCTGGCCGGGTTCAACGGACCGGCCCTCTACCGTTTCAGCGCCGACAAATACCATCACTACAAAATCAACCGACCGGAGTACAAGGCGAAGAACGGCCACTGGAGGGTGGTGGACGTTCCCGAGGACAACCGCATCAACACGATCCACGCCGCCCTGCTCAACACCGGCAAGGTGCTGCTGGTGGCCGGCTCCGGCAACAACGCGGCCAACTTCGCCGCCAAGTCCTTCCGGTCGGTGCTGTGGAACCCCGAGGACAACACCTTCAAGAACATCCCCACCCCCAAGGACATGTTCTGCGCCGGGCACACCCAGCTCCCGGACGGCAGACTCCTGGTCGCCGGCGGCACCCAGCGGTACGAGAAGCTGGAGGGCGACGTCGAGAAGGCCGGCGGGCTGATGTTCGTCCACAACGAGAACCCGGACAAGCCGCGGACCTTCCCCGCCGGCACCCGTTTCACCGGAAAGGCGAACGGAAAGACGTTCGAGTCCAAGGACCCGGTGCTGGTGCCGCGCGCCAAGAAGACCAAGAACAAGAAGACCGGCAAGGTCACGGTGACCGCCAGCACCGCCCGGGTCTATGTGGAGGCGCTCCACAAGGGCGAGAAACACCAGACCGGCACCGAGGACAACTACCGCATCGCGGGCCTCAAGGGAAAGGACGCCCAGAACTTCTACGGCATCGCGCAGAAGCTCTCCTTCGACAAGAAGGACTTCCAGGGCATCAGGGATTCCTTTGAATTCGACCCGGTCAGCGAGCGCTACATCCCGGTCGACCCGATGAACGAGGCGCGCTGGTATCCGACACTCACCACACTCCAGGACGGAAAGGTGCTCTCGGTCTCCGGGCTCGACGAGATCGGCCAGGTCGTGCCGGGGAAGAACGAACTGTACGACCCCAAGACCAAGAAGTGGACCTACCTGCCCAAGCAGCGGTTCTTCCCCACCTACCCGGCGCTCTTCCTCACCGAGAAGGGGAAGATCTTCTACACCGGCTCCAACGCCGGCTACGGACCGGCCGACAAGGGGCGCACCCCCGGGCTGTGGGACGTGAAGACCAACCAGTTCGACGTGGTGCCCGGCATCAGCGACCCGGACGCCCTGGAGACCTCCATGTCCGTGCTGCTGCCGCCCGCGCAGGACCAGCGGTACATGGTGCTCGGCGGCGGCGGGGTCGGCGAGGATCCCAAGTCCACCGAGAAGACCCGGATCGTGGACCTGCACGACAAGAACCCGCGCTTCAAGGACGGCCCGCCGCTGTACGCCAAGGCCCGCTACCCGAGCAGCGTGATCCTGCCCGACGACACGGTCCTCACCACCAACGGCTCCGGCGACTACCGCGGGCGCAGCGCCAGCAACGTCCTCAGGGCCGAGATCTTCGACCCGAAGACCAACACCTCGCGCGGGGTCGCGGACCCGCTGGTCGGGCGCAACTACCACTCCGGGGCGCTGCTGCTGCCCGACGGCCGGGTGATGACCTTCGGCTCCGACTCGCTCTTCGGCGACAAGGCCAACACCAAGCCCGGGAAGTTCCAGCAGCAGATCGACATCTACTCGCCGCCGTACCTCTACCGCGACTCACGCCCCGCGCTGAGCGACACCGAGCGGAAGGTGGTGAAGCTGGGCGGGAAGGCCACGTACCGCACCGCGGACGCCGCGAAGATCCGGAAGGCGCGGCTGGTCCGGCCCGGTTCCTTCACCCATGTCACCAACATCGAGCAGCGGTCGATCGAGGTGGAGTTCACCACCACCAAGGACGACGTCACGATCACCGTCCCCAAGGACCCGTCCCTGGTGCCGCCCGGTTGGTACATGCTCCATGTGCTCGACGGCGAGGGGACGCCGTCGAAGGCCGTGTGGCTGAAGGTCCCCGAGGACGAGAAGGTGCCCACGTTCTAGCGCGCGGGCGACGACGGGGCCGGGGCTCTCCTCCGGCACCGTCCTCGCCACGCCGGGTGGCCTCCGCTCAGCGGGTGTTGCGGGCCAGGTCGAGCGCGTAGCGGGGCCACCACTGGCCCGCCCGCGGGCCGCCCTTGCAGGTGCCGTCGGACTCACCCGGGCGCTTGATCCACAGATAGGCGTCGACCAGGTCCTCGCCGGTGTGCGTGGTCGGCCGCTCCCCCAGGGCCCGGCCGGCGGGGTTGCACCACGCCTCGGGGTCCTCGCGGTGCGGCGCGGGCCCGTTTCCGTTGCGGCTGGTGTCTATGACGAAGGGCTTGTCGCCGACCATCGCGGAGAGCCGCTTGCCGTACTCCGTGTTCTTCGCGGTGGTCTGGTAGTTGGAGGTGTTGAGGGCGAAGCCGTCGGCCATGTCGATGCCCGCCCGCTTCAGCGGCTCGACCATCCGGCCCGGGTCGGTGATCCACGCCGGGTTGCCCGCGTCCAGGTAGACCTTGGTGTGGGGCAGCGCCTTGAGCTCGGAGACGGCACCGGTGAGCAGGTGGTACCGCTCCTCGTGGAACTGCCGTGGGGTGCACCCGTCGACCACGTGCGGCAGCGCGTCCGGCTCCAGGATGACGGTGGCGGCCCGGTCGCCGATCCCCTTGACCGCCTTGTCCAACCAGGCGCGGTACGCGTCGCCGTCGGCCGCGCCGCCCTTGGAGTACTTCCCGCAGTCGCGGTGCGGGATGTTGTAGAAGACCAGCAGCGCGTCCCGATCGGCCCGCGCCGCGGCCTCGGTGAAGCCGCGGGTCTGCCCCTCCGGGTCCTCGGTGCCGATCCACTCCGCCACCGGCTGGTCGGCGATCTTCGAGATCTGTGCCGCCTTCTCGTCCGCCCCCTGCTCGCGGTAGGCCGCGACCTGGCGGGCCGCGCTGCCGTCGGGGTTCACCCAGTACGGCACCGCCGACTTGGGCCGCTGCTTGGGCGGCGCGGCGGCGCGGGGTCCCTCGTCGGCGTCCGACGACCCGAAACACCCCGACAGCGTCACTAACGCCCCCACCACTGACAACGCGCAGACCACCCTGCGCCGACGGCCGGTATCACTGCCGTACATCCACTCCCCCTTGGCACGCACGGGACAAGGCCGGTCGAATCCATCCTTACACACCCCGCCCACCCTTGGGGGAGGCATCGACGGGCCCGAGCGGGCTCAGCCAGGGCGCGCGCCCGGCGCGCGCCACACCGCTTCCAGCCCCCGACGTCCGGCGGTCGTCCGCGACTTGGGGGCCGCCGTCACATCGGTCAGATAGGCGGACACGACGACGTTGGCGGTGTAGGTGTGGCGGGCGCGGTCGAAGGCGCCGCCGCAGGTGATGAGGCGGAGTTCGGCGCGGTGCGCGGCGCGGGGGCCGTAGACGCGCCGGGGGTCGAAGCGGGCGTAGGAGATGACCTCGACCTCCTCGACGGTGAACTCGGCGACGGAGCCGTCGGACCGGCCGACGCGGACCTTCTCACCGGGCTTCATCGCGCTGAGGTGGTAGAAGACCGCGGGCCGGGAGTCGGTGTCGACATGGCCGACCAGCACCGCGGCGCCGGAGGAGCCGGGCGACGGACCGCCGCGGTACCAGCCGACGGCGCCGGGCCGGTCGTACGGCGGCGGGGCCACCCCGCCCGCGGCGTCGAGGCCGCGGGCGACGACGGGGGCCCGCACCTTGGCCGTGTCGATGACGACCTGCCGCGGCTGCGCGGCCGCCAGCGGGGCGTGCGCCGCGGGCAGCCCCAGCACCGGCGGCCGGCCGACGGCCGCCACATCGCCGGTGGCGGTGGGCGTGCCGTCGGACGCCCCGCGGCCCCACAGCCACAGGCCGATCAGCAGCACCGCCCAGGCCACCCCCGTGAGCAGCCGGGCGGTGCCGCTTCGCGGGGAGCCGGCCGCGGGCTCCGCGGGCGCGTCGGCTTCCTCGGACATCGGTCCGGTCAGCCGTCAGAGGAACGGGACGTGGAGCGGGCCGCGCGGCGCCGGTACACGGCCAGGCCGCCCACCGCGACCGCCGCGCCGCCCGCGAGCACCAGCCCGTACGCCTCCACCCCGCCGAACCCACGGGACTCGTCGCTCCGTGCGGTGGCGCCGCCGCCGGCGTGGACCGGGGCGTAGGGCTCGTGCGGCATCCCCGGCCGGCCCCCGTAGCCGTCGTCGCCGCCACCGCGACCGAAGTCGCCGCGGCCGAAGTCGTCTCCGCCGGAGTCCCCTTGACCGAAGCCGCCGCCGAAGTCCTCGTCCGGACGGCCTTGATCACCCTGGCCTCCGCCGTGGCGGTCGCCGCCCTCGTCGTGACGGCCGTGGTCCTCGTCGCGGCCCCGGTCCCCCCGGCCGCCGTCCTCGTCGTGGCGGCCGTAGCCGTCACGATCCTCGTCCTGTCCGCGGTGCCGGTCGTCGCGGTCGTCCTCGTGCCGGTCGTCCGCGCGGACGGTGGCCGCGGTGCCCGGTGCCGCGAAGGCGGCGGGGGCGGGGGCGACGGAGACACAGGCGATGGCCGCCACGGTGGCGACACAGAGAGTTATTCGCTGGGAACGCATAGTGAACCTCCCGTTACCCCAGAAGGCTCACAAGAACGGCCGGGGCCCGCATCCGCTGCGGGCCCCGGCTGCTCTGTTCGGGTGAGGCGGTGAAAGGGCTACCGCACCAGGTCCACCAGGTCGGCGATGGAGTCCACCACGCGGGACGGCCGGAAGGGGTGCCGGTCGATCTCCTCCGGGCGGGTGAGGCCGGTGAGCACCAGGAAGGTCCGCATCCCCGCCTCCAGGCCGGCCAGCACATCGGTGTCCATCCGGTCCCCGATCATCGCGCTGGTCTCGGAGTGCGCCCCGATGGCGTTCAGCCCCGCCCGCATCATCAGCGGGTTGGGCTTGCCGACGAAGTACGGCTCGCGACCCGTGGCCTTGGTGATCAGCGCGGCGACCGAGCCGGTGGCGGGCAGTACGCCCTTGGGGCTCGGGCCGGTCTCGTCGGGGTTGGTCGCGATGAACCGCGCCCCGTCGTTGATCAACCGGATGGCCTTGGTGAGCGCCTCGAAGCTGTAGGTGCGGGTCTCGCCCAGCACCACGTAGTCCGGCTCGGCGTCGGTGAGGACGTAGCCGATGTCGTGCAGCGCGGTGGTGAGCCCCGCCTCGCCGATGACGTACGCGGTGCCGGCCGGCCGCTGGTCGTCCAGGAACTGGGCGGTGGCCAGCGCCGAGGTCCAGATGTTCTCGACGGGCACGTCCAGCCCCATCCGGGCGAGCCGGGCGTGCAGGTCCCGCGGCGTGTAGATGGAGTTGTTGGTGAGCACGAGGAAGGGGCTTCCGGACTCCCGCAGCCGGGCCAGGAACGCGTCCGCGCCGGGGATCGGCACCCCCTCATGGATCAGCACGCCGTCCATGTCGGTGAGCCAGGACTCGATCGGCTTCCGCTCTCCCATGTGACCTGCTCTCTTGCGGTTGCGATGAGACGGGTGTGCGAGACCAGCCTAGTCAGGCTCGGCCCGTCAGGCGCTGGTCACGTCGACTCCGTCGATCACCCAATACCAGTTGTTGGACCCGGTGTAACGGAAGCGGAAGCTCACGCCGGAGGCGCCGGCCGGCACGTCCAGCGTCAGCGACTGCGGCTGGGAGACCACGTCGGAGGTGTAGCTCCGGACCGGGACCGGGGTGGCGCCGTTCCAGGAGGCGAGGACCTGTGCGGTCTGGTTCCCCTCCTGCCGGTAGTGGGTGGTGAAGTCCAGCCGTACGGTGGTGGCCCCGCCGACCGGGTACGCCGGGCTGACCAGCGTGGAGTCGTACGTCCCGGAGAAGCTCCGGTCCGCCCACTCGTCGGAGTCGGCGACCGCGAACACGCCGCGGGAGCGGACGTTCAGCTCCCGCCACTGGTCGCGCTGGGTGCGGCTCCAGAACTCGTCGGTGGCGAAGGCCCAGCCGCGCCACTCGCTCACCCCGCCGCCGCCCATCGCGGAGTTGACGACCGACCAGCCGCTGGGCGGGGTGTGCGTGTGGCCGAGCACGCCGGCCGGGATGCCGGTCTCGTCCACGCGCGGCGAGAGCGCGCCGTACAGCGTCTCGAAGGCGTCCCCGGCCCGCCGCTGGATCGGCTTGCCGTCCAGCCCCCAGGCCGGATCGACCGGCACGCCGAGCTGGTGGAAGACGGTGGCGGCGACATCGACCAGCCGGGTGTCCGCGGGCCGGGCGCCGGCCGGGATGCCCGGGCCCTGGGCGAGCACGAAGGTGCGGCGCTCCGCTATGCCGCTGCCGCCGTGGCCACCGGCGTCCAGATGACCGTGGTCGGTGGCGACGATGACGGTCCAGCGCTCGACGGCCCGGCTCGGGCGCGCCTCGATCGCGGCCAGCAGCCGGCCCAGCTGCCGGTCCTGCACGGCGATGGCGTCCAGGTATCTCCGGCCGGTGCCGCTCGCGTGCGCGACCACGTCGGTGTTGCCGAGGTAGACGAAGACGACGTCGGGGTGCTGGTCGCGGAGCACGCCGACGGTGTCGACGGTCAACCGCTCGTCGGCGCTGACATAGCCCTCGGCGTCGCCGTCGTAGACCACCTTGGCGTCGGCGCCGGGGGTGACCGTGCCCTGGGCGTCCAGGGGCTTCCAGTCCACCGCCGCGAAGGTGGACAGCCCCGGCCGCACCTGGGCCAGCCGGGCCAGGAAGCCGGGGTAGCGGCCGTAGTCCTTGCCGGCGAAGGAGTTGTCCCGCACGCCGTGCTTGTCGGGCCACACGCCGGTGGCGATGGTGGACCAGCCGGGGCCGGAGGAGGTGGCCGCCATCGGCGGCGCGTACAACAGGCTCGCCCCGAAGGTGCCGCCCGCCATCAGCCCGGTGAGGGTGGGGGCGTCGGCGGCGGCGATGCGGTCGTGGCGCAGTCCGTCCATCCCGACGACCAGCACCTTGTCGGCGCTGGTGCCGTTCGGAAGAGTGGGCGCCGCGGCGGCGGCGGGGGTGGGCAGCCCGCCGACGGCCACCACGGCGGTGCCGGCGGCGGAGGCGAGCACGGAGCGTCGGGTGATGCTGCGGGACACATCGTCCTCCCGGGGTCGAGGGTGGCGGTACCGGCCCGCCACCCTGGCGTGGGTCGTCGCGATGTGCCAGAGCCGTGCGGTGCCGCCGCGGTGAGATCTCCACTCCGGAGGGGGAAACGGGCGGGTTCAGCCGCTCGGCGTCGTCGTCGGTGGCCACCACTCGGTGCGGGCCGCGAAGCCGCCGACGACGGGGCCGGCCTTGCGCGGGGGTCGCCGCCCCGGGCGCCGGCCCCGACTCCCCGGGAAGCGCCGGCGGGCGGGGGAACCGGTCGAGCCCGAGGAACGTGCGGCCTGGCGTGCGCACCTGCCGCCGCACGGGCAGGGTGCCGCCTCGCCCGACGCGTCCAGCGGCGCGGCGACGCACGCCTTCACCGCGTAGGACGTGGGGAGGCGGCCGTGCTCGGGGATGCCGAAGCTCACCGGCGCGGCGGGGTTCCGGCTCACCAGCGCGGCGGGGTTCCGGCCCTACGGCGCGGCGGAGTTCCGGCCCTACGGGGAGTCCACGGCGCGATCCTCGCATCCCGCCGCCGCCCGAACGCGCCCGCGGACACCCGTGACCGTGTCGCCCGCCCACGGGGGCGACACCGGGACCGCGCCCTCATCGGGCGGCTGAGCGGCTGGTCGCGCGCTCCGCTCACGCGCCTTCGCCGGAGCAGTTGCACGTGGGGCAGGCGATCTGGTCGCCGATCCAACCCGTGCCGCCGCAGGTGGCGCACTGGGGGTCGATGCTCCCGCCCCCGCACCGGAACGACGCCTCCGGCCGCTCCTGCGGCATCACCCGAACGCCACCGCTCGCCACCGTCATCGGACACCTCCCGTACTCGCCCATCAGCGCGTTCGCTCCGCGCCGGCCGCGACGAGAGCGTGCCAAGTATGCCCAGGCGGCGCGCCGTCGCCGCCAAGCTCTCCCCAGAGAAACCCGCCTGATCGGCGGGCGGAAAGTGGCGCGTCACCCCGCCCCGGGGGCGCCGCGCGCCGCGCCCTACGGAGCTCGCGGCGTACGCGGAGGGCGTCAGCCCGTCCGTCGAACGCCGTCCGCGGCGACCCGCAGCCGCCGCGCGAAGGCCAGCAGCGCGGCGCCGGCCAGCAGACAAGCCGCGCTGACTCCCGAGAGGGCGAGCAGCGCGGCCCGGTCGGCGCGGCGGGGGGCGGGGCCGGTGTCGGCCAGGGCGGGCGGGGCGGGAGCGCCGGAACCGGCGGGCGGGCGCCCCTCGGTGTCGGTCCGGCCGTGGTGCTCGCGCCGGCCGTCCGACTCGCGCCGGTCCTCGGCCTCACCACGGGCGTCGTCGCCCGCGGAGCCCTCCGCCGGGCCGTCCCCGGCGCCGCCCTCCGCCCGGCCGTCCCCGGCGCCGCCCTCCGTCCGCGCGGCCGCGACGACCGTGAAGGCGTGGCTGTCGGACTGGCCGACCCAGTCGCCGTCCCGGTCCCGCCGCTGGACCGTGGTGATGGCGGCGACGACCGGGCCGAGCGGCGCGTCGTCGGTGAGGCGGAGCCGCAGGGCCACCTCGACGGCACGACCGGCCGGCACCGTGAAGCCGGGGAAGCCGGGCGCTTCGAGGATGCCGACGCTCTCGTGCTGGTCGGTCGTCTCGAAGCGGACCGGCCGCCACGTCTGCCGGGCCCGCCGTTCCCCCGCGGTCAGCTCCTTGTCGTGGAACTCCAGCCGGATGTGTCGAGGCCGGAGCTTGCGGTCCCGGCCCGCCATCACCACCACCGGGTGGATCGACCGGCAGGCCCGCTCGGTGGTGTTCCGCAGTTGCAACCGCCACACCCGCCAATCACCGCCGCGCGCGTAGTCGCTGGGGTCGGCCTGCAGCGACGCGTCCAACGGAAAGTCGGCGCTGTTCGCGTCGCCGCAGCCGGGTACGGCCGCGGCGGTCGGCACGGCCTCGGCGACGGGCGCGGGGTGCCGGGCTGAGGCCCCGTGTCGGGCGGCCGCGACGGCTTCGGCGGACGCGCCGGGCGCGAGCGGGGTCAGGGCCACCAGCGCGGCCATGACCAGGCGGACGGCGGGCGCGCTGGGCAGACGCATGGCTCACCTTCGCTGCGGGGTGCTTCGCGGGACTCCCAGTGCCCTTCCCCACCCGACCGCCGCCGCGCGGCCCGGCCCGGCCACGACATCCGAGTGGCCGTCACATTCCCCCTCGATCAGCGCAGCACCCGCAGTTCCCCGCCCCGTCCCGCCGCGACTTCCCGCCCCCGACCGCTGAACCGCCGGGCCGTCCCCCACCCGACCGCGGAACCGCCCCGTCCCGCCCCGCCGCACCGACCCCCGATCCCCGCAGCGCGCTACGCCCGGCCGAAGAACCGGCCGAGCACCAGTTGCGCCGCCCCTTCGGCCACCAGGCGGCGCCCTCGCCCGGCCACGTCGACCGCCACCGCATGCCCGGCGCCGGACCGGCCCGCCTCCTCGGCCAGGACCGCGGCCACCCCGCGCGCGTAGGGCTCGGGGTCGGCGAGCACAGTCCGGCCACCGAGGAACACCCGGTCGACATCGAGGAGGCGAACGAGGTTGGCGGCGCCGACGCCGAGCAGCCGGGCCGCGCGGGCGGGGTCGCCGGCGGCCACGGCCGCCAGGCACAGGGCCTCGACGCAGCCGCGGCCGCCGCAGCCGCAGGGCGGGCCGTCGAGCTGGATCACCTGGTGGCCGAACTCCCCGGCGTCGGTGCGCGCGCCGCGGTAGACCTCGCCGCCGAGCACCAGCCCCGCGCCCAGCCCGGTCCCCAGGTGCAGATAGGCGAACGAGTCGGCCAACCGCTCCGGCCCGTCGGGACGCCGCGCCAAGCCCAGCGCGGCGGCGTTGGTGTCCTTGTCGAGGACGACCGGCAGGCCGAGCCGCGCGGCGAGCGCGTCGCGCAGCGGGAAGCCGTCCCAGTACGGGAAGCCGGTGACGCGGCGCAGCACTCCGACGCCGTGGTCGAGCGGCCCGGGGGACGCGACGCCGACCCCGAGCACCCGACCGCCGCCCACCCGCTCGCCCGCCGGCTCCTCCCCCGCCACCGGGTCCGCCGCCCGGTCCCGGGCCTGGTCCCGCGCCGCCGCCCCGTCCGGCGTCGACACCGCCCCGCCCGGCATCGGCACCGCCTCGTCCGGCTCCAGCACCGCGGCGACCTGCGCCACCGCCGCGGCGACCTGCGCCACCGCCGCGTCCAGCACCGCCTCCGCGCCCGCGCCGAAGTCGAGCGGCGCCACCCGTATGTCGAGCGGCTCCCCGGCCAGATCGGTGCGCACCACCGTCAGCTCGTCGCGGTCCAGATGCAGCCCCACCGCGCTGCGCGCCCCGCGCACCAGCCGCAGCACGGTGCGCGGCTTGCCCCCGGTGGAGGGACGGGTGCCGGCCTCGGCGGCCAGGCCGTCCGCGCGCAGCCGCGCGGTGATCTTGCTGACGGCCTGGGGGGTGAGCCCCGTGCGCTCGGCCAGCTCCGGTCGGCTCACCCCGTCCTCGCCGGCGTCCCGCAGCAACGAGAGGAGCAGCGCGGCGTTGTGGCCGCGCAGCACGGAGAGGTTGGCGCCGTGGGGGCCGTCGGGATCACGTTCATGGAGGTGCCGCACAGACGCCATTCTCCCCGCCGCTTGCACTTTGGCAACACTGTTGTCAAAGTGACTGCCATGGATGGCACCCCTGGCAGCACCGGCACCCCCCTGCGCGTCGGCCTCATCGGCTACGGCCTCGCGGGCTCCGTCTTCCACGCCCCCCTGATCGCGGCCACCGAGGGCCTGGCCCTGCACACCGTCGTCACCGGCAACCCCGAGCGGCAGACGCAGGCCCGTGCCGAACACCCCGAGGCGCGCTGCGTCGCCACGCCGGAGGAGCTGTTCGCCCCGGACCGGGCCGCCGAGCTCGACCTGATCGTCGTCGCCTCGCCCAACCGCACCCATGTGCCGCTCGCCCGCGCCGCCCTGGAGGCCGGGCTGCCGGTGGTGGTCGACAAGCCGCTCGCCGCCACCGCCGCGGAGGCGGAAGCGCTGGCCGCGCTCGCCGCCGAGCGCGGGCTGCTGCTGAGCGCCTTCCAGAACCGCCGCTGGGACAACGACTTCCGCACCGTGCGGCAGCTCATCGCCGACGGCGCGCTCGGCCGCGTCCACCGCTTCGAGTCCCGCTTCGAGCGCTGGCGTCCGCAGCTCAAGGGCGGCTGGCGGGAGTCCGGCGACCCGGCCGAGCTGGGCGGGCTCCTCTACGACCTGGGCAGCCACCTGGTCGACCAGGCGCTCACCCTCTTCGGCCCGGCCGTCTCCGTCTACGCCGAGGTCGATGTGCGCCGCCCCGGCGCCGCCGCCGACGACGACACCTTCGTCGCGCTCACCCACGCCGGCGGGGTGCGCAGCCATCTGTGGATGAGCGCCACCGCCGCCCAGCTCGGCCCGCGCTTCCGGGTGCTGGGCGGCCAGGCCGGCTATGTGAAGTACGGGCTCGACCCGCAGGAGGCCGCGCTCCGCGAGGGCAAGCGCCCGGGCGACGGCACCGCGTGGGGCGTCGAGGCCCCGTCCACCTGGGGCCGGCTGGGCTCGGGCGAGTCCCCGCAGACCGGCGGCGGCGAGCCGGTGCCGACCCTGCCCGGCGACTACCCGGCCTACTACGCGGCCGTGGCCGACGCCGTCCGCCACGGCGGCCCGCCCCCGGTCACCGCCGTCGAGGCCGCCGCCACCCTGCGCGTCCTGGAGGCCGCCCGCCGCTCCGCCAGGGAGGGGCACACCGTCCGCCTCGCCTGAACGCCGCACCCGGGGGTTTCCTCCCGCCGCCACGGCGAGACGCGAGACGGCGGAGCCCGGCGGTTTCGAACCCGCATCAGCCCTCCGGTTCTCTCCGGGCAGGGGCCCCCACGGGCGCCCGCCACGCCCCCGCCCCCGCCCCCGGGCGCCTACGGCGCCTACCGCCCGCGGTGCAGCAGCGCCCGCTCCACCGCCGTCCACGTCGTCGTCGTGGCCAGGTAGAGCCCGGCCGCCAGCGGCACCACGGCGGCGGTGACCAGGGTGCCGAAGGACAGCAGCGGCAGCACCCTGGTCAGCCCCGCCGCGCCCGCGACCGGCGACGGCCGCATGCCGGCCATCGCCTTGCGGGAGCGGGTGTACGTCCACGTCGCCACGGCCGCGATCAGCGCGAACAGCCCCAGGTAGACCAGCCCCGCGGCGCCGAACATCCCGCCGTCGCCGAGCGCTTCGGTCCAGCTGCCGTCCAGCGGCGCGCCCAGCAGCGTGTGGTCCAGCAGCCCCGCCCCGCCGCTGCCGGTGGAGAACAGGTGGTACATCACGAAGAAGAACGGCAGCTGGACCAGCATCGGCAGACACCCCGCCAGCGGGGAGGCGCCCTCCTTCTCGTACAGCTCGGCCGCGGCCCGCCGCAGCCGGTCCGGATCGTTGCCGTACCTGCGGCCCAGCTCCGCCATCTTCGGGGCCATCGCGGTCCGCACCTTCTCGCCGCGGGCCGCGGCCCGCGCCAGCGGGTGCAGCGCGGCGCGCACCCCCATGGTGAACAGGACGACCGCGGCGGCCATCGCCGAGCCGCCGAAGAGCGGGGTGAGCGCGTCGGACAGGTGGGACAGCAGCGCGCCGAGGGGAGTGAAAACGGACATGGTGGAGCCCTCCACGGGTCTCGTCAGCCGGAGTGCGGAATGCGGGAATCGGCATGACGAACCGCGCGGGCTCGGCGGAGAAAAGTGGTGCGGAGCTCCTACGCGGCCGTCGGGAGGGGACGGCCGGGGGCTCGGGGACGGGTGCGGCCCGCCGCGTCGGGATCGCGCTGGGGCAGGAACGCGGTGCGGCGCTCCCGGTCCCGTATCGCGGTGCGTATGCGACCCGGTGGGCTGGGCAGCGCGTACAGCGCGGCCAACAGCACGCAGAGCACCAGCGTCGCCGCCGCCACGGCGGCGGCCGCGGAGAGGACGACCGCGCTCACCAGGCCGGACTGGGTCAGCATCAGGCCGGTCAGCAGGAAGAGGAGCATGCCCAGGCGCATCCGCACCCGTTCGACGCGCGTGCTCTCGCCCATCCGGCTCCCCTCCCCTCATCGAACCAATCGGCTACCGGCCGCCTCGGCGACGACCGTCCTGTCCGATGCTAACCCCGACCACCGACAACGGAGTCGGCGAGGCCCTCCCGATCTCCGGGCCCGCTCTCGGTGTCCAGGGCCAGCACCTCCTCGTCCGGCCGTGGATCCCGTTCCGGCGGCCCCAGCAGACTGACCGTCACCGCGACCGCGAGGTTGGCGGCCAGCGCAAGCAGCCCCGCGTTCACGCCCCACAGCGGATCACGCCCGGTGAAGACGAGGAAGCTCACCAGGGCGCCGCCCACCACCAGCCCGGCCAGCGCCCCGGGCAGGGTCAGCCGCCGCCACACCAGGCCCAGCAGCAACATCGGGATGAGCTGCGCCATGCCCTCGTAGGAGACCAGCGAGAGCCGCACCAGGGTGTTGGGAGCGAGGTAGGTGAGCAGCAGCGCCGCCGTGCCCGCGGCCACCACCACCGCCTGGGAGCCGAGCTTCTGACGGTCCGGCCGGTCGGCGAAGCGGGGCAGCGCGCCCAGCACGCTGCGGCCCCACATGGTGCCGATGACCAGCATGAAGACCGCCATCGGCACGATCGAGGAGAGGGCGGCCGCGACCCCGATGACGCCGACCGCCCAGGCCGGCAGCGAGTCCACCACCAGCTTGAACAGCGCCAGGTTGGACTCCGCCCCGGCCAGCCCGGGCACCACGAACAGCGCCGCCATGCCCAGCAGCATCGGTACGAAGAGCAGCACGTTGTAGAAGGGCAGCAGCATCGCGTTGCGGCGCAGCGCGTCGGCGTCGCGCGCGCCGAGGTAGCCCGCGACGGTGGTCGGGAAGATGACGACGGTGAGGGAGTTGAGGAAGACCGTCGAGAGGAACCAGCCCTCCCCCAGGCCGCCGTCCCCGTGCCCGGGGATGGTCAGCCACTCCGGCCGCTCGGCGACCATGCGGTCCAGGAAGTCGCCGTAACCGCCGAAGTAGTGGACCGGCACATAGACCGCGAGAAAGGCGAGCGTGCCGATGACCAGCACGTCCTTCAGCACCGACACCCATGCG
Source organism: Streptomyces sp. SAJ15 (assembly GCF_007595705.1). Lineage (GTDB taxonomy): Bacteria > Actinomycetota > Actinomycetes > Streptomycetales > Streptomycetaceae > Streptomyces. The sequence goes on along the minus strand of NZ_NISY01000015.1, from coordinate 162,323 downwards.
CTGCCGCGCAGCCCGCTGACGACGACGAAGCCGGTGGTGACGGCGAACGCGATGAAGTAGGCCCAGTCGAGGCTGATGGCGCCGTAGGAGATCGTGGAGACCACGACGCCCATTCCGGTGATCTGGAGTTGGATGTACGGCAGCAGGCACAGCGTGGCCAGCACCGCGACGAGCGCGCCGAGCCACGGCCGGCCGTAGCGGTGGGCCACCATGTCCGTGATGCCGACCAGGCCGTGTCGGCGCGCGTAGGACCACAGCATCGGGCCCACCACATAGCCGATGGCGTAGCCGCAGGACATGTACGCCAGCACGTACAGCACCGGCGCCCCGGTGTTGTAGCCCCAGCCGGCCGCACCCAGATAGCTGAAGCTGGTGTAGCCCTCACCCGCCATCAGCACCCAGATGAAGACGGTGCCCAGGCTGCGCCCGCCCACCGACCACTCGGCCAGTCCACCGCCGGAGCCCCGGCCGCGCACCGCGAGCAGGCCGAGTGCCACGGTCAGCACCATGAAGCCCCCGAAGACGGAGGTCGCCACCGCCGCGTTCACCGGCGCTCACCCCGGGCGCGACCGCGGTCGGCTCGCCAGGTGAGCCAGACGGCCACCGGCGTCAGCAGCGTCGCCAGCAGGATGTAGCAGAACAGGAAGGGCAGCCCGAGGACGGTCGGGTGGACCCGGTTGGCCAGCGGTATCGCGCCCAGGTAGAGCACGTAGGGCACCAGCAGCCACAGGTGGGACGGAGAGCGAAGCACGAGGTACGAGCCTAACGCGGGCGCCGGTCCCGGCAGCCGGCGAACCTAGCGCGGCGCCGCCGCGCGCAGCGTGCCCCACACCACCAGCCGGTAGCGGGAGCTGAAGGCGGGCGTGCAGGTCGTCAGCGTCAGATAGTGGCCCGGCCGGGTGAAGCGGTGGCCGGGGTGGGTGGAGCTGTACGGCACCGCGGCGAGCACCGTGCCGTCGCCGGGCGAGGTGCGCGGCAGGGTGCGCTCGACCGCGTAGGTGTAGCGGGCCTCCGCGGTGTCCACCCGCACCGTGTCCCCGGGGCGCAGTCGGTCCAGGTGGCGGAACGGCTCGCCGTGGGCGTTGCGGTGGCCCGCCAGCGCGAAGTTCCCGACCCCGCCCGGCGGCGCGCTGCGCGGATAGTGGCCGGCGTAGCCCTTGTTGAGCACCCCTCGGCGACCGACGCCCTCCGCGATGGGCACGGCCAGTCCGAGCCGGGGGATGCGGAGGACGGCATACGCCCGGCCGGGGGCCGGGGCCGCGGACCGCCCCGCGCCGCGCGGGCGCTCCGTCCCGCCCTCCGCCCTTGAGGTCCCGCCGCCGTCCGCGCCGCCCTCCGGGCCCGCGCGCGGTCCGGTGGCCGACCCGCCGCCGGACGAGGCACCGGGCTCCGCCGCGTCCCACCGCCGCTCCAGCGCGGCCACCTCCCGTCGGGCGCCCTCCCGCGCCTGCCGGTTGGTCCACCACAGTTGGTGGACGACGAGCAGCGACAGGACCACGCCCAGCGTGAGCGCGGCCTCCGCGCCGCCCCACAGCGCCCGGGCCAGCGCGGCCCGGCGGCGCGCACGGGGGCCCCGCACGAGGACCGCTGGTGCCCGCTGCCGCACGGTGCCCTCCTCGGACCGGGGACGCGCCGTGCGGAGGATAGGACGTACGGGCCACACCCTCCAGACCTGGTGCGCACCCGGCAGCGACGCGGCGCGCGTTCACGCCCGGTACGGGCGTCTCGGCCGGATCCTCTCGACCGCCGCCCCCGCAGGCCGCCGCCGTACGGGGATCACCGCCGAGGCGGCCGTACGGACATACGGCCGCTCGCGCCGGCTCGGGCCGCGGGGGCGCTCAACGTCGTCCGCGGCATCCGGCGCCGGCCGCGCACGGTGACCGGAGGCTCCGGGGTCCGCGGCACCGAGCGCTCCACGGCGACCACGACGCCCGGCCCGAGCACCCCGGCAGCGGACGCGGCGCGCCGACGGAGCCGACGCCGGCCGGCCGGCCGGGCTACGCGCGCCCATGACACGCGTTCACGCCCCGTGCGGGCGTCTCGGCCGGATCCTCTCGACCGCCGCCCCCGCAGGCCGCCGCCGTACGGGGATCACCGCCGAGGCGGCCGTACGGACATACGGCCGCTCGCGCCGGCTCGGGCCGCGGGGGCGCTCGGCGTCGTCCGCGGCATCCGGCGCCGGCCGCCCCACGGTGACCGGAGGCCCCGGGGTCCGCGGCACCGAGCGCTCCACGGCGACCGCGACGCCCGGCCCGAGCACCCCACGGCGCGGCCGAGGCCGCGGCCGGCGTCAGCCGCCCAGGGCGTGGGACACCGTGTAGATGCACAGCCCCGCCAGGGCGCCCACCACGGTGCCGTTGATGCGGATGAACTGGAGGTCCCGGCCGATGTGGGTCTCGATCTTGCGGGAGGTGTGCTCGGCGTCCCAGCCGGCGACGGTCTCGGTGATCAGAGAGGTGATCTCGTCCCGGTAGGTGGTCACGACGTAGACCGCCGCGTCCTCCAGCCAGCCGTCGACCTTCGCCCGCAGCCGCTCGTCGGTGCTCATCCGGGCTCCCAGCGACAGGATCGAGGCGCGCGCCCGCAGCCGCAGCTCGCTGCGCTCGTCCTCGGCGGCGGCCACGATCATGGCGCGGACCGCGTTCCAGGCGGAGGCGATCAGCTCCTGCACCTCCCCGCGCCCGAGCACCTCCGACTTCAGCCGCTCCACCCGGGCCCGGGTGTCGGGGTCGGACCGCAGGTCGGCGGCGAAGTCGGCGAGGAAGCGGTCGACGGCGCCGCGGGCCGGGTGGTCCGGCATGTCGCGCATCTCCCCGACGAACCGCAGCAGTTCCTTGTAGACGCGCTCGCCGACCTTGCGGTCCACGAAGCGGGGCGTCCAGCCGGGCGCGCCGCCGACGACCGCCGTCATGACGGAGTCGCCGTGCCGCGTCAGCCACTCGTGGGCGCGCACGCACACCAGGTCCACCGCCCGGTGGTGGCCGCCGTCGGCGACGACCTTGTCCAGCAGCGCGCCGAGGCCGGGGGCGATCTCCTGCGCTTCGGCCCGCCGGGTGATGGCCTCGCCCACGACGGCCTGCACATCGGAGTCGCGCAGCACGGTGAGCGCGCCGCGCAGCGCGGTCGCCAGCTCGGCCGTCACCCGGTCGGCGTGGGCGGGCTCGGACAGCCAGGTGCCGAGCCGCGCGCCGATGCCGACCGCGCGCAGCCGTAGCCGCACCACCTCGGCGGAGAGGAAGTTGTCGCCGACGAACTCGCCCAGGTTCACCCCCAGCTGGTCCTTCTTGGTGGGGATGATCGCGGTGTGCGGGATGGGCAGCCCCAGCGGCCGCCGGAACAGCGCGGTGACCGCGAACCAGTCCGCCAGCGCGCCGACCATGCCCGCCTCGGCGGCCGCGGCCACATAGGCCGCCCAGGCGCCGGCACCGGCGCTCCCGGCCCAGGTGGCGAGCGCGTACACGGCGGCGACGGCCAGCAGCAGCCCGGTCGCGAGGGCCTTCATCCGGCGCAGTCCGCGCCGCTTCTCCGCGTCCGCCGGGCTGTCCACGGTGAAGCCGGTCATCGCCACGGTGGCCTCACCCGCATTCGTCCGCTCCATCCGCTCCACCCGTTCACGCCGCCTCTTCGTGCATTGTGCACATCCGGACCACTCCCGGAGCGTGCCGCGGGCTCCCGGCGCCGCGTGAGGCGGGCCCGCGCCGACTCCCCGGGCCCCCCGGCCGGCCCCACCGTCGGGGCGCCCGACAGCCGACGGCCACCCCGGCCGCCACCGCCGTCAGGCGGCGAGCACACGCGCGGCGGAACGCGCCGCGGGCTGCTCGCGTCTGACCGGGCGAGTGGTCGGCGCGGATCCGCCGGGGCGCCGGCGGGTCGCGCCACCCACCGTGGGATCATGTGGCCCGCCCGCGCGCAACGCCGCCGCGCGGCCGCCGCATACCGCCGTACGTCCGTGCACCCGTGCGTCACGCACGTCACCGCACGTCCCGACCGCCCGAGCCGCCCGGCTCCGCCTGCCCGAGGAGAAACGCCCGCCCATGAGCGCGCCCCCGATGCCGAGACGTACGGTGTTCGCCCTGATGGCGGCCCTCGCGGCGGTGGCGGTCCTGGTGGCGACCGCGATATTCGTCGGGACGGGGCGCGGCGAGGGCGACCTGGGGGCCGGCTCCCGCGGGCACCGCGGTCCGGCCACGCCGGCCTCCGGGGGCGGCTGGGTCGGCAGTTGGTCCGCCTCGCCGGCGGCCGCGGAACCGGACACGACCGACGGCTACGCGGGCATGTCGATACGGAACGTGGTCCACCTCAGCGTCGGCGGCAGCAGCGCGCGGATCCACCTGTCCAACCTCTACGGCTCCCGCCCGCTGGACATCACCCACGCCTCGCTCGCGGTGGCCGCCGCGCCCGGCACCCCCGGCGCGGCCGCCGGCACCATGCGCCGGCTCACCTTCGACGAGGGCACCGCGGTCACCATCCCGGCGGGTCAGGCCGTGCGGAGCGACCCGGTGCGGCTGAACATCCCGGACGCCGCCGACCTGCTCGTCACCACCTACTCCCCCACCCCCTCGGGCTCGGTCACCTACCACCCGCACGCCCGCCAGACCTCCTACCTGGCGCACGGGAACCGCGCGGCGGACACCATGGGCGCCGCCTACACCGAGCAGAGCCCGTACTGGCGCTATCTGACCGCCGTCGACGTGTGGAGCGAGGACGCCACCGGGGCGGTGGCCGTGCTCGGCGACTCGATCACCGACGGCATCTCCTCCACCGCCGGCACCAACCGCCGCTGGCCCGACTTCCTGGCCCGACGGCTGCGCGAGGAGCCGGGCGCGCCCCGCTACGGCGTGCTCAACCAGGGCATCAGCGGCAACCGGGTGCTCAGCAGCGGCCGGAACTTCCCGCCGGACAACCCCAGCGCGCTCAGCCGCTTCGACCGTGACGTCCTGTCCCGCACCGGTGTCAAGGTCGTCATCATCGAGTTGGGCGTCAACGACATCCTGCGCAATCCGCATGTCACCGACCCCGACGAGATCGTCTCCGGGCTGCGCACGCTCACCCGTCAGGCGCACGCCCGCGGGCTGCGCGTCATCGGCGCCACCCTGATGCCCTTCGAGGGCCACCGCGGTTTCACCCCCGAGCTCAACGCCGTGCGGGAGGGCGTCAACGCGCGGATCCGCTCGGGGAACGTCTTCGACTCCGTGGTCGACTTCGACGCCGCCCTGCGCGACCCGGCCCACCCGCTGCGGCTGCTGCCCGCGTACGACTCGGGCGACCATCTGCACCCCAGCGACGAGGGATACGCCGCCATGGCCCGGTCGCTGAACCTGCGACAGCTCCAGGGCGTGCCCACCGCCGCGCTCTGAGCCGCATCCCCGAGCCGGAGCCCTGAACCGGAGCCCCGAGCCAGAGCTCTGAACCGGCCCCCTGAACCGGAGGCAACCGCGCGCGGGGTGCCCTGCGTTTAGGGAAGTAACAGGTACGCGGGCTTCCGCCCGCCGCCGCTGGGGAGGGGACCACCCATGGCCACGCGCCGCGTTCAGCACCGCACACACCGCCGCCGGAACACCGCCACCGCGCTCGCCGCGGCCGCCGTAATCGCCCTCGCCGGGCCGGCCCTGGTCGGCTGCGACACGGTCCAGAAGGCCCTGGACTGCGCCCAGCTGGCGGTCGAGATCTCCAACGACGTGGACGACCTCCAGGACGCGGTGACCGGCGCGGCGGTCAACCCGGAGGACGCGGACAAGATCCTGGACACCCTCAACGAGGACATCGACAAGATCTCGGACAAGACCGACAACGCCGACGTCGAGAAGGCCGTCGAGGACCTGCGGAAGGCCGTCGACAACGTGCGGACGGCGATCGACGAGGGCAAGGCGCCCGACCTGAAGCCGGTGACGGACGCGTTGGGCGAGCTGACCGATGTCTGCTCGCCCGGCTAGGGCATCGATAATCGGGTCCCATGACACGCTTGATCCTCGCCACCCGCAACGCCCACAAGGTCACCGAGCTGCGCTCGATCCTCACCGGGGCCGGCCTGGACGTCGAACTCGTCGGCGCCGACGCCTATCCCGAGATCCCGGACGTCAAGGAGACCGGCGTCACCTTCGCCGAGAACGCCCTGCTGAAGGCGCACGCCCTGGCCCAGGCCACCGGTCTGCCGGCGGTGGCCGACGACTCGGGGCTGTGCGTGGACGTCCTGGGCGGCGCCCCGGGCATCTTCTCCGCCCGCTGGGCCGGCCGGCACGGCGACGACAAGGCCAACCTGGACCTGCTGCTGGCCCAACTCGGCGACATCGCCGAGGAGCACCGCGGGGCGCACTTCGCCTGCGCCGCGGCGCTGGCGCTGCCGGACGGCGAGGAGCGGGTGGTCGAGGGCCGGCTGGAGGGCACGCTGCGCCACGAGCCGGCGGGCTCCGGCGGCTTCGGCTACGACCCGATCCTTCAGCCGCTGGGGGAGAGCCGGACCTGCGCCGAGCTGACGCCGGAGGAGAAGAACGCGATCAGCCACCGCGGCAAGGCGTTCCGGGCGCTGGTCCCGGTGGTGCGCGAACTGCTCGGCTGACCCGGTCGCCGGCCAACACCACGGGCCCGGACCGTCGTTGTCGGTCCGGGCCCGTGGTGCGCGAACGTCGCCCGGCTCGGGGCCGTGGCGCGCGATGAGGACGCGTCGACCCGGTCAACGCGCCGTGCCGTGGACGCGCCTCACGGCGCGGCACGGCACGTGCGGCGCGGAACGCGCGATGTGCGGCCGGAGGGACTCGAACCCTCACGGGTGTTACCCCACTGGGACCTAAACCCAGCGTGACTGCCAATTCCACCACGGCCGCCAGCCGCCAGCCATCGTATCGGGCCACCGGCGCGGCGGGCAGGCGGGCGTCCTGGCTAGAGCCCCAGGTCCTTGATGATCTTCGCCACGTGGCCGGTCGCCTTCACGTTGTACAGCGCCCGCTCCACCTTGCCCTCCTCGTCCACGACGACGGTGGAACGGATGACGCCGGTGACGGTCTTGCCGTACAGCTTCTTCTCGCCGAAGGCGCCGTACGCCTCCAGCACCGCCTTGTCCGGGTCGCCGAGCAGGGTGACCCCGAGCTCCTCCTTCTCGCGGAACTTCGCCAGCTTCTCCGGCTTGTCGGGCGAGATGCCGATCACGTCGTAGCCGTGGCCGGCGAGGAAGTCCAGGTTGTCGGTGAAGTCGCAGGCCTGCTTGGTGCAGCCGGGGGTGAGCGCCGCCGGGTAGAAGTAGACGATCACCTTGCGGCCGGCGTGGTCGGCGAGCGAGACCTGCTTGCCGTCCGCGTCGGGGAGGGTGAAGGCGGGGGCGGTGTCGCCGGGCTTGAGTCGCTCGCTCATGGCTCTCCTCGTCGGGGGTGCGCCGGGCACCGATCGTGTCCGGCGGGCGCGCTGCGCCGCACTCCGAGCCTAGCCAGCCGGGCAAACGGGGGTGCTGTGGGGCACGGACGGGACAGAGCTGACAGACTGTCCACCACGGAATGCTCGGGATCGACGGACTTGTGACGGAGGCAGCGCGGTGGCGGATGGCAGGACCCCTGCGCAGATCGAGGCGGACATCGCCCGCAGGCGGCAGGAGCTCGCCGTGACGCTCGACGAGATCGGCGTCCGGGTGCACCCCAAGACGATCATCGGCGACGCCAAGGCGAAGGCCGCCGAGACGGTGGACCGCACCGCCGGGCGGGCGTACGTGGCCGCCCAGCGCGCGGTCACCCAGGTGCGCGGCCAGCTGGTCGCCGAGGACGGGTCCCCGCGGATGGAGCGGATCGTCCCGGTGGCGCTGCTCGCCGTCGGGGTGATCGGCCTGCTGGTGACCTCCTCGCGGCGCCACGACGCGTGAGCGGCGCGCACCGGGGCGCGGCTGTGCCCCGCCTGTGGCGCGGCCGTGCCCCTCGGACAGGTACGGTCTTCGCGTGAGTACGAACACGTCCCATGACAAGCTGCCCATCCGGATGCTGCACGACCGGGTGCTGGTCCGTACCGACATCCCGGAGGGCGAGCGGCGCTCGTCCGGCGGCATCGTGATTCCGGCCACCGCGGCGGTGGGCCGGCGGCTGGCCTGGGCCGAGGTGGTCGCGGTCGGGCAGAACGTACGCACCGTGGAGCCGGGCGACCGGGTGCTCTACGACCCGGAGGACCGGGCCGAGGTGGAGGTCCGCGGGGTGGCCTACGTGCTGATGCGGGAGCGCGATCTGCACGCGGTCGCGGCCGAGCGGCTGGAGGGCTCCGAGGACTCCACGGGGCTGTACCTGTAACGGCGCCCGACGCGGCGACGGCGTCCCACGCGGCGCCGACGCGCTACGAGACGAGGGTGGTGACCTGGGTCATCACCCTTTTTTCGTGCCCTTTGCTACGGTCGGAACCACCCCGACGAGACGCGCCGTACCGGGTCAGGCAAAGACGACGCACCCCTGTCGTCCACGCACCCGGAGGTGCCGTCATGGCCTGGATCCTGCTCGTCGTCGCCGGACTGCTGGAGGTCGGCTGGTCGGTCGGGATGAAGTACACCGAGGGCTTCACCCGGCTGTGGCCCAGCGTCTTCACCGGTGCCGCGATCGTCGCCAGCATGCTGCTGCTCGCCCAGGCCGCCAGGAGCCTGCCCATCGGCACCGCCTACGGCGTCTGGGTGGGCATCGGCGCCGCCGGCGCCGCGGTGCTCGGCATGACGCTGCTGGGCGAGCCCGCCACCGCCGCCCGGGTCTTCTTCGTCGCGCTGCTGCTGGTGGCCGTGGTCGGCCTCAAGGCGACCTCGGGCCACTGACCCGGCACGCCGGACCCGTAGCGGGCCGGAGCCGGTACGGGCCGGAGAGCCCGTACCGCAACGGCCCGGGAGCCCGTACACGACCGAGGGGCCGCCGCCTGTCACCAGGCTGCGGCCCCTCGCGCGTACGGCGCTAGAAGAGCGTCGGATCGGTCCCCGGATCCCCCGGCTCCTCCGTCCCGGTGCCGCCCGGCCCGCCCGGGCCCCCGGTACCGCCCGTGGGCGGCAGGGTGGGCGGGGTGAAGGTGGGCAGCTGGGTGGGCAGCGTCGGCGGGATGAGGGTGGGCTCGGTGGTCGGCGGCGTGGTGGGCGCCTCCGTCGTCGGCGGTGCCTCCGTCGTCGGCGGCGCGGTGCTGGGCTCGTCGGTCGGCTCGGTGGTGGTCGTGGCCGGCGGGATCTCCGGCACCGCCGGGCCGCCCTCCATCTCCAGGTCGAACTCCTTGGCCGGCTTCCCCTTCAGGGCGTCGGCGGTGTACGCGGCCCAGATCTGGGCCGGGTAGCCGCCGCCGTTGATGCGCGGCAGGCCCGTCGCCCCGTAGAGCGGCTTCTGGGCGCCGGTGTTGGAGTCCTGGCCCATCACCGCGACCACGGTCGCCAGGTCGGGGGTGAAGCCCGCGAACCAGGCGGCCTTGTCCTCCTCCGCGGTACCGGTCTTGCCCGCCGCCGGACGGCCGGCGGCCTTGGCGTTGTAGCCGGTGCCGCCGGGCGACTCCACGACGCTGCGCAGGATCGAGGTGGTGGCGTCGGCCGCGGAGCGCGGCACGGCCTGGCGGCTCGGGTCGCGGTCCGGCAGCTGAAGCTCCGAGCCGTCCTTGGTGATCTTCGTGACGAGGATGTGTCCGCCGCTCTTGCCGTGGTTGGCCAGGGTGGCGTACGCCTCGGTCATGTCCAGGACGCTGGCGGTGGCGGTGCCGAGCGCGATCGAGGGGTACGGGTTGAGGTCCGGGGTCTTCTCCGGCAGCCCCAGCTCGATCGCGGTCTCCTTGACCTTCTCCGGGCCGACGTCCACCGCCATCTGGGCGTAGACCGAGTTGACGGACTTGTCGGTGGCCTTGGTGACCGTGACCGGCCCGTAGTTCGCGTGGTCCTCGTTCTCCGGGGCGTACCTACCGCCCGACCAGCCCACGACCGGGCGCTGGCTGGTGCCGTCGTAGACGGTGTTCGGGGTGATCCGGACGCCGTCCTGGGTGGTGGAGCCGTTCTGCGAGGCCGAGGTGAAGACGAACGGCTTGAAGGTGGAGCCGACCTGGTAGTCACGCCGGGTGGCGTTGTTGACGAACTGCTTGGTGTAGTCGACGCCGCCGTAGAGCGCGACGACCTTGCCGGTCTTCGGGTCGATCGACGCGCCGCCGGCACGCACGTACCGGTCCACCTTGCGGTCCTTGCTGAGCTTGCTCAGCAGCTGGCCCTGGACCGCGTCGACGAAGGCGGTCTGCCGCTTCTTGTCGATGGTGGTGGTGATGCGGTAGCCGCCACGCGCCAGCGTCTGCTCGTCGATGACGCCGCTGCTGATCAGGTAGTCCTGGACGGCCTCGACCAGGTAGCCGCGCTGGCCGGACATGCCGGACTGGGGGCGGAGCTTGCCGGGGGTCGGGAACTTCGCCTTCTCCCGCTCGGCGGAGTCCAGCCAGCCCTCCTTGACCATGCCGTCCATCACGTACGCCCAACGGGCGGTGGCCGCCTTCTTGCTCTGCGGGTGGGCCACCACGTCGTAGGCGCTCGGCGCGTTGAGCAGCGTCGCCAGGTACGCGCCCTCCGCGGTGGTGAGCTTCTCGACGTCCTTGCCGTAGTACTCCTGCGCCGCGGCCTGGATGCCGTACGCGTTCCGGCCGAAGTAGCTGGTGTTGAGGTAGCCCTCGAGGATGTCGTCCTTGCTCACCTCGTTGTCCAGCTTTATGGCGATGAAGAACTCCCGCGCCTTACGGGTGACCGTCTGATCCTGGTCCAGGTAGTAGTTCTTGACGTACTGCTGGGTGATGGTGGAGCCGGACTGCTTGCCCTTGCCGGTGGCGGTGTTCCAGGCGGCGCGGAGCATCGCCGCGGGGTTGACCGCGGACTCGGAGTAGAAGTCCCGGTCCTCGGCGGCCAGCACGGCCCGCTGCACGTTCTTGGGGACCTGGCTGAGCTTGATGTTCTCCCGGTTGACCTTGCCCTGGCGGGCGAGCACGGAGCCGTCCGAGTAGAGATAGACGTTGCTCTGCGCGGTCGCCGCGGCGTTGGCCTTGGGGATGTCGACGAGCAGGTAACCGGTCACCAGGGCGCCGCCGATGAGCAGCACGATCAGCAGGAAGGCGCCGAGCACCATCCGCCAGGTCGGGACGAGCCGGCGCCAGCCGGTGCGCTTGGGGCGGGTGCGCTTGGCCTTGCCCTTGCCCTTGCCGTCCTTCGCGCCCTTGGCGCTCTTCCCGTCGCTCGCGGCGGGGCCCGCGGCGGCGGCCGCGGAGGCCGCCTCGGTCGTGGCCTGGGCCGTGGCGGCCGGCTTGGCGGCCGGCTTGGCGGCGGGCATGGCGCGGGTGGCGGCGTCCGGGGAGGCGCCGCCGGCCGCGGCGTTCTTGGCGACGGCGGCGTTGAGAGCGTCGAGCGCGCTGGCGTTACCGGCGGAGGGGCCGCCGGCGGGGGGCACCGGGCCGCCCGCGGCGGACGCGGCGGGGGCGGCGCCCGGCGTGGGCTTGGGGACCCGCGGCGGGGTGGCCGCCGCGGCCGGCTTCGCCGGCGGCGCCGGGGCCCGGTTCGGGGTCGGGGCCTGGGCCGGCTTCGGGGCCGGGGCCTGGGAAGACCTCGGAGCCTGGTTCGGGACGGGCTTCGGAGCCTGGGTCGGGGCCGGGGGCACGGTCGGCTTCGGCGCGCCCCCGGAGGGCCGCTCGCTCATCTCGCCACGTCGCGCACCGGCCGTGCCGGACCGCTCACCACCGTCGCTGTCGCCGCCCCGCTCACGCGTGTTACCGACGGCCTTGCCGCCGCCGGTGGTGCTGTCCTTCCGGGAAGCCCAGGGGGTATCGGAGCGGGAACCAGAGTCGGAGGCGGAACCGGAAGCCTGCTCGCCGCCGTCCTTCGACCGTGGGGGTTCCTGCTTGTGGGGCTCGTCGCTCATGTCTCCTGAGACTCCTCGGCCGCCGCCGGAGGTTCCACGGCGACGGAATGGTGGCGTGTCGGGCGATTAGCGTGGTACGCCCCATAAGACACTGTCGCATCATCCGTTCTGCGACGGTGGTGGTGGAGCCCACCTGTGACAGCTCTGTAACCGGCCAGAAGGGTGAGCTCCATCACTCCCACCGGTGAAATTACCTGGAAGTCCTTCCGACCTTCGCCCTAGGCTCCTGAACTTCGGTGCAGCCCGGAGGGAGGGGCGGTCACATGCGGCTGTACGCGTCCGTCGCGAAGAGCGGGTTCAGACGCTACGCGACGTACCGGATCGCCACCGCGGCAGGGGTGTTCACCAACACCGTCTTCGGTTTCATCTGGGCCTACACCTATACCGCACTGTGGGACCAGCGTCCGCACCTCGGCGGTTACGACGTGTCCCAGGCGATCACCTTCGTCTGGGTCGGACAGGCCCTGCTGGCCACCGCCGCGTTGATGGGCGGCGGCTTCCAGGAGGAGCTCCAGGAGCGGATCAGGACCGGCGACATCGCCGTCGACCTCTACCGCCCGGTCGACCTCCAGTTGTGGTGGCTCGCGGGCGACCTGGGCCGGGCGCTCTTCCAACTGCTGGCCCGGGGCGTGGCACCGATGGCCTGCGGGGCACTGGTCTTCGAACTCGCCCTGCCCACCGCCCCGCTCACCTGGCTGGCCTTCCTGCTCTCGGTGACGCTGGGCGTGCTCGTCGGCTTCGCGGTGCGCTACCTCGTCGCGCTCGCCGCGTTCTGGCTGCTCGACGGCTCCGGGCTCAACATGCTCAGCGGCCTGCTCTGCCTCTTCTTCTCCGGGATGATCCTGCCGCTCAACCTCTTCCCCGGCACGCTCGGCGAGATCGCCCGGGCGCTGCCCTGGTCGGCGATGCTCCAGGTCCCCGCCGACGTGCTGCTCGGCCGGCACCGGGGCGCCGGGCTGGCCGAGGCGCTGGCCTTCCAACTCGGGTGGGCGGTGGTACTGCTGGCCGCCGGCCGCGCGCTCCAGTCCCTCGCCACCCGGAAGGTGGTCGTCCAGGGTGGCTGACGACATTCCTCCCCACGAGGGCGCCCCGAGCCCGCCCACGGGGCCCGCGCGGGCCGGTGGCGGCGTACTCCCGTACGGGGACGGGAACGGCCCCCAGACGGCCGCCGGCGGCTTATCCGGGGACGGCTTATCCGGCGATGGCACATCCAGGGACAGCGCAACCGGGGACAGCGCAACTGGGGACAGCGCAACCAGCGACAGCACAACCGGGGACGGCGCAACCAGGGACAGCGCATCCCAGGATGGCGTGTCCAGGGCCGGCCTCTCCGAGGACCGTCGCGGCGGGCGCCTCGACCAGGCGCGACAGGGGCTGCGGGCGTACGGGCTCATCGTGGCGATGTGGGTGCGCTCCACGATGGCCTACCGCACCTCGTTCGTGATCATGACGCTGGGTAATCTGATCGCCAACGCCCTGGACTTCGTCGCGATCACCCTGATGTTCTCGCACGTGGAGGCCCTCGGCGGGTTCTCGCTGGCGGAGGTGGCCTTCTTCTACGGGACCAGCTGCACCGCCTTCGGCCTGGCCGACCTGCTGTTCGGCAACCTGGGCCGGGTGGGCCGGCGGGTGCGGGACGGCACGATGGACAGCCTGCTGGTGCGGCCCGCGCCGATCCTCGCCCAGGTCGCCGCCGACCGCTTCGCGCTGCGCCGGGTGGGCCGGCTGATCCAGGGCCTGCTGGTGCTGGTCTGGGCGACATCCCGCATCGACGTCGACTGGACCTGGGACCGGCTGCTGCTCCTGCCGCTCATGGTGGTCGGCGGAACGGCCATCTTCGGGGCGGTCTTCGTGGCCGGGGCGGCCTTCCAGTTCTGGGCCAACGACGCCTCCGAGGTGCAGAACTCGTTCACCTACGGCGGCAACGCGCTGCTCCAGTACCCGCCCACCGTCTTCGCCACCGAGCTGCTACGCGGCGTCACCTTCGTCATCCCGCTGGCCTTCGTCAACTGGCTGCCCGCGCTGTACATCCTGGACCGGGACGACCCGACGGGCCTGCCGGACTGGGCCGCGTTCGGGGCGCCGCCGGTCGCCGTCGGCTGCTGCGCGCTGGCGGGGCTGGCCTGGCGGGCGGGGCTGCGGGCGTACCGCAGCACGGGCAGCTGAGCGTGGCCGGGAGTCGAGAAGGCGCGAGAAAGGAGACGCCGGGACATGTCCGGGCGGGACGGGTTCATCGAACTGGACGGGGTGGAGAAGGTCTTCGTGGTGCGCCGCAGGAAGGGCCTGCTGCGGCGGGAGCGACGCGAGGTGCGGGCCGTGGACGGCATCAGCTTCCGGGTGCCGCGGGGCGAGATGGTGGGTTACATCGGCCCCAACGGCGCGGGGAAGTCGACGACCATCAAGATGCTCACCGGCATCCTGGTGCCCAGCGGCGGCCGGCTGCGGGTCGCCGGGGTCGACCCCTCGCGCGACCGCTCCCGGCTGGCGCACCGCATCGGCGTGGTCTTCGGGCAGCGCACCACGCTGTGGTGGGACCTGCCGCTGCGCGACTCGTACGCGCTGGTGCGGCGGATGTACCGGATCCCGGACCGCCGTTACCGGGAGAACCTGGAGCGGTGCGTGGAACTCTTGGACCTGGCGGAGCTGTTGGAGGTGCCGGTGCGGCAGCTCTCGCTGGGGCAGCGGATGCGCGGGGACATCGCGGCCGCCCTGCTGCACGACCCCGAGGTGCTCTACCTCGACGAGCCCACCATCGGTCTCGACGTCATCAGCAAGGCGAAGGTGCGGGGTTTTCTGCGGGAGGTGAACGCCGAGCGCGGCACGACGGTCCTGCTCACCACCCACGATCTGACCGACATCGAGCAGTTGTGCCGGCGGGTGATGGTCATCGACCACGGCCGACTGGTGTACGACGGCGGGCTCGACGGGCTGCACGCGGTGGGCGAGAGTGAGCGCACGCTGGTGGTCGACCTGGAGCGGGAGCTGCCCCCGATCGAGGTGCCGGGCGCCCGCACGGTCCGGGTCGAAGGCCCGCGCCAGTGGCTGGCCTTCCCGGCGACCGGCAGCGCCGCCCCGATCGTCGCGGCGGTCGCCGACGGCTATCCGCTGGTCGACCTGTCGGTGCGCGAGCCCGACATCGAGGATGTGATCGCTCGGATGTACGCCGGCCCTCGCTAGGCTGACGACATGACAAGCGCCACCCCGCCTCCGGAGCCCTCGCACCACCCCGAGATGCGGGCGTCCGACGCGGAACGGGAGCGGGTGGCCGAGGCGCTGCGTGAGGCCGTCGCCGAGGGGCGGCTGGACATGGACGAGTTCACGGAGCGGCTGGACGCCGCCTACCGGGCGCGCACCCACGGCGAGCTGGAGCCGCTCGTCCGGGATCTGCCGGCCCCGGGCACCGTCGCCCCGGTCGCCCGCCCCGCGCCCGCCGTGTCCGCACCGGGCGACCGCGTCGGCGGCCCGCCCAGCTCCAGGCGCGGCATCGCCGTCATGGGCGGCTTCAGCCGCAGGGGCACATGGACCGTGGCCCGGCGCTTCACCGCCTTCGCCTTCTGGGGCGGCGGCGAGATCGACCTGCGCGAGGCCCGCTTCGAGGAGCGCGAGGTCGTCATCCGCTGCTTCGCCCTCATGGGCGGCATCGAGGTCACCGTCGACCCCGACGTCGACGTCCAGGTCAACGGCGTAGGCATCATGGGCGGCTTCGACCACAGCGGCTCCGGCCAGGGCACCCCCGACGGGCCCCGCGTCATCGTCACCGGCCTCGCCCTCATGGGCGGCGTCGGCGTCCAACGCAAGCTGCCCAAGGCCGAGCTGAAGCGCCTGAAGGCAGAACGCAGGGAACTCAAGGCCCGCCGTAGGGAGAGCGGCCGGGACGACTGACCTCCGCCCGAGGGTCCGGGCCTACGCGGGTGCCTCGCTCCGCACCCGGAGGGCGCCGGGGCACCCCGAGCGGTCGGGGCACCCCGGTCGGGGCCGCGGTCAGCCTCGGGTGGCCGCGGCCAGGGCTTCGCGCTGAAGCTCGGTCAGCCGGCCGCAGCCGGCCACCGCCAGGTCGAGGAGGCCGTTGAGCTCGTCGCGGGCGAAGGGCTCACCCTCGGCGGTGCCCTGGACCTCGACGAAGCGGCCGTCGCCGGTGCAGACGACGTTCATGTCGGTCTCGGCGCGGACGTCCTCCTCGTAGCAGAGGTCGAGGAGCGGGACGCCGTCGACGATGCCGACGCTGACGGCGGCGACGGTGCCGGTCAGCGGCTGCCGGCTGGCCTTGATCAGCTTCTTCTCCCGGGCCCAGGAGACGGCGTCGGCGAGGGCGACGTAGGCGCCGGTGATGGCGGCGGTGCGGGTGCCGCCGTCGGCCTGGAGGACGTCGCAGTCCAGCACGACGGTGTTCTCGCCGAGCGCCTTGTAGTCGATGACGGCGCGCAGCGAGCGGCCGATGAGGCGGGAGATCTCGTGGGTCCGGCCGCCGATCTTGCCGCGGACGGACTCGCGGTCGCCGCGCGTGTTGGTGGCGCGCGGGAGCATCGCGTACTCGGCGGTGACCCAGCCCTCACCACTGCCCTTGCGCCACCGCGGGACGCCCTCGGTGACGCTGGCGGTGCACAGGACGCGGGTGTCGCCGAAGGAGATGAGGACCGAGCCCTCGGCGTGCTTGCTCCATCCGCGCTGGATGGTCACGTCGCGTAGCTGGTCCGGGGTGCGGCCGTCGATGCGAGACATGGGCATGAGCCTATCGGCTACGCCGAGGGCCCCGTTCCGGTGTGCGGAACGGGGCCCTCGGGCGGCATGGCCTCAGCGGCTCACCGGCGTGGCTCGGCGGCTCACATCATGTCCTCGATCTCGGCGGCTATCGGGTCCGCGTCGGTGCCGATGACGACCTGGATGGCGGTGCCCATCTTCACCACGCCATGGGCGCCGGCGGCCTTCAGAGCGGCCTCGTTGACCAGCGACGCGTCGGCGACCTCGGTGCGGAGGCGGGTGATGCAGCCCTCGATCTCCTCGATGTTGTCGATACCGCCGAGCCCGGCGACGATCTTCTCTGCCTTGCTGGCCATGGCCACTCCTGATTGTTCCGGCCCTTCGGCGACACCGACGAGCGGTTTTCATACGTTAACCACGTTTAGCCCAACTTCGCAGGCGTAGGTCCGCCGCCTGGCGAATGATGGCGATCACCCGGCGCGGCGGCCGAGAGGATCCGGAACATACCAGCGCAGAAGTGGTCTACACCATTATGCGGCACGCGTGGCCGGCGACCTCCGCCGGGAGGGCGAGACGAGTTCCTCCCGCGCGACCCCGGCGCCGAGCGCACGGCCCGTCCGGCGCGACTGGGGACCGGCCACACCGGCGCGCGCTCCAGAAGACGGGGCGCGGTCTGCGGCCGCCAATCAGCAGCCCCCCCAACCCTGGATGATCATTCCGATCGGCGCATGTTTCGCCGTCCGCCATTACGCGGTCTTCCGCTTTGCGATCACGAAATTCGATCTCCCCACTCCGGGCCGGGAGCCCGACGCCGAGGCACTGGAAGAGCGGAACAGCCTGGGCTGAGCGGGGCGTTCGGGCCCCGGGCGGCCGGCCGGCGGACGGCGGCGGGGCCGCCTCGCGGCGGGCCTCGGTACCCTCGTTCGGGGACCGGACACCACTGTGCTCCAGTCCACATGGAACGATGGATTCCTTTGGATTCCTTTATCCGAACCTCACGTGCTACAACAGGTCTAAACCACAAGTGGTGTAGACCATAGAGCGGGCTGTCCCCCTTCCCCCGAGTGCCCGCCTCGCCAGGAGGAATCCGATGAGTACGGCCACCGCCACGGCGGCGCCCGCGCCCGCGAAGAAGAAGTGGGGCTCCGGCCTGATGCAGGGCCTGCAGAAGGTGGGTCGCAGTCTGCAGCTGCCGATCGCCGTCCTGCCCGCCGCCGGCATCCTGCTCCGCCTCGGTCAGAAGGACGTCTTCGGTCCCGACGGCCTGGGCTGGGACAAGGTCGCCTCCGTGTTCTCCACCGCCGGTGACGCGGTCTTCGCCAACCTGCCGCTGCTGTTCTGCGTCGGCGTGGCGATCGGATTCGCCAAGAAGGCCGACGGCTCCACGGCGCTCGCCGCGCTGGTGGGCTTCCTGGTCTACAAGAACGTGCTGACCGCCTTCCCGGTCACCGAGGCGGTGGTCCAGAAGGGCGCGGACACCCCGGCGACCTACAACGACCCCAAGGTCTTCGGCGGCATCATCATGGGTCTGCTGTCCGCCGTGATCTGGCAGCGATTCCACCGCACCAAGCTGGTGGACTGGCTGGGCTTCTTCAACGGCCGCCGGCTCGTCCCGATCATCATGGCCTTCGTGGGCACCGCCATGGGCGTGCTCTTCGGTCTCGTCTGGGAGCCCATCGGCGACGTCATCACCGACTTCGGCGAGTGGATGACCGGTCTGGGCGCCGCCGGCGCCGGCGTCTTCGGCCTGGTCAACCGCGCCCTGCTGCCGATCGGCATGCACCAGTTCGTGAACACCGTGGCCTGGCAGGAGATCGGCTCCTTCAAGGACTCCACCGGCGCGGTCTGGCACGGCGACCTGAACCGCTTCTTCCACGGCGACCCGACCGCCGGTCAGTTCATGGGCGGCTTCTTCCCGATCATGATGTTCGCCCTCCCGGCGGCGGCCCTGGCGATCGCGCACTGCGCCCGCCCCGAGCGCCGCAAGGCCGTGCTGGGCATGATGATCTCGCTGGCGCTGACCTCCTTCGTCACCGGCGTCACCGAGCCCATCGAGTTCGCGTTCATGTTCCTCGCCCCGGCGCTCTACGTGGTCCACGCGGTGCTCACCGCCGTCTCCATGACCCTGACCTGGGCCCTCGGCGTGCACCACGGATTCACCTTCTCCGCCGGCGCGATCGACTACTTCCTGAACTGGAACCTCGCCAGCAAGCCATGGATGATCATCCCGATCGGCCTGGTGTTCGCGGCGATCTACTACGCGGTCTTCCGCTTCGCGATCCTCAAGTTCA
The DNA here is from genome assembly GCF_007595705.1 of Streptomyces sp. SAJ15. Lineage (GTDB taxonomy): Bacteria > Actinomycetota > Actinomycetes > Streptomycetales > Streptomycetaceae > Streptomyces. Next base: position 143,479 of record NZ_NISY01000015.1, on the reverse strand, counting down.
ACCTCGCCACCCCGGGCCGTGAGCCCGAGGAGGAGATCGAGGACATCACCAAGGCGTAGGCCGCGGAGCTCCCCGGAGCGCCCCGAGACGGCGAAGGGCCCGGACCACCACCTGACAGGGCGGTCCGGGCCCTTCGCTCGTTCCCGCGCCTCCGCCGGCGCGGGGCCCGCTGCCGCCCGTCCGCCGCCGGTGCGCTACAGCTCGTAGACCGCGCCCGCCTTCGCCAGCTCCACCGGCCCCTGGAAGACCTCCTGCGCGTCCCGCTGGTTGATCTGCGGGTCCGTCCACGGCGGGATGTGGGTCAGCACCAGCGAGCGCACCCCGGCCCGCTCCGCCTGCTCGCCCGCCTGGCGGCCGTTCAGATGCAGCTCGGGGATGTCCTCCTTGCCGTGCGTGAAGGCCGCCTCGCACAGGAAGAGGTCCGCGCCCACGGCCAGCTCGTGCAGCGCCTCGCAGGGCCCGGTGTCCCCGGAGTACACCAGCGTCCGGCCGCCGTGCTCGATACGGAAGCCGTACGCCTCCACCGGGTGGTCCACCCGCGCGACGCGCACCGTGAACGGGCCGATCTGGAAGGTGCCCGGCCGCAGCGTCCGGAAGTCGAAGACCTCCCGCATCGACGACGCGTCGGGCACGTCGTGGTACGCCGCCACCAGCCGCGCCTCGGTCGCCTCGGGGCCGTAGACCGGGATCGCCGGGGCCCGCCCGCCGTCGTGCCGGTAGTAGCGGGCCACGAAGTAGCCGCACATGTCGATGAAGTGGTCGGGGTGCAGATGGGAGAGCATCACGGCGTCGAGGTCATAGAGACCGCAGTGGCGCTGGAGCTCACCCAGGGACCCGTTGCCCATGTCGAGGAGCAGCCGGAAGCCGTCGGCCTCGACGAGATAACTCGAACAGGCCGATTCCGCGGACGGGAACGACCCCGAGCATCCGACGACGGTGAGCTTCATGAAGCAGGAACCTCCTTGAGGGGTCCCCATGCCGATGGCCAGGGGCGGATCCGGGGGGTCATGCGGTGCCCCCGAGAGTAAGCCGCGAATGTGCTGGTCGGCCCTCCGCCGGCCGGGGTTGTGGGGGAAGTCACCGGTTAGGACGCGTCCGGCGCCGCGATCGCGCGCCGCGACGGTGCGGGGCGACGACGCGGCGCGGCGCGGCGCCCCGCGATGGGGGCGCGACGGTGCGCGACGGGGAGCGCGGCGCCGCGCCGCGCCACCGCGCGAACCGCCCGGCCCGTCGCACGGGCCGGGCGGAGGCTGCCCGCGGTCAGGCCCAGAGCTGGCCGTGCAGCGTCTCGACCGCCTCGTCGGTGGTGGCCGCGGTGTAGACGCCGGTGGACAGGTACTTCCAGCCGCCGTCGGCGACGATGAAGACCACGTCGGCGCTCTCTCCCGCCTTCACCGCCCGGCGGGCCACGCCGAGGGCGGCGTGCAGCGCGGCGCCGGTGGAGACGCCGGCGAAGATGCCCTCCTGGGCCAGCAGTTCGCGGGTGCGGGCCACCGCGTCCTCACTGCCGACGGAGAAGCGGGAGGTGAGGACGGAGGCGTCGTAGAGCTCCGGGACGAAGCCCTCGTCCAGGTTGCGCAGGCCGTAGACGACGTCGTCGTAGCGGGGCTCGGCGGCGACGATCTGGATGCCCGGGACGTGCTCGCGCAGATAGCGCCCGACGCCCATCAGCGTGCCGGTGGTGCCGAGGCCCGCCACGAAGTGGGTGATGGACGGCAGGTCGGCGAGGATCTCGGGACCGGTGGTGGCGTAGTGCGCGCCCGCGTTGTCCGGATTGCCGTACTGGTAGAGCATCATCCAGTCCGGGTGCTCGGCCGCCAGCTCCTTGGCGACCCGCACGGCCGTGTTGGAGCCGCCGGCGGCCGGGGAGGAGATGATCTCCGCGCCCCACATCGCGAGCAGCTGGCGCCGCTCCTCGCTGGTGTTCTCCGGCATGACGCACACGATGCGGTAGCCCTTGAGCTTGGCCGCCATGGCGAGCGAGATGCCGGTGTTGCCGCTGGTGGGCTCCAGGATGGTGCGGCCGGGGCGCAACCGGCCGTCCTTCTCCGCCTGTTCGATCATATGGAGCGCGGGGCGGTCCTTGATCGAGCCGGTCGGGTTGCGGTCCTCCAGCTTGGCCCAGATCCGGACCTCCGGGGAGGGGGAGAGTCGCGGCAGCCGCACCAGCGGGGTGTTGCCGACCGCGGCCAGCGGACTGTCGTACCGCATTACCGCATTCCGCCGGCGACGGCGGGGAGGATGGTCACGCTGTCGCCGTCCGAGAGCTCGGTGGAGACGCCGGACAGGAAGCGGACGTCCTCGTCGTTGAGGTAGACGTTGACGAAGCGCCGCAGCTCGCCGCCGGCCGCCTCGTCGATCAGCCGGGACTTGATGCCGGTGTGCCGGGTGTCGAGGTCGGCGAAGAGCTCGGCGAGCGTCGCCCCGTTGCCGACGACCGCCTTCTGGCCGTCGGTGTAGGTGCGGAGGATGGTCGGGATGCGGACCTCGATGGCCATGGAAGGCTCCTGTCGGAGTGCGGAGTGGGAGCGGTCGGCCCGCGGGCCGGTGGCGGGAAGGACAAGCGGTCACGCGGTACGCAGTACCGGGGACGCGCTCGCGGCGCTCAGGCCGCGGCGCCCTGGTACCGACACATCGCGCTGGCGAGGCGGCACAGGTCGACGTGCAGCCGCGCCACGAGCAGCATGCCCGGCGTCTTCTCGCTCACGTCAAACGAAACCATGCGGTCATCGTATCGATTCCCGTTCACCCGACCGGAGGGACGTCCCGGAATGCGGACGGCCATCGACCGTTCCGCGAGACGATATGGCGGGTGGGCCGCCCACGGCGGCACGGGCTCGTACGCCTCAGTACTCCTTGACGACCTCCACCGCCTCCTCGGTGACCTCGCCGTTCACGATCCGGAAGGAGCGGAACTGCACCGGCCCCTCCTCGTTGCCGCAGTCGGCCGTGGAGACCAGCACATAGTGGGCGCTGGGCTCGTTGGCGTAGGAGATGTCGGTGCGCGAGGGGTGGGCCTCGGTGGCGGTGTGCGAGTGGTAGATGACCACCGGCTCCTCGTCCCGGTCGTCCATCTCGCGGTAGAGGCGCAGCAGGTCGGTCGAGTCGAACTCGTAGAACGTGGGCGAGCGGGCCGCGTTGAGCATCGGGATGAACCGCTCGGGCCGGTCGCTCCCGGCCGGCCCCGCGACCACGCCGCAGGCCTCGTCGGGGTGGTCGGCACGGGCATGCGCGACGATCTGGTCGCGCAGCGCCTGGGTGATGGTCAGCATGGCCAAAGAATAGAAGAGCGCGCAGCGCGCGCAGCGCCCGGTTGAGGGCGGTGGGGGGAGACGGGTGGGCGGGCTCCGGATCTGAGATCCGGAGCCCGCCTACCGAGATGCCGACCGGGTTACTTGGAGCTGCCCGGCGTGGCGTCCTGCGGCTCGCCCGCGACGGCCGGCTGCGGCTTCCGCTGGCCGAGCTGCGGGTTGGCGCGGCGCAGCAGGACCCAGCCGATGCCCAGGGCCACGGCCCAGACGGCGCCGACGTACAGGGAGACCCGGCTGTCCTTGTCGTAGGCGATCATGCCGGTGACGCAGACCAGGAAGAGGAACGCGACCCAGCTGAAGACCGCGCCGCCGGGGGCGGGGAAGGACGAGGCCGGGAGCCGGCCCGCCTTGACCGCGGAGCGGTAGCGGATGTGGCTGAGCAGGATCATCATCCAGGTCCAGATGCCGGAGGCGGTGGCGACCGAGACGACGTAGGTGAACGCCTTCTCCGGGACGACGTAGTTCAGGACCACGCCGATGCCCATGAGGATGACCGAGACGGTGATGCCGACGGCCGGGGTCTTGCGGGCGTTGAGCTTGCCGAAGACCTTCGGGGCCTCGAAGTTGTTGGCCAGGTCGCGCAGCATACGGCCGGTGGAGTACATGCCGGAGTTGCAGGACGACAGGGCCGCGGTGAGGACCACGAAGTTGATGATGCCCGCGGCGAGCGGGATGCCCATCTTCTCGAAGCCGTGCACGAAGGGGCTCTGGCCGGCGGAGAACTCGGTCCACTTGACGACCGCGAGCAGGACCGCCAGGGCGCCGACGTAGAAGACGATGATGCGCCAGGGCAGGGTGTTGATCGCCTTGGGCAGGGTCTCCTTGGGGTTCTCCGACTCGCCCGCGGTGACGCCGACGAGCTCGACCGCCAGGTAGGCGAACATGACGCCCTGGAGGGTCATCAGGCTGTCGCCGATGCCGTTGGGGAACATGCCGCCGTGCGACCAGAGGTTGGACGGGGTGGCGGTGTCACCGGCGTCCGAGAAGCCCAGCGTGAGCACGCCCAGGCCGATGACGATCATGCCGATGATCGCGGTGACCTTGACCATCGAGAACCAGAACTCGACCTCACCGAAGATCTTCACCGAGATCAGGTTGACGCCGAAGAGCACCACCAGGAAGACCAGTGCGCTCACCCATTGCGGGATGTCCGGGAACCAGAAGTGGATGTAGATCGCGGCGGCGGTGAGCTCCGCCATGCCGGTCACGATCCACATCAGCCAGTAGGTCCAGCCGGTGACATAGCCGAAGAACGGGCCGAGGAACTCACGGGCGTACTCCGAGAAGGAGCCCGAGACCGGCCGGTAGAGGAGCAGCTCGCCGAGCGCTCGCATGATGAAGAAGATGATGACGCCCGCGAGGGCGTACATCAGGATGATGCTGGGGCCCGCCTTGGCGATGTTCGCCCCGGCCCCCATGAAGAGGCCGACGCCGATGGCGCCGCCGATGGCGATCATCTGGACCTGGCGGCTGCCAAGCCCCCGCTCGTAGCCCTCCTCAGGCGTACTGCCCGCGGCCCCATTGCCGGTGGCGTCGTCTTCGTGTCGCGCGACCTGCACTGAGGTCATGTGTGTGCGCCTTTCTCCATGCCGACCCGGCCCTAAGGCTCGGATCGGGTCCCGATCCCCCCGGATGGATGGAGTGCTTCCGGCGATCCGCCGGTCCTAGCGCCCCCGCGGGACAGGGGTGGCGTCTCGCAGGCGGTCGTGAAGATTTATCACGCCTGCAACAGTGATCCGGATGGGCGGTTGTGGTGCACACCACAAGAAAAAGCGGACAAACGTTCCACGCGTCAGCGAAAAGGGTAGGCCAGGTGACAGGATCGTTATTCGGACTTGAGACTCCCCTGAGAGGACACCTGTCTCACATGTCCAAAATTCGCCTGTTATCGAGCGATATAACTCATGCCCAACTCATGTCATGAGTGTTTCTACGAGTGACTCCTGCAAGCCGCCGAGCCAACGGTACGCCAAGGCGATCGGCTTGCGTGGGTCGGCCTCCGGTAGCAGCAGTTCCGACCCGTCGTCCTCGTCCGTGACCTCCAGCCGGGTGCCGATGGCCAGCCGCAGGTCGTTGAGCGCGCCCAGCCACCGCCTGCTCTCGTCCGGGTCCAGCTCCAGCACCGCCTCGCCCCCGGCGAGCGCGACGCCGTCCGCGGAGCCCCGCCCGCCGTGGGTCAGCCCGTCCAGCGCCCGGACGACGGCGAGGGCGTCATCGCGCTTGCGGGCCCGCAGGTCGTTCTCGGTGTAGCGGCGGAACTCGGCCGAGGCGATCCGCGCCTCCTCCAGCGCCCTGCGGGCCTCCGGATCGTCCCCCTCCACCGCGCCGGCCAGCTCCGGGCCGCCATAGGCGTCCGGGAACAGCCGGGCCAGGGCGGGGTCCGTGGGCGGCTCACTGGGCCCCTCGGCGAAGAGGGCGGCCAGCGGGTCGTCGCCCGCCACCGGCTGCTCGCCGGGGCCGATCAGCTCCAGCAACTGCACGGCGAGACTGCGCAGAATGGAGATCTGGACGTCGTCCAGGGCGATGACCGCCCCGCCGCCGGGCAGCGGCTCGAAGTACCCCGTCATCAGCGGTCCTGCTGGAGGGTGGCCCACAGGCCGTACCCGTGCATCGCCTGCACGTCGCGCTCCATCTCCTCGCGGCTCCCGCTGGAGACGATCGCCCGGCCCTTGTGGTGGACGTCGAGCATCAGTCGGTGCGCCTTGTCCTTGGGATAGCCGAAGTACGCCTGGAAGACGTAGGTCACATAGCTCATGAGGTTCACCGGGTCGTTGTGGACCACCGTGACCCAGGGAACGTCGGGTTCGGGTACGGCCGCAGCCGCCTCGCTCGACTCGGGACGTTCGATCTCCACCGGTGCGACACTCACGGTTCCATGCTGCCACCAGGGGGTGGTCGTCGCACAAACGGGGCCCGGGAACACCCGCGCCACAGAACGGGAACGCCCGTGCGACAGAAGGCGATCCAATCTCGTCACTTTGACGAGATTGGGAGTAACATCAACGACCATGAACACTGCGGACCTGGGGCTGCCGGTGACCGTGCCCTCGACGGCGCTCTTCACCGACCGGTACGAACTGACGATGCTGCAGGCCGCGCTGCGGGCCGGCACCGCCGACCGGCCCTCCGTCTTCGAGGTCTTCACCCGCCGCCTCCCCGAGGGCCGGCGCTACGGCGTCGTCGGCGGCACCGGCCGGGTGCTGGACGCCGTGGAGAACTTCCGCTTCGACAGCGGCGTCCTGGACTTCCTCGCCGCACAGCGGATCGTCGACGAACCCACCCTCGCCTGGCTGGCCGACTACCGCTTCCGCGGCGACATCTGGGGCTACCCCGAGGGCGAGGTCTACTTCCCCGGCTCCCCCGTGCTGCGCGTGGAGGGCACCTTCGCCGAGGCGGTGCTGCTGGAGACGGTGGTCCTGTCCATCCTCAACCACGACTCGGCGGTGGCCGCCGCCGCGTCCCGGATGGCCGTCGCCGCCGGCGACCGGCCGCTGATCGAGATGGGCGCCCGGCGCACCCACGAGCTGGCCGCGGTGGCCGCCGCGCGCGCCGCCTACGTGGGCGGCTTCGCCTCCACCTCCGACCTCGCCGCCGGCTTCCGCTACAACATCCCGACGGTGGGCACCAGCGCCCACGCCTTCACCCTGCTGCACGACAGCGAGCGGGACGCCTTCACCGCGCAGGTCGCCTCGCTGGGCAAGGGCACCACGCTGCTGGTCGACACCTACGACGTCGCCGAGGCGGTCCGCACCGCCGTCGACCTCGCCGGGCCCGACCTGGGCGCGGTGCGCATCGACTCCGGGGACCTGCTGCTGCTCGCGCACCGGGTGCGCCAGCAGCTGGACGACCTCGGCGCCGAGAAGACCAAGATCGTGGTCACCAGCGATCTGGACGAGTACGCGATCGCCTCGCTGGCGGCCGCGCCGGTCAACGCGTACGGGGTCGGCACCCAGCTGGTCACCGGCAGCGGCCACCCCACCTGCGCCATGGTCTACAAGCTGGTCGCGCGGGCCGGCGGCGGCGGGCCGGACATGCCCCTGGAGCCGGTGGCCAAGAAGTCCCTGGGCGGCAAGACCTCCGTCGGCGGCCGCAAGTGGGCCGCGCGGCGACTGGACGCGGACGGCGTGGCCGAGGCGGAGGTGATCGGCTCCGGCCCGGTCCCGGACGAGCTCGTGGACCGGCAGCTGCTGGTGGAGCTGGTGCGGGGCGGGAAGATCGTCGGCCGTGAGCCCCTGGACGCGGCCCGGGACCGGCACATCGCGGCGCGGGCCGGGCTGCCGATGTCGGCGACCCAGCTCTCCCGGGGCGAGCCGGTGCTGCCCACCGAGTACCTGTGAGGCGGGCCCGGCGATGGTGAGCCTCATGTCCCCTCTGCCCACTCCCGGATCCCCCCGGGAATGTATACCCTCAGTTACACCCGCCGCGGACACGTCCGTCACGGGCCGCGCCGCGCCCCGGTCCTGTCCGCCCGCAGTCGGAAGGCAGGCGTCATGCATCGCGCTCTGATCGTCGTCGACGTGCAGAACGACTTCTGTGAGGGCGGCAGCCTCGCGGTGGCCGGCGGCGCCGACGTCGCCGCCGCCATCACCGACCTGATCGGGGCGACCACTCCCGGTTACCGGCACATCGTGGCCACCCGCGACCACCACATCGCCCCCGGCGACCACTTCTCCGACCAGCCCGACTATGTGCACAGCTGGCCGGCGCACTGCGTGGCCGGCACCGAGGGCAGCGGCTTCCACCCCAACTTCGCGCCCGCCATCGCCTCCGGCGCCATCGAGGCCGTCTTCGACAAGGGCGCCTACACGGCCGCCTACAGCGGCTTCGAGGGCGCCGACGAGAACGGCACCCCGCTCGCCGACTGGCTGCGGGCGCGCGAGGTGACCGAGGTCGACGTGGTCGGCATCGCCACCGACCACTGCGTCCGCGCCACCGCGCTGGACGCCCGGCGTGAGGGCTTCACCACCCAGGTGCTGCTGGACCTGACCGCCGGCGTGGCGGAGGAGACCACCGAGCGGGCCCTGGAGGACCTCCGGGCGGCCGGCGTCGAGCTGTCCGGCAAGCCGGTGGTGGGCTGAGACCGCGGGGCGGCGGCCCTCTCAGCCGCCGCAGGCCGGGGTCGTGGCCGGGGGCCGGAGCAGGGCCCGGATGGGGTGCCACAGCTCGCTGACGTCCTCGGGGGCCGCGCGCCAGACCAGCCCGTCGGGGTGGTGCAGCACCGCGGTCACCTCGTCGGGTGTCGGCGGTTCGGTGTTCCCGCGCAGGTACACGGCGCGCAGCCCCAGATTGCGCAGCCTGGTCAGGGCGCGCTGGCGGTTGGCGGCGTGGACCAGGATCCGGACTCGGGAGCCCGCCGACACGCCCGCTACCTGCGGGCGTGGCAGCGACAGCGCGACGACCACGCTGCCGCCCGGGAGGCGGGTGAAACCTCCGTCGGCCATGCCTTCATCTCCCCCGTGAGACGTCGTGTCAATAACAAGGTCGTAGGAGCATCTATAACGCGAACGGCCGCCGCCCGCTAGTGGGCGACGGCCGTTACCGCTTTGACCTGCAATGACGCTGTTTACCTGGTGGACGGACCCACCTGGAGGGTGATCCAGGAGCCATGTCGCGGCTGCTTGAGGATCTTGATCTGGGTGTTGGTGTCAGTAACCCGGACACCACCGGTCGGGTTGCTGTCGTACCAGTAGACGCCCTGGTGATCGTCGAAGACGGGGACGCCCGGCTTGGACTTGATCACTGTCGGGACGCCCTTCTTGTGGACGGTGTAGCCGCCGGCGCGGTACCGGCTGAAGGGCGAGTCGTACGCCTGGAAGCGGTTCTTCATCAGCGTGCCGTCCGCCCACTTCTCCGGGGTGGCGTGCGCGTCGACCGGCAGGATCAGACCGCGACCCGGATGCAGACCGACGTTGTTGTCCCGCTGCGAGGTGTCCCACTGCCAGATCAACAGGCCGCGCTGGTACGGGTAGTGCTCCACCCACCGCGGCTTGGTGTCGGCCCAACCGAAGTTGTACGGACCGACCTTGAGGGTCTTGTCGTACGACACGTACTGGCGGTTCTCGGCGATGTAGTACTGCGGGTAGTCCTTGGTGAAGGAGGCGCCGACGCGCGAGAAGCCCTTCACCGCCCAGCCGTTGTCGTCTCCCTCGGCGCCGTCGGTGAACAGCGGCGCGCCGTCCGCGGTCAGCGTCAGGGCGTCGGCGGTGAAGCCCTTGCCCGAGGTGCCGCCGTCGGTCTGGTAGCGGAAGCGCAGGCCGATCTTCTGACCCGCGTAGGCGTCCAGCGGGTAGGAGAGGGACTTGTACGCGCCGGAGACGCCGGTCAGCGCCGGCTTGTCACCGCCGTCGCGCGGGATGGCCTTGCCGTCCACGGTGCCGTCGATCGGGGTCCAGCTGGCGCCGTTGTCGGTGGACACCTCGGTGTAGAGGTAGTCGTAGTTGGCCTCGATGTCCCACCAGCCCTTGAGGTCCAGGGACGCCTTGGACCTGCCCGTCAGGTCGACGGTGCGGGTGAGGGTGTTCTTCAGGTCGTCGCCCTGGCCGCCCCACCACTGCGTCTCGCCCTCGGCGGGCTTGACGATCTCGGTGGTCACGGGCTTGGCGGGCAGCTCGACCACCAGCGCCTGCTTGCGCTTGGTGTTGTACTCGGCCACACCCAGCGTGTGCCGGGACTTCGTGCCGGCCTTGGCGGTGTCGTAGTCCAGCCAGCCCAGTTGGAGCTTGTCCCAGGCGTTCATGTCGCCGGGCAGGTCGCCGATGGAGTCCTTGCCCCGGCCCAGCCAGGAGCCCGAGGACATCAGCGACCAGTACGCCACCGAGGACTCGCCCTTGCCGGTGGTGTCGTACTCGTCCGGCAGGCCCAGGTCGTGGCCGTACTCGTGCGCGAAGACCCCGAGGCCGCCGTTCTCCGGCTGCATGGTGTAGTCGCCGACCCAGATGCCGGTGTCGCCGATCTCCGTGCCGCCGGCCTTGTTGGCGCCCGGCCCGGTCTTGCCGGCGTCGGAGCCGTAGGCGTACCAGCGGTGCGCCCAGATGGCGGTCTTCCCCTGCTTGCCGCCGCCCGCGGACTCGTCCTCGCCGGCGTGCACGATCTGGAAGTGATCGATGTAGCCGTCGGGCTCGTTGAAGTTGCCGTCGCCGTCGAAGTCGTTGCGGTCCCACAGGTCGTACCGCGCCAGATCCCCCTTGATCTGGGCGTCGGTACGGCCGGCCGCCTTCTGGTCCGCCACCCACTGGTTGACGGCGTCGCGCACCAGGTCCCAGGCGTTGTGGCAGTTGGTGTCGCCGCAGTAGTTGGAGCCGTAACGGGCCTCGTTCCACTGCACCTTGACCCAGTCCGAGACCGTGCCCTCGACGGAGTAGCGGCCCGAGGACTGCTTCTCGTAGTACTTCTTGAGGGACTCCTTGCCCTTCCCCTTGGAGAAGTACAGGTCCTGGAAGTGCTGCCGGCTGTAGTCCTTCTGCCAGGCGGTGCTGTTGTCCTTGGTGCGGTCCGGCTGCTCGATGGTGTTGTGCGCCGGGCCCGGCTCGCCGCCGTACTTCTTCACCGGCGGCTCCGGCCCGTCCGGGCCGTCGGGGTCGTACACGGTGGTGTCGTCGACCTTGTCGCCGAACTCGGCCAGGATGGTGAAGATCTTGTCGGTCTTCTCCCGGGCGAGCTCGACGTACTTCCCCTTGCCGAGCTTGACGACCTGTGAGGCGCCGCGCCTGACGGGCTCCTTGTCGCCGGATATCACCTGCCGCAGCGCGGCCTCGCGGAGCGCCTCGCGCTCCTTGCTGAACGGCCCCGCCAGGTCGTGGTCCACGTCCTGTCCGGGGGCCGCCGGGTCATGGCGCTCGATCCGCGACGCGGACGGGCGCTCGTCGGCCTGCGCGAGGCCGGTGGTCAGGGTCGCCGCCCCCAATGCGGCGACCACGGTGGCTATGGCGGCCGATCTTGCGGCCCTCCGTTGCCTGTTCACTTGTCTGGCCCTCCCCAGTCAAATATGTGTCGGTATTTGACCGGAGTGAAAACTGAAAAGACAGACCTTGACATGAACAGATGGAGCCAGTATGCCCAGCACCCCCGGATGGCCGGAAGGCGGACGCCAACGGGCGCACTGACAGGGCCGGTTGGCGTGCGCAGTGACCCCGCGCGCTCCCCGTGCGACGGGGCCGTGGGTTAGGTCACGCTTACCAAGCGTTCCGTCAGGGCATGCAGGACCGTAGAGTCATGGTGCGGGTGCGCGCCGTCGCGACTCTCTCCCCGTGAATATCGATGCCTTGAGGACGGTCTCGCCATGCCGCGTCCGACTCCTGCACAGCTCGCCTATGGTTCGGCCACCGTCGTTTTATCGACCCTTGCCATGCTGCTGTTGTCCGAGACACGGTCCGGTCTGGGCATCGCCCTGATCGCTCTGGCATCGCTCGCGCTGGGACTTCTCATCGCGCTGACCGTGCCGATGCCGCGCGCCTACCACCGGCCCAGCCGCACCGTCGCCACCGGCCGCCCGTCGGCCCCGGCCGAGCCGCGCCAGCACTCCCTGCGCGGCTGACCCCGACCGCTCCGTTCACCAGGCCGATACGACGACCGTCTTCGCCGCCTTGTCGTGCAGGCACTGTCGGTACGGCCGGTCCCGCAGCTGCCACACCGAGTTGACCACCCAGAACACGGTGCCGACCAGCAGCGGGTACAGGATCCCCGGCAGCGCGTAGACCGCGGCCCGGGTCCAGCCGTGGCGGCCGGGGATGTTCCCGTCCGCGAGCATCGCCACCCGGATGCGCAGCGCCTTCTTGCCCAGCGTCTGACCGCTGCGGGCCAGCATCGCGCCCTCGTACGCGAAGTAGAGGCTGAAGGTCAGCACCACCGAGACCAGCACCTTGGGCAGGTCGTACTCGCCGGGGTTCTCCAGCGTGTACTCCAGCGCGCCCGTGGCGCTGAGCATCAGTGTCCACACCACGCCCAGCACCACCGTGTCGATCAGCCGGGCCAGGAAGCGCTGGCCGGTGGTGGCCAGCGGCGGCATCCCCACCGGGAAGACGGGTGGGGCGTACGGGGAGGGCGGCTGGTGGATGCTCATGCCCCCGATTACACCAGCCGGCGCGCGGTCGGCGACAGGTCAGGGTGCGGGTGCCGGGGCGGGAACGGTGGAGACCACGACCGTCGTCGCCGCCTTGTCGTGCAGACACTGCCGGTACGGCCGGTCCCAGGTGCACCACAACACGTTGACCAGCCAGAAGACGAAGCCGCAGTACGGCACCAGCTCCGGCAGGGAGTACACGGCGGCCCGCAGCCAGCCCGCCTGCCCCCGCGGGATCGCCCCGTCGCTCAGCATCGCCACCCGGATCCTCATCAGCTTCTTGCCGACGGTCTGCCCGCTGTGCGAGAGCATCAGCCCCTCGTAGACGAAGTAGACGACGGAGCCGGCGACCGCCATCGTCGTGGAGTCCGTGGGGTCGTAGGGGTCGTAGCCGCCCCGCACGAACGCCACGACCAGGGCGAGCGGGATCCCCACGAGCAGCGCGTCGATGATCCGCGCGCAGAGTCGGCGCGGAAGGCTGCCCAGCGGCGGCATCCCGGCCAGCGGGTCGGCGCCGTACCGGTCGCCGTACGGACCGCCGGGCGGCGGAGCGCCGTACGGGCCGCCGCCGGACGGGCCACCGCCGTAAGGACCGCCGCCGTACGGGCCCTGCTCACCCGGCCCGGCGCCACCCGGCCAGGACGGGCCGGGCCCCCGCGGCCCGCCCCCTCCGGCGCCCGGCGGCGGGGGCGGTGACGGGGGCTCGTCCCCGCCACCCGAAGGCGGCGGGGACGGGGGTTGGGTGCCGCCGCCCCAAGGGGGCGGGGGTGCGGCGGAAGGCCCCGACGGCGGCTCGGCGCCCGGCTCGGACGGGGGCTCGCCGCCGGCCTCGGACGGGGGCCGCTTACGGAACGGGTCCCGGTCGGGCGACCCCTCGCCGGGCGGCTCGGGGCGGGGCGGCTCGCGGTCGGACGGCTCGTCGCCGGGCGGCTGGGTACTCATGGCCCGAGTCGAACCCGGCGCCCGCCGCACCGCATCCGGCACGCGCCGTTCGGGCTACGCCGCCCCCGCCGGACGGCCTCCGGCGGGGTGCCCCGAGGTCCCGGCGGGAGCCCGGCGGGGTTCCGGCGCGGCCGCCGGTCAGTCGTGGGAGGCCACGAAGGTCCGGGCGGCCTTGTCGTGCCAGCACTGCCGCCAGGGTCGGTCGAACAGGCACCACAGCACGTTCAGCACACCGATGACGAGCAGCCCCAGCACCCCGTAGACCAGCCAGCGGCGCAGCGCGGCGCCGAAGCCGGGGGTGTCGTGCTGCTCGATGTCCAGGACGCGCAGCCCGCACAGCTTCTTGCCGAGGGTGCGCCCCCACTTGGCGGTGGGCAGGGCCTCGTAGACCAGCCCGACCACCAGCAGCACGGCCACCACGATGGCGAGGTAGCCGCCGGTGGTGCCGTCGAGCAGGTAGACGGTGACGGTCTCGCCGGTCTGCTTGGCCTCCTCCACCTTCTCGTCGATGTGGTCCATGGCCTTGCCCCACAGCGGGACGGCGGCGGCCGCGACCGCGCCGAGCAGCACGAGCGTGTCGATCAGCCGGGCCAGCAGCCGGCGGCCGAGCCCGGCGGGCCGGCCCTGCGCCTGCGCGGCCTGCCGGAACGGGTCCTCGACCGGCGGCTTCCACGGGATCACGCCCTCCGGCACCCCCGGGCCGCCCCCGGCGGCGGGCGCGGGCGCCGCCGGCGCGCCCTGCTGTGCAAGCTGGTGCACCTGGTGCACCCATCCCTGCTGAGCCGGGCCGCCCTGAGCCTGGGACGCGGCCCCGGCGGGCGGCTGCGCGCCCGGCGTCGACGCGGGCGGGGCCCCGGCGGGAGCGGCGGCCGCGGTGGCGGCGGGCGAGGCGCTGGCCTGGGCGCCGGCCGGGGTGGCGGCCGGGGCGCCGGCTGGGGCGGAGGTCTGCATGGCGCCGGCGGACGCGGCCGGGGCCGCCGGGGCGGCGGGCGCGCCGGAGGCGGCGGGCGCGGGCGGGCCCGCCTGGGCGGCGGGAGTGGCGGCGTCCTGCCGCGCGGTGCCGCGCTGGGTGGCGCGGATGGTCACGGTCCCCCGGTCGCGGGGAACGCCCGCCGACGCGCCGCCGCCCTGGGGCCCGTCGGTCGCCGCGGTGCCCGAGCGGCGGAAGGTCAGCGTGCCCTCACCACGGGCGGCTCCGCTCTCGGAGGCGGGCCCGGAGCCTTGGGCGGGCACCGCGCCCGTCGGGGGCAGCGCGGGGCTCTGGCGGGCGGCCGGCAGTGCCCGGTCGGGCGCGCCCTCACCCTCCCCCGAGGGGGTGCGGGCCCCGGCGGCCGGGGCCGGCGCCGGGGCCGGGGCCAGCCGTGGGTCGGCGGCCGGGGTGGCGGAACCGCCGGGGGAGCCGGGGGCGGCGCCCCAGGAGACCCGGCGGTCCTGGTCGCCGCCGAAGCCGGTCTGTCGGGAGACGTCGGCCTGCCAGGCGGACGCGGGCTCGGGGCGGGCGCCGAGCGGTCCCTGCGGGGCGCCCCAGGCCGCCGGCTGCGGCGGTACGGCCCGCATGTCGCGCGGCGCGGCGCCTCCCTCGTGTCCCAGCGCTCCGCCGGCCGCAGCTCCCCCAGCCGCGTCCCGGACGCCCATCTCTCCCCGCGGCCGAAGCTCGGGCAACGCGCCCGCCCCGGTCGTGTCCGCGGCGACGGACGGCTGGTCGAGGAACATCGGCCCGGTCTCGTCCGGCACCGTGCCGGTCATCTGTGTGGCGCCGCCGATCGGCTCGTGGGTCACCGGCGCCGGCTGGGCGGTGGTGACGCCCGGCGGCGCGGCGGGCATGGCCTCACCCTCGGCCGGGGCCGGGCGGCTGGTGCCCGGCACCCAGGCGGCACCGTTCCAGTACCGGATGTAGCCGGGGATGGAGGGATCCGGATAGAAGCCCGCGATGGAGCTGCCGTCCGCGGAACCTGAGGTAGGGGCGCTCATGATCTCCGATGTCCCGTGTCTGCTGTGCTGCGGGTGGGGCGTATGCAGTCTGCCCGCGAGGTGCGCTCCAGGTCTATCAGACGTGCATGCGGACCGGGCCCGACCGAAAGACCGCACCACTCGCACGTGCGAGTCGCGTTCGCTTCGCGTACCCGTCGCGAACGCGCGCGAAAAAGTTTCCGTGAATCGCGCGAAGTCGCGTAATGAGACGAACGGAGGGCGCTCCCACCCGGTGAAGCGAACACCTACGAGAAGGGGACGCCCTACATGAACACCGTGGTGGAGCGAGAGCTCGAGATGATGATGGTGCTGTCGCCGGAGCGCAGCGTCCCGGTCCCGACCCGGCTGGTCTACCGGTCTGACGACCCGTACGCCGTGCACATCGCCTTCCACATCGGCTCCGAGTCGCCGGTGCACTGGACCTTCGCGCGCGAGCTGCTGGTGGAGGGGGTCTTCCGCCCCTGCGGCGAGGGGGACGTGCAGATCTGGCCGACCCGGGTGGACGGCCGTGCCGTGGTCTGTCTGGCGCTCAGCTCGCCGGACGGTCTGGCGCTGTTGGAGGGCAACGCGGTGACCGTCTCTTCCTGGCTGGAGCGCACCCTGCGGGTGGTCCCGCCGGGGAGTGAGGGCGAGCAGCTCGGCATGGACGACGCGCTGCGCGAGCTGCTCGCATGGGGTTGCTGACCCCGCCGAACCGGGCGCTGGACGGCGCCTCAGCCGTCGGAGACGGTGAGGAACTCGATGGCGTGGCCGTCGGGGTCGTCCACGTAGAGCCGGCGACCGCCGTTCCGGCGGTCGATGGACCGCGGCTCCGTGTGGCCGGGACCGGCCCAGTAGGGCAGGTCCCGGTCGCGCACGCGCGCGTACACGCCGTCGAACTCCTCCTCCGAGACGAGCAGCGCCAGATGCTGCGGGACGATCCGCTCGGGGGCCACGATGAAGTCCGCGTAGTCGACGGTCAGCCCGCCGTCCAGGTCGACCGCGGCGAACGGGCCCATGCGACGGGGCTCGGGCGCGCCGAGCAGCTCGGTGAGGAAGCGCGCGGAGACGAACTGGTCGCTGCTGTGCATGATCGTGTGATCGAGCTTGGCGGTCACGGGGTGCCTCCCGAGGGCCTGTGTGCTGGGTCTTGTGTCAGGGTCTTGTGTGCTGGGTCTTGTCTGCTGGGTCTTGTCTGGCTGTGCGCCGTGGCCGGTGCCGGTGCGTCCGTGCCAGTGCGTCGACGCCGACACTGTAAGAGGCGTCGGCCTTCCGTACTCCTGACGCTACGCCCCGCGCGGCCGCCGCCGCATCGGGCTTTCGGCCTACTCCCCCAGGTCTCGGACCGCCCGCCGCGGCCGGGGCGCAGCCGCCGGGCTCGCGGCACAGACTGGAGGGCAGGGGGTTTCCGACCTCACTCAGGAGACCGAGATGAGCACCGCCGTCACCGCCTACGCCGCCCCCTCCCCCAAGGCCCCGCTGGAGCGCACCACCATCGAACGCCGGGCGCCGGGCGAGTACGACGTCGTGATCGAGATCGCGTTCACCGGCATCTGTCACACCGACATCCACCAGGTCCACGAGGGGTGGGCGGAGGGCGTCTTCCCGATGGTGCCGGGCCATGAGATCGCCGGCGTCGTCACGGCGGTGGGCCCCGGCGTGACCCGTCACTCCGTCGGTGACCGCGTCGGGGTGGGCTGCTTCGTCGACTCCTGCCGGAGGTGCGAGTACTGCCGCGCCGGCGAGGAGCAGTTCTGCCGCGAAGGCGCGGTGTGGACCTACAACGCCCGCGACCCGCGCACCGACGAACCCACCTACGGCGGCTACAGCACGCACATCGTCGTCGACGAGAACTACGTGCTACGCGTCCCCGACGGGCTCTCCCTCGACGAGGCCGCGCCGCTGATGTGCGCCGGCATCACCACGTACGCGCCGCTCGCCCGCTGGGAGACGGGCCCCGGCAGCAAGGTCGCCGTCGTCGGACTGGGCGGCCTCGGCCACATGGCCGTCAAGATCGGGCACGCCCGGGGCGCCGAGGTCACCGTGCTCAGCCAGTCGCCGCGGAAGAAGGACGACGGGCTTCGGCTGGGCGCCGACCACTTCCACGCCACCGCCGACCCGGCCGTCTTCACCGACCTCGCCGACGCCTTCGACCTGATCCTCAACACCGTCTCCGCCGACCTCGATCTCGACGCCTATCTCGGGCTGTTGCGGGTGGACGGGGCGATGGTCAACGTCGGGCTGCCCGAGACCCGGTCCGCGCTGTTCCTCAGCTCCCTCGTCATGAAGCGGCGCAGCCTGGCCGGCTCCAACATCGGCGGCATCCGGCAGACGCAGGAGATGCTCGACTTCTGCGCCCGGCACAGGCTGGCCGCGGACGTCGAGGTCATCCCCGCGGAGCAGATCAACGACGCGTACGAACGGGTCGTCGCCAGCGATGTGCGCTACCGGTTCGTGGTCGACGTCGCCTCGTTGCGTGAGTGAGGCGCCGGGTGAGGCGCACTCCGTGAGCCGTCTCCCGCCGTCTCCTGTCGTGCGTGATCCCCTGTCAGAAGACCTTGCCCGGGTTGAGGATGCCCAGCGGGTCGAAGACCTGCTTGATGGAGCGATGCAACTCCATACCCACCGGGCCCAGTTCGCGGGCCAGCCACTCCTTCTTCAGCACTCCCACGCCGTGTTCGCCGGTGATGGTGCCGCCCAGCTCCAGGCCCAGCGCCATGATCTCGTCGAAGGACTCCCGGGCACGCCGCGACTCCTCCGGGTCGGAGGCGTCGAAGCACACGGTGGGGTGGGTGTTGCCGTCCCCGGCGTGCGCGACGACGCCGATGGTCAGGTCGTACCTACGGGCGATCTCGGCCGTGCCGTCGATCATCGCCGCGAGCTTGGAGCGGGGCACGCAGACGTCGTCGATCATCGTGACGCCCTTGATCGCCTCCAGCGCGGTCAGGGTCATCCGGCGCGCCTGAAGCAACAGCTCGGACTCGGCGGCGTCCTCCGCCGGCACCACCTCGGTGGCCCCGGCCGTCCGGCACAGCTCCCCGACGGCCGCCAGCTCGGGGGTCGGGTCCGGGGTGTCGAAGGCGCACATCAGCAGCGCCTCGGTGGTCTCCGGCAGGCCCATGCCCGCCAGCTCGTTGACGGCCCGTACGCTCGTACGGTCCATCAGCTCCAGCAGCGACGGCACGTGCCCGCGCTCCATGATCCGGCAGATGGCGTCACAGGCGGCGGCGGTGGAGGGGAACTCCGCGGCCAGCACCAGCCGCGGCGGCGGCGTGGGCTTGAGCGCCAGGATGGCCCGTACGACCACGCCGAGGCTGCCCTCCGAGCCCACGAACAGTCGGGTCAGGTCGTAGCCCGCCACGCCCTTGGCTGTGCGGCGGCCGGTGGAGAGGAGCCGGCCGTCGGCCAGGACGACGTCGAGCCCCAGTACGTACTCGGCGGTGACGCCGTACTTCACGCAGCACAGGCCGCCGGAGGCGGTGCCGATGTTGCCGCCGATCGTGCACTGTTCCCAACTGGAGGGGTCCGGCGGGTAGCAGAGGCCGTGTTCGGCGGCGGCGCGGGAGAGGGCCGCGTTGACGACGCCCGGCTCGACGATCGCGATCCGGTCGACGGCGTTGATCTCCAGGATGCGGTCCATCTTGACCAGGGAGAGCACGACGCAGCCGTCCGAGGCGTTGGCCGCCCCCGAGAGGCCGGTGCGGGCGCCCTGCGGCACGACGGGGACGCGGAGCTCGGTGGCGGTGCGCATGACGTGCCGCACCTGCTCCACGGTGCGCGGCAGCACGACCACTGCCGGCGCGCCCGCCTCGCAGAAGCTCGCCATGTCCCGCGCGTAGGAGTCCGTGACGTCGGGGTCGGTCAGCACGGCCTCCGCCGGAAGTCCCGAACGCAGCCGCTCGATGAGGTCGGTCATGGCTCCAGCCTCGCACCGCGCGGGGGGCGGGGGTAGATCGCCGACACGCGGGGGCTGCCGCGGGGTGGGTGTTGGTGCGGGGTGCGGGGGTACGGGGTAGCGATGCCGGACCGCCGCGACGGTGGCGACCGTCGCGGCGGAGCGGTTGTCAGAGGTTGCCGCGAAGGGCCTGCTCGCGCTCGATGGCCTCGAACAGCGCCTTGAAGTTGCCCTTGCCGAAGCCCATGGAGCCGTGCCGCTCGATCATCTCGAAGAAGACCGTCGGGCGGTCCTGGACCGGCTTGGTGAAGATCTGGAGCAGGTAGCCGTCCTCGTCGCGGTCGGCGAGGATCTTCAGCTCGCGGAGGGTCTCGATGGGCACCCGCGTCTCGCCGACCCACTCGCCGAGGGTGTCGTAGTAGGAGTCGGGGGTGTCCAGGAACTGCACACCCGCGGCCCGCATGGCGCGCACCGTGGCGACGATGTCGTTGGTGGCGAGGGCGATGTGCTGGACGCCGGGGCCGCCGTAGAACTCCAGGTACTCGTCGATCTGGGACTTCTTCTTGGCGATGGCGGGCTCGTTCAGCGGGAACTTCACCTTGCGCGTGCCGTCGGCCACGACCTTCGACATCAGCGCGCTGTACTCGGTGGCGATGTCGTCGCCGACGAACTCCTTCATGTTGGTGAAGCCCATGACCTTGTTGTAGAAGGTCACCCACTCGTTCATCTTGCCGAGCTCGACGTTGCCCACGCAGTGGTCGATGGCCTGGAAGGTGCGCTTGGCCGGGGGCTCGACGATGGGGTCGGCGGGGACGAAGCCGGGCAGGTAGACGCCCTCGTAGCCGGAGCGCTCGACGAGGGTGTGGCGGGTCTGGCCGTAGGTGGCGATGACCGCGCGGACGATGGTGCCGTGCTCGTCCTTGGTCTCGTACGGCTCCTCCAGGCCGGTGGCGCCGTGCTCGACCGCGTAGGCGTAGGCGGCCCGTGCGTCCGGGACCTCGATGGCCAGGTCGATGACGCCGTCACCGTGCTCGGCGACATGGGCGGCCAGGAAGCGGCCCCAGTCGGTGGTGGGCTTGATGACGGAGGTGAGCACGAAGCGGGCGGCGCCCGAGACGAGCACGTAACTGGCGGTCTCGCGGCTGCCGTTCTCGGGTCCCGAATAGGCGACCAGCTTCATGCCGAAGGCGGTGGCGTAGTAGTGCGCGGCCTGCTTGGCGTTGCCGACGGCGAAGACGACCGCGTCCATCCCCTTCACCGGGAACGGATCGGCCTGCCGCGCGGTGTCGGGGGTGTGATCCAGTGTCTCAGTCATAACCGCAGACTCTCCCCGCGGCTCAGAGTGCGCAATAGTTTGTTGAATCGCTGAGCAGTTTGTATAGCCACTGTCGAGTAAGCCGCGGCATTGTGTACATAGTGACTACGGCCACAGCCGGCACAGGAGGCATCGTGGGAATCGACCGTCTGGACGCACGTCTGATCGAGCTGCTCGCCGACGAACCCCGGATCGGTGTGCTGGAGGCATCCCGTCGGCTCGGCGTGGCGCGGGGCACCGCCCAGGCCCGACTGGACCGGCTTCAGGCCAATGGGGTGATCCGCGGATTCGGTCCCCAGGTGGACCCGGCGGCGCTCGGCTACCCGGTCACCGCGTTCGCCACGCTGGAGATCAAACAGGGCCAGGGCACCGATGTGCGGGCCCACCTGGCCACCGTCCCCGAGGTACTGGAGCTGCACACCACCACCGGACACGGGGACATGCTCTGCCGTCTGGTCGCCCGTTCGAACGCGGATCTCCAGCGGGTGATCGACCGGGTGGTGGGCTTCGAGGGCATCGTGCGCGCCTCCACGGCGATCGTGATGGAGAACGCGGTCCCCCTGCGGATCATCCCGCTGGTGAAGCAGGCCGCGGAGGACTGAAGTGGAGGATTTCGGCAGGACCGGCTGAACGGGCCGATCAGCAGCTCGGCACCTTCTGGCCGGAGGAGAGCGCGCGCAGCGAGGAGACCGCGTCCTTCAGTTCGGTCACCGGGATCAGCCGCAGCCCCTCGGGCAGCTCGGCCTCCGCGTCGGAGCACTCCTCCTTGGGCACCAGGAAGACCGTCGCGCCGTCCCGCTTCGCCGCCTGCGTCTTCAGCGGCACCCCGCCCACCGCGCCGACCGTGCCGTCGGCCTCGATGGTGCCGGTGCCGGCGATCGTCCGACCGCCGGTGAGATCGCCGCCACGGCCGTCGCCGTCCAGCTTCTCGATGATCCCGAGGGTGAACAGCAGCCCGGCGCTGGGCCCGCCGACGTCCGCCAGGCGGAGCGTGACGTCGATGTCCTCATCGGACCGGTGGAGGTAGCGCAGCGCCGCACGGACCGCCGTGTCCTGCGACTTCTTCATCTCCTTGGCGTTGTGGCGCTCGATCTCCTCGGTGGTGTCGCCGACCGGGTAGACCGAGTCGTGCGGCATCACCGCACGGTCGGTGTCGAACCAGCTGTCGACCAGGTCGTCCAGCCGGACGCTGGTGCCCGGGCCGGTCGCCACGATCGTGGTCATCCGCAGCTGACCGCTGCTCTTGCGGGTCTCCGCGCCGGAGATGGAGATCACCGGCTTGCCCTTGTCGGAGCCGAGGACGTTCACGGTGCTGCCGGGGTAGGCGATCGCGAAGGGCAGCGGTGCGAACGCGGCGGCCACGAGCAGGGCGACGACGGTCGTGGCGCAGATCACCAGGGTCCAGGCGCGGCGGGAGAGTGCGGGCACGGCGGGCATGAAGTGACCCTAGTTCACTTCTGGGATCACCGAGCGCCCGACCCGGTCCGCGCACCCCTGCCGCTCGGGGCGGAAGCGGCCGGGCGACGGCCCCGATCGCCCGCGCCGGCGATGGGGCACCGTCAACTCAGCGCCTCCGCCACCTCCCGGGCCGCGTCCACGACGCGCGGGCCGACCCGCTCCGGCACCGCGTCGGTGAGCATGACCACACCCACGCTGCCCTCGATGCCGGTGATGCCGAGCAGCGGGGCGGCCGCGCCGCTGGCGCCGGCCTCCAGCTCGCCGTGGGTGAGGGCGTATCCCGGATCGTAGGACTGCCCCTCCCGGACGGCGTTACGGGCCGCGAGGATCGCCCGCCCGGCGGCCCCGCGGTCCAGCGGGTGCCGGAAGCCGGCCCGGTAGGCCACGTGGTAGTCGGTCCAGGTGGGCTCCACCACGGCGACGGCCAGCGCCTCGCTGCCGTCGACGAGCGTGAGGTGGGCGGTGGCGCCGATGTCCTCGGCGAGCGCCCGCAACGCGGGCAGCGCCGCCTCCCGTACCAGGGGGTGGACCTGGCGTCCCAGCTGGAGCACCCCGAGTCCGACGCGCGCCCGCCCGCCGATGTCCCGGCGTACGAGTGCGTGTTGTTCCAGGGTGGCCAGCAGCCGGTAGACCACGGTGCGGTTGACGCCGAGCTTCGTCGAGAGCTCGGTGACGGTCAGCCCGTGGTCCGTGTCGGCGAGCAGTTTGAGGACGCGCAGTCCCCGGTCGAGTGTCTGAGAGGTCTCCGCGGTCACGACGCCCCTCCTCGGTGTGAGTGGCGACCCTCTCCCTGCGGATGCGCCCTCGGTCCCGGCGACGGCGCGCAGAAGAGCCGCCGGTCGTGTGTCCCACGCACCGGCTGCGCTCCGCGGCGGCGCTGCCACGGGGCGTGTGCGTTGCGCGGAACGGTAGCGAGCCGGTCCGCTTAGCGGAAGAGTCCGTCCAGAATCCGAGCAAGGGAGGCCACAACGGCGACCGTATTGCGTGACGTTTTATCCGATGATGTGGTGATACAGCCGGTCGCCGGGAGCGGTTCCATGGCAGCTTGATGAATCCACCTGAAACCCCTTGACGGCCCCTGCCCCGCCGCGACTGGGGCTCCGCCC
Organism: Streptomyces sp. SAJ15; assembly: GCF_007595705.1. Classification (GTDB taxonomy): domain Bacteria; phylum Actinomycetota; class Actinomycetes; order Streptomycetales; family Streptomycetaceae; genus Streptomyces. The sequence goes on along the minus strand of NZ_NISY01000015.1, from coordinate 120,444 downwards.
CCCGCCGCAGCCAGGCCCATCCCGCCGCGACGGCGAACCATCGCGACGCCGGACCCCGGCGGTGCCCAACCCACCGCACCACCGGAGCACCCCGCGCCCCCGCGCCCCGGGGATCGACCTCCCCCATCCCGCCGCGACGGCGAACAACCACGACGCCGGAGCCCGGCGGTGCCGAACCCACCGCACCCCCGGTGGCTCCGCGAGCAGGCGGCTCACATCGAGAACGGCACAGCGCCCAGCGTCACCGCATGCGCGTCGCCCACTCCCGCACCTTCTTGATCCGTTCCCGGATCTGGCCCGCCGTGGCCTCCGCGCTGGGCGGGCCGCCGCAGACCCGGCGCAGCTCGGTGTGGATGACGCCGTGCGGCTTACCGCTCTGGTGGACATAGGCGCCGACCAGCGAGTTGAGCTCCTTGCGGAGCTCCAGGAGCTCCTTGTGGGTGACCACGGGGCGCCGGTCGGCGGGGAGTTCGATGAGGTCTGCCTCGCTGTCGGGCTTCCGACGGCTGTGCGCGATCTGCCGGGCCTGCCGCTTCTGGAGCAGCAGCTGCACCTGGTCGGGTTCGAGCAGGCCGGGGATGCCGAGGTAGTCCTGCTCCTCCTCGCTGCCGGGGTGGGCCTGCATGCCGAACTCGGCGCCGTCGAAGAGCACCCGGTCGAACACGGCGTCGGACTCCAGCGCCTCGAAGGGCAGCATGTCCTGCTCGCCGGTGTCCTCGTCCTGCTGCCGCTCGGCCTCCTGGAGGAGCTTCTCCTCCTCGGCGTAGATGTCCTCCTCCTCGCCGTCCTTCTTCGGCTTGTCCAGGACGTGGTCGCGCTCGACCTCCATCTCGTTGGCGAAGCCGAGCAGCATGGGGATGGTGGGCAGGAAGACCGAGGCGGTCTCGCCGCGCCGGCGGGAGCGCACGAAGCGGCCGACGGCCTGGGCGAAGAAGAGCGGGGTGGAGATCGTGGTGGCGTAGACGCCGACCGCCAGCCGGGGCACGTCGACGCCCTCGGACACCATGCGGACGGCGACCATCCAGCGGTCGTCGTTGTGGCTGAAGTCCTCGATGCGCTGCGAGGCGCCGGAGTCGTCGGAGAGCACGAGGGTGGCGCCCTGTCCGGTGATCTCGCGGATCAGCTTGGCGTACGCGCGCGCCGACTCCTGGTCGGTGGCGATGACCAGCGCGCCGGCGTCCGGGATCGCCTTGCGCACCTCGGTGAGCCGCTGGTCGGCGGCGCGCAGCACATTGGGCATCCAGTCGCCGCGCGGGTCCAGCGCGGTGCGCCACGCCTGGGAGACGGCGTCCTTGGTCATCGGCTCGCCGAGCCGCGCCGCGATCTCGTCGCCCGCCTTGGTGCGCCAGCGCATGTTGCCGCTGTAGCTGAGGAAGATCACCGGCCGGACCACGCCGTCGCCGAGCGCGTTGCCGTAGCCGTAGGTGTAGTCGGCGGCGGACCGTCGGATGCCGTCGTTGCCCTCTTCGTAGGTGACGAAGGGGATGGGGTTGGTGTCGGACCGGAAGGGGGTGCCGGTCAGCGCCAGCCGGCGGGTGGCCGGGTCGAACGCCTCCAGGCACGCCTCGCCCCAGGACTTGGAGTCGCCGGCGTGGTGGATCTCGTCCAGGATGACCAGCGTCTTGCGCTGCTCGCAGCGGTTGCGGTGCAGCATGGGGCGGACGCCGACGCCGGCGTAGGTGACGGCCACGCCGTGGTACTCGCGGCCCAACGGGCCCGCGCTGTACTCCGGGTCCAGCTTGATGCCCACCCGAGCGGCCGCCTCGGCCCACTGCTTCTTCAGGTGCTCGGTGGGCGCGACCACGGTCACCTGCTGCACCACGTGGTGGTGCAGCAGCCAGGAGGCGAGGGTGAGCGCGAAGGTGGTCTTGCCGGCGCCGGGGGTGGCGACCGCGAGGAAGTCGCGCGGCTGGGTCTGGATGTACTTCTCCATCGCCCCCTGCTGCCAGGCACGCAGCTTGTTCGCGGTGCCCCAGGGGGCGCGGCCCGGGAAGGCCGGTGAGAGGTGATGGCTGTGGCTTGAGGCGGCGGTGGTAGTCACGGTCTCCGTCGGGCTGGTCGGGGCTCGGGATCGGCAACCGCGTCAGCCTACCTGGGCCCCGGTTCACGCCTCGGGGTTATCGCGGGGCGCCACCCACGGGTGGGATTGAGCTCACATCGTCGGCCGTCGCGTGCCCCGTGGTCGCCTGGGGGCGCAGCCGGGTGGTGACCAGGGCGCCGACCAGCGCGACCGTCGCCATGGCCACGTAGACGGCGACGAACGCGGCCGGATGCGAGCCGCCGGTCGCCGCCGCCGCGCCGGCGTGGCCGCCCTCGGCCGCCACCGAGCCGCCGCCGAAGGAGACGAAGAGCACGCCGCCGAGACCGAGCAGGACGATGTTGCCGAGGGCGTCGGAGACCTGGAGGGAGGCGGAGTTGCCGCCCTCCTCGCCCGGGCGGGACAGCTTCAGCAGCAGCACGCTGGCGCTGGAGACCGCGAGCCCCATGCCGTATCCGCCGATCACCCAGGCCACGGCGACGATCCACACCGGCACGGGCTCCAGCAGGGCCAGCGGGGCCATCCCGAGCGCGAGGGCGATCAGCAGCATGCCGAGACCCATCAGCCGCTCCCGGTGGGGTTCCAGCCGCGGCCGGCTCTGGGTGTAGGAGCCCAGCGTCCAGCTCAGCCCGCCGCCGGTGAGGGAGAGTCCGGCCAGGGTCGCCGACAGCCCGCGCTCGCTGACCAGCATCAGCGGTACGAAGCTCTCCGCGCCCAGGAACGCGCCGGCCGCGATGCCGCGCAGCAGGATGACGGAGGGCAGGCCGCGCGCCGCGCGGAAGGTGCCGGTCGGCAGCAGCCGCAGCACGCACGGGACGAGCAGCGCGAGCCCGGCCACGGCGGGCGCCAGCGAGACCCAGCCGAGGTCCTGGGCGGCGTACTGGAGCAGCCCGGCGCCGGCCGCGACGCCCAGGGCGAGCAGGATCCGCCGGCGGTCCATGGCCGGGGTGAGGTCGCCCGTCGGGAGCGCCCGCAGGGCGGGGAGCATGACGGACAGCGGGAGCAGCACCAGCACCGGGATGGCGAGGAAGACCCAGCGCCAGCCGAGCTGCTCGGTGACCGTGCCCGCGGCCAGCGGGCCGACGATGACCGGCAGCACCCAGGCGGCGGAGAAGGCGGCCAGCACGGCGGGCCGCAGCCGCTCCGGATAGGCCCGGCCGACCACCACGTACAGCGCGACGATCACCAGTCCGCCGCCGACGCCCTGGACCGCGCGCCCGCCGACGAACATCCACATCCGCTGCGCCGAGCCGGAGATCAGCAGTCCGGCGCAGAAGCCCGCGATGCCGGTGAAGAGCGGCACCAGCGGGCCGCGCCGGTCGCACCACTCGCCGGACAGGACCATCGCGAAGAGGCTCGCGGTGAAGTAGCCGGAGAAGGCGTAGGCGTAGAGCTCCACCCCGTCCAGGGCGTGCGCCGCGACCGGCATGGCGGTGTTGACGGCGCTCGCCTCGAAGGCGACGAGCGAGACCACGGAGATGATGCCGAGGGTCAGGGCACGGTAGCGGCGGCTGAGCACGGTGTCGCCGTCCACCGTGGCCGAGGGGGACGCGGTGTCGGCGCCGCGCGGGTCGAGGGTGGTCATCGCGCCAGCGTAGGAAGGGCCGTCCGGTCTGCCACCTGTCTCGGGGCGGAGATCGAATCGTCCTTCGGTCCTAGGTGTCCGGACGGTCCCGCCTGTGTCATGAACCGGCTACGACATGGCCGCCATGATCGAAGCGACGCCGACGTCGCCATGAACATGCCTTACGATTCCCGCCGGGCCAGGTGATTGATCTTGAAATTACCCGGCTCCCGGAACCACATGATCACCATTTTTTTTCTCACCTGACGGGGGATCCGATATGAAGCCGACTCGACGCCTCATCAGCAGTCTCGTGCTCGTCGCCGCGCTCGGCGGCGCGGCCGCCTGTGGGCCGGAGGACGACACCGCGGGCGGTTCCACCGGCGGCTCCGCCTCCCAGCCGGCGAAGGACCAGAAGGACCAGAAGGCCGACGAGGGCCAGGGCAAGGGCACCGAGGAAGAGGGCCCCGGCGACTGCGGGGAGCCGCCGACGCTGCCGGCCGGCCACAAGATGGTCGAGATCGCCGTGCCCCCGTCGAAGGGCTCGCTGTCCGCCAAGGACGCCGCGCCGGAGTGCACGCCGAACGACTTCATCTACCACGGCAAGGGCAAGGCCAACTACTACCTGTTCGCGCCGGAGACGAACGCGGAGCTGGCCACCGGGTCCGGCACCACCAAGGTGGTCCCCCCGGGCGAGCTGTGGTCGCACGCCGCCGACTGCATGACCAACCCCAGCGCCGTGAAGGCGCCGTACTCCTGCTCCGGGAACATCTACGACATCCACCTGGACGGCGAGGGCAAGATCGACTCCATCAAGGAGATCTGGCACCCGTAAGCCCGGCCGGCCCGGCCGGGTCCACCGGCCGGGCCGACGCCGCGCGGGAAGCAGGGCGGGGCGGGCACCCGCCGGCCGAGTACCGGCGCGCGAAGACGGGCGGGGCCGGGCACCCCGCCGCCGCGGTGGACCGCCTCGCCCCGCGGCGGCTCAGGCGGTGAGCAGCACGCCGCCGTAGCTCGCCCCCGCGACCACCAGCCAGGCGCACAGCCCCAGCCCCGCCACCCGCGCCCCGGTACGGGTGAGCGAGGGCAGGTGCACCGCGCTGCCGAGGCCGAACAGGGCGGCGGCGAGCAGCAGTTCCTGGGCGGTCCCCGTCAGGTCCAGGGCGGTGGTGGAGAGCAGGCCGGTACTGCGCACACCCACCATGGCCAGGAAGCCGAGGACGAAGAGCGGGACCAGCGGCGGGCGCCGGGTGGACCGGGCGCCCTCGACGGCCGAGGCCGCGCGGCGGTTGCGCGCCGCCACCGCCACCGCCGCCACCAGCGGGGCCAGCAGCGCCACCCGCATCAGCTTCACCAGGACCGCCTCGCTCAGCGCGGCGCCGCCGGCGGTCTGCGCGGTGGCGACGACCTGCCCCACGTCGTGCACGCTCGCCCCGGCCCAGCGGCCGAACTGGGCGTCGCTCAGCCCCAGCGGGTGCTGGAGCAGCGGCAGCACGGCGATGGCGAGGGTGCCGCACAGCGTCACCAGCGCCACCGAGGTGGCGATGTCCCGCTCCTCGCTCTCGGACACCTCGCTGACCGCGCCGATCGCGGAGGCCCCGCAGATCGAGTAGCCGGTGGCGATCAACAGCGGCTGGTCGCCGGGCAGGCCCATCCGCCGGCCCAGCCACCAGGTGCCGCCGAAGGTGGCCGCGACCACGCCGAAGACCATGGCCACCGTCGCCCAGCCGAGCCCGAGCACGTCGTCCAGGCTGAGCTTGAGCCCCAGCAGCACCACGCCGAGCCGCATCAGCCGCTTGCCGGCGTAGGAGAGACCGGGCCGCCCCGCGCCGCGGACGAGCGCGCGCGCACCCGGCAGATGGGCCGCGGTGATGCCCAGCACCACGGCGGCGGTGAGCATCGGCACACCCGGCAGCAGCCGGTGCGTCCCCCAGGCGGCGGCGACGCCGAGCGCGGCGCAGAGCAGGCCCGGGACCTTGCCCGGCGATCTGGGCCGCTCCGCCGCCGCGGGTGCGGCCGCGCCGGGCCGCTCCCGGAGCAGCGCCATTACCGTGCGTCCCGGTCGTCGGTCGGGAGGTGGTAGACGCGGCGCACGCTGGAGCCCAGGCGGGAGATGTCCGCGCCGTAGATGTGGAGGGACAGCGCCGTGCCCTCGCAGGCGTTCCACACCCGGTGGATATCGCCCGGCGGCGCGAAACCGCAGACCGCGCCCTGCGGGTTGACCACCCGCTCGGTGGCGATCAGCCGGGAGCTGGCGCCGTCGGAGACCAGGCGGTAGCGCTGCTCGCTCTCCTGACCCTCGTGGACGCCGGTCACGCACCAGGAGACGTGGTCGTGGATGGAGGTGCGCTGCCCCGGCAGCCACACCAGCGCGACGATGGAGAAGCTCCCGTCGTGCTCGGCGTGCAGCACGTGCTGGCGGTAGCGCTCGGGGTCGCCCTCGCGCTGCTCGGCGGTGAGCAGGTCGGGGGCGCCCAGGTGCGGGGCGAGCCGCTCACCGACCAGGTAGGCCGTGAGGTCGGGCGGCAGCCCGCGGTCGACGGTGGCGCGCACCTCGCGGACGAGCGAGTCGAGTCGAGGTGTCGTCACGGCGGGCCGGAAGTCGGTCGGAGCGGTCATACGGGCAGCGTGCTGCCGACTGATCCATCAGGTCCAACGACGGTTTCTTAGCCAGAACCCAACGACAGCTTATGGATCGACCCCCGGTGATCCGGTGGGCGCCCGGAGGATCAGCAGCCGACCCTGCGCGCCGCCACCGCCTGGAGCTCCTCCAGCACCAGCGCGGTGGCGGGGATGCGCAGATGCTCGCGGAGGACGTACGCGGAGACCTGGCGGCGCGAGGCCGGCTCCAGGACCCGTCCGGTGACCTTGCGGTGGCACAGGAAGGACAGCACGAGCCCCGGCATCATCGCCACCCCCAGGCCCTCCGCGACCAGGCTCTGCACCACCAGGTTGTCGTCCGTGGTGAAGGCGATGTCCGGGGCGAAGCCCTGCTCGGCGCACTCGTGCAGGAAGTTGGCGCGGCAGCGCAGACAGCCGGCGATCCAGCGCTCCTCGGCCAGGTCGGCGAGCTTGACCGCGCGGCGCCGGGCGAGCGGATGGCCGGTGGGCATCAGCACCGTGAGCTCGTCCTCCAGCAGCCGGATCTCCGCCACCTCCTCCGGGACCTGCTCATGCAGGCCGGGGTAGGTGAAGGCCAGGGTGATGTCACACTCGCCGCGCACCAACCGCCCCAGCGACTCCGGCGGCTCGTACTCCTGCAGCTCCACCTGCACCCCGGGGTGGCCGGCGGTGATCCGGGCCAGCGCCTCGGGGATGAGGGTGGCGCTCGCGCTGGGGAAGGCGCAGACCCGCACCCGGCCGGCGCGCAGTCGGGTGATGGCCTTCATCTGCTGCTGGGCGGCGGAGAGCGAGTCCAGGATGGTGCCCGCGTGCCGGGCCAGCGCCTCCCCCGCCTCGGTCAGCCGCATCCGCCGCCCGACGCGGGTGAACAGCGGGGTGCCCACCGCGCGTTCCAACGCCTTCATCTGCTGGGTGATCGCCGGCTGCGTATAGCCGAGGGAGCGGGCGGCCGCCGAGTAGGAGCCGGCCCGCACCACTTCGTGGAAGGTCTTGATGTGCCGGGAATCGAACACCCCTGAATGATAAGCAGAAGTTGGGGTAGGGAACCCGTCCTCCATGTGCCGCTTTGAGAACAGGAGCCTCAGCCGCCCCAGGAATCCGCCCACCGGACCCCATCGGCCATCGATCAGGAATAGATCGGGCGAAGAACAGGCAAGCTGAACCAATGCCGCACTACACCTACACCTCCTACGACGGCGCCGAGCTGTCCTACACCCTTCTGCCCGCGCGCGGCGACGGCACGCCGCGGCGCGCCCGACCGCCGCTGGTGTGCCTGGCCGGCGGCCCCGGCCGGGACGCCGCCTACCTGGGCGACCTCGGCGGCATGGACACCGCCCGCGACCTGGTCATCCCCGACAGCCGGGGCACCGGCGCCTCCCCGCCCGCCTCCCGCCCCGCCGCCTACGCCTTCCCCCGGCTGGCCGAGGACCTCGAATCGCTCCGCGACGCCCTGGGCCTGGAGCGCTTCGCCCTGCTCGCCCACGACGCGGGGGCCGCCGTCGCCCAGGCGTACGCCGCCGCCCACCCGGGTCGACTCACCCATCTGGTGCTGGTCTGCCCCGGCTCCCGGCTCCAGGGCGAACTCCCCGGCGACGCCCGAGAGATCTTCGAGTCCCGTGCCGACGAGCCGTGGTGGCCCGACGCCTACATCGCCGCCCAGCAGCTGACCGAGGCCCATGACACGGGCGAGATCCGCGCCCTGCTGTTCCGCGCGGCCCCCATGGCCTACGGCCGCTGGGAGGAGCCCCAGCGCGCCCACGCCGCCGCCGAGGGCGCCCAGTTGGGCCCGGTGCCCCGCGCCGGCTTCTGGCAGGGCGTCGACGAGCCCACCCGCCGCGCCCTGCTCGTCGGACTGCGCGAGGTGACCTGTCCGGTCCTGGTCGTCACCGGCGACCGCGACGCCGTCACCGGGACGCGCGCCGGCGAACTCGTCGCCGCCTCCTTCCCGCACGCCCGCGTCCGCACGCTGCACCAGGTCGGCCACTACCCCTGGGTCGACGCACCGGAGCTGTTCCGGCCCGTCGTGGAGGACTTCCTCACCCGGCCGTGACGGCGCATGAACGAGCTGTTGCGGTCCTGTGTCGGGGCGGCCCGAACCGTTGAACCGCCCTCGGCCCCGCTCCTATCGTCGAGACCGCGACGCCACACCCCGGCCGTGTGCCCGAGTGGTTGAGGGGCCAGCCTGCAAAGCTGGTGACGCCGGTTCGATTCCGGTCACGGCCTCGCGCGAACGCCGGCCGCGGCCGCCCTCCTCGACGGGGCGGCCGCGGCCGGCGCGAACGCGTCCGCTGTCAGACCTCCCTCGTACCGTGGGCCGCATGGCTGACCACACGGACACGTCGCGGGTGCGGATCGAGCCCTGGGCGGAGGGGGACCTGGACCTGCTGCGGGCGCTGAACGCGCCCGCGGCGATGGTGCATCTGGGCGGCCCGGAGAGCGAGGAGAAGCTCGTCGAGCGGCATGCGCGCTATCTGGCGCTGCCCGGGACCGGGACGGGCCGGATGTACCGGGTCACGCTCCGGCCGGAGGGGACGGCGGTGGGCTGCCTGGGCTTCTGGGAACGGAGCTGGCGCGGGGAGACGGTGTACGAGACGGGCTGGAGCGTGCTGCCGGGGCACCAGGGCCGCGGCATCGCGGCGGCGGCCGCGGCGGCGGTGATATCCGCCGCCCGCGCCGAGCGGCGCCACCGGCACCTGCACGCCTTCCCCTCGGTGGGGAACGCCGCCTCCAACGCCGTCTGTCTCAAGGCGGGTTTCACCCTGCTCGGCGGGTGCGAGCTCGAGTATCCCCCCGGGCACATCATGCGCTGTCACGACTGGCGGATCGACATCTCCTCATAGCTCGCCCACAGGGCGATTCTTTTCGGGGGCGTCGTTCGTTCTGCCATTACACCGAGCTTTTCCTCTGAGCTCCCCCGGTGTTCCGCCGATACCCCCTGGGGGGAAGTGTTGCAGTTCGACCCGCACCACGTCCCGGGCTCCCGACTGCCGTTGTCGACCGGTCAGAGCGAGATCTGGCTCAGCGAACAGCTGGATCCGGAGAGCACCACGTTCCGGATCGGCGAGTACCTCGAGATCCACGGCCCGGTGGACGCGGAGATATTCGAAGAGGCGCTGCGCCAGGCCGTGGCCGAGGCCGAGCCGTTCAACGTGCGCTTCGGCTCGGAGGGCGGTGTGCCCTGGCAGGTGGTGGAGCCGCACCCGGCCACCGCGTGGCGGCTGCCGGTGCTCGACGTGGCCGACGCCCCCGATCCCCGGGCGGCGGCCGAGCGGTGGATGCGCGCCGATCTGGCGCGGACCATGGACCTGGGGCGTGAACCGCTGTTCTCGTACGCCCTGTTCCAGCTCGGGCCCCAGCGGTTCGCCTGGTACCAGAGCTACCACCACATCGTGACGGACGCGGCGGGCGGCGCCCTGGTCGCCCGGCGGGTGGCCGAACTGTACTCGGCGAAGGCGGCGGGGCGGCCGGCCGGCCCCTCGACGTTCACGCCGTTGGCGGTGCTGCTCGAACGGGACGCGGAGTACCGGGAGTCGGCGGACTTCGCCGCCGACCGCGCCTACTGGGCGGAGCGCTTCGCGGACTACCCGGAGCCGCCCCGCCTCGCCGGGCGGCGGGCCACCGTCTTCGCGCAGCCGCTGCGCGAGACGACGCTGCTGTCCGAGGCGGAGGCGGCCCGGCTGCGCGCCGCCGCCCGGGCCTGCGGCACCCACTGGTCGGCGATGATGATGGCCATCACGGCCGGTTATCTCCACCGCATGACCGGCACCTCGGACATCGTGCTCAGCCTGCCGGTCGCCGCCCGCACCGACCCCGCGCTGCGCGCGGCCCCCGGGATGCTGGCCAACATCGTTCCGCTGCGCCTGACGGTCGCTCCCCGGTTGCGGGTCCGGGAGTTCGTGCGACGGGTGTCCCGCGAGGTCCGCACCGCCCTGCGGCACCAGCGCTACCGCCGGATCGACCTGGCCCGCGACCTCCAACTGCCCGACGGCGGCCGGGGGCTGCTCGGACCGCACGTCAACGTCATGTCCTTCGGCTACGACTTCGACTTCGCCGGGCACGACGTCACCGCCCACAACCTCTCCAACGGACTGATCGAAGACCTGTCGATCATGGCCTACGACCGGTCCGACGGGCAGGGCATGCGGATCGACCTGAACGCCAACGGCCATCTGTACGGCGCGGCCGACCTCGCCGCCCACCGTCGACGGTTCCTGCGGCTGCTGCACGCCTTCGCGGACGCCGCCGACACCGACCGCGCGATCGGCTCGGTGGAGCTGCTCGACGAGACCGAGCGGCACCGGGCGGTGCGGGCGGGGAACGACACCGCGCGCGAGGTGCCGCGCACCACGCTGCCGGAGCTGCTGGCGGCGCGGGCCCGCCGCACGCCGCGGCGGACCGCGCTGGTCTTCGGGTCCGCCCGGCTCGACTACGCCGAGTTGGACACCGCCGCCGAGCGTCTCGCCCGCCGGCTGGTGGCGCGCGGCGCCGGGCCCGAGCGCACCGTGGCCGTCGCGCTGCCCCGCTCCGCCGACCTCGTCGTCGCCCTGCTGGCCGTCCTCAAGTCGGGCGCCGCCTATCTCCCGCTCGACCTGGACCACCCGGCCGAGCGGCTGCGACTGACCCTGGAGGACGCGGCCCCCACCCTGGTCCTCACCCGCGCGGACGCCGCGGCCGCGCTGCCGCTCTCCGGGAGCGGCGTGCCGCGGCTGCTGCTGGACGCCCCCGAACCGCGGACCGCCCGGCCGGCGCTCCCCCGTCCCCGCGCCGGCGCGGCCCGCGGGCCGCTCCCGGCGCCCCTTCCGGAGAACCCCGCGTACGTCATCTACACCTCGGGCTCCACCGGCCGCCCCAAGGGCGTGTCCGTGTCCCACCGGGCCATCGTCAACCGGCTGTCGTGGATGCAGGAGACCTACCGGCTGGGCCCCGAGGACCGGGTGCTGCAGAAGACGCCGGCCGGCTTCGACGTCTCCGTGTGGGAGTTCTTCTGGCCGCTGCTGACCGGCGCCACCCTGGTGGTGGCCCGGCCCGGCGGCCACCAGGACCCGGCGTACCTGGCGCGCCTGATCCGCCAACAGCGCGTCACCACGCTGCACTTCGTGCCGTCGATGCTCCAGGCGTTCCTGGACGAGCCGGCGACCGCGCGGTGCGGCGCCGGGCTGCGCCGGGTGGTGTGCAGCGGCGAGGCGCTGCCGCGCGAGACGGTGGACCGGTTCCACGCGCTGCTGCCGGGGGTGGCGCTGCACAACCTGTACGGGCCCACCGAGGCCGCGGTGGACGTCACGTACCACCCGTGCGAGCCGGGGGCCGCCGGCCCGGTGCCGATCGGCCGGCCGGTGTGGAACACCCGGGTGTACGTGCTGGACTGCGCCCTCCGGCCGTGCCCGCCCGGCACCCCGGGCGAGCTCTACCTGGCCGGCGCGCAGCTGGCCCGCGGCTATCTGCACCGGCCGGCGCTCACCGCCGAGCGCTTCACCGCCGACCCGTACGGGCCGCTCTTCGGCGAGCCCGGCGCCCGGATGTACCGCACCGGCGATCTGGCCCGGCTGCTGCCGGACGGCGCGGTGGAGTACCTCGGCCGCACCGACGACCAGGTCAAGCTGCGGGGCGTGCGCATCGAGCTGGGCGAGGTGGAGGCGGCGCTGCGGGCGCTGCCGGGGGTGGCGCAGGCGGCGGCCGTGGTCCGTGAGGACACCCCGGGCGACCGGCGGCTGGTCGGCTATCTGGTCCCCGGGCCGGGCGCCCCACCGGAGCCGGCCGCCGCCCGGGAGGCGCTGGACCGCACGCTGCCCGCGCCCATGGTGCCCGCCGCCCTGGTGGTGCTCGACGCGCTGCCGCTGAGCGTCAACGGCAAGCTGGACCGTCGGGCCCTGCCCGCGCCCGCCTTCGAGGCGGCCGCCTCCGGCCGCGCGCCGCGCACGCCCCGGGAGGAGCTGCTGTGCGGGCTCTTCGGCGAGGTCCTCGGCGTCCCCGGTGTCACCATCGACGACGACTTCTTCCACCTCGGCGGGCACTCCCTGCTGGCCTCCCGGCTGGTCAGCCGGATCGGCGCGGAGCTGGGCGTGGAGCTGTCGATCCGGGCGCTGCTCGACGCGCCGACGGTGGCGGAGTTGGTGGGGCGGCTGCACGAGGCGGCCGGCGGGTCGGCGTCCGATCGGGGCCACGGGCTCGACCCTCTGCTGCCGCTGCGCGCGCGGGGCGGCCGCCCCCCGCTGTTCTGCGTGCACCCCGGCGGCGGGCTCGGCTGGGCGTACGCCAAGCTGCTCCGTCACCTGGGCCCGGAGCAGCCGGTCTACACGCTCCAGGCGCGGGCGCTGAGCTCACCGGAGGCGGTGCCCCCGGCGAGCGTGGCGGAGATGGCCGAGGACTATGTGGCCCAGCTGCGCGCGGTGCGCCCGGACGGCCCGTACCACCTGCTGGGCTGGTCCTTCGGTGGGCTGGTCGCGCACGCCATGGCCACCCGGCTCCAGGAGGACGGCGCGGAGGTCGGCCTGCTGGCCGTCCTCGACGCCTACCCCGACAACTGGCGGACCTTCGACGACCTGCCGGAGCTGAGCACCCGGCAGTGGCTGGGGGTGCTGCTGGACGACATCGGGGGTCGCGACATCACCGCGCTGCGGCCGGACGGAGGCGAGCTGGACGCCGAGGCGCTGGCGGCGGAGCTGAGCCGGAAGACCGGGCTGCCCGCGCGGCTGCTGGCCGGCAGGACCAGCTTCCCGCTGCTGGACATCCTGCGCAACGACATGGAGCTGATGCGGAAGTTCACCCCGGACCGGTTCCGCGGCGACCTGCTGCTGTTCACCGCCGAGGAGCGGGTCCGCGGCTACCGGCGCGACCCGGCCCATGTGCCGGAGGCGTGGCAGGAGTACACCGACGGCGCGCTGACGGTACATCACGTCCGCGCGCAGCACTACGAGATGTTGCGCGAGGAGCATCTGCGCGGCTACGCCCCGCTGCTGGCCCGGGCCTTGCGCGCGGCGCAGGCGGGGTCGCTGGAGGTCACGCCGGCCGGCTGAGCGGCGAAGGACGCGGCGAGGGGGTGCGCTCCGGGTCGGGGACCGGGCGCCCCCCTTCGGCTGTCCGGGCGCGGGCGCCTCCGCGGGCGCCGGCCGGCTCAGGCGTTGACGACCGCCGACTGCGGCCTGATGGGCAGTCGGTTGACCGGCCGCCCGGTCGCCGCACGGACGGCCGCCGCGATGGCCGCGGGCGTGGTCACCACCGGCACCGCGCTGACCGCCTTGGCGCCGAAGGGCGCGACCACGTCCCGCTCCTCGATCAGCTCGACGATGCGGACGTCGGGCACGTCGACGGCGGTCGGCAGGGCGTAGTTGGTCAGGTCCGGGTGGCGGACGATGCCGCGCGAGGTGCGCAGGTTCTCGGTGAGGGCGGCGCCGATGCCCTGGGCCACCCCGGCCTCGATCCGGGCCGCCAGCTGGCGCGGGTTGAGCACTCGACCCACGTCCTGGGCCAGCGCGACGTCCACCACCCGGACCAGGCCGAGCTCGATGTCGACGTCCACCACCGCGCGGATCGCGCAGAAGGCGAGCCCGACGAAGGCGTCGCCCTGGCCCGACTCGTCCAGCGGCTCGGTGGGGTGCGGTCGGCACTGCGCCGTCGCCCACAGCTCCTTGCCCTCCAGCGCCTCCTCGACGGTGGTGCTGAGCACCCCGTCATACGAGGTGATCTTGCCGTCGGCGATGGTGAGCAGCTCGGTCGACATGCCGAACTGGTGCGCCAGCGGCTGGAGCAGCTGGGTGCGGACCATCTTGGCGGCCCGCTCGACGGCGCCGCCCGACACCCAGGTGTGGCGGCCGCGCGCGGCCGGCCCGGCCGGCGGCTGGTCGGTGTCGACGGAGGCGACGTGCACCTCCTCGATGCCCAGCACCTCCTGGACGATCTGTCGGGCCAGGGTGGTGAAGCCCTGTCCGGTCTCCACGGCCGCACAGATGACGGTCGCCACCGAGCCGGTCACCTTGACGGTGGCGGTGGAGACCTCGTCGGTGCCCTCGGCGCCGAGCATGTGCACCATGCCCAGCGCGTAGCCGACGCCGCGCCGTACCGCGTCCGGGTCGCCCGCGCCGTCCGGGCCCCCGGGCAGCAGCCACTCCCCCTCCCGGACGTCCGGATCGTCCTTGGGGAGCGGGGGCAGCGGCTCGTCCCGCACCGCGGTCAGCAGCTCCGCGACCGGGGCCGGGCAGGTGACGGCCTGGCCGGTGGGCAGCAGGTCGCCGGTGGCCATGGCGTTGCGCAGCCGCAGCTCGGCCGGGTCCATCCCCAGCTTGGCCGCGAGCTTGTCCATCTGGCCCTCGTACGCGGCGCACACCTGCATCGCGCCCTCGCCGCGCACATGGCCCGACGGCGGGTTGTTGGTGCGCACCGCCCAACCCTCGACGAAGGCGTGCGGGACGACGTAGGGGCCGCAGGCGAAGGAGACCGCGGCGGCGAGGGCGTCCGAGGAGGAGTCGGCGTAGGCGCCCGCGTCCAGCAGGATCTGCGCCTCGACCTTCAGCAGCTTGCCCTCGGAGTCCGCGTGGTGGCGGTAGCGCAGCAGGGTGGGGTGGCGGTGCGGGTGGCCGAGGAAGGACTCCTCGCGGGTCGCGGCGAGCTTGACCGGTCGCCCGGTGCGCAGCGCCAGCAGCCCCAGCGCGAGCTGCATCCCGGGGTCCTCGCGCTCCCCCATGGCGCCGGGCACGCCGGTCACCACCACCTTGACCAGCTCGGGCGGCAGCGCGAAGCAGGCGGCGGCCAGATCGCGGTCGCCGTGCGGGTCGGTGGAGGCGGTGTAGATCTCCACGCCGCCGTCCGGGCGCGGCACCGCGAGGCCGGCCTCGGCGCCGATGGGCGCCGGGTCCTGGCGGCCGATGCGGTAGAGCCCCTCCACGATGACGTCGCCGGTGACCGCGGGGTCGCCGAAGCGCAGCGGGATGTGCCGGATCAGATTGCCGTCGGGGTGCAGGGGTTCGGCGGAGAACGCCTGCTCGGGGTCGGTGACCGGCTCCAGCACCTCGTACTCGACGGCGATCGCCGCGGCGGCCAGCCGGGCGGTGTCGGGGTGGTCGGCGGCGACGGCGGCGATCGGCTCGCCGTGGTGGCGCACCAGGTCGTGGGCGAAGACCGGCCGGTCGGCGACGCGGCGGCCGTGGGCGGCGTCGCCGGGCACGTCCGCGTGGGTCACCACGGCCCGCACCCCCGGCATCTCGGTGGCCTGGGTGGTGTCGATGGACAGGATGCGGGCGTGCGGGTGCGGCGAGCGCAGCACGGCGGCCCACAGCAGCCCCTCGGCCCACAGGTCGGCCGCGTACGGGAAGGTGCCGGAGACCTTCGCGGCGGAGTCGGCGGGGGCCAGCGAGACGCCGATGCCGTGCCGCTGCGGCGCCGGGGCGGGTGGGGGGCCGGCGGAGGCCGCGAGGGCGGCGGCGGTGGCGGTCGCGGCGCCGATGCCGTCTGCGATTCCGGTCATGCCGTGGTCCCTCCGGTGCCGTTGCTGCCGCCGCCGTACGGGCCGCCGGGCCCGGCGCCGTACGGATCGCCGGGCGGCGCGACCTGGTGCGGGTCGGTCTGGTGGGGCAGCCCGGCACCCTGGGTGCCGGCGGGCGGGCCGGCCTGGTGCGGGATGCGGGCGGCGTCCGCCGCGGCGCTCTCCGCCTCCGCCGCCTCCGCCTCGGCTGCCGCCTCCCGGCCCTCGATGACCTCGCGGACCGCGTCGAGCACGCCCCGGTAGCCCGAGCAGCGGCAGAGGTTGCCGCAGATCGCCTGTCGGGTCTCCAGCTCGGTGGGGGCGTGGTTGCCCGCCAGCAGGTCGTGCACCGTCATCGCGAGGCCCGGCACGCAGAAGCCGCACTGCACGGCGCCGGAGGCGGCGAGCGCGGCCTGCACGTCGGACAGCCGGCCGTCGGCCGACAGCCCCTCCACGGTGCGCACCTCGCTGCCCGCGGCGGTCGCGGCGGGCACCAGACAGGAGGCCACCAGCCGCCCGTCGACCTGCACCGAACAGGCCCCGCACTCGCCCTGCGAGCAGCCGTCCTTCGCCCCGGCGAGCCCCAGCCGCTCGCGCAGCACGTAGAGCAGCGACTCGCCGATCCAGGCGCCGGTCACGGGCCGGTCGGCGCCGTTGACGCGCAGCACGTACGAGGCGTACGGGTGCTCGTCGTGCGCCGGCTCGGGCACGGCCTCGGCGGTCTCCGCGGCCTCGACCCGCTTCGCCGCGGGGGCTTCCGGGGCCTCGACCGCGGGCTCCTCGAGTGCCGCGGGCTCCTCGGCGGTCGCGGGTGCCGCCGCGTCGTCGCCCGCGGCGGCGGGCTCGGGGGCGACGGGCTCCGCGGGGGCGGCTACGTCGGCCGCGGCTACGTCGGCTGCGGCTGCGGCTGCGGCTGCCTGATCGTCGCCGGCGAGGTCGGCGGAGTCGGCGGGTCCGGCCTCCTCCGGGGCGTGCGCGGTGTCCGACGGCGGTGCCGCGGGCGCCTGCTCGGCCGCGGGCGGCTCGGCGGGCGCGGGCACCACCACGGGCTCGACCGGCTCGACCGGCTCCGTCGCGGGGGCGGCGGGCGCGTCCACGGCGGCGGGCGCCGGGGGCGCCTCACGCACCGTGGCCGGTGCCTCCGCGGCGGCCGCCGGGGCCTCGAAGCTCCGCGGGGCCTCGACGGGATGCGCGGCCTCGACGGACTGCGGAGCCTCGACGACCGGGAAGGGCTCGTGGGGCTGCTGCCGCGGCACCGTGGCGGTGTGTCCGGCGGGCTCGGGTTCGGCGCCGGGGTGCGGGCGTGGGTCGGCGGGCTCCCCGGGGCTGCCCGGATAGCCGGCCAGGCCGGCGTGCCGCTCCCCGTACGGGTCGTCCGGCGCGAAGCCCTGGGGGGCCGGGGCGGGGCCGGGGTGCTCGGTGACCGAGTACTCCCCGGACTCGTCCACGCCCTCGTCGCCGGCGACCGGGATCGACCACTGGCCGGTCTGCGGGGAACCGCCCGCCGAGGCGTCAGCCGGCTGCTCCCGGAAGGGCATCGGGAACTGCATGGTGTCGCTCGGGTCCTGCCCCGTCTGCCCCATCTGTCCCGTCTGCCGCGCCTCAGCGCGCGCCGCGGCGGACCTCCGCGCGCGCCCGCGCGTCAGCTGGTCGCCGAGCGCGAACCCGGCGGACTCGGCGTGGCCGGTGTCGGGGTGGCCACCGGCCGCGCCCTCGGCGACGCCCTGGAAGGACCACTGGCCGGTGTGGCCGGGACCGGTGTCGCCGGTGCCGACCGCGGGGCCGTGGCCGTGCTCGGGACCGTGTCCGTGCTCGGGGCCGTGGCCGTGCGGGTGGCCGGGGGTGTGCGGGTGGCCGGGGGTGTCGCCTCGCGTGGCGGCGGGCCAGCGCGCGGCGGCCGCGGCGTCGCCGACGGGGTAGTCACCGGTCTCGTCCACGCCCTCGTCGCCGGCGACCGGGATCGACCACTGGCCGGTCTGCGGGGACCCGCCGTCGGGGGGCGTGGGCCACTGCCCGGTCGCGCCGGGGGCGTGCCCCCCTCCGAAGGCGTACTCAGCGGTGTCGCCGGAGCTCGCGCCCGCCGGGGCGCCGCCGGGCGTGTCGGCCGCACCCGGGGCGGGCCAGGGCACGTCGGCGCCCATCTGGTCCACGGGCAGCGTCCAGTGCCCGGTCGCGCCGGGGTCGGCGGCGGTGGCGGCCGCGGGAGCGGGCGTATGCCCCCACTGGCCGCCGTGCGCGGGCTGCGCGCCGTGCGGGGTCGGTGCGCCGTGCGCGGGCGCCGACGTCACCGGCGGGGGCGTGTACCCCGTGCCGGGCGCGGCGAGCGGGTCCCAGCCGCCGGGCAGGGCGGAGCCGTCCATGAGGCCGGGCGGCAGCTGCACGAAGGCGGTGCCTTCGGCGTCGTACTCGGGACCGCGCGGAATCGGCTGCCACCCGCCCGTGGGCTCGGGCTGCTGTGGCTGCTGTTCGTCACTCACGCGAGTGCCCTCCCCAGTGCTCGGCGGGCCAAGGCTGCCACCGTACGCCTCAGGTGGAGCGCTGCTGGCGGCAGGGTCATCGGCTCCGTGCCGTCCTGCGGCGGTGCCGGGTCGGGGATACAGGCCGCGGCGACGTAGTCGCCGAAGGCCCGGCACACCTCGGGGTCGAGCCCGCGGTCGCCGTCCCAGTCGATGAGCGAGGCCACCCACGCCTCGGCGTCCAGCGGCCGCAGCGGCATCGGCGCCACCGCGCCGACGGCGCAGCGCACATGGCGCCGGGCCGGGTCGAGGACGACGGCGACCGAGGCGGTGGCGCGGCCGGGGCCGGTGCGGCCGGTGGCCTTCAGGAAGGTCTGCGGGGCGTGCAGCAGCGGGACGCGTACGAAGCCGATGAGTTCGCCCGGACGCAGCATCTGGACGCCGGCGAGCAGGTCCCCGATCGGGATCTCGCGGTGCGCGGTGCCGCCGCCGTCCGCGGTGCCGAAGACGACCAGCACGGCGCCGAGCGCGGCCAGCACGGGGAGCGAGTCGCCGGTCGGCGCGGCGGTGACGATGTTGCCGCCGAGGGTGCCCGCGTTGCGGATCTGCGGCGGTCCCGCGGCGCGCGCGGCGGCGGCCAGCGCCGGGATGAGCGCGGCGAAGTCGGGGCGGCCCATGCGCGCATGGGTGAGGCCGGCGCCGAGCAGGGCGTGCCCGTCCTGGTACTGCCAGCTGCGGATCTCGCTGATCCGGCCCAGGCCGACCAGTCCGGCGGGCCGCAGCAGACCGGAGTTGACGGCCGCCATGAGATCGGTGCCACCCGCCACGGGCACGGCGGCGGGCATGGCGGCGAGCGCTGCCACGGCCTCGTCGAGCGAGCCCGGCAACGTCACCGTGTTCACCGTGTGCGCCGCCTGCGGTGCGTGCGTGGTCAACCGCTGCCCCTTCCCCGGGTGTCCCGGCTGTTTCCGCCGTACGGTACGTGCTGACAGCCCGGACGACGCAACTTTGGCACATCTTCCGAGTCGGTCGTCGCGAGGGTCCAGGAAGCGGCGATCCGTCCCTGACCAGGGCGTTGGCCCGGTTTGACCCAACCAGACCGGTGCGCACGGAATGCCACGTTTCAGGGACCCTTGTACGACTTACGGCTTCGGATGAGGGACCACCGTCCCAGGGGGCGACCGGGCGGGTAAGCGCCTTCCGCCCCGGCTCACACGATCGGGGGTGCCCCGTCACGCGGGCGTCCCGGCAGTCCGGGTCTGCGCTGCCACGGCCGCGGTCCGCCAGGTGGCCGGTAGTCGACCCCGAGGGCGTCCAGCCGGGCGTAGTGCGCCCCCATGCGCCTCAGGAAGCCGTCCACATCCCGAGCGGCGGGGGCGGGCAGGTCGGACCACACCACCTCGGCGAACGCGGCGAGCCGGGGGAAGGTCTGGTAGTCCACCCGCTGCGGGGTCTCCATCACCTCGGTCCACGCGTTGGCCTGCGCCCCGAGCACCCGGGCCGCCTCCGCCGCGGTCAGCTCCGAGGGCACCGGCTCGAAGCGGTAGACGTCCTCCAGCGTGCGCACGTACCCGATGGGCACCGGCTCGTCCGGCCCCTCCGCCTGCCGGTGGTCCAGGTACACGTGTGGCTCCGGGCACATGACGACATCATGGCCGGATCGCGCCGCTGCCATGCCTCCCGCGTACCCCCGCCACGAGGCCACGGCGGCCCCCGGCGACAGCCCACCGCCCTCCAGGATCTCGTCCCACCCGATCAGCCGTCGCCCGCGCTCGGCCAGCCATGCGCCGAAGTGCCGGACGAACCACCCCTGAAGCGCGTCCTCGTCGGCCAGCCCGAGCCGCTCCCGCTGCGCCCGGGCGGCCGCCGACGCCCGCCACTGCTCCTTGGGGCACTCGTCGCCCCCGATGTGGACGAAGGTGGAGGGGAAGAGCTCCAGCACCTCCTCCAGCACCCCTTCGTAGAAGCGGAGGGTCGCCTCGGTCGGCGCGAGCACGTTCGGGGAGATGCCCCAGTCGGTCCAGACGGTCAGCGCGGCCGTGTCGACGACGTCGGCGTTGCCGAGCTCCGGATACGCGGCGATCGCGGCCTGCGAGTGCCCGGGGACGTCGATCTCCGGCACCACGGCGATATGGCGCTCGGCCGCGTACGCCACGATCTCGCGCAGGTCGTCCCGCGTGTAGTAGCCCCCGTGCGGCCGCTCGTCCCACAGCGGCGAGGCCCCGGACCCCAGCCGGGACCGGGCCCGCCACGCGCCCACCTCGGCCAGCCGCGGATACCGCTCGATCTCGATCCGCCAGCCCTGGTCGTCGGTCAGATGGAAATGGAACACGTTCAGTTTGTGCGCCGCCAGCAGGTCGAGATAGCGCAGCACCCCGTCCTTGGGCATGAAGTGCCGCGCCACGTCGAGCATGAACCCGCGCCAGCCGAACCGGGGCGCGTCCTCGACGACGACGTGCGGGACGGTCAGGGGGCGGTCGGGGTGGATCCGCGCCTTCCGGAACGCGTCCGGCCCGAGGAGCTGCCGTAGGGTCTGCCGCCCCCAGAACACCCCCGCCTCGCCTCCTCCGACGATCTCGACTCCGTCGGGGCCCGTGGTCAACCGATAGCCCTCCGGGCCGAGGCGCGCGGCGACACCCGGATCGACCCGGGTCCGGACGGCGTCCTCCCGGAAGGGGTACGGACCGCGGGCGGGGTCGTGGGCGAGGTGACGGGGGGCGGGGATGAGGTCGAGGTCCATGGCGCCCGGTTCGTCAGCGCTTGACGGCGTCGATGAACACGGCCCAGGCGGGGGCCGGGAAGACGAGAACGGGGCCGTCGGGGTTCTTACTGTCCCGGACGGGGACGTAGCCGGTAGGCCGGTGGCCCACTTCCACGCAGTCGCCACCGCCCCCACCGCTATAGGTGGATTTACGCCACGTGACGCCTCTCAGGTGGAACCCTCGGGTGCGCATGCGCTGAAGCCCTCCATCGCCTCGCGGATCAAGGCAGTTGACGCAGCCGGGGGAAGCGCCATGGCCTGCACAAGATCGTATCGGTGCGAGTGCCGCGCCACTGCCGCCCTGTCTTCCACCAGTTCGCCGTGGTGTCCGCCTTCAAGGTAGGCCACATCGGGCATGCTTTCGAAGGACAGCAGCGTCAACGTTCCATCCATGGCCGAATGTGCCCCGGCCGAGTAGGGCAACACCTGGATCTCGACGTTCGGGGCCTGCGTACATTCGATGACGTACGCCAACTGCTCCCGCATGGCGGCGGCCCCGGCGACCGGCCGCCGGATCACCGCCTCGTCCAACACGGCCCACAGCAGTGGCGGTTCGGGGCCCGAGAGCAGGCTCTGTCGAGCGAGTCGCGCCTGGGTCTTCTCCTCGATCGCGTCCGGGGCCAGCCACGGCAGCCCGACGCGCAGCACCTCGCGGGCGTAGGTCTCCGTCTGCAACAGGCCGGGGACTGTATGCGCGGTGTACTTGTGCATGGCACACGCCCTGGCCTCCAGCTCGATGAACCGCTGCGCCCAGTCAGGAAACGGCGTCCGCTTGACGTGCGTCCACAGCTCGATGAGGTCACCGTCCGCCCCGAGGACGGCGTCCAGCGCCACGCACACCTCCTCCGGAGGCGTCTCCTTGCCCAGTTCGAACTGGGCGATCCGGCTGTGCGCGGTGCAGACCTTCGCCCCCAACTCCCGCTGCGTCCAGCCCGCGCGCATGCGCAGCTTGCGGAGCTTCAGACCGAACAGGGCCTCCAGGGACTTCGACGGGTCAAGCTCCTTCGGCGCAGGCATCGTTGCTCCGTTTTCGCTCTCGCATTCCGAAAACCGCTCCCCCTTACGGAGGCTAGCCCCGCTCGGTAACCCTTGGGGCACATAGCGTCATTTCCCACCCACGAGAAGACCCCCGCGACCGTGGCACCGGTCCGGGGGCGTGGCCAACCTGGAAAGAGGCAGGTCGACATGGCGAACGCTACCGCCGCGGTCTTCGAGCCGCTATTGCGACTGCTGTTCCCGGCCAAGGGCCGGCATCGGGCGGGCGGGGGCCGCCACCGGGCGGCGGTGGCGCGATGAGCGACCACCGTTACGAGGAGCTGCCCCGCTCGCTGCGGCTGACGCACGGGGTACGGCGCGAGGGCGAGCAGTTCGCCATCGGGGCGCTGGTCTTCCGGGGCGCCGTACAGATCGGCACGACGGAGGTGCTGCTCTCCATCAACGACGCGTCCGTGATCAACGCCCAACTGACCCGGCTGCTCAACGAGCAGGCGTTCCCCGGGATGGAGGAGCGGGCGCGGCAGCGGCGGCGGGAGCGGTGGGGATACTGATGGTGGACCAGCCGAAGCCCCCCGAGAAGCAGACGCAGACCGCCAAACGCGAAGCCCTCACCAAGAACCTCCGGAGGCTGAACAGGTGGTCGTCCACCGGAGGGGGCCGATAAGCCTGAGCGGTGCTCCGACCATCGGCCGGAGCACCGCTGCGACATCCGTGATCAGTCCCGGAACCACAGGTCGATGACGTACTGCTCCTGAACCGGACTCTGCTTCAGCGTCTCCCAGAGCCGGTCGTCATCCCACTCCTCTTCCACGCTGCGATCAAGGCACGAGTCGTAGTGATCGGCCGTGGCTTGGCGTCCGTTCCAGGAAGCATGCCCTCGATAATCACCTGGTCGCGGCAGCGTCATCTCACCTGCCGAGCCGTAGGTGAATTCGTTTATTTCCAGCGTGCCGGTCTCCGATGTCAGAGTCACCGGCACCGTTCCCTCCGCGTCTGTGGGGCACGGCTGGGGGGTGTCCCAGATGCGGATGACCACCTCGACGTCGATGTCCCGCTGCAGGCTGTGCAGGTACAGGTGGTGGCTGCTGCCAGCGACGACCTGGGTCCGCGCAGCGTCAAGGGCGTCGTTGTCCGTGGCGCCGATGTTGGCGTCGGCGATCTCCACTGCCCCGAAATCAGGTTTGGCCGATGTGCGGTACTCGGCGATGAGGGCCATGAGGTTCCTCCGGCGATGAGACTCAGGAGACGATGGTCACATAGAACGGATCGCCGTCCAGCACGCGGTTTGCCTGGTACATGCCATTCAGACGTTTCGTACCGACGGTTTGATTGTCGTCGCTACTCAAGAGGCGGACGGAGAACTTGTTGTTGCCCGCGTTGGCGCCCTCCTTGGTGGAGGCGAAGGGGTACTCGTCGCAGTCGAGGCCACTGCCGCTGTAGCTGCCCCACACCTCCGTGCAGGCCCTGATGGCCTTCTTGCGATTCAGATCTCGCTTGCCCTTGTCCATGAGCCGGTGCAGCGGCTCCTTGGCTCCAGGAACCGACTTGCCCAGCCAAGAAGGGAAGGTCCGCTCAGGGCGATTCTGAGCGTCATAGATGTGCAGAGCGCTCTCGTTCACGGCCGGGTCCTTCATGCTCAACCTGAGCGCCACCCGCGCCTCGGTGAAGACGGTTCCCATGTGCTTGCCGACTGCGGGACCCGCGTAGTCGAAGCGCGCGAGGGAGCGGTAGGAGCCGGCGAGAGAGTAGGGCAAGGCGTTCGGCGAGCCGGCATTGAGGTCCATGAACAGCATGGCCGCGACACGCTGGCGGTTGCCCTTGTCGTACTGCGGTCCCTTGTCGGGAGAGGTATACGTCAGCTGCCACGAGGGGGTCTTGTCCCACACTCCGAGCAGCTCATCCCGCCTGATCACCCCAGGCTCGGTGACCTTGGGGTCCGGGTCGCTGTCGTTGAGGTCGATACCGAGGTCGAAGGACTGCCCGATGCGCCACTTCTTCGCGTCCTCGCCGTGGACAGCCTGCACGATGATGTCCTCGACGCTGGCGGTGTAGTCCGCCCGTCTGCTGCCGTCGTGGGCGCGGCCGAGTATCCAGACGTCGAACTTGAGACGACCTATGTCCCTGGTGCCGTCCAGGGACCGAAGCACCAGGTCGTAGGGGCGTTTCTGGCAGCTCTGCCAGCGGCTTTTGACCCACCCCTTGACGGTCTTGGCTTCCTTCTCGTGCTTGGCGCACTCCTTGCGTAAGGCTTCATCAGCCGACTTGGGGTTCGGAGAGGGCCTCGATGCGGTGTTCTTGCCGCGGCTGCGCTGATACTGGCTAAACGGGACCGGCTTGGGCAGATCGCTCAGTTCTTCAGCGGGAACCGTAGAGGCGTCCACCCATTCGTACCTCTTCTGCTTGGGTGCGGCAGGACCTCCGTCAGGGGCCGCTGCGGCTCCGGTTGCGGCGAGCAGGGTAAGGGCGCAGGCGGTGACCGCACCGCGCTTCCACTGTCGGGTCAGCTGGAGGCGCTGGGACAAGGTGTGCTCCTTGGCGATGGGAAGTGGGCGTGTCGGTGGGATGTGCAACATGAGCCACGGCCGCCTATGAGCGGCACATCTGACCCCAGCACGCCTCCAGAAGCTGGCCGGTCTGCGCGGAGTACGTGGCACGGAAGCCGGTGAAGCGAAGGCCGCGCTTCTCCAGGCCGGGAGTGGTGTGCGACGACTTCACCGTCCACACGCGGGGGCCGACGGACGCGACGGGGAATTCGGCTGGTGTCCGTGCGCTGGTGACGCTGACGCCCTCCGGGGCCACGGCGAAGGAGGCGGCGGCGCGGGCCCGGACCGCGGATGCGCTGACGCCGGCGGGTGCGACGGGGTCCGCCGAGGAGGGAACGGCATGCAGGGCGGTGGCGTTGCACACCCGCGCGGTGCGCACGCATCGAGACAAGCCGGGAACCGTATTCAGGCAGGCGTCGGGGTCCTTCGCCAAGCACTGTTGCAGCGCCCTCTGGTCCACGCCGTTGAACACGCGGGGTACGGAGCCACTGACCGTCGGGGCCGGTGGTGCGGTCTCCTGAGCGGCCGGAACGGCCTGCTGCTTACGCGGCTTGCCCACCGTCCACTGAGTGAAGGACTGCCCGCCGGTGAGCCGCGTCTTGAAACAGTACGGGGGCTTCTTCTGTTTGCCGCACCCGGGAAGCGAGATGACCTTGGCGGTGTTCTTCGTCTTGATCCTGTGCCAGGTTCGGTTGAGGTCCAGGAACTGCATGCGATCGCCGATGTCCGGCACGTTCACGTACTGCGGGCCCATGACTTCCAGTCCGGTATCGATCCGGTTGAGGCCGAGGACCACTTTGAGCTGATCGGTGGTGCTGCCGACCTGGTTGAAGTCGTACAGCACGTCCCACTGGTGACCCTTGTCCTTGCGGATGGTCAGGTAAGTGTGGTTACGCCGGTCCGCCTTGTTCGGGTTCACCCCGGCGGTGATGGCCTTCGTCCGTCCACCGTGCTTGCCCAGTTCGGTCCAGCGCGGGCCGTAGGTGGAGGTGGTCTTACCTGTCTTCTCCGCGTACAGACCGATCTCGATGTTGGGCGCGAACGGCGACTTCTCGTTGTTCGGCGTGACCCTCAGGTAATTGGACGCCTGTACCGTCTCGTGAGGTGTGGCCACCCGGTCAAAGGTGATGGGCACATTCCGCCAGGTAGCGAAGCCGCCGATCATCGACTCTCCCGGTTCGCTACACGTCATCGCCCAGAAGACCTTCTGTGCGCCGTAGACAATGTCGCACTGCTTCTTGGGCGCATCCGCGTGAGCCGGCGCGATCCCCGCCAGCGGAAGCAAGGCCGCAACCACTGCCGTCGACGTAAGTGCAGCAAGTCTTGTGCATATACGCAAAGTGACCCCCTGGAAGTGATCAGTAATGAGCGCGCACAAGCTAACACCGCAACATCGCGATAAGCCGACATTCGGATTGAATGTCTTGAATTCTGCGCCCTTGGGCACGACGCCAGCCGGCAACTCCGCGGAGTTCGGTGACGGGCGCCCCCGCAAGCCCTGACGGCCATCGTGTACCGCCGGTCAGCGCCGGCCTTGATTGCGCGGATGGTTCCGCGCCACCCGCTCGTTGCCGAACTTGTACGCGCCCGTCCAGCGCGCCATCACCAGTTGCTCGTCGCCGGATTCGACCTCGGCGAGGAACTTCTGTGCGCGCGGGCCGCGGAGGGTTGCGGCGGGGCGGCCGTGGTGGGTGATGTCCACCGTGCCGTCGGCGTGGTGGGTGTAGGTGAAGCCATGGGGTCTGGGCACGGGCGGGATCGTAGGGCCGGGCTTCCGAGGCCGGTAGTGGTTTTCCCGGGGCCGGGCCGCCCCGGGAGCGAGGGAGCGCCATACGACGCCACGCGATGCCGTACGGTGCCACGTGACGCCAGGCAACACCACGCGGTGCCACACGGCGCCACAAGGTGCCACCTGGGCGCCACGCCTGGCGCACAAGCGTGCTGGATCTCGGGCCACCCCAGGCCCGCACACCCCGTACGGCACACGGCGCCAGGCCGCTCCACGCCACCCGTCGGCGCCAAGCGGCGCCACCCGGCGCCACTCCCGCTTGCAATGGCGCCACGATGGCGCCATACTGGCGTTATGGACCTCACGCCCTACGTCGAAAACCTCCGGCACGAGCTCGCGGTCGCCGCGGCCGCCGGTGGTGAGGAAGCCCGGGAGCTGGCCGAGCGGCTCACCGCGCCTCTGGAGTCGGCCACCCGGCTCACCCTGCTGAACGCGCTGTCCTCCGCCATGGGCGAGGTCACCCGCGAGCTGGCGCCGGGGTCCGTCGACGTACGGCTGCGCGGGCTCGACCCCGAGTTCGTCGTGACGCCGGCGCCGGGGCAGGAGCCGGCCGCGGCGGACGAGCAGCCGCCGGGCCCGCCCGCCGGCGGGCGGGCGGCGGCGCCCGTGGACGTCGAGGACGGCGGCACCGCGCGGATCAACTTCCGGCTGCCGGCGAACCTGAAGGCGCGGATCGAGGAGGCCGCCGGCCAGGAGAGCCTGTCGGTCAACGCCTGGCTGGTACGGGCCGCCGCCACCGCCCTGGCCCCCGCCGAGCAGCGCCCCCGCCCCGCCGAGCGCAGCCGCCGGGGCCAGAGCAGCTACACGGGCTGGGTCAGCTAGCCACCCCGCGCCGCCCCGCACCACCACCTTCACCTCACCGCTGCCACCAGCCACTTCACCGCTGCCACCAGCGGAAACGCACACCTGAGCCAAGAGGACGGGACAGCCATGCCTGCTTTCGACACCCCAGCGCCCATCACCGCCACCCTCGAGTTCGAGGTCGCATCGATCCGCATCACCGCCGGCAAGCGCGCCGAGACCGTGGTCGAGGTGCAGCCGCAGGACACCACCCGGGACGCCGACATCCAGGCCGCCGAGCAGACCAAGGTCGGCTACGCGGACGGCCGGCTGACGGTCAAGGGGCCGAAGAAGCGCTCACTCTTCGGCAAGCCCGGCATGCTGGACGTCCGCGTCGAGCTGCCGGCCGGTTCGAAGATCGACGGCGTCACCGCCCTGGGGAACGTCACCTGCGCGGGGCTGCTGGGGGACTGCCGGCTGAAGACCTCGCTCGGTGACCTCCACGTCGAGGACGCCGCGCAGGTCCGGCTGAAGACCAGCCACGGCGACATCCGACTGGACCGCGCCTCGGGGGACGCGGAGGTGAGCGGCGCGGGCCGGATCGAGATCGGCGAGGTCGCCGGCGCCACCACGGTGGAGAACGCCAACGGCGACATCGAGGTCGGCGAGGCCGTCGGCGAGCTGCGGGCCAAGTCCGCCAACGGCCGCATCTCCGTGAACGTCGCCCACTCCGGGGTCGACGCCCGGTCCGCCAACGGCGCCATCCGCGTCCACGAGGTGGCGAGCGGCCGGATCGCGCTGCGGACCGCCGTCGGCGACCTGGAGGTCGGCATCCCCGAGTCCACCGCCGCCTGGCTCGATGCGCAGACCCAGTTCGGCCAGGTGCGCAACTCCCTCGGCCCCGCCCAGGGGCCCGGCACCTCCACCCGGACCGTCGAGGTGCACGCCCGCACCAGCTACGGCGACGTCGTGATCCGCCGCGCCTGACCGGCCGGCCCTCCGACACCCCCACCGGCGCGCCCGTCGGCCGCGCCCCACTGAACCCGCCAGCGCGCCCATCGGCCGGAACCTGGCCGTCACTCGCCAGCGCGCCCCTCAGCCATACCCTCCGTCACCCGCCAGCTCACCCATCGAAGAGGCAGGCATGACCACAGGAACACTCACCGCCCAAAACACCCGCACCGCCGCCATCTCCGCCACCGGACTGTCCAAGTCCTACGGTGACAAGGTCGTCCTCGACGGACTGGACCTGCACATCCCCGAAGGCACCGTCTTCGCCCTGCTCGGCCCCAACGGCGCCGGCAAGACCACCACCGTGGAGATCCTCTCCACGCTCATCCCCGCCGACGGCGGCGAGGTGCGCGTCGCCGGCCACGACCTGGCCCGCGAACCGGAGGGCGTACGCGCCGCGATCGGCGTCACCGGCCAGTTCTCCGCCGTCGACAACCTGCTGACGACGCGGGAGAACCTGACGCTGATGGCGGACCTGAACCACCTGGACAGCCGCGAGGGACGGCGCCGCGCCGCCGAGCTGCTGCACCGCTTCGAGCTGACCGAGGCCGCCGGCAAGCCCGCCGCCACCCTCTCCGGCGGCATGCGGCGCAAGCTGGATCTGGCGATGACCCTGGTCGGCGACCCGCGGATCATCTTCCTCGACGAGCCCACCACCGGGCTCGACCCGCGCAGCCGCCGCACCATGTGGGAGATCATCCGCGGCCTGGTCGCGGACGAGGGCGTCACCATCTTCCTCACCACGCAGTACCTGGAGGAGGCCGACCAGCTCGCCGACCGCATCGCCGTCCTGGACCACGGGAAGCTGGTCGCCGAGGGCACCGCGGAGGAGCTCAAGCGGCTCATCCCCGGCGGTCACATCCGGCTGCGGTTCGCCGACGCCCCGGCGCTCGACGCGGCCGCCGCCCTGTTTGGCTCCGTCGCCATCTCGCGCGACAGCGAGGCGCTCACCCTACGGATCCCCAGCGACGGCAGCGTGCCCACCCTCCGCGCCGTACTCGACGTCATCGACAACGCCGGGGTCCGGGCCGAGGAGTTGACCGTGCACACCCCGGACCTCGACGACGTCTTCCTCACCCTCACCGGACGCCCCCGGCCCACCGACCCCGCCGCCGCCCAGCCGACCGACACCCGCGAGGAGCACGCCCGATGAGCACCGCCTCGTACGCCACCCGCGACTCCCTGACGATGTTACGGCGCAACCTGAAGCACGCCCTGCGCTACCCGTCCCTGACGCTCATGGTCGCCGCGATGCCCGTCATGATGCTCCTGCTGTTCAACTACGCCTTCGGCAACGCCCTGGGCGACGGCATCAGCACCATGCCGACCGGCGGCGACGAGTACATCGACTACGTCGCCCCCGGCATCCTCCTGATGGCCACGAGCAACGGCGCCCTGTCCGCCGCCATCAGCGTCTGCACCGACAAGACCGAGGGCATCGTCAACCGCTTCCGCACCATGTCGATCTCCCGGTCCTCCTTCCTGACCGGCCATGTCGTCGGCAGCGTGATCCAGACGCTGGTGGGCCTCGCGCTCGTCGCCGGCGTGGCGCTCGCCGTCGGCTTCCGCCCCGACGCCACGCCCGTGGAGTGGCTGGCGGCCGCCGGGCTGCTCACCCTGCTCGCCCTCGCCCTCACCTGGCTCTGCGTCGCCATGGGCCTGGTGGCCAAGTCCGTCGAGACCGCCAGCAACCTGCCCATGCCGCTGACGTTCCTGCCCTTCCTCGGCAGCGCCATCGTGCCCACCGACTCCATGCCCACCGGGCTGCGGTACTTCGCCGAGTACCAGCCCTTCACCCCGATGATCGAGACCCTGCGCGGGCTGCTGGTCGGCACCGAGATCGGCAACAGCGCGGTGATCTCCCTCGCCTGGTGCGCGGGTCTCACCCTGGCCGGCTACCTGTGGGCCCGTACGGCCTTCGCCCGCGCGACCCGGCGGTAGCCCCACCCGCTCCACCCGCCCGCCCGCTCAGCCGCCTCGTCCGCGGCCCGCGGGCGGGCCTTCGTCGAGCCGCTCCGCCCCGCTCCCGAGGGGCTCGCTGTAGAACTGCTCCGCCCACCGGCGGAACCTCCCGATGGGACCGTCCCCCTTGGTGAGCCGCGGGTGCGCCAGATGGGTCTTGTTCTCCCAGATGGGGACGTCCTCGGCGTTGTCGCGCGCGGCCAGCCAGGTGTACGGGCGGGCCGCCAGCGCCACCAGCGTCCGGACGAGGCGACCGTGACCGGTGCCGGCCGGGCGCAGGGCGACCGCCATGCGGATCTCGACCCGGCAGGGGTCCGTGGGCGTGACGCAGAACCAGCCGCGCGCCCGGAACCGGAACTGGGGGCTGTCGACCTGGACCCGGACCACACCGAGCCCCTGCATGACCACCCGGGACACGGGCGAGGCCGCGGAGATCTTCCAGGCCGCACCGGCCCGGCCGGTACGGATCCGGTTGGCCGTCTCCAGCCGCGTGCCCTCGAACCGGGGAGGGCTGACGACCTCCAGCCGGTAGCCGTGGACCGGGAGGAAGTGCCCGTAGTCCACGAGGTTCTCCATGACGTCCTGCGGGTGGTCCCGCCGGGTGAGAAGCACGCAGTACGGCTCCGGGAAGCCCTCGGGCGGCAGCGCCTCGATCTCCCAGGACGGGGGCTCGTGTCGGGCGTGGCGCCAGACGAAGACGAGGCCGTCCAGCTCCCGGCACGGCAGGGTGGCCAGCCGGGCCTTGGGCGGCGGGGTTCCGTAGCCGGTCGCGACGCACACCCCGTCCGGGCCGAACCGGAAGTGGTGGAAAGGGCAGCGGATGTTCTCGCCCCGGACCGTGGCGCCGTGGCCGAGGTGTGCCCCCAGGTGCGGGCAGTAGGGCCGGACGGCGCGCGGCCGCCCGCTCGCGGTCCGGTAGAGGACCACGTCCTCACCCGTGAGCCGCCGGTTCAGCACCGTGCCGGGCTTCAGCTCCGCACTGGTGGCCAGGGCGAACCAGCCGTCGGGGTAGGGGAGCCGCGCCGCCTGGGGCAGTCCGGGGTCCACGAGGCGTCGCTCGGAGCGGTCGAGTCCCCACAGCCGCATGGCGCACCCCTCGTGGCGATCGGCGGGCCGGGGCGTCGGCCGCCACCCGCTGTTCCCCTGCCCCGCGGCGCTCGACCCCGGGTGGAGCGCCGGTCGGGCGCGGGCTTCCGCGGTCCGCGCGCTCGCCTCCCGAGGCGTTGTTCACAAGGCGCGACGGCCGTCGCGGGGCGGGCACAGCGCGGCGCGCCCGGTCGGCCCCCCGTCTCGCGGGGGTGTCGACCGGGCGCGCCGTGGGCGGTCAGCCGGGCCGCCGGACGCGGCCGGCCGGCTGGCTACTTCTTGCCGCCGCCCTTGCCGTCCTTGCCCTTGTCGTCGCCGGCGCCCATGCCGTCGAAGATCTCCTTGCACATCGGGCAGACCGGGTACTTCTTCGGGTCACGACCCGGCACCCAGACCTTGCCGCACAGGGCGACCACCGGAGATCCGGAGAGCGCGCTCTCCATGATCTTGTCCTTCTGTACGTAATGGGCGAAGCGCTCGTGGTCGCCGTCACCGTGCGACACCTGCGGTGTCGGCTCAACGAGGGTCCCCGTACCTGCCCCGCGCTCGGGCTCAAGAGTGCTCATACGGACCAAGGGTACTCACGCCCGTCGGGTGCGGGGAGCGGCCGGGCCGAGGCTCTCCGCACCCGAGGCGGCCGGGGCGGCGGGCGGCGGGCGCGCTGTCCCCAGGCGCCACGCCGGCCCCAGCGCTGCCACCCCGGCCGCCGCCCGGGAAGGGCATATCCGGCCATGCCCACGGCGCGCGCCGCCCCGCCCAGGCCAGCGCCCGGCAGCGCGGCGCCCCGGGCGGCGGCGCGTGGGCGGCGGCGGTCGCCGGCGCCGAGCGCGCCCCGGCCCCGGCGCTCGCGACGGCCCGCGCGGCGAGCGACACGGCCGGCGGGCGGCTGCTGCCGCGCGAGGAGCGGGTGGCCGTGGTGGTGGACCGCGCGGCGGGCGGCGGGCGGCTGCTGGGCCGGGGCGAGCCGGCCAAGCGGCCGCTGGTGGTCGACACGGTCAGCGGCACCACCCGGCCCGAGCCGTGACCGGTCGACGCCCGCCCCCAACACGACTGCCCGGCGGGGAACTTCGACGAGCCCCGGGGGTCCGCTTCGTCCGGCCGAAAAACGCCCCGCCGGTCGGGGTCCGGCCGGTCGGGTCGAATCGGCGGGTGCGGGCGTCAGTTGAGCGACGGATCGTCCGGATACGTGGCCACCATCGCCAGTTCGCTGCGCTGTCGCCGCAGCACCGAGCGCCACAGCCGCTGCGGGTCGGGCGAGGACACGTCGCCGGGCTCCGACTCGACCACGTACCAGGCGCCTTCGGACAGTTCCTGCTCCAACTGGCCCGGGCCCCAGCCGGCGTACCCCGCGAAGATCCGCAGCGAGCCGAGGGCCGCGGCCAGCAACTCGGGGGGCGCCTCCAGGTCGACCAGGCCGATCGCGCCGTGCACCCGGCGCCAGCCCAGCGGCCCGTCGCCGGCCACCGAGGAGGGCAGGCCCGCCCGCTCCTCCCGGTCCGCCTCGCCGGGCACCACGGCCACGCCCAGCGCGGAGTCCATGGAGACCGGGCCGCCCTGGAAGACCACCCCCGGCTCCCCCGCCAGCGCCGCCCAGGACTCCAGGATGTCCCCGACCCCCACCGGCGTCGGACGGTTGAGCACAACCCCCAGCGAGCCCTCCTCGTCGTGGTCGAGGAGAAGCACCACCGCGCGGTCGAAGTTCGGGTCGGCCAGCGCGGGTGTCGCGACAAGCAGTCGCCCTGTGAGCGAGGACACCTCGGTCATGGCCACATGATCCCCCATTTCGGGCCCGGAGGGGGAGTGGAAGACGAGTCCCGTCCGAGCGCGGGCCGGGGCGTACGAACGCAGGCGCGGCGCACGTCGCCGGGGATCACCTTGGGTCGTCGGGGCCGCACGGAGCGTGGGTCGCCGCCCTCGCGGCGGCGGACGCGACCCGGCCGGTGGCACGGACGTCACCCGGAACACCCGCTTCCGTAACCGCCCGTCCCCACGCCCGCACGGAGCGTGTGAATACCGCGCTCCGGTTGCCGAAACGACCCCCTCGGCCTGACGGAGGCGCTTCGCGCGGCGTTTACTCTTTTGCTCTGCCCCTGCCCATCCCAGGAACGCGAGACCAGATGACCGGCATCGATGATGTACTGCTCGTCCACGGCGGCACCCCGCTGGAAGGCGAGATCCGTGTCCGCGGCGCGAAGAATCTCGTGCCCAAGGCCATGGTCGCCGCGCTGCTCGGCAGTGAGCCGAGCCGGCTGCGCAATGTGCCCGACATCCGCGATGTCCGCGTGGTGCGCGGCCTGCTCCAGCTGCACGGCGTGACCGTGCGCGCCGGCGACGAGACCGGCGAGCTGGTCCTGGACCCGACCCGCGTGGAGAGCGCCAACGTCGCGGACATCGACGCGCACGCGGGCTCCTCGCGCATCCCGATCCTCTTCTGCGGCCCGCTGCTGCACCGCCTCGGCCACGCCTTCATCCCGGGCCTGGGCGGCTGCGACATCGGCGGCCGGCCCATCGACTTCCACTTCGAGGTGCTGCGGCAGTTCGGCGCGACGATCGAGAAGCGCGATGACGGCCAGTACCTGGAGGCCCCGCAGCGGCTGCGCGGCACCAAGATCCGCCTGCCCTACCCCTCGGTCGGCGCCACCGAGCAGGTCCTGCTGACGGCCGTGCTGGCCGAGGGCGTGACCGAGCTGTCCAACGCGGCGGTCGAGCCGGAGATCGAGGACCTCATCTGCGTGCTGCAGAAGATGGGCGCGATCATCGCCATGGACACCGACCGGACCATCCGGATCACCGGTGTCGACAAGCTCGGCGGCTACAACCACCGCGCCCTGTCGGACCGCCTGGAGGCGGCCTCCTGGGCGTCGGCCGCGCTGGCCACCGAGGGCAACATCTACGTGCGCGGCGCCCAGCAGCGCTCGATGATGACCTTCCTCAACACCTTCCGGAAGGTCGGCGGCGCCTTCGAGGTCGACGACGAGGGCATCCGCTTCTGGCACCCGGGCGGCTCGCTCAACGCCATCGCCCTGGAGACCGACGTCCACCCCGGCTTCCAGACCGACTGGCAGCAGCCGCTGGTGGTCGCCCTGACCCAGGCGTCCGGCCTGTCGATCGTGCACGAGACGGTCTACGAGTCCCGGCTGGGCTTCACCTCGGCGCTGAACCAGATGGGCGCGCACATCCAGCTCTACCGCGACTGCCTGGGCGGCTCGGCCTGCCGCTTCGGCCAGCGCAACTTCCTGCACTCGGCGGTCGTCTCCGGACCGACCAAGCTGCAGGGCGCCGACCTGGTCATCCCCGACCTGCGCGGCGGCTTCTCCTACCTGATCGCGGCGCTGGCGGCGCAGGGCACCTCCCGGGTGCACGGCATCGACCTGATCAACCGCGGCTACGAGAACTTCATGGAGAAGCTCCAGAGCCTCGGCGCCAAGGTCGAGCTCCCCAGCGGTTCCTGACGCGGCGCCGGCTCACCGGCCGGCCCCGCCCTGGTTCGCCGTCAGCCCCGTACGGCCTGTACGGGGCTGTACGGCCCGTACAGGCCGTACACGACGTACGGGGCCCGGCGGCCCGCCGCGGGCCCGCACAGGCCCGTAGACGGCCGCACAGGCCCCATGGAACGCCGAGGGCGGCCACCCTTCCCCGGGTGGCCGCCCTCTTCTCACGCCCGCACGACGGGCGCGGTGGCCTTACTTGCCCTTGGCGGCTTCCTTGAGCTTGGAGCCCGCGGAGACCTTCACGCTGTAGCCGGCCGGGATCTGGATCGGGTCGCCGGTCTGCGGGTTACGCGCGGTGCGAGCGGCACGGTGGGTGCGCTCGAAGGTCAGGAAGCCGGGGATGGTGACCTTCTCGTCGCCCTTGGCGACGATCTCGCCGACGGTCTCGGCGAAGGCGGCCAGGACGGCGTCGGCGTCCTTGCGCGTCACCTCGGCGCGGTCGGCCAGGGCGGCCACCAGCTCACTGCGGTTCATGTTGTACTCCCGTGTTCTTCTTGCCAATGAGGCGTGAGATCGAAGCCGATGCTGCCAGGGCCCTCGGACAGTCCCCGGACCCGGGTCCACTGGTTCAGACCCTCGCGCCCGGAACGCATCCTGCCCGCACCTGTGGCGGGAAAGCCAATCCGGCGCCCTCGAAGGTCACACGAAGAGCGCCGTGACGGCCGTTTTTTCTGCCCGTCACCCTATGGCGAGGGGCCAAGTGGCACACCGCGCGACGCGCCGTCCCAGCAGGGCGGCGCGTCGCGCGACAAGCGGTTCTCCCGGCCTCAGACGCCGTTCACGTCGACCGTCGCGGTCACGGCCCGGGCGGCGTCCCGGACGGCGCCCGCGACGGCCCCCGCGACCTTGTCGTTGAAGACGGACGGGATGATGTAGTTCGCGTTGAGCTCCTCGTCGTGCACCACGTCGGCGAGCGCCCGCGCGGCGGCGAGCATCATCTCGGTGTTCACGGTGCGCGACTGGGCGTCCAGCAGGCCGCGGAAGACGCCCGGGAAGACCAGCACGTTGTTGATCTGGTTGGGGAAGTCGGAGCGGCCGGTGGCCACCACCGCGGCGGTCTGCCGGGCGAGGGCCGGCTCCACCTCGGGGTCGGGGTTGGCCAGCGCGAAGACGATCGCGTTCTCGGCCATCGCGGCGACGTCCTCACCGCCCAGCACGTTGGGGGCGGAGACGCCGATGAACACGTCGGCCTCGCGCACCGCCTGCTTCAGCGTGCCGGTGACACCCTCGGGGTTGGTGTTGTCCGCGATCCAACGCAGCGGCGACTCGGGATCGGCGTCGACCAGGTCGGCGCGGCCGGCGTGGACCACGCCCTCGATGTCGGCGACCACGGCGTGCTTGACGCCGGCGGCGATCAGCAGCTTGAGGATCGCGGTGCCCGCGGCGCCGGCGCCGGACATGACCACCCGCACGTCCTCGATGGCCTTGCCGACCACCCGCAGCGCGTTGGTGAGCGCGGCGAGCACCACGATGGCGGTGCCGTGCTGGTCGTCGTGGAAGACCGGGATGTCCAGGGCCTCGCGCAGCCGGGCCTCGATCTCGAAGCAGCGCGGGGCGGAGATGTCCTCCAGGTTGATGCCGGCGAAGCCGGGGGCGATCGCCTTTACGATGGCGACGATTTCATCGGAGTCCTGGGTGTCCAGGCAGATCGGCCAGGCGTCGATGCCGGCGAAGCGCTTGAAGAGGGCGGCCTTGGCCGGAGGACTCCACGGCCGTGGTCAGCTGGCTCACGGCGCTGCCACCGGCCGGCACCTCCAGTCGGACCGTCATCGAGTACGAGACGCTAGGCGCCGTTGCCATGGCCGTGTTCCTCTGCTTTCCCTTGTTTCACGTGTAACCGCGGACCAGGGAGCCCCTGGGCCCACGCCATCAGATGGTCGCACCTACCTGTCGGTACGAGGTAACCAACCCCGAGTTTCGGAAATATTGTTCTGCAATACGAGATGGGGTCAGCCGGGTGGAAGCCCCCACTCCTTCGCGGGAACGGCCGGGCGAGGCGGGGCGGCGCGCGGCGCCGAAGTCCCTAGGATCTGGCGGCGACCACGTGCGCGAAAACGCGGGTGACACGCGGTGTGCGGAGACCGCGCAGCGCGGCTGCCGCACCGCGCGCGGAGGTCATTTTCGAGATAACAGCAAAGCAGCAGGGAGCACGGGCATGGCCCAGGGCACCGTCAAGTGGTTCAACGCCGAGAAGGGCTACGGGTTCATCGCCCAGGACGGCGGCGGACCGGACGTCTTCGTCCACTACAGCTCGATCAACGGCACCGGATACCGCAGCCTCACCGACGCACAGCAGGTGGAGTTCGAAATCGTGCAGGGCCGCAAGGGCCCGCAAGCCGAACAGGTCCGCGTCATGAACTGACGCGGACCTGTTCGGCTGAATGCTGAGGTGGCACCGACCCGCCATGCTCGCCTCGCGGCAAGTGGTCGCTCGAAGCGACGAAGGTTGGGCCCGGGGGCTTGGATCGAGCCGGTGCCACAGCAAGGCTAACAAACGATCCCCGGATGCGATTCCCGTATCAGTGGTCCATCCGGTTCATTCCCGACGACGCGCCGATCCGGGGCATTCGCGGGACGTTTCCCCCGCCGTTCCGCGGACGGCGCCCCGGAGGAACCCCGGCGAGGCCCCTCCGGAGGGCGGAACCCGACGACGGCCCTCCGGGCGCGACGAGCCCGACGACGCCCCTGGCGGGCGCGCCGGGCCCCGGAGGCGGCACCCGGGCCGGGCGCCTCCCGCGACACCGCTTCCGGCCCCCTCCGGGCCCTCCGCGCTCTCCTCGCCCCCCGACCCGAGACCCCCTGCCCGAGACCCGCGGCCCGAGACCCCCGGCCCGGCGCCGCGGCCGTCGGCGCGGTTCAGTCCCGCAGCAGGTCCGGCACCCCCGCCGCGTCCGGCTCGTCCCGGCCGCCCGAGACCACCGTCAGCTGCCGGGTGGCCCGGGTCAGCGCCACGTACAGGACCCGCAGGCCCGCCGGGGACTCGTCCGCGATCTCGGCGGGCGAGACCACGACCGTCGCGTCGTACTCCAGGCCCTTCGCCTCCAGGCTGCCCAGCGCCACCGCGCGGTCGCCGAGCCCGGCCAGCCACTCGCGGGCCTGCTCCCGCCGGGCCATGGCGACGACCACGCCGACCGTGCCGTCCACCTCCGCCAGCAGCCGCCGTGTCTCCTCGCGCACACAGGCGGCGAGCGCCTCCGTCTCGTCGTCACCGGCCGCGCCGTAGGCACTCGCCTCGACCCCGCGCCGGTCCGCCCGGTGTCCGTCGAGAACGGCGAACCGGGGCTCTATGCCGGTGGAGCGGACCGCCTCCGGGGAACGCATGCCGGGCATGGCCAGGGCGAGCACCCTGGCCGCCAGCTCGGCGATCTCCGCCGGGTTGCGGTAGTTCACGGTCAGCGTGAAGCGACGGCGCGGGCGGCTGCCCAGCGCCTCGGCGCGGGCCTCGGCCGCCTCGTCCGGGTCGGACCACGAGCTCTGCGCCGGGTCGCCGACGACGGTCCAGGTGGCGTGGCGGCCGCGCCGCCCCACCATCCGCCACTGCATGGGCGTCAGGTCCTGCGCCTCGTCGACGATGACATGGGTGTAGTCGGTGCGCGCCTCCTCCCGAAGCCGCTCCAGCCGCTCCGCGCGGGACCGGCCACCGCCCATCCGGTCGGCGTAGGTGCTCAGCTCGTCGAGACCGGTGAGCTGGTCCAGCGGGTCGACCTCCCGCTTGCGGGGGCGGGCCGGGGCGCCCAGCACCGAGTGCAGCTCGTCCAGCAGCGCCACGTCGTGTACCGACAGCGGCCCCCGCCCGTCGCCGCCCAGCCGCCTCAGGGAGCGGGCCAGCAGCCGCGCCTCGCGAGGGTTGAGGATGCGACGCGCCCAGCGCCCCAGCCGCTTCTCGTCCGCCATCGCGGCCAGCACGCCGCGCGGGGTCAGCTCCGGCCACCAGGCGTCGAGGAAGCCGATGAAGTCCGGTTCGGTGGAGATGTCCTCGTCGAAGGCGGAGCGCGCCTCGGCGGCCAGCTCGGGGTCCGTGTACCGCTGGGTGCCGCCGGACCGCTGCCACAGGGCGTCCAGGATCAGCCGCCGGGCCCGCGGGCGCAGCAGGTTGACCGGCGCGGTGCCGCCCAGCGCCGCCTGCCGGATGCGCTGCAGCTCGGCCGTCTCCAGCTCGACGCGGCGCCCGAAGGCCACCACCCGCAGCCGGTCGGGGGTCCCGCCGGCCGCCTGGGAGCCGCGCGATGCCGGGCCCCC
Source organism: Streptomyces sp. SAJ15 (assembly GCF_007595705.1). Lineage (GTDB taxonomy): Bacteria > Actinomycetota > Actinomycetes > Streptomycetales > Streptomycetaceae > Streptomyces. The sequence continues at coordinate 81,652 of NZ_NISY01000015.1, read as the reverse complement.
GGTGCCGTCGAGGCCGTCCAGCGCCAGCTGGCCGTCCTCCACGGGACGGCCCGCGGGGCGCCGCCGCCGTCCGGGGTCGCCGCCCCGCGCGGGGGCCGGCCCCGACTCCAGCGCGCCGCGCGCCGCCCGGCGCAGCAGCCTGACCATTCGCGAGGAGCCCTTGACGCGGGCCACGGCGGGCTCGTCGTACGCGGTGGCCTCCGCGCCGTCCACGAGGGAGCCGACCGCGCGGATGGCGACCTGTCCCTCCTCGCCCAGCGAGGGCAGCACGCCCTCGGTGTAGGCGACCAGCAGCGGGGTGGGGCTGACGATCAGGATGCCGCCCGCGTACCGCCGCCGGTCCTGGTAGAGCAGGTAGGCGGCGCGGTGCAGCGCCACCGCGGTCTTGCCGGTGCCCGGCCCGCCCTCGACCTCGGTGATGGAGGCGGCGGGGGCCCGGATCACCATGTCCTGCTCGGCCTGGATGGAGGCGACGATGTCGCGCATGGTGTGGCTCCGGGCCTGACCCAGCGCCGCCATCAGCGCGCCGTCGCCGACCGCCGGCAGCTCGGCGCCGTCGAGGGTCGCGGTCAGCTCCGGGCGCATCAGGTCGTCCTCGACGCCGAGCACCCGGCGTCCCTTGGAGCGGATGACACGGCGGCGCACGACGCGGCCGGGCGCGACCGGGGTGGAGCGGTAGAAGGGGGCGGCGGCGGGGGCGCGCCAGTCGATCACCAGCGGGGAGTAGTCGGCGTCGAGCACGCCGAGCCGCCCGATGTGCAGCGTCTCGGCGATCTCGGCGTGCGGGCGGCCGGCGTCGTCGGTGCGCACGGCGTCCTCGGCCGGCTCCACGGAGGTGTACGCGCCGTCCGGCCCGCGCTCGCCGTCCTTGCCCAGCAGCAGGTCGATCCGGCCGAAGAGGAAGTCCTCGAACTCGCTGTTGAGCCGGTTGAGGTGCACCCCGGCGCGGAACACCTGGGCGTCCCGCTCGGCGAGCGCGCCGGGCGTGCCGACCTGGGCACGCTTGGCGGCGTCGTCCATCAGGAACTCCGCCTCGTGGATCTTCTCCTCAAGGCGCCGGTAGACCCGGTCGAGATGCGTCTGCTCGATCCGGATCTCCCGGTCACGGACTCCGTCGGCACCGTCGCCGGTCGGGTCCACCTCTCGCGGTGCCGTCGTCGGTGCGGCGTGCGTGGCGTTGTGCGCGGCCACCAGGCCCCCTTCTGATGTGCGTAGGGCAGCCGTCAACCGTACGCGAACCGGGGCATCCGCGCACCTGCCGGAACACGGAAATCCGCACCCGAACCGGGCGGGGGGTCTGGCGGGGGCGCCCGGCCTCAGACCTTCACCGTCGCCAGCCGCTCTCCCTTCAGGGTGCGGACCTCGAAGCGGTCGATCTCGTCCCGGTTCATGGCGGCACCACCGAGGGTGTAGAGGGGCTCCTTGTTCCACTTCGAGCCGTCGCCCGGCACCCCGTAGCCGCCCTTGGGGACCGCCCAGGTGCTCACGACCTCCTCGGTGCCGTTCCGGCCGACCGCGATCAGCTGGCACTCCCGCTGTCCCTTGACGTTGCCGAGCTTGAGGGCGACATAGGTGCCGCGCCAGCCCTGGGACTCCAGCGAGACCTCGGCGGACACCTTGGTGACGGGGTCGACGGTGCCGGGGAGCCGGTCGCCGGCCTCGTAGACCTGGCGGGCGGCGGCGGCGAAGGTACGCGGCTCCCCCGCGCCGGAGTCCTCGCGCACCACGACGGCGGTGACCAGGGGTGCCGCGACGATCAGCGCGGCCGCCGCGGCGACCAGGTACAGCCGGCCGCGCCGCCGCTTGGCGCGGGTGGCGCCGACCTCCGCCAGCAGCCGGTCGAGCAGCTCGGGACCGGGGGTGGCGGTGATCGTCTCGGGGGTGGGCGCGGTCTGGGCGAACTCGGCCAGCGCCGGAGTCAGCCCCATCAGCTCCTCCAGCTCGGCGGCGCAGCGGTCGCACTCCACCAGGTGTTCCTCGAACCGGGTGGCGTCCGCGTCGTCGAGGATGCCCAGCGCGTAGGCGCCGACATCGCTGTGCTGTGCCGGCGGGGTCATGCCGTCACTCCTCGTTCCTCGAGCGAGAGCCTCATCGAGCGCAGCGCGTAGAACACACGGGACCTGACCGTCCCGGCCGGCACCCGCAGCACCTCGGCCGCCTCGTTCACCGTACGGCCCTTGAAGTAGGTCTCGACAAGCGCCTCCCGGTGGGCGTCGGTCAGGTCGCCCAGCGCGTCGGAGATGGTCATCAGACGCAGCGCCCGATCGATCTCGTCCGCGGCCGGTATCGCCTCCAACGGGGTCGGGTCGACCTCCTGCGGGCGCGACTGACGGCTGCGGTGACCGTCGATGACGATGCGCCGGGCGACCGTCACCAGCCAGGGCCGCACCGATCCGGTCGCGTTCTTCAGCTGGTCGGCGTTGCGCCAGGCGCGCAGCAGGGTCTCCTGCACCACGTCCTCCGCCCGGTGGCGGTCGCCCGCCACCAGCCGCAGGACGAAGGCCAGAAGCGGCCCCGCGTGCTCCTGGTAGAGAGCCCGCATGAGCTCGTCTTCCGGCGTCGTCCTCTCGGTCACGGCGGCATCCTCGCGCACCCAAGCCCCCCGGGTCGATACTGCGGTGTGAACACCTGGCACGGCGTGTGTCGTCATCGACAGCGTCGTCGTCATCGCCACCACCGGGCCCGGTGCGGGTCGCGCATGGTTCGTTCTCCCCCGGGTTTCGTGGGTCGCCGCGTGCCCGGGACCTACGTCCGGCCCCGTACTCGTGACTACGGACGGGAACGCGGATCGACTCAACGACGCGCGAGGAGGAATCCCGGCCGGGCGGCCAGGTCGGGCGGACGGGTGCGGTCGGGCCGGACGCGAGCCTTCACCGGCGGGCGGTCAGGTCGGGCGGACGGGTGCCGTCAGGGCCGGACGGTCAGTCTGGGCGGACGCGTACGTCAGCGCCCGGGGTGGTCACGGCCGGGTGGCGGCGACCGCGCGGCGGCGGTGGCGGGCGACCCGCTCCCGGTTGCCGCACACCTCGCTGGAGCACCAGCGGCGGCGGCGCCCGCGCGAGGTGTCCAGATAGACCAGCGAGCAGGTCTCTCCCTCGCACTGCCGCAACTGCCCGCGGGCCACCGGGTCGGTGAGCAGCTCCACGGCGTCCCGCGCGATCTGCGCCAGCAGCGCCCCGCAGTCGGGCGCGACGGCGATGACGCGGACCAGGGTGCCGTCGGAGTTCCGTACCGCCCGCACGGCGGGCGGGGCGGTCGAAGCCAGCGCGTTCAGCCGCTCCAGGTCGGCGGCGGTGGCCCGACCGGGCTCGACGTCCAACTCCGCGCGGACCACCCGGTGCAGCAGGTCGCGCGCGGCCAGGAAGCGCGTGAGCCAGGCGGCGTCCACCGCCTCCAGACAGGTCCCGAGCGGCACCAGCTCCGCCCCCACCAGCCAGGCGCGCAGCCGCTCCGGCCCGTCGAGCCGCTCCACCGGCTCCTCGCTGAGCCGCCCGCCGACCGTGGCCACCAGGTCCAGACAGACCCTCCCGGAGTCGAACCGCAGGTCGTAGGAGGCCGACGCCGCCATGCTCTGGTCACTCCTTCGGTACGCGAGGCACGGTCCGGCGCCTCCGTTGAGGAGTCCGGCGCCTCCGCTGGGGGATGCCGCTCTCCCCAGAGTGCCTGGAGCGACTCTCCGCGAAAAGCCCGCAGAAGTCCGGGGGTTGCGCCCCCGGGCCGGGCCGCGCGCCCCCGCTCCGCCCTCAGCCCTCGCTCGCGCCCTCCGGCTCCCCGTACTTCGTCTCCGCGACCGGGTCCAGCGCCAGCCGGTAGCCGCGCTTGACCACGGTCTGGATCAGCTTCGGGGAGCCGAGGGCACCGCGGAGCCGCGCCATCGCGGTCTCGACGGCGTGCTCGTCGCTGCCGGAGCCCGGGAGGACGCGCAGCAGGTCGGCACGGGCGACGACCCAGCCGGGGCGGCGGGCGAGGGCGCGCAGCAGGGCCATCCCGGCCGGGGGGACCGCGCGGAGTTCGCCGTCGACGAGGACGGCGTGGCCGCGGATCTCCAGTCGCCGGCCGGCGACCGGGAGTGGGTGTGCCCGGCCGGGGAGTTCACCGGTCAGGAGCTGCACCAGCGGGCCGAGCCGGAACCGCTCGGGCTGTCGGGTGGGCACGTCGAGCGCCTGGAGCGGCAGCGCGGTCACCGGCCCCACGCAGGCCGGCAGCACGTCGTGGCGGAGCGCGTCGAGGAGCGCGTCGAGCATCCCGCGCTCCCGGGCCCGGTCCAGCAGGCCGGCGGCGGCGGGGGCGCTGGTGAAGGTGATGGCGTCCACCGAGCGGCCGACCGCCGCGTCCAGCAGCCGGTCCAGCGGGGCGAGGTCCGCCGGCGGCATCCAGCGGTAGACGGGCACCCCGATGACCTCGGCGCCGCCGGCCCGCAGCGACTCGACGAAGCCGGGCAGCGGTTCGCCGTGCAGCTGCACCGCGATCCGGCGGCCGGCGACGCCCTGCGCCAGCAGGTGGTCCAGCAGCTCGGCCATCGACTCGGAGGCGGGCGACCAGTGTTCGGTGAGTCCGGCGGCCCGGATCGCGCCGCGCACCTTGGGTCCGCGGGCGAGCAGCGTGACGCCGCGCAGCCGCTCCAGCAGCTCCTCGCCCACCCCCCAGCCGTCCGCGGCCTCGATCCAGCCGCGGAAGCCGATGGCGGTGGTGGCCACGACGACGTCGGGCGCGTCGGCGATCAACCGCTTGGTGGAGTCGAGCAGTTCGGTGTCGTCGGGCAGCGGCACGATGCGCAGCGCGGGCGCGTGCAGCACGGCGGCCCCGCGCCGCCGGAGCAGGGCGGCCAACTCCTCGGCCCGACGGGCCGCGGTGACACCGACGGTGAACCCGGCGAGCGGCCCGACGGCGGCGTCGCCGGGGCTCTCGGCGACGGCACGGGCGGGGCCGGAGGCCGGTGTGGCGGCGGGGGCGGGGCCCGGCGTGCCGGCGGCGGGGGCGACGCCGTCCACGGGCGCCGCGCCGTCCACGGGCCCCGCACCGCCGACACCGGCATCAGCACCGGGACTGACACCGGGACCGGGACTGGCCTCAGCACCGGCACCGGCACCGGCTCCCTCGTCCGCCGGCGGTCCGTGACGGTGCCGGGCCCGGCTCGTGGGGTGCTGGTCCCGATCCCGATCCCGGAGGTGCCGCCCGGCCCGTGTGGGGGGTTGCCCCTGGGCGTGCTGACCCGTGGGGGGTTTTCCGTGCATCGCTTCTCGCCCCGATCCGCTGTCGTTCACGTACATCGCCGAGACGGCGGCGTACGCCTGCGGTCTCCGCATCCTCCTCGCACCCCGTGACGGGCGCGGTTCGGACGGATTTCCCTGGTGTTACGGAGACTTACACGTCCGCGTAGACGGCGGGCCGGGACCGCGCGGTATCGGCCACGGGCTGCGCCGCTCCCTCCGCCTGGCGGGCCCGGCGCAGGTATACGGCCCAGGTCAGCGCGGCGCACAGGGCGTAGAAGGCGAGGAAGGAGACGAAGGCGGGGGTGCCGGAGTGCGCGGTCAGGAAGGACTGCCGGAAGGCGAGGTTGATGGCGAGGCCGCCCAGGCCGCCGGCCGCGCCGATCAGCCCCATGGCCGCGCCCGAGAGTCGCCGCCCGTAGGTCTCCGCGGCCTCCCCGGTGAGCCCGCGGGCGAGCGCCTTGGCGCGGAAGATGGCGGGGATCATCTTGTAGGTGGAGCCGTTGCCGAGCCCGCTGAAGACGAAGAGGGCGATGAAGCCGACGAGGAAGACGGGGAGCGAGCGCTCGGCGGAGGCGTAGACGACCACCAGCGCCGCCGCGGCCATCGCGGCGAAGTTCCACAGCGTGACCCGCGCCCCGCCCAGCCCGTCGGCGAGCCGGCCGCCGACGGGCCGGATGAGCGAGCCCAGCAGCGGCCCGATGAAGGTGAGCGAGGCGGCCTGGAGCGGGGTGCGGTCGAACTGGTTCTGCAGCACCAGCCCGAAGGCGAAGCTGTAGCCGATGAACGAGCCGAAGGTGCCGACGTAGAGGAAGGACATGATCCAGGTGTGCGGGTCGCGCGCCGCCTCCCGGACGGCGCCGCCGTCGTTCCGCACCGGCGCGAGGTTGTCCATGCACAGCGCGGCGAGCACGGCGGCGACCACGATGAGCGGGATGTAGACGGCGAGCACGATGCGCGGGTGGGCGGCGCCCGCGGTCCCGATGACGAGCAGCCCGACGAGTTGGATCACGGGCACGCCGATGTTCCCGCCGCCCGCGTTGAGGCCCAGGGCCCAGCCCTTCTTCCGCAGCGGGTAGAAGGCGTTGATGTTGGTCATGGAGGAGGCGAAGTTGCCGCCGCCGACGCCGGTGAGCGCGCCGACCAGCAGGAAGGTCCCGTACGAGGTGCCCGGCTCCATCACCACGGCGGCCGCCGTCGCCGGGACCAGCAGCAGCACGGCGCTGACCACCGTCCAGTTCCGGCCGCCGAAGCGCGCCACGGCGAAGGTGTACGGCACCCGGAGCACGGCTCCGACCAGGGTGGGCAGCGCCACCAGGAAGAACTTCCCGGCAGGGTCGACCCCGTACTCCGGCCCCATGAACAGCACCATCACCGACCACAGGCTCCAGATCGAGAAGCCGATGTGCTCGGAGAGTATGGAGAACACCAGGTTGCGGGTGGCGATCCGCTCGCCCTTCGTACGCCAGAAGGTCTCGTCCTCCGGATCCCACTCCTGGATCCAGCGGCCCCGGGCAGTACGCGCGACGGGGCCGTCGTCGCCGGGGGCGGGGGGTCGGCCGGTCAGGGACGTCGGGGTGGGCGTCGGGGTCGGGGTGGGCGTCGGGCTGGGCATCACGCCTCCACAGGGCTTGCGCTCGCGTTCGCTTGCTGTGCGCGGGGGTGGTGTGTGACCGACCCTATGGGCGCCGGATTACCGCGTTGTGGCGGCAGGTGACGCGGACGAAACCTTGCACTCACGCGTGCGGGCGGTCGGCGGTGAGCGGCCCCCGGCGGGTGCGGCGTGCGGCATGTGGCTGGAAAGCTGGCGCAAACCACCCGCCACCCTGCGTCATGAATCCATGACTCCATGTCGTACTGTCATGCGGAGTTCGAGATTTCGATTTGTTACAGGGGGGCGGGGATGGACTCCGGCTCGGACGTGTCGGACGAGATAGCCGCAATGCGGTCCGGGGAGGGTGAACCGGGCGCGCTGATAGGAGAGTTCCGGCGCGCGGCGGTGCTGGTGCCGCTCGCCGACGGGGGCCTGATGTCGGCCGCGCGCGACGGCATCCGCTGGATCTACGCCTTCACCGACGAGGAGGCCCTGTCCCGCTTCGCCCGCGCCCGGGGGGCGGCGCCCGACGAGGAGTGGGAGTACCTGAGCGTCCTCGGCGCCCGGCTCCTGGACATCGTGATCCCGAGCCTGGGCGTCCCGGCCGGGGTGGCCGTGAACGTCGCCGACGAGGACGGCTCGATGCTGCTGCCGCCGGCGCGCGGGATCGTCCCGGACGCGGTGGCGGTGGACTACGCGCCGAACGGGGCGGACCGGGCGGACCGGGGGGACCGGGCGGCGAACGCGACAGCCAAGGCGGCGAGCGGGTCGGGCTTCGCCCGGGACCTCGGGGAGGGCGCGCGATGAGCGGCGGAGGCGGGCCGGACCTGGCGATCGACAAGGAGTCGCTGGAGCAGATCACCAAGGGGCTGCGGGCGGCGATCAGCGAGCTGCGGGAGATCGGGACCAACACCGGCTCGCTCATCGGCGCCGGCTTCGACCAGTTGTCGCTCACCTCGATGGAGACGGGGCACAACGAGCTCGCGAAGGACTTCGAGGACTTCGTCGAGCTGTGGGAGTGGGGCGTACGGGGGCTGGTCCAGGACGCCAACGTGCTGGCACGGAAGGTCGGTCTCGCGGCCGGCGCGCACTTCGAGGAAGAGCAGTACATCAAGGGCGGCTTCAAGGTCGCGGCGAACGCGGTCGCCGGCAACCCGCACCTCAGCGAGGAGGAGGTGCAGAAGAAGTCCGTGAGCGAGCTGTTCTCCGAGGACGTCTACGCCCCCGACTACAGCGCGGAGTCCTTCAAACAGGCGCACGAGCAGACCAAGCAGACGTGGTCGGCCACGGCGGACCAGATCCGTGACAAGAAAGGCGTCTCCGACGTGATCACCGCTGCTCGGTCCGCATCAGAGGGGGGTGATCGCTGATGGGTCTGGATGACATCGGCGGGAAGATCGGCGGGTTCGTCAAGGACGTGACCCCCGACTCGGTCGAGGACTTCGTCGAGGACGGCGTGGAGCTGGTCGGCGAGGGCGTCGAGCTCGTCGGCGAGGTGGGCGCCGACGGGCTGGACAAGATCGGCCTGCACGACCAGGCCGACTGGGTCCGCGACAAGTCCAAGTCGGTCGCCAACTACCTGGGCGCGGACGTCTCGGAGATGGAGCTGGGCCAGACCGACGACCCCAAGAAGCTGGTCTACGGCAGCGTGTCGAAGATCCGCTCCACGGTGCGCCACCTGAAGGACTTCCAGAAGGCGTTCGACAAGGTCGGCAACGGCCTCAAGGGCCTGGACTCCGACCGCTGGCGCGGCAAGACCGCGGACGCCTTCCGGGAGGAGGTGTCGGTCAAGCCGAAGGACTGGTTCAGGGCGGCCGACGCCTGCGAGAAGGCGGCCAAGGCGCTGGAGGCCTACGCCGTGACCGTGGGCTGGGCCCAGGGCGAGGCCAAGCTGGCGCTGGCGGCGTACAACAAGGCGAAGGAGGCGTCCGCCGCCGCCCGCACCGCGTACAACGCCAAGGCGAAGGCGTACAACGCCGCCGCCAAGAAGGGCGAGGACCCCGGCCCGAAGCCCGTCTTCCACGACCCGGGCCCCGCCGCGGCCGAGGCGGCCCAGGACAAGCTGGACCACGCCCGCACGCAGCGCAACACCGCCGCCGAGACCGCCCGCACGGCGATCCAGGAGGCCCACGCCCTGGCCCCGCCCAAGCCCTCCTACGACGAACAACTCGGCGACGCGGGCACCCGCGCGAGTCTGGACGCCGAACACGTCGTCGTCGGCGCCGTCAAGGGCACCGCCGGCATCGTCAGCACCGTCCGCGGCCTGAACCCGCTCGACCCGTACAACCTCACGCACCCGGCGGAGTACTACACCAACCTCAACACCACCGCCGCCGGCCTGGTGACGGCAGCCAACGACCCCGTCGGCACGATCAAGAACGTCGCCAACGCCTTCGCCCAGGACCCCGCCGAGGGCTTCGGCCGAGCCCTGCCCGAGATCCTGGGCGGCAAGGGGCTGGGGGCGGCGAAGACGGGGGTGAACGCGGCCAAGGCGACCCGACATGCGCCGGACAAGGGCCCGGGGCGTAGGGCGTCGAGCGACGGGCCGTTGGAGCGGTCGAAGAAGGACGAGGACAGGAAATGCGAGGGCGACCCGATCGACATGGCGACCGGGAAGATGCTCCTCGCGCAGACGGATGTCTCGCTCCCCGGCCTACTGCCCTTGTCCTTCACCCGCCGGGTGGAGTCCGGTTACGCGGCCGGCCGGTGGTTCGGCCCTTCCTGGTCGAGCACGGTGGACCAGCGGCTGGAGATCGACGCCGAGGGCGTGGTCTTCCTCAGCGAGGACGGCCTGGTCCTCGCGTATCCGCACCCGGCCCCCGGCGTCCCCACCCTCCCCGAGGCCGGCCCACGCTGGCCGTTGGAGCGGGACGCGCACGGCGACTACACCCTCACCGACCCGGCGACGGGCTGGGTCCGCCACTTCACCGGCCCGGCGGGCGTCGAGAACGGCGGCGACGGCGAGGCCCGGCTGGAGCAGATATCCGACCGCGACGGTCACTGGATCACCTTCGAGTACGACATCGAGGGCGCCCCGACGGGCGTCGTCCACAGCGCCGGCTACACCCTGAAGCTCGACACGGCCGACGGCCGCGTCACCGCCCTGTACCTGGCGGGCGCGGCGGACGACGGCACCCACCAGGAACTGGTCCGCTACGGCTACACCGACGGCAACCTCACCGAGGTCGTCAACTCCTCTGGGCTGCCGCTCCGCTTCGGTTACGACGACCGCCGCCGTGTCATCTCCTGGACCGACACCAACGACAGCCGCTACGACTACGTCTACGACGACCAAGACCGCTGTATCGAGCAGGGAGGCGAAGCGGGCCACGTCGCCAACCGGTTCGACTACGACGGCCGGGACGAAACGACCGGCCACCGGGTCACGACGGTCACCACGCCGGAGGGCGCCGTCAGCCGCTACGTGGTCAACGAACGCTGCCAGGTCGTCGCGGAGACCGACCCTCTGGGACACACGACCCGGACGACGTATGACCGCCACGACCGCGTGCTGTCCCGTGCGGACGCGCTGGGCAACACGACGGAGTTCACGTACGACGAGTCCGGCCGCCTGACACAGATCACCCGCCCGGACGGCGCGAGTTCCACGGCCACGTACAACGACCTGGGCCTGCCCCTGACCATGACCGGTCCGGACGGCGCCGTCTGGCAGCAGACCTACGACGAGGCGGGCCGCCGCACGTCGATGACCGACCCGGCGGGCCACACCACCCACTACGCGTACGACGACCGCGGCCACCTTGCGGCGGTGACCAACGCCCTGGGCGAGACGACGCGCGTCCGCTGCGACGCGGCGGGCCTGCCGTTGGAGGTCACGGACCCGCTGGGGGCGGTGACGCGCTACGAGCGCGATGGCTTCGGCCGGCCGGTGAGCATCACGGACCCGCTGGGCGCGGTGACGCGCCTGTCCTGGACGGTGGAAGGCAAGCTCGCGAGCCGCGAAAACCCCGACGGCTCGTCGGAGACCTGGACATACGACGGCGAGGGCAACTGCACGTCGCACACCGACGCGGTCGGCGGGGTGACGACGTACGAGTACACCCACTTCGACCTGCTGACGGCGAGGACCGGCCCGGACGGCGTCCGCTACGAGTTCACGCACGACGCGTCGCTGCGCCTGACGGAGGTGGCGAACCCGCAGGGCCTGACCTGGGGCTACGAGTACGACCCGGCGGGCCGCCTGGTGGCGGAGACGGACTTCGACGACCGGCGGGTGTCGTACGCGTACGACGCGGCGGGTCGGCTGGTGTCGCGGACGAACCCGCTGGGCGAGTCGGTCTCGTACGAGCGCGACGCGCTGGGCCGCACGGTCCGGAAGGACGCCGCGGGGCGGGAGACGACCTTCCTGTACGACCCGGCGGGCCGCCTGCTCTCGGCGACCGGCCCGGACACGGAGGTGGTCTACCAGCGGGACCGCATGGGCCGGGTCAAGTCGGAGATGGTGGCGGGCCGGGTCCTGACCCACACATACGACGCACTGGGCCGCCGCACCCGCCGGACGACCCCGACGGGCGCGGTGAGCGAGTACTCGTATGACGCGGCGGGTAACCGCACCGGGCTGGTGGCCTCGGGCCACACCCTGGACTTCGCACACGACGCGGCGGGCCGCGAAACGGAACGCCGAATAGGCGAGGCGCTCAGCCTGACCAGCACCTGGGACGACCTGGGCCGTCTGACGGCGCAGTCGCTAACGGGGCGCGACGGCGGCCGGATCCAGTCCCGGACCTACACCTACCGCCCGGACGGCCACCTCACCGCCGTGGACGACCACCTGCGCGGCCCGCAGACGTTCACCCTGGACGCGGCGGGCCGGGTCACGACGGTCCACGCGCACGGCTGGCAGGAGACCTACGCCTACGACGAGGCCGGCAACCAAACCCAGGCAGCCTGGCCTTCGGAGCACCCCGCCCAGGAAGCCACGGGCACCCGCACATACGAGGGCACCCGCATCACCCGCGCGGGCAAGATCCGCTACGAACACGACGCCGCGGGCCGCCTGGTGCTGCGCCAAAAGTCCCGTCTCTCCAAGAAACCGGACACCTGGCGCTACGAGTGGGACCCCGAGGACCGTCTACGCCAGGTCACCACGCCGGATGGCACGATCTGGCGCTACCTGTACGACCCCTTCGGCCGCCGCGTGGCCAAGCAGCGCCTGGACTCAGACGGCGCAACGGTGGCCGAGCAGGTCAACTTCACCTGGGACGGCCCCACCCTGGTAGAAGAAATCACCACGGCGCCTGGTTTGCCGAACCCGATCACCTTGACCTGGGACCACGCGGGCCTGCGTCCGATCGCCCAAACCGAACGCATCACCGACGCCACGACCCAGCGCGAGATCAACGCCCGCTTCTTCGCCATCGTCACGGATCTGGTCGGCACCCCGACCGAGCTGGTGGACGAGGCGGGCGTCATCGCGTGGCGCACCCGCAGCACTCTCTGGGGCACGACAACGTGGACAACGGACAGCACGGCCTACACCCCACTCCGCTTCCCGGGCCAGTACTTCGACCCAGAAACCGGGCTCCACTACAACGTCCAGCGCTACTACGCCCCGGACACAGCCCGCTACCTGTCAGCAGACCCGTTGGGCCTCGGCCCAGCACCCAGCCCCACCTCCTACGTCACAAATCCCCACACTTGGACCGATGTCCTGGGGCTAAGCCCATGCCCACCCGGTTCGGAGGCTGATGCCCGGCTAGCGTTGGACAGAGCTGAGGAGTTGCAGTCCATGAGAGACGATTACTTCATGGCAGACAAGAAGGGCACAACTGCAGTGATTGGAGTCTTCAACTCCGAAACAAAGGCGTACAGTGTCCACATTGGCATCAATGGCAGTGGCGCGGCGCCACCCGGCTGGGCCGGAAAACTGCATCCTCAGGAGAAGTTCGTGCAGGCTCCTGGGCACGCAGAGGAAGGGATCTTGAATTCCCTCGGGCCCAACGAACACGCCGTCTATGGGGCTGCATCACGTAATTTTTGCAGGGATCGATGTCTACCACTGATCGACACCAGAGGTACAGAGATAGGCGGGGTGGGCGTTCGCGGACACGCGCAACAGAATTCTCCCTATACACTCTTCTGGGCCGAACGAGAGTGAGATAATTCCATGACATACAACGAGAACGTTTACAACTCTCTCGGCACGGCCGCAAGCAATGAGCTTGTGGCATTCTGTGCAACTTGCGCGGAACGCGGCAGCGCGATCTACTCCACGCTGGCTCGAGATGACGAGGTCCAGCACCTCAACGAGATGCTAGATTTGGTCTGGCGCGCGGTCGTCGAGAGCTCGCTCGACGCCGACGCTTCCAGCGTGGTCGAGGAATTCGAGGAAGCCACCGAGGACGATACTGAAGATGAGGCAGACAGTCCGGGTTTCTATGTAACTCAAAGCGCTCTCCTCATCGTGAATGCGCTGGCCGTCTACCTCAATCCCGATCCGGCGAGAGCGGCAATGTCGGGGCGTACGCTGGAAACAATCCTATCCAGCTTCGACTTCACCCTCAGCGGCGAACAGGCCCGGCTTATTCCAGCGGGGCAAGAGTCACCCACTGGCCCACTGCAGCAGCTTGAACAACAGGAGCAAGTCGCATATATGAGTGCGTTCGCTGACGGCACTGGGGTACGGATCACCCCAGAGCGAATGAATGAATTGCGGCGTTCCTGTCTCTTGGCGCGCAACCAATACGAAGACGCCGTTCGGCAGGTCGCTGATCTTTCGGGTTGGGACTAACTAAGACCGGGCGTCTCTGGGACCGCGAAGCTCGTCCGCGGCGGGGTGAGGGAGCTTCAGGGCGAGGTGAAGCTTCCCTCTGCGGCTGGACACCTGGAGACCGGGATGAAGCCTCAGAGGAAGTAGAGCGTTCCGCGCCCCTGGCGGTTCTTCCGTGCTGACCCAAGGGGAAGCGTGGTTTGGATGCCTCTGGATGTCGCCCCACGGAGACTCCTCACTCTCCCCAGAGCATCCCGCTCATCGGAACATCGATTTTGTTCACCCAGTTGTCAGACGGGATGGGACACTGGCAAGCGATGATCAAGAGGTCCCTGACACTAACGGCCGCAAGCGGCGGCGGCACCCGTACCGAGACAGTGGCGCTGCGGTTCACCACGACGCGGCCCTACGACCTCACAGCCACCCGCCAACGCCGACCAGACGTCACCTACAGGGGGACCACCTCGGTGCCTGCCTGCGGCTGCTGCGCCTAGACCTCGAATCCGAGGGCCTCCTGCTGTGTCGCCAGGGCGCTCGCCCCGACATCACCATGTCGGGAATGCAGGCCCAGATGGACGACGGCAGCTTCGCCTATACCTTCGACGCGGAGGCGGGCACGATCAACCCCGACGACATCGTGGACCTCTTCGCTCCAGCCGACCTGCACAGCGTTACCACCGTGGAGAGGCAACGAAAGGCACTGTTCGCGTTCCTCGGCATTGCCGATCGCTACCCGCAGGAGCCCTGACTCACGGCCGTGAAGACGCGGCAAGCGCCGCGTCCGGCTCCGGCAGCCAGGACCGGGGAGGCCGCCTCAACCACTCCTCCCCGCACCCACCTCCCCCGCCGTACCCCGCAACGCATCCAACCCTCGGTGCCGCAACGGATCCGGCAGTGGTCGGGGCCGGAGGGGATCTGCCCGGCACGACGACGGCCCTCCATCGGTTGCGATGGGGGCCGTGCGTCGTCTTCGACGTCAGGACGCGTCCGGCGCGGCCTCAAAGCCGGTGGGCACCCGCGAGGATGGGCGAGCCGGTGCGGAGGCCGAGGAAGCTTGCTTCGCGCGCGTCGGCGTCGCGACCGTGGACATCGTCGCGGCCCGCCTGGATGCGGCGCCCGGTGGCCTGCTGGATCTTCAACAGCAGGCCGGCGGCGGCACGCGTGGATGTCGAGAGCAGCTCGGGGACGGCAGCGGCGAAGTGCGCCGGGTACCAGGTCACGAAGAGGCCGGTGCGCTGCTGTCCCCTACCGGTGTGCCACTGGCGCCGAACCACTTGGTCGCCGTCCTCCAAGTAGAAGATCTCGGCGACGTACTGGGACGGCTTGATCAGCTCCGCGTTCGTGACGATCATCGTCTCGCCCTCCGACAGAACCGACCCGGTACGCAAGACGCGTGTGATCCGGTCGTAGCCGGAGGGAGCGACTTCAGGTGCGTTGGCCACGAAGGTGCCCCGGCGCGAGGTGGTGATGTAGCCCTCCACCTGGAGCTGATCCAGCGAGCGACCGAGGGTGGCGACCGATACGCCTTCCTGCCGCGCCAGTTCTCGCACGGGTGGCAGCTTCTCGCCCTCCTTGAGGGCCCCGTCGAGGATGCGGCGCCGGATGCGTTCGGCGACCTGCATGTAGGGGTGATTGCTGTCGGGCATGACGCCTCCCTGTGCCTGTGTCCTAGGCCACGGCTAACCCGTGCGGGGGGAAAGCGTCACGAACTCTCAGCAACCCTGCCCTAGGTCACGCTAGCTTCTGACCTAGGACACGCGACAGCCCCCGCACGTCAGTCGGCGGACTCGCCACCCTCGGGGCCGCTAGCGGGCGGCAGTGGATCAACGACGTAGGACCCCTTCGCGGGCAAGGTCACGACCAAACCGCGCTCGCGCAGTTCTCGGACGCCGCGGCGCACCGTTCCCGCGCTGACGCTGTAGACGTCCGCCAACTCCCGCTCGTTCTCAAGCCGCCCGCCCGGCGGGATCTCCCCAGCACGGATGCGGCGTTCAAGGTCGTCTGCTACCCGCTGCCATTCGTAGATCACCTCTCCATGCTCTGTGCACGCTGCGCGCGCTGCACTTTGGGGAGCACACTGTGCACAGTGTGCGCACTGTGCGTAAGCTAGGTGCTGCGCAAACGAGAACGCCCCCGAGAGATCCGGTCAAGGGATCGCTCAGGGGCTCACCGAAGAATGGAGCTTCGGCTATGCGAAACCTTATCGCTGCGCTGCTCGTGTGGCTGCTGGGCGTGTTCAGGCCCGGTTCCGGCCGTCGGCGGGCGGGTGCCTGCCCGGCCGGGGCGGCCCCCGCCGCGCGGTGTCTGGGCACCCGTGTCCTGCACGGAGTGGAGGTGGCCCGGTGAGCGAGCAGACACCTTCAGCGCCCCATCTGGGGCGCGGCGGCAAGGATGACCCGACGCTGGCGGAGTTGGGGCGGCGCGGGGATGACCTGGCCGCGCAGATCCGTGCGCATCTGGGAGCGCGGGGGCCGGTGCGGCGCTCTGTCTACCGGTTCCGGGACTACACCATCCAGCCGGATCGGCGGCCGGACGCGGAGCCGCACTCGTTCACGATGCAGTGCGCGGAGTGCGGAGACTTCAGCGGGCCGTTCTCCAGCGGTGAGGACGGTACAGCGTGGGCGGTGACGCACCTGAAGGCGAACACGAGCCACGTCGCCTACCGGGAGATCATCACCCGCCCCTACCGCTTCGAACCGGGAGCGTGGCAATGACCCCGGCACGCGCCATCACACAATGGCTGATCAGCCCCGTACCCGAACCGATCCGCAGAGGCAGTCTGATCACTGCCAGAAGATCTCCTCCACGATGATCTGCGGATCTTCGACTCGACGAATGAAGTTGAAGCGCAGCCAGCCCCGACCGTGGTCGAAGTAGAGGATGTGGGGCCCTCTCGGGAGGGTGGATCGGGCGGGTTCGAGGTAGTAGCCGTCCGGTAGCTCGTCCTGCGGAAGGTACGGGTTCCTGGCGGTGACCAACTCGGCCATGCCGTTCTTGATCTGTTGCCGTACTTCTTCGGGGAGAGCGTCGCGATAGGTGCTTACGGCCTCCACCCAGTCGGATTGCCAGGGTGGTCCCATGAAGCTGTCCGTCACTGGCCGGGCTCCACCTGGCGGGCGACTCGGCGGATGTGGCCGGCCTCTTCGAGGAGGGCCTTGGCTCGATCGAGGTCGGTGGATTCCGCCGCCTCGTCTTCCAGACGATGCACCTTCTGTTCCAGTTGCGGGTCACGAGCGATGGCGTACTCGCCCCACCAGCGGGCCATGAACGCGGGGACAGGCGCGATGTCGTAGGCGTCCGCGATATCCCGCTTCCAGTGGGCGTCGAAGTCGCGAAGAAGGTGGGGGGCGTGCTGGGTGATGGCCTCACGCAGGGCCTTCGGGGTTCTCTCAGGCATGGGCGGGGTGTCCGGCTTGCCTGCGGCGGCAGTGGTCATCGGCGCCTCTCCTCGGTGTCGCCCGGACGGTCCGCTCCTCCGCGGTCTCTCCTTCGCAGCGTATCGCCGCAGCGGTGGTGCGCGGGCGCGTATGGGCGTACGAGGCGATCGACGGCTGACCGACCCGACGGTGCCCCGCTTCCTGCGACCGGCGCGACGCGCGAACTCGCCTAGGCGTCCCGCGCGAGCCTCGCATCCGGCTCCGGCAGCCAGGACCCGGGAGGCCGCTTCAACCACCCCTCCCCCACACCGATCTCCCCCGCCGTACCCCGCAACGCGTCCAACCCCCGGTGCCGCAGCCCCCGTCTCCACACCATCGAGATCGGGGAAAGCGGCACCGGGTCGACGATGGGGCGCAGCACCATCCCGTCCATCTCGATGAACTCCACGCTCGCCAGCACCGACCAGCCCCGCTTGCGGACCACCCGGACGAACTCCTCCTCGCCCTCGATCTCCGGAAAGGGCTCGGCCATCCGGATGCCGCGGCCCTCGAACAGACGTCGTGCGAGGTCGGTCCACTCCTCCGTGGACGGGTTTCCCGCTGCCGCGTAGAGGGTCTCGCCGGCCAGGGACGACAAAGGGATCTCCGACCTCACCGCCAGGGGATGGTCCTCCGGGAGGAGGACCGCCAAGGGCTCGTAGCGGATCGGGCAGTGGTCAAGGCGGGACAGGATCTCCGGGGCCAGGCCCGCGACGCGGCCGAAGGAGACGTCGAGGCGGCCGGAGAGGATGTCGGGGGCGGCGCCGGTGAGGCCGGTGTGGAAGCGGGCGACGAACTCCAGGTCAGGGTAGCGGCGGCGGGTCTCCTGAAGGAGTCGGTACGAGGTGCCGACCTTGGCGCCGCCCGCGTCGACGATCAGCGGGCGTTCGTCCCGGACGAAGGCGGCGGCCAGTTCGTCGTGGGAGGCCAGAACGCGACGGGCGTGGGGGAGCAGGCGATGGCCGTCCTCGGTCAGGGTGACCTGGCGGGTGCTGCGGACGAAGAGGTCCGCGCCCAACTCGCGCTCCAGGCGGCGGATGTCGCGGCTCAGCGCCTGCTGGGCGACGAAGAGCCGGGCCGCCGCGCGGGTGAAGTGGAGTTCCTCGGCGACGGCGGTGAACGCGCGCAGCAGGCGGGGATCTATGTCTCGGGCTCGGGTCACCGCATATATCTACAACCAGAGCGCGTGAATGCCCAGCGATCAGGTGTTGGACCGGCAATCGGCCCCGCCGCCACCGTAGACGGGTGATCCTCTTCCTGGCCTCCCGACCCGTCGTCCCCCGCCCCCGTCCTTCCCACCGTCCCCGCCCCACCGTCCGCCGCCCGCGCCAGGCCCGCGGCGCGCTCCTCACCCCTTACCGCCGGCTCTTCACCGCCCCCGGCTCCCTCGCCTTCACCCTCGCCGGGCTCCTCGGCCGGCTGCCGGGGTCGATGCTCGCGGTCAGCATGGTGCTGATGATCGCCCTGACTCGCGACTCGTACGCCCTCGCGGGGGCCGTCTCCGCGACCGGCATCGCGGTCACCGCGGCGGCCCAGCCCCTCCTCGGACGGCTGGTCGACCGGCACGGGCAGGCGAAGGTGGCGGTGCCGGCCGTGGCCGTCTTCGCGGCCGGGGCGACGGCGATGCTGCTGTGCGTGCACTACGACGCCCCCGCGTGGACGCTGTTCGTGTGCGCGGCCGGGTCCTCGGGGATGCCCGGTCTCGGGGCGATGACCCGCGCGCGGTGGGCGGCGATCTACGCGGACGACGCGGCGGCCCGGCACACCGCCAACTCCTTCGAGCAGGTCGTGGACGAGCTCTGCTTCATGCTGGGGCCGGCGTTGGCGATGGTGCTGTGCACGGCGGCGTTCCCCGAGGCGGGGCTGCTCACGGCGACCGCGCTGCTCGTCCTCGGCACTCTCCTCTTCGCTACCCAGCGCGCCACCGAGCCGGCGCCCCACCCCCGTGAGCCCCGTACGGACGGCGAAGACCGCTCGCCGCTCCGCCACCCCGGCCTGCGCGCGGTGGCCGTGACCTTCCTGGCGACCGGCGCGGTCTTCGGCTCCATGGAGGTGGCCACGGTCGCCGCCGTCGAGTCCTACGGTGACGGCTCCGCCAGCGGCGTGATCCTCGCCCTCCAGGCCGGCGGCTCCTGCCTCGCGGGCCTCGTCCTCGGCGCTCTGCCGGTCCGGGGCTCGGCGACGGCCCGCTTCATCGCGGGGGTGGCGGCCATGGCGGTGGCCATGCTTCCGCTGCTGGCGGCGGACGGCCTCGGCAGCCTTGCCGTATGCCTCGTCCTCGCCGGCATGGCCACCGCCCCCACGATGATCAACGGCATGACCCTCGTCCAGCGCCTCACCCCCGCCGCCCGGCTCACCGAGTCCATCACGACCGCCTACACCGGCCTCCTCATCGGCATCTCCGCGGGCGCCGCCGCCGGCGGCTGGAGCGTCGAGCACTTCGGCCCGACCAACGGCTACGCGACCCCCGCCATCGCCGCCGCCCTCGCCCTGACGGCGGCCGTGGCGGGGACCCGCAAGCTGCAGGGGTGACCACGTCCCCGTTCGGCGGACGCCGCCCCCACGGGAGAGTACGGTGCATACGGACGCCGACCAGCCCGGAGGAATCCCCCATGAGCACCCACCCGGCCGAACCGCCCACCGGCGATCTCATCCCCAGGCCGGAGCGCACGCCGGAGGCTCTACGCACCGCGCTCGCCCGCATCGCGCCACACCGTCTCGCCGAGATGGAGCGGCAGAAGAACGAGGCATTCTCCCTGGCCGCCGAGCACAACGCCCTCGGGCCGATCCACCAGTGGCTAAGCATCTGGGCGGCCGAGGTTGAGGTCGAGCGCCGCCCCGATCTCTCGGGGCGGCGCCGGAACGCCGAGCACGCCGTTCACACCCTCGACAAGGACGACCCCGCCTGGCGCGCCGCCATGGACGAGCTCCGCGCCGTGCTCGACGAGGCCCGGGACGCGAGCGCGTGAGCTGGGCCTGGGAGTACGAGCCGACGGAGGAGAGCGTCGTCGGCGGCGCCCCGCCCGCGCTGGTCGTGGAGGTGGAGAAGCGGGCGGACGAGATCGTGCGTGCGGCCGAGGCGCTCTATCTCGACGGCACCGCCTACCAGGGGCCGTCACCTAGCGGGGAGAACGTCCTCGTGCCCGGCGGCATGTTCGTCTGCCAGGTGGTCCCGCGGCACGAACGCGTCTACATCCTCCAGGTCAGCGCATGGTGACCGACCGCGGGAAGTGACCCCGGCCCTCTCCCCCCTCAGCACGGTGCTTTCCGCCATGAGCACTCCAGATCCGCCGCCCCCTTGCCGCCCGCGCCTGCCTGGGGCCTCACCGCCGCCACCCGTCCCCGCCCCGATGACGCCAGGGTCACCACGATCGCGTCCTCGACGCTCTTCACCGACGGGGCGAGATATCCGCCCAGGACGATGCTGAACGCCAGTTCGCGGCCGCGGGCGTCCTTCACATAGCCGGAGAGCGCCGAGGCGCCGGTCAGGGAGCCCGTCTTGGCGTGGGCGTTGCGGGCCGCCGGGGTGTCGCACATGCGGGTGCGGAGGGTGCCGCCGACCATGCGGTCGGGGGCGCAGGCGACGGGCAGGGAGGCGTGCCAGTCCGGGTACCAGTCGGCGTCCCGTACGGAGACCAGGAGTCGGGTCAACTGGCGGGCGGGGAGGGCGTTCAGTCGCGACAGGCCCGAGCCGTCGACCTGGCGCAGCGTGGCGGTGTCCACGCCCTCCTTCTCCAGGAAGCCGCGGATGGCGGTGAGACCCGCGCTCCAGGTGCCGCGGCCCGGCGACGCCGGCGCCTCGTAGCCGAGGGTCTTGGTCAGTACCTCGGCGTGGATGTTGTTGGAGAGCTTCATGAAGGGCACCAGCAGCTTCTTCAGCGGCATGGAGCGGTGCGCGGCCAGCGGCCTCGCCCCGGGCGGGGTGGGCACGCCCAGCCGGGTGGGGCCGGCGAGGTGCACGCCATGCCGCTTGAGCGCGTCGGCGAAGACCGCGGCGGCGTGGCCGGTGGGCTCCCACACGCTGATCCACTGCCGTACGGGCGCGGCGCCGACCGGGACGGCCCCGGTCACCGTGAGGGTGTTGCCGCCGTGTCGCCGCTGGACGGAGAGCGTGGTCGGGGCGCCACGGGGGGCCGTGGTGGCGCGGTTGTCGACCCGTACGTAGCCGGCGCCGGGCACCGGGGTCACCGTCGGCCGGTCGCCCGCCGCCGCGCCCGGGCGGGTCTCGACGATGAGGCTGCCGGCGTCGTAGTCGGTGTCGGGCGCGACGCTCAGCGGTGAGATCTGCGCCGCGTAGTACGCGGACTCGTCGTCGGCCGCCCAGGACCGGCCGAGGCGTTCGGCGTCGAACCGGGTGTCGTCGGCGACCAGCCGCCCGGTGATCTGCCGGACGCCCGTGTCGGCGATCTTCTTCGCCAGCGCGTCGTAATCCTTGGCGAGCATCGTCGGATCGCCGCCGCCGCGCAGATAGAGGTCGCCGTCGAGGACCTGGCCGGTCTGCCGGCCCTCGGTGAGGACGTCGGTGCGGAAGCGGTAGCCGGGCCCCAGCAGCTCCATGGCCGCGGCCGAGGTGATCAGCTTGGTGTTGGAGGCCGGCAGCAGCCGGTCCGCGGGCCGGTGCTCGTGCAGCACCTCGCCTCCCGCGGCATCGGCCACCACCACGCTCGCGGCCCCGCCCGCCAGCCGCGGGTCGGTGAGGATCTCGTCGATGGCCTCCTTGAGGCCGGCGGGGGCCTCCTGCAAACCGGCAGGGACCTCCTTGAGGCCGGCGTGGGCCCCGTTCAGACCGGCAGGGGTTTCCTTCAGGCCGGCGGGCCGGGGCGCACCCGCGTCCGCCCCCGCGGTCGCCGGGGCGCTCCAGGTGAGCGTGGCGGCCAGGCCCAGCACCACCGGCCAGATCCAGGCCCGCACAGGCCGCGCCACGCGCGCCACTCGCGTCGCTCGTCTCCCAGGGCCACTCACGGGTCGTGCCACTCGTCGCGTCACGGAACTCGTCATGGCCGTGAGGATCCCGCACGGGGCCTCCCGCCAACAGGCGGCCGCGGCGCACGACGGCGCGCGACTCACGCCGACAGAAGGCCGCGGCGCCGGCGGCGCACGACGGCGCACGTATGAAGGCGCACGCACCAAAGCGCGCACACGCGAAAGCGCGCACCACGAAAGCACGCCCGCACGAAAGCGCGCACACGACGAAGGCCCCGCCGTCCTGCGAACAGGACGTGCGG
This sequence comes from Streptomyces sp. SAJ15, assembly GCF_007595705.1. Lineage (GTDB taxonomy): Bacteria > Actinomycetota > Actinomycetes > Streptomycetales > Streptomycetaceae > Streptomyces. The sequence goes on along the minus strand of NZ_NISY01000015.1, from coordinate 59,477 downwards.
GGCCTTCGCCTCACATGGGATGACGGGCTCTGGGGGCATGCCCCCAGAGTTACGACGGACAGACGCCGCTCGCGCTTTCTCCGAGCAGTGTCCACCCATCCGTCCGTGGAGATGGCGGGAATCGAACCCGCGTCCAACGGTGCGGAACCAGGGCTTCTCCGAGCGCAGTCCGCTGCGATTTTCTCGGCCCCGGAGATCACGCGGACAAGTCTCCGACGGGCTCAGTCACTGTTGGGTTTCCCTCTACACCCCGTGACCGGGTCTAGAGGTTTAGTTCCCTAGCTGATGCCAGGATCCGGGTCGGGAACAGCCCCGGGCTGACACTTCGCAAGTCGCTACTTAGGCAGCGAGGGCGAAGGAATCGCGCTTGGTGTTGGCGATTATTGGTTGCGACATATGGTTTACGAGATCATTGCCGCTTCCTCGGCTCGCTTCCCCTGCTTCGACAGCCGCTGTCGAAACCGATCATCCCCATGTTGATTTTTCAAGGTGCGCACCCGGGTCCTACCCCCTGGTGCACTTGCCATCGTACGGGATCAGCGCACGAGGCGGCCACATTATTCCGCCGGGTCGGCGGGATCCCGACCCGTGCCCGGTCACGCTCCGTTACGCCCGCTGCCGGCGTCGCGCCGCGGAGATCGCCCGGTCCGCCTCGCGGCGGTCCTGCTTCTCGCGCAGCGTCTGCCGCTTGTCGTACTCCTTCTTACCCTTGGCCAGCGCGATCTCGACCTTGGCCCGGCCGTCCTTGAAGTACAGCGCCAGCGGGACCAGCGTGTGGCCGGTCTCCTGGGTCTTGGCCAACAGCTTGTCGATCTCGGCCCGATGGAGCAGCATCTTCCGCTTCCGCCGGGCGCTGTGGTTGGTCCAGGTCCCCTGGCTGTACTCGGGGATGTGCACGTTGTGCAGCCACGCCTCTCCGCCGTCGAGCTGCGCGAAGCCGTCGACCAGCGAGGCGCGGCCCTGGCGCAGCGACTTCACCTCGGTGCCGGTCAGCACCAGCCCGCACTCGTAGGTGTCGAGGATGTGGTAGTCGTGCCGCGCCTTCTTGTTCTGCGCGATCAGTTTGCGACCCGTCTCTTTAGCCATAGCACGGTCATTCTCGCACTAGGACCGGGTACCGAGGCCACTCAATACCGTGCGCGCCCGCCGCTCCGCCTCGTCCGCCCCGGCGGACCCGGCCCCGCCCGCGCCCCCGCCCCCGACCTCCAGGTCCGGGGTGATGCCGGTGCCGTCCACGCTGCGCCCGGAGGGCGTCTTGTAGTGGCCGACGGTCAGCTCCGCGACCGAGCCGTCGGGCAGTTCGCTGGGCATCTGGACCGAGCCCTTGCCGAAGGTCCGGCTGCCGACGACGACCGCGCGGCGGCGGTCCTGGAGCGCCCCGGCGAGCAGCTCGGCGGCGCTCATGGTGCCGCCGTCGACCAGCACCACCACCGGGGTGCGGGTGTCGCCGCCGGGCTCGGCGTTGAGCGCGTGCTGGGCGCCCCGGACGTCGTAGGTGGCGACCAGGCCGCCGTCGAGGAAGGCGGAGGCGGCGGCGACGGCCTCGGTGACCAGGCCGCCGGAGTTGCCGCGCAGGTCGAGCAGGATGCCATCGCCGCGCGGGGTGGCGCGCACCGCGCGGCGCACCTCCGCGCCGGCGCCCTTGGTGAAGGACTCCACGCGCACCCGGGTGGTGCCGGGGCGCCGGCCGGTGAGGCGGTCGACGGTCACCGACTCGGTGCTCAGCCTCGCCCGGCGCAGCGTCTGTGACCAGCGCCGCTCGCCGCGCTCCAGACCGAGCACCACCGGGGTGCCGGCTCCCTGGTCCGACCGGCCGGCGGCACGGTCGCTGTCGCCGCGCAGCCGGGCGACCACCTCGGTGACCGGGCGGCCGGTGGCCCGGGTGCCGTCGACAGTGCGGATCCGGTCGCCGGCGCGCAGGCCGGCCCGGGCCGCCGGGGAACCGGGCTGGACCCGATCGACCTCGATCCGGCCGTCGGCGCCGCGCCGCGCGGCCAGCCCCACGCCCACGTAGCGCCCGTCCAGGTGCTGAAGGAGCCCCTGGTACTCGCGGGCGGTGTAGACCGAGCCCCAGCGGTCGCCGCTGCGGCTGACGTACTCCCGCGCGGCGGCGGGGCCGGACTTGCCGTGCTGCTCGGCCGCCGCGGCGGCGGCCGCCACCTCGTACGCGTCCAGCGGGGCGGAGCCGCCCCGGGGGCTGAGCCCGGAGCCGGGCCGGCCGGTGCCCGCGGACCGGCCGGCGTGCGCGGCGGGCCGCTCGGCCGCCGGACCCGCGGACGGCTTCCGGCCGTTCTGCGGGGGGCCGGCTAAGGTGCCGGTCGCCGCCCCGGTCGCCAGGACGCCCGCGAAGACCAATGTCAGGGCGGCCCCGCGGCGAATGCGGCGGGGCCGGACGAACAACCACGGGCCCGACATGCCGGTGAGTCTAGGCCACCGACGGGCGCCACAAGGGAGGTTGACCCAGGGCGCCCTGGGCGAATGTCACACCTTGAGGTACTTGCGCAGGGCGAAGAAGGCCGCGAGCGCGGGCATCAGCAGACCCACGGCGAGCACCAGCGGAAGCTTCGCCAGTACCGCGTCCCAGCCGATGAAGTTGATGACCTCTATCCGCCCGGCCAGCCAGCCCTCGACCAGGAACTGCTGTCCGCAGACGAGCAGGACGCAGGCGAAGACGGCGCCCATGAGGCCCGCGATGGCGGCCTCCATGATGAACGGCATCTGGATGTAGAAGCTGGAGGCGCCGACCAGCCGCATGATCCCGGTCTCCCGTCGACGGCTGAACGCCGACACCCGCACGGTGTTGACGATCAGCATCAGGGCGACGATGAGCATCAGCCCCATCACGCCGAGCGCGGCGAAGTTCATGCCGTTGAGGAGGTTGAACAGGTTGTCCACGGTCTGCCGTTGGTCGGTGACCTCCTGGACTCCCGCGCGGGAGGCGAAGGCGCTGGAGATCACCCGGTAGCGCTCGGGGTCCTTCAGCTTGATCCGGAACGACTCCTGCATCTGGTCCGGGGTCAGCGAACTGGCCAGCGGGGAGTCGCCGAACTGCTCCTTGTAGTGCTTGTACGCCTCTTCACTCGTCTCGAACTGGACGGACTCGACGATCTTCATCCGCTCCAGCTCCGAGCGGATCTCCTTCTTCTGCTCGTCGGTGACCGCGCCCTTCGCGCAGTTGGGCGTGGTCTCCTTGTCGTTCTTGTTGCAGAGGAAGATCGAGACGTTGACCTTGTCGTACCAGTAGCCCTTCATGGTGCTGACCTGCTCGCGCATGAGCAGCGACCCGCCGAAGAGGGCGAGCGAGAGGGCGACGGAGACGATCACCGCGAAGGTCATCGTGAGATTGCGACGGAGACCGACGCCGATCTCCGACAGGACGAACTGGGCGCGCATGGCGTCCTTTCAGTGCTGGTAGCCGTAGACGCCGCGGGACTGGTCGCGTACGAGTCGGCCCTTCTCAAGTTCGATCACGCGCTTGCGCATCTGGTCCACGATCTGCTGGTCGTGGGTGGCCATGACGACCGTGGTCCCGGTCCGGTTGATCCGGTCCAGGAGCTTCATGATGCCGACCGAGGTGTGCGGGTCGAGGTTGCCGGTCGGTTCGTCGGCGATGAGCAGCATCGGCCGGTTGACGAACGCCCGCGCGATGGCGACACGCTGCTGCTCACCACCGGACAGCTCACCCGGCATCCGGTCCTGCTTGCCGCCGAGGCCGACGAGTTCGAGCACCTCGGGCACGGTCTTTCGGATCGCGGCGCGCGGCTTGCCGATCACCTCCAGCGCGAAGGCGACGTTCTCGCCGACGGTCTTGTTGGGGAGCAGCCGGAAGTCCTGGAAGACGGTGCCCAACTGGCGGCGCATCTGGGGGACCTTCCAGTTGGACAGTCGCGCGAGGTCCTTGCCCAGCACATGGACCGCCCCATGGCTGGCGCGCTCCTCGCGGAGGATCAGCCGCAGGAAGGTGGACTTACCCGAACCCGAAGATCCCACCAGGAAGACGAACTCGCCTTTTTCGATCTCAAGCGAGACGTCTCTCAGAGCGGGGCGGTTCTGCTTGGGGTAGGACTTGGAGACGTTGTCGAATCGGATCACTTAACGCACCACGGTCGACCTGGACAGGGAGTAGACGAGCGCCGCCGCGGCGGCGCCCGCCGGTGTGCGTGACCATACGCGAACCGCGAGCGAGCGCGCAGTCGTCGCTCCGCCTTGGTGCGTTTATTCACGGCACATCGGGGGACAAACCGGGGACAATGCGGCTGGCGACCGTCCTGTAGGCCCCCGGGAATGCCACAGACACGGTACAGACCCAGTACGGAGCGGGCACGGAATCCTGCGGGGCGCGCCGAACCGGGCGGGAGCTGGCACAGTGGATGGGGGAACCAACACCAGACCGTGGGCGTTGACCCTGTCGAACCAGCGGCTCCGCCGCGCGGGAGTGAGGAGAGCGCATGACGTATGACAGGCTCGTCTGCGCCAACTGCGCGAGCCCCGTCAGTGAGGGGCGCTGCCCGGTCTGCCGGGCCAGCAGGGAGCGAATGCAGCACGAGGGGCCGTTCGCCGGTCTGACGCCGGCGACGCTGATAGCGCTGATGCTGGCGCTGATCACCGTGGCGCTGCTGGCGCACCAGGTCGCGTAGCGCGAGCGCGCCTCTACGCATCGTTCACTCCGACCGGACACCGACGTCACCCGTTTCACGCCATGCGCAACCCGAAGGGGCCCTGAGCGCCCATGCGCTCGGGGCCCCTCCGCTTGCCGGTCTGCCGCCGGCTAGCCGTCCAGCGTGGCTCAGGCGGCCGCGCCGGTGCGGTTCATCAGCCGCGGCATAAGCCGGAAGCCGACGCCGCCCGCGATCATCGTCGCCGAGCCGACCAGCAGGAACATGGTTCCGGAGGCACCGGTCTCGGCGAGCTCCTCCTTGGCCTTGCCCTGCTGCACCGGCCTGCTGGCCACGGTGTCGGTGCTGGTGTTGTCCGTGCAGTCCGCGCCGTCGAGGTCCACGGTGCAGGTGTTGGCGTCGTCGTCGCCGTTGCCACCGCCACCGCCGGGGTTGGTGGTCGCGTCACCGGTGGGCTGGCCGGTCGGCTGACCCGTCGGCTGGCCGGTCGGCTGGCCGGTGGGCTGGCCGGTCGGCTGACCCGTGGGCTGACCGGTCGGCTGACCAGTCGGCTGTCCGGTCGGCTGGCCGGTCGGCTGACCCGTGGGCTGACCGGTCGGCTGACCAGTCGGCTGGCCGGTCGGCTGCCCGGTGGGCTGACCCGTCGGCGCGGTCGGGATGGTCGTCGGCGCGGTCGGGATGGTCGTCGGCTCGGTCGGAACCGGAGTCGTCGGCTCATCGGTGGGCTCGGGCTCACCCGTGGGCTCACCGGTCGGGATCACCGTCGGGTCGTCGGTGGGGTCGACCTTCGCGGTCTTGGCCCCGATCTCCACGCTCTTGTCGTCGGCGCTCCCCTTCACCTCGACGCCGGCGACGTTGACGTCCATGCCGGCGGCGGAGGCGGCACCGGCGGCGGTCAGCGACGCACCGGCCGCGATCACCGCCCCGGCCGCGATCCGTGCGACGCGCAGCCGCGTCTTCTTCGTCATTGCCTGCTACCCCCAGTAGCTGTACACGTATACGGAGCAGCTATGCACGGGGCGCGGACGCCGCGGGGTGCTGAGTTACGGACCCGGCCTGATGAGGCGGTCCGTGAGCCCCCGGTTCACATGCGCCCCAGACATACGCATGCCGGCGCCAGCTTTCCCAGTTTCCCCAGGACCGTCAAGGGCATTGCGTACGATATGTCCGCTATGCAGGCGTTTCACCACTTAGTCGGGTACGGGACTGTAACGAAACTCGAATTGAGCGACCGTCAGCAGCCCCGTCGCGACGGCTACTTCTCCTGCTGCTTGCGCCAACGGATGCCGGCCTCCAGGAAGCCGTCGATCTCGCCGTCGAGCACGGCCTGCGGGTTGCCGACCTCGTGCTCGGTGCGCAGGTCCTTCACCATCTGGTAGGGGTGCAGCACGTAGGAACGCATCTGGTTGCCCCAGGAGCTGCCGCCGTCGCCCTTCAGGGCGTCCATCTTGGCCCGCTCCTCCTGGCGCTGGCGCTCCAGGAGCTTGGCCTGCAGCACGTTCATGGCCGTGGCCTTGTTCTGGATCTGCGAGCGCTCGTTCTGACAGGAGACGACGATGCCGGTGGGGATGTGCGTCAGACGGACCGCGGAGTCCGTCGTGTTGACGCCCTGGCCGCCGGGGCCCGAGGAGCGGTAGACGTCGACGCGCAGGTCGGACTCGTCGATGTCGACGTGGTCGGTCTGCTCGACCACGGGCAGCACCTCGACGCCGGCGAAGGACGTCTGGCGGCGGCCCTGGTTGTCGAACGGCGAGATGCGCACCAGGCGGTGGGTGCCCTGCTCCACGGAGAGCGTGCCGTAGGCGTACGGGGACTGCACGGCGAAGGTGGTCGACTTGATGCCGGCCTCCTCCGCGTACGAGGTCTCGTAGACCTCGGTCTTGTAGCCGTGACGCTCGGCCCAGCGCAGATACATCCGCTGGAGCTGCTCGGCGAAGTCGGCGGCGTCGACGCCACCGGCCTCGGCGCGGATGTTCACCAGCGCCTCACGCGCGTCGTACTCGCCCGAGAGGAGGGTGCGCACCTCCATCTCGTCCACGGCCTTGCGCACCGCCTCCAGCTCGGCGGCGGCCTCGGCGCGGGCGTCCGCGTCGTCCTCGGCGTCGGCGAGCTCGAAGAGCACCTCGAGGTCGTCGATCCGGGCGCGCAGCTCCTCGGTCCGGCGCAGATGCCCCTGGAGGTAGGAGAGCTTGCTGGTGATCTTCTGCGCGTTCTCCGGGTCGTCCCACAGGGACGGGGCCGCCGCCTGCTCCTCGAGCACGGCGATGTCGGCCCTCATCTTGTCCAGATTGAGGACCGCCTCGATCGACCCCATGGTGGAGGAGAGGGACTTCAGCTCTTCGGATACATCGACGACTGCCACGCCACCAGCGTAACGGCTGCGGCCGAGTACCTGTCCCGCCCCTGCGGCCGTCCCGCCCGCCCCGTCCCTGCCCACGACCGGGCTCGACCCCGCCATGCCCGCCGTGGCCTGCGACGTTTCTCTCCGACCGCCCCCACCGGCGTCGCCGTCTCGGCTAGCCGCGCAGGGCACCGCCGGGCTTCAGCGGGGGGCTGCCGGACTCCAGCGGGGGGGCTGCCGCGGCGAGGTGGGGGCGCGACGGCGGGAGGGGACGGGGAGGGGTGCCTCCGGGGCACTGACGCGTGATGTGTGGGCAAAGAGGGAGCACCATCACGGTTCGGAGTCGTCGCCCGTAAATCATGCCGCCCCGGAGGCACCCCGGACCGGAACCGACCCACCACCGACCAGCCCCCACCCCCACTCCCCAGGCCCCAGGCCCCAGGTCACGGCCGGGCCGCGCCGCCCGGTTCCTCCGGGGCCGAGTGCTCGGTGGTGCGCTTCTGCGGGGTCTCGGCATCGCCCCCGTCGTCGCCGAGGACCAGCCAGGTGCCGATGCCCGCGACGGCGGCCACGGCGGTCGCGGCGACGCCGAGCCGGATACGGCGGCGGCGCACCGCCTCGGAGACGGCGCGGTTGCGGGCCGAGCCGGCGCGCGGGTGACCGGCGACCCGGGGCGCGCGGGCGGTCCCGTGCGCGCCGCCGGCCAGCTCCTCGGGCCCCGGCACCCGCATGCTGGTGTGCGTGTCGCGATTGGAGTCGGAGACCGCTCCCGGGACCAGCGGCACCGCCCCTCGCCGCCGCGCCGGCCCGCCGTCCGGGTCGGTGGCCTGGCGGGGCACGGGCGCGCCCTCGTACGGGTCGTGGCCGCCCTCCGCCGCGGGTGCCTCATCCTCCGGCTCGTCTATGTCCAGCGGCGGATAGCCGGCCAGGCTGGGCAGCAGCTCGCGCAGCCGGGTCGCGAGCTCGGAGGCGCGCAACCGGGAGGCGGGTGCCTTGGCGAGGCACTGGACGAGCAGCTGCCACAGCTCGTCCGAGATGCCGGGCAGCGGCGCGACGGTCTCGGTGACATGCCGCCGCAGCACCGCCCCGGGGTGCCCGCCGCCGAACGGCGTGAAGCCGGCCAGCAGCTCGTACAACACGGTGGCCAGCGCGTACACGTCCACGCTGGCGCGCGGCGGGAGCCCCTCGACGATCTCCGGAGCGAGGTAGTCGGGGGTGCCGATGACCCGGTGGTGATGGCCGGCGCCGTCGCGGTGCGCGGCGGATCGGCCCTGGCCGCCGCCGGACCCGGCGGCGGCCTGCTGGACGCGGGCGTGGCGCGGCGCGTCGACGAGGCGCGCGATGCCGAAGTCGGTGAGCAGGGCCGGGTGGGAGCCGCCCGGGCCGAGCGGACCCTGCATGTCCAGCAGGACGTTCTCCGGCTTCACGTCGCGGTGGACGATCCCGGCGGCGTGCGCCGCGGCCAGGCCGTCGGCGACGTCGGCGACGATCGCGACGGCCGCCTCGGGGGCGAGCCGACGCTCGCGGTCCAGCCGGGTGCGCAGGTCCGTGCCGCGCACCAGGTCCATGACGAGCGCGAGGTCGTTGCCGTCGACGACCAGGTCCCGCACGCCGACGACACGTGGATGGTCCAGGCTCAGGAGCGCGGCGCGCTCCTGCACGAACCGACCGACCAGTTCCTGGTCGGAGGCGAGGTCCTCGCGCAGCAACTTGATGGCGACCGGGCCCTCGGGACCCTCGCCCAGCCACACCGTGCCGGCGCTGCCCCGACCCAGGACCTGGTTGGCGGTGTACCGGCTGCCGATCTTCCGTGACAAGACTGCTCCGACTCCTCCGACAGGGGCACGTTGGCGACAAAACTACGCGGCTGTGACCCCGTCAGGGGCCCCAGTCGGTGCCAAGTGTCACTTCTGCGGCGGAAAACACCCTTCGGTTGTCGACAAATCCCCTAGGCCACGGCGCTCGAGACGCGCCGAGCCACGCTGGGGAGCATGCCCGGGGCAGAGCCCCGAACCAGCCGCGAACGCGTCCTCAGCACAGCCGACAAAACGCCCCCGGGGATCGCTCAAGGCGACCCCCGGGGGCGTTCTCACAGTCCGTCAGCAGGGCTACTTGCCGGAGCCGCTGAGTTCGGAGACCCAGTCCGAGACCTTCGAGATCAGATCCGTGGTCGCGTCCCAGAAGCTCTTGCCGTCGGCGATCCAGTCCTGCAGCGGCGTGAGCTCCCAGACCAGCCAGGCGCCCACGATGAAGATCACGATCACGAACAGACAGCCCTTGAGGCAGCCCAGGCCCGGGATCCGCATCGGGTTGGCACTGCGGCGCGGCTCCCGGCGCGGCGCGGGCTGCGGCGGCTGGGGCTGCTGCGGCGGCGCGTACGGCTGCGGCTGCTGCGGCGGGGCGTACGGAGCCGGAGCCGGGGCCGGACGCTGCTGGGCGTACGGCGGCGGCTGCGGCTGCCGGTGCTGCGGGGCCTGCGGCGGGTGCCGGTACTCGGGCGGCTGCGGCGGCGCGTACGACTGCTGCGGCTGCTGCGGGGGCTGCTGGCGGCGCGGCGGCTGCTGGCCCGGCCCGGGCTGCCGCCCGTACTGCTGGGGCTGCGGCTGGTGCGGCTGGGGCTGCTGCGGCGCCGGGCGGCGCTGCGGGCGGCGGCGCAGCGGGTCCTCGCTCGGGTCGAGGTACTGCACCTGGGTCTGGTCGTTGCGGTCGCGCGCCGCGCGCATCTGGTTCTGCCAGGGGTGCGGGTCGTCGCCCGGGCCCTGGTCGGGCCCCGGCGGCACGGGCGGCATCGCCCGGGTCGGGTCCCCGGCGCCGGCCGGGCCGGAGCCGGCGGACATGACGCGGGTGGGGTCGGCGTCGCCGCCCGGGCCACCCGGCCCACCGGGGCTGTTCGGTCCGCCGGTCTGGGGCAGCACGCTGGTGGCCGCGCCCGGGTCGAAGCCGCCGGGCGCGTTGGTGGGCAGCACCTGGGTGGCGTCGGCGGCCCCCGCCGGCTCGCCGTCCGGCACCGGGGCGGGCGAGGGGTCGGGGGCGAGCAGCGCGGCGACGCCCAGGGCGGCCTCGGCCTGCGCGGGGGTGGCGTGCACGCCGACACCCTCGGCGACCACGCGCAGCGCGCGGGCCAGGTTCTCCGCGCTGGGCCGCTCCTCGGGGCGCTTGCGCAGGCAGCGCTCGATGACCGTCCACAGCGGCTCGGGCGCGGTGGTGGGGCGCCGCGGCTCCTCGCTCAGGTGCCGGTGCAGCACCTCCAGCGCGGTGTTGCCGGCGAACGGCGGGCGGCCGGTGATCAGCTCGTAGAGCAGGATGCCGGCGCCGTAGATGTCGACGGCGGAGGTCTGCGGGCGGCCTTCCGCGGACTCCGGCGCGATGTACGCCGGGGTGCCGACGAACTCGTGGGTGCGGGTGAGCCCCGGGGAGTCGGCCAGCCGCGCGATGCCGAAGTCGGTGAGCATCGGGTGCATCTGCTCGCCGGCGCCGGTGCCGGCCAGCAGGACGTTGGCGGGCTTCAGGTCGCGGTGCACCACGCCGTCGGCGTGGCTGGCGGCCAGCGCGTCGGCGATCTGCGCGGTCAGCAGCGCGGCCGCGACCGGGGTGAAGGGCCCGTTCTCGCGCAGGTACCGGTGCAGGTCGGGGCCGTCGACCAGGTCCATGACGAGGGCGAGCAGATCACCCTCGACCACCAGGTCGCGGGTGCGGACGATGTTGGGGTGGGTGAGCCGGAGCAGCACGGACCGCTCGCGCAGGAAGCGCATCACGATCTCGGGGTCGTTCGCGAGCTCCTCCTTGAGGACCTTGATCGCGACGGTCTCACCGGGCTGTCCGGGCACGGCGGCCTCGGCGCCCGCCACCTCGCGTTGGTGGCCTCGCCAGACGGTGCCCGTGGCGCCGCGTCCGAGCGGCTCCTCCAGGAGGTACTTGCTGCCTACCGGCCGCACGTCATGCGCTCCCTGATCGTGGTCAAGTTCGGTGTTGCGCGGTCTCGGACCGTCCGCCCCACTCTAGTGCCGCCGTACGGGATCATGGGCGGCCCGCGGCTGGCCCGTGGGTCGCCCGTCCCCACCGGCGCGGGCAGCTGTTCTGCGGTTCTGCCCGGGGAGCCGGCGCGACTCCGAGGGAAGACGCGCGATCCGAACAGATGGTTGCCAACGGTTGCGCCACCTTGGACAGCCGAGAGTCATCAGATGCCAGGAGGCGCCACCACCCGCGCTTCAAGTGGCCAGTTTTGACCAGTGGGGCGACCAATCAAGATCATGTAGCGACGGTCGCCGGGCGAAGTGTCCGTGGCAGGTGCGAGGATGCACCCAGCACGGACGCGGGGAAGCGCACACGGGACCGCGCTCGTGCCGTGTGGTTGTGACGTGCGCGGGCTGTGGACACGCACGTGCTGACATGCCGACGCGCCCGGGGTCGGCGGGGGGACATCGCCGCCCCTGCCGGGTTCGCGGGCAGAAGGGACCGTTGACGGCTATGCGGATCCGGCTGACCGTCCTCGGGCCGCGCCCGGGCCAGACCGCCCCCGCCCCCACCCCCACCTGCGCCGTCGACGTGCTGGTGACCGCCCCGGCCGGCACCCCGCTGGCCTCGGTGGCCAGCGGCCTGGCGACGGCGGTCGCGGCGGCCGGCGCCGATGTCGGCAGCGGGACGCCCGTCCTCTACGCGGGGGCGGAGCGGTTGGACGCGCAGCGCCGGGTGCTCGGCGAACCGCCGCTGGTGGACGGCGCCGTCCTCTCCGTCAACGCCCCGGCCGACACGCCGCACCACGCCCCGGACGAGCCGTCCGCCGACTCCGCGCTGCGGCTGCACGTCGTGGCCGGGCCGGACGCGGGCGGCGTCCATCTGCTGCACGGCGGCCAGGTCCGCGTCGGCCGCTCCGCCGACGCGGACGTGCCGCTGGACGACCCCGACGTCTCGCGGCTGCACTGCGCGGTGAGCGTCACCGACGACGGCCGCGTCACCGTCGCCGATCTGAACTCCACCAACGGCACCTCGCTCGACGGCCGCCCGGTCGGCCCCGGGCCCGTCCCGCTGGCCCCCGACGCCCTGCTGCGCATCGGCGAGTCGGCCCTGCGGCTGCGGCTTCCCTCCGCCGACGCCCCTGACGCTTCCGCCGCCCCCTCCGCGCCCGTGCCGGACGGTGAGGGACGGCTGCGGGTGAGCCCGCGCGGGGACGCGCCGGCGGCGGCCGGCCCGGCCGCCGTCCTGGCCGCCCCGCCCGGGGCGCCCGGCGACCAGGGCGTGATCCCGTACGTGCCGCACGGCGGCCCGTATCCGGTGGACGCCCACCGCACACCCCCGCGCGGGCTGCCGACCCCGGACGGGAGCGGCCACGCCGACCACTGGGGCAGCGGGCTGATCGCCGATCAGGAGGCCGCGGAGCGGGGGACGTCGGCCTACGGGGACGAGTCGGCGGGCCGGTGGGAGCGCGTCGACCACGACCGGGGCGCGTCGCTCCCGGCCCCCCGTCGCCGTGGCATAGGCGCCTGGGCGCGACGGCTCACCGGCGGACGGACGAGCGCGGACCACCCCGCCTCCGGACCGCGGGACGAGACGACGGAAGCGGAGCGGGAGGCCGCGCGGGCGCGGGCGGCGGCCGAGGCGGCGGCCCTCCACCGGCGCTGGCCGGACGCTTCCGACATCCTCATGACCGCGCTCGGCCCCGGACCCCGGCTGTGGGAGCGGGGGCCGGACCATCCGGACGCGCTGACCGTGCGCCTGGGCACCGCCGACCGGCCGGCGGCCGGCGGCTGCACCCTGCCCGGCGTGCCCGTCACCGTCGACCTGCGGCGGTCCGGGGCGTTGGGCCTGGCCGGGCCGCGCGCCCGGCTGGCCGGCCTGGCCCGGTCCGTCATCGCGCAGTTGGCGGCGCTGCACGCCCCCGGCGCCCTGCACCTCGTCCTGATCAGCACCGACCGCACCCGCCCCGGCGAGGAGCGGCTGGCGGAGTGGTCCTGGCTGGGCTGGCTGCCCCAACTGCGCCCGGCACAGGGCCAGGACTGCAGACTGCTGCTGGCCTACGACCGGGAGCAGGCCGCCGCGCGCACCGCCGAACTCGCCCGGCGGCTGGACGACAGCCGGCTGGGGCCGGGCTGGGTGACGGCCACGGCCGCGGCGGTGGCGACCGCGGCGGCCGAGTACTCCGGCCCGTACACGGTGGTGATCGTCGACGGCGACCCCGACTCCCCCGAACTGCGCGAGGACCTCGCCCGGCTGGCGGCGGGCGGCCCCGCCGCCGGGGTGCACCTGATCTGCCTCGCCGAGACGCTGGCGCCCCTCGCCGCGCCCGCCTCCTCCGCCGCGGGTTCCGCCGCCGCGGCCCAGGCGGCCGGCTACGCGGACGCGTGCGCGGCCTCCCCCGTCTTCGCCGCCTGCGATCTCGTCGCCCTGATCACGGGCGATGTGGCGACCTCCGTCCGCGTCGTACGCCCCCGCCGGCCCGAGCGCGCCGTCCCGCACCCGGCCCCCGGCGGTCCGGGCGGCACCGGCGGTCCGGGCGGCACCACCGCGCACGGCACCGGGGCGCTGCACCCGCGGTCGGGCACGCCCGGGGCGGCCGGCGGACCCGGCGCGGCCGTCGCCCACGACCAGCCAGGCCCGGCTGACGCCACGGGCCGACACGGCGCCTACGGCCGGCCCGGCCCGAAGGAGGCGGCCGACGCACCCGAGCAGCCCGGCGCGTACGAACGCCACGGCGCGGCCGAAGCCACCGGCCGGCCCGTCCCGGCCGGCGACCACGACCCGCGCGGCCCGCACGACCTCCCCACCCCGAAGCGGGCGGCCGACGCGCAGGGTCAGCCCGGCGCGTACGAGCGCCCCGGCGCGGCCGGCGCCCACGGCCCGGACCATCACCACCGGACCGGTCCACACGACCGGTCCACCACCGGCCCAGCCGGCGTGTACGACCACCGCGGCACCGCCGCCGCGCAGGGCCGACCGGGCGTAGCCGCCCCCTACGAGCCCGACGGCCCGGGACAGTCCGGCCGCAGCGGCGCCGACGAGCCGCAGGGCGCGCCCGGCTCGGGCTACCGGCACGGCGCGGCCGGCCCCCAGGGCCGACCGAGCGCGTACGAGCGCCCCGGCACCGTCGGCGCGCACCCTCAGCCCGGCGCACCCGGGCAGCCTGGCGCGTACGAGCGTCCCGGCGCGGCCGGCGCCCACGGCCCGGACGACCGGACCGGTGCGCACGACCGGTTCGGCGCCACGGGCACGGCCGGCGGGCCCGGTCGGCCCGAGCCGACCGGTGCGCAGGGCCGCCCGGGTGCGGCCGGCTCCCCCGAACGCCCCGACGCCTCCGGACAGCCTGGTCGGACGGGCGGTCACGAGCCACAGGGCACGCCCGGGACGGGCCACCGGCCCGGCCCCGTAGGAGCCCACAGCACGGTCGGCGCCCACGGCGCCCACGGCACGCCCGGCGCCCACGGCACGCCCGGCACGCGGCATCGGACCGGCGCCGCCGGTCCCTCCGAGCAGCCCGGTGTGGCCGGCGGCGCCCCGGTCCCGCGCGGCGCGTACGACCAGCCCGGCGGGGCCGGCGCGCACGACGTCCCCGGCCGACAGGCCGCGTTCGACCGATCCGGCGCGACGGATCCGGCCGCGGGGTACGGGCACGACCGGTCCGGCGCGACGGGCCCGGCCGCCGGGTACGGGCACGACCGGTCCGGGCCGGACGCGCGGCGGGCGGCCCCGCCGCACGCCGGTGGCTCGACGTACGGGGACGGCGCCGGTTCGACGCTCGGAGGCGCCACCGGCTCACCGTTCGCAGGCGCCACCGGCTCGACCTTCGGAAACGCCACCGGCTCGACCTTCGGAGGCGGCCCGGGCTCACTGTTCACAGGCACCACCGGCGCGCCCTTTCTCGACGTCGGCGAGGAGGCGACCGTGGACGCCGTCTCGGCGGCCTGGGCCGAGCGGTTCGCGCGGGCGCTGGCGCCCTTGCGGCCGGCCGGCGCCGGCGGCCGGGGCGACGGGGGCGCGGGGCGGTCCGAGGAGCAGGCGGCGGCCGCGCTGCCGAGCTCGGCGCGGCTGCTGGACGAGCTGGGGCTGGCGCGGGCGACCCCCGCCTCGCTGTTGGCCCGCTGGGCCGCCGCCGCGGACGAGGTGCCGGTGGGTGGGCGCGCGGTGGCCGTGGTGGGCGCGGGGCCGGACGGCCCGCTCTCCGTGGACCTGGCCGCCGACGGACCGCATCTGCTGGTCAACGGCGCGGCGGGCACCGGGAAGACCGAGCTGCTGCGTTCGCTGGCGGCCTCGCTGGCGGCGGCGGAGCGGCCGGACCGGCTGGGCCTGGTGCTGGTCGACGGCGGCGGGGCGGAGCGCGGCGAGGGGCTGCGGATGTGCCTGGACCTGCCGCATGTCTCCACCTATCTGGCCGCCTCCGACCCGGTGCGGATGCGGGAGTTCGCGCAGGCTCTCGGCACGGAGTTGAAGCGTCGGGCCGAGTTGCTGGGCCCGCTGGACTTCGTCGCCTGGAACGAGCGGCAGGCCGGCGGCGAACGGGTGGTCGCGCAGCGGCAGCCCGCCGACACCGATCGGGCCGCGGCCGCCGCCCCGGCACCCGCCCCGGCACCCGCCCCGGCTCCGGCACCGGCCCCGGCCCCGGCCCCCGCGGGCGCGCCCGACCGGGTGCCCGCGCAGGCCGCCGCCCGCGACGCCTCCGGCGGGGGCCACGGCCGGGGCGCCGCCGATCTCACCTCCACCGGCTCCGTGCGGACGCTCCAGCTGCGCATGCCCACGCCGGTCGCCGGGCTGGCCCGGCTGGTCGTCCTCGTCGACGACTACGACGCGCTGGTGGCGCCCGCGCTCGGCAGCCCCGGCCGCCCGGCCGCCGGCTCGGTCGTCCGGGCGCTGGAGGCCGTGGCGCGGGACGGGGCGCGGCTCGGGGTGCACCTCATAGCCGCGTCCGGCCGCCCGGACCGCACCGCCGATACGGCGGCGGTCGAGCGCGCCGGGCTGTGGATCGGGCTGGAGTCGCCGGCCGGTGCGGAGGCCGTCGACGGGACGGCCGAGGCGGCGGCGCCCGCCGGCGGGGAGGGCGCCCCCGCGCCCACCCCCGGCCGGGGCCGGCTGAGCCGCCCGGACGACGACGTGGCGACCCCGTTCCAGGCGGGCCGGGTGACCGGGCGCATCCCGCGCACCGCCACCCAGCGGCCGACGGTGGTGCCGCTGGACTGGGAGCGGATGGGCGACCCGCCGACCCGCCGGCCGCTGCGCGAGCTGGGCAACGGACCCACCGATCTGGCCCTGCTGGCCAGCGCTCTCCAGCGCGCCGCGCAGTCCGCCGAGGCGCCTCCCGTGCCGCCACTCACGTAACAGCGGACCCGCCGCCACCCCCTGCCTCACGCACCCTCAGCACCCCTCCAGCCTCTTTCGCATCAACCCTTCGACACCTTCACCGAAAAGGCTCACTCTTCATCACGGGCCGGTCACGATAGGTGAGTTGACTTTGATCGCGGTATTGCGGGCGTCCCAGGTGGGGCGTAGGACTGTCCGCACGGGACGCGGTCGTACGCGCGCACGGCCGACAGTGGAGGGACGACGGGGATGCGCACACCGCTTCGAACACGGCCGGGCTCGCCGCTACGCCGGAGGCGCCCGCACCGCACGGCCGCGCTGGGCCTCCTGGCCGCCGGCGCCCTCGCGCTGGCCGCCACCGGCTGCGGCGGCGAGGACACGGCGGACGCCGGGGGCAGCCCGGCGCCGACCACCGTGCGGCTGCCCCAGCTGAAGGGGCAGAAGCTCCAGGTGACCGCCGTGTGGACGGGAACGGAGCAGGAGAACTTCAGCAAGGTCCTCAAGGAGTTCGAGAAACGCACCGGGGCCTCGGTCTCGTTCGTGCCCAGCGGCGACGACATGTCGGCTTTCGTCGGCTCGAAGATCGCCGGTGGCGACCCGCCGGACGTCGCGATGCTCCAGCAGGTCGGCGTGTTACGAGAGTTCGCCGAGAAGGGCTGGGCCAAGCCGGTCGACGCCGCGACCCAGGAGCAGCTCGCCAGGAACTTCTCCCCGGGCTGGCGGGAGCTGGGCGCCCACCGGGGCAAGCAGTACGGGGTCTACTTCAAGGTCAGCAACAAGTCGCTGGTCTGGTACAACACCGCCGCCTTCGCGTACGCGGGCGCCAAGCCGCCCAAGACCTGGCAGGAGTTCCTGGACACCGCCCAGCTGGTCTCGGACTCCGGGGTGGACGCCGTCTCGGTCGGCGGCGCGGACGGCTGGACGCTCACCGACTGGTTCGAGAACGTCTACCTCTCCCAGGCGGGGCCGGAGAAGTACGACCAGCTGGCCCGGCACGAGATCAAGTGGACCGACCCCACGGTGACCCGGGCGCTCACCACCCTCGCCGAGCTGTGGGGCACGCGGGGCCTGGTCGCGGGCGGCGGCGAGGGTGCGCTCCAGACGGAGTTCCCCGAGTCGGTCACCCGGACCTTCGCCAACGCCGCCGAGCCGGAGGCCGGCATGGTCTTCGAGGGCGACTTCGTGGCCGCCAACATCGCCGACGCCGGCGCGGACCTGGGCAGCCAGGCGAAGGTCTTCCCGTTCCCGGCGGTGGACGGCGGCAAGGCGCCCGTGGTCACCGGCGGGGATGTGGCGGTGGCGCTGAAGGACACCAAGGCGTCGCAGGCGCTGCTGACCTTCCTCGCCTCGCCGGACGCCGCCCACATCTGGGCCGAGGCCGGGGGCTTCGTCTCGGCGAACAAGAACCTCGACCTGGACGCGTATCCCAACGCGCCGCTCCGCGCGATCGCCGGCTCGCTCATCAAGGCCGGCGACGACTTCCGCTTCGACATGTCCGACCAGGCCCCGGCGGCCTTCGGCGGCAAGCCGGCCCAGGGCGAGTGGAAGGCGCTCCAGGACTTCCTGAAGAACCCGAAGGACGTGGCCGGCATCCAGCGTCGGCTGGAGTACGACGCCGCCAAGGCGTACCAGAACTGACGACGCGACCGACCCGACCCGAGCGACCGGGAGACCTCCATCATGTCGACCGCGACAGCGGGCGGCGCGGCCGCCTCCGGCCCCACCCCGTCCGCCACGAAGCGCACCGCCAGGCGCCGGACCCTCATGGGCACCCGGCCGTGGGTGGTGGCGCTGTTCCTGCTGCCCGCGCTGGCGCTGCTCGGCGCCCTCGTCGTCTATCCGATCGGCTACTCCCTGTGGCGCAGCTTCTTCGACGCCCCGGGTGACGGCTTCGTCGGCCTGGACAACTACGAGACGGTCTTCACCGACGACGCCATCCTCACGGCGGTCAAGAACAACATCATCTGGGTGGTCGTCGCCCCCTCGGTGGCCACCGCGCTCGGGCTGATCTTCGCGGTGCTCACCGAGCGGGTGCGCTGGGGCACCGCCTTCAAGCTGGTCGTCTTCATGCCGATGGCGATCTCCATGCTGGCGGCGGGCATCATCTTCCGGCTGGTGTACGAGCAGGACCCGGACCGGGGCGTGGCCAACGCCATGTGGGTGACCGTGCACGACACCTTCGCCGACTCGCCGCCGTTCCCCGGCGCCCATCCGCGCCCCGACGCCGGGCTGACCGACTCCGGGGGCGGCTCGTTCACCGCTCCCGAGCCGCTGCGGGTCGGCGCGCCCACCGCCGTGCCGCTGGTCGCGGCCAAGCGCGACGACATCCGCGGGGCGGCGGACGCCAAGGCGGCCAAGGCCGAGCCCGGGAAGGTCACCGGCACCGTCTGGTTCGACTTCACCCGCGGCGGCGGCCGGCACAACGTGCTGGAGCGGGGCGAGAAGGGGCTGGCGGATCTCAAGGTCGAGGCGGTGCGGGACGGGAAGGTCGTCGCCACCGCCACCACCCGCGCCGACGGCACCTACACCCTGCCCGCCGAGGCGGAGGGCGCCCTGCTGCGGCTGCCAGGATCGAACTTCAAGGAGCCCTACAACGGCGTGGACTGGCTGGGACCGAGCCTGGTCACCCCGGCCATCATCGGCTCCTACGTCTGGATGTGGGCGGGCTTCGCGATGGTGCTGATCGCGGCCGGGCTCGCCGGCGTGCCGCGCGAGCTGCTGGAGGCCGCGCGGGTGGACGGCGCCAACGAGTGGCAGGTCTTCCGCCGGGTGACGGTGCCGCTGCTGGCTCCGGTGCTCGCCGTCGTCACCGTCACCCTCATGATCAACGTCTTGAAGATCTTCGACCTCGTCTACATCATCGCGCCGGGCACCTCCCAGGACGACGCCAACGTGCTCGCGCTCCAGCTCTACAAGTCGTCCTTCGGGACGGACGTCAACCAGGGCGTCGGCAGCGCGATCGCGGTGTTCCTGCTGGTGCTCGTGGTGCCCGTGATGTTCTTCAATATTCGCCGGATTCGTAGGGAGCGCCGCCGATGACCAGTGCGGACACGGTCGTACGAGGCAAACAGTCGCTGCCCGCGCGGATCGCGGCCCGGGCCGGCGGCGGGGCGACCCGGATCTTTCTGATCCTGGTGGGGCTCTTCTGGCTGCTGCCCACCGTCGGGCTGCTGCTCTCCTCGCTGCGCGACCCGGCCGACGTGGACGTCTCCGGCTGGTGGAAGGTCTTCGGCGACCCGGGCCAGCTCACCTTCGGCGCCTACGAGGACCTGCTGAACAACGAGCGGATCACCGACTCGCTGTGGACCACGGCCGCGATCACCGTCCCGGCCACGGTGCTGGTGGTGCTGATCGGCGCGCTCGCCGGCTACGCCTTCGCCTGGATGGACTTCCCCGGCCGCGACTGGTGGTTCCTGCTGGTCGTCGGCCTGCTGGTGGTCCCCGTGCAGGTGGCGCTGATCCCGGTGGCCAAGCTCTTCGGCGAGATCGGCATCTTCGAGACCACCACCGGCGTGGTGCTCTTCCACACCGCCTTCGGCCTGCCCTTCGCGATCTTCCTGCTGCGCAACTTCTTCGCCGAGATCCCGCGCGAGCTGCTGGAGGCGGCGCGGCTGGACGGGGCGGGCGAGCTGCGGCTGTTCTTCCGGGTGGTGCTGCCGCTGGGCGGCCCGGCCATCGCCTCGCTGGGCATCTTCCAGTTCCTGTGGGTGTGGAACGACATGCTGGTCGCGCTGATCTTCGCGGACAGCGGCAACCCGCCGATCACGGTCGCGCTCCAGCAGCAGGTCCGGCAGTTCGGCAACAACATCGACGTGCTCGGCCCCGGCGCCTTCATCTCGATGGTGGTGCCGCTGGCCGTCTTCTTCGCCTTCCAGCGGCAGTTCGTGTCGGGCGTGATGGCGGGCGCGGTGAAGTAGCCGCGGCCGTGGCGCCGGGGGTACGGGGGCGTACGGAGCGGCGGGGCGGGGCGGTGCCGGGGCGCGACGGGGGCACGGCGGGGACATGGCAGGGGGCGCGACGGGGACACGGCGGGGGCGAGGCGGCGGGCTTGTGGGCCAAACGGGGCGGCTCTCCCCGCCCAGCGCCGCAAAAACGGATCACTCCCCCCTGTTTACGTGATAGTGGGACAACCTTTCTCGCCCGCGTCCCCGACCCCTGGGATCCGCCGTGCCCCGGTTCAGCGTCATCGTCCCCGCGTACAAGGTCCAGGCGTACCTCCACGACTGCCTGCGCTCCGTGCTGACGCAGGACCACACCGACCTGGAGCTGATCGCGGTCGACGACGCCTCCCCGGACGCCTGCGGCGCCATCATCGACGAGCTGGCCGCCCAGGACCCGCGGGTGCGCCCCGTCCACCTCCCCGAGAACACGGGCCTGGGCCCGGCCCGCAACGCCGGGCTGCGCCAGGCCACCGGCGACTACCTGCTCTTCCTCGACGGCGACGACACCCTGGCGCCCGGCGCGCTGCGCGCGATCGACGAGCGGCTGCGCGCCACCGCCGCCCCGGAGGTGCTGCTCTTCGACTACGCGCGGGTGTACTGGACCGGCGTGACGGTGCGCAACGTGCGCGCCGGGCTGCTCGCCCAACGCGGCCCGGCCGGCACCGACGTGCCCGAGGTCTTCCGGCTCGCCGACCGCCCCGAACTGCTGCGGCTGCTGATGGTGGCGTGGAACAAGGCGTACCGCCGGGACTTCATCCAGCGCGAGGGCTTCACCTTCCCGCCCGGCATCTACGAGGACACCCCCTGGACCTACCCGGTGCTGCTGTGCGCCCGCTCGGTCGCCACCCTGGACCGGGTCTGCGTGCACTACCGGCAGCGCCGGCGCGGCTCCATCCTGCGCACCACCAGCCACGCCCACTTCGACGTCTTCGACCAGTACGACCGCGTCTTCGCGTTCGTCGACAGCCGCCCCGAACTGGCCCACTGGCGCCCGGTGCTGTTCCAACGGATGTTGGAGCACCTCGCCGCGATCTACGCCGCGCCGGGCCGGCTGCCGCCGGGCACCCGCGCCGACTTCGCCCGCCGCACCCGCGCCCACCACCGCCGCCACCACACCCACGGCGCGCTCGGCCGGGCCGCCCGGCGCCGCATCCGGCTGCGCTCCACGCTGCTGCGGCTCGGCGCCTGCCGGGCGTACGGGTTGCTGAGCGCGGCGCGGCGGCTGTGGCGCGGCGGCCGGCGACTGGCCGGCGGCTGCTACCGGGCGCTGCGGACCGGGGTGCTGCGCGCGCACTACCTCCTCCAGCGCCAGCGGCGCCTCGATCCGCGGCTGGCCGTCTTCGCCGCGTACTGGCACCGCGGCTACGCCTGCAACCCGGCGGCCATCGAGGCCGAGGTGCGGCGGCTGGCGCCGCACCTGCGTACCGCGTGGATCACCGGCGAGGCGTACGCGCACACCCTGCCGCCGGGCGTGCGGCGGATCCAGCCCGGCTCGGCCGCGTACTGGACCGCGCTGGCCCGCGCCCGCTTCCTGGTCAACAACGTCAACTTCACCGACCGGCTGCGCAAGCGGCCCGGCCAGATCCACCTCCAGACCCACCACGGCACCCCGCTCAAGCACATGGGCCTGGACCTCCAGGAGCATCCGGCGGCCGCGCGCTCCTTGGACTTCGAGCGGCTGCTGAAGCGGGTGGACCGCTGGGACTACAGCCTCTCCGCCAACCGGCACTCCACCCTCACCTGGGAGCGCGTCTACCCCTCCGGCTACACCACGCTCGACTACGGCTATCCGCGCAACGACGTCTACCAGCACGCCACCGCCGAGGACATCCGGCGCGTCCGCGCGGCGCTCGGCATCGCGCCGCACGCCACCGCCGTGCTGTACGCGCCCACCCACCGCGACTACGCGCGCGATCACGCGCCCCGGCTGGACGTGGGCCGGGTCGCGCACGCGCTGGGCCCGCAGTTCACCCTGCTGGTCCGCGCGCACTACTTCGCCGACGGCGGTCGGGGACCGGGCGCGGAGGGGGGAGCGGCCGGGGCGGCGGGGGTCGTCGACGTCTCGGCGCACGGCAGCGTGGAGGAGCTGTGCCTGGCCGCCGACGCGCTGATCACCGACTACTCCTCCCTCATGGTCGACTACGCCAATCTGGACCGCCCGATCGTCGTCTACGCCGACGACTGGGACGCCTACCGCGCCACCCGCGGCGTCTACCTCGACCTCACCGGCGAGGACGCGCCGGGGCCGGTCTGCCGCACCGAGGACGAGCTGATCGCGGTGTTCCGCGAGGGCCGCTGGCGCGAGTCCACCGCGGCCGCGCGGCGCACCGCCTTCCGGGAACGTTTCTGCCCCTGGGACGACGGGCGGGCCGCCGAGCGCGTGGTGCGGCGGGTCTTCCTCGGCGAGACGGACGACGGGCCACCGGTGGTGCCGCTCGCGGACCGCACCCCGGCCCCGGCCGCCCGGCCCCACGGCCCGCCCGCCGTCACCCTCGACGTGGTCTCGCGCCGTTGAGCGCCGACAACCCGGTGATCCCGGTCCTTCACCGGCCGAGACCCCGGTGACCGGGTCCATTACGGGAGGAGGGAGGAGGGCGCCATGCCCCGCTTCAGCATCATCGTCGCCGCCTACCGGGTGCAGGGCTTTCTGCGCGCGTGCCTCGACTCGGTCCTCACGCAGTCCTTCCGCGACATCGAGGTGGTGGCGGTCGACGACCGGTCGCCGGACCACTGCGGCGCCATCATCGACGAGTACGCGGCGCGGGACGAGCGGGTGGTCCCGACGCACCTGGAGGTCAACCAGGGCCCGGGCCGGGCCAGGAACGCCGGCGTGGCCCGGGCCACCGGCGACTACCTGCTCTTCCTCGACGGCGACGACACCCTCGCCCCCGGCACCCTGCGCGGCCTGGCCGACCGGCTCGCCCTCACCGCCGACCCGGACATCCTCTACTTCGACCATGTGCGCACCTACTGGTGGGAGCGGCGGGAGCCCAGCCTCTTCGGGCCGCTGCTGGAGTCCGCCGGCACGGACGTCTTCTCCATCCTGGAACGCCCCGAGTTCCTGCGGCTGTTCGCGATGTCCTCCAACCGCGTCTACCGTCGGGACTTCTACACCGGACACCGGTTCGCCTTCAGCGAGGGCATCTACGAGGACGCCCTGCTGTCGTACAAGACCATGCTGACGGCCGAGCGGCTCGCCTGTGTGCCCCTGGTGGGGCTGGAGTACCGGCAGCGGCGCACCGGGGCCAGCACCCGCAGCCCCGGCGAGAAGCACTTCGTCATCTTCGAGCAGTACGCGCGCCTCTTCGACTTCCTCGACGACCGTCCGCGGCTGGAACCGCTGCGCCCGGCGCTCTTCGAACGGGCCGTCTCCCACTTCCTGTTCTGCCTGGACAACCCCTCCCGGGTGGCCCCCCGCGACCGGCTGCGCTTCTTCCAGCGGGCGTCGGGCTGGTACCTCCTGCACGTGCCGCCGGGCTTCACCCCGCCGCCCGAGGACGCCGAGCGCTTCGAGGCGCTGGCGCGCGGCTCCTTCGCGCGCTACCTGGCCCGCGAGGCGCGGCCCTCCGCCGGGACTCGCTGGCTGCGCCGGAAGGTCCGCCACCCGCTGGCCAAGCGGGCCAAGCGGGCCCTGTACCGGGCCCACCGGCGGCTGCCGCTGGACGACCGGCTGGCCGTCTACTCCGCCTACTGGAACCGCGGGGTGCTGTGCAATCCGGCCGCCGTCTACTACAAGGCGCGGGAGCTGGCGCCGCACATCCACGGGGTGTGGGTGGTCCGTCGGTCGCAGCTCGAGACGGTCCCGCGGGACGTCGACTACGTCGTGCCCGGCACCCGCGCGTACTACCAGGCCATCGCCCGCGCCAGGTACCTCGTCAACAACGTCAACTTCGCCGACGACCTGGTCAAGCGGCCCGGACAGATCCATCTGCAGACGCTGCACGGCACCCCGCTGAAGTGCATGGGCCTGGACCAGCAGCGCTATCCGGCGGCGGCCCGCGGCATGAGCTTCCGCGGTCTGCTGCGCCGGGTGGACCGCTGGGACTACGTGCTCTCCTCCAACCAGCACTCCAGCGAGGTCTGGGAGCGGGTCTACCCGGCCTCGTACGAGATCCTCGAATACGGCTATCCGCGCAACGACGTCTACTTCCGCGCCGGCCGCGCCCAGATCGCGGCCCTCCGCGCCGAACTGGGCATCCCCGCCGAGCGCACCGCGATCCTCTACACCCCCACCCTCCGCGACTACCAGCACTCCTTCACCCCCCGCCTGGACCTGGCGCGGGTGAGCCGGGCGCTGGGCCCGGACACGGTGCTGCTGGTGCGGGCCCACTACTCCTACGGGGCGCAGGCGGACCTGGCGGGGCTGGCCGAGGCCGGCCGGGTCATCGACGTCTCCGCGCACCCCCGGGTGGAGGACCTGTGCCTGGCCGCCGACGCGCTGCTGACCGACTACTCCTCCATCATGTTCGACTACGCCGACCTCGACCGGCCGATCGTCGTCTACGCCGACGACTGGGAGCTCTACCGCGCCACCCGCGGCGTCTACTTCGACCTGCTCTCCGGCCGCCCCGGCGACACCCCCGGCGCCGTCGCCCGCACCGAGGACGAACTCATCGCCGTCTTCCGCGAGGGCCGCTGGAACGACGCGTCCGCCACCGCGCTGCGGGCGGCCTTCCGGGAACGCTTCTGCCGCTACGACGACGGCCGGGCCGCGGAGCGGGTGGTCCGGCGGGTACTGCTGGGGGAGACGGGGGTCTGAACAACAGGGCTGTGGCAGGGGGTGCGGCGAGGGTCTGACACCGGCGTGCGTCCGCGGGCTGACGGGCGGGTGTACGGACTCCCTCTCACGTCTCATCGGCCGTCAGACGACGGGCCGAGCACCGGCCGCCGGAATGACGACCACGGCCGGACGCGACGCGAGGGTCTCCACGGCGAGGATCGACACGTCGAACTCGCCCACCACACCAGGGAGTCCACCGTGGCGACCGCCTCCGTCCCGCTGCCCGGCACCGCTCGCACCGAGCCCGCGCCGTGGGTCCGACGCACGGCCCACATCGCCGCGCTGACCCCGCTGGCATCGGGACTGTGGCGGATCGCCGGCGCGTTCGGCGTCCCGCTCGGCTTCGCCCCCGGCTCGGGCCTCCACCAGAGCGAGATCGGCTGGGGCATGTCCCTCTACCTGATCGGCCTCTCGCTCTTCGCCGAGACCCTCGGCCTGCTGACCCTCGGCCTGGTCCACCGCTGGGGCGAGGTGGTCCCCCACTGGGTCCCCGCCCTCGGCGGCCGCCGCATCCCCCCGCTGGTGGCCTTCATCCCGGCGATCACCGGTGCGGCGGCCCTCACCGCCCTGTCCCTCACGGCCCTCGCCGGCGGCTGGAACGAGAACATGGACGCGCCGGACTCCCCACACGGCGCGGGCCGCACCGTGATGACCCTCTGCTACGCCCCGCTGCTCCTCTGGGGCCCGCTCCTCGGGGTCGTCGCGGTGGCGTACCTGATCCGCCGCCGCCGGGCCTGACGGCCCGACAGGCGCCGGGGGGGGTGCCGGGGTGCCTGGGGCGCCGGGCACCACATGACGGATGTCAGGGGCGCTCCTGACGGACGTACAGGGTCAGCTTGCCGTCCGCCAGACACAGCGACGGGCCGGGTCGGAAGCCCCGCGCCGTCAGGGCGGTGGGCTTGGGGCCGTGGGGTGGGCCGGGCTCGGAGACCAGCCACACCCGGTCGAGCGGGGCCAGCCGCCGGGCGAGTTCGCGAGGGCCGACCTCGCGCCCGTAGAGGGTGCCGGAGGGCGGGCCGGGGGCCTGGAGCGCCACATCGCGGAGGTGGGCGACCGGCCGGGGGTAGGCGAGCGCGAGACGGCGCTCGTACGCGGGGGCGTAGAGGACCGCGTCGCCGGGGCGGGTGACCCGACCGAGCTCCGCGGCCGCCGCGGCGAGGTTGTCGGCCCGGCTGGACAGGGCCCGTTCGCGCTGGTGGAGGGGGAACTGCCAGAGGAAGGCCAGGCCGATCGCCGCCGCCCCCACCAGGGCCACCGGCCGCCGCCAGGCCATGCGGGAGGCGACCCACTCCGCACCGGCCGCCGCCAACAGCGGCACCCCGGCCAGCGCGAAGAACACGTACCGCGGGTGAAAGAGCGCCTCCTGCTGGGAGGCGGCGAAGAGCAGCAGCGGAGGGACGAGGGCGAGCGGCAGCGCCACCGCCGGCAGCGGCAGCGGGGTGGCCGGCGGCAGCGGGCGGGCCAGCGCCACGCCCATCAGGGCCAGGTTGACCGCGAGGACCAGCCCGCTGGGGCCGGCGAACCCGTACAGCAGGGCCTTGACCTGCGGATAGCGCGGCTCGGCGATCCACGCCACCTGGTCCGCCTGGCCGGCTGAGACCAGCAGCAGCGGCGCCAGCACCGCGACCACCCCGCCGGCCGCCGCCGCCCAACCCCGCCAGGTGCGGCGCGGCGCACGGGCGAGGGCAAGGGTGGCGGCGTGTGCGGCGAGCAGCAGCGCGGCGCAGGCGTTGAGCAGCACGGTGACCGCGGCGACGGCCCCGTACCCGGCCCAGCCGCCGGCGGTGTGCCGCTCGGCGGCCCGCACCAGCAGCAGGGTGGCCGCGGCGGCGCCGGTGGCGACCAGGGCGTACGGCCGCCCCTCCTGCGCGTAGTGGCTGACGATCGGTGTCGCCGCGTACAGCAGCCCCGCCCACAGCCCCACCCGGGCCCGCCCGGTCAGCCGGTGACCGAGGGCGGCGACCAGCCCGGCGGTGCCGACGGCGGCGAGCAGGGAGGGCGCCCGCAGCAGCGTCTCGGTGTCGCCGACGGGGGCGGCGAGGCCGCGGCTCGCGGCGAGCACCCCGTGCATCAGCAGGTAGTAGAGCCCATGGACGGCGTCGACGGTGCCGAGCAGCCGCCAGATCTCCGGCAGGGTGCGCCGCGCCACCAGATAGGTCGCCGACTCGTCGCGCCACATCGCGCCCCGGTCGAGCCCCCAGAGGCCGAGGGCGAGCATGGCGCCCATGGGTGCCAGGACCCCGACGGCGACGCGGGCCGAAAACCGCATGATCCGATCTTCGACCGAGCGGCCGGCCCCGGGCCGCCGCGGCAGGCCGGGCCCGGCCGGGTTTCACCCACCCGGCGCCATGGGCCCGGCGTCGACGGCCCAGCGCTACCGGCCCGGTGTCGTCGACCCGGCGTCGACGCCGCCAGGGTCATCGGCCTGGCGTTGTGGGTCTGGCGCCACCCGCCCGGCGTCGTCGGCCGGGCGGCGCCGTCGGGCCAGGGTCATCGGCTCGGCGGCATCGGCCCGCGCTATCCGCCCGGCACCGTCGGCCCGCGTCGTTGACGGCCCAGCGCAATCGGCCCAGAGGTCGTCGACGGGCCAGGGCCATCGGCCCGGCAGCTCGGCCCGCGCTATCCGCCCGGCGTCCTCCGCCCGGCACGTCGACCTGGCGTCGTCGACGGCCCAGCGCTATCGGCCCGGCGTCGTCGTCGGGCCGGGATCCTCGGCCCGGCGGCGTCGCCCCGGCGCTCTGCCCGGCACCGTCGGCCCGGCGTCATCGTGGCCGGCGTCATCCGCCTAGCGCCGTCGGCCCGGCGGCGTCGGGCCGGCGGCATCCGCCCAGCGCCGTCGACCCGGCGGCATCGTCGAGCCAGGGCCATCCGCCCGGCGGCGTCGGTCCCGCGCCGTCGGCTCGGCGTCATCCGGCCAGCGGCCAGGTGGTCTCGTAGTACTTCACCTTCTCGTCGGCGCCGACCAGTTCCATGCCGGCGCCGGTCATGACGCGCTGGGAGGCGATGTTGGCGTGGTCGGCGTCGCCCTTCACCTTCGCGATGCCGCGCTCGCGCGCCGCCGACAGCACCGCCCGGAGCGCCTCGGTGGCGTACCCCTTCCCCTGGGCCGCGGGCACCAGGCCGTAGCCGACGGTGACGCTGCCGTCCTCGGCCACGGGCCCGTGGAAGCCCATGCCGCCGACGGCGACGCCGTCCTCGCGGGTGCGTATCTCGTAGACGCCCGCGTGCGGCGGCCCGTCGCCGTCCGCCTCCACGGCCAGGAACCTCCCGACCGCGCCCACGTCCCCCTCCGTCGGATACCCGGGCGCCCAGCGGACCGTTCCGTCCGGCTCCCCGGCCACCAGCGCCTCGGCCTCGGCCACGCTCAGCGGATGCAGCACCAGTCGCTCCGTCACAAGATCATCCATACCGGTTGCCTACCACGGGGCCCGGTCGGAGCGCCGCCGGTTTCACCGCATGCGGCCGATGTCATGCCTCGTGGCACCGGCGAGGGCCGGGCCGTGCGGCTCTCGCGCGCGGTCATCCGACGGTTCGGCGCCGCCGGCCTCCACCCGCGCCAGCATGCGCTTGAGCAGGTCGCTCAACACGTCCTGATCGTCCGGACCCAGGGCCTCCACCATGGCGTCCTCGGCCGCGCCGCGCAGCCGCATCGCCGCGAACCAGCGGGAGTGGCCGAGCTCGGTGAGCTCGACATCGACCCGGCGGCGGTCGCGCGTGAGGCCGCGGAGCCTGCGGACCAGGCCGGCGTTCTCCAGCGAGTCGAGCCGGCCCGTCATTCCCGCGGGCGAGACCATCAGCTCGGCGGCCAGCTCCGAGGGGGTGGCGCGCCAGGGCTCGCCGCGCGACGCGAGCCGGTGCAGGGTCTCGAACTCGAACTCCTGCAGACCGATTTCGGCGAGGGCCCGGCCCTTGGCCTGGGCCACGTGCTTACTCAGCAGCTGAACGCGGGTCACGATCGCCTCGACCCGCTCATCGAAGGGCGCCTTGTCGCGCCAGCGGGCGATATGCCGATCGACGGAGTCCTCCATCCACCCAGTATGCTACGCCAGCAAGTATTTCGTTGACGAACGATCCGGCAGCGAAATACATTCGCCGCCATGATGCCACCGACGCTTCGCCTGCTGATCGGACGCACCTTCGCGGCGCTGGGCACCGCGCTCATCCCGACCACGTTGACCCTCGCGATCGTCGGCACCGGCTCCGCCGCCGACCTGGGGCTCGTCCTCTCCTGCGAACTGCTCCCCCTGCTGCTCCTGCTGCCGGTCGCCGGCGTGGTGGCCGATCGCTTCCCACCGCAGCGGGTGACGCTCGCCGCGGACCTGATACGCGCCGTCACCCAACTGGCGATCGGCGCCGAACTCCTCGCCGGGCAGGTCCGCATCGCGGATCTGGCGGTGCTGTCCGCGATCACCGGCGCGGCCGTGGCCTTCGGGACGCCGGCCGTCCGAACGCTGGTCGCCGCCGTGGTGCCCGCGCCGGAGCGGCTGCGGGTGAACGCGCGGCTCGGCGTGGCCCAGGGGCTCGCCCAGGTCGCCGCGCCCGCCACCGCCGGAGGGCTGATGCTGCTGGTGGGAGCCGGCTGGTCCTCGCTCCTGACCGGCGCGCTGTTCGTGGTGTCCGCCACCACGCTCGGCCGGCTGCACCCCGAGCCGACCGCCCGCCCGACCGCACGCGGCGACTTCCTGGCGGACCTCCGGGAGGGCTGGGCGGAGTCCCGGCGACACCGCTGGTTCGTCCTCAACGCCCTCGGTCACGGGGTGTGGCACCTGGCCGCGGGGTTCCTGCTGACGCTCGGCCCGCTGATCGCCGTGCGCCATCTGGGCGGCGAGACCGCCTGGGTGATCATCACGCAGGTCGGCACGGCGGGCATGCTGGCCGGCGTCTGGGCCGCGTCCCGACTGCCCATCCGGCGCCCGCTGGTCGCCATCGCCCTGGGGGCCGCCGTCTACGCGCTGCCCCTGGCGGCCTTCGCGCTGCGGCTGCCGACGGCAGCCGTCACGGTCGCCTACTGCGCCGCCATGTTCGGGCTCGGCGTCCTGAGCCCGCTGTGGGAGACCACCCTCCAGCAGCGCATCCCCCGGGAGGCGCTCGGCCGGGTCGGCTCCTTCGACATGCTGATCTCCTTCGCCGCCCGCCCCCTGGGCCTGGCCGTGGCCGCGCCCGTCGCCGCGGCGGTCGGCACCACCGCGCCGTTGCTGGCGGCGGCGGTCCTGGTGGCCGTCGCGAACCTGGCCGTCCTGCTGCTGCCGGAGGTACGTGGAGACCGGCCCGACACGGCGCGGCCCGACACGGCGCGGCCCGACACGGCGCGGCCCGACGCGGCGCGGCCCGACGCGGCGCGGCCCGACGCGGCGGCGAGCCCCGTCCAGCGTTAGGCGGCACGCGGGCATCTGGAGGCCGATGCGGGTCGACGCGAGCCGATGCGGCTGGTGTCAGGCCCCGGGCTCGGGGCCGGGGCCGGGCCCCGGGCCGTGGCGCCTACGACTCCCCCGCGTCGGTCCCGACCAGCGCGGCCGCGGTGGCGCGGACGAAGCCCTCCGGGTTGTCCAGCATGATGTTGTGCCCACAGTCGGGGACGGCCACGACGGCCACCCCCGCCGCGGCGAGCGCCTCGGCGCCGGGCAGCGGGCCGTCGGCCTCCGGCAGCAGATAGGCGCGTGGGATGTCCAGCTCCAGCAGGAGTTCGCGCATGGTGGGGGTGGTGCCTCGCGCGAGGTGCACGGCGCTGCGGTGCAGCGCCTCCCGACCGGCCAGTCGCATGGTCGACCACCAGTGGGCGCCGACCCGGTCCCGTACCTCCGCCCAGCCGCCCGCCAGGAACTCCTCTTCCGGGTACCAGGCGATGCCGCTGCTGCCGGAGGACTCGGGCCGGCGCGGGATCGGGTCGAGGTTGGCGTCGACCAGGACCAGCCGGGAGACCAACTCGGGGTGGCGGGCGGCGAGCACGATGGCGACCGAACCGCCCATGCTGTGCGCGACGATCTCCGCGCCGAAGACGCCGGCCGCGGTCAATGCCGCGGCGAGGGCGTCGGCGTGGGACTCCAGGGTGTAGTCGAAGTCCGTCGGCCGGTCGCTGTGGCCGTGTCCCATCAGGTCCACCAGCAGCGACCGTCACCCCGCCAGCGATGGATGGACCGCCACGGCGGCGAAGTACGCGGGCGAGGTGGCCCCCAGCCCGTGCACATAGACCCGCGCGGGCCCCTCCCCCGGCAGTTCCACCCACCGGATCCGGTCTCCCCCGGACGTGACGACGGCACTGTGCACGGCCCACTCCCCCGCTCAAGATCACTGAAGGGACGAGGGTACGGGAGGGTTGCCGCCGCCGGGCGAGGAGGCGAGGCGCCCCCTCGCCCGGCGGCGGGCGAGGCCGCTAGATCCCGAACGGAGCCGCGTAGCGGACGGTGCCGCTCGGCAGCGGGTGGGCCGCGTCCAGGGTGAGCGCCATCATGGCCTCGTCCGGCACCTCGATGGTCAGGCCGATGCCGTGGGTCGAGGCGCGGGTGAACCCGAAGCGCGGGTAGTACTCCGGGTGTCCGAGGACGGTGACGTGGTGCTCGTCGCGCTCCCTCGCCGCGGCGAGCGCGGCGCGGATGACGGCGGAGCCGGCACCCGTCCGCTGGTGCTCCGGCCGCACGGAGACGGGGCCCAGGCACAGGGCCGGGGCCTCGCCGATGTGGCAGCGGGTCAGCAGGGCGTGGGCGACGAGCGTGCCGTCCGCGTCGGTCGCGACGAGCGACAGGCCGTCGATCCAGGCGGGGTCGGCGCGCAACGCGTCGACCAAGTCCGCCTCCAGCGGGGTGTCGAACGCGGCGAGGGTGATCTCGCGGATGGCGGGGATGTCCGCGCGGGTCTCGGCGCGGGTGACCCAGGTGTGGTGGGTACGCATGACGGGATGAGGATCCGTTTCATGGTGAGGTTCGAGTGATCGGACACCTCGCGGGTGGCTCCGCGAAAGGCGGGCTCTCGGCGAGGCGGGGTGTGACGGGTCAGGCCGTCGCCCGGGACGCGGGGGCGGTCCGGGCGCTGCGCGCGGCAGTGGCCTCGGGCGCGGTCATCAACCCCACCTCCCTTTCGTCCTCGATCCGGTCCACACGAACCTCGCCAACGTAACACGCGGCCACCGCGCCCGTCCGCCGTTTTCCGGGCTACACCGGCGGCCCGCTTCCCTCAGGGTGGCGGGCGCACACCCGCCTCCCCCGGGGCGGCGGGTCGGGTCCCCCGACACGACGAAGGGGCGGTGCGGGTCCCGGTATCCGGAACCCGCACCGCCCCTTCACGCTGGCTCAGCGTCGGCGTCGCGGCTCAGCGTCGGCGCTCACGCATGCGACCGCAGCAGCGTCCGCATCGTCCGCATCGCCACCGACAGGTTGGCCAGGTCGAAGGTCTCCGAGCCCTGGATCTCCTCCAGCGTGGTGCGGGCGCGCTGGAGGATGGCCGCGTTCTTCTCCTCCCAGGACGTGAACCGCTGCTCCGGGGTGGAGGCGCCGTTGCCGACCGCCAGGATGTCGGCGGTGAGGGCGGCGTGCGCGGCGTAGAGGTCCTCGCGGATGGAGGCGCGGGCCATGGACTGCCAGCGGTCGGCTCGGGGGAGCTCGATGATGCGGTCCATGAGGTCGGTGATCCGCAGCCGGTCGGCGAGGTCGTAGTAGACCTCGGCGACGGCGAGCGGGTCCTTGCCGATGCGGTCGGCGATGGCGACGACGTCGAGCGCGGGGAAGGCCGAGGAGAAGCCGGCGACGCGCATGGCCAGCTCCTCGGGGACCCCGGCGCCGGTCAGCTCCTCGTTGATCCGCTGGTACCACTCCAGGTCCGCGCCGCGCAGCAGCTTGGCGAGCTGGGACCAGACCGCCGCCACGCCGTCGCGGAAGAACTCGATGGTCTCGGTGAGCTCCAGCGGCTGCGGGCGGTTGTTGAGCAGCCAGCGGGTGCCGCGCTCGACGAGGCGGCGGGAGTGGAGCCGGATCCGGGTCTGGACGTCGGCGGGGACGACGGTGTCCAGGGCCTCGACCTCGTCCCAGACCTCACCGAGGACGAAGATCGCGCGGGCCGCGGTCTGGGCGCGGACGATCTCCTCGATGGAGGCGCCGGTCTCCTCGCGCATACGGTGCAGGAACGTCGAGCCACCGGTGTTGATGGTGTCGTTGACCAGCACCGTGGTGATGATCTCGCGACGCAGCGCGTGGTTGTCGATGTGCTCCGGGAACCGCTCGTTGAGCGCCTTCGGGAAGTAGGCGTTCAGCAGGCGCTGGAGGTACGGGTCGTCCGGCAGCCCGGTGCCGATGAGCTCCTCGGCGACGGTGATCTTGGTGTAGGCGAGCAGGACGGCCAGCTCGGGCTGGGTCAGGCCGCGCCCGGAGGCGAGCCGCTCGCGGATCACCCGGTCGCTGGGGAGGAACTCCAGCGCGCGGTCGAGGGCGCCGTCGCGGACCAGGCGTCGCATGGTGCGCTGGTGGGCGTGGAGCAGGCTCGGGGCCTGGGTGACCGCGTTGGTGAGGGCGACGTTCTGGGCGTAGTTGTTGCGCAGCACCAGCGCGCCGACCTCGTCGGTCATCTCGGCGAGCAGCTTGTTGCGCTGCTTGAGGGTGAGGTCGCCGTCCTCGACCACCTTGTTCAGCAGGATCTTGATGTTCACCTCGTGGTCGGAGGTGTCCACGCCGGCGCTGTTGTCGATGGCGTCGGTGTTGATCCGGCCGCCGCCGGAGGCGAACTCGATGCGGCCGAGCTGGGTGAGGCCGAGGTTGCCGCCCTCGCCGACGACCTTGACCCGCAGGTCCTGGCCGTCGACGCGGATGGCGTCGTTGGCCTTGTCGCCGACGTCGGCGTGGCTCTCGGTGTGCGCCTTGACGTAGGTGCCGATGCCGCCGTTCCACAGCAGGTCGACCGGGGCCTGGAGGATCGCCTTCATCAGCTCGGCGGGGGTCATCTTGCCGACCTTGCCCTCGATGCCGAGGGCCGCGCGGATCTGCGGGGTGAGGGCGATGGACTTGGCGGTGCGCGGGAAGACGCCGCCGCCCGCCGAGAGCAGGCTGGTGTCGTAGTCGGCCCACGAGGAGCGGGGCAGCTCGAAGAGGCGGCGCCGCTCGGCGTAGGAGACCGCGGCGTCGGGCACGGGGTCGATGAAGATGTGGCGGTGGTCGAAGGCGGCGACCAGGCGGATGTGCTCGCTGAGCAGCATGCCGTTGCCGAAGACGTCGCCGGACATGTCGCCGACGCCGACCACGGTGAAGTCCTGGCTCTGGGTGTCGTGACCCAGCTCGCGGAAGTGCCGCTTGACCGACTCCCAGGCGCCGCGGGCGGTGATGCCCATGCCCTTGTGGTCGTAGCCCGCCGAGCCGCCGGAGGCGAAGGCGTCGCCGAGCCAGAAGCCGTAGGACTGGGCCACCTCGTTGGCGATGTCGGAGAAGGTGGCGGTGCCCTTGTCGGCGGCGACGACGAGGTAGGTGTCGTCCCCGTCGTGGCGCAC
Organism: Streptomyces sp. SAJ15; assembly: GCF_007595705.1. Classification (GTDB taxonomy): domain Bacteria; phylum Actinomycetota; class Actinomycetes; order Streptomycetales; family Streptomycetaceae; genus Streptomyces. Next base: position 25,051 of record NZ_NISY01000015.1, on the reverse strand, counting down.
CACGTCACGGGGCGGCTCGACCTGGCCGCCGACCATGTTGTCGGTGATGTCGAGCAGGCCGGAGATGAAGGTCTGGTAGCAGGCGATGCCCTCGGCCAGCCAGGCGTCGCGGTCCACCGACGGGTCCGGCAGCCGCTTGCCGACGAAGCCGCCCTTGGCGCCGACCGGCACGATGACGGTGTTCTTCACCATCTGCGCCTTGACCAGGCCCAGGATCTCGGTGCGGAAGTCCTCACGCCGGTCGGACCAGCGCAGACCGCCGCGCGCGACCTTGCCGAAGCGCAGGTGCACGCCCTCCACCCGCGGGGAGTAGACCCAGATCTCGTACGCCGGGCGGGGCGCGGGAAGGTCCGGGATGGCCTGCGGGTCCAGCTTCATCGACAGGTAGGAGTGCGGCTTGCCGTCGCTGTCGGTCTGGAAGTGGTTGGTGCGCAGGGTGGCCTTGATGACCGTGAGGAAGGAGCGCAGGATGCGGTCCTCGTCCAGCGAGGCGACCTGGTCGAGCGCCGCCTCCAGCTCCTCCAGCAGGGCGTCGGTCAGCTCGACGCCGGCGCGCTGCCGCTCCGGCGACATGCGGGCCTCGAAGAGGGAGACCAGCAGCCGGGTGGTGTGCACGTTGTTGCGGAGGGTGTCCTCCATGTACGCCTGGCTGAAGGTCGAGCCGGCCTGGCGCAGGTACTTGGCGTAGGCGCGGAGCACCATGGCCTGGCGCCAGTCGAGCCCGGCGCCCAGCACGAGCTGGTTGAAGTTGTCGTTCTCGGCCTGGCCGGTCCACACCGCCGCGAACGCGTTCTGGAACCGCTCGCGGGCGTCGTCGGCGAGGCTGTCGCCGCCCTTGGAGACCGGCAGCCGCAGACCGAAGTCGTAGATCCAGGCGGAGGTGCGGTCCGAGCAGCGCAGCTCGTGGGGGCGCTCGTCGATGACCTCGACGCCGAGGCGGTTGAGCACCGGCAGCACCGCGGAGAGGGACACCTGGGCGCCGTAGCGGTAGATCTTGAAGCGGCGCTCGCCGACGGCGGCGCCCACCGGCTCGTACAGGCTCAGCGCGAATTCGCGCTCGCCGCCGGTCGCGGTGAGCCGCTCCAGGTGCTGGAGGTCGGCGACGGCGGCACGCGGCGAGTGGTCGGCCTTGTAGCCCTCGGGGAAGGCGGAGCCGTAGCGGCGCAGCAGCTCGGCGGCGCGCTCCTCGCCGACCTCGGCGCCCAGCGCCTCGGCGAAGCCGTCGGCCCAGGAGCGGGCGGCCTCGACCAGGCGGTGCTCGATGCGCTCCATGTCGGCGTCGGTCAGGTCGGGCAGGGTGGCGCCGGGCTTGACGCGGACGACGAAGTGCAGCCGGGAGAGGACCGACTCGGTGTGCAGCGCGGTGAAGTCGACCTTGGGGCGACCGTTGAGCTCCTCGATCAGGATGTCGGTCAGCCGCAGCCGGACGTCGGTGGTGAAGCGGTCCCGCGGCAGGTAGACCAGCGCGGAGTAGAAGCGCCCGTACTCGTCCTCGCGCAGGAACAGCCGCAGCCGGCGGCGCTCCTGCAGGTAGAGGACGGAGGTGACGATGGAGCGCAGCTGGTCGGTCGGGGTCTGGAACAGCTCGTCGCGCGGGTAGGTCTCCAGGATCTGGAGCAGGTCGCGGCCGTCGTGGCTGTTGGGCGCGAAGCCGGCGCCCTCCAGGACCTCCTCGACCTTGCGCCGGATGACCGGCACCCGGCGCACCGACTCGGTGTACGCGGCGGAGGAGAACAGGCCCAGGAAGCGCCGCTCGCCGATCACGTTGCCCGCGGCGTCGAACTTCTTCACCCCGATGTAGTCAAGGTAGGACGGGCGGTGCACGGTGGCGCGGCTGTTCGCCTTGGTCAGCACCAGCAGCTTGTGCTCGCGGGCCTTGGCGCGGGCGTCGGCGGGCAGCCGGCTGAAGGACGGCGAGCCGGGGGCGTGGCCGACGCCGGAGCCGTCGCCGTCGCGGTGGTGCGGGTCGGAACGCAGGATGCCCAGGCCGGTGCCGGGGACGGCGGTGAGCACGTCCTCCTCGCCGCCGGACTCGGTGGGCGCCTGGGTCAGCTCGTACTCGCGGTAGCCGAGGAAGGTGAAGTGGTCGTCGGCCAGCCAGCGCAGCAGCTCGCGGGCCTCGTTCACCTCCTGGTCGCGCAGGTCGGTCGCGGTCGGCTCGCCCGGCAGCTCCTCGGCGATGCGCAGCGCGGCGTCGCGCATCTTCTCCCAGTCCTCGACGGCCTCGCGGACGTCGGAGAGGACGCGCAGCAGATCGGCGGTGATCTGCTTGAGGTCGCCGCGGTCGGTCTCGCGGTCGATCTCGACATGGATCCAGGACTCGACGAGCGCGTCGTGCGGGCGCTCGGGGGTCTTGCCCTGGGCGGCGAGTCGGGCGTCGCCGTTGCTGTCGAGGATCTCGATCAGCTTGCCGGTCAGGTCACGGCGGACGATCACCTGAGGGTGGATCACGACATGGATGCCACGGCCCTGCCGGGAGAGCTCGTTGGTCACCGAGTCGACGAGGAAGGGCATGTCGTCGGTGACGACCTCGACGACGGAGTGGGTGCAGGTCCAGCCGTTCTCCTCGACGGAGGGGGTGTGGACGCGCACGTTCGCGGTGCCCTGCGGCCGGTTCTCGCCCAGCCGGTAGTGCGAGAGCGCGGCACCGAGGACGTCCACGGGGTCGCGGTCGGCCAGGTCCTCGGGGGCCGTATGCAGGTAGTAGCGCTGGAGATACGCGGAAAGGGACTCCGGGCCGGGGCCCTGTACCGGTTGTTGCCCCCCGGCAGGGCCGTCCTCAGCTACCCGGGCGGCCCGTGCGAGCAGCTCGGCCTTGGCTTCGTCCAGCTTGGTCTGCATGTCCTCTGGCTCCTGTCGCGCGCCGTTGCGTGACATCGATGGCGGTGACATAACGTCGCGACGCGGGATATCCGGTCTCACTCGACGGTATGCCGGAATGGGGGAAGCCAGGGGTGTGCTCGGCCAAAACCGGCCAAGGTCCCTGGCAAGATCGACCAGCCGCGCCCCGGAGCCTGTGGTTCTCCGGGCGCACCTCCGGGGCGCCGTCGCCCCTGGTGGATATCGCGCTGATCACGCAGTAAGGCTATCGCTCTCCCCCCTGACGCCGTCATGGGCCGTTTGTGTACAAAACCTGGGCGGGAAGTTTGACGATGTGGACAGCGACGCGTGGCCCCCGAACTCTTTGCCGCCTTCACACCCTCCCCACCACCCCTCTCCTGCCTCCCATGCATCGACTTACGCCCCTTTTGACCTCTTTCGCACCCACACGCCCCGCGGGTGGCACGCTCCTTCTCAGCCCGTAGGGCGCCGGCCACCCGGCGTGACCGGCCGAATCGGCCCCCTTGGCAGCGGGCGGTACGCGTGCACGGCGGGCGCGACGCGGGGACCGTGACTAGCGTGGACGTACGCGACGAGTCAGTGGACGCATGCGACGAGTCAGAGGTGGGCGGCATGGCTCCGAAGATCCTGATCGTGACCGGCGACGCGGCCGAATCCCTGGAGGTGCTCTACCCCTACCAGCGGCTGATCGAGGAGGGGTACGAGGTGCACATCGCCGCCCCGAGCCGCAAGAAGCTCAGCTTCGTGGTCCACGACTTCGTCGACGACTACGACACCTACACCGAGAAGCCCGGCTACACCTGGCTCGCCGACCTCGGCTTCTCGGAGGTCGACCCCGGGCAGTACGCCGCCCTCGTCATCCCCGGCGGCCGCGCCCCCGAGTATCTGCGCAACGACCCCGAGCTCCGCAAGATCCTCAAGGCGTTCTTCGACGCCGACAAGCCGGTCGCCCAGACCTGCCACGGCCCCCTCCTCACCGCCGCCGTCGGCGGCCTGGCCGGCCGCCGCGTCACCGCCTACCGGGCCCTGGAGCTGGACATGCAGTCCGCCGGGGCCAACTACCAGGACGCCGAGGTCGTCGTCGACGGCACGCTCGTCTCCGCCCGGGCCTGGTCCGACAACGCCGCCTGGATGCGCGCCTTCGTCCAGCTGTTGCGGGAGAAGGCCCCGGTCGACGCCTCGGACACGACAGCCGCCGGCTGACCCGGCCGGGGGGCGGCCCGGCTGAGGGGGCGGCCCGGCTGGGGGGGGCGGCCCACCCGAGGGTGGCCCACCCGTCCGAGCACCCGCCCCCGTCACCGGCCACCGGTCGCCCCGTCACCGGTCACCCGGTCACACCCAGCCACCCGGCGACACCAGGCCCCCAGCCACCCGTCAGCCCGGTCAGCCCGGTCAGCCCGGTCAGCCGGTGGTGCATCGTCCGAGGTCTCAGCCGGCGTGCGAGGCCGCGTGGCTCAGCCGGCCGCCGAGCCGTTCACGGACCGGCCCGACACCAGCTCCGCCGCGACCTGTGTGGCCTCCGCCAGCGTGTCCACCACCGGCACCCCGGCGCTCGCGAGGCTGGTCCGGCTGTGCGAGCCGCCGGTGTACAGCACGGCGTGCGCCCCCGCGTGAGCGGCCGCGACCGCGTCGTCCAGGGCGTCCCCGATGACCACCACGCGCTCCGGTGGCACGCCTTGCAGCGCCGCCAGGTGGCGCACCATCTGCTCCGCCTTGCCGGTGGTGCTGTCGCCGATCCGCCCGTCCACCCTGATGAAGTGTTCCTCGATCCCGTATGTCCGCAGCAGCGGCACCAGCCGGTCATGCGGCGCCAGCGAGCACAGCGACTGGGTGTGCCCGGCGGCCTGGCAGTCGGCGAGCAGCTCCCTGGCGCCCGTCGCCAGACCGGCGGAGGCCGCCAGCGCCCAGTAGTGCCGGTGGAACGCGTCGTCCATGACCCGCCACTCGGCGTCGGTGGGCAGCCGCCCCATCAGCCGCTCGTAGAACAGCGGAACCGGTACGCAGTACAGGTCCCGGTAGCGCTCCAGCGTGATGGGCTCCAGCCCTATCTCGGCGAACGACGCGTTGGTCGCCGCGATCACTGTGTCGATGTCGTGCAGGAGGGTCCCGTTCCAGTCCCACACGATGTGTGCCACGTGCTTCATCCCCATGCCCTCGACCGTACCGACCACCGGTCGCGGCCGCGTCGTGACGACCGTCACCTGTGGAAAACCGCCCGCTTGGGGATAACCCGCTCACCCGATCAGGTTGGGGATCTCCTGGGTGGCGTACCAGAGCAGCTCGTGGTCCTCGGCGCCGTCCACGGTGAACCGTGCGTCGTCGTCGCCCTGGTCGGCCGCGCCCAGCGCCGCCGCGGCCGCGGCGATGTCCTCCTCGGCGTCGCCGGCGTCGACGTGCACGGCGGCCGCCTTGGCCAGCCGCACGGCGGAGGTGATGCGCACCTCGCCGAGCGCGGCGTGGTCCAGCCCGCGCTCGGGGTTGGCCACCGCGGCGCCGTCGGCCACGTCCACCGCCACCACGACCCGGCGCCGGGCGGCGGCTGGGTCGGCGGCCAGCAGCCGCAGCGACGCCTGGGCCGCCCGACTCAGCGCCGCGTACTCCAACTCCTCGATGTCGTCGGACACGTACCACTCGCGCAGCGCGGGCGTCACGGCGAAGGCGTCCAACGGGGCGGGGCCCAGCTCGCCCGTCTTGTACGCCTCGGCGAGACCGGGGAGGGTCAGGGGGACGTAGACGCGCATGGCTGCCGCTTTCCTCAAGGCTGTGGGGAGTTAACGATCGCAGCCAGCATACGGGCGCACGTCCCCCTTCGGGGTAGTGCGCCCCCGCGCTCGGAGCCGCTTCCGGACAGGCCGAGACCGGCCTCGGCCACCCGATCGGGGCGGTGGGACCGCCTGATAGGTGAAGCTCCCGCGCCGCCTCCGGAAGGGGGCCGTCGTCCTTGTCCCACTCGCGAACGCGTCGGTAGAAGATCCCCCGACCGAAGTTACTAGCCGGTATCGCCCGGGGCGTCCGGCCGAAGGTGCGGGAGCGATGACCATGACCGGAATCCCCACGACCAACGCGAGTCGCGACGCCGACGAGACGACGCCGCCGCCCGCGCCCCGGAACCCGGCGGCTCGCTGGGGCGGGGTGGCGGACGAGGACCCGGACGCCGGGGAGCGGGACGCCTTGGAGCGGGCCACACACCGGATTTCGGCGGCGGACGGCAGCCGTGCCGGGCACACCCCAGAGCCGGACGCCGGCCACGCCGCGCCCCGTCCGGCGGCGCGCGGCGAACAGACCCCGCCGCGAGGGCGGCCGGCGGACCGGAACCCCGCCACGCCCCGCGACCCGGCGGCGGACGACGGCCCCCTCGCGCATCGGGCGCAGGCGGCCGAGGCCGCGGGCCGCGGCGCCGGGCCGGTGCGTATGCCCCGGGGAGCGGCCGCGGCGCGTCGTGGGCCCACCCAGGGGCCGGCACGCCCCACTCCCGGTGGCGGGCCCCCCGGTCGGCGCGACTCGCGGCGCCCCGCGTCCGCCCGATCGGCACCACGACCACCGAGTGCCCCACCCACCACAGCGACCGCAGCCGCGTCGGCGCCCGTCTCGGCACCCGCCCCCGCGTCGCGGACGCGCACCCCCGCCTCCCGAAGCTCCGTGGCGCGCTCCGCCGCCGTCGCCGTGCGCCGGCGGCAGCGCGAGCGACTGCCGCGCTACTGGTTCGCACACCAGCTGCTGCTCACCCTCAGCGGGCAACGCCCCGTGCACACGCTGCTGGGGCACGCCCTACCGGACGCCTACGACCAGCTCGTCGAGCTGGCGCCGCGGGCCCCGCTGCGCCCACCCGGGACGCTCCGCGAGGCGCCCTTCGTCCAACGGTGCGGGGAGTACCGGCCGCGCGAGGGCGTCATCGAGGCGTACGCGCTGATCGCCTACGGGAACCGGCGGCTGGTGGCGCTCGCCTTCCGGCTGGAGCTCGGCGCCGACGCCCGCTGGCGCTGTGCCGCCGTCGACCTCGGCCCCTCGGCCGGCGGCACCGAACCACGCGGATGACCACCCCGCCACGAGCGACGGGCCGGGCCCGGGCACCCCGTGAGGTGCCCGAGCCCGGCCCGTACGCCCGGCTGTCGCGCGCCGCCCCGCGCGGCGGTCGACGCGGGTGGCGGTCGACGCGGGTGGCGGCCCGCTACTTCTTGCGGCGGCGGCCACCCTTGCTGGCCTTACGGCGCTCCGCGCGGGTCAGCCCGTCCGACTCCGAACGCTGCGCCGGCGCGGTGGCCTGGTCGGTGGTGAAGTCGCCCTCCACGACACCGCCCTCGCCGTCGACCGTCGGGGCGGAGAAGTGCAGCCGGTCGGGGCGCTGCGGGGCCTCCAGGCCCTTGGCGCGGATCTCGGGGCGCGCCCCGGCACCGGCCGGAACCACGTCCTCCACGCCCTGGGCGGCGGCGGCCTTCTCGGCGGCGTCCTGCACCGGGACCTCCTCGACCTGCTGCTCGACCTGGACCTCCAGGTTGAACAGGTAGCCGACGGACTCCTCCTTGATGCCGTCCATCATCGCCGTGAACATGTCGAAGCCCTCACGCTGGTACTCGACCAGCGGGTCCTTCTGGGCCATGGCGCGCAGGCCGATGCCCTCCTGGAGGTAGTCCATCTCGTAGAGGTGCTCGCGCCACTTGCGGTCCAGGACCGACAGCACCACGCGGCGCTCCAGCTCACGCATGATCTCGGAGCCGAGCTGCTTCTCCCGGGCGTCGTACTGCTCGTGGATGTCGTCCTTGACGGACTCGGCGATGAACTCGGCGGTGAGCCCCGCGCGGTCGCCGGCGGCCTCCTCCAGCTCCTCGATGGTGACCTGCACCGGGTAGAGCTGCTTGAAGGCGCCCCACAGACGGTCCAGGTCCCACTCCTCCGCGAAGCCCTCGACGGTCTCCGCCTGGATGTAGGCGTCGATGGTGTCGTCCATGAAGTGGCGCACCTGCTCGTGCAGGTCCTCGCCCTCCAGGACGCGGCGGCGCTCGCCGTAGATGACCTCGCGCTGCCGGTTGAGGACCTCGTCGTACTTCAGGACGTTCTTACGGGTCTCGAAGTTCTGCTGCTCGACCTGCGACTGGGCGGAGGCGATGGCGCGGGTGACCATCTTGTTCTCGATCGGCACGTCGTCGGGAACGTTGGCCATCGCCATCACGCGCTCGACCATCTGGGCCTTGAACAGACGCATCAGGTCGTCGCCGAGGGAGAGGTAGAAGCGGGACTCGCCGGGGTCGCCCTGACGGCCGGAACGGCCGCGCAGCTGGTTGTCGATACGCCGCGACTCGTGACGCTCGGTGCCCAGCACGTAGAGCCCGCCGAGCTCCTTGACCTCCTCGAACTCCGCCTTCACCGCCGCCTCGGCGCTCTCCAGGGCGCCCGGCAGGGCCGCGGCCCACTCCTCGGCGTGCTCCACCGGGTCCAGGCCGCGCTGGCGCAGCTCCGCCTCGGCGAGGTGGTCGGGGTTGCCGCCGAGCTTGATGTCGGTGCCACGGCCGGCCATGTTGGTCGCGACGGTGACGGCGCCCCTGCGGCCCGCCTGGGCGACGATCTGCGCCTCACGGTCGTGCTGCTTGGCGTTGAGCACCTCGTGCGGCACACCGCGCTTGTTGAGCTGCTGGGAGAGGTACTCCGACTTCTCCACGGAGGTGGTGCCGACCAGGACCGGCTGGCCCTTCTTGTGCTTCTCGACGATGTCCTCGACGACCGCGTCGAACTTCGCCACCTCGGTCCGGTAGATCAGGTCGGACTGGTCGATTCGCTGCACGCTGCGGTGGGTCGGGATCGGCACCACGCCCAGCTTGTAGATCTGGTGGAACTCGGCGGCCTCGGTCATGGCCGTACCGGTCATGCCGGAGAGCTTGCTGTACAGCCGGAAGAAGTTCTGGAGGGTGATCGTGGCGAGGGTCTGGTTCTCGTCCTTGATGTCCACCCCCTCCTTGGCCTCGATCGCCTGGTGCATGCCCTCGTTGTAGCGCCGGCCGGCGAGGATACGACCGGTGTGCTCGTCGACGATCATGACCTCGCCGTCGATGACGACGTAGTCCTTGTCCTTCTTGAAGAGCTCCTTGGCCTTGATGGCGTTGTTCAGGTAGCCCACCAGCGGGGTGTTGACCGACTCGTAGAGGTTGTCGATGCCCAGCCAGTCCTCGACCTTGCTCACGCCGGCCTCGTGGATGCCGACGGTCCGCTTCTTCTCGTCGACCTCGTAGTCGCCGGTCTCCTCGATGCCCTTCTGCGGGTTGGCGGCCTCGCCCTTGGTCAGCCGCGCCACCAGCTTGGCGAAGTCGCCGTACCACTTGGTGGCCTGGTCCGCCGGGCCGGAGATGATCAGCGGCGTACGCGCCTCGTCGACCAGGATGGAGTCGACCTCGTCGACGACGGCGAAGTTGTGGCCACGCTGCACCAGTTCGTCCTTCGACCACGCCATGTTGTCGCGCAGGTAGTCGAAGCCGAACTCGTTGTTGGTGCCGTACGTGATGTCGCACGCGTACATCTCGCGGCGCTGGGCCGGCGTCATGTTCGCGAGGATGCAGCCGACCGACAGACCCAGGAACTTGTGCACCCGGCCCATCCACTCGGAGTCACGCTCGGCCAGGTAGTCGTTGACCGTGATCAGGTGGACGCCCTTGCCGGACAGCGCGTTCAGATAAGCGGGCAGGGTGCCGACCAGGGTCTTGCCCTCACCGGTGCGCATCTCGGCCACGTAACCGAGGTGCAGCGCCGCGCCACCCATCAGCTGCACGTCGTAGTGGCGCTGGCCCAGCACGCGCTTGGCGGCCTCGCGGACGGTCGCGAAGGCCTCGGGCATCAGGTCGTCGAGGCTCTCACCCGCGGCGTACCGCTCCTTGTACTCCTCGGTGAGGGCGCGCAGCTCGGCGTCGGAGAGGTTCAGGAAGTCCTCTTCGATGGAATTGACCTGGTCCGCGATGCGGTGCAGCTTGCGCAGGATCTTTCCTTCGCCTGCACGCATGAGCTTGTTGAGGACGGACACTTAGGCTGGCTCCTTGCCGGTCGGGCGTGGCACGGTCGGGTGCGCTGGCGCGGCATTATCAGGCGGCGCTGGCCCCGCCGCAACGGCCATCGTAAGACAGGACCCCGCCACGCCGGGAGGTCCGCCAGGACGAAGGTCGAGTGTCACCCGTCCAGGACAACGCGTGAGGCACGGATAAGGTGCCCCGCCAAGGCGCCCCGACCCTCCTCTCCGACGGCCGCGCGGGGGCCGCCTCGCCCTCGGTCGCCCCCCAGGCCCCCGGCCGGGGCCGGCCCGCCTCCCACGGAAAAGCGCTCGCTTCCCGCGCGGCGAGCGACCAGACTCGACCCATGGAGCCTGTCACCCTCACCACCGAACGGCTGATACTGCGCCCCTTCGCCCCCTCCGACGCGGACGCGCTCACCGCGGCCTGCCAGGACCCGGAGATCCCCCGCTGGACGGCGGTCCCCTCTCCGTACACGCCCGCTCACGCGGAGAAGTTCATCGGAGAGACCTGCCCGGAGGGCTGGCGTGAGGACTCCGGCTACAACCTGGCCGTGGTCACCAAGGACACCGGCTCGCTGGTCGGGGCGATGGGGCTGCTCCAGCTGTCGGGGCCGGGCACCGAGGAGCGACGGGCGGAGCTGGGCTACTGGACCGCCAAGGAGCACCGCGGTCGCGGCTACACCGTCGAGGCCGCTCGGACCATGGTGGACTGGGCCTTCGCCGAGCTGGGTGTGGAGCGGCTGGAGTGGCTCGCCGAGGTCGGCAACGAGGGCTCCCTGGCCGTCGCACGGAAGCTCGGATTCCAGATGGAGGGGACACTGCGCGCCCGCATCCCGTACCAGGGCACCCGGCGGGACTCCTGGATCGGCTCCCTGCTGCCATCCGACTGGGGCCGGCCGTCCGCGACCCCGTACCTGCCGGCGCCCTGACGCACGCCGGCGCGCCGCCCCGGTCGCCCCGTCGAGACGCCGACCCGCCGCACACGCCCCGCCGGGCCGCCGACGCACCGACCCGCCGACCCGCCGAGACTCCAGCCCCGCCACCCTCCCAGCAGCCGCCACTCCGCGCCGCCCACTGCCGCTGACCTGCCCCGATCACCGACCGTCCGGGTGTTGTCAGTGGTGGGCTCTACGGTGTGCTCCATGACGAGTACTGCCGCCGGCGCCTCCGTTGTCGTCACTCTCTCGGCCGATGAGGCACGTCGCATCGCGCTGCGCTCCCAGGGCATGCTGGGCGCCCCCGACCGCAGGGCCGGGGTGCGCGGGCTGCTGCGGCACCTCGGCGCGGTCCAGCTCGACACGATCTCCGTACTGGCACGCTCGCACGAGCTGGTGCCGTACGCGCGACTGGGCGCGGTCGGCCGCGGGGCCGTGGAGTCGGCCTACTGGACCGGGGCACACAGCTTCGAGTACTGGTCGCACGCGGCGTGTGTGCTGCCCATCGAGGAGTGGCCGCACTTCGCCTTCCGCCGCCGCGCCTACCGCGACCACCCGCAGTGGGGCCACGACCTGCCGGACGGGGCGTACGAGTCGGTGATCAAGCAGCTCCACGCGGAGGGGCCGCTGACCGCGACGGAGCTGGGCGGCGCGAAGAACGGGGGCCCGTGGTGGGACTGGTCGGCGGCGAAGGTCGCCGTCGAACGGGCCCTGATGTACGGCGAGGTGGTGTGCGTCGAGCGGCGCGGCTGGAAGCGCGTCTACGACCTGGCCGAACGCGCGGTGCCGGAGGCGCTGCTGCACGACGACCTCGACGACGCCGAGTGCCTGCGGCGGCTGGTGCGGCTGGCCGGGCAGTCGCTCGGTGTGGCCACTCGCGCGGACCTGGCCGACTACCACCGGCTCAAGGGCGAGCAGGTGGACGCGGTGCTCCCGGCCACCGGGCTGGTCCCGGTAGAGGTCGAGGGGTGGGGAAAACCGGCCTGGGCGGACCCGGAGGCGCTGGAGGCGGAGTCGGCCAAGCCGGGCGGCAGGCACCGCACCACGCTGCTGTCGCCGTTCGACTCCCTCATATGGGACCGGGCCCGCACGGAGCGGATCTTCGGCTTCAGCCATCGGCTGGAGGCGTATGTGCCCAAGCCCAAGCGGGTCTACGGGTACTTCGCGATGCCGCTGCTGTCCGGCGGGCGACTGCTGGGCCGGGTCGACCCGGCCCGCGAGGGCAGGACGCTGGTGGCTCGTCAGGTGTCGTTGGAGACCGCGAAAGCCGTACGCCCCATGGCTCGGGCGCTGCGGGAGGCGGCCGAATGGGTGGGCTGTGACGCCGTGCGGATCGAGCGCGTCGACCAGACCCGACTGGCGCCGGCCCTCCTCGCGGCCGTGGCGGAGCTCAACTGACGGCCGTACCCCCGGGCTCGGCGAGTCGCTCGGACAGGGGCACTCCGGCAGGGGCACTCCGGGACCGCGCCGCCGCGGTGCTCCGTCCGGCGGGCGCCCGACGACGGACGCGGGCTCAGCGGATCTCGAGGATCTTCTCCCGCATCGCGTACACCACGGCCTCCATCCGGGAGTGCAGCTGGAGCTTCTCCAGGATGTTGCGGACGTGGTTCTTCACCGTGTTCTCGGAGATGAAGAGCTCCTTGGCGATGTCCCGGTTGTTCATGCCGGTGGCCACCAGCTTGAGGACCTCCAGCTCACGGTCGGTGAGCCGGGGCGCCGGGACCAGCCGCCGCTCGTCGGTGCGCTGGATCATGGACTTGAACTCGGTGAGGAGCTTGGACGCCATGGAGGGGCTGATCTGCGACTGTCCGTCGGCGACCGCGCGGATCGCGGTGGAGACCTCGTCGGTGGAGATCTCCTTGAGCAGATAGCCCGTCGCCCCGGCCTTGATCGCGTCGTAGAGGTCGGCCTCCTCATCGCTGATCGTCAGCATGATGATCTTCGCGCTGGGTGCCACCTCCTTGATGGAGGTGCATGCCTCGATGCCGCCGCGCTTGGGCATCCGGACGTCCATCAGCACGATGTCGGGCAGCAGATCGGCGGCCTTGTCGACCGCCTCCGCGCCGTCTCCCGCCTCACCGACGACCTGGATGTCCTCCTCCTGGGCGAGGACGATCTCCAGCCCACGCCGGAAGAGCGCGTGGTCGTCGACCACGAGCACCCGGATCGGCTCCTTGCGCGACGCGCCCCCGTCCGTTCCCGTGCCGACGCCGCGATCGCCGTCGTCACGGGACACGGGCCCGAAGCTGTCCGCCATCGTTCCTCCCCCTGAAGGCCATGGCCCTGCGGTCCGCACGATGCGCTGTGCACCGTGCCGTGCGGTGTCAACCCTTCCGGTCCGTACGCGGGTTGCCACCGTCAGCCATGATTTCATGCCCGGGCCGCGGGGTGGTGCTTCCGTCGGCGCGCAGTGGTGCCCCGGGGGCGCGCACGCACCCCGGGGCACCACCCTCGTGCATCGGCTCGACGGCCGGTGCGACCGGCGGACGGCGAGGCCGGACCGGATCACCGGTCCGGCCGCACCGGTCACCTTCGGTCAGCCGCCGAGCGAACCGCCCGCTCCGCCGGCCTCCTCACCGACGAACGCCTCGGTTTCCAGGTGAATCACGCCGTAGTCGTAGGCGTGGCGCCGGTAGACGACGCTGGGCTGCTTGGTGTCGGAGTCGACGAAGAGATAGAAGTCGTGCCCGACCAACTCCATCTCGTACAGAGCCTGGTCGAGCGGCATCGGGGACGCCGCGTGCGTCTTCTCCCGCACGACCAGGGGGCCTTCGCCCTTGACCTCAAGGGGGCCCATCCTGGTGGTCGGCACGGCCTGCTCGGCGACGGCGGCAAGCTCGCCGGTGCCGTTGATGCGGGCCGCTTCCGGAACCGCGGCGGCCACGTCGCTCGCCGGAATCCGGCCGTTTCCACGTCGTGTATGGCGCTTGTCGTGCTGCTTTCGCATGCGCGCCTCCAGCTTGCTCGCCGCCAGGTCCAGCGCTACGTACGGATCGGCGGCCGCAGCCTCCGCCCGGATCACCGGTCCACGGGAGCGCAGGGTGATCTCCACTCGGTCGGAGCGGTCGGCCTGCCGGGGGTTGTGTTCCTTGGACACCTCGACGTCCAGGCTGATCACCTTGCCGTCGAGCTTCTGGATCTTGTCCAGCTTCAGCTTCTCGGCCACGTGCTTCCGGAACCGCTCGGGCACCTCTGTCTTGCGGCCCTTGACGACGATGTCCACGCAGAACTCCGTTCCCGGGTGGCTCCGACGTCGGAACGGCGGAGCGCGTCCCTTGCTGCACTAGGCCCCGGAGATTTCCGGAGCCACCAGCTTGGCGGCTTTCACCTCCTCCTCCCCCATGACCAAGATCCCAACCCCACCTTTTCGCGGTTCGCAAAAAGATCACAAAGCACGCCAAGCGGAGATAAGAGGCATAGCGCCTGCCATTCCTCACAACCGAACATAGCTCTCTTGAGCCGAAGTCGGCACCCCTTACCGGCCCGTACCTCCGGTCGGCTGCTGGGCCTCCTTCACTACCTGCAACGATCTACGTTCCATTTCAGTTCCGGTTGATTTCGAACGCAACCGCTGGTGCGGCGATCACCGCGGCCCCCAGCACCACCCGTTCGGCCCCGCCCGACCCCGCCGCCGCCCCGGCCCCCGACACGGCGTCGGCGGCCCTCGTCCCCCCGTCGCCGGCCGCCGACACGGCTGCGCCGACCCTCGTCTTCCCGGTCCCGGCCGCCCCGGCCCCCGCCCCGTCGTCTCCCCCCGCGTCTCCCGCCGCGACGGCCGCCGTGACCGCGCGCGCCGCCTCGGCCAGCGAGGCCCCCGTCGTCATCAGGTCGTCCACCAGCACCACCCGGCCGGCCGTGAGCAGCCGCCCGGCGCCCGGCGGCACCCCCAGTGCCCCCGCCAGATTCCACCGCCGCTCGTCGGCCCCCAGCCCCGACTGGTCCGTGACCGGCCGCCGCTGCCGCAGCACCGACAGCACCCGCGCGGCCACCCCCTCCCGCCGCAGCGCCCCCGCCGCCGCCAGCGCGATCCGCCGCACCGGATCGTGCCCCCGGGCGGCCACGGCGCGAGGGGTCGAGGGGACGGGGACGAGGAGAAGGGTCCCTACGCCATTGCGGGGGCCTCCCCCCACCCCCACCCCTCCCACCCCCCGCGATGCCTCCTGGGCGGCTCGCACGGCCCCTGCCAGGGCAGCCCCCAGCGGTCGGGCCAGCCAGCGGGCCCCGCGCTCCTTGTGGGCGAGCAGGACCGCCCGCGCCTCGTCCTCGTACGGCACCGCCGCATGGACGGCGGGCAGGCCGGCAGGCACGGGGTGGGGTCGGACGCGCCGGGCCCGCGCCTCGTACAGCAGCGCGCGGCACCGTTCGCACAACCCGGTACGTGGCCGGCCGCAGCCCGCGCACCCGGTCGGCAGCACCAGGCCGACGATCTCCGGCCACCACCCCCGCATGGCTCTACTGTGACCGGCGGGGGCGGCGGCCGCCACCGCCGTGGATAACCGGGTCTTCTTCCGAGTCGGGCGTGGCGGGGATGTCGAGAACGGCGAGGAAGGCGGTCGCCGCCGGCGTGCGGCTGACGCGGCTCCAGATGGCGTATTCCACGCGGGCCGGAGCGTCGGTGACCTCGACGGTGGTCACGCCGGTGAGCTGACGCACGTAGGCGGAGGGAAGCATGGCGACGCCGAGGCCCTGCCCGACCAGTCGAGCCAGATAGTCGGCGTTGGTCACCTCGAAGGCGACGTCACGGCTGATACCGGCGGCCGAGAAGGCCAGGTCGGACTGGACTCGTCCGGCTGTCTTGGCCGGCAGGTCCACGAACACCTCGGAGGAGAGCCTGCGCAGGTCGACAGCCGGTTCCTCGGCGAGGGGGTGGTCTGGCGCGACCACGGCGACGAGCCGATCCCGGGCGAGTTCACGGGCGTTGACACCCTGGGGCCGCGCTGTGGTCGGCAGCCCGAGGAAGGCCACGTCGATGGCCCCTTCCCTGACCTGTTCGACGAGCTCCTCGCTCGCGCCCACGCGCAGGCTGATGCGCACGTCGGGGTACTGCCGGTGGAAGTCACGGAGGGCGCCGGGGATGTCCACCGCGGCGACGCTGGGGATCAGGCCCACGGCGAGCCGTCCGCGCACCTCCCCGACAGCCGCGGCGACCTCGGCGGCCGCCCGCTCGGCGGCGTCCAGACACTGACGGGCCGCCGGGAGGAACGCCGCGCCGGCCGGCGTCAGCCGCACCCGGCGGCTCGTGCGCTCGAAGAGCCGGGCGCCCAGTTCCTTTTCCAGGCGCGCGATTTGGTGGCTGAGGGCCGACTGGACGACGAGACATCGTTCGGCCGCCCGGGTGAAGCTGTTGGTCTCGGCGACGGCGACGACGTAGCGCATCTGCTGAAGCTCCATGGACCCATCGTCGATCCATCGAGAATCGAGATCAATCGAGTGACAAAACATGTGTTGGACTCATTGATCGCACCCGTCTGAGACTGCGGGCATGACAAGTCCAACAGCGCTGAGGGCTGCCGGTGGAACCGCCGGTGGGGTTCCCCCACGGGGCCTGCCCCGTGCCGCCGTGACGGCGCTCGCTCCCCTGGTGTGGGGCACGTTCTATGTCGTCACCACCGAGCTGCTCCCGCCGGGGCACCCCCTGTTCGCGGCGCTCCTCCGGGCGTTGCCCGCCGGTCTGGTCGCGCTGGCGATCTCCCGGACGATGCCGCGCGGAACGTGGTGGGGGAAGGCCGCGGTGCTCGGCGTGCTGAACATCGGGCTGCTCTTCCCGCTCCTGGCCATCGCGGCCGAACGCCTGCCGGGAGGCGTCGCCGCCACCCTGGCGGCGGCCCAACCGCTCGTCGTCGCCGTCCTGGCCGTGGCGGTCCTCCGTGAGCGCCTGTCGGTCTGGCGCCTCGCCTGGGGGCTGGTCGGCGTGGTCGGCGTCGGCCTGGTGGTGATCGGGCCGAAGGCGGCACTCGACGGCGTCGGGGTCGCGGCGGGCCTCGGCAGCGCGGCGTCCATGGCGCTCGGGCTGACGCTCACCAAACGCTGGGGACGTCCGGCCGAGGCCGGTGCCACCGCTTTCGCCGGGTGGCAACTCACGGCAGGGGGGCTGTTCCTGTTGCCTCTCACCGTCCTGGTCGAGGGGGCGCCTCCCACGGTCGACCTTCCCGCCGTCCTCGGCTACCTCTGGTTGGGCCTGTTCGGCGGTCTGCTCGCCTTCGTCCTGTGGTTCCGCGGACTCACCAGGCTGCCCGTCACCTCGGTCGCGGTCCTCGTGCTGCTCTCTCCCCTGGTCGCCGCGGTTCTCGGCGCCGTCGTGCTCGGCCAGACGCTCGGGCCCCTCCAGCTCGTGGGTTTCGGGCTCGCACTCGCCGCGATCGTGGCGGGACAGCTTCCCGTGCCCGCCCGCCCCCGGCGGTGACGCCCGTCAGTTGCCCAACAGATGCACATCAGGTGCCAGATGCCCGGCAGGCGCCCATCAGACGCCCGACAGTCAGCCCGGATAGACCGGCCCCACTCCCGCCTTGGCCACGCTCTCCCAGTCGCCGTTGGTGGTGAGTCGGACGATGCCGTCCTCCTTGGCGCCGGCGAGGAGGGGACGGTTCTGGCCCTCGGTGGCGGCGAGGGTCTGTATACCGCCGGGGGCGGGAATGGTGCGGATGTCGGCGGGAGAACCGTCGGTCTCCACGTACATCAGCAACTTCTGCACACCGCGGCTCTCATGGCCGGCGACCACCAAACGGCTGTCGCCGGCCCAGGCGGCGGCGTCGACGTCCTCCAGCTTGAGCCCGATGGAGCGCAGCCCCTCGACGGAGAGCTCCGGGGCCTTGGCGGTGCCGCGGCGCTCGACGCGGCCGAGCTGCAGCGTCGTATGGCCGTCGCGCTCGACGAGCAGGGCGAGCCGCATGCCGTCCGAGGAGATGCGCAGCGAGGTGATCCGGCCGCCGCCGAGACCGGGGACGCGGACCTCCTCGGGCGTTCCGGTGCCGTTCTGAAGGCGCAGCAGTCGGGGGTGGCGGGGGTCGCGGTCGGCGACCCAGAGCCCGCCGAGCGCGTCCCAACTGGGCGTGGTGAGCCCGTTGTCGGGGTCGGCGGCGCGGCTGGTGAGCCGGGCCACGCCGCGCTGGGCGCCGGGTTCCAGCACGCTCGTGTAGAGGAGGCGGCCGTCGCGGGAGACGCCGGCGGCGAACCGCTCGTCGCGGGCGATCGCGACGGAGCCCAGTTGGGCGCCTTCCAGGCCGAACGCTCCGGCGACCGGGCTGGCGACGTCCTCCTCGTCGGAGAGGCTCACCACCCGGTGCTTGTCGTCGACGAAGTACTGCCGGTACTTGCGGTCCATGCGGCCGTTGAGTCGGTCGGGTGCGTAGCCGCGCGAGGATTCGCTGGAGAGGCTGCACAGTTCGGAGCCGTTGGCGCGCTCCAGTCGTACGCTGCTCAGCTCGGTGGAGGTCTGGTCCTGGACGGTGAAGAAGACCTGAGCCGCCATCCGGTGGCAGCGCACCTCGTCGATGCGCGCCGCGCGGTCGTTGAGCCGGACGCTCAACGTGTGCGAGTCGTCGAGGGTGAGCTTCTTCTCGCCCGCCGCGAGGGTGGTGCCGGTGGGGAAGGCGGTGCTGACGACCGGGTCGAGCCAGTTGGTCGGGCCGTCCAGCAGGGCGTTGACCGTCGCGGTGACGGAGTCGACGCGCTTGCGCAGGTAGACGGGGTCCGCGACGAGGACGTCCTCGCCGACGACGGGTGACGCGCCGGCGTCCGGGCCCAGTTCGGCGAAGTAGTACTTGTTGACGGAGCGGTAGATGCGCTGGAAGTCGGGCTGGCCCATGACCAGTCCCGGCGGCAGGCTGTCGATCCGCCATTCGCCGCCGGTCTTGGCGAGGTGGATGCGCTCCTCGTACTTCCGCTCCCGCGGCTCGTACGCGTGTCGGTCGTCGACCGTGGCGAGCTGAGTGCCGGTCAGCAGGATGGTGATGCCGTTTCCGTCCTTGCCGGCGGTGGGGTCGACCGAGACCTTGGGGGCCTGCGCGAGCACGGTGATCGAGGCGAACGGGTCCCAGGCGCCCTGGGCCTCGTCGGCGAGGTACTGCTTGGCGGTGTCGAAGTCGGGTTCGTCGCTGGTGATGGCCTCCAGGAAGCCGGAGACCAGCTCCGGGGGCTGTTCGCCGTTGCCCGGCGGCACCCCGTAGACCCGCACCTGCGAGTCGATCTCTGCGCGCGGCGAGGAGTCGACCTTGCTGACGTCTCCGCTGTCGGGCATGGAGGCACAGCCCGTCAGCACGACCGCGCCGCAGACGAGGAGCGCCGACGCCGCGAGCGGGGTGCGGCGTCGGGCGCTCGGGGCGTGCGCTCTTCGGGGGTCGCCGGGTTCGTCGGGTTCGCTGGGGCGGTGGCGGCGGTCAGCGCCCACGGGGTCGGCCCTCCGGTTCGCTCTGGGTCGGCTGTGTGGACGTCGGTGTCGCGGCGGCGTCCCGCGCCGCTGCCGCGGGCCCCGGCCGGACGGAGGCCGGCTCCCCGGCGGGGTCCTGCGGTACGGCGGCGGAGGGCGGCGGTGCGGGGGTGGGCCCGGGTCGTACGGATCCCGCCGCCTCGGCCGGTTCCCGGCGCGGGGAGACGGTCGCCGGCGCCGCCGCGGGGGCGGTCGTCGGCCTCGCCGGGGCCGGCACCGTGGGCGTGGTCGGGGCTGACGGTCGCGTGGCGGTGGTGGGGTCGGGGCGCGTGGCGGCGCTGTCGCGCGGCACCACGCGGTTGCCGTCGCCCGGCAGGGCGGCGGGGTCCACGACCGGCGGCGGGCCCGCGGGCGCGGGCAGCGCCGGCCGCCGGGGGGCGGCGCGCAGCTGGGCGGGCACGTGTGCGCCGGCACGGCCGGCGGCGCCGCCGGTGCCCTTGCCTCCGCCCAGGCCGCGGTTGCGACGTGAGTCCTCGGGCTCCAGCGGGATCGGCGAGGTGCGCAGCGCGTCGCCGGCGGCGCGCGGCAGCGTCAGCCGGAACTGGGAGCCGCCGCCGGGCTCGCCCCATGCCTGGAGCCAGCCGCCGTGCAGCCGGGCGTCCTCCTCCGCGATGGAGAGGCCGAGGCCGGTGCCGCCGGTGGTGCGGGCGCGGGCCGGGTCGGCCCGCCAGAAGCGGTTGAAGACGCGGGTGGCCTCGCCGGGCTTGAGTCCGATGCCGTAGTCGCGGACGGCGACGGCGACGGCGCTTTGGGAGCCGGCGAGCCGCACCACCACGTCCCGGCCCTCGCCGTGTTCGACGGCGTTGACCACGAGGTTGCGCAGCACCCGCTCCACGCGTCGGGCGTCGGCCTCGGCGATCACGGGGCGTTCGTCGCCGCGGACGATGATCCTGGTGCCCTTGCGCTCGGCGAGCGGCTCGGCGCCGTCGACGACGCGGTGGACCACGTCGCGCAGGTCGATCGCGTCGGCCTCCAGGGCGGCCGCGCCGGCGTCGAAGCGGCTGATCTCCAGGAGGTCGGCGAGGAGCGACTCGAAGCGGTCGAGCTGGCCGATGAGCAGTTCGGCGGAGCGGGCGGTGACCGGGTCGAAGTCCTCGCGGGCGTCGTGGATGACGTCGGCGGCCATGCGCACGGTGGTGAGCGGGGTGCGCAGCTCGTGGGAGACGTCGGAGACGAAGCGGCGCTGCATCCGGGAGAGGTCTTCCAGCTGCTGGATCTTGACCTGGAGGTTCTGCGCCATCTTGTTGAACGCCTCGCCGAGGCGGGCGATGTCGTCCTCGCCGGTGACCTTCATCCGCTCCTGGAGGCGGCCGGCGGCCAGCCGCTCGGAGATGCCGGCGGCCATCCGTACGGGGGTGACGACCTGGCGCACCACGACCCAGGCGATGGCGCCGAGGAGGACCACGACGAACACGCCGGCGGTGGCCAGGGTGCCCTTGACCAGGCTCAGCGACTTCTCCTCCTGGGTGAAGGGGAAGACGTAGTACAGCTGGTAGGGCTTGTCGTCGATGCCCATGAGCTGCTTGCCGATGACCAGGCCGGGCTCCTCGGAGCCGGATCCCTGGTGGCGGATCCTGGTGTACTGCTCGTAGACGGCGTCGCCCTGGTCGACCTTGTGGCGCAGCTCGGCGGGGACGCTCTGGGTGGGGTTGATGTCCCCGGAGGCGCGCGGGCCGCGACTGGTGACCGGCGGCTCCTCGACGGCGGTGGCGGCCTCGGAGCTGAGCGCCACCACGAAGTAGGAGCCCTTGCCGCCGCTGGCGAGCTGGTTGACGAGGGCCGTCAGCCAGGTGCCGGGGTCCTGGGCGCCGCGGTTGCCGGGGGTGCCGTCCTGTTCGCCGCGGGTGTCGCCGCGGGCGTCGGCCAGCTGCTCGGCGACGTCGAAGCCGCCGGCGGCCTGGCCCTGCGCGGCGTGTCGCTTGGCGTCGAGCAGGCCGTTGCGGACCTGGCCGATGACGACCAGGCCGAGAAGCAGCACCACGCCGAGGGACATCAGCAGCGTGGTGGCCACGACGCGGAGCTGGATGTTGCGTCGCCACAGGCGCAGCGCGGGCAGCAGGGGGCGGCGCACCCACCGGCCGAAGAGCCTGATCAGGGGGTGCGCCGGCCCGTTGCGGGCGCCGTCGGGCAGCAGGTGGCCGCCGCTCCACAGCCGCCGGAACAGCGGGATGTCGCCCGCGGGGTCGACGGGGCGGCCGGCCCGGGTGGTGTCCTGGGCGCCGCCCTCCGGCCCGCGGGGCTGCGGGGCAGCGCCGGTCGACATGCTCAGCTCGGCCCGGCCTTGTAGCCGACGCCGCGCACGGTCACGACGATCTCCGGCCGCTCCGGGTCCCTCTCGACCTTGGAGCGCAGCCGCTGCACGTGCACGTTGACCAGGCGGGTGTCGGCGGCGTGCCGGTAGCCCCACACCTGCTCGAGGAGCACCTCGCGGGTGAAGACCTGCCAGGGCTTACGGGCCAGCGCGACCAGCAGGTCGAACTCCAGCGGGGTCAGCGCTATCGACTGGCCGTCGCGCTTGACGGAGTGGCCGGCCACGTCGATGACGAGGTCGCCGATGGTGAGCTGCTCGGGCGCCGGCTCCTCGGAGCGACGCAGCCGCGCCCGGATACGGGCGACCAGTTCCTTGGGCTTGAACGGCTTGACGATGTAGTCGTCGGCGCCGGATTCCAGGCCCACGACCACGTCGACCGTGTCGCTCTTGGCGGTCAGCATGACGATCGGAACCCCGGACTCGGCCCGGATGAGCCGACATACCTCGATGCCGTCCCGTCCGGGGAGCATGAGGTCGAGCAGCACCAGGTCGGGTTTGGCATCGCGGAAGGCGGCGAGAGCCTTGTCGCCGTCCGACACGAACGACGGTTCAAAGCCTTCTCCGCGCAGCACGATGCCGAGCATCTCTGCCAGTGCGGTGTCGTCGTCGACGACGAGGACGCGTCCCTTCATATCGACATCATCCCATTTTCGCATCCGGTCAATAGACGAGGGTGACCCAGCTCACCGCTACGGGGCAACGAGTGTTTATGCCCGTAGGCACCCGTAACGGTATTTGGATCTTGATTTCCGGCAGGCCGGTCACGCCCCTCCCGCCCAGGTGTCGCAAGGGCGGCGCGGGTCGTGGTCACACATCATGACGTCAGCCCGGCGACTTCCCCTCGCCCGATCGTGAACTGGCGCACAGATCACGAATTCCGGCGGCGGAAACCGGGGAAATCACCCCGTGTTCCGTGACGATAGCGGTCAGCAACCCGGGTGGCGTGACATCGAAGGCCGGATTATATGCCTGGGTGCCTAAGGGGGCCACCGGCACACCGGTTCCCGCCTCGACGCCGGCGGTCGGTCCGTACGGAATGGTCAGATCCGTGACCTCGTGTCCGGGCCGGTGCTCTATCTCCATGGCCGCCGCGTCGACGGCGCGGGAATCCACCGTGCCGGCCGGGGCCACGACGATGAACGGCACATCGTGGTAGCGGGCCAGCACGGCGAGCGGATAGCCGCCCACGGTGGCCGCCGCCGACCCGTCCGCCGCTATCCGGTCGGCACCGATCAGTACGGCGTCGACCTTGCCCGCAGCGAACAGCGAGCCCGCCGCGCTGTCCGGCAACAGCGTGCACGCCATCCCCGCGCGGGCCGCCTCGTGCGCGGTCAGCCGCGCCCCCTGGAAGGACGGCCGGCTCTCGTCCACCCACAGCCGCCGCAGCCGCCCCGCGCGGTGCGCCGCCGCGATGACGGCGAACGCGGTGCCCTCGCCCACCGAGGCCAGCGCGCCGGTGTGGGCATGGGTGAGGATGCGGTAGCCGCCGCCCGGCAGCAGTTCCCGCAGCAGGACCAGCCCCCGCGCGGCCAGCATCGTGCCGGCCCGCACGTCCTCCCGGTGCACCGCGCGGGCCGCGGCGAGCGACGCGGCGGCGGCCTGCGCGGCGTCATCACCGCGCTCCACCGCCTTCCGATAGGCCGTCAGGGCACGGCGCACCCCGCGCGCCAGGCTGACGGCCGGGGGGCGGGCGAAGACCAGCCGATCGGCGGCCTCCTCCACGTCGAAGCCGCGCGCCGCCGCCAGGGCCACGCCGTACGCGCCGGCGACCCCCAACAGCGGCGCGCCGCGCACCGCGAGCGTACGTATCGCGGCAACCAGCGCCGGTACGTCCGTGCAGACCAGCTCGACCTCTTGGGCGGGGAGCCGCGTCTGGTCGAGGAGCACCAGGACGGGCCCCTCGGGTGGTTCCTCCCAGCGCAGCGCACGGGCGATGGGCGGGGTTTCGCCGCCCGGAGAGACTGCGTGCTCAACAGCCATCCGCCCAGTCTGCCCGGAAGGGTGCCCATTATTGAAGGCCGCCCTCGGCGGCGATCACGGCGCGAGGACCGGCACACCGTGACACGATGCTGCCGACCGGCCACCGTCACCTTCAGCGACGGGGCATCGGGAAGGAGTGACGATGAACGACTCCCCGGGTCGGGAACCACCCGGTTCCTCCCCGGCCGACCAGCCGGAACAGGGCCCTTCCGGCGAGGGCGACGCCCCGGAGGGCGCGGAGGCCGCCGAACCTCCCGATGGCTCCCGGCCCCCGGACCGGCCGTCCGCGGGGGCCGGTCCCGGATCGGCGCCGGGCGCCAGATGGGCGGAGCGACAGCCGCCCCGGGGACAGTGGCCCGCGCCCTGGGGGACTCCGGATCACCCGTCCGGTCCATCGGGCCGGAACGGCTCCGCCGGCCCCGCCGGGTCCGGGGGTTGGGGCGCCGGATGGGCGCAGCCGCCGCCCGCGGCCAAGCCGGGCACCGTGCCGCTGCGGCCGCTCCGCGTCGGCGAGATCATCGACGGTGCGCTGGCGACGCTGCGTCTGCACTGGCGGACCGCGCTCACCGTCTCGCTCGCCGTCGCCCTCGTCAGCCAGTTTCTGATCACCACCGTCACCGGGCTGTGGCTGCAGGACACCTCCGGTCTGGAAGCCCTGGAGAACGACCCGGAGCCGACGGCCGCGGAGACCCTGGACGCGCTCGGCGGCTCCCTGGGCACCACGGGGGCCACCATGGTCATCGGCATGCTCGGCACCCTCGCTGGCGCCGTGCTACTGGCCCCCGTGGTCAGCGCGGCGGTGCTGGGGCGGCCCACGTCCACCCGGGAGACCTGGCGCGCCGCCCGGGGGCGGCTGCCCCGGCTCTGCGGGCTGGTCGTCCTGGTGCCCCTGCTCGTCGTCGGGGCCTTCGCCGCATGGGTGGCGCCGGGCCTGCTGGTCGTGGCCGTCGGAGCCTCCCGGCCGGGGGCGACCCTGGCCCTGCTGGGCGCCCTGCCGGGCTCCTGCGCCGCGATCTGGCTCTGGGTACGGTTCAGCCTCGCCGCTCCCGCTCTGGTGCTGGAGAAGCAGAGCGTGCGGAGCGCGTTACGGCGTTCCACCAAGCTGGTACGGGGCGCCTGGTGGCGGGTCTTCGGCATCCAACTGCTGGCGCTCGCGTTCGTCTTCGTCGTCAACGCGGTCATCGAGATCCCGGCCAGCGCCGTCGGTATGACGCTCGGCGGGGACAGCGCCATGGAATGGCTCGCCGGCGAGTCCAGCGCCGTCGGCTGGCCCTTCCTCGTCGTCATCGGGATCGGCGGGACCCTCAGCATGACGCTGACCCTTCCGATCACGGCCGGGGTCACCACACTGCTCTATGTGGACCAGCGGATCCGCCGGGAGGCACTCGACCTGGAACTGGCGCGAGCGGCCGGCGTCCGATCCTGAGGAAAAAACAAAAAAAGTGGCTCGATCCCCAAGCGATGCTTGGGGATCGAGCCACTTTCAAAATTTGTTCGGCGGCGTCCTACTCTCCCACAGGGTCCCCCCTGCAGTACCATCGGCGCTGAAAGGCTTAGCTTCCGGGTTCGGT
>NZ_NISY01000014.1 GCF_007595705.1 Streptomyces sp. SAJ15 | reverse complement strand
GGCCAGGATGTCGGGGTGGTCCAGGAGGGTGCGCAGGCCGCGGACGCCGAGGGCGGGGTTGGGTTCGTCGGCGGGGGTGAGGAAGTCCAGTGGTTTGTCGGCGCCGGCGTCCAGGACGCGTACCACCACGCGGCCCTCGGGGAAGGCTTCCAGGACGCTGCGGTAGGCGTGGATCTGCTTGGCCTCGGAGGGGGCGTTGCGGCTGTCGTCGAGGAAGAGGAACTCGGTGCGGAACAGGCCCACGCCCTCCGCCCCGGCCTCCACGGCGGCCGGCACGTCCCCCGGGCCGCCGATGTTGGCCAGCAACGGCACCTTGTGCCCGTCGGACGTGGCACCGGGACCACTGGAGGCCGCCAACGCCGCCTTACGCTCGGCCTCGGCACGGGCGAGCTGCTCCTGCCGCTCCCGGCTCGGGTCGACGAAGATCTCACCGGTGCCGCCGTCGACCGCGACCACGGTGCCCTCGGTCAACTCCCCGGCCCGCGCGGGCGCCAGATCCCGCGCGATCAGCACATACGGCTCGTCGCTGTCCGGCACACCCGGCATCGGCACACCCAGCAGCCGCGCCACGATTCGGTTCCGCACATCGTCCAGGTCGGCCACGCGCTGCGCCATGTACTCGCCGGCTCCCGCGAGGAGTTCCCGGTATCGCGAGAACGCGTCGTAGACGCTCCGCTCGGCGGTGCCGCCGGCCGCGATCCGACGGTCCACGTCGGCCATCAGCTCGGGGTCCTGCGCGATCAGCGCCTGGGCCTCCAGGACCGCCTGGGCCTCGCCCCCGGCGAGGTTGCCACGGGCGATGAGGTCGGCCGCGACCGCTTCGACGGCCTTACGCGCCCGCCCCTGCTCGCGCGGCGCCTCATCCGCCGGAATCTCCTTGACCGGCGGCTCCAGGACGGCCGTTCCCATGTGCCGTACCTGACCGATCGCCACACCGTGGCTCACGCCGACGCCCCGCAGCGTTGTCTCCATGTCACCTGTCTCCGTGAGAAGCGACGGCACCGGCCGCCGCGATGTGTCGACCGCCGCCGCGGTCATCCCCATGCGAACAGCTTGTCGCCGGCGTGTACGTCGCCGTCCTCGGCCATGTCGCGCAGGGCCTCCGCGGTCGCCTCCAGGGCGATGACCGGGCTGATCGGGGACTTGCCCGCCGCCTCGACCGCGGCCGGGTTCCAGCGGATCACGGGCTGGCCGCGCTCGACGGTGTCGCCCTTCTCCACCAGGACCTCGAACCCCTCGCCCTTGAGCTGGACGGTGTCGATGCCCAGGTGGGTGAGCACGCCGTGCCCCGCGGAGTCGAGGACCACGAAGGCGTGCGGGTGGACGGAGACGATGACGCCGTCCAGGGGTGCGACGGCCTCCGAGGGCTCGCGCAGCGGGTCGACGGCGGTGCCCGGGCCGACCATGGCCCCCGAGAACACGGGGTCGGGCACCGCGGCAAGGCCGACGGCGCGTCCGGTGAGCGGCGACGTCACGGTTGTCATGTGGGGGGCCTTCCTGTGTGAGGCAGGTCAGAGCGAAGGCAGCGTGTCTCGATGACCTTCGCCAGCGCGCGCAGCGCGTCCGGAATCCGCCGTGGGCGTTGTCACCGGGGCATGCCGGAGTGGCAGCGGATCGACTTCTCGACCATCGGAGCTCTCCGACGGGCCGCGTGCGCCGGCCGTCGGATCACCCCTGGGTCACCGGCCGTCGCTGCCGTCGACCGGTGAGGACGTTTGTAGCCGATCGACCGGCAAGAGGTCTACTCCAATCGGTCGGGTACCCCCACCGACCCCCGGCGCCCGCCGCGCGCACCAACCGGCCATCCCACCGTGGAAACCGCTCTGACCTGCGACTTCTCTCGTCTGCGCGGCGCGCCGGGGCGGGCCGCGCAGACGAGCTCATTCTGAAGATTTCTTTCATAAGTCGACCGTGCTACTGTCGGCACACCGCAGGTGGTTTAGACCATTGGTGGCCTCATCGCGGCGTTCCCGGACACCGCGGCGGATGCCATCGGCGTCACCGCGCCGCGCCCCCGGAGTGGATCGTCACCTTGACGATGCGGCCGGACGCCTCGGCGACGAACAGCTCGCGCCGTGGCTCGTGGTCGCCGAAGCCCAGCGGCACGCGCACGCTGCTGGGCATACGCAGGCCGGAGACCAGGACACAGGAACGACCGGTGGCCGGGTCCACCCGGATGAGTTCGCCGTCGCGGAACGACGCGACGACCAGGTCGCCGTCGACATGGGCGAGGTCGTCGAGGAGCTTCGCGTCCAGGGGGTTGGGGCTGAGCTCGGTGACCGTGGTGTGCGCCGCCGGGTCGTTCAACGGGATGCGGACGACCGGTGAGGCGGTGCTGGTGATGACGCTCGCGTACAGGTCGTCGCCGACGATCTCCAGCCCGTTGGCCCCGAAGACGTTCGCCGCCCGCGTCCACCGCTCGTCCTTCGTGCCATCAGGGCGGATCTTCAGCACGCCGGTGCTCAACTCGCGGCTCAGATAGAAGTTTCCGTCGACGTCGATCGCCAGGCCGTTGATGCCGGACAGCCCCGTGACGACCCTCACCGGCTCGGGCCGGGCGGACGTCGGGTCGAAGCGCATGATGCCGGCGCCGAGGCCCGAGGTCAGCGGGTTCACACCGTAGTTGACGTACATCATGCCGTCCGGTCCGCGCCGCAGCCCTCCGGGGCCGTTCACCGGGAACGACGCCCTCAGGGTCCCGTCGGGTGCGTACCCCTCGACCCGGTGTCGGGTGATGTGCGAGACCCAGAGCGTGCCGCGCCCGTCGAACTCCAGGTTCTCGCGCCAGTCCAGGAGCGGCACGCCCCCCTTCCGGAACACCTCGACGCTCGCACGCTCCGCGCACGGTCGCGGCTCCGTGGTCGCGGAGGGATTCGAGCTCCGCGCCTCTGACGCCGCCACCGGCGCGTGCGCGCCGCCTGCCAGCAGCACCGATAACAGCCCCACCGCCGTGGCCGCCGCACGTCTGCGCCTCGTCATGTCACTGCCTCCCCGTCTCTCACTCCTGTCGCGCGCCAAGTATGCGCACGCGACGGGCGGTTGGGGAAAGGGCGACTTCTACGCAGCGTCGGTGGCCGTGGCCTCGGCGAAGGGCGTCGCCGTCTCGGAGGGACCCGTCGTGGGCGGTTTCACCGTGCCGGAGGGTTCACCCCTGTCCGAGGGTTCGACCGTGTCGGAGGGCTCCACCGTGTCGGAGGGTTCCACCGTCCACGAGGGTCGCGCCGCGGTGGAGGGGGTCCACGTCCCCGAGGGTGTCCACGTCCCGGACGGGGCTCCGGAAGGAGTCCAGGTGGTCGGATCGATGCCCGGGGTGGTCGACGACGGGTTCGGCGTGTCGGTGGGTCCCTCGTCCTCCGTGGAGCTCGGACCCGGGGTCTGGGTCACGGCGGGCGGCGGCGCGGGCGTGGGCGGTCCGGCGGGCGGCGTGTCCCGGTCGCCGGGCATCACCTGGACGACCAGGGCCACGGCCCCTCCGACCATCGCGAGGACCGCCGCCGCGGCCGCCGGCACCGCCGCCCGGCGCACCCGGGCCTGCCGCCGCCCCCGCCGCACGGCGTCCGCCACATCCACCCCCGGCGTCCCGGCGCCCGGCTCCAGGCCGCGCAGCGGGGAGAGCAGCCGGAGCGCTTCCTGTTCCAGTTCCTCGTCGTGCACGTCCACTTACCCCTCCCCCAGCGCCGACGCGGATGCCGGCAGCTGGTCGCCGAGCTGCGCGCGCAGCCGTGTGAGACCGCGGGCGGACTGGCTCTTCACGTTTCCCTCCGAACAACCGAGGATCCCGGCCACCTCTGCCACCGGGAGATCGCACAGGAAGCGCAGCACGAGCACGGCGCGCTGTCGCGCCGGGATGCGGGACAGCGCCGTGTGCACGACGGCGCGCGTTTCGATGTCGGGCCCGCCGGCCGCCGGTGGCAGGCCCGGTGTCTCGGACGGGGCCCCCGACAGCCGCACCCGCGCCCAGCCGAGCCGCTGCTCGTTGAGGAAGCACCGGACGAGCATGGTGTGCACATAGCGGTCCAGGTCGTCGGCCGCGCGGGCGCGCCGCCAGTGGACGTACAGCCGGGTGAGCGTGGTCTGCACGATGTCGTCGGCACGATGGGGGTCCTTGCAGAGGAGATGTGCGATGCGACGGAGCGCGGGCAGCCGCGCGGAGACGTACTCCGTGTACGCCCGTTCGTCCTCGGTCCGGTCCGCCGATCCGGTGCCGATCATGTTCCCGCCCTCACGTTCCCCCATGCCCGCCGTTCTCGTCCACATCCGTGTGCACCCCGGGCACCTGCCATATCCACATGCCTCCGATCCACCGCCCCGGCGCCCCCAACAGCCGCTCTACGGTGACACGCAACACCTGGTCACCGGGTTGCGGAGCGAGCACCACCACTCCGGCCCGCCAGAAGCGGAGGTCCTCCCACAGGGCGTGCCGCTGAGCGGGGCCGATCTCCGGGACCTGTCCGGTGCGGAGGGCCTCTTCCAGGAGGTCGGCGGTGGGCCGGTTCACCGGACCGTAGATGCCGATGCGGTCGGGGCCGTACGGACCGTTGAAGTAGCCGCCGGGGATCGGGAAGCCGAGGTCGGCCTCGGCCTGCCAGTGCAGGGCCTCGGCGCGACCGGGGCCGGGCAGCGGGACCGGGACGAGGCTGTAGCCCTTCGGCAGGAAGTCGCGCCAGGTGCCGTCGGCGACGAA
The DNA here is from genome assembly GCF_007595705.1 of Streptomyces sp. SAJ15. Classification (GTDB taxonomy): domain Bacteria; phylum Actinomycetota; class Actinomycetes; order Streptomycetales; family Streptomycetaceae; genus Streptomyces. The sequence goes on along the minus strand of NZ_NISY01000014.1, from coordinate 139,737 downwards.
GGAGGGGACGGCGCGTCGGTCGACGGTCGTCATCGGCGTGGGCGCGATCGGAAGGAGCGCGGCGACGACCGCCACCCATCCCACGGCCCGCCACACCCGCACACCGGCGATCGTGCGCCCGGTGCCGGTGGGACGTTCGCCGTCGCCGGTGTGTTCCAGGTCGGCGGTGGCATGTTCCGCTTCGCCGGTGTACTCCGCTTCGCCGGTGGGACGTTTCGCGTCGCCGGTGTGTTCCGGGTCGGCGGTGGCACGTCCCGCGGCGGCGGGCTCCGGTGCGGCGGATCCCACCGGCACCGGTACGGCGGATCCCACCGGCGCGGGTCGACGGTCCGGCCCGGTGAGGCGGTCGCAGGCGAGGGCCAGGAGGATGCCCGCCGCGGGCACGGCCACCATCGCCATCCGCGATTCGATCACCGACTCGAACAGCGGCAGGTCGGCCAACAGTCGCCACGGGCCCGGCAGTTCACCCTCGGTTCCCGGCATGGGGATGGTGCGCCCCAGCGACAGCACCGACGCCCCGACGGCGACCACGGCCAGGCCCCGCACCCGCGGGTCCCGCCACAGCCGGACCACCACCACGAGGACGAAGACCACCAGCGGCCAGCCGAAGAAGGCGTTCTGCTCGGTGCGGTTGAGGGCGAGGGCGTCGGCGGTCGCCTCGTCGCCCGCCAGGGAGCGGCCCGCGAACTCCACCAGCGCGCGCGGCGGGTTGCCGTTCGGACCGTGCAACACGCTGGTGTAGCTCTGTTCGCCGAAGAACTGCCAGCCGAGGGGGTAGCAGAGCAGCAGGAGGGCGACGCCCATGGCGAGGGCGAGCCCGCGCGCCAGCGGTCGCAGGACCGCGAGCGCGACGGCCGGGCGCGCGGCCGCGTAGCCCACCGCGAAGAGCGACAGGCCCATGGCGGCCAGCAGCAGCGCCTCCTCGCCGAGGAAGACCTGGTACGTCAGGAGCAGCCCGAGGATCACGCCGTCCCGAAGGGTGCCACGGCGCCCCGCCAGCTCCCGGCCCGCCGCGCCGGGGCGCGGGCCGCACAGCCGGAGCAGCCGGTCGACGATCAGCGGCATCACGAACAGCACCGCGAAGTTCGGGTGTGCGTTGGCGTGCGAGATCATCGGGGGCGCGAAGGCGCAGAGCGCCCCGCCGAGCGCGGCGGCGCGACGTGACCGAACGAACCACTTGACCAACAGCCAGTACCAGGCGGCCGCGGTACCGGCCAGGCCGCCGGTGAGCACCAGCGCCCAGGTGACGCCCGGGCCGAGGAGCGCGGTGACGGGAGCCAGCGGAACCGACAGCCCCAACATGGTGGTGTTCGCCATCAGGTTCACGCCGAGCGGCATGTTCTGCAGCGTGGTGAAGAACGGGTCGTTCAGCTCGAAGACGTTCTTCGCGGTCACCGCGAAGAACCACTCCCACTGGTTCTGGTCGTGCCCGCTGTCGGCGAGGTAGCCGCGGTCGAGGTCCGCCCACAGCCCCTTGTAGAGCCATACGGAGAGCAGCAGGTAGCCGAGCAGCACGGCCCGGTCGGCGGGCCGCACCCGCCGCAGGGCGCCCCCGGCCCGCAGCCGCAGGACCTCGACCAGCACGCGGCCGTAGTCCAACGGCCGCACCTTGGACCCCGTCTGGTGCGCCCAGCGCACCGGCACTTCGGCCACCGGCCACCCGGCCTCGTGGAACATCCGCAGGATCTCCACGTCGATGCTCCAGCCGTCGACCCGGGAACGCCCCAGGGCCGCGCGCGCACGGTCGCCGTCGAAGAGCTTGAAGCCGCACTGCGTGTCCCGTATCCCGGGGACGGCGACGGCCCGGATGACCCGGTTGCCGGCCCGGCCCAGGAGCTGTCGCAGCGGGTGCTGGCGCACCTCGATGTCGGCGCCCGGATGGGCCCGGGAGCCGATGGCGGCGGCCCAGCCGGCGTCGAGCCGGTCGTGCAGCGACGCCAACTCCTCAATGGGGGTGGCCAGGTCGGCGTCGGTCACCAGGACCCGGCGGCCACGGGAGGCGAGCACTCCCATGCGCACCGCGTGCCCCTTGCCGTGGTTGCCCGCGAAGGAGGCCGGCGGCGCGGCGGTCGACGGGGGCCCCAGCAGTCGGATGCGCGGCTCGGACGCGGCCGCCTCGCGGACGGCGGCCGCGGTGGCGTCCGTGGATCCGTCGTCGACGACGACGACCTCCCAGTCGGCGTGGCGACCGGGCGAGGCGCGCAGATAGCGGCAGATCGCGTCGAGGGTCCGGGGCAGCCGGTGCTCCTCGTTGTACGCGGGCACCACGACCGTCAGGTCGACGGTGCCGGACGTCGGCGGACCGTGGCCGGCGGGGGCGGAAGACATGTGCAACACGCATCGGTGACCACCTCGGACCGACGAAGCGTTGCGTGTTCTACGTCACACCCGAGTGACCGGCGTCGGCGGGCCCGGCGGACCGGTGGCCGCACCCGCCGGCTCGGCGGTCGGCGGGGCGGTCTCCTCCGTTCGACGGGAGGGGAGATTTCCCCATACTGAGAGATATGTCAGTAAGTACGGGTGGCGGCACCGACCGTCGTCGCGGCCCGTGCTGTGGGAGGCATGATGAGTCAGCAGCCGGTCCTGCTGCCGTACGCCGACCCGGCCTTCGTGGCGGATCCGTTCCCGTTCTACCGACAGCTGCGTGAGGAGGGCCCCGTTCGGCGCGCCGTCATCGCGGGCGGGCTGGACGCCTGGCTGGTCACGCGCTACGCGGACGGCATCGCGGCCCTCTCCGACCCGAGGCTGAGCAGCGACGTCCGCGACGCCGCGGACCCGCGCCTCATGGAGCGGCTGCCCACGACCGAGCTTCCGTCGCTCATGAGCAACATGTTGCGCTCCGACCCGCCCGACCACACCCGGCTGCGACGCCTGGTCTCGAAGGCGTTCACCGTGCGTCGGATCGCCGATCTGCGGCCTCGCGTCCAGGAGATCGCCGACCGGTTGCTCGACGCGGTGGTGCCGGCCGGCCGGGCCGATCTCGTGGCCGACTTCGCGCTGCCGCTCCCGGTGACCGTGATCAGCGGACTGCTCGGCGTGCCCGTGGAGGACCGGCACGACTTCCAGCGGTGGACCGACGACATGCTGCTGCGCGGGCCGGAGGTACCGGATCCGGCGACGGTGGACGCGGCGTGGCGGCAGATGCGGGGCTATCTGACCGGGCTCCTGGCGGCCAAGCGCGCCCGCCCCCGAGACGACCTGCTCAGCGCGTTGATCGCGGCCCGGGACGAGGAGCAGCGGCTGACCGAGGACGAGCTGATCGCCACGGCGCTGCTGTTGCTGGTGGCCGGATACGTCACCACGGTCGGCCTGATCGGCGGCGGCATCGCCGCGCTGCTGGCCGATCCCCGCCAGCTGGCGCTGTTGCGCGACGATCCGGAGCTGTTGCCGGGGGCCGTCGAGGAGTTGCTCCGCTATGACGGGCCGATCAGTCCGGGCATCGCCCGGTTCGCCCGTGAGGACGTCGAGATCGCGGGCGTGACCATCCCTCGCGGCGCCACCGTGCTGGTGGCCTCCGCGATCGCGGACCGCGACCCGGACCGCTTCTCCGACCCGGAACACCTGGACGTGACGCGGCAGGACTACGGCCACCTCGCCTTCGGGCACGGTGTGCACTACTGCCTGGGGGCGCCGCTGGCCCGACTGGAGGGCCAGATCGCCATCGGGACGGCGCTGCGGCGCCTCCCCGGCCTGGCCCTGGCCGTGCCGCCGAGCGAGCTGCGGTGGCGGGCCGGCGGTCTGCGCAATCCCCTCCGGCTGCCCGTCACCTTCGTCCCGGGCGGGCGCGTCCCCTGACGGCCGCCGGGCCCGGGGCGGAACGGCGAGCCGACGGCCGCCGGCCCGGGGCGTGCGACGGCCACGGTCACACCGCGGCCGGCGGCGACCTACAGCACGTCGCTGGCCGAGTCGGCGATCTTGCGGCGCGCCGTGCGGGCCGCGGGCAGGACCGAGACGGCGCCGGCGGCCACCAGCGCGGCGGCACCGACCAGGAGCAGGGTGCCGAGGGCGGGCGGTTCGGCGATCCCGGCGCCCATGCCGCTGGAACGGCCCTGGAGGTCGATGAGCCACTCGGCGGCGAAGACCCCGAGGACCGTGCCGGTCACGGCGGCGGCCAGGGCGACGAAGACGGTGGCCGCGGCGATCACCGCGGTGATCTGACGCGGGGTCAGCCCGATGGCCTTGAGCGCCAGCAGGTCGCGCCCGTACTCCCGGGCCCCGGCGCTGATCGTCGTCGACAGCTCGGCCAGCCCGATCAGCACCAGGACCGCGATCAGGCCGATGATGACGCCGCGCACGCCGTGCAGCTGGTCGGCGGGGTTGGCGATCTCCCGTAGCTCCAGCCGCCCGTCGGAGGCGTCGGCCAGGGCGTCGCGCACAACCGCCGGGTCGGTGCCGTGGTCCAGGACCAGGTGGTAGAAGTCCGGGCGGAGCGCGTCGCCGCCCTCGCGCAGGGTGTCCAGGCCGGTGGAGATCACCCGGCCGCCCTCGGCCGGCTCGATGGTCCGGCCGACGATGTGGAGGACGTGCGGCTTCCCGGCGACCGTCATCCGGACCCAGTCGCCGACGCGGGCGTCCAGCAGGTCGAACAGCCCCTGACCGGCCACCGCCTCGTTCGGTCCCCGGGCGGTCCGCCCCTCGACCACCGAGAACGGGTAGGGCTGCCGGTCCGTGCCCAGTCCGCGCAGGGTGATCGTCCCGGTCTGGCCGGGGACCAGCGCCTGGACCTCGGACCCCGGGAAGGCGGTGACGTCCTCGCGGGTGGCGAGGACGTCGCGCAGCCGCGCGTCGTCGAGACTGTCGGAGCGCGCGGTCAGCGCGGCGGGCAGGCCCACCGTCTCGGGGTGGGCGGTGAAGCGGTCCAGGGTCGACCAGGTGCCGAGGGCGACCGTGATCAGCAGCAGCGGCACGGCGAGCCGGCCCACCGCGGCGACGGAGCGCAGCGGACGGTGGAAGGCCCCGCGCCAGCCCAGCACCAGCGCGGGCGGGACCCGGAGGCCGAGCGCCCGGCGGGCCGTGCCGGACATCCGACGGCTGCGCGCGACGGCCGCGCGGGCGATCGGCACCGGTGGGACCCGGCCCGCCCGCCAGGCGGCGAGACAGGTCGCCGTGGCGATGAAGACCACCGCGCCGCCGGAGATGGCGAGCGGCGCCCAGGTGTGCGCGGGGTGGTGCTGCCACACGGCCATCGCCTCCCCGATCCGGCCGGGGAGGCGGGCGCCGAGGGCCTCGATGAGCACCGCCCCGGTGGCCACCCCCACGAGCGCGAGGCCGAGGTGCTGGGCCAGGAACATGCGGACCACCTGGCCCGGGGTGAACCCGATGGCCTTGAGCACCGAGATGTCCCGCAGGTGCCCGCGGACGCGGCTGCTGATGGCGCCGCCCACGGCCAGCGCGGCGGCGAGCAGCGCGCCGAGGCCGAACAGGGCGAGCAGCCGGGCCAGCAGCTGGTTGTCTCCGCCGGCCTCGCTCCGGGCCTGCCGCCAGGTGGAGACCCCGGTGATCCGGTCGGCGCCCAGTCCGGTGACCGCCCGTTGCACCACGTAGTCGGTGTCGCCGGCGTCGGCGAGGCGCAGACCGATGGTCTGGCCGCGTTGCTCCTCCGCGGCGTCGGCGGCGGCGAGGGTGGCGGGCAGCACCCAGGCCACCCCCGGTCGGTCGCCCGCGCGGTACTGCACCTCGGCGGTGTTCGCGACGCCCACCACGCGCAGCGGCCGGTCGAAGCCGCGCAGCCGGACCAGGTCCCCGGGGTCGGCCCACAGCGCGCGGGCCGCGGAGCCCTCCAGGACGACCCCGCCGCCACGGCCCGCGTCGCGGCCCGGCTCCAGCCAGCGGCCGGAGCCGAGCTGCGGTCCGGCCGTGGCGGGCCGATCGGCCGTGGCGCGCAGCTCCAGGGCCACCCCGGAGCCGCCACGCTCGGGGCCGGCGACGGTGCGCAGGGTACGGAACGGGCCGGAGGCGCCGCTCACCTCGTCCAGGTCGGCCAGCGTGCCGGCGGGGGCGTCGGACCGCGCGTGGATCCACACGTGCGCTCCGGAGGACTGGGTGAAGACCCGCTGCCAGGGGTCCGCCGCATAGCTGAACAGCGCGCTGGCCAGCAGCAGCGAGACGGCGATCCCGACGTTGGCCAGCACGATGAAGACGGCCGCGCCGCGATGTGCCCTGAGGTCGGCCTGCACCCACCGTGCCGATGCCCGCACGGTCCGGTCAGCCCTTGAGTCGCAGGACGTCGGCCACACCGGCCGGGCGGCGGCCGGCGTCGTCGGCGAGCGCGGCGTCGTCGGCGACCCGGCCGTCGAAGAAGCTGATCACCCGGTCCGCGGCGCTGGCGACCCGGGCGTCGTGCGTGACCAGCAGGATGGTCTGGCCGCGCTGGTGGAAGCGGGAGAGCAGCCGGAGCACCTCCCGGGTGCCCTTGCTGTCGAGGCTGCCGGCCGGCTCGTCGGCCAGCAGCAGGCTGGGGCTGTTGACCAGGGCGCGGGCCAGGGCGACGCGCTGCTGCTCGCCGCCGGAGAGCTCGCCCGGGGTGCTGTGTTCCCTGCCCTCCAGGCCGAGCTCCGCGAGCAGCTCCTCGCGATGCGCCCGGGCCTGCTTCGGGGAGCTCCCGGCCAGCAGCGCGGGCAGCTCGACGTTGTCGGCGACGGTGAGGTTGGAGACCAGGTTGAAGAACTGGAAGACGATGCCGATGTGCCTGCGGCGCAGCATGGCCCAGCGCGCCTCGCTGAAGGAGTCGACCTGGCGGCCGTCGAGCCGGATGGATCCGCTGTCGGGCCGGTCGAGGCCGCCGAGCAGGTGGAGCAGGGTGGACTTGCCCGCGCCGGAGGGGCCGGTGACGGCGACGAACTCGCCGCGCTCGACGCTCAGGTCGACGCCGCGCACCGCATGGACCGGGGCGGCGCCCTCCGGACGGTAGGTCTTGACCAGACCCGTCGCCCGCACTATGGCGCCGGACTGCTCGTCCCGGCTCATTCCAGCTCCTCCTGACAGCGCTCCAACCAGTCGAGGTCCGCCTGCAGGTGCAGCATGGCTCCCTCGATCAGCAGTTGAGCGATCCGGTTGTCCCGGTCCTCGGTCGTCGCGAGCTTCGACAGCTCGCGCATGGTGTTGAGGTAGTGGCGCCGCTGTTTGTTGATCAGAGTGATCGGGTTGGCGGCCCCGGTGTGCGGGGCGAGGGCGAGTTTCATGAAGAACTCGTCCCGTACCCGCGGCTCGGCGGTCGACTCCTCGAACCACGCGTCCACCGCCTCGCGTCCCGCCGCGGTGATCCGGTAGATGCGCTTGTTCGGTCGGTCCGACTGCTCGACGTCCTCGCCCGCGATCAGGCCCGACTTCTCCAGCCTGGAGAGGGTGACATAGATCTGGCCGACGTTCGGCTGAGGGTACGCGGAGCCCAGGAGCTTCTCAAGAGCCTGCTTGAGTTCGTAGCCATGTGCGGGACCGCTCACCAACAGTGCCAGGAGTGGCAGCCGCACGCTCTCCCTCTTCCCCGCCGCGATACTTGTCCGTTATATGAGCTCGTCCGGGTGTGAACCAGATCGCCCTCGTATCTTCCTGCACCATCTAGTATCCCGCATGCCTAACAGGTATACAGGGACAGGACGCCGGGCCAGTCCCGTCTGCGCCGGTGCAAGGAGGAACCTATGCGGTGGAAGCGTGCCGCGGGTGCAGCCCTCCTTGTCTGCCTCCTGTTGTTGGCGGGACATGCGAGCGCGGGCCTGAGGGCCGGAGGCGAGCCGGGCGCCGCCGACGGCCGCGGACCGCTCACCCTGGTGACCGGCGGCGACCTCACCGGCTATCTCCGCGGTGTGCTCGACGGCTGGAACAAGCGGCACCCGCGGGAGAAGGTGACGCTGGTCGAACTGCCGGACGCCGCCGACGAGGTGCGGGCGCAGCTCGTGACCGAACTGCGATCGGGCAGTGACCGCTTCGATGTGCTCAACATCGACGTGGCGTGGACCTCGGAGTTCGCGGCCGCGGGCTGGATCGCCCCGGTGGACGGTCGGCGGTTCCCGCTGGACCGGCTGCTGCCCCCGGTGGTGGACACCGCCACGTTCAAGGGGCGGTTGTACGCGGTCCCCTATGTGACCAACGCCGGGCTGCTCTACTACCGCAAGGACGTCCTCGATCGGGAGGGCGAGCGGCCGCCGCAGACCTGGGCCGAGTTGGAGCGACTGGCGAAGACCGTCGCCCCCCGGTACGGCCTGGACGGCTACGCGGGACAGTTCCTGCCCTACGAGGGGTTGACCGCGAACGTCGTCGAGGCCGTGCAGTCGGCGGGCGGCACGATGCTCGGCGACGAGGGGGCTCGGGTCACCGTCGACTCCCCCGCCGCCCGTGAGGGCCTGGGCTTCCTGCTCGACGGGGTGCGCGAGGGGTGGATCCCCCGACGGGCGCTGACCTTCAAGGAGGAGGAGTCCCGCCGGGCGTTCCAGAACGGCGAGCTGCTGTTCCTGCGGAACTGGCCGTACGCGTACCCGATGGCCAACGCCGACTCGTCGGCGGTGGCGGGGAAGTTCGGCGCGGTGCCGCTACCCGGGCCCGACGGGCCCGGCTCCAGCGTGCTGGGCGGCTCCAATCTGGCGGTGAACGCGCACTCGCGGCACCAGAGGTCGGCCACCGAGCTGATGGCCTACCTGACCAGTGAGCAGGTTCAGCGCCAGGTGCTGACCAAGGGGTCACTTCCGCCTGTTTGGGCGGATTTGTACAACGATCGACATCTCATGCGGACGTTCCCGTACCTGCCGACGCTCAAGCGGAGCCTGTTGACGGCCAAGCCGCGCCCCAAGAGCGCCCGCTACGACCAGGTGAGCCTGGCCACCCAGGCCGTGGTCCATCAGGCGCTGATCGGGCGCCAGGGCCCGCGTGAGGCCGTCGCCCGCCTGACGCGGGAGCTCCAGGCCGTCGTCCGCCGCGGCTGATCGACCGACACCCACCCCCCTCGCTACTTACTTGTTAAGTAGCCCCTGGCGACCTTCAAGCCGCTTTGCGCACCCATAAATCCGTCAAATTCGGACAGCCTGCCGTGATTTTCGGCAGTTTCGTTGACACTCAAATGACACGCCTACTTAACATGCATGCATAACAGCGAACTGCATGCCCCGCAGGTGTGCTCAAGCAAGAACAGGTTCAGGGCAGATGCTCACAGCCACGGTGGGGAACGGCTCTTCCGCCGACCCCTCGCCGGTCGCCACGACCGGTGTCCCGCACAGCACGGCGCAGCGCTGGTGGCGCGATGCGGTGATCTACCAGGTGTACGTCCGCAGCTTCCTCGACAGCACGGGCGACGGCATCGGCGATCTGGCCGGGGTCCGCACCGGACTCCCGTATCTGAAGAAGCTCGGGGTCGACGGCGTCTGGCTCAGCCCCTTCTACCCGTCCCCGCAGCACGACCACGGCTACGACGTCGCCGACTACTGCGACGTGGACCCGGTCTACGGAGACCTCGCCGAGTTCGACGGGCTGGTGGTCGACGCCCACCGGCTGGGGCTGAAGGTCCTCCTGGACATCGTCCCCAACCACTGCTCCAGCGAGCACCCGTGGTTCCGGGCCGCGCTGGCGGAGGGGTCGGGCGGCACGTCCCGGTCGCTCTTCCACTTCGCCGACGGCCGCGGGACCGACGGCGAACTGCCCCCGAACAACTGGCGGGCCATGTTCGGCGGCCCGGCGTGGAGTCGGGTCACCGAGCCGGACGGCACCCCGGGCCAGTGGTACCTGCACATGTTCACCCCGGAACAGCCCGACCTGAACTGGCGCAACCCGGTCGTGGGCGACATGTTCGAGAAGGTCCTGCGGTTCTGGCTGGACCGCGGCGTGGACGGCTTCCGGATCGACGTGGCCGCGGGGCTGTACAAGCACCCCGAGCTGCCGGACTCCCCCGACCCGGAGGCCGACGAGCGCACCCGCGACTCCGTCAACCCGCTCGCCTGGAACCAGCCCGAGGTCCACCAGGTGTGGCGCGACTGGCGCGCGCTGTGCGAGGAGTACACCGCCCGGGACGGCCACGACCGGCTGCTGGTCGGCGAGGTGTCCGTGCGCACCCCGCGCGAGCAGGCCGCCTACGTCCGGCCCGACGAGCTCCACCAGGCGTTCTTCTTCCACCTGCTGACCGCCCGCTGGGACATCGAGGTCTTCCGCACGGTCATCTCCGAGGCGCTGACCGACATCGCGGAGACCGGCTCCACCGTCACCTGGGTGCTCAACAACCACGACCAGGTGCGGACCGTCACCCGGTACGCGACCGAGCCGGGCGGCGGGCCCGGGGCCGTCTCCGAGGCGACGTCCGGGGGAGAGCACGGCCCGGCCCGCGCCCGCGCCGCCGCCCTGCTGATGCTGGCCCTCCCCGGTGCCGCCTATGTCTACCAGGGCGAGGAGCTGGGCCTGCCCGAGGTGGTGGACCTGCCGGACGACGTCCTCACCGATCCGATCTTCCACCGGACGGGCAGCCGCCGGGGCGTCCGGGACGGCTGCCGGGTGCCGCTGCCCTGGTCCGGCCACGCCTCCCCGTTCGGTTTCACCAAGGACGCCGAGGCCGCCAGGCCGTGGCTGCCGCAGCCCGAGTGGTTCGCCGAGCACTCGACCGAGCGCGCCGTCGCGGACACCCGCTCCTTCTGGCATCTGTACCGCGAGGGGCTGCACCTGCGCCGCAGCCTCCCGCAGCTCGGCGAGGGCACCCTGCGCTGGTTGGACTCCCCGCCGCAGGTCCTGGCCTTCGTCCGCGGCGACGGGCTGGTGTGCGCGATCAACTTCGGCACCGACCCGGTCCCGGCCCCCGTCCCCGGCGCCCCGCTGCTGGCCAGCGGCGACTGTCCGGAAGGCACCCTCCCCGGCTCCACCGCCGCCTGGTGGATCACCGCCTCCGACCCCCGATAGCCCCACCGAAGGGAACCACCATGAGACACACCGCGGCACGACGCATACGCATCGCCACCTCCGGCGCGGCCGTCCTGGGCCTGGCCCTCACCGCGACCGCCTGCGGCGGCGGGGACTCCTCGGGGGGCGGCAAGAAGGCGCTGTCCGGACAGTCGGTCACCGTCGCCGGCGTCTGGACCGGCGTGGAGCAGGAGAACTTCAAGAAGGTCCTGGCGGGCTTCACCGAGAAGACCGGCGCGAAGGTCACCTTCGTCTCCACCGGCGACAACGTCTCCACCGTCATCGGCAGCAAGATCGAGGGTGGCAACGCCCCCGACGTGGTGATGGTGCCGCAGGTCGGCGTGCTCCAGCAGTTCGCCGAGAAGGACTGGCTGGTCCCGCTCTCCAAGGAGATCGCCACCGACGCCGGCGTCAACTTCGCACCGGTCTGGAAGGAGTACGGCACGGTCGACGACACCTACTACGGCCTGTACTTCAAGGCTTCGCACAAGTCGACGGTCTGGTACAACCCGGAGGCGTTCGCCCAGGCCGGGGTCGAGCCCGCCAAGAGCTACGACGCGATGCTGAAGGCGGGCCGGACCCTGTCCGACTCCGGCGTGCCCGCGTTCTCCGTCGCGGGCGAGGCCGGCTGGCCGCTCACCGACTGGTTCGAGAACGTCTACCTCTCCCAGGCGGGCCCCGAGAACTACGACAAGCTCGCCGCCCACAAGATCCCGTGGACCGACCCCACCGTCGTCAAGGCGCTCACCACGCTCGGCGAGCTCTTCGGTGACAAGGACCTGGTCGCCGGGGGCGGAGCGGGGGCGCTGCGCACCGACTTCCCCGAGTCCGTGGAGCAGGTCTTCGGACCGGACCCCAAGGCGGGCATGGTCTACGAGGGCGACTTCGTCGGCGGCCTGGTCAAGGACCAGCTGAAGAAGAAGGTCGGCGAGGACGCCAAGTTCTTCCCCTTCCCGGCGGTCGACGGGGGCAAGCCGCCGGTCGTCAGCGGTGGTGACGCCGCCGTGGTACTCAAGGCCGGAAAGCACCAGAAGGCCGCGATGGAGCTGGTGAAGTACCTGGCCTCCGCGGAGGCGGCCGGGATCTGGGCCAAGGCGGGCGGCTTCATCTCCCCCAACATGAGCGTCCACATGGGCAACTACCAGGACGAGACCACCCGGGCCACCGCCCAGTCGCTGGTCGACGCCGGTGACTCCGTGCGGTTCGACATGTCCGACCAGGCCCCCGCGGCCTTCGGCGGCACCCAGGGTGCGGGCGAGTGGAAGCTGCTGCAGGACTTCCTGCGCGACCCGTCCGACCCCGAGGCCACGGCCCGCAAGCTCGAGGCCGCCGCGGCCAAGGCGTACCGGAAGTAAGGCCGAGGTCCCTAGCCATGTCTGTGACGACCTCTGAGGTGCGGCCCGTGAAGGCGGGCCGCACCCCGCCCGACCCCCCGCCGGCCTCCCGCCGCACCACCCCCGCCCGGCGCGCCGTCCGGCGGCGGCGGCTCATCGCCGGGGTCTTCCTGCTCCCGGCGCTGCTGCTGCTGGGCGCGCTGGTCCTCTACCCGATCGTCTTCTCGGTCATCCGCAGCCTGTTCGACGCGTCCGGCGACACCTTCGTCGGCACCGACAACTACCGCGAGATCTTCCAGGATCCGGCGACGCTGCGGGCCATCCGCAACAGCGCCATCTGGGTCGTCTTCGCCCCCGCGCTGCTGACCGGCCTGGGCCTGATCCTCGCCGTGCTCACCGAGAAGGTGCGCTGGAAGACCGCCTTCAAGCTGCTGATGTTCATGCCGATGGCGATCTCCTTCCTCGCCGCGGGCATCATCTTCCGGCTCGCCTACGAGCAGGACCCGGAGCGCGGTGTGCTCAACGCCGTGGCCGTCGGCATCCACGACAGCTTCGAGGACGTGTCCGGCTATCCGACCGCCAAGGCCCGCCTCGGCGACAAGGCTCTGGACAAGAGCGAGGACGGCGGGTACCGCACGGCCGACCGCACCAACCCCGGCCACACGGTCAACCTCGGCCTGGTGGGCGTCCCGCCGAAGGAGCTGCCCGGCGACGCCGTACCCGCCGCCAAGGCGGCCGCGGCCCGCGTCGGCGCCGACCAGCTGGGGGGCGTGGTCTACCTCGACTTCACCCTCGGCGGCGGCGGCAAGCCCGGCACGGTGGACGCGACCGAGCGCGGGCTGCCGAAGATGGCGGTCGAGGCGGTCGACTCCCGGGGCGAGGTGGTGGCCACGACCACCACCGGCCCGGACGGTTCCTACCGCTTCGACGGTCTGGAGTCCGGCTCCTACGCCGTGCACCTGCCCGCGAAGAACTTCGCGCCGCCGTACGAGGGCATCGCCTGGCTGGGGCCCGCGCTGATCACCCCCGCCATCATCGGCGCCTACACCTGGATCTGGACCGGCTTCGCCATGGTCCTCATCGGGGCAGGGCTCGCGGCCATGCCCCGGGACGTCCTGGAGGCGGCCCGGATGGACGGCGCCAACGAGTGGCAGATCTTCCGGAAGATCACCGTGCCCCTGCTCGCCCCCGTCCTCGGTGTGGTCTTCGTGACCATGGTGATCAACGTGATGAAGGTCTTCGACCTCGTCTACATCATCGCCCCGGGGCCGGTGCAGCAGGACGCCAACGTCCTGGCCATGCAGATGTGGCTGGTCTCCTTCGGCGGCGGCAACAACCAGGGCCTCGGCAGCGCCCTCGGCGTCCTGCTGCTGCTCCTGGTGGTCCCCGCCATGGCCCTCAACATCCGACGTTTCCGCAGGAGCCAGTCATGACGAGCACCACCCAGGGCGCCGCCCCGCGGCGCGGCCGGCCCGGGAGCCGGCTGGTGCGGCGACTCAACAACAGTCTGGTGCAGGCGTTTCTGCTCCTCATCGGACTGATCTGGGTCACCCCGGTCGCCGGACTGTTCCTCTCCTCGCTGCGCTCCGAGGAGGCGAACGCCGGCAGCGGCTGGTGGAAGGCGCTCAGCGCGCCGAGCCAGCTGTCGTTCGACAACTACACGGCGCTCCTGGAGAACTCGGGCATCACCGCGGCCTTCTGGAACACCGTGCTGATCTCGGTCCCCACCACGGTGGCGGTGGTGGCGATCGCGGCGCTGGCCGGATACGCCTTCGCCTGGCTGGAGTTCCCCGGCCGCGACTGGATCTTCCTGCTGGTGGTCGCCATGCTGGTGGTGCCCATCCAGATCGGTCTGCTGCCGGTGGCGAAGATGTTCGGCGCCCTCGGGCTCTTCGGCTCCATCCCCGGAGTGGTGCTCTTCCACGTCGCCTACGGACTGCCGTTCGCCATCTTCCTGCTCCGCAACTACTTCGCGGAGATCCCCAAGGAGATGCTGGAGGCGGCCCGGATGGACGGCGGCGGGGAGTGGCGGATCTTCTCGCGACTGGTCCTTCCGCTCGGCAAGCCCGCCATCGCCAGCCTGGCCATCTTCCAGTTCCTGTGGGTGTGGAACGACATGCTGGTCGCGCTGATCTTCGCGGACAGCGAGTCGCAGCCGCTGACGGTGGCCCTCCAGTCGGAGATGCGGCAGTTCGGCAGCAACATCGGGGTGCTCGCGCCGGGCGCGTTCCTCTCGCTGGTGGTGCCGCTGGTCGTGTTCTTCGCCTTCCAGCGCCACTTCGTCCAGGGTGTGATGGCCGGCTCGGTGAAGTGACACGCCGATCCGATGACGAGACATCGGGAGTGAGATCGGCAGACGGGTGTGCCGGCAGGCGCCGCCGAGGCGGTGTGTGCCGGCACACCCGTCGGTGTGCCGTGCGCTCATCGCGCTCGCTCCGGCTCCACCACGGCGCGTGCCGCGCGTCGCGCCGGGGCTCAGACCGTCATGGCCTCCTGGATCCAGCGCCGCACCCGGTACGGCAGCCACCAGACCAGCTCGCCGACCTCGCCGACCAGGCGCTCCGAGCGCAGGTCGGCGAGGATCTCCGGGTCCACCCGGCGGGCGGGCACGCCGTCCTCCAGGAGGGCGATCGCCTCCTGGTACTCGGGTTCCGCGACCGTGAACCGGCGGAGGTCGCCCCAGCGGCGGTCGCGGATCTGGACGAAGCCCGGCCCCTGACGCCACAGGCACTTGCACAGGTAGTGGCGGTGGCGCCACTCCGCGAGGGCCTCGGTCGCGCCGGTCGGACCGGCCAGGTCCTGGGGTGGTTGCAGATGGTTCAGCGCCCGCCACCCGTCCGGGTCCGCGTCGGCGAGCGTCAGCCGCCACTCGACCAGCACCGCCCGGGCCGTCAGGTCGCGGACCAGACACAGGGCGCGCACCGCACGGGCGGCGGCGACCGGGTCGGCCGCGGCGACCGCCAGATCCACGGTCTTCGGGAGCCGCACCCTGCGGGCGCCCAGCTCCCACAGCCGGGTGACCTCCTCGGCGGACCGACCGCCGATCGCGAGCTCGCCCAGGTCCATGCCCGGCAGGCGGCAGGCGTCGATGTCGTAGTCGCGCCAGGCGAGTACCGACACGGGACGGTCCGGGGCGTCGGCCTCCGCCGTCGGCGGGGTGGTGGTGCTGCTCATCCGGGGTCGCTCCTCCTGCTTCCGACGGGGTGACGATCAGGGTGGCCTTCCGGCCGTCACGAACGGGGGAAGACGGCGGTCGGGCGGTCAGGCCCGGCCGGCCGGCTCGGGTGTCCGGGGCGCGGGGTCGGCGTGCGCATGGCGCATGAAGTAGAGCCGCAGCAGGTCCTCGTTGACCGCGGCGGGCGCGATGTGCACGTACTGACCGGCGTCGGTGAACACCAGCCCGAGGGCCAGCCACTCCTCCAACAGGGCGGCCACCTCCGGCTCCTCGACGTCCCGTCCGGGCAGCCGGTCGCGCAGCTTGCGGGTCAGCGGGGTGAGCGCGTGCGGCTGGTCCAGCAGCCGGAACGCCGCCAGGTGCAGCGGCTCGGTCAGCTCCCGCACCCCCCAGTCGAACTTCCGCCGGCGGCTCACCAGGACGACCCGGTCGCCGAGGTCGGAGTGGGTGAGCCGGCTGTCGACGTTGTGCTTCTTCCACTCCGTCAGCGCGTCGCTGAGCGCGTTCGCGGTGCCCTCGCCGATGCCGCGATCCGGCGCCTCGAAGACGTACGCGAGGTCGTACAGCTCCTCCTCCGGCAGGTCGTAGGTGAAGCGGTAGTGCTTCTCGGGCCGCAGGTCGGAGAAGCCGAGTTCGGGCCGGTCGAAGTACGGGCTGAAGCGTTCGATGGCGATCCGCGCGGACCGGTCGACCGGTGGGTTCAGATGCTCCAGGGCGGGGATCTGGGCGATGACCGGCTCGTAGTCGGCGTCCGTCTCTCCCGGGAAGCCGTGCAGGTAGTTCCAGGCGACGGACAGGCCCGTCTCCGCGCCGTCGCGCAGCATCCGCACGTTCTGGCAGCCGCTGACGCCCTTGTCCATCAGGCCCAGGACACGGCTGTTGAGGCTCTCGATGCCGGGCTGGACGTAGATCAGGCCGGCCTCGGCGAGGGTGCGCAGTTGGGCGCGGCGCATGTTCGCCTTGATCTCGATGTGCAGCCGCAGGTCGTGGCCGCTGTCGATGATCCGCGGCAGGACCGTGGTCAGGTAGCCCATGTCGAGGATGTTGTCGACGACGTACATGTCCAGGACCCGGTGTCGCCGGGAGAGCTCCATGATCTCTTCGTAGAAGGTGTCCGGGCTCTTGCTGCGGAACTGCATGAACGAGCCGTTGAGACCGCAGAAGGTGCAGTGGTGCTTCTCCCCCCACCAGCAGCCGCGGGCGCCCTCCACCACCAGCTTCGGCTCCACCCAGGCGCGGGCCGTGGAGGCGGCGAGCCGCTCGAAGTAGCCGGTGTAGTCGGGCGGCAGGATGGCGGCGGGCGGCAGCGGTCTGGTGCTCATCGGGTTGACGACGCTGGCGCCGTCGGGGCCGCGGTGGCACAGCCCCGGCACGGCGTCGAGCGCGCCGCCGTCGCGGAGCGCGGTGAGCAGCGCGGGGAACGCGGCCTCGCCCTCGCCGCGGATCACATGGTCCACGAAGGGGAAGTTGCGGTGTGCGGCGGCCCCCTGCTCCGCGTCGCAGTTGGCACCGCCGAAGACCGTCACGATGTGCGGGGCCAGCCGCTTGATCTCCTTGGCCGCGGCCAACGCGGCGGTGTTCTGCTGGAAGGTGGAGGTGAACCCGACGACGTCCGGGGCGGCGGCGACGATCCGTTCGGCCGCCTCCCGCACGAAGCGCGGCACCGTCCGATGCAGTTGGAGTGTCTTCTCCAGCCGTGACGGGCGCAGCTTGTCCGACATCGCCGCCGTGAACTCCGCCACCCGCCACTCCGGGTCGTCGTACAGCGCGGAGGAGAAGACCCAGTCCCCGCAGCCCAGGAAGTAGGAGGAGAGCGCGTAGTACTCGTAGTCCGCGCTGGTGAAGGGGGTACGGGCGGTGATCCAGTCGGTGAACTCCAGATTGGCGTGCAGCACGTCGGCGTGCGCGCCGGGCACGCGTTCGTCGACGCTGCGCTTGAGGATGCCGAGCGCCAGGGACGGCAGATCGATGGGAGACCAGGGCATGTTGACCAGCAGGACGCGCATGACGGCTCCTCGGCGGGAGGTACGGAGAGGGCGGGAGGGCGGCGCGGGGTGGAGACCGGTCGGCCCGGTGGTCGGACCGGGCCGACCGGAGAGGAGTCACTCCTCCTCGCTGTCCTCCGCGTTACGGAACGGGACGGTGACGCTGATCATCACGCCCGGCTTCCGGTTCTCCTCGTCACCCATCAGCGGGTCGTTCTGGATGATGTCCTTCTGCACGGCTGCTACCCCCTCTCCACAGGTCGGCCGGCGGTGCCGGCGTCGGTGGTGCGTTCGTCGGGAGGGCCGTCGGTGCGGCCACCGGGCTCGCCGGTGGCACGGTCACCGGTGACGCCGGTGGCATGGCCGCTCCCGTCGCCCCCGCGCCCTCGGCCGCGGGTGGTCGGGTGCTCCTCTCGCCGTGGGCCGCGCAGCCCTCGGCCGAGGAAGGTCATCGCGCGGCGCAGCACCGCGATGTGCTCGCCGCCGAGGTAGCCGTCGTGGCCGGTGTCCAGCCACATCGCCTCGTGCGGGACGCCGGCCGCGGTGAGCGCCGACAGATAGCTCCGGATCTGTCCGGGTGGGCACTTGGCGTCCCGGGTGCCCGCCACCACCAGCAGGGGCGCGCGGACGCGGGCCGCGTACCGGAGGGGCGAGCTGCGGGCGTAGCGCTCGGGCACCTCCTCGGGCGTGCCCCCGAACAGCGCCTCGTCCAGGGCGCGCAGGGCGGGGGTGCCGAGGCGGTGGGCCAGCGCGCAGTCGGCCACCGGCTTGACCGCCACCCCGGCCTGCCAGAGCTCCGGGCGGGTGCCCAGGGCGAGCAGCACCAGGTAGCCGCCCCAGGAGGTGCCCCACAGTCCCACCGCGTCGGGTCGGACCAGCCCGCGGCGGAGCAGCTCGGCGCGGACCGCGGCGAGGTCGGCGACCTGGGTGAGCCCCACGCCTTCCCGGTAGGCGTCGCGCCAGCGCGGCCCGTAGCCGGTGGACCCCCGGTAGTTGACGCGCGCGACCGCGTATCCGGACGCGACCAGCGAGTGCGCCATCGGGTCGTAGGCGTCCCGGTCGTGGTCGGCGGGCCCGCCGTGCACCAGGAAGACCAGGGGCGGCCGCGTCCCGTCGGTGTCGGGCAGACCGAGCAGGGTGTGCATCGGCCCGTCGGCGCCCTCGGTCCACAGCTCGGTGTGCCGGCCCGGCACCCGGCCGGCCGGGGTGCCGACGGTCGGCAGCCGGGTCCGGCCCGTGGAGCGGAGCCGGGGCGGGGTGGCCGAGTCGGTCCAGAGGTAGTGGACCTCGTCATCGCCGCGCGGTGCGGCGTCCAGCACGGTGCCGGCCGGCACCGGGATCGGCACCCGGGTACGCCGTAGGAGGTCGACGGCGAACAGGCGGCTGCGGCCCCATCGGTCCTGCCGGACCAGCACCCGTCCGCCGCCCGGGTACCAGCGGGCGGTGATCTCGGTGTCGAACGCGCACCACGCGTGTGTCTCCGGGCCGGCGCCGGGACTCCAGGTGGCGAGGGCGTAACCGTCGCCGTGCTCACGGACGAGCAGCAGTTCGGACGTGGCCCGGCGGGTCGGCGGGGAGGTGGCGTGGTGGGGCGAGGACGCGGAGACGGGACGGCCATCGGGGGGCGGGTCGCCCGACGGCCGAGCGTCGGCCGGGGCGAAGCCGAGTGACCAGATCCGGCCGCGCCGGCCGGAGAGCCGCGCCAGCGGGGTGCCGTCGGTCCGGTACACCGTGACCGCCCGCGGTCCGGCCGCGGTGGTGGTGACGGCGATCAGCTCGCCGTTCGCGGAGAGACCGGCGAGGACGGCGGGGCCGGCGACCCGCAGCACCCGGCGGGCGGAGCGGCCCGGTACGCCCAGGTACACGCTCAGGCCCTCGGCGTCGCCCAGGCCGACGGCGACCGTGCCGTCGGCGGCCGAGGCCAGGCCGCGCGGGGTGCCCGGGGGTACGCCCGGCAGGGCCGGCCGGTCCGGTCCGCCCAGGAACGGCTGGCGGCGCCAGCCGCCGACGCCGTCGCGGTCCTCGTCGAACCACCAGATGGCGGCGTCGGCTCCGATGGCGCAGTGCAGCGTGCCGTACGGCCGGTCGGTGACCTGGCGGGCGCGGCCGGTCCGGCCGTTCCAGGCGAAGATCTCGCACCGTCCGCCCGCGTCGCCGGTAAGGGCCATGAGCGCCGGATCGGTGGGACAGACCTCGGGGAGCTCGGCCCGGTAGATCGCGAACCGGGGCCCGTCGCCGCCGGTCGGCTCCGCGGTGGAGGCCGGGGCGCTCATGCGGCCCTGCCCGGTAGGGAGCCGGCGAGGGCCGCCCGGGTGGTCCGCGCGGCGACCGCGGCCAGCAGCACCGCGCAGCCGGCGCTGGTCGCGGCCGGGCCGAAGCCGTCGGCGCACGCCCCGGCCACGATGGGCGCGAGCGCCGCCGCGGCACCGGCGGCGGTGGCGAGGGCCGTGCCGGTGCGGGCCTGAAGGTGCGGCGGTGTCACCGCCACGGCGTGCGCCTGGAGCACCACGGTGACGACCGCGGTCAGCAGCGACAGCGCGCCGAACAGCACCCCGTACGCCCAGAGTCGGTCGGTCAGGGCGAGGCCCGCCGCGATCGGCACCATGAGCCAGGACACCGTCACCAGGCCGGCGGCCGGGGAGAGTCCGCGCGCCAGCCGGGGAGCGGCCAGCGACCCGACCAGCCCGGCGCCGCCCGCGCAGGAGAGCGCCAGTCCCAGGGCCGAGGCGTGTGTCCCGTCGCCGCCGACGCGGAAGACGACGCTGTAGTAGAGGCCGCCCAGGGCGCCGCCCACGGCCGTGGTCCACAGCAACACCAGCCGGAGGAACGGGGTGTCGAGGGCCAGCCGCAGCCCCGCGCCGACCTCGGTCGCGGTGGCGCGCCAGGCGGTCCGGGGTGGCCCCGCCGACGCCTCCGTCCCGCCGTCCGGACTCGGGTCGGGGCTCGGGTCGGGGCCGGAGACGGGGGCGGGTGCGGGGGTCAGCTTGGATCGCATGCGGCGTACGCACACCGCGGCGACGAGATACGAGACGGCGTCCGCCAGGAACGGCAGCCAGCGGAACCACTGGTAGAGCCAGCCGCCGAGGACCGGGCCGGCCACCAGGGCACCCTGTTCGCCGGCCTGGAGTCGGGAGACCACCCGGGGGTAGTCGGCCCGGGGGGCGACGGCCGCCACCGTCCCACTGGCGGCGGCCTCCTGACAGGAGGTCGCGAAGCGCTCCACCACGAGCGCGGTGAGCACATGGGCCCAGACGACGTGCCCCAACGCTGCCGCCGCGGCGACCGATCCCATCGCCATGGCGGACACGGTGGCCGACCAGACCATCACCCGCTTGCGGGCGCCGCGGTCCGCCAGCACCGCGGCGTAGGGGGCCAGGAGGAGTCCGGCCCCCAGGGAGGCGCCGGTGATCAGTCCGATCGCGGCCGGTGACTGCCCGAGCGACAGCAGGAAGACGGGCAGCACCAGCCCGGAGATCTGCGTGCCCAGGGCGTCGGTGGTGTTCGCCCACCAGTACAGCCGCACGTCCCCGCCGGAGGCGGGCCGCGACGGCGTCGCCGCGGCGGAACCGTCCTCGCCCACCGTGGAGAGGGCCGCGGAGTCGCCGGACTCCCCCTGCCCTCCCGCAGCGGCCGCCATCACCGGCCCCGGCGCGACACCCGCTTCTCAGGACGTGTGGGTGGTGGACCAGCCGCCGTACTCCGCGGCGGGCACATCGGGGATAAGGCTCCGCGTCTGCGTGCGTCGCTTCTTCGTTCCACTCCGGCCCCCTGTCGAGCGCATCCCCTGTGAGAGTCCCGAAGATCGGCGATCGTCGGTGATACAGCAGTGAAGGAAATGTGCGTCAAGTGAAACTCCGGCGGAGTCTAGCCAGGGGGTAACCCGCCGACAAGACTCCGCGCACACGCCGCGCGGAGACCGTGCGCAGCCGACCGCACACGCCGCGGCGGGGACCGCGCACAGCCGGCCGCACACACCGCGCGGGGACCGTGCGCAGCCGACCGCCACCCGCACCCGTCACCTCCGTGCCCCCGACCCATCAGCGGCTCGGGGGCGCGGCCGGTGCTCCTCCGCTAGGCCCGGAACGCCTCCGGGCGCTCCGGCGACGCGGCGGCCAGGGCCTCGGTGACGCCCTCGACTCCGGCCCGCAGGCCGTAGACGGGGGTGTCGGGCTGCTGGCGCCAGGACTCGTCGATGCCGCCGGAGTCCACCGAGTCGAAGCCGAGTTCGTCGATGAGGTCGCGGACCGCCTGCTTGGCCGTCTCGTCGTCTCCGGCGACCGGCAGCGCGATGCGCTCCGGGTCCCCCTTGGGGCGCGGCCTCTCCAGGATGTCCTGGGCGTAGGTCCCGTTGAACGCCTTGACGACGGGGTGGCCGAGGTGCCGCTCGGTCCAGCGACTCTCCGTCAGCCCCTCCTCGATCGCGGCGATCCTGCCGTCGCGCTCCTTGGGGTAGTAGTTGCCGGTGTCGATGACGGCGACGCCGTCCGCGGCCCCGTCGAGCAGGCCCTTCGGAAGGTCGGGGATGTTCTTCAGCGGGATCGTGACCACCACGATCCGCGCCCCGCGCGCCGCCTCGGCCACGGTGACGGGGGTGGCGCCGGTCTCCTCGGCGAGCGCGCTCAGGGTCTGCGGGCCCCGCGAGTTGGCCACGGACACGTCGTGGCCGAGCGCGGTGAGTCGCCGGGTCAGATTGCCGCCGATGTTGCCTGCGCCGATGATGCCGATCTTCATGAGGTGTCGGTCCTTCCCGAGCTCTCGGTGATGTCGCGTCCGGGGGCGCGCCGTCCCGGCCACGTGATCGACAACCCCCCGGTCCGGCTCCTTGTTCCCGCCGCTGCCCTCTTCCTTCGGCCGCCCTCGGGCAGGCAACGGGCAGACCGGCTCGTCGCCGGCGACCGGTCGGCCCGGAGGGCCTGGCGACACCCGGGCCGGTCGGCCCCTCTCGATGCCCCTTCCGGCCCTGGGGCCGGGACGCCCCGGGGTGGATGCTGAGGGAGAGGCGGATCGGGAACCCCCCGACCACGGCGGGCGATCGCCCCGGACGGCTGCCGTCCGGCGCGGTCCACGACCTGCCGGGCGGGCCCAGACCGAGGAGGCGACGCGTGATCACAAGGTCCGGAGTCTTCGGCGCGATGTCGGAGGAGTACTACGGGCGGCTGACGGCTCTGGCCCACGAGGTGTCGTTCCCCGGGGGAGAGCGGATCTTCGAGGAGGGCGGCGACGCCGACCGCTTCTGGATCGTCCGCACCGGAACGGTCGCGCTCGACCTGCGCATCCCCGGCCGACGCGCCGCGGTCGTCGAGACCGTCGGGCCGGGCGAGCTGCTGGGCTGGTCCTGGCTGATCCCGCCCCGCCGCTGGCATCTCGGGGCGGAGGCGGGCACGCCGGTACGCGCCTACGCGTTCGACGCGGCGGAGGTCCGCGCCCTGTGTGCGAAGGATCCCGGATTGGACCACGCGGTGTGCACCCACGCGGCCGCGGTGGTCGCGCGCCGACTCAGGGCCTCCCGGACCCGGCTGCTGGACCTGCTCACCGAGCACGGCGGTCCGGGCGGGATGCCGCGATGGGTGGTGCCGTGAGCCGCGCCGCGGCACCGCCGTGGTCTCCGGCCGACCGATGAGCGGTCTCGCCCCTCGATGAGGGGTTCTTCGATACCAATGGGGGGAAGCAGGTCCGCCTGACCACCCATCAGCCCTTGCCGGCCCTGACCACGCGTCAGCCCTTGTGGTCGGAGCCCGGGGTGTCCCCTTCCGGATCCCCTTGCGGGCCGGCTGGGCCGTCGGCGCACCGGGTGATCGCCAGAACGGCCATGTCGTCGTCGCGCGGCCCGCCGGTCCAGTGCTCCACGTCGCTCACCAGGGTCCCGATCAGCTCCTCCGGCCGCTGGAACGGGCCCCGGCCGGAGAGCCGGGACGCCGGATCGTAGAAGTTCCCGGTGCGGTCACGGGCCTCCGTCACGCCGTCGGTGACCAGGAGGAGCGTGGCCTCGACCGGGAACGGCCAGGTCTGGGGGGCCGCCTGCGGCACGCCCAGGACGCTCATGCCCAGCGGAAGGCCCGGCTCGTGCGGCTCCAGGGTCGACAGGGCGCGCCCCGCCAGGAGATAGGGCGAGGGATGGCCGCAGTTCAGCAGGGACACCCGATCGGCGCCGGCTGGGATCTCACCGAGCAGCGCCGTGACGAAGCCCTCCATCTGGATGAGGTGCTCGCTCCGTGCGGCCTCCCGTACGAGTGCGCGCTCCAGGTGTTCCGCCAGCACCGTCAGTTCGGGCGCCCGCTCCGCGGCCTCCCGGAAGGTGCCGAGCAGCACCGAGACCACGCTGACCGCGCCCAGGCCCTTCCCCCGCACGTCCGCGATCATCAACCGGGTGCCGTACGGCGTGTCGTGCACGGCGTACGCGTCGCCACCGATCAACGCCTCGATCTGCGCGGCCTTGTAGACGGCCGCGACGGCCAGCGGGCCGACCCGCGCCGGCGGCACCGGCAGCAGCGCCCGCTGGGCGGCCTCCGCGACGGAGCGCACCACCTCCAGGCGGCGCCCATGGCGGGCGATCACCCGGTTCACGCCGATGCCCACGAGTGCGGTGAACACCGCGTTGGCCAGGGTGAGCGTGCCGACGATGTGGCCGACGTAGCCGTCCTTGACCGCGAGGGCCAGCTCGATGAGGACGACGGCGACTCCCGTCAGGATCGTGTGTCGGAGCGAGAGCAGCGCCCCCGCCAGCACGACGGCGGCGGCCAGCATCGGGTCGCCCCAGTACTCCCGCGGCGACAGCGCGTTCCAGACGGTCCCGCACACGATCAGCGCGGCGGGCGCGAACGAGACGTATCGGGGCCACCGCGTGACGAGTGGATCCATCCGCACCCCGCTCTACCGTGTGGGCCGTCGTCTGCGACCGATGCCGAATCCGCCGAACAGCGATCATATGCACCCATACCGGGGAGCTCGGGGAGCGCACCGCCCGACCCCGACATCCACCCTGAATCGCACGAGGCAGCACCGCCACGACCGCCCGTCCGGACCTCACTCCCGAATTCCTACGACCGGTTTTCACGAAACACTGGCGCCGTCAGCGATCTAGCTTGCTAGGATGCTAGCATCGCCTCATGGGCGATGAGGAAGTCAAACAGTTCAACGTGTACCTGCCGATCGGGCTGATCAAGCAGGTCAAGTACCGCGCCATCGAGTCGGGCATGTCGTTGTCGGCGTTGGTCGCCGAAGCACTGCGGGCCTACCTCGACGACGCCCATGGCGAAGAGCAGCAGTCGACCGAGAAGGAGAACTGACATGGCAACCGCGGGGATCGAGGCCGTATTCCTGACCACCCACAACTGGGGCAAGGCGGCGAAGTTCTTCCAGACGCTGGGCTACGAGTTGGAGTTCTCGACCGACCACAACTCCGGCCAGCTCCGCAACGGCGACGGGCCGTACGTCTTCATCGCCGAGGTCCCCGAGGACCAGGAGCCCCAGACGCGGCTCGTGATGAAGGTGCCGGACGCGGAGGTGTTCGGTCCCGACCCGGCCGTCGAGGTGGTCACGCCGTTCGAGGAGACGCATTACGGGACCAGGGAGATGACCGTCCGCGACCCCGACGGGCGACTGTGGAGCCTTCAGGCGCCCGCCGGAAACTGACCACGACACACAAAGACGCAACAGACAACACAGCACGACACATAAGACGCAACAGACCACACAGGGGGAAACACCATGGCACACGAGCAGACCGAGGCGCCGGACAACACCGCGGTGCGGACCGCCCTCTGGCGGGCCACGCACGTCCAGGTCGACTCGCCGCCGCATGTGCTCGAAGACGAGATCGGCCTGCGGCTGGCGGCTCCCGAGGGGGACTGGCGCCGCCGCCCCGACACGGACCCGCGAACCACCGGGGGATTCCGGGCGGCCATCGTGGCCCGCGCCCGTCTCATCGAGGACCTGATCGCCGAGCAGGCGGACCGCGGCGTCACCCAGTACGTCATCCTCGGGGCCGGCCTGGACACCTTCGCCCAGCGCAGGCCGGAGATCGCCTCCCGCCTCCGGGTCTTCGAGATCGACCAGCCCGGCCCGCAGGCGTGGAAGCGCAGGCGTCTGGTCGAACTCGGCTACGGCGTCCCCGACTGGCTGCACCTGGTGCCGGTCGACTTCGAGGCGAGCGAGGACTGGCTGAAGCAGTTGACCGCCGCCGGCTTCGACGCCGACCAGCCGGCGGTCATCGTCTCCACCGGCGTCACCATGTACCTCACCAAGGACGCCACCGCGGCCACCCTGCGCCAGATCGCCGGGCTGGCGCCCGGCTCGACGCTCGCCATGACCTATCTGCTGCCGATCGAACTCGTCGACGAGGCCGATCGCCCCGGCCTTCGGGCGAGCGCGGCCGGCGCGCGGGCCTCCGGAACGCCGTTCATCAGCTTCTACACCCCGCCCGAGATGCTGGCACTGGCCCGCGAAGCCGGCTTCGACGACGTTCGACATGTGTCGGGGACGTCGCTCGCCGACCGCTACTTCGCCGACCGCACCGACGGCCTCCGTCCCTCAAGCGGAGAGGACCTGCTGCTCGCCACCACCTGACCGCTCCCCCGCCGGCACGGCGATGCCGGCGGGTCCGGTCGACGGGGGGGGCGACACGACCGGCGTGGCCTCAGCCGATGGACCGGTAGAAGGGGCCGTCGGGCGCGAAGTTGCGTGAGCACACCGTGACGTCACGGCCCTGGAGATAGGCCAGCATCCAGGCGCCGAACGTCATGTCGTGTTCCTCGTAGGTCCCTTCGTCATGCTCGACGACACCCACGCGCCAGTCCCCACCCTCGGTGGCGGGTATCCGGAAGAACACCGTCTCACCCGAGGAACCGCTCCCCCACGGGAGCAGTTCCCCCGGGGCGGATCCCACCGGGTGCGGCGGCGCGAGCTCTTCGGGGACGTCGGCCCATGCCTCGATGTCCGCCTTGATGGCGCGTCCGAGGTCGCCGTGCTGGGCGCCCGGATGCCCGAACCACAGCTGGTCGTTGACGAGGACGGGCCCGTAGGCGTCCACGAAGGCGCGGTAGTCCGCGGGGAACCGCACGCCGAGCTCGGCCTCCAGCGCGCGCCACGGCTCGGGGTCCGACCAGTGGAACCGGGGCTCGCCGAGCAGTGCGGTGATCTCGGCCAAGACGGTCATACGCCCCCCATGATCGTTGGTGTGGTCCGCGCCGAGGGTACAGGCCGACACGCCGCAGGCGATCACCGTGGCCCGGTGGTTCGGTCCCCCGGGACCGCCGCGGGCCGACCCGCCTCCGCCGGTGCGTCCGCGAGGCCGAGGCGGAGGTGCTCGACGTGGTGGACGGCCTGGTCGAGCAGTTCCGCGACGTGGTCGTCGTAGAGGGCGTAGATCACCGAGCGGCCCTGGCGGGTGCCGGTGACCAGCCCCAGGTTGCGCAGCAGCCGCAGTTGGTGGGAGCAGGCGGACTGCTCCATGCCGACCTCGGCGGCCAGCTCGGTGGCGGCGAGGGGCCCCTCGCGCAGGCGCGCCAGGATCAGCAGCCGGGACGGGGTGGACAGGGCCTGGAGCGTGGTGGCGACCTGTTGCGCGGTGTGCGGCGTCAGGTGGGTGCGCGGCGTTGCGCTGTCCGCGGTCTTGGGTTTCGCTCCATGGCCCATGCCGCCATCCTACGGAGCCCTAATACATGAATAGATGTTCATGTGGTCCTGTATGGTGCCGTCATCGGATCCCGCCGTGCGCGAAGGGCTGCTCTCACCATGGCCACCACCCCGTTCACCCGCACCCGGCCGACGGTCGCGCGGCGCGTCGCCCTCCGTCGGCGGACGCGGGTCTTCGACCTGCCGGAGGCCAGATGGGCCGCGGCGGCGACCGCCCTGTTCCTGACCGCCCTACCGCCGCACCTGCTCGGCGCGCCCGCCTGGGTATGGGCCCCGCTCTACGCGCTCACCTACCTCGCGGGCGGCTGGGAGCCAGGCTGGGAGGGCCTGAAGGCCCTCCGGGACAGGACCCTCGACGTGGACCTGTTGATGGTCGTGGCCGCCCTGGGCGCGGCGGCGATCGGGCAGGTGCTGGACGGCGCCCTGCTGATCGTCATCTTCGCCACCTCCGGCGCGCTGGAGGCGGTCGCCACCGCCCGCACCGCGGACTCCGTCCGCGGGCTGCTCGATCTGGCGCCCGCCACCGCGACCCGGCTGGCGGACGACGGCAGCGAGGAGGTGGTCCCCACCGGGCGGCTACGGATCGGCGACACGGTGCTCGTGCGGCCGGGCGAGCGGATCGGTGCCGACGGCCGCGTCCTGGACGGCGGCAGCGACGTCGACCAGGCGACCATCACCGGCGAACCGCTGCCGGTGGCCAAGCGGTCCGGGGACGAGGTCTTCGCCGGAACCGTGAACGGCGCCGGAGCCCTGTGGATCAAGGTGGAGCGCGACCCCGCCGACTCGGTGCTCGCCCGGATCGTGGCCTTGGTCGAGGAGGCGTCCGCGACCAAGGCCCCCACGCAGTTGTTCATCGAGAAGGTCGAACAGCGCTACAGCCTCGGCATGGTGGCCGCGACCCTCGCCCTGTTCATCGTGCCCCTGCTGTACGGCGCCGACCTCCACTCCACGCTGCTGCGGGCGATGACCTTCATGATCGTCGCCTCGCCGTGCGCGGTGGTGCTCGCCACCATGCCCCCGCTGCTGTCGGCGATGGCGAACGCCGGCCGCCACGGCGTGCTGGTCAAGTCCGCCGTGGTCATGGAGCGCCTCGCGCAGGTGAACCATGTGGCCCTGGACAAGACCGGCACGCTCACCGAGGGCGCCCCGCAGGTCACCGAGGTCCGCCCGCTGACCGTCCCCGGCCTCTCGGAGGACGAGCTGCTGGCGCTGGCCGCGGCCGCCGAGCACCCCAGCGAACACCCGCTCGCCCGGGCCGTGGTGGACGCCGCCCGCGCCCGCGGCCTGGACGTCCCGGTCGCCTCCGACTTCGTCTCGACCCCCGGCAGCGGGGTGACCGCCACCGTCATGGGCCGCACGGTGGCGGTCGGCAGCCCCGCCACGCTGCTGCCGGACCGCGCCGACCACCGCGCCGCCGCCCGGGCGGTGGCCCGCCTGGAGGACGAGGGTCGCACCGCCGTCCTGGTCACGGTGGACGGTGCCCCGGCCGGCGTGGTCGGCGTCGCCGACCGGCTGCGGGGCGAGGCCGCCGCCGCGGTCGGCGCCCTGACCGAACTGACCGGTGCCAGCCCGCTGCTGGTCACCGGCGACAATCCGCGGGCGGCCTCCCGCCTCGCCGGCGAGGTCGGCATCACGGAGGTGCGCGCCGGACTGCTGCCCCAGGACAAGGTCGCCGCCGTACGCGAACTGGAGGCTGACGGCCGCAGGGTCCTCATGGTCGGCGACGGCGTCAACGACGCCCCCGCGCTGGCCGCCGCGCACACCGGCATCGCCATGGGCCGCGTCGGGTCCGACCTCGCCCTGGAGACCGCCGACGCCGTGGTGGTGCGCGACGAACTCGCCGCCATCCCCGCCGTCGTCCGACTGTCCCGCCGCGCCCGCACGCTGGTGGTGCAGAACCTCGTCATCGCCGGCGCGTTCATCACCGGTCTGGTCGTCTGGGACCTGGCCGGCACCCTGCCGCTGCCGCTCGGCGTCGCCGGGCACGAGGGCTCCACCGTCATCGTGGGACTCAACGGACTGCGCCTGCTCACCGAGTCCGCGTGGCGCGGCTCCGGACCCCGCTCGGAGCCGTAGACCCCGAGGGCCTTCGCGGCCGAGGACGCGGACGCGGGCTCACGCCCCGGCCTTCTGCGTCGGCTTCGCCAGGGGTCGTGTCAGGCCCCGGACTCCCGTTCCGCGCAGCGGCCCGGGCGGGCGTAGACGATCACCGTGATGCCGTGCGCCCGTCCGCTGGCGCACTCCTCGTAGTGCGCCGCCAGCACCGCGCGCTTCGCCCGGCCCTCGGCCGTGTCGTCCGTGGACCGGTAGCGGACGTCGCGCAGCACGACGATCCGGTCGGCGGACAGCATCCGGGCGGGTAGGCGCGCGGCGGTGAGCTCGATCCCGTGCAGGGTGCCGGAGGCGGTCGGGGTCTGATCGAGCGCCAGGTCGTTCAGTCCCCGGTAGTGGTCGGGGTGGGACAGCAGCGACTCGCGGCGGTCGGCCGGCATGAAGAGCACGCCGTCGCCGGGCGCGGCCAGTTCCCGTACGACGCGGGCGGCGCCGGCCGGGTCGTCGAGATGGCCCTGTGGGCCGCGCAGTTGCGACCAGGTGGGCAGCAGCGCGGCGAGCACCGCCACGGCCACGGCGCACGCGCAGACCACGGCCGGCCGGCCGCGGCGCCTCGCGGTACGGGCCAGCCAGTCGACGCCGGCGCCCAGCGCCAGGGCGAGCCCGAGGTAGGAGTAGACGACGTAGCGGTGCGCGTAGAGCGGGTGGACCACCGCCGAGAGCATCAGCAGGGTCGACGGCAGGACCAGCAGCGGCAGCGCCACGGTCCACAGTCGGACCGGGCCGCGGCGGGCGGGTCCGGGCGCGGCGGCACATCCGGCGGCCACCACCGTCAGGACGGCCAACCGCACCATCTCGAACGGCTCCGCGGGCTTGATCCACGACACCGCGTCGGACTGGTGCTCGCTGATGACCACCAGCGGGACCAACGGGACCAGCACGCAGCCGGCCGCCACCGCCCACGCCCGCCGGACCGCGCCCGGCACCCGGGCCAGCGACAGCGTGACGCCATGGGCGACGACGGCGAGCACCGCGAACTCGTGCAGCAGACAGGCGACCACGGCGACCGCCGCGTAGCCCGCCCAGGCCCGCTTGTCCCGCCGGTCGACCGCGCGGAGCAGCAGGTACGTGGACCAGGCGACGGTCGCGCAGACCAGCGCGTACGACCGCCCCTCCTGCGCGAACTGCTGTGTGGTGGGGATCAGCGGGAAGACCAGCCCGGCCGCCAGGCCGACCCCCGGGCCGGCCAGCCGCCGGCCGATCAGCGCGACCGCTCCGGCCGCCGCCGTCATCGCCAGCACCGAGGGCAGCCGCAGGGCCGCGAGCCCGCCGTCCCAGACCGCGTACACGGCGTGCATCAGCAGGTAGTACAGGCCGTGCACCGCGTCGATGTTTCCCAGCACCTGCCAGATCTCGGCCAGGTCGCGATGGGCCATCTGGTAGGTCGTCGACTCGTCGCGCCCCATGCTCCCCTGGTGGCGGACGCCCCACAGCCCGAGGGCGAGCATCAGCGCCATGGGGGCCAGGACGACGGCCGCCGCGCGGATCGACCGGCCGGGTGGGCGCGCGGCCGACCGGAACGGGAGCGGTCCCGGGGTGCGGGTCGCGGCGGCGGGGCCGGCCGGGGGCTCGCCGGTCGTGGTGCGGGCGGCCGTCACTCGACGGGCCGTGACGGCAGCCGTGGCCGAGTGGCCCCTGTCGTCGCGCGGCGCCCAGCCGCCCCGGTAGGTGGCGTCACCGCCGCGGCGGTCGATGCGGTACTCGACCACCACATCACCCTTTCACTAATTAGATAGTGGAATGATGATCTGAGCCAACAAGGCGCTATGTCAAGGAGAATGATGTTTCGCCAGTTAGCGGACTGGATCACCACCGCCATCGAGCCCTGGATCCTGCGCGGCGCACTCGACCTGGAGCGCACCGCGCACGGCGTGCTGCCGCACCGACTGCCGGCAGCGGCCCGCGAACAGATCCCCGACCCGTCCCTCGGTACGGCGAACGGGCGCGGCGACGGAGCCGCGGGACGGTGCGCGCGGTACCGGATACTGGAGGCATGAACCGCACCACCTCCGCTCCACCACCGGCCGCGGCCTCGTCCGCGTATCCGGTGTCCGACGTCGCCGCCTATCTGAGCGGGTGGTGGACGGTGGAGCGCGCCGTGGTCGATCTGGCCTCGGGCGCGAGCGGTCGCTTCCACGGCACGGCGGAGTTCCGCCCGGCCGACGACGGCTCGTGTGTGCTGCACATCGAGGAGGGCGAGCTGACGTGGGCGGGGACGACGCGCCGGGCGAGCCGGACCCTCCGACTGATCCCCCACCCGGACGGCACCGCGGAGGTGGCCTTCGCCGACGGTCGCCCCTTCCACGTGCTCGACCTGCGGGGCGGCCACTGGGCCGCCCGGCACCTGTGCTCGGCCGATCGGTACGACGGCGACTTCACCGCCGTCTCGCCCGACGAGTGGCGTCTGCGCTGGCATGCCGTCGGCCCCTCCAAGGACCAGCGGATGGAGTCCACCTACCGCCGCGGAGGCCCGGGGTGCCCGCCCGACCGCGCCGCCGACGGGGCGCGCGGTTGCGACGCCCGCGGTTCGGTCACAGGGTGGAACGTGTAGCCTCCGACCGAGGAAAGCGAGGCGACGACCGTGCCTCGATCGTCAGACGGGCTCCGGGTGGTGGTCGTCGGGGCCACGGGCAACGTGGGTACCAGCGTCGTCCGCGAGCTGGGCCGGGACCCGGCCGTCGGGTCGATCGTGGGCATCGCCCGCCGGCGACCCCGCTGGCACCCGCCGAAGACCACCTGGGTGAGCGCGGACATCGGGTCCGACCCCGGCGTCGACTTCGTCGCCCACTTCCGCGGCGCCGACGCCGTCGTCCACCTCGCCTGGCTGCTCCAGCCCAGCCGCGACCCCCTGGTGACCTGGCGAACCAATGTGCTCGGCAGCTACGAGGTGTTCGCGGCCGTCGCCGCGGCCGGGGTGAGCACCCTCGTCTACGCCTCCTCCGTGGGCGCCTACTCCCCGGGACCCAAGAGCCGTACGGTCGACGAGTCGTGGCCCACCCACGGCTGGCCCGAGGCGTCCTACTGCCGGGAGAAGTCCTATCTGGAGCGGGCCCTGGACACCTACGAGTTGCACCACCCCGGGATCCGCGTCGTACGGATGCGTCCCGCGTTCCTGTTCAAGAAGGAGTCCGCGACCGAACAGTGCCGGCTCTTCGCGGGCCCCCTGGTGCCCGGACGTCTGGTCCGTCCCGGCCTGCTGCCCGTCGTCCCGGACCTGCCCGGACTCGTCTTCCAGGCCCTGCACACGGACGACGCCGCCCGCGCCTACCGGCTCGCCGTCACCCGCCCCGTCCAGGGCGCGTTCAACCTGGCCGCCGACCCTCCCGTGACCGCGGACGTCCTGGCCGAGGTGCTCGCGGCGCGTCCGGTACGGCTGCCGGCCCGACCGGTGCGCGCCGCGCTCTCCGCGGCCTGGCGGCTCCGCGCCGTCCCCACCTCGCCGTACCTCTTCGACGCCGTGCTGCGGCTGCCTCTCATGGACACCCGGCGGGCCCGGGACGAGCTGGGCTGGCAGCCCGAACACTCCTCCGTGGAAGCCCTCCAGGATCTGCTGGCCGGTCTGCGGGAGAGTGCCGCCGTCGACACCCCACCGCTGGTCGCCGGCCCCCGGTACTGACGACGATCCGCGGCGGCCCAGCCCGGCCAGGGCCGCCGACGCGCTCCCCCGTCTGGAGGGGTTCGCGGCGCGGCCGGCTCACCCGGCGGCTCCGCCGCCGCCTCCCTGGCCGGGGAGGGCCTGGTGCACGATGACGTTCCCGCCCTGGACCGCGAAGACCTGTCCGCCGTCCTTGGCCACGTTGTTCTGCACCCAGGTGCGCTCCGCGGCGGGCAGTCGCTCCCGGATCTCCTCGACCAGCTCGCGTAGTTCGTCGGCGGCGTCCGGGTGCTGGTCCAGCAGCGACTCCAGCTCCAGCAACCACAGCGGGAGCAGGGTCTGGCGTACCCGCTCGGCGTCGTCCGCCCGTGCGACCAGTGCCGCGTTGTTGTCCAACTGGGCCTCGATGGCGGACTGTCCGTCCTCGCCCCGGCGGCGGAACAGCCGCGTCACCCCACCGCGCGCGGCCAGCCAGGAGTCGGTGGCCATGGCCCCGACCACCGTGGTGCCGCCGGCCAGTATCAGTTCCTCCAGCATCGTCTCCCCCGCCCTACGCTCTCTCGACGCTCTCCGGTACGGACATGGTCCCTCGCAAGATCGAATTCTTTCACCAACGGCCCTCGGTGCGGCGCGATCGGGTCAGGGCGCGAGGCGGTCCAGCTCCTCGCCGATCGCCTCGCGCACGGCGCGGTGCCGGGGGCCGAACGCATACCGCTCGTCGGTCCAGTTCTCGCGCGGATAGAGCCACACCGGCCGGCCGACGAGTTCGGCCGGCTCCCAGGCGAACCGCGGCCACACGTGCGCGTGCAGGAACGGGTCGGTGTTGCCCAGGATCTCCAGGTTGACCCGCCGGAAGTCGGGGTCCAGCCGGGTGCAGGCACGCTCGACGGCCTCGCCCAGCCGGTCCATGTCGGCGAGGAAGGCCAGCCGCTTCCGTCGGGGAAGCTCCGACAGTCGGTGGACGGTGGGGTCGTCGACCAGCAGCACCGAGTATCCGGGGAGGAACTGGACGTCCCCGATCACCGCGAATCCCGCTTCCAACCTCCGCAGCACCGAGGGGTTCTCACCCCGGAGCGCGCTGCCGATCCGGTCCTTCCGCCAGTCTTCCGTCATGGTGGGGGACTGTACACACCGACGTGAGACGACTTCCCTTCGCACGCGTCGGGCCCACCGAGGAGGGGCGGCTCCGCCGCACCGCGCGTTCGGTCGTCGCGTGTCCCAACTCACCATCGCAATGGTGAACTCGGCTCTCCGCGGCCCGCGTCGCCCTCTACGCTGATCCCTGCAGCTGGTTCGCCCCGTCCGCCAGGCGGGACGCGTCGTAAGAGGGAACCCGGTGGAAGTCCGGGACTGCCCCGCAGCGGTGAGCGGGAACGACCGCCGTCATACGCACTGGGCCCGGCCGGGCCTGGGAAGCGACGGCCAGTAGGAGCCTCGTACGACACGAGGCGCGCCCGCGAGTCCGAAGACCTGCCACTGCCCGCGCGCGAACGGTCGTGCGTGGACACCCCGGTGACCTCGAGGGCGGGTCGGCGTACACACCAGGCGGATGATCGCGCCGCGCCGCGCGGGGTCGATCCGTCCGGTTCCGTCACCCCTTCGCGTCCTCGTCCCGTCGCCGGGATCTCAGGGAAGCATCTCGCGAAGGAGATTTCCGTGACAGCGAAGCCCGCAGCCGCGGCAGCACGGGCCACCGTGTACGGCTACCCCCGGCAGGGCCGGAACCGGGAGCTGAAGAGGGCCGTCGAGGGCTACTGGAAGGGTCGCGTCACCGCCGACGCCCTCCGGGCCACCGCCGCCGAACTGCGCCGCTCCCACTGGCGGGAGCTGGCCGCGACCGGCATCCACGAGGTTCCGACCGGCGACTTCTCGTACTACGACCACGTCCTGGACACCAGCGTCATGGTCGGCGCCATCCCCGACCGCCACCGCGCCGCCGTGGCGGCGGACCACCTGGACGGCTACTTCGCCATGGCTCGCGGCACCCAGAACGTGGCGCCGCTGGAGATGACCAAGTGGTTCGACACCAACTACCACTATCTGGTCCCGGAGTTGGGCCCCGACACGGTGTTCGCGGCGGACGCCTCCCGGCAGGTCGCCGAGCTTCGGGAGGCGCTCGCCCTGGGCCTCACCCCCCGGCCCGTGCTCGTCGGTCCGGTGACCTATCTGCTGCTCGCCAAGCCGGCGCCGGGCGTGGCCGCGGACTTCGAGCCGCTGACGCTCCTCGACCGACTGCTCCCGGTCTACGCCGAGGTCCTCGCCGAACTGCGGGCGGCGGGAGCCGAGTGGGCGCAGCTCGACGAGCCCGCCCTGGTCCAGGACCGCACACCGGCCGAGCTGAACGCCGCCGCACGCGCCTACCGCGACCTCGGTGCGCTCCCCGACCGACCGAAGCTGCTGGTCGCCTCGTACTTCGACCGGCTCGGGGAGGCGCTGCCGGTGCTGGCCAAGGCCCCCGTGGAGGGGCTCGCCCTCGACTTCACGGAGGCCGCGGCCGGCAACCTGGACGCGCTCGCCGCCGTCGGCGGGCTGCCCGGGAAGCGGCTGGTCGCCGGCGTCGTCAACGGCCGCAACGTCTGGGTCGACGACCTGGGGAAGTCGCTCGCCACCCTCGGCACCCTGCTCGGCCTGGCCGACCGGGTCGACGTGGCCGCCTCCTGCTCGCTGCTCCATGTGCCCCTGGACGCGGCCGTGGAACGGGACATCGATCCGCAGATCCTGCGCTGGCTCGCCTTCGCCCGTCAGAAGAGCGCCGAGGTCGTCACCCTGGCCAAGGGCCTGGCACACGGCGTGGGCGCCGTCTCCGCCGAACTGGCCGCCAACCGGGCGGACCTGGCGTCGCGCGCCGGCTCGCCCATCACCCGGGACCCCGTCGTCCGGGCCCGCACCGGCGCCGTCGAGGACGCCGACGCCCGCCGGTCCCAGCCGTACGCCGAGCGGGCGGCCGCACAGCGCGCCCACCTCCGGCTGCCGCTGCTGCCGACCACCACCATCGGCTCCTTCCCGCAGACGGACGACGTGCGCACCGCGCGGGCGGCCCTGCGGGCGGCCCGGATCGACACGGCCGAGTACGAGGAGCGCGTCAAGGCCGAGATCCGGGAGGTGATCTCCTTCCAGGAGAAGGCGGGCCTGGACGTCCTGGTGCACGGCGAGACCGAACGCAACGACATGGTGCAGTACTTCGCCGAGCGGCTCACCGGCTACCTCGCCACGCAGCACGGCTGGGTCCAGTCCTACGGCACCCGGTACGTCCGCCCGCCGATCCTCGCCGGTGACATCTCGCGGCCCGAACCGATGACGGTGCGCTGGACGACGTACGCCCAGTCCCTCACCGACCGGCCGGTCAAGGGCATGCTGACCGGCCCGGTGACCATGCTCGCCTGGTCCTTCGTCCGCGACGACCAGCCACGCGCCGAGACCGCGCGGCAGGTCGCCCTCGCCCTGCGCGACGAGGTCGACGCCCTGGAGGCCGCCGGGACGTCGGTGATCCAGGTGGACGAACCGGCGCTGCGCGAGACCCTGCCGCTGCGCGCCGCCGACCGCCCGGCGTACCTGGCGTGGGCGACGGAGGCGTTCCGGCTGACGACCGGCGGGGTGCGCCCGGACACCCAGATCCACACCCATATGTGCTACGCCGAGTTCGGCGACATCGTCCAGGCCATCGACGACCTCGACGCGGACGTCATCAGCCTGGAGGCCGCCCGTTCCCGTATGCAGGTCGCCCGCGAGCTGGCCGCCCACGGCTACCCGCGCGAGGCCGGACCCGGCGTGTACGACATCCACTCGCCACGCGTGCCGAGCGCGGAGGAGGCCGCGGCCCTGCTGCGCACCGGGCTGCGGGCCATCCCGGCCGAGCGGCTGTGGGTGAACCCCGACTGCGGCCTGAAGACCCGCGGCTGGTCGGAGACCCGTACGTCCCTGGAGAACCTGGTCGCCGCGGCCCGCACGGTCCGTACGGAGCTGTCCGGGACCTGACGGCACCGCGCGGAACGGGACCGGCGGCCGCGGAGAAGCCGGGAGGTTCGTAGCCGCCGGGGCACCGTGGGGGTCGGGAGGTTCGTCGCCGCCCGGGGCACCGTGGGGGTCGGGAGGGCGCGCCGCGCGCCCTCCCGGCTCACCTCCGCCACGCCGGCCGTATACCGACGAGGCGTAGCGCCGGGGACCGCGCGCGGCCGGGGGTGTCGACGCGGCGGGCTACGGCCGGGTGGTCGGCGCCAGGATCATGCCCACCAGGTGGTCCAGCGCCCCGCCCGCGCGGGGGTCCTCCAACCGCGCCTCGGGGGCGACCTCGGGCGAGGTCCGGCGCAGTTCGAGCCAGCCGAGGTAGGCGGCGTAGGAGGCCAGGGCCCGGTGACGGGCGTCCGGGGAGGCGAAGCCCAGGTCGCCGAAGATCTCGGTCAGGAAGTCGAGGCGGGTGCGGTTGACCCGGGCCACCACGGCGGCGATGGCCGGGTGGGACGCCTGGGCGACCAGCGCCGGTTCGAGGCCGGCGATCTCCTCGCTGCCCAGCGCCTCGGCGAAGAGCGCGCGGGCCCGCACCTGGGGGTCGGTCACGTCGCGGAGGGCGGCGATGACGTCGGTCGTCGCGCGGCGCTCCCAGGTCTCCAACGCGGCCACGAGCAGGGCGTCGCGGTTCTCGAAGTGCCAGTAGAAGCTGCCGCGGGTGACGTCGAGCTCCCGGGCGAGCGCGTCCACCGCCACCGCGGCGACCCCGCCCCGGGCCAGCGCGCCGAGCGCCGCCATCGTCCAGTCGTCCCGGCTGACTCTCCCCTTGGCCATGTTCCATACAGTACTGTACGGAACATCCATACAGGCATGTACGGAAAGCGGGGAGGCAACGCGATGAACGTCAGGTCGATCGCAGACGGCGGCGAGGCGGTCGGTGCGAGCACGGCGGACACGGCCGACGCGCCGGACACGGCGGACACGGGGTCCGGGGTCGCCCCGGACTGGACCGTGCGCGTCGCCACGACGGCGGCCACCGGGGCACTGCTCGCGGCGGGGGTGCTGCACGTGGTGTGGGTGTTCTCGCCGTGGCCGCTGAAGTCGTGGGCCGAGTTCGCGGCGACGATCGGAGGAGTCGACGAGTCACAACGCCCGTCCGGTCCTGAGACGTTCGCGGTGGCGGGGCTGCTGGGCACCGCCGCGGGGTTGGTCCTGACCGGCTCCCGCCCGACGTCGAACCGGTGGGCCCGCTCCTGGCCGGTGCGCGCCGGGATGTGGACGGTCGCCGGTGCCCTCAGCGCCCGCGGCCTCGGCGGCCTCGCCGTCTCGGGCCTCCGCCTGGGCGATGTGCCCGCCGTGTTCCGGCACTGGGACCTGCGCGTCTACTCCCCGATCTGTGTCACCCTCGGCGGGCTCACCGGATACGTGGCGCTGCGCACCCGACGCCGCCGCCGCGCCGTCTGACCGGCGAGGGGCCGAGGGGCCGAGGGGCCGAGGGCATCATCCCCCTGGCCCCCTCAGCCGAGGAAGGAGCGGTCGCCGCGGCGGAACGAGCTTGCCCGAGCGCCCGTGATCCGCTTGGGTCGGGGTCTGTGACTTCCCTGGATGACCTCATACGTCCGGACCGGTATCCGCGTTCGTCCCGCTACGACCCGGCCTGGCTGCTCGAACTGGACATGGGGCCGAACCCTTTGTGGCTGTTGGAGGACCTCGCTCAGGACCTCGATCTGCGCCCGGGCATGCGGGTGCTCGACCTCGGCTCCGGCAAGGGCGCCACCTCGGTGTTCCTGGCCCGCGAGTTCGGCGTTCAGGTCGTCGCCGCCGACTGGTGGATCACCGCGGAGGAGGCGGCTGCCGTCTTCACCGAGGCCGGCGTGGGCGACCGGGTGGAGGCGGTACGAACGGAGGCGCACGTCCTGCCGTTCGAAGCGGAGAGCTTCGACGCCGTCGTGAGCATCGACGCGTTCGAGTACTTCGGCACGGCGGACGGCTACCTGCCCTACCTCGCACGGTTCCTGCGCCCGGGTGGCCGACTGGGCATCGCGACCCCCGCGATGACCCACGAGGTACGCGAGCTCGGGGCGATCCCCTCGCACGTCAAGGCGGTCGTCGGCTGGGAGGCTCTCGCCTGGCACACGGCGGAGTGGTGGCGCTTCCAATGGGAGATCACCGAGCTGGTGACGGTCACCTCCGCCCGACTGCAGGAGGACGGCTGGCGGGACTGGCTGCTGTGGAGCCGGACCTGCGCCGACCACCGGCCGGACGGCCGGGCATCGAACCAACCCGTGATCGACATGCTCACCGCGGACGGCGGCGAGTTCCTCGGCTTCGCGCTGGTGACCGCGCGCAAGAACCAAGCCGTGGGACGCACACCCTGACACCGAGGACGCCCGCCCTCACGTCCGGTGCGCGCACCCTCACATCGGGGACAGCTGGGAACTAACCTGCTGTCCGTGGATACGGCGGGCTTGGTCCTCAGCATGGTCGGCACGGTCGCCGGGGTCGTCGGCGCGTACTTCGCGTATGTGGCGGTGCGCCATCAGCTGTCGCGGCGTCGGCACCGGCCGACGCCGCCCACGTCCGCCCCACCGGCGCCGCCCGCGCCGGCACCGAACCCGCCGCCCGCCTCCACCTCCGCGCCGACCGGCGACGACACCCCGCGC
This sequence comes from Streptomyces sp. SAJ15, assembly GCF_007595705.1. Classification (GTDB taxonomy): domain Bacteria; phylum Actinomycetota; class Actinomycetes; order Streptomycetales; family Streptomycetaceae; genus Streptomyces. The sequence goes on along the minus strand of NZ_NISY01000014.1, from coordinate 100,429 downwards.
TATGACGTGTTCGTCTCCTACGACCGCGAGGATGCCGACTGGGTGCGCCCCTTCGCGGAGCGGCTCCGCGAGAAGGGGCTCGACGTCGCCTACGACGAGGTCGTGAGCCGGCCGGGCGGGGTCCGGGTGCACACCGTCGAGACCGCGATCCGTGAGGCGGCCCACGGACTGCTGGTGTTCAGCCCGGCGTCGATGGCGAGCGGCTGGGTGCGGCAGGAGTACGCCGCCCTGATGCAGCCGTCGATCGAGACCGGTCGGCTGTTCATCCCCGTGGTGATCGGGGAAGTCGAGCTGCCCGGGTTCGCCGCCACCCGCTACTGCGCGGACTTCCGCGGCGTGAGCGAGGACGTCCAGGCGCGGCGGATCGACGAGATCGCGTCGGCGCTGCGCGGCGACCGTCGATGAGCCGGACGGTGACGACCGTCGATGATCCGGACGGCTCCGAGGAGAGCCGCACGCCGCGCGCACCACACCCACGGACGCCACTCCTACGCCACGCCCGCCGGACCCGCCACATCGGGCTGCGAGCCGGGCTTCTCCAGCGCGGCCTGCTCGGCACGCTGCTTCGCCCCGTCGATCAGCTCCAGGGCCCGCTGCATCGGCAGGTACTGGAGCAGGGACTCCGCGTCACCGCTGACGATCTGCGGCACCTTCATGTGCCGTAGTTCCGCGAGGAACATCTGCATGGCGATGGCGTCCCGGCCGAGGACCTCGATCCTGCGCTCGAGCTCCGCGACGTTCAGCAGCCGGCGCTGCCGCTCGGCTTCCAGCTCGATACGGTGGATATCCGCCTTGATCATGGCGTTCTTCTTCTGCTCCACCAGCTCCTGGGTGCGGATCTGTTCCGCGGACACCCTCTTGCGCGCCTGGTCCAGGTCCCCGTCGAGGGACTCGAACTCGCCCAGGTTGGTGCTGGCCGCCTCCACTCCCCACGCGGCGAGGGCGTTGCGGACCTGCGCCGCGAGGTCCGTGCGGATGCTGGCGTACAGGGTGAGGAACTCCTCCACCGTGGACTCGGCGGCGATGCCGTTGAAGTACGTGTCGACGGCGCCGCCCAGCACCCGCTCCACGAACCGCTGCACCGGAGCGGGGTTGTTCACCAGGCCCCCCACCCCGGACGTCGAGGAGTCGCCGAACTCGCTGACGAGTCGGGGAGCGGCCGCCTCCGGGATGTTGAGCGTCTGCCTGAGCTCCACCTGGAGCCGGTGGCCCTGCACGTTGACGACGATGCGGTCGAGCGCGGCGTCGTAGTTGTCCGCCTGGCCGCCGACCTTGTTGCTCCAGTCCAGGATGAGCAGCCGGGTCGGGATGAGCACGACCCGGACGAACCAGGGGTTGAGCGCGCACACGGAGCCCTCGCCGAGCGTCTCCTCCTGCACGCCCCGCCAGCCTCCGTTCTCCAGGAAGGCCCAGGGCAGCCGGAAGCTGCTGTGCCCTTTCACCAGCGGGCCGACCCGGCGCTGCCCCCGTTCGGGCTCGGCGCCGTCGAGGGTGATCACGACTCCGGCGTGGCCGACGGGGATCGCGATCTCCTTGAGGTGTCCGGCGCGGAGGCCGCCCTCGCTGTGGTCGGCACTGCCCACGTTCTGTCTGGTGATGACCTGGAAGAGGTGGGGGTTGATGTCGTAGGAGGTGCCGCCGGCGAGGATCGCCAGCTGCCGGCCCTGCTCGCCGCCGCCCTCCAGGAACGCCGCGCCGTCCTGGAAGTTGTCGCACTCCACATACCGCCCGAAGGGGCGGTCGGGCGGCCGGATGGCGCCGTCCTTGGCGATGACCAGTCCGATCGTCCCCGGCTCGATGTAGGTCCGGGGCACGATGTCGATCTGGAACAGGGCGGTGTTGATGTAGTACGAGGCGTCGCCGGACAGGACGGCCAGTTGCCGGCCCTGCTCGCCGCCGCCCAGGAGGAAGGCCGCGCCGTCCTGGAAGTTGTCGCACTCCACGTACTGGCCGAGCGTCCGACGGCGGCCGCGCTTGGCTCCGTCGGTGGCGATGACCAGTCCGATCTTTCCGGCCGGGATGTGGGTCCGCGGCTCGAACCGGACGCCGTGCAGGAAGGGCATGAGCCAGTAGGGGCGGCCCGGGAGGAGGGTGCGCGCCTGGATGCCGCGGGACGCGTACGGGGTGATGCGTTTGAACCGCTGGTCCGCCCGGGCGAACCCGAACCTTCGGTAGACGATGCCGACGTGTTCGGCGGGCACCACGCACAGCCCCGTCCAGGAGCCCAGTTTGCCGGCGCCGTATCCGACGAGGGCGCCGGTCCGCTGCGTTCGACGCCCGGACGGGCCCCGCTTCGCCTGACCCGCCCCGTAGCCGACGAGAGCGACCAGCGCCGCCACCCCGACGACCAGTAAGAACCACAGAATCCACGTCACCGGACGCGTCCCTCCTCCCGAAGCCGGAGATGGACGGCGAGCACCGTCTCCGTCCATTGGTCGTACCAGTCCACATACCGTTCGCTCTGCGGGTTGCGCAGCGTCGGGAAGAACCCGTGGCCCTTGGCCCGACGGACGAAGTCCTGGTACGTGGGCACGGCGTCAGCCGCCGAACCGCGCCATCCGTACGCCACGGACAGGGCCAGGAAGTCGGCGTGGCGGCCGCCTCCGAGCAGGGCGCGCCGTGCCTGCGCGCGGAATCCGTGGGTCTCGCCCGAGAAGCGCGTCCAGAGGCCGTCGATCTCGGACAGCAGGGCGTCGGGCAGCCGTCTTCCGTCGGCTCGACGCAGCCAGCCGGTGTCGAGTCTGTCGACCGACTCCAGGAGCAGCGTCGTCGTCAGCAGGTCGGCGTGCTCGAACTCCCGCTCCGCGAGGAGGGCTTCCAGCCTGCTCAGCGACGTGCGGGCGCGCACGGCCGGCGTCAGGGCCGCCCGGGCCGGCCCGCGGGCCCGCGCCGGTGGCGGCGGCATGACCGGCGCGCCGGCGGGCGACCGGTCGACGCCGGCGCTCCGCGGGTGGAGGCGGCGCAGCAGGCGTAACTCCTCGGGCCCGGGGAGTTCGCCGTTCCTGGCGTCGAAGTACCAGCTGCTGGCGAGCAGATAGTTGCGTTCCCCGCGCAGCAGGATGGGGAAGAACTCCCGGCTGTGGCGCTGGCCTTCGAGGATCTCTCGGGTGACGTCCTCGGACTCCTCGGCCTCCGGCGACATCAGGACGACCACCGCGAGGGCGTGCCGGAGCCGCTGTCTGATCGTCCAGAGATAGTCGTCACCCCAGGTGAGGTCGCCCAGGGACCACACGGGCAGATCAGCTCGGGCCAGGTGGTCCACCAGCCCTTCACCGTAACCGGCGTCGGCACGGGCGTAGCAGACGACGAACGAGGCGGGCGTCGGCTCGGTCGGGCTCCGAGGGCTCCGCGGTCGTACGAGATCGAGGAGTTCCCGCTCCGGGTGGCCGGTGCGGACCCGCTCTTCGCCGCGCAGCACCCGGGCCAGTTCGGCCGCCTTCTCGTTGAACGCGTCTCCGCTGAGCTTGCGGAAGTCCATCCACACGCGGGTCGCGGCGAACGGCGGGATGTCGGCGTCGCCGCACAGCACGGGGATCAGCCGCATGCCGTGTCCGGTCGACGCCTGCACCAGCGCCGCGTACTCCTGACGCGCCCAGGCTTCGGTCATGGTGAGCGGGCCCACGATCTGGATCCCGTGCCGGGACCCGCGCATCGCCGCCTCCAGCTGGTGCACCACGACGTCGCCCGGCCGCAGGCTGCATCGGTCGAAGAAGACGCGCACTCCGTCGGACCGGAGTCGATCGGCGAGCAGGGCAGCCCAGTCGGCGTCGGCTTCCGCGTAGGAGATGAAGACGTCGTACACCGCGTTGCCCCCGTAAGTAACGCTCGGCCGATGCGCCGTAGCGCAAGGATACGAGCGGGGGGCGCGCGAGTCAGGGGGGCGTACGGCATCGACATCGACGGCGGCCGGTCGTCGGGGCCGGACGCGCCCCGCGCTCGACCGCGCGGCGGCCCGCCGGACGCCTCGGACGGACCGCGACGGCACGCCGCCGGGAGCCGCCGACGTGTGGCGGCTGGAGACGTCGCGGGATCAGGGCGCCGGCTCGAGGCCCCAGGCGACGGCCCGTCCCGCGGCGGCCGCACGGTTGGGGACGTCGAGTTTGGCGAGAATGTGCTCGATGTGGGTGGCGACCGTGCGCGGGCTGAGGAAGAGACGGTCGGCGATCTCCCGGTTGGTCCGCCCCTGGGTGAGCTCCGCCAGCACCTCCAGTTCGCGCGGGGAGAGGGCCGAGGGGCGGGCCACGGCGCGGCACACCACGACGGTCCCGGCGCCCTGGCGGGTGAGGCGCAGTTCGAGGGGCCGCTGTCGGTACGGCACCAGGACGGTGGTCGGGAGCGCCTGCCGGGCTGCGGTGCGCCGCACCAGGGCCACCAGCGGGGAGCCGGCGTCGGTGAGTCCGGGCAGCGGCTCGCCGCTCACCGCGACCGGGGTGGCGTCCTCGTCGTCCGGCACGAGCACGGCGCAGGAGCCGGCCCCGGCGTCCTCGGGCCCGCCGGCACCGCCGCTGTCGCCGGCGGAACCGGCCCCGAGCAGCGGGTCGGTGACGGCCGCGAGACACTCGCCCAGCAAGGTCATCACGGCCCGGACGGCCGGCTGGTCGCACCGGGCCCGTGTGGTGCTGACGTTGAGGATGCCCACGTATCTGCCGTCCGCGGCGAACAGACACTGCGCCACTCCGTCCTCCACACCCAGAGGTTCGAGGACGGAGTGGAACCCCGTGGAGGTCCGCCGCACCGGGCCGGGCACGTCGTGCCACCAGCGGGCGGTGTCCGCCGAGTGCCGGATGAGCGTGAAGCCGGGGTCGTCGTGCAGCCGGTTCTCGATGTACCGGGTGGCCTCGGCCGGGTAGCTGCCGGCGAGGGTGAGGTGCCGCCGCCGCAGCGGATCCCAGCGGGACAGCGACGCGTGGTCGTAGTCGATCACCGCGGAGAGCGCCGTGAGCACGGTGTCCGCGCCGCCGCGCCCCCTGACGGCGTGGCGCGCTGCCTCACGCACGTGCAGGGCCGCGCCCAGCACATCCGTCGTGCTCTGCTTCACTGTCACCCGTTCAGCATGACCATCCGATATCCGCAGGTCAAACGGCGAGCGCGGCGGGCACGACGTCGCCGACGACTGCGGTCATCACCTGTCGAAGGGAAGTTCCAGCAGTTCCTCCGAAGGCTGGAAACCGAAGCGCTGGTAGAGCGGGGTGCTGCGCTCCGACGGCCAGACGATCAGGCCCTCCAGGCCGGCGCCGCGCGAATGCCGCCTCAGCGCCTCGAGGAGCGCCGAGCCGGCTCCCTTGTTCCGTTGTGACGGCATGACGAAGAAGTTCGTGACGTAGCCGATCGGGTTGTTGTCCTCATAGGGCTCCGGCATCCGCTCCACCAGACAGAGGAAGACGTGACCGCGGATCTCGCCGTCGGTCTCCGCGACCCAGGCCGACCAGCGGCCGTCGCCGAGCCGGTCACGGATCCAGTGCTCAGCCTCTTCCAGGTGCCGAGCGGGAGCTGGCAGTGGCCCTTCGTGGTCCTCCTGCTTGAAGGTCCAACGCAGTTCGGCCAAGGCCCGGGAATCGGCGGGCCGGGCCGGACGCACGATGAAATCGGTGGTCATGGGGGCGAGCCTCGCTCCCGCAGCACGGTGAGGCAAGCCGATTTCCGCGCCGGTCACCGCCATTCGCCGACCGCCGCCATGAAGAACGGTCGCCAGCGCTGTCGACTCGCGGATCTTCGCGGTGCCTTCACCACGAGCTGGACCGCGCCCAGGCGGAGACCATGGTGCGGAAGGAGAACCGCATTCTCCCTCTACTCAGCGAACGTGGCGCGTTCGCGCTGACGTTACGGCGCCCGCCCGAGCCCGGCGCCGATAAGGTCGCGTGATGGTCAGCGCTCAGGGGAGAGGGTTACGGATGAACCGGGTCGCGGTGTTCTCGGCCGGCTCATGGGGAACGACGTTCGCGGCGGTGCTCACCGACGCCGGCAACGACGTCGTCCTCCACGGACGCCGCCAGGAGGTCGTCGACGAGATCAACACCCGACACCGGAACTCGCCCTATCTACCAGCCGTTTCCCTTCCCAACTCGCTCCGCGCGACCACCGAGGTCGGCGAGGCACTGGACGGCGCGGACTACATGGTGGTGTCGATCCCCGCTCAGTCGCTGCGCGACAACCTCGCCAGGTGGGCGCCCCTGATCGGCGAGCGCACGGTGGTCGTCGGTCTGATGAAGGGCATCGAGACCCACAGCGGCCTGCGGATGAGCGAGGTCATCACCGAGGTCACCGGAGTTCCCGCCGACCGTGTCGCGGTGGTCTCGGGTCCGAACCTGGCCCGGGAGATCGCCGCCCGCAGCCCCGCCGCCTCCGTGGTCGCCTCGCACGACGCGACCACCGCCAAAGCCCTGCAGAAAGCCTGTCTCACCCCGTACTTCCGCCCCTACACCAACACCGACGTGGTGGGCTGCGAGCTCGGCGGTGCGGTGAAGAACGTCATCGCCCTCGCCGTCGGACTCGCCGCCGGCATGGGACTGGGCAACAACGCCCGAGCGATGCTGATCACCCGCGGCCTCGCGGAGACCGCCAGGCTCGGCGAAGCCCTGGGCGCCAACCCGCTCACCCTCTCCGGACTCGCCGGCGTCGGCGATCTGATCGCCACCTGCACCTCACCGCTCTCCCGCAACCGCACCTTCGGCGAACACCTCGGCCAGGGCATGACCGTCACGGAAGCGGCCGCCGCCACCCGCCAGACCGCCGAAGGCGTGAAGTCGTCCCGGTCCATCCTGGAACTCGCCCAGCGGCACGGAGTGGAGATGCCCATCACCGAAGTCGTCGTCGCGGTACTCGGCGGCACCGTCGATCTCCGCGAGGCCGCCGCCATGCTGATGGCACGAGCCCCCAAACCGGAACGCTACAGCCACTGACGACCACCGAGCCGAACACCCACAACGGAGGCGTGTGGGCTCTCGGCGTCCCACTGGACGCCGACGGGCCTTCGGCTTTCCGGGGGCCAGCGCATCGCGCCCGCGCGCACGAGCCGTTCTGCGGGCGCGAGTTCCCCACCGCCGGCCGTCGCTCGCCGTCCATCGCCGCGATGCATGCGCGCCTCGCCGCGAGCGCTGCGACCGGTACTCCTCGCAGGCCGACAAGGACGTCAGGGGCCGGGTGACGTGCGCTCTTACGCGGTCTGGCAGCCGGATCGCAGCACTGGTCGGTCTCGCTGCCCTGGCGCTGGCCTTGGTGCAGATGCCGACTCGTTGAATTCCCATGGGCTTCCCTTCCTGATCCGACCAGGAAGGGAAGCATTTCACTTTTCGTCGCACATGCACCTTGTGGAGCGGATACGATCAACTGACCCAGCCGCACCAGACGAGTCTAGGAGTCCGCATGGCCACCCTAATTCGACAGCAAGAGTGTGACGTCTTAATCGATTACAACGGTTTTGCACTTCAAGACGAGGAAGACACAGACCTGCCGTTGCCCTACCCAGAGGAGCGCGCCGAGCTGGGTTCCGGCTTCCTCAATGCGTTCGAGAGCCGCCTCGACATTGAGAGCGCAGGGCATACTCACGAAGCTAAGCTGGTCGTAGAGGTTTGGGATGGCGAACCGCCTGCAGATGCGCGTGAAGATTGGGAAGAGAGCGGCGAGTCGGAAATCTTTTCGCCTTCAGGGATCCTGGCTGTCTGGGTGATGGCGGGCGCAGGCGAGGAGAGAATTGAACTAGGCCGGGCAGATAGCCTGTGGAAGGTTCGTGTTCATTCGGTAGGTCGTGCGGAGGTCGCTCGGCTGGCAGACTTCGAGGTTCCAGAAGGGGTGGAACGTTACCTCGTGCAGGCCTGGCCTTCTCTAAAGTGAGAGGGATTGCAGCGGCCCGCATGCTGATGCTGCGGGCCGCTGCGGAGCTCTAATCAATCCACACCTTGAAGCTGTCTATCTCCTCATCTCCGATCCGGCCATCGAGCACGCGGTTCTTGGTGAGAAACTGCGCCAGAATCGACCCTGCTTTCTCGTTATCTCTTGCGGCGAGCGGCATCGCTGAGAAGTTTTTCTTTTTCGCCTTCTTGTCATACTTTGCCTGTGCGCTTCCTTCATATGTGACAGCGAAGGGGCATTCGTCGCACTGGTACTTCTTTCCCTGAGGGTATCCCTTTCCCCAGTATTGCTCACAGACCGCTATGGCCGCATCCCGGTTTGCCTTACGACGCTTAGTGTCGTGGTACAGGCGATGCAGCTTGTGATCGTTATCAAATCCGGGGACCTTCTTGGACTGATTGACAGGCTTGGTCTTTCCGGGCCGGTTATAGGCAAGCTTTATATGGTCAGCGACCGCTTTTTCTGGAGCGCGTGGCTTCGAGCTGTAGACCAAGTATGTGGACACGGGGAAGGCGACGCTGCCCTTCTTCTTAGCGCTGCCCCCGCCGCCTGAGTTGTTGAGGTACTTGGCCGCGTCCCACTGCGCCGCCAGGAAACCAACGCGCACCCTCCCAGTGTTGGGGGAAGTGTACGGGGGCGGGAATTTCAGTTGGATATACGGCTCGTAAGCCATGGATATGACGTCATCCTTGCCTCGCCCTTGCCCTGCGTCATAGTGCACTGTGTGCAGGTATTTATTGGCTTTCTTGAGTTTATCGAAGCTCAAGGTTGGAGGAATCTTCCCTCCTTCCACTCTTCGGGCGCGTCCCGGCCAGGCTGTCATGTCGACGTCGGTGTTGATTTTCAGGCCGCTAGTTTTCGTCTTCTTGAACTTGTAAAAGTCCGTGAAAAGGTACTGATAGCGGACCGTGCGATCCTTTTTCCCGGGAACCGTGGAGAGGATCCACACAGTGAAGGAACTCTCCCCCACGGGAACCCCCTTCCTCGCCCAGACCTGTACCATTTGCATCCCTGTACACATCGCGAAACGCGACTTGATGTAGAAGAGCTGGCCACCCTGAAGCCCCTTTTTGCACTCCTTCTGGTTCATGGAGCGCGGAGGGTCGGGGTAGGTTGCACTCTTTCCCGCGAGAGGCATCTTGAGGTCTGGGGACATAGCCGACGGTACATCGGCTACAGGGAGATGGGTCGCCGCAGGTCCCACCATCTCCATTGGCAGGCGACCGCCCGGAGATTTTTTCGCCAGCCGGGCAACCTCTTTAATCCCTGCGCGTGATTTCAGCTCCTCCAAGGACGGCCTGGGAGTGCCTACGGGCAGCGCGTACGAATACACCGTCAGATCTTGAGATTCACCCTGTGCTGTAGCTCCGGGGGCCGCCAGGGGAATCAGTGCTGCAGCCCCTAAGAGTGCAAGTAGTCGACGGGGGTGCCGCAGCACCTGATGCCTTCGAGTCATGTTGCCTTCCTGTGGTTCCAGAACCCGACAATCTGTTCGGGAAACAGGAGTACATGACTTCATCCGGCGTGCGGGCCAGGTGGCTTGAACGCTGCGAATTCTTGGCTGATACATCGACAGTCAGCGGTCCTGCCCAGGATCTCCGGCAGCCGCACCATCGCGTGACCTTCCGAGTGATCTCCGGCGTCGGCATGCCCGGACAGCCCGACGCCCCCCGTGCGATTGCTACAGGGGCCGTTCGGCCTTGCCCCGGGCTGAGCCAGGGGCACCGCCTCAGGTGCCGACCTGAGACCAGGAGTGAGAACTCCCGCGGGCTTCAACGATCAACATTCAGGCGGTCAGTTCATCGTGCACGACGTCGCCGCCGACGGCCGTGAAGACCACGGGCATGGTGGGGATGTCGTGCGGGTCGGCGGTCAGCAGGTCGCCGGCGAGGACGCACAGGTCGGCGGCCTTGCCCACCTCCAGGGTGCCCTTCCACTCCTCGGCGAAGTCCTGCCAGGCGGCGTCGGAGGTGTAGGTGCGCAGGGCCTCGGCGAGGCGGATGCGCTGGTCGGGGCCGCTGACGCGGCCGCTGGCCTTGGACTCGCGGAGCAGCATGGTGGAGAGTCCCTGCCGCCAGTCGGGGAGGGTGACGGGGGCGTCGGAGCCGCTGGTGACGGTGACGCCGGCGTCGATCGCGTCGCGGTACGGCCACTCGTAGCCGGCTCGCTCCGGGCCGACGAACTCCTCCTCCAGGTCGGCGACCGTCCACTTGATGGTGGGGTTCATGTTGACGCCGAAGCCGTGCGCGGCCAGCTTGCGCATGCTGTCGGCGCTGAGGAAGTCGCCGTGGATGACGTAGTGCCGGGGGTCGGTCCGGGGGTGTGCCGCGGCCGCGGCGGCGAAGGCGTCGACCACCGTGTCGATGGCCCGGTCCCCGGTGACGTGGACGCCGGCCTGGTAGCCGGCGGCATGCGTGAAGCGGATCATCTCGCTGATCTGGGCGACGCGCTCCTCGTCGGTGTCTCCGCCGACGCACAGGGCACCGCAGCCGCCGCCGATGTACGGCTCGTGCATCCAGGCGGTCTTGTTGACCGGGATGCCGTCGGCGAACAGCTTGACGCCGAGGATGGCGAGGCGACGGGGGTCGGGGGACGCGGGCTCGTCCAGGGCGGTCAGCGTCTTGACGAACTCCTCGGCCGTCCCCGTCATCCCGCTCGGAAGCAGTAGCACGCCGACCCGTGCGGTCAACTCGCCGGCGGCCAGCAGCCGCCGGTAGACGTCGAGGGTGCTGTGGGCGAGGGCGCCGCGCATCAGGGTGTCGCCGCCGGGCCCGAGGCCGGGCTCGGTGTAGCTGGTGACGCCCAGCTTGGCCAGGGTGCGCAGCGTGGCCCGGATGGCGTCGGCCCGCACCTCCGGGGAGAGGGCGGGCAGCGCCCCGTGGACGAGGTCCTGGGCGCCCTCCTGGAACAGGCCGGTGGGCTCGCCCGCCGCGTCGGTGACGATGACCCCGCCGGGCGGCACGGGGGTGTTCCGGTCGACTCCGGCCCGTTCCAGCGCCGCGGAGTTGACCCAGGTGGCGTGGCCGGTGGCGGAGTAGAGGAGGACGGGGTGGTGCGGGCTGACGGCGTCGAGGTCCTGGCGGGTGGGCAGCCGGGAGGAGTCGGCGACGCATTCGGCGAGGTACCCCGCGTCCCACCCGTGTCCGCTGATCCACTCCCCCGCCGGGGTCGTCTCCGCCGCCTTGCGCACGGCCTCGGCCACGTCGGCTATGGACCGTACGGTGGGGTAGGCGACGTCGACGGAGAGCGGGGGCTGGGTCAGCCCGAACGCGCAGCCGTGCAGGTGCGAGTCGTTGATGCCGGGCAGGAGGGTGCCGCCCTGGAGGTCGACGACCCGGGTCGCGGGGCCGGCGTGCGCCATGACCTCCGCCCGGTCGCCGACCGCGCTCACGAGGCCGTCGCTGACCGCCAGGGCGGAGGCCACGGAGAAGCGGGAGTCGACGGTCAGGACCGAGCCGTTGACGAAGACGATGTCTGCTGGGGTGGCGGGCAAGGCGGTGTCCTTCCTCGAAGCGTCACTGCGGCCGCCGCGGCGTATCCACGGGAGCCGCAGCCACCTTGCGCCCTCCCGGGAACCGTGCGCATCGGTCATCCAACCGATGGGGCTCCGGCGGCGTCCGGCACCGGCCCGAGCTGCCCGTCGACGACGCCGACGGGCCTGGTCCGATCGCCCGGACGTCACCGTGCCCAGGCGCCGAGAAAGCGCCCGGGCAGGAGCCGGCGGCCGCCTTGGGCGGCCCGCGCCGGCCGTCGTGTCAGACCGCTCAGACCGCTCGGAGCGCGCCGGGGCGCCGGCCGGTGAGGCGGTCGAGCGCCGCGGCGGCCGCGTCGTCGGCGGGCAGATGGACCACGAGCCGCTGGTCGTCGTCGGTGGGCAGGTCGAGTGTCTCGTACGCCAGGCGCAGTTCACCCGTCTCCGGGTGGACCAGCCGCATGAGCCCGCTCGACGTCGGCAGCCCCGGGAGCGTCTCAAGCCGCCCGACGAACTCCGCTCCGCACGAGACGATCAACTCGTCCATGAGCGCCCCCACATGGACGTCGGTCCGGCCCGGCCCCTGCTTGAGGATCGCGACCTGCTCGTCTGCGACGCGGTCCCAGTCCGGGTAGGCCGTGCGCGCCCGCGGATCGGTGAAGACGTAGCGAGCGAGGTTCGGTCGGCTGCCGTCCAGTGCTCCCAGCGGTCCGACCAGCCGCCGGTAGCCGTCCGTGTAGGCCAGGATCTCGCTCAGCCGGTTCAGCAGGACGGCGGGCGCCGGTTCCAACCGGTCGAGGAGCGCCCGTACGGTGGGCCTGACGTCCCGGTTCGGCTCGGTCCCGCCGGTGCAGCTGAAGCTCGCGTCGGCGCCTTTGGACAGGCGGTGCAGATGGACCCGCTCGCCGCTGGTGAGGCGCAGCGCGTCCGCCAGGGCGGACAGCACCTGAGTCGACGGCCGCCGGTCACGCCCCTGTTCCAGCCGGGTGAGGTACTCGACGCTGACCCCGGCGAGCGTCGCCAGCTCCGAGCGGCGCAGTCCGGGCGTGCGGCGGCGCGCCCCGGCGGGCAGTCCCACCTCGGCCGGCGTGACGGCCTCACGGCGGAGTCGCAGGAAAAGCCCCAGCTCGTTGTCGCTCACGCGCCGAACGTAGCACCCCCGTCGGGCGGGAGGGTGGCCCTGCCACTACCACTCTCCGCCCGGCCTCCCCACCACCTCCGCCCGCCCGGCAGGGTGAGTGCACGGCCCCGCCTCGGGGCCGGCAACCCCTCCCTTCCGTATGAGGAGCACTTTGATGTCCCGTGAGCAGCTGAGCCTCGCCGTGATCGTCGGCAGTGTCCGAGAGGGCCGCTTCGGGCCCGTGGTCGCGAAGTGGTTCGTCGAACAGGCCGAGCGGCACGGCGAGTTCGTGGTGGATCTGATCGATCTGGCGGACCTCGACATCCCGCTGGAACTGCCGTCCGTGCCCCCGGCGATGCAGCCGGACCTGCCGCGCCCGGACGGGATGTCCGCGCTGACCCGCCGCCTTGAGGCCGCCGACGCGGTCGTCGTCGTGACGCCCGACTACAACCGCAGCTTCCCGGCCTCGTTGAAGGCCGCCATCGACTGGCACTACACGGAGTGGCAGGCCAAGCCGATCGGCTTCGTCGGGTACAGCGGTGCCAGCGGCGGCCTGCTGGCCATCGAGCAGTTGCGGCAGGTCTTCAACGAGTTGCAGGCCCACACCGTCCGCGACTACGTCTCCTTCCCCCGCTACTACCTGCTCTTCTCCCCCGACGGCACGCTCCTCGACCCGGAAGGCCCGGAGGGCGCCGCCAAGGAGATGCTCGACCAGCTGCTGTGGTGGGGCTCGGTGCTGCATGACGCCCGCCGCGACCGCCCCTACGCCGCGAGCCGGTGACGCGCCGCCGAAGCAGGCGTGGCGGCTGAAGCGGGCGTGGCGGCCGCCGGGCGGCGTCCGTCGCGGAGACCGGCTACGGGGCTCCGGTCGAGCGGGCCGCGTCGACGCCGTCCAGCGCTTCGGTGAGCAGGGTCGCCAGCACCGTCTTGGTGACGGCGGCGAGGTAGCCGTAGTCCAGTGTCGACGGCGCGTCGGACGTCCGGTGGTAGTGCGGGTTCCCCTCTCCCTCGTAGGCGCCGACCGTGATGTCGCTGTGCGCCTCGAAGGGCATGTAGTCGCTGGCGTAGATGGGGCCGAGTTTGACCGGCAGCGATGTGTAGGCCGCGGCGGACTGCGCCATCACCGCGCCGAGGGCGTGCGAGGCGGCGTCGTTGCCCGGCACGGCGTTGCCGATGTCGCGCTCCACCGTCACCGAGCCGTCCGCCGGCGGCCGGCCGACCATGTCCAGATTGATGACCCGGTAGACGTCGGAGTCCGCGGCGTGGAGCTCGGCGGCGTAGGCCGCGGACCCCCACAGCCCCTGTTCCTCTCCGGAGAAGGCCACGAAGCGGACCGTGGTGGAGAGGTCGACCGGGGCGAGCAGCCGGGCGACTTCGAGGACGGCCGCGACGCCGCTTCCGTTGTCGTCGGCTCCGGGGGCCCGTGCGGTCGCGTCGGCCAGGTCCTCCATCCGGCAGTCGTAGTGGGCACACACGATGATCTCGGGTTCGCCGTCTCCGGTCCCCGGCTTGGTGCAGACGATGTTGTGCGCGCTGTGCCCGGCGTGGGACCAGGGGCGTCGGTCCACGTCCGGATATCCCACCGCCGTGAACCGGTCCGATATCAGCGTGGCGGCCGCCTTGAGGTGGGGCGAGTAGGTGTGCCTCGTGTAGAAGGACGCGAGTGCCTCGACCGTGTCCCGCAGGGCCACCGGGGAGACCGCTTCGACATGTGTCGCCGTGAACTCGTCCGTCGGCACGCCGGCCCCCGTGCGTTCCCGCGGCGCGACCGGTACGGCCGCGCTCGGCGGTCGACGCTTGTCGGGGACGGGGAACGACCGCCCCTCGTGGCTGTCGGGTCGCCGTGACGGCCGCCCGTCGCCGTCGTGCGCGTCGTTCCGGTCGGTCCGGTCACGGGGCCACATCGCGCAGCCCCACATTGTTGTCGAACCGCACGAGCCGGTCGGCGGGGACCGGTCCGCCAACCTCTTCGAAGGGTGCGAGGGCGACCTCTCCGAGGGCGTCGACGGAGCGGGCGGCACCCGGATCGGGCGCGCCCGTCATATCGAGCTCCCCGCCGTGGTCGACCTCGATGACACCGGCCTGCCGCACGTCGGCCACCGCCTGCACGGTGGCTCCCGACACGGGGAGGTCGTGGGGGAACTGCTGGTAGCGAATCCGCAGCGTCGCCGCACCCTCACTCGTGTCCACCTCGCGCAGATCGATGCGGTCGGACCTCAGCTGGCCCGTGCGCTCCGCCATGAACCGCTCGATGGCCTCCCGGGCACTCGATGCGCGGGCCAGCGTGGCTCCGGGATCGACATACCTTCGGAGCACACCGTCGTCATCGGTGTGCTCCCCCGCGTCGGGAACGATCCGCAGCGGCTTGTCGGCTTCGGGGCCCGGCTGGTTCCGCTGCTGTACGCCGTGATCCTGGGCCATGGTGACGCCCTCCTCAACCCGCGTGGAGGGGAGATTCTCTTCATGGGCGCGGCTGGGGCGGCTGGGGCGGCTAGAGTGCGGGCCGTCCCGCGGCCGCCCGAGCGCCCCCGAGGTGGGGTCCGCCCGCCTTGGGCGCCGCTGATGTCGACGGGGGTGAGTGCCCGATGCGCTCCGAAGAAAGCGCTCAAAGAAGCGCAATACGCCCATAAGCATGGTAACTCGACCCGGGTCAACTGGCGCTCCAGGCGCGCCGGGTCGAGTGGTCCGTACGTCGATGGAGTGACCTCGCGGCGCTGTCGACGCCCTGTCGTGGGCTCGGCTTGACGACAATGCCGCGTCGGACAGCACACGACGGCCGGAGGGGTACCGGTGACACGACGAGCCAGGGGATCAGGCGGTGTGCCTCCCCAGCGCGGTCGGCGTGACCGCTGGCGGGAGGCGCGCCAGCGCGGGGCGGTGTGGATACTGGCGGCCGCGGCGGTGCTGTACAACGCCTGGATCCTGGAGGTCGTCGTGCCGACCTACCTGGACTCCCGACACTCGTACGTCAGTGAGCTGTACGCGGCCGATCAGCCCTACCGGTGGCTGTTCGGCAACCTGGAGCTGGTGTGCGCGGCGCTGATCTCCGTCGCGGCACTCGTCTGCCGCGGCCTCTTCGGCCGCCATACGGCCGCCGGCGCCGGGTGGTGGGCGCTGGCCGGCTTCGGGGCGGCCTCGGTCGCCGACGTGCTCCTCCCGATGTCCTGCGCCCCCTCCGTGCGGCCCGACTGCCAGCCGCTGCACCCCTGGCACACCCTCACCAGCGCGCTGGTGCACCTCTGCCTGTTCGCGTCGCTGGCCCTGCTCAGCTGGTGGTCGCCGCGGCACGCGAGCCGGCCCGGGGCCGCGCGCATCGCCTGGTGGGGACCGCGACTGCTGGTCTGTGCGCTGGTGTCGTCGCTGCTCACCGTCGGCCCGCTGCTGGGCCACCCCGGCTGGCACGGCGTCCCGCAGCGCGCCCATCTGCTGGTGGTCGGCGCCTGGCTGCTGCTGTTGGCCTGCGCCGCTCACACCGCGCTCCAGACCCCGGCCCCGGCCGTACGCACCCCCGTCCCGGCCCATGGCACCCTGCCCCGGGTCCACGCCCCGCCACGATCGGCGCACGATCGAACCGCCACCCGCAACCGCTGACCCGAGCCGTGGGCGGCCCGGGTGAGTCCGGGCCGCCCGGGGTGAGCCGGGGTCTACGGTGAGAGGAGCGTCGTGGCAGCCGTCGCCCTGTCCGCCCTGCTGGCCGTCCTGACCGCGGCGGCGAACGCGACCGCCACCGTGCTGCAGCGGGTCGCCGCCCTGACGGTTCCTCCGGGCCAGACGTTCAGCCTCCGCGGCGTCCGGCGCCTGCTGCGCAGCCCGGCCTGGAGCGCCAGCATCGCGGTGATCGTGCTGGCCGCCGGCGGGCAGGCGACGGCCCTCGCCCTGGGCTCCCTCACCCTCGTCCAGCCCATCCTCGTCGCCGAACTGCCCCTCACCCTGATCATCGCCCGTGTCTTCATCGGCACTCCGATGCCCCGCGGCGGCTGGCGGGCCTGCGCTCTCACCGCTGTGGGGCTGGCCCTCGCCCTCACCGCGGCCGCGCCGGCCGAGGGGAACCGCCCCGTCACCGCCGCCACTTGGACGATCACCCTCGTCGGCACAGGCGCGGCCGTCGCCCTCTGCACGGCCGGCGCGCTGCGCCGACGCCACGGCCCGACCCGCGCCGCCCTCTTCGCCACGGCCTCCGCCATCAGCTACGCCCTGACGGCCGCCCTGATGAAGGAGTCCACCCACCGCTTCGGCGAGGCCGGCGCCCCGGGGCTGCTGACGGCCTGGCAGACGTACGGCTGTGTCCTGGCGGGCGCCGCGGCGCTGTTCCTGCTCGCCAACGCGATGGGCTCCGGCCCGCTCATCGCCGCGCAACCCGCGCTGACCCTGGGCGAGGCCGGATTCAGCCTCCTGCTCGGCGCGGCCCTCTTCGGAGACCGCGTCCGCACCGGATGGTGGCTCCTGCCGGAGGCCGCGGGCACCGCCCTCACCGCCGTCGGCGTCCTCCTCCTGGCACGCCTCGGCGACGAGCAGCCCTGACCGCCGGGCGGAGCGCTTCGCCCCGGGGGTCGGTCGCCTGCCGCGCGCGCCGGCGGCTGATAGACGATGCGACTCCTGGGGTAGGCCACACCATATGACCCAATTCGGATACACCATGATGACCGAGCAGGCGGGTCCGGTCGAGCTGGTGGCCCACGCCGTCCGGGCCGAGGAGAGCGGTTTCGACTTCGCCGTGGCCTCGGACCACTACTTCCCCTGGCTCGACACCCAGGGCCACTCGCCCTATGTGTGGGCCGTGCTGGGAGCGGTCGCCCAGGCGACCTCGCGGCTGCCGCTGATGACCTATGTGACCTGCCCGACCTTCCGCTACCACCCGGCGGTCGTGGCGCAGAAGGCCGCCACCGTCCAGTTGTTGTCCGGTGGACGCTTCCGACTGGGCCTCGGGTCGGGGGAGAACCTGAACGAGCACATCGTGGGCGGCGGCTGGCCACCCGCCGACGTGCGCCTGGACCGGCTCGACGAGGCCGTCCGGATCATCCGCGCGTTGTTCCAGGGCGGCCACGTCAACCACCGCGGCGAACACTTCCAGGTGGAGTCGGCGAAGCTGTGGGACCTGCCGGACCCGCCGCCCCCGATCGGGATCGCGGTCTCCGGCGAGAGCTCCTGCGCGCTCGCCGGCCGCCTGGCCGATCTGGTGATCGCGGTGGAGCCGGAGGCCGAGCTGCTCCACGCGTTCGACCGGCACGGCGGCACCGGCAAGCCACGCGTCGGGCAGCTCCCCGTGTGCTACGACCGCGACCGCGAGGCGGCGGTGCGGCGGCGGTGCGGCGGGCGCACGAGCAGTTCCGCTGGTTCGGCGGCGGCTGGAAGGTCAACGCGGAGCTGCCAGGACCGCCCGCCTTCGCCGCCGCCACCGAGTACGTCCGCGAGCAGGACGTGGCGGAGTCCATCCCCTGCGGGAACGACGTCGGCCGCTTCGTGGACGCGGTCAGGCCCTACCTGGAGGCCGGCTTCACCGAGATCGCCCTGGTGCAGATCGGTGGCGCCTCCCAGCTGTCCTACCTGGAGTGGGCGGAGAAGGAGCTGCTCCCGGCGCTGCGCGCGCTGTGACATACGGGCACCTTGCGACGAGAACGCCGGGAGCAGAGGGTGGAGACGTGACAGACACCCCCGTGTTCCTGGAAGGGGATGCGACATGATCAGGCTGAAGGGGCGCGCCAGGCGGGGGAAGGGCAAGCCCGAGGAGAGCGTCGGCAAGGCCGCGCGCGACGAGTCCCCGGAGGAACGGGGCCGCGAGGAGCAGGCGCGCGAGGGGGCGAACGTGGCGGCCGAGGAGGCGGCGAAGCTCGCCCGCGGTGAGCGTCCGGACCAGAGCTCCGGACACATGTAGCGCATACGACGGGAAGAGCGGCGCGGCCGGCATGTGCGCGCCCGTGTGGAGGACGGGCTCCGGCGCACGACGCCCGACCGCCGAGGGCCGACGACCACGGGACGAGCGGGCCGCGCCGGCCGTGCGGCCCGCGCGGACACCGGGCGGCTCCTGCGGCCCGCGCGGACACGGTGGTGCCGCGCCAACCAGGGCACGCCGCCCAGCTGCCCGCTGCCCGGATCGTGTACCGGAGCGCCTGATCGCCTGATCGCCTGATCGCCTACCGGTACGCTACCGACCTCGCCGACGGGGGCTCAGTGGGCGTAGACCTTCTCCACGAACTCGGCGATCTGCTCTTCGCTGAGGTTCTGTGCCAGGTCCGCCTCGGTGATGATGCCGACGAGGCGCTTGTTCTCGATGACCGGCAGTCGTTTGATGCGGTGGCTCTCCATCTCGTTCAGGACTTCTTCGACGTCGGCGTTGGCGTCGATCCAGCGGGGGGTGCCCTCGCAGAGGTCGCCCGCGGTGATCTCGGAGGGCGACCGTCCGTCCGCCACGCACTTCACGACGATGTCGCGATCGGTGACGATGCCGCACAGCCGCTCGTTCTCGTCGGCCACCGGCAGGGCGCCCACGTCCAGGTCCCGCATCTTCTGAGCCGCGTCGGCGAGCGTGGTGTCGCGGGGTATCCACGCCGCGCCCGAGTGCATGATGTCCTTCGCCATGGTCATGAATCTGCCTCCCTCACAGTGAGGTCGCGTGTGGTGGCACTCTTCATCGTCACCTTCCCGACGGCTTCCCGCGATCGGAACCACCTCCCCTGCCTTCGACGTCCGTCTCGCCGCGCGCCGGCCACCCATGGGCATACGGCCGCCGACATACGCGGCCGACCACGGGGAGCGCGTTTGCGACCGGTGCCGGGGAACGTGAAACTGGAAGCCCGTGCGGGGAGTTGCCCCTCATGACGCCCCTGCGGGCACAAGCCGCCTACCGGCTCCGGAAGGAGGCATCATGAGGGCTCTGACATGGCACGGACGCCGCGATGTGCGCGTGGACACCGTGCCGGATCCATCGATCGAGGAGCCGACGGACGCCATCGTGAGGATCACCTCCAGTGGCATCTGCGGCTCCGATCTGCATCTCTACGAGGTGCTCGGCCCGTTCCTCGAAGAGGGCGACATCCTCGGGCACGAGCCGATGGGCGTCGTGGAGACCGTGGGCTCCCAGGTGACCGAGCTGAGCGCCGGCGACCGCGTCGTGGTCCCGTTCAACATCTCCTGCGGCACCTGCTACATGTGCGAGGCCGGCCTGCAATCCCAGTGCGAGACCACCCAGGTCCGACAGCGCGGCATGGGCGCGTCCCTGTTCGGCTACACCAAGCTCTACGGCGAGGTGCCCGGCGGGCAGGCCGAGTACCTGCGGGTGCCCTTCGCGAACACCCTGCCGATCAAGGTGCCGGACGGCCCGCCGGACGAGCGGTTCGTCTACCTCTCCGATGTGCTGCCCACCGCCTGGCAGGCCGTGGAGTACGCGGCCGTCCCGCCCGGCGGCAGCCTGGCCGTGCTCGGCCTCGGGCCCATCGGCGACATGGCGTGCCGGGTGGCGCTGCACCGCGGCGCCGGGCAGGTTTTCGGGGTCGACCTCGTCCCCGAGCGGCTGGAGCGGGCCGCCGCACGCGGTGTGCGGGTGGTCGACCTCCGCGAGCACGAGTCCGACGTGGGCGACGTCATCCGCGAGATGACGGACGGCCGCGGCCCGGACTCGGTCATCGACGCGGTGGGCCTGGAGGCCCATGGCGCGCCGGCGGCGGCGCTCGCCCAGCGGCTGGCCGGCATGCTGCCGGGCACGATGGCCGAGAAGATCATGAGCCGGGCCGGCGTGGACCGTCTGGCGGCGCTCCTGACCGCCATCGACGTGGTGCGCCGCGGCGGCACCATCTCGCTGAGCGGGGTCTATGGCGGCATGACCGACCCGCTTCCGCTGATGACCATGTTCGACAAGCAGATCCAACTGCGCATGGGCCAGGCCAACGTCCGACACTGGGTGGACGACATCATGCCGCTGCTGGCCGACGGCGACCCGCTGGGCGTGGAGGGCTTCGCGACCCACAAGGTGCCCCTGGAGGACGCGCCCTGGGCGTACCGGGCCTTCCAGGCCAAGGAGGACGGCATGGTGAAGGTCCTCCTCACGCCCTGAGGCGCGCCCCTCGTCGGGTTCGCGGCCGGGATCACGGCCAGGTTCCCAGCCCGCCCCCGCGGAGCCGGTTGACACGCCCCTCCCCCAGCACGGCCCGGCGCCGAGCCGCGCGTGACGCGCACGGCCCGGCGCCGTGCGCGTCCGCGCCGCGCCCCGGCGCCCCGGCGCTCCGTCACGGGCCGGGCCGGCCTGTGGTCGCTCGACACAGTTGGTCGCGCGCACCACCCGTGAGCCGCCGTCAGTTCCGCCGCTCTCTCGGGGCGGTGGTGTGCCGGGCACTGTCCTCGGTGCCCGGGACGGGCGCTATCGGAAGGCCGGCAGGTTGCGCGCGACCCACTCTTCGAAGGGCCTGGCCGGGCGGCGCAGGACGCGCTCCACGTCGGGGCTGATCTCCCGCTCGGCGGGGAGCGGGAGGCCGAGGACGTCCAGGGTGCCGTCGATGACCTCCTCCGGCATGAACCGCGCCATGTGGGCGTGGGCCTCCTCGCGGGACAGTTCCACGAAGGTCACCTTCTCGCCCAGGGCGTCGGAGACCACCGCGGCCTGCCCGCGCGGGCTGATCGCCTCGGGTCCGGTCAGCTCGTACGTACGGCCCGCGTGGCCGTCCTCGCGCAGCGCGGCCGCGGCGACCGCCGCGATGTCCGCGGGATCGACGACGGGCAGCGCCACATCGCCGAACGGGGCGAAGATCATGCGCCGGGTGCGGACCGACTCGGCCCAGGCGAAGGCGTTGGAGGCGAAGCCGCCCGGGCGCAGGATGGTGACGTCCAGCCCGGACGCCCGCACGGCCGCCTCGTACGCGCGCAGACGGGCGTGGGAGAGAGCCTCGGGACGGGTGGAGTTGAGCTGCGAGGAGAGCAGCACGAGCCGCTTGACCCCGGCGTCCACGACCGCGTCCACCAGGGCGGTGGGGCTCTCCCCGTGGCTGTTGAGCTCGCCGCCCAGCAGGATGAAGACGGCGTCGGCGCCTTCGAGGACCGGCCGCATGCTCAGCGAGTCCCCGACGTCGGCCCGGGCGTGTCGGACGCCGGTCGGAAGCCCCGTGCGGCCCGGACGCCGCGAGACGGCGACGACCTCCTCGCCCGCCTCGGCCAGCAGCGGCACCAGCGTCTGCCCGACATTGCCGGTCGCACCCGTCACCACGATCATCGCGAATCGATCCCCTGAATTAGTTAGTTGACTGACTTAGAACGACCGTAGCACGCCCCGAGGGCGCTGCCTATAGTTGGTTGGGTGACTGACTCACCGAAGCCACGGGCGCGAGCGGCCGACAAGCGCCGACGGCTCACCACCGCGGCCGCCCGGGTCCTCCATGAGCAGGGCGTCGAACGGACCACCCTCGCCGACATCGCGCGCGTGGCCGAGGTCCCCGTGGGAAACGTCTACTACTACTTCAAGACGAAGGACGAGTTGGTCCAGGCCGCCCTCTCCGAGCACCGTGCCCACCTGGACGAACTCACCCGCGAGCTGGACCGGTTGGCTGACCCGCGGGACCGCCTCAGGGCCCTGATCGCGGCCTGGGTCGACCAGCGGGACATCGCCGCCCGCTACGGCTGCCCCACCGGCACCCTGGCCGTCGAACTCGACAAGCGCGCCGACGGGGCCCTCGACGCCGAGGTCGGCACGGTGATCCGGCGGCTGCTGGACTGGGCCGCGGACCAGTTCCGCGCCCTGGGCCTGCCCGATCCCGAGGACCTCGCCGTCACCCTCGTCTCCGCCTACCAGGGCATGTCGCTCCTGGCCAACGCCCTGCGCGACCCGAGCATCATGATCCGCGAGGGAGCCCGCCTGGACCGCTGGCTCGACTCCCTGGGAGCCCCTGAGCCGACCCCGTGACCCGGCTCTTCCGCGCCGCCCGGCCGCTGCCCCGGATGGGTCGGGCGTAGGCACACGTAGGTACTGGCGTAGGCACAGGCGTAGGCATTCGTCCTCTTCTCCTCCCCCTCCATGCGGCGCGTTCCCCGGTGCGGCGAAGGTCACCCGGTGTCCCGCGCGTGGATCGGGTACGCGCATCTCCTGCCGTACCAGCTCTCCCGCCGCATCAGCGGACGGCACGGAGCAGGGCCCCACCGTGCCGGGTGGGCTGACAGGAAGGATGGACCCGCTCATGGAGGACGTGCTGCGTCCGCTCATCGTCGGCGGCGCCTCGGTCGCGATCACCCTGATCGTCGGCTGGGCGGCCGACCGGCTGCTGCTCCGGGCCGACGCCCGACACCCCGAGACCCCGCTGTGGGGGCTGCTGCGCCGCTGCGGGCCGCCGCTGCGGGCCGTGGTCTGCTCGGCGGTGCTGCGCGGCTCGTACGACACGGCGCGCGTCGCCCAGGACCACGCCGTGGGCATCAGCCGGGTCCTGACCCTGACGCTGATCGCCGCCACCGCCTGGCTCGCGGTGCGTGTCTCGGCGGCCGTGGTGGAGTCCACGTACTCGCGCTACGCGGCCGGTGCCCGTGATCCGGCCCGGGTGCGTCGGGTGCGGACGCAGGTGACCCTGATCCAGCGGGTGGTGACCGCCGTGGTCGGGGTGGTGGCCGGGTCGGCCATGCTGCTGACCTTCCCCCCGATGCGCGCCATGGGCACGTCCATGCTGGCCTCCGCCGGGATCGTCGGCATCGTCGCCGGAATCGCCGCCCAGACCACGCTCGGCAACATGTTCGCCGGGCTGTCGATCGCGTTCGGCGACATGGTGCGGATCGGCGACACGGTGGTGGTGGACGGCGAGTGGGGCACCGTCGAGGAGATCACCCTGACCTTCCTGTCCGTACGGACCTGGGACGAGCGGCGGATCACCATGCCGGTGTCGTACTTCACCAGCAAGCCCTTCGAGAACTGGTCGCGGGGCGGCACGCGCAAGACCGGCACGGTCTTCCTCCACCTCGACCACGCCGCGCCCGTCGAGGCGATGCGCGAGAAGCTCCACGAGATCGTCCGTGCCTCCGAGTCCTGGGACGGCCGCGACTGGGGACTCGCCGTCACCGACACCACGCCCAGCACCATCCAGGTGCGTGCGCTGGTCACGGCGAGGGACGCCGACGACGCCTGGAACCTGCGCTGTGAGGTGCGGGAAGAGCTGATCCGCTGGCTGCGCCGGGAGCACCCGTACGCCCTGCCACGCCTCGCCACGGCCCCCGCTCCCCGCCGGGCGGCGGTGGAGCCCGCTTCCCGGCGCGCCGACGCTTCCCCGCGGGCCGACGCGAAGGCCGCGCCCGCTCCCCGGCGGGCCGAGGCGGAGTCCGCACCCGCCGAACCGGCGTAGTCACCGGGCCCGCGCCGGAAGCACCGGGTCCCCGGCCTCAGGCCACCGCCCTTCCGGCGGTGTGCCAGGGCACGAAGGCGTTCGTCAGCCCGGCGAGGGCGGTGCGCAGCTCGGGGTGGTGGCGCAGCAGCACGGTGACCATGGTGTTGTCGTCGATCCAGGCCATGCCAGCCGTGGAGTACACCTCGGGGGTGTAGTACTCGGTGAAGAAGCGGTCGCTGTTCAGCCGGCGTGAGGCCATCAGGACGAAGATGCGGAACGCGGTGTCGCTGAAGGCGAATCCGGCGGGGAGTGTCTCCGCGTACATCCCCACCGTCAGGTCGACCTTCTCGAT
The DNA here is from genome assembly GCF_007595705.1 of Streptomyces sp. SAJ15. Classification (GTDB taxonomy): domain Bacteria; phylum Actinomycetota; class Actinomycetes; order Streptomycetales; family Streptomycetaceae; genus Streptomyces. The sequence goes on along the minus strand of NZ_NISY01000014.1, from coordinate 76,355 downwards.
GTCGCCGTCGTAGAGCCGCTCGATCTCCTCGGCCCACGCCGGATTGTCCGTCAGTTCCGCGAAGGTCTCGGCCGGCTTCAGCCTCAGCAGCCTCCGGAACTCGTTGTAGCGGAGGACGCCCAGCTCCCTGGTGCGCAGGATGTCGGTGGCGGCGAGGTCCTGTAGATGCCCGTCCGGACGCTCGAACTCCTGGAGGAACCTGGGGAAGTTGTGCAGGGTGACCAGTCCGGGGTGGAGCGTGCCGAAGCTGTAGAGCAGGTCGGCCGTGGACGTGGACTCCAGGACCTTCAGCGCCGAGGGGCCGGCGAGGTCGCGGAGGGTGCAGTGGCGCAGCGTGGAGTCGTCGGAGACGGAGCGCAGGTGCCACTCGTCGCGGATGAGCGGATGCATGCGGTAGACGGCCACGAACTCCTCGGTGAGGGAGTACGGGACGCCGTAGTGGTCCGTCCCGCCGCCGGCGATGCCGCTGACGACCTCACTCCCGCTGATCCGTCCGAAGAGCTTGTGGACGCGCTCGCCGGCGAGGCCCCACCAGTTGGCGCGCAGGGCCGTGACGGTGGTGGGGTGGCTGATCACGCCGGGGTCCACTCCACGGTGTGAATCATGGCGAGGAGCGCGGCGTTGACGAGCCGGGCGCGCTGGAACAGCTCCTCGTCGCCCCAGGAGGGGTACGTGGCGTGCAGGTGGTCGCAGATCGCGTTGTGCTCCCGGGCGAACAGGTCCTGCATCATGGCGAGGCCCAGCCAGAAGCCGGGAACCCGCGAGGGGTCGCGGGAGGGGTCCGAGGGGCCCGGGGTCCGCTCGCCGTCCCTCAGGTGCAGCCTGCCCAGCTCGCCGGTGCGCGTCCGGCGCTGCTCCGCCTCGTTCGTCCCGTAGATCTGGGACGCGTCCCACCAGTGGGAGGAGACGTTGACACGGGTGTCGGGCGTCCCGGCGGGCGCCTGCGGGTCCCGGGTCGGGTCGTCCGGGGTCCGCATGATCCGCATCGGGCGCTCCGGCCAGGGGTCGTCCTCCACGAGGGGCACCTCCCAGGGCCGCTCCGTGGGGCTCGTCCCGTGGCTGAACCAGTCGCGAATCATGAACTGCAACCAGGCGGCGACCAGCGAGTTGACCGATTCGGCGGGGATCAGCTCGCCGCGGGTGAGCAGGGCCCGGCTGACCTCTCGGGGGTTCGGGCTGGAGAGCACGGCCTCGGGGGTGGTCGGCGCGACCCGGTCCAGCGGGATGTTCCGTCCGAAGCGGGTGCCCGCCATGCCCATGCGCGGCTCGTCGAGATCGTTGTGGCTGCCGTCGGCGGTCCGGTTGACCTTGTGGCTCTGGGCCGGCGGCGCGGGATCGGGCAGGTCGACGGACGGCAGCAGGCCGGTGTCGTGGAGGTTCTTCTGCCGGAGTCTGACCCGCAGGCCGAGGAGCGTCAGCAGGCCGAGAACGACCGGCAGTCGGTCCCAGCCGACGCGCCGGTCGACGAGGGCGGCGGCCTCGGTGACGATCCGCCAGGGCGGGGAGGTCCGGTATCCGGATCCGGTGCGTCGTGTGACGCCTCGTCGCGTGCTGCTCATCGCGGTACTCCTTTACCTCACTCCTTCTCCGACGAGTTCGGGCGTGGCCGACGCCGAACGTGGGGAGCACGAGCGGAGACGGGAACCATGTGGGCGGAGAGCGCGACGGGAACCCTCGCGGATCGCCTGACAGAAAAGCGAACCCCCGACAAACTCCCCCGAACAGCACACTAGGCCGATGGCTGCCCGCTCGCACATCGAGGCCGTGACCTGGGCTCCAACGCGCATCGAGCCGCGGGCCGCGAGCCGGAGGCCCCGCGGCGGACCGCGGGGCTCGCTTCACGCGACGGTCGGTACGTCAGCTCCGGTTCGCCCTCCCCGTCCGTACCGCACCCGCGCTGGCCGCCACCACCAGGGCGATCGCCAGGCACTGCGAGACCGACAGCGTCTGTCCCAGCACCAGGAAGCCGGCCAGCGCCGCGACGGCCGGGGCCAGGCTCATCAGGACCGCGAAGGTCGACGCGGGCAGGCGGCGCAGGGCCAGCAGCTCCAGCGTGTACGGCAGCCCCGACGACAGCAGCGCCACGGCCAGCCCGAGACCCAGCACCTCCGGCTCCAGCAGCGTGGTGCCCGCGGAGCCGACACCCAGCGGCAGGCTCACCAGCGCCGCCACACCCATGGCCAGGGCCAGCCCGTCCAGCCGCGGAAAGCGGGCCCCGGCCCGGGAGTTGCAGACGATGTACGCCGCGCACATGACGCCCGCGCCCAGTGCGAAGCCGGCGCCCGCCGGGTTGAGCTGGTCGAAGCCGTCCCGCCCGAGCAGGAAGACGCCGCCGAGCGCCAGCCCGGCCCAGGCCAGGCTCACCGCCCGGCGCGCGGTGGCGACGGACAACAGGAGCGGCCCGAGCACTTCCAGGGTCACCGCCGGGCCGAGCGGGATCCGGTCGATCGCCTGATAGAAGAGGATGTTCATGCCGCCGAGGGCCAGCCCGAAGGCACCGACGACGGCCCAGTCGGCACGGCTGTGGCCGCGCAGCCGGGGACGGCACACGACCAGCAGCAGCACGGCCGCGATCGTCACCCGCAGCGCCACCACTCCGAGGGCCTCGACGCGCGGGAAGAGCAGCGCGGCGACCGCCGAGCCGAACTGCACCGACAGGGTGCCGGCCAGCATCAGCCCGATGCCGGCGAGGCTGCCGACGCTGGCGGGCGCGGTCGACTTCTGGATACGAACGGCCGTCGACGTGCCCCGCGCCGCCGGTGCGCCCTGCGCGGTCGCGGTCGCCGCTCCCGCGGGCGCCGCCTGGGTCCTCATCTGTGTCATGCCTCCACGCTAGGAAGCCGCCGACTCCGCGTGAAATGCCGACTGACGCGCGATTATGCTTCACAGGCATGACCATGGAGCTGCGTCATCTGCGGGCCTTCCTCGCCATCGCCGAGGAGGGCACGATCACGCACGCCGCGGCTCGACTGCACACCGGTCAGCCCGCCCTCTCCCGTACGCTGCGCCAGTTGGAGAGCCATCTCGGCGTACGGCTGGTCGACCGTTCCACGCACCACCTGGAGCTGACGGCGGCGGGCCGGACGTTCCGCGACAAGGCCGTCGCGGCGCTGGCCGCCGTGGACGCGGCCCTCGACCCCCGCTCGCTGACGGCCGTGCCGCTGCGCCTCGGGCACCCCTGGGCCGCGCTCGGGGAGCACACCATCCCGCTGCTGCGCCGCTGGGACGAGGAGCACCCCAACGTGCCGTTGGAGCTGCGCCGCATCGACGACCGGGCGGCCGGGCTCACCCAGGGCAAGGTCGACGTGGCGCTGCTGCGCGGAGAGGTGACGGCGCCGGGTCTGGTCACGGAGCCGCTGCTGGAGGAGGAGCGGGTGGCCGTGGTGCCCGCGGGGAGCGAGCTCGCCGACCGCGCGACCCTCACGCTGGCGGACCTCGCCGCGTGGCCCCTCGCCCTGAACACGGTGGCGGGCACGACCACGTTGGACCTGTGGCCCACCGCCGCACGCCCCACCACGACGCTGGAGGTCACCAACACGGACGAGTGGCTGACGGCCATCGCCGTGGGACGGGCGGTGGGCATCTCCACCTCGGCGACGCCCCGTCTGCACACCCACCCCTCGATCGCCTACCGCCCGCTGACCGACGCCCCACCGGTGCCGGTGCTCCTGGCCTGGCGGCGCGGCACCCCGACCCACCCGGCGATCCCCGCCCTGGTCCGCCTGGCCCGCGAGATCGTGGCGGGCCGGTAGCGAGCACGGCCGGCCGGCTGTCCGGCTGAGGGGGCGGCCCGCGCAAGGGGAGGCTTCCCTCCTCTTACGGCGCAAGGCCGCGTGACGTGCGGGGCCGAGCTTCGTTCACGGCGTGGAAGATCACTGACTGGCCATCTGTGCCCAGGGAAGGAACGATGATGCGTCTTCGCCATCCTCTTGCCGCCGCTCTCGGCGGACTGACCCTCGCCGTCACACTGGCGGGTTCGGCCGTCGCCGCGACCGGGACGTTCCACTGGTTCGGCCCCGAGGGGCAGCCGTACTACGTCGAGAACCTGCCGGACAACCGATGCCTCGACATGTCTCAGGAGGCCCGCGGCGCGCAGAACCGGACGAGCGGGCCGGTGGTCGTCTACGCGCAGAAGAAGTGCAAGGGCCAGGCGACCCGGCTCGCCCCCGGAAAGTCGGCACCGGCCGACGCGCCCTTCGCCAGCCTCCGTCTGAGCCCGCGTTAGCCCGTCCACGGCGGTCGCCGGCCCTGCCCGCACATCGGGCCGCGGGCCGCGGCCCTCACGCCAACGCGCGGAAGCCGCCCTGGTGGAAGACGAGGGGGTCGGCGTCCGCGCGGTGGGCGAACTCCTCGACGCGGCCGAGGAAGAGCACGTGGTCTCCCCCGTCGTACTCCGCCCACGGCGAGCAGGCGAGGGTGGCCAGCGAGCCGGCGAGGCGGGGGGCGAGTCCGGGGGCCGAGGACTCCCAGTGGGGGGTGGCCGGGGTGGGGGCGCGGCCGGCGAAGTGGAGGGCGAGGTCGTGCTGCGCCTCGTGGAGCACGTTCACCGTGAAGGGTCGGCCGCCGAGGTGGCGGGCCGCCTTGCTGTCCCGGTGGAGGGAGACGAGTACCAGCGCCGGGTCCAGCGACACCGCGGTGAAGGCGTTGACGGTGGCGCCGTGCGGGACGCCACCGGCGTCACAGGTGACGACCGTGACACCGGTGGCGAAGTGCCCGAGGCACGTCCGCAGGCGGCGCGGATCGACCGACACGGTCACGTCCAGCCCCGGGCGGGCCGGTCGAACCAGACATGGGCCTGGCCGGTGCCGATGCCGTTCTCGTAGGCGCCGTAGCTGCGGCCGGGAGCGGCGCACCTGGGCCCGCCGACCGCGCCGGCCAGCATCAGGTAGTGCCCGAACCGCGCCTCGGGGGCGAAGAGTCGGTACTCGGGCATCGTCTCGATCACCCGGTCGTGCCGCCCCGCCTCCAGCCAGGCGATCCGCTGCTCGTCGGCCTCCCGTGCCTCGGGGGTGACGATGTGCGCGGGGTCGCCCGCCATCCGGTTCCGCAGCTCGGTCAGCGGCCAGAAGCGGTGCGAGAGGCCGCCGGAGGCGAGCAGCAGCACCTTGCGGTCGAGGCCGTCGATCGCCTCGCCGAGGATCTCGCCGATGCGGAGGAAGTCCTCGGTGGTGGCCGTCTGGCAGACGGAGACCGAGACCCAGGGCGTGTCCGCCCACCCGAGGTGGGTCCAGAGGTTGAGCGTCGCGTAGTGCATCGGCAGATACGGATCGTCGTTCGCCTGGAACCACACCTCTCGTTCCGCCGCCAGGCCGGCGACCGCCTGGGCCAGTTCGGGGTCCCCGGCGAGGTCGTACGGCAGCCGGCTGATCGCGGCCGGCATCTCGTCGGAGGTGAACAGGCCCTCGCGGCGCGGATGGGCGGTGATCACCGCCTCGGTCGTCGTCGCCCAGTGCGAGTCGAACACCACCACCGTGTCGTGGTCGACGGTGTCGATCACTTCGTGCCGGAGCCGCTTCAGCCCGGTCACGAGCGTGAAGTCACGGCCGCCGTTCGCCTCGATCCGGGCCGGCTCGGGGAACATGATGACCGGCGCGTGCGAGACCAGGCCCGCGCCCACGATCTCACCCATGGACAAACCTCCTTTGCGGTCCGGGCGGTTACCGGGGACTACGGGACGAGCAGCAGCTTTCCGGTGGTGCGCCGGGACGCCAGGTCCGTGTGCGCGCGGTACGCCTCGGCGAGGGGGTAGACACCGCCGATGGTGGCCTTGAGCGTGCCGTCGAGGATGCCCTGGAACACCTCGCCCGCCCGCCACTCGAACTCCTCGACCGTGGACCGGAAGTGCTCCAGGTACGGGCGTGTCAGGGTGAGCGAACCGCCCCACAGCAGCCGCATCACGTCGACGGGCGGCACCGCGCCGCTGGCGCCGCCGTAGAGGACGAGCGTGCCGCGGGTGCGCAGCGCTTCCAGGCTGGCGTCGAAGGTGGCGGCGCCCACGCCGTCGTACACGGCGTGCATGCCCTCGCCGTCGGTGAGGCGGCGGGCCTCGGCGGCCAGAGCGTCGGTCTCGGTGTAGCGGATGACCGCGTCCACGCCGTTGGCGCGGGCGAGTTTCTCCTTCTCCTCGGTGGAGACGGTGCCGATGACGCGCACGCCGCGCCGCTTGAGCATCTGGGTGAGCAGCAGCCCGACCCCGCCGGCGGCGGCGTGCACCAGCACGGTGTCGCCCTCCCTCGCCCGGTACGAGTCGTTGGCCAGGTAGTGGGCGGTCATGCCCTGGACGAGCACGCCGCCGGCGGTCACCAGGTCGATGCCGTCGGGGACGAGGATCGCCTTCTCCTCGGGGACGAGCACCCGGGTGGCGTAGCTGCCGAGGACGGTGGTCCAGGCGACGCGGTCGCCGACCGTGAAGCGGGTGACGCCGGGGCCGACGGCCAGGACGGTGCCGGAGCCCTCCTCCCCGGGGATCGACGGGAGGGGCAGCGGATAGCGGCCCTCGCGGCGGTAGAGGTCGATGAAGTTGACGCCGGCGGCGGCGAGCGCGACGAGGATCCGACCTTCGCCGGGCTGCCCGGGGTCGGGCTTCTCGACGTGGATCTGGACCTCGGGTCCGCCGGTCTCCCGGATCTCGATGGCGTGCATCAGTGGGCTCCGTTCAGGGGGGTGAGGTCGACGTCGTAGGCGCGCGTCCAGTCGTCGAGCCGGACGGTGGACTCGACGAGGATCCGCTCGAATTCGGACAGGCTGCCGGTGGTGGTCTTGTCGGCGAGCCGGCGCACCGCGGCCGCGTCGAGGTACGCGCTCAGGGGTGCCGCGTCGTCGCCCGCCGCGGCGGTGAGGCCGGTGATGAGGGCGCGGTCGTAGGCGGAGTCCTGGATCGACGGGTAGGCGGCCTTCTTTCGGCGCAGGACCGACTCCGGCAGCAGGTCGGCGGCGGCCGCGCGGAGCAGGGCCTTCTCCTCGCCGCTGTAGGTCTTCATCTCCCAGGGGATGTTGAAGACGTACTCGACCAGGCGGTGGTCGCAGAACGGCACCCGGCCCTCCAGTCCGCTGGCCATGCCCATGCGGTCCTTCTTGTCGAGGAGGATGGGCAGCCAGCGGGTGAGGGTGAGGTAGCCGAGCTCGCGGGTGCGACGGTCCGCGGCGTTCTCGGTGTCCGCGCCGTCCAGGTGGGGGACTTCGGCGAGCGCGGTGCGGTAGAGGTCGGCCTCGTACTCCGCGAGGTCGATCCCGTCCACGAACCACGGGTGGAACAGGGACCGCGGGTCCAGGCCGCGGTGGGCGCCCAGTTTGAGCCAGGGGAAGGTCTCGGCCTTGCGCGCCTCCGGGTCGGAGAACCACAGGTAGCCGCCGAAGACCTCGTCGGCGCCCTCGCCGGACAGCGCCACCGTCGCGTGTTCCCGCACCGCGGCGAACAGCAGGTACAGCGACACGTCCAGGTCGGCGAAGTTGAACGGCAGGTCCCAGGCGCCGAGGACGGACTTGCGCACGGCCGGGTCGAGGAGCCGGGCCCGGTCCAGGGTGATCATGTGGTGGTCGCTGCCGACGTGTCGGGCGACCTCTCGGGCGTACGGACCGTCCGGGGTGGGCCGGATGGCGTCGGCCTTGAAGTTCTCGGTGTGGCCGGTGAAGTCCACGGAGAAGGTGGCGAGCCGGCCGCCGTCGGCGGCGCGGGCACGGGCGGCGAGGGCGGTGACGGTGCTGGAGTCGAGGCCGCCGGAGAGCAGCGAGACCAGCGGCACGTCCGCGATCATCTGCCGGGGGACGATGTCGTCGAGCAGTGCGCGGACGGTGGCGACGGTCGTCTTCAGGTCGTCGGTGTGCGGGCGGGACTCCAGCGCCCAGTAGCGCCGCTCGACGATCCCGTCGCGGCCGACCCGCACCAGGTGGCCGGGCTTGACCTCGCGCATGCCGCGGAACGGCACCCGGCCGGGGGTGCGCAGGAAGAGCAGCGCGTCGCACAGCTCCTCGGGGCCGGCGGCGGCCTCGGCCAGCGGGTTGGCGAGGATCGCCTTGGGTTCGGAGCCGAAGAGGACTCCGTCGGGGGTGGGCTGGTAGAAGAGCGGCTTGACGCCCAGCCGGTCCCGGACGAGCAGCAGTTCCTCGCGGGCGGTGTCCCAGATGGCGAGGGAGTACATGCCGTTGAGGCGGTGGACGAAGTCCGCGCCCCACTCCAGGTAGGCGCGCAGGGCCACCTCCGTGTCGCTGCGGGTGGCGAACCGGTGCCCCAGGAGGGCGAGTTCCTCGCGCAGCTCGCGGCAGTTGTAGATCTCGCCGCCGTACGAGACGACGGCGCGCGGCCGGTCCCCGGGGCCGCGCTCCGGGGTGCGCATCGGCTGCGTGCCGTGCTCCAGGTCGATGATGGACAGCCGACGGTGGCCCAGGGCCGCGTGGTCGTCCAGCCAGACGCCGGCCGCGTCCGGTCCGCGGGCGGCCAGGGTGTCGGCCATGGCCGCGACGGTCTGGTGTTCGTCGGTGAGGTCGCGGGTGAAGGCGACCCATCCGGTGATGCCGCACATGGTGTGTGCTCCGTTCTCGGAAGGTGCGGTCGAGTCGCGGGCGCTCAGTCGGCGCGGTCGAGGTCCTGCCAGGGGCCGCGGCGCCAGCCGTCGATGTCGTAGTCGTCGAGGCAGTCCTGGACCAGCGACTCGTAGCGGGCGAGGCTGCCGCGCCTGGTCGCCCAGCGGAGCGCGTCGAGTCGGACCTGCTCGCCGTTGCCCGAGTAGTTGCGCTCGTACAGCTCGTGGCGGCCGCCGAACTCGGTGCCGATGGCGTCCCACACCAGCTTGAGCAGCTTGATCCGGTCGTGGGCGCTGGTGTCGGCGCCCCGGTAGAAGCGGTCGATGAGCGGCCGGAGTTCGGGGTTGGCCAGGTCGCGGCCGCTGGACGGCACCGCGAGGGGCGCCCCGCCGAGGGTCGTCTCGAAGAGCTCGTGGACACGGTCCCAGATCTGCGCGTTGTACATGCGCATCGCGGAGGCGTGTTCCAGCCGGGGGACGACCGTGCCGCCGCTGCCCGGTTCCGGGTCGTACGCCATGGCCGAGGTGAGCGCCCACACCATGTCGCGCATGGTGATGATCTCGCCGACGGCGGCCTGCACCCCGCGGAACTCGTCGGTGCCGTTCGCCCGGGTGCCTCGGGACAGCAGCCCGGCCATGAGCTCCAGCTTCACGCTCAGCCGGGTCCCGGACTGGAAGTTGTAGAGGTTCGGGAAGCCGGAGGTGGCGTAGAAGCCGGTGGCCCGCTCGATGTCGCGGTAGACGAGGACGTCCTCCCAGGGGATCAGCGCCTCGTCGAGCAGCAGCACACTGTCGTTCTCGTCGAAGCGACTGCTGAGCGGCGCGTCGAACGGGGTGGTGGCATGGCTCCCGTAGGGGGTGCGGCAGATCAGCTTGACGCCCGGGTTGTCCATGCGGACGAAGAAGACCAGGGCGAACGCCTCGGCCTTGCCGGGGGCGAGGGCGGCGGAGCCGACGGGTGCGACGAATCCGGCGTTGGTGAGGGCGGAGCCCGTCGCGAGCATCTTCGCGCCGCTGACCACCACGCCGGCGTCCGTCTCGCGCACCGCGTGCACGAAGACGTCCTCCATGTCGTGGATGGCCCGCTTGCGGTCGACGGGCGGGTTGATGATGACGTGGTTGAGGTAGAGCGCCCTGCTCGCGAACTCCCGGTACCAGGCGGTGGCGTTGTCCGCGTACGGCCCGTAGTAGTCGGCGTTGACGCCGAGGCCGGCCATGAAGGACGCCTTGTACTCGGGCGTACGGCCGAGGAATCCATAGCTCATCCGCGCCCAGGTGGCGATGGCCTCCCGGGCCTCGACCAGTTCGGCGGCGGACCGGCTCGGCTTGAAGAACCGGTGGGTACGGATGCCGGTCGCCTCGTCGGTGCCGGTGAGGACGTCGGCGGTGGCGGGGTCGTGCAGCGCGTCGTAGAGGCGGGCCACGGACAGGGCGGAGTTCCGGAAGGCGGGGTGACGGGTGACGTCCTTGATCCGCTCGCCGCCCAGATAGACCTGACGGCCGTCGCGGAGGCTCTCCAGATAGTCGTCGCCCGTCATCAGCCGACCGGTGGGGGTGTCGGTCATCGGACCAGCCCCGGGTTGTCCAGCGCCGGGGTGCCGAGCACCTGCACGCGGCGCAGATGCCGGGGGGCGCCGCTGGTGAAGGCGTTGCGGCCGTGCAGCAGCGTGTAGTTGTCGGTGACGACCAGATCGCCGGTGCGCCAGCTGTGCGCGTAGAGGTGGGCGGGGTCGTACAGCGCGGCGCGCAGCGTCCGGTGCGCCTCCGCCATCTCGTCGTCGGGCAGGCCGGTGAACCGCAGGTCCGGGTGGTTGACGAAGTCGGCGTCGTCGGCGGCCGTGGGCTCGTTGTAGCGGATCACGGGGGTGCCGGTGACGGGGTGGGTGGTGACGAGGGGGGAGGTGGTGACGCTGTCGTAGAAGTCTGTCTCGCGGTGGTACGTTCCGGTCACCGCGGACCACTTGGCGACGGTCTCCGGGTCGGTGTCGCGGAGTACGGCGGGCGTGTTCGAGAACGTCGTCTCGCCACCGTTGTCGACGCCGGGCGCCCGCACACACTGGAAGACCTGGAACTCGGGTATCTGCTCGCGGTACATGCCGTCCCAGTGCATCGGCATATAGCTGGAGTCGAAGATGTGGTCCTCCGGTCGTTCCTTCTCGATCAGGTCGAGGACGGTGCCGAAGGGCCAGACGCTGAGCTCGCCCCACTGCTCGCTGTACGCGGCGAGCTCCTGCGGGGTGTCGAAGCCGTCGAAGCCGCGGAGCAGCAGGATGTGGTGCTCGCGGACGAGGTCGCGCAGGGTGGCGACGGGGAGTTCGCCCACCCGCGCGCCGGGGCGCGGGGCGTGGACGGCCACGCCGAAGGGCTCGATGGGGGTGATCTCGATGTCGTGGGGGGTGTCGGTCATGGTGCTTCCTGTCGTGGGGAGGTGGTGAGAGGTGGGGCGAGGGTGGGGTGGGTGGACCGGCCCGACCCGTCGGGCTCCTATGGGCGGGACCTGTTCCCCGCCTCGCTCCGCGCCGGGGCGTCGTCGGCCCGCTCCAGGACGTAGTGGGTGGCCCGGCCCGCCGTGTACACCGGCTGGGCGCCCGCCTCCTCGGCCTCGGCGCGCTTCATCAGGGTGTAGCCGCCGGGGGTCTGCACCGCGACGCCGTGCCAGGGCGTCAGCCAGGCGTCGGGGGTGTCGGCGAGGAGGACGCCTATCTTGTCCGTGGCGCACGGCTGGGGGTGGATCGACAGCCGGACGGCGGTGGGGAAGAGCTCGTCGAGCAGCCGGCCCCAGGCGCGGCTGCGCTGGATGACCTGGTAGGCGAGGTCCCGGCACCTGCGTTGGAGGGCGGACCGGGTGCCGGTCCAGGACGGCCCGGAGAGGTCCTCCACCATGAACCGGGTGATACCCCGGTACATGCTGAGGGGCGCGCCCCCGGCCCGTACCTCCTCGCGCAGCTCCTCGATGCTCGGGGCGTGGCCGGCGGACAGCATGGCCCGCATGTCCTGGTGCCCGGCGCCCCGGTAGACGTCGTCGAGGGTGAACTGCTCGAGGTGGGTCGCGCCGATCCGCCCGATGAGGGCGTTGATGCCCTCGGCGTACCCGGAGACGTCCTCGTCGCGGACGCCGAGCAGGTCGTTGAAGACCCGCCCGTCGGAGCAGATCCTGATGACCGCGCCGGGCGGGTAGATCTCGGCGATGCGCTCGCAGAGCGTGTTGAGGAACCGCAGCGCGAGTTCCTCGGCCAGGTCGGGCAGGGTGCCGAGGACCTTGGCCGGGTTCGGGGACTTGGTCGGAAAGGCCGGCAGGACGAACTCGACGCGTCGGCCGCTCTCCATGGTGCCGCGCACCGCGTCCAGGTGGTACCTGACGCAGCGCAGGCACACCCTGCCCGTGCAGCCGCCGTCCCGCAGCCTGCGCTGGTGGGTCAGGACCTCCCGGATCACCTCGACGGCGGCCAGTTCGATATCGGGTGCGGTCAGATCGGACACCGCGCCTCCCCTCGTGGACTGGGATCCACGGTCGTCGGCGCGCGCATACGAAACGCACAATCGGCTTCCGGCGGAGGCTGTGCGCGAGGGCGACAGCCCGGGTCAGCACCTTGCCGCGGGAGCCCCCTCGGCCGTCCTGGGGGCCGGCACCCCCACCGCGCTCAGTTCCACCTCCGCGCGTTCCGCCCAGAAGGGCATGCCCAGGGCCCGGAACCCGGCCAACGCCTCCCGCACATGTCCGGCGCCCCTCCCCTCATCGCCCATCGCCCTGTACGCCCTGCCGAGCCAGTAGGCCGCGAGCGTCTCGCCTCGCCTCTCCCCCAGCTCCGCGAAGATCGTCGCCGCCTCTCCGAGCGACGCCAGCGCGCGGGGCGCCTGGTCCGGCCCCAGGTCCACGTGCATGCGGCCCAGCGTCAGCAGCGCATAGGCCTCGCCGGGCCGGTGCCGCACCATCCGGTACTCGGCCAGCGCCCGGTGCAGATGGCGCGCCGCCCGGCCGAACCGGCCGTGTCCGAGCTCCGCGACGGCCAGCAGTTGCAGCACGTCCGCGAGGGCGAGCGGATGGGCGAGCCGCTCGACCGTCTCCAGGACCGGCCCCAGTGCCTCGATCGCCTCGGCCTGCCGGTCCTGGCAGACGAGCGCGTACCCGAGGCTGCGCATCGCGAGCACCCACCCGTGCCGGTCGCCGAGGGCGTCGAGCGCGGCGGCGGCCGACGCGGCGTCCGCGTGGGCGAGTTCGGCCATGCCCCGGTCGCTGATGGCGAAGGCGCGGTGGGTGCGCAGCCGGGCCGCGTGGTGCGCCTCACCCAGCTCGTCCAGCTGCTCGATGGCGAACGCCCACTGGTTCGCGGCCTCGTGCACCCGTCCGCGGACGGCGGACGCCCGGGCCAGGGAGCCCTGCGCGACGGCGACGGCGACGGCGTCACCGGCGGTCGCGGCCCGCTCGTGCTCGGCCCGGACCACGCGCTCCCACTCGTCCCACCAGTTTCGCAGGTGGCAGACCTCCTCCAGGGCGAGGGCCAGGGCGAACGACTCCGGCCCGTACCCGGCGTCCGCCGCCCACTCGGCCGCCGTGACGAGGCCGGCGCGCTCGCCCTCCAGCCAGCCGACGGGGTCGGTCGTTCCGCCGCGTACGACGTCGACCGGGACCCCACGGATGAGCTGGTCGGCGGCGGCCCGGATGCGGGAGAGCCAGCCGTCGAGGACGCGGGCGACCGCCGCGCGCCGCCAGGGCGCGGGCTCCTCTGCCGCGGCGCGCCGCCCCGCGTGGGCGTGCAGCAGGTCGTGCAGGCGGTAGCGGGGCCGGCCCTGCACGTCGGTGCCGACGATCTGCACGAGGTGGGCGTCGAGCAGCGCGTCGATCGAGCGGTCGGCCTCGGGGGCGTCCAGCAGCGCGGACAGTACCCAGCCCGGGAACTCCGGTGACGGGAGCATCCCGAGAGCGCGGAAGGCGCGGGCGGCGGCGGGCGCCAGGCCGCGGTAGCCGGCGGCGAGGCAGGCCGCGACGGCGTTCTCCCCGTCGCGCGGTCCGTCGAGTCGGTCCGCGAGCCGTTCGAGGGTCAGGTCCGGGCTGCCGGCGAGCCGGGCCGCGGCGACCCGCAGAGCCAGGGGGAGCCCGGCGCAGGCGGCCAGGACTCGTGCGGCGGCTTCCGGTTCCGCGTCGAGTCGCGGGCAGTCGTCCACGATCCGGCGCAGCAGCGTGCGGGCCTCCTCCTCGCCGAGCGGTCCGACGGCGACGACCCGCGCGCCGTGGAACCGGTCCGGGCGGGCTCGGCTGGTGATCAGGACCGCGCAGCCGGGGATGCCCGGCAGCAGCGGGCGGACCTGTTCCTCGTCCGCCGCGTCGTCGAGCAGCACCAGCACCTTGCGGTCGCCCAGCAGGGAACGGAACATCCCGGCCCGGTCCACCGTCGCCTCCGGTATGGACGACCCGGCGACGCCCAGGCTGGTCAGCAGGTCGGCGAGCACCTCGCCGGGGGTACGCCGGGGGCCGCGCGCGCCGTCCAGGCGGAGGAACAGCCGGCCGTCGGGGAAGGTGTGCCGCAGCAGATGGGCGACGCGGGTGGCCAGGGTGGTCTTGCCGACGCCGGGCGGTCCGGTGAGAACCACGACGGGGCCGGCCGGGGGCGGCGGTTCGGCGGCAGCTGTCGGGGACGGGGAGTCGGCAGCGGGCTCCAGCAGGGCGGCGGCCCGGGAGGTCAGCAGGTCACGGCCGACGAAGTCGGCGATGTCGGGAGGGAGTTGGTCGACGGTCCGCCAGACGGCGGCGGGTCTCGCGGGGTGTACGGGCTCGGGCGGACCGCCGAGGGCGGGGTCGCGGGTGAGGACCGCGCGGTGCAGTCGGCGGAGCTCCTCCCCTGGTTCGAGTCCCAGCTCGTCGCGCAGGGCGGCGCGGGCGAGGGCGTACGACTTGAGCGCGTCGCCGGGACGACGACAGCGGTACTGAGCGAGCATCAGCTTGGCCCACAGGGACTCGCGCAACGGATGCCGGGCGGTCTGCTCGCGCAACAGCCCTGTCGCCTCCCGGTGCTCCCCGAGCGCGAGGCGCGCCTCGGCGTACTCCTCGAACGCGACCATCCGCGCCTCCTCCAGGCGGGCGGCCTCGATGCGCAGGGCGTCGTGGTGCGTCACCCGGTCGAAGGCGCCGCCGCGCCACAGCTCCAGCGCCTCGCGCAGTCGGGCGGCGGAGGTGCGGTGCTCGCCCTCGGTCAGCGCGGCGCGGCCCTGGGCGACGAGTTCCTCGAAGCGGTGGGCGTCCAGTTCGCCCTGCCGCACGAGCAGCCGGTAGCCGCCGTGGCCGAGGCTCAAGCGGCCCTCGTCTGCGACCGTGTTGAGCGCCCGGCGGAGGCCGGCGACGTAGCTGCGGAGGTTGGCCTGGGCGGATGCGGGCGGGGTCTCTCCCCAGATGGCGTCGCAGAGGCGCTCCCCGGACACGGCGGCGTTGGCGTTGAGGATCAGCGTGGCGAGCAGGGTCCGCTGCTTGGGCCCACCGAGCGGTAGCACACGGCCGTCCGCGACCGCCTCGACAGGGCCCAGCACCTTGAACTCGATGCGCGGAAGGTCCACCCGCGCCACCCCTCTGTCGTACACCTTCGAAACATGGTCAGGCGGACCACCCTATGGGTCGACGGCCGCCCCTTGCGCGGCCCGCTTCCCGAGCCCCGACCCACGGTTTGACTTCAAGTGCGGTTCAACTTTTAGCGTCGTCGGCGACGAAAGGAACTCGACTGTGACGACACTGGTTACGGGCGCCACCGGGAACACCGGCCGGCATGTTGTGGCGGAGCTGCTTCGCCGAGGAGAGCACGTTCGGGCGCTGACGCGGAATCCGGCCGCGGCCGCGGGAAGGCTTCCCGCCGAGGTGGAGCTGGTGGCCGGCACACACACCGCGCCGGAGGAGTTGGACGCCGCCCTCAAGGGCGTCGGCCGGTTGCACATCACGGTGACGGCGGGGCTCGCCGAGGTGGGGCCCGAACTGGTGCGGCGGGCGGTCGACGCGGGGGTGCGGCGCATCGCCGTGGTGTGGGGTGGCTGGGTGGGACCGGTCGAGCAGGCCGTGGCGGAGTCGGGCGTGGAGTGGACCCGCCTGGAACCGCAGGAGTTCATGTCCAACACCCTGACCTGGACCGAATCGGTGCGCACGGAGGGGGTCGTGCGCGAGCCGTACGACTTTCCCAGCGCCCTCGTGCACGAGGCCGACATAGGCGAGGTGGCGGCGGTCGCGCTGCTCGACGACGGCCATGCGGGGCGTGCCTACAACCTCACCGGGCCCGAGTCGCTGACCCCGAGTGAGCGGATCGCCATCCTGTCTCAGGCGATCGGCCGCGATGTCACCCTCGTCCCGATCACCCACGAACAGGCCGTGGACAGGCTGATGGCGACCGGCGTGTCCCGGGCGGACGCCGACTATGTCGTCGGCTGGTACGCCACGCCCACCGAGGACGCCACGACCGTCGTCGACACCGTCGAGCGGGTGACCGGCCACCCGGCGCGCACGTTCGCACAGTGGGTGGCCGCCCACACGGACCGCTTCCAGGCGCCCGCGGGTTAAGGCGGGCCCCTACCGCGACGGTGCCCGCGGTGACAGCAGGCACCGTCGCGCCCCTCGGTCTTGTGGCCGTCGGCGCACGCTGGTGTCGCCCGTGTCACCGGTCGGCTGCCCGCACAGCTCGGTTGGTATCTGGTGGCCCTCGGCATCCCGCTGTGCGTCGTCTCCTTCCCGGTCACCGGCGGTTGGCCGCTCCTCGCCATCGGATACTCAGCCTCGTCGCCAACCGCCGCACCGGCGCGCGACGCGCCTGAGACACTCCCCCTGAGCGGCCTGCCCCGGCCGTCGGTTGACGGGTCGTCACAGGCCGCGCTCCCGGGGCCGCGCGCCTACCGCCCGCGGAGTACCTCCCCCAGGCGGCGCGCGCCCTCGGTCAGTTCGGCGTGGTCGGGGGTGGCCGCGAAGGAGAGCCGCAGGTGTGCCGCGGGGGGTTCGGTGGCGTGGTAGCGGAGACCGGCGCTGACGGCGACGCCGTGGTTCCGGGCGGCGTCGACGAGTGCCGAGTCGTCCCAGCCGGCCGGGAGCCGGAGCCACAGGTGCAGCCCGCCCGCGGGCGGGGTGACGGAGGCACCGGGGATCTCGCGGTTCAGCGCGGCGGCCAGTCGGCCGCACCGCTCCCGCAGCGCCGTGCCGAGGGTGCGCACATGCCGCTCCCACGAGGGGGAGCTGAGCATCTCCAACGCCGCTTCCTGGAGTGGCCGCGAGACGAAGAAGTCGTCGACCAGCCGGATCGCACGCATCCGTTCCATCACCGGGCCGCGGGCCACCAGCGCCCCGATCCGCAGGCTGGGGGCCGCGGGCTTGGTGAGCGAGGTCAGGTAGACCACCGCGCCGTCGCGGTCGTCGGCCATCAGCGGGCGCGGCACGGGGCCGCCGTGTCCCAGGTGCCGGGCGAAGTCGTCCTCGATCACGAAGGCGCCCGAGGCCCGGGCCACGTCCAGCACCTGACGGCGGCGTTCGGGGGCCAGCACGGTGCCGGTCGGGTTGTGGAAGGTGGGCTGGCAGTACAGCAGCCGGGCGCCGGTCATCGCGAACGCGTCGGCCAGCAGGTCCGGACGCAGCCCGTCGGCGTCGAGCGGCACCGGCACCGGGCGCAGTCCCGCGGCCCGTGCGGCGGCGAGGGCGCCCGGGTAGCCGGGTGACTCCACCAGGACCGGGCTACCCGGCGCGGCGATGGCCCGGAACGCGATCGACAGGGCGCTCTGTCCGCCCGCCGTGATGAGCACGTCGTCCGGTGTCGCGCCGCCGCCGGCGATTCCGGCGAACACCGCCCGCAGCGCCGGCAGGCCGCCGGCCGGGGCGCGGTCCCAGGCGTCCGGGCGCCGTGCCGCCCGCGCGAGCGCGGCGCTCAGGGCGCGGGTCGGCTGCAGCGACGCGTGCACATAGCCGCCGTCCAGTCGGATAGCCCCCTCGGGCAGGGGGCTGGGAGTCTCCGCGATCGGCTGGGTGTCGACCGCGCGGTCGGTGAGCGCGACGGTCTGCCAGGCGGTGTCGACGACATCGTTCTCCGGCCGGGCGCGCGGCGCCACGTAGGTGCCGCTGCCCGGACGGGTCACCACGGCTCCCTCCGCGGCCAGCACGGCGATCGCGCGCGCCACGGTCACCGGGCTGACCCGGTACTGCTGGACCAACTCCCGGCTGCTCGGCAGCCGGTCACCGGGCGAGAGCCGATCGAGGAGCGCGCGCAGACTGTTCGTCAGTTCCACAGAAGTGCTACTGTCAGACATGAAGAATGAGAATAGCGCTACTGAGTTCATCGGGGAAGCACTTCACCGGAACCTCGCCGACCTGCGCGCCGACACACCCGGGTGTGAGCACGTCGTGCACTTCAACAACGCCGGCTGCGGGCTGATGGCCCGTCCCGTCCTCGACACCGTGCTGGACCATCTGAAGCTGGAGGCCCGGATCGGCGGTTACGAGGCCGCGGCCGCCCAGGCCGAGCAGGTGCGCGGGTTCTACACGGAGATCGCCGCGCTGATCAACACCACGCCGGACAACATCGCCTTCGCCGGCAGCGCCACCCACGCCTATGCCAACGCCCTGTCCGCGATTCCCTTCGAGGCCGGCGACACCATCCTCACCACCCGCGACGACTTCATCTCCAACCAGATCGCCTTCCTGTCCCTGCGCAAGCGGTTCGGGGTGCGCATCGTGCACGCGCCGGACGCTCCGGAGGGCGGGGTGGACGTGGCCGCGATGGCCGCCCTCATGCGGTCACACCGGCCGCGCCTGGTGACCGCGACCCATGTGCCCACCAACTCCGGCCTCATCCAGCCGATCTCCGAGATCGGCCGGCACTGCCGCGAGCTGGGTCTGCTCTACCTCGTCGACGCCTGTCAGTCGGTGGGCCAACTCCCCCTCGACGTCGAGGAGATCGGCTGCGACATGCTCACCGCGACCTGCCGGAAGTTCCTCCGCGGCCCCCGCGCCTCGGGCTTCCTCTATGTCTCCGACCGGGTGCTGCGGGCCGGCTACGAACCGCTGTTCATCGACATGCACGGCGCGCGGTGGACGGCACCCGACCAGTACCAACCCGTCGCCTCCGCGGCCCGTTTCGAGGAGTGGGAGTTCCCGTACGCCACCGTGCTCGGCTGCGCGGCGGCGGTCCGCTACGCCCGGAGGGTGGGCATCGACGCCATCGCGCAGCGCACCCCGGCGCTCGCGCGGCGACTCCGCGACCGGCTCCAGACCGTGCCCGGCGTGCGGCTCCTCGACCGGGGCCCCCGCCTCGCGGCGCTGGTCACCTTCGGAGTCGAGGGCTGGCGGCCCCAGGAGTTCAAGGCGGCCGTGGACGCCTTCGGCATCAACTCGGCCCTGAGCTTCCGGGAGTTCGCCCAGTACGACTTCGGTGACAAGGACGTGGACTGGTGCCTGCGGCTGTCGCCGCACTACTACAACACCGAGGACGAGGTGGACCGGGTCGCCGACGCCGTCGCGGAGCTGGTGCGGCGCTCGCCGGGCACCCGACAGGCGGTGCGATGACGACCACGCGAGGCCGCGCCGGGGAACCGGGCCCCGGCGCGTCCGCGGTGGCCGGACCGCCCACCGCGGACCCCACGACGACCCCGGTCGTCGAACCGCACGACGCCAAGGGGGACAGCCTGTGGCGTAACCGCGACTTCCGCCGGTTCTGGCTCGGCGAGACCCTGTCCCTGCTGGGCTCGCAGGTGACGAACCTGGCGCTGCCGCTGACCGCGATCAGCGCCTTCGACGCCACCGACGAGCAGGTCGGCGTCCTGCGCTTCCTGCAACTGGTGCCGTTCCTCGGACTGGCCCTGGTGTTCGGGGTGTGGGTCGACCGGGCCCGCAGGCGACGGGTGATGCTCGGCGCCAACCTCGCCCGCCTGGCGCTGCTCACCCTCGTGCCGGTGCTGTACTGGCTGGACGCCCTCAGCATGGGGTCGCTGCTGGTCATCGCCTGTGCCATCGGGGTGGCCACGGTGCTGTTCGACGTCAGCTGGATGTCCTACGTACCCACCCTGGTACGCGAGCCGAAGCACTATGTGGAGGCCAGCGCCAAGATGAGCGTCAGCTCCTCGGCCGCCGACGTGGCCGGACCCGGACTGGCCGGCGCCCTGGTCAGCGCGGTCACCGCGCCCGTGGCGCTGATCGTGGACGCCTTCTCCTACCTGGTGTCGGTCGTCTCGCTGCTGCTCATCCGCACCCCCGAACCCCGGCCGGAGCCACCGGCCGAGCGCCGGAGGCTGTCGGTCGAGCTTCGCGAGGGTCTGCGCTGGGTGCTGAAGAACCCCGTGCTGCGCTCACTCGCGCTGATCGGGTTCTGCTGCAACTTCTCCATGATCACCGTGTGGACCATGTTCCTGCTGTACGGCACCCGCGATCTGCACTTCGCCTCCACCACCCTCGGCACGATCTTCGCGATCGCCTCCGTGGGCGGCCTGATCGGCGCGGTGCTCTCCCGGCGGATCATCCGACGCTTCCGGCTCGGCCGGGTCTATCTCGTGGCCCAGTCGGCGCTTCTGCTCGGCCCGCTGCTGATCGTGGCGGCCGCGGGCCCCCGGCCGGTGATGGTGGGGATGTGCGTGCTGTCCTTCTTCGTCACCTACCTGGGGCTCGGCGTCGCGGGCGTCATCATCGTCAGCCTGCGCCAGACCAGCACCCCGCAGTCGATGATGGGCCGGATGACCGCCGTCTTCCGCACCCTGCTCTTCGGCGGCAGCGCACTCGGCGGACTCTTCGCCGGCCTGCTGTCCGGACGGATCGGAGCCGAGGGCGCGCTCACGGTGGCGGCGTGGGGATCCGCCGCGGTGGTGATCGTCATCGTGCTGTCTCCGGTGAGCCGGCTGCGTGAACTGCCGGCTCCCGTCCCCGAGCCGGCACCGGGAGCGGCCAGGGGCTGAGGTCGGCGCACCGACCGCCACGGGCGGCGGACCCGGGTCACGGAAACCCGGTGTCCGCCCTCCCGGCGTGTGTCGGGACGGCCGACACCGGGACGGCCGACACCGGGACGGCCGACATCAGGACGGCCGAACCGCGAGGGCCGTCGACGAGCCGGGCCTTCCGCGACGTCGGGCCGCCCCGGTGACACGGCGGGCGGCCCCGGCGCGTCAGCCGTGCGGAACGACGGCGACGGGGCAGCGCGCGTGATGGAGGGCGGCGTGGGCGACATGACCGACATACGGAACGAGCGGGGGTCGATGCGTGCCCCGGCCGACCACCAGCAGCCCGGCGCGGGCGGCCGAGCCCAGCAGGACCTCCGCCGCGCTGCCGATCTCCACATGCTCGGTGACGGCGACGTCGGGGAACTTCTCCCGCCACGGCCGGACCGCTTCCGCGAGTGCGCCGCGCTCATACGGTTCGAGGCCGCCGGCCTCGTCGAGGAGCCGCAGGGACTGCGGGCTGTAGGCGAATACCGGCGGCAGGCTCCAGGCCCGCACCGCGCGCAGCGGCGCCCGCCGCGCCGCCGCCGTGGCGAAGGCGAACTCCAGCACCGGCCCAGCCGACTCCGCCGTGTCCTGGACGCCGACCACCACCTCCTCCGGGTCCGGCGCGCCCGTGGCGTCGTCGCTCGGGCGGCGCACCAGGACGACCGGCGCCTTGGCCTGTGCGAGCACCCGCAGGCCGACGGAGCCGAGCAGGAATCCGAGCGCGGCGCCGTGTCCCCGGGAGCCGAGCACCACCATCTCCGCGCCCTCACTCCGTGCCACGAGGGCGGGCACCGGCTCCTGCGAGGCCCGTTCGGTGGAGACCGTCACCCCGGGGTGATGGCTCGTCAGGTCCACCCGCGTCTCCTCCAGGAGACCGCGCGCCGGCTCGTCGCCCGCCTCGTCCGCGCCGTCCGCCCGGGGCCCGCTGGTCGGCTGGGGCGGCACCGTCCACGCGTACACCAGGCGCACCGGCACCTCGCGCCGCCGCGCCTCCCGGGCCGCCCAGTCGGCGGCCGCCCGGCTCTCGGGCGATCCGTCCAGACCCACGATGATGGGACGTGTCATGGGATGTCTCCTCCTTCAGATCCCTACCACTCCGGGGTGACGGCCACGACCGCCGCCGTTGCCGCACCACTTCAGGTTCCCGCGTGCGGCGCCACGGCCCCAGAGGCCGATCGGCCCTCTCCCGGCCGATCGGCCTCCTCCCCCGGCCGGACCGGTGACGCCCCACTTTCGACGGCGCGCCTACCCGCGGTGCGACGGCCGGAACCCGGGGCTCGACCACTAGTGATCCAGCGGTCGGCGGACCTCGCCCGTGCCCAGTGTGATCACTTCCCGGGCTCGCATGGGCCCCTCGCCGCGCCGGGAGAGGAGGACCACGTCCTGGACCACGGCCGACAGCGCGCCGAGCCGGGCGGCGCACTCCGCGGCCAGACGCCGCGGGTCCCGGGTGCGCCCAAGGGACAGATGCGGGGTGAAGCGGCCGCCGCGCCCGTGGCAGAGCGGGAACCGCAGTCCCAGGGCCTGGTGCAGACGGGTCCACGGGGCCAGGCCCGCCGCGGCCGGATCGAGCCACACCGTCGCGTCATGCCGGTGCCGGAAGTACCGCACGCCGGACAGGCGCACGGTGAACGCCGCGCTCTCCGCCGCCCCGGCGGCGAGCAGGGGCACCGCGCGTGCGAACTCCTCCTCCGGCACGAAGCCGAACAGCAGGTTCACATGCGGGGGCCACCGCCGTACCTGCGGATCGTGCTCCCACCGGATGTCCTGGATCGCCGGCCAGAGCTCCCGTGGCGGCAGCCACGCGACCGCCGTGCGGGCCGTCGGCGCCACCTCGAGCGCGTCCGTCGGCTCGGCCTCGTCGAAAACCGGATTCTCGTCCACACCACCATGGTCCGGACCGCCGCCGACGGCCACCACCGGCGCGGCGTCCGGCACCCCGGAGTCCGGCACCCCGCAGTCCGCCGACCACCGTGGCGAGCCGGACCGGGACGGCGCTGAGCGCGGTGCCCGGCCGGCCGACGAGGAGGAGCGACGGGCAGGGGTCACCGCGATTCCCGGGCGTCCCCCGCCGCCTCCCGGACGGCCGGGTGCGGGTCCTCGGCGAGATCGTCCAGCAGCTCGCCGACCCCGGGAGTGGACCAGCCGACGACCGCCCAGACCAGTTGCTCGCGCACCGTCGGGTCCGGGTGGGCGGCGAGCCGACGCAACGCGGCGAGCGGGCCCCGTCGACGCGTTCCGAACCAGTGCAGAGCCTCCCGCAGCACGGCGGCGTCTCCGGGGTCACCGGCCGCCGCGACCCTGGCGAGCAGCTCCCTGGCGGGTGGCGGCGGACCGTCCAGCGGATGCGGCAACCGCTCGCGCAGGCGCCGCGCCCCGTAGCCGCCGCGCACCCGGCACCCGAAGCAGGTGCAGGGGCGCGTACCGTGCGCGTCCGGCAGATAACGCCAGCCCGCGACCTGCGACACGGCGCGGACCCGGTGCACCTCACGGTGCCGGATCGCCCGAGGCACGAACACCTCCCACCCGCGCGGGTCCTCCAGCGCCGCGACCCGTCGTACCGCCTCCGCCGCCGAAACCGCGGCCTGGGTGCCCCGCGCTCGGTCCCTGTAGTGCCCCACCAGCACGGGCTGGGCGTCGTCCAGTCGTACGTGGACGGCCACGAGCCCGCCCCGGCTGCCGAACCGGGCCAGCTCACGCACCCATTGGTGGGTGAGGGTGTACGACGGCAGCACCGGGAAGCAGTACACGCCGCGCGCGCCGCCCTGTCCGCTGCCGGCCGCGCGGATCCCGGACCGCCGGACGCGCGGCGCGTTCGCCGCCGACGTCATGTGCACGAACATCGCCATGGCCGGGATGCTAGTGATCGACGGCAGGGGTCACCACGGGCGTGTGGGCGGCTCCACGGGCTGAAGGCGGCCCTGGCGCCGGACGGGCGACTCTCGGCGTTCCGCCGGCCCGCTCGCCGCCCGAGCCGTGGCTGTCCGAAACCCGGCTTGTCCTTCAGGCGTTGGGGCTGGTGGGCTGAGCGCCGTGTCTGTGGACGAGGACGAGTCTCCCGCCCCCGGTGCCGGGAGCGTGGACCGGTCTCCCGGCCCCCGCGGCCGGAGTCTGGTCACGTTGGACGACTACCGCGTCGCGGCGCGGCCGCTGGTCGAGCCCTCGGCATGGGACTACGTCGACGGCGGCAGCGGCGACGAGACGACCCTGCGCGAGAACGTGGCCGGGTACCGTCGCTACCGGCTCCGCCCGCGCGTCCTCGTCGACGTCTCCCGCTGCGACCCGCGCACCACGCTGCTCGGCTCCCCGGTCGCCCTGCCCGTCGGCGTCGCCCCGACCGGCTTCCAGGGGCTGGTCTCAGCCGAGGGGGAGCTGGCCTGTGCCCGCGCCGCGGGAGAGGTGGGCGCGCTGATGGTAGTCAGTACCTTCGCGACCGCGCGACTTGAGGACATCGCCCGGGTGGCGCGGGGACCGCTGTGGCTGCAGCTGTACGTCTTCCGGGACCGGGCCACCAGCGAGGACCTGGTCAGACGGGCCGAAGCGGCCGGGTACCGGGCGCTCGTGGTCACCGTGGACGCCCCGGTCCAGGGGCGCCGGGTACGGGACCTGCGCAACGCCTTCGCGCTGCCCCCGGGTCTGGTGGCGGCCAACTTCCCCCAGGCCCCGTCCGAGCGCCCTTCGGCCGAGCTGGGCGAGCGGGTGGCGCAGCGCGTCGACCCCGCCCTCACCTGGGACGATCTGGCCTGGCTGGGTTCGCTGACCCGGTTGCCGATCGTTCTGAAGGGCGTGCTGACCGCCGAGGACGCGGCGCGCGCCGCGGAGCTCGGGGTCGCCGCGATCGTGGTGTCCAACCACGGCGGTCGCCAACTGGACGGCTCGGTCACCCCACTCGACGCGCTGCCCGAGGTGGTCGCCGCCGTCGCGGGACGTTGTGAGGTCCTGGTCGACGGGGGCGTCCGCCGCGGCTCGGATGTGCTGGTCGCCCTGGCACTGGGGGCCCGCGCGGTGCTGGTGGGGCGCCCCGTGCTGTGGGGTCTGGCCGTGTCGGGGGCCGAAGGGGCGCGCGAGGTGCTGTCGATCCTGCGCGCCGAGCTGGAGACGGCCATGGCGCTCAGCGGCCGCCCCGACCTCGCCTCCGTGGACGCGAACCTGCTCCACCCGGCGCCTCGCGCCCCGTACCAGCCGCTCTAGTGGATCGGGCCACAGGACCGGGCCCCAGATCCGTCGACCCCACAGCGGACCAGCGGATCAGTCGGGTCCTGAACGAGGGTGACGAGGTCTGAGAACGAGGTCTGAGAACGACGAAAGGCGAGGGGATCACCCACTCCTCCTCGCCATGTTAAACGTATAGCACGACGGGGGGCTTGCCGCAAGGCCCCCGTCGTCCCGCAGAATTGCCGGCCTCAGCCAGGAACTGCGGAAATCGGGAGTCGCTCAGTGCGTGTGGTCTTGTCGACGTATGGGTCGCGCGGGGACGTCGAACCTCTGGTCGTACTCGCGGTGCGGTTGCGGGAACTCGGCGCGGAGGTACGGGTCTGCGCGCCGCCGGACGAGGACTTCGCACGGCGGTTGGCGGGTGTCGGCGTACCGCTGGTGGCGGTCGGCCCGTCGGCACGCGCGCTGACGAAGGCGGCGCCGTCGCCGTCGTCCCTGCCGCGACGCGCGGCCGAGTTGATCGCCGGTCAGTTCGACGCGGTCACCGCGGCGGCCGAGGGCTGCGACGTGGTGGTGGCGACCGGCGTGATGCCCGCCGCGGCGGGAGCGCGGTCGGTGGCCGAGAGTCTGGGCGTCCCCTCCGTGTCCGTGACCTTCCAGCAGCTGACCCTGCCGTCGCCGCACCACCCGCCGCTGGCCTATCCGGGCCGGCCGTTCCCGCCGGGGGTGACCGACAACCGGGTGCTGTGGGACCTGGACGCCCAGAGCATCGACGCGCTGTTCGGCGAGGCGCTCAACACGAACCGGGAGTCGGTGGGCCTGCCGCCGGTGGACTCCGTCCGCGACCACGTCATCGGCGACCGACCGTGGCTGGCGACGGACCCGGTCCTGGACCCGTGGCGGAGGACGCCGGACCTCGACGTCGTCCAGACCGGCGCGTGGATCCTGCCCGACGAACGCCCGCTCCCGGCCGAGCTGGTGGCGTTCCTGGACGCGGGCGCGCCGCCGGTGTACGTGGGCTTCGGCAGCATGCCCATGCACGCGTCGACGGACGTGGCCCAGGTGGCCGTCGAGGCGGTCCGCGCGCGGGGCCGCCGCGCGGTCGTGGCCCGCGGCTGGGCCGACCTGGCCCTCACCGACGGCCGGGACGACTGCTTCGTCGTCGGCGAGGTCAACCAGCAGGCGCTGTTCGGTCGGATGGCCGCCGTCGTGCACCACGGCGGCGCGGGCACCACGACCACGGCCACCCGGGCCGGCGTGCCTCAGGTGGTGGTGCCCCAGGCGACGGACCAGCCGTACTGGGCCGGCCGGGTGGCCGGCCTGGGCATCGGCGCGGCGCACGACGGTCCGACCCCGACCTTCGACTCCCTGTCGGCCGCCCTCGGGACGGCCCTGGCCCCCGAGGCCGGCGCACGAGCGCGCGCCGTGGGCGGCACGATCCGGACCGACGGGGCGGCGGTGGCCGCGAGGCTGCTCCTCGACATGGCCGGCTGAGCCGGAACCTCCCAAGCGACCGCCGTATTCGCCGTAGATTCGGAGCTGTTGACGTGAACTCCCTGACCACCAGCGTTTTCGATCTTTCCGACCGCCTCTCCCCCAAGGCCGACCCCACGCTGATCGCCGGCGACGAGCGGCACTTCGCGGCCATCGCGGAGTGCCTGGAGCAGTCGATCGCCGAACTGTCCGACCGCCTCGACGCCGCGCGCAGGGCGCCCGGCGGCACAGGCCGGCAGGCGATGGACCGGGACGCGGAGATCCACCGGTTGACCGCTCGTCTGCGCACGCTGCGTCGCTTCGGTCTGGATCTGTGCCTCGGGCGCATGGTCGGCGCGGACGATCCCGAGCCCCTGTACGTCGGTCGCCTCGGCCTCACGGACAGCGCGGGTCGTCGGCTGCTGCTCGACTGGCGCTCCCCCGCGGCTGAACCGTTCTTCGGAGCCACCCACGCCCACCCGATGGGCCTGGCGAGCCGCCGCAGGTACCGCTGGGCCCGCGGCCGGATCAGCGACTACTGGGACGAGGTGTTCACCTCGGACGGGTTTGTCGGGCACGCCGCGCTCGACGACCAGTCGGCCTTCATCGCCAGCCTGAGCGGCAGCCGGTCGCCACGGATGCGAGACGTGCTCGGCACCATCCAGGCCGACCAGGACGCCGTCATCCGCGCGGGGTCCCGCGGCGCCCTCGTCGTCGACGGCGGCCCGGGGACGGGGAAGACCGTCGTCGCCCTGCACCGCTCCGCCTACCTCCTCTACTCCGACCCCCGTCTCGGTAACCGCCGGGGCGGCGTGCTGTTCGTCGGTCCGCACCAGCCCTATCTGGGCTACGTCGCCGACGTCCTCCCCAGCCTCGGAGAGGAGGGTGTGCGGACCTGCACCCTGCGGGACCTCGTCCCCGAGGGAGCCACGGCGGTGATCGAGGCCGACCCGGAGGTGGCCCGGCTGAAGTCGTCCGCGGACATGGTGAAGGCGATCGAGACGGCCGTCAGGTTCTACGAGGAGCCGCCCACCGAACGGATGACGATCACGACCCACTGGTCCGACATCCGGCTGACCGCCGACGACTGGGCCGCGGCGTTCGCAGCGGCAGAACCCGGTACTCCGCACAACGAGGCGCGCGACCAGGTCTGGGAGGAGCTGCTCACCATCCTGGTGGACAAGCACGAGGACGATGCCACGGCGGACGACGGCGAGGTCTCGGTCGATCTGCTCCGCAGATCGCTGACGCGGAACAGGGAGCTGCTCACGGCCTTCAACCGGGCGTGGCCGCTGCTCGAAGCGGCCGACCTCGTCGGAGACCTGTGGTCGGTCCCCGCCTACCTGCGGCTGTGCGCTCCCTGGCTCGACCGCGAGGACGTTCGGAGGCTGCAGCGCGCGGACGCCCAGGCATGGACGGTGTCCGACCTGCCGCTCCTGGACGCGGCACGACAGCGGCTCGGCGACCCGGAGGCGGCCCGCCGCGGGCGCCGGCACCAGGCGATCCTCGCCGCCCAGCGCGAGCGCATGACGCAGGTCGTCGACAACCTGATCGAGGCCGCGGCCGACTCCGGCGCCGACGGTGACGACGGCGAGGGCCTGGTGACGATGCTGCGCGGCCAGGACGCCCAGGTCAGCCTGGTCGACGAGGCGGAACTGCCGCCGACCGACCCGGACCTGCTCCGTGGCCCGTTCGCGCACATCGTCGTGGACGAGGCTCAGGAACTGACCGACGCGGAGTGGCAGATGCTGCTGCTGCGGTGCCCCTCCCGGAGCTTCACCATCGTCGGTGACCGCGCCCAGGCCCGGCACGGGTTCACCGAGTCGTGGCGGGAACGGCTGGAGCGGATCGGGCTCGACCGGATCAACCTGGCCTCGCTGAGCATCAACTACCGGACGCCGGAGGAAATCATGGCGGAGGCCGAGCCCGTCATCCGGGCCGCGCTCCCGGACGCCAACGTGCCGACCTCCATCCGCCGCGGCGACGTCCCCGTCGTCCACGGATCCACCGCGGATCTGAACTCCGTCCTGGACACCTGGCTCGCGGCGCACGCCGAGGGGACCGCCTGCGTCATCGGCGATCCCACGTTCCGGTCGACGTCCCGCGTCCGGTCGCTGACCCCGCAGCTGTCGAAGGGGCTCGAGTTCGACCTGGTCGTCCTCATCGACCCGGAGACGTTCGGCACGGGCGTCGAAGGAGCGGTCGACCGCTATGTCGCGATGACCCGAGCGACCCGGCAACTGGTCATCCTCACCGGCTCCTGACGCCGTCGGCCGGACGAACGCCCGCTCCCGTCCGAGGCGTCGGCCGGTCAGCCGGGAGGGTCGGTCGGCCGGGAGGGTCGGTCAGCCGGGAGGCCGATCACCTCTCCTCCGCACGGGGTAGTCGACGGTCCGCGGTTCCCGCCCCGGGTCGATGTGCGGCGAGAGCGCCGGCGGAAGACTGGCGTCATGGACACATCGACACCTCCGAGGGAGCCGGCGGCGGCCGCGGCGGCCGCCGCGCTCTGGGCCGTGGTC
Source organism: Streptomyces sp. SAJ15 (assembly GCF_007595705.1). Lineage (GTDB taxonomy): Bacteria > Actinomycetota > Actinomycetes > Streptomycetales > Streptomycetaceae > Streptomyces. The sequence continues at coordinate 47,773 of NZ_NISY01000014.1, read as the reverse complement.
TTCGCCGCCTTCCATGTCTACTGGGCGCTGGGCGGCGGCTTCGGGCTGGGGGACGGTAGCGTCTCGGAGCAGGGCGTCTCCGGGGGATTCCTCGTCTACCTGGTCGTGGCGGTGATGTGCCTGGTCGGGGCCGGTGTCGCCAGGGAACTGGGCCGCGGCGCGGGACGCTCGCTCCTGCCCCGGTGGATGCTGCTCACCGCGGCGTGGACCGCGGCGGCCCTGCTGCTCGCGCGGGGCGGGATCGGCGTGATCGACGACCTGCTGCGCACGACCGGTGTGCTGACGCACGGCCTGAGCGGACTGTCGCTTGAGCAGGTGTACGGAGACCCGGACCCGTCCGCCTACACGATGTGGTCCATGCGCGCCGTCGACCTGTACTTCCTCCTCGGCGGCGCGCTGTTCACCGCCGCGCTGCACGGCTTCCACCGACCCCGGAGGCGGAGCTCCACCGACGCGGAGCCGAAGGTCGGCTAGGGCCGCCGCGCGGGGCTCCATCCCGTGACGAACGGACGTACGGGCGTAAAGGGTCAGTCGGAGGGCGGCAGCAGGGGGCCCAGGGGGCCGAGGTCGAGATTGAGGTCCTGCATGGTCAGGCCGTAGCGGGAGCACAGGTCGGCCATGCGGTCGTGCAGCACCATCAGCGTCATCCCCAGGCGCTCCTCCTGCTCCTCGGTCAGGTCGCCCTGGTCGACCCGGTGGAGGGCCTGGCGCTCCATGAGCTGTCGCAGAAGCTCGACCAGGGTGAGGACGAGCCTGATCAGGTCCCGTTCGACCGTGTCGGGGTCGGTGGTGATCCGGCGGGCACGGCCGCGGTCCGGGTCGGAGCCGGCGGCCGGGACGTCCTGGGGCGCGGCAGGCAGCAACCGGAAGGCGCGGGCCGCGGCCTCGGCCACCTCGTCCAGGCGCTCTCCGGGGCTGGGCGGGTCGGTGGGGCCGCCCGCCCGGCGGGGCGGACCCGTGTCGCCGCCTTGGGCGGTGTGGCTCCTGCCGTTCTCCCGGCCGGGTGGGCGGGTGGCGTGGTCGTCGCGGTCAGCCGTCATGGCGTCCTCGCGGTGACACGGTTCCGCTCCAGGGGGACGGGGTCTTCGGGCCGATGGAGACGATCAGGGCGCGCAGCGAGATCCGTACCAGATCGATGTCGGCCACGGAGAGCACCACATCTCCGGTGATCACGGCACCGCCGCTGAGCAGCCGGTCCAGCAGGTCGATCAGGGCGACCTGGCGCTCGGGCAGCGGTTCGGAGGCCACGGGGCCGGCGGGCCGCCCGCTGGTGGCCCCGGACCCGGTGGTACCCGGCTCGGCGGTCCCGAACTCGACATGGGACGGCGCCGGAGGGCGGTTCCGCGGAGCGCCGTTCACGGAGCCGCCTCCTCGCCGGGAAGCTCCTCGGGAAGCTCCTCGCCGGGGAGCTCCTCGCTGGGGGGCTCCTCCGCGGCCGGCGGCGCGGCGAACGAGTACGGGGCCCAGGGTCCGGTGAGCTCGACCCGGACGCCGGGGAGTCCCTCGGCCGCCCGCTCCACCTCGGTGCGGAACCGCTCCGCGCGGTCACGCGCCACGAGGTAGGCGTCGTTCACCACGTTCACCCCCGGGCCGCCGGCCAGCTCGCCCTGCTGGGCGCGGTGCCGCGTCCGGTCGGCGGCGTGCCTCCTCCCGACCTCCTCGACCCGCTCGGCCGCCTGCCGCGCCGCCCGGAAGCTCTCCTCGCGCGAGCGTCGTTGCGCGCTCCGGCCACGCAGATAGGCGCGGCCGGGGCTGAGGCCGCCCGCGGCTTCGGGCTCCGCGGCCGCGGCGGCGTCCGCCGACGGATCGACGTACACCTTCACCCCCCACTCGACGTGCGCGGCCAGCCGGGACAGCTGCTCCAGGAAGGCAGCGCGTCCCGCGTCGAGCACCTCGGCCACGCGGACGTCGTCGAGGTACACCGTCGCCAGCCGCAACGGCAGCACCGAGGTCCGGGCGGCCAGCGCCTCGACCACCGCGTGGTGCGCCCGGGCGACCGCCTCCAGCCAGGCCAGGTCCTCCAGATGCCGCTTCAACGCCTCCTCGCTGAAGTCCCGGGCCGGCACCGGGCTGACCGCCGCCACCAGTTCGTCGTCTCCCGGGGCCCGTGTCAGGCGGACCGGGGCCCCGACGACACCCTCGACCTCGGACAGCGCCCCGCTCAGCCCTTCGGTGTTTCGGGCCACGGCGTAGGCGTAGGTGACGGTGTCAGTCATCGTCCCCGTGGTCCGTCCCGGTGCGCCGGCGCGGCCTGGACGACGTCCGCCCGGTGGTCTTCCGCGTCGAGGTCGTCCTGCGTTCCGAGGCCGTCTTCCCACTCACCGTCGTTCTGCGCGGCGAGGCGGTCTTCCTGGCCGGGGACCTGGAGGCCGGTTCCCGGGCCGTGGTGGACTTCCTCCGTGGCACGGCCGTCTCCTCCTCGTCCCTGTCCGCCTCGACCGCGGCGGCCGCCGCGGGGACGTCCGCGTCCGCCGGCGGAAGCGCCGCGCTCCTCCGCAGGGCGTCGAGCTCCGCACGCAGCCGCTTGTTCTCGTCGGCCAGTGCGTGGTCGTCCCTGGGCGCGCGGGAGGACAGTGAGGGGTCGTGTTCCCACCAGTCGATGCCCATCTCCTTCGCCTTGTCGACGGAGGCGACCAGCAACCGCAGTTTGATGGTGAGGAGTTCGATGTCGAGCAGGTTGATCTGGATGTCGCCGGCGATGACGATGCCCTTGTCGAGCACCCGCTCCAGGATGTCGGCGAGGTTCGCCGAGCTGCCCTGGCCATAGGCCGGCTGGCCGTACTGCGGGGTGGCCCGGGACGGGAGGGCGCCGGATCGGCCGGCGAGGGGTTCGGTCACGGCGGCCACCTCGACTCCCGCTCAGGCGGCGCCCCTCGCCAGTACGCCCTGACCTCCTCCAGCCAGTCCAGGAGTTCGTCCTCACGCCGCTCGAAGGTCTCCTCGTCGATCTCCCCGGCCAGGAGGGCCTTCTCCAGGCGGGCGAGTTCCTCCTCCGCCGGTGCGGGGTCGTAGTACTGCGCCTCCGCCGCGTCCACGACGCGGCCCATCACCCAGGCCACTCCCCGCACCGGGGCCAGCGGGAGGGTGAGAAGCTGAGTGATGACACCCACAAGAGCTCCTTCAGACGAAGCTGTACGGAGGCAGCGGGCCCCGCAGCCGGAGGGAGAAGTCGTCCCCGAGCTGGTTCGCCAGGCTCAACTGCGCCGTGAGGAACAGCTCTTCCTTGTCGCGCTCCACCAGGAAGGAGATGGAGAGCAGGTCGTCCCCGGTGGGCGAGGAGGAGCTCTCCTCCCGGGAGAACGGACGGAGCGCCTCGACCACGCCGGCGGCCAGCGCGCCATGGCGCGCCTCGACCTCCCGGGCCACCAGTTCGCCGAGCGCCAGGGGGGCGCCCGGGCCGGCCTCTCCGCTGCGGATCGCCTCGTTGAGCTCCCGGGCCTCGTCCGAGTCCTCGAGGATCTCGCGGAGCAGGGCGTCCTCGTCCTGGGACACCCTCAGGTGGTACTCGGCACACCCCTCCAAGTCCCGCAACCGCGTCTCGTACTCCTCGGCCCGTTCCTCCAGCGCGGCCCGTACGGCGTCGTCGTCCGGCGCGGTGAGTCCGAAGCGCAGCGGCAGGACCGTGCCGTCGGTCATCAGCCGGTCCTGCACCTCCTGGTGGGCGCTCAGGTCACGCCGCCTGGGGCGCAGGTCCTCAGGGGCGTCGCTGACCACCGCGCACAGTCGTCCCGCGCTGATCGCGCGCGGGCGGCCGGGGGGATCACCGACACCCTTGAGGTCGTCGAGGCGCAGCGGATGGTCCTCACCGGTGATGGAGTAGATGTAGACGGCCACGGCTCACTCCTCCCTCTCGCGGCGCGAGGTCCGCCGCGTGGGGTGCCGTCGCCTCGCTTCGCCGTCCTCGTCATCCCGGTCCGCCCGCTTCCTGACCTTCTCCTTCTCCTCCTCGTCGTGGCCCTTCCGGCCGCCGCTCAGGGTGTCCGCCACCGACTCCACCGCACCCGTCAGCGCGCCCTTGACCTTGCCCTCGGAGCCGCTCTCGGTCACCTCGCCGACGATGTCCGTCAGCTGTGTCGGCGCCTTGCGGCCGGTTTCGAGGTCGAGCCGGTTGCACGCCTCCGCGAACCGGAGATAGGTGTCCACACTGGCCACCACGACCCGAGCGTCGATTTTCAGGATCTCGATACCGACGAGCGACACGCGCGCGAAGACGTCGATGACGAGTCCCCGGTCGAGAATCAGATCCAAGATGTCGTAGAGGCTTCCAGTGGCACCGCCCTGGATCACGCCGCCGCCTCCGCCTTGCGGCACCACGGTCATGGTGTCTCCCTTCGACGCCCAACCGCCGTGTCGGCGGCTGCCGTTGCTAGGTGCGTCGGTCTATCTGTCCACGGGTGTAGCGCCGGGTCCGCTCGTAGGCGACCAGATCCCCGCTCTCGTCCAGGCTCACCCGGTAGCTGGCCATCACGCTGGTGGTGTCGGGGACGCGCTCCACCTCGACGACCTCCACGGTGGCCTCCCAGCCCTCGTCGGTGGGCTTGAGGGCCGAGACCGAGTCGGGGGAACGTCCGAGCAGCTCCCGCAGCTGTGCGGTCGCGGCCCGCATGGCCGCGCCCGTCGACACCCTGTGTTCGGCACGACGCGCGGGCTGCTCCGCCCGACGCGCACTCCCCCGAGTGCCACCGGACCGATGTCCGGCGGTACCACTCGTGGACGCGCGCCTGTCGTCATCCGCGTGTTCTCCCCTGGCTGCCGACATTTCCTCTCTCCGGACCGGCAGGAATTTCCGATCGACTTTCCTCACTGCCTTTCTCAGCATAGGCACATCCCCGCGGAACATGGCGAAATGTGTAGCCGCATGGATGCGCCCGATGACGCACGGTGTCCACGGCGTCCTGCGTATGCGCGCGGGCCATGGGCGGCACAGACTTGAAATGCTCACTGTCCGGAAATTCGCGCGACCCCAGCCAGCCGAAGGGACCACGATGAACGACTCAGCAAAGATCGCCCTCGCGGCCGCGGTGGCCGGCGGGTACCTGCTCGGCCGGGCGAAAAAGGGACGGCTCGCCTTCAGCGTGGCGACGTACATCGCCGGCCGTCGGTTCGGTCTGCAACCGCAGCAACTGGTCACCGAGGGACTTCGCAAGCTGAAGGACGTGCCGCAGGTCGCCGGTCTACAGGACCAGGTACGCGGTGAACTGATGGATGCCGGCCGGCAGGCGGTGGCAGCGGCCACCGATCGCAAGCTGGGCGAGCTGGCCGAAGTGCTCCGCGACCGAACTCAGCGCATAGGCAAGGAAGGCGAGGAGGCCGAGGAGGAAGAAGAGGAACCCGAGGAGGCCGAGGAGCCGGAAGAGGAGTACGAGGAAGAGGAACCCGAAGAGGAGTACGAGGAGGAAGAGGAGCCGGAGGAAGAGGAGCGAGGAGAGGAAGAACCGGAGGAGGAGCCCGAGGAGGAGGAAGAAGAGGAAGAGGAGGAGGAAGAGCCCAGGGAAGAGGAGCCCGAGGAAGAGGAAGAAGAGCCCGAGGAGGAGGAAGAGGAAGAGAGGGAGGAGCCTCGGCGAGAGCGGCGTCGGCCCGCCAAGAAGGCCCCGGCCGCGAGGAAGCCCGCTGAAGAGAAGGCACCGCGGAAGCGGACGGCACCGCGGAAGACGGCGAAGAAGGCACCGCCGGCCAAGAAGGCCCCGCCCAAGAAGGCCACCGCGAAGAAGGCCCCGGCCAAGAAGACGACAGCCAAGAAGGCTCCGGCGAAGAAGACCGCCGCGAAGAAGGCACCGGCGGAGAAGACCGCCGCGAAGAAGACGACGGCCAAGAAGACCGCCGAGAAGAAGGCGGCCGCGAAGGCCCCGGCGAAGAAGACGACCGCTAAAAAGGCGACCGCTAAGAAGACAGCGGCTAAGAAGACGACCGCGGAGAAAGCCGCCGCGAAGAAGACGACAGGACGGAAGACCTCGGCCAAGAAGACCGCCCCCGGGAAGACCACCGCGAAGCGGGCGACGGCCAAGAAGACGACAGCCAAGAAGGCTCCGGCGAAGAAGACGACCGCGCGGCGGAGGTAGACCATGGCCAGGACAGGACGCGACACTGGCAACGGGGAAGCCTCGGGCTTCGACCTTTTGCGCGAGGAGTTGGGGAGGTACCTCGGGGCTCAGGTGGAGAACCTCGCGGAGCGCGCCGGAGACAAGCTCACGGGCGTCACCGACCAGCTCTTCGACATCGCCGACACCGGTGGGGCGCTACCCCGGATCCTCCAGGGGGAGTCGCCCGTCAAAGCCCTGGTGAGCGCGAAGGCGAAGGACGTCAAGGACAACCTGGTGGAGAAGGCCAAGGAGACCTTCGGCGGCGGAGGCGGACGTAAGTCCGGGACCCCCAAGGTGACGAACATCGTCGAAGTGCTCGACGTCGGGGTGCCGGTCCGCTTCGCCTACGACCACTGGACCCAGTACGAGCGGTTCAGCAGCTTCACCAAGGGCGTGCGCAGCGTCTCCAAGAACGACGAGGGCACCAGCGACTGGAAGGTGAAGGTCGGCCCCTCGACCCGCGGTTGGAAGGCCACCGTCCAGGAGCAGGTGCCGGACGAGCGCATCGTGTGGACCTCCGAGGGGGGCAAGGGATCCACGCGAGGCTGCGTCAGCTTCCATGAGCTCACCGCGGATCTCACACGCATCGTCCTCGTCGTCGAGTACTACCCCTCCGGGTTCTTCGAGAAGACCGGCAACCTCTGGCGCGCCCAGGGCCGTCGCCTGCGCCTGGACTTCAAGCACTTCCAGCGCTACGTCAGCCTGACCGACGAGGAGCCGGAGGGATGGCGAGGAGAGATCCGGGACGGCGAAGTGGTGCGCACCCACGAAGAGGCGATGGAAGAGGAAGAGGCAGAGGAAGCCGAGGAGCAGGAGACCGGGCGCGGCGACGAGGAGGCAGAGGGCGAGGAGGAAGAGGGCGAGGAGTGGGAGGAGGAGGAAGCACCCGAAGACGAGGAGTCGTGGGCCGAGGACGAGAGCGAGGGCGAGGGCGACCGGTACGAGGACGAGGAGGAGTACGAAGAGGACGGCGAATACGCCCGCGAAGCCTGACGATGCCGCGAGTCGCACCGGGTACACCGGCATATCGTCCCGTCCGGCATATCGTCGCCATCCCCGCACCGCCGTCACCGCCTCCGCGCACACGGCCGCCGTCGGCCGCCCGAGCAGCCAGGACCGCCCGAGCGGCCGGGGCCGACGTCGCCGCCCCGGTCGTACCGCGTATCAGCTCTCGCGACGTCCTCCGGGAGGGCCGGCGGGCGGGGACGGTGGTGCGTCTTTCGTCTTCTCGTCCTCGGGGCCGGGCTCTCCCACCTTCCGCGGCGTCGACGGCGTCAGCGGGGCACCTGGCAGGAGGTTCTCCGGAGAGGTCGGCGCCGGTTCCTCGGCACGGTGCTTGCTTTTAGATTGATTCGTTCTTTTCTGTCCCATATGACGAATCTACTCGTGATCGCGCGAGCGTTCCCGGCTCCGGCGGCCGCGCCCCGGCCCCTCCCGCCCGTCGCCTCCCCCCGGCCGACGCACACGGCGGCGTCGGCTCGCCGGTCGGCTGAAGGTCACGCGGGGATGGCTCCGTCGGCCAGGGAGCGACGACGGACCGAGATCAGCCAGTTCTCCACGCGGGTGGTGTCGGGGTGTTCCGGGAGGGGGCTCGCGGCCAGCGCCCGGTCCAGACGCGTGGACAGCTCCTCGCGCCAGGCGCGGACCTCGTCCCAGGACAGTTCGCCGCGGCGGACGGCCAGCAGCCGTTCGCGGTACGGGCCGACGTCGATGTGCAGGGTGCCGCTCTCCAGCAGCAGGGCACCGCTGATCATCAGGCGGAGCATGTGCATGATGTTCTTCCAGTGCGGCTCACCCTCGCGTGCCCGGCGGTTCTCGGCCTTGGCGAACTGGGAAGCGGCGTACCGCGCGTACGTGGTGTGCGCCCTGCGAGAGAGGAACGCCGGGGTGAGGTCCCGCAGCTCGACACCGAGCGCGGAGCGCTCTTCGACGAGCGGGCTGTTTTCCCGCCCCCCCGCCCCCGCACGCCCACCCGTACGGTCAGCCCCGGTCGCCCAGGTCCAGGCGGTCGATCAGCCCGGCGTCGGTGAAGGCGGCGACCAGTTCGTCACGGCCCTCGGTGAAATGCGTCCAGCTGTCGTAGTGGACCGGAACCACCCGGCGGGCACCGAGGATCCGGGCGGCCTCGGCGGCCTGCGCGCTGTCGAGGACGATCAGCGCGCCGTCGAAGAGGACGGGGACGCGGGGAGCCCCGGCGAACAGGATGGCGGTGTGCACCGGGCCGAACCGTTCGGCCGTCTCCTTGACCGCGTCGAGCGAGGCGTTGTCGCCACTCACGTAGACCGTGGGCAGGCCCTCCCCGGTCAGCACGAATCCGACGACCTGACCGGTGATCGGTTCGACGTCCTCACGCGCGCCGGGCCCGTGGACGGCGGGCACGCCCGTGACGGTGATCGTGCCGCCACCGGGGCGGTCCAGCTCGATCGACTCCCAGTCGGCCAGACCCCTGGCCCCCGCCCCCAGGCGCTGCCCGCCCCCGGGCGTGGTCAGGGTCAGCGGGACGTCGGCGAGCAGCGCCCGGCCGGACTCGTCCAGGTTGTCGGGGTGCTCGTCGTGGGAGAGCAGGACCACGTCTATGCGGCCGAGGTCGGCCGGCGAGGCGGAGGCGGGCGCCGTCTTGGTCAGCCGGCCGCGCGGCACCCGGTAGTCGCGGGGGGCGTCGAAGGTCGGGTCGGTCAGGAAGCGCAGACCTCCGTACTCGACAAGGGCGGTCGGGCCGCCGAAGACGCGGATGGGGAGCCGCTCAGTGGTCGTGCTGGTACCAGTCATGGAGGACCTCACGGATAGATAGGGGTTTATCCGTGAAGGACGATAGTGATGTCTCACGGATGAGCGCAAGCCGTACCATGACACCCATGAGCGAGACCCCGACCCCCGAATCCGTGCCACCCCCCGCGCCGGGGGCCGAGGAACACCTCGCTCTCGACTTCGTCAACAGCGCCGTCGCGCTGCCCGGAGGGCACTTCATCGATCTCCTCGGCACCCCCGAGGCCACGAATCGGTGGCTCACCGAACGCGGCCTCGCGCCGGCCGACGCCGGGGTGCGGGAGATGTGCGCGGCGCAGCTGCGCTCCCTGCGCGAGCACCTCAGGTCGTTGTTCGCCGCCCGCGTCGCCGGTCTGCCCGCCCTGCCCGCGGCGCTGTCCGCCGTCAACGACGCGCTGAGCAAGGCCCCCTCGGCCGCCCTGCTGTACTGGGACGAGAGGAGCGGCCCCTACCGCGCGACCCCGTGCCCCACCCACGAGATCCTCGACCGCGCTCTCGCGACCCTCGCGGCCAGCGCGGCCGACCTCCTCACCGGCCCCGACGCCGACCGCCTCACCGGCTGCGGTTCCAGCCCCTGCAACCGCTACCTGCTGCGCCACGGGCGCCGCCATTGGTGCTCGACCCGCTGCGGCGACCGCGCCCGCGCCGCCCGCGCCTACGCCCGACGCACCCAGCCGGAAGCGGACTGACGAACCGCGGGCCCATCCGTCCGGGGCTGTTCCCGCGCGGCATGCCGTTTTCGGAGTAATGAGCGAAGCGGCTCGCTCCGTCGTGTCAGGCTGTGCACAGTCTGGTGAACGGGGGCCCGTATGCGGCGCGGTAACGAGCATCGGGGTATCAGGCGGTCATGATGGCCGGGCACCGGGAGGAGCCGCCGCGCGGGCCCGATCTCGCACGTCTGGGCGCCGAGCTCCATCAGGTCAGCGAGCGGCTCACCGAGCTGACCGCCGCCAAGGACCGGCTTCAGGGGCTGCTGGACGCGGTCATGGCCATCAGCAGTGAGCTGGAGCTGTCCACGGTGCTGCACCGCATCGTCACCACCGCCATGAACCTGGTCGGTGCCCGCTACGGCGCGCTGGGTGTACTGGCCGAGTCCGGCGAGCATCTGGAGCAGTTCATCACCGCCGGACTGTCCGAGCGAGAGCGAGCCGCGCTGGCCGGAGTGGACTTCCCCCGTGGCCTCGGTGTGCTGGGACACCTGATCCGCCACCCGGAACCGCTGCGGATCGACGACATCGCCGCCCACCCGGCCTCGGCGGGATTTCCCCCCGGCCACCCGCGCCTCCGCACGCTCCTCGGAGCGGCGATCAGCGTCCGCGGCGAAATCTACGGCGACCTCTATCTGTCCGAGCGACGCGACGGACGGCCCTTCGAGCGCAAGGACCAGGATCTCCTCGTCGCCCTCGCCAGCGCCGCCGGCATCGCGATCGAGAACGCCCGCCTGTTCGGAGAACTCCGGGACAGCGCCGAGACCTTCCAGCGCCTGCTGCTGCCCGCCCTGCCCGACCTCAGTCCGCTCACGGCGGCGGCCGTCTACCAGCCCGCCGCCGAGCCCAGCGCGCTCGGCGGCGACTGGTACGACGCCGTCTGCCTGCCCGACGGCACGACGGGCGTCGCCATCGGCGACGTGGTCGGCCACGACCTCCACGCGGCCGCCGCCATGGCCTCCACCCGCAGCATGCTGCGGGCCCTGCTCTTCGATCTGCGCACGCCGCCCAGCGCGATCCTCAACCAGCTCGACCGCACCCTGAGCGCCACCGTCGAAGGGCCCTTCACCACCACGTGCCTGGCTCTCCTCGAACCCGCCGAAGCGGGCTGGACACTGCGCTGGAGCACTGCGGGCCATCTGCCACCGCTCCTGATCGTCCCCGGTCGGGAGGTGGAATACCTGCACGCCGATCCCGGCCTGCCGCTCGGGGTCGACACCGCCCAGCCTCGCCCCGATCACACCCGCACCCTGCCCGGGGGCGCCACCATCGTCTTCTTCACCGACGGTCTCGTCGAGCACGCCGACCACACCCTCGACGACGGCCTGGCCGCGCTCACCGAACTCGCCGTCGCCCACGCCGCGCTGCCGCCGCAGGAGTTCGTTCAGGCCCTGGCCGACCACCACCCCAGCGACGGCCACGACGACATGGCCGTCCTCGCCCTACGCCTCCCGCCGAGCCGGGATTGAGCGGGAACGCCGAAGGGTGCGGCTCCGCCCTCCGCCGGGCATCGGTACCGGCCTCGCCGCGAACCACACGCCGCGAGCGGGGAGAGCGCTGCCCCATCGCGCCCCCACACCGGGCCGGATCGGGTGCATGGCTGGATAGCGTCCCATGTGACAGATTGGCCGGTTTTAAAGCCATGGTGTTGCTGGGACATTAAGAACGGGGGCATGATCACTCCTCGTATCAACCTGATCACTCATCCAGGAGCCGAGAAGTGATACGCCGAACCGCTCTCCGCGCCCTCACCGCCGTCGCCGCGACCGCGGCCCTCGCCTTGCTCCCCAACCAGGGAGCCCAGGCGGCCGCCCCGGACACGACCGTCCGGGCGACCGCCGGCACCGCCGGCACCGCTGGCACGATCAACGCGGACGACGACAACCCCTTCCGCTGGATGGAACTGGACGGCCTGCGGGCCGACTTCCAGTTCATGTGTCCCGCGGGCCACTGTGTGGGCTTCTGGTCCCTGGTCCTGACGGACGACGTCGCGGGGCAGAAGTTCGCGGGCGGCGAGTTCTTCGTCTACGCCCCGGCCACGGGTGAGTTCAGCTTCTTCCTCGACACGGACATCGCCGTGCGCACGGTCGACCACCCCGGCCGGGTCCGCCTGGTCGACACCGAGTTCATGCGCTCCCACCCGCGCGTCGAGGTCCGCTACGGCGACCCCGACCACCCGGACCGGAGCCGCGTCGTCGCCTCGGCGACGACGCTGATGTAGCGAGTCACCGGCCCCGCCGGCCCTGGCGCCCAGCCCCGCCGAGCGGACGACCGAGTCGCGAAAAAGCCCTGAGCGCGGTTCGCCGCAATCCCTCCATCGCGTCGCGCGCTCTGGCATGCCCTCGTTTCACGAGCCTTCACCACAAGGGAGTGATGGATTTTCATGCATAAAGGCCGGATATTTCTCGCCTTCGCCACTGTGGGCGCGGTCATATGCACCTCTGGGTTCATGCCGTCGATCAGCCAGGCCGCCGACAGCGGCGATGGGGAAAAGGAGAGGTCCTACGCCGCGACGCACGGCCTGACGGCGGACGACGTCGAGAGCATCAACGCACTGAACGAAAGTGCCCTGACCCTGGGTCGAACCGGCAAGCCTCCGGTGGGATTACCGCCGAGCGCCAGCCCGTTCTCCCGGGGCACCGACCTCGTCGACGACAGGGAAACCCCTCCCGCCGAGCCGCTCGACAGGATGCCTGACGCGTACCGGGCCTACGGAGGCAGGGCCACCACGGTCGTCAACAACTACATACGCAAGTGGCAACAGGTCTACAGCCACCGCGACGGCAAGAAGCAGCAGATGACCCAAGAGCAGCGAGAAAAGCTGTCCTACGGCTGCGTCGGCGTCACCTGGGCCAATTCCGGCCCCTACCCGACGAACAAACTGGCGTTCGCGTTCTTCGACGAGAAGAAGTACAAGAACGACCTGGAGAACACCAGCCCCCGACCCAACGAAACGCGGGCGGAGTTCGAGGGCCGCATCGCCAAGGACAGCTTCGACGAGAAGAAGAGCTTCGAGCGGGCGCGTCAAGTGGCGTCCGTCATGAACAAGGCCCTGGAGAACGCCCACACCGAGGGGGCCTACATCGACAACCTCAAGACGGAGCTCACGAACAGCAATGACGCTCTGCTCTACGAGGACAGTCGCTCGAATTTCTACTCGGCATTGAGGAACACACCATCCTTCAGGGAAAGGGATGGCGGCAACTACGACCCGTCCAAGATGAAGGCGGTGATCTACTCCAAGCACTTCTGGAGCGGGCAGGACCGGGGCTCCGCTGACAAGAGGAAGTACGGCGACCCGGAAGCCTTCCGCCCCAACCAGGCGACCGGCCTGGTCGACATGTCGCAGGATCGAAACATTCCGCGTGGTCCCGCCAAGCCTGGCGAACGTTGGGTCAACTTCGACTACGGCTGGTTCGGGGCACAAACAGAAGCGGACGCCGACAAAACCGTGTGGACCCACGGCGACCACTATCACGCGCCCAACAGCGACCTGGGCCCCATGCACGTGTACGAGAGCAAGTTCCCGAACTGGTCCGCCGGGTACGCGGACTTCGACCGCGGAGCCTACATGATCGCCTTCATACCCAAGAGCTGGAACACCGCTCCCGCGAAGGTGACCCAAGGCTGGCCGTGACCGAAGCGCGGAGGAGGGCCGGGTACGCCCGGCCCTCCTCCCCCCGACATCTGAGCCCGCGATCCGCCCGTACCTCCCAGCGCCTCTGTAGGGGCTCGGGCCGGGCGGACGCTCTCGGTGGAGCGTCGGGTCAGTCGCCCACCTGCGCGGCGAACGCCTCGTACGCCCGCTCGTCGAAGAGAACGAAGCGGACCTCCTCCACCCTCGTCTCCGTCTGCCGCACCGTCTCCACCGCGATGCGGGCCGCATCCTCCATGGGCCACCGGTAGACGCCCGTGGAGATGGCCGGGAACGCCACTGTCCGCGCGCCCAGCTCGTCCGCGACTCGCAGGCATTCCCGGTAGCAGGAGGCCAGCAGGGACTCGTCTCCGCCGGAGACCTGAAACACCGGGCCGACGGTATGGATGACCCACCGGGCCGGGAGGCGGCCGGCGGTGGTGGCCACGGCCTGGCCGGTCGGAAGGCCCTTGCCGTAGCGGGAGGCGCGCAGGTCGCGGCAGGCGTCGAGGATGTCCGGGCCGCCCGCGCGGTGAATGGCGCCGTCGACGCCACCACCGCCGAGGAGGGACGAGTTCGCCGCGTTGACGATGGCGTCGACGTGCTGCCGGGTGATGTCGCCCTGGATCAGTTCGATGGTGGCCATGGGGTCATCCAAGCAGTCGGCTTCGGCGGCGGGCGGAGCCGAAGACCTCGTCAGTCGCCGGAAAGGGAGAGCGCCTGGACCGGGCAGGCCCGGACCGCCTCGCGGACCATGGGGTCGTCGGCGCTGTCCTCGTGGCCGGGGACCAGGGCGGAGTATCCGTCGTCGTCCTGGGTGAAGACCGTGGGTGCGGTCAGCGCGCACAGGCCGCTGCCGATACAGACCTCGTGATTGATCGTGACTCGCATGGCCCATTGCTCCCAGCTGTTTCGGCGGGTGTCTCGGGGTGGGGTGATGCGAGCGCAAGGTACCCGCGCGCCGATCGACCGACACCCGCATCGCGCTTTCCTGACTCGAACGACCTAAAGGGAAAGCAGGGCCGCGGGACCACCTGAGTGGATGAGGAACCCGTTCGGGGAGACCTCTGGCCCGGATCGCGGCTGGGCTGCGATCCGGGCCAGGTCGCGCTGGTCCGAGGGTGGGATTACTGCACCTCGATGCCGACCTTCAGGCCGTCGAAGTCATAGCTGTTGTCGTCGACCGCGAATTCGCTGCGACCGCCGCCCTGACTGGCCCAGGGGGTCACGGCGGCCACACCCGCGGTGGGTCCGTCCACCACCGTCACGGAGAGGCGGAAGTCGAGCAGCGGGGCGGATATCGGCCAGGCCCGGCTGTCGAGGAACAGCCGGTACTTGTCGGGGTCGTATCCGTTGTCATCGGTGGCGACGGGCGATTCACCGCCACCCTCGCTGGCCCAGGGGGAGTACTGGACGGGTCCGTAGTGACCGTTTCCGTCCATGGCCTGGGCGCCGATGCGGAAGTCCGTCCGGCCCAGCTGACTGCCGGGGGTGGTGTTCAGATCGATGAGCACGGCATCGGGGTCGTAGCCGTTGGCGTCGCCGGCCCACGGAGAGACGCTGTTTCCGAATTTCGCGTACCTGGTGAACTGTTCGGTGCCGAACTGCGTTCTACCGCGGTCGTCGGAGAGCTGAATTCCCACTCTGAAGCTGGGAAGCTCCGCCGTCGACGCGGAGGCCGGAGTGGCGGTCAGGGAAAAGGCGACCGCCCCGGTGGCGGCCGATAGCGCCGTCCACATTCGCTTGCGCATCATTCCTCCTGATCATGGGGGATGGAACGCTTCGTTGTGTGTCGCTATGTCGCTGCAAATCGAGCAATTAGCACCCGTTGCGACCATCACGATATGGAGCACCACTCTTGGTGTGCTACGGACATTCAAGCCACCGATGGGCGATTTGCCGCCGCCATATCCCCTCCCGCACCACGCCCACACCACGTCCGCACCGACCGGCGCAGAACGCCTTCTCGTGGACCTCCACCGCACGGCGGACGCCCACCGCGTCGGTCACCGGGAGGAGCCGGACGCCCTCGGGCGGCTCGCCCGCCGCGGACAGGCCCCCGTACGCGGCGCCATCAGGGGGGCGCGCGATATCACCAGGGGGGGCGCGCGGTGAATCGGAGACATCAGATCGGATGACCTGTATGCCGGTCCGTGCACAGACCACCCCACTCTTCGCTTGGCTGGGGAGGGAGAGCACCGCGCCCCCGCGTCCTCCCCGCCTCGCCTGGATCGGGAATCGCGCTGCGGAGGCCCGCCCGAGGGCGCGGTGGCGGCCGACGACGGGAAGGACCCGAGGCAGGTGGACCAGCAGGACCCCTGGGCCGAGCAGGCGGTGCGTGACGATCTGGCGGGGGCGCTCCCCGTCGACTACGCGGCCTTCCACTCCCAGCACCATCGCGCGTATCTGCGCTATGCGTATCTGCAGTTAGGCAGCCGTGAGCGGGCCGCCCAGACCGTCGAGGACGTGTTCACCCATCTGTTGCGGGTCTGGGGCAACGTCCTGCGCCAGCCCAGCGCCGAGGCGTACGCGTGGGCGGCGCTGAAGGAGGCCGTCATACGCCGGCTGGAGGCGCTGGACCGGCCTGTCGCGCTGGTGGAGACGGCCGCCTTCGCGGCGCTGCGGGAGTCGAGTCGGACCCGTCTGGAGCTGCTGGAGTCACGCCTCGGCCTCTACACGGCCATCGCCAAACTTCCCGAACGCCACTACGACGTGATCGTGCTCGTGTTCGTGCTCGGCTATCCACAGCAGAAGGCCGCCCAGATGATGGGCGTCTCCTACGCCACCGTGCGCTCGCACCTGCGCGGCGCACGGCGCCGGCTGGCCCGGGAGCTCGGGTTCGCCTGGCCCCCCGGTGATTCCCCCGGTGAGCCCTCCGGAGAGTCCACCGCAGAGGAGATGGGGAAGTGAGCGAGATGGCCCGGAGGTTCGACGCGACGGGGATCGACGAGGCGCTGCGCAACGCCCTGGTGCTGACCGAGGAGTTCGCCGACTACGACGAGTACGCGGCGCGCCGCCGTATCGCCTACCGCGTGGTGCGCGACCGGCCGTCCCCGCCGGTGTGTCGTACCCGCCCGGCCGCCCGGGGCCGCGTCGGCGGGGCGCGGTCCGGTGGGGCGGCCGCCGTGCCGGAGGACCCGCTGCTGTCGGACACCTCCGGTCATGAGCGGGCCGCGCGGGCGTTGGACGCGTCGGCGTCGCGGCTGTTGCGCGACCCCTCCGCCATGGCGGCCGCCACGGGCCGGTTCGCGGGGGCGATGGGTCCGGAGGGTGCGCTGGTCTTCGGCTGCGCGTTGTTGCTGGCGCGTCGGGAGGAGGCCGCGCAGTTCTGGTGGCAGTACGCGGCCGGGGCGGGGTCCCGGGCGGCGGCGCGCTTCATGTACCTGCTCCACCTCAAGCGGTCCGAGGTCCGCGCGGCCCGCCACTGGCAGGCGCAGGCGGCCGCTCCTCAGGGGCGGGACCGCGACGCCGCCGGCCGGCCCGACGACGCCCCGGCCGCACCCGACGGCCTGACACCACGTCAACCGGCGTGCGACCGTCCCGAACCCGACGCACCGGCGTCACGCCGCCCCGCGGCGAGCCCGGTCGGCCCCGGCTGCGCCGAGCGGGGCCGCCCCGGGCACGACGCGGAGGCCGACGACATCTCACGCCCCGCGCGCCACGCGGACGACGGGGGCGCACGCTCCGCTGCGGCGGCCGCGCCCGGCGAGGACGTCCTGGCCGGGCACGGTCCGGACGGCCCCTCCGAGCAGCCCCGAGCTTGGGAGGAGCCCCTTCGCGCGGGGGCCGTCTGGGCCTCGCCGCCGATCTCCTCCCACGACCTCGCGGCCGTCGGCGGCCCGCGCCGGTCGGAGGCGGGGGCGTCGGCGCACTGCCACGGCGCCCGGGCCGACGCCCTGTGCCCGGCGCTGGCCGCGGCGGTCGGGCGGCTGACCGTCGAGGAGGACGCCGACCTGGGCGAGGTGGTGCTGCCCGGGCCGCGGTTCGTCGCCCAGTTGCGCTGCTGCGCCGCTCTGTTGGCGCGGCGGGCCCGGACGACGACGCGGCCGCACTCGCCGCACCGTGGCGGCGAGGGCGGTCCCCCGGATCGGTATGCGAGCCCACCGCCCGGTCCTCCGGGGCGGTGGTCCCCGCTGCCGCTGCGCGCCCCCTCGCTCACCCACGCCGCGCAGCAGGTGCCCCGCGGGCGCCCCGCGCCGGGTGTGCTGGAGCCCGTGCACCGGGCGCTGCGCGTGTTGGAGGTCATCGGGCGCTACTCGGGCGGGGTGAGCGGCGTTCAGATCGCCCACGAGACCGGGCTGTCCGAACAGGCGCTGGCTCGGGCCATACAGCTGCTGCTGCGCGAGGGCTTCGCGCTGCGGATCGCCACCGGTTACCTCCCGGGACCGACCCTGCGGCTGCTGGGCACCGGGGGCGGGGCGGACGCGGGGCATCGGCAGCTCCGGCACACGCTGGCCGTGCTCCGGGACACGGTGGGCGCGGCGGTGTACGTCAGCCGGTACGCCGACGGCGAGGTCGCCGTGACACAGTACGCGGACGGGCCGGGCACGCCCAGGGTCAACGAGTGGGTCGACTTCCGGGCCGCCGCGCACGCCAGCGCGGTGGGGAAGTGCCTGCTCACGCAGTTGGACTACGACGGCCGGATGGACCACCTCGCCCGACACCGGGCGGCCCGCCTCACCTCCCGTACGATCACCAGCCACCAGCGGCTCTTCCAGGCGCTGGACAGCCGGCCGCCCGCCGCTCCCGTGTTGGACCTCCAGGAGTACGCCCTCGGCACGGTCTGTGCCGCCGTACCGATCGGGACCGGGCCGGCGGCCACCTGTGTGGCGCTGTCGTTGCCCGCCGAGCACGCCGCCCGGCTTCCGCGCGCCGCGGAGACGCTGCGCGGGCAGGCCGCGACGGTGTTGCTCAGCCTGTTGCTCAGCGGGGCGCGCGAGGAGGACCCGAGCCTTGGCGCCGCCTCCCCGGGGGTGGCGGAAAGACCGCTGCTCACCCCCGCCCGGCTGCTGGTCACGGCCGCTTGACGGGGCCGGGCGGCAGGAGGGGCGGAGCGCGGCCGCAGGCCCCGGGGCTCAGGCCGCGGTCCCAGGCCCGGGCTCAGGCCGCGGGAGGGTGCGGCTTGGGCCCGGCGGGGGCCGCGGGGATGTAGGCGAGCCCGTGAGCCCCCGCCTCGCCGGCGCGGTCCACGCCGAGCGTGGTGACCACCTGGAGTCGGTGGAGGTCGACGACCGTCACGGTGCTGGACATGACGTTGGCCACGAAGCCCAGCGCGCCGTCCGGGGAGGAGGTGATGGTGAGCGGGAAGCGTCCCACCGTCACCTGGCCGACCGGTTCGAGGGTGTCGGGGGCGAAGACGGTCAGCACCCCGTCGGTCTGGGCGCCCAGTGCGCCGCCCGGCTCCTCGGCCATCCGCAGCTCGCCGGCGAGCACCGCGCCGGTGGCCGTGGTGTGGACGGGGAAGACCACTCCCTCGGTGGGCAGTGTCCGTACCACGCGCCCGGTGGCGGTCTCGATGACGCGCAGTCCGGGCCGCGGCCCCGGCTCCCCGGCGAGGTGGGCTCGGAAGTCCCCCTTGGGCGCGGCGACATAGACATGGCGGCCGTCGGGTGAGACGTCCAGCCCCTCGCTGCCGGGAACCTCGACCCGGCCGGCGAACCGGTCGTTCTCCAGGTCGACGACGGAGACGTACGGGGCCTCCTTGTTGGTGGCGTAGCCGAGCCGGCCGTCCGGGGTGACGGCGAACCAGTGCGGGCCGGGCGCCATGGTCGGGATGCGGCCGATCCGGCGCCTGGTGCGCGTGTCGACGATCACCACGCCGCCCGGCTCGGTGTCGGTGGCCTCGACGCTGACGTAGAGCCGGTTCCGCGCGCGGTCCAGGGCCAGGCCGTGCGGGGCGTGGTCCGGGCCGAGGTCGACGACGTCGACCAGTCGGCGGGTGTCGGGGTCGACGACGCTCAGCTGTCGGGCGCGACCGCGGTGGTCGTGGTAGTACCCGGACACATAGGTGCTGACGACGTACAGCAGCCGCCGGTCCGGGTCGAAACACGCCTCGTGCGGCTCGGCGGGCAGACGCAGCGTCTGCTGCCGCCGGTAGGTGTGGGCGTCGAAGAAGGTGAGGGTCGGGCCGCTCTGGCTGACCACGGCCAGCGCGTCACGGTCGCTCGTGCGGTCGCTCGTGCGGACGTTCGGCGCCTGATCGTCGGCTTGGCGGGTCGTCTGGGATTTCGCCTGGTCGGAGTCCATGTCGCGCATCCTCGCCAGGCACCGTGGAGGGCTCCAGTGCGGCGCGTGCAAGGCGTCCTTGCACCGATGGAAAAGATCCTGGTCGCCGGGGAGCCGGCGGCCCGCGGGAGGCCCGTCGCCATGACGGGGATCACACCGGCGGCGTGGTTCCCGCGCGCCGTACGGCGCCGACTCCGCGGCTCCGGTTGCCCGGCCGGCTCGCCGAGCGGGTCCTACAGCCCTATCTCCCAGGGGTACGGCGGGAGCGTCCGCGCGCGGCTGCACACCTCCAGCGCGTGGTCGGAGAGCGCGGCGAGCGGGTGGACGCGTCCACCGTCGAGGCTGGCGAGCAGCCGGGCCCCGTGGTGCACACAGGCGGTGGTCTCCCTACCACGGCTGTCCAGGATGGTGACGACGTCCGCCGGGCCCTCGCACGGCGTCGGATCCTTGTGGTGAGCGGCTCGGCAACGCGTCGTCGTCACGGGCATGTCGAAGTCCCCCGTCCCCCGGATGACCGGCGCCTGCCGCCGGCGGCACATCGCTCCGAAGGCATGTTCGCCGCCACGCGCGCGGCCAACCCGCTCTTGGCGAAGCCATGGCGGGAACTTGTCGCCGGATCTACCTTCGCGACGGGGCGGTCGTGGGGAAGGAGGGCGGGGCGGAGGGGGTGGCGACGGAGAGGTCCGAGGGCAGGCGCGCCCCGGGGCTCCCACTCGGGGCGTTCGCCGCGTCCGCGGCCCGCTCGGAGCCGCATCCGGCGAGCAGCCCCACCACCATCAGCGCCCCCGCGAGCGGGGCGAGTCGTGCCCGACGCACACCGACCGAACCCTCATTCATTCGAACATGCTCTCACGGTGGCTTCGGCTGCCCGGAGAGCAGACCTCCGCACGCCGACCCTCGGCCAAGCGGGTGCGTTGTTCGAGTGATTGTGTGATCTGAATACCCGTCGACGGGAGTGTCGCGGCGTGCCCGTACGCCGCCGGTGCCCAGCCTGTCAGCAAACGTTGGGCTGCTGAGAAGCCGAAAACAGATGAGGTCGACGCTATGAGAGCGATCCTTGGTCGGCTGCGGGGCCGCCCCTGGGCCACCATCGCCGGTTGTGTCGTCGTCGCCGCCTCGGCGCCGGCGCTGGCACTGGGGCTGGGGCCGGGGGGCGCCGCGCCGGAGAGCGCCGTGGTGGTCAGTGCGGCGCCGCTGCCGGGCGGGCTGGGCCCGTGCGTGCCGGGGACCTGCCCCGACCCGTACCCCGGGGTGGGCGACGGGCCCCTGGTGGGCCGGGACAGGGGCGTCAACGTCTTCGCGGGCGGCGACTTCCTCGTCCGTGGGCAGGCGGCCGGGGCCGAGGGGAAGCTCGTGGTGCTCGGCGACTTCGATCTGAACAAGGCGGCCGGCGACAGCGCCGACTACCGCGTCGGTGTGGTGGACGTGGGCTCCCGGGTCCCGCCCCCGGAGGGCTCGGACTTCCTCTCCACCGGCGGCGATGTGACGGTGGCCGGCGGGC
Source organism: Streptomyces sp. SAJ15 (assembly GCF_007595705.1). Classification (GTDB taxonomy): domain Bacteria; phylum Actinomycetota; class Actinomycetes; order Streptomycetales; family Streptomycetaceae; genus Streptomyces. The sequence continues at coordinate 26,860 of NZ_NISY01000014.1, read as the reverse complement.
AGCGGCTGCTCGCGGACGGCGGGGTGGTACGGCCCGGGGGCACCACCACCGGCACCGTCGCGGGCACGGCCGTGCGGGACCCGAACGCCATCGCCCCGTACGCCGCGCTCCGTGACCAGCTGACCGAGGCCAGCCGGTGCTACGCGCGGGACGGCGACGGGCCGCGAACGGCGACCGGCACCGCGGTCAACACCGGTGAGGCGACGGTCCTCACCGGCGACGGCAGCTCCTCGCTCCAGGTCTTCAACGTCGACTTCGACCTGGTCGGGCCGGGTGGGCGAGAGCAGGGCGTGCGGTTCGCCGACATCCCCTCGGACGCCACCGTCCTGGTCAACGTCCTCGGCTCCCACCGGGTGATCAACACCTACAGCGGGGGCGTCGACGACACCGCCGACCCGCTCAACGGATACCGCGACCGGCTGTTGTGGAACTTCCCCGACGCCACCCGCGTGGAGCTGCGGGGCACCGGCCAGTTCCAGGGCGGTTTCCTGATTGGCGAGCCGCGCTCCCAGACGACGGTCTCACTGACCGGCGTCAACGGCCGCTTCTTCACCACCGGCTCGGTCACCCACACCAGCGCGGCGACCGGCGCCGGGGGCCAGGGGTTCCATGCCTACCCCTTCAACGGCGACCTGCCCGACTGCGGGGGCATGGAGCCGATCACCGGACGGGTCGGCATCGTCACGACCGACGCCGTCGACGGCAGTCCGCTGTCCGGGGCGGAGTTCGAGCTGTGGCGGGAGACCGACGACGAGCCCGGCCTGCAGACGGGGGACGACGCCTCCGACACCCTGGTGGGCGAGGTCTGCGCCACCGGCCGGGACGGCGGCTGCGCCCGCACGGTGGAGCCGGGCACGTACTACTGGCGCGAGATCGCCGCGCCGCAGGGCTACGACCTCCCCGAAGACCCCGTCTTCGGGCCGCTCACCCTCACCGAGGACAACGCCGAACAGGGCGTCGCCGTCACCGCGGGCAACTCCCGCGCGCCGGAACTCCCCGGTCCGACCGGCACGCTCCGGGTCGTCAAGAAGGACGCGGTGAGCGGTCGGCGTCTCCACGGGGCCGCCTTCGAGCTGTGGCGGGAGAGCAACGACGTCCCCGGGCCGCAGACCACCGGCTCCCCGGCCGACACCCGTGTCGGCCCCGCCTGCGCCACGGACGCGGACGGGCACTGCGCCTTCTCCGAGCTGCCGCTCGGCAGCTACTACCTCAAGGAGGCCGCCGTTCCGCCGGGGTATGTGCTGCCCGGTCAGCCGGTGACCGGCCCGTATCCGCTGACCGAGGAGAACGCCGAGGACGGCGTCACCGCCGTGATCCCCAACGAGCGGACCGGGTCGGGGACGGACAAGGACGGCAGGGAGGACGATGAGGACACGGACGACACGGATGACCCAGACGACATGGACGACATGGACGACACGGACGACTGACGTGCGGCGCGCTCGCCGGCGCGCGGTGACGGCCACGCCCCGGGGCCTCGGGTCACCCGGCCGGTGGGCCCGGGTCCGCGTGGGAGAGCACGAGCGTGCCGTCCGGCCCGGGGGCGACGACGGTGCCGAAGTCGGAGCTGACGTGGTTCAGCGTCGAGCGCAGCCAGGTCGTGTCCTCGGGCGTCGCGTACCGCAGCCGCAGCCGGTGGGCCTGGAGGGGCACCATCCGTAGCGCGGTCAGCCGGCCGGTCTCCCGGCACAGCGCGGCGAGGTAGGCGAGCCGCAGGTCGTCGCGGTACCGCGCATAGCCGCTGATGCCCTCGTAGTCGTCGATGAAGTCGCCGCACCCGTAGAGGACGAGCCTGCCGCGGTAGACCTCCAGCGGGCGGGGGTGGTGCGAGGAGTGGCCGTGCACCAGGTCGACGCCGGCGTCGACGAGGGTGTGGGCGAAGCGGACCTGGGTGCGGGGGACCTCATAGCCCCAGTTGGAGCCCCAGTGCACCGAGGCGACGGCGAGGTCGCCCGGTCGCCTCACCGCGCGCAGCCGGTCGGCGAGGGCGGTGGCGGCCTCGGTGGTCAGCTCGGGCACGACATGGACGCCGGGCCGCTCGTCGGTCGCGGCCCAGGTGTGCGGGATCCCGCTGGAGGGCACCCCGAAGGCCAGGACGAGGACCCGACCGCCGCCGGCGACGGGGACCGCGGTGGGGCGCCGGGCCTGCTCCGCGTCCCGTCCGGCGCCGGCGACCCGCAGCCCCGCCTCCGCCAGGGTGCGCAGCGTCTCCTCCAGGCCCCGGCGGCCGAAGTCCAGGACGTGGTTGTTGGCCAGGACGCAGACGTCGGGGCGGGCGACGGTGAGCGCGGGGAGGTTGTCGGGGTGCATCCGGTAGTGGATGCCCTTCGCCGGCGCGAACGCGTCGCAACGGGTCACGCTGGTCTCCAGGTTCACCACCCGTACGTCGGGCGCCGCGGCCTCCAGCGCCGGGAGGGCGTCCCCCCAGGGCCAGGTGAAGTCGGCCGGCCATGGCATCGGACCGTTCTCCTCCGCCGCCAGTCGGACGTAGGTGCGGGCGTCGCGGACGTACCCCTCGCGCAGGGCCGGGTCGCCGGGGTGCGGAAGTATCTGGTCGACGCCCCGGCCCAGCATCACATCGCCGCACAGGAACAGCGTCACCTGGTCGCCGGGCACCCTTCCACGCTACGCCGTCCGCTCCGCGCGGGGCGGCGCGGAGGCTTTCAGTGCTCCGCGCCGCGGTTGAGCAGGAACAGCACGCCGCAGGTCAGCACCGCCAGCGCCGCGCCGGCGGCCAGCAGCGCGGTCACCGGGAAGGCCGCGGACAGCAGGGCGACGGCGTAGGGGGTGAACATGCCGAGGTACGCGAACGTCCAGAACAGCGCGGTGAGCCGGGCCAACCGCTCCGGCGGGGCGAGCGCGGCCACCTCGGTGAGCCCGTAGGTCAGGGCCAGTCCGTAGCCGGCCCCCAGGACCGCGGCGGCCGCGAGGGCCAGGGCCGGCTGCTCGGCCGCCGCGGCGGGCACCGCGAGCGCGAAGCCCACGGCGATGACCAGCAGCCCGCTGACGGCGGTGGCCAGCCGGTGCCGGGCGGCGATACGCCGGGCCAGCGGCTGGACCAGCAGCCCGGCGCCGGGCACGACGGCGGTGACGATGCCCGCGTACACCGTCTGCCACCCCGTCAGTCCGTCGTCGACCAGTCCGGGGAGGGTGGCGAAGCCGACGGTCGGCCCGGCGAACACCCACGGGGCGAGCGGGAGTATCGCCCGCCGGTAGCGCGCCCGGGGGTACGGTGCCGCGCCGCGGGAGGCCGTCGGGGCGCCGGACGTGGGCCGAGGCCGTCCGGATTCGGGCGCGCCGAAGGCCGCCGCGCCGGCGGCGGACGCGAGCACCAGGTGTGGGAGGTAGGCGGTGAGCATCGGGTGCGGCGCCCACTGGGCGATCAGCGAGGCGACCAGTCCGCCCGAGGCGAAGCCCGCGGAGACGAAGAGCCCGGCCCGCTTGGCGGCCGCGGCCGGTGCGAGGGCGGCGGCGTGGGGCGGTGAGGAGAGCTCCTTGACCCAGGCGCTGCCCGCCGCCAGCAGGGCGCCCGCGCCGACACCGGTGAGGAAGCGTCCGGGCAGCAGCCACCAGGTGGCGGTGGTGCCCGCCATCAGCAGCACGGTGGACAGGAGGTTGACGCCCAGGGCGGTGAGGGCCACCGGCCGGCGGCCGTGCCGGTCGGCGAGCGGGCCGCCGATCAACAGCCCGGGGACCAGCCCGACCACGTAGACGGCGAACAGGCCGGTCACGGTGGACTCGGACAGCCCCATCTCGGAACGGTAGGCGCCGAGCAGGGCGGAGAACTGGTTGGCGCTCCAGCCGGAGGCCGTCATCATCCATGCCGCGCGCAGTCCGAAGCGGCGCGGCGGGTGCGCGACGGGCGGCGCATCGTCCCCGGCGAGTGCGGCGGCGGTCGGCACGGTGGCACCGGACACGGTGGCACCGGACACGGTGGCGGTGGACACGGTGGCACCGGACACGGTGGCGGTGGGCGTGGTGACGGTGGGCTCGGGGGCGGTGGGGGCGGTGGGGGCGGTGGGGGTCCGGGGTCCGGCCTCGGGGGGACGTCGTCCGTCGCCCGTGGGGTGCTCGACGGGTGGGCTCATGCCGGCAGTTGTACGGACGGCCGGCGGCCCGGCGCCGCCCCCGTTCACGATTTCTGAACTCCGCTGCCGGACGGATATGCGATCTGTCTATCGTGACCCGTATGGACCTGCGCTTGCTGTCGTCCTTCCTGGCGGTGGTCGAGGAGGGGCACTTCGGGCGGGCCGCCGCGCGGCTCTTCCTCTCCCCGCCCGCCGTCACCCAGCACGTCCAACGGCTGGAGAGCGAGCTCGGGACCCGGCTGGTCCACCGCAACCCCGTCTCCCCCACCCCGGCCGGCGCCCGGCTGGTGGGCCACGCCCGCACGCTGCTGGCCGCCGCCAACGCCGCGATGGACGACATGGTCGAGGCGGTGCGTGAGGAGAAGGCGGGGGGCGGACGGCCGCTGCGGGTGGGCATCATGGGCCACGGCTCGGCGGAGCTGACGCCGGCGTCGATCAGCGCCTACCGGCGCGCGCGGCCGGACGTCCGCGTCGAGCTGCGTCAGCTGAACTTCACCGAGCACGTCAGCGCGCTGGTCGAGGACCGGGTGGACGTGGCGTTCGTCCGGCCCGGGCCGGACGACGAGCGGATCGCCGCCGATGTGCTGACCACCGAACAGCGCATCGTGGCGGTGCCGGAGTCGTCGCCGATCGCGGACGCCCGGGGGCACGGGGTGACCGTGGCGGACATCGCGGAGCTGCCGTTCTTCCGGCTGCCCCGCCATACGCCGCGCCCCTTCACGGAGTACCTGTACTTCAACCAGGAGGCGCGGCGGCGCGGCACGGACTACGCGGTGACCCCGCAGGAGGTGCTGACGGGGGTGGTCAACGGGCGCGTCGCCGGCTCGGGGCTGAAGTCCTTCGCCCGCTATTACGCCTGGCCCGGGGCGGTGTTCGTCCCGGTGCTGGACGCGCCCTGGCAGAGCAGCTACCTGGCCGTCCGGGCGCGGGACGGCAACCCGGAGGTGCATGTCTTCCGCGCCCTGACGATCGCCCTGGCCCGCGAGTTGGGCCCGCGGATCAGCCGTGCCGGCTGACCGTGCCGGCTGAGCCCCGAGCGGCGGGCGCCGGGCATGGGACGGCGGACCGGCGGGTGACGAACCGGCCGTGCGGCCCCGGCCACGCCTCTCGCGGACCCGACGCTCCCCCGTTCCCCGCTCCCCCGGCGCGCGGGCGGCCGCCCCGCGCGGCGACCGCCGCTCAGGCCAGGTAGCCGCCGTCGATGGTCAGCACGGTGCCGGTGACGAACGAGGCCGCGGGGCTCGCCAGGAACACGATGCCCGCCGCTATCTCCTCCGGGCGACCGAAGCGGCCCATGGCGTTCATCGCGCGCTGGGCGTCCGCGGTGGGACCGTCCTCCGGGTTCATGTCCGTCCCCACGGACCCCGACTGGACGACGTTGACCGTGATGCCGCGCGGGGCGAGGTCGCGCGCCGCGCCCTTGCTGTAGCCGACGATCGCGGCCTTGGTCGCGGCGTAGTCGGCCACCCCCGGGAACCCCGTGCGGGAGGCGAGGTTGGAGCCGACCGTGACGATCCGGCCGCCCTCTCCGAGCACGGTGGCCGCGGCCCGTACGGCGGCCACCACTCCGCCCACGTTGACGGCGAGTTGCCGCTCGAAGCCGCTGACGTCGGCGTCCGGGTCGTCGACCGGGCCGTTGACGGCGACACCCGCGTTGTTCACCAGGATGTCCAGCCGCCCGAAGTCGGCCGCCACGGTCCGCACCAGCTCGGCGACCTGGTCGGCGTCGGCCTGGTCGGCCCGGTACGCGGCCGCGCGCACGCCCTTGGCCTCGATGTCGCGCACCACCGCGGCGGCCTTGTCCGCCGAGGCCGCGTAGCCGACCGCCACCTGCGCGCCCTCGTCGGCCAGGGCCCGCGCGGTCGCCGCACCGATGCCTCGCGAACCGCCGGTGACCAGGGCGACCTTGCCTTTCAGCGTCTCCCCCATGGGGATTCTCCGTTCCCTCGATGTCCCTCGGTTTTGGACCGAGCGTTACGTAACTACTCGCCGGAAACGTATCACACCGAACGGTCCAAAACTCGGGGGCGGCGGGGCTCGGCATCCGACAGCCGATGACCGAGGGCTGGTGGTGGCTGGTGACCGGTGGTCGGCGGCCGATGGCCGGCTCGCGTCGGTGACGCGCTCCGGTCCGTCAGTCGTCGGAGAGGGCCGGCAGCGCGGCGCGCAGGGCGAGCGCCTTGGCCAGCCCGTCGGCGACCATCGGGTTGGCACGGGCGCCCTCGCCCAGGCTCTCGTAACGCGCCATCGCCTCGGCGGCGGCGGCACGCGCCGGACCGGGTCGGTCGAGGGCGGCCAGATGGTCACCGAGCTCGACCAGCGCCGCGGCCAGGTCGGCGGCGAAGGCATCGGGGCGCTCGGCGGTCAGCCGGCGGCGCAGCGCCACCGCCTCCGCGAGCGCGTCCAGGGCCTCCGTCGGCCGGCCCGCCGCCCTGACCGCCGCGCCATGGCCGGTGAGCGCGGCCGCGAGCAGCGCCGCGTAGGCGTCCGGGTGCGTGTCGGTGAGGCTCCGGTAGGCGGCCACCGCCTCGGCGCCGGCCGTCACCGCCTCCTCGGCCCGGTCCAGCGCCAGCAGCGCGTTGCCCTCGTTGGACAGTGCGGAGGCCAGGTACGGCGCGTAGCTCAGCGGGTCCTCCTCGGCGAGGCGCCGGCGGAGCACGACGGCTTCGTGCGCGGCGGCATGGGCCTCGACCGGCCGCTCGTCCGCCAGCAGGTCCACGGAGAGGTTGTTCAGCGCGGTGGCCAGGTCCGGTGTGAAGACGTCGGGCCGGGCGGCGGCCAGCCGGCGTCGGATCTCGACGGACTCGACGCTGGCCGCCAGCGACTCCCGCACCCGGCCCAGGCTCCACAGCGGGCTGCCGAGGTTGCTCAACGCGGTGGCGAGGTGGTGTTCGAACGCCTCGGGGCGCGTCTCGGACAGCCTCCGGTACGCCTCGACCGAGCCGGCCATCACCGTCAACGCCTCGTCGAGCCGGCCCAGTTCCAGCAGCGGGATCCCGTGGTTGGTGAGGGCGGCCGCCAGGTCGGGGAGGTACTCGTCCGGGCGGGCGGCGGCCAGCCTTCGGTAGATCGCCGACGCCTCGCCGGTGACCGCCAACGCCTCTTCGTACCGGCCCAGCCGGGTGAGCCACAGGCCGGAGTTGTCCAGCGCGGCGGCGAGGTCGGGCACCAGGGGATCGTCCTCCGCGGAGGGGGCCGCCGCACCGGTGCCCGTGCCCGAGACCGCGCCCGTCTCCGCATCCGTCTCCGGGCCCGAGTCCGTCTCCGGGCCCGCGTCCGTCTCTGGGCCCGTTTCCGCGTCCGTTTCCGCGTCCGTCTCCGATCTCGCCGCCGTTCCGCCGTTCGGTCGCGCCGCGACCATGGCGCGGTAGAGCGCGACGGCCTCCTCACAGGCCGTCAGCGCCCGCTCGTGGTGGCCGAGGGCCGCCAGCGTCGTGCCGAGGGTGTTGAGGGCGTGCGCCAGGTCGGCCGCGTGTCCGTCGGCGCCGGTGGGCCCCGGGGGCGGGGTCGGGGTCGGGCGGAGCGGGCCAGCCCGGGCCGAGGGGTCGGCGGCGGCCGGCGGCGAGGTTGACAGACCGGTCGCGGCGAGCAGGCGGTAGGCGACCACGGCCTCCTCCGCCGCGCTCCGGGCCTCCTCGCGGTGGCCGAGGTCGGAGAGGGCGTAGCAGAGGTTCGCGAGGGCGTGCGCCAGGTCGGGGTCCGGCTCGTCGGGGCGGTCCGCGGCGGCCCGGCGGTAGTGGTCGACGGCCCGTCGGGTCTCGGTGAGTGCCTCCTCCCGACGTCCGGTGGCGTTCAGTCGCCAGCCCAGGTCCGTGTGGAGCCGGGCGCGCGTGGCGGGGTCCTCGGCGGCTTCGAGTCGGTGCGCGGTGAGCCTGCCCACGACGGCGAGCCCCGCCGCGTCGAGGTCGACGTGCCGGCGCCCCGGCAGGTGCGGCTCGATCGACTCGAGCAGTCCGAACTCGATGTCCGGCCCGCTCGCCAGGGTGGTCAGGGCGTCCCCGCCGGCCTCCACCGCGAGCCGCGGATCGCGGCGCAACAGGGGGTAGAGGTGGCCGCGGCCCACGTGCGGCCAGCGGGCGGCGGCCGCCGCCAGTGCCGAGACCGTGCGGGGCAGCCAGTTCGGGGCGGTCCCGTCCGGCGTCCGGGCCAACAGCGCCACCGTGGTCTCGGCGGCCCAGTCCCGAGCCGGGTACTCGGCGCCGTGTCCGGGCAGCGTCAGTGCCAGGAAGTCCTCGGCGAGTCGATCGGGGTAGAGCGGTTCGAAGACGACTCCGGAGGCGGTCGGCGGATAGCAGACGGCGTGGTCGGCCAGGACCTGCTCCACGTCCTGCCCGGGCAGCAGCCGCCGGGTCAGCTCCGCTCCCGCGGCCCGGGGCAGGGCGCCCGTGAGAGCGGCGACGAAGACGGTCCGGTTCATGACCTCGGGCGGCGTACGGTACGGCCGTGGGGCCGGTTCACCCCCGGAGCGGCCGGAACGACCGCCGTCGTCGGCGGGGTCGGGGAGCAGATGCCGCTCGTCCCCCGGCAGGGTCGCCCAGTGCAGGTGTTCCCGGTCGAGGAGGTAGAGCGTCAGCCCGGCGACGTCGGTGGGCGGACGGCGTCCGCGGTGCCGGGCGTCCACCGCCACCAGGGCGGCCATGAGCACCGCGAGGGTGAGCCCGAGGTCGGGGTGGTGGAGCGGTCCGGGCGGCTCGATCGCGGACGGCTCGGGGACGCCGTACAGGGCGGCGAAGCCGTCGCGGGCGGCGGTGAACAGCTCGGCGCGCGCCCCGTCGGCGTCCGGCACCGGCTCCAGCCGCCGGGAGGAGGCGCCCGCGTAGAGGGGCTCCAACGCGGCGCGCAGCGCCGGCCACATGGTGTCGGTGCGGGCCAGCAGCAGCACGCGCGCGGGGGTCGTCGCGCGGTGCAGCAGTGCGTTGCTGAGCAGCCAGGTCAGGTGGGACGGCGGCCAGCGGTCCGCGTAGTCGACGATCAGCAGAACGCCGGCCGCGTCGTCCGCGCGGAGGTCCTGGCTCCCCGGCGGCGGGTGGATCGGCCCCATCCCCTGCACCGCGAACGCCACCAGCCAGCCCTCCGCGGCGGCCGCGGCGGCCGTCTCGTGGGCCAGCCGCGTCTTGCCCTGGCCTCCGGGCCCGTAGAGCCACCGGACGGCCAGCCGAGGCCCGGTCTCCCGCCACGCGCGCAGGTCGTCGAGCTCCTCCGCGCGCCCGGTGAACGGCACCACGGCGTTACGGGCGTTGAGCATCCGGCTGGGTAACTCCCGTAGCCACGGCGTCGGCGCCCGCCCGGCCGGGTCCCAGGCCAGGAGCAGGTAGACCGGTACGCCGTCGCCGAAGACATGCAGGTCGGCGCCGACGACGCCATAGCCGAAGCCGGCCTGGACCTCGACGTGCTGCGCCGCCGGCGACTCGCTCGCCGCGTGCTCCTCGTGTCCCCCGTGTCCCGCGTGCCCTGCGTGTCCCGCGTGCCCCGCGTGCTCTTCGTCCATGCGGCTCACGGCCCCAGGTGGGGGAAGGCCAGCCGTGCCGCGAGCTCGACCGCGACGTCCGACGCCAGGGGGCCGGTCAGCTCATGGAAGGGCAGGGAGTCCCGCGGCGGCACGCGGAAGGGCGCCCTTCCGGGGCGCAGGACGTCGAGGGCCGGTGCCACCCGCCCTGGAGCCGGCAGGTCGACGTCGCAGAGGGTGCGCACCGCCCGACCGACCTGGTCGGCGAGCACCTGCACGTCGGGGGTGTCGGGGAGGTGCAGCGGCAGCCAGACGGAGCGCTGCCCGCTGTAGCACACGGCGACACCCACGAGGGGGCGATCGATGCCGTGCGACTCCACCCAGACGGCCGCGTCGGAGAAGCGCACGCTCAGGCTGTGGGCGGGGATCGCGAGTGCTCCGCGGCAGAATCAGTGGAGTTGGTTCATCAGGGTTCCCCGGGCGCGTGGGTCGAACCGCTGGGCCTCGTCGACGGGCACCAGGTGGAGCCCGAGCACCGGGCCCTCCTCTTCGATCTCCGGTTCGGTCAGGCCCGGTTGCCAGAGGGGGTGGACCGGGTCGGCCAGTGGCGCCCAGGCGGGGCCGAGGCTCCAGGTGCGCCGCGGCGGCGCGGGCACCGGGACCCCCTGGTGCAGATGCATGTCGCCCTTGAGGACGCCGAACGCCGCGCCACCCTGCGCGATCACGTGCTGGGTGTCGGAGGCGGGGGGCGGGGCCGGTGGCGTGGGAGCCGCGACCCGGGCCGCCGGGGCGGCCGGGGCCGCCGCCGCGTTCACCGCGTCCGCCTCGGCCTCCGTGTCCCTCTCGGCGCCCTCCGCTCCTTCCGGTCGTGGCCCGGTCAGCCGCGTCACCAGCGCGACCGCGAAGGCCGCCGCGTGCGCGGCGGCGACGGGCTGCCAGGTGGCGTCCTCCGTCGGGCGCTTGAGCCCGTCGGCCTTGTCGCTGATCCCGCGGACGGTGAGGACGGGCAGGGAGCGGTTGAGATGCCCGGCGTGGGAGACCCCGGCGCTCTCCATCTCGATCGCCGCGGCGTCGTTGTAGGTGCGGCGTAACTGCTCGGCGAGCGGCGTGTTGCGGGAGTTCAGGACCACGTCGCCGGCGGCGATGGGTTTGAAGTGCACCTGGGGCGGCGGCCGTCGGCCGGGTGGGAGGCGGTCGGTCCAGGCTCCGGTACGGGCGAGGTGACGGGCGAGCTGGTCGAGTTCGTGCGGGGCCTCCCAGGCCCGGGGACGCGCGTGGAAGCCGTCGTCCTCGTCCTTGCCGCCGTGGTAGGCGTAGATCTTGGTGGCGACCACGACGTCGCCCAGCTCGATGTCGTTCTTCAACCCTCCCGCGACGCCGCTGAACAGCAGCGCCCGCGGCCGGAAGGTGGCGATCGCGCGCTCGGTCAGCACCGCGGCGCCGGGGCCGCCCTCTCCGGTCACCGCGAGGGCGATGTCGACGCCCGCCCCGCCGTCGGCCGCGGCCAACCGCCCGACCTCGAACAGGGTGCCCGCGGGGTGGGACCGCGTGCGCAGCCCGGTCAGATGGGCGCGAACGGCCTGGTACTCCAAGTCGAGGGCGGTCAGCACCACCACGGTGGCGGGGGCGTCAGTGCTCACGGAGGTTCCTCACTGTCGGCCGTCCGAGACTACTCCGAACGGGTGGCCTGGATCACATCGACGGCTTTTCCTCCTCCGGTTCCTCCGCTCCGGCCTTGTTCTGTTGCTCCGCTCCGGCCTTGCTCTGTTCCTCTGTTGCGGGCCTTCCTCCGTTGCGGGCCTTCCTCCGTTCCTCGGTTCCTCCGTTCCTCCGTTCCCTGGGGCGATATTCACGTGCCGCGCCCGGGCGTGCGCGCATAGCCTCGGGCCCATGGCCCATCCTTCTCCGCGCCCGATCGTCCCCGAAGACTTCGCCGTGCCGCGGGAGCTGACGACCCGTGACTTCCGGCTCGAGCCCCTGGGGCCGCGGCACAACGAGGCCGACCACGCCGCGTGGACCTCCGGCATCGAGCACATCCGGACCACACCCGGCTTCGAGGGCCGCGGCTGGCCGCCCCCGGACGGGATGTCGGAGGCGGACAACCTCCGTGACCTGGAGCGGCACGCGGACGACTTCGCCCGGCGGTCCGGCTTCACCTACACCGTCCTGGAGACCACGCCCGAGGGTGGCGAGGACGTGGTCGGGTGTGTGTACATCTACCCGTCGCGCTCCGATCCCGGACACATCGAGGTGCGGTCCTGGGTCCGGGCCGACCGGGCCGCGCTGGACCGGCCCCTGTACGAGGCCGTGCGCGACTGGTTGGCATCGCGGTGGCCGTTCCCGGAGGTCCGGTACCCCGGTCGTTGACTCGCGCCCGTACGCCACTCGCGCACATCGGGCGTGGGGCTCCTCACGGCAGGCGACGCTAGAGCAGGCCCAGTTCGCGGGCCGTACGGACCGCGTCGCCACGCCGCCGCACGCCCAGCTTCCGGTAGATGCTCTTCAGGTGGGTCTTCACCGTGTTCACCGACACCCGCAGCTCGGTCGCGATCTCGTCGGTGGAGAGCATCTGGGCCGCCTGCCGCAGGACGTCCCGCTCGCGGCGGCTGAGCGACTCCACGACCACCGGCTGACCGCCCTCCTCCGGGATGGTCGCGCCTCCGTCCGGGGTCGCCAGCCAGCGGTGGGCGCGGGCGAGTTCGGGCTCGGCGCGCAGCAGCTCCGACAGCCAGCCGTCCGCCTCCCGGAACGGCCGGCGGAGCCGCTCGGGCCGGGCCAGCTCCATGGCGCTGGACAGCAGCCGACGCGCGCTCCTTCCGTCCCCGGACCGGGCCGCGACCTGCGCGCGCAGCAGCAGGATGCGGGTGCGGGTGGCCGCGGGCGTGCTGACCGCGCACGGCAGCGCCGCCAGGACGTCCGCCGCCTGCCGCTCTCGGTCCGCCGCCAGCAGGGCTCGGGCCAGGGCCAGTTCGTGGTCCGTACGGTGCGAGGCGACCGTCGCCAGGGTGGTCAGCGCCGCCGAGGCGTCGCCGTGCGCCAGATGGGCCGCGGCCTCCGCGGTGGCCAGCGCGTCCGCCTCCCACCCGGAGACCCGGCCCTCCGACAGCGGGCGCGGACCGGACCGCCGAAGGTGGGCGGATGACGGCCCGTGGGCCCGTGCCGGCCCATTGCCGGGTTCCGACCTGTGGCCCGGTGACGTCGCATGGCGGGGTGGGGAACCGTGGGCAGATGACGATCCATGGGCAGGCGGCCACCCGTGGCCGGACTCCCGTACCCGGTCGGGCGCCGATTCCCCTTCGGTCGCCGGTCCCCTGTCGGACACCGGTCCCTTGTCGGGTGACGGTTCCGTGGCGGGTGACGGCCGACGGCTCGGGACCGGTCCCTCACCGCGTGCCTGCCGGTAGTCGGGTGTCGATCCCCGGCCCGACGCCGACCCGTAGCCGGGTACCGACCCGCAGCCGGGTACCGACCCGTACCCGAGGGCGTGGCGCGCCACGGCCGCTCGCGCGTCGCGCAGCGTCTTCAGTGCGCCTTCCCACGCGCCCTCGGCCACCGCGAGCCGGGCGGCGACGACGGCGGCCGTGACGGCCGCCACGGGGTCGTGGCGCAGCCCGGGCCGCGTGACGGCACAGGCCAGGTGGGTGCGGGCGGCGGGCAGGTCGTCGTGTTCCGTGGCGGCCGCGCACAGGACCAACTCACCCAGGCCGGCACGGCCACTGGGCGGAACGCCCGAGCGGTCCGCGGCGGCCAGGGACTGGCGCGCGTGCGCCTCCGCGCGTCGTATCCGGCCACTGAGCAGCTCGGCCATGGCCAGCCGCTCCAGACACTCGGGGCGCGGGGCCTCCGCCCGCAACGCCTCGCACGCCGCCACCGCCTCGGCGAGCGTGGCCTGTGCCTCGTCCAGACGCCCGGCGCGCAGCTGCGCGTACCCCAGCCCGGAGCGCAGCATCGCGGGGAGTTCGGGGTGTTCCTCCACCAGTCTCGGCGGCAGTCGCCGTAGAGACCGCAGGGCGTGGTCCGCCGCGTGCCCGATCGGGTCGGGACCCGCCCCGGCGCCCCGGGCCTCCGCGAGGGGCCCGCCGCCGACGGCGTTCCCACTGCGGCGCCCGCCGTCCGTTCCGACGGCCGATTCCGCCGCCAGCTCCGGTGCCACCGCTACGGCCGATCCCACCGCCCGTGCTGTTTCCTCCCCTACGGCGGTTTCCGCCGCCGGGTCCGGTTCCACCTCGGCGGCCGGTTCCGGCGCCACAGCCGGTTCCATCTCGGCGGCCGATTCCACTGCGACGCCCGGCTCCGGAGCGTCGACCGGTTCCGGAGCGTCGACCGGTTCCGGAGCGTCGACCGGTTCCGGAGCGTCGACCGGAGCGGCCGCCGGGCGGGGCGTCCCGCGCGGGCGGTGGTCCCCGCCGGCTGCCGCCACGTCGCCCGCGCCGGCGCTCCGCGCGCGGTCCGCCCGGCCCGTGCCGTTGAGCGGGGCCGCACCGGCGGCGCCGGTCCCCGCGCCGCCGTCGGCGGCCGAGCCGGCCAGGCCGCCTCCCGGGGCCCTGCCGTCCGCATGCCGGGCCGCCGCCCCCGTGCCCTCCGTGACGCCGAAGCCGAGACCAGCGTCCACGGCGTCCGCCACCCCGGGCATCGATCCGGATCGGCCGGCCGGGTCGCCCGCACAGCCAGCGCCGTCGAGCGCGTCGTCTCCGGCACCCACAGCGTCAGCCATGTCGGTCGAAGTCGCCGGGCGGGTCGCGACATCCACCGTGCCGCCACCACCCGCGACCACCACCGCACCACGGCCGGCCGAGCCCCCGACGTGGCCACCCGAAACCACACCTCCGGCCGCGGCGCCGTCGACCTCCGTCGCCGCGCCCCGGACTTCCCCGCCCCTCACCCCCACTCGCTCCGCCGTGCCCGCGGCGCCGCGTTCGCCGCTCGCGGTCTCGGCCTCCGCCGTCGCCGTCGTCGTCGGAACGGCCGGGAAGGCGAGGCCGGCAGCGCGCAGGCAGGCCACCACGTCCGCGCCCGGCACCGGGTCGCACCCGGGAGACCCGGGCTCCGGCCCCGGGACGCTCGATACGGCCAGGGCGTCGACGTTCGCCGTCCCGTCCGCTCCGTCCCCGCCGTTCACCACGGTCGTCCGGGGCAGCCGGGATGGGCGGGGGGCTGGGGCGGCGGCACCGTCCGGGGTGGTGGCCCGCGGGGCGTCGTCGCCCCAACCGGTCAGACCACCGGCCAGCGTCTTCAGGAAGTCGTGGGTGAAGGCCGACGCCGGGTCGGGCAGGGGGTCGGGGCAGCGGGCGAGAGCGGCGTGGCAGCCGGCGGCGTCGTGCTGGGCGAGCCGGCGGGCGGCGGTGACGAGGGCGGGGGCGGCGCCGGGGAGGCCGTCGGGCATGGCGTCGAACACGGCGCTGAACCGTTCCGCTTCCGGGCCGGTCAGCAGCCGCCCGATCGACAGGCCGCCGACGAGCTCTCCCGCGGCGAAGTCCCAGTCACCGGCCGCGGCCGCCTGGGCGACGGCGTCGTCGCGCCGGCCTGCGGCGGCGAGCCAGCGGGCGGCGCGGCGGCGCAGCTCGACCTCCAGGCCGCGGTGGCCCGAGCGCAGCCGGGCCCTGAGCACCTCGGCGAGGACCGGGTTGAGCCGGTACCAGGGCAGCGAGTCGATCCGTTCGACGAAGGCGTTGTCACGGTGCAGTCGGGCCAGGACGCGGGCGGCGTCGTCGCGCCCGGTGAGCGCGTCGGCGAGGTCGGGGTGGACGCGCTCGACGACGCTGACGCGCAGCAGCAGATCGCGGGTGGCGGCGGGCTGTACCCGTACCACCTCGGCGAGCAGGTAGTCGGCGATCGCGGTGCTTTCGGCGGCGAAGTCGCGGACGAACGCGGCCGGTTCGGGCGCGTGTCGCATCGCCAGGGCGCACAGTCGGAGCCCGGCCGCCCAGCCGTCGGTGCGTGCGTTGAGGGCGCGGGCCTCGGCCGCTGCGACCTCGAGTCCGTGTCCGCGCAGCAGTTCCCGTGTCTCGTCCTCGCCGAACCTGAGATCGGCCGTGCGGAGCTCGGTGATGTCGCCGGCCGCGCGGTAGCGGTGCAGGGGCAGCGGCGGGTCGCTCCTGCCGGTCACGACCAGGCGGAGCCGCGGGGCGGCGTGCCGGAGGAGGAAGTGCAGGGCGTCGGCGGTCGGTGGTGCGGCGGTCGCGTCGAACTCGTCCAGGATGAGCACGAGCGGGTCGGGGCAGGCGGCGAGCTGCGCCGCGAGGCGCGCCAGCAGGGGCCGGCCGGGCACGCCGGTGCGGGGCGCGACGAGGTCGGTGGGCAGGGGCACGCCCTGGCGGCGCAGCGCCCGCAGCAGATAGGCCCAGAAGGCGCCCGGCGGCTCGCCGGCGTCCACCGTCAGCCAGCCGACCCGCAGGCCGGCGTGGGCCTGCCCGGCCCAGTCCGCGGCCAGCACGGTCTTCCCCGACCCGGGCGGGCCCGTGATGAGGGTCAGCGGCCCCTGTGCCCCGGCACAGAGGCGGGCGCACAGCGCCTGCCTCCGTACGAAGACCCGCGGCGGCGGTGGGATCGTCAGCCGTGCGACGAGCAGCGGGCCGGGGCCGGTGCCGGGCACCGTCCCCGCCCGCTCGGGTCGCGGGGTCGCGGGAGCTGCTGTGCGCATGGCTGTCACCTGGGTTTCACGGCAGGGCGAGGGGGCCGCCCGCGCGCTTCGCCCGGAACCTCCACTCAACCGCCGATCACCGAAGATCACCACCCGGGCCGGCCGCCGCCGGGGCGTGCGCCGGGCCGGAACGACGGCCGGAGCCGGGGCACGGCCGCGGGGTCGCCCGGGGTATGGCCGCGGGGTCGCCGGGGCCCGGCCGCGGTCACGACGCCGAGGCATGGCCGCAGGGGTCGCCGAGGCGTGGCCGCGGCCACGACGGCCGACCGCACGGGGCGTGGCCGCGGCCACGACGGCCGACCGCACGGGGCGTGGCCGCGGCCACGACGGCCGACCGCACGGGGCGTGGCCGCGGTCGCGACGGCCGACCGCGCGGGGCGCGGGCAGGCGAAGCCGACGCCCCCTCATATGCCGTGAGCAAGCGCAGAGTTCATCAACCCTAGTCCATTACCGGCGGGTGAACCCGCTCCGCTGGTGGTCCGGGCGCGGTCTCCGCCACCCTGGTCGGACGGCGTGGTCAGGTCCATCGACGTGCCCGCCCAGGGCGCGGGGCGGAAAGGCGGGTGACGCGGCGGCGTGCGGCGGCGGTCTGGAGAGCGGTCTCGGGAGCAGTCTGGAGAACGGCCTGGAGGACGGTCCGGGGATGGGTCCGGGGGGCGGGCCGGGGAGGGGGCCGGCGGACGGATGAGGCGGCTGTTCGCGCGGCCGCGGGCGACCGGCCCGGTGGTCTCCGAGAGCGAGCGGGCGCTCTTCGGCGGGGCGCTCCGGTACGACCTGGGCTTCACCGGGCATGACTACGCCACCCTCGACACGACCCTGCCGTCGGCGATGCGTGCGCTGCCCCGGCTGGTGGCCTGCACGGTGCGGCTGGCGTGGGAGACGGACCGCCGGGCGCTGCTGACCGTGGGGGCGTGCCAGCTCGGCCAGGGCGTCAGCCAGGCCCTCCGGCTGCTGGCGGTCAACGCGGCCCTGGGCGCGCTGCTGGCGGGCGGCGATCCGGAGCACCGGCTCCAGGCGGCGCTGCCGGCGCTGGTCGCGGTGGCCCTGATCTCGGCCGTCGGCGCCGTGCTCGGTTCGGCGTCGACCGCGGCGGCCGGTCGGCTGGAGCCGAAGATCGACCGGCTGGCCACCGAGCGCTATCTGCACGCGGCCGTCCATGTGGAGCTGGAGGCGGCCGAGGACGGCGAGTTCCGGCGACTGATCGACGCGGCCCAGGCCGGTGCCGGCGCCGCCCGGCATATGCTCGGCGCCTGTGTGAGCACCGTGCACGGGCTGCTCACCATGGTCGCCACCGCCGGGGTGCTGACGGTGCTCCACCCGCTGCTGCTGCCCATGCTCGTGCTCATCGCCGCGCCGCGCGGCTGGGGCGCCATGCGGGTGGCCCAGCGCCGCTACGCGTCGGTGATGAACTGGCTGGAGCACGTCCGGGCGGGACGGCTGATCGGCAGCATGCTCACCTCTCGGCAGGCGGCCTGCGAGGTGCGGGTGCACGGAGTGGGCGGCTTCCTGCTGGGCCACTACCGGGTCATGGCGGAGACCGCAGAGGACGAGCAGACCCGGCTGGCCCGTGAGAAGGCCCTCACCGAGCTGTTGGCCGCGGCGCTGTCCGGGCTCGCCACGCTGGTCACCTACGCGGCGTTGGCCGCGCTGATCGTCGCCGGGCATGTGGAGATCGCCGCGGCCGGCACCGCGGTGCTGGCCATCCGCTCCGGCTCCGCGACCCTGGGCGCGCTGGTGATGAGCCTGAACCGGCTGCACGAGGAGGGGCTGTACGTCCACGACCTGGATCGGTTCCTGCGCGAGGCGGCCGTCCGCGCCATCCCCGACGGCGGCGCGGACCTGCCGGCCGTCCCGGAGGAGATCGTCTTCGAGAACGTCAGCTTCACCTACCCGGGCCGGGACGTCCCGGCGTTGCGCGAGGTGTCGCTGACCATCCGCACCGGCACGGTCACCGCCCTGGTGGGGGAGAACGGCGGCGGCAAGAGCACGCTGGTCAAACTGTTGGCCGGGCTCCATCTGCCGCAGTCGGGCCGGATCCTGTGGGACGGCCTGGACCTGACCACCGCCGACCGGCAGCAGGTGTTCGCCCGCACCGGCATCCTCACCCAGGACTTCCAGCGCTGGCCCTTCACCGCGGGCACCAACATCCGCATCGGGCGGCCGGAGCGCGCCCCCGAGGAGGGGGACGCGGAGGGCTCGCTGGAGTCCGTGGCCGCGTTCTCCGGGGCGGACGCGGTCATCGCGCAGCTGCCGCGCGGGCTGGACACGCTGCTCGCCCGGCAGATGCGCGGCGGGGTGGAGCTGTCCGGCGGACAGTGGCAGAAGCTCGGGCTGAGCCGCTCGGTCTACCGCGGCGCCCCGCTGATCGTGGTGGACGAGCCGACCTCCGCGCTGGATCCGGAGGCGGAGATCACCTGCTTCGAGAAGATCCGGTCACTGGCGGGCCCCGACCGCGCGGTGGTGCTGGTCACCCATCGGATGGCCGCCGTCCAGCACGCCGACGTCATCCATGTGCTGCACGGCGGGCGGCTGGTGGAACAGGGCTCCCACAGCGAACTGCTCGCCCGCGCGGGCCGCTACGCCTCGATGTTCCGCCGACAGGCCAGCCAGTACGGTGCCGCCCCCGCGACCCCGCCCCGGCCCGGTGACGGCAGCGGGCCGAGCGGCGGCGGCCCCCGGTCCGGAGGCGAACCCGGTGGCGACCATGGCACGGGCGACGACTCGGGCGCCGCGACGGTCGGCCCACCGTGACACCACGCCGCGGGGGCGGCGGCGCGCCCGGCCGTAGCGCTCCGCCCGGTCCGGGACACCGCCCGGCCGTACGAGCTTCGCCCGGCCGTACGAGCTCCGCGTGGGTCGTAGCGCTCCCCGGTCGCACGAGCTCCGCCCCCGGTCGTAGAGGCTCCGCCCGGTCGTACGGGTTCCGGTCAGCCGAGTCGCTGGGTGCGGCACGCCACGAGCTCGCCCGCCGCGAAGCCGCACACGCGGGCCGACCGTGCGCCCACGGCGCCGGGGACGGTGAGGTCGACATGCCCGTCGACGACGTCGGCCGAGGCCCGTGGCCGCTGGTCGAGGTAGAGGTCCACGCGGTCCAGGTGGTCGGTGCGCAGCTGGATCCGCAGGGCGCCGTCGGCCTGGGAGACCTCGTCGATGTCCAGCCGGTACGCCGTCCGGGTCCGCAGCAGGGCGGCCGCGTGGTCGAGCAGGTCGGCGTTGTCCTCCAGCAGGTCCCGACGGGTCATGTGATGGCGCTCGTCGGGGATCACGCCGAGGTCCTCCACCGGGGTGCCGGCGAGAGCGCCGACGCGCAGGGTGCGGCGCATCGAGACCCGCATGCCGGCGCCCTTGGGCAGCGGCACGTAGGGCGGCTCCCCGTTCATCAGCATCAGCAGGGTCTCGTGGGTCCAGACGTTGGCGCCACCGGCTCCGGTGTTGTCGTCCGTCCCCAGCACCGGGCCGATCCCGTGGTCCTGGAAGCCCGCGGCGAAGATGTCGGTCGCGGAGTAGCAGCGCGCGTTGGTGATGAGCACCACGGGGCCGAAGTACTGCTGGCCGAGGGCGTTTGCGGAGCTCTCGGGGGTGATCGGGAAGGCGCTGGAGAAGGGCGTGCCGATCTCGACGGCCTGTTCCATCGACGGCACCCACGGACCGAGGTTGATGCCTTCGCTGCTCTGGTTCATGCGGCAGATCCGCAGGTTGAGCGGGGTGTTGATGAACTGCACGGGCTCGGGGGTGATCCGGCGTGGGGTCAGCGTCTGGAGGAGCTGCTCGGCGGCGAGGACGTTTCCACCGCCGTTGTCGCGGAGGTCGACGATGAGGCCGTCCTGTGGCAGCAGTCCGATCAGCCGGACGAACTCCTTCACGAAGGCGTTGGGGTTGGCGACCATGAAGGTGAAGATGCGGAGGTGGCCGACGGTCCCGCCGGACGAGGTGGGCATCGCGCGGGCCGTGAACACCCGCGGCATGGTGCTCTCCACCTCTCCCGAGCGCAGGTGGGGCAGCGGCTGCCGAGCCCGTGCGGAGTCCTGCTGCGCGATGACATGGGGCGCGAAGAGGAAGATCTTGGCCCGGTTGGTCTCGTCGGACTCCAGGTCCAGCCCCAGGGAGAGCGCGGCGGCGCCCCGATCCCCGACGGCGGCCTGTTCCCCGGCGGCGGCCCGGCCCTCGGCGGCTGCCTCGTCCACGGCCGCGCGCGCCTCCAGGCCCGGGGCCCCGGCCGCGGCGGCCCCGTCGTCGCCGTCGAAGGCCGGGAGGTTGTCCACGACCCGCCAGTTCTCGCGCAGCTCGCGTGGGACGC
The DNA here is from genome assembly GCF_007595705.1 of Streptomyces sp. SAJ15. Taxonomy (GTDB): domain Bacteria; phylum Actinomycetota; class Actinomycetes; order Streptomycetales; family Streptomycetaceae; genus Streptomyces. Next base: position 6,389 of record NZ_NISY01000014.1, on the reverse strand, counting down.
CGTCGGGGTCCGTATAGCTGACGGTCACCCACTCCTCGAACGGCTGGAGGTGGACGCTGAGCGGCCGGATCGTGAGCGACTGGACGCCCCGGCTGTGCCGGGCGGGGTTGTTGCTGCCCGCGTACCGCGCCGCGTTGAGGCCGACCGCCGCCTCGATGGGGATGCCGCTCCAGTGGGTGATCTCGGCGCCGCGCCGGAAGCCGGGGGCGGTGAAGTTCTTCAGGACGTGGGTCACCAGGTAGCGGGAGCGGCGCCCCCGGCCCTCGCCCTCGCCCTCGCCCTCGCCCTCGCCCTCGCCCTCGACGTACTCCTCGATCTGGAACGGGAGGTAGGCGATCTTGCCCGCGAAGGGGGCCGGCAGGATGTAGTTGGTGTGCAGATCCCGGACCGAGTGGAAGATCTCGGTGAGTTCGGCGTGGAACATCCACTCCTCCCCCATGGTCTCCGGGGTCTGCCGCTCCAGACGTCGGCGCAGCACCCTCAGCCGCTGCACCGGGTTGACCGCGTGCATCGCGATCTTCAGTGGAAGGTGGACGTAGTTCTGCTCGAAGAGGATCAGGGCCTGGTCCACCAGGAGCCGGCGCTCCTCCAGGGTCAGCAGGCCCGCGGCCCTGAGGAACTCGGACAGCGGCACGGAGCCGGCCAGGTGTTGCCGCACCGGCTCCGACGCCTCCGCGATGAACGGGGGTGGGGAGTCGTCGGCCGAGACGACGGAGCCCTGCGTCATGGATGCCTCCCACTGTCCGGACGTGCCGCGCCAGGCTCAGTGTTCGGCCGGATCGCACGGCCGGACAGCGCCCGCGCGACACGTTCACCCGACCGGGCGCCCAGGACCCCCCGTACGCCGGGGGACGGCGGTCACGGGACGTAACGTCGACGCATGGGACTGGGAGTGTTCGTCGCGATCTGCGCCGCCGTGTGCATGGGTGCCGCGACGGTGCTGCAGGCGATGGGCACGCGGATGGCGGTGGCCGACGCCGCGGACGGCCGGGAGGTCTCCGGGGTGGGGACGCTGCTGCGGGCGGTGCGGTGCTGGCCCTTCATCGCCGGTGTGGGCCTGGACATGCTGGGCTTCGCTGGCGAGTTGGTGTCGCTGCGGCTGCTTCCCATCTTCGTCGTCGAGGCGGCGCTCGCCTCGTCGCTGGCGGTCACCGCGGTGGTCGCGGCGTGGCTGCTGCGGGTGCGACTGCGCGGGGCCGAGTGGGTGGCGGTGGCGACGGTCTGCTGCGGGCTGGCGCTGCTGGCCGTCGCGGCCGGGCGGGAGGGCAGCAGCGACGGCGACGAGCTGCTGCGGCTGGCGACGCTGTGCGCCTCGATCGGGCTGGCGGTGGCCGGCGCGGCCGTGCAGCACCTGGTGCGGCGTCACCGGGCCGCGGTGCTGGGCCTCGTCGCGGGGCTGAGCTTCGGTGTGGTCGCCATCAGCGTACGGATGCTGCCGGGTTTCGACGTCGTCGAGCTGCTGACCGCGCCTACGGCGTACGCGGTGGTCATCTCCGGCATCAGCGGCTTCGTCTTCCTGGTCGACGCCTTGCAGTCCGGTTCGGTCACCGCCGCGACGGCGGCGATGGTGATCGGTGAAAGCCTCGGACCTGCGGTGTTCGGGGTGGTCTGGCTGGGCGACTCGACGCGGCAGGGCTGGGCTCCGGTGGCCGTGCTGGGCTTTGTGCTGTCGATCGTCAGCGCCCTGGCGCTGGCCCGCTTCGGCGAGGCCGAACAGCACGCCGAACCCTCCTGAGGGGTGGAACCCGCTGTTCCACGGGGTGGTCGCGTGGAGTGCGCGGCGGCCGCGCCCGGGCGGCCGAGGGGGCCGGGCCGGGCGCGCGGTTCGACTACGACCGGTGCCGTACCCGTGGCCGATTGACGTGGCGCCCGGGGCGCTGTCCAGTGAAGGAGCCACCACGGCGCCCTTCCCGTCCCAGTGGCGACGGACGGAACTCACGGGACAGAACTCGAGGAGGCCATCATGACCTGCACCCGTTGCGGAGCCCCGGTCATCCAAGGACCCAACGGCGGCTGGAGCTGCAACAACTGCGGGGCAACCGGGTGACCGACCATGGCTAGGGGGCGGGACGCTTGGCACGGCTCGGCTGCACACGCCTGGGCTCACCCGGCATCTTCGGGTAGTCGGGCGGATAGGGCAGATCCTCCAGGCCGTGGTCCCGCTCGTCGCGGTCGGCCATCTCCAGCAGCCCTTCCAGCGAGAACGCGTGGTCCTCCATGTCGGCGTGCACGTCGCCCCGTTCGGCGAAGCGCCCCGGCATGGAGGCCAGATGGAAGTCGGCGGGCTCGACGGAGTCGAGCTCGTCCCAGGTCAGCGGGGCGGAGACGGTGGCGCCCGGGCGGGCGCGGAGCGAGTAGGCGGAGGCGATGGTGCGGTCGCGCGCGGTCTGGTTGTAGTCGACGAAGATCCGTTCGCCGCGCTGCTCCTTCCACCAGGCGATGGTGACCCTGCCCTCCATCCGCCGCTCCAGCTCCCGCCCGAGCGCGATCGCCGCGCGGCGTACCCCGGTGAAGGTCCAGCGCGGTTCGAGGGGCACGAAGACGTGCAGGCCCCGGCCGCCGGAGGTCTTGGGCCAGCCGCGGAGCCCCAGACCGTCGAGGATGGCGCGCAGCTCGTGGGCGGCGCGCACGGCGTCGGTGAAGTCGGTGCCCGGCTGCGGGTCCAGGTCGATGCGCAGCTCGTCGGGGTGGTCGGGGCGCTCGCTGCGCACCGGCCAGGGGTGGAAGGTCAGACAGCCCAGGTTGACCGCCCACAGCACGGAGGCGATGCCGGTGGGGCACAGCTCGTCGGCGGTGCGGCCGCTGGGGAAGGAGATGGTGGTGGTGCGCAGCCAGTCCGGGTGCTTCGGGGGCACCCGCTTCTGGAAGAAGGACTCGCCCTCGATCCCGTCGGGAAAGCGCTCCAGCGTGGTCGGCCGGTTGAACACCGCGCGCAGCACGCCGGGGGCGACGGCGAGGTAGTACCGCGCGACGTCGAGCTTGGTGTGGCCCGCTTGCGGGTAGTACACCTTATCCGGGTTGGACAGTCGTACGGCCTGGCCGTCGGCGTCCAGCTCCACCGCCTCGCCCATGCTCGCTACCGTAGGCGCCCGGGTGGGGCCCCGCACATCGGACGCGGCGCCGCGGGGACCGGCGGCGGACACATCGGGCACGGCGCGTCGCCGCGCGGGAGAATCGGGGCATGGACCTCCCGGTCATGCCGCCCGTGAAGCCGATGCTGGCGACGCCCGTCGCCGACATCCCGCCGGGCATGCAGTACGAGGCCAAGTGGGACGGCTTCCGCGCCATCGTGCACCGCGACCACGACGAGATCGTCATCGGCAGCCGTACCGGCAAGCCGCTCACCCGCTACTTTCCCGAGCTGCTGGAGCCGCTGCGCGGGCAGCTCCCGGAGCGGTGCGTGGTGGACGGCGAGATCGTGATCGCGCACGCCGGGCGGCTCGACTTCGACCTGCTCAGCGAGCGGATCCACCCGGCCGACTCCCGGGTCCGGATGCTCGCCGAGCGCACCCCCGCCGACTTCGTCGCCTTCGATCTGCTGGCCCTGGACGACCAGGCGCTGCTGAACGTGGCGCAGTCCGAGCGGCGCGCCACCCTGGAGCGGCTGCTGCGCCGGGCCGCCCCGCCGGTGCACCTGGCGCCCGCCACCACCGACATCGCCGTGGCGCGGGAGTGGTTCGCGCGATATGAGGGGGCCGGGTTGGACGGCGTCATCGCCAAGCCGCTGGACCGGCCCTACCGGCCCGGCGCCCGCGCGATGTACAAGATCAAGCACACCCGGACCGCGGACTGCGTGGTCGCCGGGTACCGCTACCACAAGAGCGGACCGGTGGTCGGCTCGCTGCTGCTGGGGCTGTACGACGACGCCGGGCGGCTCCAGCACGTCGGGGTCTGCGCGGCCTTCCCGATGCGCCAGCGGCATGCGCTCGTCGCCGAGCTGGAGCCGCTGCGGATGGAGTCGCCCGCCGGCCACCCGTGGGCGTCGTGGACGGAGGAGGCCGCCCACGAGGCGGCCCGCCTGCCGGGGGCGCCGAGCCGCTGGACCGGTACGAAGGACCTGGCCTGGGTGCCGCTGCGCTGCGAGCGGGTGTGCGAGGTGGGCTACGACCACATGCAGGGCGACCGGTTCCGGCACACCACACAGTTCCTCCGCTGGCGCCCCGACCGCGAGCCGCGCGGCTGCACCTACGCGCAGTTGGAGGAGCCGGTGCGGTACGACCTGAACGCCATCCTCGGCGGCTCCGCGTGATCGTCGTCGGGACCTCGGGCTGGCAGTACCGGGACTGGCGCGGGGTGCTGTATCCGGAGGGCTGCCCGCAGCGGCTGTGGCTGGAGACGTACGCCGACGCCTTCGCCTCCGTGGAGAGCAACAACGCCTTCTACCGGCTGCCCACCGTCGAGCAGTTCGCCGGCTGGCGGGACCGCACCCCCGAGGGGTTCGTGATGGCGGTCAAGGCCAGCCGGTACCTGACCCACATCAAGCGGCTGCGCGACCCGGAGGAGCCGGTCGAGCGGCTGCTGTCCCACGCCGAGGGGCTCGGCGACCGGCTCGGCCCCGTCCTGCTCCAGCTGCCGCCCACGCTGCGCGCCGACGTCGGGCTGCTCGACACCTGCCTGGACTGCTTCCCGTCCGGCGTCCGAGTCGCCGTGGAGCCGCGTCACGACTCGTGGTGGACCGGGGAGGTGCGCGCGGTCCTGGAGCGGCACGGGGCGGCGCTGTGCTGGGCCGACCAGCGGGGCCGCCCGGCCACGCCGCTGTGGTCCACCACCGACTGGGGCTATCTGCGCTTCCACCACGGCCGCGCCCAGCCCTGGCCGCGCTACGGGCGCCAGTCGTTGACCACCTGGGTGCGCCGGGTGGCCGATGCCTGGCCCGACGGGGCCGACGTGTACGCGTACTTCAACAACGACCCCGGTGGGGCGGCCGTGCTGGACGCCTGCGCGTTCGCACGGATCGCGGACGGGCTGGGCCGGACGGTGACCCGCACCCCGGACCTCTCCTGAACCGGTCGCGGCGGTCGCCCGGAGGGATCCGGGGACGCGGCCAATCGGCGCGGCAGCGCCGTAGCATCGGTGCGCCGAAGGTCGCGGCAGAGAACGCCGGAAGGCGACTTCGGTCGGCGGCCGCGCGCCCGATGGCCGACGCGCCGCACCACCGCACCACGTCAGCCTGGGTCCATGACATCGACACCGATCGGCCGCCGCTCCCTGCTCGCGGGCGGCGCGGCCCTCGCCACCACCGTGTACGCCGGCGGCGACGCGATGGCGCGTACGCCCACTCCGCGTCCCGGCACCCGGGTCGCGGCGGCGCGGCCCGCCGCCCCGCTCACCTACAAGGGCGTCAACTTCGACACCGACCGTGAGGTCTGGCGGACGGAGTACGTGCGCCGGGAGATCAGGGCCGTCAGGGAGCGGCTGCACTGCAACGCGATCCTGCTGCTCGGCTCCGACCTCGACCGGCTGCTGGAGAGCGCGCGGATCGCGGCCGCGCACGGGCTGTTCGTGTGGTTCGAGCCGCGGCAGTTCGACCAGGACGCGGAGCGAACCCTCGCGTTCCTCTCCGCGGTGGCGCGCGCCGCCGAGCGGCTGCGTGTCCGCCACGCCGGTGTCGGCGTCTCGGTCGGCTGCGAACTGAGCATCTTCATGTCCGGGCTGGTGCCCGGCCGGGACTGGCAGGAGCGCGCCGCGGCGCTGGGGCGCCCGGAGTCGGCCGGCTTCCAGGAGCGGCTGAACGCCTTCCTGGGCCGGGCCTCGGCGACCGTGCGGCCGCTGTTCGGAGGGCGGCTCACGTACACCTCCGGGGAGTGGGAGGAGGTCGACTGGGACGGCTTCGACGTGGTGGGGGTGGATCTCTACCGGGACGCGGCGAACCGGGCCGGGTACGCGGCGAAGGTGCGCGACCTGCACCGGCACGGCAAGCCCGTCGTGATCACCGAGTTCGGCTGCTGCACCTTCACCGGGGCACGGGACCAGGGCGGTTCGGGCTTCCTGGCCGTGGACTGGGAGCGGAACCCGCCGGTGGTCAAGGACGGCTATGTGCGCGACGAGCGGGAACAGGCGGCGGAGATAGCGGAGTTGCTGGACCTCTACGAGGCCGAAGGGGTGCACGGGGCGTTCGTCTACAACTTCATCGCCCCCGACTCGCCGTACTCCCCGGACCGCCGGCACGATCTGGACATCGCCAGCTTCGCGCTGGTCAGGACCTTTCCTTCCGGGACGTCGCGCGGGTACGCGGAGACCGGTCAGTGGGAGCCGAAGCAGTCCTTCCACGCGGTGGCCCGGCGCTTCCGGTGAACCGCCGGCTAGCTGTTCTGTCCGGGGAGGTTGTGGACGGGTGACCCAGGTCTCGGTTGAGGGATCTTGAATGGGTGAGGGCCTTCCGGGTTCGG
>NZ_NISY01000013.1 GCF_007595705.1 Streptomyces sp. SAJ15 | reverse complement strand
GCCGGGGAAGACGAACACGATCCGGCCTGGGGTGGTGGTCGTGGTGGTGGGGGGTGTGTGGTGGAGGGTGGGGTGGGGTCGGCCGGTGGCGAGCGCGTCCAGGCCCTGGAGCAGTTCCTCGCGGTCCGAACCGATGACCACAGCACGATGCTCAAAGGTGGATCGCTCTACCGCCAGGGAGTAGCCGATGTCCGCCGGGGCCAGGTCGGTCGCTGTGGCGGCGAAGGTGTGCAGCCTGCGCGCCTGGGCGCGTAGCGCGGCCTGCGACCTGGCCGAGACCACCCAGGGCAGGGGGCGCGGTTCCGTGGCCGGCCCCTGCGGCTCGGGATCCTCCACGGGCGGTGTCTGTTCGTCTGGCGCCTGTCCGAGGGGCTCGGGTGCTGCCTGTTCGAGGATGACGTGGGCGTTGGTGCCGCTGACGCCGAACGAGGACACGCCCGCCCGACGAGGGTGACCGTTGTCGGGCCAGGGCACAGCGTCGGTCAGCAGCCGGACCGCGCCCGCCGACCAGTCCACGTGGGGCGACGGCTCGTCGGCGTGGAGGGTGGGCGGGAGCAGCCCGTGGCGCATGGCCATCACCATCTTGATGACCCCGCCCACGCCCGCGGCGGCCTGGGTGTGTCCGAGGTTCGACTTGACGGACCCGAGCCACAGCGGCCGTTCCCTGGGCCTCCGCCGGCCGTATGTGGCGAGCAGCGCCTGTGCCTCGATGGGGTCGCCGAGCGTCGTCCCGGTGCCGTGCCCCTCCACCGCGTCCACCTCCGCGGGGGCGACGGCCGCGTTCGCCAGCGCCTGCCGGATGACCCGCTCCTGGGAGGGGCCGTTGGGGGCGGTGAGGCCGTTGCTCGCGCCGTCCTGGTTGACGGCGCTGCCGCGCACCACGGCGAGGACGCGATGGCCGTTGCGCCGCGCGTCGGAGAGGCGCTCCACCAGCAGCATCCCCGCGCCCTCCGCCCACCCCGTGCCGTCCGCCCCGGCCGAGAACGACTTGCAGCGGCCGTCGGGGGCGAGCCCGCGCTGCCGGGAGAACTCGATGAAGGTGGTGGGGGTGGACATGACGGTGACGCCCCCGGCCAGCGCCATGGCGCACTCGCCGGACCGCAGGGCCTGGCAGGCCAGATGCAGCGCGACCAGCGACGACGAGCAGGCGGTGTCCACGGTGACGGCGGGGCCTTCCAACCCGAAGGTGTAGGCGACGCGTCCGGAGGCGACGCTGCCGGCGTTCCCGTTGCCGATGTACCCCTCGAAGCCCTCCGGGATGACGCGCAGGCGGGTGCCGTAGTCGTGGTACATCACCCCCGCGAACACCCCGGTCAGGCTGCCGCGCATCGAGGCGGGGTCGATGCCCGCCCGTTCCAGCGCCTCCCATGAGATCTCCAGCAGCAGCCGCTGCTGCGGGTCCATGGCGAGCGCCTCGCGGGGGCTGATCCCGAAGAACGTCGGATCGAAGTCCCCGGCGTCGTAGAGGAATCCGCCTCGGCGCGTGTAACTGGTTCCGGGCCGGTCCGGGTCGGGGTCGTAGAGCCGCTCCACGTCCCAGCCACGGTCCGTGGGGAAGTCGCCCACGGCGTCCCCACGGGAGGCGACGAGGTCCCACAGGCCCTCGGCCGATCGCACCCCGCCCGGGTAGCGGCAGGCCATGCCGATGATCGCCACCGGTTCGTCGGTCGCACCGCCGACGGCCGGGGCGGGGAGCGCGCCGTCGGCGTCCGCCGCGGCGGCGTCGTCGCCGACCAGCTCCTCCCGCAGCCGGCGGGCGAGCGCGAGGGGGTGGGGACGGTCGAAGACCAGGCTGGCCGGGAGGCGCAGACCGGTGGCCGTCTGGAGCCGGTTGCGCAGCTCTACCGAGGTGAGGGAGTCGAAGCCGAGATCACGGAAGGCGGACTCCGCCGGGATCGCGTCGGCCGCCCCGTGTCCCAGCACCGCCGCCGCCTGGGAGCGCACCAGCCGCAACAGCGTCCGCACCTGCTCCTCGGCCCCCAGGCCGGTCAACCGGCGGCGCAGGAGCGCCGGGCCGCCGGCCGTCGCGTCGCGGCCGCCGGGGCCGCCGGAACGGGACCGCGCCGGCGACGCCAGATGCCGGAGGAGCGAGGGTACGGCGGCCCCGGACGCTCGGAGTTCCGTGATGGCGAGCGCGGCGGGCACGGCCACGGGCCGGTCGCACTCCAGGGCCCTGTCGAAGAGCTCCAGTCCCTCGCTCGGGGACAGGGGCCGCAGCCCCGAACGGGCGAAGCGGGAGTGGTCGATGGCGTCCAGTCGTCCGGTCATGCCGTCTCCGGACTGCTCCCACACCCCCCAGGCCATGGACACCGCGGGAAGCCATGCGGCGCGTCGGCGACAGGCCAGCGCGTCCAGCACGGCGTTGGCCGCCGCGTAGTTGGCCTGGCCCGGCGAGCCCATGACTCCGGCCAGCGAGGAGAACAACACGAAGGCGGCGAGCGGGAGCCCACGGGTGAGCTCGTGGAGGTTGAGCGCGACGTCCGCCTTGGCGCGCAGGACTCGGCTCATCCGCTCCGGTGTGAGGGACGGGAGCACCCCGTCGTCCAGCACTCCGGCCGCGTGCACCACCCCGGTCAGCGGGTGCTCGGCGGGGATGGCCGCCAGGGTCCTGCCGAGTCGCTTCCGATCGGACGCGTCGCACGCCGCGATGGTCACGGTCGCCCCGAGTGCCACCAGTTCGGCCTCAAGCCGACGAGCACCCCACGCTTCGCGACCGCGGCGGCTGACGAGCAGGAGGTTGCGTACGCCGTGGGCCACCACCAGGTGCCTGGCGAGCATCGCGCCGAGACTGCCGGTGCCTCCGGTGATGAGCACCGTTCCATCGGCGGCCCAGGGTCGCTTCCTCGCGGCCTCGGCGCGGGCCTGGGCGGGCCCCGCCGGGTCGGGACCGGCCATCCGGAACAGTCGGGGGGCGTGGAGGGTGCCGCCACGCACCGCGACCTCGGATTCCCCGCAGGTCAGGGCGGCGGACAGCGCCCGGCGGTGGTCCTCCGGGGCTCCGGAGCCCTCCAGGTCGAGGAGCAGGAACCGGTCGGGGTGCTCCGCTCGCGCGGAGCGCACCAGGCCCCACACCGCCGCGCCGCCCAGGTCCGTGACGTCTTCCTCCGTCGTGGTGGCCACGGCGTTACGGGTGAGCACCACCAGGCGCCCGGCGGCGAAGGCGTCGTCCTCCAGCCACTCCCGCACCAGCGCCAGCATGTGGTGCGCGGCGGCATGCACGGCGCCGCGCGACTCGGCAGCCCCGTCCCTCGCCTCGGACCAGGTCAGGACCGTACGGGGAACCGGAGCGCCGCCGGCGACGGCCTCCCGCAGCGCGGCCAGGTCCGGGTACGTGTGCCGTGCCGCGCGGAAGGGGTCGTCGGCCGCGCCCGGGGCCGGGCCGGACCCGATGACCGCCCAGTCGGCCGACGTCGCCGCTGCCTCCGACGTCTCCCCCGGGTCGGGAACGGGCTCCCACCGCACCTCGAACAGCGTGTCGTGGTGCGGAGACCGGGCCGCCGCTGCCCGCAGTTCAGCCGTGGACACCGGACGCAGCACCAGCGAGCGCACCGAGGCCACCGGCTCGCCCGTCTCGTCGGCCACCTCGACCGAGACGGCCCCCGGCTCGGAGCCGTCAGGCCCCAGCCGAACCCGCAGGGCCGTGGCGCCCGGCGTGTGCAGGGTCACCGCGCTCCAGGCGAACGGCAGCCCCGTGCCTTGTTCCTGGTACGGGCCCTGGGCCTGACTCCGGTCCTGGTTCTGGACTTGTTTCTCGCCTTGGTGGCTCTGCCTCTGGCTCTGGCTCTGGCTCTGGCTCTGGAGAGACGACAGCAGCGGAAGGGTGTGGAGCGCGGAGTCGAGCAGCGCGGGGTGCAGCCCGAACCGCGCCCCCGTCGGGCCACCCGGCGCGTCCTCCGGCAGGCGTACATCAGCGAAGAGCTCGTCCCCACGACGCCATGCGGCCCGCAGGCCCCGGAACGACGGCCCGTAGCCGAAACCCGCCGCTGCCAAACGGTCGTACAGCTCCTCCAGATCCACGGCTACGGCATCCGACGGCGGCCACGCCTCGCCCCACAACCCGTCGGCCGTGTCGCCGGATTCATCGCCGCCCGGTTCCGCCGTGAGGAAGCCGGTGGCGTGGCGCGTCCAGGCGGCTTCCGTCGGATCCGCCGCGCCACCGCCGTCTTCACGGCGCGAGTAGACGTGCACCGCGCGGCGTCCCGCCTCGTCCGGTGCGGCCACGGCCACCTGAAGTACGGCCCCGCCGCCCTCCGGCAGGACGAGCGGAGTCTGGAGGGTCAACTCCTCGATGTGCCGGCACTCCATACGGTCACCGGCTTGAAGCACGAGTTCGAGGAAGGCCGTTCCCGGGAGCAGCACGGTGTCGGCGATGGCGTGATCGGCGAGCCACGGGTGCGTGCGGAGCGAGAGCCGCCCGGTGAACAGACACCCATCGCCGTCCGCGAGCCCGACCGCGGCGCCGAGCAGTGGGTGCCCCGCCGACTCCAACCCGGCCGCGGCCACATCACCCGCAGAAGACGCCGAGTTAAGCCAGTAGCGCTGGTGTTGGAACGGGTAGGTGGGGAGGCCGGGGAGTTCGGTTGTGGTGGGGGGGGTGCCAGGTGGTGGGGTGTCCGTGGGTGTGGAGGTGGGCGAGGGCGGTGTGGGTGGTGTGGGTTTCGGGGTGGTCGGGGTGGAGGAGGGCGTGGGCTTGGGGTGCGGTGTCGGGAAGGTTGTGGTGGGTCAGGGCGGTGAGGGTGGAGTCGGGGCCGAGTTCGAGGAATCCGGTGGCGCCGTGGGCGTGGAGTTCGCGGGTGATGCCGTGGTAATGGACGGGGTTGCGGGCTTGGTGGACCCAGTAGTCGGGGGTGGTGGGGTCCGCGCCGCCCGGGTTGCCGGTGATGAGGGGGGTGTGGGGTGGGTGGTAGGCGAGGGCTTGGGCGGTGTCGTTGAGCTCGTCGAGGAGGGGTTCCATGTGGGATGAGTGGAAGGCACCGCTGACCTGGAGTGAGGTGACCTTCCGACCCTGGCCCCCGAACTGCTCGGCGATCCCCTCCACCGCGTCCCGGTCGCCGCTGATGACCAGCGAGGTGGGCGTGTTCACCGCCGCGAGCGATACCTGGTCCTCCCGCCCCGCCAGATACGGGGTCACCTCCTCCGCACTCGCCTCGATGGCGGTCATGGCACCCGTGGCGGGGAGGGACTGCATGAGCCGGCCGCGGGTGGCGACCAAACGCGCGGCGTCGGGCAGGCTCAGGATCCCCGCCAGGTGGGCCGCGGTGATCTCCCCGAGCGAGTGCCCGGCGTAGAAGTGCGGGGTGAGCCCGTACCCCTCGGTGACCAGGCGGTGCAAGGCGACCTGAAGGGCGAACAGGGCGGGTTGGGTGTGGCCCGTCTGATGCAGCAGACCGGCCGCTTCCTCGCCTTCACCGAACAGCACGGCCCGCAGCGGCCGCTCCAGATACGGGTCCAGATGCCCGCACACCTCGTCCAAGGCCCGTGCGAACAGTGGGGACGCCTCATACAGCTCGGCACCCATGCCCACGCGCTGCGTCCCCTGCCCCGAACACAGGAACGCCAGCTTTCCCACGCCCGTGGCCACACCCCGCACGAGACCCGCGCACTCCTCACCCGATGCCAATGCCTCCAGGCCGCGTAGGAACCCCTCCCGGTCCGGGCCCAGCAACACCGCCCGGTGCTCGAAGCGCGCCCGTCCCGTCTCCAGAACGTGTCCGACACCGGCCAGGTCCAACTCCGGCCGTGCCAGCACATGCTCGCGCAACCGCCGCGCCTGTGCCCGCAGCGCCTCCCCGGTCTTGGCCGACACCACCCAGGGCGACAACGATCCCGAGGCCCCGTCCGGTGCAGGCTCCTCCACTGTGGGCGCCTGCTCCAGGATGACGTGCGCGTTGGTGCCACTGACCCCGAAGGAGGAGACCCCCGCCCGCCGGGGCCGCCCCGTCTCCGGCCACGGCACCGGCTCCCTCAACAACCGCACCGCGCCCGACGACCAGTCCACGTGCGGCGACGGCTCCTCCACATGCAGTGTCCGCGGCAGCACCCCATGCCGCATGGCCATCACCATCTTGATGACCCCACCCACCCCCGCGGCCGCCTGCGCATGTCCGACGTTCGACTTCACCGACCCGAGCCACACCGGCCGGCCCGCAGGCCGCTCCTGCCCGTACGTGGCCAGCAGCGCCTGTGCCTCGATGGGATCGCCCAGCCGCGTCCCCGTCCCGTGCCCCTCCACCACGTCGACATCGCCCGCCCCCACCCGCGCGGCCGCCAACGCCGCGCGGATAACCCGCTGCTGCGCCGGACCGTTCGGCGCCGTCAGGCCATTGCTCGCGCCGTCCTGATTGACCGCGCTCCCCCGCACCACCGCCCACACCCGATGTCCCAACCGTCTTGCGTCCGACAGTCGTTCCACCAACAACAAGCCCACGCCCTCGGACCACCCCGTTCCGTCCGCTCCCGCCCCGTACGCCTTGCACCGACCGTCCGCCGCCAGTCCCCGCTGGCGCGAGAACTCCACGAAGGCGCCGGGGGTGGGCATCACCGTCACCCCGCCGGCCAGGGCCATGGAGCACTCCCCGGCCCGGAGCGCCTGGGCGGCGAGATGGAGGGCGACCAGGGACGAGGAGCATGCCGTGTCCACCGAGACGGCGGGGCCTTCCAGGCCGAAGGCGTAGGCGAGGCGGCCGGAGGCGATGCTGCCGGAGGTGCCGGTGAGGACGTAGCCCTCGACCTCGGCGGCGGTGTCGTGCAGACGCGGGCCGTAGTCGGCCGGCATCACCCCGGCGAAGACGCCGGTCTGGCTGCCGCGTACGGACGTGGGGTCGATGCCCGCTGACTCGAAGACCTCCCAGCATGTTTCGAGGAGCAGCCGTTGCTGGGGGTCCATGGCCAGCGCCTCGCGCGGGCTGATGCCGAAGAACGCCGCGTCGAAGTCGCCCGCGTCGTGGAGGAAGCCGCCGTGGCGGGTGGCGGAGGCGCCGGGGCGATCCGGGTCGGAGGGGAAGAGTCGGTCGAGGTCCCAGCCGCGGTCGTCGGGGAAGCCGCTCACGGCGTCGGTGCCGGAGGCGACGAGCTCCCACAGCTGTTGCGGGCCGTGCACGCCTCCCGGGTAGCGGCAGGCCATGCCGACGATCGCGATGGGTTCGTCGCCGCCGGTGGTCGTCGTGGCGCTCGCCGTGGGGGTCGAGGCGGTGGCGGTCGCCGTCGCCCGGCCGCCGAGGAGTCCCTCGTGGAGGTGACGGGCGAGCACCGTGGGGGTGGGGTGGTCGAAGACGAGGGTGGCGGGGAGCCGGAGGCCGGTGGCCTCGTTGAGCCGGTTGCGGAGCTCGACGGCGGTGAGGGAGTCGAAGCCCAGGTCTCGGAAGGTGGCGTCGGCGAGGACGGCGTCGGGGTTCGGGTGGCCGAGGACGGTGGCGGCGTGGCCGCGTACGAGGGTGACCAGGGTCTCCCGTTGCGCGGCGGCGTCCTGGCCGGCCAGCCGGACGCGGAGGGAGGCGTGGCCGCCGGAGGGTGTCGGCCGGGTGCGCCGCGGGGCCGGTCGGGTCAGGCCGCGGAACAGCGGTGGCGCGGTGTCGGCACGTAGGGCCCTGGTGTCGAGTCGGGCCGGAAGGAGCAGCGGCGTGTCCTCGGTGAGGGCGGCGTCGAACAGTGCCAGAGCCTCGTCGGTGCCCAGTGGCAGGAGTCCGGAGCGGGCCATGCGGGTGTGGTCGGTGTGGTCAAGGTGGCCGGTCATGCCGCTGGCTTCGCCCCACAGCCCCCAGGCGAGGGACTGTGCCGGGAGCCCGGTGGCGCGCCGGTGCTGGGCGAGGGCGTCGAGGCAGGCGTTGGCGGCGGCGTAGTTGGCCTGTCCCGCGGCGCCGAGGACGCCGGCGGCCGAGGAGAGAAGTACGAAGGCGGCGAGGTCCAGGGGGCGGGTCAGCTCGTGCAGGTGCCAGGCGGCGTCGGCCTTCGGAGCCAGGACGGTGTCGAGGTGCCGTGCGGTGAGGGAGCCGAGCGTGGCGTCGTCGAGCGCTCCCGCGGCGTGGATGACGGCAGTCAGCGGATGCTCGGCCGGGAGGCCCGCGAGCAGCTCGGCGAGGGCGGCCCGGTCGCCGACGTCGCAGGCCACGACGGTCGCCTCGGCGCCCAGTTCGGCGAGTTCGGCGGTGAGCCGGGCGGCGCCGGGCGCGTCGGGCCCGCGGCGGCCGGCCAACAGCACGTGCCGGGCCCTGCCGGTGGCGGCCAGGTGCCGGGCGAGGGCTCCGCCCAGCACGCCCGTACCACCGGTGATCAGCACGGTGCCGTGGGCGTCCCACGCGGCGGGCAGGGTGAGGACGTTCTTGCCGATGCTGCGGCCCTGCTGGAGGTGGCGGAAGGCGTCCGGGGCCTGCCGCACGTCCCAGCAGGTGAGGGGCGGCGGGGTGAACACGCCGTCGGCGAACATCCGCTGTACGGTGCGCAGGATCTCGCCGACGCGCTCGGGGCCTGCGTCCATCAGGTCGTACGCCTGGTAGGCGACGCCGGGGTGGGCCCGCGCCACCTCTGCGGGCTCGCGGATGTCGGTCTTGCCCAGCTCCAGGAACCGGCCGCCGTCACGGGCCGTCAACCGCAAGGACGCGTCGACGTACTCCTGGGCCAGACAGTTCAGGACCACGTCGACCCCACGGCCGTCCGGGCCTCCGGTGAACCGGGACTCGAAGTCGACGGTGCGGGAGGAGGCGATGCGGTCATCCGGGATGGCCTGGGCACGGACGGTGTCCCACTTCTCCGGGCTCGCGGTGGCGTAGACCTCGGCACCGAGGTGGCGGGCGATCTGGACGGCGGCCATGCCCACCCCGCCGGCGGCGGCGTGCACCAACACCGACTCCCCCGGCCGCAGCCCGGCCAGGTCGACGAGGCCGTAGTAGGCGGTCGCGAAGACCACGGGCACGGCGGCCGCCTGTGCGAAGGACCAGCCGTCGGGGATGCGCGCCAGGGCGGCCCGGTCGGCCACCGCCACCGGGCCGAAGGCGTCCGCGAACACGCCCATCACCCGATCTCCGGGCGTCAGGTCCGTGACCTCCGGACCGACCTCCAGCACCACGCCCGCGCCCTCGCTGCCCAGCCCCGTCTGGCCGGGCACCATGCCCAGGGCCACCAGGACGTCGCGGAAGTTCAGGCCGGCCGCACGCACCGCGATCCGCACCTGGGCCGGGCCCAACGGGGCGGGGTCGGCCGGCGTCGGCACCAGCTCCAGGCCCTGGAGGGTGCCCGACGTGGTGGACTCCAGCCGCCAGCCGCCCCCTGGCTGGGATGGGGTCCGCAGGGCGGCTGCCCGGGCACCGGCCCGGGCCAGCCTGGCCGCCAGGATCCGGCCGCCCCGAACGGCCGTCTGCGGTTCGCCGAGGGCCACCGCCCGGGGCAGTGCCGCGACCGACTCCCGGCTCGTGTCCAGGTCCACCAGGAGGAAGCGGTCCGGCTCCTCGGCCTGGGCGGAGCGCACCAGTCCGCGCACCGCCGCGCCCGCCGGATCGCCGAGACGGTCGACCCGGGTCGCCGCCACGGCCCCAGAGGTCACGACCACCAGGCGCCCGTCGGCCAGTCGTTCCTCGGCGAGCCAGCCCTGGAGCAGGCCGAGTGCCTGGTGGGTGCGGGTGTGGACAGCCGCCGGCTCCGCGGGCGTCGCGGCGGCTGCGGGGTGGCAGCCTACGAAGACCAGGTCCGGCGCCGGGTCGCCGGCGTCCAGGGCCCGTAGCAACGCGGGCAGGTCGGGGTGGTGCCGTACCGGCCCCCGGGCGGACACCTCCAGCGCTGTCGTCCATCCGGGGCCGGCGTCGCCGAGGACGGCGCACCGCCCCAGGGCGACCGGTGGCGCGGGGTCGGGCGTGGCGATCCACTCCAGGGCGTAGAGCGCGTCGCGCACGGCGCCGTCGGGGGCTCGCAGGTCTTCCAGGGACACCGGGCGCAGCGCGAGCGAGGCGACCGAGACCACCGGCGCGCCGTGCTCGTCGGTCGCCTCGACGGCCACCGCGTCGGGACCCAGCGGTCGCAGCCGCACCCGCAGGGTGGAGACGGCCGAGGCGTGGAGTCGGACGTCGCGCCAGGTGAAGGGCAGGCGGCCCTGGTCTCCGCCCCTCTGGCGGTCGTCGAGCCCCAGGGTGTGCAGCGCGGCGTCGAGCAGGGCGGGGTGGAGGCCGAACCGGGCGGCGTCCGCGATGACGCCGTCGGGCAGCCGGACCTCGGCGAGAGTCTCGGCGCCGTGTCGCCATGCGGCCTGCAGCCCCCGGAACGCGGGGCCGTAGACGAAGTCGGCCGCGGCCAGCCGGTCGTAGAGCCCGTCGAGGTCCAGGGGCTCGGCGTCCGGTGGGGGCCAGGGGTGCGCGAGCGGTCCCGGCCCGGCCGCGGGAGCGTCGACAGGGGCCGGGGCAGGGGCATGGGCACAAGCACCGGCACCGGCCTCCGCTCTCAGCGTGCCGCTGGCGTGCCGCGTCCACGGGCCCTCCGTCGCCATGCCCTCCGATGCCGCGCCTTCCGATGCCGACTCCCCCATGGGTTCGTCGCGCCGGGCGTGGACGCTCAGCTCGCGGCGGCCGGTCTCGTCCGCGGCGCCGACCGCCACCTGGAGCACCACGCCGCCCTCGGCGGGGAGGATGAGCGGGGCGTGCAGGGTCAGCTCCTCCACCCGGGGGCAGCCCAGGCGTTCGCCGGCGTGCGCGGCGAGTTCCAGCAGCGCGGTGCCGGGCAGCAGGACCGCGCCGGCGACGGAGTGGTCGGCGAGCCAGGGGTGGGTGGTCGTGGACAGGCGTCCGGTGAGCAGGTATCCGTCCCGCTCGGCGAGGCCGGTCGCGGCGCCCAGCAGCGGATGTCCGGCCGGGGCGAGCCCGGCGGCGGTCACGTCGCCGACCGCGGCGGGCGCGTCCAGCCAGTAGTGGTCGCGCTGGAAGGCGTACGTGGGCAGGTCGACATGGCGCGGCGCGGGGACCAGCGCCCGGTAGTGGCGGTCCCAGGCGACCGGCAGGCCGTGGACGTGGGCGCGGGCGAGCGAGGTGAGCAGGTGACGCGGGTCGTCCGTGTCGCGGCGCAGCGAGCCGATGACGACGGCGGTGTGGCCGGCGGCCTCGGCGGTGTCCTGGATGGCGGGGGTGAGGGTGGGGTGCGGGCCGACCTCGACGAAGGTGTGGTGCTCCGTCTCGCCGAGGGCGCGGATCGCGTCGGCGAACCGCACGGGCTGCCGCAGGTTCCGGTACCAGTAGGCGGCGTCGAGTGCGGTGGTGTCGTCGATCCACCGGTTGTCGACGGTGGAGTGGAACGGGATGTCGGCGGGCCGCGGGGTGATGTCGTGCAGCAGGCCCGCCAGTTCCCGCTGCACGGATTCGATGTGCGGGCAGTGGGAGGCGTAGTCGACGGGGATGCGCTTCGCTCGGACGTCCCGGGCCCGGTAGTACTCCAGGGCCTCGGCCAGGGCGTCGGCGTCGCCGGAGACGACCGTGGCCGCGGGGGCGTTGTGGGCGGCGATCCACAGCCGGTCCGGCCATTCGGTCCGCAGCACCTCCGCGACCTCGTCGGCCGGCAGTGGCACGGAGGCCATGCCGCCGGAGCCGCACAGGGCCTGGAGCGCCCGGCTGCGGAGGGCCACGACCCTGGCCGCGTCCTCCAGGGTGAGCGCGCCGCAGACGTGGGCGGCCGCGATCTCGCCCTGGGAGTGGCCCACCACGGCGTCCGGTTCGATGCCGTACGACCTCCAGAGGCCGGCCAGCGACACCATCATGGCGAACAGCACCGGCTGGACGACGTCCGCGCGCTCCCACACGGGGTCGGTCCGGTCCCGGCGCAGGACCTCCCGCGGCGACCAGTCGACATGGGGTGCCAGCGCCGTCTCACACGCGGCCATCCGCGCGGCGAACTCGGTCGAGGTCTCCAGGAGCCGTAGGCCCATGCCGGCCCATTGGCCGCCCTGCCCGGGGAAGACGAAGACCACTCCCGCGCCACCCCCGGCCGCCGGCGTGCCCCCGGTCACCGCGGCGTCGTGCGGCTCGCCGGCGGCCACCGCGTCCAGGCCGCGCAGCAGGGACTCCCGGTCGGTGCCGAGGACGACGGCGCGGTGGGCCAGGTGGGCCCGGCCGGTGGCCAGCGCGTGCCCCACATCGGCGAGGTGCGCGGCGGTGTCGGAGTGGGTGGCGGCGTCTGAGTCGGTGCCGGAGTCGGTGACGGGGTGGGTCGCGGTGTCGAAGTCGGTGGCGAGGCGGCGGCGCAGCGCGGCGGCCTGGGCGCGCAGCGCCTCGGGCGTGGCGCCCGAGACCGGCCAGGGCAACGGTCCGGCGATGGCGTGGCCGTGGGACGCGGTCGCCCGCGCCGCCGGGCGCGGTTCGACGGAGGCGGGCTGCGGCACCGCCCGGAGCGGGTCGACCGGCGCCGTCCCCGAGACCGCCGCGGGCGCGTCGGCGGACTCGGTCCGCGACACCGCCGAAGACGCGTCGGCGGCCCCAGCCCGCGACTCCACCGGGGTCGCCTCGGCGGGATCCGTCCGCGACGCCGGATGGAGCCGATCGGCGGAGGCGGCCTGCGCCACCGCCCCGAGCGGGTCGGCCGACGCCGTCCACGAAGCCGCCGCGGACGCCTCGGCGGGAGCCGTCCGCGAAGCCGCCGCAGACCCCTCGTCGGGAGCCGTCCGCGACGCCACGCGGAGCAGATCGGCGGGTGCCTCTTCGAGGATCACGTGGGCGTTGGTGCCGCTGACGCCGAACGAGGAGACGCCGGCGCGGCGTGGGCGGTCGCCGGTCGGCCAGGCCACGGCCTCGGTGAGCAGTCGCACGCGGCCCGAGTCCCAGTCGACGTGGGGTGACGGCTCGTCGGCGTGCAGGGTGCGCGGCAGCGTCCCGTTCCGCAGGGCCATCACCATCTTGATGACGCCGCCGGCGCCGGCGGCCGCCTGGGTGTGGCCGACGTTGGACTTCATGGAGCCCAGCCACAGCGGGGCTTCCGCGGCGCGCTCCTGCCCGTAGGTGGCCAGCAGGGCCTGGGCCTCGATCGGGTCGCCCAGCGTGGTGCCGGTGCCGTGTCCCTCGACGGCGTCCACCTCGGAGGCCGAGAGGCCGGCGTTGGCCAGGGCCTGCCGGATGACTCGCTGTTGGGAGGGTCCGTTGGGGGCGGTGAGTCCGTTGCTGGCGCCGTCCTGGTTGACGGCGCTGCCTCGTACCACGGCCAGGACGGGGTGTCCGAGCCGCCGCGCGTCGGAGAGCCGCTCCACCAGCAGCATCCCGGCGCCCTCGGCCCAGCCGGTGCCGTCGGCGCCCGCCCCGTACGCCTTGCACCGGCCGTCCGTCGACAGGGCGCGCTGCCGGGAGTACTCGACGAACAGGCTCGGGGTGGACATGACGGTGACTCCACCGGCCAGGGCCAGGGTGCACTCCCCGGCGCGCAGCGCCTGGCAGGCCAGGTGCAGGGCGACCAGCGACGAGGAGCAGGCGGTGTCGACGGTGACGGCCGGCCCTTCGAGGCCGAGGGTGTAGGCGATGCGGCCGGAGGCCACGCCGCCGCCGCTGCCGTTTCCGATGTAGCCCTCGAAGCCTTCGGGGAGGGTGTGCAGTCGGGCGCCGTAGTCGTGGTACATGACGCCCGCGAACACCCCGGTGCGGCTGCCGCGGACCGCGGTGGGGGCGATGCCGGCACGTTCGAACGCCTCCCAGGAGATCTCCAGCAGCAGCCGCTGCTGGGGGTCCATGGCCAGGGCCTCGCGGGGGCTGATGCCGAAGAAGCCGGGGTCGAACGCGCCGGCGTCGTAGAGGAACCCGCCGTGTCGGGTGTAGGAGGTGCCGGGTCGGTCCGGGTCGGGGTCGTAGAGCCGGTCGACGTCCCAGCCGCGGTTGGTCGGGAAGGTGCCGACCGCGTCCCGGCCCGCGGCGACCAGCTCCCACAGGTCCTCCGCCGACGTCACCCCGCCCGGGTAGCGACAGGCCGTGGCGACGAGGGCGACGGGCTCCCGCGCGGCGGCGGTGAGCCGCTGGTTCTGTTCCCGCAGCCGCTCGTTGACCTTGAGGGACGCGCGGAGCGCCTCGATCACCCTGTCGTCGGCGGCGGTCATCGCCATCTCCTGCCTGTCCTAGCTGTGGACGTCGTCAGAGCGCGTCGGCGGCGCGGCTGGGGAGGGGCCGGTCCTCCTCGGCCGACGAGGACCGAGGCGCGGGCCTCGGCCCCCGGTGGAGCGCTTCAGAACGCGGACAGCTCTCTCCGCTGCGCCTGCTGGCTGCCCACCGGCCCGATCAGGCTCTTCGGCAGCTGCTGGCGGCGGCTGATGTTCAGCTTGCGGTAGACGCGGGTCAGGTGCTGTTCGACGGTGCTCATGGTGACGCAGAGCTTCAGGGCTATCTCGCGGTTGGAGTTGCCGTTGGCGGCGAGGATCGCCACGCGCATCTCCGATTCGCTGAGTCCGGCGCCCTGGTCGCGGCCGGGCAGGTCCATCCGCTCGGCTCCGCGCATCGCCTGCGGGGGCAGGATGCTGTCGCAGAGCGCCTGGGCGCCGCACTCCTCGGCCATCCGCCAGGCCCGGCGGCGCAGCTTGTTGGCCCGGATGACCTCGCCGGTGCTCTGGTACGCGGCGCCCAGATCGGCCAGCGCGCGGGCGAGTTCGAGCCGGTCGCCGCAGTGCTGGAGGGCCTCGACCGCCTTGGTGAGCAGGTGGGGGCGCTCGGTGGGCCCGGCGATCCTGGCCCGGAGCCGTAGTGAGACGCCGCGGGCGTGCGGGTCGTTCCACAGCCGGCCGTGGGAGAGCTGTTCCGTGATCATCGTCGCCGCCCTGGCTCGTTCCCCGAGCCGTAGGAAGCCCTCGGCGGAGTCGGTGCGCCAGGGCAGCAGGGCGGGGTGGTCGAGGCCCCAGCGCTGCGCCAGGCGGCCGGCGCTCAGGAAGTCGCGGAGCGCGGCCTGGCAGTGGCCGGTCGCCAGGTGGTAGTGGCCGCGGGCGCGCAGGTAGGCCAGTGCGTGCACGCTCTGGAAGAGGGCCCCGGGCACCGGGTGGTACAGCACGCGGGTGGCGTCCTCGTACCGCCCCATGAGGGTGTAGGCGCGGACCTGGCAGGCGAGCGGGCTGCCGATGAGGACGCTGCCGCCGCGCCCGGGCAGACAGCCCAGCGCCCGCCGGGCGTACTCCTCGGCGTCGGCCAGGGCGCCCCTGCGCAGCGCGATCTCGGCCCGGATGGCGAGGAACTCCGCCTGCCAGCCAGGGGAACGGCGGGCGATCGCCTCCTTCAGCAGCCGGTGGCACCACTCCTCGGCGGCCGCCGTGCGGCCGGCCCGCAGCAGGGTTCGTACGGCGTTGGCCACCACCACGAGCGTGCCGTCCATCAGCGGGCAGGAGCGCAGCCGCCGTTCGGCCTCCGCGGCGGCGGCCTCACTGGTGCCGGGGCCGGGGACGCCCCACACGGCGGCGGCGGTGCCGGGGCCGGGGGGCTCGGACCAGGGGTCGCCGGGTGTGGCGGGCTCGGACGCGGGGTGGGGACCGGGGCGGGTCTCCTCGTGGCCGCAGGGCCAGGGGCCGGGGTGGACCACGGAGGGCCAGGCGGTGGTCGTCGCCGGGCCGTCATGGCTCGCCGCCGCGGGCCGGTCCGGCGGCCGCTGGAGCCGGGTCCTGGCCTGGGCGGCCTCGTCCAGTCGTCCGCAGCCGATCAGCAGCCGCACCAGCAGGGCCGCGTCGGCGTCGGCCAGCCGGCCGGCCTGGAGTTCCGCGAGCGGCTCGGCGAGATGGTGCTCGGCGGCGGAGGGGTTGACGCGCCAGGTGGCGGCGGCGAGGGCGATGCGGATCGCCGAGCGCTGGCCGGGCTCCGTGCAGGCGCGGTGGGCGAGGGTCAGATAGCCGATCGCGGCTTTGGCGTCGTCGTCGACCTGGGCCTGGGTGGCGGCGTCGCGCAGCACGGCGACCGACCAGGCGGGCGCCGCCGGCCGCGCGGCGAGCAGGTGTTCGGCGATCTGGACGGCCGGGGCGCCCTCGCCGTGCAGCAGCAGCGCGCCGCGCTCGTGCAGGCTGCGCCGGTCGGCCTCGCCGAGGTGTTCGAGCGCCGCCGCCCCGATGGTCGGGTGCCGCCAGCGGTGGCCGGCGGTCAGCCCGGTGAGCTCCAGGAGGTGGAGGGCCCGGTCGACGCGGACCGGGTCGACCGGGCGGAGCAGTCGGCCCAGCAGCGCCGGGGTGGCGTGGCGGCCGAGGACGGCCAGCGCGCCGGCGACGTCCCGGGCGGCGGTGCCTATGTGTTCCAGGCAGGCCACCGCGGCCTGGTGGAACCGTCCTCCGGCGGGGGGCCGCGGCAGCCGGCCGCCGACGGACTCCCGCTGGGCGTCGAGGTCCGCCAACAGCGCCCGCAGCAGCAGCGGATTGCCGCCGGTGATCGCGTAGCACTCGGCCACGAGCCGTTCGTCGGTCGGTCGGCCGCGGTGCGCGGCGAGCAGCTCGGCGACGCCGTCGCCGTCGAGCCGGTCCACGGTGATCCGTCGGAAGCCGGGGTGGCGCAGCAGTTCGGTGCCGAGCAGCGGGTCGCCGCTCTGTCCGTGCGGGTGTTCGGTGGCGATGAGCAGGATCCTGGCGTCGGGCGCGTGCCGGGCGACGTGCAGCAGCCGGCGCAGCGACGCCCGGTCCGCGTGGTGCAGGTCGTCGACGGCGATCACCAGCGGTGCGGTTACGGCGGCCGCGCACAGCTCCGCGCGCAGCCGTTCGGCGGCCTCGGGTTCGGCCGGGGTCTGGTGCTCCACGGTCGCCACGGTCGCCATGGTCGCCTGGAGCCGCTCGCGGGCCGAGGCCGGCAGCCGTGGGTCCGCGACCAGCCGCCGTAGCAGGCCGAGTGGGGTGTCGCGGCCGCCGGGGAGGCCGGGTGCCTCGACGACCAGGGCTCCGGCCCGCGCCGCGACGCTGAGGAACTCCCGTAGGAACGCGGTCTTGCCGCAACCCGGTCCGCCCTCGGCGACGATCAGCCGGAACCGGCCGGACGCACACTCGTACAGCGCCGTCTCCGCCAGTCCGATGTGAGCGCTCCGGTCGATGAGCATGGCCCTCCCGGACTCCGTTCCTCCGTGTGAGGAAGCTTCCGGGCGCAGTATGCGGGCACTCGCTCAAGCATCGGCGGACCGCACCTCGCGAGGTGGCTGAGCCCCCTTCGCGGGTGGTCGGTGGCCGCGGGCGACGAGGCGGGAGAGGGCGACGGCGGCCGCGGCGAGCACGGTGAAGTAGAGCAGCGCGGCCCGGAAGCCGGCGAGCACCTGCCCGTGGTGTCCGGCGCCGCGGAAGACCGCGCCGGCCACCACCACGCCGACGGAGTTGGCGAGTTGCTGGGCGGTCGCCAGCAGTCCGGAGGCGACGCCGGTCAGCGAGGTGTCGACGCCGGCGAGGACGAACCGGATCACCGTCGGGGCGACCAGCCCCGCTCCGGCGCCGTTGACCACCAGCAGCGCGGTCACCGACAGCGATCCGGGGTGGAGGGCGTGCGCGGGCACGGAGCGCAGGCCCAGGTAGCCGACGGCCATCAGCAGCGGTCCGCCGGCGGTGAGCAGCGCCGTGTGTCGCGGGTCCGCCCGCCCCGCCAGCACGGACGCCGCCAGGAACGCCAGGCCGAGCCCGGCGTACAGCCCCGCGGAGCCCAGGGGGTCGAGGCCGGCGCCGCGCTGCGCGGTCTGCGACAGCAGGACGTAGAAGGGGACCTGGGTGGCGAAGAAGACCAGGCAGAGCGCGAGTCCGGCGAGGAATCCGCGCTGCCGCAGCAGTTCGGGGTGGAGCAGCGGGGTCCCGCCGCCGCGGGTGAGCCGGCGCTCCCACCGTACGAGGGCGGCCGTGGGCGCCAGCGGGGCGAGCACCAGCAGCACGGTCCAGAGCGGCCCGCGCGGCCGGTCCGGCAGCGACCAGGGCAGCACCAGCGCGGCCACGGCCGCCGCCAGCAGCAGCGCGCCGGGCAGGTCGAGGCGGCGCGCGGTGGTGTGTCCGGCGGGCAGCACCCGGCGCCCGGCCAGCCAGATGGCCAGGCACAGCGGCACGTTGACGAGGAAGGCGGAGCGCCAGCCGGCGGAGACGAGCTCCAGTTCGGTGAGCACCCCGCCGCCGAGTTGGCCGAGGGTGGAGCCCAGGCCGAGCACCGTGCCGAAGGCGCCGACCGCGGCTCCCCTGCGGGCGGCGGGCACGACCTGGTGGATGCCGGCCAGCACCTGGGGGAAGAGCAGTGCGGCCCCGACGCCCTGGGCGGCGCGGGCGACGATCAGCGCGGCGGCGGCCGGGGCGAGGCCACAGGCCAGCGAGGCCAGTCCGAACAGGGCGACACCGCCGAGGAAGACGGCCCGGAAGCCGAGCCGGTCGCCCAGCCGGCCGCCCATCACCAGCAGGCTCGCGTAGGCCATGCCGTAGCAGGCCACCACGAGGTACGCCTGGGCGTCCCCGGCCCGCAGGTCCTCCTGGACCACCGGCAGCACCACGTTGACCACGGAGATGTCGAAGATGGCCAGGAACTCGCCGAGGAGCAGTACGGCCAGGGCGAGGCCGGCGGGCGGGCTGGGGCGCGTCGTCATGGGGCCGGCGCGGGGCCCGGCGGGGCCGGGTCGATCCGCAGCAGTCGGTAGTCCACCGTGGTGCCGCGCTCGGGGATCGCGCGGTGTGCGATCTGCTCCACGGTGACCCCGACGGCGGCGGCGAGGTGGTGCAGCCGGGCCGCGTCGCCGCGACTGCTGAAGCCGAGCAGCGCGGTGCCGCCTGGGCGGACCCGGTGCGGCGCCTGGCTCAGGTAGTCGCGGTGGGCCCGGTATCCGGGGTCCACGTACGCCAGGTCGTGGGCGTCCAACCGCTCCAGCCCGTCCGGCGCGAGCACGAAGTTGGAGTGCCAGAAGACGAGGTCGAAGCGGTCCTCGGGGGCGAGCGGGGCGAACAGGTCACCGGTGTGGCAGCGGACTCGTTCGGCGACGCCGTGCCGGGCGGCGTTCAGCTCGGCGTTCCGCACGGCGTGCGGGTTGATGTCGGTGGCGACCACCCGGGTGCAGCCGGCGAGGGCGGCGCTGACGGCGATGACTCCGGTGCCGCAGCCGATCTCCAGCACGGAGCCGCCGGGCGGGAAGTCGAGCAGTTCCAGGAAGACCTCGGTGGACGGGGAGTAGACGGGTGCGAAGACGTCGTCGAGCAGGGTCCAGTCGCGGCCGGCGAGCCGGAACCGCCCGGGCCGGTCGGCGCGGGTGCGGCTCTCCCGACTGCGGAGCAGGGAGCGGCGGTAGTCGGTGTCCTGGGAGCTCGGAGGCTCCGGGTGGTGCCCGGCGTCAGGGTGGGCGAGAGGCTGTGCGCCCGTGCCGGCCCCCGAGCGCCCGACGGGCGCGGAGTCGGGGGCGGCCGGCGGCCCGGGGCTCGTCCGTCGGTGTGCGGTCTCGGGGGTGCCCGGGTCCGAGGGGGCCGTCGTCCCCGGGGAGTCGGGGGTGCCCGGGTCCGAGGGGGCCGTCACCCCCGGGGAGTGGGGAGCGGCCGGGGCGTGCTGGGGCGGATCCTGGGTCATCGCTGGGCTCTCCTGGTCAGTTGGCGTCGACTGGCGCGGCCCCCGCCCGGAGCCGGGGCAGGACCTGCTCGCCGAACAGCTCGACGGAGGCGCGGGCCAGTGTGGGGTCCAGCGTAGAGAAGTTGACCTGGAGGCTGGCGACGTCGAAGCCGCCGCACTCCTCGTGGAACCGGCGCAGTTGGTCGACGATGTCCTCCGGTGTGCCGACGAGGGCGGCGTTCCGCGCGAGCACGCTGTGGAAGTCGTCCGCCGCCAGTTTGGCGATCATCTCCTGGTAGCCGGGGTAGTCGGCGCTGGCGGCGCCGTCGGTCCAGTCCGCGGCGGCGGAGACGAGGCTGCGCAGATAGGAGTTGACGGGCTCTTCGGCCCGGGACCTGGCCAGTTCGGTGTCGGGGGCGCAGTGCATGTGGAAGGCGAGCATCACCCGTCCCCGGCCGGGGTGTCCGGCCGCGCGCCACGCCTCGCGGTAGACGCCCAGGTTGTGCCGCATGGTCTCGGCGGCCAGCGGGTTGGCCATGATTCCGCAGCCGAGCTCGCCGGCGCGGCGGAAGCTCTGTTCGTTGGAGAGCGCGGCGACCCACAGCGGCGGGTGCGGGCGCTGGGTG
Organism: Streptomyces sp. SAJ15; assembly: GCF_007595705.1. Taxonomy (GTDB): domain Bacteria; phylum Actinomycetota; class Actinomycetes; order Streptomycetales; family Streptomycetaceae; genus Streptomyces. Next base: position 343,417 of record NZ_NISY01000013.1, on the reverse strand, counting down.
GGGCGGGGCAGCGAGGTGGTGGCCGGGAAGGAGTGGAAGCGGCCCTGGTGGGCGACGTGTTCCTCGGCCAGCAGCCGCCGTACCGTCTCGATGCCCTCGTCGAAGCGGGCCCGGCTGGTGTCCATGTCCACGCCGAAGCGCTGGAACTCGTGGGGCAGGAAGGCCCGGGCGAAGCCGACCTCCAGCCGGCCGCCGGAGATGCCGTCGAGCATGCCGATCTCGCCGGCGAGCTTGAGCGGGTGGTTGAAGGCGGGCAGCACCGCGCCGGTGATGAGTCGCAGCCGGCGGCTGCGGGCGGCCGCCGCGGACAGGAACAGCAGCGGGTTGGGCGAGTAGCCGCCGTAGGGGTGGAAGTAGTGCTCGACGATCCGGATGTGGTGGTAGTCCAGCCGGTCGGCGAGCTCCACCAAGTCCAGGCACTCGGCGAAGTACTGGTCGGCGGGCCTCTGTTGAGGGTCGACATCGGGAAAGAAGTTGATTCCAATCTGCATCGTCTTCGGACCTCACCCCGTGGCGCGCGGACGGTTGGCACTGCACCGTAAAGGAGTTGGGGCCGGGAATGTGCCGCTCACCGAGATCATGTCCGTACTGTGGACGAAAACTGGGACTTGACACGAGATCGCCGGCGTGGAGATCCTGTTGAACATTCACTCGCGGGAATTCGACCGACCCGCGGGGGGATGCATAACACGGGGGAATGATGCGGACTTTGCTGATCGATAATTACGACTCGTTCACCTACAACCTTTTCCATTACCTCGCCGAGGTGAATGAGGAAGAGCCCGTCGTCATCCGTCACGACGATCCGCTGCCGTCGGCCGCCACGCTGCGCGGCTTCGACAACGTGGTGATATCGCCGGGCCCCGGACGCCCCGAGCGCGCCGCCGACTTCGGCATCTGTCAGGCCGTCATCGCCGCCTCCGCCCTCCCCCTGCTCGGCGTGTGCCTGGGCCATCAGGGGCTGTGCCATGTCTTCGGCGGCACGGTGGACCGGGCGCCGGAGGTGCGGCACGGGCGGGTGTCTCCGGTGGTGCACGACGGCAGCGGTCTCTTCGCCGGGCTGCCCTCGCCCTTCGAGGCCGTGCGCTACCACTCGCTGGCGGTGGACGGACTGCCGGCGGAACTGACCGCGGCGGCCTGGACCCCGGACGGCGTACTGATGGGCGTCGCCCACCGGGACAAGCCGCTGTGGGGTGTGCAGTTCCACCCGGAGTCCATCGGAACGGCCCACGGCCACCAGCTGATCCGCAACTTCCGGGAGCTGACCCGGGCGTGGTGGCAGCGGAACGGCGACGTCGACCCGGCCGCGCGAAGGGGCGCGCCCCCGGCGCGGAAACCGGTGCCGGCGGCCGCCGAAGGGCATCGGCGGCACCCCGCCGCGGGGGCGCGCCGGTTCCGGGTACTGGTGGAGCGGATGGCGACCCGGGTGGCTGACGAGGCGGTCTTCGAGCACCTCTTCAGCGGCTCCCGGCACGCCTTCTGGCTGGACAGCAGCCGTCCCGACGGCGAGTCGGGCCGGTTCTCCCTCATGGGGGACGCCGAAGGCCCGCTGGCCAGGGTGGCCACCGCCGATGTCTGGGAGCGGACGGTGACCGTGGAGTCGACCGCCGGCACCGAGGTGGTGCACGGCCCGTTCCTGGAGTGGCTGGACGCCGATCTGGCGGAGCGTCATGTCCGGGTGCCGGACCTGCCGTTCGACTTCGCGCTGGGCTGGGTCGGCTACCTCGGCTACGAGTTGAAGGCGGAGTGCGGTGGCGAGCGGGCGCACCGCTCCACGGAACCCGACGCCGCCATGATCTTCGCGGACCGCGCGGTCGTCTTCGACCACCTCACCTCCACCACCTATCTGCTCGCCCTCGCCGAGCACGGCCGGGCGGCGCCGGCCCGCGACTGGCTGGCCGGGACCCGTGCGGAGCTGGCCCGGTTGGCCGACCGACCCACCGCACCGGCGGCGGAGCCGGCGCCCCCCGCGGCCTCGGCCGTCGTGGGCACGGACCCGGCGACCATCGGCGAGCTGCGGCTGCGACACGACCGCGCGCGCTACCTCGAGCTGATCGCCGCCTGCCAGGAGGCGATCGGCCAGGGCGAGACCTACGAGGTGTGCCTGACCAACATGGTCACCGCGCCCGGTCGGCTGGACCCCTGGCTGGGCTATCGCTATCTGCGTCGGGTCAGCCCCGCGCCCTTCGCCGCGCTGCTGCGCCTGGACGGCCTCTCGGTGCTGTCCACCTCCCCGGAGCGCTTCCTACGGGTGTCCGCCGCCGGCGAGGCCGAGTCCAAGCCGATCAAGGGAACCCGGCCGCGGGGCGCGAGCCCCTACGAGGACGCCCTGCTCCGCGCCGACCTGCTCGGCGACGAGAAGGACCGCGCGGAGAACCTGATGATCGTGGACCTGGTCCGCAACGACCTGGGGCGCTGCGCCGAGGTCGGCTCCGTCCACGTCCCGCGGCTGTTCGAGGTCGAGAGCTACGCGACGGTGCATCAACTGGTCAGCACCGTACGGGCCACACTGCGGCCGGACAGCTCGGCGGTGGCCTGCGTGCGCGCGGCCTTCCCCGGCGGATCGATGACCGGAGCGCCGAAAATACGTACGATGCACTTGATCGACGAGTTGGAGGCGGGCCCGCGCGGGGTGTACTCGGGCGCGCTCGGATACTTCTCGTTGTCGGGGGCCGCGGACCTCAGCATGGTCATCCGTACGGTGGTGGCCACACCGGACCGGGTGGGCTACGGCGTCGGCGGGGCGATCGTGGCGCTGTCCGACCCGGACGCGGAGTTCGAGGAGACCGCGGTGAAGGCCGCCCCGCTGCTGCGGCTGCTGGACACCGCCTTCCCCGAACGGCAGCCGGCCGCCCCGGCGCACTGAGCGCCGGTCCGAGACAGCGCCGGTCCGAGACAGCGTCGGTCCGAGACAGCGTCGGTCCGAGACGAGGAGAGACAGAGATGCGCTTACTGCGCACCCGAGTGGTGATCGTCGGCGCCGGTCCGGCCGGGCTGGTGCTGGCGCACCTGTTGCGGCTGGAGGGCATCGACTCCATCGTGCTGGAGCTGCGGGACCGGGAGTACGTGGAGCGCAGGGTCCGCGCGGGCCTGCTGGAGCAGTCCACCGCGGACCTGCTGCGCACCACCGGCGTCGGTGCCCGGCTGGACCGGGAGGGCCAGGTCCACGAGGGCTTCGAGCTGCGTTTCGGCGGTGAGCGGCATCGGATCTCCACGGCGGAGCTGTGCGGCCGGTCGGTGTGTGTCTACGGCCAGCAGGAGGTGGTCAAGGATCTGATCCGGGCCCGGCTGGAGGCCGAAGCGCCGCTGCACTTCGGCGTCGACGACATCGTCCTCGACGGGCTGACCGGCGACGCGCCCACCGTGAGCTGCACGCTGGACGGGGTGCGGACGACCATCCGCGCGGACTTCGTCGCCGGCTGCGACGGGTTCCACGGGGTGGCCCGGCGGTCCGTGCCGCGGTCCGAGCTCTCGGTCTTCGAGAAGACGTACCCCTTCGCCTGGCTGGGCATCCTGGCCGCCGCCCCGCCGGCCGGCGAGGAGCTCATCTACGGCGTCCACGACCACGGCTTCGCGCTGCACAGCATGCGCTCGTCCCAGATCAGCCGGCTGTACCTCCAGGTCGATCCGGACGAGCGGCTGGAGGCGTGGCCGGACGACCGGGTGTGGGCCGAGCTGAACGACCGGTTGTGCCAGGGGCGGGGGAAGCTGAACGAGGGTCCGGTGCTGGAGCGGTCCATCACCGCCATGCGGGGCTTCGTCGCCGAGCCGATGCAGTACGGGCGGCTGTTCCTGGCCGGGGACGCGGCGCACATCGTCCCGCCGACCGCCGCCAAGGGGCTGAACCTGGCCGTGGCGGACGCCCGGATCCTCGCCGAGGCGCTCGCGTCCTGGTACACGACCGGGAACCGCGAGTCGCTCGACCACTACTCCCGTACCAGTCTGCGGGGGGTGTGGCAGGCGCAGGAGTTCTCCGCGTGGATGACCTGGTTGCTGCACCGCTACCCGGGCGACGGCCCCTTCGAGAGCAGGCTGCGCCGGGCCCGGCTGCGCCAACTGGTGGACTCCGAGGCGTTCGCGACCAGCTTCGCCGAGCACTACGCGGGGGTGAGCCGCGAGTTCGCCCGGACGGCGGCGGGCGACGGGGGCCGCTGACGCTCCCTTAGCCGCCGGAAGGCCAGGACGGCAAGACCTCCTCGTGGATTTCGGCCAGGAATTGCTCCGGCCGCCGTTCGTACGTGAGTTCCTGTCCGCGCCGGGAAAGGTCCCGGACCGGGTGTATTGGATCACTGCGGGCGGCCGGAGCGCCACGGCGGGCGCTACCGACTCCCCGCGGAGGTGGCGTGGAGCTTTCCACGGTCGAGTCGCGCTACAGCGCTTCTGGGAAACGCATGGCTACGCTTTTCCCGGCAATGCGGCGCGCCGCTCGGATCCGTGTCACGCCATCCACAGTCTCCACGAGTGAGGACTCTCTCCCTATGGCCGTCACCCCCACGTCCGCCGATGTCAAAGCGGGGCAGGCGAGTTACACGCCGATATCCCTCCGCTTTTATGACGCCATGGTTTACGGGCTGACCTGTCCGGTTTTCTGGAAGGTGCCCAGGCGGGAGCTGTTGAGGCTGTATCGGCGCAACGTCTCCACCGAGCACCTGGACATCGGCGTGGGCTCCGGCTATCTGCTGCACCACACCCCGCTGCCCGTCGGGCAGCGCATCACGCTGTTCGACATGAACCCGCACTGTCTGGAGTACGTCTCCCGGCGGCTGGGCCGCCATGACGTGGCCACCTGCCGTGGCAACGTCCTGGAGCCGTTCCCGCTGCCGCAGCGGTCGCACGACTCGGCGGCCCTCAATCTCATGCTGCACTGTGTGCCGGGCGACTTCGGCTACAAGGGCGTCGCCTTCGACAACGCCGCGGCCTGCGTGCGCCCCGGGGGCACCCTGTTCGGCTCCACGGTGCTCTCGCGGGGGGTGCCCGTGACCCGTCGCGCCCGGCTCGCCCTGAACCGGCTCAACGCGGTCAAGGGGTTCAACAACACCGAGGACAGCCTGGCGGACCTGGATCGCGAGCTCGGCAAGCGCTTCTCGGAGTACAAGCTGACCGTCCACGGCTGCACGGCCCTCTTCGAGGCCACGGTCGAGTAGCCGCGGGCGCGCGTCGTGTGTGCCGTCCGCCCCTGCGCGGACGGCACGCGGCCACCCTAGGTTCCAAAGGTGGATTCCGCACCTGGCACAGGATTCCAAGGTTGAGGGCGGTCCGGAGGGGGCGTCGGGGGCTCCGTCCCAGACCGTCCACGGGCGATATCACCCGCGACAGGTGAGGCTACCGGCGGCGCCGCCTGGCGACCATGCCAGCATGAAGGACTATCCGCTGATCGCCGACCACGGGCTGATCGGGGACCTCCAGACCGCGGCGCTGGTCTCCATCGACGGAACCATCGACTGGTTCTGCTGCCCCCGCTTCGACTCGCCGAGTGTCTTCGGCGCGGTGCTCGACCGCGAGCGCGGCGGCCACCTCCGGGTGGCGCCCACGCGGGGAGCGGACTCCGTCAAACAGCTCTACCACCCCAACACCGCCGTCCTGATCACCCGCTTCACCAGCGAGGAGGGCGCGGGTGAGGTGGTGGACTTCATGCCGGTGGCCGGAGCCCGGGCCACCGACAACCACCGCATCGTCCGCATGCTGCGCTGCGTCCGCGGCCGGATGGAGTTCACCGTGGACATCGCGCCGCGCTTCGACTACGGCCGTGCCCCCCACACCACCCATGTCACCGAGGAGGGCGCGCTGTTCTCCGCCGACGGGATGCGGCTGACCCTGCACACCGTGCGCGAGCCCGACGACACCCGCCCGGCCCGGCTGACCACGACCGAGGGCCCCTACGGCGAAGACCTCCACGTCCGACTGCCCCTGGAGGCAGGGCAGCAGCGCGGGCTGGTGCTGGAGTCCGCGGCCGACGGCCCGCCCCGCGAGATGCGGGCGGCCGAGTTCCAGCAGTTGTTCGACGAGACCGTCGACTACTGGCGCACCTGGCTGCGCCGCTCGAGCTACCTGGGCCGGTGGCGGGAGGCGGTGGAGCGCTCGGCCGTCACCCTGAAGCTGATGACCTACGCGCCCAGCGGCGCGCTGGTGGCCGCGCCGACGGCCGGACTGCCCGAGCAGCTCGGCGGCGAGCGCAACTGGGACTACCGCTACACCTGGATCCGCGACGCCTCCTTCTCCGTCTACGCGCTGCTGGGCCTCGGCTTCACCGAGGAGGCCGAGGCGTTCATCGAGTGGCTGCGCGACCGGGTCCGGGAACAGGCCGGCGACGGCGGTGGGCCGCTGAGCATCATGTACCGGGTCGACGGCTCCTCCGACCTGACCGAGGAGGTGCTGGAGCACTGGGAGGGCTACCGCGGCTCACGCCCCGTGCGCATCGGCAACGGAGCCGCCGACCAGCTCCAACTCGACATCTACGGCGAGGCGCTGGACAGCATCTACTTCGCCGACGAGCGGGGCCTCCAGCTCGGCCACGAGGGCTGGATCTCGCTCCGCACCATCGTCGACTGGCTGGCCGAGCACTGGGACCAGCCGGACGAGGGCATCTGGGAGACCCGGGGCGGGCGTCAGGACTTCACCTACGGCCGGCTGATGACGTGGGTCGCCTTCGACCGGGCGGTGCGGATGTCCGCTTTGCGCGGCCGCCCCTCCGCCCTGCACCGCTGGACCGCCGAACGCGACCGGGTCTACGAGCAGATCATGGAGCGCGGCTGGAACACCGACCGGCGGGCGTTCGTGCAGCACTACGGAAGCGAGGTGCTCGACTCGGCGCTGCTGCGGATGTCCACGGTCGGCTTCATCGCCCCGCGCGACCCCATGTGGCTCTCCACGCTGGACGGGATGGCGGAGGAGCTGGTCTCCGACAGCCTCGTCTACCGCTACAACCCCTCGGCCTCCCCCGACGGGCTGCGCGGCGCGGAGGGCACCTTCTCGCTGTGCACCTTCGTCTATGTCGACGCGCTGGCGCGCGCGGGACGGCTGGAGCTGGCGCGACTGGTCTTCGAGAAGATGCTGACCTACGCCAACCACCTGGGGATGTACTCCGAGGAGGTCGCCGTCACCGGTGAGCAACTCGGCAACTTCCCCCAGGCGTTCACCCATCTCGGCCTCATCGACACCGCCCTCACCCTGGACGCCGCGCTGACCCGGGTGGAGCGGCAGCACACGCCTCCGGAGGCCGGCGCCCGCTGAGACGTCGCCCCGACTCCCACCGCCGGGACCGATCCCGGGCCCCGGTTACGCCGTTGGCCTGAGCCATGTCGCTCCGTCGGGCGAACGGGGTGCGGCGCCGCACGCCACACGGTGACCGGGGAGGTTGGGTGTCCGGTGGCTGTCCAGGCTGTTCGAAAGGGAGTCGCCGGTGAACACCTCTACGCATGATGCCCCTCCCGCCTTCTCCGCGACGCCGCTCAAGGGGCAGAAGGCGCTGGTCACCGGAGGGAACTCGGGCATCGGCAAGGCGACGGCACTCGCCCTGGGGCGGGCCGGCGCCGATGTCGTCGTCAACTACGTCTCCGACCAGCCGGCCGCGGAGAACCTCGTCAAGGAGATCGAGGGCTTCGGCGTGCGCGCCTACGCCCACGAGGCCGACGTGTCCCGCGAGGACCAGGTCGTCGACATGGTCGCGCGCATGGTCCGGGAGCTCGGCACCATCGACATCCTGATCGCCAACGCCGGCCTCCAGCGCGACGCGCCGCTCACCGAGATGTCGCTCGACGCCTGGAACAAGGTGCTGGGCGTCAACCTCACCGGCCAGTTCCTGTGTGCCCGGGAGGCGGTCAAGGAGTTCCGGCGGCGCGGGGTGGTTCCGGAGGTCTCCCGGTCCGCCGGAAAGATCGTCTGCATGAGCTCCGTGCACCAGCTCATCCCCTGGGCCGGCCATGTGAACTACGCGGCGTCGAAGGGCGGTGTGGAGATGATGATGACGACGCTGGCCCAGGAGCTCGCTCCCCAGCGCATCCGGGTGAACGCGGTGGCGCCCGGTGCCATCCGCACCCCCATCAACCGCAGCGCCTGGGAGACGAAGCAGGCCGAGGCCGAGCTGTTGCGGCTGATCCCGTACGGCCGGGTCGGAGATCCGGAGGACATCGGCACCGCCGTGGTGGCGCTCTGCTCGGACCAGTTCGACTACGTCGTGGGGACCACGCTGTACGTGGACGGCGGGATGACGCTCTTCCCCGGTTTCGCGACGGGAGGCTGAGCGGAATCGGCACCACCGGCGCCCTCCCCGCCAACCCCCTCGCCACCGCTCTTCGACCCGCCACCGCCGGTCGCCGCCCGACCGGCCCCGGCGACGACCCCCACGACGGCCCCGGCGTCGCGGTGACGCCGGCCGGACCGGCCCCGGTGCCGCTCCATCGGCTGGACACCCGGGGCGAACCCCGTCCGCTCGGCGCGGCGGAGCGGGGAGAGGGGCGCTGATGACCCAGCATCCGAGCGGGCCGCCGGGAGCCGCGGCGCAACCGGACGAGACCGAGCGGCTGCGCGCCGTGCTGCACAGCCCCGGTTATCTGCGCACCGTCGGGTTCTGCGCGCTCATCGGCGTTCCGGTGTCGCTGGCGGCGTTCTGGCTGCTGGTCGGGCTGCACCAGCTGACGCGTCTGCTGTGGGAGAGCTGGCCCCACACCCTGGGGTGGCAGGTCCCGCCCTGGTGGTGGCCGCTCCCGCTCGCGCTCGTCCCCGGGGTGGTGGTGGGCGTCGTCGCGACCCGCCTGCCCGGCGGAGGGGGCCATATCCCCGCCGCCGGCTTTCAGTCGGGCGGGGCCTCGGCCGCGGCCTTGCCGGGCGTGCTGCTCGCGGCGGCCGCGTGTCTGCCGTTCGGCGCCGTGCTCGGCCCGGAGGCACCGCTGATCGCGTTCGGCGGTGGGCTCGCGCTGTTGCTGGCCGGGCCGGCGCGGATGGGCGGCCACCCCGACCTGGCCGCGCTGCTGAGCGCCGCCGGCTCCGCGGCCGCCATCGCGGCCATCTTCGGCAACGCGCTGGTGGCCGCCGTGCTGCTGATCGAGGTGGCCGGGGTCGCCGGCCCCCGGCTGGTGCTGGTGATGCTGCCGGCGCTGGCGTGCAGCGGCGTCGGGGCGCTGGTCTTCACCGGCTTCGGCCGCTGGACGGGCCTGGGCACCGGGGGTCTGGACATCGGGTTGCCGGCCCCGCCGCCGCTGGACGCCGGCGATGTGGTGGGGGCCGTGGTGATCGGCCTGCTGCTGGGACCGGTGCTGCGGCTGGTGACGGCGGCCGGCCGGCGCACGGCGGCCTTCGTCGCCGTACGCCCGCTCCCCCGCACCCTGCTGTGCGCGCTGGCCGCCGCCGGCTGCGCCGCGCTGTACGCGCTGCTGACCGGCCGCTCCCCGGCCGAGGCCGCGCTCTCCGGCCAGTCCGCCCTGGCCGGGCTGGCGGCGGACCCCGCCGGCTGGCCCGACGGTGCCCTGGTCGCGGTGTTGCTGTTCAAGTCGGCCGGCTACGCGCTCTGCCTGGGCAGCCTGCGGGGCGGCCCGATCTTCCCCGTGGCCTTCCTGGGCGGGGCGCTGGGCGCGCTGCTCGCGCCCTTGCCGGGGCTGGGGCTGGTGCCGGGGATGGCGGCGGGCATGGCCGCCGGCGTCGTCGCGGTGCTGCGGCTGCCGGTCAGCAGCGCCGTCCTGGTGGTGCTGCTCGTCGGCAGTATCGAGATCATCCCCGTGGTGATCATCGCGCTCGTGGTCTCGCTGCTCGCCAGCCAGCTGCCGCCGGGCACCGTCCTACGCCGTCTGTTCCGGCGTGGAAGGGGCGGGCCGCAGGGCGGCCGGCACGGTGGCCGGAGGGGCGCTACTCCTCCCGCCCCGAGGTGAGCCGCAGCCGCAGCTCCATCTCGTGCTCGCCGGAGACATGGCCGCGCTCCTCGACCTCGAAGACGGCGGCCAGCTGCTTCCTCACCCGGCGGACGAGGTCCGCGGCGCCGAAGAGGTCGGCGGTCACGGGGCCGGCCAGGGGCACGGGGATGGCCCGCAGGGGGGCGCCGCGGGTGCTCAGGTCGATCGTCATGCACCACACCATGGGGTGCTCGACGCCGGCGGCGCCCGGTCGGAGCTCGCTGCGTGGCGGCCCGGCTCCCTCGGGGAAGGCGGCTTCCAGGGCGCCGAAGACCGCGCCCGCGTCCTCGTGGCCACAGTCGGTGAGGTGGACGCTGACGCCATCCTCGGTGTCGGGGGCGCTCATCACCGTGCTCCTCTGCCGTCAGGACTCCCCCCGCGCTGTGCGGGACCTCACTCCCGACGGTACGAGAGCCGGCGCCGATCGGCATCGGCAGCGGGGCCATCCGGGCGCTGCCGGGGGCCCGACAGCACCAGCCGGGTGGGTGCCGCCGCGGCGGGCGGCGGCAGCCGCAGCCCGTCACGGCCGGGGGTGACGGAGCCCAGTACGCGGGGGTGGCGGGCGCCGGTGCAGGACGGCACGGTGCCGGCCAGCCCGTGGAGGGTGAGGAAACCCAGCACGGCGAAGGCGTAGGCCTCCTTGGCGTCCGCCGGCAGACCCAGTTCGTCGGAGGCGCGCAGCGGCACGCCGCGCAGCTCGGCGCGGAGGGCGGCCGTCAGGGCCGGGTTGCGGGTGCCGCCTCCGGAGGCGATCACCTCCGTGGCGCCGGCGGCGCGCACCGCGCCGGCGACGGTGTGGGCGGTGAGCCGGGTGAGGGTGGCGACCACGTCCTCGGCCGGCAGCGCGGGCCAGTCGGCGAGCGCGGCCAGCAGGTAGGGCAGGTGGAAGTGTTCCCTGCCGGTCGTCTTGGGCGCCGGCAGGGCGTAGTACGGGTCCGCCAGCAGCCGCCGCAGCAGCGGCCGGTGGACCGTTCCCCGCAGGGCCAGGGCACCGTCCGCGTCGTAGGCCGCGCGGCCTCCGCTCAGGTGGTGGACGGCGGCGTCGACGAGCGCGTTCCCGGGGCCGGTGTCGAAGGCGAGCGGGGCGCCGCCGGTCGGCACGGTGATGTTGGCGATGCCACCGAGGTTGAGCGCGCACGGGACGCCGGGCCGGCCGGCCAGCCACAGCGCGTCGACGAGGCTCACCAGGGGCGCGCCCTGGCCGCCGGCCGCCACGTCGCGGCTGCGCAGGTCGGAGACGACGGGGCGGCCGGTGGCCTCGGCGATCCAGGCGGGGTTGCCGAGTTGGAGGGTGCCGCGGACCGTGCCGCCCTCGGTCCAGTGGTAGACGGTCTGTCCGTGGGAGCTGATCAGGTCGGCGCGGCCGGCGCACAGCTCCCGGTCGGCCCGGCGGGCGAGCGCGGCGAACGCCTGGCCGATCAGGGTGTCCAGCCGGCACACCTCGCGGAGGGTGGTCGCGGCGGGCGGCAGGGCCGCGGTCAGGGCCGCCCGCAGCGGGCCGGGGCAGGGTTCGCCGACCGCGCCCAGCGGGGTCAGCGTGAGTCGGTCCCCGTCCAGGGTCAGGTCGGCGGCCGCGGCGTCCAGCGCGTCGCAGGACGTGCCGGACATCAGCCCGATCACCCGCATGGTGTCCTCCCGGTCCGGTCGTCGGTCAGTCGCGCAGCGGGCGTCGGTGGTCGTCGCCGCGCAGGGTGAGCAGGGCGAGGACGCTGACGGCGCAGGTCCCGGCCGCGTAGTAGGCGGGGATGTCCACCTCGTGGGTGCGGTCGATCAGCTCGGTGACGATGAGCCCGGCCGAGCCGGAGAACACGGCGTTGGACAGCGCGTACGCCAGGCCGAGGCCCGTGCAGCGGACGCCGGTCGGGAACATCTCGGCGAGCATCGCCGGCCCGGGGCCGGCCATGAGGCCGACGGCGGCCCCGGCGAGCAGCACCGAAAGGCTCCGCGCCGCCGTGCCCGCCCCGGGGTCCCGCACCACGTGGAGCAGCGGGAGGGCGAGCACGGTCACCAGCAGCGCGCCGGTCAGCATCACCGTCCGCCGGCCCACCCGGTCGCTGAGGGCGCCCGCCGGAAGGATGGTCAGCGCGAAACCGAGGTTGGCCAGCGTCGTGGCGATGAGCGCCTGCTGGAAGGTGGCGTCCAGGGTGGCCTGGAGGTAGGAGGGCAGGACGACCAGGAAGGTGTAGCCGGCCGCGGACCAGCCCATCACCCGGCCGACGGCCAGCGCGATCACGACGGCCGGCCGGAGGGTGGGCTCCTGACGGGCGGGCGGGAGCCGACGCTCCGTCACGACGGGCTCGACCGGGGCGGACGGGGGCCGTGGCGAAGGCCCCGTGGACCTCTTCCGCCGCGCCCCCGGAGCCCCCGGAGCCCCCGGAGCCCTCGTTGTCCGCTCGTCGGCCACCGCAGGCGGTGCCGTCCCAGATGCCGCTGTCCCATATGCTGCCGACCCGGACGGTTCCCGCGCGCGCCGGAAGGCCGAGGTCTCCTCCAGCCGGAGCCGCAGCCACAGCGCGACCAGGCCCAGCGGCAGGGTCAGCAGGAACGGCAGTCGCCACCCCCAGTCGGCCAGGGCCGCCGGGCTGAGGACGGTGGCCAGCAGCGCCGCGAGACCGGCCCCGCCGAGCAGCCCCAGCGCCACGGTGAAGGACTGCCACGCCCCGTACAGGCCGCGCCTGCCCGGCGGCGCCGACTCGGTCAGCAGCGAGACGGCGCCGCCGAACTCCCCGCCCGCGGACAGCCCCTGCACCGCGCGGACCGCGGTGAGCAGCCAGGGCGCGGCCGGGCCGAGGGTGGCGTAGCCGGGGAGCAGTCCGATCAGGGTGGTGGCGCCGGTCATCAGCAGCAGGACGGCGATCAGGGTCGGTCGACGGCCGACCCGGTCGGCGAGGCGTCCGAAGAGGAGGGAGCCGACGGGGCGGAAGAAGAACGCCACGGCGAAGGAGGCGTAGGTGCGGATCAGCCCCTCGCTCGGGCTACCGCCGGTGGGTGTGAAGAAGGTCCCGGCGATGATCGTGGCGAAGTAGCCGTAGACCCCGAACTCGTACCACTCGATGAGGTTGCCGACCGACCCGGCCAGCAGCGCCCGGCGCGGCTGGGACATGGGCCTCAGCGTAGAACAGCCGCCCGGCGCCACGGAGGAGGGCGGAGCCGGCGAAGCCGGGGAGTGTCACGTTACGGAGAGCTCTTCCGGCTCGGGTGAAGCCGGTGCTCGGGGCCGCGAAAAAGGTGACGGGCTGGCCGGGGTTCGACGGCACGGGAAGGCCGCCCGGCGGCTGCGCCGGACGGCCTTCCCTCCCCCCACCGAGCTCCTGAACTCGTCAGGAGCCGATCCCGTGCGCCCTCAGATAGGCGATCGGGTCGATGTCGGAGCCGTAGTGCGGGCTGGTGCGCACCTCGAAGTGCAGGTGCGGCCCGGTGGTGTTGCCGGTGGCTCCGGTGCGGGCGATGGTGCGCCCGCCGGCGACGATCTGTCCGCTGTGCACGTTCAGCGCCGACAGATGGGCGTACTGGCTGTAGACGCCGGTGGCGTGGCGGATGACGACCTCGTAGCCGTAGGCACCGCTCCAGCCCGCGGAGACCACCCGGCCGCCGGCGATGGCGCGGACCGAGGTACCGACGGGGACCGCGTAGTCCACCCCGGTGTGCCGGCCGCTGGACCAGCTTGAGCCGCCGGCGCCGTACGGCGTGGTGACTCGGGCCCTGACCGGGGTGACATGGCTGCCGGCGGCGGGGCGCGGCACGTCCGGATCGTCGGTCTTCGCGTTGTCCCTGGTGGTGCCGGCGGTCGCGGCGCGCACCGCGGTGGGCGCTCCTCCGTCGGACTGTCCGGTGCCCGTGCCCCGCGAGGAGGAGCCGCCGGAGGGGATGTCGAGCCGCTGCCCGGGGAGGATCAGTCCGGGCTCGCCGCCGATGGTGTCCCGGTTGGCGTTGTACAGCGTCTTCCAGCCGCCGCTGACGTCGTGGCGGAGCGCGATGCCGGACAGGGTGTCCCCGTTGACCACCGTGTAGGTCCCGGACGCCGCGCGTTTCGGGGCCGGCTGGGGCCGCTGGTCCGCGCCGCCGTCGGAGGACTCCGGTCCGGGCCGCGAGGCGCCGGAGCCGCCGCGCGAGCCGCGGTCCCGGCTCTCGGCACGGCCGGCGTCCGCGGGCCGCTCGCCGCCGCGGGTCAGCTGGGCCCGGACGGAGCAGACCGGCCACGCCCCGGGGCCCTGCTTGGTGAGGACCACCTCGGCGACGCTGATCTGCTGGGACTTGCTGGCGAGGTCCGCCCGTGGGGCGTAGGCCCGACCGCCGTAGGCCGCCCAGGTGCTCTGCGAGAACTGCAGACCGCCGTAGTAACCGTTGCCGCTGTTGATGTGCCAGCGGCCACCGCTCTCGCACTCGGCGACCTTGTCCCAGGTGCCGACCGACGCGGCGTGGCCGGCGCCGGCGAGCAGGATCGGCAGGGCGAGGCCGACACCGCCGGCGGTGAGGGCGGCGACCAGCGGGGAGACGCGGCTGCTGGGCGATGCGGAACGGCGGTCACTCTCTCGTGCGGCCATGGGCCTGTTCCTCTCCACTACGGCGGGTCTCTCGTCCATCGGCGGTCCCGGCGGACATGACGAGTACCGCAGCCGCGGCGCGCAGGTCACAAGGCGCAAGGGGCCTCACGTCATGCCGTGCGCCATCCGTCGCCACCCGCACGGGGACTGATGCTCCGTCACATGCGCAACGACGGGCGCGTGGAGGGTCGGGGGCGCACGGCGCCGGTCGCCCTCGTGGCGGAGTGAGGCGGGACTCCAGTGATCGGCAAGTGGCTAAGTACGCTTCCCGGCGGTGGAATTGATTCACTTCGGCCACGGACGCCGGACTCGGGGAGCCACGGGATTGTTTTCACCTTCGTCCGTTGCACTCTCAACGACCTTGGACTTCCGGGCACTTACGCCCAGTTCCACGACGGCGCGGCGGCGCGGCGAATTCCGCGCGGCACCGACGGGAGCGAGGCGACTTCGCGTCGCTGTTCGAGGCGGCGAGCTCGGGCAACTCCACCGCTTGGCGGCCGGCGCCGGACTGCCGCTTCCGTGACCTCCGGGAACCGACCGCATCACCGCGCCCGGAAACTGATGAGATGCTCAGTCATGGTCGAACGGTCGCCTTCATCGGGAAGAGCGGGCTCCTTCCACGGGGAAGAACGGGCTCCTTCATCGGGGAAGAAGGCGACCTCCGCACAAGGAATTGCAAAGCCCCCGTGGCATGGCCCACGCGAGGTCGACCCCGGGCGTCGGTCCGGGCCCCGCGACACGACCCGTCCGGGCCGCGCGCCCGGTGACACCGGCGGTCCTCCCCTGGTCGCGGCGAGCCCGACGTCCAAGGAGAAGACGGACGCCGCCGCTGGGCCCGGGGACCAATGGCCTATGCACGGGTGACCGGCTGTTATACGGGGTGGCGGGTCACCCTCACCTCCTGGTGGCGGGTCTCCGCCCCCGGGAGTGACGGGCCCGCCCCCCGGTGATGGATGTGAACGCGCCGATCGGCACAGCGGACGCCGCGGAAGCGGGAAGAGCGGCCCGCGGCGGCGGTTTCCTGGATCTTTTCGGCCACATCGTGGTCGACCATCACGAGCCATCACGGCCCCGCATCCGCGCCGTACATCCCGGTCGCGCATCGGGTCCCGCCGGGCCGCGATACCGGCCCGGTTCTCCGAATGGGCGAGCCATCGCCCCGGCCGTGGAACTCGCGGAGAATCACGGACGCGACGTATAGCGGGAACTACGTCGCCGCGCATATCCTGGACGCACATCGACTTCCCCCGGAGACCGCCCATCCAGGCGGCTCCGATTTATCACCCCGTCGGCCCACCGGGTCGTAAGCCTCCGCGGCAGCCGCGGTCATTTCCCCGCCCCATCACGGTGAGCGGGCACGGTTCCTCCGCGGGGCGCAGCGCACGTACGGCGTATGCGGGTGCCCACCGGCCAGGCGAGCTCCTCAGCATGCCGTAGCCCGTCGTACGTCGCGCCGCCGGCCCACCGGCGGGGGGCGCACCGTCCGCCGTGGCGTGCCGTGAACCGCCGGTCGGACACCGGGCGATGCCTCCTGTGCCCCCGCCGGGCACCCTCCAGCCGACCGTCGATCGTCCACCGGAGCACCGGCGGCGGTGTCACGCGGTCGGCTCCGGTCGGTGGCCGGTGTGCCGCCGAGGTGCCGCCGACGTCATTCCGACGGCTCCATCCCCGCACCGCACGGGCTGCGTGGTACCAGGGTGTGGAGGGACGATGGAGACGCCCGTTGTCCGAGGAGCGGCCGGGACCGTGCGGGCACCCGCGGACAGCACCCGGCTGCCGCCCGGCGGCCGGCGGAAGGAGTGCCCGGATGGGTTCGAGCGACGCGTTCCGGCCCGGCCCCGGTCCGCCGGGCGGGACGGATGCGGGCGCCCCCGACCGGAGCGAGCTGCTGGATGTGCTGGGCATGGCCGCGGTGGTGCTGGACGCGGCCGGGCGGATCGTGCTGTGGAGCCCGCAGGCCGAGGAGCTGCTGGGCTACACCGCCGACGAGGCACTGGGCCGGTTCGCCGCCCGGCTGCTGGTCACCGAGGAGCACTTTCCGGAGGTGCTGGAGCTGTTCTCCCAGGTGCTGTCGGGCGACGCCTGGGCCGGGATCTTCCCTCTGCGCCACCGGGACGGCTCCACGCGGCTGGTGGAGTTCCGCAACATGCGGCTGGTCGACGACCGGGGGGACGTCTACGCGCTCGGGCTGGCGGCCGACCGGTCGACGGTGCAGCGGATGGAACGGGACCTGGCGCTGTCGGCACGGCTGGTGGCGCAGTCCCCCGCCGGGATGGCCGTGGTCGACACCGACCTGCGCTGCGTGGCCGTCAACCCGGCGCTGGAGCGGCTCAACGGCGTCCCGGTCGCGGAGCAGATCGGCAGGCCGGTGCTGGAGATGCTGCCGTTCCTGGACTCGGATGTGCTGGAGTCCGCCATGCGGCGGGTCCTGGCCAGCGGCGACCCGCTGCTGGCCCAGGAGACCCTGGGCCCGGCGGCGGACGCCGTCCCACCGGCCGCGGTCCCACCGCCCGACCGCCCCGCGGACGACGTCCCACCGGCGGGAGACACCGTCGCCCCGGTGGGAGACACCGTCGCCCCGGTGGGTGCGGGGCCCCGGGCCGGCCCGGGCGAGGGCGCCGGGCCTGAGGGCGTGGGACCGGGGCGGGGCGCCGGCCCGGACGAGCGGCGGGCGGCGGCGCCCGGCCCCCCGGGCCAGCAGGAGGTGCGGGCCTGGTCGGTTTCGTACTTCCGGCTGGAGGACGCCTCCGGGCATGTGCTGGGCCTGTGCATCACCCTGCTGGACGTCACCGCCCGCTACCGCGCGGCCACCGAGGCCACCCGCGCCCGGCACCGGCTGGCCCTGGTGGCCGACGCCTCGGCCCGCATCGGCACCACGCTGGACCTCCAGCAGACCGCGAGCGAGCTGGCCGACGTGGCCGTGCCGGAGCTCGCCGACGTGGCGGCGGTGGACGTGCTGGACGCCGTGCTGTCCGGCAGGGCCAACCTGGTGCCCGGCGGCGGGCCGGCCATCTTCCGTGCGCTGGCCCTGGCCGCGGCCTACCCCACCGAGGCCGTCCGGGCCGCCGACCCGCCCGGCGAGCTGGCGAAGTACGACGCCGACCGGCTGGTCACCCAGTGCGTGCTGACGGGCCGGCCGATCCACGTCCCCCGGGTGCGGGAGGCGGATCTGCCCCGGATCGCGCGCGACCCGGAGGCGGTCCGGCTGCTGGCCGCCGCCGGCGTCCACTCCTATCTGGCCGTGCCGCTGATCGCCCGCGGCGAGGTGCTCGGCGCGCTCGACCTCAAGCGGGCCCGCAACGAGCTGCCCTTCGACGCCGACGACGTGGTCCTGGCCAGCGAGCTGGCCGCCCGCGCGGCGGTGTGCATCGACAACGCCCGCTGGTACCAGAGCGTGCGCGACACCGCGGTCACCCTGCAGCGCAGTCTGCTGCCGCAGGCCCCGGCGCGCCGGGCGGGCCTGGAGGTCGCCTCCCGCTACCAGCCGGCCGGGGCCGCCGCCGAGGTCGGCGGCGACTGGTTCGACGTCATCCCGCTGGCCGGGGACCGGACCGCGCTGGTGGTCGGCGATGTGATGGGCAGCGGCGTCACCGCGGCGGCCACCATGGGCCGGCTGCGCACCGCCACCCAGACCCTGGCCGAGCTGGACTTCGACCCGGCCCGGCTGCTGCGACACCTGGACAGGATCATCACCCGCTTGGAGCCGTCCTTCGCCACATGCGTCTACGCCGTCTACGACCCCCATCGCGGGCTGTGTCGCGTCGCCTCCGCGGGCCATCTGCCGCCCGCCCTGGTGCGCCCCGGCCGGCCGTCGCGGCTGCTGGACCTGACCATCGGCGCGCCGCTGGGCACGGGCGGGGCCCCGTTCCGGACCACCACCCTCCGGCTCGCCCCCGACGACCAGCTGGTGCTCTACACCGACGGTCTGGTGGAGACCCGGCACCAGGACATCGACACCCGGCTGGACACCCTGCTGGAGCTGCTCGACGACCCGTACCGGCCGCTGGAGGCGACCTGCGACGTGCTGCTGCGGCGGCTGCGCGGGCCGATCGGCCACGACGACGTCGCGCTGCTGATCGCGCGCATCGTCGAGCACCACTGACCGCCGAGGCGTCCGGGACGTCCGGGGTGGCCGAGGCGTCCCGCGACGACGGTCGGCAGTCCCGTGCCCCGGCGGGTCAGCGGGGGTGCTTCGAGCGGCGGCGGCCCAGCTTCATACCGGCCAGCACCAGATCGACGAGGAAGACCAGGATGCCGATGATCAGCAGATAGAACAGGCCCTCGACGGTGGCGCCGATGATGCCGAGAACGATGGCCACGATGATCAGTAGGAGGAAGAGGGTCATCGGAGGTTCCGTCACCTGTCCCGTCGTAGGGTCGCGGAGGGGGAAGGGGCCGCGGAGGAGGGAGGAGGGGGAGGGGGGTCAGCGGCGGGCCATGCGGCGCTCGCCGCCCGTGCCGGGCTGGTAGTCGAGCCCGTAGTGGGCGAAGATCGCCGCCTCCTCCTCGGCCGGCAGCTCGCCGTCGACCTCGATGGACGGGGCCGCCTTGACCTGCTTCTTCGCATGGTCGACCCGCACATAGTCCGGTCCGACGGTGGCGCCGGCCAACGGGACGAACACCAGCCGGCGCCGGGTCACCATGCCGACCATGACGGTCGCGAAGGACGGCTGGTCGGTCGCGGTGTCGACGTAGACCGCCTCCAGCTCGCCGATCCGATGCCGGTCGACGTCGAGCACGTCGTGCCCGCGCCACTCGCGGATGTCGCTGACCTCCAACACCACAGTCCCTTCGCCGTCGCGGGCCCCTCCACCTGTCAACGCGGGGCGCCCACCTCGTGGATCTCGTCCAAGCGGGTGAGAGTGGTCGGCGCCCGGAAGGTCACCGGGTGACGGGGCGGGCCCGCACCGGCGTCGCATAGCTCTGATGCCCGCCGCTGGCGAGCATCCGGACCTCGGCGCGATCGCTGATCTCCGCCCGCAGGATCCCGGTGTCGTCGGTGTAGACGGGATGGCCGCCCGGGCCCCGCGCGTCGGTGCGGCGCACCACGACCACGTCCTCCGTGGCCCGGTCTCCCCCGTTTCCCCGGTCCGCCTCGTCCGACTTGGTGAACACCAGCTCGTACGTGTCGTACCGCTCCATGCCACGCCTCCTGTTCCCGGTCCGCTGGAATGTCTCAACGACGGGGCCGAACGACTCGTCACCGAGCCACCGTGCGGCGCGCGGTGCTCGCCGCGGCGCGACCGCGGATCCACGGAGCCCCGGGCGGCGGCGTCCGCGGGGCGCCTCGGGCCGAGTCGGTTCAGCGTACGGGGCGGCGGCCGGAAGCGGTCGCGCCGCGCCGCGGCCGGAGGCCGCGATCCGCCTGGACCGCATCGACAGCCCCTCAGTAGCCGTACAGCTCCCGACACAGGCGCATCTCCACGGAGCCGAGCTCCGAGGCGAGCGCGTCGCACAGATAGCCCAGCCTCCTGGTGGACCACGGGCGCGGGGCCACGGTGGGTTCCCATGACTGGCTTCCGTCGGGCCCGGACGTCCGGCCGGGGCGGGGGCTCGCCCCGGAGCCACGCGAGCCGGTGCCGGTGCCGGCCGTCGGCCGCGACGGTGAGCGCGTCCCGGCGCGGGTGCCGCCCGTGCCGCCCTGACCGGCTCCCGCCCCGGCCGCGGCCCGGGTGCGCGACGGCGCGGGACGGGTCTCCTCGGTGCGCCCGGGGCCGGCCGTGGCCCCGGGGGCGGGAGCCGTCGAGGGGGCGGCCGCCGACGGGCCGTCCCGCCCCGGCCGGCGCGTCGGGGTCGGCCCGGAGTCGGCTGCCGCCCAGACCCGGTCCGGCGCCGGCCGCGGCGGGGGCGGCGAGGTGGCCGTACGGGCCGGTGCGACGGTGGCCGCGGTCGGGGCCCGGCCCTCCCCGGGCGGCGGCACGACGGTGCACGCCGACACGCAGCACAGCAGTCCCAGCACGGACATCAGCAACACTTCGCGGGGCACCGGCCCACCCTCCCCCGACCGGTGCCACGGGCGCAGCCCCGGCCTCCGGAGGTCACCTGATCGGCGGACCCGGGCCCGGAAGGCTGACGTGCCGCGGGCGTGGGACCCGGAACCGGCGAGTGCCCCTTGCGAGGGGGCTACTCCTGCACGTACCGCAACACACCCAGCAGATGGTGCTCGTCCACCGTCTCCGGCGCGGGCTCCACACAGTCCGCGAGCCGCGCGGTGAGCGCGGCGCCGTCGACGCCGGTGCCGATCATCACCAGCCGGGTCGCCCGCTCCTCGCCCCGCGCCCACGCGGAGGTCTGGAAGCGGAGGTACGCGCCCACCGCGTGCAGGGAGAACTTCCGCGTCGGGTCCGCCGACGCGAAGTCGACGAACCCCTTCATGCGGTAGAGGCCGGCGGGCCGGTTGTCGAGGAACTCCATGAAGCGCCGGGGGTGCAGCGGCCGCTCGGACACGAAGGAGACGCTCTCGTAGGCGGCGTGCAGGTGCCCGTCGTGGTCGCGCCCGTCCTCCTCGTCACACAGCTCGGCGAACGAGAGCTGCTGGAACGGCTCTTCCCGCACGGGGGCGGGCCGCTGGTCGAAGAGGAAGCCGGGATCGACTCGCCCGTGCTCGGCCACGACCACGGGGGTGCCGGGGGCGAGTCGGCCGAGTTCCTCCGACACCCGTCGGCGCGCGTCCTCCCGTACCCGGTCGGTCTTGTTGAGCACCACCACATCGGCCGCCTTGATGTGTCGGTCGAGCTCGGGGTGGCGCTCGCGAGTGCGGTCGAACTCGGCGGCGTCGACCACCTCGACCAGCCCGCCGTAGGTGACCCGGTCGTCGGAGCTGGCCAGCAGCATTCTGATCATGCTCTGTGGCTCGGCGAGCCCACTCGCCTCGACCACGATGACGTCGATCCGGGCCGCCGGGCGCGCCAGTCGGCCCACCATGTCGTCCAGCTCGGTGGCGTCGGCGGCGCAGCACAGACAGCCGTTCTCGATCGGGATCATCGAATCGACCTGTCCGGCGACGGCCAGGGCGTCGATGTTGACGCTCCCGAAGTCGTTGACGATGACGCCGATCCGCGTGCCTCCACTCTCCCGCAGCAGATGGTTGAGGAGAGTGGTCTTTCCGGATCCCAGGAATCCCGCGACGAGAATGACGGGTATCCGCTTCCTGGCCAAGGTTCCGCCTCCGTACGACACACAGCTGATGACAGACAGCACGACCGGCTGCGGGCATCAGCGTATGCCAGCCGGCCGGGCCGCCCACCGGGCCGCCCGGCCGGCTGGCCGGCGTGGCTCGTTGCCGGCTGGCGTGACTCGGCGCCGGGCGGCGCTGCGGCGGCCCCGGGTCGGGCGTGCCCACGGGTGCGGCCGCATGCCGTCTGGAGGGGCCGCGGAGGATTCGCCACGATGGGGCTGCCGGCTCCCCGCCCACCGCCGTCCGCCCGTCACGCCCGCCCGCCGCACCAGCATCGAGGTCCGGCTTGTCGTCCGCCGTTCACTCCCCGACCGGAGGCCCTGTGTCCGTATCGCCCGCGGCGCTCTTCGTCATGGATCCCGTCCACCTTCCGCGGCTGTTCCCCGGGCCGCTGCTGGACCGGCTGACCGCGTCCGTGCGCGTTCCGCGCGCCGCGGCGCCCCGGCCGGTGGCCGCGGGCGGGGTGGATCCGGCCGAGGCGGAGGTGCTGATCACCGGCTGGGGGTGCGTCCCGCTGACCGCCGAGGTGCTCGACGCGCTGCCGAAGCTGCGGGCCGTGGTGCACGCCGCCGGCAGCGTCAAGGCGCACATCACGCCGGAGTGTTGGGACCGGGAGCTGGTCGTCTGTTCGGCGGCCGCCGCCAACGCGGTGCCCGTCGCCGAGTTCGCCCTGGCCGCGATCCTGCTCAGCGGCAAGGACGCCTGGCGACTGAGCGGACGGTACGCCGCCGAGCACCGCTTCCCCACTGGCGCGGAGACCGCGCGGGTCGGCAACCTCCGGCGACGGGTGGGGATCGTGGGCGCCTCCCGGATCGGCCGGCGGTTGATCGCCTTGCTGCGACCGTTCGATGTGGAGGTGGCCGTGTACGACCCGCACCTGCCGCCGGCGGAGGCCCGGGAGCTCGGCGTACGGTCGATGCCGCTGGACGCGCTGGTCGCGGGCAGCGACGTGCTGAGCCTGCACGCCCCCGCGCTGCCCGAGACGCGCCACCTGCTGGACGCCCGCCGGCTCGCCCTGATGCCGGACGGGGCCACCCTCGTCAACACCGCGCGGGGCGCGCTGGTGGACACCGAGGCGCTGACGCACGCGCTCGTGGCGGGGCGCCTCTCCGCCGTGCTCGACGTCACCGAGCCGGAACCGCTGCCGGCCGACTCGCCGCTCTACCGGTTGCCGAACGTGCTGCTCACTCCGCATATCGCGGGCGCGCTCGGCAATGAGCTGGAGCGGCTGGGGACGGCGGCGACGGAGGAGGTGGAGCGGCTGCTGTCCGGCGCGCCACCGCGCCACCGCGTCCTGCGGGGCGACCTGGACCGGATCGCGTAGCCCGGCTCGCGTGGCCCGGCTCGCCGCGCTCTGCGCCGCGGCGTTATCTGGATGTATAGTGTCCCGATTATGAAGATGGGTGAAGGTGTCGAGTGGGGGCTGCACTGCTGCCTGACGCTGGCGTGGCTCGGTGCCGACACACCGGTGCCGACGGCCAGGCTCGCGGCGGCTTTCGAGCTGCCCCCGGCGTATCTCAACAAGCGACTGCAGGCCCTTGTCCGGGCCGGCCTGCTGACCTCCACTCCGGGGGCCCGGGGCGGCTTCCGGCTGGCCCGCCCGCCGGAGGCGATCACGCTGATGGACGTGGTCACGGCGGTCGAGGGGCCGGAGGACCCGTTCCGCTGCGCGGAGATCCGTCAGCAGGGGATCGGCGCCGGGCTGCCGGCGGCGGAGTTCGCCCAGCCCTGCGCGTTCACCACCGCCATGCGTCGGGCGGAGCTCGCCTGGCGGCGGGAGCTGGCGGCCCAGACCCTTGCGGACATCATGGCCGCCGCGCCGGCCTCGGCCGCCGAGCGGACCCGGCGCTGGTTCGAACGGCCCGCCGCGCGCTGAGCCCCGGGCCGACCGGCCGCGCGCCGACCTCCGCACCGGCCGGCCGCGCTCCGGGCCCGCCGCGGCACGGCACGGCACGGCCACCGTCACCGCCACCGCCGCCACCACCGCCACCGCCACCGCCACCGCCACCGCCACCGCCACCGCCACCGCCACCGCCACCGCCGGAACTCGGTGCGCCGCCGGGACGTTGCCCGTAGACCACAGGCAACCGTTGGGAGGTGCGCCGTGAGCTCCGACGCGGCAGACAAGGCGGGGGCGGGTGACGGCCGGGACGACATCGGCGAGGTCGACGAGGTCGTCCTCGACGAGGACTTCGTCCGCGGCGCCGAGGTGGCCGAACCCTCGGCGCGCGCCCGCATGCTGACCGAGCGGTGGCGGCGGGAGGCGCCCGAGCCGCAGCCGTGGCGGGCGGACGAGCCGCCCGCCGGCTGGTTCTGGAGCAGGCGCCGCAAGCGCCGTCGGCGCCGCTGAGCCCGGCCCGCACGCGAGGGATGCCCGGCCCGCACCCCGGGGGCACCCCCGCGCCCGCGCCGTTCCGGCCACCGGGGTGATGACTGCGCCGTTCCTCGCGACAACGCGCCCCGCGAATGGCAGGATGCGCCCAACTCACTGATCAGGTGGGGTCGTTCACCGACCATGCTCCGGAGGTGCCGTGTCCGCTCGCTCCGCGTTGCCTGTCATAGCCACTGCCACCACCGCCGCCCTGCTGCTGGCGGGTTGCACCAGCACCGAGTCGACCGACTCGGACGGTTCGAAGATCAGTCTTGTCTCGTCCGGGAAGCTGACGACCTGCACTCATCTGCCGTATGAGCCCTTCCAGTTCAAGGAGGGCAAGAAGATCGTCGGCTTCGACGTGGACCTGGTCGACCTGGTCGCCGAGGAGCTGGACGTCGAGCAGGAGATCGTGGACACGCCGTTCGACGGCATCCAGTCCGGTGAGGACCTCAACATCCGCAAGTGCGACGTGGCGGCGGCCGGGATGACGATCACCAAGGTCCGCGACGAGAACATGGACTTCTCCGCCCCCTACTTCGAGGCCACCCAGGCCCTCATCACCAAGAAGGGCGAGCCCTACCGGTCCCTCGCCGACCTGAGGGGCAAGAGGCTGGCCGTTCAGGAGAAGACCACGGGTGAGGTGTACGCCAAGGAGCACGGCGACGGCGTGAAGGTGGTCCAGTTCGAGGACCTCGCACTGCTGCTGACCGCCGTGAAGACCGGCCAGGTGGACGCCGGGATCAACGACAACGGCGTGCTCTACGACTACGTCAGGGACAACCCCGACACGGACGTCAGCGCCGAGTTCGACACCGGTGAGACCTACGGCATCGGCGTGCGGACCGGAAACGACGCCCTACGCAAGAAGATCGACGAGGTGCTCGAGAAGGCCAGGGACGACGGCCGCTACGACGCCATCTACAAGAAGTGGTTCGGCGCCGCGCCCAAGAAGACCGAGAAGAGCTGAGACCGGCCGTCCGACGAACTGAGGAGTCACCATGGCAATGACTCGTCGGCGGCGGGCGCGGATGGTGCGGACGGCGCAGTACGCCGTGCTGGTGGCGGCGCTGCTCGCCGTCGTCCTGGCCGCGGACTGGGGTGAGCTGCGACGCGCCTTCTTCGACGTCGAGGTCGCCCGGTCCCTGTTCCCCGACATCATCACCACCGCCCTGGTCAACACCGTCGTCTACACCCTGTTCGGCTTCGGGTTCGGCCTCGTGCTGGGGCTGGTGCTGGCGCTGATGCGGCTGTCGCAGGTGCCGCCCTACCGCTGGCTGTCGATCGCGTACATCGAGTTCTTCCGCGGGGTGCCCGCCCTGCTCGTCTTCATCGCGCTGGGCTTCGGCGTGCCGCTGGCCTTCCATGTGGCGCTGGACCGCTATGTCACGGTGATGCTGGCGCTGGGGCTGGTCGGCGCCGCGTACATGGCGGAGACGATCCGCGCGGGCATCCAGGCCGTCCCCAAGGGGCAGATGGAGGCGGCGCGCTCACTGGGCATGTCCCATGGGCGGGCGATGGTCTCGGTGGTCATCCCCCAGGCGTTCCGGATCGTCCTGCCGCCGCTCACCAACGAGTTGATCCTGCTCACCAAGGACTCCTCGCTGGTGTATCTGCTCGGGCTGTCGCTCGACCAGTACGAGCTGGCCAAGTTCGGCCGGGACGCGCTCAACCAGCACCGCAGCCTGACCCCGATCCTGGTCGCCGGGCTGTGCTACCTGCTGATCACCCTCCCCCTCGGCCATCTGGTCCGACGGCTGGAGGCCCGTACCGCGAAGGCGAGGTGAGCCACCGGTGTCCGGGGAAACGCGTCCTGAGGGCCCGGCGATCCGGGTCGAGGGGCTGCACAAGTCCTTCGGCGAGCTGGAGGTGCTCCGAGGCATCGACCTCACGGTGGGGCGGGGGGAGGTGGTCTGCGTCATCGGCCCCTCCGGCTCGGGCAAGTCCACGCTGCTGCGCTGTGTGAACCTGCTGGAGGAGCCCAGCGCGGGAACGGTGACGGTGGACGGCACCGAGGTCACCGACCCGGAGGTGGACATCGACCGGGTCCGGCGACGGATCGGCATGGTCTTCCAGTCCTTCAACCTCTTCCCGCACCTGACCGCCCTGGAGAACCTCACCCTGGCGCAGCGGCGGGTACTGCGCCGCGACAAGGCGCGGGCGGTCGAGATCGCCCGGCGCAATCTGGCCCGGGTCGGGCTGACCGACAAGGAGTCCGTCTATCCGGCCCAGCTCTCGGGCGGGCAGCAGCAGCGGGTGGCCATCGCGCGGGCGCTGTCGATGGACCCCGAGCTGATGCTGTTCGACGAGCCGACCTCGGCGCTCGACCCGGAGCTGGTCGGCGACGTGCTGGCGGTGATGCGCTCACTGGCCGACGAGGGCATGACGATGCTGGTCGTCACACACGAGATGAGCTTCGCCCGGGAGGTCGCGGACCGGGTCGTCTTCATGGACGAGGGGGTGATCGTCGAGCAGGGCCGCCCCGTCGAGGTCATCGGCGCCCCGCGGCGGGAACGGACGCGCGCCTTCCTGAAGCGGGTGCTCGATCCGGCGGCCGCGCGGGTCGGGGAGGTGCCGGACACAGGGCCGTCCGACGCACGGGTCGACCGCTGACGCGGGACCGCGCGAGCGCGCGAGGCGACCGCTGACGCGGGGCCGTCCGGAACACATGGCGACCGCTGACGCGGGACCGCCCTGGCACGGGGCGACCGCTGACACGGGGCCTACCCGGTCGTCCGGACGGTGTGGCGCACGGCGTGGGGTACGGCGTCGTGCGCCTCGGCGGCCTGGCCGGCCACGGCCGAGAGCTCGTTCAGCCGCTCCCCCGTGCGGTACAGCTCGACGAGCAGCGGCCGCAGGGCGCGTCCCGCCGGGGTGAGCGTGTACCGGGTGCGGACGGGGAATCCGGGCAGCCGCTCCTGGGCGACCAGGCCGCGCTCGCGGAGCGTGTGCAGCCGGTCGGAGAGCACCTTGGGGCTGATCTCCGGCAGGCGCTCCCGCAGGGTGCCGAACGACTGCGGGGCGTGCATCAGCTCGCGCAGGACCAGCGTGGTCCAGCGGCCCGACACCGCGGCCAGGGCGACCTCCACCGGACAGTCCGCCTCCGGCCGGGCGGTGCGCCCGCGCGGGGACGGCACCAGGTCTCCGTCCCAGACGTGGGTATCCGTTTGGTGAGCCACGTCGGAGCCGGCTTGGCTGTCGTCATGAGCTTCGCCACGCATCCCGAACACGATCATGCCCCTACTGTCGCCCTGGTCTCCGACCCGGAGCAACATCCGATGGCCTTCGCCGCCGCGTTCAACTCCGGCAGTCCCGAGGAGCTCGCCCGCGTCTACGCCGACGGGGCGGTGTTCGTGCCCCGTCCCGGGGAGTCGGTCACCGGCCCGGAACTGCGGGCCGCCAACGCCGAGTTCCAGGCGTTGGGACTGCCGATCAGCGTCCGCCCGCGGCACACCTACGTCGCTGACGACATCGCCCTGCTCATCGTCGACTGGGTCATCGACGGCCATCGACCGGACGGCGAGCACGTCCGTCTGGAGGGGACCGCCACCGATGTGGCCCGCCGTGGGCCGGACGGCCGCTGGCGGTACGTGATCGACAACCCGTTCGGCACGGCGTCCCCGCCCGCGCCACGGAGCTGACGGACCGCGGACGGGGCGGGCGTCCACGCGCCCACCGTACGAGCGTACGCCCCACGCACCAATCCTCCCGGCGCGCGGTGCGCGCACCGGTGTGTATCCCGTCCCGCGTGGCAGTCTTCTGGAGACGCGCCCGACGCGATCCCCGGGAGGCCCTCCGTGTTCCTCGACCTGCCCCTGGAGCAGTTGCGGGGCTACCGGCCGCCGCTGCCCGAGCCCGCCGGCTTCGACGCCTTCTGGGACCGGACGCTGACCGAGGCGCGCAAGTACGAGCTCGACGCGGTGTTCTCGGAGTCGGACGCGGGGCTGGCCCGGCTGCGTACCTATGACGCGGAGTTCTCCGGCTTCGGCGGGCATCGGATCCGGGGCTGGCTGCTGGTCCCGCGGGAGGCTGCCGCGCCGCTGCCCTGTGTGGTGCAGTTCATCGGCTACAACGGCGGCCGGAGCCTACCGTACAGCTGGCTGCTGTGGCCGTCCGCGGGGTACGCGGTCTTCGTCATGGACAGCCGCGGGCAGGGCTGGAGCCCGCACGGCCCCGGCGCCACCCCGGACCCGGTCGGCGGCACCGGTCCGGAGGTGCCGGGGATGCTGACCAGGGGCGTGCTCAGCCCGGACGACTACTACTACCGGCGGCTGTACACCGACGCCGTGCGGGCCGTGGAGGCCGCCCGCGCGCACCCGGCGGTGGATGCCGCG
Organism: Streptomyces sp. SAJ15; assembly: GCF_007595705.1. Classification (GTDB taxonomy): domain Bacteria; phylum Actinomycetota; class Actinomycetes; order Streptomycetales; family Streptomycetaceae; genus Streptomyces. The sequence goes on along the minus strand of NZ_NISY01000013.1, from coordinate 315,110 downwards.
CGGATCGTGGTCAGCGGCGCGAGCCAGGGCGGCGGGCTGGCGCTGGCCGCCGCGGGGCTGGTGCCCGACCTGGCCGGCGCGCTCGTCGACGTGCCCTTCATGACGCACATCCGGCGCGCCGTGGAGATCACGGACATGGACCCGTACGGCGAGCTGGCGCGCTACCTCGCCGGGCAGCGGGACCTGGCTGAGCACGTGTTCGCCACTCTGGACCACTTCGACGGGCTCAACTTCGCCGCCCGCGCGAGCGCGCCCGCCCTCTTCTCCACCGCGCTGCGCGACGAGGTCACACCGACCTCCGGGGGCTTCGCCGCGTACAACCACTACGGGGGCGAGAAGGAGCTCAGGGTCTGGTCCTTCAACGGGCACGAGGGCGGGGGCGTGCACCAACAGGCGGAACAGGTCCGGTACGTGCGGCGGCTGCTGGGCTGAGGGTCGGTGGCGCGCGTGGCCCCTGGGCCATCCCCGGTGACGGGTGAGCGGGGTGATACTGCCGGAATGCTTCCTCTCCACGGCATCACCGTCGTCGCACTGGAACAGGCCGTCGCCGCCCCGTACGCGACCCGTCAACTCGCCGATCTCGGCGCTCGGGTGATCAAGGTCGAGCGCCCCGGTCGGGGCGACTTCGCCCGCGACTACGACCGCAATGTCAAAGGGATGTCCGCCTACTTCGTCTGGGTCAACCGGGGCAAGGAGAGCGCGGTCCTGGACCTGAAGGACCCGACCGACCGGGGCCTGCTGGAGGCGATCCTCGCCCGCGCGGACGTCTTCGTGCAGAACCTCGCCCCGGGCGCCTGCGAGCGCCTGGGCCTCGGCTCCGCGGCGCTCCGGGCCCGCCACGAGCACCTGATCACCTGCGACATCTCGGGCTACGGCGAGGGCGGGCCGTACCGCGACAAGAAGGCGTACGACCTGCTGGTGCAGTGTGAGGCGGGGCTGGTGTCGATCACCGGCAGCCCCGAGGAGCCGGCCCGCCCCGGCATCTCGATAGCCGACATCGCGGGCGCGATGTACGCCTACACCGGCATCCTCACGGCGCTGTACGAGCGCGAGCGCACGGGCGTGGGCTCGGCCCTGTCCGTCTCGCTGCTGGACGCGCTCGGGGAGTGGATGGGCCACCCCTACTTCGCCGAGGAGTACGGCGGCACCCCCGTGGTGCGCAGCGGCGCCCGGCATCCGTCGATCTCGCCGTACGGGCCGTACCGCTGCGGCGACGGCGCGCGGGTCTTCCTCAGCGTGCAGAGCGACCGGGAGTGGGTGGCCCTGTGCGAGCGGGTGCTGCGCCGTCCGGAGTTGACGCGCGATCCGCGGTTCGCCACCAATCCGCTGCGCCGGGCGCACGACGACGAGCTGACGGCGGAGTTGGAGAACCGATTCTCCGCGCATACGGCGGACGGGCTGACCGTACTGCTGGACGCCGCGGGGATCGCCAACGCGCGGCTGCGGACGGTCGGTGAGTTCTCCGCCCATCCACAGCTGGCCGCGCGCGACCGCTGGCAGGACTTCGACTCCCCGGTCGGACCGCTGCGCGGCCTGCTGCCCCCGGTGGAGGTGCGCGGCCGACGCGCCCCGCTGCGGCCGGTGCCCGCGCTCGGAGAGCACACGGAGGCCGTCCGGGCGGAGTTCGGCCCGGCCTAGCGAACCCGGCGCCCGGCGCCCGGCGCCGGACGGCATGGGCGGCGCCGGGCGCCGGTCAGCCGACCGGGGTCGAGGTCGCGGCCGGGGACTGGCTCGTGGTGAGGCGGGCGTCCCTCCGTACGAGCGCGGCGTAGCGCCCGTTCCGCGCGAGCAGCTCGTCGTGCGTGCCCCGCTCGGCGATCCGGCCGCCGTCCAGGACCACGATCTGATCGGCGTCCCGGACGGTGGAGAGCCGGTGGGCGATGGTGATCGTGGTGCGGCCCGCCGACAGCTTGTCTATGGCCTGCTGCACGGCCTGTTCGGTGCGCGTGTCGAGGGCGCTGGTGGCCTCGTCGAGGATGAGGACGGGCGGGTCGCGCAGGATCGTCCGGGCCAGCGCGAGACGCTGCTTCTCACCGCCGGAGAAGCGGTAGCCGCGCTCGCCCACCAGGGTGTCGTAGCCATCGGGCAGCGAGACGATGTGGTCGTGGATCTGGGCGGCGCGAGCCGCCTCGGCGAGCTCCTCGTCGGTGGCGTCGGGCCTGGCGAAGCGCAGGTTGTCGGCGATGGACGCGTGGAAGAGGTACGTCTCCTGGGAGACGACGCCGACCGCGCGGGCGAGGCTGTCGAAGTCGAGGTCGCGCACGTCGACGCCGTCGATCAGGACCCGGCCGCCGGTCACGTCGTACAGCCGGGGCACGAGGTAGCTGAGGGTGCTCTTTCCGGAGCCGGTCGGGCCGACGACGGCCAGGCTGCCGCCGGCCGGGACGGTGAGGTCGATGGCGCGCAGGGCGTGCCGCACGGGCTTCCCGTTCGCGCCGGGCTCGCCGCTCGCTGTGACCTTCCCGTTCGCGCCCGGCTTTCCGCTCGCCGGGTCCTGTCCGCTCGCGCCCGCCTTCTCGCTCGCCGTGGCCTTCCCGTTCACGCCCGGCTTCTCGCTCCCCGTGGCCTTCCCGTTCGCGCCCGCCTTCTCGCTCCCCGTGGCCTTCCCGTTCCTCCGCGCTGTCGTGGGCTGCTTCGGCGTGCCGGTCGCGTCCGGGTGCTCGTCGTAGGAGAAGTGAACGGCCTCGAAGCGGACCTCGCCGCGCACCGTGGTGAGCCGTACCGGATCGGCCGGCTCGGTGATGTCCACCGGCAGGTCCAGGTACTCGAAGATGCGGTGGAAGAGGGCGAGCGAGGTCTGCATCTGCACGCCGGTGGAGAGCAGGCTGACGCTGGGCCGGAACAGGCCCTGCTGGAGGGAGACGAAGGCGACGAGGGTGCCCAGCGAGACGGCCGGGCCACCCGTCTGGAGGGCCATGCCGGCGGTCCAGTAGATGACGGCGGGCATGCCCGCCATGACGATGGTGATGGTGGACATCCGCCAGCGACCGGCCATGCTGGAACGCACCTCCAGGTCGACGAGCCGCTCGGACTCGCGGGCGAAGGCGCTGGTGAGGGAGTCGGAGCGGCCCATGGTGCGGCCCAGCAGGATGCCGCTGACCGACAGCGACTCGGTGACCATGGCGGCCATGGCGGCCATCTGCTTCTGCCGCTGCGAGGTGATCTTCTTGCGTTCCCGGCCGACGCGGCGGCTGATCCAGACGAACAGCGGCAGCAGGAGCAGGCTGACCACGGTCAGCCGCCAGTCCAGCGCGAGCATCGCGACGATGGTGGCGACGACGCTGGTGAGGTTGGAGACGAGCGAGGTCGCGGTCGAGGTGACGGTGGCCTGCATACCGCCGATGTCGTTGGCGATCCGGGACTGCACCTCGCCGGTGCGGGTGCGGGTGAAGAAGGCCAGCGGCATCCGCTGCAGCCGGTCGTAGACCCCGGTGCGCAGATCGTGCATGACGCGCTGGCCGACGGTGGTGGAGATCAGGGTCTGCAGCACGCCGAACACGCTGGTGACGACCGCCGCGAGGACCATGCCCAGGGCCAGCAGGGTCAGCAGGCCGGTGCGCCCCTCGGGGATCGCGGTGTCGAGGATCTCGCGGAGCAGGAACGGGGAGGCGACCGAGACCAGCGAGGAGGCCGCGACCAGCAGCCCCACCAGGGCCAGCCGGCCGCGATAGGGACGGAAGAGCCGCAGGATGCGCCGCACCTGGGCGGGCTGGTCCGGGTCGGCGGGCGGTGGGGTCCACTCGGGTGCGTCGTGATGCATGGGCTCCTTCAGGCGTCGGGCGTCGATGGCGGGAGTCGGAGTCGAGGGGTCGAGGGCGGTGCGTCGCGCGGCGCCACGGGCGCCGTACGGCGGCTCGGCGAGCCCGACGGCCGCCCGCCGACAGCGGCGGGCCGATGACGGCGCGCTCGCAGCGGCGCGCCGGCACCCGGTCGCCGGCCGCCTGTGCGGCGACGAGCCGGCCGAAGGCGCGCGTCGAGCCATGATGAGCATAGACCACTGTTACCTAAGCTCACAATGAATTATGCCCTGGTAGAGTCACCGTATGTGCACCCCCGCGCCCTTCCCCGCCTCCGACGCCTCCGGGCAGCTCGCCGAGCAGCTGCTGAGCCTCACGCGCCGGCTGCACCGCGCGCAGAGGCGCCATCTGGAGCCGCTGGGCATCACCCCGGCCCAGTCTCGGCTCCTGCGCACGGTCGCGCACTTCGACCGTGACGGCCGACCGCCCCGGATGGCGGATCTCGCGGAGCGCCTCGACGTCGTGCCGCGCGCGGTGACGACCCTGGTCGACGCCCTGGAGGCGCACGGCTCGGTGCGCAGGGCACCGGATCCGGCCAATCGCCGGGTGATCCGCATCGAGCTCACCGAGACCGGCCGCTCGGCGCTGCGCGCGCTGCGGGACGCGCGCCGGGCCGCGGCGGAGGACGTGCTCGCGCCCCTTTCCGCGCGGCAGCGGGAGATGCTCGGTGGGCTCCTGGACACGCTCTCCGTCGGTCCGGGCGGCTGCTGAGCGGCTGCTGAGCCACCGCCGCCCCGACCGCCGACAACCGCGGCACGCGGGGGCGGCCCCACAAGGCGCTCCGGGCGGCGGGCGGCCGGCACTCGGGACGGCACGCGCTCCAGGCAGCACGCGCTCCAGGCAGCACGCCCTCCGGACGGCACGCGCTCCGGGCGGCCGGCGCTCCGGACAGCATGCCCTCCCGGCGGCACGCGCTCCGGGCGGCACGCGCTCCGGGCGGCCATCGCCCGCCGGTCGGGTCCGGTCGCGGCTCGCGGCGCACCGTCGTCGGGCCGCCGCCCCGTGCCCTCCCGTTCAGCCAGGCGGCCATCGGTGTGACGGAAGTCCAACTCCCCGTACCGAGAGTCCAATCGGGCTCTCTTGTGCCCCATGTGCCGCAACCGCCAGGGTCCTGACGAGGTGCATCCACCAGCCGTGCCGGTCAGTTCACCTGGAGGCTCGATGAACGAGGAAACACCGCGACAGCCCAGTCGACGCTCGGTCCTGAGGACCGCGGGCGCCACCGGGGCCGGGATCGGCGTCGGGTTCGGCGGCCTCGCCGCCGAACCGGCGTCCGCCGCGCCGGCCACCGCGGCCGAGTCCGTGGACACCGAGGAGTCCCCCGCGACTCCACCGCGGCGCGGCGCGACCATGATCGGGGTGCCCTTCGAGCCGCGCGCCACCGTGCGCGTCGGCATCGTCGGCCTCGGCCAGCGCGGCGGCAGCATGATCGACCTCTTTCTGGCGTTGCCGGGGGTGCGGGTGACCGCGGTGTGCGACCCGGTGAAGGAGAAGGTCACCAGAGCGGTCGCCAAGGTCACCGCCGCCGGCCGGCCCACGCCCGCCGGCTACGCCCACGGCGAGCACGACTTCGTGCGGATGTGTGAGCGCGCCGACGTCGACTTCGTCTACGTCGCCACGCCCTGGGAGTGGCACTTCGAGATGTGCCGGACGGCGATGGAGCACGGCAAGCACGTCGGCGTCGAGTGCCCGCTGGCCATGGAGCTGGACCAGCTGTGGGAGCTGGTCGACGTCTCGGAGCGCACCCGCCGCCACTGCCTGCAGTTGGAGAACTGCTGTTACGGCAGGAACGAGATGCGGGTACTGCGGATGGCGCACGCGGGCCTCTTCGGCGAGCTGCTGCACGGCGCCGGCGCGTACATCCACGACCTGCGCGGGCTGATGTTCGACCCGGAGTACTACGAGACGCCGTGGCGCCGCCGTTGGCACACCCGGCTGCGCGGCGACCTCTACCCCAACCACGGCTTCGGCCCGGTCGCCAACTACATGGACGTCAACCGCGGCGACCGCGCCGTGCGGATCACCACCTTCGGCTCCCCCGCCCGCGGTCTGGCCGCCTATCGGGAGCAGCACATGCCGCCCGGCGACCCGAGCTGGAAGGAGACATACATAGAAAGCGACATGTCGATCAGCCTGGTGCAGACCGCGAAGGGTCGTGTCATCCGGCTGGAGCACGCCGTCTCCAACCCGCACCCGTACAGCCGGCACAACATCCTCGGCGGCACCAAGGGGGTCTTCGAGGACTATCCGCCCCGGATCTATCTGGAACCGGAGATGCACGACGACCGCTGGGGTGACTTCACGGCGTACGCCGACTGGGACCACTGGCTGTGGAAGGAGCACAGCAACCCGCCGGGCGGACACGGCGGGATGGACTACATCATGCTCTACCGCCTGACGCAGTGCATGCGGCTCGGTCTGGTGCCGGACTTCGACGTCTACGACGGGGCCACCTGGACCGCGCCGGTGCCGCTGAGCAACGCCTCCATCCGGGCCAAGGGCGCCCCGCAGACCATCCCCGACTTCACCCGCGGCCACTGGCGGAAGGCCCGACCGGGCGTGGACTCGGCCAAGCCCGGGGCGTAACGGCGGACACGGCGGCGGGGCGGGGTCCGGTCGGCGCGGGCCGGCCGGACCCCGAGCGCGCGCCGACGGCTGCCGGGAGCGTGGTCGCGGCGCCGCTGGGCGCCGCCTTCGGCCCAGCGAGCGAGCCCGGCCGCCCTAGTCCGCGAGGTGGGCCTTGTCCCCCATCACCACGACCGGGTGCCGCTCGGGGTCGAGCGTCTTCAGCAGGTACTCCATGCCGGACTTGGGGAGGCTCACACAGGCCGAGGTGCCACTGCCGTGGTCCAGATGGAGCCAGATGCCGCCGCCCTCACGCTGCCCCCGGGGTCTGGTCGGGTCGAGCGGCGAGGTGCCGCGGACCCGGTTGTAGTCGATGGCGATGACGTAGTCGAAGTCGTTCCAGTAAGTCTTCGGCCAGTACCGCGGCGCGGCGAAGGCGGCGTCGGCGTCATACGGGAGCCGGGCCCCGGGGTCGGGCAGCACCCCGCCCGCGTCGCTGAGTGTGAACACGCCGACGGGGCTGCGCAGATCGTTCTCCTCGTGGTCGACCGTCCAGCCGCGCCGGCCGTTGTGCGCGGCCCAACTCCGGTCCCGATGCCAGTTCTCGCCGCGCTTGACATAGAGCACTGCGGTCGCCCGGGCGGAGTTCTCGCCCTCTCCGTACACGGCCAGGACCTGCCGCGAGCGGTCGGGAATGCGGGAGTGCAGCGTGTCGCCCACGTCGGGGATGCGGGTCGACACGGCGGGCGGCGAGGCCCGGTTCGCGGGCTGCTTGGCGGAGCCGCCGCGCGGGCCGCCGCCGTCGCCGACGGTGTCCCGCGCGCCCCGCCCGTCGCTTCCGCCCTTCGCCTTGTCCCCGGCTCTGTCAGCGTCGTCGTGGTCCGAGCCGCCGCAGCCGGCGAGCAGGAGCACCGCCGCCACGGTCAGCGCGGCCGTACGTCTGGACAAGGTGCCGGAGATTCCCATACGCGCCATCGTCGCACCCCGGTCCCTGGACGCGCAGGTGACCCGGGAAGTGCGCCGTACCGCGGAACGGAAAACCAGTTGAACTCCGACGCGCCGTGCGGCGAACCTTTCACCGTTCCCTCGTTCCGCCCTCCGCTGCCCGAGTCGTCCCGTCCGCCGAGCCGCGCTACGAGCAGCCCACCGGCCCCACTTCCGCACCTCGCCGCCCGCGCCTCCGTCCTCTTCACCGTCTCCGCCCGTCATCCCGTTCCCCCGCGAGCCCTGGGACGTCATGCAGATTCGCGATCTTCCGTACCCCGACCCCGGCCTGCCCGACGTACGGTCCGGACCGCGTTTTCTGCTCTGGCTGGGCCGGCGGCAGTTGGGCGGCCAGCTCCGCGCGCTGCTGTGGGGCCTGCTGCACCTGACGTCCGTGGCGTCGTTCCCGATCGCGGTCGGACTGGCGGTGCAGGCCGTGGTGGACCGCTCGGGCGCCCGCCTCGCGCTCGCCGGCGGGCTGCTGTTGCTGCTCGGCGCGCTCTCCGCGCTGGGCGACGCCATGTTGCACCGGGCCGCCGTCACCAACTGGATCACGGCCGCCGCGCGGGTCCAACAGCTGCTGTCACGCAAGACGGCCGAGCTGGGGGCCTCGTTGACCCGACAGGTGGCGGCGGGCGAGGTCGTCGCCGTGTCCACCAGCGATGTGGAGAAGATCGGCTGGTTCGTGGAGGCGCTCTCCCGGTTCACCGCCGCCTTCCTCACCACCATCGGGGTGTGCGTGGCCCTGGTGCTCTACCAGCCCGCCCTGGGTGGTGTGGTGGCCGTCGGCATACCGGTCCTGGCGCTGGCCGTGCTGCCGCTGCTGCCGCGTGCCACCCGCCGGGCCGACGAGCAGCGCGAGAAGGCCGGCCGGGCCACCGAGCTCGCCGCGGACACCGTCGCCGGGTTGCGGGTGCTGCGGGGCATCGGCGGCGAGGAACTGTTCCTCCAGCGGTACCGGCGGGCGTCCCAGCAGGTGCGGGAGGCGGCGGTGCGCAGCGCCCGGATGTGGGCGCTCATCGCGGCGGTCCAGGTGGTGTTGCCGGGGCTGCTGTTGATCGGCGTCGTCGGGTACGGGGCCGTGCTGGCCCAAGACGGCCGGATCGAGGTCGGCGAACTGGTCACCGTCTACGCCGCGGTCACCTTCCTGCTGGTGCCGCTGCGGACGGTGGAGGAGATCGCCATGGCGTACTCCTTCTCCCGGCCCTCCGCCCGCCGCGCGGCGCGGGTGCTGGCGCTGCGACGCGGCACGGCCGCGGCCGAGGCCGCCCCGGGGTGCGGGCGCGGCGGGGTCGGCGAGCCGCTCGGCGGCGATCTGTACGACCCGGTGAGCGACCTCCTGGTGCCGGCCGGGCGGCTGACCGCGGTGGTGTGCGGCGATCCGGACGCGGCCGGGCGGCTGGCCGAGCGCCTCGGCGGGCACCCGGCCGAGGAGGCCGGACCGGACCGGCGGTCGGCGACGCCCGAGGGGCCGGCCGGATCGGCCGCCTCTCCCTCTCCGCTGCTCGGCGGCGTCGCCCTGGACGAGGTGCCGCTGTCGGCGGCCCGTGCCGCGGTGCTGGTCCAGGACAAGGATCCGACGCTGCTGTCGGGCACCCTGGCCGAGCTGTTCGACGTGCCCGCCTCGGGGGCGGTCACGGCGTCCGCGGCCCTGGAGGCGGCGCAGTGCGGCGATGTGCTCGCCGCGCTCGCGCGGACCGTGCCGACATCGGACGGGCGGCCGGGCGACCCGATGGCCGCGCGGCTCACCGAGCGCGGCCGGTCGCTCTCCGGCGGCCAGCGACAGCGGCTGGCGCTGGCCCGCTCGCTGGTGACCGACCCCGAGGTGTTGGTGCTCGACGAGCCGACGTCGGCGGTGGATTCGCACACCGAGGCGCGGATCGCGGACGGGCTGCGGCGGCTGAGGCGCGGCCGCACCACCGTCGTCTTCACCTCCAGCCCGCTGCTGCTGGACCGGGCCGATCGGGTGGTGTTCGTGCGGGACGGCACGGCGGTGGCGGCCGGGACCCACCGCGAGCTGCTGCGCGCCGACCCCGCGTACCAGGCGGTGGTCACCCGGGAGACCGACGCCGAACGGGGCGAGCGGAACGGTGTGGGGCGGCCCACGATCCGCGGCGACCTGGAGTCGGACGACGGGGAACGGAACGGCGTGCCGCCCACCAGCACGGAACCAGGCGACAGGGAACGGAACGGCATGCCGCCCACCGACCTGGAACCGGGCGGCAGGGAGCGCGTGGAGGAGTCGGCATGATCGGCGTGGCACCCCCGGAGTTCGACCCCGCCGCGTCGGAGTCGGCGGCGACCCTTCCGGTCGGCGGGCCGGCGACCGTCCGCGGCTATGTGCGTGAGCTGTTGCGCCGTCACCGCGCCGCGTTCCTGGCGCTGCTGGCGGTGAACACCGCCGCGGTGCTCGCCTCCATGGTCGGTCCGTATCTGCTGGGCGGCCTGGTCGAGGACGTGTCGCGGGGCGCCGAGGACCTCCATCTGGGGCGCACCCTGTCGCTGTTCGCGGTGGCGCTCGCCGTCCAGACCGTCTTCGTGCGGGAGGTGCGGCTGCGCGGCGCGATGTTGGGCGAGCGGATGCTGGCGGACCTGCGGGAGGACTTCCTTGTCCGTTCGGTGCGGCTGCCGCCGAGCGTGCTGGAACGGGCCGGCACGGGAGACCTGCTCTCCCGGATCACCACCGACGTCGACCGGCTGTCGGAGGCGATGCGCGAGGCGGTGCCGCAGCTGTCGATCGGCGTGGTGTGGGCCGGTCTGCTGCTGGGCGCGCTGACCGCGACCGCGCCGCCGCTCGGCCTCGCCGTGCTGGTCGCGCTGCCGGTGCTGTTGATCGGCTGCCGCTGGTACTTCCGCCGCGCGCCGAGCGCCTACCGCTCGGAGGCGGCCGGGTACGCGGCGGTCGCCGCGGCGCTGACCGAGACCGTGGACGCCGGGCGGACCGTCGAGGCGCACCGGCTGGGAGAGCGCCGTGTGGCGCTCTCCGACCATCGGATCCATGAATGGACCCGATGGGAGCGGTACACCCTCTGGCTGCGTACCGTCCTCTTCCCGGTGATCAACACGACCTACACCCTGATCACCGGCTCGGTGCTGATGATCGGCGGCGCGTGCGTGCTCCAGGGCTGGATGTCGGTCGGCGAGCTGACGACCGGGGCGCTGCTGGCGCAGATGCTGGCGGAGCCGGTCGGGCTGGTCCTGCGCTGGTACGACGAGCTCCAGGTCGCCCAGGTGTCGCTGGCCCGGCTGGTCGGGGTGCGCGAGATCGACACGACCGTCGACGACACCGCGGACGCGCCCGCGGGTCGGGACGTCCGGGCGGACGCGGTGCGGTTCGGCTACCGGGCCGACAGCGATGTGCTGCGCGGGATCACCCTGCGGGTGCGGCCGGGGACCCGGATGGCCCTCGTGGGGCCGTCCGGGGCGGGCAAGTCGACACTGGGCCGACTGATCGCGGGGATCTACGCGCCCCGGACGGGCGAGGTCACGCTGGGCGGCGCGGCGCTGGCCCGGATGCCCGCGGAGCGGGTGCGCGAGCATGTGGCGCTGGTCAACCAGGAGCACCATGTCTTCGTGGGCTCGCTGCGCGACAACCTGCTGCTGGCGCGCGCCTCCGCCCGGGACGCGGAGCTGTGGGCGGCGCTCGCCGCGGTGGACGCGGACGCCTGGGCACGGGGGCTCGCGGACGGGCTGGACACGGAGGTGGGCTCGGGCGGCCTGGCGCTGTCCCCGGCGCAGGCGCAGCAGATCGCGCTGGCCCGGCTGGTGCTCGCCGACCCCCACACGTTGATCCTGGACGAGGCCACGTCCCTGCTCGACCCGCGCGCGGCCCGCCACCTGGAGCGTTCGCTGGCCCGGGTGCTGGAGGGGCGGACGGTGGTCGCCATCGCGCACCGGCTGCACACCGCCCATGACGCGGATGTGATCGCGGTGGTGGAGGACGGCCGGATCAGCGAGTTGGGCAGCCACGACGAACTGGTCGCTGCGGGTGGGGCGTACGCGGCGCTGTGGCGCTCCTGGCACCGGTAGCGACCGTGGCGACCGCCGCGCGACGGCGCCTCGCGCGGCGCGGGTCGGCGTGTGCGCCAGGTCACCATACGACGACCGACTCTCACCCTAGACCTCAGGGTGAGAGTCGGTCGTCGAGGGGGCGGCGGCCCGCTGAGGGCCGCGCCGACCGGCGCCCGCCAAAGGCCGCGCCGATCGGTTCAGATCACGTTGAGGGCGCCCAGCCCGCCGAGGCCGCCCAGGACCATGAAGGCCGGCATCAGCACCTTCAGCTCGACCCAGCTCCCGGCGCGGAAGCGCATTCCGCGGGGCGGGCCCACCGGGTACCAGCGCTTGCGGCCGATCGGGATGGGCCACAGGATCGGGCAGCCGGAGACGGTCAGCGCGTCCCCGATGTCGTGTACGAGCGCGCCCAGCACGATGGGCAGGCCCAGCCACAGGTACGGCTGGCCGTCGAACAGCCAGTCCGAGCCGTTGCCCGGCTTGTTGAGGATCTCGGCGAGCAGCCAGGCGCTGGTCGCGCCGAGCAGCCAGACCAGGACGTCGCTGGAGACCCGGGCGGCCCGCCACAGCAGCCCCTCCACGGCGAGCACCATGTGGACGAAGAGGATGCCCAGCACCGCCCAGCGGCCCCCGGCCACGGCGAGCGCGGAGGCGCCCGCGCCGATCAGCACCGCCCACACCCAGGTGTGGGTGAGCGTGCGGTGGCCGCCGGAGCGCCGTGGGTCGCTCTGTGTCTTGGTCGCCTTGTAGACGGCGTGCGACAGCTTGTCCGTGACCTCGCACAGGGTGCGGGAGATCGGGCCGAAGGCGCGGGATATCGTCGCGGCCTTGTGGTCCAGGTCGGGGGCGAGCGCGGCCCCGGCACAGATCAGGGTGCCGACGACCAGCACCGGCCAGGGCATCGCATGGCCGGCCGCCGCGGTCGCCGCCCCCACCCCCAGCCAGGCAGCCGCCCCGGACAGTGAGTGCGCCGGTCCCATCATCGTCGTGCCCCGCCCCTGTTCGTGCCCGCTTCCGCGCGGGAGTTGGTCTGATCGGCCCGACCACCCTAGCTGTGGACGATCTTCCTCAGCACAGCCGGTTCCCGGCTCGCGCGGGAAACCAGGCAGTATAGGGGGGTGACTCTTATTGATCAGCTGCCGAGCGACGCCGACCCCGATGCGCTGTTTGAGGCGTTCTCGACCTGGGTCGAGGGGCGGGGCATCTCGCTCTACCCCGCCCAGGAGGAAGCACTGATCGAGGTGGTGTCCGGCGCGAACGTCATCCTGTCGACGCCCACCGGCTCCGGAAAGAGCCTGGTGGCGGCGGGCGCCCACTTCACCGCGCTCGCCAACGACCAGGTCACCTTCTACACCGCGCCGATCAAGGCCCTGGTCTCGGAGAAGTTCTTCGAGCTGTGCAAGGTGTTCGGCACGGAGAACGTCGGCATGCTCACCGGCGACGCGTCGGTCAACGCGGACGCCCCGGTGATCTGCTGCACCGCCGAGGTGCTGGCCTCCATCGCCCTGCGGGACGGCAGGGACGCCGACATCGGCCAGGTGGTGATGGACGAGTTCCACTTCTACGCCGAGCCGGACCGGGGCTGGGCCTGGCAGATCCCGCTGCTCGAGCTGCCGCAGGCGCAGTTCGTCCTGATGTCGGCGACGCTCGGCGACGTGACGCGGTTCGAGGAGGACCTGACCCGGCGCACCGGGCGGCCCACGGCCGTCGTACGGTCCGCGACCCGGCCGGTGCCGCTGAGCTACGAGTACCGTACGACGCCGATGACGGACACCCTCACCGAGCTCCTGGAGACCCGACAGGCGCCCGTCTACATCGTGCACTTCACCCAGGCCGCGGCGGTGGAGCGGGCCCAGGCGCTGATGAGCATCAACATGTGCACCCGCGCCGAGAAGGACGAGATCGCGGCGCTGATCGGCAACTTCCGCTTCACCACCAAGTTCGGACGCAACCTGTCCCGTTACGTCCGGCACGGCATCGGGGTGCACCACGCGGGCATGCTGCCCAAGTACCGTCGGCTGGTGGAGAAGCTGGCCCAGGCCGGCCTGCTCAAGGTCATCTGCGGCACCGACACCCTGGGCGTGGGCGTGAACGTGCCGATCCGCACGGTGCTGTTCACCGCGCTGACCAAGTACGACGGGCAGCGGGTGCGGACGCTCCGGGCGCGGGAGTTCCACCAGATCGCGGGCCGCGCCGGACGGGCCGGCTTCGACACCGCCGGCTTCGTGGTCGCGCAGGCGCCCGAGCACGTCATCGAGAACGAGAAGGCCCTCGCCAAGGCCGGGGACGACCCGAAGAAGCGCCGCAAGGTGGTCCGCAAGAAGGCCCCCGAGGGCTTCGTCAACTGGGGCCAGAACACCTTCGAGAAGCTCATCGCCTCCGAGCCGGAGCCGCTCACCTCGCGCTTCCAGGTCACCCACGCCATGCTGCTGTCGGTCATCGCCCGGCCCGGCGACGCCTTCGAGGCGATGCGCCGGCTCCTGGAGGACAACCACGAGCCGCGCAAGAACCAGCTGCGCCACATCCGCCGCGCCATCGCGATCTACCGCTCGCTGCTGGACGGCGGGGTCGTGGAGCGGCTGGACGAGCCGGACGCCGAGGGCCGCCGGGTGCGGCTGACGGTGGACCTCCAGCAGAACTTCGCGCTGAACCAGCCGCTGTCCACCTTCGCCCTCGCCGCCTTCGAGTTGTTGGACCCCGAGTCGCCGTCGTACGCCCTGGACATGGTCTCGGTCGTCGAGTCGACGCTGGACGACCCCCGGCAGATCCTGGCCGCGCAGGAGAACAAGGCCCGCGGCGAGGCGGTGGCCGCGATGAAGGCCGACGGCGTCGAGTACGAGGAGCGGATGGAGCGGCTGCAGGAGATCAGCTACCCCAAGCCGCTGGAGGAGCTGCTGCTGCACGCCTACGGGCTGTACCGGAAGAGCCACCCGTGGGTCGGCGACCACCCGCTGTCGCCCAAGTCGGTCATCCGGGACATGTACGAGCGGGCGATGACCTTCACCGAGTTCACGTCCTTCTACGACCTGGCGCGGACCGAGGGCATCGTGCTGCGCTACCTCGCCAGCGCCTACAAGGCCCTGGAGAACACCGTTCCCGACGACCTGAAGTCCGATGACTTCGAGGACCTGATCGCCTGGCTGGGCGAGATGGTCCGGCAGGTCGACTCCAGTCTGTTGGACGAGTGGGAGCAGTTGGCCAACCCGGAGGAGGAGTCGGCCGAGGAGGCCCAGGAGCGCGCCGACCAGGTCAAGCCGGTCACCGCGAACGCCCGCGCCTTCCGGGTGCTGGTGCGCAACGCGATGTTCCGCCGGGTGGAGCTGGCCGCCCTGGACGACGTCCGGGAGCTCGGCGAGATGGACGAGGAGGCGGGCTGGGACGAAGCCCGGTGGGCCGAGGCCATGGACGCCTACTGGGACGAGTACGAGGACCTGGGCACCGGCCCCGACGCCCGCGGGCCCAAGCTGCTGCGGATCGAGGAGGACCCGGAGCACGGCCTGTGGCGGGTGCGCCAGACCTTCGCCGACCCCAACGGCGACCACGACTGGGGCATCTCCGCCGAGGTGGATCTCGCGGCCTCCGACGAGGAGGGCCGCGCGGTGGTCCGGGTCACCGACGTGGGCCAGCTGTAACCTCCGGTACGCCACCCCACGGCGAGTTCCACCGGCAGAAGGGCTCCACCGATGACCAGTCCCGCCGAGCGCTTGGTCGACCTGCTCGACCTGGAGCGGATCGAGCTGAACATCTTCCGCGGCCACAGCCCGGACGAGTCGTTGCAGCGGGTGTTCGGCGGGCAGGTGGCCGGTCAGGCCCTGGTGGCCGCCGGCCGGACCACCGACGGGAAGCGCCCCGTGCACTCGCTGCACGCCTACTTCCTGCGTCCCGGCACGCCGGGGGTGCCCATCGTCTACCAGGTGGAGCGGGTGCGCGACGGGCGGTCCTTCACCACCCGGCGGGTGGTGGCCGTGCAGCAGGGCAGGACGATCTTCAATCTGACGGCCTCCTTCCACGAGCCGGAGCCGGGCTTCGAACACCAGGTGCCCATGCCGGGGGTGCCGGAGCCGGAGAGCCTCCCCCGGCTCGGCGAGGAGCTGCGCGAGCACCTCGGCGAGCTGCCCGAGCCGCTGCGCCGCATGGAGCGGCGCCAGGCGTTCGACATCCGCTATGTGGACCGGCTGCGCTGGTCGCCCGAGGACCTCGAGGGCGCCGAGCCGCGCAGCGCGGTGTGGATGCGCGCGGTGGGCCCGCTCGGCACGGACCCGCTCGTGCACACCTGCGCCCTCACCTACGCCAGCGACATGACCCTGCTCGACGCGGTGCGCATCCCCGTCGAGCCGCTGTGGGGTCCCCGCGGCTTCGACATGGCCTCCCTGGACCACGCCATGTGGTTCCACCGCCCCTTCCGCGCGGACGAGTGGTTCCTCTACCAGCAGGAGTCCCCCGTCGCCACCGGAGCCCGCGGCCTGGCCCGCGGCCAGATCTTCGACCGCGACGGTCGGCTGCTGGTCTCGGTGATGCAGGAGGGACTCTTCCGCCAGCACGTCTGATCTGCGGTTTCACCCATGACAAAGGTCCGCGTCGGGTGTTGCCACACGACGCGGACCTCTGCTCGGGACGTACGTCAGACGGGGCGGCGGTCCAGCAGGCCGCCCGTCGGACGGGGCGTCCGTCAGACCAGCGGAGCCGGGTAGGTCGGGTACTCCACCCCGGAGACGTACTGGACGACGCGGATGACCTGGCAGGAGTAGCCGAACTCGTTGTCGTACCAGAGGTACAGGATCGCGTTGTCGCCGTCGACCTTGGTGGCGCCGGCGTCGACGATGGAGGCGTGGCGCGAGCCGATGAAGTCGCTCGACACCGCGTCGGGGGCGCTGATGAAGTCGATCTGGCGCTTGAGCGGCGAGGTCAGCGACACGTTGCGCAGGTAGTCGAGGACCTCCTCGCGGGTGGTCTCACGCCCGAGGCGCAGGCTGAGGATCGCTATCGAGACGTCCGGCACCGGGACGCGGATCGAGCTGCCGGTGATCGGCGCCTTGAGCTCCGGCAGCGCCTTGGCGACGGCGGACGCGGCACCGGTCTCGGTGATGACCATGTTGAGCGGCGCCGAGCGGCCGCGACGGTCGGCCTTGTGGTAGTTGTCCAGCAGGTTCTGGTCGTTGGTGAACGAGTGGACGGTCTCCACGTGGCCGCGGAGCACGCCGTACTCGTCCGCCATCGCCTTCAGCGGCGGGACGATCGCGTTGGTGGTGCAGGACGCGCAGGACAGGATCTGCTCGTCCGGCTTGATCATGTCGTGGTTGACGCCGTGGACGATGTTGGGGACATCGCCCTTGCCCGGGGCGGTCAGGACGACCTTGTCGATACCGGGGCGCAGGTGCTTGGAGAGGCCCTCGCGGTCGCGCCACTTGCCGGTGTTGTCGATCAGGATGGCGTCCTTGATCCCGTACGCCGTGTAGTCGACCTCGGACGGGTCGCCGGCGTAGATCACCTTGATCTCGTTGCCGTTGGCGATGATCGTGCTGTTCGCCTCGTCGACGGTGATCGTGCCCTGGAACTGGCCGTGGATCGAGTCACGGCGCAGCAGCGAGGCCCGCTTGACGATGTCCTGGTCGCCGCCCTGGCGGACGACGATGGCGCGCAGCCGCAGGCCGTTGCCGGAACCGGCCTTCTCAATGAGCAGGCGGGCGACGAGGCGGCCGATGCGGCCGAATCCGTAGAGGACGACGTCGCGCCCCTCGCGGCGCTCGACCTTGTTGGCCCCCGTGGCGCCGGAGACGGCCTCGGCGGTGAACTCCTCCACCGAGAGACCGCGGTCGTCGCGCCGGTAGGTCGCGGCGAGCATGCCGATGTCGATCTGGGAAGGCCCGAGGTCGAGGGTGGTGAGGGCCTGGAGGAACGGCAGCGTGTCGGTGACCGAGAGTTCCTCGCCGGCGATCTGCCGGGCGAATCGGTGGGTCTTGAGGATGCTGACCACCGACTTGTTCACCAGGGAGCGGCTGTGGAGGAGGACGGTGACGTCCTGCTCCCGGTGCAGCTTCCCGATGATCGGAATCATCGACTCCGCGATCTCCTCGCGGTGCTTCCAGTTTGTGAACGAGTCTTCGTTGACAGTCACAGGTTTATCTTTCGAGCTAGGCGGCGCTCATATGCTAACCCCCCTCGTCGGCTGAGCAGGGCGCCGGGGTCGCCCATGGTCACCTCGGGAGGGCAAGCAAGCATCTCACCGGGTGGTAACGCCCGAATATGCACCGCTTTACCCCGGCCATCCGCGCTGGACACGCTGAGGCCAAGGCTGTTGAGTGTGACGTGCGACGGACGGTCGGCACCGACCAGGTGTCTTCCACGGGGGCGACGGTGGGGAGATCCGGTGTCCGGTGAACGGCTGCTCGCGTTCGCGGCGGCGTCCTTCGTCATGATCGTGATTCCGGGGCCGAGCGTGCTCTTCGTCGTCGGCCGGGCCCTGGCCCACGGCCGCCGCACCGCGCTGGCGACCGTCTGGGGCAACGTGCTCGGCTCCTACCTCCTGGTGGTCGTCGTCGCCCTCGGCCTCGGCTCGCTGATCGGTCGCTCCGCGACGGCCTTCACCGCGGTGAAGCTCGCCGGCGCCGGCTACCTGGTCTTCCTCGGCGTACGGGCCCTCCGGCACCGCGGGCGACTGGGCGAGGCGGGGCGACCGTCGCCGCGGCCGGCGCGCCGCGGCGACGTCCGCACCGTGGTGGACGGGTTGCTGGTGGGCGCCACCAACCCCAAGGGCCTCGTCTTCTTCGCCGCCGTGCTCCCGCAGTTCGTCGACCACGGGGCCGGCGCGGTGCCCACCCAGATGCTCGTCCTCGGCCTGATCCCGATCGGCATCGGCCTGGTCACCGACACGGCCTGGGCCCTGACGGCCTCCGCTGCACGCGCCTGGTTCGCCCGCTCCGAACGCCGCATGTCCCTGGTCGGCGGGGCCGGCGGGTTCGCGATGATCGGCCTGGGCATCACGGTGGCCGCCACCGGCCGCGCGGACTGACGCTCCCCTCCCGCCCCCGGCCGCCCACCTCAGCGGGCTGCCGGGGGCCGGGGGGACGACCGCGGATCCCCGCACAAGGCCGCGGACGACCGCGGATCCCGCACCCTGCTTACGGGTTCTCCCGCAGGGTGAGGCCGTAGTAGTCGACGTGGTAGTCCCCGACCCGCTGCGCGTGGTCCGACAGGCTGAGGTCCTTCGGGGAGGCGACCCCCAGGGCGCGCAGGGTGTCGACCATCATCCGGGCCAGCCGGCGGCCGTCCACCTCGCCGATGCCGAAGTCCCCGGAGTGGTAGGGACACTCAAGCCAGTGGTCCAGGGCGGCCGGTCGGGAGCTCTGCGGGATCCAGCCGAAGGACGTCGGATCGGTGCCGTCCTCGTGGAGGCGCTCCGGGTCGTAGACGATCTCCAGCCGGTCGTTGCAGACGAGGTGGAACAGGATCGGGCCGTAGGTGCCGGGCACCAGCGCGTGGAAGCCCAGGTCCAGCTCGATGCCCAGGGCGTGGGTCTCGGCCGGGAGCGTGTGCAGGAAGTCGCCCAGGGCGTTCACGAAAACGTCCCAGTCGTCGGTGCGCCAGCGACCCGGGAAGCCCAGGGCCGCGTTGGCGGGGTCGCGGCGGGAGCCGAAGAACCCGCCGACCGCGTAGTGCTCGCCGTGCCCCTGCCGCCAGAACCAGTTCTCCACCGGATCGGTGGGCTGGAGCAGCAGTTCGGGGCCGTGCTCGCCGGCGTGCAGCTCCAGCGTGTTCTCGCGCTCACGCCAGCGGAGGAACGGGCTCCCCCACAGCGGCGCGGAGTCGTAGAACGGTCCGGGGTCGCCGTACGCGCCCATGATGGAGGCGGGGCCGAACTCCTTCGTCAGCGCCTCGGCGACCGTCCGGAAGGCCGCGGCCTTCTCCGCGGCCCCGCCCTCCGGCAGCGCGACGGGCACATACAGCCCCACGTACTCCTCGCCGTCGTGCGCGTAGTCCTCCTCGAAGCGGCCCGTCGGGCGCAGTCGGGCCGCCCACCGCGGATCCGCGGCCGACTCCGGGCCGGTGCTCAGCCGCGGCCCGACGGCGCTGTTCCGCCACCCCCAGCCGAGGCCCTCGACCATCGCCCGCAACCCCGCGCCGCTCCAGCCGTCGGTGTCCGCACCCTTCAGCCGCCGCGCCAGGTCCACCACGCGTGCCTCGCCCCAGGCCCCCGTCATCTTGAACTCCTCGTTCCGTGCCGTACTCGTGCGATCAGACCTTGTCATACGGCACTGACAACGATTCACGGGCCCGCCGTCGAACGGGGTTCGCTCCCTAGCGCGGCCTCCACCAGGCCGGGGAGATACTCAACGCCCACACGTCGCCTGGCTGGTGAATCTCCGGGTCGTCGACATCGTGGTCGCCGTTCCCATGCGGGTCGGGGTCGGCGATGACGAGAAGGCGCGCGTCGGACTCGGGCACGCGATAACGGTGGATGTCCCCTGAGAGGTCATCGGGCTCGACCGTGCACCCGACGGAAAGGATCACGGACCGCAACTCCTCGAACCGGGCACGGGGCGCGAACTCCCCGTACTCCCGTTCCAGGGGCGGCGGCACGCAGGGACCGTGGACCAACCGGTGGACCTGCACGCCGATCCCGAAGCAGGACAGGAGCCCGTCGGCATCCGAGAAGGAGAGCTCCACCAGCCCGTAGTCCCGGCGCACCAGCCCATCGCCGCCATCGTCGATGTAGTCCGGGCCCACCATGGCCTCCCATGCGGCGAGCCCTGACCCTATGCCGGCCCCGAGGACGTCGCAGCGGGTGGCGACGTGAGCGTAGAAGTCGAGATCGGACACCCGTTGATCTCCCGAGCTCGGTGATACGTACCGGTCGAACCCTAACGAGAGCGGCATCGGTCCGAGCGGCGGCTGTGCGCCGCACCGCCGCGTCCGCCCTCACCTTCGATCCCTCACCTTCGCTCCCGGCCCCGGCCCCGGCCCGGCAGGGAGGAATACTTCGAGGATGGCCGAGGCTGACCTGATCATGAGTGAGATTCTCGTGATCGGTGCCACCGGGAACGTCGGTCGACACGTTGTCGTTCAGCTCCTGACCGCAGGCGTCGCTGTACGCGCGTTGGCGCGTGACCCCGAATCGGCCGAGCTGCCGCGGGGAGTCGAGGTCGTGGGCGGAGACCTGTCCCGGCCGGAGACGCTGGAGGCGGCGCTGACGGGGACCGACACGGTGTTCCTGATCTGGCCTTTCCTGACGACCGAGGGCGCCCCCGCCGTAATGGAGACGATCGCACGGCACGCACGCCGCATCGTCTACCTCTCGTCGTCGGGCGTGAACGACGACGGCGAACGGCAGACCGACCCGATCAACCAGCTCCACGCCGACATGGAGGGCCTGATCGAGGAATCCGGCCTGGAGTGGACCGTGCTGCGGTCGAACACCATCGCCTCCAACGCGAGAGGGTGGGCCGAGCAGATCCGGGCCACGGGCGTCGTTCGCGGTCCCGACATCGCCGCCACAGCGGTGATCCACGAACGTGATGTGGCGGCCGTGGCGGCACGTGCGCTGATCGACGCAGGGCACGCGGGGGCGAAACACGTCCTGACCGGCCCGCGGGTCATCAGCAGGGGCGAGCAGGTCGACACGATCGGGGAGGCGATCGGCCGTCGGACTCGCTTCGAGAAGGTCCCCCTCGAGGTCGCGCGAGAGCAGATGCTCGCCGACGGCAGGCCACCCGCCCTCGTGGAGGCCCTGTTGGCCAGCGCCGAGACGCGGCCCGAATCGAACCTGGTCACCTCCACCGTGGAAGAGATCACCGGAGCATCGGCGCGCACGTTCCGCTCGTGGGCGGAAGAGCACGCGGCTCTTTTCCGCTAGCGGATCCTCGCGCCGACGGGCGGCTCCTCGCTCCCGACCCGGCGGGCCAGGGCGCGGCTAAGCGCGCAGCTTCTTGGACTTGGTTATCGCGGCGGCGAGTTGTTCGAGGACCGGCGCGTAACCGGCGTAACTGAAGCGCTCCTCCATGGCCCAGTCGACGGTCTGCTCCGCCTTGATCGCGGGAAGCCGGCGCCAGGTGGGCCGCTCGTCGAGCTGCCGCCGCGGCAGTGCGCTGGAACGGTTGTCGATCATTATCAGGTCGGCGTGGTACTTGTCGGCGTTCTCCCAGCTGAGGAACTCCCAGAAGCCCCACTTGTCGCTCTTCTCGCCCTCCACGAACTCGACGCCGAGGCTCTTGTAGAAGTTGAGGTCGCAGTACGAGTCGGGGACGGCGACGTAGAGGTTGTCCGGGTCGGCGGTCATGGCGAGGATCTTCAGGCCCTTGTTGGCCGCGGCGGCCTCGCGCAGGGTCCGGACGGCCCGGTCGAAGCGTGCCTTGGCGTCGACGACCTTACGCGCGCGGAGGTCGGCACCGAGGGACTCGGCGAGCTCGGCGGTGCGCTTGAGCGGGTTGAGCAGTGAGGTACGAGCGACGTCGATGCCGACGCTGGGCGCGATCTCCTGGATCTTCTTGGCGCTGTCCTGCGGCACGAACCACAGATCGGGCGCCGGGAACATGTTGCTGACCAGCAGGTCGGGCCGGAGCCGGACGTACTTCTCGATGTTGAACGCGCCCCATGCCTCGCCGAGGCTGGTCAGCCGCTTCACGTCGAGGTCTCCGGCCTGCGGGTTGGGCTTGCCGTGCACCGGCGAGCTGGGCCCGAAGATGCCGGTGCACTCGATCCCGTAGTCGTACAGCGCCGCAGCGGTGCTGACGAAGGCCACGATCCGCTCCGGCGTCTTCTTGCGCGTGACCGTGCGGCCCCGGTCGTCCTTGAAGGACCAGGAACCCCCGCCCGCCTTCGCCGTGTCGTCCTTCTTGTCACCGCCGCAGGCCGCCAGCACCGGAGCGAGGGCGAGAGCACCGCCGGCCGCGAACAGGCCACGACGCGACAGACGGGCTGAGCGGGCGAGGTCATACGTCATGGGTGCTCTACTTCCGTCAATCACCGGACAGGCGTCACAACAGCATCGGAAAGCTAGGGAAGCCTAACCTAAGCTGATCTTCACATCGATGGTTTTCGCCCCACCACGGCGAGGAGGATGCGGCGTCGACCGCTCCCGGCGGGGCCCGTTCGCCCTGTGGGCGCCCGGGAATCACGCGCGGCCGAGCAGTCGCCTCCACAGCGGGCGCGGGCGGCCGGTGCGGGATGCGGGTTCACGTACGGGCCGCCCGGCGGGCTTCAGCCCCATCGCCTCCGTCGTCCCCGTCGTCGCCATCGTCCCTGTCAGCGCCGTCGTCGCCCCCGTCGTCGCCGTCGTTCCCGTCGTCGCCGCCCCCGACGGCTCCACGCCCTCCCTGGGCGGCCACGTCTCGACGCCCCCGGGAACGGCCTCGGCCGGCCCGAGGAGCGGGGCCGGCCGGGCCGCGCGGGCCGTGGCCAGCGCCGCGGCGAGGCTGAGGCGACAGGTGCGGAGCTCCACCGGGTCGTCCACCGTGAGCATGCCGGCGGCCGCGTCGCGCGAGCCGGGGGCGTGGGCTCCGGTGGAGATCAGGGCGGGGCGGAGACGCCGCAGACAGGCGCGCTCACGCGGGTCCTCGACGGCCTGGTCCAGCTCGTCGGGGGCCAGCAGGGCAGCCCACACCGCGACCCGCTCCCACGGGTCGTCCGTCTGCCCGATGAGCTGCTCGGCCCGGCGGCCGCGCCAGCCGCGGGCCCGCAGGTCCATACCGGCGGCGAGCATCGCCAGCAGCCCGGCCGGGGCGCGGCCGGTCAGCAACTCCGGCTCCCGCTCGGCGAACTGCCGCAGCTCGGTCGCGAGATAGAGCCAGACGACGGCCTGGTAGCGGTTCACGTAGAAGCGGGCGGGGGTGAAGCACCCGCAGCGCGCCAGCCGGCCGAATCGGCCGGGGCTGATGCCCAACAGCGCCGCCCCCTGCCCCGCCCCGACCAACCGCAGCCGCTCCCGCAGCCCCTCGGGGCCGCCCTCGGCCTCGGCGAGCCGGCGCAGCTCGGCGCGGGCCACACGCCGCAGCCACGGGGTGCCGGTGGCCACGGTGCGCACCTCACCCAGCTGTACGGCCAGCTCGAACTCGCTTGGTTTCAGACCCAGTCGCCGAGCGGCCCAGCCGGGCGTGACGGTGTCCTCCGGCGGCCGGTCGGGATCCGGGGCCGGTGTCTCGGGTGGCCGCGCCGGCACCTCCCGACGCGGCGCGGGTCGCCGCCCCGAACCCGGCGTCCGCTCCGACAGAACGTGCTCGCGTACGACCATCGCTGGCCTCCCCCGCTCCGGATCTCGACGGAGCGCCACGCCTTCACGTGCCGCCACGCCACGACCCACGATCAATCACTGACAGTGACGAATCTAGCGGCGGCGCGGAGGCGGCGGGCGTGGCTGTGGACAGGCCCGCGCATGTGGACAACCCGCTCAGCCCTTCGGGTGATCCCCTTCCGGCCCCTCGGCGACCGACCGCGTCGCTGAGCCGACCGTCCGACCGTCGGATTCCCGGGCCGATCGACCGCTAGAGGTGACTGGTCGCGCTGCTCTGCCGCCGGGACTCGACGCCCAGATGCTCCCCGACTCTGTTCACCATCAGCGCCATCTCGTAGGCGATCTGCCCGACGTCGCTGTCCGGCCCGCCGAGCACGCAGAGACAGCTGCCGTCTCCGGCCGCCGTCACGAACAGCACGCCCTCCTCGAACTCCACCACCGTCTGCCGCACCCGGCCGGTCCGGAAGTGCCGTCCGGACCCCTTGGCGAGGCTGTGCAGACCCGATGCGACCGCGGCGAGGTGCTCCGCGTCCTGGCGTGGTAGCGAGGAGCTGGCGGCGGTCACCAGGCCGTCGGTCGACAACACGAGGGCGTGCCGCACATGCTCGACACGCCCGGTCAGGTCGTCCAGCAGCCAGTCGAGCCCCTTACTGAGTGCCATTCCGTGCCCTCCCCGTCCGGCGAATTCCCCGCACCTGCACCAGCCTTTCTCACTGCCGTCGTCTCGGCAACCCGACCTCGGGACTGGCGGCGCCCGTGTGAGCGGGTTGGCAGGATGGGGACATGGCAAGGAAGATGACCAAGGATCAGTGGCAGGCATTCGTCTCCGAGGGAACCCGCACCGCGAAGCTGGCGACGGTCCGGGCGGACGGGAGCCCGCACCTCGCCCCGGTGTGGTTCCTGCTCGACGGGGAGGACGTGGTCTTCAACACCGGGAAGGACACCGTCAAGGGGCGCAATCTGGCGCGCGACGGGCGGGTCAGCCTCTGTGTGGACGACGAGCGGCCGCCGTTCGCCTTCGTCACGCTGCGCGGGCGGGCGGAGCTGAGTGAGGACCTCGACGAACTCCGCCACTGGGCGGCCCGGATCGCCGCCCGCTACATGGGCGAGGACCGGGCGGAGGAGTTCGGCGCCCGCAACGGCGTCCCCGGCGAGCTGGTCGTCCGCGTCCATGTGGACCAGGTCGTCGCGCTGTCGGGGCTCACCGACTAGCGGGGGGCTCGGCCTTCTCCCGGGCGGGCCCGTCAGCCACTGCGCGCCGGGCCGTTCACGGGATCGCGGGCTCGCGCGATCATGGTGTTATGACACGACAGCCCACGGCCCCGCGGCGGCGCACCGTGAACACCTCCGCCGGAGTGGTCGAACGCAACGGGATCAACCCGGTCCCCGACGCCGAGCGGCACGGCACGCCGGCGTCGCTCTTCTGGCCGTGGGCGGCCGCGAACCTCTCGCTCGCGGGCGTCGCGTTCGGCGTCTACCTGATGGGTTTGGGGCTGGGGTGGTGGCAGGCCGTCGCCGCCGGAGCGATCGGCTATGTGCTGTCGTTCGCGCTCGTCGGCCTGGTGTCGGTGGCGGGCGCGCGGACCGGGGCGCCGACCATGGCGATCAGCCGGCTCTCCTTCGGACTGCACGGCAACAAGCTGCCGACCCTCTTCAGCTATGTCTCCAACGTCGGTTGGGAGACCGTGCTGGTCACCCTCTCCTCGCTGGGCGGTGCGGCGATCCTGGCGCGCGTCGCCCCGGGTGCCTTCGCCGAGCGGGGCGGCGAGGGTTCGCCGACGACCGCCGCCGTCGCGCTCTGCTTCGCGGTGACGGCCGCCGTGGTGGTCGTCGTCGGAGTCTACGGGCACGCGCTGATCATGAAGGTGCAGAAGTACCTCACCGCCGCCATAGCCGTGATGACGGTCGCGTACATGGTCCTCATGGTCGATCGCGTCGACCTGTCGACGACGGGCGGCGCCCCGGGGGACGCCGGGGTGTTCGTCGGCGGCGTCGTCTTCGCCATGAACCTGCTCGGTCTGGGCTGGGTCAACTGCGGCGCGGACTACAGCCGCTACCTGCCGCGCGACGCCTCCGCGCGGGGCATCGCCGGCTGGACGACGTTGGGCGGCGTCCTCGCGCCGCTGGTGCTGCTGGTCTTCGGCGCGCTGCTGACCGCGGGCGATCCGCGGCTGGCCGCCGCTGCCGCCGCCGACCCGGTGGGCGCCCTGGCCGCCGAGCTGCCGACCTGGTTCCTGGTGCCGTATCTGCTCACCGCCGTCGGCGGCTTCGTCTCTGGCGCGATCATGGACATCTACAGTTCGGGGATGTCGCTGCTCACGCTCGGCGTACCGATCCGGCGCCATCTGGCGGTCCTGGTCGACGGCGCGCTGATGACCCTCGGCGGCTGGTACCTGCTGTTCGTCTCGCAGAGCTTCCTCGCCACGTTCCAGGCGTTCCTGTCCATCGTCGGGGTGACGATGGCGGCCTGGGTGGCGGTGTTCCTGGTCGAGCAGTGGCGTCGCCGCGCGGCGGGGTACGGCCTCACGGCGGTCCGGCCCGTGGGGTGGCCCGCCGTGGTCTCGCTCGCCGTGGCCACCGCCCTCGGGCTGGGACTGATCACCTCCGCCGATCCACACCTCGCGCGAGGCGTGGGGTTCCTGCTCACCGAGAGCGCCGCGCGGGGCACGCTCGGCGCGATGAACATCGGCGTGGTCGTGGCGCTGCTCGTCGCGGGCGCGCTCTACACCGCGCTGTCGACCCTGGACGGTCGCCGACGGGGCGCCGCCGCCTCCACCACCTCCGAAGGAGCCCTGTGAGCGACGACCACCACGAGGTGCGGGAGTTCTTCACCGCGCGGGCGGCCGACTGGGACGCGCGCTTCCCCGATGACGCTCCGGCCTATGCCGCCGCCGTCGCCGACCTGGAGCTGCGCACCGGAGACACGGTCCTCGACGCGGGCTGCGGCACCGGCCGCGCCCTGCCCGCGCTGCGCGCCGCCGTGGGCCCGGAGGGGCGGGTCCTCGGTGCCGACCTCACGCCGGCGATGCTGGAGGCGGCGGTCCGCGCGGGTCGCCACCGCACGGCGCTGCTCACGGTCGCCGACGTGACGCGGCTGCCGCTGCGCGACGGAACGCTCGACGCGGTGTTCGCCGCCGGGCTGCTGTCTCATCTGCCCGCCCCGGAGGCGGGGCTGCGTGAGCTGGCGCGGGTGGTGCGGCCCGGCGGGCGGCTGGCGCTGTTCCATCCCGTCGGGAGGGCGGCGCTCGCCGCCCGGAAGGGCCGCCGGCTCACCCCCGACGACCTGCGCGCCGAGCCCAACCTCCGCCCGCTGCTGACGCGCTCCGGCTGGCGGCTGAGCTCGTACGAGGACGTGGACGCGCGCTTCCTGGCCCTGGCGGAGCGTCCCGGCTGACCCCGCCCCGGACCCCGTCGCTCGGCGCCCTACGCCCCGGGCCCGGCCCGCGCACGCGTGCCGTCTGCCCCGCGTCGACCCCCAGCCGCTCGGGCGGGCCACGTCCCGCGCTTGGTCCGAGCACGTGTCCCGTCTGCCCGCGTCAAGCCCCCAGCCGCTCCACGCCCGCTCCCGGTCCGCCCCACGCGGCCCGTCTCCGCGTCGGCCCCATCCCCCGCGGCCGGCCCCCGGCCTCGCGCGTCGGGCCTGCCCCTCGGTGGGGCCGCGGCCTCGGGGACCGTACACCTCGGCCGTACGGGCCCCGGTGGCCCCGGCCTCTCGACGGCCGGGACAACGACGCCCGCGCGGGGGACACTTGGCGCTACGGCACTTCCAGCGGCTCAGCGAGGGGATGGTCGACGTGGCAGGAAAGCTCCGCGGAATGGGCACGCTGATCGACGAGGTGTGGCGGGTCCTCTGGCGGCCCCGGCCCGCGCCAGCCCGGACCCGCGCCGCGCGGTCCGCCGGCCCGCCGCCGACGGCGGCTCCCCGGCCGGAGGCACCGCGGTCCGCGACCCGGCCCGCCGCACCACAGCCGGCGCCGGCACGCCGCGCGGCGCCCCGCCCCGTCGGCAGGGCCTCCGGCCCGCGCCCGGCCCGCCATCGGCCCAACCTCTTCGAGGCGGCGGCCACCCACGTCGCCGCGTGCGCGGAGGCGGACGAGCGGCGCAGCTCGGAGGCGGCGGAGTGGGTGTCGCCGGAGGCGCTGGCGTTCGGCGTGCACGAACTGGCCTGCCGGGCGGTGATAGCGCTCGCGCGGGAGCGCGACGCGTCACCACAGGAGGTGGCGCGGTCTCTCCTGGGTCTGCCCTCTGTCTGAGTGTTCGGCCCGGCGCGTGCCACGACGGCTTCGCGCGACCTCTCGACGCCGTGGCTACCGGCTGGTTAAGGTGCGCCGGACAACCGGTCGGCCGGACGTGGTCGGTCGATGGACCGGAGGTGGCCGAGGGCGTCATGCCGCTCGGAGCCGGTCGATCGCCCCGTACGCCCGGTCGCCCCGACGCCGGGGCGCGCCCGCCCGTCACGCCCCGGTGGCCGCGTCGAACGCGCCGCGCCCGGCCCGGACGCCGTGCACGAGCTGGAGCCGGACGCCGTACACGAGCTGGAGGAGGAGGCCGCCGTGGCCACGACGGAGGAGCCCATCGAGGAGGCGGGGGACGGCGCACTGTACGTCCTGACCGCGGTCCTCCTGACGCCCGCGCGGTTTCCCAGCGTGCTCGGGGACGACTACCCGGAGGTCTGCGGGGCCTTGGGGCTGGACCCGTTCGACGCCGGATACGGGCTGGTCCTGGGCCAGGACGAGGAGGGCGCGCGCTGGACGGTGGTCACCGACGACGTCTCGCTCGTCGCCTGTGCGATCGCCGCCTGGGACTGCGGCATGGAGTACGACCTGTCCCCCGACGAACGCACCGTCGTCGCCTCGCTCCCCGGGTGGCCGCTGGCCGTCGCCGTGGCCGTGCCCGGGATCCCGGCTCCCCACGACCCGCGGCCCGATCCGGAGTTCGACCCGAAGGCCGCCCACGAAGCCACGCCCGGGCGGCTGCCGCTCGCGCCACCGGACGCCGGCGAGTGGGGCCCCGCCCAGCGTCGGCTGGGGGCGGACGAGATCGCGCTCCAGTGGGCGACCTGGCGGGAGCAGATCGGCGATGAGGTGACGTTCGTGCCGGCGGGTGAGAGGCCGCACGCGGGTGTGCGCCGCGTCCTGGAGGAGGCCCGTGCCTACCTGGAGTCGCCCCCGCCGCCCGGCCGGATCCGCTCGGCCTTCGCCTCGGGCGACGCGCGCACGCTCCGGGCCGACGGGCCGGGGTGGAGCCTCGTGGCCCGCACCGACGACATCGCGTTCGTGCTGCTGGACGAGGCTCCGGGCGAGGTGTTGCCGGTCGGCCGGGGCCCGGAACTGCCGGCCCTGCTGAACGCCCTGGACCAGTTGGCCGTTCGCCCGCAGTGACCGCCTCCCCCGCCGGAGACAGGGGAGGCCACTCTCCCACCCCGCCGCCGAGCCCACCCCGCGCGGGCGCGTTCCGCCGCACCGGAGAAGCCCGGCCCGCCACCCGGCATCGCGCGCGCACTGGCCCGGGAACCGACGCTCATCGTCGCGGACGGCGGCGAAGCCTCCCCGGCCAGCGGCCGACCCGCGCGGGCCTCGGCCGCTCGGCGTACCGCGCGGCGGCGTACCGCGCGGCGGGGTGCCGCGCCCTCAGCGCCCGATCTCCTTGCGGAAGGACCCGCGCAGCCTGCGTCGCTGCTCCGGGTCGAGCAGGAGGAAGCCCGCCACGGGCACCCCGATGATGATTGCCACCGCCGCCCACAGCGGCAGCAGCCAGAGCAGGATCACGGCCACCACGACCGCCCCGGTGGCGGCCTTCGCACCCTTGGACATCTTCCGCCTCCTTCACGGCGACACGCCGCGCTCACCCCGCCACGGGCACCGTCACCCCGCGGTTCCCCTCGGCGCCCGGCGACACGAGGACGACGCATCCAGTCTCCACCCGAGTGACACGGATCACTCAGAAAGCACGTCCGGACGCCCGGCCGGCGGTGTACCCTCGGCGATTCCTACTCGGCTAGTCAAATTTGAGGAATGCGTCATCGCTGTGACATCGCCCTTCGCGGCAACGCCCTCCCTGATCACCGAACTCATCCGCTGTCACGCCGTCTTCCTGCCCGGTGACCCGGCGCGCGCCGGACGCCTCGCCTTCTGGACGCCGGGCGACTCGCCCTCCGCCGACGCGCCCGCCCCGGGGTCCGATCCCGACCGCGTCGAGGAGCTGACCGTCGTCGTCCCGGACGGCGCGGAGATCCGCACCCGGACCGTACGGGCCCTGGTGCTGTCGGCGGGCGAGGCGCTGCCGGTGCTCACTCGGGCGCGTGCCGCAGGCGGCCATCCGGCCGCCGCCTTCTGGGGGGCCGCGTCGGTGCTGGCCCTCCAACTCGCCGCCCGCGGTCGCCTGCTGCCCGGACTCAGCGCCGCCGACCACGACGCGTGGCGCGCCGGCCCGCTCTCCGCCGACGACCTGCGCCGGGTGCGCGAGCTGGCCGCCGCGATGCCGCCGGAGGCGCACGCCGTACCGCTGCCCGGCGCCCGACCACCGCTGCTGCCCGAGCCCGAGCGGCTGCTCCGCGCCTTCCTGGACGCGGTGGCGGACGGCCTCCCGCGCTCGCCCGCCGCGGCCCTGGCCGCGGGCGGCCCCGCCTTCGCCGCCGCCGAGCCGCGGCGGCTGCCCGAGCAGCGCTCCTGGGCCGCGGACGTCGCCGCGGGCCACGACGCCGGCGTGCGGCTGTCGCTGCGCGTCGAGGCGTACGGGCCGACGGTGGACGCGGCCGTGGAGGACACGGCGGACGACGCCATGCGCGGGCCCGACTTCCGCGCCGTCCTCCAACTGCACAGCCTCACCGACCCCGCGCTCGTCGCCGACGCCGCCGACGTCTGGGCCGGCGCCTCGCCGGTGGCCGCCGCGCTGGGCCCACGCGCCCGCATGGACGCGCTGCTCACCCTGCGCCGGGCCGCGCACGCCTGGCCGCCGCTGACCCCGCTGCTCTCCGCGGCCGTGCCCGACGCCGTCGAACTCGCCGACGAGGAGGTGGCGGAGCTGCTCGGCGCCGCCGCCCGCGCGCTGGCCGCCGCCGGTGTGCGGGTGCACTGGCCCAAGGAGCTGGCGCGCGGGCTCACCGCCCGCGCGGTCGTGGGCCCGGACGGCGGGGACCGCTCCGACGGGGACGGCCGCGCGGAGGGGCGGCAACGGTTCGACGGGGACGGCTCCGGCCTGCCCTCGTTCCTCTCCGCCGACGCGCTGCTCCGCTTCGACTGGCGCTTCGCCGTCGGCGACACGGAGCTCACCCGCGCGGAGCTGGACCGGCTCGCCGAGGCCAGCCGTCCCGTGGTGCGGCTGCGCGACCAGTGGGTGGTCATCGACCCGGAGGCGGTCCGCGCGGCCCGCGATCGGCAGGACCGCAAGCTCACCCCCGTGGAGGCGCTCGGCGCCGCGCTCACCGGACGTGCCGAGGCTCCCGACGGCTCCACCGTGGAGGTCGAGGCCACCGGCTGGCTGGCCCGGCTCCGCGACGCGGTCGCCACCCCCGAGGATCCCGAGGGCACCGGCCGGGAGCCGGTGCGGCAGCCCGCCGCGCTCACCGCGACGCTGCGCGACTACCAACTGCGCGGCCTGGACTGGCTGAGCCGGATGACCTCGCTCGGTCTCGGCTGCTGTCTCGCCGACGACATGGGCCTGGGCAAGACCATCACCCTGATCTCCCTCCATCTGCACCGCCAGACCTCCCCCGACACCGCCGGCCCCACGCTCGTCGTCTGCCCGGCTTCGCTGATGGGCAACTGGCAGCGGGAGATCGGGAAGTTCGCGCCCGGCACCCCGGTACGCCGCTTCCACGGCTCCGCGCGGAGCCTGGAGGACCTGGCGGACGGCGAGTTCGTGCTCACCACATACGGCACCATGCGGCTGGACGCGCGACGGCTCGCGGCGGCCGGGCCCTGGGGCATGCTGGTGGCGGACGAGGCGCAGCACGTCAAGAACCCGTTCTCGGCGACGGCCAAGCAACTGCGCACCATAGGGGCGAAGGCGCGGATCGCGCTCTCCGGCACCCCGGTGGAGAACAACCTCACCGAGCTGTGGGCGATCCTCGACTGGACCACCCCCGGACTGCTGGGGACGCTCGGCGCCTTCCGCAGGCGCTACGCCCAGCCCCTCGAGGGCGGTGCCGGGCAGGGCGGCGGGCGGGCCGCCGACCCGGCGGTCGCCGAGCGGCTCGCGCGGCTGGTGCGGCCCTTCCTGCTGCGCCGCCGCAAGTCCGATCCGGGCATCGCCCCGGAGCTGCCCGAGAAGACGGAGACGGACCGCGCGGTGGCGCTCACCACGGAGCAGGCCGCGTTGTACGAGGCGGTGGTGCGCGAGATCCTCGCCGAGATCGCCGGAGCCGACGCCTTCGAGCGCCGCGGGCTCATCGTCAAACTGCTCACCGGGCTGAAGCAGATCTGCAACCACCCGGCGCAGTTCCTCAAGGAGGACGAGCCCAGGATCCCCGGGCGCTCCGGGAAGCTGGAGCTGCTCGACGAACTGCTCGACACCATCCTGGCCGAGGGCGCCGGTGTGCTGGTCTTCACGCAGTACGTGCGGATGGCCCGACTGCTGGAGCGGCACCTGGCGGCGCGCGGCGTGCCGACGCTGCTCCTGCACGGTGGTACGCCGGTGGCGCAGCGGGACGAGATGGTCCGCCGCTTCCAGGACGGCGAGATTCCGGTCTTCCTGCTGTCCCTGAAGGCGGCGGGCACCGGTCTGAACCTCACCCGCGCGGAGCACGTGGTGCACTACGACCGTTGGTGGAACCCGGCCGTGGAGGCGCAGGCCACCGACCGTGCGTACCGCATCGGGCAGACGCGGCCGGTGCAGGTACACCGGCTGATCGCGGAGGGCACGGTCGAGGACCGGATCGCGGCGATGCTTGAGCGCAAGCGGGAGCTGGCGGAGGCGGTGCTGGGCACCGGCGAGGCGGCGCTGACCGAACTGACCGACGCCGAGCTGGCGGAACTGGTGGAGTTGAGGGGGAACGACCGATGACCGAGGCGTACCGGACACGGCACGGGGAGAGCCCCGCCGAGCGCACCTTCGACGCGCTGCCGCCCGCGCGGGGCCGCGGTTTCGCCACCACCTGGTGGGGCCGGGCCTGGCTCAAGGCCCTGGAGGACACGGCGCTCGACGGTGATCAGCTCAGACGCGGGCGGGTCCAGGCGCGGGCGGGGGCGGTGGGCGCCGTCTCGGTGCGGCCGGGCCGCATCACCAGCGTGGTCCGCGACCGCGACGGCACGCGGCAGCGCTCCGACGTGCTGCTGCGGGAGTTCGACGAGGCGGAGTGGGACCGACTGTTGGCGGTGGTCGCGGACCGCGCGGGGAACATCGCCGCGCTGCTCGACCGCGAGATGCCGCCGCACCTGGCCGAGGACGCGGCCGCGGCCGGCGTCGAGCTGCTGCCCGGCATCGGCGACCTGGAGCCGGAGTGCGGCTGTACGGAGTGGGACCACTGCCCGCACACCGCCGCGCTCTGCTACCAGGTGGCGCGGCTGCTGGACCAGGACCCGTTCGTGCTGCTGTTGGTGCGCGGCCGCACCGAGCGGGAGGTGCTGGACGAGCTCCAGGAGCGCAGTGCCGCGCGGGCGGCCGCCGCCGTACGGGAGTCCGCCCCCGACGGTCCCGCGGCCGATCCGGCCGACGGGGCGACGCCGACCGTCCGTCAGGCGGCCGGTGCCACGGCCGCGGAGGGCATATCGGCCGCGGAGGTCTTCGCCGGCCGCGCCCTCGTGGCGCCGCTGCCGGAGCCCCCGCCCACCGTGGCGGAGCCCGGGGTGCCGCCCGCTCTCGGCGGCGGCACGGACCCGGCCCCGGGGCTCGACCCCGGCGCGCTGGAGTTCCTGGCGGCGGACGCGGCCGTACGGGCGCGCCGGCTGCTGGCCGAGGCGCTGGCGCCGGAGCACGCGACCGCGCCGTTCCCCGCGGGGCTCTCCGTCTGGCAGGACGCGGTGCGGCTGGCGGCCGACGCCGGCGCGCCGAACCCGGACACCGCGCGGATCCGCGCCCGGCTCGCCGAGGGCTGCGGCCGTGACCGCGGGGCCTTGGAGCGCGCGGTGCGTGCCTGGCAGCACGGCGGCGTGGCCGGGTTGGCGGTGCTGGAGGAGGACTGGGCGCCGGACGCCGAGGCGCTCGCCCGCGCCCGCGCGGAGCTCGCCGCCGCCTGGGAGGACCAGGAGGACGGCGCGGACCAGGGCGCCCCGGCCGAACAGGGCGGGCGGAGCGGGGCGGACGCACCGGGCGGGCTGCCCCGGCTGCGCGCGTCCGGCAACCGGTGGACCGCGGTCGGCTCCGGCGTCCAACTGCGCTACGGGCGGGACGGACGCTGGTGGCCGTACCGCAAGGAGCGCGGGCAGTGGTGGCCCGCCGGGCCGTGCGCGGAGGATCCGGCGGCCGCGCTCGCCGGGCTGCTCGCGGACTGACACCCGCTTGGGGGTCGTCCTCCGCGCGCCCGCGGAGGACGACCGACGGGAGACTGGAGGCCCCGCGCCGGGCACCGCCGCTCGGCCGCCGCAGGGACGGCGGCGCCGTGGTCGGTCCCGTCCGGCCGGCTCCGACGCCCGCGCGGGCCACGGCGGTCCGCGCGGGTCGCCCAGACCGCACAGAGGGAGAGTCCGGTGGCCACAGCCATGCAGGTGTCCGAGGGGCCGCTCGTCGTCGGCGTGGACAGCTCCACCCAGTCCACCAAGGCGGTGGTCGTCGACGCCTCGACCGGCGAGGTCGTCGCACGGGGCCGGGCCCCCCACACCGTCGGCGGCGGGGCCGACGGCCGTGGCCGGGAGAGCGACCCCCGCGGGTGGTGGCGGGCGCTGTGCGCGGCCCTGGAGGAGTGCGGGTCCGAGGCCCGGCAGGCCGCGGCGGTGTCCATCGCCGGGCAGCAGCACGGCCTGGTGACGCTCGACTCCGTCGGGAACCCGGTGCGGCCCGCGCTGTTGTGGAACGACGTGCGCTCCGCGCCGCAGCGCGACCGGCTGCTGGCCGAGTTCGGCGGACCCGCGGTCTGGGCCGAGCGCACCGGCAGTGTCCCCGCGCCCTCCTTCACGGTGACGAAGTGGGCGTGGCTGCGGGAGCACGAGCCCGAGGCCGTCCGCGCGACGGCAGCCGTACGGCTGCCGCACGACTACCTCACCGAGTGCCTGACGGGCGAGGCGACCACGGACCGGGGCGACGCGTCGGGCACCGGCTGGTGGTCGGCGGCGGACGAGGCGTACGACGACCGGGTGCTCGAGCATGTCGGGCTCTCCGCCGCGCTGTTGCCGCGCGTCCGCCGGCACGGCGAGGCGGCCGGGACCGTGCGGAGCCGGCCGGACCTGCCGCTGCCCGGCGGGGCGCTGGTGGCGATCGGCACCGGCGACAACATGGCCGCGGCCCTGGGGCTCGGGCTGCACCCCGGTCAGCCGGTGCTCAGCCTGGGTACCTCCGGCACGGTCTTCACCGTGTCCGCGCGGCGCCCCGCCGACCCGACCGGGGTGGTCGCGGGCTTCGCCGACGCCCGCGAGGCGTGGCTCCCCTTGGCCTGCACCCTCAACTGCGCGCCCGCCGTCGACCGGTTCGCGGCGCTGCTCGGCCGCGAGCGTGAGGCGGTGGAGCCGGGCGGCTCGGTGGTCGCGCTGCCCTTCCTCGACGGCGAACGCACCCCCGACCTGCCGCGGGCCTCCGGCCTCCTGCACGGGCTGCGCCATGACACGACGCCCGGCCAGGTGCTCCAGGCCGCCTATGACGGTGCCGTCCACGCGCTGCTGACCGCCCTCGACCGGGTGCTGGAGGCGGCCGGCCCCCGGGAGGGTGCGGAGGACGCCGCGCTGTTGCTGATCGGGGGCGGGGCCCGGGGTACGGCCTGGCGGGACACCGTGCGCCGGCTGAGCGGCCGCCCCCTCCGGGTGCCGCGGGTCGCGGAGCCGGTGGCGCTGGGCGCGGCCGCCCAGGCCGCGGGGCTGCTGCTGGGTGAGGACCCGGCGGCCGTCGCCCGGCGCTGGGGCACCGCCGACGGCCCCGAGTACGAGGCGGTCGCGCGCGACGACGCGGCCCTGGAGCGCATCGGCTCGGTGCTGGCCGACGCCGACACCCTGCTGCGCCGCGGGTGACCCGTCGGGGGAGGCGGCCTCGCGCGGGGCCGTGCGCGCCCGCGCGGTCGTCGATGTCACCCTCGTGCGGCCGGCGCAGCCGCTTCGGGACGCGCACACCGAGGACACGCGCGCCCGCGCGGGTGGCCGGCCGACGGGCCGTCACCCCAACGGGGGCTCGGGTCCCTCGGCGCGGCTCCGCGCGGGGCTCATGACGAACGACCGCGCGACGGATCCGTGGGGCGGGGACCCGTCATGCGAGGAGCCGGTGCGTTGTCCCACAGGGGCGGCCCGGACCCCCCACACGACCGCGCGCCCGACGGCAACTCAGAAGGCGTTCTTCTCAGATCGCGGCTCAGAACGCGCAGTACATCACGTGCAGCCCCACATACCCCTCGGTCGGGTGCCGGAAGGCTCCGGGGACCGTGCCGACCACCTCGAAGCCCAGGGTGCGGTAGAGGCCCACCGCGCGGGTGTTCGTCGCGGCGACGGCGTTGAACTGCATGCCACGGTAGCCGGCGGCGCGCGCCCAGCGCAGCGCCTCCTCGCACAGGGCGCGGCCGACCCCGCGTCCCTGGTGCGCGGGGTCGACCATGAAGCTGGCACTGGAGACGTGGGCGCCGGGTCCCATCTGATTGGGATTCATCTTGGCCGTGCCGACCACGGTTCCCGCCGCGTCGACGGCGACGACCGTGCGGCCGGGCGCCTTCAGCATCCACATGTCACGGGCCAGCGGCTCGTCCAGGTCGACCGGATAGGTGAAGGTCTCACCCTCGGCGCAGATCCGCTGCAGGAAAGGCCAGATGACGGGCCAGTGGTCGGCCGTCGCGTCCTTGATCAACATAGCGACCAGCATGGCGCACCGGGTGCCGCGACACCAGACACGTACGATGCGGCTATGTCTGATCAGCGCATTATGCGAAGAAAGTCCTCCAGGCCGGCCAGATCGTCCGTGTTGATGTGATCGACGTCGGCCGCCAGCAGCTCGCGCCACACCGCCTCACGCTCCGGGCCCGGCAGGTCCGGTGTGGCCCAGAACCGGACGCGCCGCCCCTCGGCGTGCGCGGCGCCGACGACGCGCCGCAGCCGCTCCCGCTGCGCCGGGGGCATCTCGCCCATCCCCCACCAGGTGAAGAGCGAGTTCCAGTTGGCGCTGATCAGCGGGGTGAAGGAGGCCGGGACGCCGCTGCCCAGGTCGTCCGGTCGGCCGTCATAGAAGGCGTGCCGGATCCGCTCGGCCTCCATGGGGACCCGCGCGCCGCGGTCGCCGGAGATGACGGCGGTGACCGCGCGGCGGCGCACCCGGCCGCCGGCGGCGACGCTCAGCAGGGGCGCGTAGCGGCGCAGCCGTCGGGACAGCTCGCGGTAGGTGGGGTCGCCCGCGCTCTTGATGTCGATGAGCAGTTGCAGGGTGACGTCGTGACCGCGGAAGACGCGACCGCCGTTGGCCCGGACACGCCGCGCCAACGGGTCGAGGTAGAGGGCCTCAAGGGTGCGCTCGGGGTCGAGGTCGACCTCGTCGTGGGCGACCAGCAGTTCGCCGTCGACCAGCCAGATGTCGGCCTCGACGCTGGTGAAGCCGTGCGAGAGCGCGTCATCGAGCGGGTGGGGGTGCTCGTAGTCGTTGTGCGCATGGGCTCTGCGCAGCGGCGCACGGCGGTCGCGCCCGGTCGCGGCCTCCGCCGCCGGGGCGGGCGCGGCCACACCGCCCGCGAGGGCGGCTCCGAGAGTGACGACGAAGGCGCGGCGCGTACGGCGGACCATGGGGACCTCCCGGCTCTCGTCCCGGCCCACGGCCGGGGGTGCACGCGGCTGTGCACGGCGGACGCCAGTGAGTATCGGGGGCGGGGCGCGCGTTGGGCAGAGGGGGATGAAGAGTTCCGAGGGTGCTCCCCCGTGGTTTCCCCGGCGTTCCGTTCACGCCCGCGCGCCGTGGAGAAGTCCCTTGCCCGGTGCGACAGTTGGCCACCATCGAGGGCCGCCCGGGCCATCGGGACCGAGGGGGGACGATGACACGCCACGGACGACTGAGACGGCTGCGGGCGACGGTGGCGGCGGGCACCGCCTGGGTGGCGCTCGTCGGCGGCGGACTGGTCGGAGCGACTCCCGCGCGGGGCGCGCCGAACGGGCTGCGCCAGCTGACGGAGACCACGCTGGCGCCGGGCGTCGACTACCGGAGGTTCGCGGTGTCGACGCCCCATGGCACGGCCTACGCCCATCTGCTCACCGTCGACCTGCGCACCGCGCGGACCGCGACGGGCCTGCTGTACCCGGACGCGGTCGGGGCCCGGGCGCCGGTGACCCGGCTGGCCGACGCGCGCGGCGCGGTGGCCGCCGTCAACGGCGACTTCTTCAACATCACCGAGATCCAGCACCCGGGCGTGGAGGCCACCGGAGCCCCGGTGGGCCCGGCCGTGGCCGGCGGGCGGGTGCTGAAGGGGGCGGTTCCCAGGGGACAGCGGTTCGGGCCCGCGCTGCCGCCCGGGGCGTCGGTCCGAGACGTCATCGGGGTGGGCACGGACCGCAGGGCGCGGGTGGACCGGCTGTCGCTGCGGGGCACGGTGCGCACCCCGCGCGGCGCGCTGCGGCTGCGCGGGCTGAACCAGTACGCGGTGGCGGTGGACGGCGTCGGCGCGTTCACCTCCGACTGGGGCACCACCTCGCGGGTGCGGGCGACCTGCGGCACGGACACCGACCGGTCGGCCCCGTGCAGCACCGAGACCCGGGAGGTGACGGTGCGCCGCGGGCGGGTGACGGCGGTGGCCCGCACCCCGGGCAAGGGGGCGATCGCGTCGGACGCGGTGGTGCTGGTGGGCCGCGAGGCGGGGGCGCGGGCGCTGCGCGGGCTGCGGGTGGGCGACCCGGTACGGACGGCGTACACCCTGAAGGGCACTCAGCGGACCCCGTTCGACTTCGCCGTCGGCGGCTATCCCATCGCTCGTGACGGTCGACCCCTGGAGGGGCTGGACGCCGTCACCACCGCGGTGCGCACCGGCGCGGGCGTCGGCAGGGGCGGGCGGCTCCTCCATCTGCTGGCGCTGGACGGCAGGGCGGAGTACCGCTCCGGGCTGACGATCGCGGAGCTGGCCGAGGTCATGCTGGAGCTCGGCGCGCGGGACGTGGTGAACCTGGACGGCGGCGGTTCCTCGA
The DNA here is from genome assembly GCF_007595705.1 of Streptomyces sp. SAJ15. Classification (GTDB taxonomy): domain Bacteria; phylum Actinomycetota; class Actinomycetes; order Streptomycetales; family Streptomycetaceae; genus Streptomyces. Next base: position 276,309 of record NZ_NISY01000013.1, on the reverse strand, counting down.
CGCTGGTGACACGGCCCCCCGGTGGCACCCGCACAAAAGTACGGAACCATCCCTCGGGCGGCTCGGAGCGCCCCGTGCCCAACGGCATCGGTGTATTTACCCGCTCCTAACCAAACCTGATCATGCCACCCGTCCGAGTGACTGCGCGGACGCAAAGAGCGCTGCTAGCTTCGGGGGCGCTCCAGTGCAATTTTAGATGTAGATCCCAAAAGGGTGGGTGGGCTTTCTCCATGACGACTTCGGCGGAATCCCGGTCCGGCGCCGAAAACATGACGCATCCGCGGTTGAGCCTGGGCACGGCCGCGGCGCGGAACCTGGCCACGACGACGAAGACCGTGCCGCAGATGCAGGGCATCACCTCGCGGTGGCTGCTGCGGCTGCTGCCCTGGGTGGAGGTCTCCAGCGGCACGTACCGGGTCAACCGACGGCTGACGCACACGCTCGGCGACGGGCGGGTGGAGTTCGTCGCCGCCGGGGCCGAGGTCCGGGTCATCCCGGTGGAGCTGCGCGAGCTGCCGCTGCTGCGCGGGTTCGAGGACACCGAGGTGCTGGTGGCGCTCGCGGACCGCTTCCGGCAGCGCGAACTCGCCCCCGGCGAGGTGCTGGTGGCGGCCGGGGAGCCGGCCGACGAGGTGGTCCTGATCGCCCACGGCAAGATCGAGAAGCTGGGCGTGGGCGAGTACGACGAGCCCACCGTGCTCGGCTCGCTCGCCGACGGCGACTACCTCGGCGACCGGGAGTTGGCCGCGACCGACGCCGGCACCTGGCGGTTCACCGCGCGCGCCGTCACCTCCGCGACCGTGCTGACGCTGGCGCGCGAGGAGTTCCTGGCGCTCCAGGCCCGCGCGGAGGGGCTGCGGTCACACGTCGAGGCGTATCGGAACGCGCCGACGCCGCCGCGGAACCAGCACGGCGAGGCCGATATCGCCATCGCCTCCGGGCACGTCGGCGAGCCCTCCCTCGACGGCGTCTTCGCCGACTACGAGACCTCGCCGCGGGAGTACGAGCTGAGCGTGGCGCAGACCGTGCTGCGAGTGCACACCCGGGTCGCCGACCTCTACAACGACCCGATGAACCAGCTCGAACAGCAGCTGCGGCTGACCGTCGAGGCGCTGCGCGAGCGCCAGGAACACGAGATGGTCAACAGCCGGAGCTTCGGCCTGCTGCACAACGCGGACTTCAAGCAGCGGATCCACACCCGCGGCGGGCCGCCCACCCCCGACGACCTGGACGAGCTGTTGGCCACGGTCTGGAAGGAGCCGGGGCTGATCCTGGCTCACCCGCGGGCCATCGCCGCCATCGGCCGGGAGTGCAACAGGCGCGGTCTGGCGCCGCAGAGCGCCAACGTGGGCGGCCACGCGGTGCCGGCCTGGCGTGGGGTCCCGATCTTCCCGTGCAACAAGATCCCGGTCAGCCCCAGCGGGGTCAGCTCGATTCTCGCCATGCGCACCGGCGAGGAGCGCCAGGGCGTCGTCGGACTGCGTCAGACCGGAATTCCGGACGAATACGAGCCGGGGTTGACGGTGCGTTTCATGGGGATCAGCGACAAGGCCATCATCTCGTATCTGGTCAGCGCCTACTACTCCGCCGCCGTGCTCGTCCCCGACGCTCTCGGAATTCTCGAGAACGTCGAAGTCGGGAACTGACGGGAGCCGCAGTCCACGCTTTCCTCCCGCTTTCCTCGCGCTCCTCCTCGCGCTTTCCTCGCGCTTTTCAAGGACTCACCTCCGCTTCGTACCGCACAGAGCTTCGTACCGCACAGAAATGGGTGAAGACCTCTTATGACGACGTCCGTGGAGCCCGCCGGCGAGCCGCAGCTGAGCCTCGGTACCTCGGCAGCGCGCAATCTCGCCACAACGACCAAGTCCGCTCCGCAGATGCAGGGCATCTCCTCCCGGTGGCTGCTGCGGGTGCTGCCCTGGGTGCAGGTCTCGGCCGGTACGTACCGGGTGAACCGCCGGCTGACCTACACGGTCGGGGACGGGCGGGTGGAGTTCATCAGCACCGGCCCGGACGTCCGGGTCATCCCGCCGGAGCTGGCCGAACTCCCGCTGCTGCGGGGCTTCGAGGACCACGGTGTGCTGGAGAACCTCGCCGACCGGTTCATCCAGCGCCAGTACGCGCCGGGCGATGTGCTCGCCGAGGCCGGGCGACCGGCCAACGAGGTGATCCTGATCGCCCACGGCAAGGTCGACAAGCTCAGCCCCGGGGAGTACGACGAGGCGCACTCGCTGGGCGTGCTCGCGGACGGGGACTACTTCGGGGACGAGTCGCTGACCGGGCCGGAGCGGGTGTGGGAGTACACCGTCAAGGCCGTCACCCGCACCACCGTGCTGGCGCTGTCCCGCGGAGCCTTCCAGGAGCTGGCCGACCGCTCCGGGGTGCTGCGCTCCCACATCGAGGGCGTGGAGCGACGGCCGGAGCCGCCGCGGAACCGGCGCGGCGAGGCCGACATCGCCATCACCTCCGGCCATGTCGGAGAGCCGCTGCTGCCCGGCACCTTCGTGGACTACGAACTGGCCCCGCGGGAGTACGAGCTGAGCGTGGCGCAGACCGTGCTGCGGGTCCACACCCGCGTCACCGACCTCTACAACGACCCCATGAGCCAGCTGCAGCAGCAGCTGCGGCTGACCATCGAGGCGCTACGGGAGCGCCAGGAGCACGAGATGGTCAACAACACCGAGTTCGGGCTGCTACACAACGCCGACCTCAAGCAGCGCGTCTACACCCGCAGCGGGCCGCCCACCCCCGACGACCTCGACGAGCTGCTGGCCCGACGCCGCAAGACCCGGTTCCTCCTGGCGCACCCCCGCGCGATCGCCGCCTTCGGCCGGGAGTGCAACAAGCGGGGCGTCTATCCGCAGGGATTGGACTTCATGGGGGCGTCGGTGCGGGCCTGGCGCGGCGTTCCGCTGCTGCCCTGCAACAAGATCCCGATCAGCGAGACCGGCACCAGCTCCATCCTGGCGATGCGCACCGGCGAGGAGGACCAGGGCGTGGTCGGGCTGCACCAGACCGGCATCCCGGACGAGGTCGAGCCGAGCCTGAACGTGCGCTTCATGGGCATCAGCGAGCGGGCGGTGACGTCCTATCTGGTCTCCGCCTACTACTCGGCGGCCATCCTGGTGCCGGACGCGCTGGGTGTGCTGGAGGGGGTCGAGATCGGCCGCTGAGCGGCGCCGCTCAGGGCCGTACGCTGCTCACCACGTCCGCCGTGGCGGCCAGGCCCTCCGAGATGGTCGGCGCCAGGCTGCTGCTGGCGAGGTAGAAGCCGAGCAGCACGCAGACGATGGCGTGCGAGACGCGCAGGCCGCCGCTCCGCAGGAAGACCACCGCGAGGACCAGCAGCAGCAGGACCACGGAGATGGAAATGGCCATGGCGGGCCTCCTCGGCGGCGACGGTGGGTGGGATCCATGGGTAAGGATCAGCCGTCAGTGTCGCTCACGAAGGGCCCGCCACCATGGCAGGCGGGCTACTCCGGACGGGTGCAGATCGCCGGTTCGATACCGACGGCCCGCGCGGGCCGGGGCGACTCGCCCGCGCAGCCGGCGTCACTCTCCTTCGCCAGAGACCGGGGACCGACCTCTCGGACGGAAGCCCGCCGCAGCTGGTCGCGCGCGGTCGCGAGGGCCGCGCCGGCGGTACGGGTGCCGGTCGAGACACACAGGGTGTAGACGACATCGGCCGTCCTCTGCCGCACCTGGGGGCTGTGCGGAAGGTCCTGCAGTGCCTCGTACCTCTCGATGAGCTCGCGGAGCACGGTGGGGTGGGCCATCAGCATGGGGGGCTCCCTTCGCCGCGGGCCGTGCGCAGGGCGGTCGGAGTGCTCGACGCCCCGCGGGGCGTTCTCTCCACGAAACTCCCGAAGCCGCAGGACGGCAACCGGTGGCCGTCGGCGTCGCCGCGGTGTGCGACCGGGGCGCGGCAGTCCGTCACATGGCGGAGCGGTCGACGACCCGGCGCACCAGCCCGGTCAGCAGATCGCTGGGGGCGGCCTCTCCCGCGTACCGGCCGGCTCGGGCGCGTCCGTGGGGAGAAAGGCACCAGGTCAGCGCGCGGTCGAGGTCGCCGGTCCGCAGCCGCTCGCCGCGCAGCACCGCGGGCCAGTCGAGCGCCGCGGCCTGCGCGCTGACCTTGGCTCCGCCGGCCACCGGGTCGACGGCCAGCGCCGGTGTGCCGGCGCGCAGGGCCAGGACCAGGCCGTGCAGCCGGGTGGTGACCACGGCGTCCAGGCGCGCCAGGGCGGCGTGCAGTTGCTCGGGGCTGGACGGAAGACGCCAGTCCCGGGTGTCCAGCCGGGTGTCGAGGGCAACCGCGGCCACGTCGATCGACGCCAGCCAGCGGGTCAGGGCCGCGGAGACCCGGGCGTGCAGTCGGCGGGGGCCGTACTCGTGCTGTCCCTCGGTGAGGATCACCCCGACGAGCGGAGGCGGCGGGTCCGCCCTGGGGGCCTGGACGCTGAGGTCGACGGCCGCGACGGGGACGTGGGGGGCGTCTCGGGGCAGCACGTCGTGGAAGCCGGTGACCGCCGGATCCGAGGGGTCGGTGACCGAGACGCCGACCGCGAGGCGTCGGCAGCGGGCGAAGCGCGCGTGCAGCTCCAGCAGCGGGCTGGAGCCCGCGTCGGGGGCGAGGGTGGAGTGCACGGGCCCGCAGACGAAGACGAGATGGCTGAAGTCGGCCGGGTCGGCGTCCACCAGATGCAGGGCCTCCGGCCAGAACACCGGAGACCACGCCGTCTCCACCTCGACGGCGGCCTCCCACAGGGCTCGTCGCACGCTCTCCTCCGCCAGCAGGTCGCCCGCCGTCACCTCGCCGTGCAGAAAGCTGAACCACCCGGTGAGCAGCACGCGCGCGCCGGACGCGGTGGGACGGGCGGCGCCCATGGCACGACCGGCGTCGACGTCACAGCCGGCGTTCACGTTACGGCCGGCATTCACGTCACGGCCGGCGTTCACGTCACGGCCAGGGCGGCGACGGCCCCGTCCACGCGGGGCAGGCGGAAGACGGCCGTGAGGACCTCGGCGGCGGTGATGCGCAGTAGCCGGGCGTCGGGGCGGCCGCCGTGGGCGTCACCGGGGCGCGTGGTGTCGCGAGGGTCCGGGTGCCAGAGCACCCGGTGCGCCGCCGACCGGGGCGGCCCCCACAGGCGAGGGGCGACGGGGCCGAAGAGCGTGACCGACGGGGTTCCCACGGCACTGGCCAGATGAGCGAGGCCGGTGTCGCCGGCGACGACGGCGCGGGCGTGGGCGACGAGCGCGGCCAGTTCGTCGAACGGCACGTCCCCGGCGCCGCCCAGGACCGTGCGGCTCGGCAGTCCGGCCAGCCCGGCGACGCGCCGGGCCAACGCTCCCTCTCCGGCCCCCGCGGTGATGACGACCCGGTGGCCGGCGGCGTACAGGGCATGGGCCACTGCGGCGAACCGCTCCGGTGGCCAGCGCCGGGCCGGGGCGTCCGCTCCTGGATGGATGATCACGGCGCCGGGCGCGGGAGACACCCGGCGAGGGTCGGGAATGCGCAGGTCGGCGGGGTCGGCGGCGAGACCGTACCAGGTCAGCAGGCGGCACCAGCGAGCGCGCTCATGCTCGTCCTCCCGCCACGGGGGCCCGGTCACGTCGGGGGTTCCGGGGTGGGCGTAGGCGAAGAGTCGGGCCGGGGCCAGCGAGCTGAGCAGTCGGTGGCTGAGCGGGCCGTTGCCGTGCAGGTCCACGGCGACCTCGGGGGGTGGGCCGGACCAGGCGAGCGCGGTCGGCACCGGCCTGCCGGGCGCCGCGGCGGTGGGCAGCACCCGGTCCACCAGGCCGGTCGACCGTGCCGCTCCGGTCAGCCGGCGGGGGGCCGCGAGCACCAGTTCGTGGTCCGCGTGGGCGCGGCGCAGGGCCCGCAGCGCGGGCACCGCGGTGAGCAGGTCGCCGAGCCCCAGGGCACGCAGCACCAGGATGCGGGGACGGGTCTCCGCGCGGCTCCCGCCCCCTCGGCCGGTCACCGACCGGCCCCGACGCACGGACCGGCCTTGGCGTATCGGCCGGCCTTGGCGTATCGGCCGGCCTTGGCGTATGGGCCGATCCCGGCGTCCGGGGCGGTGCGGTCGGTCCTGGCGTACGGGCCGGCCTTGGCGCCCGGGCCGGTGCGGCCGGTGCTGGCATGGAAGGCCGTGCCGCCGGCCGCGGCGTACGGGGCGACCCCGCCATGGGGGCGGGTGCCGCCGGCCCTGGCGTGCGGGCCGGCCTTGGCGTACGGACCGGTACGGCCGGCGCCGGCACGGAGGACGGCCTTGGCGCAGGGGGTGGTACCGCCGGCTCCGGGACGGAGGGCGGTGCGGCCGGTCCGGGCGTACGGGGCGACCCCGGCATAGGGGCCGGTGCAACCGGCGCCGGCATCGAGGGCGGTGCCGCCGGCCTCGGCGTACGGGCCGGTACGGAGGACGGTGCCGCCGGTCCTGGCGCTCGGGGCGACCCCGGCATAGGAATAGGGGCGGGTGCCGCCTGTCCTGGCGTGCGGGCCGGTGCGACCGGTCCCGGCATGGAGGGGAGTGCGGCCGGCCCCGGCGTACGGGCTGGCCCCTGCGTACAGGCCGGTACGGCCATTGCCGGTGTACGGGCGGGTCCCGGCGTACGGGGCGGTGCGGCCGGTCCGGGCGTCGAGGGCGGTGCCTCCGACCCCGCCGTACAGGGCGACCCCGGCATAGGGGCCGGTACGGCCGATCCCGGCGGGCGGGCCGGCCCCGGCGTACGGGGCCGTGCGGTCGGTCCCGGCGTACGGGCCGACCCCTGCGTACAGGCCGGCGCGGCCGGACCCGGCGTAAGGGCCGGCGCGGCCGGGCTCGCTCGCGGAGGTGCGGCCGCGTGGTGGCCGCCGACGGGAACCCGGCATGGGAACCGCTCCTTCGACGATGCTCCGGTGGATCGCAGTGCATACCGACAAATCGGGATGAATTCTGCCAGTAGGCCCGGGAGATCGCAGTGCGGAACCCCGCCGGTGCGGCGGAGTGACCTGCTCCACAACCCGGCCTCCGCGGTGGTCCTGTGGTCAACCTCACCGGGCTCCCCCTCTCCCTTGCGGGCCAAGGGCTTCACGGGCTCCCGGACGCCTCCCGCGGCCAATCCGGACCCCACCGTGCCGTCGCTTCTGTGAGGATGTGGGCTGCTGACGGGAGTGCCTCGGCAGTCCGGGCCCTCCGCGCAGCACCGACCGAACTCGGCACCTGCCCGGCCTCCGCCGGTGACCAGGTCGCGCCGACTCCGCTGTCCGAGCCTGCCGGGCTCTTCACGAAGTTCTCGACGTGCCCACTGCCACCCAGTTCCGAGCGGTCGCCGCTGCCGCCGACACTGCCCCCACCCCGATCCCCAACCCCACCCCCTCCCCCATTCCCGCCCAGGCCGGCCCGTCGGCCGGACGGTCCGTCCTGTCCCGCCCCTTCCGGCGGCGGGCGGAAGGCCGACCCGACCGCGCCCCCTGGCGCTCGCTGCGCCACCGCGGCATGCGGTGGTGGTCCTTCGCCAACCTGGTGTCCAACGCCGGCACCTGGATGCAGCTCACCGTGCAGAACCTGCTGGTGCTCCAGGTCACCGGGTCGGCGGCGGCGACCGGTCTGTCCCTCTCCGTCCAGGCGGCCCCGGGTCTGCTCATGGGGCTGCTGGGCGGTGCCGCGGTGGACCGCTGGCCGCGCAAGGTCACCGCCGCGGTGAGCCAGGTCGCCCTGGCACTGGTCGCCTTCACCACCGCCGCGCTGGTCGCCTTCGACCAGTTGAACGTGGCCGCGCTGATGGTCCTGGCGGCCGTCACCGGCCTGATCGCGACGGTCGAGGGACCGGCCTGCGCCCTGCTCGGCAACGACCTGGTGCCCACCGAGGACGTGCCGTCCGCCATCGCCGTCGGCTCCCTGGTGCACAGCGTGGGCCGGCTCGCGGGCGCCGCCGCGGCCGGTGTGGTCGTCGCCTTCCTGGGAACCCAGGCCGCCTACGCGGCCAACGGGCTGTCCTTCCTCTTCGTCGCCGCCGTCATTCCCTTCCTCACCCCCGCGGCCGGCACCACCCGCGTCGTCGACGGCTCCGGGGTCGCACCCCGCCCGGCACAGCCGGCACAGCCGGAACAGCGGAAGCGGCGGAAGCGGCGGGAGGAGGGCATGACCGCCCGCGAGGGTCTGGCCTTCTTCTGCCGTCGGCCGCGCCTGGTGGCGCTGGCCGGTATCACCGGCCTGAGCGCCGTCTTCGGCCGCAACTACGGGCTGACCCTGGCGGTCTTCGTCACCGGTCCGCTCCATGGCGGCGAGGGCGCGTTCGGCACCGTGTCCACGGTGCTGGCCGTCGGCGGAATCGTGGGCGCGGTGCTCGCCGCGCGGCTGCGCAGCCCCTCGGTGCGCCTGGTGGGCATCCTGGCGGCCGCCGGGGCGCTGCTCCAGGTGGCGGCCGGCCTCTCGCCCTCCCTGGCGGTGCTGCTGGTGCTGGTGCTGCCGATGGCCGTGGTGGAGTCCATGTCCGACACGGCCGGCACCACGGTCCTCCAGACGGACCCGCCGGCCCACATGCGGGGTCGGGTGCTGGGCGTGTGGCGCAGCGCGAGCACGCTGTGGGGTCTGGCCGGCCCGCCGCTGCTCGGTCTGCTGATGGAACTGGCCGGCGCGCGCGGCGCGCTGGTCTTCGGCGGGCTCGTCGTCGCGGGCTCGATCCTGGCGGGCGCCGCCGTACGCGGCCGTCCCATGGCCCTGGCGCCCGCCGCCGCGTAGGCCCGGGCAGAAAGGAGAACCGTCGCGTCATGTCGGTGGAACTCACCTCGGTCATAGCGGCCACCACCCGGTGGCTGCTACGCGCCTACCCACCCGTCGGCGGCCCGTTGAGCGCGGCGCTCGCCGAGGCCCAGGCCCGTCAGGCGGTGACGGTCGCCGCCTGGTTGCGCTACCCGACCTCGCTGGACGTCGGGCTGGTGTCCCTGTTGGGCCCGGGCGGGTCGCATCGGCTGGACGGGCTGGTGGGCGGGCACCCGACGCCCGACTCCGCGGAGGAGGCGTGGCGCTCCTGGGTGGACGAGGGGGTGGCGAGCTGGGCCGCCTGTCTGCTCACCGAGCCCACGCTGGCCGACGCGGCGGTCGTCGCCGCGGCGGGCGGCGAGCACGACTCGGTGACCGCCGTGGCGTTCCGCCGGCTGACGGCCCCCGACGAGGGGGACCAGGCCGCCGCCGGTCTGCTGCGCCACCCCGACCTCCTCGACCGGGTCGCCCGGCTGTACCGGGACGAGCTGGTGGACCGGCTCGCCACGGGCCGGCCGGCGCCTCCCGGTCCTGACAGGCGGACGCGCCGGCGAGCCCGGGCCGCCGTGCGGCCGGCGCCTCCCGGTCCTGACGGGCGAGCGCGCCGGCGACCCCCGGCCGGCCGGCGCCTCCCGGTCCTGACAGGCGGACGCGCCGGCGCCCCCGGCCGGCGGCCTGCCGGCACCTCCCGGACAGGCCGGCGCCCCGGCGACCCCCGGCCGGCAGCCGGCCGGCACTTCCCCGACCTGACGGGCGAGCGCCCCGGCGAGCCCGGCCGGCGGCCGTCCCCGGCTCAGCCGTGGTAGCGGCGGGCGGTGGACCGCCGCTGGGAGTCGGCGAGGAGCTTGAGGCCCCGCTCGACGTCCGGGGGCAGCGGGCGCCGCTCGCGGAGCACCCAGGGCAGCCCCCGGAGGGCTTCGGCGAACGCCCGTGCCGAGGCCGAGTCGCGGGGCACGGTCGCGGCCAGCCACGTCGTCCGGCGCAGGGCCGTGGGCCAGGGGCGGCGGAGCCAGGTGAACCAGAGGGTGTTCCGGATGCCCCGGCGACGCCGGAGGGTGGGGTCCCGGCGCGGCGAGGCGCGGTGATGGGCGGTCAGCCGGTCGACGTAGCAGAGCCGCCAGCCGCGGGCGGCGAGGTCGGCGGCGAGCAGTTCCTCCTCGCCGCCGAGCACGAGCCGCGGGGAGAAGCCGCCCGCGGACCGGAAGGCGTCGGCACGTATCACCGTGGCGGCGGCGAGGAAGGAGCCGAGCACCGGTCCGGGCAGCCCGGCCGGGGTCGGCAGCGGCGAGTCCCGCAGCTCGGGGACGATGGGGTCCTCGTGGCTGCCGCCGCGCGCGGCGGGGTCGTCCGGATGGGGGTGCGAGACGATGCGCGCGGTCACCGCGGCGACCGTCGGGTGGGCGTCCAGCAGGTCGGCCGCGCCCGCCAGCGAGCCCGGATGCCACCAGGAGTCGTCGTCGCAGAACGCGAGGTAGGGCGTGGTCGCCTGACGGGCGGCCAGGTTGCGGCCGACCGCGCCCAGGTTGCGGCCCAGGGTGAGCAGGGTGATCGCCGGATACCGCCGTCGTACGGCGTCCGAGGTGCCGTCCGCGGACCGGTTGTCGACCACGATGACCGCCGGCCGCTCGGGGATCCGGGCGAGGTGTCCCAGCGTGTGCAGCAGGTCGTCCCTGCGGTTGTGGGTGATGACGATGACGGTGATCCGCGGGTCGGTCACGAACCCTCCTTCGTCTGTGGCTCGATGAGCCGGTGCCCGGACGGCGCGGTCGCTCGCCTCGCCTCGGGCCCGAGCCCGGTCGCGGCCCCGAGCCCGGTCGTGGACCAGAGCCCGGTCGCGGCCCGGCGCCCGGGCTCGTCCTCAGCCGCCCGGTGAGCCCGCCTCGACGGCCCGGATGCGCCGCTCGACGCCGCGCGGTACGGGGTGCCGTCGCGCCAGGACGGCGGGCAGTGCGCGCGTGACCTCGGCCAGCGCCCTCCGCGCCTGGGGGTCGGTCCGGCTGTCGAGGGCCAGCCGCGCGGTACGCGCCAGGGCGTGCCGCAGCGGTCGGCGCAACCAGGCGGTGATCAGCGCGTTGCGACGCACCCGCACCAGGCGGCCGGGGCGTGGGGAGCCCCCGTCCTGCTCGGGGTCGTGGCGGGCGACCACCTCGGGGCAGTGGACGACTCCCCAGCGGCGGGCGGTGAGGTCGATGGCGAGCAGCGACTCCTCGGCGCCGAAGTGCAGGAGGGGGTGGAAGCCCCCGGCCGCGAGGAACGCGGAGCGGCGCACGACGGAGGCGCAGGCGAGGAAGCCCAGGACCGAGGGGCCCGGAAGGTCCGGCTCCCGGCCGAGCGGGGACGCCGAGAGCACGGCGTTGAGCGGGTCGGGCGCCGCCTCCGGGCCGACCCGGGTGGCCGCCGCGATCAGCCCCAGCCGGGGGTGCGCGTCGAAGAGCTCCGCCGCGCGCGCCAGGGAGCCGGGTTCCCACCAGGAGTCGTCGTCGCTGAAGGCGACGTACGGGGTGGTCAGGGCCGCCACGCCGCGGTTGCGGCCGACGGCGCCCAGGTTGCGGTCCAGGGCCAGCAGGGTCACCTCCGGGTGGCGTTCCCGCACGGCCGCGACGGTGTCGTCCGTCGAGTGGTTGTCGACCACGGCGATGGGTGGGGCCTCGGGCAGTCGGATGAGGCGCTCCAGGGTGCGCAGCAGGCTGGAGCGGCGGTTCCGGGTGATGATCACCAGGCCCACCCGCGGCCCGCCGTCCCGGCGGGCCGGCGGCGGCGCCGGGGTGGCGACCTCCGTCTCCGGCTCTCCCGCGGGTCCGGTCACGGTCGGCCGTCCGGTGCGGCGGCGCGCGCGGCCCGCCGGGCCAGCGCGGTGGTGGACCGGCCGTCGAGGTAGGGCAGGATGAGGGCCTGGCCGCCCCACTCGTGGAGGGTCTCGGCCTCCGGCAGATCGTCGAGGGAGTAGTCGCCGCCCTTCACCCACACGTCAGGGCGGAGGCGGCGCAGCAGTTCCTGCGGGGAGTCCTCGGAGAAGACCGCGACCGCGTCGACGCTGCACAGCCCGGCGAGCACCCGGGCCCGGTCGGCGGCGCGGACGAGCGGGCGGCCGGGGCCCTTGAGCCGGGCGACGGACGCGTCGGAGTTGATGCAGACGATGAGGCAGTCGCCGATTCCGCGGGCGTTCTCCAGCAGGCCCACGTGGCCGGCGTGCAGCAGGTCGAAGCAGCCGCCGGTGGCCACCACGGTTCCGCCTCGGGCGCGGACGGCTTCGGCGAGGGCGAACGGGTCGCTCTCCCGGGCCGGCCGGACCGGTTCGCTCGACGCGGTGTTCCACAGGGCGCCGTTGCCCGCCCCGCCGGCGGCGACGAAGTCGGCCGCCTCCGCGACCGCCCGCTGCACGGCCTCCTCCGGCAGCGCGCCGTCCGCGAGAGCGCCGGCCGCGGTGGCCGCGAAGCAGTCGCCCGCGCCACACGGATCACCCGTCGCCCGGTACGGCACGGGCATGAGCATCGGCGTGTCGACGTCGGCGCGGGCCAGCAGCACGCCGCGTTCGCCGAGTGTCACCGCCACGGCGGCCGCCTTCCAGCGGGCCGCCAGCCGGGTGCCGCGCCGGGCGTAGGCGCGCAGCGACTGGTCGTCGCCGGGGCACAGCGCGCTGGCCTCCGCCGCGTTCGGCGTCACCAGGCGGGCCCCGGCCACGGGCTCGGGGCCCCTGGGGTGCGGATCCCACAGCAGCGGCACCGAGCGGGCCGCTCGGCCGAGTTGGTCCCGGAGCGAGCGCGCCGTGCCCTGGCCGTAGTCGGCGACGAGCACGGTGCCCGCCTGCTCGAGCGCGGCGCGGGCCGGTTCGGTCGGCTCGCCCGGGGAGCCGCCGCCGTGGTCCACCCGGACCAGCGGGCGGCCCCCCGCGATGATCCGGGTCTTGACCGGCAGGGTCCCGGTGAGCGGGATCTCGACCAGGCGCACCAGGCGCCGCAGCGCGCGCCGGACGGTGTCGCTGGCCGGATCGTCGCCGAGCGCGGTCACCAGGGTCACCCGGCGGCCGCCGCGGGCGGCGAGCGCGGCGGCCAGGCCGGCTCCGCCGGGGCGTGTCCGGTCGGCTGTCGCGTCGACCACCGGGGCGGGTGCGTCCGGGGTGAGGCGGGAGGCCGTGCCCGCCACGTCCCGGTCCAGGAGGACGTCTCCCACGATGACCAGTGGCTGTCGGGCGCGCGCCGTCATGCCGACTCCCCCGGGCGGAGGGGCCCTTCACCCTCGGTGCCGGCCGAGGGGGTGGCGCCGACCGCGTCCAGGCTCTCGCAGAGCAGGTGCACCGCGAGCAGGTGGGCCTCCTGGATGGTGGCCGTGCTCTCCGCGTCGATGGACACCGTCTCGTGCGCCGCCGCGGCCAGCGGATTGGGCAGCGGGCCGGTGAGCGCCCACACGCGCAGCCCGGCGTCGCGGCCGGTGTCCGCGGCGGAGAGCAGGTTGGGGCTGCGGCCGGAGGTGGACAGCAGGACGAGCACATCGCCGGGGCGGCCGTGCGCGGCGACCTGCCGGGCGTAGACGTGGTCGAAGCCGTAGTCGTTCCCGATCGCCGTGACGCTGGAGGTTTCGGCGTGCAGGGCGATGGCGGAGTATCCGGGGCGCTCCTGCTGGTAGCGCCCGACGAGTTCGGCGGTCAGGTGCTGGGCCTGTGCGGCGCTGCCGCCGTTGCCGGCGGCCAGCAGCCGCCCGCCGACGGGCAGGATGGCCGCGAGGTGCGCGCCCCACTCCCCGATCCGGTGGAGGCTGTGCCGTCGGAAGCGGCTCAGCGCGTCCTGCAACGACTGGCAGTGTTCGTGGGCGGCCTCAAAGGACTGGCTCATGGCTGGTCGGGCGCGCCGGGTCCGGGTGGACGACGGCGGCCCGCACCTCCTTCGGACTCGGGTTCGGCGGCGGTGGGCCGGGGCGCGGGTCAGGCGGCCGCGGTCAGGACGGTCGGCGGTGCAGGACGTCGAGGTAGACCTCCTCGGTGGCGCCCGCGACCCTGTCCCAGCCGTAGCGGGTGACGACCCTTCGGCGGCCCGCGGCCCCGCAGGCGAGGCGGGCCTCCCGGTCGACGAGGAGCCCCGCGGCGGCCCGGGCCAGGGCCCGTGGATCGCCCGGTGGAACCAGCCGCCCGGTGCCCGGGTCCCAGACGGTGTCGAGTTGTCCGCCGACGGCGCTCGCGACGACGGGGGTGCCGCAGGCCATCGCCTCCAGCGGCACGATGCCGAAGGGCTCGTAGTCCGCGGGGCACAGCACCACGTCCGCGGCGCGCAGCAGGGCGGGGACGTCCGTGGGGGGAACGCCGCCGGTGAAGCGGACCCGGTCGGCGACCCCGGCGCTCAGCGCGAGGGCGCGCAGCCTCCGCACCTCGTCATCCTCGTCGATCCGGTCGGCGGGCGGACCGCCGACGATCACGAGTTCCGTGTCCGGCAGGAGGGCCAGCGCGGCGACGGAGACCGCGGCGCCCTTCCGTGGAACCAGGCGCCCCAGCTGGAGCAGTTGGTGGCTGTACGGGCCCCGGCGGGCGACGGCGCCGTCCGGGGTGAAGTGGCTGGTGTCGACTCCGCACGGCACCACGCGGACGCTGCTCTCGGGGATGTCCATGCGCCGCAGTTCGGCGACCTCGTCCCGGCAGGTGGCGATGATCCGCTGGCAGCCCCGCCCCACGCGGGTCTCCAGCCGGATCCGGCTGGGTGGGCTGGTGTCGGCGTCCTTCTGGTGGCGTCGTTTGACGGTGCCCAGGGCGTGGTAGGTGTGCGCCAGCGGCAGCCCCAGCAGCCGCGTGGTGCGCAGGGCGGCGACCCCGGACATCCAGAAGTGGGAGTGCACGACGTCCGGCGGCCGCGATCGCCAGTCCTCGGCCAGGAAGCGGGAGAAGGCCGGCATGTAGGGGAGCAAGCGGTCCTTGGGCAGGTGCTCGGCGGGGCCTGCCGTGACATGTCGCACCTGGACGCCGGGGCGCAGGGGGACGGTGTCCGGCGCGTCGGCGGAGTCCCGCCGGGTGTAGACGGTGACCCGGTGGCCCCGGTCGGCGAGCGCCCCCGCGAGGCGGGCCACGTGGACGTTCTGTCCGCCCGCGTCCACCCCGCCCAGGGCCGCGAGCGGGCTGGCGTGCTCGGAGACGAGGGCGATGGACAGCTGTTGTGCGTGGGTGCCGGGCGTCATGGACGTACCTCCGTCAACAGGCGTTCCCAGTCGTGGAGAAAGCGTTTGAGCCCGTACCGTGCGAGCGCCGCCTGGCGGGCCCGGCGGCCGTCCTCGGCGGCCGCCTCGGGCTCGTGCAGATAGGCGCGGAGGGCTCGGGTCAGGGTGCCCGGCCGGTTGGAGAGCGTTCCGGCGCCCGCGGGCACGGCCTCCACCGCCTCGGTCGTGGCGAGGCCGACGACCGGCATGCCCAGGTGCATGGCCTCCAGCAGGGACAACCCGAGGGAGGTCCAGCGCACGGGGTGGAGGTAGACGCGGCGCGCGGCCATGGCGGTGTGCAGCTCGCTCTGCGGCAGGTCCGCGGTGCGGCAGCGGTCGGCGGACAGCCCGAGGTGGGCGGCCAGTCCCCGCGTCCGCATGCCGAAGACGTCCAGCGGGGCCTCGGCGGCCAGGGCGGGCAGCAGGTCGCAGCCGACGGTCCGGCCGCGGCGCATCGGTTCGTTGACGACGACGGCGGCGCGGGGGAGCCGGCCGGTGTACTGGTGGCCGGGGTCGACGATGCCGTGTTCGATCACCTCGGTCCGGGTGCCGCCGTTGTCCCAGAAGAGCCGGTTGAAGTGGGTGACGTGGACCAGCACCAGGTCGTCGCGGTCGGCGCACGGGTGCCGGGTGTGCGGCACCTCGCCGTCGGGGGCGTTGTGTTCCAGGTAGACCGCGGGCAGGTCCCGGCCCGGGCGGCGGCCGCCGAGCCAGCGCTCCGCGAGTCGCGCCTCGTGTGGCCGCTGCAGGATGACCAGGTCGACGGGTTCGTCGCGGAGTTGCTCCGGCGTCCGCTCGCGCACCGTGTCGGGCCAGGGGAAGGTGCGGGCCCGGCCGAGCCCGTCGGGTCCGCGGTCCGCGGTGACCGGCACCAGATAGGTGTGGGGTCCCTGGACGAAGGCCGTCGTCCAGGAGCCGTGCACATGCCACAGCAGGATGTTCATACGCTCGCGCCTCGCTCGGTGTCTCGGGAACGGTCCGGCACGACGGGCGTGGGATCGCGGCGCCGTCCGGTGGCCGCGTCGACGAGGCCGGCCAGGGCGGCCAGCACCTCGGAGTCGGGCACCGCGTCGAGGCAGGGGTGGCCGGGGACGGGGCAGTCGCGGGCGCGGCTGCCGGCGCACGCCGCGCCCTGGTCCCCCAGCAGCACGTGCGGCACCCGGTAGGGCGCCCACCGCTCCGCGGGGACCACGGGCGCGAACAGGGAGACCACCGGGGTGCCGACCGCGGCGGCGAGATGCGCCGGTCCCGTGTTGCCGACCACCGCGGCCCGTGCCCGCGCCAGCACTCCGGCCAGTTGGCGCATGTCGGTCCGGCCGCCCAGGTCCAGCGCGTGGTCTCCCGCGACCGCCGCGGTGAGCTCCTTCTCGGCGGGGCCCCCGGTGACCACCACCCGGTGCCCGGCCGCGCTCAGGGCGGCCGCGGCGCGCACCGCCCGGTGCGCGCTCCAGGCGCGTGCCGGTACGGCCGCCCCGGGGTGCAGCACCACATAGGGGCCGGGCCCGGTGAGGTGGTCGGTGTCGGGCGGGGCGCAGACCCGCAGCGCTCCGTCGTCGCCGGGCGGGAGGGGGAAGCCGGCGTCCCTGGCGAGGTCCAGGGCGGCCTCGACCTCGTGGCGGTGCGGTGCGCGATGGTGCCGGAGGTCCAGCAGGGCGCCGGGGTAGTCCTCGCTGTCGGCCGCCGTCCAGACCACCCCGGCCAGCTTGAGCAGCAGCGCCGCGGGCAGTGGGCTCTGGTGGTACGAGACGAGCACCAGGGCGCGGTCGAAGCGGCCGGCCGCCAGGGTGTCGATCAGCGCGTCGGTCCGGGCCCGGCTCACCGGCGGCGGGCGCAGGCCCACCCAGGGGGCGTCGTGCACCAGGAGTTCGTCGACTCCCGGCAGCAGCCGGGCGGCGGGCTCGCCCGACGGGCCGCACAGCACCGCGGTGTGGGAGGACCCCGCGGCCACCGCGCGGATCGCGGGGCCGGCCAGGAGCACGTCGCCCGCGCTGTCCAGCCGGACGACCAGGGTCCGGGGGAGCCCGGTCATAGGGCGGCTCCGGACGGCGGGCGGCCGCCGAGCGCCAGGCGCACGGCGGCGAGCAGGTCGCGGGCGCTCTCCTCGGCCGCCGCGGTCTCGGCCGGCCGGGTGGCGGGGGTGGGGACGAGGATCCCGCGCGCGCCGGCGGCGCGGGCGGCCGCCAGGTCGGCGCCGATGTCGCCGATGACGGCGGTACGGGCCGGGTCGACCGCGAGCCGGCGGCAGGCGGCGAGGACCAGTCCGGGAGCGGGTTTGCGGCAGCGACAGCCGTCCTGGGGGCCGTGGGGGCACACCGCCCACACGTCGAAGTCGCCCAGCAGTTCGTCCACCCGGTGCTGCACCGCCTCGACCTGTCGGCGGGTCAGCAGTCCGCGGGCGACTCCGGACTGGTTGCTGACCACGCCCACCGCCACGCCGTGGGCGCGGACCGCGCGGACCGCGTCGGCCGCCGTCGGCATCGGACGGACCCGGGCGGGGTCGCCGTTGTAGGGGACGTCGACCACGAGGGTGCCGTCCCGGTCGAAGAGCACGGCCTGCGGGAGCCGTGGGACGCCACTCGGGCGTCGGGGCCGGGCCGCCTCGACGGCGGCCGTTCGGGGGCCGTACAGCCAGGGGCGGGAGGGGGTGTGCCGGCTGCCGCCGGCCGGAGGACCGGAGGTCGGAGCGCGGTCGGCCCCGGGGGGCGAGGGCGGGCGCCTCCGGGGCCGGCCCGGGCCGGCCCGGTGGCCGTGGCCGGCGGTCATCGGGGCACCCGCTCGCGCGCCGGGCGGCGCCGCGTCCGCGGGGGTCGGGCGGATTCCGGCGGCCGGTCGGGGCGGACCCGGCGATGGCGGACCAGGCCCCGCAGCCAGTGGCCGGTGGCGGCCGGCGGGATCAGCGCGCTGGTGAGGAGCATGGTGGTGACCTCCGGCCGCGTCCGGGGACCCGGCGCGATCCGCGCCCAGCCCAGCTCGGCGGTGCCGGCTAGCCACAGGGCAGCGGAGAGCGCGGCCCCGCGGCGGCGGCCGGCGGCGGCGCACAGGAGCGCGGCGACGGCGGCGCCGGTGACGAGCAGATGGCCCGGTAGCCGGCCGCGGGGGGCGCCCGCCCGCCCCCACCAGTCGCGGCCGTGCTTACGGGTCATCAGCACGTCGTCGGCGTTGCCCGCCTGAAGTCGCACGGAGATCCACCGGTCGGCCGGGCGGACCGGGTGGGTGGTGCGGCGGCTGCCGGTGGTGAGGGACCAGCCGGCCTTGAGCACCCGCAGGGCGAGGTCGGCGTCCTCCCGGTAGGCGCGCGGGAAGCGCTCGTCGAAGCCGCCGACGGCGACCAGCGCGGCGCGCCGGTAGGCCATGTCGGCGGTGATCCAGCGGGCGGTGGCGAGTCCGGCGGTGTTGCGCTCCCAGTCGGTGGGTCTGCGCTCCGTCGGCAGCGGGACGCTGACGCGCCCGGCGACGCCCGCGGTGCGCGGCCCGGCGACGGCCAGGTCCGCGACCAGGTCCGCGGCCCACGAGGGGCCGGGCACCACGTCGTCGTCGAGGAAGACCACCCAGGTCGTCTCCGGGGCGGCCCGCCAGCCGGCGTTGCGGGCGGCGGCCGGGCCGGCGGCGCAGCCGGGGATGGTGTCGGTACGGTCGCGCAGCCGGAACGGGATCGGCGCCGGCAGCGCGTCGCACCGGTCCAGCGGGCGGTCGTCGACTAGCACCACGCGGTGGGGCAGCGGGCCGCGGCCCGCTGCCAGCGCCTCCAGGCAGTCGGCGAGGCTCGGTCTGCCGAGGGTGGGGATGACGACGACGTAGTCGGGGGCGTCGGTGTCGGCCGGGCTCATCGATCGGCCTCCCGCTCGGTCGCGGCGGCCGGGCCGGTCGTGAAGAGGCGGTCGCGTCGGACCGCGAAGGGCCCGATGGCCAGCAGGTCGACCGGGGTGGAGCCGAAGCACTCGAGGGCGTCCCGAGGGTCGTCGACCATGGGCCGGCCGGCCGTGTTCAGGCTGGTGTTGACGACGACCGGCAGCCCGGTCCTGCGTTCGAACGCGGTCAGCATCCTGGCCACCAGGGGCTCGTCGGCGGGGTCCACCGTCTGGATGCGCGCGGTGCCGTCCACGTGCACCACCGCGGGGATGCGCTCCCGCCACTCGGGGGCCACGTCGTGGACGAAGAGCATGTACGGGCTGGGCAGCGGGCCGTCGAAGATCGTGCCCGCCCGTTCGGCGAGCACCATGGGGGCCACGGGGCGGAACTGCTCGCGGCCCTTGACGTCGTTGAGCCGCTCCAGATTGCCCGGGTGCCCGGGGTGGGCCAGCAGCGATCGGTGGCCGAGGGCCCGGGGGCCGTACTCGGAACGCCCCTGGAACCACGCCACGATGGCGTTTCCGGCCAGCGCCTCGGCGACCGTCTCGGCGATGTCCGCCGGCCGTTCGTAGGGGACCCTGGCCCGCTTCAGCCAGGCTTCGAGCTCCGCGTCGGACCAGCCACGGCCCAGGTCGGCCCCGGGCATGGGCCGCGGCCGGTCGCCTCCGTCCGCCGCGTACAGCAGGGCGCCTCCCAGGGCCGTTCCGGCGTCACCGGCCGCCGGCTGCGCCCAGACCCGGTCGAACGGGCCCTCGCGGGCGATCCGCGCGTTGGCCACGCAGTTGAGGGCGACGCCGCCGGCCAGCGCGAGCACGCTGTCGTGGGTCCGGCCGTGCAGCCAGCGCACCAGGTCCAGCAGGGTCTCCTCCAGACACGCCTGGGCGCTCGCCGCGACGTCCGCGTGCGCCTCGTTCCAGGGCTCGTCGGGGCGGCGCGGCGGACACAACTCCGCCCAGGGCACCCCGGTCGCCCGGAATCCGCCGTCTCCGGTGGGGTGGACGTGGCGGCGGATCTCGTCCAGCATCCGCGGTCTGCCGTACGAGGCCAGCGCCATCACCTTGAACTCGTCGGAGGAGCGCAGAAAGCCGAGATGGGCGGTGAGTTCCTCGTAGACGAGGCCGAGCGAGTGCGGCAGCCGCTGTCCGTAGAGGGGCTCCAGCTTGTCCTGCACGCGACGGGCGGCCAGGTGTGAGGTGCTCTCCCCCCGGCCGTCGAGCACGAGCACCGAGCAGGACTCCGCGTCGGGCGCGGCGAACGCCGCCGAGGCCGCGTGCGCCATGTGGTGGGGCACGAAGCGCACCACGGCCGGGTCCAGGCCCGGCAGGGCGGCCTTCAGAAAGCCCGGGGCCTGCGCGGCGTAGGTGAGCCGCAGGTGGTCCCAGGGGTCGTCCAGGCCCATCTCGTCGGCCGGCCTGGCGAGCGCGGGATCGAAGGAGTAGATCACCGCGTCCAGGTCCCCGGGACCCAGTCCGGCCTGTCGCAGGCACCAGGCGGCGGCCTTCTCCGGCATCTCCCAGGCCGAGAACGGAACGGGGCGCTTGCCGTGCTTACGCCTGGAGAATCGTTCCTCCTCGGCGGCGCAGACCGTCCGACCGTCGACGACCAGGGCGGCCGCGGGGTCGTGAAAGAGGGCGTTGATGCCGAGGATGCGCATGGGTTCAGCGCCTTTCGTCGTATGCGTCGGGCGTCGTGGCCGCGGGGCCGGCCGGCGGACGGGCGGGTCAGCCGTCGAGCCGCTTCCGGAACCAGTCGATGGTGCGCCGCAGGCCGTCGCGGTGGCCCACGCGCGGCTCCCACTGGAGCTTGCCGCGCGCCAGGGTGATGTCGGGGCACCGCACCGCCGGGTCGTCCGTCGGACGTTCGATGAAGGTGACCGTGGAGCTCGAACCGGCCAGCTCGATGACCGTGTGGGCGAGCTCCAGCATGGTGATCTCCGTGGGGTTGCCCAGGTTCACCGGCCCACGGAGGTCTGAGGCGGCCGCGGCCAGGATGCCCCGCACGGTGTCGTCGACGAAGCACAGGGATCGGGTCTGCCGTCCGTCACCGGTGACGGTGAGGGGCTCCCCGGCCAGCGCCTGCCGGATGAAGGTGGGGACGGCGCGGCCGTCGTGACCGCGCATCCGCGGTCCGTAGGTGTTGAACAGACGCACGATGCCCGTGTCGGTCCCGTGGCTTCCGGCCTCGGCGGTGGTGAGGGCCTCGCCGAAGCGCTTGGCCTCGTCGTAGACGCTCCTCGGGCCGACCGGATTGACGTTGCCCCAGTAGGTCTCGTTCTGCGGATGCTGCTGCGGGTCGCCGTAGACCTCGGACGTGGAGGCGAGGAGGAAGCGCGCGTCGTGGGCGCGGGCCAGCGCCAGGGCGTTGCGGGTGCCCAGGCTCCCGGTCTCCAACGTGTGCAGCGGCAACCGCAGATAGTCGGCCGGGGAGGCGGGTGAGGCGAAGTGCAGGACGAGGTCGACGTCGTCGCGCCCGGCGTCGAGCCGGTCGGCGACATCGGCCTCCACCAGGGTGAAGCCCGGCCGGTCGCGCAGGTGGGCTATGTTCTCCGGCGCCCCGGTGCTGAAGTCGTCCACACAGGTCACGGCCGTGCCGTGATGCAGAAGGGCGGTGCACAGATGGGAACCGACGAAGCCCGCGCCGCCGGTGACCACGGCGTGACGCCATATGCCGGAAAGTGCGGTGTCCATGTCGTCTCCTCCGGTCTCCCGGCGGTCTCCCGAGCCTGTCGTGCACCGGGCGCCGCCGGGGCCTCGGCTCCCCTCAGCCTGGAGGCGAGCACCGGGCGCCGCGACTCCGCGTCGCCCGTTCGGGGGAGGCAGCACCCCGGCGCCGACCCGCGCCGAGGACCGGCCGGCACCCGAAACGCCGCGGCGCCGAACCCGTTCACGCGGACGCGACGGCGCCGGTCGGCGGCCGCCGACACGCCGGAACGCCGCGGGGTGGGCGGGGACGCCGCGTGGTGAACCGGGGCGCCGCGCGGGGGCCTGGCCGGCACCGAAGAGGCCGCGCGACGGAGCGGCCGACATGCGAGGGCCCACGCCGAGGCGCGCGTCGGGGGCCGGCTGGCGGCCCGGGGCCGGTCCCTGGGCGGCGGAGGATCAGGGGCGGCGCCAGGAGTCGTCGGGCAGGTGTGAACCGGCCATGGGACCCATGCGCAGCATCCCGCCGTCGACGGCCCATGAGGCGCCGGTGACGTAACCGGCCCGCTCCCCCGCCAGGAAGCCGATCACGGCGGCCACCTCGCGGGCGTCACCCGGCCTGCCCAACGGCACACCGGGACGGTGGACGGTCGTCACGTCGACGTCCTCCTGACCGGTCATCGGGGTGGCGATCTCGCCCGGCGCCACCGCGTTCACCAGAATCCGGTGTCCGGCGAGTTCGAGCGCCATCACCTGGGTGAGCAGCCCCAGACCGCCCTTGGCCGCGCAGTACGGCGCGGCGCCGACGCGCGGCTGGTGCTCGTGGACGCTGGTGACGTTGATGATGCGCCCGCCGTCGCCCTGCCGGATCATGCGACGGGCGGCACGCTGTCCGCACAGGAACGGGCCGAAGAGGTCGACGTCGAGGACCTCCCGCACCGTGTCGGGGTCGAGGTCCAGGAAGGCGGTGGCCGTCCCCGTGCCGGCGTTGTTGACGAGGACGTCGATCCGGCCCAGCCGGTCGGCGAGCCGGTCGATCGCGGCGGTGTCCTCCGGTAGCCGGGTGAGGTCCATCCGCTCCAGCTCGCAGCGCCGGCCCAGGACCCGCACCTCCGTGGCGGTCCGCTCCGCTCCGGGTTGGTCGCTGTGCCAGGTGACGCCGATGTCCATGCCCTGGTCGGCGAGCGTGACGGCCGTGGCCCGGCCGATTCCGGAGTCGGCCCCCGTCACCACGGCCACGGGGTGCGCCGCACGGGTACCCGTCGTCATCGTGCCTCTCCTTCCCTGGCGGTGACGTCGTGGGCCACGGCCGTCCGGGCGCGGCACGCCCGGACGGCCGTGGCGTTCCGGTCCTGGGGCCCGACGGGCGGGCTCCGGGACCCGGACGCCCCTCGGCTCAGGAGCCGAAGACCTCTTCCTGGACCTGGGCGGGGCTGTCGAAGCGGTCCCGCTTCGCGTCGTGGAGCTTCTTCACGATCTGTTGATCGGCTCCGTTCTTCTTGGCCAGCTGCTCCAGCTCGCGCTTGTCGCTGGGGTAGTGGGCTCCCTTGAGGGCCTTCTGCACCTGGGTGGGGTCGGTGGCGGCCATGCTTCGCTCCTTTGCGCTTGGTTTCCCTTGTCTGATTTCCCTTGCCCGATTTCCCTTTGTCCGGTTTGTCGTTTGTCGTTTGCCTTCCGGTTTCCGTGTCTCGTGGACGATCCCGGCCACGAGGTCTCGAGGGCGACGGCGCATACGGCGTGCCGCGCGGTGCGCCGGCCGCGTCACGCGTGGCGCAGCAGTGTCCCGACACCGTCGCGCAACGCCAGCGTGTCCTGGGGCACCACCGTCAGTTGGGCGCCCGTGCCGACGGTGGACCACAGCAGGGCGTCTCCCGCGTCCTCCTCCCGGATGGTGGAGGACCGGAACGCCTCCAGCTCGCCGGGCGTCGAGGCGATCTGCCCCGGCTCGGTGCCGACGAAGAGAGGCGAGGGAAGCCGCGGAGGGTCGTTGAGCAGCACGGTGTCGGCCTGGCCGCGCTGCAGGGCGGTGACCACGGCGCTCATGCCCTCCGAGGTGTCCGGGCGCCGTGCCCGCTGCGCCTGGTAGCGCTCCAGCCGCTCGTGGTCGGACTCCCTCAGACGGCCGGTGAGCAGCCCGCTCAGTTCCTGTTCCAGCAGGGCCCGCCCGCTCTCGGGCGGGGATGGCGTCGGGTCCGTGGGGGCGACGCTCCGGACCACGCGCCGGCCGTGGGGCACCCGTGCGGAAAGGCGGTTGACCAGCGCTCCCTGAAGCCGCTCGTTGCCCGGATCGGCGCCGACCACGATCGCCTCCGCGTCCGCCTGGCCGGCCAGCTCCGCCAGGCGCCGGACGATGCCCGGCAGCTCCAGCCGCCAGTCCTCGACCGCGACCCGGAGGAGGTCCGAGGGGCCCGGGAGAGCCCGGCTCATCGGCCAGCGTCCGCTCTCCACCTCCACGACCACCTCTTCCGCGCCGTCGGCGTCCGGGGGCACCAGCCGTTCGAGCACGATGGCCGTGTAGGGGATGTCGGGCGCGTACTGCACAGCCACGGGCAGGGCGTGTGGCAGTGGTCCGAAGCGCGCCACGTCGCGTGGCGGGGGCTCCGGCAACTCCTCGACCAGCACCAGCCGTCCACGCGTCGCGAACAGCGCCTGCCCGTGCCGTCCCGCCACCTCGCGGTCGGCGCCCGCCGCGTCCGCCAGGGCGTCGACGGTGGCCGCGTCCGCGCCACCGGCCACCAGGTCGTCGCGCAGGTGCCTCCACCGCAGGGCGATCGCCTTGTCCGGGTCGTCGATGTCCCGCGAGGTGTCCAGATACACGCTGGCCCAGGGACCGGGCTGCTCGTAGAGCCGATCGAGGAAGGACAGCTGCACGGAAACCTCCCCGTCCCTGACCACCACGGACCGTCCTCTCCGGCCCGCCGCAACGGGCCGTCGAAGAGGCCGTCGAAGGCGCCTCCGCTCCCGGCGCCGGCGCCCCTCCCTCCACGCTCGCACGTCCTTCGGACCCGCGCACGACGAAGGCCGCTCCGGTCCCGGCACCCCACGGCGACCGCCGCCTCGGGGGGGCTCCAACGCCGCGTGCGGGGACCGGCACGGCGGGCGGCGGAGTGCGTCCGGCCGCCTGCCGGCGGGGCGTTGCGAGCGGGTCAGCGCAGCGTCATGACGAGCGCGATGCCGGTGGCCAGGAAGGACACGCTGATCAGCACCCCGGCGCAGAGCGATTTCAGCCGGCCTTGCAGCGCCTCGTAGCGGTCCGCGTACTCGCGTCCCAGGTCGTCGCGTCGCTGCGCGAGCTCGCGCAGCAGGGTGCGGGAGAGCTCCAGGCGTGCCTTCGCGAAGCGGCGCACGACCTCTTCGTGCTGCGCGGCGGTGAGCCAGGGCATGCCTCGGGCGAACGCCTCGGCTTCCTTTCGTGCGTTGCCGATCTCGCCCTGGCAGTACACATATGTCTCCAGCTGGGCGAGGCCCCTCGGGGCGTCGGCCGCCGCCTCCCGCCGCCGCGTCTGGCGCGCCCGACGCCTCCGGCGCGTCACTTCCCCCGCTCCTCGTCTCCCAGCGGCGGCGCCAGGCCCTTCCCCGGTTCGACGACGTCTCGATAGGCGACGTTCTCCAACCGCTCCAGGGCGGCCACGTCCGGGTGGTGCAGGTCGAAGGCGGGCGACTCGCTGCGGATCCGGGGCAGGGTGAGGAAGTTGTGCCGGGGTGGCGGGCAGGAGGTGGCCCACTCCAGTGAACGGCCGTAGCCCCACGGGTCGTCGACGTGGACCTTCTTCCCGTACTTCGTGGTCTTCCAGAGGTTGTAGAGGAACGGAAGGGTGGACAGGCCGAGGAGGAAGGAACCGATGGTGGACAGCGAGTTGAGGGTGGTGAACCCGTCGACGGAGAGGTAGTCCGCATAGCGGCGGGGCATTCCCTCCGCGCCGAGCCAGTGCTGGACCAGGAACGTGGTGTGGAAGCCGATGAACAGGGTCCAGAAATGCATCTTCCCCAGCCTTTCGTCCAGCATCTTTCCCGTCATCTTGGGCCACCAGAAATAGAAGCCCGCGAAGGTGGCGAAGACGACGGTCCCGAAGACCACGTAGTGGAAGTGGGCGACGACGAAATAGCTGTCCGTGACCTCGAAGTCCATGGGAGGCGAGGCGAGGATGATTCCCGTCAGACCGCCGAAGAGGAAGGTGACCAGGAATCCCACGGACCAGAGCATGGGCGTCTCGAAGGAGAGCGACCCCGTCCACATGGTGCCGACCCAGTTGAAGAACTTGACTCCGGTGGGCACGGCGATCAGGAATGTCATGAAGGAGAAGAAAGGGAGGAGCACGGCACCGGTGGCGAACATGTGGTGCGCCCAGACGGTGATCGAGAGCCCGGAGATGGCCATGGTGGCACCCACGAGGCCCGCGTATCCGAAGATCGGCTTCCTGGAGAACGCCGGAAAGATCTCGGTGACGATGCCGAAGAACGGCAACGCGATGATGTAGACCTCCGGATGGCCGAAGAACCAGAACAGGTGCTGCCACAGCAGGGCCCCGCCGTTTTCGGGGGCGAAGACCAGCGATCCGAACTTGCGGTCGGACTCCAGCACGAGCAGCGCGGCGGCCAGGACCGGAAACGCGAGCAGCACCAGGATCGACGTCAGCAGGATGTTCCAGGTGAAGATGGACATCCGGAACATCGTCATTCCGGGGGCGCGCATGCACACGATGGTGGCGATGAAGTTGACCGACCCGAGGATCGTGCCGAAGCCCGCGAGCGCCAACCCCATGATCCACATGTCGGCGCCGATCCCGGGGGTGCGTACCTCGCCGCTGAGCGGCGTGTAGGCGGTCCATCCGAAGTCCGGGCCGCCGTCCGGGGTCACCAGTGAACCGAGGACGATCAGCCCGCCGAAGAGGAACAGCCAGTACGACAGCATGTTCAGCCGGGGGAACGCCACATCGGGGGATCCGATCTGCAGGGGCATGACCGCGTTGGCGAACCCCGCGAAGGTGGGCGTGGCGAACAGCAGAAGCATGACCGTGCCGTGCATGGTGAAGGCCTGGTTGAACTGTTCATTGGAGATGATCTGCACACCGGGCCGCGCCAGCTCGGCCCGCATCAGCAACGCGAGAACTCCACCGAAGAGAAAGAAGATGAATGAGGTGATCAGATAGAGGTGACCGATTTTCTTGTGGTCGGTGGTCGTCACCCAATCGACGATGATCGCTCCCATGCCGGGCCGCTCCCGAACAGGGGCCGCCGTGTGCTCCGCGGTCGTCGACATGAGATCTCTGCCTTCCTGTGGGTCGAACACCCCATCGCGTCACCCGAGGACATCGGGATGCGGTTTCCCTTCATGATGACGGCATGTGCTCGCGGCGTGGATCGCGAACGCCCTGCGCGTATGGGTGATGCGCCGTCTCCTCACCCCTCGTCAGAGTGAAGGATCTCCGTGAATTGACGGGCCCGAGACCGACCGGTCCGCGCCCGCGGCGGAATTGGCTGACGGGGCCGGCGAAAGGAGGCCATCCGGGTGGAAGGCCGGGCTGGGCGCGGTCAACGGCGCGGGAGGGTGGGAGGTATAGCGGCTGAGTGCCGTCAGCACCTCCACGAGGTGCGGTACGACGCGACTCCGAGCAGGAGACGAAAGAGCTCGTGCGGAAAAGCTGATTTCCGTCCGGAAACAACGAGAGAGCAGGCTGACCATGGGGCACGGCGGAAACGTCATCGCGGAGTTGACTGCTGACCACCGCGAGGTGGAGTCGCTCTTCGAGCGGATCGGGGCGCTGCCGGCGGGAGACGGCGAGCGGCGGCGCCTGGCCGATCAGCTGACCATCGAGTTGGTGCGCCACTCCGTGGCGGAGGAGGAGTACCTCTACCCCGCGGTGCGCCGCTACGTGGACGACGGCGACGACCTGGCCGACAAGGAGATCGACGACCACAGCGCCGTGGAACGCATGCTCAAGGAGCTGGAGGGCTGCGACGCGGAGGACACCCGTTTCGACTCGCTGATCAACCGGCTGAAGGAAGCCGTGACCACGCACGTCGCCGACGAGGAGAGTCGCCTCTTCCCGCTGCTGGCCGAGTCCTGCTCCGCCGACCAGCTCGACAAACTGGGCGACAAGATCCGGCGGGCCAAGAAGATGGCTCCGACCCGGCCGCACCCCGCGGCCCCCGACACCCCGCCCGCGAACAAGCTGCTCGCTCCCGGGGCCGGCATGGTCGACCGCGTGCGCGACATGCTCAGCGGACGCGGTCGGCAGGGCTGACCCCGGGAACCCCATGGCGGACGTCGAGGGTGAGGACGGGGCGGAGCCGGAGGAGGCGTACTCCGCCGAGCCGTTCGTGCCGCGCAGGGGCGGGCTGACCGCGCTACGGAAGGCGGCCGCGGAGTGTCGGGGCTGCCCGCTGCACCGGGAGGCCACCCAGACGGTCTTCGGGGAGGGCGACGCCGGCGCGCGGATCGTCCTCGTCGGCGAGCAGCCGGGCGACCAGGAGGACCGGCGCGGGCGGCCGTTCGTCGGCCCGGCCGGCGGGGTGCTGACGCGCGCCCTGGAAGAGGCGGGGATCGACCCGGACCAGGCGTACGTGACCAACGCCGTCAAGCACTTCAAGTTCACGCTCGTCCCCGAGCGCGGCAAACGCCGTATCCACAAGACCCCGAACCTGCACGAGCTGACGGCGTGCAGGCCGTGGCTCGGCGCCGAGCTGCGACTGGTCGACCCCGAGGTGATCGTCGCGCTCGGCGCCACGGCCGGCAAGGCGCTGCTCGGCCCCTCGTTCCGGGTGACGCGACAGCGCGGGATGCTGCTTCCCTGCCCGGCCGTGGACGGCTACGCGCCGTCGGGCGAGTGTCTGGTGGCGACCATCCACCCCTCGGCCGTGCTGCGCGCGGACGACCGTGAGGCGGTGTACCAGGGCTTGGTGGCCGACCTGAGGGTGGCGGCCGAGCTGCTGTGACGACGCACCGGCCCCGGCCGGGTGGGGAGGGCGGCACACGGCGCGCGCCGCCCTCCTCCTGTCGGCCGCCTGGGACTCGCGGTCAGTCGCCCCGGCGGATCAGGTCGGCGGCCTTCTCTCCGATCACGACCCTCGGGGCGGGGCAGCGGCTCGTCCACGCGGAGGCACTCTCACGAGGCGACACCGGCGGGGACATCGGCCGAAGGTTCATCCGCGGGATGCTCGGCAACCGTCTGCCGACAGGGAACTCCAGGCGACCTCACGGTCGCACCAGCGGTCCAGCAGCGCGGGGTCGTGGCCGACGGCGAGCAGCCCGGCGCCGGTCTCGCGGCGGTACTCCTCGACCACGGCGACGAGCGCGGCGGTGGTCGACGCGTCCAGCATCGCGGTCATCTCGTCGCAGACCAGCCAGCGTGGGCGGAGCACCAGGGCCCGTGCCAGACAGGCGCGTTGCAGCTGTCCGTCGCTGACCTCGTGCGGTCGCCGGGCGAGCAGTTCGGCGGAGAGCCCGACCGCGTCGGCGAGTTCGGCCACCCGCGCGGTGGCCTCCGCGCGCCGGCCGGTGGCGCGGAGCGGCTCGGCGATCAGGGCGTGCAGCGACAGTCGCGGATCGGCGGAGAGCCGCGGCTGCTGGAAGACCACCCCGTAGGCGGTGCGCTGGGCGCGGGGGGCGCGGTGCCGCCAGCCGCGCACCGGCTCCCCGTCGAGGACGACGGTGCCCGCGTCCGGGCGGTGCAGCAGGGCGGCGACCCGCGCCAGCGTCGACTTGCCGCAGCCGCTGGGGCCGAGCAGCCCGACCGCCTCACCGGGGGCGACGCTCAGCGACACGCCCCGGACGACGGGGGCCCGCCGGTCGTATCCGGCGGTGATCTCGCGGAGCTCAAGCACGGGCGGCCTCCATGGCGTGGTGGCAGGCGACGCCGTCGCGCGGCGCCGGGAGCGTGCCGCAGACCTCGGTGGCCCGGTCGCAGCGGGCGGCGAAGGCGCAGCCGGCGGGGAGCGCGCCGAGCTCCGGCGGCATGCCGGGGATCGGCGTGAAGTCCCGTTCGGGGAGCGCGGCGAGCAGCCCGCGCGCGTACGGGTGGCGGGGGCCGGGGGTGCCGAAGAAGGCGGTCGCGTCGGCGATCTCGACGACGCGACCCGCGTACATGACCGCCACCCGGTCCGCGATCCGCTCCGCGGCCGCCAGGTCATGGGTGATGATCAGCAGCGCCCGTCCGTCGTCGGTGTGCCGGCGCAGCTCGTCGACGGTGTGCTCCACCAGGTCGCGGTCGAGCCCCGTCGTCGGCTCGTCGGCGAGCAGCAGGGGCGCGTCGCCCACCAGGGCGAGCGCGGTGGCGGCGCGCTGGGCCAGGCCGCCGGAGAGCTGGTGCGGATAGCGGTCCAGGTGGTCGGCGGGGAACGCCGCCCGCGCGGCGGCCGCCTCGGCGGCGGCCCGTAGCTCCGCCCGCGCGGTGCCGGTCAGCTCCCGTACGGTCTCCTCCAGCTGCGCGCGCACGGTGCGCACCGGGGTGAGGTGGGCCGCGGGGCTCTGCGGCACCAGGCCCACCCGGCGGCCGCGCACGGTGCGGGCCAGGGTGCGCTCGTCGGCGGCGAGCAGGTCGAGCCCGTCCAGCAGGGCGCTGCCCGCCGTCTGGGCGTTGCCGGGCAGCAGCCCGAGCAGCGCCGAGGCGAGCACGGACTTGCCGCAGCCGCTCTCGCCCACCAGCGCCAGGCACTCCCCCGGCGCCAGGTCGAAGCCGACCCCGCTCACGGCCGCCACATGCCGGCCGCCGCGCATCCGGAAGCGCACGGACAGGTCGCGCACGCTGAGCACGGGCGCGCCCGACACCGCCTTCAGGGGGACGTCGTCTCCGGGGGCGCCCTTCGCGGCGGCACTGTTCACGGGGGCTCCCCGCGCGGGGCGCTCCTTCGCGGCGAGGCGCCGGGACGGGGTCATCACAGCATCAGCTCCGATCGCCGGCGCGGGTTGATCCGCTCCCGCCAGGCGCCCGCGAGGCCGGCGATGGCGAGGGTGGGGACGATGATGAACAGGCCCGGGAACAGCGTCGGCCACCAGTCACCGGCGAGCAGCGAGCCTCGCGCGCTCTGCACCATCGTGCCGAGGCTCGCCTCGTGGGCCGGCAGCCCCAGCCCGAGGAAGGAGAGCGCCGACTCGTGCCAGATGGCGTGCGGGACCATGAGCACGGCGGCGAGACCGGCCTGCGGAGCGACACCGGGGAGCAGATGGCGCACGGCGACGCGCCAGCGCGAGGCGCCGCCGGAGATCGCCGCGTCGACGTACGGGCGCGAGCGCAGCGAGAGCACCTCGGCACGCACGATCCGGGCGGTGGACAGCCAGTGGGTCAGCGCCACGGAGGCGATCACCGGCCAGATGCCCGGCCGGAACATGGCGACCACGAAGATGCCCAGCAGCAGATGGGGCACCGAGGAGAAGAGGTCCACGAGCCGCATCAGCAGCCGGTCGGCCCAGCCCCCGAGGGCCCCGGCGAGGGCGCCGATCGCGGTGCCGACGAGCGTGGCGACCAGCGCCGCGACCACGCCCACCAGCAGTGAGACGCGCAGCCCGTAGACGCTGCGCAGCAGCAGGTCGCGGCCGACGTCGTCGGTGCCGAAGGGGTGCGCGGCCGACGGCGGCAGCAGCTTGGACGTCAGATCGACGGCCTGCTCGTCCAGCGGCACCAGCGCCGGCACCAACAACACCGCCAGCACCACGACCGCGACCAGCACGGCCGACACGCGCACACGCAGCGTACGGAAGCCGTCTCGCGCCCGGCCCCGGTCACGCCAGACCACCGGCGCCTCGGCGCCGGACGCGAACCCGGCCCCGGTGCCGGGCGCGGAGACCGTGCCGGGGGCGGAGACCGTGCCGGGCGTGGACGCCGTGCCGGGCGCGTCGGTGGTCTTCGCCGGCTCCCCGGGGAGGCGGTCAGCCATCGAACCCCACCCTCGGGTCGGCCAGACCGTACAGCAGGTCGGAGAGGAGATTGCCGGCCAGCACGGCGGCGGTGGCCAACACCGTGAGGGCGGCCAGCAGCGGGAAGTCGACACTGGTGGCGGCCTCGACGGTGGCGGAGGCGATGCCCGGCCAGCTGAAGACGGTCTCCACCAGCAGCGCCCCGGTGATCAGCTCGGGCACCCGGGAGCCGACGAGGGTCAGCACCGGCAGCAGTCCGCTGCGCAGGGCGTGCCGGAGCACCACGGTGCGCTCGCTCAGTCCGCGGGCGCGGGCGCCGCGCACCGGGTCCTCCTCCAGCGCGTCGCCGACGCCCTGCCGCACGTACAGCACGAACCACGGGAGCTGGGAGACCGCCAGCACGGCGGCGGGCAGCACCAGATGGCGGGCGACCTGGTCGGCGGTGACGATGTCGCTGCCGGTGTCGGTGAGGCCGCCGGCCGGGAGCGCGCCGAGCCTGAGCGCGAAGAACCAGACGGCGAGCAGCCCGATCCAGAACGGCGGCGCCGCTTCGAGGGCGTACGCGGCGCCGGTGACCGCGCGGTCCAGGAGGCCGCCGCGACGGCGGGCCGCGAGCACGCCCAGCAGGGTGCCGAGGACGAGGGCGAGCGTGAAGGCGACCGCGCACAGCAGCACGGACCAGCCGATGCGCTCGCCGATGACCTGGGAGACGGGCTGGCGCAGCGCGCTGGAGTCGCCGAGGTCGCCGTGGAACGCGGCGGTGAGCCAGCGCCACCAGCGGACGGTGAACGGGTCGTCGGCGTGCAGGTTGACGCGGAGCTGGTCGAGGGTGTCCTGCCCGGCGCTCAGCCCGGCCGACCCCGCGTAGGCGCGCGCGGGGTCGAAGGGCGACGCGGCGGCGATGGCGAAGACGCCGAAGGTGACGGCGAGGAGGACCGGGACGGCGAACAGCAGCCGCCGCCCCGCCATGCGCGCCATCGGCCCCCAGGGCAGCCGGGGGCCGGTCTGGCGGGGCGTCACCTCTTCGGCGCCCAGTCCTCGACGTCCCACCACGGGCCGGCCCCCAGGCCGTGGTCGTGCGGCTCGACCTGGGTGCTCGGGCCGTCCCAGGCGTCCCGCATCACATAGCGGTGGTCGACGTGGGTGAGGAAGACATAGCCGGGGTCGTCCTCGAGCTCGCGCTGGACGGTGTCGTAGGCGCGCTTGCGCTCGGCCTGGTCGCCGCTGCGCCGGCCTTCCTCCAGGGCCCGGTCGACGTCGGGGTTGGCGTAGCGCGCCATGTTGTTGAAGCCGTCGCCGGCGAGGGCGGAGTGGAGCAGGTTGTACAGGTCGAAGTCCGGGTCGGCGGGGTTGCCGCCGCCGGCGAGCACCGCGTCCTTCTTCATCCGGGGCTCGATGACCTCCCAGGTGCCGCTCTGCACGGTCGCCTTGATGCCGGCCTTCTTGGCGTCGGCGGCGAAGGCGAGGGCGTGTTCCTGGCGGAGCTTGTCGCCGGAGGGGTACCAGAGGGTGAAGGCGGCGGGCTGTCCGTCCTTCTCCCGGACGCCGTCCTCGCCGGGCTTCCAGCCGGCCTCGTCCAGGATCCGCTGGGCCTGGGCGAGGTCGTGTGCGCGCTCGGTGCCCTTGGCGAACCACCGGCTGCCGCCGGGCACCGGGCCGTAGGCCTCCGTACCGGCGCCTTCGAGGATGGCGTCGACCATCGCGCGGCGGTCCACGGCGAGGTCGAGGGCCCGGCGCACCGCCGTGTCGCCGGTGACCTCGTTGTCGGTGGGGAGGGTGACGGCGCGGAAGTCGGTGGTCTTGGCGGTGATGGTCCGCTTGCTCTTGTCCTTGGCGAAGGTCTTGGCGAGGTTGGGCGGCAGGATCGCGCCGTCCAGGTCGCCGGAGCGCAGCCGGGTGGCGCGCATGTCGTCGTCCTTGATGATCGCCATGGTGAGCTTCTTCACCTTCGGCGTGCCGCCCCAGTAGTGCGGGTTGGCCTTGAAGCTGATCTTCTCGCCCTTGCTCCAGTGGGTGAGCATGTACGGGCCGGTGCCGACGGGCGCGGTGTTGAAGGGGCCGGTGTTGACGTTCTGCCCGCCCGCGGCGTGTTCGGGGGCGATGGGCAGCACGGTGCGCTCGGCGAAGGCCGCGTAGGGGTACTTCAGGGTGAAGACCACGGTGTCGTCGCCCTTGGCGCGGACCGACTCGATGGCGTCCAGCTCCCCCTTGGAGGGGTTGTTGGTCTTCTTGTCGAGGATGGTCTGGTAGGTGAAGACCACGTCGTCGGCGGTCAGCGGCTCGCCGTCGCTGAAGTTCACGCCCCGGCGGAGGGGGTACGTGTAGGTCCGGCCGTCGTCGGAGACCTTGGGCAGGGCGGCGGCGAGGGCGGGGACGAGCCTCATCCCGGCGTCGTGGCGGAGCAGCCCCTCGAAGATCTTGGAGTTGCCGTCCTTGCCGAAGCCGAGGAGGGGGTTGAGGGTCTCCGGTTCGTTGGCGATGCCGACGACGAGGGCCTCGGTGCCACCGCCCTTGCTGTCACTCGGCGTCGAGCAGGCCGTGGCGCCCGCCAGTAGAGTCGCCGCCGTCACCGCGGCGGCCACCGTCCGTATCGTCCGGGCCGTCATGCCCCCACACCCCTGCTGAAGATCTTGCTTTATTGCGAACAGTTTGCAATTAAACCTCACGGCCAGGGGTGGGCCGGCACCGGGCCGGAAAGCTCCGGGTCGGTGCCGGCCTGAGCGTTTCAGCTGGTGGGGGACGGGATGCCGACCAGGACGGCGAGGCGCTCGCGATGCCGGCCGGGGGTGCCCAGCGCGATCTCCGCACTCTTGGCGCGCTTGAGGTAGAGGTGCGCGGGGTGTTCCCAGGTCATCCCGATGCCACCGTGCAGTTGGACGCACTCCTCGGCGGCGTGCACGGCGACGCGGGCGCAGTACGCCTGTGCGACCGCGACCGCCACCGGGGTGTCGGGGCTGTCGGCGGCCAGCGCGTCGGCCGCGTTGCGGGCCGCGGCCCGCGCGGAGACCAGCTCCAGCCAGAGCGCGGCCATCCGGTGCTTGAGCGCCTGGAAGGAGCCGATGGGCCGGCCGAACTGGTGCCGCTCGCGGGTGTGCCGCACGGTCTCCGCCAGGCACCACTCGGCGAGGCCCAGCTGTTCGGAGGCGAGCAGCCCGGCGCCGGTGAGCAGCGCGCGGTCGACCGCGGCCGCGGCGCGTTCCGCCGGCGCCAGCCGCCGGGCGGCCGCCCGGTCGAGGTCGACGGTGGCGAGCGGGCGGGTGAGGTCCAGGGAGGTGACCGGGGTGGTCCGGACCCCGGCGGCGTCCGCGGCCACGGCGTACAGCCCGCTGTCGGCGGGGACCAGCAGCGTGCTCGCGCCGATCGCCCCGGCCACGCCGGTGACCCGCCCGGTGAGTCGCCCGTCGGCGTCGGCCCGTACGGTCGGCCGCGGCGCGCCGCCGGGGGCGGTGGAGAGCGGCACGGCCAGGGCGGCGGTGGCGCGGCCGGCGGCGAGCCGGCCGAGCAGACCCCGCACCTCCTCCTCCGCCTCGGGGTCGCAGCCGAGCAGGGTCCGCACCGCGAGGACGGCACTGGTGAGGTACGGCAGCGGTGCGACGGAACGGCCGAGCTCCTCCAGGACCACGGCCGCCTCCCGCGCGGTGGCGCCCTGCCCGCCCAGCTTCTCGGGCACCAGCAGCCCGGCCGCGCCGATGTCGCGGCCGAGCGTGTCCCACAGCGGGGCGTCGTACGGGCGTCCCGCCTCGGCCGCGGCGAGCACGGCGGCCGGCGGGCAGCGATCGTCGAGCAGTGCCCGCACGGCCGCCCGGAGGTCCTCCTCGGCCTCGGAGTAGAGCAGGTCGGCGGGGTGCGGAGTCCCAGCCCGGGGCACGTCGGGGCGAAGTGCGTCGGCTCGGGGTGCTTCGGGGCGGTGGGCTTCGGGTCGGGGGGTTTCGGAACGGGGCGCGTCGGAACGGGACGCTTCCGAACGGGGCGTGCTCATCGCGGCAGGTCCTTCCATGGGACGTCCTTGTCGGCGCGTGGCTCCGGCGGCAGCCCGAGCACCCGTTCGGCGACGATGTTCAGCAGCACCTCCGAGGTGCCGCCCTCGATCGAGTTGCCCTTGGCGCGCAGATAGCGGTAGCCCGCCTCGCGCCCGGTGAAGTCGACGAGTTCGGGGCGGCGTAGTGTCCAGTCGTCGTAGCCGAGGCCCTCTTCCCCGAGCAGCTCGACCTCCAGTCCGCTGATCTCCTGGTTGAGCCGGGCGAAGGCGAGCTTCATGGCCGACCCCTCGGGACCCGGCTGGCCGTGGGCGAGCCGCTGGCCGAGCCGCTCGCCCGCCAGCCGCGCGACCTCGGCCTCCACCCACAGCCGCAGCAGGCGCTGATGCAGGTCGTGGGTGCGGAGTTCGGGGCGGTCGCGCCAGGTGTCGGCGACGATGCCGATCATGCCACCCTCGCGCGGGACGCGGCCGCCGCCGATGGCGACCCGCTCGTTCATCAGGGTGGTCTGGGCCACCCGCCAGCCCTCGCCGACCGGGCCCAGCCGCGCGCTGTCGGGGATCCGCACCCCGGTGAGGAAGACCTCGTTGAACTCGGCCTCGCCGGTGATCTGCCGCAGCGGCCTGACCTCGACCCCGGGGTGGGTCATGTCGCAGACGAAGTACGTGATGCCGCGGTGCTTGGGCAGTTCGGGGTCGGTGCGGGCGATGAGGATCGCCCAGCGGGCGAGGTGCGCGCTGGACGTCCACACCTTCTGGCCGTCCACCACCCAGTCGTCGCCGTCCCGTACCGCACGGGTGGCGAGCGCGGCGAGGTCGGAGCCGGCGCCCGGCTCGCTGAACAGCTGGCACCACACCTCCTCCCCGGTCCACAGCGGGCGCAGCAGTCGGCGGCGCTGCTCGTCGGTGCCGTAGCCGAGGATGGTCGGGGCGGCCATGCCGAGTCCGATCCCGATCCGGCGGGGCTCGTTGTCGGGGGCGCCGGCCGCCGCCAACTCCGCGTCCACCACGGTCTGGAGGGCGCGCGGCGCGCCCAGTCCGCCGAGGCCCTCGGGGTAGTGCACCCAGGCCAGTCCGGCGTCGAAGCGGGCGCGCAGGAAGTCGAGCCGAGGGGTGGTCGCGGGCGGATGGGCGGCCAGCAGCTCGCGCACCCT
Organism: Streptomyces sp. SAJ15; assembly: GCF_007595705.1. GTDB lineage: Bacteria > Actinomycetota > Actinomycetes > Streptomycetales > Streptomycetaceae > Streptomyces. The sequence continues at coordinate 239,917 of NZ_NISY01000013.1, read as the reverse complement.
GTGGCGCGCCTGGTCTGCGTCGGTGCCGCCGCCGTCGACCCCACCGACATCGGCACCACCGCCGTCGACCCCACCGACATCGGCACCACCGCCGTCGGCTCCGCCGCTCGGCCGCGGGTTGTCGTGGGTCATCGCCTCGTCGTGGGTCATCGCGCCTCCCCCGACAGGCCGGGGACGACGACCACGCGGCCGGTGGTGGCGCCGTCGGCGACCCGTTGGACCGCGTCGGCCGCCGCCTCCAACGGGACCCGCTCGCTGACCAGCGGGGCGATGGCGCCCTGTGCGGCGAGCTTGGTCAGCGCGTCGTGGCAGGCGCGCACCGCGGCCGGGTCGTGGGTGTTGTAGAGCCCCCAATGCAGGCCGAGGATCGCGTAGTTCTTGATGAGGACGTGGTTGAGCGGCGGGGCGGGGACGGTGCCGCCGGCGAAGCCGACGACCACGATCCGGCCTTCGAAGGCCACGCACTTGGTGGACTGGGTGAAGGCCGTGCCGCCGACCGGGTCGTAGACGACGTCCGCGCCCCGACCGCCGGTCGCCTCCTTGACGGCGGAGACGACGTCCTCGGCGTGTCGGTCGACGACCAGGTCGCAGCCCAGTTCGCGGGCGGCCCGCGCCTTCTCGGCGCCGCCGACGACACCGATGACGGTGGCCCCGGCCGCCTTGCCGAGTTGTACGGCGGCGCTGCCGACACCGCCGGCGGCGGCGTGCACCAGCAGCGTCTCGCCGGCCTGGAGCCGGGCCCGGCGGTGCAGCCCGAACCAGCCGGTCTGGTAACCGATGTGGAGCGCGGCGGCCTCGGCGTCGTCCAGCGTCTCCGGGGCCGGCAGCGCGCTCGCGGCGGACACGGCGGCGCGCTCGGCAAAGCCGCCCGCGGGCAGCACGGGGGTGGCCAGGACGCGCGCCCCGACCTCGCCCCGCGCCCCCTCGCCGACCGCGAGGACCTCGGCGCACAGCTCGACGCCGGGGGTGAACGGCAGCGGTGGCCGCACCTGGTACCGGCCTCGGCACAGCAGCGCGTCGGGGAAGTTCACATTGGCCGCCCGCACCCGCACCAGCAGTTGGCCGGGGCCGGCGACCGGCTCGGGCACGTCTTCCAGCCGCATCACCTCGCGCGGTTCGCCGTTCTCGTGTACTCGCCATGCCCGCATCAGATGGCCTCCCGCAAGCGGTCCTCGTGGCGCGCGGTGCCGCGCCGCGCGGCATACTAAGCGGTCGGTCGGCCTCTGGGGAACAGGCGCGTCGGAGCGCGCGGAGGCGTCCGGGACGCCGCCGGTCACGCAGGGTGCGCGTGTGGCTGCTGTCTCGCCCTGCGCCTCGTGAACTCTTGTGTAACTCTGTAGGCACTCTTGAGCCCGGCGACCATGGCACGTTTAGGTGGAGGACGGCATACCGGCTCGCACCCCGCGGGCCGATCACCGGGACGGGACAGGAGATGGCTGTGCCCGAGGACAAGGCGATGCGCGCCGCGATGCGGTCGGGCGGGATCTCGCCCGCCGAGGCCGACATGGAGGCCCATGTGCGCGGCATCTGCTTCAAGACCGGACCACCCCGATTCATCGGCATCGAGCTGGAATGGCTCATGCACGACCTGCGCGACCCGGCGACTCCCGTCGCCCCCGCCCGGCTGCACGCCGCGGTGGCCGCGCTGCGCGAACTGCCGCTGCGCTCCGCGCTCACCTTCGAACCCGGCGGCCAGCTGGAGCTCAGCTCCCGCCCCTGCGCCTCGCTCACCGCCTGTGTGGCCGACACCTCCGCGGATCTGGCCCTGGTGCGCGATCTACTGGCCCGCATGGGGCTCGGCATCGCCGGCCACGGCCACAACCCCTGGCATCCGCCGCGCCGGCTGCTCACCGACCACCGCTACGCCTCGATGGAGCGGTACTTCGACCGCTTCGGGACGGCCGGGCGCTCCATGATGTGCTGCACGGCCTCGGTACAGGTCTGCGTGGACGCCGGCCACGCCGAGCCGGGGCCGCTGGGGGTGGGGCGGCGCTGGCGGCTGGCCCACCTGTTGGGCGCGGTGCTGACCGCCGCGTTCGCCAACTCCCCTCTCGCGCGGGGGGTTCCCACCGGCTACCGCTCCACCCGGCAGGCCGTCTGGGCCGCCATGGACCCCGGCCGCACGCTCGCCCCGCCCGACGACCGCGATCCGCGCGCCGCCTGGTCGGCGTATGTGCTGGACGCGCCGGTGATGTTCATCCGCTCCGACCACGGGCCGTGGCCGTTGGCCGACGGGTTGACGTTTCGTCAGTGGGTGCGGCGCGGACGGCCCCGGCCGCCGGACATCGAGGATCTCGACTACCACATCACCACCCTCTTCCCCCCGGTCCGACCGCGTGGCCACCTCGAACTGCGCATGATCGACGCACAGTCGGGCGAGGACGGCTGGATCGTCCCGCTCGCCGTCACCGCCGCGCTCTTCGACGACCCCGAGGCGGCCGAGACCGTCTACCGCGTGGTCAAGCCGCTGGCGGAGACCGCCGGCGGCGCGCCGGCACCCCGCAACGCGCTCTGGCGCAACGCCGCCCGGCACGCCCTGACCGACCCCGAGTTGCACGCCGCCGCCGTGAGCTGCTTCGCCACCGCCCTGGAGGCCCTGCCGCGCATCGGCGCCTCGGACCGGATCCTCACCGCCGTCGCCGACTTCACCGACCGCTACGTCGCCCGTGGCCGATGTCCGGCCGACGATCTGACGGCCCCCGTCGCCGGGGCCGCCCCCACCGGGAAGGAGCGCCGGCCATGACCGCGCCCGAGGCCGCCACCCCCCACCAGACGCCCGCGGCCCCCGAGGGCTCCGCACCGCTCGATCCGGACGCCATACGGGAGCGGGCCGAGCGCGCGCTGCGCACCGCCCGCGAACGCACCCGCGCCCTCACCGACTGCGTCGACGAGCGCGATCTCACCGCCCAGCACTCCCCCCTGATGTCCCCTCTCGTCTGGGACCTCGCCCACATCGGCAACCAGGAGGAGCAGTGGCTGCTGCGCTCCGTCGGCGGCCAGGAGGCGCTGCGCCCGGAGATCGACTCGGTCTACGACGCCTTCGAGCACCCGCGCGCCACGCGCCCCTCGCTGCCCCTGCTGCCCCCCGACGAGGCGCACCGCTACGTCGGCGAGGTGCGCGGCCGGGTCCTGGACGTGTTGGAGCGCGCCGCGCTGCACGGCGATCCGCTGGTCGACGCGGGCTTCGCCTTCGGCATGATCGCCCAGCATGAGCAGCAGCACGACGAGACCATGCTCATCACCCACCAGCTGCGGCGCGGCCCGGCCGTCCTGCACGCGCCCCCGCCGCCGGGGCCCGTCGACGCCGCGCTGCCCGCCGAGGTCTTCGTCCCCGGCGGCCCGTTCACCATGGGCACCTCCGCCGAGCCCTGGGCGCTGGACAACGAGCGCCCCGCGCACCGCGTCGAGGTGCCGGGCTTCCACATCGACACGGTGCCGGTCAGCAACGCCGCCTACCAGCGGTTCATCGAGGACGGCGGCTACGAGCGGGAGCGGTGGTGGACCGCCGAGGGCTGGGCCCACATCCGTGAGCACGGGCTGCACGCGCCGCTGTTCTGGCGCCGCGAGGGCGACCAGTGGCTGCGCCGCCGCTTCGGGGTGACCGAGCCGGTGCCGCCCGCCGAACCCGTGCTGCACGTGAGCTGGTACGAGGCCGACGCCTACGCCCGCTGGGCCGGGCGCCGGCTGCCCACCGAGGCGGAATGGGAGAAGGCCGCCCGGCACGACCCGGACGCCGACCGCTCCCGGCGCTATCCGTGGGGCGACGCCGACCCCACCCCCGACCTCGCCAACCTGGGCCAGCGCCATCTCCAGCCCGCCCCCGTGGGCAGCTATCCGCGCGGCGCCTCGCCGCTGGGCGTGCGGCAGCTGATCGGCGACGTGTGGGAGTGGACGGCCAGCGACTTCCTGCCCTACCCCGGCTTCGCCGCCTTCCCCTACCGCGAGTACTCCGAGGTCTTCTTCGGCGGCACCCACAAGGTGCTGCGCGGCGGTTCCTTCGCCGTGGACCCCGTCGCCTGCCGCGGCACCTTCCGCAACTGGGACCTGCCCGTCCGGCGGCAGATCTTCTCCGGTTTCCGCACCGCGCGGGACGCGGAACGGGAGGCCCGCGATGCCTGACCCCCGCACCCCTTCGGGGGGCGCCGCGGCCCGACCGCGACGCCCGGAGGCCCGACGGCCCGCCCTCACCGGGCCGAGCCCGTCGCAGCACCGCGTGGACGACGTGCGAGGGAGGACGGACTGATGTGCCGACACCTCGCTTACCTGGGACCGGACGTGGCCATCGGCGAGGTCCTGGTGCGTCCGCCGCACTCGCTCTACCGACAGGCGTGGGCGCCCCGTCGACAGGTGCACGGGACGGTCAACGCCGACGGGTTCGGCGTCGGCTGGTACGCCCCGGGCGACCCGCGGCCCGCGCGATACCGCCGGTCCGGGCCGATGTGGGCCGACGCCTCGTTCGCGGACCTGGCCCGGGTGGTGCGCACGCGCGCGCTGCTCGGCGCGGTACGGGACGCCACCGAGGCCAGCGCCGACGGGGAGGCGGCCGCGGCGCCGTTCGCCGGGGACGACTGGCTGTTCAGCCACAACGGGGCGATCCGCGGCTGGCCGCACTCGCTGTCCCGGCTCGCCGCCGGGCTGCCGGCCGGCGAACTGCTCCTGTTGGAGGCGCGCTGCGACTCCGCGCTGGTGTGGGCGCTGCTGCTGCACCGGCTCCGGGAGGGCTACCCGGCGCCCGAGGCGCTGGCCGAGACCACCCGGGAGGTCGCGGCGGCCGCGCCCGACTCCCGGCTGAACCTGCTGCTCACCGACGGCGAGACCATCGCCGCCACCGCGTGGGGCGACACGCTCTGGTACCGCGCCGAACCGGGCCGGGCCGTCGTCGTCGCCTCGGAGCCGTACGACGACGATCCGCTCTGGACGGAGGTCCCCGACCACACCCTGCTCAGCGCCACCCGCACCGACGTACTCCGTACCCCGCTCAAGGAGCCCTCCGCGTGAGCCCGTTCAGCCTGACCCGCACCCTCCCGGTCGACACCACGTCCGCCGCGCTGCGCGCCGATGTGGCCGACGGCCTGACCCGCACCTCCAAGCAGCTGCCGCCCAAGTGGTTCTACGACGCGCGGGGCAGCGAGCTGTTCGACCGGATCACCGAGCTCCCCGAGTACTACCCGACGCGGGCGGAGCGGGAGATCCTCATCGAGCGGGCCCCCGACATCGCCGCCACCACCGCCGCCCGCACCCTCGTCGAGCTGGGCTCCGGCTCCTCGGAGAAGACCCGCTATCTGCTGCGCGCCCTGCCGCAGCTGCACTCGTACGTCCCGGTGGACGTCAGCGACAGCGCCCTGCGGCAGGCGGGCGAGGGGCTGCTGGCCGAGCATCCGACCCTGCATGTGCACGCCCTGGTCGCCGACTTCCAGGAGGGTCTGGAGCTGCCGGACACACCGGGCCCGCGGCTGCTGGCGTTCCTGGGCAGCACCATCGGCAATCTGCTGCCCCCGGAGAGGAACCGTTTCCTCACCGCCGTGGCCGATCTGCTGGAGCCCGGTGACGCGCTGCTCCTCGGCACCGACCTGGTCAAGGACGAGGCGACGCTGGTGGCGGCGTACGACGACGCCCAGGGGGTGACCGCGGAGTTCAACAAGAACGTCCTGGCCGTCCTCAACCGCGAACTGGGCGCCGACTTCGACTCCGCCGACTTCGACCATGTCGCCGTCTGGGACCCCGCGCACGAGTGGATCGAGATGCGACTGCGCGCCCGTGCGGCGCTCACCGTCAAGTTCCCCTCGATGGATCTCGCGGTGCACTTCTCCGCCGGGGAGGAGCTGCGCACCGAGGTCTCCGCGAAGTTCCGGCAGGAGAGCGTGCGGACCGAGCTGGCCGCCGCCGGGCTGGCGCTGCGCCAGTGGTGGACGGACCGCGAGGGCCGTTTCGCGCTGTCGCTGGCGGTGCCGGCGTAAGGCGTGGTCCCGGGCGGGCGGCCCGGGACCCGTCGCACGGCTCGACGCGGCCACGCCGTCCGGCTCCGCCGCCGGCCTCGACTCAGGCCGGCGGCGGAGCCGTGCTGGCGCGCGGCGCCAGTCGCGGCAGCTCGTCCTGGACGCACACCGCCGGCCCGCCGTCGAGCAGCGCGATCAGCTGCTCGGCGGCGTGCCGCCCGTAGGTGGCGGTGTCGCGGACCAGGGCGGTGAGTGAGGGGTGGGTGCTGCGGCACAGCACCGAGTCGTCCCAGGCCACGATGGACACGTCGGCGGGGACCGCGAGGCCGAGCTCCGCGGCGACGGCGAGCCCGGCCACGGCCATCACGTCGTTGTCGTAGACGAGGGCGGTGGGCGGCCGGTCCTGCGCCAGCATCCGACGGGTGGCGGCCGCGCCCTGCGCGTCGGAGTAGTCGGTGGGCACCGAGCACACGTCGGCGAGCCCGCGGCGCGCGGCCTCCGCGCGCAGCGAGTCGACGCGGTCGCGGGTGTGGGCGAGGTCGGGCAGCCCGGCGATGTGGACGATGCGACGGTGCCCCAGCTCGTGGAGGTGGTCGACGATCGAGGCCATGGCGCCGGTGTCGTCCGCCCAGATGTTGGAGATCGCCGGCCGGTCGGCGAGCGGTGCGGGCAGGGTGCCGATCACCACGGCCGGCAGGCCGAGCGCGGTGAGCAGCTCGGGGCGTGGGTCGGCGGCGCGGGGGTCGACCACCAGCAGCCCGTCCACGCGGTGTTCGGCCCACCAGCGGCGGTAGGTGGCGCACTCGGCGTCGAGGTCCGGCACCACCTGGAAGAGCAGCCCGAGCCGGCGCGGCGAGAGAGCCTCCTGCACGCCGGAGACCAGTTGCAGGAAGAACGACTCCACGCCGAGGGTGGAGGCGGGCCGGGCCAGCACCAGCCCGACCGTGGCCGAGCCCTCGCCGGAGAGCGCGCGGGCGGCGGTGCTGGGCTGCCAGCCCAGCTGTTCGGCGACGCGCCGCACCCGGTCGCGGGTGGCCGCCGAGACACCGGGCCGGTCGTTCAGGGCGAAGGAGACCGCGCTCTCCGACACGCCGGCGCGGCGCGCGATGTCCTTCATGGTGGGGCGTCGGGCCGGGGTCCGGCGCATCGAGGTCCTCCTGGAGCCGTGCGACACACAGATCAGCATCCCGCGCGTGAGCCGTCCGCCCCGGCGGGGAGAGGCGTTCAGCTAAAGCGCTTGAGCACCAACAGACTAAAGCGCATTAGTTCGTTGCGGAAGACTTGACTCGAACCCCCGTACGGGTGCAGCTTCTTGACGCAACCTCCCGGCCCGACCGAAGGAGAACGCCCGTCATGCCCCTCTTCCGTAGAGCCATCGCCACCACCGTGCCGCTCGCCCTGTCGGCACTGCTGCTGACCGGTTGCGGATCGGATGACGGCGGGGGCGGTAGCAGCGCGAACGGCCGGATCGAGGGCGAGATCAGCTTCCAGACCTGGAACCTGCGGGCGAACTTCAAGGACTATTTCAACGAGCTGATCGAGAAGTTCGAGAACCGCTACCCGGACGTCGAGGTCAAGTGGCTGGACCAGCCGGCCGAGAACTACGCGGAGAAGCTCAGCGCGGACGCGGGTTCGGGCGATCTGCCCGATGTCGTCAACGTCTCCCCCGACCTGGCGTATCCCCTAGCCAAGGCCGGTCTGCTGATGAATCTGGACAAGTCCGAGGCGAGCGCCAGGTTCAAGGGCGAGTACACCCCGGAGGCGTGGCGGGGGAACGCGCTGCCCGGCCTGGACGGCACCTATGCCTTCCCCTGGTATCTGAACACCGGCCCGCTCTTCTACAACAAGGCGCTGTTCCGGAAGGCGGGGCTGGATCCGGAGAAGCCCCCGAAGAGCTTCGACGAACTCTTCGCGCACGCCAACGCCATGGCGAAGACGTCGGACGGGAAGGTCGCCACGCTGGCGGGCACCCCCACCGTCGAGGACTTCGGCCGCTACGGCGTCAGGCTGACCGATGCCGACGCGACCGAGTTCACCTACAACGAGCCGAAGGGCGTCGAGCTGCTGACGAGGTACAAGGAGCTGTACGACAACGGCGGGCTGGACTCGCAGGCGCTGACGATGACCCCGGAGAAGGCGGGTCAGCGGTTCCTGGAGCAGAAGGTCGCCATCAATCCGGGCAGCGCCCACGACCTGGAGACCTTCAAGCGGGACGCGCCGAGCCTCTACGAGAACCTGGGCATCACCGACGCGCCCAACAACACCGGCAAGCCGAACATGTACGTGATGGGACTCGCGGTCAACGAGCGGAGCGAGCACAAGGCGGCGGCCGTCGCCTTCGCGCACTTCGTCACCGACAAGGAGAACCAGGAGTCCTTCGCCCACGAGGTCGCGATCTTCCCCAGCACCAGGGGCTCGCTGGAGAAGGCGTACTGGTCCAGGGACGACGGCAGCGACGAGAGCCGGGTCCGGGTCGCCGCGGCCCGGATGCTGAAGGGGGCCGTCAACTACACCCCCGTCGTCATGAGCGACGAGATGAAGACCGTGCTCCAGAACGAGGTGGCCAAGGCGCTCCAGGGCAGGAAGTCGCCCCAGGACGCGCTGGACGACGCCGTCGAGCAGAGCAACAAGCTGCTGCGGCAGAGCTGATGGGCCGCCCCGCCACCGCGCCCGCCCGGCCGATCCCCGGGGACCCCGCGGAGCACCCCGCCGCGCCCCGGCCGGGCGACCGGCCGCCGCGCCGCCGCGCCGTACGCACCCACTGGGCCGGCAGCCCCTGGCTGCTCCTGCTGCCCGGCCTGGTGGTCGTGACCGCCTTCAGCCTCTATCCGTTCCTCACCACGGTCTCCACGGCGTTCACCGACAAGCGGACGCTGACCGACGGGACCTGGGTGGGGCTGGAGAACTTCCGCACCATGCTGGACGACGAGCAGTTCTGGGTGGGCCTGCGCAACAGCCTGCTGTACGTGGCCCTGGTCGTGCCCTGCACCGTGCTGCTGCCGCTGCTGCTCGCGCTGCTGGTGCACAAGCAGATCCCCGGCGTCGCGTTCTTCCGGTCCGCCTTCTACACCCCGGTCGTCGCCTCGCTCGTCGTGGTCTCGCTGATCTGGGGCTGGATGCTGGACGACCGGGGTCTGGTCAACGCCATGCTCGAGTTCCTCGGCGCGGGCCCGGTGGAGTTCCTCGGCGACCAGTGGCTGCTGCTGTTCAGCGCGATGGCCCTGACGGTGTGGAAGGGGCTGGGCTACTACATGATCATTTACCTGGCCGCGCTGTCGAACGTGCCGCGCGAGCTGCACGAGGCGGCCGCGGTCGACGGCGCGGGGGCCTTCCGTCGCTTCCTCAGCGTCACCGTGCCGTCCGTGCGCTCCACCATGGTGCTGGTCGGCGCGCTCTCCTCCGTCGCCGCCTTCAAGGTCTTCGCCGAGGTCTATCTGCTGGCCGGGCCGAGCGGCGGACCGGCGGGCGAGGACACCACACTGGTGATGCTGGTGCACCGGGTGGGCACCGGGCTCAACGGCCGGGTGGGCTACGCCTCCGCGATCTCGCTGGTCGTCTTCGCCATCGCGCTGCTGCTGATGCTGCTGGTGCTGCGCGCCGACCGGGACGACCGGGGCGCCCCGAACCACCGCGAAGGCCGGTCCGAGCGGGGAGGGGGGCGCTGATGCGGACCTCCGGCTGGGAGAAGGCGCTGCGCTACGTCCTGCTGCTGCTCGTCCTGGCGATCACCGTCGGGCCGTTCGTGTGGCAGCTGTCCACCTCGCTGAAGGGCGGCACGGAGGACATCTACACCTCGCCGCCGCGCTTCCTCCCCGAGCAGCCGACCCTCGACAACTACCGCAAGGTCGCCGACACCATTCCGGTCTGGGACTACGCGCTGAACTCGCTGAAGGTCGCGCTGGCCAACGTGGTCACCAACTGCGTCGGCGCGGCCATGGCCGGCTACGCGCTGGCCCGGCTGCGCTTTTGCGGCCGCGGGGCCGCCACGCTGGCCTTCGTGATGGCACTGCTGGTCCCCTTGGAGTCCATCATCATCGCCCAGTTCACCACCATGCGGGAGCTGGAGCTCAACAACACCCTCATCGCGGTGGTGCTGCCCGGCGCGGTGAGCGCGCTCAATGTGATGCTGATGCGGAACGCCTTCTCCAACGTGCCGTACGAGCTCGAAGAGGCGGCCGTGATCGACGGCGCCAACGTCTGGCAGCGCTTCACCCGTGTCGCGCTGCCGTCCGTGAAGGGGACCCTCGCGGTCGTCGCCGTCTTCGCCTTCATGGGCGCCTGGGACGACTTCCTGTGGCCCCTCATCGTGCTCTCCGACTCCGACAAGTTCACCCTGACCGTCGGGCTGAACTATCTGCACGGCACCTTCGCCAACAACCCGCGGCTGGTCGCGGCCGGCACGATCATCGCGGTCGCCCCGCTCGTCGTGATGTTCGTCTGCCTCCAGCGGTACTTCTTCAAGGGCGTCGACGAGGGCGCCGTCAAGGGCTGAACCACCCCGCCGCCCCGGCGTGGCCCGATCGGGCCGGGCCGGACACCCCACGGCTGAAGGGACTGACTTCCTTGCGCTTCGGCGTCAACTACACCCCCACCCGCGGCTGGTTCCACCACTGGCTGGACTTCGACCTGGACGAGGTGCGCGCGGACCTGGACTCCATCGCCGAGCTCGGCCTGGACCACATCCGGGTCTTTCCGCTGTGGCCGCTCTTCCAGCCCAATCGCACCCTGATCCGGCCACGCGCCGTCGAACAGCTCGTGGCACTGGTCGACGCGGCCGCCGAGCGGGGCCTGGACGTCAATGTCGACGGGCTCCAGGGCCATCTGTCCAGCTTCGACTTCGTGCCGTCCTGGACCACCACCTGGCACCGCCGCAACCTGTTCACCGACCCGGAGGTGGTCGACGGCCAGGCGGCCTATCTGCGCACGCTGGCCGCCGCCCTCGCGGACCGGCCCAACTTCATCGGCATGACCGTCGGCAACGAGATCAACCAGTTCTCCGCCGCCCCGCACCCCGACCCGGACCGGGTCGCCGCGGAGCAGGCCGCCGACTGGCTGCGGCGGATGCTGGACGCCTGCGAGAAGGGCGCGCCGGGCCGGCTGCACCTGCACGCCTCGTACGACGCCGCCTGGTACCACGACGGGCACCCCTTCACCCCGGCGCACTCGGCCCGGATCGGCGCGGCGACCGCCGTGCACTCCTGGGTCTTCAACGGCACGGCCCAGCGCCACGGACCCCGGGGCGCCGCCACCGAGCTCCACGCCGCCTACCTGATCGAGCTGTCGAAGGCGTGGGCGGACGATCCGCGTCGGCCGGTGTGGCTCCAGGAGGTCGGGGCGCCGGCGCCGCACATCCCGCCCGAGCGGGCCGCCGCCTTCACCCTCGCGACCCTGGAGCACGCGCTCGACTGCCCCGATCTGTGGGGCGTGACCTGGTGGTGCTCACACGACGTGGACCGGGCGCTGGCCGACTTCCCGGAGCTGGAGTACGGCCTGGGCCTGCTGACCAACGACCGCCGTCGCAAGCCCGCCGCCGAGGCGCTCGCCGCCTTCGTCCGGGACCGGCCGCCGCACACGTCCAGGGGGCCGGCGCCGCGCACCACGGCGCTGGTCCTGGACGTCGCCGCCGAGCTCGACGGCGGCGAGCGCGCGGCCGGGCCGGACCGCGCGGTGTGCGCCCCCGGCGGCGCCTACTTCGAGGCGTGGATGCGGGCCGCGGCGCACGGCCTGCGGCCGGCGGTGGTGCTGGCCGAGCGGGCGGCGGACGCCGCGCACCTCGCGGCCCGCGGCATCACGGACGTCCTGACGACGGAGCGGATCGGCTGATGTCCCTCTTCCCAAGGAGCACACCATGACCGACAGACCCGCACGACCCCGCCCCACCCGCCGCGATCTGCTGCTGGCCGGAGCCGGCACGGCGGCCGCCGCCGCGCTCCCGGCCGGCGCGGCCGCCGCGGCCCCCGCCGCCGGCCCGGCGGGATCCGGCGCCGCGGCCGACCTCCAGCCGTACGCCGCGTACTGGTTCCCCGACAGCCTTCCGGCCGGCAGCCCCGGCGCCGGGGTGGTGTGGCGCAGCCTGGCGAGGTGGACGCCGGAGGACGACGCGGACCTGCCGTACAACACCGCCACCGTGCCGCTGGCACGGCGCTTCACTCCGGTGCCGCCGAACCCGACGGCCCGCGCCGGGCAGGCCCGGGTCAGCGCGCTGGCGGCCTTCGCGCCCACCTCGCTCAACCCCTCGCAGGGCGCGACGAAGGCCGACACTTACGCCCTCACCCACTGGGCCTACATCGACGAGCTGGTCTTCTGGGGCGGCTCCTCGGGCGAGGGGCTGATCCTGGCCCCCAACGCGCCGGTCGTGGACGCCGCGCACCGCAACGGCGTGCCCGTCCTCGGGAACATATTCCTGCCACCGGCGGCGTACGGCGGACAGCTCCAGTGGACCCGGGACCTGGTGCGGCGCGGTCCGGACGGCGGCTTCCCGGTCGCGGACAAGCTGCTCCAGGTGGCGCGGGCGTACGGCTTCGACGGCTGGTTCGTCAACGCCGAGACCGGCGGCGGCGACACCCGACTCGCCACCGACATGCGCGACTTCCTGCTCCACCTGCGGGAGCGGGCCGACGGGCTGCGGGTGACCTGGTACGACTCCATGGTCGAGTCCGGGGCGGTGAGCTGGCAGAACGCGCTCAACTCGCGCAACGACTCCTTCTTCCGGGCCAGCGACTCGATGTTCGTGAACTTCGACTGGACGCGCTCGGGGCTGGCCGCGTCCGGCCGGCTGGCGCGGAGCCTGGGCCGCGACCGGTACGAGCTGTGGGCGGGCGTCGACGTGGAGTCGCGCGGCTGGGACACCCCGGTGGACTGGGACGCGATCGTCCCCGCGAGCGGGTCCCATGTGGTGTCGTACGGCTTCTACCGGCCGGAGTGGACCTGGACCAGCCAGCCGGCGGGCCGGCGCACACCGGCCGCCTTCCACGCCCGCGACGACCGCTTCTGGACCGGTCCCTCGCTGGACCCGTCCGCGCCCGCCGGCGGCACCGGCTCCTGGCGGGCGCCCGCGCTGTCGGTCGCCGACCGCTCGACCGTCGCCGCGCTGCCGTTCGCCACCAGCTTCAACACCGGCCACGGGCTGGGGTGGTACGAGGCGGGCGAGGCGCTCTCCACGGCCGAGTGGAGCCACCTGGGGCTCCAGGACCGGCTGCCGGGGCGGCGCTGGGTGGTGCGCACCTCCGGGGCCCGGCCGGCCGTCGGCTTCGACTTCGCCGACGCCTGGCGGGGCGGCTCCAGCCTGCTGGTCTCCGGCGCGCTGGACGCCCCCGCGACGGTGGAGCTGTACTCCGTGCGGCTGCCGCTGGCGGCGGAGACGGTGGTGGAGCTGGCGCACCGCGTGGACTCCGGTTCGGCCGCGGTCCGGGTGGAGCTGGCGGTCGCCCTGGAGGAGCCGGGGGCGCCCGGCCGGCCGTACCGCTTCACGTACCTCCCGGCGGGCACGCCGCCGGCCGGCGGCGGGGGCTGGACCACCGTCACGCTGCGCCCCGGCAAGCGGCTCGCCGGTCGGCGCGCGGGGACCCTGCATGCCCTGGGCGTGCGCCTCACCGCGCCCGACGGTGGCCCGGTGCGCTGGCGGCTGGGGGGCCTGGCGGTGCGGAACGCCGCACCGGCCGCCCCCGCGCGGCCGGGTGTGCCGAAGGTGGCGGCGGGGCAGCAGAACTCCGACGGAACGGCGGCGCTCCGGCTGGTCTGGGACCGGTCGTCCGGCGCCGTCCGCCACTACGAACTGCATCAGGTGCTGCCCGGGGGCGGTCGCCGGTTCCTCGGTGGGACCTGCGGCACCGCGTTCTACGTCCCCGCGTTGCGCCGGGTGGACGGCGAGGCGGCGACCCGCATCGAGGTGCGGGCCGTCGACGAGCTGTTCGCCTGCTCCGCCCCGTCCGCCGTCTCGTACGACTGGTGACCGTCACCGCGGTGGCCACCCCCTGATCACCGAGCCGTAAGGAGCGCCCCACCTCATGCACAGCGACCGTGCCGTCACCGAAGCCCGCCTCAAGCGCGTCCTGGAGGAGCGGATCCGCCCGGCCGTGTACCCGGAGTCCGTGCCGCTGACGGTCGGGGTCTGGGACGCGCCCGGGGAGCCGGTGCCCGTCGCCGAGGGCCTGGCGGCCCCGCGCACGCCGATCGAGGTCGGCGCGCAGTGGGGGCCGCCGTGGGGCACCAGTTGGTTCACGGTCACCGGCACCGTGCCACAGGCGTGGGCCGGGCGCACCGTGGAGGCGCTGCTGGACCTGGGGTTCGACGAGAACATGCCGGGCTTCCAGTGCGAGGGGCTGGTCTACCGGCCGGACGGCTCGCCGGTGAAGGGGCTCAACCCGCGCAACCAGTGGGTGCGGGTGGCGGTGCCGGCGGTCGGCGGCGAGGCGGTGGAGCTGCACATCGAGGCGGCGTCCAATCCGGTGATCCTGGACTACCACCCGTTCCTCCCCACCGAGCTGGGCGACCGGGAGACCGCGGGCAGCGCCCCGCGGTACCGGCTGGCCCGGATGGACCTGGCGGTCTTCGACCAGACGGTCTGGGAGCTGGTGCAGGACCTGGAGGTGCTGGGCGAGCTGATGGCGGAGCTGCCGGATGACTCCCCGCGCCGCTGGGAGATCCTGCGCGCCGTCGAGCGGGCACTGGACGCGGTCGACCTCCAGGACGTGTGCGGTACGGCGGGGAGCGCCCGCGGGCGGCTCGCGGGCGTCCTCGCCCCGCCCGCGCACGCGTCCGCCCACCGGATCAGCGCGGTCGGGCACGCGCACATCGACTCGGCGTGGCTGTGGCCGCTGCGGGAGACGGTGCGCAAGGTGGCGCGCACCACCTCCAACATGACGGCGCTGCTGGAGGACGAGCCGGAGTTCGTCTACGCCATGTCGCAGGCGCAGCAGTTCGCCTGGATCAAGGAGCACCGGCCGGAGGTGTACGCACGGGTGAAGAAGGCGGTCGCGGACGGCCGGTTCGTGCCCGTGGGCGGCATGTGGGTGGAGTCGGACACCAACATGCCGGGCTCGGAGGCGCTGGCCCGGCAGTTCGTGCACGGCAAGCGGTTCTTCCTGGAGGAGTTCGGGATCGAGACGGAGGAGGTGTGGCTGCCGGACACCTTCGGCTACTCGGCCGCGCTGCCGCAGCTGGTGAGGCAGGCAGGCGCCAAGTGGTTCCTGACCCAGAAGATCTCCTGGAGCCAGACCAACAAGTTCCCCCACCACACCTTCTGGTGGGAGGGCCTCGACGGCACCCGCGTCTTCACCCACTTCCCGCCGATCGACACCTACAACGCCCAGCTGTCCGGCAAGGAGGTGGCGCACGCGGTGCGCAACTTCCAGGAGAAGGGCGCGGCGACGCGCTCGCTGGCGCCCACCGGCTGGGGCGACGGCGGGGGCGGCACCACCCGGGAGATGCTGGCGCGCGCCCGGCGGCTGGCGGACCTGGAGGGTTCGGCGCGGGTGACCTTCGAGAAGCCGTCGGCGTTCTTCGAGAAGGCGCACGCGGAGTATCCGCACGCCCCGGTGTGGGTGGGCGAGCTGTATCTGGAGCTGCACCGGGCGACGCTCACCAGCCAGGCGAAGACCAAGCAGGGCAACCGGCGCAGCGAGCACCTGCTGCGGGAGGCCGAGCTGTGGGCGGCGACGGCGGCGGTGCGGGCCGGGTTCCGCTATCCCCACGAGGAGCTGGACCGACTGTGGAAGACGGTGCTGCTGCTCCAGTTCCACGACATCCTGCCGGGCTCCTCGATCGCCTGGGTGCACCGCGAGGCGGAGGAGCGGTACGCGGCGGTCGCCGAGGAGCTGACGGGGATCATCGGGGCGGCGCAGGCCGCGCTGGCCGGTGACGCCGAGGCGGGCACGACGGTCGTCTTCAACGCGGCCCCGCACGCGCGCGGCGGCGTGCCGGGCGGCGGCGCGGCCCCGGTGGAGCCGGGCACCCGGGCGGCCGCGGTGTCGGCCGCGCCCCGCGAGGGGCTCGGCTTCGTGCTGGAGAACGGGCTGCTGCGGGTGGAGATCGACGCGCACGGGCTGATCGTGTCGGTGTACGACGTGGCGGCGGACCGGGAGACCCTCGCGCCGGGCGCGGCCGGCAACCTGCTCCAGCTGCACCCCGACTTCCCGAACATGTGGGACGCCTGGGACGTCGACCACTTCTACCGCAACACCGTCACCGATCTGACGGATCTCGAGTCGCTGGAGCTGCTGGAGGACGGCGTGGTGCGCCTGGTGCGCTCCTTCGGCTCCTCGCGGGTCGAGCAGCGGATCGCGCTGCCGGCTGGCGAGCGGCGGGTGGACATCGACACCGAGGTGGACTGGCACGAGACGGAGAAGTTCCTGAAGGCCGCCTTCCCGCTGGATCTGCACGCCGACCGCGTGGCGGCCGAGACCCAGTTCGGCCACCTGTACCGACCCACACACACCAACACCAGTTGGGACGCGGCGAAGTTCGAGGCGTGCGCGCACCGCTTCGTCCACCTGGAGGAGCCCGGCTGGGGCGTGGCGCTGGTCAACGACTCCACCTACGGCTACGACGTGACCCGCACGGTCCGCGAGGCCGACACCGGCACCACCACGACGGTGCGGCTGTCGCTGCTGCGCGCGCCGCGCTTCCCCGACCCGCGCACCGACCAGGGCGCGCACCGCTTCCGCTATGCGCTGGCCCCGGGGGCGACCGTCGGCGACGCGGTGCGCGAGGGCTACCGCATCAACCTGCCGGAGCGGCGGGTGCCGGGCGACGCCGTGGTGGAGCCGTTGGTGGCGGTGGGCGATGACGCGGTGGTGCTCAGCGCGGTCAAGCTCGCGGACGACGGCAGCGGCGATGTGGTGGTGCGGCTGTACGAGTCGCGCGGCGGACGCGTCCGCACCCGACTGTCCGCCGGCTTCCCCATCGCCTCGGCCTCGGTCTGCGATCTGCTGGAGCGCCCCACCGGCCCGGCCGAGCACGACGCGGAGTCCGTCCGGCTCGAGCTGCGGCCGCACCAGATCGTCACCCTGCGCCTGACCAGGTGACAACTCAACTTCCCTTCGCGGTAACGGAGATGGGCCGGACGGCGGTTCCGCGGGCGCGAACGCCGGTATGACGCGGGTCACATGAGGGCGGGAGCGTCGCAGCATATGCCGATGCGCTCCCGTCCTGCGCCGCATCACCTCCCTGAGTCCCCCTGTAGGGGTTGTAGGGCTCAAATCGGCCGCCCTACGCTGTGCCTCCGGCGCGGTTGGCGAGTTTGAGGGCATCACATGGGGACGCTCACGCACCCCTGCCCCCGGTCGAGAGGATGCGGTTCATGCCTGCACGCGGACGTCACCGCCGGTACCGTCCCAATCGAGTCTCCCGGGCGTCATTGAGCGTCACCGCGAGCGGCGCCGGGTTGGCCATCCCGCTGGTCGGCGCGACCGGCGCGCACGCCGCCTCCGTCGACACCTGGAACAAGGTCGCCGCCTGCGAGTCCACCAACAACTGGCATATCAACACGGGCAACGGCTTCTACGGCGGGCTGCAGTTCACCCAGTCCACCTGGGAGGCGTACGGCGGCACGGCCTACGCCGCCCGTGCCGACCTGGCCAGCAAGGACCAGCAGATCGCGGTGGCCGAGCGGGTCCTGGACGGCCAGGGTCCGGGGGCCTGGCCGGTCTGCTCCCAGCGGGCCGGGCTGACCCGGGACGGCGCGGCTCCACGGCGCACACCGGAGGCCAAGCCCGAGGCGGCGTCCAGCGCGAAGCCCAAGGCGGCGTCGGGCGCGAAGCCCAAGGCGGCGTCGGGCGCGAAGCCGTCCGCCGAGAAGACCTCCGCCACGGCCCGTACGTCCCAGAAGAAGCCCGGGGCGACGCCGAAGAGCGAGCCGACCAGCCTGCCGGGGCGCTCCGGCGGCAAGGCCGGGGCGTATGTGGTCGTCGGCGGCGACTCGCTGTCCGGGATCGCCGAGGCGCACGATCTCGACGGCGGCTGGCAGACGCTCTACACCGTCAACCGCGAGGTCGTCGGCGACGACCCCGACCTGATCCTCCCCGGCCAGCGGCTCTCCCTCAAGGAGGGCGCCCCGGCGAAGAAGTCCCCGGGCGGCGGGGGCTCCCAGAGCGGGAAGCGCGGGAAGGAGGACAAGGCCGGGAAGCAGGCCGGGAAGCAGGCCGGGGACCGGGCCGAACGGGGCCAGCAGCGGTCCCGCGAGTCCCGGTCCGCGAAGTCCGGCTTCACGGCCCCGGTCGGCGGCATCGGCCCGGGCACCGCCTATCGGGTCCCGGGCTCCGGCTGGGCGAGCGGCTACCACACGGGCGTCGACTTCCCGGTGCCGATCGGCACGTCGGTGAAGGCCATCGCCGCCGGCGAGGTCGTCTCGGCCGGCTGGGCTGACGCCTACGGCTACCAGGTGGTGATCCGCCATCCCGACGGCAAGTACAGCCAGTACGCACACCTCTCTCAGCTGTCGGTGCGGGCCGGGAAGCCGGTCAACGCCGGTCAGCAGATCGGCCGGTCGGGTTCGACGGGCAACGCAACCGGCCCCCATCTGCACTTCGAGGTGCGCACCGGTCCCGACTACGGCTCCGATATCAACCCGCTGGGCTATCTGCGCGCCCACGGCGTCACCATCTGAGCCGACCGGCGGCATGGGCTCCCATCGTCGGGCGCGGCGTGACCGGCGATGGGGCCACCAGGCACGTGCGTCACGAGACATGTGCGTCACGAGGGACGTGCGTCCGAGGCACGTGCGCCACGAGGCACCTGCCCCGCGTCCTGGCGTGGCTTCCGCCGCTACTGCTCCAGGCCGCCGAGGGTGAGGTGCTCGGCGGTCCGCGACGTGTGTGTCCATCCGTGCCCCCCGGGTGTGCGTGACGGTCGTGTTTCCCACGCATCCAGAGTGCCGGGCCGGCGAGCTCCCGCCCATGGCCCTGGACCCCCGCGGTGGGGTGGTGTTGGCACCACCCCACCGCGGGGTTCAGCCACCCCCGGGCGGGGGGTTCAGCCACACCCCCCGGAGCAGGGATCAGCCACCCCAGGCGGGGTTCAGCCACCCCCCGAGCCCGGGGGTTCAGCCACCCCCCGAGGCGGGGAATCAGCCACCCCCCAGGCGGGGGTCAGCCCGCGGACCAGGGTCATTCCGCCCCGTAGACCGGCTGGGGCGGTTCGGCGTGGGCGAGCAGTTCGGTGGTGGCCGCGCCGGCCTCGGCCGGGGTCCAGCGGGCTCCCTTGTCGACGGTGGGGCCGGGGCGCCACCCCTCCATCACGGTGATCCGCCCGGCCTCCGCCGCGAAGACCCGGCCGGTGACGCCGGCGCAGGCGGCCGAGCCCAGCCACACCACCAGAGGGGAGACGTTCCCCGGGGCCATCGCGTCGAAGGCGGTCGGGTCGGGGGGCGCGGCCATCGTCTCCGCGAAGACGTGCTCGGTCATCCGGGTGCGGGCAGCCGGGGCGACGGCGTTGACCTGGACCCCGTACCGGCCCAGCTCGGCCGCCGCGACGAGGGTGAGGCCGACGATCCCGGCCTTGGCGGCGGAGTAGCCGCTCTGCCCCACGCTGCCCGCCAGCCCCGCTCCCGAAGCGGTGTTGACGACCCGGGCGACGGGCTCCCGACCGGCCTTCGCCTCGGCCCGCCAGTGTGCCGCGGCGCTGCGGAGCGGCAGGAAGTGCCCGGTGAGGTGGACGCGTAACACGGCCTCCCAGTTGGCCTGCTCGAGGTTGACCAGCATCCGGTCCCGGACGAACCCCGCGTTGTTGACCAGGGTGTCCAGCCCGCCGAAGGCGTCCAGCGCGGTGGCGACCAGGGAGTCCGCGCCGTCCACCGTGGCGATGTCGCCGGCGTGCGCGACGGCCTGGCCGCCGCGCGCCCTGATCTCCTCGACCACCCGCTGGGCCGGGTCGGCGGAGCCCCCTTCCCCGTCCGGACGGACACCCAGGTCGTTGACGACGACGCGCGCCCCCTCGGCGGCGAAGGCGAGCGCGTGGGCGCGGCCCAGCCCGCGACCCGCGCCGGTGACGGCGACGACGCGCCCCGCGCAGACTCCGCTCACCACGGCTCCTCTCGTGTCATCACGGCTCCTCGTTCAGGTCGTGGGGTGGGCGTTGGCCGCGCCGAGGAACGCCGGGCGCTCGCCGCCGCCGTGGACGTGCAGGCTCGCCCCGCTGATGTACGCGGCCAACTCGGAGGCGAGGAAGACGCAGGCGTCCCCGGCCTCGGCGGGCTCCGCGAGGCGACCCAGCGGCACCGTGCGGCCGACCGCGGCGACCCCCTGTTCGTCCCCGTAGTGCATCGCGGTCCGTTCGGTGCGGACCATGCCGAGGACGACGGTGTTGACGCGCACGGTCGGCGCCCACTCCACGGCCATGGACCGGGCGAGGCTCTCCAGACCCGCCTTGGCCGCCCCGTACGCCGCGCTGCCGGGTGACGGCCGGCTGCCGCTGACGCTGCCGATCATCACGATGCTCCCGCCGCCGCGCTGCTCCCGCATCAGCGCGTAGGCGGCGAGCGACGCGGTCAACGGCACCAGGAGATTGAGCTCGACGACGCGGACGGCATGGCCCGAGGTGGCGTCCGCGAGCAGCCGATAGGGGGTGCCGCCGGCGTTGTTGACCAGGGTGTCCAGCCGTCCGTGGTCCTTTCCGAGCCGTGCGAAGAGCGTCTCCGCGGCGGCCGGGTCGCGCAGGTCGACGGGGAGGAAGCGGGCGGTGCGGCCGTCCGCCGCGACGGGGTGGTCGGGCGGTCGGCGCGCGCAGACCACCACCTCCGCGCCCGCGGCGAGCAGGGCGCGGGCGATGCCCGCGCCGACGCCGCGGGTGCCCCCGGTGACCAGCGCGACGCGGCCGGACAGGTCGATGGTGACGGCCAAGGGGCACCTCCCGCGGCGCGCGATCCGCTGCTACCTTCGCACCTAACAAACGTTTGGTGGAAAGGTAGCGGATCTGCTCATGGGTGTCTCCACCACCGTTCCCGAACCGGGCGTCGCCGTGGTCGCCGTGGACTATCCCCCGGTCAACGCTCTTCCCGTGCGGGGCTGGTACGACCTGGCCGACGCCGTCCGCCGCGCGGGCGCGGACCCCGGGAACCGCTGCGTCCTGCTGACCGCCGCCGGCCGGGGTTTCAACGCCGGCGTCGACATCAAGGAGTTACGGCGCGCGGCGGGTCACGCGGCGCTGCTCGGGGCCAACCGGGGCTGCGCCGCCGCCTTCGCCGCCGTCTACGACTGCGAGGTGCCGGTCGTCGCCGCCGTGCACGGCTACTGCCTGGGCGGCGGCATCGGCCTGGTGGGCAACGCGGACGCGATCGTGGCCAGCGACGACGCGGTCTTCGGGCTGCCCGAGCTGGACCGCGGCGCGCTCGGCGCCGCCACGCACCTGGCCCGCCTGGTCCCCCGCCACCTGATGCGCGCGCTGTACTACACCTCGCGCACCGCCACCGCGGACGAGTTGCACCGGCACGGCTCGGTGTGGTCGGTGGTGTCCCGCGCGGAGCTGGACCGGACGGCCCTGGCGCTGGCTCGCGAGATCGCCGCCAAGGACGGCACCCTGCTGCGGCTCGCCAAGGCGGCCATCAACGGCATCGAGGGCCTGGACGCGGTCGACGTGCGGCGTAGCTACCGCTACGAGCAGGGCTTCACCTTCGAGGCGGCGCTCGACGGCGTGGCCCAGCGGGTCCGTGACGCCTTCGACGACCGGGAGCGACGGGCATGACCAGGGACATGACCAGGGACGGCACGCCCCCGGAGGTCGGGGGCACGGGCGCCACCGTCGCGGACGCCACGGAGCCGCCTGCCACGGGCGCGGGCGGGGGCGCGGGCACGGGCGCGGGTGCCGTACGCGCGGACAAGACCATGACCGCCGACGAGGCCGTCGGACGGCTCTCCAGCGGCATGACCGTCGGCATCGGCGGCTGGGGCGCGCGGCGCAAGCCGATGGCGCTCGTGCGCGCCCTGCTGCGTTCGGACGTCACCGATCTGACGGTCGTCTCCTACGGAGGCCCGGACGTCGGTCTGCTGGCCGCCGCCGGCCGGATCCGCAGGCTCGTCACGGCCTTCGCCACGCTCGACTCGATCCCCCTGGAACCCCACTTCCGCGCGGCACGGCAGCGCGGCGGCTTCGAACTGACCGAGCTGGACGAGGCGATGGTGATGTGGGGGCTGACCGCCGCCGTGCACCGCGTGCCCTTCATGCCGGTGCGGGCCGGGCTCGGCTCCGACGTGATGACGGTCAACCCCGGGCTGCGCACGGTCAGATCGCCCTACGAGGACGGGGAGGAGCTGGCGGCCGTGCCGGCGCTGCGACTGGACGCCGCGCTCGTGCATCTCAACCGCGCGGACGCGCGGGGCAACGGCCAGTACCTCGGTCCCGATCCGTACTTCGACGACCTGTTCTGTGAGGCGGCGACGGAGGCGTACGTGTCGTGTGAGCGCGTCGTGGCCAGCGCGGACCTGCTGGGCGCGGAGCGGTCCGACGGCGACCGCGCGGGAGGCGGCACGGCCCGCGCGAACGGCGATTCGCGCGGTGCGGACGACGACTCGGCCCGCGCGGGGGGCGTTCCGGGCGGTACGGGCGACGGCCGACCCGGGCTGGGAGGCGGTGCGGGCGGCACCGCCCCGCGCGGGGCGGTCGTACCGCAGACGCTGCTCCTGCGTCGCGACGTGGTCACCGGCGTCATCGAAGCCCCCCACGGCGCGCACTTCACCTCCTGCGCCCCGGACTACGGCCGCGACGAGGCGTTCCAGCGCGCGTACGCCGCGGCGGCCGCCGACCCCGCCGCCTGGCGGGAGTTCACCGCGCGGTTCCTGTCCGGGACCGAGGACGACTACCAGGCCGCCGTGGCGGCCTTCACCGAGGAGGACGCGTGACCGCCACCCGCGCCGAGTACTGCGTGGTCGCCTGCGCCGAGGTGTGGCGGGGGGCGGGCGAGATCCTCGCCAGCCCGATGGGCACGGTGCCCGGCATCGGCGCGCGGCTTGCCAAGGCCACCTTCTCGCCCGGTCTGCTGCTCACCGACGGTGAGGCGATGCTCGTGGGCGCCGAGCCGGGCGTCGTGGAGGGTTGGCTGCCGTACCGGCGGCACCTGGCGCTGGTCACCGGCGGCCGACGGCACGTGATGATGGGCGCCGCCCAGCTCGACCGGCACGGCAACCAGAACATCTCCTGCATCGGCGACTGGAAGCAGCCCCTGCGGCAGCTGCTGGGCGTGCGCGGTGCCCCGGTCAACACCGTCAACCACCCGACCAGTTACTGGATCCCCCGGCACACCCGCCGGGTCTTCGTCGAGCGGGTCGACATGGTCTGCGGCGTGGGGTACGACCGCGCGGCCGCCGCCGGCCCCTCGGCCACCCGCTACCACCACCTCCATCGCGTCGTCACCGACCTCGCCGTGCTCGACTTCGAGACTCCCGACCGCACCATGCGGCTGCGTTCGCTGCACCCCGGCGTCGGCGTCGACCAGGTGCGGGACGCGACGGGATTCCCGCTGGCGGTGCCCGACGACGTCCCGTACACCCGCGAGCCCACGCCCGAGGAGCTGCGTCTGATCAGGGACGTGCTCGACCCGCGCGGCGGCCGCCACCGGGAGGTGCGGGCGTGACCGCCGCCCCGCCCGCCCTGCCGACCGCGCTGACCCGGCTCACCGGCGTGCGCCATCCGATCGTGCAGCCGGGCATGGGCTGGGTGGCCGGGCCCCGGCTGGTCTCCGCCGTGGCCGAAGCCGGGGCGCTGGGCGTGCTCGGTTCCGCGACCATGACCCCGGAGCGGCTGCGGGCGGCGGTGCGCGAGGTGAGGTCCCGCACGGACGCGCCCTTCGGCGTCAATCTGCGTGCCGACGCCGGCGACGCGGCCGAGCGCGTGCGCGTTCTCATCGAGGAGGGGGTGCGCGTCGCCTCCTTCGCTCTCGCCCCTTCCCGAACGCTGATCGCCCGACTGAAGGACGCGGGTGTGGTCGTCATCCCGTCGGTCGGCGCCCGCCGGCACGCCGAGAAGGTGGCGGCCTGGGGCGCGGACGCGGTCCTGGTGCAGGGCGGCGAGGGCGGCGGACACACGGGAGGGGTCGCCACCACCGTGCTGCTGCCCGAGGTCGTGGACGCCGTCGACATCCCCGTCATCGCCGCCGGCGGCTTCTGCGACGGGCGTGGGCTCGTCGCCGCGCTCGCCTACGGCGCGGCCGGCGTGGCCATGGGCACGCGCTTCCTGCTGACCTCCGACAGCACGGTCCCCGACGCCGTGAAGACCCGCTATCTGGCGTCCGCAGCGGCGGACGCCGTCGTCACCACCCGGGTGGACGGGCTGCCCCATCGGATGCTCCGCAGCGAGCTCGTGGCCTCCCTGGAGCGCTCCGGCCGGGCCGCCGCGCTGCTGCGCGCCGCGCGGCACGCCGCGTCCTTCCGGCGGCTGTCGGGGCTCGGCTGGGCGGAGTTGCTGCGCGACGGCGCGGCGCTGCGGCGCGCCCGGGGCCTGTCGTGGAGTCAGGTGCTGTTGGCCGCGAACACCCCGATGTTGCTCAAGGCGTCCATGGTGGACGGCAGGACCGATCTCGGTGTGATGGCCTCCGGGCAGGTCGTCGGCCGCGTCGACGACCTGCCGTCGTGCGCGGAGCTGGTCGGACGCGTCATGACCGAGGCGTCCGAGGTGTTGTCCCGGCTGCCCGCGCGGGGGTGAACCCGCCGCGCGGGCCTGACGGCCGACGGCGTCCGCGCGACGGCGTCCTCAGAGCCGTTCGATGATCGTCACGTTCGCCTGACCGCCGCCCTCGCACATCGTCTGGAGCCCGTAGCGGCCTCCGGTGCGCTCCAGTTCATGCAGGAGGGTGATCATCAGCCGGGCTCCGGTGGCGCCGAGGGGGTGGCCCAGGGCGATGGCTCCTCCGTTGACGTTGACCCGCGCGGGGTCGGCGCCGGTCTCCTTGAGCCAGGCGAGCACCACGGGGGCGAACGCCTCGTTGATCTCGATCAGGTCGATGTCGTCGATGGTCATGCCGGTCCGGCTCAGGGCGTGGGCGGTGGCCGGGATCGGGGCGGTGAGCATCCGGATCGGGTCCTCGCCGCGTACGGACAGGTGGTGGACGCGGGCGCGCGGCGTCAGGCCGTGGTCGCGCACCGCGCGTTCGGAGGCGAGGAGCAGCGCGGCGGCGCCGTCGGAGACCTGGGCGGCGAGGGCCGCGGTGATCCGGCCGCCCTCGCGCAGCGGCTTGAGGGCGGCCATCTTCTCGCGCGAGGTGTCGCGGCGGGGCCCCTCGTCGGCCGACGTCTCCCCGTACGCCGCGATCTCGCGGTCGAAGCGGCCCTCGTCGGCGGCGCGCACCGCCCGCTGGTGGGAGCGGAGGGCGAACTCCTCCATCTCCTCCCGCGAGATGTCCCACTGTTCGGCGATGAGCTCGGCGCCGTGGAACTGGGTGACCGGTTGGTCGCCGTACCGCGCCCGCCAGCCCGTGGAGCCGGCGAACGGCCCCTCGCGCAGCCCGAGCGGCTCGGTGGCCTGCCGGCTGGCGAAGCCGATCGGCACCTGGGACATGTTCTGCACACCGCCGGCGACCACCAGCTCCTGGGTGCCGGAGAGCACGCCCTGGGCGGCGAAGTGGACGGCCTGCTGGGAGGAGCCGCACTGGCGGTCGACCGTCACCCCCGGCACCGACTCCGGGAGTCCGGCGGCCAGCCAGCTGGTCCGCGCGATGTCCCCGGCCTGCGGGCCGACCGCGTCCAGGCAGCCGAAGACGACGTCGTCGACGGCGGCCGGGTCGCAGCCCGCGCGGTCCATCAGCGTGCGCAGCACGAAGGCGCCGAGATCGGCCGGGTGCACGGCGGACAGGGCGCCGCCGCGCTTGCCGACGGGCGTGCGTACGGCTTCGACGATGTATGCCTCGGTCATGGCCGCTCCTCCGTTCGTGGAGATGGTCCCGGGCCGGACGTTGGCGGCGTCGGTGGTACGCGGCGGCCGTGGACGCCCGTGCGGGCCCGGTCGTGGGGGTGTGTCACTGGCGCGGCGCGATGCCGTCCAGCACCATGGACAGATACTGGCGGGCGATCTCCTCGGGGCTGTGCCGCCCGCCCGGCCGGTACCACGAGGCGGCGACCCAGACGGTGTCGCGCACGAAGCGGTAGGCGAGTCGGATGTCGAGGTCGGCACGGAAGGCCCCGGCCGCGACACCGCGCTCCAGGGCGCCCAGCCACGCCCTCTCGAACCGCACCTGCGACTCGGCGAGGTAGCCGAAGCGCGGCTGCGCGGACAGCTGTCTGGACTCCTTCTGGTAGATGGCGACCGCCGCGCGGTGCCGGTCGATCTCCCGGAAGGACTCGGTGACGAGCGCCTCGATCGTCTCCCGGGGGCCGAGGTCGGCGGCGAGCACCGCGTCATAGCCGGCCCACAGCTCGTTCAGGAAGGTGGAGAGGATCTCGTCGAGCATCGACTCCTTGGAGTCGAAGTGGTAGTAGAGGCTGCCGGCCAGCATGCCCGCCTCGTCCGCGATCCGGCGGACGGTGGTCGCGTTGTAGCCCTGGGCGGCGAACACCTCGGCGGCGGTGTCCAGCAGCTCCCTGCGCCGCTCCGGTGCGGCGCTCACGGCGGTCTTCTTGATGTTCGGCACGCGGCCATTGTCGCCTCACGGGTGCTGCCCGCTCACGGACACCGTCTCGCCCGTCATGTACGAGGAGTAGTCGCTGGCCAGGAAGACGATGACATTGGCGACCTCCCAGGGCTCGGCGGCCCGACCGAACGCCTCCCGTTCGACGAGCTCGGTGAGCACTCGCGCGGTGGTGACCTTCGCCAGGTGCGGGTGCAGGGCCAGGCTCGGCGCGACCGCGTTGATCCGCACTCCGAAGGCTGCCGCCTCGACGGCGGCGCAGCGGGTGAGCGCCATGACGCCCGCCTTGGCCGCCGCGTAGTGGGCCTGGCCGGCCTGGGCGCGCCAGCCGAGGACGGAGGCGTTGTTGACGATGACGCCGCCGCGGCCGTCCGCGCGCATCCGGCGCAGCGCCGCGCGGGTGCAGCGGAAGGTGCCGTCGAGGGTGGTGTCGACCACGGCGTGCCACTGCCCGTCGGTCATGTCCGCCAGTTCGGCGGTGCCGCCGAGCCCCGCGTTGTTCACCACGATGTCCAGCCGTCCGTGGCGCTCCCGCGCGAGGTCCAGCAGCGCGGCGACGGCGTCCTCCCGGGTGACGTCGCACGCCAGGCCCGCGACGCGCTCCGCGCCGAACTCCTCGGCGAGCGCCCCTGCCGCCCGCGCGGTGCGGGGTGCGTGGGCGTCGCCGATGACGACCCGGGCCCCCTCCTCCAGGAAGCGGCGGGCGGTGGCGCCGCCGATGCCGCTGCCCGCGGCGGCGGTGATGACGGCGGTGCGCCCGGTGAGCAGACCGTGTCCCGGGACGTACCGCGCCCTGTTATCGGTCACATGCGCACGGTAACCTACCAAACACTTGTTAGGGAAGGAGTGCGGCGCCCATGGACCTGGACCCCAGCCCGGACGAAGCGGCCTTCCGCGCGGAGGCGCGATCCTGGCTGGCCGCGCACGTCCCCACCGCCCCGCTGCCCTCGCTGGAGACCGCCGAGGGCTTCGCCGCGCACCGCGCGTGGGAGCGCACCCTGGCGGCCGACGGCTGGTCGGTCGTCTCCTGGCCGCGCCGCTACGGCGGCCGGGGGGCCTCGACCACCGAGTGGCTGCTCTTCGAGGAGGAGTACTACGCGGCCGGGGCGCCCGGCCGGGTCAGCCAGAACGGCACCCAACTGCTGGCCCCCACCCTCTTCGCGCACGGCACCGCCGAGCAGCGCGCCCGGGTGCTGCCGCCCATGGCCGCCGGCGAGGTGATCTGGGCCCAGGCGTGGTCCGAGCCTGAGGCCGGCTCGGACCTCGCGGCGCTGCGCGCCACCGCCCGACGGACCTCCGGAGGCTGGCTGCTGTACGGGCAGAAGACCTGGTCCTCACGGGCGGCCTTCGCGGATCGGGCCTTCGGGCTGTTCCGCGGCGGGCCGACGGGCGAGCGCCCGCACCAGGGGCTGACGTATGTGATGTTGCCGCTCGACGCGCCGGGGGTGACGGTGCGCCCGATCCGCCGGCTCGACGGCAAGCCGGCCTTCGCCGAGCTCTTCCTGGACGGCGTCTTCGTCCCGGACCGCGATGTGATCGGCGAGCCGGGGCAGGGCTGGCGGGTCGCGATGAGCACCGCCGGCAGCGAGCGGGGGCTGACGCTGCGCTCGCCGGGGCGGTTCACGGCGGCCGCCGAGCGGCTGGCGGCGCTGTGGCGGGAGCGCGCCGACCCCGCGGACACGGCGCTGCGCGACCGGGTCGCGGACGCGGTCATCGCCGCCCGCGCCTACCACCTGCGCGCCTGTGCGACCGCGACCCGGGAGGCCGAGGCGGCCGCCGCGCGGGCGACTGAAGGGCGGACGGCTGAGGCATGGAGTGGCACGCGCGCCTCCGCGCGGGCGGCCGTCCGGCGACACGCGGCCGCCGCCACCGCGCGGGCGGCTGATCGCCAGAACGCCGACAACCCCGCCGAGGCCAGTGTCAACAAGGTCTTCTGGTCAGAGCTGGACCTCGCCCTGCATGAGACGGCGCTGGATCTGTTGGGGCCGTACGGGGAGCTGTCGGACGCGGCCACGGACGCCCCTGGCGGTGGCCGCTGGGCCGAGGGCTACGTCTTCTCGCTGGCCGGGCCGGTCTACGCGGGCACCAACGAGATCCAGCGCGACATCATCGCCGAGCGGCTGCTCGGCCTGGACCGGGGGCGCCGGTGACGGCGGGGGGCGCGCATGCGGTTTGACCTGGACGACGCGCAGAGGGAGTTCGCCCGGACGCTGGACCGGATGCTGTCGGCCGCCGACACCCCGGCGGTCGCGCGCGCCTGGGCGGCGGGCGAGCACGGCCCCGGCCGCGCGCTGTGGACACGACTCGCGGACGCCGGCGTCTTCGCCCTGGCCGTGCCGGAGGCGTACGAGGGCGTGGGCCCGCTGCCGGTGGAGCTGGCGGTGGCGCTGATCGAGGCGGGGCGACACGCGGTGCCGGGGCCACTGGTCGAGACGGTGGCGGCTTCGGCCCTCCTGACAGCCCTCGCCGAAGAGGCGGACGGCTCCGCCGGGGACTCCGGCGGCACCACCCGGTACCCGCGCGGCACCACCGCGAGCACGGGTGACGACCCCGAGGGCCCAGGCGGCACCACCGCGAGTGCAGGAGACAGCCCCCGGACCACTCCGAGCACGGGCGACAACCCCCGGGACCCAGGCGGCAGCACCCGGAACGCGGACGACACGAGCAAGAAGGCGAACGACACCGTCAGGGCCTCGGACGGCACCACCGGGTCGGCCGCCCGCGCGGCGGCCGGGTTCTGGCTGCCGCGCATCGCCTCCGGCCGGGCCTCGGTCACGCTGGCCGCCCCCGCCGGCGGCCCGTACGCGCTGGACGCGGACGCCGTCGACGCGGTGTTCACCGTCGAGGCCGAGGGCCCGACAGTGCGGCTGGCAGCCGGGCACGACCCGGTGCAGCCCTCGTTCGACCCGGCGCGCCGGCTGGCCCGACCGGTCCCGGCCGGCGCGGTGCTCGCGCGGGGCCGCGCGGCGGCGGCGGCGACCGCGCGGGCCACGGACTGGGCCGCCTTCGCCACCTCGGCCCAGACGCTGGGCGTGGGGCTGACACTGCTGGATCGCACCGTCGCGTATGCGAAGCAGCGCGCTCAGTTCGGCCGCCCGATCGGCTCCTTCCAGGCGGTCAAGCACCGGCTGGCCGACGTGCACGTGGCGCTGGAGTTCGCCCGTCCACTGCTGTACGGGGCGGCGGTGGCGCTGGCCGGCGGGGCGCGGGACGCCGGTGCCGCGGTCGCCGCCGCCAAGGTCGCGGCGGGCGAGGCCGCGTACGACGCCGCGCGGGCGGCGCTCCAACTGCACGGGGCGCTCGGTTACACGGACGAGTACCCGCTGTCCCTCTGGTTCCGGAAGGCCCGAGCTCTCCGGACGGCCTGGGGCAGCCCCGCGCACTGTCGCGCCCGCGTGCTCGCCGGCCGACCCGTCGACCGACCCGTCGACCGACCCACCGACTGACCCGTCGACCGACTCGTCGGCGGCACCCCGTCCGTCGGCGACGTCCCCGTCCGCCGACGGCCGCCCCCCCTTTCGGTCACTGCATGAAGTCGCAGGTCAGCCGAGCGTAGCCGGTATGTATTAGTGAGACTTTGATGACATAAAAGATCGCCTGAATGTGACGCCCGTCACCGACTCGCCGTACACGCGGAAGTAATGTGACAGACATGATTCCGCTCGTTCGCCGCCGCTACGTGGACTTCGTCCGCGTCACGAGCATGTCCTGTTTGCGCACTGGCTGACCCGTCACCCGTCACCTACCGTTCCCCGCGAACGGTCACCTCCCTTCAGCCTTCACCCGGTGCCGCGCCGTGTCTCACCCGGACACCGTCGCGGTGCGGCCCGCCCATCAGCGGTCCGCGCCGGGCCTCAACCTCGCGGATGTACCCATGTCGCAGCAGCTGCCCGTGATCGATCTCTCCGCCGCCTCCCGCGGACCGGAGGCCCGTGCGCGACTGCACACCGAACTCCATGCGGCCGCCCACGACGTCGGCTTCTTCCAGCTGACCGGCCACGGCATCACCGACGCGGAGACCGCCGAGCTGATGCGGGTCATGCGCGCCTTCTTCGCGCTCCCCGAAGCCGACCGGCTCGCGATATCCAACCTGGAGTCCCCGCACTTCCGCGGCTACACGCGGATCGGCGACGAGCACACCGGCGGCAGCCGGGACTGGCGCGACCAGCTCGACATCGGGGCCGAGCGGCCGCCGCGGATCCCCGGCCCGAACGACCCCGCGTACTGGTGGCTGGAGGGCCCCAACCAGTGGCCCGAGGCCCTCCCCGAGCTGCGCACCACCGCCCTGCGCTGGGTCGACCGGCTGAGCGACGTCGCCAACCGGCTGCTGCACGAGCTGTTGGCGTCGATCGGCGCGCCGCCGGACTTCTACGACGACATCTTCCGCGACGAGCCGCATCTGCACCTGAAGATGGTGCGCTACCCGGGGCGGGCTCCGGACGGCGCCGACCAGGGCGTGGGCGCCCACAAGGACTACGGCTTCCTGACGCTGCTGCTCCAGGACGACATCGGCGGGCTCCAGGTGGAGCGGGCCGACGGCGCCTTCCACGACGTGCCCCCGATCCCCGGGGCGTTCGTGGTGAACCTCGGCGAGCTGCTGGAGGTGGCCACCGACGGCTATCTGAAGGCCACGCACCACCGGGTGGTCAGCCCGCCCAGCGAACGCGAGCGCTTCTCGGTGCCGTTCTTCTACAACCCGCGGCTGGACGCCCGGGTCAAGCCGCTGCCGTTCGCCCACGCGCAGTCGGCGCCCGGTGCCACCCGAGACCCGAACAACCCGCTGTTCGCGGAGTACGGTCGCAACGAGCTCAAGGGCTGGCTCCGCGCCCACCCCGGTGTCACCCGGCGCCACCACGCCTCGCTCCTGGAGGAGAACGCGTCGGCGGCCTGACGCCGCTCTGCGGCGGTACGAGACGGCTTCCGACGGGCGGCACCATCACCCACGCACTCGGCACCGGACCCACCAGCCGCCGGGCCGATCAGCCGTTCACGCCCACGAAGGCGCGGAACGCCTGACCCGGCATCAGCCGGGTGGCCTGGACCTCGGTGAAGCCCGCTCCCTCCAACTGCGCCAGGAGTTCGTGGTGGTGCGGCAGCGGGCCGCCGAAGTCGGCCAGGTCGAACCAGAGGTTGAGGATGCGCAGCCCCACGTTCCCGTCCCGGCACGAGGTGGTCAACAGCAGCCGCCCGCCGGGCGCGAGCAGCCGGCGGGCCCGTTCCAGCACGGCGACCCGCTCCCCCTCGGAGAAGTAGTAGATGTTGTTGTGCATCATCACGAGGTCGAACGGCTCCCCCGGCTCCAGCTCCCGCAGGTCGGCGCGGCGGGTGTCGACCCGGTCGGCCAGCCCCCAGCGGGCCAGGTTGGCGGCCGCCTGGTCCGCCACGTCCTGTTGCAGGTCGACGGCGAGCCCGGTCAGCAGCGGGTTGAGGCGCGCCGCGTGGCGTGAGTAGACGCCGGTGCCGCAGCCGATGTCGAGCAGCCGGACCGGTCGGCCGCGGTCCACGACGCGTTCGATGGCCGCCTCGATGAACGGCTCCAGGACCCGGCTCGCCCGCGCGGTGACCTCGCCGTCCATGTCGCCCAGGGTGAGCCGCCGGCCGTCCTTGATCATGGCGGGCGCGTGGAGCAGCGCCGGGATCTGGTAGCTCACCATCTGCTCCAGGGAGGCGGCCACGGCCTCGTTACCCTGGCGGACGAGCGCCCTGGACAGCCGGCCGCGGAGCCGGTAGCGGTCGCCGCGGCGGCCCAGCTCGCCCAGCTCGACGCCCACGTCCAGCCAGCCCCGGAGCCGAGGGCCGGCCTCGGCGGGCGCGCCGAGCGCGAGGGCCAGCTCCTCGGCGGTGCGCGGCTGGTCCGCCAGCAGCCGGAGCACTCCGTTGTGCACCGCCGAGGTCAGGAACGCCGCGCGGCAGACGGGGGTGAGCACCCTCCGCCAGAGCGACACCAGCAGAACGCCCTGCCGGTTGCCGACGAGCTTGGCCATCGTCCGTAGGTTGCTCAAGGTCTCTCCTCGAAGGGTATGGGGGTCCGCTCGGTGGGCGCGCGTGCGCCGGTCCGCGGGGTCTCGCCGCGCGATCCGTCGCCACGCGGCCACGGCGCAGTCTCAGACCCCTTCCGAAACCCGCGCAAGACCGCCCTATGCCCATGGCTCCCGGGCCTCTTGACCGTGCTGCGAGCATGGACGGCGCACACCCCACCAGCTAGGACATCCGTACGACGACACCCGAATGAGGTACTCGCGCATGCACCGGACCCGGCCGACCCTGGAGAACGTGGCACTGTACGCGGGCGTCTCGCGCGCCACGGTCTCCCGCGTCGTCAACGGCTCGCCCAAGGTCGCCGAGGACAGTCGGGAGGCGGTGCTCCGGGCGATACGGGAGCTGGGCTACGTGCCCAACCAGGCGGCGCGCAGCCTGGTGACCCAACGCACCGACTCCTTCGCGCTCGTGCTGTCCGAGGAGGCGGGGCGGGTCTTCTCCGACGACCAGTTCTTCCCCGGCATCGTGCGCGGGGTGAGCCAGGAGTTGGAAGAGGCCGACAAGCAACTGGTGTTGATGATGGCCCGCTCGGCGGCCGGCCGCGAGCGCATCGAACGCTTCGCCCTGGCCCGGCACGTGGACGGGGTGATCATGGCCTCGCTGCACGGCACCGACCCGCTGCCGGCCCGGCTGGCCCGGATGGGCATCCCCGTCGTCTGCAACGAGCGCCTGCTGGGACCCCGGTCGCTGCCGTATGTCGGGGTGGACAACGAGGGGGGTGCGGCCGCCGCCGTACGCCATCTGCTCGACTCGGGCCGCACCCGCATCGCCACCGTCGCCGGGCCGCGCGACATGGTGGCGGGCATCGACCGGCTCGCCGGCTACCGGACCGAGATGGAGGCCGCGGAGCTGCCGCGGTACGTCGCGGTGGGCGACTTCACCCGCGAGTCGGGCGCCCGCGCGATGCGCGAACTCCTCGCCGACCGGCCCGATCTCGACGCGGTCTTCGCCGCCTCCGACCTGATGGCCATGGGCGCGCTGCACGCGCTGCGCCAGGCGGGCCGCCGGGTCCCCGACGACGTGGCCGTGGTCGGCTTCGACGACATCGAGCCCGCCCGCTACACCGAGCCGCCGCTGACCACCGTCCGCCAGCCCATCGCCCACCTCGGCCGGGTGCTGGCCCGCCAACTGCTGCGGCTGGCCGGCGGCGAGGAGGTGGAGCCGGCGGTGGTGCTCCCGACCGAGCTGGTGGTGCGCGAGTCGGCCTGACCGGGGGCTCCCTGCCGTGCGGCCCCGCTAGCCCCCGGTGTGCCGGGGCAGCAGCGCCCGCAGCTCCCGCTCGAACTCGTCGTAGCGCAGCCGCAGTTCCCTGCCCGGCCAGTCGGCGGGCAGCAGCCGACCGGGCAGCACCGGATCGGCCAGCAGATGGCGCAGGATCGCGGCGGCGACCGTGAAGCGCGCGGCGGGACCGTCCGCGCGGTCCAGGGCCGACAGCAGCGCCCGCGCGTGCCGCGCCCAGCCGTCCAGGTCCCACAGCCGCGCCGCCAGCGCGGCCGGGTCGTCCCGCGGGGCGCCGGTCAGCAGCGTGCACTGCGCGGCGACGACGGGCGGGTGCGGGCGCAGCAGGTTGTCGGGGCGCAGCCACGTCCCCTCGCGCAGTTCGGCGAGGCGCAGTTCGGCCATCGCCTGGCGCAGCGCGGCGCGCTCGGCGGCCGGGCGGCGCTCCGAGGTGACCACGGCGATCTCCCACCCGCCGCTCCAGCGCCGGGTGTGCGGGGCGCGGCTCTCGTCCTGGCGCGCCTGGCGGGCCAGCAGCCGCGCGGTGAGGCGGTAGCCGCCGTCGTGCGGTTCGAGGTCGCCGGCGGCGACCATGCGGGTCAGGGCGGTGCGGACGGTGCCCTCCGCGGTGCCGAACAGCGCTCCGATCCGGACCAGCGCGCGGGCCGGGAGCTGCGGCGGGTGGTGGCCCAGCAGGGTGCTGAGCACCACCGAGCGCGCGGTCAGCGGGCGCAACGTGAGCGGCCCGGCGTCGGGGCTGGAGCCGGTGCCGTGGGTGGTGGTGCCGGCGTCGGGGCCGGATGCGGTGTGTTCCATGGCTACCCGGAAACCCTATCCCTTACAGTTCTCCATCACGCATGATGGAAGCGTAATACTTCGCTGACGCCCCGCCCCGCCGACCAGGAGGTCGCTGTGAGCGCAACCCACGAGGTCTTCAACCAGGCTCCGCCGCTGATCGACTTCAGCACCGCCGACGACGCCGCCCTGCTGGAGGCGCTGCGTCGGGACGGAGCCGAGTGGGGCGTGCCGGACGTCGGGGAGGTGGGCCGGCGCGCCGGCTCCGCCGAGGTGCGGGAGTGGGCGCGGATGGCCGAGGAGAACCCCCCGGTGCTGCACACCCACGACCGGTACGGCCACCGGGTGGACGAGGTCGAATACCACCCGGCGTACCACCGTCTGATGACGGTCGCCGTCGAGAGCGGCCAGCACGCGGCGGCCTGGAGCGAGCCCCGCGCGGGCGCGCATCTGGTGCGCGCCGCCAAGTTCTACGCCTTCGCGCAGGCCGAGCCCGGCCACGGCTGTCCGATCTCGATGACGTACGCCGCGGTCCCCGCGCTGCGCGCGCAGCCGGACCTGGCGGCCGTGTACGAACCGCTGCTCGGCGCCCGGACCTACGACTTCGGGCTGCGGCCCCCGCTGGAGAAGCGCGGCCTGATCGCCGGGATGTCGATGACGGAGAAGCAGGGCGGCTCGGACGTGCGGGCCAACACCACGCGGGCGGAGGCCCAACCGGACGGCTCCTACGCGCTCACCGGCCACAAGTGGTTCACCTCCGCGCCGATGAGCGACGTCTTCCTGACCCTGGCGCAGACCGACGAGGGGCTGACCTGCTTCCTGGTGCCGCGCGTCCTGCCCGACGGCACGCGCAACCCGATCCGGCTCCAGCGGCTCAAGAACAAGCTGGGCAACCGCTCCAACGCCTCCTCCGAGATCGAGTACGAGGGAGCCCTCGCCTGGCGGGTCGGCGAGCCCGGCCGCGGGGTGCGCACCATCGTGGAGATGGTCAACATGACCCGGCTGGACTGCGTGATCGGGTCGGCCGCCGGCATGCGCGCCGGGTTGCGACAGGCGATGCACCACGCCGAGCACCGGCGGGCGTTCGGCGCCGAGCTGATCGACCAGCCGCTGATGCGGAACGTCCTGGCGGACCTGGCGATCGAGTCCGAGGCGGCCACCACGCTCGCGCTGCGGCTGGCCACCGCCCTGGACCGGGCGGAGGCCGGCGATCCGGCGGAGGCGGCGCTGCGCCGGCTGGGGCTGGCGGTGAGCAAGTACTGGGTGTGCAAGCGGGGCAGCGCGCACGCCGCCGAGGCTCTGGAGTGCCTGGGAGGCAACGGCTACGTCGAGGACTCCGGCATGCCGCGGCTGTACCGTGAGGCGCCGCTGCTCTCCATCTGGGAGGGCTCGGGCAATGTCGCCGCCCTGGACGTGCTGCGCGCGCTGAGCCGCGAGGAGGGCGTGTTGGACGCCTTCCTGGCCGAGGTGGAAACCGCCGCGGGCGCCGACGCCCGACTGGACGCGGCGATCGCGCGGCTGCGCGAGCTGCTCCCCCGACTCGCCGACCCCCAGCGTGCCCAGTTGCTCGCCCGCCGGCTCGCCGAGCAGATGGCCCTCGTCCTCCAGGGCAGCCTGCTGGTGCGGCACAGCCACCCTGCGGTCGCGGACGCCTTCTGCGCCTCCCGCCTCGGCGGGGACTGGGGACACGCCTTCGGCACGCTGCCTCCCGGCGCCGACACCGGCCCCATCCTGGAGCGCGCCCGCCTCAAGGACGTCCGGTGACCGCATCGGACCCGGAGGGCCCGACGGACACCCCCGCCGGCGGCACGGCGGTCCGTGTCGAGCGGGTGGGCCCGGTCACCACGGTCGTCCTGTCCCGCCCGGAGGTCCGCAACGCGGTGGACGGACCCACCGCCTCGGCGCTGGCCGACGCCTTCCGCGCCTTCGACGCGGACCCGGGCGCCCGGGTGGCGGTCCTGTGGGGGGAAGGCGGGACCTTCTGCGCGGGGGCGGACCTCAAGGCGATGGGGAGCGACCGCGGCAACCGGGTCGCGGCCGACGGCGACGGACCCATGGGCCCGACCCGGCTGCGCCTCTCCAAGCCGGTGATCGCGGCGGTCAGCGGTCACGCGGTGGCGGGCGGCCTGGAGCTGGCCCTCTGGTGCGATCTACGGGTCGCCGAGGAGGACGCCGTCTTCGGCGTCTTCTGCCGCCGCTGGGGAGTGCCGCTCATCGACGGGGGCACGGTCCGCCTGCCCCGCCTGATCGGCGCGAGCCGCGCCATGGACCTGGTGCTGACGGGCCGCCCCGTACCCGCCGCCGAGGCGTACGCGATCGGCCTGGCCAACCGCCTCGTCCCGAGCGGCCGGGCCCGCGCCGAGGCCGAGCGACTCGCCGCCGAACTGGCCCGCTACCCGCAGGCGTGCCTCCGCTCGGACCGCGCGGCGCTGCTGGAGCAGGAGGCGCTGCCCGAAGAGGCCGCCCTTGCGGTCGAACTCCGGCACGGTCAGGGCGTCCTCGCGGAGGCCCTGACCGGCGCCGAGCGGTTCGCGGCGGGGGCCGGGCGGCACGGGGACTTCTCCGACATCTGACCACCCTCCGAGCACGGTGGGCTGGACCGCGCGAGGGTCATCAGCCGATCCCGGTGATCATCGACGCCGACGACAGGAGCAACGCGCCCAGCGCCCCC
Source organism: Streptomyces sp. SAJ15 (assembly GCF_007595705.1). Lineage (GTDB taxonomy): Bacteria > Actinomycetota > Actinomycetes > Streptomycetales > Streptomycetaceae > Streptomyces. The sequence goes on along the minus strand of NZ_NISY01000013.1, from coordinate 202,713 downwards.
ACGGCACCGTAGATCCGCATCTCACGCCGGGGATCCAGCCGGCGGACATACCGCGTGGTGGCGGCGGCGAAAGCCAGACCGCCCACGATGAACCACGGTCCCCACAGGCCGAGATACCAGCGGGTCAGCCCCGCCAGGTCAGGCGCGACGGAGCGGGTCCCGATCTCGACCAGCACTCCATGGACGACGAAGAGACACCCGTGCCAGACCAGCAGCACCGCTGCGCCACCGCCACAGAACACCATGAGACGGCCGACCCATCCGCCGCGCCGGCGTGTCAGGCCGACCCCGATCAGGGCCCCGAAGACCTTCAGCAGACCGGTCACCCACAAGACGGCCACGAACCACGCCACCCGGTCCTCGGCGAGCTCCACCAGGGACGGCGCCACCGTCGTCCGCGCGCCGAAGGTGAATCCCATCGCCCAGACGAAACTGGGTACCGCGAACAGGAGCCCCCACACCGCGGCAGCGAGCCCCGGCCATGCGCCCGGCCGTAGGCGGGGTGCCCGGCGCGGGGCCGGACGTACTGCATCGTTCACAGAGAGCTCGATCGCCATGACTCCATCCTGGCCGGACCACGACGACGAGATGTCATCCGCGCGGATGATCGACCTCCGCCGCGGGAGCTACCTCGCGACGTCCTCGTGGCTGAGACGCAGGGATTCAGACACGTCGGCCCCCACCGGAGTGGGGGCCGATCGCACCACCCCCGGAGCCGACCAGGGGTACCGTTCTGAATGTCTTGGGTTCAGAACGGAGCCAGCATGGCACAGCGCATCGATGAGCACACCGGCGCACGGATCGCGGACTACCGGAAAATCCGCCAGTTGTCACAAACGGCGCTGGCGCAACGGGCCTTCATCAATCGCAGCACCCTCGCCAAGATCGAGTGCGGGCTGTCACCGGCCACTCCCACCCTCGTCGCGGCGGTCGCCCGCGTCCTTCAGGTCGATGTGGCGGTCCTCAACGGCCAGCCCTACCTCTCCGAGATGCAGCAGGACCACCTCGACAAGCTGATCAGCCCGCTGTCCGAGGCACTGGACCTGTACGACCTCGGTCCGGACCCCGACATCGTGCCCCGGCCCATCGACCGGATCGTCGCCGACGTCGACGCCCTGTGCGAGGGAACGTGCGCCACGGAGTACAAGGACATCGGCACCAGGCTCCCGGGCCTGCTGGGCGAGCTCACCACCGCGCTGAGCCTGCTGCCGCCGGGTGAGCAACAGCGGCGCGCCAGCACCTCGCTGAGCTGGTGCTACTGGGTGTCGTACGAATTCGCCTACCGCCTCGGCTACCACCAACTCGCCTCGATCGCCCTGGAACGCATGGGCTGGATGGCCGAACAGGCCCAGGATCCGCTGCTGCTGGCCATCCGGTTGAGCAAGCGCAGCAGCATGCTGCTGCGTAGGGGCGACAACCGCATGTCGCTGAAGGTCATCGAACGCGGCCACCGCCTGGTCGAGCAGTGCGACGAGCCGCGATCCGTGCCGGCGCTCGCCGTCGCCGGCAGCCTCCACCTGGCCTCCGCCATCGCCGCGGCCCAGGCCAAGAACGGCGACGGCGTCAAGGGCTCCATGGAACTCGCGCGGAAGGCCGCCGAGGAGATCGGGCGCGACGTCCCCACCGTGTACTGGACGTCCTTCGGCAAGACCAACGTGATCCACTTCGACGTCGCCACCCGCGTGGAGCTGGGCAAGCTGGGCGAGGCGGTGAAGGAGGCCAAGGCGCTGCACTTCCCGCCGGGTCACCCGAAGATCCGGATGGGGCGCTACTACATCGAGATGGGTCGCGCCTACGCGGAGATGGGCCGCGGCGCGGCTGCGGAGCGATCACTGCGCCGGGCCCGTCAGGTGGCCCCTCAGCAGGCCAGGTACCACCCGCTCATGCGGGAGACGATCGGCACCCTGGTCCGGCGGCAGCGCCGGGCCTCCGACTCCCTGGCCTCCATGGCCGCCTGGGTCGGCATGTAGGACCCCAACGGGCTCATAGTGTTCCCGAATCGGGAACACTATGAGCCCGCCGCGTCGACACCATGTGACGGTCAACAGACCAACCGTCACTGGAGCCGACCATGACGACCCGCCCCCTCCCGTGGATGCCACCCCATAGCGGAGACATCAAGGCACAACCCGCAGGCCGTTCCTGGGACGCCGTCAAAGTCCCCGCACTGATCGGCAAGGCCGCCCTGACGTTCCTCGGCGAAGACTCCGGGGCCGTCATCGCCGACGGCAAATGCGCCCTGTGGTACTGGCTCGTGGCACCCGGCGCGGCCACGGACTGGACGCTGCACCGCGTCCTCGGCAAGGGCGCGTACGTCGCCGTGCCCCCGGCCGACCGTACGGAGGGGCCGGGCCTGCACTGGCGCGTACCGCCGGCACCGGGCCGCTGCCTCACCGAGCCCGCCGGGCTCCACGCCGCGCTGCTGGCCGCCGGCCACACCGTCAAGCACTGCCACCGCTGCGACCGCATGACGGCCGAACCCGTCGTCGTCGCCGACGTCCACGGCGCCACCGGCTCCGGCCACATCATCCACGCCTGCCCGGCCTGCGCGCCGCACTACCCGCCCCCGTACGACCCCCTCGCCCAGATCGCCGCCGACCGCCGCGCGCTCGAAGGGCGGAGCCGGTGAACCGCCGCCACACCACGGCGATCAACGCCATCACCCCGCCGGCCGGCGCGGCGCCCGTGAAGCAGCCCGCGGGCCTGACCTGGGACGCCGTACGGGTGAGCCTCGGCAGCGCCGACGACGTGCTCAAGCGGCTCGGTGACGAGAGCGGGGCGGTGATCGAGGACCCGGCCGAGGCGTGCCGGTACTGGCTGGTGGCCCCGGGTGCCGCCGAAGGGTGGACCCTGCCGCACCCGGTCCTCCGGCTCGGCGCCTTCGTGCCCGTGCCGCCGGCCCGACGTACCGAGGGCGCCGCCGTGCACTGGCGGGTGCCGCCGGGCCCCACCCGCGGCCTCACCGACGCGCTGCGCCTCCACGCGGCGCTGGTGGAGGCGACCGGCGGCCGGGAGGACCCGGTGCGCGCGGCCTGGATTCCGTTCATCGTGCACGCCACGAACTGCCCCGTGTGCCGCCGGTGCCCCACGGCGTGCACGACCGGGCTCGCACGATGGACCCGCTACCGGGAGGCACGGGCCAGGGCCCTGCTCTCGTAGGCGGACACCGTGTCGGGCGTTCAGGCGGTGAAGGTCTGGTCGCCGAGGCCGCTGAGGCACCGCTGAGTCAACTCGCGCTCTCGGTGAGGAGTCTTCCTCTGTGCCGGCCTTCGGCGATGGCGGTGTCGGGCGCGTGACACGACGCCGGCTCTCACGGCCTGTGCCGAGGGCGGCGGTCATTCCACCGGAGCAGGGGGGACGCGATGAGGCAGAGGCGTGTGAGGACGGTTCGGCGAGCGGTACGGGCGGGCGTGGTGGGCGTGGCCGTGACGGCCATGGCCGCCACGGTGTCCGCGGCGCCCGCGTGGGCCGGTTCGGAGCGGAGCGCGGACGGGAGCCCGGGGCACGGGGCGGTCCAGCGGGCGATGGAGGCCGTGGTGGACGGCGGGATCCCCGGTGTCACCGCCCGGACGAGGGACCGGGAGGGCGTCTGGAGGGGGACCGCGGGGGTGGGTGATCTGAGGACCGGCAAGCCGCGCGGCACCGAGGACCGCTTCCGAGTCGCCAGCATCACCAAGACCTTCGTGGCGACCGTGCTGCTCCAGATGGAGGCCGAGGGCCGGCTCCGGCTGGACGACACGGTGGAGCGCTGGCTGCCGGGAGTCGTCCGGGGGCACGGCCACGACGGGCGGAAGATCACCGTACGGCAGTTGCTCAACCACACCAGCGGTGTCTACGACTACACCAACGACGACGACTATCTGAAGAAGTACGTCTACGCCCCGGGCTTCCTGAAGCACCGCTACGACACCAGGACCCCGCAGGAGGCCGTGGACGTCGCCATGGCGCACCAGCCGGACTTCGCGCCGGGCACCCGGTACCAGTACTCGAACACCAACTACGTCCTGGCCGGGCTGATCCTGGAAGCGGCCGGCGGCGACTCGTACGAGGACGAGATCCGCGGGCGCGTCATCGAGCCCCTGGGCCTGCGCGGCACCAGCCTGCCCGGTGACACCTCGTTCATGCCCCGCCCCAGCAGCCGGGCCTACTCGACGCTCTCCCCCGACCCCGAGGCGACGAAGATCTACGACGTCACGGCGCAGAACGGCTCCCAGAGCTGGGGGGACGGCGACATCATCTCGACCACCGGGGACCTGAGCCGGTTCCTCAGCGCCCTGCTCCGGGGCGAGCTGCTCCCCGCCAAGCAGCTCAAGGCCATGACGACGACGGTTCCCCACCCCGAGGTCCCCACCGCCGGCTACGGCTTGGGCCTCGCGAAGTACCAGACGAGCTGCGGTACCACGGTCTGGGGCCACGACGGCGGCTGGCTCGGCTCACTGTCGGCGGTCGTGTCGACCGTCGACGGGCGCCACACCCTGGCCTACAACCTCAACGGCGACTGGGCCATGCCGGCCAACCTGGTGGAGGCCGAGTTCTGCGGCACCGAGCCGGGCACCGCCCCCGCGTCACGCCCCGGCCCGCAGCGGCCCGGGCGTACGCACGGGTAAGGGCGGCGCCGGCCGGGACACGCACGACGGGTAGAGTCCGCCCCCGCGTACGAGATCACGATGGGAGAGATGGGCGTTGGGGAGGATTCTGTGGCTGCACGATCCGAGCGTGTCCACCGGTGGGAGGTCGAAGTGGAGCAAGCCGGAGGACGGCCGGGTCTTTCGCGAGATACGGATCGCCGAGGGCCTCGCCGAGGAGCAGCGAGCCGCCCACCGCACCGTCGCCTTCCCTGAGCGGCACCTCCCGGCCGGCGGGGGCCTGAAGGAGTACCAGGCGGCACGCAAGCAGGGCGCGCGTCATCTGGTGCTGTGGGCCGACCCGTACCGCCACCAGGTGTACGCCCAGGTCGTCACCAGGTCGGCGGCCAAGGGGCAGTCGGCGGTGTTCGAGGTGCTGGGCGCGGCGGGCGAGTCGCTGGCGGTCATCCAGCGCGATCCGGCCGCGCGGGGCGGGGCGGTACGCACCCGCTGGACCGTGCGGCAGACCGGGAGGCAGCCGGCCGTCGGTCGGAAGGGCCACCCGGTGTGGTGGGCCCTGTGGTGGCTGATCTCGCCCATCCAGCTGGCCATCGTGATCGCCAGCATCCTCGGCGGCGGCGATGTCGCGCGCACCCCGCGCCGCACGAAGTGGCGGATCGAGGGGGAGACGGTGCTGGACTGGGCGAACGGATTCGGCGACTTCGGGCTGGAGGCCCTGGCCGACTGGTGGGATCCGCGGGTCACCGCCTCCCTGGTCGCCCTGCTCACCAGCCACGACAGCTGGCTGGGCAACGCCTGGGACACGCGGGTGGACTGACGGGTGGCCAGGGGCCGTCCGGAGGGGAATCGTCCGGACGATCACGGGGTTGAGGTGTCGGCACGCGAGATCTTCCAAGGAGCTGACATGTCCGACGAACCCGCCGTCCGCGAACTCCGCCTGGTGGTCACGGCGGCCGACTACGACGAGGCGCTGCACTTCTACCGCGACGTCCTCGGGCTGACCGAACGCGGCGCGTTCGCCTCCCCCGGCGGGCGGGTCACCATCCTCGATGCCGGCCGGGCCACCCTGGAGCTGACCGACCCCCACCATGCCGCCTTCATCGACGAGGTCGAGGTCGGGCGGCGAGCGGCCGGCCACATACGGGTCGCCTTCCAGGTGGACGACTCCGCCGCCACCACGGAGAAGCTGGCCGCCGCGGGGGCCGAGGTGATCGCCGAGCCGACGGTCACCCCGTGGAACTCGTTGAACTCCCGTCTCGAGGCACCGGGCGCGCTTCAGCTGACGCTCTTCACCGAGCTCGACGGGTAGCCGGCCGGCGACCGTCCCGGTCGCGGCCACGGGCGGCCTCCTGGTTCACGGCCCGACCGGGAGGCCCTTCGGCTCCTTGACGCGCTTCATGATGATCTGCGAGTTCACCTCGGTGATGCCCGCCAGTGTGGTGAGTCGCTCGATCCACAGTTGCTCGTAGGCGGTGATGTCGGCGACCGCGATGCGGAGCAGGCAGCCGGGGCTGCCGAAGAGGCGGTATGCCTCGATGACGTCGGGGATGTCCTGGAGGGCCGCTTCGAACGCCTCCACCGCCTCGCGGTCGCGCTTGACCTCGATGGAGACGAGGACCTCGAAGCTCCGGCCGACGGCCTCGGGGTTGATGATCGCCCGGTAGCCCTGGATCACGCCGTCCTGCTCCAGCTGGCGGACGCGGCGCATGCAGGGGGAGGGGGTCAGACCGACGCGCTGGGCGAGCTCCTGGATGGTCAGGCGGCCATCACTCTGGAGCTCACGCAAGATATTCTTGTCGATGGAATCCACCGCGCAATTATCCGCCACACTTCTCTGGATCGCGCGCTCAAATCAGCGATCCAATTGCGCGCGATTCGTCCTATCCTCCCTCTGCCCGGCCGCCACGCCCCCGTGGACGGCCGTCATGATCTCGATCGAGGAGGGACGGGCCGACGTGGGACAGGTCGTCGTCATCAGCACGGGTGGAACGATAGCCAGCCGCTGGCAGGGGTCGGGGTTCGCCGCCGACGCGCGGGGCGGCGACGTGCTCGCCACCGCCGCGGTGCCGGAGGGCGTCCTGGTACGGGTCGTCGACCTGATGAGCGTGAACAGCGCCCGGCTGACCACCCGCGACCAGCTGGCCCTGCTGCGGACGGTGCACGAGGTGCTGGCCGACCCCGACGTCGACGGGATCGTGGTCACGCACGGCACGGACACCCTGGAGGAGTCGGCCTTCCTGCTCGACCTCCACCACCACGACCCCCGCCCGGTCGTGTTCACCGGCGCCCAGCTCCCGCTCGAGGCGCCGAACGGCGACGGCCCGCGCAACCTGCACGACGCGCTGCTGGCCGCGAGCACCGCCTCGATGCGCGACATGGGCGTGCTGGTGGTCTTCGACGGGCAGGTGCACGCGGCGCGGGGCACCGTGAAGGTCCGGACCCTGGCGGCCGACGCGTTCGCCGACCCGTCCGGCAGCCCGGTCGCCGACGTCAAGGGCGGTCGCCTCCTCGTCCACCGGCGGCCGGAACGGCCGACGCCGCTGCCCCTGCCGGCCGACGGCGAGCCCCTCCCCCGGGTGGACATCGTGACCCACCACTGCGACGCGGACCCGGTGCTGTTCGACGCCGCCGTCGCGGCCGGGGCCCGGGGCATCGTCCTGGTCGCCACCGGCGCGGGCAACGCGACCCCCGAGATGGCCGCCGCCGTCGCCGCCGCGGTCTCCAAGGGCGTGCTCGTCGCCCTCACCACCCGCGTCCCCTCCGGACCGGTCGCCGAGATCTACACCCAGGGCGGCGCCGTCGACCTCGCCGCCGCCGGAGCCGTGCTCACCGGCACCCTCCGCGCCGGCCAGTCCCGGATCGCGGTCCTCGCCGCCGTGCTCGCCACCCCAGACGCGGACGACACGGACGGGCGGACGCGCGCGCTGCGCCACACCGTCGGCGCCTCGACCGCCGCCGACGGCACCCCGGCCGTCGCCGACAGCGCCCCGGCCTTCGCCGACGGCTCCCCGACCGTGGGCGTCGACGGCCCCGCCGTGACCGACGGCGCGCCGGCCGCCGGCTGAAACGTTTCCTCCCCCGCTCCCCCACCGCACCCGATCGGATACCCCATGTCGGCTCCCGTCCCCGGCCCCTCCCGCACCGAACACGACCTCCTCGGCGACCGCGACGTCCCCGCCGCCGCGTACTACGGCGTCCACACCCTGCGCGCCGTGGAGAACTTCCCCATCACCGGGACGCCCATCTCCGCCTACCCCGACCTCGTCACCGCCCTCGCCTCCGTGAAGCAGGCCGCCGCCCTCGCCAACCGCGACCTGGGCCTGCTCGACGGCCGCAAGGTGGACGCGATCGTGCGGGCCTGCGAGGAGATCCGCGACGGGCGGTGGCACGACCACTTCGTCGTCGACGTCATCCAGGGCGGCGCCGGCACCTCCAGCAACATGAACGCCAACGAGGTCATCGCGAACCGCGCGTTGGAGCTCCTCGGCCACTCCAAGGGCGAGTACCGGCACCTGCACCCGCTGGAGGACGTCAACGCCGGGCAGAGCACCAACGACGTCTACCCGACCGCCGTCCGCCTGGCGCTGCGGCTCGCCGCCGCCCGCCTGCTGGAGGCCATGGACGTGCTGCGTGAGGCGTTCGCGGCCAAGGCGGAGGAGTTCGCCGACGTCCTGAAGATGGGCCGCACCCAGTTGCAGGACGCGGTGCCCATGACGCTGGGCCAGGAGTTCGCCGCCTACGCCGTCATGCTGGACGAGGACCGGGCGCGGCTGACCGAGGCGTGCGCGCTGCTGAGTGAGATCAACCTCGGCGGCACCGCCATCGGCACCGGGCTCAACGCCCACCCCGCGTACCCGGAACTCGCCTGCCGCCACCTCGGCTCGATCACCGGCATCCCGTTCACCGTCGCCGGCGACCTGGTCGAGGCCACGCAGGACATGGGCGCGTTCGTGCAGCTCTCGGGCGTGCTCAAGCGGGTCGCCGTGAAGCTCTCCAAGACCTGCAACGACCTGCGCCTGCTCTCCTGCGGCCCGCGCGCCGGCCTCGCCGAGATCAACCTGCCGCCCGTCCAGGCCGGTTCGAGCATCATGCCCGGCAAGGTGAACCCGGTGATCCCGGAGGTCGTCAACCAGATCGCCTTCGAGGTCATCGGCAACGACGTCACGGTCACCTTCGCCGCCGAGGGCGGCCAGTTGCAGCTCAACGCCTTCGAGCCGGTGATCGCCCACAGCCTCCTCAAGAGCATCCTCCACCTCCGGGCCGGCTGCCTGACCCTGGCGGAGCGGTGCGTCACCGGCATCACCGCCAACCGCGAGCACCTGGCGCGCCTCGTCGCCCAGTCCATCGGCCTGGCCACGGCCCTCAACCCGTACATCGGCTACGAGCAGGCCACCGCCGTCGCGCAGGAGGCGCTCACCACGGGCGCCGCGGTGCACGACCTCGTCCTGACCAAGGGCCTGCTGACCCCGGAGCAGCTCGGGGAGATCCTGCACCCGGACAACCTCGCCCGCCCCCACATCCGGGCCGCCGCGGCCGCCGACGCCTGACCGCCCCGGTGACACCCGTACGCGCAGAAGCAACAGCAGTGACACGAGAAGGAAGCGACACCACCATGGCAACGGCGCCCAGCGTCTCGTACTCGATGACGGTCCGACTGGAGGTGCCGGCCGGTGGCAGCGCCGTGAGCCAGCTGACCACGGCCGTGGAGTCCTCCGGCGGGTCGGTCATCGGCCTCGACGTGACCGCCTCCGGTCACGAGAAGCTCCGGATCGACGTCACCATCGCCGCGACCTCCACCGCGCACGCCGACGAGATCGTCGAGAAGCTGCGCGGCATCGAGGGCGTCTCGCTGGGCAAGGTCTCCGACCGCACCTTCCTGATGCACCTCGGCGGCAAGATCGAGATGTCCTCCAAGCACCCGATCCGCAACCGTGACGACCTCTCCATGGTCTACACCCCCGGTGTCGCCCGGGTCTGCCAGGCCATCGCGGAGAACCCCGAGGACGCCCGCCGCCTGACCATCAAGCGCAACAGCGTCGCCGTCGTCACCGACGGCTCCGCCGTGCTGGGCCTGGGCAACATCGGCCCCAAGGCCGCCCTGCCCGTCATGGAGGGCAAGGCCGCCCTCTTCAAGCGCTTCGCCGGCATCGACGCCTGGCCGATCTGCCTGGACACCCAGGACTCCGATGAAATCGTCGCCATCGTCAAGGCGATCGCCCCCGGCTTCGCCGGCATCAACCTGGAGGACATCTCCGCCCCGCGCTGCTTCGAGATCGAGGCCCGACTGCGCGAGGCCCTGGACATCCCGGTCTTCCACGACGACCAGCACGGCACCGCCATCGTGGTGCTCGCCGCGCTCACCAACGCGCTGCGGGTGGTCGGCAAGGCCATCGAGGACGTGCGGGTGGTCATGTCCGGCGCCGGCGCCGCGGGCACCGCGATCCTCAAGCTGCTGATCGCCGCCGGCGTCAAGCACGCCGTGGTCGCCGACATCGAGGGCGTGGTCCACGCCGGCCGCGCCGACCTGGTCGACGCCGACACGCATTCTGACATGGCATCGCTGCGTTGGATCGCGGACAACACCAACCCCGAGGGTGTCACCGGCACCCTGAAGCAGGCGGTGCGGGAGGCCGACGTGTTCATCGGCGTCTCCGCCCCCAACGTGCTGGGCGGCGAGGACGTCGCCGCGATGGCCGAGAACGCGATCGTCTTCGCACTGGCCAACCCCGACCCCGAGGTGGAGCCGGCCCTCGCCCGGCAGACCGCCGCGGTGGTGGCCACCGGCCGCTCCGACTTCCCCAACCAGATCAACAACGTGCTGGTCTTCCCGGGCGTCTTCCGCGGCCTGCTGGACGCCCAGTCGCGCACCGTGAACACCGAGATGATGCTCGCCGCCGCGCGGGCGCTCGCCGACGTCGTGCACGACGAGGAGCTCAACGCGAACTACATCATCCCGTCCGTCTTCAACCCGCGCGCCACGGAGTCCGTCGCCGCGGCCGTGAAGCGTGCGGCTCTGGCGCTCCGTCAGGCCGAGTAGCCGGTACGTACGCCCGCCGAAGCGCGTCCCCCGCCGGGCCGCCGGGTCACCGGGGGACGCCGTCTCAGGCGTCCCCGGGCGGTGCCGCCGGCGCCTCGGCGGTGATCCGGTAGTAGTCGAGCAGCCCCTCCCGGTAGGCGGTGAGGAAGTTCCGCGACCAGGTCCCGGCGTAGCCCGCCGTGTCCAGCCAGCGGTCCCAGCCGGGCCATACCTGTGCCCCGATCGACTCCACCCGCACGGCGCGGAGTCCGGCCGCGCGCAACGCGTCGGTCAGCGCGTCGAGCGGATGCGCGACGTCCAGGCCGCTGGCGAAGCTGTCCAGTATCCCCGCCAGACGCTCCTCGGCGTCGGGGCGGTCATCCGGCGGAAAGAATCCGGCGAGGGCCAGACGGCCGCCCGGGCGCAGCACCCGGCCGGTCTCGCGCGCGAAGGCCGCGAGATCCCGGAAGTGCTGGGCGGCCTCGACGCTGTAGACACCGTCGAACCGTCCGTCCTCGAAGGGCATGTGTTCGGCCGCGCCCTCGCGGAAGCGGAGCCGCCGCGGGCTGCCGTCGAGCAGCCCGCGGTTCTCCTCCGTGGCCCGCCGTACCTGCTGCGGATGGATGTCCATGCCGGTGACCTCGTCGAAGGCGAACTCCTCGACGGCCAGGGCGCAGCCGAGTCCCCGCCCGCAGCCCACTTCCAGCACGCTGCCCCGCGCCCGCGCGGGGCCCGCGCTCTCTTCCGTACGGGTGAGCGCCTCCAGCACGCGCCGGTACAGCTGCTGTTGGCTCCGGACGCGGTCCGCCACCGTCAGCGGGCGGGTGAGGTCGATGCCCTCCCAGTGGCCGAAGTTGATGAAGCCGCCCGCGAAGGCGGGGACCGTGCTGAGGTCGGCGGGCCCGTACACCTCGCGGACCGTGGGCGGGATGGATCGCTTGGATTCCGAGGTCATGGGCGCCCCTTGTCTCCTGCCGCGCGGTCGACGGTACCTGGCCGCCGGAAGCCTAGTGGGCGCCCGCCGGGGTCCGCCACGGTGCTTGACAGGGCGCGTCGCGGGGGTGGCTCCCGGTCGGGAGCCTGCCCGGCGCGGGTCAGGGGCTGACGGCGAGGCATCCATCTGCCGCACGGCGACCGGACCGTAGACCCGGCGGCTGGGCGGGACGTCCCTGCCCCGGTGACCCGGCGGCGGAGCCCGTGCCATCGTGGAGCCGCCCGATTGGTCTGCACCTGCCACCGGAGGGTCGATGCGCGACACCACCGTGACACCGGGGACGCCCTGCGCCACTCCCAGGGACGGCGAACCACCCCTGCACCGCCTGGAGGTGTCCCTGCCCGACGCGGTGCCGTTCGCCGCGGGGAGCTTCGACGCGATCGGCCCGCTGTCCCGGGCGCCCTTCCCGCACCGGCACACCTTCTACGAGATCGTCCATGTCACGGCCGGCACGGGGACGCACGTGCTGGACCTGGTCCGCTGGGAGCTGCGCCCGCCGCACCTGTGCGTGATCCCGCCCGGGCAGGTGCACCACTGGGCCGACGTCCGTGAGCTGGACGGCACCGTCGTCCTGTTCACCGAGGACTTCCTGCTGGACCACCCGGGCGACCGGGCGCTGCTGCGCCGCCTCGGGGAGCGCCCCTGGCTCGGCCTCGACGCGTCCGCGCACGCCCGGACCGCGCGGCTGATGACCGAACTGACCGAGGAGTACCGGCAGGGGTCGGCGGGCTTCGAGACCGTGCTGCGCTCCCTGCTGCACATCCTGGTCGTCCGTACGGCACGGCTGTGCGGCTCCGGCGCGGCGCCGCCGCCCACCCGCCCGGGGGCCGTCGCCGAGGAGTTCGCCCGACTGGTCGCCCGCACCGAGACGGCGGTGTGGTCCGTGCGGGAGTGCGCCGAGCGACTGGGGGTCACTCCCGGATATCTCACCGAGGCGGTCCGGGCGGCCACCGGACGGACCCCCGCCCGCCTGCTCCGGGAGGCCCGCGCCTGCGAGGCGCAACGCCTCCTCATCAGCACGGAGTTGTCGGTGCGTCAGGTCGCCACCCGGACCGGCTTCGCCGACCCCGCCTACTTCTGCCGCTTCTTCCGCCGGGAGACCGGGACCAGTCCGGGCGACTTCCGAAAACACCACGGTCACCGCGCCCCGTCCATCGAAGCCGCGGACACGCCCGCCTAGGTTCATTGCCGACCCCCCTCACCTCCCCCACGAGGAGCAGGCATGGACAGCGAGGCCAAACCCGCCCACGTCAGCCGCAAGACGGTGCTGCGCGCCGCGGCAGCCGTCGGCATGGCGGTGCCCGTGACCCTCATGGGCGTGCCGGCGCTCGCCCGCACCCTCACCGGGAGCGGCGAGCCCCCCGCGCTCACCCCGCCGTGCGACGACGGGGACGACCCGACCCCGCCGCAGACCGAGGGCCCGTACTTCAAGCCCAACTCGCCCCGGCGGAGCAGTCTGCTGGAGCCCGGCCTGCCCGGCGTCCGACTGACCGTCAGCGGCTATGTCTTCGGGCTCGCCTGCCACCCGGTCTCCGGGGTCCTGCTGGACTTCTGGCAGGCCGACACCAACGGCGCCTACGACAACGCCGGGTTCCGCCTCCGCGGCCACCAGTTCACCGACTCCCGCGGCGCGTTCACGCTCACCACGATCGTGCCGGGCCTCTACCCGGGCCGCACCCGGCACCTCCACGTCAAGCTTCAGGCACCGGGCAGGCCGGTGCTGACGACCCAGCTGTACTTCCCGGGAGAGCCCCGCAACAACACCGACCCGATCTTCGACCCCCGGCTGCTCATGTCCGTGCGGGACACCGGCGGGGCCAAGGAGGCCGCCTTCGACTTCGTGCTGAACGTGTCCCAGGGTCCGGGTCCGACGCCCACGCCGACCGCCACCGCGACCACCCCGCCGCCCGGCGGGACATGGGCCGTCGGCACCGCCTACGCGGCCGGGGACCGGGTCACCCACGGCTCCTCGGGCTATGTGTGCCTCCAGGCGCACACCGCCCAGCGCGGCTGGGAGCCTCCGTCGGCCCCCGCCCTGTGGCGGGCCGGCTGAGCGACCGCCCCCCGGGCCACCCCTGGGCCGGTCCCGGATCCCGCGCCATCCGTCCGCCGCCCGGCCCATGACGGAGCCGCCTCCGGTCGTCGCCGCGCGAGAAGGAGACCTCGGGGTCATTCGGTCTCGAGGTCGCCGCCCGCGGCGAGGCGGCGGACCTGGTCCTCCTGAGCGAGCCGCCGCAGCAGCTCGAGCATGGGGGCGGAGAGGGCGAAGACGATGACCGCCCGCTCGGCCTGGGCCGCCGGATCGTCGATGGCGGCGGCGCGCTGGAGGTCCAGGCGGGCGGTGGAGCCCGCCAGCTCCGCGTAGGCCAGGAGCCGGTCCAGCTGGTAGTCCGCCTTGAGTCGCCTGAGCTCCTTCAGCGCCGTCGTCAGCCCGCGGACGTGCGGGGAGGTGCTGGGCACCTGCCAGCCCATGGCCTCGATCAGGTCCGCCACGTCCGCCTCGGCGGCCGCCTCGGCCTCCGCCTCCCCGTCGGCCTCCCCTGCCGGCGACTCCGCGACGGGCACCGGCAGGGCATAGCTGATCGCCCCGAGGGCCCCCTCGGTGCTGTCGGACTGCTCGACGGCGGTCAGCACGTCGCGGGTGGCGGCGATGGACAGCCCGCCGAGGGTGGTCAGCGCCTTGATGAGCCGCAGCCGCTGGACGTGCTCCTCCCCGTACTCGGCCAGCGTCGCGGCGGTCGCCCGACCGGCGGGCAGCAGGCCCTGCCGCCGGAAGTACTTGATGCTGGCGACCGGCACGCCGGTCACGCGGCTGAGCTCCGAGATCTTCATATGACTTCCTCGACTGATGGTGCGGCCGGGCACCCGCCGGCAGGCGATTGGACACCCCACCTCGATACTGTCACTATCTAGCAGCTAGATACCTTAAGTATCTAGTTACGGAATGTCATCGCACTGGAGCAATCTGCCACCATGCCTTCCCCTCAGCCTTCCTCCGTGCTCCGCAGCCCACGGCTGTGGATCGGCGCTGGCCTGATCGTCGCGGTGGTCTCCACCGTGTTCGCCCTGCTCTACGTCGGCGGCAACGTCGACCCGAAGGGCAACCTGCGCGATCTGCCCATCGCGCTGGTCAACAGCGACAGCGGCGCCGATGTCAAGGGCAAGCACCTCAACCTCGGCGACCAGGTCGTCTCCGGGATCGAGAAGTCCGCCGCGGACGGCGACAGCATCGACTGGCAGGTGCTCAGCCGACAGGAGGCCGACAAGCGGCTGGGGCAGGGCAAGATCTACGGCGCCCTCGTCGTGCCGAAGGACTTCACCGCCACGGTGACGGGGCTCGCCGGCCCGCAGCAGAAGCAGCAGGTCGCCCGGCCGACCCTGACCGTGCTGACCAACCAGGCCGCCGGCAGCATCGGCTCCTCCCTGGCAAGCCAGGCGACCCAGCAGGCCGCCCACGCGGCCTCCGCCCAGATCGGCAAGGACCTCCTCAGCCGGGCCGACCAGCAGGGCGCCCGACTCACCCCGGCCGCCCAGCTGATGCTCGCCGACCCCGTCTCGGTGAAGGTGGCCGTCGGCCACCCGCTCGGCTCGCACAGCGCCATGGGCCTGAGCGCCTTCTACTACGCGCTGGTCCTGGTCGTCTGCGGCATGCTCGGCGCCAACGTGATCCACTCCCAGGTCGACACCGCGCTGGGCTACCTGCACAGCGACTACGGCCCCATCCGGCTGCGCAAGCCCGTCCAGCACACCAGTCGCGCGCGCACGCTGGCCATCAACACCGTCGTCATGCTCGGGCTCTCCGTGCTCATGGGCTCGCTGGTCGAGGCCGCCACGGTCGGCCTCCTCGACATGGACGCCCCCCACCGCGGGCTGCTGTGGCTCTACTCCGTCGCCACCATCGCGGTCGTCGGCGTGGGCGTCCTGGCGCTGCTCGCCGCCTTCGGCACCCCCGGCCTCCTGCTCTCGACCGTCGTCTTCGTCGCCATGGCCGTCCCCTCCTCCGGAGCGACCGTGCCGATCCACGCGATGCCCGACTTCTTCCGCACCCTCGCGGAGTTCGAGCCGCTGCGACAGATCACCGACGGCGCGCGCTCCATCCTCTACTTCGACGCGCAGGCCGACGCCGGCCTCGCCCGCGCCTGGACCGCCATGGGCGTCGCCCTGGTCGCCGCCCTGCTCTTCGGCTTCGGCATCACCCGCCTCTACGACCGCAAGGGCCTGCACCGCATCCCCCGCCCCGCCGACTCCGCAGCCGCGCCGGAGCCCGCGGCGGCCTGAGACCGACCCGTCCGGCGCGCACACGCGAGGAGCCGCCGGAGAGGGCCGGAGACGGGCCTGCCCGTCCCCTTCGTGGGACGGGCAGGCCCGTCGTGGCTTTTCTCAGCGGACCCGGTGAACCCGCTGACTGGTGAGCTCGTAGCGGGCCCCCACGACGTCCAGCACCCCTGCCGTGATCTTCGCGGCGAGATCCGACTCCGAGGCCAGACGCGACCGCACCCGCCGCACGTTCGCCGTGATCGCCGCGTCCACCCGGGCATCGCCCTGGAGGGTGTGGTCGATCACCGGGCGGATCTGATCCGTCAGATACCGCACATGGGCCGGCAGCTCCGAGCCGCCCTCGTCGGCGCGGACGGCCGCGGAGACGGCCCCGCAGGACTGGTGCCCCAGCACCACGACCAGCGGGACCCCCAGCTCCAGAACCCCGTACGCGATGCTCCCGAGGACCGCCTCGTCCAGGACCTCGCCCGCCGACCGCACGGTCAGCAGATCACCCAGCCCCTGGTCGAACACCAGCTCCGGAGGGACGCGGGAGTCGACGCACCCCAGCACCACGGCGAAGGGATGCTGCCCGCCGGCCAGCGACTCCCGCACGGCGCGGCCCTGGTCGGGATGGCGCTCACGGAACGTCCGCCAGCGCCGGTTCCCCGCCGCCAGCGCCCGCAGCGCCGCCTCCGGAGTCCCCGGCCGAGCGCCCACCCCACAGACGTCGACGACCGTCCCGCGGGGGTCGACGGCGATCCCGCAGAGGTCCGCGCCCGTGCCGCCAGGGTCCGGGCCCGTGCCGCCAGGGGCGGCGGCCACCCCGCGGGGGTCGGCGGCCGCGACGACACCGTTGCCGCCGCTCGACGCCGCCGAGGCTCCGCGCCTCGACCCGGTTCCCAGGGCGACCGCGCCACCGACCCCGGCCCGCATCACCTGGCGCCGGCGCAGCCATGCGTCGACCCCGCGGGGACCACCAGCATCACCGCTCATACCGGCACAAGTTAGGCGCGCCCGGCTTCGGGCTCTCCGGATTGCTCCCGCGTTTGGCCCACCCTTGAGCAAGACTTGGACAAACCACGACGTTCGTCGGCGAGTTACCCACCCTCGCGCGAGCCTCTGGCCACAGCGTGCCAACGGGACGCACCTGAGTTCCGCTCCGACATCCGGCTGGTCGACGTCTAAACACCGACCCGGGAGATCCGGCCCCCAACTCCCCCTATCGGGCTAATTATCGGGGTGATGCGGCGGGTGGGCGGCCCCGCTCGTCCACCATCTCCGCGTGAAAACACGGAAGCGCGCCCGACGGGCGGGAGCCCTGGCCGCGGCCTTCGTGGCCCTGTCCTCCGGGACCATAGCCACAGCCGACGATGGGGCCGTGGCCACGACGCGCGGGGCGGGGTGGTGTCTGACCGCCTCCGCCGGCCCCGGCGGGGCCGTGGCCCGGATGCACCGTTGCCCCACCCCCACGCCGACCCCCACGCCGACGCCGAGCCCGACGCCGACACCGAGCCCCACGCCGACACCGACGCCGACCCCCACGCCCAGCCCGTCCCCCACCCCCAAGCCCACCCCCAAACCGACCCCTTCGCCGACGCCGAGCCCACGGCCCACGCCCAGTCCGGTCACCACGCCTCCGCTGCCGCCCCGACCCAGCCCCACGCCGCCGAGGCCCACGCCGGCGCCCGCGCCGCCGATCACCCGGCCCGCGCCGGAGCCGCCGCCCACCCGGGTGGCGCGGCCGGCGCCGCCCCCGAGGACATCGCCGAAGCCCAGGCCGACGCCGTCGCCGAAGCCGACCGTCGCGCGGGTCGAACTGCGCGCCCAGCACCGCCCGTTGACGAAACGGCCGGAGCGCCGCACCTCGCTGGTCACCTTCACCCTGCTGCTCACGGTTCCCGCCGTGCTGGCGGCCGCCATCCTCCGCCCCCGCTCGCGCGCCGGCTCCGGCGGCAGGCGTGGCCGCTGACGACCCCGGGAGGTCAACTGATGTCCGAATGGCTGGTACTGCTGCTGGCGATGGGCGGGGCGTGCCTGGTGGTCGTCGTCATCACGGTCGCCAAGGAGCGCCGGGTGAGCGACGACTACGACCCCAGCGAAACCCCGGACGTGATCGAGTACATGACGATGATGGTAGGCGTGGTCTACGCCATCGTGCTCGGGCTCGCCATCGCCGGGGTGTGGGAGTCGCGCGGCGCGGCGCAGGACGGGGTGCGCACCGAGGCGCAGGCGCTGCACGAGGTGAGTCTGCGGGCGGACGCCTACCCGGCCCATGCCCGGGAGCGGATCCGCCGGGACGTGGCGGCGTATGTGGACCACGTCGTCAACGTGGAGTGGCGGGTGATGCTCGACAAGGGTGAGCTGACCGAACGCGGCGACGAGCTCCTGAACAGGGTGCGCGGGGACGTCCTGGAGCTGCGGGGCGAGGACGTGGAGGCGGCGCAGGCGTACCCGGGGCTGCTGGACCAGGTGGCCGCGGCCGACGACGCGCGGGGCGCACGGCGGGAGAGCGCGGGGCCGACGATGCCGAGCGTGGTGTGGTTCGGGCTGGTGCTGGGAGCGGTGCTGGCCGTCGGGCTCATCTTCACGCTCCAGATCCGCCGTTCACCGCGCGAGCTGATGCTCTCCGGCCTGTTCAGCATGCTCATCGCGTTCCTGCTGTTCCTGGTCTGGGACTTCGACGCCCCCTTCGGCCGGGACGTGGCGGACGCCGTCGGCCCGTTCACCGACCTGTTCCCCGGCGCGCGGGGCGACTAGCCCTGCGCGCCGGGGTTCCGCTCAGGCCGACTCGTCGATCCGGTCCGTGAAGTCGACGGAGGTCAGGTCCTGTCGGCGGCTGATGTTGAGTTTCCGGTAGACCCGGGTCAGATGCTGTTCCACGGTGCTCACGGTGATGAACAGCTTGGCCGCGATCTCGCGGTTGGTGTAGCCGTGTGCCGCGAGCGCGGCCACCCGGCGCTCCGAGTCGCTGATCTTGTCCTGGCCCGGTGTCTGCCCGAACTCCCGGTAGTCCTCCTCGTGGTGCCCGGGGAGGACCGCGTCGCACAGCGGTTGGGCACCGCACTCGCCGGCCATCTGCCAGGCGCGCCGCTTCATCATGCTGGAGCGGGCGACATCGCCGGTGGTCTGGTAGGCGTCGGCCAGGTCGGCCAGGGTGCGGGCGAGTTCATAGCCGTCTCCCACGGGGTGGAGCTCGTCGACGGCCTGGGCCAGCAGCCGGGGCCGCTGCTGTTCGTCGGCGACGGCGGCCTGGGCGCGCCAGGCCATGCCGCGGACGCGTGCGGGGCTCTGCTCGACGGCGGCCAACTGCTCCCGGATGGTGTGTTCGGCGCAGGCGCGGCGCCCCAGGGCGAGCAGCGCCTCGGCGGCGTCGATCCGCCAGGGCAGCAGGGCGGGCCGGTCGACGCCCCACTTCCGGGCGAGCCACCCCATGCTCATGAAGTCGCCCAGCCCGGCGTGGTGGCGGTTGGTGGCCAGGTAGTAGCGCCCTCGGGCGCGCAGGTAGGGCAGCACCTCCAGGCTGTTGAACAGATCGTCCGGGACAGGCTGTTCCAGCAGCACTCCGGCCTCGGCGTAGCGGCCCATGGCGGTGCAGGCCAGGACGCGGCTCACGGTCGGCCCGACGCCGAAGACGCTGCGGTTGCGGACGGGGGCGTGGCCGAGGGCCAGCCGTCCGTACTCCTCCGCCTCGGCGAACCGGCCGCGCATCACGGCCACTTCGGCCAGCACGGCGCAGAGCAGCGCCTGCCAACCGGGAGCGTCCCGGCGGCCGGCCTCCTCGTACAGCCGCCGGCCGCGCGCCGTGGCCCGCTCCGGATGCCCGGCGAGGGACAGCACCTTGAGGTAGTTGGCCACGGTCGGCAGCGTGGTGTCCATGAGCGGGGAGGCGTCGAGGGCGCGTTCCGCCTCGGCCACCGTGCAGCCGTCGACGCCCCGGCCGAGGTGCAGCCACACGGTGCTGGACGCCAGCAGGGCGGGCAGCGCGGCCGGGGCCACCGGGGAGGCGCGGAGGGGGTGGGGGCCGGGGGCGCGCTCCGGTTCGGCGCCCGGCCCCCGCCGCCGGGCGTGCTCCGGTGCGCCCACCGCGCCCACCGGGCCCACCGCGCCCGGTGTCTCCGGGGCGAGGCCCCGGCCCGCCGGCTCGGTCCTGCCGTGCATCAGCAGCAGCCTGCCGAGCAGTTCGGCGGAGGACGCGGAGAGCAGTCCGGCGCGGTCGGCCTCGACGGGGCCGGCCAGGTGCTGTTCGGCGATGAACGGGCTCAGTCGCCAGGTGACGAAGGCGATCCTGATTCTGATCGAGGCGCGCAGCCGCTCGTCGGGACAGCCGGCGGACGCCAACTCCAGGTAGTCGATGGCGGACTTCGCCTCGTCGCGCTCCAGGGCCTCGTCGGCGGCCTCCTGGAGCACCGCGGTGGCCCATGGCTCGTCGGTGTGGCGGGCGGCGAGCAGGTGACGGGCGACCTCCCGCGAGGGGACGGCGGCGGTGTGCAGCAGCCGCGCCGCCCTGCGGTGCAGCTCCATGCGGCGCTGGGGGAGGATGTGCTCCAGCACGGCCGCCTCGGCGACCGGGTGTCGGAAGCGGCCGCCGTCGAGGATGCCCGCCTCGCTGAGCGCCTGGCTGCGCCGGGCCGCCACGGCGGCTCCGGCCCCCAGCAGCCCGCCCAGGAGTTCGGGGGTGCTGTACGCGCCGAGCACGGCGGCGCCGGCGGCGAGTTCGGCGGTCCGCGCCCCGCTGCGGTGCAGGCAGGCGAGGACGGCCTGGGCGAACGGGCCGCCGACGCTCAGTCGAAGGGCGCCGTCCGCGCTCTGCGCCGCGCCGTCGGACCGCCCGCTCAGCCGGTGCTCCTCCAACAGGGCGCGGAGCAGCAGCGGGTTGCCGCCGCTGGCCGCCCACAGCTCCTGGTGGAGGGTCGACTCGGCGGGCTCGGTGATCTCGGCGGCCAGCATCCGGTCCACGCCGTGGCGGCTCAGCCGCCCCAGCCGCACTCGCTGGAAGTTCGCCTGCCGCAACAGTTCCGTATGGAAGACCGGGTCGCTGGAATCGCGGTCGAGGGATTCCGCGAAGACCAGCGACATTCCCGCGGACCGAAGCTCCCTACCGATTGCGAGAAGATACTCCAAGGACACTTTGTCGGCCTTTTCGACATCGTCGACAAAAGCCACCACATGGCGACCGCACGCCGCCTCGACAAGGGCCGAACAGATGTCTCCCACCGCGTCGAGCCGTACCCCTCCCGGGGGATTCGAAGGCAATTCGAGCGAAGCTCGTGAAGTAATCAACTCATCCAGAACCCAACGTATCCTCATTCTGGCGGAATCGGTCAGCGCGGGACCGGCGAGCAGCCGCCGCAACAGCCCGGTCCGCTGCTGCGCCCCAACGGCGCAGCCCGCGGAGGCCAGGACGAGACAGCCCGCGTCCGCGACCCGCTCCGCGACGACATCCAGCAACCGACTCTTACCGCATCCGACCGCCCCCTCCACGAGCACCACCCGAGGAGCATTCGAGTACCTCCCGGAAAGCACATCCTGCAGGAACCCCAATTCACATTCCCGCTCGATAAGCAATATCCCCTCCCCCGCACCGACCGGGTACCGGCGAACCGATGCGCCAGCCCGAATTTCCTATACCGGCGTGCGCCTCGACACCCGCCAGTGTAAGCATGCACCTAACCGATTAGGCCAAACATGACCTCGATCACGCGACGAAATGGCCGAAACCATTCGACCGAATCGATCGAACAGATGACGGCCCACGACGAACAGCGGCGGCTGTTGTGCGCGATATCGCGCACAACAGCCGCCGCTGGGGGGGATCACGACCGGCGGGCGGGTGCCCTCCGGCTACTCCTCGATCGCGATCACCATGTTGGGACAGTTGCGGACCGCGCTTCGGACCGCGTCGTGGTGCTCGGCCGACGGCAGCTCCGTTAACAGCACGACCACACCGTCGTGTTCGTTCTGGTCGAAGACCTCAGGCGCGCTGAACGCGCACATCCCCGAGGCCACGCACCGATCGGCGTCGACCTTCACCTTCATCGTCAATGCCCTTTCTCTTTCGGCAGGATGGCCTCCCACGCTACGGGCACGGCCGCGGGTCCGGCCACGGGGGTGCCGGTCTTGAACGGGACCTCTGCCAGCGGCACGGCGAGCCGCAGCGAGGGCACGCGCCGCAGGATCGTCTCCAGTGCCACTGTCAACTCCACCCGCGCGGTCTGCTGGCCGAAACACTGATGTGCCCCGTATCCGAAGCCCAGGTGTCCGGTGGTCTTCCGGGCGATGTCGAGCCGGTCGGGGTCGGGGAAGATCCCGGGGTCGCGGTCGGCCGCCTGGATCGCCAGGATCACATAGTCGCCCTTGGCGATGGGCTGACCGCCGAGCACGGTGTCCCGGGTCGCCTCGCGGAAGATCCCCGCCGCGCCGCCGAAGAAGCGCACGATCTCCTCCACCCCGCCCGGGATCAGCTCCGGGTCGGCGCTCATCCGCGCCAGCTCCTCCGGGTGGGCGAGCAGGGCGAGCATGCCGTGCGAGAGCGCGGTGGCGGTGGTGTCGAAGCCGGCGACCAGCATCACCGCGCTCATCGACACCAGTTCCATGTCGCTGAACGACTCGTCCGCCGCCGCGCTGCGGGCGATCATTCGGCTGACCCCGTCGTCCCGCGGGTTCTTCCGACGCTCCCGTACCAGCTCGTAGAGGTAGCCGTGCAGCGGCTTGATCGCCTCGGCCAGTTGCAGGGCGTCGGTGAGCCCGCTGAACACCACCGCCGCCGCGTCGTGGAACAGCGCCCGGTCGGCGTAGGGCACCCCGACCACCGTGCCGATCGCGGCGGTCGTGACCGGCACCGCGAAGTCGTGGTAGAAGTCGGCGGTCGTGCCGGCCGCCGCCATGGCGTCCAGCCGCTCGTCCACGATCCGCTGCACCTTCGGCCGCAGCTGGTCCAGCCGCTTGGGGGTGCCGAGCTCGGGGCCGATGTGCCGGCGGAAGCGCTGGTACTCCGGCCCGTCCATCCGGGTGAACTCCCCCGGCGCCACCGGGCGGTCGGGGTCGGCGTGCGCCATGAAGTGCACGACCTGCCCGGGGCGGCTGCTGAAGCGCTCCGAGTCGCCCAGCGCCTCCCGGACGTCGGCGTACCGGCTGACCAGCCAGGCCGTGACGCCGGTGGGGCACTTCACCCGGGTCACCGGGGCCTCCGCCCGCAGCCGGGCGTACTCCGGTGACGGCCCGAAGGGGCACTCGCTCGGTCGCGGCATGGGCAGGTCCAGCAGGTCCTGCCCGACGGACCGGTCCGTGGTTGCGTCCATGGTCCCTCCTAGGCCCGCTCGCGCAGCGCGCGGCGGAGGATCTTCCCGCCCGCGTTGCGCGGCAGTCGGTCGACGAACTCGTAGGCGGTGGGCGTCTTGTAGTCGGCGAGGTGTCCCTTGAGGAAGAGCACCAGCTCCCGGGCGGTGGGCCGCAGGCCGGGGCGGGGCACGATGTACGCGTGCACCGCCTCGCCGCGCACCTGGTGCTCCACGCCGACCACGGCGGCCTCGGCGACCGCGGGGTGCCGGCTCAGCGCCGCCTCGACCTCGGCCGGGTAGACGTTCTCCCCTCCGACCAGGATGACGTCCTTGATGCGGTCGCGGATGTAGACGTAGCCGTCCTCGTCGACATGGCCGGCGTCCCCGGTGTGCAGCCAGCCGTCGACGACGGCGCGCTCGGTCTCGCGGGGCCGGTTCCAGTAGCCGTCCATCACGGCCGGGGTGTCGATGCGCAGTTCGCCGACCCGACCGGGCGGCAGCGGGCTCCCGTCGGAGCCGACGGCCTGCACCGCCACCCCCGGATAGGGGCGCCCGGCGGCCCGCAGCCGGGGGTTGCCGGGGACGTGGTCGGCCGGGGGCAGACAGACCGCGGAGGCACAGGTCTCGGTGAGCCCGTATATCTGCGCGAACTCGCAGCCCATCACCTCCAGGCACTCCTTCAACAGCGGCTCGGGGATGGGCGAGCCGCCGTAGACCACCTTGCGCAGCCCGGTGAAGTCGGCCGGGGTGGTGGCCGGTTCGGCGAGCAGGATCTGGAGCATGGAGGGGACCATCAGGGTGGTGGTGACGCCGCCGTCGCGGATCAGCCCCATGATCTGTTTCGCGTCGAAGCTGCGCGTCAGCACATTGGTGGCCCCGGCCCGGAAGCCCTGGAGGAACCACCAGGGCCCGCCGATGTGGTGGCCGGGCAGCACGCTCAGGCTCCGGTCGTCCTCGCGCCAGTCCAGCCAGTCCAGCCGGTGCCGGGCCAGCAGGTCGTTGACGGCCCAGAAACTGGCCTGGCTGAGCATCACGCCCTTGGGCGCCCCGGTGGTACCGCTGGTGTAGATCTGGGCCAGCGGACGGCCGGGGCTGGCGGCGGTGCCCGGGTCGGTGTCGGGCTGCTCCGCCTTCCAGGTGAGGAAGCCCCTGCCGTGCGTCTCGGTGGGCTCCAGCGGGATCACGGTGCGCAGCCCGCCCAGCCGGGCTCGGAGGCCCGCCACAGCGGGGAGGTGCTCCTCCTCGGTGAACAGCAGCTCGGCCCCGGAGTCACCCAGGACGTGCTCGATCTCGCCGGCGGTGAGTCGCGGGTCGACCGGCACCAGCACGGCGCCGGTCTTGGCGCACGCCAGCAGCAGGTCGTAGTAGTGCTCGGAGTCCTTGCCGAGGTAGGCGATCCGGGCGCTGCGGGCGACACCCTCGGCGAGCAGGGCGTGCGCGGTGCGGTTGCTGCGCAGTTGGAGCTCCCGGAAGGTGACCGTGACGCCCTCGCACTCGATGGCGATGCGGTCCGGCCGGGCCTCCGCGTGGTGGGCCGCGGTGGCGGCGATCGTGGGCAGCCGGGGCACGGCGGCGCTCCCGCCGCTCATCATCGGGCTCCTTCGGTCGCGGCGGTGGTGAGCAGGGTGTCGATGAACTCGGCGAGCTGGGCGACCGAGGGGTGGTCGAAGACGCTGGAGGCCGAGAGCGGGATGCGGAAGATCAGCTCCAGCGCGTTCTTCAGCTCGACGGCGGCCAGCGAGTCCAGGCCGACCTCGAAGAAGCGGGCGTCCGGCGGCACGTCGTCGGGCCCGTCGAAGTGCAGCAGATGGGCGATGACCTGGCGCACCACCAGGGTGACGGCCTCCTGTCGCTCCGCCCGGGGCCGCTCCAGCAGCGCGTCCAGGTCGACGTCGATGGCGGCGGGTCCGGAGACCCTGCCGACCTGGTGGTAGAGGGCGTTGGTCTGCGGGCGCGAGGCGGCGACCTGGTCCCAGTCGGCCTCGGCGATGGTCACCTGGGCCGGCGGGGCGTCGAAGAGCCGGAACAGGGCCCGGACGCCGGCGGTGGGCTTGAAGAAGCTGAATCCCTGGTGCTCGATGTTGGCGATGTGCTGCTCGTCCATGCCGGCGGCCAGGCCGATCTCGCCCCAGGCGCCCCAGTTGACGCTGGTGCCGGGGAGCCCGGCCGCGTGGCGGCGCACCAGCAGGGTGTCCAGGAAGGCGTTGCCGGCCGCGTAGTTGGCCTGGCCGCGCGAGCCCAGCACCGAGGTGACGGACGAGTAGCCGATGAAGAACCGCAGCTCGGGGTGGGTGAGCGCGGCCTGGTGCAGTAGCCAGCTGCCGTAGACCTTGGCTCCGAAGACGGTGTCGATGCTCTCCCAGGTCTGCGCGGCCACCGGCGCGTCGGCGAGCACACCGGCCGCGTGGACGATGCCGCCCAGCGGCCGTGGGCGGGCGCGCAGCTCCTCGTTGATCCGGGCGACGTCCGCGGGGTCGGCGACATCGCCGGCCAGGGCCAGCACCTCGGTGGACGGGCCGAGCCGGGCGCGGAGGGCGGCGAGTTCCTCGGCGGGCGGGGTGCGCCGGCCCAGCAGGGCGAGGTGACGGGCGCCGAGTCCGGCGAGGCGCTCGGCGACCGGCCGGCCCAGCGAGCCGAAACCGCCGGTGATCAGGTAGGTGTGGTCCGGGCTGATCTCGATCGGGGCCGCGGCGGGCGGGCGCTCCGCGCCGAAGCCGATCACGACCTTGCCGATGTTGGCGCCTCGGCTGAGCACCCCGAACGCCTCGTCGACCTCGTCCAGGGTGTACACGGTGACGGGCGGCGGGGTCAGCTCGCCGGTGGACACCAGCTCCACCACGGAGGCCAGGGTGGTCTCGGCCAGCCGCCGGGTCTGTTCCACGGAGACGTCGCTGAAGTCGAGGTAGTCGATGTCCGCGCGGTGCCGGGAGACCTCGTCCGGGGTCAGCAGGCCGACCTTGCCGAGCTCCACGAAGCGGCCGCCGTGGGCCACCGCGCGCAGGCATGCCTGGGCGAAGTCCTTGTTCAGCCCGCCGAGGACGATGTCCACGCCGTTGCCGTCGGTGGCGTCCAGCACCTGGTCGACGAAGTCGAGGGAGTGGGAGTCCAGCACCTGGCGCACGCCCTGTGAGCGCAGCAGCGGCCACTTGTCCGGGTGGGCGGTGGCGAAGACCTCGGCCCCGGCCCGCTGGGCGAGCTGGACCGCGGCCTGGCCGACGCCGCCGGCCGCCGAGTGGATCAGCACCCGCTCCCCGGGCCGGACGCGGGCCAGCTCGTGCAGCGCGTGGTGGGCGATGAGGAAGGCGGTGGGCAGCGCCGCGGCCTCGGCGAAGCTCAGGTGGGCGGGCTTGCCGACCGCCTGCGCCGACTCCACGGTCACCTCTCCGCGCAGCGAGCCGAGGTGCGCGACGACGACCTCGTCGCCCACCTGGAAGGCGGCGTCGGGGCCGGCCGCGGTGACCACGCCCGCGCACTCCTGGCCCAGCGGCAGCTCCAGCGGCCCGGTGCCGGCCTCCTCGGCGAACTGCCGGTGCAGACCCAGGACGTTGAAGACGTCCTTGAAGTTCAGGCCCGCGGCACGCACCCGGACCCGGACCCGGCTTCCCACGGGGTCGGGCTGCTCCTGGAGCGGCACCGGAACCACGCCGCTGACCTGGCCGTACTCCTTGACGACCAGCTCGACGTCGGTGCGTGGGCCGCCCGTCTCGGCGTAGACCCGGCGCACATGGCGCAGCCCGGCGCGGTAGGCCACCTGATAGTCGGTGGAGTCCTTGGCGGCCCACTCCTCCAGCAGCGCGGGGTAGCCGGAGCCGTCCTCGCCCGCGGCGGGCAGGTCGACCAGGGTGACCCGGTAGGTGGGGTACTCGGTCCACATCACATGGCCGAAGCCCCACAGGGTGGCGGAGGCCGGTGGCGCGTGTCCGGCCTCGGCCCCGGGCCGGTCGCCGGGCACCCACTGGCCGCCCTCGGTGATCAGCCACAGCCGCTGGTCGCGGCCGAAGCCGATCTCCTCCAGGGCGTCCCGCAGCTCCAGCAGGTCGCGGTAGTTGCGCTCGCACTCCTCGCGCAGCTCCTCGCCGGGGCGGGCGGGCTGCCAGAACCAGCAGACGTCCGTGGGCCGGTCCCGGAGCTGTTCCACGGCCTCGGCGGTGGTGTCGACGACGGCCAGGGTGACGTCCCGCGCGGCGGCCGGCCCGGTGAGCGCGGCGAGGCCCTCCTGTCCGGCGCCGATCAGCAGCGCCCGGCGCGGTTCGGGATCGGTGGTGCGCAGCGAGCGCTTGACCCATCGCACCTCGGAGTACATCCGGTCACGGTCCGGGGCGGCGCCGGCCACCTGGCGCAGCGCCAGGCCCTCCAGGACGAAGACGGTGCGGTCGCCGTCGAGGATCAGCAGGTCGGCGGTGGGCGCGGACGGCTCGTCAGGGCCGCCGGCGGTGTCGGCGTCCGCCTCGGGCACATGGAGCCGCAGGATGCTGCGGAGCTGTTCGCCGCGCGGCTTCTTCAGCAGCCGGCAGCGGGTGAAGCCGACCGGCATGGCGACGACCTCACTGTCGCCGGCGAGCGCGGCCAGCGTCTGGAAGGCACAGTCGAGGATGGCCGGCGGCAGGTGCTCGGCCGTGAGCGACGCGGGGCCGCGCAGCTCGCCGACGGCCAGGTCGGTGCCGTACGCCTCGGCCCGGCGCAGTCCCTGGAAGGTCGGGCCGTAGTCGACGCCGAGCTCGGAGAAGTCCGCGTACAGGTCGTCGGCCTGATGTTGGCGGCCGGGTTCGGCGCGCTGCCGGGTCAGTCCGCGCAGGATCTGGTCGGTCTCGGCGAGTTCCGGGGCGGGTCCGGTGCCGAGGGTGGCGGTGACATGGGTGCGCTCCAGGGCCTCGTCGTCGGGCTCCTCGCCGGGCACCAGGCTGACGATCTCCACCTCGGCGGTGCCGTCGGGCCGGGTCCGCAGCCGGGTGCGCAGCTCGACGGTGGTGTCCTCGGGGAGGAACAGCGCCTCGTGGATCCGGGCGTCGGTGACCGGCAGCCCGGTCTCGCCGTGCACGGCGTCCTGGAGGGCCAGCAGCATCTCGATGTAGCCGGCGCCGGGGAAGACGACCTTGCCCATCACCTTGTGGTCGGCGAGGTAGCCGGGCCGGTCGGCGGCGACGCGGGCGGCGAACTCGCGCACCCCGGCGGCGCGCTGGGCGTCGGTGGAGACCTCGCCGCCGAGCAGCGGGTGGCCGTCGGAGCCGCCGCGGGCGGCCGGGAGGGCGCCGGAGGGGGCCGGGAGCCAGTGCCGGCGGCGGTCGAAGGCGTAGGTGGGCAGGGTGATCCGGCGGTGGGTGCGGCCGCGGTGGTGTTCGGGCCAGTCGACGGGGGCGCCGGCGGTGTAGAGCTGGGCGAGGGTCTGCCGGGTGACGGTGGCGTCGGTGTCCTCCGGGTGGAGGCTGTTGAGCCACTGGTGGTCGGCCGCGTCCTCCAGACACTGTTTGCCCATGCCGATGAGTTCGGTGGCGGGGCCGGTCTCCAGGAAGACGTGTCGGCCGCGCTCGGCGATGGCCCGCATGCCGTCGGCGAACCTCACGGCGCCGCGCAGATGGCGGGCCCAGTAGTCGGGGGTGGCCAGCTCGGCCGGCTCGGCGATCTTCCCGGTCAGGTTGGAGACGAGGGTGAACTCGGGCTCGTGGAAGGTGAGTCCGGCGACCACCTCGCGGAGCGCCTCGGCGCCCTCGGCCATCAGCGGCGAGTGGGAGGCGCAGGAGACGGCGAGCCGCTTGGTCTTGATGTCCCGGGCGGCGAGGGCCTCCTCGACCTGGGTGAGCGACTCCTTGCCGCCGGAGAGCACGATCTGCCGGGTGCCGTTGACGGCGGCCACGGACAGGTCCTCGTAGCGCTCCAGATAGGGGGCGACCTCGGAGACGGCGGCCTCGACGGCGGCCATCGCGCCGGGCGGCGAGGCGTCCATGAAGCGGGCGCGGGCGTCCATCAGGACGACGGCGTCCTCCAGGGTGAACAGCCCGGCGACGGTGGCCGCGACGATCTCGCCGATGCTGTGCCCGGCGAGCACGGAGGGCCGCACGCCCCAGGACAGCCACAGCTTCGCCACCGCGTACTCCAGCGCGAACAGGGCGGGCTGCATATAGCGGATCTGGTGGATGAGCTCGGCGTCGTCCGCGTCGCCGAGGATCATGTCCCGGATGGAGCGGCCCAGGTGCGGGGTGAAGAGCCGGTCACAGGCGTCCAGGTGCTCGCGGAACACCTCGAACCGCTCGTACAGCGGCCGGCCCATGCCCACGTACTGGGTGCCGCCGCCGGAGAAGAGGAAGGCCACCTTGGCCGGTCCGGCGGCGGGCGCGCCCTGCGCGGCCCGGGTCAGCCCGCGGTCCAGCAGTCGGGCGAGGTCGTCGTGGTCCCGGACCACTCCGGCCAGCCGCAGCGGGAAGTGGGCCCGCGCGGTGTTGGCGGTGTAGCACAGGTCGCCGACGTCGGTGTCGGGCTCGTCCCGCAGCAGCCGCTGGTAGCGCTGGATCTGTCCGCGCAGCGCGGGCGCGGTCTTGGCGGAGAGCGTGAAGAGGTGGGCGCCGTCGTCGTCTGGTCGCCGCGACTCCTCCGCGGGTCGCGGGTCCGGCTCCGGGGCCTGCTCCAGGACGACCGAGGCGATGACGCCGGTGAGGCCGAAGGAGTTGACCATGGCCCGTCGGGTCTCGGCCTTCCAGGGCTGCAGGGTGGTGGGCACGGTGACCGGTGCCGTGTCCCAGGCGATGCGGCTGGAGGGGGTGGTGAAGTTCAGGTGCGGGTAGATGGCGGCGTCCCGCAGTTGGAGGGCGGTCTTGACGAGACCGCCGATGCCGGCCGCGGACTCCATGTGGCCGACGTTGGTCTTCAGCGAGGCGACGGTCACCGGGTCGCGGGGGGTGTGCGACTCGCCGAAGACGGCGCTGATGGCGCCGATCTCGATGGGGTCGCCCAGCGGGGTGCCGGTGCCGTGGGCCTCGACGTACGAGATGTCGTGCGGCCGCAGCCCCGCGGACTCCAGGGCGACCCGGAGCAGCCCCTCCTGGGCGGTGCCGTTGGGCACCATCAGGGAGCTGCTCTCGCCGTCCTGGCCGATGGCCGAGCCGCGGATCAGGGCGTAGACGCGGTCGCCGGCGCGCTGGGCGTCGGAGAGCCGCTTGAGGATCAGGGCCGCGCCGCCCTCGCTGCGGCAGTAGCCGTTGGCGGACTCGTCGAAGGTCTTGCACTGCCCGTCGGGGGCGAGCATGTTCGACTGGCTGGCCATGATGTAGGGGCGCGGGCTGAGGATGGCGTTGACCCCGCCGCACAGCGCGATGTCGGTCTCGCCGTTGCGCAGGCCCTGGGCGGCCAGGTGCACCGCGACCAGCGAGGCCGAGCAGGCGGTGTCCACGGTCACGCAGGGGCCGCGCCAGCCGAGGAAGTACGAGAGCCGGCCGGCGACCGCGCTCAGGGTGGCGCCGGTGGGCATGTAGCTGTTGAGTTCCAGGTTGGAGTAGCCGGCCATCTCGCCGGCGTAGTCGAAGTTGCTGACGGCCATGTACACGCCGCCGCGCCCGTGGCGCAGGGGCGTCGGGTCTATGCCCGCGTCCTCCAGCGCCTCCCAGCCGACTTCGAGCGCCAGCCGCTGCTGCGGGTCGACGAAGTCGGCCTCCTTCGGCGAGATGTTGTAGAACTTCGCGTCGAAGTGGTCGGGCTTGTCGATGAACCCGCCCTGCGCGCACCGGATGGTGCCCTTGGACTCGGGGTCGTCGGACTCCAGTCCGGGGTCCCAGCGGTCCGTGGGCAAGGGCCGCACACCGGACTGTCCGGTGCGCAGGAACTCGGCGAACTCCTCGGGGGTGTTGTTGCCGCCGGGGAGGCGCAGACCGATACCGACGATGGCGATGGGCTCGTCGATGGAAGAGGGCATGGCTCCTGCTCTGGGTCGGCTGGACGGTGTCACGCGGTGGGCACGGAGGACGGCTTGTGGTTGCGGATGGCCAGGCGGACCTTGCCGTTGCAGGCGGCGGTCTCGTCCTCGCCGTAGCGGACCTCGGTGTTCAGGATCAGCAGCGGTCCGTTGCCGCCGTCCCGCTCTTGGGCGCCGGTGAGGTCGAGCTGGCCCCAGAAGTGACCTGTGGTGATGGCACGCCGGAAGCTGGAGCGGAAGTCGACCAGGAACATGTCCTGGAGCTGACGCTCCCAGTAGTCGTCCATGGTCCAGTCGCTCAGGGCGCGGACCAGCCCCTCTTTGACCGACTTGGCGACGATGAAGTAGTACATCTGGTTGAAGCAGATGTTGAACTCCACCGCGTTGAAGTGGCCGGTGTCGTCGATGTAGCAGGACTCGGGGATGTGGAACCGACCGCGGACGCTGACCTGTCCGCCCGCCTCACCCGGGTCGCCCTTGGCGAGGGTGGTGACCGAGGTCAGATAGCGACAGTGCGGCTTGTAGACCCGCAACACCCGTTCCAGCAGTGCCTCGTCGTTCGGGAACTCCACATGACCTCCTCAGCCGATACCGGGGTAGAACTCGAACTCGTCGTGCACGGTCACCCGGAAGGAGACCGTGGGTTCGGGCTTGACGGTGTGCAGGGCCCGGTGCACCAGCGCGCGGTTGTCCCAGATCAGCATGTCGCCCTTGTCGAACCGCTGAAGGTGGACGTTCTCGTGCTGGCAGGTGGGGTCGGACTGGCCGACCGCGTCGAACAGCTCCTCGAGCAGCCCCTCCCGCAGCGGGTTGCCGGACTCGTCCTCCAGCCCGCAGGTGATGGCCTGGCTGAGGTAGAGCACCGACTCGCCGGTCACCGGGTGGGTGAAGACGGTGGGGTGCCGGGAGGCCGGGGTCTCCTCCTCGATCTCCGCGAGGATCTCGACGATCGGGCGGTAGACGTCACTGGGCCGGATCTTGAAGTACCGGCGGACGCTGTTCTCGCTGCGGGTGTTCTTGATCTCGGTCTTGAGCTCCTCGGGCAGCTTCTCGTAGGCCCGCGCCATGTCGATGAAGTACGTGCCGCGGTTGTGCTCCGGGACCACCTGCGGGTAGATCAGCGTCAGCCCGAACGGCCGCGGCATGAACGAGTAGTCGTGGTGCCAGAACTTCCCGGTCTGCGGCACGCCGACCTGTTGTCCGTCCTCCTTCACATTGGAGGAGACGAAGATCTCCTTGTGCTCGGGGTGGTGGTACATCGGCTGGTAGTAGGTCTCCACCTCGCCCAGCCGCCGGCCGAACGCCACGTACTCGCCGGGCGTCAGGTGCTGGTTCTTCAGGACCACGATGCGGTGCCGGTAGACGAGCTGCTTGAGCGCCGTGAGATCCTCGGCGGGCGCGTTGAGTGCGTCGAGCTCGTCGACCGCCACGCCCATCCGGGCGCCTTCCTGTGGAATGGTGATCATCGGTCACCTTCATGGGGGTTCGGCAACAGAGTCGCCTTCAACCTAGGCAGCGCGTTGGTCACGATGACAGGACACCTGAAGCCTCTTAGGGGTCACCCTCACCAAGACAGGGGAGGTAGGGGTGGCCATCCCGGTACACCCCTACGGCATGTGTCGCAGGCAAGGGGGCGGCGAGCTGTACGCACGGCGGGCCCGGGGAAGGCCGGGCCGAACGCGCGGGCGGGCACACGACGGAGCGGGGCGTCGCCATGCGACGCCCCGCTCGGGGTTCCGGGCTCTGATTCCGTCGGCGCGGTGGGGCGCGGTCTACGCCGCGCGCCTCACTCGGCCACGTAGGTGCGGCGGCTCCACCGGAAGACCCGCAGCGTCCGGCCGGACCTCTCCAACCACTCCGCGGTGGGCGCGTAATGGTCGTAGTGGCTGCCACAGGGCAGCTTGAGGGTCTGTTCCAGGTCCTCCACACGCACTATCCACTCGTTCTCGACGGCGGGGTCCGCCGAGAGGGCCGCGGGGCCGCCGCGAAGCACCGCGTTGCCGTCTTCATGGACATGGGCCATGGTCGCCTCACTTCCTTAGCCGCCGGCTCCCACTGTGGCCAGCGTCGCTCAGGAGAGGCTCAACCGACGCCGTAGCGCCGGTGGAGTGACCGGTCAGCGCACCGCGACGGGCAGGATGCGACGCAGCGGATCGGCCGGCAGCCGGCCGTGCCGCTTCCACTCCCGCGGATAGCCCACGGAGACCTCCTGGAACCGCACCCCGTCCTCCACGGTCACCCGGGGGATGTGCAGATGTCCGTAGACCACCGTCTCCGCGTTGAAGCGCTGGTGCCAGTCGGCGGTGAGCTCGGTGCCGCACCACAGCGCGAAGTCGGGGTAGCGCAGCACCCGGGTGGGGAGCCGGGTGAGCGGCCAGTGGTTGATGAGCACGGTCGGCAGCTCGGGGTCGCGGGCGGCCAGCCGGGCCTCGGTCTCCGCCACCCGGGCCCGACACCAGGCGTCCCGGGTGGGGTACGGGTCCGGGTGCAGGAAGTGCTCGTCGGTGCAGACCACGCCGACCTCGTGGGCGTGGGCCAGCGCCGCCTCCTTGGTGGTGATGCCGTCCAGCCGGAAGGTGTAGTCGTAGAGCAGGAAGAGCGGGGCGATGGTGAGCGGACCGCCGTTGCCCTCCCAGACCGGGTACGGGTCCTCGGGCGTGACGATGCCCTTGGACCGGCACATCTCCACCAGGTGCTCGTAGCGGGCGACGCCGCGCAGCTCCAGCGGGTCCTTGGGGTGGGTCCACAGCTCGTGGTTGCCCGGCGTCCAGATCACCTTGGCGAACCGCTCGCTGAGCAGGCCCAGCGCCCACTCGATGTCGGCGAAGACCTCGCCGACATCGCCGGCGACGATCACCCAGTCGTCGTCGGAGCCCGGCCGCAGCCGCTCGACGATCGCCCGGTTCTCCTCGTAGGCCACGTGCAGGTCACTGATGGCGAGTAGTTCGCCCCGGTGCGTACCGCCCATTACTTCTCCTGTCGTACGGTGGCGATCATGGTGCGCTGACTCGCCAGTGCGGGCCGGTTGATCACATGACCGGCTCTGGCGCAAGCCTCGCAGATGTGGTGGACAAACTGCCCGCGTCCTTCGAACGCGGGGCGGACGGGCGAGTCCACACCCGGCCGCAGGCGGCGGGGTACCCCTCGGGCGACGTCCGGCTCGCGCGGTGGGGTGCGGTGCGGCACGGTGAGAGGGACCACCGAACCCTCGCACGGAACGCGGAGAGCGCCATGTCCCACCACACCTACCGGGTGACCGAGATCGTCGGCAGCTCCGAGCAAGGCGTCGACGACGCGATCCGCAACGGCCTGGCGCGGGCCGCCAAGACACTGCGCAACCTGGACTGGTTCGAGGTCGGTCAGATCCGCGGCCATCTGGTGGACGGGCAGATCGGCCACTACCAGGTGGGTCTGAAGGTCGGGTTCCGGCTGGAGGAGGCGGAGTCCTGAGCACCGCCCCCGCGATGCCGGGCGTGCGCCACCGCCCCCGGTATGCGGACGGCGTCCCGGGCGGCGGCCCACGGCCTCCACGGCCGGACCGCGCCGACGCATCGTCATATCCCCCGCCGCCCTCGCTGCCGCGCCCCTGACAACAGCAGCGTACGTGAGGCGCGTGCGGCACCACGAGTGATCTTCGTGACCCGCCCCGCCGCGGATGTGTCAGAACGCCGTGACGGGCGCGTCCCAGTCGATGCGGTGGCCGGTGAGCCAGTCGTCGGCGCCGCTCCCGCCGCGCTCCACCCGGCGCGGTGACAGCGCGTCCCGCAGCACACGCTGGACCGGACCCGACGCCACCTGCCGGGCCATGGCGGCGCTGGTGGCCACCGCCCGCTCCACCCGCTCGCGGCGCAACCGTTCGTACGCCGCCAACGCCCGCCGACGGTTCGGCAGATCGCGCAGGCAGCGGGCGAGTTGGACGCCGTCCTCGATGGCCATCGACGCACCCTGGGCGGCGTGGGGCGCGGCGGCGTGTGCGGCGTCCCCGATGATGACCATGGCGTCACGGGACCAGGTGGGCGTGGTGGCGAGGTCATAGGCGTTGCTGCCGACGACGGGGCCGTCGGTGGTGCGGACGAGGTCGGCGACCGGCGTGTCGTCGCCCGCGAAGAGCTCCACGACGCGGTCTTGCCACTGCCGCGGGGTCGCGGTCGCGAGCTCCTCCCGCGTCAGCTCCGCCCCGGGAGCGTTGGCGAACCACCAGAGCTCGCCGTCCGGTGCGCGGGTGCAGCCGAAGAAGGCGCGCTTCCCATAGATCATGGTGTACCCGTCGATCAGGTCGGCGGGGAGCGCGGGGTCGGTCGCGCGGCGGTAGCCGCAGACGGTGTTCTGGCCCGTGTAGCGGGGCCGGGGCGCGGCGGCGTCGATGGTCTTCCGCATGGCCGAGTGGATGCCGTCGGCCCCGATGAGCAGGTCTCCGCGGGCTCGTCCGCCGTCCGCGAAGGAGGCGACGGCGGACCCGTCGGGGCCTGTGTGGGCGGCCACGAAGCGCTTGCCGTACTCGATCCGTATGCCGCGGCGCGCCGCCTCGGCGCGCAGCACCCGGCACAGGGTGGCCCGTTTGAGCGTGCGGGGGCCCAGGGCGTCGTCGTCCGCCCCGACGTGCCGCCGCGCGCCGGCGCCTGGGTCCGGGTCCGGGGCCGGGTCCGGGGTACGGGTCGAGGCCGGCGGGGCGGGGGTCGGGGCCGAGCCCGCGAGGGGCCTGGTGCCGAGGCGCTTGCCGGTGGGGCTGACGAAGGTGACGGTCTCGGCGGGGAAGGAGGCGTCCCACACGGGTCGATGGGCGTCGACGGCCCGCAGCGCGGCCAGGCCGTTGGCGAAGACGAGCAGGAACGCGCCGGTGTCGTCGACCCCTTCGGTCTCGGGCCGCGCCTCGTAGACGACCGGGTCGAACCCGGCCTTGTGCAGCGCCAGCGCGGCCACCACGCCGGCGATGCCGCCACCGATGATCACGGGGTGGGGGGTCATGGGGGTGCTCCCAGCGGTCGGAACCGGTGATGTGCCGGTCGGGCGGGGCAGGGGCAGGGGCAGGGGCAGGACCAGCGCTATCAGGGGCGGGCGCGGGACGTCCAGACCGCCCGGGGCGGAATCAGGGGCTCGACGCGGGTCAGTCGGGGTCCGGCTCGACGTAGACGATGACCTGCTGGTGGCGCAGGACATGCCCGTGCCAGGCATAGCCGCGGCGGACGGTTTCCGCTATCGAGCCGATGGGACGGCCGTCGTCGGCGGGACGGACGCCGACGACGTGGTGGCGGGCCGGGTCGACGGGCCCCTCGTCGTGGACGTCGGCCACGTCGCAGGCGGACAGCAGCCGGGACAGCCGGCCGTCCAGCCAGCGCAGCGCGGCCGCGGCCTGGGCGGCGTCGGCGGGCGCGCCGCCCTCCTTGGTGAGTTCGGTGAGCCGGTCGGCTATGGCGAGCAGTTCCGACACCACCGGATGCGGGAGCTCCGCCTCCGCGCGCAGCATGCGCTGTTCGGCGCGCAGTTCGGCGGCCTCCGCGCGCAGCAGGGCGTTCTCCTCACGCAGTCGCGCGGAAAACCGTTTGAGCAGTGGATTCCATGCCATCGTCGTCTCCCCGTTGGCGATCCCCCTCGCGATCGCCGACGCCGCAGCCTCCGGGCGGAACAGAAGGTGGGGGATGCCCAGTGTGCCCGGACATACCCGACCCGTACAGCACATCGTCAGGGTCCCCCGCCACCGCTTCCGGCGGCCGCGCGGGATACGGTCGTGACACGGTCGGTCGGGTGGGCGGCGTCCACCCGACCGACCGTCAAGAACCTGTGACCTGAGGGGAAGGCCCATGACCAACCCGTTCGAGAACCCGGACGCGCTCTACCTCGTGCTCGTCAACGACGAGGGCCAGCACTCGCTGTGGCCCTCCTTCGCGGAGGTGCCGGAGGGCTGGACCGTGGCCCTCGGGGAGAGCAGCCGTCAGGAGTGCCTGGACCACATCGAGACGCAGTGGACCGACATGCGCCCCAAGAGCCTTGTCGCCGCGATGGACGGCGCGTCGTAGCACCCCACCGGGCCGGGCGCACGCCGTGGCGCGTCCACGGCGTGCGCCCGGTCGGGTGGTCGCTCCTTCGGCGAGCTAACCCGCCCGCGCGGGGGCCCGACCGCCCGCGCGGGGCGGCCAGACGGCCCGCGGGAGGGCCCGGCTCCCGCGCGAGTGCCCGGCCGCCCTTGGGCCCGACGGCCCGCGCGGGGCCCGGCTACGGCGCGCGAGGCCCTACGGCGCGCGACGCCGCCGGGACACGGACCGGGCCCGCCGCCCAGCCGCCCCACGGCGCGGGAGCCGGGCGGCGCGGGTCTCCAGTGGTCTCGGGCTTCGGGCGGCGCGGGAGCCGGGCGGCGTGCTCCCAGCAGGTGGTGCCCCAGCAGCAGGCCACCCGGCGGACGACGCGGCGCGCCAGCCTCCCGCGACCCTATGCCGAACGGCGCAGCAGGGCCGCAGCGATGGCGACCTGGGCCGGCTCCAGCGTCGTCCTGCCGTCCTCGACGTCCCACAGCGCGTTCTGCAGCACCCGGCCGAGGGTCCAGCCGGTGGCCCGCTGCCGGTCGAGGCCGACGGCCTCGGTCAGCAGGTCGAAGCGGCGGTGCACCGCCCGCTCCACGTCGCCCGTCGCCGTCACCTCGTCCCACCGGTTGTCCAACGCCGGCAGCAGCTCGAACCCGGGATCGCCTGCGAGCGGTTCGGGGTCGATGGCCAGCCAGGGCTCCCGCTCGCCGGCGAGGACGTTGTCGTAGTGCAGGTCCCAGTGCAGCAGGCGGTCGCCGGACTCGCCGATCAGTTCGGCCACGGCCGACGCGCAGGTCCGCACCAGGCGCCGTTCCGCGGGGTCACGCAGGGCGGGCACGGCCCGCGGGACCTCGTCGAGCATGGCGGCGGCGATGTCGGACAGCCGCCGCAGCCCGTCGGGGGCCGGTACCGAGGTCAGACGGGCCATCAGCGCGGCCAGGATCCGCATGGCGGCCTCGTCGTCGGCCACCGAGGACAGGGAACGGGACCCGTCCAGCCGTTCCAGCAGCTGGGCGCCGCTGGCCTCGTCGTGGTCGAGCAGGCGCACCATGCCCTCGCCCCGCCACGCCCGCAGCCCGACGGCGGCACCGGCGGTCTCCTCCCGGAGCTGCTGGAGCTTGAGCACGGCGGGAGTGCCGTCGGCCCGGAGCACCGGCAGGACGAGCGAGGCCATGCCGTACGCGGTCGGGCCGTCGAGCCGCAGCTCCCAGCGTTCGAGAAGGTCGGCTGCGAGCCGGGGCAGCGCGGCGACCCAGGCCCGCGCCTGGGGGTCGTGCGCGCCGTACGACGCCGCGAAGGCGTCGGGTACGTCGATGGTGGTCGACGTGTTCATGGAAAGGTCTCCTTCGTGTGACGCGGTTCGGTATGCGACGGACGAAGGAGTCACGGGGGTGCCCGGATGCCGGGCAGGCGTCAAAGCATGACCTCAGCCTAATCGAACGCGATCACGTCAAGAGGGTGAATTACAGGGCGTCCGCGCGGCGGCTCACGTCCCGCATGGCCGGCACCCCACCGCGCAGCCGGCACCATGGCTGACGACGCCCAGCAGCCCCACACCCGCGCGGCCGGCTCGCGACCACGTGGGCCGCCGCGCCCCGCGCGCCGTACGGGGCCGGGCAGGTCCGTACGGCGCGCGCCGGCGCGCCCCGCGCGTTCGACGCACGCGCGCACCCGGCCCCCTGCGCGTGGGCGGCGTACCTCCGCGTTCGGCGACCGCGCCCCACGCATGTGCGCGGACCGCGCACGGACGCGCCGAACCGCCGCGCCCGCGCGGCCGGCACAGCCCGCGCGGTCGGCGCCCCGCGCGTGGTCTCGGCGTCGGGCTCAGCGCACCTCCAGCGCGGCTGGCCCGCACCGCTGCCGACGCATACGGCGCGACCGGCACACGGGGACCACGCCCGGCGCGCCCCGCGTACCGCGTATCGCGCACCGCGCGGGGGCCGGTACTCCCGGACGGACGACGCCCTCGCGCGACCGGCGGCATGGACAGCGCGCCCCCGCCCCTCGCCGCACCCTCGGGACGCCCCACCCCGGGAGCACGGGCTGGCACCGCCGGTCCGGCACACGCGCGCTGAACGGGCACAGCCGTGCCGGGAAGCGCCCCACGCACGCCCGGCGGCAGGCCAGCACACCTCCCGCACGGCCGACGGCACACCCGCGCGGTCGGCACACCTCGGCCAATCGTCACGCGAGCCGACGCACACCCGTGGGACGCCGCGCTCTCGCGCGGTCGGGGGTTCGCCCTCGTCAGGTGGGGCAGCCGGTTACTTCAGCAGGCGTGACAGTCGTCGGTCGGCCAGGGGCTTGCCGCCGGTCTGGCAGGTGGGGCAGTACTGGAGCGTGGAGTCGCTGAAGGACACCTCGCGGATGGTGTCGCCGCAGACCGGGCAGGGTTGGCCGGTCCGGCCGTGCACCCGGAGGCCGGTCTTCTTCTCCGCCTTCAGCTCCCCCGCCGCCAGCCCGCGTGAGCGTTCGACGGCGTCCCGCAGGGTGGTGCCCATCGCCTCGTAGAGGGTTGCGGTCTCCTCCGCCGTGAGGTCGACGGCCAGGCGGTAGGGCGAGAGGCGAGCGGCGTGCAGGATCTCGTCGGAGTAGGCGTTCCCGATGCCCGCGATGACGGACTGGTCGCGCAACAGACCCTTGATCTGGTGCCGTTGGCCGCGCAGCAGGGCGGCGAAGGCGGCGTAGTCGAAGGCGGCGTCGAGCGGGTCGGGGCCCAGGCGGGCGACCCCGGGGACGTCCCGCGGGTCGCGGACGCAGTAGACGGCGAGCCCCTTCTTCGTGCCGGCCTCGGTGAGGTCGAAACCGGCTCCGGCCGCGCCCTCCCGCTCGACCAGCCGCACCCGCAGCGCCAGCGGTCCCCTGCCGGGGCGCGGCGGCTCCCGCGGGAGCTCGTCCCGCCAGCGCAGCCAGCCGGCGCGAGCGAGGTGCATCACCAGGTGGGGGCCGTCGCCGGTGGCGAGGTGCAGGAACTTTCCGTACCGCCCGGCGGCCGTGAGGGGGCGGCCCTCCAGCTCCGTCAGCGGCGGGTCGTACGTCTTGAGCACGCTGACCGCGACCGGGTACACCCGGGCGATCTCCCGGCCGACCGCGTGTTCGGCCAAGTACCCGGCGAGGGCCTCGACCTCGGGCAGCTCCGGCATGTGACCAGTGTGCCGCAGCGCCCCCACGTCCGCCCGGTCACCCGCACACCACGCCCCGGCTGCGCCGACGGCCGACGCTGACTACGGTGCGTGCATGGCCGACACCGCGCGGAGCGCGCAGGACGAGGCGGGTGGGCGGGGCGTACCGCGGTCCCGCCGCCGTCGGCACCGCGCGGCCGGTCGCCGCGCCCGGCGCGCGGGCCGCACATGCCCCCGATGCCGCGGGCCGCACGGCCTGCGACCCGCGCCACGCCGGGCGCCGACCGCCGGGCGTCGCGCGTCAGCCGCCGGGCGTCAGGTGGCAACCGCCGGGCGTCGGCCGCCGGCCGGTCGCGTCCGCCGCCGACCCCCGCCGGCGCCGGGGCCCGGATCCGGCCATGGTCCAGCGCGGTGCCTTCCCACGGCCTCCGGGCTGCTTCATCATCATCGGCCGTCAGCAGTCGGCGTCGGCGGAGAGGACAGACCATGGCCAGACTCCGAATGGGATCGGGCGTACTGCGCCAGAAACCGATCGACCACATCGAGGAGCCCGAGGGGGCCACGAGCGAGCGGCTGACCCGCGCCCTGGGGCTGTGGCAGCTCACCGCCATCGGTGTCGGCGGCATCATCGGCGCCGGCATCTTCACGCTGGCGGGCGCGGTCGCCAACGGCACGGCCGGGCCGGCGGTGCTCATCTCGTTCCTCATCGCCGGCGTGGCGAGCGCGGCGGCCGCCTTCAGCTACGCGGAGTTCGCCGGGCTCATCCCGAAGGCGGGCTCGGCCTACACCTATGGCTACGCGGTGCTCGGCGAGTTCGCGGGCTGGTTCATCGGCTGGGACCTGCTGCTGGAGTACACGGCGATCGTCGCGGTGGTCGCGATCGGCATCTCCGGCTACTTCTCGTTCCTGGTGGGCGAGATGGGCGCGGACCTGCCGGCCTGGATGCTGGGCGCGCCGGGCACCGGGCCGGGCCATCGGATCGACCTCTTCGCCGTGATCCTGTGCCTGTTCGTGGCGTACCTGCTCAACCTGGGCATCAAGAGCGCGGCCCGGTTCGAGATGGTCGTGGTGGTGTTGAAGGTGGCGGTGGTGCTGCTGGTCATCGTGATCGGCTTCTTCCACATCAACACCGACAACTACACGCCGTTCTTCCCCTATGGCATCGGCGGCGCGTTCACCGGCGCCGCGACCGTCTTCTTCGCGGTCTTCGGCTATGACGCGATGAGTACGGCGGCCGAGGAGTCCAAGGACGCGCAGCGGCACATGCCGAAGGCGATCCTGTACTCGCTGGGCATCTCGATGGTGCTGTACGTGCTGGCCTGTCTGGTGCTGACCGGCATGCAGAACTACACGGACATCGACCCGGAGAGCGGCTTCTCCAGCGCCTTCAAGGCGGTGGGGCTCAGCGGCGTCGCCGATGTGATCGCGGTGGGCGCGATCATCGGCATCCTCACCGTCATGTTCACCTTCATGCTGGGCGTCACCCGGGTCTGGTTCTCCATGAGCCGCGACGGTCTGCTGCCGCACTGGTTCGCCAAGACCCACCCGACCCGGCACGTGCCCACCCGGGTCACCTGGATCGTCGGCTTCGCCTCGGCGGGCATCGCCGGCTTCGTCAAGATCGGCGAGGCGGCGGAGCTCACCAACATCGGCATTCT
Organism: Streptomyces sp. SAJ15; assembly: GCF_007595705.1. Classification (GTDB taxonomy): domain Bacteria; phylum Actinomycetota; class Actinomycetes; order Streptomycetales; family Streptomycetaceae; genus Streptomyces. The sequence continues at coordinate 160,883 of NZ_NISY01000013.1, read as the reverse complement.
GCTGGCCTTCGCGGTGGTCTGCGTCTCCGTCATCGTGCTGCGCTACCGACGGCCCGAGCTGCCGCGCCAGTTCTACTGCCCGTGGATGCCGCTGGTGCCCCTGGTCGGGGTCGCCTCCTCCATCTGGCTGATCACCTACCTGGACTGGCGGACCTGGGTGCGGTTCGCCATCTGGTTCGCCATCGGCGCGGTCATCTACTTCGCCTACGGCTACCGGAAGTCGGAGCTGGCCAAGGAGGAGGCGGAGGTGCGCCGCCGCGCGATCCCCGGCGGCGAACTGTAGCGCCGTGCCGGCCCGTCGACACGGCCGGCGGGCCACGCCTTTGGCGGACGTCGGCGGCTCCTCAGCGCTCCGGTCCGCGCACCGCCCCGGCCAGGTACGGGGCGGTGCGGCTCGCCGCGGCGCGGGCCACCACGGCGGGCGGGCCGCTCACGACGACGCGGCCGCCCTCGTCCCCGCCGCCGGGGCCGAGGTCGATGACCCAGTCGGCACCGGCGACCACCGCCATGTCGTGCTCGACCACCACCACGGAGTGGCCCGCGTCGACCAGACCGTGCAGCTGACGCAGCAGGAGCTCGGTGTCGGCCGGGTGCAGCCCGGTGGTGGGCTCGTCCAGCAGGTAGACGGTGTGGCCGCGCCGGGTGCGCTGGAGTTCGGTGGCGAGCTTGATGCGCTGCGCCTCGCCGCCGGACAGCTCGGTGGCGGGCTGGCCCAGCCGCAGATAGCCCAGCCCCACCTCGCGCAGGGCGCGCAGGCCGCGGGCGGCGGCCGGGACGTCGGCGAGGAAGTCGGCCGCGGCGTCGACCGTCATGCCCAGCACGTCGGCGATGGAGGCGCCCCGGTAGCCGACCTCGAGGGTCGCGGCGTTGTAGCGCGCGCCCCGGCAGTCCGCGCAGGGGGCGTAGGTGCCGGGCAGGAAGAGCAGCTCCACGGCGACGAAGCCCTCTCCCTGGCAGGTCTCGCAGCGGCCGCCGGCGACGTTGAAGGAGAACCGCCCGGCGTTGAAGCCCCGGGCGCGGGCCTCCTCGGTGCCGGCGAACAGCTTGCGCACGGCGTCGAAGAGGCCGGTGTAGGTGGCGAGGTTGGAGCGCGGGGTGCGGCCGATGGGCTTCTGGTCGACCCGTACCAGCCGGTCGACGGCGTCCAGGCCGCTGACGGCCCGCAGGTCGGCGAGGCCGGGGCGGGCGGCGGCGCCCGGCTGCTCCGGTTCCTCGGCCTCCGCTCCGGCCAGGCCCAGGTGTTCGGCGAGCGCCTCGGCGAGCACCTGCGAGATGAGGGTGGACTTGCCCGAGCCGGAGACCCCGGTGACGGCGGTGAACACACCCAGCGGCACCTCGGCGTCGACGTCGCGCAGATTGTGCCGGGTCACGCCGTGCAGCCGCAGCCAGCCAGCCGGGGTGCGGGGCTCGCGTACGGCCCCTTCCTCCCCGTCCGGGAAGACGTAGCGGCGGGTGGCCGAGGCCGCGACGTCCGCCAGGCCGGGGACGGGTCCGCTGTAGAGGATCTCGCCGCCGAGCTCGCCGGCGCGCGGGCCGACGTCGACGATCCAGTCGGCGCGCCGCACCACGTCCATGTGGTGCTCGACGACGAACAGCGAGTTCCCGGCGGCCTTGAGGCGGTCCAGGACGGTCAACAGGGCCGCGCTGTCGGCCGGGTGCAGCCCCGCCGAGGGCTCGTCCAGCACATAGACCACCCCGAACAGGCCGGAGCGCAACTGGGTGGCCAGCCGCAGGCGCTGGAGCTCGCCCGCGGAGAGGGTGGGCGTGGCGCGGTCCATGCTGAGGTAGCCGAGGCCCAGCTCGGTCAGCACCTCGATGCGCGCGACGAGGTCGTGGGCGAGCGTCGCCGCGGTCTCGTCGGCGCCGTCGACGGCGGGGGCGAGCACGCGCGCGAGCGCGGTCAGCGGCAGCGCGGCGAGCGCCGCGATGTCGTGTCCGGCGAAGGTCACGGCCAGCGCCTCGGCGCGCAGCCGCCGCCCCCGGCACACCGGGCAGGGCGCGCTCACCATGAACCGCCCCACCCGGGTGCGCAGCGTCTGACTCTTGGAGTCCGCGAAGGTGTGCAGCACATAGCGCCGGGCGCTCATGTAGGTGCCCTTGTAGGGGCGCTGGATGCGGTGGGCCTCGCGCTCGGGGTGGACGGTCACGACGGGCTGTTCGTCGGTGAAGAGGATCCACCGACGGTCCTCCGGCGGCAGGTCGCGCCAGGGGGCGTCGAGGTCGTACCCGAGCGCGCCGAGGATGTCGCGCAGGTTCTTGCCCTGCCAGGCGCCGGGCCAGGCGGCGATGGCGCCCTGGCGGATGCTCAACGACGGGTCGGGGACCAGGGACTCCTCGGTGACCTGGTGGATCGTGCCCAGCCCGTGGCACTCGGGGCAGGCGCCGGCCGCGGTGTTCGGCGAGAAGGCGTCGGAGTCCAGCCGGCCGGTGCTGTCCGGCGGGTAGGTGCCGGCCCGCGAGAACAGCATCCGCAGCGAGTTCGACAGGGTGGTGACGGTGCCGACGGAGGAACGCGAGGTGGGCGCGGAGCGCCGCTGCTCCAGCGCCACCGCCGGCGGCAGCCCGGTGACCTCCGCCACCTTCGGTGCCTCGGTCTGGTGGATCAGCCGGCGGGCGTACGGCGAGACGGACTCCAGATAGCGCCGCTGCGCCTCCGCGTAGAGGGTGCCGAAGGCCAGCGAGGACTTCCCGGAGCCCGACACGCCGGTGAAGACGACGAGCGCGTCGCGCGGAACGTCCACGTCGACGGAGCGCAGATTGTGCACGCGGGCACCGCGGACGCGGACGAACGGGTCATGAGGTGCGTGAGGTGCCATTCTGGCGATCCTAAGTGATCGGAAGGGCGCCTCGGCGAGCGCGGTGGAGCGTCTCGGCGAGCGTGGTCGATCACCTCGGCGAGGGTGATGGATCGCCCCGGTGACCGCGGTCGCTCGTCTCGGCGAACGTGGTCGATCGCCTCGGCGAGCGTGAGGGACCCCCCTCGTGAGTGCGGTGGAGCGCCTCGGCCGGCGTGAGGGAGCGCCTCGGCGATCGGACCGGCCGCCCCGCCGATCGTCCGGCCGCCGGCGGTCGCGTCCGGTCGCCCCGGCGGCATCGCCTCGGCGGCCGGAGCCTCCTGTCACGATCCGCGGCGGCGGGCACCCCACGCCGGTAGCCTGCGCTGTGGCGGTGGCCCCGCACCGTCCGGCCGCGTTGTCCCGCTCGCTTCGTCCCGAGGAGACCGATGACCGATCAGCACGTCCTGACCTGGGCGGTCACCGAGAGCGGCGGATACGAGACGGCGTGGGTCACCCTCTCCGGCACCGGGCTGCGGGCCCGCGGCCGGGTGCTGGGGCTGCGGCCGAGACCGTACTGGATGACGTACGAGCTGGAGACCGGGCAGGGCTATGTGACGCGCCGGCTCCAGGTGACCGCCGAGACCCCCTCCGCCACCCACCGGCTGGACCTGCGCCGCGACGGCGGGTCCTGGACGGCCGACGGCAAGCCGCTGCCCGAGGTGGCCGGTGCCCTCGACTGCGACCTGGGGCTGTCCCCGCTGACCAATGCCATGCCGACGCTCCGCCACCAGCTGCACACCGGGCCCGGCCGCCATGACTTCCTGATGGCCTGGGTGTCGGTGCCCGATCTCACGGTCCGACCGTCGGAGCAGACCTACGAGCACATCGGCCTGACCGCGCGGGGCGCCCGCATCCGCTACACCTCCGGCGACTTCAGCAGCGACATCGAGTTCAGCCGCGACGGGCTGGTGCTGACCTATCCGGGCATCGGGCACCTGCTGCGCGCGGACTGAGCCGGTCCGGCAGCCGTCACCAGCGCGGCGGTGAACGGGTGCCGGGGCGCGGCCAGCACCTCCCGGGTCGGGCCGCTCTCCACGACCTCGCCGCCGTCCAGCACCACGACGCGTCCGCCGAGCGCCGCCGCGTCCAGATCGTGGGTGATGAGCAGCAGCGCCATTCCCCGCCGTTCGCGCGGCAGGGCGGCGAGCAGGTCGAGGACGTCCCGCCGGGTGACCGGGTCCAGCCCGGACGTGACCTCGTCGCAGATCAGGACGCGGGGCCGGGCCAGCAGCGCGCGGGCCAGCGCGGCACGCTGGAGCTCGCCGCCGGACAGCGCGTCCGGGCGCCGCCGGACCAGCTCCTCGGCGAGTCCCATCCCGCGCAGGGTCTCCAGCGCCTCCGCCGTCGCCTCGGCCGCGCCGAGGCCGCGCAGCCGCACCGCCGTGCGGGCCACCTGGTCCAGCACCGCGCGGTGCCCGTCGAACGCGGCGTGCGCGTCCTGGAACACGTACTGCACGGCGGCGAGCTGATCGCGGCTCCGGTCCCGCAGACTCCGCGGCAGCGCCACGCCGTCGAGCAGCACCTCCCCCGCGTACTCCCGGTGCAGCCCCGCCACGCACCGCGCGAGCGTCGTCTTGCCGCTCCCCGAGCGTCCGACCACGGCCAGGCACTCCCCCGCCCGCACGGACAGCCCTGCGTCCCGGAGTACGACGGCCGAGCCATGCCGGGCGGTGAGGGAACGGACCCGGAGCAGGGGCGCGGCCGACTCGGGGCGCGCGGGGTGGTCCAGCCCAGCGGGATCGACCGACCCGGGAGGAACAGGGGCGTCCGACCCGGCAGGCGCGGCCGACTCGGGGCGCGCGGGGTCGTCCAGCCCAGCGGGCTCGGCCGGCCCGGGAGGAACAGGGGCGTCCGACCCGGCAGGCTCGACCCGCTCAGGACCAACCAGGGCGTCCAGCCCAGCGGGCTCGGCCGGCCCACGGCGAACAGGGGCGTCCGGTCCGATGGCCGCGGCCGGCTCGGGGCGGGCCGCGGCGGACAGGAGAGCGCGGGTCCAGGCGTGGCGCGGGGCGCGCCACAGCCGCTCGGCCGGCCCGGACTCCACCACGTGCCCGTCCTTCATCACCAGGACGTCGTCGGCGAGTTCCCGCACCGCCTCCAGGTCGTGGCTGAGCAGCAGCACCGCGATGCCGCGGTCCGCGAGCGCGGCCAGCTCCGCCACGACGCGCCGCTTGGTCAGCGCGTCCTGGCCGGTGGTCGGCTCGTCGGCGACCACGAGGGGCGCGCCCGACAGCAGCGCCTGCGCGATGACGACGCGCTGCTGTTGGCCGCCGGAGAGCTGGTGCGGATGGCGCCGGACCAGCTCGGCGCCGTCGGGCAACTGGGCGAGGGCCAGCGCGCCCAGCACCCGCTCCCGCGCCGCGGCCCGCCGCGCGCGCCGGGGCACCTCCGTCGTCCGCGCGCGGGCGAGGTCGAGGAGCAGGGCCCCGACGCGGCGCGCCGGGTTGAGTACGGCGGCCGGGTGTTGCGGCACATAGCCGACCAGGCCACGCCCCGGCCCACGCACCCGTCCCGTCACCCGCGCGGTCTCGGGGTACTCCCCGAGCAGGGCGCGGCCGGTGGTCGTCTTGCCGCTGCCGGAGGCGCCGACGAGGGCGGTGATCCGACCGGGCAGGAGGCGGAGGGACACGCCGTCGACGATCGCACGGCCGTCGACCTCGACGCGCAGCTCCTCGACCTCCGCCACCGGCTGCCGCGCGGCGGTCGCCGAGGCCGTGCCCTCCCGCACCGCGGCCGCGGGATGTGTCGGGGGACCCGGTATCGCGTCGTCCGCTGTGGTGTTCACCGGCGCGGCTCCTTTCGCTTCTCGCTTCGGCGGCCGCCGTCGAGGGCGGCGTCGAAGAGCAGGTTGGTGCCCGTCGACAGGGCCACGATCAGCAACGCGGGGACGACGACCGCCCAGGGCTGGACGAAGAGGCCGGTGCGGTTGCGGTCGACCATGACCGCCCAGTCGGCTGCGTCGGGGGCGACGCCCACGCCCAGGAAGGCGGCCGTGGCGACGAGGTAGAGCACCCCGGTGAGGCGTACGCCGGCATCCGCGGCGAGGGTGCGCAGCAGGGAGCGGCCGACGAAGCCGAAGGCGATCCGCCACCGGCTCTCGCCCTGCATGCGCAGCGCCTCCACGGCGGGGCTGGCGGCCGCCTGCGCCGCCGCGGCCCGGACGATACGGGCCGCGTCGGGGATGTTGACCAGCGCGACCAGCAGCGCGAGGCCGGCCGCCCCCGGTTCGCTGACGGCGGCCACCAACAGGACCACCAGCAGGGACGGCACCGCGAGCAGCACGTCCAGCGGTCGCATCAGCGACTCCTCCAGCCAGGGCCGGCGGGTGAGCGCGGCGCCCAGGCCGAGTGGCAGCGCCACCGCGTACGCCAGCGCGGTGGCCGCGAGGGCGACCAGCACCACGGACTCCCCGCCGAGCAGCACCTGCCGCCAGACGTCGCGGCCCACGAAGTCGGTGCCCAGCCAGTGGCCGCCGCCGAGGGTGAAGGAGGCAGCGCGGGGCCCCGGGGCGCCGGCGAACAGCGGCCCGAGCAGGGCGAGCAGCAGGGGTACGCTCACCAGGACGGCGCCGAGCGCGTAGCGGCCAGGCCGCGCCGCGCGGGGGCCGGGGCCGGAAGGGTCCGACCTTCGCGGGCCGAACCGGACCGGCGTCCGCGACGCGCGGGTGTCGGGCCGGGGGCCGGGCGACGAGGAGCCCGACACGCCGGTGGCGGGTTCGAGGCGGGGCGACCGGGTGTCCGACACGCCGGTGTCGGGGGCGGCCGACGGGGTGTGCGACACGCCGGTGTCGAGGCCGGCAGACGGGGTGTGCGACACGTCGGGTCCGGGATCCGCCGGTGTCGGCTGAGGTGAGGTGAGGGGACGGTCGGTCACGCCGCCATCTCCGTCCGCGGGGAGAAGCGCCGCGCGACGAGGTCGGCGGCGAGGTTGAGGACGACGGCGATGACGCCGAAGACCACCGCGAGCCCCTGGACGACCGGGAGGTCCCGTTCCGCGACCCCGTTCATCAGCACCGTGCCCAGCCCGGGGATGACGAACAGCGCCTCCACCACGATCACCCCGCACAGCAGCCAGTCGACGGTGCGGGCGAGTTGCTGCGCCGCGGGCGCGATGGCGTTCGGCAGGGCGTGGGCGTAGCGGACGCGGGTCTCGGAGACGCCGTAGCGGCGGGCCTGCGCGGCGTACGGCGCGGCCAGCGCGTCGATCATCCCGGCCCGCACCAGCCGGCTGAGGGAGCACACCGGCCGGGAGAGCAGCACCAGCACCGGCAGCACCAGCACGGCGGGGTGGTCGAGCAGATCGGTGCCGTAGCCGACGGCGGTCGGGGGCAGCCAGTCCAGGCGCAGCGCGAAGACGGTGACCAGCAGCACGCCGAGGGCGAACTCCGGGACCGCGTAGACCCCGAGGGTGGCCGAGGAGATCAGCCGGTCGGTGCGGCCGCCCGCGCGGCTCGCCGCCAGCACCCCGAGGCCCAGCGCGATCGGCACCAGCAGCGCCAGGGTGAGGGAGGCCAGCAGCAGCGTGGGGCCGAAGCCGTCGCCGAGGTAGGTGGTGACCGGGCGGCCGGAGACCAGCGAGGTGCCGAGGTCGCCGTGGAGCAGTCCGGCCGCCCAGTCGAGCAGCCGTTGGTGGGCCGGCCGGTCGAGCTCCATCTCGGCCCGGATGGCGGCGATCCGCGCGGGGTCGGGCTGGTCGCCCGCCAGCGAGGTGGCGGCGTCGCCCGGCAGCGCCTCGGTGAGCGCGAAGACCAGCAGCACCACGGCCGCGATCTGCGCGGCACCGAGCAGCAGCCGCCGGACGAGCCAGCCGCGCAGTCCGGTCACGCCGTCGCCAGCCAGACCTTGTCGAACCGCGCCCAGTCCAGGGTGTTGGCCGGCGCCTGGCGCTCGACGCCGCGCACCGTGCGGGCCGTGCCGACGATCCAGTCGGCGAAGCCCCACACCAGGAAGCCGCCCTCGGCGTGCAGCCGGCGCTGCATCCTCTCGTAGAGCGCGGCCCGCCGCTTGTCGTCCCGGGTGGACTGGGCCTGCTGGTAGAGGGCGTCGAAGTCCTTGTGCCGCCAGTGGGTGGCGTTGGTGGTGGAGTCGGTGAGCAGCCGCTGGGAGATGTGCGACTCGATGGGCATGGCGCCGGAGCGGTAGCAGCACAGGGTGCCGGAGTCCAGGATGTCGGCCCAGTAGCTGTCCTTGCTGCCGGTCCTGACCTTGATCCGTACGCCGGCCTTGGCAGCCTGGTCGCGGAAGATCCCGGCCGCCTCGGTGAAGCCGGCCGCCACGTCGGAGGTGTCCAGGGTGATCCGCAGGTCCTCGGCGCCTGCCTTCTTGAGGAGGTGGCGGGCCCGGTCCAGGTCCTGTTCGCGCTGCGGCAGCCCGTCGGCGTAGTACGCGTAGCCCTTGCCGAACAGGTCGTTGCCGATCTCGCCGGCCCCGGACAGCGCCCCGTCGATCAGCTCCTTACGGTCGGCGATGAGGAAGAACGCCTCGCGGACCCGCTTGTCGTCGAAGGGCGCCCGGTCGGTCTTCATCGCGAACGCCTGCATGGCGCTGTTGCGCAGCCGTACGATCTCGATCCGGCCGCCGTCCTGGTGGGCGCGGGCGGTGGTGGGGTTGAGCTCGTGGGCGTACTCGATCTGTCCGCCGAGCAGCGCGTTGATCCGCGCCGACTCCTCGTTGGCGACCACGAATTCCAGCTCGTCCAGGTAGGGGGCGCCGTCCCAGTACTCCTCGTTGCGCCGGAAGACGGCGGAGCGGCCGGGGGCGAAGGACTCGAAGCGGAAGGGCCCGGAGCCGATCGGGCGCCGGTCGAACTCGCCCTTCTCACCGGAGCCCTGGGGAACGATGTACGCGCCGAACGCGGCGAGTATGTTGGGGAATTCGGCGGTCGGCCGCTTCAGCCGGAACTCGACGGTCCGCGGCCCGGTCGCCCGGCTGGCGTCGAGGTCGATGGGTTCCAGCGACGCCTTGGCGCGGAACGCCTTCTTCGGGTCGGCGATACGACGGTAGCTGTACAACACGTCTTCCGCGGTGACCGGCCGGCCGTCGTGGAACTCGGCCTGGCGCAGGGTGATCGTCCACCGGTCCAGGGCGGCGTTCGGCTCCCATCGGGCGGCCAGCCGGGGCCGGGGCGACAGGTCGGCGCCGAAGTCGGCCAGCTTGTCGAAGAGGGCCTTGGCGCGCGCCGCGTCGGCGAACAGGTTGCCCAGGTGTGGATCGAGGGTCTCGCTGGCCCCGCCGCCGGCGAAGGCGGCCCGCAGGCGTCCGCCGCGCTGGGGCTTGCCGCCCTTGGTGCCGGATTCGGCGGTGCCCGAGCCGGAGTCGCCGCAGCCGGTGACGGCGAGCGCGCCGATGCCGATCCCCAGGCCGCCCGTGGCGGCGAGGAAGCCACGGCGGTGGAGGCCGGGGTGGCGTTCGTTGTCCGGGGTGTGCGTCATGAGGTCTCCTCGTGGTGGGTGCCGGTGGTGGGGGTGAGTGGGGCGCGGTGGCGGACGGTCGCCGGGCCGCGCCGTCGTGGTGGCCGTAGCGGCGGAGTGCCGTACCGCCGTGGGCGGCGTGCCGGGGCCGGTCTCGGCCGTCGCGTTCCGGAGCCGCTGAGAGGCCGCTACGAGGCCGCTACGAAGCCGCCAGCCGGGCGACCAGGTGCAGCCGGTCGCCGTCGGCGGTGGCGCCGGGCTCCGGATCGCCCTCCCGCCAGGGCGGCTCGGTGCGCGGGCCCGGGCCGTCGTGCAGGGCCAGCACCGTGAAGCCGTGGGCGGCCAGCGCGTACCGCAGCTCCTGGGGGAAGAGCAGCCGCCACGCGGAGTGCTGTTCGGTCGGGGGGAGGCCGTCGTCGGCGGTCCACACCCGGCGGCGGCGCAGCAGTTGCGCCGCGCGGTCGACGTGCAGGGTGGTGACCGCGCGGTAGGCGGTGCCCTCCCAGGTGAAGCGGCTGACGGCGGGCGCGTCGAGCAGTTCGGTGCGGCCGAGGAAGAAGGCGCCGTTGCGCATCTCGGCGATCAGCAGCCCACCGGGGGCGAGCGCCCGTCGACAGGAGGACAGCAGCCCGTCCAGCTCGTCGTTGGTGTGGGCGTACAGGAAGGCGCTGTCCAGGCAGACGACCGCGTCGAACGCCCGCTCCCCCAGGTCGAACCCGCGCAGGTCGGCGTGGACGTACTCGGGTCCGGGGTGGCGGTCGCGGGCGTGGGCGAGCATCGCCTCGGAGCTGTCGGCGCCGACCACGCGGCGACCGGCCGCGTGCAGGTGGGCCGCGTCGCGGCCGGTGCCACAGCCGAGGTCGAGGACGCGCGGCCCGGCGCCGTGGTGCCGCAGCCGGTCCTCCGCCCAGCGGGCGGCGAGCCGGTCGGGGTCGGGGAAGCGGGCCTCGTAGAGCTCGGGGTGGTCGGTGAGGAGGTTTCCCTGTCGTGTCGTCATGTCGTCACCTCGTCACGCTGCCTGCCGGTGTCTCCGCCGACCGCCGCGACCGGGCGGGGCGGCTGGTGCTCGGGCACCGCGCGGAGGCGGTGCAGCCAGCCGACGCCGGCGGCCGAGAGGAGGCCGAGGACGGCGCAGCAGGCCCAGGGGAGCCAGGCCGCCCCGCTCCGGCCGGTGTCCATGGCCCAGCCGACGAGGGTGTTGCCGAGGGCGGCGGCGATCCCGGAGGTGACGTAGAAGATCCCGAAGCGGGTGCCGGTCAGCTCGGGGCGGCCGAAGGCGGGTATCAGCTCCATGACGAAGGGCTGGGCGACCATGAGTCCGAGGTAGAGCAGCAGCGCCCCGGCGAGGACCGGCAGCAGTGCGAGCGCGGCCCCGCCGGTGCCCTCGGCGGCCGGTTCCCCGGCGGTGAGCAGCGGGGGCAGGAACGCCAGTGCCATCAGGGCGAGTCCGCAGCCGATCCACACCGTCCGGCGGCCCCGGTCCTTCAGGGCGCGGGTGATGCGGAGTTGGAGCGCGAGGTTGGCCAGGGTGCCGGTGAGGAAGACGACGCCGGCCGCCCCCTCCCAGCCGGTGGCCCGCCGGGCGCCGTCGGGAAGCAGCAGGTACAGCTGGTTCTCCAGGGTGAACATGCCGGTCATGGCGAGGGAGAAGGCGAGGAACGCCCGGTCGCCGAGGACCTCGCGCCAGTCGCCGAGCACGCTGCCGCCCGCCGGCGGGGTCTCGCGGGCCGGGAGCACCAGCGCCTGGGCGACGGTGAGGACCGCGAAGATGCCGGCGGCGGTGAGCGCGGAGGCGCGGAAGTCCACGAGCAGCAGGGCGCTGCCGAGCAGCGGGCCGAGCAGCGCGCCGGTGGTGGCGAACACGTTGAACAGCGCGAACGCCTCGGCCTTGCGGTCCCCGGCCTCTCGCGCGAGATAGGCCCGCACGGCGGGGTTGAACAGCGCCCCGGCGAGCCCGCTGAGCACGGACGCCGCGATCAGCACCGGCAGCCCGTCGCCGAGCGCGAACAGCGCGAAGCCGACGGTGCGCAGCCCGCACCCGGCGATGATGACGCCGCGCGCCCCCAGCCGGTCCGCGGCCGAGCCGCCCAGGATGAACAGCCCCTGCTGGCTGAGGTTGCGGACGCCGAGGACGATGCCGACGACGGCCGCCGACATGCCCAGGTCCTCGCCGAGGTGGGTGGCGAGGTAGGGGACGAGCAGGTAGAAGCCGGTGTTCACACCGAGCTGGTTGAGCAACAGCAGGCGTATCGCGAACGGAAATCCGCGCAGCTCACGCCACGTCTTCACGGAAGTGCCCTTCATGGTGGTCCGGTCGTACGCCGAGGCCGGCCCGGCCGCTCGCCCGCACGGTCCCGTCCGCCCCGCCGATCCCGCTCCACGGGTCGTCGGCGAGCAGCAGATGGCCGTCGAGGTCGACCCAGCGGGCGCGGTCGGCGAGGTGGACGGCGGGGGCGATGCCCAGCGAGCTCGCGGTGAGGCAGCCCAGCATCAGCGCGGTTCCGCTGCCGGCGATCAGTTCGGCGATGCGCAGCGCGGCGTGCACCCCGCCGCACTTGGCGAGCTTGACGTTGACGCCGTGCACCCGGCCGGCCAGCCGGCGGGCGTCGTCGTAGCCGACGGCGTCCTCGTCGGCGATCACGGGCAGGGGGGCGCCCTCGGCGAGTCGGGCGAGGGCCTCGGGGTCGCCGGGGGCGATGGGCTGTTCGACGGCCTCCACGCCCAGGTCGGCGTAGCGCGGCAGGAGCGCCCGCGCCTCGGTGGGGGTCCAGGCGCCGTTGGGGTCGAGCAGCAGCCTGACGTCCGGTGCGGCGTGCCGGACGGCGGCCACCCGGGCCAGGTCGTCCTCGGGGTCCGGCGTGCCGGCCTTCACCTTGAGCAGGCGGAAGCCGGCGGCGGCCAGCCGGCGGGCCTGCGCGGCGGCGTGCTGCGGGTCGGTGATCCCGATGGTGCGGGCGGTCGCGGCGGCGGGCGGGGTGAGGGTGCCGAGCAGCTGGTGGACCGCGGCCCCCGCGCGCTTGCCGACGAGGTCCAGCAGCGCCGACTCGACGGCGGCGGCGACGGCCGGCGGGGTTCCCTCCGGGAGGAGTTCCCCGGCGCGCTGGGCGGCCAGCGCGCTCTCGGGGTCGGCGAACCGTGCCAGCGCGCCGCCGGCGTCGGTGAGCAGCCGCCCGATCGTGGTGGCGTCGAGGCCGAAGTAGGCGCTGGCCACGGCCTCGCCGTGGCCGCGCAGTCCGCGGTGTTCGAGGGAGAGCCAGACGGCGTCCCGCGCCGCCATCACGGAGCGGGAGATGCGCAGCGGTTCGGCGAGTTGTAGGCGTACGGTGCGCAGGGTGCTCTTCACGGGGTGGCCTCCACTGCGGGGACGGGGCGGGGCGCCGGGGCGGCGGCCGTCGGCCCGGTGTCGTCCAGCGGGTCGACGACGGTGGTGCAGCGGGTCCAGCCGGTGGCCTCGGCGGCGGTGGGGTGGGGGATCTCGACGGGGCGGGTGGCGGCGGTGGCCGGGTCGACGCCGTGGGCCGCGGTGTAGTCCTCGTCGTAGACGGTGCCGAGGTAGCGGTGCGGGCCGTCGGGGAAGACGGTGGCGACGACGGCGCCGGGGTGGACGCGGGCGGCCCAGGCGGCGACCAGGGCGGCGGCGCCGGTGCTCCAGCCGCCGCTGACGAAGCTGGCGCGGGCGAGCCGGCGGCAGGCGTCGACGGCCTCGGCCGGGCCGACCCAGTGCACCTCGTCGAACGCCTCGTAGGCGACGTTGCGCGGGTGGATGCTGCTGCCCAGGCCGCGCATCAGCCGGCCGCGGGCGGGCTGGCCGAAGATGGTGGAGCCGGTGGCGTCCACGCCGATGAGGCGCAGCGCGGGCCAGTAGCGGCGCAGCGGGGCGACGATGCCGGCGCTGTGGCCGCCGGTGCCGACGCTGCACACCAGGATGTCGAGGTGGTCCAGGGCGGTGGCGAGTTCGGCGGCGAGCGAGGCGTAGCCGGCGGCGTTGTCGGGGTTGTTGTACTGGTCGGGCCAGTAGGCGCCGGGCAGGTCGGCCAGCAGCTCGCGCAGCCGGGCCAGCCGGGCGGCCTGCCAGCCGCCGTCGGCGGCGGGGCGGTCGACGAGCTCCAGCCGGGCGCCGTGGGCGCGCAGCAGGCGGCGCATGGCGGGCTCCAGTTCGCCGTCGCAGACCAGCACCACGGGGTGGCCGAGGGCCTGGCCGGCGAAGGCGAGCCCGAGGCCGAGGGTGCCGGAGGTGGACTCCACCACCGGGGCTCCGGGGCACAGTTCGCCGCGCTCGCGGGCGCCGAGCAGCATGGAGACGGCGGCCCGCGCCTTCATGCCGCCGGCGCCGAGCCCTTCGAGCTTGGCGAAGAAGCCGGGCTGGGGGCAGGGCAGGTCGCAGCCGATGCGGGCGAGCGGGGTGCGGCCCAGCAGGGTGAGGAGCCCGGGGTCGGCGGTGGGGGCTCGGAGCGCGGTCGCGGTCATCGGGCGCCTCCGTAGCGGTAGACGAAGCCCGGCCCGCCGTCGAGCCAGAAGAAGGGGTAGGGCTCGGCGCACACGGCGGTGACCCCGTTCCCCAGGAAGTGGGGCAGCACGGCGCTGCCGGTCTGCGCGAACATCACCAGGGGCTTGTCGTGGCGGGCGGCGTGGGCGCGCAGCGTCTCGAAGCCGTCGTTGCCGAGCGTCATGCCGGAGGCGAGGATGGCGTCGCAGCGGTCGAGGTGGGCGGTGGCGTCGGTGGCGATGGGCTCGCCCCATTCGGTGCTGCCGCCCTTGAGGTCGCAGGGGATGTACCCGAGGCCGCGCGAGCGCAGTTGCTCCAGCAGCGAGTTGACGACGCCGACGACCAGCACGGTGCGGCCGGGCTCCAGGTCGAGCAGCTCGGTGACGGCGCGGGCGCGGGCCCGCGACTTGAGCAGCGAGTCGCCGCCCGGCAGCGGCCAGGGGCGGGCCCCGCCGGCGGGTCGGCTGTGCGGGGTGGCGTGCATGAGGTAGGCGTCGAGGGCGGCGACCCGCACCGCCCGCAGCGGGTGGTCCAGCAGCGTGGCGACGTCGGCGCCGACGCAGTCGTCCAGGGCGCTCGCGCGGAGCGCGCCCGGCTCCACGGCGCAGGAGCCGACGGCCTCGTCCAGGCGCAGGCTGAGCACCTCGTTGCGGTAGCCGCCGGCGCGCCCCGCGTGGCGTACGGCCTGGCTGGTGGTGAAGGCGACGGAGACGGTCCGCCGGCGCGGGTCGGGGCCCAGCTCGCCGGCCCGCACCCGGCGCACGAGCGCGTCGTAGGCGGTGGTCATCGGCTCACCACACACGGCCGCACGCCGGCGAGCAGCTCGGTGACGCGGGCCCGGGCGCCGGTTCCGGCGGCGTCGGCGGCCATGACGTGCCCCAGGTAGTCGTTGTTGCTGCCGGCCGCGGTGACGGTGGTGCCGGGGCGGGCGAGCTGGGTTTCGAGGACGCCGGGCGCGCCGTCGAGGTGCGCGGCGCCGTCGATGCGCTCCAGCACGCCGGTGGCGGTGGGCACCAGGAAGCCGATGGCGGCGCTGTGGAGGCCGGTGTCCCGCACCGTCAGTTCGGGTGCGCGGCCGAGCGCCACCTCCACGCAGGCGGCGGCGAGGTCGACGCCGGTGACGTGGCGGACCAGTTCGGTGATGCGGTTGCCGGCGGGGCGGGGGTTGACCTCGACCACGCGCGGGCCGGCGGCGGTGAGTTTGATCTCGGTGTGGGCGACGACGTCGTCCAGGCCGAGGGCGGCCAGGGCGGCGCGGGCCGTGTCCGCGGCGGCGGCCGCGTCGTCCGCGGCGAGCGCGGCGGGGAACATGTGGCCGGTCTCGATGAAGGCGGGCGCGCCGCCGACGCTCTTGTCGGTGACGCCGACGACGTGGGTGGCGCCGCGGTGGGAGACGGTCTCCACGCTGACCTCGGGCCCGTCCAGGAGTTCTTCGAGCAGCACCTGGGGGGAGCGCCGCTGACCGCGCGCGTTGACGGGGAAGTCGGCCAGGGCCCGGTAGGCGGCGGAGAGCGCGGATTCGTCGTCGACCCGCCGCACGTACATCCCGGCGCACAGGTCGACGGGCTTGAGGACGAGGGGGTAGCCGATCTCGCGGGCGGAGGCGGCGGTGCCGGCCCAGTCGTCGCAGACCGCGTACCGGGGGCCGGGCACGCCGGCGGCGGAGAGCGCCTGCCGGGTGGCGTCCTTGCGGCAGGCGGCCTCGACGGCGGCGGGGGCGGGGCCGGGCAGCCCGAGGTGGCCGGCGATGCGGGCGACGGCCGGCAGGTAGTAGTCGCAGGAGGTGAGGACGCCGTCGAAGCCGAGGACCTGGTGGAGCCGTTCGACCTGGGGCAGCAGAGCGTCGAGGTCGTTGGTGTCCGCGGTGAGCACGTTGCGCGCCGCGAGCAGCGGGTGGGCGGTGCCCTCGGGGGCCGATCGCAGGTAGTGGTGCAGATCGCGGGTGAGGAAGGTGAACTCGTGGCCGCCCTCGCGGATCGCCCGTGGCAGCAGTCTGCTCATCGACCCGACCCAGCTCTCGACCATCAGCAGGTGACCCACGTCTCTCCTTCGTCTCGATGAGGCCGTCGACGGCGCCCCGGTGGGGGCCGCGACGCCGCCGGTGCGCGACGGGCGCTTCCGGGTGCCTCCGGGCGCGGCGGAGCGCACCGACGGCGCTGTCACGGCGGCGGTTGACCACTCCCCACGTTATCGATAATCGTTTTCATTGTCATCTGACTGAATGACATACGCCCGATCGAGAGAGCTCCGTCGTGACACCCGCCCTTCGCCGCACCGCCGTGCTGACCGCGCTGACCGCGTGCGCCGCCGTGCTGCCCCCGGCCGCGCACCCCGCCGCGGCCCCCACCACCACCGGCGCCACCACCACCGGCGGCATCGCCTTCGGCCCCTGCCCGGCCTCCGTCCCCACCCCCGCCCCGCCGGACCGCGTCGAGTGCGGCACGCTGCGCGTCCCGCTGGACCACCGCCGGCCGCACGGCCGCCACCTCGACATCGCCGTCTCCCGCGTCCCGGCCTCCGGAACGCCCGCCGAGCGGCGCGGGATCCTGCTGGTCAACCCCGGAGGACCGGGCGGGGCCGGACTGTCGTACGCCGTGACCAAGCGCGCCAAGCTGCCGGAACGGGTGCGCCGCGGCTACGACGTCATCGGCTTCGACCCGCGCGGCACCGGGCGCAGCGCGCCCGCCGACTGCGGCCCGATGGGCGGCCTGTTCGCCGCCGACGCCCCCGGCGCCGACCCCGTCCCCCGCGGGCCGGCCGCCGAGCGTGCCCACCTCGCCGCGCTGCGCCGCATGGCCGCCGACTGCGCCGCCGGCGTGGGCAAGGCGCTGCCGCATCTGTCGACCCGTGAGACCGCCCACGACATGGAGGCGATACGCACCGCCCTCGGCGAGCCGAAGCTGTCCTTCCTCGGCGTCAGCTACGGCAGCTATCTGGGGGCCGCCTACGCCGCCCGGTACCCGCACCGCACCGGCCGGATGGTGCTGGACAGCGTCGTCGGGCCGGAGGACTGGTACGACTTCGACCTGCGCCAGGCCCGTGCCCTGCTGGCGCAGCGCACCCGACTCTTCGGCTGGCTGGCCCGGCACCACGACCGCTTCGGCCTGGGCGACACGGCGGCCGAGGTGCGCGCCGGCTACGCCCGGGTGCGGGCGGAGCTCACCGCCCGGCCGGTGGACGGCTTCGGCGCGGCGGCCTTCGACCGGGCCGTCTACCGGACGCTGGGCCGCACCGAGCGCTGGGCGCCGTTCGGCGAGGGGCTGCGCGGCTACCTCCGCGAGGGCACGGTGGCCGGACTGCGCCCCGGCGTCCCCTTCGACGGCCCGGACTCCCGGACGTACGAGGCCGCCAACCGCACGGTCAAGTGCGCGGACGGGCCGGGGCCGAAGGCCAGCCGGCTCCTCCCCGAGCTGCGGCGACTCCGTCGGCTGGACCCGCTGCCGGTGGTGACCGGGCTGGAGGCGGACGTGTGCGCCTACTGGCCGCACCGGCCGGCCGCGCGCACCCGACTCGGCGGCCCGAACGTCCCGCCGGTGCTGCTGGTCGCCTCCGAGCACGATCCCGTCACCCCCGTCGCGGGCGCCCATCGGCTGCGCCGCGCCCTCCCCGGCTCCCGACTGGTGACCCTGTACGACGACTACTCCCACGGCGTCTTCGCCAGCCGGGGCGACGCCTGCGTGGACGGGACGGTGGCCGCGTACCTGGTCGACGGGTCGGTGCCGGCACGGGACGTGCGGTGCGCGGGGGCCGGCCTGCCGTGACCCGGTGGGCGGCCCTCGGCCGCGGATCCCCCTGGCGGGCGAACGCGCCGGGCCGCCGGCCGTACCAGACGGCCCGACGGCGGTCGAGGTGGTACGGATAGCCGCACGTCGAGGCGGGGACACGGGCAGGGAGCAGCCGGTATGGAGTGGTTCACCTCGGCCGACTACTGGCTGAGCCGGCTGGTCTTCCAGCGTGGGCTGGCCGCCGTCTACCTGGTGGCGTTCGTGGTGGCCGGCAACCAGTTCCGGGCGCTGATCGGCGAGCGGGGCATGCTGCCCGTGCCGGAGTTCACGGCGCGGGTGCCGTTCCGCCGCGCCCCCAGCCTCTTCCAGCTCCGCTACTCCGACCGGCTGTTCGCCGGCTGCGCCTGGTCGGGCGCGGCGCTGGCGGCGGCGGTGCTGCTGGGCGCTGCCGACGCGGTGCCGCTGTGGGCGGCGATGGTCATGTGGGCGGTGCTGTGGGCGCTGTACCTGTCGATCGTCAACGTCGGACAGGTGTGGTACGGCTTCGGCTGGGAGTCGCTGCTGCTGGAGGCGGGCTTCCTCGCCGTCTTCCTCGGCAACGACGAGACCGGCCCGCCGGTGCTGGTGCTGTGGCTGCTGCGCTGGGTGCTGTTCCGGGTCGAGTTCGGCGCGGGGCTGATCAAGATGCGTGGGGACAGCTGCTGGCGCGATCTGACCTGCCTCTACTACCACCACGAGACACAGCCGATGCCCGGCCCGCTGAGCTGGTTCTTCCACCACCTGCCCCGGCCGCTGCACCGGGTGGAGGTGGCGGCCAACCACGTCGCCCAGCTCGGCCTGCCCGTGCTGCTCTTCACCCCGCAGCCGGTGGCGAGCGTGGCGGCCGGACTGATCATCGTCACCCAGCTGTGGCTGGTGGTCTCCGGCAACTTCTCCTGGCTCAACTGGCTGACGATCCTGCTGGCGGTGCCGGCGGTCGACGGCCGGCGCGCCGCGGAGGTGCTGTCGCTGCCCGCGCCGCCGTCGACGCCCGCCACCCCCATGTGGTTCGCGGCCCTGGTGCTGGCGGTGACCGCTTTCACGCTGTGGCTCAGCTACTGGCCCGCCCGCAATCTGCTGTCGGGCCATCAGCTGATGAACTACTCCTTCAACCCGCTGCACCTGGTCAACGCCTACGGGGCCTTCGGCTCCATCAGCCGCAGCCGCTACGAGGTGGTGATCGAGGGCACGGACGAGGCCGTGGTCACCCAGGACACGGTGTGGCGGGCGTACGAGTTCAAGGGGAAACCGGGGGACGTGCGCCGGCTGCCGCGCCAGTTCGCCCCGTACCATCTGCGGCTGGACTGGCTGATGTGGTTCGCCGCGCTGTCCCCCGCCTACGCCAGGTCATGGTTCGTCCCGCTGGTCGGCAAGCTGCTGGACAACGACCCGGCGACGCTCCGACTGCTGCGCTCCAGCCCCTTCCCCGGCAGCCCGCCGACCTACGTCCGGGCCCGGGTCTACCTCTACCGCTTCACGACCTGGAGCGAGCTGCGCGCCACCGGCGCGTGGTGGCACCGGACGCCGGTCCGCGACTTCCTGCCGCCGGTGCGGCGGAGCCACGCGGGCGACGAGGTGGGCTGAGCCGGGGCCCGGGCGGCGAGCGGTCAGTCGGCGAGCCGAGCCTCGATCCGGTCGCGGATGCCCCGCAGTTGCAGCTGGGTGCTGCGGTTGATGTGCGCCGCCATCGCCTCGGCGGAGGCGGGCGCCTCGGCCTTCAGATGGAACTCGTCCACCCAGCGCATCTGCGTGCCGCTGCCGACCTCCGTGAACTCCCAGACACTGGCCATGGATTCGAAGGGACCGGTCTCGACCCGACGGGAGCGCACCGTGCGGGTCGCGGGATCGACGGTGCGCTCGGAGACCCAGCTCCAGTACGAACCGCAGTCGTCCGGGTGCAGGGTCAGCCGGAACTGGGTGGTGTTGCCCTCCCGGACCAGGATCTCCGCGGTGGCGTAGTCGCTGAAAAGATCCGGCCAGGACTCGACGTCGTTGGTGATCTCCCAGATCAGGTCGATCGGGGCCTGGATGACGATGGAGTTGTCCACGCGCGCGGTCATCCCGCTCACTCCCCGCCGACGGCGCTCGTGGAGCCGGTGTGGGTCTCGGTGTCGACGTGCCCCAGCTCCGGGCGCGGGGCCAGCGGGGAGAGATGGAAGACGACACGCGCCGGGACCAGGCCGACGTTGCGGAACCGGTGGCGCACCCCGATGGGCACCATCAGGCCCTGGTCGGCACGCAGCTCCCGCGGGGTGCCGTCGAGGTCCACGACCAGGCTGCCCTCGACGACGAAGACGAACTCCTCGGAGTACGGGTGGTAGTGCTCGGCGACGTAGTCACCCGGCTGGATGCCCGCCACGCCGAGGAAGCCCGAGGTGGAGCCGACGGACTTGGGGCTGAGCAGGGTGCGCAGCTCTCCGCCGCGCCGGCGGTCGGGCGCGACATCGCCGAGCGAGACGACGGGGACATGCTGTGCGCTCACGGTTCCTCCTCGGAACGGCACCGGTGGTGAGGTGGTGGGGTCGCGGCGTTCCGCGCCGTTCGCCCGGAAACGCCGTGATGCGAGCGTGCCCACCCCCGCTCAGGAAACGCACAGGTCCGCCACAAGAGCGGCCCTCAGCAGGCCCCTCCCGTCCCCTCCTCGGCGACCGCCCCGGTCGCCGATCCGGCCCGCGAGTCGGCGAGCGGGGCGGCATCGGCGTCGGCGGAGACCTCGGGGGCGCCGATCCGCTCCAACGCGTACTCCCGCACCAGCCCGCGGAAGCGGTAGTGCCGCTGGGTGTCGGCGCCGTCGTCGGCGAGTTCGACCAGGGAGGCGTCGGCGAGCCGCATCAGCACCATGTCGGCGGCGGCGGGGTCGAGGCCGAGCGTCCGCGCCCCCTGGGCGGCCGTGAGCATCCGGCGGGGCGCCAGCGCCAGCCGGAGGAAGGCGGTCTGGGTGTCCCCGTCGAGCCGGTCGAAGCACGCCTCCAGCCGGTCGTAGAGATCCAGGCCCACGCTGGCCAGGTCCGCCATGCGACGCTGCCCCTTGGCGGTGCGCAGTTGCGCCGCCACCCAGGAGACGCGGATGGGACGGGTGGCCATCAGCCGCTCGCCGATGAAGGTGATGGCCAGTGGCAGCCCGTCCACGATGCGGACCACCTCGGCCGCCGCCTGCGGTTCGGCGTCGGTGCGCTCCCGGCCGATGATCCGGGCCAGCAGCCGCACGCCGTCCCGCACCGACAGACAGCCCAGCCGAACGACGCGCTCGGCGCGCAGCCCGTAGAGCAGCGAACGGCTGGTGACCAGCACCCCGCAGGCGGAGCCGCCCGGCAGCAGCGGCTCCACCTGGGCGGCGGAGGCGGCGTCGTCCAGCACCAGCAGCACCCGCCGCTCCGCGCTCCAGGTGCGGAACAGCGCCATCCGCTCCCCCACCGTGGCCGGCGCCTCGGCGGCCGGGATGCCGATGCCGCGCAGGATCTGCTCCCAGCCGTCCGCGGCGCCCGCGGGTCCGTGGCGGCCGCAGGCGGCGCAGGCCGCGCCCGGGGCGCGCTGCGAGCCGCCGAGCGGCACATAGATCTGACCGTCCGGATAGCGGTGGCGGACGGCGTGGGCCAGGTGGACGGCGGTGGCCGTCTTGCCGGTGCCCGGCATGCCGACGAGGGAGACCACCGGAGGCCCGGCCCGCCCGGAGCCGGTGGCCAGCAGCCCGCCCAGCTCGCCGAGGAGCTGCCGCCGCCCGGTGAAGTCCGCGGTGTCCCGGGGCAGCTGGGCGGGTGGGGGCGCGGCGCGGCGGGCGGCGGGCGCCCCGGCGGGCGGCGGATCGAGGGTGGGCGAGGCGATGAGCATCGAGCGCTGCAGCCGCTGGAGTTCGGGGCCGGGCTCCAGACCGAGCTCGTCGACCAGTTGGCCGCGCAGATCCTGGAAGACCTTGAGCGCCTCGCTGCGCCGCCCGGAGCGGTACAGCGCCAGCATCAGCTTGGCGTGGATGCCCTCGTGCAGCGGCCTGGACCTGGCCAGCGCCTTGAGCTCGCCGGTCAGCTCTTGGTGGCGGCGCAGCTGGAAGTCGGCCTCGATGCGCATCTCCAGCGCCCGCAGCCGGCTCTCCTCCAGCTCGGCGGCGTGCGCTTCCAGTAACTCCCCGCACTCGACGTTGGCGAGCGCGCCGCCGCGCCACAGGCCCAGCGCGCGGGCGAGGGTGGCGCTGGCCCGCCCCGGGTCCCCGGCGGCCAGGGCGTCGCCGCCCTCCCTGACCAGCGACCGGAAGGCGCTCACGTCGACGGCCTCGTCCGGTACGCGGATCAGATAGCCGCCCGGCCGGGTCTCCAGGAAGGAGCCGTCCGACTCCGGATCCCGTCCGTGATCCTGCCCGCGCGCCAGCGACCGGCGCAGCTCGTAGACGTAGGTGTGCACCGCGCGCACCGCCTTGTCCGGCGGGTTGCTCCCCCACAGCTCGTCGATGAGCGCCTTCGTCGGCACCACCTCGCCGTGCCGCAGTATCAGCAGGGCCAGGGCGCGACGGAGTTTGGGTGCGCTCGGCGTGGCCCGTGTCTGGGTGCTCGTCAGCACTTCGAAATTGCCCAGAACCTGAAACCTCATCCCGACCCCCGTGTTGTGATGATGGGTGAAGGTTCGGATCTCGCCCCCCGTGTTCAGGCTGAGGCCGAACATACCATCGCGGCGCCCGATCGATACCGGTGTGGCATGTTTCGGTTCAGTTATGCCTCCATCCCTTGGACACGGGGCTCGGCACCCTTCCCATGAGCCCCGCCAACGACGTGCGCACCGCCGTGAGAGGCCCGCCCGAACGCCGCGACCCGCCCGCCCGGCGGGGGCCGGGGGGCGGGTCGCGTGCGTCGGGCGGGTCGGTCAGCCGAGACCGGGGGTCGCGCGGTGCACCGGGCCGTGGGCGGTCAGGCAGTGCTCGGGGCGCGGCGCGGAGTCGTCGGCCTCCGCCCCGACCGGTCGCCACAGCACCTCGTGCCCGCGCAGATGGTCCACCTGGAGGGTGGTGTGGGTGATGCCGTACTCCCGGTGCAGCACGGCCTCCAGTTCCTTGCGCACGGCGTGGCAGTCCCCGCCGGGGGCGACCAGCACATGGCTGGAGAGCGAGACCTCGCCGGAGGTGATCTGCCAGACGTGCAGGTCGTGCACCTCGGCCACCTGCGGATGGGCGACCAGCCGGTTGCCGACCTCGTCCGGCTCGACGCCGGCGGGCGCCGCCTCCAGCAGGATCCGACCGGAGGCCCGCACCAGCCCCACCCCGGCCTTGAGCATCAGGGCGACCACGACCAGCGCGGCGATCGCGTCGGCCCGCGCGAAGCCGGTCAGCAGGACCACCAGTCCGGAGACGGCGGTGCCGATGAAGGCGTAGAGGTCGTTGAGGACGTGCTGGAAGGCACCCTCCACGTTGAGCGAGGAGCGGTTCGCCCGCGACATGCACCAGGCGGCCGCGATGTTGACGACCACTCCGGCCAGCCCGGTGGCCAGCACCAGTCCGCCGTCGACCGCGGGCGGGTCGATCAGCCGCTGCACCGCCTCGTATCCGAGGAATCCGGCGAGCAGCACCAGCGACAGTCCGTTGGCCTGGGCGGAGAGGATCTCCGCGCGCTTGAGGCCGTAGGTGTAACCGCCGCGCGCGGGGCGGGCGGAGAGCCGGATCGCGACCAGTGCCAGCACGATCGCGGCGGCGTCGGTGAGCATGTGGGCGGCGTCCGAGAGGAGGGCCACCGAACCCGCGATCACACCGATGACCACCTCCACCGCCATGAAGGCGGCGATGAGGGTGAGGGCGAGGGTCAACCAGCGGCGGTCGGCGTCGGCCGACACGCCGTGGCTGTGCCCCCCGTGCCCGTGTCCGTCGTGGCCGTGGCCGTCGTGTCCCGCGTGGCCGTGCCCGTGACCGTCCCGGCCCGCGTGCCCGTGGCCGTCGGGTCCGTGCCCGCCGTCGTGCCCGCGTCCCTCGTGACCGTCGTGGCCGGGGCCGCCGGGCCGGTGGCCACCGTGGTCACGCGCTCGTCGCCGCCGCGCTCCCGGTCCATGGTCGTGCTCGCCGCGCGCGTCCTGGCCGTCCTCGTGCGCTTGCGTGTGAGTGCCCACCCACTCCTCCTCGAATCGCCGTCGGAACATCGCAATTGAACACCGCGTCAGAGAATTCTCCAAAGACTGCAATGGAGACGGTTATCGATTGCCAGATATTCCGAATTCGATTTCGAGAACGCTTTTCAGAGGAGCGCACCGGGCGCCGAAATCGCTGGTGCGTACGAGACCGCCCCGGTCCGGGTGAGACGTGCCCGGGGAGGGTGACCGCACCCCCGGCCGCGCGTTGATGGGTTGTGGCTACCATGACGCAACGGCGCCTCGCCTCGCCGGGCAGCAGACCACTGACCTGGGCTTCACAGGCCGAAACGGTTCCTCAGTCGGCCTGTGTGCCCATCTACTCCGACCTCGTGCAGCGCTGGGCCTCGGCCGGCCGCACGGTCCCGGGCTCCTACGACCACGAGTGGGCCGAGCTGATGCGCCGGCCACCGTGGCCGGACAGCGGCGGCGGCTACCAGGTTCCCTGAACCCGGTAGCCGCCGTCTCGCGTCTCGGCCTCGGCCGTGGCCGCGGTCAGCCCTCGGCGTCCTCCCCGGAACCGCTCTCCAGGTTGCCCTCGGTCTCCAGGTAGAGCTCGCGCACGGCGGCCAGCACCTCGGCGTCCGGCTCGGCCCACATCCCTCGGCTCTCCGCCTCCAGCAGCCGCTCGGCCATGCCGTGCAGCGCCCAGGGGTTGGCCTCCTCCAGGAAGGCGCGGTTCTCGGGGTCGAGCAGGTAGCTCTGCGCGAGCTTGTCGTACATCCAGTCGGCGACGACGCCGGTCGTGGCGTCGTAGCCGAAGAGGTAGTCGACGGTCGCGGCGAGTTCGAAGGCGCCCTTGTAGCCGTGGCGGCGCATCGCCTCGATCCAGCGCGGGTTGACCACGCGGGCGCGGAAGACCCGCGAGGTCTCCTCGTGCAGGGTGCGGGTGCGCACCGTCTCGGGGCGGGTGCTGTCGCCGATGTACGCGGCCGGGGCGGTGCCCTTCAGCGCACGGACGGTGGCGACCATGCCACCGTGGTACTGGAAGTAGTCGTCCGAGTCGGCGATGTCGTGCTCGCGGGTGTCGGTGTTCTTCGCCGCCACCGCGATCCGCTTGTACGCGGTCTCCATCTCCGCGCGCGCCGGACGGCCCTCCAGCCCGCGCCCGTAGGCGTAGCCGCCCCACACCGTGTAGACCTCGGCCAGGTCGGCGTCGGTGCGCCAGTCGCGGCTGTCGATGAGCTGGAGCAGACCGGCGCCGTAGGTGCCGGGCCGCGAGCCGAAGATGCGAACCGTGGCCCGGCGCTCGTCGCCGTGCTCGGCGAGGTCGGCGCGGGTGTGCGCCCGTACGTAGTTGTCCTCGTCGGCCTCGTCGAGGGAGGCGGCGAGCCGTACGGCGTCGTCCAGCAGCCCGATCACATGCGGGAAGGCGTCCCGGAAGAAGCCGCTGATGCGCAGGGTGACGTCGATGCGCGGGCGGCCCAACTGGTCCAGGGGCACGGCCTCCAGGCCGGTGACGCGCCGCGAGGCGTCGTCCCAGACCGGGCGCACGCCCAGCAGCGCCATCGCCTCGGCGACGTCGTCGCCGGCGGTGCGCATCGCGCTGGTGCCCCACAGGGACAGGCCGACCGACTCCGGCCAGCGGCCGTTGTCGGCGTGGTAGCGCTCCAGCAGGGAGTCGGCGAGCGCCTGGCCCGTCTCCCAGGCCAGCCGGCTGGGTACGGCCTTGGGGTCGACGGAGTAGAAGTTGCGGCCCGTCGGCAGCACGTTGACCAGTCCGCGCAGCGGCGAGCCGGACGGGCCGGCCGGCACGAAGCCGCCGGCCAGGGCGTGCACCGCGTGGTCGAGTTCGTCGGTGGTGGCGGACAGCCGGGGCACCACCTGGCGGGCGGCGAAGTCCAGGATCGCGACGACCGCGGTGCGCTGATCCTCCGGGACCCCGGCGCAGACCTCCGCGACGGCCTCCGGCCGCCAGTCGGCGTCCTCCATCGCCTGGACCAGCGCCCGGGCCCGCTCCTCCGCCTCGTCGGCGCCGGTGCGGGTGGCGGCGGCCTCGTCGAGGCCGAGGGCCTCGCGCAGTCCGGGCAGCGCCGAGGTGCCGCCCCAGATCTGCCGGGCGCGCAGGATGGCCAGCACCAGGTTGACCCGGTCGGCGCCGGTCGGGGCGCCGCCCAGGACGTGCAGCCCGTCGCGGATCTGGGCGTCCTTGACCTCGCACAGCCAGCCGTCGACGTGCAGCAGGAAGTCGTCGAAGCCGTCGTCGTCGGGGCGGTCCGCCATGCCCAGGTCGTGGTCGAGCCTGGCGGCCTGGATCAGGGTCCAGATCTGGGCGCGGATGGCCGGCAGCTTCGCCGGGTCCATCGAGGAGATCTGGGCGTACTCGTCCAGCAGCTGCTCCAGCCGGGCGATGTCGCCGTAGGAGTCGGCGCGGGCCATCGGCGGCACCAGGTGGTCGACCAGGGTGGCGTGCACCCGGCGCTTGGCCTGGGTGCCCTCGCCCGGGTCGTTGACCAGGAACGGGTAGACCAGCGGCAGGTCGCCCAGCGCGGCGTCGGGGCCGCAGGCGGCGGACAGGCCGGCGTTCTTGCCCGGCAGCCACTCCAGGTTGCCGTGCTTGCCCAGGTGCACCATGGCGTCGGCGCCGAAGCCGCCGTCGGACCGCGGGGTGCCGATCCAGCGGTAGGCCGCCAGGTAGTGGTGCGAGGGCGGCAGGTCCGGGTCGTGGTAGATGGCGATGGGGTTCTCGCCGAAGCCGCGCGGCGGCTGGATGAGGATCAGCAGATTGCCGAAGCGCAGCGCGGCCAGCACGATGTCGCCGTCGGGATTCCGGCTGGTGTCGACGAACATCTCGCCCGGCGGCGGGCCCCAGTGCTCCTCGACCGCGTCCCGCAGCTCCTTGGGCAGCTTGGCGTACCAGCGGCGGTAGTCGGCGGCCGGGATGCGGATCGGGTTGCGGGCGAGCTGCTCCTCCGTCAGCCAGTCCTGGTCGTGGCCGCCCGCCTCGATCAGGGCGTAGATCAGCTCGTCGCCGTCGCCGGAGGCGAGGCCCGGGACCTCCTCGGTGCCGAAGTCGTAGCCCTCCTCGCGCAGCCGGCGCAGCAGGGCGACGGCGCTGGCGGGCGTGTCCAGGCCCACCGCGTTGCCGATGCGGGAGTGCTTGGTCGGGTACGCGGAGAGGACCAGCGCCAAGCGCTTCTCGGCCGCCGGGATGTGGCGCAGCCGGGCGTGCCGGACCGCGATGCCGGCGACCCGCGCGGCGCGCTCGGGGTCGGCGGCGTAGACCGGCAGCCCGTCCTCGTCGATCTCCTTGAAGGAGAACGGCACGGTGATGAGGCGACCGTCGAACTCGGGCACGGCGACCTGGGTGGCGGCGTCGAGCGGCGAGAGCCCCTCGTCGTTCTCCTCCCAGGCGCTGCGCGAGCCGGTCAGACAGAGCGCCTGGAGGACCGGGACGTCGAGCGAGGTGAGCGCGCCCGCGTCCCACGCCTCGTCGTCGCCGCCCGCGGATGCCTCCGCGGGTCGGGTGCCGCCGGCGGCCAGCACGGTGGTGACGATGGCGTCGGCCGCCCGCAGCTCCTCGATCAGCTCCGGCTCGGGCGCCCGCAGCGAGGCGACGAACAGCGGCATCGGGCGCCCGCCGGCGTCCTCGACGGCCTGGCTGAGCGCCTCCACGAAGGCGGTGTTGCCGCTCATGTGGTGGGCGCGGTAGTAGAGCACGGCCACGACCGGGCCGCTGTCGTTCCGCGCGGTGCGCTCCAGCGGGCCCCAGGAGGGCGCCGGGCTCGGCGGCTCGAAGCCGTGGCCGGTGAGCAGCACGGTGTCGGAGAGGAAGCGGGCCAGCTGCTCCAGGTTGGCGGGCCCGCCGTGCGCCAGGTAGGCGTGCGCCTCGGCGGCGATGCCGACCGGGACCGTGGACGCCTCCATCAGCTGGGCGTCGGGGGCCTGTTCGCCGGACAGCACCACGACCGGGAGGTCGGTGGCGCGCAGCGCGTCGATCCCCTCCTGCCAGGCGCGGACGCCACCGAGGAGGCGAACGACGACGAGCTCCACGCCGTCGAGGAGGGCGGGCAGCTCGTCCAGGTCGAGCCGGGCCGGGTTGCCGAGCCGGAAGGGCACGGGCCCCTCGGCGGCTCGGGCACTGAGCAGATCGGTGTCGGACGTCGACAGCAGCAGGATCACAGGACTTCGCCTCGCGCATTCGGGCCGGGCCAGGCAGCCGACCTGGCGTGGAGGGCGGGGATGGTGCCGCGCACATCGCGGTGCGCGGCGGAGGGCGGCGCCCCGCGCGGCACGGAGCGTGCCGCGCGGACGGCCGCCGTGGCGGACGCCTGCGCCTTCGGGGGCGCCTGCGCCGTGACTGGCGCCTGTGCCACGGCGGACGCCTGCGCGACAACGGCCGATACGGCGGCCGGGCGGGCGGGCGCCGTCGCGGCGGCGGGCGTTGGGGAGGCCGGGGACGCCGGGGAGATCGGGGACGCCGCGGAGTGCGTCGGGGCGGCGTCGGTCGTCGTGCACGCCAGGACGGCACCGCGCGTCGTGAGTGACGGGACGGTGCCGCGCGTCATAGGTGACGGGACGGCGGCGCGCATCGTGAAGGCCGCGGGCGCGGCGGGGGCGGGTGTGGCAGGGGCGGTGGCCGCCGCGCGGACGGCGGACGTGGCGAACGCCGCGGACCGCGTCGGCACGGCGGACGAGAGGCGCCCTTCGAACCGCCCGTCGAACCGCCCCTCGAACGGCGACACCATGGCCACCGCGCGTACGGCGGATACCGCGGACACCGTGGACGACGGCGCCACGGCAGACGGGGAGAACACCGCGGACGTCGGTCGCGCCATGGACCGCGTGCGTACGGCGGGTGTCGAGGGCGTCGCGGGCCTCGCGGACAGGGCGCGTACGGCGGTCGCCGTGGGCTTCGGGGCGGGCATCGAGGGCGGCGGCGCCAACGTCGCTACGGCGGGCGTGGTGCGGGCCATGGGCGCCACGGGCGTCAGGCGCCGGGCGGGGGCCGGGCGCCGGGTGGTCGCTGTCGCTGCCGGGCGTATCGGGGACGGGGCGCCGGGCGCCGGGGGTTCCCGGAGCACCGGGGGCGGCGCGGGCACCGGGGGCGCCGGGCGCGCCGGAGGCGGCACGGGCGCGGGGCCCGAGCGCGACCGGAACATGAGCATGCTGCGGCAAGCCTTCCTCGGGGTCCGCGCCCCGGGCGGTTGAGGACGGCGGGAGTTCCTGGCTCACGCGACGGCCGGTGGGCCGCCGCGCTGACAGTGGCGGGACCGCGCCGGATTCACACCGGCTTCCTCCCCTGACGCCGTCGCTGGCGGTGGCGGACCGGAGCAGGTCCACCGAGAGGCATAGTACGGGGAGGAGATCAACCCTGGGCAAGGGCGAGCTCGCGCGAGGTAGCCGCCGGACGGGCCGAGGGGAGGGCATCAGCCGAGGTCGTCGGTATGCTCGCCGCCATGCCGCTCTCCCCCGCAACCGCCCCGACAGGGGTCGAGCCGCCCGTGCGCGGGCGCGCCGACGCCTGCCCCGGCGCACTGCGTCTGCACGCGGCCGACGACGGCGCGCTGGCCCGGATCCGCCTGCCCGCCGGACTCCTGACGGCCCATCAGGCACACTCGCTGGCGACCGCCGCCGAGGAGCTCGGGGACGCACAGCTGGACATCACCTCGCGCGGCAACGTACAGCTGCGCGGACTGGCCGCCGACTGCGGCGGCGAGCTCGCCGAGCGGCTGCGGGCCGCCGGGCTGTTGCCGTCGGACCGGCACGAGCGGGCGCGCAACGTGGTCGCCTCGCCGCTGTGCGGGCTGGACGGCCTGGGCTTCGCCGACGTCCAGAGCTGGGCACGGCGACTCGACGCACTGCTGCGCGAACACGCGGACACCGCCGGACTTTCCGGGCGATTCCTGTTCGCACTCGACGACGGACGCGGTGATGTGGCGGCCCTCGGGGGCGATGTGACATTGATCGCAACGCCGAGCAGCGGCGCCCTGCTGTGCCTGGGCGCCGACCCCGTGGGGCTGCCCGTGCCGGCCGAGGACGCGCCGCGCGCCGCCGTGCTGGCGGCGCGGGAGTTCCTCGCGGCGGTGGCGGAGAGCGGCACGCGCGCCTGGCGGGTGCGGGAACTCCCCGCCCCCCACGCCCTGTCGGCGCGGCGGGTGGCGCGGAGGCTCGTGGAGGCGGGCCTGGAGCCGGGTGAGCCCGCCGCACCGCCGTCGCCCGCGCGCCCGCCCGGCGCCCCGCCCGCTCCCGGCCTGGTCGAGGGGCCGGACGGCCACCACGCGCTGTCCGTACTGGCGCCGCTCGGCCGGCTGACCACCGCGCAGTGGCGGCTGCTGGCCGACGTGGCGGGCCGGGACGGGGCGGACGAGCTGCGCGTGACGCCGTGGCGCGGGGTGCTGCTGCCCGGCCTCCGCGCCGGCGTCGCCGCCGCCCGACTCGGGGAGCTGGCCGACGCCGGACTCGTCACCGCGGGAGACTCGCCGTGGCTGGGCGTCGGCGCCTGCACGGGCCGCCCCGGCTGTGCCAAGTCGCTGGCCGACGTCCGCGCGGACGCGGCTCAGGCCGCCCGGACGGCGCGCGGCTCCGCGCTCGACGCGCTACCGGTCTACTGGTCGGGCTGCGAGCGCCGCTGCGGTCACCCGGCCGCCGGCCGCTGGGTGGACGTGCTGGCCACCGGGAGCGGCTACCGGGTATCCGTCTGGGACCTGCCGGCGGCCCCGGCGAACGCCCCGCACGAGCGAGCGGACGTACCGCGCGAACCCGCGGAGACACGGCGCCAGCCCACGGCCACACCACACGAACCCACCGCCGCGCCGCACCAGCCGGCGGACGCGCCGGGCCAGCTCGCGGAGGCACCGGGCCCACCTGCGGACGCGCCGGGCCGACCGGCGGACGCACTCGACGAACCCAACAACGCACCGGGCGACCCCGAAGCCGCATCAAACCAACCCTCAGAGGCCCCAAAACCGCGCCAACCCGCGGACCGAGGCGGGGCGGCGTTGGTGAACCGGGCGGTGGATGACGCCCGGTCGGCGACGCGCGGTGCAGCGGGAGGGCCACCGGACACCGCGCGTGCCACGGCGGAGCCGGTCGCCTTGCCGCCGGGGTCTCCGATCAACGAGCGGGGCCACGGCGCGGCCATCCGGCCGGCAACCGCCCGGCGTGCCCCGGGGAACGCCCCCGCTCGCGCGCCGGCAGGACCGCCGGACACACCCCGCGCCCCGGTGGAACCGACCGTCGCACCGCCGGGCCCCCCGGTCCACCAGCAGCCGCACGGCACACCCCGGTCGACAACCTCCCGGCCGGACCCGGGCAACACCCCGGCCCCCGGGCCAGGAGGACCGCCGGACACACCGCGCGACCGGGCGGGCCACGACCGCGCCCCCGCGGGGGCGCCCGCGGACCGGCGGAGTCCGTCGGCTCCGACGGCGGCCGCGGGTCGGCCGGGTCCGGCGGTACCGGGAGCACCGGCGGCTGGGACAGCCGCGGGAGCGAGAGCGGGAGCGACAGAGACCGTGACCGTGACGGCGGACGAGGTCGCCGACGCGGTGGCGGCGGCGCGCGGAATGGCATGACCGAGATGACCGAAACGATCGAGGACACAGTGTTCGACTACGAGAAGGACGGCGCGGAGATCTACCGCCAGTCCTTTGCCACCATCCGCGCCGAGGCGGATCTCGGTGGGCTCCCCGCCGACGTCAGCCAGGTCGCGGTGCGGATGATCCACGCCTGCGGCATGGTCGACCTGGTGAAGGACCTCGCCCACTCCCCCGAGGTGGTCTCCCGTGCCCGGGCCGCGCTGCGCGCCGGCGCGCCCATCCTCTGCGACGCGCGGATGGTGGCCAGCGGGGTGACCCGCAAGCGGCTGCCCGCCGACAACGAGGTGGTGTGCACGCTCTCGGACCCGTCCGTGCCGGCGCTCGCCGCCGAGCTGGGCACCACGCGCAGCGCGGCCGCGCTGGAGCTGTGGCGGGACCGCATGGAGGGGGCCGTCGTCGCGGTCGGCAACGCGCCCACCGCCCTCTTCCGACTGCTGGAGATGGTCGCCGAGGGCGCGCCGCGCCCGGCGGCGGTCATCGGGATACCCGTCGGCTTCATCGGCGCCGCCGAGTCCAAGGACGCCTTGGCCGACAGCCCGTTGGGGCTCGATTATCTGGTGGTACGGGGCCGGCGCGGCGGCAGCGCCATGGCCGCGGCCGCGATCAACGCGATTGCGAGCGAGGAAGAGTGAGCGAGCAGCAGACCACCGGCCGGCTCTACGGGGTGGGGCTGGGTCCCGGCGACCCGTCGCTGATGACCGTACGGGCGGTCCAGGTCATCGCGGAGGCCGACGTCATCGCGTACCACAGCGCCCGGCACGGGCGCAGCATCGCCCGCTCCATCGCCGCCGCGCACATCCGCCCCGACCATGTCGAGGAGGCGTTGGTCTACCCGGTCACCACCGAGACCACCGACCACCCGGGCGGCTACCGGGGCGCGCTGGACGAGTTCTACGAGGAGGCGGCGGCGCGGCTCGCGGCCCATCTGGACGCCGGCCGCACGGTCGCGGTCATCTCCGAGGGCGACCCGTTCTTCTACGGCTCCTACCAGCACATGCACAAGCGGCTCGCCGACCGCTACCCGACCGAGGTGATCCCCGGCGTCACCTCGGTCAGCGCCGCCGCGGCCCGGTTGGGCACCCCGCTGGTGGAGGCCGACGAGGTGCTCACGATCCTCCCGGGCACGCTCCCCGAAGAGGAGCTGACCGCCCGTCTGGCCAGCACCGACGCGGCCGTGGTGATGAAGCTGGGCCGCACCTTCCCCACCGTGCGCCGCGCCATGGAGCGCTCCGGCCGGCTGGCGGAGGCGCGGTACGTGGAACGCGCCACGATGAGCGGCGAGCGCACCGGCGCGCTCGCGGAGACCGACCCGGCGTCGGTGCCGTACTTCTCCGTGGCGGTGCTGCCGAGCCGGATCGCCAACCCCGCGCCGACCGCGGACCAGGATCGGGACCAGGCCGACGGCGACCCCGCGCGGGGCGAGGTGGTCGTGGTGGGCACCGGCCCCGCGGGGCCGCTGTGGCTCACCCCGGAGACCCGGGGCGCGCTGGCCGCCGCGGAGGAACTCGTCGGCTACACCACCTATCTGGACCGGGTGCCGGTACGGCCCGGCCAGCGGCGGCACGGCTCCGACAACAAGGTCGAGGCGGAGCGCGCCGAGTTCGCCCTCGACCTGGCCCGGCGCGGGCGGCGGGTGGCCGTCGTCTCCGGCGGCGACCCGGGCGTCTTCGCCATGGCCACGGCCGTGCTGGAGGTCGCCTCCCAGGACGAGTACCGGGACGTCCCGGTGCGGGTGCTGCCCGGCCTCACCGCCGCCAACGCGGCCGCCGCCCGCGCGGGCGCGCCGCTGGGCCACGACTACGCGGTCGTCTCGCTCTCGGACCGGCTCAAGCCGTGGGAGGTGATCGCGGAGCGGCTGCGCTCCGCCGCCGAGGCGGACCTGGTGCTGGCCCTCTACAACCCCGGCTCCCGCAGCCGGATCTGGCAGGTGGGCAAGGCTCGTGAGCTGCTGCTGGCGCACCGCTCTCCCGACACCCCGGTCGTCGTCGCCCGCGACGTCGGCGGCCCCGAGGAGAGCGTCCGCATCGTTCAGCTGGCCGATCTCGACCCGGACCAGGTGGACATGAGGACCATCCTGCTCGTCGGCTCGTCGCAGACCCGCGCGGTCCGACGTGGCGATGGCACGGAGATCGTCTGGACGCCGCGGCGGTACCCGGAGCGCTGAGCCGACCGCCGAGGCACCGAACCCGCCGAGACGGTCACTGGAGCGCCGGTAGACACCGAACGG
The DNA here is from genome assembly GCF_007595705.1 of Streptomyces sp. SAJ15. GTDB lineage: Bacteria > Actinomycetota > Actinomycetes > Streptomycetales > Streptomycetaceae > Streptomyces. The sequence continues at coordinate 127,523 of NZ_NISY01000013.1, read as the reverse complement.
CGGGGGGCCGACCCGCGGGCGGTCACCGCGGGGCTGGCCGTGGCCCCACTCGACCGCCTGGCGGCGACCGCGCGGGGCCGGGAACGACCTCCGCTAAGGCGCGTACCTCGCGCGGGAGCCGGTCGGCCCGCGGAGGTCGCCGCTGGGCTGCGTACGGGCCGACCGGGGCTGCCGTGCGGAGCGTCTGCCGACCCCGTCGGCGGCGGGGTTCAGTCCAGCGTCTGCCGGAGCCAGGACGTCGCTGCCGTCGGGTCGGGGGCGACCGGGATACCCTGCGGCACGGGCGGGCGGCGGACGACCACGACCGGGAGTCCGGCGTCGCGCGCGGCGGTGAGCTTGGCGGCGGTGGCCTGGCCGCCGCTGTCCTTGGTGACCAGGACGTCGATGCGATGGCGGCGCAGCAGCGTGGCCTCGCCCTCGACGGTGAACGGTCCCCGCTCCAGCAGCACCTCCATCCGCGGCGGGTGCGGGGCCTCGGGGGCGTCCACCGAACGCACCAGGAACCACTGCTCGGTGAGGTGCGCGAAGGCCGCGAGCCCCATGCGTCCGGTGGTGAGGAAGACCCGCTCGCCCAGCGCGGGCAGCAGCTCGGCGGCCTCGGCCTGGGAGGCCGCGGAGTGCCAGCGGTCCCCGGCTCCCGGCACCCAGCCGGGACGGCGCAGGGCCAGCAGGGGAACATGGACCTCTGCGGCCGCGCGGGCCGCGTTGAAACTGATCGTGTCGGCGAAAGGATGGGTGGCGTCGATGAGCGCGTCCACCTCGTGCTCGCGCAGCCAGCGCGCCAACCCCTCGGGGCCCCCGAAGCCGCCGATCCGCACCTCCCCCGCCGGCAGCCGTGGCTGGGCGACCCGGCCGGCCAGCGAGCTGGTGACGCGCAGCGCCGGGTCGGCCGCCAGCCCGGCCGCCAGCCGGCGCGCCTCGGTGGTGCCGCCCAGGATGAGCACGTGTCGGCCGCGGCCGGTCCGCGTGATCGCCTCGGGCTCGGGGTCGTTCATCGGGTCCCTTTCGTGGTGCGTACGCCGGGTGCAGCCTGTCACGGCCCCCGGCGCCGCGGCGCGTCCGGGTCGGCGCTCGTACGGGCCGGGCGGCCGGAGCGGCGGCCGCCGTGGCTGAGCCGAGCGCGGGGCCCGGCACGCCCGCGGAGAAGACGGTCGACGCGGCGAAGACGGTCGACGGGAAGCAGACGGTCGACGGGGCGCAGACGGCCAGTGGTCGCACCGCCCAGTTGGAGCGGACCGGGCTGCGGCACGGCTGGACCACCGGCGCGTGCGCGACCGCGGCTACGACGGCCGCCTACACCGCCCTGCTGGGCGGGGAGTTCCCCGACCCGGTGACGATCACCCTGCCGAAGGGGCAGCGGCCCGCCTTCGCCCTGGCCGCCGAGCGGCTCACGGCCGGCCGCGAGGCGATGGCCGCCGTCGTCAAGGACGCGGGCGACGACCCGGACGTGACGCACGGCGCCCTGGTCCGGTCCACCGTACGGCCGCTGCCGCCGGGCAGCGGCGTGGTCTTCCGGGCCGGCCCCGGGGTGGGCACCGTCACCCGCCCCGGCCTCCCGCTGCCGGTCGGGGAGCCCGCCGTCAACCCCGTGCCGCGGCAGATGATCCGCGACCATGTCGCCGAGGTCGCGGCCCGGCTCGGCGGCAGCGGGGACGTCGAGGTGGAGATCTCGGTGGACCACGGCGAGGAGCTCGCCCGCTCCACCTGGAACCCGCGGCTGGGCATTCTGGGCGGTCTGTCCATCCTGGGCACCACGGGCATCGTGGTGCCGTACTCCTGCTCAGCGTGGATCGACAGCATCCGGCGCGGCGTGGACGTGGCCCGCGCGGCGGGCCGTACGCATGTGGCCGGCTGCACCGGCTCGACCTCCGAGAAGGTCGCGGTCGCCGTGCACGGGCTGCCCGAGGACGCGCTGCTGGACATGGGCGACTTCGCCGGGGCCGTGTTGAAGTACCTGCGCCGCCACCCGGTGGACCGGCTGACCATCGCCGGCGGGTTCGCCAAGCTGTCGAAGCTGGCCGCCGGCCACCTGGACCTGCACTCCTCCCGTTCGCAGGTGGACAAGGGCTTCCTCGCCGAGCTGGCGCGGCGAGGGGGCGCCGACGAAGAGCTGGCCGCCGCCGTCGCCGCCGCCAACACCGGCCTGGAGACGGTGCAGCTCTGCGCCGCCCGCGGGGTCCCCCTCGGCGACCTCGTCGCCGCCACCGCCCGCGACGCGGCCCTCGGGGTGCTGCGCGGCGCCCCCGTCGCCGTCGACGTGATCTGCGTCGACCGAGCGGGGACGATCGTCGGACGGGCGGACGCACGGGGCCCCCGATGACCCGTCGCGAACGGCGAGGGGGGGCGTCGGAGAGACAGCCCTGGAAGATCGGAACGATCTCCACGCATCGCGGGGAGAGCGCTTCCCCGCGGACCGGAGCATGAGCGGCTCGAACAAATGTGGCGTAGCGGTCATCCGAGGGTCAGAGTGAGAGATGAGGCCTCTCAAGAGGCCCCTCAAGAGATCGGAGACTCCATGATCATCCTAGGAGTCATTCTCCTCATCATCGGCTTTCTGACCGGCCTCTCCATCCTCTGGACCATCGGGATCATCCTCCTCGTCATCGGAGCGATCCTGTGGATCCTGGGGGCTATGGGGCGCGAGGTGGGAGGGCGTCGACATTACTGGTAGCAAGCCGCCGACACGTGCCGGTACGCACACCCGGTGACGGGCCCCGCGGCCCGGCACGAGGCCCGGCGGGCCTCGGCGCGGCCGTGCGACAGCCGCGCCGCCCGGCAGGCCGTCAGCCGCTCGTCCCGGCCGAGGGAACCTCGCAGCGGGTGCGGTCGGCCGAGTACAGGTAGCTGTCGCGGAACTGCTCCGCGCCCAGCGTGCGGCCCACCATGATGACCGCCGTGCGGGTCACTCCGGCGGCCTTCACCTGGTCGGCGATGTCGGCGAGGGTGCCGCGGAGGACGAGTTCGTCGGGGCGGCTGGCCATGGCGACGACGGCGACCGGGCAGTCGGCACCGTAGTGCGGCAGCAGCTCGCCGACCACGCGGTCGACATAGCGGATGGCGAGGTGCAGCACCAGCAGCGCGCGGCTGCGGCCGAGCGTCGCGAGGTCCTCGCCGTCGGGCATGGGGGTGGCCTGCTGGGCGATGCGGGAGAGGATGACGGTCTGGCCGACGGTGGGTACCGTCAGCTCCCGCTTGAGGGCGGCCGCGGCCGCGGCGAAGGCGGGGACGCCCGGCACCACCTCGTACGGAATCCCCACCGCGTCCAGGCGGCGCATCTGTTCGGCGACGGCGCTGAAGACGGACGGGTCGCCGGAGTGCAGCCGGGCGACGTCATGGCCGGCCGCGTGGGCCTGGACGAGCTCCTCGACGATCTGGTCGAGGGTCAGCCGGGCGGTGTCGACCAGCCGGGCGTCCTGCGGGCACTCGGCGAGCAGCTCGCGGGGGACCAGGCTGCCCGCGTAGAGGCAGACCTGGCAGCGGGCCAGGGTGCGCGCGCCGCGCAGGGTGATCAGGTCGGCGGCGCCGGGGCCCGCGCCGATGAAGTACACCGTCATCGTTCTCTCCTCACGAGGACTTGACCGCCGACCACTGGGTGACCGGCATCGCCTGCCGCCAGCCGGTGAAGCCGCCCACCGGGACGGCGTGCGCCACCGCGATCCGCACCAGTTCGCCGCCGTACCGCCGGTACCAGTCGGCGAGCAGCGCCTCGGACTCCAGCGTGACGGTGTTGGCGACCAGTCGGCCGCCGGCGGGGAGCGCCGCCCAGCAGGCGTCCAGCAGCCCGGGCGCGGTGGACCCGCCGCCGATGAACACCGCGTCGGGGGTGGGCAGGTCGGCCAGGGCCGCGGGCGCGGCGCCGGTGACCACGCGCAGCCCCGGCACGCCCAGCGTCGCGGCGTTGCGGGCGATGCGCTCGGCGCGCACGGGGTCGCGTTCGACGGAGACGGCGCGGCAGCCGCGGTGCGTCCGCAGCCACTCGATGGCGATGGAGCCGGAGCCGCCGCCGACGTCCCACAGCAGTTCGCCCGGTGCGGGGGCGAGCGCGGCCAGCGTCGCGGCGCGCACATGGCGCTTGGTCAGCTGGCCGTCGTGTTCGTACGCCTCGTCCGGCAGGCCGGGGGCGGCGGACAGCCGCAGGGTGTCCGCGGCGGCGGCGCACTCCAGGGCGATGAGGTTGAGCGGGTCGCCGGGCGGGTGCGGCCAGTCCTCGGCCGTGCCCTCCAGCAGGCGCTCGCGGTCGCCGCCGAGCTGTTCGAGGACCCACATCCGGGTGGGGCCGAAGCCGCGCCGCCGCAGCAGCGCGGCGACCTCCGCCGGGGTGTCGGCGCCCGCGCTGAGCACCAGCAGCCGGCGCCGCGGGTGGAGGGCCGCGGTCAGGGCGTCCAACGGCCGGCCGACCAGGCTGATCACCTCGGTCTCCTCCAGCGGCCAGCCGAGGCGCGCACAGGCGTGGGACGCGGAGGACGGGTGCGGCAGGACGCGCAGCGCCGCCACGCCGCCCAGCACCTCCACCAGCGTCCGGCCGATGCCGTAGAACATGGGGTCGCCGCTGGCCAGCACGCACACCCGGCGGTCGGCGTGCGCGGCCAGCAGAGCGGGCACGGCCGGCCGCAGCGGCGAAGGCCAGGGCACGCGCTCGGCGGGGCACTCGGCGGGCAGCAGGGCCAGCTGGCGCGGACCGCCGATCACCACCTCGGCCGCGCGCAGCGCCTCGTGGCCGCGCGGCCCGATGCCGTCCCAGCCGTCGGCGCCGAGCCCCACGACGGTCACTACGGGGCGGGCGGGACTCACGTGGCGTACCTCGGGCGGGAGAAGATCGGGAAGGACGGCCCCCGCACTCTACTGACCTCCCGCGCGGGGCCGTCGGCTGGGGTGGCCATGGCCCCTCGGGGCGGCTCGCCGGCTCATCGCGACCGCAGCGCGCAGTCCCCGCACAGTCCGCCGCCCGGCACCCGGTAGTAGAGGCAGCAGCTGTTCCGGCGGAAGGACGGCCGGGGGCCTGGGGTCCAGCCGCCGGTGTCCCGCAGCGGCGGGTCGGCGAACAGATCGCGGGTCAGCTGCGCCGCCCGGTCCGCGGCGTCCGGACGGCGCCCGCGGTGGCACCAGTCCTGCCAGACGCGGAGCGTGCCGGCCAGCGCGGAGGCGGCGTTGCCCCACAGCAGCGGGCCCGAGACGCGGCAGGCGACGCGGGTGGCGTGGTGCAGCGGCGTGAGGTTGGCGAGCAGGACCGTCTGCCGCAGGCTCGCCGCCGCCAGCACCGGATCGACCGTCAGCGGACGTGGCTCGGGCAGCCACAGGTCGTCCGGGGCCGTTCGGGCGGGGTTCCACCACAGGGCGCCGGGCGAGAGGTCGGGCACCAGGCCGGTGAGCGCCGCCGGGCCGAGCGCGATCGACCACAGCCGCGCCGCCAGCCCCTGGAAGGCCAGCGACGCCGCCACCCGGCGCTCCTCGACGCGCAGCGACGTCCCGACGGCGTCGAGACGGGCGAGCAGGGCGGGCGAGACGCCCGACACGTCCAACGCGCCCGGTGCGTCCGCCGTCTCAGGCGACCCCGCCGCGTCGGCCCCGTCGCCCGCGTACGCCGGCGACGCCTCGCCCGGGCCGTACACCTCGGCCAGCCTGACGTACCCCTCGCCGCGCGGCCCGTCGGGCGCTCCCGCCCCCAGCCGTACGGCGAAGAACGGGCCCGCTCCGGCCGCGCGCCGGAGCGCCTCGTCGGGGGTCATCGCATCCGACACTCCGACGCCCCGTCAGCCGGCGGCCGGCGGGAGCGTCGCGGTGAACGCCGCCAGCAGCCGGTCGGCCGCCAGGGTGGCGGTCACCGTGCCCTCGCGGACCTGCCGTTCGAGGTCCGGGCCGAGGCGGCGGACCTCGGGGTGTTCGCGGAGCCGGGTCAGCAACTGGTCGTGGACCATGGCCCAGGTCCACTCGACCTGCTGGGCGCGGCGCTTCTCCTGGAGCGCGCCGGTGCCGTCCAGGACCCGGCGGTGCTGCTCCAGGCGCTCCCACACCACGTCCAGGCCCGTGGACTCGCGCGCACTGCAGGTGAGCACGGGCGGGTTCCACGGGGCGTCGGCGGGCTGGAGCAGCCGGAGCGCGCCGGCCAGTTCCCGCGCCGCGGACCTGGCGTCGCGCTCGTGCGGGCCGTCGGCCTTGTTGATGGCGACGACGTCGGCGAGCTCCAGGACGCCCTTCTTGATGCCCTGGAGCTGGTCGCCGGTGCGGGCGAGGGAGAGCAGCAGGAAGGAGTCGACCATGCCGGCGACGGCCGTCTCGGACTGGCCGACGCCGACGGTCTCCACCAGCAGCACGTCGTAGCCGGCCGCCTCCATCACCACCATGGACTCGCGGGTGGCGCGGGCCACACCGCCCAGGGTGCCCGCGCTGGGCGAGGGCCGTACGAAGGCGGCCGGGTCGACCGACAGCCGTTCCATCCTGGTCTTGTCACCCAGGATGGAACCGCCGGTGCGGGTGGAGGACGGGTCGACGGCGAGCACCGCGACCCGGTGGCCGAGGCCGGTGAGCATGGTGCCGAGCGCGTCGATGAAGGTGGACTTGCCGACGCCGGGCACCCCGCTGATGCCGACCCGCCGCGCCTTGCCGGTGTGCGGGAGCAGCTCGATCAGCAGCCGCTGGGCGAGCTCGCGGTGGTCGGGCCGGGTGGACTCGACGAGCGTGATCGCGCGGGCGACGTAGGCGCGCCTGCCGTCGAGCACGCCCTTGGCGTAGGTGTCGATGTCGATACGCTGACCGTTTCCTGGACGCATGGGCTCACAGCTCGTGGCCGAGGTCCGCGGCAAGGGACCTGACCAAGTCGTGGGCGGCGTCGGGGACGACCGTGCCGGGCAGGAAGACCGCGGCGGCCCCGGCCTGGTGGAGGGGCTCCACGTCCTGCGGTGGGATGACGCCGCCCACCACGATCGTGATGTCCTCCCGGCCCTCCTCGGCCAGCCGCTCGCGCAGCGCCGGCACCAGGGTGAGGTGGCCGGCGGCGAGGGAGGAGACGCCGACGATGTGCACGTCCGCCTCGACGGCCTGCCGCGCCACCTCCTCCGGGGTCTGGAACAGCGGGCCGACGTCGACGTCGAAGCCCAGGTCGGCGAAGGCCGTGGCGATCACCTTCTGACCGCGGTCGTGGCCGTCCTGGCCCATCTTGGCGACCAGGATGCGCGGCCGACGGCCCTCCGCACGCTCGAACGCGTCCACCAGCTTGCGGGTCCGGTCCACGGACGAGGACGGCCCTGCTTCTTCTCGGTACACACCGGAGATCGTACGGATCTGGCCGGAGTGGCGTCCGTAGACCTTCTCCAGGGCGTCCGAGATCTCGCCGACGGTGGCCTTGGCGCGGGCCGCGTTCACCGCCAGCGCCAGCAGGTTGCCCTCAAGACCCGTGCCCGGGCCGGACTCGGCGGCCGCGGTCAGCGCCCGCAGCGCGTCCTGGCAGACCGCCTCGTCGCGCTCGGCGCGCAGCCGCCGCAGCTTCTCGATCTGCTGGGCGCGCACCGAGGAGTTGTCGACCTTGAGCACCTCGATCTGTTCGTCGCTGTCGACGCGGTACTTGTTGACGCCGATGACGGGCTGCCGGCCGGAGTCGATGCGGGCCTGGGTGCGGGCCGCGGCCTCCTCCACGCGCAGCTTGGGGATGCCCGCGTCGATGGCCTTGGCCATGCCGCCGGCCGCCTCGACCTCCTCGATGTGCTGCCAGGCGCGGCGCGCGAGGTCGTAGGTGAGCTTCTCGACGTAGGCGCTACCGCCCCAGGGGTCGATGACCCGGCAGGTGCCCGACTCCTGCTGGAGCAGGATCTGGGTGTTGCGGGCGATGCGGGCGGAGAAGTCGGTGGGCAGCGCCAGCGCCTCGTCCAGCGCGTTGGTGTGCAGCGACTGGGTGTGGCCCTGGGTGGCGGCCATGGCCTCGACGCAGGTGCGGGTGACGTTGTTGAAGACGTCCTGGGCGGTCAGCGACCAGCCGGAGGTCTGCGAGTGCGTGCGCAGGCTGAGCGACTTGGGGTTCTTCGGGTCGAACTGCTTGACCAGCCGGGCCCACAGCAGCCGGGCCGCGCGCAGCTTGGCGATCTCCATGAAGAAGTTCATGCCGATCGCCCAGAAGAACGAGAGCCGGGGCGCGAAGGCGTCCACGTCCATGCCGGCGGCCCGCCCCGCGCGCAGGTACTCCACGCCGTCGGCCAGGGTGTAGGCCAGCTCCAGGTCGGCCGTCGCGCCGGCCTCCTGGATGTGATAGCCGGAGATGGAGATGGAGTTGTAGCGCGGCATCTTCTGCGAGGTGTACGTGAAGATGTCGGAGATGATCCGCATCGAGGGCTGCGGCGGATAGATGTAGGTGTTGCGGACCATGAACTCCTTGAGGATGTCGTTCTGGATGGTCCCCGCCAGCTTCTCGGGGGGAACACCCTGCTCCTCGGCCGCGACGATGTACAGCGCCAGGACCGGCAGCACGGCCCCGTTCATCGTCATCGACACGCTCATCCGGTCCAGCGGGATGCCGTCGAACAGCTGCCGCATGTCGTAGATGGAGTCGATGGCCACGCCCGCCATGCCGACGTCGCCGGTGACGCGGGGGTGGTCGCTGTCGTAGCCGCGGTGGGTCGGCAGGTCGAAGGCGACGGACAGGCCCTTCTGACCGGCCGCCAGATTGCGTCGGTAGAAGGCGTTGGACTCCTCGGCGGTGGAGAAGCCCGCGTACTGGCGGATCGTCCAGGGCTGGTTGACGTACATCGTCGGGTAGGGGCCGCGCAGATACGGGGCCACGCCCGGGTAGGTCTCCAGGAAGTCCAGCCCGGCCAGGTCCTCCGCGGTGTACAGCGGCTTGACGCCGATGCCCTCGGGGGTGTCCCACAGCAGGTTGTCGACGTCCTTGCCGGTGCTCTCCTGGAGCGCGGCGCGCCACTCCTCGGCGGTCGCCGGCTTCCCCGTCGCCTCCGGCCCGTCCAGAGCGATGCTCGAGAAGTCCGGGATCATTCCGCCACCCCCACGGTGTCGAGAGCCGAGGACAGCACCTCGACCGTGTCGCAGCCGACGAAGACGAACTCGTCCACGCCGGCCGTTTCGTACTCGGCGCGCCGTTCGCCGGGCCGTCCGGCCAGGTAGACGCGGAGCGCGCCGGCGGCCTTGAGGCGCTCGGCGACGGCCGCCGCCTGCTCCTCGTACAGCGCGTCGCTGGAGCACAGGCAGGCGATGCGGGCGCCGCTGGCGGCGAACGCCTCGGCCACCGTGTCCTGATCCACCGTCAGGGGCTGGTGCACGGCCTCGATTCCGCCGGCCTGGAAGAGGTTGGCGGCGAAGGAGGCGCGGGCGGTGTGCGCGGCGGCGGGGCCCAGCGCGGCCAGGAAGACCCGGGGCCGGGCGCCGTCCGCCGCCAGCGCCGCGTCGGAGCGGGCGCGCAGCGCCTCGAACGCCTCGTCGCGGCGGACCCGCGGCAGTCCGCCGCCGACCGGGGCCGGGGCGGCCTCGCGCTCGACCGGCTGCTCCGCCAGGTTGGGGAACTCGCTGACGCCGGTGATCGGTTCCTTGCGGCGGGACAGATCGCGGGAGCGTCGCCGCCAGGTGGCGGCGAGCCGCTCGGACACCATCCCGGAGGCCAGCGCGGCGGCCAGGCCGCCGGCGGCCTCGATCTCCTGGAACCAGGCCCAGCCGGCCCGGGCCACGTCGTCGGTGAGCCGCTCGACGTACCAGGAGCCGCCGGCGGGGTCGATGACCCGGGCCAGGTGCGACTCCTCCAGCAGGATGGTGGAGGTGTTGCGGGCGATACGGCGGGCGAAGTCGTCCGGCAGGCCGAGCGCCTCGTCGAAGGGCAGCACGGTGACGGCGTCGGCGCCGCCCACTCCGGCGGCGAGCGCCGCCACGGTGGTGCGCAGCATGTTCACCCACGGGTCCCGACGGGTCATCATGACCGTGGAGGTGACGGCGTGCTGGCGCTGCGCGCCGGACTCCGGGCGGGCTCCGCACACCTGTGCCACACGCGCCCACAGCCGTCGGGCCGCGCGCAGCTTGGCGATGGTGAGGAACTGGTCGGCGGTGGCGGCGTAGCGGAACTCCAGCTGGGCGCAGGCCGCGTCGACGGAGAGCCCCGCCTCGGTCAGTCGGCGCAGATACGCCACGCCGGCGGCGAGGGTGCAGCCGAGCTCCTCGGCCGTCGAGCCGCCGGCCTCGTGGTACGGCAGTCCGTCCACCGCGAAGGCGCGCACGCCCGGGTGGTCGGCGTCGGTCAGCCGGGCGAGCTCGGTGGCGGCGGCCAGGTGGGCGGGCAGCTCGGTGTGGTCGCCGGTGCGGGCGGCCAGGGCCAGCGGGTCAGCACCGAGGTTGCCCAGCGCCGCGCCCGGCGGGACCTGGCGCTCCGCGTAGAGCCGCAGCAGCTCCCGGGCCGCGGCCTCGAAGTCGGCGCCCGCGTCGAGTATCACCGGGGCGAGGTCCAGGTAGACGCCCTGGAGCGCCTCGGAGAGGGCGGCGACCGGCACGCCGGTGGCGCCCGCCGTCAGCCAGACCGAGCTCACTCCGTGCTCCAGGTCGGCGAGGACGGCCGCGTTGGCGCGCCGGGGGTCGGGGTGGCTGTGGCGCTGGCGCACGTCCCAGCCCGACACCGCCGAGCCCTGCGCCCGACCACCGCGGACGAAGGGGGCGAATCCGGGATATCCGGCATCGACCGGGGCATCCTGCGACGTGTAGAGGGGGCGTACGGATACGCCGTCCTGGAGCGCGGTGGCGAGCGCCAATTCGGCGTCCGCGGCTGAGGCAGGAGATGTGCCTGTTTTGCGCAGGACGCCTTCGACCAGGGTGCGCCATTGTTCCCGCGTCGCGTCGGGGAACTCGGCGGCCAGGGAAAGCCCGTCGGGCAGGACCGTCATAGACGGAAGGCTAGTGCGGGAGCCTAAAGAGACAGCAGAGGGGTCCGCTGTGACCTTCAACTCTTTGGATGATCGGTCATCGGTCATCCGCCCGGCCGCAAGAAGACAAGTGGCCTGTCCGGTGCGACGGGGGATGCACACCGGACAGGCACGTGCACCTTTTTACCGCATGGAAGACGGTCCATGCATCAAAAAGGTGTTCGCTTCTCCGTTCACCAGGCCACGGGCAGCGAGATCAGGCCACCCGTGCGGATCGACGGCCGGCGGCGCACCTCTTCGCGCGCGACGTCCAGGCGCAGTCCCGGAAACCGCCTGACCAGCGAGGCCAGCGCGATTTCGGCCTCCAGTCGGGCCAGCGGCGCGCCGAGGCAATAGTGGATTCCGTGGCCAAGCGCAAGATGCCCTATCCGGCCATCATGTGGATTGATGCGGTCCGGGTCGCTGAATCGCGCCGGATCTCGATTGGCGGACGCCAGCGAGAGCAGCACCGTCTCACCGGCGGGAACGGTCACGCCACCGATTTCCAGGTCCTCCCGCGGAAAGCGACGGATCGCCAGCGTGGCCGGTCCGTCGTAGCGCAGGAACTCCTCCACGGCGGCGGGGAGCAGGGCGGGATCGGCCCGCAGCCGCTCCCCCAGCTCGGGGTGGTCGAGCAGGATGAGCACGGAGTTGGCGATGAGGTGGACGGAGTTCTCGTAGCCCGCGAAGAGGATGAGGAAGGCCAGGGAGGTCAGTTCGTCCTCGCTGAGCCGGTCCCGGTCGCCCGCTCGCGCCCCGTCCGCCCCGCTCTCGGCCTCGTCCCGCACCGTGATCAGGTCGGACAGCAGATCGTCGCCGGGGTGGGCCCGCTTGGTGGCGATCAGGTCGGTGAAGAAGCGCAGCAGGTTGCCGACGGCCTCCTTGGCCAGGTGCGGCCGCTTGGGGTCGGGCAGCAGCATGGCGTCGGTCCAGGCGCGGAAGTCGTGCCGGTCGGCGCGCTCCACGCCGAGCAGGTCGCAGATCACGGCGATGGGCAGCGGGCCGGCGTAGGCGTCCAGGAGGTCCGCCCGGCCGTGCGGCTCCATGGCGTCCAGCAGGTCGTCCGCGATCCGCGTCACCGGCTCCCGCATCCGCTCGACGCGCCCCGGCGTGAACGCCTTGACCACCAGCCGGCGCACCCGGGTGTGGTCCGGCGGGTCCATGTTGAGCAGGTTGGCGTCGAGCGCCGGCGGCAGCGAGAAGCCGCGGTAGTTGCCCGGCAGCGCGTGCCTCCGGTCCAGCGAGAGGCGGTCGTCGGCCAGCGCCCGCCGCACATCCTCGTACCGCGTGACCAGCCACGCCTTCTGTCCGTCCGGGTACCGGACGGGGTGCACGGGCCCGGCCTCCCGCAGCCGGGCGAGGGATCCGTGGGGATCGGGGAGGAGCGTGGTGGTGTCGACGGGTTCGGGGCAGGGGGGTTCGGGGGTGGCGGTGTTCTGCATGAACACCGACTGTAGACGCGTCACTTGCCCGCCCGCAGACGGGCGATCACATCCCGCCCCCCGCGACGGCGAGATCCACCACAGCGGGTTCCCGGCGGGCCGAACACACCGCGATCCGAAGGCCACGAGTGTGTGGAGGCCCCGCACGAAGCCCGGCCGACAGGCCGAAGGGCGACGCCGGGTGGTGTCCCGGCGTCGCCCTCTGCCACAGGTGGCCTTGACCCCCGTCCAGGGCCACCTCGACTGTGGATCCCTCGTGGTGTGGATCCCGGTGTCGCTACCGTTGCCTGTCGGCGCGCGCGGCGCCGCGTTCTCTCAGTTCGTCGAGGACCGCGTCCACGAGCGGATGACGGTAGACGTCCGCGACGCGGGCCAGGTGTTCGTGCTCGTCGGCCAGTTCCGCACCCGTGGCGACCACCACGCTGTCGGCCCCGACCTCCGGGACGTGTCCCACCGCCTGGTTCTGCAAACCACGCCGCAGGGCCGCCGCTTCCACGACGGCAGCAAGCTGCCAATTGTCGTACGCGGCCTCGCCTGCCTTGACACGCGCGATCTCGAGCGCCTCGGCCTCCACATACCGCCGCACCCCGCGCTGGACGTCCCGGATCTCCGCCATCTGGCGGTTGGCGCGCCACTCCAGATCGGCGAAGGGCCACCAGGCGGGCCAGCGGGAGCGGCCCATGGAGACCTCGGGGGCCTGCTCGGTGACGGCCCGCCACAGCGGCTGGAGGCGGCGCAGCCGGCGCCAGGCCGAGACCCGGGGGCCGACGGCGGGGACCGCGAACCCGGCCAACACGATCAGCGCGGCGATGGAGGCGGTCAGCGGGGCCACGCCGTTGGAGAGCCAGGTGAGTTCACGGCCCGCCCAGGAGAAGCCGAAGCCGATCAGCTTGCAGGCGCAGTAGGCCAGGCCCAGCCAGCAGCCCACGGTGATCAGCCGCAGGCCCCGGGCGAGCCAGGAGCCGTTCAGGTTGACGGCGTAGCGCGGGCAGAGCAGCCCGAGCCCGGCCAGCGCGGCGCCGAAGATCGCGAGGTAGATGACGAGGAAGAGGACGACGCCGGGCGCGTCGGCGTAGGCGGTGCTGAAGTCCCGGGGGTGCTCCACGGCGTCCGGCCGGCCCAGCGCGAAGCCGGTGACGGCGACGGTCCACAGCGCGGCGATGCCGGCGACGACGGTGCGCGGGCGCACCGCCGAGCCGGTCCAGCGCAGCAGCAGCACGAGGGCCCCGGCGGCGAAGAGCACCACGGAGGAGTAGAGGAAGACCATGGCCAGGTTGGCCACGCCGACCAGCCGGTCGAACCCGCGGTAGACGCTGGGCGCGGAGAGCAGGAAGACGTTGGCGACGCTGCCGGTCATCAGACAGGCCAGGCCCAGGTCGGTGTTGGCGCGGTCGCGGAGCCAGGCGCGGGCCTTGTAGCCGACGATCGTCCACGCGGCGACGCCGAAGCTCAGGTACACGACGTCAAACACGCGCACCCCCGCCGCCGTCGTCCTCCGCGTCGTCCCCCTCGGCGGAACGCCCCTCGGGCGCGGCGTCGGCCTGCCGGCTGCGGTCGTGGCGCAGCGCCGGCCCCAGGGCGGCGGCGAGTTCGGCGGCCCGCCCCTGGAGCGGCAGCCCGTGGTCGGCCGCGCTGGGCACCACGTGCCCCATCAGCAGGGTGCCGAGCACCTCGGTCTCGCGCTCGGCCAGGTTGTCGTAGGCGTGGTGCCGGGCGAGGCCCGGGGCCAGGCCCATCCGGCGCATCGCGGTCGCCGCGTCGACCGACGGCGCCCACAGGCGCAGCGCGTCCTCGGTGACGGTCGGGTCCTGGTCGTGGCCGAGCAGCAGATGGCCGATCTCGTGCAGCACGATGTGGATCTGGTGCCAGGGGGAGGTTCTGAGCTCGTAGAAGATCCAGAACTCGTCGTCGGTGGTGGCCGTCATGCCGGAGACCACGCCGCCCAGGCTCATCGGCACCAGTCGGATGGGGCGGCCGATCCGGCGCGCGACGATGTCGCACAGGCCCTGCAGATCCGTGCTGGCGGGCAGGTCGAGTTCCTGGATGAGCCGCTTGCACTGCCGGCGTATCCGTCCCACTCGCATGGTTGCACCGTCCTCGGTCGCGGTCAGCTGCCAGGAGTAGAACAGCTGGGCTGTCTCACTGCCGATGGTGGTGTTCAACGGGACGCCTCACCCTCCGGCGCGCCCGGGGCGGGCGGCTCCGGCGGGAGGTTCATCTGCTGCCGGAACTGGGAGATGATCGTGGTGAGGCTGTCCTGGACCTCCGGCGGGAGGCCGACGGCGCGCAGGGCGATGCCGCGCACCCGCTGGTCGCGCATGGCGACCAGGAACCGCACTTCCTCTTCGATCCGCTCGGTCTGCGAGGGGGACAGGTCCCCCAGGAGGTAGCCGACCGGCACGGCGAAGAACCTGGCCAGCGCGCGGAGGACGTCGGGGCTGGGGTTGGTGCGCCTGCCGTTGCGCAGCATCGACAGATACTGCTCGGTCAGACTCACGCCGCCGTATTCGTCGCTGTGGCTGATCTCGTCGGCGACGTGTGCGTTGGTGTACGGAGCGCCGGGCGGGTGCATGTTCGCGAACAGGTAGTTCAGCCGGCCCGCCAGCGGGCTGTCCGCGGCGCTCGACTTGTCGCCCCCGGCTCCCGTTCCGGATCCCATTCCCAGCCCCCCTTCCACGCTCACACTCTCACGGCCGGTTAAGGCGCGTCGTCTCCCCAAAGGCATCCTGCCATGGCGTGAACACGCAGGACCAGCCCGCCTTGGGACATCAGCGCGTGACGAACTTAACTACCAGTTGGTAACCGCCGGAGTGCCCCTCCGACCGCAGGTGGAGAGGGTTTCGGGGGCGCTGCACACAACGGCCCACCCGCCTCTCGACCCGTCGGACGACGCGCACGGCCCGGGCGAGGAGAACAGTGGCCGACAGCGGCCGTACACCCCGGTGCGGCCCCGTGCGGCTTCGCTCGCCCGCCGTACGCCCCGCGACCCGATCACGCCGAGGAGAGGTTCCGACATGACCCTGCGGCACACGGCCGCACGCGCCCTGGCCTGCACGACGACGCTGGCCACCGTGCTGGCTCCGGTGGGAGCGCACGCCGCGCCCGCCCGACCCGCGGCCTCCGAACCCCCCGTCCCGCGCCTGTGGGCCGGCTCGGACGTCTTCCTGCCCAACCTCGACGACGACCAGCGGCGCTGCGCGCTGCGCCGCGGCGACCTCGACCGGCTGGATCTCGCCGTCGACGAGCGCCTGGCCGCCTGTCACGACGCCGCGGACGACGTCGTCAACGGGCCCGCCGACGCGAAGGACCTGACGCCGCTGCGGGTGCTGCCGGTGCGCGTGAGCGGCGACGCCACCGGCCGGGTCTCGGTGCCCGAGCCACAGCGGCGGTACCTGCGGATCTTCGTCGAGCGGGCCGGCCGGCTCACGGCGCTCGGCGCCGACGGGGCGCTCACCGCCGGCGAGTTGCGCTCCGGGGTCCGCCTCGCCGTCGAGGGCCGGGACATCGTCCGGGACCGGCGGGTGTGGGACGGTCGGGTCGCGGTGACGCTGACCGTCACCGACCGCGGCCGCACCGGCACCGATCGGGTGCCCCTGCGGGTGGCGCCGGTGCTGCTCCAGCACGACCTCCAGCGCGCCCAGCGGGTCTTCGCCGCCGCGCCCGGTCCGGGCACCGGCCAGCCCGAGGAGGTCGACCTCTCGCCCGAGGAACCGACCCGGTGGCCGGAGTTCGCCGGCACGCTCCGGGCGGCCGCCCGCGCCTCCGGGCTGCCGAAGGACGCGCTGACCTTCACCCCCGGCACCTCCCGGTGGTGGCGTGACATCTGGCGCCAGGACATCGCCGAGCCCGGCTATGTCTCCATGCCGACCGCGCACGGCACGCAGACCCTGCGCATCCTGCTGCGCTCCCCCAACTACTGGAAGGCGGAGGACGGAAGCGCCGCGAGCCTGCGCCGCGCGGGCCGGCTGCTCTTCCGCGACCTGCGCGGCCCGGACGTCGGCGTGGTCCAGCAGTACACCGCCGACCGCGACGCGGGGGTGGACGACCTGTTGAACTTCACCGGCAACGTGGAGTCCCTGCCGCCGTACCCGGGCCACCCCCGGGGACGGGTGGTCTACGGCGCCACCGAGGGCCGCCACCCCGACCCGTCGTTCACCACCCTGCTGCGGGCCCAGGGCGTCCAGCCGCCGGTCGTCCTCGACACGTCCTGGCTGCTGGTCGGCCATGTCGACGAGACGGTGCACGTGGTGCGGGCCCGCAACGCCCGCGGCTGGACGCTGGCGGTACCCGACCCGCGGCTCGCGCTCGACGTGCTGCGCCGGGTCCGGGACGCGGGCGAGGGCGGACAGCGGCTGCTCGCGGACACGGCCGCCCACGAGAAGCCGACCGTCCGGGAGTTCCTCGACTACGAGCGGCGGACGGGGGCCAACGCCACGGCCGCCCGCCACATCGACGGGCAGCTGGCGGTCCTGCTGCGCGAGACCGGGCTGCGGCCCTCGGAGATCGTCCGGCTGCCGGTGCTGTACACCGAGGTGGCGCCCGAGGAGGGCGGGCCGAGGCTCGCGTACCCCTTCACGCCCGCCCTCGTCAACGGGCTCTCGCTGACCGCCCGCGACTACGCGGCCCCCGATCCGCACGGGCCGCGGCTGGCCGGCCGCGATCTGTTCCGCCGGCTCACCGAGGAGCGGCTGGCCGCGGGCGGGGTGCGGACGCACTGGGTGGAGAACTTCTCCTGGGCGCACCGCAACGGCGGCGAGGTGCACTGCGCCACCAACGCGCTGCGCGACGTCCGGACCGGCGCGGCCGAGGCCGGCCCCCGGCTCAGCACGGGCGCCGCCGGGTTCTCGAAGCCGTCGATGTCGTAGCCGGGCACGTCGGCGCCGGTGTCGACGGTTCCGTCGCCGAGCTGCCATTGCCCGGCGGTGCCGGGGCGCGGCCGCCAGCGGGCCGAGCGGGCTCCTTGCGGCGGGCGGGCGGCCTCCGGGGACGGGCCGGGCGGCGCGTCCCCGGGCCCGTCCGCGCCGGAGCGGTCGGCGAGCGCGAGCGGCACGACCGCCAGCGGGCCCGACGCCGGCGCGCCGAACGCGGACCGGCGCCGGGCCGGCCGCGCCGGGCCCTCATGTCCCCTCCCCCTGGGACTCCATGCCGTCCCTCTCCTCCGTCCCGTCGCCGTCCTCCGCGTGCCCGTCGACCTCGATGTCGGCGGGCGCGGACCGCCAGGGGTTGTGGCCCGCTCCCGGCACCGCGTAGTGGACCGCGGCTCCGCGCCGGCGCGCGGTACGGGCCACGAGGCCGTCGCTCCCCTCGGGCACCGCGTACACCAGGTGGCAGAAGCGCCGTGGTGGATGGGCGGCGGTCCAGGCCGGCACCTCGCTGGTGCGGTAGGCGTCGAAGCGGCCCTCGAAGGTGACCAGGAGGTCGGCGAGGCGCGCATAGCCCGGATCGGGGTGGGTGCCGGGGTTGAGCACCGCGGTACGGGCGCCCAGCAGCCGCGCGGCGGTGATCAGCCGCCGGTAGCGCGGCAGCAGCGCGGCCCGCGCGGCGACCTGGTCGAGGAAGACCCCGTCCACCCGGTACCAGCGGCGGTGCCGGCGGATGTCGGCGACCACCGCGCGGGCCGGGCGGCGGCCGTACGCGGTGTCGACGTACCCCAGCAGCGGCACGCCGGCGGCGCGCAGCCGATCGGCGGCGGTGCCGAACGCCGGGTCGGGCCGGTCGCCCGGCCCGTCGGCGACGTTCAGCACCACCGCGTACAGCCGCGCGGCGGCCCGCTCCAGCGCCCGCCAGGCGGCCGGATCGACCGCCGGGTGCACATACATCGGGACGAGCAGCCGCCCCTGGGGCTCCGTCACCGCGCCGGGTCTCCCGTCGGCGCCGCGGTGGTGGCCGGCGGGGCGGCGGACCTGGGGGCGGCGGACCTCGGGTCGGCCCCGGGCGGCCCGGCGGCCGGGACCGTGGCGGCCCACAGGTCGGCGAGCGACTCGGCGAAGGCGTACCGCGGCCGCCAGTCCAGCGCCTCGCCGGCGGCCGCGATCTCCGCGCGCTGCCAGGAGACGGCCCCCGAGCGCTCGGCGCCCGGGGTGGTGTCCAGGGTCTCGCCGATCCGGCCGCGGAAGCCGCTGACGCGCACCAGCTGCTCGGCGACCTCGCGCACCGGCCGCGCGGTGCCACTGCCGATGTTCAGCACGCGGGGCAGTTGCCGGGGGGCGGTGGCGGCGAGCGCGGCGGCCAGCGCCACGTCCCGGGCGTCCACGAAGTCGCGGTGCGCGGACAGGTCGCCGACCGCGACCGTCGCGCCGGGTTCACCGGGGACGGTGCGGCGCAGCTCGGCGGCGAGCCGGCCGGGCAGCGAGGCGGGGGCGGCTCCGGGACCGACCGGGTTGAACACCCGCAGCACCACCGCGTCCAGCGAGGAGCCGGTGACGGCGAGGGTGCCCGCCAGTTTGGTGGCGCCGTACAACGAGACGGGGCGGGCCGGCGTGGTCTCGGCGACGCCCCGCCCGGCCTCGGTGACGCCGTACTCCGCGGCCGAGCCGAGATGCACCAGCCGCGCCTCGGGGGCGGCCAGCCACAGCGCCTCGGCGAGCACGGCGGGGCCGCGGGCGTTGACCTCGGCGAGGCGCGGCGCGGCGCCGCCGACCGCGCCCGCGCAGTTGACGACCGCGTCCGGGTCGAGGTCGCGCAGGGTGGCGGTCAGCTCGGTCAGCGGCGTGGTGGCGAGGTCGATGTGCGGCTCGGCGCCGGGGGCGCGGCCGCCGAGGAGCACCCGCACGCCCGGCAGGGCGCGGAGCTGCTCGACGGTGTGGCCGCCCAGGAAGCCGGTGGAGCCCAGGACGAGGATGCGCACGGGAAGCCTCACGCTCCCTTGATCAGCAACGAGCGCCGGCTGGTGAACTCGGCGTTGGCGCGGTCGTAGTCGTCCGGGCGGCCTATGTCCAGCCAGTAGCCGTCGAATTCGTAGGCGTGCGGCGGGGTGCCGTCCTTCAGCAGGTCCAGCACCAGCTCGTCGAAGCCGAGCGGCAGCCCGGGGGTGTAGCGGGCCAGGGCCGCGCGGGAGACGCCGTAGACGCCCATGGAGACGCGGTAGTCGATGCTCGGCTTCTCGGTGAAGTCCACGACGCGCCCGGAGTCGGTGGTCAGCACGCCGAAGTCGATGTGCACCTGGCGGGCGTAGGTGGCGATCGTCAGCGGCGCCACCGACTCCCGGTGGGTGCGGAGCACGTCGCCGAAGTCGAGGTCGGTGAGGACGTCGCCGTTCATCACCAGGAAGTGCTCGGGGAGCCGGTCGACCATGGTGAGCAGCGGCCCCATGGTGCCCAGCGGGCTCTCCTCGGTGGCGTACACCACTCTCAGCCCCCATTGGGAGCCGTCGCCGACGTAGGCGCGGATGATGTGGCCGAGGTGGCCGATGGCCAGGGTGCAGCTGGTGAATCCGGCCGACGACAGCTGACGCATCACGATCTCCAGGATCGCGTGCTGTTCGCCGATGGGGACCAGCGGTTTGGGCAGCGCGGTGGTGTAGGGGCGGAGCCGGACGCCTTTGCCTCCGGCCAGGATGACTGCGTGCATGGCGTGTCCTCTCTCGGAGCGGTCGTGAGGAGGTGCCTGTCTTGGGGCGCGCCCCACTCGGGGACCGTGACGCGCGCTCGTGGACAGGGGTCGTGCCGGACCGACCCCGGGAACGGACGGACCTGTCGGCCCGTCAGGTCGGTCGGGTCGGTCAGACGTTGTAGCGGTCGGTCTTGTAGCGGGCCAGGTTGGCCGGGTCGCGGAAGAAGTCGATGGTGTGGCGCAGCCCGTCCTCCAGGGTGTGGGCCGGGCTCCAGCCGGTGGCGGCGCGCAGCCGGGAGGCGTCGGCGACCAGCCGCATCACCTCGGAGCCCGCGGGCCGCACCCGCTCCTCGTCCTCTCGGACGTCCAGATCGGCGCCCATCAGCTTGCCGATCAGGCCGACCAGCTCGCCGACGGAGATCTCGCCTCCGGTACCGGAGTTGAAGGTGCGGCCGACGACCTGCTCGGCGGGCGCGGTGCCGACCGCCAGGAAGGCGGCGACGGTGTCCTTGACGTAGCTGAAGTCGCGGGTGGGGCGCAGGTCGCCGAGGACGATGGTCCGCTCCCCGGCCGCGACCTGGCCGATGACCGTCGGGATGACGGCGCGCATGGACTGGCGCGGGCCGAAGGTGTTGAAGGGGCGCAGGGTGACGACCGGGGTGGCGAAGCTGGCGTGGTAGCTGTCGGCCAGCCGGTCCCCGCCCGCCTTGGACGCGGCGTACGGCGACTGGGTGTTGATCGGGTGGTCCTCGGTGATCGGCACGGTCCGCGCGGTGCCGTAGGTCTCGCTGGTGGAGGTGTGCACCAGCCGGGGGATCTCCAGGTGGCGCACGGCCTCCAGCACGTTGAGGGTGCCGGTGACATTGGTCTCGACATAGCTGTGCGGGGCCCGGTACGAGTACGGGATCGCGATCAGCGCGGCGAGGTGGTAGACCGCCTCCACCCCGGTGACCAGCCCGGTGACGGAGCCGGGGTCGCGGACGTCGCCGAGCTGGATGTCGACCTCGGCGAGCACCTCCGCGGGCAGCGTCTCCAACCAGCCGAACGACGAGAACGAGTTGTACTGCACCATGGCGCGGACCGGGTGACCCGCGGCGACCAGCGCCTCCACCAGGTGCGAGCCGATGAATCCCTCGGCGCCGGTGACGGCGACGCGTGGCGTTGTGGACATGCGGATGCTCTCCCTCTGTTACGGGTCGGTCGATCTGTGTGATGTCGTGCGGGCGTGCGGGCACGCGCCCGTGGGTCGTGGGTGCGTGCCGACGCGCCCGCACGTACGTGTGCGGGTGCGGCCTGGCGGTGCGTGGGCGTGCCGGGCGTGGGGGAACCGGACCGCGTACGGGGTGGGGTGTACGGGCGCCGGGCGGTTCAGCGGTGCGTGGTGGTGCGGCCGAGCAGCGTGGTGGCGGCGGCGAGCAGCGCGACCGCCGCCCCTCCGCAGGCGAGGAGTTGGACGGTGGTGGACGAGCCGGTGTCCGCCGCGAGCGCCGTGGCCTCGACGCCCGAGGCGAGCAGGCAGACCGCGGCGGGGAACCAGGCGCTGCCGAACGCCTGGAGCAGCAGCCCGGTCCACAGCACCGCGCCCAGGGCCAGCGTCGCCAGCAGCCGGTCCGGGCCGAGCGGCGGCGCGGCGGCGACCGGCCACAGCGCGTCGACGGCGTGGCAGAGCAGGGCGAGGGCCGTCAGATAGCCGGCCAGGCAGAGCCCGAGCACCCGGCCGGCCCGCACCAGCAGCCCGCCGGGGGTGCGGCTGGCGGCGAGCGCGGCCAGGGCGCGCGAACGGCAGCGGTACAGCAGCCACTCGGCGACCCCCATGCTGAGGGTGAGGGCGACGACCACGGCCCCGGCGACCGCGGCGCCGGCGGTGTGCCGCAGCACGTCGCCGAGGGCCGCCACCGTCGTCAGCACCCCGCACCCCAGTCCGAACAGGCCGTACGGCAGTGACGCGGCGACCGGTGGAAGTCCCCCGCCGGCGCGCGGGCGACCCCGCCGCCGCCGAGGGTGGGTGAGTCGCCGCGCCCGGCGCGCCGGGAACCGCCGCGCGGAGCCGGCACCGGGCTCGGTCGCCCGCGAGGCGTCGGCCGCGGGCGGCGCGGTCCGCGCGCCCGGCACCGAGCGTGCGAGGACGACCGGCAGCCGTGCCCACCGTCCGCCCACCGCCCGCGCCGGCCCGCGGAGCGGGCGATGCCGGCTCCACGGGACGAGCCGGGCCCGCGGCGCGTCCGCCCCCGAGCCCGCACACGCCACGGCGGAGATCGGGGAGCGCGGCGAGGCGTCCGGCGCGGCCGCGGCCCCGCCCGTACCGCTCGCGGCTTCTCCCCTGCCGCTCGCGGCTTCTCCCCTACCGCTCGCGGCCGGTTCGCCGTCCTCGCGGCGCGCGCGGCGGGGGATCCATACCGCCCCGGTTCGGGCCACCTCCCGGCCGGCCATGGCGAGCGCCCCGGCCACGGTGGCGGCGAGCAGCGCGACTCGGACCGGACCCGGCGGGGTGAACAGGGGCAGGGCGAGGGCCCCCGCGGCGGTGGGTGCCAGGGCGAGCAGCAGCAGTCGCTCCCGACCGAGCACCAGCAGGGCGGTGGCGGCCGCCAGATAGCCCGACTGGCCGGCGGCGAAGGCCCACACGCCGCCGGAGGCGGGCAGCAGCCAGGCGGCCAGGAAGCCGAGCAGCGCGCCGATGGGGGCGCCGCTCAGCAGCGACCGCCCGGCCGCCGCGCGGCCGCCGACGGCCAGGGCGGTGAACGCGCGGTGGGCGAGCGCCTGGTTCCAGGCCCAGCCCAGGAGTGCCGCGGCGGTGAGCGCGGCGCACCCGGCGGGCAGCCCGAAGCCGTCGGGTGGGCCGCCGAGGAAGGGTGCCCCCAGCGCGTAGCCGAGGCCGGGCAGGGTGAACACCAGCCCGCGCAGCACGAACTGACCGGGGGCCACCCGCCACGGGTCGGTGCCGGCCGGCGGCTCGGGGAACCCACGCGGCGTGCGCGCGTACAGCTCGGCGGCCAGCTCGAAGGTGTCGCGGCGGCCGAACCGCTCCCGCACCTGGTCCCCGGTGAGCCCGTCGGCCTCCAGAACCGCCGCGATCTCGTCGGGGTGGACCGCGGCGGCGATCACCTCCGCCAGGTCGTCGGCGAGCTCGTGCACCGGGTCGGTGGCCCACCGCGGCGCACGCCGCGGGGCCGCGGACGGCCGCGGGACGGCCGGAGGGACGGTGCCGGACGGCCCACCGCGCGCCACCGCGGGGCCCGGTCGCCGTGGTACGGAGTCGCTCGTCGCGTGCCCCGGGCGGGCCGCCCACCCGGGGGTGCGGAGCGGAACGGTGGCCCCTACATCGGAGCACGGCCGGTCGTCCACGGCCCGTACTCCGGCGTCGACCTCCGCCCACGGCCCGCTGCCCACGGCCCGAGCACCGGCGCCCGCGCCGGTACCGGACCGCACTCCCCCGCCCGGCTTCCGCACTCCGGCGTCGGCGGCATACCGCAGTCCGCTGCTCGCCACCGGAACGCCGGCCGTCTCCCCGCCGCGCGCGCCGCTGCCCGCCTCGGTCGGCGGCTCGTCCGGGATGAGCCGTATGAGGCCGCTCACCGGGCACCGCCCGCGGCCAGGGCCATGGGGGGTGCCGAGGTGGGGGCCGCCTCCGGGCGGCGTGCTCCGGCCAGTTCGTGGTAGATGTCGCGGAAGGCGCTGATGGTCTGGCGGAGGGTGAACTGCTCGATCACCCGGAGCCGGGCCGCCTCGCCCATCCGAGCGCGCAGCGCCGGATCGTGGAGCAGCTTCAGCGCGGCGCGGGCCATCCGCTCGGGGTCGCGCGGCGGCACCACCAGGCCGCTGTCGCCCACCGCCTCCCGGACCCCGCCGACGTCGGTGGAGACGGTGGCGCGGCCGCAGGACATGGCCTCGATGAGGGTGAAGGGGAAGCCCTCGCTGATGCTGGAGAGCATCACCACGTTGCCGGCGGCGTAGGCGTCGCGGATGTCCTCCACGCGGCCTTCGAAGGTGACGGCGTCGCCGACGTCCAGGTCGGCGGCGAGCCGTTCGCAGTCGGTGCGGTAGCCCTCGCCGCCCCGCGGGGTGCCGCCGAACAGCCGCAGCCGCGCGGCGGGCACCTCCTTGCGGACCAGCGCGAAGGCGCGGATCAGGGTCTCCAGACCCTTGATGGGGTCGACGCGCCCGGCCCAGCTGAGGGTCGGGGTCTCCGGCTCCGGACCGGCCGGCGGGAAGGCGGCCGGGTCGACGCCGTTGTAGACGGTGCGGATGCGCTCCGGCGGGGTGCCGCCGTGCTCCTCCCAGCGGCGGTTGTAGCGGTTGCCGGGGGTGACCAGTGCGGCCCGCCGGTAGGTCTCGCGGGCCAGCAGCCGGAAGAAGCCGAGCATCAGCGCCTTCACCGGCCAGCGGTACGGCTCCGTGCGGAAGCCGAGGTACCGCTCACGTAGGTAGACGCCGTGCTCGGTGAGGAGGAACGGGGTGCCGTACCGCTCCCGTGCCAGCAGTCCGGGCAGCGCCGGAAGCCCACCGCTCACCGCGTGGGTGACCCCCTCCGACGGCGGCCGCGCGACCAGCGGGCGCAGCGCGTGCTCCAGCAGGTCGGTGGCGGTGAGCGCGTCGTGGAGGGTGGGGCGGGCGGCGGCGGTGGGCAGGTGCGGCCGGTTCCACACCCGGCTGAGCGCGCGCACCGCCGCCTCGGTGCGCAGCGCGGCGGACAGCGTGCCCCGCTCCGCGAAGTGGGCCAGACCGTACAGTTCCTCGGCGAAGGCCCGTTCCTGCCAGGGGTCCTGGCGGGTGTCGAGCAGTGCGCTGAGGAAGCGTTCGTAACCGGTCAGAAAGCGGCGGAGTTCGCGGCGGCGGGGCGGCCGGCCGGTGGCCGGCCCCCACAGCGGGAGACAGTCGACACCGTGCACGTTCGCCGGAAGCTCCCAGGCGAGGGGCTCCCGGCCGGTGCCGGTGACGGCGATGACCCGGAAGTCGACGTCGGGCATTCCCTGGACGAGCTGGTCACACCAGACGCTCACTCCGCCGTGGCTGTGCGGGTAGGTGCCCTCGGTGAGCAGCGTCACCGAAGTGGTGCCGAACACGGGTTCGGCGAGCGGTCCGCGCATGTCGGTTCGTGTCTCCCCCGAGACGGTGTGGAAGCGGGTGGCCGGTACGACCGGTCGCCGGTCGCGGCCGGGGCCTAGCTGCGGGGCTGTCGGGCGCTCTCGGCGACGGTGTCGCCGGGCCCGTAGGACACCGGCTCGCGCACCCCCGCGGGAAGCACCGGCTCGGGCGCGGGCTCCTGCACCCGGGCGGCGGTGACCGGCGCGGACTCCGCGGCGGGCGTGGCGCCGCCGGGCAGGGTGAGGACCACCTCGTTCTGGAGCCCGGCGGGCGCGGCCCAGCCGGAGCGCCGTCCGGCGTAGGGGCTGCCGAAGGGGACGCCGCCCTGGGTCTGGGCCAGTTCGGTGCCGGGCGGCAGGGTCGCGGGGACGTGCGATCCGTCGGTGGTGACGGTGACCGTGTCGCCGATCCGGTAGCCGCTGACGCGGCCCGCGTCGACGGCGGCGCGCCAGGCGGCGCGGCGCCGCAGCTCGCTGCCGATGTCCTTCATCCGCAGGTTGACCAGCGGGGTGTTGTCCGCGTGGAGGCCGGCGTAGTCGGCGAGGACCTTCTCCAGGACCGGGTAGGCGATGCGGTCCTCGGCGAGGTTGGACTGGTGGATGAAGTGCGGGCGGGGGTCGTTGGCGATCACGTGGCCGAGCGCGATCCGGGACTCCAGCGGCACGATGTAGGAGGCGTAGCCGGTCGTGGTGTCCAGCGGCTCCGGCAGGCAGGTGGTGTTGGCGGTGGTCTCACACAGCCCGCTGCCGCCGTCGGCCTTCCTGGTGTAGATCCAGTTGTACTCGTCGACCTGCTCGGCGGTGCGGCCCGCGTTGTAGAAGACGTTCATCGGGAAGCGGGGCACGGTCCGCGCCGGGCCGAGGGTGCGCTGCTCCCGCTCGCGCGAGTTGTCGCTGGCGAGCGAGGTCACCCCGGTGAGGGTGAGCGCCGGGGACAGGTTCGGGTTGTCCTCCGGCTGCTGCGGGAGGGTCTTCAGGCCGGAGTGCTCCCCGGTGACGAGCTCGTCGCGGTCCACCGCTACGTTGTTCCGGCCGGCCCAGGCCAGGTTGTCGTCGATCTGCGAGGTGATCTCGCCCTGGCCCACCCAGCGGGTGCCGCCGAGCGGGTCCTCGGCGCAGCGCCAGGGGACGACGCCGGTGTCCTGCACGCACCCCAGGAAGGGGTGGTTGTAGGTGTGGTTGATCCAGCGGAAGGCGCTCTGGTCGGTGATGAGCCGCTGTGCGAGCGGGTCGGTCCCGCCGTGCTCCTCCTTGTACGACTCGCTGCCGCCGGCGTTGTAGGCGAGGTCGAGCGGGAGGTCGTGCGACTGCGACCACTGCTTGGCGTGGTCCGCGTCGGCGGCGGTCATCCGGATCGGGTCGTTCTCCACGCCGCTTCCGGCGCTGCCGCAGTCGATGTCGCCGGGGGTGCAGTTGAGCTCGGTGTCCCAGCGGTCGTCGGCGCCGAGGACGTCGTCGACGTGGACCGCGAGGTAGTTGCGGTCGGCGCCCAGGTGGACGCCCTGGGTGGCCCACTCGACGATGCCGCGGGCGAGCAGCCGGTACTGGCTCTGGTGTTGGTTGTAGACGAAGGTGACGACGAGTTCGCTGCGTCCGTCGTGGGTGTACTCGCCGATCAGCGAGCCCCGCGCGGAGGTGCCGTCGATCGGCGCGTCGACGTAGCTGGTGTAGCCGGCGCCGGGTGCCTGCCGCTCCAGCGGCACCGCCAGGTATCCGTAGCTCTCGCTCACGGAGGGCGAGGCGTCCTCGAAGGGGATCCGTCCGTCGAGGTAGCCGAAGGGGCCGGCGGCGCCGGCCGCGGTGACCTGGGCGATACGGCCGTCCAGGGATCCCGCGTAGCCGGGGTTCTGGGCGAGGTTGAGGCCCACGGCGGGGCGGGCGTAGGTGTACGCGTCCACCTGCCGGATGCCGAACCGCTTCTCGTAGGAGGCCAGGGCCGCCATCTCGGCGGAAGCGTCGCCGAACGGGTTGTCGTCGGGCAGCACCACGGCCTGGTACCTGGCCCTCGGCCGTCCGTCGACGGAGTCGCTGAGGAACGCCTCGTCGATCTTCGGCCGCCCGGCCGCCGTGAGGTCGACCGTGGTGTACGGCGTACCGGATCCCTCGAGTTCGGCCATGATCGCCTGGGTGGCGGGGCCGCCGTCGGTGACGACGAGCACCCGCAGATCGATTCTGGGCGTCGGTTCGGCGGCGTTCGCGCCGGTCGCCGGTACGCCCATGGTGAGCAGGGCCGCCGCCGCGCATGCGGCGGCCAGCCGGGTCGGACGACCCATGGTGTCTCCCCCCACGCCGACGGCTGCCCGCGGGCAGCCGTCGACCGGTTTGTTCTTCGCGGGCGCGGGCAGGCCGCAGCCGGCTACGGCGCACGCGAGATGAGTGAATCCCCGAGAACGGCTTCCGCGACGGCCGGGGCTCCCCTCCCCGGCTGCACACTCCCCTGCCCTGTGCCCGACGCGTACGTCGATGTCCGCGTTGTGGGCGCGCGACCGAAGCCGAAGTCGCACGCCATATAGTGCGCCATGCCTCAACCGATCGAAGGGCACTGTGGCGAGATTCCGGTCAACGGGCTCACGGCGGTGACTGGAATTCGCCGTTCCCGAAACGGAGGCTCACCGACCGTCATCGGCAGGTGTGGGAAACCCTGCGGGTTGGACATCCGGGGCTGACCTGTCACGTCAATGGTCTATACCGGTGGCAATGGCCATGGATTACCCCGGAGTACGACAACCCGTTCCTCTTAATTGGATCTTCGTTAAATCGGCCGAATGCGAGCCGTCCGAATTGTTGCGGGTGAGACGGAATGCAACTCTCCGCCTCCTCCGGTCATGGCCACGACCGGTCCTGAAGATCCGTCAGTCGACTCCGGAGGGGCGCGTCGACACCCGAGGGGCCATCGGCACCCGGAGGGCCGGCGACGCCCGGGGGCGGCCGACACCCGGGAGGTCAGTCGATCCCGGGAAGGATATGCGGCTCCGCGAGGTCTTCCTCGTAACCGGCGAGTCGGATGGGCGCGGACCGCGCCCACACCTCCAGATTGCCGAGTTGACGCTCCCTCGCGGGGCGCTCCTCGCTCTCGGCCGACGAATCGTTCCGCTTCTTCTTCTCGGCTGTCACCTTGGGCTCCTTTGTGTCGGACGCGGTGACTGTCCGACGGCAAACATCAGGTTAACGAGGCACCCCTGTCAGCGCGCGTCGATTTTCGGTGGAGCCCGCGCCGTCCCACGCCCAACGGCGCGACGATCAGCAGGCCAGGGGGTGCGTGAGCGGCCCGCGCATGCTGAGCTTGTGCCGAGAGGGGTGACGGCCGTGCGGGTGACAGGTGTCGAAGCGGGCAAGGGGACTCGGGCGCTGGTCGCGCTGGCGGCCGCGCTGCTGCTGGCGTTGGCGGGCTGCCAGGCCGAGGACGAGGGGGTGCCGCAGGGGCGTTCGCCGTTCACCGGCCTCCCGGCGGAGCCGCGCCCGGTGCTCGCCGTGAAGATCGACAACGCCGCGCCCGCGCGCCCGCAGACCGGGCTGGACCGGGCCGACATCGTCTATGTGGAACAGGTCGAGGCCGGGCTGAGCCGGATGCTCGCGATCTTCTCCGCCGAGCTGCCGCCCGCCGTGGGCCCCGTGCGCAGCGCCCGCGAGACCGACCTGGACCTGCTGCGTCAGTTCGGCACCCCGGCGCTCGCGTACTCCGGGGTGCAGCGCAAGCTCCAGCCCGCCATCGACGCCGCGCCGTTGTACCCGGTGCCGCCGGGGCGCGCGCCCGAGGCGTACTACCGCGGGCGGGACCGCGCCGCCCCGTACAACCTCTACGTCCGTCCGGCCGCCGCCCTGCGCGCCGCGCCCAAGGCCAGCGAGGCCGCGGACATCGGCTTCCGCTTCGGGGCCGCGCCGAAGGGCGGCGGCCGGGCCGAGCCCGAGCACACCGTGCGGTACCCCTCGGCGCGCTTCGGCTTCACCTGGTCGGCGGAGCGGCGGCGCTGGCTGGTTTCTTTCGACGGCAGGGCCGCCACCACCACGGACGGCCACCGGCTCGGCGCCGCGACGGTGGTCGTGCAGTACGTCCGGGTGCACCCCTCCCGCTACCACGACCGGCTGGGCAGCGTGTCCCCGCTGACCGAGACCACCGGGGCGGGCCGGGCGTCGGTGCTGCGCGACGGCAGGTCGTACGAGGCGGTCTGGGAGCGGCGCACCGCGCGGGACGGCACCGAGTTCCTCGACCCCGACGGCAAGCGCCTGGCCTTCGCCACCGGTCCGGTGTGGGTCGTGTACGCGGACGCCGACGACCAGCCGCCCGCCTGAGCCCGCGACCGGCCCCTTCGACGGACCGCTCGTGCGGGGCGCGCCCGGCTCAGGCCGCGGCCGCGGCGAGGACGACCTCCGTGACCACGTCCGGGCGGGAGACCATCACGGCGTGGCCCGCGCCGTCGGCCGTGGTCACGATGGCGCCCATCCGCGCGGCCAGCCACCGCTGGAGCTCCGGATGGACGATCTGGTCCGCTCCCGCCACCACGTAGTAGGTCGGGTGTTCCCGCCAGGCCGGCGGCCCGGAGCGGTAGTCGAACCGCCCGGCGTCGGCGGGGCCCTGCGCGGCGGCCAGCACGCGGGCGCGCACCGAATCGACGTCCGGGCAGAAGAAACGGGGGAAGTCCTGTCGCGACAGCCTGAAGCGGCCGCCCTCGTCGACGGTGAACCGCTCGGCCGACGGCAGCTTCGGCGCCCGCTCGGTGAGCCCCGCCACGCTCTCCCCCTCGTCGGGCGCGAACGCCGCCACATAGACCAGGGCGCTGACGTGGGGCATGTGGTGCGCGGCCTGGGTGATGGCGACTCCGCCGAAGGAGTGACCGACGAGGACCACCGCCTCCTCCACCGCCTCCAGTTCCGCGCGGACCCGCGCGACGTCGTCGTCGATGGAGGACAGCGGCTGCTGCACGGCGACGACGGAGTGCCCGACGTCCTGAAGGGGCGGGATCACCTCGCTCCAGCAGGAACCGTCGGCGAGGGCGCCGTGCACGAGCAGGATGGTTGCCACGAGGTACGCCTCCGATGCGACGGATTCCGGCCTGCGAGGGACCATACGAGCCGCACCCGGACCCGCGCGTCGAACACGCCGGCGCGGGCGCCGCGCGCTCCGCCAACGGGAGGCACCCGCGTCCGGCGCGGGCGGCACCGCGTCGTCCCGCGGGCTCCTCCAGCGCGACTCGCGCCACGTTCAGCCGATCACCGAAGGGATTCGGACAAAGAGCCCGGCGAACGGCGTGGAATTCCTCGGCGGCGGAGCGGGGAGAGCGGGCCCCGTCGAATGGGCGGACGTTCCCACGAAATGCTTGCGACACCGCCCCGAGGTGCAGCCGACACCGGTCGCCCCCGCATCTCGGGTTTGGCCCGCACGGCCGGTGGACAGGGGCGTTCCGCGGGCGGAAGCCGCGTCTTGCAGGGCCCCGCGGGCCTCGGTATATCATGCGGTCAGCCCGACTCAAGAAGACCTGATATAGCGTCAAAATTGTGTGGTGCTTTGGCGTTCAGGCCGTCTCGGCCGTTTTCGGCACCTCGGCACAGCGGGCCGGACACGCCGGGGCGTCGGTCGACACACCATTCACCCCCCGCTATGGCACGGCACGACGCCCTTGATTCGCGCGTCGTCACCGCCGCTTCGATCCACCCTCAGCGACGCCACGGCACCACGTGGCGGAAAGCGTCGCGGAGGGTCCGGGAAGGACCAGGAGAGTGCGTTCCGTTGACTGGTAAGACCTCACAGAGCGGGGCGTGGCTCCGTCGATTCCGGCCGGCTCCCGACGCCACCGTGCGGGTGGTCTGCCTGCCGCACGCCGGCGGCTCCGCGAGCGCGTTCTTCCCCCTGACGCGGCATCTCCCGCCCAGCGTGGACCTGCTGGCGGTGCAGTACCCCGGCCGGCAGGAACGCCACCAGGAGAAGGCCCTCACGGACCTCGGGGCACTGGCCGACGAGGTCGCCTCGGCACTGACCCCGATGACCGATCTGCCACTGCTCCTCTTCGGCCACAGCATGGGCGCGGTCGTGGGTTTCGAGACCGCCGCCCGGTTGGAGAGCGGGGGCGTCAACCCGCCGCTGGGAATCATCGTCTCCGGTCGCCGCTCACCGACCATCCACCGGCACGAGACCGTGCATCTCCTCGACGACGCCGGACTCCTCAAGGAAATCCAGGCGCTGAGCGGAACTCAGGCGCGGATTCTCGACGACCCGGACATGGTGCGGATGATCGTGAAGCCGCTGCGCGCCGACTACACCGCCATCGAGACGTATTCCCACTCCTCCGGAGTGCGGCTGCGCTGCCCGGTCAGCGCATTCGTCGGCGACTCCGATCCTCGGGTCACTCCCGCCGAGGCCGAAGCCTGGCGGGGGCTCACCAGCGGGCCGTTCTGGATGCGCACCTTCAGCGGTGGCCACTTCTACCTGAACGGGGCCGAGCGGGAAGTCGCCGCCGCCATGGTCGAGGACCTCCGCACGCTCTCCGAAGGCGCCTTCGAGGTGGCCGGATAAGGGCTGGGCGGGATCGGCCCCCTGACGTCCGATAAGAGACCGTTCCACCAGACGTACTACGTCAGTAGTACGCCGAAGTGCGTGCTTGAGGACGACGACGCGGCGCGACCGAGGAGTCATTGTTAGGGGTATGGGACGACGACCACAGCGGGACCCGAGATGACCGCCCTCGCGCTGTCCGTGGTCCTGGCACTGGTCTCGGCGGTGTGCTACGCCGCCGGGGCCATACTCCAGGAGCACGTCGCAGCCACATCCCCGCAGCGGCCGTACGCGCCGGTGCGACGCGGCAGTTGGTGGGCGGCGGTCGCGCTGAACGGCGTGGGCGGCGTCCTGCACGTGCTCGCCCTGGCCTATGGACCGCTGAGCGTGGTCCAGCCGTTGGGCGCGCTCACCATCGTCTTCGCCCTGCCCATGGCGGCGCTGTTCGTGCGGCGCAAGGTCAGCGCCACCGGCTGGCGCGGGGCGGTGCTGGCCACCGCGGGCCTGGCCGGGCTGCTCTCGCTGACCGGGCCGGCGCCGGCCGAGGCGCTGGCCGACGCCGAGCGCATCGCCGTGACGGTGGCGACCGTCGCACTCGTCGCGGTGCTCGCCGGCGGTGCGCGATGGGTGCGCCGGCCCGGCGTCCGCAGCGTGCTGCTGGCCGCCGCGGCGGGGACGGCGTTCGGGATCTCCTCGGTCTTCACCAAGAACGTGGCGGTGGCCTGGGCGTGGGACGCCTGGGCGGAGGCGCTGCCCAGCCTGGTGATGATCGGGTTGCTGGCCTCCGCCGGGGTCTTCCTCTCGCAGTCCGCCTACCGGGGCGCGGGGCTGGCCGCGCCGCTGGCGACCGCCACGGTGGTCAACCCCGTGGTGGCGACCGGCGTGGGCGTTGCCGCCCTCGGCGAACACTTCCGGTTGGGCCTCGCCGGCACCCTGCTGGCCCTGGGCACGGCGGCGGTCGCCACCGCCGGGCTGGCCCTGCTCACCACGGAGGGCCCGGCCCAGCCGGCCGAGGCCGCCGGTGTCGAGGCCATGGGGAGCGCGGGCAGCGCGGACGCCACGGGACCGACCGCGGGACCGACCGCGGGACCGGCCGCGGGTCCCGCCGGGCCGACCATCGCCCCCGTCGAGCCGACCACCGATCCCGCCGGATCCCCGGCTCGCCTCGGGTCCGCCGCCGCGCCGGCCGGGTCGACGCCCCCGGCCACCCCCGCGGAGGTCGCTCCGGGGCGGATCGCGGCCGTGCCCGTCCCGCGTGCGCGCCCCGCGGAGGAGAGCGTCGAGGAGCCGGGCTCGCGGTCGGGCGAGCTGCCGCCGCCGACCCTGCCGGCCGCCCCGACCGCGTCGGCGGTGCCTCCGGTGTCCTCGGCCGTGCCCCAGGTCGCCCAGGTCGCGAACGCGCTGCGGTTGGTCGGCCGGATCGGCGCCCTCGGGGGGAACGACCGCGAGGACTTCGACCGCGCGTCGCGCGTGCTCCAGGAGCGGTAGGGGCGGTTGAGACCGCCGCGGAGGGCGCGCGGAGGGCGGGGCCTGACGGGCCCCGCCCTCCGTTGTTCTCTCGGTGCCGTGGGAGCACCACTGCGAGAGGAGCACCGGCGCCCGGGGAAGGTCCCGGCGCTCCGGCCGTCATGCGCATCGGGAAGCGCCCCGCCCGCGTGCGGGGCGCGGGACGACGTTCCTATGCCATCAGGCGTGCCGGTGAGTGGGTGACCTTCTCGATGTCTCCGCCTGCCTTGTCGAGCAGTTGCCGGGAGAGGTCGTTCAGCGCCCTGGCGGCCGCGATCTCCTCGCCGACCCGCTGCTGGGCCGGGTCGTCGGGGTGCCGGTGGGCGATGCCATGCGCCTTCACCTCGGTCCCGTCGTGCAGGCGCACCCGCACGTCAGCCTCGGTCAACGTCGCGTCGACCTCATGGAACTCCATCTCGATGTTGCAACCGACGATCGTCTCCACGGCGACCACCTCCTCTTGCCTCTCAGGCTTCAAGAATGCGCGCTGAACCACTCCCACGCGAGATCAGCCACCTTCCGCAGGGCCCCCGGCTCCTCGAAGAGGTGGGTCGCGCCGGGCACCACCGTCAGCCGGTTCTCACACCGCAGCTGGGCCTGTGCCTGCCGGTTGAGGTCGAGCACGGTCTCGTCGCGGCCGCCGACGATCAGCAGGGTCGGCGCCGTGACATCGGCGAGCCGCTCCCCGGCGAGGTCGGGGCGGCCGCCCCGGGAGACCACGGCGGCGATGTCGGCGCCCGGGGCGGCGGCCGCCCGCAGCGCGGCCGCCGCCCCCGTGCTCGCGCCGAAGTAGCAGACGGCCTGGGCACCGCCGGTCTCCGTACGGAGCCAACGGGTGACCTCGGCGAGACGGCGCCCCAGCGTCTCGATGTCGAAGACGTTCGCCCGGTCGATCTCCTCCTCCGCGGTGAGCAGATCGAAGAGCAGGGTGCCGAGGCCCGCCCGGTTCAGGCGCTCCGCGACCGACCGGTTGCGCGGGCTGTGCCGACTGCTGCCGCTGCCGTGCGCGAAGACCACGATGGCGGGGGCGGGCCCGGCCGGGGCGCCCTCTCCCCCCTCGGACCGCGCGGCGGTCTCCGCCCCGGGAAGCTCCAGATCGCCCGCCAGTTCCACGGTGCCGCCCTCCACCGGGATCCGCACCGGACCGGACGCGGGTGCCGGGCCGGCCCCAGGCCCCGGGTTCACGGCGGGGCCCGGGTGGGGCCCCGGGTTGGACCCCGGATTCGGGCTCGGGGGCGGGTTCGACTCCGCGACCGGCTCCGGCTTCGGCTCCGCATGCGGCTCCGGTCGCGGTTCCGGAGTGGCGGTGTCGCCGGAGGTGCCCGCGTGGGTCTCGCCGTATGCCGCCGCGGCGGCGTGCAGCAGCTCCATGACCTCGCTGTCGGAGGTCTGGGAGAAGTCCCGGTACCACTCACCGACCGCGAAGAAGTCGCTGGGCGTGGAGAGGCAGACGACCTCGTCCGCCTCGGCGCGCAGCGCGGCCGCCGCGTCCGGGGGCGCGACCGGGACGGCCAACACCACGCGGGCCGCGCCCTGGGCGCGCGCGACACGGCAGGCGGCCTCGGCCGTGGCGCCGGTGGCGATGCCGTCGTCGACCAGGATCACCACCCGTCCGGACAGCGGGATCCGCTCTCGGCCGCCTCGGAACCGCTCGGCCTGGCGCCCGAGTTCGGCCTCCTCGGTGCGCTCGACCTCCGCGAGATCCGCCTGGTCGACCCGGCTCATCCGGACGATGTCCTCGTGGACGACGCGCGCGCCGCCCTCGCCGATGGCGCCGAATCCCAGCTCCCGGTGGTACGGGACGCCGAGCTTGCGGACGATGATCACGTCCAGCGGGGCGTCGAGGGCGCGGGCCACCTCGAAGGCGACGGGCACCCCGCCCCGCGGCAGGCCGACGACGATCGGCCTCTCGCTGCGCAGCTCCTCCAGGCGCCCGGCAAGGCGCCGCCCGGCGTCCGTTCGGTCGTTGAACCACATGATGCGCCCCCAGCGCGGCGACGGCGGCGAGGCTCACGGCCCGCCACTTCCGAATCAAGCCGAAATGTTCGTTTTTGGCAAACGGGCAGGAGAGCAGGGCATCGGCAGGCCCCGCGGCGACGACGCGCCCTGAACCCCAGCGGTCGCCTCCGGCGCCGGCGCCGACAGGGCCCGTCACCCGGCGCCGACCTGGCCCGCTACCCCGGCGTCGACCAGGCCCGCACCCCGGCGCCGACCTGGCCCGCTAGCCCCGTGCCACGGCCCCGGGGGTGCCCGGCCCCCGCATCGTGCGACGGAACTCCCCGGGCGTCTGCCCGGCGCGGTGCTGGAAGAACTTGGAGAAGTTGGCCGGGTCGGGGAAGCCGATCTGCGCGGCGACCCGCGCGACCGCGAGGTCACTGTGCGCGAGCAGCCGCTTGGCCTCCAGCACCACCCGCCGGTCCAGGAACTCCTTGGCGCCGACCCCCGCCGCCGCGGTCGTGGCGCGGGAGAGGGTGCGCGCCGAGTATCCGAGCGCCCGTGCATAGTCGGCGACCCGGTGGGTGCGTGCGAAGTCGCGCTCGACCGCGTCCCTGAAGTGCACGAACGCCTCCGGCGGCGCGGCCACGGCACTGCCCGCCGGGGCCGCCTGGTGCGCGACGCGGAGCACCAGCACGGAGAGCAGGTGCCGCAGCACCTCGGCGTGCACATCGGCCGGCAGCCCGTGACCGGAGTCGTACGCCTGGGCGAGGTGGCGCAGCGCCGCGAGGACCGCCGCGCGGTCCTCCCCCACCGGCTGCCACCAGGTGCCGGCGTACGGATCGTCCAGCCGGGCCGCCGCCCCGGTGGCCGGGGACAGGAAGCCGGGCTGGAACAGGACCAGCGTGCCCTCGATGGCGGCCAGGTCGCCGAACTGCTGCACCTGCCCGGGGCGCACCCACAGCACGCTGCCCTCGCTCAGGGTGTAGCCGGAGAAGTCCACGGCGTGCGAGGCGGTGCCGGCGTCGATGGCGAACAGCAGATGGAAGCGCGGTCGCTGCGGCGCGTCGAACTCACCCTCCGGCGCCCGCTCCCGCAGGTCGCGCAGGGACATCACCTCGACGCCCGGCGGCGCCCCGGCGGGGGCCCGATAGGCGACCTCGGGGATCGCGCTCCGCCGATCGTGTCGCTTTTTCACCATGCTCAGTCGCCAGGATACCTCGTTCACCTGGGCTTATGGACTTAGCTTTGAGGCAGATGACCGAAAGAGAAACAAGGAGAAGGTCATGGAGAAGGAGCGCGCCCGGCTGACGTACGCGTTCGACGCGTACTGCGGCTGGTGCTACGGCTTCGGCCCCGCGCTGCGCCGCTTCGCCGCCGACAACGCGGCGCGGGTGGACATCCGCGTCCTCAGCGGCGGGCTGTTCCTCGGCGACCGGGCGGCTCCGCTGGCCGCGCACCCGTACATCCCGGCCGCCAACGAGCGCATCGCGCAGCTGACCGGTGCCGTCTTCGGAGACGCGTACCGCGAGCTGCTCGCCGACGGCTCGGCCGTGATGGACTCCGCGGGTCCGGCGGTGGGTCTGGTGGCGCTGCGCCGCCAGGCGCCGGAGCGCCAGGTGGAGTTCGCGGGCGCCGTTCAGCAGGCGTTCTACCGCGACGGCCGCGACCTGTCGGCGCCGGAGACCTACCGGACGCTGGCCGAGCGGCTGGGCCTCGACCCGGACGCGGTGACGGCCGCGCTGGCGGACCCGGCGGTGCGCGAGGAGGCCGCCCGGGAGATGCGCGAGACCCGTCGGCTGGGCGTCCAGGGCTACCCGACGCTGCTGCTGCACACCCCCGCCGGCGGGGTGCGCCGCCTGGGCGGCCCGGTCGCCTCGTCGGACGACCTGACCGCGGCGTTGGAACAGCACCTGGCCGCCGGCACGGCCTGATCCGCCCGCACCACCTGATCACCCCCCGTATCCACATCACCCCTCACAGCATCACCCCTCACACGCACCCTCTGAAGGAGAACCCCCCATGGCGAAGATCGCCCTCTTCGGCGCCAACGGCACCATCGGCCAGCGCGTCCTGGACGAGGCCCTGTCCCGAGGCCACCAGGTCACCGCGGTCGTCCGCGACCCGGCCAAGCTCACCCGCAGCCACGAGAACCTCGGCGTGACCACCGGCGACGTGCTCGACCCGCAGTCCGTGGCCGCGGCCGCCCAGGGTCACGACGTGGTCGTCAGCGCGGTCGGCGGTGGCGACGGCCCCGGTCACCTCAAGCTCATCGAGCCGGCCGCGCGTTCCCTGGTGGAGGGGGTGCGCGCGCTCGGCGCGGACGCCCCGCGACTGATCGCGGTCGGCGGCGCGGGCAGCCTGGAGACGGCGCCCGGCGTGCGGGTCTGGGACGCGCCCGGACTGCCCGACTGGCTGCTCCAGATCATGCACGCGCACGGCGACGCGCTGGAGTTCCTGCGCGGCGTGACCGACGTGCGGTGGACCAGCCTGAGCCCCGCGGCGACCATCGCCCCGGGCGAGCGCACCGGCGCCTACCGCACCGGCACCGAGCAGTTGGTCACCGACGCCGACGGCGAGAGCGTCATCTCCGCCGAGGACTACGCGGTCGCGCTGGTCGACGAGATCGAGCGTCCGCAGCACATCGGGGAGCGTTTCACCGTCGCCCGGTAGGGTCGTCGGCATGAGGAAGCGGACTGTTGAGTGCCCCACCGTCGCGGCCGTCGACGTCATCAGCGGCAAGTGGAAGGTGCTCATACTCTGGGCGCTCTACCACCACCGGCCCCGCTTCGGTGAACTGCGTCGGCTGGTCCCCGGCATCAGCGAGAAGGTGCTGGTCCAGCAGTTGCGGGAGCTGGAGGCGCTGGGCGTCGTGCACCGCGAGGTGTTCCACGAACTCCCGCTGCGGGTGGAGTACTCGCTGACTCCCAGCGGCATCGCGCTCAACGAGGCGTTGGAGCCGCTCAGCGCCTGGTCCCGGCGGTATCTGACCGGGCCCGAGGAGTCGGTCGGCGAGGAGTCGGCGGTGGAGTCGGGTCCCGCGGCCCTGCCGGAACCGGGGGTGGCCCGCTCCGCATGAACCCGGAGCGGGCCGCCGGCCGCGATGGAGCGGCGCCGGATGCCGCCGAGGTCTGAAATACACTGTTGAGGTGAGTGAGACCCCTTTGCCTCCCTGCCCCGAGTGCGCCAGCGCGTACACGTACGAGATGGGCGCGCTCCTGGTGTGCCCCGAGTGCGGACACGAATGGACGCCTGCCTCCGCTGATGCGGAGACCTCGCCCGACGAGCGGGTGATCAAGGACTCGGTCGGGAACGCACTCGCCGACGGCGACACCGTGACGGTCGTCAAGGGCCTGAAGGTCAAGGGCCACCCGACCGGGATCAAGGCGGGCACGAAGGTACGCAACATCCGCCTCGTCGACGGAGTCGACGGCCATGACATCGACTGCAAGATCGACGGCTTCGGCCATATGCAGCTGAAGTCCAGCGTGGTCCGCAAGAGCTGACCGTTCTGGCGTGACGGATCCTCAGCTCGCGGGGCAGCCGGGGGCCTGACGGTTCCCGCGCGGTCCACGTCCGACACGAGGGGGGCTCGTCAGTGGGGAGTCGGTGTCGGCAGAAGTCGCGGGTGACCGGCCGGCCGGCGCCCGCCCTGCTGCCCGCAGCGCTGCGCGCGTGGCTCGGGCTGATCGCGGCCCTCGCCACGCTGGTGGTCGTCGGGCTCGGGGTCCTGTACGCCGGACACAGCGAGCCCGCCAGGGTGGACGGGTGGATCATCCAGCCGACGGCGGACAGTGTGCGGCCGCCATGGCGGCGTGTCGCTCTGACCACGGACTTCTTGGGGGAGCCCGCCGGAGCGGCGGCGCTGGTCCTGGCCACCGTGATGGGCTGCCTGCTTCTTCGGCGACCTCGGGCGGCCGTGCTCGTCGTCGTCGGCACCGGCCTGGCCGTGGGGACGACGACGCTGCTCAAGCCCCTGGTGGGACGCACCATCCACGGCGACGACAACCTGTCCTACCCGAGCGGGCACACCGCCTTCGTCACCGCGCTCGCCCTCGCTGTGGCGCTGATCGCGGTCGGCCGGCTCGGCCTCGGCGGGAAGGCCGGCACGTTGCTCGTGCTCGCCGCGGCGCTGGTTGCCGGCGCCGCCATGGGCTGGGCGCAGGTCGCCCTGGGCGCGCACTACCCGACCGACGTCCTCGGCGGCTGGTGCACCGCGCTGGCGGTGGTACCGGCGACCGCGTGGCTGGTCGACCGGACGGCCGACCGGTCGACCGAACGGATGGCCGATGTCAGGGAACGGCCAGAGCACCGCTGACCACGCGTCAGGTCACGTCACGCCAAGCGGCGGAATACGGGCTTCACCGGCCGCCCGCCCAGCCAGGGGGTGGGGTCGGCGGCGTCCAGTGCCTTCCGGTACACCGCACACGCCTGGGCCACCACGTCGACGGTGCGATCGATGTCGGCGTCGTCGAGCGCGCTGCTCACCACGAACGACGGGGCCAGCACCCCGCCCGCGAGGAGCCGGCGCAGGAACAGGGTGCGGTACCGCTGCGACGGCTGCCGGTTCTCGTCGAGGGTGGCGAAGACCAGGTTGCTGGCCCGGCCCCGGACGACGATGTGGTCGCCGACGCCCATGGTGGCCGCGGCGTCGCGGACACCGGCGGCCAACCGCTCGCCGAGGGCGTGCAGCCGCGCGGTGACGCCCTCCTCGACGTAGGTGGTGAGCACGGCCATCGCGGCGGCCAGGGAGTGCGTTTCCGCGCCGTGCGTGGTGGACAGCAGGAACACCCGCTCGCCGGAGTGACGCAGCCCGCCCCGCTCCATCAGGTCGCGGCGCCCGGCCAGCGCGGAGACGGCGAACCCGTTGCCCAGTGCCTTGCCGAACGTGGAGAGGTCGGGGGTGACGCCGTAGAGGCCCTGGGCACCCGCCTCGGACCAGCGGAAGCCGGTGATCATCTCGTCGAAGACCAGTACGCAGCCGTGCCGGTCGGCCAGCTCCCGCAGGCCGGCGAGGTAGCCGGGAGTGGGGTCCTCCCCGCTCGAACGGAGTGGAGGGCCGGGGAAGGGCTCGGTGTGGGTGGCGGGTTCGAGGATCAGGCAGGCGATCTCGCCCTGGTACCGGGTGAGCAGCTCCTCCGTGGCGGCCAGGTCCCCGTAAGGGAACGCCAGGGTGAGCTCGGTGGTCGCCGCCGGAACACCGGCGGACATCGGCGTGGTGCCGATGAACCAGTCGTCGACGGAGAAGAACGGATGGTCGCCGCAGACGGCCACCCGCGGGCGCCCGGTGACGGCGCGGGCGAGGCGCACCGCGGCGGTGGTGGCGTCGGAGCCGTTCTTCGCGAACTTCACCATCTCGGCGGTCGGCACCGTGGCCAGAAAGCGTTCCGCGGCCTCGACCTCCACGATGGACGGCCGGACGAAGTTGCCGCCGCGGTCGAGTTCCCGCCGCACCGCCTCGATCACGCGTGGATGGGCGTGGCCGAGGCTGACCGACCGCAGGCCGGAGCCGTACTCGATGTAGCGGTTGCCGTCGACGTCCCACACATGGGCACCGCGGCCGTGGCTGATGACCGGGGCCAGGTTCTCGGGGTACTGGTCGTCGCCCTTGGCGTAGGTGTGCGCGCCCCCGGGGATCAGGGCGTGCAGTCGCTCGTTCGCCGCCCGCGACCGGGGTAGCGGGAAATCCTCGGTGTCCACGCCGACCTCAACTCTCCTGCTGCTTCAGGACCTCGGCGAGGCTCGGCGCCTCCCGGTCCCGCTGGGACATCGATGTGACCGGCAGCGGCCAGGGGATGGCGAGATCCGGGTCGTCGAAGGCGATCGTCACGTCCTCGGCCGGATCGTGCGGGCGGTCGATGCGGTACGAGGTGTCGGCGGTTTCGGTCAGCGCCTGGAAGCCGTGCGCGCACCCCGCCGGGATGTAGAGGGTCGCCTGCGTCTCGCCGGACAGCTCGAAGAAGGCCCGGTCGCGGTAGGTCGGCGAGTCGGGCCGGAGGTCCACGACGACGTCGAAGATCCTCCCGTACGAGCAGCGCACGAGCTTGGCCTCGCCGGCGCCGGAGCGCAGGTGCAGGCCGCGCAGCACGCCCCGGATCGAACGGGACACGCTGTCCTGGATGAAGGCGTTCGGGTCGAGGCCCACCGAGCGGACCACGTCGGCGTCGAAGGTGCGGCAGAAGAAGCCGCGTTCGTCGGCGTACGGCGTCGGCTCGAAGAGGTACGCGCCCTGGATCGCCGGGACTTCGGTCGCTTTCACGGGGCCTCCTGCCGGGTGGTCTTCTTGAACAGGGTCCTGCTCAAGGCGGCGAACTGCTCGGCTAGTTGCCGCGCGGCCTCCTCGTTGCGCTCGGTGAGGGTCCGGCGTAGCTCCGCCGATCTCTTCTCCAGCTCCCGGAACTGCTCCAGCAGCCGGTCGGCTTCGACCTCTCGGGCCGGATGGCGGTACGCGCCGAGGCCCATCCTCGTCATGAGTGCGTCGCTCTTCGCCGCGTAGCTGAGTGCGAGGGTGGGTGTGCCGGCCTTCAGTGCGCAGATCAGGTTGTGGTAGCGGGTGGCCACCACGGCGTCGGCGGCGGCCGTCTCCTCCATCAGGTCGGCCAGGGAGGACACTTCGGCAGCCGTGACCAGGGGCGAGTCCACCGTTTCGAGGATCGCGGCGACCACCGGCGCGTCGCACTCGTCGCCGGTGAGCAGCCGGACCCGTCTGCCCTCCTCGACCAGCGCACGTACGAAACGGGTCGTTCCTTCGAGGTAGCGGCGGTGGATCTCGTCGGCACGGGCCCGGTCGTCGTCGCCGCCGTGGAAGTCCATGACACCCACGCAGACCTGGCCCGTCGGGCCGGGCGGCGGCGTCGGCAGGGCGAAGGCGAGGTCCGGGTAGACCGCGTCGCGCGTGGTGTCCACGCCCATCTCCCGCATCGCGTCGCGGGACAGCGCGTCCCGGTACGACCGGTAGGTGGCCAGCCGCGCCGCCCAGCGCACCAGGGTCCGGGTGGGCCGGGCGCTGATCGCGTCCGCGCCGACGCTGACCAGCGCGACCGGGGTGCGCAGCAGCCTGCCGCTCGCGCAGAGCAGGAACAGCGAGTACGGGAAGCCCCACGGCCGCAGCGGCAGCGTGGCCTCCAGGACGCCCATGCCCGGCACGATCACCACGTCGTGTCGGCGCACCCAGGCGGCGGTGCGGACGGCGTCGACGAGTTTGCCCAGGCCCTTCCCCGCGATCGCGCCCGCCCGCGACGCGGTCCGGTACTCCCCGCGGTACCAGTGCAGCCGCGTCGCGGGGATCCGGTACCGGGTCGCGACGACCTCGGGTCCGCCGCACAGCGCGTCCACGACCGCCTCCGGGTGCGCGGCGCGGAGGTACCCGAGCACGGCCTCGAGTGACCCGTCGTTGCCGAGGTTGCCGGAGCCGAGCAGGCCGAAGACCCCGACGCGCACCGGGGTCTCGTCCGCGACCGTCATGCCTGCCTCCCCTCGCGGCCCGCGACGAGGGCGTCGACGGAGACGGTGAGCCGGGCCGGGTCGACCGGGGCGCGGTCCTCGACCCGCTCGCCGGCGCCCGGTCGGGCCCGGCTGGCCATCCACGCGGCCAGGTGCCGGTAGCACGCGCGCCGCTCGGCCGAGGACAGCGGCGCCCGCCGGATCGCCGCGACGAAGCCCCAGACGTACTCGGCGAGCAGCCGGGGCGTGGGGTGCAGCGGGCCCGCCCGGCGCGGGTCCAGGTTGACGCACCGCGAGCGCTTGGAGGGGTTGGCCCGTTCGGCGCGGGTGGGGTGGTCGCGGCGGAAGTACAGCAGCTCCGGCACCTGGTGGAAGGGCCCGTGCAGGCCGATCTCGGCGACGAACGTGCGGTCCGCGTGGTGGTAGCTGTCGTGCGGCTTCACCCGGCGCAGCACATCGGCCCGCATCACCCCGTAGAAGTCGTCGCCGCCGGGCTCGAAGAGCATGCTGCGGAAGCGCTCCGACGCGCGCGGCGAGTCGGTGGCGAGCGTGTACGCGTAGGGGACCTTCACCCGGCCTTCGCCGTCGATGACCGCCTGGTCGGCGTGCGCGAGGATCACGTCCGGCCGTTCGTCCAGCGCCTGCACGCAAGCCCGCAGCAGGTCCCGGGCGTACAGGTCGTCGTGCGAGGCCCACTTGAACAGTTCGCCGTGGCACTCGGTGAACACGTGGTTGTGGTTCGGCGCGGCGCCGATGTTCCGGGGCAGCCGGATGTACCGGATGCGCGAGTCCCGCGCGGCGTACTTGCGGCAGATGTCCTGCGTCCCGTCGGTCGAGGCGTTGTCGGAGACGACCAGCTCGAAGTCCTCGTAGGTCTGGCCGAGCAGGGCGTCGAGGGCCTCGGCGAGGTACTCCTCGCCGTTGTACACGGGCAGGCCGATGCTCAACCGGGGAACGCGCCGTAACGCGGTCATGACGTCCTCACTTCGGGGATGGTGTGGTGGTGGCGCTCGCGCAGGGCGGACCGCAGGTGCAGCCACCACACGGCCGAGCCGCACAACGTCGCGGCGGCGACGCCCCAGGCCGAGCCGACCGTGCCGCCCACGGCCGCCCCGCCGAGCCCGCCGCCGACATAGCAGGTGGAGGCGAACAGCTGACAGCGCAGCCCGCGCCGGGCCGCGGCCAGCGCGCGCAGTCCGACCGCCGCGCCGACGCCCAGGCTCGCGCCCGCGACGCCGAGCGTGGCCGGCACGATGAGCTCCGAGGCGGAGCGCCAGACGTCGCCGAGCGCGAGCTCGCCGATCCGGTCCGGCACCAGGAGCAGCGCCGCGCCCCAGAGCAGCGCGGCGGCGGCCTGTCCGCCGCCGAGCAGGAGGCAGAAGAGGCGCAGCCGGTGCGGAGCCCGGCGCAGCACCCGCGCCGCCTCCGCCACGGTGACCAGCGAGAGACCCATCAGCACGGCGAGGAAGGGGCCGAGCAGGAGTTCGGCGCCGCGGACCACGCCCACCGCGCTGACCCCGACGATCAGGCCGAGGCCGTAGGCCCGCAGCTGGGCCGCGCCACTGACGCCGACGTTCTCGACGAGGTACCGGTAGCCGAGGTCGCGCTGCTCGCGCAGCCACTCGCGGGCTCCGGTCAGCCGGGGCCGGATGCCGGACTGGAGGCAGCCGTACACCGCGGCCACCGCGGCGGCCGCACCCCAGGCGAGCACGAAGGCGGCCACGCTGCCCACGCGGGCCGCGAGGACCATGGCCGGGACGAGTGCGACGCCTCCCAGGAGGTCGTTGACGAACGCCTTTCGCCCGGTGCCCGCGGCGAAGAACGAGAACCGCCAGGCGTCCTGCAGCAGCAGCCCCGGCAGTACGACGCCGAGGCAGGCGAAAGCGGGCCCCACGCGGCCGCCGAGGGCGAGGCCGACCACCAGACACACCGCGCCGACGGCGGCACCGACGCCGAGCGCGGTACCCGACGACCGGGCCGCCGCCGCGCGCCAGGACGCGGCCGACACGCCGCTGAAGCGCACCACGAGCGGGTCGGTGGCCAGGCCGCGGGAGACGCTGAGCACCACGCCGTGGGTCACCCAGGCCAGGCTGAACACGCCGAACGCGGCAAGGCCCAGCGAG
The DNA here is from genome assembly GCF_007595705.1 of Streptomyces sp. SAJ15. Lineage (GTDB taxonomy): Bacteria > Actinomycetota > Actinomycetes > Streptomycetales > Streptomycetaceae > Streptomyces. Next base: position 83,078 of record NZ_NISY01000013.1, on the reverse strand, counting down.
CGGGCCACGTAGATCCCCACCGCGAAGTTGGTCATGCTGCAGACCGCCTGGTCGGCCAGTCCCCAGGACAGCCTTCCGGCCATGGCGCGCCTGGCGGTGCGCCGGGCGGGTTCGGCCGGGTCCGCCGGTTTCGTCGTCTTCTCCCTCCCGGTGGTCATCGGTCTCACACCTTGAGCAGCCCGGCGTCGTGCAGGGCTCCGGCCGCGGCGGCGACGGTGTCGAACGGCAGCCCGGACCGCTCGGCGACGTCCAGCAGACTGTGCTCGCCGTCGGACAGGCTGAGCACCCAGAGCATGGCCATCTGGGCCTGCTTCGCGTCGCTGCGGCCGCCGAGCGAGTCGTACAGCCCACGCCGGCCCAACTGGGGTTCACCGTAGGGGCTGAGGTTGAGGTAGCTCCGGTTGCGGTCCAGGACGGAGAACGCCTCGCGGCAGACGGCGAGCGTGTCCGCCATCGCCTGCGGGGAGACGAAGTCCGGGTTGTCCGCCGAGGTGTGGTACTCGGGGTAGCCGGCGTACGGGGTGCGGCTGAGCGAGCCCACGCCGAGATCGAACCCGGGCGAGCAGAACTGCCGCTCGTCATAGCCGTACGGAGTGAACTCGGCGATCCGGTGCGGGCGTTCGGAGGCGACCAGCACATGCCGCATCACCCGGTCGATCTCCGCGTCGCCGCGCCTGCTCTGCTTGTACGTCACGGGGCCCGAGTCTCCGGCGCAGGCCAGCACCAGCCCGTGCTTGACCCGCTCGATCCGTTCCGTGTTGCGGGCCAGCCAGGTGATCGCCCCGATGGTGCCGGGCGCGTAGATGAACCGGTAGGTGTAGTAGGGCGTCTCCTGTGCCAGGGCCCGGGCCAGGAACGTCGCCACCGCGATGCCGGCCAGGTTGTCGTTGGCCAGCGACGGGTGGCAGACGTGGCAGGAGACGATCACCTCGTCGGGGACCTGCCCGGGGACCACGTGTTCGGCGTAGGTGAGGTGGCCGTCGGCGAGTGTGGAGTCGACGCACACCTCGTACTCGCCGTCCGGCAGCGCGTCCAGGGTCTCCTGGGCCAGGCAGAACCCCCATCGCGGCTGGTAGTAGCTGGTGCGGTAGGGCACCCAGGTCGGATGCTCCGGCAGGGTGTGCAGGTGGGCGCGCAGCTCGGCCAGCGGCATGGTCCGCGCCACCGGCACGCTGTAGCCGAGCACGTGCAGGCTGGACGCGGCGAAGTCGACGACCCGGTTGCCGGCGGTGTCGGCGATGTACGCGTCCCGGATGTTCCACTCCTGCGGCACCGTCCAGTCGAGCACCCGCGTCCCGGTCGGCACCTCGTGGACCCGCAGTGGAACGTACTCGCCGACGATCTCCAGGGTGGCGCGCACACCGTCGCCGGTGATGCTCCGGCACAGCGGGTACAGCCGCTCCACCAGTTGGTGCATCCGCTCTCCGGTCGCGGTCATCGGCGCCACCGCAGGGTGTCGTCGACGGCGCCGGTGTCGGACGCCGCGCGCAGCACGGCAAGGCGGGTGAAGCGTCGCTCGAAGTCCTCCCTGGTCAGCCCGTGCTTCCGGTAGGCGTCGGCGAGTTCGAGCGCGCCCCGCTTCACCGTCCACTCGCAGTCGAAGCCGGGGATCGCGGCGCGGAACCGGGAGAAGTCCACCCGGTACGACCGCGGGTCGGCGCCGGTCTCCCCGGTGATCACCACCTTCGCGCCGGACACCGCCTCGGCGACCTGCTCGGCGATCTCGGCGACCGTGACGTTGTTGGTCTCGCTGCCGATGTTGAACGCCCGGTCGTGCACCGCCTCCCGTGGCGCGGTCAGCGCGGCCGCGAAGGCCCGTGCGATGTCGGCGGCGTGCACCAGCGGGCGCCAGGGGGTGCCGTCGGAGAGCACGAGGACCTCGCCGGACAGCAGCGCGTGGCCCACCAGGTTGTTCAGCACGATGTCGGCGCGCAGCCGGGGCGAGTGGCCGAAGGCGGTGGCGTTGCGCATGAACACCGGGGTGAAGTCGTCGTCGGCGAGTGCGTGCAGGTCGTCCTCGACCCGCACCTTGGACTCCGCGTACGGGGTCACCGGGCGCAGCGGGGCGTCCTCGGTCACCAGGTCGTCACCGCCGGCGGCGCCGTAGACCGAGCAGGTCGACGCGTACAGGAAGCGCCGCACTCCGGCGTCGCGCGCCAGCCGGGCCAGCCGTACGGACGCGTGGTGGTTGATGTCGTAGGTGAGTTCCGGCGCCAGCGATCCCAGCGGGTCGTTGGAGAGCGCGGCCAGGTGGATCACGGCGTCCACCCCGGCCACGTGGTCGGCCGTGACATCGCGCAGGTCGACCCGGTGTCCCCGCGGGTCGGCGGGTGCCGGGCCGAGGACGCAGTCGGCGAACAGGCCGGAGTCGAGACCGACGACCTCGTGCCCGGCGGCGCCAAGGACCGGGGCCATCACCGTGCCCAGGTAGCCCTGGTGTCCGGTCAGCAGCACGCGCAAGGTTCAGTCCCCCAGGTTGAGTGTGAGTTTGGCGGCGGCGAACGCCTCGGCGTAGCGCGCGTGGCATTCGATGCCGCGGATCCGGGCGAGGCCGATGAAGGTCTCCCGGTCGTACCAGGGCCGGTGCTGTTGCGAGGGGTAGTGCTCCTGCAGCAGCCGCACCTTCTCCTCGGCGATCTGGGGCGACAGCGGCTGGTACGCCGCGAGGCGGCCGAGGTCGCCGTCCCACTTGACGATCTCGTAGCCGAGCACGAGGTGGTCGCGGAACGCGGTGGTGACCAGCTTCGCCAGGCCGCTGTGGTCCTGGTGCGCGTCATCGGCGCGAGGGGCGAGGACCAGATCCGGTTCGCTGCGCTCGCGCAGCTCCTCGACCGCGGCCTTGGCCTCGTCCCAGTGCGCGGGCATCCGGCCGTCGGGCAGCTTGAGCACGGTCAGCCGCAGGTCGGCGCCCGGGCAGAACGCGGCGAGCGCGGCCTGCTCCTCCCGCTCCCGCTCGCTGCCGCCGCCGGAGAGCACCAGCGCGTCGACGCGTAGCCCCGGCCGCGCGAGGCACATCGTCAGCAGTGTGCCGCCGGCGCCGATGGCGATGTCGTCGCAGTGCGCGCCCACCGCGACGACCTGGTCCAGGCGCCCGGTGCTGAGCTGGATCACGCCCCCACCCCCGCGCGGTCCTGTTCCCACACGGCCCACGGGCGGTCGCCCCGGGCGTAGGCCGCGTCCAGCGCGGCCCGCTCCTTCACGGTGTCGGTCGGCTTCCAGAAGCCGCGGTGCTGGTGCGCCACAAGGCGGCCCCGCTTGGCCAGTTGGGCGCATCCGTCGGCGACCAGGTCCCCGTTCTCCGGTAGGTGGTCGAAGACCTCCTGGCGGAGCACGAAGTAGCCGCCGTTCTCCCACAGCGGCAGTTCGCTCACCGCGGTGATGCCCCCCACCAGGCCGTTCTCGCCCAACTCCACACAGTGGAAGGAGGACTGGGGCGGCACCACCATCATCGACGCACCGGCGTCGCGCCGGGCGAAGGAATCGATCATCTCCGGCAGGGGGGCGTCGGTGAGCACATCGGCGTAGTTGGCGAGGAACATCTCGTCGCCGTCGAGGTGGTGCCGCACCCGGCGCAGCCGCTCCCCGATCGGCGACTCGATGCCGGTCTGCGCGAAAGTGATCGTCCAGTCCGAGATATCGGTGGAAAGGAGCTCGGTCCGCCCGCCTCGCAGCACGAAGTCGTTGGACGCCGTCTCCTCGTAGGTGAGGAAGAAGTTCTTGATGTGGTGCGCCCCGTAGCCGAGGCACAGGATGAACTCCGTGTGCCCGAAGTGCGCGTAGTAGCGCATGACGTGCCAGATCAGCGGTCGCGGGCCGACCATCGCCATCGGCTTGGGCACGTCGTCGGAGGCTCCGTCGCGCATCCGCATCCCGTAGCCGCCGCAGAACAGAACGACCTTCATGCCGCAACCCCTTTCACGACGTGACCTCGACGATGCTCAGTTCCGGGATGGGGAAGACCAGGCGGCCGCCCCACTCATGGACGAAGGACAGTTGCTCGACCAGTTCGTCCCGCAGGTTCCACGGGAGGACGAGCACGTAGTCCGGTTCGTCGGCGGCTATCCGCTCGGGCGGCAGGATCGGGATGCGGGTGCCCGGGGTGAACCTGCCGTGTTTGTAGGGGTTGCGGTCGACCGTGTACGGCAGCAGGTCGGGCCGGATGCCGCAGTGGTTGAGCAGGGTGTTGCCCTTGCCCGGGGCGCCGTAGCCGACGACCGTGTCGCCGCGCTCGGCCGCCTCGATGAGGAACCGCAGGAGGTCCCGGCGCACCTTGGCCACCCGGGCGGAGAACTCGGTGTACCCGGACAGTTCCTGGAGCCCGGCGGCCTTCTCCCGGGCCAGCACGTCGGCCACCTGCGGAGTCGGCTCGCCCGCCACCTCGGTGGGCCGGGCCCACAGCCGGATGGAGCCGCCGTGCGTGGGCAGCGACTCGACGTCCACGAGGGCGAGTCCGCCGCTCGCCAACGCCCGGATCGCGGCCGCGACCGTGTAGTACTGGAAGTGCTCGTGATAGATCGTGTCGTACTGGTTCCGCTCGATCAGGGTCAGCAGGTGCTGCACCTCGATGGAGACCCAGCCGTCGTCGGCGACCAGGGCGCGCAGCCCCCGGGTGAACCCGACGACGTCGGGGATGTGCGCGTACACGTTGTTGGCCACGACCAGGTCCGCCGGGCCGTGCTCGGCGCGGACGGCCGAGCCGGTCTCCGGGGTCAGGAACTCCGTGAGCGTGGGCACACCCTTCTCCCGCGCCGCCGCGCCGACGTTCACCGACGGTTCGACGCCCAGGCAGCGGATCCCCCGGTCCACCACGTGTCTCAGCAGGTACCCGTCGTTGCTCGCGACCTCGACCACGAAGGCGTCGGGGCCGAGACCCACCCGCTGTACGGCGTCGGCGACGAACGTGCGCGCGTGCTCCACCCAGGAGGTCGAGTACGAGGAGAAGTACGCGTACTCCTGGAACGTCTCCTCCGGTGTGATCAGCGGCGGGATCTGGGCGAGCCAGCAGTCCGTGCAGACCCGCAGGTGCAGCGGGTAGGCCGGTTCCGGCTGGTCCAGTCGGTCCGCGGCGAGAAAGCTCTCGCACGGCGGGGTCGCCCCCAGATCGACGACGCTCGCCAGCGTCGCCGAGCCGCAGAGTCGGCATCGTGTCATCTACTTCCCCCATCCCTGCTCGCACGGGCCCCCCGCCGCGAGCCGTTGCTTCCGTTCCCTGTCGGCGGCGCGCCGTCCGCGCCGCCCGACCGACCCGCGATCGCGGTGCGGTACCCCTCCACCAGGCGCTCCAGGCCGACGGCCGGGCTGAAACCCCGCTCGTAACGGCGCCGGGCCGCCTGGCCCATCTCCCGGTTGCGGCCGGGCTCGGCCGCGATCCGGCGTATGCGGGACGCGAGCGAGGCGGGCTCGCCCGGCCGGTGCAGCAGCCCGGTGACCCCGTCCTCGACGAGTTCGACGAAGGCGCCGTGGCCGGCGGCGACCGCCGGAACCCCCGCCGCCATCGCCTCCGCGACCACCAGGCCGAACGTCTCCAGGGCCATCGAGGGAGCCACCACGGCGACCGACCGGGCGACGGCCTGCCGGCACTGAGCCGGGTCGTACAGACCGACGTACCGCACGTCGTCCCGGCCCGCCGCCCAGGCGGTGACCTCTCCCTCCAGCGGCCCCGCGCCGGCGAGCACGAGCGGCACGCCCACACCGCCGCTCGCCGCGATCTCGTCCCACGCGGCCATGAGCAGCCGTACGCCCTTGGCCTCCGCGAGCCGGCCGAGGAAGAGCAGATGCTCGCCGTCGCCCGTTCGGCGGGCGCCCGGGTCGGGTACGAAGTTGTGCTTCACCGCCAGCCGCTCGGGTGGCATGCCGGACCGCACCAGGACGTCGCGCTGCGCGGCGGAGATACAGAAGAACCGCTCCACGCCGGACCACCACCGCCGTCGGTTGACCGACAGGCTGACCGCGAGCGGCACCGTCGCGAGGCGGGAGTTCCGGTAGCAGCCGTGCCGGACGGCGGGCAGCGACGTCGTCGTCCCGACGCACTCGGTGCACGACCGGCCGTCCCGGTGCAGGGTGCCGGGCGGGCAGACCTGGGTGTAGTTGTGCAGGGTGGCGACGGCGGGCACGCCGGCGTCGGCGCAGGCGGCGAGGACCGCGGGCGACAGGAGCGGGAAGACGTTGTGGATGTGCACCACGTCCGGCCGCTCGGTGCGCAGCCGGGCGGTGAGCTCCGCGCGGACCGCGGGGTTCCACGGCACGAGCAGCGGCACCGCGGCCTTGCCGAGGAGGGAGCGGGCGGCGATGTCGTCGCTGCGTCGTTCGAACACGTCGACCCGGTGGCCTGCCGCGCGCAGCAGCCCCACCTCCTCGTCGACGACTCTGTTCTCTCCGCTCGGCTGCTTCGAGGAGTAGCGGTTGTGCACCACGAGGACGTGCATGCTCACGGTCACCTCCGGGCCCATCGCGGGATACGTCGTCGAGGCACCGCGGCCGTCGACAGGGGCGTGGCCTGGGCGGGTGCCGCGAGGAGCGAGGCGGCCAGGGCCAGGTGCAGCAGATAGGGCGAGGCGTCGCCAAGGCCGGCCTCGGTGTACGACGAGATCGCGCAGTAGCTGATCAGGAAGATCGCGCAGGCCCTCGGCAGCGATGGTGGCCGCAGCAGCGCGACGCCGCCCAGGACGGTGATCATCACCGCCACGAGGGTGACGCCGATCAGACCCTGCTCGTGGTAGACGGCCAGCCAGCTGTTGTCGATCGGCAGCCCGCCGAACGACTTGTCGCTCAGGCCCACGCCGAACACCTTCTCCCCGGTGGTCCGGGGCGCTGCGAGCAGGGCGTCCCAGACCTTGGCCCGACCGGTGAGGTTGGACAGGTTCTCCTGGCTCTGTCCGCGCAGGAACCACGCCCGCAGCGCGGAGCTGAAGGCCACCGCGGCCACCGTGGCGCACACCACCGTCCAGGCGAAGAACCGGCGGGCGGCGGCGCTGGTCAGCACGAGCGAGCCGATCGCCAGCAGCAACCCGATGAGCAGGCCGAGCGTGGCCGTGCGGGTATGGGTCAACACGAGCAGGACGAGTGACGGCACGATGATCACCGCCGCACTCGCCCCGGTGGTGTGGCGGCCGAGGACGAGCAGCACGGTGAGCCCGATGATCACCGCGGCGTACTGTCCGATCTGCGGCGGGGTGAGCGGCCACAGCGCGCCGACCAGGCGTCCGCCGTAGTACTCGGGCAGGGCCGTGCCCGGCGAGACGACCAGGCCCGCGGCCACCAGCACGAGCACCGCGAAGTACATCCGGATGTGGTACCGGACGAACGTCAGGGTGCCGTCCCACCAGCGGCTGAGCAGCCACAGCGTGCCGACGAAGAGCGCGAGGCGGGCGCAGCGGAACAGCGCGCCGTACCCGACCTCCAGGTTCACGCTGGAGATCACGCTGGGCACCAGGAGCAGGGTGAGCAGGAACACGAAGGCGCTGGGTCGGATGCGCAGCCGGAGGTTGAGCGCGAGCGCCAGCGCGAACGCGGTGACCAGCGCGCCCATGGTGGCCGTCTGGATGAGGGAACGGGGCAGCGGGATGACGGTCTTCGCCCCGGCGGAGCCGAGCGTGTTGAGGGCCAGCAGCGCCCAGACGATCCCGACGGCCTTCGGTGTGCCGGCGGGGCGTGGTGCGGCACCGGGCTGTGTGCCCGCCGGGTCCGGTCGGCCCGGCGGCCCGCCGCGTGTCAGGTTCCCGCCCGTCTCAACGCCCATCTCGACCACCGGCCTGTGGGGTGAAGGTGCTGCCCGTGTCCTGCCGGTACGGTGTGCTCTGCCACTGCCCGGCGCCGAGTCTCCGGCTCGGGTCGCCCGCGAGGAAGCTCCACGGTCCGCGGTAGACGTTGTCGTGCCAGCGGTTGTACTGCTGGTGGGTGATCGCCTCAGCCACTCGCCTGCCCTTGTACGGCGACCAGTTCGGATAGGTGCCGTAGTTGGCGAGGACCGCCATGTGGCCGCACTCCATCGTGCACTTGACGGTGGACGGGTCCAGGACGAAGCGGTTGCCGTGGATGTCCACCCGCTGGGTCTTCCACCGGCAGTCGGCGTAGAGCGGTGCCTTGGTGATCGCCGGCCGCGCGCAGCGGTCGGTGTCCTTCACCAGCAACGTGCAGTATCCGGTGGAGGTGTTGGCGGGGCTGTTGCAGAACCGGTCGGCGTTCTCCCACAGGGTGATGCCGTTCCAGTTGTCCTCCAGCACGTTCCGGTAGATCTCGATCTTGTCCGTGCGGGCTTCGACCCGTGGTTCGCCGCCGGCCTCGGAGATGTAGACGGTCGCGTACGGGAAGTCGTCGCCGCGGTCGGCGCCCTTGCGGCCCTCGACCCAGTTGTTCCGCCGGATCGTGTTGTTCCGGATGACCGCGTTGTAGCTGGTCTCGTACATCAGCGCGGCACCGTCGTTGGCCTCGAGGACGTTGTCCTCGATGCGGAAGTCGTTGTTGTTGTTGTCCGCCCACAACCCGACTCCGCGGTTGTCGTGCACCCAGTTGCCGCGGATGTCGGCGCCGTCGACGGCCCAGAACTTGATGCCTCCGGTGCAGCCGCAGCCCGGCCGCCTTCGCTCCCAGTCGCCGGTGTTGTTGCCCACGATCTCGTTGCCCTCGACCACCAGGCCACGGATGGAGTCGCCGGTCTTGTACGCGTTCATTCCGTACTGTCCGTTGCCGCGCAGACAGCTGGCGCGGACCCGCTGGCGGGCACCGGCCATCATCCCGGCGCCGGAGTTGTACTGGACCCTCGCGTGCTCGATCACCCACCCGTCGGCCATGTCGTGGTTGACCACGCCCTCGTCGTGCGGCGCGACGAACCGCTGCACGGTCAGGTGGCGGATGGTGACGTCGCGGGCGCTGCCGCCGAACGCGTACTGGTTGGTCTTCCGGCCGTCGAGCACCGCGCCGGGCGCGCCGAGGTAGCGGTTCCCCTTCTTGGGAACGACCTGCGCGTAGCGCTCCGGTTCGAGCCGGTGCTCGCCCGGTGCGAGCCAGAACGTGGTGTTCGGGGGGCTGCTCCTGGTCTTCGCGGCCAGGTCACCGACGACCGCGGGGTCGACCGTCACCGCGCCCGCCGGTGCCTTCGCGGGACCGGCCGCGGGCTTGGCGCACACCCGGGCCACGGACCGGGCCGTGGGCGTGGACGGCGCAGCGGTCGGCTCCGGCCGCTCGGTCGGCGTGCTGTCACAGCCGGTCGCCACCAGCAGGGCCAGCGCCAGCGGTGCCGCCGGCAACGCCCGTCGCCGCCACGTGATCCCCACGCGTCCTCCCTAGCCGCGGAACCTGAGTACGGTGGTGAAATCCCCCAACAGCGCAGCGCCGTCGGCGAAGCCGGTGCCGACCAGCGTCGTGGCGGGTTCCTTGCGCCCGAAGCCGGCGGAGTACCAGCCCAGCGGCGGGTCGGTCTCGCCGCGATGCGCCCGCCAGCACAGCTGCCCGGGCAGGTCGAGCACCGCGGAGCGGTCCTCACCGTCCCGGGTCCAGGTGAGCTGTGCCCGGTTCCCCACCAGGTCCGCGGCGATCGCCGGGCCGAGGTGGAACGCCAGGCGCACGGCCCGGCGCGGGCCGCGCACCTCGTCGACCACCCTCAGCTCCCGGCTCGCGGCCGTCAGCTCCACCCGGCGGCGGTGCACGGAGCGCTGGTAACCGTCGTGCTCGGCACACCAGCGGGCCGTTCCCCCGTCGGAGGCGTCGGAGGTGTCCGCGACCAGGACGCGGCTGCGGGCGTGCCGGGTCCAGAGGAACGGGCCGCCGGAGACGGACTGGTCACCGCCGTCCAGCTGCAGGGTGTTGTGGCCGAGGGTCGACCGGAAGTACTGCCGCCACTCGGGCTGCCCGTGGTAGCAGAACGTGCCCGGGTCGGCGAGCACGTCGACGCCGTCGTGCCGGACCTCCACGGACAGCGCGTCCGCGTGGGCGTGCGCGGCGATGGACAGGAAGCCGTGCGGGCCGCCGTCGCAGCGGCACCAGATCTCCCCCGGACCGCGCAGGATGGTCAGCCCCGCGTCGGCGAAGTGGCCTGGTCGGCTTGGCGGGCGGGGCACGGCCGGCGCGGTGCCGCCTTTCGGGTACGGCCGGATGAGCGCGGCGAGCAGCGGGGTGCGCACATCCGTGCCGGTCACGACCGGCCACCAGTCGAGCCGGCCGAACACGGCGTCCCCGGTGGCGAGGAGCGAGGCCCAGCGGTCGGTGCCCGCGCCGTCCACGACCAGGCCGTGCCCGTCGTCCGCGTCCCCCTGGCGCGGCGGCCGCAACCGGCTGTCCACGACGGCCGCGAGCGCGTCGGTCATCCGCAGCAGCACCAGGCGGACGGACGCGGGGACCGGCACACCGGCGGCATCCGCCTCGGCCACCGCGGCCAGACCGAGCTCCAGGACGAGTCCGTGGTACTCGGTGGCCAGCTCGCGGTTGAGGCCGGAGGCGAAGGTGTTGCCGCGCAGGTGCCGCTCCAGCGACCGCAGCGCGTCGGCTCGCCAGCGCGCCGAGGAGGGGAACCACCCGAAGGCGCAGGCGGCGGCGAACTGCCCGGCGGCCTCGGCGATGACGTGGTTGTTGGCCGAGGACCCCCGGCTGGGGAAGGCGGCCAGCCAGCGCTGGTGGTGCCAGATCTGGTGCAGCGCCACCGGGTTGTCCTCGAACAGCTCGGACACGCCCGGCCAGCCGTCGAGCAGTCGACGGATCCACACCCAGGACAGCAGCCGGATCCCCAGCTCGATGCCGCTGATCCAGTGCACTCCGCGCAGCGGCGCGTTGGCCGCCCACCACCACCGCAGGTGCTCGGCCACGCGCTCGGCGTACCGCTCGTTCCCGGTGATCGCGTAGGCGGCGGCGAGCACGGTGAGGTACTGGTGTCGGGACAGCTCCCAGATCTGCTTGATGTCCCCGACCGCGTCCTCGTCGCGGTACGGCACGTCGAAGGCGTAGCCCCACGGAGCGCGGCGCCCCGTCTTCGGATCGCGCCACCAGTCCGGGTCGGCCAGGTCGTCGCGGTCCACGCCGAAGTACTCGGCGTGTCCGGCCATCAGCCGGTCCGCCTCGGCGATGAGACGTTTCGCGGCGTCCGGTGGCACGGCGGCGAGCGTCCCGGCGGGCAGTACCGCGGTGAACCGGGCGCCGGTCACGCTCGGGCGGTCGGGCAGCGCCGACCGCCACCGCCGCCTGCGCACCGCGTCGGCCATCCGGCCGCCGACCTCCCGCGGTCCCATCCGGGCAAGGCGGCGCAGGTACCAGCCCGGACTCCCCGAGCTCACCGTCATCGTGCCCTCGCCAACGTCACCGGCGCGCCGCCGGCCAGGCCGGCCCGCACGGCGAGGGTGGCCGACGTGGTGGCGACCAGCGACTGGAGCGGCACCGGCATCGGCCCGCCGATCCGCACGGCCTTGATGAACGCGGCCAGCTCGGCGGACTGGCCCTTGTCCCGGGCCTTGGGCAGCCGCGAGCTGACCCACCGCTTGCGGCTGTACACCGAGGCCCGGACGAAGTCGTCGAGCCGCAGCACCTTGCCGTCCGCTACCAGGTCCAGCGTCTCCTTGGGGAAGCCGGGCGCGCCGGTGGTGACGTAGCTGATGGTGGCGGTGGACCCGTCCGGGTAGCGCAGCACGATCTGCAGGTCCTCGGTGCCGGACGGGGCGGCCGCGTACACCGATACCGGGTCGGCGTCGAGCAGCCAGCTCGCCGTGTCGATGAAGTGTCCGCCCTCGCCGGCGAACCGCGTTCCCTCGGTGCTCTCTCGGAGGTACCAGCTGCCGTGCTGCAGCCGGCCCGCGTTCACCAGGTAGCGCAGGCTCGCCGGACCGGTCCGGGCGCCGAACCGCTTCCTGGCCTCCCGCAGCAGCGGCGCGAACCGGCGGTTGAAGCCCACCTGCAGCCGGTCGTTGCCGGACTCCTCCACCGCCGCGAGCACGCCGGCCAGCTCGTCCTCGGTGAGGGCCAGCGGCTTCTCCACGAACACCGTCTTGCCCGCGAGGAGCGCCTTGCGGGTCAGTTCGGCGTGCGAGCTGTGCCGGGTGACCACGAACACCGCGTCGATGGTCTTGTCGCCGAGCACGGCGTCGAGGTCGGTGGTCGCCTCGGCGAAGCCGAACTTCCGCTTGGCGTTGGCCGCGGACAGCGCCGTCGTGGTGACCACGGTCGACAGCTCGAGGCCGTCGCGCTGGGCCAGGTGCGGCAGCAGCATCGACGTCGCGTAGTTCCCCGCACCGACGAACGCGAGCCGCACCGGTGACGTGACGGACCGGGCGGGGGTGGACCCGGTGCCGCCGCGTGGCTTCACCGTGGGCACGGCCACCTCCGGGGCCTCCACCTCCCCCGCGTGTTCGGGGTACCGGAACAGCACCGCGACGGCCTTCAACTCGCCGTCCTTGAGGCGCTGGTACGTCTCGACGGCGTCGTCGAAGTCGGCGACGTGGGAGATCAGGGGCTCCACGTCGACGCGGCCGCGGGCGGCGAGGTCGAGGAAGCACGCGAGGTTGCGGCGCTCGGTCCAGCGCACGTAGCCGATCGGGTAGTCGCGCCCCTCCAGCTCGTACTCCGGGTCGTAGCGCCCGGGGCCGTAGCTGCGGGAGAACCGGACGTCGAGTTCCTTCTCGTAGTACGCGTTCCACGGCAGGTCCAGGCGGCACTTGCCGATGTCGACGACCCGGCCGCGGTCCCGGCTCAACTCGGCGGCCAGCTCGACGGGCTGGTTGCTGGCGCCGCCGGCGGCCAGGTACACCTGGTCCACGCCGTGACCGTCGGTCAGCTCGGCGACGGCGGCCGCCACGGCCGCGGAGGCGGGATCGCCGCAGGTCGCGGCACCCATACGCTCGGCGAGCCCGCAGCGCGCCGGGTCGGGGTCGACCCCGACGACGCGGACTCCCGAGGCGGTGAGGAGCTGCACGACCAGCTGCCCGATCAGCCCGAGGCCGATGACCAGCGCCACCTCGCCGAGCTGCGGCTCGCCCTGGCGGACGCCCTGTAACGCGATCGACCCGACGGTGCCGAAGGCCGCCTGGCGCGGCGCGAGGCCGTCCGGCACCGGGGTGTAGAGGTTCTTCGGCACCCAGTTCAGCTCGGCGTGCAGCGCGTGCTCGTTGCCGGCGCAGGCCACGAGGTCGCCGACCTTCACCTCGTCGATCCCGGCGCCGACCTGTTCGACCACCCCGCACAGCGAGTAGCCGAGCGGCGTGTAGGAGTCCAGCTTGCCCATCACCTTGCGGTAGGTGGCGGGCAGCCCGTTGGTGGCCACGCTCTGCATGACCTTGGCCACCTGGTCCGGCCGGGAGCGGGCCTTGCCCAGCATCGACATGCCGGCCTCGGACACCTTCATGAGCTCGGTCCCGGTGGATATCAGCGAGTAGGCGGTCCTGACCAGCACACCGCCCGGCTTGCACCCCGGCACCGGCACGTCGAGCACCGCCAGCTCGCCGCTCTTGTAGTTCTGCACAACCTGTTTCACCCGAAGTCCCCTTGTTTCTACGCCGTAGCCTTCTGGCCGGACCCGGAGGTCGCGCCGCGATACCAGTACTCGAGGGTCAGCACATGCCACAGATGTTTGGAGAAGTCCCGCTGCCCGGCGGCGTCCTCGGCGACCATGCGCGCCAGCGCGTCGCGACGCAGGAGCCCGGAACCGACGAGCACGCCGTCGTTGACCACCTCGCGCACCAGCGGCGCGAGATCCCGGCTCATCCAGGCCCGCAGCGGGGCGCTGAACAGGCCCTTGGGCCGGTACACGATCTCCCGGGGCAGGATGGAGGTGGCCGCCTCCTTGAGGACGGCCTTGCCCTGCCGTCCGACGATCTTGCGATCGCCGGGCACGGCGAACGCCGCCCTGACCACCTCGACGTCCACGTACGGCACCCGCACCTCGGTCGACGCGGCCATGCTCGACCGGTCGGTGTACGCGAGGTTCAGGCCCGGCAGGAACATCCGGGCGTCGCCCAGGCACATGCGGTTGACGAAGTCGTCGAGGTCGTTGTCCCGGTAGATGTCGGCGTGCTCGGTCAGCACGTCCTCGACCGTCCCGGCCAGGTCCGGATCGACCAGGGCGAGCAGTTCGTCCCGGTCGTACATGGTGTAGCTGCGCCGGAACGCGGTCTCCTCCGGCAGCTCGGCGAAGGAGAGGAACCGCTTCGCGAAGCGCACCGACCGGTACCCCCGGCGGGCCGAGGCGACCGGCAGCCGGTCCACCACCCCCGACACGCCGCGCCGCAGGGGCCGCGGAACGCGCTGGTAGCGCAGCGCGAGCAGGTTGGCCAGGTGCTTGCGGTACCCGGCGAACAGCTCGTCGGCGCCCATCCCCGAGAGCATCACCTTGACCCCGGCCTCCCGGGCGGCCGAGCAGATCAGGAAGGTGTTGATCGCCGCCGGGTCGCCGATCGGCTCGTCCAGGCTGTACGTCATCCGCGGCAGCAGGTCGAGCACGTTCGGGGCGATCTCGATCTCGTGCAGGTCGACGCCGAACCGCTCGGCCACCCGCCGGGCGTAGCGCAGGTCGTCCGGCATCGCCTCGAACCTGGCGTCCTCGGCGCGGAACCCGATCGTGTAAGCGGAGATCCCGGGCTGGTGGCGGGCCGCGAGGGCGGTCAGGTAGCTGGAGTCGAGACCGCCGGAGAGGAAGGTCGCCACGGGTACGTCGGAGAGCAGGTGCCGCCGGGTCGACTCCTCGACGATGGCGGCCAGGTCCGGCTGCTCGCCGCCGCGGGCCCGCTCCCGGCCCTCGGCGGCGACGTCCTTCAGGTTCCAGAACCGGCCGCGCTCCACCCGGCCGTCGGCCCGGCACCTGAGCCAGCTCCCCGGCGGCAGCTTCTCCGCCTCGCGGAACGCGCAGCGCGAGTCCGGCACCCAGTAGTACAGCAGCGAGGCCACCAGCGCCGCGTGGTCCACGCGGAGCGACCCGCCGGTGGCGGCGGCGAGCGCCTTGAGCTCGGAGGCGAACACCAGGCCCGCGCCGCGTCGCAGCAGGAACAGCGGCTTGACGCCGAGCTGGTCGCGGGCGAGCACCAGGTCACCGGTGCGCTCGTCGAAGATCCCGAGCGCGAACATGCCGCGTAGCCGGGGCAGGCAGTCGGTGCCCCAGCGCCGCCATGCCTCAAGGACGACCTCGGTGTCGGAGGTCCCGCGGAATCGCACCCCGGCGGCCGCCAGCTCGGCACGCAGCTCGGGCGCGTTGTACAGCTCGCCGTTGTACGTCAGGGCGAGGCCGCCCGAGACCATCGGCTGGGCGCCGGTCTCGGACAGGTCGATGATGGCGAGTCGGCGGTGCCCGAGGTGCACTTCGCCGTCGCCGGCGGGGTGGCTGTACCGGCCCGCCCCGTCCGGGCCGCGGTGGGCGAGGGTGTCGGTGAGCCGGTCGGTCACGACCTTCCCGTCCGGCCATCGGTAAGCGCCTGCGATGCCACACATGTTCTACCGCGCCTCCTGGTCGCTGTTCGGGACCCGTGCGGCCGGCACCGGCGGCCGCTCCGTCCGCGGTCGGCCCATGCCGTTCCGCCGGGCCGGCCGCTGATGAGGGCCGCGCAGCGCGGTGTGCGGCCCGTCCCACAGGGTGCCGTCGGTCCGGTCCCGCGGATCGGGGTCGATCAGCACCACACCGATCACCGGAATGTCCAGGTCCGCGAGCTGCCGCGCCACGGTGTGCAGCCATGCGGCGCTGCCGTGCCCGGCACGTACGACGAGCACGGTCTGCCCGCCGAGGAACCGCAGGTCGGTCCAGGCCGTGCCGGGCGCGACCGAGCCGACGCCGAGCCGACGCGTCTGACGCGGCACGGCCGCGGCGGCCTCGCCGCTGACCACGTCCGGGTCCCCTGGCAGCCGGTGGCGGCCTGCGAGCAGCGGTCCCGGCAGACCGTCGACGATGACCACGGGCCCCTCCGCCGCCAGTGCCCTGGCGAGGTCCAGGGCGATCGCGCTCGCGCTGCGCGCACAGCCCAGTTCCAGCAGCGACACCGGTTCCGTGGAGCCGCGCACGGCGCGGACCAGGGTCGTGGTGAGCCTCGTCCGTACCGCCCGGGTCCGTCGGAGCCGCCACCGCCCGGCCGGTCGGCGGGACACGCGGCGCAGCTCCGCGATGACCGAGGCGCCCAGGTTCGCCGCGATCTCGCGGCGCAGCACGGGACGGTCCGCCACCACCGAGCCGACCGCGGCCACCGCGAGCCCGAGGACGAGCCCGAGGACGAGCCCGATCCCGGCGTTGGTGGCGGCGGCCTTGGGCAGGGAGTGCCGCAGCGGGCGTGGGGCGTCCACGATCTGTGTGCCCGCGATGAGCCGGGGCGTGCCGACGCGCGCCTCCTCGGCACGCTGGTTGAAGTCGGCGATGCGCGTCGTGAGCTCGGCCCGGCGGGCGAAGAGCGACTCCGTTCTCGCCGACTCCCCCGGGCCGCTCCTCGGCGGTCCGTCTCCGATCTCCTCGTTGACCCGGGCGAGTTCCTTACGCATGCGGTCACGCTGCTCGAGCAGGGCCTTGGCCTCGGCCTTCGCTGTCTCCCGCATCCGCCTCACATGGTCCGCGACGAACGCGTCGGCCAGCGCCTGGGCCCGGGCCACCGCCTCCGCGTCGCTGTCACCCGTCACATCGATCCGCAGCAGGTTGTTGGTCAAGCCGGTACCCCGGTAGTCCCGCAGGAAGTCTTCCGGGCTTTCCGAGGAGTTGAGGGAGCGCAGGGCCTGGCCGGCGATCCGGGTGGTCCTCAGCAGCTCGACGTCGGTGCGGATCAGCGTTCCGGTGTCGTTCGGCTGGTCCTCCTGATGCGCGACCAGCACCTTGGTCACCGCGGTCGGCGGCGGCGGCATCAGGACCGCCACCGCCGCGCCGACCAGCAGTCCCAGCAGCGCCATGGCGCACCAGAGGCGGCGGCGCCTGCGCACCGCCACCACCAGCGCCTGGAGGTCGACAAGGGGAGCGGCGGCCGACGGCTCCGAAGTCGTGCTCGTCGTCACACCGAACCTCCCGTCGCGCTGCCGCGCCCCGCGAGCGCCAGGGTGGCGTTCTCGGGGGGATGGCCGGCGGACTTCGTCGGGCGGGCCCGGACCGCGCCGGCGACGACGAAGCCGACGACCTCATGCCCGCCGTCCGCACACGCCTCGGCGATGCCGGCGAGCTCCCCCGCGGTCCGGTCGCCCGCGCTGAGCACGACCAGGGCACCGGACTCGGTGTCGCGGTCCGGCACCATCGGCCGGGACACCGAGACCTCCACCACCCGCAGCACGGGATCGCTCTCGGCCTCCGCGACGAGCTGCCCGGCGGCCCGGCGGGCGATCTCGTCGCCGTCCGGTACGACGACCAGCAGCCGCCGGGGAGCCGGCGACCGGTCCCGGAGGCGAGCGCACACCCGCCGGTAGCGGAGCCGCCTGCCGGCCTCGTCGCCGGACCTGTGCGGGGTCGGCATGTCCCACCGGGTGTCGACGCCGAGGAGCCGGCGGATCCAGGCCCGCGAGCCACCGCCTCGGGGCCGGTGCGCGCGCCGTTCACCCGGCACGTCGACGGTCCCCAGCAGCGTCGAGCCCAGCGCCGCGGCGATCTCCGGTTCGGTGCGCGGTCGACGGTCCACCCGTGCCGCGGCGAGATGGCCGACGACCGCGAGCAGGAAGGACAGCACCGCCCCACCGCCGACGAAGTGCGTCCTCGTCGGCGGCGCCTCGCCGGTCGGCCGGGGCGCCGGCCCCATGACGACCATGCCGGCCCTGCTGGTCGCCCCCTCGGTCTCGTCCAGCTTCTTCATGGCCTCCTGCAGCGCGGTGCGCAGCTTCGCGAGCTCGGTGCGGGCCTGCACGCTCTCCACGGTCCGCCCCGGATCGGCCGCCTCGGCCAGGTCGGTGATGCGGCGGTTGGTCTCCGCCACCTTCTTCCGCAGTGCCTCGGGCCCCGTGGTCGCGTCGGAGTCGGTGCCGTCGCCCGCGATCCGCGCGGCGAAGGCGACGAACTCCTGCGCCACCCGGTCGGAGAGCCGCTGCGCGCGTTCCGGTGTGGTGGCCGTGCCCGAGATCTTGATGATGTTCCCGTCGGTGGCCTTGGCGCTGACGCGGTCCCGCAGCTCGGCGCCGCTGACGCCCTTCCAGCCGAGCGTGGCGGCCGCGCGGTCGACCACCGACGAACTGGTCGCGATCTCCGCCTGGGTGAGCAGCTCGCGCTCCTCCCACTGCCCCGGCAGCAGTACCGATACCGAGGCCGTGTAGCGCGGTGGGAACAGCACCGAGATGCCGTAGCCGACGAGCGCGCCCACCACGGTGACGACGGCCAGCAGCCGCCAGCGCCGACGGAGAATCCGCCCGATCGTGACCAGGCGTATCGGGTCCTCGCTCAACCGCGCGGCCTCCACCCTGTGCGGCCCCGGCCGCCCGCCGCCACCGGTGTGCGGTCACGGCTGGCCGCGGCGTAGGCGGCGAGCAGCGACGCTTGCGAGTTCCGCCAGGAGAGCCGTCCGCTGATCCGCTCCCGGCCGATCTCGCCCATCCGGGCGCGCTTCTCCGGATCGTCCATGAGCAGCGCGATGTGTCTGGCGAACGCGGCCTCGTCGTTGGCGGGCGCGTAGACGGCGGCGTCACCGGCGGAGACCCGCGCCTCCCGGAGGTCGAACGAGACGATCGGCCGGCCCATCGCCATGTACTCCAGGACCTTGTTCATGGTCGACACGTCGTTGAGCGGGTTGCGCGGGTCGGGGGAGAGGCACACGTCCGCGGTGGACAGGTAGCGCACCAGGTCGGCGTCCGGAATGCGCCCGGTGAACCGCACCTGCTCGGAGAGGTCGAGCCGCCGGGACAGCTCCACCATCGCGTCGAAGGCGTCGCCCGCGCCGACGAACACCGCGTGCCAGTCGGTCCGCCCGAGCTCGTCGCGCAGCTTCGCCAGGGCCCGCAGGGCGTAGTCGACGCCGTCCTGAGGGCCCATGACGCCGAGGTAGCACAGCAGATGAGGCTTGCCGCGCTTCAGTTCCGGCTCGGGCGGTACCGGTTGGAACCGCTCGACGGCGGGTGCGCTGCGCACCACGAAGACGTCCTCCGGCCGCCGACCGCCACGGCGCACCGCGACGTCCCGGTAGCTCTCGTTCGTGGCGAGCACGACGTCCGCTGCCCGGTAGGTCATCCGTTCCAGCGCGCACACGGCGCGGTAGAGCAGGTCTTCGCCGCGGTCGAACCGGGAGAGGTACAGCTCGGGCACCAGGTCGTGCTGGTCGAAGACGAACCGCGCGCCGCGGCGTTTCAGCCACAGTGCCGGCAGGAACAGCAGGTCGGGCGGGTTGCAGGCGTGGACCACGTCGACCGGGCCGACCGTGCGGGCCAGCCGGGCCGTGTGCCACAACGCCGATCCGTACTCCCGCAGGTAGCCGGCCGGCCCTCCGGTGGCCGCGCGCAACGGGTAGCGGTGGATCCGCACCCCGTCGATCACCGCCTCCGGTTCCGTGTCCCGCTTCTCCCCGCGGGGACAGATGACGTGCACCGTCCAGCCCGCGTCGCGCAGCGTGGTGCACTCCTGCCACACCCGCCGGTCGAACGGCACCGACAGGTTCTCCACCAGGATCAGCGCGCGCCGGTCCGGCCGGTCGCCGCTGGTCGTGTTACCAGGCAAGTCCCATGTACCCCGGTTCAGCCCGGCGCGCCTCGGCGTCGGGAAGGCGGATGAGGTCGACGATCACCGGTTCCTCGCCATGCGGCAGCGCCGCGAGGACGTCCGGTTCCCTGGTCCCGACCAGGCACACCTCGGCATGTGCGAGCACCTCGTCGACGGAGTCCGCGAGCAGCTGCGCGAGGTGCGGCAGCCGGGTCTCGATGTACTCGCGGTTCGCGCCGAGCAGCCGGGAGAGGTTCACGTTGGGGTCGTAGATCCGCAGGTCGTACCCCTTGCCGAAGAGTCTCTCCGCCAGTTCGACGAGCGGACTCTCACGGAGGTCGTCGGTGCCGGGTTTGAAGGACAGCCCGAACATGCCCACCCGGCGCCTGCCGGTGCGCTCGACCAGCTCCACCGCGCGCTGCAGATGGTCGGAGTTGGAGGGCAGCACATGGGCGAGGATGGGCACCGAGACGTCGGCCCGCCGCGCCGCGTGGACCAGGCTGCGCAGGTCCTTGGGCAGGCAGGAGCCGCCGAAGGCGAAGCCGGGCCGCAGGTAGGCGGGGCTGATGTTCAGCTTGCGGTCGGCCAGGAACACGTCCATCACCTGGTGCGAGTCCACCCCGAGCGCCTGGCACACCGCGCCCAGCTCGTTGGCGAAGCCGATCTTGAGGCCGTGGAAGGCGTTGTCCGCGTATTTGATCGCCTCGGCCGTCGGGACCGGCACCCGGAACACCTCGCCGGGCAGGCCGTCGTACAGCGCCGTCACCGCGTCGCCGCTCGCCGGGTCGAGCTCGCCGATGACGGTCTTGGGCGGGTCGAAGAAGTCCCGCACGCTCGTGCCCTCGCGCAGGAACTCCGGGTTGACCGCGACCCCGAAGTCCGCCCCGGCGGTGCCGCCGACGTACTTCTCCAGGATCGGCACCAGCAGGTTCAGGCAGGTGCCCGGGAGCATGGTGCTGCGGAACACGACGGTATGCCGGCCCCCCTGTTTCGCCCCCTCGGCGAGCACGGCGCCGATCTGCTCGGTGACCCGCTCCAGATACGTGGTGCACAGGCTGCCGTTGGGCTCCGACGGCGTGCCCACGCAGACCAGCGACACCTCGCTGCCCATGATCGCCTCGCGGACGTCGCCGGTGGCGCGTAACGCTCCGGTCCGCACCACCTCGGCGATGAGCTCGCCGATCCGCTCCTCGACCACCGGGGCCCTGCCGTCGTTGACCAGGTCGATCTTCACCTGGTTCACGTCCACGCCGATGACCTCGTGGCCCATGCTGGCCAGGCACGCGGCCGATACGCAGCCCACATAGCCGAGCCCGAAGACGCTGACTCTCATGACCTGTCCCTCCCCCAGGCAGGCCCTCCCGGCCTGCGGTCCGCGCGCCGGCGGGGCCGCCCCGTCGCGGTCCCCCCGCGCATCAGTAGGCCCCCTGCCCGTGGAGCACCGCACGCAGCGTCTTCCACAAGATCACCGTGTCCAGGGCGAGCGACCAGTCCTCCACGTAGCGCAGGTCGAGGCGGACCGCCTCCTCCCACGGCAGGTCGCTGCGTCCGCTGATCTGCCACAGGCCGGTGAGCCCGGGCTTGACGAGCAGCCGCCGACGGATGTCCGGGCCGTAGGCGGCGGACTCCTCCGGCAGCGGAGGCCGCGGACCGACGAGCGACATCGATCCGGTGAGCACGTTGAAGAGCTGCGGGAGCTCGTCGAGCGAGTACCGGCGCAGCACTGTTCCCACCCTGGTCACCCGTGGGTCCCGGCGGAGCTTGAACAGCAGGCCGGCGCCCTCGTTGCGGTGGGCCAGTTCGGCGCGTGCCCTGTCGGCCCCGGCGACCATGGTGCGGAACTTGTAGATGGTGAACTCGCGGCCGTCCTTGCCGACTCTGCGCTGGCGGTAGAAGACCCCACCGCGACTGTCCGCGAGGACGAGCAGCCCGACGAGCACCATCAGCGGCGCGAACAGCAGCAGCAGGATCGCCGCGCCCATCCGGTCGACGACCGCTTTGACCACCCGGCGGCCCCCGGTGAAGGTCGGCATGCTGACCCGCAGCAGCGGGATCCCGAGCACCGCGTCGACGTGCAGCCGCGGTCCTGCGACCTCCATCAGCACGGGGGCCACGACCATCTCGGCATCGCTGCCTTCGAGGTTCCAGGCCAGCCGCTGCAGCCGGTCCGGTGACCAGTGCGGGTCCGGTGTGACCGCGACGACACGGTAGCCGTCGCGGCGGACGTGGCTGGCGACGTCCACCAGTCGGCCGACAACCGGTACTCCGTCGAGTTGGTCACCGTCGAGGCCGTGACCGTCCGTGGTGCACACCGCGTCCACCCGCCAGCCGAGGTGCGGGAACTTGCGCGCTCGGGTGATCAGGTCGCGCACGGTGTCCGGGCTCCCGGCGGCGAGCACCGGTCGCAGGCACCTCCCTTCTTTCCGCTGTTTGTGCAGCCGGAGGCGCAGCAGATACCGCGCGGTCATGGTGATGAGCGCGATCGCGGGGATCGCGACGAAAATCCAGAGTTTGATGTTGCGCGAGGTGAGGGCGATTCCGCCGAGCGCCAGTACGACGGTCGCCGCGAACAGTGATCGCCCGAGCCGGCGGAATTCCTCCGCGCCCTGGCCGAGCACGGCCGGAGCCCATGACCGGCTCACCGCGAGCGCCCCCAGCACCAGCAGTTCGGTGCCGAATGCGAGAATTCCCCACTTCTCGTGCCAGTTGGCCGCGTCCCGGGCCCCGAAGAAGTTGCCGATCGCCGCCACCACCAGGGCGGTGGCCACGGTATCGCTCATGATCACGGTACGGCGGTACCGCTGCTCCCAGTCGTTCGCGGGCTGATCGATCGCCCCGTTCGCCAGACGCCCGCGCTCCGACGAAAACGGGCTGACTAATCCCCCTTGCCGCACAGAACCCCCCAGGTTCCCAGTGGTTCGACGTGTTCGCCTCGCACTGTTGCTCCCCCGGGAGGTCCCCGCCCCCCGGCGCCGCGCTGTTCCTCCCCCCGAGAGGCCCCCGCCCCCCGCGCCGCGCTGTTCCGCCCCTCGGGAGACCCCCGCCCCCGCGCATGACATGCCGGCTATTTCAGCGCTACGTGAACAACCCACCCTGGCGGCAGCGGATTCGCATGTCCTGCCAGTCTTTCGAGGTGCGCGGGAACCCGTGGAAACCTCGAGTGCTCCCCGCA
The DNA here is from genome assembly GCF_007595705.1 of Streptomyces sp. SAJ15. Lineage (GTDB taxonomy): Bacteria > Actinomycetota > Actinomycetes > Streptomycetales > Streptomycetaceae > Streptomyces. The sequence goes on along the minus strand of NZ_NISY01000013.1, from coordinate 60,372 downwards.
CCCGAAGCCCCGCTCGGGCTCCAAGAATTGATCACTTCGAGGTCTGGCGCCCGGGACGCCACTGCTGGCTGTCCACAGCGCCGGACCTATAGATCATTATTGGTCGCCTCATGCTCGAACAGCTGAAGCACCGTCAATCTAGACCATCGGGGCCAATATGAAGAAGGGTTGTGTGCAACTTGTGCTGAGGCTTTGCGGCCGGACCCGCCGATCGACAACCGCACACGGGTGCCTTGACGACGAATATGTGCCTTGTGACCTGTGACGACGGGAATTCATCGCCAAGTGAATCAGCGCGGCGCCGTCACCCGGGGAACGCTCCTCGGGGCGCGTTCGCACCGCCTGAGACCCGCCCTGCCGAGCCACCCGCGGCCCGGCCGCTGCGGTTCCGAGGCTCTGTCGGTCTCCTGGAGCGAGGCCCTGTGGGTCTCCTGCCGAGAGGAACCGGCCGCCTGTGTTAACCGGATGTTAGCTCTCGCTCCGGAGGCTGTACGCGAGCCGGCCGAAACCGGAGGCTGCGGGCTGCGGCACCGCTTCCGCGCCTCGCGCGCGGAGGCCGGGCCGCGTCCCGCACGTCGAAGGAGGCCCCCCGTGACCGTGTCCCCACCCCCCGCCGCGCCGAGCAGCCGCACGCCCTGGAGGGCCGTGATCGGCGGCTCGGTCGGCAATCTCGTCGAGTGGTTCGACTGGTTCGTCTACGCCAGCTTCGCGACCTACTTCGCCGGCGCCTTCTTCCCCAAGGGGGACGCCACCGCCCAGCTGCTCAACACCGCCGGCATCTTCGCCGTCGGCTTCTTCATGCGCCCGGTCGGCGGCTGGCTGCTGGGCCGCTACGCCGACCGGCGCGGCCGCAAGGCGGCGCTCACCCTCACCGTCACCCTGATGTCGGCGAGCGCCCTGCTGATCGCCGTCGCACCGACGTACGACCAGGTCGGCTACGCCGGCGCGGCCGTGCTCCTGGTGGCCCGGCTGCTCCAGGGCCTCTCCGTCGGGGGTGAGTACGCCGCCAGCGCCACCTATCTGACCGAGGCGTCCAACCCGGGCCGGCGCGGCTTCGTCGCCAGCTTCCAGTACGTCTCCATGACCCTGGGCCAGCTGTGCGGCCTCGGGCTGCAGATCCTGCTCCAGCACACCATGTCGGACGACGCGCTGCACTCCTGGGGCTGGCGCATCCCGTTCCTCGTCGGCACCGTCGGCGCGGCCGTCGTCTTCTGGCTGCGGCGCAACCTGCTGGAGACGGAGGCGTACGAGGCGGCCGAGGGCACCGAGGAGGGCCGGGGCGCCGAGGGCCACGAGCGCGGCACCATCCGCCAACTGCTCCGCCACCGCAGGGAGTTCGCGCTGGTGATGGCGCTGACGATGGGCGGCACGGTCGCGTACTACACCTACACCACCTATCTGACCAAGTACCTGTCGAACACCGCCGGGATGAGCAAGTCCGACGCCTCGCTGGTCAGCTTCTGCGCGCTGTTCCTGTTCATGCTGCTCCAGCCGCTGGCCGGGGCACTGTCCGACCGGGTGGGGCGCCGCCCGCTGCTGATCAGCTTCGGTGTCGGCTCGATGCTGGGCACCGTGCCCATCATGAGCACCCTCTCCGAGACCAGCTCCTTCGGCGGGGCGCTGCTGCTGTCGCTGGCCGCGCTGGTGATCATCACCGGCTACACCTCGATCAACGCCGTGGTGAAGGCCGAGCTGTTCCCCACTCATGTCCGGGCGCTGGGCGTGGCGCTGCCGTACGCGCTCGCCAACGCGCTGTTCGGCGGCACGGCGGAGTACGTGGCCCTCTGGTTCAAGAACGCGGGCGTCGAGTCCGGCTTCTACTGGTACGTGTCCGGCTGCGCCGCCGTCTCGCTGGTCGTCTACGCGACCATGCGGGAGACCCGGGACGCCGCCCTGACCCCGGACCGGCCGACGGAGGCGGCCCCCGCGGTGAGCCCGAAGACCCCTGTCTGACCTGGGCCGGACCCACTTACCCTTACCGCCATGCACATTCTCCTGGTCGAGGACGACGACCGGCTGGCGGCCGCCCTGACCGCGTCGCTCGCCCGCCACGGCCACCAGGTGGTCCGCGCCGGGCGGGCCGACGACGCGCTGCGGCTGAAGGACGGCGCCGACTTCGTCCTGCTCGACCTGGGGCTGCCCGACATGGACGGCCTGGAGGCGCTGCGGCGGCTGCGGCGGGTCTCCGCGGTGCCGGTCATCGTCGTCACCGCGCGGACCGAGGAGCGCGATGTGCTCCGCGGGCTGCGCGGCGGCGCCGACGACTATCTGGTCAAGCCGTTCCGTACCGCCGAGCTGATCGCCCGCATGGAGGCGGTGGTGCGACGCGGCACCCGGCCGCTCGCCGCCCCGGGTCCGGTGGTGGTGACGGCCGCGGGCGGGGTCCGGATCGACCTGTCCACCCGGCGCTTGGAGGTGGCGGGCCGGCCGGTGGAGCTGACCCGCCGGGAGTTCGAGGTGCTGGCGCTGCTCGCCCGGGAGCCGGGTGTGGTGCGCGGCCGGGAGGAGATCCTGGACGCGGTGTGGGGCGATGTGCTGCTGTCCGCCTCCCGCTCGCTGGACGTCCACATCGCCGGTATCCGCGCCAAGACCGGCCGCCCCGGCCTGATCGAGACGCTGCGCGGCACCGGCTACCGACTGGCCGTGGGTTCGGTCGCGGCTCCGGAGCCGCAACCGAGGGCGCGAGCGGAGCGGGAGACGGCGGGACCGGCCGGCCCCACGGCGGCCACGCCCTTGGATCCGGAGAGCGGGACGGCGGGCGGATGCGGCTGCGCATCCTGAGCGTCTACGCGGTGCTGGTCGCCTGCCTGGTCACCGCGCTCGCCGTGCCCTTCGCGCTCGCGTACTCCTCGCACCGCACCGGGCGGCTGCTGCTGGAGCGCCGGGCGGACGCCACCCGGTTCGCGGAACTCGCCGACCAGGCGATCCGGGACGGGGACACGACGGGCCTCGTCCTGGAGGTGCGGCGCTACACCGAGCTCTACGGCACCCCGGTGGAGATCCGCGACCGCGACGGCGCCCCGGTCACGGGCGGCGGCGCCTGGGACGAGGCGGCCGCCCGGCGGGCGCTGTCGGGCCGCACCACCGGAAGCCTGCCGCTGGTCACCCCCTTCGGCCCGGACGCGGCGGTGGTCGCGGAGCCGGCCGGGCGGGACGCCCAGGTGTCGGGAGTGGTGGTGATGCGGGTGGCGACCGCGACCGCCCGGCACGAGGTGACGCTGGTCTGGGCGGCGATCGCGGCGGGCTCGGTGGTCGCGGTGGGCTGCGCGCTGTTCGCGGCGCGACGGCTCGCCCGGTGGATCCTGCGGCCGGTCACCGAGCTCGACGCCACCACCCGCGCCATCGCCGAGGGTCGGATGGACGCGCGGGTCGGAGCCGCCGACCACGGCCCCGCCGAGCTGCGGCTGCTGGAGCGCCGCTTCAACGCGATGGCCGACGCCGTCTCCGCCGCCCTGGACCGGCAGCGCGCCTTCGTCGCGGACGCCTCGCACGAGCTGCGCACCCCGCTGACGGTGCTCTCGCTGCGGCTGGAGAACCTGGAGCCGCATCTGCGCCCCTCCGGCGAGGCCGACTTCGCCGAGGCGCTGGCGGAGGTCGACCGCCTCGCCCGACTGATGGAGGACCTCCTCACCCTGGCCCGGGTCGAGTCCGACGCCACCGCCCCGGAGCCGATTCCGGCGACGGAGCTGCCGCGGCGACTGGAGAGCTGGCGCGAGGTGTACGCGGCGCGCGGTCTGACGCTGGAGGTGGCGGTGGAGACCGGGGAGGCGGTGCGCTCCCCGGGCGGCGCCCCGTCCACCGCGGCGCCGCCGGCGCTGCCCGCCGCGGCCGCCAGGATCGCCGACATCGCGCTCGACAACGCGGCGAAGTTCGTTCCGCCCGGCGGGACGGTCACCGTCTCGCTGCGCGAGGGGGTGCTGCGGATCGCCGACGACGGACCGGGGCTCGACGCCGAACAGCGGTCGGCGGCCCTCGGCCGCTTCTGGCGCTCCCCCGGCCACGGCAATGTCCCGGGCAGCGGCCTGGGTCTGGCGATCGCGGCCGAGCTGGCCCGCTCCAGCGACTCCACCCTCACCCTGCTCCCCGCCCACCCCCACGGCCTGGTGGTGGAACTGCGACCCCACGGGCCCACGGCAATCGGGGCCCGACGTTCCCAGGCCCCTCAGCCGTGGACGGAGCGGTAGTAGCCGGCCGCGCCGGGGTGGAGCGGGACGGTGCCGGTGCCGATCGCGTAGCGCTCGTCCAGGCGGCTGCCGGGGGCGTCCGGGACGGGGAGCCGGTCCCGGCGTGCGAACAGCACACCGGTGACGGCACGGGCCACGTCGTCCGGCAGGTCGGAGCGGCAGACGAGGTAGCTGGGGGTGGCCACGGTCGGGGTGGGGCCGGGCTGGTCGTAGACGCCGGCGGGGATGGCGACACCCTCGTAGACGGGGCCGTGCGCCCGGCGCAGCGCCGGCGCCAGGTCGCCGAGGGGCACCAGTCGTACGGGGGTGCGCCGGGCGAGGTCGGTGATGGCCTGGGTGGGCGCGCCGCCGGACCAGAAGAAGGCCGCGACGTCGCCGGAGCGCAGTGCCGTCACGGAGGCGCCGAGCCCCAGCCGCACGACCCGGTCGGTGTCCACCCCGGCGGCCTCCAACACCCGCTCGGCGGTCACCGAGGTGCCGGACTCGGCGGCGCCGATCGAGACGGTGCGGCCGACGAGCTGGGCGGGCGTGCGGATCGCGGAGCGCGCGGGGACCACGAGGTGGAGGTGGTTGAGGTAGAGCCGGGCGAGCGCGGCGACCGGCAGCCGCCGGGGGAAGACTCCACGTCCGGCGGCGGCGTCCGCGGCGCTGTCCGCGAGGCTGAGGGCGAGGTCGGCGCGCCCGTCGCCGAGCAGCCGCAGGTTCTCCACGCTGGCCGCGGTGGTCAGCACCCGCACCCCGAGGTGTGCGTGCGACCCGCGCACCTCGTCGGCGAGTCTGCTACCGAAGATCGCGTACGGCCCGCCGCGGGGGCCCGTCGCGAGGCGGACCGCTCCGTGCGGCCCCGACTCCGTGCACCCGGTGAGCGCGCCGCCCGCCAGGAGCGTGCCCAGGGGGAGAGCCAGGAGGCCGCGGCGTGGGAGGGCTGACACGGGGACATCGTAGAACCCCGCGTCGGCGGGCCCGAGGCGTGGCCGCGGCCGTGCCGGTCGCCGCGGAGTGCGCGGCGGTCGGGCTCCCGAACCCTCCGGCGCTCAGCCGGCTGCCAACCGGGCCCACACCACGTGGCCCCCGCCGACTGTCCGGCGGTCCCCCCAGGCGTCGACGAGGGCGCACACGAGCATCAGCCCGCGTCCGCCCTCGTCGTCCGCGGCGGCGTGCCGCGCCGTGGGTCCGACCGGTCCCCCGCCCTGGTCGGCGACCTCGACGTACAGCAGCCGCTCTTCGGCGCGCAGGACACACAGGATCCGCTCGCTTCCCGTGTGTACGAGCGCGTTGGTGACGAGTTCCGAGACCACCAGCTCGGCGGCGTCACAGACGTCGCCGCCGAAGCCCCATGCGGGCACGTGCGCCCGCACCCGTCGCCGCGCGGCGGCCACGGACGTCCCCTGGGCGGGCAGATGGAATCTTTCCTGGCGGTCGCCGTCAACGACGCCGGTGGGCAAGGAGCGGACCATCGTCGTGCGTTGAGGTAGTGCCACGGCCGTTCGCCTTCCATCTACCTGTGGGGGTGGGACCAGGTGGTGCTACAAGTCCTCGACGTCGTGGCCTTGTTGGACCACTCCGCTCCCTCACTATCGTTGCTGGCACTGCAAGTTGGCAAGAGGCGTTCTGCAAAATGCAGAGTAGCGAGCGCAGTCTGTTCGATCCAAGGCGATCGTGGCACACTGATGCCGTCATCATGGCTCACCAAGGCGTCCGAGCATCCAGGCCCTCCGAGGAGGAACGACGTGGCTGAAGCGCGGTCTGCCCCGACCGTCGGGCAGATGGTCCTCGGCATGCGGCTGCGCGCCCTGCGGGAGAAGGCGGGCGTCTCCTACGACCAGGCCGCCAAGGCGCTGCACGTCAACCAGACGACGGTCCGCCGGATGGAGAAGGCCGAGGTCGGCCTGAAGATCCCGTACGTCGAGAAGCTGCTGCAGACCTACCGGGTGGAGCGGGAGGAGATCGACGCCTTCCTCGCCCTCGCCGAGGAGGCCAACAGGCCGGGCTGGTGGCACCGCTTCCGCGATGTGCTGCCGGAGTGGTTCAGCCTGTACGTGAGCCTTGAGGAGGCGGCCGTCCGCATCCGGGCGTACGAACCGCACTGCGTCCCCGGGCTGTTGCAGACCGAGGAGTACGCCCGCGCGCTGCTCCGCATCGGCTTCCCGACCGCGACCGACCAGGAGTTGGACCGCCGGGTCGCGCTGCGCATGGAGCGGCAGTCGCTGCTCACCAAGGAGGGCGCCCCGCACCTGTGGGCCGTGATCGACGAGACCGTGCTGCGCCGTCCCGTCGGCGGCCCCGAGGTGACGCGTCGCCAGATCGACCATCTGATCGCCTCCCTGGAGCGGCCGAATGTCACGCTCCAGGTGATCACGCTCGCCTCGGGTCCCCACCCGGGCATGTTCGGCCCCTTCCAGTTGTTCCGGTTCGCCATCCCCGAACTGCCGGACATCGTCTACAGCGAAAGCCTGACCGGCGCGGGTTACATCGACCAACGCGCCGATGTGGCCACCTATCTGGAGGCCCTCGACCGGATGTGCACTCAAGCAACTCCGGTGCACCACACCGAGGCCTACCTCGGAGCGATTCGCAAGGAGCTCTGACCCGTGGATCCCAACGATCACGATGTGGCACCCCTCGCACACATCTACAACGGCATGCCCTCCAGGGAGCTCGGCACGGAAGGCTGGCAGAAGCCCTGGAGCGGTCCCAACGGCGGTAGTTGCGTCGAAGTCATGAAGCTCGGTGACGGCCGGGTGGCGCTGCGCCAGTCGACCGACCCCGACGGCCCCGCGCTGATCTACGCCTACCACGAAATCGAGACGTTCATCGAGGGAGCGAAGGCCGGAGCGGCCGACTTCCTGCTCACCTAGCGACCCGCTGCGGGCGATCCCCGCGGCACCCCACGACACCACCCCCACGGCAGCACGCCACCGCACCACCCCGACCACGCACCGAAGCCGACCACTTCGGCAGCCCCCAGCGACCACGCGGCGCACAACAGAACGGAGGGCCGCATGTCCGACCACGGCGCACCCGGCCAGATAGACACCAGCAGGCCGCATCCGGCCCGGATGTACGACTACTACCTCGGTGGCAAGGACCACTACGAGGTGGACCTCCAGGCCGCCGCCCACGTCCTCGAGGTCTACCCGGGCATCAAGACCTGCGCCCGCACCAACCGGTCGTTCATGCACCGCGCCACCCGCTGGCTGGCCGCCGAGGCCGGCATCCGGCAGTTCCTCGACATCGGCACCGGCATCCCCACCGAGCCCAACCTGCACCAGGTCGCGCAGCAGGTGGCGCCCGACGCCCGGATCGTCTACACCGACAACGACCCGATCGTGCTGACGCACGCCCAGGCCCTGCTGCGCTCCACTCCCCAGGGGCGCACCGCCTACATCCAGGCCGATGTGCGCGAGCCCGGGCGCATCATGTCCGCTCCCGAGCTGGGCGACACCCTCGACCTCAGCCAGCCGATAGCGCTCTCCCTGAACGCGCTGCTGCACTTCGTGCCGGACGAGTTCAAGCCGTACGAGATCGTCCAGCGGATGCTGGAGCCGCTGGCTCCCGGCAGCTACCTGGTGCTGTCGCACTGCACCCCGGACTTCGACCCGGCCACCTGGGAGAAGGTCGTGGAGATCTACCGCCAGGGCGGCATCCCGGCCCAGGTGCGCTCCAGGAAGGAGGTCGAGGAGTTCTTCACCGGCCTGGAGCTGGTGGAGCCCGGCGTGGAGGTGCCGCACCGCTGGAAGCCCGACGCCGAGGCGGCCGCGGCCACCGTGACCGACGCCGAGGTGTCCTTCTGGGCGGGCGTGGCCCGCAAGCCCTGATCGGCGTCCGCCCACCGATCCGGCGACACGACGTCCGAAGACGGCTACCGACACGGCGGCCGGAGCGAGGTGCCCTCGCTCCGGCCGCTGCGGTGTTTCCCCGGGGCCGGTCGTCCGGCCCCGACCGGCCTCACCAGTCCGTCGGCGCGTAGTCCTTGAGGAAGACGCCGAAGAGGTCCTCGCCGTCCTCGCCGCGCACGATCGGGTCGTAGACCCGCGCCGCGCCGTCGACCAGGTCCAGCGGGGCGTGGAAGCCCGCCTCGGCCAGCCGGATCTTGTCCGGGTGCGGCCGCTCGTCGGTGATCCAGCCGGTGTCGACGCTGGTCATCAGGATGCCGTCGGACTCGAACATCTCGCGCGCGCTGGTGCGGGTCAGCATGTTCAGCGCGGCCTTGGCCATGTTGGTGTGCGGGTGGCCCGCGCCCTTGTAGCCGCGGCTGAACTTGCCCTCCATCGCGGAGACGTTCACCACGTACTTGCGCCGCGCGGACGAGCCGGCCAGCGCCGCGCGCAACCGGCTGACCAGGATGAACGGCGCCGTCTCATTGCACAGCTGCACTTCGAGCAGCTCCACCGGGTCGACCTCGTCCACCCGCTGGATCCAGGTGTTGGTCGGGGCCAGGTCCGGCACCAGACCACCCGCGTCGATCGCGGTGCCGGCCTCGATCCGGGCGAGCGAGGCGGAACCGGTGGTCAGCGCCAGGGCCGCCACGTCGTCCGCGGTCAGCCCGCCCGCCCGGGGCGTGGCCGGGCCGGGCAGCGCGGCCTGCGCGCCGCTGCCGAAGGCGCCGAAGACCACCGACTCGGGCAGCTCCCCGGCGGGCAGCGGCGCCGACTCGCCGGCGACCAGCTCGGCGTAGGCCTGCGGGGAGCGGCGCACGGTCTGGGCCGCGTTGTTGATCAGGATGTCCAGCGGACCGGCCGCGCTGACCGAGTCGGCCAGCGCGACCACCTGGGCCGGGTCACGCAGGTCGATGCCGACGATCTTGAGCCGGTGCAGCCAGTCGGCGCTGTCCGGCATCGCCTTGAAGCGGCGGACGGCGTCGTTGGGGAAGCGGGTGGTGATGGTGGTGTGCGCGCCGTCACGCAGCAGCCGCAGCGCGATATACATCCCGATCTTGGCACGGCCGCCGGTCAGCAGCGCCCGCCGCCCGGTGAGGTCGGTGCGGGCGTCGCGCCGGGCCCGGTTCTCCTTGGCGCAGGGCTGGCACAGCTGGTGGTAGAAGGCGTCGACCTCGACGTACCGGCCCTTGCAGGTGTAGCAGGAGCGCGGCCGCTCCAGAATGCCGGCGATCTCCGTCGTGACCGAGCTGGTCAGCGCGCGGCCCAGCGTCTCGTCGTCGATCCGGTCCGCGGCGCCGGTCGCGGTCGCCTCGGTGACCGCCCGGTCGTGCGCTGTCTTGGCGGCGCGTCGCTCCTGGCGGCGGCGCTGCTTCACCATCCGGTAGATGCGGGAGGTGGCGCGCCGCACCGTTATCGCGTCGGGGTGGTCCAGCGGCAGCTGGTCCAGTTCGGCCAGCACACTGAGACAGACCGCCATCCGCTCCGGGTCGACGCCCTCCATCTCGGCGGCGTCCGCCCACTCGGCCGGGCCGCCTTCCGTCACCGTCATCGCCACAGCCGCTTTCATGTTCGAGTCTTCAAGGAACCTCGGGAAGCGTATGTAAGGGCGAGCCGGTTCACCAACTTTTGTGGCCCTCGCCTCAGCGCCACGCCCGCGCTCCGACAGCAGGACTGAGCACAACGGACTCCTCTGCCTCACGGCTGCGGACGCACTCCGGCCCCGTACGGACCGGCGAGTGAGCCGAAGGGCGCGCGGCTGCCGAAAGGGAGAGCGCGCGGAGCCTGTGAGGAACGAGCAGGCGAGCACGGTCGAGTGTCGGCAGTCGCTTAAGGCGCCCGGAGGCGAACCGAGCCTTGAAAAAAGGGGGGCGCCTATTCGGGCTTGCGGTAGGCGTACGCGGGCGGGGTGGCGGCCGCCGTGGTCGGGTCCGGATCGATCAGGCTGCGCAGCAGCGCGTGGTCCGGGGAGAGCGCGCAGGCCGGGTCGGTGCGGTTGGGGTCGCCGGTGAGGGCGTACGCCTGGCAGCGGCAGCCGCCGTGATCCTGCTCACGGCGGGGGCAGCCGCGGCACGGCGCGGCCATCCAGTCGGTGCCCCGGTAGAGGTTGAAGGCGGTGGAGTGGTCCCAGATCCAGTCCAGCGGGTGGTCGCGGATGTTGGGCGGGTCCAGTCCGGGCAGGGTGGCGGCGGCGGGGCAGGGCAGCACCCGGCCGTCGGGGGCGACGGTGAGCGAGACCGCGCCCCAGCCGCCCATGCAGGGCTTGGGCTCGCCGTCGAAGTAGTCGGGCACCACCCACACCAGGTCGAGCCGGCCGGCCAGCCGCGCCCGGCATCGGTCGACGTCCTCCCGGGCTCGCGCGAGCTGCTCGCGGGTGGGCAGCAGGGCCGGCCGGTTGCGCAGCGCCCATCCGTAGAACTGGGTGTTGGCGAGCTCGATCCGGTCCACTCCCCAGTCCAGGCCCAGCGCGACGATGGCGTCGACGGCGTCCAGGTTGCCGCGGTGCAGGACCACGTTGAGGCCCAGCGGCAGACCGGCCTCCCGCACGGCGGCGGCCGCCTCCTCCTTCTCCACGAAGGAGGAGCGGCGCCCGGCGATGCGGTCCGAGGCGGCCGGGTCGGCGTGCTGCACGGACAGCTGGACGGCGCGCAGCCCGGCGTCGCAGAGCGGGCCGAGCCGGTCCCGGCTGAGTCCGGTGCCGCTGGTGACCAGCTGGGTGTAGATCCCGGCGCGCTCCGCGGCGGCGACGATCTCCACCAGGTCGGGGCGGAGCAGTGGTTCGCCGCCGGAGAGATGGGTGTGCACCACCCCGAACGCCCCCGCCTGCCGCATGACGTCCACCCACTGCGCGGTGGACAGCTCGCGGGAGCGGCGGACCAGGTCCAGCGGGTTGGAGCAGTACGGGCAGTGCAGCGGGCAGCCGTGGGTGAGCTCGGCGAGCATCGCCCAGGGTCGGTCCCAGCCGGCGCTCATCGCAGCAGTCCCTGGGCGCGCAGCCGGTCCAGGAAGGCGGGCACCTCGCCCGCGACCGGGGCGCCGGGGTGGCGGGCGGCCAGTTCGGCGACGATGGCCGCGACCTCGCGGACGCCGTCGCACAGGCGCAACACGCTGCCGGCGCTGCCGTGCAGCACCACGACGCGCTCGGGCAGCACCAGCAGTTCGGCCCCGCGCACCGGGTCGTGGCGGAGGAGGACGGCGGGCGGTAGGACGGGCCGCCATGGCGCGGCGTCGGTGAGCGGGGCCGTCACGGCTCCCCCTCCCCCGGGCGGTCGGCCCCGGAGCCGGCGCCGACCACGGCCGGGGCCCCGACGCCGACCAGCGCGCCGACCTCGGCCGGGGCCCCGACGCAGGCCGGGGCGCCGCCCGTGGGCCGGGCCCCGGTTCCGGTGTGCTGCACCGCGTCCAGCAGCGCCCAGAGCACCTCGCACTTGAAGGTCAGCGCCGCCAGCGCGCGCTCCTGCTGGGCGGGGGTGCGGGCCCAGCGCAGCACCAGGTCGAGCGCCTCGCGGCTGTCCCGGCGGCCCTGGGCGACGCGATCGCGGAAGTAGCGCAGCCCCGCGCGGTCGATCCAGGGGTAGTGGCGTTCGAAGGCGTCGACGCGGGTACGCATGAGGTCCGGGGCGGACAGCTCGGTGAGCGAGGCGGCGACGGCCTCCAGGGGGCTGCCGAGGCGACAGAAGTCGACATATCCCCCGACGGCGAGGCGGACGCCGGGCGCCACCTCCGCCCCGGACAGCAGCCGGTCCCGCTCCACGCCCGCGGCCTCGCCGAGCCGCAGCCAGCGCTCGATGCCTCCCTCTCCCTCGACCGTGCCGTCGTGGTCCCGGATCCGGCGCACCCACATCCGGCGCAGCGCGGGCGCCTCCAGCTTGGCGGTGATCAGCGCGTCCTTCACCGGGAGGTGACGCTGGTAGTGGAAGCGGTTGAGGATCCAGCGGCGCAGCTCGGCGGGGCTGAGCTCGCCCTGGTGCATCCGTACGTTGAAGGGGTGCCGGTCGTGGTAGTGCTCCCGCGCGACGGCGCGGAGCCGCTCCTCGAAGCCGATGCTCATGTCGTCTCCCAGGTCCTCTCCGCGGTCGTCTCCCCGGTCCTCTCCGCACTCGCCGGGCGCCGCGGGCGCGCCGGGCGCGGCGCGGTGGCGGCGCCGGCGGCGTCCGCGGCCCGGCGGCCTCGCGCGCTCACAGTTCGATCACCATCCCGTCGGCGGCCACCTCGATGCCCTGGGACTCCAGCCGCTTGTGCTGGGGCGCGGTCGGGTCGGTGAGGGGATTGGTGTTGTTGAGGTGGGTGTACAACCGGCGGCCCGGCAGTCGCGCGAGCCGCCGCGCGGTGCCGTCCGGCCCGTCGATGGGCAGATGTCCCATGGCGCTGGCGGTGCGGGTGGAGAAGCCGCGGTTCAGGGGCTCCTCCTCGGCCCAGAAGGTGCCGTCGACGATGACGCAGTCGGCCTCGGCGGCGGCGTCCTGGAAGGCGTCCGGCCAGGCGGCGAGGGCGGGGGCGTAGACCAGGGAGCGGCCGGTGGTGTGGTCGTGCAGGCGCAGGGCCACCACCCAGCCGTCGTCCCCACCCCGGGCGGTGGGGACGTCCGCGGCGTAGCGGGGGCGCTTCGCGGAGACGGGGATCGCGCTGACCGCGAGCGGGGAGTCGACGGCCAGCGAGCTGTCGCGGCCGCCGATCCGCCGCCAGTCGAGCCGCAGGTAGGGGGTCAGCGCCGCGCCGAGCCGCAGCCCGTCCAGCAGGGCGGTGCGGACCTGCGCGGTGCACAGGATCCGCATCGAGTCCGCCTCGCGCAGCCGGGCGAGCCCCAGCGTGTGGTCGAGTTCGGCGTCGGTGAGGAGTACCCCGGCGACCGGGGTCTGCCGGGGGCCGGGGCCGGGGCGCAGCTCGGGGAAGTCCTCGATCTGGTCGCCGATGTCGGGGGTGGCGTTGATCAGGTACCAGCGGCCTTCCGCCGCCTGGACGGCGAGCGAGGCGTGGCGGCGGCGCCGGCGCGGATGGGCGCGCGCCCCGGAGCAACCGGGGCACGCGCAGTTCCACTGGGGAAGGCCGCCGCCCGCCGCGGTGCCGAGCACGCGCAGCAGCATGGCGGGGTCAGCGCTTGGTGAGGGAGTAGGCGGTGACCTCCAGCGCGGTCTCGATGACCACGAAGTCGGGGGTCTGCCAGACGGTCTCCGCGGGGCCCGGCTGCGGGGCCTGCTCGGGGTGCTGCTCCGGTTCGTTCATGAGCCGTACCTGCCTTCCTGTGTCGGGGGGTGTGAGCGGGCGGAAGCGCATGCGTCGCTCGCGTTCCGCGCTCGGGCGAAGGTCATGTCGTCGGCTGGTGGTGCCAGGATGGCGGGGGCCGAAGGGGTCCGTGAAGACCGAGTTCGGCGCTCCCGAGGGGCGGGACGGGCGGACAGGGGCGGTGGGGCGGGCGAGTCGCCGACGGATCCCGGCCCCGTGACCGGGCGCCGACAGCTCAACGCCACGCTAGCCACGCGCGTTACCGCAGGCCACCGGAGGGCGGCCGAACGCGCGAGCCCCGCCGAGGGCCGTCGCCCCCCCGCGGCGCCGGCATGGCCTGTACCCGTCCTTGACGGGGTGGCGATCGCTGCGTTCCACGTGCGGGGAGCGCCCTGTCGAACGTCCTCCGGGGAGACCGCCGTAGCCCACACCTCTTTTGGAGGAGGACACCCCCGCGGCCGGCGCCGCCGCCCACCGCCGTGACGAGCGGCTGTGGCGGATCCCGCTCGCCGGCATGGAGACCGGCGGCCCCCCGGGCGTACTACACCGGGCGGTACGGCCGGCGGCGCACCGCGCCGGCCCGTTGGGGACCGGCGAGCGAGCCGAGCGGCGTGCGGCTGTCGAGCGTGGGGAGCCAGGTGTCCACGTCGGTGGCCGGGGCCAGCGCCGTCGCCAACCGGTCCACGGCGTCGGCGAGGCCGCGTGCCGCCTGCGGGTCCAGTGCCGCGGCGCCGTCCGGGCCGACGGCGAGCAGCCGGTCGAGCACGAAGTAGCCGCGCAGCACGGCGTCGGTGCCCAGCGCGGTCAGCACCGGGCGCAACGCGTAGTCGATCGCCAGGACATGGGCGGTGCTGCCGCCGGTGGCCAGCGGCAGCACCGTCTTGCCGGTCAGCGCCCGCTGCGGCAGCAGGTCGAGCAGCACCTTGAGCAGCCCGCTGTAGGCGGCCTTGTAGACGGGGGTCGCGACCACGAGCGCGTCCGCCCGGGCGACCGCGTCGACCACGTCCCGTATCGCCGGGTCGGCGGTGTCCGCCGCCAACAGCGGGCCGGCGGGCAGCTCGCGGACGGCGACGGTGCGCACGGTGTGCCCGGCCCCGTGCAGCCGTGCCTCGACGGACCGCAGCAGGGCGGCGGTGCGCGACGAGCGGGACGGGCTGCCGGAGAGGGCGAGGACACGAGCCATGGGGTGCTCCTTGCGGGGTGGGCGGCGCGGGGGACGGGTGCCGCGGGGGACGGGCCGTCGCCGGGAGGCGTGGGGAGGCGGTGGCGTGGGTGGCGCGGTGGCGTGGAGGCGCCGTGGCGTGGAGGGGCGTACGGCCTCGGCGGCCGGGCGCGGCCTACGGAAGAGCGGCCGCTCGGGCAGTGGCGGCGTACGCGCGGGAGGCGCCGTGGCCGAGGGGCCCTACGGTGAACGCAGTCAGCGACCGGTGTGACAGATGGCAGCCGCGACGCGCAGGAGGTCGACGCAGCGGCGGCGGGTCAGGGACTGCTGGTGCATGCGCCGATGCAAGCACGCCGATTTCGCGATCGTCAACGGCGGCTCTCACCATCCGAGACGATCGGATGTCCACCGCGCAGCGCCCCTCGGGCACCGTGAACGGGAGCTGCCGCCGTGTCACACTCGGTGTGAGGACCGGACGACGGACGGGAGTCGCGTGGACGCGGAGGAGCGTGAGCAAGCGCGGGCCCGGGCCCGCCAGGAGACCGACCACCTGACCGCGGAGGGCGTCCGCGGCGCCGCCCTCACCTGGGTGGACAACGCCGGGCTGGTCCGGGTGAAGGCCGTGCCCACGACGCGGCTGCCACAGGCGGCGAGCCGCGGGGTGGGCATGTCGCCGGTCTTCGACGTCTATCTGGTGGACGACTCGATGACCACCAGCCCCCATGTCGGCGGCCCGGACGGTGATCTGCGGCTCTTCCCCGACCTGGAGCGGCTGACGGTGCTGGCCGCCCAGCCCGGCTGGGCCTGGGCCCCGGTGGACCGCTACGACCAGCAGGGCCGAGCGCATCCGGTGTGTCAGCGGCTGTTCGCGCGGCGCATGGTCGAGCGCGCCCGGGAACGGGGCCTGGAGCCGCGAATGGGGTTCGAGACCGAGTGGGTGGTGGCCCACGCGGGCGGCCCCGAGCCGGCGCCCGAGCGGGCGTCGGTCCCCGGGCCGCGGCGGGGCGCGGTCGGGGAGCCCGGGGCGGAGCCCCGCTACGCCGGCACCGGCCCCGCCTACGGCATGGCCCGCGTGGTCGAGCTGTCCGACTATCTCGCCGGGGTGCTGGACGCCCTGCACGCCCAGCGGATCGACGTGCTCCAGGTCCATCCCGAGTACGCGCCGGGCCAGTTCGAGGTCTCCGTCGCCCCGGCCGATCCGGTCGGCGCGGCCGATCTCGCGGTGCTGGTGCGGGAGACCATCCGGGCGGTCTCGGCCCGGCACGGGCTGGCCGCCTCGTTCGCCCCCGCCGTCGAGGTGGGCTCGGTCGGCAACGGCGGCCATCTGCACCTCAGTCTCTGGCAGGAGGGGCGCAACCTGTGCCGGGGCGGGGACGGGCCGTACGGGATGACCGCGGTCTGCGCGGCGTTCCTGGCCGGTGTGCTGCGCGAGCTGCCCGCCCTGCTGGCGATCGGCGCGCCCAGCCCGGCGAGTTACCTCCGGCTGGAACCCTCGCGCTGGGCCGGGGTGTTCCAGTGCTGGGGGCTGGAGAACCGGGAGGCGGCGCTGCGCTTCGTCACCGGCGCCCCGGACGACCCCGGCGCGGCCAACGCCGAGGTCAAGTGCTTCGACGCGGCGGCCAACCCGTATCTGGTGGTGGGCGCGGTGATCGCGGCGGGGCTGGCCGGGGTCGACGCCGGGCTCTCGCTGCCCGCACCGGTCGCCGGCGACCCCGCCCAGGCCGGCACCGAGGCCCGACTGCCCACCTCGCTGGCCGAGGCGCTGGACTGCTTCGAGCGCTCGGCGGTGCTGCGCGAGGCGCTGGGGGAGCCGCTCTTCACGTCCGTCGCCGCCGTGCGCCGGGCGGAGGTGGCGCTGCTCGAGGGGGCCACCCCGGAGGAGATCGTCTCCGCGACCCGCTGGCGGTACTGACATGGCCTCGGCACCGGACCCGGAGGCGTTCCCCCTGCCGCCGCTGGTGGACCACCACTGCCATGGCGTGGTCCGCGCCGACCTCGACGCGGCCGCGTTCGAGGCGCTGCTCACCGAGTCGGACGCGCCGGCCGCGCCGGGCACCAGCTTCTTCGACACCCAGGCCGGTTTCGCGGTGCGACGCTGGTGTCCGCCGCTGCTCGGACTCGAACCGCACTGCCCTCCCGAGCGCTATCTGGCGCGGCGGCGGGAGTTGGGGGCCGTCGAGGCCACCTCGCGGCTGCTGGGCGGGCTGGGCATCGGCGCGTTCCTGGTGGACACCGGGCTGCCGGGCGAGCTGACCACTCCGGGGGAGCTCGCGGCCGCCGCCGGCTCCGCGACCGCCCACGAGGTGGTGCGGCTGGAGCAGTTGGCGGAGCGGGTCGCCGACGACGCCCGCACCACCCACGCCTTCGTCGCCGACCTCGGCGAGGCGGTCCGTGCGGCGGCCCGTTCCGCGATCGCCTTCAAGTCGGTCGTCGGCTACCGCCATGGACTGGACTTCGCACCCGGTCCGCCCGGGGAGACGGAGGTGTTGGCGGCGGCCGCCTGGTGGCTCACCGAGCGCCCCGCCGGCGGCCGGCTCGCCGATCCGGTGCTGCTGCGCCATCTGCTGTGGTCCGCGGTCGCCACCGGTCTGCCGCTGCAACTGCACACCGGGTTCGGCGACCCGGACCTCTCGCTGCACCGCTGCGACCCGCTGCTGCTGACCGACTTCATCCGGGCGGTAGGCCCCACCGGCGCCCCGCTCGTCCTGCTGCACGGCTACCCGTACCACCGGAACGCGGCGTACCTCGCGGCCATGTACCCCCATGTGCACGCCGACGTCGGGCTGGCGCTGACCCACAGCGGGGCGCGCGCCGAGGCCGTGCTGGGCGAGGTGCTGGAGCTGGCCCCGTTCGGCAAGGTGCTGTTCTCCACCGACGCCTACGGGCTGCCGGAGCTGTACACGGTGGGCGTGCGGCTGTTCCGGGAGGCCCTGGCCACCCTGGTGGCGCGCTGGGTGACCAGCGGCGCCTGGGCCCGGGACGACGCGGCGCGCGTCGCGGCGCTGATCGCGGCGGACAACGCGCGGCGGGTGTACGGGCTTCCGGCGCCGTAGCCGCGGGGCGGTCCGACCAGGGGGAACCGGTGGGCGGCCGATCCCGAGGGGCCGCCGCGTCCCCGGCTCCCGGTGGGCGGCCCCTCGGGTAGCGTTCGTGCGGACCCCTGACCCGTCGCCCGAGGTGGAGCGCATGCACGTATCCGGATCGACCGTCCTCATCACCGGCGCCACCGGCGGTCTCGGGCGGACCCTCGCCCGGGCCTTCGCCTCCAGGGGCGCCGACCTGCTGTTGACCGGGCGGCGCGCCGAGCCCCTCCGGAAGCTGGCCGACTCCGTCGGCGGGCGGGCGATCGTGGCCGACCTGAACGACCGCGAGGACCTGGCCCGCCTCGCCGAGGAGGCCGCCGGCGTCGACATCCTCATCGCCAACGCGGCCCAGTCCTCCAGCGGTCCGGTGCTGGAGAGCCCGCTCGCGGACATCGACCGGTCGCTGGAGGTGAACCTCAGGGCGCCGATCGCGCTCGCCCGGATGCTGGGGCCGGGCATGGTGGAGGCGCGGCGCGGCCACATCGTGCTGGTCGGCTCGCTGTCCGGCCGCACCGCCTCCCCCGGCGCGGCGCTCTACAACGCCACGAAGTTCGGGCTGCGCGGCTTCGCCCACGCCCTGCGGCAGGAACTCCACGGCTCGGGCGTGGGCGTGTCGATCGTGCAGCCCGGGTTCGTCCGGGACGTCGGCATGTTCGCCGACTCGGGCGCCACGCTGCCGCCAGGGGTGCGCACGGTCTCCCCGGGCCAGGTGGCGGCGGCCACGATCCGTGCCGTCGAGCGCGACCGCGGCGAGGTCACCATCGCGCCGTTGGAGCTGCGGTTGAGCGGCGTGATCGGCGGGCTGTTCCCGGGGGTGGCCGGGGCGGTGCAACGCCGGGTGGGCGCCCGTACCATGCGCGAGATGGCGGAGGCGCGGCGCTCCGGCGACGGCGACGGCTCCACCGCCGACTGAGGCCCCGGCGCCGGCTGAAGTATCGGTGCCGGCTGAGGTGTCGGTGCCGGCTGAGGTATCGGTGCCGGCTGAGGCTCCGCCGCAGTCGAGGGCTCCCCCGGCGGCAATCGCTCCACCGCCGGCGGCGGCTCCAGCGGCGGGTTCAGCGGGACGGTCCGGGGCCGGGCGTACGGTTCCGCGGTGCGGCCAGGGGCTCCGCTGCCCGGCCTCCCGGAAACGATCCGGAAATACGGGCGACGGCCAACGATACGTGCGGAACACGCGGGGGCATGGCAAGAATGTGCCCAGACATCGCGCGACCGGGGGGCGGTCGCGCGCGGCGTACCGCGCCGTCGTCGGGTGACCGGCGTTGAGGAGCGAGGGAGCGGGCCTATGCGTGCGGTGGTCTTCGATGCGTTCGGGCGCAGGCCGGTGGTCCGGGAGGTCCCGGATCCCGCTCCCGCCCGCGGCGGCGCGGTCATCCGGGTCGAGGCGACCGGGCTGTGTCGCAGCGACTGGCACGGCTGGATGGGACACGACCCGGAGATCCGGCTGCCGCACGTCCCCGGCCACGAACTGGCCGGGGTCGTCGAGGCGGTGGGCCCCGACGTCGCCAACTGGCGGCCGGGTCAGCGGGTCACCGTGCCCTTCGTCTGCGCCTGCGGTCGGTGTGGAGCCTGCGCCGAGGGCGCGCAGCAGGTGTGCGAGCGACAGTCACAGCCCGGTTTCACCCACTGGGGGTCGTTCGCGGAGTACGTCCCGATCGAGAACGCCGACATCAATCTCGTCGGCATCCGCGAGGAGTTGTCCTTCACCACCGCCGCCGGCCTCGGCTGCCGCTTCGCCACCGCGTTCCGCGCCGTGGTGGCGCAGGGCCAGGTCACACCGGGCGAGTGGGTGGCGGTGTACGGCTGCGGCGGTGTGGGCCTCTCGGCCGTCATGATCGCCGCGGCGGCGGGGGCGCGGGTGGTCGCGGTCGACATCTCGCCCCACGCGCTCGACCTGGCCCGGCGGTTCGGCGCGGCGCAGTGCATCGACGCCTCCTCGGTGCTGGGCTCCGTGGCGGAGGCCGTCCAGGACGCCACCGGCGGTGGCGCCCACCTCTCCCTCGACGCCCTGGGCTCCCCGCGGACCTGCGCCGCGTCCATCAACAGCCTGCGCAGGCATGGCCGCCACGTCCAGGTCGGCCTGCTCCCGCCGGCCGCCGGGAACCCGATGCTCCCGATGGACCGGGTGATCGCCCTGGAACTCCGGTTGCTCGGCAGCCACGGCATGGCGGCACACGCCTACCCGCCGATGATGGAGATGGTCAAGGCGAAGGTGCTGCGCCCCGACCTGCTGGTGACCCACACCATCGGCCTCGACCAGGCCCCGGAGGCGCTGGTCGGCCTGGCGGCCCGGGGCGGCACGGGCGTCACCGTCATCGAGCCCCATCTCCGCCAGCCGCTCGCGGGGTGACGGCCCGGCGGCCTCTCCCACGCCCGGGATGCCGGGGGGGGAGGCCGCGGAACGCCGGTCGGCCCGCGCGGGGAGCCCCGGGGTGTCGTCGGCCGCACCGACGGCGCCCGCCGGGCGGCCGCTCGCTAGCCGGCGAGCTGGGCCTCGATCGCGGCCACCAGTTCGGGGGCCTCCGGCTCGGTGCGCGGGCGGAACCGGCCGACGACCTCGCCGCGCGGGGAGACCAGGAACTTCTCGAAGTTCCACTGGACGTCGCCGGCCTCGCCGGTCGCGTCCGGGGTGCGGGTCAGCTCGGTGTAGAGGGGGTGTCGGTCCTCGCCGTTGACGTCGAGCTTCTCCAGGAGGGGGAAGGTGACGCCATAGGTGGTGGAGCAGAAGGTCTGGATCTCCTCATCCGTCCCCGGCTCCTGCCCGGCGAACTGGTTGCAGGGCACGCCCAGGACGGTGAAGCCGCGCTCCACGTACCGCCGCTGGAGCCGCTCCAGGCCCTCGTACTGCGGGGTCAGCCCGCACTTGGAGGCCACGTTGACCAGGAGCACGGCCTTGTCCCGGTGCGCGCCGAGCGTGGTCGGCTCGCCGGAGAGGGTGCGCAGGGGGATGTCGTACAGGCTCATCGTCGTCAGACCCGCTTTCGTCGGTCGTCGCTTCCGGACCCCAGTCAACCACCCCGCGACGCACCGGTCATGGCCGCTCCACCTGACCTTTCACCCGCTCCACCCCCACCGTTCCCGGTAACATCATGTGGTCGGCAGTGTTCGGACCGCGACCGAAGGCCGAGGTGTATGACCGCGGTGTACGAGGTGGAGGACGCACCCGGCCGGGCGCCCGTGGTGGTCGTGCTGACCGCGCTGCCCCTGGAGTACGCGGCGGTCAGCGCGTATCTGGAGGATCTGCGGCCGTGTGCGCACCGGGCCGGCACCCTCTTCGAGCTCGGCACCGTGCCCGGCACCGCGTGGCGGGTCGCGCTGGCCGAGATCGGCACGGGGGCGCAGGGCGCGGCGGTGATCACGGAGCGGGCGGCGGCCCTGTTCCGGCCGCGGGCGGTGCTGTTCGTCGGGGTGGCCGGAGGGCTGCGGGAGGACATCGCCGTCGGCGATGTCGTCGTGGCGACCAAGGTGCACGCCTACCAGGGCGGGCGGGAGTCGGACGAGGGCTTCCAGGCGCGGCCGTCGGGCTATCTGGCGCCCCATCATCTGGAGCAGCGGGTCCGTCGGCTGCACCGGACCGGCTCCTGGGTCGGGCTGCTGCCGGCCGCCGCCCGGAAGCGCCCGCCGCGGGTGCATCTGGAGCCGATCGCGGCGGGCGACGTGGTGCTGCGGTCCGTCTCCTCGGCGCTCGCGCGGCGGTTGCGCGGCAGCTACAACGACGCGGTCGCCGTGGAGACGGAGGGGGCCGGGGTGGTCCACGCGGCCCATCTCAACCACGCGCTCTCCGCGCTGATCGTGCGCGGCATCAGCGATCGGGTGGACGGGGGCGAGCGGACGGCGGACGCCGCCGACGCCCGGCCGATGGCGTCCCGGCAGGCCGCCGCCCGGCACGCCGCCGCCCTGGCCGTCGCCCTGGTCCGCGAGCTCGCCCTGGAGCCCGCTCCCGACGCCCTGCCCGGTGGCCTGTCCGACGATCTGGCCGGTGGCCTGTCCGACCCGTACGGAGACCCCGCAGGCCACCGGCCAGGCGACCGGCTCGGATACGCCGGGCGCACCCCGTCGGCTCTCGCGACGGCCGGCGGTGGCGACAGCGGAGTCGAGAACGGGAACGGCGGCGGAGCCGGGACCGAGGGCGGTAGCAGGCCGCGCGTGCTCCTCGGCGGAGAGTCCTACGTCCTGCACGAGGAGACCCGCGAGGAGCATCACTCCGCCGACGGCTCCCTGATCGAGCGGCAGTCCCTGGCCCTGCGCGGCGAGGGACCGCGGGCCTGCTACGTCTGGCTGCGCCAGGTCACGGCGGTCCGGGACACCCTCGGGGCGCGCGACGCCCGCCAGGCGCTGGCCCAGGAACGGGACGTGCTGCCCGCGTTGGGAGAGCGGGTGCCGGGGCTGCCCCGGCTGGACCGGTATGTGCCCGGTCGGGCGCCGGTGCTCACCGTCGTCTGGCCGCGCCAGGAGGTGACGGGGCATCCGTGCGAGACCCTGGCCGCCGCGTTCGACGCCGACGGCCGTCCCCTCGACCCGTGGCGCCGGTTCCGGCTGTTCACCGGGCTGGCGGCGCTCTGCGACACCCTGGCCGGCCTGCACGAGCTGGGCTTCAGCCATCGCCGCCTCGGCCCGGCCGGGATCGTGGTCCTCGGTGGTGGGCCGACGGCCACGCGCTTCGCCCTGCGCGACCTCGGGCTCGCCTGCCGGGTGCCCGCCGCGGGCGACACGGCGGCCGGTGAGAGCGCCGACGTCCACCGGTTGGCCGTCGTCTGCGCCCGCCTGGTCACCGGCCGCCCCGCCCCCGGCACATCCAGCCCCCTCCCCCACTCCCTCCCCCATGCCCTCCCTCGCGTCCTGCGCCGCGCGCTCGCCGCCGACCCCGCCGAGCGCCCGCACATCCGCACGCTGCAGGCCGCGCTGCGCCGGGCCGCGCATGAGGACCTCGGCTGAACGGGGACGACATCGACGAGCGCGACAGCGACCGCAGCGAGCGAACAGGGGGAACCATGGCGAGCGAGGAGGACGCGATGGCCGGCCGGCTGCTCATCGTGGAGTACGAGCAGGTGAAGGAGGAGCAACGGGCGCGGATCGGGTTCCGCGACAATCTGCTCTACGCGACACTCGCCTCCATGGCGGCCATCATCACCTTCACGCTCCAGAACGACGGCCACACCGAGTTGTTACTGCTCCTGCCGCCCGCCACCGTGCTCCTCGGCTGGACCTACCTGGTCAACGACGAGAAGATCTCGGCCATCGGACGCTATGTCCGCGAGGACCTCGGCCCGCGGCTCGCCGCCCTCGCCGGGGGCCAGCCCAGAGGGGTCTTCGGCTGGGAGACGGCGCACCGCAGCGACCGACGCCGGGTCTCCCGCAAGCGACTGCAACTCGCCGTCGATCTGCTGATCTTCTGCGCCGCGCCGGCCGCGTCCCTGATCGTCTACTGGGTCCAGGGCCCGGTCAATCCGGCGCTGCTCACGCTGTCGGTCCTGGAGGTGGCGTTGATCGTCCTGCTGGGGGTGCAGATAGCGCTCTACGCGGACCTTCGCGGCCCGTGACACCATGGTCGGCCCGTGTTCACAAGGGGGAGCTGTGCGGTTCGGTGAGAGTGGAGAGCGGGGCCCGGCGGCGGACGGGGATCGGGTCGACGTGGTCGTGCTGACCGCGCTGGGCGTGGAGTACCGGGCGGTGCGCGAACCGCTGCGGGGCCTGCGCACGGTCAGCGCCCGCGGCTCGTGGTTCGAGCTGGGCGGCTTCCGCGACGGCCCGGTGGAGCGGAGGGTCGCCATCCATATGACGGGTCCCGGGAATCCGCAGGCCGCGGTGTCGGCCGAGCGCTCGGTGGCCCTGTTCGCGCCGCGGGCGCTGCTGTTCGTCGGGGTGGCGGGGGGCCGCAAGGACGTGGCGCTGGGCGATGTGGTGGCCGCCGACGTGGTCTACGACTACGAGACGGGGAAGGACACCGAGGCGGGCTTCCTGCCCCGTCAGAAGACCCATCACTCCGCCTACTCCCTGGTGCAGTTGGCCCAGCTCGTCGCGGCCGACGGGACCTGGCGGCGACGGCTCCCGGGCGCGTCCGCCGACGGCCCACGGGCCCATGTCAAGCCGATCGCCGCGGGCGGGCGGGTGGTGGGGCACCAGCTGTCGGAGGTGGGCCGGCGGCTCGCCGGGAGCGCGGGCGACGCCGTGGCGGTCGACATGGAGGGCTTCGGCTTCCTGGCCGGCGCCCATGTGAACGAGGAGGTCCCGGCGCTGGTGGTCCGGGGGATCTCCGACCTGCTCGACGACAAGGGCGAGGCGCACGACGAGCGCTGGCAGCCGATCGCCTCCCACCATGCGGCCGCCTTCGCCTACGAGGTGATCAGTCGGCTGCCCGCGGCCGTCCCGGAGCCGGCGCCTCCGCACCCGGCGGCGGTCCGCACGACGGCCTCGGCGCCCGCGGCACCCCCCGTGGCGACCTCGGTGAGCACGGCGGCCCCGGTGGCCCCGGGGGCCCCGCCGACCTCTGCGACACCGGTGACGCCGGCGGCGCCGGTGTCCATGGCCGCCCCGTCCACCGCCCGCCGCACCCGCCCCGGTCGGCTGTCGGTCGCCGAACTCACCCTTCTGACCGACGGCCTGCTGGCCATCCGGGACCTGACCGCCCCCGCCACCTGGCAGCTGCTGCTGGACGCGCTGCCCACCATGGGCACCGCGGTGGGCCGGCACGGGGCGAGTCGGCCCGAGGCGCTGTCGCTGCTGCGCACCTGTGAGGACTACGGCGCCTGGGTCGAGCTCGTCGAAGGCGTGCTGCTCATCGCGCCGCGCTCCCCCGCGGCGGCCCGGTTCGCCGCACTGGTGACGGAGCTGGGACTGGGCTGAGCCCCGCCCCGAGGGTCTCCCCGGGACGGTCGGACGCCCGCACCATCCGCTGATGCAGCAGCGGTTGCTCCGCTTGTGTCTGTTCTGTACAGGTGACCCTGGCGCCCATGCCCTTCGAAGGCGGCCCGTTACAGTGGCCCTTGACGCGCCATCATGACGAAACACGGGGGAAGGCGGGTCATGTCTCTTACCGCACGAATATCCCGGCCGCGGGCGCTTGCCCAACCGCCTCGTCAGAGCGGGTTGACCGCCGTCCAGGGCACCGCCGGGCTCCCACTGATCGGTACGTCGCTGACACTGGTGCGCGATCCGCTGCCCTGGTGGCTCCAGCAGTACGCCCGCTACGGCCCGGTGACCTGGACGCGCGCGTTCGGCACCCGGCTGGTCATGCTCACCGGACCGGACGCCCTGGCCGAGGTGCTGACCAATCCGCACAAGGCGTATGCCAGCGGGGAGGGTTGGGAGTACTTCATCGGCCCGTTCTTCCATCGCGGGCTGATGCTGCTGGACTTCGCCGAGCACCTGGACCACCGACGCGTGATGCAGGGCGCGTTCACCCGCGACCGGCTCGCCGGGTATCTCACCGCACTCAACACGGGCATCGCCCAGGGGCTGGCCGGCTGGCGGCCGGGGCCCGACTTCCGGGTGCTGCCGGCGATGAAGCAGTTGACGCTGGACCTGGCCACCGAGGTGTTCCTGGGGTTGCGGCTGGGGGCCGAGGCGGACCGGGTGAGCCGCGCCTTCATCGACACGGTACGGGCCGGACCCGCGGTGATCCGGTTCCCGCTGCCGCTGAGCCGCTGGTCGGCCGGGCTGCGCGGACGCCGGACACTGGAGGACTTCTTCGCCCGCAAGCTGCCGGAGAAGCGGGCCGGGGACGGCGAGGACCTGTTCAGCGTGTTGTGTCGGCTGCGCACCGACGACGGGCTGCGCTTCACGGACGACGATGTGATAAATCACATGGTCTTCCTCCTGATGGCGGCCCACGACACCGTCAAGATCACTCTGACCGCGATGCTCTACTACCTGGCCAGACACCCGGAGTGGCAGGACCGGGCCCGGGAGGAGAGCCGGGCGGTGGGCACCCCGGTGCTGGGCTACGCGGACCTGGACCGACTGGTCGCGGTGGACCTGGTGATGAAGGAGGCCCTGCGACTCCACACCCCGGTGCCGGTGCTCATGCGCCGGGCGGTCCGGGACACCGAGCTGCTGGGGCACCATGTGGCGGCGGGCACCAGACTGGTACTCGGGCTGCACGCCACCCATCGGCTGTCCGAGTACTGGCCGGACCCGGAGCGCTTCGACCCTGGGCGGTTCGCCGAGGACCGACGCGAGGACAAGGTGCATCCGCTGGCCTGGGCGCCGTTCGGCGGCGGGGTGCACAAGTGCGTCGGCCAGCGGTTCGCGGGGCTCCAGATCAAGGCGGTGCTACACCAACTGCTGCTGCGCCACCGCTGGAGCGTGCCGCCGGGGTACACCATGCCGGTGGACATGAGCACCTTGCCGATCCCGCGGGACGGCCTTCCCGTACGGCTGGAGCGCACCTGAAGCAATGACTCCGTTTCGATGATCATCAAAGTTTGATAGATCGACTCGACGGAAAACGTTGCCCTCAGCACGAGTTAGCCTCTAGCCTGAGCTTCACTGTGCGAATCGAAGAAAAGTTCATTCCCGTCCAGAAGGTATCCACGGGGGAGAGTCCTGGATGAGCGACCTTGCCGCCCAGATCCTTAAGCACGTCTTCCGGTTCCGCCGCACGCAGAATCCGCAGGATCCGTGCGCCGAGAACCCCTGCGAGACATGCATCGACATTCACCGGGACAAGCTGGAGTACTTCCTCAGCCAGCAGTTACCGATCGAGTTCGTCATTCTCGCCTTCCCGGCCAAATCACCCAACCCCAACAAGGTCCTGGGCCATCTGCCCGACCACGGCGAGCGACTCGCCGTCGAATTCCTGCAGGCGTTCTGCGAGCAGATCAGCCACTTCCACGCCCCGGGCGCCCGGGTCCGAATAGCCTCCGACGGCCATGTGTTCGGCGACCTGGTGAGGGTTCCGGACGACACCATCGATGAATACCGCGCCGAGCTGGTCCGAATGATCGAGACCTCCGGCTGCGAGAACATCGATCTGTACTCGCTCGACGACGCCTTCCCGCCGGCCGATTACTCGCTGATGCGCGAGGAACTGACGTTCAAGTACGCGACGCCGCTGGAAGAGCTCCGCCGTCAGGTCAGCACCGACCAGAACTCCAAGTACCTGTTCAACGGCATCCACCGGTTCGTCTTCGAAGACCAGTCCGGGCTCCCCGAGAACGCCGGGCTCAGCCGCAACCGGATGCGGGAGCAGGCCAAGGGCACCGCCTACTCCGTGATCCAGCGCAGCGACGCCTGGAGCCGTCTGGTCGC
The DNA here is from genome assembly GCF_007595705.1 of Streptomyces sp. SAJ15. Lineage (GTDB taxonomy): Bacteria > Actinomycetota > Actinomycetes > Streptomycetales > Streptomycetaceae > Streptomyces. The sequence goes on along the minus strand of NZ_NISY01000013.1, from coordinate 33,593 downwards.
CGAGCGCTTCCCGCGCTCCCTGCGTCTCTCCATCCACCCGCAGCAGTGCCACGCCGAGAAGATCGGCTTCCAGCTGCTGCAGACCTCGGAGAACTGGTTCACCCCCTGGCACTCCGTCGCCCTCGACGACGGCAGCGGCTTCCGCCTGGTGCGGAAGGAGACGGCCGAGGAGATGTCGGCCACCCTCGTCTGGCGCAACAAGCGGCCGAGCCACTACGTCGCCCCCGCACCCGGTTCCGTAGGAGTCAGCATCAATGCCGAACCCGTCCGATAGCGCTGTCACCGACCTCAAGCGCACCCCGCTCAGCCCCTTCGGCGTGCTCCTCGAATCGCCGGCCGGGGACGCCGATTTCCGCGATATCGCCCCGGAAACCCTCGGGCGGTGGACCGACGAGGCCAAGGTGGTCGTCCTCCGCGGCTTCAAGCTGCTGGAGAAGGAGGACTGGGTCGCCTATTGCGAGACCTGGGGCGAGATTCTGCAGTGGGACTTCGGAGCGGTCCTGGATCTGAACATCCAGGAGGACCCGAAGAACTATCTGTTCGCGCGCGGATCGGTGCCGTTCCACTGGGACGGGGCATTCGCCAAGGCCACCCCGCACTATTTCATGTTCCAGTGCCATGAGGCACCGGAGGCGGGTGGCGGGGAAACGGTCTTCTGCGATACCCGCCTGGTGTACCAGGATGCCAGCGAGGAACTTCGGCGGCGGTGGGAGGGCATCAACATCACCTACCGGACCGACAAGCTCGCGCACTACGGCGGAAAGGTGACCCGACCGCTCGTCGACATCCATCCGCAGTCCGGTGAGAAGGTGCTTCGGTACGCCGAGCCGCTGCCCGCGGACAAGTTCCTCAACCCGCTCTCCGTGGAACCGGAGGGAATTCCGGAGGCGGAACACGAGGCATTCATCGAGGAGATCCGGGACATCACCCACCGTCCGGAATACTGCTATGCGCACGGATGGCGGAGCGGCGACATTCTCATCGCCGAGAACCACTCCCTGATCCACGGCCGGAACGCCTTCGTCGGCGATTCCTCCCGGTGGTTGCAGCGCATCCAGATCCTCTAGTACGTCCAGCGACATCTGCCAGATGCACGGCCGCTCGAAAGGAGCGGGTCTTGACAGGCCACATGCAGGACCAGTACGACGTCGTCATCATGGGAGGCGGTCCGGCCGGATCGACCTTGGCCGCCTTCCTCCGCCGCGACGCGGGGTTAAGCGTCGCGATCATGGAGCGGGAGATCTTCCCCCGCGAGCACATCGGTGAGTCCTTCGCCCATCCGCTGGTTCCGGTCATCCAGGAGAGCGGCGCGCTGGAGAAGGTGCTCGAGAGCGACTGCTGGATCCAGAAGTACGGCGGGGTCTACAACTGGGGTCCCGGTGACCCCTCGGCCGCCTACTTCGAACACGCCGCGGTCATCTCCGACGGTGTTCCCCGCTGGTCCATGCATGTCAACCGGGCCGAGTTCGACCACGTCCTCCTCAACCACGCCGCCGACTGCGGCGCGGACGTCTTCGAGGGGGTGGAGGTCGCCACCTTCGAGCCCGCCGAGCCCGGCGACGACCTGTGCACCGTGACGTTCAAGGACGGCCGGAGCGTCCGGGCACGGTTCTTCGTCGACGCCTCTGGCCGCCAGAACAACGTGGCTCCGCTCGGGGAGCGCAAGCGCCGGGACTGGCTCTCGGGCTACAAGAACATCGCGATCTGGTCGCACTTCCTGGACTGCGAGTTCACCGAGAACCTGCCCGGCGACTGGAACATCTTCCGCGACCGCGCCTGGTCGCCGATCGGCTGTTTCAGCTTCACCGACGGCTGGATCTGGTACATCCCCACCCGGCAGCTCGTCGACGGCGAGCGCAAGACGGTGCACTCCATCGGCATCGTCACCAACCCCGCCGTGCTGGAGGACAAGGAGAAGGACTACACCGATCCGACCCGCTTCCTGGAGACCATCCGGCAGGTGCCGCTGCTCAAGGAGATGACGCAGCGGGCCCGGCCGGTCCGGGAGCACATGCTCACCGCCACCAACTACTCGCGGATCAGCGAGCGGTTCGCCTCCTACCAGCAGGGCTGGCTGGCCGTGGGCGACGCCTCGTACTTCGTGGACCCGCTGTTCTCCTCGGGCGCCTCGTTCGCGGTGACCCAGGCGATGGGGGCGGCGCTGCTGCTGCGGTCCACCTTCGACCCGGACCTCTCCGAAGAGGTCAAGCAGGAGCTGTGGCACGACTACGACACCGAGTGGCGGGGCATGGCGGACACCTTCGCCCTCGCCATCGACCAGTGGTACCACGCCATCGGCAAGTACTCCCCGGAGAGCGTCTACTGGAACTCCAAGGGGTCGAGCCCGGACCTGGACATCCGGGAGCAGACCTTCCAGGCGCTGCTCAACACGGCCCTGGTGCCGGACCTGCTGCGGATCATGACCCACGGCAGCGGTGAGATGAAGGACCTGGAGCGGGACGGCCCGTACATGCGGGCCTTCGGCAGCGCGGTGGCCGACCCGGCCCCGGACGCCGTGCTCACCCTCGCCCCGAACGTCGCCATGCGGGAGACCCTGGGCCTGGACATCCCGGGCTTCAAGGGCATGGAGCTGCCGCAGCCGTACGAGCTGCCGGATGAGGCCAAGGCCGCGATGGCGAAGTACTGGGAGGACCCGATAGCCAACTCCCACATGGCTCCCGCCCCGCTGTCCGAGCCGGTGCCGTGCCAGCGCTTCCACTTCATCGACGGCCCCGACCGCATGGGGGTCCGAGCGCTGGAGCGGGACGGCGGCACCGGACTGTGGGAGCTGCTGAACGAGGGGCCGGTGCGCTACGGGGAGCTGTGCGAGCGGCTCAGCCCGCCGCAGATCCAGCTCGTCAAGCGCCTGGTGCGAGCAGAAATGATCCATGTGAGCTGATCATGTGTGCGCACGTCTCTACGCCACGGGCGGCCTCGCGCCGCCCGTGGCGCGGTGTCTTGCGGGACTCCCTGACGATCCGTCGGCCGGAGTTCATGGTGGCGGCGTTCCCGATCGTGATGATCCCCACGCTGCTGATGGCCGCGGACTTCGGCGCCGTGGTCTCCTGGCGGTTCGCCGGCGCGTTCGTGCTGGCCTATCTGCTCTTCCAGTTCGGCGACATCATCAACTGCCTCGCCGACCGGGACCTCGACGCGAAGTACAAGGTGCGGCTCTCCGGCGCCGTCCACCGGCTGGGCGTGTCCAATGTGCGCTGGCAGATGCGGCTCACCTGGCTGGCCGCGGTGGTGCTCGGCACCCTGCTGGCCGTGTGGACCCGACACTGGGACCTGATACCGCTGGTCGTGCTCGAACTGCTGTGGGCCGCCCAGTACTCGGTGCGACCGCTGCACCTCAAGGCGCGCGGGCTGTGGCAGGTGCCGACCCTGTGCGTCATCATCTTCACGCTGCCGATGCTGATCGTCACTCGCGTGTACGCCGCCGCGCCGCCCTGGGAGCTGCTGACGCTCATCGCCGGCTACAGCGTGCTCCAGGAGGGCGTGATCCTGGTCAACACGGCCGAGGACATCCCCGAGGACGCCGAGGCCGGGCTGCGCACCTCCGCGCTGACGTTGGGGCCGGCCAACGCCGTCGCGGTGGGCGCGGCGATGGTGACGATCGGGGGAGTCGCCTGCACGCTGTCGCTGCTCGCCCTCGGCGACCCGTCCTGGGGGCTGCTGGGGCTGGGGCTCGCGGCCGGTTGGGTGCTGTGGGAGCTGGCGGCGATCTGGATCGCCGTGCGGGGGAAGCCGCTGGAGGCCGCGGTGGCGGCTCTGCGGCCGCCGGCCCGGAGAATGCCGGCCTGGCTCACCGCGATCGCCTGGGGCGTGCTCTCCTCCGCGGCGCTGGTGCTCTCGCACCGCTGACCCGTCGACCGCCTTGGGCCGGCGCGGTCGGGGCGGTCGGGGCGGTCGGGGCGGTCGGGGCGGTCGGGGCGGTCGGGGCGGTCATCCCCAGGACGCGATCAACTTCCCGAGCAGCTGCTTGAGTCGGCGCGCCTCGTCCTCCGAGAGCCGGTCGGTGAACTCCTTGTCGATGGCGGCCGCCCGCTCCTCGATCTCCTCGGCGGTGCGATATCCCTCGGCGGTCATCCACACCCGGTAGGCGCGCCGGTCGCGCGGGTTGCGGGTGCGGCGCACCAGGGATCGCCGTACGAGGCCGTCGACCGTGGAGCTCATGGTCGTGCGATCCACTCCCAGGCGCTCCGCCAGCGCCTGCTGCGAGGAGGACTCCTCGGTGTGCAGGATGCACAGCACCCCGTACTCCTTGACGCTCAACCCCTTCTCCGCGAAGGCGAGTTCGGCGCGCGAGCGGATCAGGGCGTGGGAGCGTCCGAGGAGGTAGCCGATGCACTCGCCCAACACCTCCGGCACCGCTCCCGGTGGCAGGCCCGGCGCCACTGAGAGGTCTTCGAGAGGCGAAGGCGAGTTCATGAACTCAGGGTAGCGGGCGTGGCGTCGCTCTCGGCGAGGAAGTCGCTCCCCCTGACGAGCAGGGCCGAGGCGACCGCCCCGGCGGCGGCGAGGACGGCGGCGAGCAGCAGGATGTGGTCGAGTCCGGAGACGAACGCCTGCTCGGCGGCGGCCGCGACCTGCTCGCGCGTCCCGACCGGTGCCCGCGCGGCGACCTCCTGGAGCCCGGCCGAGCTGACCGCGTCCGCGGTCCCCGGCGCGGCGGAGGGGACCAGCTCCTGGAACCGGTCGCGGACCCGGCTGTCGAAGACGGTGCCGAGCAGCGCGACGCCGAGCGCCACCCCGAGCACCCGGCAGGTGCTGCTCAGTCCGGAGGCCATCCCGGCGCGTGCCGGGGCCACGGTGCCCAGCGCCACCCGGGCGACGACCGGGTTGAACGCGCCGATGCCCAGCCCGATGAGCACCCCGCCGGCCAGCATCGCGGTCCAGTCGTCGCCCGGCCCCACACTGGCGGACATCAACAGCAGCCCGGCGGCCGCGCATCCCAGGGCGCCGCTGAGGACGGCCCGTATCGGCAGCCGCTGGGCCAGCGCCAGGCCGGGCCCGGCGGCCAGGAAGGCGCCGGTGGTGATGGGCATGAGCCGCAGCCCGGTCTCCAGCGCGTCGTGTCCCAGGACGTTCTGGAGGTAGAGGACGAAGAAGGTGAGCATGGCGAAGACCGAGGTGGCCAGCGCCAGCACGGCCAGCGAGGCCCCGGTGATGCTGGGCGTGCGGAACAGGCCGAGGTCCAGCAGCGGGTCCGCGGCGCGCCGCTCGACCGTGGTGAACAGGGCGAGCAGTGCGGCGGCGGCGACGAAGAGTCCCAGGATGAGCGGGCTCGTCCAGCCGCGCGCGTTGCCTTCGAAGAGCGCGAGGACCAGCGCCGTCAGCCCGCCGGACAGGGCCAGCAGCCCGGGCAGGTCGAGGCGGCCGGGCACCCGGTCGCGGCGGCTCTCCGGGGTGCCGCGCAGCACCATCAGCCAGGCCAGGGCACCGACGGGGATGTTGATCCAGAAGATGGCGCGCCAGTCGAGGGACTCGACCAGAGCGCCGCCGACCAGCGGGCCGATCGCCAGGGAGCCGCCGTTGATGGCACCCCAGACGCCGAGCGCCACCACCCGGTCGCGCTCCCGGTAGGCGGCGCCGAGCAGGGCGAGCGAGGGGGCGAGCAGCGCGGAGCCGCCGATGCCCTGGACGCCCCGGCACAGGTTGAGGGCGAGCGGGGTGGTGGCCAGCCCGGCGGCCAGCGAGGAGAGTGAGAAGACGACCAGGCCCCAGCGGAAGGTGCGCCGGTGGCCGATCCGGTCGCCGAGGGAACCGAAGGTCAGTGTGGTGGCGGCGAGGGCCAGCGCATAGCCGTCGATCACCCATCGCAGGGCGTCGAAGTCGGCGTCCAGGTCCCGCTGGATCTGTGGGAGCGCCACGTTCACCACCGTGACGTCCAACAGGAGCATGAAGGTCGCGAGGGACACCGCGACCAGCGTTCGCCACTTGGCCACTGCCCGATCCCACCGTTCGGAGGTCGACTGTCCTTCCGTCACATTCGTCAGTGGAGCTGACGGTCACCGTAGCGGGGGCGGTGCGCCGCTGCCAAGACACGGTCGTGCCCGGGGGGAGGGGGAGGGAACGGGTGCGCGCGGCGGCGGCCTCGGGGTCGGGTGGACCCCGGGGCCGCCGCCGGGTGCGCGTGGGGCGCGCGTTCAGTGCGAGGCCATGCCGTTGTGGCCGGCCGCCGCCTCGATGGTGCCGCCGATCTTCCCGCGCAACTCGTCCAGGGATTCCAGGGATTGCGCGACGACGACCCATCGCTTTCCGATGAGGTATTTCCCGCCGTACGCCTCGGATTCGGTGAGCCAGGCGCGCTGTCCGGAATCCGCGGCGAAGGTCACCATGCTATAGGTGCCGCGCTCGGTGGTGCAGCCGCCCTGGGTGAGTTCCTCGGCTTTGACATTGATCTGGGCCGTGCAGCCGATGGCGTCGGCGATATTCCGTAGGGACTGTGGCCGGGCCGGGGATTCCCGGTCGGATTCGGCGGCGTTTCCCGTTCCGCCGCAGCCGCTCAGGAGGAATGCGCAACCCAGGGCGGTGACGGCGAGGACGGGGTGCCGCGGAGGCGGGGTCATCGTCACTCCCCGGCCGCGACGCCCGCCTTCTTGCCGTCCTTGGTGACGGCGAACCAGAGTCCCTGCTTGCCCTGGCCGTTGGTGTCGCCGGGCTTGGCGTCGCCGGTGAAGGTGTAGACCGGCCAGCAGTCGATGGCGAGCTGCTTGGTCCCGTCGGGCCGGGTGACGGTGGTCACCAGCTTGTCGGCCACGCCCTCGACCTTGGTCTTGTCGACCGGCGGGGCGGGCTTCCAGGTGTCCAGGCAGGCGTCGTTGCAGGCGAACTTCATCGGCCAGGCGCTGTCCTTGTTGAAGCGGTAGAGCGTCATCCGCTTGCCGTCGACGATGATCGTGCCGAGCTTGGGGTCCTCGGTGGTGGTCAGCTCGGTGTCGGCGGCACCGGCACCCTGCTCCCAGCCCTCGCCCTGCTCGCCGCCGCCCGCCTGACCTGCCTTCTTGCCGTCGGGGGCGAGGGCGTTCCAGGTGCCGCCCACACCATGGCCCTTGGTGTCGCCGGCCTTGGTGTCCTTGGCGAAGCGGTAGACCGGCCAGCCGCCCAGGGTGAGCTGCTTGCTGCCGTCGGAGCGGACCACCGAGCCGAGCAGCGAGGAGTCCATGCCCGCCGCGGCCGAGGCGTCGTCGGCGGGGACGACCGGCCACGCCGTGGCGCAGTCGCCGTCGCAGTTGGACTTCGGAGGCTTGGGCGTGTCCTTGTCGAACCGGTAGAGGGTGAAGCCCCGGCTGTCGGTCACGATCTCGCCCAGCTTGGCGTCCTCCCGCACGGAGAGCTGCTTGGCCGGCTTGGCGTCCGCCCCCTCGCCGTCGGTCGCGGAGCCCGCGTCGCCGCCGTAGCCGTCGGACCCGTAACCGTCGGATCCGTAATCCTTCCCCTTTCCATAACCGTCCTTGCCGATGTCCTTGGTGTCACCGACCGGCTGGACCTTGTTGTTGCTCTCCTGGGACTTGGTGTCCTCTCCGCCGCAGGCACCGGCCGTGAGCATGATGAGGGTGGCCGCCGCTCCGGCGAATGCCGCGTGCCGCTTGTTCCTCATGTTCCTCATGTGTGTTTCCCTTCGCCTTCGATGCGGTTCTGGTGGTGCGTTCGGGTTCTCTCGGTCCGGCTCTGCCGCGCCGTTGTGCCCCTTGATACGGGCGGCGAGGCCGCGGATGTTCAAAGGCCGGGGAATTTGTCACATCGCGTCAAAAGCGCAACAGGCGGGTAACAGTTCATTCCTGGATGCGCAGCGCGAGAGCCGGGCAGCGGCGCACCGCGCGGAGGGCCCGGGGGCGCTGTCGGCGCGGCAGCGGCATGCTGGCCTGCGCCGGGTAGCCGTCGGCGTCGAGCTGGATGACGCCGGGGATGATGTCGGCGCACAGCCCGTGCCCCTGGCACAGCGTCCAGTCCACCATCAGCCGTTCCTCTCCCCCGCCACGCCCCGGCGCGGACGCCGCCGCCGGCTCGGGTCCGCCCTCCTCGGCGGGCAGCGGCAGGGCGCCCAGCACCTCGCGTCCGCAGCCGGAGCCGAAGGCGTGCTCCTCGAACTCCTCCGGGAAGGCCGCGAGCGCGGAGGCCACGAAGGAGGAGGTGCCGTCGGGGTGGCTGCAGGCGCCGCGGCCGCGGACCGCCCTGACCCGGCCGTGCAGGGCCTCGAAGGCGTTCCGCCCGCCTCCGTACACCACTCGGGCCAGCGCGTCGGCCATCGCGGGCAACCCCAGCACGCACGGTCCGCACTGCCCGGCCGACTCGGCCGCCATCCAGCGCGCCACCTGGAGCGTCTCCCCGGCCGGGCAGGTGTCGTGCGGCAGCGGCAGCACCGCCCCCGCGCCCAGCACCGCGTCGTACGCGGCCAGCGAGGCGCGGGAGATCGTCGCCGCGCGGGCGGCTTCCGGGCCCAGCCATCGACCGTGGTAGCCGCCGACCAGGACGCCCTGTCCGGCGTCGGTGCCGGAGAGCTGGAGGACATAGGTCAGCGGCACCCCGGTGGGGGTCTCCACCACCTGCCGGCCGGCGACGGTGAGCAGCACGGTGCCGGGCTCGGTGGGCAGCCCGGCCTCGCGGTACGGCAGCGCCCCCAGCCGGGCGGCGACGGCCAGTTGGGCGAAGGTCTCGGTGTTGGACAGCAGGGTGGGGAGGCTGGACAGGCCGCTGTCGCTGGAGCGCACCTTGCGCCCCGAGGGCAGCGCCGGGCCCCGGTTGAGCCCGCTGGTGAGCGCGGTCCCCTCGCCGGTGACGAAGCGTTCGGGCAGCAGGGTCACCCGTATGGGGCAGCCCCCGGAGGGGGCGCGCTGGGCGATGGCCTCCCGTATCGAGCGCTCCACGTCCGGCCGGGTCACCCCGACCGCCACCTCCTCGGCGCCCAGCGCCTCGGCCGCCAACTGCGCGCCGTCCAGCGCCAGGTGGGGGGCGTGCAGCCAGAGCGCGGTGTCCTTCAGACAGCTGGGCTCCCCCTCGCTGCCGTTGACGACCACCGCCGTCCGGCCGTCGCGGCGGCGCGCCGAGGCGGTCACCGCCCGCAGCTTGCGGGCGAACGGGAAGCCCGCGCCACCCCGACCGCGCAGGTCGATGTTCTCCGCCAGTTCCACCAGTTCGTCCGCGCGCAGCTCGGGCAGCGCGCCGTGCACCGTCAGGTGCCCCACCCGGTCCAGCCGCGCCACCTCGTCCAGGCCCGCCAGCAGCCGTGGCGGGCCCACACAGGCGAGCGTCGGCCAGGGTCCGGTCACCGCCGGAACCGGCGCCGGCCACCGGGGCGGGGGTCGGCGGCGTTCGCCCGCGCCGCCGATCCACCGCTTCCGGTCCGGGCGCGCAGCCGATGGACGAGCAGCGCGGCGACCCCCACCAGGCACAGGGCGTAGGCGAAGGTCACCCAACCGGCCGCCAGGCGGCCCGACTTGAGGCCGTGCACCAGAGCGGAGCCCCAGGCCACGTAGGCGCTCATGTGCACGGCCCGCCACCACTGGGAGCGCCCCTTGGGCGCGAAGGCGCTGCGCAGCGCCCCGGTCACCGCGACCGTCACGAACAGATAGCCGGCCAGCGTGCCCAGACCGATGAGGACCGGCTGGGAGCTGTCGGTGAACGGCAGGACGGCGGAGGAGCCGCTGGCCTGCCCCCGGGCCACCTTGACCCAGATGTGCAGGCCCAGGAAGCCCAGCCCGGAGACGCCGAGGCCGCGGTGGACGGCCTGGGCGACGAGCCGGTGCGAGGACTGGAGCAGCAGCCGATCGGTGGCCACCAGGCCCCACAGCACGGTGGAGCTGAGCGACACGAGCGCCAGCACGCCCGCGCCGAAGTCGAGGAAGTCCATGAAGCGGGTGAAGGCGCCGGCGTTACCCGCCACCGCCAGGGAGAGCAGCACGGCCGCGGCGAAGAGGCCGACCATGGCGGGGCGGGGGCCGGAGCGGCCGACCAGCGGCGGAGGGGCGGGGCGGCGGGCCGTGGTGGTGCGGCCGGCGGCGCGTCGCCCGCCACCGGGCCGAGGCGGCGGCCCGGCGTGACGTCCCCTGCGGCGGGGGCGGGGCGGTGCGTATGCCTCTGTTGTTGTTTGCACTTGCGACTGCGTCGGGGAAAAGGTCATCGAAGCCTTCCGAGCGCGCGGCGCCGAGCACTTCACAAGGACCTCGACGCCCAGGTCGGGGGGTGGCCGGCCGAGTTGCCCAGCGGCACCGGCCGGAGTGCTGAAGTATCTCGGGTCTACCCAGAAGCTTCACAAGCTTTATCGCGGTGTGACAAATTCTTCGGCGCACGCAGTCGTCGCGCCACGCGGCTGCGGAAGATGCCCATCCGGGCGGTCCGGACGCCGATCCCGACCACCCCCCGAGAGTGGAAGGTGTCCCCATGCACGCATTCTGCGGTTCGCGACCTTCGGTTGCCCCCCACCCGATGTCGGCCGCGGGGAGATCCCGCAGCCCGCACCGACCGCGCTGAGGAGCGCCCATCAGGGCGCAGGAGGAGGACCCTCAACTCCTGTTTCACCGGGCGTCTCTAGCCCCGGCCAGATCGAGGTAAAAATGTGCGAACTACTCAACCGAATGTGGTCGCGCCCGAAAAGCGAGTGGCACTGCGTTCTCCGCAGTGAAATCCCATCTTTCGCGGAATCGGTCACAGACGCACTTCGGAGTGCAAAGCCAGGCTTTCCCGCTTTTCTGGCGGAAACGTCCCCTGAAGAGGCCCAACGGATCGTCGAACAGGCCCTGTTGCTGGCTCTCGGGCTGCGCGAGGCGCCCGATGACCGGCCCATGACCGTTTCTGACCATACGTCGACGCGCGTAAACCCGCGCGGTCATGTGCGGCCGGTGCCCCTGGCGCCCGTCGCCGCGGTCACTACCGTGACCCCGGTGACCCCCCTCCGTGCCGCCCCGTCGGTCGCCGATCCGGCCGACCGGGCGCGCCAGGACCTGTTCGAGGCGCTGACCCGGGATCCCGCCTCCGCCGGCGAGCGGTCGCTGCCGCAACTGGCGCACGCCGCCCGGTGGCCGCTGCCCGACACGGTCCTCGCCGTCGCCCTCGCCGCACCCGGCGAGCTGCCGCGGCTCACCGCCGCGCTGGGTGACAACCTTGTCGGGATGGTGGAGAACCGGCCCTGCCTGCTCGTCCCCGACCCCGATGCGGAGGCACGGCTCACCCTGGAGTCCGCGCTGCGCGGCCGCACCGCGGCCGTCGGGCACACCGTCCCGCTCTACGACGCCGGCGCCTCGCTGCGCTGGGCGCGGCGGCTGCTGAGCCTGACCCCGCAGAGCGGCGGCCCCGAGGCCCGTGTGGTCTTCGTCGACGACCACCTGTCGACCCTGTTGCTGTTGCAGGACGAGTCCCTGGCCAGGGCGCTGGCCACGCGCTGGCTCCAGCCGCTGGCGGGGCTGACCCCCCGCCAGAGCGAACGGCTGGAGGAGACCCTGCTCGCCTGGCTGGAGGGCGGCGGCGCGCCAGAGGCGGCCAAGGCGCTCCACGTGCATCCGCAGACCGTGCGCTATCGGCTGCGGCAGATCGAGAAGCTCTTCGGTCCGGGGCTGCGCGACCCCAGGACCCGGTTCGAGCTGGAGCTGGCCCTGCGCAGCCGGCGGCTGATGGCGCAGGTGCGTCGGCATCGCTCCCGTATGGCGCGCAAGGCGCGCGGCGTGACGGGGAGCGTGGCCGGCACCGTGGGAGGCATGGCGGGTGGCCGGCTTAGCCTGGGTGTCGCACGTGAGGCCCGGGTCAACGGCTTGTAGGGCGGACGGTGACGCGGCGGCCCCGGCATCGCGCCGGGGCCGCCGCTTGTGTGACCTCCTCTCTGTTTCCGTGTGGGTGGTCCGCCGTTTCCGTAGCCGGCTCTCCCTTGGATCAGCCGCAGTCGCGGCCGCTGTTGATGCACCCCGCCGCGCGCGCCATCAGGCGGTTCGACATCACGTTGATGAAGTCGCCGTGGTCGGTCACGGGCTTGTGCAACTGTTCGGGAAAGCTGTCGACGGCGAAGACGGCGCCGCCCGGGACGTCATAGGTGATCCGCTGCACCAGCTGCGGGATCGCCCGGAAGCCCTGGGGGCAGACGCCGTTGTCGTCGGCGAAGGCGACATGGGTGCGATGGTTGGCGCTGTCGATGTTCCGGCCGTCCCAACAGCTCTGGAAGCGGAAGGTGCGCACCACCTTGCTGCCGCCGGGGCAGATCGGGTACTTGTCCGTCAGCTCGCGGTTCTCGAAGCCGGTGCAGGTCCAGGACGCGTTGGCGTTCGCGGTGCCGTTGGTGAACGACTTGGCGTCGCCGGTGATGATGCGCAGGAAGCGCGGCATCGGCGTGACCCGGCTGACCGGGCTGCCGCGGAACTCGATGGACACCTCGGAGGGGGTGAGGATGGTGCCGACGTTGCCCTCGATGCCGCCGCCGGGCGCGTTGACGTCCCGCTCCTGGCGACCGTCGCGCACCCGTAGCACCGGCCAGTAGTAGGTGGACTGGTCGCCGTTGCCGCAGGTGGTGCCGGCCGCGGCCAGGCTCTCGTTGGTGGAGAAGCCGTCGGTGGAGTCGTTGCCCACGTAGTCGTGCATGTGGTGGGCTCCGTTGCTCACCCCGGGGGCGACGATGACGTTGTCGGAGTTGAACCTGCCGTTCTCGTTGCGGCCGCACTCCGAGGTGAACGTGCCGGTGGAGCCGTCGCGCCGGAATCCGGGCTCGTTCACGTTGGGCCGGACGTTCCTGATGTCGACGAAGTCGTCGCGCGAGGAGCCCTGGCCCTGTTGGCCCTGGCCCTGGTCGGGAGCGCCCTGCCCCTGGTCCTGGCCCGGAGCGCCCTGGCCCGGCCCTTGGCCGCCCGTCTGACCGGTGGTGCGCACCGTGTCCCACTTCACCTGGCAGCCGCTCATCCTCGTCAACCCGGAGGTGTCCACGGAGGCGGCGCGCAGCGCGTTGACGATCCGGCCGATGGTGGCGCCGCGCTTGTCCTTCAGCTCGGTGAGCACGGTGCCGCCGGCGGCCCGCCCGGAGGTCAGTCGCCGGTAGGCGTCGGCGACCTGCACATCGAGCTGGGCGAGATTGCGGTCGACCGTCCGGCGGGAGGCGGCGGGGACGTCCCGCAGCCGGTCCCCCACGTCGGGGCAGTCGATGGTCTGGGCGCGCTGTCGGGTGTTCGCGCCCCCGGTGTCGCGCCCTGCCTCCGGTGGCGAGGAGTTTCCGGCCGAGGCGTTCGCCGCGATGACGGCGACGCCGCCGGCGCCCAGCGCCAGCACCGAGGCCAGCACCACATAGGGGCGGGCGAACCGCGCGCGTTTATGGCTCTGTTCTCTCATCAGCTCACTTCGCTTCGTCATCGGGTGTCGTTCAGCGCGTCGAAGTCGACAAGCCCGGTCTCTTCGAGCACCGTGATGTGGTCGAGGACGATCGTGTTGGCGCGGGTGGCCAGGGATCGGACCATGGAGTTGCGCGTGTTGGCACGCACCTGCGCCACGAGGTTGAAGACCTTGCCGTGCGCCCGGCGCAGTAGGTTGGCGAAGAGCCGCTCGTACTCCCGGCCGCTGGCCTCCTCCAGCTGTCGGAGCCACTCCTGCTGCTGCTCGCTGGGCTGGTTGGCCAGGTCGACGCCGACGGCGCCGCCGACCTGGATCACCATCCGGTCGAGTTCGGTGTGGCCCTCGACGAGGTGTTCCCCGGCGACCTTGACCGCCCTGGTGCTGCCGCGTTGCTGCGCCTGGCGTCCCGCGGGCAGCTCCCACAGCCCCGCCAGTCGCACCTTGCGGACGAACTCCCGGTCCAGGGGGGTGAGCGGCCCGTACTGGGTGCTCATGACCCCCCGCCCGTCGTCCTCGCTCGCCTGCCCGGCGGGCGCGGTGGCGGCGCCGGTGCCTCCGCCGCCGCCGAAGGACTGCACGGGGATCAGCAGGGCCACGAGCGTCGCCGCCAACGCACCCACCACCAGGGTGGTGGCGAGCGCGTAGCGGGACGCGGTCGATCTGCCGGAGACGAAACGCCGCACGCCGGATAGCACGGGGCTGTCCTCCTCTTCGCTGCCGGATGGGATGCGAAGGGACGCTAGCGCCGGGTGCGGCGGTGCCGGTGAGGGTTGGTCACCGAATGAGCAAACAACGATGGCGGCACGGAATCCCTGCTACCGTGCCGCCAGCCCCTTTTTTCAGGGCTCGGTTCGCCTCCGGGCGCTCTGTGCGACTGCCGACGGTCGACCGTGCTCGCCTGCTCGTTCCTCACAGGCTCCGCGCGCTCTCCCTTTCGGCAGCCGCGCGCCCTTCGGCTCACTCGCCGGTCCGTACGGGACGGAGTGCGTCCGCAGCCGTGAGGCGGGCTCGGCCATGGTGCCCATAGGCGAACCGTGCCCTCAGAAGAAGCGGGTGCGCTGGACGTACGTGGCGAAGTCGGCGGGTTCGCGACCGAGAACGCGCTGGACGCCGTCGGACAGATGGTCGTCACGGTTCTCCCGGACCCGTCGGAACAGCTCGTTCAGCAGCGTGACCACCTCCGGCGGGAGGCCCTGGGCGGTGAGCTCGGCCGCGTACTCCTCCTCGGTGAGCGGCACATAACGGATCTCCCGGCCGGTGGCCTCGGCGATCTCCGCGACCGCCTCGCCGAAGGAGAGCGACCGCGGCCCGGACAGCTCGTACGTCTGCCCGCCGTGGCCGTCCTCGGTGAGGGCCGCGACCGCCACCGCCGCGATCTCCTCGGCGTCGACGAACGGTTCCCGACCGTCGCCGGTCGGCAGGCGCAGCTCTCCCGCGGCCACCCCGTCGGCCAGGATGAACAGCTCGCCGAAGTTCTGCGCGAACCAGCTGGGTCGCAGGATGGTCCAGGTCGGTCCGGCCTCCTTCACGATGGCCTCCTTGGACAGCAGGTCCTGGTCGCCGGCCTGCTCTCCGCCGCGCACGGAGAGGTAGACCAGGCGCTCCACGCCCCGTTCGGCGGCGAGCGCCCCGAAGTCACGCAGCTGCTCGGCCGCGTCGGGGCTCTCGGAGTCCACCACGTAGACCGCGGCCGCGCCGTCGAGCACGGCGGCCCAGGTGGACCGGTCGTACCAGTCGAAGCGGTGCGCGCTGGAGCGCGAGGCGACACGGATCAGGTGGCCCCGCTCCTGGAGCTGGGAGGCCACGCGGCGGCCGGTCTTGCCGGTGCCGCCGAGAACAACGATCGGCTTGTCGGTCATGGCGACGAGTCAACCGCCGCCGGCCGTGCCCGACCATCGTCGAAACGCTCAGCGGAATGTCCGTGCGTCCAGGGCCGGTCCACGCCGCCCGGGGCGCGCCCGGGCTAGGGACGCGACGTCTGGCCGGCGGCGCGCGGCGGGCAGACGAACTCGCACCACACCACCTTCCCGCCGCCGCGCGACTCCACGCCCCACACGTCGGCCAGCCGGTCCACCAGGAGCAGCCCGCGCCCGGACACCCCGGACTCCCCGGCCTCACGGCGGCGGGGCAGGGCGCTGGAGGTGTCCTCGACCTCGACCCGGAGCCGGCGTTCGTAGCCGGTGAGCATCCGGACCGTCACGACCCCGGGGCCGTCCGTGTGGAGCAGCGCGTTGGTCATCAACTCGTCGGCGACCAGCTCGATGTCGTCCGAGCGCTCGCCGGCGCCCCAGGCTCGGAGCGCCGCGCGGATCATGTGCCGGGCCGAGGAGAGCGCGTCCGGGTCGCCCTGGGCGACGTGCTGCTGGAGCTTGCCGCTGGACTGCGGCACATCGGTACCGCGGCGGCGCAGCAGCAGCAGCGCCATGTCGTCCTCGCCGCCGCGGTCCTCCACGACGGCGCAGAGCTTCTCTGCGAGCTGCTGGATGTCGTAGGGGCCGTCGCGGACGATCTGGGTGAGCTGCTGGATGCCGTCGTCCAGGTCCGCTCCGGGCACCTCGACCAGCCCGTCGGTGCACATCAGCAGGGTCTCGCCGGGGTCCAGCTCCACGGTGGTGACGGGGTACTCCAGACGGCGGAACTCGGCGGACAGGCCCAGCGGCAGCCCACCGGCCAGCGGCAGCCGGCGGCAGGTGCCGTCGGTGTGGCGCAGCAGCGGGTCGATATGGCCGGCGCGCACCAGGTGCACCATCCCGGTGGGCGGGTCGACCTCGCCGTAGGCGCAGGTGGCGAAGCGGTCGGTGTCCAGCTCGTGGAGGAAGATCGAAGCCCGGGCCATGACGGTGGAGGGGCTGTGTCCCTCGGCGGCGTAGGCCCGCAGCACGATGCGGAGCTGGCCCATGACGGCGGAGGCGTGGGTGTCGTGGCCCTGGACGTCCCCGACGGCGACCCCGACCCGGCCGCCGGGCAGGGGGATGACGTCGTACCAGTCGCCGCCGATGTCGCGTCCGATGCGGGCGGAGCGGTAGCGGACGGCGATATGGGTGCCGGGGATGGCCGGGATGCGGCGTGGCAGCATGGCCTGCTGGAGCCCCTCGGCCAGGTCGTGCTCCTGTTCGAAGAGCATGGCGCGTTGCAGGCCCTGGGCGATGCTGGTGCCGAGGGTGACGATGAGGTTGCGCTCCTCGGCGCCGAAGCCCTCCTTGTCCTTGTAGAGCAGGCCCAGGGTGGCGATCGGGCGGCCCTGGGCGATCAGCGGCAGATAGGCGGCGCGGGAGACGCCCAGCGGATCCAGGTGCGGCCACAGGACGGGGTAGCTGGTGGCGAAGTCCTGGCGGGTCTCGATGAACCGGGGCTTGAGGGTCCGCACCACCTCGCTCATCGGGAACGGGTCGTCGATCCCGGTCCAGTCGAACTCCGGGATGGGCTGTCCCAGCTGCCCCTCGGCGACGATGTGGATGCGGCCGCCCTCGACCAGGCCGAGGATCACGCTGGCGAGGCCCAGGTGGCCGAGGGCACGGGCGTCGTTGAGCACGTCGATGACGTCGGGCACGGTCCTGGCGTGCGCGAGGATGGCGGTGACCCGCTCCACGACGCTGGTCACCCGGATGCGCTCCTCGGCCAGGTCCGGGCGCCCGGACTCGCCGCCGGGCTCGCCGGGGGCGTCGCGGAAGATCCCGATGATCCGGTACGGCCGCCCCGTCCCGTCCCGCTGGATGGTGGCCTGGGTGTGCACCCAGCTCTGCTCGCCGTCCTCGTGTCGGACCCGGATGTAGGTGCTGTAGCGCTCGCTGCCGTCCTTGAGGGCCTGGGAGACCACGGCGTCCAGCCGGGCGGTCTCGGTGGTGGGCAGGGTACGGCCGAGGGAGGACGGATGCCCGTCGTACTGGTCCGCGGTCATGCCGAGCACCCCGAGCGCGGGCGGGTCCACATACATCAGGCCGCTGTCGAGGTCCCAGTCGAAGCAGCCCATGCGGTTGAGGGCCAGGCTCAGTTCCGGGCGGGCGGGCCAGTCGTCCGGCACCGACTCGGCGGCCGACGTCGCTCGCCGTTCAGCCATAGCGCCACTCTGCCACCATTCGTCGGTTTTTTCGACACGGCGGTGGCCCACCCCGACCGTGCGGTCACTCCTTGACGGCCCCGCCCAGCACCCCGGCGATGAGGCGGCGCTGGAGCAGCACGTAGACCACCACCACCGGCAGGGCGATCAGCACCGCGGCGGCGGCCAGCGGGGCGGCGTCCGAGGCGTGCTGCCCCCGGAAGAAGGCGAGGCCGAGCGGGACCGTGCGGTGCGCCTCGTCGCTCACCATCACCAGGGCCATCAGGAACTCGTTCCAGGTCCACATGAAGGTGAGCACCACCAGGGTGGAGACGGCCGGGCGGGACATCGGGACCAGGATCCGCCACAGCGTGGTCCAGCTCCCCGCGCCGTCCACCCGCGCCGCCTCGATCACCGGGAGGGCGCCGCTTCGGAAGTAGCCGCGCATCCAGAAGACGCCGAAGGCCAGCGACTGGGCGGTCTGCGGCAGGATCAGCGCCGCGTAGCCGTCGGTCAGCCCGAGGTGCCGCAGATCGAAGTAGAGGGGGACGACCAGTGCCTCCTGCGGCAGGGTCAGCCCGATCACGAAGAGGTAGAACAGCGCCGTGGAGCCGGGGAAGCGCAGCACTCCGAAGGCGTAGCCGGCGGGCACCGCCAGCGCGGTGCTGAGCAGCACCACCGCCACCGCCACCAGGGCGGAGTTCCCCAGGTAGGTGCCGAAGCGGCCGCGGCTCCAGGCGTCGGCGAAGTTCTCCCAGTGCGGCCCGTCCGTCGGCAGCGAGAAGCCGGTGTCGAGGGAGTCGGGCGGGCCCAGGGCGGTGGTGAGGACGCCGACGACCGGGGTGAGCGCGAGGGCGGTGAAGACGCCCAGCACGGCGTAGGTGACGCCGCGCTCGAACCGGGAGGTCACCCCGCCGCCGTGGGCGGCGGTCGGGGCGGCGCGGCCGCGCTCTCGGGGGCTCATGGGTGCCGCCCCTCGGCCAGCCGGGCGACGGTGGCGGTCAGCGCGAAGATCAGGACGGTGAGGGCCACCCCGACCGCGGCGGCGGAGCCCACCTGGTTGGTCTCGAAGGCCCGGTGGTAGACCTCGTAGGCCGGCACGGAGGTGGCGTCGCCCGGCCCGCCGCCGGTGGTGATGTAGATGAGGTCGAAGTTGCGCAGCCCCGCCGCGATGGTCAGGGTGAGCGCGACCGCCAGCTGCGGCCGCAGCCCGGGCAGGGTCACGGCGCGGAACTCGCGCAGCGGCCCGGCGCCGTCCAGCCGCGCCGCCTCGTATAGCTCGCGCGGGATGCGCTGCGCCCCGGCGAGGAAGAGCACCAGGCACAGCCCGGTGCCGACCCAGGTGCCGACGATGCCGACGGCGGGCAGCGCCCAGTCGTAGTCGCCCAGCCAGGGCCGGGCCAGCCGCCCCAGGCCGAGCACCCGCAGCGTGTCGTTGAGCAGGCCGTCGGGGGCGAGGATGGAGCGCCAGGCGACGCCGACCACGGTCAGCGCCAACACCTGGGGCAGGAACAGCACGGTGCGGAAGAAGGTGGTGCCGCGCACCCGGTTCCGGGACAGCGCGGCGGCCAGCAGCAGCCCGAGGAACACCGGCAGCGCCGAGGAGAAGAGCAGGAGCAGCAGCGCGTGGGCGAAGGGCGCGCGCAGTTCGGGGTCGGTGAACAGAGCGCGGTAGTTGTCGAGGCCGGCCGGGGTGGCGCGGGTCAGCCCGTCCCAGTGCAGGAAGGAGAGCCAGACCGCCTGGCCGAAGGGGTAGAGCAGGAAGGCCGCGTAGAGGGCGAGGGCCGGGAGGACGTAGAGGTAGCCGACGGCGCGCGGCTCGCCGGGCGCCCGCCCCCGGCCGGCCCGCCGGCGGGGTGGGCGGCTCACCGGCCCGCCGCCCGGGTCCGCCGCTCCCTGAGGAAGGCGCCGTAGTCGCGTTGCAGGGTGGCGGCGAACCGGCGCGGGGAGAGGTTCCCCGCGAGGACGCCCTGGAGGGACTCCGAGAGCGTGTCGTAGAAGGTCGGAGTGGCGTAGTCGAGGTACGGGACGAGTCCGTCGGCCGCGCTCAGCCGTTCCCAGCCGGCGACCAGCTGGCCGTCGACCGTGCCCGGCCCGGCCCGGCGCGCCGCGGGCCCGGGCACCACGGGCAGCACGCCGTGCCGGGTCATCACGTCGGCGGCGTGCGGGCTGGTGAGGAAGTCCAGATAGGCGGCGGCCACCTCGCGGTGGCGGGAGCGTGCGGCGATGGACCAGGCCAGGCCCTGACCGCCGGTGGTGACCGAGGCGCCGCCGACGGTGGTCGGGGGCGGCGGCATGAAGCCCAGCCGGTCGCCCATGGCCCGCTTCAGCTCGGCCAGCTGCCAGGTGCCGGTGATCAGATAGCCGCCGGAGCCGGCGGCGAACTTCTTGGCCGCGTCGTCGTACCCCAGACCGTTGGCGCCCGCCGGCAGATAGCCGCGGTCGACCCAGTGGGCGAGGGTGGCGGCCGCCTCCCGGGTGGCGGCGGTGTCGAAGCCGTCGCCACGGCCGAACACGGTGGCCCGGGCGCGGTCCGCGCCGAGCCGGCCGTGGAGCACGCCGAAGGTGTGGATCGCCGGGTACTTGTCGAGGTTGCCGAACTGGACGGGCAGTTCGCCGGCCGCCTTGAGCCGCGCCAGCCCGTCGGTGAACTCCTCCCAGGTGGTCGGCGGCCGCAGCCCGGCCTTCGTCAGCACGTCCTTGTTGTAGTAGAGGCCGATGTACTCGCCGGTCTGGGAGATGCCGTAGAGGCGGCCGGTGCCGAAGCGGCGGCCGTCCGCGGAGACCCGGTTGAGGTTGAGCAGGGCGGTCGGATAGCGGGTGTTCCACTCGTAGATCCCCGCGTAGTCGTCCAGCGGGGCCAGCAGCCCGGCCCGCACGAAGGCCACCATGTCCGGGTAGCCCTGGTTGGCCTGGACGACGTCGGGCGGGTTGTTGCCGGAGAGGGCGAGCTTCAGGGTGGCCTTCAGATCGGTGAATCCGCGCGCCACCCGCTTGACGGTCACCTTCGGGTACTTCCTCTGGAACTCCCGGTTCAACTGCTCCAGTTCGTCGTTCTGACCGCCCTGGACCTCCTGGTCCCAGACCGTCAGCGTGACCTTGCCGGCCTTGGCCGGGTCGGGCACGGCGGTGCCGACGCCGGTACCCGGCCGGTCCGCCGCCGAGCCGTCGGTGCCCGGCACACAGGCCGCCGCCAGCACCAGCACGCCGGCGGCTAACGCGGCCGGCAGGGCCCTGCTCCGCTCCCGTCTGCGCCGCCCCATCCGTCTCCCCTCTCCACGGGTCTCCCCCGGCCCGCCCTTCGCCGTCGCCGCGGGTGCGGGTCACCCTGCACCTCCCTCGTGGCGCGGGGCAAGGGGCAGTCCGCCGCTTCCTTGGCACACTGATCGGCAGCAGGAGACGGCAAGAGGCAGTCAAGAGAGCGGATCCGGCCAGGCTCGCCGCGGTCCGTGAGGTCGATGTGGAGGGAGTGGCCGGATGAGGCTGACCGTGCTGGGCGGGGGCGGGTTCCGGGTGCCGCTGGTGCACCGGGCCCTGCTGGGGGACGCGAGCGAGGGCGGCCACCGCACCGAACTGGTGCTGTACGACACCGACCCACGGCGACTGGACGCCATCGGCGCGGTCCTCGCCCGGCAGACGGCCGACCACCCGGCGGGCGGGTCCGCCGCGCCCTCGGTGCGCGCCACCACCGACCTCGACGAGGCGCTGCGCGGCGCCGACTTCGTCTTCTCCGCCATCCGCGTCGGCGGCCTGGAGGGGCGGACCCGCGACGAGCGGATCCCGCTCGCCGAGGGGGTGCTGGGCCAGGAGACGGTCGGCGCCGGCGGCGTGCTCTACGGACTGCGGACGCTGCCGGAGGCGGTGCGGATCGCCGAGCGGGTGGCCGCGCTCGCCCCGGACGCCTGGGTCATCAACTTCACCAACCCCGCGGGCATGGTCACCGAGGCCATGCAACGGGTGCTCGGCGACCGGGTGATCGGCATCTGCGACTCCCCGGTGGGGCTGTGCCGGCGCGCGGCCCGCGCCCTGGGGGCGGACCCGGACCGGGTGAGCTTCGACTACGTCGGCCTCAACCACCTCGGCTGGCTGCGCCGGATGCTGGTCGACGGCCGGGACCGGCTGCCGGAGCTGCTCGCCGACCCGTTCGCGCTGGAGTCCTTCGAGGAGGGCCGGCTGTTCGGCGCCGACTGGACGCGGACCCTGGGCGCGCTGCCCAACGAGTATCTGCACTACTACTACTTCAACCGGGAGGCGGTGGCCTCGATCCGCGAAGCGGCCGCCACCCGCGGGGAGTTCCTCCGCGAGCAGCAGGCCGGCTTCTACGCCGAGGCGGCCGACCGTCCGCGGGAGGCGCTGGCGCTGTGGGAGCGCACCCGGCTGGAGCGCGAGGTGACCTATCTGGCGGCGAGCCGGGAGGCCAGCGGCGGCTGGGAGCGCGACTCCTGCGACCTGGAGGGCGGCGGCTACGACCGGGTGGCGCTGGCGCTGATGCGCGCCATCGCGCGCGACGAGCGCGCCACGCTGATCCTGAACGTGCGCAACCGCTCCGCGGTGCCGGGGCTGGACGAGGACGCCGTGGTGGAGGTGCCCTGCCTGGTCGACGCCGGCGGCCCACGCCCGCTGGCGGCCGGGGCGGTCGCGCCCGACCAGCTCGGGCTGATGCTCTCCCTCAAGGCGGTGGAGCGCTGCACGATGGAGGCCGCTGAGAGCGGTGAACGGGCGGCGGCGCTGCGCGCGCTGGCGCTGCATCCGCTGGTCGACTCGGTGCGGGTCGCCGAGCGCATCCTGCGGGCCGCGTGGTGAGGTGATCTCGGCGGTCCGGTGATCTAATGGGTGATGGGGCACCTACGCGGACCCGTTCAGCGGAGGGCGTCGTCCTATGGCCGACAAGCACCCCGACAAGCAGCCCGACGAGCACGCCGACAGGCACGGGACCGACGCGAACGGCCCCGCCGGCGGGCACAGACCCGGCAGGAACAGCCACGCGGGCGGGAACAGCCACGGAGGCGGGAACAACCCCGCCGGCAGGCACCCGACCGACGAGAACGGCGATGTGGCCGGGCTGCGGAAGTCCTCCTGGTGCCAGCGGTACAGCGCCCATCTCGCGGCTCAGCAGGCGCAGGTCAACGCCATGCGGAAGGCCGGGTTGTCGCCCTCCGACACCGCGATCGCCGACAAGATCGACACTCTGCTACGGGCCGCGCGCGCCGCGGTCGAGAGCCACGACTGGAGGTCCCGGTTCACCGGCTCCCAGCCCGACCGCGCGCTGGCCAACATCCACGAGGCCGAGGTGCAGCTCCTGCGGCTGGCGCCCCGTAGGACGCTGGCCTGGTTCAGCGCGGGCGTGCTGGCCCAGGCCGAGCAGCATCTGCGGCCGGACGACTGGCGGCTGGTCGCGCTGCGGGCCGAGCTGCGCCGCACCAACGGCAGGCTGACCCCGGGCGCCCGCGAGCTGGCGGCGCGCACCCTGGACGCCGCCAACCACGCGGAGAGCATCGAGCGCGCGCGGGTGCGCAGCTTCAGCAACATCCTCATGCTGTCCGTCTTCGTCATGTCGGTGCTCACCACGCTGTTCGTCGTCTGGGGCTTCGTCGACGCGAACGGCGTGGCCGTCAAGATGTGCTTCACCCCGAAGCCGGGCAACACGCTGGAGTGCCCGATCGGCCACGAGGCGAACGGCAGCGACGTGCTGCTGGTCGCCTTCGCCGGGGCGCTCGCCGCGGCGTTCGCGGGCGCGCTCTCGCTGCGGAACATGCAGGGCACCGGGGCTCCGTACCAGATCCCCACGATGCTGCTGCTGTTGCGTCTTCCGGTCGGGGCGCTGTCCGCCATCATCGGCATCCTGCTCATCGGCGGCCAGTTCGTCCCCGGCCTCAAGGCGCTGGACACCAGCCCGCAGATCGTGGCCTGGGCGCTGGCCTTCGGCATCCTCCAGGAGACCGTCACCCGCCTCGTCGACCAGCAGGGCAAGACCGTGCTCGCCAACATCCGCGGCTCCGGGAAGGAGTTCGAGGAACAGCCCGGAGCCCCCAAGCCGGCACCCGCGCCCCCGTCCGGCAAGCCGCCGGTCCCGTCGCCGAAGCCCCGGGGCGGGACGGACTGAGCGGCGCGGGCGGAGGCACTCGTCGCGGTGTGTCCGCGCGCGAACACGTGGGGTAGCGGGCGCCCGACCGGTGCCGCACCCCCTGTCGTCGAGGTCGGCGGGGTGACCGGCCGTGGCAGGCGGGCCCGCCACGCCCGACGGCCCGGCCGCCGCGGACCGTGTGCGCACCGCCGTCCCACTCCGGTTTGCCCTGGCCCGACCACCCTTGCCAGGCTGGTCGTATGTCCACCATCAGCGCGCTGCCCAAGCTTGTGGAGACCCTGCTCGCCGGCCCCCGGCCGCTGCCCATCCTCACCGCCGGGGACCCGCTGCTGCGGAGCCCGGCCGTGCCGTACGAGGGGCAGCTGGACGGCCGGCTGTGGGACCGGCTGATCACCGCGATGCGGGAGGCCATGCACGCGGCGCCCGGCGTGGGGCTGGCGGCGCCGCAGATCGGGGTGCCGCTGCGGCTGGCCGTCGTGGAGGACCCGGCTCAGGTGGAGGAGGAGGTGGCCCGGGCCCGGGGACGGCTGCCGCTGCCCTTCCGGGTGCTGGTCAATCCGTCCTACGAGCCGGTCGACGCTGAGCGAGCGGCCTTCTACGAGGGGTGTCTGAGCGTCCCCGGCTGGCAGGCGGTCGTCGCGCGGCACGCGCGCGTGCGGCTGCGCGGGCAGGACGAGCTGGGCCGGGAGCTGGACGAGGAGCTGGCCGGATGGCCCGGGCGCATCGTGCAGCACGAGACCGACCACCTGGACGGCATGCTCTATCTCGACCGGGCCATCACCCGCTCGCTCTCGTCCGCGCGGGCCATGGAGGAGCGCTGGACGCAGCCCACCCCGGCGGCCGCGGCCCGCGCGCTCGGCTTCGAGCTGCCCTGACCGGCCGGCGCGCCGTCAGCCGTCAGTCGTCGTCCGGTCGACCGGTCGCCCCCGCCGCCCGGATGTCCTCGGCGTACGTCTCCGCCAACCGGGCGGCGGCCTCCGCCACCGCCGCGCGGGCCTCGGGCGGGCCGAGCACCTCGACGTCCGCTCCGAACTGGAGGAGTTGGCGTGCGGCGACGGGGACGGGACAGGAGACCTCCACCGGCACCCACGCGTCGCCGTCCTCCGTCGCGTCCTCGGTCCTCGTGCGCTCCCCCGCCTCCTCCGGGCCGTCCATCCCCTTCTCCCCGTCCGTGCCCTCTCCGTCCGGGGCCGGGACGGTCGGCGGCAATCCGGCGAGCCGGGCCGCGCCGATGATGCGGATGAACATGTCCAGCCGGGAGCGGCGCACCCTGGCACGTACCCACATCCCCTCCGGGAGCCGCTCCACCCGGCGCCGCAGCTCCTCCCAGGCGTCGGCCAGCTCCACCCCGTCGCGGCGGCGCACCGGCGCGTCGGTGAGGGTCGCCTCGGCCACCCGGTCGGCGCGGAACAGCCGCGGCGTGCCCTGTCGGTCCGCGATCAGGTACCAGACGCCGGCCTTGGCCACCAGCCCGTACGGGTCGACGGTGTAGGTGCGCGGCCGGTTCTCGCCGCCGTGCCGGTAGCGGATGCGCAGCCGGCGGTCGGCGAAGACGGCGTCGTGGAGGGTGTCGAG
The DNA here is from genome assembly GCF_007595705.1 of Streptomyces sp. SAJ15. Taxonomy (GTDB): domain Bacteria; phylum Actinomycetota; class Actinomycetes; order Streptomycetales; family Streptomycetaceae; genus Streptomyces. The sequence continues at coordinate 8,595 of NZ_NISY01000013.1, read as the reverse complement.
GTCGGGGCGTCCCGGCGGTCCGGACAGCCAGCGGTCGGGGTCGACGAGGATGCGGCGGCTGGTGAGTTCGGCGGTGGGGCGGTGCGGGGCGGGGAGCGCGGCCATCACCTTGCGCAGTGCGGAGCCGAACGCCCCTTCGAGGCCGAGCGCGCTGTGCGTCCCCTGCGCGGCCAGCACGAACAGTGCCCGCGCCTCATCGCCGGTCAGCCCGGTGACGTCGGTGCGAAAGCCGGGCAGCAGCGCGATGCCGCCGTGGCGGCCGCGCTCGGCGTAGACGGGCACGCCGGCGGCCGAGAGCGACTCCACGTCGCGGTAGATGGTGCGGACCGAGACCTCCAGCCGGGCGGCGAGCTCGGCGGCGGGCACCCGGCCGCGGGTCTGGAGCAGCAGCAGGACCGAGAGCAGACGATCGGATTTCACCCGCCCATGCTGCCGGACGGTGCGACCGGTGGACGCCGCCCGGCCGCCGCTGCGGAAGGTCGGCGGAAAACATGACGGCGGGTGTCAGGTTATGGCGGGAAGGTCATCGCGACGCCCGGACCGGGCGTCGCGACGAATGGAGAGTTACCCGCATGCACGCGATGACCGACCCGCGCCCCCACTTCGAGCGCGCCGCCGACCAGCTCGCCGCCCTCATCGACGCGGTACGTCCCGAGCTGCTCACGGAGCCGACGCCGTGCGCGGAGTACGACGTGCGGGCCCTGCTGAGCCATGTGGTGGGCGGGACACACCGGATCTCCCACGTCGGTGAGGGCGGCGCGGCGCTGGAGGTGCCGGCCGAGGCCCCGGGCGTGTCGGACGACGGCTGGCCCAAGGCGTACGCCGAGGCGCGGGCCCGGCTCGTGGCCGCCTGGGCGGACGACGCCCGGCTGACGGCGGCCGTCTCGGTGCCCTGGGGCGAGGTGCCGGGCCGGGTCGCGCTGGCGGGATATGTCATGGAGGCGGTCGCGCACGCCTGGGACCTGGCGCGGGCGCTCGGCGACACCCGGCCGCTCGACGCGGAACTGGCCGAGTTCACGCTCGAGTTCGTCCACGCCGCGCTGCCGGCCGAGCGGCGCGGCGGCCCGGTCCCGTTCGACGCCGCGCTGCCGGCCCTCGAGGGCGCCGACGCCTACGGCCGGTTGGCGGCCTTCCTGGGCCGCCGTCCCGACTGGGCGCCGGACCCGGCCCGTGCCGCGGCGGCGCTGGCCGCGCGGGTCTCGGGGCCGGTGCTGCGGCCCGGCGAGGACGGCTACGACGCCGAGGTGGCGGGCTTTCAGACCGCCTTCCGGCACCGCCCGGCGGTGGTCGTCGGGGCGCGGACGGCGGAGGACGTGCGCGCCGCGGTGGAGTTCGCCCGCGCCTACGGGCTTCCGGTGGGGGTCCAGGCCACCGGGCACGGGCTGCCCGCCGCGGCCGAGGGCGGGGTGCTGATCAGCACCCGACGGATGACCGGCGTCCGGGTGGACCCGGAGGCGCGCACGGCGTGGTTCGAGGCGGGAGTGCGCTGGGCGCGGGTGGTGCCGGAGGCGGCGCGGCACGGCCTGGCCCCGCTGAGCGGCTCGGCGCCGCACGTGGGTGCGGTCGGCTACACCCTCGGCGGGGGGCTCGGCCTGCTGTCCCGGGAGTTCGGCTACGCCGCCGACCATGTGCGCTCCCTCGACGTGGTGACCGCGGACGGACGGCTGCGTCACGTCACGGCGGACAGCGACCCGGACCTGTTCTGGGCGCTGCGCGGCGGGGTGGGCAACTTCGGGGTGGTGACGGCGATGGAGGTCGACCTGTTCCCGGTGGCCCGGCTCTACGGCGGCGGGCTGATGTTCGACGCCGAGCTGGCCGAGGAGGCCCTGCGGACCTATCTGAGCTGGACCGAGACCGTACCCGAGGAGCTGACCTCGTCGATCGGGATGATCCCCTTCCCCGACCTGCCGCAGGTCCCCGAGCACCTTCGCGGCCGCTATGTGGCGCACATCCGGATCGCCTACACCGGCGACCCGGCCGAGGGCGAACGGCTGGTGGCGCCGCTGCGGGCGGTCGGCCCGCGGCTGGTCGACTCGCTCCGCGAGATGCCGTACGCGGAGTCGGGGTCCATCTACGACGACCCGGAGCAGCCGCACCCGTACCAGGGCGACGCCGCGATGCTCAGCGGCCTGGACGCCTCGGCGGCCCGGACGGTCGTGGAGCTGACCGGGCCCGGCTCGCCGGTCTGGTCGGTGGTGCAGATCCGCCACCTCGGCGGGGCGCTGGGCCGCCGGCCGGCGGTGGAGAACGCGGTCGCGCACCGCGACGCCCGCTTCCTGGTCAGCGTGTTGTCGATGGTGGGCGCGGACGACCGGGACCGGATCGCGGAGGCCCATCGGGCCCTGCTGGACGCGCTGGCGCCGGGCGTCGTCGGACGCGCCGTCAACTTCGTCTACGGCCACGGCGAGCGCGGCACCGGTGAGCGGCTGGAAGCGCTGTACGGGGCGGCCGGCCTCCGGCGGCTGACGGAGGTGAAGGCCGCCTACGACCCCGGCAACATCTTCCGCCTCACGTACAACCTGCCGCCGGCGCGCTGACGGGGCGCTCCGTACGGCCGCCCCCGGGTGATTCCGCCTCGCCGCCCGGGGGCGCCGGAAAAATCACCGGGAATCACTCTTGCCTTCTTCGATGGCCTACGCATCAATGACAGGGCTTGCCATGGCCATGGCGAATGGAGCGGGTCGGCGAACGCACCCGCGGCACTCCCCCACATCGGAGGAAGCTCCATGACACGAAGCAAGCCCGGTAGACCCCGCACGCTCGTGATCGGCACGACATCCTGCGCCGCGGCCCTGGCCGTCGGCGCCCTGGCGCTGGCCCCCACGGCGGCGGCCGTCGACCCCACCACCGCCACGCTGACCGCGGAGTGCGGCAGCTACGGCGCGGGGGCGGCGACGCTGACCGCCACCCAGAACGGCACCTCGGCGACCATCAACCTCAGCTCGTCGGCGGTCAAGGCGCCGCTCGACATTCCGGCGGGCGCGGTGAAGTCGACGCTCACCCTGACCAAGAACGGCTCCAGCACCGCCACCTTCACCGGCAACGCCAACCCGGCCATCAAGACCGGCGACGACGTGAGCACGGGCCCGCTGAACGGCACGGTCGCCCCCGGTGACCGCCTGGAGGCCAAGTCCCTGAAGCTGGTCGTCTTCGGCCTCATCACCGTCAACTGCACCGCCACGTCGGCGCAGTCCCCCGGCCCGTTCGTCTTCGACTGACGGACCCTCCGCACCGCGCGCGTCGGACGGGCGGGACGCCCCCGCCCGTCCGACGCCCCGCCCCGCCCCGCCCCGAGGCTCCCTCGGGGAACGGGGACGGGCCTCTACACGCCTTCGTCCCGCAGCACCGGGCGGAGCGCGTCCAGGACCGACGGGTCCTCGATGGTCGAGGGCACCGGCTCGTCACGCCCCTCGGCGATGCCCCGCATCGTCTTCCGCAGGATCTTCCCGGACCGCGTCTTGGGGAGCGCGTCGACCACCGACACCTGCCGGAAGGCGGCCACCGGGCCGATCTCCCGGCGCACCGCGGCGATCAGCTCCTCGCGCAGCACCGCCTCGTCGACCTCGACACCGGCCTTCAGCACCACGAGCCCGCGCGGAAGTTGCCCCTTGAGCTCGTCCCGCACGCCGATGACGGCGCACTCGGCCACCGCGGGGTGGCCGGCCAGCACCCCCTCCATCGATCCGGTGGACAGCCGGTGTCCGGCCACGTTGATCACGTCGTCGGTGCGGCCCATGACGAAGAGGTAGCCGTCCTCGTCGAGGTAGCCGGAGTCGCCGGTGAGGTAGTAGCCCTCGTAGCGGGAGAGATAGCCCTCGACATAGCGGGCGTCGTCGCCCCACAGGGTGGGCAGCGTGCCCGGCGGCAGCGGCAGCCGGATCGCGATGGCGCCCTCCTGCCCGGCGGGCAGCGGCGCGCCGGCCTGGTCCAGGACCCGCACGTCGTAGCCGGGCACGGGCACGCTCACCGAGCCCGGTTTGACCGGCAGCGGCTCCAGGCCCCGCGGGTTGGCGGCGACCGGCCAGCCGGTCTCGGTCTGCCACCAGTGGTCGACCACCGGCGTGCCGAGCTTCTCGCGCGCCCAGTGGTACGTCTCGGGGTCGAGCCGCTCCCCCGCCAGGAACAGCGTCCGGAAGGTCGACAGGTCGTACCCGGCGAGCTCACGGGCCTCGGGGTCGACGCGCTTGATGGCGCGCAGCGCGGTCGGCGCGGTGAACAGGGCCGTCACCCGGTGCTCGGCGATCACCCGCCAGAACGCGCCCGCGTCCGGGGTGCCGACCGGCTTCCCCTCGTACAGCACGGTGGTCGCGCCGATCAGCAGCGGGGCGTAGACGATGTACGAGTGGCCGACCACCCAGCCGACGTCGGAGGCGGTCCACCAGACGTCGCCGGGGCGCACGCCGTAGATCGCCCCCATCGACCAGGCCAGCGCGACCGCGTGCCCGCCGGTGTCGCGGACGACACCCTTGGGCTTTCCGGTGGTGCCGGAGGTGTAGAGGATGTAGAGCGGGTCGGTGGCGGAGACCGGCACCGGCTCGGCGGGGGCGGCGTCCGCCATCAGCTCGTGCCAGTCGACGTCGCGGGGGCGGCGCAGCGTCGCCGGCGCGGCCTCGCGCTGGAGGACCACGACCGTCTCCGGCTGGTGCGCGGTCGTCTCCAGCGCGGCGTCGATGATGGGCAGGTACTCCACCACGCGGGACGGCTCGATGCCGCAGGAGGCGGCCACGATCACCTTGGGGCGCGCGTCCTCGATCCGCGCGGCCAGCTCCCTGGGGGCGAAGCCGCCGAAGACCACGGAGTGCACCGCGCCGAGGCGGGCGCAGGCCAGCATGGCGATGGCGGCCTCCGGCACCATCGGCATGTAGACGACCACCCGGTCGCCGCGCTCCACCCCCAGGCCCCGCAAGGCGCCGGCGCAGCGGGCCACTTCGTCACGCAGCTCCTGGTAGGTGTAGCCGCGCCTGGCGCCGGTGACGGCCGAGTCCCAGATCAGCGCGGTCTGCCCGGCCCGGCCCGCCGCGACGTGCCGGTCCAGCGCGTTGAAGGAGGTGTTCAACTCCCCGTCGGGGAACCAGCGGTACAGCGGGGCGTCGGTGTCGTCCAGTGCGCGGGTGGGCGGCCGTGTCCAGTCGATCGCCTTCGCCGCGTCCAGCCAGAATCCCGTCGGGTCCGCCAGGCTGTGCCGGTAGCTGTCGGAGTACGAGCCCATCGGTGTGGCCTCCCTCGTCGTCGCGGACGGACGCCGCGCGGCACCCGGCCACGCGACGCCGCTCACGCTACGGGAGGTCGCGGGCCATGACGATGCGCTGGACCTGGTTGGTCCCCTCGTAGATCTGCGTGCTTTACCGCTGTCAGTGCCCTGACCTGCACAGACACACCTACGACGGGCGCTCTCCCAGGGTGCCCCTGGGGCTGGTAGGTCACTCTGCCAGTGCACGGAAGCGGGCATTGCTGTGCCGCGCAGCCTTGTTCCCGGCCACGTGTTCCCAGTGCCGACATGTGCCCTCGACGAAGGCCCTGACGGCTTCCGCGTCGGCCTGTCGCCAGGAGCGGAAGCGGTCCAGCCAGCGGCGAGCCGTCACAGGAGGGGTGCCGCCTTCCATCAGCCGCACGGCGGTGTAGGCGGCATCGACCCAGACCGGTCCCACAGCAGGCATGGCCCAATCCACTAGATGGGCGCGACCGCCGTCAGTAATCAGGACGTTGTGTGGGTTGATATCGGTGTGAAGGAGGTGTTCTCCCTTCAGTAGCTCGGCTTTCCACGGAGGCAGGAAGGAAGCGAACCGCTCGCTCAGCGAGGGAACCCAAGTGTCAGGCAGGGGAAGCCCCTGCATCCGCTGGAGAAGATCGGCCACGCACTCGTAGTCGTCCGAGTCAGGCCCAAGCTCCGCGTGCCGTCCGTCGATGTAGTCGAAGGCCAGGAGGAACCACCCCTCCGCTTCCACGTGCCAACGGAGGCTCGGACCGATACCTGCGACCCAGGGATTCGCGGTCACCTCCCAGACCTGCGCCTTGCGGCCTTCGCGATCGTCCTTGCGTACGCCCTTGACGAACAGCGCATCGCCCTCAGCGGTTCTTAATGACAGCGCGAGAGAGCAGTTCAGCCCCTCTTCGATGGTCGCCGTCGAGACCACTGGGCCCGTACGCGACTCCACAGTGTCCCTGACGGCTGCGGGGAGGCTCATCCAGTCGGTGCGCACTTCCAACCTCTCTCCTGAATGGCTGGAGGGCCGGGGGAACCGGCCCTCCAATGAGATAGATCTACTTACAGAGACTCGCCGCGCCTACGACAGGGTCTCGCCGCACTTACGGCAGCGCTGCTTTCCGCTCCACGGCACCGGGTCGTGGTCCCCGCCTCCGGGGCAGTTCTGCATGGTCATGTGATCTCCATTCCAGCGACAACGCGAGAGTGATATCCATCTGGGTGCACGTGTACCCGCCCCTACCGGTGTCGCCTTCGGGGGGTGACTGGCACACGGTAGGGACGGGCGTTGAACCTGGTCCCCGCCGAGGTAGCCGAGGACGGCGGGGACCAGGAGTCTTCTACGGTCCGAAGATCGAGGCAGGCGGAGACGCTTGGGCGGTCATGTTCAGCGCTCCCGCGAGCCGGGGCGGGGCCTCAACGGGCCACTCCTCTTTCGTGGGCTGGCGGAAGCCGGCGGTGTCCCAGGGCGTGCCCTTCCCATTCGGCGGATACAGGGTCACCCGCGCCTGCTGAGGGCCCTCCCAGCCCATCATCAGACCCACCCTGCCGGTCTCCGTGTCCATGACGGGATCACCGATCATGGGCATGGGGGTGATCGGCACCGAACGGGAGTCTCGGCTCTCGGCCGCGTTGATGGCCATGAGCAGCCCCTCAAGGAGCCTTTCAGCGAGGAACCGCAGTTCTTCCACGGTCACCTTCGGCTGCTTGAGCAAGTGACGGGCGTGCCCCAGGAGCTGGCTGCACATGAACACGTTCTCGTCTTCGGCCACCCTGTCGAACTCGTCGGCCAGGCGGCTGAGCGGGCTGTCGGGGTTGTCAGTGATCACGAACGCCGACCGGCCGTGTTCGTCCGGGGGCAGTTGTCGGAGAGTCACCACGACACCCCCGTGGACCCGCGGCCCGCGCACTCGTTGGCCCCGAGACTGCGTCGTCGCACCGATGTACGCAGCCTCCCCAGCACCGATTCGAAGACCAGCACGGTACGTTTGCTCATGTCATCAACTCCGCTTGGTTGGTGGCCACGCCCCCGGACGTTCGCCGCGTCGCGGGGGTCTCTCGCGCCCTGGGTAGCCCGGCACCGGGGCATAGCCCACGCGCCGTGACTGGCCGGTTACTACCGTGGAGCACGGGGCGATACCCTCGCCAGAGGCCGACTGTGCACAACTCGCAGATAGCGACGGGCGGTTGTTCGATGACTGAGCGAGAGCAAGACGTACGGCTGACGCCCCGTCGGGTACTCGGAGACATGCTGCGGCACCTCAGAGAGCGCGATGGGCTGTCGCTGCGAGACCTGGCGGGCAAGTTGGGATACCAGCACACCTATATCCACAGAGCAGAATCAGGAGATCAACTCCCATCTGACCCTCTGATCACCGCTCTTGATAAGCACTTCAACATGGGCGGAACGCTGATCGCATTTTTGGCCATGGCCCGAGAAGGATCCGTGCAGGAGTATGGCCGGAAGGCTGCTGCCCGAGAGGGGATAGCTGAACGCATTCAGGTCTTCACGAGTAGCACTATCCCTGCTCTACTTCAGACGGAAGAGTATGCGCGCGCACTGCTTCGCACAGCCCGCCCGAAGGAACCGCCAAACCACTTCAGCGAAGACGTAGCCAAGCGAATGAGCCGCAAGCAGGTTTTTCACCGCGAAGACGCACCCCCCTATTGGGCCATCATGGATGAATCTGCTCTATGCCGCCCAATTGGGGGCAAGCAGGCCATGGCTGAGCAGCTTGCCAGGATCGTAAAGGCTGCGGAGAACCCCGACATTACGATTCAGGTGCTGCCATTTGAACGCGGGGAACACTGGATGCTCGGTGGCAGCCTGACGCTACTGACGGCACCGAACGGCTCAACTCTCGCTTATGTCGAATCGTTTGGGTCGGGTGAGTTGGTAGAGTCCCCTAAGCGCGTCGTGGAACTGGCCCAACGCTTCGACCAGGTGCGCGGCATGGCGCTACCGGAGAGCGAGTCGTTGGAGCTGGTTCGGAAATACTTGGAGGAGTACCGGTGAGCGAGAGTCTCGGCCTTGGTATAGCGCGATGGCGTAAGTCCACTCACAGCGGACTCGAAAATGACTGCGTCGAAGTAGCTGACAACTTCCCCGGAGTCGTCCCCGTTCGTGACAGCAAGAACCCCGAGGGCCCTTCCCTGCTCTTCCCCGAAACCGCGTGGGGTGCGTTCATCAAGGGCGTGAAGGCGGGAGAGTTCCCGGGCGCCTGAGCCCCGAGCAGGAAACGCCCCGGCCGATCCGGCCGGGGCGTCTTTGTGCCGCGAGGGCCACTGACCTGCGAAACCTGCTACGGGAGGTTGCGGGCCATGACGATGCGCTGGACCTGGTTGGTGCCCTCGTAGATCTGCGTGATCTTCGCGTCCCGCATCATCCGCTC
>NZ_NISY01000012.1 GCF_007595705.1 Streptomyces sp. SAJ15 | reverse complement strand
GGTTACATACCGAACCCGGAAGCTAAGCCTTTCAGCGCCGATGGTACTGCAGGGGGGACCCTGTGGGAGAGTAGGACGCCGCCGAACAATTATTCAGACCCTGGCGGGAACTCCGTTCCCGCCAGGGTCTTTTTGTTGTCCGCCCGATGTAACGCCCCCCGTGCCCCGGCTTTTGCTCCATAGCCACGGTCCCGGAGCCACGGTCCCGGCCTCACCGGGGGCCCGGTGCGGTCCGGTGGACCGCACAGGTAAAGTCATGGGGCATCGTTGGCACCATTCCACAGGAGGCCCCCGGGTGGAGGTCCAGGAGACGCGCGTCCATACCGACCGCGTCCTCACCATCCCGAACATCCTCAGCATGGCGCGCCTGGTCGGCGTGCCGCTTTTCCTGTGGCTGATCCTCTGGCCCGAGTTCGGCGGCCCGAACTGCGATGCCTGGGCGCTGCTCCTCCTCGCGTTCAGCGGTGTCACTGACTATCTCGACGGTAAGCTCGCCCGCCGGTGGAACCAGATCAGCAGTCTCGGCCGCATTCTCGACCCCGCCGCCGACCGGCTTTACATTCTGTCGACGCTGGTGGGGCTGACCTGGCGGGGCATCCTGCCGCTCTGGCTGACCGCCATCCTGCTCGTTCGCGACCTGGTGTTGCTGGTCATGGTGGGCGTCCTCCGCCGGCACGGCTATCCGCCGCCGCAGGTGAACTTCCTCGGCAAGGCCGCCACCTTCAACCTGATGTACGCGTTCCCATTGCTCCTGTTGAGCGATGGAGACGGCTGGTTTCACTCTCTCGCGGCGATTTTCGGATGGGCGTTCGCCGGATGGGGTACAACCCTCTATTGGTGGGCAGGAATCCTGTATGTGGTTCAGGTCCGTCGTCTGGTGAAGGCGGACACCACCGGCCGACTGAGCGCACCGTAGTGGCGCGGTAGAGGCCCTGATTCCCCTCACGGTCATCACGGGCCTTGTCTGGGCGGGGGAAGTCGGCATGACCGTCGTCTCTGCGAGGAGGACGCTTCCGACATGAAGGCCGTCGTGATGGCAGGGGGAGAGGGCACCCGCCTTCGCCCCATGACCTCGAGCATGCCCAAACCACTGCTGCCGGTCGCGAACCGGCCGATCATGGAGCATGTCCTGAGGCTGCTCAAGCGGCACGGTCTGACGGAGACCGTGGTGACCGTCCAGTTTCTCGCCTCCCTCGTGAAGAACTATTTCGGGGACGGCGAAGAGCTCGGCATGGAGCTCACCTATGCCAACGAGGAGAAGCCGCTCGGTACCGCAGGCAGTGTGAAGAACGCGGAAGAGGCGTTGAAGGACGACGCCTTTCTCGTTATCTCCGGGGATGCTCTCACCGACTTCGATCTCACCCAGCTGATCAATTTCCACAAGGAGAAGGGCGCGCTGGTCACCGTCTGTCTGACGCGTGTGCCCAATCCGCTGGAGTTCGGCATCACCATCGTCGACGAGCAGGGCCGGGTCGAGCGTTTCCTGGAGAAGCCCACCTGGGGCCAGGTCTTCTCGGACACCGTCAACACGGGCATCTATGTCATGGAGCCCGAGGTCTTCAACTATGTCGAGGCCGACGTTCCGGTGGACTGGTCCGGCGATGTCTTCCCCCAGCTGATGAAGGAGGGCAAGCCGGTCTACGGCTATGTCGCCGAGGGCTACTGGGAAGACGTGGGCACCCACGAGAGCTATGTGAAGGCCCAGGCCGATGTGCTAGAGGGGAAAGTCGACGTCGAAATCGACGGCTTCGAGATCTCTCCGGGTGTCTGGGTCGCCGAAGGGGCCGAGGTGCACCCGGAGGCCGTGCTGCGCGGCCCGCTCTACATCGGTGACTACGCCAAGGTCGAAGGGGACGTCGAGATCCGTGAGCACACGGTGGTGGGCTCCAACGTCGTCGTGAAGAGCGGCGCGTTTCTGCACAAGGCCGTCGTTCACGACAACGTCTACATCGGGCAGCACTGCAATCTCCGCGGCTGCGTGATCGGGAAGAACACCGACATCATGCGGGCCGCGCGGATCGAGGACGGCGCCGTCATCGGCGATGAGTGCCTCGTCGGTGAAGAATCGATCGTCCAGGGCAACGTCCGGGTCTATCCGTTCAAGACCATCGAGGCGGGCGCGTTCGTCAACACCTCCGTCATCTGGGAGTCCCGCAGCCAGGCGCAGCTGTTCGGCGCGCGTGGCGTCTCCGGGATCCTCAATGTGGAGATCACCCCGGAGCTGGCGGTGCGGCTGGCCGGGGCGTACGCGACCACGCTGAAGAAGGGCGCCACCGTCACCACGGCGCGTGACCACTCGCGGGGCGCGCGAGCGCTCAAGCGCGCGGTGATCTCCGCGCTCCAGACCAGCGCCATCGATGTGCGCGACCTGGAGAACGTGCCGCTGCCCGTGGCCCGCCAGCAGACCGCGCGCGGCAGCGCCGGCGGCATCATGATCCGTACCTCTCCCGGCATCCCCGACTCCGTCGACATCATGTTCTTCGACGAGCGGGGCGCGGATCTGTCGGCCGGTGGCCAGCGCAAGCTGGACCGGGTCTTCGCACGTCAGGAGTATCGCCGGGCCTTCCCAGGGGAGATCGGCGACCTGAGCTTCCCGGCGAGCGTCTTCGACTCCTACACCGGCACCCTGCTGCGGGCCATGGACACCACCGGCATCGCGGAGTCGGGGCTCAAGGTCGTGGTGGACGCCTCGAACGGCAGCGCCGGGCTGGTGTTGCCCAGCCTGCTCGGCCGGCTCGGCGTCGACGTCCTCACCATCAACCCGGGCCTGGACGAATCGCGACCCACGGAGACCGCCGAGGCCCGACGCTCCGGGCTGGTGCGGCTGGGCGAGATCGTCGCCTCCGCCCGCGCGGCCTTCGGGGTGCGCTTCGACCCCGTGGGCGAGCGGATCTCCCTGGTCGACGAGCGGGGCCGGATCGTGGAGGACGACCGGGCCCTGCTGGTCATGCTCGATCTGGTCGCCGCCGAGCGGCGCAGCGGCCGGGTGGCGCTTCCCGTCACCACGACCCGCATCGCCGAGCAGGTGGCCGCGTACCACGGCACGCAGGTGGAGTGGACGACGACGGCGGCCGACGATCTGACCCGGGTGGCGCGGTCGGAGAACACCATCTTCGGCGGGGACGGGCGCGGTGGCTTCATCGTTCCGGAGTTCAGCAGCGTCTTCGACGGAGCCGCCGCCTTCGCCCGGCTGGTCGGCCTGGTGGCCCGGACGCAGCTGACGCTGAGCCAGATCGACGACCGCATTCCGCGGGCGCACGTGCTGCGGCGCAGCCTGGCGACGCCCTGGGCGGTCAAGGGCCTGGTGATGCGGCACGTCGTGGAGGCGGCGGGGGACCGGTCGGTGGACACCACTGACGGGGTGCGGGTGGTCGAGGCCGACGGCCGCTGGGTGATGGTGCTGCCCGACCCCTCCGAGGCGGTCACGCACCTGTGGGCCGAGGGCCCGGACGACGCTTCGGCGAAGGCACTGCTGGACGAATGGGCGCGGGTGGTGGAGGGCGCCGGCCGTTGATCCGGGCATCGGGGCCGGCGGCGTATCGCCGGCCCCGTGCGCCCCTCCCGCCTCGGCGGCGAGGCGCCGTGGCAGCCGTGCGCGGAGGCCGCGAGGGGGTCTGAGGGCGGGCGCGGCCGAGGGGGCGGCCACGGGCCGGGCCCGGGCGCCCGGGCGGCGTCTTCCGGCGGGCGGATCCGGCGCGCCGGTGGGGCCATTGGGAGACGGCGGCCCCGACGTGCGACGATGTGCGGCATGTCGCAGCAGCCCCCCGATCGGAGCACCGCCTCGCCATACGCGCGCCCGCGCCCCGACGCCTCCATGTCGCTGCTGACCAATGTGATGGACCACAGTCTCGACGACGGCTACGCCGAGGCGGCGGCGCGGCGCTCGGCCGCGGGTGAGCGGGGTCTGCCCCGTACCCTGCAGGCCAAGCTCGCGCTGGCCGCGGGGCTGGTGCTGGCGGCGGGCATCGTCACCATCGGCGCGGTGCAGGCGCGGATATCGGCTCCGACGCTCGCCAAGGAGCGTCAGGAACTGGTGAACCGGATCGAGACGGAGACCTCCGACGTCGACGCGCTCGAGGAGAGCGTCGACGCGCTCCGCGACGAGGTCGGGGAGATGCAGCGCAAGGCGCTGGACGAGCCCAGCCGGGAGAAGAGCGAGGTGGTGGCGCTGCTGGCCGGTGCCACCGAGGTGACCGGCCGCGGGGTCAAACTGGTCATCAACGACGCGAAACAGGCCGATCAGGGCGGTGGGGGACCGCGCGAGAGTACCGGTTTCTCCGACACCGGCCGGGTGCGCGACCGCGATATGCAACGGGTCGTCAACGGTTTGTGGGAGTCGGGGGCGGAGGCCATCGCGATCAACGGACAGCGGCTGACCTCGCTGTCGGCGATCAGGGCCGCCGGTGACGCCATACTGGTCGACAACAAACCACTGGTGCCACCGTATACGGTGCTCGCGGTGGGGGACGGTGAGCGGCTGAGCACCGCTTTCCAGGACAGTGCCGACGGGCAGTACCTGCACGTGTTGCGGGAGAACTACGGGATCCGCGCGAGCATTTCCGCCCAGGACGAGGTCCGGCTGCCGGTCGCGCCGAGTCTGATCGTACGTACCGCAGAGCCGATCGGCGGTGCCGCCGGGAAGGGCGGCTCCGACACAGGGAAGGGCACAGGCACATCGTGATCGCCGTTTTGGGCCTCATCGTGGGAGTCGTCGTCGGGCTGGTGGTCCGCCCGGTGGTGCCGACGGTGGTCGAGCCCTATCTGCCGATCGCCGTCGTCGCGGCACTGGACGCGGTGTTCGGCGGCCTCAGGGCGATGCTGGACGGGATCTTCGACGACAAGGTCTTCGTGGTGTCGTTCCTGTCGAACGTGGTGGTGGCGGCGCTGATCGTCTTCCTCGGCGACAAACTCGGCGTCGGCGCCCAGTTGTCCACCGGCGTCGTGGTGGTCCTCGGCATCCGCATCTTCTCCAACGCTGCCGCGATCCGCCGGCACGTCTTCCGGGCGTGAGGCCGATGAGCGGAGACGACACCCCGGAGAAGAACGAGCGCCCCGAACGGCCTTCCGACGCGCGTCCCGACGGGCGTGCGGACGAGCGCCCCGAAGCACCCACCGCCGATGGCGGCGACGGGGAGCGGGAGGGGCCGGAGCGCGCGGCCGAGAGCGCGCCCGAGGAGCCGAGCGCCTCGAAGGACAAGACCCCGGGAAACGGGACGCGTGGGGACGATGGGTCCGGTGAGGACATCGGGTCGCCGAGCGAGCCCCCGGAGGAGCCGGAGGGCTCGCCACCGGGCGCCGCTCCCGGCGGACCCCGCCCGACGCCGACGCCCCCCATGACCGGCCGCCAGCGGCTTGTCAGGGGGTTGTGGCCGCCGCGGCTCACCCGTGCCCAACTCATCGCCGCCGCACTGCTGTTCGTGCTCGGTCTGGGGCTCGCCATTCAGGTACGGTCCACCAGCGAGAGCAGTGTGCTGCGTGGTGCGCGCCAGGAGGACCTGGTACGCATCCTCGACGAGCTGGACAACCGCACCCAGCGGCTGGAGGCGGAGAAGACGCGGCTGGAGGACCAGAAGCGCGAGCTGGAGACCAGCACCGACCAGGCGGAGGAGGCCCGTAAGCAGACGCGCCAGAAGGAGCAGCAGCTCGGCATCCTCGCGGGCACCGTGGGCGCCCAGGGGCCGGGCATCGAGGTCACCATCAACGACCGCTCCGGGGCGGTGGAGGCCGACATGTTGCTGGACGCCATCCAGGAGCTGCGCGCCGCAGGAGCCGAGGCGATCCAGGTCAACGACGTACGAGTGGTCGCGGACAGCTACTTCGCGGACGCCGACGGCGGCGTGGAGATCGATGGACGGAAAGTGACGCAACCGTACGTGTTCAAGGTCATCGGCAAGCCCGAGGACCTGGAGCCCGCGCTGAACATCCCGGGCGGCGTGGTGCAGACTCTGGAAAAGGAGCAGGCCAGCGTGGATGTGGAACGGTCTCAGAAGATCGTCGTGGATGCCTTGCGGCCGGCGAATCGCCCTGACTACGCTCGGTCGTCATCGGAGTGAGGCAGGAGAGGATGGCGATCATGGGTCCCGGGCGCACGGTAGTGGGGGGTCGGCGCACCGGATCGGTGGTGCGTGGTGGAAACTGTCTGACGGTCACGGACGTTGTGAAGGTGTCCGGGTCGGCCGGTGTGTGCATCGAGGGTTACATCGAGGGTTTGTCCTGCCCCACGGGCGGGTCTGTTTCGGTCAAGGGGAATCGCCCGTGAAGTTGTTCGGGAAATTGTTCGGCAAGAGCGCACGCCAGGACGGTGCCGGCGGCACCGCCCGTCACCGTGCCGCGGGCTCCGCGGAGGGCGGCGCCCATGAGGAGCAGCGACCGCTGTTCCGCGATCAGATCGGGGGCCAGGCCGGCGGTGCCGCCGGGGCCGCTCCCATAGGCTCCGGAGGTCCGGCCGCGCCCGGCGCCGGATACGGCGTGGCCGTCTGCACCCGCTGCGGCAATCGGAACGCGGAGACGAGCCGCTTCTGCTCCAACTGCGGCGCGCCGCTGCGCGGAGGGGTCAGCCCCGAGCGCGCGTCGGAGACCACCTCCACCATTTCGATCTCCGGCCTGGAGGCGTACGACTCCGAGGTCACCGGCCAGACGCCGCTGCCGTCGCTCTCCCCGGAGGCGCAGGCCGCGGTGGAGGCGCTGCCGTCGGGCTCCGCCCTGCTGGTGGTGCGCCGGGGTCCGAACTCGGGAAGCCGCTTCCTGCTGGACGGCGACCTGACCACGGCAGGTCGTCACCCGCAGAGCGACATCTTCCTGGACGACGTGACCGTCTCGCGGCGTCATGTGGAGTTCCGTCGTGGCGCGGACGGTCTGTTCACCGTCGCCGACGTCGGCAGCCTCAACGGGACGTACGTCAACCGGGAGGCGATCGACGCGGTCCAGCTGCACAACGGCGACGAGGTGCAGATCGGTAAGTACCGGCTGGTCTTCTTCGCGAGCCAGCGGGGCGTCGGCATCTGAGGTCAACGGCATCCGAGGTAAGGCGTCCATGCTGCACTCATCACCGGGCGGTGCCGGATCGGGCACCGCCGCCTCGGCCCGTCGGCTGATGAGCATCGGCACGGTGCTCAATCAGCTGCGGGACGAGTTTCCCGAAGTCACCATCTCCAAGATCCGCTTCCTGGAGGCGGAGGGGCTGGTGGAGCCGCAGCGGACGCCGTCCGGATACCGCAAGTTCAGCCCGGAGGACGTGGAGCGGCTCGGTTACATCCTGCGCATGCAGCGTGACCACTATCTGCCGCTGAAGGTCATCCGGGAGCATCTCGACGCCCTGGCGCGGGGCGAGGGGGTGCCCTACCCGGTGGTCTCCCCGGCCCCGTCGGGCGAGCTGCTCGACGTGATCGACGGGCTGAGCGGGGACGCCGGGGCCACGGCCGACGGCCGCACCGCGGCCCGGGTGGGCCGCGCCGAGCTGCTGGCCGCCGCCGAGGTGGGCGAGGGCGAGCTGGCCGAGTGGGAGTCGTACGGCCTGATCGGCCCCGCCGTGGACGGGGCGTATGACGCCGACGCGGTGACGGTCGCCAAGCTGGTGGCGGATCTCGGCCGTTTCGGCCTGGAGCCGCGCCATCTGCGCGCGGTGAAGGCGGCGGCCGAACGCGAGGCCGGACTGGTCGAACAGGTGGTCGCGCCGCTGCGACTGCACCGGAATCCGCAGACCAGGGCCCATGCGGAGGCCACCGCCAGGGAAATCGCCGCGCTGTCAGTCCGGCTGCACGCGGCCCTGGTCCAGTGCGCCCTGCGGGCCCGACCGAGCTGACCGAATGCGGGCCCGACTATCCAAACCGGCCGGGCACGTCCTAGGGTTGCTGTGTGAACGAGCTCGACGTCGTGGGTGTCCGGGTGGAAATGCCCTCAAACCAGCCGATCGTGCTTCTGCGTGAAGTGGGAGGCGATCGTTACCTCCCTATCTGGATCGGTCCAGGCGAGGCGACCGCGATCGCCTTCGCCCAGCAGGGGATGGCGCCCGCGCGCCCGCTGACCCATGATCTGTTCAAGGACGTGCTCGAGGCGGTGGGTCAGCGGCTCACCGAGGTCAGGATCACCGACCTGCGCGAGGGCGTCTTCTACGCGGAGCTGGTGTTCGCCAGCGGAGTCGAGGTCAGTGCCCGGCCGTCCGACGCCATAGCGCTGGCGCTGCGCACCGGGACGCCGATCTACGGCAGCGACGGGGTGCTCGACGACGCGGGCATCGCCATTCCGGACGAGCAGGAGGACGAGGTGGAGAAGTTCCGCGAGTTCCTCGACCAGATCTCGCCGGAGGACTTCGGAACCAGCAGCCAGTGAGCCCGACGGCGGTCGTCGCTCGGTAGGCGTCAGCGCATTCGGTCAGCCCTTCCCGCGCACCGGTCACGGGAAACCACTCTCAGGGTGATTATCACTCGGCGTGCCGAGTGTGGCGATCGTTGACGCACCCCGGGCGACTGCCTACCGTCGACAGGGCAGGTCAAGGACGGAGGTCGGCGTGAGAAGCACCGGCGACGGCACGGCGGCCGGCGGTCCGTATCCGCTCGGCAGGGGCGCGGCGGCGGAATCGACGCCCCGGCATCGGGTCGCGGCACAGCGCGCCGCGGACCCGGAGGGCTCCGCCGATCTGATCGGATACCGCGGACCGACCGCCTGTGCGGCGGCGGGTATCACCTACCGCCAGTTGGACTACTGGGCGCGCACCGGGCTCGTGGAGCCGAGCGTGCGCCCCGCGTACGGGTCGGGGACCCAGCGGCTCTACAGCTTCCGGGATGTCGTCGTCCTCAAGATCGTCAAGAGGTTGCTGGACACCGGGGTCTCGCTGCAGAACATCCGCACCGCCGTCCAGCACCTGCGCACCCGCGGGCTGGACGACCTGGCGCGCATGACGCTGATGAGCGATGGCGCCACCGTCTACGAATGCACCTCCCCGGACGAGGTCGTCGAGCTGCTCCAGGGTGGCCAGGGCGTCTTCGGGATCGCGGTCGGCGTCGTCTGGCGCGATGTGGAGGCGGCCCTCTCCCAGCTGCATGGCGAGCGGGCGGACACGGGCGAGACGCTGGTGCGTCCCAATCCCGCCGACGAACTCGCGCGGCGCCGCAACCGCGCGGGCTGACACGCCCCCGCCGCCCGCGCGGGCTGACACGCCCCCGCCGCCCGCGCGGGCTGACACGCCCCCGCCGCCCGCGCGGGCTGACACGCCCCGCGCGGGGACCGCGCGACAAGCCGGCGGCGCCCCGGACTGCCCCGCTCCGAGCTCTCGCTCCCGGGTCACTCCGGCCACTCGGCGCGCCGTCGGCGCACGCGCCCCGAGGACGCCTACGTTCGAATGTCAGTGGCATGCGGCAGCATCTGAGGTGTGAGGGACGCGCCGACGATCCTGCATCTGGACATGGACGCCTTCTACGCTTCGGCGGAGCAGGCGGCCAAGCCGAGCCTGCGCGGAAAGCCGGTGATCGTCGGAGGGCTGGGGCCGCGCGGTGTGGTGGCCACCGCCTCGTACGAGGCGCGGGTCTTCGGGGTGCACTCGGCGATGGCCATGGCCCAGGCCCGCCGGCTCTGCCCCAACGCCGCCTACCTCACCCCGCGCTTCACGGTCTACCGCCAGGTGAGCGACATCGTCATGGGGTTGCTCGGCCGGCTCTCCCCGCTGGTGGAGCCGCTCAGCCTGGACGAGGCGTTCGTGGACCTGGAGGCGGGGGACGCGGCCGTGGCCGACACGGCGTCCGCCCGGGCGGTGGGCGAGCGGCTGCGCGCCGACATCCACGCCGCCACCGGCCTGACCGGCTCGGTGGGGCTCGCGGGCTCGAAGATGCTGGCCAAGATCGCCTCGGAGCAGGCCAAGCCGGACGGCCTGGTGGTGATCGAGCCGGGGACCGAGTGGGAGCTGCTCGGGCCGATGACGGTGCGCACCCTGCCCGGGGTGGGCCCGGCGACCGCGGAGGCCCTGCGCCGCCTGGGGATCCACACCGTCGCCGAGACGCGCGAGGCGGGCGAGGCGGAGCTGGTGCGACTGCTGGGCAAGGCCCACGGCGCGTCGCTGTACGCGATGGCGAACGGCCGGGACGACCGTCCGGTCGTCGCTGAGCGGGACACCAAGTCCGTCTCGGTGGAGGACACCTTCGACGTCGACGTCACCGACCGGGTGCGGATCGAGCTGGAGCTGGCCCGGCTGGCCGGCCGGTGTGTGGAGCGGCTGCGCGGGGCCGGCCGCTCCGGCCGGACCGTCGTGATCAAGGTGCGACGCTATGACTTCTCCACGCTCACCCGCTCCGAGACGCTGCGCGGGCCCACGGACGACCCGGCGGTGGTGCGGGAGGCGGCGGCGCGGCTGATCGAGCAGGTCGACACCACCGCGGGGGTGCGGCTGCTGGGGGTCGGCGTCAGCGGCCTCGCCGACTACACACAGGAGGACCTCTTCGCCCAGGCCGCCCACGCCGCGCAGGCCGCCGAGGCCGCCGGGGCCATCGCGTCCGCCGGGGCCGTCGCGGCGGCCGCGGCGGGGCAGGGGGATCAGCCGGCTCTCGCCGGGACCGGCCCGGGGGCGGCGCACGCTGCCGGCGCCTCCGGCGTCCCTGGCGCCTCCGTGAGCGCCCCGCGCGACGCCGGCGGGACCGGGACACCGGTCGGCCCCGCGGCGGGCCACGGCGCGGCGGGGGAGCGCCTCCAAGGCGCTGAGGAGACCCCGCCCCGGCGCTGGCTGCCCGGTCTGGACGTGCGGCACGCGGAGTACGGGCCGGGCTGGGTGCAGGGAAGCGGCGTCGGTCGGGTCACCGTCCGCTTTGAAAAGCCCTGGTCGGCGCCCGGCCGGGTGCGCACCTTCGCTGTCGACGACCCGGACCTGGAGCCGGGCGAGCCGCTCCCGCTGGTCCCCTCCGCCGCGGACCTCGCCGCGACGGAGCACGCGGACACCCCCGTACCGGCGCGGCCGGGCCGCCCCGGCGGGGCGCCGGAGCGACGGCGTTCGGCCGCGGACGGCGCGGCACCGCGGCCGCTCGGCGCCGCGCAGACCCGACCCGCGGGTTAGACCTGAGCCGCGGGTTAGACCTGACCCGCGCGTTCGACCCGACCCGCTGGCTGAACCCGACCCGACAGGGCCGGCCGGACCCGCCGGATCCGCTGAACCTGTACGGGGACCCGCTGAATCCGCTGGATGGCTGGACGGGCCGGGTCAGCCCTCGGCAGGGCCGCCCGGTTCGTCCTCGATGGCCGGGCCGGAGGCCGCGTCCAGTCCGTAGTGGTGGTAGAGCTGCAGCTCCTGTTCCGGGGAGAGGTGGCGCCCCACGCCGAAGTCCGGGGCGTCCTTGATCATGTGCCGCTCGAAGGGGACGCGGAGGCCGTCCGAGGCGACCTCGCTCGGTTCCAGCGGTACGAAGACGTCCCGACTGAAGATGCCGGTGCGAACCGCCGCCCACTGCGGTTCGCCGGTCGCGTCGTCGAGGTAGACCTCGTCCACGGTCCCGATCTTCGCGCCGTCGCGGTCGAATGCCTTGCGCCCGATCAGCTGCCGGGGGTCGATGTCGGTCTGCACGGTCCCTCCAACTGACGGAAGAATGCCCCCGGCACCTACGAAAAGCCACAACGCCGGACATGGCCACTTGAGCGCGGTGTGAGGCCGATTGCACACCGGTTCGACGGGCAGATGCGCTGGTAGGCTGGCTAACGGCTGCAGACCCCGTGCGGGAGAGCCCTCTGCCGAGCTCGTTGGAGATCGTCGGAGGCGCCGAAGGAGCAAATCCTCCCCGGAATCTCTCAGGCACATGTACCGCGCGGGTGAGGTCACTCTGGAAAGCAGGGTGGGCCACGAAGCGCATGGCTTCGGGACCCCTCCTCACCGACGGTGAAAGCCGGTTCGTGTGCGGCAGCACGGGCCGGTGAAGCTCTCAGGTTGAGATGACAGAGGGGGAGGCCATCCGGGTACCCGCGCCGTGGTGCCCCTCGCAGGTCGCATCGACCAGGAGGCCCCCGCAGATGACTGCCAACCGCATCTCCCTCGCCGCGCTGGAGCAGGGCACGCCCTTCGCCCGGCGTCACATCGGACCCGATGGCGAGGCGCAGGCCAAGATGCTCGCGCAGGTGGGCTTCGGCTCCCTCGACGAGCTCACCGACACCGCCGTGCCGGACGTGATCAAGAACGCCGAGGCGCTGGGTCTGCCGGCCGCCCGCAGCGAGGCCGACGTCCTCGCCGAGCTGCGCACCCTCGCCGACCGCAACCAGGTGCTCTCCTCCATGATCGGCCTGGGCTACCACGGCACCTTCACGCCGCCGGTGATCCTGCGCAACGTCATGGAGAACCCCTCCTGGTACACCGCGTACACCCCGTACCAGCCGGAGATCTCCCAGGGCCGCCTGGAGGCGCTGCTCAACTTCCAGACCGTCGTCGCCGACCTGACCGGCCTGCCCACCTCCGGCGCCTCGCTGCTGGACGAGGGCACCGCGGCCGCCGAGGCCATGGCGCTGTCCCGGCGCGTCGGCAAGGTCAAGGACGGGGTCTTCCTCGTCGACGCCGACTGTCTGCCGCAGACCATCGCCGTCATCCAGACCCGCGCGGAACCCACCGGGGTCGAGGTGGTCGTCGCCGACCTCTCCGAGGGCATCCCCGCCGAGGTCGCCGAGCGCGGTGTGTTCGGCGTGCTGCTCCAGTACCCGGGTGCCTCCGGCGTGGTCCGGGACCCGCGCGCCGTGATCGAGCGGGCCCACGAGCTCGGCGCCGTCGTCACCGTCGCCGCGGACCTGCTCGCCCTCACGCTGCTGACGTCCCCGGGCGAGCTGGGCGCGGACATCGCGGTCGGCTCCAGCCAGCGCTTCGGCGTCCCGATGGGCTTCGGCGGCCCGCACGCCGGCTTCATGGCCGTGCGCGACGCCTACGCCCGCAGCCTGCCCGGCCGCCTGGTCGGCGTCTCCGTCGACGCGGACGGCGACAAGGCGTACCGCCTGGCCCTGCAGACCCGCGAGCAGCACATCCGCCGCGAGAAGGCCACCAGCAACATCTGCACCGCGCAGGTACTCCTGGCCGTGATGGCCGGTATGTACGCCGTGTACCACGGCCCGGACGGCCTCGCGGCCATCGCCCGGCGCACCCACCGCTACGCCGCGGTGCTCGCCGCCGGGCTGCGCGCGGCCGGCGTCGAGGTCGTGCACGGCGCGTTCTTCGACACCGTCACCGTGCGGGTGCCGGGCCGGGCCGCCGAGGTCGTCGCCGCGGCCCGCGACCTCGGGGTCAACCTGCGGCTCACCGACGCCGACCACGTCGGCCTCTCCTGCGACGAGACCACCGGCCGCACCGAACTGGCGGCGGTCTGGACGGCCTTCGGCCTGGGCGACGCGCTCCCCGTCATCGACGAGCTGGACGCGGCCACCGAAGAGAGCCTGCCGGCGGACCTGCTGCGCACCGACGCGTACCTGACCCACCCGGTCTTCCACCAGCACCGTTCCGAGACCGCGATGCTGCGCTACCTGCGCCGCCTCGCCGACCGCGACTACGCGCTGGACCGCGGCATGATCCCGCTCGGCTCCTGCACCATGAAGCTGAACGCGACCACCGAGATGGAGCCGGTCACCTGGCCGGAGTTCGGCGGCCTGCACCCCTTCGCGCCGATCGAGCAGGCGGCGGGCTATGTGACGCTGATCCGTGAGCTGGAGGAGCGGCTCGCCGAGATCACCGGCTACGACAAGGTCTCGATCCAGCCGAACGCCGGCTCGCAGGGCGAGCTCGCGGGCCTGCTGGCCGTGCGGGCCTACCACCGGGCCAACGGCGACACGCAGCGCACCATCTGCCTCATCCCGTCGTCGGCGCACGGCACCAACGCGGCCAGCGCCGTGATGGCGGGGATGAAGGTCGTCGTCGTCAAGACCGGCGAGGACGGCGAGGTCGACACCGAGGACCTGCGCGCCAAGATCGAGAAGCACCGCGAGGAGCTGGCGGTGCTGATGGTCACCTACCCCTCCACGCACGGCGTGTTCGAGGAGCACATCACCGAGATCTGCGACGCCGTGCACGAGGCGGGCGGTCAGGTGTACGTGGACGGGGCCAACCTCAACGCGCTGGTCGGCCTCGCCGGCCCGGGCTCGTTCGGCGGCGACGTCTCACACCTGAACCTGCACAAGACCTTCTGCATCCCGCACGGCGGCGGCGGCCCCGGCGTCGGCCCGGTCGCGGTCCGCGCGCACCTGGCGCCGTACCTGCCCAACCACCCGCTGCAGCCCACCGCGGGCCCGGAGACCGGCGTCGGACCGATCTCGGCCGCACCGTGGGGCTCGGCCGGCATCCTGCCGATCTCGTGGGCGTACGTCCGACTGATGGGCGGCGAGGGGCTGCGGCGCGCCACCCAGGTCGCGGTGCTGAGCGCCAACTACATCGCCAAGCGGCTGGAGCCGCACTACCCGGTGCTGTACACCGGCCCCGGCGGGCTGGTCGCGCACGAGTGCATCATCGACCTGCGCCCGCTCACCAAGGCCACCGGCGTCACCGTCGACGACGTGGCCAAGCGCCTGATCGACTACGGCTTCCACGCGCCGACCATGTCGTTCCCGGTCGCCGGCACGCTGATGATCGAGCCCACGGAGAGCGAGGACCTCGCCGAACTGGACCGGTTCTGCGAGACGATGATCGCCATCCGTGAGGAGATCGAGAAGGTCGGCTCTGGGGAGTGGTCGAAGGACGACAACCCGCTGCGGAACGCGCCGCACACCGCGGCCGCCCTCGGCGGCGACTGGAACCACGCCTACAGCCGCGAGGAGGCGGTCTTCCCGGCCGGCGTCTCGGCCGCGGACAAGTACTGGCCGCCGGTGCGCCGCATCGACGGGGCCTTCGGCGACCGTAACCTGGTCTGCTCCTGCCCGCCGCTGGACGAGTACGAGGGCTGATCGAGGCACTCCCGCCTCTCGGCGCGCATGCGTCGGGGCCGGTTCGGCGGACTCCGCCGGGCCGGCCCCTTGGGTTCTCGGGCTTGGTTCTCCTCCGGGCCCCCGTTGTCAGGGGCTCGGTTCGTCTCTCCGGGCGCTGTGAGCGGCTGCCGACGGTCGACCGTCCTCGACCGCCCGTTCCCCACGGTCGCCGCGCTCTTTCTTTCGGCAGCCGCGCGCCCTACGGCTCACGCGTCGGGTGGTCCGCCCGCGCGTGGCGGCTCGCTCGCCGGTGGTGACCCTACGCGGCGGTCGCGATGTGCTCCGTGCCCAGTGGCCGGTGCGGGGCGATGATCTGCCCGTCCGGCAGCAGCTCACCGGTGTCCTCGAACTGCAGGACGCCGTTGCACAGCAGGCTCCAGCCCTGTTCCGGGAAGTGCGCCACCCGATGGGCGGCCTCCCGGTCGGCGGAGTCGGCTGACGGGCACGCTGGCTGGTGCTGACACATGGATGCGTTCTTTCGCTGGTGTGTAAGTTTCCCGCGGCTCGATGCGGCGTTCATGGCCGCCCCCCGTAGTCAGATCGGTCGTCGTGCTCCCAGTGTTGCCCTACGGACGTGACTCCGCAGGGATTTCGCGGCAGAGGTACTCACCCGATAAGGACGCGTCACTCGGGCGGGCGGTTCAATGACCCCCCACCGTCACTTTGGATGGTTCCCCATGGCCCTGGATGACTAGCCCGAGCGGATGGGGCGCATATCGGCCGGCTGGCGCATAGGGGGTATGGGGGGGCGTGCGCCGCGACGGCGGAGCGCCCCGCGACGGCGCTGCCGCGGGGCGCTCCCTGCGTCGGTGGGGCGCCGGGTCGCCGACGCCTCCTCATGGTCTTCGGATCGCGGTGCCGCGCCGGACCGGCTCAGGCGGGCGAGCCGAGCAGCGGGGTGGTGGGAGTGGTGCGGGTGAGTCGAAGGGTGAGCCGGGGCAGCAACTCGGCCACGCGCAGCGCCCGGTGGGCGGCGATACCGGGCGGGGCGGGGGCGAGCGGCACCAGGAGATCGGCGGGGGCCGGCCGCCCCTGCTCGGGTTCGACGGTCGGTTCGGTGGCGGGGTCGGCGTGCAGCCACAGCGTGAGCATGTAGAGCTCGGGCAGGAAGAGCAGTCGGGGCTGGTGCAGGGCGGGCAGCGACTCGGCCTGGCTCAGGACCTGTTCGGTCGAGGTCACATACGGGCCCTCGCAGAAGTGCGAGAAGGCCCAGCCGTCGGCGGTGGGGACCACTTCGGCCGCGGCGACCGCCCGGCCGCCGCCGCGGATGAGGAAGCGCCAGCCGGTCAGCCGGGTGCGGGAGGGGACGCCGGGCGCGGTGATGGTGTCCAGGACGTGGACGGGGAGCGGGCTTTCGGCGGTGAAGGGAGCGGTTAACGAACGGAGTGCGGGGGTGCGCGCCTCGCGGACGGCGGTGGGGGAACCGAGGGCCGTGAGGACGCTGCGCAGTGCGGGCGTGGGAGCCGGGGGAACATGCAGCGGCATGATGGGTTGCCTCTCACTTCGGAGAAACGGTGGTGCTGGGCGTGTCGCACAGGGACGGCGCGTGGGCGTGTGGGGTCAGAGGTGGGCCGGGGCCGATGGCCGGGCGTCAACTCTCCGCCTCCAATGGCAAGTTTATACGACACGTGTTCCCGCGATGTTTCGCCTAGCGCTCCCGAGCACTACGAACAAGGGGTTTTCCGGACCGCGCGGCGAGGGTGTTTAGCTAAATCTGTTCCTTATGTGCGGGTGCGACCTCGTATTTTGCCCGTTAAGCGGTAGGCCGGTTCCGTGCGGTGTATTCCGCGTATTCCTGCCGGTACATCACGGCCTTTTCGGGGCATTTACGCCGCGCCGCTTCGCTTCCCTCGGCACGCCCCGGTGCGCCCCCGTGGCGTCCTGCAAGAGCCTACCGGTCGCAGCCGTGCCGCGGGGCGCTATCGATCACATTGCCTGGGCATCATCGACCGTGGTACCGGCGGCCGGCGCCGCCGAAGCCCTACTTCGAGGAGGACGCTTCGATGGGCGAGAAGGTCGTGTCCGGTGGGTTCGACCTGTCCGACCGACAGTGGCAGCGCGCGAAACTCCGGGACTGTATGAGAGCGTTGCACAGGCTCCTGGACGAGAAGCGATTCGACCGCCCGCAGAATCTCATGGGGTTGGAGATCGAGCTGAATCTCGCGGGTTCCGACGGGATGCCGAGGATGATGAACGCGCAGGTTCTCGAACGCATCGCGAGCCAGGATTTCCAGACCGAACTCGGGCAGTGCAATCTTGAAGTGAACATCGTCCCGCACCGGCTGTCCGGCCGAGTGCTCGACCAGCTCGCCGAGGAGCTGCGGACCGGCCTTGCATATGCCGACCGCAAAGCCAGAGAGGTGTCCTCCCAGATCGTGATGATCGGTATTCTGCCCACTCTCGTCGCCGAGGATCTGGGATCCTCCAATCTGTCCTGCGACGAGCGCTACAAAATGCTCAACGAGCAGATGCTGGCGGCCCGGGGCGAGGACTTCATCATCGACGTCGAGGGCGTGGAGCGGTTCGTCTACTCCTCCGGCTCGATCGCGCCCGAGGCCGCCTGCACCTCCGTGCAACTGCACCTCCAGGTGACACCGGCGCGGTTCGCGGCCGTGTGGAACGCAGCCCAGGCGGTCGCCGCGGTGCAGATAGCGGTGGGCGCCAACTCGCCCTTCATCTTCGGCCACGAGGTCTGGCGGGAGTCCCGCCCCCCGCTGTTCTTACAGTCCACCGACTTCCGCCAGCCGGAGTTCGCGTCGCAGGGGATGCGTCCGCGCACCTGGTTCGGCGAGCGCTGGATCAGCCGTCCCGCCGAGCTCTTCGAAGAGAACCTGCGCTACTTCCCACCACTGCTGCGCACCGACCAGGAAGAGGAGCCGCTGCGCGTCCTGGACGAGGGCGGAGTGCCCCAGCTGTACGAGCTGACGCTGCACAACGGCACCGTCTACCGCTGGAACCGCCCCGTCTACGGGGTCGCGGACGGCGTGCCCCACCTGCGGGTCGAGAACCGGGTGCTGCCCGCGGGGCCCACCGTCACCGACGTGATCGCCAACGTCGCCTTCTACTACGGCCTGGTGCGGGCCCTGGTCGAGGAGCCCCGCCCGGTCTGGAGCC
The DNA here is from genome assembly GCF_007595705.1 of Streptomyces sp. SAJ15. GTDB lineage: Bacteria > Actinomycetota > Actinomycetes > Streptomycetales > Streptomycetaceae > Streptomyces. Next base: position 190,431 of record NZ_NISY01000012.1, on the reverse strand, counting down.
GCATGCCCTTCGAGGCCGCGGCCGAGAACTTCGACGCGGCCTGCCGGGACGGCATCGACGCCGTGCTGCGCTGGCCCCGCTCCGGACGCTTCCCGTCCCTGCCCCGGATCCCGGCCGTACGGCTGGTACGGGACGAACTGCTGCCGCTGGCCGCGGCCGGGCTCGACGCCTGGGGCGTCGAGCCCGCCGACCGCGACCGCTACCTCGGAGTGATCGAGGAGCGCTGCCGACTGCGCGCCAACGGTGCCTCCTGGCAGGCGGCCACCTACCATCAGGCGCGGGACGCCGGCATGGACCGGGAGGCCGCCCTCGCGGCGATGACGCGCCGCTACTGCGCGCTGGCCCGGACCGAGGAGCCGGTACACACCTGGCCGGTCGGCTTCTCCGACTGACGGCACCGCCGGGCCGTGACGTCGGGCCGCTCGCCGGCGTGGCGGGGCGCTTCCGCCGGTCCGGGAGTTTCTCGCCGGTGCGGGGGGTGGCCTCGTCCGCTCCGGGGTCGCCCCCGTGTCGTGCGGAGGGTGGGCGTCGGGCAAGCTAGGGCGCGGGGCGGGACACGGAAAGGCGAGGGCGGACAGTGCAGGCGAGAACGCGCGCGGCGGCGGCTTCCCCGCCCGGCGGGGCCACGACGGAGCGGTCGACGCGGCGGATGTGGCGCACCGAGCTGTCGCTCGTGTTGGCCCTGTCGCTCGGCGCGAGCGGGATCTCCGCGCTGATCAGCTTCATCGGCTCGGTGACCGCGCCGGGCGGGCTGAAGGACAAGGCGGCCACACTCAACGGCTCGGCTGCGCCGGGCCGCCCCTGGCTCGACCTGGCCTGGCAGCTCTTCGGTATCAGTACCGCGCTGGTGCCGGTCGTCCTCGTCGCCCATCTGCTGCTCCGCGAGGGCTCCGGGCTGCGGGCGATCGGCTTCGACCGGCGGCGGCCGGGCTTCGACCTGGGCTGGGGCGCCGTGATCGCGGCCGGCATCGGCGGCACCGGGCTGCTGCTGTACCTCGGGGCGCGGGCGGCCGGGGGCAATCTGACCGTGGTGCCCGAAGCGCTGCCGGACGTGTGGTGGAAGATCCCGGTGCTGATCGCCTCCGCGGTGCAGAACGCCGTGCTGGAAGAGGTGATCGTCGTCGGCTACCTGCTGCGCCGGCTCGGCCAGCTCGGCTGGACGCCGATGGCCGCGCTGCTGGCCAGCTCGGTGCTGCGCGGCTCGTACCACCTCTACCAGGGCATCGGCGGATTCTTCGGCAACATGGCGATGGGCATGATCTTCGTGCTGCTCTACCGCCGCTGGGGGCGGGTCGGGCCGCTCGTCGCCGCGCACGCGCTGATCGACATCGTCGCGTTCGTCGGCTACGCGCTGCTGGCCGGCAAGGTCGGCTGGCTGCCCACGGCCTGAGCCGGCGCCCCGCGTACCCCACGGGGGCCGTTGAGGGGCGGGCCGCCGTGCTAGGCGAGCAGTTCGCCGTCGATGACGGTCGTCGCGAGGCCGCTGAGCAGCGTGCGATCGCCGCGCAGCGCGGTCCGCACCAGGCCGCCGCGCGCGGACGCCTGGAGGCCGGTCAGCTCCTCGCGGCCGAGCCGGGCGGACCAGAAGGGGGCCAGCGCGGTGTGGGCGCTGCCGGTGACGGGGTCCTCGTCGATCCCGACGTTCGGGAAGAAGCAGCGCGAGACGTAGTCGTAGCCGCGTGCCGGGTCGGCGGCCGGGGCGGTGGCGATGACGCCCCGTCGGGAGGCCCGGCCGATGGCCCGGATGTCCGGGGCCAGCTCGCGCACGCTCCGCTCGTCGGCCAGCTCGACCAGCAGATCGCCGATGTGCTCGCTGGTGTCGTGGACGCCGAGGGGCTTGGCGCCCAGTGCCTCCGCCAGCCCTTCGGGCGCGTCGACCGGCGTCAGCGCGGAGGTCGGGAAGTCCAGGGTGATCGCTCCGTCGGCGGCCGGTGCCGCGGACAGCACCCCGCCGCGGGTGGCGAAGCGCACGGTGCCGTCGGCCGCGCCGGTGGCGCGCAGGACGTGCGCGGTGGCGAGCGTGGCGTGTCCGCACATGTCCACCTCGGTGGTCGGGGTGAACCAGCGAAGCGCCCAGTCGGCCTCCCCGCCGGCCGGGAGCGGATGCGCGAAGGCGGTCTCGGAGAGATTGACCTCCGCCGCCACCTGCCGCATCCAGGAGTCGTCGGGGAAGGAGTCCCGGTCGAGCAGGAGCACGCCGGCGGGGTTGCCGGAGAAGGGACGGTCGGTGAAGGCGTCGACGATTCGCAAGCGCATGGCGTGACGGTAGCGGGCCGGTGAGGGCGCGGCCACGGCCAATCGCCCGGCCGTGGCCCGCACTCGGCGGGCCACGTCCCCGCCGCGCCAGCGGAGCAGGACGCGTCAGCGGCGCAGGACGTCAGCAGGGCAGGAGGCGTCAGCAGGACGCGTCAGCGGCGCAGCACCCGTCAACAGGAGCCGCGGCCTCCTGGCTCCCGACCGTGTCGCCGCGCGTCAATGGTGCGTCGTCGACCGCGGTGCGCGCCGGCGGGCATCGCCGGGCGCCGCGCGGGCGCGGGCGGCGGGCCGTCGGGAGCGCCGGCCGACGCTCCCGACGGCCCCCCGACAGACGCCCGACGGCCGCGAGAGCCGGCGGTGTTCGCCAGACCGCGGTCAGCCGCCGACGTAGGCCGCGAGATGCTCGCCGGTGAGGGTGGAGCGGGCGGCGACGAGGTCGGCGGGCGTGCCCTCGAAGACGATCCGGCCACCGTCGTGGCCGGCGCCGGGGCCGAGGTCGACGATCCAGTCGGCGTGCGCCATGACCGCCTGGTGGTGCTCGATGACGATGACCGACTTGCCGGAGTCGACGAGCCGGTCGAGCAGGGCGAGCAGATGCTCGACGTCGGCGAGGTGCAGGCCGGTGGTCGGCTCGTCGAGGACGTAGACGCCGCCCTTCTCGGCCATGTGGGTGGCCAGCTTGAGCCGTTGCCGCTCGCCGCCGGACAGCGTGGTGAGCGGCTGACCCAGGCTGAGGTAGCCGAGCCCGACGTCGGCGAGCCGCTCCAGGATGCGGTGCGCGGCCGGGGTGCGCGCCTCTCCGGCGCCGAAGAACTCCTCGGCCTCGGTCACCGACATCGCGAGCACCTCGCTGATGTCGCGGCCGCCGAGGTGGTGGTCGAGCACCGACGCCTCGAACCGCTTTCCCTCGCAGTCCTCGCAGGTGCTGGCGACGCCGGCCATCATCGCCAGGTCGGTGTAGACGACGCCGGCGCCGTTGCAGGTGGGGCAGGCGCCCTCGGAGTTGGCGCTGAACAGCGCCGGCTTCACGCCGTTGGCCTTCGCGAACGCCTTGCGGATCGGGTCGAGGAGTCCGGTGTACGTCGCCGGGTTGCTCCGCCGGGAGCCGCGGATGGGGCCCTGGTCGACGGAGACCACGCCCTCGCCGGTGGGGATCGAGCCGTGCACCAGCGAGCTCTTGCCGGAGCCGGCGACCCCGGTGACGACGGTCAGCACGCCGAGTGGGATGTCGACGTCGACGCCGCGCAGGTTGTGCGTCGTCGCCCCGCGGATCGGCAGGGTGCCGGTGGGCTTCCGCACCGTCGCCTTGAGAGCCGCCCGGTCGTCGAGGTGGCGACCGGTGATGGTGCCACCGGCCCGCAGTCCCTCGACGGTGCCCTCGAAGCAGACGGTGCCGCCCGCCGTGCCGGCACCGGGGCCGAGGTCGACGACATGGTCGGCGATCGCGATCACCTCCGGCTTGTGTTCCACGACGAGCACCGTGTTGCCCTTGTCGCGCAGCCGCAGCAGCAGGTCGTTCATCCGCTGGATGTCATGGGGGTGCAGGCCGATGGTGGGCTCGTCGAAGACGTAGGTGACGTCGGTGAGCGAGGAGCCGAGATGGCGGATCATCTTGACGCGCTGCGCCTCGCCGCCCGAGAGCGTCCCCGAGGAGCGGTCGAGCGAGAGATAGCCGAGGCCGATCTCCACGAACGAGTCGAGGGTCCGCTGGAGCGCGGTGAGCAGCGGCGCCACCGAGGGATCCGTGATGCCGCGGACCCACTCGGCCAGGTCTCTGATCTCCATCGCGCAGGCGTCGGCGATGCTCTTCCGCTTGATCTTCGAGGACCGGGCCCCCTCGTTGAGCCGGGTGCCGTCGCACTCGGGGCAGGTGGTGAAGGTGACCGCCCGCTCCACGAAGGCCCGGATGTGCGGCTGCATCGCCTCCTTGTCCTTGGACAGGAACGACTTCTGGATCTTGGGGATCAGCCCTTCATAGGTGAGGTTGACCCCGTTGACCTTCACCTTGGTCGGCTCACGGTAGAGGAAGTCCTGCATCTCCCTCCGGGTGAACTCGCGGATCGGCTTGCGCGGGTCGAGGAATCCCGACTCGGCGTAGATTCCCACGGTCCACACGTTGTCCGACTTCCAGCCGGGGATGGTGAAGGCCCCCTCGGCGATCGACTTGGAGTCGTCGTAGAGCTGGGTGAGGTCGATGTCGGAGACCGCGCCCCGGCCCTCGCAGCGGGTACACATGCCGCCGGTGCGCTGGAAGGTGGCCTTCTGGGCCTTGGTCTTGGCGCCGCGCTCGACGGTGATCGCGCCGCTCGCCCGGACCGAGGCGACGTTGAAGGCGTACGCGCTGGGCGGGCCGATGTGCGGCGTGCCGAGCCGGCTGAAGAGGATGCGCAGCATCGCGTTGGCGTCGGTGGCGGTGCCGACCGTGGAGCGGGGATCGGCGCCCATGCGCTGCTGGTCGACGATGATCGCGGTGGTCAGCCCGTCGAGCACGTCGACCTCCGGCCGCGCCTGCGTCGGCATGAAGCCCTGTACGAAGGCGCTGTAGGTCTCGTTGATCAGCCGCTGGGACTCCGCGGCGATCGTGTCGAAGACCAGCGAGCTCTTGCCCGAGCCGGACACGCCGGTGAACACCGTCAGTCGGCGCTTCGGGATCTCGATGCTGACGTCCTTGAGGTTGTTCTCGCGCGCGCCGTGCACGCGGATCAGATCGTGGCTGTCGGCGAGGTGCGACGCGGGCGACTGCGGGTCCGTCCTCGTGGCCGTGCTCATCTGTGTCTCCCTCTCTGTCGGGCGGGGCCGCCCGCGGGGGCTCCAAAAGGCCTCGCCTGGCTCGATCTGATCAGCTTCGAGCGTACGTCCGACGCGGCGGCGTCGGACGGCTCAGCGGAGCCCGTCGAAGCGGATCGGTTCGCCCGCGGATCGCGGAACGCGGGATCGCGGATCGCGCGGTCGCGGAGCGCCCGGTCGTGATCGCCGTACGGACCGGTGAGGTCCATGACGGCGAGGCTAGGCGTGGCCCGGTCGCCTGCGCTTCTCGATTCCTGATCGGTCAGGTCGCCTCGACGGCGGAGGGCGGAGGGCGGACGGCGGACGGCGTTCGGAAGGCTTGTCGGTGTCGGCTATCCGATATATCGTTGAGTTATCAAGATAGATCAACGATGGAAGGAGCGTAAGGATGCGTTCACGTGGGAGGCACCACGGGCACGAGCACTGCGGGCCCGGCTGGGGCGACTTCCAGGGAGAGCGGGCCGCCTTCGGTCCGTTCGGGCCGCCCTTCGGCGGTCCTCCGTTCGGTGGCCGCGGCTGGGGTGGTCCGCGCGGCCGCGCCCGGCGCGGGGATGTGCGGGCCTCGATCCTGGCGCTGCTGCGGGACCGGCCGATGCACGGCTACGAGATGATCCAGGAGATCGCCGAGCGCAGCGGCGGCGCGTGGAAGCCGAGCCCCGGCTCGGTCTACCCCACCCTGCAGCTCCTGGAGGACGAGGGGCTGATCAGCAGCGAGAGCGAGGGCGGCAAGAAGCTGTTCGCGCTCACCGAGGCGGGTCGCTCCGAGGCCGAGGCGGGGCCCGAGGCCCCGTGGCAGGAGGCCGGTCGGGGTGTCGACTGGGAGGCGATGCAGGAGATCCGCCAGGCCGGGTTCGGGCTGATGGAGGCGTTCACGCAGGTCTGGAAGACCGGCACCCCGGAGCAGCGGCAGCAGGCGATCGCGGCCATCAACGACGCCCGCAAGCGGCTCTATCTGATCCTCGCCGAGGAGGACTGAGCGCCGAGGAGGACTGAGCGTCGAGGAGGGGGAAGCGCTGAGGGCCGCAGCCGACCGGGCGCTTCCCCGGGCCGCTCGGCGGCCCCGGTCCCGGCGGGTCGGCGGCGCGGCCACGGCGTCGCGCCGACGGCGTGGCGGGACCGCGCCGGAGGCTCGCCCGGCGCACCGGAGGCGGTGGTCCACGGGCGCCCCGTGGGGCACCGCCTTCTTGACCGCCCATCAGGTCACGGCCAGACTCCGGGGTCTCACAGCAGATCGGAGAGCGCTCTCATGTCTGTACGTGTGTCCCTGCCCGCCCGCTGGAGAACCGTGACCGCCCGCCGCGCCACCGCGGCCGGACGTCGCCACCCCGCCCTCGTCTTCGCGCTGGTCACCGCCTGCGCGGCCGGGGTCGCCATCGCCCCCGCCGGCCCCGCCCGGGCCGGCGCGCCCCGCTATCTCGACGCCGGCGCCCCCGTCGCCGAGCGGGTGCGGGACCTGCTCGGCCGGATGACGCTGGACGAGAAGATCGGCCAGATGGACCAGATCGCCGTGATCCGTATGCAGGGCGACTGCGAGTGGAGCGGCGGCGAGCTCGACGAAACCTGTATGAAGACCGTGCTGGACGACCACGCCGTCGGCTCCGTGCTCTCGGGCGGCGGGATGGGGCCGGCGCGCAACACGCCCGCCGAGTGGGCGACGATGGTCAACGCGGTGCAGCGCTACGCCGTGCGGAACTCCCGGCTGCACATCCCGGTGCTCTACGGCGTGGACGCGGTCCACGGCCACAACAATGTGCTGGGCGCCACCGTCTTCCCCCACCAGATCGGCCTCGGCGCCACCTGGGACCCGAGGACCGTGCGGGAGACGAGCGCGTCCACCGCCCGCGCCGTCGCCGCCACCGGCATCGACTGGAACTTCTCGCCCGTCGCCGACCTCGCCCGCGACCAGCGCTGGGGCCGCTACTACGAGACCTACGGCGAGGACCCGCTGTTGGCCGGCGAGCTCGCCGCGGCCGGCGTCGAGGGCATCGAGACCGCCCGCGGGGCCAAGCGGGTCGCCGCCACCGTTAAGCACTTCGCCGGTTACTCCGAGCCCTCCAACGGCCATGACCGAGTGCCCGCCGACGTGTCCCCGCGCTACCTCCAGGACACCCTGCTGCCGCCCTACCGCAGGGCCGTCGAGGCGGGGGCCAGGACGGTGATGGTCAACTCGGGGGCGCTCAACGGCGTCCCGGCCACCTCCTCCCGCCACCTTCTCACCACGGTGCTGCGCGAGCAGTGGGGCTTCACCGGCGTCACGGTCTCCGACTGGGAGGACGTACGGGCCCTCCAGACCAAGTACAAGATCGCGGCCGACTATCCGGAGGCCATCGCGCTGGCCGTCAACGCCGGGGTCGACATGGCCATGGAGCCCTTCGACGCCAAGGGTTTCAGCGAGGGTCTGCGGACCGCGGTGGACCGCGGGCTGGTCTCCCCGCGGCGCATCGACGAGGCCGCCGGCCGGGTGCTGCGGCTGAAGTTCGAACTCGGCCTCTTCGAGGACCCCTACGTCGACCCCGCGGAGGCCGACGCGGCGGTGCTCGGCGCCGACAAGGACCTGGCCCGGCGCGCCGCGGCCGACTCCCAGGTGCTGCTGCGCAACGCGGCGCACCAGGGCAGGGCCACGCTGCCGATCGCCGACTCCGCGAAGAAGATCGTGGTGGCCGGGCCGTACGCGGACGACATCAACGGCCAGGTGGGCGGCTGGACCATCGGCTGGCAGGGGGTGCCGAAGGGCGTCGAACTGCCCGGCACCACGGTCCTGGAGGGCATCAGGGCGGCGGCGCCCGCGACCGCGCGGGTGGTGCACGCCGAGTCCGCCGAGGACGCCGCGCGCGAGGCGACCGACGCCGACGTCACGGTGGTGGTCGTCGGCGAACGCCCGGGCGCCGAGGGCGGGGCGGACACTCCGCGCCCGGAGCTCTCCACCGCGCAGCAGGCGCTGGTCAAGCGGGTCGCCGACGCCGGACGGCCGGTCGTGGTCGTCGTCCTGGCGGGCCGCCCGCTGGCGCTCGGCGACGCGGCGGGCACCGACGGGCTGCTGATGTCCTGGCTGCCGGGCACGGAGGGCGGGCACGCGGTGGCCGACGTGCTGTTCGGCAAGGTCAACCCGAGCGGTCGGCTGCCGGTCTCCTGGCCCAGGCGGGTGGGCAACGAGCCGATGTACTACCAGCAGCTCCCCGGCACCAACGGCGGCGCCGAGTCCGCCTATGACGCGGCGTACGCCTTCGGGGCCGGGCTCTCCTACACCGACTACGCCGTCGACGCCGTGACCGCCGAGCGCGCCTCCGTACGCCCCGGCGCCCCGGTCCGGTTGAGGGTCACCGTCTCCAACGACGGCTCCCGGGCGGGCGACCTCGTGGTCCCGGTCCATGTCTCCCGTCCCGTCAGCGAGGTGCTGGCCCCGCCCCGGAAGCTCGCCGCCTTCACCAGGGTCCACCTCACCCCGGGCCAGTCCCGCACGGTCACCCTCACCGTCCCCGCCCGCGCCCTCGCGGTCACCCCGGGCGACCTCGACGGGGCCGACGCCCCGCGGGTCGAGCGCGGCCGTTACGTCTTCACCGCGGGGCAGCGCACCGCGGAGGTCGCGGTGCGCTGAGGCGCCCCGGCGTCGATGAGGCCGTGGAGGGTCGTCTCCTCCTCAAGGAGGAGGCGACGCTCACGGTTGCGCAACCACGGTCGGAGGAGCAAATGCGTCCTGGCGGGGATGCCTCGGGCTGATGGGACTGATGGGGTAGGAGGGTGCAAAGTCGCCCCACCTTCTCCGTCGCGCCTGCCAGGCGCGCCCAGGAGCCCCAGCTCAGCGTCGAGTTGGCGGCGGTGGTCGCGAGCGCCCGACGACGGGCCTTCCGCGACGGCGACCGACACATCGACACGGCGCATCTGCTGCACGGACTGCTGGAGGCCGACCCGGAGGTGCGGGACGCCTTCGACGGAGGGCCGCCGCAGGTGGCCCGACTGCTCGGCTACCTCGTCCAGCGGACCATCGGCTACGGCCTGCGCTGGAGCGGCACCGTGGAGGACTCCCGCGCGGTGCCGGTCGTTCGGCTCGGGGACCGGGAGGCCGGCTGCCCCGGATGGTCGCCGGCCGCGGCCTCGGCCATGGACGGCGCGTGGGCCCGCGCCCGGGGGCGCGGCGCCGGGCGCGCCGAGGGGCTGGACCTGCTGGCGCTGCTCGCCCGGGACGGCGAGTGCCGCGCCGCGGAGGTGCTGCGGCGGGCGGGCGTGGACCCGGATGTGCTGGTGGAGGCGTTGGACGGGCCGACCTGCCAGCAGTCAACGGGGTGACGCTACTGACGCGAAACTGACATGATGGCGCGATGCAAGCGTCTCAGGGGAGAAGTGCCGGCCTGGGTCTCGCCCTGGTCTCGGCACTCGCGTTCGGTGGATCGGGTGTCGCGGCCAAGCCGCTGATCGAGGCTGGCCTGGAACCGCTCCATGTCACCTGGCTACGGGTGGTCGGTGCCGCACTGGTGCTGCTCCCCGTCGCCTGGCGCCACCGCGATCTGCCGCGCCGTCGCCCCGCACTGCTCGCCGGCTTCGGACTGCTGGCCGTCGCCGGCGTCCAGGCCTGCTACTTCGCGGCCATCTCACGCATCCCCGTCGGCGTCGCGCTGCTGGTGGAGTACCTGGGCCCGGCGCTCCTGCTCGGCTGGGTGCGGTTCGTCCAGCGCCGCCCGGTCAGCCGCGCCGCCGCCGTCGGCGTCGTCCTCGCGGTCGGCGGCCTCGCCTGCGTGGTCGAGGTGTGGTCCGGACTGCGCTTCGACACCCTCGGGCTGGTGCTCGGCCTGGCCGCGGCCTGCTGCCAGGCCAGCTACTTCGTCCTCGCCGACCAGGGCGGGGAGGGCGAGGACGCGGCGGACCCGCTCGGCGTCCTCGCCTACGGAATGCTCATCGGCGCCGTCGCGCTCACCGCGGTGGCCCGCCCCTGGAACCTCGACTGGTCCACGCTGGTCGGCCGCGCCGACATGGGCGGCGTCCGGGTGCCCGCGGTGCTGCTGCTCGCCTGGATCGTGCTGGTGGCGACCGTCGTCGCCTACCTCACCGGGGTGAAGGCCGTCCGGCAGCTGTCGCCGCAGATCGCCGGCGTGGTGGCGTACCTGGAGGCGGTCGTCGCCTGTGTCCTGGCCTGGGTGCTGCTCGGCGAGAAGCTGGGCGTCGCGCAGATCACCGGCGGGGTCGTGGTGCTCGCCGGCGCCTTCATCGCGCAGACCTCCACACCCAAGAAGCCGTCCCCCGAGCCGGTGGCCGGGTCCTGGCCGACTCCGGCGGAGCCCGCGCCCGCGGCGGTCCCCGCGGAGGCCGGCGCCGGCCACGGCGATCCCTCGGACCGGGCCGGCGAAAGGGACATGGGCTAGAGTGATCCACATGCCGCAGCAGCAGACCGTTCTTCCGCCTCCCGCCGCGTAACGCGGGCAGGCGCCACCGTGCGCAGCACACCCACCGGGTCCGGGGCTCGCTCCCCGGAGCCGCCGGTCGAGGTGTCCGTACGGTGTCCGATCGACGGCCCATGAGCCGCCGGGACCTCGACGGTCCATGAGCGGCCGGAGCCGGAACGGCGTCGGCTGGGGCACCGCCCGCACACGGAATGACGACCATCCCTCACGTCTTCCGCGGGAGAACTCCTCGTGCGCACATCCCCCACCCCTGCCCTGTCCGTGGGCAGGGGGATGCTCTACGTCACCGTCGCCGCCACCACCTGGGGCACCGCCGGCGCCGCCGCCGCGCTGCTGTACGGCAGCAGCGGGCTCGGGCCGCTCGCGCTGACCTTCTGGCGCACCCTGGGCGGCCTGCTGCTGCTCCTCGCCGCGCGGGCGCTGCGCGCCCGGCTCGCCGCCGGATCCCCGGCCGCCGCCCCACGTCCGGTCGGGTCGCGTCCGGTCGAGTCGCCCCTGCGCCGCGTCAACCGGATCCTGGTCACCGGCCTCGGCCTGACCGTCTTCCAGGCGGCGTACTTCTGGGCCGTCGAGGCGACCGGGCTGGCGGTCGCCACCGTCGTCACTCTCGGCGCGGCGCCGGTGCTGGTGGCGCTGTGCGGCCGACTGCTCCTGGGCGAGCGACTCGGCGCCGGCGGGCTGCTGGCGGTCGCCGGCGCGCTCACCGGGCTGGCGGTGCTGGTCTTCGGCAGCGAGGGGACGGGGGCGGTACGGCCCGTCGGCGTCGCCCTCGCCCTGCTGTCGGCGGCCGGCTACTCCACCATGACCGTCTACAACCGCTGCCTGGGCCGGGCGGGCCGGGCCACCGACCCCTACGACACGGCGTTGACCTCGTTCGCCGTGTGCACGGTGACCGTGCTTCCGTTCGCCCTCGGCGAGGGGCTGCTGCCGCGGGAACAGGATCTCGGCGGCACGATCGCGCTGATGGTCTACATCGCCGCGATCCCCACCGCGCTCGCCTACGGGCTGTACTTCGCGGGCCTGACCGCGATACGCGGCACCACCGCCACCGTCATCACGCTGATCGAGCCGGTCACGGCCGCCGTGATCGCGGTGACGCTGTTGGGCGAGCACCTGACCGCCGCGACCGTGCTCGGCACCGCCGTGCTGCTGGCGGCGGTCGCGGGCCTGGCGGTGACCGAGGCCCGGACGTCCACCCCGGCCCGGCGGGGGCGTCAGTGCCGGTCGGTGACGTATCCGGGCACCGGGATCCCGGGGGCTAGGTCGTCGGCGGGCAGCGGGGTGCCGTAGGTCCGGGCGACCGGCACCACGCCGCTCCAGTGCGGCAGCGCGAGGTCCTCCGGTTCGTCGTTGGGGCCGCCGGCGCGGACCTTGGCGGAGACCTCGTCGAGGTCGACGCGGAGCACCGCGGTGGCGGCGAGCTCCTTGGCGCTGGCCGGGCGGGAGTCGTCCGCCCGACCCGGCAGCACGTGGTCGACCAGCGCGTCCAGGGCGGCGCGCTGCTCGGCCTCGTCGGTCACCGGGTGGGCGAGGCCGTGCACGACCACGCAGCGGTAGTTGATGGAGTGGTGGAAGGCGGAGCGCGCCAGAACCAGGCCGTCGACATGGGTGACGGTCAGACACACCGGCATGCCCTGCTCGCTCCGCCCGGCCGTCCGCAGCGGGCGGGATCCGGTCGAGCCGTGCACATAGAGTCGCTCGCCGACGCGGCCGTAGAGGGTCGGCAGCACGACCGGCGCCCCGTCGCGCACGAAGCCGAGGTGGCAGACGTACTCCGCGTCGAGAATCGCATGCACCAGCTCGCGATCGTACGACGCGCGCTCACGGGCGCGGGTGGGCACGGTCCGCTCGGTCGGTGCGTAGCCGGCGGCGGTGCTGGTGTCGCTCATTGCGCTCCTTATTGCACTAGTGCATAATATCTTTTGTGCTAGGAGAGTATCGGATCGAAGGGCGTCGCGCAGCCGAGATCGCGGCGAGCGTGGAGCGCGGGGTGGGCTCGGGTGGGCTGCTCCCCGGTCAACCGCTGCCACCCATGCGGGAGTTGGCCACGGAGCTGGGGGTCAATCCCAATACCGTCGCGGCCGCCTATCGCACCCTCCGCGAGCGCGGGGTGATCGAGACCGCCGGGCGTCGGGGGAGTCGGGTGCGCTCGCGCCCGGCGAGCACCTGGCGCGAGGAGATCCGGGTGGAGCCCCCCGAGGGGGTGCGGGACGTCGCCGGCGGCAACCCCGACCCGGCGCTGCTGCCGTCGCTCGCCGAGGCGTTCGCGGGGTCCGCGGCGCGCGCCGCCGCGGACCCGGTGCTGTACGGGGCGGCGCCGGTGGTGCCGGAGCTGGACCGGCTGGCCCGGGCCGGGCTGGACGCCGACGGCGTGCCGGCGGGTCCGCTCGCCGTCACCTCCGGCGCGCTCGACGCGATCGAGCGGGTGCTCGCCGCCCATCTGCGGCCCGGGGACGCCGTCGCGGTGGAGGATCCCGGCTGGGGCAGCCTGCTCGACCTGATCCCGGCGCTCGGGCTGCGGCCGATCCCGGTCGCGGTGGACGACGACGGGCCGCTGCCGGAGGCGGTCGAGCGCGCGCTCGAGCGGGGCGCGCGGGCGCTGCTGGTCACCTCCCGCGCGCAGAACCCGACCGGGGCGTCGATCGGCGCGGCGCGCGCCCGCGAGCTGCGCGCCGTCCTGGCCGCCCACCCCGGCACCCTGCTGGTCGAGGACGACCACGGCCACGGCATCGTGGACCTGCCACTCCACCCCCTGGCGGGCGGCACCGAGCACTGGGCGTTCGTCCGCTCCGTCGCCAAGGCGTACGGGCCGGATCTGCGGCTCGCGGTGCTGACCGGTGACGAGATCACCGTCGACCGGGTGTCCGGCCGGCAGCGGCTTGGTCCGGGCTGGGTCAGCCATCTGCTCCAGGAGGCGGTGGTGCGGCTGTGGCGCGCCGGCGCCGTGGACACCGCGGTGGTCGCCGCCTCCTACGGGGCCCGGCGGGACGCCCTGGTCACCGCGTTGCGGGCGCGACGGATCGCCGCGCACGGGCGCAGCGGGATGAACGTGTGGGTGCCGGTCCCCGACGAGACCGGCGCCGTCGCGCGGCTGCTCCAGTCGGGCTGGGCGGTCGCGCCCGGCGCGCGCTTCCGCCTGGACTCGCCGCCGGGTGTCCGGGTGACCGTCTCCCCGCTGGGCCTCGGCGACGACATCGAGGCGATGGCGGACGCGCTGGCGGAGGCGGTGGCGGGCCCGCGCGGACGGGCGTCGGTGGGGCGCTTCGGCTGAACTCGGCGACGGTGATCGGTCGGTGTCGCCCGACGGGCTCTTCGGTCGAGGCGCGCGGGGCCCGGCGCCCCGGCCGATGAGGCGGGGCGCCGGGCGGACTCAGGCGGTCTCGTCGGCCACCCGCAGGGCCTTGGCCCGGGGGCGGGTCTGGGTCAGCGCGGCGCCCGCCAACACGATCAGCGCGCCGACCGGGGTGTTCCAGCTGAGGTGCTCGCCGAGGAGGGCCACGCCGGCGGTGGTGGCGATGACCGGGATGAAGTAGGTGACCATCATCGCGGTGGTCGGGCCGACCTCCGCGACCAGCCCGTACTGGAGGAGGAAGGCGAGGCCGGTGCCGAGCGCGCCGAGGGCGACCACGGACAGCAGCGGCAGCAGCGGGAAGGAGTCCGGCTCCGCGGCGAACAGCGGGGCGACGACGGCGAGCTGCGCGGTGCCGAGCATCAGCTGGGCGCCGGACATCGCCAGGTTCGAGCCGCCGGTGCCGGTCAGCGTGCGGCGCACGTACAGCCAGCCCACCGCGTAGCTGAGCGAGGCGATCAGCGCCATGACGGTGCCCGCCGGGTCCTGCCCGGAGAAGCCCTGCCAGGCGCCGAGCACGATCAGTACCCCGACGAAGCCGAGCCCGAGACCGGCCACCCGGCGTCGGGTCGGGCGGTCCTCGGAGACCGCGATCACGGCCAGCACCATGCCCCACAGCGGCGAGGTGGCGTTGCAGATGCCCGCGAGCGTCGAGGAGATCGTCAGCTCGGCGTAGGCGAAGAGCGAGAAGGGCAGTGCGTTCAGGAAGAAGGCGGCGACGGCCAGGTGCGCCCAGGTGCGCGCCCCGCGCGGCAGCCGCTCCCGCTTCGCCACCAGCACCACGGCGAGCACGGCGGTGCCGAACACCATCCGCCCCAGCGTCACGTACAGCGGCGCGAACGCCTCGGTGCCCACCTTGATGAACAGAAAGCTGAATCCCCAGATCAGGGCGAGCACCCCGAAGCGGATCCGCCAGTCGAGGCGGGGGCGGCGCCCGGGAGTGGGAGCGACCGGAGGGGCCGGAGCCGCGAGGGAGACGGAGGAGTCGGAACCCGTGGAATAGGGGGCAGAGGGGGCAGAGGGGGCAGAGGTGGAGGTGGGGGCTGCTGTGGTCCCTGGGGCGGTCGCGGTGCTCATGACATCCATCCTTGCGGTGGGAATGTCTTAGAACAAGCGAGAATCGATACCAGTTATCGCGTAGCATTTCTTACATGATGAACCTGGATCGCCTACGGACCCTCCACGCCGTGGCCCGCCACGGCTCCGTGAGCGGTGCGGCCGAGGGGCTCCATGTGACCACCTCCGCCGTATCCCAGCAGTTGTCCAAGCTGGAGCGGGAGACCGGCCAGCAGCTTCTCGCCAAGAACGGCAGAGGGGTGCGGCTCACCGACGCAGGGCGGCTGCTCGCCGACCATGCCGCGCGCATTCTCTCCCAGGTCGAGCTCGCTCAGTCGGATCTGGAGGCGCAGCGCGGCCAGGCGGTCGGCGAGCTGATACTCGGCGCCTTCCCCACCGCGGCCCGCGGCCTGCTGCCGGAGACGCTGAAGACGGTGCGCGCCGACCACCCCCAGCTGCGGGTCCGGCTGCAGGAGATGGAGCCCGACGCCGCCGTGACCGCCGTGGTGCGCGGCGACATCGACGTCGCGGTCGTCCTGGACTGGTACAACAAGCCGCTGCCGATGCCCGGCGGCCTGGTCAAGGCGGCACTGCTGGACGACCCCGCGGACGTGGCCATGCCCGCGGACCATCCGCTGGCCGACCGGCCCGAGGTCGACCTGGAGGAGTTCGCCCAGGACGACTGGATCTCCTGGCCGAACGGGTTCTGTTACGACTGGCTGATGTTCACCCTGCGCGGCAAGGGCATCGAGCCGCGCATCAGCCACACCGCCGAGGAACACCCCACGCAGATGGCGCTGATCGCCGCCGGACTCGGCGTCGCCGTCGCGCCCCGGCTGGGCCGCGGCCCGGTCCCCGAGGGCGTGCGGGTGGTGCCGGTGCGCCACCAGACCATGCGCCGCCACATCTACGCGATCTGGCGGGCGGACGCCGACCGCCGCCCCTCGATCCGGGCCGCGGTGGACGTGCTGCGGGCGACGGGGGAGCGGATCGCGGGATAAGGGGGCCGGCTCGGAGTCGGCGGATCGGTATCGGGTCGGCGGACCGGCTGGGGGCCCGGGCCGATCGGTGCGAGGTCGGCGGATCGGCTCGGGACCGGCGGATCGGTGCGAGGTCGTCGGATCGGTGCGGGGAGAGTGGATCGGGCCCGGCGGCGGGTCACGGCCGTAGGCGGCGCGGGAGCTTGCGGAAGTCCCAGGAGGCGATGGCGTCGGGGGTCAGCCGCAGCCAGGCGTGGCGGCCGTCGTGCGGCATCGTGTCGCCGCCGAAGTACTTACGGGCGAACAGCCGCTCGGGGGTGTCGAGCTCCAGGCAGGGCGCGCCGACCCGTGGGGCCTCTCCCACCCGTCGCGCGAGGCCGCTGAGCTCGGCGCCGCGCAGCTCCCCGTACTCCTCGCCGTCGTCGACGAGCACGGCGACGCGCGGGTCGCGACGCAGGTCGGCCCAGCGGCGGCTGCGCACGAGGGAGTAGAGCCACAGCGCGGTGCCGTCCCAGACGAACCACAGGGGCGAGAGGTGCGGCCGCCCGTCGGGGCCCGAGGTCGCCACCCGACAGGTGCGCTGTCCGCCGAGGAAGGCGTCGATCTCCTGGGGCGTCATCATGGCGCGGCGACCCCGCCGCTGGGTCGTGGTCACGGTCCCGACACCTCCCGCTCGCCGGCCGCCGGACGCCCACCCCGGGCGGGGCGCGGCTGACATCTGACGACCTGTCAGTTATCTATCGTCTCCGCTCTTCCGGGTGGGCGCAACGGCGGCTAGCCTCCGCGCCGGGACGTCGCAGGGGAGGCCGGATGGATCCCGCCGCACCGGAATCGCTCGCCGCGTTGCTCGCCCCGGAGAGCTGCGCGCTGCTCACCGTGGAGTGCCAGCGCGGCGTCGTCGGCCCGGACGGCGCGCTGCCCGAACTCGCCGCCGCGGCCCGCGACTCCGGGGCGCTGGACCGGGTCGCCCAACTGGTCGCGGCGGCGCACCGGGCGGGGGTCCAGGTCGTGCACGCGGTGGCCGAACGGCGCCCCGACGGCCGCGGCGCCAGTCGCAACGCCCGGCTGTTCCGCGCCGCCGCCCGATTGCCGGTTCAGCAGCTCATCGACACGGCGGCGGTCGAGGTCGCCCCGCCGCTGCGGGTCGCCGACGCCGACCTCGTGGTGCGCCGGCTGCACGGCCTGTCGCCGCTGGCCGGCACCGAGGTGGACGCGCTGCTGCGCAATCTCGGCTGTCGCACCCTGGTCGTCGCCGGGGTGTCGGCCAACGTCGCGATCCCCAACACCGTCTTCGACGCGGTCAACCTCGGCTACACCGCCGTCGTCCCGCGGGACGCCATCGCCGGGGTGCCGGTCGACTACACCCCGGCGATGGTCCGACACACGCTGGCGCTGGTGGCCACCGTCACCACGGCGGCGCGGATCAGCGCCTGTTGGCGGCGCCGGCCGGACGCCCATGAGACCGCGCGGATCAGGCCAAGGCGATGATCACGCCAAGGCGATGGGTCAGGCCAAGGCGATGGGTCAGGTCAAGGCGATAGGGCAGGCCGAGGTGATGGGTCAGGCCAGGGTGATGCTCTCGCCCTTCACGGTGATCCGCGCCTCCGGCAGCGGTCGCGGCGCCGGGCCGCCCTTCACACTGCCGTCCGCGATGTCGAAACTGCTCTTGTGGCAGGGGCAGTTGATCGTCCCGCCGGAGACATCGCCGACGGCGCACCCCTGGTGGGTGCAGACCGCGGAGAACGCCTTGAACTCGCCCGCCGTGGGCTGGGTGACCACGACCTTCTCGTCTTTGAAGATCATCCCGCCGCCCTCGGGGATGTCGCCCGTCCTGGCCAGCTCGGCGCCCCCGCCGCCGGTCGAGCCGCCGCTCGCCGCGGGCTGTTCGCCGCCGGTCTCCCGGGTCGTGTCCGTGCCGCCGCCGTAGGAGTCGCCGCCGTCCGACCCGCCGTCGTCGCCGCAGGCGGTGAGCGCGGCGGCCAGCCCGGCCGCGCCCACCGCGGTGACCACGGCGCGGCGGGTGGCGATCCGTCCGATCCTGGGGGAGTCAGTCATGGTCTGCTGCCTTCCTGGCTGAGATGCCCGGGTGATCCGGGTTTCCCGGGACGTTTTCAGCCAGCCATACGCACACCGGTGGAGGGGTGTTCAGCCGTCGCCGCCGTTTGTGCGATCCCGCGCGATCCCGTGTTCCGGCCGTGCCTTCGTGTTCCGGCCGTGCTCTCGTGCTCCGTGCGTGGGTTGCGTGGATTGCAAGGTCGACCAGTCGTATAGCCTGGGGAAAATGTTGACTGAAGTCACCGCAACCCGCTATGTCACGCCCCTGCGTGAGGGTGGCTCGCTCCCTGGCATCGTCGAGGCGGACGATCTCGGGACCTACGTTATGAAGTTCATCGGCGCCGGGCAGGGGCGCAAGACCCTGGTCGCCGAGGTCGTCTGCGGGCAGCTCGCGCGCCGGCTGGGGCTGCGCGTGCCGGAGCTGGTCGGGATGCGGCTGGACCCGGTGATCGGTCTCGCCGAGCCGGACCAGGAGGTGCAGGAGCTGCTGAAGGCGAGCGGCGGGCTGAACCTCGGCATGGACTACCTGCCCGGTTCGCTCGGTTTCGACCCGCTGGCCTTCGAGGTGGGGTCGGGGGAGGCCGGGCGCGTGGTGTGGTTCGACGCGCTCATCAACAACGTCGACCGCTCCTGGCGCAACCCGAACCTGCTGGTCTGGCACGGTCAGCTGTGGCTCATCGACCACGGCGCGACCATGATCTGGCACCACAGCTGGCGCGGCGCGCGGGCGGCCGCCGCCAAGCCGTACGACGCCTCCGACCACGCGCTGGCGCCGTTCGCCCCCGATGTCGCGGCGGCGGCCGCGGAGCTGGCCCCGCGGATCACCGAGGAACTGCTCACCGAGGTCGCCGCCGACGTCCCCGACGAGTGGCTGGCCGACGAGCCGGGCTTCGACAGCCCGGACGCCGTGCGCCGCGCGTACGTCGAGGTGCTGCTGGAGCGCGCCGCGACCATCGGCGACCGCATCACCGTCGGCGCCCCGACCCAGGAGACCCCCTCGCGCGCGCCTGAGTGGCTCACCGCCTGGCCCCACCGGAAGGCAGTGAAGTGAGCGGCCTGCACAACGGACGAGACGTCTTCGAGTACGCGTTGCTGCGCGTGATCCCGCGGGTCGAGCGCGGCGAACAGATCAACGCCGGCGTCGTCGTCTACTGCCGGGCGACGGGCTTCGTCGCCGCCCGGACCCATCTGGACGAGGCCAGGCTGCTGGCGCTGGACCCCACGGTGGACGTGGCCGGGGTCCGGGCCGCGCTGCACGCCGTCGAGGGCGTGTGCCGTGGCGGTGTCCACGCCGGGCAGGCGGCCGGTGACGACGCCGGGCGGCGGTTCCGCTGGCTGGTGGCCCCGCGGAGCACCATCGTCCAGCCCGGGCCGGTGCACACCGGGCTGACCACGGACGCGGAGGCGGAGGTCGAGCGGCTGCTGGACCTGCTGGTGCGCTGACCCGGGCGCCTCCCGGTGACCCGGGCCGCTCCCTCCGGTGGCCCGGGCGGCCTCCCCGTGATCGGCCGCCCCCCGTGACCCGAGGGCCTCCGGCCGGTGCCCCGGCGGCCGGGGCGACACCCCTGCCGCTGCGCTGACCTGCCGGTCTGTCGGGAGTGTCATGCGGTGGGGCGTTGACATGCCGTGGTGCGGGTCCTAGCGTCTCGTCTGCTGAAGCGACTAAGCGGTTGCTCACCCCTGCGCGCCGGCCGGTCACCCACACCGGACGGCGCGGGCGGTGAGCCGCCATCGAGGCGATCGACACACCTAGGCGAGGAGAACCCGCATGTCCACCACCGAGCAGCGCGTCGCCATCGTGACGGGCGGGGCCCGTGGCATCGGCGCGGCCACCGCCGTACGACTGGCCCAGGAGGGTCGCCCCGTCGCCGTCCTCGACCTCGACCCGGCGGCCTGCGCCGAGACCGTCGAGAAGGTGACCGCGGTGGGCGGCAAGGCCATCGCGGTCGGCGCGGACGTCTCCGACGCGGCCCAGGTGGAGGCCGCGGTCGGGCGGGTGGCCGAGACGCTCGGCGCGCCCACCGTGCTGGTCAACAACGCGGGCGTGCTGCGCGACAACCTGCTGTTCAAGATGGCCGACAGCGACTGGGACACCGTGATCAACGTCCATCTGCGCGGCGCCTTCCTGATGGCCCGGGCCTGCCAGAAGCACATGGTGGACGCGGGCTTCGGCCGCATCGTCAACCTCTCCAGCAGCTCGGCGCTGGGCAACCGGGGGCAGGCCAACTACTCCGCCGCCAAGGCCGGCCTCCAGGGCTTCACCAAGACCCTCGCCATCGAGCTGGGCAAGTTCGGCATCACGGCCAACGCGGTCGCCCCGGGCTTCATCGCCACCGACATGACCGCCGCCACCGCGGCCCGGGTCGGCATGGGCTTCGAGGACTTCCAGGCCGCGGCCGCCAGCCAGATCCCGGTGCAGCGCGTCGGCCGGCCGGAGGACATCGCCAACGCCATCGCCTTCTTCACCGGGGACGCGGCCGGCTTCGTCTCCGGCCAGGTGCTGTACGTGGCCGGCGGCCCGCTCGACTGACCCGCTCCACCCGGCAGCAGCGAAGAGGGGAACCCAGATGGCACAGCAGGACGGCGGGACGGCCCGCGCGGACAGCGGGAAGGTCGCGCTCGTCACGGGCGCCAGCCGCGGCATCGGATACGGGGTCGCCGAGGCCCTGGTGGCCCGTGGCGACCGGGTGTGCATCACCGGCCGCAACGAGGAGGCGCTGAAGGAGGCGGTGGAGCGGCTCGGCGCGGACCGCGTGATCGGCGTGGCCGGCAAGGCGCACGACGAGGCCCACCAGGCGGTCGCCGTGGAGCGCGCCATGGAGGCGTTCGGGCGGGTCGACTTCCTGGTCAACAACGCCGGCACCAATCCGGTCTTCGGGCCGCTGGCGGAGCTCGACCTGGCGGTCGCCCGCAAGGTCTTCGAGACCAACGTGGTCTCCGCGCTCGGCTTCGCCCAGCGGACCTGGCGGGCGTGGCAGCACGAGCACGGCGGGGCGATCGTCAACATAGCCTCCGTGGCCGGACTCTCCCCCTCACCCTTCATCGGCGCCTACGGGGTCAGCAAGGCCGCGATGATCAACCTGACGGTGCAGCTCGCGCACGAGTTCGCGCCCGGCGTGCGGGTCAACGCCATCGCCCCGGCCGTGGTGAAGACGAAATTCGCCCAGGCGCTCTACGAGGGCCGGGAGGAGGAGGCGGCCGCGGCCTACCCCCTGGGGCGGCTCGGGGTGCCGGAGGACATCGGCGGCGCCGCCGCGTTCCTCACCTCCGACCAGGCCGCCTGGATCACCGGTCAGACGCTGGTGGTCGACGGGGGCATCTTCCTCAACGCCGGCACCGGCTGAGCCCCCTCGCGGAGGCGTTGTCAGTGGTCCCCGGTACGTTCATAGCCATCACAGCCGTACGTACCGGAGGAACACCCAAGTGACCTACACGCTGCCCGAGTCCTGGCAGGCCGTCCTCGGCGAGGAGCTGGACAAGCCCTACTTCAAGGAGCTGACCGACTTCGTCGAGGAGGAGCGTGCCAAGGGCCCGGTCTACCCGCCGCGGGACCAGGTCTTCGCCGCGCTGGAGGCCACCCCGTACGACCAGGTCAAGGTGCTCATCCTCGGGCAGGACCCGTACCACGGCGAGGGGCAGGGGCACGGGCTGTGCTTCTCGGTGCGGCCGGGCGTCAAGACTCCGCCCTCGCTGCGCAACATCTACAAGGAGATGCACGAGGAGCTCGGCCACCCCGTCCCCGACAACGGCTACCTCATGCCGTGGGCGGTGCAGGGCGTGCTGCTGCTCAACGCGGTGCTGACGGTGCGGGGCGGCGAGGCCAACTCCCACAAGGGCAAGGGTTGGGAGAAGTTCACCGACGCGGTGATCCGCGCGGTGGCCTCCCGCCCCGACCCGGCGGTCTTCGTGCTGTGGGGCAACTACGCCCAGAAGAAGCTGCCGTTGATCGACGAGGAGCGGCATGTGGTGGTCAAGGGCGCGCACCCCTCGCCGCTGTCGGCCAAGAAGTTCTTCGGCTCGCGCCCCTTCACCCAGATCAACGCCGCGATCGCGACCCAGGGCCACGAGCCCATCGACTGGCGGATTCCGAACATCGGCGCCTGAGCCACCCCGGCGATGTCCCCCGACCGCCGTCCGGGGGACATCGCCGGCCCCGCGCGGCGCTGCGCCGCCCGGGACGGGGCCGGGACGCTCTGACTGGCTGTGTCGGCACCACGGGCGGCGCCGGTGCGACCGCCGGCCGGCGGACTGGGAGAGATCAGGTGGGAGATCGGTGATGGACGAAGCGCGGGGCCAGGCGGCGGACGACGCCATGATGACCCGGATCGGGCAGGTGATCATGCTGCACCGGGGCGGCGACCGGGAGGAGGCGCGCAACCGGTTCGCCCTGCTGTGGGAGGAGATCGGGGAGGACGGCGACCCGCTCCACCGCTGCACGCTCGCCCACTACATGGCCGACACCCAGGACGACCCCGCCGATGAGCTGATGTGGGACCTGCTGGCGCTGGCGGCCGCCGACGCGCTCACCGACGAGCGGACGCTGCGCCACCCCGGGGCCCCGGCCGTGCGCGCCTTCTACCCCTCGCTCCACCTCAACCTCGCCGCGGACTATGTGAAGCTCGGCCAGGAGGAGGCGGCCGGCAGCCAGTTGGCGATGGCCCGCCAAGCCTCCGACGCACTGGGTGAAGACCCGTACAGCGAGGGGGTCCGGTCGGCCATCGAGCGGCTGGCGCTGCGGCTGGGCGAGGCGGCCGGCGGCGCCTCCCGGCGCCAGGCCGGGGGAGAGGCCGCCCCGCCGCAGGGCTGAGTGTGAGGGGCCCGCCGTCGCGGGGTCCGTCCCGGGGGCCGCTGCGGGTCGGCCCGAGACGACGGCCCCGTGACGACGGCCCTCGGCGGGGTCATCGCCTGGGTCTGGGGTGTGGTCAGGCTCCGGTGGAGCCGTCGATGCGCTCGCGCAGCAGGTCCGCGTGGCCGTTGTGGCGCGCGTACTCCTCGATCATGTGGACGTAGATCCAGCGCAGGCTGCACTCCTGGTCACGCCATCGCCCGTGCCCGACGTCGTTGAGGCTGCGCCCGTCGGCCACCGTGCGGGCGGCGGCGATCTCGGCCTGCCAGGCGGCGAATCCCGCCTCGACGGTGTCCGCCTCGGTCAGATGGAAGTCGCCGTCCTGGTCCGCGTCGCTCCAGTAGAGCGGCTTGGCGTCCTGCCCGTCGAGCACCCGGCGGAACCAGTGCCGCTCCACGTCCGTCATATGGCGGACGAGGCCGAGCAACGACAGCTCGGAGGGCGGCGCGGAGGTCTCGCGTAGCTGAGCGTCGTCGAGGCCCTCGCACTTGGCGGCCAGGGTCAGCCGGTGGAAGTCGAGCCAACTCTCCAACATGGTGCGCTCGTCGGCCAGGAGCGGCGGCACCTGTCGTTCGGTAGTCGTCATGGCGGTCATCTTGCTCGGGCACGCGCCCTCGACGCCAGGAAATATCGCGCCGCGCACGGCAGTTGGCCAAGGGCGGACCGCCCGTCAGCGCCCCAGCATCCCGCGCAGCAACTCCTCGAAGCCGTCCCTGAGTTCTCGCAGGGTGGGCGTCTCGGCGTGGTAGGCGCCCGCCGAGCAGGAGAACATGATGCCGTCGCACCAGGCGACCAGGGACAGCACATGGCGCTCCGGGGCGCTGGAGCCGGCCGCCGCCATCAGCTCCAGAAGCGGCTCCCGGAAGGCGCGCCCGGAGGCGTCGTAGATCTCCCTCAGTTCAGGTCTGCGGGTGGCCTCCAGCGCCAGCTCGTACCGGGCGACCAGCAAGTGCCGATGGTCCGTCAGATAGCGGTGGAGCGCCAGTGCCAGCGCGTCGACGACCGCGGGCAGGCCGCCGTCCGGTGCCGGCAGCTCCGCGGGGGTCAGCACGCGCGCCTCCCGCTCGGCCAGCCGTCGTACCGCCGCGGCCAACAGCGCGGCCCGGGTGCGTGCGTGGTTGGAGGTGGAGCCCTGCGGCAGGCCGGCCGCCTCGTCCACCGCGCGGTGGGTCAGCCCGCGCAGCCCCGTCGCGGCGAGCAGGTCGATGGCGGTGTCGGCGATCAGGTCGGCCCGGGAGCCGCCCTGCGCCCGTGCCCGGCCGCCGGCGGATCCGGCCCGCGCGCCGTCCTCGCGGGCGGTGGATGCGGTCCGCGCCCGGCCGGGCGGGGGCGCGGCGGGGCGGTCGTGGGGGCGGGCCTCCGCCCCGGTTTCGGCGTGTGTACGGGCATCCGGCCCGGCGGCTTCGCCGTGCGTGCGGGGCTCCGCTCCGGGGGCCTTGCCGTCCGTACGGGCTCCCGCCCCGGTGGCTTCGCCGTGCGGACCGGCCTCTCGTTCAGCGCTCATGGCCCCAACCTATCGCCCGCACTACAGCTGTAGTAACGTCGCGGTCACTACACCTGTAGTTTTCTTTCCTCGGGAGGGATCATGGGTACGCCCCGTGCCGTCGTCATCGGCGCCGGAATCGGAGGGCTCACCGCGGCCGCCGCGCTACACCACCAGGGCTGGCAGGTCACGGTCCTGGAGCGCGCCGCCACCCTGGAGCCGGTCGGCGCCGGCATCTCGCTCGCCGCCAACGCCCAGCGCGCCCTGGACACCATCGGCGTCGGCGACGAGGTCCGTGCGCTGGCCGCCTGGCAGGGCACCGGAGGGGTGCGCACCCCCGGCGGTCGCTGGCTCTCCCGCACCGACAGCGCGGCGGCCACCGCCCGGTTCGGCGGGGACCTGGTGCTGCTGCACCGCGCCACGCTCGCCGGCCTGCTCGCCGCCCGACTGCCCGACGGGGCCGTCCGCACCGGGATCGCCGCTCAGCTGGCCGACCCGGGTGCCGCGGACCGACCGGCCCGCGTGACCACTGCCGACGGCGAGCTGGAGGCCGAGCTGGTGGTGGGCGCGGACGGCATCAACTCCGCGGTGCGCCGGGCCCTCTTCCCCGACCACCCCGGCCCCGTCTACGCCGGATTCACCACCTGGCGGATGGTGGTCCCCGCCCCCGCCCGGCCCTTCGCGCCGCACGAGACCTGGGGCCGCGGCCGACTGTGGGGCAGCCAGCCGCTGAAGGACGGCCGCGTCTACGCCTACGCCGCGGCCGTCGCCCCGCCCCGGGCCCGCGCCCACGACGACGAGCGGGCCGAACTGCTGCGGCTGTTCGGCGGCTGGCACCAGCCCATCCCCGACATCCTCGCCGCGGTCGAACCCCAGGCGGTGCTCCGGCACGACGTACGGTCCATGACCACCCCGCTGCCCGCCTACCATCGGGGCCGCACCGCGCTGCTCGGCGACGCCGCCCACCCCATGACGCCCAACCTCGGCCAAGGCGGCAACCAGGCCGTCGAAGACGCCGTCGTCCTCGCCCACCACCTCGGCGACGGAGCGGCGCCGCCGTCCGCGGCGCTGCCCGCCTACACCCGCGATCGGCTCCCGCGCACCATGGACGTGGTGCGCCGCTCCGCCCGGGTCGGCCGGCTGGCGATGCTCACGGCCGCACCCGCGGTCGCCCTGCGCGCCGCCGCCGTCGCCCTGGCCGGGCGGCTGGGCCCGGCCGTGGCGCTGCGCGGTCTGGACGGGATCCCCGACTGGAGTCCGCCCGGCCCCACGTATCCTGCGGGGACGCCGGCGACGCGAGTGGCGCGCCGCACCGGCACATCCCGCTGACACCCACCCGCGCCGGTCGATCCGCGCGGACACGCAACACCGGAGGAGACCGTCGTGAAGGTCGGCATCATCGGACTGGGCGACATCGCGCAGAAGGCGTACCTGCCGGTGCTGGCTGCCCGGCCCGGGCTGGAGCCGCACCTGACGACCCGTAGCCCACAGACCCTGCACCGGGTCGGCGACACCTACCGCATCCCCGAGGCCCACCGCCACACCGACCTCGACACGCTGATCGCGGCCGGCCTCGGCGCGGCCTTCGTCCACGCCCCGACCGCCGCCCACGCCCAGATCGTGTCCCGGCTGATCGAGGCCGGGGTGGCGACGTACGTCGACAAGCCGCTCGCCTACGAGCTCGCGGAGAGCGAGCGGCTGGTGCGCTCGGCGCGCGAGCGCGGGGTGAGCCTCATGGTCGGCTTCAACCGGCGCTTCGCCCCCGGCTACGCCCAGTGCCAGGAGCACCCGCGCGATCTGATCCTCATGCAGAAGAACCGGGTCGGCCTGCCCGAGGACCCGCGCACCCTGGTCCTCGACGACTTCATCCACGTCGTCGACACGCTGCGCTTCCTCGTCCCCGGCCCCGTCGACCACATCGACGTGCGCGCCCGCGTCCGCGACGGGCTGATGCACCACGTCGTGCTCCAGCTGTCCGGCGACGGCTTCACCGCGCTGGGCACGATGAACCGGATGAGCGGTTCCAACGAGGAGATCCTGGAGGTCGCCGGGAAGGACACCAAGCGGCAGGTCCTCAACCTCGCCGAGGTCATCGACCACAAGGGGCAGCCGACCGTGCGCCGCCGCGGCGACTGGGTGTCGGTCGCCCGTCAGCGCGGCGTCGAGCAGATCGTCCTGAGCTTCCTCGACGCCGTCCGCGCGGGCAAGGTCCTGGACGCCGGCGACGCGCTGCTCACCCACGAGCTGTGCGAGCGGATCATCCGCGACGCCCTGGACCGCGCGGTCTAGGAACGGCAGCCCGGCACGGCTGACGCGTACGGGACGCGGTCGAGGGACGGCGCGGCAGAGGTACGCGCACCGGGCGGAGGGACGGCGCGGCAGAGGTGCGCGTACGGGGCGCGGGCTAGGGGCGGGGGCGCCGCCGGAGGGCCCGTGCCCCCTCCGCCGCGCAGAACACGCCCACGGCGATGAGCGCCCCGTGCACCGGCCAGTCGCCGAACCGGAGATAGGGGCTGGAGCCACGGGCGAGCGGGACGGTGTAGACGGCGGCCGCGCTGCGGTCGGTGCCCAACCGCTCGCCGACCGGTTCGCCGCGCGGCCCGAACACCGCGCTCTGGCCGGTGAGCGTGGCGTGCACCATCGGCCGCCAGGTCTCGGCGGAGCGCAGCGCGGCGAGTGAGGCGTGCTGCTCGGGCGCCCAGCTGTCCTGGAAGGTGGAGGTCGCCGACTGCGCGATGAGCAGTTGGGCGCCGTCCCGCGCCAGTCGCCGGCTCATGTCGGGGAACGCCGACTCGAAGCAGACCAGCGGCCCCAGCCGCAGCCCGCCGGGGAGCGTCATCACCGTCGGCGCCTCGCCGCGCCGGCGGTCCTCGTTCGCCGCCTTGCCCACCGAGGTGGCCCAGCCGAGGAGCGAGCGGAACGGGACGTACTCGCCGAACGGCACCAGGCGCATCTTGTCGTAGCGCTGGCCGGTCGCCCCGGCCGGCCCCACCAGCACCGAGCTCTTGAAGATCCCGGGCCGGTCGGAACGGCGCGCGTCCACGTTCACCAGCAGCTCCGCCCCCACCTCACGGGAGAGACCGGCCAGCCGCCGCTGGAGGTCGGGCCGGGTCACCAGATCGTGGCCGACGCTGCTCTCGCCCCAGACGACCAGGTCCAGATCACGCCCGGCAAGCCCCCGGGTCAGCTCGGCGCCGCGGTCGAAGCGCTGCTGGTACGGCGGGATCACCCCCGGCTGCACCACCGCCACCCGCATCGTCCCGGCGCGCTCGGGCACCGGCGCCCAGAGCCACACCGAGCCCACCGTCGCCCCGCACACCGCGACACCGGTGACGGCCACGGCGGCGGTGCGCGGCGCGGGGACGGCGATCAGCGCGGCGAGCGCCGTGTTCACCGCCACGATCAGCAGGCTCAGCAGCCACACCCCGCCGACGGAGGCCACCCGCAGCGCGGGGGCCACCTGCCACTGGCTGGCGCCGAGCAGCCCCCAGGGCCCGCCCAGGTACTCCCAGGACCGCACGAGCTCCACCAGCAGCCAGCCGGACGGCACCAGCACCAGCGCCGCCGCCACCCGGCCCGGCCCCGGTACGCCGCCCAGCAGCCGGCGCACCAGCCAGCCCCAGGGCGCCCACAGCAACCCCAGCAGCGCGGCCAGGACGAAGAGGAAGACATGGAGGCTCGGCAGCAGCCAGTGGTGCATGGCGAGCATGAAGCCGGCGCCGCCCAGCCAGCCGTCCAGCGCCGCCCGCCGCCCCGTCTCGGCCACGCGCACCAGGAGCAGCCACGGCACCAGCGCGCCGTAGGCCGGCCACCACAGCGACGGTTCGGGGAACGCCAGCGCGGGCAGCGCCCCCGCCAGGAGCGCGGCCCCACCGCGCAGCCACCGGTCGGCGAGCCAGCGCCTCCGGCGATCCCCTCGGCCGACCGACTCCCGCACGCCGCGCCTCCCTCGTGCTGCCCCTGAGCACCAGTGTGGATCAACAGGGCGATCACGCCCAGGGTGCGGGCGAGACCGGCGCGCGCCGCCCCCGGACCGAGCGAGCTCGGCCGGTCCGACCGCGGCCCGACCGATCCCGGTGGTCGACCTGGTCCGACCTGGTCCGACCCCGCTGGTCCGACCCTGGTCCGCCCTGGGGCGATCGCGACCGCTGTGGATACTGTGCAGCATGCGTATCGACTTCGATCCCGCCCGCACCGACCGCCACAGCTTCTACCGGCTGCTCACGGCGACCGTGGTGCCCCGTCCCATCGCCTGGGTCTCCAGCACTTCTGCGGACGGCACCGACAACCTGGCACCCCACTCCTTCTTCACCATCTCCTCCGTGGCTCCGCCCGTGGTGCAGTTCACCTCCGTGGGGCGCAAGGACTCGCTGCGCAACATCGAGGAGACCGGGGAGTTCGTCGTCAACCTGGCGCCGGAGCACCTCTTCGAGCAGATCAACCTGACCGGGACCGACTTCCCGCGGGGCGTCAGCGAGTTCGACGCGGTCGGGGTGGCGCGCGAGCCCAGCCTGCGGGTCAAGGCCCCGCGCGTGGCGGCCTCGCCGGTGGCGCTGGAGTGCGAGCTGCACAGCACCGTGCGGCTGGGCGACGGCATCGTGGTCTTCGGCCGGGTCGTGCACGCCGTGGTCTCCGAGGAGGTCATGAACGACGGTCACCCCGAGGTGGGCCGCATGCGCCCGCTCAGCCGGCTCGGCAAGGACGAGTGGGGGACGGTGGGCGAGGTGAGCGAGATCGCCCGGGTCCGGTACGCCGACTGGCAGACCGCCCAGGGCGCCGGCGAGTAGGACCCCGGCGGAAGCGGGACCGCGGCGCCCCTGGAGACGAAGGCCCCCGCCCCGATGCCCGCGAAGGCCCGGTGGACCGTCCGTACGGCCCGCCGGGCCGTGTCGTGCTCCGACGAGGATCCGTCCTTGGGCCGACCGAGGGAAGGTCCAGCGCTTCACCGGTCACAGGCGCCTCACGGGAATGAGGCGCGAGTACAAGACCAGCATGTCTTCCCCCTCACCCTTTTCCCCTTCCCCTTGTGCTTCCTCCCCTTCCCTCCCATCGGCCTCCCCCTCCGCC
This sequence comes from Streptomyces sp. SAJ15, assembly GCF_007595705.1. Classification (GTDB taxonomy): domain Bacteria; phylum Actinomycetota; class Actinomycetes; order Streptomycetales; family Streptomycetaceae; genus Streptomyces. The sequence goes on along the minus strand of NZ_NISY01000012.1, from coordinate 161,159 downwards.
GAACCACCCCGCGGCGGGCGCCCCGGAGGGAGGTGTCGCACGCGCCGACGCGGTCTTCTTCTGCTCCTGCTCACCCTGACGCTGCCCGCCGTCACCGCCACCCCGACCCACGGAACGTCGGACGACTGGCGGCTGCTGTTCAGCGACGACTTCACCACGCCGGTGCCGATCGGTTCCTTCAGCGACTGTGACCACTACGTCGACACCCCGCGCGCCTACTGCGGCGGCCTCACCGGGGCCACCCGTGCCGACTGGTGGGCCTACCCGGCCGGCTGGCCGGACACCGCCACCCAGCGCGGCTACCCCGTCGGCGGGCGGTACGACCCGGCCAGCACGGTGTGGATCTCCGGTGGGCAGATGCACATCCGCATGTGGCGCGGGATCCTCGGCCCCGTCCACTCCGCGACGGTCGTGCCCAAGAAGCTCATGGGCATGACCTACGGCCGCTACGAGGAACGCTTCCGCGTCTCCAGGGTCGCGCCCGGCTACAAGAGCGCCCACCTGCTGTGGCCGGCGGTCAACGACGGGTGCAGTGAGATCGACTTTCCCGAGTTGGAGTGGACCGGGACCATCCACGCCTTCGCCCACCCTGCCGACTGCGGGCCTCACGTCGGCTTCGACACCGGCCGCCGTTGGACCGACTGGCACACCAGCGTCATCGAGTGGAAGCCCGGCGAGGTCCGTTTCCTCCTCGACGGCGAGCTCGTCGGCAGCGCCACCACCGGCGTCCCCGACCGGCCCATGAACTGGATCATCCAGAACGAGGCCGCTCTCAACGGCGACCGCGCGGCGCCCGGCAGCCGCGCGCAGTTGGACATCGCCTACGTCCGCGGCTGGACCCGGGCCTGAGACGCGAGGAGCGCCCCGCCGGAACCGTGCGCGGTCCGGCGAGGCGCTCGCTGAGCGGCCTTGGGGGCTTCGACCGGGGTCAGCCCCCGGACTCGCCGGCGTGCGGGCTCAGCACACCGAAGCCGACCAGGGCGAAGATCAGCAGGCCGAGCGCCACGCGGTAGATGACGAACGGCATGAAGCTCTTGGTGGTGATGAACTTCATGAACCAGGTTCTGGATCAAGGCTCTTCCCGGCTTTGACCTGCTGCTTCATCCAGTCCACCAGGTCCAGTGGGAGAGGAGTGGGAGACGATTCCCACAAACGCTCCTTGCTCGCGGCGGCGAATCGGAGCCACCTGACCTGCAACGAGTCCATGATGCGCCTCTCCATCGTGGTCGTCACGTTCGCGTACAAGCCCTCCACGCCCGCCACCTCGTGCCCCATCCGGGACTCCACGGCGATCCGGCTGTGCACCCCACCAGCTTCGTCGATCCACTCCTTATGTCCGTGCCGCAGTAGGTACAGACGCTTGCCCGCGTAGGGAGTCGCCGGCATCGTCGGCAGGGGCCGGCGGGACGTGACTGTCTGCCGCTGCCCCAGCCGCGTCCGCTCGAACTCCGCCGAGGCCTCCCGGCCGTCAGCTATCGGCCGCCAGTAGTAATAGGAGAAATTGGCGTTCGCTAGGAGCGACCCGCTGAGGCTGCGGAAGACCCACTCGTCGCCGTCGCGACCAGCGAGCAGCATCTCGAGGAGCTCGGCGAGGAAGGGCGGGATGACCAGGTTCCGGTCGCTCTCGTATTTCGGAGGGAACAGCTTCAGCTGGCCCTCCTCGCGCTGGTGCTGCCACTGCACCCGCAGCGCCGGCATCGGGTCGGCACCCGCGTAGCGCTCCATGGCTTCCTCGCGCCGGTCCGGGTCCGGGTCGGAAGCCGGCCAGTGCGGGTGACAGAACTCGCGTCGGAGCGCGTACATCTCGGCCGGCCGCATGCCAGTGGTGGCCATCGTCCACATGAAAACGTACCCGGACAGGCCCCAGAAGGTCGCCGCGTTGAGGGCCAGCTTATGTACGTCCTCGATGCGCATCTCGCGCTTGCGCTCGCGCGGCTTCTTCTTGTACTTGCCACGGCGCCGTTGCTTGCCCTTTGGCACGGGGGATGACGTTCGCAGCTCGTCATCGACGGCGTCGTCCATCAGCATGGAGAAGACGGTGAGGATCTCCTCACCGTACTTCTCGCCCACGTTCGGCAGGGCCTTGAGTTGCTTCTTCCACGCCCGGTAGGCAGACGGCTTGATGTCGCCGACGGCAACCTCGCCCCACCGCGGCACGATGTAGAGCCGGATCATGGAGCGGATGGCCTTGTCTCGCAGGTGGCCGACGTCGAGAGTGTCGGGCCAGGTGCGGCAGTAGTCCTTCATCAGGACGGATCCGTCGCGTCGGCTGATGTAGCGGTCGTTGCGGATGTCTGACTCGTGGTCGAGGCCATAGTTGTAGGCGTCGTCCTCGGTCCACTTGGTGCTGGACTTCGACTCGTAGATCTTGTTACCGGTCTTGGGGTCGACCCGTCCCGTATCCCAGCGGACTCGGCAGCTGCGTCCTCGCCATTCGATATACGGCATGCCAGCCCCCTTCGTGTGCCGCGGCGGTCCGACAGGCCGGCGTCTGTCGTCCCCCCGCGTGACTGCCTCCTACTCGCCTCTGCCTATGAGGCAGCGGCGGCAGGCTCCGCAGTCTCCTCCTTGGCGCGTGACCATTTCCCGGATGTTAGCCCTGCTGGGGGCGTTGTCCTTGATGTTGGTCGGCGCCACGCACACGATCTTCTCAGGGCCGATGCCGGCCCAGCCTATGAAGCCTGGACCGAAATCGACGGTGATGAGTTCGCCGCGCACCATGAGCTCCCCCTTTATGGGTGTGGGAGAACCCCCCAAGGTGTGCTATGACTCTGCCACGTTACGGACGAGTACGAACCACCCCGGGCCGAAGTGGTCGCAGTTTCAACCGCGTAGAAGTGTGAAGCGCAAAAGGTTGTACGTCTTTCGAGTGAAATTCTTGAACTCTAGAGGACACCGCGGTCCTTGAGCTCCTGCACGACGCGCGCGCTGAGCTCACGGATCTCCGGGGCCGTGAGGTGGTCGGATACGGCGATGCTGGCGGTTTGCACGGCCTGCGACACCGCCGCCTCTAGTTCGGGGGAGGCGGATGCGATGAGCACGCCTTCGGTTGCGCCCGGTTCCACGGGGAGGGGCTCACCGCCGCCCCTTGTGGCGATGCAGCTGCCGCTCGCCCACCGCAGCACCTTTTCGATCTTCGCGTAGTTCATTTCGCGCACTGGTGCGCCCTCTTCGACGCGCTGCCAGGTGCCCTTGGCCATGCCGGCGGCGGTCGCGGCTGCGAGGCGAGTAATCCCGAGCTCGTGCCGGCGACTCTTTACTGCTGCCGCCAGGCGGGCCAGGTCCTTGGGGGTGGTCATGGCGACCATCCTCTCAGGACCGGCCAGGACCGGCCAGGACGGGGGCTAAGTAGGGCCGAAAGTCGGCCCTAGCTGGCTTTTCACAGCTTCGAACGCGTACCAACGAGTACCAACAAAAGCCAATTAGGGCCAACCAGGGCTAGCTTTTGGGGCCAACTAGGGCTAACTTCTGTGTATGCACAGACCCGACCCCACCTTCCCGGTGAACGGGGCGGCAATACGCGCACGCCGTATGCAGGCAGGACTCGGCACGGGCGAGGCGGCAGGGCTCGCAGGCATAAGCGAGCGCTACCTCAACCACCTCGAGAACGGCTACCGCACCCGCATGCGGCCGAAAAGCTACGCCGCGCTCCGCACGGCACTGGGCCTGGCGCCCGATGACGAGCAGCTCCTCGCAACACCCCCACACGACGAGGACCAACCCGATGAGCAGAGGTGACATGTCCGACCAGATGAGCTACCACCGGCCGGTTAAGCCGGCGGACCCCAACGCGGACTACATGACCATCCAGGAGACCGCCTACATCATGAAGGTCGGCGTCTCGACGCTGCGCCGAATCTTCAGGAACGACCCTGACGGGGAACTCCACAGCCGTCCTGGCAGGGGCATCGTTACCAGCCGCGAGAACCGCGCTCGCATTCACGAGCTGACGCGCGGTACGCCGCAGGGCCGCGCCCGCCGCTCGGCCCAGCGTAAGCCGGCCACCAGGCGCTCGGCCAAGTCCGCCGCCTGACGCGGCTTTGCGGCCCCAACCGCCGGTTTCTGGCGAGTCACCGGCAGCCGGGGCCTAGGGATCCACCCACACCATCCACTGAAGGAAGGGCAGTCCCATGCCTACATCATCCACAACTCCCGTCCCTGAACCTATCCCTGAGGCAGTTGAACTGCTGATCGCGCGGGGGATTCCCGAGCACGTGCTCGATGCTGAGATCGCCGCGTTCGAGGCTGCGTACAACATCGGCCTGTGCCGGTCGCCGAAGAACCGTGAGGCGCTGGCCCACAACCTGCATGTCTGGGCCAAGAACAACAAGATCGTGGCCGCTCATAACCCGGGCCTGATCGTCCGGCTCGGGGGTGCGCGATGACGACCTCGAACGGGCGCCTATCTACTCCGGAGCTGCTCCAGTTCCTGGGCGAGCACGCCACCAACCCGCCGTACATCCCCGAGCGCGACGACGCCCCCGCCCCGCTGTCGTCGGAGCGAGAGGACGAGATCCGCGCGCTGCTGGCGGAGCTGGACCGGGTCCGTGCCGATCGCGACGCCGATAATGAGGCCATTGCCTTCCTGGAGAGGGCCACGCTGCCGGAACTGCGCCGCGACATCGAGCGCCACAAGGCAGGCAAGCAGCGCTGGCGCAACCGGGCGGAGAAGGCCGAGGCCGAGCGCGACGAGCTGAAGAAGCAGGTCGCGGCGCTGGAGATGGAGCGACACGAGACGAACGAAGCGTTGGCCGGCTTGACAGTTGCTCTGCGGGCTGCCGAGGCCGCGATCGGCGGTGGTTGGTGATGTCGACTCCGACGACTCCTCGACCCATTCCCGCGGCTGACCCGCAGGTGCTGGTCGATGCGATTGCCCGCGAGGCCGCACTCCACTCGGACGGCCAGGTATCGGCCCTGACTGTCTCCCTCTACCTCGTGACGCACCCCGAGGTGCCCGTGTCCACCGAAGTGGACTACCCGAACTGGACTCCCGGAGGTGCCGCGTGAAGTGTGGCGAGCCGAAGCCCGACAGCAGCTACCGGACATGTGACCGCGAACTCGAGCACTCCGGCCCGCACGAGTACCTGGGGACGCAGTGGGCCCGCCCCAAGCCGGCCAAGCCCGACTGGGGCATGCAGGAACTCCTCGAGAAGACAGCCCCCCGCGACGCGTGGGACCTGCAAGAACGCAGCTTCCCAATCATCGTCACCGAGACCATCACGCGAGTCCTGTGGGTGGACGCCGAGACCGAGGACAGTGCACTGGCCTACTGGGTCGACGACTGGACGGACATTCCGCTCAAGGACACCGAGGTCATCGAAGGATCGCTGGAGTTCGAGCGGCCGGACAGCTACCAGCGAGTCGAGGCGTTCCGCGCAGAACGTCGGCAGTCGAAGATCGGTCCGCTCGTGCAGTGTCAGGACTGCGGCGCGGAGGCATTCCAGCGCGCGTGGTTCCACAACCCCTACCGGAAGTGTCATGGGCCGATCGCGTGGCGCGAAACGCTGGTCGGCGCGCTTCGAGACTTCCAGAAGACGCCGATGCTCGCCGCTGCCCGGAAGCCTGCGGAGGTGGCGTCGTGACGACTCGGACGATGGCCGCGCAGGCGGAAGTCCGCGAGGCGCTGGTGGCCCTGCTCACCGAATTCGAGGGCCTGCCTTTGGCCGCGATCAGCCTATGCGCGATCTACACGAACCGGATCGAGCTGACTCTGCACAGCATCAACAGCACGTTCGCCGACTTCGAGGCGTGGCGCGAGGCCCTGCGCATCCCGTCCGGTGCAGTGGAGACGCGGACATTCGATCAGACGCTCGCGCTGCAGGCTGAGGGGTCCCTGCTCGGTTCGACGGTGGAGCTGGTCGCCTATGGGCCGCTGCTGTCGGCTATCGCCACCGAGACGGTGGCCGCATGAGCACCATCGACTACGCCAAGGCGCGCGCGGAGGTGTCGAGTGACCCGCACCTGTTCATGCTCGCGTTCCACGCCGGCTGGAAGGCGAGTCCTGGGGAGGACACCGAGGGCTACGTGCGGTCGCTGATAGCCCAGGGCGACACTGCCGCAGCGGCTGGATACCTGGAAGGGCTGGCAGCCCGCCGCAAGGTGGCCGCGAATGCCAAAGCCGTGACGCGCAAGGCGGTGACGGCATGACGCTCCTCCTTGGCTACGAGACGGCCGTACTGACTGACGCGGACCTGCTGCAGCTCGAGTTGGTCGAGGCCGATCAGCAGTTCCACCGTGTGTACGGCACGGACGAGGCTGGGTGGCTTCCGCAGCAGGTGGCCGCTTACAACGCCGCGATGGACGCCGTGTGGGCGGCACACGCTGCCCCGCGTGATCACCGGGCGGCTGGGCCGTGATCCCGCCGATCGCCATCGATCCGGTGCTGCTGATGCTCCTCGTCGTGCGGATCGCCGTCCTCACCGACCAGGTTGAGGCGGCCCGGGCGGCGGTTGACGCCGAGCAGGACGCCCACCAGGCGTATCGGCTCGCCAACCCGCCCCGCCGCCGGCCCGCCCAGTGAGCGACCCGATTCTCCGCGCCGCTGCCGCCGCAGCGCTCTCCACCATCGTCGGCCTGCTCCTCATCGCAGCCGGCCGACGACTCCAACACCCCAAGGGGGGACATTGACCACCACGAATCGCCTCGCCGAGATCCGGCAGCGCACCGGTAAGGAAAGTGCCCGGGAGAGCGACCTGGCGTGGCTGCTGGCTTTCGCCGACGGCGCCGCCGCCACCGGCCGCTACCAGCAGGAGCACATCGTCGAGCTCGCCGCCGGCCAAGAGCATGCCCGCCAGATCGCCGCCATCCTCGAGCAGGAGAACGACCGCCTCGTCACAGAGGCGGGAAGGGCCCTGGACCTCCTCATGGCCGGCGAACCCGGGGAAGCAGCCGAGATCCTCAAGCAACTCGCCGCGGACCCGATCGAAGCTCAGGACGACAACCGGCGCCCGATCTACCTCGACGGCAACAGCCGCGCCTGGATCAGCTGCGGCGACGGGAATATCCGGGCAGTCGAAGGGGCCACCAGCCAGCCAATCCCCGCCGCCGACATCCGCACCCGCACCGGCAGCCTCCGCGAAATCGGGAGGACCTGGTGACGGGCTTCTGGATCCACGTAGGCCCCAACGGCTGCGTGTACGGCTCCGTGTACGTGTCGGCCGTGGGCCCTCTCGCCGAGGACGCCCACAAGCGTTTCACGCCTTGCGTTAAGGACCGGCGCCGTGAGGCAGCCGAGGGCTGGCGCGTCGAGGTTGTGGACCTCGCCGAGTGGAAGCAGCGTGCGAAGCCCTGCTTCATGGGCGCCTGCAAGCACCGCCCCCTGGGCCAGCTCCTCGGAAAGGTGCCGCTGCCGAGGGAGGCAGCGTCGTGACCGTGAGTCTGTCTCGGCTGCGAGGCTCAGGGAAGCGCCGGGCAGCCGACGCGCTGGCCGATCTTCGCGATGAGAACCGGCGCTTGAGGCGGGCCAGTGATGACCTCGCTTGTGCGCTGAACACGGCCAAGGCGGCGATCGTAGCCCTGCAGGCCGAGCGGAATGGTCTGGCGGAGCGGCTCGACACGGAAGCGATCGACACCGCAGAGCTGCATCAGCTCCGCGCCGAGAACGGTCAGCTCCGCGCCCAGCTCGCGCGACTTACCGCGGTCGACGTGCCCCCGATGGTCCGCGATGTCGAGCCCGGCATCGACGACGCCACGTGGCCCCATGGCCTCGACTGCCGCAGCCTCCAGCAGCGATTCGCAGCCGGCCCCGTCATACACCTCTCCCGCAGTCCCGGCAGCACAGACCCCAGGCACATCCCGTCCTGGGCCCAGCCGGACGGCGACGCCGCATAGACCGCCCGCGCCACCGGATGCCACCGGCCGGCGGCGCGGGCCCCAAACCACCTGGAGCACCCACACATGACCGACCGCCCGTACACCGACGAGGACCTCCGCGTCACGGCATCCAGCATCGTCGCCTCCGCCGTCCGAGGCATCACGCCCAGCGAGATCGCCGACCGGATGGACCGCGACTACATCCAGTCCACCAACCCTGGCGACGGAAGTGGACGCACCTGGGAACAACTCCTCAACATCGAGTTCCTCGCAGCCCGGCAGCAGATCGACGACTTCATCCGCGACGCCGCCGACGTGTCCGAGTGGGCCATCAGCCTCGGAGCCGACGGACTGGAGCCGATCTCCGAGTCCCTGACCATCGGAGAGCGAGGCCGACTGCATCTCGCGTTCACCCCGGACACCAGCCAGGTGGCGCGGGTCCACGCCGTCAGCCTCCTCGCGAAGGCCATCGGGGCAGAGGACCCACAGCCCACACCCGCCATCCCCGCCGAGACAGCGAACCACGTCCTGTGGCACTACGGCCACGGCGGCTACCAGGCAGGGACCTTCACCCAGCACCTCATCTCCGCGTTCGCCACCGCCGACATGGTCAACAAGGCGAAGCTCGCCGAGGTCTACCCCGACTACGCCGCCGCCGTCATCGCTGCGGAATACGACCCGGACGGCATCGCGAACCTCCAGCGCATCGCCGGCGGTGACCAGTGACTGTCATCACCTGCCGCTGTGGCGACACCGACGGGCCCTTCGAGCAGCTGGACGACGGCACCTACCGATGCGAAGGCTGCATCGGGCGAGAGACCGCGGGCGGTGGACAGTGACCACCGAGGCCACCGGCGTCGAGCCCGGCATGTACGACATCCCCGCCGAGCTCTACCACTCCGACCCCATCCCTGGCGGCAGCCTCTCCTCCACCGGCGCCCGCAAACTCGCCACCGAATGCCCCGCCAGGTTCAAGCACTGGCTCGACAACCCCGAGCCGCACACCGCGGCCCTGGAATTCGGCACCGCAGCCCACACCGTCGTCCTCGGCAACGGACCCGAACTCGTCGTCGTCGACGCCGACCGCTGGGACACCAACGAAACCAAGGCCAAGGTCGCAGCCATAAGGGAGGCCGGCGGGGTGCCGCTCAAGCCCGCCGACTACCAGCGCATCAACGACATGGCCGAGGCCCTCGCCGCCAACCCCGAGGCCTCCGACCTCCTGGCTCCCGGCAGCGGGCTCGCCGAACAGTCCCTGTTCTGGCCCGACGGCGACGTGTGGCGCCGGGTCCGTATCGACTGGCTCCGACCGGACGCCATCGTCGACTACAAGACCTCCCGGTCGGTGGACCCCCAGCACCTGGAGAAGGCCGTCCACGAGTACGGCTACCACCAGCAGGCCGAGTTCTACCGGGACGGCGCCGTCGAACTCGGCCTGCTGCCGCCGGGCGCGGCCTTCAAGTTCATCTTCCAGGAGAAGAACCCGCCCTACCTGGTGACCGTCGCCGAGATCGACGCCTTCGCCCGCGAGGTCGGCCGGCAGATGAACGCCGGCGCCCTCCACCTGTACGCCACCTGCCGCGCCACCGGCCACTGGCCCGCCTACGTCGAAGGCACCGCTCTCATTCCGCTCCCCGCCTACGTCGAGCGCCAGTACGCCTAGGAGAACCCGTGACCCAGCTCCCCCCGCCCGTCCGCACCCGCCAGCAGCAGCCCGAGGCGGCCACCGTCGGCACCTTCGCCTTCCGGCCCGCCAGCAAGAGCGGTCGGAAAGCTCGCCTGTCCATCCAGGGCATGTCGGGCTCCGGCAAGACCTGGACCGGGCTCAGCATCGCCCACGGCCTGTCCAAGGGCAGCAAGTTCGCCGTCATCGACACCGAGCGGGGCGCCGCCAGCCTCTACGCCGGGCACCGCGGCATCCAGTTCGACATCTGCCCCATGGACCGCTACGACCCCCGCGACCTGATCCGCGTCCTCGACGCCGCCGCGCAGGCCAGCTACCCGACTGTGTTCGTCGACAGCCTCTCCCACTTCTGGAAGGGCACCGACGGCACCCTCGACCAGGTCGAGAGGGCCAGCAGCCGGTACGGCGGGAACAAGTTCGCCGGCTGGAAGGACGGCACCCCGCTGCAGAACGACATGGTCGCCGCGATCCTCGACTACCCCGGTCACGTCGTCTGCTCGATGCGCTCCTACACGGAGTGGGTGCTGGAGAACGGCAAGCCGCATCGAGTCGGCATGAGGCCGGAGCAGCGCAAGAGCATCGAGTACGAGTTCGACGTTGCCGTCGCGATGGACCTCGACAACCGGCTGGAAGTCCTCAAGTCCCGCTGCCCGGCGCTCCACCGCAAGGCCATCGACCGGCCCAACGGGGCCCGCGACATCGCCCAGCCCCTCCTGGACTGGCTCAACAGCGGAGAGGGCAGCGCACGCGCCACCCAGCAATTCGAGGGCGGTGCCCAATGACACGCCATCCCGTCGACTCCTCCGGGACCGATGCCGCGCTACTCCACGGAATCGAAGACCCAGGCACTGTGACCCGCTTCTGGGCGAGGGTCCAGCGGGGGCCCGGCTGCTGGATTTGGACCGGGGGCAAGTCAGGAGAGTACGGACAGTTCATGCACCAGAGGCGGCGCCTCCTAGCTCACCGATTCTCCTGGCATCTCGCCAACGAGGAGCCGTGCCCTAAGGGGATGGTGATTCGCCACCGCTGCGACACGCCTCCCTGTGTACGCCCGGATCACCTGGAGCTCGGCTCCGTGTCGCAGAACGTCCGTGACACCTACGAGCGCAACCGTCGCGGCTCAAAGACCTGGCCCACCGGAACAGAGCGACCGAACGCCGTGCTCGACGACGAAACCGTCGCAGAAATGCGCCGGGCGGCTCGGGGTGGCCGGTCTATCCGATCGCTCGCAGCCGAGCTCGGGATAGCCCGCAGCACTGCCCACCGAGCCATCAGAGGTGCGGGCTGGCCCCACGTGAGCGAGCCACCTGTTCCTGGCGCACGGAAGGGCCACCCGCACAGGAACCACTTTGCGCGGAACAACCCGGACGTCGTCGCCAGGGCCCGCAGGCTGCGCGACCAGGGCCTGAGTCTCCAACAGGTAGCCGACCGACTTGGCATCACGAAGACCGCTGCTTTCCGCTGCTGCCGCACCCAGTCCAAGGAGATCCCCCAATGACCCGAAGCCTCACCCCAGCCGAGCGCCTCGCAACAGCAGAGAAGGACGTTCTCCTCGACGACATCGTCAAGCAGTCCACCTGGGACCGCTTCCTGGTCGAGCAGGCTGTGTTCGCCTACGGCCTCGTAAATGACACCTTCAGCGCCAACTGCCTGCGCGACGTCCTTCCCGAGATGGGCCACGGCTTCCTCGGCGCCGCTATCAACAGCCTCCGCACCGGCGGGATCATCCGCCACACCGGCCAGATGGTGCCCTCCACCAGCGGCCCCACCCACGGCCATCGAATAGCGGTCTGGCAGATCACCGACAAGGGCCGCGCCATCGCCGCCGCACGCCGGCCCCAGACCAGGGAGCGGGCCGCCTGATGGACGCCGCCCCGGCTGAGCGCCTCCCCGAGCACGACTTCCTCCAACCCCAGCCCCACCCCGACTGGGCCCGCCAGCACCTCACCGTCATCGAGAACGCCAGGAAGGAAAAAGAAAGGTGACCCGCACACCGCCCCAGCACGGCGAACGCCGTTGCTACCTCCGCGGCTGCCGCCGCCCCGAATGCCTTGACGCTCACTACCGCTACATGAGCCGCTACCGGCTCGACCGCGAACGCGGACAGAAGCGCCGCGTGCCCGCTGGGCCCACCCTGGACCGCATCCGCGGTCTCCTTGAGGCCGGCTGGCTTCGGTCGCAGATCGCAGACGCAACTGGATGCTCCGCTCGCGGCATCAGCGGCATCGCAAGCGGCAAGGTCACCGAGGTAAGCCCCGCCACTGAGCGCCGCGTCCTCGGGCTCCCCGTCGGGCCGCCCCCGCCGCCCCGGTACACCGACGCAACTGGAACCGTCCGCCGTCTCCGCGCCCTCGTCGTCATGGGCCACTCCATGGCCAGCATCGCCGTGAGGATCGGCTTCCATCCGAACGCACTGAGTCACCTCGCTCACGGCGCGTACCCGCGGGTCTGCGTGACCACCGCTGAGTCGGTCGCTCGCGTCTACCGGCAGTGGGTGCTGGTACCCGGCTCCTCGGTACGGTCCCGCAATCATGCAGCCCGGCAGGGCTGGCACGGCCCCCTCGCCTGGGACACCGACACCATCGACGATCCCGCAGCCCTGCCCGAACCGGGGCCCGCCGCTCGGGAAGGGGGACGTGCTGAGGCTGCAGCCGCAGCCAGCGCCGAGATTCACCACCTTGCCGCGTTCGGCGTGAGCAGTGGCGAGATCGCCCGTCGGGTTGGCCGGTCCGAGTCCTACGTCCGCGGCCAGCTCGCAGGAGACCGCGGCCCCGGCTGGCGCAAGTACGGGGAGGCAGCGTGATCCCCGTCCCTGGCTGGGAGATCAGCGCCCGCTGCCGCGAGATCGACCCCGATCTGTTCACCACAGAAGCCAACCACGGGTCGGCTGTCAGGGAAGCCAAGGCGATCTGCGGCGGCTGCCCGGTGCGCCGCCAATGCCTCGCCGCTGCCCTCGCCGAGGAAGGCAACAAAGTGTCGTCGCACAGGAACGGCGTCCGCGGCGGCAAGACAGCCCGCGAACGCTGGGCGATGTCCAAGCAGAGGAGGGAGGCGGCATGACCAACCGTGCGTCCAAGAACAAGAGCCGGGCCGCCACACACCGGCCGGCCACCAGGCGCCGTCGATTCCGCCACGACGACCTGGTCATCGGCTCCGTGTGCACTGGCTACGGCGGCCTCGATGAGGCCGTGCAGCAGGTGTTCGGCGGACAACTCGCCTGGGCGGCCGACGTTGACCCAGGCGCCTGCCGGATCATCGCCCACCGGATGCCCGGCGTGCCCAACCTCGGCGACATCACGACCCTCGACTGGCGGCAGGTCGAACCTGTCGACATCTTCATCGGCGGCTACCCGTGCCAGCCCTTCTCCCTCGCCGGCGACCTGAAAGGTACCGATGATGACCGGCACCTCTGGCCCTTCATTGCCCGTGCCCTTGGGGTTCTTCGACCCCGAATCGCGGTCTTTGAGAACGTCGCGAATCACCTTCGACTCGGCTTCGACACTGTCCTCTGCGACCTTGCCGACCTCGGGTTCGATGTTGAGTGGGATGTTGTACGCGCGGACGAGGTCGGCGCTCCCCACCAGCGGCGCCGGCTCATCGTCCTCGCAACAGCTCCCGACACCCCGGGCCCGGGACTCTCGGGGGCGTGGGTACGAGGACGGACTACCGAACGTAGTGCAGACATTGCCGACGCCAGCGGCCAGCAACCCGAACGACGGGGAGAGTCTGGAGTCCTGGGAAGCGCGGCGACAGCGCAACCTGGCCAAGGGCATCAATGGCAACGGGCAGGGAACTCCGCTCGCGATCGCCGTGAAGCTGTTGCCGACGCCTCGGACCTCGGACACGAACGGGGCGGGAGCACACGGGGAGGGAGGCCCGGACCTGAGGACGGCCGTATCCCTGCTGCCCACGCCGAGAGCATCGGACGGGGAGAAGGGCGGCCCGAACCAGCGCGGCAGCAAGGGCGACCTGGCGCTGCCTTCCGCCGTCGTGCAGCTACTCCCGACGCCCAGGGTCGCAGCCGCCCGGACGGGCCGGTCGGCGGTCCTGAACTCCAGCTCGTCGCCGAGCCTGGAACAAGCAGTCGAGTTGGCGAACGGCGAGGTACCGAGGGAACTGACGAGCCTGGACGAGGCGCCTCCGTCATGGAGTGGGGGCAGTACGCCCCGGCGGTCGCGCGGTGGGAAGGGGTCACCGGCCGATGTGCCCCCCGGGCAACTGACGATCGACGCCGACTGAGCCCCGCATTTGTCGAGTGGATGATGGGCCTGCCCGCCGGCCACGTCACCGACGTCCCGGGCCTCACCCGCACTCAGCAGCTCAAGGCCCTCGGCAACGGCGTCGTCCCCCAGCAGGCCGTCGCCGCGATCCGGCTCCTCGCTGACCGGGCGGGGGTGGCCGCGTGAAGCGCTACAAGACCGTCAAGCGCCAAGGCGCCACTCACAGCGAGCACAAGTGGGTGTGGGAGCAGGCCAACGGGCCTGTGCCCGTCGGGTACGTCGTGCACCACATCAACCACGACAAGCACGACAACCGGCTGGAGAACCTCCAGCTGATGACGCACGAAGAGCACTCCCGCCACCACAACGACAAGCACGCTCGGGTCAATACCTGCGTCATCTGCGAGACCGAGTACACGCCGCACCCGACCAAACGGCAGCGCCAGCAGACGTGCTCGTGGGAGTGCCGCAACGAGCTGATCTCGGCTCGCGCCGCAGCCCGCAACGGCGGCCCGTACTTCATCAACTGCGAGAAGTGCGGCCAGGAGAAGCAGATACATCGCGGTCAGGTCGGCAAGGCCCGCTTCTGCTCGAAGGCGTGTGCAAACAGGAGGCACAAATGACGAACCGTCGACCGCGCCGCCTGCTCGCTCCCCAGGTCGGTGCCTGGATCGGGGACCGGCTCCGAGCCGTCGTCCACACCCACCAAGACCGCGGCCCCGACTTCGCCGCTGCCGCGTGACAGCGGGCTGTCGGCCGCGCAACCGGCCCTGACCAGCAGCACAAGCCGCGGCTGGACCGCGAAGCCAGTCGCTAGCTGGCTTCGAGTCACCCCACCCGAGACGCCAGGAAGAAGACGTTGTGAGCACCGAAGCCGTCGCCTGGGCCATGGACCAGGCGCCTATGCCTCGCACTGAGAAGGGCAAGGCGGACACCACTGCCCGTCACGTCCTTCAGGCGCTGGCCGAGCACGCCAGTCCGTCCGGCACGGACGCGCACCCCTCGGTGCTCCGCATCCAATACCGCACCGGCTACGACCGGACCACGGTTCAGCGCGCGCTGCGCCGCCTTGAGAGGGCTGGCCTGATTGCGAAGGACGGCATGGTCGAGAGTCGCATTCGCTACAAGCTGGCGATGGAACTGCGGCGGCCGGCGACGGACTGGAGCGACCTTGAGCGCGAGGAGGACGATTTCCGGGCTGCGGCAGCCGAGAGGAAGCGTCGGTCCCGCTCGAAGGGCGTCACGCACGCAGAGTCCGTGACTGTCACGCACGGAAACGCTGTGACTGTCACGCACACAGAGTCCGTGACCGCCGATGTCACGGACGCAACGCCTAGCCGTCACGCACTTAAAGTCCGTCCGTCACGCACGGAACGCCGCCCTAACCACCAACAACCGTCAGACAACCAACTACATAAAGACTCTTCTTCGCCTGCGGCTCAGACAGACGAGCCCAAGGGGGAGCTGCACCTCGAAGCCTTCGGGGCCTTCTGGACGGTCTACCCGAAGAAGCGCGCCCGCGAGGAAGCGAAGAAGGCGTGGATCGCCGCCATCAAACGCGGCGCCGAGCCGAAGCACATCGTCAACGCCGCGCAGGCCTACGCCCGCGAGCGCTTCAGCCAGGACCCCAAGTACACGAAGTTCCCCGCCACCTGGCTCAACAAGGGCTGCTACGACGACGAGCCCGACCCGCAACCCGGCCCGCCCCGGCTGCGCGCCGTCGGCCCCCGGACCGCCCCGCGGGACCTCAACCACATGACAGACGAGGAGAAGCAGCGTGCCCTCAACTTCTGACGACCAGCCCGACCCACGTGAGTCGGTCTACCGCGAACGGCGCGAAGACGCCGTCACCGCATTCCTCAACCGCACCCCCGCCATCTACCGGCACGACATCGACATCCACCCACACGCCGCCCAGTGGGCCGGGCAGGACGCGAGCGCGCCGCGCAACTTGTTCCTGACCGGAGCCATCGGAGTCGGCAAGACGCACACCGCCTGGCAGGCATCCCGTCGCTGGCTCGACTGCCGTATCGCCCTGACCGGCCGCCAACCGTCCATCGAAGCCTGGCGTTCCACCAGCCTGTTCGATGCGCTCCGGCCGGACAGCCGCGACTATGACGCTCGCGTCCTCACCGCCCAGCTTCAGCGCGCCGACCTGCTGTACATCGACGACCTCGCCGCCGCCCGGGTTTCCCCGACCGGCTGGACCCAGGAACGGCTGTACGAGCTATTCGACGAGCGGTACATCAACCGCCGGCCGGTGCTGATCACCTGCGACGTACTGCCCGGCGAGACCGGCGGCATCGTCGGCGACCGGGTCCAGTCGAGGCTCCGGGAAATGTTCCGCGGCGGCGTCCTGCTCCTCGAAGGCGACGATCGCCGTAAGCGGGCCGCCGCATGAGCAGCGACCTGTGGGACGGCCCGCTCGATGACCAGCCCGCCATGCCTGCGACCCCCGCGGACCCCGACGCGGAGCGCATCCTCGCCGCCACCGCCATGGCCCGGCCCGACATCGTCGACGAGCTCGCCGTCGCCGGCTTCGACCCTGCCGACTTCACCGAGGACCGCTACCGGTGGGTCTGGCACGCCGTCGAAGAACTCCGCGCCAGCTTCCGCGACGGGGAGATCCGGTACATCGCCGTCGACCGGCAGCTGCAGGCGTGGCGGGCCGATGGCCGCATGGGCAGCGTCCCGCTGACCCAGGACCAGCTTGCTGAGCTCTATGGGCATGCCCAGCTCGGCTCCGCCGACTGGTACGCCGAGCGGATTGCGAAGAAGGCGATCGCGGCCCGCCTCGCCGCTCACGGCCACTCCAGCATCCTGCGCGCCCGATCCGCCGCCTTCGACCCCGACCAGGATGTGGCCGCCGCACAGTTTGAACTCGACGGTGTCGTCCGTGCCGAGCAGCAAGGCGAGACGATCCTGGTGGGTGAGCTGCTGGGCGATGTCCTCGAGCGGGCGATCACCCCGCCCACGAACGAGGACCGCATCCCGACAGGGTTCATCGACCTCGACAGCCTGCTCTGCGGCGGGTTCGCGCCCGGGCAGCTCGTCGTCGTGGGAGCTCGCCCCGCCATGGGCAAGACGACCATCGGTCTCGGCTTCGCCCGGGCCGCCGCGATTGGCAACGGCATCCCGACCCTGTTCGAGTCGCTGGAGATGGGCAACGCTGAGCTCGGCAACAGCATCGTCGCCGCAGAGGCCCAGGTCGCCCTCCACCACATCAAGCAGGGCATCGTCTGCGAGGACGACCGCGCCGTGCAGCGCATGGCCCAAGCCGCCGCGAAGATCAAGCCCGCGCCACTGCACATCAACGACAACGCCACCCTCACGATGCCCGGCCTTCGCAGCCGCGTCCGCAATCTGACGCGCACCGCCGGCCTCCGCCTCGTCGTCGTCGACTACCTGCAGCTGATGCAGGCGCCCAAGGCCGAGTCCCGGCAGGTAGCCGTCTCGGAGCTGTCTCGCCAGTTGAAGCTGCTGGCGAAGGAGTTCGGCATCACCGTGGTCGTGCTTGCCCAGCTGAACCGCGGGCCCGAGCAGCGACAGGAGAAAAAGCCGGTCGTGTCCGACCTCCGCGAGTCAGGGGCGATCGAACAGGACGCCGACATCGTGATCCTGTTGCACCGGGAGGACGCCTACGAGAAGGAATCCCCGCGGGCTGGCGAGGCCGACCTGATCGTCGGCAAGCACCGCGGCGGGCCCACGGCGATCATCACATGCGCCTTCCAGGGGCACTTTGCTCGCTTCGTGGACATGGCGGTGCCGTGATGACCGACGTGACGCCCGAGGACTTCGCTATAGCCCGCAAGCAGGGAGACCTCAAGGATTTCCTGCTGGAGGTAGCAGGGGTCACTCCTGCGGCCCCGAAGCAGCGCCGGCCTGAGGCGGACGCTCCTCTCCCGCGGCCGCGGCTTGGCGCATGGCCGGACGGGACCGGCCCACCTGGGCCATGGCCGCAGATTCCCGACGACGAGGCCCAGCGTGCTGTGGAGGACTACCGGGCTTGGTACCTCGCCGGACGGCCACCTTGCGACTCGACCTGCCCATGCCTGCCGTGCCGACGAGCGAAAGGCCAGCCGTGAACCTCACCGATACCTGCCCGGCCTGCCTGCGCCGCGGCATACGCCCCATCGCGACTCGCACCCGCCCGCGTTCGATCGTCCACGGCTACCGATGCCCCGGCTGCGGGCACACGTGGGCCACCGCGCGCCTCACCGCCGTCTACGTCGCCTCGCGTGAGGCCGGGAGGGCGGCATGACCGGACCCTCGTCCGCGCCGAGCGGCGAGCACACACCCCGCCCCGGCGTCACCTGGGTCACCGAACTGGTCCGCCTAGAGCGGGTCGTGGGGGACGACGAACCGGATCCGCCGGGACCAAACCGGGCCACCCGCCGCGCAATGACCCGTCAGAGGCGCCAGAAGGGCCGCTGAGCGCCCCGCAGGCCCTACCTGTCGCCCAGTCCGCCCCGCCGCCTGACAAGCCGCCACGCGCCCGCACAGCGCCGTACAACGGCCAACCGCCACAACGAGGAGAACCCCGTGACTACCTACCGCATCGAGTTCGGCCACCTCGGCGACACCCGCCCGGTGCCCGACCTGACCCTCACCTGCGACGACCCGACCGCCTTCGCCCGCGCGGTCACCGAGCACGCGATCCCGTACCTGCGGCCCGTGCTCACCGAGATGGGCCGGCCCGAGATGGCCGACTGCATCTTCCAGATGAACCGCAAGCGGACGGCGGGCCAGTTCCTGTGGCTCGACCTCGCGGCCGGCCGGGGCGCCCGCTTCTGCGGCGCACGCCTCACCACCCTCTGACCCCGCACACGGGCATGCCGCCCCGGGGCAAGCGGGGCGGCACCCACCGATCACACCACACCCGGAAGGACCCCGCGATGACCGATCTCAGTCCCATCACTCCCGTCCGTTGCCCCCACCCCGATTGCTACTGGTCCGTGCACGGCATCCCCGACAAGTACACCGAGGCCCGCACCCGGCACATCGCCGCCCACGAAGCTGAGGAGCACGGCACGGCCGCCGCCAGGCAGGAGCCGGAGACGACCGGCCGACACACGGTCGACTCGATCACCAGCGACCAGCTCGACGACCTCCAGGACCGGCTCCAGCGCGCCGAGGCCGAACGAGATGCCGCATACCGCGAGCGCGCCCACCTCGTGGCCTACCTGGCCTCCCGCTACCTCTCCCACATCGGCCACACCGACCCGGACGCCCCGGACTGGCCCGTCGTCATCGTCGAGACACCCGCCGGACAGATGAGCTGGCACATCGCCGAGCGCGACCTGGAGTTGTTCGGCCACGTCCGGCCGACCAGCGAGGGTTTGACGGGCTGGGACGGTCACACCACCGAGGAGAAGTACGCCCGCCTCATCGACCTGACTGCCGCCCGCGCGGCCGAGGGGGGCGACCGCTGATGGCCACCTACACCAGCCGCACCGTGGTCAGCACCCTCCACGAATGGATAGTCCCTGCCCCGGACCCGCGGGGCGCCTGCCTCGGCGACCTCCGCAGCGCTCTCGCCGCCGCAGGTGTCGCGTACCGGGTGGCCCACGGCTTGCCCGACGATGCGCCGCTGGCCGACGACGCGCTGCGCTTCCGCGCCCACGACGACGAGATCGTTATCAGCTTCACCACCGAGCACGACGCCCGCGCGGCCGAGGGGAGCGGGCGGTGACCGCCTACCGCCTCAACGTCGCCGAGCTGCACCGCCGCCTCAACGCCGCCCGCAGCCAACGCGGCCTGTCGTGGCGCGCCGTCGCCCGGGATGCCGGCGTCGGCTCCAACGCCGTCCACCGCCTCACCAAGGGACACGCCCCGGACGCGCACACCCTGGTGTCCCTGCTGGCCTGGCTGGATCTGGACGTGGCCTACGTGACCGTACCGGCCACGCCGAAGGCCGAGGGGAGCGACCGGTGACGGAGCCCTACTACCGTGACGAGCAGGTCACCTTGCTGCTCGGCGACGCCCTGGAGCAGCTGCGCACCCTGCCGGATGGTGCGGTCGACTGCATCGTCACCTCCCCGCCCTACTTTGGACTCCGCGACTACGGGACGCCCGGCCAGTACGGGCTCGAAGCGTCGCCCGCGGAGTACGTCGAGACGATGCGCGCCGTGTTCGCGGAAGCGCGCCGGGTGCTGGCCGACGACGGCACACTGTGGCTCAACCTCGGCGATTCCTACAGCAGCGGCCAGGGCGCACTGAACACCGGCTTCAACGATCGGTGGCACGGCGAGGGCAACAGCGGCCAGCGGAAGCAGGAGAAGGGCCGTCCATCCCGTCGCCGCGACGGAGCCGAGGCGGCGGCCGCTCGTAGGGCTGTTACGGGCCTTCCGGCAAAGAACCTGCTCATGGTTCCCGAGCGCGTGGCGATGGCGCTCCAGGACGACGGCTGGACTCTCCGCAACAAGATCGTGTGGCACAAGCCGAACGCCATGCCCGAGTCGGTACGTGACCGGCTCACCGCCCGCCACGAGCACTTGTTCCTGTTCGCCAAGCAGCCGCGGTACTACTTCGACCTCGACGCCATCCGTGAGCCCACTACCGGCGGAGCGCACGCGCGCAGCACAGCGGCCAACGCTCGATGGATCGAAAAGACTCGCACGGAGAACCTCGGCGTGAGTGGTGCGCCCAGCAAGACGCTCGGCGCGCTCAAGGAAACCCGCAACCCGGGCGATGTGTGGTCGATCGCGACCAAGCCGTATCCGTCCGCGCACTTCGCGGTCATGCCGATCGATCTGCCGCTGCGCTGCATCAAGGCCGGCTGCCGACCGGGTGGGACCGTCCTCGACCCGTTCTCCGGCAGCGGCACAACGGGCGCCGCAGCAAGGCAGCTCGGACGGAAGTACGTAGGCATCGACCTCAACCCCGCCTATCACGAGCTCGCCAAGAAGCGGTTCGCGCAGGGCATGCTCGACTTCGGGGGCGCCGCGTGACCGCCGAGTGCCGGGCGTGCCGCCGGCCGCTGAGCCGCCCCTCCCCGGACGGCCTGGGCCCGGTCTGCCGGCGCCGACTCCGCCCGGCCACCACCACGGTGCCCGGCCCGGCCGGCCGTGAGCCGCTGGACCACGCCGCACTCGCCGACGCCGGCCAACTCGCCATCCCCATCCAACCCGCACTGCCCCGACCCCGGCCACGGTGGGCCCGCCGCCTCGACCAACCGACCCGCGACCTACCCGACATCGCCAACTACCGAGCCTGAGGAGACCCGCTCATGACCCACCGCAGCCGTCACCGCCCCGAACCCTGGTACTGGGAGGCAGGCTCCGAGCACGACCCCCACGGGCCCGAGCCGGACCGGCAGAGCAGCACCTGGGACACCTGGGCCGACCGGCACACGAGCTCCCCACAGGGCGTGTTCATCTGCCTCGACGCGCCGATGGGCGACCACTGCCCCGCCTGCTCGGACGACCACGCCGCCCCCATCCCGTGGGCCGACTGCCCCGCCAACCTGACCCCCGCGTGACGTCGAACACCCGCCCCCGCGGCTATGGGGGCGGGCCCGCCAACCCTCCCACACCACCACCTGAGGAGCCCCTCTGATGTACCCGCGCCTGTTCACCACCCCCGGTTTCGGCCCCATCGCCGCCGAGATCGACACCGAACGCGCCGCCCAAGACCGCAAGTGGGGCGAGCAGAACCACCCCAACGGCACCGGCCCCAGGCACGAGCTGCTTGAGCTCGTGTCCACCAGCCTCGCCGCTCACGACGCCCGCGAGATCTGCCAGCGTAACGCCGCTGCAGGCACCGTCACTTGGCGCGACATCCTCACCGAAGAGGTCTGCGAGGCACTGACCGAGGACGACCCGGCCGCGCTGCGCACCGAGCTGGTGCAGGTCGCCGCCGTCGCCTTCGCGTGGATCGCCGCCATCGACCGGCGCACCGCCAACACCTGCGCGCACTGCGGTGACCCCATCACCGGCACTGGCCACACATGGGTCGGCCCGCTCCCGGCCCCCGGCACGAACCCGGCGACCGCGCCCCGCTACCACCTCGACCGGCCGGAGTGCCGCGCCGCCGCCGATGCCTGACCCACCTGGCCCGGCCGCCCGCACGACGGCCGGGCCCCACCACACGGACAGGAGCAGCGTGATGACCTACCAGCTCACCCTCACCGTCCCCGGCCAGCCCCCCGTCCACCGCACCGTCACGGGCACCACCCCGGTCGACCTCGCCCAGGCCGTCCACCACCACGCCCGCGGACTCCTCGGCGCCCAAGTCGATGTGCACCTCGATGGCCTGGCCGGCACCGTGCACCGCGGCACCGCGTGCGTCGGCGAGTTCACCCTCGACCCCATCAAGGAGACGGCCGGCACTCCTGGGCCCGGTCGGGACGACGGCATCCGCTGGGGCTGGACCCTCGCCGAACTCGACGACGTCGTGCGCCGTGCTGTCACCCGCACCCACCAATACCGGGCATGCGACGCAGACGAGCGCTACGCCACCGGATGGCACGCCGCCGTCGAGCTGCTGTACACCGCACTCGATCCACCTAGCGAGCGGGATCTGTACTGCGCGGCCTGGCGGGCAGCCGACTACCTCACCACCCGCACCGCCGAAGAGCGCGGCGTCGCTCGATCCCGCGGCGACACCTACACCGGCCGCATGGACCTGCCCAAGTGGCACGCCTACTGGGAGACCGTCACCCGTCATACGGCCGGTCCGGAGGAGCCGGTCGTCGAGCGGCTGGCGCTGACGCAGATCTGGCCGCGGCTGCACCCGCGGTACCAGGCGGCGCTCCACGCCTTGGCCGTACACGAGAACTATTACGCTGCCGCTGACGCGCTGGGCCTGAAGCACTGCACCTTCTACGCCCAGGTGCGCCATGCCCGGAACGCGTTCCTGGCTCTGTGGTGGGAGGGCGAGACGCCCCGCCGCGGGTGGCGGGACCGGCGGGCCACGACGGAGCCGACTCAACTGCATTCGATCTCTGCGCACGTTCGTAAGCGGCGCCGGGCGGGGGTGGCCGCGTGATGGACGAGATGCAGCGGTTCGTACTGCTGGAGACGCTTCGGCTGGCGGTACCCGAGCACATGGATGATCTCCGCGGCTTCACACCGGAGCAGCGGTGTGAGATAGCCAAGGCGTGCGCGGCGATCGTTGGCTCTCACGGCGACGCCTTGCAGTTCGGCGGCAAGCACTGCGCCGAAGCGTTCAACGCCCTGGCACGCGGCCTTGCTGCCGCGGCGCTCACCGCGTGGGGCGGCGTCACGTTCGACGGACTGCATTGGTGCGCCATACCGGGGTGCGCCGATGCGAACGCCGACCACCCTCAGCCCCACCCAGAGCGGGCGCCGCGGCGGTCCGTCCCCAAGCCGCGGACGGTCGTCGACCTGCACCTACCCGAGCCAGACCAAGCCGCCTGACCACGACCGGCCCGAGTCGCGCAAGGGCAGACGCAGCCGCCTTAAAAGCGGATCAAGTGTGGGTTCAAATCCCACCTCGGGCACCCAACACCACCCCGGCCGCCGACGCGCGGCCGGGCACCCCAACCACCGGAGACCCCATGACCGATCCCGGCCCCGCCGACCAGATCCGCGCCGCCGCACAGCTGCTGCGCACCCTCGCCACCGCCGCCAGCACCGACACCGACGGCACCCCCACCGCCCACTGGACCACCGCAGCCTTCGCAGACAGCAGAGAGCCCGTCCTCTGCGGCGACTACCTCACCCTCGATGACGGCCGCCGAGTGCCCTGGCCGCGTCTCGTCCGTGGCGGCTCACCCCAACGCCCGGCTTACATGCACGTCCGCCATGCCGACTACATCGCCGCCGTGGACCCTACGGTCGGCCTCGCGCTCGCCGAGTGGCTCGACGCGGAGGCCACCCGGCTGGAGCTATCGATCCACCTGGGCCGCCAGGAGGAGTACGGCCGCCACGCACTCGCCGTGGCCCGTCAGATCCTCGGAGAGGAGGCCGAACGATGACCAACACCACCCAGGACAACCCGGACACGAGCCAGGACAGCGTGTCCACCAGCACCCAGACAGGCCAGACAGCGCAGGTCAGCGGTGGCGGACAGCCGGACAGCCGGACGAACCGCGGCTACTGCCCCGCGTGTGGCCGCGGCGACTGCTCGCCCACCGCCGACCAGTGGCACGCCGAACGCCAACGCGCGTTGCGAGCAGAGGCGGCACTCGCCCGTGGGCACTGCCTCCTGGACGGCGTCAAAGCCGAATTCGACGGCGACAGTGAGGCCGACGAGGAGGTGCGTCTGGTGGTCGCCCGCATCCGTGCCGCCATTGACACCCGAACCGCCTCAGAGCCCACCGGGCAGATCACGACCGACCAACCTGCCCACCGCATCCTCGTGGACCGCCTGGACGACGAGCGCACCAAAGCCCTCCGCAACGCGACCCTCAGCCGAAACGAAGACGTGAGGCGCATCAACGAAGGGATGGCTGCTGGCTTCCAGATCGCCGCCATGCTCACACTCAGCACCTTCGAGAGCCCCGAGGCAGCCACCGAGCACATGCGGCAGCAGCTCACCACGGCGCCAGCCGCGGGCAGCAACAGTGAAGCCCCCCGCCGAGGTGTCATCAACCCGCCCGACTCCGACGAGGAGAAGACCGGTTCCGACTATTCGATCGCCGCCGGCCCCGCCGCCGCCTGGTGGGCGGAACGCCTCCGCGAGTCTCATCCGTATGTCGGGGATCACGGGCTGGAGGTCGTATTCCATGACAAGTTGATCCGCCGAAACCGAGCCAGTGCTGATCAACTGGCGCGATTCGAGGCGGAGCTGGCCCGGCTCATCACAGCGGCGAAGTACAGGCCACCAGTACGAGTAAAGGCCGACTGGCACGCTGAGGGACTACTCGCGCAGGCCGGCCAGCACGCCGGCATCGACGATGCGCTGTTCCCCCGCAAAACCCACATGATGATCTGGCCCGACCACATCCTCATCAAGCCGGGCCGCACCGCCGCTTGGAGCCTGCGCTGGGCTGCTCCCGACTGGCAGCACCCACCCTGCGCGGCCACCGAGATGATCGGCGACGACGGCGAGGGACCGCCGTGCAGCAGCCCCCGATGGCACGAAGGCCGCCACGAGTGGGAAACCGCATGACCCGTGCGGGCGCGCTCCAGGCCTGAGACCGTGGACCGCATGACCGCCGCCGATCCCGCCCACGACGACGGCACCACCACCGCCTACCAAGACGGCCCCCGACGCCTCGCCGACGA
Source organism: Streptomyces sp. SAJ15 (assembly GCF_007595705.1). Lineage (GTDB taxonomy): Bacteria > Actinomycetota > Actinomycetes > Streptomycetales > Streptomycetaceae > Streptomyces. The sequence continues at coordinate 136,251 of NZ_NISY01000012.1, read as the reverse complement.
AATCGAGCAGGCTTGGGACGCATGGGCCGCGGCCGGCGAGCCTGCGTCACCGACTAGGGCATGACCGTCACCCCCGACGGCCAGAAGATCTGGATCCGGCAGCCAGACAAGGTCCTTCTCGGCCTCGGCTGACAGATCAGTCGCCCGCCGCGGCGCTGTTGTCTCACGGGCTCGCCGCCTCCCAGACTTCGGAGAACTCCTCATCTGTAGCCTCCCGCGGCACAGCAGTCCCACTTTCGCCCATCCGCTGCCACCAATTGCCCGCCCGTGTAGACCAGCACGTACCCAAGACCGGAAGGGACCGCTCATGAGCAACCTGCACCACGACCCGTTTGAGGGCGAAGCACCGGATGCGCACCGCGACACCCTGCTCGGCCAGCACGCCCCAGGGCTCGACGGCGGGTCAGCTGACGCGGTCCGGCGTGAGATGGAACGCCGAGAGGCGGCGGGTCTGCCCGCAGTGCCCGAGATGGATTGGGAGGACTGACCTGCCGAGCACCGTCCGGCGGCCGTAGCCGCACGCGCGAAGCCCCCGTCTCATGAGGCGGGGGCTTCATCGCGTCTGGCTTGTCAGATGCGGGTCAGGCCCGACGGATGCTGTAGGCCGAGACCGCCGGCCTGGCGGTAGGTCACGCCCCATCCAGCAGCGGTGAACGCGTCCTGGAATGCGTGCTCCACCGCGGTCTGGTGTTCGGCCCGGCGGTCGGCGACGCGCACGATGCAGCCGCGGGCGGTATACGAGATCAGCACGTCTGCGGTGGGCGCGACGCCCAGGTCTCCGACTGCGGCAAGCGCGGCGGCGATGGGGGTGGCGGCGTCGGCGATGAGGCCGGCGTCCAGGCGGTGCGGGGTTGTGGTCACCCCCGCACTATGCCGCGCGGCGGCCGCCCGGCGGCCTCTTGCGGGAATGCCTCGCCGGCTCGTGGCGCTATGGAAGCAGTGGTTCCGCCGGGTTGCCCGGCGGCCGGGACCGTCGAAGGAGCAGCCCATGTACGCACTCCAGATCGTGCTCGTTGTGGCCGTGTACGCCGCGCTCGCCGCCGTCGCCTGGACCAGTCTCACCACCGACCGGTGCGCCCGCCACATCATGGCCAGCCGCATCGCCGCCGGCAACTGCACCCGCTGCCAGGCTGCGGGCGACGCCGGTCAGCCGATGGGCGGACCGGCGGAGACGTGAGTTCGCCGACCGGGGTGAAGCTCACCGCCGCAGGACGTTGACGCGTTCCCCACCGAGAATCGGGGCGTCCTCGCAACCTGCCGGGGCCACGAGGTAGGGGCCGCGCCAGATCGTCTGATGCTCGCCGCGGGAAGGATAGTACTGCTGGACGCGGTGAGCCTTGACGAACCAGCGGTGCCGGTAGATCCGGCGGGCGTGGTCCCCGGTGCCGTCGGCGTTCTCCTGGGGGCGCAGGGTCTGGCGAAGGGTGACCGCACGCACTGTCCGCGTCGGATCGCCGCCCGCGCGCCGGATGCGCTTTTGGGAAGCCCGGGACGGCGTCATGTCCTCGGTTTCGTGCAGCGACCGACGGGCCTCGACAGGCTGGTTGATCAGGATCAGCGTCGCCAGCAGCGTCCGCATGCCCTCTTCGTAGTCGCCGAAGCCCAGCCGGTCCCAAGGAAGGTCGGGGCCGTCCAGCGGGAGCACGGGGCCGTGGCCGCGGTACACCAGGCGCCCGGCAGTCACCAGCGGAGCGGAGCGGACTGCCTCCGGGGAGTCGGTCGCGCACCACTCGCGGTACGCCCCCGTCGGACCGAGCAGAGAGACCATCAGCCGGCTGCGGGAGGTTCCCCAGGCCACCGCGGTGGGCGCCGCGCCGGGCCTTTCGCCGGTGGCAGGGGCGTCCCACACCAGCAGGCCGTGCTCGGCCGGAAGGTCGTCAGCAGCCAGTGCGTACACGTCCAGGCCCTGGCCGATGGTGTGGGCCAGCTGGGTCATGTCGGCGGTGACGAAGTACAGCTCGGCCTGCCGCACGGAGGCGGCGAGGGCGGCTCCGAGCCCGGGGCGGCCACGCTGCGCGACCAGGTCTCCGCCCCGGCCTGCGGCCCACTCGATCAGGTCCTGCCGGGCTTCTGGGACGTCTCGGGCACTCATGCCGCTGTAGCTGGTCACCGGGCTACTCCTTGACCGGGAGGACGTCCAGGTTCCGGCGCCCGATCGCTTCCGGCACCGCCAGGGCCTGGGTGCAGGGCCAGGACTGCGCGGCGGCCGCCACGCGCGCCCAACCGCAGCCCCCTCTGGGCGCGCACCGGCGCACCTTCCGCCGGGCTCATCGGACCACCCCCGGCCCTCGCAGCGCCACCGCGAGCCTCCACCTTCACGATCACCCTCCCTTGCTTGCTGCTTGCTGCTTGCTGTGCGGAAGCCAGCGCGTGACGACCGGCCCCGCAGCCATGACCTTGCGTGCTCTTACCGACCGCCCGGCTACTGCCACCTCTGGTTTTTGCGTGCCGGCAGACCCAGCGACTTCACCCACGCGGTCACCGTTGACTGCGACACCCCCAGCCGCACGCAAATCGAGCGCCTGGACATCCGCTTGTCGGCCCACAGGCGCCGTAGTTCCTGCGCCACCTCCTCAGTCAGCCCGGAGACCGCCCCTGCGCGATCCCGCTCAACCTTGGGAGGCAGCGCCTGCGCGAGACGTGCGTGGCGTTCGCCGGCAGCCCGCAACCCGGTGGCGCTGATGCCAATCGCCCGCGCGGCCTCAGTCACCCCCTTGCCCTGCTCCAGGAGGCCGGCCGCCTCGTCCAACTCCGCGTCGGTCTTCATCTTGCGCTTAAATTGCGGCGGTCGGCCCGAGACAACCAGCCTCAACACCGCCTCCTCCGCCGCCGCGTACTGCGGGGACTGTGCCCGCCATACATCGCTGATGTCTGCGGCCAGCCCCAGGGCCTGGGCTGCCATCGACAGGTCCCCATCCACCCGGGTCAGCATCGCCAGGTAGTCCCCCTGGCGCGCCACGACCTGCTCGGCCACGGTCCGGCCCTCCAACGCAGCGAACAACTCTCCATCCGCGCGGGCCGTCGCTCGCAGCGACTTGACCGACCGGCCAACCTCCTTGGCCGCCTCTTCCTCGGCCCCGCCCTCCCGTAGCAGGTTCAGCACGGTCTCCCGCTGCCGCGCGCTCATCCCGCTGTACTGCCTGGTCTCCGCGTTGTGCGCCGCGCGACACCGCGGGCACCGGCCACCCATGCGCCACCCGGACGCGGTGCCGCATGTGGACGCCGACGCCTCACACAGTTCCCAGCTCATGAAATCCCTCCCCTGGCAAACGGCTTGCAGCGGCCCAACACTCGGCGTCGCCCATGGGCCATACAGCAAGAAGCCGGGCCCGCGCCCGCGGGCCCGTGGCCCTCACTCCTTGGTAGGAAGCGCGTCGAGGTCCCGACGCCCGATCGCGTCCAGCACCGCCAGGGCCTGGATCCGGGACCAGGACCGCGCGGCGGCCGCCAAGATCGCGGCCTCGTCCTCGTCCTCGTCCACGTCCTCGCCGATCGCGTCCTCGACCTCACCGGCCAGAAGCTGGCCGGGCTGATCCAGCCAGGTGACGTCCACCAGGGTGCCGTGCATGATGCCCACCAACGCCTGCCACAAGCCGGCCGTCAGCGGCGGTGTCTCGGCCAGCTCCCGGGCGTAGACGGAGCGGGCCCGCTTGATGGCCTCGTCGACCTGCCCGACGGACACTGCCAGTTCGGCGGCCGCCCGGTTACGCCCCCCGCGGCCGTAGCCGGCCACGACGGTGGCGATCGTCACGGCACGCTCGTCAGCGATCAGCGACTGCTGGTGGCGCAGGTTATCCGCGCGCCGGTCGTACCCCTGGACGGCCTTCACCCATCCGGGGCGGGACGTACTCATCAATGCTGCTCCTGTCGTGAGTTAAGGCCCGGCCCTGTGAGCCGGGCCAAAGGCGGGGGGCCGGGTCAGGCGATGGCGAGCTCGTCGGCGACGCGCTCCACGGTGGCGGTGCAGCCGGTGGTCACAGCCTCCCAGCCGCCGACCAGGCGCCAGCCGGCCTTCTCCAGCAGTTCCTCGGCCTCCTCCAGCGCGCTCTGGTCGTCGTCCTCGTCGGCGGTGTGGCTGGTCTTCGCGTACCACAGCGGGTCGCCGACGGAGGTCCACACGGGGGTGTTGGTCTCGAAGCCGTTGCTGTCGAACTCGTATCCGGCGATCTTGTCGGCGAGCACGGTGACGTCGCACTGGTCGTCTTCCAGGCAGGTGCGGTCGGTGGTCAGCCAGGCGGTGAAGTGCGTCATGGTCATGTCGAATCCTCCAGACGGTTCAGGAAGTGGCGTGTCAGGTCACAGGGCGGCAACCGCGGTGCGGATGCCGTTGCGGATGCGGGAGGCGATCTCGTCGCGGGGCAGGGACCGGGCGGTGCGGATGTCCCACTGGATGTACAGCTCGCCATCCGCGGCGTCGAAGTAGACCTTGTAGATGGAGCCCAGCAAACGAACAGCTTCCGCGTTCGAGATCTGCTCGCCGTCGAGAGCGGCCCAGCGGATGTTGCCGCTCTTGTAGCTTTCGATCTCAAGACCGAGGTACTGGCTGATGGCGTTGAAGTACACGCGGTCCTTGCCGTTCTTCTGCCAGCGCCGGCCGCCGATGGCGACCATGTTCTCGATGGTGAGGACGACCTTCTTGGCCTTCAGCGCGATGCGGCGGGCGCCGATGGCGATGCGGTGGGCCAGGGAGGCGGCGTCGACGACCCACCGGCCGGAGATCTTGGTGGCGGCGACGGCGCCGCGGCGGCACCAGGTGCGGATGGTGGAGGCGGTGACCTGGGCTTCGGTGGCGGCGGTGGTCGTGTCCATCAAGTCCCCCTGGGTGCGGTGGCTTTGGGGTGAATCCCTCGGCCTCACATCCATAACTATGCCCCACCCCCTAGGGAATGTCTAGGGGGTGGGGCATAGTATTCGGGGAGAGGGTCACAGCACCCCACGACGCGCCCATCCCCGACCAGCCGGGACTGGCGCGGTGGAGGCCTGGACGTCTGGTGAGACGGTCAGTACGCCCCGCTGGCGCGAAGGTCCTGCGCCACCTGGCTTCGGTACTTCGGGCAGTAGGCCGTGACTGCCAAGAGCAGCACCTCATTGGCGTCTTCCCTCTTCGTGCCCCACTCCATACCGATGGGATAGAGCCCAGCCCCGCCGCCGCTAAAGATGTAATCGACGCTGTGCCCGGAGTGCAGGGCCTCGCACCACTGGGCTGGGTAGTCCAGCAGCTCGTCGTCGGTCGGACCCTTGTCGGCCCAGCTGGCGAAATCTGCGTCATGAACGGCACTGAGGAACCGGTCCTGCTTGCTGACGGTGTGGGTCGGCTTCGGCTCGGTCTTGGGCTTGTCGTGGGTGTTGGAGTCAGAGCAGCCGGTGAGCAGCAGAGCCGCGAGGGTGGCCGCGGCAACGGTGGTGCGGGTGCGCATGTGTCCCCCAGGTGGTTGTGGTGGAGAGCAGCATGCGGGTGGCGCGGCATGGCGCGGGGCGTCTGCGACGGAACAGTGACCAGACGAGCGAACGCCCCGGCCGCGGTGACGCGACGCCACGAAAGCGCAAGGGGCTACACACAGGCGTCAGTTCGTAGCACCATCAAACGCCTGGCCCGGCCGAAGGGGGAGAGACATGCCGAAGAAGAAGCGCCCCAACCAGTGGTGGGTGCGAGAGCGCATCGCCAGAAACACGCTGGCCATGGCAGCCAAACGAGAAGCAGCCCGACGCAAAGCCGTCTACGGCCCCAGCACAGTCCCGCCCGACGCCCCCTCCGAATCAGTCCGCGCCGTTTCCACCGGCGTCGAGAGCAGCCGCCGCCGCCACTGACCCGCTGCCTGAGTGATACACCGGCAGCATGACCGCCCACGACCCCGAGCCCCTCCCCGGCTTCAAAGACCCGCCGACACCGGCAAAGGGGCGCCTGCCCGTCACCTGCCGCATGTGCGGCCGGCCACTCCGCGACCGCGACGCCCGACTCTGGGGCCTCGGCCCCGGCTGCAGACACAAGCTCCACACACGCAGTGCACCCCGCCCACCAAGCCACGAGATACAGCAGGACACACTGCCGGGCGTGTGAACTTTCACGAGCCACCACCCGGCCGCCTGGCCGGGCGGCTACCCTCAGAAGGGCGTGATATCACTGATATCCAGTAGGGCTACGCGATCTTGGGGCTGAGGCGATGAGCGGCGACCAGTGGACGATCGAACGAATCCGCGACGCACTCGGGAACCCAGCGCTAGCCCAGCGCTTCCTCAGCGAGATCAACAAAGCGCCGGCGCACGAACTGCTAACCGTGTTCGCCAAGTGGGAACGCATCGCCAAAGACACGTCCGCAGCCGTCCAACGCGGCAGGGCCCTCGCCGAGTACGACGCCAGAGGCGAGGACCCGCCAGGCGACTGGATCGACGCCACAGAACGCGTACAGCAGGACGCAGAGCACATCCGGGCCTACGGAGCAGCGTAATCCTCCAAACAGATCACAGTCTGCTCTCGATCGACTACGCTGCCGTCCAAGGCGGGGGTGGGACGCCGACTTGAAAACGCGCGTGCTCCCGCATGCGCCTATACGCCTGGGGACGCGTGTGTTCCGTCTGAAGTACGACCCCGCCGCAGAAGCCGTCCACGACGCGCTGCCGGCCCACATCAGCGAGCAACTCACCCTCGCACTCCACGCCGCATGCCACGATCCAATCGGCGCGACCGTACCCTACGGCGAAGACGACAAGATCATGCGCATGGCCGTCTGCGACGACGCGTTCGCCGTCCTCCTCATAGGCCACGTACTCCAAACCATCACCGTGCTACAGGTGACCTACCTCGGCTGAAGCCAACCGCGGCCACCGCCAGCCTCCACCACCACCGCCGTCCCCGACCTAAGCGGTCGCGCTGACAGGAGGCGCACAGCGGCTCGCCTGAAACAGAGCCTTCAGCTGCCTGACGTCCTCCTCGTTGCCGAGAACGGCCTCTGAAGGGGCCCAGATTCGAATCTGGGCCGGGCCGATCCCCTCGGTGGATGGTTCACCAACAGCCAGCTGGGTCGACCAGCGACTCCAAGTCGCGACCTCTACCTCCACCCACACCGCACCATCCGGTCTACCCTCCACAGTCGTCAGACGCCCGCGCACTCTGCCGCTCTTGTCCGGCAACAGCACATCCACCGATGGCCGAGGCACGGGAACGACAAAGGTGAACGCTTCCTCCATGGGCAGATCATCTCCACGCCCAACAGCGCGCAGGCAGAGGCTACGCCGTAATTGCCCCACCTGAGTGACCCGGGCGAGGCGTGAGTGCGCGGCCTAGCCACAGAGGGCGCTAGACGTGTGGGCAACGCTAAGACCTCGACGACACCGATGCCGGGCAGGGCGCATTCACCCCGCCCTGTGTGGCGCCGGCTCGGCACGACAACGCCGAACAATCGGCGCAATATGGAAAGAGGTGGATACTTCGGCCCCCGACGCGGGAGTGAGGAACCACGAAGCTACGCACACCTTCTGCACGGAGCCCGCGTCTCTGATCAAGGCTCGGGAGCACCATGAGTGGCGATGAAGAACGGCTGCTGGCTGGCCGGTATCTCCTCGTCGAGCAGCTCGGCCATGGCGGGATGGGCACCGTGTGGCGGGCGCAGGACCAGGTGCTCGGTCGAGAGGTGGCGGTGAAGGAGCTGACGGTCAGTGGCCTCCCGCCCGAAGAGCTAGCAGTGCTGCACACCCGCATGGAGCGCGAGGCACGGGCCGCAGCGCGGGTCAAGCACCCCGGGGTCGTCACCGTATTTGACGTACTGGAAGAAGACGGTCGACCGTGGATCGTGATGGAGCTGATCGACGGACAATCGCTCGCCGACGTTATTGCCACAGAGGGGACACTCCTGCCGCGAGACGCGGCCCGACTCGGAGCGCAATTGCTGTCGGCGCTGGACCGGGCACATCAACTGGGGGTTCTCCACCGAGACATCAAGCCCGCCAACGTACTACTTGAGCGCGGCGGCCGAGTGGTACTCACCGATTTCGGCATCGCCGTCATGGGGGGCTCCAGCGGCCTAACCCGCACCGGTGACGTTATTGGTTCGCCGGACTATCTCGCACCAGAGCGTGCCATGGGCCATCGACCAGGCCCGGAATCCGACCTGTGGTCGCTCGGCGTGACGTTGTACGCAGCGGTAGAGGGGCAATCTCCATTCCGCCGCACCACAACGATGAGTACCTTGCATGCCGTAGTCGCCGACGAGCTTCCAGAGCCTCGGCACGCGGGCCCGCTCGCCCCTGTCATCGAAGCGCTGCTTCGCAAGGATCCGAACCAGCGGCCCAGTGCTGAGCTTGCCCAGCGGATGCTGAGCGATGTGGCGTCCGGGCCAGCGCAGCAACCACCCACGCAGGTCGCGCCACCGCCGGATGGCACCGACAAGGAGCGTCTCACCTGGGAACCAACCCAGACGACACCGCCCACACCGGCACTATCACATGGGTTGGACGACCGAGCCGAGCCCGCCCGGGGAGCACACGACGAGCCTCGTGCCACTCCGCCGACTGCACGTGGGCCTTCCGTCGACCACGATGACCGTCAAGGCGACGCGGACGACGGTAGGCGGAGGCGACACAACACACCGCTGATCGCGGGAGCGGCACTCGCGGTGGTGCTGGCCATAATCGCCGGGCTGGCCTGGGCTCTCGCCTCCAAGAACGACAGCGAACCGTCGACCTTCCCGCCGACTACCAGACCGAACACCTCCCTAATAGAAACGGCCTCACCCGAGGCATCGCCCGATGCCGAGATGACCAAGGTATGGATAAGCACATTTAAAGACGGTCCCATCCGCAGAAGCCCCTCCCGGAACTCCGAGCGAATCGGAACCCTCAATGCCGGCCGTCACTACGTCTTTTGCCGAACTCAGGGGGCGACGGTCACCGAAAATGGTGTCTACAACTCGTGGTGGCTGTGGATAGAATTGAACGAAGGTGGCAAGAAAGGCTGGGTGTCTGCCTACTACATCAACGGGAATGACCGAGCCGAGGCGGAAGATGGCACTGACATCCCCGATTGTAAAAACGTGGCTCCTGGTGGCGCCCCTACGGGCAACTGAACCACCGATCCCAAACGAGTTTCCGGCTCGCCGAGCACCAGGACGGGCTAATCCGCACGAGCCCAACGGCGAGCCTCCCCAGAGCCTGCCAGCCCATCGATAGCTATCAGGCATGCACAGAGACTTCGACCTGAGTTTCGAGCTCAGAGTCGCCCTGACCGACCACTACGGCCGTAAGAGCGAATGGCCCCACGGCCTCAACATCGCCCGCGACCTCCTCGTTGCCATGCCCCTGGCATGGCCCGACGAGCTCGCCCGATTCCTCCGCTGCTGCCAAGAAGCCAACGCCCACCACCGCGAACACGGCCGTCACCAATACTACGAACACAGCCTCTCTCGCAGCCTCATGCGAGAGTACGGAACCGAGAACGACCCCGACCGCAACGCGGCCTACAACATCTACCGCACCATCCGCACCATCGCCGGCGAACAAGCAGCCGACCAACTCCTCGAGTGCACCCTTCAAGTCCTCACAGAAGCAGCCGAGCTGGCCACGACGTGACGCAGTCCCCGCCCGAAACCCAGGCGGGGCCGTGTGAGTGCGTCGGCTACGCAGCGTCGGGGGGAGTCGCAGCGCGCAGCTACGCCTCCACCGCCTCCGACGGGCCTATCGTCCGCGGACAGTGACGACAGTACTTCGACCGCAGCCAATCCGACCGCTCAGTCTCCCGTGACGCCGACCGCTGCCGAAACAGCACCACCGAGCCCACAGCAGCAGCCAACAGCACCACCCCGACCGCCACCCCCAACGGCTCACGCGTCAACAACAACAGCACCGCCACGGCAGCCAGGAGCGCCGACACCCCGTAACGCGCCTCATACGCCGCCGGCTGCGCCAACTTCCCCTTCAAACCGGCGCCCGGTGGCAACGAATCCCAAAACGCGGGCAAATCCACCACCTGACTCGACTGACTACACCCCGGACACACAACAGCCACCAACGACCCCCTCCAGGCAGACAAGCCAACAGAGTGCCCTTACGGGCTAGAGGCGCACCAGGGCACAACCAGACAAGCCGACAACCGGGCAGCAAAGCCACCCGGCCGCCAACCTCCAACTCGATCAACCCTTCAAGCGATCAAGCAGGCGAGCCGACTTCGGCCGAGGAGGATTCCGCCACGCCGGATCATTCACCGGAGCCGCCTTGAAATCCGCCGCCCAAAGCCGACGACCCAACCGCCGCTCCAGGCAGCCGATACACAACAGCCCCTCCGGCCCCATCCCCGCCGCCGACCACACCTCATCCAACACCGAGTAATACTCGTCCCGCGTATCCACACCGCAGTCCGCGCATCCCCACGGCAACAGCTCCCGAGCCGCCAACATCCCCGGCCACAACAGCCTCTCCAGGCGCTCCGCAGGAGACCTCCGACGCCACAGCTTCACGACACCACCTCGACCGCTGCCACCGACGACGGCAACGCCGGCAAGCTCACCCCGAGCGCCTGACCCAGCAAGCCGCGAGCCAGCACGTCCCACTCGTCCGTAGGGCACCCCGACGGCGCCACCAGGACCAGCCGCTCCTCGAGCCGGAACACCGCGCCGAAGAACGACTCGTCCGCGATCCCCGACTCGACGAGCTGCACCTCCAGGTCCGCCAGCAAATCCGGCAGAGGTGCCGACAGTAAACGGGCAGGGGACATCGCTACACTCATCGTGCAGTCCTTTCGTGAGAGTTGGGGCTTCACGATCAGCGAGGTGATGACTCGCTGATCGAACCGGCCGGGCGGGTGATGACCGCCCGGCCGCTCGCGCTTCCAAGCCAGTCTGCCGCAGGCTGATGCGGACACTAACTGGATCAGGCAACGCATCCATAGACGCGTTAGGGTGGGGCTGACCAGCGAAGACGCAGGCCACCGGCTATCAGCGATCAACGTCTGACGCACATCTCAAACACCTCTCACACATCCCTGCAGACCAGCCAGGCAAGCCAACGTGGCCCGAAATCGACATGGCTGGAACCTGCGGATCGACGGACTCCACCCCGCTGATCACTGCCCCGACCGGGGGCTCCACTCCCCGGCCGTTGCGCTGTCCGGAATCGTAAGACGAACAGACCGCGACCCGGGGCGACGTAGATCGGATCCGGCGCCCTCCGAACAGCCCCGGAATGGCCCGCACCAGACCGTGCGTGACACATAAGAGTTGAACTGACCAGGGGATTCGACCTCGCGGACCCCTCCGTGAACAGCCACGTCTTTCAACGGCTTTCAGGCGGTCAGAGCGAGCCTCGGCGAGGATCAGAGAGCGGGGCGAGGCCCGGAAACTGGCCGAAAACAGGTGCTGGGCCGGCCGGCGTCGACGTCGCTGTTGAACAGGTTTGACGTTGGCGGGGTCCGAGCCCTTCTCGCTAGCGGGCTGCCTGGCGGCCTGGGGCTAGTTGACGGTTGGGGCGCTTGACGGGCCCGCCCACGGAGACGAAGGTCCCGACGCCCGGCAACCGCTCGATCAAGCCCTCGTTTATAAGCTCGCGGTAGGCAAGGTCCACAGTGGTCCTGCTAACGCCCGTGGCGGTGGCCAAGCCTCTCCAGGGCGGGAGCCTGTCGCCGTGCTGCCAGCGACCAGTCTCGACTTCTGCGCGGATCAGGGCTGCCAAGGCGCGCGCCTTGCCTCGCCCAGGCTGGATCTGAGGCCAAGCGGCACCGTCGAACGGGGCGGGGCGGTAGTTGTGGACCCCGTTGAACTTGGGGCGGCCCTCAAGGATGGCTTCAGCCTCCGCCGTTAGTGCGTCGCGCCAGGAGACGTTCAGCCAGGTGAGGTCCTTGCGGTCCACTTGGCTCCACCACCATTTGAGGAGGGCGTGCCTCTCCCAGCGCGCCTCAGGATCGGTAGTGATCCCGATGTAGAGCAGGCGGTCCTCGGCGTCGTAGAGGCGGTACAGCGCGGTGCGCTCGGGCATGCGTGGCTCCTCTCGGGCAGGCGTAGCCCGGTCCATCGAATGCGTGCTGTCACGCATCGACTACGAAGCCACCGTATCGCTTTAAAGCAATCGAGCGCCAGGGTTGGGCGCTGGTCGTCTCCGTTGCGGCGCGTTGGAGCAGGTAGCGTTGCTCTAGAGAGATTCAGACCCGGAGGAGGGCATGTGTCACGTGAGGGCGGCGCACCGCCGAAGTACCGGCAGATTGCCGACGACCTGCGTAGGCGCATCGACAGTGGAGAATTCCTGCCCAGTGGCAAGCTTCCTGCTGAGAGGAAGCTGATCGAGCAGTACGCCGAGACGTCGAAGGCGCAGGGCACCATCCGGCAGGCTCTCGCCGTCCTCCGCGACGAAGGCATCATCGAGTCCCGCGTCGGCTCCGGCGTTTACGTCCGCAGCTGGCGGCGCATCGTCCGCAACGCCCTCGAGCGGCTGTCTGCTGAACAGTGGGGCGAGGGTAGGTCCGTCTGGGAGGTTGATGTCGATGACCGGCGCCTCGAAGTTGACGGGGTTCAGGTCGAGCAGTTGCCTGTGGATGCGGGGATCGCTGAGGTGCTCGGGATTGAGCCGGGCTCTCCGGTCGTCCGGAGGGATCGCCGGTACCTCGTGGAGGGCGTGCCGGTAATCCGGTCGACGTCTTTCGTTCCCGAAGACCTTGCGCGCGGTACTCGGATCACTCAGCGCGACACGGGTCCGGGTGGCATCTATGAGCGGCTAGCCGAGGTCGGACACAAGCCGGCCCGGTTCCGGGAGGACTTGCAGTGTCGGATGCCGTCTGCCGTCGAGGTTGAAGATCTGAAGATGCTTCCGTCCACGCCAGTGGTCGAGATGGTGCGGTACGCCTTCGACTCGGCCGGCAGGGTGGTCGAGGTGAACCGAATGATTCTGGACGCTTCCCGCTACCTGCTCCGGTACGACTTCCCTGCCTGACCTGCATGTATCTTGCCCCCGCCCATTCCGGGCGGGGGCTTTTCGTTGGCTTGAATTCTCCAGATTGCTTTGAAGTACTTGCAGGCACTTCAAAGCAGTGCTGTCATTGGATTGTCCACCCCAGTCGACCGCAGGGGAGCACCCAGTGACGTCCGCTTCTGCCGCTCCCGCGAGCGGCTTTCTGACTACCGGCCAGGCCGCTGCCCGGATCGGCGCCAGCGCCCAGTACGTGCGCACGCTCATTCACGGCGGCTGCCTCGAGGCGATCGACATCAGCAAGGGCAAGCGGCCGAGCTTTCGCGTTTCGGAAGCGGCCGTTGTGAAGTTCCTCGCCGAGCGCGCTGTCGGGTCGTCCTCTGAGGCCCCGGCCGCCTAGCGCCAGAGCCACGGCACGCGCTGCGCCGCCAGCCTGACTCCCTCGATCCGCCGTGCCCGCGGGGTCTGCCCCCCGTCCGCCTCGCGGGCACGGCTCTCTTCTCGACCTTCGTCCCTGGTTCGACTCAACCCGAAAGGACTCGAAATGTTCATGAATGTTCTTGCCGACGCGGATGAGGCTGCGGTCTCCGAGCTGGCTCGCCAGCGTCGCTCCCGTGTGCGGGTTGTCGATGTGGTGTCGGACGACGTGGCTCGTGCGTCGATCATCACCGCCTACGTGGCGTGCCGTGCGGCCGGCGACCACGCCGGGGTGACGGACGCGATCCTGGCCGCGATGGCCTACGACGAGGAGCACTCGGACGAGCCGCGTCTGATGGACGAGATCCGTGCCGTTCAGGGCGGCGCCGGGGCGGTGGCGTGATGGCGTCCGAGGTGCGTGAGTTGCCTGCGGGTGACCTTCGGAGTCGGCCGAGGCTGGAGGAGATCGCGCAGGGTCTGCGGCGCCGGGGTGAGCAGGCCGAGGTTGTGCATGACCCGCGCAGGGGCGTGGTTCGGATCATGTCCGGGGAGCGGTTGGTGCGTCTCCGGGCGATGCTCGCGGAGTGGCATGAGACGGCTGAGAGGAATGCCGCGCGGGGGTTCCCGGTGGATCCGCAGTTGGGGATCGAGTTCGGGGATCTGCTGGAGGAGGTGCGGTGCCGGAGCAGCCAGGTGTGGATGGGGCTGGCGCTGGATCTGTCGTCGGCCGGCCGTGAGGGCGACGTGTTGTGGCTGCGGTTCTCGAATCTCGGTGGGCGGGACTCGTTCGTTGAGGCTGGGGGCCGGCAGGTGGTGCAGACGGTTCTGGCGGAGCGGTTTCGGTTGGCCTGGTGGGTGCAGGCGGTTGTGCCGTCTGTCGAGGGCGCGGGGGCGGGGTCGTGAGCGCCACGGACCCGGGCCTGCTGGCGGAGATCGGCGCCGCGCTGGGCGGTGTGGATCCGGTGGCGATGCTGGTCGCGGCGACCGATGAGGTGTTCCTCGGCTGGTGGCCTGCGGACCTGATGGACATCGTCCGGCGGCCGTATGAGCCGGGTGCTCTTGCGGCTTACGCGCAGCGGGGGAGCGGGTCGTGAGTTTCGGCGGCAGGTCTCGTCGCGGGTTCGTCGTCTACAGCGGGCCGTGTGGCGGGGGCAAGCACAACTGGTCGTGCAGCTGCGGCGAGGTGGGGGTGCCCACCGTGGATGAGCAGCTGGCTGACGAGGGCGCCCGAGCCCATGCGCAGCGCTGTCGGGGTCAGGCCCGGCACGAGCAGGGCGGGGCGCGTCGTGGATGAGCCGGAGCCGCAGCACGACTGGGCGCGTGACCAGAACCCGGATGAGATGCCGCCGTTGCCGCGGCGGGACCCGGGCGGGTCTCTGTAGCCCGCCGCCGTTCGAGAGTCGCCCATTCATCACTGATCGATAGGAGGAGCCGTGTCGAGGCACGCTGCTGAGATGGTCGCCGCTGCTATCCGCAATGTAGAGGAGGCGGTTGCGGAGTTCGGGTCGCGTCACCCGAAGGCCGTCGCCGCTCTGAACGATCTGCGGGTTGTCGAGAACGCGGCCCTGGCGACCGGCACGACCGATGCCGAGGTCGTCGACGCCCGCCGACGCCTGTTCGGGGACTGACGGCTGCCTGTCCCGCCCGGTGACGCCCGGGCGGGGCGGGGAGCCTGTCAGTCCGGCAGGCCGACCCAAACAAGGGGATCTGTATGAACGTGCTGCACAAGCACATCATCCGCGGGCAGGTCGTCCTCGGCAGGGACATCTTGCGCTGCCCCAAGTGCCGCCGGGACAAGGGCCTGACCCTCTACGGCTACCTCGGCAAGAAGCCGCGCGTCACCTGCCCGTGCGGCGCCGACTTCATGGCGCCGCCGCCCTTCGATCAGCCGTGGCTGCTGGAGCAGCTCGCCCCTCAGGGCACCTCGGCGGCCACCAGGTTGTCTGTCGGTCGGGTGCCCGACCCGGGGCGCTTCACCTGACGGTTGCCCGATCCGCCGGTCTCGTACCGGCGGTGAGGGGAATCGCGCCAGTGCTTCCAACCACCACACCAGGAGGAAACGTGTTCAAGCGCCGTTCTGAAAAGGCTGCAGCAGAGCTTGCGGCCAACGAGGCCGCCTTCTAGGGCCGCCTTCGTGAGATCAAGGCGCGTGGCGAAGAGGACCGTCGGAAGGCCATGAAGGCGAAGGACCGCCGCGCTCACGACCTCTGCCCGTGGTCGACGGGCGTCGCCCTGGATGACTGACCGGTTGCCCGATCCGCCGGTCTCGTACCGGCGGTGAGGAGAGCTGGCCAGCCCCACTTCTTGATCTTCATCTTCGCTGAGGAGCCTGTTGTGAGTCTTGCGTTCCAGATTGCTCTCGGGCGGGCGCGGGTCGCCGTGATGGTCGCGGGCCTGGCCTGGTTCGTCGGCCTTGATCCGCCGTGGTGGCTGCGGCTGATGATCGCCGCCCTCGTAGTCGCCTCCCTGATCTTCGATGGGGCGATCGACGACCAGCGGATCACCCGAGCCGTCCTCGACACCAAGCCTCCGCCCGTCGCAGCCAGCCCACCACCGACCGCCCACGCAACCACCCACTGATCTCGAAAGGACGAACACCGTGACTGCGACCGCCAGCCCGACTCAGGTGAACGGCTCTGCGCCGCCCCGCCGCCTGCCCGTCATGGGGGACTGGCGGCCCATAGAGTTCGATTCCCCGGCCGAGAAGCCCAAGGTCGAGGCCGCTGCACCGGCCGAGCCCGCCCCCAGCGAGACCATGCCCCCCGCGCCCGACCCGGTCGCGGAGGCCGAAGCCGCCGCCATCCGGGCCCGCACCGAGGCCGAGGTGGAGGCCCGCCGCCGCCAGGCCAAGGCTGAAGCCCAAGCCACCCTGATCAAAGCCCGAGAAGAGGCCGAGAAGCAGCGCCTCGCGAACCGACGGGCCGCCATGGCCCTCGAAGAGAAGGAAGCCGCCCACCTCACGAAGCTTGCCGCCGAGAACGCCGAGCGTGAGGAAATCGAACGCAAGGCTGCGGAAGCCCGCAAGGCGCACGAGGCGGAGCAAGCCGCTGAGGAGCAGAGGGCTGAGTCGGTTGCCGAAGCTGACGAGAAGTGGCGCCAGTACGCGATCCGCTTCGCGGTCGTCTGCGGCATCGTGGCCCTCCCAGTCCAGATGGCCGCCTTCTACAACAAGGACGCCCTGTGGATGCTGGCCGCCCCGCTGATGCTTGAAGGCGGCGCGTGGGTCGTCCATCGAGGGGCCGCTGCGGCAGCAGCAAACAGCCGGCCGACCTGGCACTACCGGGCCATCGTGTGGCTGCTCGCTTTCATCGCGGCCGGCATCAACCTCTACCACGGACTCCACGCGTTCGACCCCGGCACGGCCATCGGGACCGCGTTCGCAAGCATCGCTGGCCCTGGGGTGTGGGACCTCCACGAGAACGGACGGATCCGGAAGCGAGACGGGAAGCAGACCCGCCGCGAGCGCAAGGCGGCTGAGAAGGCGGCCAAGCGGATTGCCGCCGAGGAGGCCGCGGAGAAGGCGGCCGCTGACAAGGCTGCGGCGGAGGCGGCGAAGCAGCTTGCCGAGGACCGCAAGAAGCTCTTCTCGAAGGTGTGGGAGCACGCCGTGAAGCTCGCCGCGGACTATGGCGAGACGGGTGTCACCGAGGCCATCTGGAAGCAGGCCAAGATCGACGTCGAGGGTGCGCCGCCTGGCGAGTCGGCGGACGTCATCCGCATGCGGAACGCGGCCGAGGCGAGGGTCGAAGCGGCGCGCCAGAACAAGCCTGTCAACACCCTCAACAAGGCCAAGAGCGCGCAGGTCAATCAACAAGTGCCCCCTCGCTCGCGACGCGGTCATGTAGGGGGCCCGAAGGCGCGCGGAGTGCGACGTCCGAACGATTCCCAGAAGTACAGCAGCGGGGCCCGAAACCAGATGTCCATCGCTGCCAAGAGCGGCCTGCGCAAGGAGGCGAAATGACTATCCCGGCCGCCCGCCCGCACGAGTCTGGGGAGGGCCCTGCCATGACGACCGCACCCGACCATGTTGACCGTCCGACGCTGAGCCTGGTGAAGGACGAGCCTGAGCGGGCGGCGCCGGTGGAGGGGGTAGTCGTCGAGTACGGCGGGGGTGAGGTGGCCCGGCCGGACTGGGCCCTCTCCCGTGCCAGCCTCGCCGCCCGCGCCCTCGGTCGGATCCCTGCCGGCTACCGTGCCCTCGGCCGGCGGTGGCTGGATGCCCGGCATGACGACTACCCGCAGATGATCCACTCCGCGCGAGCCGAGCTGAAGGCCGCGAAGGGTGACACCGATGCCGAGAGCCGCGCCAGGAAGCTTCTCGACGAGCGTCGTGGCGCCTACCGACTTCACAAGCGCTGGCACTGGGTCAAGACCAGCGGGTGGGGGACGGTGGGCATGGCGGGTGGCACCACCGGTGCCGTCGTTGGCGGCCCTTGGATTGAGATCCTCATGGGGCTCGGTGTGCTCGCGGTCGGCGCCTGCCACGGGCGGCCTGGCAAGGACAGCGATCAGGACCCGGATGTCTCCGGCTACGTGGAGGTCATTGCGTCCGAGCCGGGCACGGTTGCCCTCAGCGAGGAGCGGCTCGCCGAGGCGATTCACAGCATCGGCTTCTCGGGCAAGATCCGTGTCCTGTCCGCCACGCCCTGGGGTCCGGACCGCACGGCGACCATCGTGTTCGATCTGCCCACCGGCGTCACAGTCACCGCTCTGAAGCGGAAGGAGGAGGCACTGGCTGCGGCGCTTGGCCTCGACTCGTCGATGATCGACATCACCAAGGCGGGCGCCGCCGGCCGCCCGTCACTGTGGATGACCGACGCCGACCCGTTCGAGAAGCCCCGCCCGTCGCCGCTGCTGACCATGTCCGGTGGGCTCGACGCCTTCAAGGACGGCGTGCCCGTCGCGTGGAACAAGCGCGGCATCACCGTCAACATGGTCATCAACAACAGCTCATTCGTCATCGCCGGCATGACCCGCTCCGGCAAGGGCGTTGGCGCTGCCAACCTCGTCGCCGGCGCCGCGATGGACCCTCGGATCAATGTGCGGGTCGTCGCGGGCAAGACCAACGGGGAATGGGATGCCTACGCCAAGGCGGGCGTCGCGGCCACGTACTTCAAGCCCAACCCGGAGCGGCTCCTCGCTCTGCTGAAAGCCCTGATTGCCGACATGGACCGTCGTAACAAGCTGCTCGGCCAGCTGGGCAAGTCGAAGCTGACACCGGAGTCCATCAGCCAGCTCGGCGGGATCGAACTGCTCGTGATCGATGAGGTAGCCACCTACACTCGGCCCGGGTTGCCACTACGCGACGAGATCCTCGAAGCCCTGATCAAGCTGTCCGCAGTGGCTGCCGGCGCCGGCATCCTCCTCGTCCTGATCACTCAGTACCCGGAGGTCGACGTCCTGCCGCAGGCGTTGGCGATGAACTGCGGCACTCGTTGGGCCATGCGCGTCGACAATGCCACCCAGTCCAACGCGATCCTCGGCGGCAGCGCCTCCAGCAGCGGTCGGGACGCGTCGAAGTTCGACCCGCCGATGCCTGGCCTGGGATGGCTGGTCAATCCGTTCGCCGGGGTCACCGACAAGGCCCGCAGCTTCGACCTGGACGAGGACGAGCGCGGGGAGCTCACGCAGCTGATGCAGCGTGCCGCAGACCTACGCGAGTCCGCGGGGCGACTGGTCGGCCAGTGGGACGACCCGATCGAGCAGTACCTCCTCAACGCCACGGGGTTGTCCTCGGCCGCGGGTGGCCCCAAGTGCAACGGCGAGCCGGGCCGGGAGCTGCTTCAGATGACTCCTGAGCACCGAGCACAGCTCGACGCCGTGACTGGCGCGCTGGCCGCGATGGACCAGCTCGGCCGTGGTGCTGCTCAGTTGGACGAGATGGCTTCGATGATCGACGGTATGTCCGCAGAGCGCCTCGGCGAGCTCCTGCGGGCGGCCGGCGCGGGCGGCACGGTCAAGGTCACTATCGAGGGCCGCGGTCGCGTCAACGGCTATCGGCGCGAGGACATCGCTGACGCCGCGAAGTACCTCCAGGGCGACTGATGCTGCCCGGACACCCCCGGACACTGCCCTAGTTCATCCCGATATATCCCCTGGTCAGAGGCCGGACAGAGGGCGGACGGTAGCCGGACGTGACCCGGGCTCCGTCCACCTCCTGTCCGGGGCCTGTCCGTGCGCCCGTCCGCCGGACAAACCGCAACAAACCATCCCGCCGTCCATTGCAGTCCAGAGCCCGAAGGAGAACCGCGTTGACCGCCTACGAGCGCACCAAGGCAGGTAAGAAGAACTTCCTCCGCGACCTCGTCCCCGGCAAGACCTACTACTCGATCACCGAGCTCGTCCAGCCGTGGGGCAACGAGCCGGCCTACGAGACGTGGGTGTTCAAGAAGTCCCGGCTGTGGGTCGGCGTGTGCGGCCACATGTCCGCCGAGGCCGTCCTCGCCAACTACGGGCCGCTCTACGACACCCAGCCCGTCGGCATGCGCGGTGTCAACGACAGGTCCGGCGCCGGCTACAACCCCCACGACAACAACGGCCGCGGCTACGAGATGCACCAGCGGGCCCTCGCCGGCCGCCGACGGGCCGGTGCCCGATGAACTGCGTCAACGCCCGCCTGCGCTGCACGAGCTGCGCCGAGTAGTCCGGGGCGCCCCCTCCCGCCTGGCAGCCATCGGGGGCGCCCCATCCACCCACCCGACCGCCATGCGGCAGGAGGCATGACGAGATGACCACAACGATCAAGCAGAGGGCAAGTCGGCAGCCCGTCGTCGGCTTGGACGCGCGGCTGGCTATCACAGGCGCAGCCATGAGTGTCCGTCTCGAGGAGGCGGGGCTGGCCTTCGAGGTCAACACCGCGCACATCCCCGCCAGCCCCGCCCTCATCCCCGACCGGCCGCTGCCCGCGGCCCCTGCGCCCCAGCCTTACCAGTACCGGACGCCGATCGCCGGCTGCCTCCAGCGGGCCCACACTCGGCTCGCGACGGGCGGATGGTGCGCCGGGCTCCGCGATGAGAAGGGCGCGGTGTGCCTCGTCGAAGCGATCCGCAAGGAGGCCCGCACCGCCGGGGAGGCGGTCGATGCTTGCGCGTTCCTCCTCGACGTGATCCGCGCCGCCTTCCCCCACGCAGAAACTGTCCCGTCCTGGAACGACCAGCAGCGGGACCCGCGCCGCCCGCTCCGCGTCCTCGACCGCGCCGCTCGGGCCGCCGACGCCCGCGGCATCTGAAGGAAGGAACCTCGAATGCCCAAGCCGAAGTACATCCTCACCGCCACCTCCCGCACCGGGAAGCCGGTCAATCTGATTACCGGCAAGCCGACCGACTCCATCAACGTCTACGACGACGCCGACCTGCAGCGCCGACTCGCCGCCGCCGAGAACGACCCTCGCGACCTCCACGTCACCGTCGAGGAGATCCGCCGGTGAACATCACCATCGACCGCCGGGGCCGCGCCCAGAAAGCGGCGAAAGCCCGTCTCCAGGAGATAGCCGACCGTGCCGGACAGCTCGTCACCGGCCCGCTCGGAGGACGCCTCCCGCACACCGACTTCGTGCTCACCGACGCAGCCGGCGTCGCCTCCATCGCAGAAGACATTGCCAACACTCAGCGCGAACACCCCGACGCTCAGATCGTCGCTGTCCGATACGCCGGCCCCGCCTACTGAAGAGGAGACGGTTATGACCTTCGAGCGCATCAGCAAAGTCATGGAAGCACCCGACGGGGCCTTCGTGTACGCGCAGGCAGACCACGCCACAGGCCAGTTCCGGGTTGTCTGCTCCAGCTGCACCGAACTGCAGAAGACCCCCTACAACAGCTCCGCAGGAGCCATCCTCGCCGCCTCCTACCACGCCGAGCACGACGCGAATCAGCGGCACGTCCCCACCAAGACCAAGTGAACCGGGCACCAGTGAGCAATTCGACTGAAGGGATCTACTCATGAGCTGGACCATCTCCAACGGAACGACCGAGATCCGCCGCTCCTACAGCAGTATCGACTATCTCGGCCAGCAGATCGCCCGCGTCCTGAAAGGCAGCGATTGGCGGACCGTGAGCCCTCTCTTCGCCCGCCGCACCGACTGCTATTTCGACGTCAGCCCCCGCGATGCCGGGCGCATGGCGAGCAGCCTCCGCAAGGCCGCCGGTCACCGGCTCATGCCGCCCGACTGGGCGAAGCTCGCGGCCGAACTCGCCAACGCTGCACAGTGCGCCGCCGCCAGCCGGCAGCCCTGGGAATGGCGATAGCCGTGGCTGCTCGCATCGAGTCGAAGGGACCAACCGTGAACAAGAAGCTCGCTGCGGCCCTCGCCCGCGACGATGCGCGCGAGGAGGCAGGCATGCACGCCGACGACCGCGAGACCTGCTGGACCCACCAGTGCTGGGCCACCGAATGCGAGAACCAGCACCGGCGCCCGACAGCCGGGCAACTGCTCGCCGAGGCCCGCGAACTCGACCGCATCCGCCCGTAGCCGAAAGGAAGGACACCGTCATGTACAGCGTCGAGGAGAAAGACCTCGTGGGCATGAAGGGCAGTCTCATCCCCGTTCGCGTTCTCGCCGACAACGGCGTCACAGCGCGCGTGATCACCAAGAGGGCCGGAGTCCACGTCACCGGAGACCAGATTTTCGAGGTGCCGTCCGGTGCACTCCGGGACGACGGGTAGGTGCTCCGCCGTCTCGGCCCCGCCCGGGATCCGGGCGGGGCCTACTCGCGCTCGTTGCGGAGGGGGAGCTGGTCTGGGGTTCGGGCGCGGGCCATCCATCGCGACCGGCCTGGTAGCTCCGCTGGCCGGCCCAGAGGCATCGCCCCCAGCAGCCGGCACAGGCGCGCCAACTCGCGCTCCACTTGAATCTCAGTGTCCGCCTGGACCGTAAACACCACACCCATACCCGCAGTGTGCCCCTACCGGATTCCGCGCGTCAGGGAATCCGGTCGAATTCGACCCGAACTGCGGCGTCATCAATCCGAACACGGCTTGTCGGGATGCGAATGCACAATGGCTTCAGCGCCACCCCTCGCACCGTCGCACCACCCCGCGCCACCGAGGAGCCCCCGTGCACCAGGCCGACACCGCCGCCGCCGAGTACGACTGGCCCACCTGCACCGCATGCAGTCGAGACCTCCGTTACGACGAACTCGGGCGAATGGCCTGTCGGCTCTGCCAACGCCGCACCGACGAACACCTCGCCGCACTCGCCGGCGAGCACGGCTTGTACGCCGCACTCCACGGAGCACTCGCCCCAGGCCGCGCCACCATGGACGGACGTGTCTCCGGCAGCCGCACCGCGCCTCTTCCTCTCCGCCTCGAACCCCTCAACCTGTCCGCGCGCGGCGGCGTCGTCACCATCCTCCAGACATGGCTGATCGACTGGCATGAAGCCCTCGGCTGGAGACATCCTCGCTGGGAAGGCGACCTCCAGCAGCAATGCGACCAGGCCGTCAAGGCGCTCCGGAACAATCTCGAATGGGCCGCGACTGAGCACCCCGCATTCTCCGAATTCGGTGCCGAGGTCTCCGCTCTCACCCGGGCCTGTCGGCGTCAGGTGACAGGGGAACCGCCAGAGCGGCGGATCGCCGTCCTGTGTGCCTGCGGGGCGACGCTTCGGGTGACCATCTCCACGCCCGGGGCCCGCTGCTCCTGCGGCGCCCAATACGGCCGGACCGAAGTCCTCGAACTGCCCCTCGCGCTGCGAAACGCCGCATAGAAACCGATGGTTGCAGGCGCCGTGTAAATATGTCACAGTGCCCTCAACGGAACACCACTGTGTCCGCAGCCCATTCAAGCCCCCAGCTTCCGGCCGGGGGCTTTCTGTATGCACGGGGGTGAACATGCGCCCCAGCGAGCTCTACAGCGAAGACCTTGTCTTCGCCCACGAAGCCGAAGCCGAGACCGGAGTGCCGCAGGCCGTCATCCGCCAGTGGGCCAGGCGAGGGAAGATCCAACGCTTCCCCGGTGACGGCCGGCTCACCGGAAACGGTCACGAGTACAAGACCATGTACGCCCTCCCTGAGATCCGCGCGCAGGCCGCCAGCTACAAGCCCACACCGCAGCGCGCACCGAAGCGCGCCGCCTGATGCTCCTCGCGGGCTGGTCGAGCGCGCTGGGTGGTGGACGCTCCCGCCCGCGAGGATCAACGCCTGCCAGCCCGGCAGGCCAGGGGTAGCCGGCACGCCCCCATGCCACGGCGCCCCACACCCGCCCGGTCGGCTGTCGTCGGCCGGGCGGCCCCATTCGCCCCCGCTCTGGCGTTACCACACCCTCCGCCGGAGCGGGGGCCACCCGAAGCGAGGTGCCCGTGCGCCGCCTCGCTGTCGTTCTCTTCTCCACGGTCCTGCTGGTCGCGGCGACCGTCACCCCGGCCCAGGCGGCGCCGCAGTGGAAGCTGCAGTTCGCCGACGACTTCAGCACCCCGGTCCCGCTCGGCGCGTTCTCCGACTGCAACCACAACGTCGACACGCCCCGCGCCTACTGCAGGGGGCTGACCGGCAGCACCCGCTCCAACTGGTGGGCCTACCCGCGGCAATGGCCCGACACGGCGACGCAGCGAGGCTTTGCGGTCGGGGGCTGATATGACCCGGCATCGACGGTGTGGATCTCCCGAGGCCAGATGCATATCCGCATGTGGCGCGGCCCTTACGGGCCTGTGCACTCGGCCGCGGTCGTGCCGAAGAAGCTCATGGGGCAGCGCTACGGCAAGTACGAAGAGCGCTTCCGGGTCTCCAAGCCGGCTGTCGGTTACAAGAGCGCGCATCTCCTCTGGCCCGTGGTCAACGACGGCTGCTCCGAGATCGACTTTCCTGAACTCGAATGGACCGAGACCATCGCGGCCTTCACGCACCCATCGGATTGCAGCCGCCAAGACGCCTTTGACACCGGCCGACGGTGGACCTCCTGGCACACGTCGACGATCGAGTGGAGACCTGGGTGCGTGCGGTACTTCCTCGACGGCCGGCTCGTGGGGCAGTCCACACGCGGCATCCCAGACCGGCCCATGACCTGGGTTCTACAAAACGAAGCCGCCCTCAACGGCGACCGGGCCGCCCCGAACTCCTGGGCTCAGATGGACATCGCATACGTCAAGGGCTGGACCTGGGGCTGAGCCCGGAAGGAAGATCAAAATGGCGAACATCGTCTTCAACGCAGCCCTGGGAAAGATCGCCCATCTAGCCTCCCTCCCCGCCACCAACGACGCGCTCATCGCCGTGCCCATCGAGACGAGCGGCATCGTGTCCGACGCGACGATGCGCGACTACGACACCCTCGCCGACCTCCTCGCCGGCGCCTCCAACGAGCAGACCACCATGGGCCGCAAGACCCTCGCGTCGGTCACCGTGACGGTCGACGACACCAACGACAGGGTGGCCGTGGACTGCGCCGACATCACGTGGACCGCCGCCACCGGCAACGCGATCAGCGCCCTCGTAATCTGCTACGACCCCGACACCACCGGCGGCACCGACTCCGATTTGGTGCCGCTGACCAAGCACGATGTCTCGTTGACCCCAGACGGCAGCGATATCACGATCACCGTTGCGGACTTCTTCCGCGCCACCCCCTCCGCCTGACCATGCCCTCCAGTGCTCGGTACACCAACACCTCTGTGTCGGCCGCCAACGTCAGCGGCTTCGAAATCTCGGCAGGAAACTGGGCGACCGGG
Source organism: Streptomyces sp. SAJ15 (assembly GCF_007595705.1). Taxonomy (GTDB): domain Bacteria; phylum Actinomycetota; class Actinomycetes; order Streptomycetales; family Streptomycetaceae; genus Streptomyces. The sequence goes on along the minus strand of NZ_NISY01000012.1, from coordinate 111,296 downwards.
CCGCAAGCCTCAGCTGCAGTTCAGTCGACGGAGCAGGCGCACGAGGGCGTCAACTCGCTGAGAATCACACGATCAGCGACGGCATCCGGCTACCTCGTCGTCTGCGGTAACGCTGACTACCCAGTCGCAGCCTCGACCAGCTACATCCTTGACTACTGGCTCTACTGCACTGCTGCGGCCGGAGTCCTCCGCATCGACACCGACTGGTACACCGCCGCCCAGGCATACATCAGCACCACCACAGGCACCAGCATCAACGCCGTCCAGAACACGTGGACCCACGCCGGGCCCACCACCATCTCCTCGCCAGCCACCGCCGCGTTCGCCCGACCGGCCCTGATCTCCGCATCGGGTACGACCACCGGCGACGTGATCTACCTCGATGAGGTCTACCTCTACCAGCGCCAGTGGCGGCACCAACTTCAGCTGCCCCAAGGCATGAACCGCGCTGCCGGGAGGTGACCGTGGCCCTCTACATCGCCTACAACGCCCCCTTCGACGCAACCACTGGCGTCACCGCTGGTACCCAGTACACGACCGGCGCCAAGTGCGCCATCCAGCTCGCCACCCCGAGCACGGTGCTTCTGCGTATCGTCGAATACAGCGTCAGCTTCAACGGCTCTGCCGCCGCCACCCCAGCCACCGTCACGCTTGTCCAGGCCGGCGCCGCATCCACGATGAGCACCGCCCACACGACCAGCACAGTCGTCGCGATCGGCGACAGCAGCAAGACGTCGAGTCTGACCATGGGGACGACCGCGACGGGCTACGGCAACGGCTCCATAACCACGAACACCACCTCGAAGGAGTTCGACGCCCAGTTCATCTCGCCGACCGCCCAGTTCGTGAAGCAATGGCCGCTCGGCAGGGAGCCCGTGCTTCCCGCGTCGTCGTTCTGCCAGCTGCGGATCAACACCAGCGCCACGGTCAACGCCCTGGCCTACATCGTGTTCGAGGAGTGCTGAGCCAGGGGTGACTGATGGCCCGACTTGGGCGAGGACGCCCCGCACGCGCATACCTGATCACCAACCGGCCCAGGATCGCTGCCGCCACGGTCGCCCTCAGCACCGGTAGCGAGACCAACAGCGCCCAGCCCCTGTCCCGGACCAAGACCGCCCAGCTCGGCATCGCAAACGACAACGAGGCAGGGCAGGCACTCGCGTGGAGCAAGAGGACCCAAGCCAGCGCCGCGACTGAGGACAGCACCGCCCAGCCGCTCGCCACGGGCAAGACCGTCAGCCTGACCGGTGCGCAGGCAACCGAAACAGCCCTCCCGCTCACCGCGGTCAAGAGCCTCTCGGCCGATATCGCTGAGGAGGTCGGGGCCGCTCAGGACCTCGGCCGCCCGATCGGCCAGCTGGTCGACGACTTCGACGACAACGTGATCGACACCGAGTTGTGGGCCCACAACTTCGGCACCGTGACCGAGGCTGGCGGACGGGCCCGGGTCGCCTGCGACTCCGGCTTCAACGCCTACAGCAGCAGCCGCTCCTGGACCCTCGCCAACTCGAAGGTCCACGTTCGCGTGTATCCCGCGATCGGCGCCACCGCGGCTGCCCAGGTCCTCGTCATGTCCGGCATCGTCGGGACCGACATTGGCTTCGAGATCAACACGGACATCGGCGTCTTGGCGATGTTCAGCCGCGTCGGCTGGGGCGACCCAGATGCCGTCTACATCGTGTTCAACGCCACCGACCACGCGTGGCTGCGGCTTCGCGAGAACGCCGGCACCGTCTACTGGGAGACCTCACCCGACGGCTCGACCTGGACCGTCGGCCGCTCAGACACCTCCCCGGACTGGCTCGCCTGGACCATCCTCGAGTACCAGCTCATCACCCACCGCGCCGCCGGGACCGACGACTTCACCGAGTTCGACAACGTCAACATCCCCGTCGGCCAGCTCGTGACGCTCGGGACCGCCGACGAGGACGACGCCGCCCAGGGCATCACGGCTCGGAAGACGATCGCCCTCACTCCAGCCGTCGAATCCGGCGCCGCCCAGACGACCGAAGCAGCGAAGTCGACTGCTGCCTCCCCGGCGGGCGAAACGGACGCGGCCACCGGGCTTGGACTCCAGAAGCAGGCCGCCACCACTGCCGCCGCGGAAATCGGTGCCGCCCGGGCCGTCGGCACCATCAAGACGACGAGCCTCGCCCCAGCAGTCGAGAGCGGTGCCGGCTTCAGCCTGAGCACGGTCAAGGCCGCCTCAGTCACGCCCGCGGCCCAGACCGACACAGCGCAGGCGCTCACCGGCACCCGCACCTATCCACTCGGCACCGCGACCGAGACCGGAACAGCCCAGGCGCCAGCCACGACAAAGACCCGATCGCTCACCGCGGCGGGCGAGACCACTGAGAGCCAGACCCTCAGCCTGGCCGGCGGCATCACCACCGTCGTCGAGACCGACAACGCCCAGCCTGTCGGCAGCAGCAAGGCCCTCCACCTGCTGGCCGCGGTCGCCACCGACACGGCAAGGCCCGTCGGGCAGCACAAGGTCGTTATCCTCGGCACCGCCGTCGAGGAGGGCGAGGCCTGCTTCCTTGCTCGAGCCGCGGGCCTTGCGACCGCAGTCACCCACGAGTTCGCGCAGCCCCTCGCCGCTGGCAAGCGTCACGCACTGACCCCGGCAGCCGAAGCCGGCACGGCGATCCCTGTCGGCCATGGCCCCGGAGCCCTGCTGCCCGCGGTCGTCATCGAGCAGCCCAGGCAGCTCGGCCGGGCGAAGACCCTCGCGCTCACCGCGGCCGTCGAAACCGGCGCCGCTCGACCACTGCGCGGCGACGACCTCGACCACCACGTCGGCGAAGCGAGACTCGGCTGGGCTGCCAGCCTCAGCACCGGCCGCTGGACCACGAGCCCGGGCGGACGCTGGGAGGTGAGCGACCCGTGGATCTAGCCACCACGTCGACCGAGTACGTGCACGTCAGCGTCACCGCAACCAGCGGCGGCGACCCCGTCAACCTGACCACCCCGCCGCGACTCGCCTTCCTCACCAGTCGCAGCAACCCGGCAGACGGAGACTGGCGCACCGGCGAATGGAGCAGCGGCGCCGCTCGACTCCTCGTCGGCCCAGACGGCGGCGCCATCGAACTCGCGCCCGGCACCTACTGGACCTGGGCCACCTGGGAAGCCGGCGCCGAAACCCCCGTCTACAGGGCCGGCCGCATCCGCGTCTACTGACACAGGAGGCACGATGCAGGAACCCTGGCGATCAGCACTCGCCTTCATCCTCGTCATCGGAGCCATGCTGCTTCTCCTCCGCCTCTTCGAGATCATCTGAGAACGGAGGCCCGCGCCATGACCGACGACCTGCTCGTCATCATCCCCACCCGCGGCAGACCACAGGCCGTCCCCCAGATCATGGCCGCCTGGGACGAAACCGGGGCCACCGCCGACCTACTCTTCTGCGTCGACAAAGACGATCCCGAGCTCGCTGCGTACAAGCAGCAGGCCAAGGCGATGGAGTCTGACAGTCGAGTCCGGTTCGTGTTCTGGACCCGCAAGCGGCTCTGCGGCACCCTCAACCAGGCCGCAATCAAGAACGCCGACTCCTACCGATTCCTAGCGTTCATGGGCGACGACCACCGGCCGAGGCCCGCAGACCGCCCCTGGGACGAGCGTTTCCGTGAGTGCCTCTCCGGCGGGCCCGGCATCGTGTACGGCAACGACCTCCTCCAGGGCGAGAACATGCCGACCGCCGTGGCCATGACCTCGGACATCGTCACGACGCTCTCGTACATGGCGCCCCCGCAGCTTGTGCACCTATGCCTCGACCTGTGCTGGCTCGATTGGGGGAAGGGCATGCAGCGGATCACCTACCTGCCCGACGTCGTCATCGAGCACCTGCACCCGGCCGCCGGGAAGGCGACCGTCGACCAGGGCTACCAGGAGGCCAACAGCGCCGAGCAGGTGACCACCGACTCGGCCGCCTACTACGAGTACCGCGACGGCGGCGGACTCGAAGCCGACCTGGCGAAACTGCGCAAGCTCGTCACGGAGACGTGATGGACGTCCTCCTTACCGGGCACCGCGGCTTCGTCGGGCGCCATTTGCACCAGGCACTGGATGGCCGCGGCTGGCACGTCACCGGAATCGACATCGCTGACGGCCACGACGCCCTCGACTTCTTCCGCACCGACGACCGCCGGTGGGACCTCGCGATTCACTGCGCCGCCATCGTCGGAGGCAGGGCATCCATCGACGGAAGCCCGCTGGGTGTGGCTACGAACCTGGCCCTCGATTCCTGGTACATGCGTTGGCTGATCCGCACGAGAACGCCCAGGGCTGTGTACTTCAGCTCCTCTGCTGCGTACCCCATTGGACTTCAAGGCCCTGGGCTCGTGCGCAGGCTGTACGAGGAAGACATCAGCCTGGACTACCCGGAAGAGCCTGACGCTAGCTACGGCTGGGCGAAGCTGACGGGGGAGAAGCTCGCCACCTACGCGTCCGACGAAGGCTGCCGCATTCTCATCCCCAGGCCGTTCAGCGGCTACGGCGAGGACCAGGCCGACGTGTACCCGTTCCCCGCGTTCATACAGCGAGCGGCACGGCGTGACGACCCCTTCGAGATCTGGGGCGACGGCAGCTCAACCCGCGACTGGATCCACATCGACGACCTGGTCGGCGCCACCCTCGCCGCCGTCGATCAGGGCGTCACCGGGCCGGTCAACCTCGGTACCGGCCGGGCTACCTCGTTCGACGAGCTCGCCCGGCTCGTCACCACCGCAGCTGGCTACCAGCCCGCGCTCAAACACCGAACCGACGCACCCCAAGGCGTCCACCACCGCGTCTGCGACCCCAGCCGCATGCTCGCCTACTACCAGCCCCGCGTCACCCTCGAAGCTGGCATCGCGCGGGCGCTGGCAACCTGATCCACCTCACCGGGAAGGCCCGCGCCATGGCCCGCATCCAGATCCTCGAACTCCTCGAAGGCGCCGACGATGAACGGCCACCCTTCGTACTCGTCATCGACCAGGTCCCGACCGGGGAGGCTGCGTTCGAAGCGCTCCGCCGCGACCTCAACGGCGGAGACATCGCCGAACGGATCGGCGCCCGCGCCGTCCTCGTCTTCGAAGACACCATCGATATCCCCGCCAACTGGGTCGCCACCAGCAGCGACGGCGGACTCGACCTCGGCAGTGCCCAGCTCCGCGTCGACGCCGACCTCGCCGGATTCGAAGATCAAGTCGCGACTGCCATAATCAACGCCAACCGGAGAGCAGCCGAGGTCATCCGATCAGGCGGCACCACCAATGACTGACCAGCCCATCGGGCAGCTAATCGACACCATCGGCGTCACCGCAGACCTCGACCAGGGCGATCTCGTCACAGACGCCCTCGTCATCCTCAAAGTCCTCCAGCCCGACGGATCCATCGCCCTCAGCATCGGCACCACCGACACCCGCGACTGGATCACCCAAACCGGCCTCCTCCACGCCGCGCTCGAAGCCGCAGAAGGACGCCACAGCCGCACCGGAGACGACGAATGAGCGGGGGCTGGAAAGGCAGTCAGCGCCGATCACGACTCCCCTCGAACTGGCGCAGCGAGATCCGCCCCGCCGCACACGCCCGCAACCCCGACCACATCTGCCACATCTGCGGCCAGCCCGGCGGCGACTACCTCGACCACATCAAGCCCGGCGACGACCACAGCCTCGACAACCTCGACTGGGCCCACGACCGCGTCCCACCCCACTGCCACCGCTACAAGTCAGCACGCGAAGGCCACGCCGCCCAGCAATCCAAGCCGCGGCCCGGACGCAAGCGGCCCGACGAGCCCCACCCTGGACTGAGGTGAACCCGTGCCCGCCTACCTGATCCGACACAAAGGCGGGCCAAGCGGAGACGCGCTCATCGAAGACCCCCACCTCGCACTCGCCTGCACCGGAGAATGGGCCGTCTTCACCGACGACAAAGGCGCCAGCTTCGCCATCCCCGCCCACCAAGTCGCCAGCATCGAGCGCATCGACCCCGATAGCGAGGGGCCCGCGCTGGAAGGATGAGAAGTCATGGCCGGCAAGCGGAGCACAGGCAGCCGCAACCGCGGCAACGCCGAGACGCTACGTCGATACTGGAGCACGGGAGGCGCAGGCGGAGCACGCATCCGCTGGGGCACACGAGGAGACTGGTCAAGGTGTAACCGCCTGCTCAGCCGGTACATGGGCGCGAGGGCGAAGGGGTACTGCCAACTCATGCACATCCGGTCGACTGGGGTGGCGACTGGGTCTCGACTCAATCCCGGAAGGCGGCGGCGGTAAGCCGTCCCACTTGGGATGATGAACCCGGGCGACGGCGGCAACCGTCCCGGGGCCATGGACGACCTGACGAAGGCATGCCGACGTGACACAACCTACCCTCAAGCAGTGCGAGACGTGCGGCGGGACCTTCGAGGACCGACACCGCGCGCAGATTCGACGCTTCTGTAGCCCGCGGTGCAAGGGGCGCGCTGCCGCCCGCCGTCGTACTGGCTCGACGGCGCAAGACCGCCCGAAGGTCACCAGCTGCCTCACCTGCGCCGAACTACTCATTGGCCGGTGCTCCAGCACGCGGTACTGCAACGAAGCCTGCTGGCGTCGCTGGAGGGATCGAGAAAAACGCGGAGCTCCTACTCAGGACTCGACCTAACCGTGCCCACTGTGCGGCGGAAGCGTCCCGCGGGTCGCCACGAAGCGGCGTCGCTTCTGCTCGAAGCGCTGCTGTGAGCGCTTCTATACACGCAGGTTCACGGCCAAGAGCCGCCCAGTTCTGCTGCGTCGATGCCTGGTCTGCGCGGAGGACATACCGCCCTCCGTGAACCTTCGGCGGAAGTACTGCACACAGGAGTGCACGAACCGGAGGCAACGGTCGCCGGAAGTCGTCTTCCAGTACGTGCACGCGCGACGCGCCAAGCTCGTTGGGGCCACAGCCAACCCGCTCCCGAAGCGGGTGCTGGCCCGCATTCGAACGGCGCCGTGCACCTAGTGTGGCGGCCCAGGCGGAACCGTCGATCACGTTGTCCCACTGAGTCGGGGCGGTCGCCACGCGGAAGGCAATCTTGCTCCGGCATGCAAGCCCTGCAACAGCAGTAAGTCCGACAAGCTGCTCATCGAGTGGCTGATCATGAAGCGCAACTGACCCGATATCGGAGTCGCACACCGGGGATCAGGAAGCTGCACGTCACGCCGGTCGGTGACCTGGGCGACCACGACACCAGCACCACCGAACCCGACTGCGTGTGCGACCCCGAGGTCAGGCCAGTCACCGGCGATGACGGGTCGATCGGCTGGCTTTGGTCGGTGCGGTCAGGTCCGCTGTCCAGAGTGCGACGTCGCGCTGCCGATCGCGATGGTTGCCAAGTCGCCGATTCGCGAACGCGACAAGCTGATCATCAACCCGGTCTGGCCGACGTGATCACGCACGCCTGGACCCGCGAGACCCGTGATCGGCCGGATCAGTGATCCACCACTTCAAGATCACCTGGGGGGTGATCTTGCTCCCCCTGATCAGCACCATCGGGGCCGTGTTCACGCTGCCAGTGGCTACGGGTCTGGGGGTCTCGTGACCTGCGGCGATGTCGACGGGGTGACGGGCGGTCTCCGAGCGCTCGTTGTCTCAGTTGGGTAACTGTGCAGTTCAGAGCGCTGTAGCCGTGACATCCCCTCGGCTAGACTCAGGGCATGACCTCCACCGCCGCCTGCCGCACCCGGTGCGAGCAGTGCTCGGGGCCACTGCCGCTGCTGGCTCGGGCCGACGCGCGATTCTGCGGTGCGACTTGCCGGAAGCGCGCGAGCCGCGCTCGGCTGGCGGCTGAGCGGCGGCGTGTTGAGGCTGAGCAGGTTGCGCGCATCCCGGCGGAGTTGCGGTCGCGCGCTCGATGGGTGCGGTACTCGTCGCGGAAGGTTCCGCTGCGGGTCGACGGCCGTTTCGCTGCGGTCAACAACCCGGCGACCTGGTCGGACTTCGCTGCTGCGGCCGCGGCCACGTGCGGCCAGGGGTTCGGCTACGTGCTGGCTGCGGGCGACGATGTGACGGTGATTGACCTGGATGATGCGGTGGAGAACGGCCGCGTGTTGCCGTGGGCGCAGCGCATCGTGGGTGCCTTGCCGGCGACGTACACGGAGCGGGGCAGGTCTGGGCGCGGGCTGCACTTGTGGTTCCGGGGCCGAGTGCCTCATGGGCGCCGTGTTCGCCGCGGCGAGGTGAAGGTCGAGGTGTACTGCGACCGGCGGTACATCATCGTCGGCGATCGGGTGCCTGGTACCCCGCTCGAGCTCTCGGATCTTCCTGAGGGTGCCCTGGAGGCCCTGGTCTAGAGGCGGTTGGGGGTGGTGGCCGTGGCTGGCCGAGGCCCTCAGCCGAAGGACCCGTCACGTCGAGCTCGGGCGAATAGGGATCCGATTCCTCAGACTGTTCTGCGTTTCGAGCATGCGGAGCCTCCGGAGTTGCCGACGTTGTCGGTGATGAAGGATGGCGAACTCGTCGAGTACGAGTGGCCGGCGCGGACGTTGGACTGGTGGGAGATGTGGAAGGCATCTCCGCAGGCGGAGCACTTCTCCTCCACGGACTGGGACTTTCTGCTGGACACGGCTGTGGTTCACGCCCGGCTCTGGTCGGGGGAGATGTCTGCTGCAGCCGAGTTGCGGCTGAGGGTGGCGAAGTTCGGGGCGACGCCGGAGGACCGGGCGCGCTTGCGGATGCAGTTCGCGCAGGCGGACGAAGCGGATTCGAAGCGGCCGGAGGCTGGCCGGTCGGCCCGGGAGCGCCGCGGTGTCCTGCGTGCCTTGCCTCCGCCTGATGAAGTGGAGGGAGGCTGAGCATGCCGTGGAAGCCTCCGGAACCCGGCGCTGTGCCGACGTTGGGGTTCGATGTGATCGACTGGATCACCGAGTATCTGGCGGCGCCGGATCGGGGGTACTACGAGCCGTTCCTGCTGTACCCAGAGCAGGAGGACTTCGTCCTTCGCTTCTACGAGATCAACCCTCGAACCGGTAAGCGCCGGTTCCGACGGGGGGTGATCTCCCGGCCTCGCGGCTGGGGTTGAGGCAAGTCCCCTTTCCTGGCCGCCCTGGCGATCGTCGAGGCGCTCGGCCCGGTGGTGCCGGACGGGTGGACAGCCGACGGGCAGCCTGTCGGCAAGCCCTGGTCCGAGGTGCGGACGCCGCTCGTGCAGATCGCGGCGGTCAGCGAGACGCAGACAAAGAACACGTGGGTTCCTCTGCTGGAGATGCTCCAGGGGCCCGTTTTGGATGCCCACCCCGGCTTGGAGCCGATGGACACGTTCGTGAGTTTGCCGCGGGGCCGAATCGAGCCGATCACGTCTTCGGCTCGAACAGTGAAGGGCAACAAGCCGGTCTTTGCTGTGCTCGATCAGGCGCTCGCCCTGGATACACCTATCCCGGCGCCGGCAGGTTGGTTGACGATGGGCTCCTTGCAGGCGGGTGATCTGATCTTCGGATCAGGCGGCCTGCCGGTGAAGGTGACGGACGCCAAGCCGGTGTCCACGGAGCACGACTGCTTCGAGGTGACTTTCGCGGACGGCACCTCCATGGTCTCGTCCGCGGGGCATCTGTGGTGGACGAAGGTACGTGGTTCGGCTGCACAGGCGAAGGTGCGCACGACCGGAGAGATGTTCGCTGACGGGCGAGCGTTTCGGATCCCTGTGGCTAAGCCGTTCGACTGCCCTGAGGCGGACCTTTCGGTGCCTCCGTATCTGCTGGGTCTCTGGCTGGGCGACGGTACGCGTGGCAAGTGTGAGATATCCGTGCACGGCAGCGACCTTGAAGCAACGCAAGCCAACCTAGCCGCATGTGGTGTCGAGTCGTGGCCGCGGCGGTATGAGCCGTCTCTGAACGCCTACTCCGCAGGTGGGGACCAGATCAATCTTTCCTTCACGCGGGCCAAGGGCTTCGCTATGAAGGGCAGGCCAGCGGTTGCCCAGGCCCTGTCCAGGTTGCCTTGCTATCGGGACAAGCACGTGCCGGCCGAGTACCTGATGGGTTCGATCGCTCAGCGAACAGCCCTGATGCAGGGGCTGATGGACAGTGATGGCTGCTGTACGACTTCGGGAACTTGCACGTTCATCAATACAAATCGTTGCCTAGCTGAGGCGCTGGTTCAACTGCTGCGGTCGTTGGGGCAAGTCACGTCCGGCGCCAAGTGGGTGGCGGACGAAAGGTACACGGGTGGTGGCAAGTTCCGTGTGGACTTCACTCCGCGGGGAGGCTTCCAGCCGTTCCTGCTTCCGCGCAAGGCGCGTCGAGTACGGCAGCACAATCGGTCTCCTGAATGGATCACGATCACGTCGATCCGGCCTGTGCCCCGAGTGCCTGTCCGCTGCATTGCGGTGGATTCGGAGGACCACCTGTTCGCGGCTGGCGTGGGTGGACACCTGACCCACAACACAGAGGAGTGGGTGCGGTCCAACCGCGGGAACCGTTTGGCGGAGACGATGCGGATCAACGCGGCGAAGGTGGGCGGCACGACGATCGAGTCGCCGAACGCCTTCATCCCGGGCGAGGGTTCGGTGGCCGAGGAGTCGGCTGCGTTCTGGGCGAAGATTCGCGAGGGGCGGGCGCGGGATGACGGTCTGTACTACGACCATCGTGAGGCGCCTCCGGAAACCGACATGACCGACCGACACTCTTTGCTTGCGGGGCTCGCCTACACCTACGGCGACTCGGCGGACCGGAATGGCGGGCACGTTGACTTGGACGTCATCGTGGCGACGATCTGGGATCCGAGTACGGATCCGCAGACGGCCCGGGCTGACTTTCTGAATCAGATCACGCACGCCTCGGACTCGTGGATCTCGCAGCCTGAGTGGGCCGGAGTGGCTGCCCCGGAGAAGGTCATCGGCCGGGGCGAGGAGATCGTGCTGGGTTTCGACGGGTCACGCAGGCGCAGCCGCGGTGTGACAGATGCGACGGCGCTGGTCGGCTGCCGTGTCTCGGACGGGCATTTGTTTCTGTTGGGCTGCTGGGAGCAGCCCGACGGGCCGTTCGGTGCCGATTGGCAGGTGCCGACAGTGGAGGTGCTGGCCACAGTCGAGGATGTGTTCCGCGAGTACCGGGTGGTCGGCATGTATGCGGACCCGGCGAAGTGGGAGTCCCACGTGGCGACGTGGGAGGCCAAGCATGGACGGCGCTTGAAGGTCAAGGCGAGTGTGCAGCATCCGATCGAGTGGTGGATGACGGGCGGACGGTCGACGTTCATCGTGCGGGCGCTGGAGAAGTTCCGGTCCTCGGTGGTGGACGGCGAGCTGACGCATGACGGGTCGAGCGTATTGACGCGGCACATCTTGAATGCCCGGCGCCGGGAGTCGCGTAGCGGAATCCAGATCATGAAGGAGCACCCGGACAGCCCGAAGAAGATCGATGCCGCTGTCGCTGCTGTCCTGGCGTGGCAGTGCCGCGTGGACGCCATGGCGAAGGGCCTGGGTAAGAAGAAGGCCGGCAAGGGACGGGTGGTGGTGTTGCGATGACCGTCTCGATTCCGGAGCTGCCGCTGGTGACGCTGTCGGATGAGGAGCTTGCTCTGATTGGCGTTCTGCGGGCGGAGATGTTGCGGGACCGCTGGCAGCTGCTGCTGCGGGACGCCTACTTCAACGGGGAGCAGCTGATCCGGGATCTGGGCATCAGTATCCCGCCGCAGCTCAAGGGCTTGCATACGGTGATTGGTTGGCCTCGGATTGGGGTGGAGGCGCTGGAGCAGCGTCTGGATCTGGAGGCGTTCCGGTGGGCTGATGGCGGGGACGCGGGGGATCTGGCGGAGATCGCCGAGGCGAATGACCTGTTCGATGAGTCGTCGCTGGCGCATCTCGATGCGCTGACGTATGGCCGCGGGTATCTGGTGGCTGGCTCCGGGGACTGCGGGTCACCTGATTGTCCGCCGCTGATTAGCGTGGAGTCGCCGCTGGACATGACGCTGCTGTGGGATGCCCGAGTGCGTATGGCAGTGGCGGCGTTGCGGGAGTGCCAGCAGGACGGGCTGGTGGAATCCGGTGTCGAGGACCGGATGATCGTGCTGTATCTGCCGGGCCAGACGGTCCAAGCGATGCCGTCGCCGTCTGGGGGCTGGGAGGTCATCGACCGGGATATCCACAATCTCGGGGTTGTGCCGGTAGTGCGGATGGCGAACAGACAGCGCACCGCGGACAGAGTCGGTAAGTCGGAGATCACCCCCGAGGTCATGTCGATCACCGACGCGGCATGCCGCCGGCTGATGGGCATCGAGGTGGCTGCCGAGTTCTTCGGCGCCCCTCAGCGCTACATCCTGGGGGCTTCCGAGTCGGCGTTCCAGGATGCCGAAGGGAATGCGAAGTCGGCCTGGGAGACGTACATCGGCCGTGTGCTGGCGTTGGAGCGGGACGAGGACGGTCAGATACCGTCCGTCGGCCAGTTCGCCGCCCATGATCCGACGGGCATGACCCGCATCATCGACCTGTACGCGCGGATCATGGCAACCCAGCTCGGCCTTCCGCCGCACATGCTCGGCTACACCTCGGACAACCCGGCTTCGGCGGACGCGATCCGGTCGGCCGAGGCGATGCTGGTGAAGAAGGCCGAGCGCCGCACGCGCCGCTTCGGGGCTGCTTGGCGGCAGGCGATGCGGCTGGCGTTGTGGGTGCGGGACGGGGAGCCGCCGGATAAGTCGCGTCGGATCGAGTGCGTGTGGCGGAACCCTGCGACGCCGACGATCGCCGCCCAGACTGATGCCGCGGTGAAGATGGTCCAGGCGGGGATCCTTCGGGCGGACTCGGATGTGGTCTTGGAGATGGCGGGGCTGACCGAGGGGCAGCGGCAGCGGGTCGCTGCCGAGCGGCGACGAGCTGCCGGCGCGTCGATCCTGGACCGGCTGGCGCAGATGGGGTCCGAGCCGCCCCAGCCCGAGCCGGTCGTGTCCGACGTCGAGATGGTGGAGCCGGCCGGTGGCGACGACGGTTTCTGACGGTGACGGCTCCGTCGGCCGCTATCGATCTGCCCAAGGTCGCGTGATCCGCGCGCTGCTTCGGGACATGCGGCGGCTCCGTCGGCTGATCGTGCCCTCGCGACTGCAGGCCACACTGCCGGACTGGATCGCGGCGGTGCAGGACCTGACAGGCCAGTACGGGGGCGCCTCGGCAGCACTCGGCGCGGACTTCTACGAGGCGCAGCGCGCGGCTGCTGGCGTGGGGGGCGTGTTCAGCGCTCCCGTCCCCGGCGCTCCTCCCGACGAGCAGATCGAGGCATCGCTGCGGTGGGCCACGAAGGACGTGTGGCCCAGGGACCCGGAAGACCCCACGACCACGGTGGCGCAGCTCCAGCCGCTGAAGGTACGGCTGGAGCAGGCGGAGAAGAAAGCTGAGGCGGTCGTGACGCGCCTGGTTCTGGGACAGGGCCGGCAGACGGTGCGCGAGGCTGTGCAGCGCGACCGCGAGGCCGTGGCCTACGCCCGTGCTGCCGCGCTGGGTGCTTGCAGTTTCTGCAAGCTCATGGCGGCCCGCGGGGCTACCTATAAGAGCCTCGACTCGGTGGGCCGTGAGGCGAACGAGAGGTTCGTCGGTGAAGACAGCGTGATCAAGTTCCATAATTCCTGCCGGTGCCAACCCATTCCTGTCTTTCGGGGGCAGCGGTTCCAGTTGTCGCCGCAGGCGAGCGAGTGGGATCGGATCTATCGGCAGTACGCCGCCCCATTCCCAGGGGAGCAGCTGGCCCGGTTCCGGCGGGCGCTGGCGGAGCACGACCAGTACCCGCTGCCCGGTACCTCCTAAGCCCCTGATCTCCCTGGCCGCCCTGGAGGCAGCCTTCGTCATTCCCGAGCCCCTGGAGGGCCACGTCGTCATGCCCGAAGAGACCGAGACCATCGAGAACGAGCAGACTTCTGAGAGCGAGGCGACCGTCGACGAGACGGCGACTGAGGACGGCGGCACCGAAGAGCAGCCGGAGGTCGCCCAGGAGGCGGCCGCCGAGCCTGAGGAGAAGCCGTTCGACCGCAAGCGCTTCGAGGCCGAGCTGCGCAAGAAGAACAGCGAGGCGGCGAACCTTCGCAAGCGCCTGAAGGAAGCTGAGCCGCTGCTGGCGGAGCTGAAGCGCCGCCAGGACGCCGAGAGGTCGGAGTCCGACCGGCTCACCGACCAGCTGGCCGCCGCGCAGGAGCAGATTACTCAGACGCGTCAGCGACTGGTGCGCAGCCACGTGCAGGCCCTTGCTGGCTCTGCTTCCGACGCCCGCGCGGCGTTCGCTGATCCGGCTGACGCGGTCGGTGCTCTGGATCTCGACTCGTACATCGACCCCGACGGCGACATCGACGAGGCGGCCATCGAGGCCGACCTCCAGGCGCTCTTGGAGCGCAAGCCGCACTGGGCGAAGGCCCAGCCCCAGGAGGGCCCGCGGCGCCCCGCACCGGACCGCACACAGGCGTCCGGCGCTAAGCAGACCAGGACCCTCGCACCGGCGGATGAGTTCGCCGGGTGGCTAAAGGCGCAGCTCAAGCAGTAGCGGCGCAGAGAGTAGGACACCATGGTGGCTACGGCCCCGATCACCCTGTCCAGCGTCAATGCGGCGCTGCTGCCCCGAGTCATCACGGCTCCGATTTTCGAGAAGTCGGTGGAGCAGTCTGCTGTGATGGCTCTGGCGCGGCGTGCTCCGCTGGCGATCGACGCGACTACGAGCGTGCCGATCCCGATGGATGTGCCGACCGCTGACTGGGTCGGCCAGGCGGCGAAGAAGCCGCTGTCGACCTCCAGCGTCGGCGTGAAGCAGATGACCGCGAAGAAGCTCGCGGTGCTCATCCCGGTAGCTGAAGAGGTCGCGATGACCAACGCCGGGGGCCTGTACGAGCAGTTGCAACGGGACCTGCCGACGGCGTTCGCGCGGGCCTTCGACCACGCGGCGATCCACGGCAAGACGATGAAGGGCGCTGCGGGGCCCTTCGACGACTATCTCGCTGAGACCACCAACTCGGTGGAGCTTGGCACCGCTACGCAGGCGAACGGTGGCATCTGGGCCGATCTCGTGACGGGCATGGAGATGGTCATCGACGAGGACTGGGACTACACCGGTACCGTCGCCGACCACCGGCTGAAGCCGAAGCTGCTTCTGGCGACCGACACCACGGGGCGTCCCATCCTGGTCGACACAACCACGCCGGGTACGAACATGGCGTCGGCAGGCACGCTGATCGGTGAGCCGCTGGCCTACTCGCGCAGCGTGTCGGGCAAGCAGCGGCGCCAGTCGGCGTCGGTGGATTCCGGTCTGCGGGCGATCGGCGGCGACTGGTCGCAGGCGGCTTTTGGTGTGGGCATGGATATCACCGTGCGCATCAGCAAGGAGGCCACGTATGTGGATGAGGACGGCGGGGTCCACTCGGCGTTCCAGGAGAACCTGGTGCTCATCCTGGCGGAAGCCTTCTACGGCTACGTGCAGGGCGACGCCCAGGCTTTCGTGAAGTTCACTGGCGAACCCTCGGGGTCCTGATGGCGGGCGCTGTTCCGGCTTCCGCGCCGGGCGGGACGGCCAAGCCGCTCCGTATCGTGGCCAGGTTCCACGCGTTTCCACCGGAGCACAATGCGGGCGCCGAGCACATGCTCGTCAGCATGCTTCGGCCTCTGGTGGAACGTGGGCATGACGTGTCGGTGTGGCTGTCCCGTTATGGCAAGGCCCACGAGGAGTACGAGTACCGGGGCATCCGGGTGGTGCCGCTGGAGAGCCGGCTCGACTTCCCGACGGCAGTGCGGCGGGCGGATGTGCTGCTGGCGCATCTGGAGACGGTGCCGTCGACGGCGTCCCTGGCTCGCGGCTACGGCAAGTCGCTGGTGGTGGTCTGCCACAACACGCACAGGCCAACTTTCCGGGACATGGCGGCGGGCGGCACCAGTCTGGCGGTGTACAACAGCCGGTGGATGGAGGCGGAGGCGGAGGTCTTCTTCGCCGAGTACCCGAAGTCCACCCGCCCCGCGCAGACGCTGATCGTGCGGCCGCCGGTGTTCGCTGAGGAGTATGCGACGAAGCCCGGCAAGGCCATCACGCTGATCAACTGCAACGCGGAGAAGGGCGGGAAGGTCCTCGAGGCCCTCGCGCGCCGCATGCCCAAGACCCAGTTCCTCGCGGTGCGCGGCGCCTATGGCCAGCAGATCCTTCCCGACCTACCCAATGTCGAGATCGTCGACCACGTAGACGGCCAGGACATGCGGGAGCGGGTGTATGCCCGCACCCGGGTGCTCCTGATGCCGTCCTCCTACGAGTCCTGGGGCCGCGTGGGCTGCGAGGCGCTGGCTAGCGGCATCCCCGTCGTCGCTCACCCGACGCCGGGCCTGTGTGAGTCGCTCAGCGAGGCCGGGATCTTCGTGGACCGCAATGACGTGGACGGCTACGAGGCTGTGCTGCGCAAGCTGGGGACCGCGGCCGAGTACCGGCTCGCGGCCAAGCGGGCGCGGGCCCGATCGACCGAGCTCGACCCGTCCGCTGACCTGGCGGCGTGGTGCACCGCCGTGGAGGCCCTGACTCGACCTCGATAGGAGGAGCCATGGCATTCGAGTCCCCGACTGCCGAGGACTTGGCCCTCTATCTGGAGCTCGGGGAGATCAACGGAGCTCGGGCGGACCTGCTGATCCAGCAGGCGATCAACCTGTGCCTGACGATGGTCAAGCCCTTGCCCGAGCCGGCGACAGCGGTCGTGCTGTCGGTAGCCGGCCGGGCGTATGTCAACCCACAGCAGGTCTCCTACGAGACGATAGGCCCCATGTCGGTGCAGCGCCCGCAGGGATCCGGCGGGCTGTACCTGACGAAGGCGGACAAGGCGGCCCTGAAGGCCCTCGCCGGGCGGGGCGGGGCTTTCACCGTGGACCCGACACCGGCGAGCGCCGACCCGTCACCGACATGGCCGCTCGACACCCTGCTCGGGCCTGGTGAGGAGTGGGAGCCAGGCTGGGGGTGGCCGTGATGCCGGCCCCATACCCGTATGGGGAGACGGTGGTGCGGCTTCGACGAGGACCTTCTCCGGGAAGGGACGCCCGCGGGCAGCCGATCCCCGGCCCTCTCGTCGAAACACCGGTCAGCGGCTGCGTGGTCACACCGCGAGCAGAGACGCCTGCGGTCGGCGGCGAGCTGCAGCAGGCCAGGGACACCGTCATCGTTGGATACACCGTCTACGCGCCGTCTGCGACGGACTGGCGCACCACGGACCAGGTCCGCATCCGCGGCCAGGTCTGCGACATCACGGGGGAGCCCGGCGACTGGAGCCGGTCCCCTTTCACCGGTACCCGTGGTCCCGTTCAGTTCGCCGCAGATCGCGTCACAGGTTAGGGGGCGGGATGGCCGCGCGAGTGAAAACCTCCCACAAGGGCGTTGGGCAATTGCTGCGCTCTCCCATGGTGGAGGCGGAGATGCTTCGTCGCGCCAACGTGATCAAGGGCGTCGCGGAGTCGATCTCACCAGTGGGTACGGCCGCCTGGGATCCTCACCCGGGGCTGTACAAGGAGTCCTGGCACACGACCAGCCACAAGCGAGGCGGCCGACGCAGGGACCGGGCCGTGGCCGTGGTGTGGAATTCGGCGCCGTATGCACGCTGGGTCGAGTACGGCACGGACCGCGTGCGGGCGCACCACGTGCTGCTGCGGGCTGCTGTGGCGGGCGGTCGTTGATGGCTGCCGTCGGCAGCGTGGATGTGGAGGAGCTCCTGATCGGCTGGCTCCAGGCGCGCTTTCCGGATGCCGTCGTCCGTGACGAACTCGACACCAACCTCCTTGAGGAGCTTCCGACCATCCAGGTCGAGCAGGTCCCTGCGGGGAGTGACGACGGGTTCCGACTGACACGAGCCCTGGTGGACGTGGACGTGTACACGGAGACCCGCGCAGGGGCTATGGCGATTGCCCAGCAGATCCACGGTCTCCTGATGACGGAGCTGCGGGGATCCGCTACGCCCACCGCGGTCATCGGGCGCATTCAAGCCGAGACCCTCCCTGCCCGGCGGCCCTATGAGAACACCGGTCTGCGCCGTGTCGGCGCAACCTATTCGATCTACCTACATCCGGTCTCCTGACCGGCTTGGCCCGCGCCGCCACCTGTAATCGACCCCGTCCGCGTTGTTGACGGGGTCTTCGCATGTCTGGAGACCCATTCATGGTCAACATCACCCGTGCTGCGGATCTGACCGTCATCGGGGCGAACGGCGGAGGGTGGGTAGCCGCTACCGGCACAGCCGCGCCGGCCAGCCCGCTGGTTCAGCCGGTCAGCCCCTGGGAACCGCTCGGCGCTATCAGCGACGACGGTCTTGTGTTCGGCTTCGACGAAGACAGCCAGCAGTTCACTCCGTGGGGACTCACCAGCCCGTTCCGCACGACGATCACTCAGTCGGTGCGGACCTTCCAGCTCACCCTATGGGAGACGGCCCGGGTCGCGGTGCAGTCGCTGATGTTCCGGATCGACGCCGCCGAACTAGCCCCCGTGAGCGGGCTCACCTCCTTTGCCGAGACTGCATCCCCGATTCCGGATCGCAGGGCCTTTTGGTTTGCGGTGTTCGATGGGGACACCGCGCGCGGTTTCTATGTCCCGCAGGGCGAGATCTCCGACCGCTCGGATGTCACCTTCAAGCAGGACGAGATGTCCGGCTACGAAGTCACGATCACCGCCTATCCGGACGCCGCCGGCAACACGGTCTACCACGTCGACAGCGTGCCGGAGACACCCGCCTACACCGGTTCGTGACCGGCCCATGAGCTGGTGGGTGGGTTGCCCTGGCGCGGGCGCGGCCCACCCACCTCCCGTTCCGCCCGCGCTACGACAGAGAGGCCCGCGCTATGCCCACAACCAAGGAAGCCCTGGACGCCGCGAAGGCCCAGGAGGCCGAGGCGGAGGGCGACGAGTACGTCACCGTGCCGCTCGCCGGCTACGACGGTGTCAGCAAGGATGTCCGCGCCCTGCCGGCTACGCGTTGGCGGGCGTCCGCGCTGCGTGCCCTCCGAATGGGGGATGTCGATACGTTCATGATGTTGGTTCTGCACGGGGACGACTACGACGTCTACGTGGATCTCGACCCCGACCAGGAGGCCATCGGCCACTTTGCCGAGAGGGCGGCGGAGGCGGCTGGTGAGTCGCTGGGGAAATCCAGTGGACCGCGTCCGTCGTCGAGGGGCACGCGGAGGCGGTAGAGGTCGATCTGCTGGAGCGCGGCATCGACCTGCTGGATGTGTATAGGGGGCGTATGTCGTGGCGCCGCTTGCGTGTGATCATCCAGCATCTTCCTCCTGAGTCCGCCACCATGACCGCTCTGCGTAACGCCATGGACGGGGAAGAGTTGGCGGAGCAGGCGGAGGAGGGTGAGCCGGAGCGGGCGAGATGGTCGCAGGTCGAGCAGCTGCTGGCCCTTACTGCTGATCGCTTGGCGCGCATCGAGTATGTGCTGGTCTGCGCGAACACGGCGAAGAAGAGCAAGCGCCCTGATCCGCCGGTGCCGATTCGCCGGCCTGGCGCCGCGCCGCGGCGGAAGAAGGCGCAGCTGTCCGAGCGGGGCGCCGAGCGGCTGTTCCAGTTGATCAATGGTGGAGCTGCGTAGCGCAGACGGGAGGTGGCTCCCGTGGCGATCCAGATCGGCTCTGTCGAGGTCGACGTTGTCCCCAACACGCGCGGGATTCACCGGCATCTGCGGGCTGGTTTGGTGCCGGCGGCTACGCGTGCTGGCGAGGAGGCCGGCGATGCGGCTGGGCGGGCGTTCGGCCCAGCCATGCAGCGCCAGGTGGGGGACATCGGTCTGCGGATCGGGCAGCAGATTGGCCAGCAGATCGCGACCCGGGTTACCGCGTCGCTGCGCGACGCGGTCCGTGACGGTGTTACGACAGGCGGTCGGGCGGCGCGGCCGGCGGCGGTGCGGCAGGGGCAGGACACGGGCGGCGCGTTCGCCCGGTCGCTGCGGGCCAAGCTGCAAGAAGCCTTCCGCTCCATGCCGCGGCTGGATGTGCGGCTGGACGACACGGGTGTCGACGCGGATCTGGCGCGGCTGCGGGCCCGCATGGAGACCCTCAGCAACAAGCAGATCGGTATCGATGTCGACACTGCCGCAGCGCTAGCCGAGGTCAACGAGATCGAGGCTCGGCTGGCAGCGCTGGGGGCGGCGCACCCGGACGTGGATGTGCGTGCGGATACGGCGGCCGCCCGGGCAGCGCTGTTGTCGATCCGTGAGGAGGTTGAGCGGCTCAGCCGGGATCCGGCGCGGATCCGTGTGGAGACCGACGGGACCTTCGCTACTCGGCTGAGGGCTCAGGTGCAGGCGGCGCAGGCCGCTCTGCCCAATATCAATCTGGGTGCGGATTCGACCGCGGCGCAGCTGGAGATCGCTCGGTTGAGGTCGAGTCTGGGGCAGCTTGCAGACGTGCGGGTCGGGGTCGACCTGGACGCGGCGGCGGCCTTGGCGAGGATCGAGGCGATTCAGGCTCGGTTGCGTGCACTGCAGGCAGACGATGCGGATATCGATGTCCGCATCGACTCGGCTGCGGCCCTGGCGGAGCTGGCCGCGGTGCAGGCGATGGTGTCTGCCTTGGATGGCCGTGAGGCTGAGGTGCGGGTGCAGACCCGCGGGGCGGCGTCCGCGATCCTGCAGCTGGCGATCGCTGTCGGCACTCTCGCGACACTGCCTGCTCTGCCGGTGCTGGCTGCGGGGCTGGGTGCCGTGACGGCTGCGGCTGTCACGGCGGCGGTTGGCGTGGGCGCGCTTGCCGCGGTGGCTGTGCCAGCGTTTTTGGCTATCGGGCGGGCGCTGCAGGCGAGGAAGGCGGCGGAGGACGCGGCGGCGACCGCATCGCTCAAGAGCGGTCAGGTCGCGTCTCAGAGTGCGGCCCGGGCGCTGCAGATGGCAGGTGTACAGCAGTCGTTGGCGTCGGCATACCGGAATGCGGCCCGACAGATCCAGCAGGCCGAGCAGGGTGTGGCGGACGCCAAGCGCAGCGCGGCGGAGGCGAACAGGCGGGCGGCTCAGCAGGTCAAGCAGGCCGAGGAGGGTGCTGCCGACGCTGCGCAGCAGGCCGCAGACCGGCAGCGGGATGCCGCCCAGCAGGTCAAGGACGCCCGGCAGGGTCTGGCATCCGCGATACAGCAGGCTGCGGACCAGCAGCGAGCTGCGGATGAGCGGGTCGTGGCGGCGGAGCAGTCCCTGGAGGACGCCCAGCGCTCGGCCAAGCAGGCTCAGTTGGATCTGACGCAGGCGCGCCGTGACGCGGCCATGGAGCTGGAGGATCTGGGGCATCGCCTCGCGTCTGCTCAGCTGTCTGAGCGGGACGCTGTGCTGTCGGTCCAGGAGGCGGAACTTCGGCTCCGCGCGACCCAGGCGGCCGGCTCGACGGCTACAGCTCTGGAGCGGGAGCGCGCGCAGTTGGCTTACGACCAGGCGGTGCAGCGCTTGGAGGAGCAGCGGCTGCAGACCAAGCGCCTGGAGAAGCAAAAGAAGAAGGCTGACAAGGCCGGGGTGGAGGGCTCGGACAGAGTCAAGGATGCTCAGGAGCGGTTGAAGGAGGCTGAGCGGCAGGTCCGTGAGCAGACCGCTGATCTGGCTAAGGCGCAGCGGGAGGCTGCTCGTCAGCAGCAGGTGAACGCGCTCGCGATTGCGGCAGCTCAGGAGCGGGTGGCGGATTCCCAGCGTGATGCCGCACGCGTGCAGAGGGACTCCGCGGAGGCCATCGCTGCTGCTCAGGAGAAGGTCGCCGAGGCGCAGCGGAATGCGACCCGGGTGCAGGAGGACGGGGCGCGGTCGGTTGGGCGGGCGCAGGAGTCGCTCGCGCACGCGCATGTCTCAGCGGCGGATTCGATCGCTTCGGCCCAGCGCCAGGTTGAGTCGGCGGCGTTGGACACGGCCGGGGGCGTGGATCAGGCTGCTGCCGCGCAGGCGAAATACCGGGACGAGCTGGCGAAGATGACGCCGTCGGCCCGGGACACTTTCGACTCCTTCGTGTCGCTGAAGGGGGCTTTCTCTGACTGGTCGAAGTCGCTCCAACCGGCCGTGATGCCGATCTTTACTCGCGCACTGAACGGGATCAAGAACAGCTTGCCGGGCCTGACGCCGATCGTTCTCGGTGCGGCGGACGGGGTGAAGAAGCTGCAGGACCGGGTGTCGGCTGGGTTTAAGAAGCCGTGGTGGAAGGAGTTCAAGAAGGATTTGGCGGGCTCTGTCGGGCCCGCAATTGTCGGCGTGGGCGTGGCCTTCGGTAACGTGTTCAAGGGCATGGCGGGGATCATTCAGGCGTTCTTGCCGCACATGGACTCGATCAATGGGCGCATGGAGCGCATCACCGGCCGCTTCGCTAACTGGGGAACGAGCCTTAAGGGGTCTCCGGAGTTTGAGCGGTTCCTGGCCTACTCTGCGGAGATGGGACCGCTCGTCGCCGAGACGTTGGGGAGTATTGGCTCGGCGTTCATGGAGGTCGGACGTGCTCTGCGGCCGCTCTCTGGGCCGGTCCTTGAGGTTATCGGCATCCTTGCAGAGGGGATCGCTTCGATTGCCCGTGATGCGCCATGGCTTATCCAGGGCCTGTACCTGTTGTGGATCGGGACGAGGCTGTGGACGCTGGCGGTGGCCGCGCTGAATCTCGTGCTGAGTGCCAACCCGATTGTGCTGATCGCGGTGGCGATTCTGGCTTTGGTCGCTGCTGTGGTGTACGCGTATCAGAACTTTGAGTGGTTCCGGGACATTGTGGATGCGGTCTGGGACGGGATCAAGTCTGCGACGCTGACAGTCTGGAACAGTGCTCTGAAGCCGACCTTCGCCGCGATTCGTGATGGGCTGCAGTGGGTTGGCGACAAGGCCGTGTGGCTGTGGAAGCATGCCATCGGGCCGGCGTTCGACGGCATCGCTCTGGCAGCGGGCATCCTGATCGGCGTGATTTTGACGGTGCTGATCGCTCCGTTGTACCTGGCGTTCCAGGGCGTGGCTGCTGTCGCCACCTGGCTGTGGAAGGAGGCCATCAAGCCGGCGTTCGAGGGCATCGCCTCCTTGGCCGGATGGCTGTGGACACAGGGAATTAGCCCCGCGTTCGACGGTGTCGCGAAGGTGACGCGCTGGCTGTACAACAACGTGGTCAAGCCGGTGTTCGCCGCTATCGA
The DNA here is from genome assembly GCF_007595705.1 of Streptomyces sp. SAJ15. Classification (GTDB taxonomy): domain Bacteria; phylum Actinomycetota; class Actinomycetes; order Streptomycetales; family Streptomycetaceae; genus Streptomyces. Next base: position 88,257 of record NZ_NISY01000012.1, on the reverse strand, counting down.
GGGCGCGTTCCGTGGTGTGGCGCGGGTGGGGAGCTGGCTGTGGACGAAGGCTCTCGCGCCGGCTTGGCGTGGCATTGCTACGGTGACCCGCTGGCTTTATGAGAAGGCGATCGCGCCGGTGTTCAGCTCGATAGGAACCGTTATCGGGTTTGTGTGGCGCACGGCAATCAAGCCGGTTTTCAACGCCATCAAGGAGGCCGTGGGCAAGGTTGCTGACGCGTTTGACGAGGCTGCGAAGGCTATCAAGACGGCTTGGGACAAGATCAAGCAGTACACCAAGGCGCCGATCAACTGGGTCCTCAAGCACGTCTGGAACGAGGGTGTCGTCAAGGTCTGGCAGAAGATTACTGGGTGGATTCCCGGTGTGCCGAGCCTCGGTAAAGTCGAATACCTCGCACAGGGTGGTACGGTTCCCGCGCAGCCGGGTGTCTTCAATCGCCCGACAGCTATCGTGGGGGAGGGAAACCCTCGCTACCCTGAGTACGTCATTCCGACCGACCCGAAGTATCGGAGTCGGGCCGTGTCGCTTCACAAGGCTGCTGGTACACAGCTACTCGCTAAGGGCGGCGTCCTCGGCGATGTTTGGGACGGCATCGGCGACGCCGGGGCAAAGCTCGGAGGGTTCTTCTCTAACCCGATGAAGAAGGTCACGGGCCTGCTCGACCCGCTGCTCAAGAAGGGGCAGCACCTCAAGAAGACCAGCTTCGGCAAGGTGGCACTCGGTCTGCCCCGGATGGCCATCACCAGCCTGAAGGATCTCGTCAGCTCCGTCATCGACAAGGTCTTCGGATCGGGCACTGAGCGCGTTGTCGATGCCCTCAAGTGGGCCCGAACCCAGACCGGTAAGCCCTACCAGTGGGGCGGGGCCGGCAATCCCAGCTGGGACTGCTCGGGATTCATGGCGGCCATCCAGAAGAAGATTCTGGGCCAGAACCCTAAGGGACGTCTGTGGTCGACGCACGCGTTCCAGGGGAACACAGCCCCGAAAGGCTGGAAGCGTAACCTCGTCGCACCATTCATGATTGGCATCACGAACCGAGGCGTCGGCCACACGGCCGGCACCCTGGCCGGCGTCAACGTGGAATCCCGCGGCGGCGATGGCGTGCTCGTCGGGTCACGCGCTCGAGGAGCTCGCGACCCGCTGTTCGATGCGGTCTACGGTTTCGAGCCGAGCATCAGCCCGATTGGTGGCTCGTCGGGGCCGCAGGCTGCGCAGGCGGCTGCGCGGCAGATGATGGGCGAATTCGGGTTCTCCCAGAAGCAGTGGCCGCCGCTGAAGAAGCTGTGGGATCACGAGTCGGGTTGGCGCTGGAACGCGCTCAACAAGTTCTCCGGTGCATATGGCATTCCGCAGGCTCTCCCTGCCAGCAAGATGCGGTCTGCGGGCCCGGACTGGCGAACGAATGCGGGCACCCAGATCAAGTGGGGCCTGGGCTACATCAGGGACCGCTACGGGAGTCCGGCCGCGGCGTGGGAGTTCTGGAACAAGCAGTTCCCGCACTGGTACGACCAGGGCGGCTACCTCCAGCCCGGCCTCAACTTGGCCTACAACGGGACGGGGCGGCCGGAACCGGTGTTCACTTCGCAGCAGGCCAACGCGCTGATGCGGCTCGCCGCCGATCCGGGTGCCAGCCTCGGTGACCTGCATGTGCAGGTGTACGTCGGCGACCGGGAGATCACGGACATCGCCCGCGCTGAGGTGCGCCGCTCCAACGGGGAGCTGGTCACGGCGCTCCGAGCTAACCGGCGGGGGGGCTGATGGCGATCCCTGGCAATTTCTTGTCCACAACGACGGAGGCAGTCGACCCGAACACTTCGGGCTGGAAGCCGAAGTTGAACTGCACGATCTCTCTCGGCAGCGGCGGACGTAACGGCGACGGCGTACTCGCTGTGAAATCCGCTGCGGCAGGGGAGATGCAGGCTGTCACGGTCTCCAGCTATCAGGTGACGCCGTGGACCGAGTACCACGCTTTCTGTGATGCGTCCGGGGCGACGGTCCCGGAGCGGATCGGTATCCGCTGGCTGAACTCCAGCAGCGCCGAGATCTCCATCACGTGGTCGATGACGACCGCGAGTGCGTCAGCTAGCTGGCACCGAATCGCGGTGGGCGGGGAGGCGCCGGCGAATGCTGCCCGGGCGCAGGTCGTCGTCTCATCCACCCCGGCTGCCAGCAACGTGTTCAGCTTCTACGAGAACTTCTACTTCGGGTTTCCGAAAACCACGGTCGGCAATCTCTTCGCCTTCAATACAGAGACGGGGGAGATCAGCGCCGCGGGTTGGCTCAACGAGGTCAACTGCACGCTCGGGCGTTCCGTGCCGGTCGTGACTTGGCCAGTTGACTTCTACCTGGCTGGTGGCCACCTCGTCGCGATGACCGTGACCGCCAACGGGAATGCGAGCATGCGGTCAACCGATCGGCCGGCTGCCACTCCGGGCACTGAGTACGTAGCTAGCTGCTATCTGAACCCGCCCACATCTGGCTCTACGGCGTGGGTTGAGCTGCGGTTCTACGACGCTGGCGGCAGCCAGATCGCGGCCACGCGCAGCACGCTCGCCGCGCCGGGGACGGCCTACTACCGTCAGTTCGCTTCCGCGGTAGCGCCCACGAACACGGCGAGCTGCTCCATCGCGGCCGGCCTCGACGGAGCCACGGCGGGACAGATCCTGAAGGTCGACGGGGCGGTCGTGACGGTCGCGCCTGCGCTGCGGACGGGCAGCGTCCTGCCCTACGCTGACGCGAGCTTCGAGCAGGGTGTGGCTGGCTGGAGTGTGATCTCCGGTGTGGCGACGATCGCCCGCTCGTCGCCCTGGGGCGCCGTTTTCTACGATGCCGCCTACGCGGCTGTGCTGTCGTCCGCGACGGCCAGCACCTCTGTGATCCGCTCAGCGAAGTTTGCGCTGCCAGCAGGCTCGGGCGGACTGAACTTCCGTGCTGAGGTGCTGTCCAATCTAGGCGCCGGCGGCTTCAACTGGACACACGCGGTGCGCTGGTACGACGCTGCCAACACCGACTTGGGGACGACCGCCGCCACGGCGATCCCGATTCCCAGCCCCGGGTGGTGGGTGCTGGCGAACGACTTCACGGCTCCCGCCTCTGCGACCCAGGCGGCACTGGAGTACACGGTCACCGCAACCTCGACGTCGTCGACCTGGCGGTTCGACCGCGTGGCGCTGTGGCAGGTCGAGCCAGCCGTAGAGGTCGAGGGGCACGACGACACGGCGAGCGTCACTCTGACGCTTCGGGAGCTCGCGGTCGGCGAGCTGCTGACTGTGTACCGGGTGACGCCGGACGGCACTCGCACTCTCGTCCGCGGCCCGAGTGGGCTGATCTTCCAGGAACCGATCACCGCAGACACTGTGATCATTGAGGATTACGAGGCCCCCCTCGGTGTCGCGGTCTTCTACTACGTCGAGACCTTGGAGGTCGGCGCGTCCACGCCTGGCTACCAGACCTCGGGTGCGGTGACACTCGACCCGGGCGACCGGAACGAGGCGTGGCTGAAGGATCCTGGGCAGCCGCAGCGGAACCTCAAGGTGATGGTGCAGCGGGGGCCGGACTGGCAGCGGTCCGTGGAGCAGACAGAGCACCGGATCCGGGGCCGGCGTAACTCGGTCGTCCTGTCGGACGTTCGGGGCGGGCTCGAGGGTGACCTCGTCATCTGGACTCGAAGTGACGACGAGCGGACCGGGCTGCACTGGCTGCTGGACTCCGGCAACGTACTCCTCTTTCAGGCCGTACCCGGCATGGGTGTTGCCGACGTGTACGTCGCAGTCGGGCAGATCACAGAGGCACGCGTCAGTAGCTTCGGGCCCGAGACGCTGCGGTCTTGGACGCTGCCTCTGCGGCAAGTCGACATGCCGGTATCCACGGGGGTCGCAGGCTCTGCTGGCAGGACTTGGCAGGACGCCCTCACTGGCCATGCCTCATGGCAGGCCGTCCTGGACGCCTACGAGACCTGGGAGGACGTGGTCTTCGATGAGCGGATCGGGGGCTGACCTGTGTACACCGTCTCTGATCGCTTCCTGGACGCGCTGTGTGAATCCCACCAGGTCGCCACTGAAGTCGTTCTCTTCCGGACGGACGGGCGGGTGGAGAGACTGGACCACACGGGCGGCAGCGTGACGGTGGACCGCGGGCAGGCGACCCGCCGCACCTGCTCAGTCACGCTGGCTGACACCAGCCTGATCCCCCTGACCGCCATCGACAAGCTCAGCGTCTACGGGGCTCAGCTGCGGATCAGCCGCGGCATCCGGTATGCAGACGGCAGCACCGAGATGGTCCCCGTCGGCTTGTTCAGGATCGACGAAGTCTCCGGCGACCGGGACGAGGGGCCGGTGACGGTCAGTGGCAAGTCCCTGGAGGCCATGGTTGCCGACGACAAGTTCACCGCGGTCACCAAGGTGAGCGGGATGGCCGTCGCGGCGATCACCAGCCTGATCCAGGGCACCCTCCCGTCCGCCACGGTCGTCAACCGAGGCACGGACGTCGCGATCGGCCCCCGCGTTTACGACATCGAGGGCGACCGGTGGGCCGCGGTAGTGGAGATCGCGGCCGCCATGGGCGCCGAGGTCTACACGGATGCCGACGGCGTGTTCATCATCTCCGAGCTGCCGGACCTGCTGTCCGTAGCGCCGGCGTGGTCGATCACAGCGGGGGAGGGCGGCGCCTATATCTCCGCCAACCGCGGCATGTCTTTGGATGGCGTGTACAACGCTGTGCTGGCGCGTGGCGAGAACACCGAGACCGACGCCCCACCCGTCGCGGCATTGGTGATCGACGACGACCCGACCAGCCCCACCTACTGGTCTGGGCCGTTCGGGCATCGGGCGATGTTCTACAGCTCAGCGACGCTGACCACGGTCAACGCCTGCACTTCCGCAGCCACACTCAAGCTTCGGGCCGCGAGGGCGCCGAACGCGTCCGCGGACATCACCAGCCTTCCCAACCCAGCCTTGGAGCCTGGCGACGTCATCCGCGTCGTCTACCCGGACCGGACCGGCGAGCTGCACCAAGTGCAGAGCTTCACCGTGCCGCTGGAACCCGGCGGCACCTTCACCTTGGCGACGATCTCTGCCCGGGAGGACGCGTGAGCAGCAGGATCACGCCTGCGGACCTGGCGGACGCTATCCGTTTCCAGGCCGTGGCCGCCGGAGCATCCACGCCGACGGTGCGTGGGGCGGACTGGCAGACCGCGACCGTGACCGCGGTCGGCGCCGGCACGGTCGACTGCGGCACCGTCACCGCCCGCCGCATGGACTCCTACCAGAACCCGGCCATCGGCGACCGGATCGTCCTCACCCAGTCCGGCAACGGCAACTGGGCTGCTCTCGGCCGCCTTTCGGGGTCAGCCGAGGCGGCGTTCTCGACGTTCACGCCGACATGGACGGTGACCTCGGGGACGAATCCGACACTGGGGAATGGCACGCTCAGCGGCCGCTACTGGCGCCACGGTTCGAATGTCGTCGGGACGATCAACCTCACGATCGGGTCTACGACGTCCTTGGGGTCAGGCAACTACTTCTGGCAGCTGCCGACCAGCGTGGCCGGCCTGATCGCGGTGTGTCCGGCACAGATCCTTACCTCCAGCCAGCGATGGGCAGGCCAGGGGATCGTCTCCAGCACAGACACCAATCGGATCGGCGTCTATATGCCGTCGGCCGCCGGTAACGGCGAGCTCATCCGCGTCTCCGCCACGAAGGCCAGCCCTAACGGGGCCTTCGCGTCCGGCGACCAGGTGCGCGTGACTTTCCAGTACGAGGCTGCCTAGGAGGCGCCATGGACTACCCGTACACCACCATCTCCTGCCGCACCGGCGACGGCGAGGGACAGGCCACTGTCACAGTGCAGACCTCGGAAAGCGGTGTCGACATTGACGAGGGCGCCCTCGTCGGCCTGATCCGCACCTACCTGGCGGGCATGCCTGGGGTCACGACGACCTCGGCGACGCGCTACTCGGTCATGCCGGAATCGATCTCGGAGGCCTGATGCCCACCACTGACTCCTATGGCCAGGGCATCCAGATCGCCGCGCTTACGGATGCCCCGAACGCGGCGACACTCGCGTTCAACATCGTCGACGCGCTCACTGGCAGGGCGAACATGCGGTTTGCCTCGGCCTCTGCCCGCAACGCGGCCTTGCCGAGCCCGGCGCCGGGCATGGTCGCCGTTCTCACAACCGAGAAGTTGATCACCTGGTACGACGGCAGCGGCTGGGTGACGATGGGCTTCGGCGCGGCCGCCTGGACCACCATCTCTCTCGCTGCCGGCTACGGCCACAACGGAAACAGCAACGGCAACCTCCAGTACCGCGTGGTCAACTTGTTCGGTGAGCAGACTGTGATGCTCAAGGGGGGCATCAACGTGACCTACCCCGGTACGCCGGGGCTGATCGCTAACGGGGGAGTGGTCACCGGCACCGCGCTGCCGGCAGCGGCGCGCCCCGGCGCTCTCCGCTCGCTGACCGGGGCCTGCTCGACTACGAACTCGGACGTCCTCAGCGTCAAGATCGACTGCCGGAGCGATGGGCACATCGAGATCGTCGGCACCACATCCGCCTCCGCCAACCCCAAGATCCAGCCCCCGTGGGTCAGCTTCAACGGGCTCTTCTACAGCCTCTGAGCCCCATCAATCAGCCCCGGCAGAGGGGCTTTTCTTATGCCCTGAATAGGGGGAATCACATGGCCTGGTACCCGGGCGCCACCAAGATGGAACTGCAGCCGGAATCGGACGCGCAGGAAGCTATCCAGCCGACGCAGTTCATCATGCACAGCATCGCCGCCCCGTGGACCCCGCGCCGCACCTATGAGTACTGGCGCGACAGCACGAATCTCGAGTCGCACTTCGCCATCGGCTACGACGGCTCCATCGCGCAGTTCATCGGCACCCAGACCCGGGCCGACGCCAACTACCTGGCAAACCGGCGCCCAGACGGCACCGGCGCGGTATCGGTCGAGACCGCGGCCAACACCCAGAACTCCGATGCGTGGACGGCCGAGCAGATCGAGGAGCTGATCAAGCTCGGCGTTTGGCTGCACGAGAGGCACGGCCTTCCTCTCCGGATCTGCCGCACCGCGTCCGACCCCGGCTACGGGTACCACCGCCTGCATCCCGACTGGTCAATGGGCGGAACAGCCTGCCCCGGCGCGGCCCGAATCGTGCAGTTCCACGAGGTGGTCTTCCCCGGGATCGTCGCCCGCGCTAACGGCGAGCCCAACCCCGACAACGGCAGCGAGGAGAACGACGTGCCCAACACTCTCGGCCGCTACGACGCCACCGACCGGCCTCTCGCCCCCGGCGCCTGGAAGACCCTCGACGTCGAAGGCATCGACCTGCTCACCGGGGCCCGCGCCTACACCGCAGCCGTGCTCCTCACCTTGCGGGCACCGGCCGGAGGCACAGTGCAGGGGCGGTTCTATCACCTGCGCAGGGACGGCACCCGATGGACGTCCGGGGTCGTGGAACGGCTCACCACAGCCGGCGACTCCTTCCCTGATTTCGCCCATGCCGGCTCGATCCGGCCTGAGGAGAAGCTCCGCTTCGAAGTCGCCTACTGGCCTGCTGACAAGGCCGATACGACACCGCTCACCATCACCACCAGCCGCGCCCGCGGTCTCTACTGGAAGTGACACCCCCGATGAAGATCTTCAACAGGGAGCCAGCCGTGTGGCTCGGCCTCGTCGCAGTCGTCGTGCAGTTCGTCTCCGCGTTCTGGATCGAGGTCAGCGCCGACACGCAGACAGCGATCAACGCGGTTGCCGCGGCCGCGATGGGCCTGATCATCGCGTTCATGGTCCACGACGGAGTGGTCGCCGCCCTCACGGGCTTCGCCCAGGCAGCCCTCGCCCTCGGCATGAACCTCGGCCTGGACTGGTCGACGGAGAAGCAGGCCGCGTGGATGGCCTTCATTACCGTGGTCGCCCAGGCGTTCGTGAGGACCCAGGTCACCGCGCCCGTCCCGGCAGTCGCCCTACGGCGACCGCCCGGACCCACGGCGGTCTGATGCCGTGCCGCGCTGCCCGACGGCTGAAGCAGCACCTGGGCCGCCGCGGCGCTTTCCTCCTCATCCTCGGCACCGGAAAGACCTGCTGGGGAGTCGGATTCATCGCCGTCCCCGCCACGAACCCTCAAGGTCTGCAGCTGCTGACCGACGTCATGCCCCTGAACTGCTGGGCTTGGCTGTGGATCCTGTGCGGCCTCATCACCGTCGCCAGCGCCTTCCTCCAGATCGGCCGCGACTGGATCGGCTTCGTATCGGCGCTCATTCCCCCCACCGTGTGGGCAACTGCCTACGCGGCTGCCGTCGTCACCGGCGACTTCCCCCGCGGCGGATTCGTCGCAGCTTGGTATCTCACCTCACACGTCGGGGTGATCTTGTGGGCGGCGACGGTGCCCGAGTACTCGGTCCCCCCAGTGCCGCGGCGCGCCCGGAGAGGCAAGGGCGCATGACTATCTGGGCAGGGATCGTCGCCGTATTCGGCACCGTGGGAATGGTCGTCGGGGGGCTGTTCACGGCCCGGGCAACGACAAGGGCAGCGGCGGCGACCGCGAGGGCGAATGAAGCCGCGGCACGGGCGGCAGCCGAGCCGGCCGCGCAGCAGGCCAGCCTCGCCGTACTCCAAGCCACGGTGGAGAGAGTCGACACGGAGAACGGCCAGCTCCGGCAACGGCAGTCACGGCTGGAATCTCTGCTGAGAGCCTTCTCGTCAACGGTGGACGAGTTGTACCGGTGGGCGCGCAGCCAGCCCGGCGTGCCGCCGGAACCGCATCCTCTCGTCGACGAGTACAACCGAACGGGAGTGTGATGATGCCTGATCCAACCGAGGAGCAGCCGGCACCCCGGCCTGTGATGCGCCCAGTGGATCCCACCGCGGCCGACACGGGCACGCTTGTCGCGATGGGTCTCATTGAGGCGCCGCCCGTGCCGTCGCCGGATCCGCCCCCGCCGCTCGTGTATGAACTGTGAGCCAGGCCCCTCCCTATCGGGAGGGGCCTTTTGGCGTGCCAGTGGGTGAACGAAAAACTGACTGCCACTTGACGGATCAACCTGTAGGCTCAAAGCACAGCATCGGGGGGCCCGGTGCGCAGGCGACGGATACTTCGATTCTGGTTCGAGTAGTCCAGGTTCGAGTCCTGGTGGTCGGGTGATCCCGACTGTGGTGTAACGGCAGCACGCTATGTTCCGTCTCCGACTTTGATCTCGGGCACCCCCATGCTGGACCTCCCCTCCATGTGAGGGGCGACCACGCCTTCCGTGTGATCCCGCTTCTTGAGTGTGGCCGCGACGCTCGCTGGCCCTGGGAAGCCTGAGCCGTCCCGCTGCCGCCCCGTCTCTTCGGAGGCGGGCGCTTTCGCGCTTCCGGGCTACTCGATGCTGCCGGTGAACTCGGGGAATTCAAGGTCGAAGTTCTCGCTCATCCGCTGCACGGTGACGACGATCTTGGGTCCGTAGCGCTTCTCGAGCACGCTGTCGTCGTTCTTGACCACGGTGACCCCCGGCGCGATACGTCCCTCGAGCGGCTCGGATCCGGCGTCGTAGGTGGTGCTGGCAGCTTGGCCGCCGTGTGTGGCGCCTTCGACGATCAGGGACAGGTCGTCCAGGCCTGCTGGCGCCTTGCCCTTGTTTGCGATCTTCAGTTCGACTCTGAAACCGATCTCGTCCGCGTTGGGCTTCCGGTCGTACTCGCCGAAGTCCGTGACCCGCCGGGCGCCGACGACGGACACCTCGAGCCCGTCCGGCCACCGGTAGGACCGGCCGAACCTCAGGCCCGTGCTGGACTGAGCGGCTGACGAGGCGGCTCTGCAGTTATCGATCCACTCCTCTTGAGACAGCTGCTGGTCGGTGCAGTCCACGGACGACTTGGCACGCGGCTTGTCGTCCTCGTCGCCCCCGCTGCTGCACGCGGAAACAGGCAGTAAGACGGCGAGAAGGATCGCCGCGGTGATCGTGGATGTGCGCATCAGCTTCCCCTGACGTGACGAAACGCTGCGACCGTAGCGCCGCGAGGGGCCGGCGGGGGAGAGGTCTACCGAAAGGAGACGCTGGGGGAGGTCGCCGTCGAACACGCGCCCGGTGCGTTCGGCCCGGTGACGCTCAGAGCCACCGCATGCGGGGCGACTCCGGGACGTCGATCTCGGCAGGCACGATCCACGGCTTCTCAACTCCTGCCTGCCGGCATGTCAGTACCAGGCGCATCGGCTGGCCGAGCCACTGGTCCCGCCACCGCTGATTCACATCGCCGCCTTCCATCCAGTGCGGCGGCCGGGTCCGCTCGATGCTGAATGGCCGCCCGCGGCCGACCTCCATCGGCACCGGCCTCACGGTGTGCCCGTTGATGTCGGCGCCGTCCGCTCCGTGAGTGAAGCGGTACGGGCCCCACACTTGTGCATCCAGCTCCTCCTGCGGGACTGAACCTGTCAGCCGGTCAGTCCGTTCGAGATCATCGCTGGATGTGATCCTGACGTTGATCTCGTTCAGGTGTCGCAAGGCAAGTGGGCCGACGAGCTGCACATTCAGTGCGGCCCGGCCATCCTCGTCGTGCTCGATCGTGATGGCGAACTGGGGGGTTAGATCCGCATGCCACCGCGACTGCTCGATGCTCGCAACCACCTCAGCGGTCTTGTTGGCCTTGTGCGCCGCAACCCAAGAGCCAGCCGCGGCAGCGGCGCTCAGGCTGGCGGCGCAGAGCCCGGCTATGTCGGACCACAAGTCGCTCATGCGCCGAACGATAGCCCTTGAGCTTGGCTGACGGGCTAGCCGCGCGTGCTTCCCCAGTGTGGGAGCAGGTGACTCACCTTCCATAGCCCCACCTGCGAAAGGTGATCACGGCAGTAGCGCATAACGTTCCCTTAAGTGCCACCATTTGACCCCTCTTCGGGGGCCTCCGCCGCCGCTCGCCGACCCGTGGTCCTGCCTTCGGCGATCTGCTGGGCGCGCGCCCGGCTGATGCCAAGCTCGGCAGCCACCTGGGCGTGGCTCATCCCCTCGTCGCGCATCTCCCGGACGGCACCCTGCCGGATCTCCCGCAGCCACTTCTGCAGGTCGGGGATGGCCTGGAGCGCGGCGCCTGCATCCTTGGCGCGCGAGGTCGGGTCGCTGGACTCGGCGAGGCGCTTGAGGTTTTCGAAGGGGCTCGGCGGGGTTGTCATGAAGTCAGTGTAAGGGGTGGGTTGACATCTGTAAGGGGTGCCCTTACGCTTGGGGTGTCGGGACAGCGCAACTAAGGAGCTCGCGTGAACGTCGCATTCGACCTCAACGACGACCTGACCACCGTCCACACCAAGGTCCGCCGCCTCACGACCGACATGTCGAAGGTGGCCTACGAGACCCTCCCGTTGGAGACTCGGCGCAGCATCGAGAGCCAGCTGGGCCTGCTCCGCCGCCGTGAGGCCGAACTCGTCGCCCGCGCCGAGGCCGAGCGCGTCGCCAAGGTCAACAAGGCCCTCGGATTCCCCGAGTACTCGATGCCGCAGCCCTTCCTCGGTGACACCGCCACCAGCCTCAGCGTGTGGTCCCAGCACGAGCTGAACACCGTCTACGAGCGCGTCGGGGGGACGGTCACCACCCGCATCGTGGAGCGCACCTGCTCCACCGGGTCGACCTGGACGGCCACCGAGATCACCCTGACCATCGAGGTGTCCGGCATCGGCCCGGTCATGGTCTCCACCGACTGGGACGAGGAGAGTGGCGGCCGCAACCTGCCCCTCATGCAGGCCATTCCGGACGCCGAACTCATCCCCTGATCTGGACACAGCAGTGCCCCGGGCGAGAAAAGCGGCCGGGGCACTGCCCGTACTCACACCCGCCAGGAGAACGATGAACGACCAGACCCTGCCCCACGACGACTACATCACAGCCGTCGCCGATGCCCTCGACGGGTACGGCATCACCGTCGCCGACGGCGGCACCAGCGAGAATGACGACCTCCTCGACGGCTGGATCACCTTTGCCCCGTCCAGCGTCAACGCGGACGCGTGGCCGCACGGCGTCATCCTGGGATGGGACCAGCGCAACGGCTGGACTCTGATCGAGCAGGGAGGTGGACGCAATGTCGATCCCCTCGACCCAACGGCCGTGTGCACGTTCACCAGCCCGCAGCAGGTCGCCTTCCCCGTAGCGAACGCGCTTCGTGGGCGCATGGCATCCGGGCCGAGCACCAACGACGGCACCTGGACGTGGGACCCCCGACCGTTGGAGGCGGCCGTCGCCGCCTGGGAGAAGGGCGAGTCCTGACTGCACAGACCGCCCCAGCGCGGCGATGCCCCGGCTGAGGAAAGCAGCCGGGGCATCGCCCGTACCGTACCCGACGGGCCGTCTCAGTCGTCACCACCCTCGATAACATGCCATATCACGGGCGTTATTTGGGGCGATTGTCCTACTCCAGCCAGCGCTCCGAACCCTACGGGGTGACGTCGTCCAGGTGCGCCTTGAGGATCGCAACCGCGTTGTCCGGCCCGCCGACTTGCTGAATCAACTCGCCCAGGTCGACGGGGACAACGGCGGCTTCGCGGGTGCCCCTGCTGGTGAGGAAGTAGACGCGCCTGAGTAGCTGCACGGCGTTGTGCAGCTTGCTGATGTTGGCGCGAGCCTCGGCGATTGGCTGGTCTTCCTTGCTCGTGTCCATGAGGGCGAGATTACCATGCCGTCTTGATGTACATAAAGACGTCATGTACAGTTGAGGTAGTCAGGGAGACGAGGAGCCCGAGATGACCGACCAGCCCACCGCCCCGATCCGCACCGTCTGGACGTACAAGGTCAACGGCGAGGTGATGGGCACGTACACCGAGGACTACGCCCGAGGCATGTACGAGACTCTGGCCGAGCTGCACCCCACGACCCGCGTGCAGCTGGTGCGCTTCGACCACTACGCATCCGACTTCGCCACCACCGGCAAGAACTGGACCAGCGTCCCCACCGTCGTCGCGGACACCCACCCGGAGCCGCAGAAGAAGAGCACGGCGGTCGAACTGCTCGACCCGCTGCGGCCCTGCCGCCGCTGCAAGGGGACGGGGACCTTTCACATCTGGAGTGGTCCGGTGGCCTGCCGCAACTGCTCCGGCACGGGCAAGGTTCCTTCGGCCCGCGACCGCCGCCGCATCCGCGAGGCCGACCAGAGCATCTACCGGCTCATCAAGGCGATGCGCACGCGGGCCGAGGAGCGCGACGGCCGCCGCAACGGACGGATCGAGTTCGAGTCGCACCAGGGGTTCGGGCTACTGGAGCAGAACGAGCCGCACCGCCTCCCGGCCCTGTTCCGGTCCCTTGAGGTCGGACGGGTCGACGACGTCATCGACATGCTCATCGCTTACCGCAATGCACACGCCGTCAAGGAGTCGGCGTGAGGTTCTACCTCGGCACCCACATGGTCAACTGGCTCGGGGAGATGGACGTGTCGCTGTTCATCTCCCGCAACCGTCTGAAAAAGCGGAAGACCTTCCCCCGAGCCCGCGCACCGTGGGCCCTGGACTCCGGGGGGTTCACCGAACTCCGCGACCACGGCGGGTGGCGCATCACTGCCGAGCAGTACGCCGCCGAAGTCCGGCGCTACGCAGAGGAGATCGGCAAGCTCGACTGGGTCGCGCCCATGGACTGGATGTGCGAGCCGTTCGTCATCGCGGGCGGCCCCCACGCCGGGCAGCACTTTGTCGGTACCGGCCTCAGTGTTGAGGAGCATCAGCGCCTCACCGTCGACAACTACCTCGATCTGCGCCGCATCGCCCCCGATCTCCCGTTCGCCCCTGTGCTTCAGGGCTGGCAGCTGGCCGACTACCTCCGCTGCGTGGAGATGTACGAGGAGGCAGGGGTGGATCTTGAGGCGCAGCCCGTGGTCGGTCTTGGGTCCGTCTGCCGCCGTCAGGGCACCGCAGAGATAGGGGAGATCGTCACCGCCCTTGCCGCCCTTGGCCTCAAGCTGCACGGCTTCGGTGTGAAGAGCGCGGGGGTTGCCGAGTACGGCGATCTGCTCATGTCGGCCGACTCGATGGCCTGGTCGTTCGGTGCCCGCCGAGACTCGAAGCTGGCCGGGTGCACGCATCGCGCGAAGAACTGCGCGAACTGCCCCACCTACGCCCTGGCTTGGCGGTCCCGCGTCCTGTCCGCGCCTGCCCCCGAACGGCAACTGCAATTCGACCTACTCGGCTAGCAGCCGGAACATCGCCCGTACCGTACTTGAACGGAGACCCTGATGGACGACTGCGAGGACTGCGGACGCACCCTCTGCCGCGACTGCGACACCCATTACTGCATCGAGCAGTGCCCCTGCGGGCGCTCCCACACCTGCGACTGCGCGTGCACCGAGTACTTGGAGGGCCTCGCAACCGAGGCGCTTTGGGTGCAGCCCGACGAGGCCGTCTCTGCCCGGCAGGAGGGAGAGCAGCGGCACTGCGACTACACGAAGCGGCACCCCTCGCACACCTTCATGCGCCTGGAAGTTCTCTTTCAGTGCCCCGGCGAGCACGGGACGGAGTGCGAGCGATGAGCGCCGACCTCGCCCCCCGCCAGCCGGACGCCACCCCCGCCGCCTACGACGCTGCGACGCTCGCCGTCCTGCACGCCATGGAAGAGGCAGCCGAGAAGCACCTCGACGCCATCCGCCCCCACAACACGAAGCGCGGCTACGCCAACGACTGGGCGCTGTGGGAGGAGTTCCACGACTGGCTGGGGGAGCGCACCGGGCACCGCCTCAAGTCGACCGCCGTCACCAGGGGCACCCTCGTCGGGTTCGTCATCTGGCTCGACACCATCAAGCTCGCCGCACCCAACTCGATCGACCGCCGCATCACCGGCGTCACCGTCACCGCCCGGAACGAACACGGCATCGAGGTGCCCAAGGCCGCCACCGTCGCCGCCCGGCAAGCCCTTAAGCCACTGAAGAACGACCCCGAACGGCAGGCCCGCGGTCGGGGGAAGGCCGCCGCCGTCACCCCCGAACAACTCCGCCAGATGAACGCAGCCGTCGCCGATGGACTCACCGGGCTCCGCGACCGAGCCCTCTGGCTCATGGCCTTCGCCATCGCCGGCCGCTCCGCCGAAGTCGCCGCCCTCCGCGCCGAGGCGATCGTGCACGTCAGCCAGGGACTCGAAGTCCACGTCCCCGCCGTCAAAGGCCGACCGCCGCGGGACGTCGTCGTCGGCTACGGCCGCAACCCCGACACCTGCCCCGTCCGCGCCTGGCTCACCTGGCGCGCCGCAGCAGGCATCACCAGCGGCCCCGCCTTCCTGCCCATCACCGTCTGGGGCCAGCTCGGCGACCGCGCCCTCAGCCCCGAAGCCGTCCGCGAGATCATCGCCCGCAACGCCGAACGCGCCGGCCTCACCGTCCGCCTCACCGGCCACAGCATGCGGGCTGGGTTCATCACCACCAGCCGCCGGGCCGGGAAGCGCGAGGAGAAGATCCGCGCCCAGTCCGGGCACGCCGAGAACAGCCCCGCCTTCTGGGGCTACATCCGCGAAGCCGACAAGTGGACCGATGCCGCATCCGAGGACATCGGGCTGTGACAGCGACGAACAACCGAGAGCAGTTCGCGGCACCGTATTCGGGAGACCGCGCGCGCCGCCGGCTACGACGTGGACTCTCGCCGAACCGGCGCGGCCCACGGGCATGCCGGAAAGCAGTTGGCCAATCCTCGGGGGCAAAACGACGCCCGCCCCGCCCAGTCTGGAGCGCCTGGACGGAGCGTGCTGCTTGACGCATCATGCCAGGCAGCCCGAGATCGGAAGATCTGCGTCCGACCTCTTCCCTCGCCAGCCACTTCGGCGCATCCTGATCACACGGGCATCCGCTCCCTAACCCCCAGGCGGCGCTGTGCCCCCTGCGCCCCGCCCTCCCCGGCGGGGCGCTTTACTCCTCACGACGCTGGCCGCTTCCGGGCCGCCGTCCTCTTCGCGGGAGCCTTCTTCGCTGCGGTCCTCTTACCTGTGGTGGCCTTCTTGGCTGCCGACTTCTTCGCGGGGCGCTTCCTGTCGGCGAGTTCGTGCACCTCGGCTTTGCCTTCGCCGCGGCTCTCCTTGGCGGCGCGGACGGAGTCCTTGAGGGCTGCCATCAGGTCGACGACCTTCCCGGCAGGGGCCTCTTCGACCTTGAGCTCGGGCGGCTTCCGCCCCTGCGCCTTGGCTTCGATGATCTCCTCGACAGCCTCGCGGTAGCGGTCGCGGTACTGGGTCAGATCGGTGCCGCCGATGGCGTCCATGAGGGCCATGGCCTCGTCGACCTCAGCGTCGCTGATCTCCACTGTGCTGGGAGCCAGGCCCTCGGTACTGCGGATCTCGTCCGGCCAGTGCATCGCTTGTAGGACCAGGGCGTCGCCGACTACCCGGAGGACGCCGAGCCGCTCGCGATTGTGCCAAGCGAACTTGGCGACGGCCAGCTTGTCGGTGCGCTTGAGGGCCTCACGGAGGAGGACGTAGGGCTTGGCGGCGACAGCTCCGTCCGCCTGTAGGTAGTAGGGCCGCCCGAACCGGATCGGGTCGAGACGCTCGGCTGCGACGAAAGCGTCGACTTCGATGGCTTTGGCGGTGGGTAGCGGCAGCTCATCGAGGTCGGCGTCGGTGACCTGAACCAGTTGATCTTTGGAGACCTCGTAAGCGCGGCCGATCTCCTCCGCGTCGAGCTCCTTGTCCTCGACCTCGCAGACCTTGCGGTATCGGATCCGCCCGTTGTCTGGGAGGTGGATCTGTCGGAAGGAGATTGAGTGGTCCTCGGTCGCGGGGAACACCTTGATCGGGATCGTCACGAGGCCGAACGAGACGGCACCAGACCAGACCGGCCGCATATAGCTACCTACCTCCCAGGAGCCCCCCTGGGTCGCCTCCAGCGTAGGTGCGCCCCGGAATGACGGCTCTTTGCGCAGGTCAAGGGCCTGATCGCGGCACACACTATGAATCGAACTAGAATCGAACGGTGGGTCTGAATGTAGAAGAATGGCGATCGAAGGCAGGGCCCTGGGCGCGCGCCGTGCTGCCCGACGGCCAGCAGCTCGACGTCGTCGTGACCTCCCGGCACCGGTCACAGGATGGGCGGTGGTGGTACGAATGCGAAGCGATCATGCCCGCACGTCATGAAGGCCCCGACGGCCACACCAAGACCACGGCCGCCCCGACTCCGATCAGCGTCCTGGCCGACGACATCACCCCCATCCCCGGCGAGGACTACACCGCCGTTCCGACGGACGGCGCGGCCGCAGGCCGGCAATGGGTCCTGGAGAACCTCCACCAGTACGGGGACGGGCCTGCTCGCCGGCTCCACCGCCGCGACTGCTGGCAGGCCCGAGATGGGCACACTCTTGTCGCCACGGCCGAGGCGGCGGAGATGATCGGGAACCCTGCCGTCGACATCTGTGACGTCTGTCGGCCGGATCGCGCACTCCGGCGCTGACCGCGTGCCACGCTGGCTGTGGCGTCGTGCGGCAGCTACTCGGGCCGCCCCGTCGACCGAACAGCGCCCGGCCGGGGGCGGAGCCGCATCGTCCTCAGTCTCCGCTTCCGGGTGCCAGGTAGCGGCTTGGACATCGGGCTGTAGGCGCAGGATCTGTCCACTGAATCGCAGAAATGCGGGATCCTGTACAGCCTCTGCGCCCACCGTAACGATGAACCGACCGCACAGGAGAGGGAGGACTCATGTATCAAGAGCCTGAGCTGTTGCGTCCACGCGAGGAGGGCATGCTGATCATGCGGGCGCGAGGGTTCACCATCGCAGAGATCAGCAGGGAGTATGGTCTAGGGCCTGACAGGACCCGGCAGGTCATAAAGGCCGCATGCAAGGCGTTGGGGGCCACCGAGCCGATCCACGCGCTCGCGATCGCCCTCACTGTCGGCCTCTTCACCGTCGACGATCTCAGCGGCGAAAGTGACAGCCTCGGTGAGATGAAGATCCCACAGCATGTCCGTGAGGCTATGTCCGGAGTTAGCAGGGGGAGCCATCCGTGATCGAGGTCAGGTTGAGGGGAGGCCCCGACGACGGCTGCACCCTCGCGATCCCTGACGACGTGCCACCGCCGATTTACCTGATCCCGATCGTCCCGGCGCTCGCCGAACTGTGGACCAGCCCTCTTGAGGCCAAGCCCATCCAGAAGGCCGAGTACGGGCCCGCTGTACACGGAGGATCGGGAACCGCGCTGTGGAGACGACGGCGCCTACCTCTACCAGTTCCGAGTCGCCACCCTGGCGCCGGAGGAGCGAAGCGCCCTGGAAGAGGCCCAACGCGAGGCACGGGCAGCGGCGCAGCAAAGTGCCGCCGAATTGGACGAGATGTGGCAGGAGATCCGCAGGGAGCACCCGCACTACCCAGCTGACTGGCGACGCAACCTGTAGGGGCCTCGCCGGGCCCTTGACCGTCATCTTGTCGTGCATCCGCCTACGCTGGATTGCGTCCCATCAGCTGCTTGCTGGCTGCGGCAGCTACTCGGGCCCCGCCGCGGAACAGCGCCCGCGGCGGGGCGGGGCGTCAGCCCCCGTCTTCCTTGGGGTGCCGGGCGGCCTGCTTGACCTTCGCTTCGAGCTCGTACCTGTTGCCGCCGGCCGCGGCCTCGGTCACCGCGGCCTGAACAGCCTCTGCGGCCGCACGCCACCGCTCCCACTGCGCGGCGTGCTCCTCGCCATCGAGTCCGGCGAGCTTCGCGTGCTCCGCGTTTGCGGTCTTCTGTAGGTCCACCAGTCTGTCAATCTCACTCACGGCCGGATCCTAAGCCGCGGTCGTCAGCTCGGCGCGCATCGCCTCGGCCCACAGGCGGAGCAGCCGCTCATACTCCACGCGCTCGGCCGGCCGTAGCGCTCGACCTGATCTGGCGCGCATGAAGTCACGAATTGCCGCGTTCGCCTGGTCGATGGTGGGTGGCGGAGGCGTGGGTCCAGGCGATGCAGGCATGCGAACAAGATTACGACTAGGTAGCGACATTGGCCTCTTCCAGGTCGGAGTGGCCTGGACAAGTCGGGATCACGCGGGCATCCGCGAGAGGGCATGAATGTGGCGCGCATTTAACTACCGGTGAAGCCTTCCATCGGGGGCATCCCGTGTTGTTGACTGCGGGTCAACCAGCCGCGTCGCCGTCATGAGGGCCGATGCGGATCGTCCAGCGATCCATGGGGAGGATCAGATCCGCCGTCTCCACAGGGCGCCCCTCAGCGTCCAGACGAGTCCGCGTCAACCGGTACACCAGCGAGTCCTGCGGCATCCGCAGGGCGTGCGCCTGGGCCTCATCCAGGCCGGCCGTGGCCACCTCCGCGACGAATCTCAGGTGCCTGCGCCGAAGTCCTCGCCACCAGCTGGTGATGAGCATCGCACTCCGGCCGCCTGGATCCCAGCACTCCTGTGTCTCGCGGCGCAAGATGGTGCCGACGGGTACGTCCAGGCGTGCGGCCAGGTCCGTGGTGGCGCGGCAGGAGTGGATTCCGGATGTCTCGGAGCCGAATGGCCAGGGGGCGTTGGGGTTGGCGAGTGCTCGCACGGCCGGAGGGTAGGCCACAAACAGTCGCCGCCGCTGCTCGCCCTCGAGGACGCCTTGACGTCGCAGCAGCGTGACGGCTAGGCGCATGGTCTGCTCATGGACGTGGTACTGGTCGGCTAGGGCGGTGCGGGAGGGGATCTGTTCGCCGGGGCGCCACTCACCTCCGGTGATGCGGCGTTCCAAGTCGGCGGCCACGCGACGGTACACCGCGCGGCTCTTGGCCATCCCGACCCCTCAATGATCTTGCATCTGGGGACGTCACGGTAGGCGTCTGTCGGAATCTTGATATATCAAGATGGCCTTCGGGCGACTCCGAAGCGCCCCGTGTGGGGGTCCGTGTGTTTTTCACCATGCTTCGATTGTCATCGCGCCGAAGTAGATCACTCAATCGAGTGAATCGTTTCCGCAGTCTCGCGGGGGCGGTTCATCGTTGAGATAAGCGCCGGGCCCGGATCGAGTCCCACCCCCCAAGGTGATGACGATCCGGGCCCGGCTTTCCCTTTCTGCCCCAGGGGAATCTGGGAGAGAAATGGGAGACGATCATGGTTAACGTGTGTCAGCTAGGGCCATCTCAGGTCAACTAGGGCCAATTATCCTCCCGACTCGCCGGCGTGCGGGCTCAGCACACCGAAGCCGACCAGGGCGAAGATCAGCAGGCCGAGCGCCACGCGGTAGATGACGAACGGCATGAAGCTCTTGGTGGTGATGAACTTCATGAACCAGGCGATCACCGCGTATCCGACGAAGAACGCGATGATCGTCGCGAAGATGGTCGGACCCCAGGAGACATGGCCGCCCTCGGACGCGTCCTTCAGCTCGAACAGGCCCGAGGCCAGCACCGCCGGGATGGCGAGGAGGAAGGAGTAACGGGCCGCCGCCTCGCGGGTGTAGCCCATGAGCAGACCGCCGCTGATCGTCGCGCCGGACCGGGAGACGCCGGGGATCAGCGCCATCGCCTGGCAGATGCCGTACGTCAGGCCGTCCTTGACGCTCAGCTCGTTGAGCGTCTTGCGCTGCTTGGGGGCGCGGTGCCGGCCACCGGTCTCGTCGCGGGCGGCCATCCGGTCCGCGAAGCCCAGCACCAGACCCATGACGACCAGCATGGTCGCGGTCAGGTTGAGATTGCGGAACGGGCCCTCGATCTGGTCCTTCAGGGTGACGCCGAGCACACCGATCGGTATCGAGCCGACGATCACCAACCAGCCCATCTTGGCGTCCTGGTTCTGGCGCATCCGCTTGTCGACCAACGAGCGGAACCACGCCGAGACGATGCGCGCGATGTCCTTGCGGAAGTAGATCAACACCGCGGCCTCGGTGCCGATCTGCGTGATCGCGGTGAAGGCGGCACCCGGGTCCTCCCAGCCCGAGAAGGCCGCGGTGAGCCGCAGATGGGCGCTGGAGGAGATCGGCAGGAATTCGGTCAACCCCTGGACGAGTCCGAGGATGAATGATTCGAACCAAGACATCGAGTTCTACGCTATCCAAGGGTGATCGCGCTGACGCTGCGTCAGCTATAGGCTCCGCCGTCGGCGGGCCGGCGACGGGATCATCAACCGGTCGGAGGCAGCGTAGCGTCCTTGGATTACGCGTCTGTCAGAAGGTCCCGATCGCGGGGACGGGCACCGCGCGCGGATGGTGGGCGGAGCGTGATGGAGCGGTCACACCCTGCGCGCGTAGCCGAGGTAGGTCACCAGGGGGCGGGCACCGGGGGCCAGGACGAAGTCGACGATCGGGGGGATCTCCTCGTCGGTGATCCGACCGCGCCGTCGAGCCAGCACGGCCTTCACCAGGCTCGGCGGGTTCTTCGGCTTGAAGTCGCAGACGTCCTCGTTGCGCAGGCCGTGGCGCTCCAGCGTCGCCGCCACCTCGGCCGGCGGCCGCAGCCGCGCCGCCGCGTAGCGCCCGGGCGGCATGATCCGGGTCATCGGCAGCGACTGGAAGGCGCCGAGGTAGACCAGCCGTGACAGCGGGGTCCGGTTGACGGTGTCGTAGACGAGCACCCCGCCGGGCTTCAGCACGCGTGCGGCCTCCGCGACCACCCGGTCGAGATCGGCGGTGATCTCGAAGGTGTCGGCGTAGTACGCCAGGTCGAAGCCCGCGTCCGGGACGTCGCCCAGCTCCTCCGCCGGCGCGGTCCGCGTGGCCACTCCCAGGCCCTCGCGCTCGCTCGCCTCCCGTGCCATCGCGGTCGCGGTGGCGGAGGGGTCGATGGAGAGCACCTCGAAGCCGAGTCGCGCCAGGCCGGCCGGGAGCAGGCCGCGCCCGCCGCCCACCACGATGGCGCGGCGGCCGGCCGCCGCCACGTCCAGGGCCCTGAGGGTGCGGCCCACGTACTCCAGCCGCACGTCCTGGAAGCTGACCGCCCTGATCTGGCGCCCGTCGACCGCCTCGGGCGAGCGTGAGTCGAGCTCGATGTGCGGAGCGGTGGCCATCGTCTTCTCCCTCGTGCCGGGGCTGGGGCATGGGTTCCCTGAGGAAACCTAACACCCTGGGTTCCCTCGGGGAACTCGGGTACGGTCGGGGCATGACCCGCACCCCGCTCGCCGACGTGGCCTGCTCCATCGCCCGCGCCACCGATCTCTTCGGCGACGCCTGGACGGCGCTGATCATGCGCGACGTGCTGCTGGGAGTCGGCCGCTTCGACGACCTCGCCCGCGACCTGGGGATCTCCCGCAAGGTGCTGTCGGCCAGGCTCTCCAGGCTGGTGGAGGAAGGGGTGCTGGTGCGCGAGCGCTACCAGGAGCGGCCGCCGCGCGAGCACTACCGCGCGACCGCCAAGGGTGAGGAGCTCTACCCCGTGCTGCTGGCGCTCATGAACTGGGGCGACCGCTGGTACGCGGGCGAGGCCGGCCCGCCGGCCCGGATCCACCACCACGGCTGCGGTCGCGACACCGCGATGGTTCCCGCCTGCGCGCACTGCGGCGAGCCGCTCACCCTGGCCGACACCACCCAGTTGCCGGGCCCCGGCGGCCGCACCGGCCCGGGCACTGCGGTGCTGGGGCCGCTGCTGGAGGCCCGCGCGGAGACCACGCCGGCGCGCGGATAGGGCCTGTCCGGCGGTTTGCGTGAGCGGCTCGCCGCAATGTGCGCAGCCCCCGCTCGGACGGGCTCGGTCCGTTACGGCTGGTGCCCGCGCCGGAGGCGCTCCCGCTTGCGCCAGGCCACCGCCAGCGCGCCCGCGCCGGTCAGGGCGATGAAGGCGAGCGCGGCCAGGAAGACCGGCGAGGTGGGGGTGGCGGCGCGGCTTCCGGCTATCACGTACGCGGCGGTGTTGGGCACGCTGCCCAACCCCGTCGCCAGGAGAAACGGCAACCAGCCCATCCGGGACACCGCGGCGCAGTAGTTGGCGGCCGCGAAGGGCACCCCGGGGAAGAGGCGCAGCGCCAGCATCGAGCGGAAGCCGTGTCGGGACAGCTGGCGATCGGCCGCGGTCAGCCAGCGGCCGCGCAGCAGCGGGCGCAGCGCGTCCTGCCCCAGCAGCCGGCCGAGGCCGAAGGCGATGCCGGCTCCCAGGACGGTGCCGACCACGGCGCCCGGCAGCCCCGCCTGGGTGCCGAAGAGCGCGCCGGCCGCCAGGTTCAGCAGCGGCCGCGGCACCAGGGCCGCCGTGCAGACCCCGTACGCGAGGGCGAACAGCGCCACCGCCGTGCCGCCCGAGAGGCGCTCCGGCCAGCCGTCGGCGATCAGCCGCTGCGGCTCCCACACCAGCACCGCGGCACCGGCCGTCACCAGCAGCGCGATGAGCAGGCCGAGCCGCGCCCAGGGCGACAGCAGGGCCCGGGCGCACCGTAGGGCTGGATGCGGCGACGCGGATTCGAACACCGGGGGAGCGTAACCCCTGTGTTGGGGGTGCCGGCCCCGCCGGCCGCGGGCTGGGACAGAACGCGGACATCCCACGCCCCTTCCCGTCCGCGTCGGAGGGTGGTCCGAGACGTCCGAGGCGTGGCCAAGAGCCGTCGGCGGGGCGGCCGTTCACCGCGCGAAAACCATTCGACGGCGACTCCGGGGCACGAGATGATCGTCGACATGTTCCGGTATGCCTTCCTTGCGCAGACGTCCGCGGTCGCGGGCGCGCCGAAGGCTGCCCTCCTTCTTTCGGTTTGCACCGATAACGGCGCCCGAAGCTGACCCTCCTCGGACAGTCCCGACGGACCCCACAGGGGGAGGGTCGGTCAGGCCCTGGGGTCCGCGCTGAGAAACCTCCGTTCCGAGGAAGGAACGTCCCACCATGTCCAAGCAGGGTTACGTGCGCACCAAGCCGCACCTGAACATCGGCACCATGGGCCATGTCGACCACGGCAAGACCACGCTGACCGCCGCCATCACCAAGGTCCTCAGCGAGCGCGGCACGGGCGGCACCTACGTCCCCTTCGACCGCATCGACCGGGCGCCCGAGGAGGCCGCCCGCGGTATCACCATCAACCTCTCGCACGTCGAGTACGAGACCGACACCCGGCACTACGCGCACGTCGACATGCCCGGCCACGCCGACTTCATCAAGAACATGGTGACCGGGGCCGCCCAACTCGACGGGGCCATCCTCGTCGTCTCCGCCCTCGACGGCGTCATGCCGCAGACCGCCGAGCACGTACTGCTCGCCCGCCAGGTCGGCGTCGACCACGTCGTCGTCGCGCTCAACAAGGCGGACGCGGGCGACGCCGAGCTCACCGACCTCGTGGAGCTGGAGGTGCGCGAGCTGCTGACCGCCCACGGCTACGACGGTGACCACGCGCCGGTGGTCCGGGTCTCCGGGCTGCGCGCGCTCGACGGGGACCCGCGCTGGACCGGGGCCATCGAGGCGCTCCTCGACGCCGTCGACACCTATGTGCCGACGCCGGTGCGCTACACCGACGCGCCGTTCCTGATGCCGGTGGAGAACGTCCTCACCATCAGCGGCCGCGGCACGGTCGTCACCGGCGCCGTCGAGCGCGGCACGGTGCGGGTCGGCGACCGGGTCGAGGTGCTGGGGGCCGGCCTCGCCAGCGTCGTCACCGGCGTGGAGACCTTCGGCAAGCCGATGGAGCTCGCCGAGGCGGGCGACAACGTGGCGCTGCTGCTGCGCGGGGTGCAGCGGGACGCGGTGCGCCGCGGCCACGTCGTGGCGGCGCCCGGCAGCGTGGTGCCGCGCCGCCGCTTCACGGCCCGGGTCTACGTCCTGTCCACGGCGGAAGGCGGTCGCCGGACGCCGCTGTCCACCGGCTACCGACCGCAGTTCTACATCCGCACGGCCGATGTCGTCGGCGACGTCGACCTCGGGGGGACGGCCGTGGCCGCGCCCGGCGACACGGTCTCCATGACCGTGGAGCTCGGCCGCGAGCTCCCCTTGGAGCCCGGCCTCGGCTTCGCCATCCGCGAAGGCGGTCGCACCGTGGGTGCCGGAACGGTGATGACCGTCGTCGACTAGGCACCGTGCCGCGCCCCGCGCGGGCGCGGCCTGGAGACGCCGGACGGACGGGCGGTTACGGCCCGTCCGTCCGGCGTCACAATGGTGGGCGTGGACGAGTCGATACCCGTGAGCCGCGCCGTGGCCGGCGGCACCGCCAAGTTGATGCCCGACGTGGACCGCGAGCGGGCCTGGCTGCTCACCGTGGAGGGCGCCCCGCAGTCGTACGTGGACCTGGACGACCCCACCCACCTGGAGTTCGAGTACGCGCGCCGGCTGGCGTACCTGCTGGACGCCGTCGCCGACCCCGGGGCGCCGCTGGACGTGCTGCACCTCGGCGGCGGTGCGCTCACCCTGCCGCGCTACGTCGCGGCCACCCGACCGGGTTCGCGGCAGGAGGTGGTCGAGTACGACGGCGCGCTGCTGGGGCTGGTCGCGGAGCATCTGCCGCTGCCGCCGGACTCCGGGATCGCGCTGCGCACGGCGGACGCGCGGGCCGCCCTGGAGGCGGCGCCGGCCGCCTCCGTCGACGTGGTCGTCGGCGATGTCTTCGGCGGCTCGCGGGTGCCCGCGCACCTGACCTCCGTGGAGTACGGGCGCGCGGTGGCGCGGGTGCTGCGGCCGGGCGGCCACTACGCCGCCAACCTCGCCGACAGCGCCCCGTTCGCCTTCCTCCGCTCCCAGGTGGCCACCTTCGCGGCCGTCTTCCCCCAGGTCTGTCTGATCGCCGAGCCGGGCATGTTGCGGGGGCGTCGCTTCGGCAACGCCGTGCTGGTCGCCTCCGCCGCCGAGCTGCCCGTCGACGTCCTCGCCCGCAGGTCCGCGGCCGACGCCTTCCCCGCCCGCGTCGAGCACGGCCCGTCGCTGACCCGCTTCGCCCGAGGCGCGGCCGTGGTCCGGGACGCCGACGCGGTGCCCTCGCCAGAACCCCCGGGCGGGGCGTTCGGCATCGGCTGAGGGAACCGTCTACGGGGCGCCCCGGGCACCGGGGGCGTGGACGGGTGGCTCAGGCCGGGTCGGCGACCGGGGGAAGACCAGGGTGGCCGGGCGGGGGGATGTCAGCGCGGCCGGGCGGGGGCACATCAGCGGGGCCGGCCGGGGAAAGATCGGGCGGGCCGGCCGGGGGCTGACCGGCGCGGCCGGGCGGGGCGGCGGGGGACTCGCCGGGCTCCGGGAGCTCGCCCAGGGCGTCCGGGGGGCCGTCGGTGCCGGCGGCCTTCGGAGGCTCGTCCCCCGGGGTGTCACGGCGCGTCAGCCGTCGTACGTCCGGCACCGCGAGGACCGCGGCGGTGAGCGCGACGATCAGACCGGCACAGCCCCACAGGGCCGTGGTGCGTCCGAAGGCGCTCTCGGCCGGGCCGGCCAGCGCGGTGGCGAGCGGGACCAGGGCGACCGAGCCGAACCAGTCGTAGGCGGACAGCCGGGAGAGCTTGTCCTCCGGGATCTCCTGGTGCATGGCGGTCATCCAGGAGACGCCGAAGACCTCGATCGAGACGCCGGCGACGAACATCGCCGCGACCAGGACCGGCACCGGCACCGGGACGGCGAGCGCCGCCGAGGGGAGCGCGAAGGGGAAGACGCACAGCGTGCCGGCGAGCAGCATCCGACGGGGCTTCCAACGGGTCATCAGCAGCCCGCCGAGCACGGTGCCCGCGCCGAACGCGGCCAGCGCCAGGCCCCAGGGGCGGGCCCCGCCCAACCGTTCCTCGGCGACCAGCGGGCCGTACACCGCGTCGGCCGCGGCCACCACGGCGTTCACCACCGAGAACTGCACCACGATGCCCCACAGCCAGGGCCGCCCGGTGAACTCCCGCCACCCCTCGCGCAGGTCCCGCAGCAGCCCCGGGCCGCCCGCCTCGCGGCGGGCCGACCCCGAGACGTCGAGGAAGGCGCGCAGCCCGGCCGCGGCGGCGAAGGCGACCGCGTCCAGCGCCAGCACCCAGCCCGGCCCGAAGGCCGCGATGAGCGCCCCGCCCAGTGCCGCGCCCCCGATCTGCGAGCCGTGCACGCCCATCCGGAAGTAGGCGAAGGCCCGTCCGGCCTGCTCACCGGTGACGCTGGCGTACAGCATCCCCTCGGCCGCGGGCGAGAAGAACGCCTGGCCGGTGCCGCCGAGCGCGGAGAGCAGCACCATGTGCCACAGCCGCGCCTCGCCGGCCAGCACCAGGACGGCGAAGGCCGCCTGGGACACACAGCTGAGCACGTTCGCCGCGACCATCACCCGGTGCCGTGGCAGCCGGTCCGCCAGCGCCCCGCCTATCAGGAGGAAGACCAGCAGCGGGGCGGTGCGGGCCGCGGCGACGATCCCGACGTCGCCGCCGTCACCGCCCGCCTCCAGCACCGCGAACGCGGCCGCGACCAAGGCACCGGCGTTGCCGAGCCCGGTGACCACGGCGGCCGCCGTCAGCAGGGTGTAGTTGCGGCCGGCCCAGGACGGCAGGCGCGGTGGGCGGGAGGGGCACGGGCGAGGCGGGGTGGCGGATGTCAACGGCGAGGGCTCAGTCGGTGGACTTCAGGGGACGCAGGGAGCTCATGATCTTCTTGATGGTGGCGTCCGGCAGCTCGCCCTTGACGCCCTTGGCGGCATACAGCACCCAGGTCGCGAAGTCGCCGTTGCTGTCGGTGTAGGTGACGGTGAACGCCTTGCCGTCGCTGTCGCACTTGGTCTTCTTCTTCACGCCGGTGACGGTGGCCGACGAGGTGTAGCCCTTGAGCCCGTGGTCGCTGGTGAACGGCTTGGCGTCGGTCACCGTGCGTTTGCCGGTCTGCTTCTGGTCGTACGCGGCGTAGACCCAGTTCTCGGCCTCGTTCTCGGCGGCCTCGGCCTCGCTCTTGGCGCCCTGGGCGCCCTTGGTGCCCGTGCCCGCCAGCGCGGTGGTGTCCTTGTAGCCGCCCTCCTTGGTGACCGTGCACCACTCGGGGGAGAACTTGGCGGGCGAGGACATGGCGACCAGCGCCTTGCCGTCGTCGGTCTCGAACCCGGTGGACCAGCCGGAGCCCATGACCTTCCAGCCGGCGGGTACGTCGAAGGCGTTGCGCCGCTTGGTGTTCACGACGGTCTGCCAGCCGGGGACCACCGGCTTGACCGAGGTTCCGCCGCGCCGCGGATTGTCCTCGGGGAGGTCCTCCGCGTCCTCTCCGCCGCCCCCGCCGGGGGCCGGCGTCTTCTCCGGCTGCGAGGACGGTGAGGCGCTGGTCTTCTCGCCGTCCCGCGCCTCGGTCTTCGAACCGTCGCCGTCCTTGCCCAGCACGGCGACGGCGGTGACCACGGCTGCCGCGACCACGGCGACCGCCGTCACGATCGCGATGGTGGCCGTGCGCTTCTTCTTCGCGTCGCCCGACGGCTCCGGGGCGCCGTTCGGCCCGGTGGGTGTGTGCCAGCCCGGCGGCGGGGTCACCGGCTGCTGCCCCAGCGGCGGCGTGTGGCCCGGCTGCTGATAGGGGTTCGGCTGCTGGTACGGGTTCGGTTGCTGGTACGGGTTCGGCTGCGTCGGGTACGGCTGGGGCTGCTGCTGTCCGGACTGCGGGTATCCCGGCTGCTGTCCGGTCTGCGGGTAGCCCGTGGGCTGCTGTCCGGTGTGCGCGTAGGGGTTCGGCTGGGCGTAGCCCGGTTGTTGGTAGCCCGGCTGCTGGTACGCGCCGGGCTGTGGGTAGCCCGGCTGTTGTGGGGGGTTCTGGTCCTGTGGGTTCTGCTCGCCGCCGGTCGGCTGCTGTCCTGGCCACATGGGCGTCCACCTTAGAGGGGGCGGTCGGCCGCTGCTACGGCCGGGCCCGTCTCCGAGCCCCTCCCACCGTGGAGCTGGCGCGGGCGCACCGCGGAGCCGGCGTGGGAGCCGACTCTTCCGCACGGTGCTACCCGCTGGTAACTTTCCTGCATGACTACGACTCAGCCGCAGATCGGCGAGCTGCTCGCCGCCACGGTGCCCATGGTGCGCACCCTGAACCTGGAGTTCCTGGAGACCTCGTCCGAGCGCGCCGTGCTGCGCCTGCCGGACCAGCCGGACTTCCACAACCACGTGGCCGGGCCGCACGCCGGCGCCATGTTCACCCTGGCCGAGTCCGCGAGCGGCGCGATCGTGCTCGCCGCCTTCAGCGACCAGCTCTCGCGCGCCGTGCCGCTGGCCGTGCGCGCCGAGATCGGCTACAAGAAGCTCGCCAAGGGGCCGGTCACCGCCACCGCCGAGCTGGGGCGCCCGGCCGCCGAGGTCGTCGCCGAGCTCGACGCGGGCGAGCGCCCGGAGTTCCCGGTCAACATCGCCATCACCCGCGAGGACGGTGCCGTGACCGGCGAGATGTCCATTATCTGGACGCTGCGCCCGAACGCCTGATTCCCGACGTTTCGCCCTTCTGGCCTTCCGGACGCTCGGCGTTCCCAGCGTTCCGCGTTCTCGGCGTTCCGCCTCTGAGCGGCGCCGATCGGCCGCCCCCGCCGCCCGGACTACGACCGGCGGCGGGGCTTGCCGCGCCGGGCGGCCTGGGCACGTCCCGAGCCGCTGCCCTTGCCCGAGCCGCCGCCCTTGCCGGCGGCGCCGGAGCCACTCCGCGCCGGCCTGCCCGCCGTCCGAGCGCCCGTCGCCCGACCGGACGCGGTCTTGCCCGCCGCGCCCTTCCCCCGCGAGCCGCCGGCCTCGGGGCGCTTCTCCTTCGGCTGCGCCGGGGCGGGACGGCGGCCTCGCGAACTGTTGACGGTGCGCCCGCGGACGATGCCGATGAACTCCTCGACCAAGTCGGTCGTCTCGTCCTCGATCCACGACAGGGCGACGCGCGATTGGGGGGCGTCCGTGACCGGGCGGTAGGTGAGGTCCCTGCGGTGGTGCAGGCGGGCCAGCGACTGCGGCACGAGGAGCAGCCCCACCCCCGCCGCCACCAGCTCGATGGCGTCCGCCGTCGTGGCGGGACGCTCGATCGCGGGCCGTCCCGGCGGGTGCTCCCAGTCGAGGGTGTCGTCCAGGGGGTGGAACACGACGTCGTCGGCGAGATCCGCGATGGACACCTCGTCGACCGCCGCCACCAGGTGGTCCTTGGGGATCACGACCACCGTGGTCTCGGTGTAGAGGGGGATCGCGTGCAGGCCGGTGCGGTCCATGGGAAGCCGCACGAGGCCCGCGTCGGCTTCGCCGCGGCGGAGCATGCCGGGCGCCTCGGCGGCGGGCGCCGAGACGAGTTGCAGCGGGACGTCGGGCAGTCGCTCGTTCCAGATCCGCACCCACTTGGCGGGGGTCGCGCCCGGGACGTATGCGAGCCGGAACGAAGGGGATGCTTCCGAGCCTGTCACCAGGCCAGGCTACCGGGCGTGGTCGGGGGGCGCGCACATGCTCGATATCCTTGAACCATGACGTCGCACCAGAACGCCCAGACCATGAAGCCCGCGACCGCGGCCAAGAAGCTGGGTGTGTACCTCGAGGCCACCCCCGCCGAGTTCCGTGAGGGTGTCGTCTCGCGCGACGAGCTGAACAGGCTCCAGGCCGACCCGCCGGAGTGGCTGCGCGAGCTGCGGCGCAACGGCCCGCACCCCCGACCCGTGGTCGCCGCGAAGCTCGGCGTCTCCATCTCGGGCCTCGCCCGGGGCGGGATCACCGAGGCCCTCACCACGGACCAGATCGAGGCGCTGAAGAGCGAGAGCCCCGAGTGGCTGCAGAAGGAGCGCGCCACCCAGGCGGAGGTGCGCAAGGAAGCCGCCCGCATCAAGGCCAAGCACGCCGAGGCCGACGAGAAGGCCCAGGGCTAGGCGAGAAGGCCCCGGGCTGGGGAGGCACCGAGGGTGGGGGAGGGCGTGGCGAGCGCCGGCCTGCTGGCGGGGCGACGCCGGCCACCCCTGGCGTGGCGAGCGCCGGCCTGCTGGCGGGGCGACGCCAGCGCCCCCGACGCGGTGAGCGCCGCCCCTGGCGCGGTGACGCCGCCCCCCGGCGGGGCGGCCCCCGCGCCCTCGTCTCCCGATCTCCGGCGAACCCCTCTCCGCTCTCTTCGACCTCCTGATCCGCGCCACCGTCGGGCCCTCTGACCGGGCCCGTATCGCCCCTTCGCGCCCGCGGGCACGCGTGTGACCTGCGGCTGCGTGGCGTGGCTCGGCCGTCCACCCCGATCGAGTAGGCTTCCCCGGCGTGTCCCCAGGCGGGGGTGCGCACGGGGCAGGAAACATCAAACGGGGAGGAACCGGCGTTGCATATCGAGGCATGGCTCGAGTCCGTGCCCGCGGTCAGCGTGTATGTGATCGTGGGCCTGGTCATCGGACTGGAGAGCCTGGGCATCCCGCTGCCCGGCGAGATCATCCTTGTGACGGCGACGCTGCTCGCGTCCTCGCAGGACCACATCAACCCGTACATCCTCGCCGCCTGCGCGATCACCGGAGCGATCGTCGGCGACTCCATCGGCTACCTCATCGGCCGCAAGGGCGGCCAGCCGCTGCTGAACTGGCTCGGGCGCAAGTTCCCCAAGCACTTCAGCGCCGCGCACGTGGCGACCGCCGAGCGGTCGTTCCAGAAGTGGGGCATGTGGGCCGTCTTCTTCGGCCGCTTCGTCGCCCTGCTGCGGATCTTCGCGGGCCCGCTGGCCGGCGTGCTGCGCATGCCGTACTGGAAGTTCGCCATCGCCAACGTCCTGGGCGGCATCGTCTGGGCGGGCGGCACCGTCGCCGTCATCTACTCCGTCGGCAAGGTGGCCGAGGACTGGTTGAAGAAGTTCTCCTGGCTGGGCTTGGTGGCCGCCGTCCTCTTCGGCCTCGGCTCGATGGTGATCATGAAGCGCCGGGCGAAGAAGACCGCGGCCGAGGCGGCGGAGGCGGCGGCCGCACCGGCCGCCGCGGACGTCGAGCCGGCGCCCGTGCCGGCCCGCGACTGACCACCGTCTGCCTGTATCCGGCCGGCCGCGACCCCTTGTCCCGGCCGCCCGCAAGGCCGACATCGGTCCGCGACCCCGTCCCCTGTCCGGCCGGCCGCGGGCCGATCCCGGTCCGATCCCCGGGCCGGGGCGGCTCCCGACTTTCAGACTCCCGAGCGCCGTGGCTACGGCTCGTAGCCACGGCGTTCGCGCGTTCCGCGACACCGGCGATCCGGCGCGCTGCGCGGTCCCGAAGGCGCCCGGACGGGATCTTCGGCACTCAGTGGCCCGGCGCCCCTCGCGCGGGTGGCGCCGGCCGGGGCCGGCGTCCGGGAGCGCCGGCCGAGGGCCGGTCCCGTGCGCCGGCGAGAGGCATCGGTCAGGCAAGCCGGCCGGGTTTCGGCCAGGGACGTCGGCCCACGGGTTCGGTCACGCCGAGCGCCGGCGCAGCCGCTCCCGGTGGGTGGTGGCGAGTCCCAGGTACATCTGGGCGTTGATCTTGATGTGCTCCCGTTCCTCGGTGGTCAGCTCGCGCTTGACCCGGGCGGGCACCCCGGCCACCAGGGAACCCGGTGGCACCACCATGCCCTGGGGGACCAGCGCCTGCGCGGCGATCAGCGAGCCGGCGCCGATCCTGGCCCCGTTGAGGACGGTCGCTCCCATGCCGACCAGCACGTCGTCCTCGACGGTGCAACCGTGCAACACCGCGTTGTGTCCGACGGTCACCCGCTCGCCCACGGTGACCGGGAAGCCCGGATCGACATGAACGGTGCAGTTGTCCTGGATGTTGCTGTCGGCACCCAGCACGATGGGGCCGCAGTCGGCCCGGAGCACCGCGTGGTACCAGACGCTGCTGCCCGCGGCCAGGGTGACGTCGCCGATCACCACCGACGTCGGGGCCGTGTAGGCCCCCGGGTCCACCCGCGGCTCCGCCTCGCCGAGAGCCGCGATGAGCGCCCCGTCGGTCGCCGTCGTCTCGTCCGCCACTGCCGTCTCCTCGCCCTCGTCCACCTCGGCTGACCGCACCGTATGCGACCGGCGCCACGTCCGGGATGTGACCTCCGTATCCGGAACGCCTTTCCGTCCGCCGCCCGGCTGTGATTACGTTGCCCGTGCAACTGGTTCGCCCCGTCCGCAGGCGGGATGCGTCGCAAGAGGGAACCCGGTGGGAATCCGGGACTGCCCCGCAGCGGTGAGCGGGAACGACCGCCGTCATACGCACTGGGCCCGGCCGGGCCTGGGAAGCGACGGCCACTAGGAGCCTCGTCACGACACGAGGCGCGTCCGCGAGTCCGAAGACCTGCCACTGCCCGCGCGCCGCACGGCCGCGCGGAATCTCGGCGACCATCGAGGGACGGGTCGACGGCACGGCGGGCGCATCCGGCACGGGCGCGTATCCCGCCGTCCCTTCGCGCGCACCTCCGGTCCCGGGGGACCGTGACTCGCGAAAGAGAGTTCCGTGACCCACGCCACCGTGTACGGCTATCCCCGGCAGGGCCCGCGCCGGGAGCTGAAGAAGGCCGTCGAGGGCTACTGGGCAGGCAGGATCGCCGCCGAAGCCCTGCACGACACCGCCGCCGCGCTGCGCCGCGCGAACTGGGCGCAGCTCGCCGAGGCCGGCGTCGACGAGGTGCCCACCGGCGGACTTCTCACTCTACGACCACGTCTTGGACACCGCGGTGATGGTCGGCGCCATCCCCGTGCGGCACCGCGCCGCGCACGCCGCCGACCCGCTGGCCGGCTACTTCGCCATGGCCCGCGGCACCCAGCAGGCGCCGCCGCTGGAGATGACCAAGTGGTTCGACACCAACTACCACTACCTGGTGCCGGAGCTGGGTCCGTACACCGTCTTCCGCGCCGACTCCACCAAGCCCGTGGGCGAGTTGACCGAGGCCGTGGTGCTCGGGCACACCGCCCGCCCGGTGCTGGTCGGCCCCGTCACCTTCCTGCTGCTGGCCAAGCCGGCGCCCGGCGCGCCCGCCGGCGCCCGGCGCGCCCGCCGGCTTCCGGCCGCTCACCCTGCTGGACCGGCTGCTGCCGGTCTACGCCGAGGTCCTCGCCGACCTGCGCGCCGCGGGCGCCGGCTGGGTACAGCTGGACGAACCGGCCCTGGTCCAGGACCAGCCGCCGGCCGTGCTCGACGCCGTCCGCCGCGCCTACCGCGCCCTGGGCGCCCTGACCGACCGGCCCAAGCTGCTGGTCGCCGGCTACTTCGACCGGCTCGGCGAGGCGCTGCCGGTGCTTGCCCAGGCCCCGGTCGAGGGCCTCGGCATCGACTTCACCGGGCCCGCGGCGGCCAACCTGGACGCCCTTGCTGCGGTCGGCGGGCTGTTCGGCAAGCGGCTGGTCGCCGGAGTGGTGGACGGGCGCAACGTCTGGATCGACGACCTGGAGCGCTCGCTGGCGACCCTCGTCACCCTGCTCGGCCTCGCCGGCGAGGTGGACATGGCGCCCTCTGCTCACTGCTGCACGTCCCCCTCGACGCCACCGCCGAGCGCGAGCTCGACCCGCAGTTCGCCCGCTGGCTGGCCTTCGCCCGGCAGAAGGCCGAGGAGGTCGCCGTCCTCGCCCGCGGACTGCGCCAGGGCGCCGACGCCATCGCCCCGCGGCTGCGCGCCAACCGGGCCGCCCTGGCGGCCCGCGCGGGCTCCGTGCTCACCCGCGACCCGCAGGTGCGCGCCCGCTGCGCGGTGGCCGGTCACGGAGGTGGCCACCGCCGAGCTGGCGTTCGTGGCCGTCGACGCGGACGGCCGACCGCGCCCCGTACCGCCGCTGCTAGCGACAAGCTGACGTACCGTCATCGTCCGGGCCGTAAAGGGCTTTTCGGCCCGCACGGTAAGGGCAGCTCCTCCTCGTGGCCCGTGCGATACGCGCGTATGTCGCCGTTGCAGGCCGGCATGACGAGAACGGTAAAAAAATGCGACTGTATGAGTTGCTGCTTTTGCATTCCACTGTCCTGGTGGCTGGATAGATAATCGACTGAGAAACACTCGACTCCGAGCAGGAGGTTTCTCATGTCCTGTCCACCCCCCGTCGATGCGCGTAAGGCGCTGGATTTCCTGAGAACCAGTGGTCTGGTCGATCTCAGAATCCCTCTGGAGCAGATCGTCAACCAGGTCAGCCAACTCGACGACGTCGCAGGTTACGTGCTGGCCTGGGAGCGGTACGTCCTGGTCGTCGCCAACGAGGTAGCGGACCCTTGCGGGCCTGCGGACAGCTGACTCACTCATCAAGGTGACTGCCGGGAGGGCGACGGTGAAAACAGAGGACCCCGGCGTCTGGTCATCTCGAAGGCGCGCGGTGGAGAATCGGGCAGTCGCCTGGCTTGCTGCGCGCCGGGTCATGCTGGACCCGCGCAACGCCCGACCGGACACGGTGCTTTTCGCCCGCAAAGCGTTGATCGAAACAGCGTTCCTTGTAGGGCTTCGATCCCGCCTGGACGACGCCCCGCTTGCTGGCGATTATGCGAGCATTCTCGAGCAGGTGGAGGACGTTGCCGGGCAACCCTCATACCGGGAACTCATCGCACGGGACGAAGTCGCCCTCCTGCTGTATGCGGGGACGTATGCCGCGCTGCGTCTCTGCGGCCGTGACGACCCTGAATTCCGGCGTATCATCCAGCAAGCTGCCGCCGGCGGGTACGCGGCCGCGTTCGAGCGGGTTCCCTACCGGCAACTGGACCTGCTCCACACACTGCACCTGTGCGGGATCGAGCATCGTCTGCCTGCCATGGACGACGTCCTGCCCTTCACGGTCCTCTGCAGTCATCCCAACGTACTCAAGCTGGCCGACCGCGACATCTACGCCGTCACCCACACCATCTTCTACGTCACGGACTTCGGCCAGCGCGAGCCTGCATGGCCCCGCGGATACCGCCTCGGCGAGGCTGTCGAACTCCTCGAAGCACTTCTCGTCCTCGCCGAGGCCCGCGCCAATGCCGACCTGGTCGGGGAGCTGCTGTGCTGTCTGCTCTGCCTGGGTGTCACCGACTCTGACGCAGCGGACCAGGCATGGAGATTCCTGGAATCCGTCCAGGAAGACAACGGCCGCGTGAACGGACCCAAGGGCATCATTCACCCCAGACTCCAGAGTGAAGACGACGACTTCCGGCACTGGGCGGAGGGATACCACACCACCATCGTCGCCGCCCTGGCCGGCCTGCTGGAACGGAGCCCCCGAAGAGTCGTGAGACCGCGCCCGGACATGCCGGCAACGGACGTCGCACTGGTGGAACCGCTTCGACGCGCCGTCCTGTGGCTGCGCGACAGGAGCATGGCGCAAAGCCCACGGGCCGGACTGCCCGGAATCACGGCCGCCGCGATCGGGGCTGCGGCAATCCAGGAACACCAACTCGTCCGGCCGGCACTCGAATTCTACGCAGCGAGCCTCGCTGACGCGGACCCGGACGTCTGGCAGGAACAAGGCATGGAAATCGCCGGAGAGTTCGCCATGGCTCTCCGTGCAGCTGAGGTCGGCTGTCCTTCCCTGGAGAAGTTTCTCAAAGCGACAGCCGCTGTGGTCAACTCACTCGACAGCGTCCCCGCCGACGTCATGGACAACGTGCGACGGCTCATCAGCCTCGGCCTCATCCGTCCTTCATCAGGCATGGCCATCCCCGAGCAGTCCCCGGCACGCGAACGCCGCGCCTATCCTCTTCATGCCGCCACCACTCTCTGCGAAGCCAGAGAGACCTACCACCTCGGCCAGTTCGCAGCCACCGTCCGCGCCCTTGTCCGGGACGGATGGCGGCAGCACCGCATCACTCGAGACGCCATCTCGTTCCTCATTGGACAACAAGACGCCGACGGAGCCTTCGGCTATCCCGCGTGCGATGACCAGGCAAAGCGTGAGTGGGCCAAGTTCTCCTGGACCCGGAGCGTGGTGACGGCCCTGGCCCCCGCGACCAGGAACCGTGCGTAGCGACATCGATGACGGCAGCGCCCCGCGCGGGTCCCGTCGCCTCCGCGGTGCTGGCCGCCGGGGACGGACCCTGGCTGCCGCCCCGGTGGGCGGCTGCCGGTTCCGCACCAAGGCTGGCGACAAGGTCCCCTTCACCTGGACGGAGCCGTAGGCCGCCGGGTGACCCAGTCGCCCAGCTCCTCCGGTGTGCGGGGGCCGGCCTCCGCCGCGTCGAGCAGGCCATGGGCGCGCAGCACCGCGGCCACCGCGGTGCCCCATGGCCTGCACAGCCGGGCCGCCTCCAGCAGTTCCCGATCGGCGAGGACCTCCCCGGTCGGGCCGGTGCGCAGCCCGGCCGGGGTCAGCACGGCCACGTCGTCCGCCCAGCGCAGCGCGAGGTCCACGTCGTGGGTGGCCATCAGCACGGTGGTGCCGGAGCGCTGGAGCCCGCCGAGGACCTCCAACAGCCGTTCCTGACCGTGCGGGTCGAGCCCCGCGGTGGGCTCGTCCAGGATCAGCAGCCGGGGCCGCATCGCCACCGCGCCCGCGATCGCGGCCCGCTTGCGCTGGCCGTAGGAGAGCAGATGCGTGGGCCGGTCCCGCAGCGCGGCGATGTCCAGCGCCTCCAGGGCCTCCTCGACCCGCTCGGCGACCTCGGCCTCCGACAGCCCCAGGTTCATCGGGCCGAAGGACACGTCCTGGCTCACCGAGGCGGCGAACAGCTGGTCGTCCGGGTCCTGCACCACCAGCTGCACGGTGGTGCGCAGCCGGGTCAGCCCCTTGCGGTCGTACGTCACCGGGGTGCCGTCCAGCAGCAGTTGCCCGGAGCGGCACTGGAGTCCGCCGCTGAGCAGCCGCATCAGCGTGGTCTTGCCGCTGCCGTTGCGGCCCAGCAGGGCCATGGTGCGGCCTTCGGGGACGGTGAAGTCGACGTCCTCCAGCACCGCCGGGCCGTCCTCGTAGGCGTATCCCGCGCGGACGAGCTCCACGACGGGCTTCGGGGTCACGGGAGCGGTCGTGCCGGTCATGCGACGAACCTTTCGAGTACGAGCGTGAGCGCGACCAGGCCGGCCAGCAGCGCGGCGGTCGCGGCGAGGAACCGGCCGGAGACCCGCGCGGTGGGCAGCAGGACGCGCAGGGTGCCGTCGTAGCCGCGGCCCGCGAGGCCCGCCTGCATCCGACCGGCCCGGTCGAAGGCGCGGACGAAGACCGTCGCCCCCAGGCCGGCCAGCGACCGCCAGGTGGCGGCGCGGGTGGTGTGGCCCAGCCGCGCGGCCTGCGCCTCGCGTACCTGCTGCATGGAGTCCAGCAGCAGGAAGGTGATGCGGTACATCACCAGGGCGACGTCGACCACGGGCGCGGGCACCCCCGCCCGCACCAGCCGCGGCAGGACGTCCGAGACGGGTGTGGTGAAGGCGAAGAGCAGGACGCCCAGGGAGGCGGCGGAGGTGCGCAGCAGCAGCTCGGCGGCGTGCCGCGGCCCGTCCGGGGCGAGCGAGACCCAGCCGTCCCCGCCGCCCACCGCGAACAGCAGCGGGAGTGCGCCGGTGACGCAGAAGCCCAGCGGCACCCGGAACGCCCGCCACAGCCGGCGCGGTTCCACACCGGCCGGGCCCAGCAGCAGGGCGAGGGTGGCCGCGGCCACCAGCGGGCCGCCGGGCCACGGCGGCAGGCCCACCGCGCAGAAGGTCAGGCCCATGCCCAGGACGGCCTTGTCCACGGGATGGCGGCGGCGCCAGCGACTGCTGTGCGCCGCCGCGTCGATCGGCAGCATCGGGCGCCGCTAGGGGCGCGCGGTTTCGCGCTGCTCGCCGGCCGCGGGCGTGGCGCTCCCGGGCGCGGGCTCGGCGCTCCCGGCCCCGGGCTCGGCGCTCCCGGGAACGGTGGCCTCAGCCTCGCCGGCGCCCGTGGCCGCGGCCGCTCCGGGCGACGCGGCCCCGGCGGTGGCGGTGACCGTCTCCGCGCGGGCCTCGGCGAGGGAGGCCTCGGCCGCGCGGGCCTCGCCCTGCCGGCG
The DNA here is from genome assembly GCF_007595705.1 of Streptomyces sp. SAJ15. Classification (GTDB taxonomy): domain Bacteria; phylum Actinomycetota; class Actinomycetes; order Streptomycetales; family Streptomycetaceae; genus Streptomyces. Next base: position 49,708 of record NZ_NISY01000012.1, on the reverse strand, counting down.
TCCCTTGCGCAGTCCGAAGTAGAAGGCCACGACGCCGGCGCCGATGGCGGCCTGGAGCGCGAACAGCGCCGACTCGATCTCGGCGGACGGCGGCTCGTACAGCGGGGAGAACCACGGCTCGTAGTCCGGCTTGTTCTCGGTGATCGCGGTCTCCGCCTGGGCGTCGGCCCCGGTGAACGGCTCCTCCTTGTCGTCCCCCATGCCGAGGGCGACCGGGAGGACGGCCAGGGCGGCGACGACGAGCAGCAGCAGCGCATTGATCCTGGCGTTACGGCTCATCAGGCCATGGCCTCCTTCGTCTCGCCCTTGTCACCCTTGTCGCCCTTGCCGGCCGCTCCGTCCCGGCCCGCGGCGCCGCTCCGGAGCAGCACGCCGAGCCGGGTGAGCTCGCCCTTGCTGGACTGCACCAGCAGCCGCATCACGAGGACGGTGAGCAGCCCCTCGCTGACCGCGAGCGGGATCTGGGTGACCGCGAAGATGCCGCCGAACTTGGCCAGCGCGCCGGGGACTCCGCTGCTCGGGTCGGGGAAGGCGAGGGCCAGCTGGACGGTGGTGACGCAGTACGTGATCAGGTCGGCCATGAAGGCCCCGAAGAACACGCAGACCATCAGCGGCAGTTCGAAACGTCGGAGCAGCCAGTACACGCCGTATCCGGCCCAGGGGCCGACGACGGCCATGGAGAAGACGTTGGCGCCGAGCGTGGTCAGCCCGCCGTGGGCCAGCAGCAACGCCTGGAAGAGCAGGGTGATGGTGCCCAGCACGGCCATCACCGGTGGTCGGAACAGGATCGCGCCGAGCCCGGTACCGGTGGGGTGGGAGCAGCTCCCCGTCACCGAGGGGATCTTGAGCGCGGAGAGAACGAAGGTGAAGGCGCCGGACGCGCCGAGCAGCAGGGTGGATTCGGGGTGGGCCTTGACCTCGCGGGTCAGGGAGCGCACGCCGTGGATGACGAACGGGGCGGACGCGGCGGCCCAGGCGGCCGCGTGCCCTGGTGGCAGATAACCCTCGGCTATGTGCATGTGTCGGGAGACCTCTCCAGCACCTCGTGGATGGACAACGCGCCCTGGCCGGTCTCCTGGCTGACGGGTGAGGCGTCCGGACTCCGCCTTCCCAGGCGCCGAGGTCTCCCTCGGCGTCCCAGTGGCTTCCCCGGGGGGATGGAGCCGGACTTTCCCGATCACAGTGGCGAGGGCCGCACCGGTTCTCCACCGGTTTCCCGTGCACCAAGGCCCTGTGACCTTAGTGCTCCCCGGAGTCGCCGACAAGGCGCTCAGCAGTGCGAACGCGCTGGACAGCGCCGTCGCCGGTCCAGCGCGCGCGTTCGCCGGTGCGGTGCATCCGACCGCCGGGCGGGCCGTAGGGATCGGCCACGAAGCGCAGGGCGGTGAGCGCGGGGCGGTGCGCGTAACCCGAGGCGAGCCGGTCTCCCGCGATGTACACATCCCCCACCACGCCCGGCGGGCACGGCTGGAGGGCGGCGTCGAGGACGTACAGCCGGGTGTTCCAGGGCGGCCCCCAGGGGCCGTCCAGCGGGGCGCGTCCGTCGGCCTCCGGAAGCGTCGCGCCGGGGGCGCCGAGGACGAGGCAGGCCCCCGCCCGCAGGGCCTTCAGCGTGAGAAGGATCTCTTCGAGTCGCCCGGAGGTTTGCGGTCCGGTGGGGCCGCCCGCGCCCCAGGTGCGGGCGACGAGGCCGCGCCGGTCGTCCGGCGCCTGCCCGCCGGTGGTGTCGCGCCCTCGGTCGGAGCAGGCGGCGCCCCAACCAGCTTCCCTGCCAGGGGAGTTCGGCTCGTCCGCGGGGTGCTGGGGGCGTGCCGCCGGTGCCGCCAGGGCCACCCGTTCTCCCGCGCGCAGCGGCCGCTCCCGCTGCCACTGCCGTATGCGCTGGTCGAGCGCGCCATGCGGAATGATCAAATCCGATCCGTCGCCCGGAGCCCCGGGCGGCTCGCGCAGCAGCAGCGCCGGATGGTGCGGGGTGAGCGGGCGCGGCGGCACGATCGCCGGGTACGCGGAGAGCTCGACGGTCCGGGGATCGGTCGACGGCAGCCCGAGCGCGCGCACCTCCTCGCGCCGGGCGTCGTCCGTCAGCACATGCGCGCAGCCCCGCACGGGGAACGGCGTGACCGCGGCGCCCGCTTTGAGGACGGCGAGCAGCGAAACCACCCACACGGGTGAGAGCGGCAGGGCGACGGCGACGGTGGCGCCGGCGCGTACCCCCTGGCCCCGCAGATGCCGGGCGAGTCGGTTGGCGCGGGCGTGGAGCTCGCGGTAGGTGAGCGTCGTGGCGCCGTCGACCAGCGCGACGGCCTCCGGCACACGGACGGCCAGGCTCTCCGTGGGGCCGACCGCGGTCGTCGGCGGCACCGGGTGCGCCGTGTCGTTGAACTCCAGCAGGATCCGCGGCCGCTCACGGGGCGTCAGCATCGGAAGCGCCGCCAGCGGCGCGTGCGGATCGCAGGCGGCCACCGCCTCCAGCAGCGCGGCGAACCGCGCCAGCCGGGCCTCCAGCGCCTCCTCCCCGTGCAGCTCCGCGTTGCCGTCCAGCTCGATCCGCAGCGGCTCGCCGTCGACGTGGTCGTAGACCCCCAGGGCCAGGTCCGCGACCGGGCCGCGGGCCAGATTGCGCACCCGCGCGGAGGCGCCCGCGAAGGACGGGCCGGCTCCGGACGGCAGCACCCGCACCACCGTGCCGACCAGCGGGGCGCCGTCCGGCCACCGCACCGCGCGCCGGATGTCCTCGGGGTGGCACAGCTGGTGGCGGCGCGCCTCCGAGCCGCGCCGGACGACCTCTCGGGCCAGCCGCGCCAGCGTGGTGGCGGGGGTCACGGACAGCCGCAGCGGCAGCACGCGCGCGGTGCGTCCGGGGAAGTGGCGGGTGTCTTCCATGCGAGCCGGGAGCGACAGCCCCAGGACGACCTCCTCGACGCCGTCCGTCCGCGCGGCGTAGAGGGCCTCCGCGGCGATCACCAGATCGGGCCAGCCGACGCCCAGCGACCGCGCGGTCTGCCGCAGCCGATCCGCGGCCGCCGCTGCCAGGGAGGCGGTGCGGCGGAGCGTCACGGGGCGCCCGGGCCCGCCGCGCGGCCGTCGCGCAACGCCGCGCGGGCGTCGGGACACGCCCTCCAAGGCCCGCCGCCAGTACGCCAGATCGGTGGTGTACTCCGGCGAGGCCCGGTAGGCGATGTCCGCCGCGACCAGCTCCCGCAGCGGGGTGAACGGGCTGGGACCCGGATGCCGGCCCCGTAGCAGCGCGGTGTAGACGGCGGCGGTGCGGGCCGCCAGGAGTGAGCGCCCGATGCCGTCGGTGACCGCGTGATGGGCGCGCTGGCACCAGTGCCAGCGCCGGTCCGCGGTGCGCAGCAGCGCGTGCCCGAACAGCGGCCCGCGCGTCACGTCGAACGGTTCCGTGAGCCAGGCCGTCTGCCACTCCTCGGCGGTCGCCTCCGGATCGGGCTCCGCGCGGAGGTCGACAGTACGCCAGCCGTCCCGGTCGCCGGACGGCCGGGACGCTCCGGACGGCGGGCCGCCCCGGCTTCCGGCCGGGGGCCGGGGGCGGCCTCCCGGACCGTCGCCGGGCGGAGGAGAGCCGTCGGCCCGGGCGGCGCGCCGCCAGTCCGCCATCGGCGCCTGGCGCAGGCCGTCCGCGCCGGGCGCGATCCGCACCCGCAGCGCGTCCGCCTCGGACACGGCCTGCCGTAGCGCCGCGGCGAACAGCGGCGGATCCAGCGGGCCGTCGATCACCGTGACGTCGGCGAGGGCGCGCGCCGGGCTGCCGGGCGGCGGCCCGGGCCGCCGCCACAGCGCGGACTGCGCGAGGGTCAGCGGCAGCGCGGGAGCGGCGGCCGGGGAGCCGGTGCCGCCCCCGGCCCGCCCGGCGGCCAGCCCGGGGACCGAGGTCATCCAGCGGCCCCCAGCAGCCGACCCCACTCCTCCAGCGCCGGCCGCTCCGCCAGGTCGGCGAGGTCGACCGTGACGCCGTGGTCGCGGCGCCAGCGCTCCACGAGGGTCATCAACCGCACCGAGTCCAGGCCGTAGTCGACGAGGTTCTCGTCGTCGGGGATGTCGGCGGGCTCCTCGCCCAGCACGTCGGCGACGTCGGCGCGCAGTTGTTCCAGGGTGAGCGTCATGGGGTCAGTCCTCCTTGAAGACCGTGTCGGTGGTCGTGACGACGGCGCACCTGCCGGCCGCCCACTCCAGCGCCATGCGGTGGTCGCGCGCCGAGAAGTCCGCCACGGCGTCGGCGACCACGAACGCCTGGATGTCCCGCATCCAGGCGTCGCAGGCGGTCATCAGCACGCCGATGTGGGCGTAGACGCCGGTGATGACGAGCTGGTCGCGGCCCCGCTCGTGGAGCTGCTCCAGCAGATCGGTGCGGACGAAGGCGCTGTACTTCCACTTGGTCAGCACGGTGTCGTCCGGACCCGGCGCCACCTGCTCCGCGATCGCCGCGGCCGTCGGGTCCGCGGGCAGCCCCGGCCCCCAGAAGTCCTGCTGGAGCCCCCGCTCGACCGGAGTCTGGCCGCCCGGCTGCGCCGTGTAGACGACCGGCACACCCAGCCGCTCCGCCTCCTTCTTCAAGCGGCTGACGTGGTCGAGGAGTTCGGGGACGGGCGAGGCGTCGGCGGTGAACGCCGAGAGGAAGTAGTTCTGCAGATCGTGGATCAGCAGCACCGCGCGGGACGCGTCGACGGTCCAGGAGACGCGGTTCTCCGGCAGCTCGGCCGGCGACGGCATGGGATAGGGGGCGATGGCGGGCAGAGCCATGGTGGGGGATTCCGTTCGAACAGCGGGTGGGTTGACGGTGACGGGACTCACCGGGAATCGGGCGTCCGCGCGGCGGCGCGCAGATCCTTCTTGGACACCTTCCCCACCCCGGTCTGCGGGAAGGCGTCGACGAACTCCACGCGGTCGGGCACCTTGTAGGCGGCCAGACCCCGTCGGCGGACGAACTTCTTGATCTCGACCGGCTTCACCGGCTCCGCGTCGGCCCGCAGGATCACATAGGCGCAGGTGCGTTCGCCCAGATACGGGTCGGGCACGGCCACGACGTTGGCGTCGTGCACCGCCGGGTGGGCCAGGATGTGGTTCTCCACCTCCTCGGCGGCGATCTTCTCGCCGCCGCGGTTGATCTGGTCCTTGGCCCGCCCCTCGACCACCAGGTGTCCGGTCTCGGTGCGCCGCACGATGTCGCCGGTGCGGTAGAAGCCGTCCTCGGTGAAAGCCCGCGCGTTGTGCTCGGGGGCCATCCAGTAGCCGCGGATGGTGTACGGGCCGCGGGTGAGCAGGTGTCCGGGCGTGCCGTCCGGCACCTCGACGTCCTCGTCGTCGACGATCCTGATCTCGTCGTCGGGGGAGATCGGTCGTCCCTGGGTGGTGACGATGGTCTCCACCGGGTCGTCCAGCCGGGTGTAGTTGACCAGCCCCTCGGCCATCCCGAAGACCTGCTGGAGGGTGCAGCCGAGCGCGGGACGCACCCGCCGCGCCGCCTCCTCGCTGAACTTCGCCCCGCCCACCAGCAGCACCTGGAGGCTGCTCAGGTCGTACGAGGTCTGCCGGCCGGCCTCCGTCCACAGCAGCGCCAGCGGCGGCACCAGCCCGGTGAGGGTGACCCGCTCGCGCTCGATGAGCGGGAAGGCCGTCTCCGGGTCGGGTCGCGGGCACAGCACCACCCGGGCGCCCGCGTACAGGGCCCCCAGCGTGCCCGGGGAGCTGAGCGGGAAGTTGTGCGCGGCCGGGAGCACACACAGGAAGACGCTGTGCTCGTCGACGCCGCAGATCTCGTTGGAGCCGCGCAGCGAGTAGATGTAGTCGTCGTGGGTGCGCGGGATGAGCTTGGGTACGCCGGTGCTGCCGCCGGACAGCTGGAGGAAGGCCAGGTCGCCGGGGGCCGGACCGGTCGTCGGCACCGGGTCGGTGGCCACGTCGGCCAGCGGTTCGAACGGGCCCGGGTCGCCGTCGCCCGCGACGAAGACATGCCGCAGGGTGGGCACCCGGTCCCGCACCGTCGCGGCCAGCCCCCGGTAGTCGAACGAGTCGTACCGGCCGCCCGGGCGGTCGCCGTCCTCGGCCCAGACGACGTACGCGGCCGCCTCGGTGAACGAGCAGAAGTAGCCGATCTCCGTCTCGCGGTGCGCGGGGAGCGCGAAGACCGGCAGTGCGCCGATCCGGAACAGGGCGAAGACGACCTCGAAGAACTCGGCCACGTTCGGCAGCTGCACCACGACCTTGTCGCCGGGGGCGATGCCGCGGGCCGCGAACCCGGCCGCGAGGCGGTCCGCGCGGAGGTCCAACTCACCGTAGGTCCAGCGGAGCTCGCGCGGGGGGTCGACGATCGCGATCCGGTCCGGATGGGCCTCCGCGCGGTCGCGCAGCAGCTGTCCGAACGTCTCACCGCGCCACCAGCCGGCCGCGCGGTAGCGCTCGGCGAACTCGGCCGGCCAGGTCGGGGTCTGGTAGCTCATCGGACCACCCCCGTGGCGCCGGCCGGAACGCCGGTCTCCGCCGCGGTCACGGCCCGCGCCTCCGCCCCCACGGCGTCCAGGAAGGTACGGAACTTGGCGCCGGTCTCGGCCGTCTCGTCCTCCGGCCGCGAGGCGGCCACCACCCCGGCGCCCGCGTACAGCCGCATCACGCCCTTCTCGGGGTCCGCCTCGGCGCAGCGGATCGTGACGACCCACTCGCCGTCCCCGGAGGCGTCGCCCCAGCCGACCATCCCGGTGAAGAAGCCCCGGTCGAACGGTTCGGTCTCGCGGATCACCTCCCGCGCGGTCGCCGTCGGAGTGCCGCACACGGCGGGGGTGGGGTGCAGCGCGCAGGCCAACTCCAGGGCGGAGGCCCGCGGGGCGGCCAGGGTTCCGGTCACGGTGGTGGACAGGTGCCACATCGTGGCGGTGCGCACCAGGGTGGGCCGCGCGGGCACGTCCAGCGCCGCGCAGTGCGGGGCGAGGGCCGCGCGGACGGCGTCCACCACGACCGCGTGCTCGTGCAGGTCCTTCGCCGACTCCAGGAGCGCGGCGGCGCGCCGCACGTCCTCGGCGAGGTCGGCGCTGCGCGGCGCGGACCCGGCCAGCGGGTTGGCGATCACGCGGTCGCCACGCCGGGCGACCAGCAGTTCGGGACTGGCCCCCAGCAGGGTCCGCCCGGCGCCGACGGGCAGCGCGAAGGTGTGACCCGAGGGGTCGCGGCGGGCCAGCCGCTGCACCATCGCGGGCACGTCCACGGAGCCGCGCGAGACGTCCAGCGGGCCGCGCGGGGCGTCGAGCGGGCCGCCGGGGGCGTCCAGCGGGCCGCGCGGGCCGCGGGCGCGCAGTTCGAGGGTCCGGGCGAGCACCACCTTGCGGAACTCCCCGTCGCGCATCCGTCGCACCGCCGCGGCGACCCCCGCCCCGTACTCCTCGGGGGCCGGTACCGGACGGATCTCCCAGTCGGCCGCGGGAGCCGTGGTGGCGGGCAACGCGATCAGCGGGTCGGCGGTGAGCGGCGGAGCGCTGCTGAGCGTGGCGGGGACGGCGAGCGCGGCCGGCGCGCTCTGGTCGAAGGGCACCGCGCCGATGACGACCGGCGCCGGCAGCCCCGCGGCGCCGGCGGCCTGGAGCGCCGCGGCGACGCGCCGCGGCAACGGTCTCTCGTCGTGCGGGACGTCGGTGTGGACGCCGTGGGCGAGGAGGGTCCTGGTGGGGGTGGCGAGGAAACGCGCGCCCGGAGTGTAGGCGTCGAGCAGGCCGGTGGCCGCGCCCACGGCGGGGTGTGCCGGGTGGGCCGTCGGGACGTGCGTGGCGACATCGGGTGCCGTCGACACGGGGGCTCCAATTCTCGGTTGCGTACGCGGGAAGCGTCGGCGGGGGTGGAAGGGACGGAGGGAGGCGGGTGCGGGCGGGGGAGACGGGGAGCGAGCTCGAGCCGGTGCGTGGTGTGCCGTTCCCCGCTCCGCCGCGCGGTCGTGGTGCGGGTCGCTCTACGGGGCCGTGCGAGGGCCGTACGGGGCCGCACGGGGGCCATGCGCGGGCCGTGCGGCCCGGGGCGGTGCCGTCAGCGCAGGGTGGCGCCGCCGTCGACGTACAGGTCCTGCATGGTGATGTGCCGGGCCCGGTCGGAGGCGAGGAAGACGACGGCGTCCGCGATGTCCTGCGGTTGCGCCAGCCGTCCCAGCGGGATGCCGGTGCGGTAGCTCGCCGGGTCGCCGTCGACGACCCGGCGCGACGACTGCGGACCGGTCCACAGCTGACGCTGCATCGGGGTGTCGGTCGAGCCGGGGGCGACCACGTTGCACCGCACCCCGCTACGCGCGAGTTCCAGGCCGAGGCACTTGGTGAACATGGTGGCGGCCGCCTTGGACGCGGCGTATGCGGCCATGCCGGTGCGGGGGACGCCGGCCGCGTTGGAGCCGACGGTGACGATGCACCCGGAGCGCCGGGCCGCCATCCTGGCGGCGACCGCGCGGGAGGTGTGGAAGACCCCGGTGGTGTTGACCGCGAAGGTGTCCGCCCAGTCCTGGTCGGTGAGTTCGACGGCCTCGGCGGTGCGGAGGATTCCGGCGACGTTCACCAGGGTGTCCACGGGGCCCAGTTCGCGTTCGACGGTCTCGACGGTGGCCTCGACGGCCGCCCCGTCGGCGACGTCGAGCTCGTAGGCGGTGATGGTGCCGGACGCGCCGCTCGCCGCGCGTTCCTTCGCCCAGGATTCGGCCAGCGCGGCGACCCCGTCCGGGGACCGGTCGGTGGCGGCGACGCGCGCGCCCAGGGTGGCGAGCGCATGGGCCACGGCCTCGCCGATGCCCTGGCCGGCACCGGTGACGAGGGCGATCCGGCCCGCGAACTCCCCTTGCTCGTCCGGTATATGCCCCGGCATGAGAAACCTCCCCGTGATAGTTAGGTAAGGCTAACTTAACAGCCTTGGATTGCACAGTGTCGCTACGGGGCGCGCCTTGCTTCGTGAATTCCGGTGAGTGGTTCAAGATTTGACGGTGCGTCGGTGGAGATCGAGAGGGGGTCGCGGGGTGTACATGTGGTGAGCTGGACTGATGGTTAGGCTAGCCTTACCTTATGACCTTGCCGCGAGTGGGCCCGAAGACTCAGGACGGGCACCGGGATGACCGCGCCGCCCCGGCGGCCAGTGCCGCCTTGGACGTCCCCGTCCCAGGGCGAACCGCCGCCCCGGAGATCGCGGACGAAGGCCCGGTCGAGGGACCGGTCGAGGGACCGGACGAAGGCCCGCGCGGGGGCGCCGGGGCCCGCACCGTACGGGTCGCCACCCTCGCGCTCACCGCGACCGTCCTGGTTCTCGCCGCGCTGTCGCTCTCCATCGGGGCCGGCGAGGTCGGCCCCGGGCAGGTGATGGACTACCTGTTGGACCGCGGCGGCGCTCGCGCCGACGCCCGACTCGACCTGGTCGTCGGCGATCTGCGGCTGCCCCGCACCCTGACCGCGCTGCTGGTCGGCGCCGCGCTCGGCGTCGCGGGCTGTCTGCTCCAGGCCGTCACCCGCAACCCGCTCGCCGAGACCGGGTTGCTCGGCGTCAACGCGGGCGCCTCGCTCGGCGTGGTGGCGGGCATCGCCTTCCTCGGCGCCGAGACCGGATACGCCTATCTGGTCTGCGCGTTCGGCGGCGCCGTCGTCGCCAGCGGGCTGGTGCTGCTCATCGCCGGCCGCGGTGGCGGCTCGCCGATGCGGCTGGTGCTCGCCGGCTCCGCCCTCGGCGCCACCTTCGGCGGCCTCACCAGCGTGATCGTGGTCAACTCCGCGGAGACCTATGACAGGTTCCGCTTCTGGGTGCTCGGCTCGCTCGCCGGCGTCGAGGGGTTCGGCGAGCTGAAGCGGCTCGCCCCGGTGCTCGTCGCCGGGTTCCTGGTCGCCCTGCTGGTGGCGCGCCCGCTCTCCGCGCTCGCCCTCGGCGACGACCTCGCCCGCGGGCTGGGGCACCGGCCGCCGGTCATCCGGACGGTGGTGGCCGTCGGCGTCACCCTGCTCACCGCCGCCGCCGTGGCGCTGGCCGGGCCCATCTCCTTCCTCGGGCTGCTCGCCGGATTCCTCGGCCGCGCGGTCGCCGGCCCCCGGCTGAGCGCCCGCCTCCTGCTCTCCGGGCTGATCGGCGCCGGCGTGCTGACCACCGCGGACATCCTCGCTCGCGTCGTCTCCCGGCCGTTCGAGGCCCCCGTCTCCGTCATCGTCGCCCTCATCGGCGCCCCCGTCCTCATCGGCATCGTCCGCTCCCGCCAGTTCGCCGCCCTGGGGCTGACCGAGCCGGCGGCGGAGGACGGCCCCGCGGGCGGCGGTCGTCCCACGGCGCTCCGGCGCCTCGCGGGGCGGTGCCTCCCGGCGCGGTTCCAGCCGGGGCGGTCCCTCCCGGCGCGCGGGGGGCGACCGGCCGCCACGGCGGCGGCCGTGGAAGCACCCGGCGTGAAGGCGTCCGGGGTGGGGGCGTCCGGGGTCGGGGTGTCCGGGGTCGGGGGGCGCGCTGTTCAGGCGTCCGGCGATGCCGTGCCCGCTCGGGAGACGCCCTATGCCGTTCGGCCGCCGGACAGCCTGCTGCTGCGGCGCGGCCCGCTGTCGCTCCTGGTGCCGCGCCGGGCCGCCGTCGCCGTGCTGATGCTGGCCGCGCTGCTCACCGCGACCGTGGTGCTCTCCGCCTACGCCGGCCAGAGCGACATGAGCGTGAGCCGCACGTTCCGGGCCGTCTTCGGCTACGGGGACCACTTCGACGTGCTGCTGGTCCAGGAGTTCCGGCTGGGGCGGATCGTGGCGGGGCTGGCGGCCGGAGCCGCCCTGGGGCTCGCGGGCTGCCTCACCCAGACCCTGGCCCGCAACCGGCTCGCCACCCCGGAACTGCTGGGCGTCAACGACGGCGCCACGGCGGCCGTCCTGCTGTCGGTCTCGCTCAGCGCGAGCGGGACCTTCGGCGCCTGGTGGGCGGGTCCGCTGGGCGCGCTGGCGGCCGTGCTCGTGGTCACCACCGTCTCCGGCGGCCTCGGCCAGCGCGGCTACCGGGTGCTCGTGGTCGGCATGGCGATGTCGGCGCTCGCCTCGGCCGCCACCCAGGTCGTTCTCTCCCGCCGCTCCCTCAACTCGGCCAGCTCCCTGTACGTATGGACCTCGGGCAGCCTCAACGGCCGCGGCTACGGCGTCGCCGGGCCCGTCCTCATCGGGCTCGCCGTGCTCGTGCCGCTCACCCTGGCGGTCGCGCGCAACCTGGGCGTGCTGCGGTTCGACGACGCCACCTCCGCCTCCCTCGGCGTCAACCCCGGCCGCACCCGCACCATCTGTCTCGCCCTGGCCGTCGCGCTCGCCGGCCTGGCCGTCGGCGTCTGCGGTCCGGTCGGGTTCGTCGCCCTGGCCTCGCCCGTGATCGCCTCGCGGTTGGCCGGTCCGCTGCGGGTGCCGGTCCTCGGCTCGATGCTGGTCGGCGCCACGCTCGTGGTGCTCGCCGACACCCTCGGCCGGATCGCGTTCGACGGGGTGGAGATCCCGGTGGGCGTGGTCACGACCGTACTGGGCGGACCGTTCCTGCTGTGGGTGCTCCTCGGCCGCTCCGCCGCCATCCGCGTCTGACCCTCCCAGCCGTGTCTGACCCTCCTACCCGCCTCTGATTGCTCCTGCTCGGTCTGACGCTCCTGCCCGGTCTGACCTTTCCACCGTGCCTGTCGCTCCGACCGCGCCTGATGCTTCTCCTCGCGACCGACTCCCGTACCTCACTCCCCTCTCCCTTCCCGTACCCGCACCCCCTGTGAAGGAGACTTCGTGCCGAGCCCTGTGTTGAGCCCCGCGCTGCGCGCCCTGACCGACGCCGTACGCACCGGAACACCCCGTGCGGAGGAGGAGTTCTGGCGGCACGTCGAGACCACCGGAACCCCGCTCGTGGAACCCGACCCCGACGGCGATCCGGCCCACCGGCTGGTCACGTTCCTCTGGCGGGACGACCCGGACCGCCCGGCCGGCGATGTGCTGGCGCTGCTGCACACCGTCACGGACAAGGACCGGCACGCGGGCGACCTGGTGCCCCACCTGATGACGCGGCTGCCCGGCACCGGCGTCTGGGCGATCGGCCACCGGCTGCGCGCCGACCACCGCGCCTCCTACCAGTTCTACGTCTCCCACGGTCCGCGTGAGGAGGCGCTCCGCGCCGACCGGGCGTCCTGGCGACGCGTCCTGGACCTGGCCCTGCCCGATCCCCTCAACTCCGACCCGCCGCTTCCGGCGCGCGACGGGCGCCACCCCGCGTCCGTGATGGCGCTGGACGAGGCGCCCCCACAGCCCTGGACGGCACGCCGCGCCGACCCGGCCCGCGGCACCCACAGGGACGAGGAGTTGGACGGGCGGCGGATCACCGTCCATCTGCCCGCCGGCCACCGGGCGGACGGCGGACCCTACCCGGTGGTGGTGCTGCTGGACGGCGAGATGTGGGGGCCGGTACTCGGCGTGGGCGACACCCTCGACAACCTCCTCGCCGACGGCCGTATTCCCCCCACCGTCACCCTTCTGGTGGATTCCATGGGCCGTCGCCACGAGGACCTCTCCTGCTCCGACGCGTTCGTCGACTGGCTCGCCGACCGCCTGCTGCCCTGGGCGGCCCGGCGGCACGCCGCGGACGAGGACCCGGAGCGCACGGTGATCGCCGGCCAGAGCGCCGGCGGACTCACCGCCGCGTTCGCCGCGTACCGCAGGCCCGAACGGTTCGGCAACGTGCTCGCGCAGTCCGGCTCCTTCTGGTGGCCGGACGACGAGGCGTCCGAGTCCGGCGGGGAGTGGCTGACCGGCCGCTACGCGGCCTGCGAGCGGCTGCCGGTCCGCTTCCACCTGGAGGTGGGGCTCCAGGAGTGGATGCTGCTCGCGCAGAACCGCCGACTGCGTGACGTCCTGCGCGAGCGCGGATACGACCTGACCTACGAGGAGTTCAACGGTGGGCACGACTACGCGTGCTGGCGCGGCGGCCTCGCCAGCGGACTGGCCGGGCTGTTGGGCCGCCCGTAGCAGCGGCCCCGCCACGGCGGGCGGACCACCGTCAGGCGGACGGCACCGACGTGTGCCCAGGCGGCCCACCGCCGTTCCCCGGACGGTCGGGCCTCTCGGCCTCCACCACGCTCGCGCCCTCGTCCGCGCCCTCGCCCCCATCCTCGAAGGGCGGCGGCTCCGGCGCGGCGAAGGGCAGCCGCAGCGCCGCGAGCGCGCCCAGCGCGACCAGGCCGGCGGTGACCCAGATCGCCGTACGGAAGGGGCCCGGGTCGACGGCGCCGTCCCCGTGTCCGCCGATCACGGCGGCGCAGGCGGCGATGCCGAACGCCCCGCCCAGCGTGCGGACGATGGTGAACAGGCCCATCGCCTGACCGGTGTCGGCCGGTGAGACGTCGGCGAATCCGGCGATCTGCACCGTGAGCACCGCCGTGCCCAGCACCAGGCCCACGGCGAACATCAACGCCCGCACCGCCCACGCGTTCTCCGCCACGCCGGGGGCGGCCAGCGCGGCGAAGACGCCGGCCGCCAGCAGCAGGGCGGGCACGGCCAGCCGGCGCGGGCCCAGCCGGGGCAGCAGCCGGTCCACCACCTGGGAGGCCAGCATCAGCCCGACGGCCTCCGGGAAGACGCTCAGTCCGGCGTCGAGCGCCGACGCCCCCAGCGCCGCCTGGTACAGCAGCGGGAAGACGAAGAGCACACCCATCAGCCCGGCCGAGGTGAGCAGCGCCAGCGCCGTCGCCGCGCCGAACACCCGGTCCGCCAGCAGCCGTACCCGCAGCAACGGATCCGGCGTCCGCCACTGGTGGACGGCGGCAGCGCTCAGCAGCGCGACGCCGAGGAGGGCGCAGATCGCCACGCCCGGTTGCGTCCAGCCTCGCGACGGGCCGAACCCGAGGGCGTAGGTGAGCAGCCCGAGCGCCGGGGTGGCCAGCCAGAAGCCGGTCCGGTCGAACGGGCCGGCGGTCCCCTCCACGTGCTCGCGCAGCCCCACCGTGCCCAGCACCACCGCGGCCAGTCCGATCGGCACGTTGACGAAGAACAGCCAGTGCCAGGAGAGGTGTTCGGTGAGGAAGCCGCCGAGCGGCGGGCCGAGCGCCGGCATCAGCGCCGTCGGCACGATCAGCACCTTGGACAGCGAGATCCGCTCGTGCGGCGGCACGGCCCGGAACAGCAGCGTCATGCCCACCGGGGTGAGCAGCCCGCCCGCCAGCCCCTGCACGGCGCGCGCCACCACCAGGGTGGTCAGGTCCTGGGCCAGCCCGCAGGCCGCGGAGGCCGCGGTGAAGGCCGCCAGCGCGCCGAGGAAGACCCGTTTGGTGCCGTACCGGTCGCCGAGCCATCCGGCGACCGGCAGCGCCACGGCGAGGGCGACAAGGAACGCCGTCTCGACCGTGTTGGCGGCCGAGACCGGCTGGTCCAGGTCGCCGGCGATGGTGAACAGCGCCGGATTGACGATCGTCGAGTCCAGGCCGTTCATGCACATCGCGGCCGTGTAGACGAGGATGACGACGGTGCGCGGCCTCATCGGTCCCGCGAGTCTCATCGGTCCCGCTCCAGTCCGGTCAGGTGGTCGGCGATCACGGCGGCGATGTGCGCGATCGGCTCGGGCAGCGTCATGTCCTTGTGCGAGCAGGCCACGTTCGTGTTCCGGATCCGGCCGGAGACATAGGGGGTCCACGTCTCGGGGGTGAGGGTGTCGTCGATGGTGTCGACGGTGGCCCGGAAGAAGAGCACGTCCCCGTCGAAGACGCGGTGGTCGAAGCCCCGCACCAGGTGGTTGGTGTTGAGGTAGATCTGGCCGAGCGCCTCGATGGTGGCCGCGTCCAGGCTGGCCAGCGGGGAGCCCTCGCGGCGCAGCACCTCCACCACGTGCTCGGTCTCCAGGGGCTTGCCCTCCAGGCTCTCGAGCCCGTAGCCGCCCATGGCCAGCAGGGATTCCATCGCCTCCGCGCGGTCGGGCACCGGCAGCTCGCGGAAGCCCTCGGCGGGGTAGGCGTCGAGGATGGCGAGGAGCTCGACCTCCGCGCCCAGGTCACGCAGCCGGGTGGCCATGGCCTGCGCGATGATGCCGCCCGTGGACCAGCCCAGCAGCCGGTACGGTCCGGTCGGCTGCACCTCGCGTATCCGGTCGACGTAGTGCCCGGCCAGCTCCTCCAGGGTGCCCGGCAGCGGCTTGTCCGCGGTGGCCGGGCCCACGCCCTGCGCCTGGAGCCCGTAGATCGGCACATCGGCCGGCAGATGGCGGATCAGTCCGGCGTAGCACCAGCTCAGTCCGCCCGCCGGGTGGACGCAGTACAGCGGGGCCCGGTCGCCCGCGCGGGCCGGCCGCAGCGGCAGCAGCACGTCGAGCGGATCGGTCGCCCGCTCGCCGTTGAGCTCCGCGTCGACCGCCTCGGCCAGCGCGGCGACGGTCGGGGCCTGGAAGACGGTGGAGATGGAGATCTCCGCCCCGAGGGCGGCGCGCGCCCGCGCGGCGAGCCGCACCGCCAGCAGCGAGTGCCCGCCCAGGTCGAAGAAGTTGTCCGTCACCCCGACCCGGGGCACGCCCAGCACATCGGCGAAGATCGCGCACAGCTGCTCCTCGCGCGGACCGCGCGGAGGGCGGCCACCGGCGGTGACGGCGGCGCCGAAGTCGGGCGCGGGCAGCGCCGCGCGGTCCAGCTTGCCGTTGGCGGTCAGCGGCAGCCGGTCCAGCAGGACGACGGCCGACGGCACCATGTGCACGGGCAGTTCGGCGGCCGCGTGCTCGCGCAGCGCCGCCGGTGTGGTCTCGCGCGCCGGCACCGCGTAGCCGACCAGCCGCTTGTCGCCGGGGGTGTCCTCGCGGACGACGACGGCGGCGTCCGCCACGTCCGGGTGCTCGGCCAGCACCGCCTCGATCTCGCCCAGCTCGATCCGGAAGCCGCGGATCTTGACCTGGTGGTCGGCACGGCCGAAGTACTCCAGGGTGCCGTCGGCGCGCCGCCTGGCGAGGTCCCCGGAGCGGTACATCCGCGCCCCGCGCTCGCCGAAGAGGTGCGCGAAGGGATCGGCGACGAAGCGCTCCGCGGTGAGCGCGTGCCGCCCCAGATAGCCGCGCGCCAGGCCCTCGCCGGCCACGTACATCTCACCGGTCACCCCCGGCGGCACCGGCTCCAGGTGGTCGTCCAGGACGTAGACCCGCAGGTCCGGGATGGTCACGCCGATGGTGCTGGAGGACGCGGCGGCGGCCGTGGCCTCGTCCAGGGCGATGTACGACACATGCACGGTGGTCTCCGTGATGCCGTACATGTTCACCAGCGTCGGCGCGTCGTCCCGGTGCCGCTCGTACCAGTCGGCGAGTCGGCCCAGCTCCAGCGCCTCGCCGCCGAAGACGACGTAGCGCAGCGCGAGCCCGCTGCCCGGGCGCTCCCGGTCGGCGGCACCGAGCTGGTAGAACGCGGACGGTGTCTGGTTGAGCACGGTGACCCGTTCGGCCGCCAGCAGCTCCAGGAACGCGGCCGGGTCGCGGCTGACCAGGTGCGGCACGACGACGACCCGGCCGCCGTACAGCAGCGCGCCCCACAGCTCCCACACCGAGAAGTCGAAGGCGTAGGAGTGGAACAGCGTCCACACGTCGTCGGGGCCGAAGCCGAACCAGTGGTCGGTGGCGGACAGCAGCCGGGTCACGTTGTGGTGGGTGACGACGACGCCCTTGGGCCGGCCGGTGGAGCCCGAGGTGTAGATGACGTACGCGGCGTCCCGCGGGAGCAGCGGGCGGGTGCGCTCGTCCTGGGTCAGCGGCCCGTCGGCGAACCCCGAGACATCCGTGGCGTCCACGGTGACCAGGGGCAGCGCATGGGCGGCGGCGGGCAGCCGGGGCGCGGTCGCGGTGTCGGTGACGACGGCGGCCGGGGCGGCGTCGTCGAGCATGTACGCCAGCCGGTCGGACGGGTAGTCCGGGTCCAGCGGCAGATAGGCGGCGCCGGAGAGGGAGACCGCGAGCAGCCCCGTGACGAGGTCCGGTGACCGGGGCAGCGCGAGCGCCACGATGGATCCGGGGCCGATGCCGCGGGCGGCCAGCAGCCTGGCCAGACGGTGCGCCCGCGCGGACAGTTCCGCGTAACTCATCGCCTCCTCGCCGCAGGTCACGGCGGTGCGCTCGGGGTGGAGACGGGCGGCTTCGGCGTACCGCGCGGCGAGCGTGGTGGGCGGGGCCGAAGGCGGGGCGTCCGGGGCGGAGTCCGGCTCGGAGTCCGCGCTCGCGCGGGCGGCGGTGTCGGTCGTGGCCGTGTCCGTGGCGGGCGCGGAAGGGTCCGTAGGACGGGGCGTGTTGGCGGTGACCAGGACGTTCCGCCGCTCCTCCGCGCCGAGCAGCGGCAGCCGCCCGATCGAGGTGTCGGGGGCGGCCGCGGCGGCGGTGAGCAGCCGGGTCAGCCGGTCGGCGAGGCCCTGGGCGGTGGCGCGCTCGAACAGGTCGGTACGGAACTCCAGGAAGCCGGCGATGGTTCCGTCCGACCGCTCCCCGGCGTTGAGGGTGAGGTCGAACTTCGCCGTGCCGGACGGGACGGCCGCCATACGCGCCGTCAGCGGGGGACCGTCCGCCGGACCCATCGTGAACTCCGCGTCCGGCAGCGACTGCCAGGCGAGCATCACCTGGAACAGCGGGTGACGGCCCAGCGAGCGCGGCGGGTTGAGCTCCTCCACCAGCCGGTCGAAGGGCAGCGCGTCGTTCTCGTACGCGGCCAGGGTGGCGGCGCGCACCCGGCCGAGCAGATCGCGGAACGTGGGGGCGCCGGAGGTGTCGGTGCGCAGCACGAGCGTGTTGGTGAAGAAGCCGACGAGGTCGGCGGTGGCGTCGTCGGCGCGGCCCGCGACCGGGGTGCCGATCGGGATGTCGGTGCCGCAGCCGTGCCGGGTGAGCAGCGTGGCGAGGCCGGCCTGCACCGCCATGAAGACGCTGGTGCCCGTGGCGCGCGCGAGCCGCCCCAGCGCCGCGGTCGTCGCCGCGTCCAGGTGGAACGGCACGGTGTCGCCGGCGTACGAGGCGACGGCCGGGCGGGGCCGGTCGGTCGGCAGGTCCAACTGGTCGGGCAGGCCGGCCAGGGCCTGCTTCCAGTGTGCCGACTGCGCCTCGGCCAGCGGAGTGGGCGCGTCCGCTGGGCCGAGGAGACGTTCCTGCCACGCGGTGTGGTCGACGTACTGAACGGCGAGCGGCGCGAGGTCACGCGCGCTGTAGAAGGCGGCCAGGTCGCGGGCGAGCGGGGTGGTGGAGGCTCCGTCGCCGGCGATGTGGTGCAGCAGCAGGAGCAGCGTGTGCCGCTCGGCGGAGTCGCGGAACAGCGTGGCGCGCAGCGGGGGTTCGGCGGCCAGGTCGAAGCAGTGCCGCACGGCGTCGGCGAGGGTGGCTCCGGGCGGGGCGTCGTGGAGCGTCGGTCGGGCCCGCTCCGAGGGGAGGATCCGCTGGTAGGGCTCGTTTCCGTCGGCGTTGTCAGTGGTCGGGTATACGGTTCGTAGTGTCTCGTGACGCTCCGTGAGGCGGTGCAGGGCGAGCCGCAGCGCGTCACGGTCGAGGGGCCCGGTGAGGGAGAGGACGAGGGGGATGTTGTAGGTGGGGCTGGGGCCCTCGAGTCGGTGCAGGAACCAGAGCCGCTTCTGGGCGGGGGAGAGGGGGAGTCGTTCGGTGCGGGGGACGGGCACGAGCACGGGGGCTTCGCCGCCGTCCGCGGTGTGGGTCGAGCCGGCCGCGTCGGCGCCGGCCCCGGCGCGGCCGCGGGCGCGGTCGCGCAGCAGGGCCGCGAGCGCGTTCGGAGTGGCGTGCCGGAAGACGTCGGCGATACCGATCGGGGCGTCGAAGGACTCCCGAACGCGGGCGGCCAGCCGTCCGGCGAGCAGCGAGTGGCCGCCGAGGTCGAAGAAGCCGGCGTCGGCCGAGGGGGCCTGCTCCAGGTCCAGGATGTCGGCGAACAGCCCGCGGAGGATGTCCACGTGCGGGGAGCGCGGCGCGGCGGCCGCGTCGCCGGCGGCGCCCGTCGCCCCGCTCCCGGCGGGGGAGTCCGAGGCCGGGTCCGGCAGCGCGCGGACGTCGAGCTTGTCGTTGGCGGTGCGGGGCAGCGCGTTGAGCAGTGTGACGGTGGCCGGCACCATGTGCGCCGGCAGCGTCTCGGCGAGATGGGCGCGCAGCGCCGCAGGGGTGACGGCCGGGCGGGCGCTCCCGGCGGTCTGCCCGGCGGGAGGCCGCCCGGCGAGGGCCTGCCCGGCGGTGCCGGCCGACGCGCCGGTGTCCGCGGCGAGGGCGAGGCCGTCGGTGCCCGTGAGAGGGACACGGGTGTCCGGGGTGTGGCCGAGGGCGCCGGCCTCCGAGGCGGGCGCTTCGGTGTCCGAGACGGGCGCGGTGTCCGCGGTGGGTGTGCCGGTGTCCGCGGTGGCTGTCCCGGTTTCCGTGGTGGGGGCGAGGGCGGGCACCGCATAGGCGAGCAGCCGCTTGCCGTGCGGGGTGTCACGGGCGATCACGGCGGCCTGGGCCACGGCCGGATGGGCGGCCAGCCGGGCCTGGATCTCGCCGAGTTCGATCCGGAAGCCACGGATCTTGACCTGGTCGTCGGCGCGGCCGAGGAACTCCAGGGTGCCGTCGACGCGCCGTCGGACCAGGTCGCCGGTGCGGTACATCCGGCCGCCGGGATCACCGTGCAGGGCGCCGAACGGGTCGGCGGTGAACCGTTCGGCGGTCTGCCCCGCGCGGTTGAGATAGCCGCGGGCCAGGCAGGCCCCGGCCACATACAGCTCTCCGACGAACCCGGGGAGCGTGGGACGGAGGGAGGAGTCGAGCACATACGCGCGCGAGCCGCGCACGGGCCGCCCGGTCACCCGGTCCGGCGCCTGGGGATCCGCTTCGGCGGCGCCCGTCGGGTCGGTGTCAGCGGTGTCAGCGGGGTCGGGGGTGGCCGCGCGACCGTCGCGCGCGGCGTCCGGTTCCGTGCCGGGCACCGCGGCCGGCAGCCAGTAGTAGGCGTCCACGGTGGTCTCGGTGGGGCCGTACAGGTTGACGGGGTGGAGTCCGGGCGTCCCGGCCAGCCGTTCCCACAGCGGCGCGGGCACGGCCTCACCGCCGACGACCAGCACGGCGGGGCGGTGGCGGTCGTCGTCCAGCAGGCCCTCGGCGAGGAGCGCCTCGGTGTAGGAGGGGGTGGTGTCCAGGTAGTCCACGCGCTGCTCGTCGACGTATCGGGCGAGCGCGGCGGGGTCGCGGTAGGCCGCGTCGTCGAGCAGGTGCAGCTCGTGCCCGTGGACCATCCACAGCAGCGGGTCCCAGGAGGCGTCGAAGGCGAAGGAGGCGGTATGGGCGATCCGTAGCCGGTGCCGACCGGTGCGGGCGAGCGCGGGCGCGATGTGGTCGGTGCCGTGCCCCGCGTGCAGATTGGCCAGGGAGGCGTGGCTGACGACGACGCCCTTGGGGCGGCCGGTGGAACCGGAGGTGTGGATGATGTAGGCGGCCTGCTCCGGGGCGGGTGCCGGATGCGGTGGGGTGGCCGGGTGGTCGGCGAGGGCGGCCCGGGTGCCCGGGGCGTCCAGGGCGACGGTGGGCAGGGAGTGCGGCGGCAGCCCGGCCAGGGCCTCGGTGGTGCCGACCACGCAGCCGGGCCGGGCATCGGCCAGCACGGCCTCCGTGCGGGCGGTGGGGTGTCCCAGGTCCAGGGGCTGGCAGACACCGCCCGCCCCCAACACGCCGAACAGCGCCACCACCGTGTCCGCGCCGCGCGGCAGGGCCAGCGCGACGGGCGTCTCGGCGCGCACGCCGAGCCCCCTCAGGTGGTGCGCGAGCCGGTTGGCGGCCGCGTCCAGCTCGGCGAAGGTGAGTCGGGCGGCGCCGCTGTGGACGGCTGTCGCCTCGGGAGTGCGGGCGGCCTGCTCCGCCAGCAGCTCGGGCAGCGTCCGTCCGGCCGGGGGCTCGCTCCGTCCGGCGGTGGCCTGGTGAACGGCGGGCGGGTCGAGCAGGTCCACCCCGCCCACCGGCCGGTGCGGCGCGTCGCGCAGCAGCGCGGACAGACCGTCGAGGTAGGCCAGCAGCCCGTGTTCGTGGGCGGCGAGCGCGGCGTCGTCGTAGCGGGCCGGGTTGGCGTCCAGGCCCAGCCGCAGGCCGCCGTCCCCGGTGGGCGAGACGGTGACGGACAGGTCCTCGACCGGTCCGGCGGCGAGGTTGCGCACCGTGCCGGTCAGTCCGCCGAAGTCCAGGTCGCCCTCGAAGGGCTTGATGTTGACCATGGGCCCGGTCAGCATCTGGTCCGCGGCGGTGAGACCGAGGTCGCGCCGGAGGTCGGCCTGCGGGTAGCGCTGGTGGCGGCGGACCGCGCGCACCTCCAGCACCACCCGGCGCAGCAGTTCCGCCGCGGTGTCCTGGGGCCGCACGGCGAGGCGCAGCGGGAGCACGTTCACCGTCATCGCCGGCGTGCGCAGGGCCGCCGGGCCGCGCCGGTTGGACAGCGGCAGCCCGAGCACCACGTCCTGGCTGCCGGTGATCCGGTGCACATAGCCGGCGGTGGCCGCGATGAGCAGCTCCGCCCAGGTCGCCTTCGCGGCGCGGGACGCCTCCTCCAGCCGCGCCAGCGTGCCGGCGGGCAGGGTGAGGGATCTACGCCGGGGGGCGTGGTGCCGCGGGCCCCGAACGGGCGGGACCGCAGCGGCCGACGCGGTGGTTCCGGCTGGTTCGGTCGTCCCGGCTGGTTCGGTCGTTTCGGCGCCGTGGGGTCGAGTCCCGCGCGGTGGCTGACCGTCCGCCGGGGCACCGCGCCGGGCGGCGCCCTCGGGGCGACCCGGATCGGGGGAGTCCTCCCCGTCCGCCCCGGGGGTGTCCAACCGGTGCCGAGCCGGAGCGAGCGCGGGGGCCAGGGTGGCCGGCTCGGGGCGGTCCGCCATGCGGTCGCGCCAGAACTCCCAGTCGGCCGTGCACTGTTCACCGCCCAGGTACGCCGTCTCCTCGGCGGTCAGGTCGCTCAGCGCCGCGAACGAGCTCTCGGCGGGCTGCCGACCGGCGGCGAGCGCGGTGTAGACCTCGGCCGTCCTACGCCCCAGCAGTTGGAGCGCGTAGGCGTCGACGGCGAAGTGGTGGACGCGCTGGTACCACCAGTGGCGGTCGTCGGCGACCCGGATGAGCGCCTGCGTCACCAGGTCCGTTCCGCCGGTGAGGTCGACCGGTCGGGCCAGGTCGGCCCGCATCCACGCCTCGGCCGCCTCCAACGGGCGGTCGGCGTCGCGCACATCGAGCCGGTGCAACCGCCACTCGGGGTCCGGCACGACCAACTGGACGGGGGTGCCTCCGTCGTCGGCGACGCGCAGGGACAGGGTCTGGGCCTCGGCGGTGGTGCGCCGCAACGCCTGCTCGAACAGCGCTTCGTCCAGGGGTCCTTGGAGCTCCACGCAGTCCGCGGTGTTGAGCGCGGTGCTGTCCGGATCGAGTTGCTGGGCGTACAGGACTCCGGCCTGTGCGGCAAGCAGCGGAAGACGCATGTGTGGGAACTCCCGGTGGACGAGAACGGTCTGCGACACCGGACACATCGGTGACGCAAACTTAGGTAAGGCTAAGTTATCTTGCGCTGGGCCGCGAGGGTGTGACCGCCCCTCCGCGGACCGACCGATCCATCCGATGAAGGGGACCAGTCATGACCGGAGTCGACCGGGCCACGGCCGTCGAGGCCGCGGAGAGCGGCGACGGCGTCGCCGCGGAAGCCGCCGCACCGCCCATCGCGTCCAGCGCGCCCACTGCGCCCACCGCGTCCAGCGTGCTCAAGGACGCGATACGGGACCAAGTGGCCGCGCACCGGTCCGCGCTGCTGGACCTCAGCCGCCGCATCCACGCCCATCCCGAGGTGGCCTTCGCCGAGCACCGCGCGGCGGCCTGGTGCGCCGAACTGCTCGCCGCCCAGGGCTTCGCCGTGACGGCGCCGGCGTACGGCCTGGAGACCGCCTTCCGCGCCACCGTGGGCAGCGGGCCGGTCACCGTCGCCATCGCCTGCGAGTACGACGCGCTGCCGGGCCTCGGTCACGCCTGTGGCCACAACCTGATCGCGGCCGCGGGCGTGGGCGCCGCCCTGGGCCTCGCCCCCTACGTCGACGAACTCGGCCTGACCGTGAGGGTGCTGGGCACGCCGGCGGAAGAGCGCGGCGCGGGCAAGGCCCTGCTGCTGGAGGCCGGCGCGTTCGAGGGGGTGGACGCGGCGATGATGGTGCACCCCTGCCCCTTCGATGTCGCCGACTTCCGCTCGTTCGCGCTCGGCACCCTCTCCGTGGCGTACACCGGCCGCGCCGCGCACCCCAGCCTCAACCCGCACGAGGGCCGCAACGCCGCCGACGCCCTGACGGTCGCTCAGGTCGCCCTCGGCCTGCTGCGCCAGCAGCTGCCCCCGCACTGGCGGGTGCACGGGGTGACCACGAGCGCGGGCACCGCTCCGAACGCGATCCCGGACCGGGCCACCGCCGAGTACGAGATCCGCGCCCTGGCCGCCGAGGACCTGCGCGAGCTGCGCGAGCGGGTCGAAGCGTGTTTCCGCGCGGGCGCGCTGGCGACGGGTTGCGAGGTCACCCTCACCCGTCCCGAGCCCGACTACCTGGACTTCCGCTCCGACCCCGCCCTCACCGCCCTGTGGCGGGCCAACGCCCGTGCGCTGGGCCGGCCCGAGCCGGAGGCCCGGGAGCCGTTCGCCTGCACGGACATGGGCAACGTCTCGCACGCCGTGCCGTCCATCCACCCGGTCCTGGACATCACCGGTGGGGCCTGCGGCCCGCACGAGCCGGAGTTCGCCGCGGCCGCCCTGGGGGCCGCGGCGGAACGGGCGCTGATCGACGGCGCGGTGGGGATGGCGTGGACGGCCGCGGACTTCGCGGCCGCCCGATCCGCCACCGGTTGATCGTCGGGGCGGCGCCGTCAGGACGCGCCGTCAGGACGTGCTGGACGTGCCGGTCTGCTGGTGCCGGACGCGCCGGTCGGGAGTGCTGGCGGCGTACGGTCAGTTGTGCGGGCGAGACTGCCGTCAGGACTTACCGGTCAGCACGCGTCCGCACGTGTCCGCACGCGCCGTCAGGGCTTGGAGAGCGCCTTGGTGATGTCCTCCATCACGACCCGGCTGGCCAGCGGACCGCCGCGGGTCGACCAGACGGAGCCGTCGACGGTCACGGCGTGGCCCTCCTTCACCGCGGTCAACTCCTTGTAGGCGGGCTTCTCCTGAACGCCCTTCAGGGCCTTTTCGCCGTCCGAGGTCAGGGTGGAGAGGAACAGCCAGTCGCCGTCGATCTCGTTGATCTTCTCCAGGCTGAGCGGCGGGGTGTGCGCGTTGCCGTCCTTGTTCTGGGCCTTGGGCCGCTTGAGGCCCATGTCCAGGGCGACCCCGCTGGCGAATTGCTTCTTCTCCATCCAGCTCGGGCCGTCGGGGTTCCAGCGCACGATGCTGACCTCGGCGCCCTTGTCGGCACCGAGCTTCGTGCCCGCCGCCTTGGCGTCGGCCTCGTAGTCGGAGATGACCTTGTTGGCCTGGTCCAGCTTGTTCACGGCGTTGGCCACGCCACGGAAGGAGAGCTTCCAGTCGTCCGCGGGCGCCATGGTGACCAGCGTCGCCGGGGTGATCTCGCGCAGCTGCTTGAGCACCTGCTCGTCCTGCATGTCGCCGGCGAGGATCAGGTCCGGCTTGGCCTTGATGACCTTGTCCATCACCGGCTGCAGCAGGTTGCCGACCACCTCGACGTCCTGGACCTTGTCGGCGAGGTACTCGGGCGGCTCGCTGAGCCCCTGGCCGTTGGTGATGCCGACCGGCTCCATGCCCAGCGCCAGCACGGCGTCCAGGTCCTCCTGAGTGAGCGTCACGACCCGCTGGGGCGCCACCGGCACCTCCACCGGCCTGCCGGTGGCGTCCTTGACCGTGCGCGTCTTCGCACCGTCCTTGCCTCCGCCGTCCGACGAGTCCGAGTCGGAGCCACACCCCGACACCAGGAGCACCGCGGCTCCGAGGGCCGCGAGGGTCCGCGCCGCGCGGCGCGCGGTGGTCGGGTGGAAGGGGGTGAGCAGGGTCATCAACGGCTCCGGCGTCAAGTGGTCAGGGGGCGACGGCTGTTCGAGAACGCTTCACAGTTCCGCCGCAATGGGTAAGGTTAGCCTTACCTTATGCCCTCTGGGCAAGGGGTGCCCCACACTTGTCGCCACACTTGTCGCCGCGAGCCCTCGGAAACGCCGGCGCGCACGCCGTCCAACCGCCCTCGTCCTCCTTCGGAAAGGTCCGCCACCGTGGAACTCCGCGTCGAGCAGCTCACCGCCGGCTATCCCGGCCATCTGGCCGTCCGGGGCGTCGATCTCGTCGTGCCGTCCGGCCAGGTGGTCGCCGTCGTGGGCCCCAACGGCTGCGGGAAGTCGACGCTGCTGCGCTGCATGGCGCGTCTTCACCAGCCCGACTCCGGGCGGGTGTTCGCCGGTGACGCCGATGTGTGGCGGCTGAACCAGCGCGCCGCCGCCCACCGCATCGCCCTCCTCCCGCAGTCCCCGCAGGCCCCCGAGGCGGTCACCGTGGCCGGGCTGGTGCGGTACGGACGCCATCCGCACCAGGGGCTGTTCCGCCAGTGGTCGCCCGATGACGAGCGGGCGGTGGACCGGGCGCTCAGGGCCACCGGCGTCACCGCGCTCGGTGACCGCCGACTGGACCAGCTCTCCGGTGGACAGCGGCAGCGCTGCTGGTTGGCGATGGCGCTGGCCCAGGAGACCCCCGTCCTGCTGCTGGACGAGCCGACCAGCGCGCTCGACATCGGTCACGCCGTCGAAGTCCTCGACCTGGTGCGGGAGATCGCCGCCGAGGGCAGGACGATCGTCATGGTCCTCCACGACCTCGCCGCCGCCGCGCGCTACGCCGACGCCGTGGTCGCCATGCGGGACGGTCGCGTCGTCGCCGCCGGCCCGCCCCGCGAGATCGTCGACGCCGCCCTGGTGCGGGAGCTCTACGGCATCGAGGCGGAGATCCTCACCGCGTCCGCGGACGGAGCGCCGGTGGTGGTGCCGGGCGTGCGCGCGTCGCGCTCCGCCCCGGCGGGGTGATCCGGGAGGGGCCGGCCGGGCACCGGGCCGCGCGGCGGCTCAGGCGAGCTGGATCCTGGTGGTGGGCGCGTTGGCCCGCTTGCGCTCGCGGTGCCGGGTGACCTTGTGCCGGTTGCCGCACATCCCCATCGAGCACCAGATCGCGGAGTGGTTGCGGGAGTAGTCGTAGAAGACCCAGGCGCAAGTGGGGTTGCGGCAGATCTTCAACCGCTCCCAGCTCCCGTCCCGCTGGGCGTCGTGGACCAGCGTCAACAAGTGGCCGACCAGCCGCTCGACGCGGGTGCCGACCGGCTCGAAGCGGATCCGCCCCTCGTGGTCGGTGCGGACTATGTAACGGGTCGCGGCGGCCAGCTGCTCGATCCACACCGCGGCATGGCTCCGGTCGGTCGCGTCCTCGTCGGCGAGCACCAGCTCGCGCAGCGCCGTACGGAGTGAGGCCAGGGTGGTCAGCTCGGCGGGGAGCATCGCCTGTCGGGTCGGTGCGCCCTGCCGGTCGAGCCGCAGCCCGATGGATTCCAGCCAGTGGGGCGCCTGGGCGGGGTCGGTCAGCTCGTCGGTGCCGCGACCGACGTGCAGCGAGTTGAGGAAGTCCTGGACGGCTGCGAGCGGCCGCGGCGCGTGCGCCGCGTCGGATGGGGATCCCGGATTCGGCATGGGGTGCCTCCTGTGCCGGGTTGACACCACTGTTATCCCTTGACAGGTTACCCCCGCCGGCCCCGCTCGGCGGCTTGTTCTTATGTCTCCGCAGGTCAGGCAGGGTGCGAGCAAGCCGGGGTGCCGGTTCAGCGGGGCGTCCCCTCCACCCGCGGCGGCGGCCCGACGAGTCCCCGGCGGCGCGGCAGAGCCACGGTGCGCAGCGCGACGGCGGGGGTCAGCAGCCGGCTCGGCGACGCGGTCAGATAGGTGATGTCACGGAACGCGGCCCCGACGGTACGGTCGATCACCGCGCGGTCCGCGAGCCGGCCGAAGTACCAGGTCGCGAGCCGTTCCGCGGCGCTCGGTGGGGTGGCGTCGGCGTCCGCGGCGAAGGGTCGGTCCGCCCCGACGGCGGTCAGCCAGGCGGTGTCGCCGGACCGCGCGACGGCCCGCTGTGCCGCCGCGGCGAAGCCGGGCCGGTCCGGGCGCGGGCCGCTCCGGGACCGGAGCAGTCGGCTCAGCGCGACGGCGCTCAGCGCCGCGACCGACATGCCCTGTCCGTAGATCGGGTTGAAGGTGCAGGCGGCGTCCGAGACCGCGATGAAGCCCTCCGGGACGCCCCCGGGCGCCTGGTAGAAGCGGCGCCGATTGGCGGTGTCGAAGAAGCCGTACGGCGGGGAGACCGGCTCGGCGGTCTTCAGGTGGTCGTGCAGATGGGGTTCGCCGTAGGCCCCGACGTAGTCCAGCACCGCCGCCATGCCGTCCGCCCCGACGCCGGTGGGCGGGTGCTGGCCGCGCACCCCGGACAGTGTCAACAGCCAGATTCCGTCCTCGACCGGAAACCACGCCGCCCCGCGCGGGAACCCCGGTTCCGGCTGCAGCGCCACGGCCGCGTCGAGCGGCTCGACGGGTCGGAACGCCTGCGTGGTGTAGCCGATCCCGGCGTCGATGATCTCCTCGCGCGGCGCCGGCCGCCCCAGGTCCGCGAACCACCGCGGCGCGCGAGAGCCGCGTCCGGAGGCGTCCACGACGAGCGTGGCGGGCAGCTCCCGCTCCTCCGCGCCGCCGGCGCCCCGGCGGCCCCGCTCCTCGCGAACGTCCCCCGGCACTCCCACCGCCGCCTCCGGGACGCCGTCCCGGCGTCGCCCGCCCGCGCGGGAACGGATCCGGACGCCGGTGACCCGCTCGGCGCCGCCCAGCAGCCCGACGGCCTCGCTGGCCTGCACCACCTCCACGCGCGTGCGGGAGCGCGCCGCGGCGGCCAGCACCCGGCTCCGCACGGTCGCGTCCAGCACTGGGCGGGTGCAGGTGATCATCGAGTGCCGCTCCTCGTGGTAGCGGCGCTGCCAGCCGTTCCGGCTGCGCGTCAGCAGATCGCGCGGTATCAGCAGCCGGTGCGCCCCCGCCGCCCTCAGCTCGCCGACCACGCCGGGCAGCAGCTCCTCCAGGGCCCGTTGACCGCCGGTGAGGAGGACGTGCAGATGCCTGCCCTGGGGAACGCCCTTGCGAAAGGCGGGCTCCACCGGGTAGCGGTCACGCTCGACGACGGTGACCGTGTCCATGTGTCCTAACAGCGCGGCCGCCGCCAACATCCCGGCCAGCCCGCCACCCACCACCACCGCGTCGCCGCTCATCGGACTCCCGTCTCCGTCAGCTCCGTGATCGGGCCGCGCCGGGCCCGGCCCCAGCCTGACCATGCTCGGGACGCAGGTCAACCACCCGTCCTGGCCGCGGTACGGCAGGTGGGTGGGGATACGGTGTGCGGGTGCCGAAGAACCAGAACGTGTTCTCATCCCTCGCGGCCGCGCGGCGCCGCCTGGTCTCCCGCGCGGTCCACCGCGGCTGGCGCTGGCTGCGTGACGCGGGCGCGGTGACCGCCGAACGACCCGGCCCGTACCGCTTCGGCCGGATCGGCGTGGGGACCCGGCTCGCCTTCCCGCTCGGCACCGTCTTCGGCGAACGCTGGATCGAACTGGGCGACTTCTGCATCATCGGGGAACAGGTCACCCTCACCGCCGGCTTCGTGCCCGACCACGAACTCGGCCCCGATCCGGTGATACGGATAGGCGACGGAGTCGTCCTCGGGCGCGGCAGCCATGTCGTGGCGTCCCAGGAGGTGGTCATCGCCAACGACGTCTACTGCGGCCCCTACGTCTACGTGACCTCCGACAATCACTCCTACGACGACCCCACCCAGCCCATCGGCAGACAGTGGCCGCGCAGCGCCCCCGTCAGCATCGGCACCGGCAGCTGGTTGGGCGCGGGGGCGGTGATCCTGCCCGGCGCGCGGCTGGGCCGCAACGTGGTGGTCGCGGCGGGCGCGATCGTCCGCGGAGAGATACCCGATCACGCCGTCGTCGCCGGCGCGCCCGCCAAGATCGTGCGCCGCTGGGACCCGGAGGCGGGCTGGCAGCCGCCGCTGCGCACCCCGCCGCCGGTGCCCATCCCGGCTGGGATGACCGCCGACCAGCTGCTGGCGCTCGCCGAGCTGGAGGAGTCCGGCGAGGTCGCGGCCTTCGGGGATGCCGGCACCGGCCCGCACCCCATCGCACCCGCGCGGGAAGACGGCGTACCCGCCGGCGACCGCTGAGGCGCGACGTGGGCTCATCCTGGGTGCGGGCCGACGGGTGTGCCGCCGTCACCGCGTGCTGAGGCGTGCTCCCCGCGCGGCGCGGGACCCCGGCTCAACGCGCGGGCGGGACTCGGCCAACGCGCGGTCGGGCCGGGCGCCGAATCGGGCCCGCGCGGCCGCGCGCACGCCTCGGCGGGCGGCGGCACTGATGGACGCCCGCGCGGTAGCGCTGTACGGCCACCGCCCCGCGCGGTAGCGCCGTACGGCCGCCCGCCTCGCGCGACGGCGACGTACAGGCGCTCGCCCCGCGCGATGGCGCCGTACGGTCGCCCGCCCGCGCGGTAGCGACGTACGGCCGCTCGCCCCAAGCGATGGCGCCGTACGGCCAGCGTCACGTGCACCGTCAGTGCGGCGGCTCCCGCACCCTGAGACGGCACTCCGCGCCCCGGACCGTGGCCGGTAGCTTGGCGACCATGAGAACGCCCATGGAAGCCTTCACCGACGTCCGGCCCGCCATCGACTGCCTCGACCTGCTCACCGCCCCCGTCGCGGAGGCGCTCCGCGGCTGGAGCGGCGGTGTCCCGGTGACCGAGGTGCGGTACGTCGACACCGACCCGGACAAGGCCGACACCGCCGTCCTCGTGGCCGACTACGGCTCCTGGCTGCTGGAGCAGTCCGCCAACTGCGTCGTGGTCGCCGCCAAGCGAGGCGGGGAGGTGACCCTCGCCGCCTGCCTGGTCCTCGCCCACACCCGGGCGGACGTCAACGGCGTGGTGCGCCGTCACTTCGGCGCGCGCAAGGCGTCGTTCGCGCCCATGGAGACCGCGACGGGGGAGACCGGCATGGAGTTCGGCGGCATCACCCCCATCGGTCTGCCCGCCGACTGGCCGCTGCTGGTGGACGCGGCGGTCGCCGACGCGCCGTACGTCCTGATCGGCAGCGGCAGCCGGCGCGGCAAGATCATCGTCCCGGGCAAGGCGCTCGCCGAACTCCCTGGCGCCACGGTGCTGGAGGGTCTGGCGGCCTGACGCGCGGGGCTCAGCCCCGCCTCGCTCCCGCCCCGCCTCGGCTTCCGCCCCGCTTCCGCTCCCGCCCGACCTCGGCTCCCGCCGGTGTCAGCCCGCCTGCTTCAGCCCGCGCCGGGTGAGGTCCAGTGACAGCGCGATGGAATGCTCCGCGAAGCCGAGGCTCCGGTAGAGCCGCTCCGACTCCTCCGAGGCGTGCAGGTCGACACGGGTGACACCGTGGCCCGCGAACCAGTCCAGCAGGGCCCTGGTCGTCGCCCGCGCGTAGCCGTGGCCCCGGTAGCGCGGGTCGGTGCAGACCGTGAAGACGAAGGCGAAGCGCCCGGTCGGATGGCCGGGCGCGGGCAGCCGCTGCTCCACCCGGCCGATCGCGCAGGCGGCCAGGTGGGCGCCGCCGTCGCGCGGGTCGCCCTCCACCACGAACCCGCCGAGACACGGGCCGTCCTCCGACAGCTGACGGAACGCGATCTCTCGGGCCGAGCGCTCCCACGTCCCGGGCTCGTCCCGACCGTTCATCTCCGCGAACATCAGCCTGCGCAGACGGACCAGTTCGGCGGCGTCGGCGGGCAGCGCGGCTCGTATGGGGATCATGGGCCGACGCTAGCGCATCCCCCGCGCCGGCCGTCGCGGCTCAGCCCAGTCGCGGCAGCTCGATCGCCGGGCATCGGTCCATCACCATGGCCAGCCCGGCGTCCCGGGTGCGGTGCCACGCCTGCTCGTCGACCACCCCGAGCTGGAACCACACCGCCTTGGCGCCGATCGCCACCGCCTCGTCGGCCACCGCACCCGCCAGGTCGCTGTTGACGAACACGTCGACCACGTCGACGGGAAAGGGGATCTCCTTCAACGAGCGGTACCCCCGCTCGCCGTGCACGGTCTCCGCCGTGGGGTGCACCGGCACGATGCGCTTGCCGTGGCGCTGGAGCACACCGGCCACGCCGTAGGCGGCCCGCCGTTGGTTGGTGGAGAGGCCGACCACCGCCCAGGTGTCGCCGGTGTTCTGGAGGATCTCGCGGATCGTTGCTGGGTCTCCGTACATGACCAGCTCAACCGGGGCCCCGCCCGGAGCATTCCCCCACCGGGCGGCCGGATCCGGACTTCCGGCCTCCGGCACGTAGGGTGGCCTGATGCAGGAGCAGTACCGGACGGTCCCGCGCGCGGGTGTGCACGAGATCGAGATCAACAAGTCCCGCTTCATCTGTGCGCTGGCGCCCGCCGCGACCGAGCAGGAGGCGCAGGAGTTCGTGCGGCGGGTCCGCGCCGAGCACCCCACCGCCACCCACAACTGCTTCGCGTACGTCATCGGCGCCGACGGCGGCGTCCAGAAGGCCAGCGACGACGGCGAGCCGGGCGGCACCGCCGGGGTGCCGATGCTCCAGATGCTGCTGCGCCGCGAGGTCCGCTACGTCGTCGCCGTGGTCACCCGCTACTACGGTGGGGTCAAGTTGGGCGCCGGCGGGCTGATCCGCGCCTACGGCGGCGCCGTCGGCGAGGCGCTGGACGCGCTGGGCACGATCACCCGACAGCGGTTCCGGCTGGCCACCGTCACCGTCGACCACCAGCGGGCCGGCAAGCTGGAGAACGACCTGCGGGCCACCGGCCGCGCGGTGCGCGAGGTGCGCTACGCGGAGGCCGTCACCATCGAG
Organism: Streptomyces sp. SAJ15; assembly: GCF_007595705.1. Classification (GTDB taxonomy): domain Bacteria; phylum Actinomycetota; class Actinomycetes; order Streptomycetales; family Streptomycetaceae; genus Streptomyces. The sequence continues at coordinate 17,864 of NZ_NISY01000012.1, read as the reverse complement.
GTCGGGCTGCCCGAGGCGGACCTCGACGCCTTCCGCGGCTGGCTGGCCGACACCACCGCCGGCACGGCCACCCTGGAGCTGGGCGGCGAGGCGTACGGGGACGCGTGAGCCGGCGCCTCGGCGTCCCGCGGACCCGACGAGCGGGTCGTCCTCGTGGTCCGGACTCGCGTGGGGTTCCGCGCGTCACGCGCCGGACGCCAGCTCCCGTTCGACGACCGCCCGGAAGCCGTTCGGCGGGCGACCGGTGAGGCGTCGGACGGTGTCGGTGGTGCGGTCCTCGGCCCCTTCGGCGATGGCGCGGTCCATGTCGGCCAGCATCGTGGCGAACTCCAGCGGTATCGCCGCGACCAGGCGGTCGCGCAGGGCCTCGTAGGTCAGGTCGCGGTGGACCACGGGGCGGCCGGTGACCTCCGTGACGATCGCGGCGATGTCGTCGTGGCGGAGCGCTTCGGGTCCTGTCAGGACCAGGTCGGTGTTGGGCGCGAGGTCGTCGGTCAGGGCGTGGACGGCCACGGCGGCGATGTCGTCGGCGTCGATGAACCCGACCCGGCCGCTCCCGGTCGCGGTCAGGATGACGCCCTCGTCGCGGATGCTGAGGGCGTGGGCGTGCGTGCCGGTGAAGTTCTGCATGAACCAGGAGGGCCGCAGGACGGCCCACTGGTCGAACAGGTCGGGCAGGGCCTGGTGTACCGCCCCCACGGCTGGGCCGCCCGAGGGGATGGCCGAGGAGCTCAGCAGTACCGCGCGGTGCACACCCGCGGCGCGGGCCCGCCGGAGGAAGGGCAGCATGACGGCGGCCGGGTCCGGATCGCCCAGCGGCGGGACGAGAGAGACGCGGTCGGCTCCGGTGAGGGCGTCGCCGAAGGTGGCGGGGTCGTACCAGTCGAAGCGGACCGGCGCGGCGCCCGGGAGCGGTGTGGCACGGCGGCTGGCGGCCCTGACGCGATGGCCGGCGGCGACGAGCCGCGCGGTGGTCCGGCTGCCGGTGGTGCCGGTGGCGCCGATGACGAGGGTGGTGCCGGTGGAGGTGGTCATCGGGCGTCGTTCCTGGCGAAGTCCGCGGCGGGCGCGGGGACGGCGAGGGGGTTCCAGTAGTCGCGGTAGGAGATGAGGCGTCCGTCCCGGGCGGACACGACGGCGATGTAGGTCATGTCGAAGGGCTCACCGGTCTCCACCATGCGGCCCACGCCGCGCATCTCGGCCACGATGGTCCCCGGGTCGGTGGTCTGGTGAATCCGCAGCTCGGGGAAGTCGCGCAGGTCGATGTGGTCGGGGTAGGGGCGCATGTAGTCGGCGATGGCCGCCCGGCCCTCCAGCCGCTCGGGCCAGCCCGGGGGAGCGAAGGGGAACTCCATGACACCGTGCTCGGCCCACAGGCCGACCCAGGCGGGGATGTCCTTGTCCAGCAACAGGCGCAGGCTGTGCCGGTACAGATCTGCCGGCGAGGCGTGTGCGGGCATGAGTGTCTCCGTTCCGTCCATGATGCGGACCCACGGTCCGCTTTGAGAGGCGATACGATACGGACCACGGGTCCGGATCGCAACGGGGAAGCAGATGAACGGGAGGCAGCAGAATGAGCGAGCGCAAGCCGCGCAAGGACGCGACGCGCAACCGGGTGGCCGTCCTCGCGGCCGCCGACACGCTCTTCGCCGAGTGTCAGAGCCCCCAGGACGTCACCATGGCCGACGTCGCGACGGCGGCCGGCGTCGGCAAGGGCACGCTCTTCCGTGCCTTCGGCGATCGCACCGGGTTGATCCACGCGCTGTACGAGGCGCGACTCGCACCCGTCAGGGACGCCGTCGAGGCGGGACCGCCCCCGCTGGGACCCGCGACCCCGCCGCTTCAGCGCGTACCGGCCCTGCTCGACGCCGTCCTCTGCTTCAAGCTCGACAACCGCCACCTCGCGCTGGCGCTGGAGCAGGCGGGCAGCGACAGCCCCTACCGCACGGAACACTACGAGCGCTGGCACGCCCTGCTCCGGGGCATGCTGGAACGCATTCCCGGGCTGCCCGACAGCGACTTCACCGCCCACGCCCTGCTCGCCGCCACCCGAGCCGATCTCGTCGAACACCTGGCCGGCGAGAAGCGGGTTCCCCGCGAGGAGCTACGGGAGCGGCTGGCGAGCTTCATCGCCCGGATCCTCGGCGCCCCTGCGCGAGAGGGTTCGGCGACCGACCGTCGATGACCAGCCGAGCGGGCGCCGGCGGGGGCCGACAGGAGCACTCGCGTGCCTGCCACGACCGCCGTGGACGCCCACGGCGCGTCCACGCCTCCTCGCTCCCCTGAGCGGCGCTGTCTCCCGCCCCCGGCCGGTGCGGGCTGACGGTCGCGTCGTTCGGCGACAGCCTCCGGCCGGCAGCGTGGCGCGGTGGAAGTCCTCAGTGAGCCACCCGAGTTGTGCGTCGACCCGACGCGGCGACCGCCGTGACCAAACCGAGGTCGGTGAGGGACACGGTGCCGGTCGACGCTAACGTGGTGCGGTGCCGACAGCGGCGCCCATGTTGGCTCCGTGTGGGTCGGGGAGCCGGAGGAGCGAATGAAGATGCAGGTCGGAGTGGTGCTGTGAGGATTCTGCATACCTCCGACTGGCACCTGGGAAGGTCGTTCCACCGGATCAGCCTGCTGGAGGCGCAGCGGGAGTTCGTCGACCACCTCGTGGCCACGGTGCGTGAGCGAAGCGTGGACGCGGTGGTCGTCGCAGGCGACGTGTACGACCGCGCGGTGCCGCCGCTCGCGGCGGTGGAGCTCTTCGACGACGCGCTGCACCGGCTGGCGCGCCTGGGCGTGCCCACGGTGTTGATCTCCGGCAACCACGACTCGGCCCGCCGCCTGGGCGTCGGCTCCAGGCTGATCGAGCGGGCCGGCATCCATCTGCGCACCGACCCCCTGGAGTGCGGTACGCCGGTGCTGCTGCGCGACGCGCACGGAGAGGTCGCCTTCTACGGGCTGCCCTACCTGGAGCCGGCGCTGGTGCGGCAGAAAATGGGCGCCGCGCGGAGCAGCCACGCGGCGGTGCTGGGCGCCGCCATGGAACGGGTGCGCGCCGACCTCGCCGAGCGGCCGGCCGGCACCCGGTCCGTCGTGCTGGCGCACGCCTTCGTCGTCGGCGGCGCCCCCAGCGACAGCGAGCGGGACATCACCGTCGGCGGTGTGGCCTCCGTCCCGGCGGAGGTCTTCGACGGCGTCGACTACGTCGCCCTCGGCCATCTGCACGGCTGCCAGGCGCTCACCGAGCGGGTGCGCTACTCCGGCTCCCCGCTCGCCTACTCCTTCTCCGAGGCGACGCACCGCAAGACCATGTGGCTGGTCGACCTGGCGGCCGACGGGGCGGTCGCCGCGGAGCGCGTCGACTGTCCGGTGCCCCGGCCGCTCGCCCGGCTGCGCGGGAGGCTGGAGGAGCTGCTCGTCGACCCGGAGCTGGAGGAGCACCGCGAGGCGTGGGTGGAGGCCACCCTCACCGACCCGGTCCGGCCGCACGAGCCGATGGCCCGGCTCGCCGCCCGCTTCCCGCACGCGGTGAGCATCGCCTTCGACCCGGAGCGGCCGCCCGAGGAGACCGTCGGCTCCTACGCGCGGCGGCTGCGCGGCCGCACCGACCAGCAGATCGCCGAGGACTTCGTGGCGCACGTGCGCGGCGGCCAGGGCCCGGACGCCGCCGAGCGCGCCGTGTTGACCGTCGCCCTGGACGCGGTGCGCACCGCGGAGACGCTGCGGGAGGGCACCCGATGAGGCTGCACCGGATGTCCGTCACCGCCTTCGGTCCGTTCGGCGGCACCCAGGAGGTCGACTTCGACGAGCTCGCCGCCGCCGGGCTCTTCCTGCTGCACGGCCCCACAGGGGCGGGCAAGACCTCCGTGCTGGACGCGGTCTGCTTCGGGCTCTACGGCGGGGTGCCCGGCGCCCGGCAGGGCGCCGGGCTGACCCTGCGCAGCGACCACGCGGACCCGCACACCCTCACCGAGGTGGTCCTCGAGCTGACCGTCGGCGGCCGCCGGCTGGAGATCACCCGCAGGCCGCAGCAGACCCGCCCCAAGAGGTCCCGGAAGTCCACCAAGGGCGCCGACGGCTTCACCACCCAGCGCGCCCACAGCGAGCTGCGGGAACGCTCCGCGGACGGCGAGTGGGTCGGGCTCAGCCGCTCCCACCAGGAGATCGGCCTGGAGATCGAGCAGCTGCTGGGCATGAACAGGGAGCAGTTCTGCCAGGTGGTGCTGTTGCCCCAGGGCGACTTCGCGCGCTTTCTCCGCGCGGACGCCGAGGCGCGCGGCAAGCTGCTGGGCCGGCTCTTCGACACCGGCCGCTTCGCCGCCGTGGAGGACCACCTGGCCGAGGCCCGGCGCACCGCGCAGCAGCGGGTCGTCGGCGGCGACGAGCGGCTGCTCGCGCTCGCCCACCGGATGGCGCAGGCCGCCGGGGACAGCGCCGACCTGCGCGGCCTCGCGCTCCTCGACGCGGGCGGCGCGCCGCCGGCCGTCCCCGGCCAGCGCACCGGGTCCCGCGCCCGCTCCCGCGCGGAGCGGCCGACGGCCCGCGCGGCGCGTGCCGCGAGCGGTGCGGAGCGGACCGCGCCCGCCCCCGGTGAGCCCGGGTTCGCCGCCGCCGTCCTGGAATGGGCCGCCATCGCCCGCAGCGGCGCGCGCGAGCGCGCGGACATCGCCGCCGCGGCGGTGCGCACCGCCGAGGCCGCCCATGACCGGGCGGCCGCCGCACTGGAGTCCGTACGGGAGCTGGACCGGCTCCAGCGCCGGCACGCGGACGCCCGCCGTCGCGCCGCCGAACTCGACGCGCGCCGGGCCGACGTGGACCAGGCCCGGGCCCGGCTGGAGCGGGCGCGTGCGGCCGAGTCCGTCGCCCCGGCCCTGGAGCTGCACGCCGGGGCCGAGCGCGAGCACCAGGCGGCCGCCGCCGCCGAGCGCGCCGCCCGCGACCTGCTGCCGCCGCGGCTCGCCGACGCCCCCGCCGAGCAGCTCACCACCATGGAGCGGCAGCTACGCGAGGAGCTCGGGCGGCTGGCCGTCGCGCGCCGGGCGGAGCGACGCGCCGCCGAGATCGCCGTAGAGGCCGCGGAGCTGGACCGGGAGGCCCGCGCCGACGAGGAAGCCGCCCAGGAGGCCGCTGACTGGCTGGCCGGCTGGGAGCCCGCCCGCCTGGCCCACCAGCGCCGCGTCGAGGTCGCCCAGGCCGCCGCCGTCCAGGCCGAGCGGCTCGGGGCCCAGCTGGGCCCCGCCGAGCGACAGTTGGCGGCGGCCCTGCGGCGGGACGCGCTGGAAGCCGAGGTGGACGCGGCCGAGGACGGTTCGCTGCGCGCCCGCCGGGAAGCCGCCACCGCGCGGGAGCGCTGGCTGGACCTCAAGGAGCGCCGACTGCGCGGGATCGCCGCCGAACTCGCCGGCGGGCTGCTCCCCGGGGAGCCCTGCGCCGTCTGCGGCTCCGCGGACCACCCCCGGCCGGCCCGCGCGGCCGAGGGCCATGTCGACCGTGCCGCCGAGGAGGCCGCGCTGGCCGATTCCGAGCGCGCGGACGCCGCCCGCAAGGCCGCCGAGGAGCGGCTGCGCGAGCTGCGCGAGGCGATGGCCGCCGCCCGCGCGGAGGCCGCCGACACCCCCACCGTCGAACTCGCCCACGCGCTCGAAGAGCTGCGCGCCGCCTTCGCCACCGCGCGGGAGGCCGGAGCCGACGCGCACGCCGCTCGCGAGGCCCTCGACCACGCCGAGGCGGAGCACGGCCGTCGGCTCGAACAGCTGAGGGACGCCGAGCGCGACGCCGCCTCCCGCGCCTCCCGGCGCGACGTGCTGGCCCGCGAGCGGGCCGATCTGGAGGAGCAGGTCGCGCAGGCCCGGGGCGCCGCCGCCAGCGTGGCCGACCACGCCCGGGAGCTGGAGCGCCGCGTGGCTCTCCTCGCCGGCGCCGCGGACGCGGCGCGCGCCACGGAGTCGGCCGCGCTGCGGCTCAAGGACTCCGACGCGCGGCTCGCCGACGCCGCCTACCGGGCCGGCTTCGACACCCCGCGGGGCGCGGCCGACGCGGTGCTGCCCGACCACCGGCAGCGCGCGCTCCAGGACCACCTCGACCGGTGGCACAGCGAGTCGGCTGCCGTCGCCGCCGAACTGGACGACCCGCAGCTCACGGCGGCGGCCCAGGCGCCGCCGGCCGCCCTGGCCGCCGCGCAGGCAGCGCTGGAGGACGCCACCTTGCGGCTGCGGGCGGCCTCCGCCGCCGACGACGCGGCCCGCACCCGCCGCGCCGATCTCGACCGGCTCTCCGAGCAGGCCGCGACCGACGCGCGGCGGCTCGCCCCGCTCCGCGCGGAGTACGACCGGGTCGCCCGGCTGGCCGCCCTGGCCGCCGGCACCTCGGCCGACAACGAGCGCAAGATGCGACTGGAGTCGTATGTGCTGGCCGCCCGACTGGAGCAGGTCGCCGCGGCCGCCAGCGCCCGCCTCCAGCACATGTCCTCCGGGCGCTACACCCTCGTCCACTCCGACGAGCGCACCGGTACCCGCCGAGCCGGACTCGGCCTGCATGTCATCGACTCCTGGACCGGTCGCGAGCGGGACACCGCCACCCTCTCCGGCGGCGAGACCTTCTTCGCGTCTCTCGCGCTGGCGCTCGGCCTCGCCGACGTCGTCACCGACGAGGCCGGCGGCACCCGCCTCGACACGCTCTTCATCGACGAGGGCTTCGGCAGCCTGGACGAGCAGACCCTGGACGAGGTCCTCGACGTGCTCGACTCGCTCCGCGAGCGGGACCGCGCGGTGGGCATCGTCAGCCATGTCGCCGACCTCCGCCGCCGTATCCCCGCCCAGCTGGAGGTGGTGAAGGACCGCGCCGGCTCGGCGGTCCGCCGCAAGCTCGTCCTGGGCTGAGAAGGGTCGCCCGCGGGCCGTCGGCGGGTTCCGTCACGGCACCCCCCGGCCGTGGTACCGATCCGGTACCGTGGCCGGTATGCCAGCACTGAACATCGAGTTCACCGACGAGGAGCTCGCGGCCATCCGCGAGGCCGCGGCCGCGGACGGCAAGAGCATCAAGGCATACGTCCACGATCTCTCCGTCCGTGAACAGCAGCGGCGCATCTTCGTCCAGCACGCGGTGAAGTTCTGGAACGAGCACATCGAGGAGTTCGACGCGGCCTTCCCCGAGGAAGTGCCCCCGCCCGCGGACCGTGGCGCGGCCGCCTGATGGCCCTCCATATCGACATCCCCTGGCTCCTGGGCGTACAGGAGCAGAAGCTCTACGAAGAGCCCGCCGTGCACGACTACACGGCGCTGGCCGCGGCCGTCTCCCGGCACGCCTTCGACGTGGCCAAGTTCGACCACGAACCGGACGCCGCCTGGCGCGCCGCCGCGTTGATGCACACCCTGGTGCGGCTGCAACCGCTGCCCGCGCGGAGCAGCCTCTACGCCTGCATGGTCGTGGTCGCCTACATGGCCGCGGCGGGCGAGGGCATAGACCCGCCGTACGGTGCGATCGTCGACCTGACGCGCGACATCAAGGAGTACCGGGTCGACGTGTACGAGTGCGCCGACCGCATCCGCGGCTGGCGCATATAGCTCGGGGCGGAGACAGGGGCTCGGGCGGACCCGGGTTTCCTCGGGTCCGCCCCGCGCGGAGGGGCCGGAGGCGTTGGCCCTCGGCCCCGACCGCGGCCCGCCCCGCGCGGTCAGGCCGTCACAGTGCCGACAGCTCCGCCACCAGGTCGTCCAGGCCCAGCGAGCCCTGCGAGAGGGCGGCCATGTGCCACTTCTTGGCGTCGAAGGCGTCGCCGTGTCGCTGGCGGGCCGCCTCCCGCCCCGCCAGCCAGGCGCGCTCACCCAGCTTGTAGCCGATGGCCTGCCCGGGCATGCCGAGGTAGCGGACCAGCTCGCTCTCCACGAAGTCCGCCGGGCGGCCGCTGTGCGCCCCGAAGAACTCCTGCGCCAGCTCCGGCGTCCACCGCTCACCGGGGTGGTACGGGGAGTCGGCCGGGATCTCCAGCTCCAGGTGCATGCCGATGTCGATGATCACGCGCACCGCGCGCATCATCTGGGCGTCGAGGTAACCCAGCCGCCGCTCGGCGTTGGTGAGGTAGCCCAGCTCGTCCATGAGCCGCTCCGCGTAGAGCGCCCAGCCCTCGGCGTTGGCGCTGACCATGCCGACGGTCGCCTGGTAGCGGGAGAGCTGATCGGCGACGTGGGTCCACTGCGCCAGCTGGAGGTGGTGGCCCGGCACGCCCTCGTGGTACCAGGTGGAGACCAGGTCGTAGACGGGGAAACGGGTCTCGCCCATGGTGGGCAGCCAGGTCCGCCCGGGCCGCGAGAAGTCCTCGGACGGCTGGGTGTAGTACGGCGCCGCGGCGGAGCCAGGCGGGGCGATCATCGACTCGACCCGCTTCACCCGCTCCGCGAGCTCGAAGTGGGTGCCGTCGAGTTGCTCGATGGCCTCGTCCATGAGGTTCTGCAGCCACACCCGCGTCTCCTCGACGCCCTCGATGGCCTCGCCGTGCTCGTCCAGGTGGCGCAGCGCCTCCCACGGCGTGGCGCCGGGCAGGATCTTCTCCGCCTCGGCGCGCATCTCGGCGTGGATGCGGTGGTACTCGGCCCAGCCGTACGCGTACGCCTCGTCCAGGTCCATGTCGGTGCCGTTCCACAGGCGGGCCCAGCGGGCGTACCGCTCGCGGCCGACGACCTCCGGAGCTCCCTCGATCCCCGGCCCGTACACGTCGCGCAGCCAGTCCCGGATCTCCACCAGCGCGGCCGTGGCCACCTTCGCCGCCGCGTCCAGTTCGGTGCGCAGCACCTCGGGGCCGGGGGCCACGAAGTCGGCGAACCAGCCGCGCTCGGTGCCGATCCACTCCGCCAACTGGCCGATGACGGTGGACACCTGTCGCGGCCCGGCCGGCAGTCCCAGCTCCAGGCCCTCGGCGAGGGAGGCCCGATAGCCCGCCAGCGCGGCCGGCACGGCGCGCAGCCGCTCCGCGATGGCCGCCCAGTCCTCCTCGGTGTCGGTCGGGGTCACCGTGAAGATGGATCGCACCGAGTGCAGCGGGGAGTGCAGATTGCTGACCGCGCGGAGCGGCTCGCGCGCCTCGTGGACGGCCAGTTCGGCGGTGAGCCGCTCGCGCAGCAGCCGCGCGCAGCGCCGCTCGGCGTCGCTGTCCGCCCCCGGTCGCGCCTCGGCCTCGGCCAGCCGGTCCAGCGTGGCGCGGGCCAGGTCGGCGAGGGCCTCCTGGCCCGCGGGGGAGTAGTCGGGCAGCCGCCGCGAGCTCTCGGGCACCCCGAGGTAGGTGCCGGTGATCGGGTCGAGTTCGACGAGGGCGTCGACATAGGCGTCGGCGACCTGACGGGGCAGCGGAGCGTTCTTGATATCGGACATGTGGTCATCCTCGTACGGCCGGGGCCGTCGCGTCATCACCGCCGGGATACGCGTGGCCGATGGGCGTCGGAGTTCCCGGCCCCGGTCGGGGCGGTGTTCGGCCGGCGCGGTTACGGCCGGTGCCCGCGCGGCGGGGAGACGGGCGCCGGCGCGGACGCCGGTGTCGCGGCGATCCGGGCGGTGATGACGAGGGTGCCCTCCTCGATCTGGTAGTCCAGGGGAAGCCCCAGGCCGCGCATGGTCGCCACCATGCCGGTGTTGGCCGAACGGGTGACCGCGTAGACGCTCGCGCACTCGGTCTCCGCGGCCATGGCCACCAGCCGCCGCAGCAGCTCGGAGCCGATGCCGCGGCGCTGCCACGCGTCCTCGACCAGCAGCGCGACCTCGGTCTCGTCCCCGTCCCAGAGCAGATGGCCGAGGGCGGTCAGCCGCCCGGAGGCGGTGTAGGCGGCCAGGGTGCGGCCGTGGCGCGGGCTCAGCAGATGGTTCAGATAGCGTTCCGCGTCGCCCACCGGGCCGTGATAGCGCTGCTCCAGGGTGGCGGTCGAGCAACGCTCGTGCATCGCGCGGGCGGCCGCGAGGTCGCCGGGGCCCGCGCGGCGCACGGTGATCTCGTTCCCCTCGGGCAGCGTCAACACATCACGCCGGGGCGGCACGCGGGGGCCGAGCCGTGTGTCCAGCTCGACCAGCGCGCGGGCGCGGGCGAACTCCGTCGGGGTGAAGGGCAGGTACGGTCGCTCGATGGTGAGCGCCCCGCCCGCGGGGTCGCGCAGCCGCATCACGGTCTCCTCCAGCACGGCTTCGACCGGCAGCGGTTCGGCCAGCGGCCGTCCGGCCAGCGAGGCGGCGGGGAGCGTGCGGATGGTGCAGCGGCCGAGCAGCTGACGCAGCGCCAGCGGGAGCTCGGCGGGGTCCAGCGCGGTGCGGGTGGCCAGGTTCAGCACGCGGGTCGGGGTGTCGACCAGGTCATGGGCGTCGGCCCGCTCGACCCAGGTGGAGCTGCCGCCGCCGGCGGTGACGGCGCGCGTCAGCTCGGCCGGCGACAGGGCACCGGGGGCGCGCAGCAGGAACTCGTCCACCGCCCCGTCGGCCAGCGGATGGGCCTGGAGGGTCAGGATGTCGATGCCGTGCCGGGCGAGCGCCCCGCACAGCGTGGCGAGGCTGCCCGGCTTGTCCCGTACGGTCGTCCGCATCCGCCACACCGCGGTGCCGCTCTCGGTGCCCGGTACCGCCGCGGGGGCCGGGGCGGGGGCCCCGGCGGCGGTATCGGGCGTGGATGTCGGGAGGCCCGGCGGCGCATGGCTGTGCCGCCGGGCCCACCAGGTGTGGAACCCGGCGGTGGCCAGCAGGGTCACGGCGGACGCCAGGAGCAGCGCCCGACCGTCGGGGCCGTGTGCGATGGTGTTGGCGATCGTGTCAGCGACCGCCACCGCCGTGAAGAGGGCGGCGAGTTCGACGAGATCGCGCCGCCAGTGGTGGTGGCGACGGGAGTGTGCGGGAGTCACATGAGTCATGCCCACACCCTCGCCGAGCGGTGTTGCGTGATCACGAACGCTCTGTGTCCGGTGAGTAAAAGAGGCTCCTACGCCCCTAACGCCCGGTTTCGTACGCTCGTCAACCACATCGCTCTTCGCCACGCTCGCGCGGGGGCTCGCCCTACTGGCCGACCCGGCCGGGCTGGAGCACCTTGCGGAAGAGTACCCCGCCGCCCACCTCGCGCAGGCGGACCGTCAGCTCGCCGCTGTCGCCGTCGATCTCCACCTCGCCGTAGAACTGGAAGCCCTCGGCGGGGGAGACGTTGGCCCGGTCCGGCGCCTTGACGAAGGGCTGCTCGGGGCCGAAGGTCCCGTCCAGCTTCACCGCGGGGAACGAGCCGGCGTTCAGCGGCCCGGTGACGAACTCCCAGAAGGGCGCGAAGTCCTGGAACGCCGCCCGCGCGGGGTCGTAGTGCTGGGCGGAGGTGTAGTGGACGTCGGCGGTGAGCCATACCGTGCCGGTGATCCGCCGGTGCTTGATGTGCCGCAGCACCTCGGCGATCTGGAGCTCCCGGCCGAGCGGGGCGCCCGGGTCGCCCTGCGCGACCGCCTCGACGTCCGTCGGGCCGTCCGTCACCACCAGGCCCAGCGGCATGTCGGAGGCGATCACCTTCCACACCGCGCGGGAGCGCGACAGCTCCCGCTTGAGCCAGGCCGACTGCTCGGCGCCCAGGACGCCCTGGGCGTCCTCGGGCTGTCGGCCCGGCGAGTTGGCGTTGCGGTGGGTGCGCATGTCCAGGACGAACACGTCCAGCAGCGGGCCGTGCCGCACCACCCGGTACATCCGGCCATGGCGGTCCGAGCGGAGCGTGGGGACGGGGAAGTACTCGCTGAAGGCCCGGCGGGCCCGCGCGGCCAGCACGTCCACCCGCTTCTCGGTGTAGCGCGGATCGGTGAGGATCTCGCCCGGATACCAGTTGTTGACGACCTCGTGGTCGTCCCACTGCACGATCGAGGGCACCTGGGCGTTGAAGGCGCGGAGGTTGGCGTCCAACAGGTTGTAGCGGAAGTTGCCGCGGTACTCGTCCAGGGTCTCGGCGACCTTGGACTTCTCCTCGGTGGTGATGTTGCGCCAGGTGGTGCCGTCCGGCAGTGCGACGGTCGCCGCGATCGGCCCGTCCGCGTAGACGTTGTCGCCGCTGCACAGGAAGAAGTCGGGGTCCAGTCGGCGCATCTCCTCGAAGACGCGGTAGCCGCCCAGGTCCGGGTTGATGCCCCAGCCCTGTCCCGCCAGGTCTCCCGACCACACGAAGCGCACCCCGCGCCGGCGCCCCGCGGGCGCGGTGCGGAAGGTGCCGTACACCGGCTCGCCGGTGCGTCGTGGATCGTCCGGATCGGATAGCAGCACCCGGTAGTGGACCTGGGCGCCCGGCGCCAGCCCGCGCAGCGCCGTGGTGCCGGTGAAGTCCGTGCCGGGGCCCAGCAGCGGGCCGCGCCAGCGCCGCGGGCGGGCGAAGGACCCGGTCGTGGAGGTCTCCACGACCATGCGGGCCGGGCGGTCGGAGCGCACCCACACCAGGCCCGAGGAGGTGGTGACGTCGCCCACCTGGACACCCCAGCCGGCACGCGGCCGCCCGGACAGCGCCTGCGCGGGGGCGGCGCCGAGGCCCGTCAGCGCCGCCGTCGGCAGCGCCATCGCCGCGGACGCGGCGGCGGAGCCCCGCAGCACCGCCCGCCGGTCGACCGTTCTCCCGGATTCCGGTCCGATAGCCATGAAGATCCTTCCGTCGTTCGTGGGCACGTTGCTATCGGTACGAGATGCCCCGCGGTCGAACATTCGATGAACGCCCGCACGCGTCGAATTTTGTAACTGGGTAAAAACATTGACCGGGTAACGGGCATGGGCGTACCGTTGTCGCATGACGAAGCCTCAGCCCGGTCTGCGCGAGCGCAAGCGCCGGCGGACGATCGAGACGATCTCCGACACCGCGATCACCCTCTTCCTCGACGCGGGCTACGACCATGTGTCCGTCGCCGAGGTGGCGGCGGCCGCCGAGGTCTCCAAGCCCACGCTCTTCCGGTACTTCCCCAGCAAAGAGGACCTGGTGCTGCACCGCTTCGCCGATCACGAGGACGAGGCCGCCCGGGTGGTGCGGGGGCGCCCGGCCGGAGAGGCGCCGCTGACCGCGCTGCGCCGGCACTTCCTCGCGGCCCTCGACGCGCGCGACCCCGTCACCGGCCTCTGCGACCACCCCCAGGTGCTGGCGTTCCATCAGCTGCTGTACTCCACGCCCAGCCTGGTCGCCCGCCTCCACGCGTACACGACCCGTTCGGAGGAGGCGCTGGCCGGCGCGCTGCGCGAGGTGCTGCCCGGCGGCGCGCACGCCGAGCTCACCGCGCGGCTGGCCGCCGGGCAGATCGTCACCACCCAGCGGATCCTCGCCCTCGACAACTGGCGGTGCGTCGCCGACGGCGGCATGACGGCGGCTCAGGCGCACCCGGCCGCGGTGGCCGCCGCGGAACACGCCTTCGGGCTGCTCGGCGACGGCCTCGCCGACCTCCGCTGAACCGAGACCCGCAAGCCGACAAGGAGAAGAGGCATGACCTCGGACGCACTCGACGACGCGCTGGGCGCGGAGCGGACCTACGTCGACACCTGCCGGGCGGCCATGACCCGTATGGTCGAGGCCGCCGGTGAGCGGGTCGTCTCCGGTGAGGACGTCGCCGGCAGCGGAGCCAGCGCGGAGGCCCTCGGCCGCTATCTGCGCAGCCACGCCAAGGAGCTGGCCGAGGAGCCGGACAGCCCGCCCTTCTTCGGTCGCCTCGACTTCGTCGACGAGCCCGCCGCGGGCGACCACCAGGGCCAGCGCTACTACATCGGCCGGCGCCGCATCGCGCCCCACCCGGCCGCCCCGCCGCTGGTCGTGGACTGGCGCGCGCCGGTCTCCCGCACCTTCTACCAGGCGGGGCCCCGGGAGCCGCACGGCGTCGCGGTGCGCCGCCGCTTCGGCTGGGCCCCGCTCGGCCGGGGCGAGGCCGCGGACCTGACCAGCCTGGAGGACGAGCACCTCGGCGACCGGCCGCCCGTGGCGGAGCCGGAGGGCGCGCGGCCCGGGCCCACCGACGCCAGCCGCATCGTCGCCGCCGAGATCGAGCGCCCGCGCGTCGGACCGATGCGTGACATCGTCGCGACCATCCAGCCCGAACAGGACGACCTCGTGCGGCGTGAACTGGCCGCCTCCGTCTGCGTCCAGGGCGCCCCCGGCACCGGCAAGACCGCCGTCGGCCTGCACCGCGCCGCGTATCTGCTCTACACCCACCCCCAGCGCATCCAGCGCGGCGGCATGCTCGTCATCGGCCCCAACCGCGCCTTCCTGCGGTACATCGCGCAGGTGCTGCCGGCTCTCGGCGAGGCCGACGTCCGGCAGTGCACCGTCGAGGACCTCATCGCGCGGGAGCGCGTCGCCGTCACCGCCCCCGACGATCCGGCCGCCGCCCGGGTCAAACACGGCGCGGCGATGGCCGAGGTCCTCCACCGAGCGCTGTACGACAGGGTGCGCGCCCCCGGCGAGCCGCTCGCCGTCCCCGACGGCTCCTACCGTTGGCGCCTCGACGTCGAGGAGCTGCGCCAGGTCGTCGACGAGGTGCTCGCCCAGACCCCGCCGTACGCCGTGGGGCGCGAGCGGGTGCGCTCCCGCGTGGTGGCCCTGATACAGCGTCAGGCCGAGCGTCGCGCCGGGCCGCCGCCCGCCGCCTGGCTGCGGCGCATGGGGCGGGCCAAGGCGATCGGCGCCCTCCTGGACGAGGTGTGGCCCGCCGTGCGCCCGGAAGAGCTGGTGGCCACCCTGCTGACCGATCCGACGGTCCTGGCGCGGGCCGCGGACGGACTGCTCACCGAACCGGAGCAGACCGCGATCCGCTGGCGCAGGCCGCCCCGCTCCTACCGGAGCGCGCACTGGGCCCCCGCCGACCTGGTGCTGATCGACGAGGTGGCGGGGCTCATCGAGCGGCCCGACGGGTACGGCCATGTGGTCGTCGACGAGGCGCAGGACCTCTCCCCGATGCAGTGCCGCGCCATCGCCCGCCGCAGTGGCTTCGGTTCGCTCACCGTCCTGGGCGACCTGGCCCAGGGCACCACCCCTTGGGCCGCCCGCGACTGGCCGACCCACCTCGCCCACATGGGCAAGCCGGAGGCCGCCATCGCGCCGCTCACCACGGGATTCCGGGTGCCCGCCGCCGTCGTCGCGCTGGCCAACCGGCTGCTGACCGCGCTGGACGTGGACGTCCCACCGGCCCGCTCGATGCGCGGGGACGGTGACCTGCGTGTCGTGGCGCTGCCCGCCGCCGGCCTCGCCCCCGGGGTCGCGGCGGCCGTGCGCGCCGCCCTGGAGCGCGAGGGCTCCATCGCCGTGATCGCCGCTGACGCCGCACTGGAAGCGCTGCGGGAGGTGCTGCGGGCCGAGGGCATCGACACCGGGACCCCGGCCGGCCCCTCGAATGCGGACGGCCGCGTCACCGCGCTGCCCGCGTCGCTCGCCAAGGGCCTGGAGTACGACCATGTCATCGTCGTGGAGCCGGCCGAGATCGTCGCGGCCGAACCCCGCGGACTGCACCGGTTGTACGTGGCGCTCACCCGCGCGGTCTCCCGTCTGGAGGTGCTGCACGCCCTTCCGCTGCCGGCTGCCCTGCGGACTCCGGCCGCCGCGCAGGCCACCGGGCCGTCCTCGGAGTCGGCCGCCGCGTCGACCTCGGAGTCGGCTGCCGCGCCGGTCCCCGAGCGGGTCGCTGAGGCGACCTCGGAGCAGGTGACCGAGTCGTCGGCCGTTCCGGTGTAGCGGGCGCTGGACACCGCGCGGGTTGTCGGCTGGGATGGGCCGGTGACCTCCACCGCGGCCGACAGCGCTTCCCAAGCCCACCTGGGCGACGACCCCGACACCGCGACGCGGACCGCGGTCTTCCAGGAACACCGCATCCTGCTCATCGGGGTGGCGTACCGGATGCTGGGCAGCGTGGTCGACGCGGAGGACGTCGTCCAGGAGACCTGGCTGCGTTGGGCCGGAGCGGACCGCGCGGAGGTCCGCGAACCGCGCGGCTACCTCGTGCGGATCACCACCCGACTCGCCATCGACCGGCTGCGGCAGTCGCGGTCGCGGCGCGAGGCGTATGTGGGGCCCTGGCTTCCCGAGCCGCTGGTCACCGGCTTCGGGGAGGCGGTGCCGGACACCGCGGAGCGCGCGATGCTGGCCGAGTCGGTCTCCTTCGCCGTGCTGGTCGTCATGGAGTCGCTCTCGCCGCTGGAGCGGGCGGTGTTCGTGCTGCGGGAGGCGTTCGGCCTGCCGTACGGTGAGATCGCCGCCGCCCTGGACCGCGGCGAGCCGGCGGTGCGTCAACTGGCCGCCCGGGCCCGGCGCCATGTGGACGAGCGCAGGCCGCGGTACTCCGTGGATCCGGCGGAGCGGCGCGCCCTCACCGAGCAGTTCATCGACGCGGCCGCCGGGGGTGACCTCGGCCGGCTGCTGGCGCTGCTCGCCCCCGGCGTCCGCCTGATCGGCGACGGTGGCGGCAAGGCGCAGGCGCCGTTGCGGGTGCTGGAGACCGCCGACCACGTCGGCCGCTTCCTGGCCGGCGCCGCGGCGCGGATGCCGGGCGCCGAACTCGCCCTCACCGAGCTCAACGGGCAGTTGGCGGTGGTGCTCTCCGTCGACGGCCGCCCGGACATGGCGTTCAGCCTCGATGTCGCGGACGGCGCCATCGCCTGCGTCTACATCGTGCGCAACCCGGAGAAGCTGGCCGGGGTGCTGGAGTAGCGGCGCGGTCCACGGCCGGCGGCCTCGGACGGGTCACAGGCCGCCGGCCACCCGCAGCACGGCGCCGGAGGTGTACGACGCCTCCGGGGAGAGCAGCCAGGCGACCGCTCCGGCGATCTCCTCGGGTTCGCCGGGCCGGCGCATCGGCACCCGGTCCGGGTTTCGCCA
Source organism: Streptomyces sp. SAJ15 (assembly GCF_007595705.1). GTDB lineage: Bacteria > Actinomycetota > Actinomycetes > Streptomycetales > Streptomycetaceae > Streptomyces. The sequence goes on along the minus strand of NZ_NISY01000012.1, from coordinate 1,063 downwards.
GGGCCGCTCCGGGTCGCCCATGGCGGCGTGGATCTCGGTGACGACCATGCCGGGCTGCACCGAGTTGACCCGGATGCCCTCCTGCGCCAGCTCCTTCGACAGCCCCACCGTCATCGCGTCCACCGCCGCCTTGCTGGCCGCGTAGTGCACATACTCGCCGGGGCTGCCGGTGGTCGCGGCGCCGGAGGAGATGTTGACGATGGCCCCGCCGCGGCCGCCCAGCCGGGTGGACATCTCACGCGCCGCGCGACGCGCACAGAGCAGGGCGCCGGTCACGTTGACGTCGACGACACGGCGCATCACCTCGGGCGAGGCGTCGGTGAAACGGCCCAGCGGCCCGGTGATCCCGGCGTTGTTGACCAGCCCCGTGATCGTCCCCAACTCCGCCTTCACCGTGTCGAACAGGGCCTCGACCTGCTCCGCGACGCTGGTGTCCACCTGGACCGTCAGACAGCGCACCCCTTCCGCGCGCACCGCGGCCGCGGTCTCCTCGGCCCGTTCCCGGGCCCGCTCGTACCCGATGGCGATGCCGTGCCCCGCGCGGGCCAGCCGCAGCGCGACGGCCGCCCCGATGCCGCGGCCGCCGCCGGTGACCACCGTGATCTGATCCATGAACTCCCCGCTTCCCCGCCTCTGGCGTTCCGATCTTCCGTCTCGGTGCCGACAGCGTAGGGAGGCCGCGAGGGGCGGGGTGCGGCGGGCTGCCGAAGCGTCGCGGCCGCCGGACACGGCCGATGCCACCACGCTGCGCGAGGCGATCGCGGCGCTGTTCGTCGCCGACGAGGACCGCGCGGGGTACACGCGCGACGCGTTCCGGCACTGGGTCGACGCCGACCGCGACGGCTGCCACACCCGCAACGAAGTCCTGATCGAGGAGGCGACCGTGGCGCCCGCGGTCGGGGGACGGTGTGCGCTCACCGGCGGGGAGTGGCACTCCTACTACGACGACGTCGACCAGACCGACGCGAGCAGCCTCGACATCGACCACATGGTGCCGCTCGCGGAGGCGTGGGACAGCAAGTAGGCGGAGTTGGGCCAGACGCAACATTCCGCCCGTTGCCGC
>NZ_NISY01000011.1 GCF_007595705.1 Streptomyces sp. SAJ15 | reverse complement strand
CAACGGCAAGGTCGAACGCTTCAACCGCACCCTGCTGGAGGAGTGGGCCTACGCCCGCCCCTACCACTCAGAGCAAGAACGACGCGCGGCCTTCGGCGAATGGCTGCACACCTACAATCACCACCGCGGACACACCGCGCTGAAAGGCCAACCACCCGCCAGCCGCGTCCCCAACCTCACAGGGCAATACAGCTAGCGCTGCTGGAACTGCGGCCCCTGCGGCGGCAGCCGGAAGGACGGGTCGGGCACCGGCGGAGCCGTGGGCTGGGCCTGCTGGGGGTAGCCGTAGGCGGGGGGCTGCGGATAGCCGTAGCCGGGCTGCTGCGCGGGCTGTTGGCCGGGCGGGGCGGCGGGCGGCGGCGGGGCCTGCTGGGGGTAGCCGTAGGTGGGCTGCGCCGGCGGCGGTCCTGCCGGGGGCGCGGGGGGCGCCGGCGGGTAGCCGTAGCCGGAGGAGGCCGCGGCGGGCTGCGGGGCGGCCGGGCCCCAGGCGTCCTCGCCGTAGCCGGGCGCCGGGGTCGGTGTCGGCGCGGGGGCCGGGAAGGGCTGGGTGGTGGCCCCGGTCGGCGGTACGGGCACGGGCGGCGGCGTGGGGGAGGTGTGCGGCACCTGTCCCTGCTGGGGCCCGGGCGTGGCCACCGTGGCGGCCGAGGCCGCGTCGGGCGTCACGGAACCGGGCGCCACGGAATCGCTCCCCGCGGTCGTGCCGCTCGCCGGGGAGTCGGGGGCGGGCGTCGCGGTGCTCGGACCCGACCTCACAGCGGTGCCCGCGCCGGCGCCCGCGTCCTCGTCGTCGACCGAGATGCCGAACTCGGTGGCGAGCCCGACCAGCCCGGACTCATAGCCCTGGCCCAGGGCCCGGAACTTCCACGCGTCCCCGCGGCGGTAGAGCTCGCCGCAGATCATGGCGGTCTCCTTGCCGGTCTCCGCGGTGACCTCGAAGACCGCCAGGGGCTCGGCGCCCGCCGGGGCCGCGGCGTCGTGGAGCCGCAGGCACAGGTCGGTGACGCGGCCGAAGGGGCCGCCGTCGGCGGAGGCGGCCAGTACCACCCGGTCCACGCCCCGCTCCAGGGCCGACAGATCCGCCTCGACGGTGTCCGTGAGGCCCTCGGGGAGCCGCTTCTTCGGCAGGTGCCGGACCAGCCCGGAGGGGTGCCGGGGCTGGTTGTAGAAGACGAAGTCGTCGTCGGAGCGCACGCGGCCGTCGGCGGCCAGCAACAGCGCGGAGGCGTCCACGTCGGGCACCTCCGGGCCGGGGGTCCAGCGCAGGACGACCCGTACGGCCGTGGCCTCCAGTGGGATGTTCGATCCCTTCGACATCGCGTGCGTCATGGCCGCAATCCTGCCTTCCTCGAGGGGGCGGGGACAACGCAGGGGGTGGGAGGGGACAACACAGGGGGGTGGGCGGGGGTAACGCAGCGGGGTGGGCGGGGGCGAACGCAGCGGGGTGGGAGTGGTGGGGCGGGCCGGCACCGGGGCGCTGACGCGGGCCGTGGGGCGGCGCGGCGGGGTGGAGCGGCGGGGGTGGAGCGGGACACTCCAGCGACTCATATGAGTTACTTGATTTTCACGTACTTGGGGAACTCTTGACCCGCCACTGGACGTACGATAATCGGCCATGCTCAGGGCCGGTACCGACGGTGGAGGGCACCGGTAGGACGGGGATATATATGCAACATTTCAGGCATCTGCCGGAGGGATTGCGGAGCAAGCTGTTCCATCGGCAGCCTGGAGAATTCAGCGCGCACTCCCCGGCGCGCACCCTCGCCGTGGCCCTCGGCGCCACCCTCTACAGCCCCGCCACCCGCCCCCGGCTGGCCGAGGACATCGTCAAACAAGCAGGTCACGGCGTTGTGTCCATGGTCCTGTGCCTGGAGGACTCGATCGACGACCGCGAGGTGGCGGCGGCCGAGGAGAACCTGGTACGGCAGTTCTCGGAGCTCGCCGCGCGCGACTCCGCGGATTCTCTGCCCCTTTTGTTCATCCGGGTGCGGACCCCGGAGCAGATAGCCGACCTCGTACGGCGCCTCGGACCGGCCGTGCGGCTGCTGTCCGGATTCGTACTGCCGAAGTTCACCGAGGAGCGCGGCGTCCCCTTCCTGGACGCCCTGATATCCGCGGAGACGCCCGAAACGGTCGACGCGCTGGACGGGCGCCGGCTCTTCGCCATGCCGGTCCTCGAATCACCCGAACTGCTGCACCTGGAGACCCGCACCGACACCCTCGGCGGCATCGCCCGCACCGTCGACAAGTACCGCGACCGGGTGCTGGCGCTGCGCCTGGGCGTGACCGACTTCTGCTCCGCGTACGGGCTGCGCCGGGCGCCCGACATGACCGCGTACGACGTCCAGCTCGTCGCCTCGGTGATCGCGGACGTGGTGAACGTGCTGGGCCGCGCGGACGGCACCGGCTTCACCGTGACCGGCCCGGTGTGGGAGTACTTCAAACCCCACGAGCGCATGTTCAAGCCCCAGCTGCGACGCAGCCCCTTCCTGGGCCGGGCCGAGGAGGTGCGCGCGGCCCTCATCGAGCACGACATGGACGGCCTGCTGCGCGAGATCGAGCTCGACCGCGCCAACGGACTCCAGGGCAAGACCTGCATCCACCCCTCCCATGTGGCGCCCGTGCACGCGCTGTCCGTGGTCAGCCACGAGGAGTTCAGCGACGCCAGCGACATCCTCGAACCCGAACGCGACGGGGGCGGTGTGCTGCGTTCCGCGTACACCAACAAGATGAACGAGGTGAAGCCGCACCGCGCCTGGGCGGAGCGGATCATGCTCCGCGCCGAGGTGTTCGGCGTGGCGCGGGAGGACGTGAGCTTCGTGGAGCTGCTCAGCGCGGGGCTGCGGGACGTATGAGCGCGGGGGACGACGAGAAGGGAACGGCGGAGGTGACCGGGATGGCGGGACCGACCGGGGCGACCGGCGACGGCGGAAACGGCGACGGCACGGTGTGGTCCGGCCAGTGGGTGGCCGACCGGCTGGGCGTCGGCCTGGACGGCGGCCCCGAGTTGCGCGACCTGCTCGGCCTCGCCCTGCGGCGCAACCCCCGACGGGCCCATCTGCTGGTCTCCAACGTGCTCGGCAAGCATGTGCCGCGGCACCCGCGGACCGTGTACGGCACCGGGCTGGCCCTGGGCCGCCGGGTCCGCGAGCTGCTCGGCGACGAGGCCGCCGCCCGCGCCGTGGTGCTGGGCTACGCCGAGACCGCCACCGGCCTCGGCCACAGTGTCGCGGACGGCCTGGCCCTCGCCCCCTACCTGCACTCCACCCGCCGCCCCGTCGCCGGCGTCCGACCGGTCGGCGGCTTCGAGGAGGAGCACAGCCACGCCACCTCCCATCTGCTGCTGCCCGAGGACCCTGAGCTGCTGGCCGGCAGCGGCCCCCTGGTCCTGGTCGACGACGAGTTCTCGACCGGCAGGACCGTGCTCAACACGATCGCCGCGCTGCACGCGCGCTACCCCCGCGACCGGTATGTGGTGGTGGCCCTCGTGGACATGAGGTCGGCGGCGGACCGCGACCGGCTGGACGCGTTCGCGGCGGACCTCGGCGCCCGCGTCGACCTGGTCGCCCTGGCGTCCGGCACGGTGTCGCTGCCGGACGGCGTGCTCGAGCGAGGGCAGGAGCTGGTGGCGGCGCACGAGGTGCCCGTCGACCCCGCCGGGTCGGAGACCTCCGGCGCGGCGGAGTCCGGGGACGGCGCGGGACGACTCACCCGGGTCGACCCCGGCTGGCCGGTCGGGCTGCCCGACGGCGGTCGGCACGGCTTCACGCCCGCGCACCGAGAGAAGCTGGAGGCCGAGCTGCCGCGGATGGCGGCGCGGATCGCCGAGGCCCTGCCGGCGGCGCCGGCGGCGCAGGCGGCCGCGGACTCGTCGCCGGCCGGGGCCCGCCGGGTCCTGGTCCTCGGCTTCGAGGAGCTGATGTACGCGCCGCTGCGGCTGGCGGAGGCGCTGGCGGACGTACTGCCGGACGGCGTCGACGTCCGGTACTCCACGACGACGCGGTCACCGGTGCTGGCCGTCGACGACCCCGGCTACGCCATCCGTACCCGGCTGACCTTCCCCGCCCATGACGCGCCGGCCGACGGCCCGGGGGAGCGCTACGCGTACAACGTGGCGCCGGGCGCCGACCCCGCACGCCGCTTCGACGCGGTCGTGGCCGTCGTGGACTCGACCGCCGACACCCCGGAGCTGCACGCCGCCGGCGGGCTCCTCGACCGGCTGGCGCCCCACACCGACCAGGTGCTGCTCGCCGTGGTCCCCTCCTACACCCCCCACATCCCTGAAGTCCCGACCGTCCCCGAACGACAGGCCCAGTGATGTCAGAACCGCGCCGTGGACCCCTCCGCGGACCCGACTTCTCCTCCTACGCCCCCGACGACGTCGGCTGGCTGCTCCAGGACTTCTCCGACGTCACCCTGGAGGCGCCCACCGAGGAGCGGGAGGAGGCGATCCAGAGCGGCGGGGCGCACTACGCCGAGTCGCTGCCCGTGGAGTACCAGCCGAGCGAGGCGTACCAGGCGCTCTTCCGCTCCGCGCTGGACGCCTCGGCCACCCGGATCGCCCGCGCGGTCGGCACGGTCACCGAGACCGTGCTCGCCGAGCGCTCCCCGCGTCCGGTGCTGGTCTCGCTGGCCCGCGCGGGCACCCCGGTCGGGGTGCTGATGCGCCGCTGGGCGCTGCACGCGCACGGCCTGGACCTGCCGCACTACGCGATCTCGATCGTGCGCGGCCGGGGCATCGACACGGAGGCGCTGCGCTGGCTGGCGGACCACCACGACCCGGCCGATGTGGTGTTCGTCGACGGCTGGACCGGCAAGGGCGCGATCACCCGCGAGCTGGCGGCGGCGGTCGCGGAGCTCGCCGCCGAGGGCCTGGACGGCTTCGACCCGCGCATGGTCGTGCTGGCCGACCCCGGCCGGTGCGTGCGGACGTACGGCACCCGCGACGACTTCCTCATCCCCTCCGCGTGCCTGAACTCCACCGTCTCGGGCCTGGTCTCACGCACCGTGCTGCGCGCCGACCTGGTCGGCCCCGGCGACTTCCACGGCGCGAAGTTCTACCGCGAGCTGGCCGAGGCGGATGTCTCCGGGCTGTTCATCGACACGGTCGCGGCCCGCTTCGACGACGTGGCCGCCGACGTCGCGCTGGAGGTCAAGGAGCTCGCCGCCGCCGACCGCACCCCCACCTGGGAGGGCTGGGCCGCGGTGGAGCGGATCAGCGAGGAGTACGGCATCCACGACGTGAACCTGGTCAAGCCCGGTGTCGGCGAGACGACGCGGGTGCTGCTGCGCCGGGTGCCCTGGAAGATCCTGGCCGCCCCGGGCGCGGGTGCCGACCTGGACCATGTGCGGCTGCTCGCCGAGCAGCGCGGTGTGCCGGTGGAGGAGGTGGAGGGCCTGCCGTACTCGTGTGTCGGCCTGATCCACCCCCGCTATACGAGGGGAGCCACCGGGGCGGACGGCAAGGCCGTCGCCGCGGCCGGGCGAGAGGCGGCGGGGGAATGACCGTGCTCATCGCCAGCGACCTGGACCGGACCCTCATCTACTCGTCGGCCGCGCTCGGCCTGGAGATGCCGGACGCCGAGGCGCCCCGGCTGCTCTGCGTGGAGCTGTACCAGCACAAGCCGCTGTCGTACATGACGGAGACCGCCGCCGGCCTGCTCGCGGAGCTGGCTCGCACCTCCGTCTTCGTGCCGACCACCACCCGCACCCGCGAGCAGTACGCCCGCATCCACCTGCCCGGCCCCGCCCCCGCATACGCGGTCTGCGCCAACGGCGGCCACCTGCTGGTCGACGGCGAGCCCGACGTCGACTGGCACCGGGCCGTACGGGGCCGGCTGGCCGCCGACTGCGCCTCGCTGGAGGAGGTCCGCGGCCACCTCACCGCCACCGCCGACCCGGCGTGGCTGCTGAAGGAGCGGGTGGCCGAGGACCTCTTCGCGTACCTGGTCGTGGAGCGCGAACTCCTGCCCGAGGGCTACGTCAAGGAGCTCACCGACTGGGCCGAGCCGCGCGGCTGGAACGTCTCCCTCCAGGGCCGCAAGATCTACGCCGTCCCCAAGCCGCTCACCAAGAGCGCGGCCATCGCCGAGGTCGCCCGTCGCGCCGAAACCGGCGAGGTCCTCGCCGCCGGCGACTCCCTCCTCGACGCCGACCTCCTCCTCGCCGCCGACCAGGGCTGGCGCCCCGGCCACGGCGAACTCGCCGACACCGGCTGGGCCGCCGAGCAGGTCACGGCCCTGACCGCCCGCGGCGTCCAGGCCGGCGAGGACATCGTCCGCGCCCTCGCCGAACGCGCCTCGGAGACCCGGGCGCGGGCGCGCAGCGAGGCGGTGATCCGGGCGGTGTCGCGGGGGAGGGCCTGACCCCCCGCCACGTACGGTCCGCTACGCCACCAGCCCCCTCGACCGGCCTAGGGTCGTCCGTGGGGGCTTCGCGTTCACCGGCCCACGGCGGCAGGGGCAGCGGCGGGTGCGTCGTCGGCCTCGAGCCGGCGGCCCGTTCACCCCGTCGAGACGGGGTTCGAGTACCGCCACGGGGTAGCCACTTCGGGTCGAACCACAGACAGGAGGGCACCGAATGATCCTCTCGAACTGTGACCACGACTGGGTCCAGTGGAGCGGCAAGAGCCGCTGCCGCAAGTGCGGAGAGACGTCAGGTTGATCCGTCGCACGTCACGGGAGCCGGTCTCGCCGGCTCCCTTCCCCGAATCCCGGAGCGAGGACGTCATGACATCCCGTATCACGTGGCATCACTTACCGGCTGTGGTCCAGGAGGCGATCGAATGGCACACCGGGCCGGTCGTCCAGGCACGCTCCATGTCGCACGGTCTCAACTGCACCGTGGCGGCTTCCCTCACCAGCCCGGCCGGGAGAACCTTCATCAAGGGCGTTCGCCTCGATGACCAGGCGGGCGGGGCGCAGCACCAGTGGGAGGTCGACCTCAACCCGTACGTGGCGGCGGTCTGCCCGCGCCTGCTGTGGCGTGTGGCGGTGGGCGGCTGGGACGTGCTCGGGTTCGAGTTCGTCGAGGGCCGGCACGCGGACCTGTCGCCCGGCTCGCCCGACCTCCCGCTGGTCGCGGAAGCCCTGCGCCTCGCGGGCGAGCTGGAGCGGCCGCCGCACCTCGCGCTCCCCCGCTTCGCCGACCGCTGGGCCGACCACCTCGACCATGCGGACCTCGACCTCCTCCTCGGGGACGCCCTCCTGCACACCGACACGAACCCGCACAACATCCTCGTCGGCGCGGGCCGCGCCTACCTCATCGACTGGGCCACTCCGGCCCGAGGCCCCGCCTGGGTGGACGTGGCCCACACCGCCGTACGGCTCATGGAGGACGACTGCCCGCCCGCCCAGGCCCGCGCCTGGGCCGCCGCCTTCCCCTGCTGGACGACCGCGGACCGCGATGCGCTGCGCGCCTTCGTGAGGGCGAACTGCCGCTCCCTCACCGCAGCCGTCGGCGAGACCGGTGCCAGGGAGAGCAACGCCCGATTCGCGGCGCTCCTCCGCTAGTCCGGGGGCCGCGTGAGCCGACTTCCTCCGTAGGCCGACCGAAGCCGTCACCGATGCCGAGCGTGGCCGCGGCCGTGCCGGCGGTGCTTGACCCCGCACAAACGACTGAGCAAACGACTGAGGAGGAAACCCATGAAGGACACCACCTGGAGCCGGGTGGAGCGGCTGCGCGTCTGGCTGGATGAGCACTCCGACCCGGCGACGGCCGGGGACGCGAAGCTGTGGCGCGTACTCAAGATCGGCGAGGAGTTCGGCGAGGTCGTGGAAGCCATGCACGGCGCTGTGGGCGCCAACCCCCGCAAGGGCCCGAGCCACACCTGGGACGACGTCCACAAGGAACTGTGCGACGTCATCGTCACGGGCATGGTCGCGCTCGCCACCTGTACCCCGGACGCCGAGAAACTGCTCGACGACCACCTCAGACACCTCGTGGCCCGGACGATGCCTTCGTGACCCGCACCCGTCGATCGCTCCCATCCGGCAGCGAAAGAGCCCCGTACCGATCTCGGTGCGGGGCTCCGTTGCCGGTCAGGCATCCCAGGACGAGCCACGGAAGGGCCGCAACTGGTGTCTGACCGCTGCGCACACACCAGGCCCTCCAACGGTGTTGGTGGGTGGCCTGGCCGCGTACAGGACGTGCCTACGGGAAGGGCCCACCACACGCTGTCGCCTGAATGACGGTGAGCGGGCCTGAATGAGACGGCCGCACTCCTCACCGTCAACACCGGAGACGACCCTCGCCGGGCAGCTAAGCCACCGTCGCCCGTGGAGCTAAGCTGCCCCGTGTCGCACCGTACGCATGCCTGAGGCGGGCCCCTGTGCGTCCTCGAGCGGGAAGGTTTCGTCTTCCCCGAACTCCGCGGCCTGGAAGGGGTTCGTCGTGGGAGGCGGCGATGCGGCCGAACAGCGGGGTTGCCCTTCCAGAGCGGAAAACAGCGACGTCAGATCGATGAGAGGTCTCCCTTTCGTTGCAGGTCCCTGAAGGGGCCTGGCGTGCCGTGATCGGGCACAGTGGTCTACAGCTTGGTCATCTTGGCGTACGGGCTCAAGATCCGCATTGGCGCCGAGCCGAAATCCACGAGCGCCGCGATTCCCTCCTCGATGCCGATCACCCGGCCGAGGCCGTACATGTCATGTGTGACCTGGTCGCCCAGAGCGAAGTCCTTGGGAACCGGTGTGACCGGGGCCTTGAAGGGGCTGGTGGGCAAATGACGCTTCGGTGCAGCAGGCTTAGTCATTGTCCTCAGTATGCGCCTACGTGCGTCCCGTTCGCTGTGGCCGCCGGCACAGACCCGGTACGGACAGCCCGAAGGCCGTTCTGGGACGTAAGTGGCACGGGGCCTCGGCGCAGTTCCCCGAGCCGAAAAAGATCAAGGCCCAGGTAACTGGTTTCACACCGGTTGACCTGGGCCTTTGCCGTGTTCGGCGAGGGTGGGCACAGACGGATTTGAACCGCCGACATCTGCTTTGTAAGAGCAGCGCTCTACCGCTGAGCTATGCGCCCTGGGACGAAGAGACAGAGTACATTGCCGCCACCCAGACTTCGCAATCCGGCCAGCGTGCGCTGATGGGCCACCGGGGCGGGGGCCGCCCTGGTGGTCGGGCCGTCGGGCCGCTGGTTTGTTCGGGGCGGTGGGAGAATGGCAGCCGGGTCTGGGGCGATCTTGGCGATCTAGCGGGAGAGGTCGGTAGAGGGTGGTGACGGGGACACTCGTGCGGGCCGTGCGGGCGCTGTGGACGGGGCGGTCCGTGCGCCGTCCCGGGGGCCGGAGTGCGGTGCGGGAGGTCGCCGGCGTGGTGCTGTTGCCGTTGCCCCTGCTGGCCGTGGCCGTCGCGGCGCTGCCGGGGGCCTTTCCCGGGGGCGGGGCCCGGCGGTGGTTCGGGGGGCGCGGGGAGGGGCAGCGGGCCGAGGCGCAGGCGGCCAAGGACGCCGCCGCGGCCGCGTTCTACGAGCTGGACACCGCGCAGCGGGAGCTCCGGATCTCCATCGAGACCATCAACGCCGTCGACGACTCACCCGCCGCGCGCAAGGTGATCGAGGACTTCGCCGCCTTCGGGAGGCGCGTCGACGAGGTCAGTCACGCCTACATCACCGCCGTCGACGCCCACGACCTCGACCGGGACGACCTGGACGGCGGCACCGCCGCCCGGGCGCGGACGGAGCTGGCGCGGGCCAAGGAGGAGCTGGACCGGGTCCGGGCCGAGCTGGAGCGGTTCGGGGAGGGGCTCGGGCCGCTGCTGCGCCAGGCCGAGAGCCGGCTGGCCCAGCTCGCGCCCGCGGTGCAGCGGGCCCGCCAGGCGCTGCTCTCCGCCACCCAGGCCTTGGACGCCGTACGCGCCTCCGGGCTGCGCGCCGACGACCTCGCCGCCCGGTTGGCGGCCCTCTCGCCCGAGCTGACCAAGCTCAACCAGGGCGCCGGCCAGCACGGCGTACAGGAGACCATCCGGCGCGCGGACGACGTGCTGCGCCGCGCGGAGGCGGTGCGCGGGGAGGCCGAGCGGCTGCCCGAGCGGGCGGCGGAGACGGACCGGCGGCTGGTCTCCCTCCGTACCCGCGCCGAAGCCATCAGCACCCGAGCCGCCGGCGTCGAACCCGTGCTCAGCGAGCTGCGCCGGCGGTACAGCGCCGCCTGCTGGCAGGACCTCCAGCCCGTTCCCGAGCAGGCCGTCCGCGATGTCGCGCTCGCCCAGCAGAAGCTCAAGGAGGCTCAGGCCGCCCGCGACGCCCAGCAGTGGGCCGACGCCACCGCCCGGCTCGCCACCGTACGGGCCCTCCTCAACACCACCGACGAGGCCGTCTCCGCCGCCGGGGACCGGCTGCGTCGCCTGGATCGGGTCTCCTACGACCCGCAGGAGGAGATCGAACGCACCCGCTTCACCATCCGCGACGCCCAGCGGCTCGCCATGGACGGCCGTTCCACCCCCGAGCCGCGGCACGCCCGGCCCCTCGACGCCGCCGTGGAGCGGCTCGACCGCGCCGTCGCCGGCCTGGAGGGCCGCCACCCCGACTGGTGGCACTTCCTCACCGAGCTGGAGGACCTACGACAGGCCGTCGGCCGGGTGGTCCAGGACATCCGCACCGAGCGTGGGGCACAGAACGCCGGACCGAACGCCGGACAGAACAGCCGGCGGTGATCCCCGCGGGGCCTGGCCCCTCGGGGCCCGGGGAATCTTCGGTGGCCACGCCACGCCGTGTCCCTGTGATCCGGGGGCCCGGCCGCCCCCGCCCGCCCGCGTACCTGTTGACCTGCGACTCCCCTCGTTATGCTGCCTCTCATGCCTCGCTACGAGTACCGCTGCCGCGCCTGCGGGACGACCTTTGAGCTGAACCGGCCGATGGCCGAGTCCTCCGCCCCCGCGGCCTGCCCCGAGGGCCACGACGACACCGTCAAGCTGCTCTCCGCCGTCGCCGTCGGCGGCACCGCCGCGCCGCGCCCCGCCTCCGGAGGCGGGGGTGGCGGTGGGTGCTGCGGAGGCGGGTGCTGCGGCTGACCGCCCCTCCGGACGGCCCCTTCCGACCACCCTCCGGTAGGCCCCGGTCTTCCAGGAATCCGCCGTCCCGCGGTTTCGTCCGCTCCGGTTGAGGCACGCGCAGCCTAGGCGGATCCTTGAAAAAGGTCCGTTTCAGTCACCTCCGCAACGCGCGACGCAACCGCATCGCGACGCAATCGCATAAGGAGGCCGGACATGGCTACCGCAGGCCACACCCTTCCCGGCGGCACCCACCCCGGGGGCACCGCGCGCAACTGGCCCGAACGGGTCGGGGTGCGCACCAAGCTTCAGGAGCATCTGCCCGTCGACCACAGGCTCAGCAAGGTCTACCGGGTCGGCTCCGCGCTCACCGGGCTGGTGCTGATCGCCTTCGGCGTCTTCGGGCTGCTCGACAAGGTCGGGTTCTTCGACACCCGCGGTGACACCGTCGCCGGGCTGAACACCAACGGCGCGCTGAGCGTGCTCTCCATCGTCATCGGCCTGCTGCTGTTCGTCGGGATGATCATCGGCGGCAACTTCGCCTCGACCCTGAACATCGTCGTCGGCTTCGCCTTCATCCTGAGCGGGTTCGTCAACCTCGCCCTGCTCGCCACCGACTACAACTTCCTCGCGTTCCGCATCCAGAACGTGATCTTCAGCTTCATCGTCGGGCTGATGCTGATGTGGTTCGGCATGTACGGGCGGGTGAGCGGCAGCCTTCCGCACGACAACCCGTACTGGCGCAACCGCCACCCCAGGCAGGCCGAGCGTGAGGACCGCGTGGACGCCCTCTCCCGCGCGGCCGTCCTGCGCGAGGAGCTCAACGAGACCACCCGGAACGACACCTACGAGCAGAAGCTGGCCCGGTGGGAGGTCGCCCCGCGGCGCCCGGCCCGGCGGTAGCCCCTCCGGGCAGCGGCCCGTCCAGCCGCCGCCGTGGCAGGCCGCGCCGGTGGCAGGCCGTGGGTCGGTACGGCGCGAGCCCGTCCAGCCGCCGTGACAGGCCGGGGGTCGGCCCGGCGCACGCGGACGCTAGCGCCTGCGCGCCAGCGTCACCCCGTCCGCCACCGTCAGCAGCACCGCGTCCATCCGCGCGTCCGCCGCCACATGGTCGTTGAACGCGCGGATCGCCGCGGGGTCGCCCGTCGCCTCCGGGTCGACGACCCGGCCGCTGAAGAGGGTGTTGTCCGCGACGATCAGCCCGCCGGGGCGCATCCGCGGGACCAACTCCTCCCAGTACGCGACGTAGTTGACCTTGTCCGCGTCCAGGTAGACCAGGTCGATGTGCGGCTCCTCGGGCAGCGCGCGCAGGGTGTCCAGGGCGGGCGCGACGCGCAGGTCGACGCGGTCCGCGACGCCCGCCTTCGCCCACGCCTCACGGCCGTACGCCGTCCACTCCTCGGAGATGTCACAGGTGATCAGCGTGCCGTCCGCCGGCAACGCCTGGGCCATGCACAGGGCGGAGAAGCCGGTGAAGGTGCCGACCTCGACGATGTGGCGGGCGCCGGTCAGCCGGACCAGGAAGGCCAGCAGCGGGCCCTGCTCCTCGGCGGACAGCTTGACGGCGACCTCGGGGAGCCGGGCGCGGGTGGCGTCGACGAGCTCACGCTGGACGGGGTCCAACGGCGGGTTGTGCGCCAGCACGTACCGGTACAGCTCGTCCGTGATCGGCACCCACTTGGACTCGGTCATCACACATCCCCTGAGCTCGGTGGTGAGCGGTCAGCTCCCCAGGTAACGCAGTACCGCCAGCACCCGCCGAGAGTAGCCCGAACTCCCCTGCAGTTCGAGCTTCTCGAAGATCGCGGCTATGTGCTTCTCCACCGCGCTCCGCGACACGTGCAGCCGCTCGGCGATCGCGGCGTTGGTGTGCCCCTGCGCCATGGCGTCCAGGACGTCCCGTTCGCGCGGGGTGAGCCGGCCCAGCGGGTCGGTGTGCGTGCTGCGCACCAGGAGTTGCCGCACCACCTCCGGGTCGAAGGCGGTCCGGCCGGCGGCGACCCGCTCCAGGGCGTCGAGGAACTCGTCGACCTGCACCACCCGGTCCTTGAGGAGATAGCCGATGCCCTCGCCGGCCCCCGTCAGCAGCTCGGTGGCGTAGCGCTTCTCCACGTACTGCGAGAGCACCAGCACGCCCACCCCCGGATGCGTGGCCCTGATCTCCAGCGCGGCGCGCAGCCCCTCGTCGGTGTGGGTGGGAGGCATCCGGACGTCCACCACGACGGCGTCGACGTCCGGGTGTCGGGCCACCTCCGCCAGCAGCGCGGTCGCGTCGCCGACCGCGGCCACCACCTGGTGCCCCTCCTCGGCGAGCAGCCGCACCAGGCCCTCGCGCAGCAGGGTCGAGTCATCGGCCAGGATCAGTCTCATCGGGTCTCACTCATGCTCTCTCTCGTGGCCTCGCGCAAGGAGTCGCCCCAGGGGTCCGGGAGGTCGTGGAACGCGCACGGCAGCTCCGCCGTCACGGTGGTCGGCCCGCCGCGCGGGCTCAGCACCCGCAACGTGCCGTCGAGCGCGGCGACCCGGCGGGCCAGGCCCAGCAGACCGCTGCCCGTGGGGTCGGCGCCGCCGATCCCGTCGTCGGTGACGCGGACCAGCAGCGGCCCGCCGGCGAACCCGGGACCGGCTCCCGCGCTCAGCGCGACGGTGATCCGCGCCGCCCCCGAGTGCTTGATCGCGTTCGTCACCGCCTCGGACACCACGAAGTACGCCACCGTGCGGACCGCCGTGCTCGGCTCCGCCGGCAGGTCGTAGTCGAGCCGCACCGGGATGACCGACCGCTCCGCCACCGTCTCCAGCGCCGCTCGCAACCCGGCGTCGTCCAGGGCGATCGGATAGACGCGCCAGGCCACCTCGCGCAGGTCGGTCAGGGCCTGGCGGCTCTCCTCGTGAGCCTGGGCCAGCAGGGTGCGCACCTTCTCCTCGTCCTGGCTGCGGCGGGCCCGGCCGAGCAGCATGCCGAGCGCCACCAGCCGCTGCTGCACGCCGTCGTGCAGGTCCCGTTCGATGCGGCGCCGCTCGTCGTGCACGGCGTCCACCACCCCGGCCCGGCTGGTGGCCAGCTCCTCGATCCGGCGTTGCAGCGCCTCCTGCTGGCTGGGCCCCAGCAGGTGATGGACCAGCCTGCGCTCCAGAGCGGCCACGCCCACCATCCCCTGGAGGGAGAGGAAGAGCAGGAACAGGCCGCCGAGCGAGGAGAAGGAGAGCGTCAGCCACTTGTGGGCCGCCATGATGAACCAGCCCCAGATCAGCAGGGAGCCGTAGAAGACGCCGGACACCACCGACATCAACACCAGGCCGCCGAGCAGACCCAGCGCCGAGCGCGCCGCCACGTACCGCAGGGCCTGGCGGTTCGAGTAGTCAGCCGCGGAGCGGTGGTTCAGGAACCGGTCCAGCCGCCAGCGCTCCAACTCGGTCAGCTGCCGCGCCCTCGCCGCCACCGGCCGTAGCACCCGCTGCCGGGCGCGCGGCCACGCGGTCACGCACAGCAGGGCCAGGCCCGCCAGCGCGCAGAACACCAGCCCCACGACGGCGGTGCCGACACCGATCGTGAGCCCGGCCGTCAGTCGCCATCCTCGCCCGATCCATCCGTGCCGTCGCACCCACCCCCGCATGGCACGCAACGCTAACGGCTTCCGTACCCCTCCCACACTGCGGTTTTCCGCAGGTTGCGGCTGTGGCGCGGGCCCACCAGGCCGGCGGCCCTCTGGTCCCGCCCGCTCACGTCAGCCGGGCCACTTCAGCGGTCACTTCAGCCCGGTCACTTCATCCGGGGGAGATAGTTCTCGTAGCGCCACCCCGAGCCGGTCCTCACATACGCCCCGTCGTGCCAGGGGGCCGGGCCGGTGGCCGCCGGACAGTGGGAGCGGCCCAGAACCACATGCCCTGGCAGCGGTTGCACCAGCGGAAGCCCGCGCTGCTGCCGGCCACGGCGGGGGCGGCGGAGACCAACGCGGCCGCGCCGAGCGCGGTGGTGCCGACGGCGAGGGTCCCGCCGATGAGGCGGCGGCGGCTGAGCCGGCCTGTGTCGTGATCGTGAGCCACAATCCCCTCCTTGGTCAGGGTCCTTGGCACCCTGCCGAGGAGACGCGCGGCCGCCGCGGCCGGTTGGGGCGCGTACGCGCGTCGCGGAGGGCGCGTGGAGGCCCGAGGGCGGGCGCCGGAACGAGCGCGCGCCGGGCCCGTCGGGGACATGGCGTGCGACGTGGGGTACTGTGGCCTTCCCCGTAGGAACGGCCCAGGAGGTGAGACCCATTAACGCAGTGTCAGGCGGGGTGCTCTCGACTCGCGGCCGTACGGTCGCACCGGTATAGGTGACCGGGAGGGCGCCCTTCGGTGATCCGAAAGGTTTCCGTGACCCTCTCTTCAGATTCTGTTTTCTCCTCCGTTCTCTCCGTGCTCCGCTCCACCGTCGTCGACAGGCTGCGGGCCGCCGGCTGTGTCTTCGCCGAGGACGAGGCGGAGTTGCTCCTCTCCGCGGCGGCCTCACCCGCCGAGCTCGACGCCATGGTGGACCGGCGCGTCGCCGGCCGGCCGCTGGAACACGTCCTCGGCTGGGCGGAGTTCTGCGGGCTCCGGATAGCGGTGGATCCGGGGGTGTTCGTCCCGCGCCGGCGGACCGAGTTCCTGGCGCGTCAGGCGGCCCGACTGGCCGGCCGCACCGAGGGCGCCGTGGTCGTGGACCTGTGCTGCGGGTCCGGGGCGGTGGGGGCGGCGCTGGCCTCGCACCCCGGGGCGCGGCCCGTGGAGCTGTACGCCGCCGACATCGACCCCGCGGCGGTGCGGTGTGCGCGGCGGAACCTCGCTGGGCTCGGCCGGGTCTACGAGGGTGACCTCTTCGACGCACTGCCGGGGGCACTGGCGGGACGGGTGGACGTGCTGGTGGCCAACGCGCCGTATGTTCCGACGGAGGCGATAGAGCTGTTGCCGCCGGAGGCGCGGATATACGAGGCCCGGGTGTCCCTGGACGGGGGCGAGGACGGGCTCGACGTGCAGCGGCGGGTGACGGCGGAAGCGCGGCGGTGGCTGGTCCCCGGCGGGTATCTGCTGGTGGAGACGAGCGAGCGGCAGGCACCGCGGACGATGGCGGAGTTCGCCCGGAACGGCCTGGTGCCGCGGGTGGTCGACTGTGAGGACCTGGACGCCACCGTCGTCATCGGACGCCGTGAAGGCCCGACGACCGATCTCGGGGCGAGTCCCTCCACCGAGCGGTAGAAGCCCTTCGGCGCGCCACCGCCCGGCGGTCGGCTCCGGTGGCGCCCCTTCCGTGTGGCGTGCCTGCGGCGCCCGGGGGACACGCCGCCGGCCTCCCGCGTGTCGCGTCCGCGATGAGTTTCGCCCTCCGCTGGAGTCTGACCTGGTGCAGCACTGACGACGACCAGAAGGAGCCACGGCCATGGCCACGGTGTCACTGACGGAATTCCTGTCGCTCGACGGGGTGGTACAGGCGCCCGGTGGGCCCGACGAGGACACCAGCGGAGGCTTCGAGTACGGGGGCTGGCTCGTGCCCTACGCCGACGAGGACATGATGCGGATCGTGGCGGAGCGGTTCGAGACGGCGACGGGGTTCCTGCTGGGGCGGCGTACGTACGAGATCTTCGCGGCGTACTGGCCGCAGGTGACCGACCCGGCGGACCCCGTCGCCTCGCGGCTCAACGGCCTGCCCAAGTACGTCGCGTCCACCACTCTCGACCGGGTGGAGTGGCAGAACTCCACGCTGCTGGAGGGGGACGCGGCGCGGGCGGTGGCGGAGCTGAAGGAGCGGCACGAGGGGGAGTTGCAGATCCACGGGAGCGGGACGCTGGCGCGGTCCCTGATGGCGCACGATCTCATCGACGAGTTCCGGCTGTGGGTGTATCCGGTGGTGCTGGGGACGGGGAGGCGGCTGTTCGAGGACGGGGCGGTGCCCAGCGCGCTGCGGCTGACGGACTCCCGGACGACCGGCGCCGGGGTCGCCGTACTGAGCTACGAGCTCGCCGGGCGGCCCACCTTCGGGACCTTCGAGCTGGACGAGCAGTAGC
The DNA here is from genome assembly GCF_007595705.1 of Streptomyces sp. SAJ15. GTDB lineage: Bacteria > Actinomycetota > Actinomycetes > Streptomycetales > Streptomycetaceae > Streptomyces. The sequence continues at coordinate 194,050 of NZ_NISY01000011.1, read as the reverse complement.
CGCGGGGCGTCCGCCGCGGCGGCACGGGGGCGAGCGCAATGATCCGGCCGAACTGCGCGCCCCCGGCGGGCTCCCGGCGGGCTCCCCCGGGCGACGCGCTGTGTACGCGGCCGACCGCGGCCGCGCCGGCGTGGCGCCCTCCGCCACGGGCCGGGTGGCGGCGCGTACCTCCGGCATATGGGTCTGTCACCGTCACGGGAACGGCTGTTCGTAGCGGGGCCGAGGGGTGAGGTGGCCGAGGCCGTCCGACGGGCGCCGTGGCGGTGGACCGACCTTCGCGCGGACGGCCGCCGGGGGCGGCGGTCGGGGCGGGTGTGTCGCCCGCGTAACCGGGGCGGGCGGCCCCACCGCATCGATGTGGCCACCCTCGACCGAGGGTGGGCTTTCGTTGTCAGAGCCTGCCCTTAGCCTTGTCCCATGTTCCCGTCATCCCTGGCTCCCGATGCCGTGCGCCCGGCCGCCGAGGCCGTGTGCTCCGACGCCGAGCATGCCAATGAGGAGATACGCGCCTTCCTGCGGGCGCGCCGGGCCAGGCCGCTCCTGCCCGAGGAGCGGGTGGAGTACACGCGGCTGCTCGGGCTCTACCTGCGGGCGGTGCGGCGCGAGATGGCCCTCACGGCGGCCGCCTGACGCACGCTGTGACCGGGCGCCAGGTCGCGTCCGGTCGCCCGGGTCACACCGGTCACCTCGTAGCCCCGTCACCCGATGGGGGAGCGCCCGTAACGGCCGCGACCCGACGTAGCGGATGTCGCGTACGGAACGCGCCCATGGCGGGCGATGCCGTCACGGGCGTGGCGCATATGCGCAATCGCCTTGCCGTACCCGTCGGTCGCGACGAACGTTGTCGGCGCGGGCGCGGCCGGCGTGCCCGTACCCGACTGGGACCGGAGGCGCCATGGGAGCCCATGTTCCACCCGTCGTACCACCCGCCGAACCAGGCGTCGTGCCGCCCTATGAGGTCGTCGGCGACGGACCGCATCCGGTCATCGCCGTGCACGGCTGGTTCTCGGATCGCGCCGCGTACGCCGCGGTGCTGCCGCACGTGGACCGGCGGGCCTTCACCTACGTCCTGCCCGACCTGCGCGGCTACGGCGAAGCGCGCGACATGGCGGGCGCGTACACCACCCGGGAGGCGGGCCAGGACCTGCTGGCGCTCGCCGACCACCTCGGGTGGGACCGGTTCTCCCTCCTGGGCCACTCCATGGGCGCCGCGGTCGCCCAGCGCGTGGTGGCCGCCGCGCCGCAGCGGGTGCGGCGGCTGGTGGGGGTGGCGCCGGTGCCCGCGTCCGGAGTGCCCTTCGACGACGACCAGTGGGAGCTGTTCGTCGGCGCCGCCGAGCGCCCGGAGAACCGCAGGGCGATCATCGATCTGACCACCGGTAGCCGCCATCCGGACGCCTGGCTGGACCTGATGGTCCGACACTCGCTGGACAACAGCGACGCGAAGGCGTTCCGGGCCTGGCTGGACTCCTGGGCGCGGGAGGACTTCCACTCCGAGATAGAGGGCGTCACCGTCCCGGTGCGCGTGGTGGTCGGAGCCTATGACCCGGCGCTCACGGCGGAGGTGATGCGGCGGACATGGCTGCGCTGGTACATAGACGCCGAACTGGTGGAGCTGCCGTGCGCCGGACACTACCCCGCAGACGAGACGCCCCTGGAACTGGTGCGCGCGATCGAGGACTTCCTGACCGCGGACGCGATCGACGCCGCCGATGCCGCGGACGCCGTGACGGCGGTGGGGCCGACCGCGGCCACCCCGGTCGACGGCGTGGCGGGCGCGGCGGAGCCGCGTTAGCTCACGGTGCCGGCGGCGGGCCCGGCGGCGGGGCCGTCCGTCGGACCGGGGACCGTCGGAGGGGAGGCCGTCGGAGGGGAGGCGGGCCCGGCGGCCGGATCGGCGGCGGGGCCGGAGGCCGGGGCGGACGCGGGCCCGGAACCGGGGCTCGACGGAGCGTCGGAGGCGGGCTCGGACGGGGCGTCGGACGCCCGCTCCGCCTCGCTCTTCCGGTAGTCCGGGAGCAGGGTGTTCACGATCCGGTCGACATAGCCCTCGGTCTCGTCGATCCGCGGTATGCCACGCGCCTTGAGCACCGCGTTGGGGCCGGCGTTGTACGCCGCCAGGGCCAGCTCGGTCGGATCGCCGGCCACGTCCTCGACCACCTTGTACAGATGGCACATGTACCGGGCCTGGGAGGGGATGGCGTCGGCCGGCTTCCAGATGTCGGCCTTGCCGTCGCCGTCCCCGTCCCGGCCCCACTCGGACCAGGTGACCGGCGCGAACTGCGAGATGCCCTGGGCGTGCCCGGAGTCCGCGTCCTCCCGCCAGCCGCTCTCCGCGTCGATCTGCGCGGCCAGCAGCGGCACGCTCAGCTGCGGGCAGGTGCGCGCGGCCGACTCGATCATCGGCCGGTACTCGTCCGGGATGGTCGGTAGTCCGGGACCGGAGAAGAAGGTCTTCCACACGACGACGCCCGCCGCGGCGGTCAGCACCAGCGTGCCGCCGCCCGCGATGACGGCGGTGCGCCGGCCCCGCCCGCTCACCGGGCCGCCAGGGGGCGGCTGGACTGCAGGCTGGGAGTCGAGGTGAAAGTCCGCATGGTGGGACCGTAGCCGGAGATCCTGTTTATCTGAAATCGCCCTGTTCGCCCCGTAGTCGGTCGTCGCTCCCGCGCCATGGCAGGTCCTACGAGGCTCCGTGCTGGGCTGCCTGCCGCGCCTGGTCTCCGACGCCCGGCCGCTTCACGAGGAACGCCGCACCCGCGCCGGCCAGGAACAGGGCGGACACCGACACCGCGGTGCCCAGCCAGGTGGCGCCCAGCCAATGGCCGCCGAAGTAGCCGAGGGTGACGCTGTAGGCGGCCCAGGCCACGCCGGCCACCGCGGACCAGGGCAGGAACTGTCCGACCCGGTAGTGCGCGGCCCCGGCGCTCAGGCTGACCACCGAGCGACCGGCGGGGGCGAAGCGCGCCACCACCATGAGCGGGCCGCCGCCCCGCACCAGGGCGGAGCCCAACTTCTCCTGGGCGCGGGTGAGTCTGCGCGAGCGCGCGATGGCCCGGTCGAGGCGATCGCTGCCGCGCGAGGCCAGTCGGAAGGCGACCATGTCGCCGACGACGGAGGCGGTGGCGGCGCACACCACGAGGCCCAGCATCTCGGGAAAGACGCTGCCGGCCGCCCGGGCGCTGGCCGCGCCGACCACATCGGCGGTGGTGCCGGCGACCGCCGTGGCGGCGGTGATCACGAGGACGCCGCTGGGCAGCACGGGAAGGAAGACGTCCAGAACAACCGAGAGCCCGATCACGGCGTAAATCCATGGGGTATTGATCAATGACCCCACATGCTCCAACAACGTCTCTCCCGGTCCCGTTCCCCCGCCGCGATGTCGCAGCGAGAGCGGCAGGAGCGGCCTTTACAGCCGTACAGCGTACGCCTGTGACTGAAGAGAATACCGAGCAGGGGGTGATGATGTTGTTCGAATCACGTCATGCGGGACGTTCTCGTCCCGCATGACGTGATCCACGCCTCATCTGAGGGGCGTTCGGGGATGATTCAGGCGTGTTTCACACCCGGGACGGCTGGCGCTGCGCCTCGTTACCGGCGGTCGCCGCGCGGGAGTTGCCCAGGAGTCGGTCCACGGCCAGCGGGCCGGGGCCGGTGAAGACCAGGAGCAGCAGCGCCCAGCAGAACATGGCGGACGCCTCGCCCTGGTTCTGGATGGGCCAGAGCTTCTCCGGCTGGTGCTCGACGAAGTAGGCGTAGGCCATCGAGCCGGAGGAGATGAACGCCGCGCTGCGGGTGCCCAGGCCGATCATGACCAGGCCGCCGCCGACGAGCTGGATCACCGCGGCGTACCAGCCGGGCCAGGTACCGGCGTCGATGGTTTTGCCGGTGCCCATGGCCCCGCCGAACCAGCCGAGCAGCGAGGCGGCGCCGTGGCAGAAGAAGAGCAGGCCGACGACGATCCGGAACAGCGACAGCACGTACGGCCGGGTGGCGTCCAGGCGCTCGGTGAGCGGCTGGAACGGGTTCGAAGGGGAAGACATGGGACGTGCCCTCGTTTCAGGTCGGGGACGGGAAGCGCGAGGTTGCCAGGTTAGGGTCGCCTCATATTTTGTTGCAAGTTCAAGTTCATGCCATTCTTACATCGGGCGACGAGCTATGCGCTGGGTGATATCCGTGCAGATGGTGGCCGGTGCCCGGCTTCCGGCGGCCCTGGACTCGCCGGTTCCGGCCACGACGACCCGTGTGGCAGAGCCCCGTCCGCGGTCCGACGGGACCGGCATGGCATCAAGCGGTCCCGCCCCTCGCGGTCTCGCCCGCCTCAGTGGTAGCGGACCCGGGTTCCGTGAGGGTGACACGCAACACGGCCCGCGCCACCGCGTCGGCGTCCGCCAGCGTCACCGAGTTCACCCCGGGTCGGGCGCCCGCCGCCGTCACCCAGTGCACGCCCTCCGTCGGCACCCCGAGGGCGAAGCGACGCGGGTGCGGGCGGCCGGCGGCGTCGATCAGGTGGTACGGGCTGGGCGTGACGTCGAGCCCACCGGTCTCGTAGCCCTCGGCGCCGCCGGGCACGTCCCGAAGGTTCGGCTCCCGGCCCGACGGGTCATGGCGGGACGGGGCGCCGCCAGGCGGGTCGTCGTGGAGGTTCAGCTCCCGGTCGAGGTCCGGGGCGACATCGAGGTCCCGGGCGCGGCCCGGCACCCGGTGCGGGCGGCAGCCGCCCGTCCGCAGCAGGTCCGCCAGCAACTCGTCCGCCGTGCGCCGTAGGTCCGGCTCCGGCAGTCGCGCCTCGATCAGGGTCGTCGCCCGTACGGGGGCGCCCGGCACCCGGGCCGAGCGGGCCAGGAAGCCGGGGCGCTCGTCGGGCCCGCCGGTGTCGATCTCCAGCTCCGGGCCGAGGACCTCCACCACCCCCGCCTCGATCAGCGCGACCAACTCCTCTATCCGGCGGCGCGGCGGCCCGATGGAGAGAAAGGCGTTGAGGGGCGTGTACCAGCGGTCCAGATCGGCCCGCCGGGACGGCCCCGGCAGCCCGCCGTGGTCGACGATCTGCCGCAGTTCGTTCCGCAGGTCCCGCAGCACGTCCAGGGCGGCCTTCACCGGCCCCGCCACATTGCCCAGCCGGGCCTGCGCCACATCCCGGCGCAGATGGTCCAACAGCCAGTCGCGGAACTCCGTGGGCCCGGCGAACCTCCGCCGCCCGTACGGCCGCGCCAGCTCCTCCCAGGACCATCGTTCGCCCGCGCCGATCCCGTACGCGTCGAGCACCGCCGCCTCCTCGGGGCCGCCGGGCGGGGTCGCCAGAAAGCGCCCACGGAATCCGGCGCCGGGCGTACCGGGTGCGCCCGCCGGGCCGCCGGCGGAGGTCGCGGACGCGCTGGCGGCGGAACGACGGGCGCGGGCGGCGAGCAGCGCCTCGTAGTAGACGGTCTCGACCTCCTTGGCGACCAGCGGCCAGATCTCGGCCCGGAAGTCCGGCGCGTCACCGGCCGTCGCCCGCTTCCGGAAGAGGGCGATCACCTCCGGGGTGAGCAGGACGGGCCGGTGCCGCCCGCAGGCGCCCTTCGCGTTGTCGCCGCGGGCGTGGTACGGGATGCCGCGCCGGGAGCCCGCGTACAGCCGGGGTTCGCGGCCCGAGGCGCGGTAGACCAGCGTGCCGTCGGCGCCCGTGGCGAAGCGCCCACCGCGACCGGTCGTCAGCAGCGCCATGTGGTCGAAGAAGTTGAGCCCCAGGCCGCGCAGCAGCACCGTCTCGCCGGGGGCCACGGCGGACAGGTCGAGGTCGGCCGGATTCCCGGGCGGCAGGTGGCGCAGCCCGTGGGCCGCGGCGTAACCGGCGAGCCGCCGCTGCTCGGCGTCGGAGGCGGTGGGCAGATGGCCCTGCGCCAGGACGACCGCCGACAGGCCGGTCAGCCGCCGCCCGTCGTCCAGGGTGAGCGCCTGCGCGCCGTCCGACCGTTCCTCCAGCCGTACGGCGCGTGCCGCGTGGGTGACGACCGTCAGCCCCTCCGGCGCGGTGCGCACCACCTCCGCGAAGACCCATTCCAGATAGCGGCCGTACAGCGCCCGGGGCGGGTAGTCGTCGGGGCCGAGCGCCGACCCCCGCGCCGCGCACCACTCGTACAGGCTGGGGCCGGGGCGGATCGGACCGGCGCACTCGACGCTGGCGTCGGTGAAGAGGGTCACCTGCGAGGCCACGGTGTTCATCAGCAGCTCGGCGGACTGCGCGGTGCGCCAGACCTGGCCGGGGCCGGGTGGGGCGGGGTCGATCAGATGCACGGTCAGCCGGACACCGGGCGCCAGCGCGGGGGCGGAGGCGCATATGCGCTCCAGCACGCTGGTGCCCCTGGGGCCGGAACCGACGACGGCGATCTCGTGCTGAACTCCGGGCGCGGGGCGGGCTCCGGCCAAGGTGACGTCTCCCGGGGGCAGCTGAGGGGCGGACGGACGAGGCGCTCGCGTCGGCGGACGCGAGCACACGGCCGTACGCGGACGGGCACACGGAACAACCCGGTCATCGGTGGTGACCGGTTGTCACGGGACGGGCGCGCCCCATCATGCCCGGCGTGCCCGGAGAGTCCAGACCCTCGGCGAAACATCCGGCCCGGGTGTGGGAGGGATCACTGCCCGACGGCCCTCGGGGGCCGGCCCGCGGACGGGTCGCGCGTTCCTTCCTCGCTCGCCGCCGGACGGTGACGGTGCCCCGGGCCGGGCTCCCCGGCGGCCCGGCCATCCGGCCCTCCTCCGTCGCTCCGTGGGGCCGTGCGGCACGGAACGCGGGGGAGGGCGCGGAGGATCCGCCGCGCGGCGGATCCTCCGGTGGCCGGTCGGCGGCGGTTCGTCAGCAGCCGTTGAGGAGGGAGGCCAGGGCCGACTTCTCGGCGGAGTCGACGGACAGCTTGTAGTCGTGCTTCACGCCGACCCACATGCGGGCGTACTCGCAGCGGTACGAGGTGACCGACGGCAGCCACTTGGCCGGGTCCTTGTCGCCCTTGGCCTGGTTCACGCGGTCGGTCACGGCGATGAGCTGCGAGCGCGTCAGGTCGTTGGCGAAGCCCTGGCGCTGCGCGGTGGTCCAGGTGTTGGCGCCGGAGCGCCACGCCTCGGCGAGCGGCACGACGTGGTCGATGTCGATGTCCGCGGCGTCGGTCCAGGTGGCGCCGTCGTACGGCGAGAACCAGCGGCCCTTGACGGCGGCGCAGCGGGAGTCCTGCTCGACGTCGCTGCCGTCGCGCTTGAGGACCACCTCGCGGGTGTTGCAGGCGCCCTGCTGGGTGCTCCAGTGCGGGAACTTGGAGCGGCTGTAGCCGTCCAGGGAACCCTCCGCGCGCACGGTGAGCGCGGCCAGGTAGGTACGGGCCGTGGCGGCGCTCGGCGGGGCGGGCGGCGCGGCCTGGGCGGACGGTCCGCTCAGTACGAGCGTGGAGACCACGGCCGTGAGGCCGGCGGCCGTGGCGACATGACGCGCGTAGAGACGACGACGCGCCATGGCACTGCGCAGTCGGGACATGCTGAACTCCCTCGGAAGTGGGGGGATTCATGGCCGGAGGTGCCCGGTCATGGTGGCGACGCCGGGTTGCCGATGAAAGGGCGTCAGGTTACAGACTGCCGACGCGGGCATGTCAAAGGCAAGGGTGGTGTGGCGGACGTTCGCTGTGGTAGGAGCGGTGGGCGGGCCGTCCCGCCCCGGGGTCGCCCGCGGTCGGTCCGGGCCGGGCGGCGCCCGACCGGTGACCGCGGGCGCGCCGTCGCCGACGTTCGTCCGAGGCGGAGTGTGGGTCTCGTCACGGACGCCGAGGGCCCTCGCGGGCCCGCCCGCCGGGGCCCGCGCCGTCGAGGGCCCTCACAGCCGCGCCCGCCGGGGCCGGGCGTGAGCACGCCTCCAGGGGCCGTGCCGGCCCGCGGTCGCGCGGCGGCGCGGGAGTCGGCGGCACGCGGTCGGCCGCCCCACGCGGCCGCTGCCGTATCCTTGACCGGAGCAGAAGGGGAGTAGCTCTCCGCCGGACCGTCGACATACTGCCCGCCCTCGCGGTGGGCCGGCGCCCGGAGCGTAGGACGCGGCCGTGATCCACGGCGGTGCCCGAGCGGTCGTGACCCACGACCGCGGGTGGACGCGTCGTATGCCAGCGAGACCTTCGGCCGCAGTGTCAGACGCTGCCGTGCCGAAGCGACCCCTCCCCAAGGGCCCCTTTCGGTGCGGCCCTAACGAACGAGGTATCCACCCCGTGTTCAGCATCACCGTCGCCGCAGTCGTCTTCGGCGTCGTCTTCCTCGCCGAGCTCCCCGACAAGACCGCCCTCGCGGGGTTGATGCTCGGCACCCGCTACCGCGCGTCGTACGTCTTCGTCGGCGTCGCCGCCGCCTTCACCGTGCACGTCGCCCTCGCCATCGCCGCCGGCAGCGTGCTGTCGCTGCTCCCACACCGGGTGGTGCAGGCGGTCGTGGGCGCGCTCTTCCTCGCCGGCGCGGCCATGCTGCTCTTCAAGAAGGACGACGGGGAAGAAGAGATCAAGAAGCCCGCGGACCAGTCCTTCTGGAAGGTCTCGGGCGCCGGTTTCATGCTGATCCTGGTCGCCGAGTTCGGCGATCTCACCCAGATCATGACCGCCAACCTCGCCGCCCGCTACGACGACCCGATCTCGGTCGGCCTGGGCGCGGTGCTCGCCCTGTGGGCGGTGGCCGGTCTGGGCATCGTCGGCGGCCGCACGTTGATGCGGTACGTGCCGCTGAAGCTGATCACGAAGATCGCGGCGATGGTGATGCTGGCACTGGCCGGCCTGAGCCTCTACGAGGCCGTCACGGGCTGACGCGCTGGCGGGCCGTCGCGTGGCCGTCGCGGGCTGACGCGGGCCGCTGTGTCGGCCGGTGCGCCGCTGACGCCGGCCGGTGCGCCGCGGACGGGCGGCGCGTCGGCCGTCCGCGGGTCGTTTCGCGGGCCGACCGCGTGGGCCGTGGCGCTACGCCGCGACGTGCAGCCGGAGCGTGCCGTCCGCGAGCGCCTCGACCCGGATCCGCTCCAGGTCGCGCACATGGACGTCCGGCGCGTGGGCGGCGGCGCGGGGGCCGACGCCGACGACCCGCATGCCGGCGGCCTTGCCCGCGGCTATGCCGACCTCGGAGTCCTCGAAGACGACGCAGTCGGCGGGGGCGAAGCCCAGCTCGGCGGCGCCCTTGAGGAAGCCCTCCGGGTCCGGCTTGCTGGCCCCGACGCTCTCGGCGGTGACGCGCACGGCGGGCATGGGCAGCCCGGCGGCGGTCATCCGGGCCGTGGACAGGCCGCGGTCGGCGGAGGTCACCAGGGCGTGCGGCAGATCGGCGAGCGAGGCCATGAAGGCGGGGGCGCCGGGGATGGGCACGACGCCGTCGACGTCCGCGGTCTCCCACTCCAGCATCCGTCGGTTGTCGGCGAGGTTCTGTTCCATCGGCCGCTCGGGCAGCAGGACCGCCATCGTGGCGTGGCCCTGTCGGCCGTGCACGACCTTGATCACGCTGTCCCCGTCGAGACCCTGCTCGGCCGCCCATCGTCGCCAGCAGCGCTCCACCACCGCGTCGGAGTTGACCAGGGTGCCGTCCATGTCCAGCAGGACGGCGCGGGCGGTGAGCGTGGCGATGGTGGCCGGCGACATGAGCGAACTCCAGACGGCGCCGAGCGGGGCGGGAGGGCACCGGGCGGCACGAGGGGGCGCGGCGAAGGAAGACAAGCGGCTCCGCCCGCCGGTCAGGGTTTGCGGGCGGAACCACTTTGTTCCCTCACGATACAAAACGAGAGGGGGGTTGCGCCAGTGGGGTCCGGACTTCCGGTCGCACGTCCGCCGAGGTCGCCCGCTCGGCGGGACGTAATACGGCATACGGGTGAGTATGGGAGGGATGGCTACCCGTTCGGAGGAGGCGCCATGGCCGACGAGGTGAGCGGAACCGCGCCGGGCCCGCCGCCCCCGGCGGCCCGGACCGCCGTCCCCGGCACCGGGCAGCCGCGGAGCACGGTGCTGGTCGCCATCGGCGCGCTGCTGCTGGGCATGCTGCTGGCCGCGCTCGACCAGACCATCGTCGCCACGGCCCTGCCGACGATCGTCAGCGACCTGGGCGGCCTGGACCACCTCTCGTGGGTCGTGACCGCCTATCTGCTGGCGTCGACGGCCGCCACCCCGCTGTGGGGCAAGCTCGGCGACCAGTACGGACGCAAGAGGCTCTTCCAACTCGCCATCGTGATCTTCCTGGTGGGCTCCGCGCTGTGCGGGCTCGCGCAGGACATGTCGCAACTGATCGCCTTCCGCGCGCTCCAGGGCCTGGGCGGCGGCGGGCTGATCGTGCTGTCGATGGCGATCGTCGGCGACCTCGTCCCCCCGCGTGAACGCGGCCGCTACCAGGGGCTGTTCGGCGCCGTCTTCGGCGGCACCAGCGTGCTCGGACCGCTGCTCGGCGGGGTCTTCGTGGACCACCTCAGCTGGCGCTGGGTCTTCTACGTCAACCTCCCCGTCGGCGTCGTCGCGCTCGCCGTGATCGCCGCCGTGCTGCACATCCCGGCCCGCCGCACCGCGCACACCATCGACTACCTCGGCACCTTCCTCATCGCCGCGGTCGCCGCCGCGCTGGTGCTGCTGACCTCCCTCGGCGGCGTCACCTTCGGCTGGGACTCCTGGCAGGTCATCGGCCTGGCGCTGCTGGGAGCGGTGCTGTTGGTGGCGTTCGTCCTGGTCGAGCGGCGGGCGGCGGAGCCGGTGCTGCCGCCGCGGCTCTTCCGCAGCCGCACCTTCACGCTCTGCTCGGTCATCGGCTTCGTCGTCGGCTTCGCGATGTTCGGCAGCATGACCTTCCTGCCGACCTTCCTCCAGGTCGTCCAGGGCGTCTCGCCGACCGTCTCCGGGCTGCACCTGCTGCCGATGGTGCTGGGCATGCTGCTGGCCTCCATCTCCTCCGGCCAGATCGTCAGCCGCACCGGGCGCTACAAGTTCTTCCCCATCGCCGGCACCGCGCTGACCGCGCTCGGGCTGCTCCTCATGCACCAGCTCGACGAGGCCAGTTCGGTCGCCCAGACCAGCGGCTACCTCTTCGTCTTCGGCTGCGGCCTGGGCCTGGTGATGCAGGTGCTGGTGCTCATCGTGCAGAACGCGGTGGGGTACGAGGACCTCGGCGTCGCCACCTCCGGCGCCACCTTCTTCCGCTCCATCGGCGCCTCCTTCGGCGTCTCCATCTTCGGCACGATCTTCGCGAGCCGGCTGGGGCCGCGGATCGCCGACGCCCTGGCCGGCAGGCCGCTGCCGCCCGGCGTCGACCCCGGCGAGCTGAGCGCCGACCCGCACGCCCTCCGCCTGCTGCCGCCCGCCGACCAGGCCGCGGTGCTGCACGCGTACTCCGTCTCCATCACGGATGTCTTCCTCTACGCGGTCCCGATCGTGCTCGTCGCCTGCGCGCTGGCCTGCTTCCTGAAGGAGGAGCCGCTGCGCGGCAGCGTCACCGCCCCCGACACCAGCGAGGTGCTCTCCAGCAACCCGGTCCAGCGCTCCTCCCGCGAGGAGTGCGCCCGCGCGCTGTCGGTGCTCGGCAGCCGCGAAGGGCGCCGGCACGTCTACGAGCGCATCACCGAGCGCGCCGGGCTCGACCTCCATCCCGCCAGCAGCTGGCTGCTGCTGCGCATCCAGCGCTACGGCACGACCGAGCCGCATGTGCTCGCCGACCGCACCCAACTGCCGCTGAGCGTCATCACCGAGGCGGTCCGCGAGGTCGAGTCGCGCGGGCTCGCGGACCGCCGCGGGCTCTCGCTCTTCCTCACCGACGAGGGCCGGGAGGTGGCCCGGCGGCTCTTCGCGGCGCGCGAGGAGTCCCTGGCGGAACTCCTCGGCGACTGGTGGACGCCGGACCGCCCCGCGGACCTGCTGGAGCTCGTACGGGAGCTGAACCGGGAGCTGTGCGGCAGCGACGCCGAGCAGCCGCACGACGGCGAAACCGTCCACCGCGACCACGAGCGCCCGCACGGGCCGCCGCGCAGCCCCCCGCCCGGGCTGCGCCCCGGAGCCGGGGGCGGCGGCTGAGCGGGCCCGGCGTCCCGCCCGAGCGCCCGCCGCCGACGGCGCCCCCCGGCCGGTCCCGCGGCGCTACGAGGGTGCGGACGGGGCCGGGTCCCTGGCGCTATGGCGGTGTGCCCCCGGCCGGGTGCGCGGCGCTATGAGGGTGCGGACCGGGCCGGGTCCCTGGCGCTATGAGGGTGCGGACGGGCCAGGTCCTTGGCGTACCAGCACTCGGCGTACGGATCCTCGTCGCCCGCGTAACGCGCGGTCTCCTGGAAGCCGTGCCGCGCGTACAGCGCGCGGGCCTCGACCAGGTCCAGCCTGGTGTTCAGGACGAGGCGCCGGGCGCCCAGCCCGACGGCGGCCCGCTCGGCGGCCCCGAGCAGCAGCCCGGCGCCGCCCGACCCGCGCTTGGCGGACCGGATGAACATCCGGGTGAGTTCGGCCCGGTCGCCGTCCAGCAGCCGCAGCCCCACGCACCCGCCCGGCTCGTCGTCGTGCCGGCCCACCAGCAACACCCCGCGCGGTGGGGCGAGGTCGTCGTCGACCATCTCGGCCAGGTGCCCGGCCATCTCCTCGGCGGTCGCGGCCCGCCCGTGGTGGCGCAGGTACCAGCGGTCGGCGACGTCGATCAGGTACTCGCGCAACAGCGCGGCCGCCTCGGGGGCGCCGGGCGGCCGGGGAGAGACGGTCCAGGGGGAGGTCATGCGGTGTTCGCTCCTGACTGGGCTCCGCACCGGGCCGCACGGGACGGCGGGGGCCGGATGGCTGTTTCGTCAGCCACCCGGCCCCCGCCGGCCGTGGGCGGAGAAATCCGCCGCCGTCCGGGGACGGCCGGGAATCAGATCCCCGGGCTGTCACCGCCCGGACGGTCCTGCCGCCGCTTCTCCTCCGGCGACAGCAGGGCGTCCTTGGCCTGCTGGGAGCCGCGCTCGATGTGTTCGGTGTACTTCCCACCGGTGCGCCGGTCGGCCTGCTCGGCGCCCCTGTCCATGCCACGGTCGACCTTGTCCTCGTGCCCCTTCAGCCGCTCCTTGAGATGCCTCATGGTGTCCTTGAAGCTCATGGAAATCACTCTTCTCGCTCGGGCTGACGCTACTTCCAGCGTTGGGCAGAGCGGAGAGCACGGCCAAAGGGACTAGCCCGAACGGGGGGCGGCGGCCGCCGCCGGGTCAGTCCTGCTTCGGAGCGGCCTGCTGGACGACCTCGAAGGACCACAGGGTGGAGCCGGTGGCCGCCGGACGCTGCTTCGGGGCCCCCTCGCCGCCGCCCTGGTGGGCCTGACGCATCGAACCCTCCATCCACGCCTTGTACGACTCCTCGTCGCGCCAGCGGGTGTAGACGAGGTACTCGTCGGTGCCCTCGACCGGGCGCAGCAGTTCGAACCACTCGAAGCCGTCGGAGCTCTCCACGGACCCCGCACGCGCGGCGAAACGCTGCTCCAGCAGCTCCCGCTGCTCGGCGGGCACGGTCAGCACGTTGATCTTCACGATGCTCATGGCCCCATCCTCCCGCACCCGCCCGGCCCGGCCACCGCGCCCCTCGCCCCGGCGCGCCCCGGGAGAGGGGGACAGGGGAGCGAGTGGGAACAAAGAGGCAGGCGACAATGGGGCGATGGGGGTGCACAGCGGAGACGGCCGCGACGGCTGGGCGCGGTACTGGCGGGACCCGGAGCGGCCCGTGGAGGCCATGCACGCGCACTTCTTCAGCCATCGGTTCCACCGGCACAGCCACGACGCGTACTCCTTCGCGGTGACGGAGGTCGGCGCCCAGCGGTTCCGCTGCCGGGGCGCGGTGTGCACCAGCGGGGCGGGCATGGTCATGGCCTTCAACCCGGACGACCCGCACGACGGTGAGGCCGCCGCGGAGTTGGGCTACCAGTACCGGATCGTGTATCTGGGGCCCGCCGTGGTGCGGGAGCTGCTGGCGGACCTGGGCGGGGACGCCGACCGTCCTGTCGCGCTGCCGCTGTTCGACCGGCCGGTCAGCGCCGACCCGCGGCTGGGCGCCGCCGTGTCGCGGCTGCACACCGCGCTGCTCGCCGGCCCGGCGGCCGGCCCGCTGGTGCGGGACGAGCGGCTGACCGCCGCGGTCACCGCCATGGTGCGGCACGGCGCGACCCGTGCCGCTCGGGTCCGTGCCCCCGGCTCCTCGGCCGGCCAGGCGGTCGCGGCGCGGCGCGCGCGGGCGGTGCTGGAGGAGACGTACGCCGAGGAGGTGCCGGCGCAGGCGCTCGCGGAGGCCGCCGGTTGCAGCCGTTTCGCGCTGTACCGCGCCTTCCGCGCGGAGTACGGCCTGGCGCCCAGCGACTTCCAACGCCAGCTGCGGCTGCGCCGGGCGCGGCGGTTGCTGGCGGCCGGTCGGACCGCCGCGGAGGCGGCCGGCGAGGCCGGCTTCGTGGACCAGAGCCACCTCCACCGGTGGTTCGTCCGCTCCTACGGCGTGACGCCGGGCGTCTTCCAACGGGCGACCGGAATCGTCGCCCGAACCGCGCATAGCTGAGGAAAACGACACGGAAGTCGCTCCTCTGTGTCCTACGCTGGATTAACCGCAAGTCCGGATGATTCGGACAACTTTCCGGAAGTCATCGGGCGAAGCACGGGTGTTCCGCGTCTGAGCAGCGGGCTCGGCGACTCACACACCCGGTACCGGTACCAGCGAGTGGGGGAGCGGCGGCGCGTGGCCAACCTGGAACGCAGCGAACCGGGGAACCCCCCGGGCACGGGGCGGGACCCCGGTGGACTCGGGTCACGGTGGTCCCGAACCGGCATGGCGCTGGGGGCGTTGTGGCTCCTGGCCGGCCTGCTGGCCGCGCGGCAGGCCGCCGTGGTGCTGCGGCTGCCCCCCGACGAGCGCCTCACCGTCCTGGAGACCTGGATCGGTGAGGACGGCGTGCCGCATGTCAGCGGCTCGCTGTACGACGGCTCGGCGTTCACCGGCACCCCCTTCTCCGGCCTCGCCCTCAAGCCGTTCGCCCGCGCCGCCGAGCAGAGCCTCGGCGTCGCCTGGACCCTGGGCACCCTGCTGCTGGTGGTCGCCCTCGGCCTGGTCGTCGCCCGCTCGCTGCCGGGGCCGGTCTCCCGGTCCGCCAAGCTGCTCGCCGCACCGGTGGCCATCAGCGTGACCGCGCTGTCGCTGCCGGTCCGCGACACCTTCACGCTCGGCCAGACCAGCGTCATCCCGGTGCTGTTGGTGCTGCTCGCGCTCCTGCCGCGCACCTCGGACCGGCAGTCCGGGCTGCTGGTCGGGCTCGCCTCCGCGCTCCAACCCGCGCTGCTGCTCTTCGCCGTCGTCCAGTGGCTCACCGGGCGTCGGCGCGCGGCCGGCCTCGCGGGCGGCACCTTCGCCGTCTGTACGGCGCTGGCCTGGGCCGCGATGCCGCGGGACTCGTGGACGTACTGGGTGCACCACATCGGCGGCGCCGGGCTCGGCGGCGCCGCCGACGGGCCGACCAACCAGTCACTCCACGGCCTGCTGCTGCGCACCGGGCTGGAGGGCCCGGTCGAGCTGACGCTGCTGGCCGTGCTCGCGGGGGGCGTGGTGGTGCTCGGCCTGCGCCGCGCGGTGTGCTACGCCGAGGACGGGCAACTGCTGCTCTCCGCGGCGATCACCGGCTGTGTGGCGCTGGCCGTCTCGCCCACCTCCTGGCAGCACCAGCAGCTGTGGATCCTGCTCGCCGCCGTCGGCCGAGTGGGCGGGCGGCGCTCGGACCGACCGGTCTGGCCGGTGTCGGTGGTGCTGGTGATGACGCTCAGTCCCACCGCGCTGATGCCCGACATCGACCCCCTGGGCCATATCGCGAACAACGGACCGCTGCTGGCCGCGCTGGCCGCCGCGCTGGTGCTGCCGTTCCTGACCCGCACCTCGCCGTACTGGGACGCCCCGGTCGAGACGCCGACCGCCGAGCGCGAGCGGAGCCGCCTCCGGTGCGTACCGCTGCTGCGCTTCTACCGGCGCCCACTGACCCGGCCCAACCTGCTGCTCGAGCTGATGCTCATCCGCGTCGGCTACTTCGTCTACTCCTACATCCGCGGCAGCGCGCCCGACCGGCGCTCGCTCGCCGAGGAGCACGGCCGTCAGATCTTCGCCCTCGAGAGCCGGCTGCGCATCGACATCGAGCACTGGTTCAACCAGATCGTGGCCGACGCGCCGTGGCTGCGGGACGGCATGGGCTGGTACTACGCCAAGCTGCACTTCTTCGTGCCGCTGACGCTGCTGGCCTGGCTGTACCTCGTGCGCCCCGTGGCCTACCGATGGGCGCGCGCCCCGCTGGGCTTCGCCACGCTCTTCGCGCTGATCGGCTTCTGGCTCTACCCGCTGGCTCCGCCGCGGTTGATGCCGGGCCTCGGCTTCATCGACACCACGCACGGTCCGCAGGACCTGGCCAACCCGGACTTCGGCGCGCTCACCAAGCTGTCCAACCAGTACGCGGCCATACCGTCGCTGCATGTGGGCTGGTCGCTGTGGAGCGGTGTGGTGATCGCGATGGTGGCGCCGAAGCTGTGGATCAAGCTGGTGGGTCTGATGTACCCGGTGTTGACCACCGTCGTGGTCGTGGGCACCGCCAACCACTATCTGCTGGACGCGGTCGGCGGCGCGGTCGTGGTGTCGTCCGGGTTCGCCCTCCAGTACGCCCTGACCGGCGCCGCCCGGATGCCCTCGGCCGACGCGCACGTCACCACGGTGACCCGAGCCGAGGTGGGCGAGGTGGCCGACGCGACCGATACGGCTGCGACGTCCGGGTCGGGGCGGACGGGCTGAGGCCCGCCCGCCCCGGTGCGGATCGCCGCGTCCCTCCAGCAGCCGGCGTGGTGCCCGATCAGGCGTAGCCGACCCGCAGTTCCTTGATGCCGTTGAGCCAGGCCGAACGGAGCCGGCGGGGCGCGCCGGCGAGCCGGATGTCCGGGATGGCGTCCGCGATGGCGTTGAAGATCAGCCGGATCTCCAGCTCCGCGAGGCTGCGGCCGAGGCAGAAGTGCGGCCCGCCGCCGCCGAAGCCGAGGTGCGGGTTGGGGTCGCGGGTGATGTCGAAGACCTCGGGACGTTCGAAGACCTCCGGGTCGTGGTTGGCGGAGGAGTAGAACAGGCCGACGCGCTGGCCCCGGGTGATCCGCCGACCGCCGAGCTCGGTGTCCCGGGTGGCGGTGCGCTGGAAGGAGACCACGGGGGTGGCCCACCGCACGATCTCGTCGGCGGCGGTGGTCGGGCGCTCGCGCTTGAACAGCTCCCACTGCTCGGGGTGGGTGAGGAAGGCGTGCATGCCGTGGCTGATGGCGTTGCGGGTGGTCTCGTTGCCCGCGACGGCGAGCAGCAGCACGAAGAAGCCGAACTCGTCAGCGCCCAGGTTGCCCTCGTCCTCGGCGGCGACCAGCCGGCTGACGATGTCCTTCGCGGGGCACGCCTTGCGGTCGGCGGCCAGGTTCATGGAGTAGGAGATCAGCTCCATGGCCGCCTCGGTGCCGATCTCCTCGGTGATGGCCAGCTCCGGATCGTCGTACGCCACCATCTTGTTGGACCAGTCGAAGATGCGGGCGCGGTCCTGCTGGGGGACGCCGATCAGCTCGGCGATGGCCTGGAGCGGCAGTTCGCAGGCGATGTCGGTGACGAAGTCGCCGCTGCCGGCCGCCTTGGCGCCGGCCACGATGCGGGTGGCGCGGTCGCGCAGCGCGTCCTCCAGCGCCCGGATGGCGCGTGGGGTGAAGCCGCGCTGGACGATCTGCCGGACCCGGGTGTGCTCGGGCGGATCCATGTTGAGCATGATCAGCTTCTGGGCGTCGATCTGGTCGCGCCGGATGTGCTCGTTGAAGCGGATGATCGCGGTGTTGACATGGGACGAGAACAGCTCGGGTCGGGTGGACACCTCCTTGACGTCGGCGTGCCGGGTGACGACCCAGTAGCCGTCGTCGTCGAATCCGGCGACGCCGTGCGGCTGGGGGTTCCACCACACCGGGGCGACCTGCCGGAGCCGGGCGAACTCCGGGAGCGGCACGCGGTGCTGGTAGAGGTCGGGGTCGGTGAAGTCGAAGCCGTCGGGTATCCCGTCCGGGGTGCCTGCGGGGGCGCCCTTCGGGATGCCTTCTGGGCTCGCGGGACAGGTCATGGCCACTCCGGATCTGACGGTCAATCAGAAGTGCGGAAGTGTCCAGAAGGTAGTGACCGGTTCCACAAGTGGCAAGTGGCGAGGCCCGCGCGGTCGTCGGGGGGTGGAGGGCGGAGGGCGTGGGGTTACCGGTGGTATGCGGGTGCTGCACGACCCTTGCCCCCGGGGGGTCTGCCTCAGCATGCTGGACGCAGAACTAGAACGCGTACTAATTCGAGGTGTGAGGACGCGAGGAGAGGACCAGTCATGGCCGCCGAACCCGTCATCGTCGAAGCCGTGCGCACCCCGATCGGCAAGCGCGGCGGCGCGCTCGCCAACCTCCACCCCGCCTATCTGCTCGGCGAGACCTACCGGGAACTGCTCGCCCGCGTCGGCATCCAGCCCGACTGCGTGGAACAGATCGTCGGCGGCACCGTCACCCACGCCGGGGAGCAGTCCATGAACCCCGCGCGCACCGCCTGGCTCGCCATGGGGCTGCCGTACGAGACGGCCGCCACCACGGTCGACAGCCAGTGCGGCTCCTCACAGCAGGCCAACCACCTGGTCGCCAACATGATCAGCAGCGGTGTCATCGACATCGGCATCGCCTGCGGGGTGGAGGCGATGTCGCGGGTGCCGCTGGGCAGCGGCTCCAAGCACGGACCCGGCCGGCCCCATCCGGACGAGTGGAACGTCGACCTGCCCAACCAGTTCGAGGCGGCCGAGCGCATCGCCCGCCGGCGCGGGCTGACCCGCGAGGACGTGGACTCCCTCGGCCTGCTCTCGCAGCGGCGGGCGGCGGCCGCCTGGGCGGAGGAGCGGTTCAAGCGGGAGACCTTCGCCGTGCAGGTGCCCACCACCGAGGAGGAACAGGCCGCGGGGCAGGGCATGTGGCGACTGGTCGACCGCGACGAGGGGCTGCGCGACACCAGCATGGAGGCGCTCGCCCGACTGAAGCCGGTCATGCCCACGGCCGTGCACACCGCGGGCAACTCCTCCCAGATCTCCGACGGCGCCTGCGCGGTGATGTGGGCCTCCAGGCGGATGGCCCGCGCGCTCAGGCTGCGCCCCCGGGCCCGTATCGTCGCCCAGGCCCTCGTCGGCGCCGATCCGCACTACCACCTCGACGGCCCGATCGACGCCACGCACGCGGTCCTCGGCAAGGCCGGGATGACGCTCAAGGACATCGACCTGGTCGAGGTGAACGAGGCGTTCGCGTCGGTGACGCTCTCCTGGGCGAGCGTCTTCGGCCAGGACCTGGAGAAGGTGAACGTCAACGGCGGTGCGATCGGTCTCGGTCACCCCGTCGGCGCGACCGGCGCGCGGCTGATCACCACCGCGCTGCACGAGCTGGAGCGGGCCGACAAGGAGTTCGCCCTCATCACGATGTGCGCGGGCGGGGCGCTGGCGGCGGGGACCATCATCCAGCGGCTGTGAGCCGCCGCGGTGCGGATCACTCCGGCCCGCGCCGCGCGTCGGGGTCGGACGTCGTCGGGCTCGCGGGTGCGACCGGTGCCGCGGCCTCGGCCGACGGCGCGCTCCCGGTCGGTGCCGCGGACCCGGTCGGCGCCTCGAAGGCCACCGGTGCCTCGAAGGCCGCCCGGCGGGTCGCCCGGCGCAGCGCCTTGAGGATGGTGCCGCCCAGGGTGAGGGTGAGGACCGCGGTGACGATCGCCCGCGGCAGGTCCCAGCCGAGCGAGGTGGCCAGGCAGTACGCGACGAAGCGGGCCAGGTTGTCGGGGAGCGGGTCGCCGGGGACGAAGGAGACACCGGACGCCAGGGCGTTGAGATACGGCCAGCCCTGGAGGTTCATCACGGTGCCGTAGAGGACCGAGGCGACCGCCCCGTACGCCGCCAGCAGGGCCAGCTCCCCGCGCCCGCGCAGCCGGTGCGGGCCGGGCAGCAGACCCGCGCCCATGGCCACCCAGCCCATGGACAGCATCTGGAACGGCATCCAGGGCCCCACGCCGCCGGTCAGCAGCGCCGAGGCGAACATCGACAGCGCCCCCAGCACGAAGCCGAAGCCCGGGCCCAGCACCCGCCCGGAGAGCACCATCAGGAAGAACATCGGCTCGATGCCCGCCGTGCCGCCGCCCAACGGCCGCAGGGCGGCCCCCGCCGCCGCCAGCACCCCGAGCATCGCCACCGCCTTGGCGTCCAGCCCGGTGTCGGAGATCGTCGCCACCACCACGGCCAGCAGCAGCGGCAGCAGCGCCGCGAACAGCCAGGGGGCGTCGGCGGAGTGCGCGAGACCGGAGTCCGGCGCGGCCAGCAGCGGCCAGCCGAAGGCGACCACTCCGATCGCCGAGATCAGCCCGAGCGCGACGATCGAACGCGGCCCGAGCCGTACGGCCCGCGCCTGCCGGTCGACGGTCGCACGGCCCCGGGACGGGCGGTCCCGGGACACGCGATCCTGGCAAGACTGGCGATCTTGGGAAGACGGGCGGTCCTGGGACACGCGATCCTGGGAAGACTGGCGGTCCCGGGACACGCGATCCTGGGACACGCGAGCCTGGGACACGCGATCCGGGGACACGCGATCCTGGGACGGGCGGTCCTGGGATCCGCTCATGCGTCGCCCCCCTCGTCCCCCTCCGCCAGCGCCTCCCGCACCTGGCCGACCGTCAGCCAGGGCAGTGGGGCCAACACCTTCGCCACCTGGGGCGCGAAGGCGGGGGAGGAGACCACGACCTCGGCGGTGGGGCCGTCGGCGACCACCTCGCCGTCGGCCAGGATGACGACCCGGTGGGCGAGCTCGGCGGCGAGTTCGACGTCGTGCGTGGCCAGCACGATGGCGTGGCCGTCCGCCGCCAGCGCGCGCAGCACCTCGGCCAGTCGGGCCTTGGCCGCGTAGTCGAGGCCGCGCGTGGGCTCGTCGAGCAGCAGCAGCGGGGGACGGGCGGTGAGCACCACGGCCAGCGCCAGGGCCAGCCGCTGGCCCTCGGAGAGGTCGCGCGGGTGGGTCGCGTCCAGCACCTCGGGCAGCAGCCGGGCGACCAGGGCCCGGCAACTTCCGGGCGCCGCGCCCGCGTCGGCGTCGGCGGCCGCGCACTCGGCGGCCACCGTGTCCGCGTACAGCAGGTCGCGCGGCTCCTGC
The DNA here is from genome assembly GCF_007595705.1 of Streptomyces sp. SAJ15. Classification (GTDB taxonomy): domain Bacteria; phylum Actinomycetota; class Actinomycetes; order Streptomycetales; family Streptomycetaceae; genus Streptomyces. The sequence continues at coordinate 172,869 of NZ_NISY01000011.1, read as the reverse complement.
GGCACCAGCCCGACGTGGCGCAGCAGCCGGGCCGGCGCGGTGCGGTGCGGTTCGGCGCCGGCGGCCCGGACCGAGCCGGCGGCCGGCTCGTGCAGCCCGACGAGCGTGCCCAGCAGCGTCGACTTGCCGGCGCCGTTGCGGCCCATGAGCGCGACCGTCTCGCCGGGGCGGACGGACAGCTCCACCCCGTGCAGCCGCTCGACGCCGCCGCGCCGCACCGACAGCCCGGAGGCCACGCCGACGGGCGCGGCCGGGGCGGGCTCGGGGACGGCGGTCGGCTCCCGGTCCGTGAGCCGCTCGCGCAGCGCGGCGGCCTTGCGGCGGGCGTCCCGTACCGACAGCGGTGGCGGGGTCCAGCCGGCGAGCCGGCCGAGCGCGACGACGGGCGGGTGCACCGGGGAGACCGCCATCAGCTCCGCCGGGTCGCCGACCACCGGCGGCCGACCGGCGCCGGGCAGCAGGATCACCCGGTCCGCGTACTGCACCACCCGCTCCAGCCGGTGCTCGGCCATCAGGACGGTGGTGCCCAGGTCGTGCACCAGCCGCTGGAGGACGGCCAGCACCTCCTCGGCCGCCGCCGGGTCCAGCGCCGAGGTCGGCTCGTCCAGCACCAGGACGCGCGGGTGGGTGGTGAGTACGGAACCGATGGCCACCCGCTGCCGCTGTCCGCCGGAGAGCGTGGCGATGGGCCGGTCGCGCAGCTCGGTGAGGCCGAGCAGGTCCAGGGTCTCCTCGACCCGGCGGCGCATGGTGTCCGCGGGCAGCCCCAACGACTCCATGCCGTACGCCAGCTCGTCCTCGACGGTGTCGGTGACGAAGTGAGCCAGGGGGTCCTGACCCACGGTGCCCACCACGTCGGCGAGCTCGCGCGGGCGGTGGTCGCGGGTGTCGCGGCCCGCCACGGTGACCCGGCCGCGCAGGGTGCCGCCGGTGAAGTGCGGCACGAGTCCGGAGACGGCGCCCAGCAGGGTCGACTTGCCCACCCCCGACGGTCCCACCAGCAGACACAGCTCCCCCTCGGGGACGGTCAGGTCCACCCCCTGGAGGGCGGGGACGGGGGCGTCGGCGTAGGTGACCGAGACGTCCTCGAAGCGGATCACGGCGTGGTCTCCTTCGGGTCGGCCTCCCCGCGGTCGGCCTTTCGGGTGCGTACGGACGGCTTCCGGGCGCGTACGGACGTGGGGTGCGCGCCGCCCGTGCGCGGTGGGGGCGGCGGGGCCGCGAAGGCCGGGGCCAGCCCCAGCAGCACCGACAGCGCGGGCCACAGGGGGAGGGTGGGTGCGGTGAGCGGGACCGCGGGCGGGTGCAGCGCCTCGGGCGCGTACGAGGACGCCCAGATCATCAGGAGCGCCACGGCCGCCCCCGACCCGGAGACCAGCCAGGCCCGGGAGCCCCAGGGGTCGGGGCGGTAGCGGGTGCGGACCGTGCGCCGGCGGCCCAGCCACAGCCCGCCGAGCGCGGCGCCGAGCCCGGTCAGCAGCAGCGGCAGCCCGTAGCCGGCGCCCTCCGCGGCCAGCAGCCCGTAGCTGCCGGCGCAGACGCCGAGCAGGCCGCCGAGGGTGAGGGCGGTGGTGGTGTGCCGCACGACGGGCGGCACCTGGGCCGTGCGGCCGTAGCCGCGCGCGTCCATCGCCGCGGCCAGCGCCACCGAGCGCTCCAACGCCCCCTCCAGCACCGGCAGCCCCACCTGGAGCAGCGCCTTCACGCCACGGGTGGGGCGGCCGCGCAGCCGGCGCGTGGCGCGCAGCCGCCGCACGTCGGAGACGAGGTTCGGCGCGAAGGTCAGCGCCACGACCACGGCCACGCCCGCCTCGTAGAGCGCGCCGGGGAGGGACTTCAGCAGCCGGGCCGGGTTGGCGAGCGCGTTCGCGGCGCCGACGCAGATCAGCAGGGTGGCCAGCTTCAGCCCGTCGTACAGCGCGAAGAGCAGCCCCTCCGCCGTCACCCGGCCACCGAGCCGCACGCCCTGGGCCCACTCCGGGAGCGGCACCTCGGGCAGGGTGAACAGGACCCGGGTTCCCGGGATCGGCGATCCCAGGAAGACCGCGAACCCCAGCCGGATCGCCAGCACGACCAGGCCCAGCCGCAGGAACGCCGCGTACGACCGGGCCCACGGCGCGTCCGTCCGCCGCACGGCCACCACATACCCGGCGACCGCGACCAGCAGCCCGAGCAGCAGCGGATTGGTCGTCCGTGAGGCCGCGGTCGCCAGCCCCAGCGCCCACAGCCACCAGGCCCCGGCGTGCAGCGCTTCGCGGCGTGCGCCGGTGGTCTCCCGGCGCGCGAGCACGCGACGGGGGCGGGGGAGCGTCGGACGGGTCGCCGGCCCGGCGAGGGGCGCGGACGCGGCCCCGCGGCGGGAACCGGAGGTGGTCTCGTCGGTCATGCGCGGCGGCGACGGGCCTGCCAGAGGGCGGCGGCGCCGAGGGCGACGACGGCGGCGACGCCGCCGATCAGGCCGGCGGACGGGCCCTCGTCCCGGTCCTCCGACGCGCGCTTCGAGGCGCCGGAGCTCTCGGCTTTGGCACCGGCGCCGGCTTCGGCCAGTTCGCCGCAGCCCCTGGCCGGGTAGCCGGCGATGCCGCACAGCATCGCCGAGGAGTCGTAGCGCAGCGGCTTGGCGACGGCGGCCAGCGCCTCGGCGGCGCTCGCCGAGCCGTCGACCCGGGCGCACTCCGTCCGGGCCCGGGGCGGGGTCTCGCCGCCCGGCGCGTCGGCGGCGGTGCCGAAGTCCAGGACGATCGCGACCCGCTTGCCGCCCGCCTTCGCGGGCGTGTCCGCGCAGATCGCGTCGAAGTCGGCGGTGCCTCGCGGACGGGTGGCGTCGCCGGAGTCCTCGCTCACGGCGAACCGGAAGCCCACGGTGTCACCGTCGCCGGGCCGCGCGGTCGACGGCCCCTCCGTGGCGTACGTCCAGGAACCGCCCTCCCGCTGCCAGAAGGACCAGTAGCGGTACCCCTGAGCATGGGCGGGAGCCGCCACGCCGACCACGAGCAGCAGCAGCGCGAGCGGAGCGCCGAGGAGCGCGCCGAGCCGGACGGCCCCCGGCGCGGCCCGACGGCGGCCGGGACCCGCGCCCCGGACGCGGCGGGGCGGTACGGGGGTGGGGTCCGCCGGCCGGGCGGCGGGCGCGGCGGACCGTCGGGCGGCACACACGGCGGACCGTCGGGCCGTGGCCGCCATCAGAACTGCTGCTTCTTCCGGCCGCTGAGCAGGAAGCCGATGCCGACGCCGGCGACCAGACCGATGCCCACGACCCACCACAGGCTGATGCCGCCCTCGTCGTCCTTCTTCTCCTCGCCGTCCCGCGTGGCGTCGGAGTGGTCACCGTCCGCCGCCGGCTTGAGGCCGGTGGCGTTCAGCTGGCGCACCAGGTCGGTGCCGCCGAAGTCGCGGGGGTCGACGCCGGCGGCGTGGGCGGCCAGGATCAGCTTGGCGAGCGCGCCCGGCTTGTCCTTCGCCCAGGCGACCGCGCCGTTGTCCTTGTTCTCCAGCCAACGCATGGGGCCCGCGGCCGCCGTGCGGTGCTCGCCCGCGGAGAGCGCCACGACCGCGTCGGCGGTGCCGCCGAAGTCGGCCTGCTTCTCCTGGCCCGGCATGCTGGACGGCAGGTGGTCGCCGTTCTTCTCCAGGGTGGCGGCGAGGTACGCGGACGCGGCCTCCGCGGCGTCGCCCGGCTCCCGCGCGCCGTCCTCGTCGTCCTTGACGCCCTGGTCGGCGCCCTGGCAGTCCAGCGGCTCGACGGGCTCGTCCTCCGCCTTGTCGCCCTTGCCGGCCGGCTTCACGACGAAGCCCTCGCCCTCGGCGGCGAGCGCGCCCGCGGCGGTGGCCAGGTCGTTCGGACGCAGGGCGCCCTTGCCGGGCAGATAGGCGAAGGCGCCACGCTCGCCGGCCTTGGCCTCGCAGCCCAGTTGGAGCGCGAGCAGCGCGGCGTACGGCGACTTGCCGCCCTTCTTCGACACCGTCCTGGCCGGGTCCTGGCCGACGGAGGCCAGGGCGCCGATCGCGGCGGAGGTGGAGTTGGCGTCGCTGGGGCCACCCGGGTTCATGCCCCAGCCGCCGTCCGCGTTCTGGTTCTTCTTGAGCCAGCCGACGCCCTTCTCGACCACGGCGCCGCGCCCACCGACCGCGGCCAGCGCCTGCACGGCGGCCGCGGTGGCGTCGGTGAACTCGCCCTTCTTGGCGTCGCACGGGGTCGCCGTCTCATGGCGGAAGGCGGGGAAGCCACCGTCGGCGCACTGCTGCCCGGCCAGCCAGTCGACGGCCGCGTCGGCCGGCGTGACGCCGACCGCGTGCTGCGCCATCAGGGCCAGGGACTGCCGCCACACGCCGTCGAAGGTCGGGTCCGTGGTCCCGTAGAGGCCCCGCGGGAGCGAGGACTCCTTCGGCGCGGGCTTCGGGCTGTCGGCGAACGCCGCGGGGGCGGCGGCCGCGCCCAGCACGGCGGAGACGGCCAGGGCCGCGGCGCTGCGGCGTACGTTCATCGGGACGATGCCTCTCGGTGGATGGTCACTGCGGGGCTGGACGGCGGCGCCGGGCTCAGCCTCGCAACTCTAACCGGCGCCCCATGCCGGGCCGGCGGGCAGTGGCCCCCGCTCCGCCCGCGCGCGAGCCCTGCGCCGCGCCTCGGGCTGAGCGCCCTGGCGGCTTTCGGCCAGGCCATCGCCCCGAGCCCGGCCATCGCCCCGATCCCCCGCCCCGGGCGTCGGCTCAAGTCGCCTCCTTCCCCCCGCCCCGGGCTCGGCGCTCCCGTCCGTCCGGGCCTCGTCCGGCCCCTCCGATCGGCTCGCGCGGGCGCCCGCGCGGCCATTGCCCCCTCCGACGGGAGCTGCTATCGATTCTGATGCAGCGTCAGATTCTGGCCCATCCGGGAGGCGGCGGCCATGAGCGACCCCAGCGCGCACGACGCACACGACGCACGCGACGCACACGAGGTGCTCGACGCTCGCGATCTGATCGAGCACCGGCGGCTCTGGATCGGCGGTGAGCTGGTCGACCCCGCCGGGACGAGCGCGATCGAGGTCGTCTCGCCGCACTCGGAGCAGGTCATCGGGCGGGTGCCGCACGCCTCCCCGGAGGACGTGGACCGCGCGGTCGCGGCCGCGCGCGCCGCGTTCGACGACGGGCCGTGGCCGCGGACCCCGCCCCGGGAGCGGATCGAGGTCGTCGGTCGGATCAAGGACGCCTTCGCCGCCCGCCACGAGGAGATCGCCCGGACGATCAGCGCGCAGAACGGCAGCCCGTACTCCTGGAGCGTGCTGGGGCAGGCGCTGGGTTCCCTCATGGTGTGGGAGGCCGCGCTTCGGGTGGCCCGGGAGTTCCGGTACGAGGAGCCGCGGGCCGGGATCCTGGGACCGCTGCTGGTGCGGCGGGAGCCGGTCGGGGTGGTCGCGGCGGTGATCCCCTGGAACGCCCCGCAGTTCGTGGCCGCCTCCAAGCTCGCCCCCGCGCTGCTGGCCGGCTGCCCGGTGATCCTCAAGCCCGCGCCGGAGGCCCCGCTCGACTCGTACATCCTGGCCGAGATCGCCGCCGAGGCCGGGCTGCCGCCCGGTGTGCTGTCGGTCCTGCCGGCGGGGAGCGAGACCGGGGAGTACCTGGTCGGGCACCCGGGGGTGGACAAGGTCTCCTTCACCGGCTCGATCCCCGCGGGGCGGCGGGTCATGGAGCTGGCCGCGCGGCAGCTGACGCGCGTCACCCTGGAGCTGGGCGGGAAGTCGGCGGCGATCATCCTGCCGGACGCCGACCTCGACGCCGCCCTCGGGAACATCGTGCCCAACGCGTGGATGAACAACGGTCAGTCCTGTGTGGCCCTGACGCGGGTGCTGGCGCCGCGCGGCCACTACGACGAGATCGCCGAGCGGCTCGCGGCCGCGGCCTCCGCGCTGGTCGTCGGGGACCCGCTGGACCCCGCCACCCAGGTCGGCCCGCTGGTGACGCGGCGCCAGCAACGACGCTCGCTCGACTACATCGCCAGCGGGCAGCGGGAGGGCGCCAAGGTGCTGGCCGGCGGCGGGCGCCCGGCGACGCCGGAGACCGGCTGGTACGTCGAGCCGACGCTGTTCGGGGAGGTCGGCAGCGCCCTGCGGATCGCCCGTGAGGAGATCTTCGGCCCGGTGATCTGTCTGCTGCCGTACGAGGGCGAGGGGGACGCGGTGCGGATCGCCGAGGACTCCGACTACGGGCTCTCCGGCAGCGTCTGGACGGCGGACGTGGAGCACGGTGTCGAGATCGCCCGACGCATCCGCACCGGCACCTTCTCGGTGAACACCTTCAGCCTCGACATGCTCGGCCCCTTCGGCGGCTACAAGAAGTCCGGTCTCGGGCGGGAGTTCGGCCCCGAGGGGTTCGCCGACTACATGGAGCTCAAGACCATCCACCTGCCCCAGGACGGCGGCGTGCGACTGCCGGAGGACCTCGGCGGCGCGGTCGACTCGAGTGCGGCGGGTGACGCGGGTGACGCGAGCGGCGTCGGTGACGGCGGTGACCGGGCCCGCGCGGGCGGCGGCGCCGGCGGACGGACGGGCTGAGGGATGGCGGACCGCTGGCGGGCGGCCGTGGACCACGGGCTCTGCGTCGGTTCGGGTCTGTGTGTGAGCACCGCCCCGCACGCCTTCCGGCTGGACGGCGCCACGCGCCGCTCCCGCCCCGTGACCCCCGAGGTCGAGGCGTCGGACGCGGTGCTGGCGGCGGCCGAGGGGTGCCCCGTGGAGGCCATCGTGCTGCGTCTCGGCGACGGCGGAGAGCCGGTATTCCCACCCGCCGAATAGCGGAACGTGAGATATTGGCCAAAGATTCTTGGTACAGTTGCGCGATTTCACGGGACTTCCCGTGTGTGCCGTGTGCCCCCCTTCCGCGGTGCCTCTGTCGCGCCCCAAGTGTTACTCATGCGTACCGCATGGTTCCTTCGTGACGGATGTGACTGTTCCCCTTCCGGTGTTCATGGAAATCTCATTTCCCGGAGCAGCCGAGGGGGAACGATATGGACAAGCGGTACGAGGTCTTCTGTCTTGCGGACAGGTATTTCTACGAGACCCCCGACCGTCTGTCCGGCGGCCGCCCCGGAGCCGCGGAGAGCAGCGGTTTCTACGAGGCCGCCCAGCGCCCCGTGCCCGACGGTTGGAAGACCTCCGTCTCCGGAGACTGGTTTCACGTCAATCCGGTGACGGCGGAGGGCGCGCCGCGCCCCGGTCGGCCGCTCCAGGGCTGGAAGATCCATGTCTCGGCCTGTCTGGAGAACGCGGAGAAGACCGCCGCCAAGGTCTGGGACTATTGCGTCCCCCGGGAAATCCCCTTCAAATTCGTCCCCACCCGCCATGCGCTGCACCTGCGGAACTCGAAATACGCGGGGCGCGGTTCGAGTGGGAAGTTCGCCACCCTCTATCCGGCGGACGAGGGGGAACTCCACACCGTTCTCCGGGAGCTGGGGGAGCTGCTCGACGGCGAGCCCGGGCCGTACATCCTCACCGACCTGAGGTGGCACCAGGGCCCGCTGTACGTCCGCTACGGCGGCTTCGCGCACCGCTACTGCGTGGACGGCGCGGGTGGCGGCGCGCTGGTCCCGGCCATCGAGGACGCCTCGGGCCGGCTGGTCCCCGACCGCAGGGACCCGACCTTCCACGTCCCCGAGTGGGTGACGCTTCCGGACTTCCTCGAACCGCATCTGGCCGCCCGCAACGCCACCACCGTGGGCGACCTGCCGTACCGCATCGAGCGGGCGCTGCACTTCTCCAACGGCGGCGGCGTCTACGAGGGCCGCGACACCCGGACCGGGGAGCGGGTGGTCCTCAAGGAGGCGCGGCCGCACGCCGGGCTGGCCTCCGACGGGGCGGACGCCGTGGCCCGGCTGGAGCGCGAGAGGACGGCGCTGGAGCGGCTGTCCGGGCTGGGCGTCGCGCCCGAGGTCCGGGACTGGTTCACCCTGGGCGACCACCGCTTCCTGGTGATGGACCACCTGCCCGGTCAGACCCTCAACTCCTTCTTCGCGCGCCGCCATCCGCTGCTCGCCATCGACCCGGAGCCCGAGGCCGTCGCCGACTACACGCGCTGGGCGATGACCATCCACGACGCCGTGGAGGAGGCCGTCGCCGCCGTGCACGGCCGGGGCGTGGTCTTCAACGACCTGCACATGTTCAACATCATGGTCGCGCCCGGCGAACGGTCCGTGACCCTGCTGGACTTCGAGGCCGCCGCGCACATCGGCGAGAACCGGCGCCAGGTCATCGCCCACCCCGGCTTCATCGCCCCCGCGGACCGCACCGGCTTCGAGGTCGACCGCTACGCGCTGGCCTGTCTCCGGCTCGCGCTCTTCGTCCCGATGACCTCGCTGCTGGTGGTGGACCGTGCCAAGGCGGCCCACCTGGCCGAGGTCGCCGCCACGCAGTTCCCGGTGGACCGAGCCTTCCTCGACGAGGCGGTCCGGGTGATCACCGGCCATGAGCCGGGAGACGCGGTCCCGGCCGCCGAGCCCCGTGCGCGTACGGAAGCCGTGACCCGTACGGCCACGGCACCGCCGACGGAGGCGCCCGGGAGCGCCGGGGCCGTGTCCGACGGCACGTCCGGCTCCGCCATCGGCACGTCAGGTGGCATGTCCGGCGCCGCGGGCGCCGCGCCAGGTGGTACGTCCGGCGCCGTGGGCGCCGCGTCCCGCGGCACCGTGGCGGCGGCCCCCGCACCGGAGCCGTATCTCCCCGTCGACCCCGCCGACTGGCCGCTCAGCCGGGACTCGATGGCGCGCGCCATCCGCGCCTCGGCCAGCCCGGAGCGGGACGACCGGCTGTTCCCCGGCGACGTCGCGCAGTTCGGCGACGGGGGTGGCCTGGGTGTGGCACACGGCGCGGCGGGCGTCCTCTACGCCCTCGACCGCACCGGCGCCGGGCGCTACGAGGCGGGCGAGGAGTGGCTGCTCGCGCACACCGCCCCGCCGCCGCTCGGCACCCCGCTCGGCTTCTACGACGGACTGGCCGGCGTCGCCCACGTCCTGGAACGGCTCGGCCACACCGAGCGTGCCCTGGAACTCGTCGACCGCGTCCTCGCCGAGAAGTGGCAGCGGCTCACCCCCGATCTGCACGGCGGCGTCGCCGGGCTCGGCCTCGCCTTCGACCACCTGGCCCGCGCCACCGGCGAGAGCGCCCTGGCCGACCGGGCCGCGGAGGCCACCCGGCTGCTCGCCGACCGGTTCACCGCCGACGAGCCCGACGCCGACGCCCGGGACGGCGCGGGCGCACGGCGCGGCGGCGCCAAGGGGCGGGCCGGACTGTTATACGGCGCCAGCGGCCCGGCCCTGCTCTTCCTGCGGCGCTACGAGCACGACCGCGACCCCGCCCTGCTCGACCTCGCGGCCGCCGCACTCCGCCGCGACCTGGACCGCTGCGTGCCGGACCGCCACGGCACCCTCCTCGTCGACGAGGGCGTGCGCACCATGCCCTACCTCGGTGGCGGCAGCGTCGGCATCGGCATGGTGCTCGACAGCTACCTGGCCCATCGCGCCGACGAACGCCTGGAGGCGGCCCGCGCCGCGATCACGCCCGCCGCTCGACTGCGCTACTACGCCCAGCCGGGCCTGTTCAACGGCCGTGCCGGAATGGTGCTGCACCTCAGCCGCACCACCACCCCCGGCACCGAGCCCGCGCACCTCGCCGCCCAGGCGGAGCGACTGGCCTGGTACGGCATGCCGTACCAGGGCCACCTCGCCTTCCCCGGCGACCAGATGATGCGCCTCTCCATGGACCTGGGCACCGGAACCGCGGGCTGCCTGCTCGCGCTCGGCGCGGCACGGCACACCGAGCCGGTCGGACTGCCCTTCCTCCCGCCGCTGCGGCGGCCCCAGAGCCGGCCCCATCCAGGGGTCGAAACCGAGTAAGTGCGAGGAGCTCGAACCCGAGCCTCCCGTCCCCACGGAAGAAACCACGAAAGGACACGACCACCATGGCCCTTCTCGACCTGCAGAGCCTGGAGACCCCCCAGTCCGACCACAGCGGCGGCGACCAGAGCAGCCTGAGCCTGCTGGCCTGCGACAAGCACAGCTCTAACAGCTTCCTGCTCTGCCTGTGATCTGACGGGCCTCTGTGCCGCGGCCCCGGGTGAAGTCACGCCACCCGGGGCCGCACCCCCGTCGCCGCCCCTCCCGGACGCCGGCGGTCGCCACCCGCCCGCCGACGAACCGGGTGCGACGTCGACACCAGGACCCACGGACGCGAGGACCACCGCGCATGGCCGCCGCCCCCCGCACGCGCTCCGCCCGCTCCCACGCCGGCCGGACCGGCCACCACATCGGTACCCGCCCACCCGCCGACGCCGCGCCCGCGGACGCCGGGGCCTCCGCCGCCCGCGCCGCCGACCGCCTGCTGCGGGGCACACTGCGGCACAACGCCGCCCGAGCGGCCACCATCTGTCTGCTCACCACCTCCTCGGCCGCCGCCGCGCTCGCCGTGCCCGCGGTCCTCGGCCACACCCTCGACCTTCTGCTGGGCGACCCCGACGCGGCACGGACGCGGCACTGGATCGCCGTGTGCGCCGCGCTGACCGGACTGATCGTGGTCCTGGACGCCCTCGACGGGCTGCTCACCGGCACCACCAACGCCCGCTCCACCGCCTGGGTGCGCGGCCGGCTGCTGCGCCACACCCTGGCCACCGGCCCCCGCCCGGACGGGCTCGCCCCCGGTGACGTCGTGGCCCGACTCGTCGGCAACGCCGCTCACGCCGGCACCGCCCCCGCGGCGCTGGCCGCCGCCCTCGCCGCCGTGATCACCCCCGTCGGCGGCCTGGTCGCCCTCGCCCTGATCGATCCGTGGCTCGCCGTGGCCTTCCTGCTCGGTCTGCCCCTGCTCGCCGTACTGCTGAAGTCGTTCGTCCGGCACACCACGGACAGCGTGGCCCGCTACCAGCACAGTCAGGGCGAGATCGCGGCCCGGCTGACGGAGGCGCTGCGCGGCGCCCGCACCATCGCCGCCGCCGGAACCGCGGAGCGGGAGCGGGCCCGGATCCTCCAGCCGTTGCCCGAACTGGCCCACCAGGGCCACCGCATGTGGCGGGTGCAGGGCCGCTCCACGGCACAGGCCGCCGCCCTGGTACCGCTGTTGCAGATCGCCGTGCTCGCCGTCGCCGGAATCCGGCTGGTGGCCGGCGAACTGACCGTCGGCGGCCTGCTGGCCGCCTCCCGCTACGCCGTCCTGGCCACCGGCTTCGGCGCCCTCGTCGGCCACCTCAACGGCCTGGTCCGCAGCCGCGCCGCCGCCCGCCGGCTCGGCGACGTCCTCGCCGTGCCCACCACGGCCTACGGCACCCGCCTCCTCCCCACCCACCACGCGCCGGGTCCGGTGGGCCCGCCGAACCCCGCACCGCCCGGGTGGCCGTCGGGGCGGCGCTTTCCGTACCGGCCGTCGCGGCCGCTCGCCCCTCAGCCCGGCCCTACGCCCCCGGCCTCGCCGGACTCACCGCCCGGGTACCCCGCGGAGCCCGCGCCGCTGTCGCCCGAGCCCGGAGGGCCGCAGGCGAGGCACCTTCCGCTCCCGCCGCCGCGGCCGCCCACGCCCCAGGCCGGGCACGCCGCGTGGCGCCCGTCCTGGGCGCACCCGCCGGGGACGTTGGAGATGCGCGGGGTCGGGGCCGTGCGCGGTGGTCGCGTCGTCCTCCATGACGTCGACCTGTGGGTGCCCGGTGGGAGTTCGGTGGCCGTCGTGGGCCGTTCCGGCAGCGGCAAGTCGGTGCTGGCGGCCCTGGCCGGTCGGCTGGCCGACCCCGACCGCGGCCGCGTGCTGCTCGACGGGGTGCCCCTGCCGGAGCTCCGCCACGACGTGCTGCGCCGTGCCGTCGGCTACGCCTTCGAACGCCCGGCGCTGTTGGGCGACACCCTGGGCGACACCATCGCCCTGGGGCTGGACGAGCCCCCGCCCGCGCGGGTCGCCGCGGCCGCCCGCGCGGCCTGCGCCGACGAGTTCATCCGGCTGCTGCCGGGCGGCTACGCCACCCCGTGCGCGGCCGCCCCGCTCTCCGGTGGCGAGGCGCAACGACTGGGCCTGGCCCGCGCGTTCGCGCACGACGGACGGGTCCTCGTCCTGGACGACGCGACCTCCAGCCTGGACACCGTCACCGAGCGCCGCGTCGTCCGCGCCCTGTCGGACCCGGCCACCCGACGCACCCGGCTGGTCGTCGCCCACCGCGCCGCGACGGCCGCCCGCGCCGACCTGGTGGCCTGGCTGGACGGCGGGCGGCTGCGAGCCGTGGCCCCGCACGCCGAGCTGTGGCGAGACCCGTCCTACCGCGCGGTGTTCACCGAGGACCGCGATGGCTGAGCCCCGCCGCGCGGAGACCCACGCCGGGCGTCGCCCCGCCGGGCGCGGAGCAAGGCGCCGCGCCGGGGGCGGCACAAGGCGCCCCGCCCGGCGCGGCACATGGCGCACCGCCGGTCGCCCCGCCGGGCGCCACGCCGCGCCCCCCGCCGGTCGCGCCGTCGAGGTGCGGCGCCATCTGCGCCGCGAGCGCGCCGTGCTCGCCCGGCTGGCGGCCTGGTCGGTGCTGGAGGCCGGGCAGACGTTCCTGACCGGCTACGCCCTCGCGCGGGCCCTGGACGACGGCTTCCTGGCGGGCGAGCGGGGCGTCGGTCTCGGCTGGCTGGCCGTCGCGGCGCTCGCCGTCGTCGTCGGCGCCTACGGCACCGGGCGCGTCTACCGCGCGGTGGCCGCGCTCGTCGAGCCGCTGCGCGACGCGCTGGTGCGCCGCGTCGTCGAGCGGGCGCTGCGGGAGTCCGCGCGGGACGGCGCGCCCGGCACCGGCGACGCCGCCGTATCGCGCCTCACCCACCAGGTGGAGATCGCCCGCGACACCTTCGCCGGTCTGGTGATGGTCTCGCGTGCCTTCGTCTTCACCGCGGCCGGCGCCCTGATCGGTCTCTGCTCGCTCGCCCCGGCGCTGTTGCTGGTCGTCCTCCCGCCGCTGCTGCTCGGCCTCGGGCTCTTCGTGGCGACCCTGCGACCGCTGGCCCGCCGCCAGGAGGCGTTCCTGGTGGCGGACGAGACCATCGCCGAGTCCCTGGGCGGCGTCGCCGCCGGGCTGCGCGACATCACCGCCGCGGGGGCCGAGGAGCGGATCGCGGCGCGGGTCGACGCGCACATCGAGAGCGAGGCCCGCGCGGCGCGCGCCCTGGCCCGCTGGGGGGTGCTGCGGGTCGTCGCCGTCGCGGTCGGCGGTCGGCTGCCGGTCGTACTGCTCCTGGTGGCCGGCCCGTGGCTGCTCGACCACGGGGTGACCGCGGGCGCCCTGGTGGGCGCGTTCGTCTACCTCACGCAGTCGCTGCTGCCCGCCCTGCAGAGCCTCATGCACGCCCTGGGCACCGGCGGCTCCCGACTGGCCGTGGTGCTGCGACGACTGTCCGGACCGCGGGAGCCGGCAGGCCACGGGCGCCCCCCGCGGTCTGCCGCCGAACCCCCCGCCGCTTCCGCCGAGGCGCCCCCCGCCGTCGAGCTCCGCGCGGTCTCCTTCGCGTACGGCGAGTCGGCCGCCCCCGTGGTGGCGGGGCTGGACCTCACCGTCCCGGCCGGCGGGCACCTGGCCGTGGTCGGGCCGAGCGGCATCGGCAAGTCCACGCTGGCGGGTCTGATCGCCGGCGTGCTGGAGCCGCGCGGCGGGGAGATCCGGGTGTGCGGGCTGCCGGTGCGGGGCGACGCCACGACCCGCGCGACCGGGCTGCGGGTGCTGATCCCGCAGGAGGCGTACGTCTTCTCCGGCACCCTCGGCGACAACCTGCGCTATCTGCGCCCCGACCCGGTGCCGGAGGCGGAGCTGGCGGCCGCGGCGGCGGCGGTGGGCCTGGACGGGCTCGCGGAGCGGCTGGGCGGGTCGGAGGCGGTCCTCGACCCGGCCGCCCTCTCCGCGGGCGAGCGCCAGCTGATCGCGCTGGCCCGGGCGTATCTCTCGTGCGCGCCGGTGGTCCTGCTGGACGAGGCCACCTGTCATCTGGACCCGGCGGCGGAGGCCCGGGTGGAGCGGGCCTTCGCCCGGCGGCCGGTCCCGCCCGGTCCCCACGGCGCCCCGGATTCCGAGCGTCCCACCCGCACCACTCTGGTCGTCATCGCCCACCGGGCCGCCTCGGCCCGCCGCGCCGACCGGATCCTGGTGCTGGACGGCCGACGGACGGACTGCGGACGCCACGCGGAGCTGCTGGAGCGCTCGGCGCTCTACCGGGATCTGGCCGGGGACTGGAGTGGGGGACTACACCCAGCCGGCGCCCCGCGAGATGCGGATCGCGTCGACGCGGTTGCGCGCCCCGGTCTTGCGGGTGATGGCGGCCATGTAGTTGCGCACGGTCCCGTTGGACAGGTGCAGGCTGTTCGCGATCTCGGCGATGGAGGCGCCACCGGCGGCCAGTGACAGCACGCTCAGTTCGCGCTGGGTCAGCGGGATCTCGGCGGCCTGGAGAAAGCCGAAGCCGAGGGAGTCGTCGACGTAACGTTCCCCCTTGGCGACATGGCGGATGCCGTCCAGCAACCGGCCCGGCGGAGCGTCCTTGTTGACGAAGCCGAGGGCGCGCGCCTCGTAGGCGCGCCGCAGCGGACCCGGCCGTTTCGGGTTGGCCAAAACCAGTAGGGGCCGCCCCTCCTCCTCGACGCGGCGCCCGGTGCGGCCCGCCAGCCGGCCCAGACCCTCCACCAGCGCGGCCCCCACCACGCCGGTGCAGTCCGTGTCGACGACGCACACATGCGGCTTCAGCAGTCGCGCCCGGCCGTCCGCCTGGTCCCAGGGTGTTTCGATCACCTCGATATCCGGTTCGGCCGCGATCAGCGCTGCCAGCGCGGATCGCAGCAGACGCGAGTCGTGCACAAGAAGTACCCGGATCACTCTCTGCCCCTCCCGGCCCGCGGCGACCGGTGTGTGCCGAGGGCCCGTTCATGGATACCGGTCCGGGCCGTGTCATGGACGCGAAAATCGAGCCATAGCGGGGCGCGGGGGCGCATTCAAGCCTTGGCGGCGCGTAAACGGTCGTGTAGCGCGCCCCGTGCGCCCCCGTGCTGCGGTCAGTGTGGGGCGGGAAGGTCGATGAGTCGACAGACCGTCTCGATGTCGATCTTGACCTGGGCGATGGAGGCCCGCCCCGACAGCCAGGTGATCAGCGCCGAGTGCCAGGTGTGCTCGATGACGCGGACCGCGGAGAGCTGCTCGGCGGTCGGCGGGCCGGCCAGTCGCATGGCGTCCAGGATGATCGCGGTGGTGAGCCGCGAGACGGCGTCCACCTCCGGGCTCACCGACCGGTCGGCGAAGGTCAACGCCCGCACCATCGCGTCCGCCAGATGCGGCTCGCGCTGCAACGCGCGGAACGCCCGCATCAGCGTCCGTGCCACCCGCGCGGACGGCTCCACCTCCGTGGGCGGGCGCTTGCGCAGCGTCTCGTGCAACTGCTGCAACTGGTCCTGCATGGTGGCGACGAGCAGATGGACCTTGGAGGGGAAGTACCGGTAGAGGGTGCCGAGAGCCACGCTGGACAGCTCCGCCACCTCGCGCATCTGCACCGCGTCGAACCCGCCGCGGCTGGCCAACTGCGCGCTGGCGTGCAGGATCCGGCGACGGCGCGCCTCTTGCCGTTCGGTCAGCTGCAGGGGGGCTGGCTTGGCTTCTGCGGTCATCTGTCCTACTTCGGTGCGTTCCGTCTGCAGGCTGCGGACACCGTGCATGATGGCAGGTGCGCGGTCTGTCTGCGTACCCGAAACCGCACCGGACCACCGGCCCTCGGGCCGTCCCGGCCGCCCTTGCCCGCGCCCGCCGCCCGTGACCAAGGTGAAACTTGTTCTAGCCTCCGGCTTGCGGCTACGCTCCCGCTGAACTGCACCGAGAAGGGGGCCGCGAGTGACCAGCGACAGCCCGCTGCGCATCGCGCTGCTCACCTATAAGGGAAACCCGTTCTGCGGCGGCCAGGGCGTCTACGTGCGCCACCTGTCGCGCGAGCTGGCCCGGCTGGGCCACCGCGTCGAGGTCATCGGCGCCCAGCCCTACCCGGTCCTGGACGACGGGGTCACCCTCACCGAGCTGCCCAGTCTCGACCTCTACCGCCAGCCGGACCCGTTCCGCACCCCGCGGCGCGAGGAGTTCCGCGACTGGATCGACGCCCTGGAGGTCGGCACCATGTGGACCGGCGGCTTCCCGGAGCCGCTCACGTTCAGCCTCCGCGTCCGCCGCCACCTCGCCTCCCGCCGCGGCCAGTTCGACGTCGTGCACGACAACCAGACCCTGGGCTACGGCCTGCTCGGCCTGGACAGAATCGGTTTCCCGCTGGTCACCACCGTGCACCACCCCATCACCGTCGACCGGCGGCTGGAGCTGGACGCGGCCGCCGACTGGAAGCGCCGGCTGTCCGTGCGCCGTTGGTACGGCTTCACCCGGATGCAGAAGCGCGTCGCGGGCCGGCTGCCCTCCGTGCTCACCGTCTCCGGCTCCTCCCGCCGGGAGATCGTCGACGACCTCGGGGTGCGCCCGGACCGCGTCCACGTCGTGCCCATAGGCGCCGACACCCGACTCTTCTCCCCGGACCCCGCCGTCGCCGAGGTCCCCGGCCGGATCGTCACCACCTCCAGCGCGGACGTGCCCCTCAAGGGGCTGGTCCACCTCGTCGAGGCGCTCGCCAAGGTCCGCACCGAGCACCCCGACGCCCACCTCGTGGTGGTCGGCAAGCAGCCCCAGGAGGGCCCGGTGGCCACCGCGATGGCGACCTACGGGCTCGACGGCGCCGTGCGCTTCGTCAAGGGCATCAGCGACGCCGAACTGGTCGACCTGGTGCGCAGCGCCCAGATCGCCTGCGTCCCCTCCCTCTACGAGGGCTTCTCGCTGCCCGCCGCCGAGGCCATGGCCACCGGCACCCCGCTGGTCGCGACCACCGGCGGGGCCATCCCCGAGGTCGCCGGACCCGACGGCGAGACCTGCCTGGCGGTGCCGCCCGGCGACGCCGGGGCGCTCGCCACCGCGCTCACCCGGCTGCTCGGCGACGCCGAACTGCGCCGCCGGCTCGGGGGCGCGGGCCGCGAGCGGGTGCTGCGGCGGTTCACCTGGGAGCAGGCGGCGATCGGCACCGCGGAGCGGTACCGCGAGGCCATCGCGGCCCAGAGGGGCGCCGCGCGCCGGGGCCCGGCCGCGGCCGGCTCGCTCGGCCGCCCACGCCAAGGCCAACCCACCTAGCCCCGGGGCGGCGTGGCGGTCGCCCGCGCGTGGCCGCCGGACGGCCACCCCGCCGCCACCGCCCCATCACCCTCGTGATCCCATGACCTCGCCGGCCGCCCACCGACCCAGAAGGCAGACCCCGTGCTGACCGTCGACTTCTCCCGCTTCCCGCTCGCCCCAGGCGACCGCGTCCTCGACCTGGGCTGCGGCGCCGGACGGCATGCCTTCGAGTGCTACCGGCGCGGCGCGCGCGTCGTCGCGCTCGACCGCAACGGCGACGAGATCCGTGAGGTCGCCAAGTGGTTCGCCGCCATGAAGGAGGCCGGCGAGGCCCCGGCCGGCGCGACCGCCACCGCCATGGAGGGCGACGCGCTCGCCCTGCCGTTCCCGGACGACAGCTTCGACGTCGTGATCATCTCCGAGGTCATGGAGCACATCCCCGACGACAAGGGAGTGCTGGCCGAGATGGTGCGGGTGCTCAAGCCCGGCGGACGGATCGCGATCACCGTGCCCCGCTACGGACCGGAGAAGGTCTGCTGGGCGCTCTCGGACGCGTACCACGAGGTCGAGGGCGGCCATATCCGCATCTACCGGGCGGACGAGCTGCTCGGCAAGATGCGCGAGGCCGGGCTGCGGCCGTACGGCACCCACCACGCGCACGCCCTGCACAGCCCCTACTGGTGGCTCAAGTGCGCCTTCGGCGTGGACAACGACAAGGCCCTGCCGGTCCGCGCGTACCACAAGCTGCTGGTCTGGGACATCATGAAGAAGCCGCTGGCCACCCGGCTCGCCGAGCGGGCCCTCAACCCGCTCGTCGGCAAGAGCTTCGTGGCGTACGCGACCAAGCCGCGGGCGGCCGCCGAAGCCGACCACGCCACCGGAGCCGCCAGCACCGCCGGTGTCGTCGACACCGCCGCGGCGGACGCGGAGGCGGGCGCGTGACGGCATTCAGCCGCGGCCCCGGCCGCACCGAACGTCTCGTGCTGTCCGGAGTCCTCACGGCCGAGCAGGCCGCGGAGACCGTCGCCGGTATCGCCGCCGCCCAGCGCGAGGACGGCGCCATACCGTGGTTCCGCGGCCACCACCTCGACCCGTGGGACCACGTCGAAGCGGCCATGGCCCTGGACGCGGCCGGCGAACACGAGCGTGCCCGAGCCGCCTACCGCTGGCTCGCCCGGCACCAGAACCCGGACGGCTCCTGGTACGCCGCCTACCCCGACCTGCCGGACGGCGTGGACGCGGCCGGCCCCACCGACCGCGGCGTCGAGACCAACTTCTGCGCGTACGTCGCCGTCGGCGTGTGGCACCACTACCTCTCCACGGGCGACGACGCCTTCCTGGACAGCATGTGGCCCACCGTGCTGGCCGCCATCGAGTGCGTACTCCTCCTCCAGCAGCCCGGCGGCCAGATCGGCTGGCGGCGCGACCCGGACGGCACGGAGGTCGCCGACGCGCTGCTCACCGGCAACTCCTCGATCTACCAGGCGCTGCGCTGCGCCCTGGCCATCGCCGAACACCGCGAGGAACCCCAGCCCGACTGGGAGGTCGCGGCCGGCCGGCTCGCGCACGCCATACGCCACCACCCGGAGCGGTTCCTCGCCAAGGACCGCTACTCCATGGACTGGTACTACCCGGTGCTCGGCGGGGCGGTGACCGGCGCCGCCGCCAAGGAGCGCATCGAGTCCGGCTGGGACCGCTTCGTCGTCCCCGGGCTGGGCGTGCGCTGTGTCGTCCCCAACCCCTGGGTCACCGGCGGCGAGAGCTGCGAACTGGCCCTCGCGCTCTGGGTGATGGGCGAGTCGGACCGCGCCGTGGAGATCCTCCAGTGGATCCAGCCGCACCTGCGCGCCGACGACGGCATGTACTGGACGGGGTACGTCTTCGACGACCAGGCCGTCTGGCCCGAGGAACGCACCACCTGGACCGCCGGATCGCTGCTGCTGGCCGTGGCCGCGCTCGGCGGCGACGAGGCGACCACCGCGGTCTTCGGCGGCGAACGCCTGCCCAACGGGCTGGACGCCGGCTGCTGTTAGCGCGGACGACGAGGCGTCAGATGTCGGCGAGGGCGGCCCGGAGGGATCCGGTGCCGCCCTCTAGGCTGAGGCCATGACCGACCAGGGAGTACACCGCTTCGACCGCCTCGACCACGACCGCTGCTGCACCGAGATCATCGCCCAGACCGACCTGTTGCGCGCCGCCGTCACCGGCGCCGACCCGTCCGTGACCTGCCCGACCTGCCCCGACTGGTCGATCGCCGACCTGCTGCGGCACGTCGGCAGCGCCCACCGCTGGGCCGAGGCGATCGTCCGCACCCGCGCCACCGCCTATCTGCCGCCGGATCAGGTCCCCGACGACGCCCCGCGGGGCGACGACCTCGCGGCCCTGGACGCCTGGCTGGCCAAGGGCGCCACCGCGCTCGCCGAGACGCTGCGCGCGGCCGGTGCGAAGATCCCGGTGTGGACCTGGGCGGAGGACCAGACCGTCGGCTTCTGGGCCCGCCGCATGGCGCACGAGACGGTGGTCCACCGGGCCGACGGGGCCATCGCGGCCGGCGCGGAGTACACCGTGGCCCCGGAGGTGGCGGCGGACGCCGTAGACGAGTGGCTGGACGTCCTCCGCCAGCCCAACCTCCGCGCGGTCTTCCCGGGCCTCGCCAAGCTGCGCGGCCCCGGCCGCTCCCTCCATCTGCACGCCACCGACACCGCCCCGGAGGCGGAGGCCGAGTGGCTGATCGAGCTCGACGAGGAGGGCTTCGCCTGGCGGCGCGCCCACGGAAAGGCGAGCGTCGCCCTGCGCGCCCCCATGACGGACCTGCTGCTGGCCTTCTACCGCCGACTGCCGGTGGACGGCGACCGGGTGGAGGTGCTGGGCGACGCCGCGGTGCTGGACTTCTGGCTGGAGCACGCGACGTTCGGCTAGTCGGGCGGTGGGCGCGGCCCGCTAGGAGTTGAGCTCGGCGAGGACGCGCAGCGTGAGCGGGTCCGGGGCGGTGAGCAGCAGATCCGTCACCGGGCCCGCCCGCCACAGCTCCAGCCGCTCGGCGACCCGCTCCCGCGGGCCGACCAGCGAGATCTCGTCCGCGAAGGCGTCCGGCACCGCCGCGACCGCCTCGGCGCGGTGCCCCTCGGCGAACAGCTTCTGGACCCGTCGCGCCGCCTCCTCGAAGCCCATCCGGGCCATCAGGTCGGCGTGGAAGTTGTGGCGGGCGTGGCCCATGCCGCCGATGTAGAAGGCCAGCATCGCCTTGACCGGCCGCAGCCCCTCGGAGACGTCGTCACACACCCGCGCCTGCGCGATCGGCGCCACCACGAAGCCCTCCGGAGCGGCGGCGAGCGGCTCCTCGTACATCGCCGTGCGCAGCGGCGACCAGTACAGCGGCAGCCAGCCGTCGGCGATGCGCACGGTCTGCGCGATGTTCCTGGGGCCCTCGGCGCCGAGCAGCACGGGCAGGTCGGCCCGGAGCGGGTGGGTGATCGACTTGAGCGGCCGGCCGAGGCCGGTGGCGTCGTCGCCGGTGTACGGATGCGAGTGGAACCGCCCCGCCAGCCGCACCGGCTCCGCCCGCCGCAGCACCTGTCGTACGACGTCCACGTACTCGCGGGTGGCGGTGAGCGGACTCGCCGGGAACGGCCGCCCGTACCAGCCCTCCACCACCTGTGGCCCGGACAGCCCCAGCCCGAGCGTCAGCCGCCCCCCGGAGAGGTGGTCCAGGGTGAGCGCGTGCATCGCGGTGGCCGTGGGCGTGCGCGCGGCCATCTGCGCGACGGCGGTGCCCAGTCGGATGCGGGTGGTGTGCGCGGCGATCCAGGCGAGTGGGGTGAAGGCGTCCGAACCCCAGGACTCGGCGGTCCAGACGGAGTGGTAGCCGTAGGTCTCCGCCTGCCGGGCGAGGGCGAGGTGGCCGGGGGCGGGGGTGCGGGACCAGTAGCCGAGTGCCAGACCGAGCCGCATGCGGGCCCCCTTGGGTGACGGTACGTCAGCTGAACGACCGTACGGGGTCGCCGCGGCCGCGGCAATGCCCCGGTGCGGGCCGGGGCGCGGGGCCGCCGGAAGGGGAACGGCCCCCCGTCCCAGAAGGACGGGGGGCCGTGTCGCTGGCGACAGAGGTGCGGGGGCTAGCCGCGCTGGATGCCGGAGGTGTCCTGGAGGACGCCGCGGCGGCCGTCCTGGGTCTGGGCGACGAGCGCCTGACCGCGCTGCTCCACCGCGAGGTACCAGGTGCCGGGGGCGAGCTCGGCGATGGTGTTGGACGAGCCGTCCTCGGCGTACAGCGGACGGGCCACCGGAACCGCGAACCAGAACGGCGTGAAGTCCGAGGCACCGCCGGCCGCCGGGGCCGGCTGCGGGGCGCCGGCGCCCGCGGCGGGCTGACCCGCCTGGGCACCGAACGGCTGCTGCTGGCCGAACGGAGCGGCACCGCCACCGGTCTGCGGGCCCGGGTAGCCGTAGCCGGCCTGCGGCGCGCCGCCGCCGAACGGGGTCGGGGCCTGCGGGCCCGCGGCGCCCATCAGCGGGGCCTTGAGGGCGGGGACGCGCTGGGTGAGCAGCGCGCCGGCGGCCAGCACCAGGGCGGCGATCAGGCCGAGGATCTGGCCGGCGCCGGCGTCGACGCCGTCCGGGCCGCCGGCGATGGTCCACAGGGCGGACCAGGCGGCGGACACCGAGAAGGCCATGCCCCACTGCTCAAGCGAGAGGCCCAGCACGTTCTGGGCCGAGGGCTGGAAACGGGAGGCGAGGATCAGGGCAGCCGCGATGACACCCATCAGGAAGATGCCTGGCAGCACGGGGAACCAGTCGCCGCTCCATCCGTTCCAGTCCTTCGAACCGCCGAAGTCGTTGTCGACCTTGTAGAAGTCCAGGAACGAGGCGATGAACAGCAACACCGCTGCTCCGATCACCACGCCGTCGCCCCTAGTGAGAGAGCGGATGTTCAACGTATGGTCCTTTGTCGATCTCGTCAGTAGTCGTGTCGCTGTCGCCGGACGCGTGCGCGAAGGCTCGGGGGTGGGTTCCCCATCGTACGGGTGAATCTAACGGCGGGAACTGTCGGGTCGCGCGGTCGGTATCTCCCCGTTACGGTCCTGTTCCGGAGCCGTTCCGGACCGTGGCCGACTTACCCCCGCAGGAAGTCCGTAATGCCCTCCGCGATCCCTTGTGCCGCGCGTGCGCGCCACTTCGGGTCGGTCAGGCGTGCCGCGTCCTTCGAGTCGCGCATATTGCCACACTCAATGAACACCTTGGGGACGGTTGACAGATTCAGGCCCCCGAGATCGTCGCGGATCGTCAACCCGGTTCCGCCGCCGAGGTAGTTGGCCGGCTCGGTGCGGGTGGCGGCGGTGAAGCGGTCGATGACGGCTTCGGCCAGTTCGCGGGAGGGGCCGACGATCGCGGAGGTGTCGGCGGCGCCGCCGCGCACCGACGCGGGGGCGATGACGTGGAATCCGCGTTGGCCCGCGCCCGCGCCGTCCGCGTGGACGGAGACGACGGCGTCCGCTCCGGCCCGGTTTCCGATCCGGGCCCGTTCGTCGACGCACGGGCCGTACCGCCGGTCGCCGTCCTGCGTGAATTCCACCTTCGCTCCGCGCTCTTCCAACAGGGCGCGGGCGCGGCGCGCGACATCGAGGGTGAACGAGGCTTCGGGGTAACCGGAGTTCGTCGCCGTGCCCGTGGTGTCGCATTCCTTCTTCTTGGTACCGATATCCACGAGTCGGGCGATCTCGGAAGGGTGTTCGCGGTTGTGGGGATTGTGGCCGGGATCGATCACGATCACTTTGCCTTTGAGGCTGCCGCGATTGTCTTTGTTGTTATCCGGGCTTCCGGACGGGTTCATTCGCGGGGGAGACGATGCGGAAGACGCGGGTCCGCCGTCGGGCTCGCCGCTGCCCGTACCGCTGCCCTTGCCGGAGCCGCTGCCGTGAGCGGCGCCGCCTCGGCCGTCACGGTCACCGTCGCCGACGCAGCCCGCGAGGGCGGCCGGCGCCAGCGCGGCCAGGGCGAGCAGGGTCAGCAGGGTGCCGCGCGGGCGGCGGCCGGATGTGGGGGGAGAGCTGCCGTGGGACACGCCGCGATCGTAACCGGGCCGCCGCCCCGAAGTCGTATCAGATGCCCGTGCCGGTACGGCGCAACACTCGCAGCGAGCGCGCCACCGAGACCTCGGTGAAGGCGCCGGACTCCAGGGCGCGGCGGTAGACGCGGTACGGGGCCTGGCCGCCGTCGGCCGGGTCGGGGAAGACGTCGTGGATGACCAGCAGCCCGCCGGGTGCCACATGCGGGGCCCAGCCCTCGTAGTCGCCGGTGGCGTGCTCGTCGGTGTGGCCGCCGTCGATGAAGACGAGCCCGACGGGGGTGTTCCAGACCGCCGCGACCTGGGGGGAGCGACCCACCACGGCGATCACGTGCTCCTCCAGGCCGGCCGCGTGCAGCGTGCGGCGGAAGGCGGGCAGCGTGTCCATGCGGCCGACCTCGGGGTCCACGACCGTCGGGTCGTGGTACTCCCAGCCGGGCTGCTGCTCCTCGGAGCCGCGGTGGTGGTCGACGGTGACCGTCACGGTGCCCGCCGCGCGGGCGGCGTCGGCCAGCAAGATCGTGGAGCGGCCGCAGTACGTTCCCACCTCCAGCAGCGGCAGCCCGAGCCCCGCGGCGGTGGTGGCGGCGGCGTACAGGGCGAGACCCTCGTCGACGGGCATGAACCCCTTCGCCGCCTCGAACGCGGCGAGTATCGCGGGCGCGGGGCCCTCGGTCACGAGGCCCTCGGTCGTGGGAGTGGGCGTGCCGGCCATCTGTCGCGTCCTCCTGGCGGTGCGTACGAGCGTGCCTACGGCTCGCGCTCGGGCCGTGCGCTGGGGCGCGCGCGGCTCGCGCCCATGCTGCCCTACGGGCGCCCCGCGAGCCCCGCCGGCCTCACCTCGACGCCCCCGGCCGCCCCGGCCGCTCCCGCCGGGCCCGGCCGGGTCCTCGGTCGCGAGTCCTGGGACCCCGTGCGCCCCTGGTGCGTCGGATTTCCCTGCCGGCGCGGCCGATCGGCTGTCAGCATGGCGGCCATGCCGCCGATATCGACCCCCACCGATGCCGCTGCCGCCGCCACCTCCCGCCGCCCCCGGCCGATGTGGGCGGTGCTGCTCGCGGCGTGTGCGGGGCAGTTCCTGGTGGTGCTCGACGTCTCGGTCGTCAATGTGGCGCTGCCGTCGATCCGCGCCGACCTGGGGCTGGGCGAGACCGGCCTGCAGTGGGTGGTCAACGCCTACGCCCTCACCTTCGCCGGCTTCCTGCTGCTGGGCGGGCGCGTGGCCGACATCTTCGGCCGCAAGCGGGCGTTCCTCACCGGACTCGGGCTCTTCCTCGCGGCCAGCCTGGCGGGCGGCCTCGCCCAGCAGCCCTGGCAACTGGTGGCGGCGCGCGCCGCACAGGGCGTGGGGGCGGCGGTGCTCTCCCCGGCCACGCTCACCATCCTCACCACCGCCTTCGCCGACGGGGCGGCGCGCACCCGTGCCATCGGCACCTGGTCGGCGGTGGGCGCCGGCGGCGGTGCGGCGGGCGCCCTGGTCGGCGGGCTGCTGACCGAGTACCTGTCCTGGCGCTGGGTGCTGCTGGTCAACGTGCCCGTCGGGGTGCTGGTGCTGGTCGCGGCCGCGGTGTGGCTGACCGAGGGCCGCGGGGAGGCCGCGCGCCATCTGGACGTGCCGGGCGCGGTGTTGGTGACCGGTGGGGTCGGCACGCTCGCCTACGGCATCGCGCGGACCGAGTCGCACGGCTGGAGCGCGGCCGCTTCGCTGGTGCCGCTGCTGACGGGGCTCGTGGTCATCGGGGCCTTCGTGGCGGTCGAGGCCCGTACGAAGGCGCCGCTGATGCCGCTCGGGCTGTTCCGGCTGCGGGCGGTAGCGGCGGCCAACGCGGTGATGGTGATCTGCGGTGCCGGCATGTTCGCGATGTGGTACTTCCTGTCGCTCTACCTCCAGAACGTGCTCCACTACGGCCCCGTCAAGGCCGGGCTCGCCTTCCTCCCCCACACGCTGTCCATCGTCGTCGGCTCCAAGGCGGCCCCGCGGTTGATGGCCCGCTTCCACGGCAAGGCGGTCGCGATGGCCGGCGCGTCGCTCGCCGTCCTGGGCTTCGCCTGGCAGAGCCGGATGGGGGCGGACGGCACCTTCCTGGACACCGTGCTGGGGCCCGGGGTCCTCATGTCGCTCGGCGCCGGGCTGATGGCGACGCCGCTCGCCGCGGCCGCGACCTCGGGCGCCGCGCCCTCCGAGGCCGGACTGGTGGCCGGCCTGGTGAACACCTCCCGACAACTGGGCGGCGCGCTGGGGCTGACCGTGCTGGCCACGGTCGCGGCCGAGCGCATCGGCTCCGAGGGGGCGGCGGGGGCGCACGGCGGGGGCGGAGCGCCGGACCCGCGGGCGCTGGCCGCCGGATACGGGCAGGCGTTCCTGGTGGCTTCGGGAATCATCGTGGCGGGCGTGGTGCTGATGGCGGTACTGCTGCCGGGCGCCCGCGCGGCGGCCAGGAAGGGAGAACACGCATGACCGACCCCGGTGCCCGTGACGACCTCGCGGCTCCCGCGGACGCCTCGGCTCCGTCGGGCGTCCCTGTTCCGGACGCCCCCGACGCCTCCGATCTGCCCGATGTTCCGGACTTTCCGGCCACCGGGCGTCGGGTGCTGGTCAGCGGGGCCTCGCGCGGGGTGGGTCGGGCGGTGGCCCAGGCGTTCGCGGCCAACGGGGACCGGGTCGCGGTGCACTTCGGCAGCCGCCGGGCGGAGGCCGAGGCCACGCTGGCGAGTCTGGAGGGCACCGGCCACGTCCTGCTGGGCGCCGATGTGTCGGACCCCGCGGAGGCGGCGCGACTGGTGGACGCGGCGGCCGAGGCGCTGGGCGGCATCGACGTGCTGGTGAACAACGCCGCCGTCAACAGCGGTCCGCACCCGCCCGCCACCACTCCGTTCGACGAGTGGGTGGCCGTCTGGCAGCGGCACGTCGCCGTCAACCTCCTCGGCACCGCCCAGCTCAGCCGGCTGGCCGCCGGGTGCATGATCGACCAGGGCGGCGGTGGACGCATCGTCAACGTCGGCTCCCGCGGGGCGTTCCGCGGCGAGCCCGACCACCCCGCGTACGGGGCGACGAAGGCGGCGGTGCACGCGCTCGGCCAGTCGCTGGCGGTCGCCCTGGCCCCGCACGGCATCGCCGTCACCTCGGTGGCGCCGGGGTTCATCGACACCGATCGGGTCGCGCCCCGGTTGGCCGGGGCGGAGGGCGCGGCGATCCGGGCGCAGAGCCCGTTCGGGCGGGTGGCGCGCCCGGAGGAGGTCGCCGAGGCCGTGCTGTGGCTGGCCTCGCCGGCCGCCCAGTGGAGCTCGGGCACCGTCCTGGACCTCAACGGGGCCTCATACCTGCGGACGTGAGCGCTCCGGTCAGGGCGGGGCCGTACCGGCCCCCGGCTCCGCCGGAACCTCTAGCGGCCGGCGTCCTCCCGCCAAACTGACGGGCCGTCAGTTAGTCTGCGGCTGATGTCTTCCCACCCCAGGCGGGATGGGCTATACATGGCCCCGTCGGCTAGAACGCGTTCTAGGCACCGCGCGGGCCGGCCGACCAGTGACGACCCCGGCGCGGCCGACGGTGCGGACGGGCGGGCCGGGGTCTTCGCACCGGATCCCCCCGTCACCGCGGCCAAGGAGCACCCACCCGATGCCCATCGACGCCGTCAAAGCCGTCTCGGCCCCGCCCACCAGCGCCGAGATCATCTGGAACCACAAGGACGTCCTGCTCTACCACCTCGGCATCGGCGCGGGCCTCCCGGCGACCGACCCCGCCGAGCTCCGCTACACGCTGGAGAGCCGGCTGCACGTGCTGCCCAGCTTCGCCACCGTCGCGGGCGGCGGCATGGCGCTCGCCGGCGGGCTCGCGGCGCCCGGCATCGACGTCGACCTCGCCGCCGTGCTGCACGGCGGACAGTCCCTCACCGTGCACCGGCCCATCCCCATCAGCGGCGACGCCACGCAGACCTCGAAGGTCGCGGCCGTCCACGACAAGGGCAAGGCCGCGGTCATCGTGCTGCGCACCGCCACCGCGGACGCCGACGGCCCGCTGTGGACCTGCGACACCCAGATCTTCGTCAAGGGGGAGGGCGGCTTCGGCGGTGAGCGCGGCCCCTCCACGCGACTCCACGCCCCAGACCGCGAGCCCGACCACACCCTGCTGCGGCCGCTCCGCGAGGACCAGGCGCTGCTCTACCGGCTCTCCGGAGACTGGAACCCGCTGCACGCCGACCCCGACTTCGCCGCGCGCGCCGGCTTCGAACGGCCCATCCTGCACGGCCTGTGCTCCTACGGCGTGGTGCTCAAGGCCCTGGTGGACACCCTGCTCGACGGGGACGTCGCCCGGGTCCGCTCGTACGCCACCCGCTTCTCCGGCGTCGTCTACCCCGGGGAGACGCTGCGCGTCCGCGCCTGGCGGGACGGTTCCCGCATCCAGGCGACGGCGACCGCCGTGGAGCGGGACGACGCGCCGGTCCTCGCCGACACGGTCCTCGAACACACCTGATACCGGAAGCCGTCTGGACGGTCGTACGAAGGGAGCCGCACCGTGCGCGCAGCCGTACTGCACGAGATCGGGCAGGACAGGCTCGACGTCCTCGACGACGTGGAGCCGGTGGGGCTCGGCCCCGGCAAGGTCAGGCTGCGGGTGCGGGCCACCGGGCTGTGCCACTCGGACGTGTCCGCGATGAAGGGCGTGCTGCCGCAGCCGGCGCCGTTCATCCCCGGCCACGAGGGCGCCGGCGAGGTGCTCGACGTCGGCGACGGCGTGACGGGGCTCGGCCCCGGCGACCGGGTGCTGATCTGCTGGCTGCCCGCCTGCCGCGGCTGCCCGGCCTGCCGGCGTGGCCAGAGCCATCTGTGTCTGGCCGGCTTCGCCGGCGCCGGAACGCCCAACTTCACCCGCCCCGCCGGCGAGGTCTTCGGCTTCGCCGGCACCGGCACCTTCGCCGAGGAGATCGTCGTCGGGGCCGGCAGCGCCGTGCCCATCCCCGACGACGTGCCCTTCGACATCGCCGCCCTGATCGGCTGCGGGGTCTCCACCGGCCTCGGCGCCGCCCTCAACACCGCGCGGGTGGCGGCCGGTTCCTCGGTGGCCGTCATCGGCTGCGGCGGCGTGGGCATCAGCACCATCCAGGGCGCCAGAGTCGCCGGCGCCGCGCGGATCGTCGCCGTCGACCCCGTCGCCTCCCGCCGAGAGGCGGCGCTCCGCTTCGGCGCCACCGAGGCGGTCGCCCCCGACGGGCTCGCCGACGCCAAGGGCCGCGTCACCGCGGGCGAGGGCTTCGACTACGTCTTCGAGGTCGTCGGCACCTCGGCGACCGCCCGCACCGCCTACGAGTCGACCCGCCGCGGCGGCACCCTGTGCGTGGTCGGCGCGGGCGCGCTCGACGACCACCTACGGATCAGCATGTTCGAGCTGTTCTTCGACGAGAAGCGCATCCTGCCCTCGCTGTACGGGGGCGGCGACGTGCTCCGCTCCTACGAGCGGGCCATCGCGCTGTGGCGGGCGGGCCGCATCGACCTGGAGGGGCTGATCACCCACCGGGTGCGGCTGGAGGAGGTCAACGACGCGCTCGACCAGATGCGGACGGGCGCGGCGCTGCGCACCTGCATCGAGATCTGAGGCGCCGGCGGGTTCTAGCCGAGCAGTCCGGCGGTCGGAGAGCGGAGACGGAAGGGGCGGGGCATGGCGGACAGGGCGGCGACGACGGCCATGGCGGGCACGGTGTCGCTGGAGGGGAAGACGGCGATCGTCACCGGCGGAGGCCGCGGGCTCGGCCGCGCGGAAGCGCTGGAACTGGCCCGGCTGGGCGCCCACGTCATCGTCAACGAGCACGGTGAGCCGGGGCCGGCCGAGGAGGTCGTCGCCGAGATCCGGGCGGCCGGCGGCAGGGCCACCGCCCACCTCGGCGACGTGGCCGACTTCGAGGTGGCGCGCGGGCTGGTCCACCTGGCGGTCGACACCGGCGGCGGCCTCGACGTCCTGGTCAACAACGCCGGCATCCTCCGCGACCGGATGGTCTTCTCGATGACCGAGGACGAGTGGGACGCGGTCATCCGCGTGCACCTGAAGGGCGCCTTCAACACCATCCGCTTCGCCGCCGCCCACTGGCGGGAGCGGGCCAAGGCGGCGGACGGCCGACCGGTCCACGGCCGGATCGTCAACACCTCGTCCGAGGCGTTCCTCGCCGGCTCGGCCGGCCAGCCCAACTACGCCGCGGCCAAGGGCGGCGTCGTCGGCCTGACCACCTCCACCGCCGCCGCCCTCGCCCGCTACGGCGTGACGGCCAACGCCATCTGCCCCCGCGCCCGCACCCGGATGACCGAGGACGTCTTCGCCGCGGTCCCGGCCCGGCCGACGGGGGCGCCGGGGGACGCGCTCGACCCGCTGGCCCCCGAACACGTCGCACCGCTCGTCGGCTATCTCGCCTCGCCCGCCGCCGCGGAGGTCAGCGGGCAGCTCTTCGTCGTGCACGGCGGGATGGTGGCGATCGTGGACCGGCCCCGGGTCGCCGCCAAGTTCGACACCGAGCAGCGCGCCTTCACCGCGGAGGAACTGGCGGGGCTGCTCACCCCGTACTACGCGGCGCGGCCGCCGGGCGAGTCGTTCGCCGCGGTCGAGGTGCTCTCCCTCAAACGGGGCTGACCCGGGACCGGGCGGGCCGCCCTCGGCGTGGCGGCCGCGGGCTCAGGACGCCTGCTGCTGCGGCGGCGTGGGCCTGCGGTGCCGGCCGTGGCCGGGGGCCTGCGCGTCCTCGGACGCGGCCTGCACTCCACGATGTCGGCCCCCGCCCACCGGGGCTATGGAGGCGCTCTGCGCCGTGGCGTCCGGGGACTGCGGGAAGGCTTGTGGGAAGGCGTGCGGAGGGGACTGCCGGTACGGCTGGACGGCGTCGCTTCGGGCTTCGGTCATGTGGGAATTCACCCCGTCAAATCGGTTTCGTGCGGTGCACGAGAGGCCCGTCACGACCGACCGCACGCGCCACCGGAACGCTCCGTGAAGCCGCCACCGTCGAGCGTCGGTGGTGTACGGAACACGTGGCCGCGTAAGCCCCCCGGGGCGATTTTAGCCAGGTCGGCGATCTGGAGGGTGCCGGACTCGCCGGTAGGACAAGCGGGTTGGTGGTGGGGGCGATCGCTCAGGGCCGCGCCATCGGCGCCTGCTGGAGCGGCACCGGCCGCGGTGCCGCGCCGCCGGCCGCGGGCGCGCCCCCTCCGAGCGCTGTCACGCCTGCCATCGTGGGTCCCGTCGAGCCCTCGGCCACGCTCCCCGTCGCGCCTTCCGTGGCGGCGTGCGACGGGCCGCACGCGCCCGCGGCCCCGTCGACCGCGCCCGTATGGCGGGCCCAGATCGGCCGCGGTACGGACGCCGCGCCAGGCGCGGGGCCCGCGCCGACCGGACGCCCCGCCGCCTCCGGACCGCCGCGCCGCTCCCACACCAGCCCGCGCACCGTGATCCGGCCGTCGACGGAGGGGCCAGGCAGCGGTGAGCCGGCCGCCGACCCCGGCGCCGCCCGGCGGCCGGCGGGCAAGCCCCCCGGCCGCGCCTCGCCGCCCCCGCCGCCACCCGCCCAGGTCGGGGCGGTCCCTGTCGAGGTGAGCCCTGTGGGGGCGGTCGCTGTGGGGGTGGTCCGTGTGGGGGTGAGCCCTGCCGGGGTGGTTCCCGTCGGGATGATCCCTGCCGGGGTGGCTTCCGGGCTGATCCCCGCCTGGGGGGTTCGCGTGAGGGTGGCCCCCCCTGCCTGGGCCGTTCCCGTCGGGTCTGTCCCTGCCGCGGCGGTCCCCGTCGGGTTGCCCCGTGCCTGAGTGGTTCCCGTCGGGTCTGCCCCTGCCCGGCTGGCTCCCGTCGGATGGGCGCCTGCCGGCATGCCTCCTGCTGGAGTGGCAGGTAACGCAGCAGGGCCTCCCGCCAGGATGGCTCCCGCCAGGATGGCTCCGGCCGGGATGGCCCCTCCCGCGGTTGCCCCCGTCGGGCGCGGCGTGGCCGGCGCGGGTCCGGAGGGGTGCGGCGGCTCGGCGTCCGGCCGGGTGCGGGGTCTGGCTTCGCCACGCCGCCTCAGCACGCGCGCCCCCCTGCCCGGCTTCACGCCCACCCCGGAGACCGGCGTTCCGCGGCCTGTGTTCAGCCCGGATCCCGACGTTTCGCTGTCCGCGCCCGCGCCGGCCCCGGACGTTTCGCTGCCCGCGCCCACGCCGGATGCCGGCGTTTCGCCGCGCGCGCCGGACCCCGATGTTTCGCCGACCAGGCCCGAGCCCTCGCCCGCGCCGGATGCCGGCGTTCCGCTGCCCGCGCCCGCCCCGGCGTCGGGGTGTGTCCCCGCCCCGGCCGCCGGCGCCCCGGCACCGGCACCCGCGCCGGCCTGGGACCGCGCGCCCGTCGTGGCGGCCGCGCCCGCGACAGCGCTCGTGCCCGCCCGGGCGCTCGTGTCCGTCCCGGCTTCGGACGGGGTGTCTGTCCCGACCTCCGGCCGCGCGGACATCCCGTAGGCGCCGCACGGCAGCCGCACACGCGCGAGGCCGCAGGGCACCTGCCCGGTCGCGTACGGCAGCCGCAGCTCGCCGTCGCGGGTCCACAGGCCGGCGCCCGGCAGCCAGCCGGGCGGCGCCGCCAGCCGCTGCAACCGCCGCTCGGCGGGGCGCCACACGGCGATCGACGGTCCGCCGCGATCGTCGATCTGGAAGGCCACCGCACACCCCTCCGGGGCCAGCGCCTGGCCGGGCTGCACCGCGAACGGGGTGGCCGCCGCCCCGGCCAGCCGCAGGCACTCCGGGAACCGCACCGGCAGCGCGGAGCCCAGCACCCCCCAGCCCAGCCGTTCCTGGCCGGGGGCGTCGGACCGCACCAGCAGCAGTCCGCTGTCCGGATCGGCCAGCAGCAGCCGGTCGTTGCTCCTCTCGGTGATCTGGAGCAGCGGACTGGTCTCGCCGTCGCGCCGTAGGTCGACCGCGACCGCCTTGGTCCGGCCGTCGAGTTCCCGGTCGAGCGCCAGCAGCCGGCCGCCGCGGTCCAGCCAGCTGCCGCCCGTGCAGCGCCCGGGCAGTTCGACGATGCGGCGCGGGGCGTCGGCCCCGTATACCAGCCACAGCGAGGTCGTGGTCGCCCCGGCGCCCGCGCCGCGACCGAGCGCGAAGACGGCCGTGCCGCCCGGCGCGGGCGGCAGCAGGGACAGCTCGGCGCAGTCGACGGAGCCCACCTGTCGCTCACCGGTGCCCGGGCCGGTCGGATAGAGCAGCGACAGCGCGTGCCGGTCGGCCACCCGGCGGCGGATCAGCACCCGCCCGTCGGCGAGCGGCTGCACCTCGCTGTCCGGCTCCTCCGGTTGCCGCCCGGCCAGCGGCACGGCGTACGGCTCGGGGCCGTCCAGCGTCCAGCGCTCGGGGTACCAGCTGCCCGTCGCGGCGCTCAGCGTCAGCCGCGCCGCGTAGGAGCCGTCGGCCGCGATGGCGAGGTCCGCGCGGGGACGAGGCGCCGGGCGCTCCCGGGACTCCGCGCCGCGCGCCGCCGTGGCGTCGACCTTCGGCAGGCTCGTAGCGCTGGCGCTCTGGGATTCGGTGGCACAGGCCGTCATGGTGTACGTCACCTCCGCCTGATGAACGTAGTTTTCGCACTTCCAGCCGAACAGTGCGAGTTGCGCCCGTTCACACATAAGGGTGGCAACTGCCTGATTCCGCTGAGGAGGTGGAGTCGGGTGTGCTGGGCGGGGGGTGCGTTTGTGGTGATTCGGTCTCTGGTTGAGCCGGACACGGGCGTCGGTGGAGCCGGGCCCGTGATGCGCGGTCCGTGGCTCGTAGCCGGTGGACCGCATTCCGTAGCCCGCGGCGCGAGGGCCGTAGCCCGCGGGGCGAGGTCCGTCGGGCCGCGTCTCCGTGCGGCCGGGTCTCCGCGCGTCCCCGCGTCCCCGCGTCCCCGTCTCCGTGGGTCCGTCGGGCCGCGTGCCCGGATGCCCGCGTTCGCCGTCTCCAGCCCCCGGTCCGTGGTCCGCGCCGCGCGATCCGGGGCGCGGGGCGGATACGGGCCCGGCCTCCGCTGCCGTACGCCCCCTGACCGCCACCGCAGACGATCGCCCACCGGGCCCAGGTGGCCGCTCCCCGCCGTCCCGGCGGCGGCTCGCGTCGCGGTCGGACGGAGAAGCGGCACCGACGGCTCCGGGACAACAGGGCACAGGTGGGAGGTAATCTCTGACCTGTGCCCGCACTCTCTGATGTCCTCTCCGCGCTCGACGCCCTCTGGCCCCCCGAGTGGGCGGAGCAATGGGACGCCGTCGGCACGGTGTGCGGCGATGTCGGCAACCCGGATGCCCAGGTCAGCCGGGTGCTCTTCGCCGTCGACCCGGTGCAGGAGGTCGCCGACGAGGCGGTGCGGCTCGGTGCCGATCTGCTCGTCACCCACCACCCGCTGTATCTGCGCGGCACCACGACGGTCGCGGCCGACACCTTCAAGGGTCGGGTCGTGCACACGCTGATCAAGAACGACATCGCGCTGCACGTCGCGCACACCAACGCCGACCGCGCCGACCCCGGCGTCTCCGACGCCCTCGCCGGCGCCCTGGACCTGCGGGTCACCGCGCCGCTGGTGCCGGACTCGGCCGACCCGGCCGGCCGCCGCGGCCTCGGCCGGATCTGCGAGCTCCAAACGCCGGAGACCCTCGCCGAGTTCGCCCGGCGCGCCGCCGACCGGCTGCCCGCCACCGCGCAGGGGATCCGCTTCGCCGGCGACCCCGACCGCGTGATCCGCACGGTCGCCGTCTGCGGCGGCTCCGGCGACAGCCTCTTCGACGAGGTGCGCGCGGCCGGCGTCGACGCCTATCTCACCGCCGACCTGCGCCACCACCCGGCCTCCGAGGCCAGCCAGCGCAGCCCGCTCGGGCTGGTCGACGCCGCGCACTGGGCCACCGAGTGGCCGTGGACCGAGCAGGCCGCCGCCCAGCTCGACGAGATCTCCGACCGACACGGCTGGGGGCTGCGCACCCATGTCTCCCGTACGGTCACCGACCCCTGGACCGCCCACGCGGCGTCCTCCGCTGTCCCTCACTAACCACAGGAGCCCCACACTGAACGCCGCGCCCGCCGACCAGATCCGCCTTCTCGACGTCCAGTCCCTCGACGTCCGGCTCTCGCAGCTCGCCCACAAGCGCAAGACCCTGCCGGAGCACGCCGAGATCGAGACCCTGAACGGCGACCTCACCCAGCTGCGCGACCTGCTGGTCGCCGCGCAGACCGAGGAGAGCGACACCGCCCGCGAGCAGACCAAGGCGGAGCAGGACGTGGACCAGGTGCGCCAGCGCGCCGCCCGCGACCAGCAGCGCCTGGACTCCGGCGCCATCACCTCGCCGAAGGACCTGGAGAGCCTTCAGCACGAGATCGCCTCGCTGGCCAAGCGCCAGAGCGACCTGGAGGACATCGTCCTGGAGGTCATGGAGCGCCGCGAGGCCGCGCAGGAGCGGGTCGCCGAGCTGACCGGCCGTGTGGAGTCCGTGCAGGCGAAGCTGAACGACGCGACCGCGCGGCGGGACACGGCGGCGGAGGAGATCGACGCCGAGGTCGCCACCGTCACCAAGGAGCGTGAGGTCGTCGCCGGGTCCATCCCGGCCGACCTGCTGAAGCTGTACGACAAGCTGCGCGCCCAGCAGGGCGGCATCGGCGCGGCCCGGCTCTACCAGCGGCGCTGTGAGGGCTGCCGGCTGGAGCTCAACATCACGGAGATCAACGAGGTGCGCGCCGCCGCCGCCGACGCCGTGGTGCGCTGCGAGAACTGCAGCCGCATCCTGGTCCGCACTCCCGAGTCGGGGCTGTGACGGGGCCGTCGAACGTGACGCGTGAACTGATCGTCGAGGCGGACGGCGGGTCCCGGGGCAACCCGGGGCCCGCGGGTTACGGCGCCGTCGTGATCGACGCGGCCACCGGCGAGACGCTCGCCGAGGCCGCCGAGTACATCGGCCGCGCCACCAACAACGTCGCCGAGTACCGCGGACTGATCGCCGGCCTGCGCGCCGCCCACGCCCTCGCGCCGGACGCGCGGGTACGGGTCCGCATGGACTCGAAGCTCGTCGTCGAGCAGATGTCGGGCCGCTGGAAGATCAAGCACCCCGACATGCGGCCGCTGGCCGCCGAGGCGGCGACGATATTCCCGGCCCCCCAGGTGTCCTACGAGTGGATCCCGCGCGCGCAGAACAAGGCGGCGGACCGGCTCGCCAACGAGGCCATGGACGCGGGCGCCAAGGGCGGCCAGTGGCAGCCCAAGCGCGGCGCCGCGGCGCCGACGGCTGTGGCGACGGGCGCCGAGCCGGGCGCCGCGGTCGGTTCGCGCGCGTCCGTCGCGTCCGCCACGTCCGCCGTGGCCGCGGACCCCACGTCGGAGGCGGCGCTGGCCGCCGAGCGGCCGCAGACCCCGCCGGTGGGCTGGGCCGCGTCCGCCGACCTCGGGGCGCCCACCACCTTCGTGCTGCTGCGGCACGGGGAGACGGCGCTCACCCCGCAGAAGCGCTTCTCGGGCAGCGGCGCCCAGGGCACCGACCCCGAGTTGTCGCCCGCCGGCCGCCGCCAGGCCGAGCAGGTCGCGGCCGCGCTCGCCGCGCGGGGCACCATTCAGGCCGTCGTCACCTCGCCGCTGCGCCGCTGCCAGGAGACGGCCCATACGGTGGCCGCCCGCCTCGGTCTCGACGTGCGCGTCGACGAGGGGCTGCGCGAGACCGACTTCGGGGCCTGGGAGGGGCTGACCTTCGCGGAGGTGCGCGAGCGGCACCCCGCGGACCTGGACGCCTGGCTGGCGTCGGCCAAGGCCGCCCCGACCGGCGGCGGCGAGAGCTTCGCGACGGTCTCCCGCCGGGTGGCGCTCTCCCGCGACAAGCTCATCGCGCGGTACGCGGGGAAGACGGTCCTCCTCGTCACGCATGTGACGCCGGTCAAGACGCTGGTGCGGCTCGCCCTCGGCGCGCCGCCGGAGTCGCTCTTCCGCATGGAGCTGTCGGCCGCGTCGCTGTCGGCGGTGGCGTACTACGCGGACGGCAACGCCAGCGTGCGACTGTTGAACGACACCTCGCACCTGCGCTAGCCGCGCACGCGCGCGCGGCGTCGGCCGCGCGGAGGCGCGGTGGTCGCGCGAGAACGGGCGACCGCGCGAGAACGGGCCCACATGCGACCGCGGTCGCCGCGCGCGCACGCGGTGGCCGCGCGGGACTCAGCCCCGCGCGGTCGCCTCGTTCCCGCGCGGGCGTGGCGACCGCTCGTAAGCCAGGTCCCGCGCGCGGCGCGGGATACCGGGCGGCGCCGGGTACAGGCCGGCCGTGGCGCCGACACCGTCCAGCCGCCGCCCCTGCGGTCCTCGTTCGGCAGGCGAGGTAGCCCGGGGGCGGAGCTCGCCGTGATCCCACCGGTGGGCCACACCACGGAGTGGAGGACGGGAACGGAGAACGGAGACGCGGGAGGCGGGGCGCGGGGCTAGAGCTCGGTCACGATCACGTCCAGCGACCAGGCGGTGCCGGCCTTCGCCGGGGCGGTGGCCTCCACCGCGTACCCGAGGTCGCGCAGCGCGGTCACCAGCTCCGCGGGCCCGGCCGGCGCCGTGCCCGACGTCAGCAGTTCGCGGACCAGTCGCCCCTTCGTCGCCTTGTTGAAGTGGCTGACCACCGACCGCTTCTCGACCCCCGCCACGATCTTCGACTGGAGGACCCGCACCGTCGCCGTACGCCCCGCGACCTCCCCCTTCGGCCGCCAGGCCGTCGCGTACGCGGCCGAGCGCAGATCGAGCACCAGCCCGCCGCCCGCGGCCTCGGGCAGCACGTCGGCCAGCGGGGTGCGCCAGTAGGCGCCGAGCGCGCCGAGACCGGGCAGTTTGACCCCCATCGAGCAGCGATAGGAGGGGATGGGGTCGCCGATCCGCACCGCGCCCCACAGCCCGGAGAAGACCAGCAGCGAGCGCTCCGCCCGCCGCCGGGCGGCCGCGTCCAGCGTCGCCAGGCTGAGGGCGTCGTAGAGCACCCCCGTGTAGATCTCCCCGGCCGGGCGGGTGCCCGCGGTGCGCAACCCGGCGTTCTTGGCGATCTCGCCACGCAGCCCCCGGCTCAGCCCGAGCACCTCGGCGGCCTTGTCCTCGTCGCCCTCGCACAGCGCCACCAGCTCGTCGAGCACCCTGGCCCGCGCCTCGGCCAGCCCCGGCAGCGCCAGCGCGTCCAGCGCCAGCGGCTTGCCGGACCCCTCCCCGGCCTTCCCCTCGGACGGCGGCAGCAGCACGAGCACGGTGTGTCTCCTCGGTGTCGGTGAAGTCGGCCCCCAGGAACCCTACGGGGTCGCGGACGTCGCGGAGTGCGCTGCGGGGGCGCGGGCGGGCCCGGGTCCGGGACCCGGGGCCGGGACCCGGGGCGGTGCCGGCGTCGCCGGGAGGCGGCGGCGTGGTCCCACGCCTACGCTCGGAGCCATGCCCCGCCGACCCATGCATGTGGCCGAGCCGGCCGGTGCGCCGCTGCGTGCCGCGCTGCGCGCGTTGCGCGGTGAACTGGGGCTGCCGGCGGGCTTTCCGCCGCATGTGCTCGCCGAGGCCGAGGACGCGGCGGTGCACCCGCGGCCGCTGCCGGACCGGGAGGACGCCACCGACGTCCCGCTGTTCACCCTCGACCCGCCCGGCGCGCACGACCTGGACCAGGCGATGTACCTGTCGGTGCGCCAGACGGGCGGCTTCCGGGTGTACTACGCGATCGCGGACGTCGCGGCCTTCGTCGTGCCGGGCGGCGCGCTCGACACCGAGGCCCACCGCCGGGCGCTGACCGTCTACCTGCCGGACGGACGGATCCCGCTCCACCCCGAGGTGCTGAGCGAGGGGGCCGCGAGCCTGCTGCCCGACCAGGACCGCCCCGCCCTGCTCTGGCAGCTGGACCTCGACGAGT
The DNA here is from genome assembly GCF_007595705.1 of Streptomyces sp. SAJ15. GTDB lineage: Bacteria > Actinomycetota > Actinomycetes > Streptomycetales > Streptomycetaceae > Streptomyces. Next base: position 134,820 of record NZ_NISY01000011.1, on the reverse strand, counting down.
TCGGCGAGGTGGTCTTCACCGACGTACGCCGGGCGCTGGTGCGCAGCCGGGCCCGGCTGGACTACGCGGCGGTGCAGCGCGAGCTGGACGCCGGCGCGGCCGAGGAACCGCTGTCGCTCCTGCGCGACGTGGGGCTGCTGCGGGAGGAGCTGGAACGGGCCCGCGGCGGTATCTCGCTCACCGTCCCGGAGCAGGAGGTCGTCCCGGTCGGGGACGGGGACGGCGGCGAGGGCGCGCGCGGCGACGGGCGCGGAAGCGGGACGGAGGGCAACGAGGGGCACGGCGGCGCGGTGGGCGGCTACACGCTGGCCTACCGCTCCCCACTCCCCGTCGAGGGCTGGAACGCGCAGATCTCCCTCATGACCGGCATGGCCGCCGCCGACCTGATGCTGGCCGCCGGGACCGGCATCCTGCGCACGCTGCCCGCCGCTCCCGACGGCGCTGTCGGCCGGCTGCGCCGCGTGGCGCACGCGCTGGATGTGGAGTGGCCGCACGGCACCTCGTACGCGCAGGTCATCCGCTCCCTGGACCCCTCCCACCCGCCGTCCCCGCTCAACGGGGCGCGCCCCGCGCCGCGCGACGTCCCCGCCCACCACGCCGCCTTCCTGCACGCGTGCACGGCCCTGCTGCGCGGCGCCGGCTACACCCCCTTCGACGGCGACCCGCCCGATCCGGCCCGCGCCCGGCACGCCGCCCTGGCCGACGACTACGCCCACTGCACCGCCCCGCTGCGCCGTCTGGTCGACCGCTACACCGGCGAACTCTGCCTGGCGGCCGCGACCGGCATCAGCGTGCCGGACTGGGTCCGCGCCGCCCTCGACGACCTCCCCGCCGAGATGGCCGCCGGCGCGTCGCGTGCCAACAGGGCCGAGCGCGAGTGCGTGGACCTCATCGAGGCGGCGGTGCTCCGCGACCGGGTCGGCGAGGTCTTCGACGGCTGTGTGATCGACGTGGCGGAGCGGGACCCCACCCGCGGCACGGTCCAGCTCCACGACCCGGCCGTCGTCGGCCGGCTGGACGGCGACCCGGCCGGACCGGAGCTGCCGCTGGGCCGGCGGCTGCGGGTCAGGCTGGTGGAAGCCGATCCAGGACGGGCGAAGGCGCGCTTCGTCCCCGCGTAGCGGCGGCCTCGCCGGCGGGCGCGCCGACACCGGCCGCGACGAGGTTCCGTACGGCGGCCACCGCCGCTCGGGGATCCTCGGCGTGGAACCGCAGTGTCCGTACGGCGATCCGCGCCCCGAGCGGCCGTACGGCGGTGACGGGGGCGCTCAGCTCGACGGTGACCGTGGTCCGTGAGGCCACCGACAGATCGAGCACCCCGTCCTCGGCCCGCACCGACGGGCCCTGGGGGAACCGGCTGTCGTACCGCACCGAGGTGATCAGCGCGGCCGGCACCCACAGGTCGAAGCGGGCGCCGTGGCGCAGCCGCAGCCCCTCGGGGGCGACCACGTGCGGCCGTACGACGCAGGCGGCGTGCGCCCCGAGTATCAGCAGCACGGTGTAGACGTCGAGGAAGAGGACCACGCCGTGGACCGCCGGCCAGGGCGCCAGCAGCACGGACATGCCGGCCGTCTCCAGGACGCACACGAAGACGAAGGCGTAGAGGGTGGCGGCCTGCTCGCGGGCGTAGGGGAGCGGGGCGTCCTGGGCCCGCACCCCCGGCCGCCGCCGTGCGGGCCACAGCGCGAGGCTCACCAGCACCCGGGCCTCGTGCGCGAGCAACCGCCGCGCCACGGTGCTCGCCGAGGTCATCGAGCACGCTCCGCGATGAGCGCCATCGCCTGACGGATGGCCTCTGCCTGGGCCGGGGCGAACTCGGCGAAGTACGCGCGAGCGAAGGCGTCCTCCCCGGCGGAGGCGGCCGTCACGGAGCTCGCGCTGATCTGGGCCACCACCTCGTCCGGCATCCACGCGGACACGGCCCGCGCCGCCACCGCGACCCGCGGGTCATCCGGCTCCGCGTCGGCGAGCTCCTCAAGCAGCGCGTACACCTCGTAGGCCCGCTCGATCGCCCCGGGCGCGGCGGCGGCCTCGCCCAGCATCGCGTGCAGCCGCGCCCGCGCCTCGGGCGGGGCCGTGGAGTCGATCAGCGCGAGCAGCTCCCGCTCCTGGGCGGCCATGGCCGGCTCCGGCCCGGGCCGCGCCGCGGAGGCCCGCGCCATCTCGCCGAACAGCGCGGCCAGCTCCTCCGAGACCGGCCCCTCGGCGGGCAGCCCGCCCGCCTCCTCGGCCTGCCGCAGCAGCACGCCCAGCCGCGCCCGGCGGGCCCGGAGCGCCTCCTCCTGCCGCGCCAGGTCCGCGTCCAGCTCCGCCAGGACCTCGGGCAGCTCCCGGCCGGCGTCGTCCGCCAGCACGTCCCGCACCTCGTCCAGGCCCAGCCCCAACTCGGTCAGCCGCCGCACCCGCGCCAACGCCACCGCGTCCCGCAACCCGTAGACCCGATACCCGTTCGCCAGCCGCCGCGGCTCGGGCAGCAGCCCCAGGTGGTGGTAGTGGCGCACGGTCCGGGTACTCACCCCGGCCAGCGCCGCGAGCTCTCCGATCCTCATACCGTCAGTGAACACATTGACGCGACGACAAGGTCAACCGCCGGGTACGGCCCCCGCCCCCGGCTCGTCTACCATGGTCACCACGGCAGACGAGCCGGGCGGACGGCCGCGTCGGGACCCACGGGTCCCGCCGAGGAACGTCCGGGCTCCACAGAGCAGGGTGGTGGGTAACGCCCACCCGGGGTGACCCGCGGGACAGTGCCACAGAAAACAGACCGCCGGGGACCTCGGTCCTCGGTAAGGGTGAAACGGTGGTGTAAGAGACCACCAGCGCCTGAGGTGACTCAGGCGGCTCGGTAAACCCCACCCGGAGCAAGGTCAAGAGGAGCCGCTTCGCGGCGGCTCTGCGCGGATGTTCGAGGGCTGCTCGCCCGAGTCCGCGGGTAGACCGCACGAGGCCGGTGGCAACACCGGTCCTAGATGGATGGCCGTCTCTCGACGGGCCGCGAGGCCCGCCGATGACAGAACCCGGCGTACAGCCCGACTCGTCTGCCGCCCCTTCGGGGGCAGGCCCCTGATCAGGTCTTTTGCCTGGTCAGGGGCCACTTTCATCTCCCTGGAGCCGAGTAATCACTGCTCACTCTTTGTGACCGTTTCCGGGTGTTTCTCGGTGCTGTGTGGCGATCCTGTGGCGGTGCCTGGGCCGCTGAGCCGGTCCAGGTCAGTGCCCTAACTTGACGCGTTCAGGCTCGGTCAGGTGTCTAGAGCTCGCCGCGCTTCACAGCGTCGACGAAGGACGACCAGCCGTCGGAGGAGAAGACCAGGGCAGGGCCCTCGGGGTTCTTGCTGTCACGGACAGGCACGACGCCGGGAAACTGCTCAGTGATCTCAATGCAGCCATTCCCTCCCGTGCTGTAGGTGCTCTTGCGCCAGTCAGCTATGGACAGGTCGATTCGGGTCGTGCGCACGGGTACAACTCCTCAGCAGCCTTCTGGATAAGGGTTCTTGATGCCTCTTGGTCTAGCGCTATGCGGTAGAGGTGATCATAGAGGCCCACGAGATCCGCAACAGCTTCCCGCTTCGTGATGAATTTTCCAGAACGCCCGGATGGTCGGAATGCTACGGGGGGCCTGTTCGGTCGATCCCAGATGGTCACGTCGCCGACCTCGTTGAAGACGCCGTGACCTTCGAACGGCAACACCCTAAGGTCGACGTTCGGTTCACGTGAACGCTCGATCAGGTGGAGCAACTGGTCCCGCATGACCCTTTTACTGCCAGTTGCAATGTGTAACGCAGCTTCTTCCAGCACCACGCGGAACATTGGAGGATTGGGGCGAAGCAGGGCCTGGCGCAACTTCGCTCGATAGATGACCTTGTCATCTAGGTTTCCGCCGTACAGCGGTAGTCCTGCCTGGAGTGCGAGCCGAGTGTGTTCCTCTGTCTCAAGCAGAAGGGGCGTGAACCCGCTGATTTGCCGGGTCTCCGCAGCGTTCAGGTGCTCGTGAAGGAACTTCTGGACCCACTTTGCGTCAGGGTTGTCATCGAGGTGGTCTCGGAGCCTGCGAACATGTCCGTTCGCGCCAAGGGCGTCGTCTATGCGTCGAGCGGTGTCACGGCAGGGGATGTTGACGGCGCTTTCGAACTTTGAGATGGCCGTGTTCGATAACGCCACCGCTTTGCCGAGCTCGGCCTGAGTCCACCTCTTCGCAGTCCGATACTTGCGGATAGCTGCTCCGAGCTCGGCCGCGCGGGACTGGTGTGGGTCAAGCGGTTTCGGGGCTGGCATGTTTGTATCCCCCATTTGACTCTGTGATCCATCAAGTCCCTGGCGGGGTCGAGCGTAGAGCTACGGGCAGATACTAGTCATCGGAACATCCCAGGCCGTAACCGAAGCTGACGCCATGTTCGATTCTCGGTGTCGTGATGCCCATCCTGTGGTGCTCCACACGAGGGGCGGCGGCAGGTTTAGGCCAAGGTGGGGCGTCCGCAGCTCAGGCCACATACGTAAAGACCCCCGCGACGGGCGAACGTCCGGGGGCGTGGCCACCAACCGCTTGGGAGTTGATGACGTGAACAAACGTACCGTGCTGATCTTCGAATCGGTGCTGGGGAGGCTGCGCACATCGGTGCGACGGCGCGGTCCCGCCCCGGTCGCCCAGGCTCCGGCCAGTGCGGCCGCCTTGCCGCGCGTGGTGTGGCGGCCGTTGAAGGTCAAGGGAGCGGACGTTGCCTTGGCCCGCGCCTACGTGCTGTCCAGTGAGCACGTGGACGGCCGGGGCAGGCTCGGGGTCAACGAGTGCGCGGGCTGCCAGTCCACGGAGGTGTCGTGGTGACTCTCCGACAGCTTCCCCCCGACGAACACGGCCGTACGGGCATTGTGATTACCGACGACCCGGACGGCCTACTCAGCCGCATAACCGACGCGATCGACAGCGCAGCGGAAGACGAGAGCGTGTTCATGTGCAGCCAGCTTCTGGGGCACGCCCGTCACTTGATCAAGCAGCCGAAGGCGACCGTGGAAGAACTGCGGTTCCTCGCTGAACGGCTCGTTGAGGGGCTGCTCATGGCCATCAACGTGGCTGAGAGCCGAGACTCCCGTTCGGCGCCGATCACCCCCATGCCCATGGTCGGTGATCCGGTGATGGACACGGTGACCGGCAAGGTGGGGCTGATGATGGGTTGGACGGGTCCGCAACGTGCTCGGGTGACGCTGTATCCGCCGAATGGCAAGGGCACGTCCTGGGACACCGCCGGCTTCCGTCAGCCCACGAAAGAGGAGTGGCCCGTTGAGGCCCCGCCGCGGCCCACACCGGCGCTCCGGCCAACTCCTCCGGACTATCCGCGCAGTGCTCCAATGTCGGCGAGGCCCTTGGAACAGTCGATCGTGGAGGAAGGGCAGAACGGGCACCGCGGTGGGCTGAACATGGCTGCCCTGGCGTCTCCACCTGCTTCGATCTTCGGGCCGTAGAAGACTCCTGGTCCCCGCTGTTCTCGGTTACCTCAGCGGGGACCAGGTCCCGCGCCCGCCCCTACCGTGTGCCAGTCAATCCCCCGAAGGCGACACCGGTAGGGGCGGGACCTCACACCACCTGTCCAGTTGGCGAGTTGGGGAGGAGCGACCGACATGAAGACCAGCCCATCACAGCCGGTCGCCCTGCCCATCCGCACCAGTCCCCCGCCCGGCGGATACTCGCTGGGGAGCGTGTCCGCCGGGCGGGTTAGCAAGGGATCGACCAGTTCACGTCTCATGAAGGAAGGGAGGCGAGGTATAACCGAGCCACTCGGCTCGTAGTGCAGGCACCCAGATCCGCAGAACTCATCCTGAGGAGTCAACTGTGATCACCACTGCTACTGGGCTCACCGCCACCCGACCGTGGGGGGCTAGCCGACTTGCGCCGTACCCCACCACGGTTTGCCGGCCGCACGCCACAGTCGAGGTTGACCCGGACACGCAGCTTGGCGTGTTCCGCGACCGCGGCGGCCAGGTAATTGAGATGGGCAAGCACGGCACCAGCGCCGGCACGGAGACCCCCACGACCACGAACCTGGACTCTCAGCCGGACCAGGGCCACGATCAGGACAGTCAGCAGGACTGATGCCCGTGACCGAGCACAGGCCAGTCCTGGTGGCTACCGAGGCGGATGACTTCACTGCTGACATGGTGATCACCGAACTCAACCGGCGCCACGTTCCAGTAGTCAGGTTCAACCCTGCCGACATCGGGGAGGGCGGCCTGACGGTCTCGGCTCGGTTTGGTACCTGCCCGGCCCCAGTGGTCGGGCAGGTGCGTACCGTGTCGAGAACTGCCGACTTGGCCCAGGTGCGGGCGGTGTACTGGCGCCGCCCCGTCTGGCCCACGTTCCAGCACTTAGCCGAGGACGATGCGCGGTTCGCTGCGGCGCAGGTCCGCTATGGGCTCGGAGGCACTCTCTATGCCCTTGAGGGGCCGCTGTGGGTCAACCACCCCCTTCGCATCACCGCCGCCGACTACAAGCCCACTCAACTCGCCCTCGCGCAGCGGCTCGGCCTCGCGGTGCCACCAACACTCGTCACCAACGATCCTGTCGCAGCGCGGGAGTTCATCACTGCCCACGGTCAGGTGATCTACAAGACGCTGCGGTGGACCCCGTACGAGCGAGACGGAGTCCCGGTGACCGGGTGGGCGGAGCCGGTCACCGCCGACGAGATTGATGACAGTGTGCGCGTGGCACCGCACCTCTTTCAGGTCCGCGTGGATAAGGCCGCAGACGTACGAGTGCTGGTGGTCGGCCGGCGAGCGTTCGCCGTAAGGATCGACTCCGACCTGTTGGACTGGCGCAAGGACTACTCCGCCCTCTCCTACACCGTGGTAGACCTGCCCGACAACGTGAACAAGGCGCTCCTCGGCTTCCTGGACCACCTCGGATTGGTCTCCGGAAGCTTCGACCTTGCCGTGGATCGGGCGGGCGACTACTGGTGGCTGGAGCTGAACCCCAACGGCCAGTGGGGGTGGCTGGAGGACAAGACCGGACTGGAGATGTCCGCTGCATTCGCTGACCTCCTACAAGGAGACAACTCATGACCGATACCGCGTCCGAACGATCTGCCCTCGCTGATCGGCTGGAGACGGCTGGCGTCCTCAAGTCACCCAAGTGGCGGACCGCGGTCGAGTCCGTGGCGCGTGAGCTGTTCCTAGAACCTGGCGTCTTTCTTCCCATGGACGGCGGGCGCTGGCGGCCGGTGACAGCGGCCGGGGCAGACCGGGCGGAGTGGGCGACGATCGCCTACAGCGATCAGTCTCTGACCACTCAGCTCGACGGACACCTTACGGCGGACCGGGCCGCCGACCTCGTGACCGGTGTACCAACGTCGAGCTCAACCACCCCGGTCATGGTGGTCGGCATGATCGAGGAACTGGATTTGGAAGACGGGCATCAGGTGCTGGAGATCGGCACGGGTACCGGCTATTCCTCGGCCCTGATGTGCCACCGCCTAGGCGAAGACAACGTGACGACGGTTGAAGTCGACCAGGATGTGGCGGCCCGCGCGGATGCCGCGCTGGAAGCGGCCGGTTTCTCGACGTGGACGGTGACGGGAGACGGGCTCCTTGGCCATCCGCGCCGCGCTCCGTATGACCGGGTGATCGCTACCTGTGCCGTCCGCCGGATTCCTCACACCTGGATCCGTCAGACCAAACCTGGTGGGGTCGTGCTCTCCACAATCGGCGCATGGCCCTATGGCACCGGCCTTGCGAAGGTCACCGTTGGCGACGACGGCACCGCCGAAGGCGGGATCGTTGGCCGCTCCTCCTTTATGCACGCTCGTTCTCAAGCTATGGCCCCACTGGCCGGCGACCTCTCCGCCCGCACTGCATACGCAGACAGTGAGCGAAGCTCAAAGGTATCTCCCCTCATGCTTGAGGAGTGGATGCCTGCCTTCCTCGCTCAGCTTGCCGCACCCGGCGCTCAGTTCGTCCGCGCCGTCCGCGGCGACGGCACACGGCTCTTGTACCTCTTCGACCCGCAGCGCGAGTCCTTTGCCGAATTCATCGCTGACGGAGACGGTTGGACCGTCCGCCAGGGTGGGCCCGTGGCCCTGTGGGACGACATCGAGCAGGCTCTCACCGCTTGGCAGGGTGAGGGAAGTCCCGACATCACCGCCGTGAAGCTCCACATCACTGCCAGGACCCATACGTATTGGATCGGCGACAACCCGGCACTGCGATGGGAACACCACCTCAGCTAGGTGCCTAGAGGCCGGTGACCGGTAGCGGCTGAGATTCGGGGAGGCTCGGGCACCAGATGGGTGCCTGAGCCTCCTTTTACATGACGTAGTGAGCGGCGGGTCCGGCCGGCCACCTGCCGTCAGTCGGGCACCGGGCACGAACCCGCCGAGGGTCGCATTCGGGATGCGCTCAGCCCGCCACCCGACGCGACACGATTCACACCAGTTCGGGCTGCGGCTCCGGCTGCGGCGCCGGTGTGGCCTTCGGCTCCCACCGCTTGGTGGTCCGCATGTAGGCGTAGATCACCGAAAGCATCGCCAGAATGAGAAGCGGTCCGAATACCCACGGAAGTTCGGCCATCTGCATCGGAATATAGCGATAGGACAGCAAGAACGCGACGAAGACCGTCGCTCCGTGAGCGACCAGCTGGATTCCCGACCGATCCCAGCCACGTGCTTGCGAGCGCAGAGCCGCCTCGATCGTGAGCGTGAAGACCACACCGGCGATGATGTCCGCGCCGTAGTGGTAGCCGAATCCCAGTGTCGCGCCGAGCGTGGTGATCAGCCAGAACACGCCGAAGAATCGCAGAATCCGTGGGCCCTTGCGGGAGTGGATGAAGATCGCGGTAGCCCACGCCGTGTGCAGGCTGGGCATGCAGTTGCGTGGGGTGACCTCGTTGAAGGGCATGTGGTGCGGCGCGTCGAGCGGCGGAGGTGTGTCCGGCCACAGGTCGGCCACCGCCCACTGGCCGCCGTCGGAGCCGTAGACGAAGATCGGCCCGACCACCGGGAAGATCATGTAGATGGCCGGCCCGAGGAGGCCGATCACCAGGAAGGTGCGTACCAGGTGATGGCTCGGGAAGCGGCGCTCGACCGCCACGTGGCGCAGTTGGTACAGGCTGACGACGACCGCGGCCACCGCGAGCTGGATGTAGACCCAGTGGAGGAGATGGGCGCCGAGCAGGCCGGTGGCCTGGACGATCCGGCCTGCCAGCCACGAGGGGTTGCCCAGCGCGTGATCGGCGGTCGCCACGTACTGGTCGAGCACCGTGGGGCGGGTCTTCGCCGTGATGAGCAGCCAGGTGTCGCCGGTCTTGCGGCCGGCCACCAGCAGCAGGCCCAGCCCGACGCCCTTCAGAAGCAGGGCGCGTTCCCGGCCGGTGCGGCGTGTGACGGCGATGACCGCACAGCCCAGCATCACCCACAGCGCGCCGTTGCCGAAGGGGTAGCCGTAGCCGGCGGGCGTCTCGGCGTCGACCGCCCACCGCACCAGAGAGAAGACGATGTCGATGCCGACCGCGACACCGGTCGCGATGAGCCGTTCCCGCCAGGTGAGCACCACCATCATCAGCGCCATGCTGCCGTACAACAGCGGCCCTGATTTGGGGGTGAATATCACCTCTTTTGCCTGGTTGGTGATCGGCCCCTGCTGGCCGTAGTGGCGCGCGGCGATCTCCAGCGCGATGAGGAATCCGAGGGCTACCACACCGGCCGTGGCCCACAGGATCGCCCGCGGTTGACGCCACGCGGCGAACGCGGTTCTGCGGTCTGTTCGCGATATCAATGCTTTAGCCGATTTGCTCGATTTTGGTCGGATATTCTGCTGATCGTGCTAGATGGCATGATTTTCCGGTGAAGGGTGGGCGATGAGGGCGATCGTCAAAAAGTCGGACCATGCTATCGGAGCCGAAACGGGCGGCCTGAGCGGGATATCGGCCAAGCCCGGTCCGGGTAGACCCGGTTCTCCCCGGTCCGGGCGGACCCGGTTCTCGCCCCGGCCCGCCCCGCCGCGCGCGGCGCAGCGCAAGAGGCGCGAACCGGTGATCAGTCGATCGGGTTCGAAGCGCCTTCGGAGGAACCGGCCGCCTTGGTGAGGCAGAGGTCCTCGGTCGTCTCCCGAGGCAACCCACTCGCGCCGCGGGCCACGCCGTTCCGCGGTGCCGGTACGGCGGCCTTCGGCTCCCACTTCTTGGCGGTCCGTACGTAGCCGTAGATCACCGAGGCCATCGCCAGAAGGAGAAGGGGGCCGGACAGCCACGGGTAGTCGGCCATCTGCGTCGGCAGATAGCGGTAGGACGTCAGGAGTGCGGCGAAGACCGCGGTGCCGTAGGCGACCAGTTGGATTCCCGACCGGTCCCAGCCGCGGGTGATCGAGCGCAGAGCCGCCTCGATCGTGAGCGTGAACACCACGCCGGCGATGAGATCCACGCCGTAGTGGTAGCCGAAGCCCAGCGTCGCGCCGAGCGTGGCGATCAGCCAGAACGTGCCCGCGAAGCGCAGAGCGCGTGGGCCCTTGCGGGAGTGGATGAAGATCGCGGTAGCCCACGCCGTGTGCAGGCTGGGCATGCAGTTGCGCGGGGTGATCTCGTCGTACGGCATCGGCTGCGGGGTGTCGATCGTCGGCAGCGTGTCCGGCCACAGGTTGGCTATCGCCCAGGGTTCGCCACCGGTGCCGAAGGCGCCGGTGCCGTAGGCGAAGATCGGTCCGACCACCGGGAAGATCATGTAGATGGCCGGCCCGACGAGGCCGATCACCAGGAAGGTGCGCACCAGGTGATGGCTCGGGAAGCGACGCTCGACCGCCACGTGGCGCAGTTGGTACATCGTGACGACGACCGCGGCCACCGCGAGCTGAATGTAGACCCAGTCGAGAAGGTGGGTGCCGATCGGATCGGTGGCCTGGACGATTCGGCCCACCACCCACGACGGGTTGCCCAGCGCCTGATCGGCGGTCGCCACGTACTGGTCGAGCACCATCGGGCGGGTCTTCGAGGTGATGAGCAGCCAGGTGTCGCCGGTCTTGCGGCCGGCCACCAGCAGCAGGCCCAGCCCGACGCCCTTCAGCAGCAGGGCGCGTTCCCGGCCGGTGCGGCGCGTGACGGCGATGACCGCGCAGCCCAACATCACCCACAGCGCGCCGTTGCCGAACATCATCTTGGCGTCGACCGCCCACCGCACCAGGAAGAAGGCGATGTCGATGCCGATCGCGACACCCAAGGCGATGAACCGTTCCCGCCAGGTGAGCACCACCATCATCAGCGCCATGCTGGCGTACAGCAACGGCCCCGATTTGGGGGCGAATATCACCTCTTTCGCCTGGTTGGCCATCGGCCCCGGTAGGCCGTAGTGGCGTGCGGCGATCTCCAGCGCGATGAGGAATCCAAGGGTTACCACGCCGGCCGTGGCCCACAGCATCGCCCGCGGTTGACGCCACGCGGCGAATGTATTTCTGCCGTTTATTCGCGATATCAATTGCCTGGCCGATTTGCTAGGTTTTGGCGGAATATGTCACTCATCGTGCTGGATGGCATGGTTTTCTGACGAAGGGTGGGCGATCGGGGCGGTCATCATGAGTTCGGGTCATGTTATCGGAGCGGTCCAGGCAGTCCCCGCCCCGTGCGACGGCGGGGCGCCACGTCCCGTGGACAGCTCACTCCTCCCCGGATCCCGGCTCCGCCAACGCCTCCAGCGCCGCCCTGGCCGCCGTCAGCGCCCCCTTGCGGATCGTGTCGGCGTCGGCGGCCTCGCCGGTTTCGAAGTCGCCGCCGTTGTAGGTGACGGTGATCATCGCGTTGTCCTGGTGGAGGACGACCACCGCCTCGCGGGTCCGCTGGCCGTCTTCGGTGGTGACGCGTTCGGTGAGGGTGGCGTGGTCGCCGAGGTCGGGGACGGGGGTGCCGGGGATCTCGGTCGCGGGAGTGGGGGGACGGCGGGTGGGGGCGATGTCGTAGGTGACGTCGAGCCAGCGGTAGTCGTAGCCGTGGAGGGCGTGCCAGGAGCAGCCGGTGCGGCGGGTGGTGTCGCTGGAGGTGAGCAGGGAGCCGGCGGGGTTGGCGCCGGGGACCAGGGCCTTCACGGTGGCGACGGGGAGCGTCGCGCAGGCGTCGCGCGGGGGCGCGGTGTGGCGTGGGGCCGGTGCGCTGGCGCTCGGGGTGGGGGAGGGGTCCGACCCGGCGGCGGGTTTGGGGTGTGCGTCCGAGGGGCCGGTGGCGGTCATGGCCAGGCCGGCGGCGGTCAGCGCGGCGACGGGCAGCAGGCGGGCGCCCAGGGTGATGGGGAGAGAACGCACGTCGGCTCTCTTCGGTCGGCAGGGTGTTTCGGCGGGGCGTGGGGTGGAGGGGTTTCGCCGGACGTTCGACCGTAAGGCGCGCGTCCGGGCGCGTCCCGCGGGCGCGTCCTACGGGCGCGTCGGCAGGAGGTTTCCTCATCCCGACACCGCTCCTGCGGCGGCGGGAAGATGACCTTGCCACACGAACCCCGCCGAGAACACCCCGCCCGCGAATTACGCCGAATGCCTGAAGCGGAGGTGGATCTCACTCGTACGACATATATATGTCGTGAACGGGTCAGGACATCGCCGCCCGTAACGCTTCCAATTTCCTCTGACACCTCTCAGGTCGGAGGAATGCCCCATGGGACACATGGCACACGCAGCACGCTCAGCACGCGCCACGCACCAGCCGGAGCTTCGGGCCGCCGCCGCACGTCTGGGACGCCGCCGGTTCCTCACCGTCACCTCGGCCGCCGCGGCCCTCGCCTTCAGCACCAACCTGCCGAGCGCGCACGCGGCGGAGCTGACGCCGCACAGCCTCCCGGAGGACCCGTTCACCCTCGGGGTGGCCTCCGGCGACCCGCTGCCGGACTCCGTGCTGCTGTGGACGCGGCTGGCCCCGCGCCCGTACGAGCCGCGCGGCGGGCTGCCCGCCGAGGGCGTGGTGCGGGTGGAGTGGGAGATCTGCCGCGACGACCGGTTCAGACGCGTGGCCCGGCGCGGCACCGCCGCCGCGCACGCCGCGTTCGACTACGCCGTGCACGTGGAGGCGGACGGCCTCGCCCCCGGCCGGGACTACTGGTACCGCTTCCGCGTCGGCTCCTGGACCAGCCCGGCCGGCCGCACCCGCACCGCCCCGGCCCGCCGCGCCCACGTCGACCAGGGCCGCTTCGGGCTGATCTCCTGCCAGGCGTACCACGACGGCTACTACACGGCCCTCGGACACCTCGCGGACGAGGACCTCGACGCCGTCTTCCACGTCGGCGACTACCTCTACGAGTACGCGGTCAACGCGGTCGGCGGCGCCCGCAAGTACACCGACCGCACACTTCCGGACATCTTCAACCGCGAGACCCTCACCCTGGAGGACTACCGGCTGCGCTACGCGCTCTACAAGACCGACCCGGAGCTCCAGGCCGCGCACGCCGCCTTCCCCTGGTTCGTCACCTGGGACGACCACGAGACCGAGAACAACTACGCCGGCGACACGGACGAGAACGGCAACCCGCCGGAGGAGTTCCTGCTACGCCGGGCCGCCGCCTACCGCGCGTACTGGGAGAACATGCCGCTGCGCCGGCCGCACCGGCCCGACGGTCCCGACATGCGGCTCTACCGCCGCTTCCACCACGGGCGGCTCGCCCAGTTCGACATCCTCGACACCCGGCAGTACCGGTCCGACCAGGCGTACGGCGACGGCTGGCAGTACCCGGGCCCCGAGTCCGAGGACCCGAGCCGCACCATGATCGGCGCCGCCCAGGAGCGCTGGCTGCTGCACGGCTTCCGGCGCTCCACCGCCACCTGGAACGTGCTGCCGCAGCAGGTCACCTTCTGCCGCCGCAAGGACACCACCGCCGCCCGCTCCAAGCTCAGCATGGACGCCTGGGACGGCTACCCGGCATCCCGGCAGCGGATCCTCGACGGCGTCGAGCAGGCCGGCATCGACAACCTGATCGTCCTCACCGGCGACGTCCACGTCTCGTACGCCATGGACATCAAGCGCGACTTCGGCGACCCGTCCTCCCGCACCCTCGGCGTCGAGATCGTCGGCACCTCCGTCAGCAGCGGCAGGAACGGCGCCGACAAGCCGTCCAACTGGGCCACCTTCATGGCCGCCAACCCGCACATGAAGTTCTACAACGGCCGCCGCGGCTACGTCCTCCTCACCCTCGACGAGGACCAGGCCCGCGCCGACTACCGGACGGTCTCCCCTGTGACCACCCCTGGCGGCGTGGTCACCACCGCCGCCTCCTTCATCACCGAGTCGGGCAACCCGGGGCTCCAAGCCGTGTGACCCCCGTCGGGCCCGCGGCTCCGCAGCACCGTTGGCCGGCCGGAGCGGAGTCGTCCGATCCGTGGCGAAGATCCGTAAATACGACGGCACCGGATGAGAACATAGTGTCCGCTTCAACGACCCTTGGAGAGCTGCTGCATGGCGGACACCGGACGCTCCACCACGCCCGACGGCATACCCGACACACCCGATGCGACCTCCGCTCCGGAGGGGGCCCGGCCCGCAGGCCCGGCCCCCTCCGACGCCGCGGCTCCCTCCGGCACCATGCCCCGTTGCGGCGCCGCGGCCCCGTCCGATCCGGCCGGTGCCGCGCACACGCTCGCGCAGCGCCGCACCGGGCTGCTCACCACCCTCGTGCTCGGCGGCCTCACCGCGCTCCCTCCGCTCTCCATGGACATGTACCTCCCGGCACTGCCCGAGGTCACCGACGCGCTGCACAGCCCCGCCGCCACCGTGCAGCTCACCCTCACCGCCTGCCTGGCCGGCATGGCGCTCGGCCAGCTGGTGGTCGGGCCGATGAGCGACAAGTGGGGCCGCCGCCGGCCGCTGCTCATCGGCATGGTCATCTACGTCCTGGCCACCGCCGTCTGCGCCTTCGCCACCAACGCCCCGCTGCTCGTCGGCTTCCGCCTGGTGCAGGGGCTCGCCGGGGCCTCCGGGATCGTGATCGCCCGCGCCGTGGTCCGCGACCTGTACGACGGCGTCGCCATGGCCCGATTCTTCTCCACCCTGATGCTGATCTCCGGCACCGCGCCGATCATCGCGCCCCTCATCGGCGGTCAGGTGCTGCGCTTCACCGACTGGCGCGGCATCTTCATCGTGCTCACCGTCGTCGGCGCCGTGCTCTCCTTCGTCGTCTGGCGCTGGCTGGACGAGACGCTTCCGCCCGAGCGGCGGCACAGCGGCGGGCTCCGCCAGGCCCTGCACACCATGCGCGGGCTGCTCGCCGACCGCGTCTTCGCCGGCTACATGCTCGCGGGCGGCTTCGCCTTCGCCGCGCTCTTCGCGTACATCTCCGGCTCCTCCTTCGTCATCCAGGAGATCTACGGCGCCTCCCCGCAGACCTTCAGCCTGCTCTTCGGGCTCAACTCGGTCGGCCTCGTCGCCTTCGGCCAGCTCAACGGCAAGGTGCTGGTCGGCCGGGTCAACCTCGACCGGGTGGTGACGGCCGGACTCGCCATCATCACCCTCGCCGCCGGCGCGCTGCTGGTGATGGTCTCGGGGGTCTTCGGTCGGCCGGGGCTGGCCCTCGTGGCGGGCGCGCTCTTCGTGCTCATGTCCGCCATGGGTCTGGTGCTGCCCAACACCAACGCCCAGGCCCTCCAGCGCGCCGGGCACGCCGCCGGCTCCGCCTCCGCGCTGCTGGGCACGGCCTCCTTTCTGGTCGGCGCGATCGCCTCGCCGCTGGTCGGGATCGCCGGCGAGCACACCGCCGTGCCCATGGCCGCCGTCCAGCTGGGCTCCGCACTCGCGGCCGCGCTGTGCTTCGTGGCACTGTGCCGCCCGTGGCAGCAGCAGAGCGACTACGAGCGGCAGGGCTAGCACGCGCGACAGCGCTGGACGACCTGGTCCGCGAGGTGGCGAGCCTCCCCGTGGGGGTGCCTTCCACGGCGGTGCCTCCCGCGGCGGCGTCTTCCGAGGGGGCGCCGCCCGAGGAGGTGACGCCCCTCGAAGCGCGGCCCTGGTGTGCCGGAGCCGTCGTCTACGCCGGGCGGTCCCGGACCACCCTCGCCCACGAGGGCTTCGGCTGGGCGGTGCGCTACGCCTCCTACGACGCGGGGACCGACCGGGGCGTGGAGCTGCCCCCGGCCGCCCGGGTGCCCGCCCGGCCCGACACCCTCTTCGACCTCGCCTCGCTGACCAAGCTGTTCACCGCGGTCGTCGCCGTGCGGTGCGTGGAGCGGGGCGCGCTCGACCTGGACGGCCGCGTCGCCTCGTACGCCCCCGAGTTCACGGCCGCCGCCCGGCACGGGATCACCCTGCGGCAGTTGCTCACCCACACCTCCGGGCTACGGCCCGAACTGCCGCTGTACGCGTGCGCGGGCGAGGCGGAGCGGGAGGCGATGCTGCGTACGGAGGAGCCCGTGGGCGAGGTGGGGGCGGCGCGCGGCTACTCCGACCTGAACCTGCTGATCCTGCAGCGGGTGCTGGAGCGCGTCACGGGCCGACCGCTGGACGCGCTGGTGCGGGACCTGGTCACCGGACCGCTGGGCATGGACGACACCCGCTTCAACCCGCCGGCCGACCTCCTCCCGCGCATCGCCGCCACCGAGGACCAGCGACGGCCCTGGGCCAAGCTCGACCGGGGGATGCTGCGCGGGGTGGTGCACGACGAGAACGCCCATGCGATGGGCGGCGTGGCCGGGCACGCGGGGCTGTTCTCCACCGCCGGTGATCTGGCGCGGCTGTGCCGGGCGCTGCTGGGCGGCGGGGCGTACGAGGGCCGCCGGGTGCTGGCGGCGTCCTCCGTGGAGCTGATGCTGACCGCGCCGGGGCTGGGCTTCGAGGTCGACCAGCCGTGGTTCATGGGAGAGCTGGCGGGCCGGGGCGCGGCGGGCCACACGGGTTTCACGGGGACGAGCCTGGTCGTGGACCGGGCGACCGACTCGTTCGTGGTGTTGCTCGCCAACACCGTCCACCCACGGCGGCGGCCCCCGGTGAACACGCCGCGCGCGGCGGTGGCCACGGCCCTGGCGCGGGCCGTGGGGGCGGGAGCGGGCCCGGACGGGCGCTGAGGTCGCGTGTCGGACGGCCCGACCCCTCCACGGAAGCAGCGGGTCGGGTGCGGGCCGGAAGGGCCGGAAGGGGTGAGGGGGCGACCCCTCGGTCGGGCCCCCCCGACGGGTAAACTCGTGCGAATGCACGCATCCGCTTCCGAGGCCGCCCACACCGGCGACACCCTCCGCGCCACCCTGGCGCACCTGCTCGACGGCCTGCCGCCCCGGCAGGCGGCCCAGGCGGTGGAGCGGCTGATCGCGAACTACCGGGGGCGGATCCCGACGGACGCCCCGGTGCTGCGGGACCGCTCGGACGTGGCCGCGTACGCCGCGTACCGGATGCCGGCGACGTACGAGGCGGTGTGCGCGGCGCTGGCCGCGTTCGCGGACGCGGTGCCGGACTGGGCGCCGGGCAGCCATGTCGACGTCGGCGGCGGGACCGGGGCCGCCACCTGGGCCGTGGCCGCGACCTGGGGCGGCGAACGGCCGGTGACCGTGCTCGACTGGGCGGAGCCGGCCCTCGCCCTGGGACGGGAGATCGCCGCGGCGAACCCGGCGCTGACGTCCGTCGAGTGGCGCCGCGCCCGCATCGGGGCGCAACTCGCCGTCGACGCCGCGGACCTGGTCACGGTCTCCTACGTGCTCAACGAGCTCACCGAGGCCGATCGCGGCTCCCTGGTGGCCGCCGTCGCGGCCGCCGCGCAGGCCGTGGTGATCATCGAGCCGGGCACCCCCGACGGCTACGCCCGCGTCATCGAGGCCCGCGACCGGCTGGTCGCCGCCGGCTTCCACATCGCCGCGCCCTGTCCGCACAGCGCCGCCTGCCCGATCGTGCCCGGCTCGGACTGGTGCCACTTCGCGGCGCGGGTGAGCCGCTCCTCGCTGCACCGGCAGGTGAAGGGCGGCTCGCTGTCGTACGAGGACGAGAAGTTCAGCTACGTCGCCGCCACCCGCTTCCCGGTGGCGCCGGCGCCGTCCCGCGTGGTGCGCAAGCCCCAGATCCGCAAGGGACAGGTGCTGTTGGAGCTGTGCACGGCGGAGGAGGGGCTGCGCCGGGAGAACGTCACCAAGCGGCACGGTCCGCTGTACCGCGCCGCCCGTGACGCCGACTGGGGCGACGCCTGGCCGCCCTCGGAGCCGCGCGACTAGGTGCGGAGCTCCTGGGTGCAGCACTTGACGCTGCCGCCGCCCTTGAGGAGCTCGCTCAGGTCCATGCCGATCGGCTCGTAGCCCCGCTGCCGCAGCGGCTCGAAGAGACCCACCGCGGCCTGCGGCAGCAGCACGTGCCGGCCGTCGCTCACGGCGTTGAGCCCCAGGGCCGCCGCGTCCGCCTCGGTGGCGATGAGCGCGTCGGGGAAGAGTCGCTCCAGCACGGCCCGGCTGCCGGGGGAGAACGCTCCCGGGTAGTACATGACCTCGGTGTCGGTGGAGTCGTCGAGCACGCAGAGCGCCGTGTCCAGGTGGTAGTAGCGCGGGTCGACCAGGTCCAGGCCGATGACCGGGCGGCCGAAGAACTCCTGGGCCTCGGGGTGGGAGAGCGGGCTGGAGCGGAAGCCCCGGCCGGCCAGCAGCCAGGAGGAGGTGACGGCGAAATCCCCCTCGCCCTCGTTGATGTGCTCCGGCTCGCGGACGTCCGTGTACCCGTGGGTGTGGAACCACTCGCGGTGCGCCACGGCCTCGCCGGTGCGCTCGGCGTGGGCGAACCGGGCGCCGAGGATCCGGCCCTCGACGACGGTGGCGCCGTTGGCCGCGTAAACCATGTCGGGCAGGTCGCGGCGGGGTTCGAGCTCCTCGACGGTGTGGCCCAGGGCCCGGTACCGGTCCCGCAGGTCCTCCCACTGGGCGAGGGCGAGGCGGAGGTCCACCGGCTTGGCCGGGTCCATCCAGGGGTTGATGGAGTAGGTCACCTTGAAGTAGGTGGGCGGGCACATCAGATAGCGGCGCGCGGTGGCGCGGCGCACGGTGGTACGCAAGGACAAGGGAGGCTCCTCACGAGGGTGTCGAGCGCGCACGTGGCTGCGTGCGCGCTCAGATCGTCCACCCTCGCGCCCCGCTACGCATGGACCGTACGGGTGGTCTAACTTTCCCTCAAAGATCCCCCGTCCCGGCCTTGTTGAAGCTTGCGCAGCAGCTCCCTTTTCTGCGCCAGGGGGTCCATGCCGCCCCGTCCGCCCACGCTGTCGCGGCGGCCGCCGCGCATCGCCGAACGGGGGACGTTGGCGCGGGGTCCGCCGACGCCGAGCATCGCGCTTCCTTTGCCCTTGCTCATACCGCTCATCTCCTCGGGGTCGTGCGTCATCACATGAGACGGTCCGTCTTGCGACGTCCGACGAGACGAGTGTGAAGCGAGACGTATCGTCTTGTCAAGACGATACGTCTCGCCTCGTGCTTGGTACATTGAACCCATGGCCAACAAGACAGCCCCCGACGCCAGCCGTCGCAGCGAACGCTCCCGGCGCGCGATCCTCGACGCCTCCCTCGAACTCGTCGGCGAGGTCGGCTACCCGAAGCTCACCATCGAGGCGATCGCCGCCCGCGCGGGCGTCGGCAAGCAGACCATCTACCGCTGGTGGCCCTCGAAGGCCGCCGTGCTCCTCGACGCCTTCGTCGCGCTCACCGAGGAGGCCGCGGGCGGCCCGGACGTCAGCTACGAGATCCCCGACACCGGGGACCTGGAAGCGGACCTCAAGATGGTCCTGCGGGCCACCGTCGACGAGATGAGCGACCCCCGCTACGAGCGGGCCTCCCGCGCGCTGGCCGCCGAGGGCGTGATCAACGCCGAGCTGGCCGTCCAGTTCGTGGAGCGGATCCTGGAGCCGCAGCTCCAGCTCTATGTGAAGCGGCTGCGCGCCGCCCAGGAGGCCGGACAGGCGGAGCCCTCGTTCGACCCCCGGATCGCCCTGGAGCTGCTGGTCGGCCCGCTGGCCCACCGCTGGCTGCTGCGCACCCGCCCGATGACCCACGCGTACGCCGACGCGGTGGTGGAGCTGGCGCTGCGCGGCATCACCCCCCGGTAGTCCGGTAGCGGGCGGCCACCGGGGTGTGCGTCAGCAGCCCCGGGGCGTCCGTGATGATGCCGTCGCAGCCCAGCGCCAGCATCCGGTCGCGTGCCGCCGGGGTGTTCACCGTGTGCGCCCACACCCGCGGGATGCCCGAGCGCAGCGCCCGGCGCAGGTCCCGCTCCCGGGCCCGGTGGTCCACGTCCAGCAGTTCGACGAAGCCCCGCCAGGCCGCCGGGTCGTCCTCGCGCAGCTGCGCGGCCGAGCGCCACAGCTGCGCCATCAGCCCCAGCCCGGCGGCCTCGCGCGCCACCTCCGGCGAGTTGGTGTTGACGAAGACCGAGCGGGTCAGCCGGCGCTCCTTCACCAGCTCCGCGAGGCGGGGCAGCCCGACCGGGTCCTTGGCCTCGATCATCAGCCGCCTACGGCCGCCGAACCGGTCCAGCACCTCGGCCACCGTCGGCGGCGCCTCGGGCGCCCAGTCGCTCGGCAGGGACGGGTCCGGGCGCAGTATCACGCGTCGCCACTGGGGGAGGGTCAACCGGTTCACCGGGCCGCTCTGGAAGGTGGTGCGGTCCAGGGTCGCGTCATGCATCACCACCGGTGTCCCGTCCCGCAGCACCCGGCTGTCGAAGTCCAGCACCTGGGCCTCGCCGCGCACGAAGGCGGTGGTCAGGCCGGCCATGCTGTTCTCCGGCACCTCCAGCGCGCCACCCCGGTGCGCGGTGTAGGTGATGCGCGGGAGCGCGGGCAGCGAGCGGGAGCTGTGGCCGGGTGCGCGCCGGGCCCGGTGGTCGTGCGCCCGCTCGACCTCCAGTTGCCGTCCACGCTGCCGTTCTCGCTGGATCGGGGCGGCCGGCCCGATGATCGGCAGCGAGAGTGCCAGCATGACGGCGCCCGCGAGCAGAGATCTTGCGACCATAAAAGAAACGCTAGGCGTGAGAATTCGGTTATGCCCGGTAATGGCGCCCGGAAGAGAAGTGTCTCGGCCACCCCGGATGCGGACACCGGCCACCTCGGGAGCAGGATGGTGGCAGCATTGATCGGGTAACCGGGTGGTTGGCGATGCGCCGTAGAGCGAGCCGTTAAGCGAGGCGATAGATGGAACGCAAGGGCAGGTTCTCCCAGTGGCTGCGCCGACCGAGGGGCGGAGCCGGCGGCGATTCCGGCCCGGGCGCGGGCGCGGCGGGCGCCCGCGCGGACCTGCTGCTGGCCGCTGCCGCAGCCGGTTTCCCCCTCGCTCCGGCCGCCCATCCGGACGGCTACGGCTGTTCGTGTGACCGCATCGGCTGTCCCACCCCGGCCCGACATCCCATCTCCTTCGCCTGGCAGACACAGGCCACCACGGACGCCGAGAAGGTCGGCCAGTGGCTGAACAACCAGCCGGAGGCCAACTTCATCACCGCCACCGGCATCACCCACGACGTGCTGGACGTCCCCGCGGACGCCGGGCGGCAGGCCCTGGAGCGGCTCGGCGAGGCGGGCGTCGAGGTGGGCCCGGTGGCCACCACCAGCGCGGATCTCCACGAAAGCCGGATGCTCTTCTTCACCGCCACCCGCGGCACCCCCGAGGACGAGGACGAGTGGTGGCCCTGCGAGCTGGACTGCCACCCCGAGACGATGGACGAGCACCCGCTGCTGCGCTGGCACTGCCGGGGCAGCTATGTGCTGATGCCGCCCGCCCGACTGCCGGGCGAGGGGCACGTGGCCTGGCTGCTCGGCCCCGAGCGGCCGCTTCCCGACCCGCTGACCCTGCTGGAGGCGCTCACCGACGCGTGCGCGCAGTACGCGGGCGACCGGCAGGAACAGCACGGTACGGCGGCGTGGCCGATGGGGCGCTAGCCGTTTCGGGCTGGTGCCCTGGCGCCCTGGCGCTCTGCGGTGGGGCCCTGGTGCCTCGGGGTACGCGCCGCGATGTGGGGGTGCCGTGGGGGGTTGTCGGTCGGCTGCGGGTTGGTTGTGGCTTGTCGCGCAGTTCCCCGCGCCCCTTCGGGGCGGGCCCCCGAGCAGGGCTCGGGAGGTGCCGTGGGGGGTTATGAGGTCGGCTACTCGCCCTTGGCTGCCGTGACCTGTTCCAGGCGGTTGAGGAAGACCACGCGGGGGTCGGTCCCGGCCTTGGCCGGGACCCGCACCGTGGACTCGAAGACCCGGGTCAGCGTCACCGACTTCTTCGCCTCGCCGGTCATCAGCGCCTTGATCTGCGGGTCGGGGTTGGGCCGGAAGCCCTTGGCCATGGTCTGCTTCTGGCGGTGGTGCGAGGCGAAGAAGACCACTGCCCCGCCGTCCTTGGTGCGCAGCGCCACCGGCGCCAGTCCGGAGTCCTCCGTCGGCGTGTCGATGTACTCGGTCCAGAACTTCGGCGTACGCAGCAGCTTCTTGCGCTCCGCCCGCATCCGCGAGGTGGCGGGCCCGTCCGCGAAGACGCGGCCCTCACCGGTCATCAGATAGTCGGTGTACTCCTTGCTCAGCGCGCCCGGGGCGACCGCGAGCCCCGAGCCGCCGCCGGTCGGGACCGGCTTCGCCCAGCCGTCCTCGTCGGTCGCGAACCGCGGCATCTCGTCCTGGCCGAGGATCGACAGATACGCCACCCGCCACGGCTCGTCCGCCCCACCGCGGGTGAAGACCAGCAGCCAGCGGTTGCTGACGCCCGCCGGGTCGCGGTTGCTCCTGGTGTCGGCGACGAAGAACTTCGGCCAGCCGACCTGTCGGGGGACGAGGTACCGGGCGTCGCTCAGCTCCAGCGGCGCGAAGCCCGGATTGCCCTTGCCGTCCCGGTCGTTGGCGCGCTGCGCGGTCAGGTCGGCGACGCCGATCTGGGCCAGCGGGCCGGTCTCGACCCGGCGGATCAGCTCCGGGTCGAGCTCGCGGTAGGCCCTGTTGTAGGTGTCGGTGAACTTCTTGAGCGCCTTGGGCGCCTCAGCCCTGTCCACCGAGGGGATGTTCTCCCGCTCCCCGTGCACCGTCATGCATCCGGTCAGCGCCGGCGCCAGCGTCAGCAGTGCCGCCGCGGCTGCCAGAGTCATCCGCCGCCGACGGGGCGACCTGCGTCTCATGGGACTCCGGCTCCTTCTGCGCTGCTGTGGCCGCTGCTCGATTCGGCGCCACCCTACCGGGGGCGAGGAAGAGCGCCAGGGTGGGGATCAGATAGAGCGTCCACACCGTGACCTGCAACCAGGTCGGGTTCGGCTGGAAGTTGAACGTCCCCTTCAGCAGCGTTCCGTACCAGCTGTCCGGCGGGACGGTGTCGCTGATGTCGAACGCCCGGTGGTTCAGCCCCGGCAGGAAGCGCGCCTCCTGGAGATCGTGGAAGCCGTAGGCGAGCACGCCGGCGGCCACCACCACCAGCGCCCCACCGGTCCAGGTGAAGAACTTCGCCAGGTTGATCCGCAGCGCGCCCCGGTAGAAGAGCCAGCCCATGACCACCGCGGAGGCGATGCCCAGCAGGGCGCCGACCAGCGGGTCCGTGCCGCCGCCCGCCGCGTGCACCGCGCGCCACACGAACAGCGAGGTCTCGATGCCCTCCCGGCCCACCGCCAGGAAGGCGGTGGCCACCAGCGCGCCGGTGCCCACGGCCAGCGCCGCGTCCAGCTTCCCGTGCAGCTCCGCCTTGAGGTGCCGGGCGGTGCGCCGCATCCAGAAGACCATCCACGTCACCAGGCCCACGGCGACGATGGACAGGCCCCCGCCGATCAGCTCCTGGGCCTCGAAGGTCAGCTCCTGGGTGCCGAACTCCAGGCCCGCGCCGAAGCCGAGGCTGACGGTGACCGCGATGGCCACGCCGATCCAGATGGGGAGTAGCTTGTCCCTGTTGCCGGTCTTGACCAGGTACGCGACCAGGATGCAGACCACCAGGGACGCCTCCAGGCCCTCGCGCAGGCCGGTCAGGTAGTTGGCGAACACGTCGGGTCCCTTCGATGAGATCAGGAGAAGAGCGCGCGGCCCCACCAGTCGTCCGTGTCCCGGACGCCCGGCGGAACGGCGAACAGCGCCGAACCCACGTGCTGGATGTACTCGTTGAGCGCGTCGGAGCGCGCCAGGTTGGTCTGCACGGGGATGAAGCCGCCGCGCACGTCGCGCTGGTAGGCGAGGAAGAACAGCCCGGCGTCCAGCCGGCCCAGCCCGTCCGTGCCGTCGGTGAAGGAGTAGCCGCGGCGCAGGATCGTCGCCCCGCCGTTGACGTCCGGGTGCGCCAGCCGTACGTGCGCGTCGGGCAGCATCGCCTTCAGGTTGGGCTCGTCGCGCTCGCGCCGCCGGCCCACCGGGGCGCCCTCGGCCTTGTCCCGCCCGAAGATGTCCTCCTGCTCCTTGAGCGAGGTGCGGTCCCAGGTCTCGATGTGCATCCGGATGCGGCGCGCCACCAGGTAGGAGCCGCCGGCCATCCAGTCCGGGCCGTCCTTGGGCGACACCCAGACGTGCCGGGCGAGGGCGGCGTCGTCGGTGCCCGCGATGTTCCGGGTGCCGTCCTTGAACCCCATCATGTTGCGCGGGGTCTGGGCCTCCGGGGTGGTCGAGGAGGTCTTGCCGAAGCCCAGCTGCGACCAGCGGATCGCCACCTTGCCCATGCCGATGCGGGCCAGGTTGCGGATCGCGTGCACCGCGACCTGCGGGTCGTCGGCGCACGCCTGGACGCAGAGGTCGCCGCCGCTGCGGGCCGGGTCGAGGTTGTCGCCGGGGAAGGCGGGCAGCTCCACCAGGGCCTCGGGGCGCCGCTTCTTGAGGCCGAAGCGGTCCTTGCCCTTGCGGTCGGTGAAGAGGGTGGGACCGAAGCCGATGGTGAGGGTGAGTCGGGAGGGCTTGAGGCCCAGCGCCTCGCCGGTGTCGTCCGGCGGGGCCTCCGCCAGCCCGCCGACGGCTCCCTCGCCGACCGGGTGACCCCGCGTCATCCGCTCCGCCGCCCGTGTCCACTCCTTCAGCAGGGAGATCAGCGCGTCGCGGTCGTCGGTGGTGACGTCGAAGGCGGCGAAGTGCAGCCGGTCCTGGACGGCTGTGGCGATGCCGGCCTGATGGGCGCCGTGGAAGGGCACCGCGGCCCCGGCCTCGGACACCGGCCGGGTGGCCGGGTCGCCGTCGCCGGCCAGGGCGACCGCCGTGCCGCCCGCCGCGGCGGCGCCGAGCGCCAGTCCGGCCCCGCCCCAGCCGAGCAGGGCCCGGCGCGACGGCGTCGTGCGCTCCGGCTCCGGATTGTCCTGGCGTTCCTGAGACTCGGACACGGCCGACCCCCCTTGAGGTGTTGGTACGGATGTGGTGCCCGGGCGGTGTGCCACCCCTGCGGAGTGGCATACCGCCGCGCGGGCCCGAGGGCTACTTCGCCGGCTTGACGACCGCGGCGGCGAGCTTGGACAGCGGCTCGGCCAGCGCGTTGACGGTGTCCGAGAGCTGCTTGCGCTTCGCCTTGCTGATCTTGTCGTCGTAGGCCACGAACCCGTCGCCCTCGCGGTAGCCGTCGAGGTGCTTCTTGACGGCGGCGAACTGCTTGTCGAGCTCCTCGACCAGCTCCGGGTCACTCTCGCCGGCGACCTTGCGCAGCAGGGAGTACGAGGTCTCCGCGCCCTCCACGTTGGCCTGGATGTCCACCAGGTCGGTGTGGCTGTAGCGCTCCTCCTCGCCGGTGACCTTGCCGGTCTGCACCTCGTCCAGCAGTTCCTTGGCGCCGTTGGCCATGGAGGTGGGGGTGAGTTCGGCCTTGCCCACCCGCTTCTGCCAGTCCTTCAGGTCGGTGACGAGCTGCTCGGCCAGCTTCTTGTCCTCAGCGGTGATCTTCTTCTCGACCCACAGGGACTTCTCCAGCCGGTGCCAGCCGGTCCACTTCGCGCCCTTGTCCACGCCGTCCTCGCGCAGGTCGACCTTGGGGTCGATGTCGCCGAAGGACTCGGCGACCGGCTCGGTGCGCTCCCAGCCGACGCGGGACGGGGCGTACGCCTTCTTGGCGGCCTCGACGTCGCCGTCCTCGATCGCGGCGGCGAACTTCTCGACCAGCGGCAGGGTCTCGTCGGCCTGCTTCTGGACGTAGGCGCGGTACGCGGCCACGGCCTCGTCCAACCGCGGGTCCCGCTTGACGGGGGTGCCCTTGCCGGTGACCGTGACCTTCTGCCGGATGCCGTCGCCCTTCATGCCGGGCTTGCAGGCGATCTCGTAGCTGCCGGCCTTCACCTCGGCGGTGATGGTGGTCTTGGTGCCCGGCCCGATGTTCTCCCGCTCGGTGACGATCCGGTCGCCGGGGGCGTAGATGTAGACCTCGGTGACCTTGGAGCCCTTGTTCTCCACGGCGAGCGCGACCTGGCCGGCCGGGAAGCTGGTCCTCGACACCTCGCAGGCGTCGTCGGATGCCTTGACCTGGATGGCGTCCGAGCCCTTGGCGTCGGACTTCTCGGAACATCCGGCGACGGCGGTGAGCGCGGCGGCCGCCGCGAGGGCGGTGACGGCGGAGGAGCGAACGGCTCTCATACGGGGCTCCAGGCTGGCTCAAAAAAGCGGACGGCTCGGGTAAGGCCGCCCTAACTTAGCTGAGGCTTGCCTGCCTGGTTCCCCTCTCGTCTCATGAATAAGTCCGTAAACAGCAAAGATTTAGCCATCTCGGCGTGGCAGAACCAGCAGGGCGCCCGTTCGTGGGTGTCGCAACACCTCGATCGGCTGCCGGTAGACCCGGCTGAGCAACTCTGCGTCGAAGACCTCGGCCGGCGGCCCGTCGGCCGCCACCCGACCCTCGTGCAACACCGCCACCCGGTCCGCGTAGGCGGCGGCCAGCCCCAGATCGTGCAGCACCACCACCACCGCGTCCCCGGCGGCCGCCCGCTCCCGACACAGCCGCAGCACCAGCTCCTGATGGCGCAGGTCGAGCGCGGCGGTCGGCTCGTCCAGCAGCAGCAGGCCGGTGCGTTGGGCCAGCACCCGGGCGAGTGCGACCCGCGCCCGCTCACCCCCGGAGAGGGCCGAGAACGGCCGCCCGGCGAACTCGGCCACCTCGGCCGCGGCCAGCGCGGCACGCACCGCCTCGTCGTCCTCGTCCTCGGCCGCCGTGCCCGCCCAGGGCGCACGCCCCATCCGCACCACCTCCTCCACCGTGAACGGGAAGGAGAGGGTCGCGGACTGCGGCAGCACCGCCCGCCGCAGCGCCAGTTCGCGCGCCGACCAGTCGTCCACCGGCCGGCCCGCGATCCGCACGGTCCCGCTCTCCGCGGCCAGATCGGCGGCGAGCGCGGCCAACAGCGTCGACTTGCCCGCCCCGTTGGGCCCCACCAGCGCCAGCACCTCGCCCGCCGTGACCCGCAGATCGACCTGGGCGAGTACGGTGCGCTCCGCCAGCCGTACCCGCGCCCCGTCCACCTCGGCGACCGTGTCGCCGGGGGAGGGCGGCTCCGGCAGACCGGGGGTGCGGGCCGCGAACAGTCCGCGCCCCGGGGGCCGGGCGGCGACCCGGGCCCCGTCGCGGGCCGGGGTGCGGGTGGTCCGGGTGCGGGTCATGCCCAGCCTCCCTGCTTGCGCCGCGTCCCGCGCAGCAGCCAGAAGAAGAACGGACTGCCGAAGAGCGCGGTCAGCACGCCCAGCGGCAGCTCGGCGGGGGCGGCCACGGTGCGCGCCGCCAGGTCCGCGGCGACCAGCACCAGCGCGCCGCCCAGGGCGCTGCCCGGAATGAGGAAGCGGTGCCCGGGGCCCGCCGCCATCCGCAGCACGTGCGGCACCAGCAGCCCGACGAAGCTGATGATCCCCGCCACGGCCACCGCGGCCGCGGTCAGCAGCGCCACGATCAGGATGACCGTCAGCCGCAGCCGCTCCACCTCCACGCCCAGATGACGCGCCGGCCGCTCGCCCAGCGCCAGCAGGTCGATCCGCCGCGCGTAGCACGGCGCGGCCAGCAGCCCGACCAGGGCGCACGGCAGCACGGCCAGCACCTTGGGCCAGGTCGCCTGGGCCAGCGAGCCCAGCTGCCAGAAGGTGATCTGGGTGATCTGCGCGTTGTCGGCGTAGAAGACGAAGAGCCCGATGAGCGCGCCGGCGAAGGCGTTCACCGCGATGCCGGTGAGGATCAGGGTGACGACCTCGGAGCGGCCGTCCGCCCGCGCCAGCACGTAGACCAGGGTCACGGTGAGCAGACCGGCGACGAACGCGCAGGCGGTCACCGTCCAGTTGCCCAGGAAGTGCAGCCCGAAGGCGATCGAGCAGACCGCGCCCACGGCGGCGCCGGCGGAGATGCCGATCACCCCCGGTTCGGCGAGCGGGTTCCCGAAGACGCCCTGCATCAGCGCCCCCGCGCAGCCGAGCGAGGCGCCGACCAGCAGCGCCAGCACCACCCGCGGCAGCCGGACGTTCCACAGCACGCTTTCCGCGACCCGGTCCAGCGGGGCGCCGCCGAGCCCGACGCGGTGCAGCAGGGAGTCCAGGACGCCGCGGAGCGGGATCTCGTAGGCGCCGTGGCCGGCCGAGACCAGCGCCAGCACGACCAGGGCGGCCGTCAGGACGGCGGTGAGCAGCGCGGCCCGGCCGCGGCGCCGTGGGCGCCCCGCCTTCGGGTCGCTCACACCCGACGGCTTCGCGGCGACGTCCTCGTCCAGGAGGGTCACGAGCCGTCCTCGTACAGCTGGTCGACGATGCTCCGCAGCACCTCGTCGGTGCGCGGGCCGTAGTTGAGCAGCACGCCGTCCTCGACGGTCACGACGCGGCGGTCCATCCCGGCCGGGGTCTCGGCGACGCCCGGCACCTTCAGCAGCCCGTCCATGCCGCCGACCGAGGCGAGCCCCTTGGTCATCACCAGGATCGCGTCCGGCGCGGCCTTGACGAGGGCCTCGCTGGTGATGGGCGTGAAGTCCTTCTCCAGCCCGGACTCCTCGCCCGCGTCGACCGCGCCCGCGGCCTCCAGCAGCGAGCCGGCGCCGGAGTCGGCCCCGCCGAGCAGATAGACGGAGGCCGAGCCGCGGAGGTAGAGGAAGGCGACGCGCGGCTTCTCCTCGCGGGCGGGGATCCGCTCGCGCGCCTTCCGCAACCGCTGCTCGGTGCGCTGACGCAGCCGGTCGCCGGCCTTCGTGACGCCGAGCGCCGCGGCGACCCGGTCGATCCGGGTGCCGACGTCGGACAGCTTCTTGGCCGGGTCGAGCACGATGAGCGGCACTCCCGCGTCCCGTATCTGCTCGATCGCCTCGTCGGGGCCGGTGGAGGACTCGGCGAGCACTACGGTGGGCTTGAGGGACAGCACGCTCTCGGCGGAGACGTCGTGCGCGCGGGTGACCACCGGGAGCTTCTTCGCCTGCGCGAAGGTGGCGGTGACATCGCGGGCCACCACCCGGTCGCCGAGCCCGAGGCTGAAGACGATCTCGGAGACCGCGCCGGTGAGCGGGACGATGCGATCGGTGCTGCGGACGGTCACGGTGTGGCCGTCGGCGGATTCGACGGTGACGGGGAGCGCGGGGCTCGGCGGGACGCCGGTGAGCGGCTCCACGCGGTCGGCTGTCTGGGAGCGCGCCGTGGGAGTTTCTGACGCTCCGTCGCCATCGCCGCTTCCGCAGCCGGTCAGTCCCGCCGTCAGGGCCAGGGTGAGGACGGCGGCGAGGGCGCCGAGGGTGCGCGGGCGGCCCAAGGCCCCACCCGCCGACTGCCGTTGGTCCACTGTCCGGCCTTTCACTCTGGTCGCTCCGTTCTCGCTCTGGATTCCCTGACGGATCATGACTTAGGTTAGCCTTACCTTGGTCATTCCGGATAGGGAGGGGTCTCTCCGATGCTGCCCTGGTCACGATCGAGACCGGTTCGCGCGCTCTGTGCCGCGCTGCTCGCGGCGCTGGCCGTGAGCGGACTGCCGGCGGCCCGCGCGCACGCCGCGGACCACACGGTCTCGGGCGGCCGGCTCGACTGGGGTATCAAGGCGTCGTTCCAGAGCTATGTCACCGGCCCGATCGCCAACGGGAGTTGGAGCCTCCAGGGTGGGGCGGCCACGGTGGGCGACAGCCAGTTCCGATTCCACTCCGCGACCGGCTCCTACGATCCGGACAGCGGCGCCTTCCGGGCCGGCTTCTCCGGCGGCGTGCGCTTCCTCGGCCACGAGAAGGCCGACGGCGGCCATGAGATGGACCTGACCATCGCCCGGCCCACGGTGCGCGTCGACGGTGGGAACGGCACCCTCTACGCCGACATGACCAGCAAGGAGAAGGGCACCGGCAAGGTCACCTCGGCCGCCCAGGTCCCGTTGGCCACGCTCGACCTGAGCGGGGTGGACATGCGCGGCGGCGGCTCCACGGTCCAGCTCGCCACCATCCCGGCCACCCTCACCGCCCAGGGCGCCAAGTCGTTCGCCGGCTACTACACCGAGGGCACCCGGCTGGACCCGGTGACCCTGTCGGCGGACGTGCTGGCCGGACGGGCCTCGCCGAGCGCCGAACCGAAGCCGAAGGACTCCGCGAAGGACGGGAAGAAGAACGAACCCGCCGAGCCGCGCGGCGAGTTCACCGACGCCGCCGTGGACTGGGGCGTGCGCCGCACCTTCCGGGAGTACGTCACCGGCTCCATCGCCCAGGGGCGGTGGGAGCTGTCCGAGGGCGCCCGGGACGGCGGCGCGCTGTTCCGCTTCACGGCCGGCAAGGGCAGCTACGACGCCGAGCGGCAGCGTCTGGACGCGACCTTCCAGGGCCGGCTCCGCTTCCAGGGCGAGGACCTGGACCTCGCGCTCAGCGGGGTGACGGTGCGGGTGGAGGACGGCAAGGGCACGCTCGCGGCGGACGTCGCGGGCACGGCCCTCACCCGCCGGGACGTTCCGTTGGCCACCTTCGACGTCGGCCGTCCGAAGCCCGAAGACGGCCTGATCACGGTGGCAGAGGCGCCGGCCACCCTCACCGCGGACGGCGCGAAGGCGTTCGGCGGCATGTACCGGGCGGGCACCGCTATGGACCCGATCTCGCTGGCCGTCGCGGTGACCGAGGGCGCCGAGCTCCCGCCGCTGCCGGACCTCGGCGCGGCGCCGACCGACAGCCCGCGCCCGAAGGCCACGGACACCACCCCCAAGCCCGCTGCATCCTCTTCTGATTCCTCTGATTCCCCCTCCACCCCCGTGGTGCTGGCGGCAGTCGGCGCGGCGGTGCTCGCCGCGGCCGCGGCCGGCCTCCTGCTGCTGCGCGGGCGCCGCGCCGCCGCGGCCGGCGGCTCCGCCGCGCCGGACCCGGACGACTCGACCACCAACCAGAGCTGACGCACCGTCGTCGGCCCGCCGGGAACCGCCGAACCGACCAAGCGGCGGATCCCGCCACCCCCATCCCAGTCCCCTTGAAGGAGACCCCGACCATGACCGAAACCTCGCCCGCCGCTCGTCGGGCCCGGCGCGGCACGCTCGCCCTCGCGGCGGCGGTCGCCACGGCCGGCGCCGCCATCGGCGCCACCGCGCTCGCCCTTCCGGCCAGCGCCGCGAGCGACTCGCAGGAGAGAGTGGCGAACGGCGCCCCGCCGAAGCTGGAGATCACGGACGGCACGCTGACATGGGGAGTGAAGGAGCGCTTCCGTAAGTACGTCACCGGCCCGATCGCCCACGGCAAGATCGAGACCGCGGAGGGCGCCGGCCAGGCTCCCGGCAACGGCCCCTTCACCTTCACCGGCGGCAAGGGCTCCTACGACCTGTCGACCCACGCCGTCGACACCACCTTCAAGGGCGGCGTCCGCTTCACCGGGCACGAGGGCCAGCTCGACCTGAAGTTCAGCGACGTCAAGGTCCGCACCCAGGGCACCAAGGGGTCGATCGTCGTCGACGTCACCGCGTCGGGCAAGCTCTCGGACGACGTGGTCTTCGCCAACCTCGACCTGACCGGTCTGAAGCCGGGCAGCCAGGGCGGGATGGTCACCTACGCCGACATCCCGGCCACCCTGACCGCCGACGGCGCCAAGGCGTTCCTCGGCTACTACAAGGAGGGTGACGCGCTCGACCCGGCCACCCTGTCGGTGAAGGCGGGCGGGGCCCCGCCCACCCGGCCCACGCCGACGCCCCAGCCGACCCAGCCGACGGAGCGGCCCACGACCCAGCCGACCACGCGGCCCACCACCCAGCCCACCGGCAAGCCCACGACCAAGCCGCGGCCCACCCAGACGGCGACCGCCAAGCCCACGGCGGGCACCCCCAAGCCCACGCCCAGCGGCCCCCGCCCCACCGCCCCGCCCGCCAAGGGCAAGATCGCCGATGGTGACCTCGGCTGGGGCGTCAAGGAGTCCTTCCGCACGTACGTCACCGGCCCCATCGCCAACGGCAAGATCGCGGTGTCCGGTGGTGCCACCAAGACCAAGAACGGCGGCTTCGGCTTCCCGGACGGCAAGGGCTCCTACGACCTGAAGGCCAAGACGCTCAACGCGGGCTTCGCCGGCGGCGTCCGCTTCACCGGGCACGAGGGCAAGCTCGACCTGAAGTTCAGCGATCTGAAGGTCCGGGTCAACGGCACCGGGGGCGCGCTGGTCGCCGACGTCTCGTCCAAGGACCGCACCTCGGGCAAGGTCACCAAGTCCAACGACCAGACCGTCGCGGACCTGAAGGTGCCGTCGGGCGCCCTCAAGCCCAAGGGCTCCGTCATCACCCTCAAGAACGTCCCGGCCAAGCTGACCAAGGAAGGCGCCAAGGCGTTCGGCGGCTTCTACCAGGCCGGTGAGGCGCTCGACCCGGTCCAGGTGTCCGTCTCGCTCAGCGGCAAGGCCACACTGCCCGGCGCAGGCGGCGGCTCCGACGGCTCTGGCGGCTCCGACGGTTCCGGTGACTCCGGCGGCTCGGATGTCGCCGCCACGAGCGGCTCGGACAGCGGCACCGGGGGCTCCGGCGGCATCACGGGCGGCACCGGCACCGCCTCGTTGGCCAGCACCGGCAGCGGCGCTCCCGCCGAGGTCCTGCTGGGCACCGCGGCCCTGCTGGTGACGGGCGGCGCGGCCGCCGCGTACGCCACCCGCCGCCGCGTGCGACCCGTGACGGGCTGACGCCCTTCGGGCCGACGCCCCTGAGCGCGCCCGCACCCGCCGGATCCTGTCCCCCGGCGGGTGCGGGCGCCCGCGTGTCCGCCCCCGTCTCCGCCGCCGGTGGAGGCGTCGGCCGGGCCCCGTCACGCCAACGCCCCGCCCACCGGGCCGAACGGCTCGGTGGGCGGGGCGTGAGGATCCTCGGGCTTCAGGCGCTGAGCGAGAACTCCCGGCCCAGCTCCTGGAAGACGGCCGTGTTCAGCCGGAACGCGCGCTTGCACTCGTCGACGACCCGCTGCTTCTCCAGGTCGTCCACCGGCAGCGCGTCCAGCAGCTCGCGGTAGTGCCGCTTGAAGGCGGCCGGGTTGGCGATGTCCTCGAAGACGTAGAAGCGCACGCCGTCGCCCTTGCGCGCGAAGCCCCAGGTCTTCTCCGCGGTGCCGCGGATGACCTGGCCGCCGGAGAGATCGCCCAGATAGCGCGTGTAGTGGTGCGCCACATAGCCGGCCGGCCAGTCGCGGGCGCACTCCTCGATCCGCGCCACATACGCGGCCGTCGCGGGCAGCGGGGTCAGGCTCGACCGCCACTCGGGCCCGCCGAGGTGGGCCAGGTCGCGGGCCAGCTCCGGGGCGCGGGCCAGCTCGGGCCGTATGAACGGGCCCGCCACCGGGTCGGCGGAGAGGGCGGTGGAGAACGACTCCAGCGCGCGGTACACGAACCACAGCTGCTCGGTGTAGCGGCGGTAGGCGGCGATGCCCAGGCGGCCGCCGAGCATGTCGCTCATGAACGTCGAGTTCTCCGCCTCCGTGTGCTGCGCGTGCGAGGCGGTGCGGATCAGCGAGGAGAACGGCGTCGAGCTGGCTGCGGCGTCCAAG
Organism: Streptomyces sp. SAJ15; assembly: GCF_007595705.1. Classification (GTDB taxonomy): domain Bacteria; phylum Actinomycetota; class Actinomycetes; order Streptomycetales; family Streptomycetaceae; genus Streptomyces. The sequence continues at coordinate 101,075 of NZ_NISY01000011.1, read as the reverse complement.
GCGGCCTCCGGGTACCAAGAGGTGACGGGAAGTCGATTGTCCCTACTTAGGCTTACCTAAGTCAATCGCTTTCCGACGCACTGTCGGTAAAAATGCTACGGCAGAGTCAAGATCTCCGCACCCGTTTCGGTGACCACCAGCGTGTGCTCGAACTGCGCGGTCCGCTTCCGGTCCTTGGTCACCACGGTCCAGCCGTCCTCCCACATGTCGTACTCATAGGTGCCCAGCGTCAGCATCGGCTCGATGGTGAAGGTCATCCCCGGCCTGATCTCGGTGGTGTGGTGCGGGGAGTCGTAGTGCGGAACGATCAGTCCGGAGTGGAACGAGGAGTTGATGCCGTGGCCGGTGAAGTCGCGGACCACCCCGTAGCCGAAGCGCTTGGCGTACGACTCGATGACCCGGCCGATGATGTTGATCTGGCGGCCCGGCTTCACGGCCTTGATCGCGCGGTTCAGCGACTCCCGGGTGCGCTCCACCAGCAGCCGCGACTCCTCGTCCACCTCGCCGCACAGGTAGGTGGCGTTGTTGTCGCCGTGCACACCGCCGATGTAGGCGGTCACGTCCAGGTTCACGATGTCGCCGTCGCGCAGCACCGTGGAGTCCGGGATGCCGTGGCAGATGACCTCGTTCACCGAGGCGCACAGCGACTTGGGGAAGCCCCGGTAGCCCAGCGTCGACGGGTAGGCGCCGTGGTCGCACAGGAACTCGTGGGCGACCCGGTCCAGCTCGTCGGTGGTGACGCCCGGCGCGATGTGCTTCGCGGCCTCCGCCATGGCCTGCGCGGCGATCCGGCCCGCGTGCCGCATCCGCTCGATCGTTTCGGCGTCCTGTACCTCGGGTCCCGTGTACGGGGTCGGGGCCTCCCTGCCCACGTACTCGGGGCGCGGGATCGAGGCGGGGACGGGGCGGGTGGGGGAGAGCGTCCCCGGGGTGAGAAGCGACTGGCCAGACATGTCAGCGAGTGTATCCGCGGGTCATCGGGCAGCATGGCGGCAAGGACGACGGCCCGGTGGGAGGAGAGTCGGATGGCGCTGTTCAAGCGGAGAACGGCCGGCAAGCCCGGCGAGTGGTACTACTGCCTCAAGCACGGAACCGTCGAGGAGGGCCCCCAGTGCCGGGCCGCCGACCGCTTCGGCCCGTACGCCACCCGCCAGGAGGCGTCCCACGCGATGGCCACCGCGCGGGAGCGCAACGTCGAGTGGGAGACGGACCCGCGCTGGCATGACGGTTCACCGAAGGGCGACGACACGGAGTAAGTCCATGAGGCGACCCCTGTCCCCCTCCTTGGAAGTGAGGGGCCGGGGGTCGCGGCGCGCCGACCCGGCGGCCGCTCTACGACGCGACCTCGGCCCGCTCGGCCTGCTCGGCCCGCGCCGCCCGCATCCGCAGCGCGTGGTCGTCGGTCCGGGCGTCGTACGCCATCAGCCTGGGCAGCGTCAGCACCAGCAGGCCGACGGACGCGACACACGCCAGTCCGCCGGACCAGATGGCGGTGCGCACGCCGGTCAGACCGGCCATCGTGCCGACGCGGACCTGACCCAGCTGCGGGCCCACGGTGTAGGAGAGGAGCTCGATGCCGGCGAGCCGGCCGCGCAACTCGTCGGGGATGGTCTGGTTCCACATCGTCGACCGGAACAGTCCGCTGACCATGTCCCCGGCGCCCGCGACGGCCACGCACAGCAGCACCAGCCAGATGTTGCTCATCTGGCCCGCCGCCGCCATCGCCAGGCCCCACACCGCCGCCCCCAGCGCCACCATCCGCCCGTGTCGGTGCACCCGTGAGGTCCATCCGCTGGTCGCGCTCACCACCATGGAGCCGGCCGGCATGGCGGCGTACAGCAGCCCCAGGGCCCAGGGCGCGTCCAAGTCGTCGACGAGGAAGGGATAGATCGCGGTGGGGAAGGCGAAGAACATCGCGGCCATGTCGACCACGTACGTGCCCAGCAGCTCCTTGCGGCGCCAGGCGTAGACGGCGCCCTCCGCTATCGCGCGCAGCGAGGGCTTCTCCGCGTCGTGCGCGGGCGGCGCGGCGGTCAGCCGCAGGCTGAGCAGGACGGAGACCACGAAGGTCAGGATGTTCAGTCCGTACGCCAGCGGCAGCCCCAGGTACGCGACGATGACACCGGCCAGCGAGGGCCCCGCCACGGCCGACACCTGCCAGCGCAGCGCGTTCAGCGCGGCGGCCGCGGTGATCTGGTCGTGCGGCACGATCCGGGCCACCACCGCGTCGATCGCCGGGCGCTGGAGTCCGGTGAGCGCGCTGGCCACCGCCGCGACCACGTACAACGGCCAGAGCATGGGGTCCGGCAGCAGGCTGTTGACCAGCAGCACGACCGCCATCAGGCCCAGCCCCGCCTCGGTGAGCAGGATGACCTTGCGGCGGTCGACGGCGTCCGCCAGCGCCCCGCCGTACAGCCCGAAGACGATCAGCGGCACCAACTCCACCGCGCCGATGGCGCCGACCGCGAACGCCGACCCGGTCAGCTCCTTGATCTGGAGCGGCAGCGCCACCAGGCTCAGGAAGCTGCCGAACGACGTCACCAGGCCGGCGAGCCACAACAGTCGGAAGTCCCGCGAGGAGCGCCAGGGCGAGATATCGGGCAACAGGGCGCGGAGCCGCCCCTTCCGAGGTGGCTGATCGTCGTCGGTCACAATCGGTCATCATCCGCGCCGGTAAGTGCTACGAGCAACTGAATATTGGGGGTCCGGCTCACGGCGGCGACGGGGGTCCGGCTCACGGCGAGGGGACCCGGCTCGCGGCGGCGACGGGGCCTGTGCCTCGGGACGCCGGCCGGCCGGGCTCGCCCGCCGGCGGCGCCGGGGCGCCGTTCACCAGCGCATGGGCGGCGGCGCCGTCAGCCCGTCGGCCAGCCGGGTCAGCCGGTCCCGGAAGCGGCGCCGGCCACGGCTCGCGCGGCCGGAGTGCGCGGCCGGCCCGCCGTTCTCGCCGGCGGCCGCGCTGACCAGGTGCTGCACGGTGTCGAGGTCGAGGTCGGCGTCCGGCGGCACGGCGAGGGCGTCGTGGGACAGGCCGCTCAGGTCCGGGTCGCCGCCGTCCAGGGCCAGGATCCGCGCCCCGCCGCGCCGGGCGTCGTGGACCCGCTCCAACAGCCCCGCGCCGGGCGCCTCGGGGGTCACCACCAGCAGCGTCTCGCCGCGCCCGGCGGCCTCCAGCCTCCCCAGTCCGACCGACAGGTGCGCCGGCACGCCATCGGGGACGCGGTGCCGGACCAGGGTGGGGGACAGTTCGGGAAGCCCGGACCAGGCGGCTTCGTCGTCCAGGTGGGCGGCCAGGTGCCACGGCTCGTACTCCGCGCTCCCGACCAGAAGCAGCCCGCCGCCGTGCGGACCCACCGAGGCCCGCAGCGACCCGGCGAAGCGTCGGGTGTCGCGCAGCCACTCGGTCCCGGCCAGCACCTCGCGCAGCAGCGCGACCCGTACCGCGTCCATGCGCCGCATCCTGCCGGGCGCCGCCGCGCTCGTGGCCGGTATCCGGAACGGGTCACTCCTTCGAGCGGGCGACGCGGGCTACCCCCGGGTGCGGGAGGCGCGCCCCGCCGTCAGATACCCGCCGTACAGCAGCTGCGCCGCGCCGACGCAGGCGACGACGACGCCGGTCTTGTCGAGGTCGATGACGGGGACGTGGACATCGCCGCCGACCAGCCACAGCGCCGCTCCGACGGCGAGGGTGCCGGCGCCTTCAACGAGGTTCTTCACTGCTGTGTTCATCGCCCCACCGTAGGGCGGCGGGCGCCTGTGGATCTTCGTCCGCGCGTACGACTTCGGCGGAGCCGGACTGCATCCTTCGAGGGACCCCGCGGGCGGGCGGAGGGCGTCCGTGAAGGACGGGAGGAACGGGAGGGACGGTGGCCGCGGACCGCGGGTGGGCGGTGCAGGCCGACCGGCTCGCCAAGTGTTCATGTGCCGTACCTTGACGCCCTATCAGGCAATCCCTATGGTCACCGCACACAGAGGACGTCCTACGTCCGGTCCGCGGGGCGCGGCCCGGCGGGTGGTGACGCTCCTCGGCCGGACCGGCACGGTCGGCACCACGCTCGATTGCGACGCGGCATCGGGAGGGTCTGATGACAGACGGTGTGGCGACGCGTACCCCTGAGGTGTCCGTGCCGTTCCAGGCCGGGGTCGGGGGGTACGCCAGCTACCGCATTCCCGCGGTGGTGGTGGCCGACAGCGGCGAGCTGCTCGCCTTCGCCGAGGGACGGGTGGGCTCCGCCGCCGACCACGGCGACATCGACGTGGTGCTTCGGCGCTCCGCCGACGGCGGTCGCACCTGGGGCCGGTTACAGGTCGTCACCCAGAACGGCACCGGCACCGCCGGCAACCCCGCCCCCGTGGTGCTGGAGGGCGGGCGGATCGTCCTGGTGCACGTCCGCAGCGGCGCCACCGCCACCGAGGACCGGATCAGACGCGGCCAGGTGCCGGAGGAGGACGGGCGCCGGGTCTGGCTCCAGCACAGCGACGACCACGGCCGCGGCTGGAGCCGCCCGCGCGAGATCACCAAGGAGACCAAGCGGGCCGAGTGGCGGTGGTACGCCACCACCCCGGGCCACGCCCTCCAGCTGCGCCACGGCGAGCACGCCGGCCGGATCCTGGTCCCGGCCAACCACTCGCTGCCCCCGACCGGCGCGGACAACGGCACCGAGGGCGCCTACAACGGCGGTCACGGGCTGCTGAGCGACGACGGCGGCGAGACCTGGCGGATCGGATACACCGACGACAACCCCGACAACTACGTCAACGTCAACGAGACCACCGCGGCCGAGCTCCCCGACGGCCGGATCTACCTCAACGCCCGCAACGACTCGCCCGCCCCCGGCACCCGCGCCGACGCCTACTCCCTCGACGGCGGCGCCACCCTCGCCAAGCCCTTCCGGCCGCAGGCCGGGCTCACCGGCCCGGTGGTCGAGGGCAGCGTGCTGCACCTGGGCGAGCCGGACCTGCTGCTCTACTCGGGCCCCGCCGACCCCGGCTTCCGAGCCCTGATGACGGTGCGGGCCAGCGACGACGGCGGCGTCACCTGGCGCCCGGCGTACACCGTCGACGGGCTGCCGGCCGCCTACTCCGACCTGGTCCGGATCGACGACGAGACGGTCGGGCTGCTCTACGAGACCGGTGACTTCAGCGCCTACTCGACGATCACCTTCCGGCGGATTCCGGTGGAGGAGCTGCTATGAGCGCCAACCCCCCGAACGACCACCGAACGGGCCGGCGGGCCGTCCTGGGCGGCTCGGCCGCCGCCGCGGCCGGTCTCGCGCTGACCGGGATGACCGGACTGACGGGCTGCGGCTCCGACGGGGACGGCGGTGACGAGCCCAAGGGGCGCAAGGAGGGGGAGAAGATCACCCTCACCTTCTGGTCCTGGGTGCCGGGCATCGACAAGTCCGTGGACCTGTGGAACTCCGGGAACCCGGATGTGCGGATCAAGCTGGAGAAGGTCTCCGCGGTCAACGGCGCCCAGTACGCGAAGATGCACGCCTCCATCAAGGCGGGCAACCCGCCCGACCTCGGCCAGATCGAATACCCCGTGGTCCCCAGCTTCCTGCTGGACAACGGGCTGGCCGACCTGACGAAGTACGGGGTGCGGGCGCAGCGAGGCAAGTTCGTCGGCTGGCAGTGGCAGCAGTCCGTCTTCGGCGAGGGCGTCTACGCCGTCCCCCAGGCGTCCGGTCCGATGGGACTGTTCGTCCGTCAGGACCTCTTCGACCGGTGGGATGTCGAGCCGCCCGCCACCTGGGACGACTACGCGGCGGCGGCCAAGGAGATCCGCAGGCGGGGCGCCTGGATCGAGACCTTCTCGCCGACCAACGGCAACCGCTTCGCGGGGCTGGCCTGGCAGGCCGGGGCGAGCTGGTTCGGCACGGCCGGCGACGCCTGGACGGTCAGCGTCGACGACGAGCCGACCCGCAAGGTCGCCGACTACTGGGAGGCGCTGGTCCGACAGAAGCTGGTCAAGACCATCCCGGACCGGCAGAACGCCTGGTACAAGGACATCCAGACCGGCGCCATGACGTCCTGGCTGGGCGCCAGCTGGGGCGACGCGTTGCTGGTCGGCAACGCCCCCGGGACCGCCGGCCGGTGGCGGGTCGTCCCCATGCCGCAGTGGAGGAAGGGGGAGGCCGCCTACGCCAACTGGGGCGGCTCCACGACGGCCGTCTTCGCCCACTCCCGCTACCCCAAGGACGCCCTGGCCTTCGCGGTCTGGCTGAACACCGACCCGGAGTCGATCAAGCTGTTGATCGAGGGCGGTTACGGCTTCCCGGCCGCCAAGGGCGGCTACCGCACCGCCGACCTCGACGTCCACAAGGACTTCTTCGGCGGACAGGAGTACAGCAGCGTCTTCGCCGAGGCGGGCCGGGGCGTGGACACCAGCTGGAAGTGGGGCCCGGCGGTCGACACCCTCTACCAGCGGCTCGGCGACTCCTTCACCGAGGCGCTCGCCGAGGGCGACTCCTTCCGCTCGGTGCTGAAGACGGTCCAGCGCGCCACCGTCCAGGACCTGAAGGACAAGGGGCTGAAGGTGGAGTCGGGGTGAGGGGCGCCCGCCGTACGGCCGGCCGCACCCCCGACGCCGAGCGCCGTCCCCGCGCCCCGCACGTGCGGCGCTTCACCCCCACCGAGGCCCGCGGTGCCCGCGCGGCGGCCGGCTTTCTGCTGCCCTTCCTCGCCCTCTTCGGGCTCTGCTTCCTGGCGCCCATCGTCTACGCCGTCTACCAGAGCCTGCTCAGGGTGGAGCGCACCGGGCCGCTCGGCCTCGGCGGCGAGACGAGGGAGGTGTGGGCGGGCCTGTCCAACTACGCCCACGCCCTCCAGGACGACCGCTTCACCGCCGGCTTCGTCCGCGTGCTGATCTTCGGCGCGGTGCAGATCCCGGTGATGATCGCGCTGGCCACCGCGCTGGCGCTGCTGCTGGACTCCGCCTCGGCCCGGTGGGTCGGCTTCTTCCGGACCTCCTTCTTCCTGCCGTACGGGGTGCCCGGGGTGATCGCCTCGATCCTGTGGGGCTTCCTGTACGTGCCGGGCATCAGCCCGCTGGTGGAGATGGCGCACTCGGTCGGCTGGGACGTCGACTTCCTGGACCGCTCCACCGTGCTGTGGTCCATCGCCAACATCGTCACCTGGCAGTTCGCGGGCTACAACATGCTGGTGCTGATCGCCCAGCTGAAGGCGGTCCCGGAGGACCTCTACGAGGCCGCGAAGATCGACGGTGCGAACGCCTGGCAGGTGGCCCGGCACATCAAGCTGCCGCTGATCCGCCCGGCGCTGGTGCTCACCACCGTCTTCAGCATCATCGGCACCCTCCAGCTCTTCGCCGAGCCGATGGTGCTGCGACCGCTGACCAACTCCATCGACTCCGGCTACACCCCCAACCTGGCCGCCTACAACGAGGCGTTCACCAGCAACAACCAGCACATCGCGGCGGCGGAGGCCGTGCTGCTGGCGCTCGTGGCGTGCGTGCTGTCCTTCGGCTTCCTCCGGCTGGTCGGCCAGCGCGGCGGACCGGAGGGCGGGGCCGGGCGCGCCACCGGTCGGCGGGGCGGCGCGCCGCGCGGCGGCGGAGAGGAGAGCGGCCCATGAGCCGGGTGTCCACGGCGAGCCGGCCGAGCCCGGCCCGGGAGCCGGACCACGCGCGGTCCGCGCCGCGGCGGGCCCGGCGCTCCGCGCAGGAGCCGCCGCTGCGCTACCGCATCATCACCGCGTCGCTGCTGACCGTCGCCGCGATCTACTTCCTGATCCCCGTCTACTGGCTGACCGTCTCGGCGACGAAGTCCAGCGCGGACCTGTTCGGCACCTTCGGCTTCTGGTTCTCCGACCCGCACCCCGTCGAGTACCTCGGCGACGTCCTCACCCACGACGACGGCATCTACGTGCGCTGGTTCCTCAACAGCCTGGGGTACGCGGGGATCGGCGCCGTGGCCGCCACCCTGCTCTCGGCGGCCGCGGGCTACGCGCTGGCGAAGTACTCCTTCCCCGGTCGAGAGGCGATCTTCAGCGTGGTGCTGGCGGGGGTGCTGCTGCCCGGCACCGCCCTCGCGCTTCCGCTGTATCTGCTGTTCAGCGAGGTGGGGCTGGCCAACACCTACTGGGCCGTCCTCATCCCCAGCGTGGTCAGCCCCTTCGGGGTCTATCTGTGCCGCATCTACGCCGCCGCGGCGGTGCCCGACTCGCTGCTGGAGGCGGCCCGGATCGACGGCGCGGGAGAGGTGCGGATCTTCACCACGCTCGGGCTGCGGCTGATGACCCCGGCCCTGGTCACGGTCTTCCTGTTCCAGTTCGTGCACATCTGGAACAACTTCTTCCTGCCGCTGGTCATGCTCTCGGACTCCGAGCTCTACCCCCTCCAGCTGGGCCTCACCCAGTGGCAGGGGTACGCCGACCGACAGCCGGTGCTGTACCAGTACACGGTCGGCGGGGCGTTCCTCTCCGTCCTCCCGCTGATGGTGCTGATGGGAGTGCTCCAGCGGTACTGGCGCACCGGCCTGACCGAGGGCAGCGTCAAGGCCTGAGACGAGCGTGACAGTATCGCTGTCATGACTACTGCTGACGCTCCTGCGGAGAATGCGAAGAAGGCCCCGGCGAAGGACCCTTGGGACCTTCCGGATGTGTCCGGGCTGGTGGTCGGCGTGCTCGGCGGCACCGGCGACCAGGGCCGCGGCCTCGCCTACCGACTCGCCCGGGCGGGCCAGAAGGTGATCATCGGCTCGCGGGCCGCCGAGCGCGCCGAGACCGCCGCCGCCGAGCTGGGCCTGGGCGTCGAGGGCGCCGACAACGCCGAGTGCGCCCGGCGCAGCGACATCGTGATCATCGCCGTGCCCTGGGAGGGGCACGCCAAGACCCTCCAGGCGCTGCGCGGCGAACTGGCCGGGAAGCTCGTCGTCGACTGCGTCAACCCGCTGGGCTTCGACAAGAAGGGCGCCTACGCGCTGAAGCCGGAGGAGGGCAGCGCCGCCGAGCAGGCCGCCGCCCTGCTGCCGGAGTCGCGGGTCACCGCCGCCTTCCACCACCTCTCCGCGGTGCTGCTCCAGGACCCGGAGATCGAGCAGATCGACACCGATGTGATGGTGCTGGGCGAGTCCCGCGCCGACACCGACCTGGTGCAGGCCCTCGCGGCGCGCATCCCCGGCATGCGCGGCGTCTTCGCCGGCCGGCTGCGCAACGCCCACCAGGTCGAGTCCCTGGTGGCGAACCTGATCTCGGTGAACCGGCGGTACAAGGCGCACGCGGGGCTGCGGGTCACCGACGTCTGAGGCGCCGGTGAGCGGCGTGGCGGGCGGGGCGCGGGCCCGATGGCGGGGCGCACCCCCGTCCGCCCCGGGGGGTGGTGGACAATGGTTCGGACCGAATGTCCCGGACAGGAGCCGCCCCCATGCCCCGCCTCGCCCTCTATGCCCTGATCGTCTGCGTCCTCGCCGTCGCCGCGGCCGTCGTGTCGTTCGCGCAGGGCAGCTTCCTCGGCGTGATCTGGGTCCTGCTCGCCGGCATCGCCTTCAACATGATCTGGTTCTACGTCCGCAAGGCGAAGCTGGACAAGGCGGCGCGGGCCGAGAGCGCCCAGGCCACGAGCTGAGCCCCGACCGCGGCCGAGTCCCGACCGTGGCCGAGTCCCGACCGCGAACTGAGCCCCGACCGCGGGCTGAGCCCCGACCGCGGGCTGGTCCGCGGACCCGTGCCGCCCGTTTCCGCGGAGGACCCGCCTAGCCGCCGAAGGTCGGCGGCTGCGGCTCGCCGCGCCAGAAGCGGAAGTACTCATACCCCCAGAAGGTGTCCCCCTCCGGCACGCCCAGCGTCCGCAGCAGCGCGTCCACGGCGTCGAAGAAGGCGACGTTGACCTCCGGGATCCACAGCACGCCGAAGACCGCGAGCAGCCCGAAGGGCGCGAACGGCTCGACCTGCCGCCGCACCCGGTGCGACAGCCACGGTTCGATCACCCCGTAGCCGTCCAGCCCGGGCACCGGCAGGAAGTTCAAGATCGCGGCGGTGACCTGGAGCAGCGCCAGGAACGCCAGCGCGTAGCGGAAGGTGTCCGGCACCCCCGCCAGCGCGTCCAGCCAGAACGGCGCCGTCAGCGCGGCCGCGAACAGCACGTTGGTCAGCGGGCCCGCCGCCGAGATCAGGCTGTGCCGCCAGCGCCCCCGGATCCGGTGCCGCTCGATGAAGACCGCCCCGCCCGGCAGCCCGATCCCACCCATGATCACGAAGATCACGGGCAGCACGATGCTGAGCGCCACATGGGTGTACTTCAGCGGGTCGAGGGTCAGATAGCCCTTCGCCTCGATCGACAGATCCCCGCTGTGCAGGGCCGTCCGCGCGTGCGCGTACTCGTGCAGACACAGCGACACCACCCAGCCCGACACCACGAACAGGAACACCGCGAACCCCGTGCTCCCCGCGGCGCGGTGCCACACCGCCCACCCGGACGCGGCCATGACCGCGACCAAGGCGAGGAAGACGGGGCTGATCCGCCGATCGCGGCGGCGGATTGTAGCGGTGTTCATGCGGGTGCCTCCAAGCGGCGGCCTCGGCGTGTGGCCCGGGGCTATTCTGCGGGCGACCCGGCCAGGGAGGTAGCCATCATGACGGTCGCCGACGAGGGCTCGGACGGTCTGCGGGAGCAGCTTCGGCTGCCAAGGAACATGCGACTCCGGCTGACCGGGAACGGGCTGACGCTGGTGCCGGTCACCGGCGCGCACTGGACCACGCGGCGTCGCATCGAGAACCAGATCGAGGAGCGGTTGCCGGGGTGGCAGCCGGTGGGCGGGTTCGCGGTCACTCCGCCGCGTGAGGGACACAGCCCCGAGCCGGACGCGTCGGCGGTGCCGAGCGACCGCTTCAAGCCCGGTGACAGCAAGATCATGGAAGACCAGCTGCCCTTCGTGGTCGAGGTCGTCTCGCCGGAGAGCGAGGGCCGGGACCACAGCACGAAGGCCGATCACTACGCGATGCGCGGCATCCCGGCGTATCTGGTCGTCAACGTTCTCACCGCGCGGTGGACCCTGCTGACACTCCCCGAGAACGACGGCTACCAGCACTCGGAATCCGGGAAGTTCGGCGAGGAGATCCGCATCCCGGTCGGCGACCAGACCCTGGTACTGGACTCCTCGACGTTCATGCGGGTCTGAACCCGCTGCGACGTGCGCCGAAGGCGCCCCGGACAATGGACCGGTGCGTTACGGCATCCTCGGCACCACCCAGGTCCACCGTCCCGACGGCGACCCCGTCGCCCTCGGCGGCGCTCGGCTGCGCGCCCTGCTGACGGCGCTGGCGCTGCGGCCGGGGCGGGCGCGCCCCATCGGGGCGCTGATCGCCGAGGTGTGGCCCGAGGAGCCGCCGCAGGACGCCCCCGCGGCGCTCCAGGCGCTGGTCGGCCGGCTGCGCCGGGCGCTCGGCAGGGAGGCCGTGCTCTCCGTGCCCGGCGGCTACCAACTCGCCGCCGCCCCCGTCGACGTGGACCTGCACCGCTTCGAGCGGGGCGCGGAGGACGGAGCGCGGGCGCTGGCCGACGGCGACCCGGAGCGGGCCCGCGCCCTCCTCGACGAGGCGCTGGCGCTGTGGCGCGGCCCGGCCCTCGTCGACCTCCCCGGAGGCACCGCCACCGCCGCCCGCGCCGAGGCCCGGCGGCTGGGCGCCCGCCGCGCCCGCGCCGAGGCGGACCTCGCCCTCGGCCGCGCCGAGGCCGCCCTGCTCGCCCTCACCGGGCTCTGCGCCGCGCACCCGCTCGACGAGCCGCTGCACGCGCTGCGCATCCGCGCCCTGCGCGCCGCGGGGCGTCCGGCGGAGGCCCTGGCCGCCTACGAGGACGTACGCCGGGAGCTCGCCGAGCGCCTCGGCGCCGACCCCGGACCCGAACTCCGCGCCCTGCACGAGGAGCTGCTGGAGGCGGGCCCTGGAGGCACCTCGGGCGCCGTGGACCCGGGCGCCGCCCGTACCGCCCCCGGTCCCGGCGGGCGCGGCGGCCACGGCGGTCACGGCAATCTGCGCGCCCGGCTCACCAGCTTCGTCGGGCGCGAGGTCGATCTCGCCGCGCTCCGCGCCGATCTGACGACGGATCGGTTGGTCACGCTCACCGGCCCCGGCGGCTCGGGGAAGACCCGGCTGGCCCAGGAGGCGGCGGAGGCGGTCGCCGGAGACTGGCCGGACGGGGTGTGGCTGGCCGAACTCGCGCCGGTGGAGGACCCCGACACCGTCGCGGAGGCGGTGCTGACCACACTCGGCGGTCGGGAGACGGTCATCCGCGGCACGGCGGTCGAGGAGTTGCGCGCCGCGGCCGACCCGGGCGCGCGCGATCCGCTCGCCCGGCTCGCCGAGCACTGCGCCCAGCGCCGGCTGCTGCTGGTGCTCGACAACTGCGAGCACGTCATCGACGCCGCCGCCCGGCTCGCCGAGGCGCTGCTCACCCGCTGCCCGGGCGTCACCGTGCTGGCCACCAGCCGGGAGCCGCTGGCGGTGCCAGGGGAGTCGGTGCGGCCCGTGGAGCCGCTGTCGGACGCGACCGCGCTGCGGCTCCTCCAGGACCGCGGGGCCTCCGCCCGGCCTGGTTGCCGCACCGACGAGGACCCCGAGGCCAGCGCCGAGATCTGTCGGCGGTTGGACGGGCTGCCGCTGGCGATCGAGTTGGCGGCTGCCCGACTACGGCTCTTGACCCCGCGACAGATCGCGGACCGACTGGACGACCGGTTCCGGCTGCTGACCAGCGGCAGTCGTACGGTGCTGCCGCGCCAGCAGACGCTGCGCGCGGTCGTGGACTGGTCCTGGGAGCTGCTGGACGAGCGCGAGCGCACCGTGCTGCGCCGGCTGTCGGTCTTCGCGGGCGGCTGCGACCTGGCGGCGGCCGAAGCGGTCTGCGCCGACCCGCCGCCCGCCGCCGACCCCGGGGCCGGGACCCCGGGCGGTGCGCCGCCGGCCCGCCGCGCGGAGTCCACGTGGCCGGTCGGCGGGGCGGCCGCCCGGCCCGCCGAGCTCCGGGAGGGCGCCAACGGCGCGGTACCGGGGCCCGGGACGTTGCCGGACGGTGGCCACTTCCCGGGCGCGGGGTCCGCCGGCGGCCCCGCCGCGGACGTACCCGACGCGGGCACCGCCGGCGCGGGCACCCCCGGCACGGGTGACACGAACGCCCCGACGGGAGCGTCCGATGCCGGTCCGATGGGTGCTGGTCTGATGGGTGCCTCGCCGTCGGATGCTGGTCCGGTGGGCGCCGCGCCGATGGGTGCCGTGCCGGTGGGTGCCGGTCCGACCGGCACTCGTCCGTCCGGTGCCGCGCCGATGGGGGCTGCGCCGTCCGGTGCCGGGCCGATGGACGCCGGGCCGTCCGGTGCCGGGCTCATGGGCGCCGGTCCGACCGGCACTCGTCCGTCCGGCGTCGTGCCGTTCGCCGCCCCGCTTGTCGACCCCCGCGACGTCGCCGCGCTGCTCGGCTCGCTGGTCGACAAGTCGCTCGTGGTCGCCGCGCCCGACCTCGGCGGGCCCGGCGCGGGCGGCGACACCATGCGGTATCGGATGTTGGAGACGGTCGCCGAGTACGCGGCGGAGCGGTTGGCGGAGGTGGGGGAGCGAGGCGTCGTGGAGCGCCGACACCTGGTGACCTACCGCGAACTCGCCCGCACCGCCGACCCCTTGCTGCGCGGCCACGGCCAGCGCGGCTGGCTGGACCGGCTGGAGCGGGAGCATGACAACCTGCGCACCGCGCTGCGCCGCGCCGTGGCCGCCGACGACGAACAGGAGGCGCTCTGCCTGGTGCTGTCGCTGGGCTGGTTCTGGCAGTTGCGCGGCCACTCCGGCGACGCCCGGCACTGGTCCGCGGCCGCCGCCCGGCTCGGCCCCGACCCCTACGCCCCGCCCGTCGCGCCCGCACCGCCGCTGCTGACGCGGCCCACCGACGCGCCCCCGCCCATGCCGCCCGAACTGCTGGAGGAGGCGCGGCGCGGGGCGCGGCTGATCGAGCTGGCCAACCTCGACGGTGACGTCCACCTGCTGGCGGGAGCCGAGGCGCAGCGCCGGCTGGCCGGCATCGTGACGGCGTACCGCCCCGGCCTGCCGCAGACCTGCCGAATACCGGGCGTGATGTGGTTCTACGCGCTGATCCTCGCCGGCGATGTGGCGAAGCTGTACGCGGCGATCGACGGGGCGGTGCGCACCTGCCGGGAGCTGGGACTCGTCTGGGAGCTCGCCTTCACCCTGCATCTGCGCGCCAAGATCGTCCAGTGGCGGCAGCGGCACGGCCGGTCGGCGGACGACGACTCCGACGAGAGCCTGGAGCTGTTCATCCGGGCTGGCGACGCCTGGGGCGCGGCCGAGGCACTGTCCGGACGCGGCGAGGCGCTCGAACAGCGCGGCGAGTACGAGCGCGCCGCGGACGACTACCGGGCGGCGATCCGTTACGCCGAGGAGCTCGGCGCCCTGGCCCAAGTCGACCTGTTGCGGGCCCGGCTGGCGGGGGCGCAGATCGAGGCCGGCGGCGAGGCCGCGGCCGCCGAGGGGGAGCGGGCGCTGCGCGCCGTGCTCGCCGCCGATCACCACACGGACACCGAGGCGCTCGTCTACGCCCGGCTGCAACTCGCCCTGCGCTGCGCCGGCACCGGCCGCACCGAGGAGGCGCGCGCCCTGCTGCACGTGCTGGACGAGTTCGCCAACCGCTCCGTCGGCCTCTTCCAGGGCCTGGTGGAGGGGCTGCTCGGCTGGCTGGACGTGCTCGACGGCAGGCCCGACGAGGCACTGCCCAAGGTGCGCGGCGCGCTCGCCCGAACCCTGGACCCCGTCACCGAGATGGTCGCCCCCCACCTCCCGATCAACCTGCTGCTGACCGCCGCCCGCGCCCTCGTCGACCTCGACGCGGACGCCGAGGCCGACCGCGCGGCTCGGCTGATCGGCGCCTATGACGCCCTGCGGCCCCCCGTGAAGTGGCTTCCCGCGATCGAGCGGGGCAACCGGACCGCGGCGGAGCGGGCGGCGCGGGGCGCGCTCGGCGACCTCGCCTACGAGCGCGCCCACGCCGCGGGCGGTGCGCTGTCGCTGCACGACGCGGCCGCCCTGGTCTGACCTCGACCCGTCGCGCCGTGCCTCGTCACTGCTTGTCGCGGAACTTCCGCACCGCCAGCGGTGCCGTCACGGCGGTGATGCCGACGGCCCACAGCAGGGTCATCAGCACCGGGTGCGCCACCGCGCCCTCGCCCTGGGTCAACGCCCGCGCCCCGTCGGCCAGCTGCGACAGCGGGTTGTACTTGGTGAAGCTCTCCAGCCAGCCCGGCATGGTCCCGGGGTTGGCGAAGATGGAGGAGCCGAACTGCAGCGGCATCAGCACCAGGAACCCCATTCCCTGCACGGCCTGGGCGCTCTTCAGCGACATGCCCAGCAGCATGAATATCCAGGTCAGCGAGGAGCCGAAGAACAGCGCCAGCGCGACCGCGGCGAGCAGCTCCAGCGGGCCGGTCTTGAGATCGAACCCGATGGCGAAGCCGAGGGCGAGCAGGATGAGGGTCGACACCAGCATCCGGCCGGTCTCCACGATGAGCTTGGCGATCAGCACCGAGGAGCGGGCGATGGGCATGGTCCGGAAACGGTCCATCACACCGGTGTTGAAGTCCTCGTGGACGCCGCTGCCGACGCCCATGGCGATCTGCAGACCGCCCATGGCCATCATGCCGGGGATGAAGTAGTCGATGTACGCGGCCCGGTCGCCCGCGGCGACCGCGCCGCCGAAGACGTAGACGAACAACAGCGTGAAGATGAGCGGCATCAGGACCGCGTCGAACATCGACTCCGGATCCTGCTTGATCTTCAGCGCGTTGCGCCGCACCAGGGCGCTGATGTGTCGCAGATTGGCGCGCGGCCCGATCCGGCCCTCGTCGGTCGGCGCGCGCCCCGCGCGCCCCGCGCGGGCCGCGGCGGATCCCGGGGCCCCCGTGGCCCCGGGGGTCCGGGCCGTCCCGGCGGCGTCTCCCTTGGTGGTGGTGACGGTGCTCATGCGGCGACCTCCTCGGTGTCCGTCGCCGCGTCCTGCGGCGTGGAGGTCTTCTGGCCGGTCAGGGCCAGGAACACCTCGTCCAGGCTGGGCAGATGGGTGTCGATGCCGGCGATGGTGAAGCCGCGCTCGCCGAGCAGTCCGACCACGGCGGTCAGCTGCTCGTCGCTGACGATGGGCACGTTGACCAGCCCCTCCTCGTGGTCGGGGGTGGCGCCGGCGAGGCCGTCGAGCCCGGACTGGGCCAGGGCGCCGACCATCCGGTTCAGCTCGCCCGGGTCGGCGGGGCGGATCTGCAGGGTGCGGCCGCCGACCTTGGCCTTGAGCTCGTGGATCCGGCCCTCGGCGATGACCTTGCCGCGGTCGATCACGGTCAGCTCGCTGGCCAACTGCTCGGCCTCCTCCATGTACTGCGTGGTGAGCAGCACCGTGGAGCCCTCGGCGACCAGATGCCTGATCTCGTCCCACACCTCGTTGCGGGTGCGCGGGTCCAGGCCGGTGGTCGGCTCGTCCAGATAGAGCACGGAGGGGTGGCCGATCATGGAGGCGGCCAGGTCGAGCCGGCGGCGCATGCCGCCGGAGTAGGTGTGGGCGGCGCGCTTGGCGGCCTCGGTGAGCGAGAACCGCTCCAGCAGCGCGTCGGAGCGGCGCCGCGCCTCCTTGCGGGACAGGTCGAGCAGCCGCCCGATCATGTAGAGGTTCTCCCAGCCGGAGAGCTTCTCGTCGACCGAGGCGTACTGCCCGGTCAGGCCGATGGTGCGGCGCAGCGCCCGCGGCTGGCGCACGACGTCGAAGCCGGCCACGATCGCGGTACCGGCGTCGGGCTTCAGGAGCGTCGACAGGCAGCGGACGAGCGTGGTCTTTCCGGCGCCGTTCGGGCCGAGGACGCCGAGGACGGTGCCTTCCCGCACGTCCAGGTCCACGCCGTCCACAGCCCTGGTGGCACCGAAGTGCTTGACCAGCCCCCGTACCTCGACGGCGTTGCGCCCGCCCAGGTTCATTTCCGTTCGCTTCATGTCCACCACGGTCCCAGCCGTCACCGACAGATCACCGACAAGCGACAGACAGCCCGCCGACGGGGGATGTCGGCGGGCTGTCGAGGCGTCGGGCCGGCTCCGCGCACCGCTGTCCGGGCGGGCCGCGCCAAGGGGCCGCGCACCGGTGCGGCGCCCCGCGGACTCCGGCCCGACGCGTGATCCCGGCGTCGCGCGGCCTCATCGGGCGCGCGACGCCGGGACCGTGGGCACCCGGCCCGCCGCCGGCGGCGGGCGGCGGTGGTGGCGCCGGGTGCCGGGTTCGGCTAGTGGAAGGAGTGCTCCTCCGCCGGGTAGGCGCCGCCGACGACGTCCTCCCCGAAGGCCCGGGCGGCGTCGCCCAGGGTCTGCCGGAGCTCGGCGTACTGCTTGACGAAGCGCGGCACCCGGCCGCCCGTCATGCCGGCCATGTCCGTCCACACCAGCACCTGCGCGTCGCACTCCGACCCGGCGCCGATGCCGACGGTCGGGATGTGCAGCGAGCGGGTCACCTCGGCGGCCAGCTCGGCCGGCACCAGCTCCAGCACGACCGCGAAGGCGCCCGCGTCCTGCACCGCCTTGGCGTCCCGGAGCAGCTGCTGGGCGGCCTCCTCGCCGCGCCCCTGCACCGGGTAGCCGCCGTAGGCGTTGACGGACTGCGGGGTGAGGCCGACGTGCGCCATGACCGGGATGCCGGACTGGACGAGCAGCTCGATCTGGTGCGCCGAGCGCTCGCCGCCCTCCAGCTTCACCGCGCCCACGCCGGCGTCCTTCACCAGCCGGGTGGCGCTGCGCAGCGCCTGGACGGGGCCCTCCTGGTACGAGCCGAAGGGCAGGTCGCCGACGACCATGGCGCGCTTGGTGCCGCGCACCACGGCGGCGGACAGCATGGTGATCTCGTCCATCGTGACGGGCACGGTGGACTCGTAGCCGAGGTGGCAGTTGCCCATCGAGTCGCCGACCAGCAGCACCGGGATGCCGGCCTCGTCGAAGACGGAGGCGGTCATGGCGTCGTAGGCGGTCAGCATGGGCCACTTCTCGCCGCGCTGCTTGGCCGCGGCGATGTCGCGGACGGTGATGCGCCGGGAACTCGTCCCCCCGTACAGCGCCTTGCTGCTGCTGTCGGGCTGTTTCCGCGCAGCCGAAAGGGCAGGGCTGACGTGCGTCATTGCAACGGCTCCTTGTGTCATCTCGAAGCACCCTCACGGTGTCTCCGGACCACCCCCCATGCTGGCACGCGCCGCCCGTGACGCGAAAGTGTGAGCGAGGCGCGGCCGGTCGGTGAGGTCGCTCGCAGGGCCCCGGCCGGCGAAGTCTTCGGGTTGCGCGGCGCCGGGCCGTCGATACGAGACGGATCCGTATCGGAATGGGGTTACCGTAAACCGTATGGCGACCCCCTCCGACCTGGATCCCGAACCCAGGCCCGAGCCCGATCCGGGCGCCGACTCCGGCGTTCCCGAGGCCGTGCACCGCCGGCGCTGGGCGATCCTGACCGTGCTGATGTGCAGCGTCGTGGTCGTGGTGATCGACAACTCGATACTGAGCGTCGCGATGAAGACGATCGCCTCGCCGGCGCCCGAGGGGCTCGGCGCCACCCAGAGCCAGCTGGAGTGGGCGATCAACGCCTACACGCTGGTCTTCGCGGGCCTGCTGTTCACCGCGGGCGTGCTCGGCGACCGGTACGGCCGCAAGAAGGTGCTGCTGGCGGGCATGGCGGTGTTCGGCCTGGGCTCGCTGCTCGCCGCGTTCTCCGGCTCGCCGGGGGAGCTGATCGCCTTCCGCGCCCTGATGGGCCTGGGCGCGGCCGGCGTCCTGCCCGCCACCCTCGCCATGCTGGCCAACGTCTTCGAGCGCGAGGAGCAGCCCCGGGCCATGGGGATCTGGGTCTCCGCCGTCGGCGTGGCCATCGCCATCGGCCCGGTCACCGGCGGGGTGCTGCTGGAGTACTTCTGGTGGGGCTCGGTCTTCCTGGTCAACGTGCCCATCGTGCTGGCGGGCTTCGTCGCCATGGTGCTGATCGTGCCCGAGACCCGGGACCCGGACCCCGGCCGGCTGGACCCGGTGGGCGTGCTGCTGTCCGTGGTCGGGTTGGTGCTGCTGGTCTACGGGATCATCAAGGGCGGCCAGCTCGCGGACTTCACCCACCCCGAGGTACTGCTCACGGGTGGCGGCGGGCTCGCCGTGCTGGCCCTGTTCGTGCTGCACGAGCGGCGCGGCGACCACCCGGCGATGGACGTCCGCTACTTCCGCAAGCCCTCCTTCACCGCCGCCGTCACCGCCATCGCGCTGGTCTTCTTCGCGCTGCTGGGCGTCACCTTCTTCATGGTCTTCTACACCCAGAGCGTGCGCGGCTTCACCGCCTTCCAGGCCGGTCTGCTGCTGATGCCGATCGCGGTGGCGCAGTTGGTCTTCGCGCCCCGCGCCCCCCTGATGGTGGAGCGGTACGGAGCCCGGGTGGTGTGCGCCGGCGGCATGCTCATGGTGGCCGGGACCCTCGCCGGCTTCCTGCTGCTGGACCAGGACACCCCGCTCTGGGTGCTGGAGGCGCTGTTCTTCGCGCAGGGCTGCGGGATGGCGCACACCATGCCGCCCGTCACGGTGTCGATCATGCAGGCGCTCCCGCGCGAGAAGGCCGGTTCCGGCTCGGCGATCAACAACACGTTCCGCCAGGTCGGCGGCGCGCTCGGGGTCGCGGTGCTCGGTTCGCTGCTGTCGACCGTCTACCGCACGCGGATCGAGGGCGAGCTGGCCGCCTTCCCCGGCCTCACCGTCGCCGAACGGCACGCGGCCGGGGAGTCCATCGAGGCCACCCTGGCCGTGGCCGAGGACCTCGGGCCGGCGGGACGGGCGCTGACCGACCCGGCCAAGGAGGCGTTCCTGCACGCCATGCACACCACCGCGCTCAGCGCGACGGTCATCGCGCTGATCGGCGCGCTGGTGGTGTGGTTCTTCCTGCCGGGGCGGCAGGAGGTTCCGCCGGGAGCGGAGACCACGCCGCGGCCGGAGCTCGACCGGGACCGGTCCCGGGACCAGGAGCAGGAGCAGGAGCAGGAGCAGGAGCAGGTGTGGGAGCGGGAGCGGGTGGCGCCGGCCGGCCGGGCCGCGGAGACCGGGCCGGTGGTGTCCGAAACGGCGGTGTCCGGGCGGGAGTCGGCGGCCGGACCGGGCCGCGACGGCGGGCCCGAGCCCGAGCGGACGTCGACGGGGGTGGACCGGTGAACGGGGCGGAAGCCAGCGAGGCGCGCGGGCCGGTCCCGGCATCGGTCCCGCGCCCGCCCGGCCGGCCGCGCAGCGCCGCGGTCGACACCGCCGTGATCGAGACCGTGCTGCGGCTGCTGGAGGACGGCGTCACCCTCGATCAGCTGTCGATGGAGCGGATAGCCCGCGAGGCGGGCGTCGGCAAGGCCACCGTGTACCGCCGCTGGCGGGGCAAGGAGGCGCTGATGCTGGACGTCATGCGCTCCCTCGACGAGCCGTACCCGAAGCCGATGGGGGACTCGGTCCGGGACGACCTGGTCACCCTGCTGGAGTTCATCCGCCGTCGGGGGCTGGCCAGGCGTCACTCCGCGCTGCTGCGTGCCGTCGTGGGCCAGGTGCGGGCCCATCCCGGGCTGTGGCGGCAGTACCACGAGACGGTGATAGCCGTCCGCCGGGAGACGCTGCTGGCGGTGTTGCGGCGGGGCGTGGCCCGCGGGGAGCTGCGCGCCGACGAGGACCTGGAGCTGCTCGCCGACCTGTTCACCGGCCCGATGCTGTCCCGCTCGATGCTGTACGAGTGGCAGGCGCTGCCGGAGGGGCTGGCCGAGCGGATCGTCGACACGGTGCTGGAGGGCGTCCGGCCACGCGACGAACGTCGCTGAGCGGGGGCGGCGGACCGGGCGCGAGCCGCGCACGCTGGGCCGTTCGGAGGAATTCCGGAGGCGAGATCCAGATCGACGGATATGTGCCGGTTGTGTCACAGGGGCCCCGTCCGTCGCGCTGTTCGGAACCCGTCTCCCGCGGTCGCACGTCCTCCCCCATGAGGCGCCCGCCGTCGTCGGCGGCATCGGACGCGGCCCCCGTACGGGGCACCGCACGCCGAAAACGCCCTGGTCATCGCCTATGGTCATGCCTGGGTTCCGGCCGGGTGGGGCGCGCGGAGACGAGAGGCAGTGAGGACACAGCGAATGGCGCAGGCAGACACGCAGGAGACGGGACGACGCGGGGACATCCCCGAGCAGACCGGCTCCCGGGTCCGGCGCCTGCTCGACCATCTCGACCGGTGGCGGCGCGACCCCGGCACCTGGCGCCGGGGCACGGTGCCGGCCGGCTGCGCGGCCGTGCTGGCGCTGGTGATGATCTTCCACGCGCAGATCCCCAACGATGTGGGGAACCTGGGCAGTCTGCTGGAGACCTTCCTGCCGTGGCTGGGGCTGTTCGTTCCGCTGCTGCTGGTGATCGCCCTGGTGCGGCGCTCCGCGACCGCCCTGATCGCGCTGCTGCTGCCGGCCGTCGTCTGGCTCAACCTCTTCGGCGGGCTGATGTTCGCCGACAAGTCGCGGGCCGGTGGCGACCTCACCGTCGTCACCCACAACGTCAACGCGGACAACCCCGACCCCGCCACCACCGCGCGCGAGGTCGCGGCGTCCGGGGCGGACGTGGTGGCGCTGGAGGAGCTGCGCGGCTCGGCGGTGCCGACGTACGAGCAGGCGCTGCGGGACACGTACAAGTACCACACCGTCAAGGGCACGGTGGGGCTGTGGAGCAAGTACCCGCTGCGCGACAGCGAGCCGGTGGACATCAAGATGGGCTGGACCCGTGCGCTGCGCTCCACCGTCGCCACCCCGCGCGGGGACGTGGCCGTCTACGTCGCGCACCTGCCGTCGGTGCGGGTGAAGTTCAACGCGGGCTTCACCGCCGGGCAGCGGGACGACAGCGCGGAGGCGCTGGGCGAGGCCATCGCCGCGGAGCGGGTGGACAAGGTGATCCTGCTCGGCGACCTGAACGGCACCATGAACGACCGGGCGCTGGCCCCGGTCACCTCGCAGCTGCGCTCGGCGCAGGGCGCGGCGGGCGACGGCTTCGGCTTCAGCTGGCCGGCCTCGTTCCCGATGGCCCGGATCGACCAGATCATGGTGCGCGGCATGGACCCGGTCTCGGCGTGGACGCTGCCGCGGACGAACAGCGACCACCTGCCGGTCGCGGCGTCGGTGAAGCTCTGACGGCGGCGGGCCGCCGAGGTCGGTCCCCGGACGTGGTGGCGCTCCACCGGTCCGGGGACCGCCGTCGTCCGGGGAGCCGTCGTCCGGACCGCCGCCCTCGGGGGTGCTGCCGTCCGGACCGCCGCCGTCCGGACCGCCGCCGCCCCTGCCTCCGCCATGCCGCCCGGCAGCGCCCCGCGGCGTGCCTCAGGCACTCGTAACGCCGCGTTCACCTGGGGATTCTCTCTGAGCCCCGGAAGCATGAGAGCATTTGTTCAGTCACTGAACATATTCCTCGCCACCTCTCCCGCGAAAGGTCTCTCATGCCCCTCGCCCTGCTCGCCCTGGCCGTGGCGGCATTCGGCATCGGCACCACCGAATTCGTGATGATGGGTCTGCTGCCCAACGTCGCGGACGATCTGGGCACCTCCGTGCCCACGGCCGGGTACCTCGTCTCCGGCTACGCCATCGGCGTCGTCGTCGGCGCCCCCCTGTTGACCGCGCTCGGCTCCCGCGTCCCGCGCAAGGCCATGCTGATCTGGCTCATGGCGCTCTTCACGGTCGGCAACCTGGCCTCGGCGGTGGCGCCGAACTTCGGCCTGCTGCTGGCCGGACGGGTACTGGCCGGGCTGCCGCACGGCGCCTTCTTCGGCGTCGGCTCGGTGGTCGCGGCCCGACTGGTGGCCGAGGGACGGCAGGCGCGGGCGGTGGCCACCATGTTCCTGGGGCTGACCGTCGCCAACATCGTCGGCGTCCCGTTCGGCACCCTGCTCGGCCAACAGCTCGGCTGGCGCGCCACCTTCCTGGTCGTCACCGCGATCGGCGTGCTCGCCATGGCCGCGCTGGCCGCGCTGGTCCCGCAGATGGCGCCGGACGCCCAGGCGGGCCTGGGGCGGGAACTGCGCGCGCTCCGCGACCGTCAGGTGCTGCTGGGCCTGCTGACCGCGGTCTTCGGCTTCGCGGGCGTCTTCGCCGTCTACAGCTACCTCGCCTCGATGATGACCGAGGTCACCGGCTTCGCGGAGTCGTCCGTGACGGTGGTGCTGGCGCTGTTCGGCACCGGCATGACGCTCGGCGCCCTGGTCGCCGGCCCGCTCACCGACCGCGCGCTGCGCCCCACCCTCTACGGCTCGCTGACGGCG
Source organism: Streptomyces sp. SAJ15 (assembly GCF_007595705.1). Classification (GTDB taxonomy): domain Bacteria; phylum Actinomycetota; class Actinomycetes; order Streptomycetales; family Streptomycetaceae; genus Streptomyces. The sequence continues at coordinate 77,767 of NZ_NISY01000011.1, read as the reverse complement.
CTCGCCGTGGTGCTGGTCGCGTTCCACTTCACGGTCCAGGTGAAGTGGGCGGCCCTGGCCACCGTGGTGGTACTGGGCGCGGTCGGCTTCATGACCACCACCCCGCTCCAGATGCTGGTCATGAACAAGGCCCGGCACGCCCCCACCCTGGCCGCCGCCTCCAACCACTCCGCCTTCAACCTGGCCAACGCGGGCGGCGCCTGGCTCGGCGGCGTCGCGATCGCCGCGGGCTGGGGCTGGACCTCGCCCACCCTGGTCGGCGCCGCCCTCGCCCTGACCGGCCTGGCCATCGCGGTGACCGCCGGCCTCCTGGACCGTGGCGCGCCCGGGGACGGCTCCCGGGTGGTGGCGGTCGGCCAGGGGGTCGACCACACGTCCGACGCCGGGCCCGACCACGGGGCCGTGGCCGCGGGGGCGTCGACGGCGCGGGCCGGGGCCGACGGCTCCCGGTAGCGCGCGGCGGACGCGGGGCGGCGCGCCCCGCGCACACCTCCCGCACGGCGACGGCCCGTCGCCCGCTCCGGTCGACGGGCCGTCGGCGTCTACGCCGCCGGGGGCCCTCAGGTGTGCTCGCGCCAGCGGTTGGTGATGGGCAGTCGCCGGTCCTTGCCGAAGCCCTTCGCGGAGATCTTGGTGCCCGGCGGGTACTGGCGGCGCTTGTACTCGGCGGTGTCCACCAGCCGCAGCACCCGTGCCACCAGCTCGTCGTCGAAGCCCGCCGCCACGACCTCCGCGCGGCTCCGATCCTGGTCGACGTAGAGCTCCAGGATCCGGTCGAGGACCTCGTAGTCGGGGAGCGAGTCGGTGTCCACCTGGTCCGGTCGCAGCTCGGCGCTGGGCGGCTTGGTGATGGAGTTCTCCGGGATGGGCGGGGTCTGGCCGCGCTCCTCGGCGGCGCGGTTGCGCCAGCGGGCGAGGCGGAAGATCCAGGTCTTGTAGACGTCCTTGATCGGGCCGTACGCGCCCACCGAGTCGCCGTAGAGCGTCGAATAGCCGCACGCCAGCTCGGACTTGTTGCCCGGCGCGAGCACGATGTGCCCCTCCTGGTTGGAGACGGCCATCAGCAGGGTGCCGCGCAGCCGCGCCTGGAGGTTCTCCTCGGCGAGGCCGGTGAGGCCCAGCGATCCCATGTACGCGTCGTACATCGGGGCGATGGGGACGGTACGGAAGTTCAGCCCGGTCCGGCGGGCCAGCTCGGCCGCGTCCGCCTTGGAGTGCTCGGAGGAGTAGCGGGAGGGCATCGAGACGCCGTACACGTTGTGCGCGCCCAGCGCGTCGCAGGCGATGGCGGCGACCAGCGCGGAGTCGATGCCGCCGGACAGGCCGATGAGCACGCTGCGGAAGCCGTTCTTGGCGGCGTACGCGCGCAGGCCCACCACCAGCGCCGTGTAGACCTCCTCCTCGTCGCCGAGGCGGGGGGCCTGGCCGCCGGAGAGCTCGGGCTGGTAGGAGGGGAGCGGATCGGCGGAGAGGGTGACGTGCTCGATGCGCAGCCCGTCGTCGACCACGCCCTCGGGCACCGGGCCCGCCGCCGGGAGGTCCAGGTCCAGCAGCACGCAGCCCTCGGCGAACTGCGGGGCGCGGGCGATCACTTCGCCGTCACGGTCCACGACGATCGAGTCGCCGTCGAAGACCAGCTCGTCCTGGCCGCCGATCATCGCCAGATAGGCGGTGGTGCAGCCGGCCTCCTGGGCCCGCTTGCGGACCAGGTCCAGCCGGGTGTCGTCCTTCTCGCGCTCGTACGGGGATGCGTTGATGGAGAGCAGCAGCCCGGCGCCGGCGGAGCGGGTGGCCGGCACCCGGCCGCCGTCCTGCCACAGGTCCTCGCAGATGGCGAGCGCGACGTCGACCCCGTGGACGCGGACGACGGGCAGCGTGTCGCCGGGCACGAAGTAGCGGAACTCGTCGAAGACGCCGTAGTTGGGCAGGTGGTGCTTGGCGAAGGTGAGGGCGATCTCGCCCCGGTGCAGCACCGCCGCCGCGTTCTGCGGGGCGCCGGCCGGCTGGCCGTAGCGCGGCGCGGCCTGCTCGCCGCGGTCCAGATAGCCGACGACGACCGGCAGCTCACCCAGGCCCTCGCGCTCCAGCCGGGCGGCGAGCGCGCGCAGCCCGGCGCGGGACGCCTCGACGAAGGACGGCCGCAGGGCCAGGTCCTCGACGGGGTAGCCGGTCAGCGCCATCTCGGGGAAGGCCACCAGGTGGGCGCCCTGCTCGGCGGAGTGCCGGGTCCAGTGGACGATCGTCTCGGCGTTGCCGGCCAGGTCGCCGACGGCCGAGTCGATCTGGTTCAGAGCGAGGCGAAGTTGAGGCACGGTGCCAGTGTAAGCGGCCCGACCGGGATTAATCGTCTATCTGACGCGATGGCCTCGCGTGGGGCGCGCCACACCCCGCGCGAGGCCATCCCGCGCCCGCCGGACAGCGGCCGGATCACCCGTCGGACGCCCTGCCGGACGGTCGGGCGCCCGACCGTCGGACAGCCGGCGGTCGCCCTGCGGACGGTCGACCGGACCGCCCGTCGGGTCGGGGCCTCAGCGGATCTGGTGCATTCGGCCGCGGTTCGGGAGCGCCCTGAAGGGGCGCGGGGCTGTGACATGCGCGGCTCCGCCGCGTGGGCGCGACCAGCCGCGACGGGCCGCAGGCGAACGACGGCCCGTCGCGACACTTCCCGCGGAGCGCTCAGTCGCGGTAGCCGAGCACCGTCATCATCCCCGCCTCCGCGTGGTAGACGTTGTGGCAGTGGATCATCCACAGCCCCGGGTTGTCCGCGTCGAAGTCCACGTCGAGCGTCTCGCCGGGCCGCACGATCGCGGTGTCCTTGCGGGGGCCGCCCCGCGGCAGCGCGAAGGTGTGCCCGTGCAGGTGCATCGGGTGCCACATCCCGGTGCCGTTGACGAACGACAGCCGCACCCGTTCACCCGAACGGACCGGGAGGCGCTCGGCCGGGTCGTACCGCTTGCCGTTGATCGCCCAGTCGTACGCCGCCATGGAGCCGCTCAGCCGCAGCGTGAGCGTCCGGTCCGGCTCGCGCCGCGTCAGCCGCACCCCCTCCGCGGCCTTGAGTCGACCGGCGGTGAGCACCGTGCCGTCCAGCTCCTTCGGGCGGGCGGAGGGCGCCGGCGCCGCGCCGCCGCCGGTGCGCAGCAGCGCCCGCGCCGCCCGCCGCTTGCCCTCGGCGACCGCGGTCAGCGGGAACACCCCGTCCCCGGCCGTGACCAGGACGTCGTACCGCTCGCCCATGCCCAGCAGCAGCGCGTCGGTGCGCGCGTGGGTGACCGGGAAGCCGTCGGTGTGGGTGACCGTCATGGAGTGGCCGCCGAGCGCGACCCGGAAGGCGGTGTCCCCGCCGGCGTTGATGAACCGGATTCGGATCCGGTCGCCCGGCTTGGCCCGGAAGGTCTGCGGATCCTCCGCCGAGCGCCCGTTGACCAGGTAGTACGGATAGGCCACGTCGCCCGCGTCGCCGCCGAGGAGCTCGCTGGTGGCGCCCATCAGCATCCGGGACGGGCCGGTGGGGTCCGGGCTCCGGCGCGGGGTGGCCTTTGCGGCCGGCGCGGCCATGCCGCTCATGTCGTGCCCGCCGTGCCCTCCTCCGTGCCCGCCGTGGCCTCCGCCGTGGTCCATGCCCTCGTCGGAGCCCGAGCCCATGCCCTTGCTCAGTTCGGCCAGGACCGCGTCGGGGGTGCTGCCGTCCACCCCGTCGACCCAGTCGTCCAGCACGACCACCCACTCCTTGTCGTAGGCGAGCGGCTCCTTCGGGTCCTCGACGATGAGCGGGGCGTACAGGCCCCGGTCCTGCTGGGTGCCCGAGTGCGGGTGGAACCAGTAGGTGCCGGGGTCCGGGACCGCGAAGCGGTAGGTGAAGGAGGCGCCCGGCTTGACGGCCCGCTGGGTGAGCCCGGGAACCCCGTCCATGGCGTTCCGCAGGGCGATCCCGTGCCAGTGCAGCGAGGTGGCCTGGGGGAGGTGGTTGGCCAGGGTGACCGCCAGGGTGTCTCCGGCGGTGGCGCGGATCTCCCTGCCGGGCAGGTCGTCGCCGTAGGCCCAGGACCGGACGGTACGGTCGGCGCCCAGGTCGAGCCGGGTGGCGGCGGCGGTCAGAGCGATCTTCTGGTCGGCCGGGCCCTCGCCGGCCGATCCGTCGTCGGAGCCGGACCGGTGGCCCGCCGGGTGGCCGCCCGCGGACTCGTCGTCACGGCCGGAGGAGCAGGCGGCGAGCAGGCCGCCGCCGGCGAGGCTGATTCCCGCGCCGAGCACGGCACGGCGGGAGTGGATGTGCGTCACGGACATACCTCAGGTCTTGTCGGTGGTCTGAGCAGGCAGAGCGGAGGCGTCCGCGCTCCTATACGCGCAGCACCGACAGCTGGGTGAGTCTCGTTCCGCGCGGCGGCGGGGGCCACAGGGCGTGGGGCAGGGAGGCCCGGAGGGCGCCGGGCGCGGTGACGGCGAGCCGCCGGGCGAGCCGCAGCAGACGCACCGCGAGCAGCGCCGCCGACCAGGTGACGAGCACCGCCAGACAGACCGAGAGGGGGTGGAGACCGCCGAGCCCGGGCCCGTCGACGGAGGCGCTGGGATCGTATGAGGCGCCCGCGGAATCCACGGCGAGCGAGCCATCCGAGCCACCCGAGCCCTGCGCGGCGTGCGAGCCATGCGCGGCGTGCGCGGGGTGCTGGGCATGCGGCGGATGCGCGGCGGCCCGGAGGTGCGGGGGATGCTGGGCGTGCGGGTCGTCCGCGGCGGCGGCCACCCCAGCCGTCCGACCGACGTCCTCCCCGGCCGTCCTCACATTCACGGCGCGGTCTCCATGGTGCGCGGCGGCCGTGTGGGAGCCGTCCCGCCCGCCGCTGCCGTGCCCCGTCGGGTGCCCGAGCGTGTGCATGGTGACGATGCCGAAGAGCAGCGCGGCGAGCAGCACCAGACGGCCGCCCCAGGCGGCGGTCGGCGACTGCGGTGCGCGCGGCATCGGTCTCCCTCCCGGCTGCCCTTCCGGCTTCCCTCCGCGAAAGAGTACCCCGACGGGGTATTGCCGCCGCGCTGGCCGGATCGCTCCGCTCCGTGCGAACGTACGATGCTTACATCACGGGGGCAGGTAAAGAGTTGGCACGAAACGCATCCGAAACCGCGTCGCGTGATACTGGGGGCCCGGCGGCGCCCTCGCGCCCACCGAAAGAGCTGTCTGACCTGCAAGGATAGGGGACCATGGATAAGCAGCAGGAGTTCGTGCTCCGTACGCTCGAAGAGCGCGACATCCGGTTCGTGCGGCTGTGGTTCGCCGACGTCCTCGGCTTCCTGAAGTCCGTCGCGGTGGCCCCCGCCGAGCTGGAGCAGGCCTTTGACGAGGGCATCGGGTTCGACGGGTCCGCGATCGAGGGATTCGCGCGGGTGTATGAATCCGACATGATCGCCAAGCCGGATCCCAGCACCTTCCAGATCCTGCCGTGGCGCGCCGAAGCCCCCGGAACCGCCCGTATGTTCTGCGACATCCTGATGCCGGACGGCTCCCCCTCGTACGCCGATCCGCGCTATGTGCTCAAGCGGATCCTGGCCAAGACCTCCGACCTCGGGTTCACCTTCTACACCCACCCCGAGATCGAGTTCTTCCTGCTCAAGGACAAGCCGGTGGACGGCACCCGGCCGATCCCGGCCGACTCCTCCGGCTACTTCGACCACACCCCGCAGAACGTCGGCATGGACTTCCGCCGCCAGGCGATCACCATGCTCGAATCCATGGGCATCTCGGTGGAGTTCTCGCACCACGAGGGCGCCCCGGGCCAGCAGGAGATCGACCTTCGCTACGCCGACGCGCTCTCCACGGCCGACAACATCATGACCTTCCGGGTGGTGATGAAGCAGGTCGCGCTGGAGCAGGGGGTCCAGGCCACCTTCATGCCCAAGCCGTTCTCCGAGTACCCCGGCTCCGGCATGCACACCCACCTCTCCCTGTTCGAGGGGGACCGCAACGCCTTCTACGAGTCCGGCGCCGAGTTCCAGCTCTCCAAGGTCGGCCGCTCCTTCATCGCCGGCCTGCTGCGGCACGCCTCCGAGGTCTCGGCCGTCACCAACCAGTGGGTCAACTCCTACAAGCGGATCTGGGGCATCGCCCAGGGCCGTACCGCGGGCGCCGGCGGCGAGGCCCCCTCGTACATCTGCTGGGGCCACAACAACCGCTCCGCGCTGGTCCGGGTGCCGCTCTACAAGCCCGGCAAGACCGGCTCCACCCGGGTGGAGGTCCGCTCCCTCGACTCCGGCGCCAACCCCTACCTCGCCTACGCCGTGCTCCTCGCGGCGGGCCTCAAGGGCATCGAGGAGGGCTACGAGCTCCCCGCCGGCGCCGATGACGACGTCTGGGCGCTCTCCGACGCCGAGCGCCGCTCCATGGGCATCGAGCCGCTCCCGCAGAACCTCGGCGAGGCCATCGCCCTGATGGAGCGCAGCGAACTGGTCGCCGAGACCCTCGGCGAGCACGTCTTCGACTTCTTCCTGCGCAACAAGAAGCAGGAGTGGGAGGAGTACCGCTCCGAGGTGACCCCGTACGAGCTGCGGAAGAACCTGCCGGCGCTCTAGTTCCTCCGCGGCCGCGGGTCCGGTGCCGGTGGCGGCGGACCCCCGGCGTAGCGTGGAGGTGTGCGTTTCCGCGGCGGTGGGCGGGGGCTGGGCTCGCCTCGCGGAAACGGTCATGAGGGATCCATCGCGGTCACGACGTCCACGGTGATCAGGGCAGCGGTCGAGAGGCGGTATGCCGTGCTGCACGGGAGACGGGACAGCAGGTTCGGGCGGCTCCTGCGGTACGGGTTCACCGACCCCGCCGCCGCCGAGCGCCTGCTCGACCTGCCCGCGCTGGCCTGCGTACAGGGCGATCCGGTGGTGCTCGACGCGCTCGGCGCGACGGCCGATCCCGATCTGGCGCTGCGCGGACTGGTGCGGCTGGTGGAGGCGCTGCCCGAAGGAGGCGCCGGCGCCGGCGGCGCCACCGGCGAGGCGGCGGACGGTTCGCGGCAGGCGCTGCTGAGCACGCTGGTCGCCGCCAAGCCGCTACGGGACCGGCTGTTGGGGGTGTTGGGCGCCTCGGAGGCGCTCGGCGACCACCTCGCGCGGCATCCACACGACTGGCAGTCGCTGGCGACGTACGAGTCGGCCGACCTCAACCCCGGTACGGCCGAATTCGAGCGGGCGCTGCGGGAGGGGGTGTGGAGCGGGCCGGGTGCGGAGCGACCGCGGGCCGACGCGCTGCGCGCCGCCTACCGGCGGGCGTTGCTCGGGATCGCCGCCCGCGATGTGTGCGGCACCGTCGACATCGCCCAGAACGCCGCCGAACTCGCCGACCTGGCCACCGCCACCCTGCGGGCCGCGCTGCGGATAGCGGCCGAGGAGGCGCCCGACGACGCGGCGGCCTGTCGGCTGGCCGTCATCGGGATGGGCAAGTGCGGCGGCCACGAGCTCAATTACGTCTCCGACGTGGACGTCATCTTCGTGGCGGAGCCGGCCCCCGGCGACGGCGCGGGCGGCGGGGAGGGAGCCGTCGACGAGGCCACGGCACTGCGCGCCGCCACTCGGCTCGCCGCCCGGATGATGCGGCTGTGCTCGGACGTCACCGTCGAGGGCACCATCTGGCCGGTGGACGCCAACCTCCGCCCGGAGGGCCGCAACGGCCCGCTGGTGCGGACCCTGTCCAGCCATCTCGCCTACTACCAACGCTGGGCCAAGACCTGGGAGTTCCAGGCGTTGCTGAAGGCCCGCCCGGTGGCCGGCGACCCCGACCTGGGCGCGGCGTACGTCGACGCCGTGGCACCGCTGGTCTGGCAGGCCGCCGACCGGGAGAACTTCGTCCCCGACGTCCAGCAGATGCGCCGCCGCGTGGTGGCGAACATCCCCGTCGCCGAGGTCGACCGCGAGCTGAAGCTGGGCCCGGGCGGGCTGCGCGATGTCGAGTTCGCCGTCCAGCTGCTGCAACTGGTGCACGGCCGCACCGACCCGACGCTGCGCGGCGGCTCCACCCTCGGCGCGCTCGCCGCGCTGGCGGCGGGTGGCTATGTGGGGCGCGCCGACGCGGCCGCGCTGAACGACGCCTACCGCTTCCTGCGCTCCATGGAGCACCGCATCCAGCTGTACAAGCTGCGGCGCACCCACCTGGTCCCCGAGTACGAGGCCGACCTGCGCCGGCTGGGCCGCTCGCTCGGCTTCCGCACCGAACCCGTCACCGAGCTGGGCAAGGAGTGGCGGCAGCACGCTCGCGAGGTGCGCCGGCTGCACGAGAAGCTCTTCTACCGGCCGCTGCTGGACGCCTTCGCCCAGCTGGAGCCGGGCGCCGCGCGGCTCTCCACCAAGGCCGCCGGCCAGCGGCTCGAGGCGCTCGGCTACGCCGACCCGGCCGCCGCGCTGCGCCACCTGGAGGCCCTCGCCTCCGGCGTGACCCGCAAGGCCGCCATCCAGCGCACCCTGCTGCCGGTGCTGCTGGGCTGGTTCGCCGACTCCGCCGACCCGGACGCCGGGCTGCTCAACTTCCGCAAGGTCTCCGACGCGCTGGGCAAGACGCCCTGGTACCTGCGACTGCTCCGGGACGAGGGCGCGGCGGCGGAGAACCTCGCCCGGGTGCTGTCCGCCGGGCGGCTCGCCCCCGACCTGCTGCTGCGCGCCCCCGAGGCGGTCGCCATCCTGGGCGATCCGGAAGGGCTGCGGCCGCGCGGCCGCGCCGCACTGGAGCAGGAGATCCTCGCCGCCGTCGGCCGTGCGGACGGCGGCGAACAGGCCGTGGCCGCCGCCCGGGGCGTACGCCGCCGGGAGCTGTTCCGCACCGCCGCCGCCGACCTCATCGGCGCCTATCGCAACGGTGGCGCTCCGGCGGGCGCCCCCGGCCTCCAGGGCGACGGCGGGCGACGCGACGGCGACGCCGGCGGCCCGGGCGGCTTCCCGAGCCGCGCCGGCAAGGGGGCGGCCGCCGGGGCGGCCCTGCGGCGCAACGGATCCGGAGCCTCCGGCACGGCCCCGCGCAACGGGCGGGGACAGGGGCTCCCCGCGGGCCCGGGCGTCGGCGCGGCCCCCGCCCCCGCCGACCACGACGACCTCGGCGCGACCGTCGACCGGATCGGCGAGGCCCTCACCGACATCAACGCGGCCACCCTGGCGGGCGCCCTGCGGGCGGCGGTGCGGGACACCTGGGGCGATGAGCTGCCCACCCGCTTCGCGGTGATCGGAATGGGTCGGTTCGGCGGACACGAGCTGGGCTACGGCTCGGACGCCGATGTGCTCTTCGTCCACGAGCCGCGCGAGGGCGTCGACGAGCAGGAGGCGTCCCGCGCCGCCTTCGCCGTCGCCAACGAGATGCGACGGCTCCTCCAGCTTCCCACGGCGGATCCGCCGCTGCTCATCGACGCCGATCTGCGGCCCGAGGGCAAGTCCGGGCCGCTGGTGCGGACGCTGGCCTCGTACGCGGCGTACTACCGGCGCTGGTCGCTGGTCTGGGAGAGCCAGGCGCTGCTGCGTGCCGAGCCGGTGTCGGGCGACCCGGAGCTGGGCGCCCGCTTCATCGAGCTCATCGCCCCGCTGCGCTACCCGGCCGAGGGCCTCGGCGAGGACGCGGTGCGCGAGATCCGGCGGCTCAAGGCGCGGATGGAGTCCGAGCGGTTGCCCCGCGGCGCCGACCCGACCACCCACACCAAGCTGGGCCGGGGCGGACTCAGCGACATCGAGTGGACCGTGCAGCTGCTCCAGATGCGGCACGGCTGGGCCGAGCCCGGCCTGCGCACCACCCGCACCCGCGAGGCGCTGGCCGCCGCGCAGGCGGCCGAGCTGATCACCACCGAGGACGCGCAGACGCTGGACGAGGCGTGGCTGCTGGCCACCCGCGTGCGCAACGCGGTGATGCTGGTGCGCGGCCGCCCCGGCGACACCTTCCCCGGCGAAGCGCGCGAGCTGGCCGCGGTCGGGCGCTATCTGGGGTACGAACCGGGGCACATCGGCGAGATGGTGGACGACTACCGCCGCACCACCCGGCGCGCGCGCCGGGTGGTGGAGCGGCTCTTCTACGGAGCCTGAGCGGGCACCCGAGCCGACCCCGAGCCGCGCTCGGAGGACCCGCCGAGGGTCAGGGCTGGACCCGTTCGGCCCGGGCGGGGGCCGCGGGCGGGGACGGCACGGTCCCGGCGTCGACCGGCTGGGGCGCCGGCCGTCCCGGCTCGGTGTGGGAGCGCTCCCGCACCGCGGTCGGCCGCCCCGCCGCGGCTGCCCCTGGCTCCCTCGTCGGCTCCGGCTCCCTCGTCGGCTCCGGCTCGCTCGTCGGCTCCGGCCCGGCCACCGCCACCCGCTTCGGCAGTCGGTGCGCCAGCGCCCCGTACCACGCGTACGACAGCGTGAAACCGAAGCTCAGGCAGAGCGCGCCGCCGACCGCGTCCAGCCAGAAGTGGTTGGCGGTGGCGACGATGACGACGAGCGTCGCCACCGGGTAGAGCAGCCCCAGCGTCTTCACCCACACCGGGCGGGCCAGCACGGCGATGGTGACGCCGCACCACAGCGACCAGCCGATGTGCATCGACGGCATCGCCGCGTACTGGTTGGACATGTCGGCCAGGTTGCCCGAGGCCATCGAGCCCCAGGTGTGGTGCACCACGACCGTGTCGATGAAATCCCCGCCGGTCATCAGACGCGGAGGGGCGAGCGGGAAGAGGTAGTAGCCGAGCAGAGCGACGCCCGTGGTGGCGAAGAGGATCAGGCGAATCGCCGCATACCGCCCTGGATGCCAGCGGTAGAGCCACACCAGGACGCCGATGGTGACGATGAAGTGCAGCGTCGCGTAGTAGTAGTTCATGCCGACGATGAGCCAGTCGACCGAGTCGGCGGCGTGGTTGACGGAGCGCTCGAAGGCCAGACCGAGCCGGTGCTCCCAGTCCCAGATCCAGTCGGCGTTCCGCATCGCGGCCGCGCGCTGCTCCGGCACCGCGTTGCGGATCAGGGAGTACGTCCAGTAGCTGACGGCGATGAGCAGGATCTCGAACCACAGTCGCGGTCTGCGTGGGGTCCGCAGCCGGGCCAGCAGGGTATGACGCACCGCCGGGCGGTCTTCGGCCTCCTCGATGGGTGAGGGGGTGGCCGTCCGTCCTTCCAGGGTCCTCACAGTCACGTCACCCATAGGGCAACAGTCTGCCAGACCTGGCTCTGCCGGATCATCCGGAGGTACGGTCTTCGTCGCTTCTGCCCGACTTCGGCGGGGTGTCGGCCCGTCTGGTGGGGCCGTCCTCGGGGGCCCCACCAGACGCGTTCGGTTCCCCGCCGGGGGCGCTCCGCTGGGCCGAGGCGGTGGAGCCGCGCACCACCAGCTCGGGCAGGAAGACGAATTCGCTGTGCGGGGCGGGGGTGCCCCCGATCTCCTCCAGCAGCGCCCGCACCGCCGCCTGTCCCATCGGCTGCACCGGCTTCCGAATGGTGGTCAGCGGCGGATCGGTGAACGCTATGAGGGGAGAGTCGTCGAAGCCGACGACGGAGATGTCCCGCGGGACCGCGAGCCCCTGCTGCCGGGCGGCCCGGATGGCACCCAGTGCCATCATGTCGCTGGCGCAGATGATCGCGGTACAGCCGCGCTCTATCAGCGCGGTCGCCGCCGCCTGGCCGCCCTCCAGCGTGTAGAGGGAGTGCTGGATGAGCTCCTCGGACTGCCGGGCCGTCAGCCCCAGCTGCTCCCGCATGCCGCGCTGGAACCCCTCGATCTTCCGCAGCACCGGCACGAACCGCTTGGGGCCCAGCGCCAGCCCGATCCGGCTGTGGCCCAGCGAGACGAGGTGGGTGACCGCCAGCAGCATCGCCGCCCGGTCGTCGGGGGAGATGAAGGGGGCCCGCACCTTGGGCGAGAAGCCGTCCACGAGCACGAACGGCACGCCCTGCCCGCGCAGCTGGTCATAGCGCTGCATATCGGCGCTGGTGTCGGCGTGCAGCCCGGAGACGAAGATGATCCCGGCCACTCCCCGGTCCACCAGCATCTCGGTCAGCTCGTCCTCGGTGGAGCCGCCGGGGGTCTGGGTGGCCAGCACCGGGGTGTACCCCTGGCGCGTCAGCGCCTGCCCGATGACCTGCGCCAGCGCCGGAAAGATGGGGTTCTCCAGCTCCGGGGTGATCAGCCCGACCAGTCCCGCGCTGCGCTGCCGCAGCCGCACCGGCCGTTCGTAGCCCAGCACGTCGAGCGCGGCCAGCACGGATTCGCGGGTGGCCGCGGCCACTCCCGGCTTGCCGTTGAGCACGCGGCTGACTGTGGCTTCGCTGACCCCCGCCTGGGCTGCGATGTCGGCAAGCCGTGCGGTCATGGGATTGGACTGTACCGGTCGCATGTCAGATTGCCCACCACACGCAGCAATCAGCGGGAATGCGGACGGAACGGCCTTCGAACTCCGCCGGCGCCGAGGACAGTACGGGGCGGCCCGGCGCGGGCATCTCGACGGGGTGGCCCAGGGTGTTCAGGGTGCAGACGAAGCCGGGCCGGGAGAGTGCCAGCACGCCCTCCGGCGCGGCCGGCCCGTCCAGCCACGCCATCGTCCCGTCGCCCAGCCCCGGCAGCCGGCGCCGCAGCGCGATGGCGGAGCGGTAGAGCTCCAGGGTGGAGCTCGGGTCGCCGGTCTGGGCCTCGACGCTGAGCGCGGCCCAGCCGTCGGGCTGCGGCAGCCAGCTCGGGCCGCCGGCGACCGGGCCGAAGCCGTACGGGGCCTCGCTGCCCGACCAGGGGATCGGCACCCGGCAGCCGTCGCGGAAGCCGTCCTGCCCGGACTGGCCGTCCTCGGTGAAGGAGCGGAAGAACGCCGGGTCCTGGCGGACCTCGTCGGGCAGGTCGACGACCTCGGGAAGGCCGAGCTCCTCGCCCTGGTAGATGTAGGTGGAGCCGGGCAGCGCCAGCATCAGCAGCGCCGCCGCCCGGGCCCGCCGCAGCCCCTGCTCCGGGCTCTCCTCCGCGTAGCGCGTGGTGTGCCGCACCACATCGTGGTTGGACAGCACCCATGTCGTCGGCGCCCCCACGGACGCGGTCGCGCCCAGCGACTCGTCGATGACGGAGCGCATGGCGGCCGCGTCCCACGGGCAGCGCAGGAAGTGGAAGTTGAACGCCTGGTGCAGCTCGTCGGGCCGGACGTACAGGGCGAGCCGCTCCGCGCTGGGCGCCCAGGCCTCGGCCACGCCGATCCGGTCCCCGTCGTAGGAGTCCAGCAGCCGTCGCCAGGAGCGATGGATCTCGTGCACCCCGTCCTGGTCGAAGAAGGGCAGCACCTGGGCGCCGATCAGCTTGGCCTGCTCCTTGTGGCCGATGTCGGGCAGCCCGGCGGCCTTGACCATGCCGTGCGCGACGTCGATCCGGAACCCGTCCACGCCCAGGTCCAGCCAGAACCGGAGCACCGAGTCGAACTCCTCGACGACCTCCGGGCAGTCCCAGTTGAGGTCCGGTTGCTCGGGGGCGAACAGATGGAGGTACCAGTCGCCGGGGGTCCCGTCGGGGTTCTCGGTGCGGGTCCACGCGGGGCCGCCGAAGACCGACTCCCAGTCGTTCGGCGGCAGCGCGCCGTCCCCGCCCCGGCCGGGGCGGAAGTGGTAGCGCGCCCGGGCCGCCGAGCCCGGCTCCGCGGCGAGCGCGGCCGTGAACCAGGGGTGCCGGTCCGAGGTGTGGTTGGGGACGATGTCGACGATGACCCGCAGCCCGAGCCGGTGCGCGGCGCGCACCAGGGCGTCGGCGTCGGACAGGTCGCCGAAGAGCGGATCCACGGCGCGGTAGTCCGCCACGTCGTAGCCGCCGTCGGCCTGGGGCGAGGCGTAGAAGGGGGTGAGCCAGACGGCGTCCACCCCGAGCCGGGCCAGGTGCGGCAGTCGCTCGCGGACGCCGCGCAGATCGCCCACCCCGTCGCCGTCGCTGTCGGCGAAGGAGCGGACGTACACCTGGTAGATGACGGCGTCGCGCCACCAGCCGGCATCGGTGGGCTCCGGGGGGCGGGCCGGCCGAGGGGAGTCGTCGAGGCCGGTCGACGGCTGAGGGGCCCGGGCGGGGGCGGCGGCGCGCGCGGCGGCGCGCGCCGAGGTCGTGAGCTCCTGGGTCATGTGAGCGATCCCTGTCGGTCTCGGCAGCATTGCCTGGAACGTCATGGAACGTAACAGCCCTGCAATGCCTTGCAAAAGGCTTGCAGAGTTGCCGGGGCGCCTCAGTGTGCCACCGTCCCGTCCGTGTCAAGGGCATCATCGGCAACTGCCAGGACACGCGGATGTAACGATCCCCGGCCCTTGCAGAAATTTGCCGCAAGCTCTTTCGAGTCCTTTGCATCCCTGTTACGTTCCTCGACAACCCGGCGCCGCGATGGCGCGGCCGGCTTTGAAGGAGTTCACATGCGACGTGGCATAGCGGCCACTGCGCTCGTCGCGGCGATGGCACTCGCCGCGACCGCCTGCGGCGGAAGCGACAGTGACGACAGCGGCAAGAAGGCCCCCGGCGACATCTCCGGCACGGTGACGTACTGGGACACCTCGAACGACGCTGAGAAGGCCACGTACAAGAAGCTCGCCGAGGCCTTCACCGAGAAGTACCCGAAGGTGAAGGTCAAGTACGTCAACGTGCCGTTCGGTGAGGCGCTGAACAAGTTCAAGAACGCCGCCGGCTCCGGGGGCTCCGGCGCCCCCGACGTGCTGCGCGCCGAGGTCGCCTGGACCCAGGACCTCGCCAACATCGGCTACCTGGCCCCGCTGGACGGCACCCCGGCCCTCGACAACGAGAAGGACTACCTCCCCAAGGCCGCCGCCTCCACCAAGTTCAACGGCAAGACCTACGCCGTGCCGCAGGTGATCGACACCCTCGGCCTCTTCTACAACAAGAAGCTGCTGAAGGACGCCGGGGTCGAGCCGCCGACCTCGCTCACCGAGCTCAAGGACGCCGCCAAGAAGATCAAGGAGAAGACCGGCAAGACCGGCCTCTACCTGCGCGGCGACGACGCCTACTGGTACCTGCCCTTCATCTACGGCGAGGGCGGCGACCTGCTCGACACGAAGAACAAGAAGGTCACGGTCGACGAGGAGCCGGGCGTCAAGGCGTTCGCCGCCGCCCGCGACCTGGTCAAGTCGGGCGCGGCGGTCACCGACGCCACCGACGGCTGGAACAACATGCAGAACGCCATCAAGAACGGCGACGTCGCGATGACGGTCAACGGACCGTGGGCGATCGAGGACACCCTGTCCGGCAAGGCGTTCAAGGACCGCGACAACCTCGGCGTCGTCCCCGTCCCGGCGGGCAGCGCCGGCCAGGGCGCCCCGCAGGGCGGCCAGAACCTCACCGTCTACGCCGGCTCCAAGAACCTGGACGCCTCCTACCTCTTCGCGAAGTACATGAGCTCCGCCGAGGTGCAGGCCAAGACCACCGAGGCGCTCAGCCTGCTGCCCACCCGGACCTCCGTCTACGAGCAGAAGTCGGTCGCCGAGAACCCGAACGTCAAGTTCTTCAAGGCCGCCGTCGACAAGGCCGTCGAGCGTCCCTGGATCCCCGAGGGCAACAGCCTCTTCCAGGCGATCCTCGTCGAGTTCCCGGGCGTGGTGACCGGCAAGACCTCCCCTGAGGACGCGGCCGAGTCGGTCGGCGACGCCTACCGCAAGCTCCTCAAGGACGACTGGAAGTAGGGGCGGGACGTAACCGATGACTGTCGAGACCAGGCAGTCGGCGGGACCGGCCGGGGGCGTCGAGAAGGACGCCCCCGGCCGGGGCCGCGGGACTGACAAGCACGCTTCCCGGTCCGCCGGCGCGCCCGGCCGGATCCGCCGCGCCCTGACCACCCACTGGTACGCCTGGGCCATGGTCGCCCCCGTGGTGATCGTGATCGGCGTGATCATCGGTTATCCGCTGGTCCGCGGCGTCTACCTGTCGCTGACCGACGCCAACGAGGCCAACGTCGAGCGCACCATCGGCGTCAACCACATCCCGGCCACCTACGACTTCGTCGGCCTGGACAACTTCACCGCCATCCTGAAGGACGGCCTCTTCTGGGACCGCCTCGGCTGGACGGTGACCTGGACCGTCAGCTGTGTGGCGCTCTCCTTCGGCCTCGGCCTCGGACTCGCGGTCATGCTCAACCGCAAGTTCGCCGGCCGCACCCTCTACCGCTCGCTGCTGATCCTGCCCTGGGCGGTCCCCGCCTTCGTCTCGGTCTTCGCCTGGCGACTCCTCTACAACGAGAAGAACGGCATCCTCAACAAGATCCTCGAGGGTGGCGGCATCGACGCCGTGCCGTGGCTGAACGACCCGACCATGGCCAAGGTCTCGGTGATCGCCGTCAACGTCTGGCTCGGCGTGCCGTTCATGCTGGTCGCCCTGCTGGGCGGGCTCCAGTCCATCCCCGGCGAGCTCTACGAGGCCGCCGAGATGGACGGCGCGAGTCCCTGGCAGCGGTTCCGGCACATCACCATGCCCGGGCTGCGCTCGGTGAGCAGTACCGTCATCCTGCTCTCCACCATCTGGACCTTCAACATGTTCCCGGTGATCTTCCTGCTCACCCGCGGCGGGCCCGGGGACAGCACGGAGATCCTGGTGACGTACGCGTACCGGCTGTCCTTCGTCAACAGCCCCCGCGACTTCGCCGGCGCCTCCGCCTGGGGCGTCCTCATCCTGCTCATCCTTCTGCTCTTCGCGGTGGTCTACCGCCGTTCGCTCCGCAAGCAGGGAGAGGTGTGGTAGCCATGGCCGCACGCACGACCCGCCCCCGCCAGCGCGACCAGCGCTCCCCGCTCGCCTCCGTCGGGCTCCACCTCACGCTGCTGATCGCCTCCGCCGTCGCGGTCTTCCCGCCGCTGTGGCTGCTGGTCACCTCGCTCAAGCCCAAGAGCGAGTCGTTCAGCACCGACGTGGTCAAGAACCCGACCCTGGAGAACTACGACCACGTCCTGAACGACACCGAGTTCCTGACCTGGTTCGGCAACTCGCTCTTCGTCGTGGCCATCACCACGGTCCTCGGCGTCTTCGTCGCCGCCACCACCGGCTACGCCGTCAGCCGCTTCCGCTTCCCCGGCATGCGCCCGCTGATGTGGCTGCTGCTGCTCACCCAGATGTTCCCGGTGGCCATCCTCATCGTGCCGCTGTACAACATCATGTCGACGCTCGGCTGGCTCAACCAGCCGATCTCGCTGATCGTCACCTACCTCACGGTCGCCGTGCCGTTCTGCGCCTGGATGATGAAGGGCTTCTTCGACACCATCCCGGTGGAGATCGACGAGTCCGGCCGGGTGGACGGCCTCAACCCCTTCGGCACCTTCTGGCGGCTGATCGTCCCGCTGGCCCGGCCGGGCCTGGCGGTGACCGCCTTCTACACCTTCATCACCGCCTGGGCCGAGGTCGCCTACGCCTCCGCGTTCATGACCGGCGAGGAGAACCTCACCCTCGCCGCCGGCCTGCAGACCTTCGTCAACCAGTACAGCTCCGACTGGGGCGCGATGACGGCCGCCGCCGTCATGATCGCCATCCCCGCGGCACTGGTCTTCTCCTGGGCGCAGCGCCATCTGGTGGCCGGACTGACGGCGGGCGCGACCAAGTCCTGACACCCGGCTCGACGCCGACGCGCCGACGTCACCTCCGGCGCGCCGGCGTCGTCCGGCACACCCAGCCCGTCCGGCGCCCCGGGCGTTCGACCGACGGCCGGACGCCCCCGAGCCGACCGCAACTCACTCAACGACACCAAGGAAGCCATGACGCAGCACCTCGCTGACCCCACCACCGGCACGGCCACCGTCGCCACGGCCGGCAGACCGGGCTGGTGGCGCGACGCGGTGATCTACCAGGTCTATCCGCGCAGCTTCGCCGACGGCAACGGCGACGGCATGGGCGACCTCGAAGGCGTGCGCAGCCGGCTGCCCTATCTGAAGGACCTCGGCGTCGACGCCGTCTGGCTCAGCCCCTTCTACGCCTCCCCGCAGGCCGACGCGGGCTATGACGTCGCCGACTACCGGGCCATCGACCCGATGTTCGGCACCCTGCTCGACGCCGACGCCGTGATCCGCGAGGCGCACCGGCTGGGCATGCGGATCATCGTGGACCTGGTGCCCAACCACTGCTCCGACCAGCACGCGTGGTTCGTCCAGGCGCTGCGCGAGGGCCCCGGCTCCGCGCTGCGCGAGCGCTTCCACTTCCGCCCCGGCAAGGGCGCGGACGGGGAGCTGCCGCCGAACGACTGGGAGTCGCTCTTCGGCGGCCCGGCCTGGACCCGCACCGTCAACCCGGACGGCACCCCCGGCGACTGGTACCTGCACCTGTTCGCCCCGGAGCAGCCGGACTTCAACTGGGAGCACCCCGCCGTACACGACGAGTTCCGCTCGATCCTGCGGTTCTGGCTGGACCTGGGCGTGGACGGGTTCCGGATCGACGTCGCGCACGGCCTGGTCAAGGCCGCCGGGCTGCCGGACCTCGGGCACAACGAGCAGCTGAAGCTGCTGGGCAACCAGCCCATGCCGTTCTTCGACCAGGACGGGGTGCACGAGATCTACCGTTCCTGGCGCACCGTCCTCGACGAGTACGCCGGGGACCGGATCGGCGTCGCCGAGGCATGGACCCCCAGCGCCGACCGCACCGCGCTCTACCTGCGCTCGGACGAGCTGCACCAGGCGTTCAACTTCCACTTCCTGGGCACCCCCTGGGAGGCGAAGAAGATGCGCGAGGTCATCGACGAGTCCCTGGAGGCGATGCTTCCGGTCGGGGCGCCGACGACGTGGGTGCTGTCCAACCACGATGTGGTGCGGCACACCACGCGCTACGCGGAGGAGAGCCCGGAGCAGGGGCTGCGGCGGGCCCGGGCGGCGGCGCTGCTGATGCTGGCGCTGCCCGGCTCCACCTACATCTACCAGGGCGAGGAGCTCGGCCTTCCCGAGGTCGTCGACCTGCCCGACGAGGTCCGCCAGGACCCGTCCTTCTTCCGGGAGTCCGGGCAGGAGGGGCTGCGCGACGGCTGCCGGGTGCCGATCCCGTGGTCGGGCACGAGACGGCTGGGCCGCGCTCAGCGTCGAGGCCCAGACCGGCGACCCGAGCTCCACCCTGGAGCTCTACCGCTCCGCCATCGCGCTGCGGCGCGAGCACCCGGCCCTGGGCGCGGGGGAGTCGGTGGAGTGGCTGGAGGCCCCCGAGGGCGTGCTCGCCTTCCGTCGCGAGGACTTCGTCTGCACCGTCAACACCACCGGCCGGCCGGTGCGGATCCCGGCGCCCGGCCGGACGCTGCTGACCAGCGGGCCGGCGCCGGAGGCCGACGGCGACACCTACGAGCTGCCCGCGGACACCGCGGTCTGGTGGGCGGCGTGACCACTCCGCGGCTCGCGGACATCGCGGCCCAGGCCTCGGTCAGCGAGGCCACCGTCAGCCGGGTGCTCAACGGCAAGGCGGGCGTGGCGGGCAGCACCCGGCAGCGGGTGCTGGCCGCCCTCGACGTGCTGGGCTACGAGCGCCCGGTGCGGCTGCGGCGGCGCAGCGCCGGACTGGTGGGGTTGGTGATCCCGGAGCTCACCAACCCCATCTTCCCGGCGTTCGCGCAGGTCATCGAGCAGACGCTGGCGGGCCACGGGTACACCCCGGTGCTGTGCACCGAGATGCCGGGCGGGGCCACCGAGGACGAGCTGGTGGAGCAGCTGGAGGAGCGCGGCGTCACCGGCATCGTCTTCCTGTCCGGGCAGCACGCCGACACCACCGCCGACCCCACCCGCTACGCCGAACTGTCCGCCCGGGGCGTCCCGTTCGTGCTCATCAACGGCTACAGCGAGCACATCCGGGCGCCCTTCGTCTCCCCCGACGACCGGGCCGCGGCCCGGATGGCGGTGCGCCACCTGGTCGCGCTCGGCCATGAGCGGATCGGGCTCGCGGTCGGCCCGGCGCGCTACGTCCCGGCCCGGCGCAAGGCGGAGGGCTTCGTCGCCGCGCTCGGCGCCGAGTTGGGCCGCTCCGCCGAGGAGGCCGGCGATCTGGTGCGGCACACCCTGTTCACCGTCGAGGGCGGGCAGGTGGCGGCGGGCGCGCTGCTCGACCGCGGGTGCACCGGCATCGTCTGCGGCAGCGACCTGATGGCGCTGGGCGCGATCCGCGAGGCGCGCCGCCGGGGGCTCCAGGTCCCCTGGGACGTCTCGGTCGTGGGCTTCGACGACTCGCCGCTGATCGCGTTCACCGACCCGCCGCTGACCACGGTCCGGCAGCCGGTGCAGGCCATGGCCACCGCGGCGGTCGGCGCCCTGTTGGAGGAGATCGAGGGCAACCCCGTGCCGCCGACGGAGTTCGTCTTCCAGCCGGACCTGGTCGTCCGGGGCTCGACCGCGCAGCCGCGACAGAGCAACTGACCCGGCCCGCGGGCCCGTGCGGGCGCCCGCGCACGGGGCGGCTCGCACGGGCTCGTAGGGACCGGTCCGGCCGGCCGGGCGCGTGGGGTCCGAACCCGGACCCCCGGCCGGCCGGACCGGAGTCTGCGGCAGAACGTAACACCGCCGCAATGCCTTGCGAAAGGTCTTGCACCAAGAGAACGTCAAAGGTACCGTCCGGTAGCCAGCAAGCGACTGGCGTCTTTCAGCAAGAACCTGAAGGACCTCGGAAACCTTTCAGTGGCCTTACGGGCATGGCGCGTTGCCGCATGAGGCTCATCTCATCAGCGACAGCTTCCCCCATGCAGGAGTACCGATGGCCAGCAGAACCGCTGCCGCCGCCCTCGCCCTCACGGCGGGTGCGACGGCGGTGCTTGCCCTGCCCCACCAGGCGCAAGCGGCCCCGCCCGGCACCAAGGACGTCACCGCCGTCCTCTTCGAATGGCGCTTCGCCTCCGTAGCCAAGGCGTGCACCGACAGCCTCGGCCCGGCGGGCTACGGCTACGTCCAGGTCTCGCCGCCGCAGGAGCACATCCAGGGTCCCCAGTGGTGGACCTCCTACCAGCCCGTCAGCTACAAGATCGCCGGCCGGCTGGGCGACCGCACCGCCTTCAAGAACATGGTGGACACCTGCCACAAGGCGGGCGTGAAGGTCGTCGCCGACACCGTCATCAACCACATGGCGGCCGGATCCGGCACCGGCACCGGCGGCTCGCCGTATACGAAGTACGACTACCCCGGCACCTACGCGGGCTGGGACATGGACGACTGCACCTCGCAGATCGGCGACAACTACCGCGACCGGTACAACGTCCAGCACTGCGAGCTCGTCGGCCTCGCCGACCTGGACACCGGTGAGGAGTACGTCCGCACGAAGCTCGCCGGCTATATGAACGACCTGCTCTCGCTCGGCGTGGACGGCTTCCGCATCGACGCCGCCAAGCACATGCCCGCCGCCGACCTCGCCGCCGTCAAGGCCAAGCTCACCAATCCGAACGTCTACTGGAAGCAGGAGGCGATCCACGGACAGGGCGAGGCGGTGCAGCCGGACGAGTACCTCGGCAACGGCGACGTCCAGGAGTTCCGCTACGCCCGCGACCTCAAGCGGGTCTTCAACAACGAGAACCTCGCCTACCTGAAGAACTACGGCGAGGGCTGGGCCTACATGCCCTCCGCCAAGGCCGGCGTCTTCGTCGACAACCACGACACCGAGCGCGGCGGCGACACCCTCAACTACAAGGACGGTGCGAACTACACCCTCGCCAACGTCTTCATGCTCGCCTGGCCCTACGGCGCCCCGGACGTCCACTCGGGCTACGAGTGGTCCGACAAGGACGCCGGTCCGCCGGGCGGCGGCACGGTGAACGCCTGCTGGCAGGACGGCTGGAAGTGCCAGCACGCCTGGCCCGAGATCTCCTCGATGGTCGCCTTCCGGAACGTGGCCCGCGGTCAGGGGGTCACCGACTGGTGGGACAACGGCGCCGACGCCATCGCCTTCGGGCGCGGGGACAAGGCGTACGTGGCCATCAACCACGAGACTTCCGCGCTGACCCGCACCTTCCAGACCTCGCTGCCGGCCGGCGGCTACTGCGACGTGCAGTCCAACCGGCCGGTGACCGTGGACGGCTCAGGCCGCTTCACCGCCACCCTGGGCGCCAACACGGCGGTGGCACTGCACGTCGGCGCGCGCGGCTGCGGCTGATCCGACCGGCCTCGGTGCCCCCGTGCCGGTACGGCCCAGCCGCCGCACCGGCACGGGACGCCGGGCCACCCCGGCCGGGCCCGCACCACCGCGGGACCGGCGCCCGCACCCCGCACCACGGCAGAACCACGGGACCGGCGCCCGCGCCACGCACGACCCGCGGGACTGGTCCCGCACCACGTACCACCGCAGGACCGCATGACCGGTGCCACGCACCACCGCGTGGCCGAAGGACCGCAAGACAGGCGCCCGCAGCACGCACCACCGCACGACCGGTGCCCGTACCGCCGTACCGGCGCGCGGTGCGAGCGCCACGCACCACCGCAAGACCGCAGGACCGCAGGACTGGTGCCCGTACCGCCGTACCGGCGCGCGGGGCGGGCGCCACGCACCACCGCATGACCGCGGACCGCAAGACCGCATGGCCGGTGCCCGCACCACCGCACGGCTGGTGGACGCACCCCCCCGTACCGGCCGCCCGGCGCATAACCCCGCCGCGCCGGGCGGCCCCACTCCTCCCTTCCCGAAGGAGCCCATCCCGTCATGTCCGTCGTGAGAGGCACCCTCCGCCGGGGCACCGTCGCCCTGGCCCTGATGCTGGGCGCGGTGGCCGTACCCGCAGCGACGCCCGCGCAGGCCGCGCCACCCCCCGCCCCCGGACCGGTCACCCCCACGGCGGCCGAGGCGCAGTGGATCGACCGCTCCACCGTGGTCTGGAAGACCGCGACCGGCGGCGACACCACCGAAGAGCTGCGGTACGCGCCCGACGGCGGCGCGCTCGGCGAGACCGCCGACGCCGACACGGGGGCCCGCGCGGGCGGCACCCTGCGGCTGGCGCCGACGCGGCTGACCGAGGCGCAGCGGGCCAAGTTCCCGCACCTGAAGGACTATCCGGCCTTCGCCGTCGATCCGCGCGACCGCGACCTGGCCGCCACGGCGCTGCGCGGCCAGGTGCTCGCCGTCCAGCGTCGCGCCTCCGACGGTGAGCCGCTGCGTGCCACCGGCGTACAGATCCCCGGCGTCCTGGACGACCTGTACGCCGGCGCCGCCCGCCGAGCCGAGCTCGGCCCGGTCTTCCGGAACGGCCGCCCCACCCTCTCGGTGTGGGCGCCCACCGCGCAGCGTGTCTCCCTGGAGCTCGACGGGCGGACGATCCCGATGCGCCGCGCGGCCGACAGCGGGGTGTGGAGCGTCACCGGCCAGCGCGACTGGAGGGGCAAGCCCTACCGTTACCAGGTCCGGGTCTACGCCCCGACGGTCCAGCGGGTGGTCACCAACAAGGTCACCGACCCCTACTCCACCGCCCTGACCGCCGACTCCGCGCGCAGCCTGGTCGTCGACCTGAACGACCCGAAGCTCGCCCCCAAGGGCTGGTCGCGGCTGAGGAAGCCCAAGGCGGTGCCGCTGCGCGACGCCCAGATCCAGGAGCTGCACATCCGCGACTTCTCCATCGCGGACCGCACCAGCAGCCACCCCGGCGGCTACCTCGCCTTCACCGACCGCGCCTCCGACGGGACGCGGCACCTGCGCAAGCTCGCCGCCTCCGGCACCTCCTACGTCCACCTGCTGCCGGCCTTCGACATCGGCACCATCCCCGAACGCCGCGCCGACCAGGCCGAACCCGACTGCGACCTGGCGGCGTCGCCGGCCGACTCCGAGCGGCAACAGGAGTGCGTGGCCGCGACGGCCGCCAAGGACGGCTACAACTGGGGCTACGACCCGCTGCACTACACCGTCCCGGAGGGCTCCTACGCCACCGACCCCGACGGCACCGCGCGGACGGTGGAGTTCCGCCGCATGGTCCAGGGGCTCAACGGCACCGGGCTGCGCACCGTCATGGACGTCGTCTACAACCACACCGTCGCCAGCGGCCAGGACGAGAAGTCCGTACTGGACCGGATCGTGCCGGGCTACTACCAGCGGCTGCTCGCCGACGGCTCCGTCGCCACCTCCACCTGCTGCGCCAACACCGCCCCCGAGAACGCGATGATGGGCAAGCTCGTGGTCGACTCGGTGGTCACCTGGGCCCGGCAGTACAAGGTCGACGGCTTCCGCTTCGACCTCATGGGGCACCACCCGAAGGCCAACATCCTGGCCGTGCGGAAGGCGCTGGACGCGCTCACCCCGGAGCGTGACGGCGTCGACGGCAAGAAGATCGTCCTCTACGGGGAGGGCTGGGACTTCGGCGAGGTCGCGGGCGACGCGCGCTTCGAGCAGGCCACCCAGCGCAACATGGCGGGGACCGGCGTCGCCACCTTCTCCGACCGGGCGCGCGACGCGGTGCGCGGCGGCGGCCCCTTCGACGAGGACCCGCGCCTCCAGGGCTTCGCCTCCGGTCTGTACACCGACCCCAACGACGCGCCCGGCAACGGCTCCCCGGCCGACCAGCGCGCGCGGCTGCTGCACGACCAGGACCTCATCAAGGTGGGTCTGAGCGGCAACCTGGCCTCCTACACCTTCACCGACTCCCGCGGTCGCACCGTCAAGGGCTCCGAGGTCGACTACAACGGCTCCCCGGCCGGCTACGCGGCGGCACCCGGCGACGCGCTCGCCTACGCCGACGCCCACGACAACGAGTCCCTCTACGACGCGCTCGCGTTCAAGCTCCCGCAGCGGACCTCGCCGGGCGACCGCGCCCGGATGCAGGTCCTGGCCATGGCCACCGCCACCCTCTCCCAGGGCCCGACGCTCAGCCAGGCCGGCAGCGACCTGCTCCGCTCCAAGTCACTGGACCGCAACTCCTACGACAGCGGCGACTGGTTCAACGCCCTCCACTGGGACTGTCGGGCGGGCAACGGCTTCGGCCGCGGGCTGCCGCCGGCCGCCGACAACAAGCCCAAGTGGAAGTACGCGACCCCGCTGCTGGCCGACCCGGCGCTGCGGCCCGGCTGCCGTGAGATCAGCGGTGCCTCCGCCGCCTACCGTGACCTGTTGCGCATCCGCACCACCGAGCCGGCCTTCAGCCAGACCACGGCCGCCGGCGTCCAGTCCGCCCTGTCCTTCCCCCTCTCCGGCAAGGACGAGACCGCGGGCGTGATCACCATGCGCCTCGGCCGCCTCGTCGTCGTCTTCAACGCCACCCCCGAGCGCCAGACCCAGACGGTCACCGCCCTCGCCGGCACCCGTTACGCCCTGCACCGGGTGCAGTCCGGCGGCGCCGACGAGGTCGTCAGGACGGCGTCCTACGACACCGACTCCGGAACCTTCTCCGTACCGGCCCGCACGGTCGCGGTGTTCACACGGGGCAGCTAGCCACAGCGCGCCGAGGACCGGGGCGGGAGCCCCGGTTTCGTGAAGGGGGCTCGGGGCAAGAGCCCTCGGATTCGGGAAGGGGCGGGTCGGGGGAGAACATCCCGCCGCGACGGCCAGGACCTCCACGGCGGAGATGGGCGGTGCCGAACCCGTCCCCGCCCCACCGCCCCACCGCCGGGGCGGTGGGGCGGCGGATCGGGTCAGCGCAGGGACGTGATGCGACGGCCGTCGGCGAGGCGGGCGCGGAGCTCGGCCCGTTCCCCGGCCTTGGCGGGCAGGGCGAGGAGCTGGCCGGCCTCGGCCCCCTCCACGCCGCCGCTGGCGGCGATCGAGGTGACCTCGCCGCCGCCCGCGGCGAGCACGAACCACCGGCCCGCCTGGGACTTCCACAGCACCCCGGAGAGCACATGTGGCTCGCGCGGGCCGCAGGCCGGGGAGTCGTCGGCCGCGGCGGCGACCGCGCCGGACGTGCCCGGCTTGCCTCCCGGCGGCTGGAACTGGGCCAGCACCCGGCTGCCCGTGCCGCGCCAGGTCTCGGCGCGGACGCACGCCCAGTCGGCGATGCCGGTGCCGTCGGGCAGCGGCTGCTGGGCGTACGGCCAGGAGTTCACGGAGCGCACGCCGCGCGAGCGCATCACCGCCAGGGTGCACGCGGACCGCGCCCAGCCCGTGCGGGCCTCGGGGCCGGCGACGTCGCGCGGCGCGCCCGGCGCACCGTAGGTCAGCCGGGCCGGGATCAGCTCGCCCAGGTCGGTCACCAGGTGGGAGCCGAACTGCAGCGCGTTCCACTCCTTGCAGTCGCGGGACTGGGCGGGGCTGCCGATGGGGGCGGTGACCCCGTCGGCCGAGCGACGCAGCGGCCGCGCCGGCCCGTCCGGGACGAGCAGGTCCCGTACGGCGGCGTCGCGCACCCAGGGCGCGGTCAGGTAGCGGACGTTGCCGTCGGTGCGACCGACGATGACCGCGGTGGAGGAGGCCGCGTTCCCGGCGTCCGCGCGGGCGAAGTCCAGTGCCGCGCTGCCGCCCGCGCCGTCGGCCGCCTCGGCGTAGCGCACGATCCGCAGCCCGTCGTAGAGCAGCACCACCGCCGCCTGGTCGACCTTGCCCGCGTACAGCAGCTGCGGCGGGCCGGCCGGCGGCCCCGCCTGGGTGCCGGGGGTGACCGCGACCTGCACCGAGCTGCCGGGGCGGGCCCACACCGCCAGCGCGCGGCGCAGCAGCGCGGTGTCGTCGAGGCGGTCGCCACGGGCCGGCCAGGCGGCGAAGTCCGCGCGGGTGGCGCGGCGCCAGGCGTCGGGGGCGGCCCGGGTCAGCTTCGCCGGCTCCAGCGCCTGCTCGACCGCCGCGTTCTGGGCGTACGGCGGGGCGGCGGCGCCGTCCGGGCCCCAGCCCTCGCCCGGCATGCCCAGCAGCGTGCCGCAGACCACGACCGCCGCGGCGGCGGCCAGCGCCGCGCGGGTGTGCTGGCGGCGCCGCATCAGATCGGTCGGCCGCGCTTGCAGGGCGCAGGGGTCGAACTCCGCTGACTGCAACAGCGAGCCGTCGTGGCTGCCCGCCGGGGTGCGCACGGCGGCGGCCTCGTCCAGCGCCGCGTCGGGGTTGGACGCCCCGGCGGCGCGCAGCACCGCGCGCACCTCGTCCTCGGTGAGGCGCTCCAGGCCACGCAGCACATAGGCGGCCCGGGCGGGGGCACTCAGCTGGGCCAGCGCCTGGTCCAGGGCGAGTTCGTCGGCCCCGCCGGAGCGCGGGAACAGCCGCAGCCCCCACACCTGCGGCAGCAGCGGGGGCAGCTGGCCCCGGCGCGGCAGCCGCCAGGGCCGGCGCAGCCGCGCGGCCGCCAGCGCGCCGCGCACCACCCGCAGCCGGACGAACGCGTAGCCGGGGTCGGCCGGCAGTCCGTCCGC
This sequence comes from Streptomyces sp. SAJ15, assembly GCF_007595705.1. Lineage (GTDB taxonomy): Bacteria > Actinomycetota > Actinomycetes > Streptomycetales > Streptomycetaceae > Streptomyces. Next base: position 50,602 of record NZ_NISY01000011.1, on the reverse strand, counting down.
GGTGCGCTGCTCGGGCAGCTCGACGTCGGTGCCGTTGGCGCGGGACCGCGGCAGCGACCGCTGGGCCACCGCGTGCGCGGTCAGCACCCGGCGGGTGCGCGCCATGCCGGGCGGAAGGATCAGATAGCCGATCCTGACGAGCCGCGGGTAGTGCTCGACGATGGCCGCCTCGGCCTGCTCGACATCGACGGGGGCGAAGGGCCCGGGAAGGGTGGTTGTCGCCTGCTGCTGCTCCACGATCCGTAGAACGAGTGGTTGGGCGAGTTGGTCACTCGCGACATATCGGACAGGACGTGGACCTCCGGCGGACGCGTGGCGGTTGTTGTGGGACGTCCACGGCGGATGTCGACTGTCCGCGCCGGCGCGGGAGACCGCCTGCGGCGAATGTCACCGTCCGCGCGGGACTGGGGAAACCGTCCGCGACGGACGCCGAGCGTGCGCACCGGGCGCGAGGCCGCCCGGGATGGGCGTCGGCCGTGCGAGCCGAGCGCCGGAGGCTAACCGGGATGGGTGTCGATCGTCCGCGCGGGGCGCCGGAGGCCGCCCGGGATGGGTGTCGACTGTGCGGGCGGGGACCGGGAGACCGCCTGTGGCGGATGTCGATCGTCCGCCCAGGACTTGGTAGGCCGTCCGCATAGGAACTGGGGAGACTGTCCGCAACGGACGCCGACCGCCCGCACCAGGCCTGCCGGAGGCTTGTTGCGACGGACGCCGACCGCCCGCACCAGGCCAGCCGGAGACCGCCCGCAACGGGCGTCGACCGCCCGCACCAGGCCCGCCGGAGGCATTCGCGGCAGCCGGCGAGACCGTTCTCGGCGGCCGCGGGCGGCTTCGCGCCTCAGCGGGGTCGGCGGCCCGTCGTGAGCGCCAGGCCGATGGCCAGGGCGGCGAAGTGCCCGACGTCGGTGAAGGTCGGCCTCGGGCCGCGCAGCAACGGCTGTGCTCCGAGGGCGAGCAGGGCGGCCGCGGCCGAGGTGCGTACGCGGCCGCGCGGCAGGGCGCCGGCGAGCGCGCCCAGCACCGCGTTGAAGCCGTAGCTGGTGCCGACGTCCCGCGCGGAGCGCGTCTCCTCGGACGGGCGCACCGCGCGGAGGCCGCCGTAGACGAGCAGCGTGGCGCCCACGTGCCCCAGCACGAACACCGCCGCCGCCCACCACGCCCCGTGCGCGTACTCCGCGTATCCCAGTACCGCCAGGAGCAGCAGCAGATACGGGAGTTCCATCGGCTCCTCGACCAGCAGGGCGCTGCTGGCCAGCGTGTTCCAGCGGCCCTGGCCCAGGTTGTCGACGTTGGTGGAGCACGCGCGCAGCAGCCGGTCTCGGGCCGCCGGTGTCAGCCATCGTCGGGCGGCGTACGCCCCGAGCTGCACGCCGCCCACGTACGCCGGCGCGAGCCGCGGCATCCCTCGCAGAGTCGAAGCGTTCACCCCTCCATGATCAGCGGGTCGTCGCGGTCACCACAAGCCCCCGACGAGCCCCTATCGGGGGCGGCGGCGTCCGCCACCGCCGCCCCCGGACCGAGCCGGGGTCAGCCCAGGCGCCAGCCGCTGAACTCCGCTGTGCCGCGCACCCCGCTGCCGCCGTGGGCGGCGCTCATGAAGAGCCCCGCGTCCTGGGCGGCGGCCGCGCGGGGGACGGCCACGGTGGCGACCGTCCGCCAGGTGGTGCCCCCGTCCGTGGAGAGTTCGCCGGTGTACGAGGTCGCCGCCGCGCGGGTGAGGCGCAGATGGACCGGGGCCTTGACGCCGGTGACCCGCTTGTAGGTGTCCAGCGTGCCGTCGCCGTTGGAGTCGTAGGAGAGCACGACGCCGCTGGCGGGGGTGGCCGCCAGATTCAGGAAGCCGGGCGCGCCCGCGGTGGCCAGGCTGTCGCGGACCACGATGCCCGCGCGGGCCCAGGGGCCGGTGGCCGCCTGGCTGTCCACCGCGACCGTGATCCGACCGCCGACCGCCAGCGCGCCCTCCCGGTAGACGGCGCCGAACTCGGCGACCGTCTTCCACAGGTCGAGGCCGGAGCCGTCGATGGCGAAGCGGTCCGCCAGCTGCCCGAAGACGGCCCCGTTGGTGCTGACCGTCCGCCAGCCCTCGGCCAGCGGACCGGCCACCCACAGCGTGTCGGAGTGCACCGCGCGCACCCGCTCCTCGCCGCGTGGCCCGTACTCCACGGCCAGTTCGTAGGGGAGCGGCTTCAACGGGCGCTCCAACGCGGCGTCCGGCGCGGTCGCCCGCCAGCGCACCTCCGCGCGGCCGCCGGCCGGGACCCGGCGCACCGAGCTCGCGCCGTCGGGGGTGGCGTCGAGGCCGGTGAGCGCGAAGTCGACGCGGCCGGTGGCGCGCAGCCCGTTGACGTTGCGGAAGGCGGCGGTCAGCGTGCCGGTGGCGCCGGGCGGCAGCGCCGCCGGCTCGGCGGTGACGGTGACCGCGCCCTGGTAGGGGGCCTTGGCCAGTACGTCGTGGACCCGGCGCGCGGTGCGGTACGCGTCGCTGACCGGTCGCACCGGATAGGCGGTGCGCTCACGCGTCCACGGCTCCTCGACGGCGAACCAGTCGATCGCGGCGGGCTCGCGGCCCTGTGCGAGCGCGTCCTCCAGCTCGTCCAGATAGCGCTGCCACTGGGGGAGGTGGAAGTCGGCGATGAGGCCGTGCCAGTCGCGGTTGGCGTAGTTGGCCAGCCGTCCGCCGTCGGCGGTGGTCCGGTCCGCCCAGGTGGTGATGAGGGTCCGCGCGGTCCACTCCAGCCGCGCCGCCTCGGCCTCGCTGGAGGCCAGCCGCTTGGCGTCCTCCAGCCAGGGACCCAGCAGGAAGCGGCGGTGCGCGCCCGCCATCTCGTCGCTCAGCCGCATCAGCTTCAGCCACAGCCGGGCCAGCGCCTTGAACGTCTCCCGGTCCTTGCGCTGGTAGGCGGCCTGCAACTGGCCGATGAGCTGCCAGGAGCGGTTGGCCAGCGCCTGCCTCCCCAGGTCGGTCAGGTCGTGGCGGTAGGCGTCGCTGTCGCGCAGCGGGGCGCGGACGGCCAGCAGCGAGGCGAAGGCCGCGTCGAAGCCGGCCGGGTCGAAGGCGGGGGTGTGGGTGGCGTAGTAGGTGCCGGAGCGGGCGGCGAGGCTGGGCCGCGCGGCGAACACGCTGTCGTGCGGCCGACCGTCCCGGCTGCTGATCGCGTACGCCGTCTCCCGCAGCGCCGCGTACGCCTCGCGGCCGTCGTCGTCCCTCCCGCCCAGCCGCAGGTCGGCGTAGGACTCGAACCACTCCTCGCGGTCGACCTCCTCGTCGTGCCACGCGAGCTCGCTGAAGAGCTCGAACGCCGCGGGGTCGCGTTCGGCCGCCTCCGCCATGTAGGCGGTGCCGACCAGCTTGCTGCCCGCCTTGTCGCGCCAGTCGAAGAATCGCGGGGTCCACATGTGGGTCTTGGCACCGATCGTGGTGCGGCCGCCGAAGTTGGGGATGGTGCCGAAGGCGTACGGCACTCCGCCCCAGTCCCGCTCCCGGTCGGTGACCGTCTCCAGGTCGGAGAGCCCGTCCACGACCAGCATCCGGCTGTGGTCGACGGCGTCCAGCAGATCGCGCCGCGGGTTCTCCTGCCAGCCCAGGATCACCCAGGTCGCCCCGGGGCGGGCGGTCTGGAGCGCGCGCTCCACGGCGCGGGCCGCTTCCGGCACCGGCACGTCGCCCGGGCTGCCGCCCTCGTGCAGCAGGTCCATCTTGAAGTACTCGACCGGGCCGAACAGCTCCCGCTGGTGGCGGTAGAAGGCGGCCGCGACCTCCTGGAACGCGGCGGTGCGCGGATCCAGCCAGTCGGGACGCTTGAGATTGGCCCAGGTGCCCTGCGGAATGGTGCGGGCGCCCGGGTTGCGGCCGGCGAAACCGTCGGGGACGGTGCCGAAGTAGCCGGGCAGCACCGGGGCCATGCCCAGCTCGCGCAGCCGGTCGGCGACGCGGCGACCCAGCTCGGTGCGCCTGGCCAGCAGCTCGGGGCTGACCGGGCCGCCGTAGGCGCTCATGTTCTGCAGCAGCCACCAGGGCTGGTGGGAGGGGGCGGGAAGCCAGGCGCGCGCCTCGGCCTCGCTGTAGCCGAAGTCCTGGAGGAGCCGGTGGTAGACGGCCTCCTGGCCGGTGGTGACCAGCAGCTCGTTGCAGCCGTGCAGCGCCGCGACGTCGATCAGCCGCTCCCAGCGGTCCCAGTCCGCGTACGGGGCGGTGTAGCCGTCGTGGGTGTCGTTGAAGGCGAACCGGTGCCGCAGCGCGGTGGAGCGCTCGACGGGGCGGCGCGGGGCGGGCAGCTCCTCCGGCAGCCGTTCCAGCTGGTCCCCGGACCAGGAGACATGGGCGCGACAGGTGTACTTCAGATACCAGTGGACGCCGGTGAGCAGCACCGCAGGGCTGGTGCCGGCGACGGAGATCCGGCCGTCCCGGCCGCCGACCCGGAACCGTTCGGGCCCTCCTTCGAGCGCGGTGAGCCGGAACTGGTCGGCGTGGTCGGGCAGCAGCCGCTCCAGGGCGGCGTGGGCCGGGGAGGTGTCGAATCCGTCCTGCTCGTCGTCGGCGGTCGTGCCGCTGTCGGCCATCCGCGGTCCTCCCGCGCCCTGGGCCGCGGCGGGGGAGTGGCTCCCGAGCGCGGCTCCGGCTCCGGCCGCCCCGGCGGCCCCGATCAGCGTACGTCTGGTCAGATCACTCACGCGTGCCCCCAAAGAACCATGGAAAACACAGGCCAACGTTCGTGTGCGCACGGCACGTTAACCATCGGTTACGGGCGGGAGCAATGGGGCCGTATGGAGGAAACCGCTGGGTACGGGCGCCGGTGGGGTGGTGAGGGGTGAGGGAGGGGCGGAGAGGGGCGGGCAGGGCGGGACGTCAGGCCCCGCGGTCGAGGTAGGCCAGGACGGCCAGCACCCGGCGGTTGTCGTCGTCGGACTGCGGCAGGCCGAGCTTGGCGAAGATGTTCGAGGTGTGCTTGGCGACGGCCCGCTCGGTGACGCACAGCTGGGACGCGATCGCGGCGTTGGACCGGCCCTGGGCCATCAGCTCCATCACCTCGCGCTCACGCGGCGTCAGATGGCCCATCGGCTTGTCCTGCGAACGCCGCGTCAGCAGCTGCGAGATGACCTGCGGGTCCATCGCGGTGCCGCCCCGCGCCACCCGCCGCACCGCGTCGACGAACTGGTCGGCGTCGAAGACCCGGTCCTTGAGCAGATAGCCCACGCCGCCGCTGCCGTCCGCCAGCAACTCCCGCGCGTACAACTGCTCCACGTGCTGGGAGAGCACCAGCACCGGCAGTCCGGGCGTGGCGCGCCGCGCGGCCAGCGCGCACTGCAACCCCTCGTCGGTGAAGGACGGGGGCAGCCGGACGTCCACCACGGCGACGTCCGGCTTCAACTCGGCCAACGCGCGGCTGAGTTCCGGGCCGCTCTCGACCGCCGCGGCGATCTCGAAGTCGTACGCCTCCAACAGGCGCACCAGCCCGTCGCGGAGCAGGAAGAGGTCTTCGGCAAGGACTACACGCACGCCGTCAATCTACCCTCGCTCCCGCCCGGCGGCGGATCGACCGGTCACGCCGCCGGCGGCGAGCCCGTGATCCGTCGCCGGGCGGGGCGGTCCGCTGCCGGACCGGTCGTCGTGGCGCCGGCCGGGCCGTACGGGCGCCGGCCGGTCCCTGACACCGGCCGGTCGTCCTGGCGCCCAGCGGTCGTCCCGGCACCGGGCGGTCGTCCCGGCGCCGGGCGGGAGGGTGCGCCCTACGGCGTGTGCTACGGCTGCTTCTGCGCCTCCAGCCAGCGGAAGAAGGCGATCTGCCGGGACATGATGGTGACCAGCTCATACGCCGTGTGCGAGGCGGCGATCGAGGTGATCTCGGCGTGGTCGTACGCGGGGGCGACCTCGACCAGGTCGGCGGAGACCAGGTGGCAGTCGGAGAGCCCGCGGACGATCTCCAGCAGCTCTCGCGAGGTGAGCCCGCCCGCCTCGGGGGTGCCGGTGCCGGGGGCGTGCGACGGGTCGAGGACATCGATGTCAATCGAGATGTAGAGCGGCCGCTTGCCGATCCGCTCCTTGAGCTGCTGCACCACCTCGTCGACCCCGCGCCGCATCACGTCGGCGGAGGTGACGATGCCGAAGCCCAGCTTGGTGTCCTCGTCCAGGTCCTCCTTGCTGTAGAGCGGGCCGCGGGTGCCGACGTGGGAGAGCGCGGAGGTGTCGAGGATGCCCTCCTCGACCGCGCGCCGGAACGGGGTGCCGTGGGTGTACTCGGCGCCGAAGTAGGTGTCCCAGGTGTCCAGGTGGGCGTCGAAGTGCAGCAGCGCGACCGGCCCGTGCTTACGGGCGACCGCGCGCAGGATCGGCAGCGCGATGGTGTGGTCGCCGCCCAGCGTCATCAGCCGCGCGCCCGTGGACAGCAGCTCCTCGGCGCCTGCCTCGATGTTCTCGATCGCCTCGTTGAGGTTGTGCGGGTTGGCGGTGATGTCGCCGGCGTCCGCGACCTGCGCGTAGTGGAACGGATATGCGTCCTGGGCCGGGTTGTAGGGACGCAGCTGGCGGGACGCCTCCCGGATGGCGTTGCCGCCGAAGCGGGCGCCGGGGCGGTAGGAGACACCGGAGTCGAACGGTACGCCGACCACCGCGATGTCCGTCTTGCCGACCTGGTCCAGGCGCGGGATGCGGCCGAAGGTCGCGGGGCCCGCGAAGCGAAGGGTGCGTTCGGTCTCCTCCGGTGCTATGGGCATGGCCACTTCGTGGGGGGTTGTGGTCATGGGAGTGAGGGGCCTTTCCTGTGGGGGGTGTCGTGCACGGCGGCATTTAGATGCCTGCCGCAACCATTGAATCCCTCGTTCCGGTGAATTCCCACCGTGGCGCCCCCCTATCGGCGCCAGAACCCCTACCTGCAAGCCGGTATGACGGTGTGTGCTGTGAAGCTTCCAGCCGACGCATCGTCATATTCGTTGCGGGCGAAGCTCGCAGGGTATCTCCATGGTCACCATCGTGGGTCCGCCGAGCGGGCTGCTCACCGCCAGTACCCCGTCGAACGTGCCCAACCTCCGCTCCACGCCCCGGATTCCGGTCCCGGCCTCGATGTCGACTCCGCCCCGCCCGTCATCGGTGACCGCGATCCGCAGTGAGCCGTCCGCGTGGTGCACGTCCACCCATATCCGCCCGGCGCCCGAGTGCTTGGCCGCGTTCGTCAGCACCTCGCTGATCGCGAAGTACGCGGCCGCCTCGACCGGTTCCTCGGCCCGGCCCGACAACTCCACGTCCACCTCGATGGGCAGCGGCATCCGCAGCGCGAGGGCCCGCACCGCGTCGCCCAGGCCACGCTCGGCCAGGACCGGCGGGTGGATGCCACGGACCAGGTCGCGCAACTCGGACAGCGCCTCGGCGGAGTCGGCGCGCGCCGCCGCCAGCAGTTCCTTGGCCTTGGCCGGGTTCCTCTCGATCAGCGCCTCCACGGTGCCGAGGCTCATGCCCACGGCGACCAACCGGGCCTGCGCGCCGTCGTGGAGATCGCGCTCAATGCGCCGCAGCTCGGCGGCCGAGGTGTCGATGGCGTCGTGCCGGGTCTCGGTCAGCTGCCGCACCCGGGCGCTCAGCTCCATGGCGGGGGTCGGTGCGAGGAAGGCGCGGCTGACCAGATAGTGCCCGTGCATGATGGCCTGCCCGGCGCCCAGCACCAGCGCGATCCAGGCGGTGCCCAGCGCGGCCGCGAGGAAGGCCGTGTCCTGGCTGGTGACCGGCAGGAACGTGTACCAGTACGTGTCGTCGGCCCTGACGATCGGCTCCCAGACCCCGGCGGCCAACACATAGCCGAACAGTCCCTCGGCGAGCAGCGCGAACGGCAGGATCGCGGTGGTGAATCCGGCCGTCGCGTCGATCTGGAGCCACAGCAGATCCCGCCAGGTGGCCCGGTCCCTGAGCAGCGCCGAGCACTGCTCCACGTACCCCACGAACCCGCCGCGCAGCGGGGCGGGGGCCGATCGGTAGGGCGACGCTATCGGCAGCTCGCCCCAGGTGTGGGCCAGCCGCCGTCGGTAGTCGGCGTAGCCGCGCAGCGCGGTCACCGCGAGCGGGGTGGTGATGAGGCCGACGCCCAAGGGGATCAGCGCGATGGACACGAGCGTCAGCGCCGACAGCGTGATCGAGCAGATCACCGCCATGTGGGCGAGCGCCAGGCCCTGCACGGCGGAGGTCAGCGCACTCCGGACCTTCATGCTGTCTTCTCCCCGTCCGTCCGCGCCCGCACCCGGGCACCGCGCCCGGATCTCGGGCACACGACCAGTCTGGATTCCCCACCATGATCGGTCACTGGGCCCGGCACCCGTACAGGGGTGGTGCTAGCACCACCCCCCACCCTCGCCCTACGCCTCGGGCGCTCGGGGGCTAACCGGCTGGGCCGGCGCCGCGCCGGTTTCTACCGTCGAAGACGTGACGCAACACGGCCCTCGACGGGGCCGTGACGCACCCGGCCCCCGACGGGGGCCGTGACGCACGCGGCCTCCATCGGGGCCGTGGAGCACATGGCCCCGGGCGGGGCCGTGACGCACGCAGTCCTCACCCACCCAGTCCTCACCTTCGGGGGAAACACGTCATGAGGCAGAACCTCGCGGCACGGCTCGGCGGTTGGAGCACCCGCCGCCGAAAGACCGCGATCATCGGCTGGCTGCTGTTCGTCGTGGTCGTCGCGGCGATAGGCGGCGCCCTGGGCAGCCGCGAGACCACCGAGTCGGAGAACGGGGCGGGGGACTCGGCCCGCGCCGAGAAGATCCTGGAGGACGCCGGGCTCGACACCCCCGCGGGTGAGATGGTGATGGTCCGCAGCGCCGCCCCCGACGGTTGGCGGGAGGCGGCCCGCGAGCTGACCTCGCGGCTGGAGAAGACCGGTGAGACCCAGCGGATCCAGCCCCCGGTTCGCTCCGAGGACGGCCGTGAGGCCCTGATCAGCTTTGAGATCAGGGGAGAGTCGGACACCGCCGCCGACCGGGTGCAGCCGGTCCTGGACGTCGTCGAGGCCACCGCGGACCGCACGGACGTCGAGGTCTACCAGTTCGGCGACGCCAGCTCGAAGAAGTGGCTGGACGATCTGCTCTCCAGCGATCTCAAGACGGCCGAGATCACCGCGGTTCCGCTGGCCCTGGGCATTCTGCTGGTCGTCTTCGGCGCGCTGGTCGCCGCCCTGCTGCCGGTCGTGCTCGCCGTCACCGCCTGCGTCGCCACCTTCGGTCTGCTCTCCTTCGCCAGCCGGCTGCTGCCGATGGACGCCACCACCAACTCGGTGATGTTCCTGATGGGCCTCGCGGTCGGCGTCGACTACTGCCTGTTCTATCTGCGGCGCGAGCGCGACGAGCGGGCCGCCGGCCGCGACGCGGAGACGGCGCTGCGCATCGCCGCCGCCACCAGCGGCCGGGCGGTGCTGGTCTCCGGGCTCACCGTCATGTTCGCCATGGCCGGGATGTTCCTGTCCGGGCTGATGCTCTTCAAGGGCTTCGCGGTCGCCACCATCCTGGTCGTGGCGGTGGCCATGCTCGGTTCGGTGACCGTGCTCCCCGCCCTGCTGTCCTGGCTCGGCGACCGGATCGACGCCGGCCGTATCCCCTTCCTCAACCGCCGTCGGAAGAAGGGTGTGCACGCCAGCGGCGGCATCTCCGGCGCCCTGATGCGGCCGGTCCTCGCCAAGCCGAAGCTCTTCGCGATAGCCTCCGGCGCCCTGCTGCTGGCGCTGTGCGCGCCCGCCCTCGGCATGAAGACCGAGAACCTCGGCCTCCAGAAGCAGTTCGGTTCCGAGGCCGAACTGACCATCGCCTACCAGGAGATCACCGAGAGCTTCCCCGGCGGCCCGGCCCCGGCCCAGGTGGTGCTGCGTGCCGACGATCTGACCGCCCCCGCCTTCCGCGACGCCGTCGCCGAATTCACCCGGCGCGCCGAGGCGTCCCCGGAGTTCGGCAAGCCCATCGACGTGCGGCTCCATCGCGAGCAGGGTGTCGCCACCATCGAGGTGCCCCTCGCCGGCGACGGCAGCGACGCCACCTCCAAGCGGGCCCTGGACACCCTGCGCGACGAGCTCGTCCCGCAGCTGCTCGCCCCCGTCGCCGACAAGGCGTATGTCTCCGGTGACCTCGCCGACTCCCTCGACTTCAACGACCAGCTGAAGGCCGGCATCGTGCCCGTCCTGCTCTTCATCGCGGCCGTGACCTTCCTGCTGATGCTGCTCTGCTTCCGGTCGCTGCCCATCGCCCTCGCCTCCATCGCCCTCAACCTGCTGTCGGTGGGCGCCGCCTACGGCACGATGGTCGCCGTCTTCCAGCACGGATGGGGCGCCGAGGCACTGGGCATGGAGCCGGCCGGCGCGATCGAGAGCTGGATGCCGCTCTTCGTCCTGGTCGTCCTCTTCGGACTGTCGATGGACTACCACGTCTTCGTGGTCTCCCGGATACGTGAGGCGTACGACCGCGGCCTGTCCACACGTGACGCCATCGCCGAGGGCATCCGCGCCACCGCCGGCTCGGTCACCGGCGCCGCGGCCATCATGGTCGCCGTCTTCGCGGTCTTCGCCCTGCTCAAGATGCAGGACATGCAGCAGATGGGCGTCGGCCTCGCGGTCGCCGTCCTGGTCGACGCCACCCTCGTCCGGATGGTGCTGCTCCCGTCCGTGATGGCGCTGCTCGGCGAGCGCAACTGGTTCCTGCCCCGCTGGCTCCGCTGGCTGCCCCACCTCGACCACGCGGCCCCCGCGGAGACGGCCCGGTCCCCCTACGACCGCCCGCGGGTGCCGGCGGGTCGCTGACCCCCGTCATTCCCCGCCGGGTGGCGCGTTCTCGGACCGCGCCACCCGGCGCCGTGCCGCGTGAGGGGCGGCCCGGGCCCCGCGGCCGGGAGCGGCACCCGTAGCCGTTGCGTGGGGGCGGGGCAGCGGCGCCGGCCAGGAGGGTCGTCGGGAGGAGGGGCGAGGGGAGTGCCCGGCGTCGTCAGGCGTGGGACGCCGCTTCGGCTCGGGCGGCGACGGCCCGCAGCGTCTCCAGGCGGATCAGCCCCGCGCCGCCCGCCTTGATGAGGATCCAGTAGGGGGCGAAGGCGCCGAGGGAGCGGGTGTCGGTGCATTTGACGCGGGTCTCGGCGGAGAGCACACAGCCGTCGCCGTCGGGCACCACGCGCACCCCGACCGCGGCCTTGGCCCAGCCGGGTTCGGCGAAGTCACGGAAGGCGTCGGCGTCGCCGGCGGGCAGCGGGGCGTAGGAGGGCCGCGGCTGCCAGTACCTGCCCGCCTGGCCGCGCACCTCCTCGTGGTGGCCGCCGGCCAACAACGGGATCGGGAACACCTCGGTGACCGGTCCGCTCAGCCGCAGCCGCCCCAGCCCGCGCAGCCGCAACAGCAGTCGGACGGTGGGCAGTTCCTCGACGGTCAGCGACCGGTAGGCGCGCCAGGTGGTCTCCGCGTCGGCCGCGATGCGCCGATGGTAGTGGGATCGGAAGTCGTACGAGGGGAGCAGATGATCGAGTTGCACGGCACACACTCCTCGGCTGAGCGCTGGCGTCGGGGCGCGCGGGCGGCGTGAACCACGGGACGGGCGGTTCACGGGAGCGCGGCGCCACGGCGCCAGCGTAGTCAGCGGGCGGTGTGCCGCGACGGTCAGGTGGTCGGCACGTACTTGTAGCCGACCCGGCGGACGGTGACGATCGTGCCGCGGTGCTCGGCGCCCAACTTCCGGCGCAGTCGGGCGACATGGACGTCCACGGTCCGGCCGTCACCGACGTGGCCGTAGCCCCACACCGTCGTGACCAGCTGGTCGCGGGTGTGTACCCGGTGCGGGTGGGTGACCAGGTGGGCCAGCAGCTCGAACTCCAGGTAGGTCAGGTCCAGCAGTCGTCCCTCGAGCCGCGCGGTGCGCTGCTCGGGGTCGATCCGCACCAGCTCGTCGCCGTGGGCGGCGGCGGGATCGGCGGCCGGCTCGGCCGGACGCTCGGCAGGGACCAGCACCAGATAGCCGACCATCGGCGGCTGTCCGGGCAGCACGGGCAGCGCGCTGGGGGGAGCGGGCAGCCAGGTCGCGCCGGAGTGGAGCAGCTCGGCGACAGGGGGCACCTCGTCCGGCGCGACGGCTCGGAGCCGATGCCGATGCGCGTGCGAAAGCGCGGCGGAGGCGGAGGAAGGAGCGGACAGGGAACGGACGTTCGTCATGAAGGGTCAGCTTCTTTCGCGCAGAGGGGCGTCAGGGGACGTCGTGTGCGCGGGGCATTGGCCGCTGGTGAAGACTGGGCTCGGCTGAACGCGAGAGATGCGAAGTGAAGAGGCGTCAGCTGAGCGAGCGGGCCCGCGCGTCGGAGACGCGGCAACACTCGCGGTCGAAGTCGTGCGCCTGCCGAGACGGCCAGAAGGGCTCGAGGTCGAAGCGACCCATCGCCTTCTCGTGGTCGTAAGTGCTGGCCATACCTCCTATTGAACCAGACGGTCGACTTTCGCGCGCCGCCCCGGCGCCGTTCGAACACCGCCTTGACGCGGCCTCGGCTCAGCCGCCCGGTGCCGGCGCGCCCCAACCGCCCGGATGACGCCGTCGCTGTGACCGAGATCGCTTGCTCGGGGATGCCGTCCCACTCCGCCGACAGCCCCGCGTAGGCCGGCGACCGGGCGGTGATCCCGGCTCCGCCGAGGCGGCGAAGGGACCGCCTGACAGACAGCACCGACAACGGGACCCGGCGGCTCCCGGCCGGTGTGTGGCATTCGGCCGGGAGCCGCCGGGGCGGTAGACCGCGCCGCGGCGGTCAGGGTGTGGGGAGGGAGTGGACTGAGGGGTGTGAGGAGGTGAGGGTCAGGAGTTGACCTGGGCCGACACCAGGGAGGAGAAGGTGGTCAGCCGGGTGTAGATGCCCGGGATGCCCGGGTCCGCGCAACCGTCGCCCCAGGAGACGACGCCGGCCAGCCGGCCGCCGATCATCAGCGGGCCGCCGCTGTCGCCCTGGCAGGTGTCCACGCGGCCCTGCTGGTAACCGGCGCAGACCATGTCGGAGGCGATGAAACGGGAGCCGTAGGCGGTCTTGCAGGTGCTGTCCGTGGTGGTCGGCACGGTGGCGGTGCGCAGCTGGTTGGAGGAGGAACCGCCGGAGCTGGTGGTGCCCCAGCCGAGGATGCGGGCCGTGGTGCCCGCTCGGTAGACGCCGGTCTCCGACGAGGAGACGTAGCCGACGGTCGAGTACGGCATGGCCGTCGACAGCGTCAGCACGGCGATGTCGTCGCCCTTGGTCACCGAGCGGTAGTCCGGGTGCACCCAGATCTTGCTGACTCTCGCCACGGTGCCGTTGGTGCCGTTGCGGTAGGTGCGGCCGCCGACGACGCGGACGCTGCTGGTGGTCTCGCCCACCAGGCAGTGCGCCGCGGTGACGACCTTCGTCGGGGTGACCAGCGTGCCGCCGCAGAACTGGTTCTCGTCCGCGTCGGTGATCTGCATGACGTACGGGTACGCGCTGGCGGTCGTCGTCGTGCCGCCGACGATCGGCTTGGCGACGCTCGTCTTCGAGCTGTCGGCAGCCGGCTTGGTGGCGGCCTGCGCCGAGGTCGCCGACATGGTCACGCCCAGGGAAGCCGCCAGACCGATGGCGGCGGCTGCGAAGGTGGCGCGGCGGGGGAGCTTGAACAGCATGAGTCTCCTCGGGAGCGTCATGATGAGTGGGGGGTTGCCCGCCGGTGGTGGAGGGTTGGTCAACGCGGACTGACGAACACGGTGGGTGTGCCGGATGTGATGCGTTGTTCACCGACGGGAGACTTGTCGACTTCGTCGTCGATGGGGGAAACCTAAGAGTGGTCACTCGACGCGCCCAATGAGGGTTGTCCCTTGGAAGACCCGGCTAGGGAAAACCCCCTATCCGAAGTGTCGCCGAGAGGTTTCGGCCGCGTTTCGTGGGGATTTCGCCACCACTGTCGGAGCTCGGGCGCGGCCCGCGCGGGCAAACCGTCCGTCCGGCGGAGGGCGTTCGCGCCGCGCGGGAGTCAGCCGCCGACGCACGAGGGCGCTTCCGCGCGGGGGCGCCTCCGCACGAGGGCGCCTCCGCGCGGGCGCGCCTCGGCGCGTGGTGCGCTGTCCCGCGAGTCAGCTGCCGCGCGAGGCGAGCCTGACGATGTCGACGCGCGAGCGGATGCCCAGCTTCCGATAGACCCGGGTCAGGGTGGCCTCCACGGTCTTCACGCTGATGAACAGCCGCGCGGCGATCTCCCGGTTGGTGGCGCCCTCCAGGACCAGCCCGGCGACCCGCCGCTCCATCTCTGCGAGACCCGCCAACAGGCCGCCGGACGCGACGCATTCCCCGGGCGGCGTCACGACGGGACGCGCGCTCGGCGCCGCCTCCAGGGCCGTGAGGTAGGTCGTCGCCTGCTCCAGCCAGGGGCGGGCCTTGGCGCGCCGGAAGACCCGCGCGGCCGCCTCCAGGGCCTCACGCCCGGCTCGCAGGTCGCCACGGCTCAGCTCCACCTGACCCAGAGCCAGTTCGGCCCGGCCCTCCTCCAGCCGGTAGCCGAGCGCGCGGAGGGTGCGGGCCGCGGACCGCAGCGCGCACGCCGCGCCGTTCAGATCGCCCTCGGCAGCCCGTACCAGCGCCTCCGCGCGGTCCAGCACGGCCAGCACGCCCCGCCGGCGCAGCCGGAGCGCGGACGCGCGGGTGTCGGCGATGACCTCCCGCGCCTCGGCGAGCTCGCCCACGCGCACCAGCGCCTCGGCCAGGTCGCCCTGCCAGCGGCCACGGGCCGGGTCGGTGACCCCCTGGCCGCGCTCCATGTCCCGGACCCGACGCAGCGGGGCCACCGCGCCCTCGGCGTCCCCGCCGGTGAGCCTGGCGTGACCCAGCGCGTACAGGTTGCGTGCCAGATAGAGCAGGTCGCCGTCCTCCTCGGCGCTGTGCACCGCGTCCCTGGCCAGCGCCAGGGCGCGGGGCACGCTGCCGCCCGCCGCCTCCGCCAGGGCCGTCAGCTGGAGGACGGGCCCCTCGCCCATCCCGGCGTCGCGGGCGAGCCGCAGGCTGCGGTGGGCGAGCTCGAGCGCGTCCCCGCACCGGCCGGCCCGCAGCTCGGCCTCCGCGAGCCCGCGCAGGAAGAGCATCTGGCCCTCCACGGCCCCGCGCTGCTCGGCGAGGGCGACCAGCCCTTTGATCGTGGCCCGCGCCTCGTCCAGTCGGTCCCCCATCAGCAGACAGCGGAAGTGGGTATAGCCGGGTCCGTTGTGGTCGCAGGCCACCCGCGGGTCCTGGGGCTCGGCGAGCGCGGCGAACAGGGTGTCTTCGGCATCCTGATGACCCATCAGGGTTTCGTTCAACGCCTGGAAGGAGAGGGCGAGCAGCTCGGTGCGGCGGTCCCCCGCGACGGCGGCCAGCGCCGCCGCTCCGGCGGCCTCCGCGCGGGCCTGCGACAGCGAACCCAGCACCAGCATGGCGCGCCACGACAACTGGTAGCGCACCAGGGCGAGCAGCCGCGGGTCGTCGCCCGCGTCCGCCAGCGCCTGCGGGAACACGTCGTCGACGTCCGCCATCGCCTGCCCCACGGAGTCGATGACCACGATCCAGGCCCGCACCCGGTCGGCCGGGTGCGCGGTGGCGGCGAGCACCTCGTACGCGGTGCGGCGGGCCAGCTCGGGCTCGCCCGCCACGAGTGCGTCCTCGGCGGCCTCCAGCCGCCGCCCGACCGCCGTCCGCGGCTCGTGCTCCGGGGTGCGTTCGGCCGCCAGCAGCCCCAACCCCGCCGCCGTCGCCGGCGCGCCCCGCTCCCGAGCCACGGCGGCCGCGGCGGCGAGCGTGCACGCCACCCGCGCGTCGCGCTCCGGGGTGGCCAGCGCCAGGTGCCGCGCGCGCTCGATCGGGTCGGCCGAGGCCCGCGCGAGCGCCGCGTGCGCGGCCCGCCGCTCCAGCGGCGTCGCCTCCGCGTAGAGCGCGGCGGAGATCAGCGGATGCGCGAAGCGCACGGTCGTGTCGTGCCCGCCGCGCGGCCCGCCGCCGTCCCCGGCGTCCGCGTCGTCCCCGGCGTCCCCGCCGTCCCCGGCGTCCGCGTCGTCCATGGCGCCTTGCGCGTGCTCATGGCGGCAGCAGGCCCCGTGGGTGTCGTCGGGGTCGTCGACGCCGTGCACGCCGCCCGTGGTGTGCACGCCTTCCGCGCTGTGCACATGGTCCGCGCTGTGCGCGAGGTCCGTGCCGTCCGTGCCGTCCCTGCCGTCGGTCACGATGATGCCGGCCGGGGCGTGGCGCCGGGCGGGGTCCACGAGGCCCAGGGCGCCGGCTTGGGCGTACCGGGAAGGCCCGCCCTCCCCGTGGGAGGCCGCCTGTTCCTGGGGCGCCCCCGACGGCCGCGGGGGTGCCGGCTCGTACGCGTGCTTCCCGCCGGCGTCACCGTCAGGGAGGCCGTCCCCGCGCGGGAGCCCGCTCTGGTACGGGAGTCCGTCCCGGTCCGGGAGTCCATCCCCGGAGGGCGCTTCGCGGCCGTACGCGGGCGCGGTCGCGTGGCCGTACGAGGCGCCCTGGAGGTCGGCGGCGGTGGCCCCGTCGGAGGAGCGGACGGCCGAACCGCGCGGGAGGGTGCCGGCGGGACCGGCGGGACCGGCGGGGCCGGTCGGAATGGTCGTGGCGCCGGAGCCGGAGGTGTGTCCGGGACCGGGTCGGGTGGCTATGGGGTGGAGCGCAGCGCCCGGCCCGGGAGGCTCGCTCCGCCCGTAGTCGTGCTCGATGTCGGCGATGCCGAGCGCGGCCGCGCGGGCGATGTCAGCCTCCGCTTCGGTGCGCCCCGCCTTCCACAGCAGCGCGAGGGTGGGGCGGGCGCCGGCGCTGGCGATGAGGAGAGTGGTGCGGACCCGCGGCGGCAGCGCGCGCAGCCGGTGGAGCACCAGAGTGCGCAGGCTGGTCGGCACGGGCAGCGGGTCGCCGGGGCGCGGCGTGGTGCCCAACTCGGTGAGCGCGCGGTCCAGTTCCAGCGCGAAGAGCGGGTTGCCGCCGCTGGTGCGGTGAACCTCGCGCAGTACGGCGCCCGGCAGGGCCCCGGCGGCCGCCGCACGTCGTCGCCGCGCGAGCAACTCCGAGGTCTGGGCCGGGGTGAGCGGCGGGACGGGCAGCGCCCGCGCGGGCGGCGGCAGCATCCGCAGATGCCGTTCGACGTCGTCCGAGCCGCCTCCGGAGGGGCCCTCCCCGGGGGTCTCCGTCCGTACCGCGGCGATCACCCGTACCGGCAGCTCGCCGAGGCGCCGCGCGGCGAACGCCAGCAGCTCCGCGCTGGGCGCGTCCATCCACTGCAGGTCGTCGGCGACCAGCAGCACCGGCCCCTGCGCCGCCAGCGCACGGAAGACCGACAGCACGGCGAGCCGCAGGGCGAGTCCGTCGCGGTGCTCCGCCGCCCCCCGCCGCCCGGTCAGCGCCGCGTCCAACACGGCACGCTGGGACGGCGGAAGCGCGTGCGAGACCTCGTCGGCGACCGGTCCGAGGGCGTCGATGAGGGCCAGGAACGGGAGATGCGCCTCGGACTCGGTGGGAGAGCAGCGCAGCAGCCGGACCGTGCCGCCATCCGAGGCTTCCGGCGTCGTAGGCGTCGGTGTCGTGGGTGTCGCCGGTGCGCCGGGCGGGGCCGACCACGGACCGGGAGCGGTCGGCGTGCCGCCGGTGGCCGGGCCGCCGGGCGTTCCCCGCAAGCCGTTCGTCTCCCGCGCGGTGGCCAATCCCTCGATGCCGGTCGCGTCGTGGGCGCCGCGTACGCCGTGCGCCCCGCCGGGGCCCCGTACCCCGCCGGTGTCGTCCCCGCGCGTCGCGATGCCTGCGCTCTGCGCGCTCCGCGCCCGGAACTCGACGGTCAGGGCCCGCAGCAGGGTGGACTTCCCGATCCCGGCCGGGCCGTGCAGGAGCACGCTGCCGCCCTGGGCCAGCCGCTCACGCGCCCGCGCGAGCAGCTCGTCCCGGCCGACCACGGCTTCGCCGCCGGGTGCGATCGGGCCGGGGCAGTCCGTCAGATCTGGCTTCACGACGCGTCACGCCCTTGCTGCTCTCACTGCTGCAAAACCGACATCTACCTATAAATCAAGGCGTGGCGCACAATGGTGGTGCGGTGCGCCCTTGCACCGCGCGGTCAGACCTGCATGATCGAAGGAGGCGAGTCGCATGGCCGACGTCTCGCATCACAGAACTGATCTTAGGGGCCACCCCGACGTATCCGAGATGCGGGAGCGCTACGCCCGGCTGCTCGGTGAACGGGATGTGGTGTTCGTGGACGGACCGGTGCTGCTTGCCGGTCTGTATCTTGCTGTCTCTCCGTGGGTGGTGCACTTTTCGGGCAACACCGACTTCGCCATGCACAACCTGATCCTGGGCATATGCGTGGCCGTGCTGGGTCTCGGGCTCACCGTGGCGCCGACCCGCATGTACAGCCTGTGCTGGACCATGTGCGCGATCGGCGTCTGGTTGATCATCTCGCCGTGGGTGGTCGCGGGGTCCCCTGACGCCGGAATGATCTGGAACAACATCATCGTCGGCGCCATCACCTGTCTGCTGGGTCTGGTCGCCGCCGGCATGGTGATGCGCAGCAGGAAGGCGGTCACGTAGCCACACCATCCCCCCACCGCCGCCTCGCCGCGACGGTGCCGGCGCGGCACACCGCCGCGTCGTCGCGAGCGTGCAGCCGACCGTCGCCTCCCTCGGCTTTCCGATGGGAGGCGACGGTGTGCCTCCCGGCACCTCCCGGGAACCGGAATCACCGACACCTACGGTCGACGGCATGACGACGAAGATCCTCATGTTGGTGAGCGCCGCGGGCACCCTCACCCTCGGCGACGGCACCGCACATCCCACCGGCTACTGGGCCGAGGAGGTGGCCGTCACCCATGATCTGCTGACCGGCGCGGGCGCCGAGGTCCGGATCGCCACCCCGGCCGGTGCCGTGCCCACCGTCGACCCCGCCAGCCTCGACCCGCGCGGGGGCGTCGACGAGGCGGATGTGCGGCGCTACCGCGCGTACCTCGACTCCATGGGCCCGAGCCTGGCCGCCCCGCTGCGCATCGCCGACATCGCGGCGGCCGACTACGCCGCGTATGTGCTGCCCGGCGGGCACGGCCCGATGGTCGACCTCGCCTTCGACGGCGAGCTGGGCCGGCTGCTGGTCGAGGCCGACCGCCTCGGCAAGATCATCGCCCCGCTGTGCCACGGGGTGGCCGGACTGATCCCCGCGCGCGTGGAACACGACGCCTTCGCGTTCGCCGGTCGCCGTATGACGGGCTTCACGGACGCGGAGGAGCGGCAGACGGGCCTGGACCTGACATGGCTGGTCGAGAGCCGGCTGCGCCAGCTCGGCGCGGCCTTCGAGGCCGGCGAGCCGTGGACCAGCAAGGTGGTCGTCGACGGCAACCTGATCAGCGGCCAGAACCCCCAGTCCAGCGCGGACTTCGCCCATGAGGTGCTACGGGCGGTGCGGGACGCCGTGGCGACCTCCGGCTGACGGCGTCCGACGCCGGACGCCCGACGACCCCGTGTCCGAAGCGGCACCCCCGCCGCAACGCCCCCCGCCGCGGACACCTGGCGGCTGGGTCGGACGCCCGGCGGCCGGGTTGAGGTCGGCATGCACCTTTGACCATGTCATCAGTACTGATGATCGACAGGATCGCGTCAACGCTTTCCCAACGTATGTCAATGATGCGTCAGGGACGCGAACGGACCCCGTCGGGACGGGCATAGCGTCAGTGCGCGCCCTGGTCCACACCAGTGGCCCGGGCAGCACCCCGTTTCGCCGAGGAGGAGCGTCGTGAACGCGCATCTGTACGCAGAAGACCCGGAGCCCTCAGATCCCGGCCCGGCCGGACCTCTCATCGTCCCCGTCCGGTCGGGTCCTGCGGGCTACGCGGCCCGCATGTTCCGCACCCCGCTGGGCGACCGTACGGCGGTCGCCTTCAGCTCCCCCCAGCGGCTCGCCGCCGTGCTCGGCGCCGAGCAGCCGTGGGTCCGGCTCAGCGAGCCCGCGCTGCGGGCGCTGACCGCCCCCCTGGGCGCCATCTCCGTGACCGTGGACCCCCAGCTGGCCGCCCCCGCCCCCACGCCCCCGCCCGCCGCCGTCCCCGCGACAGCGTCCCGCGACCCGCGCCCGCGCCTGACGCTGCGGATCGGCTGAGGAGGCCATCGAGATGTCCATCCCGCTAGCCCGCCCCGCGCGGGCCACCGCTTCCGCGCCGGCCCCGGCCGACAACGCGCGCACCACCGCGCGGGAAGCCGTTTCCCGCCGCGGCGCCGGCCGTGGCCCGAGCGCCCCCGGAGCCACCTCCGGAGCCACGTCCGGAGCCACCACTGGAGCCGGCTCCGGGTCCGTCAACGGAACCACCGCCGGGCCCGCCCCCGGATCCGCCTCCGGGCCCAGCCCCGCGACCGCCGTCAAAGCGGCACGGGAGGCGGTCCCGGCCGCCGCCCTGTCCGTGTGGCCGGCCTCGACGAGGCCCCTGGCCGGATCCGACCTCGCCGTGGGCGGCGTCCCGCTCACCGAGATCGCCGACCGCTTCGGCACCCCCGCCTACGTCCTCGACGAGGAAGAGGTGCGCACCCGCTGCCGTACCTACCGGGACGCCTTCCCCGAGGCCGACATCCACTACGCGGCGAAGGCGTTCCTGTGCCGCGCCATGGCGCACTGGGTCCAGGAGGAGGGCCTCGGCCTGGACGTGTGCTCCGCGGGCGAACTGGAACTCGCGGTGACCACCGGCTTCCCGGCGGAGCGCATCGTGCTGCACGGCAACGCCAAGAGCCCCGAGGACCTGCACTCCGCGGTGCGGCTCGGCGTCGGTCGCATCGTGATCGACTCCACCTCGGAGATCGCCCGGCTGGCGGCCGAGGTCCCGGCCGGGGGCCGCCAGAAGGTCATGGTCCGCGTGGTGCCCGGCATCACCGCGGGCGGCCACGCCAAGATCCAGACCGGTACCGACGCCCAGAAGTTCGGCCTGTCGCTCACCGACGGCTCGGCCCACCACGCCATCACCCGGATCCTGGACCAGCCGCGCCTGGAGCTCACCGGTCTGCACTGCCATCTCGGCTCCCAGATCACCGCCGTCAAGCCGTACCTCCAGGCGGTGCGCCGCCTGGTCGGGCTGATGGCCCGGGTCTACCAGCAGCGCGGCGTGACCCTCACCGAGCTCGACCTCGGCGGTGGCCATGGCATCGCCTACCGTCCCGGCGAGCCCGCCCTGGACGTCACCGCGCTGGCCCGCAAGGTGCGCCTGGAGCTCGCCGAGAGCTGCGCGGCGGCCGGGCTGCCCGTGCCCCGGCTGATGATCGAGCCGGGCCGGGCCATCGCCGGGCCCGCGGGCGTGGCGCTGTACCGGGTGCTGTCGGTCAAGCGCTCCGGCGAGCACACCTTCGTCGCCGTCGACGGCGGCATGAGCGACAACCCGCGGCCCGCGCTGTACGGCGTGCGATACGCGCCCCGTCTGGTCGGCCGCCACTCCACGGCCGCGCCCCGCACCGCCACCGTCGTGGGCCGCCACTGCGAGGCGGGCGACATCCTCGCGGGCGGGGTGGAGCTGCCCGAGGACGTCCGACCCGGCGATGTGATCGCCGTACCCGTGGCCGGGGCGTACCACCTCTCCATGGCCTCCGGCTACAACCTGGTCGGCCGCCCGCCGGTGGTCGCCGTCGCCGAGGGCCGCGCGCGACTGCTGGTACGGCGCGAGTCGCTGGAGGACATCCGGCGTCGGGACATCGGCCTCTAGCCGACCCGTCACCGGTTCGAGCCGGCACCGACCCGGCCGACGCCGAGGGCTGGCCCGGCCCACGCCGGGGGCTGGCTCGGCCGACGCCGGGGCACGGTATGCCCGGCCGTCCTGCGCCCGGTCACCGCCCGGCCGGTGACCGGGCTCCCGCGCGGGTCGTCGCCGGCCCGCGCGGGAGGCGCAGAGCCCGCGCGGGAGGTCGACCGCGCCCGCGCGGGCGGCGGCGATCGCCGCACGAGGGTTGACGGACGAGTCGGGTGGTCCGCTCGCCGCCGTGGGCATGGCGCGCCTGATCCCCAACCTCCTTGCTCGGGAGGCGAGTTCGAGCCCTGGTAAGTCGTGGAAGTGGTTGACGGTCTGCCTCACCATCCGTACCGTTCTGGATCGTAGGAAATGCAGATGATTTAGATCGTCTACGGGGGACCTGATGTCGAACGCACCGGAACCGCGCCCGCCGGGGGCGTTACCGCCGGCCGCACCGCCCTCGCTTGCCGGGTCCACGGTCCCGGCCGCCGGTGTCGCCGCGTCCGCTGCCCGCGGTGGCGGACGCGGCTGGACGCTCGCGGCGGTGTGCGTCGCGACGTTCATGCTGATGCTCGATCTGACGGTGGTGAACGTCGCCCTGCCGGACATGCGCGCATCCTTCGACGCGGGCTTCTCCGATCTGCAGTGGGTGCTCGACTCCTATGCGCTGGGGCTCGCGGTCTTCCTGCTCACCAGTGGTTCACTGGCGGACCGGTTCGGCCGGAAGCGGATGTTCGACGCCGGCTTCGTGATCTTCCTGGCCGCCTCGCTGGCCTGCGGCTTCGCGCCGAGCGCCGGCTTCCTTTCCGTGGCGCGGGGCGTGCAGGGGCTCGGCGCCGCGGTGCTGTTCGCGATCGGTCCCGCCCTGATCGGGCACGAGTACCGAGGGAAGGACCGCGGCAAGGCGTTCGGGGTGTTCGGCGGGGTCGTGGGCCTGGCCATCGCGTTCGGCCCGCTGATCGGCGGCGCGCTCACCGACGGGCTCGGCTGGCGGTGGATCTTCCTGGTCAACGTGCCGGTCGGAGTCGTCGCGATGGGCATCGGGATGCTGTGGATGCGCGAGTCCCGCGATCCGGACGCGCCCCCCGTGGACTGGTGGGGGCTGGTCACCTTCTCCTCGGCGCTGGCGCTGCTGGTGCTCGGCTTCCTGCGCGGTGAGACGGAGGGCTGGGGCAGCGCGCCGATCGTGGGCATGTTCCTCGGCTCGGGGCTGCTGTTCGTCGTCTTCTTCTCGGTCGAGGCGCGGCTGGGCGAGCGGGCGATGCTGGAGCTGTCGCTGGGGCGCAACACGACCTTCAACGGCATCTCGGCGGTGACGCTGCTGTGTGCCGCGGCGACCATGTCCGCGCTCTTCCTGCAGATCTCCTACGTGCAGAACGTGTTGGACTTCTCCGCCTGGGAGACGGGCCTGCGCTTCCTGCCGCTCACCCTCACCCTCTTCGTCGCCGCGGCCGTCGCCGGCAGCCTGACCACGATGATGCCCCAACGGATCCTGGTCGGGCTGGCGCTCACCCTGGTCGCGGCGGGGCTGTGGCTGGTGACCCTGGTGGACGCGGACAGCGAGTGGACCGCGCTGCTGCCCGCCATGGTGGCGACCGGCGCCGGCATGGGGCTCTTCAACCCACCGCGCGCCTCGCTCTCCATCGCCGTGGTCAAGCCGTCCAAGGCGGGCATGGCCTCCGGCATCGGCGAGACCTTCCAGCAGGTGGGAGTGGCCGTCGGCATCGCCGCGATCGGTGCGCTCTTCCAGTCCCGGGTGGCCGACCTCTTCGCCGCGTCCGAGGCGGGCGGCCGACTCGGCGCCGCGGCGGAGGAGTTCGGCCACGCCGTGGCGGCCGGCGGGGGCGCCGAGGCGGCGGCCTCGGCACCGGTCGCCGCCCGTCCGGGGCTCGACCAGGCGGCGCGCGCCGCCTTCGTCGACGGGCTGCACGAGGTCATGGTGGTGTGCGCGGTGCTCGCGGCGCTGGGCGCGGTGATCGCGTTCGCCTTCATCCGCACCCGCGATCTGCATGAGAGCGCGCTGGCGGGCGCCGAGGCGTATGGCCCGGAAGGCGCCGAAGCCGCCGGCGAGTCGGAGTCGCCCCACCCGGAGTCGCCCCACCCGGACCGGCGACAGGTCGAAGTCGCGGTGTGACCACGGCGTACGCGGAGCCTACGGGGGTGAGGTTCCGCGTCTCGCACGGGGGGACGGCGGTGGTGCCCGGCGGGGCACCACCGCCCTCGCGATCTCCGGCCTCCTTCCTGAGGCGGCGCATCGATCTCCCCGTCATCCGACGATCGGTCAGTTCTACTATTGGCTTTCGGCTTTCACTGAGGTTTCGGCAGGCGGGCACGCCGCCGGGAGAACCACCCCGACGATGGGAGCGCGGCCCATGCCACACACCGTCCAGACCCCCGAGCCCGCGTCGGGGGCCGGCGCCGAGGCGGGCGCGCATGACGTCGCGCACGGGACCGAGCCCGGGACGAAGGCGGGGGGCAAGCCTGGGGGGACGGAGGCCGGGATGAAGACTGGGACGGAGACCGGGGTCGAGGCCGGGACGGAGACTGGGGCCGCCGCCGGGACCAAGCCCGGGGCAGGGCCCGAGTCCAAGCCCGGGGCCGGGGGCGTCGCCGGGCCCCGGCCCGGCCCCGAGGCCGAGGCGGCCACCTTCGACTTCCCGCTCGTCAACCGGACCGGATACCTGCTGAACAAGGCCGGTGCGCTGCTGATGCAGGAGGCGGAGCGGGTCCTGGAGGGCCAGGGCATGCGGATGCGCTACTTCTACGTGCTGGCGGCGCTCGAAGGCAGGCATCCGCTGTCCCAGCAGGACCTGAGCCGCCTGCTGAACCTCGACCCCACCACCATGGTCGCGATCATCGACGAGATGGAGTCGGCGGGCCATGTGGAGCGGCGCCGCAACCCCGCGGACCGCAGGCGCTACATCCTCCACCTCACGGACGACGGGCGGCGGACGCTCGGGCGGGCGTCGCTGGCGGTGGGGGAGGTCGAGGAGCGCTTCCTGGCCACGGTGGCGGACCGGGACCGGGAACAGTTGCGGCAGATCCTGCGCCGTCTGCTGGCCGACCGCTGGCCCAGCGTGATCTCCTGCGAATGATCCTTCGTGTTCCCCGCGATCGGATTCCGGCCCCCGGAATCCGATCATTCGTTTTCCCGCCCTTTCTCCTCCGCCTGCCGCCGAGTCGGTTACGGCAATTCCGGTTTCAGTTTCACGATAGAGACATAAAATCTCTGGAGTGATCTTTCCCTCATGCTAGCCTCATCGGCATCGAGTTCACGACGTGATGTGACTCGGTGACGGCGCGCCTCATCACTATTGCGCGCCACGGGGGAAGGACAGTTTCATATGATCACGGGGGAACGCTATTTCACCTCTCTCGACGCCTGTCTGGGGCCGGGTGACGAGAGGTTCTTCGGAAGCGGCTACAAACGGGTCGGCCAATATCTGTCGGACGTGACCGCGAGCGGCTCGGCCGCCCTCGGCGCGCTCGTCGTCGCCCGCGCGGGCCTCAGCTACCCGCTGGACTGGTCCCGCAAGTCCCCGGGTAGCCGGCTGCGGCCGCACCTCAGCAGCATCGACGCCCTGGTCCTGGCGGCTCAGCTCGCCGAGATCCAGCTCAACCACAGTCGCTCGCTCACCGCGGACGAGCAGCGCCACACCTGGCTGCGGGCCGCCGAGATCCGCGCCGGCTCCCGGCCGCACGAGGACCTCGCGAGCTTCCCGGTCCGGGCGCGGCTGTGCGAGACCGCCGAGTCGCCCGCGAGCACAGCCCTGCGCAGCACGTACGACTGCCGTATCGGCGGCCTGAAGGTCCGCTGCGTCCTGGAGCACGCGGCGGGGGAGGGCCATCGCGCCGACCGCCCGGCAGCGGTGTACGCCACCGGTGAAGAGGCGCTGGGCCCCGCGCGGACCAGGCACTACGGCGACGGTTACAAGACGCGGCGGCTCATCGCGGAGGGCGTGGCGGTCGACCTCGGCGGCCAGCGGGTGCGGGCGGGCCAGCGCATCGTCCCCGAGCCCGGTGACGGCGCGGCCACGCGCGGAGCGGAGGCGGCGTACGCCCCGTCCGTCTCCCTGGTGGACTGCCTGGTCGGGATCGCACAGCTCGCCCAGGTGCTGCTCTACAGCCAGGACGAGGTGTCGCGCGGCAGCAGCAACACGCTGTGGATGCGGCGAATCCTCATCGAGACGGATTCACCGGTGCGGCCGCTGGACCGACCGATCGACGCCGTCGCCTATACGACGAAGACCCGGATGCTGCGGATGGGCGCGGGTCTGTGGCGCTGTTCGGATCTCGCGGTCGACGACTTCCGCGGAATTCGCGGCTCCTGCTCGATAGCCCACCAGTTACCGATGGCGTGGGCCGCCTGAGAACGGTAAGGAAAAACGGGGGAATTCATCAAATGATCGACTCAATGGCGGGATCGCCGATGACGCGATCCGGAAAGGCCCTCATCGTGTTCGAGGGGCCGGCCAGGATCATCTGGCACAACGGGGGGAACGGGCGGTGGACGCCCATCGGGTTATGGCCGGGACCGTGCCATCGAATGGCATTGGACGAGCAACTCGCGCGGCGCGCTCCGCTGCTCGTCGTCCTGGACGCTCCGGAGGCCACCGTCCCGGTCCTCAGCGAGGAGCTGGCACGCGCGCCGCGGCGGGTGCACGCGGCCCTGACCCGCGGGGAACCGATGACGGGGTCCGGGACCCCGGGTTCGGCGCCGCTGTGCGCCACGTCGACCCGCGGGGAGGAGATCACCGACCTGCGGGTGCCGCTCCTCGACTGGCTGCCGGGCCCGCTGCGCCGCCGGGGGCTGGACTTCCTCGCCGAGAGCGAGGAGACGCTCGCCCGCACCCCGCGCGCCCTGCTTCCCGCCCTGCTCACGGACGAGAACCCGGCTCCGTCCGCACCGGTGCGCTTCGCCCGCCGGCTGCTGCCGGGAGCCCTGTCCGAGGCGTGCCTCGCCGCCGCCGTACGGCATCTCTTCCCGGCGGGCCGCCACGAACCGCGGCAGCCCGTCGGGGCGGCGCGGCTGACCTGTGCGTGAGCGTGGTGAGAGCGATGACGCGTACGACGACAGAGGCGCGAGGCGGCAGGCGCCCGGACGCGCGAGGGGATGGGCGAGCGGCGAAGCGTGCGGCGATCGGGACGCCCCCGGGAACGGCGACCGGCAGACGCCCGGCAGCGGTGACCGGGACGCGCCCGGGCGCGCCGCCGCCGTCCGACCCGCCCCCGATCCTGACCAGCGGGGAACTGAGCGCGGCGGTCGCCGTCCTGGCGTGGGGGAACCTCCGGCGGACGACGACACGTCAGGCCCCCGCCCACACCAACCCCCTCCGTCCCCACCCGGACTCCTC
Organism: Streptomyces sp. SAJ15; assembly: GCF_007595705.1. Lineage (GTDB taxonomy): Bacteria > Actinomycetota > Actinomycetes > Streptomycetales > Streptomycetaceae > Streptomyces. Next base: position 23,564 of record NZ_NISY01000011.1, on the reverse strand, counting down.
CAGCGGAAGCGAGGAAACACCATGAGCGATGCGACCGTGACCGCGACCGTCGCGCCGTCAGGCGCCGTGCGGGCGTCGGAACACCCCATCCACCTGGCCATCTCCGGCACCTACTCCACCGGCAAGAGCACCACCACGGAGGCGCTCTCCGTCGCCACGGGCATCCCGCGCACCCACGCCCTGACCTCGCGCGAGATCCTCAAGGACCTGGTCCCCGGCAAGCAGGTGCAGGAGCTGTCCGCCGTCGAACTCCTCGCCCTCGGCCTGCGCCGCCTCGAAGAGCGCATCCACAACGAGGCGATGCCCGGCTCCTTCGTCTCCGACGGCTCCGTGATCCACGAGTGGATCTACGGCGAGGCGCGCATGCGGGTCGGCATCAACCCGGGGGCGGGGCCCCTCCACAAGCTCCTCTCCGAGCTCGCGGGGCTTCCGGTCAAGCGCTTCTACCGCCAGTACATGCAGGCGTACGGCCAGATCACCAAGGCCCGCGCCAAGCGGATCTACGACGCGTACGTCCACCTCCCCGTCGAGTTCCCCATGAGGCCCGACGGCCACCGCCCCGTCTCCGAGCGCTTCCGTCGGATGTCCGACGAACTGCTCATCCAGACCCTGGAGGAGATGGAGATGCCGTACCACGTCGTCCGCGGCGGCGTCGAAGAGCGGGTCGACCAGATCATCCGCATCTTCGAACTCCCGACGGTGCTGCCCGTGGGCGAGGCGGTGACCATCGCCCAGCGTCGCGTCCGTGAGGCCGGCGAGATCCTGGAAGCGGACGCCCGCCGCCACGCCGCCCAACGCGAGAGCTCCCGACTGCGCCGCGTCCGCTACGCACTGCGCTACTGACCGCGAGGGGCCCGCCGCTGTCTTCCGAGCCAGGCAGCGGCGGGCGGCGAGATGCGCGGACTTCCGGGCCGGCGGGGCCTCGGGCCCTCCAGGACGGAGACCACCGGCCCCCCGCGCCCGTGCCAGGTCGCCCGCTTACCGTAGTGACCATGACCGCCGCAGATGCCGATGACGTTCGCCGGATCGCCCTCTCGCTCCCCGAGACGGTGGAGAAGGAGGCATGGAGCATGCCCACCTTCCGCGTGGCCGGGAAGATGTTCGTGACCATCCCCGACGACGAGACGTCCTTCGCCGTCCGCTGCCCCATGCACGAGCGCGCCGAACTCATCGCCGCCGAACCCGAGAAGTTCTGGGTCCCCCCACACGAGGCCGGCTCCAACTGGGTCCGCGTCCGCCTCGCCGCCCTGGACGACATGGACGAACTCCGCGACATCCTCGTGGACTCCTGGAAGCAGGCGGCTCCACCCCGACTGGTGGAAGCCTGGTCACTGTGACCGACCACCCCGAACGACGGCTCCACAGCGCGTAGCTCCACCTCCGCCGAATGGGGTACAGTAGATCTTGCAAGCACCGCCCGAGAGGGCGGGGGTTGATGCGTCGGTCGTCTAAGGAAAGATGCTCGTCTCCAAACGAGAGATGTAGGTGCAAGGCCTGCTCGGCGCTCCACGAAAAGGGCCCTTCCCCAACTCGGGGAAGGGCCCTTTCACATGCCCCGACCCTCGGCCTCCGCCGCTCGCCCGTTCCCGGCTGTTTGGGGCGGAATTCTCCCAACGGCCCATACGGCCAACGACGTCGCCGACGCGACTGATCAGCCGGTGTCTCCCGCGGCCCTGAGCCCCCGACTGAGCATTCACGGCGGGGGCGCGCAGCTCGGAGTCGCCCCGTAGGCGATCGACCTGCCCCGCCGGCGTCCCGCGAAAACGGTGAGGGCCGCTACCCCGCATCCGGGGTAGCGGCCCTCACCGTTGCTTCTGACCTCAGATCAGAGAACCGGCCGTGTGATGCGCACGCGCTTTAGATGTCGAAGTACAGCTCGAACTCGTGCGGGTGCGGACGCAGCTGGATCGGGGCGATCTCGTTCGTGCGCTTGTAGTCGATCCAGGTCTCGATCAGGTCGGAGGTGAAGACACCGCCGGCCTGGAGGTACTCGTTGTCCTCCTCCAGGGCGTCGAGGACCGCGGAGAGGTTGGTCGGGACCTGCGGGACGCCCGCGTGCTCCTCGGGGGCCAGCTCGTAGAGGTCCTTGTCGATGGGCTCGGCCGGCTCGATCTTGTTCTTGATGCCGTCGAGGCCCGCGAGGAGGAGCGCGGAGAAGGCGAGGTACGGGTTGGAGGACGGGTCCGGGGCGCGGAACTCGACGCGCTTGGCCTTCGGGTTGGAGCCCGTGATCGGGATGCGCATCGCGGCGGAGCGGTTGCGCTGCGAGTAGACCAGGTTGACCGGGGCCTCGAAGCCGGGGACCAGGCGGTGGTAGGAGTTCACCGTCGGGTTGGTGAAGGCCAGCAGCGACGGGGCGTGCTTGAGGATGCCGCCGATGTAGTAGCGGGCGGTGTCGGAGAGGCCCGCGTAGCCCTGCTCGTCGTAGAAGAGGGGCTCGCCGCCGGTCCACAGGGACTGGTGGACGTGCATGCCGGAGCCGTTGTCGCCGAAGATCGGCTTGGGCATGAAGGTGGCGGTCTTGCCGTTGCGCCAGGCGACGTTCTTCACGATGTACTTGAAGAGCATCAGGTCGTCGGCCGCGGCCAGCAGGGTGTTGAACTTGTAGTTGATCTCCGCCTGGCCGGCGGTGCCGACCTCGTGGTGCTGACGCTCGACCTTGAGGCCGGCCTTGTTCAGCTCCAGGGAGATCTCGGCGCGCAGGTCGGCGAAGTGGTCGACCGGCGGGGCCGGGAAGTAGCCGCCCTTGTAGCGGACCTTGTAACCGCGGTTGTCCTCCAGCGCGCCGGTGTTCCAGGCGCCGGCCTCGGAGTCGATCTCGTAGATCGAGCGGTTCGCGGTGGTCTCGAAGCGGACCGAGTCGAAGACGTAGAACTCCGCCTCGGGGCCGAAGAACGCGGTGTCCGCGATGCCGGTGGAGGCGAGGTAGGCCTCGGCCTTCTTGGCGATGTTCCGCGGGTCACGGCTGTACTGCTCGCCGGTGATCGGGTCGTGGATGAAGAAGTTGATGTTGACCGTCTTGTCCCGGCGGAACGGGTCGACACGCGCCGTCGACAGGTCCGCACGCAGCGCCATGTCCGACTCGTGGATGGCCTGGAAACCGCGGATCGACGAGCCGTCGAAGGCCAGCTCCTCGTCCGGGTCGAACGCCTCCGCCGGAACCGTGAAGTGCTGCATGACGCCGGGAAGGTCGCAGAACCGGACGTCGACGAACTTGACGTCCTCGTCCTTGATGAACTTCCGAGCTTCGTCAGCGTTCTGGAACATCCAACTCCTCCTAGCCCGGCCGCAGGGGGACGGGGATTGCTTCGGCGGCGCATTCCATCTGCGGGGTCGCGCTGTCGCCGACCATAGGTAGCCGGGATTTCTCAAGCATGACCCGTTTGTTTCGCCGAGGTTAACCGGCGGGCAGCGGACGTATGGCGTCCCCGTGAGGCCGTATGCAGGTCTTCTGGGCGGCGGTCGGCGCCCCCCGACGCCCCGGAAGGTCGGCCGAAAACCGCCCCTCGCGACTCCGCCGCGCCCCGGCTCCCCGGGGCCTTCCGGCGGGCCGGCGGCGTTTGGGCGAGAACGACGCGTCCCGCCCCGCCCGCCCCCGCCACCCCTTCCAGGATGCCTCCGAACGCCCACACCCACCCGCGGGGAAACGTATGCGGTCCCGTACCGTGGACGGGTGGATAAAAGGCAAGCAATCGGATCGTGGCTCTCCGGGCCGCGCGCGGCGGCCGAGGACATGGGCGTCGACTTCGGTTACCGGGGCGAGCGGCTCGGCCTGCCCGAGGAGGGGCCCGGGGCCGTGGCGCCCCCCGGGCGGCGCATCGGAGCCCTGCTCGTCGACTGGGGCCTGTGCATGCTCATCGCCTACGCGCTCCTGTCCGGCGGCAACATACAGATCGCCGGCAACTGGGCGCTCGGCGTCTTCTTCGTGATGAGCGCGCTCACCGTCGGCACCATCGGCTGCACCCCCGGCAAGCGGCTCATGCGGCTGCGCGTCATCAGCGAGACCGGCTCCCGGCTCGCCTTCCCCCGGGTGCTCCTGCGCAGCCTGCTGCTGCTTCTCGTCATCCCCGCCGTCGTCTGGGACCGGGACTCCCGCGGGCTCCACGACCGACTCTCCCGCGCCGTCCAGGTGCGGATGTAAGTCCAACCCGGTCGGCTCAGTCGGATCGGTCCGCCCGGCCGAGAGGTGGAGACGTCCGCCTCTCGACGAGACACCCCACACGAAGACGAGTCACACGCGAAGGCGGCCTCGGGACCAGATTTCTCTGGTCCCGAGGCCGCCTTCGTCGTAAGCCTCGGCTCCCGCGCCGCGCCGTGCCGGCTCAGCGGCCCTTCGGCATCCGCATGCCCTTCGGCAGCGGACCCTTCGGGATCGGCATGTTCGCCATCAGGTCGCCCAGCGCTCGCAGCCGGTCGTTGGTCGCGGTCACCTGCGGGCCCGCGAGCACGCGCGGCAGCTTCAGCAGCGTGGTGCGCAGCTTCTTGATCGGAACCTGGCCCTCATCGGTGCCGACCACGATGTCGTGCACGGGGATGTCCGCGACGATGCGGTTCATGCGCTTCTTCTCGGCGGCCAGCAGGCCCTTGAGGCGGTTCGGGTTGCCCTCGGCGACGAGCACGATGCCGGCCTTGCCGACCGCCCGGTGGACGACGTCCTGGCTGCGGTTCATGGCCACCGCCGGGGTCACGGTCCAGCCGCGGCCGACGTTCTCCAGCACCGCCGCGGCGGCGCCCGGCTGACCCTCCAGCTGACCGAAGGCGGCCCGCTCGGCACGCCGGCCGAAGACGATCGCCATCGCGAGGAAGGCCAGGACGAAGCCGAGGATGCCCAGGTAGATCGGGTGATCGATCCAGAAGCCGAACGCGAGGAAGGCACCCAGTACGACGATGCCCACGGCCGCGACGACAAGACCGACCTTGGAGTCGACCCGCTTGGTCATCTTGTAGGTCAGAGCGATCTGCTTCAGTCGCCCCGGGTTCTCGGATGATTCCTGCCTCGCCATGTAGCGAAGTTTACGTGGCCTGCGGCGCCCTGGCGGACATGGCCTCCAGCACATGCTGGGCCTCCCGCCGGTCCTTCGCCCGCCGTCGGTCCTCCAGCACGGCGGCCCAGGCGTTGCGCCGAGCGGTGCGCTGCCCGCCTCCCAACAGCAGTCCTTCGAGAGTGAGTAGTGCTCCGGTCACGGAGAGTGGGCGTCCAGGCGCGGCCTGCATGGCGAAAACTCCCTCGAAAGCGGCGGATGGGACACGGTTGGGGTGTGGAGGGATGGGTCGGCGGGCGGGGCGCGGAGCACGGGCGGGAACGTGGCGCGGGGGGTGTGGCCGACCGGTGTTCCTTAATCGTTATCCAAAGGTGTTACCAGTGCGTGACCGGGTGGTCAAACACTGATGAAACGTTTACGCAATCGGTGTCCCGGCCCCCGGTGACGGACACCGGGGGTTACCTGGGATGACCTGCCGTGAAGGCGCTCGGCCGAGGCCGAACGCTGTGCGCGGCCTCACACCGCCTGATGGGTGGCCTCACACCGCCTGATGGGGCCCCCGCGCCGTCGGCGGGTGGCCCCGGACCGCCCGGGCGGCGTCGCGCCGACCGGGCCGGTGGCCTCACCCCGCCTGACCGACGAGCGAGCTCGGGCCCGCTGACGTCAGACAGTGCTCCAGCCGGCAGTGGGGGCCACCACCCGGTCAGTGGGGCCGCCTGGCCAGTGGGTACCCGGCCAGGGGGACCACTCGGTCGGCGGCCTCGCGCCGCCCGGTGGACGGGCTCACACCGCCTGGCGGGTGAGCGCCGCCTCCCGGTGCTCGATCGCCTGCTGGAAGAGCCGGCCGGCGCGGTACGAGGAGCGGACCAGCGGGCCCGACATCACGCCGGAGAAGCCGATCTCCTCGGCCTCCTCCTTCAGCTCCACGAACTCCTGCGGCTTCACCCAGCGCTCCACCGGGTGGTGCCGCACCGACGGCCGCAGGTACTGCGTGATGGTGATCAGCTCGCAGCCCGCGTCGTGCAGGTGCTGCAGCGCCTCGCTGACCTCCTCGCGGGTCTCGCCCATGCCGAGGATCAGGTTGGACTTCGTCACCAGGCCGTCCTCACGGGCCTTGGTGATGACCTCCAGCGAGCGCTCGTAGCGGAAGCCGGGGCGGATGCGCTTGAAGATGCGCGGCACGGTCTCGACGTTGTGCGCCAGCACCTCGGGGCGGGACGAGAAGACCTCGGCCAGCTGCTCCGGCACGGCGTTGAAGTCGGGGATCAGCAGCTCGACCTTGGTGTGGCCGCCCTCGCGCTCCGCCGTCATGGCGTGGATCTGCCGGACCGTCTCGGCGTACAGCCAGGCGCCGCCGTCCTCCAGGTCGTCGCGGGCGACGCCGGTGATGGTGGCGTAGTTCAGGTCCATGGTGACGACCGACTCGCCGACGCGGCGCGGCTCGTCACGGTCGAGCGCCTGCGGCTTGCCGGTGTCGATCTGGCAGAAGTCGCACCGCCGGGTGCACTGGTCGCCGCCGATGAGGAAGGTCGCCTCGCGGTCCTCCCAGCACTCGAAGATGTTGGGACAGCCGGCCTCCTGGCAGACGGTGTGCAGTCCCTCGCTCTTCACCAGCTTCTGCAGCTCGGTGTACTCGGGACCCATCTTCGCCCGAGTCTTGATCCACTCGGGCTTGCGCTCGATGGGGGTCTGGCTGTTCCGGACCTCCAGGCGCAGCATCTTGCGTCCGTCGGGTGCGACAGCGGCCACGTCCGGCTCCCTACGACTTAGATTCTTCGGCGGACACCAGGGTACGCCCGTGTTTCATACGCTTTTACGTCCAGGGCAACCTGCGGGCCTGCGGGTGCATTCCCGAGGGCTCGCCGCCCGGGGCTTCCTCAGACCGCGCGGGGCAGCGGCACCGACGACTCCAGCACGTCCTGGAGGTGCTTCTCGATCACCGGGGTCACCTCCGCCACCGTCACGTCCCTGCCCAGCTCGTTGGAGAGCGAGGTCACACCGGCGTCCCGGATGCCGCACGGCACGATGCGGTCGAACCAGGTGTTGTCCGGGTTGCAGTTGAGCGAGAAGCCGTGCATGGTCACGCCCTTGGCGATCCGTACGCCGATCGCGGCGAGCTTGCGGTCCTCGCGGCGCTGGCCGGCGTTGGACGGGGCGTACTCCGGGCCGTTCAGGCGCGGGTCGAACTCCTCGTCCTCCAGCCGCGGGTCGAAGTCCAGGTTCAGCCCCGGGATGGCGGGCCGCTGCTCGACCGGGTCGCCCAGCACCCACACGCCGCTGCGGCCCTCCACCCGGGTGGTCTCCAGGCCGAACTCCGCGCACGTGCGCAGCAGCGCCTCCTCCAGCCGCCGGACGTGGGCGATCACGTCCACCGGGCGCGGCAGCTTGAGGATCGGGTAGCCGACGAGCTGGCCCGGACCGTGCCAGGTGATCTTGCCGCCGCGATCCACGTCCACCACCGGGGTGCCGTCCAGGGGGCGCTCGTTCTCCGCCGTGCGCCGTCCGGCCGTATACACCGCCGGGTGCTCCAGCAGGAGACAGGTGTCCGGGATCTCGTCCGCGAACCGGGCCGCGTGCACCCGACGCTGCTCCTGCCACGCCTCCTGGTACTCGACGGCGTCCGCCCCGAAGCCCAGGTGGACAAAGCGCAGCTCACTCACGGCAGCTCCCTCGAACCTTGCTGTTCAGTGCCCTGTTGTACGGGTGCACGGGCGCTCTTCGCACCCGTGCGGCGGCGCGCGCCCGATTCCGGGCGCGCCCCCTGCGTGCCACTGTACGACCGTCGTACGCGCCACCCACAAGCGGCCGGGGTTGGCCGACTCTCGTACGTGCGGTCCCGGCCGCCGCCGGGTCCCGCCGGCGGAGCGGTCCAGGTCCCGCCGCAGGTCCCAGCCGTCCCCGCTCCGGGCCTGTCCTCACACGATCGGATGAATACGGGTCATAGGCGGCGAGGAGATCGCTGATGACCGCTACATTCACGCCGTTCCACAGAGCGATCAGGGAGACCGGCAGGCTGATGACGGAACGACCCCCCCAGCGAAACCCCAACCGTCAGCTCGCCGCGCTCATCGCCGAGGCGGGGTTCTCCAACGCCGGGCTGGCCCGGCGCGTCGACCAGCTCGGCTTGGAGCACGGCCTCGATCTTCGCTACGACAAGACGTCGGTGACCCGATGGCTGCGCGGGCAGCAGCCGCGCGGCACCACCCCCGCCCTCATCGCCGAGGTGTTCACCCGGCGACTGGGGCGCCGGCTGTCCGCGCAGGACCTGGGGCTCGACGCCTGTGCCCCCGTCTACGCCGGCCTGGAGTTCGCCGCGACGCCCGAGGAGGCGGTGGACATCGTCAGCGGGCTGTGGCGCAAGGACTCCGGCAACCACGTCGAGCTGCGCAAGATCGCCTTCACCCCGGCCGGGCTGGTGGTGCCCAGCCGCGACTGGCTCATCGGCCGGCCGGACGAGCGCGTCGCGCGCGGCGAGCCCGGCCCCGGCGAGGGTGGGCCCGCGGGCGCGGGGCCGGTCCTGGGCCGAGTGCCCGCGCAGGGCCGGCCCACCGTGCCCCGGCAGCGTCAGATCATCACCGACACCGGCCCCGGCCACCGGGTCACCTCCGGCGACATCGCGGCGCTGCGCTCGGTCGGCGAGCTCTTCCGGGCGCTGGACCAGGCCTACGGCGGCGGCCATGCCCGCCAGGCGCTGGTGCGCTATCTGGAGCACGAGGGCGAGCCGATGCTGCGCGGCACCTACGGGGAGACGACCGGGCGGCGGCTGTTCGCCGCGGTGGCCGACCTCACCCGGCTGGCCGGCTGGACCTCGTACGACATCGCCGCCCACGGCCTCGCCCAGCGGTACTTCGTCCAGGCCCTGCGGCTCGCCCAGGCCGCCGGGGACCGGGCGTACGGCAGCTATGTGCTGGTCACCATGAGCCGGCAGGCGGTCTATCTGGGGCACGGGCGCGAGGCGGTGCAGCTCGCGCGGGTCGCCCAGCAGGGCGTGGGCACCGGCGCGCCCCCGGTGATGCAGTCCCTGCTGCACGCGGTGGAGGCCCGCGCGCACGGTGTGCTGGGCGACATGCGGGCCTGTACGGCCTCGCTGACCCGCGCGGAGCGGGCGCTGGAGACGGCACGGCCGGGCGACGACGTGCCGTACTGGGCCCGGTTCTTCGACGAGGCCCAGCTCGCCGACGAGTTCGGGCACTGTCACCGGGACCTTCAGCAGTACCGGGCCTCCGCCCAGCACGCGGAGCGCTCGCTCCAGTTGCGCGGCGCCGGCCACGCCCGCTCACGGCTGTTCTGCCGGGTGGTGCTGGCCACCGCACGGCTGGGCCTCGGCGAGCTGGAGCAGGCGTGCGCGCTGGGCGCGGAGGCCGCGCAGCAGGCGTCCGAGATGCGGTCCGCGCGGGCGCTGGAGTACGTGCGGGACTTCGAACGGCGACTGGAGCCCTACCGGGACGCGGCGCCGGTGCGCGGGTATCGGGAGCGGGTGGCGGCGCTGGGCTGAACGCGCCGCCCCCGGCGATGTCCGCGGAGGGGGCGTGCCGGCGCGGGGGTCGCCTGGCGCCTGCCCGGGCGGAACGCCGCCCGGGCAGGTCCGTCCCGTGCCCGCTCGGGCCGGCACGCCCTCGCGCTCGATGGCCGATCGCGCTCGACCGCTCGCGTCGGCGCGCGCCGGCCCGTGTCGGTGCCCCGGCCGAGGGCGGTGGGGCCGTCCGGGCCCGGTGCCCGACCTGGGCTTGTTCGTCCGCCTCGGCACCCGCCGGGCTCGCGGTCGCGGGGCCGCCGTGTCGCGGTGGCCGGGCCTGCGTCCGCGCGCCGCCGGGGTGCCGGGGTGCCGGGGTGCCGGGGTGTCGGTCGCCCGTCGGCGACGGCCGGTCACCGCTCGGCCGAGCCCGCCGTCCGGGACGGGGCCGGGCACGGGGTCAGGCGGCCGACGGAAGGGCTCCCGGGGAGGTGTGCATGCCGAAGTCCCGGAGGACCGCGCAGGCGGCGCGGCGGCCGGAGGAGAGGGCGCCCTGCACCGTGCTGGTGTCGCGGTGGTCGCCGCACACGTAGAGGCCGCGCAGCAGTCGCACCGGCCGGCGCCGGTCGTGCGGGGCGGACATGGCCGGGACGGCGTGTGGGTCGTGGTGGGCGCCGAGCAGCTGCCAGGCGGCGGTGGAGGTGCCGTAGATCCCGGCCAGTTGGGCGCGGGCGGCACGGTCGAGCTCCGCGAGGGGGAGCGCGGTGGCGGTGCCGAGCACCGTCGAGGTGATCAGGGCCCGCCCGTGGGGGGCGCGCGAGGGGTCCACCTCGCTCGCGACGGTGGTGTGCGCGACGGGTCCCCGGCCGTCGGCGGCCAGCACCAGCGCCGGCTCGCGCAGCGGCGACGTGTCCGCGGTGTGGTGCAGCACGGTGACCGGGTGGAAGGTGGGCAGCCGCAGCCCGGGCAGCAGCTCGACGGCGGCCCGGGCGCCGGTCGCGACGAGCACGGAGCGACAGCGGAACTCGCCGTGCCCGGCGGTGGCGACCGCGGTGGTGGCCGCGGCGACCGCGCGGACGCCGGTGCGGACCGTGCCCGGCGGCAGGCCGGCGGCCAGCAGCGCGGGCAGCGCGGCCGCGCCGCCCTGCGGCAGGCACAGCCGGCCTCGGGCGTAGCCGCGGAGCACCAGGTCGGCGCAGCGACTGGAGGTGGTCAGCTCCGGGTCGCTGAGCAGCGAGACCAGTAGCGGGCGCAGAAAGCCCTCGATGGTGCGGGCCGGCAGGCCGCGCGTGCCGAGGGTCTGCCCCACGGGCCGGTCCGGGCGGGCCAGCAGCCGGTCGGCGGGCACCGCGGCCAGCCGACCCAGCGCGGCGCTGAGCCGCGCCTGGTCCAGCGCCCCGCCGAGCGGCGCCCGAGTGGCCGAGCCGAGTGGGGTGCGGGCGCCGCGGGGCGCGCGGGCCGCGGTGGCGAAGGCGCGCGCGGTGGTGAGGGCGCTGCCCCTCGCCCCGCCCTTCGCGGTCCCGCGGCCGCCGCGCGCGCCGCGGCCACCCCAGCCGGGCGGGGCGCCCACCCGTTGGGTGTGGCCGTCCCCGTGCACCAGCACCCCGGGCGAGAAGGGGCGCAGCGTCAGCCCGTCCAGGCCCGGGGTCTGGCGCAGCTCGGGGAAGGAGGACATGAGCAACTGGCCGGTGAGGTCCAGCCGGAAGCCGTCGACCTCCTCGGTGGCCATCCGGCCGCCCACCCGAGGCGCGGCCTCCAGCACGGTGACCGACACTCCCGCGCCGGTCAGTTGATGGGCGGCGGCGAGCCCGGCGAGCCCGGCCCCCACGATGACGACGTCCGTCTTGCCCTGTGCGTGTTGCCCGCTGCTGAGCACGTGCCCTCCCCGGGGTCCGTGTGCTGAGGTCGGTGCGTTCGCTGGGGGCGTGATGCCCCCAACGGGCAGCCCGGATGCGTGACTTGCCGATGACCGTAGGGGGAAATCCAGACAATGACAGTCGCGCACCGACCGGGCATGGAGGCACGCGCGTCGCACATGCGCCCGTCATGGGCCGGAGGCCCGCGGCCCGGTGGGTGGGTCGAGTCGGCCGCGGGACGTTCCGGGTGTCGCCGGCCGTCCCGGGTGGTCCCGTGTTCCCGCCGTGCCCGGGTGCGTAGGTGTCCTCAGGTGTAGAGGTACGGCGTGGGTGAGGTGGCCGTGGCGCCGGTCGAGGTGGTGACGACGACGGCCGCGGGGCCGGGTGTGCCCGCCGGCGTGATGGCCTGGATCTTGTTGTCGGCCACGACCTTGAAGGTGACGGCGGGACGGCCCCCGAAGGTGGTGCTGATGACCGGGGTCAGCGACACGCCGAAGATGTTGACGGAACGGAAGCCGGCGCGGGAACCGGAGGTGGGGCTGATGCTGGTGATGGCCGTGGCGCTGATGTAGGTGTAGGAGGTGGAGTTGGAGACGCCGCCCCGGTTCGCGGTGCGGATGGAGACGGTGCGCGCCACGGCCGAGGGCGGGATGACGACGGTCATCTGGGTGTCCGACACGACGGTGGGAACGACCGCGACGTCCCTGAACCACACCTGTCGGACGCCGATGAACCTACGGCCGGTGATGGTGAGGGAGGTTCCTCCGCTCATCGGCCCCGAGGGCGACGAGATGGTGTGGATGACGGGCAGGAGCCGGTAGTAGAAGCGGCCGATGACCGCTGTACCCCCGGCCGCGGTCACTCTGACCGTGGCGCTTCCCGTCCCCGAGGGGCTGACGACGGTCATCGTGTCGTCGTCGACCACCACGACGTCGGTCGCGAGGCGATTGCCGAACCGCACGAGTGTGGTGCCGGTGAAGCCCCGGCCGGTGAGGGTCACCGCCGTACCGCCGCCGATGGAGCCCTGGTTGGGGGTGATGGCGGCCGGTCTGCTCACCACCCGGACGGTCCCGGCGGCGTTGTTGACGACGTACAGACGACGGCCGTCCGGGGTGGGGGAGATCCCCTGGGGGCCGCTGAATCCGGGAAGGGTGGCGGTGACGGTGTCGGTGCTCGGGTTGATCACGGTGACCGAGCCGGCGCCCGTCATGGTGGCGTAGACGAGCGTCCCGTCCGGGGAGGCGGCCAGGACCGTCGGACTGGTCGCGGTGGTGATACGGGTGACGGTGTTGGCGGTGGTGTCGATGACGCTGACGGTTCCGGAGTCGGAGTTGGCGACGTAGGCGCGGGTTCCGTCGGGTGTGAGGGCCACTCCGCGGGGTGTGGTGCCGACGGTGACGGTCGCGGTGACGGTGTTGGAGGTGGTGTTGATGACGCTGACGGTTCCGGAGCCGGAGTTGGTGACGTAGGCGCGGGTTCCGTCGGGGTGGACCGCCACACCCCAGGGGCCGGTGCCGACGGTGACGGTCGCGGTGACCGTGTCGGCGGCGGTGTCGATGACGCTGACGGTTCCGGAGCCGGAGTTGGCGACGTAGGCGCGCAGGCCGTCCGGTCTGAAGGCGATGGAGACGGGGCCGGCGCCGACGGTGATGGTGACGGGGTCCGCCGCGAGCGAGAGACGGTTCACCGCGGCGTCCGTGTCGCGGGTCGGGAGCGAGCGCGTCCAGGGGGCTTCGACTGTGGACATGAGACTCCTCTCGCTCCGACTCCGCGGGCCCCGATCGGCGCTCCGGTGCCGGAGGAGGTAGTGGCGTTCTCCCCCGAGTTCCTCGCATGGTCCCAAGCCGCCGACGGTGACACGAGACGACATGGGAAGCACTCCGGTGTGACGGACGGGCACAAGCCGGATAGTGCGTATCGTCTGACTTACCCCTAAGTGATGCGGATACGCCCTTATGCGTGCCGTCGTCCTCTGTTCCCATGGCCATGGAGGGCGATGCGTCGACGACGACCGCCCCCTTTCAGCCGCGTGGTGGCCCAGGCGTCGCGGCCCCGTCCGTCTGTCCCGGCCCGGGAGTTCCCGCCGAGGCAGCCAGTAGCCGACACGCAGGGAGAAGAACAGTGGTCACTCTCAACCCCCACCAGGGCCCGACCGCGGGCGGCAACCCGGTGGTCATCACCGGTAGCAACTTCACCGGCGCCACCCGCGTGACGTTCGGAACCAAGTCGGCCAGCTTCACCGTCGACAGCCCCACCCAGATCACGGCGATCGCCCCCTCCGGCAACAGTGCCGTACAGGTCGTCGTCACCACGCCGGGCGGGACCACCGCACCGGTCTACTACTACTACATCCTGCCGCCGCTCAAATCGAGCCTCAGCCAGACCTCCGGGCCGCTGAGCGGCGCCACGACCACCCTCACCGGTGCCAACCTCATCACCACCACCGGGTTGTCCTTCGGCAACGACCCCGCCGCCGGCTTCACCGTGGTGAACGACACCACGATCAACGTCACCGCCCCGACCGTGACGGCGCCCGCGACCGTTCCGGTGAGCGTCACCACCCGGGGCGGCACCACCAACGGACTGACCTTCCGCTTCGTCGGCGCGCCGACCGTGACCAGCATGAGCCCCACCACCGGTCCGGACTACGGCGGCACCTCGTCCGTCATCACCGGCACCAACCTGAGCGATGTCATCGACATCTCGTACGGTCCGGAACAGGCCGCCTTCCAGATCGTCGACGACACGACGATCGTCTCCTACTCGCCCACCGGGACGGGCACCGTCACCGTCACCGTGACCAGCGTGGGTGGGAGCGACTCCTCGCAGTCCTTCACCTTCGTCGCCGAGCCGGGCTGATGTCGCGGCGGGGCGGCCCGGGCCGGTCGAACCGGTCGGCCCGGCCGCCCCGCCGGGGCCGGGTGGGGGAGGGGCGTCGGGCGGCCCGTTCCCGTGCGCGCCTTCAGGCGGCCCGCGGGTCGTAGGGCGTCAGGGCGGCCCGTACCGCCTGCTCGATGCGTGGATGGGCGAAGGTGAAGCCGGTGTCCAGCAGCCGCCGGGGGAGCACCCGTTGACTGCCGAGCATGTCCTCGGTGACCTCGCCGAGCGCCAGCCGCAGCGCCGCGGCGGGCACCGGGAACGGGGTCGGGCGGCGCAGCACCCGGCCCATGGCGGAGGTGATCTCGCGGTTGGTGGCGGGCTCGGGGGCGGTGAGGTTCACCGGTCCGGAGAGCTCCTCGGTGTCGATGATGTGCCGCAGGGCGGCGATGTGGTCCCGCAGGGAGATGAAGCTCCAGTACTGCCGTCCGCTGCCCAGCCGCCCCCCGACGCCCAGCCTGAACAGCGGGAAGAGCCGGCCCCAGGCACCGCCTTCGCGCGCGACGACCAGGCCGGTGCGGGCGTACGCGGTGCGGATCCCGGCCTCGACGGCCGGTTCGGCCGCCTCCTCCCACTCCTGGCACACCCGGGCCAGGAAGCCGTCCCCCGGCGGTGCGTTCTCGTCGACCGGACGTTCCCCCGGGTAGCCGTAGACGCCGACCGCGCTGCCGCTCACCAGGACCCGGGGCGGGACGTCGAGCGTGGCCAGGGCCTCGGCGACGGCGGCGGTGCCCAGCACCCGGCTGTCCCGGATCCGCCGCTTGTAGTCGTCCGTCCAGCGCCGGTCGGCGATCCCCGCGCCGGCGAGGTGGACGACGGCGTCGCAGCCGAGGAGACCGACCGTGTCGACCCACTGGCGGTCCGGGTCCCAGGCGACCTCGTCGGTCGCGCGGGCGTCCCGACGGACCAGCCGCAGCACATGATGACCGTCCGCGCGGAGCGAGCGCACGAGAGCGGAGCCGATGAGCCCGGAGGAACCGGTGACGGCGATACGCGAAGGGGTACGCATGGCAGTCATCCTGCCCCGCCGAGCCCGACGAAGCGCATGCCGCGCCCGATCCGGCGTGCCAGGCTGACGCGCATGACCGAACCGATCATCCGCCCCGCCACGCTCACCGACGACCCCGCCCTCGCCGAGCTGGATCGGCGCACCTGGTCGCCGCTGCACGCGGTCACCGCCCGACCGCGGCCCGCCGGCCCCTTCTTCGACGACCGCAGCCGTCCGGACGGGCTGCTGGTGGCCGAGGTAGACGGCGCGGTGGCCGGCTACATACGGCTGGGCACGCCGACGCCCCTGCCGTGCAACGCGCACGTACGGCAGATCCAGGGGCTGGCGGTGGACGACCGGGTCCGGGGCAGGGGCGTGGCGCGGGCGCTCCTCGGCGCGGCCTGCGAGGAGGCGCGGCGGCAGGGCGCGACCCGGATCACGCTGCGGGTGCTCGGCCACAACACTCCGGCGCGGCGGCTGTACGCGTCGGAGGGCTTCGCGGTGGAGGGGGTGCTGCCGGGTGAGTTCCTGCTGGCGGGGGAGTACGTGGACGACGTGCTGATGGGGCGGCCGCTGTGAGCGCGCGGTAAGCGGGGGAGTCCTTCTGGGGCGAGGAGGCTCCGGCCCCGGATGGGCTCGGTCCCGGGTGCGCTCGGTCCCGGAAGCGCTCCGCCCCGGAAGTGGTCAGTCCCGGAAGCGCTCCCACAGGTTGGGGAACCGATCTGCCAGGGCCGCGTCGCTCTCGAAGTCGATGGGCAGGCCCTCCGGCTCGCGGGGGCGCGGCGGCAGCCCCAGGTCCGGCAGCTCCAGGCCGGTCAGTCGCTCGTACGCCTCGTCGGCCGCGTACCCCAGGTCCTCGCAGTCCCCGTCCCGCTCCTCGTCGAAGTCCTCCAGCAGCTCGGCCAGGTCGTCCGGGTCGTGCAGCGCCCCCTCGAAGACCTCCCGGCCCTGCCCGATCAGCCAGGCGCGGAAGGCGTCGAAGGCGTCGTCGCTGGCGCCGTCCAGCAGCACCGCGGCCGCGCCCCACAGGTCCCAGCGGTAGGCGCGGTTGAAGCGCGCCTCGAAGTGCCGCGCGAAGTCCAGCACGGAGTCCGGGTCGAGCCCCGTCAACCGCTCGACCAGCAGGTCTGACTGGTCCTCGGGGTCGCCCTGGGCGTCCTCCCGGGTGCCGTCGATCAGCTCCCAGAACTCCGTCTCGTCCATCATCACGGGACCAGGATCGGGCCTGCTGCCGAGACCCGCACGCGGAGCGGTCAGATGCGCCTGTCTTGTTATCGATAGCAACAATCCCGATCGACGATCTCCGGAAAGCCCGACAGAAGGTGTCGGGTTTGGCTGCCAGGGTCGATGTCGTACGGCAGGCGACCGAGGAAGGGACGGATGCACGTGGCGACGACGCAGGGCACACGGTCGGGGGCGGACGGGCCGCTGGCGGGGACGATCGCGCTGGTCGCGGGGGCGACGCGGGGCGCGGGCCGCGGCATCGCCGTGGAACTGGGCGCGGCCGGGGCCACCGTCTACGTGACCGGCCGCACGACGCGCGAGCGGATCAGCGAGGTGGGTCGGTCGACCGAGACCATCGAGCAGACGGCCGAGCTGGTCACGGCGGCCGGCGGCACCGGCATCGCGGTGCGCGTCGACCACCTGGAGCGGGAGGAGGTGCGGGCGCTGGTGGAGCGGATCGACCGGGAGCAGGGGCGCCTGGACATCCTGGTCAACAACGTCTGGGGCGGCGAGCGCCTGATCGCGGCGGACCTCGGCAGCGGCAGGAAGTCCTGGGAGGTCGACCTGGAGAGCGGGCTGCGGATGCTCCGCCTCGGCGTCGAGACCCACCTGGTGACCAGCTACCACGCGCTGCCGCTGCTGACCCGACGGCCGGGCGGACTGGTGGTGGAGGTCACCGACGGCACGGCGGAGTTCAACCGCCGCTACCGCGAGCACCTGTTCTTCGACCTCACCAAGAACGCCCCCATCCGGATGGCCTTCGGCCTGGGGGAGGAGCTCCGGGACCTGGGCGGGACGGCCGTCTGCCTCACCCCCGGCTTCCTGCGCTCGGAGGAGATGCTCGACCACTTCGGGGTGCGGGAGGAGAACTGGCGTGACGCGGTGAAGGCGATGCCGCACTTCGCGGTCGCCGAGTCGCCGCACTACGTCGGCCGGGCGGTCGCGGCGCTGGCGGCCGACCCGGACCGAGCGCGTTGGAACGGCCGGTCCCTCTCCAGCGGCGCGCTGGCGAAGGTCTACGGCTTCACGGACCTCGACGGATCGCGGCCGGACGGGTTCGCGTACTTCGAGGAGGTGGTGTTCGGCGGGAAGCAGGCGGACGTCTCGGAGTACCGCTGACATCCGAACCCCCGCGTCGCGAACGCCGTCCGAGCCGTCGCGTCCGGATTCCTGCCGTCCGGCTCCCGACCTCCGGTCAGCGGTAGAGGTCGTGGGCCCGCGCCGCCGCGTCGGCGAACCGCCGCCGCAACTCCGCGGGCTCCAGCACCTCCGCCTCCGGCCCCAGGGCGAGCAGTTGGTCGTAGGCCACGTCGAGCGACTCCACGGGCAGGGCCACGGTGATCCGGCCCTGCCCGTCGGGCTCGCCGGCCGCGGCGAGCGCCTCTCGCCCGGCGGTGCGGTCCGTCACGTACGGCAGCCGCCGCGCCCCCTCCGGCGTCAGTCGCAGCACCGCCTCGGTGCGCAGGATCGACCGCGCGAACTCCGCCGCCCGCTGCTCCCAGAAGGCCGGCAGGTCGAACTCCTCGTCCCGCGCGAAGCGTTCGTCGCCGACGGAGACCGCGGTGAACCGGTCGACCCGGTAGACCCGGAGCATGCCCTGGGCGCGCGCCGCCAGGTACCAGACACCCGCCTTGAGAACGAGCCCGTACGGCTCCAGCTCCCGCTCCACGGTGCGCTCCCCGCGCCGGTAGCGGGCCGTGAGGCGCCGGTCGTCCCAGACCGCGTCCGCGACGGCGGGCAGCGACGCGGGCGTCTCCGGCTCCTGCCACCACCCCGGCGCGTCCAGGTGGAACCGCTGAGCGGCCCCCTCGGCGGCGTCCCGCAGCTCAGGCAGCAGCGCCGCCGACACCTTCAGCCGCGCGGCGGAGGCCGCGTCCGCCAGTCCCAGCTCGCGCAGCGCGGACGGGACCCCGGAGAGGAACAGCGCCTCGGCCTCGGACCGGCCCAGACCGGTGAGGCGGGTGCGGTACCCGCCGATCAGCCGGTATCCGCCGGCCCGGCCGCGGTCCGCGTACACCGGCACCCCCGCCTCCGACAGCGCCTGCGCGTCCCGGGTGACCGTCCGCTCGGACACCTCCAGCTCCCGCGCCAGCTCGGCCGCGGTCATCGAACGCCGGGACTGGAGCAGCAGCACCATCTTGATGAGGCGGGCAGCGCGCAAGGCATCTCCTGAAAGGGGCGGCGGAGCCTGTCGACCCTATCGGCCGGCCGCGCGGGCCGCCGTCACGCGCCCCCGGACGCCGGGCCGGCCACCAGGAGCAGGGCCGTCACCGCGTCGCGGCGCCCGCCGAGCGTCTCCACCACCGCGCGGTACGGCCCCTCCGTCAGCCCCCGGAACGACGTGGCGTAGCGGCCGCCGCCCAGGTGGCGCAGGGGCCGCCGGGGGCCGTCGCCGTTGGCCGCGGCCGCCGGGGTCAGCGTCGCCCGGAGGGCCAGCGCGTCGAAGCCGGGGAGCGTGTCGGGGACGGTCGCCTCGATCTCGTACGGCTCGCCCCGGGCCACCAGCTCGGGGGCCCGCACGGCGAGGTGGACCGCGTCGGCCTCCGGGCCGCGGTGGTAGCGGGGTTCGGGGGCGAGCCACCCCCACAGGGCGTCGCGGACGCCGCGGTTGTTCTGGAGGGAGCCGTGCTGTTCGCAGGGTGTGTGGGCGGCGGTCGACGGGGCGGCGGACAGCCGCGGGACGCGGCCGTCGCCACCCTCGTCCGCGCCGTCGATGGTGTCCAGCGGGGTGAGCCGCTCGCCGGTGGTCGCGGCCGTGGTGGGGGTGGGCTGCCGCACGCCGACCACCGGCAGCAGCTCCCAGCCGGTGCCCGCCGGGGTCGCGGAGGCGTGGCGCATCTCGGCGTGGAAGCGGCCCGCGTCGAGAAGGAGCCTCGGGTCCACCCCCGGCAGCCCGGCGGTCTCGCGGGGGTGACGCAGGCCGCGCGGGGAGGCCAGACAGGCGTAGTCGGGGGTGAGCTGGTGCAGGGAGGGGAGGCTGCGGGCGAAGGCGGTGAGGTCCGGGAGGAGCCGGGACCAGCCCGGGCGCACGCCGTTGACCAGGGAGAGCAGGGCGTCCAGCGAGCCGCGGTGCGGGGTGCCCAGGGTGATCAGGCGGCGGGTGGTCTCATGGCCGCGGAGACAGGTGACGTAGTAGCGGGCGATCAGGCCACCCATGGAGTGGCAGACGAAGACGACCTCGGCCGCGCGCCGCTCCGGCGCGGAGGCGCGCCAGCGGCCCAGCTCCTCGTCCACCCGACGGGCCAGCAGCTCCGCGTTGTGGCGGCAGGAGAGCCGCCAGTCATAGGCGAAGGCCACCAGGTTGGCCGGGGTGGTGGCCGGCTCCTTCGATGCTCGACGGCGCAGCGTGAAGTGCTGTTCGAGCCAGTGCAGCAGCCCCGAGTAGCCGTCGACCAGCGGGCCCACCCCGGGCAGCGCGTGCAGGTCGTGGAGGAGGCCGATCGCGCGGACGCCGTCGCCCGGGTGGTCGTCCCCGATGTCGTCCGGGAGCCGGAGGTCGAGCACCGAGCCGCCCAGGGTGCGGATGCCCCGCCACAGCGCGCCGCCCGACAGGCCCCAGACCTCCTTGCCGTCGCGGTCGGCCAGCCGGCTGCCCAGGATGCCCGGAACCACCACGACCAGATCTCCCACGGGCTCACGCCGTCCCACCTCGGTGCCCCCAGCGTGCCGCGCGCCGACTCCCCCGCCGGCGCTGTCCCGCACCACCGTAGTGCGACGACATCGGCTCGGAGCGTGATCGGGCGAAGCCGGGGCTGATACGGCGCCTGCGACGCGCGAAGGGGGCGCGCGGAATCACCGCACGCCCCCTTCGGGTCGTTCATCGGGTCCGTCACCGGACCCGGGCCGGGCGCCGGACGGGCTCAGGGCCCGCCGGCCCGGCGGAGGGTCACAGCCCGTACCGGGCCGCCGCCTCCCGCACCGTCTCCGCCTTGACCTCGCCACGCCGCGCCAGCTGCGCCAGCACCGCGACGACGATCGACTGGGCGTCGACGCCGAAGTGGCGCCGGGCCGCGTCGCGGGTGTCGGACAGACCGAAGCCGTCGGTGCCGAGGGAGGACCAGTCCTGGTCCACCCACTGGCTGATCTGGTCCGGGACCTGCCGCATCCAGTCGCTGACCGCGAGCACCGGACCGGGGGCCCCGGCCAGGGCGCGGGTGACGTACGGGACGCGCTCCTCGCCGCGCAGCAGCGCCGCGTCGCACTCCAGCGCGTCGCGCCGCAGCTCGCTCCAGGAGGTCGCCGACCAGACGTCCGCGGTCACGCCCCAGTCGGCGGCCAGCAGCTCCTGCGCCTCCAGGGCCCAGTGGATCGCCGTGCCCGACGCCAGCAGCTGGGCGCGCGGGGCGTCGGCCGCCGCCGGGGTGCCCTCCTTGAAGCGGTACAGGCCCTTGATGATGCCCTCTTCCACGCCCTCCGGCATGGCGGGCTGCGGCTTGGGCTCGTTGTAGACCGTCAGGTAGTAGAAGACGTCCGAGTCCTCGCCCGGGGCGGTCTCGCCGTACATCCGGCGCAGACCCTCCTTGACGATCACCGCGATCTCGTACGCGAAGGCCGGGTCGTAGTTGAGCGAGGCCGGGTTGGTGGCCGCGATCAGGTGCGAGTGGCCGTCGGCGTGCTGGAGGCCCTCACCGGTGAGGGTGGTGCGGCCCGCGGTGGCGCCCACGATGAAGCCCTTGCCGAGCTGGTCGGCGAGCTGCCACATCTGGTCGCCGGTCCGCTGCCAGCCGAACATCGAGTAGAAGATGTAGAAGGGGATCATCGTCTCGCCGTGCGTCGAGTACGACGTGGCGGCGGCGATGAAGTCGGCCATGGCGCCGGCCTCGGTGATCCCCTCGTTGAGGATCTGGCCGTCCTTGGCCTCCTTGTAGTACATCAGCTGGTCGCGGTCGACCGGCTCGTACGTCTGGCCCAGCGGCGAGTAGATGCCGGCCGAGGGGAAGAGCGACTCCATGCCGAAGGTGCGGGCCTCGTCGGGGACGATCGGCACCCAGCGCTTGCCGCTCTCCTTGTCCCGCATCAGGTCCTTGACCAGGCGGACGAAGGCCATGGTGGTGGCCATCTCCTGCTTGCCGCTGCCCTTGAGCAGCGGGGCGAAGGAGCGGTCGGCGGGGGTCGGGAGGGCCGGGACGGCGTGCGTCCGGCGGGCCGGGGCCGGGCCGCCGAGGGCGGCGCGGCGCTCCTGGAGGTAGCGGACCTCGGCGGAGTCGGCGCCCGGGTGGCCGTAGGGGACCTGGCCGTCGGCGAAGGCGCTGTCGGCGATCGGGAGCCCGAGCAGGTCGCGCATGCCCTTGAACTCGTCGATCGTCAGCTTCTTCATCTGGTGGTTCGCGTTCTTCGACTCGAACCCGGCACCCAGGGTGTAGCCCTTCACCGTCTGGGCGAGGATCACCGTCGGGGCGCCCTTGAACTCCAGGGCGGCCTTGTAGGCGGCGTACACCTTGCGCGGCTCGTGACCGCCGCGGGAGGTCTGGAAGCACTCCAGGATCTTGGCGTCGGTGAGCAGCGCGCCCAGCTGGGCCAGCTCGCGGTTGGCGCCGAAGAAGTGCTCGCGGATGTAGGCGGCGTCGCGGGTGGCGTAGGTCTGGAACTGGGCGTCCGGGACCTCGCGCAGCCGGCGGACCAGGGCGCCGGTGGTGTCGAGCTGGAAGAGCTCGTCCCAGGCGTTGCCCCACAGCGACTTGACGACGTTCCAGCCGGCGCCGCGGAACTGGGCCTCCAGCTCCTGAACGATCTTGAAGTTGGCGCGCACCGGACCGTCGAGCCGCTGCAGGTTGCAGTTGATGACGAAGGTCAGGTTGTCGAGGCGCTCGCGGGCGGCCAGGGCCAGGGCGGCGGTCGACTCCGGCTCGTCCATCTCGCCGTCGCCCAGGAAGGCCCAGACGTGGGAGCCGGAGGTGTCCTTGATACCGCGGTTGGTCAGATAGCGGTTGAAGCGCGCCTGGTAGATCGCGGAGAGCGGGCCCAGACCCATGGAGACGGTCGGGAACTCCCACAGCCAGGGCAGCCGCCGCGGGTGCGGGTACGACGGCAGACCGGCGCCGCCCGCCTCCTGGCGGAAGTTGTCCAGGTGCTGCTCGGTGAGGCGGCCGTCGAGGAAGGCACGCGCGTAGATGCCGGGCGAGGCGTGGCCCTGGACGTAGAGCTGGTCGCCCGAGCCGTCGGTCTCCTTGCCGCGGAAGAAGTGGTTGAAGCCGGTCTCGTACAGCCAGGCGGCGGAGGCGAAGGTGGCGATGTGGCCGCCGACGCCGAGCTTGGAGCCGCGGGTGACCATCGCCGCCGCGTTCCAGCGGTTCCAGGCGGTGATCCGGCGCTCCATCTCCTCGTCACCGTCGAGCGCGGGCTCGGCGGCGGTGGGGATGGTGTTGACGTAGTCCGTCTCCAGCAGCTTGGGCAGCGCCAGGCCGGCGCGCTCGGCGTGCTGCAGGGTGCGGCGCAGCAGGTACTCGGCGCGATGTGGGCCGGCGGCCCGAGCGACGGCGTCGAGGGAGTCCGCCCATTCGGCGGTCTCCTCGCGGTCGCGGTCCGGGAGCTGGTCGAGCTCGCTCGGAAGCTTGCCTACGGAGTCGGTCATGATCGCCGCCTTCCGGACTCGAAGGGGTGGCATAAGCCCTAGGGGGGTGGCATAAGCCCTGAAGTTGGCAGGACAGGGCGGAGGGGCTCGGTGAAGCCCATCGCTGACTGTAAGTCCCTGATCGATGATCGATCAAAGCGTGGGGGCGAAAAAGTTCTCGATTCGGCGAAATTGGCATTCCGTGCCTCGAAAGTCGGCACGCAGTGCCGGAGCAAATCACCGCGAAACGGGCACGCGTCCCGGGTGCCTCACCCCTTGAAACCCTCCAGCAACCGGTGCAACTGGTCCCAGCGCGGGGCGGACGGACGCCTCAAGTGCCGGGAAAGCCCGGAATGCCCGATGGCTCGGACTGGCTGGCTACCGCCGGTCCGGAGCGTAGCGGCGGCTCGCCGTGACGGCGGATTTCGGGGCACCCGCCCCTGACGACCCGGGGCGGGCGGGGAAAGTCATTCCGCCGCGACGGCGCGCAACCCCCGTGACGATGTCCGGCGGTGCCGAGTCGACCGTGGGGCGCGGCGCCCCCTTCGGGCGGGGGTGCCGGGGAGCCCCGGGTCTCAGGGGCAGTCATTCCGCCGCGACGGCGCGCAACCCCAGTCATGGAGTCCGGCGGTGC
>NZ_NISY01000010.1 GCF_007595705.1 Streptomyces sp. SAJ15 | reverse complement strand
TGCGCAAGGTGCTCATCGCCAACCGTGGCGAAATCGCTGTCCGCGTTGCCCGTGCCTGTCGGGATGCCGGGATCGCGAGCGTAGCTGTGTACGCCGAGCCGGACCGGGACGCGGTGCATGTGCGTGCGGCTGACGAGGCCTACGCGCTGGGCGGTGACACTCCGGCGGCCAGTTATCTGGATATGGCCAAGGTGTTGGCCGCGGCGGCGGAGTCGGGTGCGGACGCGGTGCATCCGGGGTACGGGTTCCTGTCTGAGAACGCGGAGTTCGCGCAGGCGGTGATCGATGCGGGGTTGACGTGGATCGGTCCGCCGCCGCAGGCGATCCGGGATCTGGGTGACAAGGTCGCCGCTCGTCATATCGCGCAGCGTGCGGGTGCTCCGTTGGTCGCCGGTACGCCCGATCCGGTCTCGGGTGCGGAGGAGGTCGTGGCGTTCGCGCGGGAGCATGGGCTGCCGATCGCGATCAAGGCTGCTTTCGGTGGTGGTGGGCGTGGTCTGAAGGTCGCCCGCACCCTGGAGGAGGTGCCGGAGCTGTTCGAGTCCGCGGTGCGGGAAGCGGTGGCCGCCTTCGGTCGGGGTGAGTGCTTCGTGGAGCGCTACCTGGACAAGCCGCGGCATGTGGAGACGCAGTGTCTGGCCGATCAGCATGGCAACGTGGTGGTGGTCTCCACTCGTGACTGTTCCCTTCAGCGGCGTCACCAGAAGCTGGTGGAGGAGGCCCCGGCCCCGTTCCTGTCGCCGGAGCAGAACGCGCAGCTGTACGCGGCGTCCAAGGCCATCCTCAAGGAGGCCGGCTATGTGGGTGCCGGCACGGTGGAGTTCCTGGTCGGCAACGACGGCACGATCTCCTTCTTGGAGGTCAACACCCGGCTTCAGGTGGAGCACCCGGTGACCGAGGAGGTCACCGGTATCGATCTGGTGCGGGAGATGTTCCGGATCGCCGATGGTGAGGAGCTCGGTTACGGGGACCCGGCGGTGCGGGGGCACTCGTTCGAGTTCCGGATCAACGGTGAGGACCCGGGCCGTAACTTCCTGCCCGCTCCGGGCACGGTCACGCTGTTCGCCCCGCCGTCGGGTCCGGGTGTGCGGTTGGACGCGGGTGTGGAGAGCGGGTCGGTGATCGGTCCGGCGTGGGACTCGCTGCTGGCCAAGCTGGTCGTCACCGGTGCCACCCGTGAGCAGGCGCTGCAGCGGGCGGCGCGGGCGTTGGCGGAGTTCAAGGTGGAGGGGATGGCGACCGCGATCCCGTTCCACCAGGCCGTGGTCACCGACCCCGCCTTCACCGCCGACCCGTTCACGGTGCACACCCGGTGGATCGAGACGGAGTTCGTCAACACCATCCCCGCCTACACGCCCACCGGTGTGGAGGAGGCCGAGGCCGAGTCCCGGGAGACGGTGGTGGTCGAGGTCGGGGGTAAGCGGCTGGAGGTCTCTCTGCCGGCGTCTCTGGGTGTCGCCACCGCGGCCGCTGCGGGTGGCGGTGCGCGGAAGCCGAAGCGGAAGGCGGCTCGTAAGTCGGGTTCGGCGGCTTCGGGGGACGCGCTGGCGTCGCCGATGCAGGGCACGATCGTGAAGGTGGCGGTCGAGGAGGGTCAGCAGGTCGCCGAGGGTGAGCTGATCGTGGTCCTGGAGGCGATGAAGATGGAGCAGCCGCTGAACGCGCACCGCGCGGGCACGGTCAAGGGACTGGCCGCCGAGGTCGGCGCGTCCATCACCTCCGGCGCCGTCATCTGCGAGATCAAGGACTGACACCAGGGCCCGACACGGGCTCGGGAACGAACGCCGGGGCGGGCTGGATCTCTCCAGCCCGCCCCGGCGTTTCTCGCTCCCCCGCGGGTTCGGGGGCGGGCGGCCTCAGCGATCCGTCGCCAGGTCCTGCGGAAAGGTCAGCTGACGGCTCATCCACTCCAGGGAGGCGGGCAGCTCACGCCGCCAGGTGCGGAAGTTGTGGCTGCCCTGGTCGAGGACGAGGGAGTCGGCGCGCATGGGCGGCTTGACGGCGTCCAGGAACCTCCTCGCCGCCGGGTAGTTGCCCTCGCCCTTGCGGCTGGTCGCGACGAGCACCGAGACCGGCGGGGCGGGCAGGTTCTCCAGCCGCCACACCAGGTCGTGCTCGCGCATCCGGCGCAGCCGACCGTCCCCGTCGCCGAAGAGGTCGCCGGTGGTCGGGTCGTTCTTGACCTTGAAGTCGGCGGAGAGGGCGGCCGCCGCCGTGTAGGTGCGGGGGTGGCGCATGGCCAGTTGGAGCGCGCAGCTACCGCCGGAGGAGTAGCCGAGCACGCCCCACGCACCGGCGTCGCGGCCGACCCGGTAGTGGCCCCGCAGCGCCTCCGGCAGGTCCTGCGCGAAGAAGGTCTCGGCCTGCGGGCCGCCCGGCACGTCCACGCACTGGGTGTCGCGGGGCGGGGCGATGGTCGGGCGGATCATCACCACGACGCTGGGCTGGAGCTTGCCCTTCCCGATCAGCTTCCCCGCGGTCTGGGGCACCCTCAGGTGCTGCGCCAGCAGGAAGGACCCGCCGGGGTAGCCGCTGATGGCGACGATGACGGGGAACCGCTGCCGGTCGTACTGGCGCTGGAAGTACTGGGGCGGCAGGTAGACGTACGCCGGGTTGGCCACCTGGCTGCGCCGGCCGATGATCCGCACGGACTCGACCTTGCCCACCTTCTCCGGCCGTCCCTCGGGCAGCCCGTGCACCCGTTCCAGCCCCTCCGGGCCGGCGGGCTGGACGAGGGCACCCTTGAGGTCTCCCCCGGGCCCGGTGCCGTCGCCCGCGCCCCACTTCTCCAGCGCGGCGGGCGCCCCGTCGTCGTTCCCGAGCAGCTCGTCCCAGGTTCCGTAGAACTGGAAGTTGGTGTTCACCGCCAGCGCCAGCGCGGAGACGATCGCCAGCTGGGTGACCGCGATGGAGCCGAGTCTGCCGAGGACGGCGGCCACGCCTCGGCTGGCGAACCGTGGCCACAGCCAGACGGTGAGTCCCACGCTGACCACCGCGGCCCCGGTCACGGTGTAGGCGAGCGATCGGCTGGTCAGTTCCATCATGTCGTCTCTCCACTCCGGTTCTCAGCGCCTTGTGTGATGGCGCCTGCGCGAACCGGCGTTGCCTGAGATGAGAGGACTTTCCCTTCTGTTCGTTTTATGACCCCTGTTGTTCGCCGTCGTGCCACCCCCTGGCCACTCCCGCGCGAGACGGGGCAGGCCGGGGCTCGGCACGGGCCCCGGCCGACACCGGCACACACCGGAGCGCACGGGGACGCCGCATGCCGGGTCCGCGGCGCCCCGCCCAATGGCATCCTGGACACACAGGCAGCCAGAGGAAGGGTGAGGACCGGCGATGGCGACCGAAGCGGCGCAGGAGCGCACCTCCACCGGGCGGCCGATGCGCGCCGACGCGCGCCGCAACTACGAGCGGCTGCTGGCGGAGGCCCGCACCGCCTTCACCGAGCATGGCACCGACGCCTCGCTGGAGGACATCGCCCGTCGCGCGGGCGTCGGCATCGGCACCCTCTACCGGCACTTCCCCAACCGCACCGCGCTCATGGGCGCCGTCTTCTACGGGGAGATGGACGCGCTGATGGCCCGCTCCCACGAGCTGGCCGAGGCCCCGCGGCCCTGCCATGCGCTGGTCGACTGGCTGCGCGCGGTGATCGACCACGCCAGCACCTACCGGGGGCTGGCCCGCGCCTTCCTCTCCGCCTCCGCCGACAGCTGCTCGGAGCTCTCCCGCTGCCGCCAGCCCCTGCGCGAGGCGGGCAGCGCCCTGTTGGCCCGCGCCCAGGAGGCGGGCGCGGTGCGGGCCGAGGTCGAGATCGACGACCTGATGCAGCTCACCAACGCCATCGCACTGGCCGTGGAACAGTCACCGGAGGACCCGGAGTTGGCCGATCGACTGCTGACCCTGACCTTCACCGGCCTCAAGGCCCGCTGAGCCGATCGCCGCGCCCGGACCGCCCCCGCCCCCGCCGTGGCGCCCCACCCCTCGGGGCGGCCGCGTGCGGTGCGGCCGACCCGCGTGGGCCGGCCGGCGGCCGGGGCGATCGGTGCCAGGTTGTGTCCACCCGCTCCGCCTGGGGAACGGCTGTCCACAACCTGGCTGTTCAGCGGCGGCGAGGGGCGAGATCGGCCACCCGGCCGCCGCCCTGCTGCTCCACCAGGGGCACCGTGCCGCGCAGCTGCGGCCCGCCGCCCGGCCCCTGCGGATGGGCCCGCCGCTGTCCCGGCAGCGGCATGCCCTCCTCGGCGCCCCGGCCCGGCGCATGACCGCCGCCCCCCGGCCCCAGCCGGGGTGAGGGGCGCACCGCCGGGCCGCCGTCCGCCCCGACCGCGCCCCCGGAGCCCGAGCCGGACCCCGCGCCCGGCCCGGCCACCGCGATCTGCACCCCCTGGTCGGCGAGGGCCTGGAGCTCCGTGGCGGCCCGCTCGTCGTGCGCGGGCGGCTCGTCCGTCACCAGCCGGGTGATCACATCCGTGGGCACCGTCTGGAACATGGTGTCGGTGCCCAACTTGGTGTGGTCGGCCAGCACCACCACCTCCGCGGCGGCCTGCACCAGGGCCCGGTCCACGCTCGCCGACAGCATGTTGGAGGTGGACAGGCCGCGCTCGGCGGTCAACCCGCTGCCGGAGAGGAAGGCCCGGGAGACCCGCAGCCCCTGGAGGGACTGCTCGGCACCGCTGCCCACCAGCGCGTAGTTGGAGCCGCGCAGGGTGCCGCCGGTCATCACGACCTCGACCCGGTTGGCATGTGCCAACGCCTGTGCGACCAGCAGGGAGTTGGTGACCACGGTCAGGCCGGGCACGCGCGCGAGCCGGCGGGCCAGCTCCTGCGTCGTCGTCCCCGCGCCGACCACGACCGCCTCGCCCTCCTCGACGAGCCCGGCCGCGAGATCGGCGATGGCCGTCTTCTCCGCGGTCGCTAGATGGGATTTCTGCGGAAAGCCGGACTCCCTGGTGAATCCGCCCGGCAGCACCGCACCGCCATGCCGGCGATCGAGTAGTCCTTCCGCCTCGAGCGCCCGCACGTCCCGCCGTACGGTCACTTCTGAGGTCTGGACGACACGGGCGAGCTCACGGAGCGACACGGCCCCGTTCGCCCGCACCATTTCAAGGATCAATTGGCGACGTTCTGCAGCGAACACGAAACTGACAGTAACGCCAACGACCGTCTGGTTTCAGCAGCTTGCACCAATTAGCAGAAGTTGTTCGCTGTCGAGCCTTCGAGATGGTATGGGGCGCGACCTCGAACGACGCCCGCCGGCGAACGCGCGCCGGCGGGCCGCCGCGTCACAGCTGGCTCTGCGTCTTCCGCGTGTGCAGCTGCCGGGCGACCTCGGCGATCGACCCGGACAGCGAGGGGTAGACCGTGAAGGCCTTGGCTATCTGCTCGACCGTCAGATTGTTGTCCACCGCGATCGAGATCGGGTGGATCAGCTCGCTGGCGCGCGGCGAGACCACCACGCCGCCCACGACGATCCCGGTGCCCGGACGGCAGAAGATCTTCACGAAGCCGTCCCGGATGCCCTGCATCTTGGCGCGCGGGTTGCGCAGCAGCGGCAGCTTCACCACCCGGGCGTCGATGACCCCGCCGTCGACGTCCGCCTGGGAGTAGCCGACCGTGGCGATCTCGGGGTCGGTGAACACGTTGGCCGACACGGTCTTCAGGTCCAGCGGGCTGACCGTCTCGCCGAGGAAGTGGTACATCGCGATCCGGCCCTGCATCGCGGCCACCGAGGCCAGCGCCAGGACGCCGGTGCAGTCGCCCGCCGCGTACACGCCCGGCGCGCTGGTGCGGGAGACCTTGTCGGTCCAGATGTGCCCGGACTCCTTCAGCCGGACCCCGGCCTCCTCCAGGCCGATGCCGGAGCTGTTGGGGATGGAGCCGACCGCCATCAGACAGTGGGTGCCGGTGATCACCCGACCGTCGGCCAGGGTCACCTCCACCCGGTCGCCCACCCGCTTGGCGGCCTGCGCCCGCGACCGGGACATCACGTTCATGCCGCGGCGGCGGAACACGTCCTCCAGCACGGCGGCCGCGTCCGGGTCCTCGCCCGGCAGCACCCGGTCCCGGCTGGAGACCAGGGTGACCTTGGAGCCGAGCGCCTGGTACGCGCCGGCGAACTCGGCACCGGTCACACCCGAGCCAACCACGATCAGCTCTTCGGGCAGCTCGTCGAGGTCGTAGACCTGGGTCCAGTTGAGGATGCGCTCCCCGTCCGGCAGCGCGTCCGGGATCTCCCGCGGATGGGCCCCGGTGGCGATCAGCACCGCGTCGGCGGTCAGCGTCTCCTCCCGGCCGTCCGCCGCCTGGACGATCACCTCTCGGGTGCCGTCCGGGGACTGGGTCGGCACCAGCCGCCCGCGGCCGCGCATCACCCGCGCGCCCGCGCGGGTGACCGAGGCGGTGATGTCATGCGACTGGGCGAGCGCGAGGCGCTTGACTCGTCGGTTCACCTTGCCCAGGTCCACGCCGACCACGCGGGCCGCCTGCTCCATCGGCGGGGTGTCATCGGCGACGATGATCCCCAACTCCTCGTACGAAGAGTCGAAGGTCGTCATGACCTCGGCCGTGGCGATCAACGTCTTCGAGGGCACGCAGTCGGTGAGCACCGACGCCCCGCCCAGACCGTCGCAGTCGACGACGGTCACCTCCGCGCCGAGCTGGGCGCCGACCAGCGCCGCCTCATAGCCGCCGGGTCCGCCACCGATGATCACGATCCGAGTCACGTACTCCATTGTCCCGCACCCATCAACACCGCTCCGCTCGGGGTTGGCGGTAGCCCTGCGTGGCTCCGCGTAGCGCTCCGTAGGTTCCTCCACCGGCCGCCACGGGGACCACCGGTACATGTGTCATGCGAACCGACATACGAGTCATCCGGCGATCGGATGTCCGTATTCCATGCGAATCGCACTACGAGCCTGCCACCCCACCTGCCATTCCGCTCCACTCCCGTACCCTCGGAACCATGTCGCTCTACGCCGCGTACGCCGGCAACCTCGACGCGCGGCTGATGTCCCGCCGCGCACCGCACTCACCGCTGCGCGGCACGGGATGGATCACCGGCTGGCGGCTCACCTTCGGCGGAGAACAGATGGGGTGGGAGGGCGCGCTCGCCACCATCGTCGAGGCGCCCCGCTCCCAGGTGTTCGTCGCGCTGTACGACATCGCCCCGATGGACGAGGAGTCCATGGACCGCTGGGAGGGCGTCGGCCTCGACATCTACCGGCGGATGCGGGTCCGGGCGCACACGCTGGAGGGCGACGAGGCCGCCTGGGTGTACGTGCTCAACGGCTACGAGGGCGGGCTGCCGTCCGCCCGCTATCTGGGGGAGATCGCCGACGCGGCGGAGTCGGCGGGCGCGCCGCACGACTATGTGATGGAGCTGCGCAAGCGCCCCTGCTGAGGCCGTCCGTCGAGAGCGCGCCACGCCACGCCGTCGGCCGCGCCGGGCGCGCCGGGCCTCGTCAGGGCCGTCCGCACACGCCCGCCTACGCCTTGCGCGCGGGGCGGGCGCCCGGTCACCGGGCGTGCGTGATAAAGACAACGATCCGGGCACTGCTTCAACGAAGGTCTACGCGCGTAGGAGATTAGCGGTTACGCTCGTCCGCGTGAACGCTTCAGTTACTTCGGACATCCAGGGCGACCCGTACGCCGCCGCCGACGCCGCCGCCGCGCGACTGCGCGAGCTCACCGGTGCCGAGACCCACGACGTCGCCCTGGTCATGGGCTCCGGCTGGGTCCCCGCCACCGACGCCCTCGGGGCGCCGGAGCACGAGTTCCCGGTCACCGAGCTCCCCGGCTTCCCGCCGCCGGCCGTCGCCGGCCACGCGGGCACCATCCGCTCGTACAAGATCAATGACAAGCGCGTGCTGGTCTTCCTGGGCCGCACCCACTTCTACGAGGGCCGCGGCGTCGCCTCCGTCGCGCACGGCGTGCGGACCGCCGTCGCCGCCGGGTGCAAGACCGTCGTCCTGACCAACGGCTGCGGTGGCCTGCGCGAGGGCATGCGCCCCGGCCAGCCGGTGCTGATCAGCGACCACATCAACATGACGGCCACCTCGCCGATCGTGGGCGCCAACTTCGTGGACCTCACCGACCTGTACTCGTCGCGGCTGCGCCAGCTGTGCCACGAGGTCGACCCGTCGCTGGAGGAGGGCGTCTACCTCCAGTTCCCCGGCCCGCACTACGAGACCCCGGCCGAGATCCACATGGCCCGCACCCTCGGCGCGGACCTGGTCGGCATGTCCACCACCCTCGAGGCCATCGCGGCCCGCGAGGCCGGTGCGGAGGTGCTCGGCATCTCCCTGGTCACCAACCTCGCCGCCGGCATGACCGGCGAGCCGCTCAACCACGAGGAGGTCCTCCAGGCCGGGCGCGACTCCGCCGCCCGCATGGGGACCCTGCTGGCCCAGGTCCTGGACCGCATCTGACGGCCACCCCGGATCCGGATCCCGAGGACCGTTCCGACCGGATCTGATCCCACGCCCAGCCCGGCACCGGCAGCCCATCGCGGAATCGCTTGACCCAGAGCATGTATCGGGTCAGGGGATTCGGCGGTGGGCTTCTGTTCCGGCCGCCGGGCGGCGGGCGCACGCCTGGGGCACCGTATGAGTGAGGGACATCCGCTCCGGGCGCCGGGCCCACCGCCCGCCGCACCCCGACCCGTGCACGCACCGCACCCGTATCGCCGACCCTCCGGAGGAGCCCCGTGGAGTCCGAACTCATCGCCCGCGCCCAAGCCTGGCTGGCCGAGGACCCCGACCCCGACACCCGCGACGAGCTGGGCAAGCTGATCGCGGCCGGGGACGTCGACGAACTCTCGGTGCGCTTCGCGGGCACCCTCCAGTTCGGCACCGCCGGGCTCCGCGGCGAACTCGGCGCCGGCCCGATGCGGATGAACCGCTCCGTGGTCATCCGGGCCGCGGCCGGCCTCGCCGGTTACCTCCGCAAGCAGGGCCACGCCGGCGGCCTGGTCGTCATCGGCTACGACGCCCGCCACAAGAGCGCCGACTTCGCCCGGGACACCGCCGCCGTGATGGTCGGCGCCGGCCTGCGCGCCGCGCTGCTGCCCCAGCCGCTGCCCACCCCGGTCCTGGCCTTCGCCATCCGGCACCTGGGCGCGGTGGCCGGCGTCGAGGTCACCGCCAGCCACAACCCGCCCCGCGACAACGGCTACAAGGTCTACCTGGGCGACGGCTCGCAGATCGTGCCGCCGGCCGACGGTGAGATCGCCGCCGAGATCGCCGCCGTCGCCTCGCTCGCCGACGTGCCGCGTCCGGACGCGGGGTGGGAGACGCTCGGCGACGACGTCGTGGCCGCCTATCTGGCCCGCACCGACGCGGTGCTCAGCGAGGGCTCCCCGCGCGACGTACGGGTCGTCTACACCCCGATGCACGGCGTCGGCCGGACCACCCTCACCGCCGCCTTCGCCCGCGCCGGCTTCCCCGCGCCGACCGTGGTGGCCGCGCAGGCCGAGCCGGACCCCGACTTCCCCACCGTCGCGTTCCCCAACCCGGAGGAGCCGGGCGCGATGGACCTGGCCTTCGCCACGGCCCGCGAGGCGAACCCGGACATCGTGATCGCCAACGACCCGGACGCGGACCGCTGCGCGGTGGCCGTGCCGGACGCCGCCGTCGAGGGCGGCTGGCGCATGCTGCGCGGCGACGAGGTGGGCGCGCTGCTCGCCGCCCACCTGGTCCGCAAGGGCGCCGCCCGCGACGGAGAGGGCGGTACGTTCACGACCACGATCGTCTCCTCCTCGCTGCTCTCCCGCATCGCGGGCGCGGCGGGCGCCCCGTACGAGGAGACCCTGACCGGCTTCAAGTGGCTGGCGCGGGTCGACGGCCTGGCCTACGCCTACGAGGAGGCGCTGGGCTACTGCGTCGACCCGGGCGGCGTCCGCGACAAGGACGGCATCACCGCCGCCCTGCTCGTCGCCGAACTGGCCGCCGGCCTCAAGGCCGAGGGCCGCACCCTGACCGACCTCCTCGACGACCTCGCCGTCGAGCACGGTCTGCACGCCACCGACCAGCTCTCGGTGCGGGTCCAGGACCTCTCCCTGATCGCCTCCGCCATGCGCCGGCTGCGCGAGCAGCCCCCGACCGAGCTGGCGGGGCTGGCGGTGGCGAGCGCCGAGGACCTGTCCCGGGGCAGCGCGGCCCTGCCGCCCACGGACGGCCTCCGCTACCACCTCACGGGCTCGCCCGAGCGGGGCGTCCGCTCCGCCCGCGTGATCGTCCGCCCCAGCGGCACCGAGCCCAAGCTCAAGTGCTACCTGGAGGCCGTGGTCGAGGTGGCCTCGACCGACGCCCTGGCCGCCGCCCATGCCGAGGCCGAAACCGTCCTCTCGGCCCTGAAGACGGACCTGGCGAGCGCCGCGGGCATCTGACGACGCGACGCCGGAAGGGCCCGGTCCGGTACCTCCGGACCGCGCCCTTCGCCATGCGGCGCGGGCACGGCGGCCCGCCCGAGGATCGCGGGCGCGCCCCGGGCGAGGACCGGGGTCGGCCGGACCGGAGGCCGCCACAGCACATCGGGCCGGAGTCCGCCACGGCGCATCGGGCCGGACCGCCCGTACGGGTGGATCCCGTACTGCACCTGTCGCAGCCTCCCGGGCCGGGGTCCGCGGGACGGGAGACCCTGGGGCCAGGTCCCCCGCTCAACTCCCCGGCCCCAGGAGGCGCGCCTTGGCCCCGTACGCCTCCCCCGCGGCCTCACCGGCGCCGCAGGTGACCACCGTGCCGCCGCCCCGTCCCCGAAGAACCGCCCCGCTCCGCCGCGCCCTGCGCCACGCCGCCCCCGCCCTGCTCGGCTACGCCGCCGTACGGCTGCTGGGCATCGTCGTCCTCGCCAAGTGGGCGCACCTCAAGGGGCACGGCCTCTGGCCCCAGCTGGCCGACAAGTGGGACTCCAAGTGGTACCTGCGCATCGCCGACCACGGCTACGACCACGTCCTCACCGGCGCCCGTGACAGCTGCAACCTGGCGTTCTTCCCGCTCTACCCGGTGCTGGTCAAGGCGGTCGCGGGAGTGACGCCGGGCTCCCGCGCCTCCGTGGGCCTGCTGCTCTCGCTGGGCGCCTCGATGATCGCCGCCTGGGGCGTCTTCGCCGTGGGCGACCGCCTCTACGGCCGCCGCACCGGCGTCCTGCTGACGGTCCTGTGGGGCGCCACCCCGGTCGCCCTCGTCCAGTCCATGGGCTACACCGAGTCCCTCTTCACCGCCCTGGCCGCCTGGTCCCTCTACGCCGTCCTCACCGAACGCTGGCTCTGGGCCGGCACCCTCTCCCTGCTGGCCGGCCTCACCCGCCCCACGGGCATCGCGGTGGCGGCGGCCGTCCTGACGACGGCGGCGCTGACGCTGTGGCGGCGGCGCAGAGACGGGCCACGGGCGAAGGAACGCGCTCCGGCCCCCGGGCGCGTCCTGCTGGGCGCGGCGCTGGCGCCACTGGGCTGGCTGGGCTACATCGGCTGGGTCGGCGTACGCCTGGGCCGCTGGGACGGCTACTTCGCGGTGCAGCGGACCTGGACCAACGAGTGGGACGGCGGCGCGGACACCCTCCGCGAACTGCGCACCATCCTCGCCTACCAGCCGCGCCCGCAGATGTTCCTCGTCGTCGTCTCCACCGTCATCATCGCCTCCACCGCCCTCTTCCTCGTCTCCCTCACCCAACGCCAGCCGCTTCCCCTCCTCGTCTTCACCGGCGTCCTCCTCCTCATCGTCCTCGGCAGCGGCGGCGTCTACTTCCCCCGCGCCCGCTTCCTCCTCCCCGGCTTCCCCCTCCTCCTCCCCATCGCCACCGCCCTCACCACCGCCGCCCCCCGCACCCGAACCATCCTCCTGGGCACGGCCGCCCTCTCCTCGGCGTACTTCGGCGCCTACATGGCCCTGGTCTGGCCGAGCGCGCCGTAGCGCCGGCCGTCAGCTCGCCGTAGCGCCGGCCGTCAGCCCATGGCCAGCAGGACCGCCAGCACCACGATCCCCGCGCCCGCGGGGCCCAGGACCTCGTAGGCCCAGCGGACCTCGGGCTCGCCCTGGGCCTCCGGGTGGGTGGCCTGGGTGTCGGCGAGCTCGCGGAGGTCGGCGATGGCCTGGTCGGAGGGGGCTCGCAGATCGCCGTTGCCCAGGTCGTGCTGGGCGGTGGTACGGCCCGTGGGGTCCTCCGCCGCGGCGCGGCTCTGCTGGCGGGCGGCCCGCTTGCGCTGGCGCAGCGAGACCGGGATCGCCCACAGCTGGTACTTCGCGCCGCCCGCCAGCACCTCGCTGGAGTAGCCGGAGCGGACCCCCTCCACCGAGGCCCAGGGCAGGGTGATCGTGCGGAAGGGGTTGCGGATCCGGAGCCGGTCGCGGCCCGCGAAGACGGCCGGGCGCAGGGTGAAGGCGACGATCAGCGGGACCGCGAAGAGCAGTCCGGCCAGCGCCAGCCAGGGGGCGCGCCCCTCGCCCTGGACCACCGCGTCGCCGCCGAGCCAGGCGCTCAGCGCCAGCAGCAGCACCCCGCCCGCGATGCCGCCCGAGGAGCGGAAGACGCGGTCGGCGTACGGGGCCTCGTCGGGGGCGGAGTGATCGGAGTCGTCCGGGCTCGTCATGGGCCCGATTCTGCCCGACGGCCTGACCGTGACCCCTGTGACGGATGTTGCGGTACGACAACGACCGCTCACCCATCGACACCCCGTCAGATTGCGGTAGGAACGCGGAACGGCATCAAATGAGCGGCACCCCGCTAATAGTGGCAGCGAGGGGGTGACAGGAAGCTACGCGCGTAGATATGCTCACCTGGTGACCATGCCCACCACAGTTCCCGCATACGGCAAGGACGCCGCGGAGCGACTGGCCGCGATGGCGGACGTAACCGCCAACGAGGCCGCGCTGCGCCGCTTCCTGCACGGCCTGCCGGGCGTCGACGCGGTCGGTCTGCAGGGCCGGGCCGCCAGCCTCGGCACCCGCTCCATCAAGACCACGGCGAAGGCGTACGCCATCGACCTCGCCATCTCGATGATCGACCTGACGACCCTGGAAGGCGCGGACACCCCCGGCAAGGTCCGGGCGCTGTGCGCCAAGGGCGTCCACCCCGACCCCACCGACCGAGGCGTTCCCAAGGTCGCCGCGATCTGCGTCTACCCCGACCTGGTGGCCACCGCCAAGGAGGCGCTGCTCCGAGGCGGCGCCCCGGAGATCAACGTCGCCTCCGTCGCCACCGCCTTCCCGGCGGGGCGGGCGGCGCTGCCGGTGAAGCTGGCCGACACCCGCGACGCGGTGGCGGCCGGGGCCGACGAGATCGACATGGTGATCGACCGGGGCGCCTTCCTCACCGGCCGCTACATGTCCGTCTTCGAGGAGATCAAGGCCGTCAAGGAGGCCTGCCACCGCGAGGACGGCACCGCCGCCCATCTGAAGGTCATCTTCGAGACCGGCGAGCTGCAGACCTACGACAACGTCCGTCGCGTCTCCTGGCTGGCGATGCTGGCCGGCGCCGACTTCATCAAGACCTCGACCGGCAAGGTGGCCGTGAACGCCACCCCGCCCGTCACCCTGCTGATGCTGGAGGCCGTGCGCGACTTCCACGCCGCCACCGGGGTGCAGGTCGGCGTGAAGCCGGCGGGCGGCATCCGCACCACCAAGGACGCCATCAAGTACCTGGTGATGGTCAACGAGGTCGTGGGTGAGCAGTGGCTCAATCCCGACTGGTTCCGCTTCGGCGCCTCCAGCCTCCTCAACGACCTGCTGATGCAGCGCCAGAAGCTCAGCACCGGGCGCTACTCCGGTCCCGACTACGTGACGGTGGACTGACCCATGGCTTTTGAATACGCACCGGCGCCCGAGTCGCGCGCGGTCGTCGACATCGCCCCGTCCTACGGGCTCTTCATCGACGGCGAGTTCGCCGACGCCGCCGACGGCAAGGTCTTCAAGACCGTCTCCCCCGCCAACGAAGAGGTCCTGGCCGAGGTGGCCCAGGCGGGCGACGCCGATGTGGACCGCGCGGTCCGGGCGGCCCGCAAGGCGTTCGAGAAGTGGTCGGCGCTGCCCGGCTCCGAGCGCGCCAAGTACCTCTTCCGGATCGCGCGCATCATCCAGGAGCGCTCGCGCGAGCTGGCCGTGCTGGAGTCGCTGGACAACGGCAAGCCGATCAAGGAGTCGCGCGACTTCGACCTGCCGATCACCGCCGCGCACTTCTTCTACTACGCGGGCTGGGCGGACAAGCTCGACCACGCCGGCTTCGGCCCCGACCCGCGCCCGCTGGGCGTGGCGGGCCAGGTCATCCCGTGGAACTTCCCGCTGATGATGCTCGCCTGGAAGATCGCTCCGGCGCTGGCCACCGGCAACACGGTGGTGCTCAAGCCGGCCGAGACCACGCCGCTGTCGGCGCTGTTCTTCGCCGACGTGTGCCGCCAGGCGGGGCTCCCCAGGGGCGTCGTCAACATCGTCACCGGCGACGGCTCCACCGGCGCCGCGCTGGTCGCCCACCCGGACGTCAACAAGGTCGCCTTCACCGGTTCCACCGAGGTCGGCAAGGCCATCGCGCGCGGCGTCGCGGGCACCGACAAGAAGCTGACCCTGGAGCTGGGCGGCAAGGCCGCGAACATCGTCTTCGACGACGCCGCCATCGACCAGGCCGTCGAGGGCATCGTGCGCGGCATCTTCTTCAACCAGGGCCACGTCTGCTGCGCGGGCTCCCGACTGCTGGTGCAGGAGTCGGTGGCCGAGGAGCTGCTGGACTCGCTGAAGCGCCGGATGGGCACCCTGCGGGTCGGCGACCCGCTGGACAAGAACACCGACATCGGCGCGATCAACTCCGCCGAGCAGCTGGCCCGCATCAAGGCGCTGGCCGAGGCCGGCGAGGCCGAGGGCGCCGAGCGCTGGGCCCCGGCCTGCGAGCTGCCGGGCGAGGGCTACTGGTTCGCCCCGACCCTCTTCACCGGGGTCACCCAGGCGCACCGCATCGCCCGCGAGGAGGTCTTCGGCCCGGTCCTTTCGGTGCTGACCTTCCGCACCCCGGAGGAGGCCGTGGAGAAGGCCAACAACACTCCGTACGGCCTGTCGGCGGGCGTCTGGACGGAGAAGGCCAGCCGCATGCTGTGGATGGCGAACAAGCTCCGGGCGGGTGTCGTCTGGTCCAACACGTTCAACCAGTTCGACCCGGCCTCCCCGTTCGGTGGCTACAAGGAGTCGGGCTTCGGCCGCGAGGGCGGCCGTCACGGTCTGGAGGCGTACCTCAATGTCTGATCGTTTGAGCGTCCTCAAGACCTACAAGCTGTTCGTCGGGGGCAAGTTCCCCCGGTCCGAGAGCGGGCGGGTGTACGAGGTGACCGACTCGAAGGGCAAGTGGCTGGCGAACGCCCCGCTGTCGTCCCGCAAGGACGCCCGGGACGCGGTCGTCGCGGCCCGCAAGGCGTTCCCGGGCTGGTCGGGCGCCACCGCGTACAACCGCGGCCAGATCCTCTACCGCGTCGCCGAGATGCTGGAGGGTCGCCGCGACCAGTTCGTCGCGGAGGTCTCCGACGCCGAGGGGCTGTCCAAGTCGAAGGCCGCCGCCCAGGTGGACGCCGCCATCGACCGCTGGGTCTGGTACGCGGGCTGGTCCGACAAGGTCGCCCAGATCGCGGGCGGCGCCAACCCGGTGGCCGGGCCGTACTTCAACCTCTCCACGCCCGAGCCGACCGGCGTCGTGGCGCTGCTGGCCCCGCAGGAGTCGTCCTTCCTCGGCCTGGTGTCGGTGATCGCCCCGGCGATCGTCACCGGCAACACGGTCGTCGTCGTGGCCAGCGAGCACGCCCCGCTGCCCGCGCTGTCCCTGGGCGAGGTGCTCGCGACCTCCGACGTTCCCGGCGGTGTGGTCAACATCCTGTCCGGCAAGACGGCCGAGCTGTCCGGCCCGCTCGCCGCGCACCAGGACGTCAACGCGATCGACCTGGCCGGCGCGGCCGGCGAGCTGCACGGCGAGCTGGCCGTGGCGCTGGAGAAGGCCGCCGCGGACAACCTCAAGCGTGTGGTTCGTCCACAGGCTGTGGACTGGCTCGCGGAGCCGGGCACCGACCGCCTGCTCTCCTTCCTGGAGACCAAGACGGTCTGGCACCCGATCGGGACCTGACCCGGCACCGACCCCGGCACTCCGGGCGCTCCCGGGCGCTCCGGGCAGTCCCGGCGCCTCGCGCGCATACGGCGGCGGCTCCCCTACGGCACACACGCCGTACGGGAGCCGCCGCCGTTTCCGGGCCGGGTCCGGCCGGCCTCAGCCGGGCAGCGCCCTCATCGCGCCGCCCACCAGCGGCAGCTCCCGGAGCTTCGCGCCACGTGTCAGTGGGCCGGTGACGGCGCCGGTGCTCACCGTGGGGAAGTCGGCGATCTGGGTGCCGATCGCGTTGTTGAGCGGGTCGACGGGGGTGTTGGCCAGCGGGTTGGGCTGCGCGTCCTTGACCGGGGAGGCGGCGCTGCTCAGTCCGAACTCCAGCGCCGCCGGCAGCGAGAGCCTGCCCGGCTGCACCTTCGCCTCCCCCATCTCGGGCAGTTGCAGGTCGTCGGCCCTGACGTTGGCCGCGGCGACCCCGGCGACCGGCGCGTTGAGGCTGACCGCCTTGGGCTCCTCGGCCCGTTCGGCCGCCTGCGCGGTCGCCGCCGCCCCGCCGGCCCCCAGGGCCGCCCCGGCCGCCGACACGGCGAACCCGGTGCGGAGCAGCGCCCGCTGGACGAGGCTGGGCTGCGGACGGACGTGACGGGCGCGGTGTCGCGCGTGCCGTGCGGAAGAGGCCATGGCCACCTGCCAGTGTCGGGATGGACGCTCACGGAGTCGCAATGCGTAGTCGTTAAGATGCGGAGCGTAGTTGAGGCGTGCCGGAGCCGTCACTCATGCGCCCCGGATGGTCCCCCGACCGGCGCAATGCCTCACACTGGTATCCCGTGAACTGCCATCCCACCGCCGCCCGCGTCGTCCTGCTGACCGGCCCCTCCGGTTGCGGAAAGTCGTCCCTCGCCGCCCGCACCGGGCTGCCCGTGCTCAATCTGGACGACTTCTACAAGGAGGCCGACGACCCCTCGCTGCCGCACCTGCCGGGGGGCGCGGGGACCGACTGGGACTCCCCGCTGTCCTGGGACGCGGACGCGGCGGTCGCGGCGATCGAGTCGCTGTGCGCCACCGCGCGGGCGGCGGTCCCGGTCTACGACATCGCCACCAGCTCCCGGGTGGGCGAGGAGTTCCTGGAGATCGGCCGCACGCCGCTCTTCATCGCCGAGGGGATCTTCGCCGCGGACATCATCGAGCGCTGCCAGCGGCTGGGCGTGCTGGCGGACGCGTTGTGTCTGCGCGGCCGGCCCAGCACCACCTTCCGGCGGCGGCTGATCCGCGATCTGCGCGAGGGCCGCAAGCCCGCCGGCTATCTGGTGCGCCGCGGCTGGCGGCTGATGCGCGCCGAGCGCGGCATCGTGGCCCGCCAGCGCTCGCTGGGCGCGCACGCCTGCGACAGGGACGAGGCCATGGGCCGCATCGCCGCCGCGGCGGCCGCCGGCCGTACGTACGCGAAGGTCAAGCCGGCGACGACGGCCACCACGGCCCCGACGACGGCCTCCGTGACGGCGCCCGAGACTCCCGCGACCGCGGGCTGACGTCCGCCCGGGCCCGGCCGGGCCGCGAACGGAACCCGGAGACCCGACGCCCGGCGACCCGGCGACCCGCGACCCGGCGACCCGCGACCCGGCGGCCAGCGCACGGCAACCGGATCGCCGGTGAACCCCGGTGCCCGGCCGCTGGACTACCGCCGGACCGCCGGTGAACCCCGGCGTACGGCTGCCGGGCGACCGGCTCCCGCTCCACGACCGCGGACACCGCGAACCCCCGCGCCCCCGCGCCCCCGCGCCCCCCGCCGGAGGCGAACACGCACAAGAGCGGGACCGGGCAGACCCCCGTCTGCCCGGTCCCGCTCTTTCACTTGCTCCCGTCACTCCCCCGAATGACGGGCCCCCGTTTCCCCCGTGACCTTCGGCGTGTCAGGCGACGAGCTCGCCGAAGG
Source organism: Streptomyces sp. SAJ15 (assembly GCF_007595705.1). Classification (GTDB taxonomy): domain Bacteria; phylum Actinomycetota; class Actinomycetes; order Streptomycetales; family Streptomycetaceae; genus Streptomyces. The sequence goes on along the minus strand of NZ_NISY01000010.1, from coordinate 196,039 downwards.
ACTCCTCCTGGTCCCGGCCGAAGCTCAGGACGTCGTCCTCGCGCAGCCGGCGCAGCGAGCGCCAGATGCTGCTCTTGACCGTTCCGACGCTGATGTTCAGGATGTCGGCGATCTCCGGGTCCGTACGACCCTCGTAGTAGCGCAGGACGAGCATGGTGCGCTGCGTCTCGGGCAGCCGGGCGAGCGCCTGCCAGAGCACCGCGCGCAGCTCGGTGCCGCGCATCGCGTCGGTGTCGCCCGCCGTCTCCGGCAGCTCCTCCGTCGGGTACTCGTTCAGCTTGCGCCGTCGCCAGGCGCTGATGTGCAGGTTGGTCATGGTGCGGCGCAGATAGCCGCCGACGGCCGCCTTGTCGCTGATCCGGTCCCAGGCCCGGTAGGTCGAGAACAGCGCGCTCTGCAGCAGGTCCTCGGCCTCGAACCGGTCACCGGTCAGGTGGTAGGCGGTGGCGTACAGGGAGGCGCGTCGCTCCTGCACATAGGCGGTGAACGCCGCTTCGGTGTCCTCCGACTGCGTGCTGGAGCGCCGTTCCCCCGTGGCCTCCCCGTACGCGATTCCCCCGTTACCCCCGGTACCCCCCTGAGTGCCGTTACCCCCGTGGCCCCCCGTGGCCCCCGTAACGGCCCCCGTTACCCCCGTTGCGTCAATGGCCACCATGTAAGGAGGCCGCTGACGCCCGGCGCCGCGAGCGCACCCCCGCCCGCTCACGGCACCGGACTTCTCCATGCTCCGGCCGGCGTCGTGGAGGCGCGTGCGAACTGCGCTGGTAGCAGTGCTGTGCAGTGTGTTCATCTCGCGCCCCCCGTCGGTGGAGCCTGCTTGATCCGCTGGCTTCCCGGGCTGCCGTCCTCCCGGTGCACTAAAGACTGCCGGGCCAGTTTCATCGCGTTGTCCGCCGACTGTCACAGACCTGTCACAGGAGGAGGTGCTGTGCAGACCTGTCACCTCGGCGCCTGACGGTCGAACTACAGGCCCTTAGTAGGTCAGAATGACCAAGTGCCTTTCCTGTTGCTGATCGAGGACGATGACGCCATCCGCACGGCCCTCGAACTCTCCCTGACCCGCCAGGGCCACCGTGTGGCGACCGCGGCGACGGGGGAGGACGGTCTGAAGCTGCTGCGCGAGCAGCGGCCGGACCTGATCGTGCTGGATGTGATGCTGCCGGGGATCGACGGATTCGAGGTGTGCCGCCGCATCCGGCGTACCGACCAGCTGCCGATCATCCTGCTGACCGCACGCAGCGACGACATCGACGTCGTGGTCGGGCTGGAGTCCGGAGCGGACGACTACGTGGTGAAGCCGGTGCAGGGGCGGGTGCTGGACGCCCGCATCCGGGCCGTGCTCCGGCGCGGCGAGCGCGAGGCCAACGACTCCGCGTCGTTCGGCAACCTGGTGATCGACCGCTCGGCGATGACCGTCACCAAGAACGGGGAGGACCTGCAGCTCACGCCGACCGAGCTGCGACTCCTGCTCGAACTCAGCCGCCGGCCGGGCCAGGCGCTCTCCCGACAGCAGCTGCTGCGGCTGGTCTGGGAGCACGACTACCTCGGCGACTCGCGGCTGGTCGACGCCTGTGTGCAGCGCCTGCGGGCGAAGGTGGAGGACGTGCCGTCGTCGCCGACGCTGATCCGTACCGTCCGCGGCGTCGGCTACCGGCTGGACGTACCGCAGTGACCTCGACAGTCTCCGCGACCGGCGCCCCGACGAGGCCCGCGTCGCCGGATCACCCGGGTGGGGAAAGCAAGCATTGAACACTGAGAGTGAAGAGCCCAGCCGCGCCCGCGGCTGGGCCGCCGGGCTGTTGCAGTGGATGAGCCTGCGGCTGCGGCTGATGCTCGTGTTCGCGCTGGTGGCGCTGGCGGCCGCGGTGTCGGCCTCGGCCATCGCGTACTGGCTGAACCGGGACGCGGTGCTGACCCGCACCCAGGACGCGGCGCTGCGGGAGTTCCGCAAGTCGCTGAAGGACACCACGGATTCGCTGCCGCGCGTCCCCGACTGCTCGGATCTGCGCAGCGCCGCGGAGAAGATGGCGGACAACACCCAGAAGTACGAGGTGTTGCTGATCGCCACCACGCACGACGGCAAGAAGTGCATGGCGGCGTCGAAGAGCACCCTGCTCTCGTTGGACGTGGTGCCCAAGACGCTGCGTACGCAGGTGAACGAGAAGCGTGAGGTCAACAGCTCCAACAGCGCTCCGTACCATCTGTACTGGCAGCGGATCACCGTCGACGGCACGCCCTATCTGGTGGGCGGCGCGAAGGTGATCGGCGGCGGGCCCACCGGCTACCTGATGAAGTCGCTGGACAACGAGCGCCAGGACCTGAACTCGCTGGCCTGGTCGCTGGGGATCGCCACCGCGCTGGCGCTGATCGGCTCCGCGCTGCTGGCGCAGGCCGCCGCGGCCACGGTGCTGCGACCCGTGCAGCGGCTCGGCGAGGCCGCCCAGCGGTGGGGCGAGGGACAGCTGGACACCCGCCTCCAGGTGTCGGGCGCGGACGAGTTGGCGAACCTGTCGCGCACCTTCAACCGCACCGCGGAGCGGCTGCAGCAGCGGGTGGAGGAGCTGAGCGCCCGGGAGGCGGCCAGCCGGCGCTTCGTCGCCGACATGTCGCACGAGCTGCGGACGCCGCTGACCGCCATCACCGCCGTCACGGAGGTGCTGGAGGAGGAGGCCGACGCGCTCGACCCGATGATCGCGCCCGCGGTGCAACTGGTGGTGAGCGAGACCCGGCGGCTCAACAACCTGGTGGAGAACCTGATGGAGGTCACCCGCTTCGACGCGGGGACCGCCCGGCTGGTGCTGGACGACGTCGACGTCGCGGACCAGGTGACGGCGTGCGTCGACGTGCGGGCCTGGCTGGACGCGGTGGAGCTGGACGCGGAGCGCGGGATGATGGCCCGGCTCGACCCGCGCCGGCTGGACGTGATCCTGGCCAACCTCATCGGGAACGCGCTCAAGCACGGCGGTTCGCCGGTGCGGGTCTCGGTGCGTACCGAGGGCGACGAGCTGGTGATCAAGGTGCGGGACCACGGTCCGGGCATCCCCGAGGACGTGCTGCCGCACGTCTTCGACCGCTTCTACAAGGCCAGCGCCTCCCGGCCGCGTTCGGAGGGCAGCGGGCTGGGGCTGTCGATCGCCCTGGAGAACGCGCACATCCACGGTGGCGAGATCACCGCGGAGAACTCCCCCGACGGCGGCGCGGTGTTCACCCTCCGCCTGCCCCGGGACTCCTCGCCGTCGCCGGCCGCGGAGGCCAAGCCCGGCCAGCCAGGTCCGTCGGGGCAGGAGGCCGGGCCGGCGTCCGGCACGGCCGTCGGCGGCAGCGGCGGCGGCGACGGCTCCGCGGGCGGTACGGACAAGGGCGGCGCGAGCGCCGGAGGCGGCGGCGGTGCCGGCGGCGCGGCGGGCAAGGAGAAGACGCTATGAGCCGATGGCCCATACGGGCGACGTCGACCCGACCGGGTGCGAGCGACCGAGGTGCGACCCGGCCGGGCGCGGGCGACCGACGTGTGGCCCGGCGGCGCGGGGCGATGGTCGCCGCCGCGCTCGGCGCGCTCGCCATGACGGCCCTCGCCGGGTGCGGGATCCGCGGCACCGCGGTCCCGGTGGACGCCGGGGCCGCCCCCTCGCGCGCCTCGTGTGACGCGCCCGAGGGGAAGCCCACCACGCGGCCGGCCGTCCGCGGCTCGGCCACCGTCTACCTGGAGTGCCTCTCGCAGGTGCAGCCGGTGGACCGGGGTGAGCGGCCGGCGGGCGCGTCGATGTCCACCGATCCGGCGCAGGTCGCCCGCGCCCTGCTGGCCGAGCTGCGGCAGCGGCCGTCGGCGGCCGAACGCAAGGCGGGGTACGGCACCGAGGTGCGCGCGGGCCTCACCGTCTCCGGTCCCGCGAAGGGCGACCCGGACGAGGCCCTGCGGATGAGCAGCCGACCGGAGGAGCTGCCCTCGACCGCGCTGGCACAGATCATCTGCACCTACGCCAGCTCCCCGGCGACCTCCGACGCCGACCGCCAGGTGGTGTTGGGCGGTCCGGACCGCGATGATCCGCTGCGCCGCTACGCCTGCACGGAGGCGCTGCGGGAGCACCCCGAGAGCGCGCTGAGCTCGGGCACGCCGCTGTCCTGAGGACCGGGCCGGGCCTCGTCATATGGCGGTGGCGTCGGCCATTTGGCCTGATCGCGCCGGTGTGCCGGGCTCGGCACACCGGCCGCGCTTTTGACCCGACGCGTCGGTAACAGCACTGTGACCAGCGCGGTGCCCACGGAACCGGGAGCCGCGGGGCAGACGTCATGTCAGGCGTGCAGGGTCATGGTTCCGGCCGCAAGGCCGCATTCCGCTTCCGCGCGGCGGGCTTCGTACTTCTCGCCGCTCACCTTTCGTATGTCTGCTGGGCGATCCTGCGCCCGCTCGACGTGCCCTATGTGACCCCGGTGTCCCTGAAGCCGCTGTCGAGCATCCGCGCGGATCTCGAGCTCGGGCCGCGGGAGGCCGTGCGCAGCATGGGCCGCGAGCTGCTGCTGCTGGCCCCGCTGGGGGTGCTGCTGCCGCTGGCCGCGGGGCGGGTGGCGGCGCGCCGGCTCACCTCGCTGGCCCGTACGGTCTTCACCGGCGCGATGATCTCGCTCACCGTCGAGGTGTTGGACAGCAGGGCCACCGGCCAGGTCGTCAACATCGACACGGTGCTGCTCAACACCGCCGGAGTGGCGCTGGCGCACCTGGCCGTGGTGCCCGCCGTCAGGGGTTGGCTACGCCGCCGGGCGGACCGCCGGGAACCGGCGGCCCTCCCTCGGGACGAGGAGCCGCGACCGGTGACCCCGAGGATCTCCAGGGTCGCCATCGCCCCGTGGAGCGACGCCTTGTCCGGTGCCCGCCCCTACCGTTGAGGACATCGAGCCACCGCGCCCCGCGTCGTGGGCGGGACGCGCGTTCACGAAGGAGTCGCTCATGTCCGCCGCACTCGTACGCCCCCGACACAACCGCAGGATCGCCGGCGTCTGCGCGGCGCTGGCCCAGCGCTTCGGGATGTCCGCCAAGACCATGCGGGTGATCTTCGTCGTCTCGTGTCTGCTGCCGGGCCCGCAGTTCCTGCTCTATCTGGCGCTGTGGGCGCTGCTGCCCGGGGAGAAGGCGTACCGCGAGGCGTGGTGACGCCGGCGCCGCGGGGCGATGCCCCCCGCGGCAGTCGGTGACCGCCCGGCGGGGATGACCCGCGGCGGGCTGTGACCCGGGCCGGCCCGCGCCGGTCAGGCCCCGAGCTTCTTGATCTGCTTGTCGACGACTTCCTGCGGCACCGGATAGCCGGCCGTCAGGTGCCGCAGGTCCAGGGCGGTGAAGGTGGCGATGGTCGCGTCCGACCGGACGGCGACGAAGTGCATGACGATCTTCTGCCCCTGGGACACGGCGGTCATGGTGTAGGCGACGGTGTCGTCGGCCCGCGTCGGGACGTCGAGGGTGCGCACCTCGCCGTAGCCCACAGTGTTGCCGTCGAGGGTGGTGTCGAAGCCCTCGCCGCACGCGGCCAAAGCCGCCTCGAGGTCACGCATATAGGACTTGGCGTCCGCGGCGTCGTAGGTGCTGAGCGCGGTGGTGACGCCCTTGGCCGGGTCGGCCTTGGCGTTGACGCCGCGCCGCACGGTCTCCCGCGCGGCCGCGCTGGGCTTGTCACCGGTGGCGTCGGCCAGCGGCTGGCACTCGGGGTCGCTGGAGGTGGGCTGACCGCTGGCCCAGCCCTCGGGCTTGCCCTGGTTGACGGTGTAGTCGGCGAGGTCGGCGCCGGCGATGATCAACCGGTCGAGCGGCGAGGGGCCGGCCGGGGCGCTGCTGGCCCCCTTGTCGCCCCTGTCCCCGCCGCCTCCCGAGCCGCCCTTGTCCTCGTCGCCGTCCGAGCCGGCGCAGGCGGTGGTCAGCGCCAGCGCGGCCATGGTCAGCAGGGCAGCCAGGCCCGTCGTCTTCCTCGCACGCTTGCGCACGTGACGTTCACACCCCGTTGTCTGTCGCGTTGTTCGGCCCGACTCTCGCCCGGGCGGGGCGTACGCGTGCCGTCATCTGCCGGATCCTGACATATGACGCGGGGGCCGCACACCCTGAGCGGGTGTGCGGCCCACCACTTCGTGACGCGGCGTGGTCGTCCCTCGGCCCGACAGGGGAGCGCGCCGCGTCGAGCGGGGTGCGCGGCGCCTCAGCCCAGGAGTCCGCCGCCGGGCAGGCTGTTGGTGGGCAGGCTGTTGGCGACGGGCAGGCCGCCGAGCAGGCCCTTCTTCGCGGGCTGCTGCGGCTGGGCGGCCTGCTGCGGCTGCGCCGCCTGCTGGGGGTACTGCGGCTGGGCGGCCTGCTGCGGCTGCTGGGACTGCGCGGGGTGGTGGGCGTGCTGGCCCGTCTCGCCCGGCCTGGCGGCGGGCTGCGCCGGCTTGGCGGCGGGCTGGCCGGGCTTGGCGGCCGGCTTGCCCTTCTTGCCGTGCTGGGCCTTGGCCTGCTCGATCTCCTTGCCCGTCTTGTGCTGGAGCTGCTTCTTGTACGCGGCCTTCTGCTCGGTGACCTCGTGACGCTCCAGGGCCCCGGCGACGGGGTCGGCGAAGCTGTGGACGTTGGGACCGGCCGCCGCGGCGGTTCCGGCTCCGGCGGCGACAGCGGCGGCTCCGAGCGCGACGACTCCGAGGGTCTTGATGGTTCCGTGCTTCATGAATTCAGTCCTTGCTGCGGAGAACTTGAGCGACACAAAAAACTAGCCACCGAATTGCTCGCGCCGCAAACCACAAGGCCCAAACAGCGAAAACGGCCGGGGGGTATTCCGCCGGCCGTTTTCCTTCATTTTCCTCTTATCTGCTCTCAGCCCTCATCGGTGGCAGACGCACTGGTCACGGCCGTGGTCGCGGCGGCCTGCCGGAACAGCCATTCGGACTTCAGCTCGGCATATCCCGGCTTGATGACGTCATTGATCATGGCAAGACGTTCACCGAAAGGAATGAATGCGGACTTCATCGCATTAACGGTAAACCACTGCATGTCATCGAGCGTGTAACCGAAGGTGGAGACCAGGTGCTCGAATTCCCGGCTCATGCTGGTGCCGCTCATGAGGCGGTTGTCGGTGTTCACCGTGGCACGGAAGTGCAGTCGGCGCAGCAGGCCGATGGGGTGCTCGGCGTAGGAGCTCGCGGCGCCGGTCTGCAGGTTGGAGGTGGGGCACATCTCCAGCGGGATGCGCTTGTCGCGCACATAGCTGGCGAGCCGGCCGAGCTGGACGGTGCCGTCCTCGGCGACCTGGATGTCGTCGATGATGCGGACGCCGTGGCCGAGCCGGTCGGCGCCGCACCACTGGAGCGCCTGCCAGATCGAGGGCAGCCCGAAGGCCTCACCGGCGTGGATGGTGAAGTGGTTGTTCTCCCGCTTGAGGTACTCGAAGGCGTCGAGGTGGCGGGTGGGGGGGAAGCCGGCCTCCGCGCCCGCGATGTCGAAGCCGACGACGCCCAGGTCCCGGTAGCGGTTGGCCAGCTCCGCGATCTCCAGGGCGCGGGCGGCGTGCCGCATCGCGGTGAGCAGCGCGCCGACGCGGATCCGGTGACCGTTGGCCTTGGCTCGACGCTCACCCTCCCGGAAGCCCTCGTTCACGGCCTCGACGACCTCTTCGAGGGTCAGCCCCGCCTCCAGGTGCTGCTCGGGGGCGTACCGCACCTCGGCGTAGACGACGCCGTCCTCCGCGAGGTCCTCGGCGCACTCGGCGGCGACCCGGACCAGCGCCTCGCGGGTCTGCATGACGGCGCAGGTGTGGGAGAAGGTCTCCAGGTAGCGCTCGAGCGAGCCGGAGTCGGCGGCCTCCCGGAACCAGACGCCGAGCTTGTCCGGCTCGGTCTCCGGCAGGGCGTCATAGCCGACCTCGCGGGCGAGGTCGATGATGGTGCCGGGGCGCAGCCCGCCGTCGAGGTGGTCGTGGAGCAGCACCTTGGGCGCACGGCGGATCTGGTCGGAGGTGGGGCGTTCGTTGTTCGAGCTCGTCGTCATCTTCGCACCATAGCCCCTACGCGCGTAGATCGCCCGCGATAGATACGCAACAGTGACCGCGCGCGGGGTGGTGTACACCGCCCCTTCTGCCATCGTTCTGCCATGGCTCAGCAAACGTTGGCGGAACGCGGGGCCCGGCTCGGGCGCCCGATGGGCGCGGCGGGCGCCGGACGCACCGTACACGGCGTGGTGCTGCGGCTCCCCCCGGGCAGGTCGGAGGGGACCGGTCGGCCCTCCCCGCTGGCCGCCGCGCGGGTGCGGCCGCTGGCCCGGCACCTGGTGAAGGCGGCCCGACACGAGGGGCTGACCGCGCACGTCGTCCACTACCGCTTCCGGGGCTGGAACGGCTCCTCGGCCCACCCGGCCGACGACGCCCGCTGGGCCGCCGACGAGGTGGTGCGCCGCTACGGCGACGTGCCCGTCTGCCTGGCCGGCCACGGCATGGGCGCCCGGGCCGCCCTGCACGCCGCCGACCACCCCGCGGTCGCCTCGGTGCTGGCCCTGTCCCCCTGGTTCCCCGAGCCGGACGCGGCGCGGACCCCCGACCCGGTCCGCCAGCTCATCGGCCGTCAGGTCCTGATCGCCCACGGCACCAACGACGAGCGCACCGATCCCGACCTCTCCTACCGCCTCGCCGAGCGCGCCAAGAAGGTCAACCGCGACGTGTGCCGCTTCGAGGTGCACTCCGACGGTCACCACCTCCACCAGCACCACGCCGAAGTCCAGGCCCTCGCCGCCGACTTCCTCCTCGGCTCCCTCTTCGCGCACTCCTTCTCGCGCCCCGTCGCGGACGCCTTCGCCGCCCCGCCCCCACTCGGCCTGCGGATGCCGCTGGCCGCGGGCTTCGGCCGGGCGCTGCGGCGCTGAGACGGCGCGCCCGAGGAGGCCGAGGGATCCCCGAGGAGCCCCAAGGAGGCCCCGGGCGGAGGCCGAGGCGGCCGGCAACGCGGCTCAGCGGGGCAGCAGTTGGCCGCGCCGACTGAGGAGGAAGCGCTTGAAGGCGGCGACGGGCGGGGTGTCGGGGTGGCCGTCGAGCCAGGCGACGCCGATCTCGCGGACGGCGCGGGGAGCGGTCACGGTGAGCTCGGCGACGCCGGGCCGGGGGACGGCGGGCGGCGGCAGCAGGGCCACGCCGAGACCGGCGGCGACCAGGCCGCGAAGGGTCTCGGCCTCCTCCCCCTCGAAGGCGATCCGGGGGGTGAAGCCGGCCTCGGCGCACAGCGCGTCGGTGATGCGACGCAGTCCGTAGCCGGGTTCCAGGGTGACGAAGAGCTCCGCGGACGCCTCGGCGAGCCGGATCCGCTTGCGGCCGGCCAGACGGTGGTCCTCAGGGACGACGAGGCGGAGCTTCTGTTCGTCGAGGCGGCGGGCGACCAGGTCGGGGGCGTCGGGGACGGGCGAGGTCAGACACAGGTCGAGGTCGCCCGCGCGCATCCGTTCCAGCATGGCCTCGCCGTAGTTCTGCACGAGTTGGAAGCGCACCCGGGGGTGGTCGACGCGGAAGGCGCGGATCAGCCCGGGTACGGTCTCCCAGCCGAGGGTGTGCAGAAAGCCGAAGGCGACCTTGCCGGCGGCCGGGTCGGCGTCGGCGCGCACCGACTCGGCGGCGCGGTCGACCTCGGCGAGCGCGCGCTCGGTGGAGACGAGGAAGGCGCGCCCGGCGGGGGTGAGCGCCACGGCCCGCCCGCGCCGGGCGAACAGCGCGACGCCCAGGTCCTGTTCGAGCCGAGCCATGGCGCGACTGAGCGTGGACTGGGGCATGCCGAGCTCATGGGCGGCGCGGGTGACGTGCTCGTGCCGGGCGACGGCGGCGAACTGCGCCAGCCGCGGGGCGAGCGTCGCCGCCCAGGACTCCGAGTCGACATCCGTGGCCTCGTTCGTCACGGTGGTGTCTTTTCCGTTGCTGACGCGTGACACCCGACGCGCTGACCTCTGCTCATGCCGCACAGCATCGATTATCGAGGTTTTGTGCATTGGACGCATGAGCTGTCGATCTCTACCGTCGGATACATGCCTCCTGCAGATACCAAGGCGTCCACCGGAACACCCGTGGACGCCGGCTCCTCGTCTTCCGCCGCCTCCGCGGCCTCTTGCTCCTCTGCCGGCTCTTCCGCCGACTCCTCTGCCGGCTCTGCTCCCTCCTCTGCTTCCTCCGCGGGTCGGTTGCAGCCCGGTGAGCCCGGCTACCGCCGGATGAGCTTCGCCCTCTTCGCCGCCGGAGTCGCCGCCTTCGCGCTGCTCTACTCCACCCAGGCCCTGCTCCCCGCGATCTCCGCGGACCTCGGGGTGACGGCCGATCAGGCGAGCTGGACCGTGTCCGCCGCCACCGGCGCGCTGGCGCTGGCCGTGCTTCCGCTGAGCGTCCTCTCCGAGCGGTTCGGACGGCGGGCGATGATGACCGCCTCGCTGTCTGTCGCCGCCTTCGTGGCGCTGCTGATCCCGCTCGCCCCCGGGCTGGGCTGGCTGATCGCGCTCCGCGCGGTGCAGGGCGTGGCGCTGGCCGGGCTGCCGGCCTCGGCGATGGCGTACCTGGCGGAGGAGGTACGCCCCAAGGCGCTGGTGGGCGCGATCGGGCTGTTCGTGGCGGGCAACAGCATCGGTGGCATGTCCGGCCGCATCCTCACCGGCTGGGTGGCCCAGGTCTGGGGATGGCGGGCGGGGCTCGCCGCGGTGGGGCTGCTGGCCGTCGCCTCCGCCGTCGCCTTCCGGCTGCTGCTGCCCAAGGCCCGGAACTTCACCCCGAGCCCGGTCAGCCCGCGCGCGCTGGCCCGGACCGTCGCCGGGCATCTGACCGACGCGCTGCTCTGCCGGCTGTACGCCATCGGCGCACTGTTCATGACGGTCTTCGGCGCCGTCTACACGGTCATCGGCTACCGACTCGCCGGCGAGCCCTTCGGGCTGCCGCAGGGCGTGGTCGGCTCCATCTTCCTCGTCTACCTGGTCGGCACCGCCTCCTCGGCCGCCGCCGGGCAGCTGGTCGGCCGGCTCGGCCGACGCGGCGCGCTCTACCTGGCGGTGGGCACCACGGCGGCGGGTCTGCTGCTCACCCTGTCGACCTCGCTGGCCGCCGTACTGCTGGGGCTGGTCCTGATCACCGCCGGCTTCTTCGCCGGGCACGCGGTCGCCTCGTCCTCCGTCAGCCGTGCCGCGCACACCGGCCGGGCGCAGGCCTCCGCCCTCTACCAGAGCGCGTACTACATCGGCAGCAGCGTGGGCGGCGCCCTCGGCGCGCTCGCCTTCCGCGCCGCCGGCTGGGAAGGCACGGTCGTCCTCGGCCTGTTCGCCATGGCCGCGGCCGCCGGGATCACCCTCTACGCCACCCGCAAGGCCCTGGTCGAGCGGCGCCTGGTCGCCGCGTCCCCGGTCCGCGCCGCGCGGCCGGTGGTGGTGCGCCACTGACGCCGGCGACGGCCGGCGGTGACGAGTGACACCGCCGGCGGTCGGCTGCGGCGAGGGGGCGGGTCCGGTGCCGGACCCGCCCCCTCGCTCCGTCTCTCCACGCCGGCGGCCGTGTCCGCGCCTCCCGGCCGGCGGCGCGGCTCAGTCCGCCGCGCCCGCCCGCTCCCGCCCCGCTCCCTTGGTCCACCGCGGCAGCGGCCTCGTCAGGATCGGCGGGGCTCCCTCATGACGGCACATCAGGGCGGCGGGGTCGTACGGGGGTGGCTGGAGGGTGTAGCCGCTGGGACAGGGCGAGGCCGGGTCGCCCTGGGGTCCGCGCTCGCCGGGCTCGCCGGGTTCACCGGGCTCGCCCTGCGGGCCGCGCTCCCCCGCGGGTCCGGGTGGGCCCGCGGGGCCGGACGGGCCGACGGCGCCCGGGAGACCGTCGGTTCCGGGTGCCCCGGCCGGGCCGGCCACGCCCGCCGGGCCGTCGGGGCCGGAGGGCCCGGTCGGACCGACGGGGCCGATGGCGCCCCGGGCGCCGGACGGGCCGGGCCCGCCCCGGCCCCCACGGGGCCCGCGCTCGCCGTGGGCCCCCGGTGCGCCGGGCGATCCCGGGGTGCCCGCCGCCACGGCGGGCACCGGGACGCTCACCCGCGACACCAGGTCGCGCACCGCCTCCGCGGGGTCGGGGGCGGCCGGGGTGTCGCCATGGGCCCGAACCTGGTCGCGCAGCGTCCGTACGTCCCGGGCCAGCGTGGACAGGGCCACTCCCCGCCGGTCGGCCTCGGCCGCCATCGCGTCCGCGCGGCGGTCCCCGGCGTTGATCCGCGCCCAGAGGATCACCGCGACCCCGGACAGGGCGAGGAGCACGCACACGAGAACGATGCCGCGCCAACGAAACGCGAGCAGCCGCTCGATCCGGGTCACGGGGTCCCTCCGAGTCGGTGATTGTCCATCCGCAGCCGGGCGATCTCGGTCTGGTCCGCCGTGCGTTGCGCGATCAGCTCGGCAAGCTTGGTGTCCCGTTCCGCGAGCTGCCGCTCCAGCCGGTCGCGTTCCGCCTGGAGTTTCTCGGTCAGGCTGGAGTATCCGGTCAGCGCGTTCTCACCGCGCTTCCCCAGGTACGCCGCCACGGCCGCGCCCAGGACCCCGACGGAGGCCAGGAACGAGCCGAACAAGGTCACGGTGGCATCCACGCGACTGCCTCCTTCCGAGCGCCCCCGGCACGCACCCCCCGGCCCTCAACTCCTTGTAACGAGTTATCGGAAAATAAGTGACGACACATGACAGAAGTGGACCGATTGGAGTCATTGTCAGACTGCGTCGCGGCCGACTGGTCATCAGCATCCCCGGAACCGGGGGGACTCCGGGAGCGCGGCAGCCGCCGCCCCGGGGAGCCGGCCGGTGCCCGGCCAAGGCCCGACCAGGGCCCGACCAGGGCCGGGCCGGTGGCCGAATCGGGACCCGGATCGGGGCCGGATCGGGGCCGGATCGGGGCCGGAAACGACGACGGGACCGGTGGTGGTCCACCGGTCCCGTTCACCCCCAGGGGGGAGATCCCTCGGGGAGGGAGACTCGCCCGTCCGGGCGCGTCGGATTGCTCCGGATCAGGCGATCCGGTCCAGCACGATCGGCGCGGCCGTGAAGTCCGTGCCCGCCGGGGCGTACTCCGCGGCGCCCGCCAGGGCCTCCAGGGCGTACTCGAACTTCTCCGGGGTGTCGGTGTGCAGGGTCAGCAGCGGCTGGCCCGCGGTGACCGTCTCGCCGGGCTTGGCGTGGATCTCGATGCCGGCGCCGGCCTGCACCGGGTCCTCCTTGCGGGCGCGGCCGGCGCCCAGGCGCCAGGCGGCGACGCCGACGGCGTAGGCGTCGAGCTTGCTGAGCACACCGGACTCGGCGGCCGTGACGACGTGCCGCTCCCGGGCGACCGGCAGCTCGGCGTCCGGGTCGCCGCCCTGCGCGGCGATCATGCGGCGCCAGTGGTCCATCGCGGAGCCATCGGCCAGCGCCTTGGCCGGGTCGGCGTCGGGCAGGCCGGCGGCGACGAGCATCTCGCGCGCCAGGGCGACGGTCAGCTCGACGACGTCCGCCGGGCCGCCGCCGGCGAGCACCTCGACGGACTCGCGGACCTCGAGGGCGTTGCCCGCGGTGAGGCCCAGCGGGGTGGACATGTCGGTGAGCAGCGCGACGGTCTTGACGCCGTGGTCGGTGCCGAGGCCCACCATGGTGCTCGCCAGCTCGCGGGCGGCGTCGATGTCCTTCATGAAGGCGCCGGAGCCGACCTTGACGTCGAGCACCAGCGAGCCGGTGCCCTCGGCGATCTTCTTGGACATGATGGAGGAGGCGATCAGCGGGATCGCCTCGACCGTGCCGGTCACGTCGCGCAGCGCGTACAGCTTCTTGTCGGCCGGGGCCAGCCCGTCGCCGGCCGCGCAGATCACCGCGCCGACGTCGCTCAGCACGCCCAGCATCTCGTCGTTGGAGAGCAGCGCCCGCCAGCCCGGGATGGACTCCAGCTTGTCCAGGGTGCCGCCGGTGTGGCCGAGGCCGCGGCCGGAGAGCTGCGGCACGGCCGCGCCGCAGGCGGCGACCAGCGGGGCCAGCGGCAGCGTGATCTTGTCGCCGACGCCGCCGGTGGAGTGCTTGTCGGCGGTCGGGCGGGACAGCGAGGAGAAGTCCATCCGCTCGCCGGAGGCGATCATCGCGGCGGTCCAGCGGGCGATCTCGGCCCGGTCCATGCCGTTGAGGAAGATCGCCATGGCGAGTGCGGACATCTGCTCGTCCGCGACCACGCCACGCGTGTAGGCGTCGATGATCCAGTCGATCTGGCCGTCGGTCAGACGGCCGCCGTCACGCTTGGTGCGGATGACGGAAATGGCGTCCATGGGTCGGGCTGCCTTTCTGGACGGGAATGAGCGCGTTCGAAGCGCAAAGATGCCGGCAAACGGGCGTTTTACGCGTGTAGATATCGGGGCTGAGAAGATCAGCGTTCCAGATCGGCGGGGCCGAAGGCGTCCGGCAGCAGCTCGGCCAGCCGCCGCACCCCCGTCGAGGTCTCCACCAGCAGTTCGGGGCCGCCGTGCTCCCACAGCAGCTGGCGGCAGCGGCCACACGGCATCAGCACATCGCCGTTGCGGTCGCAGCAGGTGAAGGCCGTCAGCCGGCCGCCGCCGGTGGCGAACAGCTCGCCGACCAGACCGCACTCGGCGCACAGGGCCACCCCGTAGGAGGCGTTCTCCACATTGCAGCCGGAGACGATCCGGCCGTCGTCGACATAGGCCGCCGCGCCCACCGGGAAGCCGGAGTAGGGGGCGTAGGCCCGGGACATGGCGTCCCGGGCCTGCGCGCGCAGCGCCTCCCAGTCGTGGGGAGACTCGGTCACTTGCCCTGTCCCTTGCGGTAGGGCCTGCCGTTCGCCTTGGGCATCCGTAGCCGCTGTGCGGCCAGCGCCATGACCAGCAGGGTGACGATGTACGGGGTCGCGCTGACCAGCTCGCTGGGCACGGTGTCGGTCAGCAGGTACCAGACCAGCAGGACCGCGCCGGCGACGGCGTTGATCGCCGCGGCCACCATGGCCTTGCGGTACACCTTCCACGCCGCGAAGAGCAGCAGCGCGATGCCGGCGATGAGCAGCAGCGCGTGCACGGTCGGGCCGCCGTTGCGCAGCTGGAGCGCGTCGGAGTAGCCGAACAGGCCCGCGCCCATCGCCAGGCCGCCCGGGCGCCAGTTGCCGAACAGCATCGCGGCGAGGCCGATGTAGCCGCGGCCACCGGTCTGGCCCTCGTTGTAGATGTGCGAACGGACCAGGGCGAGGAACACGCCGCCGAGGCCGGCGAGCGCGCCGGAGGTGACCACGGCCGCGTACTTGTACAGGTAGACGTTGACGCCCAGGGACTCGGCGGCGGTCGGGTTCTCACCGCAGGACCGCAGCCGCAGACCGAAGGAGGTCTTCCACAGCACGAAGAAGGTGCCGATGACCAGGGCGATCGCCAGCACGGTCAGCACCGAGACGTTGGTGACCAGGCCGCCGAGGATGCCGGCGACGTCGGAGACGACGAACCAGTGCTCGTCCTCGATGTCCTGGAGCCAGTCGGACAGTCCCGGCACGGTGATCGTGGGCAGGTCGTCCACCTGGGGCGACTGCTTGGGGCTGCCGCCCTGGTCGCTCAGCGGACCGAACCACGCCTTGGCGAGGTAGGTGGTGGCGCCCAGCGCCAGGATGTTGATCGCCACACCGGAGACGATGTGGTCGACACCGAAGGTGACGGTGGCGATGGCGTGCACCAGGCCGCCGACCGCGCCGCCGAGGACGCCGGCGAGGACGCCCACCCAGGGGCTGGTCTGGTAGCCCGCCCAGGCACCGAAGAAGGTGCCGAGGATCATCATGCCCTCAAGGCCGATGTTGACCACGCCGGCCCGCTCGGCCCAGAGGCCGCCGAGACCCGCCAGACCGATCGGCACCGCCATGGAGAGCGCGGCGGCGACCTGGTCGGAGGAGGTGATGGTGTAGAAGGCGGGCTTATCGCCGGAGGAGACGAGCGCGGTCACCACGGAGAGCAGGACCAGCCCGCCCGCGATGAGCAGCAGCACCTTGGCGAAGGTCAGCTTGTGGTGGATCTTGGTCTGAACCGCCGTGGCGGACTTCGGGGTGGTGGAAGTCGTGGCCATTACGCTGCCGCCTCCTGCTTCTTGGCCTGCGCGGCGAGCTCGGCGCCGACCTTCTGCTGCTGGCGCTTGAGGCCGTAGCGGCGCACCAGTTCGTACGCGATGACGACGCACAGGACGATGACGCCCTGCATGACGCCGACGATCTCCCGGTCGTACCCCTCGAACTCCAGGCGGCCCGCGCCGCGCTCCAGGAAGCCCCACAGCAGGGCGGCCAGCGCGATGCCGACCGGGTTGTTGCGGCCCAGCAGCGCGATGGCGATGCCGGTGAAGCCGATGCCGGCCGGGAAGTCGGAGCTGTACTGGTGGGCGTCGTTGAGCAGCACCGGCATGCCGACGAGGCCGGCGACCGCGCCGGACAGCAGCATGGAGGTGATGATCATGCGCTTGACGTTGACACCGCTGGCGTCGGCGGCGGACTCGGAGCGGCCCACCGCGCGCAGGTCGAAGCCGAAGCGGGTGCGGCCCAGCAGGAACCAGAAGCCGACGCCGGCGAGCACCGCGACGACGATGAAGCCCCAGATCGGGTCCAGCCCGGGACCGGCCGGGATGGTGAAGAAGTGGCTGGACTCCGGCAGCGGGTCGGTGGAGACGATGTTGGTGTCCTTGTCCAGGACACCGAGCCGCCCGTCGACCAGCAGATAGCTGATGAGGATGCCGGCGAGGGCGTTCAGCATGATCGTGCTGATCACCTCGCTGACGCCGCGGTAGACCTTGAGCAGCGCGGCGATGGAGGCCCACATCGCGCCGACCAGCATCGCGACCAGGATGATCAGCGGGATCTGTACGAAGCCGGGCAGCTCCAGCGCGCCGCCGAGGACGGCCGCGAAGAAGGCGCCGAGCCGGTACTGGCCGTCCACACCGATGTTGAACAGGTTCATCCGGAAGCCGACGGCCACCGCGAGACCCGCGAGGAAGTACGTCGTCGCCTTGTTCAGGATGTAGACCTGACTGTCGGACTTGAAGCCGTACTCGAACATGATGCTGAAGGCGTTGAACGGCTCCTTGCCCGTCGCCGCCAGCACCAGGGCGGTCAGCAGGAAGGCGGCGGCCAGCGCGAGCGCCGGGGCCGCGACCGCCAGGAGCATCCGCTCCTTGTCGAATTTCTTCATCGGTCCTCTCCCCCAGCGTCCTCGGCACCGTCTTCCTGGTGTTCGAGATGGCCGGAAGCCGCGCCGGTCATGGCCGAGCCCAGCTCCTCAGGGGTGATCGTGGCGGGATCGGCGTCGGCGACCAGGCTGCCCCGGTACATGACGCGCAGGGTGTCGGACAGGCCGATCAGCTCGTCCAGGTCGGCGGAGATCAGCAGCACCGCCAGTCCTTCACGGCGCGCCTCGCGGATCTGGTCCCAGATCTGCGCCTGCGCGCCGACGTCCACACCGCGCGTGGGGTGCGCGGCGATCAGCAGCTTGGGGTGGTGGCTCATCTCACGGCCGACGATCAGCTTCTGCTGGTTGCCGCCGGAGAGCGAGGCCGCGGTGACCTCGATGCCGGGGGTGCGGACGTCGTACTCGGCCACGATCCGCTCGGTGTCACGGCGGGCGGCACTCGGGGCGAGGATGCCCCGCTTGCTGTTGGGCGCCTCGGTGACGTGCCCCAGGATGCGGTTCTCCCAGAGCGGGGCCTCCAGCAGCAGGCCGTGCCGGTGGCGGTCCTCGGGGATGTAGCCGATGCCGTCCTCACGCCGCTTGCGGGTGGGGGTGTGGCTGATGTCGGCGCCGTCCAGGGTGACGGTGCCCCGGTCGGGGTCGCGCATGCCCATGACCGCCTCGACCAGTTCGGCCTGGCCGTTGCCCTCCACACCGGCGATGCCCAGGACCTCGCCCTTGTGGATGGTGAAGGAGATCTCGTTGAGGACGGCCCGCTCCACGCCGTCGACGTCCCGGGCCTGCAGGTGCAGACCCTCCACGACGAGCATCGGGGTGTCGGTGACCGTGGACTCGCGGGTCTCCGGGGTGGGCAGCTCGCTGCCGACCATGAGCTCCGCGAGCTGCTTGGGGGTGGTCTCGGCGGGGACCGCGGTGCCCACCGTGGTGCCGCGCCGGATGACGGTGATGTCGTCGGCGACCGAGAGCACCTCGCCCAGCTTGTGGGAGATGAAGATGACGGTCAGACCCTCGGCCTTGAGCTCGCGCAGGTTGTCGAAGAGCGCCTCGACCTCCTGCGGCACCAGCACCGCGGTCGGCTCGTCCAGGATGAGGATCCGGGCGCCGCGGTAGAGCACCTTGAGGATCTCCACCCGCTGCCGGTCGGCCACGCCGAGGTCCTCGACCAGCGCGTCGGGGCGCACACCCAGGCCGTACGCGTCCGAGATCTCCTGGATCTTGGCGCGGGCCTTGGAGCCGATGCCGTGCAGCTTCTCCGCGCCGAGGACGACGTTCTCCAGCACGGTGAGGTTGTCGGCGAGCATGAAGTGCTGGTGGACCATGCCGACACCGCGGGAGATGGCGTCACCCGGGGAGTGCAGCTCCACCAGCTCGCCGTTGATCGCGATGGTGCCCTCGTCGGGACGCTGCATCCCGTAGAGGATCTTCATCAGGGTCGACTTGCCCGCGCCGTTCTCGCCCATGAGGGCGTGCACGGTGCCACGGCGCACGGTGATGTCGATGTCGTGGTTGGCGACCACTCCGGGGAACCGCTTGGTGATTCCGCGCAGTTCTACGGCGACGCCTGAGGCGTCGACGGGTGGCTCGCCCGTGGTAGCGCTAGCGGCTTTGATGGCGCACTCCTGAGGATGGGGCGGGTCCGCCCGGGCGGGGGACGGGCGGGCGGGTTCTACGGGGGACGGACGCGGCACGGACCCGGGGAGACGGCACCCCCCAGGTCCGGACACACTTCATTTTTGACGCGCGGCGGCCGGCCCTCATGTCGAGCGGCGGCCGGCCCCCGCGGCAGACGGGTGACGGCCCGGCGGAGCGGCCCCGGAGGCGGGCCGTGTCCGCTGGGCCGTTCAGCCCTGCGGCCGTGATCAGCCCTTGTAGGTGTCGACGACCTTGATCTTGCCGTCGATGATCTTCTTCTTCGCCTCTTCGATCTTCGGCTTGATGTCGTCGATGAAGCCGCCGGAGTAGGAGACGTCGACGCCACCCTTCTTCAGGGAGTAGACCTGAACGCCGGTGAGCGGCTTCTTGTCCTTGACGACGCTCTTGACGAAGTCGTAGACGCCACCGTCGACCTGCTTGAGCGCGGAGGTCAGGATGGAGTTCTTGTAGTTCTGCAGGCCCTTGTCGAAGTACTGGTCACCGTCGACGCCGATGGACCAGGTGCCCTTCTTCTTCGCCGTGGCCTCGATCGCGCCGGCGCCGGAGGAGCCCGCCGCGGAGTAGATCACGTCGACGTCCTTGGACAGCATGCCCTCGGCGATGTCCTTGCCGCGGTCCGGCATGCCGAAGCCCTTGGGGGTGCTGTCGACCCACTGGACGTCCAGGCTGGCCTTCGGGTTGGTGTCCTTCAGGCCCTGCTCGAAGCCGCCCGCGAACTTCTTGATCAGCGCGCTGTTGGTGCCGCCGATGAAGCCGACCTTGTCGGTCTTGGTCTTCAGGCCGGCCGCGACGCCCGCCAGGTAGGAGGACTCGTGCTCGGTGAAGACGATGGAGGCGACGTTCTTGGCCTCGACGACCGAGTCGACGATCGCGAAGTCGGTGTTCGGGTACTTCTTCGCCGCCTTGGCCAGGGCCGGGGTGTAGGCGTAGCCGACGCCGATGACCGGGTTGTAACCGGCGTCGGCGAGGTCGGCGAGCTTCTGGTAGCGGTCGGCGTCGGTGTCGCCGTCCTTGGCCGTCAGCTCCTTGCCCCCGATCCCCAGGTCCTCCTTGGCCTTGTCGAAGCCCTTGGCGGCGGAGTCGTTGAACGAGTGGTCACCGCGGCCGCCGACGTCGAACGCAAGGCCGATGCCCTTGTCCTTGCTGCCTTCGTCGGAGCTGCTACCACAGGCGGTGACGGAAAAAGCGAGAGCCGCGGTGGCGATGCCCGCGACAGCGATAGTGGATACCCGGCGCACGAGGGGTCCCCTTCGGCTAGAAGCGCCTCCGTTGGCGCTGGTTTCGCGGAATCGTAACGCGCGTAGATGTCAGATAAAGGGGTGCTTCGAAGCCGTTATCGGATCGTCGCGAACCTGTCTTGACGATCACATCGACACTTTGTGTCGATCTCGTAAAGGGCTGGTCGCGCTCAGTTTCCCCCTGAACGCGACGTGTCCAACGCCCTTACGGAACGTGTCGGTCGAGCAGGGCGGCGGCGGTGAACAGCTCCACCCCGACCTTGATCGCCCCCTCATCAACGTCGAAATCACCACGGTGCAGGTCATGCCGGGCGGAATCGCCGACCTTGCGCACGCCCAGCCGGGCCATGGCGCCGGGCACCTTCTCCAGATACCAGGAGAAGTCCTCGCCGCCCAGGCTCTGCTCAGTATCCTCCACCGAGTACGCCCCGCGCCGGGCCACCATCGCCCGCCGCAGCAGCTCCGCCGAGGCGGCCTCGTTGACCACCGGCGGCACCCCTCGGACATAGGTGATCTCCGACTCGGCGCCGTAGAGGGTGGCGACCTCGTCCACCGCGGTGTGCACCAGGTCGGGGGCGTCATGCCAGGCGGGCAGGTCCAGGCAGCGGACCGTGCCGGCGAGCCCGGCGTGCTGCGGGATCACGTTGGCGGCGTGCCCGGTGACCAGCTGGCCCCAGGTGAGGGCGAGCCCCGAGCGGGTGTCCACCCGGCGGGCGAGCAGCGCGGGGACCTCGGTGGCCACCTTGGCGGCGGCCGTCACCAGGTCCGTGGTCAGATGCGGCCGCGCGGTGTGCCCGCCGGGGCCGCTGAGCTCGATCTCCAGCCGGTCGCAGGCCGAGGTGATCGGCCCGGTGCGCAGCCCGATCCTGCCCACGTCCACCCGCGGATCGCAGTGCAGCGCCAGGATCCGGCCCACGCCGTCCAGCGCCCCCGCGGCGACCGCGTCCGCGGCCCCGCCGGGCAGCACCTCCTCGGCGGGCTGGAAGATCAGCCGCACCGGACGCGGAAGCCGGCCCGCGCGCTCCATCTCGGCGAGGACCAGGCCGACGCCGAGCACCACGGTGGTGTGCACGTCGTGTCCGCAGGCGTGGGCGCGGTCCGGGACGGTGGAGCGGTACGGGACGGTCTTGGTGTCCGGGATGGGCAGTGCGTCGATGTCCGCGCGCAGCGCCAGCATCGGGCGGCCGCCGTCCCAGGTGCCCACGTCGCAGATCAGCCCGGTGCCGGAGGGCAGCACCCGCGGGATGAGCCCCGCCTTCTCCAGTCGCGCCTTGATGGCCGCCGTGGTGCGGTACTCGCAGTTCCCCAACTCGGGGTGCATGTGCAAGTCACGGCGAAAGGCGACGAGTTCGGTGCGCAGCCCCTCGGAGAGCACACCGTCCAGCCGTGCCTGCGCGGCGGGCGAACCCGCCTCCGGGGCGGCCGGCCCCGCCGCCTCCGCGGCGGTATCGGCCTCGGGAGAGAAGTCGCGGGACATCACATTGTTCACCCGATGAAGCGTATGCCGACGAAAGCACCGACCGGCGCTCGATCAACAAAATTTCAGCCCGATAGGGGACGGAAACCCGGCCGGGTTGCGCATGATCTACCTAGTCAGGGGGTATAACTGCGCCCTTTCTCAGAGTGTGGACATGAGAAGGGCTCATCTCCCTGTCAGGAAGCTGCCATCGGCGCGGATGACGCGGGCGGTACGACAGGGCCCGGAGGGGCCGCCGTGACGGCCGCGGCCGGTGCGACGGGCGGGGCGGCGGGCGCCGCGCTCCGTGCCGGCGGCACCGCCCGAGGCTCCGAATCCCCCCGTGCGGCGGGCCGTTGGGGACCCTCGCTCTCCTGCGCCAGCGAGCGCAGCCGGTCCACGTCGCGCGCCGTGCCGGTGACCCCGGAGAGAAAGCCCTGGGCGCGCGGCGAGGCATGGCTGGTGAGCCAGGCCGGGTCCACGTCGCAGACCGCCACCCGCACCCCGGTGCCGGCGAGGGCCAGCGGCAGCGTGTGCACCACCGTCGAGGGAAAACTCAGGATCGTTCGGCCGATCGGACCACGGCGGGCGATCAGCTCCAGCGGCAGCTCGGGGCGTACCACCTCCAGGCCGACCTCCGCGCTCACCCGGTGCAGCTTCTCCGCGCTCTCCCTGCGGTGCGCGAAGTAGCGGGTGGCGCCGTGCGCGCGGGCCAGCGCGGTGACCGCGGTCAGATAGCGGTCCAGATCGACGACTCCCGTCTCCACCAGGGAGGTTCCGACCAGGTCGGTGCCCCGGGTGAGCCGTGGCGGGCCGAACCTGGCCCGGGTCCAGGCGAAGTCGTTGGCGGTGACGGTGACGCCCTCCGGCGGCTCCACCGGCATCGAGCTGAAGACCTCGACCCGGCGCCCCGCGCCCGGCGTCAGCCGGCGCCGCGCGGTCGCCGACACCGGGGCGAAGACCACGTCCCGCGCCCCGCGCCCGTTGCCCCGCCGATGCCAGCGCACCAGGCGCTCGCCGCGGGCCAGCTGCGAGATGAACTCCATGGTGGCCGTCCCGTCGTCGACCACGACCAGGTCGCGGGCGCGGGCGAGGGTCAGCAGCAGCTGGACGTAGCGGGAGAAGGGGTCGCCGATCACGATCCGCTCGGCGCGGCGCAGCAGCCCGGACAGTCCGCCCACGGTGCGCAGCGGCGCGCTCGCCCCGCCGCGCGCCTCCTCCCAGCGGACGCTCACGCCCTCGTCCCGGGCGAGGTCCGCCATCCGGCGCAGCTGCCCCCGGGTCATGGGGTCGTGCGGCGCCAGCACGATCACGGTGAGCCCCGCCCCGAAGGCGATCGGCTCCCGCCCGCCGCCCGGAACCGCCGACTCCGCCGCGCTCCCCTGCCCATACGCGTCGCCCGCATACGGGTGGTCGCCGTACGGGTCGCCGCCGCGCGGGTCGCCGCCGCGCGGGTCGCCGCCGTACGGGTCGCCGCCGCCCGGGTCGCCGCCGCGCGGGCCGTCGCCGCGCGCGCCGCCGCCGTACGGGTCGCCGCCGTACGGGTCGCCGCCGGCGGGTGCGCCGTCCGCGGCGCCGTGTCGGGCGTCGTCCGCCCGGCCTGGCGCGCCGGGCAGACCGCGCTCACCCGCCGGAGCGGGAATGGACACGCCCCGGCCCGCCTGCGGGCCCGGGTCGTCCCTTCCCGGCTCCCCCGCGGAACCGGTCTCGGCGTCGCGCGCGGGGCGCGGCGAAGCGCCGCCCGCGGGTCCCGCCGGAGCGGGGACTCCGGTACCGGAGTAGTCCCCGCCCGCGGTGGCGCCCGACGGAGTCCGCCGCGCCTCGACGGACCCGGGCACCGAGCCGCCCGACGCGTCCGCGCCGGTGGACGCCCACCCGGGCCGCGCACCCGACGGGAGCCCATCACCCTCGACCGGAGGCTCCGACGGCACGTCACCCGGCTCGGCCGCACCGTCCGCCGAGACGACGGACCCCGACGCGCCGGAGCTCGACGCGCCAAAGCGCGCGGGCGGGTCGCCCGGTACCGGGCGCGGGGGAGTGCCGTCGGCCGCCGCTTCCGGCGGCACCGGGACACCGGCGTCGAAGTCGCCCCCCTCGCCGCCGCCCGGCCCGGCGGACGGGTCGGGCGGAGCGGCCGTGGCCGCCTGGGGGGTCTCCCCTCCGGTGCGCTCGCCGCGGGAGGCGATCGCGTCGGCGTACGCCCACTCCAGCACGTTCAGCAGCTGGACCGGGCTCTCGACGAACGCGAGGGTGTCGGCCGGCGGCGTGGCGCCGTCGGCGGGCAGGGCCCGGAAGCGGCGCACGGGAGTACGCGCCGCTTCCGGGGACGGTGGGCCGTCGGGCGACCCGGCCGGTTCCATCTCCACCAGATTCCCGTCAGTGCCTTGGAAGGTTCCGGCCGTCAGACGGCGGCCGGCTCGCGCCGGGTCTGCTCGGCGATGACGCCGGTGACACGGCGGAGCTTCTTCATGGGTCCGAGCTCGCTCTCGTAGACCTTCTTCACGCCGTCGCCCAGGGACTCCTCGACGACGCGGATGTCGCGCACCAGACGCTGCAGGCCCTGGGGCTCGACGGAGGCGGCCTGGTCCGAGCCCCACATGGCGCGGTCGAGGGTGATGTGGCGCTCGATGAAGGTGGCGCCGAGGGCGACCGCGGCCAGCGTGGTCTGCAGGCCGGTCTCGTGGCCGGAGTAGCCGATCGGCACGTTGGGGTACTCGGCCTGGAGCGTGTTGATCACGCGCAGGTTGAGCTCCTCGGCCTTGGCCGGGTAGGTGGAGGTGGCGTGGCAGAGCAGGATGTTCTCGCTGCCCAGCACCTCGACGGCGTGCCGGATCTGCTGCGGGGTGGACATGCCGGTCGACAGGATGACGGTGCGTCCGGTGGCGCGCAGGGCGCGCAGCAGCTCGTCGTCGGTGAGCGAGGCGGAGGCCACCTTGTGCGCCGGGAGGTCGAACTTCTCCAGGAAGGCGACGGCCTCGGTGTCCCACGGGGAGGCGAACCACGAGATGCCCCGCTTCTTGCAGTGCTCGTCGATGGCGCGGTACTCGTCCTCGCCGAACTCCACGCGGTGGCGGTAGTCGATGTAGGTCATCCGGCCCCACGGGGTGTCGCGCTCGATGTCCCACTGGTCGCGCGGGGTGCAGATCTCCGGGGTGCGCTTCTGGAACTTGACGGCGTCGCAGCCGGCGTCGGCGGCGACGTCGATGAGCTTGAACGCGTTCTCCAGGTCTCCGTTGTGGTTGATGCCGATCTCACCGGTGACGTAGACCGGGTGGCCGGGGCCGACGATCTTGTCGCCGAGGGTGCGGAGGCGGTTGTTGGAGCTCACGTGAAACCTTTCGAGTGGTTCCCGGATCGGTGTCCGGGGCGAGACAAGGTCGTCTTGGCCGCGGCCTCGCTACGCGATGCCGGTCCGTGCGGGGCGGTTCGGGGAAGGGCCCCGGGGTCGGGGTCGGTGACCGGGTCGGTGACCGGTTAAGAGCCGATGCGTCAGGCCAGCTCCTTTCCGAGGAGCCAGGAGGCGATCTCGCGGATCGCCCCCTGACCTCCGGGGGTGGAGGTCACCGCACGGGCGGCGCCGCGCACCACGTCGTGCGCGCTGGCGACCGCGACCGGCCAGCCGACCACGTCGAAGCACGGCAGGTCGTTGACGTCGTTGCCGGCGTAGAGCACCCGCTCGGGAGCGATGCCCTGTTCCTCGCACCACTGCTTGAGTGCGAGATCCTTGCGGTCGATGCCGTGCAGCACGGGGATCTCCAGCTTCCGTGCCCGCGCGGCGACGACCGGGTTCCGCTCCGTGGACAGGATCAGCAGCGCCAGCCCGGAGCGGCGCAGCGCGGCGACGCCGAGGCCGTCGCCGCGGTGCACGGCGACCAGCTCCCGTCCGTCGGAGTCGATGAGCACCCTGTCGTCGGTCTGGGTGCCGTCGAAGTCGAGCACCACCGCGTCGACGTCCTCGCGGGTGGGCAGGGCGCCGGGGCGCGGGGCGTCCAGCAGCGGCGCCAGCGCGCGGGCCCGGGCCAGGTCGTGCGGGTCGTCGATCTCCAGCACCCGGGCGGCGTCGGTGCGCACCAGCGCCGTACGCCCGAAGAAGCGGTGCTTCTCGGCGCGGAAGCCCTCGACCCGCATCGCGTAGGCCGCGCCGGTCTCCAGCAGGTCCTGCGGCCGGTCCTGGCGGCGGGGGCGGAAGGACTTGTCGTGGTTGACGCCGTACCCGCTGCTGCCGGCGGGCTCGGCGTCCCCGGCGCCGGCCGGGGTCCGGGCGGCCGCGGCGCCGGAGCCGGTGGCGCCACCGGGCACCGCGCGGTGGCCGGTGACCGCGGTGTCGGCCGCGGCGGCCGGCCCGTCGGCGGTCCCGGCCAGCAGCGCCGCCGCGGTGACCGTGCGGCCCGTCGCCGCGCCGGCGACCGCGGTCCCGGACGGGGCGCCGGTCGCGGTCCCGGACGCGGTGACCGCGGTCGCGGTCCCGGGCGCCGTGGCGGCGGTGCCGTCGGCGCGGGTGTCGTCCCCGGTGCGGCCCGCGGGGACCGTCACCGGGCCCGGGGCGCCCCCGTCGACCGCGGCCGACGCCTGGCCGACCACCGTCACCGGGTCCGGCGCGCCGGCGACCGCGGCGCGCGCGGCGAAGCCGTCGTCGTCCGCCGTGTCGCGCCATACGAAGCCGTGGAAGGGGGCGACGGTCAGCGCGGAGTCGGCGCCGTCCTCCAGCACCGCGGCGGCCACCCCGTCGACGTCCTCCCGGGCGATGAAGGGGCTGGTGCACTGCACCAGCAGCACCACGTCCGCGGCCGTCCCGTGGCGGGACTCGAAGGCGTCCAGGGCGTGCAGCACCGCGGCCTCGCTGGTGGCGGTGTCGCCGGCGATGGCCGGCGGGCGCTGGACCACCTCGGCGCCCGCGCCGCGCGCGGCGGCGGCGATGCCGGCGTCGTCCGTGGAGACGACCACGTCCGTCACCAGCCGACTGGCGCGGCACTCGCGCACCGCCCGGGCGACCAGCGGCACTCCTCCCACGGCGGCGAGGTTCTTGGCGGGCACGCCCTTGGATCCGCCGCGGGCGGGGATCACGGCGACCACGCGGCGCTCGGGGGTGGCGGGCATTGCGGCTCCTTCGGTGCCGTCGGGGTGGCTCACGGCTCTCCCCGGCGGCGGGTGGTGGCAAGGGCGTTGCGCTGACTCACAGCGCTCAACCGGCGGGGCGCGGCGAGGGTGCTGCGGTTCGTCACAGCTCCCCCATCCGGCGGATGACGGGGGCGACCCGCTGGACGCCGTGGCGGTAGGCGCCGCGGGCCGCCTCCCGCACGGTGGACCGGACGGCCCGGCGCAGCGCGCCGGCCTCGGCGGTGTCGGCGCCGGGGGCGCCGGGGCGCGGGGTGCCGTCCGGCCGGAAGCCGTAGCGGTCAAGGACGCGGGGCAGATAGCCGGGCGCGGTGGTGCGGCTGTAGTAGGGGGTCAGCGGCGGCAGGGCGGGGGCCGCGGCCAGCTCGGCGACCCGGGCGCGCGCGGCGTCGAAGGCGGTTATGTACGAGCCGTCGGCGCAGACGCCCTGGCGGGCGAGCCACTCCGGGTCGGGCTCGGGCAGGTGGCCCTGGTCCAGCTGGTCCCAGGAGGCGAGGCAGCCGGAGCCGAGGAAGTGGTGGTTGCCGAGCGCCTCGCGGACGCCCAGGTCGGTGAGGATGGCGGTGGGGACGCCGCGGTGCAGCGACTCCAGGGCGGCGGTCGAGCTGACGGTCACCAGCAGGTCCGCGGTGTCCAGGACCTCGCCCATGTTGCCGTAGGCCAGGCGGAAGTTGGCCGGGGTGCCGCCGTCGATGCGGGCCGCCAGCTTCTGGTAGGGCAGCTCCTCGATGTGCGTGGTGTGCTCGCCGGGCTTGCTGCGCAGCTTGACCAGCACCTCGCGGTCGGGGTGCTTCCGGGCGTGCTCCAGCGCGCGGCGCAGCAGGTAGCCGCGGTCCTCGCGGTTGTCGGGGACGGAGGGCTGGACGGCGAAGACCACCGTGCCGCCGGGGTGGCGGCGGCCCTTCCGGGCCTCGGCGTCGTACCGCGCGCCGCCGAGGAAGGGCAGCGCGCACTCGACGACGCCGTCGTCGGCGGCGCCCACGCCCCGGTAGACCTCGCGGAAGCGGTCCGCGTCGTACCGGGAGTTGGCGAGCACCACGTCCGCGCCGTGCCGCAGCAGCAGCCCGTCGGCGAGCTTCTCGTAGACGACGCCGACGTAGCCGGTGACGACCACCGGGCGGCGCCCGCCAGCGGATCCGGCGGGGGTCGCCCAGGCCCGGGACAGCCCGTGCAGCATCGCCTGCACCCCGCCGCCGACGCAGGAGAGCACGATGACGTCGTACCGCTCGCGGTCCACGGCGCGCACGAACTCCGCTCCCGTGACCTCGCGCAGCGCGTCCGCCCGCACCCCCACCTCGCGCAGCTGACGCACCGTCGGCGTCGACCGTCCGCGCAGCAGGAATCCGTCGAGCCGAATATCCTGCGGATTGTCCGACTGATCGGTCGACACGAGGCGACGCGCGGTCAGCGCTCCCCATTTCCAACGGGTGTCGGAGTCGGCCAGGACGGCGGCGCGCAGGGCGGTCGGGGCGGAAGTCGAATGGGTACGGGTGGGCACGTCGCCGACGGTAGGAAGCCATTCCGATTCACGGCCCAACTCAAGCGCAACAAACGGTTAACAGCACGTCGACGCTTGGCGAATCGGCTGACTGGAGCACCGGGTTAACCGTTCCGACGTGCGTCGTTCACCTTTAGGTACACCACAGGTCAAGACGAATGCCGGACGGCGACCTACCGTCACCCGAGTGGTTAAGCTCTCCGTCATCGTGCCGTTCTACAACGTGCAGACATATGCCCCAGACACCCTGCGAAGTCTGCGCGCCAACGCGCGCGACGACTTCGAATTCATCCTCGTCGACGACTGCTCGGCCGATGGGACGCCGGAGATCCTGGAGCGCGCGGAACGCGAGCTTCCGGGGGCGGTCCTGGTGCGACACGAACAGAACGGCGGGCTCGCCACCGCCCGTAACACCGGCCTGGACGCGGCGCGCGGCGAGTACCTGACCTTCCTCGACGGGGACGACTGGATCGCCCCCGACTACTACACCCAACTCGTCGAGATCATCGAGGAGTTGGACGTCGACTTCCTGCGCGTGGACCACGTGCAGTGCACCAACCGCTCGCGCGGCGTGCACCGGGTCCCGGTGGGCCGCCGGGGCGTGGCGCTCAACCCGCGCGACGTCATACTGCCCGCCGACCGCTCCACCGCCGTGGACTACCCGTACGCCTGGGCCGGCGTCTACCACCGCCGCCTCCTCGACCAGGGGCTGCTGCACTTCACCCACGGGCTGCGCACCGCCGAGGACCGACCCTGGATCTGGCGGCTGCACCGCGAGGCCGGGAGTTTCGCCGCCGCCGGGCTGCTCGGAATCTTCTATCGGCGCGGAGTCGCCTCCTCGCTCACCCAGATCGGCGATGTGCGGCAGCTCGATTTCATTCGCGCATTCGATCAGGTAATCGAAGAAACCGCGCGCGACCGAGAAGCGGACAAACTCCTCCCGAAGGCCGTACGAACGTATTGCGCGATTATTTCGCACCATCTCGGCAACATCGAGCGTTTCGAACCCGCGGTGGCACGTAAGCTGCGCAGCATGAGTGCGGCGGCGATGAAGCGCATGCCGCAGGACGTATTGAAGGACGCGCTGAACTCGATGGATTACGAGCGAGCCGCCCGACTGCGGCGAGTCCGCCGGCACGCCGGCACGGTGGCGGCCTGATGCCCGCCCGCGGCGCCCGGAAGCGCACCCAGATCTTCTTCGCCTCGACGCTCTACGGCGCGGCCACGCTGGCCGCCGCGATCGACGCGGACCTCTTCGACCCCGCCGACCGCCGGCTGCTGCTGGTCAGCAACAACGCGGCGATCCCGGAGACCACCCCGTCGCTGGACCAGATGCCCGGCTTCTCCCGGCTGCGCGACCGCTTCGACCGGGTGGTGTCCTGGAACGAGACGATCCACCCCTTCCACCCCGGCGGCTGGTCCCCGCGCCACGACGACATCCCGCTGTGGGAGCGTCATCTGCGGCTGCTGTGGGGCCTGGGCGACGACGAGGTCGAGCTCGTCGTGGAGTCCATCCAGGTCAACCCGGCCCTGGCACTGGCCAGGCTCTTCCCCGGCTGCGCGGTGGACGTCTACGCCGACGGGCTGATGAGCTACGGGCCGACCCGCAACAAGATCGACCCGCTGATCGGCACCCGCGTCCGCCGACTGCTCCATCTGGACCTGGTGCCGGGCCTCACGCCACTGCTCCTCACCGAGTTCGGCGTGCGGCCGGAGGTCGTGCCCACCGACACCTTCACCAAGGTGCTGGCCGAGCTGGCCTACGCCTCCCCGGAGCTGGAGACCGGCGAGGCCACGGCGGCCACCGGCGGTCCGGCGCTGCTGCTGGGGCAGTACCTGTCCGCGCTGGACATCCTCACCCCCGAGGAAGAGGAGGAGCTGCATGTGCGGATGTTGCGCGGCGCCTTCGCCCTCGGCCACCACACGCTGGTCTTCAAGCCGCACCCGACCGCCCCGGCCCGCTGGTCGCGGATGCTGGAGCGGGAGGCGGAGGAGCTGGGCGCCGAGCTGACCGTGCTGGACTCGCCGGTCCTCGCCGAGGTGCTCTACCAGCGGATGCGACCGGCCCTGGTGGTGGGCTGCTTCTCCACCGCGCTGCTGACGGCCACCACCTGCTACGGGCTGCCGGCCGCACGGATCGGCACCGAACTGCTGCTGGAGCGGCTCACCCCGTACCAGAACAGCAACCGGGTGCCGGTGACCATCGTCGACGCGCTGCTGCCGGACCTGGAGGACCGCGAGGCCGTCAGCGGCTGGACGCCGCCCACCGGCGAGCGCGCCGAGCGGCTCGGCACGGAGCTGACCGGCCTGGTCACGGCCGTCGGCTTCGCCATGCAGGCCCAGCTCTACCCGCACCTGCGGCCGGCCACCGAGCGCTATCTGGCCGCCCACCTGGACCAGCACACCTGGCGGTACTTCAAGCGCCGCCGGCTCACCGCGCTCGCCCTGCCGGGCGCGGTCCCCGCGCAACTGTCGTTCATCCCGCGCAATGAGACGGTCCGTCGCGTGGCACGCCGAGCACGCGCCGTCCAGCGCAAGATCAAGAAGAGGACGGCGTTCGGATGACAGCTCCGAGCACCACACTCCCGGCTTCCCCCTCGGTCCCGGGAACGCCCGACCAGCGAGAACCGGAGATACGACCGGGGGCGCGCGACAAGCAAGGCGCGCCCCCCGCACGACTCCGCGCTCTTGACGGACTGCGGCTGCTCGCCGCCCTGATGGTCGCCGCCTATCACTACGGCGGCCGGGGCGGCGAGATCAGCCACGCCTGGGGCAGCTCGCCGCGGGAGCAGTTCCCCACCGCCTCCAGCCTCTTCGCCTACGGCTGTCTGGGCGTCCAGATCTTCTTCGTCATCAGCGGTTTCGTGATCTGCATGAGCGGCTGGGGGCGGCCGCTGCGCTCGTTCTTCGCCTCCCGGGTCTCCCGGCTCTTCCCCGCCTACTGGGCCGCGATCCTCATCGTCACCGCCGTCTTCGCGCTGCCCGCGGTCGCCTACGCCACGGTCTCCGCCAGCGACACGCTGGTGAACCTCACCATGCTCCAACAGCCGCTCGGCGCCGACCGGGTGCTCGGGGTGTGCTGGACCCTCTGGGCCGAGCTGCGGTTCTACGCCCTCTTCGCGCTCTTCGTGGTGCTGCCCGGCGCCAGCCGCCATCGCGTGGTGCTCTTCTGCGCCGTGTGGACCCTGGCCGCGGCCATGGCGGACGCCGCCGACCAGCCGCTGCTGGACGTGGTCCTGATGCCCGAGTACGCCCCGTACTTCATCGGCGGCATCGGGCTGTACCTGGTGCACCGCTTCGGCCACTCCGTCCTGGCCTGGGGAATCGTCGCCACCAGCTTTCTGCTCGGTCAGCACTACGCGGTGGCCGAGCTGTGGCACGCGCCCAACCCGAACTTCTTCTCCTACCGCGAGCCGCTGGGCATCATCGCCGTCGTCGCCGTCGGCTATCTGGCCGTCGCCCTGATCGCCATGGGGCGCCTCGCATGGGCGAACTGGCGCTGGCTCACCGTCGCGGGCGCCCTCACCTACCCCTTCTACCTGGTCCACGAGCACCTGGGCTGGGTCACGGTGGAGCTGCTCCACCGCGAGCTCGGCGTGGACTCGCACGCGACCTTCGCGCTCACCATCGCCCTGATGCTGTGCCTGGCCTGGCTGCTCTACCGCTTCGTGGAACAGCCGCTCACCCCGCTGCTCAAGCGGTCGCTCGCCCCGGCGCGGCCGACGGCCCCGGAAGACCGGGTGAAGGGCGCCGCCCGGCGGCCGTGACCGGCCGCGTCGAGCGCGGGGCGACGCGGTGCGCGTGCGCTCAGCCGGGCAGCAGCGTCGCCTCCACGCCCGCGACGATCGCCCGCAGGCCCTCCTCGAAGCGCGCCTCGGCTGGAAGCTCGGCCAGGTGCTCCGCCTCGGGGCGCGCCCCGCGCTCCTCGACACCTACGAGGAGGAGCGCCTCCCGATCGCCGCCGGCGTGCTCGGCATCTCCACCCGCATCCACCGCGCGGCCATGGTGGGCAGGGGCGCCGGCTCGGACACCAGCTCCCAGCGCACCGCGGAGGTGCACCAGTTGGGCCTGAACTACCGGGGCGGCCCGCTGGCGGCGGAGCGCCGTACGCATCCGGTGGAACCGGCGCTCCAGGCGGGCGACCGCGCCCCCGACGCGCCCTGTGCCCGCCGCGACGGCAGCCCGTACCGCCTCTTCGACGCCTTCCGCGGCCCCCACTTCACCCTGCTGGCCCTCGGCGGGGACCTCGAACCCCCACGTCTGGAGCAGGAGTTCGTGCGCACCTGCCGGATCGGGGGCCCGTCCGCCGACCTGCTCGACACCGGGGGCCACATCCGCGACGGCTACGGCGAGCGGGGGCTGTTCCTGGTCCGGCCGGACGGCTACGTCGGCTTCGCCGCGGACGGGCCGGACGCGGCGCGGGAGCTCCGGGAGTGGCTGGCCTCACTCGGGTAGTCGCCACCGCCGGGCTTCGGTGACGCCGCTAGAGAACCAGCGACAGCAGCAGCACGAAGACCAGGGAGACCACCGAGATGATCGTCTCCATCACGGACCAGGTCTTCACCGTCTGCCCGACGCTCATCCCGAAGTACTCCTTCACCAGCCAGAACCCGGCGTCGTTGACATGGCTGAAGAAGAGGGACCCGGCGCCGATGGCCAGCACCAGCAGCGCGGTGTGGGTCGTGCTCATGTCGGCGGCGAGCGGGGCGACCAGGCCGGCGGCCGAGATGGTGGCCACCGTCGCGGAGCCGGTGGCCAGCCGGATGCCGACGGCGATGAGCCAGGCCAGGAAGAGCGCGGAGACGTTCCAGTCCTCGGAGAGGTCGAGGATCATCTGGCCGACGCCGATGTCGATGAGGGTCTGCTTGAAGCCGCCGCCGGCGCCGACGATCAGCAGGATCCCGGCGATCGGGGCGAGCGACCTCTCGACCGTCGAGGCCAGCCGGTCCCGGCCGAAGCCCGCCGCGCGGCCGAGCGTGAACAGGCCGACCAGGACCGCCGCCAGCAGGGCGATCAGCGGGGCGCCGATGATGTCGGTGACGCGCTGGAGGTGGTTGTCCGGGTCGTCGACGACGATGTCCACCAGCGCCTTGAGCAGCATCAGGACCACGGGCAGCAGCACGGTGCAGACCGTGGCGGCGAAGCTCGGGCGGCGGTCCAGGTCCTCCGAGGGGCGCTTGGGGATCATGTTCTCGGGCGGGGTGATGTCCACCCAGCGGGCCGCGTAGCGGGAGAAGAGCGGGCCCGCGATGACCGCGGTCGGCACCGCGACCAGCACGCCGAGCGCCAGCGTCACGCCCAGGTTGGCGCCGACCGCGTCGATGGCGACCAGCGGACCGGGGTGCGGCGGCACCAGGCCGTGCATCGCGGACAGGCCGGCCAGCGCCGGTATGCCGATGCGCATCAGGGAGAAGCCGCCGCGCTGGGCGACCAGCAGCACCACCGGGATCAGCAGCACGATCCCGACCTCGAAGAACAGCGGCAGCCCGATCAGCCCGGCGATGAACGCCATCGCCCAGGGCATCGAGCGCTCGCTCGCCTTCGCCAGGATCGTGTCGACGATCTGGTCGGCGCCGCCGGAGTCCGCCAGCAGCTTGCCCAGGATGGCGCCCAGCGCGATCAGGACGCCGACGCCCGCGACGGTGGCGCCCAGACCGGTGGTGAAGCTGGATATCGCCTTGTCCAGCGGGGCGCCCGCGACGGCGCCGAGCACCAGCGAGCCGATGGTCAGCGACAGGAAGGCGTGGAGCTTGAACTTGGTGATGAGGACGACGAGGACGGCGATGCCGGTGAGGACGGCGATGCCCAGCTGTGCGTGACCTGCCGAGGTGATCGGTTCGACGGGGGTCGCGGCCAGCATCTCGACTCTGAGATGTGTCACGGCGGTTCCCTAGGGGAGTGCGGGCGACGCCTTGCCTTCAGCGCAGCGCCGCGAGGGCTTGTCCGGTGATGACCGCCGGGTCCGGGGTGATGTCGAGCGCGATGCCGGGCTCGTCCGGCTGGAGCGGTTCGAGGGTCGCGAACTGCGAGTCCAGCAGCTTGGCGGTCATGAAGTGGCCCTGGCGGGCCGCCATCCGCTCGGCGATCAGATCGTGGTCGCCGGTGAGATGGACGAAGAACAGGTCGGGCGCGGCCTGGCGCAGCCGGTCCCGGTAGGCGCGCTTGAGCGCCGAGCAGCTGACGACCCCGCCGTGCGCGCCGGGTCCGCTGTGCTCGTGCGCCCAGGCTCCGATGGCGTCCAGCCAGGGGGCCCGGTCCTCGTCGTCCAGCGGAACGCCGGCCGACATCTTGGCGATGTTGGCCGACGAGTGGAAGTCGTCGGCCTCGGCGTACGGGACGCCCAACGCCTCGGCCAGCAGCGTGCCGACCGTGGTCTTGCCGGTGCCGGACACGCCCATGACCACGACGACCCTGGGGGTGGCTCGCATCGGGATACCTCGCTGTTCTTCTCGACTGCCGTCGTCGTCGACCGCAGCGCCGCGGCACACTCAACCTCACTGATACGACGTATTCAAGAGGTCGTGATGTAAAAGTCATACTTAATTGGAGCGGGATGGCGACGCGTAGGCTGCTGGCTATGGACAACGAGGGTGGGGGGCGGGGGCAACACGCTGGGGGGCGGGGGCCACACGCCGGGGGGCGGGGGCCACACGCCGGGGGCCTGCACGCACGGGTGCTGGACTCCCTGGGGCCAGCGATCACGGCCGGCGACTACCCACCGGGCACGGTGCTGCGCACGGACGAGTTGGAGCAGCGGTTCGACGTGTCCCGGACCGTGGTGCGGGAGGCCGTGCGCGTCCTGGAGTCCATGCATCTGGTGGAGTCGCGGCGCCGGGTCGGGGTGACGGTGCGCCCCACCGAGGAGTGGAACGTCTTCGACCCGCAGGTCATCCGCTGGCGGCTGGCGGGCGCCGACCGTCCACGACAGCTGCGCTCGCTCACCGCTCTGCGCTCCGCCGTGGAACCGGCCGCCGCCGCGCTCGCCGCCGAACTGGCCACCCCCGAGCAGTGCGCCGAGCTGACCGGCCACGCCCTCGGCATGGTCGCCACCTCACGGGGTCAGCAGCTTGAGGGCTATCTGGTGCACGACATCGCCTTCCACCGGGTGATCCTCCGGGCGTCGGGCAACGAGATGTTCGCCCGGCTCGGCGATGTGGTCGCCGAGGTGCTGACGGGGCGCACCGAACACCAGGTGATGTTCACCGATCCGGACCCGGCGGCGGTCACCTTGCATGTGCGGGTGGCCGAGGCGGTGCGCGCCCGCGACGCGGCGGCCGCGGAGCGGTTGACCCGTGAGATCACGGTGGGGGCGATGGCGGAGCTGGACATCCTGGCGCCGTGAGCGAGCCAGCCGCCGGGCCGGGCCGACACCCGGGCCCCGACCCGTCGGGGCTCAGGCCGGTGGGTGGCCGGGTGGCCAGAGGTCGCCCCAGCGCTGGTCCGCCTCCAGTTGGGCGGCCAGCGACAGGAGCAGGGGTTCGCTGTCGGCCGGGCCGAGGAGTTGGGCGCCGACCGGGAGCCGGTCCGGGGTGAGGCCGGCGGGGACGTTGACGCCCGGCCAGCCGAGGACGTTCCAGGGCCAGGCGTACGGGCACGCCTGGATCATGGTGCGGTCGGTGTCCCAGCCGGAGAGGCCGAGCATCGAGCCGACGCGGGGCGGCGGCACGGCGGTGGTCGGGGTCAGCAGCACGTCGAAGCGCCGGAAGAGGGCGCCGACGCGCCGCCGCAGCGGGACCTCGGCCGCGCGGGCGAGGCGCAGCGCGCGGCCGCCGAGGAGTCGGCCGGTGCGGGCCGCGGTGTGGGTGCGCGGGTCGAGGAGGGTCGGGTCGGGGGTGCGTGCCACCCAGTCGCGGACGCCCGCCGAGCCGCGCGGGATGAGCGTGGGGCCGACCAGGCCGTAGCGCGGGTCGGCCTCGGCGATGTCATGGCCGAGGGCGGCCAGCCGGTCGGCCAGGTGGAGCACGGCGGTGCGCACGGCCGGGTCGAGGCGTGGCGGGAGCCCGGTGAAGGCGGGCTTGAAGGAGAGGGCGACGCGGAGCCGGCCGGGGTCACGGCTCACGGCGCCGACCGGGTCGACCCGCGGCGGCTGGTACGGATCGTCGGGGTGGTTGCCGGCCGCGGCGCTCAGCAGCAGGGCGGCGTCGGCGACCGTGCGGGCGAGGGGGCCGTTGCAGGTGATCCCGTAGAAGGACTCCGGGTCCGGCCAGGTGGAGATCCGGCCGCGCTGCGGCTTGACGCCGATGAGATGGGTCCAGGCGGCGGGGATGCGGATCGAACCGGCCCCGTCCGAGCCGAGCGCGGCGGGGACCAGGCCGGCCGCCACGGCGGCGGCCGCCCCGCCCGAGGAACCGCCGGGGGTGTGCTCCAGGTCCCAGGGGTTGCGGGTCGCGCCGAAGGCGGGGCCCTCGGTGAAGGGCCACTGCCCCAGCTCCGGTGTGTTGGTCTTGCCGACGATCACGGCCCCGGCCGCGCGCAGCCGCCGTACGGCCTGGGCGTCGGCGGGGGCGGGCGGGAAGTCGCCGAGGCAGCCGAAGGCGGTCGGCTCCCCCGCGAGATCGGTGTCGTCCTTGATCGCGATCGGCACCCCCAGCAGCGGCCCCCGCTCCCCCGCGGCCAACCGCCGATCGGCCGCGTCGGCCTCCGCGAGCGCCGCCTCCGCGCGCACCCGACGGAAGGCGTTGAGCGTGGACCGCGTCGCCTCGATGCGCCGCAGCGCCTCCTCCACCAGCCGGCGGGACGAGACCTCGCCCTCCGCCAGCGCCGCCACCTGCCCGACCAGTCCGGTCGGCCCACCGCTCACCTTCCGCCTCCCCTGCCCGCGCGTGCCACCACACACCCACCCCCGTCCGTGAGTTCGCACACGTTCCGCACGATAGGGCCTTCGACCTCTTTACGGAGGACCCATGGGCCACGCAGCCTGACCGCATGAGCGACATCGCAGCGCCCCACGCCCGCCGTTTCCTGCCCGCCCGCACCGGCGGCCCCTCGGACGGGCGGCTGGAGCACCTCGCCGGCTGGACCCTGACGGTGGTGGTGGCGATGCTCGCCGTTCAGCTCGGACTCGTCTGACCTGCACGCTTACCTTCGGGTCAGGACGCACCTTTTTGTGCGTACTTGATCATCTCGGCGCCGCGGCCAACTCTGGTGAGGACGCCCCCGGACGGGGTCGCGAAGCGAAACGGGAGCAGAGAGATGAGCACACCTGTCACGGTCCTCGGTCTGGGCGCGATGGGCCGGGCGCTGGCCACCGCGCTGCTGGAGTCGGGCCACCCCACCACCGTGTGGAACCGCTCGCCGGGCAAGGACGCGGAGCTGGTGGCCAGGGGCGCGCGCCGCGCCGCCGACGTCAGGGAGGCCGTCACGGCGAGCCCGCTGGTGATCGTCTGTCTCCTCGACTACGACGCCAGCGACGCGCTCCTCGAACCGCTCGCCGACGCCCTCGCCGGTCGGGTGCTGGTCAACCTGACCTCCGACACCCCGGAGCGTGCGCGCAAGGCCGCCGAATGGGCGACGGGCCACGGCATCGACTACCTCGACGGCGCGATCATGGTGCCCACCCCGGTGGTCGGCCGGCCGGAGGCGCTGATCCTGTTCAGCGGCTCGCACCCCGCCCACGAGGCGCATCAGGAGACCCTGAAGGCGCTGGCGGGCCACGTGCCCTACCTCGGCGCCGACGCCGGGACCGCCGCCGTCTACGAC
Organism: Streptomyces sp. SAJ15; assembly: GCF_007595705.1. Lineage (GTDB taxonomy): Bacteria > Actinomycetota > Actinomycetes > Streptomycetales > Streptomycetaceae > Streptomyces. The sequence continues at coordinate 158,232 of NZ_NISY01000010.1, read as the reverse complement.
CTGGCGATGCTCAACCTGTTCTACTCGACCTACGGCGGAGTGCTGCGCTCCTTCGCCATGGTGGACGCGGAGGGCGTGGGGGCGACCGACTTCGCGCCGTTCCTGAGCGAGATCATCACCATCATGCCCCCGATCATCGCGGGCACCGGCGCCGAGATCGCCGAGGGCACCTACCCGGGCGGCGAGGCCAACCTGGCGATGATGACCGCGGGCATCGAGCACGTCCTGCACGCCGGACGCGCCAAGGGCATCGACATGACCGGGCTGGACGCGGTCAAGGCCGACGCGGACCGCGCCCTCGACCGGGGCTTCGGGGAGCACGGCTTCAGCAGCATCTTCGAGGTGCTCAAGCGGAGCTGAGCCGCGGCGCGCCACGCGGCGGGCACGCGGCGACGCGCGCGCCGCACCGGCGCCGCACCGCTCAGAACAGCGCCTGTTGGCCCGTCGTCGGCGGCTGGTCCGTCGGGAACAGCGACGGCTCCGCAGCCAGCAGCGGCGCGATCCGTCGGGAGCCCGGGCAGGAGACGAGGTCGAGGCCGCTCCGCCGGCCGGGCGGATCGTGGCGGGCGAAGCGCCCGCCGACGACCGCGATCTGACGGGTGCACACGGGACAGGCGCGACGCGGTGAGGACATGGGACCAGTGTCGCCCAGCCGCCGGCCGCCCGGCCCGGGCTCACCCCTCCGTCCGGCGCCGCCGCCTCAGCCGCCGAGGTCCTCGGCCAGCCGCCGGGCCGTGTCCTGGGTGAAGCTCCCCGAGATCTGGACCTTGCCGCCGGTGATGGCGGTGGTGACGGCGGGGGCCGACAGCAGCCGGCCGTCGCGGATCATGGCGACGCGGTTGGTCGGCGGCGTACGGGTCGCCAGCCGCTCGCTGAGCTCCCCGAAGCGCCGGGCGTCGGTGTCGGTCAGTGTGACGGTCACGATCCAGCCGGAGCCGTACTCGTCGAACGACGCCTTCGCGGCCGCGGTCCCGGTGATCGTCATGCCGTCGCTCTCGCGGGGCGTGACGGTCAGGCAGCTGGTGCCCGCGGTGTCGCTCCGCTCGGTGAAGGAGGTCGGCGAGGCGCCGCGGCAGGCCCCGGGGGCCTCCCGCTCGACCGGCAGGAAGCGCAGGGGTGCGCCGCGCACCGGGCGTGGGGTGCTCGCCCCCGACGGGTCCCCGCTCGGCCGGTCGGCCGGCCGTGAGGTCGCCGACGCCCGGTCGCCCGGGAGGGGCGCCGAGGGCTCGCCCCCGCCCTCGTCGTCCTCGCAGCCCGTCAGCGCCGCCCCCGCCAGCAGCAACGCGACCGGTATCGCCGCCGCACCGATCCGTGTGCGCACCTCGTCCCCCCAACGCCTCGGACCGCTCAGAACGCGGTCGTCGCGTCGTATGTACCCCAGATCTCCCGCAGCGCACCGCAGACCTCGCCGACGGTGGCGCGCGCGGCCAGCGCCCGCTTCATCGGGTAGAGCACGTTGCCGTGGCCGGCCTCCCTCTCGGCGGTCTTCTTCAGCGCCTCCAGGGCGGCCCGCACCGCGCCGGCGTCGCGGTCGGCGCGCAGCCGTTCCAGCCGTTCGACCTGCTGGGCCTCGATCGCCGGGTCCACGCGGAGCGGTTCGTACGGCTCCTCCTCGGCGGTCTGGAAGCGGTTGACGCCGACGACGACCCGCTGCCCCTCCTCGGTCTCGCGGGCGATGCGGTAGGCGTTCCGTTCGATCTCGTCCTTCTGGAAGCCCCGTTCGATGGCGGCCACGGCCCCGCCGAACCCCTCCACCTCCTGCATCAGCTCGGCCGCCGCCGTCTCGATGTCGTCGGTCATCGCCTCGATGGCGTAGGACCCGGCGAAGGGGTCGACGGTGGCCGTCACATCCGTCTCGTGGGCCAGCACCTGCTGGGTGCGCAGCGCGAGGCGGGCGGAGTTCTCGGTGGGCAGCGCGATGGCCTCGTCGAAGGCGTTGGTGTGCAGCGACTGGGTGCCGCCGAGGACCGCGGCCAGCGCCTGCACCGCCACCCGGACCAGGTTGACCTGGGGCTGCTGGGCGGTGAGCTGGACCCCGGCGGTCTGGGTGTGGAAGCGCAGCATCTGCGAGCGCGGGTTGCGGGCGCCGAACTCCTCGCGCATGACGCGGGCCCACAGCCGGCGGGCGGCGCGGAACTTGGCCACCTCCTCCAGAAGGGTGGTGCGGGCGACGAAGAAGAAGGAGAGTCGGGGCGCGAACTCGTCCACGTACATCCCCGCCTCGATGGCCGTGCGGACGTACTCGACGCCGTTGGCCAGGGTGAAGGCGATCTCCTGTGCGGGCGAGGCGCCGGCCTCGGCCATGTGGTAGCCGGAGATGGAGATGGTGTTCCACCGCGGCATCTCGGCCTTGCAGTACTGGAAGATGTCGGCGGTCAGCCGCAGCGAGGGGCCCGGCGGGAAGATGTAGGTCCCACGGGCGATGTACTCCTTCAGGACGTCGTTCTGGAGGGTGCCGGTGAGCTGGTCGGCCGCCACGCCCTGCTCCTCGGCGACCAGTTCGTACAGCAGCAGGAGCAGCGCCGCGGGGGCGTTGATCGTCATCGAGGTGGAGACCTCGTCCAGCGGGATGCCGGCGAACAGCAGCCGCATGTCGTCGATCGAGTCGACGGCCACCCCCACCTTGCCGACCTCGCCGTGCGCGAGTTCGGCGTCGGAGTCATAGCCCATCTGGGTCGGCAGGTCGAAGGCGACCGAGAGGCCGGTGGTGCCGTGCTCGATCAGCTGCCGGTAGCGGGCGTTGGACTCGGCGGCGGTGCCGAAGCCCGCGTACTGCCGCATCGTCCAGGGGCGGCCGGTGTACATCGTCGGGTACACCCCCCGGGTGAAGGGGTAGCCGCCGGGCTCGCCCAGTGCGGTGGCCGGGTCCCAGGCGCCCAGCGCCTCGGGCTCGTAGACCGGCTCGATGGGCAGCCCCGACTCCGACACGCGCGCCATGGATGCCCGCCTCCCGTAACGAGTGGTGTCCTCTCCCTCACAGCATGCGCCGATGTTCGCGGACGGGCAGCTTCGGGCATTCTTGAACCTCGGGAGAAAGGTGGGGGGTACACCATGCGTCGAACATCGGTCTCCGGCTTAAGCCGGTTCTGCGCGGCCGCGGCGGTCGTGGCGCTGGCGGCGGGCTGCAAGACCACCGTCGCGGAGCGCGAGCAGCAGCAGCAGCGGGAGCAACGGGAGCGGGTCGCGGCGGCCGCCGGCACGACCGGCGCCCCGTCGGGGACGGCCCCCGCACGGCCGTCGCCGCCACCCACTCCCTCGCCCCCGGTGACGGCGGAGCCGACGGCCGGCGGGTCCCCGACGTCCCGGACCCCCGTCCCGCGCCCGACCACCGCGCGGCCCACGCCGCCCGCCGCCCAGCCGGTGATCGCGCCCGGAAGCCGCGGCGAGCGGGTGCGCGAGCTCCAGGCCCGACTGCGCCAACTGGGGCTCTTCGACCGCAACCCGACCGGCTTCTACGGCCCGGTCACCACCGCCTCGGTCGGCTCCTACCAGCGCTCCCGGGCACTGCCCGTCAGCGGCGGCGTGGACCGGAGCACCTGGTCCACGCTGCGCGCCGACACCAGGCGCCCCTCGCGGCTGGAGCTGCGCCCGACCACCAGCCGGCCGCTCGCCGCGCCGGACCGGCGCTGTCTGACCGGGCGCGCGCTGTGCGTCAGCAAGACCAGCCGCACGCTGGCGTGGATGGTGAACGGGAAGGTGGTCGCGGCGGTGGATGTGCGCTTCGGCTCGCAGTACACCCCGACCCGGGAGGGCGCCTTCCAGGTGAACTTCAAGAGCCGCGACCATGTGTCGACGCTCTACGACACACCGATGCCGTACGCGCTGTTCTTCAGCGGCGGCCAGGCGGTGCACTACTCGGCGGACTTCGCGGCCCGCGGCTACGGCGGGGCCTCGCACGGCTGTGTCAACGTCCGGGACAAGAAGACGATCGCCGCGGTCTTCGAGCAGGTCCGCGTCGGCGACAAGGTCGTGATCTACAGGTAGAGCCGCCGGAGGGGCGGACTTTACGGCGCGGGCGGGGCCGGGGGAACGTGCCCCGCCCGCGCCAGGGTGCGCGGAGCCGTAGGTACGGGGGGGACCCCGGCTCCAACGCGGCCGATGACCAGTCGGCCCTACTTTCTACAGCGTCACCGCCGCGGAAAACGTCACACCTCGGTCGGCTCGGGCGCGCCGGAGCCGCTGGGCGCGTCACTCGGGGCGGGCGTCGGGCCGCCGGTGGGGGCGGGCGGAGGCGGCGGTGGGGGCGGGGTGCCGGGGCCCTGGGTGCTGGTGGGCACGGGGCCGGGCGCGGGGTCGCCGCCGCCGTCGGTGCCCGGTCCGTCGTCCCCGCCACCGCGGCTGCCGTCGTCGTCGCCGTCGGAGCCGCCGTGGTCGCCGCCGGAGCGGCCGCCGTCGCCGGAGCCGTCGTTCGATCCGCCGCCACGGCCGTCGTCGGTGCCCCCGTTCCGCGTCACGACCTGCTCGCAGTAGGCCCGGACGGCCTCGGGGCCGCCCGCGGCCCGCTCCAGCCGGCGTATCGCCTCGGGGTCCACCCGCGCGGCGTCGCCGTCCTCGGCGGCCAGATACGTCCGGCAGATCACCAGGGCCCAGTGCTTCTCGCCCCGGCCCCGCTGCTCCCGGCCCTCGTCGCGCGGGCGCGACGGGCGTCCGGTCTCCGGGTCCCGGGCCTCGTCCTCCCAGCGACCGTCGACGAAGGGGCGGGAGGTCTTCGGCCCGGTCGGGCGCGCGGCGTCGGGATCGCCGGGCGACCCGTCCCCGGAGGGCGTTGACGACGTTGTCGAGCCGTCTTCCGACAGTCGGGGCTCCGCCGTGGTGCCGGCCCCGGACCCGGCCGCGGACACCGCGGAACCGGGCCGCGACTCGTCGCCGCTCTGGTGGAAGGGGGTGGGCAGCACCCCGGCGGCGGCAGCCACGGCCATCCCGCCGAAGGCACATCCCGCCAGCGCCGCGACCATTCCGGCGCGCAGCGGACGGCGCAACCGGGAGGGCGCGGAGCCACCCGAGCAGGCGCGGGCGGCACGCTCCCGACCCGCCCGGAAGGCGGCCACGGCGGCGTCCTCCCCGGGCAGCGGCCGATCACCGGATGGCGGGGCGGGGGTGGCGACGACGTCGAGGACGGCGGCCAGACGTTCCGCTTCCATGCGTGACTGGTCGTCCCTGGCGCCGACGGACCGGTAGGTCTCGACGGGCTCGCCACGAAGCAACCGCTCCACGGCATCCTCATCCAGCCAGCTGTAGCGGTGGTCGTCGCCCATCACATGTCCTTCTGCGTCCGCGCGCGCGAATCCGTCACACCGGCCGAACGGGCCGGCCCGCCGCGTGACTCACGCTGGGCGGGCACCCCGTCCAGCACCGTGGATTCGCCTCCGGACGGGCCGCCCAGCAGATCGGCGAGGCGGCGCAGACCGCGATGGGCGGCGGTGCGCACCGCGCCCGGTCGCTTGCCGAGCACCTCGGCGGCGCTCTTGGCGTCGAGCCCGACCACCACCCGCAGCACCACGGCCTCGGCCTGGTCCTGGGGCAGTTGGGCGATGAGGCCGAAGGTGCGGTCGGTGCCCAGCGCCTCCAGCGCCTCACCGGCCGTGTCGGCCTCCGCGGCCCAGCCCTCGAGCTCGCTCTCGTCGCCGCCGATGAGGGGGCGGCGGCCGCGCATCCGGATGTGGTCCAGCGCCCGGTTGCGGGCTATCCGGGCCGCCCAGCCGCGGAACCGGTCCGCGGTGCCGCTGAACCGGTCCAGGTCGCGGGCTATCTGAAGCCACGCCTCGGAGGTGATGTCCTCCGCGTCCGCGTCGCCGACCAGCGTTCTCACATACCCGAGCAGGCGCGGGTGTACCGACCGGTACACCGTACGGAACGCCGTCTCGTCCCCGTTCTGCGCCGCGCGCACCGCGGCGGTCAGTTCCGCGTCGTCCCCCTGCACGCTCTCTTCCCGCTCCACTCGGAGAAACTGAGGTCCAGCGATGCCGATGGTTGCGCCGATGCCGTGCCTCCCGCGATCAGGTTCCGGTCGGGCCGGGACCGTACGGCGGGTACGGCCCGGGCTGGGGTGCGGGGGCGGCGCCGGGCTGCGTCGGCGCACCGTACGGGGCGGCGGGCGGCGTGGGCGCGCCGTACGGGGCGGCGCCGTAGGGCGCGGCACCCGCCGGGCCGTAAGGGGCCACGCCGGCCATGCCGTAGCCCACGCCGGCCTGCGGCGGCAGCGCGGCACGCTGCTCCTGCATCGCGGTGATCTGCCGGACCAGCAGCAGTCCGAGGATGGCGGCGGCGATCAGGATGACCGTCGAGAACATGTTGACGCCGAGGGAGTTCTTGATGCCTTCCATCGCGTCCATGGCGTCGTCCTGGTTGACGAACTTGCCGCGCTTGGCGTCTTCCTGCAAGTCCTCCAGCTTCCGGTCGTTGACCGTGTACTGGACGTTGCTGATGAGGTTGACGGCCATGGCGACCATGAACGTCACCCACCAGCCGTTGAGCAGGCCGCGCCGTACCTGCTGCGGCCCCTGCGGGGAGCTGGCGCGCCAGATGTCGTTGGCGATCTGCTTGGGGAACCACAGGTTGACGACCGGGGTGAACCAGGAGCCGGCGGCCCAGCCGCTGCCGAACCGGTGCGTGCCCGGCGCGAACACCTCGGCGTTCAGCCGCAGCCTGCGGAACCAGATCGCCCACAGGATCGCCACGGTGAGCCCGATCAGCCCATAGATGAACGACGCCCCGAGGGCGAAGTCATCCGCGTCGTCGATCTCCTCCTGCGTGACGCTGAACGGGTTGTCCAGGAAGTCGGAGGCCACCTGGTGCTGACCGCCCTCGCCTATGAGCACCAGGACCAGCGCGGGGATCATCACGGAGAACATCACGGTCAGCGCGGTGGCCAGCCCGCGCCGCAGGTCCACGCCACCGGCCGGCATTCCCACGGCCGGCGCGGCCGGGTACGGGGCGTACGGGGTGGGTGGGGCTGCGGGCATGGTCGCCTGCGGCTGCTGTGACTGCTGATACGTCCCACAGGCGGCACATCGCCCGTCGGGGCCGACAGCGACAGCGCGGCAGTTCCCACACGAATACATTTTCCAGATCCCCCTGAGCCGTGGCCTTTGGTCCTCGTCCACGGAAGGAATAAACGACACACCGCGCCCAAAGCGCGGACCTGCACGTTACGGGCATCTGCCCAGCCAAGTCCAGAGCGGGGCCGGGCGCCGGGTGTGACGAAATCGCGGCACGTGGCGCTGTAAGAGATACGGGCCCGCTCGCGGGCCCGTACCGGACGACGGTCGGGGCCTCTCCTGTGGGGGGTGGCGGCCCCGGCCGTCCCTCCGTTCCCGGCCTATTCACCGGATGTCTTCCGGTCCGGGCGCCCCCTTTTCCGCCGTGGCGCGCCTTTCCGCCGCCGCGCGCCACCGATCTCCCACGGGGCCGGTCAGTCCACCCGGTCCGCCAGCGCCTGGAACTCCGCCCAGCTCAGCACGGGCGGCCGCGGGTCCCACAGCCGCTGGGCCAGCGCCCGCAGCGGCATCCGGATTCCCGCCGCCACCTGCTCGGGGGTCTGCGCGTTCGGCAGATCGCCCCAGACCGCGAGCTTGCCGCCCTTCACCCGGTCCGCGCCGGTGAGACCGGCGTCCGGTACCGGCGTCGTGCCGCGCAGCACCGCCGGCGACCATTCCGCATAGATGCGCTCCCCGGTCGGATAGCGGAACTCATTGGGCTCGCCGAGTACGTAATAGAGGTATTCATCGTTGAGGTTGACCACCTTCTGCCCCGCCCGCAGATACTCCACCGGCGGCCGCGCCCCGATTTCCCTGCCGGTCCAGTACTCCACCTCAATGCCCGGGTCCGGGGCCACGACACCGCCGCGGAAGAAGCCGTCGTTCCACGCTTTGGGCTGTTTGCCCTGCTCGCGCGCGACGGCCGCACGGTCGTTCAACCAGTCGGTGGCGAGGTCCCGCACCCGCGCGGAGGGACCGAAGGCGCGCCGGGCGGCGGCCGCCAGCTGCGGGTAGGACGCCTCGGGGTCGCTGGACATCAGCGCGCGGTACTCGTCGCCGCCCAAGTGCCAGTGACGCCCGGGGAAAAGCTCGGAGAATTCGCGGGTCAGGTCGTCCACCATGCGAGACGAGGCGGGGTTGGAGATGTCGATGGCGCCCATGACGGGCGTCCCGGCGGCGTTGCGCAGCTGGAGCTCGGGGTGGGCGCGCAGCACCGCGCCGAGGTGGCCGGGCGAGTCGATCTCGGGAACGACGGTGATGTGCAGCCGCTCGGCCAGCGCCAGGATCCGCCGCACCTCGTCCTTGGTGAGGTGCTGCGCGGAGACCACCTCCGGGTGACTGTCGCTCTGGACGCGGAAACCCTGGTCGTCGGAGAAGTGCAGGGCGAGCTGGTTGAGCTTGAGGTCGGCCATCTCGCGTAGCCGCGCCTCGATCCACTCGGCGGAGTAGTGCTTGCGGGCGATGTCGAGCATGAGTCCGCGCTGCGGCCGGTCGGGGGCGTCCTCCAGCACCCCGTCGGGGAGGCGCGCGCCCGCGCGGGCGGCCTGCAGCACGGTGCGGGTGCCGTAGAAGGCGCCTGCCTCACCCGCGGCGGTGATCCGGGCCCGTCCGTCGTGCACCCGCAGGGTGTACGCCTCGGGGCCGCCGGCCTGGTCGGGGCGGAGCGCCAACTCCAGGTCGCCCCGGCGGGCGGGGCCGTCGGCGGTGCGGCCGCCGAGCTCCTCGGCGAGCTGCCGCGCCTCGTCGGCGAGCGGCCCCCTGGGATCGGCGACCACCCGGGTGTCCTTGCCCGGCAGCCAGCCGTGGCCGGGCTCGGTGCGGTACGAGCGCAGGGCGGGGATGGCGGCGGGGACCGGGCCGGGTGGCGGCAGCGGGGTGCGGGTCGAGGGGGACGGGGAGGGCGAGGGGGAGGGGGAGACGGCCGGCGGCAGCGACACCGGGGGGCCGGCGGGGGCTCCGGTGTCCCGCTGGCAGGACAGGACGATCAGGGTGATCAGCACGGCGACCGCGGCCACGCCGCTCCACACCGCCGTGGCTCTGGAGATGCTGATCGGCATCCTCATGGAATGAACCCTCCCATAAGGGATGCGCGCCCGGGGGTCGCGGCGACCTCGACAGGGGCCTCGACGTCCACCCTGTGCCACACACCCCTGTCTTCCGGGTGAATTTTGCGCATCTATCAGCCGACATCCGACTTACACCGTTACGGTGGCGACACCCCTTCTCCCCCTTTCGCTCATCTCACACCCCTTCACCTTCCTTGTCCCCCTTCGCTCATCGCTCCCCGCGCCTCCCTCACGCCTCCCCCACCTCCCTCACCCTCCCGATCCCCTCCTTCCTTTCCACGGTTCCCCTCGACCACCCACCCGAGAAGCCCATGCCATCCAGCGACACCGCAGACCCGCCCGAACCGACCACCCCCGCACTCCACCTCGAGGGGCCCCTCAGCCCCCTCAGCCCCCTCGACCGCTTCAACGCCGCCCCCGCCGGCGCCGCCGAGGAGGCGCTGCTGGCCTGCTGCGGCAGCCGACGCTGGGCCCGACGGGTGGCCGCCCGCCGCCCCTACCCCGACCTGGAGGCGCTGCTGCGGGCGGCCGACGAGGCGAGCCGTCGACTCACGGCCGCCGACCTCGACGAGGCGCTCGCCGACGAGAAGCGCGCCGTCACCGCCGATGAGCTGCGGCGCGCCGCGCGCTCCCGACTCACCCATCTGGCCGCCCGACGCCGCCGCACCCCCCAAATGCCGGATCAGTTCACTTCTGCCCTATAGGCCGTACGTGCCTGATTAATCCGGCTGATCGACCCCGCGCGAAGGAACCGACAACACGTCGCTACGATGGCCGGGGCCGGTGGACCGTACCCGGCCGGGCCAGACCGACCGACCAAAGCCGGAAGGCCCCACATCCCCGCTTCCGGAGGGTTTTCCGTGCCGGCTGGAACGCTTTACCGCGGCCGGGAAGGCATGTGGTCCTGGGTGGCTCACCGAGTCACCGGCGTCCTCATTTTCTTCTTCCTGTTCGTGCACGTACTCGACACATCGCTCGTCCGCGTCTCCCCCGAGGCGTACGACGATGTCGTCGCGACGTACAAGAACCCCGTCGTCAACGTGATGGAGTACGGCCTCGTCGCCGCCATCCTCTTCCACGCCCTGAACGGCCTGCGCGTCATCGCCGTGGACTTCTGGTCGAAGGGCCCGAAGTACCAGAAGCAGATGCTGTGGACCGTGATGGGCGTATGGCTGGTCCTGATGGCCGGCGCCTTCTACCCGATCCTGCAGCACACGCTGCGCGAACTCTTCGGGAACTGAGGCGTGATCGACGATGAGCGCTGAGACGACTTCCCCGAGCGACGTGAGCACCGTGAACGACGACGTCAGTCTGTACGACGTGGACAACCCGGCGCCGGTGATCGAGCCGCCGCGGGCCCGCACCAAGAAGACCCCCAAGAAGGCCAGCCGAACCAATTTCGAGATGTACGGATGGCTGTTCATGCGGCTGTCCGGCATCGTCCTGGTGGTGCTGGTCCTGGGTCACCTGCTGATCCAGCTGGTGCTGGACGGCGGCGTGAGCCGGATCGGCTTCGCCTTCGTGGCCGGCCGCTGGGCCTCCCCGTTCTGGCAGGCCTGGGACCTGATCATGCTGTGGCTCGCCACCCTGCACGGCGCCAACGGCCTGCGCACGGTCATCAACGACTACGCGGAGCGCGACAGCACGCGCCTGTGGCTCAAGGGGCTGCTCTACACCGCGGCGGGGTTCACCATCGTGCTGGGCACGCTGGTGCTCTTCACCTTCGACCCGAACATCCGCTAGGCCCTCCCGTCGCCGACCACCGCCCTCAACGGAAGGCGCTACGCGCCCCTGGCACCCAGGGCTGAGGTAATCCACTCATGAAGATCCACAAGTACGACACCGTCATCGTCGGGGCCGGCGGCGCCGGCATGCGCGCGGCCATCGAGGCGACGAAGCGCAGCCGCACCGCGGTGCTCACCAAGCTCTACCCGACCCGCTCCCACACCGGCGCCGCCCAGGGCGGCATGGCCGCCGCCCTCGCGAACGTCGAGGAGGACAACTGGGAGTGGCACACCTTCGACACGGTCAAGGGTGGTGACTACCTGGTCGACCAGGACGCCGCCGAGATCCTGGCGAAGGAGGCCATCGACGCCGTCCTCGACCTGGAGAAGATGGGTCTGCCGTTCAACCGGACCCCGAACGGCACCATCGACCAGCGTCGCTTCGGCGGCCACTCCCGCAACCACGGCGAGGCCCCGGTCCGCCGCTCCTGCTACGCGGCCGACCGCACCGGCCACATGATCCTCCAGACGCTGTACCAGAACTGCGTCAAGGAGGGCGTGGAGTTCTTCAACGAGTTCTACGTCCTCGACCAGCTCATCACCGAGGTCGACGGCGTCAAGAAGTCGGCCGGCGTGGTGGCGTACGAGCTGGCCACCGGCGAGATCCACGTCTTCCAGGCGAAGGCCGTGATCTACGCCTCCGGCGGCTGCGGCAAGTTCTTCAAGGTGACCTCCAACGCGCACACCCTCACCGGTGACGGCCAGGCCGCCGTCTACCGCCGCGGGCTGCCGCTGGAGGACATGGAGTTCTTCCAGTTCCACCCGACCGGCATCTGGCGCATGGGCATCCTGCTCACCGAGGGCGCCCGCGGTGAGGGCGGCATCCTGCGCAACAAGGACGGCGAGCGCTTCATGGAGAAGTACGCGCCCGTCATGAAGGACCTCGCCTCCCGCGACGTGGTCTCGCGCTCGATCTACACCGAGATCCGCGAGGGTCGCGGCTGCGGTCCCGAGGGCGACCACGTCTACCTGGACCTCACCCACCTGCCGCCGGAGCAGCTGGACGCCAAGCTGCCGGACATCACCGAGTTCGCGCGCACCTACCTGGGCATCGAGCCGTACACCGACCCGATCCCGATCCAGCCCACCGCGCACTACGCCATGGGCGGCATCCCGACCAACGTCGAGGGTGAGGTGCTGGCCGACAACACCACCGTGGTGCCGGGCCTGTACGCCGCCGGCGAGGTGGCCTGCGTCTCGGTGCACGGCGCCAACCGCCTGGGCACCAACTCGCTGCTCGACATCAACGTCTTCGGCCGCCGCGCGGGCATCGCCGCCGCGGAGTACTCCGCCAAGGCCGACTACGTCGAGCTGCCGGAGGACCCGGCGCGGCTGGTGATCGACCAGGTGGAGCAGCTGCGCGCCTCCACCGGCAACGAGCGGGTCGCCGAGCTCCGCAAGGAGCTGCAGGAGACCATGGACGCCAACGTCATGGTCTTCCGCACCGAGCAGACCATCAAGACGGCGGTCGAGAAGATCGGCGAGCTGCGCGAGCGGTACCGGAACGTCGCCGTGCAGGACAAGGGCAAGCGCTTCAACACCGACCTGCTGGAGGCCATCGAGCTGGGCAACCTGCTCGACCTGGCCGAGGTCATGGCGGTCTCCGCGCTGGCCCGCAAGGAGTCCCGTGGCGGTCACTACCGCGAGGACTTCCCCAACCGCGACGACGTCAACTTCATGCGCCACACCATGGCGTACCGCGAGGTCGGCGACGACGGCACCGAGTCCATCCGTCTCGACTACAAGCCGGTCGTCCAGACCCGCTACCAGCCGATGGAGCGTAAGTACTGATGGCTACCCCCGTTCTGGACAAGGGCGCGGCGGCGTCCCCCGCCGAGCCGGCCGCCTCCCCTTACATCACGGTCACCTTCCGGATCCGCCGGTTCAACCCGGAGGTCTCCGACCAGGCGACCTGGCAGGACTTCCAGGTCGAGATCGACCCGAAGGAGCGTGTGCTCGACGGTCTCCACAAGATCAAGTGGGACCACGACGGCACGCTGACCTTCCGTCGCTCCTGCGCGCACGGGATCTGCGGCTCCGACGCCATGCGGATCAACGGCCGCAACCGGCTGGCCTGCAAGACGCTGATCAAGGACATCAACCCGGACAAGCCGATCACGGTCGAGCCGATCAAGGGCCTCACGGTCCTGAAGGACCTCGTCGTGGACATGGAGCCGTTCTTCCAGGCGTTCCGCGATGTGATGCCCTTCCTGATCACCAAGGGCAACGAGCCGACGCGGGAGCGGCTGCAGTCCGCCGAGGACCGCGAGCGCTTCGACGACACCACCAAGTGCATCCTGTGCGCCGCGTGCACCTCCTCGTGCCCGGTGTTCTGGAACGACGGCCAGTACTTCGGCCCGGCGGCGATCGTCAACGCGCACCGCTTCATCTTCGACTCGCGCGACGAGGCCGGTGAGCAGCGGCTGGAGATCCTCAACGACAACAACGGCGTCTGGCGCTGCCGCACGACCTTCAACTGCACGGACGCCTGCCCGCGCGGCATCGAGGTCACCAAGGCCATCCAGGAAGTGAAGCGCGCGCTGATCACGCGACGCATCTGACCTGCCGGCCGGTCACCCCGGCCGCGGTTTCGGAAAGGCCCCGTGTCCCCACCGGACACGGGGCCTTCCCATGCCCTCTCCCCCGCGGGGGCACGGCCTTCCCTCCTCCAGCTATACACCGCATGTATACACATGGCGTATAGTCGCGCCATGGCGACCGCGTACCTCCTTCCGATCAAGACCGCCTCCGCGCTCTTCCCCCTGCTGGCACTGGTCCTGCTGCTGCCGACGGCCGTCGTCCTCTACCGGCGGCACGGGGTGCTCTCGCAGTGGCGCGCGCTGTCGCTCTTCGGCTTCCTGTACTACGCGCTCACCGCTCTGTGTCTGACGATCGTGCCGCTCCCCAGGCGATCGGTGGACATCTGCGCCGCCTACGCCGCGGTCGCCCACCCCCAGCTGGTGCCCGGCAACACCTTCGGCGACATCTGGAAGGAGGCCGGACACAAGGTCACCCTGGACGCGTTGGCGCTGAGCAACCCGGCGGTCGCCGGGGCCCTGTTCAACCTGGCGCTGCTGCTGCCGCTGGGCGTCTTCCTGCGCTACCACGTCCGCCGCGGCCTCGCCGGCACCGCGCTGATCGGGGCCTCGGCGGCGTTGTTCTTCGAGCTGACCCAGTGGACCGGGGTGTGGGGGCTGTACCCCTGCCCGTACCGGCTCTTCGACGTCGACGACCTGCTGACCAACACCACCGGCGCGGTCCTCGGCTGGCTGGCGGCCGCCCCGCTCGCCCGCGCCCTCCCGCCGCTGGAGGCGCTGGACGAGCGGGCCCGGGCCCGTCGCCCGGTCCCGTTCGGGCGTCGACTGACGGCGCTCGTCGTCGATCTGTCCGCGGTCACGGCGTTGACGACGGCCGGCCTGGCCACGGCGCGGCTCCTCGGCGGCCCGCTCGACCTCGCCGCGGCCACCCGGACCACGGCGGCGGTGGGCGCCGTGTGGTGGGTGCTGCTGCCGTGGCTCACGGGGGCCACTCCGGGGAAGCGGCTGCTGCGGCTGCGCCTGGTCGGCGCGGACGGCGCCTCGCGCCCCACGCCGGGACGGCTGTGCGTGCGCGCCGCGGTCCTGGCCGTCCCCGCGCTGCCGCTGTCGACGCTCCTGCTCACCGCCCTGACGGTGCTCTTCTACGATCCGAGCCCGGCGTCCGTCGCCTCGACCGTCTCCGTCGCCCGGCACGCGGGCGGACGGGAGACGCTCTACACCGCCGCCGGGTACCCGACGCAGACCCTCGCCGTGCTGCTGGCCGTCGCCACGGTCACGGCGTACGCGCTGGTGACGCTCCGGCACGCGGCGGGACTCGCCCCGCACGACCGCCTGTCGGGGCTGCGGACCGCGGCGCTGCCGCCCACCCGGGCGGCGGGGTCAGCCGCCGGCGTCACCGGCCGGACGCAGCAGCGCCCAGACCGTCTTGCCGAAGCGGCCGCGGTTCCACACGCCCCAGGACTCGGCGAGGGAGTCGACGAGGCGCAGTCCGCGGCCGGACTCGGCCTCGGGGGGCGGTTGGGCGGACGGCGGGACGGGGTCGTAGCGGCTGCCCCCGTCGGCGACCTCCACCACACAGGAGCCGTCGGCCATCATCGTGACCGCGACCTCGAACTCCCGCTCCAGGACATGCCCGTGCCGGACCGTGTTGGTCGTCAGCTCCGAGACCACCAGGACCGCGTCTTCCACCAGCCACGCCTCACGGCTCCACGCGACCAGCTGCTCACGGATCCGGTGCCGGGCCGTGGCGATCGACGCGGGATGTCGCGGTAGTTGGAACGCGACGCGTCTGAGGACCGGTGTCTCCCCCATAGGTGCCCCCTTCTCCCCAGCAACACCCTCCGCTCCTTCGGTTTTCGGGCACAAGGGGGCGAACGAGCCGCTCCGCGTGCCACGGTGCGCCGCTGGCGCGGACTTGACCTTGACATCCATGTCAGGTGGCAGGCTGTCGATCATGACTACGCAGCCCACCGCACTCGCGACCACCGTCCTCGGCTCCGGCCCCGCCCTGCTCCTCGCCCACGGCGCCAGCGGCAGCGCCGAGGCCAACTACTCGCCGCTCCTCCCGGGGCTGGCCAAGGACCACACCGTCATCGCCCCGGACTACCCCGGCTCCGGCGCCACCCCGCGCGCGACCGAGCCGCTCACCATCGACGGGCTCGCCGACGCGGTGCTGGCCGCCGCCGACGCCGCCGGGGCGCGGACCTTCACCCTGATCGGCTACTCCCTGGGCACGCTGGTCTCGGTGCGGATCGCCGCCCGCCACCCGGAGCGTGTCACCGGCCTCGTGCTCACCGCCGGGATAGTCAAGCCCGACAACCGGCTGCTGGCCACCGTGGAGGTGTGGCGACGGCTGCTGGAGAAGGGGGACCTGGACTCCTTCGCCCGCTTCACCGCGCTGACCGGCTTCAGCGAGGAGTTCTTCAACGGGCTGCCGAGCGACCAGGTCGAGCAGTTCTACCGGCTGGTCAGGGAGAGCGTGCCGGCCGGCACCCCCGACCAGGCCGGGGCCGTCGCGACGGCCGACGTCAGCGCCGACCTGTCCCGGATCACCGCGCCCACGCTGGTGATCTGCCCCACCGGCGACGCCCTGGTCTCGCCCGCCCAGTCCCGCCGACTGGCGGACGGCATCGCCGGGGCGGAGTACGTGGAGATCCCCACCGGGCATGTGGTGATGGCGGAGCGGCCGGCGGCCTGGCAGCGGCTGATCGAGGACTTCCTGCGCCGCCACGGGCTCTGAACCGGGAGCACGGCATCCCGGACCGCGGCGGCGCCGACCGCCCGGTACCGCCCGGATCGCCATCACGACGGCCCGAGACCTCGGCCACCCCGCTCAGATCCGTCGCAGCTTCCACAGCCGCCACATTCCGGTGGCGTCGGCCAGGTACTGGGTGCCGGCGATGGAGTTGGTGGACAGCACCGTGTCCTTCTTCTGCCACAGCGGGACCATCGGCACGTCGTCGGCGACGATCCGCTGGATGGTGCGGAAGTCCACCACGGTGCGGGAGCGCTCGGACTCGAACTGGGTGGCCCGGATGAGCCTGTTCACCCGGGCCTCCCGATAGCCGTTGTGGAAGGCGGACTCGGGGCCGACGAGCGGGGTGGTGAAGGTGTCCGGGTCGGGGAAGTCGGCGATCCAGCTGATCAGGAAGGCGTCGAAGCGCCCCCGGGCGAAGTCCTCCTGGAACGCCTCCCACTCCCGCCGCTCCAGGGACACCTTGAACAGCCCGGTCGCCTCCAGTTGCCGCCGCACCGTCACCGCCTCCCGCTCGGTGGTGTCGCCGCGCGCGAAGCCCAGCGAGAAGCGGACCGGGGCGACGATCCCGGCCTCGCGCAGCAGGCGCTCCGCGCGTCCGGGATCGGGCCGGGGATAGGTGTCGTAGTACGGGGTGGTGTGGCCGTTCATCCCCTGCGGGATGAGGGAGTACAGCGGGTCGACGGTGCGCGCGTGCACATCGCGGGCGATCGCCTCCCGGTCGACGACGGCCGCGACGGCCCGGCGCACCGCCGGCTCCCGCATCGGGGAGTCACCCCGCAGGTCGAAGACCAGGTTGCGGGTGGTGGCGCCGGTGGACTCCATGTACTTGATCTTCGGGTCGGCGGGGTTGAGGTCCGCCAGCTCTCGGGGCGGCATGTCCTTGCCGACCACGTCCACCTGACGCCGCTCCCAGGCGGCGCTGAGCTCCTCGGCGGTGGTGAAGTAGCGCACGGTGACCGGGGCGCCGGTGTCGACCGCCCCCTGGTAGTCCGGATTGGGCCGCAGCTCGGCCCGGTCGCCCTTCACATAGCGGTCCAGCAGATAGGGGCCAGAGCCGGTCACCCGGGTGCCGGTGCGGAGCCTGTCGGCCGGGTAGTCATGCCGGTCCACGATCGAACCGGCACCGGTCGCGATCTTGAACGGGAAGGTGGCGTCCGGGGAGCGCAGCTCGAAGACCACCTTGTCCGAGCCCTCCGCGCGGACCCGCTTCAGGGTGTCCAGCAGCGTGCCGGGGCCCTTCCCGTCGCCGATGGCCCGAACGCGGTCGAAGGAGAACTTCACGTCCTCGGCGGTCACGGCGCGGCCGCTGGAGAACCGCAGCCCGGGCCGTAACAGACACACGTACCGGGTCAGTTCGCCGCCCTGGAACGCGCAGTCGCGGGCCGCGTCCGGCTCCGGCCGGCTGGAGCCGGGGGTGAAGGTCAGCAGCGACTGGTAGAGGTTGCTGAACATCGCCCATGAGCCGCCGTCGTAGGCGCCCGCCGGATCGAGCGCGGTGACGTTGTCCGTGGTGCCCACTCGGATCGCCTTCTCCTCGCCGTCCGAGGCGGACATCAGGCGATATCCCCCGGCCCCGGCGAGGGCCAGCAGCACGGCGACGATCACGACACGCGTTCCGACCTTGCGCACTCCCCGCGCCCCCTTAGGCCCCCCACCACTCGGGCGTGCGGGTGTCCCACGCGCCCGCCCTGGTGCTCAGCACCCAACCACACGCATGCCCGGCCCGCCACCAACTCGCGCGTATCCGCCGCAACTTGGACACCATGGGCGCCGTCGGCGCGGCGCGCCTCGTCCGGCGGTCGGTGGGGGCGGGCGCCGCTCACTCGGTCGACGCCTGACCTGGACGACGCCTGACCCGTACGGGCGGGGGAGCCGAACCGCGGGCCGGAGCCGAACCGTTGGCCAGAGCAGCACGCCGGAAAACCAGAGCCTCTAGGGGGGGTCTCCGATCGGCCCCGGGTCCCTACGGTGGGGCGTCGGCGGCGGCAGCAGCCGTTCGCAGGGGCACGACGACATGGAGGGGTTAGCCATGACCGACACGCCGCGGAACATCACCCCCGACCACGTGGCGGACCACTACGACCGGCTCACCGACGTCCTCGACGAGGCGTCGGAGGGGAACCTGCACTTCGGCTACTGGCCGGCGCCGCACGACGGGAGCTCGGTGGAGGTGGCCGCCGCCCGGCTGGCCGACCTCCTCATCCACAAGCTCGGCGAGGTCGGCGGCCGCCGGGTCCTGAACGTGGGCTGCGACTCCGGGAAGCCGGCCGTGCGGCTGGCCCTGTCCACGCCGGTCAAGGAGGTCGTCGGCGTCACCATCAGCCCCGTGCAGGTCGAGCGGGCGACGGCGCGCGCCGAGCGCGAGGGGGTCGCCGACCGGGTGCGCTTCCAGCGCGCCGACGCCATGGAGCTGCCCTTCCCCGACGCCTCGTTCGACGCGGTGTGGGTGGTGGAGTGCCTGTTCCACCTGCACAGCCCGGCGCAGGCGCTGGGTGAGATCGCGCGCGTGCTGCGCCCCGGTGGGCGGCTCGCGGTGATGGACATCGTGCTGCGGGAGCCGATCGCGGCACAGGAGCGCGCGGCCTACGAGCGCGCCGCCTCGATGTTCGCGATCCCGGACCACATCGAGCTGGCGGAGTACCCACGGCTGATCAGCGAGGCGGGGCTGCGCCTGGAGGAGCTGGCCGACTTGGGCGACGACATCATCGGCCCGTCCCATCAGGCGATGGAAGCCGCCGCGCTGGCCAAACCGGACGCCTTCGCGGCGGCCTTCGGCGTCAAGAGCGACCAGTTCGACGGGCATGTCGCGGAGTTCAAGCGGATCGGCGCGGCGCTCGACCTCGGCTACGTGGTGCTGACCGCGAGGCACCCCGGCTGAGGCCGGTAGGGCTCAGGCGCTCCGGGCCGCGAGCTGGACGACCGTGACGTCCGGCGGCGCGCCCACCCGCACCGGCGGGCCCCAGGCGCCCGCGCCGCGGCTGACGTAGAGCTGGGTGTCGCCGTAGCGCTCCAGGCCGGCCAGGGTGGGGTTGGCGAGGGCGGCGACGAGGTTGCCGGGCCACATCTGGCCGCCGTGGGTGTGGCCGGACAGTTGGAGGTCCACGCCGTGGTCGACGGCGTCGTGGATCACCACCGGCTGGTGGGCGAGGAGCACGGAGGCACGGGCCGGGTCCCGGTCGCCCAGCGCCTTCCCGAAGTCGGGGCCCTCGCCCTCCCTCTCGCCGGCGGGGTCGTTGACCCCCGCGAGGTCGAAGGCGGGGAGCTCCACCCGGGCGTTCTCCAGCGGGTGCAGCCCCAGCTCGCGGACGTGGTCCAGCCAGGGCGCGGCGCCCGAGAAGTACTCGTGGTTGCCGGTGACGAAGTACGCCCCGTGGCGGGCGGTGAGCCCGCGCAGCGGCTCGGCGGCCCGGCCGAGCTCCGACACGCGGCCGTCGACCAGGTCGCCGACGACGGCGATCAGGTCCGGGTCGGTGCGGTTGACGGTGTCGACCACCCGCTGCGCGTGGGCGCGGCCCAGGATCGGGCCCAGGTGGATGTCGCTGACCACGGCGATCCGGAACCCGTGCGCGGCCCGCGGCAGCTTCGCCAGCGGCACGGTGACCCGCTTGATCCGTGGGCCGCGCAGCACGTTGTACGTGCCGTACCCGACGGTGCCCGTGGCCGCCGCGGCGGCGCCGACGGCGACGGTGCGGGCGACGAAGAGCCGGCGGGAGGACCCGACCGCGGGGCTCCCGGCGGCCGGCTCCGGCTCGGCCGGAGCCGGCCCGTCGAGAGCGTCGGCGTCGGCGTCGGTCCTCTCCGCCGCGGGAGCGATCTCCGTACGGACGGGGGCGCCGGCGTCGGTCCTCTCGACCGCGGGGGCGGTCTCCGCGCGGACCGGGGCCGGCGCGCGCCCCGGCGTCTCCGTCCGGCCCGCCACCCGGTCCACGGCACCGCCCGGGCCGTCCCCGCGAACCGGGGTCTCGGCCCCGGCCGGCGCGACGGCGCCCCGACGGTCCCGATCCCGGCCGTGCCGGCGGTCCCGGTACTCCAGCAGGAGTCGTAGCAGCGGCCGCACGGCCTCGCCGACCAGCAGGCCGAGGGTCAGATACAGGACCAGCGCCAGCCACAGATAGCCGGGCCAGGCGAGCACCCGCTCGATCGTGAACGGGACGCCGGCGCGGCCGCCGACCAGGGCGGCGACGGTGATCGACGGGAGCAGGAAGGCCGCCACGGTGCCGGCGCGGCGTACGCGGCCTCCGGGCGCCGTCGTATCGCGGATGAGCCGTCGCCACAGGTACCAGTGCACCCCGGCCAGCAGGCCGAGCACGGTGAGCGCCACCAGGACATAGACCGCGACCACGCGGGACCTCCCTAGGACGCCTTAGGCGGCGGCGTCACTGCGTCGTAGGGCGCGCAGCCCACGGAACCCGATCACTCCGATGCCCGTCCCCAAGAGAAACGAGGTGATCGCGAGCAGCAGATGCACCCAGAAGTACGCGGTGGGATCGCCGGCGTCGTCGAACGCGAGCCCGCTGCCGTCCTTCCAGAGATTCTTCACGAAGGTGAACCAGATGACCCAGCTCCACGCCCCGAAGGACAGCAGGAACCAGGAGACGGGGCGGCTGAGCTTCATGGCTTCCAGTATGGGCGTCCGGCGGGGCGCGCCCGCGCGGGGGTCGGACAACCCGGAGCCGCCGTCCGGCTCACGGAGCGCGAACGATACGTTCACCTGCGTGTCCATGACTTCCCCCACCCCCCGCCGGGTCGCCTCGGCCCGCGCCGCCGCCGCGGCCCTGACGCTCACCGGCTCCGTGCTGCTGGCCGCCGCCCCCGCCCACGCCGACGAGGGCCCCGGGGGTTCCCGGAACACCAGGACGCCGGAGCCGAAGCCCCCGGCCAAGACGTCCACGGTGGGCGGCGAGCGGCTGGGCCGGCCCGGCACCCAGGTCGCCCTCAAGCCGGGCGCCCCGGCCCTGCCCAAGGGCCTCACCGGTCGCTCCTGGCTGGTCGCGGACGCCGAGTCGGGCGAGGTCCTGGCCGCCCACAACGCCCACTGGCGGCTGGCCCCGGCCTCCACCCTGAAGATGCTCTTCGCCGACACCGTCCTGCCCCGGCTCCCCAAGGACAAGACCCACAAGGTGGCGCTGTCCGACCTGGAGGGCATAGGCGAGGGCAGCAGCATGGTCGGGATCAAGGAGCACTACACCTACTCGGTGCACGACCTGTGGCTGGGCGTCTTCCTGAAGTCCGGCAACGACGCCGTGCACGTCCTGTCCGCCATGAACGGCGGCAAGCAGAAGACCATCCGCGACATGCAGGCCCACGCCAAGGAGCTCAACGCCCTCGACACCCATGTCGTCAGCCCCGACGGCTACGACGAGAAGGGGCAGCTCAGCAGCGCCTACGACCTGACGCTGTTCGCCCGCTCGGGCCTGCAGAAGGCGGACTTCCGGGAGTACTGCGGGACGGCGACGGCGAAGTTCCCCGGCGAGTTCAAGAAGGACGAGAAGACCAAGAAGGTCAAGAAGGACAAGGCCGGGAAGCCGATCCGCGACTCCTTCGAGATACAGAACACCAATCGCCTGCTGACCGGCGACTACGACATGAAGCCCTACCAGGGCATCGCCGGCGTCAAGAACGGCTCCACCACCAACGCCGGCACCACCTTCACCGGGGTCGCCCAGCGCGGCGACCGCGTCCTCCTCGTCACCGTGATGAACCCGCGGAAGAAGGAGCACAACGAGGTCTACCGGGAGACCGCCCGCCTGTTCGACTGGGGGTTCAAGGCGTCCGGCAAGGTCGAGCCGGTGGGCACCCTCGTCGCCCCCGGCCCCGAGGGCCTGGCCACCGCCAAGCACCCCGGCGGCAGCAAGCCCGCCCAGGCCTCGGTCGCCGCGACCGGCTCCGGCTCCTCCGGCAAGTGGACGGCGGCCGGCATCGCGGGCGGCTCCCTGGTGGCCCTGGGCGCGGTCGCCTACGGGGTGCGGCGGCGCTGGCCGCGGCGCGGCTGAGGTTGGAGACGCGGGTCGGGCCTGGACTAACCTCGGGGCGTTGAAGATCCGCCAGGGATCCACAGAGCACACGGGGGACGACACGCGTGAGCACCGACAATCCACGGACCAGCGACGACCTGCCCAAGCCGGACAACCCGATCGGCTACGGTGGGCTGCCGCTGCCGCCCGAGCGCAAGCCGACCCTGAACGAGTGGTCGGTGCCGGCGCCGGGCGCGGCGCAGCCGTACCAGCCGAACGCCTACCTGCCCGGCGCCCCGCCGCCGCCCCCGCGTAGCCTGCCGCCGGGCGTCCACGGCCCGGTGGCACCCAACCTCAAGATCGAGGAAGGGGTGCTCCGGGGCGCCGCGCTCAAGGCTGACGGGGTGTTCGACAAGCTCAGCAAGCAGGCGGCCGCGCTGGAGGAGCCGACGAAGAAGGCCGCCCGGGCCGTGGAGGGCCTCCAGATCGCCTCCGCGCTGACGGCCTCCAACAAGAACTGGGAGCGCCAGGCGGGCACGGTGACCGCCTGGCTCGCCTACATCTCCGAGAGTCTGATCGCGGCGGCCAACAGCTACCACCAGCGGAACCAGAGCACCAAGGACGTGTTCAACCGCCTCAAGCAGCCGTACAGCCCGCTGCTGCCGCAGTACCAGAACCCGCCGCTGATACAACAGCCGCAGTCCCCCTTCCTCGACGAGCGCTGGAGCCGCTGATGTCGAAGGACAGCTTCTACACCCACTTCCGGGAAGCGGACTTCGGCCCGCTGGACACCCTCGCCACCAAGTGGCAGGAGGTGTACGACGGGATCAAGGACCTGGACGACGACGTCCGCGACGACGTGCTCAAGCCGCTGAAGGACAAGGGGTACTGGGAGGGCGCGGCCGCCCCGTACGCCTGGGCGCAGATCGACGACATCCAGCGGCAGATCACGGCGGCCGCCAAGGTGGTCGAGGCGGTCAAGAAGGCCATGGTGGACGGGGTCGGTGAGCTCAAGGCCGCCCAGAAGAACCTCAACGAGGCGGTGAAACGATTCGCCACTCAGGGGCTGACCGTCAAGGAGAAGGACGACGGGACGCTGGAGGTGACGACCTCCGAGAAGGCCAAGGACGAGAAGTCCCTCCAGGAACTGAACAAGAAGATCAAGGACGCGTCGGACGAGCTGGGCGACCTGCTCCGGGTGGCGTTCCAGGCCGACCAGAACCTGTCGATCACCCTGATGGAGAACGTCGGGCTCGACGAGTGGTTCAACACGCAGAAGCTCCGCACGGACATCAACAGCACGGCCGACATCAGCGTCGACCGCTATGACGCGCTGGGGCGGGACATGAAGGGGCTGGACCCCTATCCGTCTCCGAACAACCAGACCCCGCGCGGCCTGGCGGGCGACTGGGTCACCGGCAGCGGCGAGAAGGTGCTGCACTTCTCGCAGCACGACAAGTTCATCGAGCAGCTGCGCCAGAGCCCGAGCATGGCGAAGATCCGGGACGACACCCTCACCGCCTGGTACAAGGGGGAGGGCGAGGGCCATGTGAAGCACTCGCTGTCCGAGCTGTCGAAGCCCGCACTCGGCTTGAAGTACGTCAAGGACATGACGGGCCTCTCGGGCGTCGACAACCTGTGGGGCGGCAAGACCAACGAGGCGGAGTCGCTGCTCGGCTCCTATGACGTGTACTACTCGGTCAAGAGCCAGGAGCCCGACGGCTCCATCGTCGTCCAGTACGAGCTGAAGAACGACACCGACATGGAGTCGTTCCTCCCCGGCTACAGCAAGAGCCAGGAGGCGCTGAACCACGAGAACGGGCCGGCCCGGGACATCAAGGAACGCATGGTGTGGACCGAGCGCATCGACCCCAACGACTGGCGGCAGGCGCCCAAGTGAACGGCGGCCGCACCGACGCCGCGTTCCGCCGCGCGGGCGACTGACCCGCCCGGCTCATCGTCCGTGAGGCGTCACAGCGCCTCACGGACGATCTCCTCGGCCGCCTGGTGGGCGGCCAACGCCGGGTCGAGTTCGTCGAGGATGTCCTCGCCCTGCTCCTCCGCCCGGTTCTCCCAGCTCTCCGCCAGCTCCTCCTGGCGCTCGGCGGACTGCTGGAGCACCTTCTCGCGGCTGTCGTCGGACAGCGAGGCCAGGAATCGCGTGAGGATGTCGCTCATGTGCACCACCCGAGGCTTGAGACGTCCCTTGCGTCACCTCTATCACCGTACGTCGTACCTGCGTCGCACCGTGGTCCACGCCGCGCAGTAGAGGGTGAGCTTGGCCGTGAAGTTGATCCAAAGGAGGAGGGCGATGGGGACGCCGAAGGCGCCGTACATGCTCTTGGCGGCGACGCCGCGCAGATAGCCGCTGAGCAGCAGCTTGAGCAGCTCGAAGCCGACGGCGCCGATGAGGGCGGCCTGGAGGAGGTCGCGGCGGGGCGGCTGGACGCCGGGGAGCAGGGTGAGGACGTAGAGGATCATCAGGAAGTCGGCGGCCACCGCCGCCACGAACGCGGCCAGCCGGAGCAGCCAGGCGCCCCAGCCGTCCTTGTCGACGCCCATCTGTTCGGCGGACCAGTCGACGGCGGTGACGGTGAAGGCGGACACCGAAAAGGAGGCGAGGGCGACCCCGCCGAGGCCGACCAGGATGCCGGCGTCCCTGAGCTTGCGCAGCACGGGGTTGTCGTCGTCCTCGTCCAGCTCCCACACGGCCCGTAGGCACTCGCGCAGCGAGCCCACCCAGCTGATGCCGGCGAACAGCAGCAGCGCGCCCGCGACGATGCCGACCGTCGCGGCGTTGTCCACCAGCCCGCTCAGGTCCAGTTGGCCCGAGATGCCGGGGACCTGCTCGGCGAGCTCGGCCTCCAGCCGGTGCATGCGCTCCTCGCTGAGCACCGCCGCGCCGATCGCCGCGCCCACGGTGATCAGCGGGAACAGCGCCAGGAAGCTGATGAAGGTGATCGCGGCCGCCAGCCGGGTCCAGTGCACCCGGTCCAGGACCTCGTACGAACGCCACGCGTGGGTGCGCGTCACCCGGGTGACGGCCGGGCCGATCCCGGGGACTCTCTTCAGCCAGTCCATGAGTCAGCCCCTTACCGCCACTTCGGCGTTCATGTGTCCCGGCGACCGACCTCGCTCGACCCCGGGCGCACCCGGAAGACCAACGTCCGGGTCCCCCAGAAGCGCAGACAGGTGGCGAGCGCCATGCCCACGCCCGCCCCTGACACGGCGTCCGCACGGGCGGAGGTCAGCCCCAGCGCGTAGTGGGACACCACCAGGCACAGCAGTTGCACCGCGGCGCCCGCCGCGTTGATGCCGCAGAAGACCGCGAACCGCGCCGCCCGACGGGTGGCGCGGGCGCCGGCCGGGGCGCGCCGGCGGTAGGTGCCCGCCGCGTTCCCGGCGTACGCCACCGAGCACGCCGCCACGAAGGACAGCGCCTTGGCCGGGAGCGGGCCCAGCCCACCCGGCCCACGCAACCAGACGAAGAGCACCACGTCGACCACGTAGGCCGCCGCCCCGGCGGCCGCGAACCCCGCCAGCTCCGGCAGCAGGGCGCGCGCCCGCGCCAACGACGACCTCGGCCGCGTCGGAGGCGCCGACGACAGTGCCGACGGGGCCGCCGACGGCGGTGGCGGCAGGGACGACGGCGGTGGCGGCAGAGATGACGGTGGCGGTGGCGGTGGCGGTGGCGGCACTGTCATAGCCCGGTCACCGCCAGGCCGTACAGCCCCAGCCACACCAACGCGATCACGGCCAGCGGGCGGTCGCGCAGCACCACGTCCTCCGGGGCCCCGGCGGTGCCGCGATCCGCGAAGACCGCGTAGCGCAGCACCGCGAGAATGAACGGGATCATGGACAACTGGCGCCAGGGCAGCAGGTCCTCCGCGCCGGCGCCGGCCTCCAGCGCCCACAGGCAGTACGCGAGGACGGCGACCCCGGCCGCGAGCTGCCATACGAAGCGCAGATAGCCGGTGGTGTACTCGCGCAGCAGCGCCCGCGAGGCGCCGGGGCCGCCCGGGGACACCTTCCGAGCCATCAGCAGCGCCTCGCTGTAGCGCTTGGCGGCCACCATGAACAGCGCGCCGAAGCCGGTGGTGATCAGGAACCAGCGGGAGAGCGGGATGCCGAGCGCCACCCCTCCCACCATGGCGCGCATCAGGAAGCCGGTGGTGACGACGACCAGGTCCACGACGAGGACGTGCTTGAGCGAGACGCAGTAGGCCAACTGCATGACGACGTACGCGAGCAGCAGCCCCGCCGTGGCCGCGTTGCAGGTCACGGAGGCGACGACGGGCACCGCCAGCGCCAGCGCCCCGCCCACGGCGTACGCCAGCGACACCGGCACCTGACCGGCGGCGACCGGGCGGCGGCACTTCTCGGGGTGCGCCCGGTCGGCCTCGGCGTCCAGCGCGTCATTGATCAGGTAGACGGCGGACGCGGCGGCCGTGAACAGCGCGAACACCAGCGCGAGCCGGAGCGCCACATGCGCCGAGATCAGCTCTCCGGCCGCCGCCGGCGCGGCCACGACCAGCACGTTCTTGACCCACTGGCGGGGGCGGGCGGTCCGGAGCAGGCCCAGCAGCCGCCCCGGCCGCCCGACCCCCGCGTCCACCCCGAGCGAGGAGGGCGGCTCCGGCGGCTCCTCCAACAACGTGCCCCGCCCACGCCCCCGATCAGCCATGACGCCCCCTCCCCCGACCCGTCATACGCCGCACCACCCCGCGCGACGCGCCGGAGGCCCCCCGCCCCCGGACGGCCGACCGTCGACTCCGGTCCGCCGCGCGGGCCACCGCGGGCGTTCGGGGGCGGACATCCCGGGTCCCCCGGGGTCGCGGGGTCCGACCCAGCCGCACGGTCAGGGCGCCCAGGAGGGCGCCCGCGGCGACGTCGGTGGGGTAGTGCACCCCCGCGACCACACGGGAGGCGCACATGGCGGCCGCGACGGCCGGGAGCCACCGCGCCCCGGAGGGCCGGCCGGAGACCGTGCCGGGGAGCGGGGCGAAGGCGATCGCCGCCGCGGTCGCGGAGGCCGCGTGGGAGCTGGGGAAGGAGTACGCGGCGGCGGTGCGGACGAGCGGCGGGCGGCCGGGCAGGTCGGGGCGGGGACGGCGCACCACCCGCTTGACCGCCATGCTCGTCAGGTGGGCGGCGGCCACCAGCGCCGTGCCGCGCAGCCGGCGGGCGCGCAGCCGGGCGTCGCCGGCCGCGTGTGCCCGGGCGGCGCCCGTCACCCCGGTGACCAGCCACAGCGCCGCGTGCTCGCCGGCCCAGGACAGCGCGCGGGCGGCCGCGGCCACCCGCGGGTCCGCGCCCCGGTCCCGCAGCGCCAGCAGCAACCGACGATCGACCCACCGACGCCGATCGGCCAGCGCGCCCCCGCCCACGGCATGCCACCGGAGCGCGGCACGCCGCGCGGCGAGGCCACGCCCGGTCGGACCGCTCCCGGACGGATCCCCACCGGGCACTCCATCCCCGGCCGCACCACCCTCGGGCAGCCCGCCGCCACCCCCTGGCCGGCGGCCGCCAGGCAGACCGCTGCCGGGCGAGCCGTCCCCGGACGAATCACCCTCCTGTCGATCACCGCCGCGCAGGCCGCCCCCGCGCGAGCCGTCCGCAGGCGGACCACCCCCCGCCGGATCACCCCCGTACAGGCCACCCCCGCGCCGGCCAGTCCCCGCCGAGCCACCCTCCGGCAGGCCGCTCCAAGCCAGGCCCCTCGGGCCGCTACCAGGCAGGCCGGCACCGGGCAGAGCGGATCCGCCCGAGGCGTCCACGAACGGACCGCCCGAGCCCCCCTCAGGCAGGTCGCCCCAGGCCAGCCCACCCCCCAGCGGGCCGCCGCCAGGCAGACCACCCGCCGGCAGACCACCGCCAGGCAGGCCGCCGCCAGGCAGAGCGCCCCCGTCCCGGCCGCCGCGCGGGGGAACGTCCTCGGGCGGGCGGTGCTGCCGGTTCGGTTCGGGGTCGTCGGCCGGCGGCACCGGCGGGGGCGGGCGCTCGGGCTCGTGCGGTGCGATGGGTGACACCCGGCTCACCTCTCCGTCGCGGAGTCACGGACGCGTCCTCCTCGACTCTCCCCGCCGGACTCCGGGACATCGCGAGATTCTTATCCGACACTCCGTTTATCACCCTTTTCGCCGAGACAGGTGCGTTTCACCACACACAGCATCTTTCGGGCGCTACGGTCACCGGCATGCCACCTGTCACCGCGGTCACCGGCTGGGGCCGCACCGCCCCCACCGCCGCCGCGCACGTTGTGCGCCCCCGCTCGTACGAGGAGGTCGCCCGGTCGGTGCGCGAGGCGGCCGGACGGCGCGGCGGGATCGCGCGCGGGCTCGGCCGCTCGTACGGCGACGCGGCGCAGAACGCGGGCGGCACCGTGCTGGACATGACCGGGCTGGACCGGATCCGCTCGATCGACGCCGAGCGCGGCGAGGTGGTGTGCGACGCGGGGACGAGCCTGCACCGGCTGATGGAGGTGCTGCTGCCGCTGGGCTGGTTCGTGCCGGTCTCCCCCGGCACCCGCCAGGTGACGGTGGGCGGCGCGATCGCCGCCGACATCCACGGCAAGAACCACCATGTCTCGGGCTCCTTCACCCGGCACGTACGGGCCATGGAGCTCCTCACCGCCGACGGCACCACCCGCACCCTCACCCCCGAGGACGAGCTGTTCCACGCCACGGCCGGCGGCATGGGGCTCACCGGCGTGGTGCTCCGCGCCACCATCGGACTGCTACCGGTGGAGACCTCGCTGATGACGGTGGACACCGAGCGGGCGACCGACCTGGACGACCTGATGGCCCGGCTCGCCGCCACCGACCACCGCTACCGCTACTCCGTGGCCTGGATCGACCTGCTGGCGCGCGGCGCCGCCACCGGACGCGCCGTGCTCACCCGGGGCGACCACGCCCCGCTGGACGCGCTGCCGCCGCGCGTCCGCCGCCCCGGGCGGCCGCTGGCGTTCCGGCCGGTGCGGCTGCCGGCCGCGCCCCGGCATCTGCCGGGCGGGCTGCTCACCCGCACCACGGTCGGCCTCTTCAACGAGGTCTGGTACCGCAAGGCGCCCGCACTGCACACCGGCGCGCTCCAGACCATCCCGGCCTTCTTCCACCCGCTGGACGGCCTGCCCCACTGGAACCGGATCTACGGGCCGGGGGGCTTCGTCCAGTACCAGTTCGTCGTCGGCTACGGGCAGGAGGAGACGCTGCGCCGCATCGTCGCGGCCATCGCCTGCCGCCGTTGCCCCTCCTTCCTGGCCGTCCTCAAGCGCTTCGGCGCCGGCGACCCGGGCTGGCTCTCCTTCCCGACCGCCGGCTGGACCCTGGCGCTGGACCTCCCGGCGACCCTGCCGGGCCTGGGCCGCTTCCTCGACGAGCTCGACGAGCAGGTGGCGACGGCCGGCGGCCGGGTCTACCTGGCCAAGGACGCGCGGCTGCGGCCCGAGCTGCTCGCCGCGATGTACCCCAGGCTCGCGGACTTCCGCGCGCTGCGCCGCTCCCTCGACCCGGACGGGGTCCTCACCTCGGACCTGGCCCGCCGACTGGCGCTGTGACCCCCGAACGCGAACACCCCCGAACTGGAGCCCGCCATGAAAGACGCCTTCGGCGCCCCGCAGTCGCTGCTGATCCTCGGCGGCACCTCCGAGATCGCCCTGGCCACCGCACGCCGGCTGATCTCCCGCCGCACCCGCACGGTGTGGCTGGCGGGCCGCCCCTCGGCCGCGCTGGACGAGGCGGCCGAGGCGCTGCGGCGGATCGGCGACACGGACGCCCGCACGATCCCCTTCGACGCCCTCGACCACGAGTCGCACGAGGCCACCCTGGGCAAGGTCTTCACCGAGGGCGACATCGACATGGTGCTGCTGGCCTTCGGCGTCCTCGGCGACCAGCAGCACGACGAGCACGACCCGCTCGCCGCGGTCCGCGTCGCCCAGACCAACTACACCGGCGGGGTCTCCTCCGCGCTGGTCTGCGCCCAGGCGCTGCGCCGCCAGGGGCACGGCTCGCTCGTGGTGCTGTCCTCCGTGGCCGCCGAGCGGGCCCGCCGGGCCAACTTCATCTACGGATCCAGCAAGGCCGGCCTGGACGCCTTCGCCCAGGGGCTGGGCGACGCGCTGCACGACAGCGGGGTCCACGTCATGGTGGTGCGCCCCGGCTTCGTGCGCACCAAGATGACCGCCGGCCGCGCCGCCGCGCCGCTGGCCAGCACCCCGGAGGCGGTCGCCGCCGCCATCGAGCTGGGGCTGCGCCGCCGTGCGCACACGGTCTGGGCGCCGGCCGCGCTGCGACCGCTGATGACCGCCCTGCGGCATGTGCCGCGCTCGGTCTTCCGCCGCATCCCGGGCTGAGCCCGGCCACGGAGCCCGTAAGGGCGAGCGCCGACCCCGATGGGCTCTCAGGGGCCCGGACGGGCCCCCGCCCCGCCCGCTAGAGGGACGGGGCGGGGGGACGCGACAGGTTCACCTGGCGGGGGACTCCCGGCGGCGTCGCCGGCCCCTCGGCCCCCGCCCCGAACGGAAACTCGCGCTCCAGGCGCCACACGCCGTCCGCGCCCTGCTCGTACAGCGCGAAGCCGTCGATGGACCAGGACGCCTCGAAGTCCTTCAGCTCCGCCTGCGCCCGGTCCATCGACTCCTCGTCGATGCCGTGCGCCACGGTCACATGCGGGTGGTACGGGAACTGGAGCTCACGGGCGCACGGCCCGTGCAGCGCGCGGACCCGCTCCTGGAGCGCCGCGCACCCGTCCGCGCCCTCGACGATCTTGACGAAGACCACCGGGGAGAGCGGACGGAAGGTGTCGGTGCCCTCCAGGCGCATCGGGAAGGCCAGGCTCGCGGCCGCCACCTCGGCCAGGTGGGCCTGGATCGCCGGCAGCGCGGCGGAGTCGACCTCGGTCGGCGGCAGCAGGGTGACGTGGGTGGGAATGCCGAGGGCTGCCGGGTCCCCGAAGCCGGCACGCCGCTCCTGGAGGAAGCTGCCGTACGGCTCCGGGACCGCGATCGAAACGCCGAGCGTTACGGTCCCCACTGCGTTCTCCCTCCTGGCCCTGCCGGGCCCCGGCCACTGCCATGTCCAGCATGCCAGTCGTGTGCCAGTGTGGCGGCTGTGCCGCCCTCGCGGCTACTTCCGTCGGTCCCGCGCACCAGGGTCCAAGGACCCCTGACGCGGGACACCTCCGTGCGGTAGCTTCGGTAGCTTTGCCGGCCTTCCCGGCTGGCGGGCGCGGTCAGTGCTTCGC
This sequence comes from Streptomyces sp. SAJ15, assembly GCF_007595705.1. Classification (GTDB taxonomy): domain Bacteria; phylum Actinomycetota; class Actinomycetes; order Streptomycetales; family Streptomycetaceae; genus Streptomyces. Next base: position 126,916 of record NZ_NISY01000010.1, on the reverse strand, counting down.
CGGCAGGAATCCCATCCTGTCGTACGCCAGCGCCAGCGTCTCGCCGGCCACGGCGCGCGCCTTCTCCGCGCCCTTGGCCAGGACTCCGTCCAGCGTCTCGGGGTCGTCCAGATATTCCTGGGTGCGGGCCCGGAACGGCGTCACCCACTCGACCAGGACGTCGGCCAGGTCGGTCTTGAGCGCGCCGTACCCCTTGCCCTCGTACTTGCGCTCGAGGTCGGCGATGGTGGTGTCGGTGAGGGTCGCGTAGATCGTCAGCAGGTTGCTGACCCCGGGCTTGGCCTCCTCGTCGAAACGGATCTCCGTCTCGGTGTCGGTGACCGCGCTCTTGACCTTCTTGGCGGAGACCTTCGGCTCGTCCAGGAGGTTGATGATGCCCTTCGGCGTGGACGCCGACTTGCTCATCTTGATCGCCGGGTCCTGGAGGTCGTAGATCTTGCCCGTCTCCTTCACGATGTACGGGTTCGGGATCGTGAAGGTGTCGCCGAAGCGGGTGTTGAAGCGCTCGGCCAGGTCCCGGGTCAGCTCGATGTGCTGCCGCTGGTCCTCGCCCACCGGCACGTGGTCGGCCTGGTAGAGCAGGATGTCGGCGACCTGGAGGATCGGGTAGGTGAACAGCCCGACCGTGGTGCGGTCGGCGCCCTGCTTCGCGGACTTGTCCTTGAACTGCGTCATGCGCGACGCCTCGCCGAAGCCCGCCAGGCAGTTCATCAGCCAGCCGAGCTGCGCGTGCTCGGGCACGTGGCTCTGGATGAACAGGGTGCAGCGCTCCGGGTCGAGACCGGCGGCCAACAGCTGGGCCGCGGCCACGCGGGTGTTGGCGCGCAGCTCCTTCGGGTCCTGCGGCACGGTGATCGCGTGCAGGTCCACGACCATGTAGAACGCGTCGTGGGACTCCTGGAGCGCGACGTACTGCCGGACGGCACCGAGGTAGTTCCCGAGGTGGAAAGAGCCTGCGGTGGGCTGGATGCCGGAGAGCGCACGGGGGCGGCTCAGCATGGCGGAGCCGTTCGCCTGAGGGCGGTGGTGGGCGACGGGCGGGCGTTCGAGGGCCATGGCACCCATTCTCGCAGGTGCCGCGGCCGGCTCGGACCGACCCCGCGCGGAACGGCCGGTACCGGCCGGGCGGCTGGCCGGAGCCGGTCAGGAGTCGGATCGACTCCCGACCGGCTCGTGATCGGCTCCCGATCGGCGCCCTGTTCGGCTGCCGATCCGCGCCCTCGCCGGACTGCCGACGGGCCGCGGACGGGCTCCGGACGGCGGCCTCCGGGGGCTCAGTCGGTGGGGAGCCCCGGGGCCGGGTAGGCGGCCATCAGCTCGGCGACCTCGGCGCGGATCGCGGCCAGCGCCGCCTCGTCGCCCGACTTCGCGGCCGTCACCCCGCGGTCGATCCACTCGGCGACCGTGCGCATGTGCTCCACGGTGAGACCGCGGGAGGTCAGCGAGGGGGTGCCGATGCGGATGCCCGAGGGGTCGAAGGGCTTGCGCGGGTCGAACGGCACGGTGTTGTAGTTCACCACGATCCCGGCCCGGTCCAGCGCCTTGGCCGCGACCTTGCCCGCGACGTCCTTGGAGGTCAGGTCGATCAGGATGAGGTGGTTGTCGGTGCCGCCGGAGACCAGGTCGTAGCCGCGCGCCAGCAGTTCCTCGGCCAGTGCCCCGGCGTTGCGGACCACGGCCCGCGCGTACTCCCGGAAGGCGGGCTGCGCCGCCTCGTGCAGGGCCACGGCGATGGCGGCGGTGGTCTGGTTGTGCGGACCGCCCTGGAGGCCGGGGAAGACCGCCTTGTCCAGGGCCTTTCCGAGCCGCTCGGGCTCGCGCGCCAGCAGCATCGCGCCGCGCGGCCCGCGCAGCGTCTTGTGGGTGGTCGTGGAGATCACATCGGCGTGCGGCATCGGGGAGGGGTGCGCGCCGCCCGCGATCAGGCCGGCGATGTGCGCGATGTCGGCGACGAGGACGGCGTCCACCTCGCGGGCGATCTCGCCGAAGGCGGCGAAGTCGATGGTGCGGGGGACCGCGGTGCCGCCGCAGAAGATCAGCTTGGGCCGCTCCTTGAGCGCCAGCTCCCGCACCTCGTCGAAGTCGATGACGCCGGTGTCCTTGCGCACCCCGTACTGCACGCCGTGGAACCACTTGCCGGTGGCGGACACCCCCCAGCCGTGGGTGAGATGGCCGCCCATCGGCAGCGACATCCCCATCACGGTCTCGCCGGGCTGGGCGAAGGCCAGGTAACAGGCGAGGTTGGCGGGCGAGCCGGAATAGGGCTGCACATTGGCGTGGCCGGTGCCGAAGAGCGCCTTGGCGCGCTCCACGGCGAGCGTCTCGACCTGGTCGATGACCTGCTGGCCCTCGTAGTAACGGCGGCCGGAATACCCCTCGCTGTACTTGTTCTGGAGCACGGTCCCGGCGGCTTCCAGCACCGCGGTCGAGACGTAGTTCTCGCTCGGGATCAGCCGCAGGGTCCGCGCCTGCAACTGCTCCTCCGCGCCCACCAGGGCGGCGAGTTCGGGATCCGTGGCGGACAGGGCGGGATGGGACAGCGGCAGGCTCATGACGGTCCTCCGGGTCGATCGATCGGTGCGGCGTGCGCTCGCGTGTGCGTTTCCGGTCGTGTTCCCGGGGTGCCCAGGCGGGCGGCACCTCGTGGCGGTCGTGATCCTCGGGCGTCCGGGGGTACCCCCGGACGGAGTCTGGGGGCGGGCCGGGCACCTCGTGACGGGTCAGGCCGCGCGCCGCTTCCTCGTGGTCGGTTCCACGTTCGCCAGTCACGGCGCGCGGCTTCAGTCTACGGCGGACGGATCGCGCCACGGTCGGCGGTGGACGGCCGCCCCGCTACCCCCGAAGGTCAACAAGCGGTGATCGGCCATCCCCGAAAGTTCCCTTCGCATTTCAACCGAGCGACGATAGAAATGAGACATCAACCGGCCCCGACACCGAACGGAGCACACGTTGACGTCCATGGAACGCGCGATCGCAGCCGCCGAGGCCCACAGCGCGCACAACTACCACCCGCTGCCCGTCGTCGTCGCGTCCGCGGAGGGCGCGTGGATGACCGACGTCGAGGGCCGCCGCTACCTCGACATGCTCGCCGGCTACTCGGCGCTGAACTTCGGCCATCGCAACCGCCGGCTGCTCGACGCCGCCAAGGCCCAGCTGGACCGGGTCACCCTCACCTCGCGCGCGTTCCACCACGACCGCTTCGCGGAGTTCTGCACCGAACTGGCCGACCTGTGCGGCATGGAGATGGTGCTGCCCATGAACACCGGCGCGGAGGCCATCGAGACGGCGGTCAAGACCGCGCGCAAGTGGGGCTACCGCGTCAAGGGCGTGCCGGACGGCAAGGCGAAGATCGTCGTGGCCGAGAACAACTTCCACGGCCGCACCACCACCATCGTCAGCTTCTCCACCGACCCCGAGGCCCGCGCGGACTACGGGCCGTACACCCCCGGCTTCGAGATCGTCCCGTACGGCGATCTGGCGGCGCTGGACGCGGCCGTCGACGAGCACACGGTGGCCGTGCTGCTGGAGCCGATCCAGGGCGAGGCGGGCGTGCTGGTGCCGCCGCCGGGCTACCTCGCCGGCGTACGGGAGCTGACCCGGGCCCGCGGCACGCTCTTCATCGCCGACGAGATCCAGTCCGGACTCGGCCGCACCGGGGCCACCTTCGCCTGCGAGCACGAGGGTGTGGTGCCCGACGTCTACGTCCTGGGCAAGGCGCTGGGCGGCGGCGTGGTCCCGGTCTCCGCGGTGGTCTCCTCCGCGGAGGTGCTGGGCGTCTACCGCCCCGGCGAACACGGATCCACCTTCGGCGGCAACCCGCTCGCCTGCGCGGTCGCCCTGGAGGTCATCGCGATGCTGCGCACCGGTGAGTTCCAGCAGCGGGCCACCGAGCTGGGCGACCACCTTCACAGCGAGCTCGGCCTGTTGGCCGGCGGCGGCCCGGTGCGCGAGGTGCGCGGCCGCGGTCTGTGGGCCGGCATCGACATCGACCCGGCGCACGGCACCGGTCGCGAGATCTCCGAGAAGCTCATGGACCGCGGCGTGCTGGTGAAGGACACCCACGGCTCCACGATCCGCATCGCCCCACCGCTGGTGATCAGCAAGGAGGATCTGGACTGGGGGCTGGCCCAGTTGCGCGGGGTTCTGTCGGCCGGGGACTGACGACGGTCGCGTTCGCACGGATCGAAGGGGCCGCACCGCCCCTTCGATCACCCCCTCGGAGCCGGGGAGCGGGTCAGGTCGCCAGACCCAGGGAGTGGGTGAGGTCGCGGAGTTCGGCCTCGTAGAGGGTGGCGGTGCGGGGGGTCTGGGGGCGGAGGTGGCCGTAGACCTCCAGGGCGACCAGGCCGTGCATGCGGCCCCACACGCGGAGGGCCAGGGCGACGGCGGCGGGGGGCAGTTCGGGGTGGGCGGCGCGGACCACGGTGACCAGGGCGGGGTCGAAGTCGTCCCAGCCGAAGTCGGTGTCGGCGTGCCGGGACCGGGCGTGCGGCCAGGCGCCGGCGACCAGTCCGGTGAGGCCGAGGCAGGCCCGGTGCGCGGCCTCGGCGGCGGCGCCGCCCTCGGGCCGCTGGTAGCCGGGGACGGGGTCGCCGTAGATGAGTCGGAAGCCCTCGGGGTTGGCGAGCGACCAGGCGCGGAAGGCCGTCGCCCAGGCCAGCAGTCGGCCCGCGGCGTCGTCCGGCGGCAGCGCGTCGCGCGCGGACTCGACCGCCTGGACCAGCGAGGTGTAGACGTCGGCGATGAGGGTCGAGACGAGGTCGTCGCGGGTGGGGTAGTAGCCGTAGATCGCGCCGGCCGTCATGCCCATCTCGCGGGCGATGGCGCGCAGGGTGATGGCGTCCGGGCCGCCCTCGGCCATGAGCTTGAGCGCGATGGTCTTGATCTCTCGCGAGGTCTCCGCGCGGAGTCGCTCCCGCCTGCTGGGGGCCTTGCGCCGCTCCGGCCCCGGTGTCCGCTCTGCCACGACCGTCACTCTACAGCGTTGAGCTCCCGCGCACGGTGGAAAAACTGCACAGTGTGGAGCAAATCGTCACTCCGCCAAACGGGTGATATCAGACCATCTCCATACAACCGTCGGAGACACTCGGGCGTCTCTTCGACAGCAGGGTCCCCCACGCGCTCCCCCTGAGGAGATCAGCATGAAGACCAGCACCCGCCGGATCCGGCACACCGCGCTGACCGCCGGCGCCCTGGCCCTGGCCTCGATGGCGGCTGTCGGGCCGCAGGCCACCGCCGTCGGCCCGCAGGACCGCGGCGACACCCCCTCCCGGGCCCAGACCCGGCAGATCGCCTCCAGCACGCTCGGGACGGACCTCCAGGTCACCCTCACCGCCGTCCGCTCCGCCTCCGACCCGTACGCGGCGACGGTGAGACTGGCCACCTACACCCAGGCCGACGGCCGCTGGAGGCTCCGGGACCAGGAGACGGTCGGCGCGGCCGACGGCTGGTTCTGGTTCCCGCTGACCGGGTCGCAGGCGGTGTGCCAGTTCTCCACGGCGAGCGCCCCGCCGCAGCCCATCGCGGTCAGCCTGCTGATCACGCCGTCGATCGGGTGTTCGCCGACACACCGCTACCACCTCCGGGACGGGGAGATCGTCCCCGGCTAGGCGCGACCGCGGCCGACCGGAAGGCTCGGGGCGAGCCCGCCGCGGCCGGCGCCGGGGCCGCGGTGGGGCGAGCCGCTAGAGCACGCGGCACAGCGCGTCCAGCGCGCCCGCGAAGGCGTGGTCGGGCGGGGTGCCATAGGCGAAGACCAGGGCGTCGCGGCCACCCTCGTCCCCGTAGCGGAAGGTCGCCAGGCCCTCCAGCGCCAGACCGTGCCAGGCGGCGCCCTGGATGACGGACCGTTCGGTGCCCGGGGGCAGTTCGAGGACGGCGTGGAGTCCGGCGGCGATGCCGCTGACCCGGATGTGCGGGGCGCGTTCGGCGAGCGCGGCGACGAGCTGGTCGCGCCGGCGCCGGTAGCGCAGTCGCATGCCGCGCACATGCCGGTCGTACGCGCCCGAGTCGATGAACTCCGCGAGCGTGAGCTGGTCCAGCGCGCCCTGCGGCCACTCGCCGGTCGCCTTCAGCGCCAGCACCTCGTCCACGAGTCGGTCGGGCAGCACCATCCAGGCCAGCCGGAGCGCCGGGGCGAGGCTCTTGCTGGCGGTGCCGAGGTAGACGACCCGCTCCGGATCCAGACCCTGAAGAGCGCCCACCGACTGTCTGTCGTAGCGGAACTCGCCGTCGTAGTCGTCCTCCAGGACCAGCCCGTCGACCGACCGCGCCCAGTCGACCACCGCCGCCCGCCGGTCGGGGTGGAGCGAGACTCCGGTCGGGAACTGGTGCGCCGGGGTGAGCAGCACCGCCCGTGCGTGGCGCAGCTCGGGTGCCGTCGTCAGCTCACCGGTGCGCGCGCCGTGCTCGTCCACGGTCAGCGGGCGGGTGCGCAGCCCCACGCGGGGGAAGACGTCGCGGTGGAAGTACAGCCCGTACGACTCGACCGCCACCTCCTTCGACCCGCGCGCGGCGAGCACCCGGCCGAGCAGGGTGAGCCCCTGGACGAAGCCCGAGAAGACGACGATGCGCTCGGGGTCCGCCCGCACCCCGCGGGCGCGCGCCAGGTATCCGGCCAGCACCTGGCGCAGCTCCGCGCGGCCGCGCTGGTCGACGTGGCCGAAGGCGTCGCTGGGGGCGTGGGTCAGGGCGCGGCGGGAGGCGGCGAGCCAGGCCGCGCGGGGGAAGGCGGAGACGTCCGGGCTGCCGGGCCGGAGGTTGTAGACGGGGCGCGGGCTCAGCCGGACCGCGGGAGAGCGCGGCGGGGCGGGCGCGGGCGGAATGACGCGCTGCGCGACGCGGGTGCCGGAGCCCTGACGGGCGGTGAGCCAACCCTCGGCGACCAGGTCCCCGTAGGCGTCGGCGACGGTGTTGCGGGCGATGCCGAGGTCGGCCGCGAGCGAACGGGAGGACGGCAGCCGGATGCCGGGGGACAGTCGTCCGCCGCGGACGGCCTCCCGCAGGGCCGAGGTGAGCGCGGCGCGCACCCCCGCCCCTCCTCGGCCGCGGTCGCCGGAGCCCGGCGCGCCGGGCAGGTCGAGGTGCAGATCACTGCCGAAAGTGGCCCGGGAATCCTCCATGGAATTGGACCATACTCATGGGTTGATCCCGGCTTAGCGTGGAGGCATGACCACTCAGGAGAACACCCACGCGCACCAGCCCCGACTCAACCTCGCGCAGCACGCCCCCGAGGTCTACAAGGCCATGCTCGGCCTGGAGATGGCCGCCCGCAAGGGCCTGGACCCGGTTCTGATCGAGCTGGTGAAGATCCGAGCCTCGCAGATCAACCACTGTGCCTTCTGCCTGGACATGCACACCAAGGACGCGCGGCACAACGGCGAGAGCGAGGCGCGTATCTACCTCCTCAACGCGTGGGAGGAGGCGCCGGGTTACTACACGGAGAAGGAGCAGGCGGCGCTCGCCCTGACCGAGGCCGTCACGGTGCTGACCGACGGCTTCGTGCCGGACGAGGTCTTCCAGCGGGCGGCCGAGCACTTCGACGAGAAGGAGCTGTCCCAGCTGATCTCCCTCATCATCGCCATCAACTCCTGGAACCGGATCGCCGTCACCTGCCGCTCGGTGCCGGGCGCCTACCAGCCGGGCACCCACGCGTGAGCGACGCCGTGACGTAGAGGATCCGTTAAGACCGCCCTCGTCTCATCTGCGGTGCCAGTCGGGCGAGTTAGCGTGGCCGCCGGCTTGATCATCAAGGCCGGGACACGGGGGAAGGCGGGTCACATGTCCGACGGGGGACCACAGGGTCTGGGCGTACTCAAGACGAACAACCCGGGGAAGGCGGCAGCGGTCAAGGCGCTCACGGAGGACATCCAGCCGGACACCGGGACGGCCGGCACCGTCGCGGACGAAAAAGCGTTCGCCACCGCTGCGGCAAAGGATCGCGGCTGCACCACCGCACCATGAACGACCTGCCCCATGTCGCTCATCGAACACATGGCGTAACCGATCGCCCTCGCCGTCGTTGTGACAGGCGAGGGCGATCGTCGTGTCGTGGGCCGCGCCATGGGCCCATGATGGTCACAGGCTCCGACGGCGGCGGTACGGCTCGTCGGCTCGGAGTCACGGAGGAAGGGCTCGGACATGGGAGGTCTCGTGATGACGGCGCCGCTGCCCGACCAGACGCTGGAAGAGCTCATGCACACCTATGAGCACCTTGACCTGCCTGAGGGGCAGCGCGCGGAGCTCATCGGGGGGGAGATCGTCATTTCACCCACGCCCACGAGTCAGCACAACTGGATCTTCGGCCGGCTGATGCGCATGCTCATCAAGGCGACCCCGGACGAGTGGATGATCACCAACACGGAAACCGTCGTCCTCCCGGCGACCGGTGAGCGGTTCATCCCCGATCTCCTCGTCTGCGAGGCGGCCGCGCTGACCGACAACCGCAAGGAGTGGCAGCTTCCCGCCGACGACGTACTCCTCGCGTGCGAGATCACCTCACCGTCCACGGCACGTCGCGACCGCACCTCCAAGCTCTGGGGCTACGCCCACTCGCAGGTCCCCGTCTACCTGCTCGTGGATCCGCATGACGGCGGCGGGAGCACGACCGTGTACGCGAACCCCGACGGCAAGGGCCGGTTCCGGGACGAGAAGACCGTTCCGTTCGGGGAACGGGTGCCGCTGCCCGAACCTTTCGGCTTCGAACTCGACACCTCTCTCTTTCCGAAGTAGCCCTTGCGCCGGGGCCTCGCTCTCAGCGCGGGTGGGGCGCTCGTCGGCTCATGTCAGAGCCACGCCCGCCACACCTCCCGGTGGTCCTTCACCCAGCGCTCGGCCGCCTCCTCGGGAGTGAGGCCCTTGGAAGCGATGAGCTCCGACACCTCGTTCTGCATCTCCTTGGTCCAGCGGAACCTCTTCAGGAACTCCGCCGCCTTGCCGCCCTCCTTCGCGAAGTCGGCGTTGAGGTACTTCTGCAGCGGGGTGGTGGGGTAGGCGCAGTCGACGGTCTTCGGGTCGGCGGCGCCCTTCTCGGCGCAGGCGTCGGTGTACTTCGGCAGCTTCACCTCGACCATGGGGACCTCGTTGAAGAGCCACTGGGGTTCGTACCAGTAGGTGAGGAAGGGCTTCTTCTCCTTGGCGAACTGCTTGATCTGGGTGATCTGGGCGGCCTCGGAGCCGGCGAAGACGACCTGGAGGTCCAGGTCGAGGTTGTTCACCAGGGCCTTGTCGTTGGTGATGTAGGAGGGGGAGCCATCGAGGAGCTGGCCCTTGCCGCCGCTCTCCGGGGTGCGGAACTCGTCGGCGTACTTGTTGAGGTTCTTCCAGTCGGTGACGTCGGGGTGGGCGTCGGCGAAGTACTTGGGGACGTACCAGCCGATGTGGCCGGTGACGCCGAGGTCGCCGCCGCGGGCGATGGTCTTCTTGTCCTCGACGTAGCGCTGTTCCTGCTCGGGGTGGCCCCAGTCCTCCAGGAGGGCGTCGACCCGGCCCTGGCTGAGGGCGTCCCAGGCGGGGACCTCGTCGACCTGGACGGTGTCGACGCGGTAGTCCAGCTCGTGCTCCAGCAGGTACTGGGCGACGGCCACGTTGGCCTGCGCGCCGACCCAGGACTGGACGGACAGGGTGACCGTCTTCGCCCCGTCGACGTTGGCGTACGGCGAGGTCTGCTGGGTCATGTCGGCCGCGCCGCAGCCGGTGAGGGTGACCGCCAGGACAGCCGCGGCCGCCGAGGCCAGCTTCGTACGAGTGGTCATGTCAGGCTCCCTTCCGGTCGCGGCGGGCGGTCGGCTGCGTCACCCGGTCCAGCATCAGTCCGAGGCAGACGATGGCGGTGCCGGCGACCAGGCCGGTGGCCAGGTCGCCCTGGGCGAGGCCGAAGACGACGTCGTAGCCGAGCGCCCCGGAGCCGACCAGGCCGCCGATGATGACGACGGCGAGGACCAGGACGACCGCCTGGTTGACGGCGAGCAGCAGGGCCGGGCGGGCCAGCGGCAGCTGGACCTGCCACAGCTGCTGGTTGCGGGTGGCGCCCAGGGACCGGGCGGACTCCAGGGCGGCCGGGTCGACCTGGCGCAGGCCCTGGGTGGTGATGCGGATGACGGCGGGCAGCGCGTAGACGATGGCGGCGGCCGCGGCCGGGGCCCGGCCGACGCCGAAGAGCGCGACCACCGGGATCAGGTAGACGAACTGCGGCATGGTCTGGCACACGTCCAGCACCGGGCGCAGCAACCGCTCCAGCCGGGGGCTGCGCGCGGCGGCGACGCCGATCGCGAAGCCCAGCACCAGCGTGACCGCCAGCGCGGCCAGGACCTGCGAGAGCGTGTCCATGGACGGCTCCCACACGCCGAGCACGCCGATCGCGGCCATGGCGAGGGTGGCGGTCAGGGCGGTGCCCCAGGTGCCGATCAGCCAGGCCAGGGTGGCGACCGCGAGCAGCACCGCCCACCAGGGCAGCCACTGGAGGCCGTCGCGCAGCGGGTCCAGCACCCACCGCACGTACGCGGCCGCCCAGTCGGCGGTGCCGCCGATGACCGGCACGCCGGAGTAGAGGTGGTCCACCATCCACTCCTTGGCGTCGTTGACGGGTTCGGCGATGGCCAGGGTCCAGCTCTCCGGCCAGGTGAGGGAGCCAAGCGCACGGGCCGCGAGCGCCGCGGCCGCCGTGAGCGCCGCGACTCCCGTCCAGGCCCGCCAGCCGCGGGCCCAGGCCGGGCCGCCGCGCTCGGCGCCGGCGCGCTCGCCGGCGGCCGCGGTGGTGCGGTCCAGGACGACGGCGAGCAGCACGATCGGGATGCCGGCGGCCAGCGCCTTGCCGACGTCGACGGTGGACAGCGCCTGGTAGACGCGGTCGCCGAGGCCGCCGCCGCCGATCATCGAGGCGATGACGGCCATCGACAGCGCCATCATGATGGTCTGGTTGAGGCCCAGCAGCAGCTCGCGGCGGGCCAGCGGCAGCCGCGCGGACAGCAGCCGCTGCCGGCCGGTGGCGCCGAGCGAGGAGACGGCCTCCAGCACCCCGGCGTCGGCGCCGCGCAGGCCCAGCGCGGTGAGCCGGGCCATCGGCGGGGCCGCGTAGATGACGGTGGCCAGCACGGCGCCGGGCACGCCGATGCCGAAGACCAGCACCACCGGGAGCAGATAGGCGAAGGCCGGCAGCACCTGCATGGTGTCGAGCACGGGGCGCAGCGCGCGGTCGGTGCGGTCGGACAGCCCGGCGGCCAGGCCCAGCAGGGCGCCGATGACCACGGACACGGTGACCGCGACCGCCATCAGGGCGAGCGTCTGCATCGTCGGCACCCACATGCCGAGCAGCCCGCAGACGGCGAACGACACCCCGGCGGTGGCCGCCACCCGCGCCCCGGCCACGCGCCAGGACAGCAGGGTGGCGGCGGCGGTGACCCCGGCCCAGCCGAGGGCGAGGAGCGTCACGTAGACGGCGCGCACCGAGATGATGATCCCGTTGCTGATGTGCCCGAAGAAGTAGAGGAAGACCGGGTGGCTGTCCCGGTTGTCGATGATCCAGGTGTTGGCGTCGCCGAGCGGCTGGGCCAGGTCAACGGTCAGCGCCTCCGGCCAGCTGCCGCTGGCCCAGCGGGCGTGCGCCAGCGGCACCAGCAGGGCGGCCAGGGCGGCCAGCGTCAGCAGCTTGGCCAGGGTGCGGTGCCGGGCCAGGGCGGCCGGCAGGCCGCGTCTGTGGGCGTAGGAGGTCGCGGAGTCGGCCGTCTTCCGCCCGGCGGAACCGGTGGCGGCCGCGGCGCCCGCGGCGCCGGCCTTGCTCTTGGCCTTACCGGTGCCGGGCGCGGAGGTGGTGGTCACTGCGCTCATGCCGCCGCCACTCCCTCGGCGGCCGCGGCCTCGGGCGTGCCGTCCGGCTTCAGCCCGGCGACCACCGCCAGCAGGCGCCGGTGGTCGACCACGCCGAGGCAGCGGCCGTCCTCGACCACGCGGGCCGCGGAGCCGCTGCGGGCGACCGCCTCGATCGCCCGCGACACGGTGGTGTCGGGGGTGAGGACCGGGCCGGAGGTGCCCTCGTCGCCGATCGCCGGGCGCAGCGCGCCGCGCACGGTCAGCACCTGCTCGCGGGGGACGTCGCGGACGAAGTCCCGTACGTAGTCGTCGGCCGGGGAGCCGACGATCTCCTCGGGGGTGCCGAGCTGGACGACCCTGCCGTCGCGCATCAGGGCGATCCGGTCGCCGAGCCGCAGCGCCTCGCTGAGGTCGTGGGTGATGAAGACCATGGTGCGGCCCTCCTCGCGGTGGAGCCGGACCACCTCTTCCTGCATGTCCCGTCGGATCAGCGGGTCCAGGGCGCTGAACGGCTCGTCGAAGAGGAGGACCTCGGGGTCGACGGCGAGCGCGCGGGCCAGGCCGACGCGCTGCTGCTGGCCGCCGGAGAGCTGGCCGGGGCGGCGCCGCTCCAGGCCGGCGAGGCCGACCTTCTCCACCATCCGCGCGGCCCGCTCGCGGCGTTCGGCCTTGCCGACGCCCTGGATCTCCAGCCCGTAGGCGACGTTGTCGAGCACGGTGCGGTGCGGCAGCAGGCCGAAGTGCTGGAAGACCATGGCGGCGCGGTGTCGGCGCAGCTCGCGCAGGCGCGCCCGGTCCATGGCCAGTACGTCCTCGCCGTCGATCGCGAGGTGGCCGGAGGTCGGCTCGATGAGGCGGGTCAGGCAGCGGACGAGGGTGGACTTGCCGGAGCCGGAGAGGCCCATGACGACGAAGACCTCACCCTTGCGGACGTCGAAGGAGACGTCCCGGACGGCGGCGGTGCAGCCGGTGCGCTCGCGCAGTTCGGCGGCGGACAGCGCGGCCTCCGGACTGCCGGGGATCCGGTCGGCCTTGGGGCCGAAGACCTTCCACAGGTTGCGTACGGAGAAGACGGGCTCGACGGCGTTCATCACGCATGACCTCCCGGGGTCTGTTTGCTGTCCCCCTGTGCGATCGCCCCCGGTGCCCCGGGCGCTGCCGCTTCCCCCCGCGCGATGAGTTCCGCGCACTTCTCCCCCACCATCAGCACACCGATCATCGGGTTGACGGCGGTCATGGTCGGGAAGACCGACGCGTCGGCGATCCGGATGCCGGAGAGCCCCCGCACCCGCAACTGCGGGTCGACGACGGCCTGTTCGTCGGTCGGCGCGCCCATCTTGCAGGTGCCGGCCGGGTGGTAGACCGTGTGCGCGACCTTGCGCGCGTAGTCGCTGAGCTCCTCGTCGGTGGTGAGCTCGGGGCCGGGGCAGACCTCGCGCCTGAGCCAGCCGGCCAGCGGCTCGGTGCGGGCGATCTCACGGGCCAGGCGGATGCCGTCGACCAGCGTCTTCGCGTCGTAGTCGTCCTCGTCGGTGAAGTAGCGGAAGTCGAGGGCGGGCTTGACGGCCGGGTCGGCGCTGGTGAGGTAGAGCCGGCCGCGGCTACGCGGCTTGGGGATGTTGGGGGTCATCGACACACCGTGCTCGGGCTTCTGGTAGCCGAGCCGCTCCGGGTTGTCGGTGAAGGGGATCTGGTAGAAGTGGAACATCAGGTCCGGACCGCGGGATTCGGGGTCGCGACGGACGAAGAGCCCGGCGTCGGAGTCCATCGCGGAGTTCTCCGGGATCGGCCCGTTCGTCTCCCAGACGATCACCGACTCGGGGTGGTCCAGCAGGTTCTCGCCGACGCCCGGCAGGTCGTGCAGGACGGGGATGCCCAGCGCCTCCAGGTCGGCCCTGGGGCCGATGCCGGAGTGCAGCAGCAGCCGCGGGGTGTCGACGGCGCCGGCGCAGACCAGCACCTCGCGCTCGGCCTCGATCAGCAGCTCCTCGCCGTCCTTGGTGCGCACCCGCACACCGGTGGCGCGGAGCGTGGCGTCGAACTCCAGCTGGTGCGCCCAGGTCTCCAGCAGCAGCGTCAGGTTGGGGCGGTCGCCGGCCTCCAGGTGGGGGTGGAGGTAGGCGACGGAGGCGGAGGAGCGCTTGTTGTCCTCCGGGTGGTACGCGAGGTCGAAGAAGCCGACGCCCTCGTGGAAGGGCCGCTGGTTGAAGCCCTCGACGCGCGGCACGTCGGCGGCGACCCGGGCCGCCTCGACGAAGTCGCGGGCGATGGCGTTCCGGTCCTTCTCGTCCACGGGGACGATGTTGTTGCGCAGCCGGTGGAAGTACGGGTCCATGGAGGCCGCGTCCCAGCCCTCGGCGCCGGCCTCGGCCCACTCGTCCCAGTCGCCGGGGAGCGGCTTGAAGGAGATCAGGGTGTTGTGCGAGGAGCAGCCGCCGAGGACGCGGGCGCGGCTGTGTCTGATGTGGGAGTTGCCGCGTGGCTGTTCCACCGTCGGGTAGTCGTAGTCGAGTTCGCCGCCGAGCAGTCCGAGCCAGCGGCGCAGGGTGAGCACCTCGGGGCGGTCGACGTCGGAGGGGCCGCCTTCGATGACGGCGACGCGGACGGACGGGTCCTCGGTGAGCCGGGAGGCGATCACCGAGCCGGCGGTGCCGCCGCCGACGACGACGTAGTCGTAGACGTGGGAGGGCTGGGGGGGCATTCGGGTACTCCTCTGTTGCGCAGGCTGGTCGGCGTCGGTGGGCGGTGGTCGCTCAGCCGGCGAACCAGCGGACCGGCCGCGGCCGGAGGTTCTCGTAGACGTGCTTGGCCTCGCGGTACTCGGCCAGGCCGGAGGGGCCCAGCTCGCGGCCGACGCCGGACTTGCCGAAGCCGCCCCACTCCGCCTGCGGCAGGTAGGGGTGGTAGTCGTTGATCCAGACCGTGCCGTGCCGCAGCCGGCCGGCGACCCGTCGGGCGCGGGCGGTGTCCGCGGACCACACGGCCCCGGCCAGCCCGTACTCGGTGTCGTTGGCGAGCGCCACGGCCTCGTCCTCGGTGCGGAAGGTCTCCACGGTGAGGATCGGGCCGAAGGTCTCCTCGCGCACCACCCGCATCCCGCGGTGGCAGCCGTCGAGCACGGTCGGCAGGTAGAAGTACCCGGAGGCGGGCCGCTCGGGGTCGGCCTCGGAGGGCTCGGGCCGGGCGCCGCCGCAGCGCAGCAGGGCGCCTTCGGCGAGCGCGGACTCCACATACGCCGCGGTCTTGGCCAGCTGCTGGGCGGAGACCAGCGGGCCGCACTCCACGCCGCTCTCGGTGCCGCGGCCGAGGGTGATCCGCTCGGCGCGGCGGGCGAGTTCGGCGACGAAGCGCTCGCGCACGGACTCCTCGACGATGAGCCGGGAGCCGGCCGAGCAGACCTGGCCGCTGTGGATGAAGGCGGCGTTGAGCGCCTGGTCCACGGCGGTGTCGAAGCCCTCGGCGGTGGCGCATGCGTCGGCGAAGACGACGTTGGGGTTCTTGCCGCCCAGCTCCAGCGCCACCTTCTTCACACTCGGGGCGGCGGCCGCCATCACCTTGGTGCCGCTGGCCAGGCCGCCGGTGAAGGAGACCAGGTCCACGTCGGGGTGGTCGGCGAGCCGGGCGCCGACCGGGTCGCCGGCGCCGGTGACCAGGTTGGCCACGCCGGCCGGGAGTCCGGCCTCCACCAGCAGGCGCAGCAGATGGACGGTGGAGAGCGGGGTGATCTCGCTGGGCTTGATGACGAAGGTGTTGCCGGCCGCGAGCGCCGGAGCGATCTTCCAACTCGCCTGGAGCAGGGGGTAGTTCCAGGGGGTGATCAGGCCGCAGACGCCCACCGGCTCGTACACGACCACGCTGTGCACATCGGGGCTGCCGGCGTCCACCACGCGTCCGCCCGCCTCGTTGACCACGAGGTCGGCGAAGTAACGGAAGGCGTTGGTGACGTCGTCGACGTCGATGCGGCCCTCTTCGAGGGTCTTGCCGGTGTCGCGGCTCTCGGTGAGCGCGATCGCCTCCCGGTCGCGCTGGAGCAGCCCGGCGACGCGGCGCAGCAGCTCGGCGCGCTCGGCGACGGGCGTACGCGGCCAGGGCCCGGCGTCGAAGGCGCGCCGGGCGGCGGCCACCGCCGCGTCGGTGTCCTCGGCGCCGCCCTCGGCGACGACGGCCAGCACGGTGGCGTCGGCGGGGTCGAGGACCTCCCGCTGAGCGCCGGACGAGGCACCCCGCCACACCCCGTCCACATGAATGGTCTCGACTGCCGACACGTTTCTTCTGCCTTCCGGTCTTCCAGGTTTTCCCACTGGCCACGCCAGCAGCTGGGACCCCTAACCGAAACGTTCATATGTATGCCTGATTGCTCGGCGAAAGTGGCCGGCGTCACTGAATAGTGACCACAAAAGGCGAACCGGACTGCATCTGCGCACGTCCCTGCTCGTAAGGTAAAGCGCAGGTAAGAAGGCACGACAAGATGAAAAGGGCAGGGCGGGCGCGATGACGAGGATGAACCGGGCTTGGGCCGTGGCCGCGTGTGCGGCGCTGGCGCTGGCCATCACCGGCTGCGGCAGCGACAAGTCCGACAAGGGCGGAAAGTCCGACAAGGACGGGAGCATCCTCGGAACCAAGCCGGACAAGGGCTCGGACGCCGGCTCGGAACTCGCCAAGCTGTCCGCCAAGGAGATCTCCAAGAAGGCGGAGACCGAGCTGGAGTCGGCGAAGTCGCTCCGCATGAAGATGGACCTCACCTCCGCCGGCACCCGGCAGAAGATGGACCTCGCCCTCGACGGCTCGGGCAACTGCGCCGGCTCCATGGAGATGGGCACCGAGGGCTCCTTCGAGCTCATCAAGCTCAGCGACAAGGTCTGGATGAAGCCGGACGAGACCTTCTGGAAGACCCAGGCCGGCTCGGACGGCGCGGCCGCCGCCGAGCTCTTCAAGGGCAAGTGGGTCCACGGCTCCACGTCCGACGAGATGTTCAAGGACATGACGGACGTGTGCGACCTCGCCGGCTTCCAGCAGTCGCTGGACACCGACGACAGCGACGACAAGATGACCAAGGGCACGCTCGTCACCGTCGACGGCAACAAGGTCATCCCCGTCAACGGCAAGTCGTCGGACGGCGACCCGATGACCCTCTACGTCGCCGCGGAGGGCAAGCCCTACCCGCTGAAGATCGTGCAGAAGGGCACCGAGTCCGGCTCCATCGAGCTCACCGACTGGGACAAGCCGGTGCCGACGACGACCCCGCCGGCGGACCAGGTGGTCGACATGGCCAAGCTGCAGGAGCAGCTGGGCGGCGCCTGATCGACGGGGTGGGCGGCGGCGCCAGACGCCCACCCGAGCCTTAGGGTATGGCGCTCATAGGCAATCAAGACGATCAGATAAGGGCGAATACTCCCGTGATGACGAGCAAGAACCGGGTTTGGGCCGTGGCCGCCTGCGCGGCGCTGGCGCTGGCCGTGACCGGCTGTGGCGGCGACGACAAGAAGGACGACGCGAAGGGCGGCTCCAACGGCGGCTCCTCCGTCGAGAGCGGCGCCAACGGCGTGGAGAAGCTCGAGGCCAACGAGATCGCCCAGAAGGCGAAGGACGCGATGGTCTCCGCGAAGTCCATGACCGCCACGGTCGACGGCGTCAGCGAGGGCCAGAAGACCACGGCCAAGCTGGCCATGGACTCCGAGGGCAACTGCCAGACCGACATGACCATGGGCACCATGGGCGGCTACAGCCTGGTCAAGATCGGCAACGAGGCCTGGGTCAAGCCGACCGGCATGATGGCCCAGATGATGCTGGAGTCGGGCGCCGGCAAGTTCAAGGACAAGTACGTCCACGGCACCACGGACCACGAGAAGTTCAAGGACATCGGTGAGGCCTGCGACATCAAGGCCATCCAGAAGGAGGCCACCGACTCCAAGGACAAGAAGTGGACCAAGGGTGACGCCACCGAGGTCGACGGCAAGAAGGCCATCGCCATCAAGGGCACCGACAACGACGGTGAGCCGATGACCCTCTACATCGCCACCGAGGGCAAGCCCTACCCGCTCAAGGCCGAGCAGCAGGGCAAGGAGAAGGCCACCATCCTGTACTCGGGCTGGGACGAGAAGGTCACCCCGCAGAAGCCGTCCGCCACCGAGACGGTCGAGATCACCGCGGTCGAGGCCGCCAAGTAAGTAAGCCGACATGACCGGGCCCCCATCCGCAGGGATGGGGGCCCGGTCATGCGTCGCCGCCCCTCCCCCGGCTACCGCTGGGAGGTGCCCCGGTAGGTTCCTACCGTCAAGCAAGATCATGAGATAAAGGGCGAAGTACACCTGATGACGAGCAAGAACCGGGCTTGGGCCGTGGCCGCGTGCGCGGCACTGGCGCTCGCCGTGACCGGCTGCGGCGGCGACGACAAGGACAGCGGCGAGGGCGGCGCCTCCGGCGTCGAGAAGCTCTCGGCCAACGAGGTCGCCGACAGGGCGCGCGAGGCGATGAAGTCCGCGACGTCGCTGAAGGCCAAGCTCGAGGGCGTGTCCGAGGGCGAGAAGACCACGGCCGAGTTCACGCTGAACACGGCGGGCAACTGCGACTCCTCCATGGACGCGGGCAAGTCCGGCGGCTACAGCCTGATCAAGATCGGCGACGACATCTGGATGAAGCCGACCGGCATGATGGGCCAGGCCATGGTTCCGACGGGTGGTGACGTCGTGGAGAAGAAGTTCAAGGGCAAGTACATCCACGACACCGCGACCAACCCGGCGATGAAGGCCATGGCCGGGCTGTGCGACATCAAGCGGATGCAGAAGGACACCACCGAGTCCCAGGACAAGAAGTGGACCAAGGGTGGGACCGCCGAGGTCGACGGCAAGAAGGCCGTCGCCATCGAGGGCAAGAACAGCGAGGGTGATCCCATGACGCTGTACGTCGCCGCCGAGGGCAAGCCCTACCCGCTCAAGGTCGAGCTGAAGGGCAAGGACAAGGCCACCATCCTGTACACCGGCTGGGACGAGGACTTCACCCCGAAGAAGCCGTCGGCGGCCGAGACGGTGGAGCTGGCCCAGGTCGAGCAGGAAGCCAAGAAGGCTTCCTGAGCCGAGATCCCGCCGGTCGCGGGCAGTCGTTCCAAGAGCCGGGGGCGCCGCCCAGGGTGTCCCCTGGGCGGCGTCCCCGCACTCTTCATGACCCGCAGTGCCCCGTAGGGCAGAACGCGTTCAGGGCCGTCTCCTGGATCGTCTCCTGCTCCGGCCAGGACGAGGTCGGCCCCGCCACCAGCACCGCGTACTGCACCCCGTCAGGCCCGGTGAACGCCCGGTCGATGACGCGACGGGCGCCGAACCTGGGGTGGTCGTACGCGTACTGGAGCTCCGCCGCGTCGCCGGCGCCGAGCGGCCGCAGGCCGTGGAGCCGGTAGCCGGAGCCGGCCATCGTCTGGGCGAGGTGGGACTCCGTCGCCTCCAGGGACTCGTACGGCGTGCCCTCCGGATCCTCCAGGGTGAAGATCTGCAGCAGCCGGCGCTCGTCCGGCGAGGTGTAGAAGACGCCGTCGGACCTGGACGTGCGCTGCCAGCCGACCGGCACATCGACGGTGAAGCCCGCCGGGTCCTCGACCCGCGTGTAGCCGGACGGCGTCTCGCGCTCGGCGCCCAACCCCGGAGTCGGCTCGTCCGTCGTCGGCGTCGGCGTCGGCCAGTCCGTCGAGGGGAGCGACCAGTCCGTCGTCGGCGGCGACGTGGGCGGTGACGTGGTCTCCGGGGTGGTGGACGGCCAACCGGACTCGGTCGCCGAGGGCACGACCGGCCCCGGGCCGCTCCGGTCCTCCTCGTCGTCGTCGCGCACCAGCAGCCACATGCCGACCCCGATCCCGGCGAAGACCACGAGCGTCACGAGGGCCAGCACCAGGGCGCGCGTGGTGTCGCGCCCGCCGGTGCCGCCCGGATCGCCGGCCACCTCCGAAACCCCGACCTCTCCGGGGGCGTACGGCGGCGGGGGCGGCAGGTCGCCGTGCACCCACTGCTGCCGCTCCGGGTCCCAGTAGCTCATCCCCACGCACCCCTCTCCCCGTTACCCCGCGATCGCCCCACGGCCTCAGGCCAGGAACTGTCCGATGGCCTGCGCCAGCGCCACCGCGGAGGCCAGCCCGCCGACCGCCGTGGCAGCCGCCTCCAGTCGCCCGCGCAGCCGCCCCAGCCGTTCGCGGTCGGCCGCGCCGGCGCCGTCGGCGAGCTCCTCCTCCACCTCGGCGAGCGCGGCGGCCACCTCGTCCATCGGCGCCGACGGGGCGAGCGGCGCCAGCTCCTCGCGCAGCGCGCGCACGGCCGCGAGCAGCTCGGGCGGGACCTCGGTCGCCCCCTCCGTGCCGTGCACGGCGCGCGCCCCGGGCCCGGCGGCGACCGCCCCGCCCGTCATCGCGCCGACGCCGATCCCGCCCGGGACGACCGGCGGCACCGCGGTCGCGGGCCGACCGGCCGGGGGCGGACCGGCCCGCCCGGCGCGGTACTCGGCCGTGGCCCGGTCTCCGACCGCGGCCGCGCCGCCCGTCATGGTGCCGATGACGATGCCGCCCGCCGGCGAGGGCGCCGGGCGCTCCTCCCCCGTACGCCCCATACGGTCTTCCTCCGCCGTCGCCCCGTCCGGCCCGCCCGGCCCGTCCTCAGCGTCCCTTCCGCTCACCGCGTCCGCCCTCCCCGTGCCTGGCGGTGGCCCGCTCACCGGTGGCGACCGCGCCGCCGCTCATGGAACCGATGAACACACCGCCGCCGCTGACGTTGATGATCTGCTGCTCGAACTCGCCGGTCTGATAGCCCTTGGCCCGCAGCGCCTCCCGCACGCCGCTCGCGATCCGGTCCTGAATCGTCTTCACATAGCGGCTGACGTCCATCTCCTGAAAGAGCGACACCTCCTTGGTGCTGCCCAGCTCGCGCACCGAGGTGGCGGGCCCGTCCGGCAGCGCCCGCCGCGGGTCGGCCAGCCAGACCCGGAACTCCGAGACCACCGTACGGACGGCCGAGACCCCCGCCGCGAAGGTGGCGCCCGGCGCGGCGAACAGCGCCCGCACCCCGTCCCGCAGCACATCGGCCTCGCCCCGCGCCGCGATCACGTCGGCCGCCTTGAACTCGGGCCGCACCGGGGTCAGCACGTGTGGCGCCACCTCCAGCACCAGCATCTCCCCCTGGGTGTGCACCCGGACCAGGACGGACACCACCACCTGCTCGTCCCACGCCCCGACCCGGACCCGCAGGAAGTGCCGCCGCGCCTCGCCGCCCTCGTCCACCGCGTCGCGCAGGTGTCGCGAGACGGCCTGCCGCTCGTAGCCGACGTGCGAGCGGGGCGCCCCCACCGGCAGATAGACGAACTCCTCGGTCTCCAGCGCCCGCAGCCGGTCGCGGCTGGTGGCGGCGGCCGAGGTCCGCAGCGCCTGCAGCCGTGGCTTGATCAGGCTCACCACGTCATGGCCGGTCAGCGGCTCGGACGCCGGTCCGGCCGTGGCCGCCCGCTTGAGCTCCAGCGCGAACGACCACGGCTCGTACGGCTTCCCGGCGCCGATGAAGGGCCGGAACGGGTCGTAGATGGTGAGCGGCGCGTGCTGCTCCCGGTCGATCGCGGCCCCGATCCGCCGGTAGCGGTCGAGCCTCGGCAGCGCGGCGCGCGGCCGTCGCGGATAGGCGAGCGGGGACAGCTCCCTGCACATCACCGCGGCCACCCGCGAGCGGTGCACCCACACCGGCAGCACGAGCAGCAGCGGGAAGACCAGCCCGGCCCAGGCGTCGCCGCCGTTCACCAGCGCGTAGAGCACGAACGTCCAGTAGCCCAGGGTCAGCAGCCGCGGCCCGAACGGCAGCAGCATCTTCATGCGCCCGCTGGTGGCCTGACGCACCATCGCCCGGTCCAGCGTGTAGACGGAGGTGCCCAGCCCGGTCGCCGCCCGGCTCATCCACGACGCGGCGCACACCACCGCGTAGAGCGTGAACCAGGTCGGCTGCAGGACGCCCAGCCAGCCGTAGTCCGAGACGGTCATCCCCAGGAAGACCGCCCAGACCCCCAGCAACAGCAGCGCCGTCTCCAGCTCCTGCCGCCGCGCCCGCACCGCGTGCGCCAGCACGGGCACGGCGTCGATCCCGAGCGACGGCGCCACCGGGCGCTCCTCGTGCTCCACCAGCTCCTCCACCACCCGGCGGCGGAACTCGGCGTCGAAATACACACCCGCGCACAGCAGTCGAGTGGCCTCGGAGTGGAAAAGCCGCTGTGGGGGAAGCGGCGGCGCGATCGGCTGTCCGGGCAGGGTCATCGGCACACCCCAGGAATTCGAACTCATCTCCGCGTGAGAGGAGTTAACCGAAATAACCGCAGTCTCAGTATGCGGGAATTCCCTCCGGGCGTGACCACACTTGCCGCAAGAATTTTCACAAAGGGCGACGGGAGCCCGCTCGCCGCTCCAACCGCCCCAGAGCTGCCAGAAGACGTGCGCACGCCTCCCGACGCTCGACCGGCCTCACCACCCCCGGCGACCTCACCCGACGCACCGGCATCAGCAGGAACCAGTGGTTCACCCGACCTCCACCAGCAGCTCGTTGTCACGCAACAGCGCCTGGCAGAAGAGCACCGCCTCCTCCACCTCCTCGAACCGGTGCAGCGCGGCGCGCTCCCCCAGCACGGCGGCGACGGTCGCACGAACTTCCTCTGGCGACAAGGGCATTCGATGGAGTGGATTTGCTGGATTCCCCCTCGACGGTGGCGCAGGCGTATCTACGTTCTCTAGGGACAGGCGCGGTACGGGTGCGCCGTGACGGCGAGGCGGAAGGCGTGGCGGCATGGGTGACGGCTACAAGGACAACAGCATTCCGGTGAGCCCGCGGATCGTTGGGGCTCAGATCAAGGCACTACGGGTGCGGGACACCCTGATCCAGGCGGGACCCCACCGGCTCCACCCTGTCCCTCTGCCCCATCCAGCGGGCGGCCCTCGTCACCTACGCGCGGAACGCGACGTAGGTGCCCCCCGCCTCACGGCGCTGCCGCGCCCCACTGAACAAGGAAGGACCTAGAATCAGTGACCGCATGCAGCGCACTCCCGAGAAGGGGCCTTCACATGAGCGCCCAGCCAGAAGGCCAGAACGGCCCGCTCATCCCCATGCCGCCGCTCACCCCGGACGATCTGCGTGCCGCCGTCGCTCGTCTCACGCCCGACCAGCTCGACGACTTCGATTCCACGCTTCGTCGGGCAGCCACCCAGGCGCAGGAGACCAGCAGCCTGAGCCCGCTCAGGACATTCACGCAGCGGTGGGCGGTACACATCGCCGTCCAACGCTGGCCCGACCGCGCGGCGCTCCTTCGTGAACTCGAGTACCTGGCCGAACACGGGTCCGACGAGGAAGTCTGCCGCGACGCGGTGACCCGGATCGGTCAGCTTCTGCGGACCGCGCGCGAGGAGATCGCCACGTGAGTGCCTGGCGCTGGGAGTACGACCCCAGCGAGGAATACGTCATCGACGGACTGCCGCCCTCCGTGGTGGTCGAGGTCGAGCGCGTCGCCGAATCGCTCACAGTTCTGGGGGACGGCGCCACCGAAATCGGCGTAGGCCCCGCGTCAGGCGGAGGCTTACGAAACCTGGATGTCTGCCAGGGCGCGGGTCTCCTGTGGTTCCTGTGCCTTCCCAGAAAGCAGCTCATCGTGATCACGTCGGTCGTGTGGAACGGCTAGCACCCCGTTCCGGCAACGCTCACGCACAACGGCCCCGTCCCAGAAGCACTTTCCGGGACGGGGCCGCGTACGACTTCAGGGTCTGATCCGACCTCAGATGAGACCCAGGCCGCGCACCGCGTCGCGCTCCTCGACGAGCTCCTGGACGGAGGCGTCGATGCGGGTGCGGGAGAACTCGTTGATCTCCAGGCCCTGGACGATCTCGTACTTGCCGTCCTTGCAGGTGACCGGGAAGGAGGAGATCAGGCCCTCCGGGACGCCATAGGAGCCGTCCGACGGGATGCCCATGGAGGTCCAGTCGCCCTCGGCGGTGCCGTTGACCCAGGTGTGGACGTGGTCCACGGCGGCGTTGGCGGCGGAGGCGGCCGAGGAGGCGCCGCGGGCCTCGATGATCGCCGCGCCGCGCTTGGCGACGGTCGGGATGAAGGTGTCGGCCAGCCACTGCTCGTCGTTGACGATCTCGGCGGCGTTCTTGCCCGCGATCTCCGCGTGGAAGATGTCCGGGTACTGGGTGGCGGAGTGGTTGCCCCAGATCGTCAGCTTGCGGATCTCGGAGACGGCGGAGCCGGTCTTCCGCGCGAGCTGGGAGACGGCGCGGTTGTGGTCCAGGCGGGTCATCGCGGTGAAGCGCTCGGCCGGTACGTCCGGAGCGGCGGCCTGGGCGATCAGCGCGTTGGTGTTGGCCGGGTTGCCCACGACGAGGACCTTGATGTCGTCCGCGGCGTGGTCGTTGATGGCCTTGCCCTGCGGCTTGAAGATGCCGCCGTTGGCCTCCAGCAGGTCACCGCGCTCCATGCCCTTGGTGCGCGGGCGGGCGCCGACCAGCAGGGCGACGTTGGCACCCTCGAAGCCCACGTTCGGGTCGTCGGTGATGTCGATGCCGCGCAGCAGCGGGAACGCGCAGTCGTCGAGCTCCATGGCGGTGCCCTCGGCGGCCTTGAGACCCTGCGGGATCTCCAGGAGGCGCAGCTTGACCGGCACGTCCGCGCCGAGGAGCTGACCGGAGGCGATGCGGAAGAGCAGCGCGTAGCCGATCTGGCCTGCCGCGCCGGTGACGGTGACGGTAACGGGAGTGCGGGTCATGGCGGTCTCCTGCGCTGGGTTTTTGATCGATCTCTTGGTGTCGAGATACCGGCGTCAGGCTATCCGACCCGGCAGCGCCAGGACCTCCACCCCTCTGTGTCACTCCTCACCGCGTCTCACGCGGGCCACGGGCGCCGGTGGGACGGCCTCCGGCACCGCGAGGCGGCCGT
Organism: Streptomyces sp. SAJ15; assembly: GCF_007595705.1. Lineage (GTDB taxonomy): Bacteria > Actinomycetota > Actinomycetes > Streptomycetales > Streptomycetaceae > Streptomyces. Next base: position 102,185 of record NZ_NISY01000010.1, on the reverse strand, counting down.
CTGCCGGCATGGAGGGGAGGGGTGCGCAGACGGCCGCCTGGCGGCGGCTCACCCGTGGGGGGCTTGCGAAGCGCCTGCCCGGAATCGGCGGGCGCATGCGTGACCGGGGACGGAAAAGTGCGGGCGAATCCGGGCCCGACCGGCCCACCGTCATGAACGTGGGTAAACCGCGGCCTCGCCGATGGGTGGCCGTTACACGGAAGAGATCATTCCGCCGGAGATGATCTCTAACTTCGTCAGTGCACGGCCGCCCCGCCTCACCGCCCCACAGGGGAAGCGCACGCGGCATGCGACCCACCACTGCCCCCTCCCTGACCAGGAGATCCGCATGTCGATTCCGAAGATCCGCCGCCGTACCGCCGTCCGCGCCCTGGGCACCGCCGCACTGGCCGCCGCCCTGCTGGCCCCGGCGGCCGGGGCCGTCGCCGCCGACCACGGGAAGGCGGCCCCGGTCGCCTCGGTGTCCGCCTCCGCGGCGAAGGGCAAGGGCAAGGGCTCGCTGGCCGCGGCGACCAAGACCGTGAAGCTGGCTGACGGCTCCACCGGAAAGATCACCAAGCTGGGGGACCACCACTACCGCATGCAGATGTTCTTCGGCCCTCACCTGGCGGGCGAGCTCGACGCGCAGGGGGAGCGGAGCGACGGCTTCCAGAGTGCCAAGGGCATGTGGGCCGTCCTCACCCCCGACGGCGAGGTGCGCTCGTGGGTGGGCGGCGAGCAGTACGGCCCCGGCACGTTCAAGCTGGTCGACGGCTCTACCGCCAAGATCAGCAAGGTCGGCGACCACCACATCATGAAGGTCGTCTCCGAGGGCCGTGTGGTGGCCACGCTGGAGCCGAAGCACGGCGCCTGGGCCACCGGGCTCCTCAGCGGCCACGGGATGGCCGTCGTGCTCACCGCGGACGGCACGTTCAGCTCCCACATCGGCTGATCCGGCGGCCGGTCGGGCGTCACACCACGGGCGAGCTCCCTTCGGGGGCTCGCCCGTTCGGCCGTCCGCGCGGAAATTCACCCGTGAGGGTCAGACCGTGAGGGTCAGGGGGACGCGCCCGGCTCGACCGGGCGGGTGCAGCCCGTCGTGCTGTCGGCGAGCGTCGCGCACGCCTTGACCTCCGCCGCCGACGCGGCCGCCAGCATCTGGGTGTAGGCGTCCCCGTCGGCGTTGACGTCCGCGCTCTGGGTACGGGCCCCGCCGCCGTTCTCCCCGGCCGACGAGACCTGCACCGAGTCGCCGGGGGCGGCCCGGGTGATCCGGGCCCAGGCGGCGCCGCACACCTCGCTGTAGCGGACCTCGACATAGGTGTCGCCGACGGTCGCGTTGGCCGTCGTCCGGGCCTGCTCGCCGCCGCAACCCATGGTCTCCGGGTTCTTGCCCGTGCAGTCCTGCCCGGCGCACCCGACCCCGCTGGGGAGCGCCGCGCCGGCGGTGCTGGGCGTGGCCGAGGGCTGTCCCCGGTTCTCGGCGGGTTCCTCGTCGGCGCCGAAGAGCAGCACCCCGGACGCCACCACCAGGATCGCCCCGACCACGCCCGCCACGAACATCGCGGCCGTGCGCCGGCGCTGCCCCTCGGGCGGCTGGGGTGAGGCGGGCCGCCCCGGGTCGCCGGCCGGCGGTGCCGGCGGCCGCGACGGGGCGGCGGAGGACGGCGACGGGGCGGCGGAGCCCGGCGGCGGGGAGGACGGGACCACCGCCGAGGGCGGCGTGACGACTAAGCGTTCGAGAGGCGGCGGGGCGGGGCGGACCGCCGGGGCGGGGGCGGCGGGCCCGGCCGCGCCCGCCGCCGCCACCCCGTCCACCCGCTCGCTCGGGCGACCGTTCGTCCTCGTCTGCCTCGCCTGCGCGGGTGGGCCGAACTCCCCCAGCGCCGCCCGCGCCTGGGCCACCCGTATGGCCTCCATGGTCACGTCGTGGCGCATCTCGGAGCGGCTCCAGGCCCGCTCCGCCAGCTCCCACAGCGTGGTCAGATGGGCGACGTCGGTCCCGGTCGCCTCGGCCAGCGCCTCGACCGCCCCGCGCGGGGGCAGCAGTCGGCCGTTGAGATAGCGGTCCCACGATGTCTTGCTGTACCCGGTGCGGTCCGCGACCGTCGCGACGCTCATGCCGCCGCGCTCCACGAGCCGCCGCAGCTGCCCCGTGAACTCCCGCACCTGCGGGTCGAGTTCCTCCGGCAGCTCCCTCCAACGAGGCATGATGCCTCCCCCTGTCCCCCCGTGTCGGTGCCCTGCGGTTTCTCCTTCGGCCCCGCGCCGGGCGACGCTCCCTGGCGCCCCGTGTCGGATACCCCAGGAGATGCGTCCGCTCGAGGCGGCAGTTCCCCCACCCCGGGGCGCATCGGGGGGTTGCCGCCCCCGCTCGTACCCCTTTTGCGCCCCTTGGGCGAGCAGTATCCCAGAACGACCACAGGCCAGGGAGCGGTCGCGCGCGGTGGAGACTTTCGAGGAACGTCGGCCCGAACTCCCTGCGCCTCAAGGACGGAAGCACATATCATCCGCGCCGCCCCTCGCCCCGGCGCCCTTCGGTCGGAAGCACACCGACAGCCCGCGCGGGCGCTCTTCGACCCCGACCATGAGGGTGTAGAGATACCCCGCCGCGTCGTAGTCGTCCCGTACCGTGGCCCAGCGCGCGGGCCGGCCGGGCGCCGAGATGCCGACGGCGTCCCCGGGCCGGGCGTTCCAGATCCGGCCCCAGGCGGCGCGGCACTCGGCGCTGTATCTGATCTCCATCCGGGCCCCGGTGGGAGTCCGCCGGGTCGGGCCGAGCGTCCGCACCCGCTCCTGGGTGCCGCAGGCCATCGCCTCCGGGTCCTTGCCGGCGCACCCCGCGCCGGAGCAGCCGGCCGGCGGCGGAGAGGTGCCGGGGGCGCGGTGCCGGGCGCCCGCGCCCCCGGCGGAGTCCTCGCCGAACGACGCCGCCACCCCGAGGACCACGACGGCCGCCAGCGCGCACAGGGCCACGAGAAGGGCGGTCCGTCGGCGCCGGGAGCGGCGGCGGCCCTCCGGGGAGGGGTCGGGCGGCAGGTCCGGCACGTCCCCGCGCGGTGGCGGGGTGCCGTCCCCGCCACCGGCCGCCGGCGCGCTCTGCGCGCGCCCGCTCCACTCCGCCTCCGCCAGCTCCCACAGCGCCACCATCCGTCCCGCGGGCTCGTCCGCCAGCGCGCACAGCGCCTCCACGGCCTGCCGGGGAGGCAGCTTCTTGGCGTTGAGGTAACGCTCCCAGGACGACTTGCTGTAGGCGGTGCGGGCGGCGAGCGCGGCCAGGCTCAGCCCCGTGCGCGACCGCAGCTCGCGCAGCCCCTCGGCCAGCCGTACGCACTCGGGCGCGCGGGCCGCCGGATCGCCTCCGGCCGTTCGCGTCCCCCGGGTCACCCGCGCAACGCCTTCCAGGTGTGCGGGCCGACCTTGCCGTCCACGACCAGCTCGGACCTCTTCTGGAAGCGCTTGACCGCCCGCTCGGTGCGGTCGCCGAAGACGCCGTCCACACCGCCGGGGTCGAAGCCGTGGCGGCGCAGCAGGCACTGTGCCTCCGCCACGTCCCACCCGGCCGTGCTCATCTGGAGGATGGCGTCCCGGGTGGTGCTGTGGCCCGCGTACAACAGGCCGCCCTCACGGCGGACCTCGCAGCTGTACGTCCTGCCGGGGGTGGGCGCGAAGGAGGCGCTCCCGTGCGGCCCCCGCGTCGGTTCCCCGGCACCGCGCGCGCCGTCGTCCCTCCAGGGCGCCACGGCCAGCAGCGCCACGGCCGCCGCGGCGAGCACCATGACGAGGGCCGCGATGAGCGCCACGGGTCCGCGCGGGCGGCGGTCTTCGTCCGGGGACGGGTCACGCGACGGGTGGTCCGGGGACGGGTGATCCTCGGACGGGTGGTCCTCGGACGGGTGCTCCTGGGACGGGTGGTCCGGGGTCGGCTCCCGGGCCGCGTCCGCCTCCGTGCCCCCGTCCGTGCCCGTGCCGCCGTCCTCGTCCGTACCCCTGCCCCACGCCTCCTCGGCGAGTTCGTGCAGCACCAGCAGCCGGGTCGGGTCGGCCCCGGCGGCCCGTGCCAGCCCCTCCACCGCGTCCCGCGGCGGCAGCGCCTTTCCGTTGAGGTACCGCTCCCAGGAGGAGCGGCTGTAGCCCGTGCGCGTCGCCAGGGAGGAGAGGCTGAGCCCGCCCCGGTCCTTCAGGCGCCGCAACTGCACGACGAGTTGCCGGACCCGTGAGTCCAGTCTTTCCGGCAGCTCTTTCCAACGCGACATGATCCCCCCATTCGCGTTCGACATCCCCCGATGTCTGCCTCTGTGCCGAATAGAGCGGCGCGCGGGCGGTACGAGTTCCCCGCGCGGCCCGGCGGCGGCGGGTTTCGGTCAGCCGCGCGCCCGCCCCGGCGTCCCACGGCGTCCGCACCCCGACCGGCGTCCCAGCAGGTCGGCGCGTGGGACGTCCCACGGTGTCCCAGGGTCGCCGGGGCGCTGGCCGGCGTCCCGAAATGGCCTGCAATCTCGGTAGCGCCAACCGGCACCCGCCGACCGGCAGTTCACAGGGGAGGAACCCGACCATGAACCGTCGCAAGCACCTCGTGCTCGCCGCCAGCGTCGTCGCCTTCGGCGGACTGGCGCTCGCCGGCCCGTCCACGGGCGCCTTCGCCGCGTCCGCGGAGAAGGGCCACGCGACCGTGGCCCCGCAGGACGTCGAAGCGAAGGCCGCGTGCCCCAAGGGCGGCGACTACAAGTGGAAGAAGCTGGAGGGGGGCAAGTGGGGCTGGACCGCCAACTACAGCAACACCATGTCCGCCGTGATCGGCAAGGGCGACTCGGGCAGGCACGTGACGGAGGCCCAGTGCATGCTCAAGGGCTGGGGCTACAACCCCGGCGCGATTGACGGGAAGTTCGGCACCAGGACCGCGAACGCGGTGAAGAAGTTCCAGGGTGCCCACAACATCAAGAAGGACGGCGTCGTCGGCAAGAAGACCTGGAAGTACCTGCGCAGCGGCTGATCCGGCGCGGCGGCTGATCCGGCCCGGCGACGACATGACGGCGGCCGGTCCTCTCGGGGGAGGGGACCGGCCGCCGTCCGGTGCCCCGCGCTCAGTCCAGCAGCCGCTTCTGCAGCCCGGTGTCGAGCGCGTCCAGGAACTGCTCCGTCGTCAGCCACGGCTGCTCGGGGCCGATCAGCAGCGCCAGATCCTTGGTCATCTGACCGCCCTCGACGGTCTCGACGCAGACCTCCTCCAGCTTCCGCGCGAAGTCGACCACCTCGGGGGTGCCGTCCAGCGTGCCGCGGTGCGCCAGACCGCGCGTCCACGCGTAGATCGAGGCGAGCGGGTTGGTCGAGGTCTCCTTGCCCTGCTGGTGCTGGCGGTAGTGGCGGGTGACCGTGCCGTGCGCGGCCTCGGTCTCCACCGTCCGGCCGTCGGGGGACATCAGCACCGAGGTCATCAGCCCGAGCGAGCCGAAGCCCTGGGCGACGACATCGGACTGCACATCCCCGTCGTAGTTCTTGCAGGCCCAGACGTAGCCGCCCTCCCACTTGAGCGCCGAGGCGACCATGTCGTCGATCAGGCGGTGCTCGTAGGTGAGGCCCCGGGCGTCGAACTCGGTCTTGAACTCGGCGTCGAAGACCTCCTGGAAGAGATCCTTGAAGCGGCCGTCGTACGCCTTCAGGATGGTGTTCTTCGTAGACAGGTAGACCGGGAAGTCCCGGCTCAGGCCGTAGCTGAAGGACGCCCGGGCGAAGTCCCGGATCGACTGGTCCAGGTTGTACATGGAGAGCGCGACGCCGGGGCCCGGGAAGTCGTAGACATCCAACTCCATCGGCTCGGAGCCGTCCTTGGGTTGGAAGGTCATGGTGAGCGTGCCCTCGCCGGGGATCTTCAGATCGGTCGCCCGGTACTGGTCGCCGAAGGCGTGGCGGCCGATCACGATCGGCTTGGTCCAGCCGGGGATCAGCCGGGGCACGTTGGCCATGAGGATCGGCTCGCGGAAGATGACGCCGCCGAGGATGTTCCGGATGGTGCCGTTGGGCGACCGGTACATCTTCTTCAGGCCGAACTCCTCGACCCGCGCCTCATCCGGGTTGATCGTCGCGCACTTGATCCCGACCCCGTGCTCCTTGATGGCACGCGCCGCTTCGACCGTGACCTGGTCGCTGGTGGCGTCGCGGTGCTGGATGCCGAGGTCGAAGTAGCGCAGGTCGACGTCGAGGTGGGGCAGGAGCAGCTTGTCCTTGATGAGCTGCCAGATGATGCGGGTCATCTCGTCGCCGTCGAGCTCGACGACGGGGTTGACCACCTTGATCTTGGCCATGGGCTGGACGTCCCTCTCACGTGGGGTCACTGAGTCAGGCACTTATCTCGATATCAAGATACTCGACGTCTAGAGAAAAAGGGGCGACCCGCCTCCGATGAACGGAAGCGGGTCGCTCCAAGGTGTGAAAGGCGCGCGCCCTCACGGGGCAACGCCCGTACGCCACATGGGCCACAGGCGCCACATGGGCCGCGTGGGCCGCGTGGGTCAGCGGACGGTGAAGTGCACCAGGTCCTCCAGGAACGGCACTTCGAGCCAGGGGTCCGGCTGCGCCATCATCGACAGCAGCACGACCGCCAGGCCCAGGCCGCCGTAGGTCGCCAGGTCGGTGAAGCGCGAGCGCACCGCGAGCATGCCGACGTCCGGCAGCAGCCACCGCAGCACGGCGCCGAGCAGCAGCGCCAGCCCCACGATGATCGTGCCGGCCCGGAACGCGTCGAAGGCCACGACCAGCAGTCCGACGCCGACGCCGGCCATCACCGCCAGCAGCGGCCACTGTCGCACCGGCGCCGGGGCGTGACCGGACGCGGCGCGCCCGCCGCCCTCGGGGCGGGCGGTGTCCCGGGTGATCAGCGGGAAACGGCGGGAGAGGCGGCGCGGCGCGGCCGCGACCTCACCCACGGCCGTGCGCGTGCCCGTACCGGCACCCGCGTCCGGGTCCGTGCCGGTGCCCGCGCCCGGGTCCGTGCCCGTACCGGCGTCCTCGCTCGTGCCGCTGGCCGTCTCCGTCGTCACCACACCCGGCTCCACGCCGTCGTCCGCGCCCGCACCCGGCGACCGCACCTCAGCGCCCATGGCGCACGCTCCCTTTCCTCAGCCGGACTTCGCGGCCGCCCGCCGCTCCGCGGCTTCCACCACGTTGACGAGCAGCTGGGCGCGGGTCATCGGGCCGACGCCGCCGGGGTTCGGCGACAGCCAGCCGGCGACCTCGGCCACGCCCGGGTCCACATCGCCCATGATCTTGCCTTCGCCGTCCCGGCTGACGCCGACGTCGAGCACCGCGGCGCCCGGCTTGACGTCCTCCGGCTTGATCAGGTGGCCCACACCCGCCGCGGCCACGATGATGTCGGCCTGGCGCAGGTGCGCGGAGAGGTCGCGGGTGCCGGTGTGGCAGAGCGTGACCGTGGCGTTCTCCGAGCGACGGGTGAGCAGCAGCCCGATGGAGCGCCCCACGGTGATGCCGCGGCCGACGACCACGACATGCGCCCCGTTGATCTCCACGCCGTGGCGGCGCAGCAGCTCGATGATGCCGTACGGGGTGCACGGCAGCGGGCCGGTCTCGTTGAGGACGAGGCGGCCCAGGCTCATCGGGTGCAGCCCGTCGGCGTCCTTGGCCGGGTCGATCAGCTCCAGCACCCGGTTGGTGTCGATGCCCTTGGGCAGCGGCAGCTGGACGATGTAACCGGTGCACTCCGGGTTCTCGTTGAGCTCCCGGACGGCCGCCTCGATCTCCTCCTGGGAGGCGGTGTCGGGCAGCTCGCGCCGGATGGAGGCGATGCCGACCTCGGCGCAGTCGCGGTGCTTGCCCGCGACGTACCACTTGCTGCCGGGGTCTTCGCCGACCAGCAGGGTGCCGAGTCCGGGCGCGAGCCCGGCTGCCTTCAGCGCCTCCACGCGGGAGACGAGGTCGGCCTTGATCGCGGCCGCGGTGGCCTTGCCGTCGAGAATCTGGGCGGTCATGGTTCCATCCTCCCGGATGCGGGGATGTCGGTGTCCAGCAGGGGCGTGGGAGCGGCCGACACGGGCCGCGCGGCGGTGGCGGCGGCCCGTGTCGGACGGCTCGGTGGCTCGGCGCCTGGGCGCCTCGACGGCTCGGGGCTCCTCGACGGCTCGGGGCCTCGAAGGGCTCCGGCGCTCGATGGCTCCGGCGCTCAGCGGCTCATGGCGCTCGGCGACTCATGGCGCTTGGCGACTCATGGCGCTTGGCGACTCAGTGGAAGAAGTGTCGGGTGCCCGTGAAGTACATGGTCACCCCCGCCTTCTTCGCGGCCTCGATCACCTGCTCGTCGCGGACCGAGCCGCCCGGCTGCACCACGGCCTTGATCCCGGCGGCGGTCAGCACCTCCAGCCCGTCCGCGAAGGGGAAGAAGGCGTCGGACGCGGCGTACGAACCGCTGGCCCGCTCCTCTCCCGCCCGCTGCACGGCGAGCTTCGCGGAGTCGACCCGGTTGACCTGGCCCATGCCCACTCCGACCGTGGCGCCGTCCTTCGCCAGCAGGATGGCGTTGGACTTCACCGCGCGGCAGGCGCGCCAGGCGAAGGAGAGCTCCGCCAGGCCCGCCGCGTCCAGCGGCTCACCGGTGGCCAGGGTCCAGTTGGCCGGGTCGTCGCCCTCGGCCTGGAAGGCGTCCTTGGCCTGGGCCAGGCCGCCGCCGTCGATCGGCCGGAACTCCGCCGGGGTGCTCGGCCCCTCGGGGCAGCGCAGCACCCGGATGTTCTTCTTGCGGGCCAGCACCTCCACGGCGCCGTCCTCGTAGTCCGGGGCCACGATGACCTCGGTGAAGATCTCGGCGACCTGCTCGGCCATGGCCACCGACACCGGCCGGTTGACGGCGATCACGCCGCCGAAGGCGGAGAGCGGGTCACAGGCGTGCGCCTTGCGGTGTGCCTCGGCGACGTCCGCGCCCACGGCGATGCCGCACGGGTTGGCGTGCTTGATGATCGCGACACACGGCTGCTCGGCGCCGTGGTCGTAGGCGGCGCGGCGGGCGGCGTCGGTGTCGACGTAGTTGTTGTAGGACATCTCCTTGCCGTGCAGCTGCTCGGCCTCGGCCAGGCCGCCGCAACCGCCGGTGTAGAGCGCCGCGGGCTGGTGCGGGTTCTCGCCGTAACGGAGCACGTTCTTGCGCTCGTACGCCACGCCGATGAAGTTCGCGAAGGTCTCGCCGTCGCCGGCGTAGTCCGCGGCGAACCAGGAGGCCACCGCCAGGTCGTAGGCGGCGGTGTGCTGGAACGCCTCGGCGGCCAGCCGCTTGCGCCGGGCCAGGTCGAAGCCGCCGGAGGCGGCGGCCTGGAGCACCTCGTCATACCGCTCGGGGTTGACCACCACGGCAACCGAGGGGTGGTTCTTGGCGGCGGCGCGGACCATCGAGGGGCCGCCGATGTCGATCTGCTCCACGCACTCGTCGGGCGCGGCGCCGGAGGCGACGGTCTGCTCGAAGGGGTAGAGGTTGACGATCACCAGCTCGAAGGGCTCCACGCCCAGCTCGGCGAGCTGCGCGCGGTGCGCGTCCAGGCGCTGGTCGGCGAGGATGCCGGCGTGCACGCGCGGGTGCAGGGTCTTGACCCGGCCGTCGAGACACTCCGGGAAGCCGGTGAGCTCCTCGACCTTGGTGACCGGGACGCCGGCGGCGGCGATCTTGGAGGCGGTGGAGCCCGTCGAGACGAGCTGGACGCCCGCCGCGTGCAGCCCGCGGGCCAGCTCCTCGAGTCCGGTCTTGTCGTAGACGCTGACCAGGGCGCGGCGGAGGGGCCGCTTGGTGCCCTCGTCGGTGGCGGTGGTGGAGGTGGAGGTGCCGGTGGCGGTCACGGGATCAGTACCTTTCGTCCCTCAATGCGATAGCCGTCGCGGGCCAGGCGTCCCACGACATCGACGAGCAGCCGTCGCTCGACTTCCTTGATCCGCTCATGCAGTGCGGATTCGTCGTCCTCGTCCCGGACCTCGACCACGCCCTGGGCGATGATCGGGCCGGTGTCGACACCGTCGTCGACGAAGTGGACCGTGCAGCCGGTCACCTTGGCCCCGTACGCGAGCGCGTCGCGCACGCCGTGGGCGCCGGGGAAGCTCGGCAGCAGCGCGGGGTGGGTGTTCACGGTGCGGCCGCCGAAGCGGGCCAGGAACTCCCTCCCCACGATCTTCATGAACCCGGCCGAGACGACCAGGTCGGGTGCGTGGGCGGCGGTCGCCTCGGCGAGGGCGCGATCCCACTCGGCACGGGTGGCGTGGTCCTGGACCCGGCACACGAACGTGGGGATTCCGGCGCGCTCGGCACGCTCGAGCCCGGCGATGCCGGAGCGGTCCGCGCCGACGGCGACGACCTCGGCACCGTAGGCGGCCGCCCCCTGGGCGGCGATGGCGTCCAGCAGCGCCTGGAGGTTCGTACCCGAGCCGGAGACGAGGACGACGAGGCGGGCCGGTGCCGGAGAGGCGGGGGTGGGCGGGGAGGCCACGGCGGGACTCTTTCTCGCTACGGGTTTGTGTAGTCGTACAAGTCGACAGCGGGTCCGTTTGAGGGGACCCTACGAAGCCGTCGGCCGACAGCAACGATACCGGCACACCGAGCAGCCCCCACGGGACGGGGGCGGACCAGGGAGGTAGCGTCTGGTCTGCGAAATCCGATGACGTCGTGGAAGAACGCCGTCCCGTCCGCACACTGGTGGTATGGCGCATACTCGCGTCACGCGCGCACGCCGGTTCACGCACGGCGCCGGGCGTGCGGGGCGATGACACGATGTGTGCGGGACGACGACACAAGGGGAAGACACACTCCACATGCCGGACCGACGCCGCCACGCGGCTCACTCGCCGCTGACGCGGGAGCAGCACCCACCCTCCTCCCCCGCGTCTCCCGGGGGCCAGGATCACGACAACCCCTTCGCCCCGCCGCCGGAGGGCAGCCCGGACCGGCCGTGGCAGCCACGGCAGGCCCCGCGGTTCCCGCAGTCCCCGCCGGGTGACGGCGGGGAGGGTGCCGGCGCGGGCGACACCGGTGCGGGACAGAGAGGTACGGGGGCCGGCTCGGGCAGCGGGTCCGGCGGTGCCGGGTCCGGCCACGGCGGCGGGTCGGGCAACGGCCACGGTGGCGGGTCGGGCAACGGCTCCGGTGACGGATCCGGCAACGGCTCCGGCGGCGGGTCGGGCAACGGCTCCGGTGGTGACGCGGAGGGCCGGCCGGGTGGTCAGCCCGGCGAGGTGCCGCCGCAGCCGCAGCAGCCCCCGCAGCAACAGCCGCCGGTGTGGGGCAGCCAGTGGAGCAGCCGACAGCCGCGCCGCCAGAACGGCGGCTTCGGCAGCGGCCCCGGTGGCAACCGGGCCCCCGGCCAGAACGGCGGCCAGCGCGGCGGGTCCGGCGGACTCCGCTGGGACCCGACCGACCCGGTCCAGCGCCGGGCGCGCTATGCGCTGCTCGCGGGCATGTGGGCGTTCTTCTTCGCGCTCTTCAGCCTGAAGGAGATCGCCCTGCTGCTGGGCGCGCTCTCCCTGTACTGGGCGATCAGCTCGCTCCGGGCCAAGCCCCGGCCGGCCCCGGCGGCGGCCGGGCCGGCGGTCGACGCCCCGCCGCCCGCCCCCGACGCGACCCGCGCGCCCCTGCCGGCCCCTCGCGCCAACGGCGCGAAGCCGCAGTCCGTCGCCGCCATCAGCGGCCTGGTGGCCGGCGGCATCGCCCTGGCCATCGTCGCGGCGACGTACGCCTTCCAGTTCGTCTACAGCGACTACTACACGTGCGTGGACGACGCCCTGACCCACGAGTCGCGTCAGGCCTGCGAACAGATCCTCCCCGAGCAGCTCCGCCCCCTGCTCTCCACGGACGACTGAGCATCCACCGCCGGCCCTGCCCGCCGCCCCCGCCGACCGCCCTGCCGGGCCGCCGACGGGGGCGGCGGCGTTTCGCGCCGGGCCGTGCGGGCCCGCGTCCGCGCACCGCGGGGCGGGCGGCGGGCGGCGGGCCGGAACGCGGCGGGCCGGAGCGGCCCGGCACGACCGGCCGCGCCAGGCGCTAGAACTCGTCGTCGTCTCCGTAGATGTCCCGCCGCCGCCCCCACCAGCGGCGTCGGCGCGGCAGTCCCTCCTCGGTGTCGTCCTCCTCGCTGACCAGCGCCGCGCCGCCGCCCAGCTCGCCCTTCCGCACCGCGCCGTCGGGTCCCCCGACCCCGGCACCGGACTCGACCTCGCCACCGCCACCGGCACCGGCGCCCAGACCGGCACCGGCACCGGCACCGGCAGCGCTCTCGGCATCGACCGCGGCGTCGACATCCAGGACGGCATCGACACGGGTGACGATGTCGACATCGGGGACAGCGCCGGCATGGCTGACGGTGTCGACATCGGCTTCGACATCGGGCCCGGCGTCGATCTCCCCGTCCGCCTCGATGTCGAGCTGGGCGTCGAACAGCGCGTCGAGGGCGGACCTGGGCGGCCCGGCGTCCCCCGTCGCCGCCTCCGCGAAGGGTTCGTCGGCCTCGGGCGCGTCGACGCACTCCGGTCCCGGAGGGACGGTGACGAACGCGGTCGGGACAGGGGCGGGCCGCGCGACGGCCGGTGCCGAGGGGGTGAGCGCGGGGGCGGCGGGGGCCTCCCTTCCGGGGGTGGGCTCCGGGGCGGCGCGCCGGAGGAGTCGCCAGAGCCGCCACAGGCGCCACCCCCGCAACACCAGCGCGCCCGGCACGCCGATGAGCGCCGCCCAGACGAACGCCGCGGCGCCGGTCAGCCACCAGCTGGGGCCGAAGTGGGCGAGGGCCCGGGAGCCGAGCGGGCCGCCGGCGAACGCCGCGAGCAGCGCCGTGGCGATCCCGCAGCCCAGCGCCGCCAAGGCGGCCGCGAGGGCGGTCTCGCGCCAGTGCCAGGCGGGCCTGCGGCGGGTCGCCGCGGCGCCGACGAAGCACGCCACCGACAGCCCGGCGGCGAGCGGCAGCAGGCCCGCGAGCGACCACACCAGCGGGCCGCCTCGGGCGCTCGGCTCCGGCAGCGCGGCGAGCAGCGGAAAGTCGGGGAGCAGCGGCCGGGCCGACACGCCGAGGGGGCCCACCACGCTGCCCGCGCCCACCGTGAAGCCGGGCCCCAGCCCGTACGCCGCGGCCCACACCATGGCGTTCGGCAGCAGGACCAGCGCCAGCAGCAGCACCGCGAAGCGCCCCGTCCAGGCGTCGGAGAGCTCGCCGAAGGTCTGCTGCACGGCGTGCGCGTGACCGATCAGCGAGACCACCACCAGCACCGCGCCGCCGCCGAGCAAGGCGAGCGTCGCCCCGGTCGCCGCCCGTAGGGCCGCCGCCCGGCAGGCGCGCGACGGCCAGGGCTCCACGCCGGGCCGGCGCCGGAGTCGTCGGGCCGCCAACCAGGCGGCGCCGGGCACCCGGCGCAGCAGCGGTCGGAGGCGCGGCAGCCGCTCCCGTACCGGCTCGACCAGCCGGTAGGCCACGGCGGGCAGCGGCACGCGCAGCCGCCGTCCCCCCGCCCACACCCCGACGGCCGCGACGGACACGGACACCAACGGCAGCCACAGCACGGCGCTGAGCGGCGCCACCCGTAGCGGCCCGGCCTCCGCCGCGTACGCCACCGCGGCCAGTCCGACCAGCAGGTAGCCGCCGGTCACCCAGCCGAGCGCGGCCCGCGGCGCCAGGCCGCGCCAGGCCGCGACGGCATCGACCGCCCCGGCCACGTCCACATCCGCCGCCCCGGCGGGCGGCTCCAGCCGGGGCGGCTCCAGCGCGCCCCGCGCCGCCCGGTACAGCAGCCAGCACGGCCACACGCTGATCAGCAGCGGCGTCACTCCGATGGGCGCGGCCGCGCCGGACGACGTCTCGGCCCGTACCAGCTCCGCCCCGTGCGCCAGCAGCCACAGGTCGGCCGCGATATGCAGGGCCCCGCCGGGGCCGTTGTCGGGATACGGCGACACGATCCACAGCAGCAGTACGGCGACGGCGAGCACACCGAGGCCCAGCCCGGCGGCGATCACCCCGCCCAGGAACGCCTGCCCGGCGGCGGACGAGCCGCGGGAGACGAGGTGGTCGGACGGGGAGGGCGGAGACAACGGGGGGCTGTGGTCGGACATTTGGGTCACATGACCATGCTGCCAATAACCACCGTTTCGCCCCGGCAGCGGGCGAATACCCGACGTGTCGCCCAAGATATGGTTATGCACGTTTTGGACTACTTCTGCGGTGGTGCATCGGCATGAGCAGAAAGCGCACGAGCCGCCGCCGGCGAGCCCAAGCGGGCATATCCGCCGACACCGGCACCGGCCTGTCCACCGCCACGGCCACCCTGAGCCCGAGCGGGAACCAGGAGTCCGACTCGAAGGCGAACTCCGGGGCGAGCTCCACGGCCAACTCCGGGGCCGACGAGGGCATCGGCCGAGGCGCCAGGGCGTCGACCGGCACCCGGACGGCGCCCCGGGCCGCCACCAGGGCACCCGCGAAGCCCCACCCGGCGGCCGAAGCCACCGGGACGCAGTGCGACGCGCAGGCGGGGACGGGCCGACGCCGACGCCCGACACCCCGTTGGGCGACAGACGCACCGACAGACGCACCGACGGACGGCTCTCCCCACCGGCCGCTTCGGAAGACCGACACGGTCACGGCGGCGGCGAGGGGCGACACGTCCGCGCCGCACCACACGACCGGCCACAAGGCCACCCCGTCGCACCCGGAGCCCGGCGCACCGGCCGCCGCCCCGCCACCTCCCGAGGCCGGCGCGACGATCGGCCCCGCGCCACCCCCCACGGCCGCGCGACCGCCCCGTACCGAGCGCGGCACCGGGGAACCGCCGCGGGCCCCGGAACCTGACGAGGCGTCGAAGGCCGCCGACCCGTCCTGGGCCGAGTTGGAGGACACCCTGCCGCTCCCCGCCGTACCGGCGTCGGCTCCCGCGGCACCGACACCGGCACCGGCCCCCGCTCCCGCTCCCGCCGACAGCCCCGCCGGCACTCACACCGGCACTTCCGCCGCCACCCCCGCGGCCGCCTTCGACGCGCTCTACGACCGGCATGCCGCGCCGCTCGCGCGGCAGGCGTATCTGCTCACCGGCTGTCCGCGCACCGCGCGGCGGGCGGTGGAGCACGCCTTCCGGCTGGCCTGGCGGCGCTGGCCGGAGGTGGCCGTGGACCGCGACCCCGGCGGATGGATACGGGCCGCCGCGCACGACTACGCGCTGGCGCCCTGGCGCCGACGGCCGCGCACCCGCCGGCGGTGGCTCCTCCGCCGCTGGTGGGGCCGCGCCGCGGGCCCACCACCGCTGTTCGGCACGCTGCTCACGCTGCCCGCCTCCTATCGCCGCGCCCTGGTGCTCTACGACGGCCTCGCTCTCGGCCTGGCCGAGACCGCCGCCGAGTCGCAGGCGAGCACGCCGGCCACGGCCAACCGGATCATCCGCGGGCACCGGGTGCTCACCGATCCGCTGCCCGAGCTGCGCGACGCGCCGCCCACCGAGCAGAGCCGGATCCTCCGCGAGGAACTGACCGCGCTGGCCGCGGGGCAGCCGGCGCCGCCCCGGGCGGCCCGGGCCGTGCGGCAGGCGAGCGAGCGGGCCGTACGCCGCTGGACGCGGGCCGCCATCGCCGGCGCCGTCCTCTTCCTGGTCCTGATGGGGCTGACCGTCGCGGTCACCCGGAACGCGGAGACCCCGGCGTCGGACCCGGTCCGCCCCGAGCCGGCCGGCTCCCCCGCGGCCGGCCCCACGGCCTCGCCCGCATCCACCTCCTCGCCGACGCCCTCACCCACCCCCACTGCCACCTCCACCGCCACCTCGACACCCGCGGCCACACCCGGACAGAACGCACGTTCCACGTGAAACAAGGGGGCGTTGGGCCGGAAAGGCCGTGGGCCCGTACCCCCGGAGGGGTACGGGCCCACGGCCTCGCTGCGGTCGGGATCAGCCCGCCAGGGCCGCCCGAGCCAGCCGCGCCGTCTCGGACGGCGTCTTGCCGACCTTCACACCCGCGGCCTCCAGGGCCTCCTTCTTCGCCTGGGCGGTGCCGGACGAACCGGAGACGATGGCGCCCGCGTGGCCCATGGTCTTGCCCTCGGGGGCGGTGAAGCCCGCCACGTAGCCGACGACCGGCTTGGTGACGTTGGCCTTGATGAAGTCGGCCGCCCGCTCCTCGGCGTCGCCGCCGATCTCGCCGATCATCACGATCAGGTCGGTGTCGGGGTCGTCCTGGAACGCCTTGAGCGCGTCGATGTGGGTGGTGCCGATGATCGGGTCACCGCCGATGCCGACGCAGGACGAGAAGCCGATGTCGCGCAGCTCGTACATCATCTGGTAGGTCAGCGTGCCGGACTTCGACACCAGACCGATGCGACCCGGCTTGGTGATGTCGGCCGGGATGATGCCGGCGTTGGACTGGCCGGGGGTGATCAGACCCGGGCAGTTCGGGCCGATGATGCGGGTCTTGTTGCCCTTCTCGCCCGCGTAGGCCCAGAAGCTGGCGGTGTCGTGGACCGCGATGCCCTCGGTGATCACCACGGCCAGCGGGATCTCGGCGTCGATCGCCTCGATGACCGCGTCCTTGGTGAACTTCTCCGGGACGAAGATAACGGTGACGTCCGCACCGGTCTTCTCGATGGCCTCGGCCACGGAGCCGAAGACCGGGATCTCGGTGCCGTCGAAGTCGACCGTGGTGCCGGCCTTGCGCGGGTTCACGCCACCGACGATGTTGGTGCCGGAGGCGAGCATCCGACGGGTGTGCTTCTGGCCCTCGGAGCCGGTCATGCCCTGGACGATGACCTTGCTGTCCTTGGTGAGGAAGATAGCCATGGTTGTGGTGTCCCTCGTCCCTTACTTCGCAGCCAGCTCGGCGGCGCGCTCGGCCGCGCCGTCCATGGTGTCCACCTGCTGCACCAGCGGGTGGTCGGCGTCCGTCAGGATCTTGCGACCCAGCTCGGCGTTGTTGCCGTCGAGGCGGACCACCAGCGGCTTGGTGACCTCTTCACCCTTGGACTTCAGCAGCTCCAGGGCCTGCACGATGCCGTTGGCGACCGCGTCACAGGCGGTGATGCCACCGAAGACGTTGACGAAGACGGACTTGACGTCCGGGTCGCCCAGGATGATCTCCAGGCCGTTCGCCATCACCTCGGCGGAGGCGCCGCCACCGATGTCGAGGAAGTTGGCCGGCTTGACGCCACCGTGGCTCTCACCGGCGTACGCGACGACGTCGAGGGTCGACATGACCAGACCCGCGCCGTTGCCGATGATGCCGACCTCGCCGTCGAGCTTGACGTAGTTGAGGCCCTTGGCCTTGGCCGCGGCCTCCAGCGGGTTGGCCGACGCCTTGTCCTCGAGGTCGGCCATGCCCGGCTGACGGAACTCGGCGTTCGCGTCCAGGGAGACCTTGCCGTCGAGCGCGATGACGCGGCCGTCGGCGACCTTGGCGAGCGGGTTGACCTCGACGAGGAGCGCGTCCTCGGCGATGAAGGTCTTCCACAGCGTCTGGAGGACCTCGGCGACCTGGTCGGCGACCTCGGCCGGGAACTTCGCGGCCGCGACGATCTCGCGGGCCTTCTCCTCGGTGACGCCCTCGTTGGCGTCGACCGGGATCTTGGCGAGGGCCTCGGGCTTGGTGGCCGCGACCTCCTCGATGTCCATGCCGCCCTCGACGGAGGCCATGGCCAGGAAGGTGCGGTTGGTGCGGTCGAGGAGGTACGAGACGTAGTACTCCTCGGCGATCTCCGGCGCGGTCTCGGCCAGCATCACCTTGTGGACCGTGTGGCCCTTGATGTCCATGCCAAGGATCTGACCGGCCTTCTCGACCGCGTCCTCCGGGTCGGAGGCCAGCTTGACGCCACCGGCCTTGCCGCGGCCGCCGACCTTCACCTGCGCCTTGACGACCGACCGGCCGCCGAGCCGCTCGGTCACCTCGCGCGCCGCCTCAGGCGTGTCGATGACTTCACCGGCCAGCACCGGTACACCGTGCTTGGCGAAGAGGTCCCTCGCCTGGTACTCGAACAGGTCCACGCGCGTCCGTCCCTTTTCCTGGATTTCGCGGTTCGTTGTCTGCGCGGGCGTGCCGCGGTGGCAGCGTGAGGACGCGATCTTTGACGAGGGCGGCACACGTGCGCCGGGTACGCGGCATGTCCGTCTCGCAGGTTATCCCCGTGGGACCTGGGTCCCTAAATCACAGGTCACACTCACGCGGTGATTACGGTCACAGATCGGGGTACGGGCCATGCATTCGAATGCGGTAGGGGTCATCGAGGGCATAAGCGACGACCGGGCAGCCCCCTCCCCAAAGGGGGCCGCCCGGTCGGTCGGGTCAGCGCCGTCGCGCCCGTGCCATTCGGCGGTACCGCCGTACGGCCGAATGGCGGCACGGGTGGATCAGAGTCCGAGACCGCCGGTCGCGGGCAGCGTCGGGAGGGTCGCCGGGACGCCGTCGACGGCCGGCGGGGTCGTCGGCAGCTCGGCACCGGTGGGCAGGTCGGCCCCGGTGGGCAGGGCCGGGAGCGCCGGAATGTTGGCGGCGTTGCTCAGGTCGGCGGGGACGGCCGGCAGGATCCGCTGGGCACCGGAGACGGCGTTGTCGGCGGCGCGCCGACCGTCGGCGACCGCGGTGGTGGTCAGGACCTGGGCGTACGGGGCGGCCGTGGCGGTCACTCCGTCGGCGAAGGTCCGGGCGTCACCGGTCGCGTCGCCGGCCAGGACCCCCGCCGACCCAGTCGCGTCGCCCGCGAGCCCCCGCACATCGCCGGTCACCCCGCCCGCGAGGTCGTAGGCCCCCTCGGTGGCGCCGGTGGTGAGGGACACCGCACCGCCGGCCACGGTCCGTGCGAAGGGGGTGGTGGCCCCGGTCGCGTGCTCGGCCAGCGCGCCGGTGTCGCCGGCGGCCCGCTCGGCCACCGGGACCGCCTCGACGACGACCGGGCGCGCGACGGGCGGCAGCACGTCGCCGGCCACCCGGTCGACGGTCGGGCGGGTCTGGGCGACGGCGCCCTGCGCGGTGCCGGTCAGCTGCTCGGGACGGACGCCGGCACCTGCCAGCGCGGCGAGCAGGTCATCGGCGGAGCCGGCGCCGGCGGGCAGCGAGGGCAGCTCGGCGGGCAGGGTCGGGGCGCCGGGGGCGGAGGGCACGGAGGGGGTGGAGGGAACAGACGGGACCGCCGGGACGGACGGCAGCGAACCGACCACCGGGATGTCCGACAGCGCGCCGGGAACCTCACCGGACAGACCGTCGAGGTCGGCGACGTCGCCTGCGCGCTCGGCCGCCCCGTCCACCGCCCGGCGGGCCTGTCCCAGGTCGGCCGCCTTGCCCAGCTCCCCGGCCTTGCCCAGCTTGGTCGCCTTACCGAGGTCGGCCGCCTTGCCCAGGTCCGCGGCCTTACCCAGGTCCGCGGTCTTGCCGAGGTCGGTCACCTTGCCCAGGTCCGTGCCCTTGCCCAGGTCGGTCGCCGTGCTCAGGTCGGCGGTCTTGCCGAGCTCGGCTGTCTCGCCCAGGTCCGCAGTCTCGCCCAGGTCGGTGACCTTGCCCAGGTCGGCGGTGTCGGTGACGCCGTCCAGCGCACCGGTCGACACGCTCTCGGTCGACAGGTCCTCGGCCGGCAGTGCGCCCTTGGCGGTGTCGGTGGCGCCGCTCACGGTGCTGGTCACGGCGTCGGTCGCCGGCGCCTCGGGACGCTCGTCGGCACTGGCGGCCGCGGTGCCCAGCGCCCAGATTCCGGTGGCAGCGGCGGCGACGAGGATGGAACGGCGAAGGTTGGTACGCATGGTGGAGGAAAGTCCTTCGAATTCGTGGAGTTGGCGAACGGGCAGACCTGTCCCGCCCCCGCGCGGCAGGTCTTCAGCAGACGGGGGAGACGGTCTGCCCTAGCCGGGGAATTCGAGGATTTCGTGGTAGCGCTCGCGCGTCGGCGCGGAGCTGTCGCCGCTCACCGCGCCGGGCGCCAGCCCGAAGCGGGCCACGCCGGACGGCGGCAGGGCGGCGGGCGCATCCCCGCCGCGAGGGGCGCCGCCGTCGCCGGCGGACGAGGACACCGTCCCGTACGGGGCCCGCGGGAGCCGGCTCGGCACCGGGGACTCCCCGTCGCGTGACCGGCCGTCAGCCACCCGCGCCACAGGGCGCCGCGCATCGTCGGCGGCATCGGCCGACGGGACGGCAACGCTCCAACGGCCCTGTGTAGCTGGCGTGTTGATGGCATCGGTCGACGCCGCCGCTCGGCGGTCGGACGCGGTGACGTCCGGCGTCGCACGGCCGTCGGCCGCCGGTCGGGTCGCGTCATCCGACGTCGTCGGGTCGGCCGGGCGGGCGCCCTCGCCGGCCCCGGGACCGACGTCGCCGACCGGGTCCACGGGCAGGGCACCGGTGGTGTCGCGCACCACCTCGCCGACCGGCGCGGCGATGCGCTCCACCGGCTCGGTGACCGGCCGCACGGCCTCCCGTAGCACCGTCTCGACGGACCGCGCGGTCTCGGCCGTGGACACGACGCGCTCCACGGTCCGCTGGCGCGTCGCCTCGACGACCTTGACGGCCTCGACGGGGCTGAGGGAGCGGGGGCGGCGCACGGCGGCCGCGTCCCCCGCTCCGTCACGGGTCTCGGTGGCGTCGACCTCGTGGTCGACGCCGGACTCCCGGGGGTCGAGCGCCTGGGAGACGCCTGGCCCGCCCGCACCGACAGGGGCCTTTGCCCCTTCGCCCCGCTCCGCGGCCTGAGCGGTGCCGCCGAGGACGAACGCCAGCGCCAGGAAGCCCCCGAGGAGGAGCACGGTCAGCAGCGCCCGCCGCACCGCGACCGTGCGCGAGAAGCGCACGGCGGCGGAGAGGGTGAACGCGACGGACACGAGCGGAACCTTCCCTGGGAACGACGGTGCGCCGCGGTGCCCGGCATGGCGGGGCCCGCGCGCTACGACGGGGTGGTGACGGGGAGTCTGGACTGGCCGGGCGAACGGATGACCACACGTTCCGGCCGGTGGCTTGATCCTTGCACGAGGGGCGGGGGCCCGCGCAACCCCCCGGTTACCGTTGCGGCGCCTTGTCCGGTATGGGCAGTTGACGCTTCTCGATCGCGGCCGCCATCACCTCCGGGAACAGGTCGGGCGTACAGGCGAAGGCCGGCGCACCGAGCGCCGCGAGCGCCCCCGCGTGCTCCCGGTCATACGCGGGCGCGCCCTCGTCCGACAGCGCCAGCAGCGACACGAACCGCACCCCCGACGCCTTCATCGCCGCCACCCGCTTCAGCATCTCGGCCCGGATGCCGCCCTCGTACAGATCGCTGATCAGCACCACGACGGTGTCGGCGGGCCGGGTGATCCGCGACTGGCAGTACGCCAGCGCCCGGTTGATGTCGGTGCCCCCACCCAGCTGGGTCCCGAACAGCACGTCCACCGGGTCGTCCAACTGGTCGGTGAGGTCCACGACGGCGGTGTCGAAGACGACCAGCCGGGTGGCGATGGAGCGCATCGAGGCGAGCACGGCGCCGAACACCGCGGCGTACACGACGGACGCCGCCATCGAGCCCGACTGGTCGACGCAGAGGATGACCTCCTTGCGCACCCCGCGCGCCGCCCGGCCGTAGCCGACCAACCGCTCCGGCACGACCGTGCGGTGCTCCGGCAGGTAGTTCTTCAGGTTGGCCCGGATGGTGCGGTCCCAGTCGATGTCACGGTGGCGCGGACGGCTGACCCGGGCCGAGCGGTCCAGCGCCCCGGTCAGCGTGGCGCGGGTGCGGGACGCGAGTCTCCGCTCCAGGTCCTCGACCACCTTTCGGACCACGGCCCGCGCGGTCTCCTTCGTGGTCTCAGGCATCGCCTTGTTGAGCGAGAGCAGCGTGCCCACCAGGTGCACGTCCGCCTCGACCGCCTCCAGCATCTCCGGCTCCAGCAGCAGCGCCGACAGCCCGAGCCGGTCGATGGCGTCGCGCTGCATGACCTGGACCACCGAGGTGGGGAAGTACGCACGGATGTCGCCGAGCCAGCGGGCGACTTGGGGCGCGGAGCCGCCGAGCCCCGCGGACCGCGCGGCCCCACCGCCCGCGCCGGCCCCACCGGGGCCGCCGGGCCCGCCGGGCCCCCTGCCGCCGTCGCCCCCGTAGAGCGCCTCCAGGGTGCGGTCCATCGCGGCGTCCCGACTTCCCAGCACGCACCCCGTGCCGTCGGCCGCGCCGCCCCCGTCGCCGCCCAGCACCAGCCGCCAACGGCGCAGCCGCTCGCGGGCCTCGAAGGTGTCGGCGGTGTCGGCGGTGCCGGCGTCGAAGCCGCGCCCCTCCGCGGCGGCCGCGGTCACGTCGGTCATGTCGCTCACCTCACTGGTCATGCGCGCCCCTCCGCGCCGGTCGTCGTGGCGATGGCCTCATGGCGACCGCCGGGATCGTGGAGACCGCCGGCATCGTGAGGACCGCCGGGGTCGTGAGGACCGCCGGGGTGGTGAGGACCGCCGGGGTGGTGGTGGCCCAGCAGCAGGCGGAGCGTCGGCAGCACGGCGGCCGCGCGGGCCGGGTCGAGCTCCGGGGCGAAGCCGGGCGCGGGCGGGGTGCGCGGAGGGCCGCCGGCTCCCGCGGCCCCCGACCGGTCGACCGGGCCGCGGCGGACCAGCTCGCCCAGGGTGCGGCGGACCCCGGGCTCGTACGCCGAGAACGTGCGCCGCAGCAACGGCAGCACATCCGTGAAGGAGTCGGCCGGCACACCGGTCAGCCAGCCGTCCACCAGGGCCAGCAGCCGCTCGTCGTGCACCAGGAGCATCCCGCCGCCCGTGCCGCCGCCGATGAAGCCCTCGATCCAGGAGGCCGCTTCCGGCGGCGCGGTGCCCGGCGAGAGCGCCAGCCGCATCAGCCGCGCCGCCTCCCCCTCGGCCAGGGACCCATCGTCCAGCAGCAGCCGCGCCGCCCGACCACGGATCAGCCCCGGCACGCCGTCCCGGTCGGCCAGCCCACGCAGCGCGCCGCGCCACCGGGTGTCCAGCCCGTCCATGTCGGAGCGGATGTGCGGGGGCGGCAGCCGGCCCGGGTCGTCACCGCCGGCTCCCGGGTCGTGATCGCCGGCTGGGGACGGGTCGCCGGGACCACTCGCGGCAGGCGTCACCGGGCCGGACCGCGCCTCGGCGAGGAGGCCGACCGCTTGGTGCACGGTGTCCAGATGGCGGCGCATCTCGGCCGCCCCGTCCCGGTCCAGCCCGCCGCAGGCGGGCGGCAGGCCGACGATCACGCGCTCGGCGATACCGGCGGCCACGTCCGTGAGGGCCGCCGTGTCGGTCCCGCGCACATCTCCATAGCGCACGGAACGGACCAGGGCGGGCAGGGCCTGGGCGAGGTGCCCGACGTCGGCGTCGAGCGCGGCGCGGTCGGCCAGGGCGCGCATCACCACGGGGAGCGCGTCGGAGAGGCCGGCGAGCAGACACCGCTCGGCGAGCTCGGTGATCTCGGCGAGCGTCGACGCCCCCACAGCCAGCGCCTCCGCCTTGGCGGTGGCGGCGGACAGCACGGTGGTCCCCCACACCCCCGCCTCGGCGACCCGTACCGACAGCTCCGGCTCCCAGCACAGCCGCCAGGTCTCGCGGAAGGTGCCGATGTTGGCCCGCGCGGAGCGGGCGGGGACGCCCCAGTCGATACCGAGCAGCCGCAGCCGGTGCAGCAGCCGGCCGCGCGCCGCGTCGGTGTCCTTGCGCAGGTCCAGGTCCAGCTCGCGCTCCTGCGCCTCCGGCTTGAGGCGCAACGAACGCTGAGCGCGGGTGAGATCCCGCTGGAGCGGGGTGGCCGGTGCGGAGTCGGGCACCTCGCCCAGCTCGTCACCGACCACCAGGCGGTCGCGGACCAGGGCGAGCGGCACCTCGGAGCCCTCGCACATCACCGCGCGGACGGCGTCCAGGGTCTCCGTCAGTCCGGCCAGCGGGCGGCCGCGCATGACCGCCAGCGTCTCCGCGAGCCGCACCGCCTCGATGACATGGGCGGAGGAGACCGCGTGGTCCTCGGCGCGGAGCAGGGTGGCGACCCGGGTCAACCAGCGCTCCACGGGGCGGTCGGGCGCGTGGAAGAGATGGGCGTACCAGCCGGGCGAGGCGATGCCGGCGCCGTAACCGCTGTGTCGGGCCAGACGGCGGTGCGTCCACGGCACCCAGCTCAACTCCGCCTTGGCCTTGGGCAGCCCCTTGAGGAGGGCGCGGTCGGCGGTCACGGTCGTCTTCTGGGACAGCGCCGGCACGTGCCACGCCCCGCAGACGACCGCGACCGCGTCCCCGAACTCCCGCCGTGCCTCACGCAGCCGCAGCCGCATGTGCGCCTCCCGCACGGCATCGCGGGAGTGGCCCCCGAGCCCGTACGCGGCGCGCAACTCGGCCATGGCCTCGGCCAGCGCCTCGAACGGGGCCAGCACACGGGCGGCGTGGCTGTCGTCCGCGTCGACGTCTCGAGCCTCCTGGAACGCGGCCGCGCGGCGGTGCTCCACGACGTCCTCCCACCAGCGCTCCGGATCGTCGTACCCCGCCGCCCCGGCGAGCACGGCCAACGGGTCCACACGCGGGTCGGCCGCCTCCGCGTCTCCGCCGGACGGGTCAACGATGGCGGGGTCGTCACCGGAGGGGACACCGGCTGCCGGACCGCCGGCCTCCGGGCCGACGGCAGCCGGGCCGACGCGGGTCGCTCCGATGTCCGGGCCGGCGCCGGCCGGTTCACCGGCGGGCTCGACCGCCTCACGCTCGACCACCTCGGGCTCCCGCGGGCCGGCGCCCACGGCATCGCGGCCCCCGGCGGCGGAGCTCGTCCCGTCGGGACGCGCCGCATCGGCGTCCCGCCGCCGGGCCCGCTCCTCCTCGGCGGCGGCGAGCGCGAGCGAGTGCGCGGCGGGCAGGTCGATGAAGCGCACCGGCACCTCGTGGGCCAGTGCCCAGCGGATGGCGACCCACTCCGGCGAGAACTCCGCCAGCGGCCAGAACGCCGCGCGCCCCGGGTCGTCCACGACGTGCGCCAGCAGCGCCACCGGCGGCCGCATCCGCTCGTCGGCTGCGAGGCCCACCAGCGCGTCCGCCTCCGGCGGTCCCTCGATGAGCACCACCGCCGGCCGGCAGGCGTCCAGCGCCTCCCGCACCGCTCGCGCCGAGCCCGGCCCGTGGTGCCGCACGCCCAGCAGGACGGGACCCGGCCCGGCGCCCGGCCGACCGCCGCCCGGCGCGCTCCCCCCGCGCGGAGCGCGCGCCCCCCGCCGCGACGCGGTCACGCGCTCACCTCACGGCAGGCGCGGTAGAAGTCCTTCCAGCCCTCGCGCTCGCGGACGACCGCCTCCAGGTACTCCTGCCAGATGACGCGGTCCGCCGCCGGGTCGCGGACGACCGCGCCCAGGATGCCCGCGGCCACGTCGCCCGCGCGCAGCACGCCGTCTCCGAAGTGCGCGGCGAGGGCGAGGCCGCCGGTCACCACGGAGATGGCCTCGGCCGTCGAGAGCGTGCCAGAGGGCGACTTGAGCTTCGTGCGCCCGTCGGAGGTGACGCCCTCGCGCAGCTCGCGGAAGACGGTGACCACCCGGCGGATCTCGTCCACGCCCTCGGGCACGGCGGGCAAGTCGAGCGAGCGGCCGATCTGGTCGACGCGGCGGGCGACGATGTCGACCTCGGCCTCGGGCGTGGCGGGCAGCGGGAGCACCACGGTGTTGAACCGGCGGCGCAGCGCGCTGGAGAGCTCGTTGACGCCCCGGTCACGGTCGTTGGCCGTCGCGATCAGGTTGAAGCCGCGCACCGCCTGGACCTCCTCCCCCAGCTCCGGGATCGGCAGCGTCTTCTCCGACAGGACGGTGATCAGCGTGTCCTGCACATCGGCGGGGATGCGGGTCAGCTCCTCCACCCGGGCGGTCATCCCCCGCGCCATGGCCCGCATGATCGGGCTGGGCACCAGCGCCTCGCGGCCGGGGCCGTGGGCGAGCAACCGCGCGTAGTTCCACCCGTAGCGCATGGCCTCCTCCGGCGTGCCGGCGGTGCCCTGCACCAGCAGCGTCGAGTCCCCGCTGACCGCCGCCGCCAGGTGCTCCGACACCCAGGTCTTGGCGGTGCCCGGCACGCCGAGCAGCAGCAGCGCCCGGTCGGTGGCCAGCGTGGTCACGGCGACCTCGACGATCCGCCGCGGGCCCACGTACTTCGGGGTGATGACGGTGCCGTCGGACAGCGTGCCGCCCAGGAGGTAGGTGGCCACCGCCCAGGGAGAGAGCCGCCAGCGCTCCGGCCGAGGCCGGTCGTCGGCGGCCGCGAGGGCCTTCAGCTCATCGGCGAAGGCGTCCTCGGCATGCGGTCGCAGAGCGGCCGGGGCCTGGGTCGGGGACGGGGTGGACGGCGGCGTCTGGGCCGGCGTCGAGGGCGTGTCCGCGGGTCCGGGCACAGTCATGGTCACAGCTCCCCCAGCTCGTCACTCGGTCCGGGATCCGGATCTGAGAACCACCTTGCACCACCCCACTGACAATCGGTCCGGCGTCAACGAACGTGCAGGCCAGGGCGATTGTCAGTGGCGGAATCTAACGTCGTGGACATGAATCCGCAGGGGGAACGCTGGACGGCGGAGCAGGTGCTGGAGCTGGCTCCTGACGCCGCATCACGCAAGGCGGGCAGCAGGCTCGCGACCGCCGATCCGTGGTCGGACACGGGGACGGTCACGAGCGTCGCGGTGGACCCGGGCGGGGGCGCGGGGGCGTCTTCGCCGGGGGCCTCCGTGTGGGGGCTCTGCAAGGGCGGCGGAGGGACGCCGTACCAGACGGTGGTCGATCTCTCCGGGCCGACCAGCCCGACCGCCGTGTGCACATGCCCGAGCCGGAAGTCTCCGTGCAAACACGCGTTGGGCCTGTTGTTGCTGTGGGCGACGGGCGAGGCGGGAGAGGGGGGTGTACGGGAGGCGACCGAGCCGCCGCCGTGGGCCGAGCGGTGGCTGAGCGGTCGGCGGCGGCGGTCCGAGCGTGCGGCGGCGGGTGCGACGCCCGGCGCCGGCGGTGCCGACGACACGGCGGGCTCGAAGGGCCCGGGGGGTTCGGGTGGCCCGGGTGGCTCGGGGGCCGCCGATCCGGTGGCGGCCCGGCGGCGGGCCGAGCGCCGTAGTCAGCGGATCGCGGCCGGCGCCACGGAGTTGGAACGTCGCCTGGCCGACCTGCTGCGCGACGGACTGGCCGCTACCGGCGACGCCGACGACTCGCACGCCGCGTACGCGACATGGGACGAGACGGCGGCCCGGATGGTGGACGCCCAGGCACCCGGGCTGGAGGCGCGGGTCCGCGAGCTGGGCGCCATCCGGGCCTCCGGCCCCGGCTGGCCTGCCCGACTGCTGGAGGAGGCCGCGCTCATCCACCTGCTCAACCAGGGCTATCTCCATCTGGACGAGCTGCCCGAGGAGTTGGCCGCCACCACCCGCGCCCGCGTCGGCATCAGTTCGAACGCGGCAGAGGTGCTCTCCTCGGGCCCCGCCGTACGGGACCGTTGGCTGGTGCTGGGCCAGCAGGACAGCGCCGACGGCAGGCTCACCACGCGCCGGATCTGGCTGCGCGGGGAGCGCACGGAGCGGATGGCGCTGCTGCTCTCGTTCGGCGCCGCCGGCCGCGCGCCGGAGCTCGCGTTCCCCACCGGCCTGATGCTCGACGCCGACCTCGTCTACTACCCCTCGGCCCGGCCGCTCCGCGCGGTGCTGGGCCCCCGCCGCGCCGAGTCCGCGCCCGCGCGGCTCGAACCGGGGCCGCCGCCTGGCGTCGACCCGGCCGCCGCCCTGGCCACGTACGGGGAGGCGTTGCGGGCGGACCCGTGGCTGGACGCCTGGCCCACCGTGCTCGCGCAGGTCACGCCGATACCCCGCGGGGAGGGCTGGCAGCTGGCCGACACCCGCACCGGCACCGCCCTCCCCGTCGACCCGCGCTGCCTGGGCCGCGCCGACCTGTGGCAGCTCGCCGCCGTCTCCGGCGGCGGCCCGATCACGGTCTTCGGCGAGTGCGGCCACCGCGGCTTCAGCCCCGTGACGACCTGGGACCCCCTTCCCGTGCCCTTGTGAGTCCCAGCCCACCCGGCCCCGCGGGCCAGGCCCCCATGCCCCGTGCCGCGTGCCCTCGTGCCCTTGTGAGTCCCGCCCCACCCGGTCCCGCGGCTTCAGCCCCGTGCCTCCGACCTCACCCAAACCGGCCCATGAGCCCCGACCGGACCACCCGGCCCCATGGACGCCGACCTCACTCGCCCGGACTCATGAGCACCGCCCACACGGCCGCCGTACCCGAGCACCTCGGCGACCCGGCCCACCGCCGAGGCCGACGCCCGGCCCACCGCCGAGGCCGACGCCGGCCGGGCGCCCGGACCGACACCCGCAGCCGGCCGCTTGAGCCGGCGCCCCGGGCCGGCGACGGGCTCCGTGCCTGGTCATGGACCGCTCCCGAGACGAGCTGCCTGCGCGGGCCCGGCGTACGGGCCCGCGGGGGGCTGCGCCCCCGGCCACGGTTGACTCCGTGGCCGGGTCCCGCGACGGGCGGCCCCGAGGACCGCCGCCCTTCCGCGACACCCGATCGACCGCCCCGACCGACCGCCCCGACCGGCCCGACCGGCCGCCACGACCGATCTCACCACCCGCCCGACCGACCGTCCGCCACGACCGCCACGACCGCCACGACCGTCCGCCACGACCGACCTCACCGGACCCGACCCCACCGACTCCGCCCGACCATCGACCGCCCGCACAGACGGAGGACGCCGTGAACCACCCCGCGACCGACGCGGACGACCGCGCCGGAGCCGTCCCCGCCTGGGACGACCTCCTCGCCGCCGCCCTGCTGGGTACCGACCGCCGCCGGCCGCCCGTCACCCCGCGCCCCGGGCAGGAGGCACCAACCGCGCTGCTGGACGCCGCCGCGCTCAGCACGGTGGCCCGGCGGGCCGGGCTGCGGCCCGCCGCCGCCTGGGCCGCCCCCGCCGCCGCGCCGGAAGACCCGCGCCCGCCGCTGCCCCCGGCCGCGCGGCGACGGCTGGCACTGCTGCTGGCGGACCGCTCCGCCGGTGGCCACTCCGGCACGCGTGCCGCCCCCGACCTCACCGAGCTGTTGCCGCAGTGGCTCGCCCTCGCCAACGAGCGCGGCTACCGCGCGCCCGCCGCGCTGCTCCCCGCCCTGCTCGACGCCGCCCGAGCCCGCACCGACCTGCGCCCGGAGGCGCTCGTGCTCGCCGGGCCGCGCGCCCTGTGGCTGGCCGCGCTCAACCCGGAGTGGAAGTTCGCCCGGCGGGGGGCCGCCGGGCGTCCGCCGGCCGCGGGGCTTCCCTCGGCGCTCGGCCCCGCCCCCTCGGGCGCCGCCCTGGAGACGACGGAGGCGCTGCTACGGGCGGCCGAACCCCGCTGGCAGGAGGGGCTGTTCGCGGAGCGCGTCGCGGTGCTCGGCGCCGTGCGGCACCGCGACCCCGCCGCCGGCCTGGCGCTGCTCGCCGGCACCTGGGCGACGGAGCGCGCGGAGGACCGGCTGATGTTCCTGGACTCGCTGCGCGAGGAGCTGTCGGCCGGCGACGAGCCGTTCCTCGAGGCGGCGTTGTCCGATCGCAGCCGCAATGTGCGCGCCACCGCCGCCGAGTTGCTCTCCGCGCTCCCCGGATCCGCCCTCGCCGCTCGGATGGCCGAGCGGACCCGTGCGTACGTCACGCTGGAGGTGGCGCCGGACGGCACGGCGGCGCGCGTCGCCGTCGAGGCGCCGGTCGAGTGCGACGGCGGGATGCAGCGCGACGGGGTCGTCGCGAAGCCGCCGGCGGGGCGCGGGGAGCGGGCCTGGTGGCTGGGCCAGCTGGTCGAGGCGACTCCGCTGGAGCGCTGGTCGGAGTGGTTCGGCGGGCTGGACGCGGCGGCCATCGTGGCCCTGCCCGTGGCCGACGGCTGGCAACCCGACCTGCACGCCGCCTGGTGCCGGGCGGCCGTCCGGCAGCGCGACACCGCCTGGTCCCGCGCCCTGCTCGGCGCCCCGTCGGAGCCGCTCAGCACGCCGCCCGCGGCGGGCGAGGCGGCGCTCGCGGCCGCCGCCACCGCGGCGTCCTGGCGCGACCCGGCCAAGCTGCTGTCGGCGCTGCCCGCCGCGGAGCGGGCGGTCTGGGTGGCCGAGTTCATCGCCGCCCACGGCCTGTCCGACGCCTTCCGACTGCTCGGCGTCTGCGCCGTGCCCTGGGCCGAGCCGCTGGGCCACGCGGTCGTCGACGCCCTGGACATCGCCCGGGACGCCGGTAGCTACCCGTGGAGTTTCAGCGGCGTCATGGGGCTGGCCGAGCGCTGCCTCGACCCGTCCCAGGCCGATCGCCTGGAGGTGCTCACCGCCGCCCCGGACGATCCGGAGGACGGCTCTCCCGGCGCGGTCGGCTACTGGTCCGAAGCCTTCCAGCGGCTGGTCGGCACCCTGCGGTTGCGCGCCACCATGCGCGCCGAACTCCTCACCCCGGACCCGGCGGGCTCGCCCCCCGCCCCGTGACGGGACCGGCCTGCCGCCGGGCGGCCCCGACGGTGCTGCCGCCGCACGACCACCGGCCCCCGCCATCCCCGTCGCGCACGGTCGCGGTGGCTGTGGGCGCCACGGCGCGGTGGCTGCGGGCGCCACGGTCGCGGTGGCATGGGGGTGCCTCCCGGCGTCCCCTCGGGGCCGGGAGGCGGGAAGGGTCCCTCAGGGTCCCTCAGGCGGCGACCGGGCGGACGTTCTCCCGCACCCACTCCACGATGGAGGTGGTGGTCGCGCCGGGGGTGAAGATCGCGGCGACGCCCTGCTCCTTGAGCGGAGGGATGTCCTCTTCGGGGATGATCCCGCCGCCGAAGACCTTGATGTCCGCCGCGTCGCGCTCGCGCAGCAGCTCCAGCACCTTCGCGAACAGCGTCATGTGCGCGCCCGAGAGGATGGACAGGCCGATCGCGTCGGCGTCCTCCTGGATCGCGGTGTCCACGATCTGCTCCGGTGTCTGGTGGAGGCCGGTGTAGATGACCTCCATACCGGCGTCGCGCAGCGCCCGCGCGATGACCTTGGCCCCGCGGTCGTGGCCGTCGAGCCCCGGCTTGGCCACCACCACGCGGATCGGACCAGTCACTCCCATCACTGCCTCCATGCTCCGTTGCACGACAGCCGTTACCGCCCGTAAGCGGTGAACGAACGTTATCCCCAGCTTCCCGCACGCGGCAGTTTCGCGGCGAGCGGCGAGGGGGAAATCACATATGGGACACGATCGGAAACAGTCGTAACCGGTCCGCATCCGACGCCGAGAGGCAGTCGAGGCGGACGCACACGAGAGTCGTGTACGGCTGTCAGGGAGCCGCAGCGGGGAATCGCACCGCCGCGCCGTAGCCGCACGGCGCGGCGGTGCGGTCCGCCCAAGAGCCGGGCCGTCCATCCGGGCCCGGCCCCCACCCACCCCGCCTCGGCTGCCCGCAAGGGCACACGGGGGCAGAGCCGCCCCCCGTCGTGCCGATTTCGGGAGGTCGGCGCCATGAGGGCCATTCCCTTTCCCCATTCCCTACTCTCCCCACTGCGCTCCTCTACGGCACTGGTGAGGGCCACCGCCGTCGACGTGGCGGTGCTCGCCGCGCACGTCCTGCTGTACCCGACGGGGTTCGCGCAGGAGCACCCGCCGGAGGACTCGGCACCCTCGTCGTCCGAGCGCGCGCCGAAATCTCCCGAAAGCCAGGTTCACAGGCCCGTCCTTCTGCTCCACGGGTTCATCGACAACCGATCCGTCTTCGTGCTGCTGCGCCGCTCGCTGCGTCAGCACGGACGGCACCATGTCGAGGCGCTCAACTACTCTCCGCTCACCTGCGACATCCGCACCGCCGCCGAGCTGCTGGGCAAGCATGTGGAGGAGATCTGCGCCCGCACCGGCCAGCGCCGGCTGGATCTGGTCGGGCACAGCCTCGGCGGGCTGATCGCCCGCTACTACGTGCAGCGCCTGGGCGGCGACGCCCGCGTCCACACCCTGGTGACGCTCGGCACCCCGCACAGCGGCACCCGCGCCGCGCCGCTGCTCTCGGCGCACCCCATCGTGCGCCAGATGCGCCCGGACTCGACCGTGATCGCGGAGCTGCGGCTGCCCGCGCCGGGCTGCCGCACCCGGTTCGTGAGCTTCTGGAGCGACATGGACCAGGTGATGACGCCCGTCGAGACGGCCCAGATCGACCACCCCGACCTTCAGGCCGAGAACGTCTGCGTCAAGGGCGTCGGGCATCTCGCGCTCCCGGTGCACCCCGCGATAGCCACCGGGGTGCGGCAGGCCCTGGACGGGTCCCCGATCGAACCGGAAGCGGAGGAACACCCCGAAACGGAAGGACGGGACGAGGCCGGCCGGAAGTCGACCGAGCCGAAGTCGACGCGCCGAGACGCCCGGTCCAACCCTCGCTCGAAGAAGCCACCGGAACGCACGCAGGACGGCCCTCCGGACCCACCGGCGGACGCTTCCGGCACCGCCTCGGTCGCCTGAACACACCGACGAATTCCCCGAACGCGATTCGAACGCCGGGCCAAGCAATGGCGTTCAGACAGCCGAAAGACGGCCAAAAGCCCTTTCGGGTGCCGCCGGTGCCCCGCCGAAGATTGTCGCCGTCGCATACTGCCGGGTACAGTCGCCGCACTGCACCGCCCTGGGGATCCCCCCAGACCCCCAGCTCCTGCTGCCGAGGCGAAAGAGAAGTTGGTGGTGAACGACCGTCACCCGTCGGGGAGCTCCATCCCGACCGTCCCCGCTCCCGACGCCTCTTACACCCCGCACTACGGGGGTTATGAGGAGCAGCAGGGTTCCACGCACTCCTACGCTGCGTACGACGGCTACGTCACCGGCACCGACGTCTACTCCACCGGCTCCTTCGACCAACTCGCCGGCTACGACACCGGCGCCTACTCCGGCTACGACGCGCACGGCACCGGCTCGTACGACACCGGCGGTCAGTACGACGCCACCCAGTGGGCCGCCGGTTCCAGCGACGCCACGCAGCACTGGGACTCCGGCGCGTACGACACCTCCGCGCTCTGGTCCGGTGCCGACTACCAGCCGGTCGCCGACGCCTCCGGTCAGGCCGGCATCCCCGCCCAGCACGGCGCCGTGGACACCAGCGGCTCCTGGGACAGCGGCGGTTGGGACACCGGATCCTGGGACGCCGCCGACGCCTCGGGCGGTTGGGACGGCGGGACCTGGGAGGCGGCGGCCGCCCCCGGCGGCTACGACGCGCACGCCACCGGCTCGTACGACACCGGCGGCTCGCACGACACCGGCTCGCACGGCACCGGCTCGTACGACACCGGCGCCTCATACGACACCGGCCACTGGAACACCGGTACCGGAACCGACACCGGTCTGACCCAGACCTGGGACGCCGCCCTCTGGGCCCAGGACGGCGAGCAGCCCCGGCACGACCCCGCGCCCGAGGGGGATTCCACGGCCGCCGAGGCAGCCGCGCACGCCGACGACGCGCCCCGCCCGGATCCGGAGCTCCACGGCGACCCGGACGACGCCGAACCCGTCCTCGTCGCGCCGCACGCCGACGCGGACGCGGCATCCCACGCCGACGCCCCGCGCCGCGAGTCCGCCCGCCGCGACGGAGCGCGCGCCCGCCGCCGCACCGCGGCCGCCCGCCCCAAGCGCTCCGCGCTCCTCACCGTCGCCGTCCCCTCGGTCGCCATCATGGGTGTGACCGCGGTGGCCGCGGCCGCCGTCAGCGGCATCGGCAGCGGTTCGAAGGAGGAGTCCAAGACGACGCAGGCCGCCAAGGACGCCCCGCCCGTCAAGGCGTCGGTCGCCAACAGCAAGCTGGACACCCAGCTCGCCGGGGTCACCCGCAACGCCGACGACTTCGCCAACCGCGCCAGCCGCACCCAGGAGCGCATCGACCTCAAGGAACGTCAGGAGGCCGAGCGGAAGCGGGCGGCGGAGGAGGCCGCGCGCAAGGAGCGGCTGCGGCCGAAGTTCGCCCTCCCGGTCGCCCAGCACGGACTGAGCGCCGGCTACGGACAGGCCGGCATCAACTGGATGTCGGTGCACACCGGCATCGACTTCCCGGTGAGCTACGGCACGCCGGTGATGGCCGCCACCGACGGCACCGTACGCACCCAGTGGAACAACGCGTACGGAAACATGGCGATAGTGACCTCCCCCGACGGCACCGAGACCTGGTACTGCCATCTCAGCACCACCAAGATCCGGAGTGGCTCGGTGAAGGCCGGGGACGTCATCGCGTACTCCGGCAACTCCGGCAACTCCACCGGCCCCCACCTGCACTTCGAGGTCCGCCCGGGCAGCGGCTCGGCCATCGACCCGGTGCCGTGGCTGCGCAGCCACGGGCTCGACCCGATGTAGCCCGCCGGCGACCCCGCGCCGCGCCCGCCGTCACAGCCGCGACCACCCCGCGGTCCCCCCGGGCCCACCACCTAGGCTCCGTCCCATGACGGACTCTTGGCTCAGAGCCGCCGAGACCCTCGGCAGCGACCTCCACCTTGAGCTCACCGGCGCCGGTAGCCGCCGCGCCGTCCTCATGCGCGCCCTGCGTGACGCCATCCGCACCGGGCGGCTGGCCCCCGGAACCAAGCTGCCGCCCTACCGGTCCCTCGCCGCCGACCTCGGCATCGCCCGCAACACCGTCGCCGACGCCTACGCCGAGCTGGTCGCGGAGGGCTGGCTGACCGCCCGTCAGGGCTCCGGCACCCGCGTCGCCCGACGTGCCGAACCGTTGCGCCCCGCGCCGGTGCGTCGACGCCCGCCGCAGCCGCATGCCCGCCCGGTCCTGGATCTGGTGCAGGGCAAGCCCGACCCGTCCGCCTTCCCGCGTGCCGCCTGGCTGGCCTCCGCCCGTCGGGCGCTGAACGTCGCCCCCAACGAGGCGTTCGGCCCCGGCGATCCCCACGGCCGCATCGAGCTGCGCCGCGCCCTGACCGAGTACCTCGCCCGCGTCCGCGGTGTCCGCACCGAACCCGACCGGATCGTCATCTGCACCGGCTTCGCCGGCGCCCTGCGGCTGTTGGCCCGGGTGCTGGGGTGGTCCGGCGCGCCCGCCGACGGGCCCGCCCCGCTCGCCGTGGAGTCCTACGGGCTGCCCTTCCACCGCTCCCTCCTGGCCGACGCCGAAGTCCGCACCGTCCCGCTGCCCATCGACGAGCACGGCGCCGTGGTCGACGCGCTGTCCGGCCCGACGGCGCGCGGGACCGGAACGGTTCTGCTCACCCCCGCCCACCAGTTCCCCACCGGCGGCCCGCTCCACCCCGAGCGACGGTCGGCCGTGGTCGACTGGGCGCGGACCGGCGGCGGGCTGGTGCTGGAGGACGACTACGACGGGGAGTTCCGCTACGACCGGCAGCCGGTCGGCGCGGTCCAGGGCCTGGACCCCGACCGGGTCGTCTACCTGGGCTCCGTCAGCAAGGCGCTCTCCCCCGCGCTGCGCATGGGCTGGATGGTGCTGCCCGGCCATCTGGTCGAGCCGGTCATCGCGGCCAAGGGCCAGCGGGAGCCGTGGACCAGCGCCCTGGAGCAGCTGACGCTGGCGGACTTCATCGAGTCGGGCGGCTACGACCGGCACGTACGCCGGATGCGGCAGCGCTACCGGAGCCGCCGCGACCAGCTCGTCGCCGCGCTCGCCGAGCATGCCCCGCACATCCGCGTCACCGGCATCGCCGCCGGGCTGCACGCCGTGCTGGGCCTGCCGCCGGGCACCGAGCGGGCCGTGGTGCGCGACGCGGTCTGGCAGGGCCTGGCCCTGGAGGGCCTGGCGCCCTACCGCCACCCCGAGTGCCCCACACCCCCCGTCGACGGGCTGGTGGTCGGCTACGCGACCCCGCCCGACCACGCCTACCCGGACGCCCTACAGGCCCTCTGCCGCACCCTCCCCCCAGCCCAGACCCCGTAAGGGGCGCGGGGAACCGCGCGCTCAGCCCCAGCGGGCCCGCCCCAGAACCGCGAACCAGGCGTCCCCCTCAGGGGCGCGGGGAACCGCGCGCTCAGCCACAACCGGCCCGCAGGCAAGAGACGGCCTCAGCCTCCCGCCCCCACTCCCCCCGCACCCCTAGCGGAGCGTCAGAGCTTCTCGACAGGCGCGTACCGCAGAAGCAACCGCTTCGGCTTCTCGTCCCCGAAGTCGATCGTCGCCTCCGCGCTGTCCCCGCTGCCCTTCAGCCCGACCACCCGGCCGAGCCCGAAGGTGTCGTGGGTGACCCGGTCGCCGACGGCCAGCGCGACCACGGGGCGCTCCTTGGCGCGGCGGGTGGCGAAGCCGCTGGCAGCCGTCTTGCCGCGGGCCGCGGAGGAGGCCGACAGGGCGGAGGTGATCCCGGAGACCGCGCCCATGGCGCCCATCGCGCCCATCGACGTCCCGGAGCCCCGCGAGCCCAGCGCGCCCATGCTGGCCGACGGTGTCGACGGCCCGGTCCGCTTCCAGGTCAGGTACTGGTCGGGGATCTCCTCCAGGAAGCGGGAGGGCGGGTTGTACGAGGGCTGGCCCCAGGCGCTGCGCATGGTGGACCGGGTCAGGTACAGCCGCTCGCGGGCGCGGGTGATGCCCACGTACGCCAGCCGGCGCTCCTCCTCCAGCTCCTTGGTCTGGCCCAGCGCCCGCATGTGCGGGAAGACGCCGTCCTCCAAGCCGGTCAGGAAGACCACCGGGAACTCCAGGCCCTTGGCGGTGTGCAGGGTCATCAGGGTGATGACGCCGGTGCCCTCGGTGTCCTCGTCGGGGATCTGGTCGGAGTCGGCGACCAGGGCCACCCGCTCCAGGAACTCGGCGAGGGTGCCCGGCTCGGCCTCGGTGCGCTCCTGCTCGAACTCCAGGGCGACCGAGGCCAGCTCCTGGAGGTTCTCGATGCGGGTCTCGTCCTGCGGGTCGGTGGAGTTCTGCAGCTCGGCGAGGTAGCCGGTGCGCTCCAGGACGGCCTCCAGCACGGTGGCGGGACCGGCGCCCGACTCCACGACCGTGCGCAGCTCCTCCAGCAGCGTGTTGAAGCGCTTCACGGCGTTGCTGGAGCGGGCCGCCATGCCGTACGCCTCGTCGACGCGGCGCAGCGCCTGCGCGAAGGAGATCTTCTCGCGCAGCGCGAGGGCCTCGATCATCGCCTCGGCGCGCTCGCCGATGCCGCGCTTGGGCACGTTGAGGATGCGCCGCAGCGGGACGGTGTCCTCGGGGTTGGCCAGCACCCGCAGGTAGGCCAGGACGTCCCGGACCTCCTTGCGCTCGTAGAAGCGCACACCGCCGACGACCTTGTAGGGCAGGCCCACCCGGATGAAGATCTCTTCGAAGACGCGGGACTGGGCGTTGGTGCGGTAGAAGACGGCGACGTCGCCGGCCTTGGCGTGGCCGTCGTCGGTCAGCCGGTCGATCTCGTCGGCGACGAACTGGGCCTCGTCGTGCTCGGTGTCCGCGACATAGCCGGTGATCGTCGCCCCGGCGCCGGCCTCGGTCCACAGGTTCTTGGGGCGGCGGTTCTCGTTCCGCTCGATGACCGCGTTGGCGGCGTTCAGGATGGTCTGGGTGGAGCGGTAGTTCTGCTCCAGCAGGATCGTCCTGGCCTGCGGGTAGTCCTCCTCGAACTGGAGGATGTTGCGGATGGTGGCGCCCCGGAAGGCGTAGATCGACTGGTCGGCGTCGCCCACCACGCACAGCTCGGCGGCGGGGAGCTCCTCGGTGTCGGTGCCCACCAGCTCGCGCACCAGGGTGTACTGCGCGTGGTTGGTGTCCTGGTACTCGTCGACCAGCACATGGCGGAAGCGACGGCGGTAGTGCTCGGCGACGTCAGGGAACGCCTGGAGCAGGTTGACCGTCGTCATGATGATGTCGTCGAAGTCCAGCGCGTTCGCCTCGCGCAGCCGCGACTGGTACATCGCGTACGCCTGGGCGAGCGTCTTCTCGAAGCCGTCCGCGGCCTGGCCGGCGAAGGTCTCCTCGTCGATGAGCTCGTTCTTGAGGTTGGAGATCTTCGCGCTGAAGGACTTGGGCGGGAAGCGCTTGGGGTCCAGGTCGAGGTCCCGGCAGACCAGCGCCATCAGCCGCTTGGAGTCGGCCGCGTCGTAGATCGAGAAGGAGGAGGTGAAGCCGAGCTTCTTCGACTCGCGGCGCAGGATGCGCACGCAGGCGCTGTGGAAGGTCATCACCCACATGGCGCTCGCCCGCGGGCCGACCAGGTCCTCGACGCGCTCCTTCATCTCGCCGGCGGCCTTGTTGGTGAAGGTGATCGCCAGGATCTGGCCGGGGTGCACCCGGCGGGTGCCGAGCAGATGGGCGATGCGATGGGTCAGCACCCGGGTCTTGCCGGAGCCGGCGCCGGCGACGATCAGCAGCGGTCCGCCGGAGTGCTCGACGGCCGCCCTCTGCTGCTCGTTGAGCCCTTCCAGCAGCGCCGCCGGGTCGACGGCGGGGCGGGGGGCGCCGTCCCGGTAGTGGGTGTCCCTGGGCTCCCTCGGTGCGGGCACGTTAAAAGTGTCGCCGAACAGGTCGTGCGGCACCTCCTCCGCGGCCGCGTACCCGACGTCCTCGGGGTCCTCGGGCGGCGGCGGGGGCTCCTCGCCCGAGGGTTCGAGGCCCGCCAGGAAGCTGTCGTCAAAGAGGCTGCTGCTCATCGCCACACGAGTCTAGGCGTCCGCACCGACAACGGGCCGACGAAGTCACGGAATGGTATCGGGGCAAATCGAACAGCAGGCTTCCCAGGGGCCCCGCGCGTTGGCTAGCGTGCTCGCCCAAGCGGCCCGCACCGCCCGTCGGCGACCGCGCCGGCACGGGCCGCCTCCGTCGAGTCCGGCCCTGCCCCACCAGGCACCCGGAGCCGGGGACCCACACGCAGGACCGGGGTGAATCAGACCGTATCGGACCACCGGCCATCGGTGCTCTCGCTCGATGCCGGCCCGTACGGACCGTAGGGCAGCCTTCCGACGCCCGAACCCGACAGCTAACCCGGTAGGCGGTCCACGGAAGGAGGCGCCTCCTTGGCGTCGCACCGCAAACCGCGCCCCCGGATATCCGCCCGGATCCAGTCCGCGCCCGCCGGGCGCCGGACGGCCGTCGGCGTCACCACCGCCGCCCTCGCCTCCGTCACCCTGCTGTCCCAGGCCGCCCCGAGCGCGCAGGCCGCGCCCCGCGCGCCCGAGCCGACGCTGGAGGAGGTCAGGGAGCGGGTCGAGCTGCTCTACCGGGAGGCGGGCACCGCCACCCAGGAGTACAACGCGGCCAAGGAGCGCGCGGACACGCAGCGCGCCACCGTGGACCGCATGATCGAGGACGCCGCGCGGCGCACCGAGAAGCTCAACGAGGCACGCCGCGTCCTGGGCTCGTACGCCGCGGCCCAGTACCGGCACGGCGGGGTGGCGAACACCGCGACCCTGCTGCTCGCCTCCGACCCGCAGGACTTCTTCGACCGGAGCCACCTCATGGACCGGCTCACCGGCCGCCAGAAGGAGGCGGTCGACGACTTCCGCGTCCAGACGGCGGAGGCGGCCACCCAGCGCGCCGAGGCCGCCCGGAGCCTGACCCGGCTGTCCGAGTCGCAGAGGCGGCTGCGAACCAAGAAGGAGACCGTCCAGGGCAAGCTGGCGGAGGCCCGCACGCTGCTGTCGCGGCTGACCGCCGAGGAGAAGGCGCGACTGGCGGCGATCGAGAGGCGCAAGGAGGCGGAGGCCCGCCGCAAGGCCGCCGAGCTGGCGGAGAAGGAGCGGCAGCGCGAGGAGGCCGAGCGGCGCAGGCGGCAGCCCACGCCCGACCAGGACGCCGGCGGCGACAGCGGGACCGGTACCGACACCGGGTCCGGCTCGGGCCCGGGGAGCGACTCCGGCTCGCACGCCACCAAGGCGGAGCGGGCGATCGCCTTCGCCCGGGCCCAGCTCGGCAAGCCGTACGTCTGGGGAGCGACCGGCCCCGATTCATATGACTGCTCGGGGCTCACCCAGGCCGCCTGGAAGGCCGCCGAGGTCACCCTGCCGCGCACCACCTGGGACCAGGTGAAGGTCGGCCAGCGGGTGGCGACGTCCGAGCTCATCCCGGGTGACCTGGTCTTCTTCTACGACGACATCAGCCATGTGGGGCTCTACATCGGCGACGGAATGATGATCCACGCGCCGAAGCCGGGCGACATCGTGAAGATCGCTCCGATCACGGAGATGCCGATCTACGGCAACGTCCGCCCGGCGTAGCCGGCGGCGCCCGGCCTCACCCCGGGGCGCCGCGGCGGACGGCCGTGGGAACCGGCGGGTACGGGAACCGGCGTCCCCGGTCCCGGCCCGCTCAGGTCCACAGCACCGCGATGAAGACGTTCGCCGTGGTCAGCAGGCCCACCAGGCCGAAGACCGGGTTCGGGACACGCTCCTCGTCCCGCTTCACGTAGACCAGCGCGAGGATCACGATCAGCAGCGCCATCTTGATGCCGATCTTGAGATTGTTGACCGCCTGGTCGTCGGCCTGGTTGAGCCCGACCAGGGCCACGCCGGTGATCAGCATGGTGAGCGCGCCGTGCAGCATGCCCGGGGTCATCCGCGCCTCGCCCGCGCGCATCGCCTTCGTCTGCGAGAGGAAGCCCCCGAGCAGGGCGGCGATGCCGATGATGTGGAGGCCGACGAAGACGTTGATCAGTACGTTCATGGCCTCGGAGCGTAGCCGCGGCGGGGCGCCGGCAGGCCGCGTGGGTGCCGTGCCGCTCGCCGCCGGGCGCGTATACCATCGCGCGCACCGCGGCCGCGGCGCCTTCGGAAGCTCGGTCAAGCCCGCGCGTTCACCTGCGGCGACCCGCCGCCCAAGCTCTCAGCTCCGGTCGCCAAGCCGCCGAATCCATTCACTCTCCCGCATCGCCCCGCCTTGGCCCCGCGCGCGGGCTTAGCGTCCTCCTCCAGACGCCGGCCCGCTCCTCGTCACGCTGCGTAGGGGCGCCGCCGTCACTCGGAAGGATGGTGATCACGTCGTGGCCTCGCATCGGAAGCCCAGACGGCGGCTGCTCCCCGGCGGTTCGGCCCACGCCGCCGCGGCCCTGGCCCTCGCCGGGGTCGCCGGCGCCGTGACGGGGGCCGACACCGACGCACAGGCCCAGCCGCGGCTCTCCCCCGCGCAGGTGAAGTCGAAGGTCGACGAGTACCACCGGCAGGCCGAGGAGGCCACCGAGCGGTACAACGACGCGAAGGAGAAGGCGGACACCGCCCGCGCCCGCTACGACGAGCTGCGCGACGAGGCCGCCCGCAAGGCGGAGCGGCTCAACGCCTCCCGTGACGCGTTGGGCTCCGCCGCCACCGCGCAGTACCGCTCCGGCTCGGTCGCCCCCGAGCTACAACTGGCCCTCTCCTCCAACCCCGACCAGTACCTGGAGCGCGCCTCGCTCGCCGACCGCGCGGGCAGCCGGCAGGCCGCGGCCGCCGCCGGCGTGGCGCGCCAGCTGCGCGGCCTCCGACAGACCCGCGCCGAGGCCGGCGACCGACTCGCCGAACTTCGGCGCTCCCGTGACGCGCTGTCCCGCCACAAGCGGACGATCGAGGGCAAACTGGCCGCCGCGGAACGGCTGTTACGGCAGCTGACGGCGGCACAGCGGGCACGGATCGCGGCGGCCGACGCGCCGGCCCGGCCCGCGGCCGCGCCCGGGCCGACGAAGCAGGCCGCCTCCGCGCGGCCCGCGGCGGCGGCCCCGGCCCCCTCCGGCCGGGCCGCGCAGGCCGTCTCCTACGCGTACGGCGCCCTGGGCAAGCCGTACGTCTGGGGCGCCACCGGCCCCGCCGGCTACGACTGTTCGGGGCTCACCCAGGCCGCATGGCGCTCCGCCGGGGTCGCCCTGCCGCGCACCACCTACACCCAGATCAGCGCCGGCCGGCGGATCGCCCGCGACCAGCTCGTCCCCGGTGACCTGGTCTTCTTCTACTCCGGCGTCAGCCATGTCGGCCTCTACGTCGGCGACGGCCAGATGATCCACGCCCCGCGCCCCGGCTCCGCGGTGCGTCTCGCCCCCGTCGACCAGATGCCGTTCGCGGGGGCGACGCGGCCGGTGTGAGCCGCCCGACCCCTGCTCGGAGGGCTCGGGGCATGACGTACTCTGCACCGACGATTCGTCGAACCCTCGTGCGCAAAGGACAGTCATGCGGAAAATCGGGCCGGCAGCGGTGTGCGCTGCGCTCGCGCTGGGCGTTCTCACCGGCTGCTCGTCCGACTCCGGTTCGACCGACGACAAAAGCGGCAAGGACGGCAAGGGCGGCACCGCGGGCGAGGCCGGCAAGAACGCCGCGGTGGCGGCGGCCCCGAAGGCCGGTCAGGTCGGCGGCAGGGGCACGGCCTGCCCGCTCCCGGTGGAGTTCGCCCTCGCCGAGTCCTGGAAGCCGAAGGCCGTGAAGCCGCCCAAGGAGGACGAGCCGGCCGCCTTCCTCATCAGCCAGGGCCCGGTCAAGCTCGCCTGCGAGATCGACGCCAAGCCCGCCGGGAACATCGGCTTCCTGCGGGTGTGGACCAACGACAACGGCGGCACCGGCACCAAGCCCATGGAGCTGCTGAAGTCCTTCATGGCCGACGACAAGTACCACCGCAAGCCCGAGTACCGCGAGCTCAAGGCCGGCTCCCTGGCCGCCGCCGAGGTCTCCTACCTCAACGCCGCCCCCGGCTACGAGGACGATCCCAAGCGTGAGCGCGCCTTCGCCGTCGTCACCCCCAAGGGCGGGGTGGTGGTGCACCTGGGCGGCTTCGACAGCCAGGAGCACGAGGAGATGCTGCCCGCGTAC
The DNA here is from genome assembly GCF_007595705.1 of Streptomyces sp. SAJ15. Classification (GTDB taxonomy): domain Bacteria; phylum Actinomycetota; class Actinomycetes; order Streptomycetales; family Streptomycetaceae; genus Streptomyces. The sequence goes on along the minus strand of NZ_NISY01000010.1, from coordinate 59,629 downwards.
GAGCTGGCCAGGAAGACGATGGCGGCCGTCTGAGCGACCTCGATCCCCTCGTTCTAGCGGGGTGAGTCGGCCGCTACGGGGGCGGGGCCCTCGGCGGTTGCGAACCGCGCGGTGCTCGCGGCGGCTTCAGGGGCTTCGGCCTTCGTGGCACCAGTGCTCCCCGTGGTGGTTTCGGTGTCCGCGGCGCCGCTCGGCTCTGTGGTGGCGTGGTCGGGGCGGGTTCGCGGCAGCAGCCATACGGCCCCTATGGCGAGGGCGGCGACGAGCAGGGCGCTGATGCCGCTGGTGGTGTTCAGGCCGTCGGTGAAGGCGGCGCGGGCGGGGTCGAGCAGGACGTCGTGCAGTCGGCTGGGGAGACCGTCCGCCGTGGCCATGGCGTCGGGCAGGCTTTCGCGAGCGGACTCGGCGTCCCGTGCCGGGACCTCGCCGGGGATGGTGCCGGTCATCCGGTCGCGGTAGACGGCGGCGCCCACCGTGCCGAGGACCGCGACGCCCAGGGCGACGCCGAACTCGGTACTCGTCTCGGACATCGCGGCGGCCGAGCCCGCCTTCTCCGGCGGGGCCGCCCCGACGATCAGGTCGGTGCCCAGCACGAGCATGGGGCTGATGCCCAGGTAGACGATGACGAAGCCGGTCACGAGGACGGGCAGCCCGGAGACGCTGTCGACCTGGGTGAGTATCAGGTAGCCGACCGCCGAGATCGCCAGCGAGGCACCGATGACGTACGCGACGGGCACCTTGCGGGCGAGCGCCGGGGTCAGGGCGGACGCCAGGATGAGCGCACCGGCGGCGGGCAGCAGCCACAGCCCGGCCTTGAGCGGCGAGAGTCCCTCGACCAGTTGGGTGTACTGGGTGATGAACAGGTAGACGCCGCCTATGGCGGCGATGCTGAGCAGCTGGATTACCAGGGCGGCGCTGAACGAACGGTTCCTGAACAGCGTGACGTCGAGAAGGGGACTGGCCAGCCCGGACTGCCGGCGCACGAACAGCACCCCGACTACCAGACCGCCGGTCAGGGCGGCCACCGGCAGCATCGCGAGGCCGTCCTTGGCCAGCTCCTTGATGCCGTAGATGATCGGCAGGATGGCGGCGAGGGACAGCACGACGCTGGTCGGGTCCAGTCGACCGGCCTGGTTGTCGCGGTACTCGGGAAGCAGCACCGGGGCGGTCACCAGCAGCAGGATCATCACCGGCACGCCCAGCAGGAAGACCGAGCCCCACCAGAACGCCTGGAGCAGCAGCCCGCCCAGCACAGGTCCGAGCGCGACACCGGCCGAGAAGCAGGTCACCCAGACACCGATGGCCGTGCCGCGCTGCCTCGGGTCACGGAACATGTTGCTGATCAGCGCGAGGGTGGACGGCATCAGGGTCGCCCCGGCCATTCCGAGCAGCGCCCGAGCCGCGATCAGCATCTGGGGGCTGGTGGAGTACGCGGCGAGCACCGAGGCGACGCCGAACGCGGCCGCCCCGATCATCAGGAGTCTCCTGCGGCCGATCCGGTCGCCCAGCGTCCCCATGGTGACCAGGAAGCCGGCGATCATAAAGCCGTAGATGTCGGCGATCCAGAGCAGTTCGCTGCCGCCCGGCTGGAGGGCGGCGCTCATCTGCGGGACGGCCAGGTACAGGACGGTGACGTCCATGGCGAGCAGCAGGGTGGGGAGCGCGAGCACGGCCAGCCCGAGCCATTCTCGGGGCCCGGCCAGCTGTGGGGGGAGGGTCGTGTGGGGTGTTTCCGTTGACATGCCGCGTAAGCTAAACCCTCACGTCGACGTCAGAGTCAACTCGCTTTTTCGGGGGGCTTGTCAACACATGCGTATCGGGGCGTTGTCCCAGCGGACCGGAGTCAGCGAACGGGCCCTGCGGTACTACGAGGAGCAGGGGCTGCTGAGTCCGCTGCGACGGCCGAGCGGGTACCGCGAGTACACCGATGAGCATGTCCACACGGTGCGGAGCATCCGCACACTGCTCGCCGCGGGTCTGGGCACCGCGACCATCGCCGACGTGCTTCCCTGCATGGTCGACGAGGGCGGGCAACTCGCGGCCGCCTGCCCCGACCTGCTGCTGGACCTGGTCAGGGAGCGGAACCGGATCAGCGCCGCCATGGAGGAACTACGGGTCGCACGCGAGATGTTGGACACCATCATCGCCGCGCCCGTCCCTCCCGAGGCGGCCCGGGCTCTGGACTGTGACGAGGCGGTCGGCACCGAGGTCGGTGCAGCGCGGGCCCCGTCGTCCTGAGTCGCCATCCCCTCAGACCCCGGTCCTGTGGCGTGCCGGGTACGGGGCGACGCGCCCCCGTGACCGGCGGATCTCCGCCGTCGGCGGCCGCAGCCGTCACACCAGGCGTCGCGCCGTCGCCCACCGGGTCAGCTCGTGGCGGTTGGAGAGCTGGAGCTTGCGCAGCACGGCCGAGACATGCGACTCGACCGTCTTCACCGAGATGAAGAGCTGCTTGGCGATCTCCTTGTAGGCGTAGCCGCGGGCGATGAGCCGCAGCACCTCGCGCTCGCGCTGGGTGAGCCGGTCCAGGTCCTCGTCGACCGGCGGGGCGTCCGTCGACGCGAAGGCGTCGAGGACGAAGCCGGCCAGGCGCGGAGAGAAGACGGCGTCGCCCTCGGAGACGCGGAAGACGGCGTCGACGAGGTCGGCGCCGGTGATGGTCTTGGTGACATAGCCGCGCGCGCCACCGCGGATGACCCCGATCACGTCGTCGGCGGCGTCCGAGACGGACAGCGCGAGGAAGCGCACCGGGCGGTTCGGGTCGGCCATCAGCGCGGTGGAGCGGCGCAGCACCTCGACCCCGCCGCCGCCCGGAAGATGGACGTCGAGCAGGACCACCTCGGGGCGGGTGGCGTTGATGACGGTGACGGCCTGGTCGACGTCGGCGGCCTCGCCGACGACCTCCACCCCGGTGCGGTCCGTCTGGCCGATCTCGGCCTGCACGCCGGTGCGGAACATCCGGTGGTCGTCGACGAGCACGACCCGCACCCGGCGCGGCGTCCCCTCGGCCTCGGTCGTCGTCATGTCGTCTCCGCCCTCTCCATCTCCAGCTCCACTTCCGTGCCCCCGTCCGGCGCCGAGCGCAGGCGCGCCGTGCCGCCGTTGCGCTGCATCCGACCGACGATCGACTCCCGTACGCCCATCCGGTCGTCCGGGACCGCCTCCAGGTCGAAGCCCGGCCCCCGGTCCCGCACGGAGATGAACACCGTACGGCCCTCGACCTCGGCGTAGACCTGCACCGGTCCCCCGTCGCCACCGTACTTGGCCGCGTTGACCATCGCCTCGCGCGCGGCCTGGAGCTGGGCGTTCAGCCTCTCGTCCAGCGGGCAGTCGCCGACGACCACCACCTCGATCGGCACCCCGTGGTAGTCCTCGACCTCGGCGGCCGTGGCCCGGACCGCCTCCGCGAGGGTCCGCGGCTGCTCCGCCTCGTCCTTGCCGGTGCCCTCCGGCCGGTAGAGCCAGGCGCGCAGCTCCCGCTCCTGGGCACGGGCCAGCCGGGCCACCTCGCGGGCGTCGTCCGCGTTGCGCTGGATGAGGGTGAGCGTGTGCAGCACCGAGTCGTGGACGTGGGCGGCGACCTCGGCGCGCTCCTGCGCGCGGATGCGCATCAGCCGCTCCTCGGACAGGTCCCGCATCATCCGCACCAGATACGGGCCGGCCAGCAGCGCCACGCCGACGACCACCGCGAGGGTGGCCTGGAGCACGGCGCCCAGATGCCGGCCGGAGCCCTGCATCACGACGATTCCGGTGACGCCCACACCGACCAGCAGCACCCCGGCCGCGCCCCGCGCGACCGGCAGCACCCGCTTGCTGCGGCTGAGCTCGACCCACTGGGCGCGGCGCGCGTTGTCCGCCTGGCGCCACACCAGCGCGACGCCCGCGCCGATGAACAGCAGCGGCCAGATATAGGCGTTGGCCCGACCGAGGTGGAAGCTCTCGACGAAGATCCCGGCGCCGACCAGCAGCGCCAGCAGCGCGAGCAGTTGCCCCTTGTCCGGCTTGCGGGCGAACCGGCGGCGCCTGCCGTCGGGCCCGGTGGCGACGCCCGAGAGCGGCGACGGCCGCTCGGTGTCCACGCCGCCGACGCCCAGCGGCACCACGAACCAGAACAGCGCGTACACCAGCGCGCCGAAACCCTCCGCCAGGAAGAGGGCGACGAAGGCGATCCGCACCCAGGAGACCGGCAGGCCCAGATGGCCGGCCAGCCCGCGCGCCACACCGCCGAGCATCCGGCCCTCGGCGCTGCGGTAGAACCTGCGCAGCGGCGGCTCGGGGGCGGGGGGCGTGGCGGTGGTCATGGTCCCGATCGTCACACGGTCAGCGGGCCGACGGCATCAGGGTCACCCCTGATCGGACCCGGAGGACTTCCCGGCCCCGCGGGGCTCGACGTCCCCGGGGAGCCGCAGGCCCTCCTTGGCGCGGTCGAAGACGACGCGGTACGAGTCGAACACGTCCGTGGGCGCGGAGAGGTAGAGCGCGTACTCCTTCTCCCCCACCCGGCCCCAGCCGAGGTCGATGGCGCTGATCCGCTGGGTGTCGCCCTGGAACTCCATCTCCCATATGGCGGCGGGCTGGTTCCGGAACTTGGTCTCCTGCAGCCGCTTGCGCTGGTACGAGGAGTACTTGTCGCGAAGGTCCTTCTCGACCTCCTTGAAGTGCCCGACCGGGTCGGTGCTCGCGAAGTCCAGGACGTTGATCCGCAGGCTCGCCTCACCGGTGGGATCGACGAAGTTCACCGCCCGGCCGCTCATCGAGTCCAGGGTCCAGCCCTTCGGGACGGGCACCGAGAGGCCGAGCTCGCCCACGCGGTTGAGCACGTACCCCTCCGGGACCGGCGGGGCGGTGTGCTTCGTCCTCACCGGGGTGGGGGACTTGGTCCCGTTCTTCCCCTCGGCCTTCGTCCCGCTGCCGTCCCCGCCCGAGGCCAGGTAGATCCCCGTCACCACGGCCGCGCCGACCACGCCCGCCGCCACCACGCTCAGGAAGGTGCGGATGCCGGCGCGGCGGCTGGTCCCGCCGCTGTACGGGATCGCCGAGGCGGGGGTGGTCACGGTGGTGCGCGAGGGCTCCGGCGTCCGGGTGGTCGCCGTCGTCCGCGCCGGCTCCGGGGCCCGCGCCGGCTCCGGGGCCCGCGCCGGTTCGTCGCGGACGGGCTCCGGCTCGGGCTCCGGCGCTCGCGCCGGCTCCCGCGCCCAGGCGGGTTCGTTGCGGCCGGGCGGGGCCTTGGGGGGCTCCGGGGTCGCCGACTCCCGCACCGGCGGGGGCGCGGGCCGCGCGGCCGTCGGCTGGGTCAGCGAGACCGCAGGGAAGAGGGTGGTGTCGGTGTCGGAGAGCGGCACCCGCAGCATCCGCTCCACCGCGTCCGCGGACGGCCGCCGTTCCGGGTCCTTGTCGAGCAGCGCCTCGACGAGCGAGGTGAGGGGGCCGGCGTTGCGCACCGGATCGACGGGGTCGACGGCGATGGCGTACGCCGTCTCCATGGCGGTGTCCCGGCGGAACGGCGGGCGGCCCTCCAGCGCCTGATAGAGCGTCGCGCCGAGCGCCCACAGGTCGGAGGCCGGACCCGGCTTGCGGCCCTTGACGCGTTCGGGGGCGATGTAGTCGATGGAGCCGACGACCTCGCCGGTCTTGGTGAGGGTGGAGGTGCCGGTCGCCATGGCGATGCCGAAGTCGGTGAGGACCACCCGCTTGTCCGCGCCCAGCAGGACGTTGCCCGGCTTGACGTCGCGGTGCAGCACCCCGGCGGCGTGCGCGGCGCGCAGCGCGGAGACCATGGCGAGTCCGATGCGGGCCGCCTCGGCCGCGGGTATCGTCTGGCCGCCCTTGAGGAGGTCGGCCATGGTCGAGCCCGGGACGTACTCCATGACGATGCACGGCCGGCCGCCGTCCTCGACGACGTCGTGGACCACGACCACGTTGGGGTGGGTGATGCGGGCCGCGCTGCGCGCCTCGCGGCGGGTGCGCTCGTAGAGGGTCGCCAGCTCGTCGTCGGCGAGGTGCGGGGAGACGTGCAGCCGTTTGACCGCGATCTGACGGCCGAGCAACTCGTCCTCGGCGCGCCATACCGCGCCCATTCCCCCGCGGCCGACCTTCTCGATCAACCGGTAGCGTCCGGCGACCAGCCGCCCACCCTCCGACACCGCGTACCCCTTAGCCCCATCTGCCCCGCCGTTGCCCCGCGTCCACATGCCTGCCCCGCATGTGTTCGAAGGAACAAGATAGCCGCAGCCGTCTCAGGGATGATCTCAGGGAAGGTCCAGGGTCGCCCCGTGTGTCGCACCGGGCCCCCGGTTGTCACCATGGACCGCATGACCGACGCACACCCCGTGGCGGACGCGTCCGGGCCGCCCGGCGCGCACGGCCCGCGCGACGCGAGCGACCCGTCCGCCCCGCCGCCCCCCTCCGGCCCGCTGCGGCGCAGCCGCGAGCACAAGGTGGTCGGCGGGGTCTGCGGCGGTCTCGGCCGCTACTGCGACATGGACCCGGTGATCTTCCGGGTGGCGCTGTCGGTGCTCGCCGTCGCGGGCGGCCTCGGCCTGATCGCCTACGGCTTCTGCTGGCTGCTGATCCCGCTCTACGGCGAGGAGGAGAACGAGGGGCGCAGGCTGCTGTCCGGACGGGTGGAGGGGACGGCGCTGACCGCGGTGCTGTGCGCGCTGATCGGCTGTGGGCTGTTCCTGTCGATGCTCAACAACGGCAACGTCGTCACCTTCTCTCTCATGCTGTCGCTCGCCACCATCGGCGCGGGCTACTGGTCGCTCCACCGCCGCCAGGCCGAGAGCGGCGCCGGCGTCGTCGACGCCGCCACCGCCCAGGCGGTGGCGGACGCGCCGCCCGAGACGCTGGCCCCGCCGCCGCCCGGCGGCGGCCCCTCCTGGTGGCGCGACCCGATCGTCAAGGACGGCACGACGGGGCACGTCGGCACGGGCTATCTGTGGGGTCCCGACGACGGCACGGAGACCCCCGCGGCCGCGCCGGCCACCGATGCCGGCCTCGGCCGCCGGTACGGGCCGCCCGACAGGGAGCGGGTCCCGACGCCCGCCCGCCCACCCCGGGAGCGCGTCCCGATCGGCGGCTGGACCTTCCTGACGGCCCTGCTGGCGGCGGCGGCCGGCATCGGCGCCACCTGGGGCGAGCGGCCGCTCGGCACCACCCTGGAGATCGGGCTGGCCGCCGCGCTCGGTGTCTTCGCTCTGGGCCTGCTCGTCAGCACCCGGTACGGGCGCACCGGCGCGGGCACCTTCGTCTCCGCCGTGCTGACCTGCGTGCTGCTGGCGGGCGCCGCCGCCCTGCCCAAGTCCGTGACGACCGACTGGACGCGCAGGACCTGGGCGCCGACGAGCGCGGCCGCGGCCTCCCGCGCCCCGTATGAACTGGGCACCGGCGTGGGCACCCTGCGGCTGACCGGGCTGGGGCTGCGGAAGGGCCAGACGGCGGCGGTGACCGCCGAGGTCGGCGCGGGTCGACTGGCGGTGGTCGTGCCGCCGGATGTGACGGTGGAGCTGGAGGTCGAGGTGGGCCTGGGCGACATCTCGCTCCCGGAAGACACCGAGGGCGATATCGACATGGCGCCGGGCGAGGAGGCCAGGGTGACCCTGAAGCCGGCCGACGGTCGCGAACCGCGCGGCACCCTGGAGCTCGATCTGAAGGTCGGACTGGGTCAGGTGGAGGTGGACCGCGCATGAGGCCCCACCCGTTCGAGCCGGGCAAGCTCATCGCGGGCCTGCTCTTCCTGGGCCTGGCCGGGCTGTACGCCCTCGACGCCGCCGGCGAGCTCGACGTTCCCGCCTTCGCCCCGCTCCTGGCCCTCCCGGCCGGGCTCACCCTGGCCGGACTGGCCACCTGGCTCACCTACGTGGGACGCCGCAGACGGGCCCGACGGCGAACGGGCTGACCCGACTGCGGACCGGCTGGCCCGACCGCGGCCGGGCCGGCCCGGTGGACCGGCCCGGTGGACCGGCCCGGTGACAGCGCGGGTGCCGCCGGCCGGCCCGCCCCCCGCCCGGGGTCAGACGGGCAGCCGCCGCCCCCGCCGTCTGGCGATCTCGGCGTCCAGGGAGATCCGGGGCGCGCCCGCCAGGACCAGCGGCAGCCAGGCCATCAGATAGGCCAGGTCGTTGCCGTAGTAGTAGGGCTCGGTCTGCCAGCTGACGGTGAGCCACAGGCTGAGGGAGATCAGCGCGCCGCCGAGGGCGGCGACGCGGGCCAGCAGGCCGAAGAGGGTGCCGAGGCCGACCGCGAGCTCACCGAGGGCGATCGCGTAGCCGAACCCCTCCGGACTCTTCAGCGCCAGGTCCACCAGCCAGGGCACGGCGGCGGAGTCCCGCACGCCCAGCATCTGGGCGCCCAGGGAGTCGACGCCGGTGGCCGCGAAGAAGCCGGGCGCGGTGAGCTTGTCGAGGCCCGCGTAGACGAAGGTGACGCCGAGGAAGAGGCGCAGCGGCACCAGCGCGTACCGGGCGGCGACCGCCCGACGGACCGTCGCCGCGCCGCCGCCCGCGCCGCGCGTCCGCCCCCTGCGGTTTCCCTTCGCCATGCCGTCCGCCGCCCTTCCCTCGTGCCGTCACCCGGTCTTACGGACGGCGGGCGGCGAACGCTCAGTCGACGACGTCGATCGGATAGCGGTTGGTCTCGGCGCCCGAGGCGGTGATGACGAGCACCTCGACCCGGCCCGGCTCCACGTCCACCGGCACCGGGACGGTGAGCACCGTGTCCGTGGGGTTGGTGAAGCCGCCCGCGACGGGGATCAGCGGCACATGGACGTGGACCGTGCCGATCCGCACCACCGTCTGAGCCAGCCGGTCCGGCTCCTGGGCACCGGGCGGGACGAAGCCGCTGCCGCGGATCTCGATGTCGTCGCCGGTGCGGATGGGCGCGTCCAGGTCGCCCGCCTCGCGAGCCCGGACCACCGAGAGCACGGTGGGCCGGCCGCCCTCGGCGTACTTCCCGGCGAGGTAGGTCACCGCGGACACCACGGCCAGCACCGCCAACGCCCAGGGCAGTTCGGGCAGCCGGCGTGGCTCCCGGGCGAGGAGGACGGCGGCGAAGACGACCGCCGCCGCGTTGACGACCACGTACTGCGCGTCCGTGAAGCTGCCCCGGCCCGCGTCATCGGTGAGCAGGTCGGCGGCGCGCGGGCGGTCGGCCCGCACCTTCTGCGTCCGCTGCCCGCGCACCCGGTTGGCGACCACCAGCCGGGCCAGCACGGCCACCAGACAGGTCAGCGCGACCACGGTGAGCAGGGCGGCGGAGCGGGCGAGGTCGAGGCCGTCGACGGCGGCGGAGCCTCGGCGGGAGTCCGCGGCGCGCTCCACCGCGAGCAGCAGGACGGCGAAGACGGCCAGCAGCACCCAACCGACCGCCACCGCGCGCGAGGTCGACAGCCGGTTGTCCTCGCCGATCAGCGGCGCCAGCGGGCCGCCGCGCGAGCGGTGCAGCCAGGCGGCGAGGGTCAACAGCACGCCGACCACCAGCGAGGCCACCAGCCCCGCCGTGCGTGCCACCGACCAGCCGTCGCCGGCGACCAGCGCGGTGACCAACTGCACCAGCAGCAGCACGCCGATCACGCCCCAGACCCAGGCCACCGCGCGCTTCCACACCGCCGCCAGCCAGGCCGCGCCCTGTGCCCGGCCGCGCTCGGCGACCCCGCGGGCCGCCTGCCGCAGCTCGTCGGAGACCCACTGCCGGGAGGCCCCGGCGGAGTGCGCCAGCGCGGCGGGCAGGCCCTGGCCGTCGGCCAGCCGGTCGCGCAGCTCGGCGAAGGCGGACACCGCCCGCCGGTGGGCGTCCCGGGCGCCGCGCGCGCAGCCGCAGTCCTCGCCGTGACCGGCGGGGTGCGCGGAGGCGTGCGGAGGGCTCGGGGGGTGCGCGGGTTTCGCGTACGGGGTCGCGCGCGGGTCCGGGTAGCCGTGCGGGTCCACCGCCGTACCCGTCGTGGCGTCTCGCGCCTGTTCCACCGCCACGGGGCTTCTCCCAACTGTCGTGCGTCGCGAGGGAATTGTGCCGCACGTACAGCCGACCTCAGGTCAACGGGTCGGGTTCGGCGCGGGTGATTTCCTGGTACAGCGGCTGGTAGTTGATCCACGCGGCGAGATCGTTTCCGAGCTGCTCGCGGATCGGGGCGGCGCCGCGGCGGTCGATCGGGACCGGCCTGCCCGCCGCCTTCGCCGCCAGCTGCGCCTGGCACGCGCGCTCCATCGCGATGAACCACCAGGCGGCCGCGTCGACCGAGTCGCCGACCGTCAACAAGCCGCGATTCCGCAGGATGAGGGCCTTGTACGGGCCGAGCGCCGCCGCGATCGCCCGCCCCTCCGCCGGGTCGGCCGCCACGCCCGAAGAGGCGTCGTACGCGGCGTGATCCTCGAAGAACGCGCATACGTCCTGGGTGATCGGATCGAGCGACTCGCCCAGCGCGGACAGCGCCCGTCCGTGGACCGTGTGGCTGTGCGCGACGGCGACGACATCCGCGCGGGCCCGATGCACGTACGAGTGAACGCCGAACGCCGCCTGGTTGACGCGGTACCGTCCCTCGACGACCTGACCCTCCGCGTTGACGAGCACCCCTCCACGTCCGTCCGCCCCCGCAAGCTACCCGCGGTCACGGCGGGAACACAGGGGGGCGGAGGCGGCGCCCGCTAGAGGTGGTCGATCTCGGTGAGGTCGATGTCGATGTCGAAGGGGACGGAGAGCTTGAGTACGTCGTGGTACATGCCGGTGAACCTGTACGTGCGACTCTCCGGGTCGAGTTCGTGAACGTGGATGACCGGCCTCCCGTTGTGGCCCGCCCGCTCCACCCGCCAGAAGTGCGGGATACCCGCCCGGGCGTACTTGTGCGGCTTGGTGTCGCGGTCACGGGACTCCGAGTCCGGTGAGACCACCTCCACCGCCAGGACGACGTCCGCCACCTTGAAGTACGTCTGGTCGTTGTCGAGGAACGCCTCCGCGCGCACGACGGAGATGTCGGGCTCCGGGCCGTTGCGCTTGTCGATCACCACGGTCATCTCCCGGGCGACCCGCAGCTCGGACGGTACGGTGGCGCGCAGCCCCTTCTCCAGCAGGTACATGGTCAGCGTGTGAAAGAAACGCTGCGGACTCACGAAAACCAGGCTCCCGTCGATCAGCTCGGTGTGCGGCGGGAGGTCGGGCAGGGTCAGCAGGTCGTCCACGGTGTAACCGTCCTGCGGCGGCATCGGCCAGGCGTGCGCGATCTCAGCGGTCATGGTTCCTCCCATGGACGGGATTCTCGGCCGTGTGCACAGCGTATCGAGCGGAAAACGGCGACGCCGCCGCCCAAACGAATGAGCGACGGCGTCGGCGTTGACCGGTCGGTGAGAGGTCACTCCCACTCGATGGTGCCCGGCGGCTTGCTGGTGATGTCCAGCACCACGCGGTTGACCTCGTCCACCTCGTTGGTGATGCGAGTGGAGATCCGCGACAGCACGTCGTACGGGAGGCGCGACCAGTCGGCGGTCATGGCGTCCTCGGAGGAGACGGGGCGCAGCACGATCGGGTGGCCGTAGGTGCGGCCGTCGCCCTGGACGCCGACCGAGCGGACGTCGGCGAGCAGGACCACCGGGCACTGCCAGATCTCACGGTCCAGGCCGGCCGCGGTGAGCTCCTCGCGGGCGATCGCGTCGGCCTCGCGGAGCAGGTCCAGCCGCTCCTTGGTGACCTCGCCGACGATGCGGATGCCCAGACCCGGACCCGGGAAGGGCTGGCGCTGGACGATCTCCTCGGGCAGGCCGAGCTCCTGGCCGACCATGCGGACCTCGTCCTTGAAGAGCTGGCGCAGCGGCTCGACGAGCTCGAACTCCAGGTCCTCGGGGAGGCCGCCCACGTTGTGGTGCGACTTGATGTTGGCGGTGCCGGTGCCGCCGCCGGACTCGACGATGTCCGGGTAGAGCGTGCCCTGGACGAGGAAGGCGACCTCTTCGCCGTCGGCCGCGCCCTCGGCGACGATCTCGGCCTGCGCCTGCTCGAAGACGCGGATGAACTCACGGCCGATGATCTTCCGCTTGGTCTCCGGGTCGGAGACCCCGGCGAGCGCGGTGAGGAACCGCTCCTGCGCGTCGACGACCTTCAGCTGGACGCCCGTGGCGGCCACGAAGTCCTTCTCGACCTGCTCGGTCTCGTCCTTGCGCATCAGGCCGTGGTCGACGTAGACGCAGGTGAGCTGGGAGCCGATGGCCTTCTGGACGAGGGCCGCGGCCACGGCGGAGTCGACGCCGCCGGAGAGGCCGCAGATGGCGCGCTTGGAGCCGACCTGCGCGCGGATCGCGGAGACCTGCTCCTCGATGACGTTGCCGGTGGTCCAGCTCGGCTCGATGCCGGCGCCCCGGTAGAGGAAGTGCTCAAGGACCTGCTGGCCGTGGGTGGAGTGCATCACCTCGGGGTGGTACTGCACGCCGTAGAGCTTGAGCTCGTCGTTCTCGAAGGCGGCGACCGGCACCTGGTCCGTGGAGGCGGTGACGGTGAAGCCCTCGGGAGCGGCGGAGCAGGCGTCGCCGTGCGACATCCACACCGACTGCTCGACGGGGGTGCCCTCGAAGAGGGTGGAGCCCGACTTGGACACCGTGAGCGGCGTGCGGCCGTACTCACGGGCACCGTTGTTGTCGACGGTGCCACCGAGGGTGGTGGCCATCAACTGGAAGCCGTAGCACATGCCGAAGATCGGCACGCCCGCCTCGAAGATCGAGCGGTCGAGGATGGGAGCACCCTCGGCGTAGACGGAGGAGGGACCACCGGAGAGGATGATCGCCTTCGGCTTCTTTGCGAGCATCTCGGCCACCGGCATGGTGGACGGGACGATCTCGCTGTACACCCGGGCCTCACGGACGCGGCGGGCGATGAGCTGTGCGTACTGCGCGCCGAAGTCGACGACCAGGACGGTGTCGGGCGTGGCGGCTGGGGTCGCTGAGGGCACTGCGGCGGCCTTCCGGCGGGTCGTGCAAATGGGGTTTGGACTTTCGATTCTAACGGGCTCATACTGTTGGCCATGTTCACGCAGCTGACCTCCGTCTTTACCTATGGCACCGGCCCGTCCGGCTGCCATGGTCGTGCTGCTTGAACATCTGACAAGCGACTTCCCAGGCGCCCCGGGCCGACAAAGGCCCGGGGCGCTCTGTGTTTCTCCGAGTCTTTGCGGCTCACCCGGGCCGCCCGGGGCCGAGACACCCCAGGAGAGACACCATGAGCCCGCAGACCGCCACCGTGCGCGACACCCGCCCCGCCACCCCGGCCGCCGAGGACGCCGCCGCGGGGGAGGCCGCCGCCGGGGAGGCGGCCGCCGTCTCCGTGCCCGAGGCCCGGCTGGAGATCGACGATCTCGACCGACGCATCATCGGGCTGATCCAGGAACGGATGGCCGTCTCGGCCGCCATCCAGCGGTCCCGGATCGCCTCCGGCGGGCCGCGGCTGAGCCTGAGCCGCGAGATGGAGATCCTCGGCCGCTACCGCGAGGGCCTGGGCCGGCACGGCACGGCGCTCGGGATGACCCTGCTGGAGCTGTGCCGCGGCCGCGCCTGAGGCCCGGCGGGGGTGTCCGAGGTGCCGCCCCGGCCCGGAAGTGCTCGGGGGCGGCGGGGCCCGCGTCGACCGGGGCTCGCGGCGGCGTGACGGGACGCCCCGCTCCGTCACCCGTACGGCGCGTGACCGGCGGCGGAGACCCCTCGTTGGTACCGGTGACCGCGCCAGCCAGGAGCGGTCCGCACCACAGTCCGCGCGTGGCTCAGATCCGCCGCGGCGATGAGACGCGGCCCCCCTGCGGTGATCCGGGTGGCGCGCGTCGTGGGACCTCGCTGCGGCGCGGTGACCGGTCAGCAGGGGACAGCAGCCCGGTCACCACTCAAGGACGGTCGGTCCCGGGGACGCCTGGGACCGACCGTATCCGGTCGAAACGGTTGCGCCCGATGTGGCGCATCCACCACGATGCAGTCATCGCAGTGCCGGCGAAAACGCCCCCTTCGCTGACTGTCAAGACCGCACTACAGCGCGCTGTCACCACGTCTTCACGCCATGCCCCATGCCAGCGGCGCTACCCCCCGGCGCCGCTCATCGGCACCGGCGCTGCCCTGACGCCGGTGCTGATCGCCGAGGGCCCCGTGGACGCCCGCCGCACGCGGGCGCCCCGGGGCCCTTCGCTCACCCGGCTCACTCCCAGGCCGTCCCCTACTGCTGGAACCACAGGCGCCAACGGCCCCACCGGCCCCTTCTGCCAGTGATCCACCTCACGCCCCAGCAGTTCCGTCCGCCGCGCAACCATTTCTCGCCACCACTGGTCATGTACGTGCAAACGCACGGCCTGACCGCGCCCCCCAACGCGCCGGCCTTCCCGTACGGACCCCGAGTGAGGGCTTCATGAAGCTTCGCCGCGCTCTCGCGGCCGCCGCTGTGACGGCCGCCATCGCACCCGCCGCGCTGGTCGGCGCCCCGATCGCGTACGCAGAGACGCCGACCGAGACGCCGACGAGCGAGACGTCGAGCCCCGCCACCCCGACGCCGACCGACACCGCGACGGCCACCGACGAGCCGACCGAGACGCCGACCAGCACGGAGACGGGCACGCCCACTCCGACGGAGACCTCGCCGACTCCCACCGACACGGCGCCGACCCCGACGGAGACCGCGCCCACCCCCACCGACACCGCGCCCACGCCGACGACGCCCGGCCCGACCGGCAAGCCGACGTCGGAGCCGAGCCCCGAGCCGACCGATGACGACGAGGTGTGCGAGGACGTCACCGACGAGGTGGCCGTCAGCACCGAGCTGCGGGGTCTGCCGAGCAAGGTCGTGGCCGGCGCGGGCTGGGTGAACCTCACCTTCCGCACCACCAACACCTCGGACAAGGCGATGAAGACCGTCGACGCGTACGCCTCCGTGGGCGCGATCGCCAAGGACGACTTCGACGACGTCTCGGCCTTCCTCACGCTCCAGTGGTACGACGCGGACGCCGGCCGCTGGACGACCATCAGCGACGAGGAGGCCGGCTACTTCGCCACCGTCGAGCAGCTCAAGCCGGGCGAGTACGCCGACGCCAGGCTGCGGCTGAAGGTCGACGCCAAGACGCCGGGCAGCTACGGCTTCGCGGTGGCGATCGGCGCCTACCACGACGAGGACGACGTCTGCGGCTTCTCCGACGCCAAGGACTACGAGTTCGACGTGCTGGTCGCCGGCAGCGAGCCGGGCGATGTGGACGAGGCCGAGGGCAAGCCGAGCGACCGCACCAACCGCCCCGCCCCTCAGGGTGGCGAGCGGCGTGAGCTGCCGGTCTCCGGCGAGCTCGCCGAGACCGGCTCCTCCTCCGCGCTGCCGACCCTCGGCATCGTCGGCGGTGTCGCCATCGTCCTGGGCGCGGGCGCGGTCTACGGCGTGCGCCGCCGCCGCTCCGCCTGACGGAGTGCGCCGCGCGCCGACGGGTCGGCCCGTCGGCGCGCCCGCTGAGGGCCGCTCTCCCGTCGAGGGGGAGCGGCCCTTCGCCGTGTCTCCGGGTGTCTCCCGTGCCGGGTGTCTCCGGGGCCGGGAGCGCGGTGTTCAGGCCAGCGGGTTGGGCAGCGACATCCAGCGCTCCCCCGCGACCCCCTCCAACCGCATCGTGGTGAGCGCCTTCACCCGCACCTCGGCCCCGAACAGCGCGGCGCGGTCGGCGTGGCTCCTCGCGGTGGCGGGCAGCTCCGTGAACGCCTCGCGCGCCGCGCCGGCGACGGCCGCCCACAGCCGGGCCTCCACGCCCCGCTCCCCCGCGCCGAGCGCGGCGACGAGTGCGGCCAGCGTGGACCCGAGCAGATCGCCGTAGAGCTTCGTCCGCAGCACCGCGGGGTCGTCCTCGACCCCCCGGCCGCCCAGCGGCGGCGGGGTGAACCCGAGGCGGCCCAGCCGCGCCGGGCTGACCCGGCCGTCGGCCAGGTCGCGGTAGACGAAGCGCCGTGGCCGGGCCGCGGCGTCCAGCACCACCAGCAGGTTCTGCCCGTGCGCCGCCAGCGCCACACCCCGGTCGAGCAGCCGTAGCAGCGGCGGCAGCAGCAGCCGGGCGAAGGCGCCCAGCCAGTCGACGGCGACGTCGCCGCAGGCGCCGCAGGCGCCGGAGACGCCGGAGACGCCGGAGACGCCGGCGGATCCCAGCAGCGTGTGGATCAGGGGCGGTCCGCCGGCCGCCGGGCGGGCCGCGAGCGCCGCCACCGGCAGCACCCGCTCCCCCGTGCCGAGCCGTGCGACCTCCGCCGGCGACTCGCGCAGCAGCACGGCCAGGTCCGGGCTGGGCGCGCCGTCCACGATCGCCGAGACCGCGCCGAGGTTGCGGGTGATCCGCAGGCTTCCGTCCAGCGGCCCCACCACGCGGGTCAGCAGCGCGGAGAGCGCCGCGCTGTCCGCCACCGACCCCGCCGAGATGTCCCGGACCTGGCTGGTCAGCCGCATGGAGAGCGCCGTCTTCAGATGGGGCCCGCCGGCCAGCGGGGCGAAGCTCCGCACGCTCATCAGCGGGCGGGCCGGGATCGCCCCGGTGCGCAGCGGCGGCTCACCGAGCCCCGGCAGCACATGCGCCGCCTGCCAGGGGTGGACCGGCAGCAGCAGCCGGTCGCCGTCCCGCAGCCGAGCCGGCCACTCCCCCACGACCCGGCAGCGGTCGGCGGGGACCACCGCCAGGTCCACACCGACGACCGGCCGGTGCTCCGGCCCGTAGGCGAGCTGCTCGGCCACCGAGAAGCCGGGTCTGCTGCGGCAGCAGGGGTGGTACGGATGGCCGTCGACCACGCCCTGCTCGACGTGGGCGAGCTCCTCGTCCGCCCCCGGCGGCTCCATGGACGCGCGGCGCGGGGCCGCGGCCCCGGCCAGGGAGAGCGCCAACGAGGCGACGCTGTGATCCACTTCGGCGGTCAGCGCGGCGGCGCCGGGCAGCGCGACGGCGGCGAGCAGCCCGGCCGGATGGGTGTGGGGCCGGCCGTCCGACCGGATCGTCAGCGCCTCCTCCGGCCGGTCCAGGTCGTGCGGCAGCCGCGGCGGCCCGCTCAGCCGCCGCCCGTCGTCGAGCCGCACCACGCCCGCCGCCGGGTCACGGCCCGCCACCCCCGGCAGCGGCTCGTACAGCAGCGCCCGCCACAGCCGCCCGAGCACGGCGGAGCGGGCCCGTGGCAGCGCCTCGGTGAAGGCGTCGCCCAGCTCGGGCCGGACGGCCGCCAGCTCGGCGGCGAAGGCCGCCTCCAGCGGCCGGCCCGCCCCGTCTGGCCGGCCCGTCGGGACATGGCCGGTTCCGGCGCCCATGGGAGTCACCGCCCTTCATCGGGTCCCGCGCGCGGTGAGTTACCCGCCAGGACACCGGGCAACACCATGTGGACACTGGTGCGGTGCGCGTCGTATCCGTACGGAAGGTTCGCACGGAAGGGAGGTGTCATGGGTGACGACGGGACACGTGCCGAGGCCCTGTCGACGACCGCGCTCCTCAACTGCCTGATCCGCGAGGTGGCCCGGCCCGAACGGGACCCGGAGGAGGCCGCCGGACATCGCGCGTACCGGCTGCCGGCCACCGGCAGGCTGCTGCGGGTGCGGGCCGGGCGCCACCCCGGCGAGCCGGCCCTGCGCACGGCCGGGGGCTGGCGCGCGCTGACGCTGGCGCGGCTGGTGGAGCTGGCCGCGGAGGAGCTCGGCCGGCACACCGGCCACGGCAACCCCGCCCTGCCCGCCGAGATAGCCGACAGCCGGGACGTCATGGCGGCGCTGCTGGCGGCCCGCGCCGCCGCGACGCCCCCCGAGGACCCGTACCTCCGCTCCGAGCAGGCGCTGCTGGCGGGGCACCGGTACCACCCGGCCCCCAAGGCGCGCGGCGCCGGCTCCCCGGACCGCTGGCTGCCGTACGCCCCGGAGGCGTACGCCCGGTTTCCGCTGGAGCTGCTCGGCGTGCGGGAGGACCTGGTCGCGGGCGACGGCGACGCCTCGGCGCTGGACGTCCTCGGCGCGGCACCGCCCGACGGCTACCGGCTGCTGCCCGCGCACCCCTGGCAGCTGACGCTGCTCGGCGCGTTGCCGGCCTTCCGCGACGGGCGGCTGCTGCGGCTGGGGCGGACCGCCGGCCTCGCCGTGCCGACCTCCTCGCTGCGCACGGTCTACCTGCCGGAGGCCGACCTGTTCTGCAAGTTCAGCCTGGATGTGCGGATCACCAACGACATCCGCCGGCTGTGGCTGCGCGACCTGCGGTGGCTGCGGATCGTGGACGAGCTGCTGGCGACCGCCTTCGCCGACCTGCCCCCGTATCTGCCGCTGGCGTCGGTGCTGTCCGACCGCGGCTACCGCACGGCCGACCTGGGCGGGCGGGACGCCTACGAGGCGCTGGCGGTGGTCGTCCGCGACGGCCTGGGGGCGCACCTCAAGCCGGGGGTGACGCCGCTGCTGGCCGCCGGTGTCAGCGAGGGCTTCCCGGGCAACCCGCTGGACGGCACCACCCCGGAGGCGGCCCTGGGCTGGTGGCAGCGGTACCTCGACCACGTGGTCCCGCCGGTGCTGCACGCCGGGCTGCGGCACGGCGTGGTGCTGGAGTGCCATCTGCAGAACGTCCTGGTCTGCGTCGACGAGGAGGGCCTTCCGGCGCAGGTGCTCTTCCGCGACCACGAGGGCGTCAAGCTGGTCGCCGAGCGCCACCGCGCGGTGCTGGGCCGCTTCGGGCCGGGGACGCCGAACCCGGGGGTGAGCGCGGAGCGCGGCTGGGAGCGGCTGGTCTACTGCCTGGTGGTCAACAACCTCGCCGAGATCGCCGGCGCGATCCACGAGCGCCACCCGGAGCTGGGCGGGGAGCTGTGGCGCCGCGCGCGGGCGGTGTTCGCCGACTACGCGGCGGACCACGGCGACCCGCCCGAGGTCCGGGAGCTGCTGGCCGCCGCGCACCTGCCCGCCAAGGCCAATCTGCTGCTGCGCTGGCGTGACGCCGACGGCGGCAGCTCCCGCTACGTGCCCGTGCCCAATCCGCTGCGGGCCGCCACCGGCTGACCGCCGGGCACCCGTGCCGGGTGCCCCGGGGGTGGCGGCCGCCGCCGGTCACCGCTTGGGCGGCACCGTGGGGACCGGGAGGACCGGCAGGTTCAGCGCCGCGAAGGCGTGCGGCGGGACGGCCGGGTGGGCCGGGGGCACCGGGGCCAGCCGCCGGTAGCCGGCGCCGGGGGCCGGGCGCGGATCCGGCTCGCCCTTGTTGGGCCACAGCGCCATGGCGCGTTCGGCCTGGGCGGTGATGGTCAGCGAGGGGTTGACGCCGAGGTTGGCGGAGACGGCGGCGCCGTCCACGACGGAGATGCCGGGGTGGCCGTGGAGCCGGTGGTAGGGGTCGATCACTCCGTGCTCGGCGTCCTCCCCGATGGGGCAGCCGCCGAGGAAGTGCGCGGTGAGCGGGGTGCCCATGAGCTCGCCGACGTTGCTGCCGGCGAAGCCGTCGATGGACGCGGCGATGAGCCGGGCCGCCTCCGCGCCCTCGGGGATGTGGTCCGGGTTGGGCTCCCCGTGCCCCTGCCGGGCGGTGAGCAGCCCCTTGCCCGGGCCGCGTCGACGGCGGTACGTCGTCAGCGAGTTGTCGTGCGTCTGCATCACCAGGCCGATGATGGTCCGCTCGGACCAGCGGTGGTTGGACAGCGAGCGGGCGCACAGCACCGGGTGGCGCAGGTTGGCCGCGAGGAAGCGCAGCAGCCGCGGCAGCCGTCCGCCGTGGGGGATCTGCAGGATGGACAGCGCGCCCATCGCGTTGGAGCCCCGCCCGTAGCGGACCGGTTCGATGTGGGTGGTGTCGTCGGGATGGATGGAGGAGGTGATCGCCACGCCCCGGGTGAAGTCCGGCCGACGGCCGTGCCGCCGCCGGTAGCGGCGCTCGGTGGTCTGGGCGCCCACCAGCGCCTCGGAGTTGGTGCGGGTGAGCATGCCCAGCCGGTCCGTGACGCGCGGCAGCAGGCCCTGGTCGCGCATCCGGTGCAGCAGCGTCTGGGTGCCGTAGGTGCCGGCGGCGAGCACCACCCGCCGGGCGCGCAGCGTCCGGCGGGGGCCGCGGCGGCGGGCGTCGGTGGGGACGGTGGCGACCCGGTAGCCGCCGCCGGGGTGGTCGGAGACCGCCACCACCGTGGTCATCTCCTCGACGACCGCGCCCGCCCGCTCGGCCAGGTACAGGTAGTTCTCGTTGAGGGTGTTCTTGGCGCCGTGGCGGCAGCCGGTCATGCACTCCCCGCACTCGACGCACGCCGCGCGGTCCGGGCCCGCGCCGCCGAAGTAGGGGTCGGGGACGGTCTCGCCGGGCGCCGCCCTCGTGGCGCCGTCCGCGTCGTGGCCGTCGCCGAAGAAGACCCCGACCGGCGCCATGTGGAAGGTGTCGCCGACGCCCATCCGCTCCGCGGCGTCCTTCAGATGCACGTCGGAGGGGGTGAGGGTGCGGTTGAGGCGCACCCCCAGCATCCGCCGGGCCTGGTCGTAGTAGGGGCGCAACTCCTGTTCCCAGTCGGTGATGTGGCCCCACTGGGGGTCCTGGAAGAAGGCGGGCGGCGGCACGTAGAGGGTGTTGGCGTAGTTGAGCGAGCCGCCGCCGACCCCGGCGCCCGCGAGCACCATCACCTTGCCCAGCAGGTGGACGCGTTGGATGCCGTAGAGCCCGAGGGCCGGCGCCCACAGGTAGTCGCGCAGGTGCCAGGAGCTCTTGGGCAGGGTGTCGCGGG
Organism: Streptomyces sp. SAJ15; assembly: GCF_007595705.1. GTDB lineage: Bacteria > Actinomycetota > Actinomycetes > Streptomycetales > Streptomycetaceae > Streptomyces. The sequence continues at coordinate 38,960 of NZ_NISY01000010.1, read as the reverse complement.
TGAAGCGGCGGCCCGCCTCCAGGACGCCGACCCGGTAGCCCTTCTCGGTCAGTCGCAGGGCCGACACCGAGCCGCCGAAGCCCGAGCCGACCACGATCACGTCGTAGTCGACGTCCGAGTCGACGGAGGCGTCGTCGGTGAGGTCGCCGCCGTCGGGTAGCTCCTGGTTTCGGGCGCGCTTGTCCCCTGACACCGGTACCTCCTGGAAACGTGCTGGTCAGCGCTTGGCCGCGGATCGGGCCCGGTCGTGCGTACGCGGCCCGCCGGCCGGGGGTCGGGGGCGGGGTCAGTGCAGCCGCAGCGCCTTGAGGGCGCGCAGACCGCGGTTCATCAACGCCGCGTACTTCTCGTCGGTCAGCCCGAAGGCCGGCCCCAGCGGCAGCGCCCGCTGCTGGGCGACGGTCTGCGGCTCGGTGAACTTCAGGATGCCCTCGGAGCCGTGGCGGCGGCCGAGGCCGGAGTCGCCCATGCCGCCCATGGGCGCGCGGACGCTGCCGTAGCCGGCGGCGTAGCTCTCGTTGACGTTGACGGTGCCCGCGCGCAGCCGGGCGGCGATCGCGCGGCCGCGCCGGCCGTCCCGGGTCCAGACGCTGGCGTTGAGCCCGAACGGGGTGGCGTTGGCGCGCTCGACGGCCTCGTCCTCGTCGCTGAAGCGGTAGACGGAGACCACCGGGCCGAAGGTCTCCTCGGCGCAGACCGCCATCGGGGACTCGACGCCGTCGAGGATGGTCGGCTCGTAGAAGAGCGGGCCGATGTCGGGGCGCGGCCGACCGCCGGCGAGCACGGTGGCGCCCTTGGCGACGGCCTCCTCCACATGGCGGCCGACGGTCTCCAGTTGGCGGGTGGAGACCAGCGAGCCCATCTCGGCGCCGTAGGCGAGCGCCGTGCCGAGCCGCATCGCCTTGGTGCGGGCGACGAACCGCTCGATGAACGCCTCGGCCACCGAGTCGTGGACGTACAGCCGCTCGATGGAGATGCACAGCTGGCCGGCGGAGGAGAAGCAGCCGCGGACGGCTCCGTCGACGGCCCGGTCCAGGTCGGCGTCGCGCAGCACCAGCATGGCGTTCTTGCCGCCCAGCTCCAGGGAGCAGCCGATCAGTCGGGCGGCGGCGCCCTGGGCGACCTCGCGACCGGTGCGGGTGGAGCCGGTGAAGGAGACGTAGTCGGCGTGCCGGACCACGGCGGGGCCGACGACGGGGCCCTCGCCGATGACGATCTGCCACACGGCGGGCGGCAGTCCGGCCTCGATGAGCAGCTGACGCGCCCACAGGGCGGTGAGCGCGGTCTGCGTGTCGGGCTTCATCACCACGGCGTTGCCGGCGACGAAGGCGGGCAGCGCGTCGCCGACGGAGAGCTCCAGGGGGTAGTTCCAGGGCGCGATCTGGCCGACGACGCCGCGCGGGTGGCGCAGTTCGGTGACCTTGGTGAGCGTCGGCATGACGCCCAGGTGGCCCTTGGGTCGCAGATACGCGGCGGCCCTGAGCCCGTAGTGGCGGGCGGACAGGACGACGGCCTGGATCTCCTCGTGGGCGTGCAGCCGGGCCTTGCCGGTCTCCAACTGGATGAGGTCCAGGACCTCCGACTGGCGTCTGAGCACCAGGTCGTGGAAGCGCAGCAGGACGGCGGCGCGGCGCCGCACGGGGATGGCGGCCCAGGCCCGCTGGGCGGCGCGGGCCCGCTCGAAGGCGGTCGCGACGTCCTCGGGAGTGGCCTCGGGCAGCTCGGCGAGCGGCTCCCCGGTGAAGGGCGCGCGGCCGGCGGTGGTGGTGGCGCCGCCGACGACGTCCCGGGTGAGCCGGGCGACCAGGTCGGGGGTGATGACGTCGGCGGCGGTGCGGGTGCCCGCGGCGGCGGCCGGATTGCCGCCACCCGGGGCGGAGCCGGGGGCCGGGTCCGAGGCCGCGGCCGGAACCGGTGCGGTTGCGCTGTCCTGCGAGTCCGTCATGCGATGAGCGTATTGCGGGACGATCCCTTTGGGTACCCGTCGGTAACCGTTTTTCGGCCATCGTGCCAGCGATTGCTGGCACGCTCCCTCGGGAGCCGCCGGGACGCCCCCCCGGGACGCCGCCGACGCCCGCCCGGACGCGCGTGCCCCCGGGGCGCTCGGACGCGCGTACGGCCTCCGCGCGGGTGGGCGCGGAGGCCGCGCCGCTACGACGCCTTCTTCTCCAGCCCGTCGATGTCCAGGTGCTTCTTCACCTCGTCGAAGAGCCGGTCGCCGTCCTCGCGGGCGTCGCCGGCGGCCGGCATCTGTACGGACAGCTGCCAGACGACATCGCCCTTGGCGACCAGGTGGTCACGGTAGGCGTAGCGGATCGCGTCGTCGGAGGAGCCGTACTCCCGGTAGGTGGTGGTGACGTCGACGGTCGTCACGTCGCCCTCCTTGCTGGAGGCCCCCTTCTTGCTCTTCGCGTCCTTCATCTCGCTGCCGGCGCCCTCCTCGTACCACTCGATCAGGTCCGAGGCGGCGGTGGAGGCGGCGATCTTGTGATCGTTGGTCACCCGCGACAGGCTGATGGTGAACACGCCACTGGGGTCGTTGAAGGTCACCGAGGTGCCGTCGGTCTCGTCGTCGTCCACGACACGGCGGAAGGTCTCGGGCACCGCCAGGGAGGCCGTGACCACCTCCGGCTCCTCCCGGACCGTCCAGCCGGCGGGCAGCCCGCCCTCGCCGCGGAACGGGTTCACCACGGCCAGCGCCGCGCCCGCGGCGGCCACCAACACCAGCGCGACCAGCCCCAACTGGGCCTTGCGGTTCTTGTGCAGCACGGGCGGGACGAACCGGCTGCCGCCGGTCGTCGCGGCGCCGTCCGCTCCGGACACGCGGGTAGCCAGCAGCGTCGGGTCCGGCTGCGGCGGCCGGACCACCGACTCCAGCGTCTGCCGCGCCTCGCTCGCCGTCGGCCGGGCCGCCGGGTCCTTGCGCAGCAGCTGCATGATCAGCGTACCCAGCGCCCCGGAGCCCCGCGCGGGCGTCTGCGGCTCCGCCGACAGGATCGCCTGCAGGGTGGCGGGGGTGTGCGAGCGGCGGAACGGGGACATGCCCTCCACGGCCGCGTACAGCACCACGCCCAGCGACCACAGGTCCGACTCGGGGCCCGGCCGCTGGCCCAGCACCCGCTCCGGCGCGATGTACTCGGGCGAGCCGACGAAGGCGCCGGTCTCCGTCAGGCCCTGCTCGCCCTCGACCTGGGCGATGCCGAAGTCGGTCAGCACCACCCGGTCGTTGCGCGCCAGCAGCACGTTGTCCGGCTTCACGTCACGGTGCAGCACCCCCGCCTCGTGCGCCGCGGTCAGCGCGCCCAGCACGGCCGCGCCGATCCGGGCCGCCTCGCGCGGGTCGAGCGTGCCCTCGGCGAGCCGGTCGCCCAACGAGTGGCCGGAGACCAACTCCATGACGATCCAGGGGCGGCCGTCCTCCATGACGACGTCGTGCACGGTGACGACCGAGGGGTGGTCGATGCGCGCCGCCGCGCGGGCCTCGCGCTGCATCCGCAGATAGACGTTCTGCCGGTCCTGCTCCGACAGATGGTCCGGCACCCGCGGCTCCTTCACCGCGACATGACGGTCCACGACCTGGTCGTGCGCCTTCCAGACGGTCCCCATGCCGCCGTGGCCGAGCCGGGAGAGCAGCCGGTAGCGGCCGCCGATGACCCGTCCGGAGTCGGGCTCCGCCGCGCCGGTGCCCGCGCCCATGCCGGGCCGCGGGTCCGGGCCGCCGGCGGCGTCGGTGACGGTGGCGGTCGGCAGGGGGCGCGCCGGCGCGTCCTGCGCGGGCACCGCCGGGTGCGGCGGCCCGTAGCCGCCCGCTCGCGGCCCCGCCCCGGCCGGTGGTACGACCGGCTCACCCGACGCCGGGGCCTGCGGCGGCTGAAGCCCGTAACTCGTGGGCTCGTTCGCCCGTCCCCCAAGGTTCGTCATGGCCACCATCATGACCCGGAGTTCCACGAGCCCCGTCACCGAGGTCGGACCCACCGGAAAGCTGTGACGAAGACGTTGCCGCACGAGACCGGCCAACGGCGCGAACCCGACGTACCGTCCGGCACACCGTCCGCCCGCGCTCCCGGAGGCGACGCTCACGCGGGCGACTGTCGGTGCCGTCCCCTACCGTCGCCCCATGAGCCCCGCACGCCCGCCCCGTATCGGACCCGCCCAGCGCCGTGCCCGCCTCGGGCGGCGGCACCTCCTCGCCCCCTCGCGGCGCGCCGCCACCGTGGAGGAGGCGGTGGAGGCCGTGGTCGGCCTGCACGCCACCGACGCGGCGACCGTCTACCTCTCCGCCTGCGCCCGGCTGGCGGCGCCGGACGCCGCGGCGGTGGACCGGGCGCTGTACGAGGACGTGTCGCTGGTGAAGCTGCTGAGCATGCGGCGCACCCTGTTCGCGGTGACGACCGGGCTCGCGCCGGTGGTGAACTCCTCGACCGCGCGGGCGATCGCCGCCAAGGAGCGGGCCACCCTGCTCAAGCACCTCACCGACTGGGCCCAGGGCTGGGACGAGGAGCGGCTGGCCGCGACCGAGCGCGCGGTGCTGGCCGCGCTCGCCGCGCGGGGCGAGGCGACCGCCGCCGAGCTGTCCCGGGACGTGCCCGCGCTGCGCGAGCAGATCGAGTACGGGGCCGGGACCTCCTACGCCGCCAAGCAGTCCGTCGGCAGCCGGCTGCTGCGGCTGCTCGCCTCCGACGGCCACATCCGCCGCTGCCGCCCGCGCGGCTCGTGGACCAGCAGCCGCTACCCCTGGGCGCCGGTCCCCCCGCTGCCCGAGCTGCCGGTGCGCGAGGCCAAGGCCGAGCTGGCGCGGCGCTGGCTGGCGGCGTACGGGCCGGCCAGCGAGGCCGATCTGAAGTGGTGGACCGGCTGGACGCTGACCGACGCCCGTCGGGCCCTGGCCGACCTCGGCGCGGAGCCGGTGGAGCTGGCCGAGGGGCCCGGGTTCACGGCCCCCGGGGACACCGCCGAGCTCCCCGAGCCCGAGCCCTGGGCCGCGCTGCTGCCGAGCCTGGACCCGACGGCGATGGGCTGGCGGGGCCGCGACTGGTACCTGGACCCGGAGCACGTTCCGGCGCTGTTCGACCGCAACGGCAACATCGGCCCCACCGTGTGGTGGAACGGCCGGATCGTGGGCGGCTGGGCGCAGCGCCCCGACGGCGAGCCGGTGTGGCGGCTGCTGGTCGACGCGGGTCGGGAGGCGGAGCGCGCGGTGGCGGCGGAGGCCGAGCGGCTGGCCGGCTGGCTGGGCGAGGCACGGATCACGCCCCGCTTCCGTACCCCCCTGGAGCGGGAGTTGTCGGGTTGAACACCCCCAACACGGGCGTTGCTGCGCAATGATGGACGGGCGCGACCCGGTGAAGGAGAACTGATCATGAGCGACGGGCTGCCGCCGGAGAAGACCTGCCCCGACTGCGGCGGGACGGGCGAGGTGGAGTGGGAGACCCACCTCGGCAACAAGATCACCACCCAGTGCAGCGGCTGCGCGGGCACCGGAACCGTGCTGGCCTAGCGGACGCCGGCCGTCGGCCACCGCGCGGCCGGATCAGGGAGCCACCGCGCGGGCACGGTCAGCGGGCCGCCGCGCGGGCCGGGCCAGGGACCACCGTACGACCGCGCACGGGCGCCGCCGCGCGGGCACGGCCAGGGAGCCGCCGCACGCCCCGACCGGGAGCCGCCGCGCGGGCCGGATCAACGACCCGCCGTGCGCCGCCGCGCGGGCCGGCCTTGTGCCGGCCGACGCGACGGAGCGGGTCCGCGGCCTCGGCGGCCGGCCGCCCCGCGGCGGGGTGCCACGGGGCGGCCGGCCGGTGCGGGCCGCGTGGATCAGCCCTTCGTCTTCCAGGTCCGCGAGTCGGTGAGCAGCTTGCGCAGCACCGGGTCCTTCACCGCCTTCGTCCGGTCGGTCGCGGTGGCCTTCAGGGTGTGGCTACGACCGTCGGCCGGGGCGCCCAGCGAGGCGGGGGTGACGGTGGTCTTCCCCGCGGCCGCGGTGACCTCCTTGCCGTCCACGTACCACCGCACGGAGGCCGAGGCCGGGAGGGAGACGGTCAGCTTGGCGTTGCGGGTCAGCACCGAGCCCTTGGGGGTGGTGCTGCTCAGCACGCTGGCGTGCCGGTAGAAGCCGGCGATCATCGCCTCGCGGCCGGGGAGGTTGAACTCACGGCCCAGCGTCCGCATGATCGAGTTCTCGGTGGGGCGGTTGATGCCCCTGGGGTAGTACCCGCCGCCCTCGTACGTCCCGACCTTGCCGCCGTCCGGGGAGTCCTGGCCGATCCAGCGGTACCACTTCTTCCGCTGCGCGCTCAGCTCCTCGGCGCTGAGCTTGCTGATGTTGGAGCCGGTCGGCTCGGCGCCGGTGTAGTCGCCGTACTCGTCGTAGACGTACTCGTCCGCCAGCTTGCCGAACGAGTGGCCCGTCTCGTGGACGGCGACCTGGACGGAGTCCTCGTTGTCGGAGGAGGCGGTGGCGATGCCGTCGTAGCCGACCTTGGAGACGACGTCGTTGTAGCCCGCGCCGCCGTACTTGGTCGAGTTGGCGAGCACGATGACCAGGTCGGCGTCCTTGGCCTTGGCCGCGTACGACTCCACCTTGGCGGTGTCCACGCAGAGCAGCCGCTCTATGCCGTCGCAGAAGAAGTAGGAGTCCAGGGCGGTGTCCCTGACCACGCCCTGCTGCGGGTCGCCGGAGACGCCGGACTGCTGGGAGACCGCGTCCACGGACCAGACGTTGAACAGCTTCTTGTACGAGGCGTAGGGCTTGACGGCGGACATCTCCGCCCACTTCGCGCGCACGTCGGCGCGGAAGTCCTCCTGCTGGGAGGCGGTGTAGCCGTCGCCGATGAAGACGACGTCGACCATGTCCTCCGTCGAGCCGTTCGACACGATCGAGGAGACATCGCCGTCGGCGGCCCGCTGCGCGGGGGAGAGCGGCACGGCGGAGCGGGTGAGCCGCTTCGGCGTGGCGGCGGGGACCTCCGTGTGCCGGGGGTGGCCGTCGGGACCGGTGAAGTACTCGACGTGGTGGGTGCGTTCGGACGTCTGCGTCACGGGGGCCGGGTGGGGCGCGGCCTTCGGGGTGGGCGTGGCGTCGGCGGAGGCGGCCAGCGACGCGGCCACGACGGCGCCGGCCGTCGCGGTCAGCGCCAGGATGTTGACGGGCTTGCGTATGCCGGTGCGTACGCGGGCGCGCGCGCCTCTGCGCTGGGGGGTAGGCACGTGGGTGCTCCGAAGTCTGTCTTGTGGTGGGGGGAGTTGCGATCCGCGCTTGCCCGCCGCCCATGGGTAAGCGGCGAGTTAAGGCGGATTAATTCGCCGCTCAACTTAGAACGCTCCTGTGGCGCAGGGCAATGGCAGATGCGAAAGTCGCCGAAGTGCGTTATGAGGCAGGGCTTTTGACGCACACTCCGCGTACCGAGTCGCTCACACCCCGCGCCCGGACCTCGCGGACGACGATCGACACACCACGGCCGGGGTCGCTCCCCCGCGGCCATCTGGTGCGGCCCCGGCTACGCGGCGTCGTCCCGCACCAGTCGCAGCAGCCGGTCCAGCACCCGGCGCCCACCCGCGCGCACCCCGTCGTGCTCGAACTCGTCGGTGACCCAGGTGCGCAGTCCGCGGATGGCCCGCGCGGTGCGCAGCGCGTGGGCGGTGTCGACGTAGAGGTCGTCGTGGTAGATCGCGGCGGCCACCGGCACGGTGTTGACGGCCAGCCGCTCGGCGTCGTAGAGGGGGCTCCAGCCGGTGCGCGCGGCGAGCAGTTCGGCGGTGTGGCGCAGCGGGCGGAGGGCGGCGTGGGTCTCCAGCATCCAGGGGTGCACGGTCTCGGCGGTGAACAGCACCGGACGCCCGTCGGCGACCGCCTTGTCCGCGTCGAACTGGGGGAACTCGGCCCGCATCCGGTGCGCGGACCAGTCGGTGGGTCGGCCGTCCTGGGCGTAGATGGACTCGTGGAGCAGCGTGTACAGGGGCGAGCCCGCGCGGGAGAGCAGGGCGGCGGCCTGCTCGGTGAAGGCGTCGCTCAGCCGCGGGCCCTCCGGGGTGGTGACGAAGGCGTCCTCCAGGAGGTAGTGCAGCCGGTGCGAGCCGTCGCCCGTGCCGAGGACGATGCCCAACTGCTGGAACGATTCCGCGGTGAGCCGGCCGCCGTCGGGCAGCACCTCCTCGTGGACGGCGAGGTGAGCGACGATCCGACGCGCGATCTCCGCGTCCCCCGGGTAACGCGCGTAGTGGGCCGACGTCTTGCGCTCCATGCGGGGGTAGGCGGCGCGGTAGACCGCGTCGGCGTCCTCGTCGAGCGCCGGCAGCCCACCGGTGATGAGCGCGGCGGCGAGCCCCTCCGGCGCGTACGACAGATAGCTCACGGCGCAGAAGCCGCCGAAGCTCTGCCCCAGCACCGTCCACGGTCGGCCGTCGGTCAGCCGACGCCGTACCAGCTCGCAGTCCCGCACGATCGCGTCCGCGCGGAAGTGCGCGAGGTAGTCGGCCTGCTCCCGCGGCGTCCCGCGCAGCGGCAGCGTCTGCCGGTTGGCGGGGGTGGACCGCCCGGTCCCCCGCTGGTCCAGCAGCAGCACCCGGTACTCGTCCAGGGCCCGGTCCAGCCAGCCCGTACGCCCCACCGGCCGGTCCGCCCCGAACCCGGGACCGCCCTGGAGGTACAGCAGCCACGGCAGTTCCTCAGCCCGCCCGACCCGGTCGGCCGCCACCACCTCACGGGCGTACAGCCGGATCCGCTCCCCCTCCGGGGCGGCATGATCGAGCGGGACGTCGAAGGAGTGATCGGTGAGGACGAGCCCCGGCTGACGGACGGTCATCGTGGCGTCACCGGCGCGTCGCAGACCTGAATCCATCGCCTTCGACATCTTTCAATCCTCACGTCAATGGACTTAGCTCAGCAATTAACTTACCGCTGACAGGGCGGCGGGCGAGAGGCTGAGAAGAGGGCACGGTGACCGAACCGATCGCCGGCGACGACCGGACACGGGACCCGCGGGGCCGAGCCCCGCGGGGACGGAGCGGAGCCGGGGCCCCCGGCCCGGAACGAGCGGACTCCACACGGGAGTCGGCGAAGGCGTCGGGCCAGACCGCCCGGGGAGCCGACGCCGCGCACCCGGCGAACACCACACCGGCCGCGACTCCGACCCGCCACCCCACCCGAACCGGACCCGAACCGACCGGCGAAACGACCGGCACCACCGCCGCGGCGGAAGCCACCGGTCGGGCAGACCGGGAGGCGGGCGCGCGGGCCGGGGGCGGAGGGCCGGCGGCCCGTGGGGCCGCGAAGGGCGGGGACGCGGGGCTGCTCGGACAGTCTCCGGAGGAGATAGGACGTCGGGTGCTGCGGCTGCGTACCGAGCGCCGGCTCACCCAGCGGCAGCTGGCGGAGCCCGCCTACAGCGCCGCGTACGTCTCGACGCTGGAAGCCGGCAAGGTGCGACCCTCGGAGGCGGCCCTGCGGCACCTGGCCGGCCGCCTCGGGGTCACCGTGGAGGAGCTGGCCACCGGCCGCTCCCCGCACGAGGCCACCCGGCTGCGGGCACGGCTCACCGACGCCCGCCGGGAGCTGGCCACCGGCGCCGCCGAGGACGCCGCCGCCGGCTTCCGGGACCTGCTCCACGAGGCCGAGCGGCTGGAGCTCACCGCCGAACGCGCCGCGGCGCTGCTGGGACTCGGCGACTGCGCCCTGGAGAGCGGCGACCTGACCGTCGCCCGCGACCACTTCGAGGCGGCCGAGCGGCTGCTCGCCCACGAGCCGCTGCCGCGCCGCGTCCCCGCCGTCCGCGGCCGGGCGACCGCCCACCTGCTCGCCGGGGAACTCCGCTACGCCTGCTACCTGCTGGAGACCACCCTCGACGAGCTCAACGCCTCCGGACTGCACGACCCGGACGCCCTGCTGCTGCTCTACACCGCTTCCATCGCCCCCTACATGGACATGGGCGCCCACGCCCGCGCGGCGCACGCCGCCGAACTCGCCCTCGCGCTGGCCCCGCGCGTGAGCGATCCGGCGCTGGTGGCGGGCATGCACCGGGGCGTGGCCCGCACCCTGATCGCCGAGGGCCGCACCGCCGAGGCCGACGCCTCGCTCGCCAAGGCCCAGGAGCTCTACCGGCAGCTCTCCATCCGCACCGAACTCGCCCACTGCCACTGGATGCGCGGCTACGTCCACGCCCAGGACGGCGACCTGGAGCGCGCCGAACAGGAGCTGCGCACCGCGCGGGACATGCTCGCCTCCAAGCGGGCGGCGCTCTTCACCGTCCAGGTGGAGGTGGAGCTCGCCGACGTGCTGCGTCGGCGCGGCCGCGCGGCCGAGGCGGAGGCGCTGCTGCGGCCGCTGCTGGAGGTCGCGGAGCTGTCCGCGGAACGCGGCGCGGTGCACGCCGGCGGCGCGCACCGGCTGCTCGGGCTGATCGCCGAAGAGCGCGGCGACACCGAGTGCGCCGAAGAGCACTACTGCGCCGCCCTCTCCCTCCTGGAGCGCACCGGCGCGGCCGGCGACCTCGCCGACCTCTGCCGCCTCCTCGGTGACCTGCTGCGCCGCGAAGGCCGGGTGGAGGCCGCCCTCGACGCCTACCGCACCGGCCTCGGCCACCGCGCCGCGCCCGGCACCACCACCCTGGGCCCGGCCCCCGCCGACCCCTTCTGACGCCCGGCCCGAGGACGGGGTGGGACGTCCGGCACCCGGCCGCCACGCCACGCCGCCACGCCAGGCCGCCGGCACCCCGGCGCCCCGGCCTCCGCGCCCCGCCTCCCATACCCGGGTGGGGTTCGCGGCGGGGAGTCCAGCACCACGCCCCGGTGCGTCCCGCGCGGGATGTCCCGCGGAATCACGCCGGTCGGGCACCGTGACCGCGCCCGGGCCGAAGACGGCCTCCGCGCGGGCCGGCACGCCGCTCCCGGCCTTCGGCTCCACCGCGGTGGCGCGGCACGCCCGGCCCGGGGGTGGCGGTCCCTCAGCGCGCTGCCGGTCGGCTTGGCCGCGGTGATGCCGCTCGCCGCCGGTTCGGCTGTCCGATGGACGTCTTCGGGCTCTTCGAACGCTCGACGGTCGAGGCTGCCCGCCCCCACACCGCCTTCGTCTGGCAGCCGGACCGGATGCCCCTCGTGGTCACCTTCCTCGCCGGCATCGTCGGCATCGTCGGAACGCCCTCGCCGACCTCGGCGAAGTCCAGGGCGCTGACCGCCGATCCCGACCGGCCACCGCGCGGACATCCGCTCGACCTCCACGTCGCGGCCCGGCGGCGGCCGAACCCGCGGGGCGCCGAACGGGCCGGTCGGACCGGCCCCGGCGGCCTCCGGCGACGTGGCAGCTCGCCGTCGCGGCGGGAACCCCTCCTCCGCCGCGACGGCGAGACACTCGAACGACCCGGCGTCGAACGACGCCGGTGGGCGACCGCCCGCCGGCCGGCCCCTCCCCCCGCGAAGGGGCCGGTCAGCGGGCGTTCTCGTACGGGGCGAGCAGCTCGCCCCAACCGCGCCTCAGGTCCGCGTACTCGTCCTCGCACAACTCGGCGCGAGCCTTGGTCAGAAGCTCGCCGTCGACGAGGTCGTCGTGGGACCGGGGCGCGGAGCCGTAGACATAACAGCGGTAGTTGGCCGCGCGGGAGGCGTCGGGGAGGTGTTCGTCGGCGAAGTCGATGTCCCGCGGGTCGGTCTCCTCGGCGTAGAGCGCGTAGTTCTCGGCCGCCGCCAACACCGCCGCGCGCCCCGCGGGTCCCTGGGGGATCAGGTTGAACGCCGCGAACTGGTCCGCGACGTCCTCCTCGCGCCCGACGATCGGCAGGTCCAGCCGGTCGATGAGCGCGTGCGCCACCTCGTGGTACAGCGTCTCGGTGACCACTCCCGCCGTCTTGTCCGCGACGGCGTCCGCGACCCGGGCCGCGGACGCCCCCTCCGCGTCCGCGTCAACCGAGCCGGCGGCGTCCGAACCCGCGGCCTCGTCCTCGAAGAGCTCCCGCACCTCGTCGACGAACTCGTAACACAGCTCCACCCGCCCCTTCTCCGGGTCGTACGCGACGTCCGAGCTGCCGCACGAGCGGCCGGTGAGCGCGATCTCGACCCGCGGTGGCAACCGCAGCCGGTCGCCCAGCCGCCCGGCCACGTGCTCCAGCAGCCGTCGCGTCCGCAGGAAGTCCCGCACCCGCTCCTGGCCGACGCCCTTGGCCGGTCCGTACGCAGTCGACAGGCCGCCGCGTGTGGGGGGCGCGGCGGCCTGTGACTGTGTGCTGCACCCCGCTATCAGTCCCGTGACGACACCCGCGGCCGCGAGAGCGGCCAGCGTGCGCACAGAGGCGCGGCGTCGCGTGGAACGTGCGGGGATCCTGAGGACTCCCGCAGGATGGTGCAGCATGTGAGGCACTCTGCCGGGTAGCGGTCCGGGGCGGAATCCGCCGCTGGTCTCGGCTTACCCCCGCCGGTCGGCGGGGGTGCTCCCCCCGAGAGGACGGAGGGGGCTACTCCACATGCCGGACCGGTGGGGCACTCTTGGACAACGACCGCTGAGGCGGCTGAGGAGTAGGGAGCGGCGGGTGATCCGTGTTGCTGTGGTGGACGACGAGCAGCTCGTCAGGTCCGGACTGCGGCTGATCCTGGGTACGGCCCAGGACATCGAGGTGGTCGCGGACTGCTCCGGCGCCGAAGCGGTCGCCACGGTGGAGCGCTGCGCGCCCGATGTGGTGCTGCTGGACATCCGGATGCCCGAGGTGGACGGGCTGACGGTGCTACGGCGGCTGCTCGCCAAGCCCGACCCCCCGGCCATCGCCATGCTGACGACCTTCGACGTCCAGGAGTACCTCGCCGCCGCGCTGCGCGCGGGAGCCGCCGGCTTCCTCCTCAAGGACACCGACCCGGAGCAGCTGGTCCGGGCCGTGCGCACCCTCGCCCAGGGCGGCAGCGTGCTGGACCCGGGGGTCACCCGCGCCGTCATCGGCGGCTTCCTCGCCGCCGAGGCCGAGGTCACCGCCTCCGCCGCGGTGCGGGTCCTCACCCCGCGCGAGCGCGAGGTGCTCGCGCTGCTCGGCGAGGGCCTCGCCAACCCCCAGATCGCCGAACGGATGGGTCTGGCCCCGAGCACCGTCAAGGACCACGTCCGCGCGGTCCTCGGCAAGCTGGGTGGCCTCAACCGCGTCCAGGCGGCCATCGTCGCCGACCGCGCCGGACTGGTCGCCGGCCGCCCGCCGGCCGCCGGGCCGGTCCCCGCGGGGATACCGCTCCCGGCCGCCGGCCCGGTCCCCGCCGGGAGACCGCTCCCCGCCGGGGGACGGCAGCCCGTCGCCGAGCGCCCGCCCAGCGGCGGCGCCCGGTGATCGCGAGACCGCTCCGCGCGGCGCGCGCGACCCTCCGCGGCCCCCAGCAGGCCGTCGCCCGGCTGGTGCCGAAGGGGACCCCCCGCGTCCCCCGCCAGGTCCAGCGCCGCGGCCGGCGGCTCCCCCTGGCGCCGCGCCAGAGCCGGACGGGGCTGCCCGCGCCCACCGGTGCCCCCGCCCCGGATCCCGCGCCCGCCGCCCGGCCCGCCCGGTCGCCCCGACACCGGATCGCGCACTGGGCGCTGCTGCTGCTCCCGTTCCTGATAGCCGTCGCCGACGCGCTGCTGGTCAACGGCGTCGAGCTCGGCCTCGAACTCAATGTGTCGCTACTCGCGGCCGGCGCGCTGCTGCTGCGCCGGCGGCTGCCGCTCACGGTCTTCCTGACCACCCTGCCGGGGATCCTCATCGGCTATGTGTGGTTCGCGCCCATGATCGCGCTCTACACCGTCGCCGTGCGCCGCTCAGGCCCGCTGCTGCTCGGCATGTGCGCCCCACTGCTGGCCGCCGCGCACTTCGTCCCGTGGCCGGTGTCGGACCTGGACCCCACCGCGTACCGCGAGAACACGCTCACCCTGATGGACTCGTGCGTCACCGCCATCGCACCCATCGCGCTCGGGCTGCTGGTCCGCACCCGCGGCGAGCTGGCCGCCCGGATCGACGAGCTCACCCGCTCCCGCCGGCACGCCGACGAGCTGCTCGCCTCCCAGGTGGTCGGCACCGAGCGGGCGCGGCTCGCACGCGAGATGCACGACGTCGTCGCCCACCAGGTCAGCCTGATCAGCCTGCAGGCCGGGGCGGTGCAGATCAGCTCCGCCGACCCCAAGGCGCGCGAGGGCGCCCGCACGATACGCGAGCTGGCCGTGCGCACCCTCGACGAGCTGCGCCACATGGTCGGCATCCTGCGCGCGGCCAGCGGCGACGGCTCCGACCTCACCCCGCAGCCGCGCCTCGCCGACCTGCCGCATCTGATCGAGGTGAGCGCGCTCGACGTCGACTACGAGGCCGAGTACACCCCGGAGGCCACCGACGGCACGGCACGCCCGGAGGCCGTCGAGCGGGCGGCCTTCCGCACCGTCCAGGAGGCGCTCACCAACGTCCGCAAGCACGCCCCCGGCGCGCGGGTGCGGGTGCGGATCCGCGACACCCACGCCGAGGGACCGGGGCTGCGGGTCGAGATCCGCAACGGACCGCCCGACGCGACCGCCCCGGCCCCCGAGCTTCCCGGCGGGGGCCACGGGCTGGTGGGGTTGCGGGAACGGGCGCAACTGCTGGGCGGCACGCTGGACGCCGGCGCCACGCCCGAGGGGGGCTTCCTGGTCCTGGCGGTCTTCCCTTGCGGGACTCGCTGACCGCGGGGGCCCTACGGGGGCCTGCGGGGCCCTGCGGGGGCCTGCCGGTTTCTCGGGCGGCGGTGAGCTCGGCACCGCCGGACTCCGCCGTCGGACATCCCACCGTCGCGGCGGGAACAACGCGCCGGCCACGCCCCTCACCGGGAGGCGGGCACGCCTCGTGCGGGCGCGGGTGAGCTCGGCACCGCCGGACTCCGCCGTCGAGCATCCCACCGTCGCGGCGGGAACAACGCGCCGGTCACGCCCCTCACCGGGAGGCGGGCACGCCTCGCGCGGGCGCGGGTGAGCTCGGCACCGCCGGACTCCGCCGTCGAGCATCCCACCGTCGCGGCGGGAACAACGCGCCGATCACGCCCCCTCGCCGGGAGGCGGCCACGCCTCGTGCGGGCGCGGGTGAGCTCGGCACCGCCGGACTCCGCCGTCGAGCATCCCACCGTCGCGGCGGGAACAACGCGCCGGTCACGCCCCTCACCGGGAGGCGGGCACGCCTCGCGCGGGCGCGGGTGAGCTCGGCGTGTGTGAGCACAGGTCGGCCTACGGGCCCTCGCCGGGAGGCGGTCAGGCTGAGAGCGGCCCCGCCGTGCTCGTGGTGGCCGCGGCCAGATCCGGATAGACGTCGAAGAGGCGACGGACGCCGAGGGCGGCGAGGACGCGGTTCACATGCGAGCCGTCGCGGGCGCCCTGGGCCGGGAGGATCAGCCGGAGCCGGCCGGAGCAGGAGCGCATGAGGCGACGGGCGGCTATCAGCACGCCGACCCCGCTGGAGTCGCAGAAGCGGACCTCGGAGAGGTCGAGGACGACGGCGTGCCGGCCATGGGCCACCGCGTTGTGCACATGCTGCCGAACGGCCGGGGAGGTCACCAGATCCAGCTCGCCGGCGACCTGGAACACGACCCACTCACCCCGCTCGCCCTCCATCACCTTCAACGTCACGCGCCCGATGCCCTTCGCTCGATCGCCGGTCGGATCCCGTCGCCAGCCCGCGCCAATCGGAACTTCCCGTTCCCAGATGCGGCTGCCCGCCCCATCCCCCGTGAAACACGCCGTGGCACCACCCGCACGAGTGACCTTATGCCCCACCCGCGCCTTCCCTCCCATGAATCCTGCGTAAAGTGATCGCCCCAATACCACCCGCAGCCGTGATCATGAGCCACATTGCCCCAAACAGGGGTGCGTTGTCCCCTGTCCGCACTACATTCGATGCGGGGCTGGGAACAATGGTCATGACCAACCAGACCATGGCCGGGGCCAACCAGACCATGGCCGGGGCCCGCGCGGCCGGGACGACAGGGATGGGGGCCGCATGGCGCACGACACACCGCCCCGTTGGGACCGCAAGATGCAGCAGCGCCTCACCCGCGGTGAGGCCGCGGCGCTGGGTGAGCTCTACGACCGCTTCGGCCCCCTCGTCCACCACCTCGCCTATCGGGTGCTCGACGACGAGCGCGGCGCCAACCGCGTCACGCGCGAGGTGTTCGGCACCATCTGGGAGAACCCGGACGCCTACGACCCCCAGCAGGGCTCGCTGCGCTCCTGGGTCGCCGGCCTCACCCACCGCGCCGCCGTGCGACGGCTGCGCGAGCACGAGGCCGCCCTGATAGACGACGACTGCGAGGCCGCGCAGGAGGAGGTCGAGGCGAAGATCCGCGACGCCTCCGCCGCGGCCCGCGCGGACTTCATCCGCACCTCCATGCCCGCACCGCTGCGCGCCGCCCTGGAGCTCGCCTACTTCCAGCGCCGCGACTACCGACAGGCCGCCGAGGCGCTCGGCGTCAGCGACGACGAGGCGCGGCGCCGCCTGCGGCTGGGCCTCCAGCTGCTGTCCTCGGCGAACGTGAGCGCCACGCACTCCCCGTCCACACCGCCCGGCTATGGGCGGTCGCTGTGAGCGGCCCCGGAGGACCTGACCGCTTCGACGGGTTCGACGGCTTCGACAGGTTCGACGGCTTCAAGGGTTTCCAGAGCTTCAAGGGCCTCAAAGGATTCAAGGGCTTCGACCGGTACGACGGGTTCGGCGGGGCCGGGAACGGCCCCGACCGGAGCGGGCCCGGCGGCCGACCGCGGACAGCACCACCCCGGGCGGCCGCAGACGACGGCGACAGCGGACTGGCCGAACCGGTCCCGCCGGAACCGACGGTGGAGGGTGCGGCCCCCGGCGGGACGTCCGCCGGCGCCCCGGGCGAGCGGCCCACCACTGCGGAGGAGGCACCGGCCCCGGCGCGCCCGGCGGCATCGGCGTCCGGCGGCGCGACGGCCGACACCGCGCGGCGCCGGCAGTCGCCCCCGCCCGGCCAGCGGCCCTCGCACGACGTGCTCAGGTCGCTGCTCGGCGCCTGGGCGCTGGCCGCCTGCTCGGCGGAGGAGACCGCCGCCGTGGAGGCACATCTGAACGACTGTGTGCCGTGCGCCGAGGAGGCGCTGCGGCTGCGCGAGGCCGTCGCGCTGCTGCGCGCCGAGGAGAGCCTCGACCTGGACCCCCGGCTCCGCAGCCGGGTCCTGGAGGGCTGTCTCGTGCGCCGTCCGCCGCGCGTTCCGGTGCCCGAGTGGGCCACCGTCTTCGACACGGAGGGCGCCCGACTGGACGCGCTGCTGCGCGACTTCGGCCCGGCCGAGTGGCGCGCCGAGGTGCGGCTGCGCTGGTTCGACGGCGGGCGGACGGTTGCCCGCGCCACCACCGTCGCCGGGGTGATCGCCCATCTCATGGCGGTCGACGGGATCCTCGCCTCGGCCCTCGGCATGCCCGATCCGCTCGGCCCGGGAGCCCCCGACCGCCCGATGGAGCGCACCGAGGCGATATGGCAGCGCCAGCCCCCGGAGCCGTCCGGCGGCCGCCCGAGGCCGACCAGGACCCGCGACGGCGCGGACCGCGCGGGCGGCCCGTACGGCGGCGCCTCGGCCGCCCCACCCGACGCCATCCGCGGCCCCTGGCGGAAGCAGGCCCACGCGATGGTGCGGAACGTCTCCTTCGCCGGTCGCGGGGGCACCGAGCTCTCGGTGCCGTTCGGCGACGTCCGGCTGCCGATGCGCGACTCGTTCCTCGACCGCGCCCTGGAGTGCTGGGTGCACGCCGGGGACATCGCGGACGCCGTGAGCTATCCGTACGAGCCGCCGGCCGCCGACCATCTGCACGAGATGATCGGCTTCTGGGCGGACAAACTGCCCGGCGCACTGGCCGAGCGTCGACGGGCCGGGCTGGCCGCCCCGGTCAGGGAGCTGGTGGAGGCGGGGAGGCCGGGGCGCGCGCTGTGCCTGGAGGTCGAGGGGAGCGGCGGCGGCCGCTGGTACATCCCGCTCGACTCACCCGCGGCGGTCGCCGGACCGGAGCGCCAGGTGGCGCACATCGCCATGGACCTGGACGCCTTCTACCAGCTGATGGCCGGGCATGTGGACCCGCGGGACGCCGCCGCGGGCGCCGCGGGCGATCCGGAGGCGGTCCACGACGTCCTGCTCACCTCGGCGGCCCTGTCCCGTATGTGACCGAGCCCGGGCGGCCCGCCCCCCGTTCAGCCGTTCCGCCGTGACGGCGAGACGGTGAGACGGCGAGGCCACCGCCGTCGCGCGTCCCGTAGCGCCCCCGTGCCGGCCGCGGACCGCCCCGCGGGGCGGCGAACGCGCCGGTGGCCGCCCCGGGACGGGAGCGGCCACCGATCTGACCCCCTACGGACGCGGACCCCGCCGGCGCGGGCCGCGAGCCCACCGAGGGGTCAGGAGAAGATCACCGTGCGGTGCCCGTTGAGCAGCACCCGGCGCTCGCTGTGCCACTTCACCGCGCGGGCCAGCGCCTGGCACTCCACGTCCCGGCCGACCGCGACCAGCTGATCCGGGGTGAGCTCGTGGCCGACCCGCTCGACCTCCTGCTCGATGATCGGCCCCTCGTCCAGGTCAGCGGTCACGTAGTGCGCGGTGGCACCGATCAGCTTCACCCCGCGCGCGTGCGCCTGGTGGTAGGGCTTGGCGCCCTTGAAGCTCGGCAGGAAGGAGTGGTGGATGTTGATGATCTTCCCGGAGAGCTCCTTGCAGAGGCTGTCGGAGAGCACCTGCATATAGCGGGCCAGCACCACCAGCTCGATCCGCTCCTCGCGGACGAGCTCCAGCAGCCGCGCCTCGGCCTCCGCCTTGGTGTCCTTGGTGACCGGGATGTGGTGGAACGGGACGCCGTACGAGCCGACGAGCTCGGCGAAGTCGGTGTGGTTGGAGACGACGGCGGCGATCTCCACCGGCAGCGCTCCGATCCGGGCCCGGAAGAGCAGGTCGTTCAGGCAGTGGCCGAACTTCGAGACCATGAGCAGGATCCGCATCTTCTGCTCGGCCTCGTGGATCTGCCAGTCCATCTGGAACGACTCGCCCACCGCGGCGAAGCTCGCCCGCAGGCTCTCCAGCCGCACCGGGGCCTCCGCGCGGAAGTGCACCCGCATGAAGAAGAGACCCGTGTCGCGGTCGCAGAACTGCTGGCTGTCCTCGATGTTGCAACCGGTCATGAACAGAAAGCTGGACACCGCGTGCACGATGCCCTGCTTGTCCGGACAGGACAGGATGAGAACGTACTGGTCAGAGGCGTGTGCAGAGGCGGCGGGGCGCGGGTCGGTCATGACTCCATAGCGTCGCACATCCGTAAAGCTCACAGAAACGCTCTGGTCATCATGGCCAGAACCTGCAAGGACGCCGGGGGCACGTTCGGGTCCTCGCCGTCGTTCGTCGCGAGCCGCACATGGGCGTCGCGCGCCGCGGCGACCACCTCCGGCCACCCGGGGTGCTCCAGATACGCCGACACCGGGGCGTCCGCGCCGACCTGGTGCAGGATCCGCAACACCCGCAGCACGGCGGCGTCGACCAGGGCCGCCTCCTCCGCGTCCCGGAATATGGTCCCCACGTACTTCTCGGCGGACCAGTTGTCCAGCCAGGTGTCCTCGACCAGGCGGTAGACGGCGTCGGTCACGTCCCCGTACCCGTCCTGGCCGGTCAGCCAACACTCCCGCTGGAAGACCGGGTCGGAGAGCATGTGCAGCGCCGAGCGCACGTTGCTGCGCCAGCGCCACCACGGCATGTCATTGAGCGGCATGGCGCCCATGGTGGTCGAGCGACGGCCGCGACGGGAAGACTTCTCCGAACCTTGCACGATGTCCGATCGTACGTTCTTCACAAATGCGAGCGATCGAGCCCCCGCAATTCACCGCGCGGTCACCTCGCGTCGGCTTTCCATAGCAAGGGCGTTCCTGGTCGAACAGCAGACTCGCTGGGCATGACCGGACGGCGACGCCCCCTCTCCCGCCCCCTCCGCACCACGGCCTCCCGCTCCCTCCGCACCAGGGCCACGCTGGCGCTGGGCACGATGCTCGGCGCCGCGGCACTCGCCGGGTGCGGCGCGCTCCCCGGCACCGCCTCCTCCTCCGACGACTCCCCCATCGTCGTCATGACCTGGGCCCCCGAGGCCACCGCGGCGACCAACATGCCGGGCATGCCGGCGATGGCGCAGGCGTACGTCCGCTGGGTCAACGACAACGGCGGCATCCACGGCCGCAAGCTCAAGGTCATCACCTGCAACGAGCGCAACGACACGGTGCAGGCCGCGCGCTGCGCCGACCAGGCCGCCGACGCGGAGGCCGTCGCCGTCGTCGGCTCCTACAGCCAGCACGGCCGCTCCTTCATGGGCCCGCTGGAGGTCGCCGGCATCCCCTACATAGGCGGCTACGGCCTCTCCGAGGAGGAGTTCTCCAGCCCCTTCTCCTACCCCGTCAACGGCGGCCAGGCCGCCCTGCTCGCCGGGAACGGACGGCAGTTGGCGTCCGTCTGCGACCACGTCTCCCTGGTGCGCCCCGACACCATCGCCGGCGACGAGCTGCCGCGGCTGCTCGACGCGGGGCTGCGGGCCGGCGGCCGCCGGCCCGCCCAGGACATCCGCGCCCCCGAGGACGCCTCCGACTACACCGCGCAGGCCCGGCGCGCGCTGGACGGCCTGGGCGGCGGCACCGGCGGCACGACGGCGGACGGGGCCGGCACGCTCTCCGGCGACGCCTCCGGACGCGACTGCGTCACCGCCGCCCTCGGCAAGCGCACCAACACGTTCTTCGACTCCTTCCGGCGGCTCCAGGAGGGCACGCCGAAGGTGCGCATCGCCTCCGTCCTCGGCAGCGTCCGGCAGTCCCTGGTGGACAGCACCGGCGGCAAGGCCAGCGCCCTGGAGGGCGCGTACGCCACCGGCTGGTACCCGGCCGCCGACGACCCCGGCTGGCGCGCCATGCACCGCGTGGTGACCGAGTACGCCTTCGACGACGACCGGATCGACGCCGCCGACCCCGGCTCGCAGACCACCTGGATCGCCTACACCGCGCTCCGCTCGGTGCTGATGTCCCTGGACCCCGACGACATCGACGCCCGCGCGGTCAAGCGCGCCCTGGACCGGGGCCACGCCGTCGACACCGGCGGTCTGACCCCGAAGCTGCGCTGGGGCTACGGCGACCTGCTGGCCGTGCCCGCCTACCCGCGGATCGTGAACGCCAACGTCACCTACCAGGTGGTCCGGGGCGGCAGGCTGGTGGCGGTCCGCGACGGCTTCGTCAACGTGACGAAGACCCTGGAGCGGCGCGACGGCTGATCACAGCTGTTCCTTGCGGCGCTCGGTCAGCGTGTACTTCCTGGCGATCGGGTTCCACAGGTCCGCGGCCTTGGTCTTGGCCTCGGTCGCCTGGACGCTGGCCTGCTCGGCGAGGGCGACCTGGCCGGTCCTGCGGGCCTTGCCCTTGTGACACCCCTTCTTCCCGGCGACCTGCTTGGCCCAGGCCGCGTAGTGGTTGTCGGCCGACGCCGAGGCCCTCCACGCCTTGTTGAGCTGCTCGGTGAGCTGGGTGTGGTTGGGCAGCTTGTCCACGGAGATCTGGCCCAGCCGGGTCACCAGGTTGTTGCGCTGCTGCGCGGCCGTGCGCAGATCGCTGGCCGCGGTGCCCAGGCTCTCGCAGGTCTTGATGTTCTCCACGGCGGCGATCACCGAGGCGCGGCTGTCGTTGCTGTCAGCGAGCAGCGTGTCCAGCGCCTTGGCCTGCGCCTCGACCGGGTCGGCGGTGGGCGAGGCGCTCTCCTTGGGCGCCGGCTCCTCCTCGTCCGCGGACGGCTGGGAGCTCGCGTTGACGCTCTTCTTGTCGTCGTCGCCGCCCTCGTCCCCGCCGCTGAGCAGGGCGCCCGCCGCCAGCCCGGCGACCGCGCAGCCCGCCACCACGATGCCGATCAGGGCACCGCGCGAGAGACCGCGTCGAGGCTCGGCGTCCCGGCGCCCGGCGCCCGGCGGGTTCAGGTCCATCCGGTCGTCGAAGACCGGGAGCTGCTGGGTGGAGTCGGGCCGTTCCGGGGTGGCCGACGCGGCGGCGCCGTCGCGGAAGAGTCCCTCGAACTCCATGGGCGGCTGCCGCTCCCCCGGCCGCCCGGGCCGGACCGCGAACGGGGCCCCGCCGGGCTGCGGCGTGGTGCCGCCGGCGGCCGGGATCGGGCCGGGCAGCACCGTGGTCTCCTCCGCGGCGCCGGGCGCCGGCGCCGCGCCGCCGCGCGGCGGCTGCGGGCCGTCCGCGCGGATCGGGCGCAGCACCGTGGTGGACTCCGCGGGCGCCTCCCGACGGCGCTCCGGCGGCAGCGGCACGGAGGCGGACGGGGTGGGGACCGCGGGGGCGTTGCCGGGGGGCAGCGGCATCCCGCCGGGCGCGGACGCCCCGACCGGGGGGATCAGCTGTGTCGCGTCGCCGTCGCCGCCCGGGGCGGGCGCTGGGGGTACCACGGGCATGGCGGCCGTCGGGGCCGCGGATATGTCCGTCGGCGTCACGGGGGGTATCACCTGGGTCGCGTCACCCACGCCCGGCGCCGCGGGCGCCGCGGGCGGCTGCGGCCCCGCGGACGGCACGGGGCGCAGCACGGTGGTCGACTCCGCGTGCGCCACCGGCGGCGGGCCCGGCTGGGGTGCCGCGGGCGACTGCTGGCCGTACGCGGGCGGCTGCGGCTGCGCCGGCCGCTGCGGGACGTACGGCTGCTGCGACGCGTACGGCGGCGGGGCGGGCTGCGCGGGGTTCGGCGGCGCAGGTTGCTGCTGGGGCTGCTGGGGCTGCGCCGGCTGCGGGTATCCGTACCCTCCGGCGTTCTGGGGCGGGTATCCGTAACCGCCCGCCTGCTGGGGCGGGTATCCGTAACCGCCGGCCTGCTGCGGCGGGTAGCCGTAACCGCCGGCCTGCTGGGGCGGATAGCCGTACCCTCCGGCGTGCTGGGGCGGGTAGCCGTAGCCGCCGGCCTGCTGCGGCGGGTAGCCGTAACCGCCGGCCTGCTGCGGCGGGTAGCCGTAGGCCGCGGGCTGCTGCGGCGGCTGCGCCGCGGGCTGCTGCTGTCCGTACGGCTGCGGCTGGACCGGCGGCTGCGGCTGCGCCGGCGGCTGCTGCGCGGCCTGCGGGCCCCATGGCTGGCCCCAGGGCTGACCGCCGGCGGGAGCCGCCTGCTGCCGGCCCTGGTCCCCCTGGTCGCCGTGGGCGGGCAGCACGACGCCCTCGTGGGCGGGCGGGACCGCGGGGAGCTGCGGATCGTTTCCCTGTCCGCTCTGCGTCACCGGGACTCCTAGGGCTGTGCGGGTACGGAATCGACGGGCCACGCTACCGGGTCACTCCGCGCGACAGGCACGTCCCCCACCCGCGGGGGGCGCCCCCCGGCGCAGGGCGCCGGGGTCGTTCCCTTCTCCCCCGTTCGTCCCGGGGTCAGGCCGCCTGCACCTCCAGGCGGGCGCCGAACTCACGCACCGACGGCTCGTCGCGATAGGGCTCCAGGCGCTGCTGGAAGTCGTCGAGGTACTCAGCCCCGCGGTTGGACCGCAGTTGGCCGAGGAGGTCCACCGCGCGCGCGCCGGTGTGGCACGCCTGCTCCACCTCGCGCCGCTGCACATGGGCCGTGGCCAGCAACAACAGCCCGATGGCCCGGCGTCGCACCCGACCCTCCGGGTGGCCGTCCAACGACTCCTGGGCGCGCCGCCGGGCGAGCTCGGCCTGGCCCAGGTCGCGGTGGCAGTGCGCCAGTTCGTCGGCGAGGTACGCGTGGTCGAAGTGGCGGATCCAGGCCGGCTCGTCGCCCGAGTCGGGGCGGCCGTCGGCACGCTCCAGGGCGTCCATGGAGCGACCGCTGGCCAGCTGGCAGGCGCGCGCGTCGCCGAGCAGGGCGTGCCCGCGGGCCTCCGCCGCGTGGAACATCGCCTCCGCGCGGGGCGGCACCTGACCGCGGGCGCCCTCCTGGGCGGCCTTCGCCAACTGCGCGATCTCCCGCGGGTTTCCCAACTGGGCGGCGAGGTGGCTCATGCTCGCGGCCAGCACGTATCCACCGTATCCACGGTCGCCGGCGGCCTGCGCCAGCCGCAGGGCCTGGATGTAGTAGCGCTGCGCGAGACCCGGCTGGCCGGTGTCGACGGCCATGTAGCCGGCCAGCTCGGTCAACCGCGAGACGGCCGCGAAGAGTTCTCGCCCCACCGACTCCCGGTAGGAGCCGGCCAGCAGACCCGAGACCACACTGTTCAGATAGTGGACGACCACCGGCCGCACATGCCCGCTGCCGTAACGGTGGTCGAGTTCCACGATCGCCTCGGTGGTGGCCCGCACCGCGGCCACGTCCGAGACCCCCACCCGCGCCCCGGCCGTCCGCGCGACCTGGGCGTCCGGGCCGGTGATCAGCCAGTCCCGACTGGGCTCCACCAGCGCCGAGGCGGCGACGGTCGAACCGCTCAGGAAGTCGCGCCGGCCGACGTCGCTGCGCCACAGCTCGCAGACCTGCTCGATGGCGCCGAGGACGGTGGGCGAGAACTGCATGCCCACGCCCGAGGCGAGGTTCTTGCCGTTGGCCATGCCGATCTCGTCGATGGTGACGGTGCGCCCGAGCTTGCGGCCGAGGGCTTCGGCGATGATGCCCGGCGCCCGCCCCCGCGGCTGCTGGCCGCGCAGCCAGCGGGCGACCGACGTCTTGTCGTAGCGCAGATCGAGTCCGTGCTCGGCGCCGCACATGTTCACGCGGCGGGCCAGGCCGGCGTTGGAGCAGCCGGCTTCCTGAATGAGCGCCTGCAACCGTTCGTTCGGTTGTCGCGCCACGAGCGGCCTAGCGGCCATGGCTCTACCCCCTGTGACTGCTGAAGCGTTCACGACGAACGCGTACCCTGGTGATCAATGCCCAGCGGATATACGGGGAATGCAAGACTTGCCCGTATTCACCCGCAACGTGCATCCGCGTCGTGCTTGCGCTTCGGACGGGTTTCTCCGCGTCCACCCGGGGTCTGCGGTACGGTCGGCGGCGCTTCGGCCCCCGTCACTGAAGGTGGTTACCCACTCACCGCGCCGCGCCCGGCCACGCGCCCCCGCCCATGCATCCATGCGCCCCGCATGACATGTCGGTGCTCCCCTCCTGACCTGGTGGAAAGCCGTAACCCTTGGGGCGGGCGAAAGTTGAGAGACACGTGGAAGAGACCATGGGCGTGACCGTGACAGAGACTCCGCAGATCCCCAAGCAGCGCGGCGAGCGCATGCTGGACGCCGCCGTGCGCTATGCCGAGCAGCGGCACTGGGACGTGTTCCCCGGCACCTGGCTGGAGGCCGACGGGGGCATGGAGCGCTGCTCGTGCGGGTCCCTGGACTGTCCCGCCCCCGGCGCCCACCCCTCCCGACCGGACTGGGCCAGCCAGGCCACCGGCAGCGCCGTGGCCGCCCGCCGGGTGTGGGGCAAGACGCCGCGCGCCTCGATCCTGTTGCCGACCGGCCGCACCTTCGACGCGCTGGACGTGCCGGAGAGCGCCGGCTGTCTGGCGCTGGCCCGGATGGAGCGGATGAACGTCGAGCTCGGGCCCATCACCTCCACTCCGGACCGCCGGATGCTCTTCTTCGTGCTGCCCGGCGCCGCCCCCAAGGTCCCCGACCTGGTGCGCAAGCTGGGCTGGCCGCCGGCCTCGATCGACCTGGTGGCGCACGGCGAGGGCGCCTACGTGGCGGCGCCGCCGACCCGGGTGGGCTCGCGCGGATCGGTGCAGTGGGCGCGTCAGCCCACCGCCGCCAACCGCTGGCTGCCGGACGCGGTGGAACTGGTCAGCGCCCTGGCGTACGCCTGCGGAAGGGAAGCCTCCGCGGCCCGCGGCCGCTGAGCTACCGTCACCTCAGCAGGCCGCCCCGGGAGGTGCCGTCGCCCCCGCCGACAGCATGCTCCCTCCGGCCTTATGGTGTGCTGCGGACGGGGGCCCGCGCCGGAGCCCCCGCGCGCACGTCGAAGGGCTCAGCACACATGACGCGGGAGACGCAGGAGACATCGGGCCGCCGGGCCGCCGTCCGCATATCGGGGCTGTGGAAACGATTCGGCGAACAGGTCGCCGTCGCGGGCATCGATCTCGAGCTGCCCGCCGGCCAGTTCATCGGCCTCGTCGGCCCCAACGGCGCGGGCAAGACCACCACGCTCTCCATGGTCACCGGGCTGTTGCGGCCCGACTCCGGCAGCGTCGAGATCGTCGGCCACGACGTGTGGCAGGACCCGGTCGAGGTGAAGTCGCGCATCGGCGTGCTGCCCGAGGGGCTGCGGCTGTTCGACCGGCTCTCCGGACGGGAGCTGCTCGGCTATATGGGGCGGCTGCGCGGACTGCCCGGCGACGAGGTGGACAAGCGCGCCACCCAGCTGCTGGACGTGATGGACCTGACGGGCTCGCAGCACAAACTGATCGTCGACTACTCCACCGGCATGCGGAAGAAGATAGGGCTCGCCGCCGCCCTGTTGCACAACCCCGAAGTCCTCTTCCTGGACGAGCCGTTCGAGGGCGTGGACCCGGTGTCGGCGCAGACCATCCGCAAGGTGCTGGAGCGTTACACCGCCTCGGGCGCCACCGTCGTCTTCTCCAGCCATGTGATGGAGCTGGTCGAGTCGCTGTGCGACTGGGTGGCGGTGATGGCCACCGGCCGCATCCGCGCCCAGGGCCCGCTGGAGGTCGTACGGGGTGACGCCGCCACCCTCCAGGACGCCTTCCTGGAGCTGGTGGGCGCGGGCGACCAGGCCGCCGGGCAGGACCTGGACTGGTTGGGCGGCGACGCCCGATGAGCACCCTCGCCCCGACCCCCGCGCCGGGCGCGGCCGACCGGGCCCGGCTGGTCACGGCCCGCACCACCATCCCGGTCTTCGCCAGGCTCAAGCTGTCCCTGCTGGTCAACGGCCTGCGCATGTCCTCGGGCCGGCGCGCCGCGTATATCTCCTCGCTCGTCTTCACCGCGCTCTTCGCCGCCCTCCAACTGCTGGGGCTGATCCTGCTGCGCGGCGTGGACCACGCCGAGGCGCTGGTGGTCTGCCTCACCGCGCTCATGGCGCTCGGCTGGGCCGTGATGCCGCTGTTCTTCTCCAGCGGGGACGAGACGCTGGATCCCACCCGGCTGGTGATGCTTCCGCTGCGGCCGCGCCCGCTGGTGGTGGCGCTGCTGCTCTCCTCGCTGATCGGCATCGGCCCGCTGTTCACGCTGACGTTGGCGGCCGGCTCGGTGGTCAGCGTGGCGCACGGCGGGGCGGCCGTGGCCGTCGGGCTCGTCGCCGTGCCGCTCGTGCTGCTGGTCTGCGTCGCGTTGGCGCGAGCCGTGGCGACCGCAAACGTACGGCTGCTCACCAGCCGCAAGGGACGCGATCTCGCCCTGCTCAGCGGCCTGTTCATCGCGATCGGCGCACAATTCGTGAACCTGGGCTGGCAGAAGCTCTCCGGCGAGGACGGCCTGGAGAGTCTGACGCCCGCCGCCGAGGTGCTGCGCTGGGTGCCGCCCGCCTCCGCGATCGACGCGGTGTGGCGAGCCGGGGAGGGTGCGTACGGGGCCGCCCTCGGCCAACTCGCGCTGGCCGCCGCCACGCTGATGCTGCTGCTGTGGTGGTGGGCGGGTTCCCTGACCCGACTGATGAGCTCGCCCGACTCGGCCACCCTCCAGGCGGCGGAGCCGGGCCGGCGGGGCGCCGGAGAGGCGTCCGGCGGGCTGGCCGGGCTGCTGCCGGCGGACCGCACCGGCATCGCCGCGCTGCGCACCCTGCGCTACGCCTGGCGGGACCCGAAGTCCAAGGCGGGCTGGGTGTCGGGGCTGGGCGTCGGCATCCTGGTCCCGGTGGTCACCGTGCTCCAGGGCACCGGCTCGGTCTACGCGGCGTGCTGGGCGACGGGGCTCATGGGCCTGCAGATGTACAACCAGTTCGGCCAGGACCACTCCGCCTTCTGGATGGTCACGCAGACCATCGCCACGCCGCGTGACGCCTATCTGGAGCTGCGCGGGCGGGCGCTGGCGCTGGGCCTGGTGGCGCTGCCGTACGCGACGCTGGTGGTGCTGGGCTCGGCGGCCCTGACGCAGGACTGGGCGGCCTTCCCGGAGGCGCTGGGGCTGACCCTGGCACTCACGGGCGCGCTGATCGCCACCGGAGCCTTCTCCTCCGTCTACTACGCGTACACCATCCCGCAGGACAGCGGCTTCAAGAACGTCGCGCCCGGCCAGAGCGGCATCGCGACCCTCTCCATCCTGGGCGGGATGGTCGCGGGCGTGCTGATCTGCGCGCCGCTGATCGCGCTGACCGTCTGGCTGCACCAGGCGGGCGGCCAGGACTGGCTGTGGACGGTGCTGCCGCTGGGCGTGGCGTACGGCTACGGGGTGGCTGAGGCGGGGCTGCGGCTGGCCGCGCCCCGGGCGGCGGCGCGCCTGCCGGAGATCCTGACGGCCGTCACCAAGGGGTGACGACACCGAACCCCGCCGGCCCGTGAGTCCGCACTTCGCCAACCGCTCGTATCCGTGGGAGAAGTGAGTCGGTTTCACCGGGCCGGCGCCGGCGGGCATTCGCCGCGCGATATGCGGTCACATATCGAGGTATCTGCTGTAGACCCAGCCGCGGGTGCCCGCCGGGATCCCCGACTTGGTGCGCTTGAGGATCTTTCCGTAGGACCAGCTCTTGTCGTAGTCCTTCATGCCACCCGTGCGGCACCAGTAGCGGAAGGAATCACCCTTGGTGAGCACGCCCTTGGAGGCGTACCGCTTCCCCGGGCCACTCCGCAGTCGGGCCCCGGTGGAGTCGACCTTGACGTTCACATCCGGCGAATTGAAGCGGCAGGCCGAGGAGTTGACGGCGGAGGCGGTGGGCGCCATCGCGACCACGCCACCGAAGCTCAGCGCGACCGAAACCGCCACTATCGAAAATTTGTGTTGAATTTTCACGCAATCTCCCCCGTATACGAGATGCAATCGGTCACACAATCGAAAACCTTAGCATCACCGGACTTCCGCATTCACACGAAGACCGCGGAAGGCCGAATAGCGAGATCGGGCCGGAAGGCCGCCGGTGAATGCGGAATCGATCTTTTCCGGGAGGGCGGGTGAGGCCGTTGCCCACCCACCGTGCCCGAGTCCGCCTGGACCGCCCTGGACCGCCTGTCCGCACCGGTCGCGGCTCCGGCGACGCCGGCTGACCGGACCTGCCCGGACCTGCCCGGACCTGTCGAGGGCAGATCGGCGGTGACCCGGGCCGTGATCGACGGTCGGGCCGACCGGCGGGTCGGCCCGGCCCCGATCGCCGCCCGATCGACTCGGACGGCGATCCGCACGGGCGCCGCCGACCGGGTCGGGCGCCGCCGACCAGCCCCATCAGCCCCCGTCGGGGACCGTGCTCAGGCGGGCTGCCCCGGGTGGCCCTGCTGGCCCGGCAGGGCCGACGGGCCCGGCTGTCCGTCGTCCTCTCGCTCCGCCTGGAGCTCGGCCGCCACCGTGTCCGTGCGCGCCCGCAGCGCGCGCACCCGCTCGACCATCTCCACGCTGAGCGCGCCGGGGTCTGCGGGCAGCACCGGCACGCCCTTGGCCTGGGCGGTGACCACCAGGCTGTACGCGACGTCGGCCTGGTGGGCCAGGAGCGCGGTGGTGAAGAGGTTGGCGCGCAGCGTCTTCTCCCGGCCGAGCATGCCGCCGCGGTAGGTGATCTCACAGGCCACGTTGACCGCGTCCAGGCGCTCGTCGGCGGCCTGCTCCAGGGAGGCCAGCACGACCGCGGCCAGACCCTCGACGACCTTGGTGACCGCCCACTTGCGGCCGGGGATCGGCGGCAGCAGCTCGCGGACCCGGTCGACCTCGTTGTCCAGCGCGTCGGTGGTCATGGCGGCGAAGGCGTTGTGCAGCTGGATCCGCACCACCTTGTCCCAGGGGATGTCCTCGCCGTCGAAGCCCACCGACTCGGGGCCGAAGCGCAGCGCGCCGATGCCGTCCAGCGACCGCAGCGCCTTCGCGGTGATGGCGGGCACCCGCGGATGGCGGCACACCAGGGCGCCCAGCGAGAACTCCCACTGCTCGACGGCGGGCGCCGCCGGAGCGGGCAGCGCACCGAGAACGCCGTGCACCCAGTCGCCGGAGGCCGTGGCGCCACCGCGGCCGGCCTGGCTGGCGCGGTTCACGATGTCCTTGCCCGCCGTCGTCGCCGCCGAGGTCACCGCATCGCCCAAACCGCGCAGTCTGTCCCGAACCCCCATGGCCCCGTTGTCCCTTTCCTCGCACACGCCTCGCACGTCAGCGAGGCGACCGACACCGCCGCCAGCACGGCAGCGGAGTGAACAGTACGTCACCCGTTCGACGGACAGGGACCACTGGGGAGGTGGCGGCGCACGCCGCGGGTGCTGGGGGCGTTCGGCGGGGCGCCGCTGTCACAGGGTCAGACACCGCCGGGCCCGGAAGCCGGGCGCGCCGCCGCTACGCCGGCACCGCCGCCGCCAGGAACGACTCGACCTCGCGGCGCCAGCCCTCCGGCTGGTCGTAGTGGAGCAGATGGCCCGCGTCCGGCACCTCGGCGTACTGCCCGCGCGGGAGGACGCGGACCATCTCCTGGGCCTCGGCGCGCCCGAGCTCGCCGTCCAGGCCGCGGATGACCAGGGTGGGGCACTCGACGAGGGCGAGCTCCTCCCAGTGCGCGTCATGCACCCAGGTCTCACGCGAGGTGAGCATCTGGCGGCGGGAGAAGACGGGGCGCCAGCCGTCGGCGCGCTCGGTCATCACCTCGGCGAAGAACTCGCCCCGGGACGCGTTGGGACGCTCCAGCCAGGGGTCGTCCTCCCCGAACCACCTGCGGACGTCGGCGAGCGTGGCGAACGGCAGCGGCCAGGACCGGAACCAGTCCGCCCACTCGCGCTGGGACGCGGCGCCGAGGGCGGAGGCCCGCATGTCGGCGATGACCAGGGCCCGCACGAGATCGGGGCGCCGGGCGGCGAGCTGCCAGGCGGTGAGGGCGCCCATGGAGTGGCCGATCAGGGTGACGGGGGCGAGGCCGAGCCGCTCCACGGCGAACTCGGCGTCGGCCACGTACGCCTCCCGCGTATACGGGCCGTCAGCGGGCTTGTCGCTGCGCCCATGGCCGCGCTGGTCCAGGGCGACCGCGCGATGTCGGGTGGCGAGCCAGCGGGCCGTCTCCGCCCAGTGCGAGGCGCGACCCATGAGCCCGTGCAACAGCAGGACTCCGGAGCGGTGGGCCTCCGCTTGGTCGCCGCCCGCCGGTTTGGGCGGGTCGGTGAACTCCCAGGCAGCGAGCCGTACGCTGCCGGCTCCGATGACGTTGATGCGCCGCACCATGGGTCCTGGCACCCCCATTCGCCTCTCGACTGTCTCTGACCGACTCAGGCTATCGAACTCGTATTCGAACAAAGGCTTTTGGCGCGTAACACCCCTCGTTTGAGTGACCGGCTAAGAGGATTGGACCCCTCCGCCAAGGGGAGACAAGGAGCGGGAGGCGGACCACTTGGGGAAGGGGGTCCGCCAGGGCAGACCCTGAGAGCTCGGGGCTTTGGGTCGCCACCGCCTCCGGCGGGAGGGCGCGCTGCACAGCGGGCCCTGCCGCCGGAGGCAATGAGGGGAAAAGTGGGGGGACATGGGGAGGCGGGGCCCCGGCGGCGCAGGCCACCGGGGCCCCGCAGCATGTCGGCCCCTTCCGGGCCGCCCATCCGCCGGGCCGCGCCCGCTCTCCCCGGTGCCCGCTCCGCCGACTTCCCTGCCGCCCGGGCGGTCGTTCTGCCCGTCTCGCCCCATGGGTCCATCGCGCCCCCTGCGCGTCCGCGCACATATGCGTCCGCACGCATATGCGTCAGCGCCAGGGTGGCACGCTCGGGACCGGCCCGCTCGCTTTCCGGCAACTCCACCGGGTAGGTGCCTCGATACCGCAGGTCGCGGGCGGAAACTCGGCCGAATAGGGTGAACGTGTCCCTCCGCTGACGTCGCCGTCGGCTGCCGCGCGGTCGCTCCCGTCCGCTCCGCGCCCCGCGCCCGACCCCACGGCCCGTCAGTCGACGGCCGCGCGTACGGGCGTCGCACCGCCCCGGATCGCGCCCGCCCGCGGCCCACGGCCCACGACCACGGTCTGGATCGCACGGCCTCGCGCGCCGTCGACCCCACTTGAGCCGAGGACCGACCCCGCGCGCGGGGAACACCGGTGAAAGACGAAAATCCGCACGGAGCGTGACGCGTGGTCAACGTCCGTGCGGTAGGGGCCGGTACGCGCGACGGAGACGCGGGAGACGCGGAGACAGAGGGGGCGCTGAGACGGCGCGGACCCGGTTCTCGGGCCGCTCTGGAGCGCGGAGAGACGATTCCGCGCTCGGCGGTCAGCGCGGCACGGTCAGCGCTTGGCCACGAAGACGTGGGAGGCGATCTCGGGCTCCAGCTCGGCCGACTCGCCGCTGCTGCCCACGAGCACGCCACCCGCGGACTCCGTCACGCTGACGACCGAGCCGGGCTGGATGCCGGCGCGCCGCAGCGTGTACATCAGCTGGGCGTCCATCTGGATCGGCTCGCCGATACGGCGCACGACGACGGTCTTGCCCTCGGCGCCCGGGTCCAGCTCGGTGAGGCTGACCATGGACTCGTCCAGGAACGGGTCGGCCTCGGCCTTCTCGCCGAGCTCCTCCAGGCCGGGGATCGGGTTCCCGTACGGCGACTCGGTGGGGTGGCGCAGCAGCTCCAGCACGCGGCGCTCCACCGCCTCGCTCATCACGTGCTCCCAACGGCACGCCTCCGCGTGCACCTGCTCCCACTCCAGGCCGATGACGTCGACCAGCAGGCACTCGGCCAGCCGGTGCTTGCGCATCACGCGCGTGGCCAGCCGGCGGCCCTCGTCCGTCAGCTCCAGGTGGCGGTCGCCGGCCACCTGGACCAGCCCGTCGCGCTCCATCCGCGCCACGGTCTGGCTGACCGTCGGACCGCTCTGGTCGAGCCGCTCCGCGATGCGGGCCCGCATGGGGACCACACCCTCCTCTTCCAGCTCGAGGATGGTGCGGAGATACATCTCCGTCGTGTCGATGAGTCCGGACATGCGTGCCCCTCGATGGTGTCGTGCGGTGGCCCTGCCGTTAATTCTGACGCATCCCACCGACAACGGGGTCCAGAGCGGCACTCCGTATTGACAGACGGATGGTCCAGACCGCAACGTGATCCGCGCCACCCAGCGTACGCACCCACGGAGACGGAAAGGGCACCGCGCCGATGAGCGACCCCAAGTTGGCCGGGCAGTACTTCGACGCGGCCATCGGCCTGCTCCAGCGGGTGCGGGACGAGGAGGACGAGCGCATCGCCGCCGCGGGGGCGATGATCGCCGACACCGTGGTCGCCGGAGGCCGGCTGTTCGCCTTCGGCGCCGGGCACTCCTCGCTGCCCGCTCAGGATGTCGTCTACCGCGCGGGCGGGCTGGCGCTGATGAATCTCCTCCCGGTGCCCGGCGTGGTGGGCGTCGATGTCGTACCCGCCACGCTCGGCAGCGCGCTGGAGCGGGTGGACGGGCTGGCGGGCGCCGTGCTGGACACCAGCCCGGTCGAGGCCGGCGACCTGCTGGTCATCATCTCGCTCTCCGGGCGCAACACGCTGCCCGTGGAGATGGCGCGGAACGCGCGGGCGCTCGGGCTGAAGGTGATCGGCGTGACGTCGCTGGTGTACGCGACCGGCACCACGTCCCGGCACTCCTCCGGGACCTTCCTCAAGGACCACTGCGACGTGGTCCTCGACACCAAGATCCCGCTCGGCGACGCGGAGCTGACCGCCGAGGGGATCGGCGCTCCCTTCGGCCCCGCCTCGACGGTCGTGACCAGCGCGCTGATGCAGGCCGTGGTGGCGACGGCGGCGGGCGAGCTCGCCGCGCGCGGCATCGACCCGCCGATGCTCCGCTCCGGCAACGTCGACGGCGGGCACGAGTGGAACGGGCGGGTCATGGCGGAGTACGCCGACCGGATCTTCTACCGGCGGTAGCGGCGGCGGGGCCCGGGGCGCGGCGTCCGCACCGCGACCCGGCTGCCGCGCGGGCGCGCCCCACCCGCCGGGGCACGCCCACCACTGCCGGTCCGCCGCTCGGTGGCCCAGCGGCTCAGCTCCTCGGCCCGCCCAGCTGGCGCGCCAGGTCCAGGGCGGCCGCCACCCGTACGGACACGTCCTCGGCGTACGCCGCGTCCGCGCGGTCGAAGGGGCGGCGGCTCGGTCCGCGGAGGAAGGTGGCCACGCCCAGCGTGCGGCCCCGGCTGCGGAGCACCGAGCACAGGCCGTGCGCGGTGCCCTCCGGCCACTTGCGGGTGGCCGCCCACTGCGCGGCGGCGGCGCCCTCCATCCGCCCCGAGCTGGCCCGCACCGAACCGCAGCGCTCGGCGGCCTGGAGCGCCGGGTGGCCCTCCATATAGGCGACCGGAATGCCGCCCGAGAGCACCGGCTGGCAGGGGCAGGGGCTCAGCCCGCTCGCGCCGGCGGGTGTCGCGGCCGTCCGCACCAGCCGCACCGGACCGGTGGTGTCCGGCAGCCCGGCGGACCCGTCGCCCGCCAGCCCGGCCAGGCCGCCGCGGGCGCCGTCCGCCGTCCCGCCGACGGCCGGGGAGGCGCCGGGGGCGTCCGGCCCGCCGGCGGACCGCGCGGGCCCGCCGCGCCGCGCGACGGTCGGCGGAACGACGGGCGCGACGGCGGGCGGCTCCCAGACCAGGTCGATCAGCGCATGGTCCGCGAAGCCGGCCAGCGCGAAGTCCAACTGCACGGTGGCCGCCTCCACCGGGTCCTCGCACTCGGCGGCGGCGCGCGCCGCGCGGTGCAGCTGGTTGCTGCGGAAGCGCAGCCGCGAGCTCTCCTGCTCGGCCTGCTTGGCGTCGGTCACGTCCACGAAGATCCAGGCCACGCCGAGCGGCGCCGGCTCCTCGGCGAGCGGTGAGGCCAGCCGCAGGAACCCGCTGCGCCAGCAGCGGCGCTCCAGCTCGCGCTCCCCGCTCACGGAACCGGCCCCGGAACCGGAGCCGGAGCCCGTCCCGGGGCCGTCGTTCTCGCCCGCGTCCCCGCCGCCGACCCTGGCACGCGGTGTCACCCACATCTCGGCCGGTGCGGGCGGCGTGCCCTCGGCCAGGACGTGTTGGAGGGCGCTCTCCGCCTCCTCCACGCCCTGCGCCAGGACATCGCCCAGCGGGCGCCCGAGCAGCGCCGTACGGCCGGTCCGCAGCGCCCGCGCGGCATGGTCGTTGACCACCGCCGGCCGCAGGTCGGCGTCGACGAGGATCACCCCCCACGAGGCGTCGTCCAGCAGCGTCTCGCTCAGCGCGATGGACCGCTCCAGGTCGATCTGGGTGTGCACCTCGCTGAACGCGCAGTACACCCCCGCAGGCCGGCCCCCCGGGCCCTGCACGACCGATGTCTGGGTGCGCACCAGGACCCGGTTGCCCTCCTTGGTGAGCAGTGCGAACTCGTGCACCTGGCGGCCGGCGGCGCTCATCGCGCCCATCAGCCGCGCCTCCACCTCGCGGCCGTCGGCGGGCCGCGCCGCCCACCCGGTGATCCCCCGGCGGCCGACCGCCTCGGCCGCGGTCCAGCCCAGGATGCGCTCCGCCTCGCGGTTCCAGTGGGTGACCGTGCCCTCCGCGTCGAAGGCGCAGAGCGCGGCGTCCATGCCGTCGAGCAGGGCCGCGAGCAGTACGGAGTCGTCGCGGTCGGAGCGGTCGCCGCGATCGGGTTCCGGTGGTGGCGGGGCCGCTTCCGCGGCCAGTGCCGTCGTCGGCTTCGACCGGGCGGGTTCGGAACGTTGCGGAGCGGTCACCCGACACCCCCTGCTGTACGCGCGGTCCGCGGCTGCGGCTGCATCTGCTGCACGTCGGGCTATTGAACTCGAACGTGACGCGTGCCACACGGGGTTCGCCGAAATCGTTGCCCGCCAGAAATTCGGTTGTGCGGGCGCGGAGGGGTTCCTAGTGTGTGAGGTACACGAGAAGGGAGGTGGTTCGGCAGATGTATGGCAACCGGACGCGTGAGGTGACTGCGGGCTGACGGCCCGTCGTCGCGCTCTTGCGCGGTACCGGCGGTAGTCGCCGGTCCAATTCCCAGCAGTCACCCGACCCGCGGGCTCGCCGGTACGTCCGGCCGGCCCCTCGCACCAGCCGGCGCGAGGGACTGAGCTCGCGGGTCGTCTGCGTTCGCGGCCCCGCCGGGCGGCCGCCGACGAACGAGCCGCGCGGAACGGGCCGCGGCTAACGGGCCGCGCCGAACAGGCCACGGCTCACGGCCACGGCTAACGGGCCCGGCGGCCGGCCTTGCCGGATGGGCCCTGCCGCCGACCCACGGACCCGCTACGGGCAGAGCCGCTCCACACGCCAGCCCCGGTCGCCCTCGTCGCCCGTGACGCGCACGTACCGCAGTCGGTCGTGCAGCCGGTTCTCTCGTCCCTGCCAGAACTCCACCGTCTCCGGGACCACCCGGAAGCCGCCCCACTGCGGCGGCACCGGGACCTGCTCGCCCGGCGGATAGCGGTCCGCCAGGTCCGCGTAGAGCCGGTCCAGCTCCTCCCTGGAGCCGATCACCGTGGACTGCGGGCTGGCCCACGCGCCCAGCTGGGAGCCGTGCGGGCGGGTGCGGAAGTAGGCCGCCGTCTCATCGCGCCCGGTGCGCTCGGCCACGCCCGTCACCACCACCTGTCGGGCCAGCGGGTGCCAGGGGAAGATCAGCGAGACATACGGGTTCGCTGCCAGGTCTCGGCCCTTGCGGGAGTCGTAGTTGGTGTAGAAGACGAAGCCGCGGTCGTCGTACGACTTCATCAGCACCGT
Source organism: Streptomyces sp. SAJ15 (assembly GCF_007595705.1). Classification (GTDB taxonomy): domain Bacteria; phylum Actinomycetota; class Actinomycetes; order Streptomycetales; family Streptomycetaceae; genus Streptomyces. Next base: position 2,277 of record NZ_NISY01000010.1, on the reverse strand, counting down.
ACGAGAGCTGGGCCGGCCCGTCGCGTCCGCCGTCGAGACGACCATCGCGTTCGGCTCCGGCAGCCCGCTGCGCACCGTCTGCGCGAACCAGCGGGTGAACTCCTCGAACGGGGTGGCGGCCAGTTCCGCCTCCGTCAGGCCCTCGGTGCGGTAGTGCTTGCGCATCGCGGCCGGGTCGAGCGTGTAGCCGGCGAGTGAATCGGGCCGCTCGGGCGCGGAGTCGCGTGGGGCGGGAGAATCGTGCGGGGCGGGAGAATCGTGCGGGGCGGGAGAATCGTGCGGGGCGGGAGAATCGTGGCGGGGGACGTCGTGGGAGTCGTCGTGAGGCACGCGCTTATCTTGCAGCATCCCCGGGCGACGACAGGGGACGGTATCGGCCTTCCCTCGGGGCCGACGCGCGTAACCCCTCCGGCCCAAATGGCACGGTGTGCCGCTTCTCACCCTTCCCCGTCGGTGCCCGACCGCGCAAAATCTTGTGCTGGTCCACTGTGGCCGTGCGGCTCCCGCCGCCGTGCGCCGGGGCAGGATGAGCCCCTCCCCGCACGGGGCATCACCGGGGTAACCGAAAAGCACCGCAAGACCGGGTACACCCGTCAAGAAGCCGATTGAGCCGCTTTTAGTCGACTGTCGACCGCTCATGTCGACCACATCACGAGGAGCCGCCTGATGTCCGACTTCGTGCCTGGGCTCGAAGGAGTCATCGCGTTCGAGACGGAGATCGCCGAACCCGACAAGGAGGGCGGCGCGCTCCGCTACCGGGGCGTCGACATCGAGGACCTGGTGGGTCACGTCTCCTTCGGGAACGTCTGGGGCCTGCTGGTCGACGGCGCCTTCGATCCCGGTCTGCCGCCGGCCGAACCCTTCCCCATCCCGGTGCACTCCGGTGACATCCGGGTCGATGTGCAGTCCGCGCTCGCCATGCTGGCGCCCGTCTGGGGACTCAAGCCGCTCCTGGACATCGACGCCGAGCAGGCCCGCGAGGACCTGGCACGGGCCGCGGTGATGGCGCTCTCCTACGTCGCCCAGTCGGCCCGCGGGCAGGGCCTGCCGATGGTGCCCCAGCGGGAGATCGACAAGGCCGAGACCGTGGTGGAGCGGTTCATGCGGCGCTGGCGCGGCGAGCCCGACCCGCGGCACGTCGCCGCCGTCGACGCCTACTGGACCTCCGCCGCCGAGCACGGCATGAACGCGTCCACCTTCACCGCCCGCGTCATCGCCTCCACCGGCGCCGATGTCGCCGCCGCGCTCTCCGGCGCCGTCGGCGCCATGTCCGGCCCGCTGCACGGCGGCGCTCCGTCCCGCGTGCTCGGCATGATCGAGGAGATCGAGCGCACGGGTGACGCGGTCGCGTACGTGAAGGGCGCCCTCGACCGCGGCGAGCGGCTCATGGGCTTCGGCCACCGCGTCTACCGCGCGGAGGACCCGCGCGCCCGGGTGCTGCGTCGTACGGCCAAGGAGCTCGGCGCCCCGCGCTTCGAGGTGGCCGAGGCCCTGGAGCGGGCCGCCCTCGAGGAGCTGCACAACCGGCGGCCGGACCGGGTGCTCGCCACCAACGTGGAGTTCTGGGCCGCCATCGTGCTCGACTTCGCCGAGGTCCCCGCCCACATGTTCACCTCGATGTTCACCTGCGCCCGCACCGCCGGTTGGAGCGCGCACATCCTCGAGCAGAAGCGGACGGGCCGACTGGTCCGGCCGTCGGCCCGCTACGTGGGCCCGGGCGCGCGCAGCCCGCGCGACATCGCCGGGTACGGGGGCGCCTCCCGCTAGGGGTTCGATGTCGGGGGACGTGTCTGCCTTCGCGGCGGGCTGGGGCGGGCGCCCTCGCGGGCAGCGCGCGGCGCGGCGCACCCCCGTTCCCGAGCCGGTTGCGGCTCGTTCGGCACCGCCGGGCTCCGCCGTCGGGGTTCTCGCCGTCGCGGCGGGATGTGGGGGCCTGCCGCCCCCACGCCCCCGACCCCCGTGCGCGGCGCGGCGCACCCCCCGCCCCAGCCGGTTGCGGCCGTTCGGCACCGCCGGACTCCGACGTCGGGGTTCTCGCCATCGCGGCGGGATGTGGGGGCCAGCCGCCCCCACGCCCCCGGACCCCCGTGCGCGGCGCGCGGCGCACCCCCCGCCCCCAGCCGGTTGCGGCCGTTCGGCACCGCCGGGCTCCGACGTTGGGCTTCTCGCCATCGCGGCGGGATGTGGGGGCCAGCCGCCCCCACGACCCCGACCCCCCGGTGCGCGGCGCGGCGCACCCTCGTCCCTAACCGGTTGCGGCCGTTCGGCACCGCCGGG
>NZ_NISY01000001.1 GCF_007595705.1 Streptomyces sp. SAJ15 | reverse complement strand
TGATGGCCCTTCGACGGGGTATCAACATATCTGGCGTTGACTTTTGGCACGCTGTTGAGTTCTCAAGGAACGGACGCTTCCTTCGGTCCCACTGTACTGATTAGATCCAGTACCGGGCCCTCCGGGCGCTTCCCTTCGGTGTTTCCAACCTTACCAGATTCTTTTTCGTTTCCCCTGCTTCTCGAAAGTCGCAGTCGATCCGAATTTGTTTCCGGTGGCCGTTGGAGTGGCCTTTGCCTTTCGGCTGATCCGACTTTATCAGAATTCTCTGAGCCGAATTCCCGCCCCTCGGAGGATGACCCGAGGCGCCTGAGCGCTTCGCGTTCCCCGTGAGGTGGAGCCGTAAACGTACTGGAGCGGGGCGCTCGATGCAAATCGAGCGCCCCGCTCCCTGAGTCATCGTCAGACCTCGACCACGACAGGCAGGATCATCGGCCGCCTGCGGTAGGTGTCGGAGACCCACTTGCCGATGGTGCGCCGCACCACCTGCTGCAGCTGGTGGGGGTCGGCGATGCCGTCGGCGGCGCACTTGGCGAGCGCTTCCTCGATCTTCGGGGTCACCCCGACGAACGCGGCGTCCTCGATACCGGAGCCACGCGCCTGGATGTGCGGACCCCCCACGATCTTGCCCGTGGTGCTGTCCACCGCGAGGAAGACGGAGATGATGCCCTCTTCCCCGAGGATGCGGCGGTCCTTGAGCGAGGCCTCGGTGACGTCGCCGACCGAGAGGCCGTCGACGTACACATAGCCGGCCTGCACCTTGCCGACGATCTTCGCGACGCCGTCGACCAGGTCCACCACCACGCCGTCCTCGGCGATGACGCATCGGTTCTTCGGCACGCCGGTGAGAGCGCCGAGCTCCGCGTTGGCGCGCAGGTGGCGCCACTCGCCGTGGACGGGCATCAGGTTGCGGGGCTTGCAGATGTTGTAGAAGTACAGCAGCTCGCCCGCGGAGGCGTGCCCGGAGACGTGCACCCGCGCGTTGCCCTTGTGGACCACGTTGGCGCCCCATCGGGTCAGACCGTTGATCACCCGGTAGACCGCGTTCTCGTTGCCCGGGATGAGGGACGAGGCCAGGATGACGGTGTCGCCCTGGACGATGCGGATCTGGTGGTCCCGGTTGGCCATCCGGGAGAGGGCGGCCATCGGCTCGCCCTGAGAGCCGGTGCACACCAGCACGATCTCGTCGTCCGGCAGGTCGTCGAGGGTCTTCACGTCCACCACGAGCCCGGCCGGGACCCGCAGATAGCCCAGGTCGCGCGCGATCCCCATGTTGCGGACCATGGAGCGGCCGACGAACGCCACCCGGCGCCCGTACTCGTGGGCGGCGTCCAGGATCTGCTGGATGCGGTGCACGTGGCTGGCGAAGCTCGCCACGATGATGCGCTTCTGCGCACCGGCGAAGACCTGGCGCAGCACATTGGAGATGTCGCGCTCGGGCGGCACGAAGCCGGGGACCTCGGCGTTGGTCGAGTCCACCAGCAGCAGGTCGATGCCCTCCTCGCCCAGCTTGGCGAAGGCGGGCAGGTCGGTGAGCCGGCCGTCCAGCGGAAGCTGGTCCATCTTGAAGTCGCCGGTGTGCACGGCCATGCCCGCGGGGGTGCGGATGGCGACCGCCAAGGCGTCCGGAATGGAGTGGTTGACCGCCACGAACTCGCAGTCGAAGGGGCCGATCCGCTCGCGGTGGCCCTCCTCCACCTCCAGTGTGTAGGGGCGGATGCGGTGCTCCTGGAGCTTCGCCTCGATGAGGGCGAGCGTCAGCTTGGAGCCGATCAGCGGGATGTCGGCCTTCTCCCGCAGCAGGTAGGGGACACCGCCGATGTGGTCCTCGTGGCCGTGCGTGAGCACGATGCCGTCGATGTCGTCGAGGCGGTCCCGGATGGACGTGAAGTCCGGCAGGATCAGGTCGACTCCGGGCTGCTCCTCCTCGGGGAAGAGCACTCCGCAGTCGACGATCAGCAACCGGCCGCCGTACTCGAAGACGGTCATGTTGCGGCCGATTTCGCCCAGGCCGCCGAGCGGGGTGACGCGCAGGCCGCCCTCGGGGAGCTTCGGCGGCGGGCCGAGCTCGGGATGCGGATGACTCAAAAGACTCTCCTCACCACACACGCCACATGCCCCCGTGGGGGCACATGGCGCGCGTGACCTTCGTGCACTTGCTGATGTGTCTGTATGCAGTTGTGAAGTCTGTGGTTACAGCTGTACCCCGCCGGCGGCCAGATCGCGCTTCAGCTGTTCGGTTTCCTCCGGAGAGAGCTCGACCAGGGGCAACCGCAGCGGGCCGGCCGGCAGGCCCTGGAGGGCGAGGGCGGCCTTGGTGGTGATCACGCCCTGGGTGCGGAACATCCCCGTGAAGACCGGGAGCAGCTTCTGGTGGATCTCGGTGGCCTTGGTGACGTCGCCGGCGAGGTGGGCGTCGAGCATGGCGCGCAGTTCGGGGGCGACCACGTGGCCGACCACGGAGACGAAGCCGACGGCGCCCACGGACAGCAGCGGAAGGTTCAGCATGTCGTCGCCGGAGTACCAGGCGAGGCCCGAGCGGGCGATGGCCCAGCTGGCGCGGCCCAGGTCGCCCTTGGCGTCCTTGTTGGCGACGATGCGCGGGTGCTCGGCGAGCCGGACCATGGTCTCGGTGCTGATCGGGACGCCGCTGCGGCCGGGGATGTCGTAGAGCATCACCGGGAGGCCGGTGGCGTCGGCGATGGCCGTGAAGTGGCGCTGCAGCCCCTCCTGCGGGGGCTTGCTGTAGTACGGGGTGACGGCCAGCAGGCCGTGCGCGCCGGCCTGCTCGGCGGCGCGGGCGAGCTCGATGCTGTGTCGGGTGTCGTTGGTGCCGGCTCCGGCCACGATGTGGGCGCGGTGGCCGACCGCGTCGACCACGGCCCGTACGAGCTGGGATTTCTCCACATCGCTGGTGGTGGGTGACTCGCCGGTGGTGCCGTTGACGATCAGGCCGTCGTTGCCGGCGTCCACCAGGTGGGCGGCGAGCCGCTGCGCGCCGTCGAGGTCGAGCGCGCCGTCCGGGGTGAATGGCGTGACCATGGCGGTCAGCACACGCCCGAAGGGGGTCTGCGATGTGGATGTCGGAGCCATGGGACCAACGCTACTCGTAGCGTGCCCCGGTGCGCTCCTTCGGGGCGGCGACATGGAGCCCGGCACTGCCTGCTCGGGGGTTCAAGCAGTGCCGGGTCCGTATGTTCAGCCTAGATGAACTTCACGAAATGCCGCAATACGGACACTTCTTGCTACCGGCCCGTACGACGGCTGCCGGGACGTCCTACGGCGCGACCCGGCCGTTGTTGTTGAACGCCGCGTAGGTCAGCGGCATGAGCTTGGCCCACTCCGCCTCCATCAGCTCGCCCACCATCTCGATCTCGCGCTGCGGGAAGGACGGCACCGTGGCCTGCTCGTGCTGGGTGCGCAGCCCGAGGAAGTGCATGAGCGAGCGCGCGTTGCAGGTCGCGTACATCGAGGAGAAGAGGCCGACCGGCAGCACCGAGCGGGCCACCTCACGGGCCACCCCGGCGGCCAGCATCTCCTGGTACGCCTCGTACGCGTGGCGGTAGGCGTCCTCCATCACCCGGCCGGTCAGCTCGTGCTGCGCCTGGGTGCCCTCGACGAACCGGTACTTGCCCGGACGGCCCTGCTGGACCAGCTTGCGGGCCTCCCCCGGCACATAGAAGACGGGCTGCAGCTCGCGGTAGCGACCGGACTCCTCGTTGTAGGACCAGCCCACACGGTGGCGCATGAACTCGCGGAAGACGAAGATCGGGGCGCTGATGAAGAAGGTCATCGAGTTGTGCTCGAACGGGCTGCCGTGGCGGTCCCGCATCAGGTAGTTGATCAGCCCCTTGGAGCGCTCCGGGTCCTTCTGGAGCTCATCCAGGGACTGCTCCCCGGCGGTGGACACGCGAGCGGCCCACAGCACGTCGGAGTCGGCCGCGGAGTGCTTGACCAGCTCGACGGTCACGTCGCTGCGGAAGCTGGCCTGCCGCTCACTCTCGGCGTTCTCGGCAAGGGTCTCGGTCACCGACGGGGTCCTTCCATCTGCATCGCACGGGCGCCGCCCAGCTTACGGGCCACCACCGACACTCCCCCGTCCCATCGTTCCCCCGGGCGGCGGTCGGGGCCACCGTCGGCCCGCGCCGACCGGGCCGTCCGCCTCGGCGGCGCAAGGGAAACCACGGACCTGCCGCGCAAGAGGGGTCGGCGAAGAAGGCCGGAAAAGAAGTGTGAGAAGGGGCACCTTCCGAGCCGTTTTCGCGTCTAACTGTTCGAGATCCCCCATCGAGGTCCCAGGAGGACGCCCATGTTTCGCCGGCGAGAGCCCGTGCCATTCGCCTTCGTGGCCGAGGCCGATCGCTTCCGCAGCAATATCACCCCCCCGCCCCGGCGGCGCGCGAGCGTGAGCCAGGTGGCCGGCCGCACCCTCATCGGGCTGACCGTGGTCGCCGGTTTCGCCGCCGGGCTGCTGTTCGGTACGCCCGCGCTGGAGTCCGGCCCGCAGAACACCCGACAGGTCCAGCATTCCGAGGCGTCGACCGGGCGCTGAGAGCGACCGGGAGGGCGCTGGGATAGCCTCACCCCACCACAGCCAGATCGCGCCGTGCGTGTGAGTGAGGACCATTCGTGCCCCTGCCGTTCCTGACCGCCGAAGCCGACTCCGAGGAGTCCGCGGCGGGCGCCGAGCCCCTGCCCTACGAGGATCGGGATCGTTGGCGGCGACCGTACCGCCCCGGCCCCTGGCGGGTGGGCGGCGCGGCGCTGCTGCTGCTCCTGGCCTCGTACATCCTCTTCTCCGCCCTGATCATCGCCCTCGCGGGCGCGCTGCCCGGTGCCGGCATCTGCATCGGCGCGGCCACCGTCGTCATCATCGGCGCGGTGCGGCTGGTCCGGGCGGGCATCTGGGTGAGTGCCTACGGCGTGCGCCGGGTGGGGATGTGGGGGACGACCACGGTCGAGTGGAGCAAGGTCGACTCGATCCGCACCGTCCAGCAGCCCGTGAAGTGGTTGGGCCTGCCCCGCACCGTGCAGGGGCAGGCCCTTTCGCTTGCCCTGACCTCCGACGAGCCGCTGAAGCCGCTGGTCACCGACCACAACGCGGACTTCCTGGGCCGCCGCGAGGCTTTCGACATGGCGGCCGACGCCGTCGAGGACTGGGTCACGGAGTACGGCGTACGGTCCTGACCCGACCGCCGTCACCACCGCGACCGACGAGAGCGCCGCGACCGAGCCGGTCCGGGCCTGGCCGATACGGCTAGGCGCGGACCGGCTTTCCGTCGTGCAGGGCGATGGCGCGCTGCATGGCCTTGCGGGCGCGCGGGGTGTCCCGGGCGTCGTGGTAGGCGATGGCCAGGCGGAACCAGGCGCGCCAGTCGTCCGGGGCCTCCTGGGTCTCGGCGCGGCGCCGGGCGAAGACCGCGTCGGCCGAGTCGCGGTCGACGCGACCGCTCGGGGTGCGGGCCAGCTCGTCGACCGGCAGCCCGCCCTCGGCCTCCAGTTCGCGGGCCAACCGGTTGGCGTCGCGGGCGAAGACCGTGGTCTGCCACAGGAACCAGCAGCCGATGAACGGCAGCACCAGCACGGCCGCGCCGAAGGCGACCGTCACCGGGGTGCCCTGCCGGATGAGCAGGACACCGCGGCTGCCGACCAGGACGAAGTAGACGACCAGGACGGCGGCGAGGGCGAAGTACGTGATCTTTGCGCGCACGGCTCGGGCCTCAGTCCAGGTCCAGGAAGTGCTCCAGGCCGAGGGTCAGCCCGGGGTTGGTCGGCACGCGGCGGGCGCCGAGCAGGATGCCCGGCATGAAGCTGCTGTGGTGCGTGGAGTCGTGCCGGATGGTGAGGGTCTCGCCGGTGTCGCCGAGCAGCACCTCCTGGTGGGCGAGGAGACCGCGGAGCCGCACCGAGTGCACCGGGATTCCGTCCACGTCGGCGCCGCGCGCGCCGTCCAGCGCGGTGACCGTGGCGTCCGGCTGCGGGGCGCAGCCGGCCTCCGCGCGGGCCGCGGCGATCAGCTGGGCGGTGCGGGTGGCGGTGCCGGAGGGGGCGTCCGCCTTGTTCGGGTGGTGCAGCTCGATGACCTCGACGGACTCGAAGTAGCGGGCCGCCTGCTGGGCGAAGCGCATGGTCAGCACCGCGCCGATGGAGAAGTTCGGCGCGATCAGCACGCCGACCTCCGGGGCCGCGGCCAGCCAGCCGCGCAGCTGCGAGAGGCGCTCGTCGGTCCATCCGGTGGTGCCGACGACGCCGTGGATGCCGTGGCGCACACAGAAGTCGAGGTTGCCCATGACGGAGCCCGGGTCGGTGAGCTCGACCGCGACCTGCGCGCCCGCCTCGACCAGGGTCTCCAGCCGGTCGCCGCGGCCCAGGGCGGCGACGAGTTCCATGTCCTCGGCGGCCTCCACGGCCCGTACGGCCTCGGAGCCGATGCGGCCCCGGGCCCCGATGACCGCCACCCGCAGCTTGCTGCTCATTGCTCGATTCCTTCTCTAGGGGTCCAGGGGGCGGAGCCCCTGGAGAAACCACACGCGCTACGACACCGCTTCGTCCAGCCGGGCCGCCTGCCTGTCCTTCAGCGGGCCGATGACGGACAGCGAGGGACGCTGTCCCAGTACATCGCGGGCCACCTCGCGGACCTCGTCCGGGGTGACGGCCTGCATCCGCGCCAGCATGTCGTCGACCGACATCTGCTCGCCCCAGCACAGCTCGCTCTTGCCGATGCGGTTCATCAGCGCGCCGGTGTCCTCCAGGCCGAGCACGGTGGAGCCGCACAGCTGGCCGACGGCGCGCCGCAGCTCCTCATCGGTGATGCCGTTGCGCGCCACCTCGTCGAGCTGGTCGCGGCAGATCTTGAGCACGTCGTGCACCTGGCTGGGTCGGCAGCCGGCGTAGACGCCGAACAGGCCGCAGTCGGCGAACGAGGAGGTGTACGAGTAGACGCTGTAGGCCAGGCCCCGCTTCTCCCGGACCTCCTGGAAGAGCCGGGAGCTCATGCCGCCGCCGAGCGCGGTGTTCAGCACGCCCAGCGCCCAGCGTCGGTCGTCGGTGCGGGCGATGCCCGGCATGCCGAGGACGACGTGCGCCTGCTCGGTCTTGCGACCCAGCAGCTCCACCCGGCCCGCGGTGCGGATCGTCCGGGCGCCGTCGCGGGGGGCCATCGGGACCGCGTCGACGCGGTCCAGCGCGCCGGCCCGCTCGAAGGCGCGGCGTACCAGACGCACCACCTTGGCGTGGTCGACGTTGCCGGCGGCGGCGACGACCAGGTGGGTGGGGTCGTAGTGCTTCTTGTAGAAGCGGGCGATGCGGTCGCGGGTGAGGGCGTTGATGGTGTCGACGGTGCCCAGCACCGGACGGCCGAGGGGGGTGTCGCCGAGCATGGTGTGCGCGAACAGGTCGTGCACGCAGTCGCCCGGGTCGTCCTCGGTCATCGCGATCTCTTCGAGGATCACCCCGCGCTCGGCGTCCACGTCCGACGCCTCGATGACCGAGCCGGTGAGCATGTCGCAGACCACGTCGATGGCCAGCGGCAGGTCCGTGTCGAGCACCCGCGCGTAGTAGCAGGTGTACTCCTTGGCCGTGAAGGCGTTCATCTCGCCGCCGACCGCGTCGATGGCGGCGGAGATGTCCAGCGCGGAGCGGCGCCGGGTGCCCTTGAAGAGCAGGTGCTCCAGGTAGTGGGTGGCCCCGTTCAGCGACGGGGTCTCGTCACGGGAGCCGACGTGGGCCCAGATGCCGAAGGTGGCGGAGCGCACCGACGGCAGGGTCTCGGTGACCACGCGCAGCCCCCCGGGGAGGGTGGTCTTGCGGACGGTGCCGATGCCGTTCTCGCCCTGGAGAAGCGTTTGGGTACGGGCGACGGCCCGCCCCTCCGAGGAGGTGCGGGCCGTCGTCCGGTGCGTACGCGACGTCACTTGGCAGCTTCGTCCTTCTCGCCCTCGGCGGCGTCCTCGTCCTCCAGGACGGGGATCAGGGAGAGCTTGCCGCGCTGGTCGATCTCGGCGATCTCCACCTGGACCTTGGCGCCGACCGCGAGCACGTCGTCGACGTTCTCCACACGCTTGCCACCGGCCAGCTTGCGGATCTGCGAGATGTGCAGCAGGCCGTCCTTGCCCGGGAGCAGGGAGACGAAGGCACCGAAGGTGGTGGTCTTCACGACCGTGCCCAGGTAGCGCTCGCCGACCTCGGGCATCGTCGGGTTGGCGATGCCGTTGATGGTGGCGCGGGCGGCCTCGGCGGACGGGCCGTCGGCGGCACCGATGTAGATGGTGCCGTCGTCCTCGATGGTGATCTCGGCGCCGGTGTCCTCCTGGATCTGGTTGATCATCTTGCCCTTGGGGCCGATGACCTCACCGATCTTGTCCACCGGGATCTTGACGGTGATGATCCGCGGGGCGTGCGGGGACATCTCGTCCGGCGTGTCGATGGCCTCCATCATCACGTCGAGGATGTGCAGGCGGGCGTCGCGGGCCTGCTTGAGGGCCGCGGCCAGCACCGAGGCCGGGATGCCGTCGAGCTTGGTGTCCAGCTGCAGCGCGGTGACGAACTGCTTGGTGCCGGCGACCTTGAAGTCCATGTCGCCGAAGGCGTCCTCGGCGCCGAGGATGTCGGTCAGCGCCACGTAGTGCGTCTCACCGTCGATCTCCTGGGAGATCAGACCCATGGCGATACCGGCGACCGGGGCCTTCAGCGGCACACCGGCGTTCAGCAGCGACATGGTCGACGCGCAGACCGAGCCCATCGAGGTGGAGCCGTTGGAGCCGAGCGCCTCGGAGACCTGACGGATGGCGTACGGGAACTCCTCGCGGGTCGGCAGGACCGGCAGGATGGCGCGCTCGGCGAGCGCACCGTGGCCGATCTCCCGGCGCTTGGGCGAGCCCACGCGGCCGGTCTCACCGACGGAGTACGGCGGGAAGTTGTAGTTGTGCATGTAGCGCTTGCGCGTCTCGGGCGCCAGCGTGTCCAGCTGCTGCTCCATGCGGAGCATGTTGAGGGTGGTGACGCCCAGGATCTGGGTCTCGCCACGCTCGAACAGGGCCGAACCGTGGACCCGCGGGATCGCCTCGACCTCGGCGGCCAGCGTACGGATGTCCGTGACGCCGCGGCCGTCGATGCGCTTGCGCTCCTTGATCACGCGCTCGCGGACCAGGCTCTTGGTGAGCGAGCGGTACGCGGCGGAGATCTCCTTCTCGCGGCCCTCGAACTGCGGCAGCAGCTTGTCGGCGGCGACGCCCTTGATCCGGTCCAGCTCGGACTCGCGCTCCTGCTTGCCCGCGATGGTCAGCGCCTGGGCCAGCTCCTCGCGGACGGCGTCGGTGAGCGCCTCCAGGACGTCGTCCTGGTAGTCGAGGAAGATCGGGAACTCGGCGACCGGCTTGGCGGCCTTCGAGGCCAGATCGGCCTGCGCCTTGCAGAGGACCTTGATGAAGGGCTTGGACGCCTCCAGACCGGCGGCGACGACCTCCTCGGTCGGGGCCTCGGCGCCGTCCTTGACCAGGGTGATGGTCTTGTCGGTGGCCTCGGCCTCGACCATCATGATCGCGACGTCGCCGTCCTCCAGGACGCGACCCGCGACGACCATGTCGAAGACGGCGTCCTCGAGCTCGGTGTGGGTCGGGAAGGCGACCCACTGGCCCTTGATCAGCGCGACGCGGACGCCGCCGATCGGGCCGGAGAAGGGCAGGCCCGCCAGCTGGGTGGAGGCGGAGGCGGCGTTGATCGCGACCACGTCGTAGAGGTGGTCGGGGTTGAGCGCCATGATCGTGGCGACGACCTGGATCTCGTTGCGCAGGCCCTTCTTGAAGGACGGGCGCAGCGGGCGGTCGATCAGCCGGCAGGTGAGGACCGCGTCCTCGGAGGGGCGGCCCTCGCGGCGGAAGAACGAGCCGGGGATCCGCCCGGCCGCGTACATCCGCTCCTCGACGTCCACCGTCAGCGGGAAGAAGTCGAGCTGGTCCTTGGGGTTCTTGGAAGCAGAGGTGGCCGACAGCACCATGGTGTCGTCGTCCAGGTAGGCCACGGCGGAGCCGGCGGCCTGACGGGCCAGCCGGCCCGTCTCGAAGCGGATGGTGCGGGTGCCGAAGGCGCCGTTGTCGATGACGGCCTCGGCGTAGTGGGTCTCGTTCTCCACCAGGAAAATCTCCTCGTCTGCGTCCCCTCGTCCGTGTGATGGGGGGACGGTGGTGGAGCAGCGCCCCTGGCCGTTGTCCGGCGGCCGGGCCGGTCTTCGATCGAAGCCACCGGAATTGCCAGTTCCGGGAGCCACTACCGAGGACCGGCGCCTGCGGCGCCCGACAGGCGCTGGGGTGAGGCGCTCCTCCTCGTTCGTTATGGCGTTGTTGGGACCAGACTACAAAGCTTCGGCCATCCTCACGACGGCTGAATCGTCCGGTACCCGTGGTGTGCGGCGTCGTGCGGGGGCGCGCAGGCGCCTCTTCTCCGCCGCGTCAGGCGGCCCGCCCGGCCACACATACGGCAAAGGGAGCGGCCCCCTGGCGCGGGAACCGCTCCCTTCACAGCGTGTTACTTGGCGCCCGCCGCACCGCGGCGGATGCCCAGGCGGTCGACCAGCGTACGGAAACGCGTGATGTCCTTCTTCGCCAGGTACTGCAGCAGGCGGCGGCGCTGGCCGACCAGCAGCAGCAGACCACGGCGGGAGTGGTGGTCGTGCTTGTGGGTCTTGAGGTGCTCGGTCAGGTCCGAGATGCGGCGGGAGAGCAGCGCGACCTGGACCTCGGGGGAGCCGGTGTCGCCCTCCTTGGTCCCGAACTCGGCCATGATCTGCTTCTTCGTAGCGGCGTCGAGCGACACGCGTACTCCTCTGGGGTTCTTCGTCTGGCCACCGAGTGCCCCTGGTCTGCGTCTCAGGAGAGCTTCCGTTACTCGGGAGGCGGGGTCCGCTGGGCGCTGTCTCCAGAGCCTTCGGGGAAGGCTCCGGGGGCGCGTACACAAACGGCCGTCACACAGCGTACCAGTCTCCGGGACGGTGCGCCCCGGAGGATCGGCGCGCGGCCGGGCGTCACGGCCCGAAGGCCATGATCAGACTGCCTGGTCGGTCGGTGCCCGGCGTGTCGTACACGTGGTCCGCGGCGATGTAGAGGCGACCGTGCTCATAGGCGTACATCGCGTCCTCGAAGCCGCTCTCCGCCTCCGCCGTGGCCGCGGGGTGGCGCAGCAGGGTCCTGGGTCTCCCGCCGTTCGGGCCGATGCCGACGACTCCACCCGCCGTCCCGGCGGCGGGGAACCGATAGGCGACGAGGTCGTCGCCCTCGGTGCGCAGCGGGCGCATGGCCTGGCCCCCGGTGTGCCACTTCCGTCGGCCGGTCCCGAGGTCGTACGCCTCGATGTCGTTGGTGCGGGTGTCGCCGCTGTCGTGGATCTCGGTGCTCAGGTAGAGCGTGTCGGCGGTGGCGACGGCGCCCTGGCAGCCGTCGAGGACGGCGGTGAAGGTGTCGTCCTGGTCGCAGTGGAGTTCGTAGTCCGGGGCCCGGGTGTCCAGGACGGCGCGCTCGGTGCCGCCGTCGGTGAGGGAGCGGAAGCGGACCGACTCCGCGTCTCCCCTCTTGGCGGTGCTGACGACCACGGGGGAGGTGGACAGGACCCGGGCGACCTCGTGGCCCTTGGGCAGGCGGTAGGTCCAGGCGATTCTCCCCGAAGGAGTGATCTTCTGGAGCTTCGCGGTGTTGTCGCGGCAGGAGTAGGCGCGCAGCAGGACCTCTCCGCCCGCGAAGCCGCCCACCGAGCAGGCGGGGCTGAGGGGGGCGAGGCCGACCTCCTCCCCGTCGCTCGCCCTGACCAGGGCCGAGCCGCCGGTCCAGGTCAGCCCGACGAGGTCGCCGCTCTGGGCGATCGACAGGTCGGTGTGGCCGCTGGCCCAGACGGGGCCCTTGGGGGCGGGCCGGTCCCAGAGTTTGGCGCCCTTGTCCAGGTCGACGAGGGCCAGCCGGCTGCACGCGTTCTTCCCGGGGCCTTCGTAGGCGATCACGACCCGGTCGGCGGTCCGCAGGGCGGGGGTCGCGCAGACGCGCTTCGGGAAGGTGATGGCCCAGCGCTCGGCGCCGTCGTCGGCGCGGCCGACGAGCCGGTTCTGCTCGGTCTTGACGACGTGGTCGTCGCGCACCCAGAAGCCGGGGAGGGCGACGCCGCTCCCGGGGACGTCGGGGGCGGGCGTCTGGAAGAGCACCCGGGCCTCGCCGGGGCGGCGGACGGCGTTGGGGTCCAGCGTCGGGGTCCGGCCGGCCCCGCTCGGGGTGGGCTCCTTCGTCGGCCGGTCGTCGTGGCGGGTGGCCGGTGCGGTGTCGGGACGGGCGAGGGGTCGTCCGGGGGCGTCGTCTCCGCCGCCGAGCACCGCCCACACGCCGCCGCACGCGGCCAGCGCTAAGGCCAGGGCCCCGCAGACGACCAGCGCCGTACGCCTCCTCCGGCCCGGGCCGCGCCGCGGTCCGCCGGCGCCGGTGTGCGGCACGCCGGTGTGCGGCACCGGCGGCGGTCCGTACGGGGAGGGCGCGGGCGGTCCGGGCGGGGGCGGAGGGCCGAAGCCCGGGGGCGGCACGGGCGGCGCCGACGGGGGCGGGCCGCCAGGGGCCGGCGGCACGGCCGGATCCGACGGGGGCGCGGCGGTGGGTCCGGTTCCGCCGGCCGGAGCCGGCGGCGCCGGCGAGGGTTCGGCGGTGGGACCGACGGTCGGGGTGAGCCCGGTCCCCCAGGTGTTCACCCCCGTCTGCCACTCCTGCGGCGCGCTGTCGTCGGCCGGCGCCGCGGGCCACCGCGGGGCGCCGAGGCCGGGCGGAGGCGGGCTCTCGTCACCGGGCCGGTGGGGCGGCGGGGGCATCGCGGTCACCTTTCTCGCCTGGGGCCGGGCCGGGCGTTTCTCGCTTGGGGCCGGGGCCGGGCGCCGGCGCGCCGCCGTACGGAGTGGGCCGCCCGCCACCGGCCGCCGCCTCCCGCACACCGCGCGCCGCGGGGCCTAAGCGGTCAAGCGGTCATCTCGCGCGCCGTGGTGTAGACGTCCAGCACCGCCAGGCACAGCGGCACCAGGGAGAGCAGCAGCGCCCCCTCGGTCAGGTCGGAGACACGGCCCCAGAACGGGGTGAGGCCCTTGTTGGGGACGATCAGGCCGATGGCGGTGATCAGGGCGGCGCCGACGGCGACGGCCGCGGCCAGCCAGACGGTCCTGACGTGCATCTCGGTGCCGTTGCCCAGCAGCAGCTCGTGGACCTTGGAGAGCGGGGGGTTGAGCGAGAGTCCGAGGATCAGCAGCGCGAGCGCGGAGATCCCGGCGCCCAGGACGGTGGAGACCTGGGAGGTGTAGCGGAACAACCGGGCGCGCAGCAGCATCGCCAGGCCGCCGGCGAGGGCGAGCAGCTGGCCCCACATCGACCCGGAGAAGCCGAGGACCGCGGCCGAGACCACGACCACCGCGGAGCAGCCGCCGAGCAGACCCAGCAGCAGCTCGTGGCCGCGGCGCGCCTGGAGGGCGATGCGCTCGGCGTCGACGGGCTCGGCCGGCAGCGGCCCGTCCGCGTCGATGTCCAGCTCGACGCGGCCGACCGCTCCGCGCGGTGCCACATAGCCGATGGGCAGCCGGGCGACACGGGCCGAGAGGCCGGGCAGGAAGGCGATGGCGCCGATCGCGACGGCGGTGCTGACGGCCGCCGTGTTGGTGGCGCTGGCCTCGGCGAGGATCTGTAGGAACGAGGCGATGGTGCCGAACGCGGAGAGCAGCACCGCGGCGACGAACGGGGCGTCACCGACCGGTGTGGCGGCGACCAGCGCCACGGACACCACCAGGACGCAGGCGCAGCCCAGCAGGAACTGGAGCCGGCCGACCCCCTCCCCCTCGTCGAGTTCGAGGATGCCGGATCCGGCGATCATCACATGGGGGAGCGCGGCCAGCCCGAGCGCGACGGCGGAGCCCCGGTCCCCGTAGACCCGGGCCCGCACGCCGGCGAAGACCGCGAGCAGCAGGCCGAGGACGGCGGCGATGACGCCGGGCGGGCTGTGCATGTCGTGGCGCACCGGGTCGGAGTACCAGAGCACGAAGCCCATCAGGACCAGCAGCAGCGAACTGCCGGCCAGGGCCGAGTTGCGCAGGAAGCGCTCGTTCCACAGGGTGCGGTCGCGGGCGACCGCGGCGGCTATCGCATCCGACACGTCGTCATGGACGGCGGGCGGAAGGGACTGCGCGAAGGGGCGCAGCGAGAGCAGGTCGCCGTCGAGGACGCGCTGGGCGGCGAGCGAGCGGTGGCCGTCCAGGACGGTGCCGTCCCGGCGCACCAGGTGGTAGCCGACCGGCGCCGCCTCGGACTGGGTCTGCCGGGTCAGACGCAGGATCTCCGGATACAGGTCCGCCAGGGCGATGTCGTCCGGCAGGGCGACATCGATCCGGCTGTCCGGTGCGACGACCGTCACTCGGCAGAAACCGGTCGTTGTGGTCGAACTCACCTGCTGGGCTCCCTCATTCGCTGTCGCGCATGGTGCGGGTGGTCACCCTACCGGGCGGCCTTCGGATGGTGTCCACGTAGGATCACCAGACGTCGAGCGCGAGCGCCGCCACGGGGGCGCCGGTCCAACCGTCCAGCCCACGCCGAGGGATTGATAACGCCGGTGAGTCAGATCATCGTGAAGCGACCGCCTCGGGTCATGCCACCCGAGATGCCCGCGGATGAACTGCGGCTCGAAGCCCCTCCCGAGCTCCCGCGCGGGCAGCAGGAGGGCATGGCCATGCAGCTCCTGCCGATGCTCGGCATGGGCTCCTCCGTGGTGTTCTTCTTCATGCCGAACACCCACCCCTTCATGCGCATCATGGGCGCGATGATGCTGGTGTCGACCCTGGCCATGGTCATCGCGCAGGTGGTCCGCTACCGCAAGGGCTCGCAGGGCGAGGCGCTGGAGGGCCGCCGCGACTACCTGAAGTACCTCGCCAAGACCCGACGCAGGGTGCAGCGCACCGCGCGGGCGCAGCGGGACGCCCAGTTCTTCCTGCACCCCAGCCCGGAGCAGCTGTGGGCGCTGGTGGCCGAGGGCAGCCGGCTGTGGGAACGCCGCATCGGCGACAACGACTTCGCGCAGGTCCGCATCGGGCTGGGCCCGCAGGAGCTGTGGACGCCGCTGGTGGCGCCGGAGACCGCGCCGCTGGACGAGCTGGAGCCGCTGTCCGCGGGTGCCCTGCAGCAGTTCGTGGCCACCCACAACTCGCTCGACGGGCTGCCGATGGCGGTCTCGCTGCGCGCCTTCTACCACCTCACCATCTCCGGGGAGCCGGAGCCGGCGGCCTCCTCCACGCGGTCGCTGGTGGCGAGCCTGGCCGCGCTGCACTCCCCCGACGACCTGGTGATCGCGGTGGTGGCGGCGAACAGCGCCGCGGAGCGCTGGGACTGGGTGAAGTGGCTGCCGCACACCCAGGTCCCCGGGACCGTCGACGGCGCCGGCAGCAAGCGGCTGTTCAGCGACAACCTGCCCGAGGTGGAGGAGCTGCTGAAGAGCCGGCTGGAGGGGCGGCCGCGGTTCAACCCCGACGGGCAGACGTTGTTGGACCAGCCGCACGTGGTGGTGGTCCTGGACGGCGGGCTGGTGCCGCCGGACTCGCTGCTGGCGGCCCAGGAGGGGCTTCAGGGCGTGACCGTGGTGGAGCTGGCGCCGGGGCTGCCGGACGAGCCCCGCGGCGGGCTGAACCTGGTCGTCCGCCCCGGTCAGCTGCGGGTCGAGTCGGGCGGCGCGGTCTACCGCGGCACCCCGGACGAGCTGACGCTGGAGGCGGCCGAGGCGCTGGGGCGGCAGCTCGCCCCGCTGCGGATGAGCGCCGGCGGCGAGGACGACGAGCCGCTGCTGGCCAACCTCGAGTTCACCGACCTGCTGGGGCTGGGCGACGCCGCCGCGGTCAACCCGGACACCGCCTGGCGGCCGCGCTCCACCGCGGAGCGGCTGCGGGTGCCCATCGGCGTCGGCGAGGACGGCTCGCCGGTGATGCTGGACCTGAAGGAGGCCGCGCAGGAGGGCATGGGCCCGCACGGCCTGTGCGTGGGCGCGACCGGCTCCGGAAAGTCCGAGCTGCTGCGCACCCTGGTGCTGGGCCTCACGGTCACCCACTCCTCCGAGACCCTCAACTTCGTGCTCGCCGACTTCAAGGGCGGCGCGACCTTCGCCGGCATGGCCCACCTGCCGCACGTCGCCGCGGTCATCACCAACCTCGCCGACGACCTGACGCTGGTGGACCGCATGCGCGACTCCATCACCGGTGAACTCCAGCGCCGCCAGGAGCTGCTGCGCTCCGCCGGCAACTACGCCAACCTGAACGACTACGAGAAGGCGCGCGCCGCCGGCGCCCCGCTGGAGCCGCTGGCCTCCCTCGTACTGGTCATCGACGAGTTCAGCGAGCTGCTCACCGCCAAGCCCGACTTCATCGACATGTTCATCCAGATCGGCCGGATCGGCCGTTCGCTGGGTGTGCACCTGCTGCTCGCCTCCCAGCGGCTGGAGGAGGGGCGGCTGCGCGGTCTGGACACCTATCTGTCCTACCGGATCGGTCTGCGCACCTTCTCCGCCGCCGAGTCCCGCACCGCGATCGGCGTGCCCGACGCCTACCACCTGCCGTCGATCCCGGGCTCCGGCTATCTGAAGTTCGGCACCGACGAGATGGTCCGCTTCAAGGCCGCCTACGTCTCGGGCACCTACCGGGCCTCCACCACCGCGGTCACCGCCGGCGGCGCGCTGCCCACCGACCGCCGTCCGGTGCTGTTCACCGCGGCCCCGGTGCCGATGCGCTACGTCGAGCCCGACCCGGACTTCACGTACACCCCGGACACCACGGACGACGCGCTCGCCGACACCGTCCTCGACGTCATCGTGCGCTGCCTGGAGGGGCAGGGCCCGGCGGCGCACCAGGTGTGGCTGCCGCCGCTGGACGAGGCGCCGTCGCTGGACCAGATCCTCTCCCCGCTGGCCGTCACGCCGGAGCGCGGACTGCACGTCTCGGGCTATGCGCGCAGCGGTGGTCTCACGGTGCCGCTGGGCATCGTGGACAAGCCCTTCGAACAGCGTCGCGACATCCTGTACCACGACTTCTCCGGTGCGGCCGGCCACATGCTGATCGTCGGTGGTCCGCGCTCCGGCAAGTCCACTCTGCTGCGCACCCTGATCGGTTCCTTCGCGCTCACCCACACCCCGGCCGAGGTGCAGTTCTACGGCCTCGACTTCGGTGGCGGCGGCATGATGGCCGTCGAGGGGCTGCCGCACGTCGGCGGGGTGGCCTCCCGACTCGACCCGGAGAAGATCCGCCGGACGATCGCCGAGGTCACCGGCATCCTCAACCAGCGCGAGGAGTTCTTCCGGGACAACAGCATCGACTCGATCAGCACCTACCGGCAGCTGCGCGCCGCCGGTCGGCTGCCGGGCGAGCCCTGGGGCGACGTCTTCCTGGTCATCGACGGCTGGCAGTCGTTCAAGACCGACTACGACATCCTGGAGCCGGTCGTCTCCGACCTCGCCACCCGCGGGCTGGGCCTCGGCGTGCACCTGATCGCCACCGTCACCCGCTACATGGAGATGCGGGCCGGGCTGAAGGACCAGCTGCTGGGCCGGCTGGAGTTCCGCCTCGGCGACCCGATGGACTCCGAGTTCGACCGCAAGGTCGCGGCGAACGTGCCGGTCGGCGCGCCGGGCCGCGGTCTGAACCAGCAGAAGCTGCACTTCCTGGCCGGTCTGCCGCGTATCGACGGCTCCTCGGACGGAGCCGACGGCCTGGCGGAGGGCACCGCCGCGTTCGTCACGGCCTCGGCCGACAACTGGCCGGGGCCGCACGCCCCGCGGGTCCGGATGCTGCCGCGGATGCTGCCGGCGCAGGAGCTGCCGGGCGGGGCCGAGGAGCCGGGGCGCGGTGTCGCCGTCGGCATCGACGAGATGCACCTCAAGCCGGTCTTCTTCGACTTCGACGCCGACCCGTTCCTCGCGATCTACGGCGAGACCGAGTCCGGCAAGACCGCGCTGCTGCGGCTGCTCATCAAGCAGCTCACCGAGCGGTACACCCCGGAGGAGGCGCTGTTCATCGTCGGCGACTACCGGCGCAGCCTGCTGGAGTGCGTGCCCGAGCCGCACCTGGTCGGCTACGCCACCACGCAGAACGCGTTCGAGAAGTACATCGCCGACATGAACGCGCTCATCACCAGCCGCATCCCGGGCACGGACGTCACCCCGCAGCAGCTCCGCAACCGCAGCTGGTGGAAGGGCCCGCGCGCGTTCATCGTGGTCGACGACTACGACCTGGTCGGCACCAGCTCCGGCAACCCGATGGCGCAGCTGGTGGACAACCTGCCGTACGCGCGGGACGCGGGCGTCAACATCATCATCGCCCGCAACACCGCGGGCGCCGGCCGCTCCTCGTACGAGCAGTTCATCCAGCGCTTCAAGGAGCTGGGCGCCCAGGGCGTCCTGCTGTCCGGCTCCCCCAGCGAGGGCGAGCTGATCGGCCCGGTCAAGGCCCGACCGCTGCCGCCGGGCCGCGCGCTCCTCGTCTCCCGACGGGGCGGGGCGTCGCTGATCCAGACGGGCTGGCTGCCGCCGCAGGACTGAGCGCCGGCGGCCGGGACCGGCCGGAATACGGAAACGCCTCGCGGCCCATCGCAGCGCATGCGCTGTGGTGGGCCGCGAGGCGTTTGCCGCGTACGCAGTGGCGGCGGGGCAGCGGGGGCGAGCCTGGCGAGCTCGGGAACGTCAGGCCGTACCGGGCTGTTGGGGGCCTCAGGAGGCGCGGCCGGCCGCGTACCGCTCGATCTCGTCCGCGGCGGCGGACAGGGCGGGCCGCGCGGCGGCGTCCAGGGCGAGCCGGGTGGGGGTGGTCATCCGCACGGTGAGCCCCTCGTCGCCGGGGCCGCCCGTGGCCACGGAACAGCTCACACCGCCCCGAGCCTCGGCCTCCGGGAGCAGCTCCAGGGAGATCATCGCGCTGCCCAGCGGCGCGCCTTGGGCCTGTTGCCGGATGTCCTCCGCCAAGGGCTCGGCGTTGGCCTCCAGCGCCCCCGGGCGCAGCCGGAACTCCTGGTCGAGGTGGAGCTGGCCGAAGCCCCGGAAGCCGACCGCCCGCGCGTGCAGCGCCTGTGTCGTCAGCACCCCGTGCCGATGCAGCACGTACGCCAGCACCAGGGCGGTCTTCACCAGGTCGGGGACGAGGTCCTCGCCCGGGGCGCGCGCCGCCGACCACCGCCGGTGCCCGGGCGCGGCCCGGCGCGGCGCGTGGCCCTCGGCCAGAGCGGTGAGCCCGGCGGCCACGGTGTCGCCCAGCAGCCACCAGCCGCTGAGGTCGCGGGCGAACAGCCGCCCCTCCTCGTCGACCGCCAGCAGCGCGTCGGCGTCCGTCCGGCCGAACGGGAAGAGGTACCGGCCGAGCTCCGCGCCGAACACCGCGAGGGTGTCCAGGGCGTGGTGGGCGAGCGCCGGATCGATGACGCACCCGGTGGGGGCGACGTCGACACCGGGACCGGCCGGGGCGATGGTGAGCCCGTGGAACTCGCGTACGGCGCGGACGGCGGCGGGGAACGGCTGCCAACCGGTGTCCCCGTAGCGCGCCAGGGCGCTCGCCGTCGGCAGCAGGTCCAGCAGGGCGCGCTCCCCGGCGTCCCGGCCGGGATGCCAGCCGGAGGCCGTCAGGGCCTGGTGCTGTATGACGCTCATGACTCCAGGATCTTCACTCCGAGCCGCTCCAGCAGCGCGGAGCAGGACCGGCAGGGCAGGGTGGTGCGGCCGTGGTCCGGGTCGCCGTCCTCGCGGATCAGCTTGGAGATGCTCACCGCCCCGACGAAGTGCGGCACCGCCTCGTCGAGCGTGGTGTGGCCGCCGCCGGCGCGTGCCTCGTCCAGCCCCCACAGCTGGTCGGAGACGAGCGCGGACTCGGCGCAGTAGCCGAGGAAGGGCTCGCGGAGGGCCACCGGGAGGGCGTCGAAGAACTCCCGTACGGCGGGGTGCAGATCGGGGGTGCCCTCACCGACCAGGTTGGTCTGGCTGTGGATGGTGCCCTGGACCAACAGGCTGGCGGCGACCCCGAAGGCGGTGTCAGACAAAGAACTCCTCCGCGTCCTCGTGGGCACCGGTCAGCAGGCTGCTCAGGACCTCGTACTTCCCATGTCCCAGATAGTACGGACCGGACCAGTGGGTGTAGAAGAAACGGTCGAGCGGGTCGATGAGGACGACGCCGTTCTCGATCCGCTCGAAGGCCACGGGGAAGAGCGGCTGCCGCAGGTCGTCGGACAGCTCCTTGATCGCTTCCGCGTCGCCCTCGCTGAAGAACCGGGCGGCGAACACACAGTGCTCGGTCCGCTCGCCGAAGGGGCGCTCCAGGTCGAGGAGCGCGAACTCGCGGAGGAAGGCGACGGCGGCCGGCGAGGGGGTAGCCGAGCAGCCGCGGGCCGCGAGCCCGGCGGTGGTGGCCCGCATGAGCTCCGCCGCCTCGGCGCCGGCGTCCCGTCCCGGCTGCCAGCCGGCCGCGCGCAGGCGCGTCTCGATCTCTTCGTGGGTGAGCTGGGGAGACACTGCTTTCTCGTCCTTGTTCCGATGTGGGCTGGATGTCACGCGGACGGTGCCGCGGCCCTACTTGACGACCCTGATGCCCAGGGCCGGCAAGGCATGTTTACAGGAATTGCACGCCGGAAGGTGATCGCCCTTCGAGAGGACCTTGTTCCCCGTCTCGCGATCAAACACATCATCGATGGTGCGCGTGTCCATCACGCCCCCCTCCAACAGCTTTCTCGCCTCCTTGGGGTCGGTGATCTGCCCGGTGGGGTCGAGCTTGTGCAGCCGGTCCGAGAGCAGGGCGATCTCGGCGCACTGCCCATGCCCCTTCCCGGTCTCGACTCCCGAGTCCTTGATGTCCTGGTAGAGCCGGTCCAGCGCCGGGTGGACGTCCGGGGTCTGCTTCCGGATCGCCTCCTCCCGTGCCTCGCCCTGCAACTGCTTGGAGATCTTCTTCTTCTGGAAGCTGGTGTGCGAGGTGATCTCGCCCTGGTGCAGAAAGCTGCCGGCGCAGCCGTCGGTGCGTCGGCTCTTGCCGACGTCCGTCACCCCCTTGGCCTCCGGCGGGATCTCCCGGCGGGAGTCCTCGATGAGCTTGTCCGTGCGCTCCCGCAGCCTGTCCTCCTGCTCCTTCTGGGACAGACCGTTCACGTTCACCGAGTCCAGCCGGTGGTGGCGGGTCTCCCGGGCGGTGCGGCCGTGCCAGTTCGGCGGGTCGTCGCCGTTCGAGCCGTTGCCCCCGCCGCCCGGGCCCTTGCCGCCGCCACCGCCGCCGGGACCCTTGCCACCACCGCCGCCCCCGGAGCCGCCGGAGTCCTTGCCCACGTCCGGCTTGCGGACCCCGGCGAAGCTGTCGCGGGCCTTCTTGTTCTGGCCCTGCTGCGCCCCGCCCGCCTTGTCGAGGGCCGTTCCGACGTCGCCCAGATGCTTCTTCAGCTGGCCGTGGGAGTCGCCGATCGTCTTGATCGCCTTCTCGAAGGCGTTCTCGATGACCTGCGCCAGGTCGCCGCGCCCCTTCGTACGGTTGAAGTGGCCGCGCCCGAGCCGGAGGTGACCGCTGCCCTTCTCGTCCAGGTGGAGGGAGTGGCTGTGCACACGCGAGGCGAAGCGGCCGTGCTCGTAGTCGTCGAACTCCAGGTCGGCGAGGCCGCCCGGAGCGCCGGCGCTGGCCAGCACCAGACCCCCGCCGCCGTCCGCGCTGGCGAGTTGCATGCCTTCCTTGCCCGCCTTGGCGGTCTGGTTCAGATCGACGCCGTCCTGGATCCCCGCGGCGTCGGCGGCGACTTGGACCACGAGGTCCGTCGCCATGTTCTCCAGCGCGGCGAAGACCGGGCCGGTCACGACCGCGAGCACCTGCTCGGCGGCGACCTCGCCCGCCTCCTTCAGCAGCCGTTTGACGACGGTACGGGTGACCGCCACGCCGGCCAGCGCCCCGAGCTCGGACAGGCCCAGGGTGAACGGCGCCGCGATCTGTGCCGCGGTGACCTCGGCGGCGAGGATGCCCAACTGCACGATCGCCGCCAGTTTGGCGCCTTCGACGACATAGGCCGCCCCCTCCAGCGCCCCGGCCAGCAGCCGACTCGCCTCGGCGAGGTTGTGCAGGTGCTTGCCGTTGAGCTTGTTCACATGGGCGTTGATGGCGGTGGCCATCTCACCCTTGTTGGTGGAGATCAGCCGGTTCAGCGCGGTGTTGGTGTCACCCCGACCCGTGTCGACGGCCTCTGCGAAGCTCTGCAGCGACTTGGCCGTCTCGCGGTAGTCGTCCTCGTCGACGTTCGGCCAGGTGACGCCGATCAGATCGAGGACCATCGCCAACTCGTCCGGTAGGACGACTCCCATCCCCCGTACCCCCATGCCTTGCTGATACAGCCATGTACGGAGTGAAGGACGTCGCTCTTCGGGGCGCCAGTTCCCTATTGATCATGAATTACGCAGCTGGGGCGGCCCGTCACCCTGAGGTGATGGACCGCCCCTGTGGCGCGTGGAGTTCACAGCTCCCTGATGAGCTTGCGGGCCACGTCCGGCGGGAGCCAGAAGTACTGCAGCCTGAGCTGTCGTACGGCACTCGCCTCTCCTCGTTCGTCCCGCGTCCGGCGGAGCGCCGCGGTGTCCACCGAGGCCCGCAGCTCATCGAACGAGGCGAACCGTCCGGCGTACCAGTCACGCTGCTTTCTGCGCCGCGCGTACACTTCGGCCCATCCCGGGCAGAAGATCGCGACCAGGCAGAGGACGACAATCACCGGCGGCGGAGGCAGCTGGACGGCGTCGTCGGTGAGCACGGGCAGCCACAGCCAGCCGAGCGAGCTCAGTCCGGCCCCCCAGAGGGCCACTCGTGGTCCGTACACGGCTTCACTCCCCGCCTTCACGGTGATGACGGCTCAGGACATCCCCGGCACGCGTCGCTTCGGTGGATCAGGCCGTGCCCACCGGCCACTTGCCGTCGGGGAAGTTGGTGTTGTCGCTGGCCTCGCCGGTGAGCGTGGCCCTGTCCGACCACTGGGCGGTGATCACGGCGCCGAGGGCGGCCACCGCCCCCCAGAAGACGACCCCTCCGACCGCCACCTCTCCGGCGACGATCAGCCCGGCGGGAGCGAAGCCGACCACGGAGGCGGCCGCCGCCGACGCGGCCATCAGCGCCGGGATCAGCTGGACGAGGAAGGTGCCGATCGCCGCATAGAAGGTGACCCCCGCCGCCGCGCAGAGCTTCAGCGAGCCCGCGATCTTGTCCGCGCTGGTGCCGATCTGCCCGGCGGCACCGGACTGGGTGTAGACGGCGTCGGTGTAGGCGCTGGCACCCTCGCCCTTCCACTCCTTGGGGGCCTTGAGGTTGAACTTCTGCGTACTGGCAGCGACGCTGGTCGCCTTCCCCCGGATCTCCTCCCCCTCCCAGGTGACGGCGTCCATGAACATGATGACCGGGGCGGCCACGCCCTTGAGGAAGTCGAGGATCTTTTCGACGATCCAGTTGATGCCCTCGATGACCTTGTTGCAGATGCCGATCAGCATTTGGGCGACCGGGTTGGGCACGTACCACTGGTTGGCCGTGTGCTCCACCTTCGGGCCGAGCTTGGTCGTCGTCGTCTGCATCGTGGTGAGGCCACCGGTCATCTTGTCGATGATGGCCTGGAACTGCGCCTGATTGAATCCCATGAGATCTCCCCGTTCTCCCGGCTCGCCTAGTACGCGTCCTTCACGGACTTCGTCGTCTCGACCTCTTGGTCGTCGTATGCCTTCGCGTTCTTCACCAGTGCGTCCGCGATCTCCGACATCCGGCTCTTGCCTTCGCCGCAGCGGGCCGACAGATGGTCGATGGCATCCGTGTACGGGCCGTGGATCATCTGGAATATGCCCCATTCGAGCCGGGTCGGCGTCATGCCCTTGATCTTCGTCCCGGCCTCACCGATCGCCGTGGACTGCTTGTCCCACATGCTCGCGTCGGTGCGTATCGCGTCGGTGATGACTTTGAGTCCGTCACTCAAGGCTCTTCATCCTTCCGGAGATCAGTTGAGGAAGCGTTGCGGGTTGTTGAGGATCGCCAGCGCCTCGTCCATCACGCCGCTCAAGTGGAGGTTCGCGAGTCCCGCCGCGCCGGCGCTCTCGGACTGTTCGGCCTTGGCGAGGGCCTGGGCCAGCGCCTCCTCCAGCGCCTTGCCGAGCCGGACGGCCGTCTGCTGGGCGGCCCACTGCGGGTCCACCTCGCAGGAGACGAGGCCGTGCTGGGAGAGGGTGATGCTGACCCGGCGCCCCGCGGACTCCCCCTTGACCTCGGGCGGCGCGAACGAGTCCTCGCTCGCGCCCTCGAGCATCTCGAAGCCGGTGAGCACGTCCTCCATCACCTGGTCCAAGGGCCGCGGAACGACATGCCGCAGATCCCGCTGCTCGGGCATACCCGCAGGCGGGAGGCCGAACGCCGCCCCCGAACCCGAGTACGTACTGGCGGCGGGCGCGGAGCCGAGCGCGCCGCGGAGATCGCCGACCCGCTCCGCCCGGCGCTCCCATCCCATGTCGGTGAGCGACCGGGACCAACGCTCCAACCAGTCACTCATCGCGGACCCGTACGCCTCGACGACGGCCTGTCCGATGCTCTCGGGATGCTGTCGACGCTGCCAGTCGGAGGCCACCTCGATCGACTCCGGCAGCCCCTTGGGGCCGAGTCGGACACGGACGGCGCCCTGCGCGTCCATGCCTTCCGCGCGCTCCGGCGTCAGGCTGTTGATGTCCGACATGAATTGCTGCAGATTCCGCATGTAATCCTGGAATTTCTGCAGCTCGCGAAAGATGTCATCAGCCATACTTCCCCCTGTCTGGCCGGTCACAAGGACTTCTGTGCCCTTGTGTCCAGCGACCAAGAAGCACCGCTTGTTGACCTTCGATTTGGCACACGTTAGCACGTTCTTAACGCCTCAGGGGAACCCTTGTTCGCGTCATCACAGGGGCGTGATCTTTGCATCATTCCTGTGACAGAAAAGGGTTGACATCGCGTTGCCGGCCGCACACCTCAAGCCCACTTCATATCACTCCACGTCGAACTCCCCGTCCCGGGCCCCGAGCACGAAGGCCGTCCATTCCCGCTCGGTGTAGCGCAGCACGGTACCCGGGTCGGCCGACGACCTCATCGCCACCGCCCCGCCCGGCAGATACGCAATCTCCACCCGCTCCTCCGACTCGGCGGTCCCCGGCGCGCCCACCCACTCGACATCGGAAATGTCGAGGGCGTACAGCTCGGCCTTCTCCTGCGCGTCAGCCATCAGTTCTATTTCCCTTCAACCGGCTCGGCCCCCACCGCCTCGCGAGAGACGATGAGGGCCAAGGAAACGGGCGATATCTGCTATTGGTCCTGCCGCGGAGGCGCCGTCGGCGGCTGCGGCGGATGGGGGAACTGCTGCCCATACGGCGGCGGCCCCTGCGGGTGCTGCGGCACGTGGGGCGCCGGGGGTGCGTACGGCGCGTTCTGCGCACCCGGCGGGTACGGATAGGGGTACGGCGGCGCGCCGGCGGCGGGGGGCGCGCTCTGCGCACGGGCGGCCTTACGGCGCCGAACCACCGCCCGCACCCCGAAGAACGCGGCTACGCAGACGCCGACCGCGCCGATGACCCTGCCAGTGCTCTCAGCCGGATCGCTACCGGAACCGCTGGCGGAGGAGTCGACCGTCTCGCTCTCCTCACCCTTCTCACCCGGCGACGCCGGAGCGGCCGGCTTCTTGGAGGCGGACGGCGAAGGCGACTTGCCGTCCGACGAGCGCTTCTCGTTGAGCTCGACGAGCGGATTGACGTCGGCGGGGCCCGGGTTGCCCTTGTTCTCCAGCACGTTCAGCCGAGGCCGGACGGAGCCGTAGCCGAGGTAGCGGCTGGGAAGGGGCGGATCCGGCTTCCCCGCGGTCTCGATCATGACCCGAAGGACCTGGTTCCCGGTCCAGTCGGGGTGCTTGGCCCAGATCAGCGCGGCGGAGGCGGAGGCGAGGGCGGTCGCTTGACTGGTGCCTTCGCTATGACAATATCCCGGCTGGTCAGGTCCGCAACGAATAGGAATGTCAACCCCAGGGGCTGAGAGCCCAAGGTAACCGCCGTAGCTCGAGAACTTCGCCCATGAAAACTCTGAATCGTATGCCCCGACAGCAACGACGCCGTTCACGGCAGCGGGATACGAGATGAAGTTTCCCTTGTCTCCATCGTTTCCCGCACCTGCAAAGATCAGCTTTCCACGCTTGATAGCGTAGGCAGCGGCCTCCTCGATCTCCCGCTCTTGTTTGTCATCGAGCTGAACCATGTTGAACGCCACAGAGATATTGAGAATCCGGGCATCGCTATCGGCCGCGTAGCGGATGGCCTTGACCATCCCCGGCACGCTATTGGTTTCAGTTTTGGTCGACCCGAAAATCGTGAGCGGAAGGATCTGCGCACCGGGAGCAAGGCCTTTGATTCCTTGGTTATTTACCCCGTTGCCAGCGATGAGCATGGCCATCGCTGACCCGTGCCCATCCTTGTCCCGGTGTGCCCCCTTCTCCGGCTCGACGAAGTTCTTCCCCTTCAGAACCTTCCCGGCGAGCTCCGGAACAGAGGGATTAACACCACCATCTAGTACAGCGACAGTAATGCCCTTACCAGTGCTGACCTTCCACATCTTCTCGGCCTGCATCTTGTCCAGGTACCACTGTCGCTCGCGCATGGTCTGCGCAGCAGCAGATGGCGCGAAGGCGCCGCTCACAGCGAGCAGAGAAGCAAGCACAGGAATCACCACCCGCGCTCCACGACGTGCAAGCGTGACTGTCGTTTTCATCCCACCTACTCGCGTTCTCTGCTCACCGTCAGCGGTCACCAACTGCTGGTCTCGCCCTACTCGATGACGGGAGGGACGATGTCATCCCTTCCGGTGATCCACGTCTCCTCGTCCTCGAGCTGACGCTGGCGCGTAGCCTGATCATCTCGATTCGGGCGACGCTGCCCGGCAGACCCGCCAAGAGGCGCCCCAGCGACGCCGTTCGCCCCGATCACGCCACGCCCGAGCGCCGTGCCTCCAGAGCCGACGGTGCGCCCAGTGGCGCCGACTGCTCCAGAGCGGCCGCCGACAATCCCGGATCCGCCGCCCATCACAGGGGCACCACGACCCATGGTCTGCGGAGGAACTCCGATGGCACCTCCACCGGGAACGCCTCGCACCGACCCCGTCGGCCCCTGCGGGCTCGGCATGCCCACGATGGGCTTGCCAACCGGAGAGGTTTGAGGCGTAAACGGAGTGATCGGGGGGAGAGGTCCCTTACCCAGCGGGCCCGTAGTGGAAGGAACCCGCGACGGTCCCGGCCCGGGAAGGGTGGGCACGGTACGGCGACCGCCCGGCGCCGGAAGGCCCGGGATGGTTGGCAATTGCGGGGGCCCGCCAGGAATGCTGGGAGGAGTCCCAGGTCCGGGCTGGGGAAGCGAAGGACTCGGCGGTGTGGGCGTAGTCGGAACCGTGGGCGTCTCGGGAACGTGCACGCTGTCGAGATCCGTGTTGCCTTCCGGAATGCTCGGCATGTCCGGGACCCGGCCAGGGCCGTGGTCAGGCTTGGGCGGATCCCCGGGGGTTCCCGGAGAGGGCAATTCGTTACCCGGAAGGGGAACGTCGCGCCCCGGCCTGGGAGGATCAACAACGTCCCCGAGAGGGGGTACGTCTCCGACGTTGGGAGGTCCGGACATCGGCGGGACGGGGTTGACGTGGTGATTGCCAGACGAACCCCCGCCATAACCGGAGCCTCCGGCTCCTTGTGCACCGCCGCCATAGCCGCCAGACGAGCCATAGCTACCGATGCCGTTCCAGACCTTCTCGTCCGGCAACGACGAATCCGGCAACGGCCTGAACACCGGCTCGTTCGACGCCTGCGCGGTGATGTCGTTCTCAGACATCATGTAGTAGGAGGCCAGCTTGTACAGCACGGGAAGGGCTTCCTCCCGTGCCTTGTCGACCTTCTCGAGCCGGGTCTTCTCCTTGTCACCGTCCGCGTAGCACACCAGAAGACCGTCGGACAACGACGACAGCTGTGTCGTGGCGTTGCTGAGCGCCCCGCCCGCGGTCTCCATGGCGGAGCCGACGTTGCCGACCATCTCCGCCATCTTCAGCACCTGCTTGGCGAAGTCGTCGCCCCACTCGCGGAAGGCGTTTCCGCCCTCGCCTTCCCACGTGACGTTGCCGGCCCGCTGCTTGAGCAGGTTGCCGATCTTCTCGAACTCCCCCTTGGCCTTGGTGAGGGCCTCCCCCTTCCGGATGATCTCACCGGAATCGGCGCCCATGACCATGCCGACCATGCGGTCCAAGGAGAGGTTCTCAAAGCCCTGCACGTTGTAACAAGCGTCCAGCGGCGGCAGCTTCTTGTCGCCCACGTCACTATCCCCCGTTCGCCTCAGGCGCCCTTTTTGCCAAGGTCTTCATCGCCACCGGCCTTACCCTTGCCGGATTCCGGCGCGTCCTTCTTACCGTTCTGCTTCTCCCACGCCTCGTAATAAGCCTTGCTGCTCGCCTGGATCTGCTGCAGTCGCTGGGCGTGTTTCTGGTCGGTCGCCTGGTAGTCACCGTCGGCCAGGCCGACCGCGATGCCCATCGCCTCCAACTGCTCGCCCAGCATCTTCGAGAGCTGTTGGAGCTTCAGGTGCATGGTGCTGTAGGCGGTCGCCAGCGTGGGCGACTGCGGGAGTGAGCCGTATGCCGTGGCGGCGACCTTCTGCTCGCCGATGCGCGTGTGGTTGGCGTCGGACTCGCCCAGGTCGAGCAGGAGCTTGTCGACCTTCTTCTTGAACTCCTGCAGTGAGTCGCTGGGAGCGTCCACCTTGCCCTTTGGGGCCGATTCTCCCATGAAGCACCTCCCCTAGTGCCTGATGCCTAACAGCCGTGAGTGTGGGATGTGCGTCAGCGCACATCCCACACTCAGCGGCGGTCTTGATGTTCCGTGGAGGTCAGCCGACCTCAGAGCGACGCGAAGCGGCGGCGCTGGGCCTGGTCGGTGTCACCGTAGCCCTGCACGGCCTGGTTGAGCTTGGTCGCGATGGTGTTGAGGGTCTCGTGCATGTTCTTGACCCGCATGTCCCAGTCGCGCTGGCGGTCGTGGAACGCCTCCTTGGTCTGACCCTCCCAGTGGGCGACCTGGGCTTCGACCCGCCGCTGGAGAGCGACGAGCTCCTCGTGGAGGTTGTCGGCCGTCGTCTTGACGTCGCCGGCAGCCTTGGTCACGACCTCATACGTGATCTTCATGGGCTTTGAGTCTCCTGGGTGTGAAGCGAGCTGACGAGCTGGTGGACGGGTTAGGAAACCTGGAAACGGTCGAGAACGCCGTTGCTGCCCAGGCCGCCGGGGGTGTCGACACCCTTGAAGCTGTTGAGCCGCTCGATCTCGTGCTCGTCGAACCCGTCCCGGCTCGCCGACATGGCCTCCTTGGTGAAGGCGAGCATCTCCTTGATGCGCTTGACGTCGAGGTTCACCCGCTCCTGGAGCGCGTTGTACTCACCGGCCGCGACGCCGGTCCAGTGGCCCTCGATCGCGTCGATCACACGGTTGAGCGTGCCGATCTTGCCCTCGATGCTGTCGTGCATCTTCCCGAGGTCACTGATCAGCACCGTGAGTTCGTCGGACTTAGCACCGAACGTACCTGCCACGCTGAACCATCCCCCATGATTTGGATGTTGTCGGGGCGGCCGCCGTCGCGGCACCCGTTAACCATCAGACCGAAGTTGTCAACTCCCACTCTAGTCACCCTCGAAACGGCGAACTACCGGGTAACGGGGGCTGTGACAGCGCTGTTACAGCAAGGTCAACTTTGCTCTGGCGTACCGTCAGCTTGCTGACACCCCGATGACCTGCTCCTTCCACGAGACCGCCGGGTCCCCCGGACCACGTCGTTTCACGACGTCACCGGGGTTCCCGGGCCGCGTCGGCGGCGCCAGTCGCGCAGCACGACGGCCCCGCCGGTGGTGACCGCCACGAGCACGCCGGCCGCCCCGAGCGCGTAGGTGGCCAGGCGTTCGCGGCGCTCCTGCGGGGTCTCTCCCTCGGGGAGCGGGGTCACCTGCGGCGGCTTCACGTTGGCGGCATGGGGCTTCTCAGCGGTGGGCTTGTCGATCGGGCGCTCGTCGTCGTTGAGGGCCCGAACGGGGTCCACGACGCCCCAGCCGATGTAGCGGTCGCGGCCGTTGACGCCGCGCTCCGCGGTCTGCTCGATCTGCGCCACGACCTGGTGGTTCTTCCAGTCCGGGTGCTTCGCCCGGATCAGGGCGGCGACCCCGGCCACGTACGGGGCGGAGAAGCTGGTGCCGTTGTCGACGCACTGGCCGCCCTTGGGGACGGTGGAGACGATCTCGACGCCGGGCGCGGCCACCCCGATGAAGTCGCCGCTCTGCGAGAAGACGGCGCGCTCGTTGTTGCGGTCGGAGGCGGCCACCGCGAGGACGCCCGGGTAGGACGCCGGGTAGGTCCGGTGCGACTTGCCGTCCGCGCCGTCGTTGCCGGCGGAGGCGACGACCACGATGTCCTCGCTGATGGCCTTGGCGATGGCCAGTTCCAGCTCGGGCGAGGGGCGGCGGCCGGCCGTGTCCTGGGAGATGTTGATGATCTGCGCGCCCTCGACGATGGCCTTCTCGATGGCCAGCGCCATGGTGCGCGGGGTACCGGTGCCGCGGGCGTCGTTCTGTCGCAGCGGGATGATCGTGGCCTCGGGGGCGAGCCCGACGAAGCCGGTGCCCGGGCGCGGGCGCGCGGCGATGATGCCGGCGGCCTTGGTGCCGTGGCCGACCTCGTCGTCCGTGCCGTCACGCGGCTTGGGCGGGGGCGGTGGCGGCGGCTTGGGCTTCGGCTTGGGCTTGGGGTCGCCCTTCTTCCCGTCCTTGGGGTCCTTGGCGTCGTCCTTGGGCTCCGGCTCGGGCTCGGGCTCGGGCTGCGGGCGCTCGGGCTCCTTCCGCGGCAGGTAGTCCGCGCCGCTGCTCGCGTCGACCGCCGTCTTCAGCTGCGGGTTCTCGTTGTCCACGCCGGTGTCGATGACGGCCACCCGCACCGACCTGCCGTCGGGGTCGCGCCCCTTGGTGTCCTTCCACAGCTGGTCCAGGACGATCCGCTGCAACGGCCAGGGAGTGCCCTTGATCTGCTTCTTCATCGGGAAGGTGCACTCGCCGTTCCCGTCCAGGGTCGTCGAGGCCGATCCCGAGCCCGGGCCCCGACCGGCCGCGGCGGCCGGCTCGGCCACCCCCAGCGAGCCGATGAGCCCGATGAGGGCGGCCGTGGCCGCCAGTCCCGCGACCCGGCTCCTACGCGGCGCCCCGTCCCCGTCCATCCGTGTCACCCGTCGTTCCCTCGCTTCCCCCGTGTTCCCAGCCCCGGCGCCGCTGCCTGCGGGCTCCGGTGCCGCCGGTACCGTCCCAACCGGCCCCACGGCCACTACAGGCCCTGCGGCTGTCGAGCGCTGTTGGTGTCCAGGCGCGGCCCGATCGGCAGGAACTGCGACCAGTTGGCGGGCACCGGCAGCGGGTCCACGCCCTGGTAGCCGAGTCGGGTCTGCGCCTCGTTGGCCTCGGTCTGCGGCTGTGCGGCCGGCGCCGGCGGCTCCTCGTCCGTCGGGCCCTCGCCCTCGGTGCCCTTCTGCTCCGCGCCCACGTCGCCGATCTTGGACTTGCCGGTGCTGCTGTCGCTGTTGGCCTGCACCTGGTAGCGCAGCCCGGTGTCGGTGACCAGGAAGACCTGTCCGGTCTTGGTGGACTTGCCCTGGATCTGTCGGTAGAGGAGGCCGGTGCCGGGGGTGACGTAGGCGCTGGTGGCGCCGTCCATGATGGTCGCCGGGTAGTTCTTGCCGGCCCAGGTGCCCAGCCGCGGGGTGGCGTCGGAGCCGACCCCGTCGAGGATGCTGCACACGGTGTCGTGGGCCGCGCCGCCCTCGTTCGGGTCCACGGAGTTGACCTGGCGCGGGCGCTCGACGGGCCAGTTGCGGTCGCCGGAGAACTCCTCCGCGTCCGAGGTGAAGTCGGCCGCGCTGACCTGCTCGGCCTTGCCGTTCTGCTCCAGGTCGGCCAGTTGGCCGCTGCTGAGCAGCAGGTTGGCGACGAAGTCGGAGACGCGGGCGACCTTGCCCTTGAGTACGACGTAGTGCTGCGGGCCGGTGCCGGTGGAGGCGGTGAGCACCATGCCGACCCGGTTGGCCTGCTGCCCCAGGGTGGCCACGCCGGCGTCGGTGCCGACCTCGCCGGGGACCGTGGGGAAGACGATGGGCTGGCCGTCCTTGAGGGTGCCGAGCCAGTCGTCGGTCACCTGCTGCGGGATCGCGCCGTCCGAGAAGAGGGTGCGCAGCAGCAGGTTGTACTCGGGGCCGGTGGCCTCCTGACGGTTCTTCGCGTTGCCGATCAGGTACTTCACCCCGCGCGGGTCCACGAGGTAGCGGGCGCCGGACCTGCCCTGGACGTAGAGCACCTCGGCGCCGCGCAGCCGTTCGGAGCCCTCGACCTTGTCCGCCTCGCGGTCGGCGAAGAGGAAGACCGCCTTCTGGGTGCTGGTGTTGTTGCCGCCGGGCTGTTCGCAGACCGCCCAGTGCTTCTGCTTGCGCGCGTCGTCGGCGGAGGGCATGCGGTCGGGGGCGAACGGGATGCCGAGCGTCGGGCCGCGCGGGATGTCCCCGCTGTCCAGCACCGACTCCTTCACCTTGATGATGCTGGACTTGCCCGGGCTGAGCAGGAGTTTGGCCGAGGCGAGGTTGAGCACCGGGTGGAGCTGCTTCTTGCCGTCGGTCTTCAGCACCACGTAACGGGTGGTGGAGGAGCTGCCGACGATGACATGGGCCTCGGGTTCGTCCCAGCCCTTGGGGGCCGGCGGCTTGAACATGCCCCAGGCGCCGAAGCCCGCGAGGATCAGCGCGCCGATGATCAGACCCGGCAGCACCGCGCGCAGCGGGCGCGGCGCGCCTTCCTCGGTGACGCTGAGCGCAGGCTGCAGGAAGGCGGAGATGGTCCGCTTCCGCGCAAAGGTGTAGGCGTTGAGCTCGTCCCGCCGCGATGCCATGTGTAGCCGCTTCTCCCCGGTTGTCGGCCTCAGTTGTCGGCCTCGGTCCGCGGACGTCCGCCGTGCGCACCGTCCCGGACCGGCTCTCTACTATGCCGGTACCCGAGGGGCGGGTGTGATGGGGGTGTCGAGGGGTGGGGCCGATACGCCGCGTTCCGGGAGGGTTTCGGGCAGGGTTCGGGCGCCGGCGGCGCCGCCACGCGTGTCCGATACCGTGACAGCGCGATCAGCCGACCCGCCGCGACGGGTTGTTCCGGATGAAAAGGACAAGGTGGTCTCCCTGATGAGCTCTGCCACACGCGCGCGCACTCCCGAGCGTGCCGTACCGCGGCAGCCCTCACGCACCACGAGCCTCGGGGCCCCGCGACTGCGGCAGCTGGTGCTGTTCGAGGTCGCGGCCGCCCTGGTGCTGGTCGCCTGGGCCATCTCCCCCTCCCCGCTGCTGGTCGGTCCGGCCGCGGCCGTCGCCGTTCTGCTGCTCGTGGTGGCCGTGTTGCGCCGTCGTCAGCAGCCGGTGCCGGACTGGCTGGCCACCGCGGTGGCGCTGCGCCGTCGTCAGAAGCGCGCCAAGGAGCCGGTTCCGGCCGGCACGGACCCGTCGCTGGCGCCCGCCGTCGAGTGCGATCCGGCGCTGCGTTCGTACGCGTACACCGCGCGCGACCGCCGTGAGATGGGCATGGTGGGCGACGGCACCTTCCTGACCGCCGTGCTCCAGGTGCAGGGCTCCGACGACCCGCTGCGGCCGGGGGCGGCGGAGCGTCCGCTGCCGCTGGGGCTGTTGCGGGACGCGTTGCGGGTGGACGACATCCGGCTGGAGTCGGTGCAGGTCGTCCAGCACACCCAGCCGGCGCCCGCCCCACACCTTCCGGAGCAGTCGGTGGCGGCCCGCAGCTACGGCCCGCTTCAGGAGCAGAGCGGCGCCCCCGCCGTCCGGTTGACCTGGGTGGCGCTCAAGCTGCACCCGGAGCTGTGCTCCGAGGCCGTCGCGGCGCGCGGCGGCGGTCTGGAGGGCGCGCAGCGCTGTCTGGTCCGCGCGGTCGACCAGTTGGCGAGCCGGCTCGCCGGGGCGGGCTTCACCGCCAAGGCATTGGAGGAGGGCGAGCTGGCGTCCGCCGTCGCCACCTCCGCCTGCGCCAACCCGGCCGCCACCGCCCAGGCCGCGCGGGCGAACACGCCCAACCGTCGCACGGTGGAGACATCGCGCGCCTGGCGCTGTGACGACCGCTGGCACACCACCTACTGGGTCGGCCGCTGGCCGCAGCTGGGCGCGGGCAGCGTGCCGCTGCCGCAGGTGGTCGCGCAGCTCACCTCCGTGCCGGCCCTCGCCAGCACCTTCAGCCTGACACTGGCGCACGGCAGCGGGCGCGGCTGGGGCGGCGAGCCGCGGGTGAGCGGACACGTGCGGATCACCGGACGCAGCGACAGCGAACTGGTCGACGCCCGCAAGACCTTGGAGCGGGTCGCGCGGGGCGTCAAGGTCGGACTCGTACGCCTGGACCGCGAACAGCTGCCGGGCATGCTCGCCACTCTGCCGCTGGGAGGCACTCGCTGATGTCCGCCACGACTTCTCCGTCCGCCGCCGGGGCGGCCGGCACCACGGGTACGTCCGGTACGCCGTGGATGCCCGGCGTCACCGGCATACCCAGCTCCGCGGGTCGCGCCGGTGCCGTGCGGAGGCCCGGTTCCGCCGGAGCGGCGGGGGCCGCGGGAGCGCCCCAGGGGGCCGGCGCCGCGGCACCGCGCCGGGCGCGCGCCGGCTTCGGTCTCATCGGTCCGCGCCGCGAGCGACATGCGCTGTCGGCGGAGCAGTTGGCGGCGATGGCGCTTCCGGTCGGCGACGACGGCGTGACCATCGGGGTCGACGCCCAGGGCGTGCCCGCCGTGCTCGGCTTCAGCCGGCCGGAGCCGTTCGACGCGGTGCTCATCGGCGGGTTGTGGACCGCTCAGGCACTGGCTCTGCGCACCGCGGGCACCGGCGCCCGGATCGCCGTCGAGACCGGCCGCCCCCACATGTGGGCCAACCTGGTCCAGGCCGCCGGGGGCGGACAGCAGTGCATGACGGTCTTCGACGTCGGCCGCGTGCCGCCGCAGGGGCCGTCGGTGGGCAGCCCGGTGCTGGTGGTGCGGGACTGCGGCGTGCGCCCTCCGCGGGGACGGGTCTCCGCGTTGCCGTGGCAGGCGGTGCTGACCCTGTTGCCGTATCTGAGCCCGGTCGCGCCGCGCCTCCTGGAGAACGCGGACCTGGTGGGCGTACAGCGCGTCTCCCCCGAGGAGGCGAAGCAGGTCGGCCGGATCATGGGGCTGCCGGACGAGGACGTGACCGCCCTGTCAACGCTGGGGGACGGCGTCACGCTCTGGTGCAACCGGACCTCCCGGCGATACGTCATGACGCAGCCGACCGAGGCCGAGACGGGTCTGCTGGGCTCCCCGCGCCGGGTGGACTGAGCCGGTCACGGGGCGCTTCCCCGACGTCCGCCGCGCGCACGGCGACAGGTGAAGAGGTGCGGTGAGACGTGGTCGAGGCGTGTGCGAGGTGTGCACGAGGTGACGGACGCCCTCCAGGGCGAGACGGGCCTGCCGCCTGGTGCGCAGGGTGATTAGTCTTGTCATACGCGGGCGGAGAACCTGATCACAGGCCCCCCGCGTCACACAAGGGGATAGCCGAGCGCGCGACGGCAACGGTCGGCCTCGCCAGGGACATCCAAGGTGCTCGACCACACCAGGAGGCATTGTGAGCAGCGATCGGGACGAGATCCGCGCGGGCGGAACCACACCCGGCGATGATCGATCCGACGCGGATTTCGAGCACACCGGCGAGTTCACCATCGACTACAGCACGCCGTCCTGGTACACGCAGGACGCGGCGGCGACGCCGGCCCCGCCGACGCCCGCCCCGATCCCCGGTGCCGCGGGTTCGGATCTGTCGGGCTCGGACCTGTCCGGTTCGAACCTTTCGGGTTCGGATCTGTCGAGTTCGGACCTGTCGGGTTCGGGTGCTCCGGTGACGGCCGGCGAGGACGCGCAGGCCGGCGCCGTCCCGGGCGCCGGCGACGCCGAGTCGCCGATGCTCCCGCCGCCGACCGGCCAACCGCTGGCGATCCCCGGACTGCCGGCGCCTGGCGAGGATTTTCCGCCGCCGCCGTCGGT
Organism: Streptomyces sp. SAJ15; assembly: GCF_007595705.1. GTDB lineage: Bacteria > Actinomycetota > Actinomycetes > Streptomycetales > Streptomycetaceae > Streptomyces. Next base: position 1,264,719 of record NZ_NISY01000001.1, on the reverse strand, counting down.
GCCCGCCTTCCCGCCGGTTTCTGAGGCTTCCTCGGCCACGGCGGCGGCCGACGACTCCGCGCCCGCGTCTCCCTCCGAGGCCGTGTCGCAGGACGCGGTCGCCGACGTGACGCCCGCCCTGGAGCCGGAGGCGCGGGTGGAGCCGGCGCCGGCGCCCGCGCCTGAGCCCGAGGCGCGGACGACCGATCCGGAACCCGAGTCGGCGTCTGGGTCGCTGTCGCCGTCGACGTCTGAGCCTGCGTCGGCGTCGGCGTCGATGTACGAGCCGGCGTCTGAGCCGACGTCTACGTCGACGTCCGAGCCGGTGTCGGCGCTGGCCGGCGTCGAGGACACCGCCGAGGGTTCCCGCGGCGACGCGCTCGGCTCCGCGGCGGTGGGCGCCGGGACGGTCGGCGCCGCCGACGCGGCTCCTGACGGCCCGTCCCACGACATCCGCGCGGCGCAGGACGCGTCGCAGCCCGCCGCCGACGCCCCCGTCCGGGACGACGCCTCGTCCGTCGCGGCGGAGACTCCCGCCGACGAGGGCGCGGACCGCGGCGACCTGGTGAGCAACGCCACGATGCGCTTCCCCGGCCCCGCCGCGGCGCGCAGGGCCGCCGAGGCCCGTACGGCGGAGGACGCGGGCGCCGCGCTCGCCGACGCTCCGGCACGCCCCGAGGGCACGATGCAGTTCTCCGGTGCCGCGCTGCGCCGCCGGGCGGCGGCGGAGGGCGTCGACGACTGGCCCGCCCCGTCGGCTGCCCCCGCCGCGGCCCCGGTCGACCCCGCGGCCCCGGTCGACGCCGCGGCCACGGCCGCCCCCGTCGAGCCGCGGGACACCCCGCCGCCGCACGCCGCGGCCGCCGACGCTCCCGCCGCCGGCTGGACCCCGCCGCCGGCCCAGGGCGGCGGACTGCCGCCGCTGCCGCCGGACTTCCAGCCCGCGGCACCACAGGCCGGCGCCGGCGCCCCGGCCCCGGCGGGCGCGCCGGACTCCCCGTGGCCGCCGCAGGCCGCCGCGCCGGTGCCGCCGCAGGGTACGGACCCCGCGGCCGCCGACTCCTTCCAGCAGCAGGCCGCCGCCTGGCCCCCGCCGGTGCCCGGCACGCAGACGCACCCCGGCCCCGTCTCGGCCCCCGGCCCGGTGCCGGCTCCCGGGGCGGGCGCCGTCCCGACGCCCGGTCAGCAGCCGGCGGAGCCGCAGGCGTCCGGTACCCCAGGCAGCCACGAGCTCGCGCGGCCGGCGACCGCCGACGCCGCGGCACCGCAGAACCAGGGCGCCGCGACCCCGGCCGCGCCGCAGGGGGGCTACGGCTTCCCCCAGCCCGCGCCCGCAGCCGCCGTTCCGGGCTCCGCCCTGCCCGGGGCGTCCGGCGCGTCCGGCCCGGGCGCCCCGTCGACCGCCCCCGACCCGTCGACCGGCCCCGCCGGTCAGGCGTCCCCGCAGCCGTATCCGGCGGCGGGCGTCCCCGGCGCGCCCGGCCCGACGGCGCCTGATGGGGGGCCGGCAGCACAGCCCGGCTACGGCTACCCGCAGCCCGGCGCGGCCGGCGGACAGCCCGTGGCACCGGGCCTCGGCCAGGCCGCTCCCCACGCCTCTGCCCCGCAGGGCGGCTACGGATTCCCGCACCCCGGTCCCGGCGTCGCGGCCGCGCAGAGCCAGGGCCTGGTTCCGGGCCAGCCGGCGGCTCAGCAGCCCGCCGCCCATCCCGCCGGCTACGGCTACCCGCAGCCGGGCGCGGCCGCTCCGGTCCCCGGACAGGCCGGACAGCCGGGTCAGCCGGCGCCGGCCGGCTTCCCCCAGGCCCAGCCGCCGGCGCAGGCACAGCCGCCGGCCCACGCCCAGGCGCAGGCACAGCCGCCGGCCGACGTCGCCGCGCGGCAGCCCGTGCCGGGCCAGCCGACCGGGCAGCAGCAGCCGGCCGCGGGGCAGCAGCCCTTCGCCGCGCAGCAGGAGGCCCGGCCCGCGCAGCCGCAGCCCGACCCGCGGCAGGGCGGCGCGCCGCTGCCCGCTGCCGACGCCGGCCCCGTGGACCCGCGGACCGGCGGCTGGCCCACCATCTCGCCCGAGCAGCGCCAGCGCGGGCACGGGGCGGGTGCGCCGCTGGGCTACACGGCGGCGGTGGAGCTCTCCTCCGACCGACTGCTGCGCTCGAAGCCGAAGCCCAAGAAGCAGAATCCGGGCGGTTCGCGGTTCAAGATCGGTGGCAAGAAGGAGGAGGCCGAGCGGCAGCGGAAGCTGGAGCTGATCCGTACGCCGGTGCTCTCCTGCTACCGGATCGCGGTGATCAGCCTCAAGGGCGGCGTCGGCAAGACGACCACCACCACCGCCCTCGGCGCGACGCTGGCGAGCGAGCGCCAGGACAAGGTGATCGCCATCGACGCCAACCCGGACGCGGGCACCCTGGGCCGCCGGGTGCGCCGCGAGACGGGGGCGACCATCCGCGACCTGGTGACCGCGATCCCGTACCTCAACAGCTACATGGACATCCGTCGGTTCACCTCGCAGGCCCCGTCCGGCCTGGAGATCCTCGCCAACGACGTGGACCCGGCGGTCTCCACGACCTTCAACGACGAGGACTACCGCCGCGTCATCGACGTGCTCGGCAAGCAGTACCCGATCATCCTCACCGACTCGGGCACCGGCCTGCTGTACAGCGCGATGCGCGGGGTGCTCGACCTAGCCGACCAGCTGATCATCATCTCGACGCCCTCCGTGGACGGCGCGAGCAGCGCGAGCACCACGCTGGACTGGCTCTCCGCGCACGGCTACGCGGACCTCGTCTCGCGCAGCATCACGGTCATCTCCGGGGTCCGCGAGACCGGCAAGATGATCAAGGTCGAGGACATCGTGTCGCACTTCGAGACGCGCTGCCGCGGCGTGATCGTCGTGCCCTTCGACGAACACCTGGCGGCGGGCGCCGAGGTCGACCTGGACATGATGCGGCCGAAGACCCGTGAGGCGTACTTCAACCTCTCCACCATGGTCGCCGAGGACTTCACCCGGGCGCAGCAGGCCCAGGGCCTGTGGATGGCGGACGGCGACTCCCAGCTGCCGCCGCACATGGCCCCGCCGATGCCGGGCCAGCAGCAGCCCGGCGCCCCCGGCCCGCACCCGCCCCACCAGGCCCAGCACGGCCAGCCGGGTCTGCCGGGCCAGCCGGGCCAGCCCGGCCAGCAGCAGCCGGGCTACCCGCAGGCGCCGCAGTCGGGGGGCCCGCCGGCCGGCTGGCAGCACCAGCCGCAGCCCGGCGCGCCCGGGGCACAGCAGCCGGTACACGGCCAGCCGTACGCCCAGCAGCCGGGCCAACCCTGGCCGCCGCAGGGCTACGGGCAGGGGCAGCAGGCCCAGCCGGGCCAACAGGTGCCGCAGCCCGGGGCCCAGCCGGGCCAGCCCGGCCCGGCGCCCGAGGGCGCCCAGGGCGCACAGCCGGGGCCGTACGGCCAGCCGTACCCGCAGCCGCCCGCCGGCCCGCAGCAGTAGCCGGCCGCATCGGCCCGGTCGGATCAGCCGACCGGGCCGGGTCAGCCGGCGGTCACCCATCGCGCGTCCTTCACGTCGGCATCACGATCCGTATAACGAGGTAAGGCCCCGGGCACGTCGCCCGGGGCCTTACCTCATACATGATCACGAATGCCGGGCCGGAGGGACCCCGGCCGGCCGGTCACCCGCGGTGGCCGGGCCCGGTGGTGTCAGCTCCGGCGCTCCGCCGCGTGCTCCTCGACCAGCTCGCGGGCCCGCTTCACATCGATCGCCATCCGCTCCAGCAGCGCCTCGATCGACTCGAACTTCTCCTGGCCGCGCAGGTAGGCGAGGAAGTCCACCGCCACATGGAGCCCGTACAGATCCAGCCCGACGCGGTCGATGGCGTACGCCTCGACCGTCCGGTCCACCCCGTCGAACTGCGGGTTGGTGCCGACCGAGATCGCCGCGGGCATCATCTCGCCGGCAGCCGTCAGCCAGCCGGCGTAGACGCCGTCGGCCGGGATCGCGGTGTGCGGCAGCGTCTCCACGTTCGCCGTGGGATATCCCAGCTCGCGGCCGCGCTGCGCGCCGCGCACCACGACGCCCTCGACGCGGTGTGGCCGGCCGAGGACCTCCATGGCGCCCTCGACGTCGCCGGCGGCGACCAGCCGGCGGGCGAGCGTGGAGGAGAACGGCTCGCCGCCGCCCGCCTCCCCGCGCTCGTGGAGGTCGATGACCTCCACGTCGTAGTCGTAGGTGGTGCCGAGCTCCTTCAGGAACTCCACGGTCCCGGCCGCGCGGTGGCCGAAGCGGAAGTTCGGCCCCTCCACGACGACGCGCGCGTGGAGCTTGTCGACCAGCACCTTCACCACGAAGTCGGCCGGCGTGAGCTGGGAGAACTCCGCCGTGAAGGGGAGCACCAGGACGGCGTCCACGCCCAGCTCGGCCATCAGCTCCGCGCGGCGGTGGTGCGGCGCGAGCAGCGGCGGGTGGCTGCCCGGCCGCACGACCTCGCTCGGGTGCGGGTCGAAGGTCACCACGACCGTGGGCAGTCCCAGCTCACGAGCGCGCGCCACCGCACGCCCGATGATCAGCTGATGACCGCGGTGCACGCCGTCGTAGGAGCCGATGGTGACGACGCTGCGTCCCCAGTCCTCGGGGATGTCCTCCAAGCCACGCCAGCGCTGCACTGTGCCCGCTCCTCGCCCGAACCTTTGTCTGCCTGTCATGATTTCGCAGGTCTAAGACTGCCATGCCGGTGCGACACCGCTCGCATCGGCCGCCCGGCACGGCCGTCACCTGCCCCTCTGGTCGGCCGTCCACTCCCCGGCGCGTCCTCCCGGCCATTCGCCGGGCCGCCCCTCCGCCCACTCGCTCCGCCGGCCGACGCGCCCTCCCGGCGGCCCGCCGGGCCACTCCCCCGGTCGCTCGTCCGCGCGGCCGGCGGCCCGGCCGCCCGGCCGCTCCCGGAGGCGACGCTCCCCCGGGACCGTCACCGCCTCGGGGCGCTCACGCGGCCACAGCAGCGAGTTCCCGGCCAACACCTCGCACTCTCGGCGCGCGCCCGGCCCCACCACCGCCGCCCACTCCGTCGGCGCGTCCTCCAACCAGCCGCGCACCAGCCGCGCGAACCCCGGCACCTCACGGGCCAGCTGCACCAGCCGCCGGTCGAAGCAGGCCGCGCCCTCAGGGGTGCGGACCATCAGGGCGCCGACGCGGTGCACCAGGTCGCGGGAGCGGGCCTCGCCGCGGTCCGCCGCGCCCTCGGCGGCCGCCCGCAGCAGCGCGTCCAGCACGGCCGCGTTCCCACAGCCCGCGCCGCCCGGCTCACAGCCGCCGTACGGATCGTCGCCGCCGTACCGCTCGCGCTCCAGCAGGACGTCCAGGAGCTCCTGCCGCAGCGGCCGGGAGACCACCGTGCCCGGCGCCGCCAGCACCGGCGCCAGGGCGTGCCGCACCTGCGCGGGCTGGCGCCGCAGCAGGCCGACGACGAGCGGGAAGAGCACCGCCCGCGCGGACGGGCCCTGCTCCAGTCGGCGGTCGACGAACTCCGCGGCGTAGCGGGCGGCGGAGGGGCGGCGCTCCACCAGCTCGCGGACGAGGGCGGCGGCGCGCCGCGCGAGGGCGGGGGCGCCGATCTCGGCCAGCGCGCGGAGCACCTCTCCCACCCCCTCCCCCGGCTCGTACAGCCGCGCCTGTAAGGCGGTGAACACCGGCTCGGGGTCGGTCTCCAGGGCGGGAACGAGCGTGATCGGCGGCAGGTGCGGATCGCCGGCCGCGAAGCGGGCCAGCGCCTGCGGCAGATGCCGGGCCCGGGTCGCCGGGTCGCGGACCAGGAGCGCGAGCGCGGCCCCGTGCAGCGTGCAGTCGGCGGCGCGGTCGAGCAGGGTCAGCGCCGAGTAGCGCAACAGCTCGCGGTCGGCCTCGGTACCCACCCAGCGCACCGCCTGCAGCCCGTAGGCCGCGGCCGCCACGTGCCGCTCGGTGCGCTCGTCGTGCGCCCATCGGTCCACGGCCCGGCAGACCGCCGACGGCTCGTCCTCGGCGAGCACGGTCAGCAGCTCGTCGGCGCGCGGGTGCGCCGACTCGACCAGCGCCTCCACCAGGTCGTCGACGGCCCGCAGGCGATGGGTGTGCAGCAGGGCCTGGGCCGCGGCCGCCACGGTGGGCCGCAGGTCGAGTTCGTCCGGCGGTGCCGAGACCGCCAACGGGCGCTCGTCCGTGAACCACCGGCACAGCAGCGGCTGCACACCGGACGGATCGGCCCGGAGCAGCCCCGCCACGGCCCCCAGGAAGCGGTCCGCGGTGCCCCGCGCGGTGCCGCTCCCCGCCGGCGCGGGCGGCGCGTCCGCGGGGATCAGGCGGCGCAGCAGATCGAGGCGGTCGGCGGTGGTCAGCGGCAGCCGCAGCCAGAACCACGGGCCGAACTCGGCCAGCGCGCCGAGCGGGTGCGGGGAGCGGGGGCCGCCCCGGCCACCGGGGGCGCGGTATCCGCCCGGCGGGCGGACACCGGCGGGGCCCAGCGGCCGGCCGACGGCCCCGGGGCAGGTGGTGGGGCCGATCCATCCCGGCGTGTCGAGCGGGTATCCGGACGGCTCGGCACCGGCCCACTCGGGGGGCCGGCGGAGCGGTGCGCCCGGCCGCGGTCCGGCCGGAGTGACCGGCCGCGGTCCGGCCGGAGTGACCGGGGGCGAGCCGGCCGGCGCTCCGCGCGGCGTGTCGGACGCCGTTCCCGGCGTGGGCGCGGGTGAGGGCGGCGCGGGTGGACGGGCACCGCTGGTGAAACCGCCCTGCTCGATGGAGCGTCGGGTGATGCGGTCCGCCAGCGGCTCCAGGACCTCCCGGTACGCGCCCGCGTCCGGGACCCGCAGCAGGACCTCCCCCAACAGGTGGGCGGCCCACCATGAGGCGTCCGCCGGCGGGGACGGGACGCACGCCGCCAGATGGTCCAGGGCGTCGATCAGGTCCCGCAGCCGGCGGACCAGGGCGCCGGGGCCCGAGCGGCGGCCGAGCAGCAGCAGGGCCTGGACGACGGGGCCGATGCGATGCCGGGGCACGGGGATGCGCCCGGAGCCGCCGGCGCGCCCCGCCCGGCCGCCCCCGCGCGCCGCGCCGTCCGGCTCCCCCGCCACCGCCTCCTGCCACGCGGACGCGGCGGCGGAACCGGGCGGGGGCGGCACGTGTTCCGCGTTCACCGGCGCCGAGGGCGGCCGGGACGGCAGCCGCCCCGGGCCGACCGGGCCCCGCGCTCCCCCGCCCGACCGGGCACCGGGCCCCGGGTCCGATCCACCCCCTGATCCGCCGCCCGAGCCCCCGCCCGCCGGGGCGGCAGCCGTCCCGGCTCCGGCCGGCGACTCCGCCTCCGGCTGGGGCCGGAATCCGTTCCGGGGGCTCGGCGCGGCGATGACCTCCGGGTCGTACCAGCGGTGGACCAGCGCGTAGAGGGCGGCGTCGAGGTCGAGATGGAGGCCCTCCAGCCAGTCCGCGAACTCCTCGTGGGCGAAGCGGTAGCCCCCGCCGGCCGGAACGAGCAGCCCCTCGGAGAGCACGGCCGAGGCCCACCCGGTGCGCCAGGGGAAGATCTCCTCGAAGGAGTCGCGGTCCAGCTCGCCCTGGCCGGGGCCCAGGCAGCGGCGGGCGGCCTCATGGACCTGCCCGGCGACGCGCGCGGCGAGCCGCCGTACGGCCGTACCGCGTCGGGGCGGCCGCTCGGCGGCGGCGAGCCGGACGGCGACGCGCAGACAGACGAGGTCGAGATAGGCGGCGAAGATCTCGCCGCGGTCGGGGGGCGGCTCCTCCGGTTCGGGGGCGCGCCCCGTACGGCCGTCGGCGCGGCGTTCCGCCGCTCCGCCGTCGCGCGCTCCGCCGTCGCCCGTGCCGCTCCCGTCGCCGCTGCCGCCGTCGCCGCTGCCGTCGTTCCTGCCGCTCCCGTCGCCTCCGCCGCTTCCGTCGCCTTCCGCCTCGGGCGTCTTTGGGAGCGCCGCGCGGACCTCGGCGAGCAGGCGGAGGGCGAGAGGGTGCCGGGCGTCGCGCTCGGCGAGCGAGCCCGCCGGCAGACCGTAGCGCTCACGGAGGTGCTCCGCCTGGCGGGGCGAGAGCTCGCCCAGTCGTACGCAGTCGGGCAGCGTCCGCGCGGGGGCGTCGGGCGGGGCGGACACCGCGCGGCGCGGGCGGTGGAGGGCATGGTCGGGGAAGAGCGCCCCGGCCAGCTCCCAATGCTCAGGGCGGCAGGCCACCACCAGCCGGGCGTCGGTCTCGCGCAGCCAGCGGGCCGTGGCCGCGGTCCACTCGGCGAGCCGGTGGGCGAGCGGGGGCGGCATCTCCTCCGGGCCGTCGAGCAGGACGAACAGCGGTCGGCCGGCGGCGCGCGCGAGGCCGGCGACGTCCTCGGGGGTGACGGCCGAGGCATCGCCCACGGTGCCCGCCGGGCCGGCCGAGGCGGTGACGACGCGGCCGGCCGCGCGGAGCGCGCGGGCCACCGCCTCCCGTACGCTCCCGTCCCCCGCCCTCAGGTCCGCCCCGCGCAGCCACACCGTGGGCGCCGGCTCGGGCCCCCGCGCGCGGCGGGCGGCCAGGGCCGCCAGCTCCGTCGTACGGCCCGTCCCCGCGTCGCCGACCAGCCCCAGGACGAGCGCGTCGCCCTGGGCGAAGCGCTCGAACTCCCTTCGGGTCCGGGGCCGCTCCACCGGGCTCTCCGCGGCGCCCGGCGCCCGCCAGGCGCGCGGGCAGCCGGCCGAGCCGACGGAGGTGGCGGTGAGCTGGAGCGCCCCCGCCAGGTTGAGGTCCCGACCGTAGGCGGGCACGGTCGCGGCGTTCCGGTCCAGCAGGGCGGCCAGCGGCCCGTCCGGGTCGGCCGCGGCGGCGGCGCGCAGCGGGATGGCGAAGCCGCCCGCGCGGTGCCCCGCGTGCAGGGCGGTGCCGACCACGCCGACCACGGCCCCGGTGCGCGCGTCCAGCACCGGTCCGCCGGCCGCCTCCCCGCCCAGCTCCATGTCGACGCTCGGGCCGCGCCCCCGCCTCCGCGCGGTGCCGGTCTCCAGGGTCAGCTCCAGCGCCGTACCGAGCAGATGGAATCGGTCAGTCGCGGTGTACGTCACCGGGGCGGAACCGACCACCCGCGCGGTGAGCCAGTCGCGCACCCGCAGCCGCACCGCCGCGTCCGGCTCGACCGTGCCGGCCGCCGCCACCGGCAGCGGCGGCAGCCCGAGCCCCTCGGTCCGCACCAGCGCCAGATCGGCCTCCGGAAGGGCGGTGATCGCCTCCGCGTCCACCAGGAAGGTGCGGTCCCCCGGCGCGTACAGCACCAGCCGCGCCAGCCCGTCCACGGTCTCGTGGCTGGTCACCAAGGTGCCGTGGGCGTCGGCGAGGAACCCTGTGCCGCGCGGGCGCCCGGCCAGGTCGCGGATGCGCACCAACGCCTGGTCCGCCCCGGCCCGCCGCGCCACCATCCGCCGTACCTCCCCCTGGCGCCGCCCCGGGCACCCGCCCCCGGCACCGCGTGCCGCCCTACCAAGCCGTCCGCAGACGTCTCCGGAGGTCCCCGGACGTTCCTGGGCGCCCTCCTCCTCCGGCGTCCTCCGACGGTAGGCAGCGGATGATCAGCGGGACAGTACGTGGCTGGAACGCGCCCCCTTCCACCCCCGTGATTCACTCCGAGCGCCTGCCCGAAGGGGTGAATCACGCCCTCCGAATGGATAAGCAAGAGGAGGTGGGGGGTGAGGAGACGTGGGGCGGGCGGCGCACGCACGGGGCAGCGGCGCCGCCCGCCCCACGGGGCCGCTTGCGCGGGGTGGCGCGTGATAGCTGAAGGTGCCTGGCCTGGTGGGCGGCACCCTGGTGCGCGGTGACCCGCCGGGTGCGGTGTGTTCGGCACCGCCAAAATCGTTCGATGGGCCTCTCGCCGTCGCGGCGGGATCGTGGGCCTGATCCGGTACCGAGAAGGCCCCGCTGACGCCCGCCGAGAGCCCGACACGGCCCCGGTGCGTCCCGCACCGCCGGAATCGTTCGATGGGCCTCTCGCCGTCCCGGCGGGATCGTGGGCCTGAGCCCGCCGAGTCCGGTGGCTGTCGTGGCGGGGTCGCGTGACCTGGCCCCGGCGGGTCGCCCCCTAGGAGGGCCGGCCGGGCTGGGGCAGCCCGGCCGGCGGGGTGGCCTTGGGGGCCGGAGCCCGAAGGTTCGATTCAGGCGAAGACGGCCAGGCTCTTCGCCTTGCCACCGTGGTTCTCGATGAGGGCCAGGAAGCGGCCGTCCGGGGCGAAGACGGCGATGGGGCCGTCGGTGGCCGCGGCGGCCGGCGACAGGCCGGCGGTGGCGATCCGCACGCCGTTGCCGAGCAGGCGGGCCTGTTCGGCGTCCACGTCCCAGCGCGGGAAGGCCGCGGCCGCCGCCTCGGCGATCGGCATGATCTCCAGGGACTCCTGGTGCTGCTCCAGCGTGCGGGCGGTATCCAGGCTGTAGGGGCCGACGCGGGTCCTGCGCAGCGCCGTCAGGTGACCGCCGACGCCGAGGGCCGCGCCCAGGTCGCGGGCGAGCGCCCGGATGTAGGTGCCGGAGGAGCAGACGACGGTGACGTCCAGATCCAGCACGTCGGTGCCGTCCTCGGCGGTGGCCGGGCGGTCCGTGTGCAGGACGAAGGAGGAGACGGTCACCGGGCGGGCCGGGAGGTCGAAGTCCTCGCCCTCGCGCACCCGTGCGTACGACCGCTTGCCGTCGATCTTGATGGCGCTCACCTTGGACGGCACCTGCTGGATGTCGCCGGTCAGCGCGGCGATGCCCTCCTCGACGGCGGACAGCTCCACCCCGATGGCCCCGGTCGACGCGGTGATCTCGCCCTCCGCGTCGTCGGTGAGGGTGGTCTGGCCGAGCCGGATGGTGGCCCGGTACTCCTTCTCGGTCAGCGCCAGGTGACCGAGCAGCCGGGTGGCCTTCTCCACGCCGATGACGAGCACGCCGGTGGCCATCGGGTCCAGCGTGCCCGCGTGGCCGACCCGGCGGGTGCGGGCGATGCCGCGCATCTTGGCGACGACGTCATGCGACGTGAAGCCGGACGGCTTGTCGACCACGACAAGGCCGTCCGGCGTGTGGGGCTTGTCGACACGCTTCATTCCGCGGCGGCGCCGTCCTCGTCGTCCGTGCCCGGCTTGCGGTACGGGTCGGCTTCGCCGGCGTAACGGGCGCCCGAGGACGCCTCGCGCACCCGCGCGTCGGACTGCTTCGCCTTGGCCAGCAGGTCGTCGATGGTGCGGGCGGTGTCCGGCAGCGCGTCGGCCACGAACGTCAGCGTCGGGGTGAACTTCACCCCGGCCGCCCGTCCGACCTCGGAGCGCAGGATGCCCTTGGCGCTCTCCAGGCCGGCGGCCGCGCTGGCCCGCTCCTCGTCGTCGCCGTAGACCGTGTAGAAGACGGTCGCCTCCCGCAGGTCGCCGGTGACCCGGGTGTCCGTGATGGTCACGTGCGAGCCGAGGCGCGGGTCCTTGATGCCACGCTGCAGCTTCTGGGCGACCACCTCCCGGATGAGGTCCGCCAGCTTCTTCGCCCGCGCGTTGTCGGCCACTGGTCCGTCTCCTTCTTGTCTTCCACAATCTTTACTCGGCTGGGGCCTGGGGGCCCGCGGCGGCGCCGCTGATGTCACAGCCTCCAGGTCAGCACAGTCGGCGACCGCGACGCACTCAGTCGTCATGGTCGCCGTGGAGCCGCCGCCGAACGGACAGCAGCTCCACTTCCGGCCGTGCGGCGACGAAGCGCTCACAACGGTCCAGTACGTCCGTGAGGTGCCCCGTGTCCCCGGAGACCACCGCCAGGCCGATTCTGACCCTGCGGTAGAGGTCCTGGTCCCCGACCTCCGCCGCACTCACCGCGTACTTGCGCTGGAGCTCGGCGACGATCGGACGGACGACGGAGCGCTTCTCCTTCAGCGACCGTACGTCGCCAAGAAGGATGTCGAAGGACAACGTCCCTACGTACATATGAGACGGGTCAAGCCACCCGTGGGGCCTCGTGTGTATGCCCTGCGTACTCCGCCGCCATCGGGCGACGGGAACACCAGAACCGTACACGCAACGGCCGGGGCCGATCGACGGAAATAATCCGCCGACCGGCCCCGGGCCGTCTACCGCGTGTCAGCTACGCGATGAGGCGATCAGCCGCGCGGCTTCTCCCGCATCTCGTAGGTGGCGATGATGTCGTCGACCTTGATGTCGTTGAAGTTTCCGAGGTTGATACCGCCCTCGAAGCCCTCGCGGATCTCGGTGACATCGTCCTTGAAGCGACGCAGACCCTCGATGTTGAGGTTCTCCGCGACCACCTTGCCGTCGCGGATGAGGCGCGCCTTGGTGTTGCGCTTGACCTCGCCGGAGCGGATGAGCACACCCGCGATGTTGCCCAGCTTGGACGAGCGGAAGACCTCGCGGATCTCCGCCGTGCCCAGCTCGACCTCTTCGTACTCCGGCTTCAGCATGCCCTTCAGGGCCGCCTCGATCTCCTCGATCACCTGGTAGATGACCGAGTAGTAGCGCACATCCACACCCTCGCGCTCGGCCATCTGCGTGGCACGCCCCTCGGCGCGCACGTTGAAGCCGATGACGATGGCGTCGGAGCCCGTCGCCAGGTCGATGTCGGTCTCGGTGACCGCACCCACACCGCGGTGCAGGACGCGCAGGTCGACCTCGTCGCCGACGTCGAGCTGGAGCAGCGAGGACTCCAGGGCCTCGACCGAACCGGACGCGTCGCCCTTGATGATGAGGTTGAGCTGCTGCACCTCGCCGGCCTTGAGCACCTTGTCCAGGTCCTCCAGGGAGACCCGGCGGGTCCGCTTGGCGAAGGCCGCGTTGCGCTCGCGCGCCGCGCGCTTCTCGGCGATCTGGCGGGCGGTGCGGTCCTCGTCGACGACGAGGAAGTTGTCGCCCGCGCCCGGCACGTTGGTCAGACCGAGCACCAGGACCGGGGTGGACGGACCGGCTTCCTCGATGGCGTTGCCGGTGTCGTCGTGCATCGCGCGGACACGGCCGTACGCGTCGCCGACGACCATGGTGTCGCCGACCCGCAGGGTGCCGCGCTGGACCAGCACGGTGGCCACGGCGCCGCGGCCGCGGTCCAGGTGGGCCTCGATCGCGATGCCCTGGGCGTCCTGCTCCGGGTTGGCGCGCAGGTCGAGCGCGGCGTCCGCGGTGAGGACCACGGCCTCCAGCAGGCTGTCGATGTTCAGGCCCTGCTTGGCGGAGATGTCGACGAACATGGTGTCGCCGCCGTACTCCTCGGCCACCAGGCCGTACTCGGTCAGCTGGCCGCGCACCTTGGTCGGGTCCGCGCCCTCGACGTCGATCTTGTTGACCGCGACCACGATCGGCACGTCGGCCGCCTTGGCGTGGTTCAGGGCCTCGACCGTCTGCGGCATGACACCGTCGTTGGCCGCCACCACGAGGATCGCGATGTCGGTCGACTTGGCACCGCGGGCACGCATGGCGGTGAACGCTTCGTGACCCGGGGTGTCGATGAAGGTGATCTTGCGCTCTTCGCCGTTGACACCGGTGGAGACCTGGTAGGCGCCGATGTGCTGGGTGATGCCGCCGGCCTCGCCCGCCACCACGTTGGTCTTGCGGATGGCGTCGAGCAGACGGGTCTTACCGTGGTCGACGTGGCCCATGACGGTGACCACCGGCGGCCGCGGCATGAGCTCCTCGTCGCCGCCCTCGTTCTCGCCGAACTCGATGTCGAAGGACTCGAGCAGCTCGCGGTCCTCCTCCTCCGGGCTGACGATCTCGATGTTGTAGTTCATCTCGTCGGCGAGCAGCTGCAGCGTCTCGTCGGAGACCGACTGGGTCGCGGTGACCATCTCACCCAGGTTGAACATGACCTGGACGAGCGACGCCGGGTTGGCGTTGATCTTCTCCGCGAAGTCGGTGAGGGAGGCACCCCGCGACAGCCGGACCGTCTGGCCGTTGCCGCGCGGCAGCATCACGCCGCCGATGGACGGGGCCTGCATGGCCTCGTACTCCTGGCGCCGCTGACGCTTCGACTTGCGGCCACGACGCGCCGGACCGCCAGGGCGGCCGAAGGCGCCCTGCGTGCCACCACGGGCACCCGGGCCGCCGGGACGACCGGCGAAGCCGCCGGGACGGCCACCGCCGCCACCGAAGCCGCCGCCACCGCCGGCACCGCCGCCGGGACGACCGGCGAAGCCGCCGCCACCACCGGGACGGCCACCGCCGCCACCGCCGCCGGGACGACCGGCGAAGCCGGGACGACCGCCCCCGCCGCCGCCGGGACGACCGGCACCGCCGGGACCGCGACCGCCGGCACCGGGGCCGGGACGCGGGCCGGCAGCCGGACGCTGCGGCATCATGCCCGGGTTCGGGCGCGGGCCGCCGGGGCCGCCGCCGGGACGCGGGCCGCCGCCCTGGGCACCCTGCGGACGCGGCATGGCGCCCGGGGTGGGACGGGGGCCACCAGGACCGGACGGACGTCCGGCACCGGGGTGACCGCCCTGGCCGGCACCCTGCGGGCGCGGGCCACCGGGCGCACCGGGGGCACCCGGACGCGGAGCGCCACCCGGCCGGGGCGCCTGCGGGCGCGCCATGCCGGTGGAGCCACCGGAGGTGAAGGGGTTGTTGCCCGGACGCGGGCCGGCCGGACGGGCGCCACCGGGGCGCGGCGCGCCGGAACGGCCGCCGGGGCCCTGGTCACGGCCCTGGCCGGGGCCACCCGGACGGGCGCCGGGGCGCGGGCCGGGAGCGGCACCGGGCTTGCCGGGACCACCGGGCTTGGCGCCGGCCGGCTTGGGGGCCGCGGGCGCCGGGGGCGCGGTGAACTCGGGCTGCGCCGGGGCCGGAGCCGCGGGCGCGGCCGGGCCGGGCTTGGGACCGGGCACCGGAGCCTTGGGGCCGGGCGTCGGACGCGGGCCCGGGGTGGGGGCCTGGGCGATCTTGGGGGCCGCCGGAGCCTCGGGCGCGACCGGCCGCGGGCCGGGCGTCGGGGGCTTGGGGGCAGCCGGACGGGCCGTCGGGGCCGGGGCGGCCGCCGAAGGCGAGGGGGTGGGCTTGGCCGGCGCGGCCTTACGCGGCGCCGAGGGCTTACCAGCGGATCGGCCGGAGCCGCCCTGGAAAGCGTCAGTCAACTTGCGAACAACCGGCGCTTCGATCGTCGAAGACGCCGAACGGACGAATTCGCCAAGTTCTTGGAGCTTGGCCATGACGACCTTGCTCTCAACTCCGAACTCCTTGGCGAGTTCGTATACCCGGACCTTAGCCACTTCGCTCCTTCTAGGTCCGGGGTGGTCGTCCGCCGGACCGTCGCTACTTCATGGGCGTACTCATCGCGTACTCATCGAGTGCTCATCGCAATCTCGACCTACTTCCGACTCGCGAGGTACCTGACCGCACGGTGTGCCGTGCCGTTCTTCTTCCTGCTTCTTACGGTGTTGCCTGCTCTGCTCGCGCAGACTGCTCGATGTACCGGCGCAAGGCCGTGGTGTCGAGCGGCCCCGGCCCCCTGAAGGCCCGAGGCAGTGCCCGGCGGCGGACCGCCAGATCGAGGCAGACCAGTGCGGGATGCACATAGGCACCCCGGCCGGGCAGCGTACCGCGCCGGTCGGGGACACAGGCGTCCTCGATCACCACGGTCCGCAGCAGATCGCCCTTGACCGCTCGCTCCCGGCATCCCACACAGGTTCGCTCAGGGCATGCGCGGACGCGCGTCCGGCCAGACACTGTTTAAGTCTACCTCCCCGCGCCGACCTCACCCCATCGGGGCAGTGATCGAACGGTTACTCGTTCGCAACTGATTGTCGAGTGGTTTTCCGGCGCCATGGCCGGAAACCGGCCACCGCGCGCGACGGTGGGGATCCGGCCACCCCCACGGCGGGGGGCGGCGGTGGAAACCGGCCACTCGTCCGGGCGGGGCCGTGCGGTCCGGTGCCCGGCTGTTGCCCCGTGTGGTCTTCACCCAAACGGGTAGCGCGGGCGCCGTCGACGGTGCGACGCGCGGAACCGGCTCCCGCGCGCCGCGCGAGCCGGCCCCCGGCCCGCGAACCGTTCCCGTACCGCTCGGCGAGCGGAACGGGACCGGGCCGGTGCCGGGACGACGGCCTCGCGACCCTCCGTTCCGACACCGGCCCGTCCGGCGTGTCAGTCCTGCCCGGCCGGCTGCTGCTCGGTGTCCGGGCGGATGTCGATGCGCCAGCCGGTCAGTCGCGCGGCGAGTCGGGCGTTCTGCCCCTCCTTGCCGATGGCCAGCGACAGCTGGTAGTCGGGGACGGTCACCCGCGCGGAGCGCGCGGCCAGGTCCACGACCTCGACCTTACTCACTCGGGCCGGAGACAGCGCGTTGGCCACCAGCTCGGCCGGGTCGTCCGACCAGTCGACGATGTCGATCTTCTCGCCGTGCAGCTCGGCCATGACGTTGCGCACCCGGCCGCCCATGGGGCCGATGCAGGCGCCCTTGGCGTTGAGGCCGGAGCGGGTGGAACGCACCGCGATCTTGGTCCGGTGGCCGGCCTCGCGGGCGATGGCGGCGATCTCCACCGAGCCGTCCGCGATCTCCGGCACCTCCAGGGCGAAGAGCTTCTTCACCAGGTTGGGGTGGGTGCGCGACAGGGTCACCGACGGACCGCGCACGCCCTTGACCACCCGAACGACGTACGTCCGCAGCCGCGTGCCGTGGGCGTAGTCCTCGCCGGGGACCTGCTCCTGCACCGGCAGGATGGCCTCCAGCTTGCCGATGTCGACCAGGACGTTCTTCGGGTCCTTGCCCTGCTGCACGATGCCGGAGACGACATCGCCCTCACGGCCCGCGTACTCGCCGAAGGTGATCTCCTCCTCGGCGTCCCGCAGCCGCTGCAGGATGACCTGCTTCGCGGTCGTCGCGGCGATCCGACCGAACCCCGACGGGGTGTCGTCGAACTCTCGCGGCTCCTCGCCCTCCGGCAGGTCCTCGAGGTCCTCCGGGTTCTCCTTCGCCCACACCGTGACGTGGCCGGTTTCGCGGTCCAGCACCACGCGGGCCCGCCGACGGCTTCCCTCGGTGCGGTGGTAGGCGATGAGGAGGGCCGACTCGATCGCCTCGACCAGCAGGTCGAACGAGATCTCCTTCTCCCGTACCAGACCCCGCAGGGCACTCATATCGATGTCCACGGCTACGCCTCCTCCTTGCTCTCGTCGTTCTCGCCGGCGGCAGCCTGGTCCGCGTCGGCGTCCAGGTCCTCGTCGGCGTCCGCGTCCACGGGCTCGCTCGCGGAGGCGGCGGCCGGCTTGCGGTTGAACTCGATCTCCACCCGGGCCTTGGCGATCTCGGCGAAGGCCAGCCTGCGGGCGGTGGGCTTGCGCCCCTTCACGCCGGGCACTTCGAGGTCCACGCCCTCGTCGTCCACGGAGATGACACGCGCGACCAGCTCGCCGCCCTCCACCAGCTGCGCCTTGATCAGCCGACCGGTGGCGCGGCGGTAGTGCCGCCGCTCGGTCAGCGGGCGGTCGGCACCGGGAGAGGTGACCTCGAGGGTGTACGGGGCGCCGCCCATGGCGTCGCTCTCGTCGAGAGCCTGGGAGACCTCACGGCTCAGCTCGGCACACTCGTCCAGCTGCACACCGGCGTCCGAATCCACCACGATCCGCAGCACCCGCCGCTTGCCCGCCGGCGTCACCTCGACCTCTTCCAGATCCAGGTCTCGCGCGACGACCAGCGGTTCCAGCAGTCCGCGCAGCCTCTCGCTCTGGGTGGTGCTCATCCGGGTGACTCCTCGGCCGCGTGTGCTGTTGTGGGAAGGTCGCGTGTCGGGTCAAAGCCTATCCGCTCCGGCACCGGACTGACGATTCGGCTGCGTACGGGTGGGCCCGGCGGCCCGTCAGGCCGTCGGCACGGCCGACGGTTGACCGCGCGATCCGGTCACCGGGCGGCGCGATTCGGCTGCTCGCGGCGGGTCGCGGGCGGTTGCGGCGGGGGCGCCACAGCGGGCGCTTCGGTGCTGGGTACGCTCACCTGCGGTGATCATCGCACTGGAGCGCCCGTGTTCCGCGCCGGAGACACCCGGGCGGCCGACCGCGCGGGAGGGACCGGCGAGGGCCCGGGGCGATCCGGGAGGAGCGGGCGAGACCCGGACGAGCCGGGAAGAGCCGTGCTCGGTACCGGAGTCACCGAGCACACCGGCACCCCGCCGGACGCTGGGAAGACGCTGAGAACCGCCGGAAACGCACCGGGAAGTCGGGAAACACCGAGATCGCACCGAGTACGCCGAGTACGCCGAGTACGCCGAGAAACGAACACACTGGGAACGCCGGGAATGAGGAACGTGGGGCTCACGACGCATCAGCGGGACCCTGTGGGCCCGCGCAGACGACACCTGCTGCTGGTCGGCGGCGCGACCGGCGCCGCCGCACTGCTGGCGGGCTGCTCCGAGACGCCGGCCCGCTCCGACGACGCGCCCGGCGAGAGCCCGGCCGCCACCCGGCTGCGCGAGCGCGCCCACCGCGGCTCGGCCGCGCTGCTCGCCCGCTATGACGCGACCGCCAAGGCGCACCCCACCCTCGCGGAGCGGCTGCGCCCGCTGCGCGAGGAGACCGCACGCCATGTGGCGGCCTTCGCCGCGCGGCCGGATGCCGCCTCCCCCGCACCCGGCTCTCCCTCCGCGCGGGCGGGCGCCGGGCGGAAGCCGGCCGCCGCGCCCGAGGTGCCGCAGGACGGCCGCGCCGCCCTGACCGAGCTGGCGCGCGCCGAGCGGCTCACCGCGGACGAGCGCACCCGCGCCCTCGTCGACGCGCCCGGCGAACTCGCCCGTCTGCTGGCCTCCGTGGCCGCCTGCGGCGCCGCCCACGCCTTCCTCCTCTCGAAGGACGACTGATGCGGCGGCCGACGTACGAGACCCGGCCGGCACCGCCGGCCGGGTCGCGGCGGGGCGGGCCCGCGGCGACCGGCCTTGCCGCCGCCGCGGGCCGGGCCACCGCACGCCCGGTCGCGGTCGACCGAACAGCCGTCAGCCGGACGGCCGTCGACCGGACGGCCGGCTGCCGCGCGGGCCGGCGGACGGTCCGGGGCGTGCTGGGCCGGGGCCCCGGGTGCCGTGGCGTCGTAGAGCAGTCGGCCGTGGGCCGGACCGTCAAAGAGGGGACGCTGAGATGACCGTCGGAGGGGTCCCGGCGAACGCTGGGCGTACGACGCGCGCGGCCGCGCTGAAGGCCGTACAGGCCGCACTGGCGGCCGAGCACGCGGCGGTCTACGGCTACGGCGTCGTGGGCGGCCGGATCGACGACGACCGGCTCGACGAGGCGCGCGAGGGGTACGCGGCCCACCGGGCGCGGCGGGACGCGCTGGAGCGCACCGTACGGAAGCTGGGCGCCACCCCGGTCAGCGCCGCGGCCGCGTACGCGCTGCCCTTCCCGGTGCCGGACGCGGCGGCGGCGGTGCGGTTCGCGGCGGAGCTGGAGCAGCGGGTGGCGGGCGCGTACGCGGACCTCGTGCGGGCCGCGGACGGCGCGCTGCGACGCGAGGCGGCGGGCGCGCTGCGCGAAGCGGCGGTCCGCTCGGTTCGCTGGCGCGGCGGCGGCGTAGCCTTCCCTGGGCTGGCGGAGCGCACCGCGTCGAAGGGCCCGGCCACGCCGGCGCGCCCCAAGGCCGACGCCCGCTGAACGACCGCGGCGCACGCCGGGACGCCCCCGGCCCCGCCGGTCGCCCGTCAGGCGCCGGGGAGCCGACGACCGACAGCTGAATGACCGACGACGAAGACGACGATGAAGATGAAGGGGACTGCTCAGGAATGGCAGCAGCACCGCAGCCCGGGGGCCGGGACACGGCCCCCATCACGCCGCCGCAGCGGCTGCTGAATGCGCTGAGCGACATCTCCGAGGGCCCGGTGCGGGCCTGGCTGGACGCGCTGCCCGACGCCGTCGAACGACAGCTGGCGGACTGGGAGCTGACGCTGGAGCGGGTCCAGGTCCCGGGCGGCCTGGGCAGCCTGGTCGCACTCGTACGGCAGGCCGACGGCACCCCCGCGGCGCTGAAGTTCCCGGTGCCGGGGCCCGCGGCGCGGCACGAGGCGGCGGCCCTGGAGCACTGGGACGGCTGGGGCGCGGTACGCCTGCTGCGCGCCGACGCCGAGTCCGGCGCGCTGCTGCTGGAGCGGCTGCGCGCCTCCGTGACGCTGCGTTCGCTGGCGGAGGCCAAGGCGATGCTGGAGGCGGCCGGCACGGTGCGGCGGCTGTGGGTGCCGCCGGCCGACGACCATCCGTTCTCCACGCTCGTCGAGCGGACGGAGGCGGACGCGGACGCGCTGCGCGCCCTGGAGGCGCGGGGTTCGGCCGCCGACGCCGGGTCACTTCTGGAGGAGGCCCTGTCGCTGCGCGCCGAGTTGGCCGCGTCCGCGCCCGAACAGGTGCTGCTGCACGGCGACTTCCGACAGGCCAAGGTGCTCGCCGGCGAGCGGGCGCCCTGGCTCGCGGTCGGCCCGAAGCCGGTGGTCGGCGAGCACGCCTACGACCTCGCGCGGCTGGTGCTCGACCGCTACGAGGACCTGGCCGCGGGCTCCGGCCCCGCGTCCGCCACCCGACGCCGCGTCACCCGGCTCGCCGACTCCCTGGACGTCGACCGCGACCGCCTCCGCGGCTGGGCCCTCTACCGCGCGGTCGAGGAGGGGCTCCGTGCGATGGCCGCCGGCGAGCGTCGGCGCGGCGAGCTGCTCCTGGAGTTCGCGGGCTGGCTGTAGCCGCCCGCCGCGCGGGGCACCGCGGAAGCGCCGGCACCGCGGAAGCGCCGGCCCCGCGGGGCGCCGCGGAAGCGCCGCCCGCGCGGCAGGCTCCGTCCGTACGGCGGCCCGCCTGGACGGTGTCTGGCCGCGCGGATGGCCGGCGGGGCGGGATTCAGGCCGTGAGTCGGCCGACGGCCTCCTCGACCGGGAGGTCCTGACGCTCGCCGGTGCGGCGGTCCTTGAGCTCGACGAGGCCGTCCTTGGCGCCCCGGCCCACGATGAGGATGGTGGGCACGCCGATGAGCTCGGCGTCGGTGAACTTGACCCCGGGAGAGACGCCCGCGCGGTCGTCGACCATGACCCGTACTCCGGCCGCGCCGAGCCTCTCGGCGATGTCCAGGGCGAGTTCGGTCTGCAGTGCCTTGCCCGCGGCCACGATGTGCACGTCGGCCGGGGCCACCTCCCGCGGCCAGCACAGACCGGCCTCGTCGTGGGTCTGCTCGGCCAGGGCGGCCACCGCGCGGGAGACGCCGATGCCGTAGGAGCCCATGGTGACGCGGACCGGCTTGCCCTCCTGGCCCAGGACGTCGAGCTGGAAGGTGTCGGTGTACTTGCGGCCGAGCTGGAAGATGTGGCCGATCTCGATCGCCCGGTCGAGCGCGATGCCGGCGCCGCAGTTCGGGCAGGGGTCGCCGGGCTCGACCACGACGACGTCCAGGTACCGGTCGACCTGGAAGTCCCGGCCGCAGACGACGTTCCTGGCGTGCGTGTCGGGCTTGTTGGCGCCGGTCACCCAGGCGGTGCCGGGGGCGACGCGCGGATCGGCGAGGTAGCGGAAGGCGGTGCCGGCCATGCCCTGCGGACCGACGTAGCCCCGGACGAGGTCGGGCCGGTCGGTGAAGTCCTCGGCGGTGACCAGTTCCACCACCGCGGGCGCCAGATGCTCGGCCAGCTTGCCGAGGTCGACCTCGCGGTCCCCGGGCACGCCCACCGCGGTGATCTCTCCGTCGACCTTGACCAGGAGGTTCTTGAGGGTGGCCGAGGCGGGGACGCCCAGGTGCTCGGCGAGGGTCTCGATGGTCGGGGTGTCCGGGGTGTCCAGCTCCTCGACCGGGCCGTGCTCCACGCCCTCGACCGGCGGCACGGTGACCGTCACGGCCTCCGTGTTGGCGGCGTACTCGCAGTTCGGGCAGTCGACGAAGGTGTCCTCGCCGGCCGCGGCCGGGGCCAGGAACTCCTCCGACGCCGAGCCGCCCATCGCGCCCGAGACCGCCGAGACGACGCGGTAGTCGAGGCCCAGCCGGGCGAAGATCCGCTGGTATGCCTCGCGGTGCAGCCGGTACGACTCGGCCAGCCCCGCGTCGTCGGTGTCGAAGGAGTACGAGTCCTTCATCTGGAACTCGCGTCCGCGCAGCACTCCGGAGCGCGGCCGCGCCTCGTCCCGGTACTTCGTCTGGATCTGGTAGAGGATCACCGGCAGGTCCTTGTAGGACGTGCACTGGTCCTTGACCGTCTGGGTGAAGATCTCCTCGTGGGTGGGGCCGAGCAGATAGTCGGCGCCCTTGCGGTCCTTGAGCCGGAAGAGCAGGTCGCCGTACTCGTCCCAACGGCCGCTCGCCTCGTACGCCTCACGCGGCAGCAGCGCCGGCAGCAGCACCTCCTGGGCGCCGATCGCGTCCATCTCCTCGCGCACCACACGGGAGACGTTCTCCAGCACCTTCTTGCCGAGCGGCAGCCAGGTCCACACGCCCGCGGAGGAGCGACGCACGTAGCCGGCGCGCACCAGCAGCTTGTGACTGGCGGTCTCGGCGTCGGCCGGATCGTCCCGCAGCGTCTTCAGCATCATCCTGGACATGCGCTGGACGTGGACCATGATCTTCTCCTGCGGCGTGGCTGGTGGCGCTGTGCGCTCGTACGACGGGATGTGCGAGAGGTTAGCTCCGGCGGTCGGCATCCGGGAAACGGGTTGTGTCCCGCCGAACCGGCCGTGCCTGCCGGCTGAACGGCCTCGGGTCGGTGGTGCCCCCTAGGGGCGGCGGTACAGCGGCAGCCAGGCTCCCATCACCGCGTAGGGGCTGGGCGCGCTGGGGAAGACCACCGCGCGCGCGAGGTCCCGGTAGCCGAGGCTCCGATACAGGGCGCGCGCCGGTGACTCCGTGTCGATCGCCGAGAGGATGGAGCGCGGCTCGCCGGCGCCGTCGGTGATCGTCGTGATGAGGGACCGGCCGATCCCCCGGTTCTGGTACGCCGGGTGCACATGCAGCTCGGTGATCACGAACGAGTCGTTCAGCCAGTCCTCGTATCCGGTGGCGCGCAGATACGGTTCGACGACCGTGGACCACCAGTGCGTGCGATCGTTGGGCATGCCGTACACGAAGCCGACGAGGCGACCGGTGGCGGTGGTGGCGCCCAGTGCGCGCGCCCCGGGGCTCGTGAGATGGCGCAGCACGATGTGGCGTCGTACGCCGACCTCCTCCTCGGTGAGGCCGAAGGCGAGCGCCTGCACGGCGAGGGCGTCGTCCACCCGTGCGGCGAGATCGAGTGGCCCGACGACGACGTCATCCATGGCGGCACCCTACTGGGCCGCGGGCGGCCGCGGATCGGAACAGCGCGCCGGGGGTGGACCGGGGTCAGGACGGGGGCACGGGGGTGGTGACGACGGGGCGAGGACGGGGGAGCAGGCGCGGGTGCTCAGAAGAGCACGCTCATGAACGCCCCGACCTCCGCGAAGCCGACGCGGCGGTAGGCGGCGCGGGCGGCGGTGTTGAAGTCGTTGACGTACAGGCTGACGACCGGGGCCACCTCGCGCAGCGCGTAGCCGAGGACCGCCGCCATGCCGATCTCCGACAGCCCGCGGCCGCGGTACTCGGGGGCCACCCACACACCCTGGATCTGGCACGCCTGAGGGGTGGCGGCGCCGATCTCGGCCTTGAACACGACCTGGCCGTTCTCCACCCGGGCGAAGGAGCGGCCGGCGCCGACCAGTTCGGCGACCCGCGCCTGGTAGAGCAGCCCGCCGTCGCCGGCGAGCGGGGAGACCCCGACCTCCTCGGTGAACATGGCCACGCACGCCGGCATGATCAGGTCCATCTCGTCCTTGCGGATGCGGCGCACCAGGGGGTCGGGGGCGACATCGGCGGGCATCGAGGTGGTGACCATCAGCGGCTGGTGGGAGCGGACCTCGCGGGCGGGGCCCCAGCTCGGCTCGAGCAGCGACCACAGCTCGGCGGTGGCCTCGGCGGGGCCGACGATGGAGGAGCAGCGCCGGCCGGAGCGGCGGGCGCGCTCCGCGAAGGCGTGCACGGCCTCGGAGGTGGCGCAGATGGGGACGAGGTTGGCGCCGGCGTAGCAGAGTGATTCCAGTCGGCCGCCGCTGTACCAGCCCCACATCTCGCCGCCGAGCCGCCACGGGTCGAGGCCGGCCGCCTGGACGCGGGCGGTCACGAAGGCGTTGGAGACCGGGTCGCGGTCGAGGACCGCGAGCGCGGCGTCGAGCTCGCCGGGCTCCAGCACCCTGGTGGTGGTCGTCAGCACGTGTCGGTCTGCCTCACCGTTGCGGGGCCACGGGGGCCGGGGGACTCGATCTCACGAACTGTACCTCGGGCGTTTGCGCGGGTGTCCGGCGCGTATGGGACGTTCGCGGAGCCGTGTGTGCGGGGCCGGGGCTGTGTGTGGGGGCCGGGGACGGGGCCTCCGGGCCAGGGGTCCGGGACCGTATATTTACGGGCAAGTAACCCAACACGCGGCGCTCTCGCTCTTTGCCCACAAATATACGGAAGCGTCCCGGACCTCCCTGCCCCTGCGGCCCCGCCCCCTCCCGCCGTCTCCCGGCTGGCCGAGGAGGGGAGAGGCTGCCCTGGGCCCTGCTGCCGTCCGTCGTCTGACGGTCTCGCCCGCTGCGTCTTCCGGCTTTGGGAAGAGGGGCGGATGCCTGCCCTGGTTCCCGCTGACTTCCGTCGGGTGGGTGGCTCTGGCGTTCAGCCGGCTACGGAGACCTGGGGCTCGCCCGAGGGGGTGCCGTCCTGCTCCATCTGCTCGGCGAGCTTCATGGCCTCTTCGATGAGGGTCTCGACGATCTTCGACTCGGGTACCGTCTTGATCACCTCGCCCTTCACGAAGATCTGCCCCTTGCCGTTGCCCGAGGCCACACCGAGGTCGGCCTCCCGAGCCTCGCCGGGACCGTTCACGACACAGCCCATCACCGCCACCCGCAACGGCACCTCCATCCCCTCAAGACCCGCGGTCACCTGATCCGCCAGCTTGTAGACATCCACCTGGGCGCGGCCGCAGGAGGGGCAGGAGACGATCTCCAGTCGACGCTGGCGCAGGTTGAGCGACTCCAGGATCTGGATGCCGACCTTGACCTCCTCCGCCGGCGGGGCGGAGAGGGAGACCCGGATGGTGTCGCCGATGCCCTCCGAGAGCAGGGCACCGAAGGCCACCGCCCGCGATCACCGGGATCTGCGACTTCCTCGCGATCACCGGCAACGCGTCCGCGTCATCCTGCGAGGGGCAGGCCACCCGCACGATCTGACAACCCGAGGCCGTCAGCTCCGCGATCTGCTGCAACGTCGCACCGATGTCCGCCGTGACCGTCGTCGTCATGGACTGCACCGACACCGGCGCGTCGCCACCCACGGCCACCGACCCGACCTGGATCTTGCGGCTCACACGGCGGTCGGCGAGCTTGGTCGGTACGGAAGGCATTCCGAGCGAAATCGCGGTCATGTTGCGGCAACCCCAAGGTATGGATCAAGGTCCCGAGATCGGCGGGCTCCAGGCTTCGAGGTTACGGCACCGCCAGACCGCCGAGCACATCGCGCCCCCGCCCCCGGACACACGTCGGCGGCCGGGCGTGCAGGCCGCCCGACCGCCGTACGTCCTTCCGGTGAAGGGCGCGTGCTCAGCTGATCCGTACCGGATTCACCACATCCGCTATCAGCACCAGGAGGGTGAAGCAGATGAAGATCCCGGCGACGACGTAGGCGACCGGCATGAGCTTGGCCACGTCGAAGGGTCCCGGGTCGGGCCGCCGCACCAGCCGTGCCACATGCCGGCGGATCGACTCCCACACCGCGCCCGCGATGTGCCCGCCGTCCAGCGGCAGCAGCGGCAGCATGTTGAACAGGAAGAGGGAGAGGTTGAAGCCCGCCAGCAGGAAGAGCATCATCGCGACCTGCTGGGAGGCCGGGATGTCCAGCTGTGGGATCTCGCCGCCGACCCGTGCCGCGCCGACGACGCCCATCGGGGAGTCCGCCTTGCGCTCCCCGCCGCCGAAGGCCGCGTCCCAGAGGTCGGGGACCTTGGAGGGGAGCGAGATCAGCGAGTCGACGCCGTCCTCGACCATGGTGCCCATGCGGTCGACGGACTCGCCGAAGGACTGCTTGACGACGCCGTTGGCCGGGGCGAAGCCGAGGAAGCCGGCCTTGACGTAGCTGCCCTCGACGTAGCCGCCCTTGCCGTCGGTCTCGGCCACCTCGTTCTGGATGAGGTTGGCGTGCAGTTCCTTGCGCTCGCCGTCGCGCTCGACGGTGATCGTGGCCGGGCCGATGGTCTTGCGGATGTTCTGCTGGAGGGTGGACCAGTCGGGGGTCGGGTGCCCGTTGAAGGCGACGATCTTGTCGCCGGCGCGCAGGCCGGCGGCCTTGGCCGGGGAGTCCTTGGCGCCCGCGGGGCACTTGTCGGTGTCCTTGGCGGAGGCCGCGACCACGCACTTGTTGACCGAGCCGACCGTGGTCGTCTGCGTGTTGATCCCGAAGGTCATCATCACGCCGAGGAAGATCACGACGGCCAGGACCAGGTTCATGAAGGGACCGGCGAACATCACGATGACGCGCTTCCACGGCTTGCGCGTGTAGAACAGCCGCGTCTCGTCGCCGGGCTTGAGCTCCTCGTAGGCGGCCGACCTGGCGTCCTCGATCATGCCGCGCCACGGCGAGGTGGAGCGCGCGACGATCTTGCCGTCGTCACCGGGCGGGAACATCCCGATCATGCGGATGTAGCCGCCGAGCGGGATGGCCTTGATCCCGTACTCCGTCTCGCCCTTCCGCCGGGAGAAGATCGTCGGCCCGAAGCCGACCATGTACTGCGGCACCCGGATGCCGAAGAGCTTGGCCGTGGAGAGGTGGCCGAGCTCGTGCCAGGCGATGGAGAACAGGAGTCCGAGGACGAATACGACTATGCCGAGGACGGTCATCAGTGCCGTCATACGCGAGCCTCCGGGGTCGACGTGGCCTTCGCCGCACGAGCGGCCAGTTCACGGGCGCGGGCGCGGGCCCACGTCTCCGCTTCCAGGACGTCCGCGACGGTCAGCCGGGTTCCCGCGGCGGGTGTCCCGCTCGCTCCGCCTTGGCTCATTTTCACGACTCCGGATGCCAAGCCCTCGGCCACCACTTCCGCGACCGTATCGACAATGCCATTGAAGGGCAGCTTGCGCGCCAGGAACGCGTCGACACACTCCTCGTTCGCGGCGTTGAAGACGGCCGGCGCGGTCCCGCCCAGGGTGCCGACGTGCCGGGCCAGCTTGACCGAGGGGAACGCCTCGTCGTCGAGCGGGAAGAACTCCCAGCTGGCGGCCTTGGTCCAGTCGCAGCCGGGGGCCGCGTCCGGGACCCGCTCCGGCCAGCCGAGACCCAGCGCGATCGGCATCCGCATGTCGGGCGGGCTCACCTGGGCGAGCGTGGAGCCGTCGGTGAACTCGACCATCGAGTGGATGTAGGACTGCGGGTGGACGACGACCTCGATGCGGTCGAAGGGGATGTCGAAGAGCAGGTGCGCCTCGATCACCTCCAGGCCCTTGTTGACCAGCGTCGCGGAGTTGATCGTGACGACCGGGCCCATGGCCCAGGTGGGGTGTGCCAGCGCCTGCTCGGGGGTGACCTGGGTCAGCTCGTGCTTCGACCGGCCTCTGAAGGGGCCGCCGGAGGCGGTGACCACCAGCTTGCGGACCTCCTGGCGGGTGCCGCCCAGCAGCGCCTGGAAGAGCGCGGAGTGCTCGGAGTCGACCGGCACGATCTGGCCGGGCTTGGCGACCGCCTTGACCAGCGGCCCACCGACGATCAGCGACTCCTTGTTGGCCAGCACCAGCACCCGGCCCGCCTCCAGGGCGGCCAGAGTGGGGGCAAGGCCGATGGAGCCGGTGATGCCGTTGAGCACGGAGTGGCACGGGGAGGCGGCCAGCTCGGTGGCGGCGTCGGGCCCGGCCAGGATCTCGGGCAGCGGCTCGCCGGGCCCGTACGCGGCGGCCAGTGCCTCCCGCAGCGCGGGCACCTTGTCCGCCTGGGAGACCGCGACGGTGCCCACCCGAAGCTTGCGGGCCTGCTCCGCGAGCAGCTCGACCCGGCCGCCGGCGGCGGAGAGTGCGGTCACGCGGAAGCGGTCGGGGTTGCGCAGCACCACGTCGATGGCCTGGGTGCCGATCGATCCGGTGGAGCCCAGGATCACGATGTCGCGGGGGGCTCCGTCGGCGGCGGTGGCCGCCGGGAAGCGGAGGTGCGGGTCAGCCAGGGAGTCCGTCATCCCCCCATTGTGTCCGGTCGCGCTGGTGGCTCGAGCAAGGGCACCCCCGGGGTCCGCGTTGTCGGACCGGCCGCCGAGAGTCCGGCGACCGGCCCCGCACGCACCGGCGAATGAGCCGAGGCCCTGCGACCGCGTACGCGATCCGGCCCCGTGGGGCCGGCCTCATGGGCCCCGCGCGCGTTCGGCCCGTGGGGCCCGCCCCACGGCCCCGCGCGTACTCCGGCCACGTACGGACCGGCGAGTGAGCCGAAGGGCGCGCGGCTGCCGAAAGGGAGAGCGCGCGGAGCCTGTGAGGAACGAGCAGGCGAGCACGGTCGAGTGTCGGCAGTCGCTGAGAGCGCCCGGAGGCGAACCGAGCCCTCAAAAAAAGGGGGCGCACGGTCGAGTGTCGGCAGCCGCTCACAGCGCCCGGAGGCGAACCGAGCCCTGAAAAGGGGGGCGCGCTCAGCGGAAGGGGCGGTGCACGTTGTCCTTTCGAGACGGGCCGGGGGTGGCGTCGGCGATCCAGGGGCCGTCGTCGCTGGGGTCGAGGACGCCCTCCTCCAGCCACCCGTAGGAGCCGGACATCACACCGGCGACGATCGTGCGGTCGAGGTCGTCGGTGTTGGTCCACAGTCGTGCGAACAGCTCGTCCGCGCGGATCCGGGCCTGTCGGCAGAAGACGTCCGCGAGTTGGTACGCCTCCGTGCCGTGGTCGCCCTCGCCGCGCAGCTTCTCGGCCCGCACGCAGGCGGCGCTCATCGCGAACAGCTCGGCGCCGATGTCCACGATGCGGCCGAGGAAGCCCTGTTTGGTCTCCATCCGGCCCTGCCAGCGCGACATGGCGTAGAAGGTGGAGCGGGCGAGCTTACGGGCGGAGCGCTCGACGTAGCGCAGATGGCCGGAGAGGTCGCGGTGGCCGGCCGGGTTGAACTCGGCGTACGCGCGGGGCAGCTGGCCGGGGCCGGTGACCAGGCCGGGCAGCCAGCGGGCGTAGAAGCCGCCGGCCTTGGCGACCGCTCGGCGCTTCTCCGCGAACGACTTGTCGGGGTCGATCAGATCGCCGGCGACGGACAGATGGGCGTCGACGGCCTCCCGGGCGATCAGCAGGTGCATGATCTCGGTGGAGCCCTCGAAGATCCGGTTGATGCGCATGTCGCGCAGCATCTGCTCGGCCGGGACGGCCCGTTCGCCGCGGGCGGCCAGCGAGGCGGCGGTCTCGAAGCCGCGCCCGCCGCGGATCTGCACCAGCTCGTCCGCCATCCGCCAGGCCAGCTCGCTGCCGTACAGCTTGGCCAGCGCGGCCTCGATGCGGATGTCGTTGCGGTCCTCGTCGGCCATCTGGGAGGCGAGGTCGAGGACGGCCTCCAGGGCGAAGGTGGTCGCCGCGATGAAGGAGATCTTGGCGCCGACGGCCTCGTGTCGGGCGATCGGCTTGCCCCACTGCTCGCGGGCGGCCGACCACTCGCGGGCGATCTTCAGGCACCACTTGCCGGCGCCCGCGCACATGGCGGGCAGGGAGAGCCGGCCGGTGTTGAGGGTGGTCAGCGCGATCTTCAGGCCGGCGCCCTCGGGCCCGATGCGGTTGGCCGCGGGGACCTTGACCCGGTGGAACCGGGTGACGCCGTTCTCGATGCCGCGCAGCCCCATGAAGGCGTTGCGGTTCTCCACCGTGACGCCTTCGGAGTCCGCCTCGACGACGAAGGCGGTGATGCCGCCCCTGTGGCCCTCGGAGGTGGGCACCCGTGCCATGACCACCAGCAGGTCGGCGACCACGCCGTTGGTCGTCCACAGCTTCACGCCGTCCAGGATGTAGCCGTCCTCGCCGTCGGGGACGGCCACCGTGGCCAGCCGGGCCGGGTCCGAGCCGACGTCCGGCTCGGTCAGCAGGAAGGCCGAGATGTCGGTGCGGGCGCAGCGCGGGAGGTAGGTCTCCTTCTGCTCCTGCGTGCCGAACTGCTTGAGCGGCTGCGGTACGCCGATCGACTGGTGGGCGGAGAGCAGCGCGCCGATGGCGGGGCTGACGGAGCCGACCAGGGCGAGTGCCTTGTTGTAGTACACCTGGGTGAGCCCCAGGCCGCCGTACTTGGTGTCGATCTTCATCCCGAGGGCGCCGAGCTCCTTGAGCCCCTCGATGGTCTCGTCCGGGATCCGCGCCTCACGCTCGATCCGCACCGGGTCGATCCGGGTCTCGCAGAAGTCCCGCAGCTTGGCGAGGAACTCCTCGCCGCGCCGGACGTCGTCGGGGGCGGGGCTCGGATGCGGGTGGATCAGGTCGAGCCGGAAGCGGCCGAGGAACAGTTCCTTGGCGAAGCTCGGCTTCCGCCACGCCTGCTCCCGGGCGGCCTCGGCGACCTGGCGCGCCTCACGCTCGGAGACGCTGCGTACGGGAGGTACGGGGGTGTCTTCGGGGATCGTACGAGCGGTCATGAGGCTCACCTCGCCGCGGAGTCGGGGTAGTTGGGCCGGTCATCTACCGACCGGTGCTACTGCTGCGTATGTACCCGATACGGGAATTGTGTACCAGCCCTCGCGGCGCCGCGCTGCGGGACGGGGCCGCCCTCGGACACTCACCGGGGGCTCTCGGGCCGCTCAGTTGTCCGGAACGCTACGGCCGTTTCGACCAGAAGTCCGATTCGCCCACCCAGGCGGCCGACTGCTGCCACACTCGCCCGGGGACGACACTCCGTGCCGTGCAGGGGGGTGCTGCGCATGGCGAGACACTGGCCTGGTTTCAAGGCGTCCGGTCGCCACGGACGCCGACGGAAGGCGGAGCGCGGACGGCTGGATGCCGCCGTACGGCACTCCGAGCCACCCGGCCGCGGGGACCCGAACGACCGAGGACCGGGACCGTTGGCGCCGCTGGGCGAGGGCGGTGGTGAGGGCGGGGCGACGGGCGCCGCGGCGGGTGTGTCAGCGAGCCCGTCAGCGCTGGGCGCGGGGGGCGACGCGGGCTCGGATGCGGGGTGGGACACGCTGGGCGCCGGGGGTCTCGGGGGCGCGGAGCGGGATCCCGCGTGCCTTTTCTCCGCGGCTGGGCCGTTCGAGCGGGTCTCCCCGGCTGGGCCGTTCGAGCGAGCGGCCCCTTACGTCGAGCCCGGATACGCGCTCCAAACCCCCGCCCCGCCCTCCGTCACCGAGCCCTTGCCCGACTCGGGCAGGTCCGCTGAGCCGTTCGGGTGGACCGAGCCTCGCGCGGACGGCGGGTACGGCCCCTCCGGCGGGCCGGAACGGCTCAGGGAGGGCGTCACCGAGCGGAGGGTCGCCGGGCCGCCGCACGGCGCGGGGGCGGAACCGGTACCGGCCGGCGTCCAGCTCACCCGGGCGGTGGCGGGCGGCGGGACGGAGTCCGTCACCGTGAACGAGGGGGCCGGGCCCGGCTCCGGGTCCGGGTCCGGGTCCGGATCGATGTCCGGGGCCGGATCGATGTCCGGGGCCGGATCGATGTCGGCGTCGGCGCCAGGGCCGGGGTCGGAGTCGGGGTCAGGACCGGTGTCGGAGTCAGGGCCAGTGTCGGCGTCGGCGTCAGGACCGGTGTCGGCGTCGGCGTCAGGGTCGGCCGTGGTGGCGGCGGTCGATCCGGCCCTGGCCGTCCGTGGGGTCGATCCCGCCGATCCGCTGGGCTCGGCCGATCGGCTGCGGGCGGCCTACGCGCGGTCCGGAGATCCGCGGTTGCTGTCGCGGGCGGTCCGTATGGGGCGGCTGGCGGTGGGGCTGTACGGCCAGCGGGCGCAGAACACGGCGCCATGGCCTTCGCACCGTCGTGACGGCGAGGTCGCGATGGCGGACCACCCGTTGCGCGTCCTGAGTCTGACCCTGCTGGGGACGCTGCTGCGGTTGAGCTATCGGGGTGACGGGGCCCCGGAGACGCTCGCGGAGGCGGTGGACGCCGGGCGGGCGGCGGTCGCCGCGACCACCCCGGAGGACCCCGGCTACAGCCGGCATCTGGGCGGCCTGGCGGACTCCCTCCAGGAGGTGTTCGAGCGCACCGGCGACATGACGGCGTTGGACGAGGCCATCGCGCTGTACCGACGCTGCCTGGCGGTGTGCCCGTCCCGGACGCCGGGTTACGCCCGACTGCAGTCCGAGCTGGCCCGCGCCCTGTTGCGCCGGACCCGCCGGGAGCCGGACCCGGCGCTGCTGGACGAGGCGGTGC
Organism: Streptomyces sp. SAJ15; assembly: GCF_007595705.1. GTDB lineage: Bacteria > Actinomycetota > Actinomycetes > Streptomycetales > Streptomycetaceae > Streptomyces. The sequence continues at coordinate 1,232,457 of NZ_NISY01000001.1, read as the reverse complement.
TGTTGTGCCGTTCGGCCGTGCGCGGCACGCCGGCCGGGCGGCCGCAGCACCCGCTGCGCTTGGCCGACCTGGGCTCGGCGCTGCTGCGGTACGCCACGTCGACCTCGCACCGCGCCGCGCTCGAGGAGGCCGTCGAGGTCCACCAGCGGGCGCTGGCCGCACTGCCGGCCGGCCATCCGGCGGGCGAGCGGATCCGGGCGGAGCTGGGTCGGTGCGCGCGGGTGCGCCAAGCCATCGAGGCGGGGCGCGGCCGCGCGGTGCCCCCGGGGGCCGGCGCGCCGGGCGCCCCGCGGGCCGGGCCGGCGGTGGCGTGGGCCGGCGAACTGGCACGGGCCGCGTCGCACCTGGCGGCGTACGAGCGGTCCCGGAGCCTGCCCGACCTGGAACGGGCCATCAGCGGGTTCGAGTCCGTGCTGCGCTCCCCCGCGCAGAGCGCGATCCGCGGGGCGGCGGCCGACGGCCTGGGTACGGCCCTCTGGTCGCGGTACACCCGCGGCGGCGACCTGCGCGATCTGGACCAGGCGGTCGCCCTGTTCCGGGAGGCGCTGGCGATGCTGCCGCCGGAGACCTCGGAGGCGCACGGCGCGAACGCGAACCTCTCCGGGGCGCTCTGGGTCCGCTGGCTGCGCACCCGCGACGGCGAGGACCTCACCGGCTCCGTCGGCCTCGCCCGCGCCGTGCTCCTCGGCACCGCGGTGGACGATCCGCGCCGCTGCGGCCGGCTGCTGTGCCTCGGCACCGGCCTGCGCGCCGTCCACCAGCACTTCGGCGACCCGGCCGCGCTCGTCGACGCCGTGCGCACCCTCCGCCAGGCTGTCGCCGCGGCCCCGGACGACGGCGACGCCCGAGCCCGCTCCCGCGCCGAACTGGCCGAGGCGCTCCGGCTGTGGGCCCGGACAGCGGCGGTCCCCGCCCGGCAAGGCCATGTCCACCGCCCCAGCCCACACGCCGCCACGCCCCACGGTGGAGCCACCGCCGCGGACTGGCCGGGCGGCGCGGACTGGCCGGGCGGCCCGGCGGGGGGAGTCGGTGGCATCGGGGGCGGGGGCGGTGGGGCGGCGCGCCCGACGGGCGACCGCGGACCGACCGGAGTGCCCGGAGTCGGCCCGCCGGGGGCTACCGCCGCAGCCTGGGACGAACGACACCCGACCGGAGGCGGACCGCAGCACGCGGCCGGGTGGCGACCGGCCGGCTCGGACGGGAGCTGGCCGGACCACCCGGCCGGCGCCGGATCCCACCCCTCCGCGCCCGGACCGGACCACCCGGTCGGGGCCGGATCAGACGAGGCGGCCGGGTCCGGATCGGACGACACGGCCGAGGGCGGGTCGGACGACATGGCCGGGGGCCGGTCGCGGGTCGGGGTCGCGGCCGCGCTGGCGGAGGCGGTGGACCTGGGGCGGGCCGCGCTGGCGCTGACGCCGCCGGACCAGACGGTGTACCCGTATCTGGAGGCCGGCCTGAGCCGCAGCCTGTCGCAGCGGTACCGCGCCGGCGGGGACCCGTACGACCTGGCGGAGGCGGCCGCGGCCGCGCGGCGCGCGGTGGAGGCCACGGCGCCGGGTCACCCGCACCGGCCGGAGCGGCTCACGGCGTTCACCGGGGTCCTGCGGCTGGTGTACGAGGCGCGACGGGACGGCCAGGCGCTCGGCGCGCTGCTGCGGGTGGCCGAGGAGGCCGCGCGTACGGTGCCCGTCGGGCATGCGCTGCGCGCTGCGGCGGTGTGCGCGTACGCCGACGCGCTGGCGGTCAGGGGCGCCGTCGAGCACGACCTGGACGCGACCCTCGCCGCGGAGTCCGGTTACCGGGAGGTCGCCGAGGACGCCCTGGCCGCGATCGGCGAGCGGGTGGCGGCCGCGCGGAGCTGGGCCGAGTGCGCGTACGCCGTCGGGGGCGCGGAGCGGGCGATGCGCGCGTACGAAGTGGCCGTGGAGTTGCTGCCGCGCATGGCGGCGCGCCGCGCGGAGCCGGAGCGTGCCTCGGCGAGGCCGTCGCCCCGGGCGGGCCGGCCGAACCTGGCGCGCCCGGCGGATCCGATGAACCGAGTCGACCCGATGAACCGGATGGACCCGACGAACCGGGCGGGCCCGGCCGGGCTCGCCTCGCGGGCCGCCGCCTGCGCCATCGAGCTGGGCGACCCGTGGCGCGCCGTACAACTGCTGGAGCTGGGGCGGGGGGTGACGCTGGCCCACGCGCTGGACGCACCCGCCCCGCACGCCGACCTGTGGGAGAGCCACCCCGGGCTCGCCCATCGACTGCTCCGGCTACGGGAGGCGTTGGACCGGCCGGCGGAGCCGGACGGCCCTGGCCTCGCGGGCTGTGCCGCGGGTCTGGAGAACGGCGGCGCGGGGGCCGCGGCGCGACTGGAGGATCGACACGCGCTGGTCGAGGAGTGGGCGCGGCTGACGGACCGCATCCGTCGAACACCGGGCTTCGCGGGATTCCAACTCCCGCCCGACGTGGCGGAGTTGCGGGCGACGGCGGAGCGCCTGGGCGGCCCGGTGGTGATCGTGAACGTCAGCGAGACGCGCTGCGACGCCCTGCTGCTGGACGGCGGCGAACCGCGGATCGTGCCGCTGCCCGGGCTGCTCCTACCCGAACTGCTCGATCGATCCGCGGACTTCGCGGCCGCCGTGCGCGCCGAGGCCGAGGATGAGGTCTTCCGGGTGCTGGAGTGGCTGTGGGAGGCGGTGGCCGAGCCGGTGCTGACCGCCCTCGGGCTCACCGGTCGGCAGCAGCGCAGGCCGTCGCGCCGGGAGCGGGGCGTGGAGCGTCCCCTGCCGCGGCTGTGGTGGATCCCGACCGGCCCGCTGACCGCGCTGCCGCTGCACGCGGCCGGGCGTCGCACCGCCCCGGGCGGCCGCGCCGACGGTGTGCTGGACCGCGCGGTCTCCTCGTACGCGCCCACGCTGGGCGCCCTAGCCCGCACCCCCGCCGCGGCGCCGCGACCGGCTTCCGGCGGTGGCGCGGTGGAGCCGCTGGTCATCGCCGTGCCGGGCGGGACGAGCGGGAGAGGCGAGATCGGCTGGATCGGCGGGCCGGACGGGATGACCGCGCGGAACACACCGGCTGGCTCGGTACGGTCGGCCGTTTCCGACGCCACGGGTGTGTCCGGGGTGCCGAGCCCCCTCTCGGGGGTGACCGGGGGAACGATGTCCGACCCCTCGGGTCGGCCGGGCCTCCCCAGGGTGCGGCGGGAGGCCGCCGCGCTCACCGGGCGACTCCCCGGCACCCGGGTGCTGACCGGCGAGCGGGCGCGGCGGGAGGTCGTCCTGGAGACCCTGCACCGGCACCGCTGGGTGCACTTCGCCTGCCGCGCGGTCAGCGATCCGGACGATCCGTCGGCCGGTCGCGTGCTGCTCTACGGAGCGGAGGCGAGCGGTGGCCACGACCCGCGGCCGCTGACCGTCGCCGACATCGCCCGGCTGCGGCTGGGCGACGAGGCGGAGCTGGCCTTCCTGTCGGCCTGCGAGACCGCGCGGGCGGGCGAGACACCGGGCGCGGAGCCGCTGCATCTGACCGGGGCGTTGCGGCTGGCCGGATACGCGCACGTGGTCGGCACCCTGTGGGTGGCGGACGACGCGGTCGCCACGGGGCTGGCCGACGACTTCTACGCGGCGCTCGGCGACCCGGCCTCCGCGCGGAACGCGGCGCGCGCCCTGCACCGGGCGGTGCGGGGCGCGCGTGAGGCCCACCCGACGGCGCCCACCCGATGGGCGGCGCACATCCACGTGGGCGCCTGACGGACGACGGACGACGGACGAGCGAACCCCGGCCGTACGACGCCGAAACGGTGCCGTACGACCGGGGTGTCGGTCCTGGGGTCCGACCTGAGGTCGGAACTGGGGGTCGGACCTGGGGGTCGGACTACAGCTCGATGCCGGTGACGACCATGACCCGCTCGTAGGTGTAGTCGTCCATGGCGTAGCGCACGCCCTCGCGGCCCACGCCGGACTGCTTGGCGCCGCCGTACGGCATCTGGTCGGCGCGGTAGGACGGGACATCGCCGATGATCACGCCGCCGACCTCCAGCGCGCGGTGGGCGCGGAAGGCGGTCTGCAGGTCACGGGTGAAGACGCCGGCCTGGAGGCCGTACTTGGAGTCGTTGACGGCGTCGAACGCCGCGGCCTCCCCGTGCACCTTGGTAACGGTCAGCACCGGGCCGAAGACCTCCTCGCGGGCGATGGTCACCTCGCCCGGCACCTCGGCCAGCACGGTCGGCGCGTAGGCGGCGCCGTCCCGCTTGCCGCCGGTGAGCACCTTGGCGCCCGCGTCCACGGCCTCGTCGACCCAGGTCTCGACGCGCTTGGCGGCGTCCTCGCTGACCAGCGGGCCGACATCGGTGGCGTCGTCCGACGGGTCGCCGGTCACCTGCGCCTCGACGGCCGCGACGATCTTCGGGACGAGCCGGTCGTAGACCGAGGCGTCGGCGATGACCCGCTGCACCGAGATGCAGGACTGGCCACCCTGGTAGTTGGAGAAGGTGGCGATGCGGCCGGCCGCCCAGTCGAGGTCCGCCTCGGAGGAGAAGTCGGGCAGCACGACGGCGGCGCCGTTGCCACCCAGCTCCAGCGTGCAGTGCTTGCGCGGCACCGAGTTCATGATCGCGTAGCCGACGGTGTCGGAACCGGTGAAGGAGATCACCGGCAGCCGCTCGTCCTGCACCAGCGCGGGCATCCGGTCGTTCGGCACCGGCAGCACGGACCAGGAGCCGGCCGGCAGCTCGGTCTCGGCCAGCAGCTCACCCAGAATCAGCGCGGACAGCGGGGTGGCCGGCGCCGGCTTGAGGATGATCGGGGCGCCGACGGCGATCGCCGGGGCGACCTTGTGGGCGCACAGGTTCAGCGGGAAGTTGAACGGCGCGATGCCCAACACGACGCCGCGCGGGAAGCGGCGGGTCAGCGCGAGCCGGCCGACGCCGCCCGCGTCGGTGTCCAGGCGCTGCGCCTCGCCGCCGTTGTAGCGGCGGGCCTCCTCGGCCGCGAAGCGGAACACGGAGACGGCACGGCCGACCTCGCCGCGCGCCCACTTCATGGGCTTGCCGTTCTCGGCGGAGATCAGCTGCGCGATCTCCTCGGTGCGCTCGGCCAGTCGCTTGGACACGTGGTCGAGCGCGGCCGCCCGTACGTGCGCGGGCGTCGCGGCGAACTCGTCCCGCGCGGCGAAGGCCGCGGCCACGGCCTCCTCGACCTGGGCCTCCGTGGGGACGCTCACCGCGCCGACGAGACGACCGTCCCAGGGGGACGTGACGTCGAAGGTGTCCTCGCCGGTCGCCTTACGGCCGGCGAGCCAGAACGCGTGGGTGGTAGTCACAGCGGATCCCGGCCCTTCCGAAGTGGTGGGTTGGTGCGGTTGGCTCTCACCCTCCACCGTAGGGGCGCCGCGCCCAAACGGCGTTTGTCCGGCAAGGAGCAGTCGACCGCGCCGGCACACCGCTATGGCGTGCACACGCCGCCCGGGACGCGGCGCGGACACCGCGAGGAGGACGGGGACTGGCGGCCACCGCGAGCGACGGTGCGGGGGTGGGGCGGGGCCCGGACGCAGCGCGGCGTGAGTGAGGGGCGCGACCGGGTCCGCCCCTCGGGGCACGATCAAGTCCGGCCTCCGGACCCGTTCAGGTCCGGGCCGCTGGGCCCGGTCAGGTCTGGGAGGACGATGCGGTCGCCTTCAGGGCGAGCCAGAGTTCCATGCGGACGTCGGGGTCGTCGAGCGAGCGGCCGAGGATCTCCTCGACGCGGCGCATGCGGTAGCGGAGCGTGTGCCGGTGCACGCCGAGGTCGGCGGCGGCCGCGTCCCACTGGCCGTGCCGGGACAGCCAGGCGCGCAGCGAGGCGACGAGGTCGCCGCGACCGGTGGCGTCATGGTCGCGCAGGGCGCGGAGCATGCCGTCGGCGAAGGCGCGCACCGCGTCGTCGGCGAGCAGGGGCAGCACGGAACCGGCGGCGACCTCCTCGTGTTCGACGAGCACCCGGCCGCGCCGGCGGGCCACGGACAGCGCCTGCTCGGCCTGGCGGTAGGCGCCGACGGCGGCGATCGGGCCGGCGGGAGCCGAGAGGCCGATCACCAGGTCGTCGTCCGGCGCCGGGGGCGCGGCGGCACGGTCGCGCGGGCGGGTGGCGGAGCCGCGGCGCTCCTCCACCGCGGCGGCGTGTTCCGCGCAGGCGGCGACGGCCGCGCCGCCGTCGGAGGCGAGGACGATGAGCCGTTCGCCGTCCGGGACCACCAGGACCGCCTCGCCGGTGCGGGCCGCCGCGGTCTCCACCGCGTCGGCGAGCGCGCCAAGCGGGTCCGGGGCGAGCTCGCCGCTCGGCGCCCCCGGCCCGTTCGCCGCGGCGGCGGCCGGAGTCGCCGCCCCGGCCCCGGTGGCGGTCGGGGCGGGCGCCAGCGCCGCGTTCACCGCGTTGCCCGCTTTCGGCGCCTTCACCGGTTTCGCGGTGCCGCCGATGCCCTCGATCGGGAGGTCCTCCCCCGCGTATGCGCCGGGCTGCGTCCCGGCGGCGCTCGGCGCGGCCTCCGCGACCAGCATTCGGAACGGCGCGTCGAGGAGCCCGCCGTACAGCCGCCCGGCCACGGCGTGGGCGTGGTCGGGCTCGCCCGCGAGCAGCATCCTCAGCACCGCCGCGCCCAGGCGGCCCTCCGCCTCCTGGAGGGAGCGGGACCGTTCCGTGGTCAGCGTCAGCAGGGCCACGGCGGAGTGCACGGCATAGCGCTCGGCGGTGCCGAGCGGGGCGCCGGTGCCCACCGCGAGCACGCCGCGCGCCCGGCGGCCGGTGCCGAGGGACTGCAGCTCGACCCGGTCGGCGGCGTCCTCGGCCTCCTCGCCGCCGGTGCCGCCCACGACAGCGCTGGCGGGGGCGGGGCGGGTCCGCAGTCGCTCCACGTCGGCGGAGAGCCGGGCGGCCCGGCGGGCCGCCCAGTCGGGGGCGGCGGCGACCACGGCGCCGGAGGCGTCGTACAGGGCGGCCCACCCGTCGAGGTGTGCGGCGAGCCGGGCCAGCAGCGCGGCCGGCCCCTCCATGCCCATGGCGGCGCGGGTCAGCTCGCGCTGCGCCTCGAAACCGGCGGTCACCGCCCGGTACTGGTCCGCCGCTATCGCCGCCGAGACGGCCTTGCTGATGGCTATGAAGGGGGTGCGGCGGGGCACCTCGAGCAGCGGGAAGCCCTCGTCGCGGGCCGCGGCGACCAGCGCCTCCGGGACCGTGTCGTAGTTGACGCCGACGGCGAAGCCGAGGCCCACGACCCCCGCGCCGGCGAGCCGGACCACGTAGCGGCGCATGGCCTCCGGGTCCTCGGCGTCCAGCTTCATCGCGGTGATCAGCAGCAGCTCGCCGCCGTCCAGGTAGGGCGTCGGGTCGGCCAGCTCGCTGACGTGCGCCCAGCGCACGGGGGTCTCCAGCCGTTCCCCACCCGCGAGCACGGTCAGCTTGAGCGCGGAGTGGTGGACGAGTGAGGCGAGGGTGGGAGGCATGACACCTTCGATACGGCTGTGGTGCGTGTGGTCGGGCAGGCGGCTCGGCGGGGCGAGGTGAGCGGCTCGTGCCGGGCTGAGGCGACAGGCCGCGGAACGGCGTACCGCGCCCGGCAGGGCTCCGGCCCGGACGGCGTCCGACCGACCACTACGCCCTGTATGAACCACCGCCATCAATTCTGCCTCAGTGGAGCCGTCGGGCCCTCATCGCGCTGCCCGGTCCCCGTCCACGGCCTCAAGGGGAGCCGGGCCCCACTCCCGGCTCCGACCGGTCCGGCCAAGGTCGGACCGGTTCCCACCGGTCCGGCCAGTGGTCCGGCCGGTCTCATCCGCGCAGGTCCACCAGCACCGGGGGCGCGCTCTCGCCCCGCACCGAGGTCACGGACAGCACCGCGTGCCCGGGTGGTACGGAGTGCGCCAGCTCCGAGGCCGACCAACGCTCGCGCTCCACCTTGCGGACGGTCACGGACTGCACCGTGGCGGCCTTGCCGGTCACCACCCTGCGGATGAAGTGCAGCACCTTGGTCATCGGCTCGTCGGAGATGATCTGTCGGTCGGTGACGTCCCGAGTCTCCACCCATGCCGTCCCCCAGACCTCGGCGAACCGCGCGCCGTCCCACGTGGTCACTCCCGCGTACGCCATGCGGCAGCCGACCGCGCCCAGCAGCGCGCTGCGCAGCGCTTCGGGAACGTCGTCCAGCGTGCGCAGCGTCAGGACCGCGCCCGCGTTGGCCGAGCGGAGGCGCTGGATGCCGCGCAGCGCCTCCGGGGTGACGGTGTGCGAGGCGTCGTCGAGGACCAGACAGGCGAAGAGCGAACGGTCGGCCCGGCCCACCGCGCACTCCGTGAACTGCGCCAGCACCAGTCGGGCGAGCATCCGCGACGCCTCGGCGTGCCCGCGCTCGGGGAGGTCGATGCGCACCCTGAGCGGGTGTTCCAGCGCCCGCAGCGAGAAGGGACGCCGGCCGCCGCGCGTGTCGAAGAAGTCCGCGAAGGCCGGCCGGTCCAGCAAAGCGATCCGGTCGGCGAGCAGCGCCCCCACGTCACCCGCGGCGGCGGCCTGACGCACCCGCGCGTCCAGCTCCCGGGCCTGCGCCTGCTGCCCGGCCTCGTCGAGCGCCGCGCGGAGGGCGGCCAGGGCCGTCTGCGAGCCGTCGAGCAGCTCGCGCAGTTCGGGCACGGAGGGGAAGCGGCCGTGGGCCGCGCGATAGGGGCCGAGCAACTGCGCCAGCGCGGTCGCGGCCCGCCGGCTGTCCCCGCCGGGCAGGCCGTGCGCCATGTCGCCGACCAGCGCCTCCGCCAGCACGCCCGCCGCCTCGTCGGGGTCGGTGGTGCCGCCGTACAGGTCCAGGTCGTAGGCCGACTCGGGACGGCCGATCTTCACCACGACGTCGAAGGCGTCATCCGGTCCGATCCCGGCACCCGCGGGCCCGACGGCCACCACGGCGACCCGCCCGGCCAGCGCCTGGAGGCACAGCGACTCGACCACCGGCCGCACCAGCCGCCCGGTCTTCCCCGCCCCCGGCGGCCCCACCGCCAGCAACGAGGTGCCCAGCACCGCCGGGTCCAACGCCATGCTCACGTCGCGGAACTCATACGGATTACGCAGGTCGTCCGTGGCCCTGCCCAGGCGCACCTGGCCGGCGATGAGGTCGTGCCGCGCCGTGCGCACCGGCAGATCGCGCACCCCCGATGGGTGCGCGCAGGCCGACGCGCCCTCCCGCAGCACCGTGTCCGTGAACGCCGCCAGCCGCCCGGGCTGCGCCCGCACCGACTCCCACGCCCGCTCGAGCCGGGCGTGATCCACATCGTTCATCACCCCCGCCCGCGCCTCCGCCGCCAACCGATCCGCCACCCCATGCGCCCCGGCGGCCCGCAGATGGGGCCATTGGGCGGGGTCGGTCTCTGGTTGAGTGCGTTGCGTTGTCTCGCGCCTTTGACGGAAGTGTCGAAGCAGCGGCTCTGCCAACCGACGAGCGAGCTCCGGCCAATGCCCGACCCGTCCAAAACCGAAAGCGATCAGCCCCTTAACCAGCCACACATAGCCATCCGCCACCAATGCGCCACCTTCGGTGCCTCGCCATGAATCTGGGAAGAACAGAATCAGAGGCAGGCGCCACCAATTGCCGAGGTAGTTGTTGGAGAGCAGGGCCCAGAGCAACCAAGCGCACAGGAATGCGATCAGAGCCCCGCTGACAAGCCTCCGGGTAGGGACGCGCTCTGGATCTTCAACGGGCTTGGGCCTGTGCCCGAACGTCCACACCCCCGGCCCGCCCGCCGTCCGCGGCGTCCGCAGCCAGGTCAGGAACGGCGACTGGACCGCGGGGGACGCCGGCCCGGTGGAGAGCGTCGCACCGGGCGCGGTCCCGGGAGGCGGGGGTACCGGCGGGGCGGGTGGAACAGGCGGCGGCACGGAGTCGACAGGGGCCGGGGTCGGCGGTGCGGCCGGCGGGGTGGGCTGGGCGGGAGGGGACGCAGGAGCAGGAGGGTTCATGTCGGCTGGCGGGCCCGGGGGGACTGCCGGGACGGGTGGGGTGGCAGGGCGGGGCACCGCGTCCCGCCGGGTCCCACGTGAGTCGTACGTGCCCTCGGTGTCCATGCGCCGCCCCTTGCCCCCTGACCAGCCAAGCCATCTGTCGTACGCACACGCGTGCGCACCCCATCCGTGTACGCCGACCTTCAGGGGCTCAATCTAGTGGTCCCGGCCGGGTGGTTCGGTGACACATCCGGATGCCGCGCCCAGCCGGAGCACACGATCACCCACCGGCCGATGCACCGGCCGGGCCGCCACCCCCTCCCCCACCGCTCCTGGCTCCCCCCCCCCCACCACCAGCCCGCCGCCCCCAAAGCAGACCCGTAGGAGGCCCGCCTCCGCCCCTCACCCCGCACCCCCGCTATGTCCGTCGCGGACAACGCAACACGTCCACTGCTCCCGATCGGAACATGCCTCATCGGTGCCACCGCCCCTAGCCTGCGTCTAAAACCTCTGTTCTTTCCCCTGGAGCACCTCATGACCGAACTGACCGGAGGACCGTCCCTCCCCCAGGAGCGCCGCGTCGTCACCGCGATCCCCGGCCCGAAGTCCCAGGAGCTGCAGGCCCGCCGGCTGGCGGCCGTGGCTGGCGGTGTGGGCTCGGTGCTGCCGGTCTTCACGGTGCGCGCCGGCGGCGGCGTCATCGAGGACGTGGACGGCAACTCCCTCATCGACTTCGGCTCCGGCATCGCGGTGACCTCGGTCGGCTCCAGCGCCGAGGCCGTGGTGCGCCGCGCTTCGGCGCAGCTCGCCGACTTCACGCACACCTGTTTCATGGTGACGCCGTACGAGGGCTATGTGGAGGTCTGTGAGGAGCTCGCCAAGCTCACGCCGGGCGACCACGCCAAGAAGTCGGCGCTGTTCAACTCCGGCGCCGAGGCCGTCGAGAACGCGGTGAAGATCGCCCGCGCCTACACCAAGCGCCAGGCGGTCGTCGTCTTCGACCACGGCTACCACGGTCGTACCAACCTCACCATGGCGCTGACCGCCAAGAACATGCCGTACAAGCACGGCTTCGGCCCGTTCGCCCCCGAGGTCTACCGGGCCCCGCTGGCGTACGGCTACCGCTGGCCGACCGGCCCGGAGAACTGCGGCCCGGAGGCCGCCGCCGCGGCCATCGACATGATCAGCAAGCAGGTGGGCGCGGAGAACGTCGCCGCGATCATCATCGAGCCGGTGCTCGGCGAGGGCGGCTTCATCGAGCCGGCCAAGGGCTTCCTGCCGGCCATCGCGCAGTTCGCGAAGGACAACGGGATCGTCTTCGTCGCGGACGAGATCCAGTCCGGCTTCTGCCGCACCGGCCAGTGGTTCGCCTGTGAGGACGAGGGCATCGTCCCGGACCTGATCACCACCGCCAAGGGCATCGCCGGCGGCATGCCGCTGGCCGCCGTCACCGGCCGCGCCGAGATCATGGACGCCGCGCACGCGGGCGGCCTCGGCGGCACCTACGGCGGCAACCCGGTGGCCTGCGCCGCCGCGCTCGGCGCCATCGAGACCATGCGCGAGCTGGACCTGAACGCCAAGGCCAAGCGCATCGAGGAGGTCATGAAGGACCGCCTCGCCGAGATCCAGAAGAACGCCGCGAACGGCGACATCATCGGTGACATCCGCGGCCGTGGCGCGATGATCGCGGTCGAGCTGGTCAAGCCCGGCACCAAGGAGCCCAACCCGGAGGCGGCGGGCGCCCTCGCCAAGGCGTGCCACGCCGAGGGCCTGCTCGTCCTCACCTGCGGCACCTACGGCAACGTGCTGCGCTTCCTGCCGCCGCTGGTGATCGGCGAGGACCTGCTGAACGAGGGTCTGGACATCATCGAGGGCGCCTTCGCCCGCATCTGAGGCACCTTCACTCGAGCCTGAGGCGTCTTCATTCGGGCCTGAGGCACCTTCGCCCGGATCTGAGGCGTCTTCATTTCAGGTCTCAGGCACCTTCGCCCGGATCTGAAACGGGCGGCCGCGATGACCCGCCCCGCCCGAGTCCGGACGCCGTCGATGCTCCACCGGCCGTCCGCCCCGCCTCTGGTGACCCTGCGTCACCTTCGGCGGGATGGACGGCGGGGGCGGCGTGAAGAAGATGTGCGGGGCCCATGTCGGACAGGTGATCCGACTGTCGGCCCCGCGCTCGCTGCCGTACGGTTTCTGCAGATGAGAGAAACACCCCGCTCGCAGGGGACTGCGAGCGACGCCGAGCCGGTGCTTCCCCAGCTCCGACCCGGCCGTGCCCTCGCGCACACCACTGGAGCCCTCGGCTCTGGATCTCCTCACCGATCGGACGGCCGCCCGCCCCAAACCCCCCGGGGCGCGCGGCACACCGGTCGCGTCGGCGGCCCCGGAACTACCCCCCCTGTTCCGGGGTCGCCGGCTGTTCTGCTCACGCTCTGTGTGCTTCTCTTCGTGATCGTGACCTGGCAGGTGGCCGCCCAGGGGCCCCTGCGCGAGCTCGACGAGCACATCGGATCCGGCGCGCGCGGCCGGCTGCTCCCCGCTTCCCTCGCGGAGATCCTCGCCGACCTCGGCAACACCACCGTCGCCCTGCCCGTACTCGGAGTGGCGATCGCCTACGCGGCCTGGCGGGGCCGTCGCCACGCCGGACGGAGCCCGGGGACGGTAGGGGGCCCGCCCACCGCGAACACACCTCCTGTGGAGACGACCCCCGCGGCCCCGCCACCGGCGGACGCAGCATCCGTACGGCGAGCGCCCGACGCCCCGGGGTCGGCCGCCGTACCGGGGGCGTCCGCCGAAGGGGACGCGTCCGGCGGAGGGGACGGACCCTCGCTACGAAGGACGCCCGCCGTACGGGGGACACACGCCGTAGGACGACGCCCCTGGTGGCTGCCGCCTCTCGCGGCGGCTCTGGCCATGGCCTTGGTGCCGGCCCTCGTCGCACCGGTGAAGACGCTGCTCGCCCGGCCGGCACCGCCGGGACCACTCGCGGGCACGGACGGCTTCTATCCCTCCGGCCATGCCGCCACCGCCGCGCTCGCCTACGGGGCGGCCGCGCTGCTCCTGCTGGGGTGCTCCGAACGCTCCCCCGCCCCACGCCGCCGCCGGCCCCTGGCCGCCGCCGTGGCCGCGGCCGTCGTGGTGGCGGTGGTCAACGTCGGCGTGGGGGTCGGCCTGGTGCTGCGCGGCTACCACTGGCCGCTGGACGTGGTCGGCGGCTGGTGCCTGTCCGGCGTGCTGCTCTCGGCCGTCCTCATGGTGACGACCCGCTCGCCGCGCCGCCGGCGGGAGGAGCGGCCGGACCGCTGACCAGGCACCGGGCAAACCGGGGGCAGCCGTTCTTACCGCCGGGTGAGGCGCAGGGTCGCCTCATGCATGGCCAGTTCGAGGGCGCCGGGGTCGGTGAGTCGGCCGGAGCCGTCCGGCGGCACCAGCCAGCGCACCCCGCCATGGGGCCGCCCCGGATGCGGGACCACCACCCAGCTGCCGGCGCCGGCGCCGCGCACGCCGGTGCCCACCCAGTGGTCGGTGGTGCCCACCGGGACGAGGAAGCCCACCCGTGCGTCGTGGTAGGCGCCGATCACCGGGCCGGGTCGGTCGGGGCGGCGCTGGAGCACGTCCAGCGCCGCCATGCCCAGCCGGCCCGGCAGGATCAGGACGTCCCAGAGTCTGCCGGCGGGGAGTAACGCCACCCCCAGCGGGTGACGCTCCCACTCCCATCGGCAGGCTCCGGGGTCGGGGGCGGCGGAGGCCAGCCACTCCAGGGCGTCCAGCCGCCCCACGCCGCCGCCCGTGTCGCCGGTAGCCGCTTCGTCGCTCACGTCGTTCCTCTCCGTCCGTCGGCGCGCCGTGGCGCGCGTGGCGTGTTCACGGGAGGAGAAGCGGGGCGACGCGGATCCTTACGGCGTTATGGCTACCCGTTGGTAGTGACGTGGCGCACACGGCCACCGCCTACCGGCGTGTGGCGGGTGCCGGCCGGGAGGGGCCGTCCGTCGGCTCAGCTGTCGAAGCCGAGTCCCGCCTTGTCCATCGCCTTCAGCCACAGGTTCCGCCGCCCGCCCCGCTGGTCGGCGCGGGTCATCGACCACTGGGTGATGCCGATGCCCGCCCAGCGCAGCGGCTCCGGCGGGAACGGCAGCGGCTTCGTGCGGACCATCTCCAGCCGGGTGCGCTCGGTCTGTCGGCCGTCCAGCAGGTCGAGCATCACGTTGGCGCCGAAGCGGGTGGCGCCCACGCCGAGGCCGGTGTAGCCGAGGGCGTAGGCCACGCGCCCGCTGTGGGCCGTTCCGAAGAAGGCGGAGAAGCGGGAGCAGGTGTCGATCGCGCCGCCCCAGGCGTGGCTGAAGCGCACCCCTTCCAGCTGGGGGAAGCAGCGGAAGAAGTGTTCGGCCAGGGTCCGGTAGGTGTCCGGGTGGTAGTCGTACTCGGCCCGCACTCCGCCGCCGAAGCGGTAGACGATGTCGTAGCCGCCCCACAGGATGCGGCGGTCGGCGGTGATCCGGAAGTAGTGGAAGTGGTTGGCGTAGTCGCTGAGCCCCTGGCGGCGCTTCCAGCCGATGGCCGCGAGCTGCTCCTCGGTCAGCGGCTCGGTCATCAGCGCGTGGTCGTAGACGGGCACGACGTACGGGCGGACGCGCCGCACCGGGGAGGGGAAGGCGTTGGTGCCCAGCGCGACGCGGCGGGCTCGGACGCGTCCGTAGGGCGTCCTGACGGTCGCTCCACCGCCGGAGGTGACGGGGCGTCCGGCGCGGGTGTGCTCGTAGATCCGCACCCCCAGGTCCAGGCAGGCCCGCTTCAGGCCCCAGGCGAGCTTGGCGGGGTGCAGCATGGCCACGCCGTCGCGGTTCCAGAGCCCGGCGAGGAAGGTCGGCGAGTCGACCTCGGCGCGCAGCGCGTCGCGGTCCAGGAACTCGTGTCCGCCCAGGCCCAGCCGCTCGATGTCGGCGGCGGCCTCGCGGAGCTCCTCGACCTGGTGCGGCTCGGTGGCGATGTCGATCTCGCCGGTGCGCTCGAAGTCGCAGTCGACGGCGTAGCGGGTGAGGGTGTCCTGGATCTCGTCGAGGTTGGCGTGGCCGAGCCGCTCCAGCTCCTTGAGCTCGTCGGGCCAGCGGCTCAGGCCGTTGCCCAGGCCGTGGGTGAGGGAGGCGGCGCAGAAGCCGCCGTTGCGACCGGAGGCGGCCCAGCCGACCTCCTCGCCCTCGACCAGGACGACGTCCCGGTCGGGGTCGCGCTCCTTGGCGAGCAGGGCGGTCCACAGACCGCTGTAGCCGCCGCCGACGACGAGCAGGTCGCACTGCTCGTCGCCGACGAGGGCGGGCTGGGCCTTGGGCCGGCCGGGGTCGTCGAGCCAGTAGGGCCTGGGTTCAGCGTCGGAGAGGCTTCGGACAAAGTTCATGGCTGCTGAGGCCATGATTCTCAGCTCCTTTTGCGGCGAGAGCCGGCCAGTTGGCCGACGAGTACGCACAGCACGGCGATCGCGAACATCGCGGTCCCGATCACGTTGATCTGGACCGGGGTGCCGCGCTGTGCCGATCCCCACACGAACATGGGGAAGGTCACGGTGGATCCGGCGTTGAAGTTCGTGATGATGAAGTCGTCGAAGGAGAGCGCGAAGGACAGCAGCGCGCCGGCGGCGATGCCGGGGGCGGCGATGGGCAGGGTGACCCGCAGGAAGGTCTGCACCGGGCTGGCGTAGAGGTCCTGGGCGGCCTGCTCCAGCCGCGGGTCCATGCTCATCACGCGCGCCTTGACGGCGGTCACCACGAAGCTGAGGCAGAACATGATGTGCGCGATGAGGATGGTCCAGAAGCCGAAGTCGACGCCCATGTTGAGGAAGAGGGTGGCCAGCGAGGCGGCCATCACCACCTCGGGCATCGCCATCGGCAGGAAGATCAGGCTGCTGACGGCGGAGCGGGCCCGGAAGCGGTAGCGGGCCAGTGCGAAGGCGATCATCGTGCCGAGGACGGTGGCGCCGATGGTCGCCCATATGGCGATCTTCAGGCTGAGCGCGAGCGAGCCGCAGAGGCCGGCGACCCCGCACGGGTCGGTCCAGGCGTCGGTGGAGAACCGCTGCCAGGCGTAGTTGAACCGGCCGTTGGGCTTGTTGAAGGAGAAGACCAGGACGACGAGGTTGGGGAGGAGCAGATAGGCGAGGGTGGCCAGGCCCGCCAGCACCACGAGGTTGCGGCGCAGCCAGCGGCTGAGGGCGGTCAGCGGTCCCCCGGCCGCCGTGGGAGTCGTGGGGCTCATCAGACCAGGTCCTCCGTCCCGGACTTGCGGATGTAGACGGTGACCATCGCGAGGATCGCCGCCATGAGGATGAAGGACAGCGCGGCCGCCGTCGGGTAGTCCAGGACCCGCAGGAACTGCGACTGGATGACGTTGCCGACCATCTTCTGGTCGGCGGAGCCCAGCAGCTCGGCGTTGATGTAGTCGCCGGCGGCCGGGATGAAGGTGAGCAGGGTGCCGGCCACCACGCCGGGCATCGACAGCGGGAAGGTCACCTTGCGGAAGGTGGTGAAGGGCCGGGCGTACAGGTCCCCGGCGGCCTCGTGCAGCCGGCCGTCGATGCGCTCCAGCGAGGTGTAGAGCGGCAGGATCATGAAGGGCAGGAAGTTGTACGTCAGCCCGCAGACCACCGCCAGCGGCGTGGCCAGCACCCGCTCCCCCTCGGTGAGCCCGAGCCAGCTGGTCACGTCGAGCACGTGCAGCGAGTTGAGCACGGAGACGACGGTGCCGCTGTCGGAGAGGATCGTCTTCCAGGCCAGGGTGCGGATGAGGAAGCTGGTGAAGAACGGGGCGATCACCAGGATCATCAGGACGTTTCGCCAGCGGCCCGCCTTGAAGGCGATCACATACGCCAGCGGGTAGCCGAGCAGCAGACAGCCGAGGGTGGCGGAGGCCGCGTAGAGCACCGAGCGGAGGAACTGCGGGTAGTACTCGGTCAGCGCGTCCCAGTAGGTCTGGACGTGCCAGGTGACCTTGAAGCCCTCCTCCAGCGAGCCGGTCTGGAGCGAGGTCGACGCCTGGTAGACGAGCGGGGCGGCGAAGAAGACCAGCAGCCACAGGATGCCCGGCAGCAGCAGCCAGTAGGGCACCAGGCGCTTGCGGGTGGCGGGCTTGCGCACCTTGAGGGGCGGCGTGTCGAGCGGTGGCGGGGCGTCGGTGGTCACGCTCACGAGACCTCCTCGTCCACGTCCGTGCCGGCCTCGATGTCCTGGTCGGCGTCGAGGCCGAAGGTGTGCCGCGGGTTCCAGTGCAGGACGACCTCGGCGCCGGGTACGAGCCGCGGGTCCCGCTCGATGTTCTGCTCGTAGACGGAGAGCGCGGGGCAGGCCGGGCTGTCGATGACGTACTGGGTGGAGACGCCGATGAAGCTGGAGTCGCTGATCGTGCCGCGGACCTGGTTGCCCCCCCTGGCGATGGTGTCGGCGGCGTCCGCGTGGGTCAGCGAGATCTTCTCCGGGCGTATGCCGACCAGCACCTTGTCGCCGGTGCGGGCGGTGGTGGTGCAGCGCTCCGCCGGCAGTCGGAGGGTGGCGTCGGCGGCCCGTACCACCAGGTCGCCGCCGGACTTGTCGGTCACGGACGCGGCGATCAGGTTGGAGGTGCCCAGGAAGTTGGCGACGAAGGTGGTGCGCGGGTTCTCGTAGAGCTCGGCGGGGGCGCCCAGCTGCTCGACCCGGCCGCCGTTCATCACCGCGACGGTGTCGGCCATGGTCATGGCCTCTTCCTGGTCGTGGGTGACGTGGACGAAGGTGATGCCCACCTCGGTCTGGATGCGCTTGAGCTCCAGCTGCATCTGCCGGCGCAGCTTCAGGTCCAGGGCCCCCAGCGGCTCGTCCAGCAGCAGCACCCGCGGGTGGTTGATCAGCGCCCGGGCGACGGCGACGCGCTGCTGCTGGCCGCCGGAGAGCTGGTGCGGCTTGCGGCGCGCGAAGTCGCCGAGCTGGACCAGCTCCAGCATCTCGTGGACCTGCTTCTTCACCGACTTGACGCCGCGGCGGCGCAGCCCGAAGGCGACGTTCTCGTAGATGTCCAGGTGCGGGAAGAGCGCATAGCTCTGGAAGACGGTGTTGACCGGGCGCTTGTACGGCGGCAGGGCGGTGACGTCCTGGCCCGCGAGCTCGACCGTTCCGGTGCTGGGGTCCTCCAGTCCCGCGATCATGCGCAGGGTGGTGGTCTTGCCGCAGCCGGACGCGCCCAGCAGCGCGAAGAAGGAGCCGGCGGGGATGGTCAGGTCGAGGGGGTGCACGGCGGTGAAGGAGCCGTAGGTCTTGCTGATCCCGGTGAGGCGGACATCGCCGCCGGAGGGGGCCGGTGGTGTCATGAGTGGCATCTCTCCGTTGTCTGGCGTTGTCAGGCGCCGATGAGCTTCGCGAACTTGTCCTCGAACGCCGTCTCTTCCTTGCTGCTGAGCGAGCGGAAGGCGTGCGACGTGGCGGCCATCTCCCCGGTGGGAAGGATCAGCGGGTTCTCGGCCAGGTCCGGGTCGATTTTCGCAAGCTCCTCGCGGACCCCCTCCACCGGACAGACATAGTTGATCCAGGCGGCGAGCCGGGCGGCGACCTCGGGCTCGTAGAAGTAGTCGATGAGCCGCTCGGCGTTCTTCTTGTGTCGCGCCCCGCTCGGCACCAGCAGGTTGTCGGTGGAGATCATGTAGCCGCTGTCCGGGATGGCGAACTTGATGGCGGGGTTGTCCGCCTGCAGCTGGATGAGGTCGCCGGCCCAGGCGACACAGGCGGCGATGTCGCCCTTGTCCAGGTCGTTGGTGTAGTCGTTGCCGGTGAAGCGGCGGATCTGGCCCCTGTCGACGGCCTTCTGGACGCGGGCGATGGCGGCGTCGAAGTCGTCTGCCGTGCAGCTCTCGGGCTTCTTGCCCATGTCGAGCAGGGTCAGCCCCATGGTGTCGCGCATCTCGGTGAGCATCGCGACCCGGCCCTTGAGCTCGGGGTCCTCCAGGAGCTGGGAGATCGAGTCGACCTTCTTCCCGCCGGTGGCCTTCTCGTTGTACGCGATGACGGCGGGGATGCCGGTCCACGTGTAGGAGTGGGCCCGGCCGGGGTCCCAGTCGGGGCTGCGGAACTGGGCCGAGAGGTTGGCGTAGGCGTGCGGCAGGTTGGCCGGGTCCAGCTGCTGCATCCAGCCCAGCCGGATCATCCGGCCGGCCATCCAGTCGGTGACGCAGATCAGGTCACGGCCGGTGTCCTGCCCCGCCGCCAGCTGCGGCTTGAGCTTCCCGAAGAACTCGACGTTGTCGTTGATGTCCTCGGTGTACTTCACCGCGATGCCGGTGCGGCGTTCGAACCCCTCCAGGGTCGGATAGTGCTTGTTGTCGTCGCTGACGTCGATGTACTGCGTCCAGTTGGAGAAGGAGAGCCGCTTCTCCCGGTCGGAGTGGTCGTCGGAGGGGCCGGCCCCGGCGCGGGTGGCGGCCGGGATGCCGCAGCCGCTCAGGGTGCCGAGCCCGCCGACGGCGAGGAGTCCGGTGCCACCGGCGCGCATGAGGGAGCGCCGGGTCATCGCCATGCGGCCGCGGGTGAGGCTGCGCCGCATGGCGGCGATCTGGGGCGGGGACAGGCTCTCCGGCCCGTGCTGATCCTGCTCCATGCTGTGCCCTCTCTGGGGTCGGGCCGGTGGTCAGCCGGTGGGGTGGTGTGGTGCCTGAGCGCTCCGTGGGAGGTTCGGTGCTGGGCCGTCGGTCGTCTGCGGGCCCGTTGGGGCGGGGCGTGCCCACGCGGCGGGAGCCGTGTGTCTCACTCGGCCCCGCGCCCCGTCAGGCCCCGCCGAACCGCGACCGACGTCACCGAACTTCTCAGCGGTCCCCGAAGATGGTGCGGTGCCAGTCCTTCCTGGCGATCGCCGTGTTGTCGTACATGACGTGCTTGACCTGCGTGTACTCCTCGAAGGAGTAGGCCGACATGTCCTTGCCGAAGCCGGAGGCGCGGTAGCCGCCGTGCGGCATCTCGCTGATGATCGGGATGTGGTCGTTGACCCAGACACAGCCGGCCTTGATCTCCCGGGTGGCGCGTCCGGCGCGGTAGACGTCGCGGCTCCAGGCGGAGGCGGCGAGGCCGTACGGGGTGTCGTTGGCGAGCGCCAGCCCCTCGTCGTCGGCGTCGAAGGGCAGCACCACCAGCACCGGCCCGAAGATCTCGGACCGCACCACCTCGCTGTCCTGCGGGGCCCCGGTGATCAGGGTCGGCCGGTAGTACGCGCCCTTGGCGAGTTCGTCCCGCGGGGCCTCGCCGCCGGTGACCACGGTGGCGTACGCCCGGGCCCGGTCCACGAAGCCGGCGACGCGGTCACGCTGGGCGTGCGAGATCAGCGGGCCCAGGTCGGTGTGCGGGTCGAACGGGTCGCCCAGGCGCACGCTCGCCATCAGGTCGGCGACGGCGGCGACGAAGGCGTCGTACAGCGGCCGCTGGACGTAGGCGCGGGTGGCGGCGGTGCAGTCCTGGCCGGTGTTGATGAGGGCTCCGGCGACCGCGCCGTGCGCGGCGGCCTCCAGGTCGGCGTCGTCGAAGACCACGAAGGGGGCCTTGCCGCCGAGCTCCAGATGGAGCCGTTTGACGGTGGCGGTGGCGAGCTCCGCGACCCGCCTGCCGACCGCGGTGGACCCGGTGAAGGAGGTCATGGCGACGTCCGGGTGGCCGACGAGGTGCTCACCGGCCTCCTTGCCCGCGCCGGTGACGATGTTGACGACGCCGTCCGGAATGCCCGCCTCGGTCGCCGCCTGGGCGAACATCAGCGAGGTGAGCGGGGTCAGCTCGGCGGGCTTGAGGACCACGGTGTTGCCCGCGGCCACGGCCGGGAGGATCTTCCAGGCCGCCATCTGCAACGGGTAGTTCCAGGGGGCGATGGAGCCGACCACGCCGATGGGCTCGCGGCGTACGTAGGAGGTGTGGTCGCCGCTGTACTCGCCCGCCGACCTGCCCTCCAGGTGGCGCGCGGCCCCCGCGAAGAAGGCGGTGTTGTCGACGGTGCCGGGGACGTCGAACTCGGTGGAGAGCTTGATCGGCTTGCCGCACTGCAACGACTCGGCTCTGGCCAACTCCCCGGCCCGGTCGGCCAGGACGGCGGCGAAGCGGTGCAGTGCGTCGGACCGCTCGCCCGGGGTGGCGCCCGCCCAGCCGGGGAACGCCTCCCGCGCGGCGGCGACCGCCGCGTCCACGTCGGCGGGGCCCGCCAGCTCGTAGCCGTAGACCTCCTCGCCGCTCGCCGGGTCGACGACCGCGTGCCGGCGGCCGGAGGTGCCGGCACGCAGGGCGCCGCCGATGTACTGCGCGCCGGCGGCGAAGCGGTCCTGTACGTCGTTCTGTGCCTGGAAGCGGTTGTCCTGGTCGCCCATCACGCTCTCCTCCGCCGTCCCCGTCCCTGAGGTGCCGGCGTAGCTCCAGCTCGAATTGAGTGCCGATCCTGACAGAGGGAATCCCCTTCAACAAGTGATTCCGTTGTTGCCTTTTGGTTACGCGACGAAATCTATCGAGGGGCCGTGATCGCGTCCGCCACTGTGTCGGGCCGCGGCGGAAATCCCGTTACGGAGTGTCAGTGGCGGATGCCAGACTCATCCGCATGACGATCATCGACTCCAAGGACGCCCTGCTGGAGCGGGTGCTCTCGGGCGAGCGCGTGAAGTACCTGCACTTCTGGGGCCACACCCCGCGCCGCGACGGCCGCGTGGGCCCGAGCTGCCTCAGCCAGTGGTGGCCGTCCCCCTTCACCGTCGACGGCGTCTCCTACGCGACGGCGGAGCACTGGATGATGGCCGCCAAGGCGCGGCTCTTCGGGGACGCCGAGGCCGAGCGGCACGCCCTTGACGCCGCCAACCCCGCCCTGGCGAAGAAGGCGGGGCGACTGGTGCGCGGCTTCGACGAGGCGGTGTGGCGGCGCGAGCGCTACGCCATCGTGGTCGAGGGCAGCGTCCACAAGTTCCGACACGACCCCGAGCTGCGGGCCTTCCTGCTGTCGACCGGCGACCGCGTCCTGGTCGAGGCCAGCCCGATGGACCGGATCTGGGGCATCGGGCTGGCGGCCGACGACGAGCGCGCGCACTCCCCCGAACACTGGCGCGGGCTCAACCTGCTCGGCTTCGCCCTGATGGAGGCCCGCCGCCGGCTCGCGGCGGAGTCGGGGACGGCGGCCTAGGAGCTCGGGAAGAGTACGGGCCCGGGGCCCGGGCCGGGGCCCGAGAGATCGACGGCGTCTGTCGGCAGGTCTGCCGGACAGTCGTCAGAAGGTCTGTCAGAAGACCGAGTCGATGGCCGCGCCCAGCGCGGCGAGGTAGAGGAACGGGATGACCATGCCGATGATCCCGCAGACCAGACCCGCGGTCGCCGAGCCGGCGTTGCCGGCCTCACCGCGCTTGGCCTTGCCCTTGCCGACGGCACCGAAGATGATCGCCAGGATGCCGAGGATGACGGCGAAGACCCACAAGAAGTAGGTGATCCCGCAGACCAGGCCGATGATGCCGCACACCAGCGCGGCCGTGCCCATGCCGTTGCTCTGCTGCATCGGCATCACGGCGCCACCGGGGTATCCCGGGTATCCGGGGTAGGGCCCGGCGGGCGGGGCGACGGGGTATCCGTTGCCGGGGGCGCCGGGGTAGCCGTTGCCAGGGGCGCCGGGGTACCCCTGGGGCGGGGCCGGCGGCTGCTGCGGGGCGGTGGCGTACGGGGTCTGGGGGTGGCCGCCTAAGGCGTTCGGGTCATAGCCGGGCTGGCTGGGGGTGTTGCTGGACATGCGTGGTTTCCCCTCCATGTTTGCGTCGCGCAATGCTATGGGGTGAAGTCACCTTCAGTCAGCTCGACGGCACTGTCGGTTCCGGATGCCAGAACAGGCCCTGGATGTGATGCCGGGGGAAGCGGGGGACGCGGCCAGCCTGACGCCCGGGGTGCTGGCCCGGGGCCAGGCCCCGGGCCGTCGGTGCCGTCGGTGCCGTCGGCGAGCTAGTACGGACGGTCGACCCACGCTACCGAGCCGCGCTCGGACGCGTTCGAAGCGTCGAAGGACTCCACCCGCACGACGGTGGTGCGCGCGTAGGGGTCGTCCTCCTCGTCGTCCTCGGCCTCGATGTAGACGAACAGCATGATCAGGCTGGCGATCACGGCGCACACGCCGAGGATGATCCCGGCCAGCGCCTGGCTGCCGTTGGTCGCCTGGCCGCGCGCCGCCTTGGCCCGGCCGAGCGTGCCGAAGACGATCGCCAGGATGCCGAGGATCGCGCCGAAGACCACGCTCACGAACAGCACGGCGCCCACGATGCCCAGCACCAGGGCCGCCGTTCCCTGCCCGTTGTCCGGCAGGTACGGGCCGGCGCCCCACCCCGGACCGTACGGAGAGCCGGGGTAGCCGTAGGGCGCCGGCGCGGGCGGATAGGTCGGGTGGTGCCCGTAACCGCCGTGTCCGTACCCCTGCTGCGGGAGGTATCCAGCCGGCCCGGGGCCAGGGCCGGGGCCGGGGTATCCGTACGGCCCGGTCGGGTACGCGCTGGGGGTGCCGGGCCCGGTCGGCGCCTGTGGGGGTGGCGGGACGGGAGCGCCCCCGGCCGGTGGCGCACCCGGCACCGTCGGCATGCCGATCGTGCCCGGCGGCGGCCCGGCCACGGGGACACCCCCCGGCGGAGGCGGCACGGGAGGCACACCGCCCGCTCCCGGCCGCGCGGCGGCCCCGGGGGCGCCGCTACGGGCGGGCGGCACGAAAGGCGGGGCAGGCGCGGCCACCGGCGGCGCCGGGGGCATGGCCGGCGGGGCGGCCTGCGCGGCGATCCCCCCCGCCGGGACGATCCCCGCCGCCGCGGTCGGGGCGGTCGCCCGCTCCGGCCTGCCCGGCGCCTCGGACTTGCTCAGCGCCACCGGCCGTTCCGGCGCCGCCCACGGATCCCGCTCGCGCCCCGCCCCGGAAGGGGACGAGGGAGCGGCGGGCGACACGCGGTCCTCCGCGGAGCCGGCATACGACGTTTCCTCGGCCTTCGCCGCCACGGGGGTCGCCTCGGGCGCCGATGCGGGAGAGGGCACCGAGCGAGCCGGACCGGCGACGGTGTCGGACGTCGTCGCCGGTGCCGACGCCACGGGCGCCGGGCCCCCGGACGGCCCCGACTCCGGCGCGGCCCCCACCGCCGTGTCCTCCTCGGCGGCCGCCGCGGCAGCGGATCCCGCGTCGGCTGAGTCCGCCGACGCGACGGCGGACGACGGCGAGCCCTCCGGCCCCTCGGCCGCCGAGGCCGGCGCCCCGGCGTCGACACCGGTCGACGGCGTGGGCGCGTCGGGCGAGGGTCGCGAGCCGGTCGCGTCGGACGGTGGCGCCGTCTCCGGCGGGGAGCCCGGCGAAGGCTCGGGCGGGGAGCCCGGCGAAGGCTCGGCCGGCGCGGTGGTATCCGCCCCCGGAGCCGACCGCTGCGGCTGCTGTGACGGTTGCTGCTCGGGCTGCTCGGCCATGGTTCTCCCCCACGCGATGCGGTGCCGGCCATGCTACGGCCTCCCTCTCACCGGGCGCCGCCACCCATCTACGATGTTCGGAGCCCGCCGCGCGCGGCGGCCCGTCCTCAGGAGGGATCCGATGACCGACCTCAACGCCTTCATCGCCGGCATGCCGAAGGCCGAGCTGCACGTCCACCACGTCGGGTCCGCCTCCCCCCGCATCGTCGCCGAGTTGGCCGCGCGGCACCCCGACTCCCGGGTGCCCACCGACCCCGAGGCGCTGGCGGACTTCTTCGTCTTCAAGGACTTCGCGCACTTCATCGAGGTCTACCTGTCCGTGGTGGACCTGATCCGCGACGCCGAGGACGTGCGGCTGCTGACGTACGAGGTCGCTCGCGACATGGCGCGGCAGAACATCCGGTACGCCGAGCTGACCGTCACCCCGTACAGCTCGACCCGGCGGGGCATCCCGGACGCCGCGTTCGTCGAGGCGATCGAGGACGCCCGCAAGTCGGCCGAGTCCGAGCTGGGCGTGGTGCTGCGCTGGTGCTTCGACATCCCCGGCGAGGCGGGCCTGGAGTCGGCCGAGGAGACGGCGCGGATCGCCACCGAGCTGCGCCCCGAGGGGCTGGTGAGCTTCGGTCTCGGCGGTCCCGAGATCGGCGTGCCGCGCCCCCAGTTCAAGCCGTACTTCGACCGCGCCATCGCGGCCGGCCTGCACAGCGTGCCGCACGCGGGCGAGACGACCGGTCCGCAGACCATCTGGGACGCGCTCACCGAGCTCCGCGCGGAGCGCATCGGCCACGGCACCAGCGCCGTGCGGGACCCCAGGCTGCTGGCGCACCTGGCCGAGCACCGCATCCCGCTGGAGGTCTGCCCGACCTCGAACATCGCCACCCGCGCGGTGGCCACGCTCGACGAGCACCCGATCAAGCAGATGGTCGAGGCCGACGTCCTGGTCACCGTCAACAGCGACGACCCGCCGATGTTCGGCACCGACCTCAACACCGAGTACGCGGTCGCCGCCCGGCTGTTGGACCTGGACGCGGCAGGCGTGGCGGCGCTGGCCAAGAACGCCGTGACGGCGTCCTTCCTGGACGAGCCGGCCAAGGCGCGGCTGACGGCGGAGATCGACGCCTACACCGCGAGCGCGGCGGGGTGACGGCCACGGCCGGCTGCCACGCCGTCGGGCACCGCGGCGACCCGTACGTCCAGCGGGAGAACACCCTGCCCTCGATCCGCTCGGCGGTGCGCGCGGGTGCCCAGGCGGTGGAGATCGATGTGCGGCTGACCCGCGACGGGGTGCCGGTGCTGCTGCACGACGCCACGCTGGAGCGGCTGTGGCGCCAGGACCGCCCGCTGGCCCGTCTCTCCGCCGCCGAGGTGCGCGGGCTGACCGGCGGCGGGGTGCCCACCCTGCACGAGGCGCTGGCCCTCACGGAGTCGGTGCGCACCCTCGTCGACCTGCCCGACGCGGCGGCGGCGTCCGCCGCCGTGGCCGGGGCGCGTGAGAGCGGGGCGGCCGACCGGGTCTACTACTGCGGCTCGGTGGCCGCGATGCGCGCCGTACGCCGCGCGGACCCGGCCGCCGAGCTGGCCCTGACCTGGACCACCCTGGCCCCGCCGCGCCCCACCCTGCTCGCCGAGTTGCGCCCGCGCTGGATCAACTACCGCTTCGGGCTGCTCTCCCGCGCGCTGGTGGACCGCAACCACGCGGACGGGCTGCTGGTCTCCGCGTGGACCGCGGACACCCGTTGGTCGATGTCCCGGCTGCTGACCGTCGGCGTCGACGCGATCACCACCAACCGGGTCGGCGCGCTGTGCGCGCTGCTGGCCACGCGCCGCTGAGCGAGCGGCCCACGACGCCGCCGCGGGCCGACGCCCACGGCGCCCACGGCGCCCACGCCCACCCTCGCAGGGCTACACCACCGCCCGGCACACCGCGCCGTCCTCTCCGCAGAACCCGCGCCCGCCCCCGTAAGCCCACGGCGCCCATCGCACCATCGCACGGCACACCGCGCCGCCCTCTCCGCAGAGCCCGCACCCACGCGCCCTCGCCCCGCCGCCCATGCCGGACGACAGCCTCCGCGCACCGCCACCGACGTGACGGCCGGGGCCGGTCCGCGGCCGGGGTACCGGGCCTCCGGAAGGCCGGTGCCCGCGGCGCGCGGGGGTCACGAGCGGAAGCTGTCGTGCCCCTGCCACGTAGCGCGGAACGGTGCCATGCTCGCTGACGTCCAGCAGCTCTTCGGCACGGCCGCCACAGAGGGAGTCTGTCGTCGATGTCATCACCCACACCCCCCACCGCCCGCCCCCGGTTACCGCGTCCACGGCGGGGTGCGGCGCGGCGGGGAAGCACCGCAGCCCTCGTGCTCGCCGCCGCGAGCGCGCTGATCTTCAGCGGAGCGCAGGGTGGCGCGGCGGGCGCCGCCGGCGCGCGGCGCGCGACACCCGTCGGCGCCGAGGCCGTCCCGCTCGCCCCCGCGCAGCGGACCGCCCTGATCGCGGACGCCCAGGCCGCCGGCGCGGCCACGGCCGACCGGCTCGGCCTGGGTCCGCGCGAGAAGCTGATCGCCGTCGACGTGGTCGAGGACGCCGACGGCGCGCGGCACACCCGCTACCAGCGCACCTTCGGCGGCCTCCCGGTCCTCGGCGGGGATCTGGTCGAGCACCGCGCGGCCGGCGGGCGCACCACGGTGACCCGTGCCTCGGCCGCCGCCATCGCGGTTCCCACCACCACTCCCGTCCGCACCCCCGCCACCGCGCGGCGGGCCGCGCTCGGCGCCGCCGCGGCGGAGGGCGACTCGAGGGTCCGCGCGGACCGCGCGCCACGGCTGGTGGTCTGGGCCGCCGCCGGCCGGTCCGCCCTGGCCTGGGAGTCGGTGGCCACCGGGCGGCGGCCCGACGGCTCGCCGAGCGAGCTGCATGTGATCGGCGACGCGACCACCGGGAAGGAGCTGTTCCGCTACCAGGCGGTGCGCAACGGCACCGGGATCAGCACCTACAGCGGTCCCGTCGGCCTGGACACCACGTACAACGGCACGACCCGCCGCCATGAGCTGGTCGACCCCAAGCGCGGCAACCACCGCACCTGCGATCTGCGCCGGCAGACCTCGGGCGCCTGCGTCCCGATGTCCGACCTCGACGACGTCTGGGACCACGTCAGCCAGCGCACGGGCGTGGACGCCCACTACGGGCACGCGGTCACCTGGGACTACTTCTCGTACGTGCACGGCCGGAACGGCATCAGGAACGACGGCCGGGCCGGCACCAGCCGGGTCAACTACGGCAACGGCTACGTCAACGCGTTCTGGCAGGACAGCTGCTTCTGCATGACCTACGGCGACGGCGGCGGCTCCCGCCCGCCGACCAGTATCGACGTGGCCGCGCACGAGATGTCCCACGGCGTCACCTCGGCCACCGCGAACCTGCTGTTCAGCGCGGAGGCGGGCGGGCTGAACGAGGGCACGAGCGACATCTTCGCCGCCTCCGTGGAGTTCCACGCGGCCAACCCGTACGACCCGGGCGACTACCTCATCGGCGAGAAGCTCAGCGCCGACGGGACTCCGCTGCGGTCCATGGACCGGCCCTCCCGGGACGGGCGGTCCAAGGACCACTGGTACCCCGGCATCGGCTCCATCGACGTCCATCACTCGTCGGGCGTCGCCGACCACTTCTTCTATCTGCTCGCCGAGGGCAGCGGGCGGAAGGTGATCAACGGGGTCGCGTACGACAGCCCGACCTTCGACGGCGTGCCGGTGACCGGCATCGGCCGGGCCGCCGCCGAGAAGATCTGGTACCGGGCGCTGACCGTCTACATGACCTCCACCACCGACTACCGGGCCGCCCGCGCCGCCACCCTGCGCGCCGCGGCCGACCTCTACGGGCAGGGCAGCGCCCCGTACGGCGGCGTCGCGGCCGCCTGGGCCGCCGTCAACGTGAGGTAGAGGCAGGCGCCGGGCACAGGGCCGGGGTCCGGGTTCTCGGCCGTGCGCCGCCGCGTAGGGCTACAGCCCCACGATCGAGTTCCACTCCCGCGCGAAGTCCCCGCGCTCCGCCGACGTGATGTCGCGGGCCACCGCCAGCCGCCCGCGCATCGCGTCGTCGGGGAAGATCAGCGGGTTCTCGGCGAGCTCGGCGGTCTCCGCGTCCTTGGCGGAGGCGAGGATGTCGCGCGCGGCCGGCACCGGGCAGACGTAGTTGACCCAGGCCGCGAGCTCGGCGGCGACCTCCGGCTCGTAGTAGTAGTCGATGAGCCGCTCGGCGTTGCGCTTGTGGCGCGCCCGGTTGGGGATCATCATGCTCTCCGCCCACAACTCGGCGCCCTCCTCGGGCACCACGAACTCGATGTCCGGGTTGTCGGCCTGGAGCTGGATGATGTCGCCGGAGTACGCCTGGCAGGCGAGCACGTCGCCGCTGGACAGGTCCTTCAGATAGTCGTTGCCGGTGAACCGGCGGATGTGGCCGCGGTCCACCAGGCGGCGCAGCTGGTCGGTCATCCGGTGGAAGTCGTCGGCCGTCCAGCGGGTGACGTCCACCCCGTCGCCCTGCATGAGCAGGGTGAACGCCTCGTCGAGCCCGGACAGCAGGGTGACCCGGCCGCGGAGGTCGGAGTGCCACAGGTCGGCGGTGCTCCGGATCTCGCGCCCGAGCCGCCTGCGGTCGTAGGCGATGCCGGTGATCCCGGACTGCCAGGGCACGCTCTGCCGACGGCCGGGGTCGAAGGCCGGCTTGCGCAGCAGCGGGTCCAGGTACTTCTCGACGTTGGGCTGGTGGGGCCGGTCCATCTCCTGGACCCAGCCGAGGCGGACGTACCGGGCACACATCCAGTCGCTGATGACGACGATGTCCCGGCCGGTGTCCTGGTGGTTCATCAGCGCCGGGCTGATCTTCCCGAAGAACTCGTCGTTGTCGTTGATCTCCTCGACGTAGTCGACGGATATCCCGGTGCGCTCCTCGAAGGCGTCCAGCGTGGGCCGCTTGCGCTCGTCCGCGTCGTCGACGTCGATGTAGAGCGGCCAGTTGGCGAAGGTCAGCCGCTTCTCCTGGGCGGACCGGTCGCGGGCGGCGCGGTCGCCCGGCTCCACGTAGGCGGCGGGCACCCCGCACCCGGCGGTCGCGGCGGCGAGGGCGGCGGTGAGCCCCGCCGCGCCGGAGGAGCGGAGGAACCCGCGACGGGAGAGCCCACGGCCGGGGGCTCGCAGGCCCGGAGCCGCGAGGTCGGGGGCCCCACGGCCGAAGAGCCCGCGGCGGGAGGGCGTGGGGCGGTTAAGCGCTGGCATGCGGAACACCTTGATACGCGAGGGGCGGAGGAGGCAACCGACGGATCGTCGGCCCGGCCCCCTCCGCCCGCTCCACACCGTCAGGCGACGGCCGGTCGGGACCGGCCGTCGGTCGGCGTGTCGTCTCGTCAGCCGTCGAGCGAGGTCATCACGTGCTTGATGCGCGTGTAGTCCTCGAAGCCGTACGCCGACAGGTCCTTGCCGTAGCCGGACTTCTTGAAGCCGCCGTGCGGCATCTCGGCGACCAGCGGGATGTGGGTGTTGATCCACACGCAGCCGAAGTCGAGCGCCTTGGACATGCGCATCGCGCGGGCGTGGTCCTTGGTCCACACCGAGGAGGCCAGCGCGTACTCGACGCCGTTGGCGTAGGAGACGGCCTGGTCCTCGTCGCTGAAGGACTGGACGGTGATCACCGGGCCGAAGACCTCCTGCTGGACGATCTCGTCGTCCTGCTTGAGGCCCGAGACGACGGTGGGGGCGTAGAAGTAGCCCTTGTCGCCGACGCGGTGGCCGCCCGCCTCGACCTTGGCGTGCGCCGGCAGCCGGTCGATGAAGCCGCTGACCTGTGCCAGCTGGTTGGCGTTGTTCAGCGGGCCGTAGAGCACGTCCTCGTCGTCCGGGGCGCCGGTCCGGGTCTCGGCCGCGGCCTTGCCCAGCGCCGCCACGAACTCGTCGTGGATGGACTCGTGGACCAGCACGCGGGTGGCCGCGGTGCAGTCCTGGCCGGCGTTGAAGAAGCCGGCCACGGAGATGTCCTCGACCGCCTTGGCGATGTCGGCGTCCTCGAAGACCACGACCGGGGCCTTGCCGCCGAGCTCGAGGTGGACCCGCTTGACGTCCTTGGCCGCGCTCTCGGCGACCTGCATGCCGGCCCGCACCGAACCGGTGATGGAGGCCATGGCGGGCACCGAGTGCTCGACCATGAGCCGGCCGGTCTCGCGGTCGCCGCAGATGACGTTGAAGACGCCCTGCGGGTGGCCGAGCTCCGCGAGCACCCCGCCGATGATCTCGGCGATGAGCACGGTGGAGGCCGGGGTGGTGTCGGACGGCTTGATGACGACGGTGTTGCCCGCGGCGAGCGCCGGGGCGAACTTCCACACGGCCATCATCATCGGGTAGTTCCAGGGGGCGACCTGCGCGCAGACGCCGACCGGCTCGCGGCGGATGATGGAGGTCATCCCGTTCATGTACTCGCCGGCCGAGCGGCCCTCCAGCATCCGGGCCGCGCCCGCGAAGAACCGGATCTGGTCGACCATGGGCGGGAGCTCCTCGCTCCGCGTGAGGCCCAGCGGCTTGCCGGTGTTCTCGGACTCGGCCGCGATGAGCTCCTCGGCCCGCGCCTCGAAGGCGTCGGCGATCTTGAGCAGCACCTTCTGGCGCTCGCCCGGTACCAGGTCGCGCCAGGCGGGGAAGGCGGCCGCGGCGGCGGCCATGGCGGCGTCGACGTCGGCCGCGCCGGACAGCGGTGCGGTGGCGTACGCCTCGCCCGTGGCCGGGTTGACCACCTCCGTGGTCCGCCCGTCCGCGGCGTCCCGGAATTCTCCGTCGATGTAGTTGCGCAGACGACGCAGCTCGGTGGTCACTGCCACCCCTCCAAGTCAGATGTCCGATGGGTGAGACACCCACACTAGTCGGCCAGGCGACGCATTCAACATACCCGCCGGGCCACAACTACGGAATCCGTGAAATCTGGTCCGTGGGACAACGAATTTCATATGTCCAGGGGTTGCGAGACTGCTGACTTCTCGTGCACAGTGAGGACGTGGCCACACCTGACAAGAACGGCACGCCGTCGATCGACTCCGTCTCCCTGGCGATCATCGAGCAGCTCCAGGAGGACGGCCGACGGTCCTACGCCGCCATCGGCAAGGCCGTGGGCCTGTCCGAGGCGGCCGTACGGCAGCGCGTGCAGAAGCTGCTCGACCAGGGCGCGATGCAGATCGTCGCGGTCACCGACCCCCTCACCGTGGGGTTCCGGCGGCAGGCGATGGTCGGCATCAACGTCGAGGGCGACCTCGATCCGGTGGCGGACGCGCTGACCGCCATGGACGAGGTCGAGTACGTGGTGGTGACCGCGGGCTCCTTCGATCTCCTCATCGAGATCGTCTGCGAGGACGACGACCACCTCCTCGAGACCATCAACAAGCGGATCCGCACGCTGCCCGGCGTGCGCTCCACCGAGAGCTTCGTCTACCTCAAGCTCCGGAAGCAGACCTACACCTGGGGAACGCGATAGCCATGAGCGCCGACCTGTCCAAGACGGCCTACGACCACCTGTGGATGCACTTCACCCGCATGTCGTCGTACGAGAACGCCCCCGTGCCCACCATCGTGCGCGGCGAGGGCTGCTACATCTACGACGACAAGGGCAAGCGGTACATCGACGGCCTCGCCGGGCTGTTCGTGGTCAACGCCGGTCACGGACGGGTCGAGCTCGCCGAGACCGCCTACAAGCAGGCCCAGGACCTCGCCTTCTTCCCGGTGTGGAGCTATGCCCACCCCAAGGCGGTGGAGCTCGCCGAACGGCTGGCCGACTACGCCCCCGGCGACCTCAACAAGGTCTTCTTCACCACCGGCGGCGGCGAGGCCGTGGAGACCGCCTGGAAGTTGGCCAAGCAGTACTTCAAGCTCCAGGGCAAGCCGACCAAGTACAAGGTCATCTCCCGCGCGGTCGCCTACCACGGCACCCCCCAGGGCGCGCTCTCCATCACCGGCCTGCCCGGGCTGAAGGCCCCCTTCGAGCCGCTGGTCCCCGGCGCGCACAAGGTCCCCAACACCAACATCTACCGCGCGCCGATCTTCGGGGACGACCCCGCGGCCTTCGGCCGCTGGGCCGCCGACCAGATCGAGCAGGAGATCCTCTTCGAGGGCCCGGACACCGTCGCGGCCGTCTTCCTGGAGCCGGTGCAGAACGCCGGCGGCTGCTTCCCGCCGCCGCCCGGCTACTTCCAGCGGGTCCGCGAGATCTGCGACAAGTACGACGTGCTGCTCGTCTCCGACGAGGTCATCTGCGCCTTCGGCCGACTGGGCACGATCTTCGCCTGTGACAAGTTCGGCTACGTCCCGGACATGATCACCTGCGCCAAGGGCATGACCTCGGGCTACTCCCCCATCGGCGCCTGCATCGTCTCCGACCGGATCGCGGAGCCGTTCTACTCCGGCGACAACACCTTCCTGCACGGCTACACCTTCGGCGGCCACCCGGTCTCCGCCGCGGTGGGCCTGGCCAACCTCGACATCTTCGAGCGCGAGGGCCTCAACCAGCACGTGCTGGACAACGAGAGCGCCTTCCTCTCCACCCTCCAGCGCCTCCACGACCTGCCGATCGTCGGCGACGTCCGCGGAAACGGCTACTTCTACGGCATCGAGCTGGTGAAGGACAAGGCCACCAAGGAGTCCTTCGACGCGGAGGAGACCGAGCGCGTCCTGTACGGCTTCCTCTCCAAGGCCCTCTTCGAGAACGGCCTGTACTGCCGCGCCGACGACCGCGGCGACCCGGTCGTCCAGCTCGCCCCGCCGCTGATCGCCGACCAGCGGCAGTTCGACGAGATCGAGCAGGTGCTGCGCGGCGTGCTGACGGAGGCGTGGACGAAGCTCTGACGGACGGTCCCGTCGACGCGCCGCGGTGCCGGTCCCACGGGCACGGGACCGGCACCGGGGCGAGCGCGGGGAGCGGGGGTAGGGGGCGAGCACCCATGGGTGCTCGCCCCCTACGCGTCTGCCGTCGCCCCCCCCCGGCGGGGCCCGCCGACGGCTGATCGGAGGAACCCCGGGGCCGCCCGCGCCGAGCCTGGGCGCCGGCACGGGGTCGGAGTCCTTACCGTGCCAGTGACTCATCGGCCCTTGTCGTCGTTCCCCCAAGCGGGGGAACAGACAAACATCAGTCGAACCGAGGTGCTCTGCATGGTGGCCCCGCCGGACAACGACGTGCTCTGGGCACGCACCCTCACGTACGCGTACCGCGGGTCACCCGCCCTCGTCGGTGTCTCCCTCGGCGCGCGCGAGGGAGAGATCCTCACGGTGCACGGCCCGCGCGGAGCCGGGAAGACCACCCTCCTCAAGTGCCTGTCCGGCCAACTCGCCCCCGACCACGGCGAGGTGTGGTTCAACAGCCGCCCCGTGCACACCCTCTCCGCGGCGCGCCGGGAGCGGCTGCGGCGCGAGCGCTTCGCCTGGATCGGCAGCGAGCCGGCCCTGGTGCCCGAACTGACGGTCTGGGAGAACGTCGCGCTGCCGCTGATGCTGCGCCGCGCGGGCCGCCGCGTCGCGAAGCACACCGCGCGGGAGTGGCTGGACCGGCTGGACATCGGCGACCTGTGGCGCGCCCGGCCGGCCGCGCTGCCCCAGTCGCAGCGGCAGCGTGTCGCCGTCGCCCGCGCGCTGGCCGGTGCCCCCGCGGTGCTGTTCGCCGACGAGCCCACCGCCCCGCTGCACCGCGCGGACCGCGGACAGGTGCTGCGGACGCTCACCGCCGCGGCCCGCTCGCACGGCATCACCGTGCTGCTCGCGACCCACGACGAGGAGGCCGCCGAGTTCGCCGACAGCGCCGTCACCCTGGTGGACGGCCGCCGGGTCGGGGCGATCCCGGCCCCCGACGCGGAGGGCCGAGGCGCGTGCTCAGTCTCCGCCTAGCCCGCGGCACCCACCCGCTCGTCCTGCTCCGCCGGCTGCTGGTCACCGCCGCGTCGGCGGGCACGAGCTTCCTGCTGCTGTGCACGCTGGCGTACGCGGCCGCGCACCCCGAGGAGGCCGGCCACGCGCTGCTGCGGCTGCTGTGGTGTCTCATCCCCCTGTCCGCGACGGCGCAGCTGGCCGTCGTGGTGGCGCGCACCGCCTTCGGCGCCCGCACGCACCGAGGGCTGACCGCCGCCGGTTTCGGGCCGGCCCGCCACACGCTGCTCGCGGCGGCCTCCACCGCGCTCTTCTGCGCCCTGGGCAGCGCGCTGGCGCTGCTGGCGTTCCTGGCCGTGCGGGGGCACTTCGGCGGCTGGCGGCCGTCGGCCCGGCTGGTCGCGGAGTTCGGCGACGGCGGACCTCTCCCGCTGGGCGCGGTGCTCATCATGGTGGCCGTGGCCCCGTTGACGGCGGCCGGGGCGACGGCGGTGTGTCTGCGGCCCCCGTCGTCGACGTCCCCGCGCGGCCCCGTCGGCCGACGCCGCGAGGCGGCGTTCGCGCGGTTCCTGTCGGCCGGCCGGCCGGCGCCGCTCCCTCAGCCCGACCTGGGGGACGGGGAGGTGACGGAGCCACAGCCGCTGACCGGGGCGACCGGCGGGCCGCGGGCCACGGCGGCGGCTCCTCCCCCGGGCGACGCGCCGGAGCGGGAGGCGGCCGCGCACGAGGCGCCGCACCAGGGGACTTCGCGGGAGGGCGCGCCGCGGGACGGGGCGGCGCCCGAGGCACCCCGGCCGGCCCCGGCGCCGCTCGACCTCGGCGCCCTGCTGCCGCCGGCCCCCGAGCCGCCGTCCGCGGCCACGCTGGCCGGACTGCCCTGGGGCACCACGCTGATCGCGGCGGGCCTGGCGCTCGAGGCGTACACGGCGCACGAGAGCCCCGACGCCACCAGCGATCTGCTGCCCTTCCCGGGCCCGGTCGCCGGGAGCCCGCCCGGCATCGTCGGCGGCTGGGCGCTGACCGTGCTGGGGCTGATCCTGGCCGGCCCGGGTCTGACCATCGTCTGCGGCCGCCTGCTGGCCGCCTGCCGGCCCGGCGCGCTGCGGCTGCTCGCCGGCCGGGCCCTCCAGGAGGAGGCCGGGCTCATCGGCCGCCCGCTGGGCGTGCTGTGCGCCGTCGCCGCCGGTGCGTACACCGTGGTCGAGCTCTACGGCCCGGCCCTGCGCTCCGCCGGGCCGCTCACCGGCCTGGGCGCGGCCCTCGTCATGATGTGCACCACCGCCGCCGCGCTCACCGCGACGCTCGACGTGAAGGCCGTACGCGAACCCACCACCGCGGCCCTTCGACAGCTGGGCA
The DNA here is from genome assembly GCF_007595705.1 of Streptomyces sp. SAJ15. GTDB lineage: Bacteria > Actinomycetota > Actinomycetes > Streptomycetales > Streptomycetaceae > Streptomyces. Next base: position 1,196,853 of record NZ_NISY01000001.1, on the reverse strand, counting down.
CCTCCCGCCGCGCCCTGCGCACCGCCGCGACCCTTCGCGGTGCCGCGCTCCTCACCCTCCTGGCGGCGTTGACCTGGGGGATCGCCGAGCTCATGACCCTGCCGCTCACCCGCTGAACGAAAAGCCCGCCCGGCTACCTCAACACCACGACGTCCTCCGCCTCGAAGGCGACCCGCACCCGCGCGCCGGCCTCCGGGGCGTCCCGCAGCGCACAGGACGCCTCCAGCCGGGGCCCTGCCTCGGGATCCAGGAGCAGGGCGACGTGGTCGCCCCGGAAGGTGCGGCCCGCCACCGCGCAGGGCAGCCCGTCGTCGTCGGCTGTCAGCCGTACCCCGGCGGGGCGCACCAGGAGCCGGCACGGGCCGGCCGGCGAGCCGGCGGGCACGGGGACCGGCCCCCAGGGGGTGTCGGCGACGGCCTCGCGGACGGTGGCCTCGACCACGTTGTCGAAGCCGAGGAAGCGCGCGACGAACTCGGAGGCGGGCCGCCGCCACACCTCCAGCGGGGTGCCGGTCTGGGCGATCCGACCGCTCTCCATGACCACCACCCGGTCGGCGAGCGCGAACGCCTCGCCCTGGTCGTGGGTGACCGCCAGCACCGTGGTGCCGAGCCGGTCGAAGAGCTGGCGGAGTTCGACGACGAGCCGCTCGCGCAGGGAGCGGTCGAGTTGGCCGAGCGGCTCGTCCAGCATGAGCAGCCGCGGCCGCGGGGCGAGCGCCCGCGCGAGCGCCACCCGCTGTTGTTCGCCGCCGGAGAGCGCGGCCACGGCCCGCCGCTGGGCGCCCGGCAGGCCGACCAGGTCCAGCAGTTCGGCGACCGTGCGTTCCCGCTCGGCGCGCGCGACGCGCCGCATGCGCAGCCCGAAGGCGACGTTGCCGCCCACGTCGCGCTGCGGGAAGAGCTGGTGGTCCTGGAACATCAGGCCCACGCCGCGCCGATGGGTGGCCACGCCGCTCTGGTCCCGCCCGGCGAGCCAGACCCGACCGGCGTCGGCGCGCTGCAAGCCGGCCACCACGCGCAGCAGGGTGGACTTGCCGCTGCCGCTGGGTCCCAGCACGCACACGGTCTCCTCTTCGGCGACCTCCAGGTCCACCGCGTCCAGCACCGCGCGGTCGCCGAAGCGCACCGTCACCCCGTCAAGTCGCAGCGAGGCCATCAGAACTCTCCCGAACGGTCGGTGCGGATGCGTTCCAGCGCCAGCAGCGCCACCGCGCACACCAGCATCAGCAGGGTGCTCAGCGCCATCGCCTGCCCGTAGTTGAGCTCGCCGGGCCGGCCCAGGAAGCGGGCGACGGCCACCGGCAGCGTCGGGTTGTCGGCGCGGGCGATGAACACCGTGGCCCCGAACTCGCCGAGCGAGACGGCGAAGGCGAAGCCCGCCGCGATGCCCAGCGCCCGGCCGACCAGCGGCAGGTCCACTTCGCGCCAGGCGCGCAGCGGGGAGGCGCCGAGCACGGCGGCGGCCTCGCGGAGTCGTGCGTCGACCGCGCGGAGCACCGGCAGCATGGTCCGTACGACGAAGGGCACGCCGACGAGGGCCTGGGCGAGCGGCACCAGGATCCAGGAGGCGCGCAGGTCCAGCGGCGGCTCGTCCAGCGCGATGAGGAAGCCGAAGCCGACGGTGACCGCGGAGGTGCCCAGCGGGAGCATCAGCAGGGCGTCGAAGCCGCGTACCAGCCGGCCCGCGCGGCGGGTGAGGGCGGCGGCCGCGAGCCCGCCGACCAGCAGCGCGATGAGGGTGGCGACGGCCGCGTAGCTGAGGGAGGTGCCGATGGCCTCCACCGGGGGCTCCAGAAACATCCCGCCGCTGTCGGCGGCGGAGCCCAGCGCGCGGTAGTAGCCGAAGCCGTAGCCGTCGGGGGTGTCGAGGGAGCGCTCGACGAGCACGCCGAGCGGCAGCAGCACCAGGAGCACGACGGTGAGCAGCACTCCGCCCAGCAGCGCCCACTGGCCCGCCCCGCGCGGGCGGCGGGCGGTCAGCGCCGGGTCGACGAGCCTCAGGGCGCTCTCTCGGCGGCGCACGGTCCAGGCGTGCACTCCCAGCAGCGCGGCGACGGCCGCGAACTGCACCAGGGTGAGCACGGCGGCGGCCGGCAGGTCGAGCAGCTGCGCGGTCTGCCGGTAGATCTCCACCTCCAGGGTGGCGTAGTGCGGTCCGCCGAGGATCTGGATGACGCCGAAGGAGGTGAAGGTGAAGAGGAAGACCATGAGGGCGGCGGCGGCCACCGCGGGGCCGAGCGCCGGCAGGGTCACCCGCCGCCACGCCCCGAGCCGGCTCGCGCCGAGTACCCGCGCGGCCTCCTCCTGGCGCGGGTCGAGCTGGGCCCACAGCCCGCCGACGGTCCGTACGACGACGGCGTAGTTGAAGAAGACGTGCGCGAGCAGGATCGCCCACACGGTGGTGTCGAGCCGTACGCCCCACAGCTCGTCGAGCAGCCCGCCGCGGCCCAGCAGGGCCAGGAAGGCGCTGCCGACGACGACGGTGGGCAGCACGAAGGGCACGGTGACGACGGCGCGCAGCAGTTGCTTGCCGGGGAAGTCCAGCCGGGCGAAGACGTAGGCGCCGGGCAGCGCGATGAGGAGGGTGAGAGCGGTGGAGGCGGCCGCCTGCCAGGCGGTGAACCACAGCACGTCCAGGATGTGCGGGTCGGCGAGCGCCTCGCCGACCCTGCCCAGCCGCCACCGGCCGTCCTCTTTCAGGCCGCGGGCGACGATGGCGGAGACCGGATAGCCGAAGAAGACCGCGAGGAAGGCGATCGGCACGGCCATCAGGCCGCAGCGCACCGCCGCGCCGCGCGGATCGCGCTCGCGCGGGGCGGCGGTGCGGGGCGCGCGCGGCCGGGTGCCGGCCCTGCGGCCGGCGGAGGTCCCGTCGGGCCGTTCCGGTCCGGCGGGCTCCGTGCCGGGCCGGACCGGAGCGGCCTTGGCGGGGTCGTTCCCTACAGAACGAGGGAAGACCATGACTTGATCCACCGCTCACGGTTCTCGGCGATCTTGCCGGGTTCCATGGTCTGCGGCTTGTCGACGGTGACTCCGAAGTCGGAGTAGAGCTTCGGGAGCTCGGCGCCCTTGACGACCGGGTTCACGAACATGGTCAGCGGCATGTCCTCCTGGAACCGCTTGCCGACCAGGAAGTCCAGCAGCGCCTTGCCGCCCGCCTCGTTCTTGGCGCCGTCGAGCAGGCCGGCGAACTCGGTCTGGCGGAAGCAGGTGCCGGTGGCGACACCGGTCGGCGCCTTCGTGGGCTGCGGCTTGGAGAAGTACACCTCGGCCGGCGGGCTGGAGGCGTAGGAGACCACCAGCGGCCGGTCGCCGCCGGCCTTCTTGCCGCCCGTGGAGCCGGAGAAGCGCGCGTTGTACGCCTGCTGCCAGCCGTCGGTCACCTCGACGCCGTTGTCGCTCAGCTTCTTCCAGTAGTCCTCCCAGCCGTCGTCGCCGTAGCGCGCGGCGGTGCCGAGCAGGAAGGCGAGGCCGGGCGAGGAGGTGGCGGGGTTCTCCACCACCAGGAGGTCCTTGTACTCCGGCTTGACCAGGTCGTCGAAGGACTTCGGCGGGGCGAGCTTCTTGTCGGCGAAGTACTTCTTGTCGTAGTTGACGCAGACGTCGCCGGTGTCGATCGGGGTGACCCGGTGCTCGCCCTTGTCGAGCTGCAGGGCGTCGGGGATCCGGTCCAGGCCCTTGGGCTCGTACGGGGCGAACAGGTCGTTGTCGAGCGCGCGGGACAGCAGCGTGTTGTCGACGCCGAAGAAGACGTCGCCCTGCGGCTTGCCCTTGGAGAGCACCGCCTGGTTGACGGCGACGCCGGCGTCCCCGCTCTTGAGCACCTTGAGCCGGTAGCCGCTCTCCTCCTCGAACCGCTTCTGCACCTCGGGGGAGATCTGGAAGGACTCGTGGCTGACCAGGACCACGGTCTTGGAGCCGGCGCCACCCTTCGCGTCGGAGTCGTCGTCCGAGCCGCAGCCGGTCAGGGCGGTGGCGCCGAGCGCGCCGAGAAGGGCGGTGCCGATGGCACGCCGAAGGATGGTGTTCATGGTCGAGCTGACTCCCTACGCCGGTATGACCCGGATCAGGTCCGAGGGTCTGCGGCCGTGCCGCACTCTCAGCGCTGTGTGCGCTCCCCTGTCGGAATGTTCATTTGTGCGAATGCACCGTATCAGCCGGTGCGGGCGGGAACGGCCGGCGGTGAAGCCCGCCCCGTGGGCGGCCGTACGGGCGGGCCCGGCGCCGGCCTGCCCCTGCGGCTCGCGCTCGGCGACGGGCCCGGCGACGGCCTGCCCGCGCGGGGCGCCCTCGGCCGTGGGCGGGCCCGGCGCCGCCTGCCCGCGCGGGTCAGCGCTCGGCGGCCGCCAGCTGCCCGCAGGCGCCGTCGATCTCCTGGCCGCGGGTGTCGCGCACGGTCACCGGCACACCGTGGGACTCCAGCGCCGCCACGAACGCGCGCTCGTCCTCGGGCCGGGAGGCGGTCCACTGGGAGCCGGGGGTCGGGTTGAGCGGGATCAGGTTGACGTGCACCCGCTTGCCCTTGAGTAGCCGGCCCAGCAGGTCACCCCGCCACGCCTGGTCGTTGATGTCGCGGATCAGGGCGTACTCGATGGAGACCCGGCGGCCGGACTTCTCGGCGTACTCCCAGGCCGCGTCGAGCACCTCGCGGACCTTCCAGCGGGTGTTCACCGGCACCAGGGTGTCGCGCAGCTCGTCGTCCGGGGCGTGCAGCGAGACCGCGAGACGGCACTTGAAGCCCTCGTCGGCGAACCGCAGCATCGCCGGGACGAGGCCCACGGTGGAGACCGTGATGCCGCGCTGGGACAGGCCCAGGCCGTCCGGCTCCGGGTCGGTGAGTCGGCGGATGGCCCCCACGACCCGGTTGTAGTTGGCCAGCGGCTCGCCCATGCCCATGAAGACGATGTTGCTGAGCCGCGCGGGGCCGCCGGGGATCTCGCCGTCCCGCAGCGCCCGCATGCCGTCGACGATCTGGTGCACGATCTCGGCGGTGGACAGGTTGCGGTCCAGGCCGGCCTGGCCGGTGGCGCAGAACGGGCAGTTCATGCCGCAGCCCGCCTGCGAGCTGATGCACATGGTGACCCGGTCCGGGTAGCGCATCAGCACGGACTCCACCAGCGTGCCGTCGAAGAGCCGCCAGAGCGTCTTGCGGGTGGTGTCGTCGTCGCAGGAGATGTGGCGGACCACGCTCATCAGGTCGGGCAGCAGCTCGCCGGCGAGCTTCTCACGCGAGGCGGCCGGGATGTCGGTCCACTGCGCCGGGTCGTGGGCGTACCGCGCGAAGTAGTGCTGCGAGAGCTGCTTCGCGCGGAACGGCTTCTCGCCGATGGCGGCGACGGCCTCACGGCGCTCGGCGGGCGAGAGGTCGGCGAGGTGCCGCGGGGGCTTCTTGGCTCCGCGCGGGGCGACGAAGGTGAGCTCACCGGGTGCGGGCGGTGCCATGGGCGGAAACTCCTCAGTACGACTGGCCGGGCGATCCCCGCTGTCGCGGAGCAGGCGGCTGGATGACGCCGACGCCCGGCGATCACACGGGGCGCTCCCGCGGCCGCGGGGCCGGAAAAGGGCCCGCCGCAGAAGCGACGGGCCCCTCCAGGGTACCGGGCGCCGTTCAGCCCGCCCCGACGAAGATCACCAGCAGCAGCCAGACCACCGGCGCCGTCGGCAGCAGCGAGTCCAGCCGGTCCATGATGCCGCCGTGGCCGGGCAGCAGGTTGCCCATGTCCTTGATGCCGAGGTCCCGCTTGATCATGGACTCGCCCAGGTCGCCGAGGGTGGCGCTGACCGCCACCGACAGCCCCAGCAGCAGGCCCTGCCACCAGACGCCGTCCTCGACCACGTACTGCATGCACAGCGCGCCGGCCACCATCGCGAACGCCACCGCGCCCAGCAGCCCCTCCCAGGACTTGCCGGGGCTGATCCGGGGCGCGAGCCTGCGCTTGCCGAAGCGCCAGCCCACGGCGTACGCGCCGGTGTCGCTGACCACGGTGAGCAGCAGGAAGGTCAGCACCCGCTGCGGACCGTCGTCGGCCGCCAGCATCAAAGCCACGAACGTGGCCAGGAAGGGCACGTAGAAGGCCGCGAACACGCCGGCGGTGACGTCCCGGAGGTAGTTCTCGGGGGGCTCGGTCATCCGCCACACGAGCACCGCGAGCGCGGTCAGCGCGACCGCCACCCACGCCCCCTCGGCTCCGCGCACATAGCCGGCGACGACCATGGCGACGCCGCCGACGGCGAGCGGGATCAGCGGGGCCCGGATCTCCTTGCGCTCGGACAGCCGGGAGGTGAGCTCCCAGAGCCCGACGACCACGGCGAGCGCTATCACGCCGATGAACACCGGCTTGTAGACGAAGAGCGAGGCGACGATGACCGCGCCCAGCCCGACGCCGACCCCTATCGCCGCCCGCAGGTCGCGGCCCGCGCTCTTCTTCGCGGGCGCGGGCTGCGGTGCGGGCTCCGACGGCCGCGCGGCCGGATCCGAGGGGGAACCGGGCGAGCCGGGCGGCTGCGGCGACTGGTGCGACCGGTTCGCCGAGTCCGGCTCCTCACGGAACAGGGGGCCGCTCAGCCGAGCGGCCCCCAGGTCACGGTCGTCCTGGTCTCCGCCTGCGTGGGGCACGGTGGGCATGGGCCGAGTCTGCGCCGCCTCGCCCACCTGATGCGCGGGACCCGCCGAGACGGCGGGACCCTGGTCGGTCGGGCCCCAGTAACCGGCGCTCGGCGGGGCTCCCCAGGAAGAGTCACTCATCAGACTTCGAGCAGCTCGGCTTCCTTGTGCTTCAGCAGCTCGTCCACCTGCGCGACGTACTTCGCGGTGGTGTCGTCGAGCTCCTTCTCGGCGCGGCGGCCCTCGTCCTCGCCGACCTCGCCGTCCTTGACGAGCTTGTCGATGGACTCCTTGGCCTTGCGTCGGACGCTGCGGATCGAGATCTTCGCGTCCTCGCCCTTGCCCTTGGCGACCTTGATGAACTCCTTGCGGCGCTGCTCGGTGAGCTCCGGGAACACCACTCGGATGATGCTGCCGTCGTTGCTCGGGTTGACGCCCAGGTCCGAGTCACGGATCGCCTGCTCGATGTTGCGCAGCGCGCTCTTGTCGAACGGGGTCACCACGGCCATCCGCGGCTCCGGCACCGAGAAGGACGCCAGCTGGTTGATCGGCGTCATCGCACCGTAGTAGTCCGCCACGATCTTGTTGAACATCGCCGGGTGCGCACGCCCGGTGCGGATCGCGGCGAAGTCCTCCTTGGCGACCACAACGGCCTTCTCCATCTTCTCCTCGGCCTCGAGGAGGATCTCTTCGATCACCACTTGCTCCTGGTGTTATGGGTAAGCAGAGCCTCGCCCCTGCGTGCGTCTTCTCCTGCACGGTGTCCGACCGGCAGGCCGTTGTCCATCCCCGTAACGGGCTGTGTACGAGCGGTGTCGGCCCGGCTAGGACCGAGTGCCCTGGTCGCTCACGAGCGTGCCGATCTTCTCACCCTTGACCGCGCGGGCGATGTTGCCCTCGGTCAGCAGCTCGAAGACCAGGATCGGCAGGTCGTTGTCCCGGCACAGGGTGATGGCGGTGGCGTCGGCGACCTTGAGGTCCCGCGCGATCACCTCCCCGTACTCCAGCGCGTCGAACTTCACCGCGTCCGGATTGGTCTTCGGGTCGGAGTCGTAGACCCCGTCCACGCCGTTCTTGCCCATGAGCAGCGCCTCGGCGTCGATCTCCAGGGCGCGCTGGGCCGCGGTGGTGTCCGTGGAGAAGTACGGCATGCCCATGCCCGCGCCGAAGATCACGACGCGTCCCTTCTCCAGGTGGCGCACGGCACGCAGCGGGATGTACGGCTCCGCGACCTGGCCCATGGTGATGGCGGTCTGGACGCGGGAGTCGATGCCCTCCTTCTCCAGGAAGTCCTGGAGCGCCAGGCAGTTCATGACCGTGCCGAGCATGCCCATGTAGTCCGAGCGGGCCCGGTCCATGCCGCGCTGCTGCAGTTCGGCGCCGCGGAAGAAGTTACCGCCGCCGATGACGATGGCGATCTCGGCGCCATCCCGCACCACGGCGCCCACCTCACGGGCGATGGCGTGCACGACGTCGGGGTCGACGCCGAGCCCGCCGCCTCCGGAGAACGCCTCTCCGGACAGTTTCAGCAGGAACCGGCGGCGCTTGGTCCGAGCGTCGGTGCGCTTGTCGTCGGCGGCCAGTGTGGCGTCCGCACCCTGATTCATTGGAGATCTCCTCGTGCACATACCAAGAAGGCCATTGCCGAATGGGTCCTTGTTCGACCTCTGCGGCAATGGCCTCCTCGTCACATCTGCGGCCGGCCGGGTGACGGCTGGCTGCGTACGACCCTATCGGGCCGCACACCGATCGCTGCCCGCGTGGGCTCAGGCGTCGCTGCCCTGGTGGGCTCAGGCGCCGACGCGGATGCGCGCGAAGCGCTTCAGCGAAACGCCGGCCTCGGCCAGCACCTTCTCGACGGACTTCTTGTTGTCCTTGGCGAACGGCTGGCTCAGCAGCACGCTCTCCTTGAAGAAGCCGTTGACGCGACCCTCGACGATCTTCGGCAGGGCGGCCTCCGGCTTGCCCTCCTCGCGCGCGGTGGCCTCGGCGACGCGACGCTCGTTCTCGACCGTCTCGGCCGGGATCTCGTCCTTGGTGAGGAACTTCGGCGCGAAGGCGGCGATGTGCTGCGCGACGTCCTTGGCGGTGTCGGCGTCGGCCTTGTCCAGCTCGACCAGGACACCGACCTGCGGCGGCAGGTCCGGGCTGGTGCGGTGCATGTAGGCGTAGACGAAGCCGTCCGCGTACTGCGCGAAGCGGTCCAGGACGATCTTCTCGCCCAGGGTGGCGTTGGCCTCGTCCACGAACGCCTGGACGGTCTTGCCGGCCTCGATCTCGGAGGCGAGCAGGGCCTCCAGGTCGGCCGGGGTGCTCTTGGCGACGTGGGCGGCGAGCGCGTCGGCGACGGCCACGAACTTCTCGCCCTTGGCGACGAAGTCGGTCTCGCACTTCAGCTCGAGCAGCACACCGGAGGTGTGGTCGTCGGCGATGAGGGAGACGACGGCACCGTTCTCGGCGCTGCGGCCCTCACGCTTGGCCACGCCCTTCTGGCCCTTGACGCGCAGGATCTCGACGGCCTTCTCGACGTTGCCCTCGGCCTCGTCCAGCGCCTTCTTGCAGTCCATCATGCCGGCGCCGGTGAGCTCGCGGAGCTTCTTGACGTCAGCGGCGGTGAAGTTCGCCATGGTCTGTGAATCTCTTCTCGAAAGTCTCGGAAGTCTGAGAGGTCAATGCTCTACGGGTGGACGGCGGGGGCGTGTCGCCCCCGCCGTCAGCAACCGCGAGGTATTGAGGTTCAGGCCTGCTCGGCGTCGGCGGCCGGGGCCTCGGCGGCCTTCTCGGCCTCGGCGGGCTCGGCGGCCTTCTCGGCCTCGGCGGCAGCCGGCTCGTCGGCCTTCTTGTCGCCCTCGAGCAGCTCGCGCTCCCACTCGGCCAGCGGCTCGCCCGCGGCCTTGTCGCCCTTGCCACCCTCGGCGACACCGGAACGGGCCATCAGGCCCTCGGCGACGGCGTCGGCGATGACGCGGGTGAGCAGGGTGACGGAGCGGATCGCGTCGTCGTTACCCGGGATCTTGTAGTCGACCTCGTCCGGGTCGCAGTTGGTGTCGAGGATCGCGACGACCGGGATGCGCAGCTTGCGCGCCTCACCGACGGCGATGTGCTCCTTCTTGGTGTCCACGATCCAGACGGCGCTCGGCACCTTCTGCATCTCGCGGATACCACCGAGGGTCTTCTCCAGCTTGGCCTTCTCGCGGGAGAGAACCAGCAGCTCCTTCTTGGTGAGGCCGGAAGCGGCCACGTCCTCGAAGTCGATCTGCTCAAGCTCCTTGAGGCGCTGCAGACGCTTGTAGACGGTCGAGAAGTTGGTGAGCATGCCGCCCAGCCAGCGCTGGTTGACGTACGGCATGCCGACGCGGGTCGCCTGCTCGGCGATGGCCTCCTGCGCCTGCTTCTTGGTGCCGACGAACATGATGGAGCCGCCGTGCGCGACGGTCTCCTTGACGAACTCGTAGGCGCGGTCGATGTACGACAGCGACTGGAGCAGGTCGATGATGTAGATGCCGTTGCGCTCGGTGAAGATGAAGCGCTTCATCTTCGGGTTCCAACGGCGGGTCTGGTGCCCGAAGTGGACGCCGCTCTCCAGCAGCTCCCGCATCGTGACGACGGCCATGGCCGTACTCCTTGAGGTACTCGGTTCCGCGACGGCCGGGCGGCCGTCACGCCTGACGCCCCGACGCGCCATGCCGCGGAGCTCCGAGCGGAGCCTGCCGAGGACCGAGGAACGCGACCACCGGTTCTGCGCCGGTAGCGGGGCGTGCGAAGTCGACCCGGTGACCCGGATCGCCATAAGAAGTGTACGGGACCGTCGCTGTGCTGGGTGACGGCGATGTCCACAACCAGCGAGTAGTCCCCAGATCTCACCCGACCTCCCCACACCCCGCCCCCGCTGGGCCACCCTGCGGACATGACCCAGACCACGCGCGCACGGACACCACGGCGGACCCGCTCGAGCGACGCGCTCCACACCCACCACGGGCACCGAGGCCACGCCCCGACCGGTCGGGGCCGGGGCGGCCGGAGACCGGTCGGGCGGAGCCGGGGCGGTCGCGCCCCGGATGATCGCGCTCTGGGCGGTCTGGGCCCGGACGATCGCGCCCCGAGCGGTCGCGCCCTGGGCGGTCGGAGACCGGGCCGCCGGAGCCGAGGCGGTCAGCCGGTGGGCGGTCGGGGCCCAGGCGCCCGGGGTCCGGGCGGGCGGGATCCGGGCGGGCGGGGTCCGACGTGCGTCGGGGCGTGCCGGCCGGTGCGGGGCGACTCTCTGCCGACCCCGCGGACGGCGGCTCCCCGCGGGGTGGGGGCGGCGCGGAGCGTCGTGCCCGCAGCGACGGGAGCGTCCGGGGCCGGGCCAGCGTCGCGGGTCCGCAGACCGTGGGCTGCGCGGCGCGCCGCGCAGGGGGCGGCGGGGGCGGCGGGGATCGGCACGCGCCGTGCGATGTCGCTGCTCGCACACGGGGCGGCGCGCGCCGTCGGGGCGGCGCTGATGGGCCTGAGCGTGCTCATGGTGCTGGTGGTGATGGTGCTCGCGCTGGCGCCGCGGTCCGCGGCATACGCGACACCCGTCGGGGCAGCGGCGGGCTTCGGGGTCACCGTGTCTGCCGAGGTCGCCGAGGTCGCCGGCGGCGGGGCCGAGGGGGGCCGTTCCTGGCCGGTCGGCGGCCGTCCGCCGGTCCTGCGGGGCTGGGAGCCGCCCGACTCGCCATACGGCCCGGGACACCGCGGGGTGGACCTGGCGGCCTCTCCGGGCGAGCCGGTGCTGGCGGCCGCCCCCGGTCGGGTGTCCTTCGCCGGCCGGGTGGCCGGTCGCGGAGTGGTCTCCATCGAACTCGACGGCACCGGCGCCCCGCCGCTGCGGACCACCTACGAGCCCGTGCGAGCGAGGGTGCGGGTGGGCGAGGCGGTGAAGGCGGGGCAGGTGGTGGGGGTGCTGGAGCCCGGACCGTTCCACTGCGCGGTCGGCTGTCTGCACTGGGGTCTGCGCCGTGCCGATCGCTATCTCGACCCGCTCTCCCTGCTGCCCCCGTGGCTTCTCCGGCGCGGCCCCTCCCGACTCTTGCCGATCTTCGACGTGCCGCGGGGCGCGCCGCTGGTGCCGAGCGGGGGCTCGGCGGCAGGAGCGGTGTGGGCCGGCGCCACGACGTTCGACCCGGACCGTCCCGGAGGCGCCTCCATGCCCCGGGCCCGGACCGCCGCAGGCGGCCAGCCGACAGGCTGCGCGGACCTGGCCCCGCCGGCGATGCTGGCCGGCGCCGCGGCCTGGGCCCGGCGCCGTCTACACCGCCCACCGACGCGCCGGACCGCCCGGAGGCCGCGACGGGCCCCCGTCGAGCCGGCCTCCGGCCGCTGCCGGGGATACCGGGGGCAAGCCGGTCCAGGTCCCATACGGATACGCGATCGGCGTTGCGCCAGCCCGAGCGGCCGGCCGACCAGCGGCGCCGCCCGGTCACCGAGCCGGGGGGCCGCCCCCGGGTCAGCCGCACCTGGAAGCGGCATCGCCCGCCGGGCGTGAAAGCGCGACGGCCAGCCAGACCACCGACGCGCCCGTCAGGGCGACGGGCGCGGCCGCGAGACAAGCGGCGCGGCCACGCGCGCACGGCGCAGACAGGCACGAGGGGCAGGCACGACGGCGGGCCGGAACGGGCAACGCCCGCTCGAAGACGCTGACACCCGCCACCACGGCAAGGCGCCACCCGCCAGACGAAGCGACCAGGCCGCGCGCACGGCGGAGACACCGCAAGGGGCGAGCGCAGCGAGAGGCCGGAACGACCAACGGCCACTCCAACACCGCGGGCCCCGTCAGGTCGTCGGTGAGCAGGCCCAGGGCTATGGGTCGGGACAGCGCCCGTTGGAGGCGGACCCGGCGAGGGAGCGGGTCAGCCCCGCACGCCGCGGAGGGCCATGGCGACGGCGGCCTCGGTGATGGTGTCCGGGTCTTCGGCGGCGCCGAGCTCGATACGGCGGACGGCGGCGTCGACCACGCCCTGGAGCAGCATGGCGGCCAGCCGGGGCTCCTGGTGGCCGAGGGTGCCGAGGGCGTCCACGACCATGGCGACCAGCCCGCCGTGGGCCGCGCGGATCTTCTCCCGGGCGCCGGCGTCCAGCTCCAGCGCGGAGATCGCGACCACGGCCCGGTGGCGCCGGTCGCCGACGAGCGTCAGCTGCTGGCGCACATACGCCTCGATCTTGTCCTCGGGCGTGTCGGCGCGCTCCATGGCGGCTTCGACCTCGGCGGCCCAGACGGGGAAGTCGACGGCGCACAGCTCTTCGACGACGGCCGCTCGGGAGCGGAAGTACTCATAGACCGAGGACCGCGCGAGGCCCGTGCGCTCGGCGAGGGCGGGGAAGGTCAACGCCTCCGTTCCACCCTCGGACAGCAGGGAGCGGGCGGCGTCCAGCAGGGCGCCGCGCTGCATCGTCCGGTGCTCAGCCACTGAGGCCGCTCGAATCCTTGGCACATGACCACTTTACGGAGCACCCGGCCGAGGGGCGATGTTGGAGGGACGATTCAGCGTCCGAGGTCCTGCAGTTTGGCCCGCAACTGGAGCACGGACTTGGTGTGGATCTGGCTGACCCGGCTCTCGGTCACGCCCAGGACCTGCCCGATCTCGGCCAGGGTGAGCCCCTCGTAGTAGTACAGGGTGACCACCGTCTTCTCCCGTTCCGGGAGCGTGTTGATGGCGCGGGCCAGCAGCCGGCGCAGCTCGCGGTCCTCGGCCACCTCGACCGGGTTGTCGGCGGCGGTGTCCTCCAGGGTGTCCATGAGGCTCAGTCCGTCGCCGCCCTCGCCGCCGACGTGCAGCATCTCCTCCAGCGCCACCACGTTGGCGAGCGACAACTGGCTGAAGAGACCGTGCAGTTCGTCCAGCGAGATCTGCATCTCGGCGGCGACCTCGGCTTCGGTGGGGGTGCGGCGCAGCGCCGCCTCGAGCGTGGCGTAGGCGCGTTCGACCTCGCGCGCCTTCTGGCGGACCGAGCGCGGGATCCAGTCCAGGGCGCGCAGTTCGTCGATCATGGCGCCGCGGATCCGGGTGATGGCGTACGTCTCGAACTTGATGGCCCGTCCGGGGTCGAACTTCTCGATGGCGTCGATGAGTCCGAACACGCCCGAGGAGACGAAGTCCGCCTGCTCGACATTGGACGGAAGCCCCACGCTGACCCGACCCGCCACGTACTTCACCAGCGGCGAGTAGTGCAGGATCAGCTGTTCCCGCAGTCGCTCGTCACCGGTGGCCTTGTACGTCCGCCACAGCTCGTCCAGCGATGAGGGCGCGGCGGGGCGCACGACACCGCGGGCAGCGGACGGCGCTGCCGTGCGGTCAGACCCGGAGATGTGCTGGGGCATTCGTCGCCTTGTGCCGTTCTGCGGAGATGAAGGTGTGGGGGTTGGAGTGCTGCGTTCCCGCCAGAAGCCTTGTGAGCGTAGCGTGACGGAGGCGTCGCGTTAAGCGATGAGACTCGATTGCGTGGTGTGGGGATACGGTCATCGCCCCAACCCTTTCACCCGATTGCCCCAAATTCAGGGACCGCCTCGCCGTGGGCCGCCCCGCCGACCGCCGGCGTGGTTCAACTCCCATCGATCGCCCTGTCGGTTGACGAATCCCAGCGCGAGCAGCTCCTGGAGCCGGCGGAGCGCCTCGTCGCGACCGGTCCCGGAGCCCCGGGCCACCTCTTCCACCTCGTTGCCGCCCCGCGCGGACAACGCTTCCAGGACGCGCGCCGTCACGGGATCGAGCGCGTCGCGTGCCACCACGGGTCCGCGCCGCTCGGGGGGCGGCTCCTCCCCCACCTGCCCGACCAGCTCGGTCACGTCCGCCACGTCGGTCACCAGAACGGCCTCCCCGCGCAGGAGTTCGTGCACCCCCGCGGAGAGAGCGCTGGTGACCGGGCCCGGCACCCCCATGACGACGCGGCCCAGGTCCCGGGCGCGGCGCGCGGTCACGAGGGAACCGCTGCGGTAGCAGGCCTCGACCACGACCGTGCCACGGGTGAGGGCCGCGATGACCCGGTTGCGGAGCACGAACCGACCGCGGGTGGGGTGGGCACCCGGCGGCAACTCGGCGAGGATCAGACCCTGTTCCGCGATGCGGGCGATCAACTCGGCGTGCCCGCGCGGGTAGGGCACGTCCACCCCGGAGGCGAGTACGGCGACGGTCGTCCCGCCGGCGGCCAGCGCCCCCCGATGAGCCGCCCCGTCCACGCCGTGCGCCGCGCCGGAGGTGACCACGAAGCCGCGCTCGGCGAGCCCCGCGCCGAGGGTGGTCGCGACCCGCGCGCCGTAGTCGGTGCAGGCCCGGGCGCCGACCACGGCGACCGACCGCAGCGCCCACAGCCGCAGCGACGCCCTGCCGCGGACCCACAGTCCGACCGGTCGGGCGTCCCCGAGGTCGTCCAACTGTCGAGGCCAGTCCAGGTCGCCGGGGCAGACGAAGGCGCCGCCCAGCCGGGCGATGGCGGCGAGGTCGGCCGCCGGGTCGAGGTCCGCGGCGCGGAGCGCGCAGCCGGCCAGCCGCTGCGGGCCCGCCCCGAGCGGGGGCGCCGCCTCGCCGATGAGCGCGCGCCACAGCTCCACGGGCCCGAGCTCCCGCAGCCACCGCCCCACCGTGGCGTCCCCGGGCTCGACCAGGCGGGTGAGCGCCGCCCTCGCCATCCGCTCCTGATCGGCGACCTCGGCCACCCCGACCTCGTCCGGCACCTCCGCCTCCTCAGACACCTCGGACACCTCGGACATCGGCTCCGGTGGGCGCCCCGCGCGGTGGGCCCGGCCGAGTCCGGCGCACCTCCCTCGTGTGCCGGGTCACCAGTCCGCCCCGACAGGCGTGCCGCGGGTGACGCCGGTGCGCAGCTCCAGAGCCCGGACCACGTCGTCGTGGGTGGGGCGGTCGTGGCCGGCGAGGTCGGCGATCGTCCAGGCGACGCGGAGCACCCGGTCCAGGCCGCGCGCGGTGAGCAATCCGCGCTCCAGATCGACCTCGGCCTCCCGCAGGGCGTCCGGCTCGACCGGCCAGCGCGTCCGCAGCTCGTGTCCCGGGACCTCGCTATTGGTGCTCCAGGGAGTGCCGGCGTAGCGGGCGAGGGAACGCTCCCGGGCCTCGCGCACCCGGGCGGCGACCCGGGCGGTCGGCTCGCTGTCGCCGGGTGGGCCGGCCAGCTCGGCGCGGCTCACCGGCGCCACATGGACCCGCAGATCGATCCGGTCCAGCAGCGGGCCGGAGAGCCGACCCTGGTAGCGGCGGATGGCCATGGGCGTGCAGTCGCAGCCCTCGCCGACCAGTGAGTAGCGCCCGCAGGGGCAGGGATTCGCGGCGAGCAGCAGCAGGAACCGGGCGGGCATCCGCATCATGCCCGCCGACCGGGCGATCACCACATGCCCGGACTCCAGCGGTTGCCGCAGCGCGTCCAGCGCCCGGCCGCTGAACTCGGGCGCCTCGTCCAGGAACAGCACTCCGCGGTGGGCCAGGGAGACCGCGCCCGGCCGCGGCATCCCGTTCCCGCCGCCGACGAGCGCGGCCATCGTGGCCGAGTGGTGCGGGGCGCAGTACGGCGGGGTGTCGACCAGGGGCTTGCCGGGCGGCAGCACCCCGGCCACCGAGTGCACGGCGGTGACCTCCAGGGCGTCCTGCGCGGCGAGCGGGGGCAGCAGTCCGGGGAGCCGCTCGGCGAGCATGGTCTTCCCGGCACCGGGCGGGCCCAGGAAGTACAGGTGGTGCGCCCCGGCGGCGGCGACCTCCAGGGCCCTGCGGGCCGCGTGCTGCCCGGCCACATCGGTCAGGTCCGGCTGGCGGGGGTCGCCGGCGACCCGGGACAGTACGCCGGTGCCGGTGCCGGCCCCGGGAACGGTGAGACCGGCCAGCATCGCGTCCGGCCGTCCGCTGTCGGCCGGCTCCGGTTCCTCCGGCACCGGCTCGTCGGTCAGCACCGCGATGAGCTGCCGCAGGCTCCGTACACCCAGCACCGAGACGCCGGGGACCAGAGCGGCCTCGGCGGCCGTCTGCTCGGGGACGACGACCTGGCGGTACCCCGAGTCGGCCGCCGCCAGCACCGCGGGCAGCACCCCGCGCACCGGCCGCACCCTGCCGTCGAGGCCCAGCTCGCCGATGAGCACCAGATCGGCGATCTCGCGCGGGTCGATGCGCTCCGCCGCGCCCAGCACCGCGCAGGCCACCGCCAGGTCGAAGCCGCTGCCCGCCTTGGGCACGGAGGCCGGGCTGAGCCCCACGGTGAGCTTCTTCTGCGGCCACTCGGCGCCGGAGTTGACCACGGCGGCGCGCACCCGGTCGCGGCTCTCGAACAGGCTCTTGTCCGGCAGCCCGACCAGTGTGAAGGCGGCCACCCCGGGCTCCAGGTCCGCCTGGACCTCCACCACCACGCCCTCGACGCCCACCAGCGCCACCGAGCAGGTGCGCGCGAACCCCATCAGGCGACCCCCCTGACGTGCTCGACGACGGGCCCGCCCCGGTCCGGCAGCACCACGCCCACCAGGTCGATCCGCACCCCGTCCGGCGGCGCGCCGCCACAACGCTCCAGCCAGCACTCGGCCAGCCGTCGCAGCCGCTCCGTCTTGCCGTGGGTGAGGGCCTCCATCGGGTGCTCGTACCCGTGCGACCTGCGGGTCTTGACCTCACAGACGACGAGGGTGTCGCCCTCGCGGGCGACGATGTCCAGCTCGCCCTCCCGGCACCGCCAGTTGCGCGCCAGCACCGTCATCCCGGCCTCGGTCAGCCGTCGGGCGGCCAGCTCCTCCCCGTACCGCCCGAGCGCTCGACGGGCCGCGTCCCGGCCGGGCGGCCTCGCCGTGCCTGTCGACCCCGCCGTCCCCGGGCCCCGTGCCGTCCCCGGGCCGAGCGTCGTCCCCGAGCGCTGGGTCGTCTTCCTCAGGCCCACGGTCGACCCCGAGCCCTGGGCCGTCTCCCCCGGGGCCACCGTCGAACCCGAGCCCTGGGTCATCCTCCCCGGGCCCGCGGGCGTCTCCGCTCCCGCGCACCGCCGCGTCCGCGACATCGGCACCACCTCCGGCACCGACTGTGACGCCTCCGCCCCACCTTGTTGGATCTTGGTGGACAACCGGGCGGATGTGGAAAACCCGATCACTCGAACGGGTGGTCATACTCGGCGCCGCGGCCCCGGAGGTCCGCGGCGCGGCCCCGGACGCGGGCTCGGCCGAGCGCCCTCGGACCGCGGGATCAGCCGCCCGGAAGGTCGAGGTCGCTCTTGTTCAGCTCCTCGATGTTCACGTCCTTGAAGGTGAGCACCCGCACCTGCTTGACGAAGCGGGCCGGCCGATACATGTCCCAGACCCAGGCGTCGGCCATCGACACCTCGAAGAACACCTCGCCCTGGACCGAGTGCACCTGCATCTCGTAGTCGTTGGTGAGGTAGAACCGCCGCTCGGTCTCGATCACGTATTTGAACAGTCCGACGACGTCGCGGTACTCCCGGTAGAGCTTCAGCTCCATCTCGGTCTCGTACTTTTCGAGGTCCTCGGCGCTCATGGCATGTTCCCCTTCAGCCGTGCGTCCCCCCATTGTGCGTCAGACACACTCAGTCTCCAGGATCACCGGTGAGGCCGGGGGTCCCTCGTCCAGCAGCGTACGCAGGAGTCCGGCGAGCCTGGTCGGGTACACGGTCTCACGGGTGGCGGCCAGTTCCTCGTACGTCCACCACCGGAGCCCGGTGACGCTGCGCCGCTCCAGGTCCGTATGGCCGCCCGTCTCGGTGGCGGTCCGCTCGGTGCGCCCCAGGTAGTACCACTCGTCCTGATCCCAGCGCCGGCCGTCGAAGGGGAAGGAGCACACCCGCCGCCAGAGCACGGGCCCCAGCTCCACCTCGGTGATGCCCGTCTCCTCGGCCAGCTCCCGGCGTGCCGCCTGCTCCCGGCTCTCGTCGCCCTCCAGCCCGCCGCCCGGCGTGAACCACCAGGTCGACGAGGGGTCGTCCGGCTCGAAGCCGTGCAGCAGCAGGATCCGGTCCTGCCGGTCCAACAGCACGACCCGGGCGACCCTGCGCAGCTCCTGCCCGCCCCCGGCCGCCGCCGCGGTCCCCGTGCCCATGTCCGGGTTCGTGTCCGCGCCCGCGTCCGCGTTCGCGCCCGGCATCGTCTCAGCCACCGACCGTCGCCGCCTTCCGTTCGCCCTTGTCCCGGCGCCGCGCCGCGATCTTGGCGATCGGGCCGTACGCCGCACCTCCCAGGATGAGCACGGCGCCGATGGTGACGGCGTAGGTGAGCGGTGTGACCGGGCCCGGCTCGGAGATCCCGCCGGGGAGGGCGGCGAAGCCGGTCGGCCGCTCCAGCATCCCCATGGCGTCCTGCGGCCAGACGACGGCGTCGACACGGGCCCG
The DNA here is from genome assembly GCF_007595705.1 of Streptomyces sp. SAJ15. Lineage (GTDB taxonomy): Bacteria > Actinomycetota > Actinomycetes > Streptomycetales > Streptomycetaceae > Streptomyces. The sequence continues at coordinate 1,177,913 of NZ_NISY01000001.1, read as the reverse complement.
CACCGTGTCCCGGGGCACCGTGCCGTGGGCCCCGTCGGCCAGGTGCTCGGGCGAGTCCACCGAGTCGACCCGGTGGTCGCCGAGCAGGAACAGCTCACCCTTGGGCACGGTGGCGGAGAAGAAGCTGCTCGTGCCGGTGGCCTTGGTGTCGGGCAGATACGGTTCCTCGATCGGCTTGCCGTTGACCATCAGCCGGCCCCGCCGGTCGCAGCACTCGACCTTGTCGCCGTCGACGCCGACGACCCGCTTCACCATCGGCGTGTCGCCCCAGACCTTGTCCTGGAAGACGACGACGTCGCCGCGGCGCACCTCGTCGCCGTCTATTCGCTCGGCCAGCACCCGCGCGCCCTGCTTGATCGACGGCGCCATCGAGTTGGTCGGGACGGTGTACGGCTTGTAGAGGAACGCTCCCCAGGCGAATCCGCCGAGGAACAGCACGCAGCCGATGGCCACGGCCACCCCGGAGAGCACGCTGCCCCGGGTGCGCCTGCCGCCATCCGTGCTTCTGGCCCCGCTCATGCCCACTCCCACCCCGCGGAGGCGATGCCGTGTTCCGCGTAGAACATCCGGTTCCGTATGCCCTTCGGCATGGAATCGCACCCTACCCGGCAGTACGACGGCCGTCAGCCGTCGTACCCGACGCACCGGCCGTCACGCCCCGGCTTCGGCCATCGTCCGCGCGTCAGCCCTCGCTCCCGTGCCCGCTGCCGTTCCCGTCGCCGTCCTTGGCCAGGAGCCGGCGGCGGCGCCACAGCACGATCGGCAGCGCGCCCGCCAGTCCGAGGGCGGAGGGGGCCGCCGCCATCGCGGTGCTCAGCGCCGGCTGGTCGAAGGTGTCCGGCACGGGAAGCGTCGACCAGCGGTCGATCGGCCAGGCGACGACGATCGCACGGCCCACGACCCCTTCCACCGAGATCGTGCCCTTCTCCAGATCCTGGTGGTAGCGCGAGTCGAGCGAGTCCTGGCGGTGGTCGCCCATCACCCACAGCCGACCCTCCGGGACCTTCACCGGCCCGAACGGCTTGTCGTCGCAGGCGGTGTCGCCGGGGAAGATGTACGGCTCGTCGAGGGGCTTGCCGTTGACCTTGACCGGGCCGCCCTTCTTGCACTCCACCGTGTCGCCGCCGACCGCGATGACCCGCTTGATCAGGTCCTTCTCCTCAGCCGAAGGCATCAGCCCGATGAAGCTGAGCACCTTCTGGACGCCCTCCATGATCGGGCCGGAGTCCTGCGGCTCGGTCTCCCCGAGCCAGCCGCCCGGATCGTGGAAGACCACGACCTCGCCGCGCTCCGGCTCGGCTCCGAACCACGGGGTGAGCTTGTCCACCAGCACCCGGTCGCCGCGCTGGAGGGTGTTCTGCATCGAGTCGGACGGGATGGAGAACGCCTGCAGCAGGAAGGTCTTGATCAGGAGCGCCAGCAGCAGCGCGATACCGATCAGCAGCGGCAGCTCCTTCCAGAAGGAGCGCTGCTTCGGCTTCGGCTTCCTGTCGTCGGCGCCGTCGCCCCCGGGGGCCGCGCCGCTCCGGTCCTCGCCGTCACCATCGGAGCCGGCGGAGTCAGCGGAGTCACCGGCGGAGTCGGCGGAGCCGGGGGCGGAGTCGGCGGAGCCCGCGCGGGCGTCAGCGCCGCGGTCGCCGCCCTCGCCCCGCCCGGCCGCGGGGCCGCCCACGCCCTCGGCGTCCTCCCGGGCCGCCACCCCGGCCTGCGCTGCCCCGCCCGTGGGCCGCGTGCCCGCGGGCACCGCTTCGATACCGGCCGGCGCGCCGGCTCCCGCAAGCGCAGCGCGCTCGGCCCGCGCGTCGTTCTCGTGCCGCGGGGAACGCTCGGGTGAGGGTGGCACGGTCCCCGGAGCGCCGCCTACCGGAGCCGCGGCGCCCGGAGGTACGGCCCCCGGCACCCCGGCCCGTTCAGCCGTCTCCTCGACGGGCGCGCCCTCCGGCGGCCCGGGCTGCCGCTCGGGCTCCTCGTGACCGGATCGTGCGCCGACCGCCAAATCCCCCACATCCACTCCTCTTGCCGCACTGCCGCCTGTGCCACGAACGGCGCAGGCCCACCACTCCCATAACGAGCGGGAGTTCCGCAGGGGTCGGGAGCTGGACCATTCCGTGCTGGTCCATGGGGGCAAGCCTATGCTCCGAGCCGCCGTCCGCCCGTGTCGTCGCCGTCGGCGCGTCCCGCACGGAGGCGTATGTTTCGGGCTCCTCCAGTCGCCGCCAGTGTCCGAACGGCCACGCGATGACCATGGCCCGGCCGACCACCAGGTCCTCCGAGATCGTGCCCTGCCCCTCCTCGTCGAGGTGGTAGCGCGAGTCCGCGGAGTCCTCGCGGTGGTCACCCATCACGAAAAGCCGTCCCTTGGGCACGGTGACCTTGAACTTCACCTCCGAGGGCCGGTTGCCGGGATGCAGATAGGACTCGTTCAGCGGGGTTCCGTTGACGGTGACCCGACCGTCCTTGTCGCAGCACTCCACCGTGTCGCCACCGACGCCGATGACGCGCTTGATGAGGTCCTGCTCGTCGTCGGAGGGCAGCAGCCCGATGAAGGTCAGGAACTGCTTGCCCTGCTTGATGACGACCGGATCCTCCTTGGGGGGCTTGCGCTCGTCCTTCAGCCAGTCGCCCGGGTCCTTGAAGACCACCACGTCCCCGCGCTCCGGCTTGGCGCCGAACCACGGGGTCAGCTTGTCCACCAGCACGCGGTCGCCGATCCGGATCGTCTGCTCCATCGAGCCGGACGGGATCACGAACGCCTGCACCAGGAAGGTCTTGAGCACCAGCGCGATCAGCAGCGCCACGCCGACCAGGATCGGTATCTCCTTGACGGCCGAGCGGCGCCGCCGACGCTTGATGCGGCGCAGGGTCTTCCGCCGCTCCGCGCGACCGACCGGCGCACGCCTCGGCGCACGCCCCGGCGGGCGCATCTCCTCGCCCGCGCCCGTATCCGTGCCTGTATCCAGGCCCGTGCTCGTGTCCGGAACGGCGCCCCGCGCGGGGCCCGACGCCCGGCGGCTGCCGTAGCGGGGGCGCCCACGGCTACCCATGCGCGCCTCCCGGCGCTCCGGCGCCCGCCCGCTCGCTCGGCGCGTCACCACCGCTCGCACCGCCATGGGCGCCCCCGTGCGCCCCGCTGGGCTCCGGCACCCGATCGAACGCCCGGGGCCGGTCCACCGACGTCCAGCGGCCGATCGGCCAGCCGATCCAGTCGACCCTGCCGATCACCTTGTCGAGCGGGACACCGCCGCCGCCCGGCGCACCGAGGCGGTCGCGGGAGTCGCGGGAGTCCGAGCGGTGGTCGCCCATGACCCACAGCCGCCCGCGCGGCACCACGATGTCGAAACGCACCTGAGAGGGGGCGTCCCCCGGATACAGGTAACCCTCCTCGTCCACGGATTCCCCGTTCACGCTGATCCTCCCCCGTCTGTCGCAGCAGGTGACGCGGTCACCGCCGACGCCGATCACGCGCTTGATGTAGTCGGTCTCGGCCGGCTCGGCCAGTCCGACGGCCGCCCCGACCTTGCGCAGGAGCCCGGTCACCGGATTCTCCTGGGGCCCCTCCGGCGCGAAGGAGCCCGCGCCGTCGAAGACCACCACATCGCCGCGACGCGGCTCATCCCCGAAACGGTACGCCAGCTTGTTGACCATGACACGGTCTCCGGGCCGGAAGGTGTTCTCCATCGAGCCGCTGGGGATCAGGAAGGGCTGCACGACAAAGCTGCTCAGCAGCAGCACCACGGTGCAGCAGACCGCTGTGATCAGGACGTACGTCCGCCAGCTCCGCCACCGGGAGCCGTCCTGCGACGGCTCGCCCGGGTCGGAGGCATCCGCCGGGTCGGAGGCATCCGCCGAGTCGCGGGCGTCCCCCGACTCTGGGACATCCCCCGCATGTCGACCGCCGTCCCGCGACTCGGCTGCGGCCACAGCGTCCCGGCCCTCCCCCGAGCGGGAAGCGGTCCCCGCGTCCCGGCCGTCCCCCGAGCCGGAGTCAGTCCCCGCAGCGTCCCGGCCGTCTCCCGAGCCCGAGTCAGTCCCCGTCTCCGAGACCTCCCGCTGGTCCGAGAGAACCCGCGAACGCGAAGAGCGCGACCCCTCCTCCATCCCCTCGTCGGGTGCGGAAGAGCGGTCGCGCTCTGAGCGCTTCGCGAGCTGTGCCTCGGTGCCGGTCTCGGTGTCCATCGGGCCCAGAGCCTATCCGGCCGGGCCCGCCGGACCCCCGGCGCCTGCTCAGTTCTCGCGCTTCTCCTTGATCTTCGCGGCCTTGCCGCGCAGCTCACGCAGGTAGTACAGCTTGGCGCGACGCACGTCACCGCGGGTCACGACCTCGATCTTCTCGACGATCGGGGTGTGCACCGGGAAGGTGCGCTCGACGCCGACGCTGAAGCTGACCTTGCGGACGGTGAAGGTCTCGCGCACGCCCGAGCCCTGGCGGCGGATCACGACGCCCTTGAACTGCTGCACACGGGAGCGGTTGCCCTCGATGACGCGGACGTGGACGTTGACCGTGTCACCGGGACGGAAGCCCGGGATGTCGCTGCGCAGCGACGCGGAGTCGACGGTGTCGAGCACGTGAGACATGATCGTCTGCTTTCCTCGCTGATGCCACAGGTCATCAGCGGTACGTTGGGAGTTGTCGGTTGCCGCGCCCCGGGCCGAAGGGCCGTTCGCGGCTCTGTGCCCGGCGGCGTCGTGTCCCCCTGTGGCAGGGGCGCGCGCCGGACGCACAGCAGCTGCCTATTGTTCCACGGACTCGCCCGGGCGCCCAAATCGACCGTCCGGCAGCTGCTCCCAGCCCAGCTCGGCCAGCAGCCTGCGGTCGTGCTTGTCCAGCGCCGCCGGATCGCAGCGCTCGATCAGATCGGGACGGTTGCGGCTGGTGCGGCGGAACGCCTCGTCCCGCCGCCAGCGGGCGATCTTGCCGTGGTGCCCGCTGACCAGCACCTCGGGGATGCCGCGGCCGCGCCACTCCGGCGGCTTGGTGTAGACGGGACCTTCCAGCAGGTCCGCCATGGCGCCGGGCGCGAAGGAGTCGTCGCGGTGGGACTCGGCGTTGCCCAGTACACCGGGCAGCAGTCGTGCCACCGCCTCGGTGATCACCAGGACCGCCGCCTCGCCGCCGGCCAGGACGTAGTCGCCGATGGAGACCTCGTAGACATCGAGGCTCTCGCCGTACGCCTCGATGACGCGGCGGTCGATGCCCTCGTAACGGGCGGGCGCGAAGATCAGCCACGGGCGCTCGGAGAGCTCGACGGCCAGCGTCTGGGTGAACGGGACGCCGCTGGGCGTCGGCACGACCAGCACCGGCTTCCCGGTCGCCGCGCCACCGCCGGCGGAGTCCTCCCGCTCGCCGCCGACGGAACCCGCGTCCGCGCCCGACGCGATGATCTCGTCCAGCGCCTCGCCCCACGGCTCGGGCTTCATCACCATGCCGGGGCCACCGCCGTACGGCGTGTCGTCGACCGTGTGGTGCCGGTCGTGCGTCCAGGCGCGCAGATCGTGCACGCGCACATCGAGCTGGCCGCGGGCGCGCGCCTTGCCGACCAGCGAGACGTTCAGCGGCTCCAGGTACTCGGGGAAGATCGTGACGACGTCGAGCCGCATCAGGACTCGTCCCGGTTGGAGGCGATCTCGGCCTGGGCCTCGTCCAGGAGTCCCGGCGGCGGGTCGATGACCGCCCGCTGCGCCTCCAGGTCGATCTCCGGCACGATCTCGGAGACGAAGGGCACCAGGACCTCGCTGCCGTCGGGGCGCTCCACGACCAGCAGGTCCTGGTACGGCAGGTGCGAGATCTCGGAGATCCGGCCGACCTCGGTGCCGTCCACGGTGACCACGTCGAGGTCGACCAGCTGGTGGTCGTAGAACTCCTCGGGGTCCTCCGGGGTCTCCTCGGGGTCGACATCCGCGATCAGCAGCACGTTCCGCAGCGCCTCCGCGGCCGTACGGTCCGCGACCCCGGCGAAGCGCAGCAGCAGCCGTCCGCTGTGCACCCGGCCGGTCTCGATGGTCAGCGGGCCCACCGAGGCGGGCTCGGTGGCCAGCCGGGCGCCCGGCGCGAGCCGCTGCTCCGGCTCGTCCGTCCGCACCTCCACCGTGACCTCGCCCTTGATGCCGTGGGCGCGGCCGATCCGCGCGACTACCAACTGCACTTAGCTCAAGTCCTTCTGCACTCAGCTCACGTCCCTTCGCCCGCGCCGTCTCGCGCCGGCCGGGCCTGTCACCCGCGCCGCGCCCCCCGAACGGGCCTGTCACCGCACCGTCGGCGCGGGCCCGGGCCTGTCGCCCGTATCACGCACACGGGCCGGGAACGGCAACTGCCGCCCCCGGCCCGTGCCGGTACTCCTTGCCGCTGCTCAGCGGACCTGGTCCACGTCGACGAGGTCGACCCGGATGCCCCGGCCGCCGATCGCGCCCACGACGGTCCGCAGAGCGCGCGCGGTGCGGCCGTTACGGCCGATCACCTTGCCGAGGTCGTCGGGGTGCACCCGGACCTCCAGCACGCGCCCACGGCGCAGGTTGCGCGAGGCGACCTGCACGTCGTCGGGGTTGTCGACAATGCCCTTCACCAGATGCTCAAGGGCTTCCTCAAGCATGCTGCTCAGGCTTCGGTCGACTCGGTGGACTCGGCCTCGGCAGCCTCGTCCGCCTTCTTGTCAGCCTTCTTGGCCTTCGGGGTGATGGCCTCACCCTTGGCCTCGTCGCCCTCGAGCGCCTTGGCGAAGGCGTCGAAGGAGGCGCGCTTGTCTTCCTTGGTCGCCGGGGCCAGCAGCGGCTTCTCCGGGGCCGGCAGGCCCTTGTGCTTCTGCCAGTCGCCGGTGAGCTTCAGGATGGCCAGAACCGGCTCGGTCGGCTGGGCGCCGACGGACAGCCAGTACTGGGCGCGCTCCGAGTTCACCTCGATGCGCGACGGGTTGTACGTCGGGTGGTACAGACCGATCTCCTCGATGGCCCGGCCGTCACGGCGGGTGCGGGAGTCGGCGACGACGATGCGGTAGTGAGGCGAACGGATCTTGCCCAGACGCTTCAGCTTGATCTTGACTGCCACGGGAGTGGTGTCTCCTGGTCTTGACGTGGTGGGGCACAACGAGATGCCACGTGGGGTTGCGGTACCCGAGTGCCCGATGGACGCGTCAGCCGGAGGAGAGAGGGGTCCTATGCGACTGTCGAGTACAGCTGACCATTGTGCCACACCGCGGCGGCGACACCGCACGCTGGTCGCGCCGCCGCGGTCGCCCGGACCCCCGCCCCGATGACCGGCATGGCGCCCATGGCCGGACCGGCGGGACGCGGAGTCCGACCACTCAGGCGGCGGCGGCCTCGGGGATCCGGAACGGCTGGCCACACCCTCCGCACATGATCGGCGCCTGCGCCAGGACCGAGGGGACGACCCGGACGTTGCGCCCGCAGTCGCAGACCGCCTTCACCCGGACCCCTCCACCGGAGGAGCCGTGCCGCGCGGCCGGACCCCGGAAGGTCCGGGCGGTGTCGGCGGCGGTGGCGACGGTGTGCGCCTTGAGCGCGCGCTGCAACCGGTCGATCGTCGGCCGATACCGCTTTCTCGCCTCGGGGCTGAGGCTGACCAGGGAGAAGCCGCTACTGGGGTGTGGCTCCTCACCGTGCTCAAGCCCCAACTCCTCGGCGATCGCCAGAAAACGGCGATTGTGATAGCGGCCGGCGCGCGAGGTGTCCCGGATGCCGCGGGCGGCGGCGATGCCGTGGACTGCCTCGTGCAGCAGCCTCTCGAAGGAGAGCTCGGCTCCGCAGGCGGACGACGACTCTCCGATCAACGATTCGGGCGCGGCGAGATCCGGCAGCTCGGGGTGGTGCCGTTGAATGTCGGCCCACGCCTGCGCCAGCTCCGCGGCGAGAACAGGTGGTGTCGTGCTCACGTCGTGACAACGAGTCGGGACCGCCTGGTGTTCCGATTCCGGGCCATCCCAAATAATTTGCACGTACCAGTCAGTTCACGCTGATGCGACCCGACGAGGGCGGGTGCGCCAATGTGTGGACGAGCCCGCGCAGCTCCCACCAAGGCGGTACGTACCCGCGCGTACGCCCCGGCGCGTAGGCAATGCCCACGCGCCGGGACAACACCACGTCGTCGGCCCACGTGTCCGTGACCGAGCGACCCCGATCAGTAAGCGCGCGCGACGATGGCGACGTTACCGGGTGCGTCATCGGCGTCCGGCACCGACCCGTCCTCGGCCACCAGGCAGCGCACCGACACCGCCTCGCCGGCCAGCACCGCCTCGCCCTCGGGGCCCAGGTCGGCCCACGGGATACGAGCCCAGCCGCCGGCGGCCGCCACCTCGGCGGCCTCCGCCACGGTGCGCACGTCCTTGGTGCGGGCCTCGCGGCGCTCGCGCGACTGGCGCAGCAGCAGCGCCTGGTCCTCTTCCAGGATCTTCGGCAGCAGGTCGGTCAGCGCCTCGATCCGCACCGGCTCCTTACCGCCCGGGATCCGGCGGGCCACCATCGCGGTGCCGTTCTCCAGGTCGCGGGGGCCGACCTCGATGCGGACCGGGACGCCCTTGAGCTCCCAGTCGACGGCGCGCCGGCCGAACGGGGTGTCGGTGCGGTCGTCGACCTGCACCCGCACGCCCGCCGCGCGCAGCCGGTCGCCCAGCTCGCGGACCTTGGCGATCACCGCGTCATCGCCCTTGATCGCCAGCACGACGGCCTGCACCGGCGCCAGGCGCGGCGGCACGCGCAGCCCGTTGTCGTCGCCGTGCGACATGATCAGACCGCCGACCATGCGGGTCGACACGCCCCAGGAGGTCTGCCAGACCAGCTCCTGCTTGCCGTCCTTGGACAGGTAGGAGGTGTTGAACGCCTTCGCGAAGTTCTGGCCGAGCTCGTGGCTGGTGCCCAGCTGCAGCGCCTTGCCGTCGCCCATCATGCCCTCGAGGGTGAGGGTGTTGATCGCGCCGGCGAAGCGCTCCTTGGGGGTCTTGCGGCCCAGCACCACGTCGATGCCCAGCACGTTGACCATGAAGTCGTAGTAGACGTCACGGTGGATGCGGGCGGCGTAGTCGCGGGCGTCCTCGTAGGAGGCGTGCGCGGTGTGGCCCTCCTGCCAGAGGAACTCGCTGGTGCGCAGGAAGACGCGGGGGCGCATCTCCCAGCGCACCACGTTCGCCCACTGGTTGATCAGCAGGGGCAGGTCGCGGTAGCTCTGCACCCACTTCGAGAAGTACTCGTTGATGATCGTCTCGGAGGTGGGCCGGACCACGACCGGCTCTTCCAGCTCCTTGCCGCCGCCGTGCGTGACGACCGCCAGCTCGGGGGCGAAGCCCTCGACGTGCTCGGCTTCCTTCGTCAGGTACGACTGCGGGATGAACAGGGGGAAGTACGCGTTGGAGGCGCCCACGGCCTTGATGCGGGCGTCCATCTCCTGCTGCATCCGCTCCCAGAGCCCGTACCCGTACGGTCGGATGACCATGGTGCCGCGCACGGGGCCGTTGTCGGCCAGCTCGGCCTTGTTGATCAGATCCTGGTACCAGCGCGGGAAATCTTCCGCCTGGGGGGTGAGTACGGGAGCCTTTGCCATGCCGCAGATCGTACGGCGCTGGCGCGCGGAATCGTGAATCGGGCCGCGGCGGCGACGGCCGCGCGACCTCCGCGCGGGGCGTGGCGGCGCGACGCGCGCACGGGGGCGCATCGGGGCGTACCGAGGCGCACGTGGGGGGCATGCAAGCACGGCCGTCGCAACTCTGGACGCGCGCGCGGAAGCGCTGTTGGCTGGCATGAGGGACCGCCGCGAGCTGAACCGGGCGGCGGTTCCGGCACGGCCGGGGGGCCACACGTCACGGGCAGCACCACGCGCACACTTCACGGGCACTTACCTGGGGGGCGGACCTCGACACGGCACGCTCACGGCGGATTGAGGCGCTTTCGATGACACCGAGGACACCGACGCTCGCACAGCCGCACCACCGGAACCCGCACCCGTACGACTCCACCGACGCGACGACGATCGGCACGGCCGAGGCGACCGGCGGGGGTGGCCCGGCGGACCGCCCGGCCGACGCCGGCTCCCTCGTCGGCCGCCCCACCGGCGCCGGCTCGGGCACCCTGCGGCCCGCCGCGGACGCCCGCGGACGCGCCGTCGACTGGGCCGAGATCCAGGAGAGGATGCTGGCCCCGCTCTACGAGGCGGTCTACGACCGGCTCTCGGTGGGTGCCGAAACGCGTCTGCTGGCCCTGCGCTGCGGCGCCGGCCTGTCCCTGCTGATGGCCGCCGCCCGAGGTGCCGCGGTGTACGGGGTCGAGGCCGACCCGGAGCGGCGGGCGCTGGCCGGGGAACGGCTGGCGCGGCGCACCGGCGAGGTGCGGGAGTCGGGGGCGCGAGAGCCCGACGGCGCGTCGGAGCACGGCGGGCGCACCCCGCGGACGTCCCGCGCGCTGCCCGCCCCGGAGCCCGACGGCCCGCGCTTCTCGGTGGTGACCGCCTTCGAGGTGCCGCCGCCGCTGGGCGGCGACGCGACCGGGGCGCTGGTCGAGGAGGTGCGGTCGGCCGCCGCCCGCACCGAGCGCGGCGGCGCCGTCGTCCTGGCCGGCTGGGGACCGCCCGAGCGGTGCGCGACCTCCGCGGTGCTGCGGGTGGCCGCGCGGCTGGCGGACCCGATGTGCGCCGCCGCGCGGTGGCGCCCCTGCGGCCGCGACGACCTGGAGCGCATCGCCGACCGCGCGGGCCTGCGCCCGGACGGCTCCGGCCGGGTGGCCTGCCCCTTCGGCTACGCCGACCCGGACAGCGCGGTCCGCGGCCTGTTGTCCACCGGGCTCTTCGACCCGGCGGAGCGGGCGACCGACCTCGCCCAGGTGGCCAAGGAGATCGCGGAGGCGGTGCATCCACACCAGCGCCATGACGGCACGGTGTGGATGCCCAACGTCTTCCGCTACCTCATCACGCGGGTCTGAAGAGACGCGCACGTCGCCGTAACGCGTCGAGCGCGCATGCGGTTTCCCTTGCGGCGCCCGGTTGTCCCGAGCGCTCGTCCGCGCGGAGTCGCCCGGCGATCCGCGGAGCGGAAACGCTACGGGGTTCACGGGGCGGTGCGTTTCGTACGCCCGCCCCGAGGCCCGTTACTTGCCGCCCAGCATGTCCTTGAACTCTGCCGGCAGTTCGAAGTCCGCCGCGCTCTGGCCGGCGCCCGGCAGCCCGAACGCGCCGCCGTCCTCGCCCTCCGCCCTGCGCTGCGCGGCGGCGGCCTCCTCGGCCTTCCGCTTCATCGGGTTGCCGCTGCGCTGGCGCCCCTTGGCCTGCTTCTGCTTCTTCTTCTGCCGGCCCGGGCCGCCGCCCATGCCCGGCACGCCCGGCAGCCCCGGCATGCCGCCGCCCTGGGCCATCCGCGACATCATCTTGCGCGCCTCGAAGAAGCGCTCGACGAGGTTCTTCACCGCGCTCACGTCGACGCCGGAACCGCGGGCGATACGGGCGCGCCGGGAGCCGTTGATGATGGTCGGGTCCTGGCGCTCGCCCGGCGTCATCGACTTGATGATCGCGGCGGTGCGGTCCACGTCCCGCTCGTCGAGGTTGTTGATCTGCTCCTTGATCTGCCCCATGCCGGGCAGCATGCCGAGCAGCTTGGAGATGGAGCCCATCTTCCGGACCTGCTCCATCTGGGCCAGGAAGTCGTCGAGCGTGAACTCCTTGGGGCCCTTCGCCAGCTTGGCCGCCATCTTCTCGGCCTCTTGCTGGCTGAAGGTCTGCTCGGCCTTCTCGATGAGCGAGAGCATGTCGCCCATGCCGAGGATGCGGGACGCCATGCGGTCCGGGTGGAACGCGTCGAAGTCGTCCACCTTCTCGCCGTTGGAGGCGAACATGATCTGCTTGCCGGTGATGTGCGCGATGGAGAGCGCGGCACCACCGCGGGCGTCGCCGTCGAGCTTGGAGAGCACCACGCCGTCGAAGCCGACGCCGTCGCGGAACGCCTCTGCGGTGTTGACCGCGTCCTGACCGATCATGGCGTCGACGACGAAGAGGACCTCGTCGGGCTGGACCGCGTCGCGGATGTCCGCGGCCTGCTGCATCATCTCGGCGTCGATGCCGAGGCGGCCGGCGGTGTCGACGATGACGATGTCGTGGACCTTGGACTTCGCGTGGCCGATCGAGTCCTTGGCCACCTGGACCGGGTCGCCCACGCCGTTGCCCGGCTCCGGCGCGTACACCGCGACGCCGGCGCGCTCGGCGACGACGCTCAGCTGGTTGACGGCGTTCGGCCGCTGGAGGTCACAGGCGACCAGCAGCGGGCTGTGCCCCTGCCCCTTGAGCCACCAGGCCAGCTTTCCGGCGAGGGTGGTCTTACCGGCACCCTGCAGACCGGCGAGCATGATGACGGTCGGCGACTGCTTGGCGAAGCGGAGGCGCCGGGTCTCACCGCCCAGGATCTTGATCAGCTCGTCGTTGACGATCTTGATGACCTGCTGCGCCGGGTTCAGCGCCTGGGAGACCTCGGCGCCGAGGGCCCGCTCCTTGACCTGCTTGATGAAGGCCCGGACGACGGGGAGCGCGACATCCGCTTCCAGTAGGGCGATGCGGATCTCACGCGCCGTGGCGTCGATGTCCGCCTCGGAGAGGCGGCCCTTGCCCCGGAGGTTCTTGAACGTAGCTGCGAGGCGGTCGGAAAGGGTATCGAACACGGTGGTCGCGAATCCTTCTGGTCGGATGTCGGGTCGGTGGTCGGCCTCCAAGGGTATCCGCACGCTGCGGGAACGGTCTGCCCCCGTGCCGCCGACAGCGGCGGCGGAATCCGCGGCCGGGGCGCGTGCGGCGGCTCCGCCCCGCTCCGCCGGTGCCCGTCGAACCGGGACCCGCGCCCAGGGCCCCTGGTCGGCGAGGGTGCGCTAGTCGGCGAGGGCCCGCTCGATCTTCCGGGCCAGCTCCGCCGCCTCCGCGTCCGGCAGCGGCGCCCCGCCCGGCCCCGTCACGTAGAACGCGTCCACCGCGTTGGATCCCAGCGTGCTCACGTGCGCGCTGCGGACCCGCGCCCCGGCGCCCTCCAGGGCCCGGCCGATGCGATGCAGCAGACCGGGGGCGTCCTGGGCCCGCACCTCGATCACCGTGGCGTGCTGGGAGCCGTCGGGGGCGACGGTGACCCGCGGCGGCGGGGCCTGCGGCCCGCGGCGGCGCGGGTACCGCGCGTACGCGGCCTCCCGCTCGGCGAGCCGGGCGGCGATGTCGAGCGAGCCGTCGAGCGCCCGCAACAGGTCCTTGCGCAGCCGTACGGGCTCCGGCAGCGAGCCGTACTCGGCGGCGACCCGCCAGCTCAGCACCAGCGCGTAGCCGGGTGCGGCCCCGGGGGAGGCCGCGTCCGGGGCCGTCAGCTCGGCCGGCAGCTCCACGGAGCGCAGGTCCGCCGCGCGGACCGTCAGCCGGTGCAGGGCCAGCACCCCGGCGGCCGCCGGGAGCACCCCGGGCTGGTCCGGCACGGCGATCAGGAGCTCCACCCCTATGGGCTCGGTTCCGGTCGGCTCGGTTCCGGTCGACCCGACGTCCGTCGGTTGGCGCGCGGGCTCCGCGGTGCCGGCGGCCGCCGTCGCCCCGTCCGGGCAGGCGCGCAGGGCCAGCACCGGGCCGCCGGTGCGCCATGCCTCGACGGCGAGCCGTTCCTGCTGGGCGGTGGTCCGCGGCGCGGGCGCACGGGCCGGCTGCGGCTCGCCGTCGAGCCGCGCGGAGACCCGGCCGACCAGGTCGGCGACGAGGGAGCCGCGCCAGGCGCTCCAGGCGGCGGGCCCGGTGGCGAGCGCGTCGGCCTCGGTCAGCGCGTGCAGCAGCTCCAGCGTGGAGCGGCCACCGACGGCCTCGGCGACCGTCCGTACGGTCGCCGGGTCGTCCAGGTCGCGCCGGGTGGCGGTCTCGACCAGAAGCAGGTGGTGGCGGGCGAGAGCGGCCAGGACGGCCGTGTCGGCGGCGTCGAAGCCGACCCTGGCGGCGATCTCCCGGACGACGGCCTCGCCGGCCTCCGAGTGGTCGCCCGGCCAGCCCTTGCCGATGTCGTGCAGCAGCGCCCCGACCAGCAGCAGGTCCGGGCGGTCCACCCGGCGGGTGAACGCGGTGGCCCGCACCGCCGTCTCCACCAGGTGCCGGTCCACGGTCCAGCGGTGCACGGGGTTGCGCTGCGGCCGGAAGCGGACCCGTTCCCACTGCGGCAGCAGCGCGGAGATCAGGCCCTCGGCCTCCAACGCCTCCCACACCGGCACCGTCGAGTCGCCCGCCCCCAGCAGGGTCACCAGCTGGTCGCGGGCCTCGGCGGGCCACGGCACCGGCAGCGGGTGCTCGGCGGCGACCGCGGCCAACCGACGGACCGCGTGCGGCGACAGCGGCAGCCCGGCCTGGGCCGCGGCCGCCGCGGCGCGCAGCGGGAGCACCGGGTCCCGCTCGGGGCGCGCGCTGCGGGCCAGCACCACCTCGCCGTCCTGCTCGACGACGCCCTCGGCCAGCGGGCGGCGGCCGCCGGCCGCGTCACCGCCCGGCACCCGCCCGCCGCGCCCGGCCAGCAGTCCGCGCAGCCGCGGCCGGGCCGACCGCGCGCGCAGCACCCGACCGACCTCGCGCCAGGTGACGTCGGCGGCGTAGGCGACCGTACGCGCCGCCTCGTAGACCTGCCGCAGCAGCGCGTCGGCGTCCGCCAACCCCAGACCGGCGGCCACCTGGTCCTGCTCCTGGAGCGCGAGCCGGTCGGTGGCCCGCCCGGTGGCCAGATGCAGCGCGTCGCGCGTGTCCAGAAGCCGCCCGCGCGCCTCCTCCAGCCCCTCGCGCGGGGCGTCGGCGAGCCAGGAGGCGGCGATGGCGCGCAGGGCGGTGGCGTCGCGCAGCCCGCCACGCGCCTCCTTGAGATCGGGTTCGAGCAGGAAGGGGAGCTCGCCGTGGCGGCGGGCGCGCTCCTGGCACATCTCCCGCAGCTCGGGCAGTCGCTTGGGGGCCCGGGCACGCCAGTCGGCGAGGAGCGTGGTGCGCAGCGCGGCGGTGAGCGCGGGGTCGCCCGCGATGTGCCGGGCGTCCAGCAGCCCCAGGTGGGCCTTGAGGTCCTCGGCCGCGGTTCTGCGGGCCTGGGCCGGGGTGCGCACCGAGTGGTCGAGGTCCAGGCCCATGTCCCACACCGGATACCAGACGCGGTCGGCGAGCGCCGCGACGGCGGCCGGGTCCGCCCTGTCCTCGTGCAGCAGCAGCACATCGAGGTCGCTGCGCGGGGACAGCTCCCCGCGCCCGTAGCCGCCCACGGCGACCAGCGCCACGCCGGGCGCGTCCCCCAGCAGCGCGGCCAGCCAGGCGTCGGTCAGCCGGGCCAGCGCCGCCCGGCGCGGGGCGCCCGTGCGCGGCTCCTCCTGGAGAAGCCGCAGCCGGGCCGCCGCGTAGCCGCCGGGCCCCGGGCCGCTGGTGTCGGTCATGGTGACGCTCTCCGTCAACTCGGGCTCCTTCGTGACGTCAGCTGTACGCCGGAGGGTCGGGCCCGCCGGCTTTCGCACCGCCCTCCGGCGAGCGCCGAGCCGAACGGCTCGGCACGTCCGGGCCCACCGGACCGCCCCGGCAGGCGCCGGAGGGCGGCGCCCCCGACTCGGCGGATCCGGCTCCGTCGGACCAGCCGCCTTCGCCAGACGCCGAGCCAGGCGGCTGGCTCCGAACGTCCGGGCGCACCGCCGCAACGGAAGGGCCCCGGCAGGCGCCGGAGGGCGCCGCCCCCCGACCCGGCGGATCCGGCTCCGTCGGACCCGGACCGTCCACCGGACGCCCCCTCCCGAGCCCACCACCCGGAACACCCGGCCCCGAACCACCGCCCCACCACATCCCGAGAGGCGCCGGCCCCACCGGCACCGCCCCGATGTCGACGCGTTCGCCGACGGCCGGGCGACGGCGAGGCACCGGCCCGCGCCACCCGCGGTGTCCCGCGGTCCCGGTTGGCCTTGGCCGGCGACGCCTGCTGGCGGTGCGCACCGATGGCGGGCCCACGCTGGTCCCCGACGGGGCCGCCGCTCCCCCGTGAAGCCAGGCCCGGCAGACCGTGTCCGGAAGACCCGATCCCCGGGTGACGGCTCCCGCCGGGAAGCCGTCGCCGGCCGTTCGCCCCCGGCCTCGGCTCGGCCTGTCGGCCGCCGCCCGGCCCGCCCGAGGGCCGGACCCGCGCGGCGGCCGGTGCCGGTGACCGGTGGTCCCGCCCCCGCCGGGACCTTCCATACGCCGCCGGCCGTCCGGCCCCGGGGCGCCCGGCCCCGACGGGTGACCCGACGGGCCGAGGTACAGGCCCCGTGGACCGGGGCCGCGCGGCCGTCGGAGAAGGCCGGTCACGGTAGGCAGCGCCGCCGCGCACCGCCCCGCGGGGCCCCGACCGCGAGGCCGCCGACCGGAGAGGGCCGCACGTCCCGCCAGGCGTCCTCCACGGGACCGCCCGGCCTGCCGGAACTCCCGACTCCCGGCTCCCGGTGCGCCAAGCCCCCGGCCACCCGAGCCACCGAGCACCGGCCCTCCGGAACACCCGGGCGGCCGGCCCGGTCAGGCCAGTCGGCCCGGCCGGCCCGGTCGGGCCCGCTCACGCGGGGTGCTACAGCGCCTCGGGGCCGCGCTCGCCCGTGCGGACGCGGACCACCGTGTCCACGGGGATGCTCCACACCTTCCCGTCGCCGATCTTGCCGGTGTGGGCGGCCCGGACGAGGACGTCGATGACGTCGTCGGCGTCGTCGTCCTCGACGAGTACCTCTATGCGCACCTTCGGCACCAGGTCGATCTTGTACTCGGCGCCTCGGTAGACCTCGGTGTGGCCGCGCTGCCGTCCGTAGCCGCTGGCCTCGCTGATGGTCAGGCCCTTGACCCCGAACGCCTGGAGGGCCTCCTTGATCTCGTCGGACTTGAACGGCTTCACAACCGCGGTGATGAGCTTCATGCGTCCACCTTCTTGCTGATCGGGGCGGCGGCGGCCTCGGCCGGCCGGGGCGCCGCGGTGCGGCCGGTCGGCGCGCCGCCCACCGCGCTGAAGTCGTACGCCGTCTCGGCGTGGAACGCCTGGTCGACGCCGCTGACCTCGTCGTCCTCGCTGGCTCGGAAGCCGATGGTGGAGTCGACGAGCTTGGCCAGGAGGTAGGAGACGACGAAGGAGAACGCCATCACCGAGAAGGCACCGACCGCCTGCCTGCCCAGCTGCTCCAGGCCGCCGACGCCGTCGATGGCGAGCACGCCGACCAGCAGCGTACCGATCACACCGCCGACCAGGTGGACGCCGACGACGTCCAGCGAGTCGTCGAAGCCCAGCTTGAATTTCCAGCTGACCGCCCAGGAGCAGGCGACGCCGGCGACCAGGCCGATGAGGATCGCGCCGAAGGCGTTGACCGCGGCGCCGGAGGGGGTGATGGCGACCAGGCCGGCGACCGCGCCGGAGGCCGCGCCCAGGGTGGTGAACGCGCCGTGCCGGATGCGCTCGTAGGCGAGCCAGCCGAGCATCGCGGCGCCGGTGGCGACCTGGGTGTTGAACGCCATGGTGGCGGCGGTGCCGTTGGCGGCCAGCGCGGAGCCGGCGTTGAAGCCGAACCAGCCGAACCACAGCAGCGCGGCGCCGAGCATCACCAGGGGCAGGCTGTGCGGTCGCATCGGGTCCTTCTTGAAACCGATCCGCTTGCCGACCACCAGCACCGCGGCGAGCGCGCCGACGCCGGCGTTGATGTGCACCGCGGTACCGCCCGCGAAGTCGATCACCTCAAGCTGGAACAGCCAGCCGTCGGCCTGCCATACCCAGTGCGCGACCGGGAAGTAGACGACGCTCACCCACAGCGTGATGAACAGCGCCCAGGCGCTGAACTTCACCCGGTCCGCGAGCGCGCCGCTCATCAGGGCGGGCGTGATGATCGCGAACATCAGCTGGAAGAGCGCGAAGGCGAGGACCGGGATGCCCTCCTTGCCACCGGTCAGCGTCTCCGGGTCGATGCCCTTGAGGCCGATGTGGCTGAAGTCGCCCAGCAGCCCGCCCCCGATGTCGTCACCGAAGGTGAGCGAGTACCCGTACAGCACCCACAGCACGCTGACGATGCCGAGCGAGATGAAGGACATCATCAGCATGTTGAGGGCACTTTTCACCCGCACCATGCCGCCGTAGAAGAAAGCCAGGCCGGGCGTCATCAGCATCACGAGCGCGGCACTGATCAAGACGAATGCCGTGTCTGCACCATTCAATGTCGACGTCTCCCTCGAAGCGGCGGCCCGTGCGGGAAGTGGAGAAAGGGATGGGCCGGTTTTCGCCATGAGGTTGGCGCGCCGCGGTTTCCGTCGATGCCCGACGGTGTTTCGCGGCAGTGACGAAGGCGCACGACGTGTTACGTCCGCGTGAACCCGCGGTACGGCGCGCGGGCACGCCCGGTGGCTGAAAGCGGTCGGTCAGACCGCGCGGGCCGCGCCCTCGCCGGAGTCGGGCAGCTGGACCATGAGCTGCTCGTGCAGCTGCGCCACCGCGGGCACGTCGCCGAAGTCCCGCACGGCGGTGTCCACCGTCTTGCGGAGCCGGTTGTTCACCCGCTCCGAGCGCACCCGCTTGGCGAAGGGCAGCGCCTTCTCGGCGAGCTGCGCGGACTGCTCCGGCTCGCGCTGGAGCAGATGGACGGTGGCCATGCCGATCAGGTTGAGCGCGTACGAGCGGGTGTGCCCGTCCTCCTGCTCGGCCTCCTCGGCGAACAGCTCCACGGCCCGGCGCATGTACGGGGTGGCGCGCTCGGCGTAGGTGGGGCTCCGCCCGGCCACATAGGCCAGATCGCGATAGGAGTGGGCGTTCTCCGCGTTGAGCTCGGCCTCGGAGAAGAACCGGATCCAGTCCGGGTCGCCGTCGCCGCGGGCGCAGTCGCTGAAGGCGTCCTCGGCCAGCCGCACCGCGCGGTGGCACTTGTTGGGCTGGCCCATATTGGCGTAGGCCCGCGCCTCCATCGCATACAGCATGGCCTGGGTGCGCGGGGTGGCGCTCTGCTGACTGCCGTACTGCGCCAGGTGGATCAGCTCCAGGGCGTCGTCCGGGCGCCCCAGGTGGATCATCTGTCGGCTCATGCTGGAGAGGATGTACGACCCCAGGGGCCGGTCACCGGCCTCCTTGGCGGCGTGCAGCGCGAGCACGAAGTACTTCTGGGCGGTGGGGTGCATCCCGATGTCGTAGCTCATCCACCCGGCCAGCTCGGCGAGCTCGGCGGCGACGGTGAACAGCCGCTTGCCGCTGGCCTCCGAGTGGTTCTCCTGGAGCAGGTCGGTGACCTCGTGCAGCTGGCCGACGACGGCCTTGCGGCGCAGCCCGCCGCCGCACTGGGCGTCCCACTTGCGGAACATGACCGCGGTGGCCTCCAGCAGCTCGAGCTCCGGCCTGGAGAGCCGGGACGACCGGCGCGAGCGGTCGCCGTCGGCCTGCGACGGCTGCCCGCCGGTCGGCAGCGGGGTGAGCCACCGCTGCATCGGCTCGATGAGCGCGGGGCCGGCGGCCAGCGCCAGCGAGGTGCCGAGGAAGCCCCGGCGGGCGAGCATCAGATCGCTGCGTGAGAACTCGCTGAGCAGCGAGACCGTCTGCGGGCCGGCCCAGGGCAGGTCGACACCGGAGACCGAGGGCGACTGGTGCACCGGGCGCAGTCCGAGGTCCTCGACGCCCACCACGCACCCGAAGCGCTCCGAGAAGAGCTCGGAGAGGATCCGCGGGATCGGCTCGCGCGGCTGCTCGCCGTCCAGCCAGCGCCGCACCCGGGAGGTGTCGGTGCTGATGTGGTGCGCGCCGATCTGCCGCGCCCTGCGGTTCACCTGGCGCGCCAGCTCGCCCTTGGACCAGCCGCTGCGCACGAACCACGATCCCAGCTGCTCGTTGGGGCGCTTGTCAGCGCTTCCGCCGGTGCCGCTCACAGGAACGCCCCCATCCCACGAAACCTTTCGAATCGCCATCAGAACGCCGCCGTCGGAGCCCGGTTGGCCTCTTGGAGGAGGACCGTAACGCGCCGAACGAGCCACTCCGGACGGGCCGCCGTGTCATCGGCATACCCCGCGGCGGGCGATGGCACCCAGGGCTCATGCACCGAAAGTAATCCTACGATCACGCTCCTGGCGAGGTCGTTTACTTAAACGCCACCATTCGCCACCCCTTCGACTGAACTGCTGCGCGGCTTCGCGCGATTCACTTGACTCAGGACGATCAGACAGTGGGTGCAACGGCGCACACAAGGGCGCGAGCGGCGCTGCACGCCACTGCGCCTCGCCTCCATGCGCCGCCGCCACGCCCGACGGCGACACCCTGTGAGCGCGAGACTCCGGGTCGTAACCATCGATGAGCGCGACCCGTTGGAGGGGGCATGGGCTTCACGATCGGCGGCATCCGGGACCACCGGAACAAGGGGGCCGGCCCACGGCGCCGCGGCCGCACGCCCGAGTGCACCACGGTGGCGGAGTACACCGGGCTCTGGGGCTGGGACGTGGTGCCCGGCGCCCGCGCGGCCGTCCGCGGCTCGGGCGGCAGGGCGGAGTGCTCCTGCGGCACGGCCGGATGCCCGGCACCGGGCGCACACCCGCTCTCCTTCGCCCCGACGGTGCCCGCCGGGGCCACCCTCGACGACGCCGCGGCGGCATGGGGCGAGGTGCCCGGGGCCGCCGTGCTGCTCCCGGTCGGCGGCGCCTTCGACGTCCTGGACGTCGCCGAGCAGGCCGGCCAGCACGCCCTGGTGCGGATGGAGCGGATGGGCCTGCCGCTGGGCCCGGTGGCCGCCACCCCGCACGGGCGGGCGCAGTTCTTCGTCGCCCCGGGCGCCGCCGCCGAGTTGCCTCGGCTGCTCTACCGGATGGGCTGGGACGACGCGGACCTCGATCTGCGCTGCCTGGGCCCCGGCGACCACGTCACCGCCCCGCCCTCCGACCTCGGCGGGCTCGGCCCGGTCCGCTGGCTGCGCCCGCCGACGCTGGAGACGGCCGGCCGGCCGCCGGAGGCCCGGCTGCTGCTGGGCACGCTGGCGTACGCCTGCAACCGCGCCCCCTTCTGCGGCTGAGCGGCCGGCCGCGGCCGAGCCGCCCCCAGGGGAAGACCGCACGCCCGGGGGAAGACCGGCATGCCCACGGACCCGGGAAGACCGCAGCCCGGAAGCCAGGGAAGGGCCCCACCCCGAGAGACGACGACGCCACGCGGCGACAGGCCGCCAGCGAGGGCGGACTTCCGACGGCCGCCCCCGCCCGCGGAGCGGTTCTCGCGTGGCGCCGGGAGAAGCCGGGAGAGAAACGGACGGGCCCGCCGACTCGCTGGAGTCGGCGGGCCCGTGGTGCGGTCCGCGGCGCGAGCGCCGTGGCGGCGCTCGGTCAGGTCAGTCCCCGTTGCCGATCAGGGCGTCGACGAACGCCTCCGGCTCGAAGGGGGCCAGGTCGTCCGCGCCCTCGCCCAGGCCGACCAGCTTGACCGGGACGCCCAGCTCACGCTGGACGGCGATCACGATGCCGCCCTTGGCGGTGCCGTCCAGCTTGGTGAGGACGATGCCGGTGATGTCCACGACCTCGGCGAAGACCCGCGCCTGCACCAGGCCGTTCTGACCCGTGGTGGCGTCGAGGACGAGCAGCACCTCGTCCACCTCGCCGTGCTTCTCCACGACCCGCTTGACCTTGCCCAGCTCGTCCATGAGCCCGGTCTTGGTGTGCAGTCGGCCGGCGGTGTCGACGAGGACGACGTCCGCGCCCTCGGCGATGCCCTCCTTGACCGCGTCGAAGGCGATGGACGCGGGGTCGCCGCCCTCGGGGCCGCGGACGGTGCGGGCACCGACCCGCTCGCCCCAGGTCTGCAGCTGGTCGGCGGCGGCGGCGCGGAAGGTGTCGGCGGCACCGAGGACGACGGACTTGCCGTCGGCGACCAGCACCCGGGCCAGCTTGCCGGTGGTGGTGGTCTTGCCGGTGCCGTTGACCCCGACGACCAGGACGACGCCCGGCTTCTCCCGGCCGTCCTCGGTCATGCCGCTCTCGGTGTGCACGGAGCGATCGGCCTCGGTGCCGATGAGCAGCAGCAGCTCCTCGCGCAGCAGGCCGCGCAGCTCCTCGGGGGTGCGGGTGCCGAGCACCTTGACCCGCTCGCGCAGCCGGTCGACGAGCTCCTGGGTGGGCTTCACGCCGACGTCGGCGGTCAGCAGCGTGTCCTCGATCTCCTCCCAGGTGTCCTCGTCGAGGTGCTCACGGGACAGCAGCGTCAGCAGGCCCTTGCCCAGGGAGTTCTGGGAGCGGGACAGCCGGGCGCGCAGCCGCACCAGGCGGCCGGCGGTGGGCTCGGGGACCTCGATGGCGGGGGCGGCCGGCAGGGCCTCCTCCGGTGCGACCTCGACCGGCGCCGGAGCCTCGGGCTCGGCGACCGGGAGGTCGACCTCCTCGATGGTGCGGCGCGGTTCGGCGCGTGGGGTCTCGGCCTCCTCGCCGACGTGCGGCTCGGCGGGCGGCGCGGTGACGGACGGGCTGCTCGGCGGGGCCGGGGGCAGCTGCCGCTTCTTGCGGCCGCTGACGACGAGCCCGCTGATCGCGGCGAGCGCGACCACAGCGATGACTACGGCAAGGATGACGAATTCCATAACGCACCCAGTATCAACCACGCCTCCCGCGGAACAGCCCCTGTCGCCGGGATCGAGGACCAATGGCTCTAATCAGGCGAAGTCGGAGCAAACTACTATGGCGACCCGGGACGCGACGCGCGTAGAGTCCCTTGCGTCCCCCATCCATCTCGGCTTCCCGCCCCACGACCATCTCGTACGGAGCGCTCCAACCCCATGGAAAACATGGCCCATACGGACAGCCTGGACAACGACGTCACCGCGTCCTCCGCCTCCGCCACCGCGGAGGCGGGCGCCATCGAGACCAGAGGCATCGAACCGGTGCCGGAGAGCGAGCGACACGGGCGGGCGCGGGAGCTCTTCCCGACCTGGGTCGCGGCCAACATCAGCGTGCTGCTGCTCACGATGGGCGCCGGCCTGGTGGTCTTCAACGGTCTGAACATCTGGCAGGTGCTGATCGTCGGCGCCTGCGCCTCCGCCGTCTCGTACGGCATGGTCGGCCTGGTGTCGATCGCCGGCAAGTGGGGCGGCGCCCCCGGGCTGCTGCTGTCGCGCGCCACCTTCGGCGTCCGGGGCAACTACTTCCCCGGCATGATCCTCTGGATAGCCCGCTTCGGCTGGGAGACGATCAACGCCGTCACCGGCGCGTACGCCCTGCTGACCGTCCTGCGGCTGCTGTTCGGCATCGAGTCCAGCACCCCGCTGATCGTCGTCACCCTCTTCGCCTTCGTCGCCTGCACCTTCCTGGTGAGCGGCATGGGCCGCAAGGTGCTGGCGGTGTGCAACACCTGGTCGACCTATCTCTTCGGCGCGTTCAGCGTGCTGGTCCTCGGCTATCTGGTCTGGAAGATCGACTGGGACCAGATCTTCTCCCGTCCGGCCGGCTCCACCGCCATGCTGATCGCGGGCATCGGCACCATCGCGGCCGGCGGCATCAGCTGGGTGCCCTCGGGTCCCGACTTCACCCGCTACCTGCCCGGCCGCACCTCCAGCCGGGCGATCGTCGGCACCACGGTGTCGGGCGCGGCCATCGTGGTCGTCCCGATGGTGCTGATGGGCGCGGTCATGGCCGCCGCCCAGCCGGACCTGGCCTCGGCGCCGGACCCGGTCTCCTTCCTGGGTGACGTGCTGCCGACCTGGCTGGCCGTGCCGTACCTGATCACCGCGCTGGTCGGCATGCTGCTGATCAACAGCCTGTCGATGTACTCCGCCGGGTTCACCGCCCAGACGATGGGCGTGAAGCTCCCGCGCGCCCTGGCCGTCAGCGTCAACGCCGTCATCAGCCTGGTCGGCGGTCTGATCCTGATGCTGGTCGCCAAGAGCTTCCTCTCCTCCTTCATCGCCTTCCTGACCCTGCTCGCGGTCTCCTTCTCCGCCTGGATCGGCGTCTTCGGCGTCGACATGCTGCGGCGTCGCGACCGCGCGGTGAAGTACGACCCGGAGGGTCTGATGGACACCGGGCGCGGCAGCCGCTACTGGTACGCGGGCGGCTTCTGCTGGCAGGCGATGACCGCCTGGGGGCTGGCCCTGGGCTTCGGCCTCTGCTTCACCAAGGTCGACTGGTTCACCGGGCCGCTGGCCACCACCTGGATCGGCCGCAACGGTCTGGGCTGGGCGGTGACGATCCTGGTCTCCGCGCTGCTCTACGCGGTGCTGCCGGCCGCGCGGGAGGACGTGGACGCCCCGGAGCGGGCCGAGACCGAGCGCGAGACGGTGTCCGCGGGCTGATCCCGCCCCCGCCGCGGGCCGGTCCGACCCGCGGGGACGAGAGAGCGGAACAAGCGACTGCCCCGGCTCACGGTGTGAGCCGGGGCAGTCGCTTGTGGAGATGAGGCTGGCGGGGGGGTTAGCCCATCTCCTCCAACGCCTTGCCCTTGGTCTCCGGCACCCACTTGAGGATGAACGGGACGGAGAGCGCGGCGAAGACCGTGTACATCACGTACGTGCCCGAGAGGTTCCACTCCGACAGGCTCGGGAAGCTGGCGGTGATGGCCCAGTTGGCGACCCACTGGGCGGAGGCGGCGACGCCCAGCGCGGCGGCGCGGATCTTGTTCGGGAACATCTCACCGAGCAGCACCCAGACCACCACACCCCAGGACAGGGCGAAGAAGAGCACGAAGGCGTGCGCGGCGATCAGCGCGACGGTGCCCTCGGTGTCCGGCAGCACCACGTCGGCGCCGGCGCCGGTCTTGGCCGAGAAGGCCCAGGCGACCAGCGCGAGCGAGACCGCCATGCCGACCGAGCCGATCAGCGCCAGCGGCTTCCGGCCGATGCGGTCGACGAAGATCATCGCGATCACGGTGCCGAGGATGTTGATGATCGACGTGGTGAACGAGTAGAAGAAC
This sequence comes from Streptomyces sp. SAJ15, assembly GCF_007595705.1. Taxonomy (GTDB): domain Bacteria; phylum Actinomycetota; class Actinomycetes; order Streptomycetales; family Streptomycetaceae; genus Streptomyces. The sequence goes on along the minus strand of NZ_NISY01000001.1, from coordinate 1,153,071 downwards.
GAGCTGCTCGGGTCGACGCCGACCGACTGCCACAGCGTGGAGGAGTAGTAGAAGGCGACGTTGATGCCGACGAGCTGCTGGAAGACGGAGAGGCCGATGCCGATCCAGACCACCGGAAGCAGTCCGGCGCGGCCGCCCATCAGGTCCTTGAAGGTCGACTTCTGCTCGCTGTCCATCGCCTGCTGGATCTCGGCGACACGGGCGTCGAGGTCGGTGCCGGCGCCCTCGACCTCGGCGAGCACCTCCTTGGCGCGCTCGGTCTTGCCGACCGAGATCAGGAAGCGGGGCGACTCCGGGATGGCGAAGGACAGCAGGCCGTAGAGCGCGGCCGGGACGACCATCACGCCGAGCATCCACTGCCAGGCCTCGATACCGGCGATCTCACCGCGCTGGTCGCCGTCGGCGAGGTTGAGGATGCCCCAGTTGACGAGCTGGGAGATGGCGATGCCGATGACGATCGCGGCCTGCTGGAAGGAGGCCAGTCGGCCGCGGTACGCGGGCGGGGCCACCTCGGCGATGTAGGCCGGGCCGATGACGGAGGCCATGCCGATGCCGATGCCGCCGAGCACCCGCCACATGGCCAGGTCCCACAGCGAGAACGGCAGCGCGGAGCCGACCGCGCTGACGGTGAACAGCGCCGCCGCGATCTGCATGACGCGGATCCGGCCGATCCGGTCGGCCATCCGGCCGGCGGTGGCGGCACCGACCGCGCAGCCGATCAGGGCGACGGCGATGACCTGGGCGAGGGCGGCGGAGCCGATCTCGTAGCGGTCACGGATCGCCTCGACCGCACCGTTGATCACGGCACTGTCGTAGCCGAAGAGGAAGCCGCCCATCGCGGCGGCCGCGGTGATGAAGATGACATGGCCGAGGTGGTCCGGCTGGGCCTTGCGGCCCTCGGACGCCTGCGCCGTCGCGGTGCTGGTCAACGTTCACTCCTCTGGCCCGGCTGCGCTGCCGGACCTTGAAGGTAAAAACAACGTTGCAGAGACTATGCCTTCAAGTTTCGAAGTCAATAGGGCGTGGCTAAGAAGTTACGCCGCAGCGCTCCCCGGCTTGACTTCAAGAATTGAAGTACTTTGAAGACGATCTTCAGCGCAGCCGCTGACTGACGACCTTGGAGACCCCGTCACCCTGCATCGACACGCCGTACAGCGCGTCGGCGACCTCCATGGTCCGCTTCTGGTGGGTGATCACGATCAGCTGCGAGCTCTCCTGGAGCTCCACCATGATCCGGATCAGCCGCTGGAGGTTGGTGTCGTCCAGCGCCGCCTCGACCTCGTCCATCACATAGAACGGGCTGGGACGCGCCTTGAAGATCGAAACCAGCAGCGCCACGGCGGTCAGCGAGCGTTCGCCGCCGGACAGCAGGGACAGCCGCTTGACCTTCTTCCCCGGCGGCCGGGCCTCCACATCCACCCCGGTGGCCAGCATGTCCTCGGGGTCGGTGAGCACCAGCCGCCCCTCGCCACCGGGGAACAGCCGGGAGAAGACGCCCTCGAACTCGCGCGCCGTGTCGCGGTACGCCTCGGTGAAGACCTGCTCGACCCGCTCGTCGACCTCCTTGACCACCTGGAGGAGGTCGGCGCGGGTCTTCTTCAGGTCCTCCAGCTGCTCGCTGAGGAACTTGTGCCGCTCCTCCAGCGCCGCGAACTCCTCCAACGCCAGCGGGTTCACCTTGCCCAGCTGCTGGTACGCGCGCTCGGCGGCCTTGAGCCGCTTCTCCTGCCGGCCTCGGTGGAAGGCCACGGGCTGGTTCCGGGGATGCTCCGGATCCTCCGGAAGCACCTCGCCCTCGGCCGGTGGGGAGGGCGGAACCGGCTGGTCGGGGCCGTACTCGGCGATCAGCCCGGCCGGCTCGACACCGAGCTCCTCCAGCGCCTTGGCCTCCAGCTGCTCGATGCGCAGCCGCTTCTCCGCGCCCAGCACCTCGCCCCGGTGCACCGAATCGGTCAACTTGTCCAGCTCGCCCTTGAGCTCACGCCCCCGGTTGCGCTCGGCGATCAGCTCCTGCTCGCGCTCGGCCTTGGCCCGCTCGGCGGTGTCCCGCTCCGCCTCGGCCCGTACCAGCGACACCTCCACATGCGCCAACAGCTGCCGGGCGCCGGCCGCGACGGCGCCGGCCACCCGCGCCTCGTGCCGCAGCCGGTCCCGTCGCTGCTCGGCCCGCGCCCGCGCCTCCCGCTCGGCGCGCGCTCCCCTGTCCAAGGCGTCCGCCCGCCCGGCCAGCCCCTTGACCCGCTCCTCGTGGGTGCGCACCTGGAGCCGCGCCTCCATCTCGGTCTGCCGGGCGTTGGCCCCGTCCGCCGCCAGCCGGTCCCGTACGGAGGTGTCCGGCTCCTCCTGCCCGGGCTCCTCCTCGGCCACCGCCAGCCGCTCGGCCAGCTCCTCGGCCTCCTCCTGGGCCCGCGCCAGCGCCTCCTCCGCCTTGGCGGCGGCGGCCGTCATCCGCTCGGCCTCCCCCGCGGCCGCCCGCGCCTGTCCGGCCAGCCGCCCCAGCGCCTGCGCGACCTGCGACTTCTCCCGGTCGGCGGCGCTGCGCCGGGTGGCGAGCTCCTCCACCAGCGCGGCGCCGGCGGTACGCCGCTCGGCCGCCCGCCGCTGCGCCTCGGCCAGCTCCTCGCACCGGGTGCCCAGCTCGGTCAGCTCCGCGGCCGCCTCGTCGACCGACGCCCGCACCTCCAGCAGGCTCGGTGCCCCGGCGGACCCGCCCTGGGCGAAGTGCGCGCCCAGCAGATCGCCCTCGGCGGTCACGGCCGTCCACCGCCGATCGGACCCGACCAGCTCTTCGGCGTCCTCCAGGGTGTCGACCACGGCGACGCGGTCCAGCAACCGCCGCACCGCGGGCAGCAGCCCGGCGGGGCCGCTCACCAGGTCCGCGGCGGCAGCCCACCCGGCGGGGGCCGCTGCCGGCGCGGCCGGTTCGGCCGCGCGGGCCCCGGGCACCTGACCCGGCCGCACCGCCGCGGCGAGGGGCACGGCCGCCGCCGGGCCGGCGCCGTAGGCGGCAGCGCCGGCACCCGTCTCTCCGGCCGCCACGCCCGGGGCCGGCGCGGAGTCGTCGCCGGGCGCCGGGGCCGACGGGTGCGGGCCGGGATCGTCGGGAACGGCCAGCAGCAGGGCCGCCCGGCCGGCGTCGTGCTTGCGCAGCAGACGCAGCGCGTCGGCCGCGGTGGCGGGGTCGGCGACGGCCAGCGCGTCGGCGGCCGCGCCGAGGGCGGCGGCGACGGGGATCTCGTAGCCGGGGGCGACGGTGAGCAGTTCGGCGGCGGGGCCGAGCAGCCCGGTGAGCCGGTCGGTGGCGGCCAGCAGGGCGCCGGTGCCGTCCTTCCGGCGCAGCCCGAGGGCGAGCGCGTCATGTCGGGCGGAGGTCGCGGCGCGCTGGCGCTCGGCCGTGGTGAGGGCCTCGCGGGCGGCGGCCAACGCGGCGTCGGCGTCGGCCAGCTCGCGCTTGGCGGCCTCGTGCCGCTCGGTCAACTCGGCGTCGCCGGCGTCGAGTCCGTCCACCTCCGTCTGGAGCTGCTGGTACTCCTCCTGCGCGGTGACCGCCCGCTGGCGCGCCTCGTCCCGTGCGGCGGCCAGCCGGTCGATCTCGGCCTGGGCGGAACCGGCCCGGCCACGGGCGGCGTTCACCTGTCCGTGCAGCCGGGCCAGCCCCTCGCGGCGGTCGGCGACGGCGCGCGCGGCGTCCCGGAGCCGGCGCTCCTCCTCGGCCAACCGCCGCTCCAGCTCGGCGCGGTGCGCGACGGTGTCCTCCAGCGCCCGGGTCGCCGCCTCCAGCGCGGCCTCCAGCTCCGCCTCCTGCTCGCGGATGCGGGCGGCCTCGCGCTCCATGTCCTCCGGATCGCGGCCCCGCCGCTCCTCCACCGGCGCCGAGGTGGCGCTGGTGACGCGGGCGTCGGCCAGGCTGACGGTGCCCCGGACCCGCTCCGCCAGCTGCGAGAGCTCGTACCAGGTCTGCTGGGCGCGCTGGAGCCGGGGGGCGAGCCGACGCACCTGCTCCTCCAGCGCGGCCTCCCGCTGGAGCGCGCCGCGCAGCTGCTCCTCCGCCGCCTCCTTGCGCTCCTTGAGGGCGGCCTCGTCGGCGATCTCGGCGCGCAGGGCCGAGCGCAGGGTCACCAGGTCGTCCGCGAGCAGCCGCAGCCGGGCGTCGCGCAGATCGGCCTGGATGACGGCGGCGCGCCGGGCCACCGCGGCCTGCCGGCCGAGCGGCTTGAGCTGGCGGCGCAGCTCGTCGGTGAGGTCCTGGACGCGGGCCAGGTTGGCCTGCATGGCGTCCAGCTTCCGCAGCGCCTTCTCCTTGCGCTTGCGGTGTTTGAGGACGCCGGCGGCCTCCTCGATGAACGCGCGGCGGCCGGCCGGGTCGGCGTGCAGCACGGAGTCGAGCTGGCCCTGGCCGACGATGACGTGCATCTCCCGGCCGATGCCGGAGTCGGAGAGCAGTTCCTGGATGTCGAGGAGCCGGCAGGTGTCGCCGTTGATCTGGTATTCGCTGCCGCCGTTGCGGAACATGATCCGCGTGATGGTGACTTCCGAGTAGTCGATGGGCAGCGCGCCATCGGAGTTGTCGATGGTGAGGGAGACCTCGGCGCGGCCCAGCGGGGGCCGGCCGGTGGTCCCGGCGAAGATGACGTCCTCCATCTTTCCGCCGCGCAGCGACTTGGCACCCTGCTCCCCCATGACCCAGGAAAGCGCGTCCACCACATTGGACTTGCCCGAACCGTTGGGGCCGACGACGCAGGTGATGCCGGGCTCGAACCGGAGCGTCGTCGCGGAGGCGAAGGATTTGAAGCCTCTGAGGGTCAGGCTCTTGAGGTGCACGCCGTTGGACTCTACCGTTCGTGTTCGGTTTCACCGGTGAACGTGCAGGGCACATCAGACGGTAAAGGAATCGCGGTGGCGACATCGCGGTGAAGAGAGACTCTCGTCAGCACGGCTTCGGGGGTGCCGCGAGGTCACGGCAGGGGCTTCGCGCGGACGGCGCGCATGGGATGCACGGCGGACGACGACGATCCGCGGCGCTTACGGGGACGGCGGCACGACAGGACGCGACGGGACGCGACACGACGCGGGTCGACGGACGGACGCGGAGGACACGGCCAGGCACCGCGGCGGCACCGCGGACCGGACATGACACGAGCAGACGACACGAGCACGGGTACGACGCCTGGATGCCGGCGGAGGCGAGACGGATACGACGAAGGGACGCCGAGGCGTCCCTTGCAAAATCTCCAAGCGGCTGACGATTCAGCCCGACCGGCCCGGGCGGGCTCGGGTCAGGCGAGCGCAGGCTCCGCCTTGGGTACGTCGATGCTGTCGAGCAGCGAGTCGCTCTGGTGCGCGGCGGCAGCAGAAAGCGCGTCGTTCTCGGCCTGGATCCGGATGAGCTCGGATTCGAGGTCCTGGACGCGCTGCTGAAGCCGTCGCATCTCGGCGAGGACTCGGGGGTCGGAGCCGCCGACGTAACCGAGAAGCGCCTTTGCCATGATGGATGGTCCTCCACACTGAGTGACCGACCGAAGCGGTGTGGGTCGTGAGGGATTCGCACCCGCGGTGTCTGTCATCACTACCGTGCTCAATGCCAAACAGCTAAGGTGCGCGGGGCTTCCAGCGTCTCACCAAATGGTTTGACGGTCAACACGATCACACACCGCAACGACCACCGGGCCGGGGGCGTACGGCCGCCCGATCCGGCGGCTTCGCCTCTCCAAAGACCCCGCAGGGGTGTGGAGATCATCCTTAGCCCGCAGCCTTCCATGGAGCGGCCCGCTTGGCAACCACCTGCCGGTTTCTGCCCCGCGCGGCCCGGCGTAACACCATGAGACGGGTAAGGCTGTGCTGCGGCGAGACCGGCTGGGGCGCCGGGCTCAGCGGATCTCGAAGGTCTCGTAGCCGCCGCGCGGTGTGCCCCAGATCTCGGTCACCCCGTCGACGCGCCCGGGCGTGTCGCCCGCGCGCAGCCAGTCGAGCAACTGTTCGCATTCGTTTCGCGGCCCCTCCGCGACCACCTGCACCCGCCCGTCGGCGAGGTTCGAGGCGAAGCCCACCAGGCCGCCGATGGCCAGCGCGTTGGCCCGCGTGAACCAGCGGAAACCGACTCCTTGCACCCTGCCGCGCACCCAGGCCGTCAGGCGGACATCGTCATTCATGCCTGCACGCTAACCGGCCAATTGCCTATGGAGCACCTCGACTCCAAGTCCCATGGCGTACAGTCCCGGCACACAAGTACTCACCCATATGAGTGATAGACGTTGACGCCGAGCACGCAAGGAAGGCGGGAGACAGCAGATGGGTCGCCATCGACGATCTGCCCCCGAAACCGAGGCAGCGCCCGAGCGGGTCACCACCCCGACGAGGGCCACCACGCCCGCTGCCCCCGCCCCCACCCCCGTGGCACCCTCGGACCCGGCCGCCGGACGGCATCGGAGCGGCCGCCGCGGCCGCCTCACCCCGGTGCGCACCGGCCTGCTGGGCGTTTCCGCCGCCGTCGCGCTGGGCGCGGTGGCGATGGCCTCCGGAGTGCTGCCGGGCGGTGACCACACCCTCGCCGGGGGGACCGACGACCACGGCACGGTCCGCGCCCACCAGCCGCCGGCGGGTGTCCCGGTGAACGCGGGCGCCCCGTCCAGCGCCACGGAGGACCGCGAGGAGCCGGCCGCCAGCCGCGCCGCGGACCGCTCCGCCAGCCCGTCGGCGACCTCCTCGCCCTCGCCCTCGACCTCGGCCTCGCCCCGCTCCCCCCGCCCCGCGCCGTCGTCCTCGACCCCGCCCTCGGCCCCGGCGGAGCGGGAGCCGGACCGCGCCGACGACGAGGGCCCGCGGCCGTCCCGCGGCGCGCCCGCGCCGCACAAGCCGAAGGCGCCGCACCCGACCAGCGCGCCGGACTCCCCGTCGCACAGCCGCCACTCCGCCGTCGAGCGCGAGGTGCTCGCCCTGGTCAACCAGGAGCGGGTCGAGGCCGGCTGCTCCCCGGTGACCGCGGACCCGGAACTGGCGGACCTGGCCGGCGACTTCAGCCGGGACATGGACCAGAGGGACTTCTTCGACCACACGGACCCGGACGGGGCCACACCCTGGGACCGGGCCAAGAAGCGGGGCATCGACGATCTGGGCGGGGAGAACATCGCACGCGGCCAGAAGGACGCGCCGGCGGTGATGGACACCTGGATGGGCAACACCGGACACCGCGCCAACATACTCAACTGCGAGTACAGGACCCTGGGCGTCGGCGCGCACTTCGCCGAGGGCGGTCCCTGGTGGACCCAGGAGTTCGGTTTCTGAGGAAGCCCCGACATGCGCCGATGCCCGCCTCTCGTCCAAACGAGAGGCGGGCATCGGCGCGTTCGGCGGCGTACCGGCCCGGAGGAGGCCGCCGGCGCGCGGCGCGGCCGAGGTCGCGGGGCGTACGGACGGGTCGTCAGACGGCGGCGACCGCGGCGCGGCCGGCGATCTGCACCCGGGCCTGCTCGGCGACCCGGCGGCCCAGGTGGTCGGCGGTGGCGATGTCGGCCTTGTGGACGCCCTCCGGGCCCTGGTCGTCGTTGCTCTGCGCGGCGGCGCCCAGGAAGAAGCCGAGGCGGTTGATGTCGTTCTCGGAGCCGGTGGAGCTCTTCCAGCCCGGGAGCAGGTTGAGGCTGACCCAGTGCATGCCGTGCTGGGCGGCGAGCACGGTGAAGAACTGCAGGGTGTGCAGCTTGTCGCCGCTCTTGGAGGCGGAGTTGGTGAAGCCGGCGGCGATCTTGTCCTGCCAGGCCCGGGTGAACCAGCGCTGGCTGCTGGCCTCGGCGAAGGCGTGGAAGGCGCCGGAGGCGGTGCCCATGTACGTCGGCGAGCCGAAGACGATCGCGTCGGAGGCGTCGAGCAGCTCCCACTCGGCCTCGGTGATCTCGTCGACCTTGACCAGGTGCACGGTGGCCCCGGCGGCGACCGCGCCGTCCCGAACGGCCTCGGCGAGGACGGCGGTGTGGCCGAAGCCGGAGTGGTAGGCGATGGAGACGACAGGGGTGGTCACGGCGGGGCTCCTTGGCTGGTAGAGCGCTCGGTGGCGGCGCCCCACCAGAGAAGCACTAACTTTTAGAAAGCGCAACCCACAAGTTAGCGCTGTGCGCGAGTAGGGTGGCTCTATGGAGACTCAGAGCAGCACGGCGCCCGCGGGAGCGGCGGTGGGGGAGGCGGGCGAGGCGGACGAGAACCTGCCGTTCGACGTCTTCGCCAAGTCCTGTCCCTCCCGGGCCACGCTGGAGCACGTCACCGGCCGCTGGGGCGGCCTCACGCTGACCGCCCTCCGGGAGGGCACGCTCCGCTTCAACGAGCTGCGGCGGCGGGTGGACGGCGTCAGCGAGAAGATGCTGTCCCAGACCCTGCACGCGCTCGAACGCGACGGTCTGGTCCGTCGCGAGGCCCAACCGACCAACCCGCCACGGGTGGACTACGAGCTCACCGCGCTCGGCCGGGACGTCGCCGATCGACTGCTGTCGCTCATCCACCTCCTTGAGGACCGGATGGCGGAGGTGCTGACGGCCCAGGAGCGCTACGACACGGAACGGGGCTGAGCGCGGCGGGCCTGGGCGGCGGAGCGGGGCGAGGCCGAGCGCGGCGGGGCGGGGCTGAGCGCTTGCGGACGGGGCCTAGCGCTTGCGGGCGGGGCCTAGCAGACGGCGGGTCGGGGGGCCCGCTGACAGCGCGGGCAGAAGTAGCTGGAGCGGTTCATCCACGGCCGGCGACGCATGGGCGTCCCACAGCGGTTGCACGGCTCGTCCTCACGGCCGTAGGCGTCCAGGGAGCGCGAGAAGTAGCCCGACTCGCCGTTCACGTTGACGTAGAGGCTGTCGAAGCTCGTGCCGCCCACCGCCAGCGCGTCGTTCATCACGTCCCGGACGTGTCCGAGGAGTTCGGTGCTGCGCGGTCGGGTGAGGGTCGCCGTCGGCCGCTCGTAGTGCAGTCGGGCGCGCCAGAGTGCCTCGTCGGCGTAGATGTTGCCGACCCCGCTGATCAGCGACTGGTCCAGCAGGGCCCGCTTGAGGGTGGTGCGGCGGCGGCGCAGCGCCGCGTGGAAGGCCGCCTCGTCGAAGGCCGGGTCGAGCGGGTCCCGGGCGATGTGCGCGATGACGTCCGGAAGGCCGTCGGGGGTGGTCTCGTGCAGCGAGAGCCCGCCGAAGGTCCGCTGGTCGACGAAGCGCAGCTCGGTGCCCTCGGAGTCGTCGAAGCGGACGCGGATGCGCAGGTGCCTCTCGTCGGCGGCGTCGCGCGGCTGGACCAGCAGCTGGCCGCTCATCCCCAGGTGGGCCAGGACCGAGCTCTGAGCGCCGTCGACCGGCAGCCACAGGTACTTCCCGCGGCGGTGCGCCTCCCCGATGCGCCGCCCGGTGAGCCGCGCGGCGAAGTCCGCCGGCCCCGCGGCGTGCCGCCGGATGGCCCGCGGGTGCAGCACCTCGACCGACGCCACCGTACGGCCGCTCACCCAGCGGGCCAGTCCACGGCGTACGACCTCGACCTCGGGCAGCTCGGGCACGGTTCTCCTCCGGAGCGGGTGGCTGGTCCTGGTGCGGGCACCCCACGATTCCGGTGCGGGCACCGGTGGCTCGTGGCGCGGGCACCCCGCGATTCCGGTGCGGGCATTGGTGGCTCGTGGCGCGGGCACCCCGCGATTCCGGTCGGGCACCGGTGGCTCGGGGCGCGGGCACCCCGCAGTATGCCCGGTCCCTCGCCGGCCGGGTGTCCCGGCCCTACCTCTCCAGCGTCGCATCCGCGACGGGGGCTTCCGCCCGGGTGCGCCCTTCGGTGGTTTGGCCGCGGCCGCCGGCCATTCCGCCGGACCCGCGACGTCGCGGCCGTTCGCCGTCGCGGCGGAAGGGGTTGCGCGCCTTCGCGGCGAGCTCGCCGACGCGGCGGACGGAGGGTGCGCCTCCCTGGCGGGCTCGCCGACGCGGCGGACGGAGGGTGCGCCTCCCTGGCGGGCTCGACGTCGCCGATGGCACCCGGGGGTTCCTGGCGTGGGCACCCCGCCTCGCCGCCCGGGCGTCTCCCCCTCAGGCGTTCGGCCGCGGCCGACGGCCATTCCGCCGGACCCGCGACGTCGCGGCCGCTCGCCGTCGCGGCGGAAGGGGTTGCGCGCCTTCGCGGCGAGCTCGCCGACGCGGCGAAAGGAGTGCGCGCCTTCCCCGCGGGCTCGCCGACGCGGCGGACGGAGGGTGCGGCTCCGAGTGCGGACATACGCACGCGCCGGTGGTGGTCAGGCGGGTGCCTCTCCACCACCGGCGCGCGGGGTGTCGATTCAGCAGGCGGGTCAGAGGGTGTCGCCGGCCGCCGCGGGGGCGGCCTTCGCCTCGTCCGCCGCGGCGCGGATCGCGCGCCAGGCGGCCTCGGCGGCCTGCTGCTCGGCTTCCTTCTTGCTGCGGCCGGTGCCGGTGCCGTACGCGACACCACCGACGCGGGCAGCAGCCGTGAAGGTCTTCTCGTGGTCGGGGCCCTCCTCCGTGACCAGGTACTCGGGCACGCCGAGTCCCTCCGTCGCGGTGAGCTCCTGGAGGCTGGTCTTCCAGTCCAGGCCGGCACCGAGATTCGAAGACTTCTCGATGAGCGGGTCGAAGAGCCGGTGCACCAGCTCGCCAGCGGCGTCCAGACCCTGGTCCAGATAGACCGCGCCGATCACCGCTTCCAGGGTGTCGGCGAGGATGGACGCCTTGTCCCGGCCTCCGGTGCCCTCTTCGCCCCGGCCGAGCCGGATGAAGGCGCCGAGGTCGAGGCCGCGACCCACCTCCGCCAACGCGCGCGAGTTGACCACCGCGGCCCGCAGCTTGGCCAGCTGACCCTCGGGCAGGTCGGGGTGGACGCGGTACAGCGTGTCGGTGACCACCAGGCCGAGCACGGAGTCCCCGAGGAACTCCAGCCGCTCGTTGGTGGGCAGCCCGCCGTTCTCGTACGCGTAGGAGCGGTGGGTCAGCGCACGCACCAGAAGGGCGGACTCAACCTGATAGCCGAGCCGCCCTTCCAGAATCGTGTGGGACGAGGCTGTGTCCGCCGGCGTCGATTCACCCCCGCGCTTGCGGGGAGACGTATAGGCGTCTGACATGGAGCCGTATCCCCCAGCCGATCAGACCGCGAGGACCTGACGCTTGTTGTAGGTGCCGCAGCTCGGGCACGCGATGTGCTGCTGCTTCGGCTCGTGGCAGCGCTCGCACGCCACCAGGGTGGGGACCGCAGCCTTCCACTGCGACCGGCGGTGGCGCGTGTTGCTGCGCGACATCTTCCGCTTCGGAACAGCCACGGCTACTTCTCCTGCTTCTCGTCGACGCCCGCATCGGCGCCGCCCATGTTGTCCTTCTCGCCGTCCTTGATGGTGTCGGCGAGTCCCTGCAGTGCCGCCCAACGGATGTCGACGGCGTCGTGGTGGTGGTCCGGGTCGTCCGTCAGCCGCATCCCGCAGTCGGGACACAGGCCGAGGCAGTCCTCCCGGCACACCGGCTGCAGCGGCAGTGACAGCACCACCGCGTCCCGCAGCACGGGTTCGAGATCGAGCAAGTCGTCCTCGAGGAAGAGCCTGTCCTCCTCCTCGGCGTCGTCGTCCGAGTCCGCTTCGCGGCCCCAGGCGTCGGCGTCGGGGTAGGAGTACATCTCCTGGAAGTCCGCTTCGAGCTCACGCTCCAGCGGCTCCAGACACCTTACGCACTCCCCCGTGAGCGGTGCACGGGCGGTGCCTGTGACGAGCACCCCTTCCATGACCGACTCCAGGCGGAGGTCGAGCTGCACCGTCGCGCCCTCCCGCACCCCGATGACCTCGATACCGAGGTCCTTGGGGGCGGGCACGGAGCGGGAGAGCCGCTTGAGCGCACCAGGACGCCGCCCGAGCTCGCGTGTGTCGAACACGAGCGGGGCACGGTGGTCGAGGCGGGCGTTCAGGGCTTCCTGCTTTCTACGTGTTACGACGCTTTACGCTGCGGAACGGCTCACCCCGCCACGGCGCGTCGACGCGAAGCGGGCAGCCTAGATCGCGGACGTAGGCGCGACCGAAGAGCCAGGATACTGGACGCGCCGCTCTCGTCCCAATCCGCGGCCCCCGGCGACCGCCCGGCGTCGGTTTCGACGCCGCCCGGCAGGGGCGCGGCGGCGGCCCGGCGAGCCCCTGCCGGCCCGCCCTCCGGGCTCAGCGACCTTGCTCGTACTGGCGCAGCTGATCGAGGTTGATCATGCTGGTGTCGAAGAGGCTGGTCTCGTCGAGCGCCGCGCCCTGCACCCCGTGCTGCGCCGGCTGTGCCTGGTGCCCGCCGTAGCCGCCGCCCGTCGCGTAGCCGTCGTAGCCCTCGTAGCCGGACGCCTGGGGCTGCTGCCAGCCGTACGGGTCCTGTTGCGGGTAGCCGGCGGTCGCGGGCTGCGCGGCGTACGGGTCGTGGCCCTGCGGGTACGTCTCCGGATAGCCGTAGCCGCCCTGCTGCTGGTAGTCCGCGGTCGCGGCGTAGTAGTCCTGCTGGGCCGGCGGGGCGGGGATCCGCGGGGGCGCGGTGGGGGCGGCCGGGATGTCCGGCTGCGCCGAGGGGACCGGGGGAACCGGGTCGTGGGCCGGCGGCTGGGGCACCGCGGGGGCCGGGGCCTGGGGGGCGGCGTGGCCCGCGAGGCCGGCCAGGAAGTCGGCGTCGCTGGTGTGGTGCAGCGCGGCGGGGTCCTGGGCGGCGTCCTGCGCGGCCATGTGGGCGCCCAGCTCGTCGATGGGGCGCGCGCCCAGCAGCTTCTGCCGGCCGCGGCCGGCGGCCTCCAGGGTCTTGGCCAGTACGGCGGAGACGGCGCCCAGCTTGGCGTCCACGTACTCGTCGGCGCGGCGCCGCAGGGTCTCCGGGTCGGCGCTGCGCTCGGGGGCGTCGTCCGGCCGGCCGTCGGGGGTCATCCCGTCGCCCCCGGGGACCCGGCCCAGCAGCTTCTCGCGGCCGCGGTCGACGGCGCCGATGGTCTTGGTGAGCACGACCTCGAAGTTGGCGAGCTTGCTGTCGACGTAGTCGTCGGCCTCGGCGCGGATCTCCTCCGCCTCCCGGCGGGCCTCGGTCAGGATGCGGTCGGCCTCCTCCCGGGACTGCCGCGCGACCTCGGTGTCGGAGATCAGCGAACCGCGCTGGGCGTGCGCGGACTCGATGATCCGGTCGGCCTCCTGGCGGGCCTCCTCGACCATCTGCGCGCGGCCGCCGAGCACCTCCCGCGCCTGGGCGAGGGAGCCGGGGAGGGCGGCGCGCACCTCTTCGAGCATGGCGAGCAGCTCGGCGCGGTTGACCACGCACGAGGCCGACATGGGCATGGACCGGGCGCCGGCGACGGCGTCGACGATCTCGTCGAGCTTCTTCGATACGTCCACCTGGGGCTCGCCACTCTCTCTGACGGATGGGAGGGAACACGAACAGACGCCGACGACTGTACGGCCCAGCGCCCCCGCCCGACACCTACTGACGGGCCGTCACCGGGTCAGCGCTCGCCGAGCCGCTCGGTGAGTGCCCGGAGCACCGTCGGGGGCACCAGGTGGGAGACGTCGCCGCCCCAGGCGGCGACCTCCTTGACCAGGCTGGAGGAGAGGAAGCTGTAGGTGGGGTTGGTCGGCACGAAGAGCGTCTCCACGCCGGACAGGCCGTTGTTCATCTGGGCCATCTGGAGCTCGTAGTCGAAGTCGCTGACCGCCCGCAGCCCCTTGACGATGGCGGGGATGTCGCGTTCCTTGCAGAAGTCGACCAGCAGCCCGTGGAAGGCCTCGACCTCCACATTGCCGAACTCGGCCGTCACCTCACGCAGCAGCGCTATGCGCTCCTCGACGGTGAACAGGCCCTGCTTGGACTTGTTGATCATCACCGCGACGTGCACGACGTCGTACAGCTTCGACGCTCGGGCGATGATGTCCAGGTGTCCGTTGGTGACGGGGTCGAAGGACCCCGGACAGACTGCGCGGCGCAACAGTGGTTCCTCGCTCTCCAGACCGGTCATGACGCGTTGTCGCACGTAGAGGCGGCGCGACCGTACCAAAGCGTGCCCTCGCCGTAGCGACGGGCCCGCAGCCCCTCGAAACCTGCGGGCCACCGGAACTCCCCGCCTCTGGTGCTGCGCTCCACGGTGGCCAGCGCGTCGTCCGTCAGCCACCCGTTACGGAGGAGTGTGAGCAGGATCTCCCGGAGATCGTCGTCGCCGACGGCGTAGGGCGGGTCCAGGAAGACCACGTCGTACGGGCGGTCCGGGGCGGGGGCGGCGGTGATCTGCTCCGCCTTCGCGGTGCGCACCTCGGCGCCGGGCAGCCCGATCGCGCGCACGTTCTCCCGGATGGTGCGGGCGGCTCGGGTGTCCGCCTCCACCAGCAGCACATGCTCGGCGCCGCGCGACAGGGCCTCCAGGCCGACCGCGCCGGAGCCGCCGTACAGGTCGAGCACGCGGGTCCCGTGCAACGAGCCGAGCAGGGACTCCCAGGTGGAGAAGAGGCCCTCGCGCGCCCGGTCCGAGGTGGGTCGGGTGCCGTTGCCTGGCGGCACCGCGAGGCGGCGCCCTCCTGCCGCACCGGCGATCACGCGGGTCATGTAGGTGGGCCGCCCTTCGGTTCGGTCCGCGGCTCGGGCCGCGGCTTCGGTCCGCGGCTTCGGTCGGAGTGTCGGTCCGCGGTTTCGGTCTGCGCTCGCTGCGCATCCATTATTGGCGCATTCCCGACCGGTCCGGACCCGGGCTCAGCCCTTGTCCAGGTACTCCTCCCGCTCCGCGGACAGCAGGGCGTCCAGGACGGTGCGCAGCTCGGGCTGGCCGGCCAGCTCGGGATCGGCCGCCACCAGCGCCTGGGCCTCCTCGCGGGCCGCGGCGATGACCTCCTCGTCGTCGATGACGGCGAGCATCCGCAGCGAGGAGCGGGCGCCCGACTGAGCCTGGCCCAGCACATCGCCCTCGCGGCGCTGCTCCAGGTCGATACGGGACAGTTCGAAGCCGTCCAGGGTGGCGGCGACCGCGTTCAGCCGGGTGCGCGCCTGGCTGGCCTCGGGCATCTCGGTGACCAGCAGGCACAGCCCGGGGGCCGAGCCGCGGCCCACCCGGCCGCGCAGCTGGTGCAGCTGGGAGACGCCGAAACGGTCCGCGTCCATGATCACCATGACGGTGGCGTTGGGGACGTTCACGCCGACCTCGATGACGGTGGTGGCCACCAGCACGTCCACCTCGCCGGCGGAGAACCGGCGCATCACGTCGTCCTTGGCCTCCGGCTGCATCCGGCCGTGCAGCACCTCCACCCGCAGCCCGCGCAGCGGGCCGGCGCCGAGCTGCTCGGCGATGTCCAGCACCGCCAGCGGCGGGCGCTTCTCCGCCTCGTCCTCCGGCGACGGCTGCGCCTCGCCCTTGCCGGCCTTGCCCCGCTTCGCCTCGGCCGCCTCGTCGACGTCGTCGCCGATGCGCGGGCAGACCACGTACGCCTGGTGGCCGCCCTCGACCTCCTCGCGGACCCGTTCCCAGGCGCGGGTCAGGAAGTGCGGCTTGTCCCGCGCGGGCACCACATGGGAGGCGATCGGGGAGCGGCCGGCCGGGAGCTGGTCGAGGACGGAGGTCTCCAGGTCGCCGAAGACGGTCATGGCGACCGTGCGCGGGATGGGGGTCGCCGTCATGACCAGCAGGTGGGGCGTTCGCCGCTCACCCTGGGAGTCCCCCTTGGCCCGCAGCGCGTCGCGCTGCTCGACGCCGAACCGGTGCTGCTCGTCGACCACGACCAGGCCCAGGTCGTGGAACTTCACCTTGTCCTCGATCAGCGCGTGGGTGCCGACCACGATCCCGGCCTCGCCGGTGACCAGGTCCAACAGCGCCTGGCGGCGGGCGGCGGCGCCCATGGAGCCGGTGAGCAGCACCACCTTGGTGCCCGTCTCGGCGCCGCCGGGCATGTCGCCACCGTCACCCTCGCCGGATGGCGCTCCGCGCCACAGTCCCCACCGCTCGGCGAGGTCGCCCATCATCTCCGTGATGGAGCGGTGGTGCTGCTGGGCGAGCACCTCGGTGGGCGCGAGCATGGCGGCCTGGCCGCCGGCGTCGACCACGCCGAGCATGGCGCGCAGCGCGACCATGGTCTTTCCGGATCCGACCTCGCCCTGGAGCAGCCGGTGCATGGGGTGTTCGACGGCGAGGTCGGTGAAGATCTCGGCGCTGACCCGGCGCTGGCCCTCGGTGAGCTCGAAGGGCAGCCTGGCGTCGAAGGCGTCCAGGAGGCCGCCGGAGGAGGGCTTGCGGGCGACCGCGGGCGCCTGCGTGTCGGCGTACCGGCGCCGGGCGAGGGCGACCTGGAGCACGAACGCCTCGTCCCACTTGAGCCGCTCGCGGGCGTCGTGGATGTCGGCCTTGGTGCGCGGCCGGTGGACCTTGAGCAGGGCCTCGGGAAGCGGAACCAGGCCGCGGCCCTCGCGCAGCGCGGGCGGCAGCGGGTCGACGGCGTCCCCCGCGCTCGGGAGCACCGCGTCAACGGCCTTGGCCAGCTTCCAGGAGGCCATCTGCTGGCAGGCCGGGTAGATCGGGATCAGCTGGTTGGCGAAGGCGTCGACCGTCTCCTCCCCGCTGTCCTTGTCCAGCAGCTGGTACTCCGGGTGGGCCAGCTGGAGCTTGCGGTTGAAGACGGAGACCTTGCCGGCGAACATCGCGCGGCGACCGGGCAGCAGCTCCTTGTGCGGCTTGTGGATGCCCTTGCCGAAGAAGACCAGCTGGAGCCGGCCGCTGCCGTCGGTCAGGGTGACCTCCAACCGCTGGCCCCGGCCCCGGTTGAAGGTCAGCACGCGGGCGTCGGCGACCTGCGCGACGACGGTGACGTGCTCGTCCAGCGGCAGGTCGGCGAGGCGCGTCAGCTCGCCGCGCTCGGCGTACCGCCGCGGGTAGTGGTGCAGCAGGTCGCCGACCGTGTGCAGGTCGAGGTGGTCGGCCAGCACCTTCGCGGTGGTGCCGCCGAGGATCTTCTTCAGGGGTTCTTGCAGCGCGGGCACGTCACCCATTGCACACCACACCGGTGACATCGGGGACCGAACCGCGCACCGCGCCGCCGACAACCGACCCGCCCCGCGGCACCTGAGCGGCCCCGATCGCGCTGCCGAAAGGAAGAGCGCCCGGCCTCACGGCTGCGGACACACTCCGGCCCCGTACGCACCGGCGAGTGAGCCGAAGGGCGCGCGGCTGCCGAAAGGGAGAGCGCCCCCGCCTCACGGCTGCGGACGTCCTCCCGCCCCGCACGCACCGGCGAGTGAGCCGAAGGGCGCGCGGCTGCCGAAAGGGAGAGCGCGCGGAGCCTGTGAGGAACGAGCAGGCGAGCACGGTCGAGTGTCGGCAGTCGCTTACAGCGCCCGGAGGCGAACCGAGCCCTGAAAAGGCGCGCGCCCGTTATTCGATGCCGATGATCAACGGTACGGCCTGCTGCTCGCCCCGGTACGCGACCGTGTCGACGGCCAGGTGCCCCTCGCGTACGTGCCCCGTCAGGAGCTCGGAGACGGTGTCGGGGACGCCCTCGCCCAGTACCAGGGTGACCAGTTCGCCGCCGGCGGCCAGCATCCGGTCCAGCACCGTGCGGGCGGTGGCGACCAGGTCGCGGCCGATGACCGCGACATCGCCGTCGATCAGTCCGAGCACGTCGCCGGCCTGGCACACCCCGGCCATGGTCCAGGACTGGTGCTCGGCCACCACCAGCTCGGCGTGGCGGGTGGCCCCGGCGGCGGCGGTCATGGCGACGACGTCCTCGTCGAAGCGGCGGCCGGGTTCGTGGACGGCGAGCGCGGCGATGCCCTGGACGGCGGAGCGGGTGGGGATGAGGGCGACGCGCACTCCCTCGGTGCGGGCCTGTTCGGCGGCGGCCGCGGCGGTGTGCTGGAGCGTCGCGTCGTTGGGCAGCACCACCACTTCGTGGGCGTGGGCGCGCCGGATGGCCTCCACCAGTTCCCCGCTGACCGGCGGCTCCCCGGGCCGGGTGGCGACGACGACGGCGCCCGCCTCCCGGTGGAGCGCGGCCAGTCCGGCGCCCGGCACCACCGCGACGACCGCGCGGGGGGCGCGTTCGCGGCGCGGACCCGGGCCCTCGCCGCCCGGGGCGTCCTCGGCGGTCGCCGCGCCCGGGGCGCCGTGCCCTCGTCCGGCGGCGGCTGCGGCGCCGAAGTGGGTGATGCGGATGCGGTACGGGCGGCCCGCCTGGACGCCGGCCTCGACGGCGGCGCCCGCGTCGTCCACGTGCACATGGACGTTCCACAGCCCGTCGCCGCCGACGACGACCAGGCAGTCGCCGAGCGCGTCCAGCCGGGCCCGCAGCCGGTCGACCGCGGCTTCCTCGGCCTCCAGCAGATAGATCACCTCGAAGGCGGGGCCACCCGCGTGTGCGTCGGCCGTGGTCGACGCGTCGACCACGCAGCTCGCCGCGGGCCCCGCTCCCGGAGTCCTTCCCGAGGCCGGAGCCTTCCCCGATCCGCCGCCGGCCTCGCGTCCGGCGCCGGCCCGCGATCCCGGTGCGGCGGTGCGCGGCGGCGCCGCGGTCGCGCCCGAGAGGGCCTGGGCCAGCGCGCCGAGGACCGCCACCAGGCCGGAGCCACCGGCGTCGACGACGCCCGCGCGGGCGAGCACCTCCAGTTGGTCGGGGGTGGCGTCCAGCGCTCCGCGGGCGCCCTCGTGGGCCGCGCGGGCCACGGCGGCGGTGTCCCCCTCGGCCCGCTCGGCCGCGTCGGCGGCGGCCGCCGCCACGGTGAGTACGGTGCCCTCCACGGGGTGTGCGACGGCCGCGTAGGCCGACTCCGCGGCGTGCCGCAGCGCGCGCTTGAGTACTCGGGGGTCCGCCGTGCGGGGGGCGCCGGCGGCCGCCATCACGTCGGCCATGCCGCGCAGCAGCTGCGCCAGGATGGTGCCCGAGTTGCCGCGCGCGCCGATGAGCGCGCCGTGGGCCATGGCCCGTACGGCATCCGCCAGGGTGGGGTGGGAGGGCGTGCCGGTGGCGGCGGCGTGGCCGTCGAAGGCCGCCTCGACGGCCTGGGCGGCCGACTCGGCGGTCAGATAGAGGTTGGTGCCGGTGTCCCCGTCGGCGACCGGGTAGACGTTGATCGCGTCGATGTCCGCACGGGCTCGTCCCAGCGCCTCCAGCGCCAGCCCGCACCATTCGCGTACCGCCTCGGCGTCGAGCGTGTGCGGCACGGACGTCCTCCTCGGGGGGAGACTCTCGGGGGAGACTGGCTGGCGGATCGGCTTCGCAGCGTAGTCCTGGTGCCAGGGCCCGCGCGGCCCGGGTCGCGCAGGTCATGGTAGTTTCGTTGTACGGGAGCGGTCGTTGTATGCTGCTCCGGTTGCCTGATGCGAATCGGGCCTTTTTTCCCCCTGGCTCTTTCCGCCGGGGCACCTACCGTAAGTGTCTGTCTCCTCGCGAATGCGGGGCTGACCCGTCTTTGGAGTAACCCGTGGCTGCCAACTGCGACGTCTGCGGCAAGGGGCCGGGCTTCGGCAACAACATCTCGCACTCGCACCGCCGCACCCCTCGTCGTTGGAACCCCAACATCCAGACGGTGCGCGCTGTGATCGGTCGGACGCCGAAGAAGCTCAACGTCTGCACCTCTTGCATCAAGGCCGGCAAGGTCTCGCGCTAACGCTGAACTGTCAAGCCGGTCCACCCTGCGGGTGGGCCGGCTTTTCGCATGCCCGGAAACCCCATGGCGCATCCCCCGCGCCCTGCCCCGACCAGCGCCCGAGCGATCAGCCCGTCCGCCAGCGCCAGCCGTGGTCGACCGGGCCGATGCCGGCGCCCAGTGCGAAGCCGGCCGCGATGGCGCCGGTGACGTAGTCCTTGGCGGCGGCGACGGCCGCCGGCACCGGAAGCCCCCGGCCGAGCCCCGCCGCGATCGCGCTGGCGAGGGTGCAGCCGGTGCCGTGGGTGTGCCGGTTGTCGTGGCGGGGAGCGCGCAGCCAGTGCTCCTCGGTGCCGTCCGTCAGCAGGTCGACGGCGTCCGCGGCACCGCCGTCCAGGTGTCCGCCCTTGATCAGCGCCCAGCGCGGCCCGAACTCCAGCACCGCGTCGGCCGCTCGCCGCATGTCGGACTCGTCCGCGACCCGCACGCCGGTCAGCTGAGCCACCTCGTCGAGGTTGGGGGTGGCCACGGTGGCGGTCGGCAGCAGCCTGGTCCGCATCGCGCCGAGGGCGCTGGTGGCCAGCAGCGCGTCGCCGTGCTTGGAGACCCCGACCGGATCCACCACCACCGGCGCCCCGACGTCCGTGAGCAGTTCGGCCACGGTCTCCACCAGTTCGGCGGAGGCGAGCATCCCGGTCTTGACCGCCTGGACGCCGATGTCGTCGACGACGCTGTGGAACTGCGCCCGTACGGCGGCCGCCGGCAGCTCCCAGGCGCCCTGCACACCCACCGAGTTCTGGGCCGTCACCGCCGTGAGCACGCTCATGCCGTGCACGCCCAGCGCCAGCATCGTCTTCAGGTCGGCCTGGACGCCCGCACCGCCGCCGGAGTCGGAGCCGGCGACGGTGAGGACACGGGGCGGTATCGGGGCGGGTGTCTGCGGCATGCCGCAGAATCTACTCGGCCTCCGGCTCGTCGCCGAAGTGGTCCCAGCCGCCGTGCGGCCAGGGCGCGCCGTCGACCGTCACCTGCGGCAGCGCCGAGGGGTTGAGCACCTCGCCGATGACCTTCCAGCGGGCCGGCAGCTTGGCGTCCGGCGGGAAGGTGGCCACGATCGCGTGGTCTTCTCCCCCGTTGAGCACCCACTGGAGCGGGTCCACGCCGACCGCCTGGGCGATGTCGGACATCTGCGAGGGGACGTCGATGTCGCCGGAGCGCAGATCGATGCGCACCTTGCTGGCTTCGGCGATGTGCCCCAGGTCGGCCACCAGCCCGTCGCTGACATCCGTCATCGCGGTGGCGCCGAGCCCGGCGGCCGCGGGGCCGGCGTGGTACGGCGGCTCCGGCCGGCGGTGC
Source organism: Streptomyces sp. SAJ15 (assembly GCF_007595705.1). Classification (GTDB taxonomy): domain Bacteria; phylum Actinomycetota; class Actinomycetes; order Streptomycetales; family Streptomycetaceae; genus Streptomyces. Next base: position 1,132,165 of record NZ_NISY01000001.1, on the reverse strand, counting down.
GCCTCGACGAAGGCGCGCGGGGAGCGGAAACCGCGGGAGAGCACCGCGTGCCCCGCGGCCGACCATCCCAACCAGCCGGTGACCGCGACCACGTCGCCCGGCTGAGCACCGGATCGAGTGACCGGGTCATGGTTACGGAGGTCCCCCAGCGCGGTGATGGCGACGGTGATGGTGTCACCGCGCACCACGTCGCCGCCGACCACGGCGGCGCCGGCGACCTGGCACTCGTCGCGCAGCCCGTCCATCAGCTCGGTCGCCCAGGTGGTCGGGAGTTCGGCGGGGACGACCAGGCCGAGCAGCAGCGCCGTGGGCACCGCGCCCATCGCCGCGATGTCGGCGAGGTTCTGCGCGGCCGCCTTGCGGCCCACGTCATAGGCGGTGGACCAGTCCCGGCGGAAGTGCCGTCCTTCGAGCAGCACGTCCGTGCTCGCCACCACCCGACGGTCGGGGGCCGCGACCACCGCCGCGTCGTCCCCGGGGCCCAGCCGTACCGCCGATGTGGTGGTGAGCCGGGCGGTGAGCTCTCTGATGAGCCCGAACTCACCCAGCTCCCCCACGGTGCCTTTCACTGCGCTTCTCCTCACGGTGTCACGGTGTTGGTGTCCACGGGCGTCCACGGCCTCGCCACGCCGGGGACGCCGCGCGGGTCTCCCCTCGCCACTCGGCGACGCGGTACCGTGGCGTCCCTTCTCCCCACATGATCCTCGAAGCCGCCCTGGAGGTTCCGTGGTACAGGCGTACATCCTGATCCAGACCGAGGTCGGCAAAGCGTCGACCGTGGCCGATGTGATCAGCAAGATTCCCGGTGTCATCCAGGCCGAGGATGTCACCGGTCCCTACGACGTGATTGTGCGCGCCGAGGCCGAGACGGTGGACGAGCTCGGACGGATGGTGGTGGCCAGGGTGCAGCAGGTGGACGGCATCACCCGCACGCTGACCTGCCCGGTCGTCCATCTCTAGTCCCCCGTCCCCGGCCGCCCCCGTACGGACGGTCGCCTGCGGCCCCCGTATGCTCGGCCGGTGACTCCAGCACGTCCCCGGTCGTCCCGGCGCTCCGCCCTCGTCACGATGGCGGCCCTGTTCGCGGCGACCGGTTGTTCCTTCGCTGACGACTCCGACGCCGCCCCCTCGCCCGTGGTTCCCACCCCGCCCGCGAGGGAGGCGGCGCTCTGCCGTGCCCTGCACCGGGCGCTGCCCGAGCGGGTGGACGGGTTGGCGCGACGGGACACCGCACCGGCGTCGGATCTCACCGCGGCCTGGGGCGATCCGGCCGTGGAGCTGCGCTGCGGCGTGCCCAAGCCTGACGTGCTCACGCCCGGGACGGAACACTACAACCCCAAGCACCCCGCCGTGGAGATCAACGGTGTGGAGTGGCTGCTGGAGGAGCTGGACGAGGGCTATCGCTTCACCACCGTGCTGCGGAAGACCTTTGTCGAGGTCTGGGTTCCGGGGGCTCACGCCCCCGAGGTCAACGTGCTCACCGACCTCGCGAAGCCGGTGCGGAAGACGATCCCGTTCGGCATCTGAACCTGAGGTACGGCCTCCGGGGCACGGGCGCGCACGACACCGGGGCGGAGGGAGACCCCGCCCCGGCGGCACGCGCGTCGGCGGCTAGCGCAGCCCCGTGGAGCGGCGCAGCGCGGCCTGGATCAGGCGGTCCACCAGCTCCGGGTAGCTCACGCCGGACTCCTGCCACATCCGCGGGTACATCGAGATGGGGGTGAAGCCGGGCATCGTGTTGATCTCGTTGATCACGAACTCTCCGCTGTCCAGCAGGAAGAAGTCCGCCCGCACCAGGCCCTCGCAGGACGCCGCGTCGAAGGCGCGCACGGCGAGCTCCCGCACCCGCGCGGTCTGCTCCTCGGTCAGCGGGGCGGGCACGATCCCGGAGGCGGAGTCGATGTACTTCGCCTCGAAGTCGTAGAAGTCGTGGGCGGTGACCGGCGGGATCTCGGCCGGCACGCTGGCCCGCGGCCCGTCCTCGAACTCCAGCACGCCGCACTCGATCTCGCGGCCGCGCAGCAGCGCCTCCACGATGATCTTCGGGTCGTGGCGCCGGGCCTCCTCGATCGCCTCGTCCAGCCCCGCGGGGTCGTCGACCTTGGTGATGCCGAAGGAGGAGCCGGCTCGCGCGGGCTTCACGAACAGCGGCCAGCCGTGCTCGGCGGCGAACTCCACGACCTTCTTGCGGGCCGCGGCCGGGTCGTTCTCCCACTCGCGGGGGCGGATCACCTCGTACGGGCCGACCGGCAGCCCGAAGGAGATGAAGACCCGCTTCATGTACTCCTTGTCCATGCCGACCGCGGAGGCGAGCACGCCGGAACCCACGTAGGGCACACCGGAGAGCTCCAGCAGGCCCTGAAGGGTGCCGTCCTCGCCGTAGGGGCCGTGCAGCATGGGGAAGACGACGTCCACGTCGCCCAGCGCCTTGGGCACCGCGCCCGGCTCGGTGTAGACCACCTCGCGGCTGGTCGGGTCGACGGGCAGCAGCACCCCGCCGTCCGCCGACTCCGCCAGGTCGTCGACGCTCGGCAGCCGCCGCTCGGCGATGGCCATCCGTTCGGGTTCGTCGGCGGTCAGCGCCCAACGGCCGTCCGCGGTGATGCCGATCGGCAGCACGTCGTACTTGGTCCGGTCGATGGCGCTCAGCACGGCGCCGGCGGTGACCACGGAGATGGCGTGCTCGGAGCTGCGGCCGCCGAAGACGACGGCGACGCGCGGCTTACGGCCGCCTGCAGGGCTGGGGGTGGAGGTCTCGCTGCTCATATCGCGATGAGGTTACCTTGCGGTCGCGTCCACGTCAGTGCCGCTCCGGCTTGGCGCTCCGCGACATCAGCTCCTTCAGTGCCACCAGCGGCGGCTTGCCCTCGTGCACGATCCCCACCACGGTCTCGGTGATCGGCATGTCGACGTCGTGCCGGCGGGCCAGATCCAGCACCGACTCGCACGACTTGACCCCCTCGGCGGTCTGCTTGGTGACCGCGATGGTCTGCTCCAGCGTCATGCCGCGGCCCAGGTTGGTGCCGAAGGTGTGGTTGCGGGAGAGCGGCGAGGAGCAGGTGGCGACCAGGTCGCCCATGCCCGCCAGGCCCGCGAAGGTGTGCGCGTCGGCCCCCATGGCCAGGCCCAGCCGGGTGGTCTCGGCCAGGCCCCGGGTGATCAGGGACGCCTTGGCGTTGTCGCCGAGCCCCATGCCGTCGGCGATGCCGACGGCGAGCGCGATGACGTTCTTCACCGCGCCGCCGAGCTCGCAGCCGACCACGTCGGTGTTGGTGTACGGACGGAAGTACGGGGTGTGGCAGGCGGCCTGGAGGCGCCGGGCCACATCCTCGTCGCGGCAGGCCACCACGGCGGCGGCGGGCTGCCGGGCGGCGATCTCCCGGGCCAGGTTGGGCCCGGTGAGCACCGCGACCCGGTCCGCCGGGGCCTTGGCGACCTCCTCGATGACCTCGCTCATGCGCTTGGCGGTGCCGAGTTCGACGCCCTTCATCAGGGAGACCAGCACGGTGTCGGAGGGCAGCAGGGGCGCCCATGCCGCGAGGTTGCCGCGCAGCGTCTGGGAGGGCACGGCGAGCACCGCGAACCGCGCGTCCCGCGCCGCCTCGGCGGGGTCGGTGGTGGCCCGTACCGTCCGCGGGAGCTCGACGCCCGGCAGGTAGTCGGGGTTGGTGCGACCGGTGTTGATGGCCTCGACCAGGCCCGCCCGGCGCCCCCACAGGGTCACCTCGCAGCCGGCGTCGGCGAGCACCATCGCGAAGGCGGTGCCCCAGGAGCCGGTGCCGTAGACCGCGCAGCGCGTCACTTGCGTTCCTCCTCGGCCTCGCGGGCCTGCCGGGCCTCGGGGGCCTTGTCCGTCGCCGGGGTCCGCGCGGCCCCGGAGTCGCTCTCCGTCTCGCCGGTCCGCTCCGCCGGGACGCTCCGCTCCGCCGCGCGGGCCCTGCGCTGCACGGGGGGCCGGTCGGGAACGGGCTCCCCGCGCACCTCGGCGAGGAGTTCGGTGATGGCGGCCATGATGGCGTCGGTGGCGCCGCGCAGCACCTCGACGGTCGGCTCCTGGCCGTAGAACTCGCTCAGGTCCACCGGCGGGCCGGCCTGCACCCGCAGCGTCTTGCGGGGGAAGAGCCGCAGCCGCTTCTCCTTCGCGTACGGGGGCATCGCCTCGTTGGCGCCCCACTGCGCGACGGGGATGACCGGGGCCTTGGTCAGCAGCGCCACCCGGGCGGCGCCGGTCTTGCCGCGCATCGGCCACTGGTCGGGGTCGCGGGTGAGGGTGCCCTCCGGGTAGAAGGCCACACACTCGCCCTTGTTGATGGCGTCCACGGCGGCCCGGAAGGCGTTCGCGGCGTCGGTGGACTCCCGGTAGACGGGGATCTGGCCGGTGCCGCGCAGGAAGGTTCCGACAAAGCTGCCCTTGAAGAGCCCCGCCTTGGCGAGGAACCGCGGCACACGTCCGGTGTTGTACTGAAAGTGCGCGTAGGAGAGCGGGTCGAGATACGAGTTGTGATTGATCGCGGTGATAAATCCACCCTCAGCAGGAATGTGCTCCATTCCTCGCCAGTCCCGCTTGAACAGAACCACTAGCGGCGGTTTTACCAAGACCGCTGCTGCGCGGTACCAGAAGCCGATTCTGCGGCCGGACACTCGGAACACCTCTCTTGAACCCTGCTGACCTGCTGGCTTGCTGCCGTCCGGGCAGCCGCACAAGTGTCGCCCCAGGTACCCGGTCTGTCGAGGACACCGTAACCCCGCCTGGTCCCGGCGGGTCGCGGCAGCAGGCGAGAATGGCACTCGTGCGAGGAATGGGAGCGGCCCCGACGGCGGGTACGACATGGACCCTGGTGGTCCCGCTCAAGCCCTTGTCCCGGGCCAAGAGCAGGCTCGCCGACGCGGTTCCGCGGGACCGCCGGCCCCGGCTGGCACTGGCCTTCGCGCAGGACACGGTCGCCGCGGCACTGGCCTGTGAGGCGGTACGGGATGTGGTGGTCGTCACCGACGACCCGCGTGCGGCGTGCGAGCTGTCGGCCCTCGGCGCGCATGTGGTGCCCGACGCTCCGGGGCGACCCGCGCCCGGGCTGAACGCCGCGCTCGCCCAGGGAGCGCGGGCCGTTCGCGCGCGCCGTCCGCACGCCCCGGTGGCGGCCCTCAACGCCGACCTCCCGGCGCTGCGCGCCATCGAGCTCGCTCAGGTGCTCGAGGCCGCCGCCGCCCACTCACGCGCCTTCCTGGCCGACGCCGCCGGCGTCGGCACCACGTTGCTCAGCGCGGTCGGCGGAGTGGAGCTGGCCCCGGCGTTCGGCGGCGCGTCCCGCGCCCGACACCGGGCGTCCGGCGCCTGGGAACTCGCGCTGACCGGTGTCGACAGCGTCCGCCAGGACGTGGACACGGCAGAGGACCTGGGGTCGGCGCTACGGCTGGGAGTGGGCCCCCGGACGGCGTCCCTGCTCTCCGAGGGGTCATCGGAGACGGAGGGGCTGCCGGCGGCGGAACCGCTGCGGTGATTTCGGCGCCCGCCTCCAGCCACCGCTGGAAGGCGCCGGGCTCCCTGCCCGCCCCCAAAAGCCCTCCAGGGGAAGGGTCACAAGGTCTGCAACGTCACAAAGGTGACGCGCCGCCCCTCGCCCTCACCCTCGACCTCGATGCGCACCCGCTGACCGGGGCGCAGCAGCCGCAGCCCGCCGGCGTCGAAGGCGGCGGCGTCGAACGGCAGCGGAGTGCCGTCGTCGAGCAGCACACTGCCGGCCCGGGTGTCGGAATCGTAGGTGAACGCGGTTGCCTGCATGCCCAGAGCCTAACTCCGACGGGCTCACCCCCCGCCCGTCGGCCGTCCCCACCTCCGGCTTCCCCCGAAACCGGGCTCCCCCGAGCCCGGCCTCGCCCGGACCGGCCGACGCCGGGCACACCGCGGGCCGGGCTCCCCTGGGGAGCCCGGCCCGGCGCGTGACGCTGCCGACGGCCGCGGTTACTTCTTCCGGGCGGTGGTCTTCTTCGCCGTGGTCTTCCGGGCGGTGGTCTTCTTCGCCGGGGCCTTCTTGGCGACGGCCTTCTTCGCCGGAGCGGTCTTCTTGGCGGCGGCCGTGGTCTTCTTCGCCGCCGGCGTGGCGGTGGTGGTCTTCTTGGCGGCGGCCGTGGTGGTCTTCTTCGCCGGTGCCTTCTTGGCGGTGACCTTCTTCGCGGCGGCCGTGGTGGTGGCCTTCTTCGCCGGGGCGGCCTTCTTCGCGACGGCCGTGGTCTTCTTGGCCGCGGCCTTCTTCGCGGTCGCCTTCTTGGCGGCGGCCTTCTTCGCGGCGGCGCCGACCTGGAGGCTGCCCTTCGGCGCCTTCTTGACGGAGACCTCGCCGCCCTTGGGCAGCTTCTTGGAGCCGCTCACCAGGTCCTTGAAGCCCTGACCGGCGCGGAAACGGGGGACCGAGGTCTTCTTGACCCGGACCCGCTCGCCGGTCTGCGGGTTACGGGCGTAGCGAGCCGGACGCTCCACCTTCTCGAACGAGCCGAAACCGGTGACCGAAACCCGATCCCCGGCGACGACCGCGCGGACGATTGCGTCCAGGACCGCGTCGACAGCGTCGGCGGCGTTCTGACGCCCGCCGAGCTTGTCCTGAATCGCCTCTACTAGCTGCGCCTTGTTCACGTCTTCCCCTTCGGAGACATTGCTGAAACCAATGTGTTCAAGCTTTTTCGCACGTTAGGCAGATATATACCGCAAATCAAACACGAAACGGGCTAATCACCCTTGTGCCGCAACGATCTGGACCGTCACGGAGTTCGGTCGTCGTTGGGGTCTTGGGGAAAACGACCCTTGTCGAGGTCGTCCATCAACCGGTCCAGACGCCGCGCCGCGTCTGCCAGATCGTGTTTTGCCGCGGCCGTGATGACCAGCAGCTTCCGGGTCAGCGCCATCCGTACGCCCTCCGGGACTTGCAGTGCGCGCACCATGGAGTGCGCTCGCTTGAGTCGGTCGGCGACAACCCGGTAGAGCTCGAGTTGGGTGTCGCGTTCCATGCGCTGATTGTGCCATCTGCGGCGAGTTGTCGCCTCATGGGGCCTCAACATGCCGATGCGCCGCCGGTCGGTGGACCGGCGACGCATCGTGTCAAACGCGCTCTGCGCAGGGAGAACCGGGGTGGCTCAGAGCTCAACCGTGCTGGGCTTGAAGGAGGGTCGCCGGGCCTCGTAGGCGGCGATGTCGGCCTCTTCCCGGAGGGTCAGGCTGATGTCGTCCAGCCCTTCCAGCAGCCTCCACCGGGCGTTCTCGTCAAGCTCAAATTCAGCCGTGATGCCCTCGGCTCGAACCTGTCGGTCGACCAGGTCGACGGTGACCTCGGCGGCGGGGTCGGCTTCGGTCAGCTCCCACAGCCGGTCCACGGTCTCCTGGGGCAGCACCACGGTCAGCAGACCGTTCTTGAGGGAGTTGCCACGGAAGATGTCGGCGAACCGCGCGGAGATCACGGCCTTGAAGCCGTAGTTCTGCAGCGCCCACACGGCGTGCTCGCGCGAGGAGCCGGTGCCGAAGTCGGGGCCGGCGACCAGCACCGAGGCGCCCTGGCGCTCGGGCCGGTTCAGCACGAAGTCCGGGTCCTTGCGCCACGCCTCGAACAGCCCGTCCTCGAAGCCGTCGCGGGTGACCTTCTTCAGCCAGTGGGCGGGGATGATCTGGTCGGTGTCGACGTTGCTGCGGCGCAGCGGGACGGCCCGGCCGGTGTGGGTGGTGAAAGCTTCCATGGTTCTCAGACTCCGGCAGGCGTGCGGGCGGCGGACGTGTCGTGCAGGTCGGCGGGCGAGGCCAGGTGGCCGAGGACCGCGGTGGCGGCGGCGACCTGCGGGGAGACCAGGTGGGTGCGGCCGCCCTTGCCCTGCCTGCCCTCGAAGTTGCGGTTGGAGGTGGACGCCGAACGCTCGCCGGGGGCCAGCTGGTCGGGGTTCATGCCCAGACACATCGAACAGCCCGCGTGCCGCCATTCGGCGCCGGCCGCGGTGAACACCTTGTCCAGGCCCTCCTCGACGGCCTGCAGCGCCACCCGCACCGAGCCGGGCACCACCAGCATCCGCACCCCCTCGGCGACCGAACGACCCTCCAGCACGGCGGCGGCCGAGCGCAGGTCCTCGATCCGGCCGTTGGTGCAGGAGCCCACGAAGACGGTGTCGACGGAGATGTCGCGCAGCGCCTGACCAGCCGTCAGACCCATGTACTCCAGGGCCTTCTCGGCGGCCAGCCGCTCGCTGGGGTCGGCATACGAGGCGGGGTCCGGAACGTATGCCGACAGCGGCGCGCCCTGGCCCGGGTTGGTGCCCCAGGTGACGAAGGGGGACAGCTCGGCGGCGTCGATGACGACCTCGTGGTCGAAGACCGCGTCGTCGTCGGTGCGCAGCGTGCGCCAGTACTCGACGGCGGCGTCCCAGTCGGCTCCGCGCGGGGCGTGCGGACGGTCCTTGAGGTAGTCGAAGGTGGTGTCGTCGGGGGCGATCATCCCGGCCCGCGCGCCCGCCTCGATGGACATGTTGCACACGGTCATCCGGGCCTCCATCGACAGCTTCTCGATGGCGGAGCCGCGGTATTCGATGACATAGCCCTGGCCGCCGCCGGTGCCGATCCGGGCGATGATCGCCAGGATCAGGTCCTTGGCGGTGACGCCGTCGGGCAGCTCGCCCTCGACCGTGATGGCCATGGTCTTGAAGGGGGCCATCGGCAGCGTCTGGGTGGCCAGCACGTGCTCGACCTGACTGGTGCCGATGCCGAACGCCAGCGCGCCGAAGGCGCCGTGGGTGGAGGTGTGGCTGTCGCCGCAGACCACGGTGGTGCCCGGCTGGGTCAGCCCCAGCTGCGGTCCCACCACGTGGACGACGCCCTGCTCGACGTCGCCCAGCGGGTGCAGCCGTACGCCGAACTCCGCGCAGTTCTTGCGCAGCGTCTCCAACTGGGCGCGGGAGACCGGGTCGGCGATCGGCTTGTCGATGTCGAGGGTGGGGGTGTTGTGGTCCTCGGTCGCGATGGTGAGGTCGGTGCGGCGCACCGCGCGACCCGCCTTGCGGAGACCGTCGAACGCCTGCGGGCTGGTCACCTCGTGCAGCAGGTGCAGATCGATGAAGAGCAGGTCGGGCTCGCCTTCGGCGCGCCGGACGACATGGTCGTCCCAGACCTTCTCCGCCAGTGTCCGTCCCATTGCTTTCCCTCCGGCCGGCGGCTTTGCCGGCCCATCTCGAAGCCTGCGAGCCCTGGTCCCGGGGCCGCAATTACAGAGTGACGGGTCTGCTGGGAAATTGAACTTGCGTTTCACAGTGTGAGACGCAAGTATCGTTGCATGGACAACTCTAGCGGCGTCGGCGTTCTCGACAAGGCGGCTCTGGTTCTCAGCGCATTGGAGTCCGGTCCGGCCACCCTCGCCGGGCTGGTCGGCGCGACCGGGCTGGCGCGCCCCACGGCGCACCGGCTCGCGGTGGCGCTGGAACACCACCGGATGGTGGCGCGTGACATGCAGGGCCGGTTCATCCTGGGCCCGCGGCTGGCCGAGCTGGCCGCGGCGGCGGGTGAGGACCGGCTGCTGGCCACGGCCGGTCCGGTGCTCACTCACCTACGGGACGTGACCGGCGAGAGCGCCCAGCTCTATCGCCGCCAGGGCGACATGCGGATCTGCGTGGCCGCGGCCGAGCGGCTGTCCGGCCTGCGGGACACCGTGCCGGTGGGCTCCACGCTGCCGATGAAGGCCGGCTCCGCCGCCCAGGTGCTGCTGGCCTGGGAGGAGCCGGAGCGACTGCACCGCGGACTCCAGGGCGCCCGCTTCACCGCCACGGCCCTGTCGGGCGTGCGGCGCCGGGGCTGGGCCCAGTCCATCGGCGAGCGGGAGCCCGGGGTGGCCTCGGTCTCCGCGCCCGTCCGCGGGCCCTCCAACCGCGTCGTCGCCGCCGTGTCCGTCTCCGGCCCCATCGAGCGACTCACCCGCCACCCGGGCCGGATGCACGCCCAGGCCGTCATCGACGCCGCCGCCCGCCTGAGCGACTCCCTCCGCCGCGCGGGCTGACCCCCGCCCAGGTCGGCTCTCTTCGGGCTTCCGCCCACACCCGCCCCTCCTCGGGCTTCCGCCCGCCCGGAACCACAGCACAGGGCCCCTGCGCCCGCCCGCCACCGCGCGGGCCGGCGCAGGGGCCCTGTCGCGCCCGAGGCACCCTGAGGCGCCCGGGAGGGTCGACAGCGTCGAATTCCGGCGACTGCGTGAGCGGCGTCTCACCGTGGGGCGGCATTCGGCTCGGCCGACCGCGGCTTTCGTCTCGCGCCTCCGGCGCAAAGAAGGCGACAACGGGGAGGGAGGGGGCGGCCACGCGCCATCGCCGTCTGACGGCCGCCTGGCGACCGCACGGCCGGCATCGCGCCACGGGGCGGCATTGCGCCCGGCCGACCGCACCTCTCGTCTCGCGCCTCCGGCGCAAGGAAGGCGACAACGGGGAGGGAGGGGGCGGCCACGCGCCATCGCCGTCTGACGGCCGTCCGGCGACCCGCACGGCCGGCATCGCGCCACGGGGCGGCATCGCGCCCGGCCGACCGCACCTCTCGTCTCGCGCCTCCGGCGCAAAGAAGGCAGCTACGGGAAGGAAGGCCGGAGTCTGTCGCCGTCGCCGTCTGACGCTCGGCGGGCGATGGACATGATCGGTCCCCGGCGAGGCCCGGTATGTCCCTGCAGAATCGCTTGATGCGTATCAAGCACCAGGTCAAACGACTCTGCGAAGGGTCTCTGGATGCCCGGCGAAACGCGCTCCTCGTCCATCGACTCCGACCCACCGGCCGACAGACGGCGACGGCGGCAGGCCCGCCCCCTTCCTCGCCGTAGCCGCTCTCTGTGCGCCGAAGGCGCGAGACGAGAGCCGCGGTCGGCCGAGCCGAATGCCGCCCCACGGCGAGAACCCGCGCCACGGCCGAACCCGCACCACCACCGACCACGCACCACCACCGACCACGAGAAGCCCCCGGCGCCGGCGGCGGCACTCGTAGCGCGGGGGTCGTCCGGCGCACGGCGGGCGCGCGGCACGCCGCCGCGGCAGGGGCGTCAGGCGGGCTTGAGGCGGTCGGCGGCGCGCTCGCCGCGGCGGGCGACGGGGACCGGGCCGCCGGTGGCGGCGGCGAGGCCGAAGGGGGGCATGTTGATGTAGACGTTCTCGTACGAGCCGGGGCGAGAGATGAACGTCTCGTGCCAGAAGCCGACCTTGCCCCTGCCCTCGCGGAGCCGGCGGTTGAAGGCGGCCCAGGCGGGACGGTGCTCCTTGCCCTGGTCGGCGGCGTAGGCCAGCAGCTTCTCGGGAGACTCCCAGTACTGGACGACGTACAGCAGTCGGGGCCAGCCCAGCAGCAGCTGATAGCCGAGCATCCCGCTCTCCTTGTCCTGCGACAGCTCCTTGAGCATGCGCGGCATCGCGGTGAACACCGGCCACCAACTGCGCACGGCGCGGAAGCTGTTGAACCGCATCCCGATGTGGAAGACGGTGACGTCGCCCTGGACGTCGGCGGTGTACCGGCCGGGAATCGGCTTGCTGCTCATGATCGCTCTCCTCACGCAGTACTCCGACGACTCCCGTCGCCGGGTTAGATAGCGCCGCTATCCATGCTTAGATAGTGCCACTGTCCAATGGGAGGCGCAAGAGGACATGCGACTGGCGGAGTTGAGTGCACGGAGCGGAGTGCCCACCGCGACGATCAAGTACTACCTACGGGAGGGGCTGCTGCCTCCGGGCGAGCGGATCACCGCCACCCAGGCGGAGTACGGCGAGGAGCACCTGCGCCGGCTGCGGCTGGTGCGGGCGCTGATCCAGGTGGGCCGGATGCCCGTGGCCACCGCGCGCGAGGTGCTCGCCGCCACCGAGGACGAGGCGCTGGACATCAGCAGGCGGCTGGGCGCCGCGGTCTGGGCGCTGCCGCACGGGCCGGAGCCCGAGCCGGAGACCCCGGCGACGACCGCGGCGAGCGAGCAGGTGGACGCCCTGCTGGAGCGGATGGGCTGGGAGCACTGCCGCGCGTACGGGGACACCTCCCCCGCCTATCGGGCCCTGGTGGCGGCCATCGCCACGCTCGCCCGGCTGGGCTACCCCCACGAGACGGAGCATCTGCTGCTCCAGGCGCGGGCCGCGGACGAGCTGGCCGTCGCCGACCTGGATCTGGTGGAGACCTATCCGCCCGAAAGCCGGATCGAGGCCGCCGTGGCGCTGACCGTGCTCTACGAGCCGGTGCTGCAGTGCCTGCGACGGCTGGCGCAGACCGAGGAGACCCACCGCCGCTACGACGGGACCTGAAACGAAAAGAGCCCCTCCATCGAAATGGAGGGGCTCTTTTCCTTCTGTACCCCCGACCGGATTCGAACCGGCGCTACCGCCTTGAGAGGGCGGCGTGCTAGGCCGCTACACAACGGGGGCCTGAGTACCTGCGGTACTGCGCTGGGCTACCAGGACTCGAACCTAGACTAAATGAACCAGAATCACTCGTGCTGCCAATTACACCATAGCCCATGGTATTAACCAGTACCCCCGACCGGATTCGAACCGGCGCTACCGCCTTGAGAGGGCGGCGTGCTAGGCCGCTACACAACGGGGGCCCTAGCGATCCCATCGACCCGAAGGTCTTCGAGATCAGTACCCCCGACCGGATTCGAACCGGCGCTACTGCCTTGAGAGGGCAGCGTGCTAGGCCGCTACACAACGGGGGCTTGGTCCTGCTGAGGACAAGAGATCCATGAAGGATCTCTTGCTGGGGTACCAGGACTCGAACCTAGACTAAGTGAACCAGAATCACTCGTGCTGCCAATTACACCATACCCCACCAAAACGCCACCCCCGAGGGGGTTTTGTTTGGCTGCGCTTTCCGGCCCGGCCTCTCGGCCCGTTCCGTCCGGCGCAGGAAGAACATTACCCGATGGTGGACGGGCCACCAAAACGAGTACTTCAGGCCGCGCTCAGCTTGGCCAGCGCCGCGTCGACGCGGGCCAGCGTGCGGTCCCTGCCGAGCACCTCAAGGGACTCGAACAGCGGCAGGCCCACGGTGCGGCCGGTGACGGCGACACGGACCGGCGCCTGGGCCTTGCCGAGCTTCAGGCCGTGCTCCTCGCCGGCGGCGACGACGGCCTCCTTGAGGGCGTCGGCGGTCCACTCGGCGTCGGCGAGCTTGGCGCGGGCGGTGCGCAGCAGCGCCTCGGAGCCCTCCTTCATCGCCTTCTGCCAGGACGCCTCGTCCTCGACCGGCTCGTCGAGGAAGAGGAAGTCCACATTGGCGGTGATGTCGGAGAGGACCGTCAGCCGGGTCTGGGCGTGCGGCGCGATCGCCTCCCAGGCGGCCCGGTCGAAGGACTCCGGGGCCCAGTTGGCGTGCGGGGCCTGGAGCCAGGGGGCGCACGCCTCGACGAAGGCCGCCGGGTCCAGCCGCCGAATGTGGTCGGCGTTGATCGACTCGGCCTTCTTCAGGTCGAAGCGGGCCGGGTTGGCGTTGACGGCCGTCACATCGAAGGCCGCGACCATCTCGTCCATGGAGAAGACGTCGCGGTCGGCCGCGAGCGACCAGCCCAGCAGGGACAGGTAGTTGAGCAGCCCCTCGGGAAGGAAGCCGCGCTCGCGGTAGAGGTTCAGCGAGGACTGCGGGTCGCGCTTGGAGAGCTTCTTGTTGCCCTCGCCCATGACGTACGGCAGGTGGCCGAAGGCGGGGACGCCCTTGGCGATGCCCAGCTCCGTCAGCGCCCGGTAGAGCGCGATCTGCCGCGGGGTGGAGGAGAGCAGGTCCTCGCCGCGCAGCACATGGGTGATCTCCATCAGCGCGTCGTCGACGGGGTTGACGAGCGTGTAGAGCGGGGCGCCGTTGGCCCGGACGATGCCGAAGTCCGGCACGTTCTCCGGGGTGAAGGTCAGCTCGCCGCGGACCAGGTCGGTGAAGGTGATCGGCTCGTCCGGCATCCGGAACCGCACGATGGAGGGGCGACCCTCGGCCTCGTAGGCGGCGGCCCGCTCCGGGCCCACGGTGCGGCACTGGCCGTCGTAGCCGGAGGCCCGGCCGGCCGCACGGGCGGCCTCGCGGCGCTCCTCCAGCTCCTCGGCGGTGCAGTAGCAGCGGTAGGCGTACCCGCCGGCCAGCAGCTTGGCGGCCACGTCGGCGTAGATGTCCATGCGCTGCGACTGGCGGTACGGCGCGTGCGGGCCGCCGATCTCCGGCCCCTCGTCCCAGTCGAAGCCCAGCCAGCGCATCGCGTCCAGCAGCTGCTCGTAGGACTCCTCGGAGTCGCGGGCGGCGTCGGTGTCCTCGATGCGGAAGACCAGGGTGCCGCCGTGGTGGCGGGCGAAGGCCCAGTTGAAGAGGGCGGTGCGGACCAGACCCACATGCGGGTTGCCGGTCGGCGAGGGACAGAAGCGGACGCGTACGGGAGACGCGGAGGGAGCAGGGGATGCTGCGGATGCGCTAGCCACGCTTGATCACCTTGTTGGTGAGAGTGCCGATGCCTTCGATGGTGACGGCGACCTCGTCGCCGACGTTGAGGGGTCCGACGCCCGCCGGGGTGCCGGTGAGGATGACGTCGCCCGGGAGCAGCGTCATCGCCTCGGTGATGTGCACGATCAGGTCCTCGACCGTGCGCACCATCTCGCCCGTGCGGCCCAGCTGGCGCTGCTCACCGTTGACGGTGCACATGACGGTCAGGTCGCGCGGGTCGAGGTCGGTCTCCACCCAGGGGCCCAGTGGGCAGGAGGTGTCGAAGCCCTTGGCGCGGGCCCACTGCGCCTCCCGGCGCTGCACGTCGCGCGCGGTGACGTCGTTGGCGCAGGTGTAGCCGAGGATGACGTCCTTCACCCGCTCGCGAGGGACCTCGCGGCACATCCGTCCGATGACCACGGCCAGCTCGGCCTCGTGGTGCACCTCGGAGGAGAAGGAGGGGTAGACGATGGGGTCGCCGGGGCCGACCACGGCGGTCGACGGCTTGAAGAAGGCGACCGGGACCTCGGGGACCTCGTGGCCCAGCTCGGCGGCGTGCTCGGCGTAGTTGCGGCCGATCGCGACGATCTTGTTGGGCAGGACCGGCGACAGCAGGCGGACCTTGTCCAGCGGGATCTTGGTGCCCGAGCGTTCGAAGTCGCCGTAGGGGATGCCCTTGATGATGTCGAGGGTCTCGCCCTCGACCACACCGTAGGCGACGTTGCCATCGATGGAGAATCTGGCGATGCGCACGGGAAGCTGGCGCCCTTCGAGATAGCTGACGGGGACTGACGCTTCAGGCTATCTCGCGGGGGCGCACGGCCGCCCGGTCGGCGAGGCGGCCCGTCAGCCGGTGGGGGCCTCCATCAGCACGGTGCGCCTGGGGTTCGCGGTCTGCGTCGGCAGCTCGACCGGGTGCTCCGGACGGTCGGCGGGGGCGACCAGGAGCTCCTCGGCGTCCGTGAGGTGTGCCAGCGTGGTGCGGCGGGGATTGGCTATGTTGCGGATCATCATCGTCGTCTTCATTCGGGTTCTCCCCCCATTGCCTCTTTGTCGTTTACACGGGTTGTGTAAAGCGTCAGGCTAGACGCGCCCATGCCCACGCATACAAAGAAGAACTCATGTGGAACGTGTGAGTTTCCTCACGACGTCACGGGCAAATGCGACATAAAAGGCGGCCAACTCAACCGAATGAAACGGACATTGCACACCTGAACCTGACGTTCCGCTCTTGATCATGACTACCGGGACACCAGGCCATGACGAGCAACTCGCGGGCAAAAGTCCGTTATCGGAGACATGACTTTCTACGTCCGGTAATGACTCCCATACTGAGCGTCACGCCCGTCATGTCCGCACCACTCGCCCTTGTTGATGCATCCGGCCCTGTGCTGGAATTCCCAGCACCGCCGCAAGATTCAGCCGGCGCGCAGGGGGCGCACGAGAATGGCGCCGAGCGGCGGTGGCTCCTCCTCTCGAACGAAAGGTGAGCGCGCCGGTCACTCACGACCGCTACGGGGGGCCGCGGTCCCCATCGACTCGACACCGTTTCGCCGGTCTCCGGTGAAGCGCCTGGTCCAGAGGTTGCGACGCTAGTGCAGGGACGTTTCAAGAGGGAAGGCAGCGCTTCGGCGGATCCGGAGCCGCGCGGTGGGTCCGACCGCGGCTCCTCGCCCCAGCGCGCCCAGTCCACCGGATTGACGCCGGGCGACCGCGGCTCCGACGCCGGATCCGGTTCCGGCGCGCAGCCGGGCGCCCCGGCCGGCGGTGGCGGCGGTGGCGGTGGCGAGGGTGCCGACAAGGCCCAGCCGAAGGCGAAGGGACCCACCGGGCCCGGCGCCCGAATAGCCCTGCGCAACTGGCGCATCTCCACCCGACTCGTCTCCCTGCTCGCGCTCCCCGTGGTCGCCGCGACCACCCTGGGAGCCCTGCGTATCGAGACCTCGCTGGAGAACATCCAGCAGCTGGACCACATGAAGCTGCTCACCGAGATGACGCAGCAGGCGACCCAGCTGGCCGACGCCCTCCAGGAGGAGCGCGACAAGTCCGCGGGTCCGCTGGCCGGCGAGGGCAGCCAGAAGGACGACCGCGTCGTCGCCACCCGGGAGAAGACCAGCCGCGCGATCACGGCCTTCCAGGAGGCCACCGCGGACGTCGACCCCAACGACCCGACCATGATCGGCGTGCAGTCGACCCTGGTCGACATCAGCAAGCAGCTCGGCAAGATCCGGTCCATCCGCGACACGGCGTACGACGACAAGACGTACATCGCGCAGACCGTCGAGAGCTACAACGAACTCATCACCTCGCTGCTCTCGCTCTCCCAGGACATGGCGCAGGCGACCAGCAACAGCGAGATGATCAACAGCACTCGCGCGCTGGCCACCTTCTCCGCCGCCAAGGAGTACGCGTCCATCCAGCGCGCGGTCATCAGCGCCGCCCTGGCCAACCCCAAGGGCGCCGCCCTCTCCGCCAACGACCGCCGGTACGGCAAGTCGGCCCTGGACAAGGAGACCGAGGCGCTGCGGCGCTTCGTGCAGATCCGCCGGGACAGCTCCGAGGACCTGCTGGAGCCGCTCAACGGCGGCCGCCCGGACATCACCGCGGCCGACAAGTACGCCCAGCGCGTGCTGCGCGACGCCAACGGCCTCAGCTCCGAGAAGCGGACCTACCCGGACTGGTACGACCAGGACACCATCAAGCTCGACGAGATGTCGAAGATCGAGCAGACGCTGCTCAGCGAGATGGAGGCCAAGGCCCGCGAGCTGCGTTCGGACGCCGAGCGCGACGCCTACCTCAACGGTGTGCTGATCCTGCTGGTCCTCGGCATCTCGCTGGTCGGCGCGTTCGTCGTGGCCCGCTCCATGGTGCGCTCGCTGCGCCGGCTCCAGGAGACCGCCCAGGAAGTCGCCCAGAAGCGCCTTCCCGAGCTGGTCAAGCAGCTCTCCGAGGCCGACCCGCAGGACGTGGACACCTCCGTCGAGTCCGTCGGTGTGCACAGCCGGGACGAGATCGGAAAGGTGGCCGCGGCCTTCGACGACGTGCACCGCGAGGCGGTGCGACTCGCCGCCGAGCAGGCGCTGCTGCGAGGCAACGTCAACGCGATGTTCACCAACCTCTCGCGCCGCAGCCAGGGTCTTATCCAGCGCCAGCTCTCGCTCATCTCCGAGCTGGAGAGCCGCGAGGCCGACCCGGACCAGCTGTCCTCGCTGTTCAAGCTCGACCACCTCGCCACCCGTATGCGCCGTAACGGTGAGAACCTCCTCGTTCTCGCGGGTGAGGAGCCGGGTCGCCGGTGGACCCGCCCGGTGCCGCTGGTCGACGTGCTCCGTGCCGCCGCCTCCGAGGTGGAGCAGTACGAGCGCATCGAACTGAGCGCCGTTCCCGGCACCGAGGTCGCCGGCCGCGTCGTCAACGACCTCGTGCACCTCCTCGCCGAGCTGCTGGAGAACGCCACCTCGTTCTCCTCCCCGCAGACCAAGGTCAAGGTCACCGGTCACGCGCTGCCGGACGGCCGGGTGCTGGTCGAGATCCACGACACCGGCATCGGCCTCTCCCCGGAGGACCTGGCCGCGATCAACGAGCGGCTGGCCAGCCCGCCCACCGTGGACGTCTCGGTCTCCCGCCGCATGGGTCTGTTCGTGGTCGGCCGCCTGTCCCTGCGACACGGCATCCGCATCCAGCTGCGTCCCTCCGACTCGGGCGGCACCACCGCCCTGGTCATGCTGCCGGTCGACGTCGCCCAGGGCGGCAAGAAGCCGGGCGCGCCCGCGGGCAAGCCCGGTGCGCCGGCCGCCCCGCAGGGTGGCGGCTCCGGCGGCGGTGCCGGCCTCATCGGCTCCGCGCCCTCCCGCCGTCAGGTCCCGCAGTCCGGCTCGCGCCCCGCGCTGCCCGGCAGCGGCCTGGCCGGCCTGCCCACCCGCAAGGCGGGCGCCTCCAGCGGCGGCCCCGCTCCGACGGGCGGCAGCCTGTTCGACGCGGGTCGGCCGCCCGGCGCCGAGCCCCGACGCTCCCCCGGCACGCCTCCCGGCCTCCCCGGCGGCCGCGGCGGTCTGCCGGTGCGCGGCGACAACCCCTCGGTGGCCCCGCCGACCGGCGCCCCGACCCGCGGGGAGGGCCCCGGCCGCCCCGCCGGCCCGGCCGCGTCCGGCGCACGGCCGCAGCTCCCGGCCCGCGAAGCGGCGCCCGAGCTGCCCTCCTCCCAGGCTCCCGGCACCAGCTGGGGCGCGCGTCGCGCGGCCCAGGGTGGGGACGACGACTGGCCGTCGGGCCCGCCGTCGCCGGAGAGCCGGGGCGGGCGTGACGCGCTCGACGCTCCGCGCGGGCACGACGACGTCGACACCGGCTCCCAGACCTCGCAGTTCGCCCGCCCCGATCTCGGTCAGGGTCCGGGCGACACCGGACAGTTCCCGCAGCCCGACCTGGGACGGGACACGGCACCACCGGCCAGTACGCGCGCCCCGACCTCGGTCAGGGCCCCGGCGACACCGGCCAGTTCCCCCAGCCCGACCTCGGACAGGGACACGGCACCACCGGCCAGTACGCGCGCCCCGACCTCGGTCAGGGCCCGGGCGACACCGGACAGTTCCCGCAGCCGGAGCTGGGCCAGGGTCCGGGCGACACCGGCCAGTACGCCCGCCCCGACCTCGGCCAGGGGCACGGCACCACCGGACAGTTCCCCCAGCCGGAGCTGGGCCAGGGCCCGGGCGACACCGGCCAGTACGCCCGCCCCGACCTCGGTCAGGGGCACGGCACCACCGGACAGTTCCCGCGCCCGGGTGCGGCCTCCGGCGGGTACCTCCCGCAGGGCGGCCCCGGCGTCGGGCTCGGCGGCGACACCGGCGAGTACCCGCGGCCGCAGGCCGACGCGCACGGTTCCGCCAACGGGGTGGCCCACAGCTCCCCGCTGGACGACCCGGCACCGGTGGCACCCGCCGCGTCCGGTGACCTCCGTACGCCGATCTTCGACACCATCGAGTCGAACTGGTTCCGGGGCGCCCAGGCCGGAGCCGCCGAGCAGGACCGCCAGGCCGCGCCGGCACAGCCGTCCCGCGAGGGGCGGCCGGCGCAGGACCAGGGCGGCCGGCAGCGGCAGCCGGCCCGTGCCGCCGACACGGGTGCGTCCGACGGCTGGAACTCGTCCAACGACGAGCACTGGCGGCGCGCCGAGCAGGTGCGCGAGCCCGCCTCGGGCGGCATCACCTCCTCCGGGCTGCCGCGCCGTGTGCCGCGCGCCAACCTCGTGGAGGGCACCGCGCAGCAGCAGACCCCCCAGACCGGTCCGCAGGTCTCCCGCGCGCCCGACGACGTGCGCGGGCGACTGACCAACCTCCGTCGGGGCATCCAGCAGGGCCGTCAGGCCAGCCCCGGTCAGGGGTCTCCCGGCAGCAATCACGATCGCGGCGTTGGCCCGACTTACCAGCAGGAGCGTTAGTTGAGCCCGATGAGCCAGGCGGCGCAGAACCTGAATTGGCTGATCACGAACTTCGTGGACAACACCCCCGGGGTGTCGCACACGGTCGTGGTCTCCGCCGACGGACTCCTCCTCGCGATGTCCGAAGGGTTCCCCCGCGACCGCGCGGACCAGCTGGCGGCGGTCGCCTCCGGTCTGACCTCGCTGACCGCCGGAGCCTCCCGCATCTTCGAAGGCGGTGCGGTCAACCAGACCGTCGTCGAGATGGAGCGCGGCTTCCTCTTCATCATGTCCATCTCGGACGGATCCTCGCTGGCCGTCCTCGCCCACCCCGAGTGCGACATCGGCCTCGTCGGCTACGAGATGGCCCTGCTGGTCGACCGCGCGGGAAATGTCCTTACCCCCGATCTGCGCGCCGAGCTCCAGGGCAGCCTGCTGAATTGACCGACCGCCCACCGGCACCCGCCGCCGGCACGACCGTCACCTCGCTGTCCCGACCGGAGGATTCATGACCCCGCCCCCTGCTTCGCCGTACGGCGGCCATCATCAGTCGTACGGAGGCGACGACCAGCCGCTGGTGCGTCCGTACGCCATGACCGGCGGCCGGACCCGGCCGCGCTACCAGCTCGCCATCGAGGCCCTGGTCAGCACCACGGCCGACCCGGCCGCGCTGCAGGGTCTGCTCCCCGAGCACCAGCGCATCTGCCACCTGTGCCGCGAGGTCAAGTCGGTCGCCGAGGTCTCGGCGCTGCTGAGCATTCCGCTCGGCGTGGCCCGGATCCTCGTGGCCGACCTGGCCGAGGCGGGGATGGTCACCATTCACCAGCCGGGCGGCAGCTCGGAAGCCGGCGGCACGCCGGATGTGACACTGCTGGAAAGGGTGCTCAGTGGACTTCGGAAGCTCTAGCGGCGGCGTGTCGACCCGCTCCACCACCTCCGCGAAGATCGTGGTGGCGGGCGGCTTCGGCGTGGGCAAGACCACGTTCGTCGGCGCGGTCTCGGAGATCAACCCGCTGCGCACCGAAGCCGTGATGACCTCGGCGTCGGCGGGGATCGACGATCTGAGCCACGTTCAGGAGAAGACCACCACCACGGTGGCGATGGACTTCGGCCGTATCACGCTGGACGACGATCTGATCCTGTACCTGTTCGGTACGCCGGGTCAGGACCGCTTCTGGTTCATGTGGGACGACCTGGTCCGCGGCGCCATCGGCGCCGTCGTGCTGGTCGACACCCGCCGTCTCGCCGACTGCTTCCCCGCGGTCGACTACTTCGAGAACAGCGGCCTGCCCTTCGTCGTCGCCCTCAACGGCTTCGACGGCCACCAGCCGTACGGCCCCGAAGAGGTCCGCGAGGCGCTCCAGATCGGCCCCGACGCCCCGATCATCACCACCGACGCGCGGCACCGGAACGAGACGAAGAGCACGCTCATCACGCTCGTCGAGCACGCGCTCATGGCCCGGCTGAAGTGACGATCCGCGTGGATCGGACGGCATTGCGGTAACCCGCGCATGACGATCACGCAAGAAGATCAATTCGGCCGATAATGCCGGAAGTTATGCCCCGCGGCGGGTTGTGTCATACGACACGACCCGCCCGGGGCTTCATAACGTTTCGACAGAGAATTACTCACGTGTGCATACGCAACGCTTACGTGGCGTTCCCCTCCGCACACAACTGCCTCGCCTTCTGCCCCGCCTGACGCTTTATGCCCGTTTTATCTGCGTGTCGGGGGCGCGTCTTGATGCTTTGCCCACTGTTTGGAACCGGCCCGCGTGACGTGCTGGAATTCCTTGAACTGGGCAGTAAGGGCTCAGCCGAGAACGGCACGGAATCTGGTGCCGGGGCCGAGAGGTTGTTGGTCGAGTGAGGCGAAGCAAACCGAACTCCGCGCAAACGCAGGCGCGCGGGAACTTCACCCCGCCGCAGCGTGCGGCGGCGGCGAGCGAGGACGCGCCCGAGACTTCCGCACCGTCGGTCGGCAAGGGGGGTGGGCGGCTGTCGCCGGGCAACTGGCGCGTGCCCACCCGACTGAACGCCATCCTGCTCATCCCCGTGCTCGTCGCGCTGGTCTTCGGTGGCTTCCGTGTGGAGTCCTCGCTGGCGACCTGGAGCGAGGCACAGGACGCCGAGCGGACCGCCCGGGTGGTGCGGGCCGCGGCCGCGTACGGCCAGGCGCTGGTCAACGAGCGCGACGTCACCGCCAAGCCGCTGCTGACCAAGACAGACACGGATGTGGTCCAGCAGGCGCGGGCGGCGACCGACACGGCGGCGGACGAGTTCGCCAAGCAGGTCAAGGACATGCCGGATTCGGCCAGCCTCAAGCGCCGTCTCAAGGCGTTCGAGGCCGTCGAGCCGCAGCTGGAGACGCTGCGTCGGAACGCCTACACCTCCGAGCTCTCCGGTGGGAAGACCGAGGAGGGCTACGTCCAGGTCCAGCACCCGCTGATGGAGTTCGCCAACGAGCTCGGTCTGGGCACGGGCAACATCACCTCCTACGGCCGCACCGTCTACGCGGTGTCGCTGGCCAAGGCTGCTGGATCGCTTCAGCGCTCGCTCGGCACCCATCTCCTGGTCGAGCCCGTCAGGGGCAGCGAACGCAGGGCGATGTTGACCGCGCTGGCCTCGTACGTCTACCTGGAGAAGATCGCTCTCGACGAGTTCAAGTCGGGTGGCCTCCCGGAGGACGTCACCCTCATGGACGACGAGCTCGCCAAGGCGGCCAGCACCCACGAGGAAGAGGTCGCGCGGGACAAGCAGGAGGCCGAGGGCGTCGGCGAGGACTTCGTCGCGCCGCCGTCGATGGAGCGGATGCTCGGCGAGATCACCTCGCCGACCGCCTCGAAGGCGAAGCTCCAGGCGCTGGGGATCACGGCCGACAGCTGGTTCGAGACCACCACGCACAAGTTCGAGGCCTACCGAAACGTCGAGTCCAAGCTGACCGACAAGGCGGTGGAGGAGGCCGCGCAGATCTCCTCCGACGCCAAGACCGACGCCATCGTCAACTCCGCGATCGTGCTGGTCGCGCTGCTCGCCGCGTTCATCGTGGCCGGCATGATGGCCCGCTCCATGAGCCGCTCCATGCGCCGGCTGCGCGCCGCCGCCTTCGAGGTGGCCGAGCAGCGCCTGCCGGCGCTCGTCGACCAGCTCTCGCGCACCGACCCGGGCCGCGTCGACACCCGGGTGGAGCCGATCAAGATCACCACCAAGGACGAGATCGGCGAGGTCGCCCGCGCCTTCGACCAGGTCCACCGCGAGGCCATCCGGCTCGCCGCCGAGCAGGCCCTGCTGCGGGGCAACGTCAACGCGATCTTCACCAACCTCTCCAGCCGTAACCAGGGTCTGATCGAGCGCCAGCTCACCCTGATCACCAGCCTGGAGAACAACGAGGCCGACCCGGACCAGCTGGAGAACCTCTTCAAGCTGGACCACCTGGCCACCCGCATGCGCCGCAACGGCGAGAACCTGCTGATTCTCGCCGGCGAGGAGCCGGGCCGCCGCTGGAACCAGCCGGTTCCGCTGGTCGACGTGCTGCGCGCCTCCGCCTCCGAGGTGGAGAGCTACGAGCGCATCGAGATCGACGGCGTCCCGGAGAGCGAGATCCACGGCCAGGCCGTGACCGACCTCGTGCACCTGCTCTCCGAGCTGCTGGAGAACGCCACCACGTTCTCCTCCCCGCACACCAAGGTCCGGGTCACCGCGACCAGGCTGCCGGACGGCCGCGTCATGATCGAGATTCATGACAAGGGCATCGGGCTGACCGCCGAGGACTTCGCGGACATCAACCACAAGCTCGCCAATCCGCCGACGGTGGACGCCGCGATCTCCCAGCGCATGGGGCTGTTCGTGGTCGGCCGACTGGCGAACCGACACGACATCCGGGTGCAGCTGCGCCCCTCCGGAGAGCAGGCCGGCACCACCTCGCTGGTCATGCTCCCGGACGCGATCACGCACGGTGGTGGCGGCGACGAGCTGCCGGACGACTTCACGGTCTCCCGGATCGTGCCCGAGCAGCCGCACGCCACCCAGGAGACCCCGATCCTGCGCTCCGCGGCCGATCTGGGCTTCGACGACTCGCACTACGGCGACCAGCAGGCCCAGCGTCCCGCGGCGGGGCAGAGCGACCTGAATCCGATCGAGCGCTCGCTGCAGCGTGGCGAGCGGCGCGCGGCGCTGGGGGCGCAGGCCCACCGGCAGCAGCCCACCGATCCGGCGACCGGCTACCCGGCGGCCGAGGCGGGCTACGCCGACCCGGCGAGCGGGTTCCAGCAGCCGGCGGCCGGCTATCCGGAGGCGGGCCCGCAGGCCGGCTATGCGGAGGCGGGCTACGGGCACCAGACGGACCCCCAGCAGCAGCCGTACTCGGACTACAACTCCCCTGTCGACCAGGGCGGGTGGGGTGCACAGGGCTCCTACGAGGCCGGGTACGCACCGGAGCACAGAACGCAAGCGGAATCCACACCCAGCGTTCCCGAAGCTTCCCGTGAACGCGTAGAGTTCAACCATTCGGACTCCTCGGCGCCTTCGGCGGGCGGCGGCCACTCCCTGACCGGCGCGGGTCTGCCGCGGCGGAACAGGGGATGGCAGCAGCCCGACGGCAGCACCGCGGGTGCGGCGGACGCCGCCCCGGAGCAGTCCTCGGAGCAGTCGCTTCCGCGGCGCACCCCGGGGGCCGGACTGTCCCAGCAGGGCCGGCCCGAGAACGCCTCCGGCGACGGCTCCGGTGACGGTGACGGCTGGCGCTCGGCCAATGACGAGCGTTGGCAGCGGGCCGGTCGGATCCGCGAGCCGAAGGCCGGCGGGGTCACCTCCTCCGGGCTTCCGCGACGGGTGCCCAAGGCCAACCTCGTCGACGGCGCGGCGGAGCAGTCCCCGCAGGGCGGCCCCCAGGTCTCCCGGACTCCGGAAGCCGTTCGGGGCAGGTTGAGCAACCTGCGCCGGGGCGTCCAGCAGGCCCGTAACGCGGGTTCCGAGAGCAGCACCGAGCAAGACCAGCATGACCAACAGGGCTTCGGCCCCGGCAGCACCTACGATCAGGAGCGTTAGTGTGAGCCCGATGAGCCAGGCGGCGCAGAACCTGAACTGGTTGATCACGAACTTTGTGGACAACACCCCCGGGGTGTCGCACACGGTCGTGGTCTCCGCCGACGGACTCCTCCTCGCGATGTCCGAAGGGTTCCCCCGCGACCGCGCGGACCAGCTGGCGGCGGTCGCCTCCGGTCTGACCTCGCTGACCGCCGGAGCCTCCCGCATCTTCGAAGGCGGTGCGGTCAACCAGACCGTCGTCGAGATGGAGCGCGGCTTCCTCTTCATCATGTCCATCTCGGACGGATCCTCGCTGGCCGTCCTCGCCCACCCCGAGTGCGACATCGGCCTCGTCGGCTACGAGATGGCCCTGCTGGTCGACCGCGCGGGTGGGGTGCTCACCCCCGACCTGCGGGCAGAACTGCAAGGAAGCCTTCTCAACTAGCAAAGAGACAGTGCGCTTCGCGCCACCGCCCCATAGGGTGCGGTGGCGCGACCGGCAAACAGGCGAGTTGGAGGAGGAGCCGTGGAAACGCCCCCTAGCGGATACCCGTACGGGTTCGGGCAGCAGCCCGAACCGCAGCAGGATGGCCCGCTGCAGCGCTTCAACTTCCCCTCCACTCCCAGCCACTACCGCCAGCCACAGGGGTACCCGCAGCAGCAGCAACCCCAGCCGCAGCAGCAACAAGGGCCCCCGTCTGGCTATAACCCGTCGTACGAACCGCAGCGCCCGCCGCGCAACCAGCCGGCCCAGTCGCAGCGGCGACGCACCGCGCCGGAGCCGCCCGTGGGCGGCGCGCACAACCCCCTGGTGCGTCCGTACGCCATGACCGGAGGCCGAACCCGGCCTCGCTACCAGCTCGCCATCGAGGCGCTGGTGCACACCACGGCCGATCCCTCCCGGTTGCAGGGCCAGTTGCCCGAACACCAGCGGATCTGCCAGTTGTGCCGGGAGATCAAGTCGGTCGCAGAGATCTCCGCGCTCCTCACCATCCCCCTCGGCGTCGCCCGAATCCTCGTCGCCGACCTGGCCGAGGCCGGGCTCGTCGCCATCCATCAGCCCGGCGGCGACGAGACCGCCGGCGGCCAGCCTGACGTGACACTGCTCGAAAGGGTGCTCAGTGGACTTCGGAAGCTCTAGCGGTGCAGCCCGCTCCACCACCTCTGCGAAGATCGTGGTGGCGGGTGGCTTCGGCGTGGGCAAGACCACGTTCGTCGGCGCGGTCTCGGAGATCAACCCGCTGCGCACCGAAGCCGTGATGACCTCGGCCTCGGCGGGGATCGACGACCTCACGCACGCCCCGGACAAGACCACCACCACGGTGGCGATGGACTTCGGCCGTATCACCCTGGACCAGGACCTGATCCTGTACCTGTTCGGTACGCCGGGTCAGGACCGCTTCTGGTTCATGTGGGACGACCTGGTCCGCGGTGCCATCGGCGCCGTCGTGCTGGTCGACACCCGCCGTCTCGCCGACTGCTTCCCCGCGGTCGACTACTTCGAGAACAGCGGTCTGCCCTTCGTGATCGCCCTCAACGGCTTCGACGGCCACCAGCCGTACGGCCCCGAAGAGGTCCGCGAGGCGCTCCAGATCGGCCCCGACGCCCCGATCATCACCACCGACGCGCGGCACCGCAGCGAGGCGAAGAGCACGCTGATCACCCTCGTCGAACACGCCCTCATGGCCCGGCTCCGGTAGTCACCGGCGCCGTCGGCCGTGCAGAAAGGTCCCCGCACCCCCGGAAGGGGGGACGGGGACCTTTCTCGTGTGCCCCTGTGGGCCCTGGCATGGCCATGTTGCGAGCCGTGGTGTGGGCCCTGCCGTGTGCCCTGGGTGCGCCGTTCGCTGCCCGGTCGCGGCAGACGAAACGCCGGGCGGGCTGGAGATCCAGCCCGCCCGGCGTTCGGTGCGAAGAGGTCAGCCCTGCCAGCTGTGCGGGGCGCGGAAACCCGACTGGCGCTCCAGGCGGCGCCAGCGGGCGGTGTCCCGGCGCGGCCGGGTCGAGGCGGCGCCCCGGTGGCGGTGCGCCGCACCCGCGCGGGCGAGCAGGACCGCGGTGACGGCGGCCAGTTCCTCCGCGTCGGCGTGCCCCTTCTCGACGCGGACGAGCGTGCCGGCGGTGGCGGACATGGCGGTATCGCTGGGAGTACTCACGGTGGGCTTCGTCTCCATCAGCCGCGTCACTGCGGCGGGTTGCCGTGCTTGCGAGAGGGCAGGTCGGCGTGCTTGGTGCGCAGCATCGCCAGGGAGCGGATGAGGATGGCGCGGGTGTCGGCCGGGTCGATGACGTCGTCGACGAGTCCGCGCTCGGCCGCGTAGTACGGGTGCATGAGCTCGGACTTGTACTCCTTGACCATGCGGGAGCGCATCGCCTCGGGGTCGTCCGCCTCCGCGATCTGGCGCCGGAAGATGACGTTGGCGGCGCCCTCGGCGCCCATCACCGCGATCTCGTTGGTCGGCCAGGCGTAGGTGAGGTCGGCGCCGATGGACTGGGAGTCCATGACGATGTACGCGCCGCCGTACGCCTTGCGCAGGATCACCGAGATCCGCGGCACGGTGGCGTTGCAGTACGCGTAGAGCATCTTGGCGCCGTGCCGGATGATGCCGCCGTGCTCCTGGTCGACGCCGGGCAGGAAGCCGGGCACGTCCAGCAGGGTGATCAGCGGGATGTTGAACGCGTCGCACATCTGGATGAAGCGCGCGGACTTCTCCGACGCCTCGATGTCCAGCACGCCGGCCAGCGACTGCGGCTGGTTGGCGATCACACCGACGACCTGACCGTCGAGCCGGGTCAGGGCGCAGATGATGTTGGTGGCCCAGCGCTCGTGGACCTCCAGGAACTCGCCGTCGTCGACGATCTCCTCGATCACCTTGCGCATGTCGTACGGGCGGTTGCCGTCGGCCGGGACGAGGTCCAGCAGTATGTCGCCGCGCCGGTCCACGGGGTCCTCGGACTCCACGACGGGCGGGTTCTCCCGGTTGTTCTGCGGGAGCATCGACAGCAGGTAGCGCACCTCCTCCAGGCACGACTCCTCGTCGTCGTAGGCGAAGTGGCAGACGCCGGAGGTCTCGGCGTGCACATCCGCACCGCCGAGGCCGTTCTGGGTCACCTTCTCGCCCGTCACCGCCTGGACCACGTCCGGGCCGGTGATGAACATCTGCGAGGTCTCCCGCACCATGAACACGAAGTCCGTGAGCGCCGGGGAGTAGGCCGCGCCACCGGCGCACGGGCCGAGCATCACGCTGATCTGCGGGATGACGCCGGACGCCTTGGTGTTGCGCTGGAAGATGCCGCCGTAGCCGGCGAGGGCGGAGACGCCCTCCTGAATGCGGGCGCCGGCCCCGTCGTTCAGGGAGACCAGCGGCGCCCCGGCCGCGATCGCCATGTCCATGATCTTGTGGATCTTCGTGGCGTGGGCCTCGCCCAGCGCTCCACCGAAGATCCGGAAGTCGTGTGCGTACACGAACACCGTGCGTCCGTGAACGGTTCCCCACCCCGTGATCACACCATCGGTGTACGGCCGCTTGGCCTCCAGGCCGAAACCACTGGCCCGGTGTCGGCGCAGCGGCTCCACCTCGTTGAAGGAACCCTCGTCCAGCAGCAGATCGATCCGCTCCCGAGCCGTCAGCTTCCCCTTGGCCTTCTGAGCCTCGGTCGCCCGCTCGCTCGGACCCCGCCGAACCTGCTCGCGGATGGCGTGCAGCTCGGCGACGCGCCCGCGGACGTCACTCGCCACTTCGGGCGCACCTTCGAGATTGGTCATGCATTGAACGGTACGTGCCAGGGGGCCGGGAGGCCGATGTCGTTTTCCTACAACGTCGCACCCGTTTTGGTGGGCAGGCAGAACAGAACTGCACAGTGCGTTTGGGCGTCAACGGCTGTACCTAAGGACAACGGCCACTGTTGGCACTCCACAAAGGGAACCCGGGGTATGCGGTAGCTGCGGCGGTCTGACCACGCCGAACGGTCACCCGGTCGGCTGGCGCGGTACGGCCGCGCGGGGTATCCGGACACCGGGTGGGACGGCAGCAGCCTAGCCGCGCCGGACCCCGCCCCCTACCCCTTTCGACCCCACTCGACCCCCCTCCCCGCGCGCCGCCCCCACCCCTGACCCTCCCGGCCGCCCAGCAGCACCTCGCAGCGGTGCCCGGCGCCCGCGGCGCCGGCGTTCACCCGCAGCCGCAGCGTGGCGCCCGTGGTCAGGACCTGAACGGACGGGTCCTGCGCGAGCACCCGGCGCACCGGCCGGGCCCAGTCGAGCTCCACCGGCGCGCCCGACCGCGCGGGGTCGGCGATCCACAGCGTCGCGCGCCCCCCGCGACACCGCACCAGGACGCTCGCCGGGCCGTCGGCGGTCAGCTCTCCGACCGTCCCCGCCCGCCAGAAGTTGACGGCGGTCAGCCCCAACGAGGCGACGGCGACCCCCTGCTGCCGCTCGCTGTTGGCGAGGAGGCTCAGCCATCCGGAGTCGGCGGCGCGGGCGGCGAGGGTGCGCCGATCGGCCCCGGGCAGCAGCAGATAGGCGTACGAGGCGTCCACCGGGTCGGTGCCGTGGTCGTGCCAGAGCGTCAGATAGCGCCGGGTGAACGGGTCGGGCGCCCCGCCCGCGTTGATGTCCCGCCATGCTCCCGTCCGCGCCTCGCGCAGCGCGTTCAACCGGGCGCCGCCGGGGAACACATAGCCGCCGTGGCCGTGCAGATGCGCCCAGCGGGCGCGCCGGAAGGTCGCGCTCCAGCCGAGCTCCGCGGGCTGCTCCACCCCGTCCACGGTGAGGGCGTGGGTGCCGTCGGCGCCGAGGTTGCGGTGGTCCACGATCGTCTCCACCGGGGTGCCGTCGGCGGCGGTGACGCCCGCGCCCAGACAGATCACGGCGTCGGCGACGAAGAACCAGGACTTCTTGGCGCGCAGCGTGCTGGAGAGCCCGCGCAGGTCCTGGCCGATCGCGGCGAACTCGCCGTCGGTGACCCCGCCCACCCAGCGCGCGGCCGGCTTGGGCTGGCCCCAGCCGCCGCCCTCGTTGTCGGCCAGCCGCTTGGTGGAGACGGTGGTGCCGGGCAGCCGGTAGGGGTCGGCGGTCGGCCAGAAGGCGTCCGTGTACTGGGCGAGCGTGCCCTCCCCCGCCCACCAGCCGAGCATGCCGGCTCCGGTGTGCCAGCCGCGCGGGTGCTCGCCGTTGCCGTTCTCGTAGTAGGAGATCCGGTCCGAGGCCATGGCGAGGTTGGCGGTCCAGCCGGGGCGCCGGTGCACCGCCCGGTCCATGGCGGCGAACAGCCGGTGCTCCACCGGCGCGGCGGCCACCGGCCCCGGCCGTTCCGCGATGGCGCGCAGCCGCGCCAGTTCGGCCACGCCGAACTGCGGGTCGGTGAGGATCGGGCTGACCGTGTCCCGCGCGATCCAGCCCCGGATCATGGCGTGCCACTCCGCCCGCTCGGCCGCCGGGGCGCCGTCGCCGAGCAGCGCGACGGCGGCGATCAGTTGGTGGCCGCGCTGGTGGTCGCTCTGCACGACCTGGCGGGTGTCGCCCCGGGTCAGGCCCCGGCTGACGGCCCGTCCGGAGACGCTGTCCATCACCAGCCCGTCGTGGATCAGCGGCGCCCAGGCGCGCGTCACGCTGTCGTGGATGATCCGCCGTCCGGGGTCGACGACCTCCCAGGGGGAGCCGGCCAGCAGCGCGAAGAGCCGGCCGAGGCCGTCGAGGAGCACACAGCCGTAGGTGCCGGAGTAGGCGACCCAGGTGTGTTGGATGAAGGAGCCGTCGGCGTAGAGGCCGTCGCCCCGGGTGACATGGGGGAAGACCGGGGAGAGCGCGTCGCGGGCGAGCGCCAGTTTCCCGGCGGTCCGCCCCAGCACGCCGCGCAGCGCGACCACCCGGCACAGGTCGACCCGGTTGGCCCCGGTGCTGGTGCCGGTGTAGTCGCCGAGCATGCCGTCCGGCACGAAGTGGTCGACGGCGGCCAGGGCGCGGCCGCGCAGCGCCTCGTCGACCCGGTCGTGGGCCATGGCGAGGGTGTCGAGCAGCAGCCGCGGGCTGCCGATCTGCCACTCCCACCAGTTGCCGTAGCGGGTGGTCGCCGGGGAGTAGACCGTTCGGTCGAGGTGGTCCAGGCCGCGCACCAGGTCGGCGGCGAGCCCGGGGTCGCCGGTGAGGCCGGTGCCGGGCTGCGCGTACGCCTGCGCCATGGTGTGCAGCCGGGCGTAGCCGAGGGTGATCCCGGCGGGTGGGTCGTAGGGCGCGTCCGGCCACAGCGAGGCGGCGGTGGGCGCCATGCTCGCGCGGTACGCGGCGGCCCGCTCGCCGGTGCGGCGCAGCCGGGAGGCGTAGGGCTCGGCCGCGGGGTCGAAGCCGGCGCCCAGGGCCAGTTCCAGCCAGCGGCGGCGCAGCGCGTCGAAGTCGTCGTCGGCCCTCCGGGTGCCGATGGCGGGGCCCGTTCTCGGTACGGCTTCGGCGGCCCGGGCCGGGCTCGCGAGGGCCGCGCCGAGGCCGAGCGCTCCGGTGCCGGCCATGAGGGTGCGTCGTCTGACATCCCGTCCCATGCGGGGGCCTCCTGCTCGGTGGACCGTGCTGCGGACGCGTCGGTTGAGCCGTGGGTGGCGCCGGCCCGAGCATGCCGGACCGCCCCGCACCTCGCCAGACCGACTACACCATCGACCCCGGCCACAGCGGCATCGGCTTCACGGTGCGGCACGCGATGGTCACCAGCGACAAGGGCCCCGTCCGAGGACGGGGCCCGCGCCGTGGCCGCGGCCGGTCGGACGGCCGCGCGCCTCACTCCTGCGGTTCGACGCCGAGGCGGCGCAGCCCGTAGGCGTAGGCGTCGTCCAGCGCCTGCCAGGACGCGGCGATCACGTTCTCCGCGACGCCGACCGTGGACCACTCGCCACGCCCGTCGGTGGTCGAGATGAGCACCCGGGTCGTGGACTGGGTGCCGTGCTTGCCCTCCAGGATGCGGACCTTGTAGTCCACCAGCTCCAGCTTGGCCAGCTGCGGGTAGATGCGCTCCAGCGCGACGCGCAGCGCGCGGTCCAGGGCGTGGACCGGACCGTTGCCCTCAGCGGTCGCGACGATCCGCTCGCCCTTGGCCCACACCTTCACCGTGGCCTCGTTGGCGTGGCTGCCGTCCGGGCGGTCCTCGACGATCGCCCGCCAGGACTCGCACCGGTAGTAGCGGCGGGCCCGCCCCTCCACCTCGGCGCGCAGCAGCAGTTCGAAGGAGGCGTCGGCGGCCTCGTAGGTGTAGCCCGCCAGCTCACGCTCCTTGACCCGCTCCACCACCCGGCCCAGCAGCTCGCGGTCGCCGCCCAGGTCGACGCCGAGCTCCTTGCCCTTGAGCTCCACCGAGGCGCGTCCGGCCATGTCGGAGACCAGCATCCGCATGGTGTTGCCGACCCGCTCCGGGTCGATGTGCTGGTACAGGTCGGGGTCGACCTTGATCGCCGAGGCGTGCAGCCCGGCCTTGTGGGCGAAGGCGGAGAGGCCGACGTAGGGCTGGTGGGTGGCGGGGGTCAGGTTGACGACCTCGGCGATGGCGTGCGAGATCCGGGTCATCTCGGCCAGCGAGCCCTCGGGCAGCACCCTGCGGCCGTACTTCAGCTCCAGGGCCGCGACGACCGGGAAGAGGTTGGCGTTGCCGACCCGCTCGCCGTAGCCGTTGGCGGTGCACTGCACATGGGTGGCGCCCGCGTCCACGGCGGCGAGGGTGTTGGCGACCGCGCAGCCGGTGTCGTCCTGGGCGTGGATGCCCAGCCGGGCCCCGTTGTCGGCGAGCACGGTGGCCACGACCGCCTGCACCTGGGCCGGCAGCATTCCGCCGTTGGTGTCGCAGAGCACCACCACGTCGGCGCCGGCCTCGTGGGCGGTGGTGACGACCCGCTTCGCGTAGTCCGGGTTGGCGCGGTAGCCGTCGAAGAAGTGCTCACAGTCGACGAAGACGCGGCGGCCCTGCTCCCGCAGGTAGGACACGGTGTCCGCCACCATCGCCAGGTTCTCCTCCAGCGTGGTGCGCAGCGCCAGCTCCACATGGCGGTCATGCGACTTGGCCACCAGCGTGATCACCGGGGCGCCGGACTCCAGTAGCGCCGCCACCTGGGGGTCGTCCGCCGCCCGCACCCCGGCCCGCCGGGTGGCGCCGAACGCGACCAGCCGCGCGTGCCTGAAGTCGATCTCCTGGCGCGCCCGGGCGAAGAACTCGGTGTCGCGGGGGTTGGCGCCCGGCCAGCCGCCCTCGATGAAGCCGACACCGAAGTCGTCCAGGTGCCGGGCGATGGTCAGCTTGTCCGCGACGGTGAGGTTGATGCCCTCGCGCTGCGCGCCGTCGCGCAGGGTGGTGTCGAAGACGTGGAAGCTGTCGTCGCCCCACGGGGTATTCGCTGCGTCGCTCATGCTGTCTGGACTCCTGAGGTCTCGGTCTACCGGAATAACCGGCTCCGCGCCCTCCTATGATCCCTCGCGCTCCGCGTCCCCGACGGGGTCGGCCGGGAAACGAAAAAACCTCTCGCGGGTGCGAGAGGTCTGCGCGCGGGTCTGGGGGCACGGTGGCCGCGCCGTACCGGATGGTGGTGGTACGGGGCGGTCACTGCGGACCGGCGCGCCTGCTGCCAATAATCATGGCGAACGAGAGCACGGGGGCAGTCTGGCACACCACCACCCCCGCGCCGCACGCTGTCTCAGATTCTGGGCGCTCGCGTCTTTTGGCCCGGTTCGCCTCCGGGCGCTGTCAGCGGCTGACGTAGACGTCCCGGGTGTCGTCGGCGTCGCTCAGCGCAGTCGGGCCGCCTTGAGGGCCATGTGGAGCAGCAGCCGGTGTTCCCCGTCGTCGAGGTCCAGGCCGGTGAGCTGCTCGACGCGGGAGAGCCGGTAGTAGAGGGTCTGCCGGTGGATGCCCAGGGCCTGGGCGGTACGGCCGGCCTGACCGGCGCAGTCCAGGAACGCCTCGGCGGTGCGGGCCAGTTCGGTGTGGGCGCGCTCCAGGAGGGGGCGTACGGCGGGGTCCGGGCCGGTCGCGGGCAGGTGGGACAGCAGCCGGTACGGGCCGACGTCCGCCCATGAGGCCACCGGGCCCAGCCGTGGTTCGGCCCGCGCGGCGTGCGCGGCGGCCAGCGCCTCCCACCAGGCGGCGGGGAGCTCGTCCAGCCCGCGGCGCGGATCGCTCACCCCGGCCACGGCCCGCCCCTCCGCCACGGTGACCTTGGCGCGACCCGCCGCGGTGCCACGGCCGGTCGCCGCCGCGTCGCCGCCTACGCCGGTCCGACCGCGGGCCGCCGCGGCGGAGCCGGCGTTCCCCGCGAAGCCGCGTCCACGGCCGTCGGCAGGGGCCGGGGACCCCGAGGCCGGGGCTCCGGAGCTCGGGTTGCCGGGGGCGGGGGCGCCCGAGAACCGGGGCTCGGGGGCCGGGCCGCCGCCCCCGACCGCGTCCGCGCGGGGTGAGCTCAGCAGCCGCTCGGCCGCGGTGCGGGCCGGGTCCACGGCGGTTCCGGTGCGCAGCCTGACCAGCGCGGCGAGGCAGCCGTCACCGCCCGAGGCGCCCGCGGCGCCGGAGGGGCTCGCCACGCCGGACGGGGGAACGGGGGCCACGGCGACGACGCCGGGGATGTTCGGAGACGGGGAGGCGTCGCCGTCCTCGCCGGTGGCCCAGGGCAGCACCGCGACCAGGGCCAGCGGGCCGTCCGCCGTGACGCGCAGCGCGCCGCGCAGCCCCGCCCGCGCCATGTCCCGGCCGCCGGGCGGACCGGTCAGCAGCTCCCGGAGCAGCTCGCCGAGCTCCGCGCCGGCCCGCGCCTCGGCGGCCAGCAGCGCCCCGATGCGCGCGGCGGTCTCCATGGCCTGGGCCAGCCGCGGGTCCGGCGGGGTGCCGCGGCCGCCCAGCTCCAGATCGGCCAGATGGCCGTCGTCCAGCAGCCAGACATAGCCGCGCACCACGCCCTGGTGGCGGGCGGGGAGGCAGATGCGGCCCATGAAGACCCCGGCCGCCGGGTCCGGCGGGATCCTCAGCGGCGCCTGGGCCCGGGCGATGCCGAACCCCTCGAACCAGGTCCGCACCGCCGCCGTGGAGCGCCGCTGGAGGATCGAGCGGGTGCGCACCGGGTCAAGCGCCAGCTCACCGATGTCGCCGCTGTCGTGCGCCCCGAAGGCGATCAGGGCGAAGTCGCGGTCCTCCAGGGTGGCGGGCGCGCCGAGCACGGCCGAGATCTCGTCCACGAGCTGCTGGTAGTCGCCGCGCATCGGCCGTGCCGCTCCCTTCCACTCCTCCGGCGCTCTCCTCCGGCGCTCCGCGCCCCGTCGGCGCCACCCGGCGAGGGACGCACCCGAGTGAAGCGCCCGGTCCCCATTGTCATACATCTGTCTGAGATCTCGGCCACGAATGCCCGACAGCTGTCGATGGTCGTCGTCTGGCGGGATCCTTATGTTTCACGGTGGCTCACCTTGCCGCCGCGACCCACGTGTATGCCGTGGCCGCGGCAACCCCCGAAGAACCGTCCATGGAGGTGCCCCGTGCTGGGTCCCGTGCTGCTCGCCGCCTCGCGCAGCGACGCCATCCGCCGTATCGTCTCGGCCACGCCGGTCACCCGCCCCGTGGTGGACCGCTTCGTCGCCGGTGAGCGGCTGGACGAGTCCATGAACGCCGTACGGTCGCTGGCCGACCGCGGCATGGAGGTCACCCTCGACCACCTGGGCGAGGACATCACCGACCCCGCCGAGGCGCTGCGCAACCGCGACGCCTACCTCGCGCTCACCGAGGCCCTCGCCCCGCTGGAGCTGGGCGCCAAGGCCGAGATGTCCGTCAAGCTCTCCGCCTTCGGCCAGGCGCTGCCGGGCGGCCACGAGCTGGCCCTGAAGAACGTGACGCCCGTCGTCGAGGCCGCCGCCGAGATCGGCACCACGGTCACCCTGGACATGGAGGACCACACCACGGTCGACTCCACCCTGGCCATCCTGGCCGAGCTGCGGAAGCGCTTCCCGCAGACCGGCGCCGTCGTGCAGTCCTACCTGTTCCGCACCGAGGAGGACTGCCACGCGCTCGCCGGGGAAGGCTCCCGCGTGCGCCTGGTCAAGGGCGCGTACAAGGAGCCCGCGAGCGTCGCCTTCCAGGACAAGCACGAGGTCGACAAGGCGTACGTCCGCTGCCTGAAGATCCTGATGGCCGGCGACGGCTACCCCATGATCGGCTCGCACGACCCGCGCATGGTCGCCATCGCGCAGGAGCTCGGCAGCCAGTACGGGCGCAAGCTCGACGAGTACGAGTTCCAGATGCTGTACGGCATCCGCGAGGCCGAGCAGCAGCGACTCGTATCGGAAGGTCACCGTATGCGGATTTACATCCCGTATGGAACAGACTGGTATGGATACTTCATGCGCCGCCTCGCGGAGCGCCCCGCGAACCTCGTGTTCTTCCTGCGCTCCCTGGTCAGCCGCGGCTGACGACGGTGAGCAGCGGGCAGGCCGGCTGGGGGTCCGGGGGTCGCCCCCCGGGAACTGCAGCCTTCCTGCGCTCGCTGGTCAGCCGCGGCTGACGACGGTGAGCAGCGGGCAGGCCGGCTGGGGGTCCGGGGGTCGTCCCCCGGGAACAGCGGCCTTCCTGCACTCGCTGGTCAGCCGCGGCCGACCGCCCGCACTCGCCAGCCGCCGACACCCCGCCCCCTCGCACATCCCTCGATCGAAGGAGACAACGGCCACCATGGACGCTGTGACCCAGGTCCCCGTGCCGGTCAACGAGCCGGTGCACACCTACGCCCCCGGTACCCCGGAGCGCGCCCGCCTGGAAACCAAGCTCAAGGAGCTGGGCCAGAACCCGATCGAGCTGCCGATGACCATCGGCGGCGTGAAGCGGATGGGCGGCGGTGAGCGCTTCGACGTGGTGCAGCCGCACAACCACTCCGCGGTGCTCGGTACCTACGCCAACGCCACCGAGGCCGACGCCCGGGACGCCGTCGACGCCGCCCTGGCCGCCGCCCCGGCCTGGCGCGCGACCTCCTTCGACGACCGCGCGGCGATCATCCTGCGCGCCGCCGAGCTGCTGGCCGGCCCCTGGCGCGAGACGATGGCCGCCTCGACCATGCTGGGCCAGTCCAAGACCGCCCAGCAGGCCGAGATCGACACCCCCTGCGAGCTCGTCGACTTCTGGCGCTTCAACGTCGCGTACGCCCGCCAGATCCTGGCCGAGCAGCCCCCGGCCAACGCGCCGGGCGTGTGGAACCGCATGGACCACCGCCCGCTGGAGGGCTTCGTCTACGCGATCACCCCCTTCAACTTCACCGCGATCGCGGGCAACCTGCCGACCGCCCCGGCCCTGATGGGCAACGTGGTCGTGTGGAAGCCGTCCCCGACGCAGACGCACTCCGCCGTGCTGCTCATGCAGCT
Organism: Streptomyces sp. SAJ15; assembly: GCF_007595705.1. GTDB lineage: Bacteria > Actinomycetota > Actinomycetes > Streptomycetales > Streptomycetaceae > Streptomyces. The sequence goes on along the minus strand of NZ_NISY01000001.1, from coordinate 1,094,947 downwards.
CCTGGAGGAGGCCGGCCTGCCGAAGGGCGTCATCAACCTGGTGACGGGCGACGGCCTGGCCGTCTCCGAGGTGGCCCTGAACCACCGCGACCTGGCGGGCATCCACTTCACCGGCTCGACCAAGACCTTCCAGCACCTGTGGAAGACGGTCGGCAACAACATCGAGAAGTACCGCTCCTACCCGCGCATCGTCGGCGAGACGGGCGGCAAGGACTTCGTGGTGGCGCACCCGAGCGCCGACCGCGCCGCGCTGAAGACCGCGCTGACCCGCGGCTCCTTCGAGTTCCAGGGCCAGAAGTGCTCCGCGTCCTCGCGCGCGTACATCCCGGCCTCCATCTGGAACGACGGCTTCAAGGAGGAGTTCGCGGCCGAGGTCGACGGCATCACCATGGGTGACGTCACCGATCTGTCGAACTTCATCGGTGCCGTCATCGACGACCGCGCCTTCGCCAAGAACAAGGCCGCGATCGACCGCGCCGCCGCCGACCCGAGCTGCACGATCATCGCCGGCGGCAGCTACGACGACTCGGTGGGCTACTTCGTGCGCCCGACCGTCATCGAGTGCACGGACCCGGAGAACGAGGTCTTCAAGGCCGAGTACTTCGGCCCGATCCTCGCGGTGTACGTGTACGACGACAGCTCGGACGAGAAGTACGACGAGATGCTGACCCAGATGGAGTCGGTCTCGGACTACGCCCTGACCGGCGCGGTCATCGCCAACGACCGCGCCGCCGCCGCGTACACGATGGAGAAGCTCCGCTTCGCCGCGGGCAACTTCTACATCAACGACAAGTCGACCGGCGCCGTCGTCGGCCAGCAGCCCTTCGGCGGCGGCCGCGCCTCCGGCACCAACGACAAGGCGGGCGCCCCGCAGAACCTGATGCGCTGGACGCTGACCCGCGCCATCAAGGAGACGCTGGTCCCGCCGACGGACTACCGCTACCCGCACATGGGCTGAGCCCCGACGGGCTGACGGCGCGTCCGTCCCAAGACACCGCCCCCCTGCCGGTCCTCACACCGGCAGGGGGGCGGTTTCCATTGCGGCGCCGCCGCACCGCAAGGGAGATGTCCGTCTGACCTGACCTCCTCGGCCTACCTGACCCGGCCGTACCAGACCTGGCTGGTCCAGATCTTCTCCAGCCGCACCGACTTGCCGGGCTTCGGAGAGTGCCAGATCTTGCCCTGACCGGCGTAGATGCCCACGTGGTAGACGTTCGAGCCGGAGTGGAAGAACACCAGGTCACCCGCCTTGCGGGAGCCCCTGGAGATATGCCGGGTCTTGTTGTACTGCGAAGCCGCCGTGCGCGGCAGCTTCTTGCCCGCCTTCTTGTACGAGTACTGGGTCAGCCCCGAGCAGTCGAAGGCGTTCGGCCCCGTGGCGCCCCAGCGGTAGGGAGCCCCCTTCTTCGAGGCGGCGACCTTCAACGCCGTCTTGGCCGGTGCCGGCTTGGCCTGGGTGGCAGCCTGGGCCTCGGCCGACATGACGGGCACGAGGGCGGTCGCGGCGACAGCCGCGGTGGTCAGGGCACAGGTCGCCCCGGCCTTGGAGATGAGCGCGGGTATGCGAGTACGCGGAGAACGCGTGGACATGCAAGAGCCCTTCGTCATCCGCCTACGAAAGATGACCTGTCGGGTTCGGGCTGGCGAAGTTGCCCGGCCACATACGTGGCTTCACCCCAAGGGCCACCGGTTTCGTGGCCCGTCGTGCTTGGGTCTCCCGCTCCTGCCGAACTCGTGGTTTCCGAGCGTGGATCCGGGCGGTGGCAGGACTCGGCGTCCGTCCGGATCGCCCCGTCGGGATGACGGGGACTGAACAACGGTTATGGATACTGCGTCATGAACGGCCGGAATACCGAGCTGAAACGATCACTTGTGAACTTATTCACGGCTTAGCACGCCGGGCGCGCCACGCCCGTCATGACGGAAGTAGGGGGATTTGTACGGTGACTGAGCGGGTGTCGGCGGACCGCCCGTAACCCGCCCGTGACCTGGGAACCGGGCCGGGCGCACAACGGGCCGTCATCGGTCAAGCCGAGATGGCGGTTGGCGGGGCGTCAGCCGAGGCACCCGGCGCGCTCGCGCCAGGGTGGGAAGGCGGCACTCCGCGCGTCTTCGGGCACGCGTCGAGGGCACTCGGGGGGCGCTCGTCGGCGCGCTCGCCGGGGGCCGCGCGGGACCCGCGACAACGACACGCTCCGAGCCGCCCGGCCACCCTGCCACCCAGCCCTCCGGCCGCGGCGCCCCGGACGGGCGAGCCACCCGGACAGCCGAGCCGTGCGGCACAGATCAGGACCCTGGGCGCATCCGCCCCCGCGGGCCGCCACCCGACCGGGGCGCCGCGTCCGGCCGCGCCCCTGGCGGAACTCCGCGTCTCAGATAGTAGGACGTCCGACTAATTGTGCAGACAGCCCGGCTCCGCTGGCTTACGTTGGTGGAAGCCGAACATGTCGCTCCATCCAGCGACGGCGGATGCGGCCCGGTGCGGGCGCAGGTGACCCCTGCCGCACCCCGGCCCCCGCCCCTCACGGCTTCATGTCCACTTTCTCGGGGCTCTCAACAGCAAGAGGAGACCGTGACCATGGCCGAGACCGCCGTCCGCCGCGCCCGCCACACCGTCCGCCGCAAGACCGACCACCTCGACGCCGACCGGAAGAACGCCGCCGCCGCGCTGCAGCGGGCGCTCGACCGCCGCGACAACGGCGGCTCCACCGGTCACTGAGGTCGGGTGCGGCGCGGGCGGGTGATCGTGAAGTGGTCGACCCGCTCGCCCGACTCCGCCAGCGTGGTGACCCTCATCCGCGGCGCGCGCCCGCCCGGATCGACCTCCACCGCGAGGAACGAGAAGCCGGTGTAGCGGACCCGCGACCACTCCACCTGTTCCGGGCTCTTCTGCCGACCCCTGGTCCAGTGGTAGGTGTCCACGTGGTCCAGGTCCTTCTCGTGTCCCTCATAGCTGTCGGGGACCGGGAAGGAGTACAGCCGGGCGCCGGCGCCGCCCGCGGTGGCGTAGACGATCCCGTCGCGCGTGGGGTCGGTCTCCCCGCCGATCGGCACCGGACGGGACTCCCCGCCACGCCGAATGGCGTCGGTCCGCTCGTAGACGTGGTTGTGTCCGTTGACCACCAGGTCCACCCGGTGTTTCTCGAAGAGCGGCACCCAGGCGTCGCGGACGCCGCCGTCCGAGGCGTGCGCGCTGGTGGTGGAGTAGGCGCAGTGGTGGAAGAAGACCACGACGAAGTCGATGCCGGGGGCCTTCCGCAGCTCCCCCAGCCGGCGGTCCAGCCAGCGGGTCTGCCGGCCCTGGGTGTACCCCCGGTTGGCGGGGATCTCGTACGAGACGTCGTTGGCGTCCAGCGCCACCACGGCCAGGTTTCCGTAGACGAAGGAGTAGACGCCGGGTGCCGTGCGCGGGTCGGGGCCGTTCTCGGGCAGTGACCAGCGGGCCAGCTGACCGCCGTAGCCGTCCGGGGAGTACCACGCCTCCATGTCGTGGTTGCCGGTCGTGACCATCCACGGGACCCGTGCGGCCACCGACTCGGTCTGTGCCAGGAACTGGTCCCAGAGCCGCGCGTCATAGGTGTCGTCGGTCTCGCCCTGACCGGAGGAGTCCGCGTAGCAGATGTCGCCGGCGTGCAGATGGAAGGACGGGTTCTGGCCCAGGATCAGCTGGTCGTTGGCGAGCGCGTCATAGCTGATGCCCTGGTCGCCGAAGGCGGTGAAGACGAACCTCTCGGCCTGGGCGGGGGCGGTGCGGAAGGTGCCGAGGGTGGAGAGGCGGTGCGGGTCGGCCGGGTCGAAGCCGTCGTGGCCGACGCCGTAGTAGTAGGTGACGCCCGGGCGCAGCCCGTCCAGCGCGGCGTGCAGGTAGTACTGCTCCACCGGCGGGAGCCGGTCGCTGAGCGGCGGGGTGTGCAGCCGCCGCACCTCCGCCTCGATCTTGCGGCTCAGCTCCCAGGGCTTGAGGCCGACGCGCACGTAGGGCTTCCGCACCGCCAGGGGCACCTGCCAGGAGATCCGCATCTGGGTGCGGGGATCGGCGCCGAACGCCAGGTGGCGCCCGAACGGGGCCACCAGCGAGCCGTCGACCCGGCCCGCCGCGGCGGAGGTGACGCGTGTCGGGGCGGCGGCCGGCCGCTCCGCGCCGCACGCGGCCCCGCCCAGCGCCACCGCGCCGGCCATGGCGCCCGCTCCGGCCGCACCGGTGCGCAGCACCCGCCGGCGGGAGAACCGGGCGCGCAGATAGGCGTGCTGCTCGGCCATCGACATGCGGTCGGCGAGCTGCCGGGGGATGCCGGTGCGTGGTGTGTCCATGCGTCGAAAGGTCCCAGGGGCCGCCGACCTCCAGCCGTACGGCGGGTGAACGGAGCCCGTACGGGGCCGCGTCGGCCGTCCACGCCTCGACCGACTGTCCGTATGGCGGACGATGCGTGTCAATCACTGGGACGGGGAGTAGGGTCCCGGTATGTCTCGCAGCATTCGCCTCGCAGTGATCCCCGGTGACGGTATCGGCCAGGAAGTGGTGGCCCAGGGCCTGAAGGTCCTCACCGCCGTGCTTCCCCAGGACGTGAAGCTGGAGACCCGGGAGTACGACCTCGGGGCCCGGCGCTGGCACGCCACCGGAGAGACCCTCCCGGACGCCGAACTGGACTCCCTCAAGCAGCACGACGCCATCCTGCTGGGCGCCATCGGCGACCCGTCGGTGCCCTCGGGGGTGCTGGAGCGCGGGCTGCTGCTCAAGCTGCGCTTCGCCTTCGACCACTACGTCAACCTGCGGCCGTCCAAGCTCTTCCCCAACACCGCCACCCCGCTCGCCGGCCGCCCCGACATCGACTTCGTCGTGGTCCGCGAGGGCACCGAGGGCCCGTATGTCGGCAACGGCGGCTCGCTGCGCACCGGCACCCCCGCCGAGGTGGCCACCGAGACCAGCCTGAACACCGCCTACGGGGTGGAGCGGGTGGTCCGCGACGCCTACGAGCGGGCCGACGCCCGGCCGCGTAAGAAGCTCACCCTGGTCCACAAGAACAACGTGCTGGTGCACGCCGGCCACCTGTGGAAGCGGATCTTCGACGCGGTGGGGCGGGAGTACCCGGACGTCACCACCGACTATCTGCACGTCGACGCCGCGACGATCTTCTTCGTCACCCAGCCGGAGCGGTTCGACGTGATCGTCACCGACAACCTCTTCGGCGACATCCTCACCGACCTGGCCGCGGCCGTGACCGGTGGCATCGGGCTCGCCGCCTCCGGCAACATCAACCCGACCGGCGCCTTCCCGTCGATGTTCGAGCCGGTGCACGGCTCCGCCCCGGACATCGCGGGCACCGGCAAGGCCGACCCGACCGCGACCGTGCTCTCCGTCGCCCTGCTCCTCCGGCACCTCGGCTACACCGCCGAGGCCGCCCGCATCGAGGAGGCCGTGGCGGCCGACCTCGCGGAGCGGGACGCGGCCGCCCCGCGGACCACCGACCAGATCGGTGACGCGCTGGCGGCCCGGGTATCCGGCTGATCCCGGGGGGATCCCAAGCGCCCCACGGGAGTGATAATCGAATGTGGGGCCGCTTCGCCGAGGGGATGCTCGGACGTCCTAGCAACCGGTGATGCCGCCGGTGCCGGGTGCGGTCCGCCACGACTAAGGTGAAGGACACGGAACCCATGACGACGACCTCGATCGCGCTCAAGCCCTCCCCACAGCCGCTCTCCGACGCGGAGCGGGAGCAGATCCTGGCCAACCCCGGCTTCGGCCGCCACTTCACCGACCACATGGTGACGATCAAGTGGACGGAGGGGCTGGGGTGGCACGACGCCCAGCTCGTGCCGTACGCCCCGCTGCCGCTCGACCCCGCCAACATGACGCTGCACTACGCCCAGACCATCTTCGAGGGGCTCAAGGCGTACCGGCAGCCGGACGGCGGGGTGGCCACCTTCCGCCCGGACGCCAACGCCCGTCGCTTCCAGGACTCCGCGCGCCGGCTCGCGATGCCCGAACTGCCGGTGGAGACCTTCATCGCGGCCTGTGACGCGCTCGTCAACCAGGACAAGGCGTGGGTCCCCGGCAACGGTGAGCAGTCCCTCTACCTGCGGCCGTTCATGTTCGCGACCGAGGTGGGGCTGGGCGTGCGCCCCTCGAACGAGTACCTCTTCGTGGTGATCGCCTCCCCGGCCGGCGCCTACTTCCCCGGCGGTGTGAAGCCGGTCTCGGTCTGGCTCTCCGAGGAGTACGTGCGCGCCTGCCCCGGCGGCACCGGCGCGGCGAAGGCGGGCGGCAACTACGCCGCCTCCCTGGTGGCCCAGGCCCAGGCCGCCGACCACGGCTGCGACCAAGTGGTCTGGCTGGACGCGATCGAGCGCCGCTGGATCGAGGAGATGGGCGGCATGAACCTGTACTTCGTGTACGGGAACCGCATCGTGACGCCCGAGCTGACCGGCTCGCTGCTGCCCGGCATCACCCGCGCCTCGCTGCTGGAGATCGCCGCCGACCTCGGCTACGAGGTCTCCGAGGGGCGGCTCTCGGTGGAGGACTGGAAGCGCGGTACCGAGGACGGCTCGCTCACCGAGGTGTTCGCCTGCGGCACCGCCGCGGTCATCACCCCGGTCGGCTCGGTCAAGTCCACCAGCGCGAGCTGGACCGTGGGCGACGGCCGGCCGGGTGAGGTCACCATGCGGCTGCGCAAGGCACTGCTGGACATCCAGACCGGCGCCGTCGAGGACACCCACGGCTGGATGCACCGTCTGGGCGAGTGACGCCCGAGGCCCCGTGGACGGCCGACGGCCCCCACCGGGCCGTGGACGAGAAGGGCCCGCCCTGGCGCGTCGAACGCCGGGGCGGGCCTCCGTCGTGTCCCGGGCCGCGGCTCAGAGCTCCCGGTGCATCGCCCGCAGCACGGCGCGGGCGGTGTTCGCCTGCCCGAAGGCGTTGGGCAGCACATTGGCGACGTTGTCCGGGTAGGGGTAGCCGGGCGCGGTGAGCCCCTCCACCCAGCGCCACCGGCCGGCGCACACGTCCGCGCCCCGACTGGAGTGGTGGGTGTCCACATAGGCGGCGTACCGGTGGTGCCGGGCGGTCTGCCGCTCGATGACGCGGTTGATCGGGTCGAGCACCCCGTCCCGCAGCCACTCCAGGTCCGCGCGGCTCATGTGGCCGAACTGCGTCTGGTCGCCGACCGTGCAGCGGGAGGCGTCCGCCGGGACGATCGACGGGTAGCCGACGGTGAGGATCTTCGCGTGCGGCGCCTTGCGATGGATCCGGCGCAGCATGTCGTCGTACTCCCGGACCGCCGAGGCCAGTCGGGCCTCGACCAGCTCCCGCGTCCGCTCCTCGCAGGGGACCGGCGAACCGTCGGACGCGCGCGGCGGCTCCTGCATCGCGCAGGCGTAGACGACCTCGCCGAAGCCGGAGTCCTTGCCGCCCATGCCGACGGTCACCAGGTCGGTGTCCTCGTCGACGGCCGCCAGTTGCGGGGCGACGGCCTTGAAGGTCCTGCCCTCCAGATAGTCCCGCGGCGAGCCGAGCGGCACCTGGCCCTGGTGGGCGATCTCCGCCAGCATGGCGTTGTTGCAGGCCACGTCGGTCAGCCGGACCCGCCCGCCCCACGCCCCGGCCACGAGTCGGGGGTAGGAGCCCTCGGTGCGGGCGCATCCGGTGTGCGCGCCCTCCGGGTCGAGCTCCGCGCCGGTGGGCGGGATCACGCCCGCGGTGTACGAGTCCCCCAACGCGACCCAGTTCAGCGGGGCTTCGGGCGACTCGGCCGCGCCGGCCCGGGGCACGGTGCCCACGGCCAGCGCCGCCAGGGCGACGGTGGTCAGCAGGCGGAGCGACGTACGCGTCATGCTCTCTCCCTCGTACTCGACGTACTCCTGGTGCGGGACGTACTCGCGGTGGAGGAACTCACGATCTTCGGTGTCGCTCGACCAAGGGTAGGGATCTCCTCGATCCGCGCCAGAGGGCCGCGTCGCGGTCGGCCACACCGCGCGCGGGGTTCGACCGGCCGTGCGGCGCCCCGACGGCGGTAGGTACGACTTGCGCCGTACCTACCGCCGCCACTACGGTCCTAGGTACGAGATCATTCGTACCTATCTCCCGGGAGCCTCCCATGTCCCCCACCGCCCCGTACACCCTCGTCGGCATCGCCCGCCCCAAGCCGGAGCGCGCGGCCGAACTCAGGGAGCTGCTCCTGTCGTTCGTGGAGCCGACCCGGGCGGAGGAGGGCTGCCTGGAGTACCACTTCCACGAGGACCGGGACGAGCCCGGCGTCTTCGTGTTCTACGAGGCGTGGCGCTCCAAGGAGGACCTCGACGCGCACCTGGCCCTGCCGCACCTCCAGGACTTCTGGCAGCGCCGGATGGAGTACCTGGAGCGCGACCTGGAGATCCGCTGGCTCACGATGCACAGCCCGTACGAGCCGCGCCGGTGAGCCGGTGGCGCGACCGCCGACCTCAGCCGATCGGGTAGGCGATGTCGCACACCTCGTCGGAGGGCCCGGCCGAGGGCCAGTCGGCGAAGTAGACCTCGCGGCAGGGGGCGCCCTCGCTCAGCCCCTGGTCGGCGATCCAGCCCTCGACCGCCTCGTAGGCGGAGAGGATCTGCGGATAGACGACCTGGCCCTTGGTCAGCCGGGTGTACGCCTGGCGGTGGGCCGGCTCGACGCGCACCTCGATCGTGCGGTGCGCGGCGGCGTAGACGCGGGCCGCCTCCGGGTCGGCCACCGGGACGCACGCCTCCGCCGGGCCGTCGCTCTCGTCGCTGACGTCCGCGTGGTACACGACGAACGGGTGCCCGGCGACGCCGCCGCACTCCTCCTCGGCGGCCTTCTCCAACCGATCGAGCGAGGAGCCGATCCAGGCGGGCAGATCGTCGCTCAACAGGTGCTTGCGCAGCGCGAGGACGGTCTGCTCCGGGACCTCGCGGGTGGTGACGTCGTACATGTCTGGCCTCCTGCCTGACAGGCGTGCACGGAGGTGCGCCGCCAGGGCGCGCCGGCCGACCATGTGCTCCTCGATCTCGGCCCAGAAGGCCGCCACCTCGTCCGCGGCCTTCGACCCGGGGAGCTCCAGCACGGTCGCGATCCGCGCGAGCGGCATGTCCAGCCGGCGCAGCAGCGCCACCAGCCGGGCCCGCCCGACCTGGTCGGCGCGGTACCAGCGGTAGCCGGTGGCCGGGTCGACGTGGTCGGGCACCAGCAGGCCCAGCCGGTCGTACAGGCGCAGCGCCTTCGGTGAAAGCCGCGACTCGCGCGCGAACGCGCCGATGCTCAGATACTCCACGGGTAGCTCTCCTCCGTCCCGGGCACCTCGCCCGGTGCACCGCACGATGGGGGTTGCCCCCGGGACAGGGTCAAACCCCCGGCGCGCCCGAGCCGGCGGCGCCCGTCGCGGCGCCGGTCGCTCCGGCGGCACGCACCCGATCGACGGCCGGACCCCCGCCCCGCCGCGGGGTCACTCCCCCGTCACCAGGCGGCGCATCGCCTCGGCCAACTGCTCCCCGCCGGGCGTGAGCTCGTCGTCCAACGCCATCTGCACGACCATCCCGCTCACCAGCGTCATATAGAACGAGCCGAGGATCTTCGCGGAGTCCGGGTCGACCTCGCTGTCGTCGATGCCGTGGAACAGCGCCACCAGCCCCTCGCGCCCCTCCGGTTGGGCGCGGCCGAACGCCGCCCGCAGCTCCGGGTCCCGCTCCGCCTGGAGGATGGCCTCCAGCTGGGCCATCCACAGCCCCCGATGCCGGTCGAAGAGCGCGCGCACCCGCGTCCAGCTCGACGCGAAGCGCTCCAACGCCGTCGCGTCCCCGGGGACTTCGTCCTTCAACATCGCGGCCAGCTCGTCGCCCCAGTCGCCCATGGCGGAGAACAGCGCCTCCCGCATCAGGGCGTCCTTGGAGCCGTAGTGGTAGCCGATGGAGGCCAGGTTGGCGCCCGAGGCGGCCACGATGTCGCGCGCGGTCGTGCGCGACCACCCCTTCTCCAGCAGGCAGCGCTTGGCGCCCTGCAACAGATCCTCGCGATGTCCCATGGACTCACCCTACCCCGCGGCCATACAGCCGTCTTATACAAGCGTTCTAGACAGGCGTTTAATACAGCCGTATAGTCCTCGACATGACGACGCCCTCCCTCAACTCCCCGCGGCGCGCCGGCCGCCGGGAGTGGACCGCCTTCGTGGTCCTGATGCTTCCGCTGCTGCTGGTCTCCATGGACGTGTCGGTCCTGTATTTCGCCATTCCGGCGATCAGCCGCGAGCTGGACCTCAGCGGCACCCAACAGCTGTGGATCTTCGACATCTACGCCTTCGCGCTGGCCGGCCTGCTGATCACCATGGGCTCGCTCGGCGACCGGATCGGCCGCCGCAAGCTGCTGCTGCTCGGTGCCGCCGCCTTCGGCGCCGCGTCGGTCGCCGCGGCCTACGCGCAGAGCGCGGAGATGCTCATCGCCGCCCGCGCGCTGTTGGGCATCGGCGGAGCCACCCTGATGCCCTCGACGATGGCGCTGGTGCGCAACCTCTTCCAGGACCCCGGACAGCGGGCCGCCGCCGTCGGCATCTGGTCGGGCGTCATGACGGCGGGCGTCGCGCTCGGCTCGGTGCTGAGCGGCGTCATGCTCAGCCACTTCTGGTGGGGCTCGATCTTCCTGATCAACGTCCCGGCGATGGTGCTGCTGCTGGTGCTGGCGCCGATCCTGGTCCCGGAGTTCAAGGACCCGGCGCCCGGACGCTTCGACCTGCCCAGCGTGCCCCTCTCGATGGGCGCCGTGCTCCCCGTGATCTACGGACTGAAGAAGATCGCGGCCGACGGCTTCGCGACCACCCCCGCCCTCGCCATCGGCGCCGGGCTCGTCCTCGGACTGCTCTTCGTCCGCCGCCAGCTCACCCGGCGCGACCCGATGATCAACCCCGCCCTCTTCCGCAACCGCGGCTTCGGCTCCGCGGCCGCCCTCAACGCCGTCGCGATGTTCGCCATGATGGGCTCCACCTACTTCACCACGCAGTACCTGCAGTCGGTGCTCGGCCAGAGCCCGCTGGAGGCCGCCCTGTGGAGCCTGGCCCCCTCCCTCCTCATCGGCTGCGCCGCGCCGGTGGCCACCATGCTCGTCCAGCGCGGTGTACGGCGCGCCCACGTCGTCGCCGGAGGCTTCGTGCTGGCGGCCGTCGGGCTCGGGGTGCTGACCCTGGCCGACACGGACTCGCTGTGGACCGTGCTGCTCGGCTGCGGCGTCAGCGCCGCCGGCATCGTCACCGTGATGTCGACCGTCACCGACCTGGCGCTGGGCATCACCCCGCCCCGGACGGCCGGGTCGGCGGCCTCGCTGCTGGAGACCGGCCAGGAGTTCGGCGGCGCGCTCGGCATGGCCGCCCTCGGCAGTGTCGGCAACGCGGTCTACCGGCACGACGTCACCGAGGCCGCCCCCGCGGGCCTTCCCGCCGACACCCTGGACGCCGTGCGCGAGACCCTCGGCAACGCCTCGGTGCTGGCCGGCGGACTGCCGGGCCGCGCCGGCGAGGCACTCCTGACCACCGCGCGCGAGGCCTTCACCCACGGGATGCAGCTCGCCGCCGCGACCGGCGCCCTGGTGCTGCTCGCGGCGGCCGTCCTGGCGACGGTCACCCTGCGGAACGTCGGCGACCGGCCGACGGACGCCCCGTCCGCCGACCCCGAGCGGCCGGAGACCGGCCCCACCGAGGCGGCCAGAGCCGAACTCCCCGAGCAGAACACACCCCTGACGCTCACTCAGTGATCGGAGCGCCTCCCCTACGGCACGCCTCAGGGACGGTCCGGGGATCTCCCCGGATGGCCCTGGGGCGCCGCGCCGTGAGGGTGGAGGTCATGACGACGACACGCCTGTCCCGCCGCTCCCTGCTCGCCACCGCCGCCGCCGGGACCGTGGTGGCCGCCGTGGGGCTGCCCGCCGGCCGCGCGACCGCGGCCACCGTCGGCGCCCCGCGCCGGGAGCCGGCCCCCGTCCCCCCGCTGAAGCCCGGTGCCCTCCGGTCCGCCATCGACGACCTGGAGCACCCGGTGGTGACCGCCGCCCAGCTGCGGATCAGCGGCTCGGCCGGGTCCTGGTACGGCTCCTCCGGAGCCACCGAACTGCCCGGCGGGCGCCCCGTCCGCGCGGGTGACAAGGTGCGGATCGGCAGCATCACCAAGGTCTTCGTGGCCACCGTCGCGCTCCAACTCGTCGCCGAGCGCCGGCTCACCCTCGACACCACCGTCCAGCGGGTGCTGCCCGGCCTGCTCCCCTCCCGCTGGCCCGGTATCACCCTGCGTCAACTGCTGAACCACACCAGCGGGCTGCCCGCCGAGCACGGCCCGGACCTGCCGGACCTCAGCACCCCGGAGCGGGTCTACGACCACCGCTTCGACCGCTGGACCCCGCGGCGGCTCGTGGCCACGGTGACCCACGGGGCGCCGGAGCTGAAGTTCACCCCCGGCACGGCCCAGGAATACCGCGGCGTCAACTACGTGCTGGCCGCCCTGATGGTCGAGGAGCTGACCGGCCGGCCGTACGGGGCGGAGATCTCCGCCCGACTGCTGCGCCCGCTGGGTCTGCGCGGCACCTCGGTCCCCGGCCATGAGCGCCGGATGCGCGGCCCGCACGTGCACGGCTACCTCCGGATGACCGACGGCAGCCTCCGCGACATGGCCGTCGTCGACCCCTCGGACGCCTGGGGCGAGGGCGAGATGGTCTCCTCCACCGCCGACCTGGACCGCTTCGGTCGGGTGCTGTTCTCCGGCGCGCTGCTGCCGTCGCGGCTCCAGCGGGAGCTGTTCACCCTGCCGCCCGAGGAGGTGCGGATGTGGGGTGATCCCTCCGCTGCCGCCCGCTACGGCGTGGGCCTGCAGACGGCCACGGTGAACGGCATCACTCTGTGGGGAAAGACCGGAGAGACGTACGGCTACGCCTCCGGTCTGTTCTCCACCGTGGATCAGGCGCGGCAGCTGGTGTACTCCTTCACCCCGGTGCGCCGGGACGCGAGCCTCCAGGAGATGACCCGGCGCATCGCCCACGCCGCCACCGCGCCGTAGCCGGCCCCGCACTACCGGCGAGCCCTCAAAGAGAGTGCGCCGTGGCGGGCTGCGCGTCCTCGACGCCCTGCTCCCGGGGCGGACGCGGGGTGTTCATCAGGAACGCCACCACCCCGGCCGCGGCCACCAGGATCACCGTGGCCCAGACGAACGCCTCCGTGTAGCCCTCGACCAGCGCGGCCTTGACGGTGTCCTTCGGCACCGGCCCGCGCCGCTCCCCGATCCGCGAGCTCAGGTAGTCGGTGGTGGCGCTGGTGGCGATGGTGTTGAGCAGCGCGGTGCCGATCGAGCCGCCGATCTGCTGCGCGGTGTTGACGGTGGCCGAGGCGACGCCGGCCTCCTCGGCCCGGACGCCGTGGGTGGCGTAGTTCATCGCCGGGGCCATCACCAGGCCCATGCCGAAGCCGACGAGGATCTCCGAGGGCAGCAGGCCGCCCGCGTAGGAGCTGCCGGCGTCGAGCGGGATCAGCAGACCGACGCCGAGGGCGGTGATGAGCAGCCCGGGCACCATCAGGGCACGCGGTGGCACCCTCGGGATCAGCCGGGTGGCGACGCCGGCCGCGCCCACCACCACGGCGAAGGACATCGGCAGGAAGGCCACGCCGGTGACCAGCGCCGAGTAGCCCTTGACGACCTGCATGTAGTAGGTGAGGAAGAGGAAGAGCGCGAACATGCCGACCACCGACATCGCGACGGCCAGGTACGCGCTGCCGCGGGTGCGGTCCGCGACCACCCGCAGCGGCAGCAGCGGCCGCGCCACCCGCCGCTCGACCAGGACGAACGCGAACAGCAGCACGGCGCCGAGGGTGAGCAGTCCGCTGGCTCCGAGCGAGCCCCAGCCCTCGGACTCCGCCTCGCTGCATCCGTAGACGACGGCCACCAGGCCGGAGACGGCGAGCAGCACCCCGGGGATGTCGAAACGGGCGGCGGCGCCGGGGGTGCGGGCGTCGGCCGGAAGCACGTACCAGCCGAAGACGGCGAGGACGGCGATCGGCACGTTCACATACAGGCACCAGCGCCAGTCCAGGTACTCGGTCAACGCCCCGCCCAGCACCAGGCCGAGCGCGCCGCCGCCGCCCGCGATGGCGCCGAAGACGCCGAACGCCTTGGCGCGCTCGCGCGGCTCGGTGAAGCTCACCGCGAGCAGCGAGAGGGCCGTGGGCGCGAGCAGCGCGGCGAAGGCGCCCTGGAGGGCACGGGCGGCGAGCAGCATGCCGAAGCCGGAGGCGGCGCCGCCGAGCGCGGAGGCGCCGGCGAAGCCGAGCAGCCCGATGACGAAGGTCCGCCGGCGTCCGGTGTAGTCGGCGATGCGACCGCCGAGCAGCAGCAGGCTGCCGAAGGCCAGGGTGTAGGCGGTGATGACCCACTGCCGGTCGCCGTCGGAGATGCCGAGGTCCGCCTGGGCCGAGGGCAACGCGATGTTCACGATGGTGATGTCGAGGACGATCATCAGCTGTGCCAGGCCGATGAAGGCCAGTGCCAGCCAACGGCGGGGGTTGGTCACATGGGGCGATTCCATGGTCATGGCCGTGCCTTTCACACAGGGGCGGGGGCTTAGGCGTGGGTGGGGCCGGCGGCCGGGCCGGCGCTGGGGTCGTGATCGGCGTCGGGGTCGGCGGCGGGCCCGGGGCCCTTGGCCAGGCGCTCCCGCAGCCGCTTGAACTCCTCGCCGGTGATGGCGGGCCCGGGCAACGGGTCCCTCGGCCGCTCGGCCCCCGGCGCGCGCAGGCCGTCGATGTAGACGTCCAGATGACGATGGGCGAGGTCGCCGTCGAACGGGATCCGAGCGCCCGGCAGCGGCCGGCTGAGCCGGGTCAGCACCAGGGCGATGTCGCCGAAGACGACGTCCTCGCGGATCAGTCCGTCCCGCTGGGCGCGGGTCAGCATCTCCTGGACCGGCTCGACGGCGTCACCGCGGGCCGCGTCGACCATGGAGTCGACGTCGACCCGGCCCATCAGCGAGGGCATCACCGAGCCGACCTTCAGGTCGAGGGCGGCGTGCATGAACCGTCGCAGCCCCACGGCCGGGTCGGGTTCCTCGGCGAGCGCGCCGTGGGCGGCCGCGATGAGGGCGGTGAACACGTCGAGCGCCACCGCCTGGATCAGGTCGTCGCGCTCGGGGAAGCGCCGGTACAGGGTGGCGATCCCCACCCCCGCCCGCCTGGCTATCTCGTCCAGCGGGGCGTCGGGCCCCTGGTCGACGAAGATCTCGCGGGCCGCGCGAAGGATCTGCTCGCGGTTGCGCTGGGCGTCGGCGCGCATGGCACACCTTCCGAATCACTGAAGCAGGGTGTGAGTGAGCGGGCGCAGGTGGATAAATTTTCTCCACTTAGCGTTCGAGGCTCAGCGTAGCGAGAGGCGGGCATTAATTCAACACATGATGAAAAACTCGCCGCCCCGGTCGACCCGCCGCCCCCGCACCCACCGCCGACCGACCGCCGCCGACCGCCGACCGCCGACCGCCCACCCGCCGACCGCCCGCCCAACGCCACGGGCCCGGCCCCCGCCGAAGCGGGGACCGGGCCCGGAGAAAGGGACGCCGACGGTCAGTCGACCAGGTTCACCGACCGCGCGGAGGTGGCACCGATCTCGTCGGCGATCTCGGCGAGCACCCCGGCGGGGATGGTGTCGTCGACGGTGAGCGCGACCACCGCCTCACCGCCGATCGTCGCCCGCGAGACCTGCATGCCGGCGATGTTGATGCGCGCCTCGCCCAGGATTCGGCCCAGCGTGCCCACCACACCCGGCCGGTCGATGTAGCGGAAGAACGCCATGTGGTCGGCGAGCGCCAGGTCGACGTCGTACTCGCCGACCGCGACGATCTTCTGCAGGTGCTTGGGGCCGGCCAGCGTGCCGGAGATCGAGACCTCCGAGCCGTCGGAGAGGGTACCGCGCACGGTCACCACGTTGCGGTGCTCGGTCGACTCCGAGCTGGTGGTCAGCCGCACCTCGACGCCGCGCTCCTGCGCGAACAGCGGGGCGTTCACATAGGAGACCGTCTCGTCGACGACGTCCTCGAACACACCCTTGAGCGCGGAGAGTTCCAGCACCTTGACGTCGTGCTGGGTGATCTCGCCGTACACCTCGACGTCGAGCCGGACCGCGACCTCGCCCGCCAGGGCGGTGAAGATCCGGCCCAGCTTCTCGGCCAGCGGCAGACCGGGCTTGACGTCCTGGGCGATGACCCCGCCCTGCACGTTGACCGCGTCCGGGACCAGCTCGCCGGCGAGCGCCAGGCGCACCGAGCGGGCCACCGCGATGCCCGCCTTCTCCTGCGCCTCACCGGTGGAGGCGCCCAGGTGCGGGGTGGCCACCACGTTGTCGAACTCGAAGAGCGGGGAGTCGGTGCACGGCTCCTTGGCGAAGACGTCCAGGCCCGCGGCGGCGACCCGGCCCTCCTTGAGCGCGGAGGCCAGCGCCGCCTCGTCCACGATCCCGCCCCGCGCGGCGTTGACGATCCGCACCTCCGGCTTGACCTTGTGCAGCGCCTCGTCACCGATCAGACCGATGGTCTCCGGCGTCTTGGGGAGGTGGACGGTGATGAAGTCCGAGACCTCCAGCAGCTCGTCCAGCGAGAGCAGCTTGACGCCCATCTGCGCGGCGCGCGCGGGCTGCACATACGGGTCGTACGCGACGATCTTCATCCCGAAGGCCGACATCCGCTGGGCCACCAGCACCCCGATGCGGCCGAGGCCGACCACGCCCAGCGTCTTCTCGCTCAGCTCGACACCGGTGTACTTGCTGCGCTGCCACTCGCCCCGCTTCAGCGCGGCGTTCGCCTGCGGGATGTTGCGCGCGGTGGCCAGCAGCAGACCGCAGGCCAGCTCGGCGGCGGTGACGATGTTGGAGGTCGGAGCGTTCACGACCATGACGCCGGCCTTGGTGGCGGCCGCGACGTCCACGTTGTCCAGACCGACGCCGGCCCGGGCGACGACCCTCAGTTTCCGGCCCGCGGCGATCGCCTCGGCGTCCACCTTGGTCGCGCTGCGCACGAGGATCGCGTCGACGTCGGCGATGGCGGGGAGCAGCTCGGCGCGGTCGGCGCCGTTGCAGGTCCGGATCTCGAAGTCCGGCCCCAGGGCGTCGACGGTGGCGGGCGACAGCTCTTCAGCGATGAGAACGACGGGCTTGCCGGCCGGTGTGCCGTTCGAAGCAGTGCTCACGGAGTCTCAGTCCTCACTTGTCCTTCGCGGACGGCCGTCCCGACGGCCGAAGGCGGTGAAGGGGGCAGCCGCGTGGAAGACGCACGACGCTGTGAGCCTGACGCGCTTGTTAGAAAGGCAGTGTAGTGGCGAAAGGCCCCGCGTCTTGCGCCTATCCGGCACTGTCACCCTCACGCGCCTGGCCAGGTCGTCGAGGCGCGCGTACCCCGGGTAACGCGTTTCGCCCGGTCTGCCCCACGATCCCCGCCCACCCGCCCCCGGAAAGGGGCGGGTGGGCGGGGAGGAGTCCCGGCGGGAAGCGCCGGGGTCACCACAGGCGGCGGGTCGGCCGCGTCACGGCGCCCGCCACGGGCGGCGGGGCCGCGGGACCGGGCCACCCCGGCGTCCCGCGACCCCCCGCCCGGAGGCGGTCACGCCTCCTCGTCGACCCAGCTCATCAGCTTGCGCAGCTCCTTGCCGGTGGTCTCCAGCAGGTGCTCGCTGTCCTGGGTCTTGTACTCGTTGTACTTCTTCAGGCCGCCGTGGTACTCGTCCATCCAGTTCTTGGCGAAGGTGCCGTCCTGGATCTCGGCGAGGACCTTCTTCATCTCGGCCTTGGTGGCGTCGGTGATGATGCGCGGGCCGGTGACGTAGTCGCCCCACTCGGCGGTCTCCGAGACCGACCAGCGCATCTTCTCCAGGCCGCCCTCGTACATCAGGTCCACGATCAGCTTCAGCTCGTGGAGGCACTCGAAGTACGCGATCTCCGGCTGGTAGCCGGCCTCGACCAGGGTCTCGAAGCCCGCCTTGACCAGCGCCGCGGTGCCACCGCAGAGCACCGCCTGCTCGCCGAAGAGGTCGGTCTCGGTCTCCTCGGTGAAGGTGGTCTTGATGACGCCGGCGCGGGTGCCGCCGATGGCCTTGGCGTACGACAGCGCCAGCGGGAAGCCGCCGCCGGTGGCGTCCTGCTCGACGGCCGCGATGCACGGCACGCCGCGGCCCTCCTCATACTGGCGGCGGACCAGGTGACCCGGGCCCTTGGGGGCGACCATGCAGACGTCGACGCCGGCCGGCGGCTTGATGAAGCCGAAGCGGACGTTCAGGCCGTGGCCGAAGAACAGCGCGTCGCCGTCCTTGAGGTTGTCCTTGACGGACTCCTCGTAGACCTGCGCCTGGATCGGGTCCGGGACCAGGATCATGATGACGTCGGCCTCGGCCGCGGCCTCGGCCGGGGTGACCACGCGCAGGCCCTGCTCCTCGGCCTTCGCCTTCGACGTGGAGCCCTCGTGCAGGCCGACCCGGACGTCGACCCCCGAGTCGCGCAGCGACAGCGCGTGGGCGTGGCCCTGGCTGCCGTAGCCGAGGACCGCGACCTTGCGGCCCTGGATGATGGACAGGTCGGCGTCGTCGTCGTAGAACAGCTCGGCCACTGGTGGTCTCTCCTAGGTATCGGGGTTGTCCGTCCCACCGTATGACGGGTGGACGGGTGATGGTTGGCGTGGGTGAGTGGCGCGGATGACGCGGTTACGCCGAGCGGTCGAGCGCGCGCAGGCTCCGGTCGGTGATGGAGCGTGCGCCGCGCCCTATGGCGATGGTGCCGGACTGCACCAACTCCTTGATGCCGTACGGTTCCAGCATCCGGAGCATGGCTTCCAGTTTGTCACTGCTGCCGGTGGCCTCGATGGTCACGGCCTCCGGCGAGACGTCCACGGTCTTGGCGCGGAACAACTGGACGATCTCCACGACCTGGGAGCGGGTCTCGTTGTCCGCACGGACCTTCACCAGGACGAGTTCACGCTGGATCGCGGAGCTGTCCTCCAGCTCGACGATCTTCAGCACGTTGACGAGCTTGTTGAGCTGCTTGGTGACCTGCTCCAGCGGCAGCTCCTCGACGTTCACCACGATGGTGATGCGGGAGATGTCGGGGTGCTCGGTGACCCCGACCGCGAGCGAGTCGATGTTGAAGCCGCGGCGGGAGAACAGGGCGGCGATCCGGGCCAGGATGCCGGGGGTGTTCTCCACCAGGACGGAGAGTGTGTGCTTGGACATGAGGTTGCGTCTCTTCCTGTCTCTCGTCCGGGGGGCTCAGTCTTCTTCGCTGTCGCCGAAGTCCGGGCGCACCCCGCGGGCCGCCTGGATCTCGTCGTTGGAGGTGCCGGCGGCGACCATCGGCCACACCATGGCGTCCTCGTGGACGATGAAGTCGACGACCACCGGCCGGTCGTTGATGGCGTTGGCCTCGGCGATGACCTTGTCCAGCTCCGCCGGGTCCTCGCAGCGCATCGAGACGCAGCCCATGGCCTCGGCCAGCTTCACGAAGTCGGGGACGCGGGTGCCGGCGCTCTGCCTGCCGTCGCCCGCCGCCGAGCCGCCGTTGCCCGTGGGGCCGGAGTGCAGGACGGTGTTGGAGTAGCGCTGGTTGTAGAAGAGGGTCTGCCACTGGCGGACCATGCCGAGCGCACCGTTGTTGATGATCGCGACCTTGATCGGGATGTCGTTCAGCGCGCAGGTGACCAGCTCCTGATTGGTCATCTGGAAGCAGCCGTCGCCGTCGATCGCCCACACCGTGCGGTCCGGCCGGCCGGCCTTGGCGCCCATCGCGGCCGGGACCGCGTACCCCATCGTCCCGGCGCCGCCGGAGTTCAGCCAGGTCGCGGGCGTCTCGTAGTCGATGAAGTGGGCGGCCCACATCTGGTGCTGCCCGACGCCGGCGGCGAAGACGGTGCCCTCCGGGGCCAGCTGGCCGATCCGCTGGATGACCTGCTGCGGGGAGAGGCTGCCGTCGTCCGGCAGGTCGTAGCCGAGCGGGTAGGTGTCGCGCCAGCGGTTCAGGTCCTCCCACCAGTCCGCGTAGCGGGTCCGGGCCCACTCGCCGGCGTGGTCGGAGTCCAGCTCGGCCTGGACGGCGACGATCAGGTCGGCGATGACCTCGCGGGCGTCGCCGACGATCGGCACGTCCGCGGCCCGGTTCTTGCCGATCTCGGCCGGGTCGATGTCGGCGTGGACGATCTTGGCGTACGGGGCGAAGGAGTCCAGCCGACCGGTGACCCGGTCGTCGAACCGGGCGCCCAGCGCCACGATCAGGTCGGCCTTCTGCAGCGCGGTGACGGCCGCGACGGTGCCGTGCATGCCGGGCATGCCCAGGTGCTGCGGATGGGTGTCGGGGAAGGAGCCGAGCGCCATCAGGGTGGTGGTGACGGGGGCTCCGGTCAGCTCGGCCAGCACCTTGAGCTCGCCGGTGGCGCCCGCCTTGAGCACGCCGCCGCCGACGTACAGCACCGGGCGGCGGGCCTGGGTGACCAGCCGCGCGGCCTCGCGGATCTGCTTGGCGTGCGGCTTGGTGACCGGCCGGTAGCCGGGCAGATCGGTCTGCGGCGGCCAGGAGAAGGTGGTCTTGGCCTGCAGCGCGTCCTTGGAGATGTCGACCAGGACCGGCCCCGGGCGGCCGGTGGCGGCGATGTGGAACGCCTCCGCGATGGTCCGCGGGATGTCCTCGGCCTTGGTGACCAGGAAGTTGTGCTTGGTGATCGGCATGGTGATGCCGCAGATGTCCGCCTCCTGGAAGGCGTCCGTGCCGATGGAGGTGGAGGGCACCTGACCGGTGATGGCGACCAGCGGCACCGAGTCCATGTGCGCGTCCGCGATCGGGGTGACCAGGTTGGTGGCGCCGGGGCCGGAGGTGGCCATGCAGACGCCGACCTTGCCGGTGGCCTGCGCGTAGCCGGTGGCGGCATGCCCCGCCCCCTGCTCGTGGCGGACCAGTACGTGCCGGACCTTCGAGGAGTCCATCATCGGGTCGTACGCGGGGAGGATCGCACCGCCGGGAATGCCGAACACGGTGTCGGCGCCGACTTCCTCCAGCGAGCGGATGAGGGACTGCGCTCCCGTGACGTGCTCGACGGTGGCGGGCTGCTGCTGCCCGCCGCTACGGGCCCGCGGCTGCGGATGGTGGGACCCGGAAGCCTGCTCGGTCATCGGTCTTCTCTTCTCGAAGATGAGGGTGTACGGGGCTCGGGGGTCGCCCCGCTGGGTGCGTTTGTGGTGCTTTGCGGGTTTCTACTACGAGTCTGATGCAACAAAAAACCCCTCGTGCCGTAAGGCAAGCGAGGGGAGCGCGCCGGTGAGGTCCGCAGGGTGTGGAGGCCCGGAGGGCCGCCCTGCTCAGCCGACGCGCTGTCCAAGTACGAGAATTCGGGTGCGCATGGCTCCGACCCTCTCCCCGACACCCACGGGGTGTCAAGTGGGTGGGACGGGCGTCTCATTATTTGAGCGCAATGGCGGATGGGGGTGAGGCTCTGGCCTGCGGCTTCCATGCGGCGCCCCGCCGTGCACCGCACCACCGCCGTGTGCCACGGCCGCGTGGGCACCGGCGTGCGCCCCCGCGTGCGCGCCACCGTGCCCCACTCCGTGGCGCATCGGGAGCGCCCCGCCGACCAGCACCGGGGTGTGGTCCGCGCGCGGCACCGGGTAGGTGCCACGGGTCAGGGCGCGGCGCAGCCGGTGCTCGTCCAGCGGCCCGGAGAACGCCATGCCCTGGGCGTGCGTACAGCCCATGGCGCGCAACGCCGTGATCTGTTCCGGCAGGTCGACGCCCTCGGCCACCGACTGCATCCCGAGATCGCCCGAGATCTGCAGCAGCCCCGAGGTGATCTTGTGCAGCCGGGAGGACTCCACGACGCCCTCGACCAGCCCCCGGTCCAGCTTGAGGATGTCGATGGGCAGTCGGCGCAGCGACCTGATCGCGGCGTAGCCGCTGCCGAAGCCGTCCAGCGCGATCCGCACGCCCAGCCGGCGCAGCGCGCCCAGCCGCAGCTCCAGCTCGTCCAGCGGCACCCGGGGATCGCTGTCGGTCAGCTCCAGGACGAGCGCGCCCGAGGGCAGCCCGTGCCGCGTCAGCAGGGCCTCCACGCTCTTGGGCGGCATCGCCTTGTCGACCAGCCGGGTGGCCGGCAGTCGCACCGCGACGGGCGCGAGGTGTCCGGCCTGTCGGCGCCGGGCGGCCTGCTCGACGGCCTCCTCCAGCATCCAGCGGCTCAGCTCGGCCAGCCGGGCCGCCTCCTCGCCACTGCCGCCGCGGCCGTTGTCGGCCACCCGCAGGAACTCGGCCGGGGTGAAGAGGATGCCCTGCGCGGAGCGCCAGCGGGCCTGGGCGGCGACCGCGCTGATCCGCCCGGTGGCCAGCTCGACCACCGGCTGGTGCAGCAGCACGAACTCGCCCTCGTGCAGCGCGGCGCGCAGCCGGGAGGCGACCTCGGCCCGCCGCACCACCTCGGCCTGCATCTGCGGGGCGTACAGCTCGACCCGGTTCTTGCCCGCGGACTTGGCGCGGTACATGGCCAGGTCGGCGTTGCGCATCAGGGCGCCGGGGCTGATGCCGGGCTCGGCGAAGGCGACGCCGATGCTGGCGGCGACCCGGACCTCGGTGCCGCCCTCCACCCGGTAGGGCTGGGAGAGCGCGACCCGCAGCCGGTCGGCGATCTCCAGCACATGGCACTCGCGGGCGGCGTGGTCGGGCCCGCCGTCGCCCAGGATCAGGGCGGCGAACTCGTCCCCGCCCAGCCGGGCGGCGCAGTCCCCGGAGCCGGAGCGCACCGACTCCTGGAGCCGCCGGGCGGCCTGCACCAGCAGCTCGTCGCCGGCCTGGTGGCCGACCGTGTCGTTGACCGCCTTGAAGCCGTCGAGGTCGATGAAGAGCACGGCGGTGCCGGCGTCGGTGCGCCGGCGGCCGGCCAGCGCCTGCCGCACCCGCTTGGTGAACAGCGCCCGGTTGGGCAGGTCGGTGAGCGGGTCGTGCTCGGCGTTGTGCTGGAGCTGGGCCTGGAGCCGGACCCGCTCGGTGACGTCCCGGCTGTTGAAGATCAGTCCGCCGTGGTGCCGGTTGACGGTCGACTCCACGTTGAGCCAGTCGCCGCCGCCGGAGCGGAAGCGGCACTCGATCCGGGTGGTGGGCTCGTCGGCGGACGGCGCGGCCAGGAACCGACGGACCTCGTGCACCACCGCGCCGAGGTCCTCGGGGTGGATGAGCGAGGCCAGCTCGGAGCCGACGAGCTCGTCCGCGTCCCGCCCGTAGACCCCGGAGGCCGCGGGGCTGACGTAGCGCAGGATGCCGGTCGGCGCGGCGATCATGATGACGTCGCTGGAGCTCTGCACCAGGGACCGGAAGTGGTTCTCCTTCTGCGCCAGCTCCTGAGTGAGGCTGAGGTTGTCCAGCAGCATGATGGCCTGCCGCACCACCAGCGCCAGCACCACCGCGCAGGCGGTGAAGAGCACCACGCGGTCGATCTCGCGGCCGTCCATGACGTTGTAGAGCACGCCCAGGGTGCACACGGCCGCGGCCAGGTACGGGGCCAGGGCGGCGAGCGAGCCGCCGAGCGGCCGGCTGGGCTGGGCGGCGCGGCGCGGCGGCGCGGGCGGGCGCTCGGCGGCGCGGGCGGCCGCGGCGAGCCCGGCGGAGCGGGCGGCCCAGGGCGCGTACGCCAGCAGCACCGAGCCGGCGAACCAGCCGGCGTCCAGGAACTGCCCGGAGCGGTAGTGCTCCCGCAGCCCGGGCAGGGTGAACAGCGCGTCGCACAGCACGGTCAGGGCGAACGCCCCGATGGCCGTGTTGACCGCGGACCGGTTGGCGGCCGAGCGCTTGAAGTGCAGCGCCAACACCATGGAGACGAGCACGATGTCCAGCAGCGGATAGGCCAGCGACAGCGCGGTGCGCGCCACGCTCTCCCCGGCGCCCCGGAACTGCGCGGTGTGCGCCAGCGCCAGGCTCCAGGAGAGGGTCAGCAGCGAGCCGGCGATCAGCCAGGCGTCCAGCCCCAGGCAGACCCAGCCGGCGCGGGTGACCGGACGCTTGGCGAGCACCAGCAGCCCGACGATGGCGGGCGGCGCGAAGAGCAGGAAGCAGAAGTCGGCGAGGGACAGGCCGGGCACGGTGCGCCCCAGCACCACCTCGTACCAGCCCCAGACGGCGTTGCCGACGCCGGCCATGGCCGAGGAGACGGCGAACAGGAACCAGGCCGGCCGGATCCGGCCGGAGCAGGTCCAGCCGTACCAGAAGCAGGACGCCGCGGCCACGAAGGCGGCCACGCTGAGCCCGAAGTCGCCCATGATCAGGGCGACTTCGGGGGATCCCCAACCGAGCATGGCGCCCGTGGCGTAGCCCCCGCAGACGGCGGCGAGGAGCAGTTGTCGCACCGTCCCCGCACTGCCGGACCGGACCTGCGGGCGGCCGATCACCGCCCCGGGGGCGCTCACCGGACGCCCGCCCGACGCCCCGCGGGCCCCGTGTCGAACAGGTGGATCACCAGCCGCGCCGAAGGCCGGCGCAGCGGCGGTCGGGCGAGGTTGCGGGCCGCCCGCAACCGATGCCCGAGTCGCGTCGGGTCGTTGATCCCATGGCCGAACATCACCCGTCGCCCCCCTTACGGGATCACCCCCGCCGCGCGGGGACCACCCATCGTTCTGGTCCTTCGCCGCGCCGCTCGATCCTTGGCGCGACCCCCGCTCGGGACGATACACCAGATCGGTCACTCAGGGACATAGGCCATCTACCCAGCGTAATGGACTAGGGCGGATTGAATACTCACCGCACACAGACGGTGCCTCTGCGTGGTGCCAGCGGCATGTCAACCGGGGTTTTGGCCGTGATGGGGATGGTGACGGCCGAGATCAGCCGGTTGACGCCACCACATGACGCAGGGGCTCACCGGCCGCGAACCGCCGCAGCTGATCACGCAACAGCCGCTCGGCGCGCGGCCGGAAGGCCGAGGAGGGGCCGCCCACGTGCGGAGTGATCAGGACACCAGGAGCGTGCCACAGCGGGTGCCCGGTCGGCAGCGGCTCCGGGTCGGTCACGTCCAGCGCGGCGCGCAGCCGCCCCGACTCCAGCTCGGCCAGCAGCGCCTTGGTGTCCACCACGGGGCCGCGCGCGATGTTGACCAGCAGCGCGCCGTCCTTCATCCGGCCCAGGAACGCGGCGCCCGCCAGCCCGCGGGTGGCCTCCGTCAACGGCGTGGCCAGCACCACGACATCGGCGTCCGGCAGCAGCCGCGGCAGGTCGTCGATCGGATGCACCGGGCCGCGTTCGGAGGCACGCGCGGTGCGCGCGACGCGCACCACCCGCTCGCACTCGAAGGGCGCGAGCCGGTCCTCGATGGCGGCGCCGATCGCGCCGTAGCCCACGATCAGCACCGTCTTGTCGGCGAGTGCCGGACGGAAGCCGGGGCGCCACTCCCCCGCGTCCTGGGCGCGGGTGAAGCCGGGGATGTCGCGCAGCGCCGCCAGGATCAGGGTCAGGGCGAGCTCGGCGGTGCTCGCGTCGTGCACCCCGCGCGCGTTGCACAGCACCACACCCGGCGGCAGCCAGTTCAGCGCGTGCTCCACGTGGTCCGTGCCGGCGGTGAGCGTCTGGATCACGCGCAGCCCGGTCATGGCGCGCAGCGGACGGACGTAGACCTCGTCGGCCTTCATGTACGGCACGCAGTAGAACGCGCAGCGGGCCGGGTCGGTGGGGTAGTCGGGCCCACCGTCCCAGTGCGCGTACTCCAGTTCCGACGGCAGCCCGTCGATCTCCTCGGGCGGGATCGGCAGCCACACCAGGGGCCGCTGGGACGGGGCGGGATCGCTGTGTTCTGCACTCATGCCAGGAGGCTATGCGAAGCCGTGCGAGACACAGACGTTAGTTTGGGTGCGCGGGACGGGAGCATACGGGGAGGGTGCGGCCAGGTGGAGCGCAGGACTATCGGTGCGGCGACGCTGCGAGTGGGTGCGATCGGCCTCGGCTGCATGCCCATGAGCTGGGCCTACACCGCCTCGCGGCGCAGCGGCGAGGAGTCGCTGCGGACCCTGCACACCGCGCTGGACAGCGGGGTCAGCCTGCTCGACACCGCGGACATGTACGGGCCGTTCACCAATGAGCTGCTGGTCGGCCGGGTGCTCCGGCAACGGCGGGCCGGCGCCTTCGTCTCCACCAAGGTCGGCCTGTTGGTCGGTGACAGCCATGTCGTCGCCAACGGCCGCCCCGGCTACGTCAAGCGGGCCTGCGACGCCTCGCTGCGGCGGCTGCAGACCGACGTCATCGACCTCTACCAGCTGCACCGCCCCGACCCCGAGGTGCCGATCGAGGAGACCTGGGGCGCCATGGCCGAGTTGGTCGCCGCCGGGAAGGTCCGGGCGCTGGGGCTGTGCGCCGTCGGCGCCCGCGCGGCGCAGCGGCGGCCGGGCGCCGGGATGCACGACGCCACGATCCGTCAGCTGGACCGGGTGCAGCAGGTCTTCCCGGTCAGCTGTGTCCAGGCCGAGTTGTCGGTCTGGTCCCCCGAGGCGTTGGACTCCCTGGTCCCCTGGTGCGCGGCGCGCGGGGTCGGCGTCCTGGCCGCCATGCCGCTGGGCAACGGCTTCCTCAGCGGCACCCTCACCCCCGGCCAGGGCTTCGAACCCGATGACGTGCGCGCCCGTCATCCGCGCTTCACCGCCGAGATGATGGCCGCCAACCAGCCCATCGTCGCCGGGCTGCGGCGGGTGGCTCGCCGCCACGGCCCCGAGGTGACGGCGGCTCAGGTCGCCCTGGCGTGGCTGCTGGCGCGGAGCCCGCACGTGATCCCCGTACCGGGGGCGAAGCGGGCCGCATGGGTGACGGAGAACGCCGCGGCGGCCGAACTGCGGTTGACCGAGGACGATTTGGCCGAGATAGCGGGACTGCCCGCCGCGCTGGGGTCCTGGGACTGAGCTCGTCCTGTCCGCCGGGTCCGCCGCCTGAGGCCGCCATCGCGGCTAGTCTGGCCGGAGTCGATCGCGGAGAGGAAGCCGAACGTGCGACGTGCTGGTGTGACCGCAGTGCTCGCCGCTGGTGCGTTGGTGCTGGCGGTGGGGTGCTCCTCCGACGATGAGGGCGGCGGGCCGGGGCGGCCGAGCGCGCGTACGTCGGGGCCCACGGGCTCCGCGAGCGGGTCGCCCTCGCCCGGCGGGGCCTCGCCCTCTCCCTCGGGCGCGCCCGCGCGGGGCTCGGCGAAGGTGGTGGAGACGGTCGCCACCGGCGTCGAGAGCCCCTGGGGGCTGGCGCCGCTGCCCGACGGCGACCTGCTGGTGTCCTCCCGCGACACCGGGAAGATCTACCGGATCGGCCGCGAGGACGGGAAGAAGACCGAGCTGGGCACGGTGCGCGGGGTCGCGCCCGGAGGCGAGGGCGGGCTGCTGGGGCTGGCGCTCTCCCCCGACTTCGGCGCCGACCATCTGATCTACGCCTACTTCACCACCGCCTCCGACAACCGCATCGCCCGGCTGCTCTACGACCCGCAGCGCCCCGAGGGCGACCAGTTGGGCGCCCCGGACACGGTCTTCAAGGGCATTCCCAAGGGGGCGATCCACAACGGCGGACGGATCGCCTTCGGCCCGGACAAGATGCTCTACGCGGGCACGGGCGAGGGCGGCGACCGCAGTCTGGCGCAGGACAAGAAGTCGCTGGGCGGCAAGATCCTGCGGATGACGCCGGACGGCCAGCCGGTGCACGGCAACCCGGACGGCGACTCGGTGGTGTACTCGTACGGCCACCGCAATGTGCAGGGCCTGGCCTGGGACGCGGACAAGCGGCTGTGGGCCAGCGAGTTCGGGCAGCAGACCTGGGACGAGCTGAACCTGATCGAGCCGGGCAGGAACTACGGCTGGCCGCGGGCCGAGGGCACGGTGCCCGACGCCGCCGCGGAGGGACTGGTGAACCCGGTGGAGCAGTGGCGGGTCGCGGACGCCTCCCCCAGTGGCCTGGCCTTCGCCGAGGGCTCCCTCTGGATGGCCGGGCTGCGCGGCGAGCGGCTGTGGCGGATTCCCCTGCGCGGCACCGAGCCGGTGACGAAGCCGCAGGCGTTCTTCGAGGGCACCTACGGCCGGCTGCGTACGGTGGTCGCCACCGACGACGGCGGGTTGTGGCTGGTGACCAGCAACACCGACGGACGTGGCGACCCGGGTGGGCAGGATGACCGGATCCTGCGGGTGAAGGTCGGCTGACCCTCGCGGACCGGCCGCTCCGTCGCGCGTCTGCCTACACTGGCGGGCAGGCGCACGTGGAGACGGGGGGCCACATGTTCAACCTCATCGAGCAGCTGTTCTCACCCGGACGCCGGCACACCGAGGAAGAGCGCAGACGCAACGAGATCACCCTGGACGAGACCGGCTCCGCCGACCCCGGCCGGGGCCCCGTCGACCTGGACTCCGGGCAGGTGGTGATCCGCCCCCGCCGGGCGGACGACTGAACGTTTCGGCTCAGCGCGCGGCCAGGCCGTCGACCAGGCGCAGCCGGTGGGCCAGCGCGCCCGCCTCACCGCGGCCGGAGACCTCCAGCTTGGCCAGGATGTTGGAGACGTGCACGCTCGCGGTCTTCGGCGAGATGAACAGCTCCTCGGCGATCTGCCGGTTGGTACGCCCCACCGCCACCAGGCGCAGCACGTCCCGCTCGCGCGGGGTGAGCCCGAGCGCCTCGGCGGGGTCGGCGGCCGGGGTCTCGGCGGGCCCGCACGGCGCGCGGTCGGGCCGGTGGGCGTCGAGGGAGAGGCGGGCGCGCCGGGCCAGCAGTTCGATCTCCTCGCGCAGCGGGCGGGCGTCCAGCCGTTCGGCGGTCGCCAGCGCCTCGGCGAGCAGGTCGGCCGCCCGGTCCCGTACGCCGGGCGCCGTGCCGCCCGCGACGAGCAGCGCCTCGGCCCAGCGGTGCCGGGCCTGGGCGAGCGGGTGGGGGCGGTCCAGCGGGGCGAGGGCCGCGGCCGCCCGCTCCCACGCCGCGGCCTCGTCACGGCCCTCGGCGCGCAGCAGCTCGGCCTCCAGCATCAGGGCGTGCGCCTCCCACACGGGCACCGCCCGCGGCAGGTCCCGCGCGGCCGTGCGGATCCGGTGCAGCACCTCCGCCCGGCCCTCCTCGGCGGCCGGCAGCCCGCGGGCGTCGGCCTCGGCGGTGGCGGCGGCGAGCAGCAGCGGCCAGGCGTAGCGTTCGGTGCCGCGGGCGAAGCCCTCCGCGAGGGCGCCGTCGAGGACGGCGCGGGCGTCGAGCACACGACCGCGGGCGGCGGCGAGGCCGAGCGCCAGGCGGTGCAGGGGGATGGCGAACTGCGGCTGGGGGTCGTGGGTGCCGAAGTGCTCGCGGGCCGCGGCGAGTTCACGCTCGGCGGTCTCCCACGCGCCGCGCGCCAGCGCCAGGTCGGCCAGCCGGGTGGCGGCGGTCCCCCGGGGCTTGCTGCTGCCGGTGAGCCGCCGGGTGGTGACGGCGGCCTCCTCCGACGCGGTCCAACAGCCCAGGTGGAACTGCGACTCGGACTGGTTGCCGTGCACCCACGCCCGGGCGTCGGTCAGGCCGCAGTGGCGCAGGATGCCGAGCCCCTCCTCCGCCACCTCGACGGCCTCGGCGGACCGGCCGACCCCCTCCAGAACGGAGGTGAGGTTGGTGAAGCAGCGCACCAGGACGGTGATGTCGCCCAGTTGCGTGGCGCGCCGGCTCACCTGCCGCATGGTGGCGAGCCCGCTCGCCACGTCGCCCGCGTCGACCGTCATCCCGCCGAGCGTCATCCGGGCGTTGAGCTCGGTGATCTCGGCGCCCA
Source organism: Streptomyces sp. SAJ15 (assembly GCF_007595705.1). GTDB lineage: Bacteria > Actinomycetota > Actinomycetes > Streptomycetales > Streptomycetaceae > Streptomyces. Next base: position 1,065,221 of record NZ_NISY01000001.1, on the reverse strand, counting down.
TCAGGCGGGCCAGTTCGACCGCGCGCTCGGCGACGGCCATGCTGTCCGGCCCGGTGCCGTGGAGGGCGCCCCAGGCGGCCACGTGGGAGAGGACGTCGGCGTGCACGGCGGACGGCGGCAGGCCGCGCACCAGCTCCTGGGCGCGGCTCAGCTCCGCCCAGCCGTCGCCGCGCGCCAGCCCCGACGCGAGCTTGGAGCGCTGGGTCCAGAACCAGGCGGTGCGCAGCGGGTCGTCGGCGTCCTCCAGCATCTTCAGCGCCCGCTTGCAGACGGCGAACGCCCGCTCCCGCTGGCCGGACATGGACGCGGCCGCCACCACCTCGGCGAGCAGGTCGACATGGCGCAGCGCCTCGTCCTCGGCGCCGCAGGCCGGGTAGACCTCGGCGTGCGCGAAGGGGCGCTGGACCTCGCGCACCTCGGTGGGGGCGTCCTCCCACAGCTCCATGGCGCGCTCCAGCAGCCGTAGCTGCTCGGCGTGGGCGTACCGCCGGCGCGCCTCGACGGCGGCGCCCAGCACCGCGGGCAGCGCCTTGGCCGCGTCGTGGGCGTGGTACCAGTAGTCGGCCAGCCGGGCGGCGCGTTCCTCGGCCCGCACCAGCGAGGTGTCGGCCTCCACCGCCTCCGCGTAGCGCCGGGCGATGCGGATCAGCTCGCCGGGGAGCATGTCGTCCAGGACGGCCTCGCGGACCAGCGCGTGCCGGAAGCGGTAGCGGTTGTCGTCGCCGGTGGGGCGCAGGATGCTGGCGCCGACGGCGGTGCGCAGCGCCTCGTTGAGCTCGTCCTCGTCCAACCCGCCGACGGCGGCGAGCAGCTCGTGCTCGACGGCGGAGCCGCCCTTGGCGAGGATCCGCACCACCCGCTGGGTCTCCTCGGGCAGCGCCTCCACCCGCACCAGCAGCAGGTCGCGCAGGGATTCGCTGAGCCCGCTGCCGCATCCTCCGCCGAGGCTGCAGGTGAGCTCCTCGACGAAGAAGGCGTTGCCCTCGCTGCGTTGGAAGACCTTGTCCACCAGCGAACGGTCCGGCTCGGCCCCGGTGATGCCGGCGATCTGGGCGCCCACCTCGCTCCGGGTGAAGCGGGGCAGGTCGACGCGGCCGACGGTGCGCGTCCGGTCGAGCTCGGCGAGGAACGGGCGCAGCGGGTGGCGGCGGTGCAGGTCGTCGGAGCGGTAGGTGGCGACGACCAGGAGCCGCGCGGTGTGCAGGCAGCGGACGAGGTAGCCGAGGAGTTCGCGGGTGGAGCGGTCGGCCCAGTGCAGGTCCTCGATGACGACGACCAGGGTGCGGTCGGTGGCCAGCCGCTCCAGCAGCCGGGTGGTGAGTTCGAAGAGGCGGGCCCGGCCGTCCTCGTCGCGGGATTCGCGTGTGGTCTCGCCCAGCTCGGGGAGGAGCCGGGCCAGCTCGCCCTCCTGGCCGGCGGCCGCGCGCGCCAGTTCGTCCCCGAGCCGCCGCCGCAGCGCGCGCAGCACGGCGGAGACGGGGGCGAACGGCAGCCCGTCGGCGCCGATCTCGACGCAGCCGCCCATCGCGGTGACCGCGCCGTCGGCCGCGGCGCGGGCCACGAACTCCTCGGTCAGCCGGGATTTGCCCACGCCGGCCTCGCCGCCGATGAGCATGGCCTGGGGCTCTCCCGCGGCGGCACGGGCGAGGGCGGCGCTGAGCGCGGTCAGTTCGTCGCCGCGACCGACGAACACCGGGCTGACGGTGACGTTCTGCACGCCGTCGAGCATCGCACAGGCGTCTGACGTCCCGGCAGGCCGTTTCTCCGAGGGCGTGATCGACCGGACGGCCATGGCCGGGGCCGCGCCGCTCAGGCGGCGGTGTCGTAGGCGCGGGTGGCCGGCCGGTCCCGGTGTCGGCTCACCCGCCCCTCGGGTTCTCGGCGGGCGTCGCGGCGGCGGCCGTGGGCGGCCTCGCGGGCGAGGCGCTCCCGGGTGGCCTCGCGGAACAGCTCGGTCTGGCGGGCCTGGTACAGCTCGTAGTGAAGCATCGATCTCTCCTGACGAGACGAAGGTAGAGGAACCAAGGTCGTCTTGGTTCCTCTACCTTCGTCTCCCAGGGGGGTCGCCCACATCGGAAGGCTGACCGATCTCAGCCGACCCGGGGGCCTTAGGCGGCGGGAGCGAGGCCCCCGGGGGTCCTTAGGACCCCCGGGGGATCGCCTCAGGAGGTGCGGGCGCCCGTCGCGTCCGGCAGCTCCGCGCGGGGCGCGGGCACGACCAGCGGCTCCGGCTGGCGCACCGCGTCCTCCGGCGGCTCGATGCTGATGCGCGGCAGGCAGCGGTCCAGCCAGCGCGGCAGCCACCAGTTGGCGGCGCCGAGCATGTGCATCAGGGCGGGGACCAGCAGCGTGCGCAGGACGAAGGCGTCCAGGGCGACGGCCGCGGCCAGGCCGATGCCGAACATCGCGATGATCCGGTCGCCGCTGAGGACGAAGGCGGAGAAGACCGCGATCATGATGACGGCCGCGGAGTTGATGACCCGGCTGGTCTCGGCCAGGCCCACCCGGACGGCGACCCGGTTGTCGCGGGTCTGGCGCCACTCCTCGTACATCCGGCTGACCAGGAAGACCTGGTAGTCCATGGAGAGGCCGAAGAGCACCGACACCATGATCACCGGCAGGAAGGGCTCGATGGGCCCCGCGGCGCCCAGGCCCAGCAGTCCGCTGCCCCAGCCCCACTGGAAGATCGCGACGACCACGCCGAAGGACGAGGCGACGGCGAAGATGTTCATCGCCGCGGCCTTGAGCGGGATGCCGATGGAGCGGAAGGCGAGCAGCAGCAGCAGGCAGCCGAGCGCCACCACCACGCCGACGAACAGCGGCAGCTTGCCGATGATCACGGACGCGAAGTCGTCGTAGCTGGCGGTGAGCCCGCCGACCTGGACGTCCAGCGAGGTGCCCCGCTCGGCGGCCGGCAGCACCTCGGTGCGCAGGTGGTCGACCAGGTCCGAGGTGGCCTGGGACTGCGGGGAGCTCTCGGGGATGACGGTCAGCACGCCGCCCGGGTGGGAGCCGCTGAGCTCCGGGCCGCCGACCGCGGCGACGCCCTCGGTGCCGCGCAGCGTGTCGGCGAGCTGGGTGAAGGCCAGCTTGTCGGCGGCGCTGTCGACGTGGCTGGCGAGGGTCAGCGGGCCGTTGACGCCGGGGCCGAAGCCGTCCGCGAGCATGTCGTAGGCCTGCCGCGTGGTGGCGGTGGTGGGGTTGTTGCCCTGGTCGGAGGTGCCCAGGTGGAGCGAGAGGGTGGGCAGCGCCAGCACGAGCATCAGCACGGCGGCGACGGCGCCCAGCAGCTTGGGGTGGCGCTCGACGAAGGCCGACCAGCGGGCCGCGAAGCCGGTCGCCGGCTTCGGGGCCGGACCGTTCTCGGTCAGCTCGCGGCGCTCGCGGCGGTTCAGCGCCTTCATGCCGATCACGCCGAGCAGCGCGGGCAGCAGGGTCACCGAGGAGGCGACGGTGAGCACCACGGTGAGCGAGGCGGCGTAGGCGACGCCGTTGAGGAAGTCCAGACGCAGGACGAGCATGCCCAGCAGCGCGATGCACACGGTGACGCCCGCGAAGACCACCGCGCGCCCGGAGGTGGCCACGGCGCGCTGCGCGGCCTCGGCGACCGGCAGGCCCTGGCGCAGCCCGCGCCGGTGCCGGGTGACGATGAACAGCGCGTAGTCGATGCCGACGCCGAGACCGATCAGCAGGCCCAGCATGGGCGCGAAGTCGGCGACGGTCATGGCGTGGCCCAGCAGCCCGATGCCCGCGTAGGCGGTGCCGACGCCGACGACGGCGGTGGCGATGGGCAGGAAGGTGGCGGCCAGCGAGCCGAAGGCCAGGAAGAGCACCACGGCGGCGGCGCCGATGCCGATGATCTCGCTGAGGTGGCCGGCTTCGGGCGCCTCGGTCAGCGCGATGCCCGCGCCGCCCAGCGCGACCGACAGGCCCGCGTCCTCGTCCGCGGCCGCCCGCGCGGTCTTCACGACCTGCTCGACCTCGCCCTTGTCCAGGTCCTGGGCGGGCGCGTCGAAGGCGACGGTGGCGTAGGCGGTCTTCCCGTCGGGGCTGATCCGGCCGGCCCCCTCGGCGCCGTACGGGCTGGTCACCGAGGCGACGCCGGGGAGCTGCCCGACCTCGTCCAGGGTCGCGGCCATCCGCTCCTCGACCGAGGTGGCGCGGACGGTGCCGTGCTCGGTGTGCCAGACGATCGAGTCGCTGTCCCCCGCCTCGCCGGGGTGGATCTCGTTCAGCAGCGCGGCGGCCTTCGAGGACTCCGTGCCGGGCACGTCGTAGTCGTTGGAGTACGCGGTACCGGTGACGGCGACAGCGGCGGCGGCGCCCACGAAGGCGACCAGCCACAGCACGATGACGGCGATGCGGTGCGTGATGCACCACCGGGCGAGAGCGGTCATGGACTGCTTTCAGGAGGGGACGTTCGTGAGGGGTGGGCGCGGAGCCCGCCCCGTCCTCAGAACTGTGACAGCCGGAGAAGATCATTTGTCCCTTTTGTGGGTTTTACCACAGAGTGCGGAGGCCCCCGGACGGCCCGCTTCCGGCTCCCGGGACGGCCCGCCTCCGGCCCCCGGGCCCAGATCCCCGTGCTGTTGCCCGGCGAGAAGACCAGCACCCGGCTGGAGCCGGCGAAGTCGCTGTTCGGGCGGCTGGCCGCTGTGGAGGCGCTGGACGGCGTGGTCGACGCGGCGCTGTGGGTCGGCCACGCCTGGGCGGACGAGCCACGCTGTCGGGCGGCGGTGGTCGTCACCGCCGACGCCCCCGACCTGGCGCTGGCCCAGGCCGGCGCCCTGGCCCGGACTACTGGGCGCTCGTTCAGCGCCGGCACCGGACCGCACGCCGAACCGCTCGAGGTGACCGGCGAGGTGGTGTCGCTGCGCTTCGGGGACGAGGTCGGCGGCGACCTCGCGGCGCTCCGGGCGGGCGGGGTCACCGTGGTGCTCACCAGCCGCCGCAAGCCCTTCCACACCCTGGCCGACTTCGGGGAGCTCGACCCCCGCGGCTACGACCTGGTCGTGGTCAAGATCGGCTATCTGGAGCCGGAGCTGTACGCGATGGCGGCCGACTGGCTGCTCGCCCTCACCCCGGGCGGGGTGGACCAGGACCTGCCGCGGCTGGGCCACCACCGGGTCGCCCGGCCGCTGTACCCCTTCGACGACGTGGGGTTCGAGGGCCCGGAGCCGACCCCGGTGCTGCTCCGGCGCGAGGACCCGCTACGCCGCGACGGCCGCCCCCGCTGAGGGGACGGCCGTCACGGCGGTCGGCGGGGTGTCGGGGTCAGCCCTCGACGCCCAGCCTCTCCAGGATGAGCTCGCGCACCCGGGCCGCGTCGGCCTGGCCGCGGGTGGCCTTCATGACGGCGCCGACCAGGGCGCCGGCGGCGGCCACCTTGCCACCGCGGATCTTGTCGGCGATGGCGGCGTTGGCGGCGATGGCCTCGTCCACGGCCGTGCCCAGGGCGCTGTCGTCGGAGACGACCTTCAGACCGCGGCCCTCGACGACGGCGTCCGGCTCGCCCTCGCCGGCGAGGACGCCCTCGATGACCTGACGGGCCAGCTTGTCGTTGAGCGAGCCGTCGGCGACCAGCGCGCACACCCGGGCCACCTGGGCCGGGGTGATGGCCAGCGAGGACAGCTCCGCACCGGCCTCGTTGGCGCGGCGGGCCAGCTCACCCATCCACCACTTCCGCGCGGCGGCGGCGTCCGCGCCCGCGTCGATGGTGGCGGTGATCAGCTCGATGGCGCCCGCGTTGAGGACGGACTGCATCTCGTGCTGGGAGATGCCCCACTCCTCGCGGAGGCGGTTGCGGCGCACCCGCGGCAGCTCCGGCAGGCCCGCCCGCAGCTCCTCGACCCACTCCCGGGAGGGGGCCACCGGCACCAGGTCCGGCTCCGGGAAGTAGCGGTAGTCCTCCGCCTCCTCCTTGACCCGGCCGGAGGTGGTGGAGCCGTCCTCCTCGTGGAAGTGGCGGGTCTCCTGGATGATGGTGCCGCCGTCGCCGAGCACCGCGGCGTGCCGCTGGATCTCGAAGCGCACCGCGCGCTCCACCGAGCGCAGCGAGTTGACGTTCTTCGTCTCGGAGCGGGTGCCGAACTTCTCGACCCCGTGCGGCCGCAGCGACAGGTTGACGTCGCAGCGCATCTGGCCCATCTCCATCCGGGCCTCGGACACGCCGAGTGCCTTGATGAGCTCGCGCAGCTCGGCGACGTACGCCTTGGCGACCTCGGGCGCGCGCTCGCCCGCACCGACGATCGGCTTGGTGACGATCTCGATCAGCGGGATGCCGGCGCGGTTGTAGTCCAGCAGGGAGTGGACCGCGCCGTGGATACGGCCGGTGGCGCCGCCGACGTGGGTCGACTTGCCGGTGTCCTCCTCCATGTGGGCGCGCTCGATCTCGACGCGGAAGACCTCGCCGTCCTCCAGCTGGACGTCCAGGTAGCCGTTGAAGGCGATCGGCTCGTCGTACTGGGAGGTCTGGAAGTTCTTCGGCATGTCCGGATAGAAGTAGTTCTTCCGGGCGAAGCGGCACCACTCGGCGATCTCGCAGTTCAGCGCGAGGCCGATCTTGATGGCGGACTCCACTCCGGTCGCGTTGACGACCGGGAGCGAGCCGGGCAGGCCGAGGCAGGTGGGGCAGGTCTGCGCGTTGGGCTCGGCGCCGAGCGTCGTCGAGCAGCCGCAGAACATCTTGGTCTTGGTGCCGAGTTCGACGTGCACCTCGAGGCCCATGACGGGATCGAAGGTGGCCAGTGCGTCCTCGTACGACACCAGTTCAGTGACGGTCACGGAAAACTAACCTTTCAGTGCGCTCAGCCCGCGAGGACGTCGTCGTCGCCCAGGCGCTTGAGCTCGCGGACGAGGAGCGCGATGCCGGTGATGATGGCGGCGGCCGAGACCACCGCGTCCACCAGCTGTAGCTTGTCCTGCTCGGCGCGGGCCTTCTTCGCCTGCTTGACGACGCTGATCGCGCCGAAGGCGGTGGTGCCGATGGACAGGTAGGTGCCGGGCTTGGACTTCTTGAAGCCCTTGGCCTTCTTCATGGCGCTCACAGCATCTCTCCGTTCGCTTCTCCGCCCGCGCGGCGCAGAGGCGCGGGATTCGACGTCGTCTGCGGCCCGGCGGCCGCGCGTGCGTCGCTCACAGGGACGGTGCCTCCTCAAGCAGCGGGTGGCCCCACTTGGCGACGAACGCGGCCTCGACCGCGGCACCGACCTTGTACAGCCGGTCGTCGGCCATGGCGGGGGCGATGATCTGCAGGCCGACCGGGAGCCCGTCCTCGGGCGCCAGGCCGCAGGGCAGCGACATGGCCGCGTTGCCCGCCAGGTTGGTCGGGATGGTGCACAGGTCCGCGAGGTACATCGCCATCGGGTCGTCGGCGCGCTCGCCGATCGGGAAGGCGGTGGTCGGGGTGGTCGGCGAGACGATCACATCGACCTGCTCGAAGGACTTCTCGAAGTCCTTCGTGATGAGCGTGCGCACCTTCTGCGCGGAGCCGTAGTAGGCGTCGTAGTAACCGGAGGAGAGGGCGTAGGTGCCCAGCATGATCCGGCGCTTGACCTCGGCGCCGAAGCCCTCCTCACGAGTGAGGGAGGTGACCTCCTCGGCCGACTTGGTGCCGTCGTCGCCGACCCGCAGGCCGTAACGCATGGCGTCGAAGCGGGCCAGGTTGGAGGAGCACTCGGACGGCGCGATCAGGTAGTACGCGGCCAGCGCCAGGTCGAAGGAGGGGCAGTCCAGCTCGACGATCTCGGCACCGAGCTCCTTGAGCAGCTCCACCGACTCCTCGAACCGCTGCATCACGCCGGCCTGGTAGCCCTCGCCGCGGAACTGCTTGACGACGCCGACGCGCATGCCCTCGACGCTGCCGCTCCGGGCCGCCTCGACCACCGGCGGCACCGGGGCGTCGATGGAGGTCGAGTCGAGCGGGTCGTGGCCGGCGATCACCTCGTGCAGCAGCGCCGCGTCCAGGACCGTACGGGCGCACGGCCCGCCCTGGTCGAGGGAGGAGGAGAAGGCGACCATGCCGTAGCGGGACACCCCGCCGTAGGTCGGCTTGACGCCGACCGTGCCGGTGACGGCGGCCGGCTGACGGATCGAGCCGCCGGTGTCGGTGCCGATGGCCAGCGGCGCCTGGTACGAGGCGAGCGCCGCGGAGGAGCCGCCGCCGGAGCCGCCGGGGATCCGGGTGAGGTCCCACGGGTTGCCGGTTGGGCCGTAGGCGCTGTTCTCGGTGGAGGACCCCATGGCGAACTCGTCCATGTTGGTCTTGCCGAGGATGACGACGTCGGCTTCCTTGAGCTTGCGCGTCAGGGTCGCGTCGTACGGCGGGATCCAGCCCTCAAGGATCTTGGAACCGACGGTGGTCGGCACGCCCTTGGTGGTGAAGATGTCCTTCAGCGCGAGCGGGACGCCGGCCAGCGGGCCGAGCTTCTCGCCCCGGGCGCGCTTCTCGTCCACCGCCCGCGCCTGGGCCAGGGCACCCTCGCGGTCCACGTGGAGGAAGGCGTGCACCTTCTCGTCCACGGCCTCGATGCGGGCCAGGTGGGCCTCGGTGACCTCGACCGCGGTGACCTCGCCGGAGGCGATCTTCGCGGCGGTCTCCGCCGCGGTGAGCTTGGTCAGATCTGCCATGATCACTCCTCCCCCAGGATCTGCGGCACCTTGAAACGCTGCTGCTCCTGGGCGGGGGCGCCGGAGAGCGCCTCCTGCGGGGTCAGCGACGGACGGATCTCGTCCGGACGCATGACATTGGTCAGCGGCAGCGGGTGGGAGGTCGGCGGAACGTCTTGGTCGGCGACATCGGAGACGCGGGCGACCGCGCCGATGATGTCGTCCAGCTGACCGGCGAAGTGATCGAGCTCTTCGCCCTTCAGCTCCAGGCGCGCCAGCCGGGCGAGGTGGGCGACCTCCTCGCGCGTGATGCCAGGCATGCAGCGATCCTCAGGGTGAGTGTGGAGTGTTTCGCGGCCAATCCTATGGCGCGGGGCCCGATCCGGGCGAAACGCTTTCGGCTGCCGCCGTGGCTTGCCCCTCGAAACGGCCCCCGCCCGAGCTCCGCCCGCGACCCGTTCCCGCTCGTGTCCGGGGCCCGTCCCCCCGCGTACCGGGCTCCGCGCGGGGGCCGTTTCCGCCCGTGCCCGGGGGCCGTTTCGGCCCGTGCCCGGGGGCCGTTTCGGCTCGTGTCCGCGGGCCGTTTCCCCTCGTTCCCGGGCTGCGCCCGGGGGCCGTTTCCCCACCCGCCCGCCCGTCACTCCGGTCCGCGGCCTCGTCCCGAGCGGGCACCCCGGCCCCTCACGGCGGGGCCTCACAGGGCCGACACGCCTCGCCCCCTGCCCGCCTGCCACTCCGGACCCACCGCCTTGCCCCGAGCCGGCGCCGCCGGGCCCTCACCGGGGGCCCGACGGGGCCGATACGCCTCGCGCCTCCCAGGCCGCCCGCCACTCCGAGCCGCGACCTCGACCCGGGCTGGCGCCGCCAGGCCCTCACCGCGGGGTCCCACGGGGCCGATACGCCGGGCGCCTCCCTATCCGCCCGCCTGCCCGCCCGCCACTCCGAGCCCGCCGCCTTGCCCCGCGCCGGGCCGCCGGGCCCTCACCGCGGGGCCCGACGGGACCGACACGCCTCGCGCCGCCCTGGCCACCCGCACTCCAGGCCGCGGCCTCGGCCCGGCAGGAGGGGCCGGCCGCTGGCACGGGGGGATCGCCGCGCCGCTCCCCCCAACGGCCGGCGCAACCTGACCTCGCGCTGGGACGGGCGGCCCGAGTCCGTCATGGCCGGATCCCCGGCAGGACCACCCTCGCTCCGAGCTTCCGCCCTGCCCCTCTCCTTCTCGGGCCCTCACCCCAGGCAGGCTCTGCGCGCCCGGCACGCAGCCGTCGCCCGTGCATCGCTGGCTGGCCAGGGCTCATGTGGGCGCCGGTGGGGATGGGCGGAGTAGCGCCCCGCGTCCGCCCCCAGGGGCAACGCCGCGGGCCGGGGCAACGGGCGGGTGGACGGGCGAAAGACGAGGTCGACGAGGGCGCACCGGGGGGCCACCCCGCCGAGAGGACCGGACCCGCCCCGGGGGCAACGCCGCGGGCCGGGGCAACGGGCGGGTGGGTGGGCGAAAGACCTCGGGCGAAGAGCGCGCACACCGGACGACCCCGCCGACACGACGAGGCCCACGCCCCTCACGTCACCGGCTGATCGGCGTCCTCCGTAGGAGCGACCACATGCGCCCCCTCACCCCGGGCCCGCAACCAGGCCGTGGTCTCCTCCGGCGGCATCGCGGCCGCGACCAGCCACCCCTGGACCGCGTCGCAGCCGAGGTCCCGCAGCCGCTCCCAGGTCTCGTCGTCCTCGACCCCCTCGGCGACCACGAGCAGCCCGAGGGAGTGCGCGAGGTCGACCGTACAGCGCACGATCTCGGCGTCCTCGGTGTCGACGGCGAGCCGGGCCACGAAGGAGCGGTCGATCTTGAGCTCGCTGACCGGCAGCCGGCGCAGATGGACCAGGGAGGAGTAGCCGGTCCCGAAGTCGTCGAGGGACATCTTCACCCCGTGCCCGGTGAGGCCGGCGAGCGTGTCGGCCGCGCGCTGCGGGTCCTCCAGCAGCACATGCTCGGTTATCTCCAGCTGCAGCGCCCCCGGAGGGACCCCGTGCCGGGCCAGTCGGCCGGCGACGGCGCCGGCGAAGCCGGGGGTGTGGACGTCGCGGGGCGAGACGTTGACCGCGACGGGCACCTCCAGGCCGTCGGCCCGCCAGCGGGCGACCTGGCCGAGGGCGGTCTCCAGCACGTACTCGGTGAGCCGGGGCATCAGCCCCGAGCTCTCGGCTATCGCGATGAACTCGTCCGGCGGCACCCGGCCCCGGTCCGGGTGGACCCAGCGCACCAGCGCCTCCAGCCCCGCCACATGGCCGTCGAAGCCCACCTTGGGCTGGTAGTGCAGTTCGACGTCGCCGGCGTCCAGCGCCCGCCGTAGATCGCCCAGCAGGCCGAGCCGGTCCGGGGTGTTGCCGTCGCGCCGCGCCTCGTACACCTCGGCGCCACTACGGTCCCGCTTGGCCTGGTACATCGCCACATCCGCGCGGCGCAGCAGCCCCTCCGCGTCCAGCGCGTGGTCGGGGTAGACGGCGACACCGGCGCTGGCCTCCAGGACCAGGGTCAGTCCGTCCAGGTCCAGCGGCGAGCTGAGCGCGGAGATGAGGTGGCGGGCCACCCGCTGGGCGCTGGTGAGCGAGTCCGCGACGGGCAGCAACACGGCGAACTCGTCCCCGCCCAGCCGCGCCGCCTCCGCACCGCGTGGCAGTGCCAGCCGCAGCCGCTCGGCTATCTGCAACAACAGCCGGTCACCGGCGAGGTGACCGAGTGTGTCATTGACGGATCGAAACCGGTCAAGGTCGATCAGCACCAGTGCGGCACGGGCTTCCTTCTGCTCGGCCTCGTCCAGCGCGGTCCAGGTGCGATCCAGCAACCACTGACGGTTCGGCAGCCCGGTCAGCGGATCACGCAGCTGCTCCTCGGCCCGGACCCGGGCGATCCACAGCGTGGAGTCCAGGGCGATTAAAGGCACCGCGAACAGCGGCAGCATCAGCGGCCGGTGCACCGCCACCACCACGATCAGCGGTGCGATGCCCAGCAACGCGACACCCACCAGGGCCTGCCGGGCCAACGCCGCGCGGGCCACGCTCCGCAGCCCCGCACCCGGCGGCGCCATCGCGTACCACAGCAGGGCGCGGGTGACGAGCAGATAGCCGAAGGCGGCCAGGGCTATCTGGGGGGCCGCGTACAGTCGCCAGTCGTCCGGGTGCCAGGGGTTCTCAACCGAAGGGACGGTGCCGAAGACCGCCAAGGCCACCGCGGCCGCCCCGATGCCGAGGATGTCGACCGCCCCGTGCAACAGCGCCTGCCGCCAGCGGTGCCGGCGCGCCGCGCCGACCAGCACCACGACCGCCAGGCTGATCAGCGCGGCGGGCAGCCAGCCGTACAACAACAGGGCGGCCAGGGTTAACGCGGCCCCCGAGCCGGTGCCGCCCCACCAGCGGTCACGGCCGAGCGCCACCAGATGACCGACGATGATGCCGGTGAGGACGGCCAGGGACCAGCCGACGGTCCCGTCGGGGAACAAAGCGTTCTCCGCCTCGAACACCCGGAATATCCCGGCCCCGAACGCGAGCGTGGCCGCCACCACCGCCGCCGGAGGCAGCACGGACGACAAGGTCAGCTCGGTGGGTGGCGCAAGACGGCGCAGCCGCGACGCCGGGGCGGCGCTGTCGGTCGGTTTCATACCCGTCCCTCTCACAGCCGGCGGTGCCCGCGCCACGGCAGGCGCACACCTCAACAGTAGGCCGCAGAAGGCTACGGCGGGCGGCGATCGGCTGCGGTTGCCCGAATGCCACCCGGCCTTCCATAACCATCTGATATGAGCTGTCAGGGTGATGCCCGCCGGTCGTGGCCGGAACTACTCGGTCCACCGACGGGCCCCCCTTCGGTGCCGTAAATGGCCTCAGAACCGTAGGGCCGCTACTGCTCGGCTTACCGCCTCGCCCTACTCCTAATGGCTGACGCCGGCCCCCTCCCTTCTTTGGGGGCTCGGTTCGCCTCCGGGCGCTGTAAGCGACTGCCGACGGTCGACCGTGCTCGACCACTCGTTCCTCGCGGCCTCCGCGCGCGCTCTCCCTTTCGGCAGCCGCGCGCCCTTCGGCTCACTCGCCGGCCCGCACGGGGCCGGAGTGCGTCCGCAGCGGTGCGGCAGGGGGCCGCGAGCTCACCGCTCGTGCCACGCGGCCTCCCCGCGTCCTTCGGCGGACCCGGCCTCAAGGGCCGGGCCGCGGCCTACTCCCCCTCTTCGTCGCCCGGGACCGGCACCCGGGCCTCACGGGCGGCGTCCGGCCCGTCGGAGAGCAGCACGCCGAAGCCCTCCTCGTCGAGGACCGGCACCTTCAGCTGCATGGCCTTGTCGTACTTGGAGCCCGGATTGTCGCCAACCACCACGAAGTCCGTCTTCTTCGACACGGATCCGGTCACTTTCGCGCCACGCCGCTGGAGCTCCTCCTTCGCCCCGTCGCGCGTATACGACTGCAGGGTGCCGGTGACGACGACGGTGACGCCCTCCAGCGGGCGGGGACCCTCGTCCTCGCCGCCCTCCTCCTCCATCCGGACCCCGGCGGCCCGCCACTTCTCGATGATCTCGCGGTGCCAGTCCTCGGCGAACCACTGCTTCAGCGAGGCCGCGATGGTGGGGCCGACGCCCTCGACGGCCGCCAACTCCGCCTCGTCGGCCTCCGCGATCCGGTCGATGGAGCGGAACTCCCGGGCCAGCGCCACCGCCGCCACGGGCCCCACGTGCCGGATGGACAGACCGGTGATGATCCGGGCGAGCGGACGCTGCTTGGCCGCCTCGATGTTGGCGAGCATGGCCAGGGTGTTCTTCTTCGGCTCGCCCTTCTGGGTGGCGAAGAAGGTGACGATCTTCTCCTCGCCGGTCTTCGGGTCGCGCTTGGGCAGACCGCTGTCCGGGTCCAGGACATAGGACCGGATCGGCAGCAGCTGCTCGACGGTGAGGCCGAACAGATCACCCTCGTCGCGCAGCGGAGGGGTGGCCGGCTCCAGCGGCTGGGTGAGCGCGGCGGCGGCCACATAGCCGAGGTTCTCGATGTCCAGGCACTTGCGGCCGGCCAGGTAGAACAGCCGCTCCCGCAACTGGGCGGGGCAGGAGCGGGCGTTGGGGCAGCGCAGGTCGATGTCGCCTTCCTTCATGGGCTGCAGCCCACTGCCGCACTCCGGGCACTCGGCCGGCATCACGAACTCCTGCTCGGTGCCGTCCCGCAGGTCCACCACCGGGCCGAGGATCTCGGGGATCACGTCGCCCGCCTTGCGCAGCGCCACCGTGTCGCCGATCAGCACGCCCTTGGCCTTGACCACGTCCTGGTTGTGCAGGGTGGCGAACTCGACCTCGGAGCCGGCCACGGTGACCGGCTCCACCACCGCGTACGGCGTCACCCGGCCGGTGCGGCCGACGCCGACCCGGATGTCGACCAGCTTGGTGTTGACCTCCTCCGGGGGGAACTTCCAGGCGATGGCCCAGCGCGGGGCCCGCGAGGTGGAGCCGAGCCGACCCTGGAGCGGGATCTCGTCCAGCTTGATCACGGCGCCGTCGATCTCGTGCTCCACCGAGTGGCGTCCCTCGCTGTCGCCGTAGCGCGCGATGAAGGCCCGCACGCCGTCCAGCGAGTCCACGACCTCGTGGTGCGTGGAGGTCGGCAGGCCCCACTCGCGCAGCAGCTCGTAGGCGTGGGACAGGCAGTCGATGTCGAAGCCGTCACGGGCGCCGATGCCGTGGACCACCATGTGCAGCGGGCGGCCGGCGGTGACCTTGGGGTCCTTCTGGCGCAGCGAGCCGGCGGCCGCGTTCCGCGGGTTGGCGAACGGCGGCTTTCCGGCCTCCACCAGGCGCGCGTTGAGCTCGTCGAAGCGCTCGCGCGGGAAGAACACCTCGCCGCGGATCTCCACCAGCTCCGGGATCCGGTCGCCCTTGAGCCGGTCGGGGATCTCGGCGATGGTGCGGACGTTGGGCGTGATGTCCTCGCCGGTGCGGCCGTCGCCACGGGTGGCGGCCCGCACCAGCCGGCCGTGCTCATAGGTGAGGTTGACCGCGAGGCCGTCCACCTTCAGCTCGCACAGGAAGTGGTACGAGGCGGCGCCGAGCTCCCTGGCGATGCGGTCCGCCCAGCCGGCCAGCTCCTCGTCCTCGAAGGCGTTGTCCAGGCTGAGCATCCGCTCGCGGTGCGCGACCTCGGTGAACTCCGTCTCATAGGAGCCCGCGACCTTCTGGGTCGGCGAGTCGGGCGTGCGCAGCTCCGGATACTCCTCCTCCAGGGCCTCGAGTGAGCGCAGCAGGGTGTCGAACTCCGCGTCGCTGATGACCGGGGCGTCCTTGACGTAGTACCGGAAGCGGTGCTCCTCGACCTGCTCAGCGAGCTGGGCGTGCTTCTCCCGCGCCTCGGCGGGCACCCCCTTCATCTGCTGTCCGCCAGCCACCGTTGTCGTCCTCCCGTTACTCAGGGTTGTCAGCGAGCGATCTCGCGGCCCGGGCGCAGTGGGCGAGCGCGGTGCGCGCGTAGGCGGGCGAAGCGCCCGCGAGCCCGCACGCCGGAGTGATCACCACGGAGTCCGCGAGGGTCTCCGGCGACAGCCCCAACCTGCGCCACAGCGTCCTGACACCCATGACGCTACCGGCAGGGTCTGACAATGCGGCGTCCGTGCCGGGCACCGCGCCGACGAAGAGGGTGGTGCCGCCTTCTACGGCCTCCCCGATGGCTTCCTCCTCACGCTCGGTGAGGAGCGAGAAGTCGAAGGAGACGGCGGCGGCCCCGGCCCGGCGCAGCAGCGCGAAGGGCACCCGCGGGGCGCAGGAGTGCACCACCACGGGCGCCTCGGCCGCCGTGCCGACCGCGATCAGATCGCGCAGCGCTCCCTCCACCACGCCGCGGTCCACGGCCCGGTGGGTGCGGTAGCCGCTGGCGGTGCGCACCTGCCCGCTCAGGACGGCGGTCAGCGAGGGCTCGTCCAGTTGGAGCGCCAGCCGGGCACCGGGCACCCGGCGGCGGACGTCCGCCAGGTGGTTGCGCAGCCCCTCGGCGAGCGAGCCGGCCAGGTCCCGGCAGGCGCCCGCGTCGCTCAGCGCGGCCTCGCCGTTGCGCAGCTCCAGGGCGGTGGCCAGGGTCCAGGGGCCCACGGCGGACACCTTGAGCGCGCCGGTGTACCCCTGGGTGAACTCCTCCAGCGCGTCGAGGTCCTCGACCATCCAGGACCGGGCCCGGCGGGTGTCCCGGCCCGGCCGGTCGCTGACCCGCCAGCCGCTGGGCTCCACATGCGCGTACACATCGACCAGCAGCCCGGCGGTGCGTCCGATCATGTCCGCGCCGGGGCCCCGCGCGGGCAGCTCCGGCAGGTACGGCAGCGACTCCAGCGACCCGGTGACGGTCTTGACCGCCTCCCGCGCGTCGCCGCCGGGCATCGATCCGACGCCGCTCGCGGCGCCGGCGCCCCAGATCTGCGTGTTGGTGCTCTTCTCGCTCACCCCGGAAGCCTACGAGCCCGGGAGCCGATGCGGGGAACTCGTGCCCGCGCGGAACCTACCCCGCGTCCGCGACGGGCCGCGCCCCCGATGCCGAGGCCGGTGTTGAACAGCGACAGCAGAACGGCGAGCGCCCGGTACGGCGTCTCGGGGGAGACGGCCAGGGCGAGGGCGAGCGGGCCGACGGCGGCGTAGAGGAGGGAGCCGGCGAGGGCGGCGCGGTGCGACACCCGATGGCCCCGCCGGGCGTAGAGGATGTTGCCGACCAGGAAGAGCAGTCGGGTAAGGGCCTCCCGGCCGGTCGATCGGCCGGGAGGGCCCGGAGCCTCTTCGCTAGGCGCGCCCCAGCGCCCGCAGCAGCTGTTCCCGCAGTTGCTCCCGCCCCTCCGCGGGGAGGTGGTCGAGCGGGGAGTCCTTCCCTATCCGGCGCAGCAGGTCCAGTCGGAGCTCGCGCCCCGCCTCGGTGAGGACGAGTTGTTTGGCCCGCCGGTCCGTGGGGTGCGGTCGGCGCACCACCAGCCCCTGCTTCTCCATCTTGTCGATGACGTAGGTGACGTTGGGCGGCTCGCAGCACATCACCGCGGCCAGCTCCCGCGCCGTCCGCGGCTCCCCCAGCTCCTCCAGGGCCTTCGCCTGGGTGGGGGTGAGGTCCAGCTCCGCGATGCGGCTGCGCTGGTGCGCGTCCATGCGCCGGGACAACTCGGTGACCAGCCCTCGGATCTCTCTGACCCCGCACCCCATCCGCGCCGCGGTGGCCTTCGCTTCGCTGCTCATCCGGCCAGCGTACGTCGGCCGGTCGGCGACGGGCTCAGCCGCGCGGCCGTACCGACAGGTCGGTGATCTCCGCGTCACGCGGCAGGTCCAGGGCGGTCACCACGGTGGTGGCTACCGACTCGGCGTTCATCCAGCGCTCCGGGTCGTACTCCTTGCCCTCCTGCTGGTGCACCTTCCGCTGCATCGGCGTCGCGGTGCGGCCCGGGTAGACGGTGGTCACCCGTACCCCGTTGTCGCTCTCCTCCCCGCGCAGCGCGTCGGCCAGCGCCTTGAGCCCGTGCTTGCTGGCGGCGTACGCGCCCCACTGGGGACTGGTGCGCAGACCGGCGCCGGAGTTGACGAAGACGACCTGCCCCTGGGCGAGCCGCAGCTGCGGCAGCAGCAGCCGGGTCAGCTCGGCGGGGGCGACCAGGTTGACGGCGAGCTGCTGGTTCCAGATCTTCGGGGTGAGGTCGCCGACGCTCCCCAACTCGAAGACACCGGCGACATGCAGCAGCGAGTCCAGCCGGTCCGGCAGCTCCTGGTGGCTCAGCGCCCAGGACAGCCGCTCCGGCTCGGCCAGGTCTCCGACGAGGGTCCGGGCGCCGGGGAACCGCGCGGCCAGCTCCTTGGCCCGCCCGGCGTTCCGCGCGAACAGCCACAGCTGGTCGCCCCGCGCCGCCAGCCGCTCGGCCACGGCCGCGCCGATGCCCGACCCGGCCCCAGTGATCAGATGCGTTCTCATGCCCCCAGCTTGCCGCACCACTCCCCACCGGCGGCGACCATACGCAGGTCCGATAAACGTGACCTTTCCGCCCCGCGAGCGTTCTCGTGGATGGCTACGCTTGCTCGCACGCATGCAAGCCGTGCCCAGGCAGAGGCTGAATGCGAGGGGAGGGGCACACCATGACGGCGCAGATGGAGGTCCCTGTGATGACCGAGGCGATGCGGCACTTCGAAGAGATCGACGCCGCGTTCCCGGACCTCAGGGCCGAAATGATCGACGGAGAGATCTACATCAGCACCGTGGTTACCAGCGCTCACGGCAATATGGTTCTCACCATTGCCGCCCAGCTCTTGTCCAAGTGGTTCGTCATGACCGAGGTCGATACCGTCTACGAGGGATGGCACGGAGAGACCTTCCTCCGCCCCGACATCTCCGTAGCGGACCCCTCCTTCCGCGGCACCCGACTCAGGCAGTTCCCGGCCGAAGAGATCATCCTCGCGATTGAGGTCGTTTCGGAGTCCAACCCCGAGAACGACACCCGGAAGAAGGTCAGGAAGTACGCCCAGGCCGGCATCCCCTTCTACCTGGTCGTCGACCCCATCACCGGCACCTGCCTGCTGTACTCCCTGCCCGAGGGAGAGGGCTACCGCGCGACGCTGGAGACCGACTTCGGCAAGCCGGTGCCGATCGGTGAGCCGATCGACACCACGCTCGACACGTCGGCGCTCTACACGTACTAGCGAGCAGGCGCCGGTTCAGGGGCCGCTCTCCGGTGTCGCCTCCTCCGTAGCCACCGGCCCCGTCGTCGTCGGCGGATCGGTGACCTCGGTCGGACCGCCGGTATCGGTGGGCGAGTCCGTCGGTGACGGCCCGTCGGTGGTCGGGGCGGTCGGTTCGGGGGTGGCCTCCGGGGCGGCGACGACCAGCGTGACCGTGGTGTCGGCGCCCGGCTCGATCGGGGTGCCGGCATCCGGAGTCTGGGAGAGGACGGTGCCGGGGGTGTCGATGGAGGAGGTCTGCTCGATCACCTCGACGGTCAGGCCGGCGTCCGCCAGCGCCTGGGTGGCCTTCTCCTGGGACCACCCGACGACCGACGGGACGACGCCCGCGGTGGAGGGCGGACCGGTGGTGGGCGGGGGCGGCGACGTGGTCGTGGTGTCGCGACCGCCGCCGACGGGGCGTTCGATGACCTGGTCCGGACGCTCGACGTCACGGAGGGCGAAGCGCTTGACCGGCCGGTCGCCGGGGCGGACGACGACGTCCTTGTCCTTGTCGTGCTTCCAGCGCCCTCGGTCGGGGATCTCGACCTCGATCTCGTCGAGGCTGGACTCGGGCTCCCCCAGCGGGTTGCCGCAGTTGCACTTGACCACCGGGACGCCGCGGCGGTCGATGAGGACCGCGATGCCGGCCTGGAGGAGGGCGTCGTACGGATCGGCCTTGCCGTTCTTGAAGCGGTGGTTGCGCACGAGCGTGTCGTTGCCGAGCAGCACGGGCGTCAGTTTGTCGACGTAGCCCTCGATCTCGTCGACGTCGATGCCCAGCACGTCCGCCCACGCCGCGGCCTTCCGCCGGTTGTCCGGGTCCCGCAGGAAGCCCACCAGCTCGGCGATCTCGCAGACCTTGTGGCTGAGGCTGCCGCCGAAGAGCCCACGCTTCGTGCCCCGCTGCTCGCCGCCGTGGTTCCCGGGGCGGACGCCGTCCCGGTCACCGCCGCCCAGGGAGAAGAAGGGCAGTTCGGCGACGATCCCGACGGCCTCCGCGGCGACCAACGCCCCTCTCGCCTGGGGGCCGCATCCGGTGGCCAGGAGCGCGAGGCCCAGCACCACACCCACCACGGCGGATATCCGCCGCCTCAGAACGTTTCGAACATGACGCGAATGCATATTGCACTCCCCCGATCGCGAGGAGTACAGGGTCCACCTCTGACAAAATCGCTAGAGCGGGTTTTGCCAGCCGTTTAGGCCATGTGCGATACGCACGGAGAAGAGGGGCTCAGACCGCGGCTTCCGCCGTCGCCCGCCGGGTGGTGGCGATGGTGGCCGAGCCGACCACACGGGTGCCGTCGTAGAGCACGATCGCCTGGCCCGGGGCCACGCCCCGCACCGGCTCGGCGAAGGAGACCCGCAGCTCGGTGCCGTCGATCAGCTCCGCCGTCACCTCGGTCTCGCCGCCGTGGGCGCGCAGCTGGGCGGTGTAGCGGCCGGGGCCGGCCGGCGGCGCGCCGCACCAGCGGGGCTTGATGGCGGTGAGCCCCAGCACGTCGAGGGCGGCCGCGGGGCCGACGGTGACGGTGTTGTTCACCGGGGAGATGTCCAGGACGTAGCGCGGCTTGCCGTCGGCGGCCGGGACGCCCAGCCGCAGGCCCTTGCGCTGCCCGATGGTGTAGCCGAAGGCGCCCTCGTGGGTGCCGAGCCTGTTGCCCGCCTCGTCGACGATGTCGCCCTCGGCCCGGCCCAGCCGCGCGGCGAGGAAGCCCTGGGTGTCGCCGTCGGCGATGAAGCAGATGTCATGGCTGTCCGGCTTCTTCGCCACCGCCAGCCCCCGTCGCTCGGCCTCGGCGCGGATCTCGTCCTTGGTGGTGAGCGTGTCCCCGAGCGGGAACATGGCGTGCGCGAGCTGCCGCTCGTCCAGCACGCCCAGGACGTACGACTGGTCCTTGGCCTCGTCGGAGGCGCGGTGCAGCTCACGGCCGCCGTCCTCGCGGGTGACGATCGTGGCGTAGTGACCGGTGCACACCGCGTCGAAGCCCAGCGCCAGCGCCTTGTCCAGCAGCGCGGCGAACTTGATCTTCTCGTTGCAGCGCAGGCAGGGATTGGGGGTGCGCCCCGCCTGGTACTCGGCGATGAAGTCCTCGACGACGTCCTCGCGGAACCGCTCGGCCAGGTCCCACACGTAGAAGGGGATGCCGATCACGTCGGCGGCCCGGCGCGCGTCCCGGGAGTCCTCGATGGTGCAGCAGCCGCGCGCGCCGGTGCGGAAGGACTGAGGGTTGGCGGAGAGCGCCAGGTGGACTCCGGTCACCTCGTGGCCCGCCTCGGCGGCGCGGGCGGCGGCCACGGCCGAGTCGACGCCGCCGGACATGGCGGCGAGCACACGGAGGCGACGGCCGTCGCGGGGAGCGTTCGGATCGGGGGCGCCCGGGAAGTCAGTCATAGCCTCTCCAGGGTACGGGGCCGGATGAGGTCGACGCGCCCGAGATTCTCCCGCCGGGCCGCGACGCCCGGTCCGCCGCCGGGGCGCGACGCCGGCCCACCCGACTGGGACGCGCCGAGCCCCGCCGGGACCACTGCACGCCGTCACGATCACGAAGCCCGCCGCAGTGCGCGCGCGGACCGCTCCCCTCCGGTCACGGGCCCGCGGACGGCCCCCGCGCGGCCCCGGCGAGCCGTCCCGGCAGCCGCCCTGCCGCCACGACCAACGCGCGGGCCGCCTGGTAGTAGGCGTAGGCGGACCAGGCGAACGGCACATAGCCCAGATAGCCCGGCAGCGGCATGGCGAAGAGGTGCGGGGCGTCGTTCAGACCGGGCACGTCGTAGACCCAGCCGGTGCCGGCGCGGGCGTTCCACAGCTCCCACACCAGCCCGCACCCCAGCCCGGCCAGGGCCAGCACCAGGATGGTGTCCCAGCGGCCGCGATGGGCGTCGGACAGCAGGCTGGGCCGGCCGGCGAGCCGGTTCCCGGAGTCCAGGATCAGGAAGAGGGCGGGCCACACCAGCGGGTAGGTCACGCGCGGCCAGAGCGCGAGCGCCGCCAGCGAGGCGGCGCCGACCAGCATCAGGACGACCGGGGCGGCCGCGGAGAGCGGCAGTCGCGCGCCGCGCCTCGGCCGCCCCAGCGCGGGCAGCGAGCGCAGCAGCTCGGCGGTGACGCACAGCGCGGGCAGCACGGTGGAGAAGGAGAGCGTGGCGACCAGGTGCCACAGCACCGGCCCATGCTGCTCCCCGCCGCCGTAGGTGACGTACTCCCAGTTGCGCACCCACTGGTTGATCCCCTCGTAGATCCACCAGAAGGGCGCGGAGAGCAGGAAGAGGGTCAGGAAGGCGCGCCGGTCGCGGGTGAGCGGCGAGCTTCCGGTGCGCACCTCGACCAGCCCGTCCACGGTGAGGATGTAGCCCAGCCAGAGCGGGAAGAACAGCTCCTGCGAGAGGCCGCCGCGCACCAGCCAGTAGGCGGGCCAGCATCCGGCGATCAGCGCCGCGCCCGCCACCAGCCGCGCCGGAGGCCGACTTCGCGTCATGGGGCACTCCCTCCTCCCCTCCATCGTTAGGCGACGCGTGAGCGATACGGACACTACGGTCAGCCGGCGCCGTCTGCTGCTCGGCGGGGCCGCCGTCGCCGGGGTCGGCCTGGCCGGGTACGCGGCCCGGGACGGGCTGGAGCGGCTGTGGTGGCGCATGCCCGGGAACGACCGGCCGCGCCGACCGGGCGAGGTCGACCACCGGGACGCGGAGTGGGTGGCGGCCTCCGCCGCGAACTGGCGCCGGGCCGACCGGCCCTACGACTACACCATCGACCGGGTGGTGATCCATGTCGTCCAGGGCGGCTACGCCGACGCGCTGAAGGTCTTCCGGGACCCGGAGCACGGCGCCGCCACGCACTACGTGGTGCGTCAGGACGGTCGGATCGCGCAGACGGTGCGCGAGCTGGACGTGGCCTTCCACGCCGGCAACCGCGACTACAACGAGCGCAGCGTGGGCATCGAGCACGCCGGCTTCGTCGACCGGCCCCGCGACTTCACGGAGGCGATGTACCGGGCCTCGGCCCGGCTGACCGCCGGGATCTGCGCCCGCTACGACATCCCCGTGGACCGCGAGCATCTGATCGGCCATGTGGAGGTGCCCGGCACCGACCACACCGACCCGGGGCGCCACTGGGACTGGGACCGCTATCTGCGGTTGGTCCGCGCGGCGCGCGCCGGCACCCACTAGCGCCTCACCACGGCACCGGCCACCACCCCAGCGCAGGCCACCCCACGTGCCTGGTCCGCACCTGGTCCGACGCGCGCCGTTCGGCCCACCCAGACCGGCTCAGACCAGCTCAGGCCGGCTCAGGTCGACCCCGCTCAGCTCAGCCCCGCGCTGCGGGCCCGCGCCACGGCCGGGCCGATCGCCTCCGCCACCGCGTCGACGTCGGCCTTGGTGGAGGTGTGGCCGAGGGAGAAGCGCAGGGTGCCGCGGGCCAGCTCGGGGTCGGTGCCGGTGGCCAGCACCACATGACTGGGCTGGGCGATGCCGGCGGTGCAGGCCGAGCCGGTGGAGCACTCGATGCCCTGGGCGTCCAGGAGCAGCAGCAGCGAGTCGCCCTCGCAGCCGGGGAAGGAGAAGTGCGCGTTGGCCGGCAGCCGGCCGGCCGGGTCCGGGTCCCCGCCCAGCACCGCGTCGGGCACGGCCGCCCGGACGGTGGCGATCAGCTCGTCCCGCAGCGCGCCGACCTCGCGGGCGAACTCCTCGCGGCGCGCGGCGGCCAGCTCGCCGGCGACCGCGAAGGCGGCCACCGCCGGCACGTCCAGGGTGCCGGAGCGCACCTGCCGCTCCTGGCCGCCGCCGTGCAGCAGCGGTACGGGGGCGTGCTCCCGGCCCAGCAGCAGCGCCCCGATGCCGTACGGGCCGCCGATCTTGTGGCCGCTGACGGTCATCGCGGCCAGCCCGGAGGCGGCGAAGTCCACCTCGAGCTGGCCGAACGCCTGGACCGCGTCGGCATGCAGCGGCACGCCGTACTCCGCGGCGACGGCGGCCAGTTCGGCCACCGGCTGCACGGTGCCGATCTCGTTGTTGGCCCACATCACCGTGGCCAGGGCGACGCCGGCGGGGTCGCGGGCGATGGCCTCGCGCAGCGCGTCGGGGTGCACCCGGCCGTACCCGTCCACCGGGAGCCACTCCACGGTGGCGCCCTCGTGGTCGGCGAGCCAGTGCACGGCGTCCAGCACGGCGTGGTGCTCGACGGGGCTGGCCAGCACCCGGGTGCGGGCCGGGTCGGCGGCCCGACGGGACCAGTACAGCCCCTTGACCGCGAGGTTGTCCGCCTCGGTGCCCCCCGCGGTGAACACGACCTCGCTGGGGCGCGCGCCGAGCGCCGCGGCGAGCGACTCGCGGGACTCCTCGACGGTGCGGCGGGCCCGCCGCCCCGCGGCGTGCAGCGAGGAGGCGTTGCCGACGACGGCGAGCTGGGCGGTCATCGCCTGCACCGCCTCCGGAAGCATCGGGGTGGTGGCGGCGTGGTCGAGGTATGCCATGGTGTGACGATTCTACGAGCCGGGGCGGGGTCGCGTGAGAGCCCGGTCGGCCCACTCGCGCCCGCCCCGGACGGGCCGGGGCGGGGGCGAAGCCCCGTCAGCGGGCGTGCCCGGGGTGGACCGGCGGGCCGGGGTTCAGAGCTCCTCGGGCGTGGCCGAGCGGCGGTGCCAGGCGCGCGGGGCGCGCCAGCCGAAGCGCATGGCGAGCAGCCGCAGCACGAAGGCGGTGGCGGCGGCGATGCTGCTGTTGACCGCGTTCAGCTGCTCGAAGTGGATCAGCAGCGCGGCCATGGTGGAGCCGACGATGGCGGGCACGGCGTAGAGATCGCGGTCCCAGCGCAGCAGCGAGGGCACCTCGTTGGCGAGCACGTCCCTCAGCACACCGCCGCCGGCCGCGGTGACCAGGCCGAGCACGGCGGAGAAGGTGAGGCTGAGTCCGTATTCGTACGCCTTGGTGGTGCCGGCCACGCAGAACAGGCCGAGTCCGGCGGCGTCGAAGACCAGCACCGCGCCGTTGATCCGCTCCACCTGCGGGTGGAGGAAGAAGACGAGCACGGTGGCCACCAGGGGCATCAGGAAGTAACCCAGGTCGGTGAAGGCCGCCGGGGGCACGGCGCCGATGACCAGGTCACGAAGGAGCCCGCCGCCCAGCGCGGTGGCCTCGGCGAGCACCGCCATGCCGAACACGTCGAAGTTCTTGCGTACGGCGAGCAGCGCACCGGAGATCGCGAAGACGAAGATCCCGGCGAGGTCGAGTCCGTGCTGGACGGAGGGGGTGAACACATCGTTGAGCACCCGGCAATTCTGCCGGTCCCCGCTCTGGCGTTCCTACGAGGCGCCTCCGGTCCCCTTGTCGCCCGGTTGTTCCGGCGCGCCCTCGGGCGCGTTCTCCGGGTGGTGGCAGGCGACCCGGTGGCCGGCGACCAGCGCCGCCAGGGGCGGCTCCTGGGTCTTGCAGAGGTCGGTCGCCTTCCAGCACCGGGTGTGGAACCGGCAGCCGGGCGGCGGCGCGATCGGGGAGGGGACGTCGCCCTTGAGCAGGATCCTCCCCCGGTCGCCGGGGCCCGTCCCGTCCTGCCTGGGCCGCCGCCTGGGGTCGGGCACCGGCACCGCGGACAGCAGCGCCTTGGTGTAGGGGTGCATGGGCCTCTCGTAGAGCGAGGTGCGGTCGGCCAGCTCAACGATCTTGCCCAGGTACATGACCGCGATCCGGTTCGAGACGTGCCGGATGACCGACAGGTCGTGAGCGATGATCACGTACGTCAGCCCCAGCTCGCCCTGGAGGTCGGCCAGCAGGTTGACCACCTGGGCCTGGATGGAGACGTCCAGCGCCGAGACCGGCTCGTCGGCGACGACCAGTTGGGGTTTGAGGGCCAGCGCTCGGGCGATGCCGATGCGCTGCCGCTGGCCGCCGGAGAACTCGTGTGGATAGCGGTTGTAGTGCTCGGGGTTGAGCCCCACCAGCGACAGCAGCCGCTGCACCTCGGCCTTGACGCCGCCCTCCGGGGTGACCTTCTGGAGTCGGAAGGGGGCGCCGACGATGGCCCCCACCGAGTGGCGCGGGTTGAGCGAGGAGTACGGGTCCTGGAAGATCATCTGGATGTCGCGGCGCAGCGGTCGCATGCCGGCGGTGTCCAGATGGGTGATGTCCCTGCCCTGGAACTCCACCGTGCCGCGGCTGGGTTCCAGCAGCCGGGTGATCAGCCGGCCCATGGTGGACTTGCCGCACCCCGACTCGCCGACCACGCCCAGCGTCTCCCCCGGCCGCACGTCGAAGTCGAGGCCGTCGACCGCCTGGACCGCTCCGACCTGCCGCTGGAGCAGCCCCTTCTTGATGGGGAAGTGCTTGACCAGGCCGGTGACCTTCAGCAGTGGCGCCGGCTCGGCCGCCGGGACCTGCGACGGGATCGTCATCTCCTGGCCTTTCACAGCTTCGGCGCAATCTCTTCGGTCCAGATCCGGGCGCGTTCCTCCGTCGTCATATGGCACGCGGAGAAGTGGCCGCCGCCCCGCTGCCCGTCCGGGGCCGGCGCGGGGACCGCGCGCAGCTCGGGCCGCTCCCGACGGGTGAGGCCGTCCTTGGGTACGTCCGCGTAGGGGCAGCGCGGGTGGAAGGCGCAGCCGGAGGGCAGGTTGATCAGGCTGGGCGGGGAGCCCTTGACCGGGATCAGCCGCTCGGTGTGCTCCCGGTCGATGCGCGGCATGGAGCCGAGCAGCCCCCAGGTGTAGGGGTGTTGGGGCGTGTAGAAGACCTGCTCGGCGGTGCCTCGCTCGACGCAGCGGCCGGCGTACATCACCAGGATGTCGTCGGCGAGCTCGGCGACCACGCCCAGGTCGTGGGTGATGACGATGACCGCGGAGCCGAACTCCTTCTGCAGGTCCCGGATGAGGTCGAGGATCTGCGCCTGGACGGTGACGTCCAGGGCGGTGGTCGGCTCGTCGGCGATGAGCAGCTCGGGGTTGTTGACCAGCGCCATCGCGATCATCGCGCGCTGGCGCATGCCGCCGGAGAACTCGTGCGGGTAGTTGTCCACCCGCTTGTCCGGCTGGGGGATCCCGACCCGGTCCAGCATCTCCACCGCGCGCTTCCGCGCGGTCTTCTTGTCGGTCTGGTGGTGGACCCGGTAGGCCTCGCTGATCTGTGCGCCGACCGTGAAGTAGGGGTGCATGGCGGAGAGCGGGTCCTGGAAGATCATGGCGAGTTCACGGCCGCGCAGCCGACGCACCTCGTCCGGGGAGGCGCTCAGCAGCTCCTGGCCGTCCAGCCAGATCTCGCCGGAGATGCGGGCCCGGCGCTGTCGGCCGTGTTGGCCGGCCCGGTGCAGCCCCATGATGCCCAGCGAGGTCACCGACTTGCCGGAGCCGGACTCGCCCACGATGCCCAGCGTCTTCCCCTTCTCCAGGGAGAAGGAGACCCCGTCGACGGACTTGACCAGGCCGTCGTCGGTGGGGAAGTGCACCTTCAGGTCGCGCACCTCCAGGAAGGACGTGGGGGGCGGGGAGTCGGCGGGCACCGGCTCGCCGACCGCGCCGGTCTTCGTCAGCGGGGGTCCGGGGGTCTCCCCCGGGGCGGGCACAGTGGTCACGAGAGCCTCACTCGGGGGTCGATCACGGCGTAGAGCAGGTCCACGATGAGGTTGGCGAGGACCACGAAGAAGGCGGCGACCATGGTCACCCCGAGGATCATCGGCAGGTCCTTGCCGCGGATCGCGGTGACCGCCAGGTCGCCGAGGCCGTGCAGGCTGTAGGTGGACTCGGTGAGCACCGCGCCGCCGATCAGCGCGCCGAGGTCGAGGCCGAAGATGGTGAGGATGGGGGTCATGGTCGAGCGCAGCGCGTGCTTGCCGACCACCGTCCGCTCCTTCAGCCCCTTGGCGCGGGCGGTGCGGATGTAGTCCTCGCTCATCACCTCCAGCATCGTCGCCCGGGTGAGCCGGGCGTACATGGCCGCGTAGAGGAAGGCGAGGGTGATCCAGGGCAGCATCAGATTGGTGAACCATCCGCCGGGGTCGTCCATGAAGGGGACGTACTGCGCGGAGGTCCAGCCGAGTTGGTAGGAGAAGACGGCGAGGCCCAGCATGCCGGTGAAGTAGATCGGCAGCGAGACCCCGGCCAGCGCCCCGATCATCGCCGCCCGGTCCAGGACCGTGCCCTTGCGCAGGGCGGAGACGATGCCGACGGCCACCCCGCCGAGCAGCCAGAGCACGGCGGCTCCGCCGGCCAGGGAGGCGGTGACGGGCAGCCGGTCCTGGAGCACCGGCCAGACCTCCTGCTCGGTGCGGAAGGAGTAGCCGAAGCAGGGGGCGGGGCAGTGGGTGACCTCGACGCCGTCGTCGTAGTCCCGCCCGGCGACGATGCCCTTGACGAACTCCCCGTACTGCACCAGCACGGGCTCGTCCAGGCCGAGCTTCTCCCGAATGCCCTCGATCGACGCCGGGTCGGTGTTGCGTCCGGCGTACATCAGTGCCGGATCGGTGCCGGTGAGCTTGGGCACCATGAAGAAGACCGCGAATGTGGCCAGGGTGACCACGAGCAGCATGACGACGACCGTGACCAGCCGCCGGACGATGTACACAAGCACTGTGGTCGGCCTCCGGGCGGCCGCCGCGGGAGGCTCTCCCAGACCGGGTCTGGGAGGCGCTCCCGAGGGCGGCCGCCCGGCAGGCCCTCACCTGCCCTTCGCTCTATCGGGACGGACTACCGGTCGGGTACCGGGACCGGGTTACTTGTCGCCGCCCTTGACGCCGAGCGAGACGAAGTCGACCTTTCCGTTGAAGCCTTCCGACGTGTACACGTTGGTCAGCTCCGGGCTGCGGTAGTTCAGCGTCTTGTCGTAGACGAACGGCACGTAGAGGGCCAGGTCGCTCACCCGCTGGTTGAGCTCCTTGTACGTCTCGGCGGCCTTGGCCGGGTCGGACTCGGCGATCGCCTTGTCGAACAGGGCGTCGATCTTCTTGTCCTTGACCTCGGTGTAGTTGTTGTTGCCGCTGTCGAGCAGGAAGCGGCTGTCCACCAGCGGCTGCAGGAAGCCGGCGCCGGAGTTGAAGTCGGCGCCCCAGCCGTAGATGATCAGGCCGTAGCCCTGCTTCTGCACGTTGTTCGGGGAGCCGATCACCGCGTTGCCCTGGGCGCCGTCGAACTTGTCGATGTCGACGGTGATGCCGACCTTGCCCAGCGCGTCCTGGAGCGCCTCGGCGGAGGCGACCTCGGCGGGCTCGTTCTGGCGCACCGCCACCTTGGTCTTGAAGCCGCCCGGCTTGCCGCACTGCTTCAGCTCGTCCCGCGCCTTGTCCAGCTGGGGCTTGCCGCCGCCCGCCCGCATCCCGTACGGGTCGGAGGAGGCGTCGTGGCCGGAGATGGTCGGCGGCAGCATGTTGATGCCGATGTCGCCGCCGTACTTGCCGCCGCGCGAGGCAAGCAGCGTGGTCTTGTCGGAGGCGTAGATGACCGCGCGTCGACAGTGCACGTTGTCGAACGGCTCGACCGACTGCGGCATCGCCACGTAGCGGATGAAGCCGGTCAGCGGGTCGTCGGTGTTGGCCTTGAGGTCCGCGTCCCGCAGGATCTTGACCCGGGCGGCCTGCTGGACGCCGCGCTGGGTCAGGTTCAGGTGGTAGGTCCCGTCGAGCAGCTTGGCGTCCGCGTCGTCGGCGTTGGTGGTGAAGTCGACGGTGACCTCGTCCGGCAGCGCCGCGCGGACCGGGTCGGAGGACTTCTTCCACGCGGTGTTGCGCTCCAGCACCAGCTTCTTGCCGGGGTCGTACGTCTTGAACTTGTACGGTCCGGAGGAGAACGGCCGCAGGGTGTACTTCGCCCCCTTGTCCTGCTTGGGCGGCACCGGGGTGGAGGTGGGCAGCGCGAGGATGCCCTCGAAGTCGGAGTTGGGCTCGGGCAGGTTGAAGACGATCGTCTTCTCGTCCGGGGTCTGGACGGACTTCAGCCCCAGCTTGTCCTTGGCCTTGTCCTTGTACGGACCCTTGTACTTCTGCCCGCTGTCGAGGATCTGCATCAGGTAGGGCGGGCCGCCGTTGATCACGTCGGTGGCGAAGATGCGCTCGATGCCGTACTTGATGTCCTGCGAGGTGATCTTCGAGCCGTCCTCGTAGAAGAGGTCGTCGCGCAGGGTGTAGGTGTACGTCTTACCGCCGTTGGTGACCTTGGCGCGCTCGGTGGCCAGATCGGGAACGATCTCCTGGCCCCCCTTGCCCGGCTTGGGCGCGTAGGTCACCAGCTGACGCGTGTAGAAGCGGGCGAAGTCCCACATGAAGCCGTAGTAGCCGCGCTGCGGGTCCCAGAAGTCGGCGTCCTGGGTGCTGATGAACTTCAGCGTGCCGCCCGCCTCGGTGGACGGGTTGAGGATCTTGCTGTTGGCGGCGTTGAAGCCGCCGTCCTTGCTCCCGCCTCCACCTCCGCCGGAGCCGTCGCCGTCCTTGTTGCGGCCGTTGTCGCCGCTGCACGCCGCCGCGCCGGCGAGGAGCGCCGCCACGGCGATGCCGGCCGCCAGCCGGCGGGTTGCTCTGCTGCTGGGGATCGTCACTGTGTCGCTTCCTCCGTGAGTGCGGAACTGCCGGGTCAGCGGGAACCCTTGGGGTCGAGCGCATCGCGCACACC
Source organism: Streptomyces sp. SAJ15 (assembly GCF_007595705.1). Lineage (GTDB taxonomy): Bacteria > Actinomycetota > Actinomycetes > Streptomycetales > Streptomycetaceae > Streptomyces. Next base: position 1,035,343 of record NZ_NISY01000001.1, on the reverse strand, counting down.
GTCGCCGAAGAGGTTGAAGGCGAGGACGGTGATGAAGATGGCCAGACCGGGAATGATCATGAAAGTGGGGTCGGCCTCGAAGATCGGCACGGCGGCCGAGAGCATCTGACCCCAGGACGCGGTGGGCGACTTGACGCCCGCACCGAGGAAACTGAGCGCCGCCTCGTTGAGGATGTTGGTCGGGATCATCATGGTCGTGTAGACCAGGATCGGCGCCACCAGATTGGGCAGCAGCTCCTTGACGAGGATGTAGGCGCGCCCGGCGCCCATGCCCCGCGCGGCCTCCACGTACTCCCGCTCCCGCAGGCTGAGCGTCTGTCCGCGCACGATGCGGCCGACGTAGCTCCACCCGAAGAAGCCGATGACCAGGACCAGCACCCCGAGTCTGACGCCGGAACCGGAGAAGCCCCACAGGTCACCGGGGATGACCGAGACCAGCGCGATGATGAACAGCAGCTGCGGGAAGGAGAGCAGCAGGTCCATGACCCGGCTGATCGCCGCGTCCACCCAGCCGCCGAAGTAGCCGGCCAGGACGCCGAAGACGGTGCCGAGGACGACCGAGACCAGGGTGGCGAGGAAGGCCACCAGCAGCGAGACCCGGGCCCCGTAGACCACCCGGCTGAAGACGTCGCGGCCGTTGACCGGCTCCAGGCCGAAGAGGTAGTCGGAGCTCATTCCGCCGAAGTCGCCCCTGGGCAGGCCGGTTTCGGCCTCCAGCTCGTCCACGTGCCAGTCGTTCGGCGGATGCCCGAACCAGCTCACGATGAGGGGGGCGAAGACGGCCACCAAGATCAGGAAGAGTACGATGATGCCGCCGGCCAGGGCGACCTTGTCGCGCTTGAGCCGCATCCAGGCGATGCGGCCCGGGGACCGACCCTGGATCTCCTTGGTGGGCACGCCGGCGGCAACGTCGACGGCTGCGGTCTCCGCCGCGCCCGTGTCATGCAGTGGTGCCGTCATCGTTGTGGGGACCCCTCTCGGCCGGCGACTGGCCGGCCCACGACCCGCCGCCACGGCGGCCTGGTTCACATCACTGGTGCGTCAACAGGTGCGTCAACAGGTGCGTCAACAGGTGCATCGACTGGTGCGCTTGGTGCGAGGAATGCCGAACGTCGTGCTGCGGACTGCGCGTTGCGTTGCGAGTGGTGCCGGTGGTGCCGGTAGTGCGAGAGCTCGCGAGAAGTGGGGTCGTAGGCGGGAACGCCGACCCTTGGAGCGGGAGTCTTCAACGCGTTTGTGATCACCCGCCAGCCCTGCTCCGCAAAGGATGCGCAACCGTGATCTGGGAAGGGGGGTTCCGTTATACGGACAGTGGTGCCCCGTCAGCGGGGTGATGAGCGCGCCGGCCCGGCCCCCTCCGGGGCGGACCGGCTCAGAAGCCCTGGTGCGGGGGCGGGTAGCCGTAGCCGTACGACGGGGCCTGGGCGCCGCCGTAGGCGTCGCGGTCGAAGAACGGGCGGGCGTTGGCCCGCATCCACATGACCACCGGGTCGTACTCGTCGGCCATCGCCACCGTGGAGACCGGCAGCCCGTCCGGCACCGCCCCGATGGACTGCTGCATCATCAGCCGCACCGTCTCCACCGAGGGCTGGCTGGTGTCGTACAGGTCCAGCCCGATGGCCAGGTACGGGGCGCCGAGTGCCGGCTGCACCCAGGCCCGACGCAGCGCCCGCACCACCGGGGTGCGGTGCGCGTTCTGCCCCAACAGCGCGTAGAACTGCGGAATCTGGATGGCCGGCTCGCTGATCCGCAGCGGCCCCGCGGGCAGCCGCTCCAGCCCGCCGGCGATGCGCCGCAGGTCGAGCCAGGGGATGCCGACGCCGCCGCCGGGGGCGTGCGGGTTCAACCACAGGCCCCAGCGGTCGCGGAACAGCGCGGCGGCGACCTGGCGGCCGCCGATCACCTCGTGGGCGCGGTTCCAACCGCTGGCGGCGAGCTCCTGGGCGGAGGTGACACACGGCGCGTAGCCGAGGCCGTCGACGTCCATGTTGCCGTACTGGGCGTCGGGCGAGCCGGGGCGGCCGTGCCACAGAAGCATCCAGACCGCGCCGTCGGCGAGGGCCTGCAACAGCGCCTCGTAGGCGTCGTACCGGCCGGGAGCGACCTGCGGCAGCATCTGCTCGACCTGACCGGCGGTCGTCGCGCCGTCCTCCCGTCGCCCTCCGCCGCCGTGGTACGAGTCGCCGCGCTCCGCCCCCCAATCTGCGCCCGCGCTCACCTGCGTCCGCCCCTTCTCTCGGTTCTCGCGGCCCGCACCGCACCGCACCGGGGCGCGCCCATGCGTCCCCTCAGGTCATCCAACCAGCTTACGAGTACGTACCGACCGCGCGCGGCGCGGTCTACAGGTCACGGTCGTAGAACGGCCGCACCCGCTCGCGCATCCAGTCGCCGACCGGGTCCCGCGCGACGTCCAGCAGCACCAGCTGGACCGGCCAGGGGACGGCGACGGTACCGAGCGCGCGGCCGAGCGCGTCCACCACCAGCGCCTGGACCTCCGGGGAGGGCTGGTCCACCTCGACGCCGACGAAGAGCGCGGGGTCCTGACCCTCCACGCTGGCCAGTGCGCGGCGCGCGGTGCGGACCCCGCCCAGCGCGGCGAACTCCAGCCCGGCGGCGGCCAGGAAGTCCACCGGCTCGTCCTGCCAGTCGGGCTCGAAGAGCCGCACCCGGCCGCCGGTGGCCGGGCCGTCCAGCTCGCCGCGGCCCGCGCGGCACAGTTCGGCCACGGCGGGCGGCGGCAGCGGCGCGCCGACCGCGCCGCCCGGGTTGAGCGCGATGCCGACCTGTGGCGGCAGGCCGCGTGCGAACTCCACGGCCGGGGCCACGGTGAACGACAGATGGGTGCCGGCGACGCGCAGGAACTCCTGTTCGGAGCTGAACACCGGGACGTACACCTGGCCCCCCAGCTCCACGGTGGGCAGGTCGAGGTCGGCGCTGGCGGGGCCGCCGCCGTTCGGCAGCGGGACCCACAGATGACTGCGGCTCAGGACCTCGAGGATGCGGGCGCCCGCGTCGGGCACGCCGAGCGAGGCGGCGAGCACCTCTTCGAGTTCATTGCCGGGGAAGGCGCCGTCCAGCGATGCGGGCGCGTGCTGCCCGTAGTGCTCCGGGATGCTCATGTCGTCCAACCGCCGTCTCGTCCAACCTGCAGAGGCACCCTAACGGCTGCGTGCTCGACGGCGGCCGGCGACCACCCGTTTTCTCGGCGAAACCGCAGGTCGCGGGGCGCACCGCGGCAAGGTGAGGCAATACCGGGGGTAGTCGTCGAGTTGCGGACGGTGAACGGCGGGCCCAGCGTGGAGACGCCCGATCGACACAGCGAAGGGATCTGCCCTCATGCACGTCAACAAGGTGACCTCCACCGCCATAGCGGCCGCCGTCTGCGGATCGCTCGCCATGGTCAGCATCGGCCCGGCCGTCGCCGCCACGCACACCGCGGAACGGGTCTCCGCGGTCGTGACGGCGCCCGACCCACAGGCGTCGGCGCGCATGACGATGCAGAAGCTGGCCGAGCTGCGGATGCTGGGTGTCGAGATCACCACCAAGGCCCGGGCCAAGAGCCCGAACATGGCCGAGCTGAAGCAGCTCCAGGCGCGCATGAAGACCACCGCGGACGAGATGCTCGCGGCGATCAAGCAGACCGCGGGTTCCAAGGCGACGACCACCGCGGCCGACCCCATCCAGGACGTCAAGGACCTGCTGGCCCAACTGACCGACCACGTCACCCAGGCGATCACCGCGCTGACCGCCCTGGACCTGGCCGCTCTCACCACGGCGGTCACGGCGATCCTGGACGACCTGGCCGAGCTGGTGGTGGCGGTGCCGAAGCTGTTGACCGCACTGCCGGTCCCGGTGCCGCCGCTTCCTCCCCTCCCCCTCCCGCTGCCCCTGCCGCTGGAGGACGAGGCGGACATCGGAGCGGAGGACAGCCCGGACCACTCCGTGGAGGACGCGGAGGACCAGGCGGAGGAGGACGCGGTCATCAGACCCGAACGACCGCAGACGCCCGGTCAGCCGCAGATGCCCGGTCAGCCGGGGCAGAACCAGCCTCAACTTCCGGAGAGGCCGGCACTGCCGGAGAAGCCGAAGATGTCCTGAGCGGTGCGCGCCACCGCGCCGGACCGGCGCCCCAGCGCGCCCGGAGGGAGCGGCACCCCGCCGCCCCCTCCGGGCGCGCCTCGTCGTCCGGCCGCCGGCCGGGGCCGCGCCTCGCGCGTCGGACCGTCCGGCGCGGGGCCGGCACCGCCCCGGGGCGCGCCCGGTCGAGGTCCGCGCTCAGTCGAAGCCGATGGTCTCCAGCGCGTCCACGGCCGCGCGGTCCAGCAGCACCGCGGAGGAGCAGCCGCGCGGCGGCCGGCCGGCCTCCGCCTCCTCGAACAGCCGTGCCATCGCGCGCCGGTGCCGCCCGAAGGCGTAACCGGAGACCGCGCGGCCACGCGCGCTCTGCCCCGCCAACGCCACCGCGGGTGACACGTCCAGCAGCACCGCGTGCAGCCGGCGGCCCTGCCGCCGGGCGCGCCGGGCCAGCCAGCGGCGCACCCACACCAGCTGCCCGCAGTCGTGCACCACCACGCTGGCGCCGGAGCGCACCGCGCGACGCAGCCGGGCGTAGTGCGCGCAGCGCACCAGGGGGCGGTAGACCACGTACGGCAGCCAGTCGGGCAGCCGGCGCTGCCAGCGTTCGCGGGTGTCCTGCGAGTCCACCCGGCAGACGGCCCCGCCGCGCAGGTCCAGGCCGGCCACGGTCCGCTTCATCAGGGTGCTCTTGCCGCTGCCGGGCAGCCCGGAGGCGACGACGAGGTCGCCGGCCGGGTAGCGCAGCTCCCGGGCGGGGTGCCCGGCGCGCAGGTCGTGGACGGGCGCTCCCCGGCCCGGTCTGACCGTGCGCCCCCCGTGGCGCGCGGGTGTTCGGCCCGGGGACAGGGGGGTGTCCGCGGTCGTGGTCTGGTCCGAACGGTGCCCCTGCACGGTGATCGACCTCCAAGGTCCGGTCACGTCCGCTTACCCGAAGAGTGTCAAGCAAAGGTAATGACGGACAAGGCGGTCTCCGGGGACCGTGGCGGATCGCACCCGGGTGGGGGGTTCCCTTCACGCTCATACGTGCGATGATGTGCGCGCAGCTCAACCGCAACTCCATACCGGCCGCATGAATCCGCGCGGGAGAGTCCCCGGCCCGGCCGTCCGTGCCGCGCACCGGGGCGCCGAAGGAGCAAGCCTCCCTTGAATCTCTCAGGCACCGATACCGCGTGGGCGAGGCAGATCTGAAAAGCGAGCCGCCGCCGTGGCTCCGCCGAAGGTGCAAGCCGGACCCCTCCGTACGCGTTGCGTCGCGTTCGACCGGGTCACGGTGAAGCTCTCAGGTTCCGATGACAGATGGGGAGAAGTCACCGACGCCACCCCTCGCCTGGGAGCAACGAACCATGACCGACGCCCCCCGTCTTACCGCGCTCGACGCGCTGCACCGCGCGCTCGGCGCGACCATGACCGACTTCGCCGGCTGGGACATGCCGCTGCGCTACGGCAGCGAGCGTGACGAGCACAACGCGGTGCGTACCCGCGCGGGACTCTTCGACCTCTCGCACATGGGCGAGATCACCCTCACCGGCCCGCAGGCCGGGCAGGCGCTGGACCACGCGCTGGTGGGCCACCTGTCGGCGCTGGCCGTCGGCCGCGCCCGCTACACCATGATCTGTGACGCCGAGGGCGGCATCCTCGACGACCTGATCGTCTACCGCCTCGGCGACGAGGAGTACATGGTCGTCGCCAACGCCTCCAACGCCCAGGTGGTGCTGGACGCGCTGACCGAGCGCGCGGCCGGCTTCGACACCGTGGTGCGGGACGACCGGGACGCCTACGCGCTGATCGCGGTGCAGGGTCCGGAGTCCCCCGGCATCCTCAAGAAGGTGACCGACGCCGACCTGGACGGGCTGAAGTACTACGCGGGCCTGCCGGGCACCGTCGCCGGCGTCTCCGTGCTGATCGCGCGCACCGGCTACACCGGCGAGGACGGCTTCGAGCTGTTCGTGGCGCCGGCCGACGCGGAGCGGCTGTGGCAGGCGCTGACCGAGGCGGGCGCGGACGCCGGCCTGGTGCCCTGCGGGCTGTCCTGCCGGGACACGCTGCGCCTGGAGGCGGGCATGCCGCTGTACGGGCACGAGCTCACCACCGCCACCACCCCCTTCGACGCCGGGCTGGGCCGCGTGGTCAAGTTCGACAAGGAGGGCGACTTCGTGGGTCGCGCGGCCCTGGAGGCGGCGGCCGAGCGGGCCGCGGCCAACCCGCCGCGCAAGCTCGTCGGGCTGATCGCCGCGGGCCGCCGGGTGCCGCGCGCCGGCTACCCGGTGGTCGCCGGCGGTGAGGTGGTCGGCGAGGTCACCTCCGGTGCCCCGTCCCCGACCCTCGGCAAGCCGATCGCGATCGCGTACGTCGACGCCGCGCACGCCGCCCCGGGCACGGAGGGTGTCGGCGTGGACATCCGCGGCGCCCATGAGCCGTACGAGGTCGTGGCGCTGCCGTTCTACAAGCGCCAGCGCTGACGCTTTCGTACGTTCGCTTCTGTGACGTTCGCAGCCTTTACACCGGTCTGCGCTCGCACCCCTCTGTCCCACCTGTCAAGACGTGGCACGACCACCCCGCCCTATCCAGGAGAATCAGGTCATGAGCAACCCCCAGCAGCTTCGCTACAGCAAGGAGCACGAGTGGCTGTCGGCCGCCGAGGACGGCGTCTCGACGGTCGGCATCACGGAGCACGCGGCCAACGCGCTCGGTGACGTGGTCTACGTCCAGCTCCCCGAGGTCGGCGCCACGGTGACCGCCGGTGAGACCTGCGGCGAGCTCGAGTCCACCAAGTCGGTGAGCGATCTGTACTCCCCGGTGACCGGCGAGGTCACCGAGGTCAACGAGGACGTCGTCAACGACCCCTCGCTGGTGAACTCCGCCCCCTTCGAGGGCGGCTGGCTGTTCAAGGTGAAGCTGACGGAGGAGGCCCCGGCCGACCTGCTCTCCGCCGACGAGTACGCCGAGTTCTCCGGCAGCTGACCGTACGCACCCTCATCTGACCAGATCGGGAACCTGATGTCGCTTCTCAACAGCTCCCTGCACGAGCTCGATCCGGACGTCGCCGCCGCCGTCGACGCCGAGCTCCACCGTCAGCAGTCCACCCTGGAGATGATCGCCTCGGAGAACTTCGCTCCGGTCGCCGTCATGGAGGCCCAGGGCTCGGTTCTCACCAACAAGTACGCCGAGGGCTACCCGGGCCGCCGCTACTACGGCGGCTGCGAGCACGTCGACGTCGTCGAGCGCATCGCCATCGACCGGATCAAGACGCTCTTCGGTGCCGAGGCGGCCAACGTGCAGCCGCACTCGGGCGCCCAGGCCAACGCGGCGGCGATGTTCGCGCTGCTCAAGCCGGGCGACACCATCCTGGGTCTGGACCTGGCCCACGGCGGTCACCTGACCCACGGCATGAAGATCAACTTCTCCGGCAAGCTCTACAACGTGGTGGCCTACCACGTGGACGTCGAGACCGGCCGGGTCGACATGGACGAGGTCGAGCGGCTGGCCAAGGAGTCCAAGCCGAAGCTGATCGTGGCCGGCTGGTCCGCCTACCCGCGCCAGCTGGACTTCGCCGCCTTCCGCCGGATCGCGGACGAGGTCGGCGCGTACCTGATGGTCGACATGGCGCACTTCGCCGGTCTGGTCGCGGCCGGGCTGCACCCGAACCCGGTGCCGCACGCCCACGTCGTCACCACCACCACCCACAAGACGCTGGGCGGCCCGCGCGGCGGCGTGATCCTGTCCACCCAGGAGCTCGCCAAGAAGATCAACTCGGCGGTCTTCCCGGGGCAGCAGGGCGGCCCGCTGGAGCACGTGATCGCGGCCAAGGCGGTCTCCTTCAAGGTCGCGGCGTCCGAGGAGTTCAAGGAGCGCCAGCAGCGCACCCTGGAGGGCGCGCGGATCCTCGCCGAGCGTCTGGTCCAGGACGACGTCAAGGAGCACGGCGTCTCGGTCCTCTCCGGCGGCACCGATGTGCACCTGGTCCTGGTCGACCTGCGCAACAGCGAGCTGGACGGCCAGCAGGCCGAGGACCGGCTGCACGAGATCGGCATCACGGTCAACCGGAACGCCATCCCGAACGACCCGCGCCCGCCGATGGTCACCTCCGGCCTGCGGATCGGCACCCCGGCGCTGGCCACCCGGGGCTTCACGGCCGACGACTTCCGCGAGGTCGCCGACATCATCGCCGAGGCCCTGAAGCCCACCCACGACACCGAGCCGCTCAAGGCCCGGGTCGCGGCGCTGGCCGAGAAGCACCCGCTGTACCCCGGTCTGTAACCGACCCGGGGTAACAAGCACCACGGGGCACCCCGCACACTGGAGTGTGCAGGGTGCCCCGTATCGCCCCACACTGCCGCAACACCGGCACCCTCCGCACCACCAGCACCACCCACTAGCAGACAAGGGAGTCCGCCACCGTGGCCATCTCCGTCTTCGATCTCTTCTCGATCGGCATAGGCCCGTCCAGCTCCCACACGGTGGGCCCGATGCGGGCCGCCCGCATGTTCGTGGGCCGGCTGAAGAAGGACGGCCTGCTCGCCCAGACGGCCGCGGTCCGCGCGGAGCTCTTCGGCTCCCTCGGCGCCACCGGCCACGGGCACGGCACCCCCAAGGCCGTCCTGCTCGGCCTGGAGGGCCACTCCCCCCGCACCGTCGACGTCGAGATCGCCGACGACGAGGTCGAGCGCATCCGCACCAGCAAGCGGCTGCGGCTGCTCGGCGCCGAGATCGGCACCGACCACGAGATCGACTTCGACGAGTCGACCCAGCTGATCCTGCACCGCCGCCGTTCGCTGCCGTACCACGCCAACGGCATGACCCTCTTCGCCTACGACGAGGCCGGCGCCCCGCTGCTGGAGAAGACCTACTACTCGGTCGGCGGCGGCTTCGTCGTCGACGAGGACGCCGTCGGCGCGGACCGGATCGTCCTCGACGACACCGTCCTGAAGTACCCCTTCCGCACCGGCGACGAGCTGCTGCGCCTCTCCCGCGACACCGGACTGTCGATCTCCGCGCTGATGATGGAGAACGAGAAGGCCTGGCGCACCGAGGAGGAGATCCGCGAGGGCCTCCTGGAGATCTGGCGCGTCATGCAGGGCTGCGTCTCCCGCGGCATGTCCCGCGAGGGCATCCTCCCGGGCGGCCTCAAGGTCCGCCGCCGTGCCGCCAGCACCGCCCGCCAGCTGCGCGCCGAGGGCGACCCGCAGGCCCGCAACATGGAGTGGATCACGGTCTACGCCATGGCCGTGAACGAGGAGAACGCGGCCGGCGGCCGGGTCGTCACCGCCCCGACCAACGGCGCCGCCGGCATCATCCCGGCCGTGCTGCACTACTACATGAACTTCGTGCCCGGCGCGGACGAGGACGGCATCGTCCGCTTCCTGCTCGCCGCGGGCGCCATCGGCATGCTCTTCAAGGAGAACGCCTCGATCTCCGGCGCCGAGGTCGGCTGCCAGGGCGAGGTCGGCTCCGCCTGCTCCATGGCCTCCGGCGGCCTCGCCGAGGTCCTGGGCGGCACCCCGGAGCAGGTCGAGAACGCCGCCGAGATCGGCATGGAGCACAACCTCGGCCTGACCTGCGACCCGGTCGGCGGTCTGGTCCAGATCCCGTGCATCGAGCGCAACGGCATGGCCGCGGCCAAGGCCGTCACCGCCGCCCGCATGGCCCTGCGCGGCGACGGCCGGCACCATGTCTCCCTCGACAAGGTCATCAAGACCATGAAGGAGACCGGCGCCGACATGAAGGTCAAGTACAAGGAGACGGCGCGCGGCGGTCTGGCGGTGAACGTCATCGAGTGCTGAGCCCTGCTCAGCCCCTCACCCGCGGTTCCCACGGCCGCGCCCGGCGTCTCGCGACGCCGGGCGCGGCCGTCGCCGTTGTCACGTCATGCCGTCCGCGGCCGGTCCCGGTGCAGGGCGCGGCGCAGGGTGATGCCGTGGTGGGTGCGCAGCCGGCGGACCTCCCAGACCGAGAGCGCGGTGACGGAGACCGGCGGGGCGATCAGGAAGAGCAGCTGGACGGCGGGCGGGGCGGCCACCGGCGCGTCGTCGAAGAGCTGGAAGCCGAACATGGTCCACACCAGGACGGGCGCCAGCAGCGGCGGCAGTATCTCGTGCACATCGGCGGCGCGGAAGGTGAAGTGCACCGAGAAGACGATCGCGCCCAGTCCGAAGAGCAGCACGAACAGCGCGGCGACGAGGCTGAGCGGGTAGACGACGAACTGCAGGATGCCGAAGTCCTTCGCGAACTCCAGGCCGCCCTCGGCGAGCAGCCACCACAGCACCACCGGCCAGGCGCAGAACGCCGCGACGGCCAGCAGCGGCCGGCCCACACGGTTCAGATAGAGGGAGCGCAGCGGGGGGCGGGCGGCGATGAGGAAGGCGATCAGGGCGATCGGACCGGTGACGACCAGTACGCCGGCGCTGATGAAGACCTCGGTGAACCTGTCCTTGGCGAAGTCCGTCGCGGACTGCCGCATCGGATAGGCGTAGATCATCCACAGGGTGGCGGCGACGCCGACGGCGGTACGGGCGATATGGGCCCGGGTGATCAGCGGATCGTCGGTCCGGTCCAGCCGGCTGGGAGCGAAGATCGTCAGCGCGAGGACGAACGGCAACGCCAGAAAACCCCCGCACCCCGCCGCCATGACTCCCCCGGCCCCCGCTCGCGTCACGCCACTCCGGGCCCGCCGCTCTGACGGGTCCCGGTCAGACAGTAACGGATCTTCACAGGCCCCCGCCGACCGCACCCGCACCCGAGGGCACGCCCAGGGCCGCGCGCGGCTCTGTACCACTCGCGGCCCCGGCGGCGTCGAATGTTGACGGAACCCGCGCAAGGCGTGCCCGGAGCGCGCACGACAGGCTTCGGTGGTGGCGTTGCACGCCGCACCTCACCGGGAACAACCGGAAGAAGCCTTTCCCTCCCCCACCCACCCCCCACCGGTACACCCTGCGCTCTTCCCCCTCCGGGGAGGTCCGGCATATCGCCATATCCCCATATCCCCCCACGGGAGGCAGCCCCATGCTGCGCGGCATCGACGTCAGTTCGCACCAGTCCTCGTTCGACACGGACGGGGTGGATTTCGTGATCATCAAGGCCACCGAGGGCCGCACGTATGTCAATCCGCGGCAGACCGCGCAGGCGCGTCGGGCGCGGAAGGCCGGTTGCCTGGTGGGCTTCTACCACTTCCTGTGGCCCGGCCACATCGTCGAGCAGGCGCGCCACTTCACCCGCGAGTGCCCGGGCCGCCCCGGCGATCTCCTGGCCGTGGACTGGGAGACCACCGGCGCCGGCACCCGCGCCGGCAACGCCGAGAAGGACCGCTTCATCCGGGAGGTGAAGAAGCTCCGGCCGGACCACCGGGTGCTGCTCTACTGCAACCGCCACTTCTGGCTCCAGTACGACACCACGTCGTACGCCGGGGACGGTCTGTGGATCGCGGACTACGTCACGGCGGGCCGGCCGCGGATCGAGGCCGACTGGCTGATCCACCAGTACACCGACGTGCCGCTGGACAAGGACGTCGCGGACTTCCCCGACCGGGAGCGGATGCGCGCCTGGGCGTCGGGCTAGCGCGCCGGCCGTCCCGGGGCGGGCCGGGGCGCGCCCCGAGGGCGGGGCGTTGTCAGTGGGTGGCCCTAGGCTCCTCGTATGGGTTACGCAGACCTGCGCGAACTCCAGAGCGCGCTGAACACGGCATCGGACATCGCCTTCTCTCTGGAGGCCGCTCCGAGCCCCCACGAGGCGGAGCAGTTGACCGAGGCGCTGAGGCGGGCCCTGGCGGCCGCCGGGGCGCTGGGCGCCGGGCATGGCGCCACGGGCTGCGCGGAGCATCCGCGCGGGGCCGTCGACCCGCTGTACGGGGACAAGGAGGACCCGCTGCCGCCGGGCTACGGGCGCTGTCTGCTCTGCAACGACCGGCGCAGACGGGCCAGCGCCCAGCGGCGCGGCTGGCGCTGAGGCGCCGCCGCGCCGCCGTGGGGCCGGAGGTCGGCGGCACGACGCCCCGTGGCGCTCGCGCCGTCGCGCGACGCGTCGCGGCCGTGCCGCCGTATGGCGTCTCAGCCCTTGCTCTGGGCCGCCCAGAACTCCTCGAAGGACAGCAGGCCGTCGCCGTTGGAGTCGTGGGAGTTGATGACGGCCTGAGCGACGGTCTCCGTGACGTACGGGTCACCCAGCTGCGCCATGACGCTCTTGTACTCCACCGCGGTGATCATCCCGTCCCCGTTGACGTCGAACCTGTCGAACGCCCGGCGCGCCTCTTCGATGTCCGCCACTGTTCCGCCCCTTCGTTGTGCGTTGTCTGAACTCGCACAGGTTAGCCGTTGACCAGACGCAGGTAGCGATCCCAGTCCCAGTAGGGGCCGGGATCGGTGTGGGTGGCACCGGGGACCTCGTTGTGGCCGATGATGCGGGAGCGGGTGGCGGGGATCGAGTAGCGGGCGCAGATGGCGGCGGTGAGCGCGGCGGACTGTCGGTACATCACATCGGTGAAGTACTCGGGCCTGTCGATCCAGCCCTCGTGCTCGATGCCGATGCTGCGCGTGTTGTACCCCCAGTTCCCCGCGTGCCAGGCGATGTCCCGCTCGCGGACGAACTGGCCGATGTAGCCGTCCGCCGAGGCCAGCATGTAATGCGCGGACACCTTCTTCGCCGGGTTCTGGAAGATCCTCCGGGCGTTCTGGAAGGTCTCCTGGGTGACGTGGACGACGATGTGGTCGATCGGATAGGCCGTGGGGCGGCTGGACACCGTGTAGTTGGCGGTGCTGGCCGGGATCCAGTGGGTGGGGGGATAGCCCGCGGTCCCGGTCGGGTCGGGGTCGCCGGCGTTGGATCCGGCCGGCCGTGCGGCGCTCGCCGCGTTCGCGGTGGCCGCGCCGAGGCCGAGCGCGGCGGCGCCGAGGCCCGCGCCCGAGCGCAGCAGCCGACGGCGTGAGGGACGGGATTGAGGCGTGTCTGTTTGACGCATGTCCATGGGGGGCTCCCGATGCGTTGCCGATGGCTCTCATCGTGCGCATTCGACGGGAGCATGCCAAGGATTGACGCGACACAAGAGTGAGGGAAATACCCCGCTTCAGGTCTAGACCATTAACGGATCAACATGAGAAACAATCAAGCTTCATTACCGAATCGCGTGATACACCTCGCGGCTACCGGCCATTAATAAGGTGCGTGGCCCATCTCACCTTAGATTGCTCAGCGGAATGTCCGATCTATTCGAGAACGGACGTAGATGCCCTTTTGAAATGGCGCAGTGCGTCTGCAATAGTCGGAACCAGCGACCCCCATTGACCCGGGCTCGGTCGCCTTTCGCCGCCGCGGATCACACCCCTAACGATCCGCGGCGCGCACGCAGAGGCCCTGACCGCCGCACTCCGGCGCAGGGGCCTCTTCGCTTTCTCCGCTTTCCCGGAGGCGCCCCCTGGGGCGCACGCACCGCGCTTCCCTTGAGGCCGCCCCCTCAGGCACGCCGCCCGCTCAGCGCTCCGCCGCGACCCGCATCTCGAACCAGGTGGTCTTGCCTCGCGGTAAGAGATCCACGCCCCAGCGCTCGGAGAGCTCGTCCACCAGGAACAGCCCGCGCCCGCTGACATCCAGCGGCGCCACCGGCATCAGGCAGGGCAGCCCGCGCGAGGGGTCGCGGACCTCGATCCGCAGCCAGCCCCGACGGCGCAGCAATCGCAGGCCGAAGGCGCGGGCCCCGGTGTGCCGCACGGCGTTGCCGACCAGCTCCGAGACGAGCAGCACGGCATGCTCGGCGACCTCGCCGGAGAGCCCCCAGTGACGGGCCACCACCATCTCGGTCAGCCGGCGCGCGGTGGACGCGGACTCGGGCCGCGAGGGCAGCCGCACCTCGTCGACCATCGGGTTCCCGAACACGTCCAGCGCCCGCAGCGCCAGCTCGTCCGGGGCGGCCGACACCCCCCGCGCCGCGGCCGTGCCCATGCGCCGCTGCGGCTGCTTCATTCCCTCCAAGCCCGCCATGACCCCCATCATGGCCGCCCGGAGGCCGCTTGGGGGCGGATCCGTGCGATTCCGAACAGCCCTGCCGCAACCCCCACGCAGCGGTCGCAACATATGCCAGGGGCAGCCATCTGGCCGAGATACCTCGCCTGAGCTGGGATGACGCGCCGCTTACAGAAGATCGCCCAGCGTGCGGAGCGGCGGCCGCGGGCCGTTGCCCGAGCGGCGAAATAATTCCCTCGCACGGGGCACACGAGGCGGCGGGCGGCCCGCCCAGGGTCGCTCGCCGCCTCGTCACCGCGCCGCGTCAGCGGCGCAACGTGCCCTCCGTCAGCGGAACTTGGCCTTTCCCGGCCCCTCCTCGACGAAGCTGCGCATGCCGATCTCCTTGTCCTCGCTCGCGAACAGCCCGGCGAACCAGTTCCGTTCGATGGCGAGGCCGGTGTCGATGTCGGTCTCCAGCCCGGCGTCCACGGACTCCTTCGCCGCACGCAGCGCCATCGACGGCCCCTGGGCCAGCTTGGCGGCCCAGGCGTGAGCCGCCTCGTAGACCTCGGCGGCCGGCACCACCCGGTCCACCAGGCCCAGCGCGAGCGCCTCGTCCGCCTTCACCTGACGGCCGGTGAAGATGAGGTCCTTGGCCTTGGAGGGGCCGACCAGTCGGGCCAGCCGCTGGGTGCCGCCGGCGCCCGGGATCAGACCGAGCAGGATCTCCGGCTGCCCCAGCTTGGCGTTGTCGGCGGCGATCCGGAAGTCGGCGCACAGCGCCAGCTCGCAGCCGCCGCCGAGCGCGTAGCCGGTGATGGCGGCGACGACGGGCTTGGGGATGCGGGCGACGGCGGTGAACGAGTCCTGAAGGCCGCGGGACCGGGCCACCATCGCGGCGTGGTCCATGCGCTGCATCTCCTTGATGTCCGCGCCGGCCGCGAACACCTTCTCGCCGCCCCAGACGACCACCGCGCGCACATCGTCGCGGCGGCCGGCCTCCTCGGCGAGCTCGCGCAGTCGGTCCTGGGTGGCGATGTCCAGCGCGTTCATCGGCGGACGGTCCAGTCGGATGGTTCCTACGCCCTCGGCGACCTCAAGCTTCACAGTCATGGGCGCAGGTTAGCGCGCGTTCACCTGCCGTGGTTCCGGTCGGTACGACAGCGGGCCCGGTGCGATTGGTCACACGCACCGGGCCCGTCGTCGCGGGGTCGTCGCCCCGAGGTGGTCCGTCAGCCGGCCTTCCACTCCTGCCAGGACATGTTCCAGCCGTTGAGGCCGTTCTCCGGCTGGATGGTGCTGTCGTTGGAGTTCTTGACCACCACCACGTCGCCGAGGATGGAGTTCTTGAAGAACCAGGCTCCCGGGGAGCCGTTGTCGCCGCCGCCGCGGACGTCCTGCAGACCGACGCAGCCGTGGCTGGCGTTGACCGACCCGAAGGTCGACGCGCCCGCCCAGTAGTTGCCGTGGATGAAGGTGCCCGAGGTGGACAGCCGCATGGCGTGCGGCACGTCCTTGATGTCGTACTCGCCGCCGAAGCCGACGGTCGCGCCGTTCATCCGGGTCACCTCGTGCTTCTCACTGATGACCATCTGTCCGTTGTAGGTCTCGGTGCCCGGCGCCCCGGAGGTGATCGGGATGGTCTTGACGACCTTGCCGTTCCGCTTGACGGTCATCGTCTTGGCCTTGGCGTCCACGACGCTGACCTGACCGCGGCCGATGGTGAAGCGCACGGTCTTGCGCTGGGTGCCGTAGACGCCCGGCCTCCCCTCGACTCCGTCGAGCGCCAGCTTCACGGTCACCTTGGTGCCCGGCGCCCAGTACTTCTCGGGCCGGATGTCCAGTCGGTCGTTGCCGAACCAGTGCCCCTCCAGCGGCACCGCCGGCTCGGCGGTGACCGAGACGGCCTTCTCGACCGCCGCCGGGTCGGTGATGCCGCGGCTGAACCGCAGCGAGACCGGCATCCCGACGCCGACCGTGGAGCCGTCCTCCGGGGTGAAGAAGCCGGTGAAGGTGTTCTTGGGGGACAGCGTGGTGAAGGTGGCGTGCCGGGCCGCCTGGCGCCCGTCCGCGTCCTTGGCGACCGCGTCCACGGTGTACTCGGTGGCGGTGCCCAGATGGGTCGAGGGCGTCCAGCTGCGACCGTCCGCCGAGATCTTCCCCGCGACCTTCCGGCCCTTGGAGTCGGCGACCTTCACCGAGGTCAGCGTGCCCTTGGCGACGGCCACCTTGAGCGCCCCGCGGGTGGCGACGTCGGCCGCGCCGTCCTTGGGGGCCAGGGTCAGCACCGCCTGGGAGGGGGCGTTCTTGTCGCCGCCCGAGCCGCCGCCCTTCTTGTCGTCGTCGGAGCCGCCGTCCCCGCCGCACGCGGTCGTCAGCGCCAGCAACGTCCCCAGCGCCAACGCGGACAGTCCTCTGCGGCCCCGCGTGGCCGGTATCCGTCGCACCTTCACTACGGCCTTCTCCCCTCCATGGCCCCGCGCCCCCCGCGGCAACCCGATGACAACGCGGTCAGGCCGCGTCTGGCGATAGATAACCACACGGGCGCGATGGTGAACCGTCCCCCGATGTCACCGTTCAGTCCCAAGTGAGCAGCGCGTAGATCAAGGCCGCCGGCGCTCCGTCGGTCAACGCAGGGCGGAGCCTTTCAGCCACTGCGGCCAGGACAGGTTCCAGCCACCCAGTCCGTTGTCCGGAGCCACCCGGTGCCCGCGGGAGTTGACCACCTCGACCACGTCCCCGACCAGCGACTGCCCGTAGAACCAGCCCGCCGCGGTCCGCTCGCCGCCGCCGCGCACATCACGCAGCCCGATACAGCCGTGGCTGGTATTGAACGCCCCGAAGGTGCCGGGAGTGGCCCAGTAGTTGCCGTGCAGGAACGTTCCGGAGGAGGTCAGCCGGAGCGCGTGTGGAACGTCCGAGATGTCGTACTCGCCACCGAATCCGACTGTTGAGCCGTTCATCCGGGTCATCTCCAGTCGCTCCATCACCACCATCCGCCCGTTGTAGGTCTCGTGGCCCGCCGCTCCCGTCGAGACCGGCAGCACGGCCGGGGGCCGGCCCTCCCGCCGCACGGTCAGGGTGTGGTCGACCGCGTCCACGGTGCTCACCTGCGAACGACCGATGGAGAAACGCACCTTTTTGCGCTGGATGCCGTACGCGTCGGCAGCGCCCCGGACATCCCGCAGCCGTAGGTCGACGGTGACCTCGGTGCCCGGGCGCCAGTAGCGCCGCGGTCGGAAGTCGAGCCGGTCGGCGCCGAACCAGTGGGCGGCGATCTCCGTGTGCGGACGGGCCGTCACCCTGATGGCGCGTTCGACGGCGGCGCGATCCGTGATCGGCCGGGTGAAGGAGAAGGAGACGATCATCCCGATGCCGACGGTGGAGCGGTGCTCGGGGGTGAAGTAGCCGATGAACCGGTGCCGGGGGACCGCGGTGGTGAAGGTGGTGTGCCGCGCGACGCGCCGGCCGCGCCCGTCGACGGCGACCGCGTCCACCACGTATCTCGCGCCGAGCATGAGCCGCGGCTCCCGCGGGCGCCAGTCCCGGCCGTGCGCCGTCAGCCGGCCGGCCACCGGCACCGCCTCGCCGCCGTCCTCGGTGCGCGTCACCCGCACCCGCTCCAGCCGCCCGTCCGGCACCGTCACCGTCAGCCGGGTGGCGGCCCGCACCGCCCGGGCCCCGTCCCCCGGCGTGATCCGGATCGCCTCCTCGGGCGGAACCACCGCGCCCCCGCCGAAGTGCGCCAACCCGCACCCGGCGAGCGCCAGCAGCGCTCCCGCGATCCAGCCCGCACGCCGCCGCAGGCCCGTCACCCGCCCGCGCCCCCACGCCCCTTCACCGACTCGACTCCACACGCCCCACCCAACGACCAGCCCCCACCGCGGGCAACGAGCCACCACTCCACCGGCGGCCGACCCGGGGTGAAGCCCTGGCCGTTGTGGGCAGAACAGTGGATGAGGACGGGAACGGACCCGCCGGCACGGGACGCCAGGCGGGCCGCGCCCGGCGGCGTGACGGCGATGGGGGCTCGCGGCGGTGTCCACCCCGCCCTCCCCGGCCTGGCGACGACGGGCCGCGGAGCCGAGCCGCGAGCCGCCGGAGGCGACCAGGTGACGAGCGCAGCCGAGCACGGGACGACAGCGCGGGGCGTGCCGCCCGCGGACGGCGCGGGTCGCGCGGACGCACCGCACGGCCACGACCCCCGTACCGACGGGACCCCACCGGCGGGCGCCGGGACGGCCGGGGCGGACGGGGCCGCCGTGGACGGAGCCGGTGCGGGAGTCGTCGCGGACCGGGCCACCGTCGACGGAGCCGGCGCGGACGGAGCCTGCGCGGACCGGGCCACCGTCGACGGAGCGGGTGCGGCCGAAGCCGGTGCGGCCGCGGCCGGCGCGGACAGGTCGCTTGCGGGCCCGGCCGCCGGGGACGGCACCGGGGGCGGCACGGCCGGTCGGGGCGTGGCGGCGGAGCCTTCACGGACCGGACGCGCCCCGGCGACGGTCGCGGCCAACGGGCGGCCCCGACCGGTGGTCCCGGCCGTGCCCGCGCCGCGCGGCGCCGAGGGGCACGACGCCGTCGCGCGGCGGCCGACCGTCTGGCCCGGCAGTCCGCAGCCGCTGGGGGCCCGGGTGCGGAGGGGCCCCGACGGGTCGCTGGGAACCAACTTCGCGCTGTGGGCCGGCGGCGCCGAAGGGGTGGAGCTGTGCCTGTTCGACGACGACGGCCGCGAGACGCGCCGCGCGCTCACCGAGCTGACGCATGAGATCTGGCACGGCTTCGTGCCCGGGGTGCTGCCCGGTCAGCGGTACGGCTACCGGGTCCGCGGCCGCTGGGACCCGTGGACCGGGGCCCGCTGGAACCCGGCGAAGCTGCTGCTCGACCCGTACGCCCGCGCCGTGGACGGCGAGTTCGGCGCCGGGGGCGGCCCACTGCCCCCGGAGGTCTACGCCCATGTGCGCGACTGGCCGCAGCAGCACGTCGCCGACACCGTCCGGGACGAGCGGGACTCGGCCCCGTACGTCCCCAAGGGCGTGGTGGTACACGACGAACCGTCCGACGGGCCGGACGAGTGGATGGACGACCGGCGGCCGAAGACGCCGTGGGCCGACTCCGTCATCTACGAGCTTCATGTGCGCGGCTTCACCCGGCGCCACCCCGACATCCCGCCGGAGCTGCGCGGCAGCTACGCGGGGCTCGCGCATCCGGCCGCGCTGGAGCACCTCACCCGGCTCGGGGTGACCGCCGTGGAGCTGCTGCCGGTGCACCAGTTCGCCCACGAGGACCATCTGCTCCGCCGCGGCCTGCGCAACTACTGGGGCTACAACTCGATCGCCTACTTCGCCCCGCACGCCGGGTACGCCGCCTCCGGCACACGCGGGCAGCAGGTCGGGGAGTTCCGGCGGATGGTGCGGGCGCTGCACGCGGTCGGCATCGAGGTGATCCTCGACGTGGTCTACAACCACACCGCCGAGGCCGGCGAGCTGGGCCCGACGTTCTCGCTGCGCGGCATCGACAACCGCGGCTACTACCGGCTCCAGCACGACCCGCGCCGCTACGCCGACTACACCGGCTGCGGCAACACCCTCCATGTGGTGCAGCCGCAGGTGCTGCGTCTCATCACCGACTCGCTGCGGTACTGGGTCACGGAGATGGGCGTGGACGGCTTCCGCTTCGACCTGGCCGCGGCGCTGGCCCGCTCCATGCACGACGTCGACATGCTCTCCCCCTTCCTGGCCGTCATCGCCCAGGACCCGGTGCTGCGCCGGGTGAAGCTGATCGCCGAGCCCTGGGACGTGGGCTCCGGCGGCTACCAGGTGGGCGCCTTCCCCCCGCTGTGGACCGAGTGGAACGACCGCTACCGGGACGCGGTGCGGGACTTCTGGCGCGGCGCCCTGCCGGACGTGCGGGACCTGGGCTACCGGCTGTCGGGCTCCAGCGACCTGTACGCCTGGGGCGGCCGCCGGCCGTACGCCTCGGTCAACTTCGTCACCGCGCACGACGGCTTCACCCTGCGCGACCTGGTCTCCTACGAGCGCAAGCACAACGAGGGCAACGGGGAGGGCAACCGCGACGGCACCCACGACAACCGGGCGTGGAACTGCGGGGCCGAGGGCGAGACGGACGACCCGCGGGTGCGGGCGCTGCGCCGCCGCCAGCTGCGCAACCTGCTCACCACGCTGCTGCTGTCCACCGGGGTGCCGATGCTGGTGGCGGGCGACGAGATGGGGCGCACCCAGGGCGGCAACAACAACGCCTACTGCCAGGACAACGAGGTCGGCTGGGTGGACTGGACGCTGCTGGACGACCCCGGTTGGCGGGCGCTGGCCGACCTCACCGCGCGGCTGGTCGCGCTGCGCCGGGCCCATCCGGTGCTGCGCCGGAGGGCGTTCTTCTCGGGTCGGCCGCAGGCCCCGGACGGGCTGCGCGACCTGGCGTGGTTCACCGCGCACGGTGCCGAGATGACCGAGCGGGACTGGTACGGGCCGCCCGCCGCCTTCGGGATGTACCTGTCGGGGCGGGACATCCCGCAGCGGGACGCCCACGGCTTCCCGGTCACCGACGACAGCTTCCTGGTGCTGCTGCACTCCGGCGCGTCCCCGGTCCGCTTCACCCTTCCGGGCCCGCCGTGGGCGGCGGAGTACGAACTCCTCGTCGACACCGGGCGGGAGGAGCAGGAGGCCGCGCCGGGCACCCGGCACCCCGCGGGCCGGCCCCTCACGCTGCCGGGGCGCACCGCCCTGCTGTTGCGGGCGCTGCCGGTCGCGGAGCGGCCCGCCGCCCCGGTGCCGGGGACGGCCCCCGGCGCGGACTCGGACACGGCCCCGAACGCGGCCCCGGGCGGGGAATCGGGCACGGCCCCGGACGGGGAATCGGGCACGGCCCAGGGCGCGGCGCAGGGTGAGAAAACCGAGTGAGCGGTGTCAGGCTCAAACCGTACGCTCACTGCTGATGGCTGCGACGAGTGACTCACCCGAGACCGCGACAGACCCCGCCCACCGACCCGCACCACCCCGACAACGGTCGGTGGTGCGCTCGCTGCTGCGGCTGTGGCCGTACGTACGCCCCGTGCGCGCGCGGTTGTTCACGGCGGCGGGGGTGGCGATCGTCGCCTCCTGTCTGAGCCTGGTCATGCCGCTGGTGCTGAAGTGGTTGGTGGACGGCCCGGTGGCGGACGGGGATCCGGGCGGGGTGTGGCTGGGCGGGGCGCTGCTGCTGGTGCTGGGGCTGGCCGAGGCGGGGCTGTTCGGACTGCGCCGCTGGCTGGTGGCGCGCCCGCTGGCCGGGGTCGAGGCGGCGATGCGGGCCGACCTCTACCGCCATCTGCAACGGCTGCCGGTCTCCTTCCACGACCGCTGGCCGTCCGGACAGTTGCTGTCGCGCGGCACCACCGACCTGATGCTGGTGCGGCTCTTCCTCGCCTTCCCGCTGACCTTCCTGGTCGTCAACGGCGTGACCGTCCTGGCCGGTTTCGCGATCCTGCTCGCCCAGGAGTGGACGCTCGGGGTGGTGCTGCTCTCTCCGGTGGTCCCGCTGGTCGTGGTCTGCTCCTTCTTCGAGGCCCGGTACTCCGCGGTCGCCCGCGCCGCCCAGGACCAGGTGGGTGATCTGACCACGGTGGTCGAGGAGGGCGTGCTCGGCATCCGCATCACCAAGGGCTTCGGCAGGCACCGCAGCCAGGCCCGGGCCTTCCGCTCCCTCGCCGGGCGGCTGCGCGCCACCGAGCTGCGCAAGGGACGGCTGCTCGCCACGATCTGGGCGCTCATCATGACGCTGCCCGAGCTGGCCATCGGCGCCACCCTGCTGCTGGGCACCGTGCGGGTCGCCGACGGCGACCTCTCGGCCGGCTCCCTCGTCGCCTTCCTCTCCATCGCGCTGGCGCTGCGCTGGCCGGTGGAGTCGCTCGGCTTCCTGCTGGCGATGAGCCAGGACACGGCCACGGCGACCGACCGCTTCTTCGAGGTGATGGACGAGCCGGAGGCCGAGCCGTCGTCCGCCGACGCGACGGCCGCGCGACGGGACGGTGCGAGCCACGGCGGCGAGGCGCGCTCGGACGGCGAGACGTATTCCAGCGGCGGGACGGCCGTCGAGACGGCGCTCGGGCTGCGCTTCGAGGGGGTCGGCTTCCGCTACCCGGACGCCCCGCGGGGGGAGCCGCCGGTGTTGCGGGGGGTCGATCTCTGGGTGCGGCCCGGGGAGACGATGGCGCTGGTGGGGGCGACCGGGTCGGGGAAGACGACGCTCACCGCCCTCGTGCCGCGGCTGCACGAGCCGACGAGTGGCCGGATCACCGTGGACGGGGTGGACATCACCGCGCTCAGCCGCCACGAGTTGCGCGGCCTGGTCGCGGTCGCCTTCGAGGAGCCGACGCTGTTCTCCGCGACGGCGGGCGAGAACGTGGCGATGGGCGCGGAGGACGCCGGCCCGGAGGACCTCACGCGGGCCCTGCGGATCGCCCAGGCGGACTTCGTCCACGCCCTGCCGCAGGGCACCGAGACCCAGGTCGGCGAGCAGGGTCTGAGCCTCTCCGGCGGCCAGCGGCAGCGGCTGGCGCTGGCCCGCGCGGTGGTCGGGCGCCCGCGCTTCCTGGTGCTCGACGACCCGCTCTCGGCGCTGGACGTGCACACGGAGGCCCTGGTCGAGGCCGCGCTGCGCGAGGTGCTCGCCACCACCACGGCGCTCATCGTCGCCCACCGCCCCTCCACCGTCCTGCTGGCCGACCGGGTGGCGCTGCTGTCCGAAGGCCGCGTCGCCGCCGTGGGAACGCACCACGAACTCCTGCGCGACTGCGCGGAGTACCGCTCGCTGATGTCCGGCACCCCCGGTCAGAAGGGGGACACCCACCGATGACCACGACCTCCGCCGACACCTCGGCCCCCGCCCGGGACGGCCGGGACGCCGAGGGCGCCGACGTGCCCACCGACCCGTTCGACCACGACGCCCTCCCCACACCCGAGGGCGCCTCGCGCGCGCTGCTGACGTCGCTGCTGGCGCCGCACCGCCGGCGGGTGTGGGTGGCGGCGCTGTTGTTGCTGCTCCAGCAGGCCGCCATGCAGGCGGGGCCGTTGTTGGTGGCGTACGCGATCGACCGCGCGGTGCCGGCGCTGCGCCATGACGACCACGGCCCGCTGATCGCGGTGACCGCGGCGTACCTGGGCTGCGCCGCGGCCTCGGGCGGTCTCCAGTACCTCTTCATCCGGGTCGCCGCGCGAGTCAGCCAGGACGTGCTGCTGGACCTGCGGGGTCGGATCTTCCGTCACTCGCAGGCGCTGAGCGTGGACTTCCACGAGCGCTACACCTCGGGTCGGCTGATCTCGCGGGCCACGACCGATGTGGAGTCGCTGCGCGAGCTGCTGAGCGAGGGGCTCGAGGAGCTGCTGGGCGTCGCGCTCTCGGTGGTCTACATCAGCCTCACCCTGCTCTATCTGGACTGGGGCCTGGGCGCCGCCGCGGTGCTGTCGTTCTGGCCGCTGTATCTGCTCGTACGGTCCTTCCAGCGGCGTTCGAAGCGGGTCTACGAGAAGCGGTCCACGGCCATCGCGGCGGTGATCGTGAAGTTCACCGAGACGATGAACGGGATCCGACCGGTGCAGGCGTTCCGCCGCGAGCGGTCGAACGACGCGGAGTTCCGGGAGCTGAACCGGCGGCACGAGCGGATCAACGGGGACTCGATCCTGGAGATGGCCCGCTATGTGGTGACCTCGCGCCTGGTCGCGAACGCCGCGCTGGCGGCGATCGTGCTCTGGGGCGCCTATCGGGTGGCCGACGGGGAGCTGGCGCTGGGCGTGCTGGCCGCGGCGGCGCTGTATCTGCGGCGGCTGTACGACCCGATCGACCGGCTGGGGATGTTCCTCAACTCCTACCAGTCGGCCGCCGCCTCGCTGGAGAAGATCGCCGGCCTGCTGGCGCAGCGTCCCTCGGTGCCCGAGCCGGCGGCTCCCCGGGAGCTGCCCGAGCGGCCGGCCGGCCACCCGGGCCGCGAGGTCGTCTTCGAGGACGTGCGGTTCGCCTACCGCACGGGCGGCGAGGTGTTGCCGCGCTTCGCGCTGACCCTTCCCGCGGGGCAGACGGTGGCGGTCGTCGGATCGACCGGCGCCGGCAAGTCCACCCTGGCCAAGCTGCTGGCCCGGTTCTACGACCCCACCGAGGGCCGGGTGCTGCTGGACGGCGTCGACCTGCGCGAGCTCGCCACGCCCGAGCTGCGGCGCGGGGTGGTGATGGTGACCCAGGAGGCGTTCCTGTTCTCCGGCAGCGTCGCCGACAACATCTCCATCGGCCGCCCCGACGCCACCCGTGCGGAGATCGAGCGGGCGGCGAAGGCGATCGGCGCGCACGACTTCATCACCGCGCTGCCGGACGGCTACGACACCGATGTGCGCAAGCGGGGCGGCCGCATCTCGGCGGGCCAGCGGCAGCTGGTCGGCTTCGCCCGGGCGCTGCTGGCCGACCCCGCCGTCCTCATCCTCGACGAGGCCACCTCCTCGCTCGACATCCCCGGTGAGCGGGCGGTGCAGCAGGCCATGCACACCGTCCTGCGCGGCCGCACCGCCGTGGTCATCGCGCACCGGCTCTCCACAGTGGAGATCGCCGACCGGGTGCTGGTGATGGAGGGCGGCCGCGTCGTGGAGGACGGCACCCCGGAGGAGCTCATCGCGGGACGGGGCCGCTTCGCGGAGCTCCACCGGGCGTGGCGGGACAGCCTGGTGTAGGGCCGGGGTACGGCCGAGGAGCGGTCAGGCGGTGGGGTCGACCGCGTAAGCGTAGCGGAAGTGGTCGTACTCGCCGACGGTCCACACCACCCGGTCGCGGCCGTCGTAGCTCAGATCCTCGGGCCCGGTGGACAGGCGGCTGCGGGTTTGGGGCGCGCCGCTTTCCGGCCGCCATGCCATCAGCCGTCCGCGCCGGCTCTGGCCGGCGCTGACGGAGAGGTAGTAGGTGCCGTCGACGCTCGCCGCGCCCTGCACCTGCCGTTGGCCGATCGCGTGGACCTCGGTGGCAGCCAGGCGTCCGGTCTGGTCGTTCCAGCCCGGCGCCAGCGGCCAGCGGACGGCCTTCGGCCTGGGCCTGCCGTCCTCGTCGTACTCACTGACCAGCAGCGAGTGCGGCGAGGTCGTCCGGTCGACGGACACGGCCGAGAAGCGCAGCCGGCGGCCGGCGTTGTCGTAGGCGCCGACCTGGGGCAGGAGGTACTTGTAGCCGTAGGAGTAGTAGTCGCCGGCGTCTCCGTTACCGTGCAGTCCGATCCACTCCGCGCGGTCGTCCCTGGCCACGAGGATGGTGCTGAGGTCGAAGACGCGTAAGCCCTTGTACGTGTCGGCGACGTACAGGTAGCCGCCGTACGCGGCGATGCCGCCGGCGTGGGTGTCGACGGGGGCGTACGTGTACCGGCCCGCGGAGTCCCGGTACGGCTCCACCAGCAGGACGTGCCGGTACCTGAGCGGCGCCCCGGCGCGCCAGCCGACGATGCTGATCCGCGCCCCGTGCTCCTTCACGGCGCCGCGGGCGTACCACGAGACGTAGAGCGTGGTGCCCCCGCCGAAGTCGTCGTACGACGTGGTGACCCCCTGCGGACGCCACTCAGCTCTCTGCTGGTCATGAGCCACGTCCCAGTGGAAGCCGTAGGCGTACTCCTCGGCGATGTTGGCGCGCCCCTCGGCGGTCTCCACCAACCCGCCGGTGCGGTTGGCGTTCGCGAGCACCTGATCCTGGGAGACCTTGGCCAGGATGCCGGCCAGGCCCGCGATCGACGCCCGGTAGGACGTCCGGCCCAGGCGCCGCTCACGGGGCCGGACGCGTCCGGCGATGCGGTAGTCGCCACCAGGGGCGGCCATCGCGGTGCCGGGCAGCGAGACGCCCGCCACGGCGGCGGCCAGCGGCCCGGCGGTGAGTCCTGTCATCAACGATCTGCGTGAGATGGTCATGCCAGCGGAGGTTATGGCCGGAACTCACACCTCAGTAGACGCCGGACACCGCCTTTTCCGTGTCCCGTCGCCTCAGCCGGTGGCGTACCGGCCGAGGGTCGGTTCGAGCAGGCCGAAGACGTGGGCGGCCTCGGCAGCGACGGTGTCCGCGATCCGCCCCTCGCCCTGCCCCGCGAGGGTCAGCTCCTGGATGCGGGTGAACAGCAGCCGGTGCGCGGCGCCGAGCTGGGCGGCGGCCGCCCGTGGGGCGATGTCGTCGGGGCCCGCGCCGGTGCTCTCGGCGAGCTCGCGGGCGAGGGCCTCCTCCCGCTGGTCGTGCAGGTCGCGGAGGCGGGCGGTGAGGGTGGGGCTGTCCGCGATCATGCGGGAGAACGCGGGGCCGGCGAAGCCGGCGATGGGGTCCTGTCGCTCCACCGCGTCGAGGAAGGCCCGACGCAGGGCGGTCAGGGCGGACTCGCCCGCCTCGCGTCCGGCGACGGTGCGCGCCAGGCCGGCGGTGAACTCCTCGTGGTGGTCCAGGGCGAGGTCCTCCTTGCGCGGGAAGTAGTTGGTGACGGTCTTCTTGGCGACGCGGGCCGCGGTGGCGATCTCGGCGATGGTCGTGTCCTCGAAGCCCTGGGCGAGGAAGAGCCGGGTGGCGTGGTCGGAGATCAGCTGCCTGGTCTCCTGCTTCTTGGACTCGCGCAGTCCCATGTGTTCGGTAGCCATGAAAAAACTTTATACCCGACGTAACTTTTCACTTGACGCAATGGGTATGCCCGGGCTAACTTTACGTCCGTCGCAAGTTTTAACGAAGGGAACCACCGTATGCAGCACTCCAGCAGCGACCTCTCCGCCACCGTCGCGGCGTTCCTCGCCGGCCAGGGCGGCGGAACGGGCCCACTGCGGCCCGCACCCCGTCGCCGCCGGGAGTTCACGCAGCCGACCCGCCTGAGGAACGCGGCGCCGCGGACCCACCTCCCCCGCCGGACGCCCTGACGACGGTCGCCGCGGCCGTCACCCGTCACGGCGGACCGCGCCACCCGAGCAAGCCCCGCACGAGCACCGCACCGCACGCACCGCACCGCATCGAGGAGCCAGCCATCAACATCACCACCTCCACCGTCTGCCTGACCGTCGACGACGTGGCCGCCTCGCGCGACTTCTTCATCACGCACTTCGGCTACGCCGAGGCCATGGCGGCGGACGGATTCGTCTCGCTCACCCACCCGGACGGCGGCGTCAGCCTCGCCATCCACCGGCGCGGCCTCCCCGTCCTCCCCGACGACCTGCGCGAGCAGGTCAGCCGGGGGGTCATCGTCGCCTTCACCGTGACCGGCCTCGAGGCCCACCAGGACCGACTGCGCGCCGCCGGGGTCCCGATCACCCTGCCGCTGCGCGAAGAGCCCTGGGGCGAGCGCCTGTTCATGGTCGCCGACCCCAACGGCGTCCCGGTCGAGCTCGTCGAGTGGGCCACACCCCCGGCCGGCGACGCGTAGCCGTCCCGCGAGGGCGTCATCACCCTCCCTGCCCGACGGGCCCCCGACTCCGGCCGTGCGCCGGAGTCGGGGGCCCGTCGGCCTGCCCGCCCGCCGACCTCTCCGCCCGTCGACCGTCGGCGGCGCGCCGAGGACGCGCGGTCGTGAACCGGCCACCCGTACCGGCGCGTCGCGCGGTCGGCGCGCCGGCGACCGACTCCCGAGAGCGGGCGCATCGGGTGCGAAAGCAGCGCGCACGTCCCTCCGCCGACCCATGGCCCGGGGATGCGCCAGCGGTCGTCGGGACCACGGTCGCCCCATGTGTCGTCGAGCGGCTCTGCCGTGAACTCCCATGGAAGCCATGCCGTTCGACCCAGGTCAGAAGCTTGAGCGACTGCGACCGGGTCCGGCCGAGGGGAGTCGGGAGGCGCGCGCCTCGCGCCGCGACAGGCCGTCCGGCCTCCGCGGCACGGCGGACCGGCAGGGGTCGGGACCGGTGGCGAGCGGTTCCCGCGGGTCGCCGAGGGGAGCGCCGGGGCTCGGTCGGTTGGGAGATGGCCGAAATCGTCATGGCCCCCATCGCGGGGAGCGCTCCACACCGCTCCATCCATCCGTTATACGGACACTGTTCTTTCGTCAACGGACAGTTTCCGGCCAACTTCTTGTCGCGCTCCTGACATATGCACGTCCACGGTGGGACTCTTCCCTCTGCCGACCCCCGCAGCCGTTTCCCCCTCGCTTCACCCGCTGCGCCCCGTCGGCCAGGTCTCCCCCCACACGCACCACGTTCTTCCTCGCTCTCCCCGGCCGGCGTCCCAGCCGACCGGTTGATCCGGACCGCGTCCCACCGCGGCCACCGCAGAAGGAGTCAGCGTGAGACCCACCCCCCATCGGCGCGCCGCCGCGACCGGCGCTCTCGTCGCCGTGACGGCGATGCTCACCGTCGGCCTCCAGTCCACCTCCGCCACCGCACGCCCCGACGACGCGAACCCGGTCGCCGGCATCGCGGCGACCAAACCCGACCCCGGCGCGCTGCCGGTGAAGTTGTCCCCCTCCCAGCGTGCGGAGCTGATACGGGAGGCCAACGCCACCAAGGCCGCGACGGCCAAGGAGCTCGGCCTGGGCGCCAAGGAGAAGCTGGTCGTCCGCGACGTCTCCCAGGACGTGGACGGCTCCACGCACACCCGCTACGAGCGCACCTACGCGGGGCTGCCGGTGCTCGGCGGCGACCTGGTCGTCGACGAGACCAGGAGCGGAAAGGTCGAGTCGGTCGCCAAGGCGACCAAGGCGCGGGTGCGGGTCGCGTCGCTCACCCCGACCGTCAAGCCGGCCGCCGCCTCGCAGGCCGCGGTGAAGTCCGCCAGGGCGCAGGGGTCGAAGGCGACCGCCGCCGAGCGGGCGCCGCGCAAGGTGATCTGGGCCGCCTCCGGCAAGCCGGTGCTGGCCTGGGAGACCGTCGTCGGCGGCCTCCAGCACGACGGCACGCCCAACGAGCTGCACGTCATCACCGACGCCAAGACCGGCAAGAAGCTGTTCGAGTTCCAGGGCGTCAAGGAGGGCACCGGAAACACCCAGTACAGCGGGCAGGTGACGCTGGGCACCCAGCAGTCCGGCTCCACGTACACGCTGACCGACACCGCCCGCGGCAACCACAAGACGTACAACCTGAACCGCGGCACCTCGGGCACCGGCACCCTCTTCTCCGGTCCCGATGACATCTGGGGCAACGGTCAGCCCTCCAACGCGGAGACCGCGGGCGCCGACGCGCACTACGGCGCCGCGCTGACCTGGGACTACTACAAGAGCGTGCACGGCCGCTCGGGCATCCGGGGTGACGGCGTCGGGGCGTCCTCCCGGGTCCACTACGGCAACAACTACGTCAACGCGTTCTGGCAGGACAGCTGCTTCTGCATGACCTACGGCGACGGATCCGGCAACGCCAAGCCGCTGACCTCCATCGACGTGGCCGCGCACGAGATGTCCCACGGGGTCACGGCGGCCACCGCCAACCTCACCTACAGCGGCGAGTCCGGCGGCCTGAACGAGGCCACCTCCGACATCTTCGCCGCGGCCGTGGAGTTCTACGGCAACAACGCCCAGGACGTCGGCGACTACCTGGTCGGCGAGAAGATCGACATCAACGGCAACGGCACGCCGCTCCGTTACATGGACAAGCCCTCCAAGGACGGCCGGTCCAAGGACAGTTGGTACTCCGGCATCGGCTCCGTCGACGTGCACTACTCCTCCGGTGTCGCCAACCACTGGTTCTACCTGGCCTCCGAGGGCAGCGGCCAGAAGGTGATCAACGGCGTCAGCTACGACAGCCCCACCTACGACAACCTCCCGGTCACCGCGATCGGCAGGGTCAACGCCGAGAAGATCTGGTTCAAGGCGCTGAGCCAGCGCATGACCTCCAACACCAACTACGCCGGGGCGCGCGACGCGACGCTGTGGGCGGCCGGTGAGCTGTTCGGCGTCGGCAGCTCGACGTACAACAACGTGGCCAACGCCTGGGCGGCGGTCAACGTCGGCCAGCGGGTCGCGGACGCGGTGTCCATCACCCCGCCCGGCGACCAGACCACCATCGTCAACACCGCGGCCAACCTGCAGATCCGGGCCACCAGCACCAACCCGGGCGCACTGCGCTACGCGGCCACCGGGCTGCCCGCGGGCCTGTCGATCAACGCCTCGACCGGTCTGATCTCCGGCACCCCGACCGCCACCGGGACCAGCACCGTGTCGGTCACCGTGACCGACTCGGCCAACAAGTCGGCCACCGTCTCCTTCAAGTGGACCGTCAACACCGACGGCGGCGGCAGCGTCTTCGAGAACACCGCCGACGTGGCGATCCCGGACGCCGGCTCGGCCGTGACCTCGCCGATCAACGTCAGTCGGACCGGCAACGCCCCCTCCGCCCTCAAGGTGGACGTGGACATCGTCCACACCTACCGCGGTGACCTGGTCATCGACCTGGTGGCGCCGGACGGCACCTCCTACCGGCTGAAGAACTCCAGCGGCTCCGACTCGGCCGACAACGTGAAGGCCACCTACACGGTCGACGCCTCCTCCGAGGCCGCCAGCGGCACCTGGCTGTTGAAGGTCCAGGACGTCTACTCCCTGGACACCGGCTACATCAACAGCTGGAGGCTGACCTTCTAGACCGACCGGCCCGAGCTCGCCGAGCTCTCACCCCGACTCCGTGAACCAGGCGCCGCCCAAGGTGATCCCGACTCCCTTGGGCGGCGCCCGCGTTCACGCCGCGGCGCGCCCACGACCCGTCCGTAATGCGGAGGTTGGATGTCATCCAACGGACGGATTCCAGCCGACCTGGCGCCACACCCGTGACATGTACGCATCGCTTGTGACAGTCTGCCCACGCGCTTCACAACCGCACCTCTTGTTCCGGACCGGACGACACTTCCCCGTCGCCCGGCCCAACCCCCCCACAGCAACGAGGAGTTCGTGTGAGCAAGAAGTCCAACACGCACATATCACGTCGTACCAAGCGCCGGGTGGCTGCCGCCGCCGGCGCCGCCATCGCCACGGCGGCCCTGGTCGCCACCGGCATGACCACCGGCTCCGCCCAGGCCACCCAGACCGAGGCCGCGGCACCGCCGAAGACCACCGGCGCCCAGCCCCTCAAGCTCACCGCTTCGCTCCGCGCGGAGCTGCTGCGGGACGCCGACGCCACCAAGGCCGCCACCGCCCGGACACTGGGGCTCGGCGCCCAGGAGCGACTGGTCGTCAAGGACGTCGTCAAGGACGTCGACGGCACCCTGCACACCCGCTACAACCGCACCTACGAGGGCCTGCCGGTGCTCGGCGGCGACCTGGTCGTCCACGAGACGAAGAGCGGCAAGGTCACCGGGGTCACCAGGGCCACCCGCGCCACCATCAAGGTCGCCTCCACCAAGGCCGCCCTCGCCGCCCCGACCAAGGGGGCCCGCAAGGTGGTCTGGGCGGGCGGCGGCACCCCGGTGCTGGCCTACGAGACCGTCAAGCGAGGTGTGCAGAAGGACGGCACACCCAGCGAGCTGCACCTGATCACCGACGCCACGAGCGGCAAGAAGCTCTTCTCGTACCAGGCCATCGAGACCGGCAGCGGCACCAGCCAGTACAGCGGCAAGGTCGAGGTGGGCAGCAGCAAGGAGGGCGAGGGCTTCACGCTCAAGGACGGCGAGCGCGGCGGCCACCAGACCCTCGACCTCGACCACGGACAGAGCGGCGAGGGCAAGCCGCTCACCGACCCGGACGACGCCTGGGGCAACGGCAAGCCCGACGACCCGCAGACGGCCGCCGTCGACGCCGCCTACGGAGCCCAACTGACCTGGGACTACTACAAGAGCGTGCACGGCCGCTCCGGCATCAAGGGAGACGGCAAGGGCGCCTCGTCGCGGGTCCACTACGGCAGCGGCTACGTCAACGCCTTCTGGGACGACGGCTGTTTCTGCATGACCTACGGCGACGGCGAGGGCGACAAGAAGCCGCTCACCTCGATCGACGTGGCGGCGCACGAGATGACCCACGGCGTCACCTCGGCGACCGCGGGCCTGGAGTACAGCGGCGAGTCGGGCGGTCTGAACGAGGCCACCTCCGACATCTTCGCCGCCGCCGTGGAGTTCGGGGCCGGCAACTCCGAGGACGCGGGCGACTACCTGGTCGGCGAGAAGGTCGACATCCGCGGCGACGGGAGCCCGCTGCGCCACATGGACAAGCCCTCGAAGGACGGCAAGTCCAAGGACGACTGGTACGACGGCGTCGGCAACGAGGACGTGCACTACTCCTCGGGCGTGGCCAACCACTTCTTCTATCTGCTGTCAGAAGGCAGCGGCAAGAAGGAGATCAACGGGGTGAGTTACGACTCGCCGACCGCTGACGGCAAGGCAGTAAGCGGCATCGGTCGCGACAAGGCGGAAAAGATCTGGTACAAGGCGCTGACCACCTACATGACCTCGACCACGGACTATCACGCCGCCCGCGAGGCGACGCTGAAGGCCGCGAGCGACCTGTACGGCGCCGACAGCGCCGAGTACAAGGGTGTGGACAGCGCCTGGGCGGGAGTGAACGTCCGCTGATTCGCCGGCGGACGGAACGTTTCTGACCAGCCGTGAGAAACCGACCGGTGCCCGGAATGTAACACTCCGGGCACCGGTCGTATTGTTATATGGATTTGAGATCCTCTTTACCGGACATCTTCCTGCCAATCGCCTATTTCGCCCGTGACATGAACGCGCGATTGATGGCAATCTCTCCATTCATGCGGCGCTCGCCGCGTCTTTGTTCGGTTGGGGGGCGCCGACGCCTGCCCATCCCCCACAGCTAACGGGAGACACGCGTGCCTTCACGTTCCTCCATATCCCGCAGAAACCGCCGCACCGCCGTCGTCGCCGGCGCGGCAACCGTGACCGCGGCCCTGCTGGCCGCGGGCATGACCACCGGTTCCGCGGGCGCGGCCACTCCCAAGACCGCTGAGGCGGGCGCCCAGTCCGTCAAGCTCTCCCCCTCCGTCCGCGCCGAGCTGCTGCGCGACGCCAACGCCACCAAGGCCGCCACCGCCAAGTCGATCGGCCTGAGCGGCAAGGAGCAGTTGGTCGTCCGCGACGTCGTCAAGGACGCCGACGGCACCACGCACACCCGTTACGAGCGCACCTACGAGGGTCTGCCCGTCATCGGCGGCGACCTCGTCATCGAGGAGTCGCCGGAGGGCGACACCCAGGACGTCGTCAAGGCCACCGAGGCCGACATCAAGGTCGCCGACACCAAGGCGTCCATCGCCCCGGCCGGCGCCGAGAAGAAGGCCCTGGGCATCGCCAAGGCCGCGGGCGGCACCAAGGCCGAGACCGACAACGCCCCGCGCAAGGTGGTCTTCGCCGCCACCGGCAAGCCGGTCCTGGCGTACGAGACCGTGATCGGCGGCTTCCAGGAGGACGGCACGCCCTCCCGGCTGCACGTCTTCACCAACGCCGACACCGGTGCGAAGCTGGCCGAGTACCAGGACATCAAGACCGGTTCCGGCCACAGCCAGTACAGCGGCGACGTCAAGCTCGGCACCTCGAAGAGCGGCAGCCGTTACACGCTGACCGACAAGGCCCGTGGCGGTCACGTCACGTACAACCTGAAGAACGGCGGCAGCGAGGAGAACCCGAACCCGCCGAAGTGGCGTTACTACGACGCCGACGACAAGTGGGGCAACGGCAAGCCGTCCAACGCCCAGACCGCCGCCGTCGACGCCGCCTACGGTGCCGGCGTGACCTGGGACTACTACAAGAACGTCCTGGGCCGTAAGGGCATCCGCAACAACGGCAAGGCCGCCTACAGCCGGGTCCACTTCGGCCAGAACTACGTCAACGCGTTCTGGGACGACAGCTGCTTCTGCATGACCTACGGCGACGGCGAGGGCAACAAGAAGCCGCTGACCCAGCTGGACGTCGCCGGTCACGAGATGAGCCACGGCCTCACCTCCGCCACCGCCAACCTCAACTACTGGGGCGAGGCCGGCGGTCTGAACGAGGCCACCTCGGACATCTTCGGCACGGCCGTCGAGTGGTACGCCAAGAACGGCAAGGACAAGGGCGACTACCTCATCGGCGAGAAGATCGACATCTTCGGCAACGGCGCCCCGCTGCGGTACATGGACAAGCCCTCCAAGGACGGCTACTCCTACGACTACTGGAACCGCAACATCGGCCAGGACGACCCGCACTTCACCTCGGGCCCGGCCAACCACTTCTTCTACCTGCTCTCCGAGGGCAGCGGGAAGAAGGTCATCAACGGCGTCGAGTACAACAGCCCGACGAAGGACGGCAAGAAGGTCACCGGCATCGGCCGCGCCAAGGCGGAGAAGATCTGGTACAAGGCGCTGACCTCGTACATGACCTCCACCACCAACTACAAGCAGGCGCGTGACGCCACGCTGAAGGCCGCGCGTGCGCTGTACGGCCACAACAGCACCGAGTACAAGGGCGTCAACGCCGCGTGGGCCGGTGTCAACGTCAAGCACCAGGGCTGAGTAGCCCCCTCCGCGCGAGCGGTCCCCCATGACCGGGTGGTGCCCGGGGCTGCCCAGCCGCCCCCGGCACCGCCCACCCAACGACCGGGGCTCCTGGCATCCGCCAGGAGCCCCGTTCCGTGTACCCGGCCCCCGGCCCCCCGGTCGGCCGTCGGCTCAGCGCATCAGCATCCCGGCCGCCTCGCCGCTGTCCGCGAAGGGCTCGGCGACCAGGCCCAGCTCCGCCGGTTCGGCCAGCAGCCGGTGCGCCGGCAGCACCCGCACCGTGTAGCCGAAGGGCCCGGTGCGGTCCAGGGCCAGCGGACCCTCGTACAGCCAGCGGCCGTCCGTGTCGGGGCCCGCGGTCGGCTTCAGCGGCACCCGCTGGGCATCGCTGATCCGGTCGTCGTCGCCCACCCGCCCGGCGACCACCTGCACCTCCACATCGCCCGGGTCCAGCCCGCCGAGCCCGACCCGGACCCGCAACGGGAGCGTGGCCCCCAGCTCCGCCGCGCCCTCGGCGGCGGGGTCCGCGCTGACCGCCGCGGACCAGCCGGCCTCCACATGGTCCACCGCCACCCGCGGCCACGCCTCGCGCACCCGCTCCTTCCAGGCCGCGAACGCCCGCGCAGCGGACAGGTCCAGCGCCCGGTGGGCGTGGGCCGCCGGAGTGTAGAGGCGCTCCACGTACTCCCGCACCATGCGGCCGGCCAGCACCTTGGGGCCGAGGGTGGCGAGGGTGCGGCGCACCATGTCGATCCAGCGCTCCGGCAGGCCCTGGGCGCCGCGGTCGTAGAAGCGCGGCGCCACCCGCTCGGCCAGCAGCTCGTACAGCGCCGCCGCCTCCAGGTCGTCGCGGCGGTGCTCGTCGGTGCCGCTTCCGTCGGCGGTGGGGATGGCCCAGCCGAAGTCGGGTTCGTACCACTCGTCCCACCAGCCGTCCAGCACCGACAGGTTCAGACAGCCGTTGAGCGCGGCCTTCATCCCGGAGGTGCCGCACGCCTCCAGCGGCCGCAGCGGGTTGTTCAGCCACACGTCGCAGCCGGGGTAGAGCTTCTGGGCCAGCCCCATGCCGTAGTCCGGGAGGAAGACGATCCGGTGCCGCACCCGCGGGTCGTCGGCGAACCGCACCAGCTCCTGGATGAGCCGCTTTCCGCCGTCGTCGGCCGGGTGCGCCTTCCCCGCCACGACCAGCTGCACCGGGCGCTCGGGGTGCAGCAGCAGCTCCAGCAGCCGGTCCCGGTCCCGCAGGATCAGGGTGAGCCGCTTGTACGAGGGGACCCGGCGGGCGAAGCCGATGGTGAGCACGTCCGGATCCAGCACCTGCTCGACCCAGCCGAGTTCGGCGGTGCCGGCGCCGCGCTGCCGCCAGGACGCGTACAGCCGCCGGCGCACCTCCACCACCAGCTGCTCCCGGAGCGAGCGGCGCAGCTCCCAGATCTCGGCGTCCGGAATGCCGGCCACCGAGTCCCAGCGGTCCCGGTCGCCGGCCGCCGGGTCGCCCACGGACAGCGCGTCCTCGGTGCGGGCCGCCCCGACCTGCCGGGCGCCCAGCCGCAGCACCTCCGGCGCCACCCAGCTGGGCGCGTGCACCCCGTTGGTGACCGAGGTGATCGGCACCTCCTCCGGGTCGAAGCCCGGCCAGAGCCCGGCGAACATCTCCCGGCTGACCCGGCCGTGCAGGGTGGAGACCCCGTTGGCGCGCTGGGCCAGCCGCAGCCCCATCACGGCCATGTTGAAGAGGTTGGGCTCACCCCCGGGGTAGGTCTCCATGCCCAGCGCCAGCACCCGCTCGACCTCGATGCCGGGCAGCTCGCCGTCGTCGCCGAAGTGCCGGGCGACCAGTTCCCGGTCGAAGCGGTCGATGCCGGCGGCGACGGGGGTGTGGGTGGTGAAGACGGTCCCGGCGCGCACCGCCGCCAGGGCGGCGTCGAAGTCGGCTCCATCGGTGATCAGTTCGCGAATGCGCTCCAGGCCGAGGAAGCCGGCGTGGCCCTCGTTGGTGTGGAACGCCTCGGGCTCGGCGTGGCCGGTCAACCGGCAGTACGCGCGCACCGCGCGCACCCCGCCGATGCCCAGCAGCATCTCCTGCTGGAGCCGGTGCTCACTGCCGCCGCCGTAGAGCCGGTCGGTGACACCGCGCTCGGCGGGCTCGTTCTCCTCCACGTCGGAGTCCAACAGCAGCAGCGGCACCCGGCCGACCTGGGCCTGCCAGATGTGCGCCCGCAGCAGTCGGCCGCCGGGCAGCGCCAGCCGCACCTCGGCCGGGCGCCCGTCGGGCTCGCGCAGCGGCGACAGCGGCAGCTCGTGCGGGTCCAGCACCGGATAGTGCTCCTGCTGCCAGCCCTCGCGGTCCAGGGACTGCCGGAAGTAGCCGTGGCGGTAGAGCAGTCCGACGCCGATGAGCGGGACGCCCAGGTCGCTGGCGGCCTTGAGGTGGTCGCCGGCCAGGATGCCCAGGCCGCCGGAGTACTGCGGCAGCGCGGCGGTGATGCCGAACTCCGGCGAGAAGTAGGCGATGGCGGCGGGCAGTTCCCGGGCCGGAGCCGCGCCGCACGCCCGGCTCTGGTACCAGCGGGGTCCGGTGAGGTAGTCGTGCAGATCGTCGGCGGCGGCGGTGAGTCTGCGGAGGAAGCGGCGGTCGGCCGCGAGGGCGGCCAGCCGCGGGACGGACACCGTGCCCAGCAGTCGCACCGGGTCGCCGCCGGTGGCCTGCCAGCCCTCGGGGTCGACGGCCTCGAACAGCTCACGGGTCTCGGGGTGCCAGGACCAGCGCAGATTGCGCGCGAGGTCGCTGAGCGGTCGTAGGGGTTCCGGAAGGACGGGACGCACGCTGAATCGACGAATGGCCTTCACGCTTCGACGGTAGCGGTGCACCACATACCGATTGAGGCGTTTCGCCCGTCCCGGCCCCCTCTTTTTGGGTGGCCGGTGCGGTGGGTGGGTGGGTGCGGGCGGTGGGTGGGTGCGGGCGGTGGGTGGGGGCGGCCCGGTCCGTCCCGGGGCCGAGGGGCGCGCGGCGGCCGTCGACAGTCGCTCGAAGCGCCCGGAAGCGAACCAAGCCTCAGAAAGGGACGGCAAAAGAGGTACGCGCCCCGGATTGTCCCCCCGCGCCTCGTGGAAGGCTTCCCCAACACCCCCCATGGCCTCACGCCATCCGCCCACCAGAGTGAACGCGGACAGGAGCAGTCATGCCCGCAGCCCGTCGCCCGACAGTGGAGCAGTTACAGCAGTTACAAAGGACGGACACCTCCACCGCCCACCAGCCCGCGACCGCGCCAGGTGATCCTATGATCGGACGCATCCCCGTACTGGACATCCGCCCGCTCATCGACTGCGGCCGACGCCCCGCCAAGGCGGTGGTCGATGAGACCTTCCAGGTCAGCGCCACGGTCTTCCGGGAGGGTCATGACGCGGTGGGCGCCAACGTGGTGCTTCGCGACCCGGCCGGGCGGTCCGGTCCCTGGACCCCGATGCGTGAACTGGCAGCGGGCAGCGACCGCTGGGGAGCCGACGTCACCCCGGACGTCGAGGGCCACTGGACCTACACCGTCGAGGCGTGGAGCCATCCGATCGCCACCTGGCGGCACCAGGCGGGCATCAAGATCCCGGCTGGGCTGGACACCGATCTGGTGCTGGCGGAGGGCGCCCGGTTGCACGAGCGCGCCGCCGCCGGAGTGCCCAAGAGCGAGGGGCGGGAGGCGGTGCTGCGCGCCGTCGACGGGCTGCGCGACACGCACCGGCCGGTGGCCGACCGGCTGGCGGCCGCCCTCGCTCCCGAGGTGGTCGGCGCCCTGGAGCTGCATCCGCTGCGCGAGCTGGTCACCGCCTCACGCGCGCTCCCGCTGCGCGTCGAGCGGGAGCGCGCGCTGTACGGGGCGTGGTACGAGTTCTTCCCGCGCTCGGAGGGGGTGCGCCTCGTCTCCGGGGACACGGCCGGAGCGGGTGCGTCCGCCGGCGGCGGGGAGTCCAGAGCGCCGCTGGGCGCGAACCCGGGCGCGGCGGTCGGGGCGGATGCCGAGGTCCCGTACGCCGTGGGGCCGGACGGCGGGCACGGCGCACCGGGCCACGGGGCGCCCCGGGCCGGCGACGGGCGGCCGCATCTGGTCGGCGGCACGCTGCGGACCGCCGCCGAGCGGCTGCCGGCGATCGCCGCGATGGGCTTCGACGTGGTCTACCTCCCGCCCATCCACCCCATCGGCACCGCCTACCGCAAGGGCCCCAACAACACGTTGTCCGCGGGGCCTTACGACGTCGGTTCGCCCTGGGCCATCGGCTCCGCCGACGGCGGGCACGACGCAGTCCATCCGGAGCTGGGCACCCTGGAGGACTTCGACCACTTCGTGGCGCGGGCGCGGGAGCTGCGCATGGAGGTGGCGCTGGACTTCGCCCTGCAGTGTTCGCCCGACCATCCGTGGGTCGGCAAGCATCCGGAGTGGTTCCACCACCGGGCCGACGGCAGCATCGCCTACGCGGAGAACCCTCCGAAGAAGTACCAGGACATCTATCCGATCGCCTTCGACGAGGACTTCCGCGGCATCGTGCAGGAGTCGGAGCGGGTGCTGCGGCACTGGATGGACCACGGGGTGCGCGTCTTCCGGGTCGACAACCCGCACACCAAGCCCGTCGCCTTCTGGGAGAAGGTGATCGCGGACATCAACCGGACCGACCCCGACGTGATCTTCCTCGCGGAGGCGTTCACCCGGCCCGCGATGATGCACACCCTGGGCGCGATCGGCTTCCAGCAGTCGTACACGTACTTCACCTGGCGCAACGAGAAGCGGGAGCTGACCGAGTACCTGACGGAGCTGTCCGGGGACGCCGCCGCCTTTATGCGGCCCAACCTCTTCGTGAACACCCCCGACATCCTGCACGCCTACCTCCAGCACGGCGGCCGTCCGGCCTTCGAGGTGCGCGCGGTGCTGGCCGCCACCCTCTCCCCCACCTGGGGCGTCTACTCGGGGTACGAGCTGTGCGAGAACACCCCGGTGCGGCACGGCAGCGAGGAGTATCTGGACTCGGAGAAGTACCAGCTGCGACCGCGCGACTGGGCCGCGGCCGAGCGCGAGGGGCGAACGATCGCGCCGCTGATCACGGCGCTCAACCGACTGCGGCGGCGCCACCCCGCGCTGCGTCAGCTACGTAATCTGCGCTTCCACCAGGCGGACAACGACGCCGTCATCGTCTACTCCAAGCGCACCCCGGCGCCCCGCGAGGACTGCGTGTTGACCGTGGTCAACCTGGACCCCCACCACACCCAGGAAGCCACGGTCTCGTTGGACATGGCGGAACTCGGCCTCGACTGGCATGAGTCCGTACCGGTGCGCGACGAGCTCACCGGCGAGACCTACCACTGGGGCAGGGACAACTATGTGCGCCTTGAGCCGGGCCGATCGATGGCGCCCGCGCATGTGCTGTCCCTGCGACCGTCCTCACCGATCGGAGGGTCACCCACACCATGATCGTCAATGAGCCCGTCCAGGACACCTTCGAGGACACTCCCGCCAAGGACCGGGATCCCGAATGGTTCAAACGCGCCGTCTTCTACGAGGTGCTGGTGCGTTCGTTCCAGGACAGCAACGGCGACGGCATCGGCGACCTCAAAGGTCTGACGGCCAAGCTCGACTACCTGCAATGGCTGGGCGTCGACTGCCTGTGGCTGCCCCCGTTCTTCGCCTCCCCGCTGCGCGACGGCGGCTACGACGTGTCCGACTACACCGCCGTGCTCCCGGAGTTCGGGGACCTCGCCGACTTCGTGGAGTTCGTCGACGCCGCACACCACCGCGGCATGCGCGTCATCATCGACTTCGTCATGAACCACACCAGCGACCAGCACCCGTGGTTCCAGGAGTCCCGCTCCGACCCCGAGGGGCCGTACGGCGACTACTACGTCTGGGCCGACGACGACAAGCAGTACCAGGACGCGCGGATCATCTTCGTCGACACCGAGCAGTCCAACTGGACCTTCGACCCGGTACGCAAGCAGTACTACTGGCACCGCTTCTTCTCGCACCAGCCGGACCTCAACTTCGAGAACCCGGCCGTCCAGGAGGAGGTGATGGCCGCCCTGCGCTTCTGGCTGGACCTCGGGATCGACGGATTCCGGCTGGACGCCGTCCCGTATCTGTACGCGCAGGAGGGCACCAACTGCGAGAACCTGCCGCGGACGCACGAGCTGCTGAAGCGGGTCCGCGCGGAGATCGACGCCCACTACCCCGACACCGTGCTGCTGGCCGAGGCCAACCAGTGGCCCGAGGACGTCGTCGACTACTTCGGCGACTACACCAAGGGCGGCGACGAGTGCCACATGGCCTTCCACTTCCCGGTCATGCCGCGCATCTTCATGGCGGTCCGGAGGGAATCCCGCTACCCGGTCTCGGAGATCCTCGCCAAGACCCCGGCCATCCCCGCCGGCTGCCAGTGGGGCATCTTCCTGCGCAACCACGACGAGCTGACGCTGGAGATGGTCACCGACGAAGAGCGCGACTACATGTACGCGGAGTACGCGAAGGATCCGCGGATGCGCGCCAACATCGGTATCCGCCGCCGACTGGCCCCGCTGCTGGACAACGACCGCAACCAGATCGAGCTGTTCACCGCGCTGCTGCTCTCCCTGCCCGGCTCGCCGATCCTCTACTACGGCGACGAGATCGGCATGGGCGACAACATCTGGCTGGGCGACCGGGACGCGGTCCGCACCCCCATGCAGTGGACCCCGGACCGCAACGCGGGCTTCTCCTCCTGCGACCCGGGGCGGCTGTATCTGCCGACCATCATGG
The DNA here is from genome assembly GCF_007595705.1 of Streptomyces sp. SAJ15. Classification (GTDB taxonomy): domain Bacteria; phylum Actinomycetota; class Actinomycetes; order Streptomycetales; family Streptomycetaceae; genus Streptomyces. The sequence continues at coordinate 994,194 of NZ_NISY01000001.1, read as the reverse complement.
ACCCGGTCTACGGCTACCAGGTCACCAATGTCGAGGCGGCCATGAGCAGCCCGTCCTCGCTGCTCCACTGGACCCGGCGGATGATCGAGATCCGTAAGCAGAACCCGGCCTTCGGTCTGGGGTCCTTCACCGAGCTGCCGTCCAGCAACCCGGCCGTCCTCGCGTTCCTGCGCGAGTGCAAGGACGACCTGGTGCTGTGCGTGAACAACTTCTCGCGCTTCGCCCAGCCCACCGAGCTGGACCTGCGCGCCTTCAGCGGCCGCAACCCGGTCGAGCTGATCGGCGGCGTCCGTTTCCCGGCCATCGGTGAACTCCCGTACCTGCTGACCCTCGGCGGTCACGGCTTCTACTGGTTCCGCCTTCGCCGCTAGCGCGGCACGCTTTCGCGATACGGCGCCCCGTTCCGCCGCCCATCCCCCGCGGACCCCTGCGGGGCGCACACCGTCGGGAGACCCCCGCCCGCGCGGGAACGGCGCGCCCCTCCCGCCGTCGCGACGCGCGACCCCCCACCGGGCCCCCCGCCGGTCCGGCACGCGGCTACGGCGCATCGGCGGGCGTCTCGCCCGGCCGCTCGACCGCCGTTCACTCTCGCGGCGGACACCAGGGCCCCGGCCGTGGGGCGGGACGTTAGGGCGGCGCCGCACGGGGCAGCCTCCCTACGTCGCGCGCGGCGCCGAGCACTCGGCACGCGTCGCCGTACGGACGATCCTCGCCCGACACGTCCCGCACGTCGCACAGCCATTGCCGCAATCCGGGACACTTTGCCCTATCTGTCGTGTGCCCGGGGAAAGGACGCGACGCCATGCCGGAAGCTCCCTTCGCCCGGAGGACACCGCACGCATCGGCGGGTGTGCCACACGCCGCCGGCGCGCCGGGCGCCCGCGCCCCGGGCGGACTGCTCCCCTCGCTCGCGCCGCTGCTGGCGCGGTGGCTGCCCCGGCAGCGGTGGTTCGCCGGAAAGGGGCGCCCGATCACCGGCTTCGCGCTCGTCTCGGCGGCCGAGCTGCTGCCCTGCGCGGCCGGCGGGGCCACCCCCGGCCTGCTGCACCTCCTGGTCCGGGCCGAGCAGCCCGGCACCCCGGCGGGCGGCCCGGGCGCCGACTGCTACCAGATCCTGCTGGGCGTGCGCTCCACCCTCCCGCCGCTGCTCGCGCCCGCGCTGGTGGGGCGGCCGGCCGGCGGGCCGCTGGACGGGCAGACGGTCTACGAGGCGCTGTACGACCCGCGGCTCGCCACCCTGCTGCTGGAGCGGCTGCGGGTGCCGGGCCGGCTCGGCCCGCTCCGCTTCGCCCGCGAGCCGGCCACCTCCATGCCCTCGGTGCTCACCCCGCGACTGATCACGGCCGAGCAGTCCAACTCCTCGGTGGTCTACGGGGAGGCGTACATCCTCAAGATCTTTCGCCGGGTGAGCCCGGGGGTCAACCCGGACCTGGAGCTGCCGCTGGCCCTGGCCCGCACCGGCTGCGCCCGCGTGCCCTCGCCCACCGCCTGGTTCGAGACCGTCCCGGCCGGCGCCGACAGCGCGCCCTTCACCCTCGGCGTCCTCCAGCCGTACCTCGCCGGCTCCACCGACGGCTGGCAGCTGGCGCTGCGCGCGCTGGCCCGGCACGCCGACTTCGCGCCCGCGGCGCACGCGCTGGGCCGGGCCACCGCCGAGGTGCACCTGGCGATGGCGCAGGCGCTGCCCACGGTCATACTGCGCCGCCCGCAGATCGACACGCTGGTGGCCGCCATGACCGAGCGGCTCAACGCGGCCGCGTCCGCCGTGCCCGCCCTGCACCCCTACCGTGCCGCGCTGCGCGCCGCCTTCGACGACCTGGCGGCGCTGGGCCGCGCGGGGCACTGCTGGGCGGCCCAGCGCATCCACGGGGACCTGCACCTGGGCCAGGTGCTGCGGGCGGCGGACGACGGGCCGTGGTCGCTGATCGACTTCGAGGGCGAGCCCAGCCGCCCGCTCGCCGAACGCCGCCGCCCGCAGCCCGCCGTGCGGGACGTCGCCGGCATGCTGCGGTCCTTCGACTACGCCGCCGCGGTCGCCAGCCGTACCCGCGCGACCGAGCACGGCGGGGGTGCCACCGCCCCGCGGACCGGGCCGCGGGCGGGCGGCGGGACCGGGGAGCCGGGCGGACGCGGCGACGCGCCGGCCGCGGAGTGGGCACTGCGCACCCGCGCGGCGTTCTGCGCGGGCTACGCCCAGGCGTCCGGCGCCGACCCCCGCGACGCGCCCGAGCTGCTGCGCGCGTACGAGACCGACAAGGCGATCTACGAGGTGCTCTACGAGGCCCGGCACCGCCCCGACTGGCTCTCCGTCCCGATGTCCGCCATCCGCCGCCTGGCCGGCGTCCCCCGGACCGCGCGCGGCACCTGACCACCCCGCACCCACCTCGTCACCCGGCTGGCGGCGCCGCCGCTCGCCGCCCAAGGAGGACCTTCCGTGACCGCTCGACCGCCGTCCCCCAGCGACCCGTCCGACCAGGTCCCGCCCCAGCCCCCCGTGCTGCCCCCGCTGGCGGGGCCGTCCGGGGGGCCCGCGTCCCCCGCCGGCGTCCCGGCGACGTTCCTCCCCGACCGCCCGGAGGCGGCCGGGCCGAGCGGGGCGGGCCGTGGTCGGTCCTCGTACGACGCCCCGCCGACACCCCGGGCGCAGCGGTCCGCGGAGCCCGGGGCGCGGCGGGAGGACGCGGCGACGACCGACGTGCGCCGGGCGGTGACCGGGCGGCCGCCGCGGCCCGGCGAGGCCGCGGCCGAGCCGGCGCCCGCCGACGGCAGCCAGGGGGTGCGGCCGGCGCCGCCGCTGGACGCCGGGGAGCGGGAGCGGCTGCTGGCCGGCGCGCACCACGACCCGCACGCCGTGCTGGGCGCGCACCTGGTGGGCGGCGGGGTCTGCTTCCGGGTGCTGCGCCCGTTCGCCCGGTCGGTCGTGATCAGCGCCAAGGGGCTGCGGGCGCGGCTGCGCTCGGAGGGCGACGGGCTGTTCTCCGGGGTGCTGCCGCTGCGCGAGATCCCCGACTACCGGCTGCTGGTGGCGTACGACGGCGACGAACTGGAGCTCCAGGACCCGTACCGCTTCCTGCCCGCCCTGGGCGAGCTGGACCTGCATCTGATCGGCGAGGGCCGGCACGAGCGGCTGTGGCAGGCGCTGGGGGCGCACCCCATGACGCACCAGCAGGTCACCGGGGTGCGCTTCACCGTCTGGGCACCGAACGCGCGTGGTGTGCGGGTGGTGGGCGACTTCAGCTACTGGGACGGCACCGCCTTCCCGATGCGGTCGCTGGGGCGCTGCGGGGTCTGGGAGCTGTTCCTCCCGGGGGTGGCCGAGGGGGCGCTGTACAAGTTCGAGATCGTCCGCCCCGACGGGAGCCGTACGCTGCGCGCCGACCCGATGGCGCGGCGCACCGAGTGCCCGCCGGCGACCGCCTCGGTGGTGCACACCTCGTACCACCGCTGGCGCGACGAGGAGTGGATGGCGCGCCGGGCCGGGTTCCGACCGCACGATTCGCCCTTCTCGGTCTACGAGGTGCACCTGCCCTCCTGGCGGCCGGGGCTGACCTACCGCCAGCTGGCCGAGCAGCTGCCCGGCTATGTGAAGGACCTCGGCTTCACCCATGTGGAGTTCCTGCCGGTGGCCGAGCACCCGTTCGGCGGCTCCTGGGGTTACCAGGTCACGGGCTTCTACGCGCCGACCGCCCGGCTGGGCACGCCCGACGACTTCAAGTACCTCGTGGACGCGCTGCACCGGGCGGACATCGGGGTGCTGATCGACTGGGTGCCCGCGCACTTCCCCCGGGACGACTGGGCGCTGGCCGCGTTCGACGGCACGGCGCTGTACGAGCACGCCGACCCGCGCCGCGCCGCGCACCCCGACTGGGGGACCCTGGTCTTCGACTACGGCCGCACCGAGGTGCGGAACTTCCTGGTCGCGAACGCGGTCTACTGGTGCGAGGAGTTCCACATCGACGGGCTGCGGGTGGACGCGGTCGCCTCGATGCTCTATCTGGACTACTCGCGCGAGGCGGGCGAGTGGACGCCGAACGAGCACGGTGGCCGCGAGGACCTGGACGCCGTCTCCTTCCTCCAGGAGATGAACGCCACGGTCTACCGGCGCTGCCCGGGCGTGGTGACCATCGCCGAGGAGTCCACGGCCTGGGACGGGGTGACCCGGGCCACCCACCACGTCGGCGCCAGTGGCTTCGGCGGCCTCGGCTTCGGGCTGAAGTGGAACATGGGCTGGATGCACGACTCGCTCGACTACATGACCCACGAGCCGGTGCACCGCAAGTACCACCACCACGAGATGACCTTCTCGATGGTCTACGCGTACAGCGAGAACTACGTGCTGCCGATCTCGCACGACGAGGTGGTGCACGGCAAGCGGGCCCTGGTCTCCAAGATGCCCGGGGACTGGTGGCAGCGACGCGCGAACCACCGCGCCTACCTGGGCTTCATGTGGGCCCACCCGGGCAAGCAACTGCTCTTCATGGGGCAGGAGTTCGCGCAGGGCGCCGAGTGGTCCGAGAGCCACGGCCCCGACTGGTGGCTGCTGGACCCCTCGTACTCCGCGGAGCCGGACCACCGGGGCGTGCGCGACCTGGTCCGCGAGCTCAACCACCGCTACCTGGGCGAACCCGCGCTCTGGCAGCGGGACATCGTCCCCGAGGGCTTCCGCTGGATCGACGGCGACGCAGCCGACGACAACGTCTTCGCGTTCCTCCGCTTCGCCGCCGACGGCTCCCCGCTGATCGCCATCAGCAACTTCTCCCCCGTGGTGCGCCACGAGTACCGCATCGGCGTCCCCGACGGGTTCCCGCTCTGGCGCGAGGTCCTCAACACCGACAGTCCCCGCTTCGGCGGCAGCGGCGTCGGCAACCCCGACCCCCTCAAGACGGACCCCACCCCCTGGCACGGCCGCCACAGCAGCATCCTGCCGGTGCTGCCGCCGCTGGCCACGGTGTGGCTGAAGCCGGTCTGACCACGCCCGTGTCCGAGCTCGCGCGGTCGGACGGGCTGGGGCGCGCGCACGCGGTCGTGCCGTCGGCGCCCCTCGGGGCGGGTCCCGGGCGCCGGTGACCTGGATGGCACCGCCTGGGTGGCCCGTTCCGGGGGACCGGCGCAGAGTGGATGGCTGTACGCCCCGCTCGGCCCGGACCGGCCCTGAGACCGAGGACCGCCACACGACCAAGGACCCTCACGATGACCACGACCCGCGCCGCCGACCGCGCCCGCCTCGGCCACAGGCTCCGCCACGCCTCCCGGCACCCCGACCGTGTCGTGCCGTATCTGCGCAGGCTCGGCCGTGACTGGAGGCTGCGGCTCACCACCCGTGACCATGTGGCCTACTACCGTGCGGTGATGAAGGCGGACACCGCCAGAAGCCCTTCCGCCGCGGTCGGCAGCGCGACCGAGGAGCGGTGGCTCGCGCTCGGCGAGATGCAGTTCGACTATCTGCTGCGGCACGGGCTCAGTCCGAAGGACCGGATGTTGGAGATCGGCTGCGGCAACCTGCGCGCGGGCTGGCGGTTCATCGACTATCTGCGCCCCGGGCACTACCACGGCGTCGACATATCCCCCGAGATCCTCTTCGCGGCGGCCGACACCGTCGCCGAGCGCGGCCTCCAGGCCAAGGTCCCCCACCTCACCCTCGTCCGCGATCTGCGGCTGTCCGCCCTGCCCGCCGGGTACTTCACCGTGGTGCACGCGCACAGCGTGTTCTCGCACTCCCCGATCGAGGTCGTCGACGAGTGCCTGCGCAACGTCGCGCGGGTCATGGCCCCGCGCGCCTTCTTCGACTTCACCTTCAACCGCACCGAGGGCGAGCACCACCACGTGCTGCGGGAGGACTTCTACTACCGGGCCGACACGCTGACCGAGCTCGCCGCCTCCCACGGCCTCTGGGCCCGTGTCATGGAGGACTGGGAGCGGCTGCCCCACAAGCAGTCCAAGATCCGCGTGCGCTGCGTCCGGAGGTGAGTGGTCTTCGGTGTCCGCGCGGGGAGAGACGCACGGCGGCCCTGCCTCGCCGATATGAGGCAGGGCCGCCGCGTTGCCCCGGGGGGAGGGGCGTCTGAGGAGGCGACCCGGGGCGTTCTGGGGGGACCGGAGTCGCGTCGCGGCTGTCGCCACGGGAGCGTCAGACGGTCGCCGGCTCCTTGGCCGTTCCGCCGTTCGCGCCGGCGCCCGCCGCGCCGTCGGTCCCGGCGGCGTCCGTGTCGGCCGCGTCCCGTGCCGACTCGGGGTCGGCCGGGACGCCGTGGCCGTCGTCCACCAGCGTCTTCTCGTCGAACGGCAGTCGGCCGGCCAGCACCTCGGCCATCCGCTCCTTGTCGATCTCCTTGGTCCAGGTGCCGACGAGGACGGTCGCCACGGCGTTCCCGGCGAAGTTGGTGAGGGCGCGCGCCTCGCTCATGAAGCGGTCGATGCCGACGATCAGCCCCACGCCGTCGACCAGCTCGGGGCGGTGCGACTGGAGGCCGCCGGCCAGCGTGGCCAGGCCCGCGCCGGTGACACCGGCCGCGCCCTTGGACGCGATGATCATGAAGAGCAGCAGCGAGATCTGCTGGCCGACGGAGAGCGGGTCGCCCATCGCCTCGGCGACGAAGAGCGAGGCCATCGTCAGGTAGATCGCGGTGCCGTCGAGGTTGAAGGAGTAGCCGGTGGGCACCGTGATGCCGACGACCGGCTTGCTGACGCCGGCGTGCTCCATCTTCGCGATCAGGCGCGGCAGCGCCGACTCCGACGAGGAGGTGGACAGGATCAGCAGGAACTCCCGCGCCAGGTACTTCAGCAGCAGGAACAGGTTCACCCCGGCGACCAGGCGAAGGATCGTGCCGAGGACGACCACCACGAAGAGCAGACAGGTGATGTAGAAGCCGATCATGATGACGGCCAGGGACTTCAGCGCGTCCACGCCCGTCTCGCCGACCACCGCCGCGATCGCGCCGAAGGCGCCCACCGGGGCCACCCACATGACCATGCCGAGCACCCGGAAGACCAGCCGCTGGATGTGGCCGATGCCGCGCAGCACCGGCTCCCCGGTCCGGCCCATCGCCTGCAGCGCGAAGCCGACGAGCAGCGCGACCAGCAGCGTCTGGAGCACCTCGCCCTCGGTGAAGGCGGAGACCAGCGTCTTGGGGATGATGCCGAGCAGGAAGTCGGCGGTGGACTCGTGGGCGCCGCTCGCCTGCGCCTCGCCGGCCTTGGCCGCCTCCTTGGTGAGGTGCAGCCCGCTGCCCGGCTCCAGGATGTTGCCGACGAGCAGACCGATCGCCAGGGCGACCGTGGACATCAGCAGGAAGTAGCCGAGCGCCAGACCGCCGACGGCGCCCACCTTCGCGGCCTTGCGGACCGACCCCACGCCGAGCACGATCGTGCAGAAGATGATCGGCGAGATCATCATCTTGATCAGATTGACGAAGCCGGCGCCGATCGGCTTGAGCTCCGCGGCCACGCCGGGCGCGGCGAAGCCCACCGCGATGCCGGCGACCACCGCGCCGATGACGGCGAGGTAGAGGTAGTGGGTGCGATCCCGTGGGGCGGTCTCCGGCTGTCTGGCTCCCGGTTCCTGTCCGGCGTCCCGGGGCGAGGTCTGCGTGGCCACGGCTGCCTCCTTCTGTACTGGCTCGTCCTGGCGGTGTACGTGTTCGTCCGGGTGGGGTCACGTGCGGCTCACGTCCTGGACGGTCCCGGTGACTATGCACCAGGCTGTGACGGCGGTCACCCTTCCGTACATTTCGTTCACGCCCGGCGGCACGGGCACACTGAGCGCTATGCGCGTCCCCCGTCCCCGCAGCCTGGCCGGCCAGCTCTTCGCCATGCAGGTGGTGCTGGTCGCGGTCGTGGTCGCCGGCTGCGCGGTCTTCGCGTACCTCACCGACCGGAACCAGGCCGAGGCCGCCGCGCGCCGCCAGGCCACGGCCGCGGCGACCGCCGTGGCCGCCTCCCCCGCGGTCGTCGCCGCCGTGCGGTCGGCCTACCCGACCGCCACGCTCCAGCCGTACGCGGAGCGGGTGCGCCGGAACACCGACGTCACCTTCGTCACGATCATGAACACTCGGGGCGTCCGCTGGACCCACCCCGACCCGGCCCGTATCGGCGAGACCTTCCTCGGCCACATCGGGCCCGCGCTGCGCGGCCGCACCTTCTCCGAGACGTACACCGGCACCCTGGGTTCCTCGGTGCGGGTGGTCACCCCGGTCCGCGACCACGGGCGGATCGTCGCCCTGGTCAGCGCGGGCATAACGGTCGAGGAGATCAGCCACCAGGTGCGCGGCCAGCTGCTCGCCCTGCTGGCCGTCGCGCTCGCCGCGGTGGCCCTCGGCGGCCTGGGCACCTACGTCGTCAACGCCCGGCTGCGCCGCCACACCCACGGCATGAACGCCACCGAGCTCAGCCGGTTGCACGACTACCACGAGGCCGCGCTGCACGCCGTGCGCGAGGGGCTGCTGATGCTCGACGGGCAGCGGCGGATCGCCCTGGTCAACGACGGGGCGCAGGAGCTGCTGGGGCTGCCGCCGGACACGGTCGGCCGGTACGTCAGCGAGCTGGGTCTGCCGGCGCGGCTCACCGGCGCCCTGCTGGCCGCCGAACCGCGCGTCGACGAGCTGCACCTCACCGCGGAGCGGGTGCTGGTGGTGAACACCTCCCCCGTCAGCGGCGGCGAGCGGCGCGGCACCGTGGTGACCCTGCGCGACCACACCGAGCTCCAGGCGCTCTCCGGCGAGCTGGACTCGGTGCGCGGCTTCGCCGAGGCGCTGCGCTCCCAGGCCCACGAGGCCGCCAACCGGCTGCACACCGTGGTCTCGCTGATCGAGCTGGGCCGGGCGGCCGAGGCGGTGGACTTCGCCACGGCCGAGCTGGAGCTGGCCCAGGCGCTCACCGACCAGGTGGTGGCGGCCGTCGCCGAACCGGTGCTGGCCGCGCTGCTGCTGGGCAAGGCCGCGCAGGCCAACGAGCACGGCGTGGAGCTGGTGCTGGCCCCGGACAGCCGCATCGACGACGGCGTCCTGCCGGCCGGCCTGCCGGCCCGGGACCTGGTGACCATCCTCGGCAACCTCATCGACAACGCCATGGACGCGGCGATGGACACCGCGGCGGACCAGACCCACCGGCCGGCCGACCGCGAGGGCGCGGCCGCGGAACCGAGCGCCCGGGCGGACGCGTGCGCTCACCCGGACGCCGACGCGAACGCTCCCGCGGACGCGGGTGCGGTCCACCGGGCCCGGGTCACGGTCACCGCCCGCGCGGCCGACGGCGAGCTGCTCCTGGCCGTCAGCGACACCGGCGCCGGGGTCGCCCCCGCCGACGCCGAGGAGATCTTCGAACGCGGCTGGAGCACCAAGGCCCCGCCCTCCGCCGGCCCCGCCGCACCCGGCCGCGGGCTCGGCCTCGCCCTCGTCCGCCAGGCGGCCCGCCGCAACGGCGGCACGGTGGAGGTCACCCCCGCCGGCCCCGCCGACGGGGCCCGCTGCGGGGCGACCTTCGCGGTCCGGCTGCCGCTGGTCTGACCCGGGCCGCCGACTCCCGCGGGAGGGCGAGCCGCGGTCGCCGACTCCCGCCGCGCGGCGAGCCACCGCCGCCGGCCGCCCGCGCGTGCCGTCGGTTCGGGCCACCGCAGCCGACCACCGCCCGCGCCTCGGGTCGGGCCCGCGGTCGGGGGGACGTGCGCGGTCGCCGGTAGGCCCGGGCGCGTCGCTGGCGTATTCTCGGCCGCGCCGCGCCGTGGGGCGCCTCCAGGGGGCACCTCTCGGCGGGAGCCGGGGAGAAAGGATCACGCCATGAGCGCGCCGTACGCCATTCGCGTGCTCGTCGTCGAGGACGACCCGGTCGCCGCGGACGCGCACGCGCTGTACGTCTCCCGCGTGCCCGGGTTCACCGTCGCCGGCACCGTGCACTCCGGGAGCGGGGCGCGCCGCCATCTGGAGCGGGACCCGGTCGACCTGCTCCTGCTCGACCTGTACCTCCCCGACGCCCACGGCCTCCAGCTGATCCGCTCGTTGCGCGCCGCGGGCCATACCGCCGACGTGATCGCGGTGACCTCGGCGCGAGACCTGGCCATGGTGCGGGAGGGCGTCTCGCTCGGGGTGGTGCAGTACGTCCTGAAGCCCTTCACCTTCGCCACGCTCCGGGACCGGCTGCTGCGCTACGCCGCGTTCCGCGCCACCGCGGGCGAGGCCAGCGGCCAGGACGAGGTGGACCGCGCCCTGGCGGCGCTGCGCGCGCCGCAACCCGCCGAGCTACCCAAGGGGCTGACCCCGGCCACCCTGCGGGCGGTGACCGAGGCGCTGCGGGCCGCCGAGAACGGCATCTCGGCGACGGCCACGGCGGAGGCGGTCGGCATCTCCCGGATCACCGCCCGCCGCTATCTGGAACACCTGGTCGACACCCTTCGCGCCGAGCGCGCCCCGCAGTACGGCCAGGTCGGCCGCCCCGAACTGGTCTACCGCTGGCTCAGCAGGGGCGCGCCCCCGGGGCGTTGACCACCCGGCCGCGCGGCCGCCCTGGCCGCCCCGGCCGCCGCGCCCGGCCCATTGACCTCCACGGAAGGTAACCGTACGGTCACCGAGCAGCAGCCACCGAGGCGAGCAGCCAGGAGGTCGTGCCCGTGCGCCCCACCGCCACCCCCGCCCGAACCGCCGCGGTCGTCCTCGCCGCCCTCCTCGCCGCCGCCGGGCTCACCGCCTGCGGCGACGGCGCGGGCGGCGACCCGGACACCGTCAAGGTCGCCTACAACCGCTCGACCGACAACACGGTGCGCCACAAGGACCGCTATCTCGCCGCGGTCAAGGCGGAGTTCGAGAAGGCCCACCCCGGCAAGAAGGTCAAGCTGATCCCGATCCAGGCGCCGGACAACGACTACGCCGCCAAGACGCAGCAGATGATGCGGTCCTCGAAGACCGCACCCGACGTGATCTACGAGGACGGCTTCCGGATCGGCTCCGACATCGAGGCCGGCTATCTGCGCCCGCTGGACGAGTACCTGACGACCTGGCGGGACTGGGACCGGTACGCCCCCGCCGCCCGGGCGGCCGCCCGGGGCGAGGACGGCAGGACGTACGGGGTGCCCGTCGGCACCGACACCCGCGGGCTGTGGTTCAACAAGGAGATCTTCGCCAGGGCCGGTCTGCCCGCCGACTGGCGGCCCCGCGACTGGGCCGAGGTGCTGGACGCGGCCCGCACCGTGAAGCGCCGGGTCCCCGGGGTCGTCCCGCTCAACGTCTACACCGGCAAGGGTCCGGGCGAGGCGGCCGTGATGCAGGGCTTCGAGATGCTGCTGTACGGCACGGTCGACGGCCCGGGCGAGGACCCGCTGTACGACCGCGAGGCGAAGAAGTGGATCACCGGCAGCCGCGGTTTCCGCGACGCCCTCGGCTTCGTGCGGACCGTCTACGCGGAGAAGTTGGGCCCCGACGTCTCCGACGCCCTCGACCCGAACGTGAACACCAGCGTCTTCGGCGACTGGCTGCCGGACGGCGAGCTCGCCATCGCCCTGGACGGCTCCTGGCTGGGCCAGAACTGGATCAGGACCGGCGGCAGGCCCTGGCCGCGGTGGTCGCGCGTCCTCGGCCAGGCGCCGATGCCCACCCAGGCCGGGCAGGCCCCGGGAAGGGTGAGCATGTCCGGCGGCTGGACCTGGGCGATCCCCGCCAAGTCCACCAAGCCCGCGCTGGCCTGGAAGTTCATCGAGACGCTCCAGACCAGGGAGAACGCCGCCGAGTGGAATGTGACCGACGCGCAGATCGCGGTCCGCCGGGACGTGGCGGAGGACCCGGCGTACCTGCGCTCCATGCCCGGCGTCGACTTCTTCACCGACCTGGTCGACGTCACCCGCTACCGCCCCGCGCTGCCCGTCTATCCGCAGGTCTCCGCGGCGATCGGGGAGGCGATGGAGGCGGTGACGACGGGCGACGCCTCCCCCCGGGAGGCCGCGCGGGCGTACGACGAGGAGCTCGCGTCCCTCACCGACGCCGTGGTGCGGCGGGACCGATGACGGCCACCGCCGCCCGACCGGACGCGGCCGCCGAGCGGACCGCCGGGCGTGCGCCCCGCCGCCGGCCGCTGCGCTGGCTGCCGCTCGCCCCGGCCACCGTTCTGCTGCTGCTCTTCCTCGGCGGGCCGATCTGCTACTGCGCGTACATCGCCTTCACCGACATGCGGTTGACCGGCTCGTCCACCACCGACTTCGTCGGCCTCGACAACTTCCGGCGGGCCTTCGGCGACCCGGACTTCCGCAACGCCGTCGTCCTCACCCTCGTCTTCACCGTGGTCTCCTCGCTGCTCGGCCAGAACACCCTGGGCCTGGCGCTGGCCCTGCTGATGCGCCGCGCCTCCCGCCCGGTGCGCACGCTCACCGGAGCGATCGTCATCGCCGCCTGGGTGGTGCCGGAGATCGTCGCCGGCTTTCTGCTGTACGCCTTCTTCCGCCGGGAGGGCACCCTCAACGCCCTCCTCGACCAGCTCCATCTGCCCGGCCAGAACTGGCTGTTCACCCTCCCCATCCTCGCCGTCTCCTTCGCCAACGTCTGGCGGGGCACGGCCTTCTCGATGCTGGTCTACTCCGCGGCGCTGGCCGACATCCCCGACGAGATCACCGAGGCGGCCGAGGTCGACGGCGCGCGCGGTGCGCGCCGGCTCTGGTACGTCACGCTGCCGATGATCCGCCGCTCCATCGGCACCAACCTCATGCTCAACACCCTCCAGACCCTGTCGGTCTTCGGCCTGATCTGGGCGATGACCCGCGGTGGGCCCGGCAACCGCAGCCAGACCCTCCCGGTGTTCATGTACGACCAGGCGTTCCTGAAGAGCCTGATCGGCTACGGCACGGCGGTGGCCCTGCTGTTGCTGCTGGTGGGCGCCGTCTTCTCCACGGTCTATCTGCGGCTGCTGCGCGAGGAGGTGTGACGGCCGACGGCGTCAGGCCCGGCCGAACCACCGCTCCCGCTCGGCGTCGCTCACCTCCGCCCCCAGTCCTGCCGACCCGGCCAGCGCCTCCGCCTCGACGCGCGCCGCGTGCGCGTAGTGCCCGGCCACGGCGGGGCCCAGCAGCTCCCGGGCGAGCGGGCCGGTGCCCAGCGCCTCGGCGGCGGCGGCGAGGGTGCGGGGCACCGGCGGCCCCGCCTCCTCCCGGTAGCCGTCGCCGACGCAGGGCGGCGGGGGCTTGAGCCGGTGGTCGATGCCGTGCTCGATGGCGGCGAGGGCGGCGGTCAGCGCCAGATAGGGGTTGGCGTCGGCGCCGGGCAGCCGGATCTCCAGATGGCGGCCGGGGCCGCGGCCGGCGATCCGCACGGCACAGGTGCGGTTGTCGACGCCCCAGCTGAACCGGGTCGGTGCGAAGCTGCGCTCCACGTACCGCTTGTACGAGTTGACGGTCGGGGCGTAGAGCGGGGCCAGCTCCGGCAGCGCCGTCAGCAGCCCGGCGACGGCGTGTGCGGCCAGCGCCGTCGGGGAGCCGTCGGCGTCGGCGAGCACCGGCCGCCCCTCCCGCCACAGCGACAGATGCAGATGGAGGCCGCTGGCCACGCCGGTGGCGGGGGCGGCCATGAAGCTGGGCACGGTGCCCAGCCGTTCGCCCAGGACCCGCGCGCCGTGTTTGAAGACCGTGTGGCCGTCGCAGGCCGCCAGGGCGTCCCCGTACGGGAAGGTGATCTCGACCTGGCCGGCCGCCCCCTCGGTCTTGGCGGCCTCCAGCGGCAGCCCCGCCTCACGCAGTCCGCGGTGCAGCGCGCGCAGGAAGCGGTCGGTGAGCGGGTCGTGGTCCAGGGCGCAGTCCCGGTTCCGCGGGGCGACCGGCTCCGGCAGCCGGCCGTCGGCGACGTCGGCGTAGCGTCCCCGGTAGAGCACGAACTCGGTCTCCAGGCCGACCCCGGCGGTCAGGCCGTGCTCGGCGAGCCGGGCGAGCCGCTCGCGCAGCAGCCGCCGGGGCGAGACCGGCACCGGGCGCCCGTCCAGGTCCGCGTCGGCGTGCACCAGCGCGGTCCCGGGCCACCACGGCAGCCGGTGGACCGCCCGCGGGTCCGGGGTCAGCCGCATGTCGCCGTAGCCGGTGTCCCAGGAGGCGAGCGAGAACCCGTCCACCGGCCGCATGTCGACGTCGGTGGCCAGCACGTACGCGCACATCCCGGCGCCCTCGGGCACGACGCGGTCGATGAAGTGCCGGGCGTCGAAGCGCTTGCCCTTCAGGCGCCCGGGCATGTCGACGAGGGCGAGCAGCACGGTGTCGACCGCTCCCCGGTCGATGTCGGCGCGGAGCTCGTCGAGGCTCAGCGCACCCATTCAGATCACCTCCTGGAGCAGCTCGGCGTTCTTGCCGGAGGTGTCGTACGTGGGTGTGGTGAGCGAGCGTCGGGCGAACGGCCACCAGACGGTGGCCAGCAGCAACGCCACCGCCAGAGCGACCGAGGCGTAGTTCATGGAGGCGGCGGTGACCGGGCTGACCTGGGGCAGGCAGAACAGCACCGTCGCGAAGCCCACCCAGCAGACCGCGATCCAGCCCACCACGCGGCTCCACCGGCCCAGCGTCCACGGCCCCGGGGCGAACCGGTGCGGATGGCGCAGCCGCAGATAGACCGGGATGACGTAGGAGGGGGTGATGCCGATGACGTTGATCGCGGTGACGGCGGTGTAGGCGGTCTCGGAGTAGAGCGACGGCAGCGCCAGCACGAACGGGCCGGCGACGGCCAGCCACACCGCCGCGTACGGGGTCTGGGTGCGGGCGCTCACCCGCTGCCACAGCGCCGACCCGGGCAGCGCCCCGTCCCGGCTGAAGGCGAACGCCATGCGGCTGGCGGCGGCGATCCCGGCGTTGGCGCAGAACAACTGCGCCACGATGACGATGAGCAGCAGCGCGGTGGCGCCGTCGGTGCCCAGCACATCGATGAAGATCTGCGCGGGCGGGACGTCGGCGCCCTGGGTGGCGGCGTAGTCCTGGATGGCGAAGGTCAGCCCCGCCAGCAGCACGAAACCGGCGATCCACGAGACCCAGATGGAGCGCACGATGCCGCGGGCGGCGGAGACCGAGGCGTTGGTGGTCTCCTCCGACAGGTGCGCGGAGGCGTCGTACCCGGTGAAGGTGTACTGCGTCAGCAGCAGCCCGATGGCGGTGACGTAGAGCGGGTTGGACCATCCGGTGTCGTTGACGAACTCCCCGAAGACGAAGGACGGCGACTGGTGGCTGTCGGGGGCGATCGCCAGGACGGCGACGATGACGGCCACTCCGAGCAGATGCCACCAGACGCTGATGGAGTTCAGCAGGTTGACCATGCGGACGCCGGCCAGGTTGAAGCCGGCGAACAGCAGCAGGATGGCGGTGAAGACGGCCATGGTGGACTCGGGCGTCGGCTCGATGTCGAACTGGAGGTCGAGCAGGGCGCCGATGAACAGCGCCGCGCCGTAGCCGCTGCCGGCGATCCCGCCGAGCAGTCCGAGCAGATTGATCCATCCGGTGTAGTAGCCCCAGCGGGGACCGCCGAGCTGGTGGGCCATGTAGAACATGGCGCCGGAGGTGGGGTAGGCGCTGGTCACCTCGGCCAGGGCCATCCCGATGAACAGCACCATCAGCCCGACGCCGGCCCAGCCCCACAGCATCACCGCGGGGCCGCCGGTGACCAGCCCGAATCCGTACAGGGTCATACAGCCGGAGAGCACCGAGATGATGCTGAAACTGATCGCGAAGCTGCCGAAGCCGCCCATGCGGCGGGCGAGGACGGGCTGGTAGCCGAGGTCGCGTAAGTGCTCCTCGTCCCGCCGGTCGCGTCCGGTCCTCAGCCTCTTGGCGGCGTGCGACACGAAGACTCCCTGGTTCCTCGGGGTTTGGGGGGTGCGTCGGGGGTACGGCGTGGGGGGGTGACGCGCCGGCGGCGGCGCGGCTCAGAACGAGGGCCGATGCAGCCGCCGCCCGGCGTCGCCCTGGGCGACACCGAGACAGTGCCGCCGGATGCGGGCGAACTCGGCGGCGACGAGGTCGGTGCGGCCGGGGTCGGCGATCCGGTACTGCCAGGGCCGGGCGGTGGCGTACCGGCCCATCCAGTGGAAGACACGGGCGGCGTCGTCGAACCGGTGGGCGGCCCAGAGGGCGTGGGCGAGGTAGTTGGCGTCCATCAGCGACCGCTCGGCGGGGTCCGAGAGGTCGAACCACCGCCGTACGCCGCGCTCCGCGTCCCGGATCGCGCCGTCCTGCACCCAGTGCAGATCCAGCGCGTGGTCGCCGCCCTCGGGGTGCGACTCCCGCCAGCGCTCGGCGTGCACGTACAGCGGCAGCACCAGCAGCGGCGACCCCGGCGGCGCGTGGTCGGCGGCCCAGCGCGCGAAGAGCGCCATCTGCGCGTGTCCGCCGAGGCCGCCGAGGAACTGCATGGCCCGGTGGTACGCCTCCCGGTTGCCCGGGTCGCGCCGGTCCGCCTCCGCCAACAGGCCCCAGGGGCCGGGGCACAGCATCGGATCGGGGTGCGTCTGCCGGTACTCCTCGACCTGGTGCCACTCGTCCAGCGGTGCCAGCGCCAGCCGGCACACCCAGGGCACCGGGTCCTGCGGCCGCGCCTGCGCGGCGGCCGCGCACGCCTCCTCCGCCTCGCGCCACAGCCTCGTGGTCTCCGCGTGCCGGATCCGCCGCGCCCGCATCGCCCGCTCGACGGCCACCCGCGCCCGCATCACCCGGCCCGCGCCGCTCTCCGGATCCTCCGCCAGCCAGGCGTCCACCACGTCCGAGCCGGCGGCCGCCGCCCCCAGCACCTGCGTCCGGTAGGTCCACCGTCCCCAACCGCCCTCGTCCACCAGCAGGTTCCGCATGGCCATCCACCGTCCGGCCAGCAGGTCCTGCAGGGCCTTGCGCAGCTCGTTGTCGGCCCCGGCCGGGTGGATCACCACCTGCTCGGCATCGTGGGCGGCCGTCTCGTCGAGGCTCATCGGAGGTCCGTCGAAGAGCGCGCGTGCATGGTGTCGGTGGGGCGTAAGGGTACGGCTGTGGTCACCCCGTCACTATGTGTATGGCAACCGGCACCGCGCAAGCGATTCCGGCCCGGAGGTACGAAAGTTGGCGGGTCCTCGCCACCACGGACCCGAAACGCGGACTCGTCGGGTCACGACGTGCGCACCCACGCGGTGACGGTTCTCGTCGCCCGGTGCCGCCGGGCTTCTCGCCCGCGCCGTCCGGCGGTTTCATGGTCTTCCGGCCTCACTCCGTCCGGAGGTGTCATGCGCTCGAGACCCGCCCTCAGCCGCCGTGCCCGCCGCCGCCTGGCCGCCGATGTCGCGCTGCTGGTGACGGCCGGGGCGTTCGCGCTCCCGCTGGTCTGGCTGCTGCTGGCGTCCGTGGACGCGGAGGCGACGCTGCGGGTGGCCGCGCCCGGCTCGCCCACGCTCGACAACTTCTCGGCGGTGTGGACGGACGAGATCACGTTCACCCCCATGGTCAACAGCCTGCTGCTGTGCGGGGGCGCCGCGGTGGTGACCGTCGGCTGCGCGGCGCTGGCCGCCTACCCGCTGTCGCGGTTCCGCTCGCGCCTGGTGCGACCGTATCTGCTGACGATCGTGTTCAGCACCTGTCTGCCGATCACAGCGCTCATGGTTCCGGTCTACGGGCTGTTCGTCCAGACGGACCTGATCGACACGCTGTACGGAACGGCGCTGTTCCTGGCCGCGACCCAACTGCCCTTCGCGATCTGGCTGATGAAGAACTTCATGGACGGGGTGCCGGTCGCGCTGGAGGAGGCGGCGTGGACGGACGGGGCGTCCTGGGCGCAGTCGCTGGCGCGGGTGATCCTGCCGCTGATGGGGCCCGGGGTCGCGGTGGTGACGATCTACAGCTTCATCATGATGTGGGGCAATTTCTTCGTGCCGTTCATGCTGCTCCTGACGCCTGATCAACTGCCCGCCTCGGTCAGCGTCTTCACCTTCTTCGGCAACCACGGCTCGGTCGCCTACGGGCAGCTCGCCGCCTTCTCGATCCTCTACTCCACGCCGGTGGTGCTGCTGTACGTGCTGATCGCCCGGCGGCTGGGCAGCGGCTTCGCGCTCGGGGGCGCCGTCAAGGGTTGAGGCCGGGAACCCATCACCCCGGTCGACTTCAGTCAGTTGCCGAAACGACTGGATACCAACTCAGTCATTTGTCATGCATGTGTAACCCTCTGCCGCTACGGTGCGCTTGTGCATCCGTCCATACCGGAAGAGCCCAGAAGTACGTCGTTTGATCCAACAGCCGCCCGTCGGCTGCGCGAGGCGTTGGGGATGACGCACGCGCACGTCTCGTACGGCATCCAGGCCGCCTACGGGCTACGGGTGTCACCGGCGACCGTCGCCGCCTGGGAGTTGGGGGAGGCGTTCCCCGACGAGAACGAGCTGATGGCACTGGCGGGGGCGCTGTGGTGCGCGCCCGGAGACCTCCTCGGAGCACCCGGCACGCTGCGCGAGCACCGGGTGGCCCAGGGCATCGCACCGGCCGACCTGGCCATGCGCATCGGCATGGACCCGTACGAGTACGAGCGGATGGAGAGCTCCGGGGTCTGGACCGGGAACGACGGCCAGGCCGCCAACCTCGCCGAGGTGCTCAAGCTTCCGCTGCGCGCCTTCTTCCAGGTCACCGGGCGCGACGAGGCGCTCGCCGGGCTGCTCCGCTCGGCGGTGGACACCCGTTGGCAGGCTTATGTGCGCAAGGTCGCCAAGCTGGTACCGCTCCCCAAGCCACGCATCGAGCAGGCCCTGAAGTCCCTGCACGGCGACTACCAGGCCCGGATGGCGGCCACCCTGGTGCGCGGCGCCACCGCCGACAACGCCGCCGCCGACGCGCGGGCCTTCCTCGACCACATCGTGGAACACTTCTGGGACCGGATCGACGCCGCCGGCTGACCGTGCGGGATCCGATCCGTGGGCCCGGTACGTACGTTCCTACGAAGCTCCTAGAACACAGACTCCGCCTCGTGCATCCGGTCCGCCGGCACCCGCTTGAGCTCGGTCACCGCGTCCCCGATCGGCACCATCACGATGTCCGTGCCGCGCAGCGCCGTCATCATGCCGAACTCGCCGCGGTGCGCGGCCTCCACGGCGTGCCAGCCGAAGCGGGTCGCGAGCACCCGGTCGTACGCGGTCGGGGTGCCGCCGCGCTGGACGTGGCCGAGGATGACCGGGCGGGCCTCCTTGCCCAGGCGCCGCTCCAGCTCGACCGCGAGCCGGTTGCCGATGCCGGCGAAGCGCTCGTGGCCGTACTGGTCGATCTCGCCCTTCTGGTAGTCCATCGTCCCCTCGGCGGGGTGCGCGCCCTCGGCGACGCAGATGACGGCGAACTTCTTGCCGCGGGCGAACCGCTCCTCGACCATCTTGCACAGGTCGGCCGGGTCGAACGGGCGCTCCGGCAGGCAGATCGCGTGCGCGCCGGCGGCCATGCCGGACTCCAGGGCGATCCAGCCCGCGTGCCGGCCCATGACCTCGACGACCATGACCCGCTGGTGCGACTCGGCGGTGGTCTTGAGCCGGTCGATGGCGTCGGTGGCCACGCCGACCGCGGTGTCGAAGCCGAAGGTGCGGTCGGTGGCCGAGATGTCGTTGTCGATGGTCTTCGGCACGCCGACGATCGGCAGGCCGGAGGCCGCGAGCATGCTGGCGGCGGTCAGCGTGCCCTCACCGCCGATGGGGATGAGCACGTCGATGCCGTAGTCGCGGGCGAGCTCCTTGGAGGTCTCGCACGCCTCGCGCAGTCGGGCGCGCTCCAGGCGGGAGGAGCCGAGGATGGTGCCGCCGCGGGCCAGGATGCCGCTGACCGCGTCGAGGTCGAGCTTGCGGTGCCGCCCCTCCAGGAGCCCCTTGAAGCCGTCCTCGAAGCCGATGACCTCGTCCCCGTGACCGGCTACCGCGCGGTGCACGACCGACCGGATCACAGCGTTGAGGCCGGGGCAGTCGCCGCCTGCGGTGAGGACTCCGATGCGCATCGTGCTCTGTCTCCTGCTGCCGACTGGTACGGACTGATCCAGTCCGATTGTTTCACGGGCCGGGCCGTGCCGCGTCCCCCTGACCTGGCGAGCGCTCTATCTACGGGCGCAGGTATTGTCAAGAGGGCAGGGCCCATCCATCGTGGTTTTTTCAGGCATCTTCCTGAGTTGCGGCCATCCACCGTGGCCGCGCCACCCGGACCTGCCCGCAGTGGAAGCAGACAGACGGATCGGAGAGCACGCGTGACGCGCAGCGTGTACGTGACCGGGATCGACCGTGGCGACGGGCGCCAGGTCGTGGAGCTGGGAGTCATGGAGCTCCTCACCCGCCATGTGGACAGGGTCGGTGTCTTCCGCCCCCTCGTCCACGACAACCCCGACCGCCTGTTCGACCTGCTGCGGGCGCGCTACCGGCTGAGCCAGGCCCCGGAGAGCGCGTACGGCATGAGCTACGAGGAGGCCGCCGCGCTCCAGGCCGAGCGCGGCACCGACGAGCTGGTCGCCCAGCTCGTCGGCCGCTTCCACGAGGTGGCCCGCGACTACGAGTACGTACTGGTGCTGGGCAGCGACTACGCCGCCACCAGCCTCCCCGACGAGCTGGGCCTCAACGCCCGACTGGCCAACGAGTTCGGCGCCTCGGTGATCGCCGTCGTCGGCGGCCAGGACCAGAGCGCGGAGTCGGTGCGGGCCGAGGCGCGCAACGCCTACCGCGCCTACGAGGCCCAGGGCTGCGACGTGGTGGCGCTGGTGGTCAACCGGGTCGTCCCCGCCGACCGCACCGCCATCGCCGAGCGGCTGGCCGCGCGGCTGCCCGTGCCCTGCTACGTGCTTCCCGAGGACGCGTCGCTCTCCGCGCCCACCGTCTCCCAGGTGGTGCGCACCCTCGGCGCCGAGGTGCTGCTGGGCGACGACGCCGGGCTCTCCCGCGACGTGCGCGACTTCGTCTTCGGCGGCGCCATGCTGCCCACCTTCCTGCCCGCGCTGACCGACGGCTGCCTGGTGGTGACCCCCGGCGACCGCGCTGACCTGATCGTCGGCGCGCTCGCCGCGCACAGCGCCGGCGCCCCGCCGATCGCCGGCGTGCTGCTGACCCTGGACGAGCGGCCGGGCGCCGACATCCTGGCGCTCGCCTCGCGGCTCGCCCCCGGCACCCCGGTGGTGTCGGTGCCCGGGAAGAGCTTCCCCACCGCCGAGCAGCTGTTCGCCCTGGAGGGCAAGCTGCACGCCGGCACGCCGCGCAAGGCGGAGACCGCGCTGGGTCTGTTCGAACGGCATGTGGACACCGCCGAGCTGACCAACCGCATCTCCGTCGCCCGGTCCAGCCGGGTCACGCCGATGATGTTCGAACACGAGCTGATCGAGCGCTCCCGCTCCGGCCGGCGCCGGGTGGTGCTGCCCGAGGGCTCCGAGGAGCGGGTGCTGCGCGCCGCCGATGTGCTGCTGCGCCGCGACGTGTGCGACCTGACGCTGCTGGGCGACCAGGACGCGATCCGCAAGCGCGCCGGCGAGCTGGGCATCGAGCTGGCCGAGGCGCAGATCATCGACCCGCAGACCTCCCCGCTGCGCGAGCGGTTCGCCGAGCTCTACGCCAAGCTGCGCGCCCACAAGGGCGTCTCCTACGAGCTGGCGTACGACATCGTCGCCGACGTCTCCTACTTCGGCACCCTGATGGTGCAGGAGGGCCTGGCCGACGGCATGGTCTCCGGCGCGGTGCACTCCACCGCCGCCACCATCCGGCCCGCCTTCGAGATCATCAAGACGGCGCCGGGCGCGCAGATCGTCTCCTCGGTCTTCTTCATGTGCCTGGCCGACCGGGTGCTGGTCTACGGCGACTGCGCGGTCAACCCGGACCCGAACGCCGAGCAGCTCGCCGACATCGCCATCCAGTCGGCGACCACCGCGGCCCAGTTCGGCGTCGAGCCGCGGATCGCGATGCTGTCGTACTCCACCGGCACCTCCGGCTCCGGCGCGGACGTGGACAAGGTGCGCGCCGCCACCGAGCTGGTGCGGCAGCGCCGCCCGGACCTGCTGGTCGAGGGCCCGATCCAGTACGACGCGGCGGTGGACGCGGCGGTCGCGGCGACCAAGCTGCCCGACTCCGAGGTCGCCGGCAAGGCCACGGTCCTGATCTTCCCGGACCTCAACACCGGCAACAACACCTACAAGGCCGTGCAGCGCTCGGCGGGCGCGGTCGCGGTCGGCCCGGTCCTCCAGGGCCTGCGCAAGCCGGTCAACGACCTGTCCCGCGGCGCCCTCGTCCAGGACATCGTCAACACCGTGGCGATCACCGCCATCCAGGCCCAGACCCCGACGTCCCCCGCCGCCCCGGCGGACCCCGCACAGAAGGCGCAGACCGCGTGAACGGCTCCCGAGTCCTCGTCCTCAACTCCGGCTCCTCCTCGCTGAAGTACCAGCTCCTGGACATGGCCGACGGCTCCCGGCTGGCGTCGGGGCTCGTCGAGCGCATCGGTGAGGGACCGGTCGCCGACCACGAGGCCGCCCTCAAGCAGGTCGCCACCGAGCTCGCGGGCCAGGGCCTCGGCCTCGACTCGCCGGCGCTGGCCGCGGTCGGCCACCGGGTGGTGCACGGCGGCACCCGGTTCACCGAGCCGACGCTGATCACCGACGAGGTGGTCGAGGAGATCGAGAAGCTGGTGCCGCTGGCCCCGCTGCACAACCCGGCCAACATCTCCGGGATCAAGGTGGCCCGCGGGCTCCGCCCCGACCTGCCGCAGGTCGCGGTCTTCGACACCGCCTTCCACTCGACCATGCCGGAGTCGGCCGCGCGGTACGCGATCGACACCGAGACCGCCGACCGGTACGGGGTGCGTCGCTACGGCTTCCACGGCACCTCGCACGCGTATGTCTCGCGGGCCACCGCCCGGCTGCTGGACAAGGACCCGTCCGAGGTCAACACGATCGTGCTGCACCTGGGCAACGGCGCCAGCGCCTCCGCGGTGCGCGGCGGGGAGTGCGTGGACACCTCCATGGGCCTGACCCCGCTGGAGGGCCTGGTCATGGGCACCCGCTCGGGCGACCTGGACCCGGCCGCCATCTTCCATCTGGCGCGGGTCGGCGGGCTGTCCACCGACGAGATCGACGCCCTGCTGAACAAGCGCAGCGGGCTGCTCGGCCTGTGCGGCGACAACGACATGCGGGAGATCGGCCGCCGCATCGGCGAGGGCGACGCCGCCGCCCAGCTGGCCTTCGACATCTACATCCACCGGCTGCGCAAGTACGTCGGCGCCTACGCGGCGGTGCTGGGCCGGGTGGACGCCGTCGCCTTCACCGCGGGCGTCGGCGAGAACTCGGCGGCCGTCCGGGAGGCGGCGCTGCGCGGCCTGGACGCCTTCGGCATCGAGGTGGACCCGGTGCGCAACGCCATCCGGGGCTCCTCGGCGCGGCTGATCTCCGCCGACGAGAGCCGGGTGGCGGTCGCGGTGGTGCCCACCGACGAGGAGCTGGAGATCGCCACTCAGACGTTCCAGCTGGTCACCGAGGCCAGCGCCTGATCATTGGGTTTTCCTACAGCTCGAATATTCCGCCCCGAAACAAACCCGATAGGATCCGCCTCATGCGCCGTTCCAAAATCGTCTGCACCCTGGGCCCCGCCGTCGACTCCTTCGAGCAGCTGAAGACGCTGATCGAGGCCGGCATGAACGTGGCCCGCTTCAACATGAGCCACGGGACCCACTCGGAGCACGAGGAGCGCTACCACCGGCTCCGTAAGGCGTCCGCGGAGACCGGTCACGCGGTCGGCGTGCTCGCCGACCTCCAGGGCCCGAAGATCCGACTGGAGACCTTCGCCGAGGGCCCGGTCGAGCTGGTGCGCGGTGACGAGTTCACCATCACCACCGAGGACGTCCCGGGTGACAAGACGATCTGCGGCACCACCTACAAGGGCCTGCCGGGCGACGTCGCCAAGGGCGACCAGATCCTGATCAACGACGGCAACGTCGAGCTGCGGGTCACCGCGGTCGAGGGCCCGCAGGTGCGGACGATCGTCATCGAGGGCGGGGTGATCTCCGACCACAAGGGCATCAACCTGCCCGGCGCGGCGGTGAACGTCCCGGCGCTGTCCGAGAAGGACGTCGAGGACCTGACCTTCGCCCTGCGGATGGGCTGCGACATGGTCGCGCTCTCCTTCGTGCGGGACGCCGCCGACGTGCGCGACGTGCACCGGGTCATGGACCAGGTGGGCCGCCGGGTGCCGGTGATCGCCAAGGTCGAGAAGCCGCAGGCGGTCGCCAACATGGAGGAGGTCGTCATGGCCTTCGACGGTGTGATGGTGGCCCGCGGCGACCTGGCGGTGGAGTACCCGCTGGAGAAGGTCCCGATGGTGCAGAAGCGGCTCATCGAGCTGTGCCGCCGCAACGCCAAGCCGGTGATCGTGGCGACCCAGATGATGGAGTCGATGATCACCAACTCCCGGCCGACCCGCGCCGAGGCGTCCGACGTGGCCAACGCCATCCTGGACGGCGCGGACGCGGTGATGCTGTCCGCCGAGTCCTCGGTCGGCCAGTACCCGATCGAGACGGTCAAGACCATGTCGAAGATCGTCCAGGCGGCCGAGGAGGAGCTGCTCTCCAAGGGCCTCCAGCCGCTGGTCCCGGGCAAGAAGCCGCGCACCCAGGGCGGCTCGGTGGCCCGCGCGGCCTGCGAGATCGCCGACTTCCTGGGCGCCAAGTCGCTCGTGGCGTTCACCAAGTCCGGTGACACCGCCCGCCGACTGTCCCGCTACCGCGCCCAGCAGCCGATCCTGGCGTTCACCACCGACGAGTCCACCCGCAACCAGCTGACGCTCAGCTGGGGCGTGGAGTCCTTCGTGGTTCCGTATGTGGAGAACACCGACGGCATGGTCGACCTGGTCGACGCCGAGCTGCTCAAGCTCAACCGTTACACCGAGGGCGACACCATGATCATCACCGCCGGCTCGCCCCCCGGCATCCCCGGCACCACCAACATGGTCCGGGTGCACCACCTGGGCGGCGGCCGGTAACCGCCGCGGCACGCCACGGCGTCGGGCCCGTCCCCTCTCACGGGGGACGGGCCCGACGCCTTTCCGCGCGGCTCCCGGACGGACGAGCGGTGGCTCACCCCTCGGTCTGGTAGAGGCGCATTCCCGGAATGGTCAGGTCCCCGCCGAACTGTCCCGCCTGCACCACCGTGACCTCGGTGAAGAACAGCTCGGGGAGGGTCAGCGGCGGCGGAGCCTTGGGCGAGAAGGTGACCGGGATGATCCCCAGCAGCTTGCCGCTCAGCTCCTCGGTGTACATCGTCACCGTGCCGTTGCGGATCGTGGAGGTGCTGCCCTCGCGGCCCGCCACATGCGTGGTGGTCCCGCCCGGGCCCTTCACCAGCTGGTGCAGGTCCTTGATGTCGACGCCCTTGGCGGTGAACTTCAGGACCTTCTTGACCTTCCCGCTGTACGTCTTCACCTCGACGATGCCGTCGTAGGCGAGCCCGTGCAGGCCGAGCCTGGACGTCTTGAGCGTCCACGGCTCGTCCGGCAGCAGGCTGGCGGTCGGCTCCGTCGGCGCGTTCTCGTACGCCTCGGCGTCGTAGGTCGGACAGGGGTACGACTCCTCGCCCTCGTCCTCGGCGCCGTCGCCCGGCTTCGGGGACGGGTCGGGGGTCGGGGTGGAGTCCGAGCTCGGGGTGGTGGTCGGGGACGGGGCGGGCGAGGTCCCGTCGCTCGGTTCGTCGCCCGGGTCCTCGTCCTTCTCGGCCCGGTCCGCCGCCTTGTCCTCGGCCTCGTCCTTCGCCTCGTCGGCGGTGTCCGCGGCCGAGTCCCCGGCCTTGTCGGTCGGGTCCGCGGTGGGGTCGGTGGAGTCCGAGCCTGGCTCGGTGCCGTCCTGTCCCGGCTGACCCGCGTGTTCGTCGTCCTCGCCGTTGAGGGCGTCCTCCAGCGGGTCGCCGAGGCCCAGCGGGTCGAGCGGATCGAGCGGGTCCAACGGGCTCTCGGGGTCGGTCTCGACGGGGTCGGGAGACTCCGTCGCCTCGTCCGCGGGGTCGGTCGGTCCGGTCGGGGCCGGCTTCGGCGTGGTGTCGTCGCCGGTCGGGTCGGGCGCGGGCGTGGTGCCGTCCTGGCCCGTGTCGCCGGTGTCCTCGTCGCCCGGCTTCTCCTCGTCCCGGCCGGTGTCGTCCCGACCCTGGTCGTCCCGGTCGCCGCCGGCGGGGTCCCGGGGCTTCTCGCCGTCGGGGCTCTCCGGAGTCCCGGGCTCCTCGCCCTTGGGGTCCTCGGTGTCCTTGCCCCGGTCCCGGTCCTGGCTCTCGTCCTGGTTCTTGTCCTGGTCCTTGTCCTTGTCCTGCTCGTCCCCCGCCTCGTCCGGCTGGGTCACGCACGGACCCGGCTTGAAGTCCTGCGCCCGGGGGTCGGCGCTGGCGAGCTGGGGGGTCAGCCCCATGCCCATGAGCACGGCCGTCGGCATCGCCGCCAGGGCGATCGCCTTGCCCGCGGGCATCTGCAGCCGGGTGAGGACCGACCTCTTCGGAGCCGCGTGGCGCGGTCCTGTTCTCGTGCGGCGCGGTTTGCCGGCGTCGGCCTCCCGCTCCTCATCACCCCGCACGGTGCCTCCCATTCATGGTCTCCTGCTCCGGCGCGGTCCCGGCCCCGGCCGGTTCCGGCGTGTTCTCACCGTCCTCGGCGCCCTTGTCGTCCACGCCGTCGGTGCCGTTCGGGCCCTCGAATCTCGCCACGCCGTCAGCGTCCTTCGCGTCGTTCGCGTCGCCCACGCCGTCCGCGGTCCCCTTCGGGGCACGCCGCCGTCCCTTGGCCGGCTGCCCACCGGACGCCTCGCCCGGCTCCCAGGCGACGCTCATGCCGCCCCCGAACAGGGCGAAGAGGAAGCCCACGACGAGCCCGCCGAAGTTGGAGACGACCAACGAGACCAGGCCGAGCAGGATCGAGGCGACCCCGGCGAAGACCCGTACGGCGGGTTGGAACCACATGCTGAGGCCCAGCACCACCAGCAGCACACCGATGATCAGTGACGCGGATCCGGTCGTGGTGCCGATCCGGAACTGCAACTGCCCGAAGGTGAGGTTGTGATACGGGAGGTACGCGATCGGCAGCCCGCCCAGGACGGTCAGCACCCCTGCCCAGAACGGGCGCTGCCAGCGCCACTCCCGGAACGACTGACGCCACTGGATCGAGTGGTTACGCGCCCCCGGCGACTCGGCACTCATCGAAAACAGCTCCCTGGGGCTGGCGATCTGGACGGTCGGAAGATGTTCGTGACGGACGATGGCGCGAGCGGGGCAGGGTGAGGGGCGGTGAAGACGACCCCCCACCCGCGCTCAACGCATCAGAAGCACTCGTGCTTGCCCTTGCTGACCTTCAGCGAGAGACCGGAGAGCTTGAAGGTGCCCGCGCTGGTCGCCCAGGCGGTCTGCTTGACGTCGCTCAGCGAGACCTCGTCGGCTTCCTGAGCGAATCCGTTGGGAAGGGCGGCGTCACCCTTGTTGATGCCGGGACCCTTGGTGGAGTCGGCAGCCGCCACACCGATGTTGATGTTCCGGAACGTGGCGTCCGCGTCGAGCTGGTCGAGGTCGATGTAGAGGTTCTTCGCCTCGACCTTCTTGCCGTTGGTGCCGGCCGACAGCTTCAGCGACACATCGCCGAAGAGCGGAACCGGAATGACCACCGACTGGCACAGGTCCCTGATCTCAGCGCTCTTGAACGCGGAGACCGCGACCGGGATCTTCTTGCCGCCGTGCTGCGTCTCCAGCGCTCCGTACTGGACGAAGCCCCGGCCTTCCAGCTGACCGGCGGAGACCTTGAAGTTCTGGCCGGACACGCTGAACGACGCCGCGAGCGCGCCCTGGGCCACGGCGACACCGATCGCGGCCGTCGCCGCAACGCTCGGAACCATGACGACGGCGAACCGCTTCCATCTGGTCCCGCCACGAGCCACGGACTGCATAACTGTCCTCCTTCTCGGACGTACATCTCCGGCCGGGGGCCGCCATGGCCTCCGGCCTGGGATGGGAGAAGTGCTACGTCCTCGGGAAGGAGAGCGCCCGGACCTCGGATGCCCGAACGCACCCGACATCGCCGGCGATCACCCCCGAGCGACAACCACTGGCCACGCTCTCGCGCAACCTGCTGGACAGGCCCTGCCGTCCTGGCAGAGACCCCCCTGTCCAAGGCCGGCGCCACTGCCGCCGGCCTCGCCCGGTGGGGACCCACCGCACCGCCGCGCCGACCGGCTGCCGGGCGTCGGGGATGGACCGAGCTTGGCCGATCGTGGTCCATTCCCGGCTGAGGCACAAGGGGTTCATTACTAGCGAGTAACGAACGGATAACCGGACTCCGTCGGCGCCCTGGAGAGTGGACACACAGGGTCGCCGGAGCAACGCGGGAAAGATGGGGAGATATACCTCAAGAACCCATAAAGAGGAGGCAGTTATTTACTGCCAGTAACAGCGGCCGCGATTACCAAGTTTTGGTAAAGCGCGGCCGCCGTACGGTGTGGAGACGTCGCGGTCAGAACAGGACGCGGGCCAGCGCGCTACGGGCGGTGACCACGCGCGGGTCATCCGCTCCGATCACCTCGAACAGCTCCAGCAGATGCAGCCGCGCCCGCTCGCGGTCCTCGCCCGCGGTGCGCCGCACGGTGTCGACCAACCGCCCGAAGGCGTCCTCCACATGGCCTCCCACCAGGTCGAGGTCGGCGGCGGCGAGCTGCGCCGCCGCGTCGGTCGGACGGTCGGCGGCCGCGGTGCGGACCGCCTGCGGGTCCATCCCCTGCACGCGCTCCAGCAGTTGGGCCTGGGCCAGACCCAACGCGGCCTCGGCATTGCCGGGGTCGTCGACGAGCACGTTCTGGTACGCCCGCACGGCGCCGCTCAGATCACCGGCGTCCAGCGCGTCGTGCGCGGCGGAGAGCGCGCCGTCGTGCGGGCCGGCCGGCCGCGCCGGGGCGGTCGGCTCGGCGCCCTGCGCGTCCGGGTCGACCGGCACTCCGACGATGCCGAACTGCTGCTCGGCGGCGGCGATCAGCTGGTCCAGCACCTGACGGATCTGGCCCTCGGGCGCGGCGCCCTGGAAGAGGGGCAGCGGCTGGCCGGCCACCACCGCGAAGACCGCGGGGATGCCCTGCACGCCGAACTGCTGGAAGAGCATCTGGTTGGCGTCGACGTCGATCTTGGTGAGCACGAACCGCCCGGCGTACTCCTGGGCGAGCCGCTCCAGCACCGGACCGAGCTGCTTGCACGGCTCGCACCACTCCGCCCAGAAGTCGATGACGACCGGGACCTCGGTGGAGCGCTGCAGGACCTCCTGCTGAAAGCTCGCCTCGTCGACGTCGATCACCAGACGGGAGGGGGCGGCGGAGACGCCGTTGCGCGCGGCGGCGGCGCGCGCCTGCTCCGCCTTCTGCTTCGCTTCCCCGGCCGCCTTCACCGCGGCGAGGTCGACCACTCCACTCATGGACATGTTCCGTGGCTGCATGAGTACATCCTCCCCCTTCCGCGCGGTCTTCGGAAAAGTGCGGCAAAAGTGCGGTCGGTACGTCGGTACACGCGATAGGTCCCACGCGGGCGTGCGAGGTCGCTATCCGGGCAAGACGAAGTTGCTGCGCCGGGTCCCCACCCGGCGCCAGTGGCTGTCGCTCTTACGCTACGAGCCGTAGCGTAACTGCAACCCGGCCCCGCGCGCGCCCCCGCCTCGGTGATCTGCCTCACGGATTCCGGCCGGCGGCAGCTGAGCTACTGACGGGTATCGTCACGGCCATGACCCCGTCCGCCCCGCGCCCCGGCTCCGCACGCCCCGGCCGCCCTCGCAGCGCCGAGGCCGACCGGGCCATCCTGGAGGCGACCCGCGCCGCGCTGGTGGAGCTCGGCTGGTCCAAGTTGACCATGGGCGATGTGGCGGCGCGCGCCGGAGTCGCCAAGACCACGCTGTACCGCCGCTGGGCGAGCAAGCACGAGCTGGTGGTGGACGCGGTCGCCGCGGTCTTCGAGGAGAACCTGGACCTGCCCGACCTCGGCAGCCTGCAGGCCGACATCGAGGCCGTGGTGCTGCAGTTCGCCGCGCTGCTGGAGCGCCCGGAGACCGGCATGGCGCTGATGGCGGTGGTGGCCGAGGCCACCCGGGACGAGGACCTGCGGCAGCGGATCCGCACCGCCCTGGTCGAGCGTCAGAAGTGTCTGGTTCTGCTCGGTCGGGAGCGCGCCCAGGCGCGCGGCGAGCTGCCGCGCGAGGAGTCCCCCGAGGTCTCCGCCCGCACCGTCGACCTCATCTTCGATGTGATCGCGGGGGCCGTGGTGCACCGCGCGATGGTCAGCGCGGAGCGGGTGGACGAGGAGTGGGTGCGGGCCTTCGCCACCCTCCTCATCCACGGGCTCGCCGCCGCGGCGGGGGCCGACCCCGCCACGACGGCGAACGACCCCGCCGCGGAGCGCGGGGGCGACGACCCCGCGGCGGGCTGAGCCTCAGAAGCCGGCCGGCTCCGTGTAGCCGCCCCACTCCTCGCGCAGGGCGCCGCAGATCTCGCCGAGCGTGGCCTCGGCGCGGACCGCGTCCAGCATCGGCGCGATCATGTTCGAGCCGTCCCGGGCCGCGGCCACCATGTCCTTCAGCGCGGCCTCCACCCGGGCGTCGTCGCGGGCCGCCTTGCGGGCCGCCAGCACCCGCACCTGCTCCCGCTCCACCTCGTGGCTGACCCGGAGGATCTCCAGGTCGCCGGTGACCGAGCCGTGGTGGCAGTTGACGCCGACGACCTTCTTCTCGCCCTTCTCCAGCGCCTGCTGGTAGCGGAAGGCGGACTCGGCGGTCTCGCCGGTGAACCAGCCGTCCTCGATGCCCTGGAGGATGCCGGAGGTCATCGGGCCGATGGGGTGCTGCCCGTCCGGCACCGCGCGCCGGCCGCGCTCCTTGATCTGGTCGAAGATCTTCTCGGCGTCGGCCTCGATCCGGTCGGTCAGCGCCTCCACGTACCAGGAGCCGCCCAGCGGGTCGGCGACGTTGATGACGCCGGTCTCCTCCATCAGCACCTGCTGGGTGCGCAGCGCGATCTCGGCGGCCTGCTCGCTGGGGAGGGCGAGGGTCTCGTCCAGGGCGTTGGTGTGCAGCGAGTTGGTGCCGCCCAGGACGGCGGCCAGCGCCTCGACGGCGGTGCGGACCACGTTGTTGTACGGCTGCTGCGCGGTGAGCGACACGCCGGCCGTCTGGGTGTGGAAGCGCAGCCACTGGGCCTTCTCGCTCTTCGCGCCGTACACGTCCCGCATCCAGCGGGCCCAGATCCGACGGGCCGCGCGGAACTTGGCGATCTCCTCGAAGAAGTCGACGTGCGCGTCGAAGAAGAAGGACAGGCCGGGGGCGAAGACGTCCACGTCCAGGCCGCGGGAGAGGCCCAGCTCCACATAGCCGAAGCCGTCGGCGAGGGTGTAGGCCAGCTCCTGCGCGGCCGTGGCGCCCGCCTCGCGGATGTGGTAGCCGGAGACCGAGAGCGGCTTGTACGCCGGGATGCCCGCGGCGCAGTGCTCCATCAGGTCGCCGATCAGGCGCAGGTGCGGCTCGGGCGGGAAGAGCCACTCCTTCTGCGCGATGTACTCCTTGAAGATGTCGGTCTGGAGGGTGCCGTTGAGCACGGAGGGGTCCACACCCTGCCGCTCGGCGGCGACCAGGTACATGCAGAACACCGGCACCGCCGGCCCGGAGATCGTCATCGAGGTGGTGACGTCGCCCAGCGGGATGTCCTTGAACAGGACCTCCATGTCGGCGGCCGAGTCGATGGCGACGCCGCAGTGGCCGACCTCGCCCAGCGAGCGGGGGTCGTCGGAGTCCCGGCCCATGAGGGACGGCATGTCGAAGGCCACCGAGAGGCCGCCGCCGCCCGCGGCCAGGATCATCTTGTAGCGCTCGTTGGTCTGCTCGGCGTTGCCGAAGCCGGCGAACTGGCGGATGGTCCAGGTCCGGCCCCGGTAGCCGGTCGGATACAGGCCACGGGTGTACGGGAACTCACCGGGCCAGCCGATCCGCTCGAAGCCCTCGACGGAGTCACCCGGCGGGGGGCCGTAGACGGGCTCGACGGGATCTCCGGAGAGCGTAGTGAAGTCGGCGTCGCGCTTGCGCGCGGAGTCATACCGAGCCTGCCAGCGCCGGCGGCCCTCTTCGATCGCGTGAGCGTCCATACCTTCGAATTTACTAGGACGTCCTAGTAAATGTCGATGGCTGACCGCCGTACGTGTGTACGGCGGTGTGGCGCGAGCCGCGGTCAGGCCTTGGCGACCAGGGGGGAATCGGTCTCGATCAGCGGCTTGACCTCGCGGGTCACCCGCGGCTCGACGAAGAAGGCGGCGACCGGGATACAGCCGACGAGCAGCACCCAGAGCAGCTTGCCCATCGGCCACTTCGCCTTGGAGCCCAGATCGAAGGCGAAGATCACGTAGATGATGAAGAGCACGCCGTGGATCTGCGAGATCACCATGGTGTCGCCGGTCTCGAAGCCGTACTTCAAGATGATCGCGCCGGTGAACACCAGCAGCCACACGGCGGTGACGTACGCCATCACGCGGTAGCGAGTCAGCACATTCTGCTTCATGCCGATGAGCGTAACGACCCGAATTGCGCGATCTTCGAGCGGGTCGCCCCCGCTCATCGCTCGGTGAAGTCCTCGGCCGCGATCCGCAGTGGCCGCAGCATCGAGAAGATCTCCACGCACTCCTCGTCGTCGTACACCCCGAGCCCGAAGTTCATCTCCATCAGGTCACGGGTGGCCGCCTCGACGACCTCACGCCCCTTCTCGGTGATCGAGGCGAGCGTGCCGCGGCCGTCGTTGGGGTTGGGCCGCTTATCCACCAGGCCCGACTTCACCAGCCGGTCGACGGTGTTGGTGACCGAGGTCGGGTGCACCATCAACCGCTCGCCGATCTTGGACATCGGAAGCTCCCCGGCCTTGGAGAAGGTGAGCAGCACCAGCGCCTCATACCGGGGGAAGGTCAGCCCGTACGGCTTGACCACCGCGTCCACCTGCGCCAGCAGGATCTGCTGCGCCCGCATGATCGAGGTGATGGCGGCCATGGACGGCACGGCACCCCAGCGCTGCTTCCAGAGCTCGTCGGCGCGGGCGATGGGATCGAAGGGCAGACTCAGCGGTTTGGCCACGGATACGACCCTACCGGCCGGTCATATGCCGGGCGGCTGAGTCTCGCTAAATGGACGGGACTCGGCCCGCCCGGGAAGGACCGTGGCGAGATGCCGCCCCTCCCGCGCGGGCGGTGACCTCAGTCCGCGTCGCAGAAGAGATCCTCAACCGTGGAGACGGTGAGCGCGCGGTCCAGCCAGCGCCCCAGACGCTCCAGGTCGGGGCAGTCGGCGATGGTCCTGCGCTGTTCGGGGGTGGTGAGGATCCCCCGATGGTCCAGCACCCGCTGGATCGCCTGCGCGCGCTCCTCCTTCCGCCCCTTGGCCCATCCCTCGGCCTTGCCCTCCAGGAAGGTCTGCTCGATGAGTGTGCCCCTGCCAGGGAAGTACGTACGCGGCATCAGCTTCCTCCAGGTGTCTCCCGCCTGGATATCGCCAGGCCACGAGGGAACGACCGTAGGACCGGAAAAGCACCGAACGGGTGGCCGCCGGGGGCGGCCACCCGTTCGAGTGAGGGTGGTTGGACGCGCGGCGCGTCCGTCGGCTACGTGGCCTGCGGCGGCTACGCGGACAGGTGTCGTTCGACCGTTTCGACCTTGGAGGTCAGACCGTCGGTGACGCCCGGCCGGATGTCGGCCTTCAGGACGACCGAGACACGCGGGGCGCGGGCCTCCACGGCGGCGACGGCGCGCTTGACGACGTCCATGACCTCGTCCCACTCGCCCTCGATGGAGGTGAACATCGCGTCGGTGCGGTTCGGCAGCCCGGACTCGCGGACGACGCGCACCGCGTCGGCGACGTACTCCCCCACGTCCTCGCCGACGCCCAGCGGGGTGACCGAGAACGCGACGATCATGCGTTGACGATCCCTTCCTTGCGGGCGCGGGCGGCGATCACGCTGGCCTCGGCCTCGCGCTTCAGCATGCGCTCGGCGAAGAAGCCGCCGGCGGGCAGGACGGCGAGCGCGAAGTAGATCGCGGCGGTCTTCAGCGACCACTTGGTGCGGTTCCAGGCGTCCAGCCAGAAGAGCACGTAGAGGACGAACAGCACGGCGTGCACCCAGCCCATCGGCCTCACCGCGTTGAACTCGGTGGTGCGCTTGAGCACCGAGCAGACGAGCAGCAGCAGGAAGGACACGGCCTCGGGCGCGGAGACCAGTCGGAGCCGACGCAGCGCGGTGGCGGTGTTGAAGTCCATGGAGCAGGCACCTTCGGTGGCGGGGGGCGAGGGACGGGAGCTTGTGCTTGGGTTCACAAGCTCGGTCCATTGTCGCAGCCACCCCGACGATCACCGCCCGGGGGTCTACCGTCGGATCCGTGGCTCAGTTTCGGCTCCAGGGGAGCAAGGTGCTCGCCGTCGACATGACCGGGGACTCCGTGCGGGCGAAGAACGGATCCATGGTCGCGTACGAGGGCGAGATGACCTTCAAGAAGAAGACCGGCGGAGGTGAGGGGCTGCGCGGCATGGTCACGCGGCGGCTCACCGGCGAGCAGATGGACGTCATGGAGGTGAGGGGGCATGGCACCTGCTACTTCGCTGACCGCGCGAGCGAGATCAACCTGGTGACGCTGCGCGGGGAGAAGCTCCATGTGGAGGCGAGCAACCTGCTGTGCGCGGACGCGGCGCTGCGCAGCGGCACCACCTTCACCGGGCTGCGCGGTTCCTCCCAGGGCAACGGCCTGTTCACCACCACCGTCGAGGGGACGGGCCAGGCGGCGATCGTCTCCGACGGCACGGCGGTGGTGCTGCGGGTCACCCCGCAGACCCCGCTCCAGGTCGACCCGGGCGCGTACATCGCGCACACCGGGAACCTCAAGCAGCACTTCCAGTCCGGGGTCAACTTCCGCACCGTCATCGGCGAGGGCTCCGGCGAGTCGTTCCAGATCCGCTTCGAAGGGGACGGCCTGGTGTACGTGCAGCCGAGCGAGCGGAACACGATCGGGGGCGAGACCTGATGGCCTTCACCGCGCTCAACTCGCGGATGGTCCAGGCGCGGCTGGCGCCGGGGCAGAAGCTGTTCAGCCAGCGCGGCGCGATGCTGGCCTACCAGGGGGACGTGCGGTTCACCCCCAGCGTCACCGGCGGCCAGGGCGGGGTGCTGGGCATGATCGGGCGGCGGGTCGCGGGCGAGGCGACCCCGCTGATGGTCGTCGAGGGCAGCGGCACGGTGATGTTCGGCCACGGCGGCCACCATGTGCACGTCGTCGACCTGTGGGGCGAGACCCTCTACGTGGAGGCCGACCGACTGCTGGCCTTCGACGGCACGCTGCGCCAGGGCACGGTGTTCCTGGGCGCGCAGGGTGGGGTGATGGGCATGGTGCGCGGTCAGGTCACCGGCCAGGGCCTGTTCACCACCACCCTGGAGGGCAACGGTTCGGTGGCGGTCATGGCGCACGGCGGGGTGATCGAACTGGGGATCACCCCGGGCCACCCGGTCCACGTCGACCCGCAGGCGTACGTCGCGCACCGCGGCGAGGTGCGCAACCGGCTCTCGACCGCGATCGGCTGGCGGGAGATGGTGGGTCGCGGCTCGGGCGAGGGCTTCCAACTGGAGCTGTCCGGCACCGGCACGGTGTACGTCCAGGCATCGGAGGAGAAGCTGTGAGCGGTCCGGCCGTCAGCGGTCCCGTCATCCACGACGCGCACTCGCTCCCGACCAACGACAACGTCAACCCGTACGCCTTCAGCGTGGCGCTGGACGGGCAGTGGTTCCTCCAGAAGGGGAAGATGATCGCCTACTACGGGCAGATCGACTTCCACGGGGTGGGGCTCGGCCGGCTGGACCGGCTGATCGCCGGCAGCTTCCACTCACCGCTGCACGCCGCGGACTGGGTGGTGGCCGAGGGGCGGGGCAAGATGGTGCTCGCGGACCGGGCGTTCGACGTCAACTCCTACGACCTCGACGCCGGCAACCTGACCATCCGCTCCGGCAACCTGCTGGCCTTCCAGACCTCGCTGGCGCTCAAGCAGTCCATCGTGCCGGGCTTCCTCACCCTCATCGGCACCGGCACCTTCGTGGCGGCCTCCAACGGCCCGGTGGTCTTCGTCGAGCCGCCGATCCGGGTGGATCCCCAGGCGCTGGTCGGCTGGGCGGACTGCCCCTCCCCCTGCCACCACTACGACCATCAGTACCTGCGGGGCTTCCTCGGCGGCGTCCGCGCGCACACCGGATGGGGTGGAGCCTCGGGCGAGGAGCACCAGTTCGAGTTCACCGGCGCGGGTACGGTGCTGCTCCAGTCCAGCGAAACGGTGATGCCGGAGCAGCCGACGGGAGCGAGCGGGGGTACCGGTTCGTAAGCGATAGCGTGCGGAGTGTAACGTCGAACGAGTGACCTCTAGTCCGACACATCCATTGGTTCGAAATTCAACTTCTCTAGGTAGAATACATCCTATGGAGACCGAGAACGGCACACGCTGGCTCAGCGACGACGAACAGCGCGCGTGGCGTGCCCATCTGGACGTCAGCAGGCTGTTGATGCACCAGCTCGAACGTGACCTCCAGCCATTCGGTCTGACCAACAACGACTACGAGATCCTGGTCAACCTCTCCGAGTCCGAGGACCACCGGATGCGGATGAGCGACCTCGCCGCGGCCACCCTCCAGTCCAAGAGCCGGCTCTCCCACCAGATCACCCGCATGGAGAACGCCGGTCTGGTGCGCCGCGAGAACTGCGAGTCCGACCGGCGAGGGCTCTACGCCGTGCTGACCGACCACGGCTGGGAGACCATGCGCACGGTCGCGCCGCACCATGTCGCCTCCGTACGCAGGCACTTCATCGACCTGCTGGACCCCGCCGACCTCCAGGCCCTGCGGGCGTCGCTGACGCCGGTGGCGGACCACCTGCGCAACCAGCGGTAGCCGCCTCGCGCCGTGGGCGGCCACGACCGGAACGACCGGTGAGGGGTGCCCCTCGCGCCCCGACGTGAGGGGTGCCCCCTCGGGCTCGTGGTCGCTACGACGGGGCGTTCGGCACCGCCGGGCCCCGACGTCGTGGCCGGTCGCCGTCGCGGCGGGACGCGGGGGCGTGCCCGCCCCGCGACCCTGCGCACCGCTCGGTGGCGCGGCATGAGAGCCAGGGTGCCCCTCGCGCGCCGACGTGAGGGGTGCCCCCTCGGGCTCGTGGTCGCTACGGGGCGTTCGGCACCGCCGGGCCCCGACGTCGTGGCCGGTCGCCGTCGCGGCGGGATACGGGGGCGTGCCCGCCCCGCGACCCTGCGCACCGCTCGGTGGCGCGGCATGAGAGCCCTCGGCTCCCGCGGCCGGCTCCGCCGTCGCCGTCCTCCCCGCGACCGAGGGCGGTGACCGGGCTGGGTCAGGAGGGCTCCTCGGGGAGGCGGAGTTCGAAGAGGGCGCCACCGGTGGGGGACTCGCGCAGCGTGAGGTCTCCGCCGTGGCGGCGGGCGACGTCGCGGGCGATGGCCAGGCCGAGGCCGGCGCCGCCGTCATCGCGGGCGCGCGCGTCGTCCAGCCGGACGAAACGCTCGAAGACGCGCTCGCGGTCGCCGGGCGGCACGCCGTCGCCGTCGTCGGCGACCGACAGCACCACCGCGGGCCGCTCGCCGGCCACCCGCCGCAGCTCCACCCGCACCTCGCCCCGCGCATGCCGCTGGGCGTTGTCCAGCAGGTTGCCCAGCACGCGCGCGAGCTGGCTGTGCGAGCCGGCGACCTCCACCCCGGGCAGCTCGCCGGTGCGTACCGGAACGCGGTCGCCGACACGCTGGGCGAGCTCCTCGCGCACCAGCTGGGCCAGTGCCACCCGGGCGGCCGGCGGCGGGCGCTCGCCGGCGTCCAGCCGGGCCAGCAACAGCAGGTCGGCCGCCAGCCGCTGGAGCCGCACCACGTCCTCCACGGCCCCGTCCACGTCCAGCAGCTCGGGGTGCGCGGCCCCCACCTCCAGCTGGGTGCGCAGGCTCGCGATGGGCGAGCGCAGCTCGTGGGAGGCGTCGGCGACGAACCGCCGCTGCCGCTCCACGGCCGTCTCCAGCGCGGCCAGCGTCTCGTTGGTGGTGCGCGCCAGCGCCGCGACCTCGTCCCGCGCCTCCGGCTCCGGAACCCGACGCGTCAGGTCCGTGCTCGCCGTGATCGCGGCCATCTCGCGCCGGATCCCCTCGACCGGCCGCAGCGCCCGCCGGGTCACCAGCCAGGTCACGGCCGCCACCACCGCCAGCAGCAGCGGCAGCCCGATGAGCATCGCGTCGCGCACCGAGCCGACCGCGTTCCGCTCGGTGGCCAGCGGCGCCCCGGCGTAGACGGTGACCGCCACCCCGTCCGGCGTGGCCGCGCGCACCGCGGCGAAGCGGTAGTCACCCGACTCGCCGTCCACGTCGGCGGAGCCGGTGGTGAAGCGCACGTTCTTGGAGATCTCCCCCGGGCCCGTGGGCGCCTCGTCGTCGTCGGCATCGTCGTCATCGCGGTCGCGGTCATCCCGGTCATCGCGGCCGGTGTTCCCGTCGGCCGGCGACGGCGGCGCGCTCGTGGGCCGTACGGAGGCGCTGCCGGTCCCGTCGATCGTCTGCAGGTCTTCGCTGACCGCCCGTACCCGCCCCGACTCGTCCACCACCTGCACCGGCGGCTCCTCGTCCAGCGAGAGCCGGTCGAAGGCGGTGCCGGTGGCGATCCGCGCGGCGACCTGTCGCGCGTCGACGTGGGCCTGAAGCTGCGTCTGGTCGCGCAGGTTGGCCCGGAGCACCCCGAGCACCGCCAGGCCGGCGGCGACCAGGGCGACGGCGACCACCAGCGTCGCCCCGAGCGCGGCCCGCGCCCGGACGGAGCCGAACCACCTAGCCACCGCTCACCAGCCGGTAGCCGGCGCCGCGCACGGTCTCGATCAGCCCGGCCCCCAACTTTCGGCGCAGGGCGCTGATGTAGACCTCGACGATGTTGGGGTCCCCCTCGTAGGCGAAGTCCCAGACGTGCTCCAGGATCTCGGCCTTGGAGACGACCTCTCCGGGGCGCACCGCCAGCTGCTCCAGGACCGCGAACTCCTTGGCGGTCAGCGGCACGGCCGTCCCGTCCCGCTCCACCCGCCGGGCGCCGCGGTCGACCGCCAGCCGCCCCAGCCGCAGCACGGGCGAGGCGCCGGGCCCGCGGCGGCGCAGCAGCGCGCGCACCCGGGCCAGCAGCACGACGTACGAGAACGGCTTGGTGAGATAGTCGTCGGCCCCGGTGTCCAGCCCCTCGGCCTCGTCGTACTCGCCGTCCTTGGCGGTCAGCATCAGGATCGGCACCTCGTGGCCGGCGGCGCGCAGCGCCGAGCAGACCCGGTAGCCGTTCATGCCGGGCAGCATGATGTCGAGGACGACCAGGTCGTACGTTCCCGTGCCCGCGCGGTGCAGTCCTTCCAGCCCGTCGTGCGCCACGTCCACGGCGAAGCCCTCGGCCGTCAGCCCCCTGGCCAGGGACAGCGCGAGCCGCTTCTCATCCTCCACGATCAGCAAACGCATGCGCCCACGATGCCAAACCCGACCTGAAGAGCCCTTCAGGCTTCTTCAGCCTGGCTTCAGCATCCGCCCGGCACGGTGGTGACACCTCGTTCGGACCACCGGGGTTCGAACGGCTCGGGAGGAGCAACCATGAAGCGCAACATCGTCATCGCCGGCATCGTCGCGGCCGTCCTCGTCGGCGGCGGCACGGCCACGGCCTTCGCCGTCGCGGGGGACGACCCGCACGTCTCCGCGCCGTCCGTCACAGCCGACCGCGACGACGACCGGCGGGACGACCGCGACGACCGGCGGGAGGACCGCGCGGAGGCCACCGCCGAGCTCGCCGCCCTCAAGGACGCGCGGATCGACGCGGCCGAGGCCGCCCGCGCCGCCGCCTCCCACGGCACGGTCACCTCGGTCGACCTCGACGACGAGGGCGCGCGGCACGCCTGGGAGGTCGAGGTCCAGGGCAAGGACCGCAAGGAGCACGAGCTGCGCGTGGACCTGAAGACGGGCAAGGTCACCCAGATCACGGACACCGAGCGCGGCGACGACTCGGACGACTGACCCGTCCGCCCGCCACCGCCGGTACACCCCCTCGGCGGCGGAAGGGGCGCCCCCGGGCCCCGCGGGCCCGGGGCGACCGGCCCACCGGGCCGGCTCAGCCCTGCGTCAGCCCGTCCACCAGCTCGTCGGCCGCCGCGTACGGATCCAGCTCGCCGCCGACGATCCGCTCCGCCAGCGCGTCCAGCCGCCGGTCGCCGTGCAGGTCGCCGATGCGCTGTCGCAGGGCCGTCACGGCGATGGTCTCGACCTCGCCGGAGGCGCGCCGCAGCCGCCGCTCGGCGAGCACACCGCGCTCCTCCATCCAGGCGCGGTGCTTCTCCAGGGCCTCGACGACCTCGTCGATCCCCTCGGCGCGCGCGGCGACGGTCTTGACGATCGGCGGCCGCCAGTCGCCGGGGCCGCGGGACTCGCCGAGGCCGAGCATGTGGTTGAGTTCCCGGGCGGTCGCGTCGGCGCCGTCCCGGTCGGCCTTGTTGACCACGTAGACGTCGCCGATCTCCAGGATGCCGGCCTTGGCGGCCTGGATCCCGTCCCCCATGCCGGGGGCCAACAGCACCACGCTGGTGTCGGCCTGGGCGGCGATCTCCACCTCGGACTGGCCGACGCCCACGGTCTCCACCAGCACCACGTCGCAGCCGGCCGCGTCCAGCACCCGGATGGCCTGGGGGGCGGCCCAGGCGAGGCCGCCGAGGTGGCCCCGGGTGGCCATGGACCGGATGTAGACGCCGGGGTCGGAGGCGTGATCGCTCATCCGCACCCGGTCGCCGAGCAGCGCCCCGCCGGAGAACGGCGAGGAGGGGTCGACGGCCAGCACCCCGACCCGCTTGCCGGCCCGCCGGTAGGCGGTGACCAGGGCGGACGTGGTGGTGGACTTGCCGACGCCGGGCGAGCCGGTCAGCCCGACCACGTAGGCGCCGCCGGTGAGCGGCGCCAACGCGGCCATGACCTCGCGCAGCTGCGGAGACGCCCCCTCCACCAGGGAGATCAGCCGGGCCACGGCTCGCGGCCGCCCCTGGCGTGCCTGCTCCACCAGCTCGGGGACGTCAACCATCAGCGCTCCGTTCCACACACTCGTACGACTGACTACGACCGTTTCAGGACCGACCCTGCTACGTCAGTGCCGCTTCTGGCTACATCTGTGCCCGTTCCGGTCCGCTCTGCTCCGTCAGCGCCCGCCGCGCCGCGCCACCGGAGGCCCCTCGGCGCCGCGCCACCGGAGGCCCCTCGGCGCCGCGCCACCAGAGGCCCCTCGGCGCCGCGCCATCAGAGGCCCCTCGACGCCGGACCGAACCACTCGGCGCCGCGCCGTGTCGCCCGGCACGGCGCCGAGCGCCCGTGTCACTTCTGCGGCACCCGGATGATCAGCGCGTCGCCCTGACCGCCGCCGCCGCAGAGTCCGGCCGCGCC
The DNA here is from genome assembly GCF_007595705.1 of Streptomyces sp. SAJ15. Classification (GTDB taxonomy): domain Bacteria; phylum Actinomycetota; class Actinomycetes; order Streptomycetales; family Streptomycetaceae; genus Streptomyces. The sequence continues at coordinate 952,800 of NZ_NISY01000001.1, read as the reverse complement.
GACCCCGCCGCCGCGCCGCTTCAGCTCCAGCGCCAGGTGGAGCACGATCCGCGCGCCGGACATGCCGATCGGGTGACCCAGGGCGATGGCACCGCCGTTGACGTTCACCTTTTCGGAGGAGACTCCGAGGTCCTTCATTGACTGGACGGTGACCGCCGCGAACGCCTCGTTGATCTCGATGAGGTCGAGGTCCTCGACGCTCAGGCCCTCCTTGCCCAGCGCGTGCAGGATCGCGTTGGAGGGCTGGGACTGGAGCGAGTTGTCCGGGCCGGCCACATTGCCGTGGGCGCCGATCTCGGCGATCCAGTCCAGGCCCAGCTCCTCGGCCTTGGCCTTGCTCATGACCACCACCGCGGCGGCGCCGTCGGAGATCTGCGAGGAGGAGCCGGCGGTGATCGTGCCGTTCTTGTCGAAGGCGGGGCGCAGCTTGGCCAGGGTCTCGACGGTGGTGTCGCCGCGGATGCCCTCGTCCTTCGAGAAGATCACCGGTTCGCCCTTGCGCTGCGGGATCTCCACCGGGGTGATCTCGGCCTCGAACAGGCCGTTCTTCTGCGCCGCGGCGGCCCGCTGCTGGGAGAGCGCGGAGACCTCGTCCTGCTCCTCCCGCTTGATGCCCAGCCGGCTGTTGTGGCGCTCGGTGGACGCGCCCATCGCGATGCCGTCGAAGGGGTCGGTGAGCCCGTCGTACGCCATGGCGTCGATCATCTCGATCGCGCCGTACTTGTAGCCCTCACGCGACTTGGGCAGCAGGTGCGGCGCGTTGGTCATCGACTCCTGGCCGCCGGCCACGATCACGTCGAACTCGCCGGCGCGGATGAGCTGGTCGGCCAGCGCGATGGCGTCCAGACCGGAGAGGCAGACCTTGTTGATGGTCAGCGCGGGCACGTTCATCGGGATGCCCGCCTTGACCGCCGCCTGCCGGGCCGGGATCTGGCCGGCGCCGGCCTGCAGCACCTGCCCCATGATCACATACTGCACCTGGTCGCCGCCGATGCCGGCCCGGTCGAGGGCCGCCTTGATGGCGATGGAGCCGAGGTCCGTCCCGGAGAAGGAGCGCAGGCTGCCGAGCAGGCGGCCCATGGGCGTCCGGGCGCCCGCGACGATCACGGAGGTAGAACCATGGGAACCAGAACCAGAGGTCATGGTGCTGCCCCTTCCACGAGAAGAAGGAAGTTAACGAGGGTTACCGTCAATGTACTGAGCGGTACCCGTCGGGTCACCGGGCCGTAGGTGTGATCGCGCGCACGTTGCGTAATCGGAGTCGCGAGCGGTGGACTGGGACCATGCTGACGCGAATCGACCACATCGGGATCGCCTGCTTCGACCTCGACAAGACCGTCGAGTTCTACCGTGCCACGTACGGCTTCGAGGTGTTCCACAGCGAGGTCAACGAGGAGCAGGGCGTGCGCGAGGCCATGCTGAAGATCAACGAGACGTCCGACGGCGGCGCCTCCTACCTGCAGCTGCTCGAACCGACCCGCGAGGACTCCGCGGTCGGCAAGTGGCTGGCCAAGAACGGCGAGGGCGTGCACCACATCGCCTTCGGCACCGCGGACGTGGACGGGGACGCGGAGGCCATCCGCGAGAAGGGCGTCCGGGTCCTCTACGACCAGCCGCGGCGCGGCTCCATGGACTCCCGCATCACCTTCCTCCACCCCAAGGACTGCCACGGTGTGCTGACGGAACTGGTGACGGCCGCGCCACCCACCGGGGCGGAGCACTGACCTACCCCTTCCCCTGCCGGTAGAGTGCAGGCTCGGCCGGGGTACGGGAACGGGAGACGGGATCAGCTACGGGGCCCGGCCCAAGCTTTGCCGATGATCTGACACCATTTCTTCGGAAGGGCCAGCTCCGTTACGACCTCACGTACGAGAAGTACGCAGGAACGGAGCCGGCTGCCAACGCGACCAGGGGACGGATGGGACCGCGCTGTGCGGGGCTACGACCGCTACGAGCCTGACGACCACCTCGCGAAGTTCGAGGCCGAGATGGAGCGGCTGAAGACGGAGCGGGAGAAGGCCGTCCAGCACGCCGACGACCTCGGCTACCAGGTCGAGGTGTTGCGCGCCAAGCTGCATGAGGCGCGCCGCACCCTGATGACCCGTCCCGCCTACGACAGCGCCGATCTCGGCTACCAGGCCGAGCAGCTGCTGCGTAACGCCCAGGCGCAGGCCGACCAGATCCGCGCGGACGCCGAACGCGAGGTGCGGGAGGCCCGCGCCCAGACCCAGCGGCTGCTCCAGGAGCACGCCGAGCGGCAGGCGCGGCTGGAGTCCGAGCTGCACGCCGAGGCGGTGGCCCGACGGCAGCGGCTGGACGAGGAGCTCGCCGAGCGGCGCTCCACCGTCGAGTCGCACGTCAACGAGAACGTGGCCTGGGCCGAGCAGTTGCGGGCCCGCACCGAGGCGCAGGCCCGCCGACTGATGGACGAGTCGCGGGCCGAGGCCGAGCACGCGCTGGCGACCGCCCGCGCGGAGGCGCAGCGGCTGGCGGAGCAGACCCGGCAGCGGCTGGGCTCCGAGGCGGAGGCGGCGCGCGCCGAGGCGGAGGCGATCCTGCGCCGCGCCCGCAGCGACGCCGAGCGCATGCTCAACGCGGCCGGGGCGCAGGCCCAGGAGGCCACCGACCACGCCGAGCAGCTGCGGTCCGCCACCACCGCCGAGTCCGACCAGGCACGGCAGCAGGCGGCCGAGCTGACCCGGACCGCCGAGACCCGGATGCAGGAGGCCGACGAGGCGCTGCGCCGGGCGCGGGCGGAGGCCGAGAAGGTGCTCGCCGAGGCCAAGGACGCGGCGGCCCAGCGGCTTTCGGCCGCCGAGACCGACAACGAGCAGCGCAGCCGCACCGCCAAGGCGGAGATCGCCCGGCTGGTGGGCGACGCCACCAAGAGCGCCGAGGCGCTCAAGGCCGAGGCCGAGCAGCTGCGCGACGACGCCCGCGCGGAGGCGGAGCGGGTGCTCGCCGAGGCGCAGGAGGCCGCCCGCGCGAAGGCCGCCGAGGACTCGGCGGCGCAGCTGGCCAAGGCCGCCCGTACCGCCGAGGAGGTGCTGACCAAGGCGTCCGAGGACGCCCGCGCCACCACCAGGGCGGCCGCCGAGGAGGCCGAGCGGCTGCGGCGGGAGGCCGAGGCGGAGGCGGACCGGCTGCGCGCCGAGGCGCACGACACCGCCGAGCAGCTCAAGGGCGCCGCTCAGGACGACACCAAGGAGTACCGCGCCAAGACCGTCGAGCTCCAGGAGGAGGCCCGGCGGCTGCGCGGCGAGGCCGAGGCGCTGCGCGCGGAGGCGGCCGAGGAGGGCGAGCGGATCCGCGCCGAGGCGCGCCGCGAGGCCGTCCAGCAGATCGAGGAGGCCGCCGGCACCGCCGAGGAGCTGCTGACCAAGGCCAAGGCGGACGCGGAGGAGACCCGCACCGGCGCCACCGCCGAGAGCGAGCGGGTGCGGGCCGAGGCCGCCGAGCGCGCCTCGGGGCTGCGCAAGCAGGCCGAGGAGGCCCTGGAGCGGGCCCGTGAGGAGGCCGAGGAGCTGGTCTCCACGGCCGAGGAGCAGGCCGGCCGGGTGCGGTCGGAGGCCGCGGACGCCGCGGCGCGGCTGCGCGAGGAGACCGAGGCGGCGCTGACCGAGCGGCGCACCGAGGCCGAGGCCGAGCTGTCCCGGCGGCACCAGGAGGCGGAGGCGCGGGTCGCCGCCGCCGAGGAGGCGCTGCGCGAGGCGCGGGCCGAGGCGGAGCGGCTGCGCCGGGAGGCCGGCGAGGAGACCGAGCGGCTGCGCGGCGAGGCCGCGGAGCGGCTGCGCGCCCTCCAGGAGCAGGCCGAGACGGAGGCCGAGCGGCTGCGTGCCGAGGCCGCCGAGGACGCCTCCACCGCCCGTGCCGAGGGCGAGGCGGCCGCGGGCCGGCTGCGCACCGAGGCGGCCGCGGAGGCCGAGCGGCTGCGCACCGAGGCGCAGGAGAGCGCCGACCGGGTCCGCGCGGAGGCCAAGGCCGCCGCCGAGCGGCTGGGCGCCGAGGCCGCCGAGGCGCTGGGCGCCGCCCAGGAGGAGGCCGCCCGGCGGCGCCGCGAGGCCGAGAAGCTGCTGGGCGACGCGCGCGACGAGGCCCAGCAGGAGCGTGAGCGGGCCCGCGAGCAGAGCGAGGAGCTGCTGGCGACCGCCCGCAAGCGGGTCGCCGACGCACAGGAGGAGGCGCAGCGGCTGGTCGACGAGGCCGAGGAGCGCGCCACCGAGCTGGTCGCCGCGGCCGAGCAGACCGCCCAGCAGGTGCGGGACTCCGTCGCCGGGCTGCACGAGCAGGCCGAGGAGGAGATCGCCGGGCTGCGCTCGGCGGCCGAGCACGCGGCGCAGCGCACCCGTACCGAGGCCCAGGAGGAGGCGGACCGGGTCCGCGCCGACGCGCACGCGGAGCGGGAGCGCGCCGCCGAGGACGCCGTCCGGATGCGCGCCGAGGCCCAGCAGGAGCTCGAAGCCGCCGAGTCGCTGGCGGAGCGTACGGTCACGGAGGCGATCACCGAGGCGGACCGGCTGCGCACCGAGTCCCGCGAGGAGGCCAACAAGCGGCGCACCGACGCCGCCGAGCAGGCGGACCTGCTGGTCACCGAGGCCACGAACGAGGCCGAGCGACTGGTCGCCGACGCCACCGCGGAGGCCGAGCGGCTGCGCGCCGAGGCCGAGCGGCTCACGACCGAGGCACGCGAGGCGGCCAACAAGCGCCGCAGCGAGGCCGCGGAGCAGGCCGACCGGCTCATCGCCGAGGCCACCAACGAGGGCGAGCGGCTGGTCACCGCGGCCACGGCGGAGGCGGAGCGGCTGGTCTCCGAGGCCACCGGCGAGGCCGAGCGGGTGCGGGCCGAGGCCGAGCGGATGGACACCGAGGCGCGCGAGGCCGCCAACAAGCGCCGCAGCGAGGCGGCGGAGCAGGCCGACCGGCTCATCGCCGAGGCCACCAAGGAGGCGGAGAAGCTCACCTCCGAGGCCACGAGCGACGCCAAGCGGATGCGCGCCGAGGCCGAGCGGGTGGTCTCCGACGCCAACGCACGGGCGCAGCAGCTGCGCACCGAGGCCACCGACGCGCGTGCCACCGCCGAGCAGGACGCCGCGCGCACCCGCGCGGACGCGCGCAGCGACGCCAACAACATCCGTTCGGAGGCGGCGCAGCAGGCCGACCGGCTGCTCACGGAGGCCATCAACGAGGCGGAGAAGCTCACCTCCGAGGCGCGCGAGGACGGGAACAAGCGCCGCGCGGACGCCGCCGAGCAGGCCGACCGGCTCATCGCCGAGGCGACGGACGAGGCCGAGCGGCTGCGCAGCGAGGCCGCCGAGGCGGTCAACTCCGCCCAGCAGCACGCCACGCGCACCCGCGCGGAGACCGAGAAGGCCGCCGCCGCGGCGGCCAAGGAGGCCGAGCGACTGGTCAGCGAGGCGCGCGCGGAGGCGGAACGCACCGGCGACGCCGCCCGCGAGGACGCCAACAAGCGCCGCGCGGAGGCCGCCAAGCAGGCCGACCGGCTGGTCAGCGAGGCCAGCAGTGAGGCCGAGCGGCTCGCCAAGGAGGCCCAGGAGGCGGCGCTGCGCACCGCCACCGCCGCCGAGGAGCAGGCGGACACGATGGTCGGCGCCGCCCGCAAGGAGGCCGAGCGCATCGTCACCGAGGCGACCGGCCAGGGCACCGGCATCGTGGAGAAGGCCCGCGCGGACGCCGACACCATGCTGGCCGAGGCCCGCGGGGACGCCACCGCGATAAGGGAGCGCGCCGACGAGCTGCGCGCCCGCGTGGAGTCCGAGGTGGAGGAGCTGCACGAGCGGGCACGCCGCGAGTCGGCCGAGCAGATGAAGGCCACCGGCGAGCGCGTCGACAAGCTGGCCGCGATGGCGACGGCCCAGCTGGTGGAGGCCGAGGAGAAGGCGAAGCAGATCGTCTCGGACGCCGGCAGCGAGGCCAACAAGGTCCGCATCGCCGCCGTCAAGAAGGCGGAGTCGCTGCTCAAGGAGGCCGAGCAGAAGAAGGCCGACGCCACGCGCGACGCCGAGCGGGTGCGCGCCGAGGCGCGCGACGAGGCCCGGCGCATCGTCGAGGAGGGCAAGCACGAGCTGGAACAGCTGGTGCGCCGCCGCGAGGACATCAACGCCGAGATCTCCCGCGTCCAGGACGTGCTGGAGGCCCTGGAGTCCTTCGAGGCCCCCTCCAGCGGGGGCAAGGGCGGCAAGGACAACGGCAACGTGAAGGCGGCCGCGGGCGCGGGCTCCGGCCGCTCGGGCGGCAAGTCGTCGGGCTCCTGACCCGCCGGCCCCGGGACCGACGGTCCCGGGGCCCCGCACCACCGCCGAACGAGCCACCCCGCCCCACCACCGGCGACCGGCGGCCCACCCATCGGGACACCCGGCCCACCGACCGGACGGGCCGAACCACCCACCACGACCGGCGACCACACCCGGCCGGAGCCCCACGACCGGCGACCACCCGCGCGCCGGAGCACCGCACCACCGGTCCCGTAGCCACACACCAGCACCGAACGAACCACCCGACTCACTACAGTGACCGGCGCCCGACCGCACCGGAACGCGCAGCGCCCGGACCACCGCCCGGACGGGCCGACCACCACGGCCCGCGACCACCACGCGCGCCGGAGCACCACAGCCCCCGACCAGACGCGCGCCGGAGCACCACGGCCACCCGACTCCCGAGCTACCCACCGGACGGCCCGAGGCCACCAGCAGCCCGCGGCCACACACGAGCGCCGGAGCGCCGGACCACCCACCCCCGCAGCCACGGGCCACCGGCGGTGTGGCCCCGGGCCACCCGGCCCGCGGACACACGCGCCGACTACCGGCCCGAAGGGGCACGGGACACCGGGCGGTCGGCCCGGGCCACCGGTGGTCGCCACGGGCCCGGCGGGCTTTCTGGCCGCGGGGCGGCCGAGCGCCGGCCCCGGACCGTGGAGCCTCCAGCCGTGGGCGGCCGCCCGGACCGGCGGAGCCTGCCACCACCACCCCGCCGCGACGGCGAACAACCACCGCGGCGGGATCCGGCGGTGCCGAGCCGGCGGCTCCGGCCAGGGGCTACGACCGTCGTGACGGTGGCCAGTAGGGCTCGGGGAGCTCGCACGGCCGGGGATGGCCGCAAGGCCGGGGGCCCGCAAGGCCGGAGTCCCGCGAGCGGGGTGTCTCGTAAGACCGGGGCCAAGCAGGGGCCGCTGAGGCCCACCCGCGCTCAGCCCGCGGGGATCCCGCGTACGACGCGACGTTTCACGTCTCAGGCCCCTTCGGCGCCCGCGCGGCGCCCCTCGCGCGAGCGCCCCTCGCGCGAGGGGACCTCAGGGGGTGCCCCGACGGCGATATCTGGCCACTCGCGGAGCGGTCTCGCCGTCCACCGCTCCGGCGGCGTCACCCGCGCGTGCACCGACCGTCGACAACGCGGGCGGCTCTCCTCTGCTAGGGAGGTGGCTGACCGACCGTTCGGAGGGCGCGGGCGCGGGCCGCGCGGGGCGGTATGCCCGTTCCCGGCCGGGATTTCCCCGCGTATCCGGTGGGAAAATGTCGCCCGGACGGACGCAACAGGTCACCCGCATGGCGAGAATTCGTCACTCGGGCGGACGCGGCCGTTCATCTCCTCATACATGAACGCGCAAGCCGGCATGCGGAATACGGCCCGGCGGCGGAGCGAAGGCCGTCCCGAGGCCGCGGCGGGCGCGTATCGTCCCCGTCATCCCGGAGGGTGACAACTCGCGCGTAAAGCCGCCACTCAAAAGGCTGGACATTCTCCATATCAAACCGGCATTGACTCGATGACACGCCGCTTGGACCCCTAGGATTCCTTCTATCACCTCACCGGTCTCTTTCGACAGGAACCCCATGAGCGACACTTCCTCCCCCTTCGGCTTCGAGCTCGTGCGGCGTGGATACGACCGCGGTCAGGTGGACGACCGCATTACGAAGCTCGTCGCCGACCGAGACAGCGCACTGGCCCGTATCACCGCGCTCGAAAAGCGCATCGAGGAGCTGCACCTCGAAACGCAGAACGCGCAGGCCCAGGTCGCCGACGCCGAGCCGTCCTACGCCGGCCTCGGCGCGCGCGTCGAGAAGATCCTTCGGCTGGCCGAGGAGGAGGCCAAGGACCTGCGCGAGGAGGCTCGCCGCGCCGCCGAGCAGCACCGCGAGCTCGCCGAGTCGGCGGCCCAGCAGGTGCGCAACGACGCGGAGTCGTTCGCCGCCGAGCGCAAGGCGAAGGCCGAGGACGAGGGCGCCCGCATCGTCGAGAAGGCGAAGGCGGACGCGGCCACGCTGCGCGCGGAGGCGCAGAAGGACGCGCAGTCCAAGCGTGAGGAGGCGGACTCGCTCTTCGAGGAGACCCGCGCCAAGGCCGCCCAGGCCGCCGCGGACTTCGAGACCAACCTCGCCAAGCGGCGTGAGCAGTCCGAGCGCGACCTGGCCTCGCGTCAGGCCAAGGCCGAGAAGCGGCTCGCCGAGATCGAGCACCGCGCGGAGCAGCTGCGGCTGGAGGCCGAGAAGCTCCGCACCGACGCCGAGCGCCGCGCCCGGCAGACCGTGGAGACCGCGCAGCGCCAGGCCGAGGACATCGTCGCCGACGCCAACGCGAAGGCGGACCGGGTGCGCAGCGAGTCCGAGCGCGAGCTGGCGGCGCTCACCAACCGCCGCGACAGCATCAACGCCCAGCTGACCAACGTCCGCGAGATGCTGGCGACCCTCACCGGTGCCGCCGTCGCCGCCGCCGGCTCCCCCAGCGACGACGAGACCACCCGCGGGGTCCCGGCCCAGCAGGGTCGCTGACGCCGCCGTACACCCGCCTGGTCGAGGGGCCCCGCCATCACCTCCGATGGCGCGGGCCCCTCGTCGCGGTGAGCGCCCCGGTGCCGCCGCGCGGCCTCAGCCCCTACGGCCGGCCACGACAACGCCCCGCGGACCTGGTCCCCCGTCCGCGTGACACCGGGTGCGATCCGGCACATCCCACGCATAGCGTGGACGCGTGATCGAGCTCGACGGGCTGACCAAGCACTATGGCGAGAAGCTCGCCGTGGACCACCTCACGGTCACCGTCCGACCGGGCGTCGTGACGGGTTTTCTGGGGCCGAACGGGGCCGGGAAGTCGACGACGATGCGGATGATGCTCGACCTCGACAATCCCTCGGCCGGCACGGTCCGCATCGACGGCAGGCACTACCGGCAGCTCTCCGACCCGCTGCGGTCGATCGGCGCGCTGCTGGACGCCAAGGCGATGCACGGCGGCCGCAGCGCCTACAACCATCTGCTCTGCCTGGCGCAGAGCAACGGCATCCCCCGCGCCCGCGTCTCCGAGGTGCTGGACGTCGTGGGCCTCACCCCGGTCGCCGAGAAGCGCACCAAGGGGTTCTCACTGGGTATGGGGCAACGGCTGGGGATCGCCGCCGCGCTGTTGGGCGATCCGCAGGTGCTCCTCTTCGACGAGCCGGTCAACGGCCTCGACCCCGAGGGCATCCACTGGATCCGCAACCTGATGAAGCAGCTGGCGGCCGAGGGCCGCACCGTCTTCGTCTCCAGCCATCTGATGAGCGAGATGGCCCTCACCGCCGAACACCTGGTGGTCATCGGGCAGGGGCGGCTGCTCGCGGACACCTCCATGGCCGACTTCATCGCGCGCAACGCGCGAGCCTATGTGCGGCTCCGGTCACCGGAGCCGGAGCGGCTGCGCGAGGCGTTGGCCTCGGCCGGGTACGCCGCGGTGACGGTGGCGGACGGCAGCCTGGAGGTGGCGGGCGACGAGGCGGCCCGGCTGGGGGACCTGGCCGCCGCGCAGGGGATCACGCTGCACGAGCTGAGCCCGCAGCGCGCGTCCCTGGAGGAGGCGTTCATGAGGCTGACCGCCGAGTCGGTGGAGTACCACGCGCACGCCGCGGGCGAGGGCCCGGCGCGCGGCTGGGGCAGCGACTGGCCGCCGCGGTCCGCCCCTCGGCGGGAGCGGTGAGGCGATGGCCGGGGTCGTCGGACAGGTGCTGCGGTCGGAGTGGACCAAGATCAGGTCGGTGCGCTCCACGGTGTGGACGCTGGGCGTGGCGGCGGTGGTCACCATCGCGCTCGGCGCGCTGATCAGCGGGCTGGTCAGGAACGACTACGCCACCATGCCCGCGCGCGACCGGCTCGCCTTCGACCCCACCTACGTCAGCTTCGCCGGGATGGGACTCGGCCAGCTGGCGATGATCGTCTTCGGGGTGCTGGTGGTCTCCAACGAGTACAGCACCGGCATGATCCGCACCTCGCTGGCCGCCGTGCCGCAGCGCGGCACCTTCCTGTTCTCCAAGGTGACGGTCGCCGGACTGCTGGCGCTGGTCGTGTCCATGGTGACGAGCTTCATCACCTTCTTCGTCGGTCAGGCGATGTTGGGCCCGTACGCGGCGCAGCCGCGCGACCCCGGGGTGCTGCGCGCGGTCGTCGGCGGCGGCCTGTACATGACGCTGATCACGGTCTTCTCCATGGGCGTGGCCACCATGCTGCGCAGTCCGATGCTCTCCCTCGGCGTGCTGATGCCCTTCTTCTTCCTGGTCTCCAACATCCTCGGCAACGTCTCGGCGACCAGGGAGGTCGGCGCCTACCTCCCGGACCAGGCGGGCCAGAAGATCATGCAGGTGGTCACGGTCGAGGACGACGCCCCGTACGGGCCGTGGGGCGGGTTCGCGATCATGGCGCTGTGGGTGGTGGCGGCGCTCGCGGCGGGATTCGCGCTGCTGCGGAAGCGGGACGCCTAGCGGCGCTAGGGTCGTATGTCGTGACCGACCGCACCCTGGAGGCGCTCGGCTTCGCCGAGCTGCCGTACGAGCGGCCGCTGACCTACCCCGGCCGCACCATCGTGGAGCCCGTGCTGCTGTACGGGAACGAGCTGTGGCCGCTCCGGCCGACCCCGGGCCGGCTGGGGAGCTGGCGGGTGCTGTGCCCCGCCGGTGCGCCGGACGCCCCACCGGACAGGCTCCCGGACGCCGCACCGGGTAGGAGATCGGCCGGGGCCTCGGACGCGACACCGGACAGGACGTCGGACGGGGCACCGGGCGGGACATCGGACGGGGCGCCGGGCGGGGCCTCGGACGGGGTGGAGGAGCCGCTGGACGCGGTGCTGACCCGGCTCGGCCAGCCGCCCACCGGCGCCCGTCATCCGCTGCTGACCGTCGGCTCCAACGGCTCCCCCGCGCAACTGCGCGCCAAGCTCGCCCGGCTCGGCGGGGCCACCGCGCTGCCCATGCTGCGGGCCCGGGTGCGCGGCATCGGCGTCGGGGTGACCGGGCACATCAGCATCTCGGGGTATGTGGCGGCCGCGCCGTACGCGGATCCGCGGGTGGTGAGCGACCTCGTGCTGTGCTGGCCCGACACCGCGCAGCTCCAGGCCGTGGACGCCAGCGAGAGCGCCGCCAACTACCGACGGCTGCTGCTGCCGGGAACGGACTTCCCCATGGCGCTGCCCGGCGGCGAGCGGCTCGGCGGGGCGTATCTCTACGCCAGCGTGCGCGGAGTGCTCGCGGGGCCCGACGGAAGGCCGCGGCACGGCGGCGGGGAACAGCACGCCCTGCTGACCGCGCTGCTGGCCGACTCGGCGCGACTGCGGGAGCTGCTCGGCCCGGACCCGGAGCGCTGGGTGGCGCGGGTGCGCGGGGACGCGGCGGTGCGGGCCGCGGGGACCCGGATCCTCCGCGAGGAGGGCTGGCTGCTGCCCCAACCGACCCTGGACGACTACGCCGACACCCGGGGTGAGCTCTGGCCTCGTAGTTACGATCTGCTCACGACAGGGCCATGACGGGAACCGTCAACACGGGGCTATCCTCCTAACCCTCACCGGGGCGTCTGCCCTGAGCCATTCGCGAAGGGCGGAGAATGATCGAGGCAGTCGGCCTGACGAAGCGCTACGGCGACAAGACGGCCGTGTACAACCTGTCGTTCCAGGTGCGGCCCGGAGCCGTCACCGGCTTCCTGGGGCCGAACGGCTCCGGCAAGTCGACCACGATGCGCATGATCCTGGGCCTGGACGAGCCGACCTCCGGTCAGGTCACTGTGGGCGGCTATCCGTTCCGTCGGCTGCCGAACGCCCCGCGCCAGGTCGGCGCGCTCCTCGACGCCAAGGCCGTGCACGGCGGCCGCAGCGCGCGCCAGCACCTGGTGTCCCTGGCACAGCTGGCCGGCATCCCGGCCCGCCGGGTGGACGAGGTGCTGGGCGTCGTCGGCCTGCAGAACGTGGCACGCAAGCGCTCCAAGGGCTTCTCGCTGGGCATGGGCCAGCGGCTGGGCATCGCCGCGGCGCTGCTGGGCGACCCGCAGGTGCTGCTGTTCGACGAGCCGGTCAACGGCCTGGACCCCGAGGGCATCCTGTGGGTCCGCAACCTGATGCGGCAGCTGGCGGCCGAGGGGCGCACCGTCTTCGTCTCCAGCCACCTGATGAGCGAGATGGCGCTCACCGCCGACCACCTGATCGTGATCGGCCGCGGGCAGCTGCTCGCCGACATGAGCGTCAAGGACTTCATCTCCCACAACTCGGCGGACTTCGCCCGGGTGCGGGTGCCCGACCAGCAGCCGGAGCAGCGCGAGAAGCTGACCGCGGCGCTGAGCGAGGCGGGCGGCCAGGTGCTTCCGGAGCAGGACGGCGCGCTGCGGGTCACCGGGCTGCCGCTGCCGCGCATCAGCGACCTGGCACACCAGGCGGATGTGCGGCTGTGGGAGCTCTCCCCGCACCAGGCGTCGCTGGAGGAGGCGTACATGCGGATGACGCAGGGCGCCGTCGACTACCGCTCCACCGTCGACCAGCGGGCCGGGCTCCAGCCGCAGCCGGATCCCTACGCCCCCGTCCAGCAGCCCGGGCCGGTGCCGCCGCAGGTGCTCCCCGCGTTCACCCCGCCGCCCCCGCCGGGGCAGGGCGGCTACCCGCCGGCGCCGGGCGGCCAGGCGCCGAACCCCTACGCGGCCGCGCCGGGCCAGGCGCCGCACCCGTACGCGCAGCCGGCCCAGGCCGCGGCGCCCGCCGCTCCCCCGGCCCCGCCTGCGGCCCAGGTCCCCGCCGCGCCGCCGGCACCCGCCCAGGCCGCGCCCGCCGCCCCCGCAGCCCCCGCCGATCTGAACAAGCGCGACAACGAGGACGCCCGATGACGACCCCGTACCAGCAGCAGCCGGCCCAGGCCCCGGCTCCGGTGCCGGCACCGCCCGGAGCGGCGCCGGTGCCCCCGCACGGCACCCCGCCGCAGGGCATGCCGCCGCAGCAGGGCATGCAGGCCATGCCGCCGCAGGGCGCCCCGCAGGCCATGCCGCACGCCATGCCGCAGGGTGCGCCGCAGGCCATGGGGCAGGGCGCGGCGCCGATGGGCGGCTACGTCTCGGCGATCCCGATCCGCCGCGCCCACCTCGGCGACGCCCTCGCCTCCGAGTGGACCAAGATCAAGTCGGTCCGCTCGACCATGTGGACGCTGGGCGTGATGATCCTGCTGGTGGTCGGCGTCGACTTCGCCACCGCGGCGGTCGTCGCCGACAGCGACGCCAATCTGGAGGGAGAGTCGCCGCTGGGCATCGGCTTCGTCGGGGTGCTGCTCGGCCTGCTCTGCGTGATCACGCTCGGGGTGCTGGTGATCGCCTCGGAGTACGGCACCGGGATGATCCGCACCACGCTCACCGCCTGCCCCAGCCGGTCCCGGGTGCTGACCGCCAAGGCGATCGTCTTCTTCCTGGTCGCCTTCTCGATCACCACCGCCACGGCCTTCCTGGCCGCGCTGATCAACGACTCCATGCTCGGCAGCATGGAGGGCGCTGGCGAGTCGACCGGTGAGGACTGGTTCAAGGCGACGGTCGGCATCGGGCTCTACGTGGCCATGCTGGGCCTGCTGGCGCTCGCCGTGGGCGCGCTGATCCGGCACTCCGCCGGCGCGATCACCATCATGATCGGCGTGGTGCTGCTGCCGCTGGTGCTCGCGATCTTCATGCAGGGCGAGGGGCTCACGGACCTCCGGGACGCCATGCTGGAGTACTCGATCCCCAACCAGCTGGGCGTGATGTACGCCAACACCGTCTCCGACACCGGCCCCTCCGGCTGGGATCCGCTGTGGATCATCACCGGGGTGACCGCGGCCGTCATGGCCTGCGCCTACGCGCTGCTGAACAAGCGCGACGTCTGATCCCCGCCGACGCGGCCCGGCACCCTCGGCCGCCGCCCCGGGAGCTCAGTACCTCGGGGCACTTCGAGACCGCTGGAGCCGCGCGCTCCGGCGGTCTCGCGCGTTCCAGCACGCCTTGTGCCAGTGCCGGCGGTCGTCGGCGCCGCCGTCGCCACGCCAGGCCACCACATGCGGCACCCCCGGCGGGATCTCCTGGTCGCAGCCGGGGCAGCGGTAGTACTTGGCCGCGGCGAAGCCGCCGACCTGCCGGACCATCCACTCCTCGCCCTGCCACGTCTCGGTCCGCTCCAGCCCGTAGCGCTCCGTCGGCTCGGACGGCTCGGCGGCGCGGGCGGCGGGCAGGCCGCCGCCCTGCGGGCGATTTCGGCGTGGGGACATGGGATACCTCGGGCGTCGTCGGACGGTGAAGCCACGGACTGTCACCAGGTTACGCGTCACCGTCACGCTGCGGGGTACGCGTTATCCACAGCCACTCTCCGATCATCATCCAAAAATTCTTGCCAGGCCGTGCCTTTGGCACGTGTCAGGCGTTATTGCCGGTGAGGGGTCGAGCATCCGGGGCCAAGCCGAGAACCGCGAGAGAGGCGGAGAGCGACATGCGCGTGGGGGCTTTCATCCTGGCCGCCCAATTCCCCGGCCAGGGACAGGGCGAGGCGCTGCACCGTGCGGTGCGGTCCGCCGAGACCGCCGAGGCGTCCGGCCTGGACGCCGTCTGGCTCGCCGAGCACCACTTCGTTCCCTACGGCGTCTGCCCGTCCGCCGTCACGCTGGCGGCGCTGCTCCTCGGCCGCACCCGGCGGATATCCGTGGGCACCGCGATCAGCGTGCTGCCCACCGCGCACCCCGTCGCCCTGGGCGAACAGGCCGCGCTGCTACACCTGTTGTCCGGCGGCCGCTTCACCCTCGGTGTCGGCCGCGGCGGCCCATGGGTGGACCTTGAGGTCTTCGGCGCCGGACTCGCCGCGTACGAGAAGGACTTCCCGGAGTCGCTCGACCTGCTGCTGCGCTGGCTGCGCGAGCCGTGCGTCGGGGCGGACGGCGAGCGGTTCCGCTTCCGCGAGGTGCCGGTGGTGCCGCGCCCCCGCGAGGGGCTGGACGGGCCCGGCTCCACCGGCCCCGGCGTCGTGGTGGCCTGCACCTCGCCCGGCAGCGTGCGGCTCGCCGCCGAGCGCGGGCTGCCGATGCTGCTGGGGATGCACAGCGGGGACGAGGAGAAGGCGGAGATGGTGGCGCTGTGGCGGGAGTGCGCGCTGGCCGCCGGTCACCCTCCGGAGTCGGTCGGGGCGACGGAGCACATCTCGGCCGGGGTGGCGCAGATCGCGGACGGCCGCCCGGAGGCGGCCGAGGTGCTCCTCAAGGCGATGCCCGGCTGGTTACGCCAGGGGCTGGCCGCGCACCGCACGATCGACGGCCGGCAGCGGCGGATGCGGGATCCGCACGGATACGCCGAACTGCTCTGCCGGCTGCATCCGGTGGGCCCACCCCGGCTGTGCGCCGACCGGCTCGCGGCGACCGCCGAGCGCACCGGAATCCGGCGCTTCGCGCTGTTGGTGGAGGGTTCGGGCGATCTGGCGACCACGGAGGAGAACGTACGGCGGCTGGGGCACGAGGTGCTGCCGCTCCTCGGCTGACGGCGCCCGCCACGGCGCGTCGTGCCGGGCCCCGCGCCGCTGGGACCCGCCCGGTGGGTCTCGGCGCGTGCTGCCGCTCCTGACCTCAAGCACCTCCCCGCTCGCGGAGCGGCAGCCGACGGCTGTCAGCAGTCGCGCAGTTCGGGGGACTGGTTGAGCAGCTGACCTCTGATGGACGTGAAGCGGGCGAGTCTCTCGTCCGCGGACGCGTCCAGGGGGAAGACCGCCACCCGATGGCAGTTCTGGAAGGCCAGTCGTACCCCGAAATGACGCTGCAGCGCGCCCCGGATCGCATCACTCGCCAAGGCCCGCAACAGCTGACCACGCGCCTGCTCGTCCGGCGGCGGCGTCTGGTTGTCGGCGAAGTCACCGCCGTCGACCTTGAGCTGGGCCACCAAAGAGCTGATCATCTCCCATGCGTACGGCAGGGAGGTCCGGACGCAGTCGACGAAGGCGGCTTCGTCGACCTCGCCTCGCTCGGCCTGTTCGAGGAGGGCCGGTGAGACGTCCAGCGACATGGGGTTTCTCCTCTCGCGACCCCAGAGCACAGGGTCTCAGGGACGGGCGGACGGCCGCGACGCAGGGTGCACAGCCGACGACCATCCGCTTCAACCCTAATTCGGCCACCGCACCGGCACCAGGAGAATGCACACACAACCAGCCAGGGCCGAACAGGTCGATCGCTGGACGAATCGCGTCGACCCCCCGCCGTCGAGTAGCGTTGCCCACCATGCGTCTCGTCATCGCCCGTTGCTCCGTGGACTACGCGGGCCGGCTCACCGCCCACCTCCCGTCGGCACCCCGCCTCATCCTGATCAAGGCCGACGGCAGTGTGTCCATTCACGCGGATGACCGGGCCTACAAGCCCCTCAACTGGATGTCGCCGCCGTGCACCCTGAAGGAGGGGGACGGCAGTGTCTGGACGGTGGTGAACAAGGCGGGCGAGAAGCTCATCATCACCATGGAGGAGATCCTTCACGACTCCTCGCATGAGCTCGGGGTGGACCCCGGACTGATCAAAGACGGCGTGGAAGCGCACCTTCAGGAGCTGCTCGCCGATCGGATCGAGACACTTGGCGATGGCTGGACGCTTATTCGGCGTGAATACCCCACTGCCATTGGCCCCGTGGACATTCTCTGCCGGGACGCCGACGGGGCGACCGTCGCCGTCGAGATCAAGCGCCGCGGAGAGATCGACGGCGTCGAGCAGCTCACCCGCTATCTCGAGCTCCTCAACCGCGACCCGCACCTCGCCCCCGTCAAGGGCGTCTTCGCCGCCCAGGAGATCAAGCCCCAGGCCCGCGTCCTCGCGACGGACCGGGGCATCGGGTGCGTCGTCCTCGACTACGACGCGTTGCGCGGCGTGGAAGACGACAAGCTGCGCCTGTTCTGACCCACGGCTTCCCGGCCCGGGGCACCCCTTGAGGGGCCCCGGGCCTTGCCTTTTCCCCTGCGGGGGGCGAGTCGCGCGTGGGGGCCGAGCCCCCTCCATGCCTTGTTCGGCACCGCGCCTTGTTCGGCACCG
Source organism: Streptomyces sp. SAJ15 (assembly GCF_007595705.1). Taxonomy (GTDB): domain Bacteria; phylum Actinomycetota; class Actinomycetes; order Streptomycetales; family Streptomycetaceae; genus Streptomyces. Next base: position 935,522 of record NZ_NISY01000001.1, on the reverse strand, counting down.
CGCCTTGTTCGGCACCGCGCCCTGTTCGGCACCGCCGGACTCCGCCGTCACGCGTCCCGCCGTCGCGGCGGAATGAAGCCGCTGGCCGTCGCCGGCGACCGGAGGCCAGCGGACCCCAACCCGCCGCGCCCTGTTCGGCACCGCCGGACTCCGGCGTCACGCGTCCCGCCGTCGCGGCGGAATGAAAGCCCCCGCCCGGGCTTGCGGGGAGGCGTCAGGCCGTCGGGGTTTCCGGGGCCGGCTCGGGGGCGGTGGCGGTGGTGGGGAGGGGGCCGGTGGCGGTGCTGGGCGGGTTGGTGGGCGGCGTCGTCGGCGGGGTGGTCGGCGGCGTCGTGGGGGGAGTCGTCGGCGGGGTGGTCGGCGGCGTCGTCGTCGGGGTGGGGCCGGTGGTCCTGGTCGGCGTCGGGCTCGTGGTCGGCGGGTCGGTCGGCGTGGTCGGCCGGCCGGTCGGGCTCGGCGATCCGCTGGGCTCGTCGGAGCCGGACGGCGAGGGGTCACCGCTCGTCGAGGGGTCGCCGGGTTCGGCGCTGCCGGAGGGCGAGGCACCGGAGGCCGACGGGATCGGGGCGGCACCGCTGACGCCGGGCCGCGGCTGCTGGTCGCCGCCGTCCGGCACCGGCTCGTCGGCGGTGAGCCCGTCGTCCTCGTCCTGCTGGGACGCCGACTGGCCCGGCTTGCCGGGGTTCGCCGGATTGCCCTCGTCCTCGTTCCCGGAGGTGGCGCCCAGGGTGACGACGGTGCCGAGCACCGCCACCAGCAGGGCGCCGGCGCCCGCCGCGACCAGGTTCCGCCGGGCGCCGGTCAGGGCCATCCACGGCAGCGTACGCCGCGGCTTGCCGCCGCTTGGGGGAGCGCCCGCGCCGCCGGCGGCGCTCGCGCCGGCCGTGCCGCTCGCGCCGCCCGGGAGGCCGGTGGGGGCCGCGCTGGGCGGCGGGGGGGCGGAGGTGACCGCCGTGGTCGTGTTGTCCCCGGGCAGTGGTGCCGGGACGCCGCCCGGCGGAGAGGCGGACTGTTCGGTGCGGGCGTCCGGGACCTCCTCGCCCGGCGCGGTGCCTCCGGGCGCTGCCGGGGCCGGTCGCGTCGGGCCGCCGGAACGGTCGGCGACCAGGGCCAGGGCGCGCCGCCCGGCCACCGCGCCGCGCCGGTCGGAGAGCACGCCACGCAGGCCGATGGATGCCTCCAGCTCGGCCCGCGCCCGGTCCAGGTTGCCGCTGCACAGCGCGAGGACGCCCAGCTCGTGGTGGAAGTACGCCTCCTCGGCGACCTCCCCCGCCAGTCGGGCGGCCTCCTGGCCGTGCCGCAGGGTGCGCTCCCAGGCGCCCCAGGCCAGCGCGCCGGCGAAGGCGGGCGCGGCGGTGCGGGCCAGCAGCACGGCGGCGCTGGTCTGCGCGGCCACCCGAGCGGCGATCAGGGCGGACAGGGTGGCGAGGACGGCGTCCGCCTCCAGGGCGACGCGCTCGGCGGCGACCGAGGGGTGGCCGGCCCACCAGGCGTAGTGCTGGGCGACGCCGAGCGCGTGCTCGGGCGCCTCCTCGGCGTACCCGGCGGCGGTCAGCTGGGCGACCACGCCGCCGGCGAGCCGGTAGTGCGGCCCGGTGGCGGTGATCAGGCCGCAGCCCAGCAGTTCGCCGATGGCGGCGTCGGCGTGGGTGTCCCCGGTCAGGGCGGGCAGATGGGACTGGTGGGGCAGCTCGCCGCCGAGGGCGACCGCGAACCGCAGCGCGTGGCGGGCGGCCTCGCTGAGCCGGGAGGCCAGCAGGGCGGCCGGGGCGACGCCCTCGGCCAGGGTGGGCAGCGGTACCGTCTCGCCGCCGTGGGCGTCGTCGGTCTCCGCCGTCTGGGCGGGGACGGGCGCCTTGGTGAGGTCGCCGTAGCTGTCGAAGGAGCCGGGCGCGGCCCGCAGTTCGTCCAGTTGCCGCAGCAGCGCCCCGGCCTGGACGAAGCGCAGCGGCAGGCCCTCGGACTCGAACCACAGGTCGGCGGCCCAGTCGGCCTCCTCCTCGGTGAGCGGGCGTCGGGCGGCCTGCTCCAGCAGTTCCAGGCAACCGTTCTGACTCAGCCCGCTGAGGAACATCTCCTCCAGGTGCGAGCCGGCGGAGGGTGCCGGAACGTCCGGGGTGACGGAGATCAGGAAGGCGCACTCGGGCGTGGCGTCGAGGAACTCGTCCAGGGCCGCGCCGCCGAACTCCAGGTCGTCCAGGACGACGACCGCGCCGATGTCGGCCACCGCGGCCAGCAGCTCCTCGCGGTCGGGGCGGTGGACGGAGCCGCCCGCGCCGTAGACGGCGGCGTACAGCTCGTGCAGCAGGTCGGCGGAGGTGCGGTGGTGGCCGGTCAGTCGCACCACGCCGTCCGGGGCCAGCTCCGCGCAGTCCTCGGCGACGGCGTCCAACAGCACGGTGCGGCCGGCGCCGGAGGGGCCGGTCAGCCGCACCGAGCGGCCGCGGGAGAGCAGTCGTACCAGCCGCTCCCGCTCCTCCTCGCGCTCCAGCGTCGGCAGCTCGGGCAGGCCGCCGGGGCCGGTGGGCGGCTGCGGGGCGGCGGCGCGGCGCAGCTCGGCCCGCTCCTCCTCGGTGTGTCGGCGCGCGCCCGCGGGTCGGCGGCTGGGCGGGCAGGGCTCTATCTCGCTGCCGTCGATCGGGTTGACGGTGACCAGCAGATCGCCGGAGACCAGCTGGGTGGTGCGGGCGGGTCCGGACGGCGGGGTCAGCTCCCGCGGCGGTACGGCGCCGCCGTCGCCGGCGCGGGGCGCCGGGTCCTCGTGACCGTGCTCGTCCGGTCCCGCGGGTCCCATCGTCGTCGGGTCCATGGCCTAAGCCCCCCAGGTGCGTGGTGGCGTGCTGTGTTCCTCCCCGGCTGGTCAGCACTCACTCCCGGTGCCCGCCGAAGGCAGTGGGTGTGCGGTGGAGAACCGAACCCCAGAACTTCCCACAGTATCCACCGAGCGCGACGGGCCGTGTGGCACCCCGGTCGGTCCGTCCGCGGCGTGAGACCGCTCATACCGCCGGTCGGCGGACCCGCTCGACGGCCCCGCCCGGGACCCGGCGGGCCCGAGCGCTCCGGGCTCCGCGGCCGGCCGGCCCGAACACCCCGGGCTCCGAGGACCGTGGCCCGTCGGGTGTCGGGGCACCGGTGAGGGAGGCTCCGTGCTCCCGCTGGTCGGCGGTCCCCCGGGTCGGCGGCCGGGGCGCCGTGGCGGCCCGGCCGTCAGACGCGCGGCAGGGACTCGGCCTCCAGCCCGCCCTCGATGGCCAGGATGCGGTGCAGCCGGGTGGCCACCAGCAGCCGCTGCATCTGGGGCGGCACACCGCGCAGCACGAGTCTGCGGCCCGCCCGGCCGGCCCTGCGGTGCGCACCCATGATCACGCCGAGGCCGGTGGCGTCCCAGGAGTCCAGCTCGGTGAGGTCGAGCACCAGGTCGCCGTGGCCGGCGTCGATGGCCGAGTGCAGGGCCGTACGGGCGTCCGCCGCGCTGCGGACGTCGAGGCGGCCCCCGACGACCAGCTCGGCGTGGTCGCCCCTGATATGCATATGCGCTCCCCTGATGTGGTGCGTGTTGTCAAAAAGTTCTATAGAACTGACTGCCTCTCACACGGCAAAGTTGCCGCCTGTAAGCGAACCGATACCGAATTCACCCACGAGGGTGAAGTTCGGACGCGCCGCTGACCTGATACTGCGTCAGCGTCAGCTGATACGGCCGCGCACCGCGCGCGGCGGGCGCCCACCGGACGCCCGCCACGCGCGGGCCGCGCCCGTCGGTCGGTCAGTGCTGGTAGAAGCCCTGCCCGCTCTTGCGGCCGATATCACCCGCATCGACCATTCGGCGCATGATCTCCGGCGCCGCGAACTTCTCGTCCTGGGACTCGGCGTAGATGTTGTCGGCGGCGTGCAGCAGGATGTCCACGCCGGTCAGGTCGGTGGTGGCCAGCGGGCCCATGGCGTGCCCGAAGCCCAGCTTGCAGGCGATGTCGATGTCCTCGGCGGTGGCCACCCCGGACTCGTACAGCTTGGCCGCCTCGTTGACCAGGGCGATGATCAGTCGGGTGGTGACGAACCCCGCCACGTCGCGGTTGACGACGATGCAGGTCTTGCCGACCTCCTCGGCGAAGGCGCGGGCCCGGGCCAGCGTCTCGTCGCTGGTCTTGTAGCCGCGCACCAGCTCGCAGAGCTGCATCATCGGCACCGGCGAGAAGAAGTGGGTGCCCACCACCCGCTCCGGGCGGCTGGTGGCGGCCGCGATCTTGGTGATCGGGATCGCGGAGGTGTTGGACGCCAGTACGGTGTCGTCCTTGACCAGCCCGTCCAGGGTGCGGAAGATCTCCCGCTTGATCTCGATCTTCTCGAAGACGGCCTCGACCACGATGTCGGCGTCGGCGGCGGCGTCGAGGTCGGTCGTGGTGGTGATGCGGGCCAGGGCCTGGGTGGCGTCCTCGGCGGTCAGCTTGCCCTTGGAGACGAACTTCTCGTAGGACGCCTCGATACCGCTCTTCCCCCGCGCGAGGGCCTCGTCCGTGACATCACGCAGCACGACCTCGTACCCGGCCTGGGCCGAGACCTGAGCGATACCGGACCCCATGAGTCCGGCCCCGATGACGGCGAGCTTCTTCGCCACGACACACACCCTCTCCTCGACGTATGTGCCGGACCCTAGTGCCCGTCCGGGCCCCGTGCAGCCCTAAGTAAGGCGCGTCACGGTGTGTTCTTCACCGCATAGTTGAGGGTGCGCTCGCCCAGCAGCGACTCGACGGTGTCCAGCGTGCCGAGGACGGTGCGGGCCACCTCCTCGGGCTCCCCGCCGGCCGCCACCAGCCGCAGCACCCCGTTGACCACGACGCTGGAGACCCAGGACAGCTGACTGGCGATGAGCATCGGCAGCGGGTCGTCCTCGTCGGCGCCGGTCTCCTCGCGCAGCGTGCGTCCCACGGCCTGGCAGATCAGCTCCTGCATCGTCAGGATCCGGGCGCTCAGCGCGGTGGACTCCCTGATGACCTCCATGAAGCGCCGGAAGCCCGGGTTGAGGCCGTCGGCGGTGCCCTCCTCCAGGCTGGTGCGCAGGGCCCGCAGCACCGCGTGGGCGGCGGACTCGCCGACCTCACGCCCCTCGATGGCCCGCGAGAGCCGGTTGACCTGCTCGTCCTGGCGGTCGAAGAAGAGGTCCTCCTTGGCCGGGAAGTAGTTGTAGACGGTGTTGACCGACACGTCGGCGGCGTCGGCGATCTCGGCGATGGTCACCGCGTCGAAGCCGCGCTCCAGGAACAGCCCCGTGGCCACGTCCGAGATGTGCTGCCGGGTCTGTCGCTTCTTCCGCTCCCGCAGCCCCTCGGTGCGCGGTGCCGCCGCCTGTGCCCTGCCGTCCATGTCCCCATCCTAGCTTCGATGGGCTCGCTCAATTTTTGTAGTCATTGCAATTTTTAAGTGGCTATGTTTTTCTGGCGCCATGCCGAACCGACCCAGCGTCGTCACCACCGGGCTCGCCCGGACCTTCCAGACCAGGCGCGGCCCCGTCGAGGCCGTGCGCTCCGTCGATCTCACCGTCGAGCGCGGCGAGATCCTCGGCTTCCTCGGCCCCAACGGGGCCGGTAAGACCACGACCCTGCGGATGCTCACCACGCTGCTGCCGCCGACCGGCGGCAGCGCCACCGTCGCCGGCTGCGACCTGGCCCGCGATCCGGCCGGCGTCCGCCGGAGGATCGGATACGTCGCCCAGTCCGGGGGCGTGGACCCGGCCGTGTCGGTGCGCGAGGAACTCACCACCCAGGGGCGGCTGTACCGGCTCTCCAAGGCCACGGCCGCCGCCCGCGCCGAGGAGCTCGCCGCCGAGCTGGACCTGACCGGGCTGCTGGACCGGAGGTGCTCCGCCCTCTCCGGCGGCCAGCGCCGCCGGCTGGACATCGCCATGGCCCTCATCCACCGGCCCGAGGTGCTCTTCCTCGACGAACCCACCACCGGCCTGGACCCCGGCAGTCGGGCGGACCTGTGGGACCTGATCCGCCGCGTCCGCGCCGAGCGGGGCACGACCGTCTTCCTCACCACCCACTACCTCGACGAGGCGGACGCCCTCGCCGACCGGCTGGTCGTGGTCGACGGCGGCCGGATCGCCGCCGAGGGCACCGCCGCCGCGCTCAAGGAGGCGTACGGCGGCTCGCCCGACGCCAGCCTGCAGGACACCTTCATCGCCATCACCGGACGCGGTGCCACGCCGGACGCCCCGGCCGCCCCGGTCGCGGTCTGACCGGCCCGGCCCCACGGAGGAACCCACCCATGTCCCCTGTCGTCTCCGACACCGGCCTGATCTTCGGCCGCTATCTGCGGCAGGCCCTGCGGTCCAGGCTGGGCCTGGTCTTCGGGCTGCTGCAACCGCTGCTCTTCCTGGTGCTGTTCGGCCCGCTGCTCAAGCGGGTCGACCTCGGCGGCCGGGGTGACGCCTGGCAGACCCTGGTGCCCGGCCTGCTGGTCCAGCTCGGGCTGTTCAGCGCCGCCTTCGCCGGCTTCGGCATCCTCATCGAGAAGCAGCTCGGGATCATCGAGCGGATGCGGGTCACCCCGGTCAGCCGGCTGGCGCTGCTGCTCGGCCGGGTGCTCAAGGACGTCGTCCAACTCTTCGCGCAGTCCGTGCTGCTGGTGCTGGTCGCGGTCGCGATGGGGCTGCGCGCCCCGCTGCCGGGCGTGCTGATCGGCTTCCTGATCGTCGGCGCGTTGACCGTCTCGCTCGCCGCCCTGTCGTACGCGCTGGCCATGCGGGTCGCCACTCCCCAGGAGTTCGCCCCCGTCGTGAACGCCGTCAACCTGCCCGCGATGCTGCTCTCCGGGCTGCTGCTGCCGATGTCGCTGGCCCCGCACTGGCTCGACGTGGTCTCGCACTTCGTGCCGTTCCGCTACCTGGTGGAGGGCGTGCGTGCCGCCTATGTCGGCGCGTACGGGGACGGGAAGGTCGCCCTGGGCCTGGCGGTGGCCGCGGCGCTCGCGCTGGCCTCCGTGACGCTCGGCACACGGGTGTTCCGCAGAACGGGCGCCTAGTTCGCGCGTACGCTCGGGGCATGGTCAATCTCACCCGCATCTACACGCGAACCGGGGACAAGGGCACCACGGCCCTCGGCGACATGAGCCGCACCGCCAAGACCGACCTGCGGATCTCCGCGTACGCCGACGCGAACGAGGCCAACGCCGCGATCGGGGTGGCCATCGCGCTGGGCGCGCTGCCCGCCGAGGTCGCCGAGGTCCTGACCCGCGTGCAGAACGACCTGTTCGACGTCGGCGCGGACCTGTGCACCCCGGTCGTCGAGAACCCCGAGTACCCGCCGCTGCGGGTCGAGCAGTCCTACATCGACAAGCTGGAGGCGGACTGCGACCGCTTCCTGGCCGACCTGGAGAAGCTGCGCTCCTTCATCCTCCCCGGCGGCACCCCCGGCGCGGCCCTGCTGCACCAGGCGTGCACGGTGGTCCGCCGGGCCGAGCGCTCCACCTGGGCCGCGCTGGAGCGGTACGAGGACTCCATGAACCCGCTCACCGCCACCTACCTCAACCGCCTCTCCGACCTGCTGTTCATCCTGGCCCGGACGGCGAACAAGGAGGTCGGGGACGTGCTCTGGGTGCCCGGCGAGAACCGCTGAGCGGGATCCCACCGGCTGCCGGGCACCGGACGGCCGGGCGGCCCCGTCCACCCGGCCGTCCCGCCCGCCGCGGGCGGCGCGTCGTCAGAGGAGCGTCCGGGACCGGTCCTCGGAGCCGGTCGCGGTGGTCACGGAGGGTGGGGCGGACTTGGGCCACAGGGTGTAGCTCAGCGCGATGACCGCGTTGACGCCCATGACGAACAGCATCCGGATCTGCCACTGGCGCAGCGAGCCGGTCTCCCCCTCCCCGCCGACGTACCAGACGGCGGCCTGGAGCAGCGCGATGGCGATGGCGCAGGCGAGCATCCAGCGGCCGGCCTCCCGCCACTCGTACGCCATCCGCTCCCGGCCGTACTTCGGCTTCGCGGCCGGCGGCGGGCCGCCGGCGAAGCGGTGGGCGAAGCGGACGTCGGCCCACTTGATCATGCGATGGCCCATGGCGACGGTGAAGCCGATGTAGACCGCGGCGAGTCCGTGCTTGAAGTCCGGCTCGGCGCCGTTCTTCAGATCGACGGCGGTCACCACCAGCAGCGTCAGCTCCAGCAGCGGCTCGCACAGCAGCACCGCCACGCTCGCCCGGGGCATCTTCGCCAGGTAGCGCAGCGCCAGGCCACCGGCCAGCAGCACCCAGAAGCCGACCTCGCAGATGACGATCAGCGTGACGATCACGACGCCGTCCTCCCACTCTCTCGTCCGTCGTGCACCCCCCAACCGTCTCGCGGCCGACGGCCCGCCGCGTCGTCTCCGTAGAGGAATCCGGACTGCATCCTTCGATGTACCGCCCGCGCCCCACACCCACCCGCGCGGGGAGGTCCGCACCCGTCCGACGTGCTGAGATGGACGCATGCAGCTGCGCCGCCCCGCCCGCCCCCACCGCGACGACGTGCTGATCGCCATTGCCGGGCTGCTCGGCGGGCTGATCCTGCTGGGGCTGGGGCTGACCAACGGTCCGATGCTGCTGGAGCTGCCCGGCTGGACCGTCCTGGTCGCGCTCCTCGCCATGTGCGGCGCCGAGCTGCTGCGCCGCACCGCCCCGCACACCGCGCTGACCATCGGCACGCTCGCGCTGGCCCTGGATCTGTGCACCCGCGGGCTGATCGCGAACATGGTGATGTTCACCGACCTCATGTACGCGGCCGTGCTGTACGGCAGCCCGTCCCTGGCCCGGCGGCTCCCCCGCACCTCCGAGCTGCTCACCGTGCTGGCGGCCGTCGTGCCCCTGGCGATCTTCCGCGAGCCCGAGGCGCTGCTCCTCGGCGTCGGCACCGGGGTGCTCACGGTGGCCCCGGCCTGGACCGGCGCGATCATCCGCAACCACCGCGACGCGGCCGAGGCGGCCAAGCTGCGCGCCGAACAGACGGCGCTGCTGGCCGAGATGGACCGCACCCAGGCGGTCCAGGCCGAACGCGCCCGGATGGCGCGGGAGCTGCACGACATGGTGGCCAACCACCTCTCCGCGATCGCCATCCACTCCACCGCCGCGCTCTCCATCGACGAGCCCACGGCGACCCGGGAGGCGCTCGGGGTCATCCGGGAGAACAGCGTCCAGGGGCTGGCCGAGATGCGTCGGCTGATCGGGCTGCTGCGCGACGCGGGCGCCGAGGCCGAGCCGGCCGCCGCGCCCACTCTGGAGGGGCTGGACGCGCTGCTGGAACGGGCCCGGACCACCGCCGAGGCGGCACGCAGCGCCTCGGGCGGCGTGCGGCGGCCGGGCGAGGCCGCGGGCGGGCTGGAGTTCACCCTGTGTGACGAACGCTCCCCCACGGCGCCCCCGCTGCCGACGCCGGTGGAGCTGGCCGCCTACCGCATCGTGCAGGAGTCGTTGACCAACGCCGTCAAGCACGCGGGGCCCGGCGAGGTGCTGGTGACCCTCGGCCACGCGGACGGAGGGCTGCGGGTCCAGGTCACCAGCGCCTACGGCGACCGGCCCGGCCCCTCGGCGCCCGGTTCGGGCTCCGGGCTGCTCGGCATGGAGGAGCGGGTGGCGCTGCTGGGCGGCGCGTTCACCGCGGGGCCCGTGGCCACCGCGGCGGGGCACAGCAGGAGTTGGCAGGTCACGGCGGTTCTGCCGGTGGATGAGGAGACGACCCCATGATGATGACGGAGCCGGCTGAGACCGCTGAGCCCGCGGCCGGACCGGTGCGCGTGCTGGTCGCCGAGGACCAGTCCGCCGTGCGCGCCGGGCTGGTGCTCATCCTGCGCTCCTCCCCCGGCATCGAGGTGGTGGGCGAGGCCGCCGACGGCGAGGAGGCGGTGCGGTTGGCGCGCGAGCTGCGGCCGGACGTGGTGCTGATGGACATCCAGATGCCTCGGCTGGACGGCGTCTCGGCCACCCGCCAGGTGGTCTCCGAGGGCGTCGCCGATGTGCTGGTGCTGACCACCTTCGACCTGGACGAGTACGTCTTCGGCGCGTTGCGCGCCGGCGCGGCGGGCTTTCTGCTCAAGGACAGCGAGGCGGCCGACCTGGTCCAGGCGGTGCGCACGGTGGCGCGCGGCGAGGGCCTGATCTCCCCGGCCGTGACCCGCCGTCTGATCGCCGAGTTCGCCCGCCCGCGGCCGGCGACGCGGTCCGCGGCCGACCCCGCCGTGTTGGAGGTGCTGACCCGGCGTGAGCGCGAGGTGCTGGTGTGCCTGGGTCAGGGCCTGTCCAACGCCGAGATCGGGCGCCGGTTGGTGATGGCGGAGGCCACCGTCAAGACCCATGTCAGCCGACTGCTGGGCAAGCTGGAGCTGCGCAGTCGGGTGCAGGCGGCGGTGCTGGCACAGGAGTTGGGTCTGTGATCCGCCGCGGCTGACGCCCCGGCAGACCCTTCCGTTTCTCTGGTCCAGACCTCTTGACCGATGGTCCAGACCTTTCTACGCTCCCTGAACACTGCGGTGAGCACCCCACGACACGCTCGCTCACCGGGCGGCGCAGGTTCCCCCGTACTACCCGACCCCCCCGTACGAGGAGCACCCGTGAGTTCAGGAACCTCCATACGCACCACACCCCCACGACCCCCACGGCACAGAGCGACCGCGGCCCTCGCCGCGCTTCTCCTCCCCCTGGCGACCCTCGTCGGCCTGGCCTCGGCAGCCCCCGCGCACGCCGCGGAGTCCGCCACCGCCACCTACACCAAGGCCGCCGACTGGGGTGGCGGCTTCGAGGGGCGCTGGACGGTGAAGAACACCGGCACCACCACCCTCAGCGGCTGGACCGTGGAGTGGGACTTTCCCGCCGGCACCACCGTCACCTCCTCCTGGGACGCCGACGTGACCGGCGGAAGCGGCCACTGGACCGCCAGGAACAAGGGGTGGAACGGCACCCTGGCCCCCGGCGCCTCCGTCACCTTCGGCTTCAACGGCACCGGATCCGGCTCCCCCAGCGGCTGCACGCTCAACGGCGCCTCCTGCGACGGCGGCTCAGCACCCGGCGACGCCCCGCCCTCCGCCCCCGGAGCGCCCACCGCGAGCAGTGTCGCCGACACCTCGGTGAAGCTGAGCTGGACGGCCGCCACCGACGACAAGGGCGTCAAGAACTACGACGTGCTGCGCGACGGCACCAAGGTCGCCACGGTCACCACCACCTCGTACACGGACACCGGGCTGACCGCCGGCACCGACTACAGCTACACCGTCCGGGCCCGCGACACCGTCGACCAGACCGGCCCCGCCAGCGGCGCCACCGCCGTCCGCACCACCGGCGGGGACCCCGGCCCGGGTCCCGGCCCCGGTGACAAGGTGAAGCTCGGCTACTTCACCGAATGGGGCGTCTACGGCCGCGGCTACCACGTGAAGAACCTGGTCAGCAGCGGCACCGCGTCGAAGATCACGCACATCAACTACGCCTTCGGCAACGTCCAGGGCGGCAGGTGCACCATCGGCGACGGCTACGCCGCGTACGACCGGGCGTACAAGGCCGAGGAGAGCGTGGACGGCAAGGCCGACACCTGGGACCAGCCGCTGCGCGGCAACTTCAACCAGCTCAAGAAGCTCAAGGCGAAGTACCCGCACATCAAGGTGCTGTGGTCCTTCGGCGGCTGGACCTGGTCCGGCGGCTTCGGCCAGGCCGCGCAGAACCCGACGGCCTTCGCCCAGTCCTGCTACGACCTGGTCAACGACCCGCGTTGGGCCGGTCTCTTCGACGGCATCGACCTGGACTGGGAGTACCCCAACGCCTGCGGTCTGAGCTGCGACACCAGCGGCCCGGCGGCGTTCCGGAACATGACGCAGGCGATGCGCGCCAAGTTCGGGAACAAGCTGGTCACCGCCGCGATCACCGCGGACGCCTCCTCCGGCGGCAAGATCGACGCGGCCGACTACGCCGGCGCCGCGCGGTACGTCGACTTCTACAACGTGATGACCTACGACTTCTTCGGCGCCTGGGCGGCCAAGGGCCCGACGGCCCCGCACTCGCCGCTCACCTCGTACGACGGCATCCCGCAGCAGGGCTTCACCTCCGACGCGGCGATCCAGAAGCTGAAGGCCAAGGGCGTGCCGGGCGGCAAGCTCAACCTCGGGGTCGGCTTCTACGGTCGCGGCTGGACCGGCGTCACCCAGAAGGAGCCCGGCGGCACGGCCACCGGACCGGCGCCCGGCAGGTACGAGCAGGGCATCGAGGACTACAAGGACCTCAAGGACCGCTGCGCCGCGAGCAGCACCGTCGCCGGCACCGCGTACGCGCACTGCGGCAGCGAGTGGTGGAGCTATGACACCCCGGCCACCATCGCCGGAAAGATGAACTATGTGAAGTCCCAGGGCCTGCGCGGCGCCTTCTACTGGGAGTTCAGCGGCGACACCGCGGGCGGCGAGTTGGCGTCCGCCGTCAGCGACGGTCTCCGGTAACCCGGAAGCCCGGCCATGAAACCGGCCGGGGAGGCGGTGTCGCCCCCGCCTCCCCGGCCTCCATGCGTCTACGCCGGCCGCGGGCCCCTCAGGTCTGAGCCCCACGGGACGTGCGGCGACGGGTCGTCGATCGTCTGCGGGCCCGTGGTGGCCGGTCGCGCAGTTCCCCGCGCCCCCTTCGGGGCCGGTACCCCCACCCAGCGAGGCACTTCTTCTTCAGGCCACATTGACGCGTTGCCCGGGAGGAGCCGCCTCCAGCCAGGCCAGAAAGCCGGTCAGCGCGTCCTCGCTCATCGCCAGCTCCAACCGCGTGCCGCTGTGCATACAGGCGAGGACCACGGCGTCGGACAGCAGTGCGAGCTCTTCCTCGCCCTTGGGCGTACGGCGCTCCAGCACCTCGATGGACGAGCGCTCCAGCACGCGGCGCGGCCGGGGAGCGTAGGAGAAGACGCGGAACCACTCGATCCGGTCACCGCTGTAGCGCGCGACCCCGTACACCCAGCCCTTGCCGCTGGGGTCGGAGTCGGCCTCCGGGGCGTTCCAGCGCAGACTGCAGTCGAACGTCCCGCCGGACCGCTGGATCAGCCGTCGCCGCAGGCCGAAGACGAAGAGTCCCACCAGTACGAGCGCGACGACCACGCCGCTCACGAGCAGAGCGAGGACCATCTTCACCGACCTCCTCGCGTCATCCGGAAAAACCGCACCTGTATATCGCCTCAGCCGCGGACCGCCCTGGAGAATTCCAGCGCGATCCGCGGCTGAGGATCTGGACTGTCAGCGGCGGGCTCAGCGCTCGCCCGTCGCGGCGACCAGGCGAACCTCGGCGCGCCGCTCGGCGGCGGCGTCCGCCTCCGACTTGGCTCGCTCCAGCGCCCGCTCCGCGCGCTCGACATCGATCTCGTCGGACAGCTCCGCGATCTCCGCGAGCAGCGAGAGCTTGTCGTCCGCGAACGAGATGAAGCCACCGTGCACCGCGGCGACGACGGTCCCGCCGTCGCCGGTACGGATGGTCACCGGGCCGGACTCCAGCACACCGAGCAGCGGCTGGTGGCCGGGCATGACGCCGATGTCACCCGATGTGGTGCGCGCGATGACCAAGGTGGCCTCGCCGGACCAGACACTCCGGTCCGCCGCGACCAGCTCGACGTGCAGCTCAGCAGCCAACGTGGCTCCTCGGGTCTCCACCCGCCGGACATGACGGGTGTTGGGTCAAAGAATAACGGGCGTACGGAGAGGGGCGGGACGCGGCCCGCCCCTCTCACGCAGGCTCAGGGCTCCCCGAACACGAGGTCGGGGAGCACCGGACCTTAGGAGACGCCCAGCTCCTTGGCGTTCTTCTTGAGGTCCTCAAGGCCACCGCACATGAAGAAGGCCTGCTCCGGGAAGTGGTCGAACTCACCGTCGCAGATGGCGTTGAACGCCGCGATGGACTCGTCCAGCGGAACGTCCGAACCGTCGACACCGGTGAACTGCTTCGCCGCGTGGGTGTTCTGCGACAGGAAGCGCTCCACACGACGGGCGCGGTGGACGACCAGCTTGTCCTCCTCGCCGAGCTCGTCGATGCCGAGGATGGCGATGATGTCCTGGAGGTCCTTGTACTTCTGCAGGATGCCCTTGACGCGGGAGGCCGCGTCGTAGTGGTCCTGCGAGATGTAGCGCGGGTCCAGGATCCGGGAGGTGGAGTCCAGCGGGTCCACCGCCGGGTAGATGCCCTTCTCCGAGATCGGACGCGACAGAACGGTGGTCGCGTCCAGGTGGGCGAAGGTGGTCGCCGGCGCCGGGTCGGTCAGGTCGTCCGCGGGGACGTAGATCGCCTGCATCGAGGTGATCGAGTGACCACGGGTCGAGGTGATGCGCTCCTGGAGCAGACCCATCTCGTCGGCCAGGTTCGGCTGGTAACCCACCGCGGACGGCATGCGGCCGAGCAGGGTGGACACCTCGGAACCGGCCTGGGTGAAGCGGAAGATGTTGTCGATGAAGAACAGCACGTCCTGCTTCTGCACATCGCGGAAGTACTCCGCCATGGTCAGACCGGCCAGGGCGACGCGCAGACGGGTGCCCGGGGGCTCGTCCATCTGGCCGAAGACCAGCGCGGTCTTGTCGAGAACGCCGGACTCCTCCATCTCCTGGATGAGGTCGTTGCCCTCACGGGTGCGCTCACCGACACCGGCGAACACGGAAACACCCTCGTGCAGCTTGGCCACACGCATGATCATTTCCTGGATGAGGACGGTCTTGCCCACACCCGCGCCACCGAACAGACCGATCTTTCCACCCTTGACGTACGGGGTGAGAAGGTCGACGACCTTCAGGCCGGTCTCGAACATCTCGGTCTTGGACTCGAGGTCCTCGAACTTCGGGGCCTTGCGGTGGATCGCCCAGCGCTCGGACTCCTGGCCGTTCGTCTCCGGGACGTTCAGCACCTCACCGAGGGTGTTGAACACCTTGCCCTTGGTGAAGTCACCGACCGGGACGGTGATGCCGTCGCCGGTGTCGGTCACCACGGCCTGGCGCACCAGACCGTCGGTGGGCTGCATGGAGATGGCGCGGACGACGCCCTCACCGAGGTGCTGCGCGACCTCGAGGGTCAGCGTCTTCTTCTTGCCCTCCTCGGCCGGGTCGGCGACCTCGACGGTCAGGGCGTTGTAGATCTCCGGCATCGCGTCGACGGGGAACTCCACGTCGACGACCGGGCCGATGACCCGGGCGACGCGGCCCGTGGCGACGGCCGTCTCAACAGTGGTGGTCATAACTCTCAGTCACTCCCCGCGGTCGCGTCGGCCAGGGCGCTGGCGCCACCGACGATCTCGCTGATTTCCTGGGTGATGTCGGCCTGGCGGGCCGCGTTGGCAAGCCGCGTGAGCGACTTGATGAGCTCCTCGGCGTTGTCGGTCGCCGACTTCATCGCCCGGCGGCGGGCGGCGTGCTCGGAGGCGGCCGACTGCAGCAGGGCGTTGTAGATGCGGCTTTCGACGTACCGGGGCAGCAGAGCGTCGAGGACGTCCTCGGCCGACGGCTCGAAGTCGAACAGCGGCAGCAGCTCGCCCTTCTTCTCCGTCTCCGTCTCCGCCTTGGACTCGTCGAGGCTGAGCGGCAGCAGCCGACCGTCGGTCGGCGCCTGCGTCAGCATCGAGACGAACTCGGTGAAGACGATGTGCAGCTCGTCGACACCGCCCTCGGCGGTCTCCTTGGTCACGGCCTCGATGAGCGGGGCGCCGATCGCCTTGGCGTCCGCGTACGACGGGTTGTCGGTGAAGCCGGTCCACGACTCCGTGATCGCACGGCCACGGAAGCTGAAGTACGCCACACCCTTGCGCCCGACGACGTAGTTGACGACCTCCTTGCCCTCGGCGACGAGCCGCTCGGTGAGCTGCTCGGCCGCCTTGATGGCGTTGGAGGAGTAGCCGCCGGCCAGACCGCGGTCGCTCGTGATGAGCAGCACCGCGGCCCGGGTCGGGGCCTCCGCCTCAGTGGTCAGCGGGTGCTTGGTGGTGGAACCGGTCGCCACCGCGGTCACCGCGCGGGTCAGCTCGGTCGCGTACGGGGTCGAGGCGGCGACCTTGCGCTGCGCCTTGACGATCCGCGACGCGGCGATCATCTCCATCGCCTTGGTGATCTTCTTGGTGGCGGTGATGGTCTTGATGCGGCGCTTGTAGACCCGAAGCTGGGCGCCCATGCTCAGCCCTCACCCAGCAGCTTGCCGTCCGAGGTCTCGAACTGCCGCTTGAAGGAGGCGATGGCGTCGGCGACGGCCTGCAGGGTGTCGTCCGACATCTTGGCGCCCTCGCGGATGGAGGTCATCAGGCCCTTGTGCTCGCGGTGCAGGTAGTCCAGCAGCTCGCGCTCGAAGCGGCGGATGTCCTCGACCGGAACGTCGTCCATCTTGCCGGTGGTGCCGGCCCAGATGGAGACGACCTGGTCCTCGGTGGAGTACGGGGCGTACTGGCCCTGCTTCAGCAGCTCGACCATGCGCTTACCGCGCTCCAGCGCCGACTTCGAGGCCGCGTCCAGGTCGGAACCGAAGGCGGCGAACGCCTCCAGCTCGCGGTACTGGGCCAGGTCGACACGGAGGCGACCGGAGACCTGACGCATGGCCTTGTGCTGGGCGGAGCCACCGACACGGGAGACCGAGATACCGACGTTCAGCGCCGGGCGCTGGCCCGCGTTGAACAGGTCGGACTCCAGGAAGCACTGGCCGTCGGTGATGGAGATGACGTTGGTCGGGATGAACGCCGAGACGTCGTTCGCCTTGGTCTCGACGATCGGCAGACCGGTCATCGAGCCCTTGCCCATCTCGTCGGAGAGCTTGGCGCAGCGCTCCAGGAGCCGGGAGTGCAGGTAGAAGACGTCACCCGGGTAGGCCTCACGGCCCGGCGGGCGGCGCAGCAGCAGGGACACGGCGCGGTAGGCGTCGGCCTGCTTCGAGAGGTCGTCGAAGACGATCAGAACGTGCTTGCCCTGGTACATCCAGTGCTGGCCGATGGCCGAGCCGGTGTACGGGGCGAGGTACTTGAAGCCGGCCGGGTCGGACGCCGGAGCCGCGACGATCGTCGTGTACTCCAGGGCGCCGGCCTCCTCCAGCGCGCCGCGCACGGACGCGATGGTGGAGCCCTTCTGACCGACGGCGACGTAGATGCAGCGGACCTGCTTGTCCGGGTCGCCGGAACGCCAGTTGTCGCGCTGGTTGATGATCGTGTCGATCGCCAGGGCGGTCTTGCCGGTCTGGCGGTCACCGATGATCAGCTGGCGCTGGCCGCGGCCGATCGGGGTCATCGCGTCGACGGCCTTGAGGCCGGTCTCCATCGGCTCGTGAACCGACTTACGGGCCATGACGCCGGGAGCCTGGAGCTCCAGCGCACGGCGGCCCTCGGTCTCGATCTCGCCGAGGCCGTCGATCGGGTTGCCGAGCGGGTCGACGACGCGACCCAGGTAGCCCTCGCCTACGGCGACGGAGAGGACCTCACCGGTGCGCTGCACCGGCTGACCCTCCTCGATGCCGCTGAACTCGCCGAGGATGATCGCACCGATCTCGCGCTCCTCGAGGTTGAGGGCGAGACCGAGCGTCCCGTCTTCGAACTTCAGCAGCTCGTTCGCCATGGCCGAGGGCAGACCCTCGACCTTCGCGATGCCGTCGCCGGCAACGCTGACCGTACCGACCTCCTCGCGCGAGGCCGCGTCCGGCTTGTACGCCTGGACAAAGTTCTCCAGCGCGTCCCGGATCTCCTCCGGCCGGATCGTGAGCTCCGCCATCTGGGTTCCCTGCTCTCCTTGTTGGGCCCGAAGTGTTTCTGGGGGGTCTGGGGCCTGCCCCCGCGGCGATGCGCCGCGGGCCCCCAGGACTGCGTCGGCCCAACTCGGGCCGCTTACATGCTTGTTGAGTTGGTGGCTGCGTCAGCCGGCCATCCGCCGCGACGCCTCTGCGAGACGGTCCGCGATGGTGCCGTTGATGATCTCGTCGCCGATGCGCACCAGCACTCCGCCGTGGACCTCGGGGTCCACGTCCAGGTTCAGGTGCACCCGACGGCCGTAGATCTTGGCCAGGGCCGCGCCCAGCCGCTCCCGCTGCCGGTCGCTGAGCGGAACCGCCGAGGTGACCACGGCGACCACCCGGTCGCGACGCTCCGCGGCCAGCTTGGAGAGGGCGGTGAGGCCCGCTTCCAGGCTACGGCCACGCGGCTGAGCCACAAGGCGGACCACGAGTCGCTCGGTCACCGGGTTGGCCCGGCCGCCCAGCAGCCTGCGCAGCAGCTCGGCCTTGGCCTCACCGCTCACCGCGCGATCGGTCAGCGCGGCCCGCAGCTCGGTCGAGGAGGCGACGATCCGGGAGAACCGGAACAGCTCGTCCTCGACGTCGTCGAGGGTGCCGCGGCGCTGCGCGGACACCAGGTCGGCGCTGGCCGACAGCTCCTCGAGCGCGTCCACCAGGTCGCGCGACTGCGACCAG
Organism: Streptomyces sp. SAJ15; assembly: GCF_007595705.1. Lineage (GTDB taxonomy): Bacteria > Actinomycetota > Actinomycetes > Streptomycetales > Streptomycetaceae > Streptomyces. The sequence goes on along the minus strand of NZ_NISY01000001.1, from coordinate 917,144 downwards.
CGGGACCGGACCATGCCGGAGACCAGGTCGACGGCCTCGCCGCCCACCTGGGTGCCCAGCAGCCGCGCGACCAGCTCGGCCTTGGCCTCGCCGGTCTGCGCCGGGTCGGTGAGGACCCGGCGCAGCGACACCTCGCGGTCGAGCAGCGTGGTGACGGAGGCCAGCTCCTCGGCGAGCTTCGCCGCGTCGACGGAGGTGTTGTCCGTCAGCGCGTTGAAGCGCTCGCGTGCGGCGGCCAGTGCCTCGCGGCTGGCTCCCATCATCGGGCGGCCTCGACCTTCTCCTCGGCCTTCGCCTCGAGCTCGTCGAGGAATCGGTCGATGACCCGGCCCTGCCGGGCGGAGTCCTCAAGCGCCTCGCCGACGAGCTTGCCGGCCAGGTCGGTGGCGAGCTTGCCCACGTCCTGGCGGAGCGTGGCGGCGGCCTGCTTGCGGTCGGCCTCGATCTGGGCGTGACCGGCGGCGACGATCTCCTCGCGCTGCCGCTGCCCCTCGGCGCGCATCTCGGCGATGAGCGCGGCGCCCTGCTCCTGCGCCTCCTGGCGCATCCGGGCGGCCTCGTGACGGGCGTCGGCGAGCTGGGCCCGGTAGTCCTCGAGAACCTGCTGCGCCTCGGCCTGGGCGGCCTCGGCCTTCTCCATGCCGCCCTCGATCGCCTCACGGCGCTCGTCCAGAACCTTGTTGATGTTCGGGAGGAGCTTCTTGGCGAGGAAGAAGAGGACGATAGCGAAGGCGATCAGGCCGATGACAAGCTCTGGGATCGGCGGGAGGAGGGGGTTCTCGGCCTCCCCCTCGGACGCCAGCTGTACCAGGGCGTTCACATCAGTGCCTTTCGTCGGAATCGGCTGTTCGTACGCCTAGGTCAGTCGACCGGGTAGACGAACGGCATGACCAGACCGATCAGGGCGAGCGCCTCACAGAAGACGAAGCCGAGGATCTGGTTGGCGCGGATCAGACCGGCGGCCTCGGGCTGACGGGCCATGGCCTGGGTGCCGTTACCGAAGATGATGCCGATGCCGACGCCGGGGCCGATCGCCGCAAGGCCGTAGCCGATGGCACCGAGGTTGCCCTGGATGTTGACTGCGGCGAGGGTCTGGAGAGCGGACATGCCGTTTCTTCCTTCTCTTTCACGGACCGGTGGGGGTTGGCCACCGGACGGCTAGTGGGGTCTGGGGGTGGCTGCTCGGGCTCAGTGGTGCTCGGCGAGCGCGCCCTGGAGGTAGCTGCAGGCCAGGAGGACGAAGACGTACGCCTGCAGGGCCTGGATGAACAGCTCCAGCGCGGTCAGCAGGATCACCAGGACGAACGAGACACCGGCGTAGGCGATGCCGATCCCGTTGAGCAGGTACCAGCTGGCGATGGTGAAGATCAGCAGCAGGACGTGGCCTGCGAACATGTTGGCGAAGAGCCGGACCGCGTGGGTGAACGGCCGCACGAACACGTTGGAGAGGAACTCCAGAGCCATGACCAGCGGCAGCACGCCGCCCAGCGACTTGTCGTAACCGGTGATGTTCTTCAGGCCGCCGACGAAGCCGTGGCGCTTGAAGGTCACGCTCATCCAGAGGATGTAGACGATCGCGGCCAGCGCCACCGGGTAGGCGATGATCGAGGACACCGGGAACTGCGCGACCGGGATGATGGACCAGAGGTTCAGGATCCATACGAAGAAGAACAGCGAGACCATGAGGGGGACGTACTTGTCGCCCTCCTTCTTGCCCAGGGCCTCGTAGACGATGCCGCGGCGCACGAAGTCGTAGCCCGCCTCGCCGACCATCTGCAGCTTGCCCGGCACCACCTTGGCGCGGCCGAAGGCCGCCCAGAAGAACCCGACGACGACGATCGTGCCCAGCAGCGCGAGCAGCATCGGCTTGTTGAACTCGAAGCCACCGACGGTGAAGATCGGGTCGAACGTGAACGAGTGAAGCCCTGGGGCCGGGAAGCCGCACCCATCGAAGATGTGGCAATCGGTCTCGAAGGCGAGCGTCTGGTCAGAACTCACCGCGAGCTCCTTCAGCGTGGCGCATGGGTACGGCAACCTCGTTGTGTCGGCGCGGCGGACGGCCACGGAACGGCACTGGACTGGTCTTACGGGTGGGGGTGCGGCTGGTCGGCACGGGGCCGAGGTGCTTGTCGGACATCAGCTGCATGGGCGCCGATTCCGTCCCGGGAAACTGGGGGGTTCGGCTACCTGCGCCCGCTGTGTCTCAGATGGCACCGGACGATAGCAGGTGAGCGCGGACGCCCTTATACCGGCCCTACTGATCACGACGGGGACCCGGCAGGCGAGGCGTTCTTCGCCCCGCCGGAGGTCCGTTCATCCTCGGCTTCCGGCTGCACGTAGAAGATCTTGGCCTTCATATGGGAACGCGCCTGGGCGGCGACCCACACCAGGGTCGCGGCCAGCAGGGAGAAGGCGAAGGCGCGGGTGTTGAACAGCGAGGTGTTCTGGAACACCGACAGCACGACGGCCATCAGCAGGAACTGCACGACGAAGAGGGCCAGCCCCATGGACTGGAACAGGTGCGGAAACCGCTTGGCGGTCTGCTCCAGCACCACCACGCCCATCGCCATGAAAGCGGTCGCGATGGCGGTGCCGAAAGCGGCCCCCACCGCCCCTTCGCCGCCGGCGAGCACCGAGCTGACAGCGACGGCGACACCACCGGTGATGGCGGTGGGCACGGCGCAATTCAGGAGCGTTCGGGCGTCGTTGGACTGCATGAAGGGTTCTCCGGCTGAGAGTCGGATGCAACGAATCGTCGTGGACGAGCGTATCCCCGGGATCGAGAGGGATCTCGCCGCGAAAGACCGCCGCACTACGGTCTTTCGGCTCTAGCACCGGGTTTAGTGAACGGTATCACAAACTATTTGATGAGGTCTTTACCTAGTTGGTGTGCTGCCTATCACACGGGAGAGTTAAAGCGCTGATCAGGACCCTGACGTGCGAAGAGTTCTCTGCTATGCGCCGAGTCCGGACCCGGCGGAGGAGTTCGGGGCGGGCGAACGGTCTGCCGAAGGGTGTTCTACGGGTGACGCTCAGGCACCGATCTTGGGTCCGTGGGAGAACCGCGACCGGTCCCCGACGGCGGTGGCCCCGTGCGCGCCGGCCGGCACCGGCGTCCGCTCCGACGCCTCGGACGACGCTTCCGGTTCGGTAACGATGGGCGCCGGCTCGACCTCGACGGCCTCACGCCGGGCCGACCGGCGGTACCGCGGCGGGACGAACCGCTCGGCCCAGCGCGGCGCCCGCGGGGTGAACCGCGGCAGCAGCAGCAGGACCAGCCCCACCGCGCTGAGCGCCACGATCGTCAGCACGATCCACATGCTGGTGGAGTTCACCGAGAAGGCCACCGCGCCGAAGGCGATCAGCGCCGACCAGAAGTACATGATCAGCACGGCCCGGCTGTGCGAGTGGCCGATCTCCAGCAGGCGGTGGTGCAGATGGCCGCGGTCCGCCGCGAACGGCGACTGCCCGCGCCAGGTGCGCCGCACGATCGCCAGGATCAGGTCGGCGACCGGCACCGCGATCACGGTGAGCGGCAGCAGCAGCGGGATGTAGACCGGGACGGTGGCGTGCACGGCGGCGCGCTCCGAGCCGTCGTAGTACAGCTTCATCGCGTCCGGGTCCACCTGGCCGGTGATGGAGATGGCGCCCGCGGCCAGCACCAGACCGATCAGCATCGACCCGGAGTCGCCCATGAAGATCCGGGCGGGGTGCATGTTGTGCGGCAGGAAGCCCAGGCACATGCCCATGAGGATGGCGGCGAACAGCGTCGCCGGGGCGGCCGACTCCAGGCCGTAGCCGAACCAGATGCGGTACGCGTACATGAAGAACGCGGCGGCGGCGATGCACACCATTCCGGAGGCCAACCCGTCCAGGCCGTCCACGAAGTTGACCGCGTTGATGGTGATGACCACCAGCGCCACCGTCAGCAGGGTGCCCTGCATGGGGGTGAGCGAGACGGTGCCGATGCCGGGCACCGGGAGCCAGAGGATGGTCAGGCCCTGGAGCACCATCACACCCGCGGCGATCATCTGACCGCCGAGCTTGATCAGCGCGTCCACGCCCCACTTGTCGTCCAGCACGCCCAGCAGCCAGATCAGCCCGGCGCCGGAGAGCAGCGCGCGCGGCTCGTTGGACAGCTCGAAGACCTCGTTGAGGTTGGTCAGATGCGCGGCGACCAGCAGGCCCGCGCACAACCCGCCGAACATGGCGATCCCGCCCAGCCGCGGCGTCGGCTCGCGGTGCACGTCACGGGCGCGGATCTCCGGCATCGCGCCGGCGGCGATGGCGAACTTCCGAACCGGCCCGGTCAGCAGGTAGGTGACCGCGGCCGTGACGCACAGAGTCAGCAGGTATTCACGCACAGGCTGCCCCAGGGGTATCGCTGGCCATCACAGCCCCACACCATATCCTCGCCCGGGCCGTAGCCTCGCGCGCACGTCCTCAGCGTGCACTCATCGAGACACGCCTGCCGGTCGAACGGTTGCCTCCGCGACGGTCGGACCGTCCGGATACGGCGGGAACCCGGACGTCAGCTCGGCCACCTCCTCCCGCACCCGCCCCTCCCGCAGGGCGGCCGCCAGGAGCTTGGCGATCCGCTCCATCTCGGCCTCGCCCATCCCCTGCGTGGTCACCGCGGCGGTGCCCAGCCGGATGCCGATGGCGCAGCCCCCCGGCTCCTCGGGCCCCGGGACCGCGCAGAGGTCCAGCACGATGCCGGCCGCGGCGCAGCGGCCGCGGGCCACGTGCCCGTCCAGGCCCAGCGGCGCGGTGTCCGCGGTGATCAGATGGGTGTCGGTGCCGCCGGTGGTGATCACCAGCCCCTCGTCGGCGAGCGCCTCGGCCAGCGCCCGGGCGTTGGCCACCACCTGGTGGACGTACGTGGCGTAGCCGGCGGTCGCCGCCTCCCCGAAGGCGACCGCCTTGGCCGCCACGGTGTGCATCTGCGCGCCGCCCTGGGTGAAGGGGAAGACGGCGCGGTCCACGCGGTCGGCGAGTTCCGCGCCGCAGAGCAGGAACCCGCCCCGCGGGCCGCGCAGCACCTTGTGGGTGGTGGCGCACACCACGTCCGCGTACGGCACCGGGTTGGGCGCCGCGCCGCCGGCCACCAGGCCGATGGGGTGCGCGGCGTCGGCGATCAGATAGGACCCCACCTCGTCGGCGATGTCGCGGAAGGCGGCGTAGTCCGGGTGCCGGGGGTAGGAGATGGAGCCGCAGACGATCGCCTTGGGGCGGTGCTCGCGGGCCAGCCGGCGCAGCCGGTCGTAGTCGATCAGGCCGGTGATCGGGTCGACGCCGTAGCCGACGAAGTCGAACCAGCGGCCGGAGAAGTTGGCCGGCGAGCCGTGGGTGAGGTGGCCGCCGTGCGGCAGTCCCATCGCCAGCACCGTGTCCCCGGGCCGCAGCAGCGCCGCGTAGGCGGCGAGCACCGCCGAAGAGCCGGAGTGCGGCTGGACGTTGGCGTGCGGGGCGCCGAACAACCCCTGGGCGCGCTCCACCGCGATCCGCTCCGCGAGGTCCACCACCTCGCACCCGCCGTGGTGCCGCGCGCCGGGGTACCCCTCCGCGTACTTGTTGACCAGCGGGGAGCCCAGCGCGGTGAGCACCGCGGGTGAGGTGAAGTTCTCCGCCGCGATCAGCTGGAGCCCGCTGCGCTGTCGCTGCGCCTCGCCCAGGAGCACGTCCGCGACCTCGGGGTCCACCCGGCGCAGCGCGTCCAGATCGGGCACCCAGGAGAGGCGGCCGGTGCCTCCCCTCGCGGGCGCGGGGGTGACGGCCATACGTACTCACAGCCTCTGGGAGGAAGGGGACGGCGTCACCCCCAATGTAGGCCGCTCGCGGCGCGACGGCGCGGCAGAGGGCCGCTCAGGCCCCTTCGACGCGCCACGCCGCGGACTCCGGCCTCCGGCCCCGGACGTCGGCCGCGCGCGTCGGCCGCGCGCGTCGGCCTCGTGACGTCGACCTCATGACGTCGGCCGCGGTTCGGCAGCGCCTGGAGGGGCGCGGGGCCGTGACATGTGCGGCTCCGCCGCGCGGGCGCGACCGGCCATGACGGCCCGCGGACGAGCGGCGGCCCGTCACGGCACCTCCCGCGGAGCGCTCAGGCGCGGGCCGGGACCCCCGTCAGGGCCGTGACCACGGGGTCCAGCGCCTGGTGGATCTCGTCACCGATGGACCGGAAGTACGTGATCGGGGCGCCGTAGGGGTCGTGGACCTCGTCCGCCTCCTCGCTCGGGGCGAGCAGCCAGCCGCGCAGCGCGGCGGCGGCCTGCACCAGGGCGCGGGCACGCGCCACGACGCCGCCGCTGCCCTCCGGGTCCGGGAGGGTGGCGGGGTCTATGGCCCGCACCAGCCGGTTGAACTCCTTGAGCGTGAAGGTACGCAGGCCCGCGGAGTGTCCCATCGAGATGACCTGGGCGCGGTGGTCGCGGGTGGCGGTCAGCACGAGGTCGGCGCGGATGACGTGCTCGTCCAGCAGTTCGCGGCCGATGAAGCCGGCCGGGTCGGCGCCGAAGTCGGAGAGCACGGTCGCGGCGTGGGCCTCCATGGGCGCGCCCTCGTGTCCCCAGGTGCCGGCGCTCTCCACGATCAGCCCGTCGACGGCGGAGGCGCCGAGCCGGTGGGTGAGGGCATGCCGGGTCAGCCGCTCGGTGATGGGCGAGCGGCACACGTTTCCGGTGCTGACGTGGAGGATGCGGAAGGCGTCGTCGCGGCGTGTGCCGTCGTCGTCGGTTCGGGGTCCCGCTATGCCACGCCCCTCGTCAGGGGCTGTCAATTGGCCACCTCGAGGTCGGGTACGACCTCGCGGAGCTGCTCCGCGGAGAGCGCGCCGGCGCGCAGCAGGACCGGCACCTTGCCGGTGACGTCGACGATCGAGGAGGGCACGGCGGCCGGCGTCGGCCCGGCGTCCAGGTAGACGGAGACGGAGTCGCCGAGCATCTCCTGGGCGGCGTCGCAGTCCTGCGGGGACGGGTGCCCGGTGAGGTTGGCGCTGGAGACGGCCATCGGGCCGAACTCGGTCAGCAGCTCGATGGCGACCGGGTGCAGCGGCATCCGCACCGCGACCGTGCCGTGGGTCTCGCCGAGGTCCCAGGTCAGCGACGGCTGGTGCTTGGCGACCAGGGTCAGCGCGCCGGGCCAGAAGGCGTCCACGAGCTCCCACGCCTGCTCGGAGAAGTCGGTGACCAGACCGTGCAGGGTGTTCGGGGAGCCGACCAGGACCGGCGAGGGCATGCCCCGGCCGCGTCCCTTGGCCTCCAGCAGGTCGCCGACGGCCTCGGCGTTGAAGGCGTCCGCGCCGACCCCGTAGACGGTGTCGGTGGGCAGCACGACCAGCTCGCCCCGGCGGACGGCGGACGCGGCCTCGCGCAGACCGGTCTTCCGGTCCGTCGCGTCGCTGCAGTCGTAACGCCGTGCCATTTAGCGGTCCTCCTCGTACGTGGCCATTGTTTCCTCCGCGCGGCGTGACCCGGCCGGCGGTGCTGGGGTCTCCGTCACGGCATGGCCCTCCGCGCCGTGGCGAACCGGGGTCGGTTGTTGAGGTCGGGGTGGTCGGCCGCGTCGGCCCAGCCCCGCTCCTCGGTGAAGATCCAGGGCACCTGCCCGCCCTGGGTGTCGGCATGCTCGATGACGACCACACCGCCGGGGCGCAGCAGCCGGTGGGCGGTGCGCTCCAGGCCGCGGATGGTGTCGAGGCCGTCCTCGCCCGAGAACAGCGCCAGCTCCGGGTCGTGGTCGCGGGCCTCGGGGGCGACGTACTCCCACTCGGTGAGCGGGATGTACGGCGGGTTGCTGATGACCAGGTCGACCTGGCCGTCCAGCTCGGGCAGCGCGCCGAGCGCGTCGCCGTGGTGCAGCTGCACCCGGCTGCCCTCGATGTTCTTCCGGGCCCACTGGAGGGCGCCCTCGTCCAGCTCCACGGCGTGCACCCGGGACCGGGGCACCTCCTGGGCCAGGGCCAGCGCGATCGCGCCGGAGCCGGTGCACAGGTCCACGATGAGCGGCTCCACCACGTCCATGGCGCGCACCGCGTCTATGGCCCAGCCGACCACCGACTCGGTCTCCGGGCGGGGCACGAAGACGCCGGGACCGACCTGGAGCTCCAGATAGCGGAAGAAGGCGCGGCCGGTGATGTGCTGGAGCGGTTCGCGGGCCTCGCGGCGGGCGACGGCCTCCCAGTACCGGGCGTCGAAGTCGGCGTCGGCGACCAGGTGCAGCTCACCCCGCTTGACGCCGTGCACGAAGGCGGCGAGCTCCTCCGCGTCGAAGCGCGGGGAGGGCACGCCGGCGTCGGCCAGCCGCTGGGTGGCCTGGGCCACCTCTGCGAGCAGCAGATTCACGTTGGTCCTCTCCCGTCGTCGTCACGGCCGAGCTCGCCGGTGCCGCCCGGTCCGGGCGGCTTCGTCGAGGCCAAGCCTGTCAGAGCCTGTCTGAGCCTGTGGGCGTGATGCCTCAGCTCGCGTCGCCCGCGGCGGCGAGCTTGGCGGCGGAGTCGGCGTCCACGCACGCCTGGATCACGGCGTCCAGCTCGCCGTCGAGCACCTGGTCCAGGTTGTACGCCTTGAACCCGACCCGGTGGTCCGAGATCCGGTTCTCCGGGAAGTTGTAGGTGCGGATCTTCTCGGAGCGGTCAACCGTGCGGACCTGGCTGCGGCGGGCGTCCGCGGCCTCCCGCTCCGCCTCCTCCTGAGCGGCGGCCAGCAGCCGGGAACGCAGGATGCGCAGCGCCTGCTCCTTGTTCTGGAGCTGGCTCTTCTCATTCTGGCAGGAGGCGACGACGCCGGTGGGCAGGTGCGTGATACGCACCGCCGAGTCGGTGGTGTTGACCGACTGGCCGCCGGGGCCCGACGAGCGGTAGACGTCGATCCGCAGGTCGTTGGGGTTGATCTCCACGTCGACCTCCTCGGCCTCCGGGGTGACCAGCACGCCGGCGGCGGAGGTGTGGATGCGGCCCTGGGACTCGGTGGCGGGCACCCGCTGCACGCGGTGCACCCCGCCCTCGTACTTCAGCCGGGCCCACACGCCCTGGCCGGGCTCCGGGTTGCCCTTGACCTTCACCGCGACCTGCACGTCCTTGTAGCCGCCCAGCTCGGACTCGGTCGCGTCGATGATCTCGGTCTTCCAACCGGCGCGCTCCGCGTACCGCAGGTACATCCGCAGCAGGTCGCCGGCGAACAGCGCCGACTCGTCGCCTCCGGCGCCCGCCTTGACCTCCAGGATGACGTCCTTGTCGTCGCTGGGGTCGCGCGGCACCAGCAGCAGCCGCAGCTTGTCGGTGAGCTCCTCGCGCCGCGCCTCCAGCTCCTTCACCTCGGCGGCGAAGTCGGGGTCGTCGGCCGCGAGCTCGCGCGCGGTCTCGATGTCATCCCCGGTCAGCTTCCAGGAGCGGTAGGTGCCGACGATCGGGGTCAGCTCTGCGTAGCGCTTGTTGAGCTTGCGGGCTGCCGCCTGGTCCGCGTGCACGGCGGGGTCGGCGAGCCGCTTCTCCAGGTCGGCGTGCTCGCCGATCAGTTCTTCGACTGCCTCGAACATCGGGTTTCCTCAGCGTGGAAGGGTCAAGCGGGGGTCGGGTCTGCCGGACGACAAAGCGCCGGTCCGGTCGCCCAGGCAGACCTGGGTGACCGAAGACCGGCGCGATGTGGGTCGCTACTTCTTGGCGGACCCGGCGTTCTTGCCGAAGCGGGCCTCGAACCGCGCCACGCGGCCACCGGTGTCGAGGATCTTCTGCTTGCCCGTGTAGAACGGGTGGCACTCGGAGCAGACCTCGGCACGGATGGTGCCTTCGGCGAGGGTGCTACGGGTGGTGAACGAGGCGCCACAGGTGCAGCTGACCTGCGTCTCGACGTACTCCGGGTGGATGTCGCGCTTCAAGGGTTTCTCCTAGGTTCGGGAGGGCACCGGGTCGCAGCGGCGGGTTGCCGTACGTGAACCGGGGCCGACGTACCAGTCTGCCAGTACTGGCCGCATCCCCCAAAACCGGGGGTGGGCGCCGGGTATTCCCGACCGCCGCCGCCGGGCGGCGACGGGCGGCGACCGGCGGGGTCAGGCGTCCTTGACGACCTTGGCGGCGTCGGTCTCGTCGCCGGCCGAGCCCTTGGTGGCGGACTTCGGGATCGGCTTGTCGGCCCGCAGCGCCTTCCAGACCTGCTGGGCCTTGGCCTCCATGGGCAGCACCCGGTTGGGGTCGTTCGGGTCGTACATCACCGGCAGCGTCACCATCTTCAGGTCCTCCGAGCCGATGCCCTTCAGCCCGCTCGCGAAGCTGAGCAGCTTGTCGACGGAGGCGAGGTCGGAGTCGGTGGTGAGCGCCTTGGTGGAGGTGTCGGCCAGGTCGTAGAGCTTCTTCGGGCTGCTGAACAGCCCCACGCCCTTGATCTGGTCGAGCAGCGCCTTGATGAACGCCTGCTGGAGCTGGATCCGGCCCAGGTCGCTGCCGTCGCCGACGCCCTTGCGGGTGCGCACCAGGCCCAGCGCCTGCTCGCCGTCGAGGGTGTGCTCCCCCGGCTCCAGGTCGAGGTGGCTGTCCTTGTCGTGGATGGGCTCGGTGGTGGTGATGTCCACGCCACCGAGCTCGTCTATGAGGTCCTTGAACCCGGAGAAGTCGACCTCGAGGTAGTGGTCCATGCGGATGCCGGTCATGGACTCCACGGTCTTGACCGCGCAGGCGGGGCCGCCGACCTCGTACGCGGTGTTGAACATGGCGCGCCGCTGGGCCGGGGTGGTGGTCCCGTCCTTGGTGCAGGCGGGGCGCTCGATGAGGGTGTCGCGCGGGATGGAGACGACGCTGGCCGTCTTGTGGCCCTGGTAGACGTGCACCATCATCGCGGTGTCCGAGCGCGAGGAGCCCTCGTCCTGCCCGTACTTGCCGTTCTTGCCGGCGCGGGAGTCGGAGCCCAGGACGAGGATGTCCATCGAGCCGTCGTCGATGTCGGCGGGGCGGTCGGTGCCCAGCTGCGCGTTGATGTCGACGCCGGTGAGGTTGCCGTTGAGCTTGTAGTAGACGTAGCCGGCGCCGGCGCCGCCGACCACCAGCACGCCGGCCAGCGACCAACCGGTGATCATGAATGCCTTGCGGCGGGTGCTGCGGGTCTTGCGGCGGCGGCCGGTGGCGCCCCCGGCACGACGGCGGCCTGCCGCCTGCCCCGTGCTGTTGCTGTCCTCGGCCATGGGCTCCTCTGTTCTTCCTGTTCCGGCTTGCCCCGTGTTGCCCCCTGCCGTTCAGACGACGGGTCGTGCGCAAGGGTTGCACACGGCAGATTTAGGACTTTCTTAGATCGCGCGGGAAGACCCGATCGGGGTCGGCCCACCCCGACGGGCGTCACCTGCGGTTTCGGCCGGGAGCGGCGCCCCGGCCCGCGCCAGGGCCACGGCCACACGCTGTGTCACAGATCTCAGCGATGTCACCGACGGCGGTGGGACCGCGACGGCATGCGAACGGCCGAGGGCCCTCTACGTCGGTGAACGTAGAGGGCCCTCGGCCGTCGAGCGGGGTGCCGATCAGTCGTTGCCGTTGCCCGGGGTGGGCGTGGTCTTGGCGATCTGCATCAGGAACTCGGCGTTGGACTTGGTCTGCTTCATCTTGTCCAGCAGCAGTTCGATGGCCTGCTGCGAGTCCAGCGCGTGCAGCACCCGGCGGAGCTTCCAGACGATGTTCAGCTCCTCCGGAGCCAGCAGGATCTCCTCCTTGCGGGTGCTGGAGGCGTCCACGTCCACGGCCGGGAAGATGCGCTTGTCCGAGAGCTTGCGGTCCAGCCGCAGCTCCATGTTGCCGGTGCCCTTGAACTCCTCGAAGATCACCTCGTCCATCCGCGAGCCGGTCTCCACCAGCGCGGTGGCGAGGATGGTCAGCGAGCCGCCGTCCTCGATGTTGCGCGCCGCACCGAAGAACTTCTTCGGCGGGTAGAGGGCGGTGGAGTCGACACCACCGGACAGGATGCGACCCGAGGCGGGCGCGGCGAGGTTGTACGCACGGCCCAGACGGGTGATCGAGTCCAGCAGGACGACCACGTCGTGACCCAGCTCCACCAGGCGCTTGGCGCGCTCGATGGCCAGCTCGGCGACGGTGGTGTGGTCCTCGGCCGGGCGGTCGAAGGTCGAGGAGATGACCTCGCCCTTGACCGACCGCTGCATGTCGGTGACCTCTTCCGGACGCTCGTCGACGAGGACGACCATCAGGTGGCACTCGGGGCTGTTGCGGGTGATCGCGTTGGCGATCGCCTGCATGATCATGGTCTTACCGGTCTTCGGCGGGGCCACGATCAGACCGCGCTGGCCCTTGCCGATCGGCGAGACCAGGTCGATGATCCGGGTGGTCAGGCCGCCCGGGTCCGACTCCAGACGCAGTCGCTCCTGCGGGTAAAGGGGCGTCAGCTTGCCGAACTCCGGCCGGCCGCGGCCGGATTCGGGCGCCATGCCGTTGACCGAGTCCAGGCGGACCAGCGCGTTGAACTTCTCGCGCCGCTCGCCCTCGCGCGGCTGGCGGACCGCACCGGTGACGTGGTCACCCTTGCGCAGCCCGTTCTTACGGACCTGAGCCAGGGAGACGTAGACGTCGTTGGGGCCCGGCAGGTAGCCGGAGGTGCGGATGAAGGCGTAGTTGTCGAGGATGTCGAGGATGCCCGCGACCGGGATCAGCACATCGTCCTCGGCCACCTGCGGCTCGCCGGCGAACTCCTCGCGCCCGCGGCGGCCCCGCCGGTCGCGGTAGCGGCCACGGCGCCCGCGGCGCCCGCCCGCCTCGTCGTCGTAGTCGTCCTGCTGGCCGCCCTGCGCGCCGCGGTCCTGGCGCTGCTGACGGCCGCCCTGCTGGCCGGCCTCGTCGCCCTTGCCGCCGCGACGGTCGCCGCGCTCACCGCGGTCGCGGTCGCCCCGCTCACCGCGCTCACCCCGCTCACCGCGGTCGCGCTGGCCGCGCTCACGGCGCTCGCCCTTCTGGCCGCGCTCGCCGCGCTCCGCGCGCTCGCCGCCCTTGGCGGGCTTGCCCTCGGCGGTGTCCACCGCGGCCTCGGCCGCGGCACCCGCCCGGACCTCGACCTTGACGTCGGACTTGGCCTCGGTCGCGGCCTCGGCGGCGTCGGGGCTGCCGGAGGGCGCGGTGACCCGACGGCGGCGACGCTCGCCGGCCGGCTGGTCGTCGCTCACCGGCTGGCCGGGGATGTCGATCTGCTGCTGCGCCTCGGCGTCGGCGGCCTTGGCGGCCTTCGCGGCCTTGGCCGCCTTGGGCGCGGCCTCGGCCTCCTCGCCGGTGCGGGCCTTGGAGGTGGCCCGGCGCTTGGGCTTGGCGGCCGGCTCGGCGGCGGGGGCGGCCTCGGCGGCCCCGCCCTGTGCCTGCTTGTCCTTGATGACCTCGATCAGCTGGCTCTTGCGCATCCGCGCGGTACCCCTGATGCCGAGGCTGGAGGCGAGCTGCTGGAGCTCGGCCAGGACCATGGCGTCGAGGCCGGTGCCAGAGCGGCGCCGACGCGGGGCACTACCGGTGGCAGCACCGGTGGCAGGCGCGGCGGGAGCGTCCGTGGCGGGCGCGGCGGCGTTGCCGACAGAGCTGTCGGAGGTGCCGGCGGCGTTCACGCCCATCAGATCGGTGGTGTCGCTCACGAAGGGTCCTTCCCTGGAGCGGGCGTCGGCCTGTCTGGCTCGGCGACCGGTTGTGCTGTCCGGCTGTAGTCCTCATTCGTGCGGACCGGGCCGGGGCGGTGGTCCGCCGCGTACGGCGGAAAGATCAAATTCATGGTTCCGGCGCGACGGAAAGGCTTTCGTAGGAGTCCGTCACACCTGTTCCGGAGCGTGCTCGTCACTGCTCAGGCAGGCTGCTCAGGCAGTCGGGGAAGCTCCCGGAAGAAGGGTGGTCCCTGATGGGGACACTGAGCACTGCGCCTCCGAGGCCATGCACCATCGGTATCGGAAGGCATCCAGTGCAGACTTGAGATTAACACTACCGGATCCAACAAACATTCCCCCTCTCAAACAAGTCCGGCGATCGCGTTTCCGTGTCGCCCCGGGTCTTCCCCGGAACCGCCGCGGGTCAGGTCAGCGGCAGGACACTCGCTCCCCGGGCGTCGAGAGCCAGCCGGTTGGCCGCCCACCCCTCGCCCGCCAATCGTGCGACCTTGTCGGCCGCACCGTCCTCGACCAGCGCGAGGACCGTGGGCCCCGCACCGGAGATCACCGCCGCGACGCCGTCCGCGCGCAACCGGTTGACCAGCGCCATGCTCTCCGGCATCGCGGGAGCACGGTACTCCTGGTGCAGCCGGTCCTCGGTGGCGGCCAGGAGCAGCTCGGGACGCCTGGTCAGGGCCTCCACGAGCAGGGCGGAGCGGCCCGCGTTGACGGCCGCGTCCACATGCGGGACCGTGCGCGGCAGCAGCCCGCGCGCGGTCTCGGTCAGCACCGGCCGGCTGGGCACGAAGACCACCGGAACGATGGAATCCGCCGGATCCATCCGGATCGCCCGGGCGGCTCCGGCGTCCGTCCAGGCCAGGGTGAAGCCGCCGAGCAGACAGGCGGCGACGTTGTCCGGGTGACCCTCGATCTCGGTGGCCAGCTCCAGCAGCGCCGCGTCGTCCAGCTTCTCGGCGCCACCTATCGTCACCGCGCGGGCCGCGACGATCCCCGCGCAGATGGCGGCCGAGGAGGAGCCGAGCCCCCGGCCGTGCGGAATGCGGTTCGCACACACCACTTCCAGCCCTCGCGGCTGCCCGCCGAGCAGGTCGAAGGCGGTGCGCAGGGACCGTACGAGCAGGTGGTCCTCGTCGCGCGGCAGGCTGTCCGCGCCCTCACCGGCGATGTCGATATGCAGCCCGGAGTCGGCGACCCGGACCACGACGTCGTCGTAGAGCCCCAGGGCCAGGCCGAGGGCGTCGAAGCCGGGGCCGAGGTTGGCGCTGGAGGCGGGGACGCGCACCCGGACAGCGGCGGCGCGGAACGCTGGACCGGCCATCGCTCGATGACTCTCCTTGTGTGACTGCGAATTCTCGAATTCGAAGAGGTACGGAACACCGCCAACGGCCGTGACACGGAGGTACGGCAACGCCGCGCAGGAAGACAACAGATGGTGCTCTGCTGGCTCTGCGTCGGGGCGGATTCAGTACAGCCTATCGAAGGAAGGTTCTGTGGCGACATAGGGCGCACAGGAGGCGCACGATGCGTGTCGCACGCCGCCCCGTGCTTCGCCGTGGCGCGGTGGAGTCGGTTGCCTTGCCGCCTCCCGGTACTTCCTCGGTGTCAGCCGCCGTGACCTGCGGTGACGCGGGTCCGCAGCGGGCCGCGAGACGCCCCTTACGGCCGCCGGGGACGCTCCCGCACCCCCGGCCCGCGGACCCGGTGCCGTGCGGGGATGTCGAGCGTTCGACGCCCCCGCACGGACCGGTACGGACATCGGGCCCCGGCCCCCGAGGGGTGCGGCCGGACACCGCACCCGCACTCGCCGGCGCACCGGCGCCGTGTCGACGCCGGACGGGACAGGGGACGGGCCGGCCGAGGGCCGGGCCCGCTCCCGGGCGAGACCTCCTAGGCGAGGCCGAGGCGCTCGGCGGCCGCGGCCGCGTCCACCGGCACCGGAACCGCCTGCGGAGCACCCGCCACCGCCCAGTCCGGGTCCTTGAGACCATTCCCCGTCACGGTGCAGACGATGCGCTGCCCCGGGTCGACCTTGCCCTCCTCGGCCGCCTTCAGCAGCCCCGCCACGCTCGCCGCGGAGGCGGGCTCGACGAAGACGCCCTCCTGGGCGGCGAGCAGGCGGTAGGCGGCGAGGATTTGACGGTCGGTCACCTCGTCGATGAAGCCGCCGGACTCGTCGCGGGCCCGCTCCGCCTGGGTCCAGGAGGCCGGGTTGCCGATGCGGATCGCGGTGGCGATGGTGTGCGGGTCCTTGACCGCCTGGCCGCGCACCAGGGGCGCCGCGCCGGACGCCTGGAAGCCCCACATGCGGGGGGTGTGGGAGGCGATGCCGTCCCCGGCGTACTCCTGGTAGCCCTTCCAGTAGGCCGTGATGTTGCCGGCGTTGCCGACCGGCAGCACATGGATGTCGGGCGCGTCGCCCAGCATGTCGACGATCTCGAAGGAGGCGGTCTTCTGCCCCTCGATGCGCGCCGGGTTGACGGAGTTGACCAGCGCCACCGGGTAGTTCTCGGACAGGCCGCGGGCGAGCGTGAGGCAGTCGTCGAAGTTGCCGTCGACCTGGAGGATGCGGGCGCCGTGCACCAGCGCCTGCCCCATCTTGCCGAGCGCGATCTTGCCCTGCGGGACCAGCACGGCGCACACCATGCCGGCCCGTACGGCGTAGGCGGCCGCGGAGGCGGAGGTGTTGCCGGTGGAGGCGCAGATGACGGCCTGCGCGCCGGCCTCCTTGGCCTTGGTGATGGCCATGGTCATCCCGCGGTCCTTGAAGGAGCCGGTCGGGTTGGCGCCCTCGACCTTCAGATGGACCTCGCAGCCGGTGCGCTCGGAGAGCACCTGCGCCGGCACCAACGGGGTGCCACCCTCACGCAGCGTGACGACCGGGGTGTTCTCGTCGACCGGGAGGCGGTCGCGGTACTCCTCGATGATGCCCCGCCAGCCCTGCCAGCGGGCGCCGCTCACCGACGAGTGATCTGCAATAGCGTTCATGTCTTCCTTGGCTCCCCTAGCTCCGCTGGCTCCCGTGCTGCCCTGAAGGGTCCCCTGAGTCTCCGGTCCGGCGGTCATTCGCCACGCTCGCCTTCGACGCGCATCATGCTGGCGACGTCACGGACGGTGTCCAGACCGCGCAGCGCCTCGACGGTCGCGGAGAGCGCGGCGTCGGCGGCCCGGTGGGTGACGACGACCAGCGAGGCCTCGCCGGCCTTGCCCTGCTGGCGGACGGTGTCGATGGACACGCCGTGCTCGGCGAAGACGGTGGCGACCTGCGCCAGCACACCCGGCTTGTCGGCCACGTCCAGGCTGATGTGGTAGCGCGTGACCACGTCGCCCATCGGGCTCACCGGCAGCCGGGTGTAGGCGGACTCGCCCGGACCGGTGGTGTCCGCCAGCTTGTTGCGGCAGGCCGCGACCAGGTCGCCGAGGACGGCGGAGGCGGTCGGCGAGCCGCCCGCGCCCGGTCCGTAGAACATCAGCTGGCCGGCGGCCTCCGCCTCGACGAAGACGGCGTTGTACGCCTCACGGACCGAGGCCAGCGGGTGCGACAGCGGGATCATGGCGGGGTGCACCCGGGCGGTGACGGACTTGCCGTCCCCGGCCCGCTCGCAGATGGCGAGCAGCTTGACGGTGCAGCCCATGCGCTTGGCCGAGGCGATGTCGGCGGCGGTCACCTCGGTGATGCCCTCGCGGTGCACATCGTCCAGGCGCACCCGGGTGTGGAAGGCGATGCCGGCCAGGATCGCGGCCTTGGCGGCGGCGTCGAAGCCCTCCACGTCGGCGGTCGGGTCGGCCTCGGCGTACCCCAGCGCGGTGGCCTCGTCGAGCGCCTCCTGGTAGCCCGCCCCGGTGGTGTCCATCGCGTCGAGGATGAAGTTGGTGGTGCCGTTGACGATGCCCAGCACCCGGTTGACCTTGTCGCCGGCGAGCGACTCGCGCAGCGGCCGCACCAGCGGGATGGCGCCGGCGACGGCAGCCTCGTAGTACAGGTCCCGGCCGTGCTCCACGGCCGCCGCGTGCAGCGCGGCGCCGTCCTCGGCCAGCAGCGCCTTGTTGGCCGAGACGACGCTGGCGCCGTGCTCGAAGGCGGTGGTGATCAGCGAGCGGGCGGGCTCGATGCCGCCGATCACCTCGATGACGACGTCGAGGTCGCCGCGTTTGACCAGCGCGGTGGCGTCGGTGGTGATCAGCTCGGCCGGGATCCCCTCACGGACCCGGTTGGGCCGGCGCACGGCGACTCCGGCGAGCTCGACCGGCGCGCCGATGCGGGCCGTGAGGTCGTCCGCGTGCGTCGTCATGATGCGCGCCACCTCTGAGCCGACCACTCCACAGCCCAGCAGCGCCACTTTCAGCGGACGCGTACGCATCATCCGACCTCACTTCTCATTCATTCTTGCGACGCGTCTCTTCTTGTGACGCGCCGGGAGCGCCCGAGAGGACGCACCAGTCTTGCTCACGGAGGACGCTTCGCCTCCGTGGATCCATTATCCGAGATTCATTTCTCGGGTACCGACACCGTGCCGTTCACCCGGCGGGCGGCACCGGTTGAACGGCGCGCCCGGGGCCCCGGGGCGAACGACGAACCGAGCCCCGTTCGCACGGGGCCCCGAGCCCCGGGCGAACGGAAGACCGGGCCGATCCGCCCCGCCAGCGCCCGGTCGCGCCCGCTCACCGCCCGGAGCCGCTCACCCCACATCGAGGCGCAGCAGGTCCTCCTCAGTCTCCCGCCGGACGATGACCCGGGCCGCGCCGTCCCGCACCGCGACGACGGGCGGGCGCAGCGCGTGGTTGTAGTTGCTGGCCATGGAGCGGCAGTAGGCGCCGGTGGCGGGCACGGCGATCAGATCGCCGGGCGCGATGTCGGCGGGCAGGAAGGCGTCGCGCACCACGATGTCCCCGGACTCGCAGTGCTTGCCGACGACGCGGACGAGCAGGGGTTCGGCGGTGGAGGTGCGGGAGACCAGCGCGACCGAGTAGTCGGCGTCGTAGAGCGCGGTGCGGATGTTGTCCGACATCCCGCCGTCCACGCTGACATACGTCCGCAGCCCCGGCAGCTCCTTGACCGTGCCCACCTCGTACAGCGTGAACGTGGTCGGCCCGACGATGGCTCGGCCCGGCTCCACGGAGAGCCGGGGCACCGCCAGCCCGGCGGTGCGGCACTCGCGCTCCACGATCTCGCGCAGCGCGCGGGCGATCTCGTGCGGCTCACTCGGGTCGTCATCCGGCGTGTACGCGATGCCGAGTCCGCCGCCCAGGTCGATCTCGGGCAGTTCGACGCCGTGCTCGTCGCGCACCTGCTTCAGCAGCCCGACGACGCGGTGCGCGGCGACCTCGAAACCGGAGGTGTCGAAGATCTGCGAACCGATGTGCGAGTGGATGCCCACCAGTTCCAGCCCGTCGAGCTTCAGCGCCCGCCGGACGGCCTCGGCGGCCTGCCCGTTGGCCAGCGCGATGCCGAACTTCTGGTCCTCGTGCGCCGTGGCGATGAACTCGTGGGTGTGCGCCTCGACGCCGACGGTGACACGGATCTGGACCCGCTGACGCCTGCCGAGCCGCTCGGCGATGTGGGCGACCCGGACGATCTCCTGGAAGGAGTCGAGCACGATGCGCCCGACGCCGGACTCGACGGCGTACCGGATCTCGGCCTCGGTCTTGTTGTTGCCGTGCAGGGCGATCCGCTCGGCCGGCATCCCGGCCGCCAGCGCGGTGGAGAGCTCGCCGGCGGAGCAGACGTCGAGGTTGAGCCCCTCCTCGTGCAGCCACCGCACGATGGCGCGGGAGAGGAACGCCTTGCCGGCGTAGAAGACGTCGGCGGCCTCGCCGAACGCCTCCCGCCAGCTGCGGCAGCGGGCCCGGAAGTCCTCCTCGTCCAGGATGTACGCCGGCGTGCCGAACTCCTCGGCGAGCCGGGTCACGTCCAGCCCGGCGACGGTGGCGACGCCGTCCTCGTTCCGGTCGACCGTACGGGACCAGACCCGGGGTTCCAGGGCGTTCAGATCGGCGGGCGGTGCGAAGTAGTGCCCCTCGGGCAGCACGTCGGCGTGGCGGGGTCCTGCGGGGTGAGCGGAACGACTCATGGTGTCTCTGGACTCCTCAGAGATGTGCGGGTGCGCTGATGCCGAGCAGGTGCAGGCCGTTGGCGAGCACCGTCCCGGCCGCGTCGGCGAGCGCCAGCCGGGAGCGGTGCACGGCCAAGGGTTTCTGCTCGCCGCACGGCAGCGCGGGACACGCGTCGTGACAGCGGAAATAGGCGTCGGCCACGGCTTCGAGGTACCGCGCGACCCGATCGGGCCCCCGGTCCCGGGCGGCGGCCTCGACGATGCGGGGATAGTCCGCGAGCGCCTGAGCGAGACCGGTCTCGGCGGGGTGCTCGTAATCCCCCGCGAGGGGCTCGATCCCCAGGTCGCGCCCGTTCCGGAGCAGGGCACGGGTACGGGAGTGGGCGTACCGGACCCGGAAGAGCGGGTTGCTCTCACGCTGGGCGAGGAGGCGAGCGGGGTCGAGATCGGGAACGTCGTGCGGGGCGGGCCGCAGCAGGGCCCAGCGCAGCGCGTCCTCGCCGAGGAGGGGGAGGAGCTCGTGGAGGGGGGCCGCGACGTCGCGGACGTGGACGTGGACGCGGTGGACGCGGAGGCGGTGCGGGTCGGCGGAGCCGCTCGTGGCGGCGGAGGCGCTGGTGGCGGAGGCGTTGGTGGCGGCGGAGGCGCTGGTGGCGGAGGCGCTGGTGGCGGAGGCGTTGGTGGCGGCGGAGGCGCTGGTGGCGGAGGCGACAGCGGCGCCGTCGACGACGGCGCTGTAGACGACTGCGGTGCTGTCGACGACCGCGGTGCTGTCGACGGCCACGTCGCCCATGCCCCGGTCACCCATGACTGCGTCGCTGTCGGCTGGGTCATCGACACGCGCGCCGGAGGCGAGGGCGAGCCGGCACACGGCCTCACCGACGACAACGGCCCGGGCCCGCCCGTCGTGCGTGATCCTCAGCCGGTGGCCGTCGAGCCCCTGGTTACGCCCGTAGTCGGCGCCCCGCTCGCGGATCAGCTCGACAAGACGGGCGTGGGAGTCCCCGGAGAGGGTGATGTTGAGGAAGCCCGGCCCGGCGATGTCGACGCCGCGGATACCGGGTTCCCGTAGGAGCCGCCGCCGCAGTACCTCGGCCACGTCGCGGGGGGCGAGGCCATCGCCCCGGGCACCGCCGGCGAGCCGGAGGGCCACGTTCGTCGCGTAGTCCCCACACCCGGGCCACGGCGGGCTCTGCACGACGACCCGCTCCGGCACCGCCACCCGCAGCTCGTCGGCCTCGACGGCGCGACGCACTGTGCGCAACACGATGCGGGAGAGCTGGGCGGGGGTCACGGCACAAGCGTATGGGAG
This sequence comes from Streptomyces sp. SAJ15, assembly GCF_007595705.1. GTDB lineage: Bacteria > Actinomycetota > Actinomycetes > Streptomycetales > Streptomycetaceae > Streptomyces. Next base: position 896,165 of record NZ_NISY01000001.1, on the reverse strand, counting down.
GAGGGGGGTGGGGGCGCGAACCGGTTTCGCGTGGTGGGACGGGGTGACGGCGGGGGAAGCCGGAGGGGCGAGGGTCAGGGGGACCAGCGACGGATCACCGGGGCTGGGCTCGATCACCCGGCGCGGGATCACCCTGCGCTGGGCCCGACGGGCTCCGCATCGCCAGGGGCCGCCGCCCCTGGCACCCCCTCCCCTTCCCTCTTCCGCAACAGCTGCCGAACCAGCCGCACCAGCTCCGAGGGCTCGAACGGCTTTGCCAGAAACGCGTCCACCCCGGCCGCGAGGCCCTCCTCGACCTCCAGCTGCGTACACGCGCTGACGAGCGCCACCGGTACGTCGCACGTACGCGCGTCGGCGCGCAGCAGCGCCGCCGTCCGCACTCCCCCGAGCCGCGGCATCACGACATCGAGAGTGATCACATCGGGCCGCACCTGGTGCACGATCTCCAGACATTCGGCACCATCGACCGCGGTCACGACCTCGAAGCCCTCAAGCTCGAGATTGACCCTGATCAGCTGCCGGATGACCTTGTTGTCATCGACAACAAGGACCCGGCCGGTCAAGCCAGGCACATTCGAAGAGTAGGCGCGCCACCGCGGCCGCGTCCGGGTTTTCCCCACTTCCACCACGTGCGGGGGACCTTTTCCCGACCGCCTGCGACAGCCTCCCGCGATGCGCTAGCCCCCACCGCCGACGGCCCCATCCTCACCCACCCGACGCCCGTCCCGGTACTCGTTCCTGATCACCCTCTCGGAGCTGGTAGTGTTCTACCCGTCGCCGCGAGCAGCAGCGACGAAGCCCCCGTAGCTCAGGGGATAGAGCAACGGCCTCCGGAGCCGTGTGCGCAGGTTCGAATCCTGCCGGGGGCACTTCGCATGAAGTGCCAGAAGACCCCGCCACCAGCCAAGACGCTGAGGCGGGGTCTTTGTGTATGTGCAGGCGGGTGCAACCGTGGGCGGCCGTATGTCGGGGGCCGTGGACTATTCGTGGACAGGCCCACTCGGCGGTTTCGCAGGTCAGGCCAGGGAAACGCGAAGACCCCCGGACAGGTCCGGGGGTCCGTTGTGGCGCGAGTGAGGGCCGAGCGGGCTCAGTCGGTGTCGTCGTCCTCCTGGTCGCCCTCGTCCATCAGTTCGGCGCAGGAAGCATGCCCACCAGCCGGGGCGGCATGAGGACGACACGGTCTCGTCCGCAGACCGGTTCTTCAGGCCGCGGTAATCGTGCACAGAGTCGCTTCCGATCCACCGCTTGCCGACGGCGGGGCGGCTCCTCTCCAAGATCAGCGAACCCCATCCTTCTCCGGAAGGGTGCAGTCCTGCCGCCGCAGAGCGACTGCCATACCCGACCCCAAACCGGGCAGGCCACCAGCCAAGGCCGCTCCGCCGACCACGCTCGTCTGTCTGCCGAAAAGTGGACGGATTGACCCACCATCCGGAGTCAGGAAGCCGCCAGGAATACAACGGATAGCAGATAGGGGACAAACAAGACGAGAATCCCATAAATGCACCACATCACTGGCCAGGACTCCCAACTCCTGGAGACCCGCTACCCGCCGAGCCCGGAGGACGCGTTCCGCGCCGTTGATCAACTGTGGCGTGCGGACCTCCACGGCTACGAACCCCTTCTGGCGTCGGAGCCCTCACTAGCGGCGTGGAGTGAGGCGTCACTCCGGTGGCTCGTCGCTCCCGAACCCGCGTTCCCGGCGACGCCCGGCCGGAGCGGCGTGCGCGTGGGTCTGGCTGACGTGGCAATGATCAAGCCCACCAGCGGCATGTTCGCCGAGCTCGATGACCGCTTCGGCGGCGAGCACGCCCGCCATTCAGTTGTGCAGTACCTCAACTGCGATGTCGCGCCCCTGCTTACCGGGCAGTACACGGAGGCCGTGGGGCGCGCTCTGTTCTCCACGGTCGCGGAGTCCACACTGCTGGCAGGCTGGATGTCGTACGACGCCTGCCAACACGGCTTGGCCCAGCGCTACTTCCTCCAGGCCCTACGGCTGGCCCAGGACGGCGACGACCGCCGGCTGGCCGGGAGCATCCTGTCCGCGACGAGCCATCAGGCCACGTTCCTGGGCCACTTCACCGAGGCGGCGACCCTCGCCCGGGCAGCGCGCATGGGTATCGCCGGCGTGGCGACGCCGACGCTCATGGCACAGTTCCACGCCATGGAGGCCCGAGCACTGGCCCGTACCGGCGACACCCGCGCCTGCGAGCTCGCCCTCACCGAGGCGACGAAGGCCCTGGAGAGCCGCAACAGCAGCGACGAACCGGAGTGGATCACCTACTTCGACGAGGCAGAGCTCGCCGCCGAGGCCGCGCACTGCTTCCGCGACGTGAGCAGTGCCCGCCAGGCCGTGGCCCACGCGGAGAACGCCATGAGTGGCCACCACGTACGGAGCGACTTCTTCGCGACGATGGTGCTCGCTGACGCGCGCCTTCGAGCCGGCGAACCGGAGGAGGCTTGCCGCGTGGCGCTGGACGCGCTGGACCTGGGCGAGCAGCTCAGGTCGGCGCGTTGCGTCAGCTACCTCGCGGAGTTCCGCACGCACCTGGCAGCCATTGGGAAGATGCTCACCTCTCGCGACTTCTACGAGCAAGCCGACGAGCACCGCCTCTGGCGAGCAACCGATACCGTCCCCCTGTCCTGGCAACCAGTGAGTTGAAATCTCGCCTCTCTGTCTCGTTTCGAAAATATACAGCCGGGTATTTACTTGCGGCAGACTGCCATCGTTCGAGAACCGGGCTCGGGGGAAGGTATGGGCGAGGTAATTTTGGGGCTCATTTGCGCCCTGCTCGGGTCAGGCGCCACCATGCTGGCACCTGCCATTACTGCACGAATCACGAAGAAGCATGAAAGAGAAGCAGAAGCCGAACAGAGAGAGAAAAGGAAGCGCGACGTTCTATTTGACCGCCTCGTCATCCTGCGCGATTCGACACGGGAAGAAGTACATGAGTTCTATCTCATGCATACCGACTCCAGCTTAGCCAGACACATGTCACAAACTGCATTTGTGCACGCTTCCGTGTACACGGATATTGCACAGAGCGTTGGACGTGAGTACCCCAACGTCGCCTCAAGATACTTTGATTATGTACATTCACTGAAGTCGGCACACAGAAAGCTCGAGGAAGCGCGGGGGCGAAACGGCAGCCTGCCATGGAGGAGGATTACAGATGGCACTTTGCCCTGGATGCGTTGGAGCTCTGATGCGGAAAGACGCCTGACGGAGGCCCATGAAGAACTCAAAGACAAGCGGACCCTGCTTAGACGAGAGTTGCAGCAAGCCGCAAACGACCTTGGGTACGAATTCCTCTTAAGCGAGGAAGCCGATTGGGCATACAGGATGCCTTAGTCGCCCATAACAATGGACACTGGAGTCGCCACGCATTAGTCCACTGGAAGGTCGGAGAAGACGTACGCCGCAGCCGGGGCGGTCGGCTCCACGACTTTAGGCAGCTGCTTTGGCGCGAGCCTCGAAGATCAAGACCTCAAATCTGACACCTCCGGGCAGGTTCACAAGCCTGACAGAACCAGCCGCCCATCGACACTCCGCCGAGCTCACGTGCGCGGTGACACCTGGCCAGCCTTCCGATCAGCCAGGTAAAGCTGCGCCGGATCTCCGCCCCTCGCCCCTAACGAGCGGCGTCGGTCGCACCCAATTATCGCCGCAGCGTCATTCAGCTGGCCCCACTTCCTTGCTCGTGAGCCTCTTTTGCCTGTCTTCGCCCACGTTTAGCCCTGCCCAGGAAACCCCTCTTGCCCTCATCTTCAATATCAAAGATTTCATGCATGCGCGTGCCCGTTGTCAAAATATCTGTCGCGATACGCATCAACAACTTTTCTTTATGTTCATCGCTTAGTTTGCCAGTTACACGCTCAGCGGTGAGAAAGTAGTTGTTCAGAACGGGCTGATTGAAATACTGATTTAGCTGCCTAATTGAACGATCATAAACATCAAGGTAAGTCTTGCTTAGATACCCCGTCAAAGCTGCACTTACAGCAGCCAGGGAGCCGAGGAAGAATCGATCGGCGCTCGAGTCCCTGGCGAACGATGCAACAAACGTCGCCACAATTACACCCAGCCCGATACTCATAGCAGTCAAGGCCGCTCGAAATGATTTGTTCGCCTGCCTGGTTGCAATTTCATGGTATTGCTCCAGCAATACGCGATTAAAGTTAATCAGGCTTGGCAATTCAACTCGCTCCCGCAACAGGTCGGCGGCTGTATCAAGCCTCTTAATCTCTTGCTGCCGTTCACGTTCACGGCGCCTAATCGCCATGATTGTTGTGATGAAACCTGCAGCGACTGCGACTGCAGCCAGACCCAATACGATCTGCCACGCCCATGGAGGCGCCTTGGAGTCTTCCTTATCGCGCCCAAGGGAGAAAAAGATCAGGAGGACTGTAATTCCGCCGGTCCACCCAACGACTTTCAGCCATACCTCGGCGCTGGTGGCGGTATGCTTTTCTTGCTCATTTGCGGTAGGGGGATTTTCTTGCTCAGAGATCGATTGGCCTGATTCTTGGAATTCATCCGCGCGCTCACCCTCATTAGTCTCATCGAGTTTATCGTTCACCAATCCTCCTGTCTTCTAACGTAGGATCCGGAAGCACGATGCCACTCTCGGCGTTCCATGCCAGAAGCGCCAAGGGGGATTAGGCCTTCTGGTCGAAGCATTGGGGCGGCGATCGGTACGATCACCCCTTCAGAGTCTTGTACGAGGGCCGCCCGCCGAACTCCGACGGCGGCGCTCAACGCCGCCGCACAAGCGCACTAAGACGAGCAGGGAACGGCGAGGAATCACCTGGGAAGTGCCTCCGACGTGCGCGGGAACAAGGACCTAGACAATCCTCATTCTCGCTGATCAGAGGCACTTTTCGCTTATTTGATCACTGCCGGACGGCGCAGCCCGTGAAAGCGCGAGGTTAGAAGGGGCGCCAGTCTCGTCGGCTGGCGCCCGTCCTGAGAGCGTTCACCCGCCGCGTGAACTCTTCGGCCGCCTCGGTACTCGTGGTGACCTGGTGGCCGAGCCACACGACCATCATGAGCTCGCGGACGTCGGCAAGGACCGGGTATCCCGGCCAGTTCATCAGGTCGAACCCGTAGTGGTAGACGAACGACTCGTACTCGGCCCGCGTGTGCCAGCCGAAGCGCTCGTAGTAGATCGCGGTGAGGACGAGATCCCACTCCCGCGGCGCCAGGGCGAAGCCGTCCAGGTCGACCAGGATCGCTTGACCAGCGCGGTGGCGGATCACGTTGCCAATGTTCGCGTCCCCGTGGATCATGCCGAAGGGCAGCACGAAGTCCAGGCCGTCGTACGCCTTGTGGAGCTCGCCAGCCCGCTCCTCCAGGAAGGTCCGGTCGTCCTTGCCGACCCCGTCGAGGGCCCTCAGGCCGGCGTCCAGCCGGGCGAACGGATCGAAGTACGGCAGGCCCAGCGACTCTGGCTCTTCCAGCCAGTGCAGCCGCCGCAGCAGGTCCGCGAGCTCATCCAGCCTCGCGTACTCCTCGTCATCCTGAGCGCTCTCCCAGAAGGTGACGACCCTGCCTCCGGCCTCAAGCGGCTGGCGCACCCGCGGCAGCACCCGTGTCGCGGGAAAGTCCTCCGTCTCCAGCCAGCGAGCGACCCGCACGGCCCGGGTCATCTCCCCCAGGCTGCCGGGTTCACGGGCGATGCGGACGACCGCGGAGATGGAGGCGAGCCGGTAGACGGCATTGGAGCCGAGCCTGAGCAGCTCAGCGCCCGCGGGGTCCAGGCCCGCCGTTCGACATGCCTCTTGGAGAACGGCACTCGCGCTACTCCCTGTGAACTTCGTAGCCCCGTTCGGGGACCCTCCATCACCCGAGATCATGCGCCGACGCTATCGCTCGCCGAAGCCACTCCGACAGAGACCCACGTAATCACGACGTAATGATCTTGCGTTGGGAAGTGGATCGGCCTGGCCGCCTCCAGGTCAGGGGCTACCTGCGCTGGCGATCTCCGATGGGCTCCGGAGCCGTGTGCGCAGGTTCGAATCCTGCCGGGGGCACTTCACCGAAGTACCGAAAGACCCCGCCACCAGCCAAGACGCTGAGGCGGGGTCTTTGTGTATGTGCAGCCGGATGCCACCGTGAGCGGCCGTATGTCAGTGGTCGTGGCGTATTCGTGGCGGAGAGATCAGCGTGTTTCCGCAGGTCAGAGCAGCGAAATGGACTTGGCCCCCAAGCAGCCACCCAGAGGACTGCGCGGGGGCACCCGACCCCCACTTACAGACCGTGCTCCGCTTCACCACTCTGCCAGCCCAGGTCCTGGGCGAGCCTTCCCAGGAACTCAGCAGCGGCGCCCGGATGCCTCTCGAAGGGCCCTTCCAGCCGGGCCGCATTGATGTAGGCCCCGATCGGCGACTTCGGCTTGTAGAGCATCACTTGCTCCGACCTTCGAGCGGGCAGCGGCGACGGGAGATGCTCGAGTTCGTGCTTCTGGAGCCAGGCGCTGATTTCTCCAGCGCGATCCCTGCTCAAGCGATTCCATGCAGGCTCGTAGTGATGCAGGAGCCATCCCATGTCCACTGACATGATCCAGTTGCCTTCTTCCAGCATACGCAGGATGACATCGCGCCGATCTTGCAATTTCCCCCCTTGGATCTTGCGGTGGGAGGATTCTGGCACTTCACGCAACCTCTTGCCACGCGTACGACGACAACCGCGTTGAGGTACTTCGGATGCCAGGAGAGGGAGCTGAGGTCTCCCTCACCCAGTGGCAGTCGGCAGCCGTCAGGGGAAGGTCAATTCGCTGAGCTCGATGACCGCTTCGGTGGCGAGCACGCCCGCCATTGAGCGGTGCAGTACCTCAGCCACGATGTCGCGCCCCTGGCCACCGGCCAGTACACGGAGGCCGTGGGGCACGTACTCTTCTCCACGGTCGCGGAGTCCACGCTGCTGACAGGCTGGATGTCGTAGGACGCCTACCAAAACGGCTTGGCCCAAAGCTACTTCCTCCAAGCCCTGCGGCTGGCCCTAGATGGCGACGATCGTCGGCTGGCCGGGAGCATCCTGTCCGCGACGAACCATCAGGCCATGTTCCTGGGGCCACCTCACCGAGGCGGCGACCTTGCCCGGGCCGCGCGCAAGGGCATCGCCGGGGTGGCGACGTCGGCGCTCATGGCCCAGTTCCCCGCCATGGAGGCCCGAGCACTGCCCGTACTGGCGACACCCAGCCTGCGAGTTCGCCCTCACCGAAGGCTTGCCGCGTGGCGTTGGACGCGCTCGACCTTGGCGAGCAGCTCAGGTCCGTGAGCACCTGGCGGCCATCGGGGGCGAAGCCCAGGGGAGCCGTGATGTGCCACAGGCTTTCGTGATCCACTGGATACGGCTCATGGCGACGGAGGCCAGTCGACCAGGGAATCGAAGACTAGGTAAAGGACGATCACGGAGAAGGGCGTAAGCAACGCAAGGGCACTGCGGATGCTGCGATGGCGCTGCTGCCACGGCAAGCACCAACTGCTGAGGAGCAGTCCCAGAGGAAGTAGGAGACCGTAGAAGAACACCTTGCCAGCGTTGAAAGCACTCGCATTGCACTGCCTGATCTCGGCACTGGTTCCTACATCGCATGACATCCCGGCAAATGCGACGCCCATTGAGCTGAGGAGAGCCGCAGGAAGCGTGAGCAGCGTGGAGAGTAGCGGGGCGATCCACGCGCCCCGGTGCGGGGTGTGCGATGTGGTGTCGGTCATGGCACCAGCCAACCTGGTTCTGCGAGGGCATCGCGTGAGTTGTCGTACTCATGTGCCGGCGATATCGGCTCTAGGCCATGCGCTCTCGTGGGGTGGTCAGTCGTGCAGCCTGTAAGGGCCTGTGCACGCGAAGCCGCCCAGGTGCTCGCGGGGTCGCGGGGCGGCAGCGGGACCGGACGGGTATCTTCCTCGGCTCGGTTCTTGAGCCCCTGTCGTCGTCGCGAGCCGGCCGAAGGCCCCTGATCATGTCCGGCCCCAGCCCGGGGAGCTACGGAAATCGCCGGCACCCCGCTGCCACAGCACTGATCGATTGCCTGGCCGCAGGTCGCAGGGGCTCGGGGGCGGGTCACTTCTGCTGTTCGGAGCTCTAGAACGTGATCACCGACACCGAGTTCGAGGCGAAGTTGGTCACGTAGACCCGGCGTCCGTCCGGGGACACCGCCACCCTGTCCGCCGCCTCGCCGACAGGAATGGGGTCGCCCACGGTGCGGTCGGTGGCGGTGTCGATCACCGAGACCGAGTCCGAGGTGTAGTTGGCCACGTAGACCCGGCGCCCGTCCGGGGAGACCGCCACACCTCCCGGCTGAGCGCCTACGGGGATGAGGTCGCCCACGGTGCGGTTGGTGGCGGTGTCGATCACCGACACCGAGCTCGCGTAGTCGTTGGTCACGTAGAGCCGGCGCCCGTCCGGGGACACCGCCACCCCGTTCACCACCTCGTCTAGGGGGATGGGGTCGCCCACGGTGCGGTTGGTGGCGGTGTCGATCACCGACACCGAGAAACTGGTGGTCACGTAGGCCCGGCGCCCGTCGGGGGAGACCGCCACCCCGTCCGGCTTGTCTCCAAGGGGGGTGCGGTTCGTGGCGGTGTCGATCACCGACACCGAGCGGGAGATGCTGTTGGTCACGTAGACCCGGCGCCCGTCCGGGGACACCGCCACCTCCGCCGGATCCGTGCCGACGGGGATGGGGGCACCCACGGTGCGGTCGGTGGCGGTGTCGATCACCGACACCGAGTCCGGGCCGTAGTTGGCCACGTAGGCCCGGCGTCCGTCCGGGGAGACCGCCAAACCTATCGGCAAGTCGCCGACGGGGATGGGATCGCCCACGGTGCGGTCGGTGGCCGTGTCGATCACCGACACCGAGCTCGAGTCGTAGTTGGCCACGTAGACCCGGCGCCCGTCCGGGGACACCGCCACCCCACCGGGGCCGGAGCCGACCCCGATCGAGGACACGGAGGTCGGTGCAGTGGGCAAACCAGTGGTGGGTGCGGCGGTAGGGGTGGGTGCGGTGCCAGCGGGCTCGGGACTCGGCGAGCCGGGCTGGGTCGCGTAGATGATGCCGCCCACCACGACCAGCAGCGCGAGTACCGCCCCCGCAATGAGCCCGACCCGCCGGCGCCAGAGCCTCGACGGGCCTCGCGACAGCCGGCTCGCGCCGCCCGCTCGCGGCAGTTCCGGGGCCCGGCCAGCCGGTTCCTCCGGCTCGGGCGGCCGCGCGGGCTCGGGCGACAGCGCCGGCTCAGTCAGCGGGGTCAGCTCGGTCGGCGGGGTCGGCTCGGGCGGCGGCGCCGGCTCAGTCAGTCGGGTCGGTTCGCGCGGTGGGGTCGGTACTTGGGTTGTTGGTGCCGGGGGCCGGGGTGGTGGCTCGGGTGATGGGGTCGGGAATTGGGTGCGTGTTGGTTCCGGGGTGGGGGGCCGTGGCTCCGGTGGCGGCCGTGCCGGGAGAGTCTGGTTCCGTGCGCTGGGAGGGTGGGGCTCGGCGGCGATGGGAGTGAGCAGCCGTGCGACCTCGGCGCCGTCCATCCGCCGGGCGGGGTCCTTGGCCAGCAGCCCGAGGAGTACCGAGGTCAGGTCCGCTGCCCGCTGCGGCGGCGTGGGGTCTTCGAAGAGCAGGGCGGTCAGCGTGGCGTAATCGGAGCCGCGGTCGAAGGGGCCGGTCCCCTCCACCGCGAAGTACAGGGTGGCGCCGAGCGCGAACAGGTCGGAGGTGGGGGTGGGCTCCTCGCCGCGGGCTCGTTCCGGGGCCATGTAGGGCGGGGTCCCGACGATCCCCGCGGTGCTGGTCAGGCGCGGCTCACCGGAGCTCAGTTCCAGCGCGATGCCGTAGTCGGTCAGCAACACCCGGCCGCACTCAGGGCGATGCCCGGGCTGCGGGCTGGAGCGGGTCAGGAGGATGTTGGACGGTTTGACGTCCCGGTGCAGGACGCCGAGCCGGTGGCCCTCCAGCAGGGCGTCCAGGACCGCCAGCCCGATCCGCGCGACCTCGGGGGGCGGCAGCGGCCCGTGGGCGCGCACCACCGCCTCCAGGTCGCTCGCGCCGGGAACGAACGCCATGACGATCCACGGCAGGCCGCGCTCCTCCACGATGTCGTGCACGGTGACGACGTGGGGATGGTCGCGCAGTCGTGCGGCGTGGCGGGCCTCGCCGCGGGCCCGGGCGATCCGGCTGCTCACCTCGGACTCCGGGATGCCCGGCGGCAGATTGATCCCTTTGAGGGCGACCTCGCACGCCAGTTCCTGGTCGTGGGCGAGCCACACGCGCCCCATGCCTCCGGCCCCGAGCTGACGCAAGAGCCGGTAGCGCCCGGCGATCACGCGCCCAGCGGCCTCGCCCGCTCCTGTCATGGCGCTTCCTCTTCCAGGATGGCCAGCAGGGTTCCGCAGCGATCACAGAAAAGCTCCTTCTCCTGGTATCGCACATGCCCGAAGAACGGGCAAATCGCACAGAACGCGCATCGTCCGAGCCTCAAGGGCCTGCGGTACCGCAGCGAGGTACCGCACCCCCAGCGTCTGTCTCCAGCCGTTGGTGCCCCTCGACAGCCTTGATCTGACCGGTACGACCGCCGCCGACTGATCCCGCTTGAGCCACGGATCGTAGATTGGCCCGATGGGCCTTTTCGACAGACTGACCGGCACCAAGCGTCCCGGCGACGGTGTCGCACCCCTTTCGGCCGAGGAAGTCCGGGTGGCGCTGCTCGGGCTCAACGGGCCGGACGTGCCGTACGTCGTGCGTAACGGCACGCCTGGTGAGGGTGCCGACCTGGTGGCCGAGTTGCGGATTCGGGACCCTGCCTGGCGCACCTTCTTCGCCAGGACCCAGCTGAGCCGGACCATCAAGACCCGTATGCGTCTGGTGCCGGCGGACCACGAGGTCCGTGCCATGGACGAGCAGTTGGAGGTCACGTGGTTCGGGGATACGCCCAGGGTGGCGCCGCCCCGTGAGCACTCCCGCGGGCAGGTGAACACGGTTTCCCGGGACTGGACGATCGAGCGGGGGGCCGACGGCCGCCTGGGGATGTCGGAGGTGTTCCGCTTCGACACCGCGGAGATGAAGGACCCCCTGCGGGACGCGGTGCTCGGCAGTGGGTGGGCATGGCGCGGGGTCGTGTTCAGGCTGTGACCGGCCCCCGTCACCGTCGTCAAAGACTGAGCCCCCCGACCGGCACGCCCCGGCACCCGGAAGGCCGGGTGCCGGGACGGTGTCGGGGGGCGTGAGGCCGTTGTCGTCCGGGCCTCCGTCGGGCGACGTCAGGCCGTTGCCGGTGCCCCTTCCGACGTGGCGGTGGACGCCGGCGTGATCTGGAGGAAGCCCGCCACGCACATGCGCTTGAGGAGGCGGGTCTGGGGCGGGGTGAGCCGGCCGGAGATCTCGCCGTATTTGCGGGGGCCCTGCGTCAGGAGGTCCCAGAGTTCGGTCACCCCGTCCATGCGGACGTCGGCGTCGATGGTGGTGCCGTGTGGGTCCTCGGTGGAGTAGATGCGCTTGCAGGGGACGGTGTCGCGCAGGGGTGACGGGGATGAGGCGTGGTTGGTGACGGGGTTGCGCCAGTAGTCCGTCATCCCCGCCATGATCGGGGGCGGCAGCTGGATGTTGGCGGGCGGGTTGGTGGCCTTGAAGCCCGGTACGAGCAGGGTGACGCTGTCGCGGATGGCCGTGGTGGGGGCCAGGGCGATGAGGGCGTCGTCGGTGAGGTCGGCCGGTTCGGCCAGGGCGGAGGCGGCCAGGTACGGGCCGGTGGCGTCGAGGTCCTCCACCTTGCGGCTGCCGTGGGTCAGGACCTCCAGCAGGGCGGGTTGGAAGGCCGTGTTGAGCAGGGCGTCGAAGGTCTGCTCGCGGATGCCGAGGTCGGCGCCGGTGCCGCGGGTGTTCCAGTAGACGCTGCCCGGGTTGTTCTTGGCGATGGCGTGGTACCACTGGTCGATCATCAGCGCGAAGGTCTCCGCGGTGCCGTGCCACTTGGCGTTGTAGTCGTGCCACAGATGGCGCTGGTCGCTCTCGTCGAGGCTGCCGTCGACCGTCTTCTGGAGCAGCAGGGCGGCCGCCGCGGCCTGGGTGAGGGCGACGGCGACGCCGGAGGAGAAGAGCGGGTCCACGAAGAACGCGGCGTCGCCGACGAGCAGGTGCCGCTCGTCGTAGTCCGCGAACTCCTCGGCGACGCGCGAGTAGTTGGTCGCGGTGAGCATGTCGTCCGCGACCGGCACGGCGTCGGCGATCAGCTCCTTGAGGTACGGGACCTGGCGCACCGTCTCCAGGAACGTCTTCTGGTCGGTGAAGTCGCGGCCCGGCTCCTTGAGGACGGCCGGGTTGGTGACGATGCCGATGGAGTGGGTGAGGACCCGCCTACCGTTGATGATCTTGGGCACCGGGATGTACCAGCACCAGCCGTCGCGGAAGGCGAAGCAGCCGATGGGCGAGAGGTTGTCCGCGGTGAAGATGTTCCAGTCGGCTTCGAGGTTCTGGGTCTGGCCGCAGTGGGTGAAGTGCTGCCAGATGGCGATGTTCTTGAAGTGGGAGAGCCAGCCGCGCTTGTTGCGGGCGGCGGAGACGCTGCTCTGGCGACCGGAGGCGTCGACGAAGTACCCGGCGCGCACCTCGGCCCCCTCGCCGAGGCGGACCACGCCGCCACGCGCGTCGGGCTCGTACGCCGTGACGGCGACGCCCTGGAAGACGTCCACGCCGACGTCGGCCGCGTGGTCCAGCAGGATGTGGTCGAACTCCGCCCGGTTGACATGCATCGTCCAGCGGAACACGCCGTCCTTCTCGTACGGGGCCCGGTCGAACATGGCGATGCTGGGCTGCTCCGGATCCCAGGCGTAGATGCCGCCGAACTTCTTCACCCAGCACGGACTGGCGAGCACCTTGGCCAGCGCCCCGCTCTCCTGGAGTGCCGGGACGACCGGGTGGGCGAAGGACTCGCCGATGTGCTCGCGCGGGAAGACCTCCTTGTCGAAGATGGCGACCCGGAGATCGGTGCGCTGGGCGAGCAGGGCGCCGAGGGTGGAGCCGGCCGGGCCACCGCCCATGATCACGACGTCGTAGTACTCCCTCACGGTGTCTGACCTTTCGTTCGCTGTCGGGTGGATGTGCCGGTGGTGCGTCGGGAGGTCTGGGGAGAGAAGGGGGGCGGCGCTGGACCTGGTCACGCCGGAGGGTGACGTGCCGAGCTGACGTGACGAAACGAACTCGTGCCACGGCCGGGCCGGTCGGGGGGCGCGTGTCGGGTGTGCGGTGACGTCTCGGTGCCCGCGAACGTCCGTGAGTGCTCGGCATCGGCGGTGGGACACCCCGATACGGCCCTCCCGGCCCGTCGGGCGAGGGTGAACGCGACGTGGGGCTGCGGGAAGCGGCGCGGGCCCCTACCGCGTGCGCGGGGTGCGGGCGCCTGACGTGTCGCGCCGGGCGTCGGAGGAGCCGCGCGCGGGGCCGTGGTGGCGACGGCGGCCCTCGCGCGAGCCGTCGCCGAGGCCGGTATGCCGGGTCAGGTCCTCATGAGCCATGATGCGATACCCCCCGCTCCTCGCCCCCTCCCGGGAGGCGACGTCTCGACCGTACGGGGCGCGACGGTCGCCGTCCATGCGCGTTCGCCGATCGGCGCGAGAAATCTCGTACAGGGGTGGGCGGTTGGCCACCGGCGCGCGCGTGACCGGGGCGTACGGGGGCGGATACGGCCTGGTCAGCCTCCCCGTGCGGGACCGCGCCCGCCCCTGCCGTCGGCCCGCGCGCGCCTTCGCCCCCGCCGTCGGGCCGCGGCCCGTCCCGCCCCTCGCGCGCGGGCCGGCGCGGGGCGCGGCGCCAGCCATTCGGTTCAACCGCGCAGGACGTCCCCTACGGCCCGTGCTTGCCTGGAGGTCCCGACGCGCCGCGTCGGGCATCTCAGACGACCCGAAGGGATTCCGGTGGACATAACCCGCTTCTCCGCCGCCGTCGCGACCACCGCCGTCGCCGTTCTCCTCGGCACAGCCGGGGCCACCGGCGCCCACGCCGCGCCCGCCGACGACCCCCCGGCCAAACCGCCCTGCTTCGTCACCGAGAAGCTGGGGCTCGTCAACGAGCCCTGCGATCCGCAGAAGGGACCCAAGGGCGGCTACGTGAACGGCTTCACCGACTGGGAGGTGGTCGCGCAGACCAACCTGCTCGTCGCCCCCGGTGAGGCCGCCCAGACGATCGTGGAGTGCCCGGAGGGCAAGAAGGTCCTCGGCGGCGGATTCTTCGGCAACACGGAGGCGGTGAAGACCATCAGGTCCTTCCCCCAGGGCTCCGAGTACGCCGCGTGGATCGTGTTCGTGGTGAACGAGGGCGATGTCCTCGGCTCGTATGACGCCTACGCGATCTGCGCGGACGTCGACGGCTACGACAACGACTGAGGCCGGCGGCCGAGCCGTGGCGGGGCGGCGGGGTGCCGCTCCGCCACGGGGCCTGCGCGCGCGTCCCGCATCCGGATCGGGCCCAGCGGCCGCGTCCCGTCCCGCGTCGGGCCCGGCGGCCGCGTCCCGTGCCGCGCCGTCCCGCCGGGCGGCTCCCCACAGGGCGGCTCCACACAGGGCGGCTCCACTCCTCCTGGCTCCCCTCCGCGCGGCCGCCCGCGCCGCGGCTACGCCCCCGGGACGCATTCGGCACCCTGGGCGGCCGCGGTGCGCGCCCGCATCGTCGCCAGCACGTCGTCGCGGTCGTAGAGCACCTGGCGGCCGTTCCTGCGGCGCCGCCACCGGTGGGTGTTGGCCAGCCAGTAGACGGTGCCGGAGGCGATGTGCCAGCCGGTGGAGATGTCCCGCGCGGTCAGCCCGACCGCGCGGCCGGGCCGCGGCGGCGCCTCGTGCAGGGTGTGCCACATCTCGGACGACCAGGTGTGGGCGTGGTCGACGGAGCAGGTGATGGACGGCCGGCCCGACGGCGCCGCAGCGTCGAGGTGGGCCACCAGCGTTCCCCCGCAGCCGGGCCGTACGCAGGTGCCGACGGGCACGTTCCGGTCGGTGCGGCCGGACAGCACGGTCCAGGCGGCCCGCACCAGTTCGTCGGTCTCCGCCACGAGGTCCCCCGCCGCCTCGTGATCGGCCAGCCAGCCGGCGTGCTCGGCGAGGAAGGCGAGGAGCGCCGGGGTGTTCCGCGTCGGGGACGGCACCCGGCGCGCCTCACTGACGACCGCCACCCAGCTCGCCAGCACCCCGCAGATGTCGCTCCTGACCTCCAGGGCACCGGTGTTCAGCGGGATGCCCGGCGATCCCCGCTCGCGCACCTTCTCCGCAAGCAGGCGGGGGCGGGAGGAGGTGAGGGAGTGGGTCAGCTCGTCGTGCAATTCGCCGAGGGCGGTCAGGTTGGCGGCGATCCGGCGGCGGGTCGCCTGCGCACTCGAGCTTGAGGCGGGAGAGCCATAGGCGGAAGAGCCGTAGACGGAAGGGCTGGATGTGGAAGGGCTGGATGTGGAAGGGCTGGATGCGGAAGGGCTGGATGCGGAAGGGCGGGAGGCGGAAGGGCTGGATGCGGGAAGAGGGGCATGCGCGTGCGGCATAGGGCGTCCTCGACTAGCGGTACGGCATCGGCACCAACGAGCCTGAGGGGCCGCGCTACCAGGTCGATCCCCATTCGTTCCCCCTCGGACACGGGGAGCGGGAACGCGGGTCCGCCGCGGGCCTTCGCTCACCCCCGCCCGGGCGCGGAGCCGTTGGCGTCGGGCGCGGGCGGGCCGGCCCCACGCGATCGGCCCCATCGCGCCGTACGAGCCGCCCGACCCGGCCTGACCTGGGCCTGGTCGCCTCCCTCGGCGCCCTCTCCCGCCCGCCGCGGAGCGGACCGCGGGGGCCGGGGCCGGTCGGCGGCCGGGGCGGCCGTCACCGCCGACCCCGCCGGCGCCGTCGCGGTGCGGGTGTCCGCAGGGTGGAGGGTGCGGGGGCGCCGCACGCTCAACAGCAGGACGCAGCTCCAGACGGCGGCCGCGGCGAGCGCCAGCGCGTACCGCGCGCCGTCGCGGGAGTCCGCCATCCCCCAGGTCGCCGAGGCCAGTGCGGGGCCGAGGGCGAAGCCGAGGCTGCGGGAGAGCTGCGCCAGGGAGCCGGCGATGCCCATGGCCCCCGGCGGCGCCGCGCTCATCACCAGTGTCTGTGTCGGCCCCCCGTACAGGCCCGTGCCGGCCCCGGCGACGGCCAGCCGCCAGGCGATGTCGCCCTGCGTCCAGCCGTCGCCGCTCCTCAGGGCGAGCAGGGTGAGCCCGGAGGCGGTGACGACCGCGCCGACGACGGCGACGGGTCGGGGACCGTAGCGGTCGGCGAGGCGTCCACCCAGTGGACCCAGGAGGGCCATGGCGAGCGGGAAGGCGAGCACCGTGAGGCCGGTGGAGGTCGCGGAGAGCCCGCTGTCTTCCTGGAGCTTGAGGGCCACGACGTAGTGCATGGCGGTGAAGCCGGCGGCGAGCGCGCAGATCGCCGCATAGCCGCCGAGGACGCCCGACGCCCGCACCGCGTCCACCACGGGTCGCGCGCCGGGGCGGCGCCGCCACCACAGGGCCAGCGGCACCGTGGCGAGTGCCAGCAGCAGCCAGCCGGGGGCGGTCGGGGCGAAGGTGAGGGCGAGGAGGAGGGAGGCCACGGCGCCGCCGAAGAGGGCGGCGTCGGTGAGGGGCCGCCGGCCGGGCGCGGTGACCCGGCCCGGCCCGGGCAGCACGCGGGCCACCACGAGGAGCGCGAACAGGCAGACGGGGAGCTTGACCAGGAGGACGGCGCGCCAGCCGAAGGCGTCCAGGAGCACCCCGCCCAAGGCGGGGCCGGTGACCGCGCCCAGCGGCCCGAGGGTGGCCGGGACGCTCATCGCCCGGCCGCGCCGCTCCGGCGGCACCGCGCGCATCACCAGGACCGGCATGAGCACGAACAGCAGCGCCGCGAAGCAGCCCTGGGCGATGCGGGCGACGGCCAGCCAGGCCATCCAGGGCGCGGCCGCGGAGACCAGGCTGAACAGGGCGAATCCGGAGACCGCCAGCAGCAGGGCGGGGCGCGGCCCGATGCCGCCGTTGTCGCCGCTGCCGCCGTCCAGCCACCGCCCCGCCGGTAGGAGCAGGGCCACGACGGCGAGTTGGTAGCCGAGCACCGCCCACTGGGCCATGGACGCGGACACGTCGAGGTCCGCGGCGATGTCCGCCAGGGCGATGGTGACGATGGTCATGTCGAGCATCGCCACGAACGACAGGGCGCCCGCCAGGGAGACCAGGATCCAGGGGTGGCGGCCCCCGGCGAGGAGTTCGGCCGGCCGGCGGGGAGCCGTTTCGCGCTGTGGCATCGCTTCGTCCCCTCCCTCCCCCTCCCGACCGGGTCGGTGCGGGAGGCTCGCGGCCGGTGGCTACGGAGCGGTAGTCGCGGGCGGGCCGGGGGGAGTTCCCCGCGGACCCCGCCGGGGCGGCTCACCCCGTGCGAACGGCCGGAAAACAGTCGTCTGTCCGGATCGGTGGGGTGGCGCCGCGGTGAGCCACCTCAGGAAGTCGCCCGCCGGGGCGTGTGGGTTCCCGCTCGGCGACGGGAGAATGCTCACGTCGTGATGCGCCCCAACACCACTGGCACCTCTGGGAATTCGTGCCAGCATGGACGTCAGGGCCGCAGAAGGAGACCACATCCTCGCCGCGACACGGGCCCGTGCTCTGACCATCCGTCAGTCGTTGACCTCCGGACATCCCCCGAGCCGGAGTGCGCGTCTGGCGGCCAGGGCACGGCATCGGGTCGCCTCGCGAGGGTGCCTGAACGGCCCTGGAGCGCCCCGACCGCCCCTGCTGGACCCCGACCGGCCGCAACCCCCGTACGGCCAGCCGGATTCCGGTCCTCTCCCCGGGCCTTTCGAAGCCCCGAGGGGCGGTACGGGTGCGCGCTCGCCGGAGCCGGCGGGACCCGCCCCGAGGCGGGCCCGACCGGTCCTCCGCCGCGCCCACGCCGCGCCCCGCCGGCATCCGACATCAACGGCATCCGGCATCCGGCATCCGGCATCCGGCATCCGGCATCCGGCATCACAGGTGTACAGCACCGGAGTTGAGACAGCTCAGCAGCGTGCGCGCCTGCACATTGACGTAATGCCCGTGCGCGGTGAGCGAGTTGAGCTGCCCGACGGTCAGCCAGCGGTAGCCCGGCGGCTCGGCGAGCGGCGCCGTGTCCTCGTCGGCCGCCACGAACAGATAGCGGATGTCGGCGTCGAGGAACCGTCCGCCCTCCTCCGAGTGCACGGCTGCGTAGTGCGCGCTCCCCCGCTCGACCGCCGCCAGCACCGGGTCGAGGAACCGCGGCCGGTCCTCGGGCGGCAGCGGGTCCCAGTTCTCCGGCGTGCACTGGACGGTCGGGGCCAGCTCGATGGTGTCCAGGAAGCCGGCCTCGACCTTGGCGTGGGCCAGCAGGTGCGGCACATCGCCGACGCGGCGGAACAGAAAGGCCGCCACCCCGGTGCCGCGGGGTTCGATCAGCGGCTGGGACCACCCGGTGACCTCGCGGTTCCCCGCCTCGACCGTCACCCCGACGACCCGGAAGAAGCGGCCGTCGGGGCGCTCCAGGCGGCTCGCGCCCCGCGTCCAGCCCGCGACCTCGGCCAGCGGCACTAGGCGGGCCGTGACCTCGTGCCGGGCCCGCTCGGCCGTGAACCAGGACAGCACCTCGGTGTCGGAGTGCAGCGCCCCCGGTTCGACCACCGCCATCGGGAAGCAGGAGAGGACGGTGCGCGCGTCCATGTTGACCACGTGGTCGAGCCGCAGCAGCTCGCCGAGTTGGCCGAGCGTCAGCCAGCGGAAGTCCTCGTCGGGCGGGACCTCGTCGACGGTCTCGACCAGCATGTTCCGGTTGGACTTGCGATAGAACCAGGCGCCGTGCTCCGACTGGAGCGAGTCGGCCAGCACCCGGCCGCGGGCGGGGTCGGTGAAGTGCTCCAGGTGCTTCACCCGGGCCCCGCGGTGCACCCGCTGGTAGTTGCTGCGGGTGGCCTGCACGGTCGGCGACAGCTGGAGCAGGTTGGGGTTGCCCGGCTCCATCTTCGCCTGCATGAGGAAGTGCAGCACCCCGTCGAACTCCTTGGCGAGGATGCCGAGTATCCCCACCTCGGGCTGGTGGATGATCGGCTGCCGCCAGCCGTGGAACGGCCCCTCGTCGACCGTGACGGAGAGGCCCTCGACGGAGAAGTAGCGACCGCTGCGGTGGACGAGGTTGCCGGTGTCGGGCGCGAAGGACCAGCCGTCGAGTCGGTCCAGCGGCACCCCGCGGACGGCGAAGCGGTGGGCGCGCGCCCGTTCCGCCAGCCATCCGACGACGTCCGCGGTCCGCATCTGGTGGCCGTGGCCCGTCGCGGCCGCGGACCGGGCCAGCCGCGCGGGCAGTTCCTGCGCGGTGCGCGGGCGCAGCGCCGCGGCCCAGGTCACCCCCGGCTCCCCGCGGCCCGTTCCTCACCCGCGGGGCCGGGGCGCGCCCGCAGCGCCTCGTCCGCGAGGTGGTCCACCGTGCGGCGCAGCGCCTCGCTGAACGGGGTCTGGGGGGACCAGCCGGTGGCGGAGCGGAAGCCCGACGGGTCGATGATGACGTCGGAGAAGTCGCCGGCCTCGGAGTGGGCGGGCGGTTCCACCGACACGACGGGCACGGGCGGCTTGCCGGTGCGCCACGCGACCAGCGCGGCCAGCTCCTCGAAGACCGGCCCCAGCGGCCGGGCCTCGCCGGTGCCGAGCAGCCAGTGCCGCCCGGTGAGCGCGTCCAGGTGGTCGACGCCGGCGGCCAGGGCGCGGGCCAGGTCGTCGATGTACAGCAGGTCGCGCCGGACGGTGCCGTCGTGCCACATGGTGATCGGGTCCCCGGCGAGGGCTCGGCGGGCCATGGCTGAGACGACGCCCCGGTCCCGGGCGGTGGAGTGCGGGCCGTAGCCGAAGACGGTGGGCAGCCGCACCGAGGTCCCGCGCAGCACCCCGCGGGCGCTCGCGGCGAGCAGCAGCCGCTCGGCGGCGAGCTTCTGCCGGTCGTAGGCGCCGGCCGGGCGGTCCTCCTCGCTGCCGTCGAGCACCGGCTTGTCGGTGGGGCCGACCTGGGAGGCGGCGCCGGTGAACAGCACGCCGGGCGGCGGTCCCGGCTCGCGGTCGGCGAGGGCGGCGACCAGGTCCCGGACCAGGCCCACGTTGACGCGCTCGGCGGCCGGGTCGCCGTCCTCGACGCGCCAGGTGGCGGTGGCCGCGCTGTAGAGGGTCGCGTGCACCACGATGTGGGCGCCGGCCACGGCGGCGGCCATCTCGCCGGGTTCGGTGAGGTCGGCGGCGCGCACCTCGATCTCGGCGCGGGCGTCGGCCGGGACGACGGCGGGGCGCCGGGAGACGGCCCGGACGCGCACCGGACGGCCGGCCAGCTCGCGCAGCAGGGCCGAGCCGACGAAGCCGGTGGCGCCCAGCAGGGTGATCAGCGGCGGGTTCACTGCCACAGCGCGGCCTCCACCCTCCGGCAGGTGTCGTACTCCGGGAGCAGCCCCTGCCGCTCGGCCTCGCTCAGGGTCGGCGCGGCGGCGTCGCGCGGGGACTGGGCGAGCGCGTGGCCCTGGGGAACGGGCAGGCCGAGCTTCGGGTCGAGCGGGGAGACGGCGAGCTCGTGCTCGGGGACGTACCCCTCGGACATCACGTACACGACCATCGAGTCGTCCTGGAGGGAGAGGAAGGCGTGCCCGACGCCGACCGGGATGTACAGGGCGCGTGCCTCCTCGCCGCCGAGTTCGGTGGACTCCCAGCGGCCGAAGGTGGGCGAGCCGAGCCGCAGGTCGACCAGGTAGTCCTGGACCCGCCCGTAGGGGCAGTAGACGTACTTGGCCCGTCCCGGCGGGGTGGTGGTGTAGTGGATGCCGCGGAGCACCCCGCGGGCGGACAGGTTGTGGCTGATGTCCTTCACCGGGAAGAGCGGCCGGCCCTGGCTCTCGGCGAACGCGGCGTCCTGGAAGGGGGAGGTGAACAGTCCGCGGTCGTCCTTGTGGACGGGGGGCGTGAACGCGTAGGCCCCCTCGATCCCCAGCTTCTGCACCTGCATGGTGGCGGTTCCTTCCGCGTACGGCACGACGCCGCGCGCCGGGCGTCGTGGGTCATGGCGCTGACGGGTCTGCGGGCGGGGCGCGGTCAGAGCGCGGCGAGCACCTCGCGCAGCGCGCCGACGACCTTGTGCTGCAGCCCTTCGGGCAGCGAGGGGTACATCGGCAGCGAGAAGATCTCGCCGGCCAGCTTCTCGGTGACCGGCAGGGAGCCCTCGCGATATCCCAGGTGCGCGAAGCCGGACATGGTGTGCACCGGCCAGGGATAGCTGATGTTGAGGTGGATGTCGTACGCCTTGAGGGCCTCGATGATCTCTTCGCGCCGGGGGTGGCGGACCACGTACACGTAGTGGACGTGGGTGTTGCCCGGGTTGGTGGTGGGCAGCAGCAGCCCGCCGGGGCCGGTGAGGTCCGCGAGCTGCTCCTCGTAGCGGCGGGCGACGGCGTCGCGGCCGGCGATGTACGCGTCGAGCCGGCCGAGCTTGCGGCGCAGGATCTCGGCCTGCACCTCGTCCAGCCGGGCGTTGTGCCCGGGGGTGCGGACGACGTAGTAGACCTTGTCCATGCCGTAGTAGCGCAGTTGGCGCAGGGCGCGGTCGGTCTCCTCGTCGCGGGTCAGCACGGCACCGCCGTCGCCGTAGGCGCCCAGCACCTTGGTCGGGTAGAAGGAGTACGCGGCGGCGTCGCCCAGGGTGCCGGCGAGGGCGCCGTGGTGGCGGGCTCCGTGCGCCTGAGCGCAGTCCTCCAGGATTTTCAGCCCGTGCCGCGCGGCGATCCGCCGCAGCGGCTCCATGTCGGCGCACTGCCCGTACAGGTGCACCGGCAGCAGCACCTTGGTGCGCCCGGTGACGGCGGCCTCGACCTGGTCGGTGTCGATGAGGAAGTCCGCCTCGCGGACGTCGACGAAGACCGGGGTGGCGCCGGTGGAGACGATGGCGACGACGGTGGGCGCCGCCGTGTTGGAGACGGTGATCACCTCGTCGCCGGGGCCGACGCCGAGCGCCTCCAGCGCCAGCTTCAGGGCGTTGGTGCCGTTGTCGACGCCGGTGCACAGCCCGCCGCCGTGGTAGCGGGCGAACTCCTCCTCGAAGCCCCGGACGCTCTCGCCGAGCACGAGGCGGCCCGAGGCGAAGACCTTCCCGACGGCGTCGAGGATGTCCTCCTTCTCCCTCTCGTACTCGGGCAGGTAGTCCCAGACATAGGTGACCATGCTTCTCCTCGGGTGCGCGGCGGGGCCGGCGGGGGTGGCGGACGGCGGTCGGGGTCGGGGCGGGCGCGCGGGCAGGTGGCGGACGGAGGTCGGGGTCGGGGCGGGCGGGTGGTGCGGGGCTCACCGGCCCGTGGTCGGCGCCCGGTGCCGGACCGCCTTCCACCACTCGGGGTTGTCGCGGTACCAGGCGACGGTGCGGGCGAGGCCGTCGGCGAGGGTGTGCCGGGGGGCGTAGCCGAGCTCGTCGCGGATCTTGCGGTCGTCGAGCGCGTACCGCAGGTCGTGCCCCTTCCGGTCGGGCACATGGCGGATCATGGAGGCGTCGGCGCCGCACAGGTCCAGGATGCGCTCGGTGAGTTCGAGGTTGGACAGCTCGTCGCCGCCGCCGACGTGGTAGACCTCGCCCGCCCGGCCCCGCTCCAGGACGAGGTGGACGGCCCGGCAGTGGTCCTCGACGTGCAGCCACTCCCGTCGGTGACGGCCGTCGCCGTAGACCGGCACCGGCTCCCCCTCCAGGAGGTTGGTGACGAACCGCGGGATCACCTTCTCCGGGTGCTGGTGGGGGCCGTAGTTGTTGGAGCAGCGGGTGACGGACACGTCCAGGCCGTGGGTGCGTCGGTAGGCGCGCGCGATGAGGTCGGAGCCGGCCTTGGAGGCGGCGTAGGGGGAGTTGGGCAGCAGCGGCGACTCCTCGGTCCACGAGCCGGTGGCGATGGAGCCGTAGACCTCGTCGGTGGAGACGTGCACCACGCGCTGGACGCGGGCGTCGACGGCCGCGTCCAGGAGGGTCTGGGTGCCCAGGACGTTGGTGCGCACGAAGTCGGCCGCCCCGTCGATGGAGCGGTCGACGTGCGACTCGGCGGCGAAGTGCACGACCGCCTCCTGGCCGGGCAGCAGCTCGGCCAGCAGCCGGGCGTCGCAGATGTCGCCGTGCACGAAGGTCAGGCGCCGGTGGGCGGTCGGCAGGTTGTCGCGGTTGCCGGCGTAGGTGAGCTTGTCGAGCACGGTCACGGTGTGCGCGGCGGGCCCGTACGCCCGGCTCAGCAGGGCGCGCACATAGGTCGAGCCGATGAAGCCGGCCCCGCCGGTCACCAGGATCCTCACGAGCCCTCCCCGCGCCGGGCGTTGCCGGTGATCTCCATCAGATACCGCCCGTAGGGCGACTTGGACAGGGCGAGGCCCAGTCGGAAGCAGGTGTCGCGGTCGATGTACCCCATGCGCCAGGCGATCTCCTCGATGCAGCCGATGCGCACGCCCTGGCGGTCCTCCAGGATGTGCACGTACTGGCTGGCGTCGGCGAGCGCCTCGTGGGTGCCGGTGTCCAGCCAGACGAAGCCGCGGCCCAACTGGACGAACTCGACCTTGCCGCGCTCCAGGTAGGTGCGGTTGACGTCGGTGATCTCCAGCTCGCCGCGCTCGGAGGGGCGCAGCGAGCGGGCGATGTCGACCACGTCGTTGTCGTAGAAGTACAGGCCGGTGACGGCCAGGTTGGAGCGGGGCTCCGCGGGCTTCTCCACCAGGCCGATCAGCCGACCCTCGGCGTCGATCTCGCCGACGCCGTAGCGCTCGGGGTCGCGCACCGGGTAGCCGAACAGGACGCAGCCGTCGACGTCGCGCGCGCTGGTGCGCAGGATCTCGCCGAAGCCGGGGCCGTGGAAGAGGTTGTCGCCGAGGACCAGCGCCACGGAGTCGTCTCCGATGTGCTCGGCGCCGAGGATGAAGGCGTCGGCCAGCCCCCGGGGCTTGTCCTGCTCCGCGTAGCTGAGGGTGAGTCCGAGGATGGAGCCGTCCCCGAGGAGCCGCTGGAATCCGGGGACGTCGCCCGGGGCCGAGATGATCTGGATCTCGGTGACTCCGGCGAGCATCAGCACCGACAACGGGTAGTAGATCATGGGCTTGTCGTAGACCGGCAGCAGCTGCTTGGAGACGCCCAGGGTGATGGGGTGCAGCCGGGTTCCATGGCCGCCGGCGAGGATGATTCCCTTCATCGTCCGGTCCTCCCGGTTGGGTTTCCGCGCGGCCGGTCGGGCCTGCCGGGGGCCGTTCCGTGCCGCGCGGGGGCGTACGGGGGCGTGCGCGGTCCGTGGCGACCGCGCGCCGCGCACGTGGACCGCGGACCGCGGGCTGTGGACCGCGGACCGCGGCGACCGTCGCCCGGACGGGGGCGCGCCCGGGCGCGGGTGCGCCTGGGCGCGGGTGCGCCTGGGCGCGGGTGCGCCTGGGCCGGCGTGCGGCCCGAGCGGCCCGCGGAGACGGGCGTCCTGCGCCGCGGCCGTCCTACGCCGCGGCCGCCTCGGACTCCTCGCCGCTGCCGCGGCCGTCGCCGACCGCCTCGTAGTGGCTGGGCCGGCCGTCCTGGTGCACCACCCGACCGAGCTTCTCCGCCTCGCGGCGGTGCATCAGCTCCCAGCTGCCGTCGGGGCGGTGCAGCAACACCGAGTGCCACGGCGTGGTCCAGGCGTCGGCCGCGCCGAGCAGCCGGATGCCGAACTTCACCTCGCCGCGGTTCTGCGGGTGGATGGAGAGGCGCACATTGCCCGGATACGCCTCGGCGATCAGCTCCCCCCAGGCCCGGCTGCGCAGGATGACCTCGTAGGCGCGCCGTCGGCACTCGCGCTGGAGCGCGGAGCGGGTGCCCTCCCAGTCCGCGGTGTCCTCCACCAGGAAGCGGGTGATGCCGCGGTACATGCGCAGGGTGGAGTCGTTGACGCGCACCTCGGCCCGCAGCTCCTCCAGGGAGGGGCCGAGGTTCTCGGCGGCGGTCTTGCGCTTCTCGTCGTAGGAGAGGTCGGGGCCGTAGACATCCCGCAGGTCGAAGGTGTCCAGGTGGTCCCCGAGGCCCTCGGTGCGGATCATCTCGCGCAGTTCGTCGCCGTAGGCGTCGATGTGCTCGTCGGGCACCCCGATGACGTCACCGAAGATATGGCCGTCCGAGCAGACGAGGATCTTCGCGCCGGGGGCGTACACCTCCTCGATCCGGAGGCACAGGGAGTGCAGAAAGCGCAGCGCGAGCCGCTCGCCGTGGTCCGGAAGATGGCTGAACACCTTCTCCGTGTTGGGCGACTTGCACGGGAAGCCGGGCAGGCTGAAGATCACCGGCTGGCCGTTCCGGACGAAGGCGGCTATCTGCCGCAGCTGCTCCGGGAAGTGGTGGGTGGTGTCCAGGTGGGTATCGGTCTCGACGGTGCGCCGATGCGGGAGCAGCAGCGCCAGAATCGCGTGGCTGACGCGCTCGACCTCGGGTAACAGGGCTGCTGAGGTGGGCTGGGACATGGCTGTGTCGGCTCGCTTTCGTGATTCGTCCTGCTGGTGGACGCGCACTCCCCACGGGCGGCTCGGTCCGCCACCGGCGCGCGTGCGTTTCCGGTCGGTGCTGCGCTCCGGTCAGTGCCGTACGGGGCAGCCGGTGCGAGACGGTCCCGTCGGCCCGTAGGCGACGGGAAGCTGGTTGACGCCGCGCGCGAGGACGGCGCCGACCCAGACGAGTCGGTCGTCGGGGACGGCCAGCCGCACCCGTGGCAGCCGGGTGAGCAGCGCGCGCAACGCGATCTGGAGCTCGATGCGGGCCAGGGCGGCACCGGGGCAGAAGTGGACGCCGTGGCCGAAGGCGAGGTGCGGGTTGGGGCTGCGGTCGAGGTCGAGCGTGTCCGCGTCGGGGAAGCCCTCCGGGTCCCGGTTGGCGGCGCACAGCGAGACGATGACCGAGTCCCCGGCGGGGATGCGGGTGCCGAGGAGGTCGGCGTCCTCGGCGAAGAACCGCCAGGTGGTGAGCTCGAAGGCGCTGTCGTAGCGGAGCAGTTCCTCCACGGCGCGCGGCAGCAGGTCCGGGTCGGCGCCCGGCCCCCCGCCAACGGCCCGCTGGAGCCGTCGGAGCTGCTCGGGGTGGCGCAGCAGGGCGATGAGGGCGGTGGTGATCTGGTTGGTCACCGGCTCCTGCCCGGCGACCAGGAGCTGGAAGACGATGGAGTCCTGCTCCTCCTTGGTGATCTCGCCGTTCGCGCAGGCCCGCACGAGCTTGGTGAGCAGGTCGGCGCCGGGGTTGCGGCGCTTGTCCTCGACGACCTCCGTGATGTAGTTCTGCAGGCCGCGCAGGCGTCCCTCGTAGACGGGCCGCTGGGGGTCGGTGGGCCCGACGGGCTGCACCACCTTGCCCCAGTCGCGGTCGAAGCGCGCCGCCAACTCCGGCGGCAGTCCGATCACTTCGCACAGGACGCGGAACGGGAAGTGGGCCGCGAAGGCCCCGACCACGTCGATCACTCCCGCGGCGGAGTCGCCGGCCTCGGTGGAGTCGCCGGCCCCGGCGGAGCGACCAGCAGCCCCGGTCGAGTCGCCGACCTCGGTCGAGTCACCGGCCCCGGTCGAGTCCCCGGCCTCGGCGGTCCCGGGGGAGCCGACGGCGGCGTCGAGGAGTTCGGCGGCGATCTCCTCGAACCGGCCGCGCAGCCGCTCGACGTGGCGGGGCAGGAACGCCTCGGCGACCATCTTCCGCATCACGGTGTGCTTGGGCGGGTCCTGGTGCAGCAGATGGACCTGGAGCTGCGAGTGCTGCGGCTCGGGCATGATCGCGGCGCGCTCGCGCCAGGCGCTGTTGCCGAGGTCGTGGTTCTTCCCCAGGCGGTCGTCGTTGAGCGCCCGGTGGGCCGCCTCGTAGCCGGTGACCAGCCAGGCGTTGACCCCGCTGGGGAAGTTGACCCGGTGCACGGGGCCCTCTTCGCGAAGCCTCCGGTACAGCGGATACGGGTCGGTCTTGTACTCGGGCCCGTGCAGGGGCAGGGGTTCTGGAGCTGTCATGGCGTGCTGCTTCCTTCCTTGGGCGACCGCCCCCGCCGGGGCGGGCCAAGGCGGGAGGACGCGCGGGCGGTCGAGAGCGGGCGGAGGACGCGCGGTCAGGCGGAGGAGGTGCGGAGGAGGTGGGGGCCGGGGTCTGCGGGCACGCCGGGCGCGCCGGGGTCCGTGGATGCGCCGGCGCCCCTGTCCGTACGAGGGCCGGCGGGACGCGTGGTCTCGGCGGGCCGACGGGTCGTGGTGGGCCTACAGCGGGTCGACGGGGTCGTCTCCCCGGGCGGCCGCCGGGATCCGTGTTCCCCGGAGCGGCTGGGGCCCGGAACACCCGGGATGCCGGTGGGGTCGCGGTGGTGTGGCGATTTCGCGGCCCCCTGGGGCGGGGGACGACGTCCGTGACGTTGGAGCCGCGGATCCGGTCCGCGCGGCGTCGGGTCCGGTCCGCGCGGCGCGGATCACGCGTGGAGCGCTCCGTCGCGGTGCTGAACGCCGCCCGATGTCCGCTCGTCGAAATCGCCGCGATCCGCATATCCGCCGCGCCGTGTGCGGCCGCGGCACGTCCTCGGCGGTGGTTCCGGCGCTCCATCAGGGAGCACACGTCACCAACACTGAGCGAGTATTCTTGGCCAATGGCGGTGCGTCAAGCGGGATTTGTTCATTCCGCGCGCCAATCCGTTCCAGCCAGAATTGAACGGCCGACTGGCCAGAATAATCGGCCCTAATCGCCGCGCTCCTCCCATAGAGTTCGCTGCCATGATGGCCTCACGGGGGAGCGCTGTCCGGTTCGGCATTCTCGGCACGTTGACGGCGCGGGTCGGAAGACACCACCTGTCCGTGGGCGGGCCACGGGCGCGCGCACTCCTGGCCGCATTGCTGCTGGAGGCGGATCGGCTGGTGCCGATATCGCATCTGGTGGAGGCGGTATGGGCACAGGACCCACCGGCCACGGCGGAACACCAGATTCGCAAAATAGTCGCCGATCTACGGGCGCGAATTCCGGGCGGCCATCAGATGCTGCTGACCGACGGACCGGGATATCGGCTGGTGATCGCCGAAGACCAGCTCGATGTGATCGCCTTCGACCGGGCGCTGGACCGGGCACGGCGGTGCGACACCGTCGAGGCCGAGGTGGACGCGCTGGAGACCGCCCTCGCCCTGTACCGGGGGCCGGTGCTCCCGGACTGTCGCAGCGCGGTGCTGACGGCCGCGGCGGCCGTACTGGAGGACCGCCACCTCACCGCGCGGGAACGGCTGCTCGAACTGCGGCTGGCCCAGGGGCGCGCCCACGACGTGGCGGGGGAGCTCATCCCCCTGGTGGCGGAGCACCCGCTACGGGAGTCCCTCAGCGCGCTGCTGATGGTGGCCCTGTACCGGGTGGGCCGCCAGGCCGACGCGCTGCGCGTCTACCACACGCTGCGCAACCTCCTCGCCGAGCAGCTCGGCATCGACCCGAGCAGCGAGGTCAACCACCGCTACCGGCAGATCCTGCGCGGCGAAGCCGCCCTCGGTCCGCCGTCGACGCGGCATGAGCGGCCCGCGCTCCGGCCGCGCCCGACCAGGCCGCGCTCGCTCCCCCACGACCTGCCGGACTTCACCGGTCGCGAGGCCGAGTTGAGCCGGCTGCTGTCGTACGCCGCCGACGACGCCCGGGAGACCGTGCGGATCATCGCGATCGACGGGATGGCGGGCAGTGGGAAGAGCACGCTGGCGGTGCGCGCCGGGCACCGCCTCGCCGACCGCTACCCGGATGGTCAACTCTTCCTCCCGCTGCACGGCTTCAGCCTCGACCACGAGCCGGTCGCGCCGCGCGACGCGCTGGGCACGCTGCTGCGGGCGGTCGGTGTGCCGGCCGAGCAGATCCCCGGGGAGACGGCCGACCGGGAGGCGCTGTGGCGGGGGTTGACCGTCGGCCGCCGGTTCCTGCTGCTGCTGGACGACGTCGGTGCCTCGGAGCAGGCGCGCCCGCTGATCCCGGGCGGCGCGGGTTGCCTGGTGCTCCTCACCAGCCGCCCTCGACTGGCCGGGCTGGACGGCGCCACCGCGCTGCCGCTGCCGCTCTTCACGCCCTCCGAGGGGCTGGCGCTGCTGCGCCGGGTGCTCGGCCCCGAGCGGGTGCGGGCCGAACAGCGGGCGGCGGCGGAGCTGGTCGCGCTGTGCGGCCGGCTCCCGCTCGCGCTGCGCGTCGCCGCGTCCCGGCTGGCCAACCGCCCACGCTGGCCCCTGGGCCACCTGGCCGACCGGCTGCGCGACGACCGGACCCGGCTCGACGAGCTGACCGTGGAGGGGCGCGGTGTCCGGGCCTCCCTGGGCCTCTCCTACGCCGCGCTGCCCGCCCGGCACCAGGCGCTCTTCCGGTCTCTGGGCGCCTACCCGGGCCGGGACTTCGACGGCCCCACCGCCGCCGTGCTGGCGGGGTTGCCGCCGGGGACGGCGGAGGCGCTGTTGGAGGAGCTGCTCGACGCCCGGCTGCTCGTCCAGCACACCCCCGGTCGGTACTCCTTCCACGACCTGGTCCGCGCGCTGGCCCGGGCCACGGCGGACGCCGAGCCCGCGACCGCCCGGCAGGCGTCGCACCGGCTGCTCGACCACTACCGGAGGGCGGCCGACGAGGCCGCCGCGTCGCTGCGGCCCGGTCGCGAGCCGTCGCGGGCCACGCCCCGTCGCCCGCCACCCGCATGGGGCGCGGCGGACGCACCCGCCTGGTTCGCGACGGAACGGGCCAATCTGCTGGCCGCGCTGGACCGGGCCGAGGAGGGCGGTTTCGACAGCCACGCCGCCCGCCTGGCCCGCGCCGTCGCCGGCTGCCTGCGGGTCCTGGGCCGTCCCGGGGAGGAAGTGGACCTGCGCCGCCGGGCGGCGGCCGCCGCCCGGCGGCTGGGCGACCCGGCACGAGAGGTGGCCGACCTCGCGGACCTGGCCGGCGCCTACGGGGAGTCGGGGAACCGCGCGGAGGGGGTGCGGACCGCGCGGGCGGCACTGGCCCTCGCCGAACGCGTCGGCGACCGGCTGGGCTCGGCGCTCTGCGTCACCCGACTCGGGCTGCTCGCTCAGGCCGCCCGGCGTCACCGCGGTGACGCCGCCGCCCTGCCACGCGCGCTGGCGCCCCGGGGCCGCGCCGGCCCACGGCGGACACCGGCGTCTTGGGGCCCCGCCGGCCCCCGGCGGGAGGCGGCGCCCCGGGGACGCGCCGGCCCACGGCGGGTGCCGGGCGCCGTGCCGCCCGCCGCCGACGCGGCACGCGCCGCCCGCGGCGGGCGCTCCGATCCGCCGTACGACCGCGCGGCGACCGCCCCTCGCGGAGGGACCGGGGGCGGTCGCGGGGCGCCGCCCGCACCGGCCGTCGGCCCGCCCGCCGCCGCGAGGACGCCCCGGCCCGGTGCGGTCGCGGAACCGCCGGCCGAGGTTCCCGGTCCCGTGCGGCGCGCCGTACGGCCGGGCCGCACGGGCCCGGTCCCCCGCCGCCGCGGCGCCGAGGTCGCCGGGCCCGCGAACCCCGGGGGCGGGCGTGGGCTGCCCGACGTCCGTGCGGCCGACGACGGCACCCGCGGCGGCGCGATCCCGGCGACACCAGGGCCGCCGCGGCGCCTCTCCGGCGGCCCCGGGGTGCTCTCCCCGGCCCCCGGCACCGCGCCCGGCACCGCGCCCGGGACCGACCGGCGTCTGCCCGGCGGCCGTCGGCTCCGGGCCCGCCGGCTCGTCCGCCGGGACGGTCTGCGCGGGGTGCTGGCCCGTGCCCTGGCCGGCACCGCCCCCGCGCGCGCTCGCGACGCGGTCCCCCAGCCGACGGCCGCCGACCCCGCTCACAAGCCACGGCAGCCGCCAGCCCCGTCCCGCACGGAGGACAGCTGCCCGCTCGGGCTCCCGCCCACGTCCCGGCCCGTCGCCGCGGAACCGCCGCCGGCCCCCACACCGAAGCGACTCGTCACCTGAGCGCGCACGCCGTCACCCCACCACGCCCACGACACGGCCGTACGGCGCGGCACCCGGGCCACGCCCCTCGCCACCACCGCGCACGCCGCCCGAAGCCGCGTACCGCCACCCCGCCCGCACGCGGCACCGCCATACGCCGTGCGGGGGAGTCCAATCGGACTCCCCCGCACGGGTTGCCGGGCCGGCGATTGGCGAACTCACAGGTCGGCCGGCTGGCGGGTTGCCGGACCCGTGAGTTGCCGCACCCACGGGCGGCCCCCGGGTTGGCCGGCTCACGAGTTGATGGCCAGGGAGCTGCTGGCCACCCGGGCTGCCCAGCCCACCGATTGCCCGGCCCAAGGGATCCCCGACCCAAGGGTGGTGGGCGGCCCGCGAACCGCCCGGCCCAAGGCTCACAGGTTGCCTGGCCCGCGGGCTGGCCGACCCGGCCCGCCGGTTGCCCGGCCCGCCCGTTGCCGGGCCCGTGGGGCGGCGGGCCCACGGGCCCACAGGGGCGGCCGCGCCGGCGTTCCGGGTCCGCGCCCCGCCGGCGAGGCGCGTCGTGGGATCAGTGGGACGGGGCGAGTACCTCGCCCGTCGTCGCGTCGCGCACGGTGATGGCCTCCATCGGGCAGGTCTCCGCGGCGTCCAGCATGCTCTCGTCCGGTCCGATCACCTCGTCGACGGGGCGTGCCCGCCCGGCGTCCAGCCGCATGCGGCCGTTCGCCGTGCCGAGGCAGAGTCCCGTGCCGGCGCACGAGAGCCGGTCCACTTCGATCCGCCACTGGTCCTGGGACATCTCTTCGCTTCCTTTCGCCGCCCTCCAGTCCGGTACTGCAGGGTCACTGGGCAACAGCGGTCGCGGCCGGGGCCGGGCGGGACGGGCGTCAGCCCTTCGCCGAGCCGGCGAGGTCGACCAGCCGGTCGACGACCGAGTGCGGGGACGGCATGTGCCGGATCTCGTCGCGCACCTCGGCGGCGGCCGTCCGGATCGCGGGGTCGGCGAGGACGGCCTCCAGCACCTCCGGGCCGAGCTCCTCCGGCTGGACGATCCGGCCCACGCCGCGCCGGGCGATCGCCTCCGCGACGACGGGGCGGCCCAGCCCCTTGAAGGCGGGCATCACCTGCGGCACGCCGAGCGCCATGGCCCCCAGGGCCGTGCCCGGTCCGGCGTGGTGGATCACCACGGAGGAGCGGGCCAGCAGCGAGACGTACGGGACCCAGTCGAAGGCGTGGACGTTGCTCGGCAGCGGGCCGAACCGCTCCAGGTCCACGGTCGGCAGCACCACGACGAACTCGGCGTCCATCTTCGGCGCCGTCGTCAGGATCCGCTCCATGATGGTCGCGGCCTCGCCGGGCACCGGGCCGCTGCCCAGGGTGACGGCGATACGGGGGACCTCGGGCCGGCTGTTGAGCAGGTCGTAGACCGGCTTCGGCAGGGCCCCGCTGCCGTTGTAGGGGACGAAGCCCATCGACCACAGGCCGGGGCCGGTCGGGATCAGGCTCGGCGGGGTGAGGTCGAGGGTGGCGCGGACGGCGGGCAGGTCGACGCCGTGTCGCTCGAAGAGGTCGGCGTGCACGTCCCGCAGCATCTCCGCGGGCGGGTTGATGAAGCCGAAGCCGTGCTGCACCGCGGGCACGCCCAGCTTGGCCGCCGCCACCAGCCCGGGCGTGAGCAGCGGCGAGTGCAGCACGAGGTCGGGCTGCCACTCCTCGGCCGTGCGGATGACGGCGTCGACCATGTCCGGCTGGAGCCGGAGCGCCATGGCGACCGCCCCGCCCACCGTCTCCAGATAGCCGGCGCCGGCGGCCTCCTGGGTCAGCTTCGCCGCGACCTCCGGATGGGTGGCCGCCAGCTTGCCCAGCATGGCGCCGAGCGAGAGCCCCGGGGCGACGTCCACGGTGCGGGCGCCGGCCTCGCCCAGCGCCAGTCCGGGGCCGCTGGAGGCCACCAGCACCTCGTGGCCGGCCAGTTGCAGTGCCCAGGCCAGCGGCACCATCGGGTAGGTGTGTCCGGTTCCCGGAGTGATCGTCATCAGAAAGCGCACGGCTGGGACATCTCCGTTCGAGACGGGAAGGGGGCGGAAGGACGGAGCCCGAAGGCGGAAGGACGGAACCCGAAGGGCGGAAGCGCCGAGGGCGGAGGGACGGTCGGCGGAGCGAGGGACACGATCAGCGGAGCGACGGGACGGGAGACTCCGGGCGGAGTCCGATCGCCATGGCGCGCGCCGGTCCGGCCTGGAGCACGGGCAGGCGCTTGAGCAGGCGCAGCACCACCGGGGTGGTGGATCTGCCCTCGCCGCGCACCCACGGTTCGAGGAAGCGCGTCTGGAGGAAGCGCTGGATCCGCTGGGTCTGGGCGGTCGGACGCATCCGACGGCGCTCCACCCGCCCCAGGTGTTCCTCGGTCAGCGTTCCGGACCGCAGCGGCTCGGCCAGGATGTTGGCGGCGGCGACCGCGTCCTGGATGGCGAGGTTGATCCCGACGCCCATGATCGGCGACATGGTGTGGGCGGCGTCCCCGATGCACAGCAGCCCGGGGCGCCACCACCGGCGCAGCCGGTCGATCTGGATGTCGAGCACCTTGACGTCGTCCCAGCTCGCCACCGTGTGGACGCGGTCGGCCAGGAAGGGCGTGAGGGTGACCAGGGTCTCCCGGAACCGGTCCAGGCCCTGCGCCCGGATCTCGTCGTATCCGCCCTTGCGGACCGCGATGGCGGCCTGCCAGTGGGTCTGCCGCTCGATGCGGACGAACAGCTGCCCCTTGGACAGCCGACCCACCATGCCGCCCGGGTCCCCGTCCCTCTTGGGGAGCTTGAACCAGAGGATGTCGATGCCCGAGCCGAAGACCCGGGGCTCCATGCCGGCGCTCTCGCGCAGGGCCGATCGCCGGCCGTCGGCGGCCACCGTGAGCTCCGCCCGGAGCTCGTGCTCCCGCCCCTCGGTGTCCCGGTAGCGAAGGCCGTTGACCCGTCCTTCGGCGGTGGTCACCCCGGTGACCTCGCTGTGGCGCAGCAGTTGGAAGTGGGGGAAGTGACTCGCCTCGTCGAGCAGGAAGGTGAGGAAGTCCCACTGGGGCAGGAAGGTGATGTACGGGAACTCGCCCGGCAGTCTGCGGAAGTCGGCGAGCGTGTACGGCCCGTCGTCGGTGACGACCTGGAGGCAGTGGATCCGCTGGTGCGCGAGCTTGGAGAACTTCTCCTGGAGGCCCAGCTCGCCCATGAGGCGCAGGGTCGAGGCGTGCACGGTGTCCCCCCGGAAGTCCCGGAGGAAGTCCCCGTGCTTCTCCAGGACCACCGTGTCCACGCCGGCCCTGGCGAGCAGCATGCCGAGCATCAGTCCGGCGGGGCCCGCGCCGGCGATCGCGCACGTGGTGTGGCGTACGTCCATGGTCTCCCTCACTCGGTGGCGTACGGGTCGACGGGGCGCGTCACCCGCCGCTCACCACTCGACGAGGAGGGACTCGGGAGCGCGCGCGATCAGTCCGGGCTTCCACGGGACCTCCTCCACCGGGCCGGCCAGCCGCAGTTCGGGGAAGCGGGCCATGACCCCCTCCAGGGCGACGCGCAGTTCGGCCCGGGCCAGGCTCGCCCCGAGGCAGAAGTGCATTCCGTGGCCGAAGCCGAGATGGGGGTTGCTCTCCCGGTCGAAGCGGATGGTCTCGGGGTCCTCGAAGACCCGCTCGTCACGGTCGCCCGCGGCCCGTTGGAAGATCACCGTCTCGTCCTTGCGGATGAGCACCCCGCCGATCTCGACGTCCTCGGACGCCCGGCGCGGGAAGCTGCCCACGGAGCGCAGCGGAATGACGCGCAGCATCTCCTCGATGGCCGCGTCCATCAGTCGCGGCTCCGCGCGGAGCCGCACATAGAGCTCGCGCTGGGCCAGCAGCAGGAAGCAGACGTTGGAGATCATGCTCAGCGAGGTCTCATGGCCGGCCATGAGGATGCCGATACCGGTCCGCACGGCCTCCGTCTCCGAGAGCTCCCCCGCGTCCAGGGCCTGGATCAGCACGGAGATCAGGTCGTCGGAGAGGTCGTCACGACGCTTGGCGATCAACGCGCGGAGGAAGTCCTCCAGCCCGTCGCGGGCCTCGTCGATCTCCTCCTTGGTGTGGGCGGAGGTGGCGACGAACACATCGGAGTAGCGGCGGAACTCCGCCCGCTGCCCGTAGGGGACGCCGAAGAGCTCCACGATCATGCGCACCGGAAGCGGAACGGCCAGGCTCCGTACGAGGTCGCCGGGTGGACCGGCGGCCTCCATGGCGTCGAGTTCCGCCGTCACCAGGTCGCGCATGCGGTCGGCGAGTTGGGAGACCAGCCGGGGACGGAAGGCGTGCGCGACGACCTTCCGGATCCGTCCGTGGTCGGGCGGATCCATGCTCAGCAGGTTGCCCGGCCGCAGCGGCAGGGGCGTCACCCGCGCGGTGTCCGGGGCGGTGGCGGCATGGGAGCTGAAGCGCGGGTCCGCGAGAAACTGTTTGATCTCGTGATATCCGGTGATCAGCCATGCCTCGCCGCCGTAGGGCATCGTCACCCGGGATATCGGTTCGGTGCGGCACAGCTCCAGATAGCGCGGATGCAGGTCCAGTTTGACGACGGGTCCGAAGGGATACCGCGGCGCCCCGTCGGTTTCCGTGACGGTCATGGTTGCCACCTTCTGCTTGGATGTCGGCGCGCCGGGAAATCCACGACGATCGGTCAGCCACGGCGACGTGTACGGAATCCGGCGTTCAGTTCTGAGGGATCATGACGATCGACAGTGAGGAGAACTTCGATGCCCTCACGGGCGGAACTGATCGGTCCTGGACCGCGGTGCGTCGACGCGCGCCGCGACCGGCCTCTGGTAACGGAAATCCTCCCACACGGCCGTGCGGGGCCCCGGTGTTCGTCCGTGAATTCCGGGGGCGAATGATCAACCCCCGGGAGGAATTCGGAGTGGCCGGGTGAACGGGCCGCCGACGCCGGGCGGAGATCGAAATACGAGAAGAGGGCCCCGCTTCCGCGCCGTCGAGACCGTCGAGGCGGAAAGGGGGCCGCTCGGCGTTTCGGCTTCGGTGGACCCCGGCCGGGGAAGCCGTGACGGCGGAACGGGCGCGCG
This sequence comes from Streptomyces sp. SAJ15, assembly GCF_007595705.1. Classification (GTDB taxonomy): domain Bacteria; phylum Actinomycetota; class Actinomycetes; order Streptomycetales; family Streptomycetaceae; genus Streptomyces. Next base: position 860,177 of record NZ_NISY01000001.1, on the reverse strand, counting down.
GTGCCCGGGTGAGCGGGCGCGCCCGCTCACCCGGGCGGAACGGCCGATTCAGGCGCGGGTGGAGCGTCGGCTCACTCGGGAATCGCTCTCGACCAGATCGGCGAACCTGGTCCAGACGTCGGCGCACTCCCGCGCCAGCTTCACCACCCCGTCGGCGCAGTGCGGGGGGATGGCGGCGACCACCTTGGCCCAGACCGACGATTCGATGTCGTGCACGGCCAGGCAGCGCAGCAGGAAACGGCCGGACTGGGAGAGACGCACCGCCGGGTCCTTGCGCAGCCGCTCCAGCAGTTGCCCGGAGTCGGACGACTGCGCGTCGGGGAGGTCGAGTCGACGCTCCGGCGTCCGGGCCGGCGCGCTGCGGGCGCGCGGCACCGGGTCACGCCCGACGAGGATGCGCCGCTTGACGTCGTGTGCGGTGCCCAGCGAGATCCCGGCGGCCCGGGCGATCTCCCGCAGGGTGGCGTCGGGGCGCTCCCGCAGCAACTCGCCGGCCCGCTGCCGGCCGTGCGCCACGTCGTCGCGGTGGCGCTTCCCGTCCCGTCCGACTCGGGTGTTCACGTGAGGAATGTCGGCGGTTGAACACCGGATGCGGGCCACCGTGCGGGCCGAGAGGGCGGTGACGGAGGCGACGTACCGGTCCGAGAGCGCCGGGTTCTCCTTCAGGATCCGGTTGGCGGCGGCGACCCGGTCCCGGTAGGTGAGCGGCTTGCCGTGGGAGATGTTGAGACTGACCGCGGTGGCGAAGACCCTCGCCTCCGGCAGGTCCAGAAGGTACGCGCTGATCGTCGCGTCGCCGCGCAGCCGGGCCGCGGCCACCCGGTGCATTCCGTCGATCACCCGCCCGGTGGCGCGGTGCACGACAATGGGAGGCAACTCGGCGCCGAGAGTGCCGAGGAGTTCCACATACTCGCGGTCCAGGCCCGTGGCCCGGGGAGAATCCGCGGGAAGCAACGAATCGATCATCACTTCCGCGCAGGCCGCCGTGGCCGGATCGAGGGATGTGCGCTCACCTTCCCGCGCACCGGCCCCCTCGGGAATTAACGTCCGAATGGAATCTACGCCACCGTTACACATCGCATCCCCCGTGTGTGATCCATGTGGCAACGGTCGCACGTTAGCAAGCACCCCATTCCTTGGCAATGACCTTACTCAGCGTAAAAGCGGCCGGGGAGGCACTCGGCGGACGCGGCGCACACGGCTCACGCCGGGCGCCCGATGAGAAGGCGAACGCCCGTTCCCGCCGGGGAAGTCGCGGCCAGGGCCGGCGTGGAGCGACCGACGGGGCCGGCGTCGATCCGGGCGTTCTCGGCCAGGGCGAACCGACCCCGTTCAGCGCGTCCTTACGGATCACTTCCGGTTGTACAGGCGCACGGTGACCGATCCGAATACCGCGACGAACGCGGCCGACCAGCCCAGCGTCCAGGCCACGTCGACACCCGGCCACGCGCCGTCCATCAATCCCCGTACGGCCGAAGCGACATGCGTGACCGGGCTGTTGTCGACGAATGCCCGCAGCCATCCGGGCATGGTTTCCGGTTTGACGAAGATATCGCTGAGGAAAGTGAGCGGAAAGATCAATGCCATCGACATGCCCATCACCGACTTCTCCTCGCGCAGCAGCATGCCGAACATGGTGCCGAGCCAGGAGAACGCGAACGCGAACAGGATGAGCAGCACGATGCCGGCGACCACGCCCACCACCCCGCCGTCCGGGCGGAAGCCCATGACGAGGCCGACCGCGAGGATCACCGTCGAGGCGACCGTGTAGCGGACGACGTCGCCGAGCAGATAGCCGACCACCGTGGCGGGCCGCCAGATCGGCAGCGTGCGGAAGCGGTCGAAGACGCCCTTGCCGATGTCGGTGTTGATGGCCATGCCCGTGTACATCGTGGTCATCATGACGGACATCACCAGGATGCCCGGGAGCAGATACTGGACGTACTCCCGCGGGGAGCCGGCCAGCGCGCCCCCGAAGAGGTAGGTGTACATCAGCACCAGCATCACCGGGAGCGCGGTGACGTCGAACAGCTGCTCCGGTATGTGCTTGATCTTGAGCATGGCCCGCCAACCGAAGGCCAGGGAGGCCGAGACCGGGCCGACCCGCGGCGGTCTCCCCTCGGCGACCAGCAGTTCGGCCAGGGACCGGGCGGAGACCGGGGCGAGGTCGTCGCCGTGGGCGGTGGGGTCGCCGGTCGTCGCGGTGCTCATGCCGCCTCCCCCGCGACGCCCTCGGACCCCCGGTCCGGCCTGCCGGTGAGCGCGAGGAAGACCTCGTCGAGGCTGGGCTGACCCAGCGAGAAGGTGTCCACGAGGATGCCGCGGCGGGCCAGTTCGGCGAGGACGTGCGCGGCCCTCTCGGCGGCGTCCCGGTCATCGCCGTCGCCGACCCGGGCGGCCAGCGCCAGCGGATCGGGCTCGCGCTGCACCTCGGCGCCGAGCGCCAGCTCCAGGATCCGCGCGGCCTGCGCCCACTGCTCGGGGTCGCGCAGCCGCAGCCGCACCGAGCCCGCGCCGACCGACGCCTTCAGCTCGCCCTTGGTGCCCTCGGCGATCACCCGCCCCCGGTCGATGACGGCGATCCGGGCCGCCAACTGGTCGGCCTCGTCCAGATACTGGGTGGTCAACAGCACCGTCGTGCCCTGCGCGACGATCGCGCGGACGATCTCCCACACCTGGTTGCGGCTGCGGGGGTCCAGGCCCGTGGTGGGCTCGTCCAGGAAGAGCAGGTCGGGGGCGTTGAGGAGGGAGGCGGCGATGTCGAGCCGGCGCCGCATGCCTCCCGAGTAGTTCTTCACCTGCCGGTCCCCGGCCTCGACCAGGCCGAACACCTCCAGCAGCTGCCCGGCCCGCTCCCGCGCCGCCTTCCGGGAGCGGCCCGTCAGCCGGCCCAGCAGTATCAGGTTCTCGGTCCCGGTCAGGTCCTCGTCGAGCGAGGCGTACTGGCCCGTGAGGCTGACCCGGCCGCGCACGGTGTCCGCCTCCCGTACGACGTCATGGCCGAAGATCCGGGCTTCGCCGCCGTCCGGGCGCAGCAGCGTCGCCAGCATCTTCACGCTGGTGGTCTTCCCGGCGCCGTTCGGCCCGAGCACGCCGTAGACCGTGCCCGCGGGAACGGTCAGGTCGACCCCGTCGACGGCGCGGTTGGCGCCGAAGCTCTTGACCAGGCCCACGGCCTCGATCGCCGGGCCCGACGAAGGGGCTCGTCTGCTCATCTTCCGGTCCCTCCCGAGTCGTCCGGGTCTCTCGTGAAGCGCCAGGCCACGCGTCCGGTGGGTCGTGCTCCGCCGCCCGGCCCCGACGCCCACGGTCGGGGCACCGCCCCGAATCCCGTCCTCCGAGGATGGGGCAGGACGGGCGGTCAGGGGATGGAATCGGTCGAACACGCCCGACCCACCGGGGCCGCTCACCCCTGGGGGACGCTCCCGGCGGTGGTCTTGAGGGTCTCGGGGTGACGGTTCAGCTGGTGCAGGACGAGCATGCCGCCGACGCCCGGGACGAAGGCGCGCCAGCGGACGCCCGTCGAGCCGGCGACGGTGGACGCGAAGGTCATCGCGATGACCACCAGGTAGGCGGAGCCGTGCACCGGGCCGCCCAGTGAGGTGATCACCTTGACGTGGGCGGTGAACAGGTTGACGAAGAGGATCAGGATGGAGGCGGCCTCCACCGCCGCCGCGATCCGCAGGGCACGCATGTTCCTCACACTCCCGTCGTGGAGCCGGGGCGAACGATCATCAGGACCACCACGACCGCCCACAGCAGGTTGAAGACCCCGGTGACCATCGCCAGCCGAGCGGCGGCCGCCTGGAGCCCCTCGCCGGCGGCCGCGCCCTGGGCCGTATCCCCGCCCTCGGTCGCACCCTCGCCCCCGGTCCCGGCGCCGGCGCCGACCATCGCGAGCAACCGCTGCTGATGTGGGATCACGGCCACGGCGAGCATCACGGCGGCGACCGCGGTGAGGATCATCGACACGATCAGCCAGGCGTCGCCGAGGACGCCCAGTTGCGCCCCGGTGGCGATGCCGAAGACCGGCACGACGAGCCCGGCGACGGCGTAGCCGCGGCAGACCCGGTGCAGGAACGCCGCGACACCGGCGGCGCGCCGGTCCTCACCGTCCATCACCGACTGCTTCGCGTAGCGCGGGAACAGCGAGGCGGCCAGGGTGATCGACCCCACCGCCACGATCGCGGCTAAGACATGGACGGACAGAAGCAGCTTGGTCACGTGCGTGCCTCCAAGCGAACTCAATAAGTTGACAGCCAATAGGTAGCACACCTACATCTTGGCTGAGTAGGCTTCACGGACATGAAGGCAGACGCGGTACGAGGCCACCTCGACGGACTCCTGCTCGCCGCGCTCGAAGAGGGCCCCCTGCACGGTTACGCGATCATCGCCGCCGTACAGAAGCGCAGCGGCGGGGCGCTCGAGTTGCGCACCGGCACCATCTATCCGGCGCTGAAGCAGTTGGAGCGGCTCGGACTGCTGCGCAGCAGCTGGGACTCGGTGGGCGAGCGTCGGCGACGCTGCTACGAACTCACCGAGGCGGGGCGTCGCAGCCTGGCCCATGAGCGCACCGCCTGGCGGGAGTTCACCACGGCGATCGGCTCGGTGCTGAACCCCGCCCCCGCGTCGCCCGGGCTCGCCACATGAGTGCCGCGCCGAGCACCGACGGCCCCTCCGAGGACCCCATCGAGCGGTATGTCGCGACCCTGTCGGCGGCGCTGCAGGGACCGGCCCGTGACAAGGCCCGGCTGGTCGAGGAGATCCGCGACGGGCTCGACGACGCCGTGGCGGCGCACACCTGCGAGGGGGTCCCCTACGAGCGCGCCGCCCACGCGGCCATCACCGAGTTCGGCTCGCCGGACAATCTGGTGCCCAGCTGCCAGCGGGAACTGACGATCGCCCAGGCCCGGCACACCGCCCGGGCCGCCGCGCTGGCGGTGCCCTTCGCGATCGCCTGCTGGCTGGTGATCCGGACGGCCGGCGACGACCGCGCCTGGGAGCTGAGCCGCGCCACGCAGCTGCTGACGGCGCATCTGGTCGGCGTCGCCGCCACCGCGGCGGCGCTGGCCGGTGCCACCTGGGCGGCCACCGGCCCGCTCGCCCGCTGGCTGCCCACCCCGCCCCGGCTGCCGCTGGCGGTCGCCTGGACCGGCACGGCCGCGAGCGTGGCCATGGCCGTCACGGCGCTGGTGCTCGTCACCCTGTCGGCCGCGGTCACGAACTGGCCGCTGGCCGTGGCCGCCGGTCTGCTCGCGGCGGCGTCGCACGCCGTGGTGGCGGCGTCGGCCCGCACCTGCCGCCAGTGCGCCCGGCTCCGCGCCCCCTCCTAGACGTCCGCCGATTTCCGTTCCCGGGATATCCACCGCCGGGACCGCCGGGCCTTTCCCCGGGAATGGACCCCACTCGGCGATGAGTCGTCAGATTCCGCATTCGTCGCCGATAGCCCCTTCCCGGATCGGGAGGGAACACTCCGCACACCGGCTCACTCCACGGACACGGCGCGTCCGCACCCGATACGGCGATCACGCCGCGCCGCCACGCGAGGCGGCGGTCCAAGCCGTCCACCCGCCCCGCCGCACCACACGTCCGCCACGCCAGCACCTCTTCTGCTTTGCCAGTGCACAGAAAAGAGGCCCCTGACGCGCCCTACGGGGTCCACTCCCTCGCCACCGGGGTGGACACAGGCCAGAAGGCCCCCTGGGACATCTGCCGAAAGTCCCAGGCAACCGGACAGATGGAATCGGACTCTTGGGACTTAGGGCACATAGTTACCCCCGGTGACCGAGGTCACAGGTTTGCTGGCGGGAATGTCACTCAGCGCCCGCCTTCAGCACACTTTCCGTCCACATTGTCACGCCGCGCAGCGCACGGTCGGCATTCCGCAAGATCTTCTTTCGCTCTCGGGAAGAGATCCGGAGCGCAGCGTGACAGAAAACCCCGAAAAGGCCCCGTGTCGATCTTTTCGGGAAATCCCGACGCTTGTGGGCCGCGAAATCCATGTGTTTTGGTTACGGCCGTTCCCTTCGCAATCACTGCGGGGGAACCCAAAGCCGGAACGCCTAGTCCTGCCGCCGGCCGAGGAGTGTCCACGAACACACGACGGCAGGAGCGGGGGACCCAGGTAAGTCGCCGGGTCGCGCCACGAAGCGCGACACGGCTTGGGGTGAAGACGTGCCGCGGCCCATGAGGCCGCTCAGGGCACGGCCGGGCAACTCCAGCCCGAACCCGACAGCTCACCTCGCAGGCGTGGGAGAGGAACACCCCTATGTCTGTCGGTCGTCACCGTCGTATCACCCCTGGTCGCATCGCCAAGCTTTCCCTCGCTCTCGTCGCCGGCGGCGCCGGCATCGCGATGCCGCTCGTGGGTGCCACCACGGCCAGCGCCGCGTCCGTCGAGACCTGGGACAAGGTCGCGATGTGCGAGTCCACCGGCAACTGGAGCATCAACACCGGCAACGGCTTCTACGGCGGTCTGCAGTTCACGCAGTCCACGTGGGAGGAGTTCGGCGGCACCGCATACGCCTCGCGTGCGGACCTCGCCACCAAGGACCAGCAGATCGCCATCGCCGAGAAGGTGCTGGCCGTGCAGGGCCCCGGCGCCTGGCCCGTGTGCTCCGTCAAGGCGGGCCTGACCAAGGGCGGCCCGGCCCCGGCCATCTCGCCCGACGGTGACTCGGCCACCTCCACCCCGGCCCCCTCCACCCCGGCCCCCGCCGCCCCGGCCCCGGCCGCCCCGGCCGCCCCGGCCGAGGACGCCGAGCCCGCCCCGGCCCCGAAGGACGACGTCCCGTCCGAGGCCCCGAAGAACACCGAGTACACCGTCGCCGGCGGCGACTCGCTCTTCTCGATCGCCCAGGCGCACGACGTCGAGGGTGGCTGGGAGGCCGTCTACAAGGCCAACCGCGAGGTCGTGGGTGCCAACCCGAACCTGATCTTCCCGGGCCAGAAGCTCTCCCTCCAGGGCGAGGCCGCGAAGCCCGCCACCGGCGAGGCCGCCCCGGCCGAGGCTCCGGCCGCCCCGGCCCCGGCTGCCCCGGCCCCGGCCGAGGCCCCGGTCGAGGCCCCGGTCGCCTCCGGCTGGACCGCGCCGGTCGCCGGCCCGCTGGGCACCCCGTACCACAAGGCTGGTTCCGCCTGGTCCAGCGGTTACCACACCGGCGTCGACTTCCCCGTCGCCACCGGCACCACCCTCAAGGCCATCGGTGACGGCGAGGTCGTCTCCGCCGGCTGGGGCGGCTCCTACGGCAACGAGGTCGTCATCCGCCACGCCGACGGCAAGTACAGCCAGTACGCCCACCTGTCGCAGCTGTCCGTCTCGGTCGGCCAGACCGTGACCGGCGGCCAGCAGGTCGGCCTCTCCGGCTCCACCGGCAACAGCAGCGGCCCGCACCTGCACTTCGAGGTCCGCACCGCTCCGGGCTACGGCTCCGACATCGACCCGATCGCCTACCTGCGCGCGCACGGCGTCAACATCTGAGTCTGAGCATCACCCGAAGTGCCCGGTCCGCCCCACGCGGACCGGGCACTTCGGCGTTTCCGCGCCGGTAGCCTCTCGGCCATGTCCTTCGAGAGTGCCCGGCCCGCTCCCGTTCCCCCTCACGACAAGGCCCGGGATGGCCGTACGGTCCCCGAACAGGCCGAGGCCACCCCGCCCGGGGAGCCCGCGGCCGCGCCCCGGCCGTCCCCATCGGTCCGGCGCGCGCGGCGGTCCCGGCGCGAGGGACTTCCCCGGGCCGTCCTGGCCTGTCTGCTCTGCGCCTGCGCCGTCAGCACGCTCTTCCTGCCCGTCGCCTTCCACGAGGACCGTGCCGCCCAGGCGTGCGGCTCCGTGCTGTCCCCGCATGTGGCACGGCAGGGCGGCGGCGAGGCGCGCTACGGCCACGAGTGCGCCGCGCTGCGGACCCAGCGCCTGGGGTACGCCGCCCTCTTCCTGGCCGGCGCCGTCGTCACGCTCGCCGTCGCCGGCTCCATGACGGGGCGGGGCCGGGGGCGGAGCGAGCGGCAGCGCCCCGCGGCCCCGCGCCAGCAGGCGCGGCGGCCCTCCGCCGCGCACGCCAACGGCCGGGCGGGGCCCCCTACGGACCCCCGCCCGGCCGTCTCCTAGCGGCTCAGCCCGCGAGCGCCGCCGCGCCCGCGCTCGCGTACTTCTCGTCCAGGTCGCCGCTGGGCGCGCCGGCGACGCCGATGCCCGCGATCGGCGCGCCCTTGGCCGGGGCCTGCACCGGCACCGCGCCCGCCAGGAACAGGGTGCCCGGGATGTCCTTCAGGTTCGGCGCCTGCTGGAGGCGCTTGACCAGCTCCGAGGTGGGGGCGTTCCAGGAGACGGCCGTGTACGCCTTGCGCTGCGCCGACTCGTACGACTGCGGGCCCGCGCCGTCGCCGCGGAGCACCACCACCGTGTTGCCGTTGCGGTCGACGACCGAGACGGTGATCCGCTGGCCGTCCTTCTCCGCCGCGTCGAGCGCCGCCTGGGCGGCCTCGGTCGCGGCGTCCACGGTGAGGTGGGTGGACTGGTAGGTCGCCTTCTTGGCGGCGGCGGCCGGCGCGGCGACCGGGGCCGCCGGCTGGCTCTCCTCGGTGCCCGCCGCGTTCGCTGACACCACGCCCAGCGTTCCGCCGCCCAGCAGCGCCGCCGCCACCGCCACCGTCAGCACCCGCGTGTTCTTCGCCATGAGTCTGCCTCTCCTTTTTCATGCCTGCCTGAGGACTCGCCCCGATCCTCCGGCCGGGCACTCCCCCGCCACATCGCCGTACCCGCCGACCCCGCCATCGGCCGATCGGTTGATGCGCCGGTGATCCGCGCAGGTCACGATGGGGTGATGAGGCACGAGCAGGACCCCGACGCGCGCTGGCTGGCCGCGGTGATGCACGCGGCGTTCTTCCTGTTGCTGGCCGCCTCGCTGACCCGCTTCCTGCTGCGCCACCCCGGCGAGGCCCGCACGCCGTGGATCATCGCGCTCAGCGTCGTGCTCGCGCTGCTGTACGTGCTCGGGCCCGCCCTCGGCTTCCGGCCCACCCCGCGGCGCCTGGCCTGGCTCGGCACGGTGGTCGCCGTCTGGGTGGTGCTGGTGCTGCTGGCGCCGAGCTTCGCCTGGTGCGCGGTCCCCCTCTTCTATACGGGGCTGCGCGCGCTGCCGCCGCGCGCGGCCCTCGCCCTGGTCGCGGTCCTCACCGCCCTGGTCGTCGGGGCGCAGCTGCGGCTGTCCTCGGGCTTCGACCCGAACCTGGTGCTCGCCCCACCCGCGGTCGCCGCCGTGGCCACCGCCGTCTTCGTCCACATGGATCGGCAGGCCGAGCGGCTGGCCGCCACCGAGCGGCGCGAGGGCACGCTCGCGGAGCGGCAGCGGCTGTCCATGGAGATCCACGACACCATCGCGCAGGGGCTGTCCAGCCAGCAGATGCTGCTCCAGGCGGCCGAGCGGGTCTGGGACACCGACCCGGACGCGGCCCGCGCCCATGTGCGCACCGCCGCCGGCGTCGCCGAGCGGGACCTCGCCGAGGCCCGGCGCTTCGTTCGGGGGCTGGGGCCGGCGGACCTGGCCGAAGGCGGCGGGCTCCCGGAGGCGCTGCGCGCGCTGACCCGGCGGGAGTCCGCCCAGCACGGGTCCGCCCGCGGCGGGCCCCATGTGCGCTGTCTCATCGACGGCACTCCGCTCCCGCTGCCCGACCACGTCCAGTCGGCCCTGCTCCGTATCGCCCAGGGAGCCCTGGCCAACGTCCGCGAGCACGCGGAGGCCGAGGCCGCCGTGCTGACCCTCAGCTACCTCGGCGACCAGGTCGTGCTGGACGTGGCGGACAACGGGCGTGGGTTCCGCCCCGGTGCGGCGGCAGCGGCGGGCGGCGCGACGGGCGAGGGGAGCGTGCGCGGGCACGGGCTGCCCGCCATGCGCGCCCGGGCCGCCCAGGTCGGCGGCACCCTGACCGTGGAGTCCGCCCCCGGCGAGGGCACGGTCGTCTCGGCCGCCGTCCCGCTGGGCCAGGCCCCGCCCCCCATGTCCCGCACGCCCCGCGGCGGCCCCGGCACCCAGGAGGAGACATCATGAGCGCGGTCCGGACGATCCGGATTCTGCTCTGCGACGACCATGTGGTGGTGCGCGCCGGGCTGCTCGCGCTGCTGAGCAGCGAGCCGGACATCGAGGTCGTCGGCGAGGCGGGCAGCGGTGAGGCGGCCGTCGCCCTGGCGGCGCGGCTCGGCCCGGACGTCGTGCTGATGGATCTCCAGCTCGGCGCGGGCATCGACGGCGTCGAGGCGACGCGCCGGATCGTCGCGGCCCGGACCGGAGGCGAGGAACCGGCCCGGGACCGGGCCCCCGACGCGCCGGTCCCCGGCTCCGGCCCCCATGTCCTGGTCCTCACCACCTATGACACCGACGCCGACATCAGCCGCGCCATCGACGCCGGCGCCACCGGCTATCTGCTGAAGGCCGAGCGGCCCGAGGCGCTGTTCGCGGCCATCCGGTCCGCCGCGCAGGGGCGCACCGCGCTCTCCCCTCCGGTAGCCAGCCGGATGATGGCCCGCATGCGCCAGCCGCGCCCGGCGCTGACCGGGCGTGAGCTGGACATCCTCGGTCAGCTCGCGCGGGGGCTGAGCAACCGCGAGATCGCCCGGGCGTTGTTCATCAGCGAGGCCACCGTCAAGACCCACCTCGGGCGCGTGTACGACAAGTTGGGCGTCGACACGCGGGCGGGCGCGGTCGCGGTCGCCAAGGAGCAGCGGCTGCTCCCCTGATCCCGACCGCGACGCGGGCCCGACTCCTAGCCGCCGATCCGCCGGCCGTCCACGGTGACCGTCGCCACCGTGTCGTAGAACGACAGACAGCCCTTGATCGGGGCGACCGTCTCGATCGGATCGAGGTAGGACCACACCACGTCCCGGCGGACGACCGCCCCGGCGTCCGCGCCGTCCCCGACATACGACCAGTACGAGGCGACGCCCTTGTACGGGCACACGGTCCGCGAGTCGGTCGGCTCCAGGAGCGTCAGGTCCACGTCGTCCGGGGGGAGGTAGTAGCGGACCGGCAGGCCCGTCTCGTGGACCAGCAGCGGGCGCCGGGACTCGGCGACCAGGCGGCCGTCGATCTCCACCCGTATGTGCTGCGAGCCGGGCGCCACCTCGACGCGGTGGCTGGTCCGGGGGTGCGTGATGTTGCGGTGGTGGGACGGCACGGGAATTCCCCTCCCTGACTCCTGCGGGCTTCCGCGACTGCGGAGGCTCGTTGGTAAGACGCCGGCCCGGTGCCTCCTATTCCTGGATTCCCGGCCCCGTCCGGGGGATCCCTCATTCCTCCGGGAGGCTGTCCCACGCCTCGCCGCCCGGGTGCAGTTCGTACCCCTCCGCCGCCGCGATGGCCTGGGCCTGCGCCCTGCTGCGCAGCGGCACCTCGTGGGTCTCGCTCGTGACCTCGGCGTGGGTGCCCTCGTCGTCGGCGACGGCCTCGATCGAGTGCGTCTCGTAGATGGCACGCCCCGCCTCGGACGTGCTCCAGACCACGTACATGCTCCTTGTCATCGGGCTCACTCCCCGGGCGACCGGACCGGACGGAAGAGTTCCCCCGGTCCCAGGATCCCACCTGCACGGCATTCCTCACCGGCGTTGGCGCCGGATTGCCGCGTGTCGCCCCCGTTGGCCGGTCCCGGTCAGGGGTGTGCCCCAGGTGCCCGACCGCCGGCGGCGATCATCACGGTGAGCCAGGCCAGCACCGCCAGCGCGCCCCCGCACCACATCACACTGGTGACGCCGAAGCCGTCGGCGGCCCGCCCGCCGAGCAGCGCGCCCAGCGAGATCGCCACGTTGAACACCCCGACGAAGAGCGCGGAGGCCGCCTCGCGGGCGCGGGGGGCCGCGGCCAGAACCCAGGTCTGCGCGGTGACCGACACGCCTCCGTAGGCCAGCCCCCACAGCACCAGTAGCGCCGCGGCGCCCACGGCGGTGCCGCCCGCGAGCGGGGTCAGCAGCTCCGCGGCGGCGAGCAGGGCGATGATCACCGCGAAGGTGTGCCGGGGGTCGCGGTGGGCCCGGGCGCCGGCGAGGAAGTTCCCCACGATGCCGGCCAGCCCGTAGGTCAGCAGCAGGGTGCTGACCAGGCCGGCCCCGACCCCGGCCACGTCCTCCAGCACCGGCCGGACATAGGTGTAGGCGCCGAAGTGCCCGGTCACCAGCAGGAGCGTGGTGATCAGCCCCGCTCGCAGCCGGGCGTCGCGAAAGAGTCCGGGCACCTGGCCGAGCCGGATCGGCTCGTCGGCGGCGGGCAGCGGCGGCAGCAGGACCGCCATGGCCACCGCCACCACCAGCGCCAGGGCGGCCATGACGGCGAAGGCCGCCCGCCAGTCGGCGAGGTCGCCGACGAGGGTGCCGGCGGGCACCCCGAGCACGGACGCCACCGCGATCCCGCTGAAGATCAGTGAGGTGGCGTGGCCGACGGACCGTTCCGGCACCAGCCGGGGCGCCAGCCCCGCCGCCAGCGACCAGACCCCGCCGATGCTCACGCCCACCAGCACCCGGGCGACCAGCAGCACGCCGAAGTCGGGCGCCAGCGCCGAGAGCAGATTGGCGGCGGCCAGCAGCGCCATCAGGGCGCACAGCACGATCCGCCGGTCCAGCCGGCCGACGCCGACGGTCAGCAGCGGGGCGGCGACGGCCGCGACGATCCCGGGCACGGTCATGGTCAGGCCGACCGTGCCGGCGGAGACGTCGAGCGTGGAGCCGATGGCGGTGAGCAGACCGACCGGGAGCATCTCGGTGGTGACGACGGAGAAGGTGCCGACCGCCACCGCCAGCACGGCGGGCCAGCGGGGACGATCGACGGCGGTCCGGGCCGGACCCGAAGCGCGCTCGGCAGGCGTGGGGGGAGACATGGGTGGTGCGGACCGGCCCGAGTCGGGCGGGGGCGTGGGGAGTTCTGTTCTGTCGACCATGAATCCAGCGAACAACCGTGCGCTTTCGGGAACAACGGCGAAGCTCTCACCCTTCTATGAGTCAGGCTCATCGATCCGAGGGAGTGGCGGGTGGACATCGGCGGCGGCTTGGCCATACGGGAGCTGGAGTGCTTCCTCGTGCTCAGCGAGGAGCTGCACTTCGGGCGGACCGCCGAGCGGCTGTACGTGTCGCAGGGCAGGGTGAGTCAGCTGCTGCGCTCGCTGGAGCGGCGGATCGGGGCCCGGCTGCTGGAGCGCACCAGCCGCCGGGCGCGGCTGACCCCGCTGGGCGAGCGCCTGCTGGCCGAGCTGACCCCCGCGTACGCCTCGCTGTACGGGGCGGTGGAGTCGGCGCGCGCGGCGGCGCGCGGGCTGGACGGGGTGCTGCGCGTGGGGTTCCTCGGCACCGCCGACGAGGGGGTGATGGGCGCGGTCGCCGACTTCCGGGACCGCCACCCGCGCTGCGAGGTGGAGACGGTGGAGATCCCGCTCGGCGACCCGTTCGGCGCGGTGCGGGGCGGGGCGGTCGACGCGGCCATCGTCAGCCTGCCGGTCGCCGAGCCCGACCTGGCGCTGGGCCCGGTCTTCTCCCGGCAGCCGCAGACCCTGGCGGTCTCGGTCCGGCACCCCTTCGCCGGGCGGGCCTCGCTGAGCGCCGAGGAGCTCGCCGACTGTCGTGTCATCGGCGTCGCCGGCCCGGCGCCGCGCTACTGGCGCGAGTCGATGGCCCCCAGCACCACCCCCGACGGCCGGCCGGTCCCGCGCGGCCCCGAGGTGAGCACGCTTCAGGAGGGGTTGACCTCGGTGGCGGCCGGCCGCGGCGCGATGCTGTTCTGCGCGCCCACCGCCCGGCGACACGGGCGCGGCGATGTGGCCTTCGTGCCGGTGGAGGGGCTGCCGGAATCGGCCCTGGGGCTGGTGTGGCGCCGCACCCACGAGACCGAGCGGGTGCGCGCGTTCAGCCGTGCCCTGGCGGACCGCGTGACGGCCGCCGGCTGACGGTTCGGCTCGACGGGCCGGCCGGCCGGGACGACGACCGACCCCCGGTCGCCCGCGGGACGGGGGACGGGGGAACGGGGGCGGGGACGGGGGGCCATGGACCGGGGACGGCGGACGGGGACGGCCCCGAATGACACCCAGATAACGGGATCTAACGGACATATACCCCACCGCTTGCTACATTCCCCGCCATGAGCGCCACCGTCACCGATGCGCCTCCCACCCCGCCGCCGCCCCCGTCCTCGCCCTCCCTCCGGCCCGCCAAGCGCCGAGGCGTGGAGCTCGCGCTCATCCTCGTCGCCGCCCTGATCTGCGTGTTCGGCTATGTGGTGGTCGGCGTCGCCGTCCGGGGCGGCGTCCCACACGACGCGAGCCGCTACGGCACCGGACTCGGCGTGCTCGCGCTCGCCGCGCACCTGGCGGTCCGCCTCCGCGCCCCGTACGCGGACCCGCTGCTGCTCCCCATCGCCGTGCTGCTCAACGGCCTCGGGCTGGTCCTGATCTACCGGCTGGACCTGGCCACCCCCGGCGACCGGGCCGCCCCCGCCCAGCTGGTGTGGTCCGCCCTGGGCGTGGCGCTCTTCACCGCCGTCGTGCTGCTCCTGCGCGACCACCGGGTGCTCCAGCGCTACGCCTACGTCTTCGTCGCCGCCGCGCTCGCCCTGCTCATCGTGCCGATCTTCTTTCCGCCCATCAACGGCGCGACCCTGTGGGTCCGGGTCGCCGGCTTCTCGATCCAGCCCGGCGAATTCGCCAAGGTCGCGCTCGCCGTCTTCTTCGCCGCCTACCTCGCCGCCAACCACCACGCCCTCGCCTACACCGGGCGCCGGATCTGGCGGCTCCAACTCCCCACCGGCCGGGTCCTCGGCCCGATCCTGGCGATCTGGCTGATCAGCGTCGGGGTGCTGGTGCTGGAGCACGACCTGGGCACGTCGATCCTCTTCTTCGGCCTGTTCGTGATCCTGCTCTACGTGGCCACCGGCCGCACCGGCTGGATCGCGGTCGGCCTGGTGCTGGCCGCCCTCGGCGCCGCCGCGGTCACCTCCTTCGAGCCGCACGTCGCCGCCCGCGTCCACGACTGGCTGCGCCCCTTCGCCAGCATCGAGGCGGGCGACGGCGCCAACCAGCTGGCCGAGTCGCTCTTCGCCTTCGCCGCCGGCGGCGTGCTCGGCACCGGACTGGGCGAGGGCCACTCCGCCCTCATCGGCTTCGCGCTCAAGTCCGACTTCATCCTGGCCACCGTGGGCGAGGAGCTGGGCCTGGCCGGCCTCAGCGCGGTCTTCCTGCTCTACGCGCTGCTGGTGGCCCGCGGCTTCCGCGCCGGTCTCCGCCTCAGCGACCCCTTCGGCCGACTGCTCGCGGTGGCGCTCGCCTCCATCCTGGCGCTCCAGGTCTTCGTCATCTCCGGCGGCGTGACCGGGCTGATCCCGCTCACCGGCATGGCGCTGCCCTTCCTGGCCCAGGGCGGCTCCTCCGTGGTCACCAACTGGATCATCGTCGCGCTGCTCATCCGGGTCAGCGACCGGGCCCGCGGCCCGCAGGGCGGCGACGCGGGCGGACAGGAGGTCCCGGATTGACCCGCTACATCAGGCGCACCTCGGTCTTCTGCCTGCTTCTGCTGCTGGCGCTGCTGGTCAACGCGGGCCGCATCCAGGCTTTCGAGGCGCGGAGTTACGACCACAACCCGGCCAACCGCCGCCCCACCATCGCCCGTTACGACCATCCGCGCGGCGACATCCTCATCGGCCGGACCACGGCCCGCAGGCCCGACGGGCTGCCGGGCCGCCGGACCGAGTGGCAGCCGATCACCGGCTCGCGCGACACCGGCCAGCGACTGCGCTACGAACGCACCTATGTCGACGGCCCGATGTACGCGCCGGTCACCGGCTTCTCCTCGCAGATCTACGGCACCTCGCTGGTCGAGCGGGCCGCCGACGCCGTGCTCTCCGGCGCCGATCCCCGCCTCGCCCCGTTCCCGCTGTGGAGCCGGCTCACCCGGGCCCGGCCGCCCGGCGGCGATGTGCGGACGACCATCGACCCGGCCGTGCAGCGCGCCGCGTTCGCCGCCCTGGGCCGTAAGAAGGGCGCGATCGCCGCCATCGAGCCGGCCACCGGGAGGATCCTCGCCCTCGTCTCCACCCCCTCCTACGACCCCGGCGCGCTCTCCGGCACCGGCGCCGACGTCCTGCGGCACTGGGCGCGGCTGAACGCCGACGCCGACCGACCCATGCTCAACCGCGCCATCCGGCAGACCTATCCGCCCGGCTCCGCCTTCAAGGTGGTCACCGCGGCCGCGGCGCTGGAGTACGAGACCGTCACCGACATCGACGCCCGGACCGACAGCCCCGACCCGTACCGCCTCCCCGGCACCGTCACCCGGCTGGGGAACCACACCGGCGGCTGCGAGGACGCCTCGCTGCGCCGGGCCTTCGCCCGCTCCTGCAACACCGTCTTCGCCCGGGTCGGGGCGCGCACCGGGCTGGACGCGATGGCCACCACGGCGGAGGACTTCGGCTTCAACGACGCCTCGCTCACCATTCCCTCCCGGGTGGCCGAGAGCACCTTCGCCACCGAGATGGACACCGCGCAGCTCGCGCTCTCCTCGATCGGCCAGTACGAGACCCGCGCCACCCCGCTCCAGATGGCCATGGTCGCGGCGGCCGTGGCGGCCGGCGGCGATCTGATGCGGCCCTATCTGGTGGACCGGGTCACCACCGCCGACGGGACCCCCCTCGCCACCGCGCACCCCCGACTGCTGCGCCAGCCGATGAGCCCCCGTACCGCCGCCCAACTGCGCCGGATGATGATCAGCGCGGTCACCGACGGCACCGGGGCGGCGGCCGCGCTGCCCGGCGCCACCGTCGGCGGCAAGACCGGCACCGCGCAGCACGGCGTGGGCAACGCGGGCATGCCGTACGCCTGGTTCATCGGCTGGGCCCGCGCGGACGGCGCGCCGCAGCCCGCCGTGGCCACCGCCGTGGTCGTCGAGGACGCGGCCGCCCGCCGCGACGACATCAGCGGGGCGCGCGCGGCGGCCCCCGTCGCCCGCGCGGTGCTGCGGGCGGCGCTGGGAGACGCGCCGCCCCGCGGCGCGCGCCGCTGAACCCCAGGGCCGTCACAGCTCCCGGCGCATACAGATCCTGGGCCAACGGTCCAGCCCATGGGCGTTCTCCAGCCGGCGGATCTCCCGCAGGCCGGGGGTCAGCTCCGCCTCCCGCAGCGCCCGGAAGCCGCAGCGCGCGGCGTAGTACGGCGCGTTCCAGGCCACCTCGGTGAAGGTGGTCAGGGTGAGGGCGGCCACACCGTCGGCAGCCGCCTCCCGGGCGACGTGTTCGATCAGCGACCGGCCCACGCCCCGCCGCGCGGCGTCCGGATGCACCGACACCTGCTCGACGTGCACATTGCCGTCGACCGGATCGGTGATCAGATACGCCACGGGGACGTCGTGCTCGTCCACCGACACCCAGGCCCGCCCCTCCCGCTGGTAGCGGGCCAACTCCGGAACGGTGAGGGGCTCGTCGTCGGCGATCTCGTCCATGCCGATGTCCCGGAAGCAGCGCCCCGCCGCCCGCTCGATGTCCTGGAGGACCGGGATGTCGTCGAGAGTGCTCGTTCGAATGCGCACCCCGCCATCATGCGCCACGAGCACCCCGGCCCGGGCCGGAGGGGTCAGATCTTGGGAAAGCTGAAACCGTAGCCCTGCTCCTTGAGCCAGGGCAGCGTCTGCTCCAGCGCGGCCACGGTCTGCTCGCGCGGGCCGCCGGCGTCGTGGAAGAGGATGGTCGGACCGTTGGAGATCTCGGTCTTCACCGTCTGCACGATCGCGGCCGTGCCCGGCAGTTCGAAGTCCTTGGTGTCGACGTTCCAGCCCAGCGGCCGCATGCCGTGCTTGGCGGCGATGCGCCGGCTCTCCGGAGTGAAGGCGCCGCCCGGCGCCCGGTAGTAGCGCACCTTGGCGCCGCCCGCCGCGTCCTCGATCAGCTTCTTCGCCTCCAGGATCTCCTTCTCCTGGTAGGAGACCGGCTTCCGGTCCATCGCGGTGTCGTGGCTCATGGAGTGGTTGCACAGCCGGTGCCCGGCGGCGACGACCTGCTTGACCAGGTCGGGGTGGGCCTTGGCCTGCGGGCCGACCATGCAGAAGGTCGCCTTCACCCCGTTGGTCTCCAGGACGCGCAGGACCTTGGGGGTCCACACCGGGTCGGGCCCGTCGTCGATCGTGATGTTCACGGCCTTGCCGCCGCTCTCGGGCGCGTGCTCGATGCTCTCGTCGACCGGCCCGACGCTCTCCTCGCCCCCGCCGGCGCCGGGGCGGCTGCGCTGCTGCTCCGCGGCCCGTGCGTCCTGTCGGCCGCTCTTCTCCGTGTCGCCGCCGGTCAGCGCCATCGTGCCCACCGTCGCGGTGATCATCGTGAGTGCGGCAGCCGCCACCATCGCGATGCGCCGCCGCCGGTCTGCGACTCGTCCCAGTCGTTCCATGAGCCGGTGCCCCCTCCTGGTTCGGTGCGCACCAGTGCGGCAGGACTGAACGCGCGTTTCCCCTCTTATCGCCCTCGTAGACGGGCGGCGGCGGGGCCCGGTTCCGTGTCCCGGACACCGATTGTCTGACTGTGCGCCAGGTCACGACTCGGCAAAGGCGGGCGCCGGGCATGAGTCGGGGGCCCACCGTCGCCGCGGTGGGCCCCCTACCGCGTCCGCCCCAACGGACGCGGAAAGATCCGGATCGGTGATGTTGTGAGCACGACCAGATCGGACTTAACCGAAACTAGTGAGCGAATGTCACCGAATGATCATGACGTGGTCACGGCCGCTCGACCGTGATCACGCACCCGCCGGCGGCGGTCAGCCCTCCCCCGCGGCGCCCTGGGCGATCGCCTCGGAGACCTCCGCCACCCGTTCCGCCTCCTCCGCCGCGAACCGCTCGGCGTCGAGCTTGTCGGCGAGTTCCTCGTCCTGGTTCATCAGCAGGTCGAGGTTGCTGTCGCCGAGCTCCAGGACGCCCATGTCGACATAGGCGCGCTGCAGCCGCTCACCCCACAGCCCGATGTCCTTGACGCAGGGGACGATGCGGCTGAAGAGCAGCTTGCGGAAGAGATGGGTGAACTCGTTCTGCTCGCTGTACTCCATGGCCTCCGCACGGGCGATGCCGAAGTCCTGGAGGACCTCGACGCCGCGCATGCGATTGCGCATCAGATAGCAGCCCTCGATGACGAACTCCTCACGCTCCCGGAGCTCGGCCTCGGACAGCTGGCGGTAGTAGTCGCGCAGGGCCATCCGGCCGAACGCGACATGGCGCGCCTCGTCCTGCATCACATAGGTGAGGATCTGCTTGGGCAGAGGCTTGTCGGTGGTGTCGCGGAGCATGCCGAAGGCGGCGAGCGCGAGGCCCTCGATGAGCACTTGCATGCCGAGGTAGGGCATGTCCCAGCGGGAGTCGCGCAGGGTGTCGTCGAGCAACGACCGGAGCTCGTCGTTGATGGGGTAGAGCAGGCCCAACTTCTCGTGCAGAAAGCGGGAGTAGATCTCGACGTGCCGGGCCTCGTCCATGGTCTGGGTCGCGGAGTAGAACTTGGCGTCCAGATCGGGGACGGCCTCCACGATGCGGGCGGCGCAGACCATGGCGCCCTGTTCGCCGTGCAGGAACTGGCTGAACTGCCAGGCGCCGAAACGCTTCCGCAGCTCACCCTTGTCCTTTTCGGTCATCTTCGACCAGTGGCGCGTTCCATACAGCATCAGTGACTCATCAGGGGTGCCCAGTGGGTCGTGCGGATCCACCTCGAGATCCCAGTCGATGCGGGTGACCGCGTCCCACTGCTTGTCCTTGCCCTTCTGGTAGAGGGCGAGCAGCCGTTCGCGGCCGTCGTCGTATTCCCAGTTCAGGCGGGCGGTGCTGGTAGCCGGGACCGGCCAGATCGGATCCCCGGGCTGCTGTGCGTAGAGTTCCCGCGTCGACATCTCGACGCCTCCTTCGCCTTCGCCTCGCTCCCCCGTTACGGATGGACATTTCGCAGGCTCACACGTTTGTTGTCGGATGGTCAACAACTGCGCCGCGAGGTATTGACGGCCTTGCTGACAGGCAGTCTCATAAGAAGCTCACCACGGGTAGCGACGAGTGAGGTGCTTCTCAGCCATGACGTCCACGATCGAACCCCCCGCCCCGCGGGACGCGCTCGGGCCGCTCAAGGACCGCGAGCAGGTGGCCGAGCGGCTCCTGGAGTCGTCCGCCCGGCACTCCTTCGACCCGGACACCGAGCTGGACTGGGACGCTCCGCTGGCGGAGGGGAAGTGGTTCTGGCCGCCGGAGCTGGTGTCGCTGTACGACACCCCGCTGTGGCGGAGGATGTCGGAGGAGCAGCGGATGGAGTTGGCCCGGCACGAGGCGGCGGCGCTGGCCTCACTGGGCATCTGGTTCGAGATCATCCTGATGCAGCTGCTGGTGCGGCACATCTACGACAAGCCGGTGACCAGCGCGCATGTGCGCTACGCGCTGACCGAGATAGCCGACGAGTGCCGCCACTCCAAGATGTTCGCGCGGATGATCCAGAAGTCCGGCTCGCCGACGTACCCGGTCGCCCCGCTCCACCACAACCTCGCCCGGATCCTGAAGACGGTCTCCACCACGCCCGGCTCGTTCGCGGCCACGCTGCTGGGCGAGGAGATCCTCGACTGGATGCAGCGGCTGACCTTCCCGGACGAGCGGGTGCAGCCGCTGGTCCGCGGGATCACCCGCATCCACGTGGTGGAGGAGGCGCGCCACGTCCGGTACGCACGCGAGGAGCTGCGCCGCCAGATGGTGACCTGCCCGCGCTGGGAGGCGGAGTTGACCCGGCTCAGCTCCGGACAGGCGGCCCGGGTCTTCGCGGTGGCCTTCGTCAACCCGCGGGTGTACGAGAACGTCGGGCTGGACCGGCGCGAGGCGGTGGCGCAGGTCCGGGCGAGCGGACACCGGCGCGAGGTCATGCGGTCCGGCGCCAGGCGACTGACGGACTTCCTGGACGACATCGGTGTGATGCGCGGATTCGGCCGCAGGCTGTGGCGCAGCTCCGGGCTGCTCGCCTGACCGCACGCGGCCGGCACGCCGCCCGGAGCACGCCGGACCGGGCCCGAGGCCACCGGGTTCGACGCCCGGACGGGCGGTTACCCTGCCTGTCATGACGACAGGCAGCGCCCCCGCCGCCGCGCGGCGCGGCGCCTACCGCAGGCTCAGCGTCGAGGAGCGGCGCGCCCAACTGATCGGCGCCGCGCTCGGGCTGTTCGCGCGGCGCACCCCCGAGGACGTCTCCCTGGACGACGTGGCGGCCGCGGCGGGCGCCTCCCGACCGCTGGTCTACCGCTACTTCCCCGGCGGCAAGCAGCAGTTGTACGAGGCCGCGCTGCGCAGCGCGGCCGATGAGCTGGAGCTGTGCTTCGCCGAGCCGCAGAGCGGGCCGCTCACCCGGCGGCTGGGTCACGCGCTGGACCGGTACCTGGCCTTCGTGCAGGAGCACGAGGCGGGGTTCAGCGCGCTGTTGCAGGGCGGCAGTGTGGTCGAGACCTCGCGCACCAACGCCATCGTCGACGAGGTGCGGCGGGCGGCCGCCGAGCAGATCCTGCTGCACCTGGGGGTGGCCGCGCCGGGACCGCGGCTGCGGCTGATGGTGCGGACCTGGATATCGGCGGTCGAGGCGGCCTCGCTGATCTGGCTGGACGAGCAGAAGCAGGTGCCGGTCCGGGAGCTGCGGGACTGGCTGGTCGATCACTTCGTGGCGCTGCTGACGGCCACCGCCGCCGGCGATCGGCAGGCGGCGGACGTCATGCGGGCGGCGCTGGAGCTGGAGCGGGCGGACGGCCCGGCCGGCTCGCTGGCCCGGCGGGTGCTGCCGGTGGTGGGCGGGGCGGTACACCTGTTGGCCGAGGGCGACGCCCCGGCGTAAGACTGGGGGCGTGAGAAGCGAAGAGATGCGGTTCATCGGCGGGCCGATGGACGGGCGGGTGCTGCCGGTGATGGTCGGCGCCACCGGGCAGCCCCCGAAGACGTACGAGATCCCGGTGCCGGGCGAGGACGACCGGCCGGCGGTGGTCCACGTCTACCGACGGGTACCGGCCTCCGTCTCCCCGCGGCTCGGGGTGGTGCGCGGCTGGGCGTACGAGTACGAGCCGGAGGGCAAGCCGCGCGGCGGGCCGAAGTGGCCGTGGTCGAAGCCGGACCCCCGCTAGCCCGCCCGGAGCGCGCCGGCGGACGGCGGCGCACCCCCGAAGTGCCCGGCTTACGCCGTACGGGTGGCCGTATTGGTCTGAGTCGCCCATACTTGTACTGATATACAACCAGCCATGACACGATCTCCTCCTGAGGCGATACGCCGGAGGTGAGGAGATGTCAGGGCGTCTTCGCCGCACGATCCGTGCGGTCTCCCTGGCCGCCACCGTCGCGCTCCTTCCCCCGCCGACGGTGGCGGTCGCCGATCCGCCCGAGGCCGAGGCGTCGGTGGCCGATCTGCTCATCCGGCTGCAGGGCCTCTACCAGAAGGCCGAGGAGGCCACCGAGAAGTTCAACGAGGTCGAGGAGAAGCTGTCCGCCCAGCGGAAGCGGACCTCGGCGGCGACCAGGCGGCTCGCCGGCGCCCGTACCGCGCTGGTTGCCAGCCGTGAGGCGGCCGGGCGGCTGGCGCGGGAGCAGTACCGGGGCAGCGGCGGGCTCGGCCCCACCGTGCAGGCGCTGCTGGCCGGCGACGCGAAGGGGGTCACCGACCGGCGCCATGAGATGCGGCGCGCCTCCACCCGGCAGGCGGCGGTGGTCGAGCGGCTGATCCGCGGCGAGCGGCGGGCGGACCGGCTGGCCCACACGGCCCGCGAGGCCCTCGAGAAGCGGCAGGCGCTGGCCGCCAAGCGCAAGAAGCAGCGCGACAAGGTCACCAGTCGGCTCAAGGAGATCGAGGAGACGCTGAGCTCGCTGACCGACGAGCAGCTGGCCGAGCTGCGGCGGGAGGAGGAGCGGGAGACCGACGAGGCCCAGCGCGAGCTGCTGGAGTCCGGGCTGCTGGGCCCGGTGGGCGGGCCGGCCCGCGCTCCCTCGACGGACGGGCGCCAGGCGCTGCGGTACGCGGTCCGACAGCTCGGCAAGCCGTATGTGTGGGGCGCCGAGGGGCCGGCCTCCTTCGACTGCTCCGGGCTGACCTCACGCGCCTGGGCGCAGGCCGGGCGCCCCATTCCGCGCACCAGCCAGGAGCAGTGGCGGCGGCTCCACCGCGTCCCGCTCCGCGAGCTGCGCCCCGGCGACCTCGTGCTGTACTTCCCCGGCGCCACCCATGTCGCCCTCTACGCCGGTGCCGGCATGGTCGTCCAGGCGCCACGCCCCGGCACCGCCGTCCGCCTCTCCCCCATCGCCGGCAATCCGCTGCTCGGCGCGGTGCGCCCCGACCACACGCCCCGGAAGGCGTCCCGCAAGCCCGCGCCGCGGCCCGCGTGACGCGCCCCCGGGAGGGGCGTCAGCCGGCCGCCGCCGCCACGAAGGCCGCCGTCTTCTCCGGCTCGTAGAGGAAGTGCTCGAAGTCCGACGGGTCGTCGAAGCCGTTGGCGAAGCGGTCGGCGACGGCCTGGTGGGCCATGCCGGCGCCGAGCAGGTTCACCACGTGCTCCGGCGGCGGGGCCAGCATCGTGTTGGTCCACTGGGTGACGTGCCGCGCGGTGGCCCAGAAGCGGTCGAAGGTGGCCCGCATCCAGTCGGCGTCGAACGGCTTGTCACCGTGTTCGAGGATGCTGTCGAGGTAGCCGGCCGCGCACCTGGCCGCGGTGTTGGAACCCTGGCCGGTGATCGGGTCGTTGGCGACGACGACATCGGCGACACCGAGCACCACCCCGCCGCCGGGCAGCTCGCCGACGGGGTGCCGCACGGTGGGGGCGTACCGTCCGGCCAGCGTGCCGCCGGCGTCCGTCAGCTCGACCTCGGTGGCCCGGGCGTACTCCCAGGGCGTGAAGGTCTCCATCAGCTCCAGGGTCCTGGCCAGGTGCTCGGCCGGGTCGTCGAGGGGCTGGAAGACGTCCAGCGGGCCGCCGGGGACGCCCTCCCAGAACAGGATGTCGGCGCGTCCGGAGAGGGTGAGGGTGGGCATGACGAACAGCTCGCCGACGCCGGGCACCAGGTTGCAGCGGACCGCGTCGAACCCCGGGTGCTCCGGGCGCGGCCCGAGACCGTGCACATAGGCGACGGCGAGCGCGCGCTGCGGGGTGGTGTACGGGGAGCGGGCCGGGTCGCGGTCGAAGAGCTCCACCAGCTCCCCCTTGCCCGCCGCCACCAGCGTCAGGTCGTAGGTGCGGGTGAGGAAGTCCAGGTCCGAGACGGTCGCCCCGTGGATGACCAGCTTGCCGCCACGCTGCACGAAGGTGTCCATCCAGCCGGCCATCTTCAGCCGCTGGTCGACGGACTGGGCGTAGCCTTCGAGCCGCCCCACCCAGTCGATCGCGCGCCCGCCGTCGGGGCCCGCCACCGAGATGCCGAGGCCCTCGATGCGCGGCGCCCGGCTCTCCCAGAAGTTCAGCCCCAGGTCCCGCTCGTGCTGGAGGGCGGTGTGGAACATGCACTGGGTGGACATCACCCGGCCGGAGCGGACCTCGTCCGCCGTCCGGTTGGACATCACGGTGACCTCGTAGCCGTGCGACTGCAGGCCGAGGGCGAGCTGGAGACCGGACTGACCGGCTCCGACGATCAGTATCCTGCGCATCACGACTGCCTTTCCACACTCATTCGGGGGTCAGGTCGAGGGCGAAGCCCACCAGCGCCAGCAGCGCGTCGATCACGGTGATCCGCTGGCGGGCGTCCATGATCACTAAGGGTGTCTCCGGGGGCACCGACAGCGCCTCCCGCACGTCCTCCGCCTCGTGCCGCGGCGTCCCCTCGAAGTGGTTGACCGCGACGGCGTACGGCAGCCCGCAGCCTTCGAAGTAGTCCAGCGCCGGGAAACAGTCCTCCAGCCGACGGGTGTCCGCCATCACCACCGCGCCGATGGCGCCGCGCACCAGGTCGTCCCACATGAACCAGAAGCGCCGCTGGCCGGGGGTGCCGAAGAGGTAGAGGACCAGATCGGTGTCGAGGGTGAGGCGGCCGAAGTCCATGGCGACGGTGGTCGTGGTCTTCCCCGGCGTCGCGGCGGTGTCGTCGACCCCCTCACCGGCCCGGGTCATCAGCGCCTCGGTCCGTAACGGGGTGATCTCCGAGACCGAGCCCACGAAGGTCGTCTTGCCGACGCCGAAGCCTCCCGCGATCACGATCTTGGTGGCGACCGGGGCCCGGGAGCGGTCCGTCTGCCAGCTCCGCAGCCCCTCCTCCGCGGCGGGCGGGAGCGTCACCGCCCCGGCCGCGGCTCCCGTCTCAGAGCCTGCGCAGTCCACCGAGCACCCTCTCCAGCAGCGCGCGGTCGGGCTGCCCGGGGCCGCGCCCGGTGCCGTAGACGCGGATCCGGCCCTGGTCGGCCAGGTCGCTCAGCAGCACCCGGACCACCCCGAGCGGGATCTTCAACAGCGCCGCTATCTCCGCCACCGAGCGCATCCTGCGGCACAGCTCCACGATCGCCCCGACCTCGGGCAGCACCCGCGGGCCGCGTCCGGTCGGGGACGCCTCCCGGCGCTCCTCGAACCCCTCCAGGGCGGCCACGAAGGTCTCCACCAGCAGCACATGGCCGAAGCGGGTGCGACCGCCGGTCAGCGAGTACGGGCGCACCCGCTTCGGGCGGCGCCCCGCGCCGCGTATGGGAAGGCCGGGAGCGGCCGCCGTCACTGCGTGGTCTCCATCGACTTCCGCAGCTCGCTGCGGAGTTCGGGGGTGAGCACATGGCCGGCGCGGCCGACGAACAGGGCCATGTGGTAGGCGACCACGGTCATGTCGCAGTCCGGGGCCGCGTGCACGCCGAGCAGCGAGCCGTCGCTGATCGACATGACGAAGAGCATCCCGTCCTCCATCGCCACCATCGTCTGCTTGACGTCGCCGCCGTCCATCAGCCGGGCGGCGCCGAGGGTCAGGCTGCCCAGGCCGGAGACGATGGTGGCCAGGTCGGCCGTGGAGCCCTTGGGGCCGTCCTGCGCCGCCGGATCGCCGGTCGTCACCGTTCGGTACTGGGGGTCGGACGAGAGCAGTAGCAGGCCGTCGGACGAGACGACGGCGACCGAGCGTACGCCCGGCACCTCCTCGACCAGATTGGCGAGCAGCCAGTGCAGATTACGAGCCTCGCTGCTCAGGCCGTACGTGCTGCTCCCACTGGGCGCGTTCAACTCTGTGCCTCCTCAACCGTGCCACTCTCGTCCTGCGCCCCCGTACCTGCCCCGCAGCCGCTTCCTTGAACGTGCTGTCGAGCCGTCCCGTCAGAGATCACGCCGGGGCGGGTCGGTCCGCTCCCCGACCTCGGCCTCCGCGTCCCGCCGTCCCTGGCGCGCGCCCCGCTGGAATCCGCCGAGCCGGCGGCGGAGCTCCTCCGCGTCCACGCCGCCCCGGGCGCGCTCACGGGTGGTGGGCGCCGGCCGGGTCACCGCCTTCGGCGTGCGCTTGGGCAGCCCCTTGGCGGTGACCGGCCGCTCGCCGACCGGCCCGCCGGGCGGCGCGGCCTCCCCCGCCTCCGCACGCCCGGGCTCGGGCCGTGCCGGGAGCCCCGGCGCGAGCCGATCCGCCACGGCGGGCCGGGCGTGCTCGTCGGGCGCCACCAGGGCGGGGGCGGTGGCCGGCGGCGGCGCGGCGTCCTCCGCGGGCGACGGTGCCGCGGCCCACGGCTGCCCGGCGACCGGGGTCCCGCCGCTGGGCGTGCGCTCGGCGCCGGGCGCCGGGACACCGGCGACCGGGGTGTGCTCCGCGCCGTCCGGCGCGGCCGGAACGCCGGCGACCGGGGTCGGTTCGCCGCCCGGCCCCTCCTCCGGCTGCCGGGGCGCCGCCAGGTCGCCCCGGACGGCGGCGAGCTGGATGGTCCGCTCGGCGGCCACCACCAGCGGGTCGGCGCCCGGCTCGACGTCCACCTCGATGTCCGGCACGAACTCCGGCTCCACCTCGACGCCCGGCGCGAACCCCGGCTCCGCCGCGGCGGCGGCCGGCTCCGCGTGCTCCTCCGCGGGGTGCTCCCCGCGGTACGGAAGTCCGGCGCCGTCGACCGCGCGGTGCCGACCGGGCAGCTCGTTGGAGTTCGCCTCGGCGACGGAGCCGGGGAAGGACGGGCCGGAGCCGGGGGCGTCGGTCGGGTCCGGGACCGCCGGCGGGACGGCCGGGTCGGCGGGGACGGCGCCGGCGGGCGGGGCCGCCAGGATCTTCACCGGCAGCACCACCACCGCCGCCACGCCGCCCTGCTTCTGCTCGCGCAGCTGGACCCGCACCCCGTGCTTGGCGGCCAGCCGGGTCACCACGTACAGCCCGAGCCCCAGCGGATCCTCCGCGTCGGGCCCCTGGCAGTAGTCCGGCACGGGCTCGGCCAGCCGGGCGTTGAGCTCGTCGAAGCGCTCCGGCGTCATGCCGATGCCCTCGTCCTGGACGGAGAGCATCAGCTCGCCGGTCTCCAGCAGCCAGCCGGAGACCTGCACATGCGCGTCCGGCGGCGAGAACGCGGTGGCGTTCTCCAGCAGCTCGGCGACCAGGTGGCTGACGCTGTCGGCGGCGAACCCGGCGACGTAGGAGTGCGGCGGCAGGGACTGGATCTGCACCCGGTCGTAGCGCTCGACCTCGCTGATGGAGGCGCGCAGCACATCCAGCAGCGGGACCGGGCCCGGGTGCGTGGCCTTGTGCTCGGAGCCGGCGATGACCAGGAGGTTCTCGCTGTAGCGGCGCATGCCGGTGGCGAGGTGGTCGAGCTGGAAGAGGGTCTCCAGCCGGTCGGGGTCCTGCTCCTTCTCCTCCAGGCCCTCGATGATCGCGAGCTGCCGCTCGATGAGGCCGAGGTTGCGGAGCGCGAGGCTGACGAAGCTGCCGTGCACCCGGGCCCGCAGGCCCTCCAGCCGCGCGGTGACCTCGTCCCGCTCCTGGCGCAGCTCGGTGCGCTCCTCGGCGAGCCGCCGCCGCTCGGCGACCAGCCGGGTGCGGTCGGCCTCCAGCGTCGCGGCCCGCTCGTGCTCGGCGCGTACGGCCTTCAGCAGCGCGTTGACGCTGTGCACGGTGTCCGCGTACTCGTCGTCGCGCCCCTTGAAGGCGATCGGCTCCTCGGTCGTCGGGTCGGCCGCGACCCGCCGGGCGCCCAGCCGCAGCGCGGCCAGCGGGCGGGTCATCGAGCGGGCGCCGGAGATCCCGGCGCCGAGCGCGAGGAGCAGAGACAGCCCGGCCAGCCCGACGCGGATCTCCAGGGCGGTGACATCGTCGTCCCGCAGCCCTTCGAGCCGCGCGACCTCCGCGGTGACCAGCGCGGCCTCCACGCCGCGCATCCGGTCGATGCGGCCGGACAGGGCCGACTCGACGCGGTCCTCACCCAGCAGCAGGTCGGTGCCGGAGAGCCGGGGCTGGTCCAGCAGCCGGGCCAGCAGCCGCTCCGCGCTGGCGACCTCGGTGCCGTTGACGGTGCTGTCGAACCGCTCCCGCGCGGCGGTCGGCGCGAGCTGCTTGAAGTCGGCGAGCGCGGCCTGCTCGCGGAGGTCGGTGCGCTGCGCGGCGGCGGTGAGCGTGGGCTGACCGCCTTCGCCGGTGAGGGCGGCCAGCAGCAGGCCCCGGGTGGCGGACGCCTCCTCGTTGGCCCGCCCCAGTGCGGCCAGCGCCCGCGCGCCGCCGTCGTCGACCCGCTCGGGCATCCGACGGGCGAGACCGTCGGCGAGGGCGTGCAGCGCCTGGACGGTCTCGGTGTAGTCCTCGAACACCTGGAGCGCCGAGCCGCGCCCGGTCAGCGCCTGCTGTCGGGTCTTGGGGAGGTCGTCCAGCAGTCCGCGCAGCGCGGCGGGGGCGTCCGGGCGGACCTCGGCGACCTGACGGTCGACGCGGGCCCGCTGGCTCTCGGAGACGCCGGCGCCGGAGGCGGTGGAGCGGCCGGCGGCGACGAACTCGGTCATGGCGTCGCGCTCGTCCGCGAGCGAGTGGGCCAGGGCCACGGCGGCGCGGTTGGACTCGGCGAGCTCGACGAGCCGCTGGGAGTCGTGCGTGTCGTCGACGGCGGCGAGAACGGCGGGGGCGCCGGCCGCGGCGACGGCGACGGCGACCACCGCGACGGAGACGACCAGACGGTTGCGCACGCGCGCCGAGGGGCGGCGCGACGGCGCGTCAGCGCCCGCGGCCGGGCCGCCCGACGTGTTCTGACCGCCCTGTCCGTTCAGCGTGCTGTGCTCGTCGTTGCTGCCCCGAAGCCGCTTCTTCCGCACCGGTGCTCACAATCTTTTCTCGCCCGACCCGCTGGGGAAACCAGGGGGTGACGACGGTTCAACAACTGCGTGGCCCCGCCCCTGGTACGGATTCCGACCCTTCCAGGACCGCTGTGAGGCGGGCGCGCATCAAATGCCCGGCCACCTGAACGAGTGAACCGCATGCCGAAGTTGACCATCAACTTCCGACTATGGACTACACACGCCGGACCGGCTCGGCAGTTGGAAAACGCTCCCAGGTCCTGGCAGGATTCGCCCCCGCGCCCTCCCGGACGTGTGAATTCCCGCACCAATCCGACATCTGACGGGCATCGAACCCCTGAGCGGGCCCGCGCGTAAGACCTCCCGGACACCTTCCGGGCGGGCCCGACACGCGCGACGGAGCCGCCCTCCCGGCCCGGCACACTGGCCGCATGCGCATAGAACTCGCGACCGCGCCCGGAGACCCTCAACGCCCCAACGAGGACTACGCGTCAGTAGCGCTACCGGCGTCGGGCCACGGCGGGGCGCTGGTCCTGCTGGACGGAGTCACCCCACCGCCCGACGGCGACGACGGCTGCACCCACGGCGTCCCCTGGTTCACGGCCCGGCTGGGCGGGGCGCTCCTCGAACTGTCCGGTTCACGGCGGGACACATCGCTGGCGGACTGCCTCTCGGCCGCGATCGAGCGAACCACCGACACACACGCTCAAACCTGTGAAATTTCTCACGCGCTCACGCCCCAGGCCACGGTGGTCACCGCCCGCTGGGACGCGGAGCGGGTGGAGTACCTGGTGCTGTCGGACTCGGTCCTGCTGATCGAGGCGCCCGACGGCACCGTGACGCCCGTCCTCGACGACCGCATCGACCGGCTGCGGGCCGCCGGCCGTCGGCTGGCCCCGCTGCGCAACATGGAGGGCGGCTTCTTCACCGCCGCAGCCGACCCGGCCGTCGCGGCCCGGGCGGTGACCGGATCGCTGCCGCGCGGCTCCGTGCGCACCCTCGCCGCGCTCACCGACGGGGCCACCCGCTGGGTGGAGGTGTTCGGCGAGGGCGACTGGACCCAGCTGACGGCCCTACTCCGCAAGGAGGGCCCCCAGGCGCTCATCGACCGGGTGCGCGCGGCGGAGGACGCGAACCCGGAGTCGGCGGGCGCCCTCTACGGAAAGGCGCACGACGACGCGGCGGTGATCCTGGCGGAGCTGTGACCAGACCCGGACCGCTGATCTCCTAGGTCGGATCCTCCCCCGCCGCCTGGGCCGCGCTGTTGAGCCGCCGCAGCAGCCGGGCCAGCTCGGCGACCTCGTTCCGCTCCCAGGACGCGAGGCGGTGGGCGTACTTGGCGCGCCGGGCGTTGCGCACGCTGCGGAAGCGCTCCCGACCCTCGCCGGTCATCTGCACCAGGAAGGCCCGACCGTCGGCGGGGTCGGGCGCCCGGGCGACCAGCCCGAGCTGCTCCAGCGCCCGCAGCTGGCGGCTCATGGTCGCCTTGCCCACGCCGAAGTAGGCGGCCAGGTCGGTGGCCCGCTGCTGTCCGGCGTCGTCCAGCCGCAGCAGCAGCCCGTACGCGGCGGGCTCCAGATCCGGATGCACCTCGCGGGCCATCTCCCCGGAGGAGGCGCGGGCGCGGCGAAGGAAGACCGCCAGTTCGCGTTCGAGGGCCAGGAACGCCTGGTCCACTCCTCGTACCTGCTCGGCCGGTGACACGCCCCGCCTGGAGGGGGTGGACCCGGTCTCGGCCCCGGTATTGTGCACGTCAGCGACCTCTCCGGATTTTCAGCTGGATGAAAGTTTCCTTCAGCCGTGGCCGTCGCCCCAGCTCGGCCAGTATTTCGCAGGATTAGACCAACGGCAGCAACCAGGCCCGCTTCGCAAGGGGTTTCTACGCCCGTAGCACGGAGCATGACATGGGCACACCAATGTGACGAGCCGGGGCGGGACCACACTCCCCCACCTCCGTTCACTCCTCCGGTTCACTTCCTCCGCTCACTCCGTCTCTCCCTCTCCCCCCACCTCCCCCCACCGAGGCTTTCGGAGGCATGCCATGCCTGTGCTCAGACCGGGACCGCGCCGCCGCACGTCGACCGCGCTCATCGGAGTCCTGACCGCCCTGGCCACCGCGCTGGCCCTGACCGCGACCCTGCCCGGCACGGCCACGGCCGACGATCGGCGCCCGTCCCCACAGGCCCAGGACCACTGGGCGGGGTCGCAGATCATCAAGCACGAGGGCCGCGCCCCGGCGGACGACGGGGACGGCTCCGGCTGGGAGCTCGCCGGCGTCGAGGGCGTCGACGTCAGCAGCCACCAGGGCAACGTCGACTGGGCGACGCTCTGGAACAGCGGTGTCCGCTTCGCCTATGTGAAGGCGACCGAGGGCACCACGTACAAGAACCCCTACTTCGCCCAGCAGTACAACGGCTCCTACAACGTCGGCATGGTCCGCGGCGCCTACCACTTCGCGCTGCCCAACGTGTCCAGCGGCGCCACCCAGGCGGCCTACTTCGCCGGCGACGGCGGCGGCTGGTCCAAGGACGGCAGGACGCTGCCCGGGGCGCTGGACATCGAGTACAACCCGTACGGAGACGACTGCTACGGCAAGAGCCACAGCGCGATGGTGAGCTGGCTCAAGGACTTCGTGAACACCTACCGGGCCCGCACCGGCCGTGACCCGGTCATCTACACCTCCACCAGCTGGTGGAAGCTGTGCACCGGCAACAACGCCTCGTTCGGCTCCGTCAATCCGCTGTGGATCCCCCGCTACGGCTCCTCGGTCGGCGAGCTCCCGGCGGGCTGGGGCTTCCACACCATCTGGCAGTACACCTCGTCCGGCCCCTACGTGGGCGACCACAACCGCTTCAACGGCGCGTACGAACGGCTCCAGGCGCTGGCGAAGGGGTGACGTTCTCGGGCGCCGCGTCCGGCGGGTTCCCCCGATGGCTCAGTCGCGGGGGAACTCGTCGGTCTGCAGTGTGAGCCCGAGGACCGTGTCCGTCAGGTCGACGGGGGTGCCGAAGTCACGGGTCACCTTGGTCAGGTACTCGCCGTCCTTGGGCGTCAGGAAAAGGTGCCACCTGCCGGTGTACGGGTCCGCGATCAGGTAGACGGGGATCTCGCCTTCGGCGTAGGCGTCCAGCTTCTTGCCGTAGTCGTTGTCGGCGGTCTCGCGCGAGATCACTTCCAGGACGAACTCGACGTCCTGATAGCGCCAGCGACGCCCTTCCTCCTGCTTGGCGTCGTCTGAGAGCTTGAAGAGGTCGGGGCAGAAGCCGTTGCGGTAGCCCGGAAGGTCGAGGCGGACATCCATCTTCAGCTTGCTTCGCCGCCCGAAACAAGCTCCCAGCTGGAACAGCACATCCTTGACGATGTCCGAGTGCGTGTCCCTCTGCGGCGACATGGCAACAGCCCCCTCGACGATCTCCGCCTTGAAACCCTCGGGGATGTCGTCGTACAGAAACTCGAACATCTCGTCCAAGTACTGCCGGTCGCTGTCGCCCATCTCGACCTCGATCCTGCTGTCAATCAGCTCGATGGTCACCGTGCGCTCCTCCCCGCTGCCGCACATCGCAGGCAGCCGCGCAGTACAACGATACGCACGGCGACCGGGTCACGTGCGTAACCCGGGACCCCGCTCGCGCGAGGCCCCGGGCCGCCCGATCGCGTCCGTCACGCCGCGACCGGGAGCTCCGCGGTGGCGGTGGCCGGCGTCAGGGCCAGCTCCAGCACCTGTCGCACGTCGGAGACGGGGTGGACCTCCAGCTTCGCCAGGACCTCGGCGGGGACGTCGTCCAGGTCGGGCTCGTTCCGCTTGGGGATGATCACGGTGGTGACCCCCGCCCGGTGGGCGGCCAGCAGCTTCTGCTTGACGCCGCCGATGGGCAGCACCCGCCCGGTGAGCGAGACCTCGCCGGTCATCGCCACCTCGGGCCGGACCTGACGGCCCGACAGCAGGGAGGCCAACGCCGTGGTCATGGTGATGCCGGCGCTGGGACCGTCCTTGGGAACGGCGCCCGCCGGCACATGGAGGTGGATGCCACGCTCCTTCAGATCGGCGACCGGCAGCTCCAGCTCGGCCCCGTGGGAGCGGAGGAAGGAGAGCGCGATCTGGGCCGACTCCTTCATCACCTCACCCAGTTGGCCGGTGAGGGTCAGCCCGGCGCCGCCGGTCTCCGGGTCGGCCAGGGACGCCTCGACGAAGAGGACGTCGCCGCCGGCGCCGGTGACCGCCAGGCCGGTGGCCACGCCCGGCACGGCGGTGCGGCGCTCGGCCGGGTCCTGGGCGGACTCGGGGGTGTGGTGCGGGCGGCCGATGAGCGGCCGCAGTCCGTCCACGTCGACGGTGACCGGCAGCTCCCGCTCACCGAGCTCGTGCTGGGCCGCCACCTTGCGCAGCAGCCGGGCGATGGAGCGCTCCAGGGTGCGCACGCCCGCCTCGCGGGTGTACTCCCCCGCCAGGCTGCGCAGCGCCTCGTCCGCCACCACGACCTCGCCCGGCTCCAGGCCGGCCCGCTCCAGCTGGCGCGGGAGCAGGTGGTCGCGGGCGATGACGACCTTCTCGTCCTCGGTGTAGCCGTCGAGGCGCACCAGCTCCATGCGGTCGAGCAGCGCCTCCGGGATGGCCTCCAGGACGTTGGCGGTGGCCAGGAAGACCACGTCGGACAGGTCGAGCTCGACCTCCAGGTAGTGGTCCCGGAAGGTGTGGTTCTGCGCCGGGTCCAGGACCTCCAGCAGGGCGGCCGCGGGGTCGCCGCGGAAGTCCGAGCCGACCTTGTCGATCTCGTCCAGGAGGACGACCGGGTTCATCGAGCCGGCCTCCTTGATCGCCCGGACGATCCGACCGGGCAGCGCGCCGACGTAGGTGCGCCGGTGGCCGCGGATCTCCGCCTCGTCGCGGACGCCGCCGAGCGCCACCCGGACGAACGTCCGGCCCATCGCGCGGGCGACGGACTCGCCGAGCGAGGTCTTGCCGACGCCGGGCGGGCCGACCAGCGCCAGCACCGCGCCGCCGCGCCGACCGCCGACGACGCCCAGGCCCCGGTCGGCCCGGCGCTTGCGCACCGCCAGGTACTCCACGATGCGGTCCTTGACGTCCTCCAAACCCGCGTGGTCGGCGTCGAGCACGGCCCTGGCGCCCCGGATGTCGTAGGCGTCCTCGGTCCGCTCGGTCCACGGGAGCTCCAGCACGGTGTCCAGCCAGGTGCGGATCCAGCCGCCCTCGGGGCTCTGGTCGCTGGCCCGCTCCAGCTTGTCGACCTCCTTGAGGGCGGCCTCCCGCACCTTGTCGGGCAGGTCGGCGGCCTCCACCCGCGCCCGGTAGTCGGCAGCCTCGTCAACCTCGGCCCCGGGTCCGCCGTTGAGCTCGGCCAGCTCCTTGCGCACCGCCTCCAACTGACGGCGCAGCAGGAACTCGCGCTGCTGCCTGTCGACGCCCTCCTGGACGTCCTTGGCGATGGACTCGGCGACGTCCTGCTCGGCGAGGTGGTCGCTGAGCCAGCCCACGGCCATCTTCAGCCGGGCCACCGGGTCGGTGGTCTCCAACAGCTCGACGCGCTGGGCGAGGGTGAGGAAGGGTGAGTAGCCGGAGTTGTCGGCGAGCTGGGCGAGGTCGTCGATCTGCTGCACCCGGTCCACCACCTGCCAGGCGCCGCGCTTGCGCAGCCAGCTGGTGGCGAGGGCCTTGTACTGGTTCATCAGCTCGGTGACCGAGCCGGGCAGCGGGTCGGGGACGACCTCCTCGATCGGGGTGCCCTCCACCCACAGCGCGGCGCCCGGCCCGGTGGTGCCGGCGCCGATCCGCACCCGGCGCACGCCGCGGATGAGCGCGCCCGGGTCGCCGTCGGAGAGTCGGCCCACCTGCTCGACCGTGCCCAGCGTGCCCAGCGCGGCGTAGGTGCCGTCGACCCGCGGCACCAGCAGCACGCGCGGCTTGCCGCCCTCGGAGCGGGCGGCGGCCTGGGCGGCCTCCACGGCCGCGCGCACCTCGTTGTCGGACAGGTCCAGGGGCACCACCATGCCGGGAAGCACGACCTCGTCGTCGAGCGGCAGCACAGGCAGGGTGAGCGGTGTGGACAGCGAAGCCATGATCTCCCCTTCGGCAGGCAAGTTGAGCTATGTCGACTCAATGCATGCGCCGCCGCCGATGTTCCCCGGGCGGGCCGAAGTGGTGTTCGCTGTGAGCGATCGACCCCTCAGGCCGCGGGCGTTCGCGGGAAGGCCCGCCGGTAGTCGGTCGGGGTGATGCCCACGTGCTGGGTGAAGTGGCGGCGCAGATTGGCCGCCGTGCCCAGCCCGCTGAGCTCACCGATCCGCTCGACCGGCAGGTCGGTCGTCTCCAGCAGGACCTGCGCCCGGGCCAGACGCTGGTGCAGCAGCCACTGCAGCGGGGTGCTGCCGGTGGCGGCCTGGAGCCGGCGGAAGAGGGTGCGCGGACTCATCGCGGCGCGCCGGGCCAGGTCCTCCACGGTCAGCGGCTCGTCCAGGTGCTCCCTGGCCCACTGCAGGACCGGTCCCAGACCGTCGCCGTCGCTGGTGGGCACCGAGCGGTCGATGAACTGCGCCTGGCCGCCCGGCCGGTGCGCCGGCACCACCATCGACCGCGCCAGCTGGTTGGCGACGTGCGCCCCGAGGTCACGTCGGACCAGGTGCAGGCACAGGTCCAGGCCAGCGGACATCCCGGCGCTGGTGAGCACGTCGCCGTCGTCCACGTAGAGCACCGAGTCGTCGACGCGCACCCCCGGGTAGCGGCGGGCCAGCTCGGCGGTGTGCGCCCAGTGCGCGGTGGCCCGGCGGCCGTCCAGGATGCCGGCGGCGGCCAGCGCGAAGGCCCCGTTGCACAGCGACACCATCCGGGCCCCGGCGGCGGACGCCGCGCGCAGCGCCTCGATCAGCTCCCCGGGCAGCTCGGCGCCCTCGGTGACGCTCGCCTCGGGGACCGAGGTGATGATCACGGTGTCGGCGCGGGCCAGCTCGTCCAGGCCGTACGGGGTGGAGACCCCGAAGCCCGCGCGGGTGGGCGCGGCTCCCGGCCGTGACCCGCACAGCCGCAGCTCGTACCAGCTCTCGGCCAGCTCCGGCTGCGGGCGGCCGAAGACGGCACAGGCGATGCTCAGTTCGTACAGGTCCCAGAGCGGGATGTCGGCGTCCTCGATGACGGCGACCGCCACGGAACCGGGGCCGCTCTTGGGAGGGACGGGGCGCACGGCGCTCGCGGAGTTCATGATCACGAGCGTAGGGCGGCCGGCCGCGGACTGGCAGGAATTTTGCGAGAGCCGTCATCCCCGCCACTGTCGGCGGCCGGAGCGCGGTGCGAGCGTGAAGGGGTGCTTGATCGACAAGCGCCGTCGACCCCTTCGTCGACCTCCTCGTCGACACCTCCGCGTCGACCCCCTTCCCCCTCGCGAACCAGGAGCGCACACCATGAGCCCATCTCCCGCCTCCCCCGCCTCCGTCTCCGTCCTCGGCCTCGGTTCGATGGGCCGGGCCCTGGCCGAGGCCATGCTGCGCGCGGGCCACCGGGTCACCGTCTGGAACCGCACCGCGGGCCGGGCCGACGCGCTGGTCGCCCAGGGCGCCCGGCCGGCCGCCGACGCCGCGGAGGCCGTCGCCGCCGGCGAGCTGGTGATCATCTGCGTCCTCGACTACACCGCGGTGCGCGAGATCCTCGACCCGGTGGGCGCCGGGCTCGCCGGCAAGGTCCTGGTGAACCTCACCTCCGGCTCGCCCGAGCTGGCCCGCGAGACGGAACGCTGGGCGGACGGGCTCGGCGCCACCTACCTCGACGCGGCGGTCATGAACACCCCGCCGGGGGTGGGCAAGCCCGAGTCGATGTTCTTCTACTCCGGCGCGCTGGACGCCTTCGACGCGCACCGCGCCACGCTCTCGGCCCTGGGCGACCCGCTGCACCTCGGCACCGACCCCGGCCTGTCCTCCCTCTACGACACCGCCCTGCTGGGCGTGATGTGGTCGGCGCTCGGCGGCTGGGCGCAGGGCGCGGCGCTGCTGGCCGGGGACGGGGTGACGGCCGAGGCGTTCACCCCGGTCGCGGTGCGCTGGCTGGGTGCCGTCGCCGGGTTCATCACCACCTACGCGCCGCAGGTCGACGCCGGCCGCTACCCCGGCGACGACGCCACGCTGGACGTGCACCGCGTCGCCATCGAGCACTTCGTGCACGCCAACGAGGCGGCGCGGCTGGACACCACGCTGCCCCGACTGCTGCGCGACCAGATCCAGCGCGCCATCGACGCCGGCCACGGCGCCGACAGCTACGCGGCCGTCGTCAAGGGGCTCGCCGAGGAGGGCGCGTGACGACCCCCGCGCGGACCCCGGACCCCGGACAGGCCACGCCCCTCGCGCGGACCGCGGCCCCGGAGCGGCTCGCGGCCCCCGCGCGGGCCGCGACCGCGGGGGCGGCACCGGCCCCGGACTGGCCCGCCCTGGTGTCCGCGGCCGCCATCGAGTGCAGCAAGGTCCTGGCGCGGGGCGCCGCCCAGGACTGGTCCCGTCCCGCCGGCGACGGCGACCTGGAGTGGAGCTGTCGCGCGACGCTCGACCACCTCGCGCTGGGCCTCGTCGCCTATACCGGCCTGCTCATCGCCCAACCCTCCGACCGCTTCGTCACCCTCTTCGCCTCCCTCGACGAGCAGGCGCCGATCCCCGCCTGCCTCGAGGGGATCCGCATCGCGGCCACGGTGCTGGCCTCGACCGTCCGCGACGCGGCTCCGAACGCGCGGGCCTGGCACCCCTGGGGCACCTCCGACGCGCCGGGGTTCGCCGCGATGGCGGTGGTCGAGCTGACCGTCCACACCTACGACATCGCCCGCACCCTCGGGCTGGACTGGCGCCCGCCGGACGCCCTGGCGGCCCCGGCGCTCGCCCGCCTCTTCCCGGAGGCCCCGGCTCCGCCCGAGGGTCCGGGGGCGGCCCTGCTGTGGTGCGCCGGCCGGGCGACCCTGCCCGGGCTGCCCCGACGTACGGAGTGGCGGTGGCAGGGGACCGTGCGGCCGCCGGGGTCGACGGGCTGAGCCCGGCGGGCGCCATTGGCGGCCGGGCCCGAGCCGCCCCGCGGCCCCGCCTCAGGGGGAATCGCGCCGGCGCCGTGGGCGGCCACCCGCCGGGGCGGGTCAGCGGGTGGCGGTGCGGCGCAGGTGGACCTGGCGGACGTACGGCCAGCAGGCCAGCCCGACCAGCAGGGCGATGGCGTGGCCCCAGTCGGTGAGCGGGTCGGTGGAGTCCCACAGCGCGGTGGCCAGCATGCCGCCGACGACGGCCAGCATCGACCAGCGCGGCCGCGGGCGCAGCAGCCCGGCCAGCGCGCCGACGCTCGCCATCAGCCCGTAGCTGATCCCGTAGTCCAGTCGGTTCAGCGAGCTCTCCGGCAGATGCCCGACGGCCACCGACACGGCGACCGGCACCTCGGTGAGCACCGTCGCCGCCACATGCCCGGACAGGAAGATCGCCGCGGTGCGCGGCCCCCCGACGCGACGCTCCAGGGAGGTCAGGACGGACAGGAACACCAGGATGGACGGCGACAGCAGCCCGCCCGCCACCCAGGCGCCGCTCGCCAGCAGCACCAGCAGCGGGCGTTCGGCGAGGTGGGAGACGTCCGTGCTCGATCCGGCGAGCAGCGCCCGCACCGTCTCCGGGTCGCCCAGGTCCGCGAAGACGCTGGTCGCCAGCAACAGCAGCCCGTAGCCGAGGGTGAACGGGGTCCGGGCGGGCGTGGGCACCAGCCGCGCCAGCGCCCGCGCGGCGCGGGCCGGCCGCGCGGCGCCGGGTGTGCGGGGCCGCGCGGGCGCGCCGAGCTGCGGGGTGCTGACGGCGGGAGCGGTGCTCTTCCGGCCCCGGACCGGGCGGGGCAGCACGCCCCGGCGACCACGTGGCGGCGGGGCCGGCGCGGTGCCCGGCAGAGCCGTCCGGCCGTCGCGGCGCGCGTGCGGGGT
Organism: Streptomyces sp. SAJ15; assembly: GCF_007595705.1. Taxonomy (GTDB): domain Bacteria; phylum Actinomycetota; class Actinomycetes; order Streptomycetales; family Streptomycetaceae; genus Streptomyces. The sequence goes on along the minus strand of NZ_NISY01000001.1, from coordinate 821,070 downwards.
GGGGGCGACGGGCCTGCGGGGCTTGCGCCCACGCGGCGGACGCGGCCCGAGCGGCGCGGGGGCCCGACGGGCGGCGCTCCGCGGGCCGGGGGCGTCGGCGCCCGCTCCGGCCCGGCCTCGCCCGCCAGCCGGCGACGGGGACGGCGACGGGGACGGGGTCGCGACGGTCGCCCCGGCCGTGCCAGGACCGTCGGACGACGGGGAGTCGGCGGCAGGGGCGGAGGCGGCAGGTCCGCTCCGACCGGACCTCCGGACCCGCGTCCCCCGCTCACGGCCACCGGCCGGCGGCCGCGGCGCGGTGGCACCGGGGGCCGCTGTCGGGGCGCCGGGGGTCGCGCGGGTCGGGGCCGGCGTCTCCGCTCCCGGGGCCGGGTCGGGCGCCGAGTGCGGCCCGCACCCCTCGTCCGGCGAGGGAGACCGGTTCGACCGGGACGGCGAAGCCGGCGAAACCGGCGAGGGTCGTGAAGACGGCGAGCGCGGCGAGGGGCGCGGAGACGGCGAGCTCGACGCGGCCTCGGGGGGCCGGGGAGGTCGACGGCGCGGGGTGCGGCGGGGTGCCGGTCCGGCGGCGAGAGGCGCCGTCGCCCGGGCGCTCACGGGCGGCGCGTCGGTCGTGGCCGGGGCCGGCCGGCCCGCCGGCCGTGTCTCTGAGGCCGACGACTCGAACGCTCGCTCCCGGGTCACTTCGCGCGACTCCTCCCTCACGCACGACTCGGTGACAACAATTGACCATGAAGCCGTGGGACGGCGGCGAGCGCTGATGTGATTGCCATCACATTTCACGGCTCGCGAGCAACCTGACCCGCGTCGAACACATCGCTTCGAACCCTGGAGGCCCGCACATGCCACCGCCCTACGAGGCCAGCCCCGTCGAGCACGCCGCCGACCGGCGGCCGGTGACCCTGGAGCGCAGGACTGGGCCGTTCGGGGAGGTGGTGCTGCGGCGGCGGGACGAGACGTACGAGATCATCGCCAACGGGGTCTTCCTGATGGACACCTCCGACGGGCGCTCCGAGCGGCTGCTGGTGCACGCCGCGCTGGCGGCGCTGCGCACCCCGTCCGACCACCGGGCCCCGCACCTGCTCATCGGCGGCCTCGGGGTCGGCTTCTCACTCGCCGAGGCGGCCGCCGAGCCGCGCTGGGGACGGATCACGGTCGTCGAGCGTGAGGCCGCGGTGATCGACTGGCACCGCGAGGGCCCGTTGGCGGAGATCTCCGCCACGGCGCTGGCCGACCCCCGCACCGAGATCGCCCACACCGACCTGGTGGCCCATGTGCGCGCCGCGACCCCCGGGTCCTACGACGCCCTGTGCCTGGACATCGACAACGGCCCGGACTGGACCGTCACCGAGGACAACGACGGGCTGTACACCCCGACGGGGTTGGCCGCCTGCCGTGCCGCCCTGTCACCCGGCGGAGTGCTCGCGGTCTGGTCCGCGCGGCCGTCGTCCGTTTTCGAAACAGCCTTGCGGAATGCCGGTTTCACAGGCGTACGAACCGAAGAGATCGCCGTTGCCCGTGGTGTCCCCGACGTGGTCCACCTCGCCGTTCGGGGCGCGTAGCCGAGCCCCTCGCGATGCCTTTACGCTCTTGCCTTACGAACGCGACCGGTACGGGCGGTGACCGTCCGGGTACGCGGGTACGAAGGACGACGCAGGGGCGGGCGTATGGAGCAGACACACACGACCCACAACGGCGCCGCCGCGACCACACCGGGCGCGCAGCGCAGAGTGCTGGTCGTCGAGGACGATCCGACGATCGTGGACGCCATCGCGGCCCGGCTGCGCGCCGAGGGGTTCCAGGTGCAGACCGCCGGCGACGGCCCGGCGGCGGTGGACACGGCCGAGGCCTGGCAGCCGGACCTGCTGGTCCTCGATGTGATGCTGCCGGGCTTCGACGGCCTGGAGGTGTGCCGTCGGGTGCAGGCCCGGCGACCGGTGCCGGTGCTGATGCTCACGGCACGCGACGACGAGACGGACATGCTGGTGGGGCTTGGGGTCGGCGCCGACGACTACATGACCAAGCCCTTCTCGATGCGGGAGCTGGCGGCGCGGGTGCACGTCCTGCTGCGCCGGGTGGAGCGGGCGGCGCTGGCAGCGCACACCCCGCGCAGCGGCATCCTGCGGCTGGGCGAGCTGGAGATCGACCACGCCCAGCGCCGGGTGCGGGTTCGTGGCAACGATGTCCACCTCACCCCCACCGAGTTCGACCTGCTGGTGTGCCTGGCCAACACGCCGCGCGCGGTGCTCTCCCGGGAGCAGCTGCTGGCGGAGGTGTGGGACTGGGCGGACGCCTCCGGCACCCGGACCGTGGACAGCCACATCAAGGCGCTGCGCCGGAAGATCGGCGCCGAGCGGATCCGCACCGTGCACGGCGTCGGGTACGCCCTGGAGACCCCCGCGGCATGAGACTCCCGCCGGGACGGGCCGCCTGGAGTCGGGTATGGGAGGCGCTGCGGCCCTTCGACCCCTACCGGTCGGTGAAGGCGGCGCTCGGGGCGCTGGTCATCGGCTCGGTGATCATCACCACCCTGCTGGTGTTCGTGGCCGCGCACTCCGACACCGAGCTCCGCGTCATCACGATCTTCTCGATCATCGCCTCGCTGCTGATCACGCAGTTCGTGGCGCACGGGCTGTCCGCCCCGCTGGACGAGATGACCGAGGTCACCCGGGCGATGGCGCACGGGGACTACACCCGGCGGGTGCGGGCGGCCGAGCGCCGGGACGAGTTCGGCGCCCTGGCCACCGCCTTCAACCGGATGGCCGCCGACCTGGAGGCGGTGGACACCCACCGCAAGGAACTGGTGGCCAACGTCTCGCATGAGCTGCGCACCCCGATCGCCGCCCTGCGGGCCGTGCTGGAGAACGTGGTCGACGGCGTCTCCGAGGCGGATCCGGAGACCATGCGGATCGCGCTGCGGCAGACCGAGCGGCTGAGCCGGCTGGTGGAGCAGCTGCTGGACCTGTCCCGGTTGGACAACGGGGTGGTGCCGCTGCACGCCCGACGCTTCGAGGTGTGGCCGTATCTGGCCGGCATCCTCAAGGAGGCGAGCATGGCCAAGAGCGCCGCCTCCGATCCACGCGCCGGTTCCCACTCCCGCAAGGACGTCCACCTCAACCTGGACGTCTTTCCTCCGGACCTCACCGCGCACGCCGACGGCGAGCGGCTGCACCAGGTGGTCGCCAACCTGATCGACAACGCCGTGAAGCACAGCCCGGCCCACGGCCGGGTCACGGTGCGCGCCCGGCGCGGCGACGGCGCCCAGAGCCTGGAGCTGGAGGTCATCGACGAGGGCCCGGGCATCCCCGAGGCGGAGCGCCATCGGGTGTTCGAGCGCTTCAACCGGGGCGGCCCCAAGGCCGCCGGCCAGGGCCAGGGCTCCGGGGGCGACGGGGGCACCGGCCTGGGGCTGGCCATCGCCCGCTGGGCGGTGGATCTGCACGGTGGCCGCATAGGGGTGGCCGAATCCCCTCGTGGCTGCCGGATCAAGGTCAGCCTTCCGGGTGTCGATCGCGACCCGGGTTGACCTGCCGTGCCGTAGGGTCGAGAGCGGAAGCACACATTCGAGCGGTGTGAGGCGCGCTTTTTGCGTACCCGCGTGCGGACCGTACGGATCAGACAGGGCCGAAATGACGGGTGTTTCCCGCCGTGCCGCGCCCCGAAACCCGTCGATCAATGTGACATGCACGACGATGACCTGTGCGACCTGCACGTAAGGGGCCAAGAGGCGTAGCCTTTATTCCCGCTGTCCACCACCTTAGGAAGCGGAAGAGGGCGGTTGCCGCCGTGTCGCCACAGTCCCCCAACACTTCGAGCGTCTCGACCGACAAGGACGGGCAAGGGAAGACCCCTGCCGACGCCTTCGGTCCCAATGAGTGGCTCGTCGACGAGATCTACCAGCAGTACCTCCAGGACCCGAACTCGGTCGACCGAGCCTGGTGGGACTTCTTCGCCGACTACAAGCCTGGCAAGGACACGAGCTCTGCGGTGGCCGCGCCATCGCAGGCCGTGAGCGGGGGTGCCGCGCCCGTCGTGCCGGCCCCCGCCGCCTCGGGGGCGGCGGGCACCACCGCCGCCGCGCCGGCCACGCCGCCGGCCCCGACCGCCGCGAGCGGCACCGCCGCCGCGGGGGCGGCGGGTGCCGCCCCGGCCGCCGCCAGGCCGGCCGCACCGGCGAAGCCCACCGCGCAGGCCCCGGCCGCGCCGGCGAAGCCCGCCGCCGCCAAGCCCGCGGCCGCCGCCAAGCCGGCCGCCGCCGCGCCCGGCGGTCCGGAGTTCGTGACGCTGCGCGGCCCGTCCGCCGCGGTCGCCAAGAACATGAGCGCGAGCCTCGACCTCCCGACCGCGACCAGCGTGCGGGCCGTCCCGGTCAAGCTGCTCTTCGACAACCGCATCGTCATCAACAACCACCTGAAGCGCGCCCGGGGCGGGAAGATCTCCTTCACCCACCTCATCGGCTACGCGATGGTGCGTGCGATCAAGACGATGCCGTCGATGAACTACTCCTTCGCGGAGAAGGACGGCAAGCCGACGCTGGTCAAGCCGCCGCACGTCAACCTCGGTCTCGCCATCGACCTGGTGAAGCCGAACGGCGACCGCCAGCTGGTCGTCGCGGCGATCAAGAAGGCCGAGACGCTGAACTTCTTCGAGTTCTGGCAGGCCTACGAGGACATCGTCCGCCGCGCCCGCGCGAACAAGCTGACGATGGACGACTTCACCGGCGTCACCGTCTCGCTGACCAACCCGGGCGGCATCGGCACCGTGCACTCCGTGCCCCGCCTGATGCCCGGCCAGTCCGTGATCATGGGCGTCGGCGCGATGGAGTACCCGGCCGAGTTCCAGGGCACCTCCCAGGACACCCTGAACAAGCTGGGCGTCTCCAAGGTGATGACGCTGACCTCGACCTACGACCACCGCGTCATCCAGGGCGCCGCCTCCGGCGAGTTCCTGCGCATCGTCTCGAACCTGCTCCTCGGCGAGGACGGCTTCTACGACGACATCTTCGAGGCGCTGCGGATCCCGTACGAGCCGATCCGCTGGCTGAAGGACATCGACGCCTCGCACGACGACGACGTCACCAAGGCGGCGCGCGTCTTCGAGCTGATCCACTCCTACCGGGTGCGCGGCCACGTCATGGCCGACACCGACCCGCTGGAGTACCGCCAGCGCAAGCACCCGGACCTGGACATCACCGAGCACGGGCTCACCCTGTGGGACCTGGAGCGCGAGTTCGCCGTCGGCGGCTTCGCCGGCAAGTCGATGATGAAGCTGCGCGACATCCTGGGCGTGCTGCGCGACTCGTACTGCCGCACCACCGGCATCGAGTTCATGCACATCCAGGACCCGAAGCAGCGCAAGTGGATCCAGGACCGCGTGGAGCGGCCGCACGCCAAGCCGGAGCGCGAGGAGCAGCTGCGCATCCTGCGCCGGCTGAACTCGGCCGAGGCGTTCGAGACCTTCCTGCAGACGAAGTACGTCGGGCAGAAGCGGTTCTCGCTGGAGGGCGGCGAGTCCGTGATCCCGCTGCTCGACGCGGTGATCGACGCGGCCGCCGAGTCGCGCCTGGACGAGGTCGTCATCGGCATGGCCCACCGTGGCCGGCTCAACGTGCTCGCCAACATCGTGGGCAAGTCCTACGCACAGATCTTCCGCGAGTTCGAGGGCAACCTCGACCCGAAGTCGATGCACGGCTCCGGCGACGTGAAGTACCACCTGGGCGCCGAGGGCACCTTCACCGGCCTGGACGGCGAGCAGATCCAGGTCTCGCTGACCGCCAACCCCTCCCACCTGGAGGCGGTCGACCCGGTCGTGGAGGGCGTCGCGCGCGCCAAGCAGGACATCATCGGCAAGGCGGGCACCGACTTCACCGTGCTGCCGGTGGCGCTGCACGGCGACGCGGCCTTCGCCGGCCAGGGCGTCGTCGCGGAGACGCTGAACATGTCGCAGCTGCGCGGCTACCGCACCGGCGGCACCGTGCACATCGTCATCAACAACCAGGTCGGCTTCACCGCCGCGCCGGAGGCCTCGCGCTCCTCCATGTACGCCACCGACGTGGCCCGCATGATCGAGGCTCCGATCTTCCACGTGAACGGTGACGACCCGGAGGCCGTGGTCCGCGTCGCGCGGCTGGCCTTCGAGTTCCGCCAGGCGTTCAACAAGGACGTCGTCATCGACCTGATCTGCTACCGCCGTCGCGGCCACAACGAGTCGGACAACCCGGCCTTCACCCAGCCGCTGATGTACGACCTGATCGACAAGAAGCGCTCGGTGCGCAAGCTCTACACCGAGTCCCTCATCGGTCGCGGCGACATCACGCTGGAGGAGGCCGAGCAGGCGCTGCAGGACTTCCAGGGCCAGCTGGAGAAGGTCTTCACCGAGGTCCGCGAGGCCACCGCGACCCCGGCCCCGGCCGAGGTCCCCGAGCCGCAGGCGGAGTTCCCGGCGGCGGTGCAGACCGGCGTCTCCCAGGAGGTCGTCAAGCGCATCGCCGAGTCCCAGGTGAACATCCCCGACCACGTCACCGTGCACCCGCGACTGCTCCCGCAGCTCCAGCGGCGCGCGGCCATGGTCGAGGACGGCACCATCGACTGGGGCATGGGCGAGACCCTGGCGATCGGCTCGCTGCTGATGGAGGGCACCCCGGTCCGGCTCGCCGGCCAGGACTCCCGCCGCGGCACCTTCGGCCAGCGCCACGCGGTGCTCATCGACCGTGAGACCGGCGAGGACTACACCCCGCTGCTCTACCTCTCCGACGACCAGGCGCGCTTCACCGTCTACGACTCGCTGCTGAGCGAGTACGCGGCGATGGGCTTCGAGTACGGCTACTCGCTGGCCCGCCCGGACGCGCTGGTGATGTGGGAGGCGCAGTTCGGCGACTTCGTCAACGGCGCGCAGACCGTCGTGGACGAGTTCATCTCCTCCGCCGAGCAGAAGTGGGGCCAGACCTCCGGCGTCACGCTGCTGCTGCCGCACGGCTACGAGGGCCAGGGCCCGGACCACTCCTCGGCCCGTCCCGAGCGCTTCCTCCAGCTGTGCGCCCAGGACAACATGACGGTCGCCATGCCGACGCTGCCGTCGAACTACTTCCACCTGCTGCGCTGGCAGGTGCACAACCCGCACCACAAGCCGCTGGTCGTCTTCACCCCGAAGTCGATGCTCCGGCTCAAGGCGGCCTCCTCGAAGGCGGAGGAGTTCACCAGTGGCGGGTTCCGCCCGGTCATCGGCGATGACTCGGTGGACCCGGCGGCGGTGCGCAAGGTCGTCTTCACCTCCGGCAAGGTCTACTACGACCTGGTGGCGGAGCGGGAGAAGCGCGGCATCACCGACACCGCGCTGATCCGGCTGGAGCGGCTGTACCCGCTGCCGGGTGCGGAGCTCCAGGCGGAGATCTCCAAGTACGCGGGTGCCGAGAAGTTCGTGTGGGCCCAGGAGGAGCCGGCGAACCAGGGTGCCTGGCCGTTCATCGCGCTCAACCTGATCGACCACCTGGACCTGGCGGTGGGTGCCGACCTGCCGCCGGCCGAGCGGCTGCGGCGGGTCTCCCGTCCGCACTCCTCGTCCCCGGCGGTCGGTTCGAACAAGCGCCACCAGGCCGAGCAGCAGGCCCTGGTCAGCGAGGTCTTCGACTGCTGACCGAGGCGCCCGAGCAAGGCGTCGTGCACCGGAAGGCCCGGTCCCCGCACACCGCGGGGACCGGGCCTTCCGGCGTACCGGGCGTACTAGGCTGTTCGCATGTACTTCACCGACCGTGGCATCGAGGAGCTGGAGAAGCGGCGCGGCGAGGAGGAGGTCACCTTCGAGTGGCTCGCCGAGCAGCTGCGCACCTTCGTCGACCTGAACCCGGACTTCGAGGTGCCGGTGGAGCGGCTGGCCACCTGGCTGGCCCGCCTCGACGACGAGGACGACGAGGAGTAAGCGCTGCCGTAGCGGCACGCACGGCGCCGGCGGTCCGCGGCGCCCGCGGTCAGGCCACGGCCGGCCCCCGGCCCGGGGCGGGCGCCGGTGCCTCGTGGTCCAGCCGGGGGTCGCAGCTCAGCACGGCCTGCTGGAGCCGCTGCAACCGCAGCGACGGCTCCAGGCCGAGCTCCTCGGCCATCGCCAGCCGCAGCCGCTGGTAGACGGCGAGCGCCCGGGTGCGCTGGCCGGAGCGGTGCAGGGCGAGCATGTACTGGCCGTGCATCCCCTCGTGGAAGCGGTGCTCGACGATGAGCGCGGCCAGGTCGCACAGCGCCTCCTGGTGGCCGCCGAGTCGCAGCCGGCACTCGATGCTCCGCTCGGTGACGGTGAGTCGGGACTGTTCCAGCCGGGCGACCGCCGCCTGGAGCGGTCGGCCGTGCGCCACATCCATCAGGGCCGGTCCCTGCCAGAGCCGCAGCGCGCGCCGGAACGCGGACTCCGCGGTGCGCTCGTCGCCGCCCTCCAGCGCGCAGTCCCCGGCGGACACCAGGTCGCGGTAGGCGTGCAGATCCAGCTCGCCGGGGCGCAGCAGGAAGGCGTAGCCGCCGGGCCGGGTCTGCAGCACGTCGCGGGCGACGGCCGCGGGCGTGGTGGACAGCGTCTCGGCGAGCAGCTTGCGCAGATGCAGGATGTAGGTCTGGAGCGTGGTCGGCGCGGTGCGGGGTGGTGCGTCGCCCCACAGCTCCGCCATGAGCGCCGACACCGGCACCACCCGGCCGTCGTTCAGCAGCAGCAGCGACAGGACCTTCCGCGGTTTCATCGCGGTCGGGACCGCGGACCTGGTGCCATGGTGCAGCGTCAGCGGTCCGAGAACGTGTCCGAACATGGGTGCCACCTCCTCACACGTCACCTGCGGTACGCGCGGACGAACAGCTCGGCGGCCTGCTCGCAGATGTCCGCGGCCTCACGGCCGGTCAGCGGGCGGGTGCCGTACATGGACTGGTGCAGGCCCTGTTGCACCAGGAGCGCCACGAACTGACGGGCTCCGGTCTCCGGGTCGGGGACGCTCAGCTCACCCCGCGCGTCACGGTGGCGAAGCGTTTCAGCAAGGGCGGACACCAGTTGCCGGGGCTCCCCCTCGGCGCAGGCCGGGCGCAGCCAGGGGTGGCGCGCGACCTCGGCGATGACCAGCCGGCGCAGCGCGGAGGCGCGCTCGTCCAGCAGCACCTGGAGCACTCGGTGGCCGAAGGCGGTCAGCGCCGCGCGGGCGTCCCGCTCCGCGTCGTCGTCGGGCCCCGCGGCGCCGGGCGCGAAGCCCTCCGCCACCCGTCGGCGCTCGCCCTCGACCGCGGCGATGAACAGGGTCTGCTTGTCGCCGAAGTGGTTGTAGACCGTCTGCTTGGACACCCGGGCCTCGTCGGCGATGACGTCGACGCTGGCCCGTGCGTACCCCTCGCGCAGGAAGACCGCGACGGCGGCCTCCAGGATGGCCTGCCGCTTGGCGGGCTGCGGGCCCGCCGGGCGTCCGGGGGCGCCGCGTCGTGGCGACGCCTCCCGCGTCCGTGGCCCGCTGTGCGTGCGCATCGCCCGCCGTCCTCTCGCCGTCCCGGCCACTTCGATTATCTGACTGTCCCTCAGTCTGCCCTTGCCATCAGTGGACTTGCGAGTCTAGCCTTCCAGATCTGGACTGGACCAGACCGTCCAGTCCAGTTAATTCGCCCTCTTACCGCCCCCGAGGAGAGGTCCATGAGCGAACTCATCACGCTGCCGGCCGAGGTGCAGGACCAGCTGTTCCGCACGGCCCGCACCGCCCACACCTTCACCGACGAGCCGGTCACCGACGAGCAGGTGCGGGCCGTCTACGAGTTGGTCAAGTACGGTCCCACCTCGCTGAACCAGCAGCCGCTGCGGGTGGTCCTGGTGCGGTCGCCGGAGGCGCGGGACCGGCTGGTGCCCCTGATGACGGGCCGCAACCAGGAGAAGACCGCCAAGGCGCCGCTGGTGGCGGTGGTCGGGGCGGATCTGGACTTCCACGAGGAGCTGCCGCGGCTGGTGCCCTTCATGGAGAACCCCCAGGCGCTGTTCGCGGACCCGGCCGCGCGGGAGGAGTCGGCGCGGTTCAACACCGCGATCCAGATCGGCTACCTCATCGTGGGGGTGCGCGCCGCGGGGCTGGCCGCCGGGCCGATGATCGGGTTCGACGCGGACGCCGTCAGCGCCGAGTTCTTCCCCGACGGCCGGCACCGGGCGCTGTGCGTGGTCAACATCGGCCGGCCGGGGCCGGACGCCTGGATGGGGCGGCTGCCGCGACTGGCGTACGAGGAGGTCGTCAGCACCGTCTGACGACACGGGGCGGGACGGGGCGGCGGGGAGCGGCACCGGGGCCCGCGGCGCGCCGCCCCGGCAGCGGCTGGAAAACGTCGGTGGGGCCGCCGGGCAGGACCCGGCGGCCCCAGCGGGGAGGCTCAGCTGTCGAGCAGCTCGTTGAAGACGACGGTGTCGAAGATGTCCTCCACGCGGGTCGCCTTGCCGTCCCGCATGGTCCAGGAGTGCACGAAGTCCAGGGTGGCGGTCCTGCCGCTGAGCGAGGTGACCTGGCGGGTGCCGAAGACCACCACCCGGTCGCCCTGCTCGATGAACTCCCGGGGTTCCAGCCGCATCCCGCCGAGCACCGCGGGGACCCGCGCGAGGAAGGCGCGCACCCCGTCATGGCCCAGCTTGGTGCCGCCCAGCCCGTACTTCTCCAGTCCGTCGGGGTGGACCCACTCCACGTCGGGGTGCATGGCCGACAGCAGACCGTCCGGGTCGCCGGTCCGGAATCCGGCGTAGGACCTCTGGATGGCCTCGATGTTCGGGGACGCCACGGTGATCCGGTCTCCTTAGGCTTCGTCGCGCCGCGTCACGTGCTGCGTCGCACGCGGCTTCACATGATCGGGGTGCAGCCCCTCCAGTGTGCGCCGGATGCCCTCCCGCCACGAGACCCGACAGGGGCCGGTCAGCTCCCGGCGCCGGGTCGGGTCGAAGCGGTAGGTCTCGCGGGTGACCTCGCTGGGGACCAGACGGGCCGGCACCCCGGTGAGCTCCTCCAGGTGGCGCACGCAGTCGGTCATGCCCATCGGCTCGTCGCCGCCCCAGTTGACCAGGGTCGCCGGCGTGGTGGCGGCCGCCCACAGGGCCGGGACCTGGTCCACCAGGTCGTCGGTGTGGAGCGGGGAGCACCAGTTCTGCCCCTGGCGCGGCACCGGTATCGGCTCGCCCGCCAGCATCCGCTTGAAGTAGAGCATCGGCACCCCGCCGTAGCCACCCGGGCCGTAGGCGATGTTGAGCCGGGCGATGGTGGTCGGCAGGCCCAGCACCGCGGCGAAGGCGCGCACCGCCCCCTCCGCGGCGATCTTGCCCACCGGGTAGGCCGGCAGCCAGTCCGCGACCCCGTCGACCGGGTCGTCCTCGGTGTAGGCGTGGTCCAGGGACTGCCGCTTGTAGAGGGCCCCGGTGGACACGAACAGGAACGCCTCGGCGGTACGACAGTGGTGCATCAGACGCCCGCAGGCCAGCGAGTTGACCTCGATGGCGGCGTTGACGTCACCGTCCTCGCCGCGGCGGACGGCCGAGTGCAGGACATGGGTGAAGTCGGTGGGCAGTCCCACGTAGTCCGCCCCCTCCAGGTCGTCCATGTCCCAACGGCGGGTCACGATGCCCTGGGCGCGCAGCGCGTCCTCGACGCCCGGGGTGCCGAAGCGGCCCACGCACCACACCTCGTTGCGGCGCGCGAGCGCCTCGGCGACCGGCCGGGCGACCTGCCCGGTGCCGCCCGTGATCAGGATCTTCTTGCCTTCCATCCGCTGCCCGCTCCTTAGCTGATCCGCTGTCGTCACCCGCCGACGTGCTCTCGGTCGGCGTCGCCCAGGGCGCGGTCCAGCTCCCGGCGCAGCACGGCCTGGAAGGTCGCGACGTGGCGCGGTCCCATGAGGGTGTAGTGCTCGCCGGGGACGTCGATGTACCGGTTCGCCCCCGTGGTGTGGTCGTCCCAGCGCCGGATCTCCTTCTCCAGCCAGTCCGCCTTGGTGCCGCGCAGCGGGGTGGCGTAGAAGACCGTCATGGAACGGACCTTTCCGGATGGAGTGTAGGTGCGCCCCAGATCGGTCAGTCCATCGGCCAGCTCGGCCCAGGCGGCGAACTTCTCCTGGTCCAGGTCGAGCTCGGCCAGTCGGCCGGGCGGGGCGAGCTCCATGAAGCGGGCGAGCTGCTCGGCGCGGGGCAGCGGTCGCAGCACGGCGGGCAGCTCCAGCGACTGCTGCTTCCCGATCAGGTCGAGGAAGAAGGCGAGGTTGGTGGCGGTCTCGATGAAGTCGAGCTCGTTCATCCGGTACTTGATGTGCGGGGGCAGGTTGAAGCTGCCGACGAAGTCGACCCGCTCGCCGAGCGCCTCCAGCGCCTTGGCGATCTCGAAGGCGACCGCGCCGCCGTAGGAGTAGCCGGCGACGGCGTAGGGGCCGTGCGGCTGGCGGGCGCGGATGGCGGCCACATACGTGGAGACCATCTCCTCGAAGCTCTCGAAGGGCTTCTCGCCCTCGTTGAAGCCGCGGGCGCGCAGCGCGTAGAACGGCCGGTCGCCGGCGAAGTACTTGGCGAGGTTGACGAAGACGAGCACCTCGCCGACGCCGGGGTGGACACAGAACAGCGGGGTCTTGGCGCCACCGGTCTGCAGCGGCACGACCGGGTCGTACTCGGCCACCCGGCGGCCCCCGTCGGCCCCCGGCCCGGCGTCGACGCGGGCGGCCAGCGCCCGTACGGAGGGGGCGGTCAGCACGGTGATCACCGGCAGGTCGGGCACACCCAGCCGCTGGTCGACGCGGCGGCGCAGCCGCAGGATGTCCAGGGAGGTGCCGCCGAGGTCGAAGAAGCTGGCGGTGGCGCTGATCCGGTCCGGGGTGGTGCCGAACATCTCGGCGTAGATCTCGGCGAGGACCTGCTCGGTGCCGGGACGGGGCGGGGTGTGGCCGCCGAGCCGGCGGCAGGTCAGCTCCGCGACATGGGCGGCGACCTCGGCGTAGCCGCCGCTCTCCAGCGTCTGCCGCATCCGGCGGCGCAGCGTCTTGCCGAGGCTGGTCTTGGGGAAGGCGTCCTTGGGCAGCGGCAGGATCACCGACGGCCGGAAGCCCCAGAGCATGACGGTGGTGGCGCGCACGGCGGTCAGCAGCCGGTGCAGCTCGGCCTCGTCGGCGGCGGTCTGGGGGCGGTCCGGCGCCGGGAGGGCCGCGGCCTCGGCGTGGAAGGCGATCACGAGCTGCTCGGTGTCGCTGCCCGGCGCGCGGGTGGGGAAGGCCGCGACATGGCCGGGCGTGATGCCGTCGAGCTGCTCCAGCGCCGTCTCGATCTCCTGGCTGAAGTAGTTGACGCCGTTGACGATGATGCTGTCCTTGCTGCGCCCCTCGAGGCTGAGCCGGCCGTCGACGACGCGGCCCAGGTCGCCGCTGCGGAACCAGCCATCGGGGGTGAAGGCCGCCGCGGTGGCCTCGGCGTCGTTGTAGTAGCCGCGGGTGATCATCGTGCCGCGCAGCTGGAGCTCGCCGACCTCGCCCTCGGGCAGCGGCCGGTGGTGCTCGTCCGCGACCCGGATCTCCAGGCCCCGGACGGGCCGGCCGAGGTTGGCGAAGGCGGCGCCCGCGTCGGCCGCGGGGAAGTCACGGTTGTAAACGCTGCCGGCGCAGGTCTCGGTCATGCCGAAGGCCGGCCAGAGCGCGGAGCCGCGCAGCCCGTGCGCGGCGTAGCCGGCGAGGAACTCCTCACCGGTGGCGACGACGTTGGCCTCACCGCCGCTGACGATGTGGCGCAGCGCGCCGAGGTCGAGCCGCTCGCCGCTTTCCGTCAGCCCGTGCGCCGCCTCGTTGAGCGAGCCGAGGAGGAAATTCGGCGTGAACGTCATCGTGACCCGGTGCCGGGAGACGATGCGCAGGAATTCCAGCGGGTTTTCCAGAACGGTCCGGGCCGGCGCGTGCCATTGCGTGGCGCCCACCGCGAGCGGCAGCAGGTGCGCTTCGAGGAGCGCGGCGACATGGTCGAAGGAAATCCAGTTGAAGGTGGTGTCCGCGGCGGTGAGACGCTGCGTTTCCGCCTTCCCCGCCATGGAGGCGAGCAGATTTCCATGGGTCAGCATGACCGCCTTGGCATTGCCGGTGGAGCCGGAGGTCAGCACCAGCAGCGCGAGGTCCTCGGGCGCGGCCTGATGGTCCGGGGCCGGCGCGTGGTCGCCCCGCAACTCCTCCAGCAGGGCCGTCCCGCGCCCCGGCACCACGGGCAGCCCGGCGGCCAGCGCCTCGGTGGTGACCAGGAGCGGCCCGTCCAACAGCCGGTCGAGGTGGGTGAGCTGGGCGGCCCAGCGGGTGACGGTGCCGGGCGGTTGTACCAGCGGACAGGGGACGAAGCCGCCCAGCAGGCAGGCCCAGAAGACGGTCACGAACTCCCGCTGGTCGGGCACGAGCAGGGCCACTCTGTCGCCCGGCCGCAAGCCCCGTTCGCGCAGTCCGCCGAGCATTTCCCGCGCCTCGGCGAGGAGTTCCGGATAGGACTGCGATATCGCCCCGCCCGCCGCCTCGGCGGAGATATAGCGGAGGCCGGCGGCCGGGTGGTCCCGCGCCGCCCGAACGAGCAGTTGAATGACGGATCGCCCGTCCCCCGACCCTTCCCGTTCTTCGGGTTCTCCTCGCTCGGAGAATTCCGCGAATACTGTTCCCATCGGCCTCACCGACCCCTTCCCTCCCTTGGGTTGGCCATGAAGGTAACAGTTCGAACATATGCCCTCCACGACCCTCTAGCGGCGCTCTAGCGGGGCTCTACGCCCCGGCGCCTCTTGACGCCCGCTTGACCGCTCCTTGGTCGTCCCTTGGTCGTGATCAAGCCCTCACCCTCCGTTCGGCGACCGCCTTGACTTCCGATATTCGCGATATATCGTGAAGACAGAGATACGCGATATGTTGCGCAGGCGTAGCGGCCCGCCCTGCGGGCGGAGGTGCCGTACCTGGGAAGGTCAGGGATGTCAGCCCGGTCCGAGTGGTCGATCGAGGAGCCGCGCAGGCTCACCTTCGACGAGCCCGCCTCCGCCCTCCAGGTGTGGATCGTCGGCGGCACGGTCAACGTCGTCGGCACCGACGACGGCCCGGCCCGACTGGAGGTCTCCGAGATCGAGGGGCCGCCGCTGGCCGTCACCCACCAGGACGGCACGCTGTCGGTCGGCTATGACGACCTCCCCTGGAAGAGCCCGCTGAAGTGGCTCGACCGGAGGGAGTGGACCCGCACCGCGCACCTCACCCTCGCCGTGCCCAGCGGAACCGCCGTCTCGATCGGCGTCGTCGGCGCCGACGTGGTGCTCTCCGGCCTGTCCGGCCGCGCCGAGCTGCGCGGCGTCTCCGGAGACCTCACCCTGGTCGGGCTGGCCGGCGAGGTCTCCGCCCAGACCGTCTCGGGCCGGGTCGAGGCCCAGTCCGTCACCGGAGAGCTGCGCTTCCACTCCGTCTCCGGCGACCTCACCGTCGTCGAGGGCGCGGCGGTGCACGCCGACTCGGTCAGCGGGAACATGGTGCTCGACCTCGCCCCGCACCGGGCCGCCCGCGGCACCGACCTCCGACTGACCACCGTCTCCGGTGAGATCGCGGTCCGACTGCCGCGGCCCGCCGACGCCCGGGTCGACGCCACCACCACCAGCGGCGCGGTCTCCTGCGCCTTCGAGGACCTGCGGGTCAGCGGCGAGTGGGGAGCCAAGCGCATCACCGGCACGCTGGGTTCGGGCCGCGGCAGTCTCCGGGCCACCAGCGTCTCCGGCGCGATCGCCCTGCTGCGCCGCCCGGACGCTCCGACCAGCCCGGAAGGGAAGCCCCTCTGATGTCCCCCGTCTTCGCCCACGGCCGACTGCGGCTGTACCTCCTCAAGCTGCTGGACGAGGCTCCGCGCCACGGCTACGAGGTCATCCGTCTGCTGGAGGAGCGCTTCCACGGGATGTACGCCCCCTCCGCCGGCACCGTCTACCCCCGGCTGGCCAAGCTGGAGGCCGAGGGACTGGTCAGCCACACCACCGAGGGTGGCCGCAAGGTCTACGCGACCACCGACGCCGGACGCGCCGAACTCGCCGACCGGAGCGGCGAACTCGCCGAGCTGGAGGTGGAGATCCGCGAGTCCGTCGCCGAACTCGCCGCCGAGATCCGGGAGGACGTCCGCGACTCCGCCAGCGACCTGCGGCGGGAGATGCGCGAGGCCGCCCGGCGGACCCGCACCGGCCCCGACGCCGCCGACGTCCCGACCGGGGAGTGGGACCGAGGCGTCCCCGACCACGAGGCGTGGCGGGCCGCCGAGGAGGAGATGCGGCACGCCAAGGACGAATGGCGGGAACAGGCCCGTCGCGCCAAGGAGGAGTCCCGGCGCGCCCGACAGGACGCCCAGCGGGCCCGTCGGCAGGCCAGGGCCGCCGAGGAGCAGGCCCGCGAGGAGCTCCAGGCGTTCGCCCGGCGGCTCCAGGAGCAGACCCAGGAGCACCTCCGCTCGGGCGACTGGCAGCGCGCGGTCCGCGAGGGCCTGGCCGAGGTCTCGCGCGGCCTCGGCCGGCTCTCCCGCCAGGAGCCGGACCCCGCCCCCACCGACCGCGGGCCCGACGGCGGGGAGTCGAGGACGACGGGCCGGGGCCCGAAGGCCGCCGAGGAGCGGGACCGCACGGCCGAGTCCTCGGGGTCGACGGGGCCGGCGGGGTCGGCGGGGTCGAAGAGGGCGGCGGAGCCGGCGGGGGCGGCCGACCCCGAGCGGAGGGTGGAGCCCGAGTGGTCGCGCGAGTTCCGTACCACCGGCGACCCGGCGCGCGACCTGGACCGACTGCTGGACCGCTTCCGCGACGACATCCGCGACACGGCCCGCGACCACACGGTGAGCGAGGACACGGTGGCCGAGGCCCGGCGGCGGCTGGCCGAGACGGCGGCGGGCATCAACGCCCTGCTGCGCCGCGCGGGGCGGGATTGACGGGTTCGGGTTAGGGTCAACTCGTCGGCGATCAAGCGACGTTACCCCGGGAGGCCCGTCATGACAGCAGCCCTCGCCCGCAGGATGTGGCACCAGCTGGAGCCGCTGCACGCCTGTCTGTACTTCTCTCCGCAGGCGAACGAGGAGGCCGCCGCGCTCGGCTACGACCTGTCCTCCCGCTGGCCGAGCTACTTCGCCTGGCGCGCGGCCCCGCTCGGCGCGGCGGGACCCGAGCTGGTCACCGCCACGTTCTTCGGCTTCGCCCCGGGGATGGTCGCCGAGCACGTCCCCGCCGTCTGGCGCACCGCGTCCCCCGAGGCCGTGCTGGACGCCCGGCTCCGCGCGGTGGATCGCACCTTCCGGGCGCTGTTCCCGGAGCGGCTCGCGAGCCCGGAGCTCGCGGAGGCCGCGGAGCTGGCGCGGGAGGCCGCCGAGCACGCCACCACCGCCGCCCGCCCGCTGGCGGCCGCCAACCGCGACCTGGGCTGGTCCGACGAGCCCCACCTCGCCCTCTGGCAGGCCGCCACGGTACTGCGCGAGCACCGTGGCGACGGCCATCTCGTCGCCCTGCTCGCCGCCGACCTCGACCCCTGCGAGTCCCTGGTCTCCTTCGCCGCCGTCGACGCCGCGCCCGAGGCCAACTTCGCCTCCCGGGGCTGGAGTCCGCGCGAGTGGTCGGCCGCCCGCGCCCGGCTCGTCGAGCGCGGCTGGCTGGACGCGTCCGGCAAGGCCACCGCGCGCGGCCGGGAGGGACGGGACGCCGTCGAGCGCCATACCGACGCGCTGGCCACCGCCCCGTGGCGGGCGCTGGGCCCGGCACGCTCCGAACGACTGGCGGAGCTGGTCCTTCCGCTCGTCGGCGCGATCTTCGAGGCGGGGATGCTGCCCACCCAGGGCACGCTGGGGATCGGCCGGATCCAGGTCGCCTACGCGTAAGCGCTCCGCGGAGTGGGTGGACACCGTGCCCGACGCACTGCGGACCGACGCCCAACCCGGGCTGCTGAGCGCCCACTTCCGCCTGCTCGCCGACGGCGCGGAGCACCTCGGCTCCGCCGCCGACCGGGTGGTCAACTACGCCGAAGGGCGGCGGGGTCCGGAGGCCGCGACGGCGGCGGGCCACCGGCGGCGACGGCTCACACCGTCGACCGCCGGCGGCGAGGAATCACACCGTCAGCACGATCTTTCCGAACTGGTCGCCGCCCGCCATCTTCTCGAACCCCTCGCGTGCCCGGTCCAGCGGCAGCACCGAGTCGATGACCGGTCGTACCCCGTGCGCCGCGCAGAAGTTCAGCAGGTCCTCCAGCTCCTCCTTGGTGCCCATGGTCGAGCCGACGACCTTCAGCTCCAGGAAGAAGATCCGGTTCAGCTCGGTGGACTTGGGGTCGGGACCGGAGGTGGCCCCCGAGATCACCAGCGTGCCGCCGGGCCTGAGGGACTTGACGGAGTGCGACCAGGTGGCGGCGCCCACCGTCTCGATGACGGCGTCCACCCGGCGCGGCAGCCGCTCCCCCGGCTCGTACGCGCCCTCGGCGCCCAGGTCCACCGCGCGCTTGCGCTTGGCCTCGTCCCGGCTGGTGGCCAGCACCCGCAGCCCGGCGGCGGCGCCCAGCACGATCGCGGCGGTGGCCACCCCGCCGCCGGCCCCCTGGACCAGCACGGTGTCACCGGGGCGCACCCCGGCGTTGGTGAACAGCATCCGGTAGGCCGTCAGCCAGGCGGTCGGCAGGCAGGCCGCCTCCTCGAAGGAGAGCTCCTTGGGCTTGGGCAGCAGGTTCCAACTGGGCACGGCGACCTGCTCGGCGAAGGTGCCCTGGTAGCGCTCGGTCAGGATGGAGCGCGGCTCGCGCGGGCCGACCCCGTGGCCGGTCTGGCCGATGACGGAGTGCAGGACGACCTCGTTGCCGTTCTCGTCGATCCCGGCCGCGTCGCAGCCGAGGATCATCGGCAGCGACTCCTCACCGAGGCCGACCCCCCGCAGCGACCACAGGTCGTGGTGGTTGAGGGACGCGGCCTTGACGTTGACGATGGTCCATCCGGGACGGCGCTCCGGAGCCGGTCGTTCCCCCAATTCCAGTCCGTTGAGCGGCTGATCGCGGTCGATGCGTGCGGCGTAGGCAGCGAACATGACCTTGACGATAGGCCGCGACGGGGACGCGGCGGAACCTCGCGGGGATGTGACACGCGCCGCGTCCCCCGCCGGCAGCAGGGCCCTTCCGGCGGCATGCCGGGCGCGTCGACCGGCGCGGGCACGGCGGTCGTCCGCCCGTGCCGGCGTGTCCTGGCCGTCGACCACGCCCGCGCGTCACCGGGGGTACGCGAAGGGCCGGGCCCGCCCCCTCCCCGAGGGGCGGCCCCGGCCCGGGCACGCCGTGTCACCGCCTCAGCGTCAGCGCGTCAGCGCGTCAGCCGTGACGGGAAACGCCGTCAGCGACGGGCGACGCCCTCCGCGCGGGCGGCGGCCGCGACGGCCGCGGTGACGGCCGGGGCGACCCGCTCGTCGAACGGCGAGGGGATCACCTTGTCCGCGCTCAGCTCGTCGGCGACCACGGCGGCGAGCGCCTCGGCCGCGGCGAGCTTCATGCCCTCGGTGATCCGCGAGGCGCGGACCTGGAGGGCGCCGGCGAAGATGCCGGGGAAGGCGAGGACGTTGTTGATCTGGTTCGGGAAGTCGCTGCGACCGGTGGCGACGACGGCCGCGTACTTGTGCGCGACGTCCGGGTGGATCTCCGGCGTGGGGTTGGCCATCGCGAAGATGAAGGCGCCCTCGGCCATGGTGGCGACCGCGGACTCCGGAACCGTGCCGCCGCTGACCCCGATGAAGACGTCGGCGCCGTTCAGCGCGGTCTCCAGGGAGCCGCTGAGGCCCGCCTTGTTGGTGAAGCCGGCCAGCTCGCGCTTGACGTCGGTGAGGTCCTCGCGGTCGGCGGAGACGATGCCCTTGCGGTCGCAGACCGCGACATCGCCGAGGCCGGCCTCCACCAGGATCTTGGCGATCGCCACCCCGGCCGCGCCGGCGCCGGAGATGACCGCGCGCAGCTCGCCCAGGGCCCGGCCGGTCAGCCGCGCGGCGTTGCGCAGAGCCGCCAGGGTGACCACGGCCGTGCCGTGCTGGTCGTCGTGGAAGATCGGGATGTCCACGCGCTCCTGGAGCTTGCGCTCGATCTCGAAGCACCGCGGCGCCGAGATGTCCTCCAGGTTGACGCCGCCGAAGGACGGCGCGAGCCGGGCGACGGTCTCCACGATCTCGTCGACCTCGCGGCAGTCGAGCGCGATGGGCACCGCGTCCACGCCGCCGAACTGCTTGAAGAGGATCGCCTTGCCCTCCATGACCGGCAGCGACGCCTCCGGACCGATGTCCCCCAGGCCGAGCACCGCGCTGCCGTCCGTCACCACGGCGACGACCTGGGACTTCCAGGTGTAGTCGTGGACCAGGTCGGGCTGCTCGGCGATCGCCTCGCAGACCTTCGCCACGCCAGGCGTGTAGGCGAGAGACAGATCGTCCTTGTCGCGCACCGGCACGGTGGCCTCGATCGCCATCTTGCCGCCCCGGTGCAACGCGAAGGCCGGGTCGATCAACCCACCGGCCTCGGTGCTCTCGGTGGCGCCGTCGGTGGCGCTGAGAGGATTAACGATCTCCGCTGACATGTATGTGACCCCTTTGTCGTATTGCTGTCGAGGGTAGTCCGCTCCTGCTGTGCGGAACGGGCGGGCACCGCGTTCGCCCTCCCGACGCGGTCGGCTGACCGCGCACGGAGTCGCACGCCGGGCGCATCGCACATGCGCCCTGAGCCCCGGGTGAGGGGTGTGATCGCCTGTTCTACCGGAAGGACACTTCCGGGGACGAGCGGGTTCTGTCGCCTTGCGTCACCGGCCGGTCGCCGATGTGGTGGGGTCGCGGTAGGGATACGCCGCGTTAACGCCGATTCACACTGGAAGCAGGGCAAGCGCAACCAGTCGGGCCCAAACGCGCTGAATGTCCATCTCGTGAGATGAAGTGCGCGTGATGAAACTCTCGATCCGCCTTTTTTCACCACGGTCCGGCCCGGTGTTCCGGCCTGGTGTGCCACGGGGATCACCCGTTATCCGATTTTGACATAGTCAGCCGGTCGATTGCGCCCGTCCGGATGGCAAGATGCCGCAAACGCAAGAGGCCGCGACACTCAAAGGTGTGTGTCAGGCCTTTCGGCTCTCCCTCACTCGCAGGAGGATCCACTCATGACCGCAAGCACCACCCGCCGCTCATCCGGGGCCCACAGGCGACTCGCCTCGGTCGGAGCGACAGCGGTCATCGGCGCCCTGCTGCTGACCGGTTGCGGCGACCAGCGCGACAAGCCGGGCCAGGTGGACTCCACCAACAAGGCCCCGCTCTTCGGCATGCTGCCCAAGGACATCCAGAGCGCCGGTGTGATCGAGGTCGGTTCCGACATCAACTACCCGCCGGTCGAGTTCCGCAAAGCCGGCAAAGTCATGGGCATCGATCCGGACCTCGCCGAGGCGATGGGCAAGCAGCTCGGCGTGGAGATGAAGTTCTCCAACGCCACCTTCGACACCCTCCTCACCGGCATGAAGGCCGGCCGCTACGACATAGCGATGTCCGCGATGACGGACAACAAGAGCCGCCAGGAGGGCACGGACCCGGAGACCGGCAAGAAGGTCGGTGAGGGCGTCGACTTCGTCGACTACATCACCGCCGGCGTCTCGATCTACACCCGCAAGGGCGACGACCAGGGCATCAAGGACTGGGAGGACCTCTGCGGCAAGACCATCGTGGTCCAGCGCGGCACCGTCTCGCACGACCTGGCCAAGAGCCAGTCGAAGAAGTGCGAGGACGACGACGAGAAGAAGATCAAGATCGAGTCCTTCGCCAACGACACCGAGGCCCAGACCCGGCTGCGCGGCGGCGGCGCGGACGCCGGGTCCAGCGACTTCCCGGTCGCCGCCTACGCGGTGAAGACCTCCGGCGGCGGCGACGACTTCGAGATCGTCGGCGAGCAGGTCGAGGCGGCCCCGTACGGCATCGCGGTGAGCAAGGACGACGCCCAGCTGCGTGACGCCCTCAAGGCCGCGCTCGACGCGATCATCCGCACCGGCGAATACGAGAAGATCCTCAGCAAGTGGGGCGTCGCCGACGGCGCGGTCACCGAGGCCAACATCAACAGCGGCAAGTGATCCCGACCGCTCCCCACTTTCCGCTGAAAGGCAATTTCCGTGAGTGTTGACATCGAGAAGTCGGAGCCGCAGGATGCTCCGCCGCCCGCCCCGGAGGACATGAAGGCCATTCCGGTCCGCCATTACGGCCGTTGGGTCTCCGCATTCGTGGTGCTCGCGCTGCTGGTGTCGCTGGTTTACGCCTTCTCCCAGGGCAAGGTCAACTGGGGCGCGATCCCCGACAACTTCTTCAACGACCAGGTTCTCGAAGGTGTCGGGAAGACCATCTGGATCACCATCGCCTCGATGGTGCTCGGTGTGGTCCTGGGCGTCATCCTCGCCGTCATGCGGCTGTCGAAGAACCCGGTGACCTCGGCCATCGCCTGGGGTTACATCTGGTTCTTCCGCGGCACCCCGGTCTATGTGCAGCTGCTGCTCTGGTTCAACCTGGGCCTGATCTTCGAGTACATCAACCTGGGCCCGATCTACCAGGACGAGTGGTCGGACTTCATGACCCCGTTCCTGGCCGCGCTGCTCGGCCTCGGCCTGAACGAGGCCGCGTACATGGCGGAGATCTGCCGTGCCGGTCTGCAGGCGGTCGACGAGGGCCAGACCGAGGCCGCGCACGCGCTCGGCATGAGCCACGCCAAGACGCTGCGCCGCGTGGTGCTGCCGCAGGCGATGCGGGTGATCGTGCCGCCGACCGGCAACGAGTTCATCAACATGCTCAAGACGAGCTCGCTGGTGATCGCCGTGACCTACTGGGACCTGTTGCAGGCGGCCCAGAACCTCGGCCAGATCACCGGTGCCCCGGGCGAGATGCTCTTCCTCGCCGCGGCCTGGTACCTGATCCTGACCTCGGTGCTCAGCGTGGGCCAGTACTACCTTGAGAGGTACTACGCCAAGGGCGCCACCAGGAGCCTGCCGCCCACCCCGCTCCAGCGGATCCGCGCCCAGTTCTCGTCCCGTCGCCCCTCTGGAGGTGCCGCATGACCGCCATGGTGAAGGCCGAAGGCGTCCACAAGTCCTACGGCGCGGTCCAGGTCCTCAAGGGGATCGACCTGGAGGTCGCCCCGCGTGAGGTGTTCTGCCTGATCGGCCCGTCCGGCTCCGGCAAGTCCACCTTCCTGCGCTGCATCAACCACCTGGAGAAGATCAACTCCGGTCGGCTGTACGTCGACGGCGAGCTGGTCGGCTACCGCCAGCAGGGCAACAAGCTCTACGAGCTCAAGGACCGCGAGGTCGCCGCCAAGCGCCGCGACATCGGCATGGTCTTCCAGCGCTTCAACCTCTTCCCGCACATGACGGCGCTGGAGAACGTCATGGAGGCGCCCATCCAGGTCAAGGGCGAGTCCAAGGCGGTGGCGCGGGAGCGCGCGCAGAAGCTGCTGGACCGGGTCGGTCTGGGCACCAAGGGGGGCAACTACCCCTCGCAGCTCTCCGGCGGCCAGCAGCAGCGGGTCGCGATCGCTCGGGCGCTGGCCATGGAGCCCAAGCTGATGCTCTTCGACGAGCCCACCTCCGCGCTCGACCCGGAGCTGGTCGGCGACGTGCTCGACGTGATGCGCGGGCTGGCCGAGGACGGCATGACGATGGTCGTCGTCACGCACGAGATGGGCTTCGCCCGCGAGGTCGGCGACTCCGTCGTCTTCATGGACAACGGCGTGGTGGTCGAGTCGGGCAACCCGCGTGACGTGCTGACCAACCCGCAGCACGAGAGGACGAAGTCGTTCCTGTCGAAGGTCCTTTAAGCAGACGCCGGGGGCGGTGCGGACAGCGGTCCGCACCGCCCTCGCGGCATCGCCGGAACAGCTCCGGTCCCTCCGTCGGCCGCTCCTCCGTGGGCGGCCGGGACGCCGCGGCCCGGCTACTTCAGCGCCAGCACCAGCCCGTCGGTGACCGAGCACCACACGGCCCGCGCCTCGTCGAAGCCGGCCTCGCGCAGCGCGGCCGCGTGCCAGGCGGGCGGGTACATCGGGTCGTCGCCGTGGTCGTCGCCCGCGCTCGGATCGCCGTAGCGGGCGAAGCGCTCGGCGGTCACCTCGGCGAGTGCCGGGTCGGCCGCGAGCGCCCGCCACCAGTCGGCCCAGTCCTGAGCGCCCGCGTCCTTGGCCCGCTGTCGCGCGGCACGCCGGTAGCTCCGCTCCGCCGCGTTCAGCCGTGGGGTGGACTCGTCCGGCATGTGGTCGGCGTTGAGGAACACCCCGCCGTCGGGCAGCAGTCGGGCCAGCTGTCCGTAGAGCGTCCGGAGCGCCGCACCGTCCATCCAGTGCAGGGCGGTCGCGGTGAGCACGGCGTCGTAGGAGGAGTGCGGCAGGGCCTCGGTCCACCGCGGGTCCAGCAGGTCGACGGTGACGAACCGGACCCGCGGCTCCGCGGCGAAGGAGCCGCGCGCGATGGCCAGCAGCGCCGGGTCCCGGTCCACGCCGACGCTGGTGGCGCCCGGGAAGCGGCGCAGCAGTCGGGCGGAGATGGAGCCGGTGCCACAGGCCAGGTCGAGCACCCGGGGCTCGGGGCCGACCAACGCCTCGACGGAGTCCAGCATCACCCGGAACCGCTCCTCGCGATCGGGCAGATACCACTCCTGCTGCCGGTCCCAGCTGTCCTGCCAGGCCGTCCAGTGCGGTGCGGCGGCCACGGTGTCAGCCATGACGCCCCCCTTCCGTAATACCCTCGTTAGTACAGCATCTATTACCGACCATAGACCGCCCTTGTAAGGACCTCAAGTGGAACTGGCTTATTACTCCGATCTCGCCGTGCGGCTGGTCAACACCGAGGAGGCCCAGCGCGGCACCGACTCGCTGACCACGGTCGACGCCGTGCGCACCCTCGTCGGACACACCCAGTCCGCTCTGGCGCGGCGCACCACCGACGCGGACGTGACCCGGCTGCGCGCCGTCCGGGCCCGACTGCGCGCCGTCTTCGAGGCGGCGGCCGAGGGGGACGAGGTACGGGCCGTGGACCTGCTCAACGCGCTGATGTTGGAGTTCCCGGTCAGCCCGCAGATCTCCGGGCACGAGTACCGGGACGAGGACGGCCGCCCCAAGTGGCATATGCACATCGCCGACCACGCGACCAGCGCCGGCGCCGGCTATGCCGCGACCGCCTCCATGGGGCTCGCCTTCCAGCTCACCGAGCTGGGGGTGGACCGGCTCGGAATCTGCGAGGCGGCACCCTGCCGCAAGGTGTATGTCGACACATCGACGAATCGTTCACGGCGCTACTGCTCCGACCGCTGCGCGACCCGGGCGAACGTCGCCGCCTACCGCGCCCGCAAGCGCCTGAACGCCGAACGGCCCGCCCCCGCCGCGCCTCCCGCCCCGCGCGACCAACGGCCGGCGGAGACCAGCCGCACCGCGGAGGGGACCCAGGACAGCGCCCCGACCACCGAGAGCTGACCGCCGCCCGCCCACGGCGGCGGCCGCAGCCGCAGCCACACCCGCGCCACCACCAGGTCGTCCGGCACCATGCCGAACTCCCGGCTGTCGTTCTCCACGTACGGGTTGTCCCCCAAAACCCACCAGCCGCCCTCGCGCCGCTCCACCGCGCGCTTGACGATCAGCAGGTCCTGTCGGAACGGGTGGCGCATCACCACCACGTCGCCCGCCCGCACCACCGCGCCGTACCGCATGACGAGCTGGTCGCCCGGGCTGAGCGTCGGCACCATCGACGGGTTGTGCACCTCGGCGAGCCCGATCCGCAGCAGACCGCGGCGCTCGCGGTCCTGCTCCTGCCCGCGATCGTGCACCTGCTCCTGCATCCCGGCACCTCCGGTCCGATCCTCCACCAGCCCCAGGCTCCCACCGGACTTTTGACCTAAGCCCCCCGGGGCACCCGAGAAAAGCCTTCCCTCACGGAGTAATCTCGCACCTGAGAAGACGATCACGAGGAAGGACAGCTTTTATGCTCTCCCGCCTGTTCGCGCCCAAGGTGAAGGTCAGCGCCCACTGCGACCTTCCCTGCGGCGTCTACGACCCGGCCCAGGCCCGCATCGAGGCCGAGTCGGTCAAGGCCGTCCAGGAGAAGTACCAGGCCAACGAGGACCCGGACTTCCGCACCCGCGCCCTCATCATCAAGGAGCAGCGCGCCGAGCTCGCCAAGCACCACGTCTCGGTGCTGTGGAGCGACTACTTCAAGCCGCCGCACTTCGAGAAGTACCCCGAGCTGCACCAGCTGGTCAACGACACCCTCAAGGCCCTGAGCGCGGCCAAGGCGTCGAACGACCCGGCCACCGGCCAGAAGGCGCTGGACCTCATCGCCCGGATCGACGAGATCTTCTGGGAGACCAAGAAGGCGTGAGGCGCTGACGCGGCGCCACGACACACGGCGCGCGGAGCGTACGAGGGCGTCCGGTCGAGCCACCGACCGGGCGCCCTCGCGTATGCGCGCCGCCTCGGGTGTGCGCCGTCGGGTCAGAAGCGCCAGCGGGTCTGGCCGTAGGTCCCCTTGCGGAAGCCGAAGGCGGTGCCGGGAGCGACCTCGAAGACCAGCGCCGTGCCCGCGTCATGGTGGAAGGCCCCGTCGCGCACCTCGAAGCGCCACCCGCTTCCGTACTTCTCCTCGTACGCCGCCGCCACCCGGCGCAGCCGACCGTCGTCGGTCACCGGCAGCGCGGCGCCCTCGACCACCAGGTCGAGCCCTTCACGCAGCGCGTTGGTGCCGGTGGTGAGCACGCAGTTGGGGTTGGCGGCGAGGTTCCCGGCCTTGCGCTCCTCGGGGCCGGTGCAGAAGAAGAGGGCGCCGTCCAGCCAGACGCACAGCAGCGGGGTGACGTGCGGGCGGCCGTCGGGGCGCACCGTGGAGAGCCAGTACAGCTCGGCGGCCGCCAGCAGGGCGCGGGCCTCCGACCAGTCGGTGGGGACCGCGTCGGGGTCGCTGTAGCGGGGGTCCAGCTCAGTCGTCGGGCGCGGTTCGGCCATGCCCGCCTCCCTCCGGGATCAGCTCTCCGGGCCGAGCCCGCCGAGCGCCTCGCCCACGGTGGGCACCGGGGCGAAGGCGTCGATGAGCCCGCTCGCCCGCAGCGTACGCAGCACCCGCCGGTCCGCGCACACCAGCCGCAGCCGTCCGCCGCGCTCCCCCACCCGGCGGCGGGCGCGACACAGCAGGGAGAGCCCGGAGCAGTCCACGAAGGTGGCGGGGCTCAGATCGATGACGACGGCCGGTGCCGCCGGCGCGGTGGCCAGGTCCAGTTGCCGGCCGATCTCCACGATGCCGTCGAGGTCGACCTCGCCGTGGAACTCGACCACCGTGCAGGTGCGGGTGCGGTAGGTATGGGCATGGGCGTACGAAGGGGACATGAGCGCTTACCTGGGGGGAACGGGCGGCGGCACCGAGGCGGTGGTGGCCTGGCCGCGAGCGTAGGGGTGTGACTCCCGGTTACCACCGTGCAGAAACCATTTTCACGCGACCGAAAGCACACGATCGAGTGATGTGAAGTGCCATGTATTGACACTCACTCGGGGAGGCTTCTCACCCTTCACGCGGCGGAGGCGAGATCTTCCAGGACCTCGAACGCGCCGTCCAACCGGACGACGCGGAGCAGATCCCGCACCCGGGAGTCGCCGATGACCAGACGCAGCCGGCCGCCGCCGGCCAACACCCGGTTCCGGGCCCGGCACAGCACGGACACCCCGGCGCAGTCCATGAAGGTGACCTGCCGCAGATCCAGGATCAGGTCGAGTCGCTCGGCGCCGGTCAGCGCGTCCATGCGCGGCGCTAAGCCCGACGCGGCGAGGATGTCCAGCTCGCCCGAGATCTCCACCAGCGTGACCCCGCCCAGCGTCTGCTCCCGGACGCCGATGTCGGGCCGTTCCTCGACCATGCCGAGCCCCCCTCTCGGGGCAGTGCCTGCAATAGGTGACATACCCATCTAACGGCACGGCACTCAATCCCAGCCCCACAACCTGCACCCGCCCGTCGGCCCCGGATCCACCGACGGCCACCCCACCGAACAGGGGGTACGCTGGAACGGACAATTCCGGCCATTGACCGCACCGGCCTCGGCGTCCGACCGCAGCGACCCGCCGGCCCGCCCCCTCGCGATGCGGCACGGCACGAGATCCACAGGCGCACGGCTCCGCGGACAGGGGAGTGAGAGCGATGGAGAACCTCGTCACGGTGATCGTGATCCTCGCGGTGATCGCCCTGGGCGCCCTGGTGATCCATCGGGCCAACACCCAGAACTCCAACCGGATCTCAGCCCTCCGCTACGACCGCTACGGCCACGCCCAGCCGGGCACCGGCGGCCCGTCCCACAGCGTCATGTACCGCCCCGAGCGCCACCACCACCGACTCCTGGAGTGGTTCCACGCCCGCCGCCGCGCCGCCCGGGGTCGCGACCGGCACGCCTGACCCGCGGCACGTTCCCTCCGTGGGCCCCTTGACTCCTTGCCCCCTTGCCCCCTCGGCAACTTCTCCTGGAACACGGGGGTTTGGGCGTGACGGCCACCCGAAACGTTACTCATCAGTAATTCAATTGCCTCCTTGCGTCCACTCCCGGCCGTGAACATGCCAGGCGGGCGGTGGCACTCCGGCCACCGCCGTTCCGTTGCCGGACCCAAGGAGATCCCCCACATGAGCGCACGCAGCTGGGGACGCCGTCTCGGTGTCACCACGGCCGCCGTGGCCGCCACACTGGGCATGGCCGCGACCACCACCCCCGTCGCCCAGGCCGCCACCGGCTCCGCCACCCCGACGGTCGCCCGGACCGTCACCGGCTCCGCCGGCACCGCCACCGCGCTGCCCACGATCAACCCCAGCGGCGTCGACTACGACACCTGGCAGCGCGATGTGAAGGCCGTCATCGACCCCGCCTTCCCCTACGTCGAGCAGCGCACCGAGAACGCGGCGGGCCAGAAGCAGGCCATCGTCCTCGACATCGACAACACGTCGCTGGAGACGGACTTCCACCTCTTCCTGAAGTACCCCACGCCCGCCGTGCGGCAGGTGCTGCAGCTCGCCCAGTACGCGCACGCGCGCGGCGTGGCGATCTTCTTCGTCACCGCCCGGCCGGACATCCTCGACCTGCCCACCCGGTACAACCTGGAGAAGGTCGGCTTCCCGGTGCAGGGCCTGTACGTGCGCCACCTGCCCGACCTCTTCGACGAGAAGAGCGAGTTCAAGACCGCCAAGCGGGCGGAGATCGAGGCCAAGGGCTACACGATCATCGCCAACATCGGCAACAACACCTCCGACCTGGTGGGCGGGCACGCCGAGCGGACGTACAAGCTCCCCGACTACGGCGGCAAGCTGTCGTAGCCCCGCGCTGGTGACCGTCCGGCCGGCCGCTCACCCCCGAGCACCGGCCGGATTCCGCGCACCGGCCGTACACACCTCTTCTGACCTGCGCGAAAGGGCGAAAGCTCCAGATCTTCCGGCGGAACATTGGCGGATATCCGCCCACCCGGCTTCCGGTCCGCCCCCAAGACTGGATCCACCGCAGGACGGGGTGCGCCGGCACCCGCATCAGAGGGGGACCCACCCGATGACCGGATCACATGTTCTGGCCCTCGGCCACTACCAGCCCGCGAAGGTGCTCACCAACGAGGACCTCGCGGCCATGGTCGACACCAGCGACGAGTGGATCCGCAGCCGGGTCGGCATCCGTACCCGGCACATCGCCCGACCCGACGAGACGGTGGACGAGATGGCCGCGGCCGCGGCCGCCAAGGCGCTCGCGAACAGCGGCGTCGCCCCCGAGGACATCGACCTGGTGCTCGTCGCCACCTCCACGGCCCTGGACCGCAGCCCCAACATGGCCGCCCGGGTCGCGGCCCGACTCGGCCTCGGCTCCCCCGCCGTGCTCGACCTCAACGTCGTCTGCGCCGGCTTCACCCACGCCCTGGCCACGGCCGACCACACCATACGAGCCGGGGCGGCCACCCGCGCGCTCGTCATCGGGGCCGACAAGTTCACCCAGGCCGCCGACTGGACCGACCGCTCCACCTGCGTGCTGCTCGGCGACGGCGCCGGCGCCGCGGTGGTGGCGGCCACCGACGCGGTCCCCTCGCTGGCCGGCCGCGGGCCGGGCATCGGCCCGGTGGTGTGGGGTTCGGTCCCGGAGATGGGGAACGCGGTCCGCATCGAGGGCACGCCGCCGCGCTTCGCCCAGGAGGGCCAGGCCGTCTACCGCTGGGCCACCACCCAGCTGCCGCCGATCGCCCGCCGCGTCTGCGAGCGGGCCGGGATCACGCCCGAGGAGCTCGGCGCGGTCGTGCTGCACCAGGCCAACCTGCGCATCGTCGAGCCCTTCGCCCGCAAGCTGGGCGCGGTGAACGCGGTCATCGCCCGCGACGTCACCGACTCCGGCAACACCTCCGCCGCCAGCATTCCGCTCGCCCTCTCCAAGCTCGTCGAGCGCGGCGAGGTCGAGTCCGGCGCCCCGACGCTCCTCTTCGGCTTCGGCGGCAACCTGTCGTACGCGGGCCAGATCATCCGCTGCCCGTAACACCTCACCGCGCCATCCCGCCCCGCCCCGCCGTGCCGGCGTGCCGTGCGGGGCGCCGCCATGGGGCGTCCGATTCGTTCAAGACCGGGCCACGGCCGGCTTCCTACGCTGCCCGTATGACTCCGCAGATCAACGCCGTCTCCATGGTCGTGGCCGACATGGCCGCGTCCCTCGCCTTCTACCGCCGGCTCGGCCTGGACATCCCGGCCGACGCCGACCGCGAGCCGCATGTCGAGGCGGTGCTGCCGGGCGGGCTGCGCCTGCTGTGGGACACCGAGGAGACCGTCCGTTCGTTCGATCCGGACCGGGACCCGGGCCCGGCCGGCTCCGGACGGCTCGGCCTGGCCTTCGCCTGCGAGGGGCCGGCCGCGGTCGACGCCGCCTACGCCGAGCTGGTGCGGGCGGGCGCCGAGGGGCACAAGGAGCCCTGGGACGCCTTCTGGGGCCAGCGCTACGCGGTGCTCCGCGACCCGGACGGCAACACCGTCGACCTGTTCGCCCCGCTGGCCTGAGCCCTCGCCCCTGCCCAGCCCTGTTCCCGCCCACCCCTGGCCCCGGCGGCCGAGGGCGCTAACCGGCGGCCGAGGGCGGCCGCGGTCGGCCGATCAGCCGTCCCAGCGGCAGCCCGGTGAAGGCCCGCACCTCGCGCGCCAGGTGGGCCTGGTCGGCGTAGCCGACGGCGGCCGCGACCTCGGCGTACGGGGTGCCGCCGCGGGCCGCCTCCAGCGCGCGGTTCAGGCGCAGCACGCGCGCCAGCGTCTTCGGGCCGTACCCGAAGGCGACGAGCGAGCGGCGGTGCAGCTGGCGGGCGCTCAGCCCCACGGCGTCGGCGACGGCGGCCACCGCGCGGCCCCCGCGCAGCCCCGCCACCACGGCGGCCAGCACCGGGTCCGGCGGGTCCGCCGCCCGCAGCCGCTCCGCCGCCACCGCCTCCAGGACCCGGCCCACTCCGGCACCCCCGAGGTCGCTCCCCCGGGCCCCGTCGCCTCCGTCCTCGTGTGCCAGCGCCATCCGCTCCATCAGCCGCCGCACCTCCGCGGCCGACCACAGGGCGTCCAGGGGCACCCGCTGGTCGCGCAGCTCATGGGCCGGCACCCCGAGCACGGCCGGGCCGGTGCCGGGGGCGAAGCGGATGCCGGTGTAGCGGCTGCCGCGCGGGGCGGCGGGCAGGTGGGCACGGGTGTCGGGGCCCGCCACGAAGAGCCGGGCCGTGGGGTCGCCGTCGCTCCAGATCAGATCCGTGCAGCCGTCCGGCAGCACCGGCCGGGACACGTCGTCGGCGGCGACCGTGCGCGTCCACAGCACCGCGCCGGCCGGCAGCACGGCCGGCCACTCCCGGTACGTCACGACTCAGGGGACCTCGCGCAGGTACATCGCGCCACAGGAGTGGCAGAAGGGCACTTCCACCGTGCCCCAGTCGTCCGCGGGCCGTGTCTCGGAGTCGGCGTCGAGCTCGCGGCCGCACATCGCCACGGTGCCGACACCGCGCACCATGTGCCAGATCTTGACCGGCGCGCCGGCCACCCGACCCGAACTCCCCTCCTCGTACTCGGCGCGCATCTCGTGCTCCATGGCGGTACACCTCCTGTACCACCAGATTGCGCACGCGACCGGCCGTTTCGCCACCTCAGCCGGGCGGGCCCGACAGGCGGCGGGCTCAGAAGACCGACCATCCGGTCAGCGTGGTGAAGTGGTCCAGGGCCGAGACGCCGGCCACGGAGTTGCCGCGCGCGTCCAGCCCGGGGCTCCAGACGCACAGCGCGCAGCGACCCGGCACCACCGCGACGATGCCGCCGCCGACGCCGCTCTTGCCGGGCAGACCCACGCGGTAGGCGAAGTCGCCGGCGGCGTCGTAGGTGCCGCAGGTGAGCATCACCGCGTTGATCCGCTTGGCCTCGCTCCGGGTCAGCAGCCGGGAGCCGTCGGAGCTCACCCCGTGCCGGGCCAGGAAGCCGGCCGCCAGCGCCAGGTCACGGCAGCTCATCTCGATCGAGCACTGCCAGAAGTAGTGCTCCAGCAGGGTGGGCACGGGGTTGTCCAGGTTGCCGTAGCTGGCCATGAAGTGGGCCAGGGCCGCGTTGCGGTCGCCGTGCTCGGTCTCGGAGGCGGCGACGGCGGCGTCGAAGGCCAGCTCCGGATTGCCGCTCTCCGCCCGCAGGAAGTCCAGCATGGTGGTGCTGGCGTCGCCGGTCAGGGTCTGCAGCCGGTCGGTGACCACGAGGGCGCCGGCGTTGATGAACGGATTGCGCGGGATGCCGTTCTCGTACTCCAGCTGCACCAGGGAGTTGAAGGGGTTGCCGGACGGCTCCCGGCCGACCCGCCGCCACAGGGTCTCGCCGTCCTGCGCCAGCACCAGCGCCAGGCTGAACGCCTTGGAGATGCTCTGGACGGAGAAGGGGACCTCCCAGTCGCCGACGCCGTAGACGCTGCCGTCGGCGTCCGCGATCGCCATCCCGAACCGGCCCAGCTCCACCGAGGCCAGTGCCGGGATGTACCGGGCCACTTGGCCCCGACCGATCTCCGGTGCCACCCGCTTGGCGACCTCGTCGAGTACTGCCTGGTAGTCCATCGTGCGGTGCTTCTCCTGGGCATGGCGGCGCGTCGTCCGGACGTCGTCGGCCGGATCAGTTCGCACGATATCCGAACGCAACCCGGTCGGAATCCGAACAGTTCACCACTTTCGCCTCATCGGGGATACAGCTGGTCTACCGGCGGCAGCGACGGGCTGTCGCCGCCCAACCAGGAACGGAGGCGGCCATGGCCCCACCCATGTCCGCGCGTCGTCTACTCGAGGCCCTGCGCGACGAGGGCCTGCACGTCGTGGAGGTCGGCGACTGGCGCCACCACAACCGCAACCACATCGGCCCCTGGGGGCCGGTGCACGGCGTGATGATCCATCACACCGTCACCAGCGGCGCGCAGACGACCGTACGGATCTGTCGCGACGGCTACGAGGACCTGCCCGGCCCGCTGTGCCACGGCGTGATCACCAAGGACGGCCGGGTCCACCTGGTCGGCTACGGCCGGGCCAACCACGCCGGAGCGGGCGACGACGACGTGCTGCGCGCCGTCGTCGCCGAAAACCGGCTGCCGTCGGACAACGAGGCCAACACCGACGGCAACCGCCACTTCTACGGCTTCGAGTGCGAGAACCTCGGCGACGGCGTGGATCCCTGGCCCGACGCCCAGCTCACGGCCGTCGAGAAGGCATCGGCCGCGATCTGCCGGGCACACGGCTGGACCGAGCGCTCCGTCATCGGCCATCTGGAGTGGCGACCCGGGAAGTCCGACCCGCGCGGCTTCGCCATGGGCTGGATGCGCGAGCGCATCGGCGCACGACTGAGCTGACCGACACCGGGTCGCGGGCGGTCCTTCCTCCCCCGGCTACCGCTGGGAGCGCCCCCCGGCGGAACGGGCGGGCACGACCCGACCACGACCTGACCACGGCCCGCGACGACCGTACGGCTCCCGGGCCCGAGGCGGGGGCACGGTGCCCGCGTGACAATGGGCGGGTGACCAGCCCCACCGCGCCGATCGACCCCGTCGACCCCGGCGACCTCGCCGACCCCGACGTGCTGCGGCCGCGGCTGCCCTCCCCGCTCCAGGAGATCGAGGACGAGCGCTTCGCACGCCGCGGCGTCCGCCTGCTCCTCAAGCGCGACGACCTCATACATCCGGACATTCCCGGTAACAAGTGGCGGAAGCTGGTTCCGAACCTGCGCGCCGCCGCGGCGGCGGGGCACTCCACGCTGCTCACCTTCGGCGGCGCGTACTCCAACCATCTGCGGGCCACGGCCGCGGCCGGGCGGCTGCTCGGCTTCGCCACGATCGGCGTGGTGCGCGGCGAGGAGCTGGCCGACCGGCCGCTCAACCCGTCCCTGGCGCGCTGCGCGGCCGACGGCATGCGGCTGCACTTCGTCAGCCGCGCGGAGTACCGGCGGCGCACGGACCCGCTGCTGCTGGACGCGCTCCGCGAGCGCTTCGGCGCCTTCGCCCCGCTGCCCGAGGGCGGCAGCAACGCCGCGGCCGTGCACGGGTGCGCCGAGCTCGGGCGCGAGCTGCGCGGGCTGGCCGAGGTGGTGGGCGTGGCCTGCGGCACCGGTGGCACGCTGGCCGGACTCGCCGCCGGACTGGCACCGGGGCAGCGCGCGATCGGCTTTCCCGTCCTCAGGGGCGGCTTCCTCGACGCGGAGGCGGAGCGGCTCCAACGCGCGGCGTTCGGCGCCCGCACCGGCGACTGGCGGCTGGAGGACCGCTTCCACGGGGGCGGCTACGCCCGACAGACCCCGGAACTCGACGCCTTCGCCTCGGACTTCGCCGCCCGGCACGGGCTGTCGCCGGAGCGCGTTTACGTGGCCAAGATGCTGTACGGGCTGACCGTGCTGGCCGAGGAGGGCGCCTTGACGCCGGGCACCACCGTCGCCGCGGTGATCACCGGCGCCCCGGAGCCGGGCCCGCCCGCCTGACCCCCGCACGGCACCCTCACCGGAACGGGTCTCGGTCCCCGCCGACACGTCGACTGGCAGGCCCGGTCGACATGTCGACTGCCCGGTGGTCGACTACTCGGCCACCTCCTCGCGGTGTGCCGCCGCCTCCTCCAGGTCGAGCCGGCGCAGCAGGGTCCGCAGCATCTCGTCGTCGATCCGCCGTTCGTTGCGCAGCTCCACGAAGACCTCCCGCTCCGCCTCGATCGCCTCCCGCGCGAGTCGACGGTAGGTGGCGTCCACCGACTCGCCGGTCTGCTCGTTGACGGCGCCCAACCGCTCCCACACCGAGTTGCGGCGCCGCTCCAGCACCGCGCGGAGCCGCTGGGCGAGCGGCGCCGGCAGAGCGTTGCGCTCGTCGGCCAGCAGCTCGTTCAGGCGTCGCTCGGCGGCGCGCGACGCTTCGCTCTGGGCCTGGGCCTCGGCGAGGGTCTCGGCCCGGCTGTCGCGGACGGGCAGCGGCAGCACGCGGATCAGCGGCGGCAGGGTGAGCCCCTGGACGACCAGGGTGCCGATCACGGTGGTGAAGGTCAGGAACAGGATGAGGTTGCGGGCCGGGAAGTCCCCGCCGCCGTGCACCACCCGCGGAATGGAGAAGGCGATGGCGAGCGAGACCACCCCGCGCATCCCGGCCCAGCCGACGATCAGCGGGGCGGTCCAGTCCACCCCGGGCTCGCGCTCGCGGACGCGGGAGGAGAGGGCGCGGGGGACGAAGGTCGCGGGGAAGACCCAGACGAACCGCACGACGACGACGGCGAGGAAGAGGACCACCGCGTACCAGACCGCCGCCCCCGTCCCGTAGGCGTCCAGGCCGCCGAGGACCACGGGCAACTGCAGACCGATGAGCGCGAACACCGCCGACTCCAACAGGAAGGCGACCATCCGCCACACCGCCGCCTCCTGGAGGCGGGTGGCGAAGTCGACCTGCCAGGCGCGGTGGCCCAGATAGAGCGCGACCACCACCACCGCCAGCACTCCGGAGGCCCCGACCTCCTCGGCGACCGTGTAGGCCACGAAGGGGATGAGGAGGGAGAGGGTGTTCTGGAGCAGCGGATCGGTCAGCCGGGTGCGCAGCCCGTGCAGCGGCACCATCAGGACCAGGCCGACCCCGACCCCGCCGACCGCGGCCAGCGCGAACTCCCGGAGCCCGTCGGCCCAGGTGGCCCCCTCCCCCACCGCCGCCGCCAGCGCGACCTTGTAGGCGGTGATCGCGGTGGCGTCGTTCACCAGGGACTCGCCCTGGAGGATGGTGGTGATCCGGTGCGGCAGCCCCGCGCGGCGGGCGATGGCGGTGGCCGCGACGGCGTCCGGCGGGGCGATCACCGCGCCCAGCACCAGCGCGGCGGTCAGCGGCAGGTCCGGCACCACCAGATAGACGATCCAACCGACGACGAGCGTGGCGAAGAGCACGTAGCCGACCGAGAGCAGCGCGACCGGCCGGAGGTTGGCGCGCAGCGCGAGGTACGAGCTGTCCAGCGCGGCGGTGTGCAGCAGGGGCGGCAGCACCAGCGGCAGTATGACGTGCGGGTCCAGGGTGTACTCCGGCACGCCGGGCAGGTAGGAGGCGGCCAGCCCGGCCGCGACCAGCAGCAGCGGCGCGGAGACGGGGGTGCGGCGGGCCGCGCCCGCGACGGCGGCGCTGCCCGCGACCAGCAGCAGGAGTGGAGTGGCGTCCATCGCTCGGCCCGTCCCCCTGATCGTCTTCGCGGTCGCCCACCGCGTCCCGGTGTCTAACCTGGCCATCATGAGCGAGTGCCCGCACCTGGCCGAACTGCCGCGCCCCGAACCGGAGCCGCTGACGGAGAGCTGCCCGGAGTGCCTGGCCGTCGGCAGCCACCCGGTGCAGCTGCGGCTGTGCCTGACCTGCGGGCACGTCGGATGCTGTGACTCCTCCCCGCACCGGCACGCCACCCGGCACTTCACGGAGACCGGGCATCCGGTGATGCGCAGCTTCGAGCCGGGCGAGAGCTGGCGCTGGTGCTACTCGGATCAGCGGCTGATCTGAGCCGCGCCGACACCTGCCGCGGGGCCGGTGGCGCCGGGTAGCCTTCCCTTACATGATCCGCTCGGCATCAGGGGACGTGGCGGACTGTCCGGCGCGGGGAGGTGCGCGGCGAGCGACCGGCGACGGGGAGGCGGAGGCAACCCCGGCGGTGAACCGCGGCGCGTTCCACGCCGACGAACAAACGATCAACGAAACGACATCGCTTTCGAATTGAGACCCACAACCCCTAGCCACGTTCCGTACTCAGGGTCTTACCATGAGTGACATCGCGGGCTGTCGGGCCGACCTCGCTCACGGCGGGAGCCCTGCTCCGTCCGGGCGACAGCGGGCCGCAGATCGCGATAGCGTCGCAGCCGAACCATGTGCCGCGCTCGACCGTTAATCCCTTGACCATGGGGGCGCAGTCGGCGCTCGTGTCAGCTCGGCTCAACCAGCTTTGCCACCTTGGAGGTGAGGGTGTCCCAGATCGCAGGCGAGCCCGGGACCCAGGACTTCGTGGAAGTCCGGCTGCCCGCTGCGGGTGCCTATCTGTCGGTGCTGCGGACGGCGACAGCCGGCCTCGCGGCCCGCTTGGACTTCACCCTCGACGAGATCGAGGATCTGCGCATCGCCGTCGACGAGGCCTGCGCGATCCTGCTGCAGCAGGCCGTGCCCGGCTCGGTGCTGAGCTGCGTTTTCCGCCTGATCGACGACGCCTTGCAGGTGACCGTCTCGGCTCCGACCACGGACGGTCGCGCCCCCGAGCGCGACACCTTCGCCTGGACGGTGCTCTCCGCACTGGCCGGCAAGGTCGACTCCAGCGTCGCCGAGGACCGCACGGTCAGCATCAGCCTGTACAAGGAGCGCGGCGTCGGCCCCGGACAGCCGTGACGGAAAGGGGGGCTCCGTGAGCACCGCATCATCGCGGGGAGTGCGTACCCCGGCCATCCCGCAGCAGCCCGCCCGGCCGCAACCCGCGGACCAGGAGGAGGCCGCAGGCGACCGACCAGAGCGGGCGGACCACATGGACCAGCACCAGCACGAGACGTGGCAGCAGCAGGACCCGCACGACCGCAGCGGCGCGCGGGCCCTCTTCGTCGAGCTGCGCACACTCCCGGAGGGCTCCGCGGAGCGCGCCGAGCTGCGCAACCACCTGGTGCGGATGCACCTGCCGCTGGTGGAGCACCTGGCCCGCCGCTTCCGCAACCGCGGGGAGCCGCTGGACGACCTCACCCAGGTCGCCACGATCGGTCTGATCAAGTCGGTGGACCGGTTCGACCCGGACCGCGGCGTGGAGTTCTCCACGTACGCGACCCCCACCGTGGTCGGCGAGATCAAGCGCCACTTCCGCGACAAGGGCTGGGCGGTGCGGGTGCCGCGCCGGCTCCAGGAGCTGCGGCTGTCGCTCACCACCGCCACCGCCGAGCTGTCCCAGCGACACGGCCGCGCCCCCACCGTGCACGAGCTGGCCGAGCACCTGAGCATCTCCGAGGAGGAGGTGCTGGAGGGCCTGGAGTCGGCCAACGCGTACAGCACGCTGTCACTGGACGTCCCGGACACCGACGACGAGTCGCCGGCGGTCGCGGACACCCTGGGCGCGGAGGACGAGGCCCTGGAGGGCGTCGAGTACCGGGAGTCCCTCAAGCCGCTGCTGGAGGACCTGCCACCGCGCGAGAAGAAGATCCTGCTGCTGCGCTTCTTCGGGAACATGACCCAGTCGCAGATCGCCCAGGAGGTCGGCATCTCCCAGATGCACGTCTCCCGGCTGCTGGCCCGCACCCTGGCCCAGCTCCGGGAGAAGCTCCTCGTGGAGGAGTGATCCTGGTGCAGGAGTGATCCTCGCGGGCAAGCGATCCTCGTGGCGGAGCGACGGGGGAGAACGAGGTGCGACGGGGCCCCGGGCCGTGCGGCCCCGATGCGTGGAGCGGCCGGCCCCTCAGGCCCGGGGGCCGATGCCCAGGGCCTCGGTGGCCGTCGGGTTGATCAGCAGCGCCAGCACGGCGAGGGCGACCGCGGCGGTCACCACGCCGATGGCGATGAGCAGGCCGCCGTTCTGGACCAGCGTCCAGGCCACCGGGAGCGCCATGATCTGAGTGATCATGGCGGGCCCGCGGCTCCAGCTGCGGCGCCGCCACAGCCCGCGGGCGGCGGCCAGCGGGATCAGCGCGAGGGCGAGCACGGTCAGCGCGAGCATCTCCGCCTGCTGCGGACTCTCCGGATCGCCGATGATCCCCATGATCAGCAGATAGACGCCGAAGCCGATGAGCACCGCGCCCTCGACCGCGGAGAGCAGGGCGGCCGCGGTCACCCGCCGCGGCCGCGGGCCGCTGGGGGCGGAGGCGACGTCCGCGCCGGCCGTACCGGCCGCTTCCTGACGCGGAACCCGGCCGGCCGCCGAGGCTCCGGAGGCGCTCCCACCGGCAGCGGTCTTCGCGGCGGTCTTCGCGGCAGTGGCCTTCGCGCCGGTCTTCACGGCGGTGGACGACGCCGCGCCGGGCTTGCCGGGGGCGGACTTCGCGGGGGCGGACTTCTTCCTGCTCACCTCAGCAGGGTAGCCCGCACCGCGGGGGACGGGGGCCGCCCCGGGGGATTGCCGGTACCGGCAGGTAGGTAGGCTTTTCGCATGCGCGCACTCCTCGTGGTCAATCCGGCAGCAACCACCACCAGTGCACGCACCCGCGACGTGTTGATCCACGCCCTCGCCAGCGATCTGAAGCTGGACGTCGCCACCACCGAGTACCGCGGCCACGCCCGCGACCTCGCCCGCCAGGCGGCCGAGAGCGGCACCTATGAGCTCGTGGTGGCCCTCGGCGGCGACGGCACGGTCAACGAGGTGGTCAACGGTCTGCTCCATGACGGCCCGGCCCCCGACGCGCTGCCGCGCCTCGCCGTGGTCCCCGGCGGCTCCACCAACGTCTTCGCGCGCGCCCTCGGGCTGCCCAACGACGTCGTCGAGGCGACCGGCGCCCTGCTGGACGCGCTGCGCGACGGCAGCGAGCGCACGGTGGGCCTGGGCCTCGCCGGCGGCACGCCGGGCACCCGGGACGAGGCGGTGCCGGCCCGCTGGTTCACCTTCTGCGCCGGGTTCGGGTTCGACGCGGGCGTGGTGGGCCGGGTCGAACAGCACCGCGAGCGCGGCAAGCGGTCGACGCACGCGCTGTATGTGAGACAGGTCGTACGGCAGTACCTCAGCGAGCCCCACCGCCGAAATGGCGTGATCACGCTCAACCGACCGGGCGAGGACCCGGTCGAGGAGCTGGTGCTGTCCATAGTCTGTAACACCTCGCCGTACACCTACCTGGGCAACCGCCCGCTGTACGCGTCGCCGGAGGCGTCCTTCGACACCGCCCTTGACGTGCTCGGACTCACCAAGCTGTCGACGTCCGCGGTGGCCCGCTACGGCACCCAGCTGGTGACCTCCACCCCCGAGCGCGGCCCCCGCGGCAAGCATGTGGTCTCGGGACACGATCTGACGGACTTCACCTTGCAATCGCAGGTTCCACTGCCCTTCCAGATGGACGGTGACCACCTGGGGCTGCGTACGAGTGTGACGTTCACAGGCGTACGCCGTGCACTGCGTGTGATTGTGTGAGCGGTAAGCCCTAAAGTCCTTTTAGTCGAACGTTTAGCCTGCCCTCCACCCCCTGGAAGTACGGCTGTGACTCAACCGACACCAAGGAATCAAAAAAAACTTGCTGGAAGGGGTTGTATCCGCCGCCGAGGTTTGCGAATCTCTTCATGGCGATCGGGACGGCCGCACGAAGCCCCCTTGAGAGCCCGAACCCCCTCCTCTCCCACGGGACCGCACCAGCCCCAAACTGGTTGTTGGCCCTTCCCTTGCGGAGGGATTCGTGAAAGCGTTCACATTCACAAGCAACGTTCAGTAACACGAGGAGATGGAGCAGCCATGGACTGGCGTCACAACGCCGTTTGCCGCGAGGAAGACCCCGAGCTGTTCTTCCCCATCGGCAACACCGGTCCTGCGCTGCTGCAGATCGAGGAAGCCAAGGCCGTCTGCCGCCGCTGCCCCGTGATGGAGCAGTGCCTGCAGTGGGCGCTGGAGTCCGGCCAGGACTCCGGTGTCTGGGGTGGCCTCAGCGAGGATGAGCGCCGTGCGATGAAGCGCCGCGCCGCCCGCAACCGGGCGCGCAACGCCAGCGCCTGACGCAGCCCCTCGGCCCCCGAGCCGCAGCGCGCAGTACCCCGATGCGCAGAACACTCTGAGCTTTGAGCCCCGGAGACGTACGGATAACCGTACGGACCGGGGCTCAGCGCTTTTCCCGACGTGGGGCGTCGGCCTCTCGGACGCCGGGCGGTGACATCACGTGCGGGACGCGGTTCGGTGACGTTCGGGACGCGGGGCGTCGGCCCGGGCGATACGGCCGACGGCGTACGCCGCCCGGTGGGGCGGCCCTTCGCGACACGGCGGGCCGGCGCGCCGGTTCGGCGGACCGGCGCCGCGAGGGCCGGTTCGCCCGCCGGGGAGTTCGCGCCGGGGGTCGACATGTCGATCCGTCAAGGACACGATCCCCGCGTCAGCACTCGTACGCGCGTACGCCGGTCAGCGCTTCTGGACCCGTACCGGAATGTCGAGCACCACACGGGTGCCGCGCTCCGGGGCCGGGAGCATGTCGAAGGTCCCGCCGAGCTCGCCCTCCACCAGCGTCCGGACGATCTGCAACCCGAGGTTGCCCGTGCGGCGCGGGTCGAAGCCCTCGGGCAGACCGCGGCCGTCGTCCTGGACCGTGACCCGCAGCCGGCTGTCGCTGCGGGTGCCGCCGCGCACCGCCGACACCTCGACGGTGCCCTGCTCCCCCGGCCCGAAGCCGTGCTCCAGGGCGTTCTGCAGCACCTCGGTGAGGACCATGGACAGCGGGGTGGCCACCTCGGCGTCGAGGATGCCGAAGCGCCCGTTGCGGCGGCCCGCCACCCGACCGGGGGAGATCTCGGCCACCATGGCCAACACCCGGTCGGCGATCTCGTCGAACTCGACCCGCTCATCCAGGTTCTGGGACAGGGTCTCGTGCACGATGGCGATCGAGCCGACCCTGCGCACCGCCTCGTTGAGCGCCTCGCGGCCCTGCTCGGAGTCCATCCGGCGGGCCTGGAGCCGCAGCAGGGCGGCCACGGTCTGGAGGTTGTTCTTCACCCGGTGGTGGATCTCCCGGATGGTGGCGTCCTTGGTGATCAACTCCCGCTCGCGGCGGCGCAACTCGGTGACGTCGCGCAGCAGGACCAGGGAGCCGATGTGGGTGCCCTTGGGCTTGAGCGGGATGGCGCGGAGTTGGATGACCCCGTCGTTGGCCTCGACCTCGAAGGCGCGCGGCGCCCAGCCGCTGGCCAGCTTGACCAGCGCCTCGTCCACCGGGCCGCGGGCGGGGGCCAGTTCGGCGGTGGTCTCGCCGAGGTGGTGGCCGACCAGGTCGGCGGCGAGGCCCAGCCGGTGGTAGGCGGAGAGGGCGTTGGGGCTGGCGTACTGCACGATCCCGTCCGCGTCGAGCCGGATCAGTCCGTCGCCGACGCGCGGCGAGGCGTCCATGTCGACCTGCTGGTCGGGGAAGGGAAACGATCCGGCAGCGATCATCTGGGCGAGGTCGGAGGCGCTCTGGAGATAGGTCAGCTCCAGCCGGCTGGGGGTGCGCACGGTCAGCAGATTGGTGTTCCGTGCGATCACTCCGAGCACCCGGCCCTCCCGGCGGACCGGGATGGACTCGACCCGGACCGGGACCTCCTCCCGCCACTCCGGATCGCCCTCGCGGACGATCCGGCCCTCGTCGAGGGCGGCGTCGAGCATCGGCCGGCGCCCGCGCGGGACGAGGTGGCCGACCATGTCGTCCTGGTAGGAGGTGGGGCCGGTGTTGGGACGCATCTGCGCGACCGAGACGTAGCGGGTCCCGTCCCGGGTGGGGACCCACAGCACGAGGTCGGCGAAGGACAGGTCGGAGAGCAGCTGCCACTCCGAGACCAGCAGGTGCAGCCATTCGAGGTCGGAGTCGCCGAGTGCGGTGTGCTGGCGTACGAGGTCGTTCATGGAGGGCACACCGCGAGCCTACCGGCGGCGGGGGTTTACTCTTTCTATGGACAATCGTTGGCAGCCCATGGACAGACCAGAGTGGTCTAGTCCAGAATGTTCAACGGCGCAATAGACATGGGCCCCGGATCCGACGGGTTGACCGAGGAGTCGACCGAGGGGTTGGGACGCCCGGCGCACACTGAGTTTCGCAGGACTTCCGCCCTCCCCGCACAGGAGGGTGGATCGAGGCACCGGCGCTCTCTGCCCTGACTGCGCCGCGGGCCTCCGATCGGCCGGCCGACTGGACCGGCCGATGCAACTCCGGGCTGCGGTGCCGGGCGGGTTGAGGGTCCCGTTCTGGCGCCGCGGCCCGCGGGTCGTTTCGGGCCTCTCCCCCTTCGCCCCGCCTCCCCCGGATGTCCCCGATCCGTCCCGGTCAGCCCCGGCCAACGTCCCGATCGGTCTCCCGGTCAGCCCCGGTCAACGCCCCGATCGGTCTCCCGGTCAGCCCCGCTCAACCCCGGTCGACCGGCGCTCGGCGCTCGGCGCTCGACCGGCCCGCGGTCGCGGTCTCCGCGCGCGCCGCGTGGTCCGCGCCGTCCGCCGCGGGCGGGTGCGGCCAGGCCCGCATCGAGAGCTCGGCCACCGCCTCCAACGTCTCCCGGGCCGCGCCGTCCCGGGCCTGCTGGGACATGCCCTGGAGCACGGCCGCGCAGTAGACCGCGAGCAGGTGCGCGTCCGTGTCGGCGGGCAGCTCGCCGACCGCGACGTCGGCCCGGATCCGGCGCTCGATCAGCTCGATGGTGTGGTTCCGCCGCCCCTTCAAGCCCTGAAGGACCTCGGCCGACTGCGGCGTGCAGTTGGTGGCGGCCGTGATGATCATGCAGCCGCGGGGGTGGCCGGGCAGGGTGTGCGAGGCAGCCGCCTCGCGGAGCAGCCGGGCCACACCGCGGCGGGCGGTCGGCTCCTCCGTCAGGGCCGGAGCGAGGTAGCCGCCGAACTCCTGGACGTACGCCTCCACGGCCTCCTCGAAGAGGGTCTTCTTGTCGCCGAACGCGGCGTAGAGGCTGGGCGCCTTGATGTGCATCACGCGGGTGAGGTCCGCGATGGACACCGCCTCGTAGCCACGCTCCCAGAACTCGATGGTCGCGGCCCGGAGCGCGGCGTCACGGTCGAAGGAGCGGGGGCGACCCCGCCGGCCCGTTCGCTCATCCGTTCGCTCGTTCGTGGCATCCATGAGGGCAATTCTATAGCGGTCGCTAGAAAACGTGCTACGGTCTTTCTGTATCGACCACTACACAAAGGGAGGGCGGGCGACCATGGGCGCGCTCACGGGAAAGACGGCACTGGTCACGGGCGGCAGCCGGGGCATCGGGCGGGCGATCGCCGAGCGACTGGGCCGGGACGGCGCCCGCGTGGCGGTGCACTACGGGCGGGATGAGGCGTCGGCCAAGGAGACCGTCGCCGCGATCGAGGCGGCCGGCGGCGAGGCGTTCGCGATCAAGGCGGAGCTGGGCGTCCCGGGCGACGCGCAGGCCCTGTGGGCCGCCTTCGACGCCCACGCCGAGGGGCTGGACATCCTGGTGAACAACGCCGGGATCGACGGCGTGCGGGAGTCCATCACCGGGCTCTCGGAGGCGGACTTCGACCGG
Organism: Streptomyces sp. SAJ15; assembly: GCF_007595705.1. Taxonomy (GTDB): domain Bacteria; phylum Actinomycetota; class Actinomycetes; order Streptomycetales; family Streptomycetaceae; genus Streptomyces. The sequence goes on along the minus strand of NZ_NISY01000001.1, from coordinate 776,447 downwards.
GTCTTCGCGGTCAACACCAGGTCGCCGTTCTTCGTGACCCAGCAGGGGCTGGGCCGGCTGCGGGACGGCGGGCGCATCGTCAATGTGTCGACCGGCCTGACCCATGGCGCCGCGATGCCCGAGCTCATCTCGTACTCGATGACCAAGGGCGCGCTCGACGTCTTCACCGCGCACCTCGCCAAGGAGGTCGGCCAGCGCGGCATCACGGTCAACGCGGTGGCGCCCGGCGTCGTGGACACCGACATGAACGCGGGGTGGCTGCGCGGCGAGGAGAACGCCGGGTCGCGTCAGGCCGCCTCGTCGATGTCCCCCTTCAACCGGGTGGGCGAGCCCCGTGACATCGCCGATGTGGTGGCCTTCCTGGCCTCGGACGACAGCCGCTGGGTCACCGGCCAGTGGATCGACACCACCGGTGGCGCGCTGCTGTGACCGCGGTCGCGGGTCCGCCCCCGCGTGCGGGGCGCGGGGGCGGACCTCGGCGGGTCTCCTTCAGCGGGTCTCGGTGACCTTCGCCAGGGCGCGGGGGGCGTCCGGATCCTGGCCGCGCGCGATGGTGACCTCGTAGGCCAGCATCTGGAGCGGCAGGATCTCCAGGATCGGCTGGACCTCCTCGGCGACGCCGGCGGTGGGCAGGGCGAAGCCCGCCGACGCCCTGTCGACCTCGGCCTGAGTCCCGATCACCACCAGGTCGGCACCGCGGCCGCGCAGCCGCTCCAGAACCGGTTGCAGGGCCTGGCCGCCCCTGCCCTCGGTGACGATCGCGATCACCGGGGAGATGTTGTCGACCATGGCCAGCGGGCCGTGCAACAGGTCGGCCCCCGAGTAGGACAGCGCCGGGATGTAGCTGGTCTCCATCAGCTTCAGCGCGGCCTCCTTGGCGCTGGGATAGCCGTAGCCACGGGAGGTCAGCACCATGCGTTCGGCGAAGCGGTAGCGGGCGGCGAGCTGTCTGACCTCGGCCTGGCGGTCGAGGATCTGCCGGGCGAGGCCCGGCAGGCCCTGGGCGGCCGCGCCGTCGCCGCCGCGCAGCCCCTCCACGAAGAGGTACAGCGCCAGGAGTTCGGCGGTGTAGGTCTTGGTCGCGGGCAGCGCCTTCTCCGGGCCGGCCAGGACGTCGATGTGGAACTCGGAGACGGCGGCCAGCGGCGAGTCGGCGTTGTTGGTCACCGCCAGGGTGATCGCGCCGGCTTCCCGGGCGGCCCGGGTGGAGGCCACCAGGTCCGGGGAGCCCCCGGACTGGCTGACCGTGATCACCAGCACATCGGTGAGCTCCTGCCGGGCCTCGTAGGCGGTGGTGGTCGACATGGAGGTGAGGCCGCACGGCTTGCCCAGCCGCACCTCCAGCAGGTACTTCGCGTACAGCGCCGCGTTGTCGGACGTCCCGCGGGCGGTGAGGAGCACGAACCGCGGGGCCCGGGCCGCGATCCGCTCGGCGACCTCACGGATCCTCGGCGCGCCCTCGTCGAGGATGCGCTGGAGCACGGCGGGCTGCTCTGCCATCTCGGCGGACATGTGCCGGCCCGGCTGCTCGCCGCGGCGCTGGTCCAAAGTCATGGCGGACATGCTGTGGCCTCCAGGTGGCTGGGCGGGCTGGGCGCGGGTGCGGGTCCCTCGTTCCGGGTCAGCCGCCGGCTCCGACGATGACCTCCGCCGCGGCCCGTCCACAGACGCGGGCGGCGCCGTGCGTCGCGAGGTGCAGGGCCCCGGCGGGCGGCGCCTGGGGCACGCCCATCTCGACCACGACCGTCTCCGGCCGGGCGGCGAGCAGGCCGTGCAGGGCGTCCGCCATCCAGGGGTGCCGGTGGACGTCGCGTACCACTGCGACGATCCTACGGTCCGCCGCCGCGCCCAGCACGTGTGCGACCACGGCGGACGGCTCCCCGGGTTCCGCCGTCGTTCCACCGGGCTCTCCGTAGGTGGCGGTGGTGGTGCCGGGCAGCAGCCGGGTGAGCTCGGCGGCCACCCCCCAGGGGGTCTCGTCGCCGACCGCGATGTTCGCCATCGGGGTGAAGGCGGCGACATGGGCGGGGCCGGTCAGCGGCTCGTACGGGGCGGCCCCCGCGGTCACCCGCAGCGCGCGGCGGGCGGCCGCGAGCCCCACCTCGGGGTCGGCGGCGGCGAGCGCGGTCCCCTCCGCCGCGCCCGGGCCGCCGGCCTGCCGCGCCCACCGGCCCAGGGCGCGCACCCGGGCCGCGGCCTCCGCCAGCCGCTGCTCGGAGATCTCGCCCGCGCGCACCGCTGCCACCAGCGCGTCGCGCAGCCGGAGCACGGTGGCCTCGTCGGCCAGCCCGCCGCCCACGCAGATCGCGTCGGCCCCGGCGGCGATGGCCAGCACGCTGCCGCGCTCCAGGCCGTGGACGGCGGAGATGGCCCGCATCTCCATGCCATCGGTGACGATCAGTCCGTCGAAGCCGAGGCCGCCCTCGGCGACGGGGCCGCGCAGCAGGCCGTGCAGCGCGGCGGGGCTGAGGGTGGCGGGCAGCTCGGGGTCGAGCGCGGGCAGCAGGATGTGCGCGCTCATCACCGCCTTGGTGCCGGCGGCCACCGCGGCCCGGAAGGGCACCAGTTCGCGCTCGGCCAGGGTCTCCAGGTCCGCGTCGATGTGCGGCAGGGAGTGGTGGGAGTCGACGGCGGTGTCGCCGTGGCCGGGGAAGTGCTTGGCGCAGGCGGCCACGCCCGCGCCCTGGAGGCCCTCGACATAGGCGGCGGTGTGTCGGGCCACCAGGTGCGGGTCGGCGCCGAAGGAGCGGACCCCGATGACCGGGTTGTCGGGGTTGGAGTTGACGTCCGCGGAGGGGGCCCAGTTGAGGTTGACGCCGCACGCGGCGAGCCGTCGTCCCAGCTCGGCGGCGACGGCGCGGGTCAGCTCGGTGTCGTCGACCGCGCCGAGCGCGAGGTTGCCCGGGAAGGAGGAGCCGGTGCGCACCTCCAGTCGGGTGACGTCGCCGCCCTCCTCGTCGATGGCGACCAGCAGGTCGTCGCGTTCGACGCGCAGTCGGGCGGTGAGCGCGGCCAGTTGCTCAGGCGAGTCGATGTTGCGGCCGAACAGCCCGACCGAGACCAGCCCCTCACCGAGGCGGCGCAGCAGCCAGTCGGGGGCGGTGGTGCCGGTGAAACCGGGCTGTAGGACGGCGAGCGCGTCCCGGGTGAGGGTGTCGGTGGAGTGTGCGAGCGTCGTCATGGAGTGGCGTCATCCCTTCACCGCGCCGGAGGTGAGACCGCCGACCGCCTTGCGTTGCAGGAACAGGAAGAGGAGAAGGATCGGGATCGCGAAGAGCGAGGCCGCGGCCATGGTGGCGCCCCAGTCGTCGCCGAAGGCGGTCTGGAACCTGGACAGCCACAGCGGAAGGGTCTGTGCCTCGGCCTGCTTGTTGAGGATGAGGACCAGGGGGAACTCGTTCCAGGCGGTGATGAAGCCGAAGAGCGAGGTCGCCATCAGCCCGGGGGCCAGCAGCGGGAAGATCACCTTGAGGAAGGCCTGGGGGCGGGTGCAGCCGTCGACCATCGCCGACTCCTCCAGCTCCTTGGGCACCGCCGCGACATAGGCGCGCAGCGTCAGCACCGTGAAGGGCAGCACCATGACCATGTAGAAGAGGGTCAGCGGCAGCAGGCTGTTCAGCATGTCGCCATCCCGGACGATCATGTAGATCGCGATCACCATGACCTCCCAGGGGGCCATCTGCGCGATCATGAAGGTGAGGATGAAGCCGCGGCGCCCCCTGAACCGCATCCGGGCGATGGCGAAGGACGCCAGCAGGGCGATCGCCAGCGAGAGCAGCACGGCCGCGAGGGTGACGGTGAGGGAGTTCTGGACCAGGGTCCAGAAGTTCGGCGCGTCCACCGCCGTCCTGAAGTGTTCGAGGGTCGGGTGGGTCGGGAACCAGACCGGGTCCTCGGTGACGATGTCCGACGTCGGCTTGAGGGCCGTGTTGAACATCCAGTAGACGGGGAACGCGAAGACGACGAAGAGGACGACGGCCGTCGCGCCGGGCCAGATCCGCCCGAGCGGGGAGCGCTTCACGACTCGTCCTCCTCTTGCTTGAGCACGATGCGCAGGTAGTAGGCGGTCAGCACCAGCAGGATCAGGATGGTGAGCACGGAGATCGCCGCGCCCATGCCGTAGTGCTGGTTGCCGACGCCCTCGACGAAGGCGTAGACGGGGAGGGTCTCGGTGAGCCGGTCCGGACCGCCCTCGTTGATCGCGAAGACCTGGGCGAAGGACTTGAACACCCAGATGACCTCGAGGAAGGTCGTCGCGAAGAGGAACGGCTTGAGGAAGGGGAAGGTCACCGAGGTGAAGCTCTTCCAGGTGCCGGCGCCGTCCAGCGCGGCGGCCTCGTAGAGCTCCTTGGGGATCGTGGTGGTCGCGGCGTAGAGGTTGATCGCCACGAAGGGGATCGACTGCCACACGATCAGCAGGGTCACCACGAAGAAGGTGGAGAACTGACTGCCGGTCCAGTTGTAGTCCGCCATCGCGTGCCAGCCGAGCCTGTCCAGCACCCAGTTGACCACGCCGAACCGCTGGGCGAAGAGCCACTGGTAGACGGTGGTGGCCGCGACGACCGGCATCGCCCAGGCCAGGACGAGGCCGACCGACAGCAGCAGCCGCATCCGGGTGCCCAGCCGGGCGAGCAGCAGCCCGATCAGGGTGCCCAGCACCATGATCAGGACCACGTTCACGGCGGTGAAGACGACCGAGCGGCCCGTCACCCGCCAGAAGTCCTCGCTGGTGAGCGCCTCGCGGTAGTTGTCGCCCCCGTTCCACTCGGTGAGGTGCTGGATCAGCTGCCGCATATTGAGGTTCTGGAACGACAGCATGCCGTTCTTCACCAGCGGCCAGCCCAGCAGCACCACGGTGGCGGCCACGGCGGGGAGGAGCAGCAGATAGGGCGCGGCGCCGCTCGGTCGCCGCCGTCCGCCGCGCGCGGGACCGGGCCGCGGCCCCGCGCTCTCGCGGACGTCGGCGGGGGGACCGGCGACCACCCGTTCGGTCTGCGCCGACGTGCTCGTCATCGCTTTACTGCTCCTGGCTGAGGCGCTTGTTCAGCTCGTCCTCGACCGACTCGGCGGCTTCCGCGTGCGACTTGCCGTTCAGCACGGCGGTCATATAGGTCTTGATCGGGTTCGGCGGGTTCTCCACCGCGGCCCACTCCGGGATCAGCGGGGTGGTGCCACCGCTCTTGGCGGCCGGCGCGGCGGCCTCGGCCGGGGCGTTGCCCTTGAGGGCGGTCTGCAGCGACTCCTTGTTCGGAATCACCCCGCCCTCCTTGGCCAGCTGGCCCTCGAAGGCGTCGGAGAGAGCGATCTTCAGGAACTCCTTGGCCAGCTCCTGCTTCTCGCTGCCGGCGGCGACGGCGAGGTTGGAGCCGCCGAGGAAGACGCCCTCGGGCTTGTCGGCGGTCTCACCCGGAATGGTGAAGTAGCCGATCTCCTTCTCGATGGCCGGGTTGGCCTTGATGGCGGTGGCCGCCTCCCAGCCCATGCCGATGAAGGCGCCGGTCTTGCCCTTGGCGAAGACCTCGGCCTGCTGCGGGGTGGCCTCGTCCTTGTCCTTGGGCGCCTTGCTGAAGGACTGGTACTGCTTGTAGATGTCCATCGCCTTGCCGACCTTGGGGTCGGCAAGATTGGAGACCCAGGTGTCGCCGTCCTTCTTGACCAGCTCGGCGCCGGCGCCGATGGTGAGGCCGTCGAAGAAGTACCAGTTCTGGCCCGGCATGTAGATCGGCTCGGCGTCCGTCTTCTTCTCGATCGTCTCCAGCGCCTTGAAGAAGTCGGTGCGCGTCTTGGGGGTCTCCTTGATCCCGGCGTCCGCCCAGACCTTCTTGTTGTAGACGACCACCCGGCTGGCCGCGAACCACGGGGCGGCGTACTGCTTGCCGTCGTAGACCGCGGACTCGTTGAGCGACGCGGACCAGTCCGCCCCGATCGTCTTCTTGAGGTCGCCCAGTTCGGCGAGGCCACCGGTCTGCGCGTAGGCGGGGGTGTGGGTGTTGCCGATCTCGATGACGTCCGGCGGGCTCGACTCCGACAGCGCGGTGGTCACCTTCTGCTGGATGCCGTTCCACTGCTGGATCTCGATCTTCAGCTTGGCGCCGGTCTTCTTCTCGAACTCGGCCTGCACGGCCTTGGTCCAGCCCTCGGGCGTGGATCCGTCCATGGCCCAGAGCGTGAGCGTCTCGCCCTTGAAGCCGTCCGCCCCCGACTTCTCGTCCTTGTCGTCGCTGGACCCACAGGCCGCGACGCTCACCAGCATTGCCGCGACACCCGTCGCCGCTATGAGCCCACGCTTCACAGCACTCTCCTCAAAGGACTGGAAGTGGTCTTTAATGGTTTAGACCAGTGTCCGCAGCTTGGCCTAGACCTTTAGGGGTGTCAAGGGTGTATAAGAGTCGCTGTCGGGTCCGTTACCGGACCGACATCTGACGACATCGGAGCTGAGAGGCCGCCTGGGCCCGGGACCGTGCCACCATGTGAGCCGCTGAGGACGGAGGAGCCGGTGACGGCAGCAGGACAGGAGTCGGGAAGGCGCGCGATGGATACCGAAGAGGCGACGACCGAGGGCGGAGCGGGCGCCAACGGGACGGCGCGCACCGCCCGCGTGCCCAAGTACTACCGCCTCAAGCGGCACTTGCTGGAGATGACGGAGACGCTCCCGCCGGGCACTCCGGTCCCACCGGAGCGCACGCTGGCCGCCGAGTTCGACACCTCCCGCACCACGGTGCGCCAGGCCCTGCAGGAGCTGGTGGTGGAGGGGCGCCTGGAGCGCATCCAGGGCAAGGGGACGTTTGTCGCCAAACCAAAGGTCTCCCAGGCGCTGCAGCTGACCTCCTACACGGAGGACATGAAGGCCCAGGGCCTGGAACCCACCTCGCAGTTGCTGGACATCGGCTATGTCACCGCCAACGACCGGCTCGCCGGGCTGCTGGACATCGCCCCGGGCGGCCGGGTGCTGCGCATCGAGCGGCTGCGGCTGGCCAGCGGCGAGCCGATGGCGATCGAGACCACCCATCTGTCCGCCAAGCGCTTCCCGGCGCTGCGGCGCAGCCTGGTGAAGTACTCCTCCCTGTACACGGCGCTCGCCGAGGTGTACGACGTGCGCCTGGCGGAGGCGGAGGAGACCATCGAGACCTCGCTGGCCACGCCCCGCGAGGCCGGGCTGCTGGGTACCGACGTGGGGCTGCCCATGCTGATGCTCTCCCGCCACTCGCTGGACACCGACGGCCAACCGGTGGAGTGGGTGCGCTCGGTCTACCGGGGCGACCGCTACAAGTTCGTGGCCCGGCTGCAGCGCCCCGGCGACTGACCCCGGCGCGCCCTCACCGACGCGAGCCGCGGCGATCCGCCCCGACTCGCCCCTGGTCCAGGCACGGTTGACGCACCGTCGGCGGCACGGTTTGCCATACCGATATGCGGACAGGTAGTGACGGCCACGGTACGGCTGGCCTAGATTTCCTGCGCATTAAGCAGGTGATCAGTCGACGGGACGGAGCGCCGCCATGCCAGCCACCACCGGACCATCCGGGCCACAGGACAAGAGACCGGTCATCACGCCCTCGCGCGTGGTGGCCGGCGTCTGTCTGATCGTGCCGTTCTTCGCGATGCTGTGGGTCGACTCCTACGCCAGGACGGACCCGTCCTTCATCGGCATCCCGTTCTTCTACTGGTACCAGATGCTGTGGGTGCTGATATCGGCCGTGCTCACGACCGTCGCCTACGTCCTGGTCCGCCGGGAGCAGCGGGCGGCGCGGGCCGCGCGTGAGGCGGGGGCGGAGCGATGAGCAACGACGTCAACGGCGTCGCGCTCGCCGTCTTCATCTTCTTCTTCCTCGGCGTCACCGTCATGGGCTTCATGGCCGCGCGCTGGCGGGCCGCCGAGAACTCCGAGAACCTGGACGAATGGGGCCTGGGCGGACGCAGCTTCGGCACCTGGATCACCTGGTTCCTGCTCGGCGGCGACCTCTACACCGCCTACACCTTCGTGGCCGTCCCGGCGGCGGTCTACACGGCGGGCGCGGCCGGCTTCTTCGCCGTCCCGTACACCATTCTCGTCTATCCGCTGATCTTCACCTTCCTGCCCCGGCTGTGGTCGGTGTCGCACAAGCACGGATACGTCACCACCGCCGACTTCGTCCGCGGGCGCTTCGGTTCCAAGGGGCTGTCGCTGGCCGTGGCGGTCACCGGCCTGCTGGCCACCATGCCGTACATCGCGCTCCAGCTCGTCGGCATCCAGGCGGTGCTGGACGTGATGGGGGTCGGCGGCGGGGAGAACACCAACTGGTTCATCAAGGACCTGCCGCTGCTCATCGCCTTCGGCGTGCTCGCCGCGTACACCTACTCCTCGGGGCTGCGCGCCCCCGCGCTCATCGCCTTCGTCAAGGACGCCCTGATCTACCTCGTCATCGCGGTGGCGATCATCTACATCCCGATCAAGCTCGGCGGCTTCGACGACATCTTCGCCAAGGCCGGTGACGCCCTCTCCGAGACCAACGACGCCGGGAAGCCACGCGGCGCGCTGGCCCCGGGGGACGCCTCGCAGTGGGCCTACGCCACCCTGGCGCTCGGCTCGGCGCTGGCGCTGTTCATGTATCCGCACTCGATCACCGCGACGCTCTCCAGCCGCAGCCGCGAGGTGATCCGCCGGAACACCACCATCCTGCCGCTGTACTCGCTGATGCTGGGGCTGTTGGCGCTGCTCGGGTTCATGGCGATCGCGGCGGGCGTGAAGGTGGACAACGCGCAGCTGGCCATCCCGCAGCTGTTCGAGGACATGTTCCCGGACTGGTTCGCGGGAGTGGCCTTCGCCGCGATCGGCATCGGTGCGCTGGTCCCGGCGGCGATCATGTCGATCGCCGCGGCCAACCTCTTCACCCGCAACATCTACAAGGACTTCCTGCGGCCGGACGCCACGCCCGCGCAGGAGACCAAGGTCTCCAAGCTGGTGTCGCTGCTGGTGAAGGTGGGCGCGCTGGCCTTCGTCCTCACCATGGACAAGACCGTCGCGATCAACTTCCAGCTGCTGGGCGGCATCTGGATCCTGCAGACCTTCCCGGCGCTGGTGGGCGGTCTGTTCACACGCTGGTTCCACCGCTGGGCGCTGCTGGCCGGCTGGGCGGTCGGCATGGTCTACGGCACGGTCGCGGCGTACGGCGTGGCCAGCCCCACCCAGAAGCACTTCGGCGGCAGCCAGAAGGAGATTCCGGGCATCGGCGAGATCGGCTACATCGGTCTCACCGCCTTCGTCCTCAATGTCGTCGTCACCGTCGCCCTGACCCTGGTGCTGCGGGCGCTGAAGGCGCCCCAGGGCGTGGACGAGACCTCGCCCGAGGACTACACGGCGGACGTGGGCGACCCGGGCGTCGCCGCCGAGCTGCCGCCGGCGACGGCGGGCGCCCCCGGCGGGCACTGACCCCGTCTCACTCCGTCCGTGTGGGCCGGGCCGGCCCCTCCCCGCCGTCGGCCCGGCCCACACGGCGCCACCGCCCCCGTCGCCGTTCGTCCCCGTTCGTCCCCGTCCCCGTCACCGTTCGCCGTCGTCCCCCTCGTCAAGCCCAACCGTCCACGTCTGCGCATCATTCCCCCAGCCTGGTGAAGGGCCGCGACCGGCCACCCCGCCCCCGGCCCCTCGGCCGCCGCGGCCGAGCACGCCGAGCACGCCGAGCACGCCGAGAGTCGACCACCGGCCCCGGGGCGCGGTCGCCTTCGTGGGTGAGGGCGGGGCGTACGCGAACCTGGCGCGCCCCGGCGAGGCGGAGTTCCGCATGCTGGCCGTGCGGTCCGCCGCGCGCCGCCGGGGCGCGGCGGAGGCGCTGGTGCGCGCCTGTCTGCGGCGCGCCCGCGAGCTGCGGCGGGACCGAGTCGTGATGTCCAGTCAGACCGATATGACGGCCGCCCACCGGCTCTACGAGCGACTCGGCTTCGTTCGCACACCAGAGCGGGACCGGTCCGTAGTGCCCGGTCTCACACTGATCACCTTCGCCCTGGAGCTCTCGCCGGAGGGGTGAGGGCGCGGCGGCGCGGTAGCGTGGAGGGGCAGGGGCGCGGCAGGCTCGCCGCGCCCCCTCTGCATGCCGTGTGCCGACCCCGCGGATGCCCCGTGCCACCGGCGGAACAGCGCGCCCAGGGCCGTGTGCGCCGCGCGCCGGACCCGCCCCCGGCGCGTACGCCAGCGCACTGCCTCACCCACCGGGAGTAGCACGACAGTGCGAAACGCGTAACCGCGGGACACAACATGTGGGGGCGCATGCGAAGGTCAACACAAGATGTATGCTCATCCTCGCTGTCGTCGCAGGGGAATCCGGCGCGAATCCGGAACTGTCCCGCAACGGTGTACGTGTGCCTTTTTGCGTACATGTGAGTCCGACGACCTGCCGACAGCCTCGAAGACGTCCGGGCCTCGTGGGTTGGGCAGGTGGACGCTGCGCGGTGTGCCTTCCGTTCGGTTCGGCATGCCCGCACGCGGCCATCGCGCACCACCCCTCCGCAGGCCCCCAGCCGAGCGAGGGAGAGCATCCCGTGACCATCGCGCCCGCCGATCCGGTCTCAGAGGCAGCGGACCCGAAGGCCGTAGCCGACGCACCGGGCACCGCCCTGCTGCGCACCCTGACGGACCTCACCGCGGACCTGCCCGCCACCGACCCCGGCAAGGTCGCGGCCGCCGCCCTGCGCGGCCGCCACGCCGGTTCCGACGAGGCGGAGCTGCGCACCCTCGCCATCGAGGCGGCCGCCGGTCTGATCGCCGAGGAGCCCGAGTACTCCAGGCTCGCCGCGCGCCTGCTGACCATCGCCATCGCGGAGGAGGCGGCCGGGCAGGGTGCGGTCTCCTTCTCCGCCTCCGTCGAGGTCGGGCACCGCGAGGGCCTGATCGCCGACACCACGGTCGAGTTCGTCCGCGCCCACGCCGCGCGACTGGACGCGCTGGTGGAGAAGACCGTCGCCGACGGCGCCGACGACCGCTTCGGCTACTTCGGCCTGCGCACCCTGCACAGCCGCTACCTGCTGCGCCACCCGATCACCCGTCAGGTGGTCGAGACCCCGCAGCACTTCCTGCTGCGCGTGGCCTGCGGCCTGGCCGAGGACCTCTCCGAGCGGGCGCTGGAGGACGTCTGCGAGCTGTACGGCCTCACCAGCTCGCTCTCCTACCTGCCCAGCTCCCCCACGCTCTTCAACTCCGGCACCCGCCACCCGCAGATGTCCTCCTGCTATCTGCTGGACTCCCCGCTGGACGAGCTGGACTCCATCTACGACCGCTACCACCAGGTGGCGCGGCTGTCGAAGCACGCCGGCGGCATCGGCCTGTCCTACTCCCGGATCCGGGCCCGCGGTTCGCTGATCCGCGGCACCAACGGCCACTCCAACGGCATCGTGCCGTTCCTGCGCACCCTCGACGCCTCCGTCGCCGCCGTCAACCAGGGCGGCCGGCGCAAGGGCGCGGCCTGCGTCTACCTGGAGTCCTGGCACGCGGACATCGAGGAGTTCCTGGAGCTGCGGGACAACACCGGTGAGGAGGCCCGCCGCACCCACAACCTCAACATCGCGCACTGGATCCCGGACGAGTTCATGCGCCGCGTCGAGACCGACGCCGAGTGGTCGCTGTTCTCCCCGGCCGACGTGCCGGAGCTGGTGGACCTGTGGGGCGAGGAGTTCGACGCCGCCTACCGCAAGGCCGAGGCCGAGGGCAAGGCCGTCAAGACCATCGCCGCGCGCGTGCTGTACGCCCGGATGATGCGCACCCTGGCGCAGACCGGCAACGGCTGGATGACGTTCAAGGACGCCGCCAACCGCACCGCCAACCAGACCGCCGAGCCCGGCAAGGTCATCCACTCCTCCAACCTCTGCACGGAGATCCTGGAGGTCACCAACGACGGCGAGACCGCCGTCTGCAACCTCGGCTCGGTCAACCTCTCCGCGCACCTCGGCGCCGACGGGCAGATGGACTGGGAGCGGCTGGACGCCACCGTCCGCACCGCCGTCACCTTCCTCGACCGCGTCGTGGACATCAACTTCTACCCGACCGAGCAGGCCGGGGCGTCCAACAGCCGCTGGCGGCCGGTGGGTCTGGGCCTGATGGGCCTCCAGGACGTGTTCTTCAAGCTGCGGCTGCCGTTCGACTCGGCCGAGGCCAAGGAGCTCTCCACCAGGATCTCCGAGCGCATCATGCTGGCCGCCTACGAGGCCTCCTGCGACCTCGCCGAGCGGCACGGCCCGCACCCGGCCTGGGAGGAGACCCGCACCGCCCGCGGCGTGCTGCACCCGGACCACTACGCCGCCGCGCGGCGCACCTGGCCGGAGCGCTGGGAGGCGCTGCGCACCCGAATGGCGCAGACCGGTATGCGCAACTCGCTGCTGCTGGCGATCGCCCCGACCGCCACCATCGCCTCCATCGCGGGCGTGTACGAGTGCATCGAGCCGCAGGTCTCCAACCTGTTCAAGCGCGAGACGCTCAGCGGCGAGTTCCTCCAGGTGAACTCCTACCTGATCGACGACCTGAAGAAGCTCGGCGTCTGGGACGCGCAGACCCGTGAGGCGCTGCGCGAGTCCAACGGCTCGGTCCAGGACTTCAACTGGGTGCCGCAGGACATCCGGGACCTGTACCGCACCGCCTGGGAGATCCCGCAGCGCGCGCTGATCGACATGGCCGCGGCCCGCACCCCGTTCCTGGACCAGAGCCAGTCGCTCAACCTGTTCATGGCCTCGCCCACCATCGGCAAGCTCAGCTCGATGTACGCGTACGCCTGGAAGCAGGGCATCAAGACCACGTACTACCTGCGCTCGCGTCCGGCCACCCGGATCGCCCAGTCGGCGCGCGCGTCCTCCCCCATCCCCGTCCAGCAGGCGGCCCCCGACGCCGAGGCGATCGCCTGCTCCCTGGAAAACCCCGAGTCCTGCGAGGCCTGCCAGTGAACGCCCAGTCGTCCGACGACCGTCCCAAGAACCTGCTGGACCCGGGGTTCGAGCTGACGCTGCGGCCGATGCGGTACCCGGCGTTCTACGAGCACTACCGCAACGCGATCAAGAACACCTGGACGGTGGAGGAGGTCGACCTCCACTCCGACGTGGCCGACCTCGCCAAGCTCTCCCCGGGTGAGCAGCACCTGATCGGCCGCCTGGTGGCGTTCTTCGCCACCGGCGACTCGATCGTGGCCAACAACCTGGTGCTGACGCTCTACAAGCACATCAACTCCCCCGAGGGCCGGCTGTACCTGTCGCGGCAGCTCTTCGAGGAGGCCGTGCACGTCCAGTTCTATCTGACGCTGCTGGACACCTACCTGCCCGACCCGGACGACCGCGTGGCGGCGTTCGCCGCGGTCGAGAACATCCCCTCGATCCGCGAGAAGGCGCAGTTCTGCTTCAAGTGGATCAACGAGGTCGAGAAGCTGGACCGACTGGAGACCAAGGCGGACCGGCGTCGGTTCCTCCTCAACCTGATCTGCTTCGCGGCGTGCATCGAGGGCCTGTTCTTCTACGGCGCCTTCGCGTACGTCTACTGGTTCCGCTCGCGCGGCCTGCTGCACGGCCTGGCGACCGGCACCAACTGGGTGTTCCGGGACGAGTCCATGCACATGGACTTCGCCTTCCAGGTCGTGGACACGGTCCGCGAGGAGGAGCCGGACCTCTTCGACGACGACATGGGCAAGCAGGTCACCGCGATGCTGGAGGAGGCCGTCGAGGCCGAGCTGCAGTTCGCCCGTGACCTGTGCGGCGACGGCCTGCCGGGCATGAACACCGACTCGATGCGCGAGTACCTGCAGTGCGTCGCCGACCAGCGGCTGGCCCGCCTCGGGCTGCCGGTGCGCTACGGCTCGGAGAACCCGTTCGCCTTCATGGAGCTGCAGAACGTCCAGGAGCTGACCAACTTCTTCGAGCGGCGCGCCTCGGCGTACCAGGTCGCGGTCGAGGGCTCGGTCTCCTTCGACGACGACTTCTAGGAAGTCCCCGGCGGGCGTCCTCCGCGCAGGACGCCCGCCGGAACCCGCCTCCACGAGACGACGGAAGGGGGGCCGCCCACCGGCGGCCCCCCTTCCGTATGCCCTGTCGTCGACGCGTCAGTCGTTGGGCACGGTCTCGTAGCGCGGCGTGCCCTCGGCCATCTGCCGCAGCACGTCCTTGCGGTCGCGCTTGGAGAGCCGGTCGATGTAGAGCCGCCCGTACAGGTGGTCGGTCTCGTGCTGGAGGCAGCGCGCGAAGTAGCCGGTGCCCTGGACCGCGATCGGCTTGCCCTGGGCGTCCTGGCCGCGGACGACCGCGTAGTCGGGGCGGGCCAGCGGGGCGTAGGCGGTCGGCACCGAGAGGCAGCCCTCGTTGGAGTCGTCCAGCAGCCGGCGCTCCGCCGGCACCTCCTCCAGCACCGGGTTGCAGACCACGCCGACGTGCCGGACGCCCTCGTCGTCCATGCAGTCGTAGACGAACACCTTCAGGTCGACGCCGATCTGGTTGGCGGCCAGACCCACGCCCTCGGCGGCCCGCTGACTGGCGAACATGTCGTCGACCAGCGCGGCGAGCGAGTCGTCGAACTCGGTGACGTCCTTGCACTCCCGGTGGAGCACCGGGTTGCCGACGACGGTGATCGGGCGGGCGGTGCCACGCTCGCGGTGCGCCCGCTCGCGCTCCTCCGTGTCCACCGTGTCGTCGATGAACTCGTCGCCGACCTGCTGATCCGTGTCCTGCTGTGCCATGGTCCGCCGCGCGCCTTCCTGAAACCGTCAAACGTCCGCCATACAGGGTACGTGTCGTGGAGCGCGGCGGGGGCGGGCCTCAGCAGACCTCTTCCAGGTCCCGCCATTCGCGCGTATCGGGGCTGTCCGCCACCCACCCGTCCAGCAGACCGCGCACCAGCCCGGCGGGGGCGGCGATGCCGCACTCCCGCTCCGGCGCCCACAGCGAACCCGAGCCGGCAGTGCGGTGTCCCAGCGGCCCGGGATGGCCCGGTTCGCTGTGGTCGTGCGGGTCCAGGTGCTCGCCGTCGCCCTCGTCGCTGGGCATCCGGCTCTCGGAGCAGGAACGACACAGCAGACGGACGGAGGACGACCAGTCCTCGGCGGCGAAGCCGGCGTCCGCGGCCAGCCGCTCCAGCGCGTCCCGGTCGGCCTCGGTGGCCGCCTCCAGCAGCACCACCCAGGTCGGCACCGGCGAGGGCGCCCACAGCTCGATCTCGTCGAAGACCGGATAGGCCCGGGTGGAGCCGTCGGCGCCGGTGATGGTGCGCTCGCCGTGCGGCACGCCGTCGTGCAGCACCACCTCGCCCCAGCGGCGCCCGGAGGACGGCAGCGGGATGGACAGCACCTCGATCCGGGCCGGGTCCAGCCGACGGCCCCAGACCACCTCGGCCTCGCCCTCCGGCGACAGCCGCACCGCGGCGCTCCCCAACTCCATGCCGAGCGGCTCGCCGGCCGCCAGGCCCGCGGCCTCACCCGGCACCTTCAGCCCGTACGCCTGCCAGGCGCGGCGGGCCAGCGGCCAGTCCTGCAGCGCGGTGGCGGCGATGCCCACGTTCCACCAGTCCGGCGCGCCGGTGGCGCGGTCCAGCAGGGCGACGGCGCGCAGCCCGGCGGCGCGGGCCTGCTCCCAGTCGTGCCGGAACTTGTGCAGCAGCGCGAGGTTGAACCACGACTCCGACAGCCACGGCTCCATGTCGGCGGCGCGGGTCAGCAACGCACCCGCGTCCTCATACCGGCCGTCGCCGATGAGGGTGAACGCGCGGTCCGTGGCCTGCCGCCACGACGCGGAGGGCCGGTGCCGTACCTTGCCGAAGATCTTCACGATTCCCGCCTGCCGGTTTCTCCGTAGTCCCGCATCAGATGCCTTAGCGGACGGCTTCGCCCTCCCCTGACGACAACCTGCCACACATTCGCGGACATCTCAGCCCGGCCCCCTAAGATTCGGTGGTCGGGGTCCGACCCCTTCCACGCCTACCTCCTTGCCGCAGGTGAGCGGCCGACACCCCTCATTCGCATCCAACCATGCCCTTTCGGGGACCCGCTCATTACCCACGGGTTCGACTCGGTGCGCGGGTCGTGCGCGGTCACCCGTCCGGGCAACTTCCCGCTCCCCCCGCATAGTCACTTGCCCGGTCCGCCCCGCGCCAGAACCCTGGCCAGAGCCGCCACCACCGCCGGGTCGAAATCACGCGCGGTGCCCAGCCGCAGCCGCTCCAGGGCGCGCAGCGCGGCCCCCGGCTCGCCGCCCGGGCGGCCGGCGGGCGCGGCGTCACAGGTCAGCTCGGCATAGGCGTTGGCCACCCGCACGATGCGGGCGGTGAGCGGCTGTTCGCGGTACGGCTCGGCCTGTCGCTCGACGATCACCGCCACCTGCGCGGGCACGCCCGTCTGTCGTACGACGGCGCCGCCCAGCAGGGCGATGCGCTGCTGCTCGGCGGCGGGAAGCTGCTCGGTGGCGCCGGCCGGCACCGGGTCCACCAGCGACAGCTGTCCGATGTCGTGCATCAGGGCCGCGTACTCCACCATCGTCAGCTCCTCGCCCGGAAGGCCCAGCTCCCGGCCGACGGCCCGGCTGAGCCCGGCCACCCGGCGGGCGTGGCCCGCGGGGGTGTAGCCGGCGATCTCGGTGGCGCGGGCGAGGGAGGCGATGGTCTGGCGGTAGGTGGCCCGCACGTCGGCGTAGCGCCGAAAGGAGTACTGGGTGAGCAGCAGCGGCAGTGAGAAGACCGGCAGCGCCCACAGCCCGGCCACGCGCACCGCCAGCACCATCACCACCGCCGTGGCGCAGATCGCCGATCCCGCCCTGGGGAGTGCGCGCAGCTCGTCGCGGAGCAGCGGCCCGTACCGCCAGCCCGCGCGGGCGCGCGCCAGCGCGGCGGCCAGGACCGCGTCGCACAGCGCGGCGAGTGCCAGCAGCAGGAGCAGACAGAGGAGGTGAAGCAGGTGGTGGAGAGGGGGGAGGTGGGGAGAGCCGCCCCGGGGCGGCGGCCCGGCGGCCAACCGGAGGGCGAGGTCGAGCGGTTGGCAGCAGGTGGCGGCGAAGGCGACGGTCAGCACCCGGCGGGCCAGGTGGTCCAGCCCCGCCGAGCGGCCCCGGGCAAGCCGCGGCACGAGGGCCACCAGCCCGGCGGCGACCACCACGGCCACCGCCTGGAGCACTCCGTGCGGCTGCGGCAGCGCGGCGGGCGGGCGATCCGGTCCCGGCGGTGCGAGGGGCGCGCTCAGCAGCGCGTAGGCGAGCGCCGCGGCTGCGGCCACGGGGGCGGGCTCGCGGACGACGGTCCACGGATCGCGCGGCATCGTTTCTCCGCCGCTCGGGCCCCGGCCGCCGCCCCCGCCGCTCCCGGGGGCGTCCACCCACCGGAACGCCTCCCCTGCCGCGATCATCGCCGCGAAGGCCAGCGCCATCCCCGGCTGGGCCACGCCCTCCCACCGCACCCAGCCCAGGCCCGCCGCCGCGAGCACCCCGGCGGCCCCGTAGACCAGGGCGACCGTCAGCCTGCCGGGGGCCCGCCGCGCCCGAGCGGCCCGCCGGGCGACGCGGTCAGCGCGGGCCTCGCGTCCCGCGTCGACGGCCCCGGCCCGGCCGGCGGCGCCTTCCGCCCGGCGAGCCTTGGCGCCGGCGGTGCGGTCCGCGCGGTACGCGCCTTTCCGTAACGCCCACCGCGCGGGGCGGCACACGGAGCCGAAGGCCGGCGGGGTGCGTCCGGGCATGGCGGTGGTCCCGCCGGCCGGCGTCGGGAGGCCCTGGGCGCGGCCGGCGGGGGGCGTGGGTTCGGGGGGTTCGCTCATCCGCGGCCTCCCGAGGGCGGGGCGCCGAGCCGGCGGTCGGGGACGTCCGCGGGGTGCGGCGGTCGATGTGGCGGGACGTTTCCGCGGGGCACGGAGGCCCCCGCGGTACGCGCCGTGCCGGGCGCGCACGCGGCCCGTTGCCCGGGACCGCGGTCACCGGCGTACGACGGCGCGTCGGGGCCGTACGCCGCCGCCTCGCCCCCGAGGGGGGCGTCGGCGGTGACGGCGACGTGCCAGCCGTGCCGGTCCAGTGCCCTGGCCAGGGCACGGACCATCCGGGGGTCGAACTGGGTGCCGGCGCAGCGGTGGAGCTCCTCGACGGCCTTCGCCACGGGCCGGGCCCGGCTGTACGAGCGGTTGGAGGTCATCGCGTCGAAGGCGTCCGCGACGGCCACCACCCGGGCGCACTCGGGGATGTCCCGCCCGGCGAGACCGTAGGGGTAGCCGCTGCCGTCCAGCCGCTCATGGTGGTGGAGGATGGCCGCGCGGGCCTCCTCCAGGAAGCCGATGCCGCGCACCATCTCGTGGCCGTACTCGGGGTGCAGCTCGATGACACGGCGCTCGTCGGGGGTGAGCGGGCCCTCCTTGCGGAGCAGCCGGGTCGGGACGCCGAGCTTGCCGACGTCGTGCAGGATGCCGGCGATCCGCAGCACCTCCAGTCGGTCGCCGGTCATGCCGAGCTCACGGGCGATCATCACGGACGCCCGGCCCACGCGTTCGCTGTGCCCGCGCGTGTAGCCGTCCTTGATGTCGACGGCCTGGACGAGCGCCCTGATGGTCGCCTGGTGGGCGGTGCGCTCGCGGTGGTAGAGCACGAAGACGGAGGCGGAGACGCCCATCGGGAACAGCACCAGCAGCGCGGCGGCCGGCCCGTACGCGCTGCGCCACAGCACCGCCATGGTCAGCCCGGCCAGTCCGTGGACCAGGTGCGGACCCAGGGAGCGCGGCAGGGCGCCGCACCAGGCCGCGCGCGGTGCGTGGCGCTCGGCGGCGACCAGCACCCCGCCCTCCAGCCCGACGCGGACCAGGCAGAAGACCACGGCGGCCGCGGTGGCGGGCGCCAGCGCGTACGGGAGGTCGGTCCGGGCGAGGGCCGCCGGCCCTCCGGTGAGCCCGAAGGCGTACGCGGCGGCGGCGGAGGCGAGGGCCAGATGGGCGGCGCGCCAGATCCGCCGCACCGCCGCGGGCCGGCGCTCCACCCGGCCCAGCAGCCCGCCGCCGACGGCGACCAGCGCGGCGGCCGGCGGCGGCAGCAGCATGGCCGCGGCGAGCAGCACCGGTCCGCCCCACTCCGCCGGCGGGCCGACGCGGGTCGCGGCGTAGAGCAGGGCGAGCGGGACGAGGGTGACCCAGGGGGTGCCCGCACCGGGTCGGGTGGCGAGGGCCGCGCACCCCACCAGGGTGAGTGCGGCCCCGAGGATATACGCGCGTGCCCCCAACGGAAGTGTCCGCATGGTGCCGCTCTCCTCCCCATCGGCTCAGGATCGGGAGAATATGTGCGCTCCGAGCGGGAGGGCAGGAGCATCGGGGGATTAGGCCGCACGCGCCGAGCTAATGCACCCATGAGGGTGAAATCGGGGGGCGTCCGGAGTGTCCGGGTGGCGTCCGGAGTGTCCCGCGCGGCGGGAATCACCCGGCACACGCCGACGGGCTCGTTCCCTCGCGGACGCGATCACGGGGTCGCCCATCCCGGCGCCGGGATCGGCGGCGGCGGCCGCCGGGGGGGCGTCGCCCCGACGGCTCAGTCCTGCGCCGCCGTCGGACGCTCCGCCTCCGCGGGCGCCACGTCCGGCACCGCGCCCGAGATGTCCATCTCGGGCGCCAACTGTCCGGACCTGATCAGCTCGATGCGCCCCATGACCTTCGATCGCAGGTCGCTGGGCACGTCGTCATGCCCACAGCAGCGCTTGACGAGCTTCTTCACGGCCTGCTCCAAGCCGTACTTCTCCAGGCAGGGCGAGCACTCGTGGAAATGCACCTCGAACTTGGCGCAGTCGCCGTCGGGCATCTCGTGGTCCAGGAACTCGTAGAGGTGGTCGAGAACCTCGGAGCACTCCATCTCGTGCGGCTCTTCGCAGCTCATGAGTCCGAGCCTTTCCGATTGTGCGCGTCGTCAGCCGCGGCGCCGGCGCCCGCCGGAACCAGCCCGCGCCCACGGGCATAGTCCTCCAGCAGACCGCGCAGTTGGCGGCGCCCACGGTGCAGACGAGACATCACCGTACCGATGGGTGTACCCATGATGTCCGCGATCTCCTTGTACGCAAACCCCTCCACGTCCGCGAGGTAGACCGCGATGCGGAACTCCTCCGGGATCGCCTGCAGTGCTTCCTTCACATCGGAGTCGGGCAGGTGGTCCAGCGCCTGCGACTCGGCCGAGCGCAGACCGGTGGACATATGGGACTCGGCGCGCGCCAGCTGCCAGTCCTCGATCTCCTCGGCGGCGCTGCGCTGCGGCTCGCGCTGCTTCTTGCGGTACGAGTTGATGAAGGTGTTGGTCAGGATGCGGTACAGCCACGCCTTGAGGTTCGTGCCATCGCGGAACTGGTGGAAGGACGCGTACGCCTTGGCGTACGTCTCCTGGACGAGGTCCTCGGCGTCGGCCGGATTGCGCGTCATGCGCAGCGCGGCGGAGTACATCTGGTCGAGGAACGTGAGGGCGTCCCGCTCGAAGCGCGCGTTACGCTCCGCGGCCGTCTCGGCGCCGGTGGCGCCGAACGCCCCGGTGGTCTCGGGGCGCGCACCATCGAACCCCGCGCCCGTGCCGTCGGTCCCTGCGTCGGTCCCAGTGACCTGACCCACCTCCTCCAACACCCCGGCGGGGCCGGATGTGGACCCGCTTGAATCGGAGAATAGACGACGATCCGGTCCGCTCGCCGCTTCAATCTTGGCGGCATGAACCGCCTGCAGCTGCGACCAGTCGAGGTCAGCGGCCTGCGGGCGGGCCGGGCAAGCAAGCGAACCCATGCGGGGAACTCCCTCTCCTCGACGTTCCGATGTCGAGAAGAACACCCGTCACCCTCATCTCATTCCCGACCCCGGCCTGTCATCACCCCAGGGTCTCTTCGAGCCACTCGGCGACCGCCTCCGTGATCACCGCGAGCGCCTCCTCCTGGGAGATGCCGGCCGTCTTCGGCACCGCGAAGCCGTGGTCGCCATGGTTCACCGGCACCAGGCGCGGCGGCGGGTCCGCCGACTCCCCGGACGGCGGGAACTCCTCCGGGCGACCGAACGGGTCCCGCGAGCCCTGCACCACCAGTGTCGGCACCCCGGCCGCCAGCAGCTCCTCCGCCCGCGACCGCTCCGGCTTGCCCGGCGGGTGCAGCGGGAAGGCCAGTGCCAGTACCGCGGCCGCCCCCAGCTCCCGCGCGGTGCGACAGGCGACCCGGGCCCCGGCGCTGCGCCCGCCCGCGACGACCGGCAGCCCCGGTGCGGTCAGCGCCGGCCACAGGGCGGTCCACGCCGCGTCCAGCGTCTTGGGCGCCGGCGCGACCTTCTTTCCGGCCACCCGCCACGGCTGCTCCACCAGGGCGACGGTGACGCCCCTGCCCGGCAGGGCGGCGGCCAGCGCGCGCAGGTCGGGCGCCTCGATCCCCCCGCCGGCGCCATGGCCGAGGGCGAGCACGGCGCGCGCC
Organism: Streptomyces sp. SAJ15; assembly: GCF_007595705.1. GTDB lineage: Bacteria > Actinomycetota > Actinomycetes > Streptomycetales > Streptomycetaceae > Streptomyces. The sequence continues at coordinate 755,089 of NZ_NISY01000001.1, read as the reverse complement.
CGCGGCGCGCGATGCCAGGTGACGCGTGCCTCGCCGGCGGGCGTCGGCACGGTCTCGGTGACGGTCCCCACGGTGCTGGTGCTGGTCTTCGCTGCGGTCACGCTCCCCATCCTGCCGCGAGGCCGGCCGAAGCCGAAGCAGGCGGCGTCGGGCTCCCGGGGGCGCCGACCGCCGCGCGGAGTCGCGGAGTACACCGTGTGGGCGTCGGGTCCGCCGCGCGGGAGTCGGCGTCCGCCGCGCGGGGCCTCAGAAGAGGGTGCCCTCTTCCGGCGCCTCCAGTTCCTTCAGCAGCTCCGGGCCGTTGTTGCGCACGTCACTGACGCCGGTGGAGACCGGATAGGCCCGCAGCAGCCCGGCCGGCGGCGCGACCAGCAGCTCCCGGAGGCCGTCGGGGTCGCTACGGGTCGGGTCGAGCCAGGCGCCCCAACGGTCCGGCGGCAGGATCAGCGGCATCCGGGGGTGGATCTCGGCCAGCGAGCGCGGGCCCGGCTCGGACTCCGGCCGTTCGGCGGCGCCCGCGAAGGGCTCCTTGTCCGCCTCGGTGGTTATCACCGTGCACGTCACCCACCAGGCGCGCGGGTGGTCGTCGGGGAGCGTGCGGTCCCGCCAGAACTCGTAGAGCCCGGCCAGCGCCATCACCGAGCCGTCGGCGGGGGTGACGAAGTACGGCTGCTTGCGGGGGCGCTTGCGTCTGCCCTGCTCCTCCAGCTGCCGCTCGGCGGCCGCGGTGACCCACTCGTAGTAGCCGTCCGCGGGCAGCAGGCAGCGCTGGGAGAGAAAGGGACGGCGGAAGGACGCCTTCTCGTGCACCGTCTCCGCCCTGGCGTTGATCATCTTCACACCGACGTCCGGCGACTTCGCCCAGGAGGGCACGAGACCCCAGGTCAGCGAGCGCAGCTGGCGAACCGGACGCCGGTCCTCGGCGTCTTTGAGGGGGCGTTCGAGCACCGCGTACACGTTCTTCGTCGGAGCGACGTTCCAGTCCGGATCCAGCGTCTCCGTCGGCTCCCACTTCTCCACCCCGAAGAGCCCGACGAGATCCTCCGGGCGCCGGCTCGCTGCGTATCGACCGCACATAGGTGCCACACTGCCACGACGCCCGCACCGCGTGGCACCGAACCCGTCACCCGAGGAGCCGCCGACCCATGACCCCGATGGCCACCACCAGCGCAGCCGACCTGTGGGACCGCGTCGTCGGCACCCAGCCCGCCCCCTCGACGCTGCTGGTCCTGGCCACCGGCTCGATAGCCCTGGCCGTCGTCGTCTTCCGCACCACCTGGTTGATCGCCCGCAACGCCGTGACCATCGCGCACGAGGGCGGCCACGGGCTGGTGGCGCTGCTGACCGGCCGCACGCTCCAGGGCATACGGCTGCACTCGGACACCTCGGGGCTGACCGTGTCGCGCGGGAAGCCGACCGGCCTGGGCATGATCCTCACGGCCGCGGCCGGCTATGTCGCCCCCTCCCTGCTCGGCCTCGCCGGCGCCTGGCTGCTCGCCTCGGGCCACATCACCGCACTGCTGTGGGGCGCCACGGCGCTGCTCGCCGCCATGCTGGTGATGATCCGCAACGCCTACGGCATGCTGACCGTGGTGCTGGCCGGTGCCGCCTTCTTCCTGGTGTCCTGGCTGACCGGGCCCGAGGTGCAGGCCGCCTTCGCCTACGCCGTGGTGTGGTTCCTGCTGCTGGGCGGCGTCCGCCCGCCCTTCGAGCTCCAGCGCAAGCGCCGGTACGGGGAGGCGGCGGACTCCGATCCGGACCAGCTGGCCCGGTTGACCCACGTGCCCGCCGTCGTGTGGCTGCTGTTCTTCCACATCGTCACCCTCAGCTCGCTGATCGGCGGCGGCCGCTGGCTGCTGGGACGATGACCGGGGCGCCCGAAGAGGGGCGCGGGGCCCGCCATCCCGCCGAGCGCTCCCCCTACCTCTCCTATCAGCGCTGTGTTTCGACAGGGTTTCGCCACTTTTGATCAGGATTCCCACCCGCGACGAACCACTAAAGTGAAGGCCATGACCGGCACTGAGACTTCCCCGGGCGTCCACCCCGCCCTCTGGCCCGCACCGCTGGCACACGGAGCGGTCGACGCGACCGTGACCGTGCCCGGCTCCAAGTCGGTCACCAACCGCGCCCTGGTGTTGGCCGCGCTGGCCGCCGAGCCCGGCTGGCTGCGCCGTCCCCTCCGCTCCCGCGACACCCTGCTGATGGCCGAGGCGCTGCGCGCCATGGGCGTCGGCATCGAGGAGGGCGTGGGCCCGGACGGCACCGGCGAGGCGTGGCGGGTCATCCCCGCCGGGCTGCACGGCCCGGCCACCGTCAACGTCGGCAACGCCGGCACCGTGATGCGCTTCCTGCCGCCCGTCGCCGCGCTGGCCGACGGCCCGATCCACTTCGACGGCGACCCGCGCTCCCACGAGCGCCCGCTGCACGGCGTGATCGACGCGCTGCGCGCCCTGGGCACCCGGATCGACGACGACGGGCGCGGCTCGCTGCCGATGACCGTGCACGGCGCCGGCGCCCTGGACGGCGGCCCGGTCAGCATTGATGCTTCTTCCTCGTCCCAGTTCGTCAGCGCGCTGCTGCTGTCGGCGCCCCGCTTCAACCAGGGCGTCGAGGTGCGCCATGTGGGCGCGGCCCTCCCGTCGCTGCCGCACATCCGGATGACCGTGGACATGCTGCGCCTGGCGGGCGCCCGCGTGGACACCCCGGAGTCGGGCGGCGAGCCCGACGTCTGGCGGGTCGCGCCCAGCGCGCTGCTGGGCCGGGACCTGACCGTGGAGCCCGACCTGTCCAACGCCGCGCCGTTCCTGGCCGCCGCGCTGGTCACCGGCGGCCGGGTGACCATCCCGGACTGGCCGGAGCACACCACCCAGCCGGGCGACGCGCTGCGTCGGATCTTCACCGACATGGGCGGCTCCTGCGAGCTGACCGAGGCGGGGCTGACCTTCACCGGCACCGGCCGGATCACCGGCATCGACGCCGATCTGCACGAGGTGGGCGAGCTGACCCCGGTGATCGCCGCGGTCGCCGCGCTGGCCGACTCCGAGTCCGTACTGCGCGGCGTCGCCCATCTGCGGCTGCACGAGACCGACCGGCTCGCGGCCCTGGCCAAGGAGATCAACGAGCTGGGCGGCGACGTCACCGAGACGGAGGACGGGCTGCACATCCGCCCGCGCCCGCTGCACGGCGGCACCTTCCACACCTACGAGGACCACCGGCTGGCCACCGCCGCCGCGGTCATCGGTCTGACCGTCGACGGCGTCCTGGTCGAGGACGTCGCCACCACCGCCAAGACCCTGCCGGACTTCCCCGGGCTGTGGACCGGGATGCTGGGAGCCGCCGGCGAGCCCGGGGCCCCCGCGGCCGCCCCGAGAGGCTGAGGGCAGCGCGATGCGCCGGTACGGCAAGCACACCGACGAGGACGACGTCCGGGTCCGCCCCAACCGCAAGGGCAACCGACCCCGGACGAACATCCGTCCCAAGCACGAGGACGCGGCCGACGGCTTCGTGCTGACGATCGACCGCGGCCGGCTCACCGTGCTCGTCGAGGACCGCACGATCACCGCCATGAAGGCCCGTGAGCTGGGGCGCAAGGCGGTGGTGGTCGGGGACCAGGTCTCGGTCGTCGGCGACCTCTCCGGCGCCAAGGACACCCTCGCCCGGATCGTGCGGGTGCAGGACCGCAGCTCCGTGCTGCGCCGCACGGCCGACGACGACGACCCGTACGAGCGGGTGGTGGTCGCCAACGCCGACCAGCTGGCGATCGTCACCGCGCTGGCCGACCCCGAGCCGCGGCCGCGGCTGATCGACCGGTGTCTGGTCGCCGCCTACGACGGGGGCCTGGAACCGCTGCTGGTGCTCACCAAGTGCGACCTGGCGCCGGCCGGGCCGCTGCTGGAGACCTACGAGCCGCTGGGCGTGCCGTACGTGGTCACCAGCCGCGAGGAGCTGGCCGACGGAGAGGCCGCCGAGCGGGTCCGGGAGCGGCTGAAGGACCGGGTCACCGCCTTCGTCGGCCACTCCGGAGTCGGGAAGACGACGCTGGTCAACGCGCTGGTGCCGGAGCGCAAGCGGGCCACCGGGCGGGTGAACGCGGTGACCGGTCGAGGCCGCCACACCACCACGTCGGCGCTGGCGCTGCCGCTGCCCGGCGGCTCGGGCTGGGTGATCGACACCCCGGGCGTGCGCTCCTTCGGGCTGAACCACATCGACCCGTCCCGCGTCATCCACGCGTTCCCGGACCTGGAGCCGGGCACCGAGGGCTGCCCGCGCGCCTGCAGCCACGACGAGAAGGACTGCGCGCTGGACCAGTGGGTGACCGACGGGCACGCCGACCCGGCCCGGCTCTACTCGTTGCGCCGGCTGCTCGCCACCCGGGAGCGCCGCGAGGGCGACTGATCCGCCGCCGCCCGCGCGGAGCGCCGTTCGACCGCGGGGCCGACGCCGGACCGCGCGGGGAGGCCGATCGGGCACGTTTGCGAGGCGCCCACCGAGGTAAATGCATAAGCGCACCAGGCGGGGCAGATCAGGGCGCACCGCCGAGGCGGCGCGGGAGGCGAACCGATGGCGTGGTTGCTGGTCGTGGTCGCCGGTCTGCTGGAGACGGGCTTCGCCGTCTGCCTCAAGCTCTCGCACGGCTTCACCCGAATCTGGCCGACGGTCGCCTTCTGCGTCTTCGCGCTCGGCAGCTTCGGGCTGCTGACGCTGGCTCTGAAGAAGCTCGACGTCGGTCCCGCGTACGCGGTGTGGACGGGCATCGGCGCCGCCGGCACCGCGATCTACGGCATGGTCTTCCTCGGCGACCTGGTCTCCACCCTCAAGATCGTCTCGATCACGCTGGTGATCGTCGGCGTCATCGGGCTCCAGCTCGCGGGCTCGGCCCACTGACCGGCGGCAGCACCCCGCGCACCAGGTCCGCCACCGTCTCCGCTCCGGCGGGGGCGACGACACAGCTCAGCGCCAGCCGGGTGGCGGCCTCGCAGGCCCGCCCCAGCTCGTCCGCGCTCCCCTCGGGCCAGTCGCCCTCCAACAGCGTCACCGCGCGGTCGCGCACCTGGGCGAGCAGCTCCACCGGCGACGGCAGCGCCTCGGCCACGCCGTGGCGCTGCGCCGGAAGGGGGCCCGGCCGGGCCGGGGACGGCAGCCGGTCGCTCCAGCAGCCGGTGAGGGCGGCCCGCACCAGCGGGTTCTCGTGGGCCGCGCGGACCGTCCACAGGGCCGCCGCGGCCAACCGCTCCCCCGGGTCCGCACCGCCCGCGCCGGCGCCGGACAGCGCCCGCTCGACGCCGCACAGGTAGGCGTCGGCCTCGCGCCGCACCAAAGCGCGGGCGAGCCCCTCCTTGCTGCCGAACTCGTTGTAGAGGGTCTGCCGGGAGACCCCGGCGGCCGCGGCCACATCGACCATCCGCACCACCCCCCATGGGCGTCCGGCGAGCGCGGTGAAGGCCGCGTCGAGTAAGGATTCACGCGCTGTAGGCATGGTCGCCTCCCAGGCCATCCGCCCCCTTCGGCGTTCGTGCGCACAGAATTGACGCACCGCCAGACGGTGTCAATAGCTCCCGCGCGCGACGAGCCGACCGCCCCGGAGCGGGAGCAGGTGGCCCCCGAGGGTCCCGGTCGATACTGTTCGGCCATGCCCGACTACCACGATGACCTGCGCCTCGCGCATGTGCTGGCCGACTCCGCCGACGCCGTGACCATGGAGCGGTTCAAGGCGCTCGACCTCAAGGTAGAGACCAAGCCGGATATGACTCCTGTGAGTGAAGCCGATCGGGCGGCCGAGGAGCTGATCCGCGCCCAGCTGCAGCGGGCCCGGCCGCGCGACGCGGTGCTCGGCGAGGAGTTCGGCGGCGAGGGGTCCGGGCCGCGCCGGTGGGTGATCGACCCGATCGACGGCACCAAGAACTATGTGCGCGGCGTCCCGGTGTGGGCCACGCTGATCGCCCTGATGGAGCGCGGCGAGGACGGCGACCGGCCGGTCGTCGGCGTGGTGTCGGCACCGGCCCTCGGGCGCCGCTGGTGGGCGGCGAAGGGGCTCGGCGCGTACACCGGGCGCAGCCTGTCCGCCGCGACCCGGCTGCGGGTGTCCCAGGTGGGAGCGCTGGCCGACGCCTCGTTCGCCTACTCCTCACTCAGCGGCTGGGAGGAGCGGGGGAAGCTCGACGGCTTCCTGGACCTGACCCGGGCGTGCTGGCGGACGCGCGGCTACGGCGACTTCTGGTCGTACATGATGGTCGCCGAGGGCTCGGTGGACATCTGCGCCGAGCCGGAGCTGTCGCTGTGGGACATGGCGGCCAACGTGATCGTGGTGGAGGAGGCCGGCGGCCGCTTCACCGGACTCGACGGGGTGCCGGGGCCACACGGCGGGGACGCGGCGGCCTCCAACGGGCTGCTGCACGAGGAGCTGCTGAACCACCTCGGCTGACGCTCGGGGCAGCGCCCCGAAAGGCGCACCGCGCGGGCGCCGTTCACCGAAAGGGCGCTCCCGCACGCCCTCTTGTCGCGTCCACCCGCCCATGTGAACATGAGACTCCATCGCTTGTGAACTTGTGAATCCCTTCACGGGCAACCCGTTGCCGGGGTGTGCGTCGAAGGGGTCGCCAAGGAGGTGGCTCCATCCATGCCCATGCTCGTCCGTGACGCCATGAGCTCGGTGGTCCTCACCATCGGCCCCGCCCACACGCTCCGCCAGGCCGCGCGGCTGATGTCCGCGCGCCGGGTCGGCGCGGCCGTCGTCCTCGATCCCGACACCAGCGGGCTCGGCATACTCACCGAGCGCGACATACTCAACTCCCTGGGCGCCGGCCAGGACCCCGACCGGGAGACCGCCCACGCCCACACCACGACCGACGTCGTCTTCGCCGCCCCCGAGTGGACCCTCGACGAGGCGGCCGGCGCGATGACCCACGGCGGCTTCCGCCATCTGATCGTGCTCGACGAGCGCGAGCCGGTCGGGGTCGTCTCGGTCCGCGACATCATCCACTGCTGGACCCCGGACCGAGGGCCCGCCGCCGCGCTGGCGGGGCGGGCGTAGAACGTCCGGAGAGGCCGGAGCCCACAGGCGTCCGGCCTCTCCGGCTCATACGGTAAGCCGCCGTCAGCCGCGCAGGGCCTGGACCGCGGTCTCCAGCCGCTTACCGTAGTCGGCGTCCGCCTGGCGGAAGTTGTCGATCGCCCGCTGGACGATGTCGTCGCGCGAGACCTGCGCGATGAACCCGGCGAGGTTGGCGATCAGGCGCTCCTTCTCGTCCTCCGACATCAGGCGGTAGAGGTTGCCCGCCTGGACGAAGTCGTCGTCCTCGGCGTGCGAGGGGGCCACATGGTCCCCGGTGTGACCGGTCACCGCGATCGGCTGCCACAGCGGCCGGTCGGTCTGGGCCGGGCCGCCGAAGCTGTTCGGCTCGTAGTTCTTCCGGCCGCCGTGCCGACCGTCGTACAGGAGGCCGTCCCGGGCGTGGGTGCGCGCCTCCGTGGCGTGCGGGCGGTTCACCGGCAGGTGGTCGGCGTTGATGCCGACGCGGTAGCGGTGGGCGTCGCCGTAGGCGAAGAGACGGCCCTGGAGCATCTTGTCCGGGGACGGCCCGATGCCCGGGACGAAGTGCGCCGGCGAGAAGATCGACTGCTCGACCTCGGCGAAGATGTTCTGCGGGTTGCGGTTGAGCTCCAGCTTGCCGATCTCGATCGGCGGGTAGTCCTCGTGCGGCCACACCTTGGTGAGGTCGAACGGGTTGAAGCGGTAGGTCGCCGCCTCGTCCGCCGGCATGATCTGCACCTGCACGGTCCAGGTCGGGAACTCGCCGCGCTCGATGGCCGTGCGCAGGTCGCGCTGGTGGCTGTCCGGGTCCTGACCCGCCAGCACGGCCGCGTCCTCAGCCGTCAGGTTCCTGATGCCCTGGTCGGTCTTGAAGTGGTACTTGACCCAGAAGACCTCGCCGTCCGCGTTGTTCCACTGGTAGGTGTGCGAGCTGTAGCCGTTCATGTGGCGGTACGAGGCGGGGATGCCCCGGTCGCCGAAGAGCCAGGTCACCTGGTGGGTCGACTCGGGCGACAGGCTCCAGAAGTCCCAGACGTTGTCCGCCTCCTGTGAGCCGGTGTACGGGTCGCGCTTCTGGGTGTGGATGAAGTCGGGGAACTTGATGGCGTCCTTCACGAAGAACACCGGGGTGTTGTTGCCGACGAGGTCGTAGTTGCCCTCCTCGGTGTAGAACTTCAGCGCGAAGCCGCGCGGGTCGCGCACCGCGTCCGCCGAACCGAGGTTGCCCGCCACCGTCGAGAAGCGCAGGAAGGTCTCGGTCTGCTTGCCGACCTCGGACAGGAACGCGGCGCGGGTGTACCGCGTCACGTCGGCGGTCACGGTGAAGGTGCCGTACGCGCCGGCGCCGCGGGCGTGCACGACCCGCTCGGGGATGCGCTCGCGGTTGAAGTGCGCCAGCTTCTCCAGCAGGTGCTGGTCCTGGAGCAGCACCGGGCCGCCGATGCCCGCGGACTCGCTGTTCTGGTTGTCGGCGACCGGAGCCCCGGCCTCCGTGGTGAGCGGTCCGGCGATCTCGCTCTGAGCGGTCACGTGAGCCTCCTGCGTCTCGTCCTGTCCCTTGGCCTGAGCCGAGATCGATCCTACATTGGACTTTGTCTAAGTCAAGAAGATCTGGAAAGTCATACGGGATCCGGCCATGGACGAGCCACTGGTACCCTGGCCTTATCTGACTGATGGGTGAATGGCATGAGTGACCTGCTGGAACGGCTCCGAGGACGCGGCTGGAGGCTGACCGCACAGCGTCGGGTCGTCGCCGAGGTCCTCGACGGGGACCACGTGCACTACACCGCCGACGAAGTCCACGCCCGCGCGGCCGAGCGGCTGCCCGAGATCTCGCGCGCGACCGTCTACAACACGCTGGGCGAGCTGGTGTCGCTCGGCGAGGTTCTCGAGGTCAGCACGGACGGCCGCGCCAAGCGGTACGACCCGAACGCCCACCACGCCCACCAGCACCTGATCTGCTCGCGCTGCGGCACGATCCGCGACGTCCACCCGGCCGGCGACCCCCTCGCCGACCTCCCCACGGAGGAGCGATTCGGCTTCGCGGTCTCCGCGGTCGAGGTCACCTACCGCGGGCTCTGCCCCGACTGCTCCTGAGCCCGTCCTCCGGCCACTCACGGCCGGAGGTCGACGGCGCGGCGCGCGCGGTGGTCCTCCGCTCCGCGCGGGGCGGCGCCGCGGAACGTGACCGCTTCTCCGCGGACGCAAGCGTCTTCCCCGGCGAAACGCGTCTCCGCGCGGCGCGAAACGGCGAGGCGAAACGACGAAGGGCCCGGATCCTGAGGATCCGGGCCCTTCGCCATCAGTAGCGGGGACAGGATTTGAACCTGCGACCTCTGGGTTATGAGCCCAGCGAGCTACCGAGCTGCTCCACCCCGCGTCGGTGAACCAACTTTAACCCGCTTCACGAGAGCAGAGCAAATCGCTTCCACCAGCCCCTCGGGCGCACGGGGTCGGAACGCCGGGGATGCGGGGGTCGACGCCGGCGTGCGCCACCGCGCTCGGGGCGCGGAGGGCGCACGGACCAGTCGGCGCGGGGCGCCCCTCGGGCGGCCGCCGCACCGCCGGGTGAGCGCGGTGCGGCGCGGAGGCGGCGGGTGAGCGCGGTGCGGGCGGGGCGACGGCGGGTGATCGTGCGGCGCGCCGGGGCCCGGGTACGCCGTCGGTGAGGCCACCGCGCGGCCGGAAGGCGTTCCTCAGCGGTCGGGCCGGAACGGAGCGCTCCCAGGTAGGCCGTACGCGCGTGACAGCCGTGCGGCCGCTCCCTCTGTCGGCCCCGGTCTCCTGCGGGAGGACGCGGACACGGACGCGGAATCGGTCGTCAGGTCGTCAAGCAGTCAGGTGGTCAGGCCGTCAGGCCGTGAGCTCCTGCTGGAGGGCGTCCCGGAGGCGAGCGGCTCGCTCGGCGACCTCCGCCGGGCCCAGCTCCACGGCACGGGCGCACCACTGCTGTCCCTCGACGAGGTGTCCGCGGCGGGCCGAGAGAAGGGCCAGGCGGAGGGCTGCCCGGCCGTGGCCGGCCTCGGCGGCGCGCACCCACCACACGGCGGCCTCGGGCTCGCTGCCCTCCCGCGCGAGGAGCAGCCCGAGGTTGAAGGCTCCGTTGCTGCTGCCCGCCTCGGCCGCGGTGCGGTACCAGCGGGCCGCCTCGACGACCTCGCCCCGCGCGGCGGCGAGCATGCCGACGCGCACCTGGGCGCGCCGGTGGCCCTGGCGAGCGGCGCGCTCGTACCACTCCTCGTACTCGGGGCGGGCGTCCTCGGCGTCACCGCCGGTCCCGGCCCCCTTGGCGACCTTGGACCCCTTGGCGCCCTTCCCGCCCTTGTCGGTCCGGACGTCCTTGCTCTTGTCGCTCTTGTCGCCCTTGTCCGCCCTGTCGGACCGGGCCGCCCTGCCGGTGGGCCCGTCGGACGCGTCCGGCTGACCAGCCGCCGCCTTGGCAGCGTTGTCAGAACGGTCGCCCCCGGCCCCCTTCCCCGCGCCGGCGGCTCTGGCCGCCTTCTCCCGGGCCTCCTCGTCGGCCGCCGCGCGGTCCAGCAGCGCACCCAGCCGGAAGGCGGCCTCCGCGCTGCCGCCGCCCGCCGCGCAACGCAGGTGTCGCTCGGCCGCGGCGTCGTCGCCGTCCCGCAGGAGGGCGATGGCGACCTGGAGGGCCGCCTCGGTGTGCCCGGCGGTGGCGGCCCGCTCGTACCACTGGTGCGCCTGCGCGTCCTCGCCGCGACCGGCGTGCAGGATGCCGAGGTTGAAGGCGGCGTCGACGCTGCCCGCCTCGGCCGCCTTGGAGAACCACGGCTCGGCGCCCGCCGCGTCACCGCGCTGGAGGAGCAGTACCGCCAGCGCGTTGGCGGCCTCGCGGTGCCCGGCGTAGGCGGCACGGCGGTACCACTGCTCGGCCTGGGCGGCGCGGCCCTGCTCGGCGCAGAGCAGCCCGAGGTTGTAGGCGCCGTTGGTGTCACCGGCGTCGAGCGCCGCGCGGTACCAGCGCTCGGCGGTCTGGGTCTCGCCGCGGTCGGCGTGCAGCGCACCCAGCGCGTTGGCCGCGTTGCCGTCGCCGTCCTGGGCCGCGCGGTGCCACCAGACGGCCGCGCTGTCGGCGTCACCGGCGTCCCGCAGCAGGAAGCCGAGCGCGCAGGCGGCGCGGGCCTCGCCGTCCTTGGCGGACATCAGATACCAGCGGCCGGCCTCGCGGGTGTCGCCGCGCTCCTCCAGGAGCGTGCCGAGGTGCAGGGCGGCGCGCCGGTGGCCGCGGGCGGCGGCCTGCCGGTACCACTGCTCGGCCTCCGGCTCGCGGGCCCGCGCCAGCGTGTCGTGCGGGGCGCTGGACGGGCCGCGCTCGGGGTCGGGCTCGCGCTGGTCGAGGATGCGGGCGAGGCGGTACGCGGCCTCGCGGTGGCCGCGCTCCGCGGCGGCCCGGAACCAGCGCTCCGCGCCGATGTCGCTGCGGTGCTCCAGCAGGTCGGCGAGGGCGTACGCGCCGAGGGCGTGGCCGGACTCGGCGGACTGGCGGAGCCAGTACTCGGCGGCGGGCTCGTCGCCCTGCTCGCGGTGGTGGCGTCCGAGCGCGTGCGCGGCCGCGGCCGAACCGGCGACGGCGGCGATGCGCCACCAGTTGGCGGCCTCTTCGGTGGAGCCTCGCTGGTGGAGAAGGACCCCGAGGTTGTTGGCGGCGGCGCGGTCGCCCGCGGTGGTGGCGGCGCGCAGGAACGGCTCGGCTCCGTCCAGGTCGCCCCGGCGCAGCAGCAGCGCGCCGAGCACGCTCATGGAGGCGGTGTCACCCGCCTCGGCTCCCGTGCGGTACCGCGTCTCGTCTTCGGCGTCCTCACGCGCGTGCAGATACCGCCCTGTCTCCAACAGACTTGCCCTGTCCCCCATAAATTCCATCGTCGCACCACCCGCAACCCGCGTACACCTGGTATACCGCAGCCAGTGAGGTCACTTCAGCGTTTTGTCGACATGCCCACAGAGAGATAAGTCAAACGCGAGAACCCCCGTTACCTGGTGCACGACACACGACAAGGCCCGGATCCGTTGAGGATCCGGGCCTCGTCCTTTAGTAGCGGGGACAGGATTTGAACCTGCGACCTCTGGGTTATGAGCCCAGCGAGCTACCGAGCTGCTCCACCCCGCGCCGTTGTGTGTTTACCGTACCACGGCGCGAGATGGGGCCTTCAGCTCTCCTCCGACCGGCCCTTCTCCTCGGGCTTCTCGTCCTGTTGACCGTCCGAGCCGCCGTCCGGCTTCTGGTCCTGCTGCGCGTCCGCCGCCTTCTGGGCCTTGTCGGCGCGGTCCAGCGCCGCCTTCAGGTCCTTCTGGGCCTGCTCGTACGCGGACCAGTCCGGGCCGCCCTCCGCCTGGAGCGCCTTCTGGCCGGCCTCGTACGCCTTCTGCGCGTCGTCCAGGGCCTGCTGCACCGACGGGTTGGTGGAGCCCGGCCGCGAACTGTCGCCGCCCGGTGGCTCCTCAGGCGCGTCGGGCGCCTTCGCCTGGTCGAAGACGGCGTCCAGGGCTTCGCCCAGGGTGTTCTCGAACTTCGTCTTGCCGTTGTACGAGACACCCACCCGCTTCAACAGCGGATACGCGTTGCGGCCTTGGGCGTAGACGGGCTCGATGTACAACATCCCGCCTTCGAGTGGCACGGTCAGCATGTTGCCGTAGGCGATGCTGGAGTCGGCGCCCTTGAGGTCGCGGACGAAAGTGGCCACCTTGTTCAGGCTGTTGAGCTTGTTCTGCACCTGCTCCGGGCCGTCCACGTCCTTGGTGACCCGCAACAGCCTTATCTTGCCGTAGTCGTTGCTGGCGGCATCGGCGTCGACCGCCATGAACGCCCCCAGGTTGGGGCGCCCGCTGGGCGTGAAGGTCGTCGTCAGCGAGAACTTCTGCTCGGCCTGCCCGGGCATCTTCATGCTCAGGTAGTACGGCGGAACGGCGCTGTCGCCACGGGTGGTGGTCGGGTCGTTCGGCACCTGCCACGCGTCACTGCCGCTGTAGAACTGCGTCGGGTTGGTGACGTGGTAGCGGGTGAGCAGCTCACGCTGGACCTTGAACAGGTCCTGCGGGTAGCGCAGGTGCTCCATCAGGCTGTCGCTGATCTCGTCCTTGGACTTGACCGTGCCCGGGAACGCCTTCTTCCAGGTCTTGAGGACCGGGTCCTCGGTGTCCCACTCGTAGAGGTTGACCGTGCCGTCGTAGGCGTCGACGGTCGCCTTCACCGAGTTGCGGATGTAGTTGACCTTGTTCTGCTGCGCGACCACCTCACGCTGCCCGTCGGTCAGCGAGTCGGCCGTGGTGTCCCCCAGCGTCGTGCGGGACGCGTACGGGTAGCCGTTGGTGGTGGTGTAGGCGTCGACGATCCACTGGATCCGGCCGTCGATCACCGCCGGGTAGGCGTCGCCGTCGATGGTCAGCCACGGGGCGACCGCCTCGACGCGCTCCTTGGGCGTGCGGTTGTAGAGGATCTTCGAACCCTTGCCGATGGCGCCCGAGTAGAGGATCTGCGGCTCGCCGAAGGTCAGCGCGTACGCCGCGCGGTTGACCGGGTTGGAGAGGTCGACCCCGCCCTTGCCCTTGAAGCTGGTGGTCTTCTCGCCGTTGGCCTCGTAGTCCAGCTCCTTCTGCGGACCGCCGACGATCGAGTACTGCTCGGTCTTCTCGCCGTAGTAGATCCGCTGCTGGTACGTCTTCTGGTCACCCCTGGTCGGCAGCCCGGACTCGGTGAAGTTCGGGGAGCCGTTGGCGTCCGTGGAGGTGCCCTTGGCCGTGATCACGCCAAAGCCGTGGGTGTAGGTGAAGTGGTCGTTGATCCAGTTGTGCTTCGGGATGCCCTTGATGTTGAGCTCGCGCAGACCGACGACCGTGTCCTGGCCGTCGTAGCGGTCGACGTCCAGGGTCGCCGGGAACTGGTAGTACTTCCGCTTCTGCTCCAGCTGCTGGAACGTCGGCGAGATGATGTTCGGGTCGAGCAGCCGGTAACTGGCCGCCGACTCGGCGGCCGCCCGGAGCTTCGTCTTGTCGTCGCTCGTGCCCTGGCCGGCGTAGTCCTTCACCTCGGCGTCGTCGATGCCGTACGCCTTACGGGTGGCCTCGATGTTCTTCTTGATGTACGGCGCTTCCTTGGCCTGCTCGTTCGGCTGGACCTGGAACTTCTGCACGATCGCCGGGTACAGCCCGCCGATCAGCACCGCCGAGAGGACCATCAGCCCGAAGCCGATCACCGGCAGCTGCCAGGTGCGCCGCCACAGGGTCGCGAAGAACAGCCCCGCGCAGATCACCGCGATGCAGAACAGGATCGTCTTGGCCGGCAGATAGGCGTTGGCGTCCACATAGCGGAGGCCGGTCCAGCTGTCGGTGGCCTTGAAGTCGCTCTCCTTGACCGCCAGGCCGTACCGGTCGAGCCAGTACGCGACCGCCTTGAGGGCGACGAAGATGCCCAGCAGCACCGAAAGGTGGCCGGTGGCGGCCCCCGTCGCGCGGGAGCCGGGGCTGGTGATGCGCAGCCCGCCGTAGAGGTAGTGCACCAGGGCGGCGGCGATCAGCGACAGCACCGCGGCGGCGAAGCCGAAGCTCAGCAGGAAGCGGTACCAGGGCAGGTCGAACGCGAAGAAGGACACGTCCTTGTGGAACTGGGGGTCCTTCTCGCCGAACTTGACGCCGTTGGCATACAGCAGCCAGGTGCGCCACTGGCCGGACGCGGACGCGCCGGCGATCAGGCCGACGATCGCGCTGACCGCCACCAGCACCCAGGTCTTGTAGGGCGCGATGCCCATGCGGTAGCGGTCCAGGTTCTGCTGCTCCAGCGACATCGCGCTCAGCGGCGGACGCAGCCGGTGGGCCAACCAGATGTTGAAGCCCACGGCCAGCGCCATCAGCAGGCCGAAGACCGAGAACAAGCCGATCTTGGTCCACAGGGTGGTGGTGAAGACCGACGAGTAGTGGACCGAGCGATACCACAGCCAGTCCGTCCAGAACCCGGCGAACATGACGAAGAGCATCGCCAGCACGGCCAGCACACCCAGGGTCAGGAGCAAGGTCCGGACGCGCCGGGACGGTCGGCCGACTCTGATCCGTGGCCCCGTGGGGCCTCCGCCGCGGTCCGGCATCTGGAAAGCCAAGGTGCGCACCTCGAAGATTCGATGTCGATAGAGCTCAGTCGAGCGAGACCCGAGATAGTAGGGCCCACTGGTGCAACTTACTCAGGCTTTACCCAGTTCCCGTTTTCGGGTCCGATCAAGGCACGATATTGCCCATGTCCAACCTTCCCGACCCCGCGGCATCCTCCGATGCCTCCTCCGAGTCCTCCCCCGGCTCGACGCCGATGGCCGCGAGCCCGCTGACCCGTGCCGTGCTGGAGATCGACGACTACGCCTCCGGCCTGGGCTGGGACCAGCCCGCCCGGCTCTTCGCGCTCGTCGACACCGCCCGGCTGCGCGCGCAGGAACCCGCGCTCGCCGCCCAGCTCGGCCTGGACGAGGAGACGGCGGGCCAGAGCCCCGCCGCCTCGCTCACCCCGATCGAACAGGACGAGTTGCCCGCCGGCGCCCAGCTGGACGAGTTCCTCGCCACCATCGCCTGGCCCGACGCGGTCGTCGGCTGCGCGCTGACCGTGGAGCGGCTGATGCTGCCGCCGACCGCCGAGGGCTCGATGCCCGAGGGCCTGAACCAGGCGCAGCTGGCCCGCTGGGTCGCCAAGCACCCGGAGCGCAAGGAGGTCCGCATGACGGTCGCCGTGCTGCGCGACGGGACCCGCGAGTCGGCCGTGCGGCTGCGGGAGAAGGACTCGCCGACCGAGGTGCTCACCGGACCGGACCTGGTGCCGGGGCTGGCCGAGGCGCTGTCGGCGACGTTCGAGGAGTAGCCGGCCGCCCGGTGCGACGGGCCGACGCGGCGGGCCGACGGCCGGCCGCGTCAGCCCCGCGGGGCTGCTTCCCGGGGCCGCTGCGGGGGCTGTTCCCCACGGGCCGCGGCGGGGGGCTGTTCCCCACGGGCCGCGGCGAGGGCTCGGGACTCAGGGCCTCAGCCCTTGGTGCAGCTCGGGAGCTCCTCGGTGTCGCCCTCGCTGATGTTCCGCAGGGCCTTCACCGCGTCGTCGATGGTGTCGACCTTCACCAGGGTGAGGCCGCCGGGGGTGTCCCTGGCCGCCGCCGCGCAGTTGTCCTTGGGGGTCAGGAAGTACTCGGCGCCCTTGCTCCGCGCGCCCACGGTCTTCATCTCGACGCCGCCGATCGGGCCGACCTTGCCGTCCGGGTCGATGGTGCCGGTGCCCGCGATGAACTTGCCGCCGGTCAGGTCCTCCGGCGTGAGCTTGTCGACGATGCCGAGCGCGAACATCAGACCGGCGCTGGGTCCGCCGACGTCCGCCAGCTTGATGTCGATCCGGAACGGCAGCGTGTAGTCGACCCCGGGGGCGATGCCGACTATCGCGCGGTCGTCACGGTCGTCCTTCGCGGTGGTGAGAGTGACCGAGACCGCGTCCTCGGCGTTCGGCTCCTTGCCGTTCTTCCGCGCCTCGGCGGCCGCCTTGGCCGGGATCACGGAGACGACCACCTTCTCGCCGGGCTTGTGCTCCGCGATCAGCTTGGCGACCTCGTCGCGCCGCCGCACCGGCTTCTCGTCGACGGCCTTGATCAGGTCACCGGCGTGCAGCTTGCCCTCGGCGGGGGTGCCCTTGAACACGGACTGCACCACCACGTGCTCGGTGACCTTGATCTTCAGCTCCCGCAGCGCCGCGACCTTGGCGCTGTCCTGGGACTGGGTGAACTCCTCGGCGTTCTCCTGATCCACCTGCTCCGCTGTCTTGTTCTTCGGGTAGATGGTGTCGCGCGGGACCACCAGGTCCTCGTCCGATGCCCAGCCGTAGAGCGCCTCGAAGAGGTTCATCTTGTAGTCGGCGCCGGTCACGCGGACCGTCGTCATGTTGAGGTTGCCCCGCGACTCGTACGTCTTGCGCCCGTTGATCTGGAGCACCCGCTCGCCGTCGTGCTCACCCAGGGTGTCGTACGTGGGCCCCGGCGACATCTCCGCGTACGGCACGGGGATCAGCAGCCCCGCGCACAGCAGCGCGATCAGCATCAGAAGGGAGGCGAGCATCGTCGCGGTGCGGCGTGGCATGGAACGACAGTACGGGACGGCCATGACGGTCCACCTTCGGGGCCGGTCCGTCCGGGGCCCCCGGGGCAGGGGCGGCGGCGGGTGCCGGCCGCGCGGGGCGTGATCCGTGGAGCCGCCGGCTGAGACGTCGCTTCAGAGGGCGTCGGAACCGGAATGCGTCCGCTGCATCGCCTCGCGGAACCGCTCATAACCGGCCAGCTCGGCGCCGTCCCCGGTCTTCCGGTTGCGCGTGGCCCAGCTCGCGTATACCGCGGCGATCCCCGCGGCCGCGACCGGAATGAGCAACCAGAGAAGCGCAGCCACAGCGGCCTCCCGACCCCTTACCCAAGAGCTCCTGACAGATGAGCAGATTAATCCTCCGCCAGCTCAACGCTCACGCCAGGGTACGTGTTACGCAACCGCACACCACGCCCCTGCTCCCTCACCGGCGGCACCCCCGAAAACGCCCCACGCCGGGCGTGGAACCGCCCCTAAGAAGGCAGTACCACAACGAGGCGCTACGCGCCCACCCGCCCGATCGTCGCGCGCCCCCTAACGAGGCGCTACGCGCCCACGCCGACCCTCGAAGCGCTACGCGCCCACCCGCCCACCCGTCGCCCGACCACCACCCCTCAACGAGGCGCTACGCGCCGACCCGCCCACCCGTCGCCCGACCACCACCCCCCAACGAGGCGCTACGCGCCGACCCGCCCACCCGTCGCCCGACCACCACCCCCCAACGAAGGGCGCTACGCGCCGACCCATTCTTCTGTGCCGTCCGAGAAGTGTTGGTGCTTCCAGATCGGGACCTCGCGCTTGAGGTCGTCGATCAGGCGGCGGCAGGCGGCGAACGCCTCCGCGCGGTGCGGGCAGGAGACCGCCACCACGACCGCCAGATCGCCGATGGTGAGATCGCCGACCCGGTGGACGGCGGCCAGCGCGCGCACCGGGAAGTCGGCCGCCACCTTCTCGGCGACGCGGCGCAGCTCGGCCTCGGCCGTGGGATGGGCGGAGTAGCCGAGCCCGGCGACCCCGGCGCCGCCGTCGTGGTCACGCACGGTCCCGACGAAGAGCGCGGTACCGCCCGCGGCGGCGTCACCGACCGCCCCGAAGACCTCGTCCACCGACAGCGGGGTGTCACGGATCGCGAGGAGCCGTATCGGGTCGTCTGCCGCCCGCTCACCGGGGTGGTCGTACGTGTGTGCCATGGGGTCCATCGTGCCGCACCCGTTCTCGCGATCGGAATACCGTATCGCGGAATCCGACTTTCACCAGGCGCCCCCGGGACGGGCTCGCGCCTCGGAGAGGGGCTAGCGGACCGGACGTCGGCTCGCGGACCGGACGCCGGCTCGCGGATCAGATGCGGCGGCGTGCCTTGCGGGCCCGGCGCACCAGCGCCGCGGTGCCCAGCAGCGCGACGGTCGCTCCGGCGGCCCCCGCGGCGGTGGCGTCCTTGCGACCCAGCCGGCGACCGGCGACCGTGTGTCGTCCGGAGACCTCCTCCAGCAGCTCGGCGAGGACCTCCTCGTTCGTCCACTTGGGCCGCCAGCCCGCCGCGTGCAGGCGGCTGCCGCTGACCGCCCAGGGGTGCATGGTGTACTCGAGGTCGCCGGCCGGTGACGGGGTCAGCCCGAGCCGGTGCAGCCGGGAGGCGGCCCCCAGCGCGACGGCCGACGGCAGCTCCATGCGCCGGATGCCGGAGAGCTCCTCGACCTCCTCCTGCTCCAGCCAGCCGTCGCAGGCCACCGCCAGCTCGCCCTCGACCTTCTCCAGCGCCGCGTACTCCAGGGCGCTGACCAGGTCCTCCACATGGCAGAACTGCCAGGTGGGGCGGGATCCGGCGACGACCAGCAGGCGCGGGGACTCGAAGTAGCGGGTGAGCGCGGTGTCCGTGCCGCCGACGAGGATCGCCGGCCGGAGGATGGTGACGTTCAGCCCCGGGTGCGCACGCGGTGCGCGGCGTCCCAGATGTTCTATCTCCAGCAGGTCCCCGACGCCGGTGGCCTCGGCGGTGGCCCGCAGCTCGGCGTCCTCGGCGAGCGGAACATCGTTGTCGGCCAGCGCGCCGTAGACCATCGCCGAGGTGCACAGCACCACCCGGCGCACCCCGGCGGCCGCGGCGGCCGTCAGCACCGTCTGGGTGCCGCGCACGTTGTACGCGGTCCGCGCGGCCGCGTCGGTCCCCAGATCCAGGTCGACGGCGAGGTGGACCACCACGTCGGCGCCGCGCAGCTTGTCCGCGATGGCCGGGTCGCGCACGTCCAGGACGTGCCAGTGGGCGGTGAGCGCCTCACCGCGCCGCTCGTCGATGGCCAGGACCTGCTTGACCTCCGCGGACTCGGCGAGCCGCTGCGTGAGCAGTGCTCCGACCCCGGACGCGGCTCCGGTCACCGCCACGACGGGACGGCGGGCGGCGTGGGCCGTATCGTTTCGCGCTGCGCGAACTTCTCGGTCTGGGGAACTCACCGGGCGACTCCAGCGGTTGTCTTCAGTACACACGCGATGACGCGTACGTACGAGGTGACGTCCATCCTGCCGCAGGCCATGGATCGGCGGAGCACCGAGCCCGGAAACCGGCGAGGTGTCTACGCTGGGTGGTGATGTCGGGCATTCGCCGCCGGCCGGAGCCGGCGGCCCTACGAGCCGAGGAAACCCGTGAGTGACACCCCATTCGGATTCGGCCTTCCGCCGGAGGAGCCGGAGGACGGCGACAACGGTAAGAAGAAGGACGGCCAGAGCGGCGGCCCGAGCCCGCAGAATCCGTTCGGGTTCGGCGCCGGCGGTGCCGGCGGCGCGGACAACCCCTTCGCCGCGATGTTCGGCTCGCTCAACCCCGGCGACCTGGGCGCCGCCTTCCAGCAGCTGGGCCAGATGCTCTCCTACGAGGGTGGCCCGGTGAACTGGGACATGGCCAAGGACATCGCCCGGCAGACGGTCGCCCAGGGCACCGCCGACGGCTCCAAGGACGCCAGCGTCGGGGCCGCCGAGCGCTCCGCGGTGGAGGAGGCCGTGCGCCTCGCCGACCTGTGGCTGGACGGGGTGACCTCGCTGCCGTCCGGCTCCGGCACGGCGGTGGCCTGGAGCCGCGCGGAGTGGATCGAGGCGACGCTGCCGGTCTGGAAGGACCTGGTGGACCCGGTCGCGGAGCGGGTCGGCTCGGCCATGGGCGATGTGCTGCCCGAGGAGATGCAGGCCATGGCGGGCCCGCTGCTCGGCATGATGCGGTCCATGGGCGGCGCGATGTTCGGCAGCCAGATCGGGCAGGCACTGGGCGTGCTGGCCGGCGAGGTGGTCGGCTCCACGGACGTCGGGCTGCCGCTGGGCCCGGCCGGCAAGGCGGCCCTGCTGCCGGTGAACATCGCCGCCTTCGGGTCCGGTCTGGGCATCCCCGAGGACCAGGTGCGGCTCTATCTGGCGCTGCGCGAGGCCGCCCACCAGCGGCTGTTCGCCCATGTGCCGTGGCTGCGCTCGCACCTGTTCGGCGCCGTCGAGGGCTACGCGCGCGGGATCAAGGTCGACACCGCCAAGCTGGAGGACGCGGTCGGCCAGCTCGACCCGACCCACCCCGAGCAGCTCCAGGAGGCGCTGCAGCAGGGCATGTTCCAGCCGCAGGACACCCCGGAGCAGAAGGCGGCCCTGGCGCGGCTGGAGACCGCCCTGGCGCTGGTGGAGGGCTGGGTCGACGCGGTGGTCCACGCGGCCGCCGCCCCGCACCTGCCCGCCGCCGACGCGCTGCGCGAGACGCTGCGCCGCCGTCGGGCCACCGGTGGCCCCGCCGAGCAGACCTTCGCCACGCTGATCGGCCTGGAGCTGCGGCCGCGACGGCTGCGCGACGCCTCCCGGCTGTGGGCCTCGCTGACCGACGCCCGCGGCATGGAGGGGCGCGACGGGCTCTGGGAGCACCCGGACATGCTGCCGACCGCCCAGGACCTCGACGACCCGGACGGCTTCGTCCACCGCGAGCATCTGGACTTCTCCGAGCTGGACAAGATGCTCGGCGAGGCGGCCCAGAGCGGCGGCACGGCCAAGCCGGCCGCCGACGACTCGGACACCCGTGGCGCCCAGGGCGAGGGCCGGGACGGCGAGGGCGACGACGCCCGGTGAGCCTGCATGAAGACGCCGCCCTGGTGCTCCGCGGGTTCCCGGGCCAGCCAGAGCTGCGCGAGCTCTACCTGGACCACCTGGCCGGCCACGCGGACGGGATGTGGAAGGCCTGTGAGGCGGGGCACATCACCGCCAGCGCGCTGGTGATCGACCCCTCGCGCGGGCGCGTGCTCCTCACCCTGCACCGGAAGCTGCGCATGTGGCTCCAGATGGGCGGGCACTGCGAGCCCGGCGACGCCACCCTGGCGGACGCGGCGCTGCGCGAGGCCACCGAGGAGTCGGGCATCCAGGGCCTCTCCCTGCTGCCCGTCGGGCCGGTGCGGCTGGACCGCCACCCCATCCCGGCGCCCTGCAACTGGCACCTGGACGTGCAGTACGCGGCGGTGGCGCCGCCCGGCGCCGCCGAGGCGATCAGCGATGAGTCCCTCGACCTGCGCTGGTTCGACTACGACGAGGTGGCGGGCGTGGCCGACACGTCGGTCGTCCTGCTGACCGAGGCGGCGCGCGCGGCGCTGTAGCGGCGCCGGCCGCACCGCCCGCCCAGGCATGTGTAAGGGGCGGCCTCCCTGGGAGGCCGCCCCTTACACGTACGCCTCGGGCGTCGGTGGAACGATCAGCTCCAGACGTTGCCCTGGTTCTGGCCCCGGGCGCCCTGCTGGCCCATGCCGAACTGGGCGGCCGCCCCCTGGCCGATCGTCGCGTTCTGCGGCGGGAGCTGCTCGCTGGGCTGGACGAGCGCGTAGCCCTGGCCCAGGAAGCTGAGCTCCCAGCCCTCGCCGGTGTTCCCCCGTCGCCGCCACACGCCCGAGGAGTGCGTCTGGGCCTGCATCTGGACCCGCAGCGAGCTGGACCAGGCGACGATCGCGTCGGCGTCGGCGTTGACGTACTTGTCCGGCGTGACCTGGAGAACCAGCGGTTGACCGGAGGTCATCAGGGCGACCTTGCCCTGCCCGGAGATGTTGAGGTTGTACTTGCCGGAGCCTGAGATGCCGAACTGGCTGTCCACCGCGATCACTTCCCAGTGCAGGGTGGAGTCCAGCGCCAGCACGTAGGCGCTGTCGACGGTCAGCCCGTCCCGGTCGACGTCCACGATGTGGATGTACTGGGCGAGATTGGCGAAGTAGACGCTCCCCTGGCCCGAGCAGCGCATCAGGTCCAGGCCCTCGCCGGTGTTGGCGCGGGCACGCCGCTGCGACTGGGTCTGGAACTCGGCGTCGAACTCGATCAGCCCCTGGTAGGCGACCATGGCCCCCTTGCGAGCCAGGACGTCCTCGTGGCCGCTGAGGGTGACCCGCAGCAGCTGCGGGTTCTGGATCGCGTACCGGTCCTGCGACTGGTTCTCGGTGTGGGCGAAAAGCGGGCTCTGCATGGTGTGGTTCGCTCCCCCTCAGCCCCGGGCCCGGAGCCGGTCGGTACTGTCCTCGCTGGGCTGCACGACGACGAAGCCCTGCCCGGAGAAGCCGAGCTGGTACGCCTCGCCGCTGCCCCGGCCGATCATCGACGAGGCCTTGAAGCTGCGCTTGCCCTTCATCTTGAGGCTGGTGGACCAGGCGACGAGCGCGTCCGGGTCCACGTACGTCTCGTCCTCGCCGCGCCCGCAGTCGACGACGATCGGCGTGCCGCGCGAGGTGAGCGCGACCCAGCCGGTGCCCGAGACGGCCACGTTGAACAGGCCCTGTCCGGCGAACTTGGCCATGCCCTTGACCCGCTGGACGCCCCACTGGAGGTGCGCGTCGAAAGCGAGCAGGTTGGTGCCGTTGACGGAGAGCGAGTCGCCGTTGAGGTTCACGCAGACGACGTCCGCGCCGTAGTCGGCGAGGTAGAGCAGCCCGTCACCGCTGCACTTCATGAGCGGGGCGCCCTCGCCGGTGAGCCACTGGGAGGCCATCTGGCGCACGGCGGGCGGGTTCGGCTCGTACTGGACGAAGCCCTCGTACGCCACCATCGAGCCGGTCCGCGCGAACAGGTCCTGGCCGCTCCGCATGGCGACCTTGAGCATGCTGCTGCCGTGGTTCTCCATGCGGGCGGCCACCGGGGTCGGGGCGTAGCCCGCGATCATTTGCTGGTCCATGACGGGCTCCCTCAGACCTCGTAGGGCTGGACGACGATGAAGTTTCCGGGGGCACCCCGGAACTGGAGGTTCACGGCCTCCCCGGTGTGGCCCGGGTAGGACGTGCGGCGCAGCCTGACCTGGCTGGAGATGATCACCTGCGAGCCGGCGGACCAGGCGACGATGGCGTTGCTGTCCGCGAAGGTGGTCGGGGTGACCGGCAGCACGACCGGGGTGCCCTGGGTCTTGACGACGAGGGTGCCGGTGCCCTGGAACTGCATGGTGAACAGCGCGCCGCCGGGGATGCCGTGGCCCTCGATCCTGCGCACCTCGTACTGGAGCGACTCGTCGAAGGCGAGCACGCTCTCGGCGGAGACGCAGATGGCCTCGCCCTGGAGCTCGATCGGGTGGACTTCCGCGGCGTTCTCGGCGAGGAAGACCTGACCGTAGCCGGAGCAGCGCATCAGCTGCATCTCCTGGCCGGTGGAGTTGCCCACGATCCGGCCGCGGAAGCCCGCGCCCTTGTAGCCGAAGTCGACCTTGCCCTGGTACAGCACCATGGAGCCCTGCCGGGCCAGCACGGGCTGGCCGCCGATGCTCAGGTCGACGCGGACCAACTTGGGGTTCTGCGAGGTCCAGCGCTGGCCGGTGGGCGCCTCGCGGTACTTGGCGAGCGCGGCCTGCACACCGGGCGCGGCGGCGCCCTGCGGGGCCGCCCCCTGCGGGGGCATGCCGGGCGGGGCCATGCCCTGCGGCGGCATCCCGGGCGGGGCCATGCCGGGCTGCTGGCCCGGGAACTGGCCGGGCTGGCCCGGCTGGCCGTACGGGCCGGGCTGGGCCGGGTACTGGCCGGACTGCTGCCCGTACGCCGGCTGGGCGGGCGCGCCGTGGCCGTACTGCGGCGGCTGGCCGGGCTGGCCGGCCGGCGGAACGGTGCCGCCGGGCGGCGTCAGCGGCCCGACGAGGGTCGGCGCCGTGTGCACCTGCTGCGGGGTGCCCTGCTGCGGCGGCGCGGCCGGCGGCGGGGTGCTGCCCGGCGGCGGCGCGAAGCCCTGCGCGGCCGCCGGCTGCGGGGCCGGCGGCACCGGCGGAGCCGGCTGCGGCGCGGTCGCGCCTGGCGGCGGGCCGAAGTCGGGGGTCGGCTGCGGCGGCGGGGCGGGCTGCGGGGGCGCGGCGGCACCCGGCGGCGCGAAGGACGGCGCGGGAGTGGGCTGGCCCGGCGGGGCGAAGCCGGGGGCGCCGGCCGGTTCGGGCGCCGGCGTGGGCTCCTCCTCGGCGACCTCGCCGCCGAAGTTCCGCAGCAGCGCGTCCAGGCCGCCGTCGAAGCCCTGGCCCACGGCGGCGAAGCGCCATACGTCCTTGAGGTAGAAGTCGCCGAGCATCACGGCTCGCTCGGTGCTGAACTCCGCTCCGGTAAAGGAGTACCGCACGACCTCCTCGCCACCCGCGACGACCCGGATGTAGCCGGGGCCGATCTGCGACATCTGGCCCTCGCCGTCCAGCGTCGCCGTGAAGGACAGCTTGTGGATGTGGGACGGGATGCCGTCGAGGGTGACCCGGAACGACTCGGCGTCGCCCGCCTGCGGCCCGAGCTGCTGAATCGCCTCTTCGGGGGACTTGGGCTGGTTGTAGAAGATGAAGTACCGGTCGTCGGAGAGCCGCTCGTCGGCGTCGAGTCCGAAGCAGCTGATGTCGAAGGTGAGCCCGGGCCCGGCGATCTGCACACCGACGTACAGGTCCCTCCCGGCTGTCAGGTCACTGATCTTGGCCTTGTGGCCGCGCTGGAATTCCCTGGCCATACGTTACGACCGTCCCCCATCCCGAACCGGTGAGTGCATTGCGCGCCAGGCTAACCGCTGCCGCCGACTGTGAGCGACGCCGGGGCGAGGGGGCTCGGTTCCTGCCCGTCGAGCCGTGCGCGCCGTCCGCCCACGCCGTAAGCGCCGCTCAGGCGGTCGACGCACGCCGTTCCTTGGCGTGACGCGCCCCCACTGGCGGGGCGCGAGCCACCTCCGGGGCGGGCCGGAGGCGGCAGTCGAGGGGGGCGGGAGCGGCGCCCGGGGCGGGACCGGTGCGGTGGCCGAGATGGGCAGGACCAGCCGCGATGGGCGGGGCGGGCAGGGGCAGCTGGGTTGAGCAGGGCGCGGGCGTCTTCGGGCTCCGCTGGGGAGCGGTACCCCGGC
This sequence comes from Streptomyces sp. SAJ15, assembly GCF_007595705.1. GTDB lineage: Bacteria > Actinomycetota > Actinomycetes > Streptomycetales > Streptomycetaceae > Streptomyces. Next base: position 729,639 of record NZ_NISY01000001.1, on the reverse strand, counting down.
ACGAGGCGCGCGGGCGTCTCCGGGACCAGCCGGGCGTCAGCCGGGGCGCCGGGCGCGGGCGTCCTCGGCCCACTGGGGACGGCACCCGGGGCGAGGCGCGCGGGCGTCTCCGGGACCGGCCGGGCGCGGGCACCGGTCCCGGGCGTCCTCGGCCCGCTGGGGGCGGGCGTCTTCGGCCCGCTGGGCGCGGGCGTCCTCGGCCCGCTGGGGACGGCACCCGGCGCGAGGCGCGCGGGCGTCTCCGGGACCAGCCGGGCGTCAGCCGAGGCGCCGGTCCCGGGCGTTGCCAGGGAGCGGCCCCGGCGCCGGCCGTCGGCCCGGGCGGGCGTCCGCCTGGAACGCGCGCGCCGACCGCGCGGGTCGCGTCTCCGCCGCTACTCGCGGCGCGCGGCGGGGAGGTGCGGCAGCCTGCCCGCGGCCACCACGCCCTCCAGATAGCCGCGCGCCCGCTCGGTGCGCGGATAGGGCTCCAGAAGCCGCCAGAAGTCCGGACCGTGACCGGGCACCAGCAGATGCGCGAGTTCGTGGAGGAGCACGTAGTCCACGACGTACTCCGGCATGCCCTGGAGCCGGTGGGAGAGGCGGATGCTGCCCTCGGCCGGAGTGCACGAGCCCCAGCGGGTGTTCTGGTTGGTCACCCAGCGGACGGTGGCGGGCCGGGCCCGACCGCCGAGGTACTGGTCCGACAGCCGCTCGGCGCGGTCGGCCAGCTCCGTGTCGCCCAGCATCCGCTTGCTCTCCTGGGCGGCGAGCTTGTCGAGCATCACGCCCACCCAGCGCCGCTCCTCCGCCTCCGACATGCGGGCCGGGATGAGGACCACGGTGCGGTCGCCCTCGCGGTACGCCGAGACCGTCCGGCGGCGCCGGGAGCTTCTGCGGACCTCGACCGCGCTCGCGCGGGAGCCGCGGGCCTGCGGGCTCGGGGCGCCGGGCGGTGGCGGCGCCGCACGGTCCGGGGGCGTCTCGCCGGCGAGGCGAGGGGAAGGGTCGGCGGGCACGCCCCGACGTTACCCGCTGACGGTGGCGGAAGTCCCGCCCCGCACGCCGTGGCCGGGCCGACCGCCACCCGCCCACGTTCGTACGACTAATGCGCGCGGCTGTGGATAACTCCGGGCGGCGTGGGCGGCGGGGCGCGCATGCTGTGGGCGTGGCGCCGCCGTGGCGCGACGCGGATCCGCTGGGGACACCGGCGGATCCGCCCGAGGGGGACGGGGGATCACGGTCATGCATCCGATGCTCAAGCCCGCGCTGCGGCGCGGCTGGCGAAGCCGGGACACGGTGCGGTTCGGGGTGGCCCCGGCGCACGCCGTGGTGCTGGGGCCGCTGGACACCGCCACCGGCTGTTTCCTCGAACTGCTCGACGGCACCCGCGGGCTGCCGCTGCTGCGGGAGGAGGCACGGGCGATGGGGCTGCCCGAGGGGCGGGCCGACGCGCTGGTGGAGCGGCTGGCCGCGGCCGGGCTGCTCGACGACCCGACGGGCGGCGGGGCGGCGGCGCAGGCGCTGCGGGAGCGGCGCGGCGTGTTGGAGCGGCTGCGCCCCGACCTGGCCTCGCTGTCGGTGCTGCACCCCGTCCCGGGCGCGGCGCTGCGGGCGCTGGCCGCGCGGCGGGAGATGCGGGTGCGGGTCAAGGGCGCCGGCCGGGTCGGCGCGGCGGTCGCGGCGGTCCTCTCGGCCTCCGGCGTGGGCCGGGTCGAGGTGATGGACGGCGGCCGGGTCGAACCCTGGGACGTGGCGCCCGGCGGGCTGACCGCCGAGGACATCGGCGAGCGGCGGGATGCGGCGGCGCGGCGGATGGTGCGTCGGGCCGCCCCCGAGGACCGGGCGCGCCGGACGGTGCCCGCGGCTCGGCGCCGGGACACCGCCGGCGAACCGGGCCTGACGCTGGTGGTGATCGCGCCCCGCGACGGGCTCGCGGCGTACGCGCCGGACCCGGCCGAGGCCGAGCCGCTCATCGCCGCGGGAATCCCGCATCTCTACGCGGGGGTCATCGAGGCGACCGGGGTCGTGGGGCCGCTGGTGCTGCCGGGCAGCACCCCCTGCGCCGGGTGTGTGGCCGCGAGGTCCGCGGAGCGGGAGTCGGACTGGCCCCGGATGGTCGCCCAGTGGCGTTCGGGCCGCCGTCCCGCCGCTCCGGCCTGTGACACGGCGCTGGCGACGGTGGTCGCGGGGTTCGCCGCGGTCCACGCCTTGGGCTTTCTCGACGGTCAGCTTCCTGCCAGCGCCGGTGCCCGGTTGGAGCTGCCGATGCCCGCTGCCGCCTGGCATCCACGCCCGTTCGAGGCCCATCCGGAGTGTGGCTGCGGAGCGGCGATGTCAGGGGATGGGGGATATCCCGCAGGCTCTCGGACGCCGCACGCAACAATGGCCGGGTGACCGGCGTCCGCTGGGTGGGCGACGGGACCCGGGGGTGCCGTTCCCCGGGATGGCTCGGTTGCAGGTAGTTGGAGGGGCGCATGACTGATCTTCCGCGCAAGGCGATCACCCGTACCGCCAAGTTGGCCTCGCTGCCACTCGGCTTCGCCGGGCGTGCCACCTGGGGTCTCGGTAAGCGGATCGGCGGCCGGTCGGCGGAGATCGTCGCCCGAGAGCTGCAACAGCGCACGGCGGAGCAGCTGTTCAAGGTCCTCGGCGAGCTGAAGGGGGGTGCGATGAAGCTGGGCCAGGCGATGTCGGTCTTCGAGTCGGCGCTGCCCGAGGAGATCGCCAGGCCCTACCGCGCCGCTCTGACCAAGCTCCAGGAGGCGGCGCCGCCGATGCCGGCCCGTACGGTGCACACCGCCCTGTCGGAGCGGCTCGGCCCGAACTGGCGCGAGCTGTTCCTGGAGTTCAGCGACAAGCCCGCCGCGGCGGCCTCGATCGGCCAGGTGCATCGCGCGGTGTGGCACGACGGGCGCGAGGTCGCGGTCAAGGTGCAGTACCCGGGAGCGGGCGAGGCGCTGCTGTCGGACCTGAACCAACTGAGTCGCTTCGCCAAGGTGCTGGGGCCGCTGGTGCCCGGCATGGACCTCAAGCCGCTCATCGCCGAGCTCCGCGACCGGGTGTCCGAGGAGCTCGACTACGGCCTGGAGGCGCAGGCCCAGCGGGCCTACGCGGAGGAGTTCGCCGACGACCCCGACGTCCTGGTCCCGGACGTGGTGCACCAGGGCGACCAGGTGCTGATCACCGAGTGGATGGAGGGCACGCCGCTCTCCCAGGTGATAGCCGAGGGCACGCCGGAGGAGCGGAACCGGGCCGGACAGCTGCTGACCCGCTTCCTCTTCTCCGGGGTGTCCCGCACCGGGCTGCTCCACGCCGATCCGCATCCGGGCAACTTCCGGCTGCTGACCTCCGACGCCCCGGACGGTCCGGCCGAGAAGTGGAGGCTGGGCGTCCTGGACTTCGGCACGGTGGACCGGCTTTCCGAGGGGCTTCCCCCGACCATCGGCATCGCCCTGCGGCTGGCGCTCGCCGGCGAGGCCGACGCGGTGTACCGGCTCATGCGGGAGGAGGGGTTCGTCAAGGAGAAGTTCGAGCTCGACCCCGACGCCCTTTTGGCGTACCTGCTGCCCATCATCGAGCCCGCGCAGGTGGAGGAGTTCGCGTTCACGCGCGGCTGGATCCGCGGCCAGGCCGCGCGACTGGCCGACCGCAAGTCCCCCCTGTACGAGCTGGGCAACCAGCTCAACCTGCCGCCGTCCTACCTGCTCATCCATCGGGTCAGCCTCAGCACCATCGGCGTGCTCTGCCAACTCGACGCCACGGTGGGGATGCGGGGAGAGCTGGAGGACTGGGTGCCCGGCTTCCTGGCGGAGGACGACAGCGACGACGGCGTGATGGAGGACGCCGCCGAGGAGATCGGGGAGGACGGCGACGAAGCCGACCCGGAGGGCCCCGCGGAGGACGCGGCGGAGGACGCCGAGCGGGGGGCCACGGCGGACGGCGGGCCGGCGCGGGCCGAGGGGGCATCCGCCTGAGGGCCCCGACCGAGCCGCCCGGGCCTGGGCGTCTCCGCTCACGCACCGGCGGTGCGGTGCGGCTCGCCTCCGGCCTCGGGAGGGTCGGGGGCGCGCCTCACCACCAGGAGGAGTCGAGACGGCCCTCGATCGCCCGGAGGTTGGCGCGGGCGCAGTCTTCGCAGAAGTAGCGGCGCGTGCCGTTCTCCACGGAGCAGGTCCAGGTGAGCGGCGTCCCCTCGGCGACGGCGCCGCAGCGGGCGCACACCGGGTTCTCGGACTCCAACGGCACGGGGTCATGCGTCTTCTGGTCCACCTGGCGACGATATCCCCGCCCGTGGTGGGGACCGTGCTAACGCGCCCTCAATCACCCCCCTTCGGGGGGAGGAGAGGCCGAAGGGCCGGTCACGTGAACCGGCCCTCGGGTATGCGGGTGTGGTGGTGTGCCCACCGGGACTCGACGTCGGTGTCCCGGAGGTCAACGCCCCGGTGGTCAGTGCATGACCGCCATCGCCAGAGCGCGGCGGGCGCGGCGCGAGGCGCGCTCGGCTCGGCGCTGCATCCGACGGGCGGTCACCAGCCGGAGCGCCGTGCGTTGGGAGTCGGCCTCCCGCAGACGATCTTCCATCTGTGCGCGAGCCAGAGCTTCTGGGATGAGTTGCATGGCGCGGGTCCTGTTCTGGCGCGACTCGATCACGCCGGTGGTGGTGCGTGCGGTGGTTTCTGGGGATCGCTCGTCAGTGGACGGCGTCATGATCAGTTCCTGCTTCTTCGGGTCGTGCGCCGCTGGGCGGTCGATCGTGCCGGCGGAGATCATGCCGAGACCGGGTTCTTGCGCGGGCGGCCACGCGGCCGCTTGCGGGCCACGACGACACCCTGGACGAACAGCTCGCCGCCCCAGACGCCCCACGGCTCGCGGCGGTCCTTGGCGCCGGCGAGGCAGGCCTCGCGGAGCGGGCAGGTCTGGCAGAGCGACTTGGCGTACTCCACGTCCTCCGGGGACTCGGCGAAGAAGACCTCCGGGTCGTAGGAACGGCACGGGACGGCTACGCCGAGGTTCTCGATGGCGTCATCGAGATCGGTGAGGGCGGTGAGCGAGGTCAAGGGGTCCTCCGAGGAGTCAGGCGGGGGGATCAGGTCGGTCGATACGGACGGGGTGTGCGCCTTGAGTTGCACGGGTGTGTTCCTCGTCTCTTCGTTCCGGCTGGTGGCCGGGCTGGTGGCAAATCAAAAGGGCCGCGGATCCCGGTAGGGGTTCCGCGGCCCTGGAAGGTGCCGACCTGATCCTGGATCAGGTGCGATAACTCCAGGGTTTGAGCCCACGGAAGGCCCACATCGGGTGCTGCTGCTGAACGGTCGTCAGGGATCCGGCACCATTGGCCGCCACCGCGAAGGCAAAGGCATAGGTGGGCGCCGTCGCCGTGGTCACTGCCTCAGGTGCCTGGGTCGGTCGCTCACTCACGACGGATTCCAGGACGGAGGACAGACCGGTGCCCCGGAAACGCGAAGCGTCGAGCGGGCAGGCGGCGATGACCGGGCGATCGGTCATTTTGATCGTCTTGATGAAGCTGGTCATTGTCTCCGCCTCCTCTCGGCGTCTCGGGGGGCTGGCCGTAGCCAGTCCACGGGGCTTTCAGTACAGCAGTACAGCAGGTTCGAACGCGCCCCGAAAGGCTCGTTCTCTCCTGCTCGGAAGGCTATGGGTACGGCCTCCGCGTGCGCAAACTATTTTTCCAGCGAGTTCTTTTCGTCTGCGCGGGGCGTCTCGCCACTACAGAGCGCGAGGACTTCGGCACCGAACGCGTCGAGCTTCCGCCTCCCCACACCAGAGATGGCGGAAAGCTCCACTTCGGTTCCCGGAACGGCCTCCGCGATCGCGAGCAGTGTCTTGTCGGTGAAGACGCAGTAGGCCGGCTGGCCCAGTTCGCGGGCGCGCGCGGACCGCCACTCGTGCAGCCGCTCATAGAGGCCTTCGTCCAGCTCGCAGGGGCAGTCCTCGCAGCGCATGAGCTTGATCTCGCCGGCGTCGGTCAGCGTCCTGCCGCACACCCGACAGCGCGCCGGCGCCCGGCGCCGGCGCGGCCCGCCGCCCCGCTCCCCGGGGCTGTGGGCCGAGGACGGCGCCCCCGACTCCAGGCTCGCCCCTCGGCCGCCCGCGGAGGCGGCACGGCCGCCCGCCGGCACGGTCCCCGGGCGCAGCCCGTGCAGAAAACGGCTGGGGCGCCGCCCGCCACGGCTGCCCGGGGCCCGTGACAGGGCCCAGGAGAGGGAGAGATGGCGGCGCGCCCGGGTGACCCCTACATAGAGGAGTCGCCGCTCCTCCTCGATCTGCTCGTCGGTCCTGGCGTAGGTGATCGGCATCATGCCCTCGGTGAGGCCGACCAGGAACACCGCGTCCCACTCCAGGCCCTTGGCCGCGTGCAGTGAGGCGAGCGTCACACCCTCCACCGTGGGGGCGTGCTGTGCCGCGGCCCGCTCGTCCAGCTCGGCGACCAGGTCGGCGAGGGTGGCCCGCGGCCTGGACCGGACGAAGTCCTCGGCGAGCCGTACCAGCGCCGCCAGCGACTCCCAGCGGTCCCGGGCCGCGCCGGAGCCCGCCGGCGGCTCGGCCGACCAGCCGCGGGTGCCCAGCACCGCCCGCACCTGCGAGGGGACGTCCACCTCCGTCAGCGTCGGGTCCGCCGCCCCGGCGCGGGCCGCGCCGCGCAGCAGCAACCCGGCCTCGCGCACCTCGGGCCGCTCGAAGAAGCGCTCGGCGCCGCGCAGCTGGTAGGGCACCCCGGCGTCCGCCAGGGCCTGCTCGTAGAGCTCGGACTGGGCGTTGACCCGGAAGAGCACGGCGATCTCGCTGGCCCGGACGCCGGAGTCGAGCAGCGCCCGGATGCGCCGGGCGACGCCCTCGGCCTCGGCGGGCTCGTCCCCGTATTCCGTGTAGCCGGGGGCGGGCCCCGGCTCGCGCTGCGAGACCAGCTCCAGGCGGTGCTCCGCGGCACGGCCGCGCGCCTGGGCCAGCACCCCGTTGGCCAGGTGCACCACCTCGGGGGTGGAGCGATAGTCACGGACCAGCTTGACCACCGTGGCGCCGGGGTGACGCCGGCGGAAGTCCAGCAGATGGTCCGGGGTGGCGCCGGTGAAGGAGTAGATCGTCTGGCTGGCGTCACCGACCACGCACAGGCTGTCCCGGTCGCCCAGCCACAGCTCCAGCAGCCGCTGCTGGAGCGGGCTGACGTCCTGGTACTCGTCCACCACGAAGTGCTGGTACTGGCGGCGCACCTGGTCGGCGATGTCGGGCCGGTCCTGGAGCACCGCCACCGTGAGCAGCAGCACGTCCTCGAAGTCGATCTGGCCGCGCTCGCGCTTGAGCTCCTCATAACCCGCGTACACCCGGGCGATCTCGGCAGGGTCGCGCGGGGCCTCGCGGCCCGCCCTGGCGGCGGCCGCCGGATAGTCCTCGGGGACGGTCTGGGTGACCTTGCACCACTCGATCTCGCCGGTCACATCGCGCAGCTCGGTGCGGTCCAGCCGGAGCCGGCAGCGCGCGGCGGCCTCCGCGACCAGCTGCGCCTTGCGCTCCACCAGCCGGGGCAGCTCGCCGCCGACCGCCTTCGGCCAGAAGTACTGGAGCTGGCGCAGCGCGGCGGAGTGGAAGGTGCGGGCCTGGACGCCGGCGGCGCCGAGTTGACGCAGCCGCCCCCGCATCTCCCCCGCCGCGCGGTTGGTGAAGGTGACGGCGAGCACACTGGCGGGCTGGAGGATTCCCGCCTGCACCCCGTAGGCGATCCGATGGGTGATGGCGCGGGTCTTGCCCGTGCCCGCGCCGGCCAGCACGCACACCGGACCGTGCAGCGCGAGGGCGACCTCGCGCTGCTCCGGGTCGAGCCCCTCCAGCACCGCGTCGGCGTCACGCGGCGTCGCCGCGTACTCGCTCGGCGCGGAGACCGGCGGGAAGAGGGTGGAAGGCGTTGCTGGTGTCACCCCGCCATGCTGCCAGGTCCGCCGGGACACCTGAGCCGGTTGTCCACAGGTGAGTGGTCGCGGTCATACGAATACCGGTCCCCCGCCCGCCATCGGATGTCCATCCGGCGTCTACCGTTGACCCCCGCGGCCGGCGGGCCACGGCGGGGCCGGGCCTCGCCCACGCCTCGCCCGCGGTCCGGCGCCCGGCGACCGACGACCGGTGCGGAATGCGACGTTTCGCACATCGGGTCGGCATTGCGGGGGACGGGCCCGGGAATGGTGCGGTCCGGCCGCACGTTGGACCACTGGAACCGCGCCAAGCGTCCCCTCACCCCTTTAAGGAGCACCGAGACCGATGTCGGGCACTGTGACGATGTACAGCACCACCTGGTGCGGCTACTGCCGCCGTCTGAAGAGCCAGCTGGACCGCGAGGGCATCACCTACCACGAGATCAACATCGAGCAGGACCCCGAGTCGGCCGCCTTCGTGGAGAAGGCCAACGGTGGCAACCAGACGGTTCCGACCGTCCTGTTCGCCGACGGCTCGACGCTGACCAACCCCTCGCTCGCGCAGGTGAAGGCGAAGATCAGCGTCTGACCGGCCGTCGGTGCGGCGCGCCCCGCGGTCCGCGGGTGTCAGCCCTGGCGGCCGACGCCCGACGGCAGGGGCTCGCCGTACCAGCGTTCGATCAGGTGGGCCGCGATCGAGATGCCGGACGGAGGGAGCACCTCCCCGACCTCGAACGCGGCCCGCAGCTCCTCTCGGGAGAACCAGCGCGCCTCGTGTATCTCCTCCCCGTCCACGTCGATCCGGTCGGACGTGGCGCGCGCCATGAAGCCGAGCATCAGGCTGGACGGGAACGGCCAGGGCTGGCTGGCCACGTACTCGACCTCGCCGACGGTCACGCCCGCTTCCTCGGCCACCTCGCGGACGACGGCCTGTTCGATCGACTCCCCCGGCTCGACGAACCCGGCCAGCGTGGAGAAGCGCCCCTCGGGCCAGTGCATCTGGCGGCCCAGCAGCGCCCGGTCGTGCTCGTCGGTCACCAGCATGATCACGGCGGGGTCGGTACGCGGGTAGTGCTCGGCGCCGCAGGCAGGGCAGCGCCGGACGTGGCCCGCGGCCGCGATGACCGTGCGCTCGCCGCAGCGCGAGCAGAAGCGGTGCAGCCGCTGCCAGTTCTCCAGCGCCACGGCATGGGTGAGCAGCGCCGCGTCGCGGTCGGAGAGCAGCGCGCCCGCCTCCCGCAGTCCGGCCGGCCGCGCGGACTGGTCCATCCGTCCCGGCAGGGCGTCCTTCTGCAGCGCGAAGTAGCGCACGCCGTCCTCGTCGGTGCCGAGGAAGTAGCGGTGCGTCTCGGTGAGCGGGGCCTCGAAGGCCGGGGTCATGACCAGCTCGGTGCGGCCGTCCGGGCCGTCGTCGACCAGCGCCTGGCCCCCGGAGACCACGAACACCCGGGTCGTGGGGTGGCTCCAGGCCGCCGCCAGCCATGCCTCGTCCAGGCGATGGTGTGCCGCGCGGTCGATCCCGCTGGCGCTGGTGAGCGCGATCGGACGGTCGACGGTGCGTTCGGTCCAGATGGTCACGACGGTTTCCCACTCCCCCTATGACGGCTCGTTCTCTTGCTCGCCCGCATCACGGCGCGGGCCGTCCGGCCGGTGCGGGGCGCCAGGTGTCCGCGAGGTCCCCCCACAGGTACGCGGTGGTCTCGACGCCCTTCATCAGCAACTCCAGCTCGACCTTCTCGTTCGGCGCGTGCCAGCCGTCCGAGGGCACGGAGATCCCCAGGAAGAGCACCGGCGCGCCGAGCACGTCCTGGAGGTCGGCGGCCGGTCCCGAGCCGCCCTCGCGGGTGAACCGGATCGGCTGCCCGAAGGCCCGCCCCATCGCCCGCACGACGGACTGGAGGGCCGGGTGGTCGAGCGGGGTGAGACAGGGTCGGGTCGCGCCCCAGAAGGTGATCTCGTGCCGGATGCCGGCGGGCAGCCGCTCGGCCACCCAGGCGCGCACGGCGTCCTGGACGCGCTCCGCGTCCTGGCCCGCGACCAGCCGGAAGGACAGCTTCAGCTGGGCGGTGGACGGGACGATGGTCTTGCCGCCCGGGCCCTGGTAGCCGCCGCCGATGCCGTTGACCTCGGCCGTCGGGCGGGCCCAGATCCGCTCCAGGGTGGTGTGGCCCGCCTCGCCCAGTGCGGCGCGCGAGTGGGCGGTGCGCAGCCAGACGTCCTCGTCGAAGGGAAGCTCGGCCAGGAGTTCGCGCTCCCGGTCGGTGAGCTCCACCACTCCGTCGTAGAAGCCGGGGACGGCCACCCGGCGCTCGGAGTCGTGCAGCGCGGCGGCCAGCCGGGCGGCCTCGGTGGCCGGGTTGGGCACGGCGCCGCCGAAGGAGCCGGAGTGGATGTCCTGGTCGGGCCCGTACAGGTCGATCTGGCAGTCGGTGAGGCCGCGCATACCGGTGCACACGGTCGGGGTGTCCTCGGACCACATGCCGGTGTCGGAGACGACCACCGCGTCGCAGGCGAGCCGGGCGGCGTGCGCGCGCACCAGGTCGGGGAAGTGCGGGGAGCCGGACTCCTCCTCGCCCTCGACGAGCAGCTTGAGGTTGACGGCCGGGGCGGTGCGCCCGGTGGCGTGCAGATGGGCCCGCAGCCCCAGGGTGTGGAAGAACACCTGGCCCTTGTCGTCGGCGGCGCCCCGCGCGTACATCCGGCCGTCCCGGACGACCGGTTCGAACGGGTCGGTGTGCCAGCCGTCCTCCCGCGCGGCGGGCTGCACGTCGTGGTGGCCGTAGACCAGCACCGTGGGCGCCTGCGGATCGCCGGAGGGCCACTCGGCGAACACCGCCGGAGCACCCGCGGTCTCCCAGATCTCCACCGTCGGGAAGCCCGTCGCCGTCAGCCGGCCCGCAAGCCACTCGGCACTGCGCCGGACGTCGTCGGCGTGACCGGGATCGGCCGATATGGAAGGAATGCGCAGCCACTCGGCGAGGTCGTCGAGGAAGGCGGCACGGTGGCCTTCGACGTAGGCGCGGACAGCGGCGTCCGGGGTGGTGCTCATGCCGACGAGCCTATCCGGCCCACGCCGCGGGCCGGGCAGCGAGCTCTGAGGCGCTCGTCACCCGACGCCGCCCTCGTCCGCGCCCCCGGCCCCGGCCCCGTCCAGCCCGCCCTCGTCCGCACCCTCGGCCCCGTCCGGGCCGACCCCGGCCGGGCCCCCGGTCTGATCCGCTTCCCCGGTCCGGTCTCTCCGCTCCACGCCCCCGGCCCCGCCGACCTCCGCGGCGCCCTCCGGCACGGCGGGCTCGCCCGTCAGGATGCGTTCCAGCTCCGCGCGGTCGGGCAGCGACCGCGGCCGAACGATCTCGCCGCCGCGCACGTACAGGAACGCCGCCGTGACCGCGGACAGCGGCACGCCGCGCTGCTCGGCCCAGGCGACCCGGTAGACGGCAAGCTGGAGCGGGTCGGCGTCGTGGAACCGCCCGGTCTTCCAGTCGACGATCTCGTAGCTGTCCCCGCGCGGGCCGCGTTCCCGGTAGACCGCGTCGATGCGGCCGCGGATCGTACGGCCGGCGAGCACCAGCTGGAACGGCGCCTCGACGCGATACGGGGTGCGTCGCGCGTACGGGGTGCGGGCGAACGCCTCCTTGAGGGCGGCCAGCTCCCGCTCGTCGGCGATCTCCGCGCCGGCCAGTCCCTCGTCGTCGCCACCGGGCAGCTCGTCGGGACCGAGCATGGGCAGCGGCAGCTCCTCGAAGCGCGACTCCACCCACGCGTGGAAGCGGGTGCCGCGCCGCGCGGCGGGCTGCGGCGGGCGCGGCATCGGCCGGGCCAGCTCCCGCGCGAACCCGTCGGGGTCGGCGGCCAGCCGCAGCAGCTGCGAGGCGCTCAGCACCGGAGGGACGGGGACGTCCCGCACCACCGCGCGGGCGCGCCGCAGCTCGCCGGCGAGCGCCTCCAGGTCGCGGTCCCAGGAGGCGGCCAACCGCGCCTCCTCGGGCAGCAGGCGTTCGCCGCGGCGCCACCGCCCGCCCCCGGGCGCGGCCGTCCCGCGCGGGGCGCCGTCCGCGGGCCGGGGCCGTGCGTGGGGTATGACCGCGCGCGGCCGGCCGCGGTCACCGCCGCTCGGACCGGGGTCGGCGTCGGGGTGCGACGAAGGCTCGGGAGCCCCGCCGGACACGGGCGGCACGGCGTCCGCGATGTCGTCGGCGTCGCCTATGCCGTCGCCGCCCTCGGTGTCGTCGGCGTCCCCCATGCCGTAGGCGTCCCCGGTGTCGTCGATGCCGTCGGTGTCCTTGAGGTGCGCGCGGTCCTCGACCTCGTCGGCGCGGGCGACGTCGGCGGGCGCGCCGGGGGCGGCCTGGGCCGGCAGGCGCACGCCCGCGGCGGGGGCGGGGCGCTCCGTGCTCCAGGCGTCCCAGTCGGCGGGGTCCTCCGCCCCCTCGGCGTACGGGTCGTCCTCGGGCGGCTCGTCGCCATAGGGGGCGCCCCCGTACGCGTCGCCATACGAGCCGTACGGGTCACCGTGGGGCGCGTCCGCGTGGGGGGCGCCGGCGTGGGGCTCGTCGCCGAACGGCCCTCCGTAGGGCTCGTCCTCGGGCTCGTCGTCCGGTGGCGGCGGCCAGTCCGGGTCCGAGGTGGTCGCGGGGTGCTCGACGTCATGGGCGACCGGGCCCCGCGCGGGGGCGGCGGCGTCCTGATCCGCGGCGGCGCCGTCCGCGACGGCCTCATACACGTCGTCCTCGTACCCGCCGCTCTCCTGGGCGGCGCGCGCCGCGGCCTCCAGTCGCCTCAGGTGGCGCAGGACGATGTCGCGGGCACGGCGGCGGCGGGCCAGGGCGTCCGGGTCCAGCGGAAGCGGCCAGGCGCTGTCGGCGGTGTCCGCGCGGAGCGCGGGATTCTCGTCCTCGTCCCCCGGCCGGTCCGCCCACGCCTCCACCTCGCCGTGGGCCGGGTCCGTCTCGCAGTGCGCGCGCAGCGCCTCCAGGAAGGCGGACGGCCCACGCGGGCGCTTCTGGGTGGGGCCCCACCAGTGGCCGGAGCCCAGCAGCAGGGAGCGGGGGCGGGTGAACGTCACATAGCCCAGCCGCAGCTCCTCGGTGTGCTGGTGCTCCTTCATCGCCTCCTTGTAGGCCGATATGCCCTTGCTGTCCCAGGCGTCGACGTCCGGAAGTGTGGCGGCGTCGCCGCGCAGGGCGTGCGGCAGCACCTTGGCGTGCGCCGTCCAGGACTCGCGCCCCTGCTCGCTGGGGAACTGCTTGGCGACCAGGCCCGGCACCGCCACCACGTCCCACTCCAGGCCCTTGGACTTGTGCGCGGTGAGCACCTTGACGGTGTTCTCCCCGCCGGGCAGGGCGTTGTCGAGCCCCTTCTCGTACTGCGCGGCCGTGCGCAGGAAGCCCAGGAAGGCCAGCAGGGTGGTCTCCCCGTCCAGGGCGGCGAAGTTCGCGGCGACGTCGAGGAAGTTGCCGAGCGTCTCGCGGCGGCGGGCGGCGAGGGCGTGCGGCGAGGCGGAGAGCTCGACCTCCAGGCCGGTGACGGCCAGCACCCGGTGCAGCACGTCCATCAGCGGGTCGGCGAGCGAGCGGCGCAGCTCGCGCAGCTCGGCGGCGAGCCGCGCGAAGCGGACCCGGGCCTCGGCCGAGAAGGGCAGCCCGTCCTCGTGGCCGCCGTCGCCCAGGAAGGTGTCGAGCCCGTCGGCGAGCGAGACCACCTCCGCCGGGTCGACCCCCTCGACGGCTTCGGCGAGCCTCCGCTGGGCGTCCCGCGCCGCGTCCCCGCTCGGCTCCTCGCCGGCGCGGCCGTCGCGCACCAGCGCGCGGGCGCGCCGGCCGAGCAGCGCCAGGTCGCGCGGGCCGATGCGCCAGCGCGGGCCGGTGAGCAGCCGGACCAGGGAGGCGTTGGCCGACGGGTCCTGGAGCACCTCGCAGACGGCGACGAGGTCGGCGACCTCCGGCAGGTGCAGCAGACCGGAGAGGCCGACCACCTCCACCGGCACGTCCCGCTCCACCAGGAAGCCCTGGATCTGCGCGAAGTCGGTGGCCGTGCGGCACAGCACGGCGATCTCGCCGGGGGCCGTCCCGGTGCGCACCAGGTGCGCGATCGAGTCGGCGAGCCAGGCCAGCTCCTCGGCGTGGGTGGGCAGCAGGGCGCAGCGCACCACACCGTCCCGCTCGGCGCCCGGGGCCGGGCGCAGCGCCTCGACCCCCTCGTGCATGGCCCGCAGCGGCGCGGCCAGCCCGTTGGCGAGGGACAGCAGCCGGCCGCCGCTGCGCCGGTTCTCGCTGAGCGCGAAGCGCCGGGCCGGCCGGCCGTCGGCGTGCCGGAAGTGCTCGGGGAAGTCGTCCAGGTTGGCGACGGAGGCGCCGCGCCAGCCGTAGATGGCCTGGCACGGATCGCCGACGGCGGTGACCGCGTGTCCGGTGCCGCCGCCGAACAGCCCGGACAGCAGCAGCCGCTGGGCGACGGAGGTGTCCTGGTACTCGTCCAGCAGGACGACCGCGAACTCCTCCCGCAGCATCCGGCCGACCTCCGGGCGGCCGCGGGCCAGGGTCGCCGACAGCGCGATCTGGTCGCCGAAGTCCAGCACGTCGCGGGCGCGCTTCTGGTCGCGGTACGCCTCGACCAGACCGAGCAGCTCGAGCCGGGCGCGGGCGGCCTCGGGCACCCTGCGTAGGTCGGCGTTGCTGAGCCTGGTGCCCTCCAGGGTGCGCAGCAGCTCGGTGTCGTGCGCGCGCAGCCGCTCGGCGGGGACCAGGTGCTCGGCCAGCTCCGCGTCGAGCGCGAGCAGGTCGGTGACGAGGTCCGCGAAGGGGCGGGTGAGCGCCGGGTAGGGGCCGGGCGCGGTGCGCAGCACCCGCGCGGCGAGCTGGAAGCGGGTGGCGTCGGCGAGCAGCCGCGCGGAGGGTTCGAGGCCGACGCGGAGCCCGTGGTCCTTGAGGAGCTGCCCGGCGAAGGCGTGGTACGTGGAGATCCGCGGCTCCCCCGGCGGCTGGTCGGGGTCGATTGGGTCCGGGTCCGTCACGCCCGCCTTGACCAGGGCCTTGCGCACCCGCTCCGCCAGCTCCCCGGCGGCCTTGTTGGTGAAGGTGAGGCCCAGCACCCGCTCCGGGGCGACCTGCCCGGTGCCCACCAGCCAGACCACGCGGGCGGCCATCACCGTCGTCTTCCCCGACCCGGCGCCGGCCACGATCACCTGCGGAGCGGGCGGCGCGGTGATACACGCCATCTGCTCCGGGGTGAACGGGATGCCGAGGAGCTCCTTGAGCTCCTCGGGGTCGCTGAGATGTGGGGACACCCTGCGAGGCTAACGGGTGGCTCCGACATCCCCGACCACCTTCGTCCGGCGGCCCCGGTCACTCCACGATGTGCCGGCCCTCCGGCTGGGCGCTGCACGAGGCCCGGAAGGCGCAGCGGGCGCAGTGGTCGCCGGTGCTGGGGGCGAAGCGCTCGTCCAGCACGCGGCCGGCGGCCGTGGCGAGGAGCTCGCCGACCCACTCTCCGGCCAGCGGCTCCTGGGCCTGCACCTTGGGCAGGCCCTCCCCGCCGTCCCTCTTGGCGGCCCCCTGGCGCAGCTGGACGAGCTCGGCGCCGCCCGGCTCCGGCCTGGTCGCGCCCGTGTCCTCCGCGCGGTCCGCGTCCCCCGCGCGGACCCCGTCCTCCGCGCGGACCGTGCCCTCCGGGCGGACCCCGCCGTCCCCGCCGCCGCCCGCTCCGTCCGCTCCGTCCGCGCGGTCCCCGTCGGCCTTGTCGCCCGAGAAGAGGCCGTCGACGGCGCCCTCCCGCACGGCGAGCTGGTAGACGGCCAGCTGGGGGTGGCGGGCGACCGCGTCGCGCGCGACGGGCTGCTTGCCGGTCTTGAAGTCGACGACGTACGCGCGTCCCGCGCGGTCGGTCTCGACACGGTCCATGCTGCCGCGGATGCGCACCTTGTAGTCGTCGGCCTCCAGGGTGACGTCGAAACCGTGCTCGGTGGCGACGGGGACGCGGCCGCCGCGCTCCATCACGTGCCAGTGCAGGAAGCGCTCCAGGGCGGCCCGCGCGTTCTCCTTCTCCTGCCGCGACTTCCAGGGCGCGTCGAAGGCGAGCGCGTCCCATACCGAGTCCAGCCGCTCCATCAGCACGGAAAGGTCGGCCGGGGTCTGCCCGGAGGCCACCTCGTCGGCCAGCACGTGCACCACGTTGCCGAAGCCCTGGGCGGCGGTGGCCGGCGCGTCCGCCTTCACCTCGCGGCCCAGGAACCACTGCAGGGAGCAGGTGTTCACCAGCTGGTCGAGGGCGCTGCCGGACAGCGCCACCGGCCGCTCGGGGTCGCGCAGCGGCACCGCGCTGCGCGTCGGCTCCTCCAGGCCCCACCAGCGGTACGGGTGGGCCGCCGGCACCAGCGGCTGCCCCTCGTCGTCGCGCAGCGCCGCCAGCCGGGCCAGCCGGAGCGCCGCGGCGTCGCGCAGCGCCTCCGACGCCTCGGGGTCCACGGTGGTCGCCCGCAGTTCGGCCACGAGCGCGGCCACCGACAGCGGGCGGCGCGGCCGGTGGGTGACGTCGACCGCCTCCACGCCCAACTCGCCCAGGAACCGGGACGGCTGGTCCCCGTCCTCCGCGGCCGCCTTCACGGCGGTGACCACCAGGCGCTGCTTCGCGCGGGTCGCCGCCACGTAGAAGAGCCGCCGTTCCTCGGCCAGCAGCGCTCCCTGGGAGAGCGGTTCGGCCAGACCGTCCCGCCCGATCCGGTCGGCCTCCAGCAGCGATCCGCGCCGCCGCAGGTCCGGCCATAGGCCCTCCTGCACGCCCGCGACCACCACCAGCCGCCACTCCAGGCCCTTGGAACGGTGCGCGGTCATCAGCCGCACGGCGTCGGGGCGCACCGCGCGGCGGGTGAGCGTGTCGGCGGCGATGTCCTGCGCGTCGAGCTCTTCGAGGAAGTTGAGCGCGCCCCGGCCGCCGCTGCGCTGCTCCGCGCGGGCGGCGGTTTCGAACAGCGCGCACACCGCGTCGAGGTCGCGGTCGGCGTTGCGCCCCGCGGCCCCGCCCCGGCGGGCGGCCCGCTCCAGCCGGCCCGGCCAGGACGTGCCGTCCCACAGCGTCCACAGGGCCTCTTCGGCGGTCCCGCCGGCGGCCAGCAGCTGTCGCGCCGTGCGCAGCAGCTCCCCCAGCTGCCGTGCGCCGCGCGCGTACGCGGAGTCGTGCGCGACCAGGCGCTCCGGCTCCGCGAGCGCCTGCGCCAACAGCTCGTCCGACGGCGGCGGCACGGCCTGGCCCGCGGCCCGCGCCTCCTCCCGCAGCGCCCGGCCCAACCGGCGCAGGTCGGTGGCGTCCATACCGGCGAGGGGCGAGGCGAGGAGGGTCAGGGCGGTCTCGGTGCCGAGCCAGACGTCTCCCGGCGCGGGGTCGTCGATCTGCTCGTCGCCGGCGGAAGCGGCCCGCGCCCTGGGGGCGTCGTCGCCTCCCGGGGCGGGGTCGTGGGTGTCCTCACCGCTGTGGGCGGGGGTCCGCGCCTCCGACGCGGGGGATTCGTCCGCCCGCCCGACGCCCCCCTCGCGCGAGGGGGCGCCCGTGGGGGTGTCGGTCAGGGCGGCGGTCGCGGCGGCGCGGAGGGCGGTCAGCAGGGGGGCCACGGCGGGTTCGTGGCGAAGCGGGATGTCGTCGCCGTCGATGTCGACGGGGACGCCGGCGGCGGTGAGGGCGCGGCGGAGGGCGGGCAGGGAACGGGCGCCCGCGCGGACCAGGACGGCCATCTCGCTCCAGGGCAGGCCGTCTTCGAGGTGGGCGCGGCGGAGCACGTCGGCGATGTTGTCGAGCTCGGCGCCTGCCGTCGGGTACGTGTACACCTCGACGTGGCCCCCGGGGCGCTCGGCCGTCAGCTCCCGGTGGGCCCGCACCGCGTCCGCCGGGAGGCGGGTGAGGGGCATCCGGCGGGCGATGAGCCGGGTGGCGGCCAGGAGCGCCGCGCCGGAGCGGCGGCTGGTGCCGAGCACCTCGACCGGGGCCGGGTCCCCGTCGGCGCGCTGGAAGGAGTGCGGGAAGTCGAGGATGCCGTTCAGGTCGGCACCGCGGAAGGCGTAGATCGACTGGTCGGGGTCGCCGAAGGCGACGAGGGTGCGGCCACCGCCCGCCAGCGCCCGCAGCAGCCGTGTCTGGGCCGCGTCCGTGTCCTGGTACTCGTCCACGAAGACCGCGTCGTAGCGGCCGGCCAGCCGGCCGGCGACCTCGGGGCGCTCGGCCAGCAGCACCGCGCGGTGCACGAGTTCGGCGTAGTCGAGCACCCCCTGGGCGTCCAGCACGTCGAGGTACTCGGCGAGGAAGGCCGCCGCGGCGCGCCAGTCCGGCCGTCCGGTGCGGGCGGCGAAGGCGTCCAGCGCGTCGGGGCCGAGCCCCAGTTCGCGGCTGCGCGCGAGCACCGCGCGGACCTCGTCGGCGAAGCCGCGGGTGGTCAGGCAGGCGCGCAGCTCGTCCGGCCAACGGACCGCGGCGCGCCCCTCGCGCTCCAGCTCGGTCTGGCCGGCGAGCAGCTCGCGGACGACGACGTCCTGCTCCGGTCCGGACAGCAGCCGCAGCGGATCGGCGAAGAGGTCGGCGTCCTGGTGGGCGCGGACCAGTGCATAGCAATAGGAGTGAAAAGTCGTGGCCTGGGGTGCGTGTGCGCCCCCCAGGCGCGCCGCCATCCGGTCCCGCAGCTCCACCGCCGCCTTCCGGCTGAAGGTGAGCACCAGGACCCGCTCCGGGTCCACGCCCCGCGCGACGCGCGCCGCCACGGCCTCCACCAGCGTGGTCGTCTTGCCGGTGCCCGGCCCCGCCAGCACCAGCAGCGGCCCTCGGGTGTGCTCAACCACGGAGCGCTGTCGGGCGTCCAGGACAGGAGGAGTCACCGGCTCCGGTGGGGTGCGCACCAAGCGGTACGGTCCCTGGGAAGGCTCTCCCCCGCGCGGCTGCCCCATGGATCGCGATCGCGCGGACGACGGACGCGGCTGCCGCGTCTGCCGCGGTTGTCGCTGCCCCGCGAGGGACGAGGAGGAGGAGCTCACGTGGATCGCCGGTCCTGGTGGGTGTGCTGGGTGTGGTCGGGCGGACCCGCCTGCCGTACGGGGCGCACGGCACCCGCGCGCCGGGAGGTGGCCGGGCGGTGACGGGGGCCGGTGTGCCGTGGGCGCCTGGCGCGCCGCGAGCGGCGGAGGTCGCCCCCGACGCTACGCCAGGGAAGGCGCCTCGCGCATACGCCTCCCGACGTACGGACGGTGTCCTCCCGCGCCCCGGCGGAGGCGTCCCGCGCGTCCGAAGTGGTGGGAACGGGAGCCTCCAGCCGCTCGTGGGTGCCGGCGGCCCCTCCGCCGACCGCGTCCGAAAGCCCCCGCCCGTCCCGGCCGCGTCCGCTCGACCGCCGGTCCTCGGCGCCCGGATCGCGCCCGGCGCGCATGGGTGGGCCCGCTCGCGGAAGGTGTCAGGTGTGAGGGATGTCTCCGTGGTGCCCGTCGAGCCCGTCGCGCCCCTGGTGCCGGCGGTCCGTGTCGGACGCCCCGTCCCAGCGCGCCCGGGCGAGGTCCACGCGCGGCAGGTGGCCTTCGGCGGAGCGGGCCGGTCCGCGCAGCGGGGTGCCCTCCTCGCGGTAGTGGGCGAGGGCGCGGAGCTCATGGCCGGGCAGCAGGGTGCCGTCCGCGCGGATCACACGCCACCAGGGGACGGCGCCCCCGTAGAGCGCCAGCACGCGGCCGACCTGGCGCGGGCCGCCCTCCTCCAGCCACTCGGCGATGTCGCCGTAGGTCATCACCCGCCCGGGCGGGATCAGCTCGACGACCTCCAGCACCCGCTCCGCGTACTCGGGCAGCTCCCCGCCGGGCGGCTCGTCGGCGCGGACGGGCCGGTCGCCGGCGGGTCGCTCCCGCCGCTCGTTCCGCGGCCGGCTCCGCGTCTCGTCCCGCGGACCCCTCCGGCCCCTGCTCTTCGGACTCCGGTCGTTGCTCTGCGGACTCATCCGAACCATCCTGCCGCACCCCACCGACACCACAGGCGACACCGGCCCCAAGCCGTCACCGTACGTGCGCCATCCGACCACAGGGCGTACGATCCGAATTTCACGCCCCCGAAATGCACCCTGATGCCCACCTCCGCAGCCCGGGCGTGCCACCATCTTCCGGGCGGTGACTGGTGATACGAGATCGAGAAGAGACGGCCGAGCAACAGGGTGCGCAGCCTCCGGAGGAGGCCCGCGCCCCTGACGCGCTGCCGCGCTCCGACACCCGGAAACCGGCCGAGGCGCTGGCTCCGCGCCTCCCCGGCGCGGGCGAACAGCGGCCCTCCACCGGGGACGCGGACCGCTCGCACGGCGCACCCGACGCAGGCGCCGACCGCCCCACGGGCGCCGGCCCGTCGTCCCCCGCCAACCGACCGGCCGACCCGGACCGACCGTCCCACCCGGACCGATCGTCCGGCCCCGAGCGACCGTCCGGCCCCGACCGGTCGTCCCGTGCCGACCACCCCGCGGGTGCCGGCTCCTCGTCCCCCGCGCGGCGCCCGACCGCCGCGGCGGACCCGCCCGAGGCGGACCCCGCCCCCGGCGCGGACCGTTCCTCCGGGGCGGGCAGGAGCGGCGACGGACCCGAGCCGCCCGGTGTGGACCGGGTCTCCGGGGACGAGCCGCTGCTGCCCGCGCGGGTGCACCGCCCCTCCGACCTGCTCCGGCTACTGCTCGGCATCCTCGGCATCGCGGCCGTCCTGGCCATCGCCGCCTTCGCCCACCGGACCACCCAGGGCCTGGAACAGGACATCGGCCAGAGCACCGACGACGCGCCCCGGCTGCTGATCGACTTCGCCGGCTTCTCGGCCAGCGTGGCGGTGCTCATTCTGCCGGTGGCCTTCGCCATCGAGCGGCTGATCAAACGGGACGGGCTGCGCATCGCGGACGGGGTGCTGGCCGCCGTGCTCGCGCACGGCGTCTCGCTCGCCACCGACCTGTGGGTGGCCGAGGGCGCCCCGCAGTCGATCCGTGAGGCGCTCACCCAGCAGTCGCCGGGCGGCACCCTCAGCGACCCGGTGCACGGCTATCTGGCGCCGGTCATCGCCTATATGACCGCGGTCGGCATGGCCCGCAGGCCACGCTGGCGCGTCGCCATGTGGTGCGTCCTGCTGCTGGACGCGTTCGCCGTCCTGGTCGGCGGCTACACCACCCCGTTCTCCATCATCATCACCGTCCTCATCGGCTGGACGGTGGCCTTCGGCACGCTCTACGCCGTCGGCTCGCCCAATGTGCGCCCCACCGGCCAGCACCTGCTGGCCGGGCTGCGGCGGGTCGGCTTCAACCCGGTCAGCGCGGCCCGCGCGGAGGACGTCCAACCCCCGGCCGGCCAGGCCGACGAACAGACCGGCGGAGCACGGGCGGGCACCGGCCAGCCGGCCGCCGCCAACCATGTGCCGCCCCCCGAGCGCGGCCGCCGCTACCTCGTCACCCTGGAGGACGGCCCGCCGCTCGACGTCACCGTCGTCGACCGCGAGCAGCAGGCGAAGGGCTTCTTCTGGCGGGTGTGGCAGCGGCTGGCGCTGCGCAGCATCACCCAGCCGCGCGGACTCCAGTCGCTGCGCGAGGCGCTCGAACAGGAGGCGCTGCTGGCGTACGCGGCCATCGCCGCCGGGGCCAACGCGCCCAAGCTGATCGCCACCTCCGAGCTGGGCCCTGACGCCGTCATGCTGGTGTACGAGCACACCGGCGGGCGCCCCCTGAACTCGCTGCCCGACGAGGCGGTCACCGACGAGCTGCTGGCCGGCGCCTGGCACCAGGTCAGGGCGCTGCACTCGCGGCGCATCGCGCACCGCAGGCTCGACGGGGAAGCCCTGATGGTGGATCGTTCCGGCACGGTGATGCTCACCGACCTGCGGGGCGGCGAGATCGCGGCGGGCGACCTGGTGCTGCGCATGGACATCGCGCAACTGCTGACCACGCTCGGGCTGCGGGTCGGCGCCGAGCGCTCGGTGGCCGCCGCGGTCGCCGTGCTCGGCCCGGACACCGTCGCCGACAGCCTGCCGCTTCTCCAGCCGCTGGCGCTCAACCGCTCCACCCGCGCGACGCTGCGGCAGCTCGCGCGGGAGCGCGCCGAGCGCGAGCGCGAGGCGGTGCTGGAGGCCTCACGCGCGGCCAAGGAGGCCAGAGAGGCCGAGAAGGCCGACCGCGTGGAGAAGGCGGCTCGCGCCGAGCAGGCCGAGGCGGCCGAGGGCGCCGGGCGAGCCGAGCGGGCGGAGCGGACCGAGAAGGCGGACCGCAAGGCGCTCAAGGCGGAGCGGCAGGCCGAGAAGGCCGAGCAGCAGGCCCAGAAGCGGGCCATAGACGAGGCGCTGGAGGAGGCGCGCGAGGAGGACCTGCTCTCCCAGATCCGGCAGCAGGTGCTGCTGATCCGTCCGCAGGCGCCCATAGAGCCGGTACGGCTGGAGCGCATCAAGCCGCGCACCCTGGTCAGCTTCGTGGCCGGCGCCTTCGCCGCGTACTTCCTGCTGTCCCAGTTCACCCACATCCAGCTGGGCACCGTGGTCGGCGGCGCCAACTACATCTGGGTGGTGATCGCGCTGCTCTTCTCCGCGCTCACCTATGTGGCCGCCGCGATCAGCCTGCTCGGCTTCGTCCCGGAGAAGGTGCCCTTCTGGCGCACCGTGCTGGCGCAGGTCGCCGCCTCGTTCGCCAAGCTGGTGGCGCCGGCCGCGGTGGGCGGCGTGGCGCTCAACGCCCGCTTCCTCCAGCGGGCCGGGGTGCGGCCGGGGCTGGCGGTGGCCAGCGTCGGCGCCTCGCAGCTGTTCGGCCTGGCCAGCCACATCATCCTGCTGATGACCTTCGGCTACATCACCGGCACCGAGCGCACCCCGGCGCTCTCCCCGTCCCGCACGGTGATCGCCGGGCTGCTGACGGCCGCGGTGCTGGCGCTGGTGGTGACCGCGATCCCGGCACTGCGGAAGTTCGTCGCCACCCGGGTGCGGTCGCTGTTCGCCGGCGTCGTGCCGCGCATGCTGGACGTGCTCCAGCGCCCGCAGAAGCTCTTCGCCGGCATCGGCGGGATGCTGCTGCTGACGGCCGCGTTCGTGATGTGCCTGGACGCCTCGGTCCGGGCGTTCGGCGGCGAGCTGAGCTACGCCAGCATCGCGGTCGTCTTCCTCGCGGGCAACGCCCTGGGGTCGGCGGCGCCCACCCCCGGCGGCGTCGGCGCGGTCGAGGCCGCGCTGATCACCGGTCTGACCTTCGCCGGGCTCCCCTACGAGACGGCGACGCCGGCGGTGTTCCTGTTCCGGCTCATGACCTTCTGGCTGCCGGTGCTGCCCGGCTGGCTGTCCTTCTCCCACCTCACCCGCAAGGAAGCGTTGTAGCGGCCCGCGCGGGCCGCCGTCGCCGCAACCGAGCGGCCCGCTGGTGCGTCCACCCCCTACGCCCCCCGTCTTCGACCCGACCAGCCCTGGTAAGGAAACATCCGACATGTCACGCTCCTCACGCACCATACGGACCAGGGCGCTGGTCTCCGCGAGCCTCGTGATCGCCCTCGCCACGCTCACCGGCTGCAACGGCGACGACGGCGACAAGGACAAGAAGGGGGCCGGCTCGGGCTCGGACACCCCGTCCTCCTCCGGGCTCCCGGCCTCGCTCACCGGCCAGAAGCCGGACTGGAAGAAGTGCGCCGCGCCCACCGCGTCGCAGGGCATCGGCGAGGCGCCGGGCAGCGACTGGGAGTGCGCCACGCTCAAGGCCCCGCTGGACTACGCCAAGCCCGACGGCGAGACCATCGACCTGGCGCTGATCCGCGCCAAGGCCACCGAGCCGAAGAAGCGCATCGGCTCGCTGGTCTTCAACTTCGGCGGCCCCGGCGGCTCCGGCGTCTCCTCGCTGCCCAGCTTCGCCCAGGACTACGAGAACCTGCGCTCCCGCTACGACCTCGTGAGCTTCGACCCGCGCGGTGTGGGCGAGAGCGCCGGAGTGACCTGCCTGAGCGACAAGGAGCTCGACGCCTCCCTCGAGATCGACGGCACCCCCGACGACGACGCCGAGCTCAAGACCGCCCTGGCCGAGCACGCCAAGTACGTCGCCGGCTGCAAGGAGAAGTCGGGCAAGGTACTGCCGTACGTGGACACCGTCAGCGCGGCCCGCGACATGGACCTGATGCGCGCGGTGCTCGGCGACAAGAAGCTGCACTACTTCGGCATCTCGTACGGCACCGAACTCGGCGGCGTCTACGCGCACCTGTTCCCGAAGAACGTGGGCCACGCCGTGCTGGACGCGGTCGTCGACCCGACCGAGGACCCGGTGTCGGGCGCCCTGGGTCAGGTCAAGGGCTTCCAGCTGGCGCTGGACAACTACATGAAGGACTGCGCCAAGAAGGGCAGGATGTGCCCGACCGGCAAGGGTGGCGCGGAGGGCAGCGAGAAGATCGCTTCGCTGCTCAAGGAGATCGACGCCAAGCCGCTGCCCACCCGGAGCGGCCGTGAGCTCACCGGCGACCAGGCGCTGAACGGGATCGCCGCCGCGCTCTACTCCGAGGAGGCGTGGGAGTTCCTGTCGATGGGCCTGACCGAGGCGTCGAAGCTGCGCCGGGGCGACATGCTCCAGCTGCTGTCCGACTCGATGACGGGCCGCCACGTCAGCGGCCGGTACAGCAACATCCAGGCCGCGAACACGGCCATCAACTGCGTGGACGACAAGCAGCGCTACACCGTCGAGGACGTGAAGGCGAAGCTGCCGGAGTTCCGCAAGGCCTCGCCGGTCTTCGGCGAGTTCCTCGCCTGGGGCATGCTGGGCTGCACCGACTGGCCGGCGGCGGGCACGACGGACGGCCCGGAGGTCTCCGCCAAGGGCTCGGCGCCCATCCTGGTCATCGGCAACACCGGTGACCCGGCCACCCCGTACGAGGGCGCGCGCAAGATGGCGCGGGAGCTGGGCGACGGCGTGGGCGTAGAACTCACCTTCAAGGGCGAGGGCCACGGCGCCTACAACAGCGGCAACGAGTGCATGACCAAGGTCGTCGACGGCTATCTGCTGGACGGGAAGGTGCCCGCGGAGGGCACCACCTGCTCCTGACGGGCCGATCGACCAACCGACCGAGGGCCGGCCCCCGTGTGGGGGCCGGCCCTCGGCGTTCGTCCTGTCGCCCCGGGCGCGTCGGCGCGTCCCGCGGGCCCGGTGCTAGTAGACCGGCTTCTCGGGCTCGATCTGGTGGACCCAGCCGATCACGCCGCCGCCGACGTGGACGGCGTCCGCGAAGCCCGCGGACTTCAGCACGGCCAGCACCTCGGCCGAGCGCACGCCGGTCTTGCAGTGCAGGACGATCTTCTTGTCCTGCGGCAGGTCCTGGAGGGCGGCGCCCATCAGGAACTCGTTCTTCGGGATCAGCCGGGCGCCCGGAATGGAGACGATCTCGTACTCGTTCGGCTCGCGGACATCGATGATGTCGATGTTCTCGCCGTCGTCGATCCACTCCTTGAGCTGCTTGGGAGTGATGGTGGAGCCGAGGGCGGCCTCCTGGGCCTCCTCGGAGACGACGCCGCAGAACGCCTCGTAGTCGATCAGCTCGGTGACGGTCGGGTTCGGGCCGCAGACCGCGCACTCCGGGTCCTTGCGGACCCTGACCTGGCGGTAGGTCATCTCCAGGGCGTCGTAGATCATCAGACGGCCGACCAGCGGCTCACCGGTGCCGGTGAGCACCTTGATGGCCTCGGTGACCTGGATCGAGCCGATGGAGGCGCACAGCACGCCCAGCACGCCGCCCTCGGCGCAGGAGGGCACCATGCCCGGCGGCGGGGGCTCCGGGTACAGGCAGCGGTAGCAGGGCCCGTGCTCGCTCCAGAAGACCGACGCCTGGCCGTCGAAGCGGTAGATCGAACCCCACACATACGGCTTGTTCAGCAGCACGCAGGCGTCGTTGACCAGATAGCGGGTGGCGAAGTTGTCGGTGCCGTCCACGATCAGGTCGTACTGGGAGAAGATCTCCATGACGTTGTCGGCTTCGAGCCGCTGCTCGTGCAGCACGACGTTCACATACGGGTTGATCCCCAGCACCGAGTCACGCGCGGACTCGGCCTTGGAGCGACCGATGTCCGACTGGCTGTGGATGATCTGCCGCTGCAGGTTCGACTCGTCGACCTCGTCGAACTCCACGATGCCCAGGGTGCCCACGCCGGCCGCGGCGAGGTACATCAGCGCGGGCGAGCCGAGACCGCCCGCGCCCACACACAGCACCTTGGCGTTCTTCAGCCGCTTCTGCCCGTCCATGCCCACATCGGGGATGATCAGGTGGCGGGAGTACCTGCGGACCTCGTCGACGGTGAGCTCGGCAGCCGGCTCGACCAGGGGTGGCAGCGACACGGGGACTCCGTAAGAGGTAGGAGCGTGTTTGTTCTCCTCGTAACACTGCCACGGCCCATCTCATTCCGAGACACCCGGTCCGACTCGCGAGACGATCTCGTCCCAGTAGCCGGGCAGCGCCTCCCAGGGATCGGCGGCCCCGGTGTCCTCGCCCGGCCGGGTGGTGTGATCGGTGAAGTAGATCGTGCCGGCGCCCTGCCAGCGGGCGATGCGCAGCGCCTGCTCCAGGTGTGCGCGCGGAACGCCGTGCACCAGGTGGCAGAAGCGCTCGGGAGCGTGTCGCGCGGTCCACTCCGCGGCCTGGGACCAGCGGTACTCGGCCCAGCGGCCGCGGAAGGTCACGAGCTGCTCGGCGAGGTCCGCGTACCCGGGGTGCGGATGCACGCCGTGGCCCAGCACGAGGTGGGCGCCGGACCGCAGGGCGCGCAGCGTCGTCGTCGTCCGGCGCACCCCGGTCAGGCCCGAGCGCTCCACCGGACAGCGGTCCAGATAGAAGCCGTCGACCCGGTACCAGTCGAGGAAGCGGTGCGCCTCCGCGACCAGTTCGCCGAACGGGCGGGCGCCGAACCGCAGGTCCAGGTGGCCGAGGAGGCACACGCCCGCACCCCGCAGCCGGCTCGCGGCGCTGAGGCAGTGCGGGTCGCGGCGCGCCCCCGGCCCCCGCGCGACGTTGAGCACGGCCCAGTGCAGCGGGGTGCCCGCGCGGGCGAGTTCGGCCCATTCGCGGGGGGCGACGAGGGGGTGGGCACAGCCGGGCACTCCGAATCCCAGGCGACCCGCGGCGGGTATCGGGGCGCGGCGCGGGCCGGTGGAGGTCAGATGCGACACGCCGCCTCCATCCAGATGTCGGCGAGCGACTCCTCCAGGTTGATCCGCGGCCGCCAGCCGAGCCGGTCCCGCGCGGTGCGCACGTCCGCCTGCTGCCAGACGCCGCAGCCGTCCGGGTAGGGGAACGCCGCCGTGGGCGGGGGCGTCGCGGCGCCCCCCTCGGCCGCCGCGCCGAGGCCGACGGCGGCCGGGACGTGCCCATGGGAGTGGCCGTGCCCGTGAGGGTGGCCATGCCCATGGAGGTGGCCGTGGACCGGCCCGTGGCCCGCGGCCGCGAGCTGCTGCGCGGTCGGCTGGTGCAGCGGGTTCCGGGACTGCGGCGGGGCGTCGACCTCGTGCAGCGCGCCGGCGAAGCCGGCCACCCGCGCGAGCACGGCGGCCGCCTCGCGCAGCCGCACCGCGCGCCCGGTACCGATGTTGACCACGCCCTGGGCGGCCGACAGCGAGGCGGCGTGCACCGCGCGGGCCACGTCCCGCACGTCCACGAAGTCCCGCTGCACTCCGAGGCCGCTCAGCTTCAGCTCGCTGTCTCCGCCCTGGATCGCCCGGCGCATCGCCTCCGCCAACCGGCCCAGCGGCGAGCCGGCGGGGGTGCCCGGGCCGACCGGTGAGAAGACCCGCAGCACGATCGCGTCCAGGCCGGAGCCCAGCACCAGCTCGGTCGCCGCCAGCTTGCTCACCCCGTACGGCCCCCCGGGGCGCGGCACGGCGTCCTCCGCCGTCGAGGAGCCGGGCTGTGCGGGTCCGTACTCGGAGGCGCAGCCGATCTGGACCAGCCGCGCGGCGCAGCCGCTGCGGCGCAGCGCCTCGCAGACGGTCGCCACGGCCACGGTGTTGTGCCGGGTCAGCTCGCGGGCGCCGCCGCGGGTCGCCCCGGCGCAGTTGATGACGACTCCGGGGTGGACGGCGTCCAGGAACCGGGTCAGCGCCCCGGGGCTGCCGGTGGACAGGTCGAAGCGGACGTCGGCCTCGTCGCCTCGGCCGAGCGCGGTGAGCTGGACGGACGGGTCGGCGAGCAGGTGGTCGGCGACATAGCGGCCCAGGTAGCCGTTGGCGCCGAGCAGCAGGACCCTCATCGGTCACGCTCCCGCCGTGGTGCGGGGTGGACGGTCATCTTCGTCGCTCTCCTCGTGGGTCGTGGGTCGGTCGTCGCCGGGACGGCGTGGCGGGGCGTGGAGAGCGGCGGCGTCCCGGAGAGGCGTTCGGCCGGCGGGCGTGGGAGCGTGGCCGGACCGCCGGAGGCGGCATGGCGGAGGTCCACCGCCGCAGGCCCGTTCCCCGCCACCCCCGTCGGCCCGCTCCCCGCCGGGCCCGCGGGCCCGGCGCCGTGACCGTCCGCGCCCGGCGCCCGCGGGCCGACATCGCCGCCCCGCGCGGCCCCCGCGTCGCCGCACCGGTCCCGCGAGAGCGGACGCGGCGCGCGCTCCCGCGGCGCGACGGCGGTCAGCGGGTCCGCGGCCCGCGTGAGGCCGACGCCGCCCGGCGCGCCGGGTGTGCGGCAGGTGTCCTCCAGCTCGCGCGGCGTGTGCTCGCAGCGGAGCGCGACGGGCGGCCCGCCGCGCCCGCGGGCGAGTTCGGCAAGGCCCTGGG
The DNA here is from genome assembly GCF_007595705.1 of Streptomyces sp. SAJ15. Classification (GTDB taxonomy): domain Bacteria; phylum Actinomycetota; class Actinomycetes; order Streptomycetales; family Streptomycetaceae; genus Streptomyces. The sequence goes on along the minus strand of NZ_NISY01000001.1, from coordinate 701,016 downwards.
GAACACTGGCGAGTTCGGCGAGGCCGTGGGGAACGCTGGCGAAACGGTCCGCCTGAGCCCGCTCGCCACCGGCTCCCCGCGCGGTTCCGGCCCCGAAGCCGGCCCGCTCGCCGCCCGTGTCCCCGACGCCCGTCCCGGCCGTCGCCCCCGCCGCGGTCACCGGCGCGATCACCGACGCCCGGACGTACTCGGCGAACCGGCGTCTCTCGCGCCGCCCGCACGCACCACGCGCCCCCCGTGCCCCGTGCACGCCGCCCGTGGGCCGGGCCGGCTCGCCCCCCGCGGGCGCGGTGCGCGCCACGCGTGCGGGGCCGGGGAGGCCGCTCCCTCCCGCATGGCCCCCGGTGTGTCGACGGGCACTCCGCGGCGACACGTGAACCTCGAGATCGTGCTGGTGAGGGCCCCGGAGGAGCCGGTCCCACCACGGCCCGGCCTCGCCGGACGCATACGGACAGCCGCCCTCCGTGAGCAGTGCCACGCGCACGAGCGCACCCCCGATCCTCCCCGGCCGTTCCTGTGGGAAGCCGCCGTGCGGCGGCGGGAGCACGTTATGCGCGCATGCCGGTGGTGCGGCGGACGGTTGTCCGTCGCACCACCGGAAGGGGTGAACACCCGTGACCTTCACCCCGCGCACGCGTTATTGCGCAACGCGCCGGAGGGCCCCGGAGTCAGTGCCTCCGCTACACCGCCGCCGGGGTTCGCTCAAGCAGCGGCACCGCGGCCAGCAGCCGCTGGGTGTACGGGTGTTGGGGATCGTCGTAGACCGCGTCGGCGGTCCCCTCCTCGACGATCCGTCCGGACCGCATCACGGCCACCCGGTCACTCACCTGGCGGACCACCGCGAGGTCGTGCGCGATGAACACCAGGGACAGGCCCAGGTCGCGCTGGAGCTCGCCCAGGAGCCGGACCACCTGCGCCTGGGTGGTGACGTCCAGCGCGGACACCGGCTCGTCGCAGACGATGAGCCTCGGCTCGGGCGCCAGCGCCCGCGCGATGCCCACCCGCTGCCGCTGCCCGCCACTGAACTCGTGCGGGTAGCGGTGGTACCAGGCGGGGTCGAGGCCGACCCGCTCCAGCAGCTCCCGCACGCGCGCGACCACCGCGGCGTCGTCCAGCCCGCCGGCCGCGCGCAGCGGGTCGGCGATGGACTCGCCGATGCTGCGGCGCGGGTTGAGCGAGGAGACGGGGTCCTGGAAGACCATCTGGAGCTCGCCGCGGAAGGGGCGCAGCGCGCGCTCGGGCAGCGTCCCGATGTCCTGCCCCCGGTAGCGCAGCGTGCCGGCGCTGGGCTCCAGGAGCCGTACCAGCATCCGCCCCAGCGTGGTCTTGCCCGAGCCGGACTCGCCGACGACGCCGAGCGTCTCGCCGGGCCGCACCGTCAGGGAGACCCCGTCCACGGCGGCGAACTCGGCCTTCCTCCTGCCGAAGACGCGTCGCAGGTCGACCGCCTCCACCAGCACGTCCTCGTCGGCGACCGCGGCACCCTCCGCCGGCCGGGCCCCCGCCGGGGCGACTGTCGCCGTGGCGGCTGTCGCCGTGGACACCGCCGACGTCGAGACCGCCGGCTTGGGGGCCGTCGCCCGCGCGGTCTCCCCCAGCCCACCGACCGCCCGCGCGGCGTCCACAACCGAGCCGCCCTCCCGCGCGGCGTCCACGCCCGAACCGCCCTCCCGCGCGGCGTCCACGCGCGGGATCGCGTTCAGCAGCGCGCGGGTGTAGGGCTCGGCGGGCGCGGCGAGCACCGCACCCACCGGGCCGTGCTCGACCGCCCGGCCGCCCCGCATGACCAGCAGCTCGTCGACGTTGCCGGAGGCGACCGCCAGGTCGTGGGTGACCAGGATCAGCCCCATGCCGGTCTCCGCCCGCAGCTCGCGCAGCAGGTCGAGGACCTGCGCCTGCACGGTGACGTCCAGCGCCGTGGTCGGCTCGTCGGCGATCAGCAGCCGGGGCCGCAGCGCCAGCGCCATGGCGATCAGGGCGCGCTGTCGCATGCCTCCGCTGAACTCGTGGGGGCGGGACCGCGCGCGGCGCGCCGCGTCCGGGATGCCGACGCGGTCCAGCACCTCCACCGCCCGCGCCCGCGCGGCGCGCCGTGAGGCATCGCGGTGGTGCACCCGGTAGACCTCGGCGATCTGGTCGCCGACGGCCAGGTACGGGTCGAGCGAGGAGAGCGGGTCCTGGAAGACCATGGCCGCCACTCCTCCGCGCACCCGGCGCAGCGCGGCGTCGTCGGCGGCGAGCACGTCGTGCCCGGCCACCCGCACCGCGCCGCCGACCCGCGCCCCGGTCCCCCGGTGCAGGTCGAGCAGCGCGTAGGCGACCGTGCTCTTGCCGGAGCCGGACTCGCCGACGATGCCCAGCGCCTGCCCGGCGCCCAACTCGAACGAGAGCCCGTCCACGGCCCGTACGTCCGCGCCCTCGGTGACCGGGAAGGCCACCGTGAGGTCCCGCACCCGCACCAGCGGATCGGTCATGTCAGGGCCACCCTTCGATCGGTGACGGCGTAGAGGATGTCCGCGACGATGTTGGCGAGCGCCACGGCGGCGCCGGTCACCAGCACCACGCCGACGATCACCGGCAGGTCGATCACCCGGACCGAGTGGACCAGCAGCTGCCCCAGGCCCGGCAGGCCGAACAGCGTCTCCGTCAGCACCGCGTTGCCGAAGATCGTTCCCAGGTCGAGCGCGCTGAGCGCGATGACCGGGGACAGCGCGCCGCGCAGCGCGTGTCGGCCGACGAGGGAGCGCTCGCGCACCCCGTACGCGCGGAACGTGCGGATGTGGTCCTCGGCCAGCGTCTCCAGCACCGCGCTGCGGGTCAGCCGGGCGTACTTGGCCGACTCGATGAGCGCCAGCGCGGTCCACGGCAGCAGCATGTTCCACGCCCACTGCTCGGGGTCCTCGGTCAGCGGCACATAGGACGGGAACGGCAGCCACCGCAGATAGGCGCAGAAGAGCATGAGCAGCAGCAGCCCGATGACGAAGACGGGGGTCGCGGTCCCGGCCAGCGTCAGCGAGGTCAGCACCCGGTCGGTGATCCCGCCCCGGCGCAGCGCCGAGACCAGCCCGGAGCCGACGCCCAGCAGCAGCCACAGCGCCATCGCTCCGAAGGCGAGCGAGGCGGTGACCGGCAGTCGCTGCGTGATCAGCTCGGTGACCTGCCGGTCGTTCTGGTACGAGAGGCCGAAGCAGGGCGCGTCGCAGTGCAGCACCGCGGTGCCGGTGGAGTAGTCGTGGCCGACGAACAGGCCCTGGAGGAAGTGCCAGTACTGCACGTACACCGGCTCGTCGAGGCCGAGCTGCTCGCGCACCTGGGCGATCTGCCGCGGGTCGCAGCGCGGGCCGCAGGCGAGCTTCGCCGGGTCGCCGGGGGCGAGGTAGAAGAACGCGTAGACGAGGACGGACAGCGCGAGGAGCACGAACAGCGCCCCGCCGATCCGCCGCAGCACATAGCCGGTCACGTCAGCTCCTTCTCGACTCCGGCCGCGGATCCGGTCGCCGCGCCGACGGGCGCCACGGTGGCCGCGGAGGCGGTGGCCGCGGAGGCGGCGGACACGGAAGCGGCGGAAACGGAAGCAGCCGACGCGGAAGCCGCGGACGCCGAAGCGCCGCCCGCGCGGTCCGCCTTCCGCTTCGCGCGCCCGGTGCCCACCCGCAGCCGCGAGGCCGCGCGCGGGTCGAGCGCCGCGCGCAGTCCGTCGCCCAGCACGGTGAAGGCGAGCACGGTGAGGAACAGCATCGAGGCCGGCAGCAGCACGTACACGGGGTCCGCGCGGAACCAGGTGGTCGCCGACGACAGCATCTGCCCCCAGGACGGGGTCGGCGGCTTGACGCCGACGCCCAGGAACGACATCGCGGCCTCCACGGTCATGTTGACCGGCACCAGCAGCGCCGCGTAGGTGATCACGGGCGCGGCGAGGGAGGGCAGCAGCTCGCGGCGGGCGACCCGCCATGGCCCCGAGCCGGCGAGCCGGGCGGCCGCCACGAAGTCGAGGTTCTTCAGTGCCAGCGTCTGCGCCCGCACCACGCGTGCGACGTTCACCCAGCCCAGCAGGCCGATGACGATCGCGATCAACAGCGGGCGGGGGAAGTCGGCAGGGGCGATCGCGGTCAGCGAGATGGCGATGACCAGCATCGGCAGCGAGACGAAGATGTCGCCGAGGCGGGTGAGCAGGGAGTCCGCCCACCGGCCGCCGAGCCCGGCGGCCAGCCCCAGCAGCAGCCCGAGCAGCACCTGCACCGCGGTGGCGCCGACGGCGACGGCCAGCGAGACCCGGGCGCCGTACAGCAGTCGGACGAACAGGTCGCGGCCGGTGCCCGGCTCGACGCCCAGCCAGTGGTCGGCGCTGACGCCACCGAAGGCGCCCAGCGGCACCCCGCCGCGCGCGGAGTCGACCAGGTCGTCGTGGTAGGCGTCCGGGTCCTGTCCTTCCAGGGCCGCCAGCAGCGGGGCGGCGAGGGCGAGCAGGAGCAGAAGCGTCAGCACGGCGGCGGCCGACACGGCGGACGGCCGGGCGCGCAGCCGCCGCCACACCTGTCGGGCGCCGGAGGCGGGGGCGGTCACGGCCCCCGCCTCGCGGGTGATGAGCGGATCCTTCATTACTTGACCGCGACCTGCGAGACATCGAGCACACCGGTCCAGTCGCTGACCACGATGTTCTTGACGTCCTTGCCGTAGAGGCGCTTGTAGACCGGGTGGAACAGCGGCACGGTCAGCGCCTGCTCACCGATCCTCTTGTCCAGCGCGCCCCACCGCTCGGCCGCCGCGTCCAGGTCGGTCAGCTTGTTGATCTCGTCGATCTCCTTGTTGACGGCCTTGTCGTTCAGGAAGGCGTGGTTGTAGTTGGAGCCGTCCTGGACGATCTGCCGGCCGTCGAAGACGGGCGCGATGAAGGGGCCGCCGGAGGGCCAGTCGGCACCCCAGTGGGCGAGGAAGAGACCCGGCTCGTCCTTGGCGCTGTGCACCTTCTGGTCGTACTCGTTGTCCTCCAGCCCCTGGAGCTTGACCGTGATCCCGGCCTTCTTCAGCCCGTCCTGGATGGCGGTGGCGATCTCCGGGCTGGTCTCGAAGTCCTTGTCGGTGGAGTGGGTGAGGGTGATGGTCAGCCCGTCCTCGTAACCGGCCTCCATCAGCAGCTCCTTCGCCTTCTCCGGGTCGCCCGCCTTGCCGGCCGGGAAGTGGTCGTACGGGGTGTGGCCGAAGGACTTCTGGTCGGGCAGGAAGGTGGTGGCGGGCTCGGCGAGCGAGGATCCGCCGGCGGCGTTGACGACGCTGGTGCGGTTGATCGCGTAGGAGATCGCCTGGCGCACCTTCGGGTCGTCGAAGGGCTTCACCTTCGGGTTGAAGGCGAGGTAGTTGGTGTAGCCGAAGTGTCCCGTGCCGACCCGGCCGGCCAGTTCCTTGTCGCCGCCGATCTGGGCCAGCTCGGCCGGGCCCAGATTGGTGTCGGTGGTGACGGCGGCCGCGTCCGCGCCACTGCCGGTGGAGAGCCGCTGGTTGATCACGGCGGAGTCCAGGCCGGACCGCACGTCGATCGTGTCCGGATAGGCGTGCCGCTCCTCGTCGGTCTTCTCGGACCAGTGCGGGTTGCGCTCCAGCACCAGGTGCTCGCCGTCTCCGGTGTTCTCGACGACCTTGTACGGGCCGGAGGAGACCGGGTGCTCCTCGTACGTGGTGCCGGTGTCCTTGGCCTTGGGCACCGGGGCGAACTGCGTCTGCGTGGCCAGGTAGGGGAACTCGCCCTCGGGCTTGCGCAGATGGAAGACGATGGTCTTCTCGTCGGGGGTCTCGATCGAGTCCAGGCCCTTCTTCTCCTTGTACGGGCCCTCGTAGGAGTCGCCGCCGACCAGCCAGTCGCGCAGGTAGGGGGCGCCGCCGGAGAGCTCGGCGGCGAAGGAGCGCTCGATGCCGTACTTGATGTCGGCGCTGGTGATCGCCGTCCCGTCCTCGTACTTCAGCCCGTCCTTCAGCGTGTACGTCCACACCGTGGCGTTCTTGCTGGGCTTGCCGAGGTCCGTGGCGAGGTCGGGCACGACCTTGGCGCCCGCCTCGCCGCCCTCGCGGTTGCGCGTGGTGAGGGTGCGGAAGACCAGCGAGGGAACGTTTCCGCCGCCGGAGGTGTACAGCCGCGCCGGGTCGAAGTCCTCCTGCGGCTGGGAGTTGAGGATGGTGAGCGTGCCGCCGCTCGAAGGTCTCCCCCCGCCACCGCTCTTGCTGTCGCCGTTCTTGTCCTCGGGGCCGCAGGCGGCGGCAGCGCCGACGAGGACGACGCTGACGGCGGTGGCGGCGACGCGGCGTGCGGTGACGGACAGACGAGACATGACGGTGGGGCCTTTCGCAGCAGGAAACGCCGACAGAAGGCGGTGTGATGGGCGCACGGGCGAAAGCGAGCGCGAGAGGACCGCCCCCGGCGGACGGGTGGGAACGCGCACGACGGCGCGGGGAACGCGGGGAGTTGGGCGGGTCTCAGCGACAGTCGATGTCGGCGACCGCGTGCGCGGCCACGCCGATCAGCGCCAGCTCAAAGGCGGCGATGTCGGAGGCGTGGCGGTGCGGCATGCGCAGAAGACTGAACGAATTCGCGACCCAAGGCAAAACCGTCTCGCTATCAGAGACATAACGTCTCGCGATGCGGTAAGCAACGGGGAGCGGCCCGCCGCGCCGCGGCCTCCGGGACGCCTCGGCGATGCGGTCCTCAGCCCGACATCCGGAGGGTGGACACCGCCATGGACGTTCGCCGGCGGCGCGAAGGCCGCCGGTCACACCCGACACACGGCTGTGACACGGCCATGGACACGGGGACACCGCTATGGACACGCCACGGACGACTCCGTGGCGTGTCAGGGACGGCCGGCGGTCACGCGAGACACCGGGTGGGCGGCGGGGCGAGCGCCCCGGAACCGGCCCGCGACCCGGCGGGGACGATCAGCCGGCGCCGGCGCCGGAGCCGGTTCCGCCCTCGCCCGCGGCTCCCTTGGGGAACGGCCAGGGGTTGGGTCGGCAGGTGGCGCCGTCCGTGGTCAGGAACTTGGTCTGCTGCATCATCACCGGCGCCAGCGCGCCGTCCTCGGCGCACGTCTCGTGGCCGTGCCCGAGCCGGTGCCCCACCTCGTGGTTGATCAGCATCTGGCGGTACGCGTGCATCGCGCGGTCGCCGAAGGTCTCCGCACCCTGGGCCCAACGGAAGGCATTGATCATGACGCGCTCGGTGGACGCCGAGTCGCAGGAGACGTTCTCCTGAGCGGTGTCCAGGTCCGACTTCGCGCACCACTTCGCGGTGGTCCCCGGGCTCGCCAGGGTGATCACGAAGTCGGCCCGGCCGGAGGAGACCCGCTCGAAGCCGCGTCTGCCGTCGTGGCTCCAACTGCGGTCGTCGTTCAGCGTCTTGTGCACGGCCTCCGCGAACAGCTCACCGTCCAGCGGCAGGCCCTTCTCGACGTCCACGCGGTAGCGCTTCACCTCGCCGCTGATCGCGCGCGGGGGCTTGTCGTGCCCGGCGACGGTCGTGAAGGAGCCGGACCCCCGCAGCTTGGGGTCGAGCGGATACGTCTTGGCCATCTTCTGGTCGTACGTCAGGGCGGCGGCGCGCACGGCCCCGTTCGGCGTGGCCCGCCCCTTGCCGCGCGAGGCGGTGTCGTCGGCGCCGCGCTCCACGTCCTGGCGGGTGCCGGTGTCGCCGGCGCCCTTCTTTCCATCGGCGACCTGCCCCGCCACCACGACCGCCAGCACCGTGGTCACGGCCGCGGCGGCCACTCCGGTGATCGCCCGGGCCTTGCCGCCCCGGCCGGCGGAGGTCGTCCCGCGGGCGCGCCCCGAGACGCCCGTGCCGGAACCGCCGCCCGCGCGGGCGGGCCCGGGAGTCCGCGACCCGTCCTCGGATATGCCTGATGCGCCGGGTATGGAGCCGGCGTCGCCGTGTCCCCCGCCGTGCGAGGCGGGGCCCCGGGTGTCCCAGGCCGGGGCGCCGGGGCCGTCGAACGCGTCCAGGTGCTCCCTGCGCGGCCCGGGAATCCGCACGCCGCCCTGCGGGGCGGTGGGGATCGGCGACTCTCCCAGCGCGCCCCAGCCGCCGCCCGGCTCACGCTGCTCGGGGTGGCCACCCCGCGCGGACGCGCCTCGCGGTGAGCGCGCCGTCCCGTGCGGCGGCGTGCCCCACTCGGCCCCGGCCGCGGGGCCCGCGGGGGAGGTGGCGGCGGGGGTGGATATGGAGGCGCCGGGGATCGCCGGGCCGCCCCGGGCCGCGTCGGCGGCTATGGAGGCGCCGCCGGGAGGGGGCCCGCCGGGAGCGAAGGCGTCCACGGGCAGGGCGTGGCCGCCGGCTTCCTGGACCGCGGCGTATCCGCCGGTGTCCTCGACCGTCGGATACCCCCCGGTGTCAGGCGTCGCGGCGTACCCGCCGGAGCCCTGGGGCGTCGCATACCCGCTGGGGTCGTAGCCCTCCGGGTAGCCGACGGCGTCGTATCCGCCGGAGCCGTAGGCGGCGGGCGACCGGCCCGCGTCGTACCCGAGGGGGTAACCACCGGACTCGTACTCGCCGGTGTCGTACTCCCGGATGCCGTACGCCGCGTCGTACCCCCCGGTGTCGTATCCGGCGGGCGATCCCGCGTCGGGATCGCCGGACCCCTCGCGGCCGTCGCGTCCCTCCCGGCTGCCACGTGCGCTGTGTTTACCCACGTGCCGCACCGCTCCCGTCACGTTCCTCGGCCATGTCGTCCATTTCCGCGCCGGCGCCGGCGCCGCCCCCGCCGACCTCATCGAGCAGCCCGATGACCGCCCGCGCGACCTCTTCGGGGTACTCCATCATCGCGACATGCCCCGCGTCGACCAGGGTCAGCAGCCGGGAGTCCCGGAACGCGGCGCTCGCGCGGTGCGCCATACGGTGCCCGACCAGCCGGTCCCGCAGACCATAGACCAGCAGCGTGGGCGCCAGCACCCGCTCCGCCTGGCGCCACAGGGAGTGCTGGCCGCCCAGGGTGTAGGCGTCCACGACGCCCCGCGCGGAGCGCGCCATCGCGTCCCAGAAGTAGGGGAGCTCGGCCCGGCGCTCCTGCTCGGCCACGGCCGCGGCGAGCGCCTCCGGACTCACTCGGGAGGGGTCGCCGTAACAGAGCGCGAGCACCTCACGGGTGCGCCGCTCCACGGTCCAGTCCTGCGTCGCCCGGACGAAGAGCCGCGCGGCACCGGGGAGCGCCAGCAGGGCGGTGGGCCAGGCGGTGCGCTGGGCGCGCAGCTCGGGCAGGGCCGGGGAGATGAGGGTGAGGGTGCTCACCAGGTCGGGCCGGACCGCGGCGACGCGGGTGACGATCGCGCCGCCCATGGAGTTGCCGAAGAGGTGCACCGGGCCCCGCTGGCTCGCGTCCAGGTAGCGGATGACGGCCCGGGCGTGACCGGTGAGGGAGTAGTCGCCGTCGTCCGGCGGCGGGGAGTCGCCGAAGCCGGGCAGATCGAGAGCCTCGGAGTCGACGCGGTCCGCGAGCAGCTCCATCAACGCGGACCAGTTGAGAGAGGAGCCGCCGAGGCCGTGCACGTACAGCGCCGGCGGCAGGCCCGCGCGGGACGGCGGGCGAGACCGCACGGAGAGCGTCAGCCCAGGCAGACTCGCGGTCCGCAGCGCCTCCCCCGCTCCGACCCGCACGGCCCGCACGGGCGGCACCACGGGCACTACGGTGCCGGCATCCGGCGACTCTGTCGAAGACATGCGGCAATGTTACGAGACGATCACGTAGGCGATTGTGTGTTCGCCGTCACAGACCGCATAGCGTCTGGAACCGACCTCTCCTAGGCTCGTAGACATAAGTGCGACCGCACCCGCAATCCGCCGAGAGGCCGGTGCCCATGCCAGTCGACCCGAACGAACCCGAGAGCTTCGAGGATGAGGCGGACGCCACCCCGATCGACGTCGAGGCCCCCGAGGCCGACGCCGCGGAGCAGCAGGCCGACCTCTCCCCACACCGCGACGATCCGCTGATCGGCGTCGACCGGGAGTCGGCGAACGACGCCGACCGCGCCGAGCAGGCCCGCGTCGTCGAGCTCAACGAGGACGAGTACCGATGACCTGCACCTTTTGTCGGCTTCCTACAGAGTCCGATCCGTGAAATTCTCCGCACGGACCGCGCGCGTCCCAGTTACCCAAAAGTACGATGGCGTGCGCGGTGCACACCGCGCATGAACAATCCATGGGAGGCGGCGTGACAGCCATCGAGCAGACCGAGGTGCGCGCACGAGGCACGCGCCTTCCGCGCCGAGCCCGACGCAATCAACTCCTGGGTGCGGCCCAGGAGGTCTTCGTGGCCCAGGGCTACCACGCGGCGGCGATGGACGACATCGCCGAGCGCGCGGGCGTCAGCAAGCCCGTGCTCTACCAGCACTTCCCCGGCAAGCTGGACCTCTACCTGGCCCTGCTGGACCGGCACTGCGACGCGCTGCTCCAGGCGGTGCGCACGGCGTTGGCGTCCACCTCGGAGAACAAGCTGCGCGTCGCCGCGACGATGGACGCCTACTTCGCGTACGTCGAGGACGAGGGCGGCGCCTTCCGCCTGGTCTTCGAGTCCGACCTGACCAACGAGCCGGCGGTGCGCGAGCGCGTGGACCGCGTCTCGATGGAGTGCGCCGAGGCCATCAGCCAGGTCATCGCCGAGGACACCGGGCTCTCCAAGGACGAGTCGATGCTCCTCGCCGTCGGCCTGGGCGGCGTGTCCCAGGTCGTGGCGCGCTACTGGCTCTCCAGCGAGAGCACGGTGCCGCGCGAGACGGCGGTTCAGCTGCTCACCTCGCTGGCCTGGCGGGGCATCGCCGGCTTCCCGCTGCACGGCAACGAGGCCGCGGAGCGCTGACCCGCCACCGGTGACGTCATAACGCCACCCCGCCCGTGGACCACCGTGCGCCGCGGAACGGCGGGGGCGGACGCGGGGGTGGCGGACGCGGGGGTGGCGGACGCGCGGGACGCTCCGGCCCGCATCGGATCGCGTGTTCGCTGCGGGCGTGCGCCCAAGCGGCTCGGCTGATCCCCACGCCGGGCTAATGTGTGCTCCGTACGGCGCGGTAGGCCGCGCACCTCAACTGACCGTCGGAGGGACATAGCCGTGGAGGTCAAGATCGGCGTGCAGCACGCGCCCCGCGAGATCACCCTGGAGAGCGCGCAGTCTGCCGAGGAGGTCGAGCGCGCGGTGTCCGACGCGCTCTCCGGCAAGGCGCAGCTGCTGAGCCTGGTGGACGACCACGGCCGCAAGGTCCTGGTCCCGGCCGACCGCCTCGCGTATGTCGAGATCGGCGAGCCGACCGCCCGCAAGGTCGGTTTCAGCGCGCTCTGAGCGTCGGCCCGCACGGGCCGGAACGGCGGCGGGGTCCGGTGTACGCACACCGGACCCCGCCGCCGTTTGTGCAGATCGTGTGTGCGCCCAGGGTTGCCCGCCGCGGACCGCGGGTAAGACCTGCCACGACCGGGCGCTCCTGGCGCCCGGCGGCACTCCGGTCAGCTCTGGTCCACGGGAGGGACGCGCCATGATCCTGGTCTGGGAAGCGCTCGGCTCGGTCGTCATCGGCCTCGCCCTGGCGTACGCGGCGCTGCGCCGGCTGCCCCGGCGGCTTCCTCCCCGATCCCTGGTGCTCTCCACCGGCCCGGTGGCCGCCCTGCTCGGCGCGCTGCTCACCCACGCCGTGCTCGGCCCCGGCCACACGCTCGCGACCCTGATCGCGGCCTTCGGCATGACCGCCGCCATGCTCTCGGTGCTCATCCGCACCGATCCGCGCCTTCGCCGATCAGCCACGGCGTGACCCCTCGGGCCCGTGCGGCCCGAGGGACACCTGAGGGCGGTGCGGCGGGCGGTCCGGCCGGCGACCCTAGGCCGCCAGCCCCAGCGCGGCCATCCGCTTGGTGTGGGCCTCGGTGATCCGCGAGAACATCCGGCCGACCTCCGCGAGGTCGAACCCGTCCGCCACACCGCCCACGAGCATCGTCGACAGCGCGTCGCGGTCCGCGACCACCCGCTGGGCCTGCGACAGAGCCTCCCCCATCAGTCGCCGCGCCCACAGCGCCAGCCGCCCGCCGACCCGCGGCTCCGCCTCGATCGCGGCCCGCACCTTCTCCACGGCGAAGCTCGCGTGGCCGGTGTCGTCCAGCACGCTCAGCACCAGCGCGCGGGTGTCGGCGTCCAGCCGTACCGCCACCTCGCGGTAGAAGTCGCTGGCGATCGAGTCGCCGACGTACGCCTTGACCAGGCCCTCCAGCCAGTCGGAGGGGGCGGTCTGGCGGTGGAACTCGTCCAGCGCCGCCGCGAAGGGCTGCATGGCCTCTGTCGGCTCCTCGCCGATCGCGGCCAGCCGGTCCCGCAGCTGCTCGAAGTGGTGGAACTCGGCGGAGGCCATCTTCGCCAGCTCGGCCTTGTCGTCCAGCGTCGGCGCCAGCTTGGCGTCCTCCGCCAGCCGCTCGAAGGCGGCCAGCTCGCCGTAGGTCAGGGCACCGAGCAGGTCCACCACGGCGGCCCGGTACTGCGGGTCGGCGGAAGCCTGCGCCCAGTCCTGGGCGGCGATGCCGGTGGCGGTGGGCTGCCCGGCGTCGGCGGACTTCCCGGCGTCGGCGGTGGTGTTCTCTGGCTTGTCAGGCGTCTCCATACGGCGCACAATAGCCCGCTGGTCGCCGCTGGGAAGGGCCTGGTCAGCCAGCACCCTCCTCCTCTCACGTTCGGCTGCCCGGTCACACATGGGCGTTTCCGGGGTACAGTGGTATAGAGCCCGTCGAGTATCGGCGGGTCGTTCCACGAATGCGGATGCCCGGTCGGTGGCCCGATCGGCTCCAAACCGACCGCCTTCCGCGCGCGCATCGACTGCATGCGCGTAGGAAGGACCCGCTCGTGGCGTGAGTGCTGGAGCGAAGGCAGTGGTCCCGCGCCGACATCGGCCGCCACTTCGCGCGGCCGGCCCACCTGGGCGCGGTGCGACCCCTTTCGCCGCCTCACGCCGCGTCTCACAGAAGAGGCAAACATCCTGACTACTTTCCGAGACCTCGGGATTCTCCCCGAGACCGCCGAGGCCCTGGAAGCCGTCGGCATCACGTCCCCGTTCCCCATTCAGGAGATGACCCTTCCGGTCGCCCTCTCCGGCTCCGACGTCATCGGCCAGGCCAAGACCGGCACCGGCAAGACGCTGGGCTTCGGCCTCCCGCTGCTGGAGCGCGTCACCGTCCCCGCGGACGTCGAGGCGGGTCGGGCCAAGCCCGAGCAGCTGACCGACACCCCGCAGGCGCTCGTGGTCGTCCCCACCCGCGAGCTGTGCCAGCAGGTCACCAACGACCTGCTCACCGCCGGCAAGGTGCGTAACGTCCGGGTCCTCTCGATCTACGGCGGCCGCGCGTACGAGCCCCAGGTCGAGGCCCTCAAGAAGGGCGTCGACGTGGTCGTCGGCACCCCCGGGCGACTGCTCGACCTCGCCGGGCAGAAGAAGCTGACGCTCTCCTCCGTCAAGGCCCTCGTCCTCGACGAGGCCGACGAGATGCTCGACCTGGGCTTCCTGCCCGACGTCGAGAAGATCATCCAGCTGCTGCCGGCCAAGCGGCAGACCATGCTGTTCTCGGCGACCATGCCGGGCCAGGTCATCTCGCTGGCGCGGCGCTACATGTCGCAGCCCACTCACATCCGCGCCACCGCGCCGGACGACGAGGGCGCGACCGTGGCCAACATCACCCAGCATGTCTTCCGGGCACACTCGCTCGACAAGCCGGAGATGGTCGCCCGCATGCTCCAGGCCGATGGCCGCGGGCTGGCGATGATCTTCTGCCGTACCAAGCGCACCGCCGCCGACATCGCCGAGCAGCTGACCCGTCGCGGCTTCGCCGCCGGCGCGGTCCACGGCGACCTCGGCCAGGGCGCCCGCGAGCAGGCGCTGCGCGCCTTCCGCAACGGCAAGGTCGACGTGCTGGTGTGCACCGACGTCGCCGCGCGCGGCATCGACGTCGAGGGTGTGACGCACGTCATCAACTACCAGTCGCCCGAGGAAGAGAAGACGTACCTGCACCGCATCGGCCGCACCGGGCGCGCGGGCGCGTCGGGTACCGCCGTCACGCTGGTCGACTGGGACGACATCCCGCGCTGGCAGCTGATCAACAAGGCGCTGGAGCTCTCCTTCCACGAGCCGGAGGAGACCTACTCCACCTCGCCGCACCTGTACGAGCTGCTGAACATCCCCGAGGGCACCAAGGGCATCCTGCCGCGCGCCGATCGCACCCGCGCCGGGCTGGCCGCCGAGGAGATCGAGGACCTCGGCGAGACCGGCGGCCGCGGAGGCCGCGGCCGTGGTGGCCGTGCGGAATCGTCGTCCAGCGAGGAGCGCCCCAAGCGGACCCGCACCCCGCGCCAGCGGCGTCGCACCCGCGGCGGCGTGGACCTCGACGCGACCGCGACCGGCGCGGAGGCCGCGCAGACCGCCGTCGACACCGCCGAGGGGACCACGGCGGCCGGCGACACCGTCGATGTGCCTCGTCAGCCCCGCCGTCGGCGCCGCACCCGTACCGGTGCGGGCAGGGCGACCACGGAGACCGTGGCCGTCGAGGCTCCCGCCGCCGCGCCGGCCGCCGAGGCCGTCGTCGCCACCGCGGAGGGCCCGGCCGAGGTGATCGCGGAGGCCGGCACGGCCGCCGAGGCCGCCCCCGCCAAGCCCCGCCGCCGCCGTACGCGCGCCGCCGCGGCGACCCCGGCGGAGGCTCCCGCGGCCGCCCGGTGGAGACGGTGGAGGCGCCCGCCGAGGCCGCCGAGGCCCCGGCCAAGCCGCGCCGCCGCACCCGCGCCAAGGCCACCGCCGCGGAGGCCGCCGAGGTCGCCGTGGAGACCGCCGAGGGCAGCACCGAGGCCACCGAGGCCCCGGCCAAGCCCCGTCGCCGCACCACCCGCGCCAAGGCCACCGCCGCGGAGGCCGCCCCGGCGGAGGCCGCGTCCGAGGAGGCCAAGCCGGTGCGCCGGCGACGGACGACGCGCGCCGCGGCAGCGTCGGCCGAGTCGACGGCGAACGCCGAGAGCTGACGCCGGCACAGCGCCCGGAGGAAGGGCCCGATCCGCGATGCGGGTCGGGCCCTTCCGCGTGCCGCCCCCAACCGTCGGGACACGCCCGCCGGACAGGCCCTACCCTCGGGGCCATGAGCACACCGCCCACCCTCACGCTCCCTCCGTGCGCCGGCGCCTACCGGCTGGAGACGGCGCGCGGATCGTTCGCCGTGCACGACGCGCGCCCCGTCCCGGAGGCCGGGCCGGTGCGCGGCACGGCGCTGCTGGTGCCCGGCTTCACCGGGAGCAAAGAGGACTTCATCGCGCTCCTGGAGCCGCTGGCCGCCGCGGGCTTCCGCGCGGTCGCGGTCGACGGGCGCGGCCAGCACGAGAGCGGCGGCCCGCGGGACGAGGCCGCGTACGCACAGGACGAGCTGGCCCAGGACGTCCTGGCGCAGGCCGCCGCGCTCGGCGGCGGTCGGGTGCATGTGCTGGGGCACTCGCTGGGCGGGCTGATCGTGCGCGCCGCCGTGCTGCGCGACCCCGCCCCGTTCGCCTCGGTCACGCTGATGAGCTCGGGGCCGGCCGCCATCTCCACCCCGCAGCAGGCCCGCACGAAGCTGCTGCTGGACGCGCTCGCCGTACTCGACATGGAGTCGGTCTGGCAGGCGATGCGGGAACTCGACCCGCCGGAGGCGGCCGAGTCGGGCACGCCCGCGGACATCCGGGAGTTCCTGCACCGCCGCTGGCTGGGCACCGTGCCCGAGCAACTGATTGCCACCGGGCGGCAGTTGGTGTCCGAGCCGGATCGGGTGGCGGAGCTGGCGGAGACGCCGCCGCCCAAACACGTGCTCTCCGGAGAGGCCGACTACGCCTGGCCGGTGCCGCTGATGGACGCGATGGCCGAGCGGCTGGCGGCGCACCGCACGGTGATCGCGGGTGCGGATCACTCCCCCAACGCGGAGCGGCCGCGCGACACGGCCCAGGCGCTGTCCCGCTTCTGGCAGGGTGTCAGCGTGGACGGTTGATCCGTCGACGGCGGCGCCCCGCGGCCGTCGACGACCGTGACGTCGCACGGCCGGGACCCGCTCCGGCCCACCGCCGGGCACGGCCCTCGCGTGCGGTCGTCCGGCTCAGTACTGCGCCTGGAGGTGCTCCCAGAAGCCGTCGCGCAGCGCGCGCCGCAGGTCGGCGTGGGCGCGCAGGGAGAGCCGCAGCAGCTGCTCGGCCTCGATGAGCAGCTCCTGGTCGACCGAGCCGGGCAGATAGGGCCGGCCCGGGAGCAGGTCGGCGAGCGCCTCGCGACCGCGCGAGGAGAGCCACTGGGCCGCGACCTGGGCGCCGACGAACCGCACCTCGTCTCGGGGCGGCACCGCCCCGCCGCCGGGTTGCTCGCCGTGCGACTCGTAGCCCACCGCGCGGCGGGTGAGGTACGGCTTGCAGAAGTCGAGGTCGAAGATGCGCTGGCTGTCGACCTCCCACAACAGGGGCTCGGCCTGGTTCCGTCCCTCGACGGCCTCGATGCCCCACAGGTGCACCCGCGCGCCGTAGCCCTGCGCGGCCTCGACGGCGGAGACCAGGTCCTCATCCCCGCCGATCAGCACGGCGTCGCCGATGGCGCGGTGCCGGGCGAGGGATTCCAGGTCGTTGCGGATGAGGGAGTCGACGCCCTTCTGCTGGTTGTTGGCGTTGAGGTTGCCGAGCCTCACCTTGACGTCGGGGAGCTCGGCGATGCCCTGCTGCTCGGCGGTGTGGATGCGCCGCCGGGCGCCGTCGTACCAGTAGACCCGCAGCAGTCTGCTGTCCGGGAAGATCATGCGGGCCTTGTCGATGAACGCCTCGATCAGCCCCTCGGCGTCCAGTTCGAAGGCTCTGCGGTCCTCGGTGCCCGCCACCAGCCGACCGGTCGCCGCGTAGACATACCCCGCGTCGACGAATATCGCGTGGGTGGAGGGCGTGGTCGCGACCTCGGCGAGCACCCGTTGCAGCAGCTCGTTGGTGCGGTCGAGCGCGGCGACGATCCCACTGAGGTCCGGCTGCGCGGAGGGCTGCGGCTGGCCCGAAGGCGTGACGTGATTCATACGCGGCTCATTGTCCTGGCGGTTGCGCGGGCCGCACAAGGCGTGCTGCCCGCAACAAATCCTTTACGCATCAGTAATTAGTCTCGCGAAAATTTTCGTTAGCGTAGGGAATGTTTGCAGGGTGCACCCCGTTGTACACCTACGGAGCGCACGGCACGGTAGCCGTACGCGTCCATTCCATCAGTTCTCCGCAGGAGGATCAGACGAAGGGAGAAGCCATGCGCTTCGAGATCATGCGCCTCGACGACACCGACGGCCTCGCCGTGGACAGCACCGTCGTGGACGCCGCCTCCGTCGACCGGATCGTGCAGCAGGCCGCCGCGATAGGCCAGCGCATCTACATCCGCCCAGCCGAATCCGCCGTCCGGTAACCGCCGGGCCGCCACGGCACCCCACGAACGTCGAAGCGCCCCCGTGCCCGTGTGCACGGGGGCGCTTCGTCGCCGCGTTGAACAGCGCAGGTCAGACGGTGGGGCGAGCGGGCGGCGTCAGGACGACTGGATCACCTGGGTGACGCCGTTGATGATCTGCTGCACCGCCAGTGCCGAGAGCATCATGCCCGCCAGACGGGTGACCAGCACCACGCCGCCGTCCTTGATCACCCGAATGATCAGCAGCGAGTAGCGCATGGTCAGCCACAGCACCACGTGCATCGCCACGATCGCCGCCCACACGGAGATCTGACCGCTGACGCCGTCCGCGTTCTGGACGGCGAGGATCACCGAGACGATGGCGCCGGGCCCGGCCAGCAGCGGCATGCCCAGCGGCACCAGCGCGGCGTTCACGTCCTTCGTCTGCGTCGGCTCCTCGGACTTCCCGGTGAGCAGGTCGAGCGCGATGAGCAGGAGCAGCAGTCCGCCGGCGATCATCAGCGCCGGGACCGAGACATGCAGGTAGTCGAGGATCTGCTGGCCCGCCACGCCGAAGACGGCGATGACGCCGAAGGCGACCGAGGCCGCCTGCCAGGCCATCTTGCGCTGCGTCTTGACCGGGCGCCCGGAGGTCAACGCCAGGAAGATCGGCGTGATTCCAGGCGGGTCCATGATGACAAAAAGGGTGAGAAAGAGGGATCCGAAAACGGCGGTGTCGAACACAGTGATGGCCTTGCGAGGTGGTACGAGCAGGGGCGGTGGCGGCCGCGCGGGGGCGCGGGCGCGCCGGCGGCACTGAAGAAGTCGGGAGGGGAAGCAGGCGAACGGGGTCGAGCACGGGGGACGCCGCCGATGCGGGGGCGCGCCGCTTTCGCGCGGGACGCGTCGCTCGAACGGCACAGCCGGTGGTGACGACCGCGCCGGACCCGTCGGCTCCGCTCAGCGGAGGCCCGGGGCGGATCGGCCGCCCGCGCCCGGGACCGGGAACGCCCCGGTCGCGCGGCGCGTGATCTCGCCGTAGATCTCGGGGTCGGTCGTGTACTCCCCGAGTCGACAGGTCTTGCGGCTGCCGTGGTAGTCGCTGGAGCCCGTGGCGAGCAGGTTGAAGTCGGCGGCCAGGCCGCGCAGCCGGGCGCGGGTGGCCTCGTCGTGCTCCATGTGATCGATCTCGATGCCGTCGAGGCCCGCGGCGGCCAGCTCGGCTATCGCGCTCTCGGGCACGCACTGCCCGCGCTTGACGGCCAGCGGGTGCGCGAAGACGGCGACCCCGCCCGCGCCCTTGATCAGCCGGATCGCGTCGAAGGGGTCGAGCTCGTGCTTCTCCACGTACGCCCGGCCGCCGTCCGCGAGCCAGTCGGCGGTGAAGGCGTCCGAGACGCTCGCCACCACGCCCAGCTCCACCATGGCGGTGGCGACGTGCGGACGTCCGACGGCCACACCTTCCGATGTGCCGCTACTCCGCCCGCTCGGGATACCGGCGATCTCGGCGACCCGCTCCCAGGTGATCGGCACCCCCAGCTCCCGCAGCTTGGCGACCATGCCCTGGGCGCGCGGCACCCGGTCGTCGCGCACCAGCTCGCGCTCGCGGGCCAGCTCGGGCTCGTGCGGGTCGAAGAGGTACGCCAGCATGTGCAGGCTCACGCCGTCGAGTCGGCAGGACAGCTCGGCTCCGGTGACCAGGGTCAGCCCGGGCGGCAGCGCGGCCTTGGCCTCGTCGTGGCCGGCGACCGTGTCGTGGTCGGTGAGGGCGACGACGTCCAGCCCGGCCGCGGCGGCGGCGCGCACCAGTTCGGCGGGGGTGTCCGTGCCGTCCGACGCCGTGGAGTGGGTGTGCAGATCGATGCGCACGACGCGTACTCCAAGCTGTGGCAGACGGGGGGACGGGACGCTCTACTCTACCGGGACTTGGGCACGTCCCCGGAACGGCGTCATCCGCCCGGAAGATCCGCGGCGGTGACGCGGCGGCGGCATCGGACGCGCGGTCCTCGGGCGAGGTCGCCGGGACCCGCTCCCGCCCTTCCCGGCGCGCTTAGCCGATGATCCGGGGCGACAGCGCCCCGCACGGCAGCAGATCCGTCTCCGCCCCGGCGTCCCGCAGATCGGTGAGGACCAGTTCGTCATAGAGCATCAGCCCGGACTGCTCGGGCCAGACGACCGCCCACAACCACAGTCCGCGCGCCTCACCCGCGAACACCGCGCGGTCGTCCGGCGTGCCCTCGACATGCCACAGCGGGGTCGGCCGCCCGGCGGCGAGCACCTTGACGTGCGGCGGCCGGTTCACACACATGGACGGGCCCGGGTCCGGGCCGTCGATTCCCGCATAGCGCGCGCCGAGCCCCACGCCGAGCTCCTCGGCGATGAGCAGCAACTCCCCCGGACCGCCCAGCGGGCCGGGGCCGGAGCAGGCCACGGCGGTGGCCCGGCCGCCACTGCGGTCGTCACCCGCGGCGGCCACGCCGGTGAACAGCCAGCCGATCGGCAGTGGCCACGGCATCCATACCGGCACCCGCGCGCGGTTCACCACGACCGCCAGCGCTTCGACGCTCGGCGGCACCACCGGCTGCAGAGGGTGCACGGTGCCGTGCACGCCGCACTGCCAGGAGTCGGCAAAGAGACCGGGCGCCCGCACCCGGCCACCGCACTTCGGGCAACTGGGTTCGCCCCTCATAGGGCCCCACGGTCCTCCGTGGTCGCCGTCACGTCAAGGACGATCACCCGTCCGGAGGGAGTCTCCGCCCATGCGGCCCGCACCCGGACGCCTGACGCCCGCCCGAACGGCGCCCGGTCCGCGCGGCCCGCGCGCACCGCCCCGGTCGCCGCCCCGCCGCCGCGCCCTAGTCGCTCAGCCGCACGCCCTCGCGTAGCGGGTCCCGCAGATCGGTGCCGTGGCGCAGCCAGCGCTCCCGCAGGGCCGCGGCGCCGTGCACCCGCTTCCAGGCGGCCTCGTTGGGCGTCATGGGCAGCAGCGGGAGGAAGCGCACGGGCTCGCGCGGCGGGTCGAGCTCCAGGTCGGGTACCAGACCGCCGGGTTCCGCGACCAGCACCGAGCTGAAGGGCGCTCCCGGCCACAGCGGCTCGCCGAGGTCCAGGGAGTTGCCGGGGGCCACGACCAGGCCCTCGACCTGGGGCGAGGCGGCGAACACGGCCAGCGGGCGGAGCACCTTGTCCAGGGCGGCGCCGGGCACACGGCCGACGCGCACCGACAGCACCAGCTCCGCGCGCGGGCCGCGCAGCGGGTCGGCGACGACGGCGGTGGGGTCGGTCATCGGGCGGTCCGACATCCCGAGCGTGGCGTAGCGGACGATGTCCTCCCCGCCCGTCGCGTCCGCCGGCCCGTCGCCCGGCCCACCGCTGAAGCGGAGCACCTCGATGCGGTCCGTGCCCAGGAAGGTCACCGCCGCGCGGGCGTCCGGCTCACCCAGCGCGGAAAGCAACCGGGCCTCGACCAGCTGAAGAACGTCAGACATGGACTGAGCATAGGTCGCGTATCGAACAAGCAAAGCGGCGAGTAAACGTTCTGTCGGCTGGTAGCCTTGACGCCTGCCCAGGAGAGTACGTCGTCCCCCAGCGGGGACCGGCCGGAGGAGGTGGGGCTGCGGTGGATCCTAGTCGACCGTGCAGTACCGACTGCTCTTCCGTCCTCCCACCTGGTCGCGTTCTCCGGTGCCCTTGATGATCCCAGCCCTTCCGTACCCCACCGCTCAGCGGTGAAACCCAGGAAGTGGCCCGGCGCCCGCAGCACTTGACGGTAGACGACGGTTGAGCGTCTCGCCCCGCTTTACCCCGTTCTTCTGCGTAATTCCGCGAAGTCCCGTCAGTGTCACCGCGCACTGGAGCGCCGCCCGCTTTGCGGGCGTACGGCCGTGATCCTTTCCGTACGTCCACCTTCCGGGCCGCGCTGCGCCCCGCGCGAGACACGCTGACGGCCGGCCCGTGAAGGAGCCCGCCATGTCGATGATCCGCGACCTGCGCGCAGCCGTCCGCCCCGCCCTGCGGCGCGGCCACACCCCGCACGAGTACGACCGGTACGACACCACCCGTGACCCCTCGGCATCGAGCGCGATCGTCGACTGCGCCGTCTACCGCGAGGGGAAGCGGGTCAGCGACCACATCACCCCGTCGGAGGCGATGGCGCGGGTGCGCGCCGAGGGCGGCTTCGCGTGGATCGGGATGCACGAGCCGACGGAGCATGAGTTCGCCGGCATCGCCAAGGAGTTCGGGCTGCACCCGCTCGCCGTGGAGGACGCGGTGCACGCGCACCAGCGCCCCAAGCTGGAGCGGTACGACGACACCCTGTTCACCGTCTTCAAGACGATCCACTACGTGGAGCACGCCGAACTCACCGCCACCAGCGAGGTGGTGGAGACCGGTGAGGTGATGTGCTTCACCGGCAGGGACTTCATCGTGACCGTCCGGCACGGCGGCCAGGGGTCGTTGCGCGCGCTGCGGCACCGACTCCAGGACGACCCGGAGCTGCTCGCCAAGGGCCCCTCGGCGGTGCTGCACGCCATCGCCGACCAGGTGGTCGACGGCTACATCGCGGTCGCGGACGCGGTGCAGGACGACATCGACGAGGTGGAGATCGACGTCTTCAGCTCCGGGCCCAGCGGCGGTGCCGCACGCGGCGGCGACGCCGGCCGGATCTACCAGCTCAAGCGGGAGGTACTGGAGTTCAAGCGCGCCGTCTCCCCGCTGCTGCGGCCGATGCAGCTGCTGAGCGAGCGCCCGATGCGGCTGGTCGACCCGGACATCCAGAAGTACTTCCGCGATGTCGCCGACCACCTGGCGCGCGTCACCGAGCAGGTCGTCTCCTTCGACGAGCTCCTCAACTCCATCCTCCAGGCCAACCTGGCCCAGGCGACGGTCGCCCAGAACGAGGACATGCGCAAGATCACCGCCTGGGCGGCGATCATCGCCGTCCCCACCATGATCTGCGGTGTCTACGGCATGAACTTCGACCACATGCCGGAGACCCACTGGCGGTACGGCTATCCGACGGTGATGACCGCCATCGTCGCCATCTGCTGCGTCATGCACCGCAGTTTCAAGCGGAACGGCTGGCTGTAGCACGTCACGGAGTCCCGGGCGGGGCACGCCGGCCGGCCCCGCTCAGGAGCTCTCCTTGCGGCCCGCCGCGATGACCAGGGCCAGCCCGCCCAGGATCACCACCAGCGCCGGGTAGGCGGCCGCCGGCGGGGTCTGCCCCAGCCACACCGCGGCGATGAGGGCCGCGCCCGGCGTCTCCAGGAGAATCGCGGTCGAGGTCACCGACGGTCCCAGGCCCTTGACCACCCGATTGATCAAGGTGTGGCCGAGCAGCTGCGCGGTGACCGTCAACAGCGCCAACTTCAGCCAGGTCTCTCCGCTGTAGCCGCCCAGCGAGGCACCGGTCAGCAGGCAGGTGACCAGGAGCAGGACCGCGGTCGTCGTATAACAGACGTACGTGTAAGCCGTGGTGCTCGCCGTACGCCGCACCTCGGAGCCCAACAGCACATAGCCGGCCGCCGCCATGCCGCCCGCCAGCGCCAACGCGTCGCCGGCGAGCGCCCGGGGCGACAGCGACAGGTCCACTCCGGTCAGGATGACCACGCCGAGGAAGGCCAGCACCATGCCCGCCCAGGCCAGCGCGTGCGGGCGGTGACCGCGCAGCCGCAGCACCAGGGCCGTCCAGATCGGGGTGGTGGTGGCGAGCGCGGTGGACGAGGCCACGGACGTCATGCGCAGGCTCGGCAGCCACAGCCCGAAGTGCAGCGCCAGCAGCGCGCCGGAGGCGACCGACAGCAGCAGCGCCCGGCGGCCGAGCGTCCGCAGCTCCATCCGGTGCCGGCGGCGCAGCAGCACCAGCGGGCTCAGGGCCCCGACCGCCATGGCGTTCCGCCAGAACGCCACCGCCAGCGCCGGGGCCACCGTGCCCGCGATCAGCGGCGCCGACAGCGAGACTCCGGCGATCGCGACGGCCAGCAGCACGATGTCCAGCCGCACGGCGGCGGCCGACGGTGAGGCGGCGACCTCAGCGGACGGCGCCGAAGCGGGGGTGGTGGCCGCAGCTCGGGTACGGGCGGTATGCACACGCCCAGCGTAAGGGGCATAAGTGCACTATGAAACTGTCGTTTCGCATCGCGGGACGCGGCGGGCCGGGACCGGTGGCGGGGGATGCGGCTGAGGCCGGTGGGTCGGGTCGGTTCCGGTCCGGGGCGCCTCCGGGGCGGCATGATTTACGGGCGACGACTCCGAGCCGAGTCCTCGCCCCCTCTTTGCCCACACATCACGCGTGAGTGCCCCGAAGGCACCCCTCCCCGTCCCCTCCCGTGTCGCGCGGACCGGGCCCACCGCCATCGGGGCGGGAACCGACCGGGGAGGTCAGCCGTGTCGCTTCTTGCCGCGGCGCCGGGCCAGCAGCTTCGGCAGGGCGGCGGGGATGGGACGACGTGTGATCGCCGAGGTCGCCAGCGGGGGCGCGGCCAGGGAGCCGTCGGGCTGCTCGGCCACGGGCCCCTCGGTGGGCTCCAGGCGCAGCACGCGGCACTCGCGGGCCCAGCGGTCGGTGATCCGCTCGGCGTCGGGCGCGTTCAGTCGCTTGCCCTTGAGCTCGTCGACCGCGGCGGTCCACGCCTCGGAGCCGGGTGCCGTCTCGACGACGCGGGCGGTCCAGCCGACCAGGCGGCCGCCCTTGTCCTTGCTGCGCACGGTCACCGTCGCGGTGCCGCCGTCGACCAGGCCGAGGCCCTGGAGCGGCTGCTCGCCGGGGCCGTCGCCGACCAGGCAGGCGGCGCCCTCGTGCCAGACGTGCCACAGGGCCCGCTCGGGCCCCTCGGAGCCGCGCACCCAGATCAGGCCGGACTTCTTGGCGGCCTCCTCGATGAGGGCGCGGTCCATCAGCGTCTGCGTCATGGGCTCACCTTATGTCGGGCGACGGTGCGCCGGGCGACTGCGGGAGGGGACGGGGAGGGGCGCCTCCGGGGCACTCACGCGTGATGTGTGGGCAACACGGGGGCACGATCGCGGTTCGGAGTCGTCGCCCGTCAATCATGCCGCCCCGGAGGCGCCCCGGACCGGAACCGACCCGACCACCCACCCGGGCCCGCCACCCGACCGCCTTGAACAGAGTCCCCGCCGGAGGCGCTACGTACTGGCCGGGATCTGCTGGCCGTAGTCGACGACCTGGGTCTTCTCCGGGGCGGCCAGGGTGAAGTCCCTGTTCCAGTCGTTGAGGGTGATCACGCCGGCGCCTCCGGCGCGGCGCAGTCGGAGCGGGTAGGGGTCGCCCTCGAGGGAGACGTCGAGGGAGCCGCCGGAGCCCGCGCCGCCGCTGATGCGGATGGTGCGGACGCCGCCGACCGAGCCCCGGTTCCCCACGGTGATCTCGCCGTGCAGCCCCAGCAGCCCGTCGAGCAGCAGCCCCTTGTCCGTGAAGCCGCTGAGCTGCTTGTAGGAGGGGTCGCCGACCGGCACCTTGACGTACTTGCCGTCGAGTTTCCGGGCGGCCGCCCCGTCCGCCTCAGACGGCTTACCGGCCTCCTGGTGGGTCCAGAAGCCCGCGTCGGCCTTCAGGTAGAGGTCCTGCCCGACCCGCAGCAGTTCGAAGGTGCCGCCCTGGCTGGAGACCTGGCCGGTGCCGCCGTTCCCCTTCAGCCGCATGTCGAGCGTGAAGGTGCGGCCCTTGCTGACCAGCGTGCCGGACAGATGCACCGAGCCCGCGCCGCCCGCGGCCTTGCGGGCCTTGCTCTCGATCTTCGTGGCGGGGAGTTTGCCGACGCCGTTGGTGCCCGCGTCGGGGTCCTTGCCCCCGTCGCCGCCACATCCCGCGAGCGCCATGGCCAACCCCGCGCACATCGCCCCCACGACAGCCGTGTTCCGGATGCGCACGTCTGCTCTGCCTCCTGATGCCGGTGCAGTAGGGCAGCGTACCCGTGCCGTCTACGCCCACTCTCCCGGCCTCCGGGGCGCGGCCCCCGCACCACCGGAGACGGCCCTCCGCTCCCTCCTGAAGGGCCGCCCGGGGGCATCCGGTGCGACCGGCGGCGGAGTGCCGCGCGGCGCGTTAGCCTGAATCCGACTTGAGCGGATATCAGGGTATTCAGGTGCTCGGGGAGGTGCGGCGTGGGACCAGGCGGGTCCAGGGTGTTCGTCTCGCACCTGGCGGGCGTCGCCGTCTTCGACCCCAACGGCGACCAGGTGGGGCGGGTCCGGGACATCGTCGCGATGCTCCGGCTGCGCGGCCGCCCGCCACGGGTGCTGGGCATGGTCGTCGAGGTGATGAGCCGGCGGCTGATCTTCCTGCCGATGACCCGGGTGACCGGCGTCGAGCACGGCCAGGTCATCACCACCGGCGTGGTCAACATGCGGCGCTTCGAACAGCGCCCCACCGAGACCCTGGTCCTGGGCGAGCTGCTCGACCGGCGGGTGCGGCTGGTGGAGAGCGGTGAGCAGGTCACCGTCCTGGACGTGGCGATGGTGCAGCTGCCCGCCCGGCGCGACTGGGAGGTCGACAAGGTCTTCGTCCGGCGCGGCAAGGGCGGGGCGCTGCGGCGCCGGGGCGAGACCCTGACGGTGGAGTGGTCGGCGGTCAGCGGCTTCTCACTGGAGGAGCATGGCCAGGGCGCGGAGAACCTGCTGGCCACGTTCGAGCAGCTGCGCCCCGCCGACCTCGCCCATGTGCTGCACCACCTGTCCGCCAAGCGCCGCGCGGAGGTCGCGGCCGCGCTGGACGACGACCGGCTCGCGGACGTGCTGGAGGAACTGCCCGACGACGACCAGGTGGA
Organism: Streptomyces sp. SAJ15; assembly: GCF_007595705.1. Classification (GTDB taxonomy): domain Bacteria; phylum Actinomycetota; class Actinomycetes; order Streptomycetales; family Streptomycetaceae; genus Streptomyces. The sequence goes on along the minus strand of NZ_NISY01000001.1, from coordinate 674,833 downwards.
GATCCTGGGCAAGCTCCAGGAGGAGCGGGCGGCCGACGTCCTGGAGGCGATGGACCCGGACGACGCGGCCGATCTGCTGTCCGAGCTGCCGGAGGATGACAAGGAGCGGCTGCTGGCCCTGATGCGGCCGCAGGACGCGGCGGACATGCGCCGGCTGCTGGCGTACGAGGAGCGCACCGCGGGCGGGCTGATGACCACCGAGCCGATCGTGCTGCTGCCGGACGCCACCGTGGCGGACGCGCTCGCGCGGGTGCGCAATCCGGACCTGTCCCCGGCGCTGGCCGCGCAGGTGTACGTGTGCCGGGCGCCGGACGAGACGCCGACCGGCAAGTACCTGGGGACGGTGCACTTCCAGCGGCTGTTGCGGGACCCGCCGTTCACCCTGGTCAGCGCGTTGGTCGACAGCGATCTGCGGCCGCTGCCGCCGGACACCGGGCTGCCCACGGTGACCAGCTATCTGGCCACGTACAACATGGTGGCCGCCCCCGTGGTGGACGAGAGCGGCTCGCTGCTGGGCGCGGTGACCGTCGACGACGTGCTGGACCATCTGCTGCCGGAGGACTGGCGGGAGCGGGAGCTGCAGGCGGGTGAGGAGGTGCCGGGGGCCGCCGTCCCGAAGGGTCCGGGCCGGACCCCGGCCGGAGGGCGTCGATGAGCGCGACCGCGGAGGCCGCCGATGAGCGGTGAGCGCAGCCGTCTGGACCAGCCCAGAGGCCGCCGTCGTGGCTGGTTTCCGCGGTGGGACCCGGAGGCGTTCGGCAAGGCGTCCGAGCACATCGCGCGGTTCCTGGGCACCGGGCGGTTCATCGCCTGGATGACGGTCTTCGTCTTCGTCTGGGTGGTGTGGAACACCACCGCACCCGGCCATCTGCGCTTCGACCCGTTCCCGTTCATCTTCCTGACGCTGATGCTGTCGCTCCAGGCGTCGTACGCGGCCCCGCTGATCCTGCTGGCCCAGTACCGGCAGACGGACCGCGACCGGGTGGTGGTCGAGCAGGACCGGGCCCGGGACGAGCGGTCGATCGCGGACACGGAGTATCTGACCCGCGAGGTCGCGGCGCTGCGGATGGGGCTGGGCGAGGTCGCGACCCGGGACTGGATCCGCTCCGAGTTCCAAGAGCTGATCAAGGAGCTGCGGGACGTGGAGGAGCGGCGCGCGCCGCTGGGGGACGCGCCGCCGGGCGGCCGCGTATTCCCGGTGGACGACCCCTCCGGGAGTGAGGAACGCGACCGCTGACGACCTTTCCCGAGGCCGGCTACCGCGCCGTACCATTTCGGCATGGCTACCGACACTCCCCCATCCGCTCCGTCCGAAGAGGCGGTGCGCGCCGCACTCGCGACGGTCAACGACCCGGAGATCCACAAGCCGATCACCGATCTCGGCATGGTCAAGTCGATCGCGATCGCGGCTGATGGGACGGTCGCGGTGGCCGTCTATCTGACCGTCTCCGGCTGCCCGCTGCGGGACACGATCACCAAGAACGTGACGGAGGCGGTGTCCCGGGTCGCCGGCGTGACCGGCGTCACCGTCGAGCTCGACGTGATGAGCGACGAGCAGCGGCGCGAGCTGGCGACCTCGCTGCGCGGCGGACAGGCCGAGCGCGAGGTGCCGTTCGCCAAGCCCGGCTCGCTGACCCGGGTGTACGCGGTGGCGTCCGGCAAGGGCGGCGTCGGCAAGTCGTCGGTGACCGTCAACCTGGCGGCCGCGATGGCCGCCGACGGGCTGAAGGTCGGCGTCGTGGACGCCGACATCTACGGCCACTCGGTGCCCCGGATGCTGGGCGCGGACGGCCGCCCGACCCAGGTCGAGAACATGATCATGCCGCCGTCGGCGAACGGCGTGAAGGTCATCTCCATCGGCATGTTCACCCCGGGCAACGCGCCGGTGGTGTGGCGCGGCCCCATGCTGCACCGCGCGCTGCAGCAGTTCCTGGCGGACGTCTACTGGGGCGACCTGGACGTGCTGCTGCTGGACCTGCCGCCGGGCACCGGCGACATCGCCATCTCGGTGGCGCAGTTGGTGCCGAACGCCGAGATCCTGGTGGTGACGACCCCGCAGCAGGCCGCCGCCGAGGTCGCGGAGCGGGCGGGCTCCATCGCCGTCCAGACGCACCAGAAGATCGTCGGCGTCGTCGAGAACATGTCCGGGCTGCCGTGCCCGCACTGCGACGAGATGGTCGACGTGTTCGGCACCGGCGGCGGTCAGCTGGTCGCCGACGGGCTGTCCCGGACCACCGGCACCAACGTCCCGGTGCTCGGCTCGATCCCGATCGACGTGCGGCTGCGCGAGGGCGGCGACGAGGGCAAGCCCGTCGTCCTCAGCGACCCGGACTCCCCGGCCGGTAGCGCGCTGCGCGCCATCGCCGGCAAGCTCGGCGGCCGCCAGCGCGGGCTGGCCGGGCTGTCGCTGGGCATCACCCCGCGCAACAAGTTCTGATCGACGCGCGGTCCCGTGTCGCGGCGGGTCACCCGCCGCGACACGGGCCCCCGCCCACGGGTAAGGGGCGGCCTCCCTGGGAGGCCGCCCCTTACCCGTGCGGAGAGCCGCCGTCCGCGGCGCCGCTTCAGGTGTAGCTGGCGATGTCCTTGACCACCGAGAAGCCGAGACCGTAGGCGCTCATGCCACGCCCGTACGCCCCCAGGTGCACGCCCTCGCGCGCGGAGCCGGCCAGCACCCAGCCGTACTCCGACTCGCGGTAGTGGAACGTGGCCGGCTCGCCGTCCACCGGCAGCGACAACTGCGACCAGCCCTCGCCGCCCAGGTCGTCGGCGAGCTCCCAGGCGATCGCGGTCTGCTGCTCCAGCCAGTCCTGGCGCAGCGCCCGCTCCATCCGCGACGGCCAGGTGCACGACAGCAGCCCCGAGCCGGCCAGCCAGGCCGCGGAGGAGACCGAGGTGGCCTCCAGCACGCCGGTGCCGTCGGCGCTGCGCCGCAGCGGGCGGCTGGCGACGGTCACCACCACCACGAAGCGCTGGCGGTCGCGTGCCTCGGCGTCCGTCTCGGCCCGCAGCGACGGCTCGTCGCCATGGCCGGTCGAGCCGTGCTCCACGGTGCCGTCGGCGCTGGCGCCGACCTGCATCAGCCGGCGCGGCCCCGTGAACGCCTCGTCGAGCCCGTACCAGGGGAACGCGGCCATCAGATAGCCGTCGATCGTGCGCCGAGCGTCAGCGGGCATTCCCTGGGCGGCCTGGGCGACCTGCGTGGCCGCCGCGCCCGGTGCACCGGTCGCCACCTCTTGTACCCCTGACCGACCCGTCGTCTCCATCTGCGCGGAGCCTCCTTGCTGCCCTGCCTCGTGGGCGGCCCGCCCCCCTCGGGCGACCTCTCACCCCGGACAAAGGGAGGATAGCCATACGGGTCAACCACGCCCGGCAGGCCAGGGGCTCAGGTGGCGTCCGAGTCGAACGGCGGCCGCTCGACCGCGCCGCCGGAGTCCCGCTTGCGCAGCAGGTCGGAGCCGTTGGAGGAGCTCGCTCCCGAGGCGGGCGCGGGGAGGGCCGGGCCACTCGCCCGGTCGCTCTCCCGACCGTTCACCGCGTCGGCGACCTCGGCCATCTCCTTGCGGAGGTCGAAGCCGTTGCGGATCTCCTTCAGGCCGAGCTCGTCCTTGTCGAGGAGGTGCTTGCGCGCGAACGTCTTGGGGTTCAGGTCCTCGAACTCGAAGTCCTTGAACTCGGGCCCGAGCTCCGAGCGGATGTCCTGCTTGGCGTTGTCGGAGAACTCCCGCACCTTGCGGATGAACCCGGCGACGTCCTGGATCACCTTCGGAAGCTTGTCCGGGCCGAAGACGAGCACCGCAAGGATGATGAGCGCGATCAGCTCTAGGGGTCCTATGTCGAAGAACACCTTGCAGCTCCTTGATACGTCTGTGGCCGCGGATCCAGGCCAATGAACACGGTACCTGTCTCTGTGTGCCTCCCGGGAGACGCCCGGGCCAACACCGGGTGTCCGGAGCCCGGTCCGGCGGGCCGCAAACGGTCCGCACCGCCGGGGGCCCGCGCGGGCGACGGGCGGCTCAGCCGCCGGCCGTACCGAGGATGAGGGAGACCGTCCGTTCCCGGCCGTCCCGCTCCAGCGTCAGCTCCAGCCGGTCACCGGGCCGGTGGCCCCGGATCTTGACGATCAGCTCCCGCCCGCTGTGCACCCGCACCCCGTCCACCTTGGTGATCACATCGCCCGGTCGCACCCCGGCCCGGTCCGCGGGTCCGCCCGGCTTCACGGGCTCGCCGCCGTCGGTCTTGGTCTCGACCCGCGCGCCGTCGCCGGCATAGCCGGTGTCGAGCGTGACACCGATCACGGGATGGGTGGCCCGGCCGGTGTTGATCAGCTCCTCCGCGACCCGCTTGCCCTGGTTGATGGGGATCGCGAAGCCCAGTCCGATGGAGCCGCCCTGGCCGCCGCCCAGCCCGGCGCCGTCGTCGGCCGCGCGGATGGCGCTGTTGATGCCGATCACGCGCGCCTTGGAGTCCATCAGCGGCCCACCGGAGTTGCCCGGATTGATCGGGGCGTCGGTCTGCAGCGCGTCGACGTAGCTGACGTCGCTGCCGTCCGCCTTCTCGCCGCCGGCGGTGATCGGCCGCTCCCGCGCGCTGATGATGCCCGCGGTGACGGTGCCCGCCAGGTTGTACGGAGCGCCGATGGCGACGACCGGGTCGCCGACCCGCACCGAGTCCGAGTTGCCCAGCGGCAGCGGCCGCAGCCCGGAGACGCCGTCGACCTTGATCACCGCAAGGTCGTAGCCGCCGTCCCCGCCGACGATGCTCGCGCGGGCGACCTCGCCCCCGTTGAACGTGACCGATATGTCGCCGTTCGAGCGGGCCCCCTCGACCACGTGGTTGTTGGTGAGGATGTGGCCCTTGGCGTCGAGGACGAAGCCGGTGCCGGTGGCCTCCTCGGAGCCGCCGCCCACGTGGATGGTGACCACGCCCGGCAGCGCTCTTGCGGCGATCCCGGCCACGCTCTCCGGGTCGCGCGCGCCCTCCTCGGCCGGCGGCTGGGACAGCTCCACACCATCGCCGCTGATGCCGCCGTTGCGCTCCATGTAGGCGCCGATGCCACCGCCGACGCCGCCCGCGACCAGGGCGATCAGCAGCGCCCCGGTGACGAGCAGGCCACGGCGGCGGGGCCGGCCGGCCCCCTCGGCCGGTCCGGCCGGCACCGCCATCCGCGGCGCGCTCCACGGGTCGTAGCTCATCCAGCGCGACTGCGCCGCCGTCGGCGCCACCGGGTCGACGACCGCCGGGGCCGGGAGCGGAGCCGGAGCGGGGAGCGGGGCCGGGGCCGGGGCCGGCTGCGGAAGCTGGGTGCCGTGCGCCGGCGTCATGCCCGCGTGCGGGGCCGGCTGCGGCTGGTGCAGCACCGGGGCGGGCGGCGGCAGCTGGGTGCCGTGCGCCGGCGTCATCCCCGGGTGCGGGGCGGGCGCGGGCGCCTGGTGGGCCGCCGGCGGGAGCCGGGTGCCGTGCGCCGGCGTCACACTCGGCCGCTGCACGGGCGGCGCGGGCGCCCACGGCCCCGGGTCCCCGTACGGCGGGGTCCCGTAGGGATCCGGGGCGTGCAGCGGCTTGGGCCGCTGGGCCCGCGGCTCCGCCGGGGTGGAGGGGACGGCGTCGGCGGCCGGGGCCTCAAGCGCGGCGGCCTCCGCCTCGGCCCGCACGGGCTCGGTCGACGCAGGCGCGGTCGACGCAGGCGCGGTCGCCACGGAGTCGGTCGCCACCGCGTCGGTCGCCGAGGAGACGGCCGGCAGGGATTCGGTCGGCACGGCGTCCATGGAGACGGTCGTCCCGGCCGCGGCGGCGTCCGGCACGGCGTCCTCCGGCTCGGCGTCCTCCGGCTCGGCCTCCGCGGCCTCCACGGCGTCCGTCGTCCGCTCGACGGGGCGCGCCCCGGAGACGTCGCTCTCGGGTGCGACGGTCGACGGGAGCGTGTCGCCGGCCGGCGCGTCCTCGAAGGCCCCGGTCACGGGCCGTACGTCGGCGTCCTGGGCCTCGGGGGCGGTGGGCGGGTGCGACGGGCCTCCGGGGGCCGACCGCGGTGCGTGGTCCGATGACGGCGCGGCGGGCCGACCGGCGCTCGGGCGGCTCCACCACTTCGGCTTGGGCCCGGGGGCCTTCCCCTCGTCCATGATCTCCCCAGAGTCTTCCGCGACGCGGCGCGGACTGCACAGCTCGGGACATGCCTTGCGTCCCCGCTACGGGTCGATGGCGCTGCCCCGAAGCGATTCAACCAGGTCTCGCGGGGCTTGCGCAGTGTCCCCGACCGCGCCGGCGGACGGGGACCGAGCGCTACTCGGAGCCCGCGGTGGCCCGGACGGCCTCCGAGGCCCGCGGGGTGGCCGCGGACGGGCCGGCCTGCTGGCGCGGTGCGGCGGGCTCGGCACTGCCGCCGGGACGCAGCTGCTGGCTGGCCGACAGCACCGGCTGAACCACCGGCGGCAGGGCACCGCTGGCCGGCAGCCGGGAGACGTTGTACGGCGGGTGGGCGGGCGAGACGACCCCACCGGCGGTGTTGGTGAGCACCCCGGGACGGGAGCCCCGCTGCCGGGCGTCGGCGGCCGGCGCGGCCACGTCGGCCGGGGACACCGAGCGGTCCGAGCCCCCCGCACGGCCGCGGGAGGGCGCCGGGCCCTCCACCGGCAGCGCGCTGCTCAGCGCGAACGCGGCCAGCGAGACCGCGCCCGCCGCCGCGAAGGCGAACCGGCGGCCACGCGCGGACGAGCGCCCGACCTCATGGATGCGGAAGCCGCCCTGCCGCGCGGTGGGCGCGGCGGCCGGCAGATAGGCGAAGGGCTCCTCCCGCATGCCGAAACCCCCGGAACCGCCGAACGGGCCGTCCGACCCGCCCGGCCCGTCCGCTCCGCCCTCGCCCGGCCCTCGGCCGTCGGCGAGCCCGCCGGCAGGCAGCGCCTGCAGCCGGGCCAGCAGCCCTTCCGATGGCGGCGGTGGCGCCGACCGCGCGAAGACGCTCTTCAACTGCCGCTGTGCATCGGCCTCCGCCTTGCACCGGCAACACGTCGCAAGATGCGCGAGCACCCGCTCGCGCGCATCATGCCCCAACTCGCCGTCGACCAGAGCCGCAAGGCGGTCGCCGAGATGCTGCTCGGCGGGGGACTGACCGCCTGATCGGGTCACGCGATTCCGACCTCCCCGCTGAGCCCGAAGCCACCGGCCCCGGGCGCGACGGCCACGGCCGCGCGCTGCTCGGCGCGGGCCACGGGAGAGCGGTGCTTCAGCGCCTTGCGCAGGTGCGAGCGGCCGCGGTGGATCCGGCTGCGCACGGTGCCGAGCTTCACGCCGAGCGTGGCGGCGATCTCCTCGTACGACAGACCTTCGATGTCGCACAGCACGACGGCCGCCCGGAACTCCGGAGCCAGGGTGTCCAGCGCCTGCTGGATGTCGGCGTCGAAGTGGGTGTCGTTGAAGTGCTGCTGGGGAGAGGGCTCGCGGCTGGGGAGCCGCTCGGCCGCGTCCTCGCCGAGCGCGTCGAAGCGGATGCGCTGACGGCGACGGACCATGTCCAGGAAGAGGTTGGTGGTGATGCGGTGCAGCCAGCCCTCGAAGGTGCCGGGCGTGTAGGTCGACAGCGAGCGGAAGACGCGGACGAAGACCTCCTGGGTGAGGTCCTCGGCGTCGTGCTGGTTGCCGGTCAGGCGGTAGGCGAGGCGGTAGACCCGTGCACTGTGCATGCTGACGATCTCCTCCCACGTGGGAGGGGTCCACGCCGGGGCGTCCGCATCGCTGGCGAAGGTCGCGGTGGTGGCGGAGTCGGCGGAACGGGAACGGTCAGCGTTGTCGGTCACGGATTTCGGCTCGACCGCCGACCCGCGAAAGCGCCACAGCACTCTCCGGTCACCGGCCGCAGCCGCACCTCCCCTGTCGGCTCTGGTGGTGTCCAGTAGAGCCCCTACCATATCCACCTCGCCCGTTAGCTCCGGATAAGCATTTTTGACCTGCATTTGGTCTTGGTCTCCACGGGGAACGACCCGCCGCGCGGCCGCGCCGCACGGCGCCTTTCCGCACCGCTCCCACCCCCGGTACAACGCCCGGTCCCATCTGCGGGTTCCCGCGTTCAGCGGATACAGTCACGGGTGCGTCAACTACGGGGACAGGAGAGGGCCATTACCGGCAACCGGCAGACGAGCTGGGCGTTCGCCGATGCGTTCGTCGCCGAGGACGCAGCCCTGCGCTGGGCCCGTGACCGGGCCCGCGAGGCCGGGCTGCGCTCGGTGTCGTCCGGCACCGGCGCTGCGCTGCGGCTGCTCGCCGCGGCCGCCGACGCCAAGGCCGTCGCCGAAATCGGCACCGGGACCGGGGTCTCCGGCATCCACCTGCTGCACGGGATGCGGCCGGACGGCGTGCTGACGACGGTGGACAGCGAGCCGGAGCGGCAGCAGTTCGCCCGCCAGGCGTTCCGCGCGGCCGGCTTCGCCGGCAACCGCGCCCGCTTCATCCCCGGCCGGGCCCTGGAGGTGCTGCCGCGCCTCGCCGACGGGGGCTACGACCTCGTCTTCTGCGACGGCGACCCGCTGGAGAGCCTGGACTACCTCGCCGAATCGTTGCGCTTGCTGCGGCCGGGCGGACTCGTCTGCTTCGAAGGTGTCTTCGCGGACGGGCGCACGGTGGACTCCGCGGTGCAGCCGGCCGAGGTACTGCGGGTGCGCGAGCTGCTACGCACCGTACGGGAGTCCACGGTCCTCCAGTCCTCGCTGCTGCCGGTGGGCGACGGCCTGCTGTGCGCGGTGAAGCGCGGTTGAGCCTGCCGGCTGGGCTGGTCGGGCCGCATGCGGGGTGCCGCCGAGTGCGGGGTGCCGCCGAGTGCGGGGTGCCGCCGAGTGCGGGGTGCCGCCGAGTGCGGGCTGGCGGCTAGTGCGGGCTGAAGGCTAGTGCGGGCTGGCGGCTGCGGGTCGTGCCGAATGCGGGTTGCTGGCTGCGGGTCGCGCTGACTGCGGGATGGCGACTACGCCGGTCGCGCTGACCGCGCGGTGTCGGCCGCAGGCCGTCGGTGGCTGGGCGCGCAGTTCCCCGCGCCCCTGCGGGGCGCCATCCCGACCGCCGCGTTGGACACCGGCCATACCAGTCGCACCAACCGCACGCTGCCGGCCGCGGGCCGTCGGTGGCTGGGCGCGCAGTTCCCCGCGCCCCTGCGGGGCGCCATCCCGACCGCCACCCCGACCGCCGCGTTGGACACCGGCCATACCAGTCGCACCAACCGCGCGGTGCCGGCCGCAGGCCGTCGGTGGCTGGGCGCGCAGTCCCCGCGCCCCTGTGGCGGGGCCTCGACATACCGCTGCCCCGGCGGCCGGGGCGTCGCGTATTCGCGTACGGACCGGCTGCCGGGGCAGAACTCGCGGTGGAGGTGGCGGGCCAGGCTGTGTCAGCCGACGACCTTCTTCAGGGCCTCACCGAGCTCTTCGGCTTCCTGCGGTGTCAGCTCGACGACGAGTCGACCGCCGCCTTCGAGCGGAACGCGCATGACGATGCCCCGCCCCTCCTTGGTCACCTCGAGCGGGCCATCGCCCGTCCGCGGCTTCATGGCCGCCATGCTCGTTCCCCTTCCTGAAACCAGCTCATCGCAGCCGACAACCCAGGTGTCACCGGCATCGAACACATTGCTCCCCGTCATTATCCCGCATGGCGCGACCCAATGACCAACATCGAGCGGCAACCCCTGAACGACGCGTTCTGGCAAAACCACCCAATTCGGGGAGCGGAGTGTGATCGTCCGAGTTCGCCGGGCCCGAACGACGGGTCGGTTCTTTGACGCAGGTCACATGTCGGGTCACCTGTAGCCGTGAGTGATCTCCGGCATGCTGAGCGCTGACCCGCAGCGCCACCGTGCCCACCGACGGAGAGGGACCCGCCATGGCCGACACCGTGCTCTACGAGCTGACCGACGGACTCGCGACGATCACGCTGAACCGTCCCGACGCCATGAACGCGCTGAACACCGAGGTGAAAGAGGCGCTGCGGGACACCCTGCGGCAGGCGGCCGAGGATCCGGCGGTCCGGGCGGTGCTGCTCACCGGCACCGGCCGGGCGTTCTGCGTCGGCCAGGACCTCAAGGAGCACATCGGGCTGCTGGCCGAGGACCGTGAGCGGGGCGGCGAGGGCCGCACCATGCGGACCGTAGGGGAGCACTACAACCCGATCGTGACGGCGATCGCGACCATGCCCAAGCCCGTCGTCGCGGCCGTCAACGGAGTGGCGGCGGGCGCCGGGGCGGGCTTCGCCTTCGCCGCGGACTACCGCCTGGTCGCCGACACCGCCTCCTTCAACACCTCCTTCGCGGGCGTCGCGCTCACCGCCGACTCCGGGGTGTCCTGGACCCTGCAACGGCTGGTCGGCCCCGCCCGCGCCGCCGATCTGCTGCTCTTCCCCCGCGGCATCAGCGCCCAGGAGGCCCTCGACCTCGGCATCGCCGCCCGGGTCGTGCCCGCGGCCGAGCTGGCCGCGGAGGCTCGGGCCGTCGCCCGCCGGCTGGCCGAGGGCCCCACCGGCGCCTACGCCGCCATCAAGGAGTCCCTCGCCTACTCGGCCGCCCACGGGCTGCTCGACTCCCTCGCCAAGGAGGACGAACTCCAGGGCCGCGCGGGGGCGTCGGAGGACCACCGGATCGCGGTCGAGGCGTTCGTCAAGAAGGAGACGCCGCGCTTCCTCGGCCGCTGACCCGCTCCGGAGGTGACTGCCGCGGCTACGCGCGGCTGTGGCAGTCGGCCAGGTGGTCGTTGACCAGGCCGCAAGCCTGCATCAGGGCGTAGGCGGTGGTGGGGCCGATGAAGCGGAAGCCGTGGGCCTTGAGCGCCCGGGCCAGGGCGGTGGACTCCGGCGTGATGGCCGGGACGTCCGCGGAGGTGCGCGGGACGGGGCGGCCGTCCGGGTCCGGGGCGTGGGACCAGATCAGCGCGTCCAGCTCACCCGGCGCCAGTTCGGCCGCCGCCCGGGCGTTGGCTATCGCCGCCGCGATCTTGGCGCGGTTGCGGATGATGCCCGGGTCGGCGAGCAGCCGCTCCGCGTCCTCGTCCGCGAAGGCCGCGACCTTGGCGATCTCGAAGCCCGCGAAGGCCGCGCGAAAGCCCTCCCGGCGTCGCAGGATGGTCAGCCAGGACAGGCCGGACTGGAACGCCTCCAGGCAGATCCGCTCGTAGAGGGCGTCGTCGCCGTGGACCGGCCGGCCCCACTCGGTGTCGTGGTACGTGCGGTAGTCCGCCATGGAGTCGCCCTCCAGGCCCCACGGGCAGCGCGCCAGCCCGTCCGGTCCGGCGACCACTCCCTTGCCGTCGCTCATGCGTCCTCCCCCTCGCTCCGGTCACTCTCCTCCGCGGCGTCGCGGGGATCGGTCGGCTCCCCGGACTCGCGCAGCGCCCGCGCCCCCGCCAGCGCCATCTCCAGCTCCGCGATACGGGCGTCGCGCTCGGCGAGCTCCGCGCCGAGCCTGCCGAGGACGTCGTCCACGTCGGCCATGCGGTAGCCCCGCACGGTCATCGGCAGCCGCAGCGCCTCGACGTCGGCCCGGCCCAGCGGGCGGTCGTAGGGCAGCGGTACGTCGAGCCGGTCCGGCGGGGCGTCGGCCAACACCGCGCGCTCGCCCCCGCCGACCACGACGAGCGTGACCGCGCCGACCACCGCGACCAGCGCGATGAGCAAGAACCAGAACACGACCACCACTCCCCGACATCAGCTGACGTCTCACGTCTGCACCGATCGTGCCATGCCGCGCCGACAGTGCCGACGACGGCACCGAGCGCCCCGGCCGTCCGGCGGGTCCAAGGCGGCTAAGGTCGCTTGCGGATCGAGGACGAGGAGTACGACGGATGCTGCGGCTGGGACGGCGTGAGTTCGGCGAGCACGATCAGGTGATCATGGCGATCGTGAACCGGACGCCGGATTCCTTCTACGACCAGGGCGCCACCTTCCAGGACGAGCCGGCCCTCGCCCGGGTCGAGCGGGCGGTGGCGGAGGGGGCCGCGATCATCGACATCGGAGGCGTCAAGGCCGGGCCCGGCGAGGAGGTGAGCGCCGCGGAGGAGGCGCGCCGGACGGTCGGCTTCGTCGCCGAGGTGCGCCGGCGCCACCCGGACGTGGTGATCAGCGTCGACACCTGGCGGCACGAGGTCGGCGAGGCGGTCTGCGAGGCGGGCGCGGACCTGCTCAACGACGCCTGGGGTGGGGTGGACCCCAAACTGGCGGAGGTCGCGGCGCGCTACGACGTCGGGCTGGTCTGCACGCACGCGGGCGGGGTGGAGCCGCGCACCCGGCCGCACCGGACCGCGTACGACGACGTCATGGCGGACATCCTGAAGGTCACGGTCGGGCTGGCGGAGCGCGCCGCGGCGCTCGGGGTGCGCCGGGACGCCATCCTGATCGACCCGGGCCACGACTTCGGGAAGAACACCCGCCACTCCCTGGAGGCGACCCGGCGGCTGGACGAGATGGCGGCGACCGGCTGGCCGGTGCTGGTGTCGCTGTCCAACAAGGACTTCGTCGGCGAGAGCCTCGACCGGCCGGTCAAGGAGCGGCTGCTGGGCACCCTGGCGACGACCGCGGTGTCGGCCTGGCTGGGCGCCCGTGTCTACCGCGTGCACGAGGTGGCCGAGACGCGGCAGGTGCTGGACATGGTCTCCGCCATCGCGGGCCACCGCCCGCCGGCGGTCGCCCGCCGCGGCCTGGCGTGACGGGCGCCGACATCGCGGACGGCGGGCGTCCGGGGCACGCCCTGTGCGCCCGCCGTCCGACGCCTCAGATGCCGATCTCCTTCGTCATCAGCGCCACCGCCTCCTCCACGTCGTCGGTGATGTGGAAGAGCTCCAGGTCCGCCGTGGACGCCTTGCCCTGGGCCACCAGGGTGCCCCGCAGCCAGCCCACCAGGCCCTGCCAGTAGTCGCTGCCGAAGAGGACGATCGGGAAGCGGGTGACCTTCTTGGTCTGCACGAGGGTGAGCGCCTCGAAGAGCTCGTCGAGGGTGCCCAGCCCGCCGGGGAGCACGACGAAGCCCTGGGCGTACTTCACGAACATCGTCTTGCGGACGAAGAAGTAGCGGAAGTTGACGCCGATGTCGACGTACGGGTTGAGGCCCTGCTCGAAGGGGAGCTCGATGCCGAGGCCGACGGAGACGCCGCCCGCCTCGCAGGCGCCCTTGTTGGCGGCCTCCATGGCGCCGGGGCCACCGCCGGTGATCACCGCGAAGCCGGCCTCGGCCAGCGCCCGGCCGATGCGCACCCCGGCCTGGTACTCGGGCGCGTCCCTGGGGGTGCGGGCGGATCCGAAGACGCTGATGGCGCGGCCCAGTTCGGCGAGCGCCCCGAAGCCCTCCACGAACTCCGACTGGATGCGCAGCACCCGGAACGGGTCCTCGTGCACCCAGTTGGTGGTCGGCTGGGTGTCCAGCAGATGCTGGTCGGTCGTGCCCGGCTGCACCTGGTCCCGACGGCGCACGATCGGGCCCAGCCGCTGCTCGTGCAGCGTCCGCTCGTCCTCGGCGTTGCCCATGGGGTGCTCCCTCCGCTCGCTCCTCCCCGTCCGTGGACGGGGAGGATCTTTGGTTCAGCGTAGGCCCCCGCCGATGAAGGACAAGGGAATTCTCCCGGGCCGCCCCCTTACGAGATCCTTCGGCCGACGCCCCTTCACCTAGCGGCCGGGGCGGGTCCGGGCGCGCGGGCGTCGGCCCGCGACGACTACGCCGACAGCCAGGCCCGCAGCCGCTCTTCGCAGTGGAGGATGCGCTCGGCGACGACGTGCTCATCGCGCTTGTGGGCGTAGAGCGCGTCGCCGGGGCCGTAGTTGACCGCGGGCACGCCGAGGTCGCCGAAGCGGGAGACGTCGGTCCAGCCGAACTTGGGCCGCGCGGTGCCGCCCACCGCGGCCATGAAGTCGACCGCGGCCGGGTGGCCGAGGCCCGGCAGGGCGGCGCCGGAGTGGTCGTCCACGACGAACTCGGCGATCGGGCAGTCCGCGAAGACCTCGCGCACATGGGTGATCGCCTCCTCCGCGCTCCGGTCGGGGGCGTAGCGGAAGTTGACCGTCACCGTGCAGGCGTCCGGGATGACGTTGCCGGCCACCCCGCCCTCGATGTGCACGGCGTTGAGTCCCTCGCGGTACTCCAGGCCGTCGATGAGCACCCGGCGCGGCTCGTAGGAGGCGAGTCGGGCCAGGATGGGGGCGGCGGAGTGGATGGCGTTGGAGCCCATCCAGCCGCGCGCGGAGTGGGCCCGCTCGCCCGCCGTGCGCAGCAGCACCCGCAGGGTGCCCTGGCAGCCGCCCTCGACCTGGGCGTCGGAAGGCTCCAGGAGCACCGCGAAGTCGCCGGTCAGCCAGTCGGGGTGGGCCTCGGCCACGTGGCCCAGCCCGTTGAGGTGCGCGGCGACCTCTTCGTTGTCGTAGAAGACGAAGGTCAGGTCGCGGTTGGGCGCGGGCACGGTGGCGGCGATGCGCAGCTGCACGGCGACGCCCGACTTCATGTCGCTGGTGCCGCATCCCCAGAGCACCCCGTTCTCGTCGAGCCGGGAGGGGACGTTGTCGGCGATCGGCACGGTGTCGATGTGCCCGGCCAGGATGACGCGCTCGGCGCGGCCCAGCCGGGTGCGGGCGACGACGTTGTTCCCGTGCCGGTCGACGGTGAGGTGCGGCAGGGCGCGCAGGGCCTGCTCGATGGCGTCGGCCAGCGGGCCCTCCTGTCCGCTGACGGAGGGGAAGTCGACGAGCCGGGCGGTCAGCTCGGCGGCGTCCACGCCGAGGTCGAGCGGCGGGTGGGCGGTGGGCCCGGAGCCCGGCTCGGCGGTGGCGTCGGGGGTGGGGTCGGCGGCGTCGCGTTCGGGATGCTCCATGGCTGCGACCCTAGCCCGTCGGTGCCTGGGCGGTCGGGGTCGCTCGTCACTCCAGTAACGTGTGCCGCGTGCCCCCTGCCATCCTCACCAGCCGCGCCCGCCTGCTGCGTGCCGGGGTGGCCTGTGCCGTGCTGCTGGCGCTGGCCGGCTACCTGGTGGCGCACCTGCTGTCGGGCGGCTCGGGTCCGCCGCGCTGCGTCGCGCGCACCGAGGGCGAGACCGTCGCGATCGATCCCGAGCAGGCGGTGAACGCCGCGACGATCGAGGCGGTGGCCGCCGCGCGCGGGCTGCCGGAGCGGGCGGTGACCATCGCGTTGGCCACCGCGCTGCAGGAGTCGGGGCTGCGCAACATCCAGCGCGGCGACCGGGATTCGCTGGGTCTCTTCCAGCAACGCCCTTCTCAGGGCTGGGGCTCGGAAAAGCAGATTCTCGATCCCGTGTATTCCGCAGGCGCGTTCTACGACCAGTTGGTCAAGGTTCCCGGGTATTCGCGGCTGCCGCTGACCGTCGCCGCGCAGCGGGTACAGCGCAGCGGTTTTCCGCAGGCGTACGCGAAGCACGAGACGGAAGCGGTGGTCCTCACCGATGTGCTCACCGGGCGGACGCCGGGCGCGTTCACCTGCCCGGGGCCGCCGGATGACGGGACGCCCGGCGATCCGGTCCGGGTGCGGGCCGAGCTGAAGCGGGAATTCGGCGCGGGCGTGCTGCCGGGCGGAGGCTCCGGCAGGGGTGTGCCGGAGGGCTCGTCGAAGGCGGAGATCGTGCTGCCGGTGCGGGTCGAGGCCGGGGACGAGCCGCGGCGCCGGGGCTGGGAGCTGGCGCACTGGGCGGTGGCCCACTCGGCCGGGCTGCGCATCGAACGCGTCTCGTACGGGGACCTCGTGTGGTCGGCCGCGAAATCCGACAAGGGCTGGCGGAAGTCCGGGGAGAATTCCGGTTCCGAGGTACGGATCACGCTCGCGCAATAGTGCGGCGCATCACCCGTCAGAGGTGTACGGGGAACGCGTCGCTGACGCGGGGTGATGGTCGAGGGCGATATCGACCGATCATGGCGCTCCCCAGCCGACAGGGCGGAAAGACGTTTCTTCAAAGGCAATTCACTACCCGGGAATCGCCCGTTTTGCCCCGAAGCGGATAATGCGATGCATTGCCAATTCTTTACTGCTGTTCACCGCAACTTTCGGGACCGTCGAGCGGTATTCACTGCGTCCGGCCGCCGGACAGCGAACACGCCGATACGGCGCATGCCCGACCGGTGCGGCACACCGCCCGACCGGTACGGCAGATGCCGATACGGCGCATGCCAACGTCCCTCCGTCAAAGGAGCATCATGTCCCTCCCCCTCTCGCGTCGGATCGCCCGAGCCGCGCTGCTGGTCGCCGCGGGTGCCGCCCCCCTCGTGGGCGCCGTCGGCGCCGCGAACGCCGCTGAGATGCCGCAGACCGGGCTGGGTGGGCTGAACTCGGCGCAGGCCCCCGACACCACCGAGGTCGCCAAGGGCGCCGCCGCGGCCGGCGGCCAGGCGCTGGGCAAGACGCTGCCCGCCGCGGGCAAGGCCGCCGGCAAGGTCGTCTCCGACAGCATCTCCACCGACGCGGTGCCGCTCGACGCCGCGACCCGCGCGCTCGGCTGACCCCGCGGCAGACACCGCCGCCCCCGGCGGCGCGTACGCGGCGTCCCGTCACGAAGGGGCCCGGGAAGCACACGCTCCCCGGGCCCCTTCGTGTTGTCCGCGCACGTCCGTCGGGCGGACGGCGCCCTCGTCGCGGGTCGCCGCAGCGGCCGTCAGCCCGCCAGTCGGCGCACCGCGGCCTCGACCCGCTCGTCCGTCGCCGTGAAGGCGACCCGGACGTTCCGCGCGCCCGCCGTGCCGTAGAAGTCGCCGGGGGCGACCAGGATGCCCAGCTCGGCGAGGGCGCCCACGGTGTCCCAGCAGGGCTCGTCGCGGCTCGCCCACAGATAGAGCGACGCCTCGCTGTGCTCGATGCGGAACCCGTACCCCTCCAGCGCCGCGCGCAGCGCCGACCGGCGGCGGGCGTAGCGCTCGCGCTGCTCGGCGACGTGGGTGTCGTCGCCGAGCGCCGCCACCGTCGCGGCCTGCACCGGGGCGGGGACCATCAGCCCGCCGTGCTTGCGCAGCCGCAGCAGCTCGCCGAGAACCTCCGCGTCGCCCGCGAGGAAGGCCGCGCGGTAGCCGGCGAGGTTGGAGCGCTTGGACAGCGAGTGGACCGCGATCAGGCCCGTGAAGTCGCCGCCGCACACCTCCGGGTGCAGCACGGAGACCGGCTCGGCCTCCCAGCCCAGCTCCAGGTAGCACTCGTCGCTGACCAGCAGCACGCCGTGCTCACGCGCCCAGCCGACCGCCGCCCGCAGCTCGTCCTTGCCCAGCACCCGGCCGGTGGGGTTCGAGGGCGAGTTCAGCCACAGCAGCCGCAGCCCGGTCGGGTCCAGCTCGATCCCCGCGGCGCCGGCCGCGAAGGTCCCGGCGTCGTAGACCACCGGCTCCGCGCCCACGAGTCGGGCGCCCACCTCGTACGTCGGGTAGGCCAGCCGAGGGAAGGCGACCCGGTCGCCGGGGCCCAGGCCCAGCTGGGTGGGGAGCGAGGCGACCAGTTCCTTGGAGCCGACCACCGGCAGCACGTTGGCGTGCGACACCGCCGTGGCGCCGAGGCGCCGCTCCACCCAGCCGGCGAGCGCGTCGCGCAGCGCGGGGGTGCCCCACACCGTGGGATAGCCCGGGGAGTCCGCGGCACCCGCCAGCGCCTCGCGGATCAGCGCCGGGACCGGGTCGACCGGGGTGCCGACCGACAGGTCCACGATGCCGTCAGGGTGCGCCGCGGCGGTCGCCTTGTACGGTTCGAGCCGGTCCCAGGGGAAGACCGGAAGCCGGTCGGAGACGCGGGCGGGGACTGCGGGCACGTGCACTCTTCTCTCTTCTCAAACGCCTCGGTCCCGTACGGCGGAGAGGCCATACGGGACCGGGGCGGCGCTTGGGGTAAGCCTGACTGCCGTCCTGGGCGCGTCAGCCGTTCTGCGGCGGGAGCGCGGCGATGAAGGGGTGATCCCGTTCGATCAGGCCGAGCTTGGAGGCGCCGCCGGGCGAACCGAGCTCGTCGAAGAACTCGACGTTCGCCTTGTAGTAGTCCTTCCACTCCTCGGGAGTGTCATCCTCGTAGAAGATCGCCTCGACGGGGCAGACCGGCTCGCAGGCACCGCAGTCGACACATTCGTCCGGGTGGATGTACAAGGACCGGTTGCCCTCGTAGATGCAGTCGACGGGGCACTCCTCGATGCATGCCTTGTCCTTGACGTCGACACAAGGCTGCGCGATGACGTAGGTCACGCTGTCGTTCCTCCTCGATAGGGCTGGCGGACCGATTTGCGGCTCCGCCTTGTGGCGCGCGGGAGCGCGGCGTCGTCGATGCCCGCACCTAGTATCTCCGTTCTTGGGCGACAGACGAACATGAGGGGCGGAGGAAGCTGTGGATTTCACCACCGGCGGACTGCTTGAGGTCCGCATTACCCCCGCTGACGTGGGAAAACGCGTTTCGGTGCGACGACGCTCGGATACCGGGGGAGGGCATCCGACGTTCACCGACACGGTCGGTGTGCTCACATCGTGGACCGCCGGAGTGCTGGAGATCACACGGAGAACCGGAGAGACCGTCCGGATCGCGGAATCCTCGCTGGTCGCGGGCAAGGTGGTGCCCGCCGCTCCGGCCCGGCGCCGGGGCCCCGCGGCCACCGCGCGGGAGCTGGACCGGGTCGCCGCCCGCGGCTGGCCGCCGCTGGAGCGGGAGGCGCTGGGCGACTGGGAGCTGCGGGCCTCCGGCGGATTCACCCGGCGTGCCAACTCGGTGCTGGCGGTCGGCGACCCCGGCCTGCCCCTGGACGCCGCCCTCGATCGGGTGACCGACTGGTATGCACAGCGCGGCCTGCCGGCGTATCTCCAGGTCAGCACGGGTGCCGAGGGGACCCAGGAGCAGCTGGCCGCCGAGTTGGCGCGACGCGGCTGGACCCGTGAGGTGCAGGCGGAGGTCCGGATCGCGGCCCTGGCGCCCCTCGCCGACCTGCCCGGCGACCTCACGCGGGTGACGGTCTCCCGCGACATCGACGACGCCTGGCTGCGGCGCTACCAGCGCTTCACCGAGCCCTCCCCCGCGGTGCGCGGCGTGCTGCTCGGCGGCCCCTCCGTCTGGTTCGCCGCCCTACCCGGCGACGGCGGCGCGCCGGGCGAGGCGGACGAGGCGGGGGGCACTCAGGTGCCGGCCGCCATCGGCCGGTGCGTGGTCGACGGCCGCTGGGCCGGCTTCGCGGCGGTGGAGACCGACCCCGCGCGGCGCCGCCAGGGCCTCGCCTCGCTGGTGATGGCGGCACTCGCCAGGCAGGCCCTGGAGGAGGGCGCCTCGGCTGCGTACCTCCAGGTGGAGACGGACAATGGCGGTGCGCGCGCCCTCTACGACGGGATGGGCTTCACCACCCATCACGCCTACCACCACTGGCGCGCACCCCACGAGGGGCCCCGCTGAGCGGGTACGAGGCACGTATGTCAGGCATGGACGAGATAACGGGCCGGCGGCGCCGCTTCGCCGAAGCAGCGCGCGAGGAGCGCCCCGACCTGGCGCTGCTGTGCCTCCTGGTGGGCGCGGAGGCCGATCCGGAGCTGGACGAGACGGGCATCGACGCGGCGCAGATCGAGCTGGACCGGCTGGCCGGGCTGCTGCCCTACGCTCCCGGCGACCCGGAGGCGTGGGCGACGGCGGTGGCGCGGCTGCTGGGCGAGCGCTGCGACTTCCGGGGCGCGCCCGCGGACTACCGACGGCTGGAGTCCTCGCTGCTCCACCAGGTGCTGCGGCGCCGCCGCGGGCTGCCGATCCTGCTGTCGGTGGTGTGGCTGGAGGTGGCCCGGCGGGCCGGCGCGCCGGTGTACGGGGTGGCGCTCCCCGGCCACTTCGTCGTCGGCTTCGGCGATCCCCACGGGCGGCATGTGCTGGCCGACCCCTTCGACGGTGGCCGCCCGCTGAGCGGTGAGGACGCCGCCTTCCTGGTGGCCGGCGCCACCGGCGCCCCGCTCGACCCCTCGATGATGGCCCCGGCCACCCCGCTGGAGATCGTGCTGCGGGTGTTGAACAACATCCGTGCCTGGGCGGCCGCCCGCCCCGAGCGCACCGACGTCCAGCTCTGGGCCGTGGAGCTCTCCCTGCTGCTGCCCAGCCATCCGGCCCGGCTGCGCTACGAACGCGCCCAGCTCCTGGTCCAGCGCGGCGACTTCACCCATGGCGCCCAGGAGCTGGAGGACTACGCGGAGGTACTGGCGCCCATGGAGCCCAACACCGCGGAGTCCCTCCGCCGCCAGGCCCGCGCCGCCCGCGCGATGCTCAACTGAGAGCCGGCCGCCAGGCCGCCGCCTCGGGGTTCGCCCCGCGATCGATACGGCCGAGCCCCCCGCACCGCGATCGGTACGGGGGGCTCGGCCGCGTCCGCGCGCACCCCGGCGGGGTCCGCGGGCGTCGCCTAGTTGGGGCTGAGCGGAATGACGGCGACCCGCTTGGCCGGGTCCTTCTCCAGCAGCGCCTGCCGCATCGCGCCGACCACGTCCTCCGGCGTGACGGGGGTCTTGCCGCCCGTCCCACGCTCGATGAGCACGCCGTCGAAGGCGTTGCCGTACAGCGCCTTGACCGCCTCCAGGTCGTAGTGCTCCTGGAGCCTGCCGTCGACCACCCGCATGGAGAGGATCTTCGGCAGCGAGCGCTCCGGCCCGAACTGGATGGATCCGGTACCGGCCTTGACCGTGACGATTCCGGACATCGCCGGCTCCGCGAAGGACTTCATCTTCGCGTCGATCTCGGAGTTGGCGATCTTCGGCTCACGGGTGACGACCGGCAGCACGACCGCCTTGTCCTCACCGGTCTCCGCGCGGTGACGGAAGGCGTCGGACACCGCCTTGACGGCCGCGTCGACGTTCAGGCCCTTGCCCGGCTTGCCGTAGACCGCCTGGGCCTTGCCCGGGACGAACTCGATCGTGCCCTCGCTCGAGGTGCCCGACTCGCCCGCCAGCCGCTCCAGGGCGTCGGACAGCTTCTCCTCGTCGACCACGACCGGGTCGCCCGCGGTGCGGGTGGAGCCGACGAGGGAGCCGATGACGTTGACCGGGTTGTAGTCGCGGCCGGAGACGTCCCGGACGGTGCCCTCGGTGTCCAGCGACAGGCCCGCGACGGACGGCTTGAGCTGGTGCTGCTCGCCGTCGACGGTGACCTTGAGCGGCGCCGAGGCCCGCTTGCCCAGGGTGTCGTCCAGTTTCTGGACCGCGTCCTCCTTCGAGGAGCCTCCGATGTCGATGCCCAGCACGGTGGTGCCGTTGGGCACGTCCGCGTGGTTCAGCACCAGGCCCGCGGCGTACGCGACGCCGACCACGCCGACCAGCCCGGCGCCGACCATGACCAGCTTGGAGCGGCCCTTCTTCTTCGCCGGCTTGGTGGACTTCTTGCCCGACGCCGCGGGCGGCGCCGGCGGCGCGGCCGCCGGGGCGGGGGCCGGGCCCGGGGTTGCCGCCGAGGCGGCCGCCGGAGCGGCGGCCCGGCCGCTCGACGCCGTGCTGGGCGCGAAGGTCAGCGGCCCGGCCTGGCCGCCGGAGAAGTCGGGGACCGCCGACGAAGAGGACTTCGACGACGACTTGCCGGACGGCTTCGACCCGGCCCCGGGCTTCGCCGCCCCGTTCTGGGCGGGCTTGGCCGGCGCCTTCTTTTTCTTCTGCGCCGGCGGTGCCGAGGGGATGCCGCTGACCAGCGTCTCGCCGGAGACGTGCGCACCGGGCACCCCCCCGCCGGGCGTGGGATCGGCGTCGCGGAACAGGTCGTTCCCCGCGAACGGCGCGGCACCCGTGGTGGCCCCGAGGCCGCCGGAGAGCGGTGCCCCGCTCGGCGGGGTGGGCGGCTGTCCCGGGAAGCCCCCGTCCATGCCGGGGCCGGTCGCCGGCGGAACCGGCATGTCACCGCCGGCCGGACCGGTGGTCGGGCCGGCCGGACCGGGCGGGAAGGGAGGCAGCGGGTGCTGTCCGGTGGTCCCGGCCGGGCCGCCGAGGCGCAGCTCCGGGGTGATCGCGGTCGGCGCGCCCTGCGTCGGGTCGGCGCCCGCGAAGCCGTCACCCGGGAACCCGCCGCCGGGGTAGCCACCCGGGGCGCCGCCGGAGAAGCCGTCGCCGGCGCCTGCCGGGTAGCCCTCGGCCGGGCCGCCGGGGAAGCCGCCCGCCGGGGCGCCCGCGTAGTCCTGGCCGGCGCCTGGGAAGTCCTGGGGCACACCGGCGAAGTCCTGGGGCGCACCCGGGTAGTCCTGGGGCGCCCCCGCGAAGTCCTGGCCGCTGCCGGGAAAGCCCTGCGCGGTGCCGGGGAAGTCGGTGGTGGAGCCGCCGGCGAAGCCGTTCTGGCCTCCGCCGCCGTAACCGTTCTGGGGAGCGCCGGAGAAGCCGTCCTGAGGCGCGCCGGCGAAACCGTCCTGAGGTGCGCCGGAGAAGCCGTCCGCCCGGCCCTCCGCGTAGCCGTCCGCGAAGTACGGGGGCTCGGACAGGCCGGCGCCCGGCTGCGGGGGCGTGGGGAACGCCTGGGTGGTCTCCGGGCCCGCCGGGTCCACGGCCGGCGCGGGCTGCGGGGGCAGCGGGGTGCTGCCGGTGACCGAGGAGGCCCCGGCGGAGCCGGACCCGCCGCGCGACTTGCGCGGCGCGAACCAGTCGCTGGTCTCGGCTTCCTTCTTCTCCTTCGCCTCCGGCTTCGGCTTCGGCGCGTCCTGCGCCGGCACGCCCGCGGAGACCTGGTCCCCGCCGACGACGGCCATCGCCACGGTGGCGTCCGGGCGCGCCGTGGCGCCGGTCCGCTCGTTGCCGCCCCGCTCGCCGCCCTCGTCGCCTCCGGCGGCGCCGTCGTCGCCGACGGGCTTGCGCATGACGACCGGCGGAATGGGCCGGGAGCCCGGAATGTTGATCCGGATGCGGGTGGTCAGGGTCGTCTCGGTCTTCGGTTCCTCGGGCCTGGCCGCGCCCCGCGCCTCCTCGTCGGCACCGCCGAGCGGGCCGTCCTGCGACGGGTACGGGCGGGATCCGTACGGCGGGGTCCCCGACGGGTAGGCGGCGCCGCCGCGACCCCGAGGCCCGGAAGACGAACTGTCAGATTCACGGCTCAATGCAGGTTCTCCCAGTTAACTCCGCCGCCCGTCAGGACCTCGTTGGGGTTCCTCCTGCCGAAGGCCAGGGGAAAGCTCGGCGGCGCGCACCACCATACTGGGCACCGCGGACGCGCACGTGGCGACCGTCTTATCGCCGAAACCAGCGTGACCGCGACACGGCGCCCAACCCCTTAGGGACGTTACGTCGAAAAGGTCGCGTCACTTACCAAGTCGGACTGCCGACCTGCCCGGTTGCGGCACCTTCGGCATCGTGGCGCACATCACACCGGCGAGCATTCCGCCCAGCAGGAAGACATACGAGCCGATCCCCACACCGAAGACGAAGTCGCCCTCCGGACGGCTGGCGGTGAGCATCAGCACCACGATCACCCAGGTCACGGCCGGGGCGACCCCGCCCAGCCGGGTGCGGGTGAGCTGCACCCCGCCGTAGCACAGCGCCGCGATCCCCAGCAGCGCCAGCAGCAAACCGCCGGGGAACCAGGCGGCTTGCACCAGGGCACCGGCGATCCCGACCAACGCCCCCAGCACCGCCAGCCCCAGATACGCCGACACGCGCAGCGCGACCCCGTCGCGCTCGCCGGTCACTCGGCCACCCCCGCGAACAGGTCGTCCTCACGGTCGGCGGCGGCGGTGCCCCGCACCAGCCGGTAGTACTCGGTCGTCAGCAGCGGCTGCCCCAGCCCGTTGGAGAGCGCGAAGAAGGGTTCGTGGACCTCGATCTGGGTGGCGTGCGCACGCATCGCGGCCGCCTTCTGACCGGCGTACGCGGTTCCGTCGATCACCGCCGTGACCTCCTCGTCCTCGACCACGCCGGGCACGTCGCCCACCGCTCCGACGCCGGGGAAGGGGCCCCGGTCGCCGAGCGCGCGCAGCCGGGCGAAGCCGTCTTCGGCGACGCCGCGCGGCACGCAGTTCCAGTAGATCTTGGCGATGTCATGCGGTTCGCCCAGCTCCGGGCGGTATGCCGGGTCCGCCGCGAGTTCGGCGGCACGCATGGCGACCCGGTGCGCCTTGATGTGGTCGGGGTGTCCGTATCCGCCGTGGTCGTCGTAGGACACCAGCACCTGCGGACGCACCTCGCGGACGACGGGGACCAGCGCGGCCGCGGCCTCGTCCAGGTCCGCCCGCCAGAAGGAGTCCGCGCGGTCGTTGTCCGGCAGCCCCATCATCCCGGAGTCGCGGAACCGGCCCGGCCGTCCCAGGATCCGGTGGTCGGCGACGCCCAGCTCCTTCATCGCCGCCGCGAGTTCGCCGAGGCGATGGGCGCCCAGGCCGTCCTCCCGGTCGGCCACCAGATGGGCCAGCTCCGCCGGGATCACCTCGCCCTGCTCGCCGAGGGTGCAGGTCACCAGCGTGACATGGGCGCCCTCGGCCGCGTACCTGGCCATGGTCACGCCATTGTTGATCGACTCGTCGTCCGGGTGCGCGTGCACCAGCAGCAGACGACGGGCGGGAAGGACGGTCATGAAGGACAGCCTACGAGCCGCGCGCCGGATTCGGTCGACAGGTGAAGATCAGCACGACAGATGGACCGCGGAGGGTCGCGGTTGACCGCGGGGACGATCGGCGGAGTCCGGGCGCGCGGCGGACGGAGGGATCAGATCTTGACGTCGCCGATCATGTCTGCGACGTTCGTGGTGAAGTCGTCAATGGTCGGGGCCACGGACGAACTGGCGAGGTAGAACCCCAGCAGCACGCAGACGACCGCATGGCCCGCCTTCAGCCCTGACTTCTTGACCAGCAAGTAGACGATGATCAGCAGTAGCACCACCGCCGAAATCGAGAGTGCCACAGCGGCTCACCTCCAGGTACGCGCGTTTGACGGTCCACATGTCGATGCCACGTGAGTCATACCCACTATGCGCAAAGGATCATAACTTCGGGTGCGTGCGCATGACTCGGTGCACGGGAGCATGACAGGGGCGCATGCCTGTTCGCACTTGCCAGTTGGGCCTTCGAGCGGTAGCGGAGGCAGCCTCTCGCCGGCGCCGTAGGCTCGGTTCATGACCGGACAACTCTCGTTCCCGCGCCAGTACGCCCGCACTCAGCGCTTCTCCCTCGGCGCGCCCCGCGCGTTCACCGTGGCTCCCGACGACTCGCGTGTCGTCTTCCTGCGCTCCCGTTCCGGCACCGATCGAGCGAACCTGCTGTGGGTGCACGACCTGGAAACGGCCCGGGAGTACCCGGCCGCCGACCCCGCGGCGCTCCTCGGCGGGGTGGACGAGGAGTTGTCGGCGGAGGAGCGGGCGCGCCGGGAGCGCAGCCGTGAGGGCTCCGCCGGCGTGGTCGGCTACGCGGTGGACCAGTCGGTGCAGTTGGCGGCTTTCGCGCTGTCGGGGCGGTTGTTCGCCACCGAGCTGCGCGCCGGTGACACACGCGAACTCCCCGTCGCGGGCCCGGTGGTGGATCCGCGCCCGTCCCCCGACGGGCGCCGGATCGCGTACGTCGCTCAGCGTGCGCTGCGCGTGGTGGAGGCCGACGGCTCCGGCGACCGCGCGCTGGCGGCGCCGGAGTCGGACGAGGGCACGGTCTCCTACGGTCTGGCGGAGTTCATCGCGGCCGAGGAGATGGATCGCGCGCGGGGCTTCTGGTGGTCGCCGGAGAGCGACGCCCTGCTGGTGGCGCGGGTCGACGACGCCTTGGTGCGGCGTTCCTGGATCTCCGATCCGGCGCACCCCGGGCAGCGGCCCGTCGAGGTCGCCTATCCGGCCGCCGGCACCCCCAACGCCGAGGTGACGCTGGTGCTGTTGGGGCTGGACGGGTCGCGCACGGAGGTGGAGTGGGACCGGGAGCGCTTCCCCTATCTGGCGCGGGTCCACTGGTCCGCGTCCGGGCCGCCGCTGCTCCTGGTGCAGTCCCGCGACCAGCGCGGCCAGCGCTGTCTGGCGGTGGACACCGCGACCGGCGGCACCAGCACCGTGCACGCCGACGAGGACCCGGTCTTCCTGGACCTGTTCCCCGGGGTGCCGGCGTGGACCCCGGACGGGCGGCTGGTGCGGATCGCGGACGAGGGCGGCGCGCGGGTGCTGATGGTCGGCGACCGGCGGCTGACCTCCGGGGCCCTGCATGTGCGCGCGGTCCTCGACATCGGCGAGGACGACGTGCTCTTCTCCGCCTCCCCGGACACCGAGGAGGCCGCCGCACGGGGCGGCGACACGGCCGGCGAGCGGACGGGCGAGGTGGTCGTCTACCGGGCGTGGTTCCGGGGCAGCGGAGACCAGGGCGGCTGGGAGGCGGTCGGCGAGCGACCGCGGGCCGTGCACTCCGCGGTGCGCGGCGGCGAGGTGATCGCCCTGACCCGTGCCACGCTCGATCGGCCGGGCGGCACCGTCGAACTGATCCGCCCGGGGTACGACGGCGCCAAGCGGCCGCGGGAGTCCGTGGTGGCGGAGATCTCCTCACACGCCGAGCGTCCGGTGATCACCGCCCGTCCCCGGCTGCTGCCGGCCGGCGAGCGTCGCATCCCCTGCGCGGTGCTGCTCCCCGAGGGGTACCGCGAGGAGGACGGTCCGCTTCCGGTGCTGATGGATCCCTACGGGGGCCCGCACGGCCAGCGCGTCGTGGCCGCGCACAACGCGCACCTGACCTCGCAGTGGTTCGCCAACCACGGCTTCGCGGTGATCGTGGCCGACGGCCGGGGCACCCCCGGCCGCTCCCCCGCCTGGGAGAAGGCCATCCGCGACGACCTCGCGCGAGTGACCCTGGAGGACCAGGTCGACGCGTTGCGGGCGCTCGCCGCCGACCACCCGCTGGACCTGGACCGGGTCGCCATCCGCGGCTGGTCGTACGGCGGTTACCTGGCGGCTCTCGCGGCGCTGCGCCGCCCGGACGTCTTCCACGCCGCCGTCGTCGGCGCCCCGGTCACCGACTGGCGGCTGTACGACACCCACTACACCGAGCGCTATCTGGGCGACCCCGAGCGGCAGCCGGCGGTCTACGCCGCGAACTCGCTGGTCACCGACGAGGGGTTGGCGGAAGCCGCGGAGCCGGCCCGGCCCATGATGATCATCCACGGGCTGGCCGACGACAACGTGGTGGTCGCCCACTCGCTGCGGCTGTCCTCGGCGCTGCTCGCCGCGGGCCGCCCGCACGAGGTGCTCCCGCTCTCCGGCGTCACCCATATGACCCCCCAGGAGCAGGTGGCGGAGAACCTGCTGCTGCTCCAGGTGGACTTCCTCAAGCGGTCGCTGGGCATGGCCTGACGGCCGTCCCCGGCCGGTGACCGCCGTGCCCGCGCGGCGGCCGCCGGCCGGGGCGGCGCGCTACCAGGCCGGCGGTCGGGACGGCGGGGGCGGAGGCGGGGTGGTCGGCGGGGCGGCGGGCGGCGGGCCGTACCCGCCGCCGTCCGGATACCCGCCGTCCGGGTACCCGCCGCCGCCCGCGTAGCCCCCGTCCGCGTACCCGCCGCCACCCGCGTACCCGCCGCCGTAGCCCTCCCCGTAGCCCGGGGCGGAGCCGGGGTAGCCGTAGCCGGGCGCGGGGTCGGGCCGGCCGTACCCGTCGTAGCCGCCGTAGGGCGCGGCGCCCCCGTACGGCGCGGTGTGGGCCCACCCGGTCGACCAAGGCCCGCCCGGGGCCGCCCGCTGGGCCAGCGCGACCAGCGCGACCAGCCCGGCCAGCAGCTCGAAGAAGGAGGTGAGCACGGCGAGCACCTCGCGGGTGCCCAGCTCGCCGAAGTGTTCCAGGTAGTCCGCCTTGGTGAAGGCGGAGACATCGCTGATGCCGTCCGCGAGCAGCAGCGCGCCCGCGATCATCCCCAGCGGCCGGGCGTACCCGGAGCGGGCGCCGGCGGCGACCGCGGCGAAGAGCGCCAGCACCACGAGGACCCACTCCCACCAGGCGAGGGGCGGGGCGAGCAGCGTGGGCAGCAGGGCCTCGCCGCTGAGCAGTCGCTTGTAGGTGTCCCACTCCAGCTCCTGCGCCCAGTAGAGCTGCCAGGCGCCCAGCACCACCCCGGCGGCCACCAGGAAGATCAGGCCGGTGACCGCGCCTCCGGTGGTGGGCGGCGCCGGCGGCTCGTCCCGCGGGTCCGCGCCGGGCGGGCCGTAGCCGCCGCCGTACCCGGGACCGTGGGCAGCGGCGCCGTAGGAGGGCGCGTCAGCCGGCGGGCCGTAGGGCGCGCCGTAGCCGCCCGGTCCGCTCCCCGGTCCCGCCGGGCGGCGTGCGGCGGCGACGGTGAGCAGCAGGGCGGCGCCGAGCAGCACGCCCGCCCAGGCGGTCAGCTGCGCCCGGGACTTGAGCTCCTCGGGGGCGGCGTCCATCCAGTCGGAGTTGAGGTTCCACAGGCTGGGGAGGCGCAGCGCGATGACCACGACGGCGAGCGTGCCGAGGGCGCCCGCGGCCGCGGACGAACGCAGCGCGGTGGCGCCCACGACCAGGCACAGGACCACGATCACCAGGTCGGCGAGTGAGGAGCCGAGGACTCCGTAGCCGTAGCCGACGAACCGGCCGCCCAGCCCGGACCAGGTCCACCACACCTGGCTGGACTTCTCCACCTCGTCCAGGTCCCTGATGATCCAGGCGAGCGATACCAGCCCCAGTACGGCGCAGACGACCGCGCCGAAGACGCGCGCGCCGCGCGTGAGTATGCGTGTCTGCCCCATGACGGTAGGTATCCCCCGCCGGTCCGGGGTGCCAATCACCTTCGACCGGCCGGGACGACATGGCTCGCCCCGGCCGGTACACGGCACCCGCACGGCCGTACGCCCTCCAGCGTGCGGCGTCCGTATATCGGCATCGAGACGGACAAGTTGCCTTCCGGTTAACACCTTTGATGGGATTTCACCTCTTCGCGTCGGGGAAGTCGAGCCCCTGGAGGACATCCGCCACCGCCCGCCCCTTGACGGTGCCTCGCCTCCGTTGCGACAGTCCGCTCAACCCGGAGTGAGGGGCCGGGTACGCAACGCGGGCAGACCGAGCAACGGGGGCGCGCGATGACAGGTCCAGCACAACCCACGGCCGATCCGCCGGCCGACGGGCCGCCGCCCGCGGCCGTCCCGGCGCGGCGCGCGGCCGGGTCGGATCCCCACGCGGCCGGGGCGGAGCGGACCGCGGCGGGGCCGGTGGGGCGATCGCCCGGCCAGTTGATGTGGCGCCGCTTCCGACGCGACCGCACCGGCGTCGTCTCCGCCTACGTCGTGCTGTTCTTCTTCCTCGCGGCGCTGCTGGCCCCGCTCATCGCCCGGCTGTACGGCAAGGATCCGTACACGACCTACGGCCTGGACCGGCCCGGGCTGCTCAACGAGTTCTACTACCCGGTCAAGCCGAACGGCGGCATCGACGGCGAGTTCTGGTTCGGGATCGAACCGCAGCTCGGCCGCGACGTGTTCACCCAACTGCTGTACGGCATCCGCACCTCGTTGCTGATCGCGACCGTGGTGACGGTGCTGTGCGTGCTCACCGGCATCGTGATCGGGGTGACCGCGGGCTATCTCGGGGGCCGGGTCGACAGCGTGCTGGGGCGCTTCATCGACCTGCTGCTGGCCTTCCCCGCGCAGCTCTCCTTCGTGGCCTTCACGCCGGTGGTGTACGCGCTGTTCGTGAGCCCGGAGAAGGAGACCCCGACCTCACTGCGGGTGATCACACTCGTCCTGGTGATGTGGGTGCTGGGCTGGATGGGGCTGGCCCGGCTGCTGCGCGGCCAGGTGCTGAGCCTGCGCGAGCGGGAGTTCATCGAGGCGGCGAAGGTCACCGGGGCCTCTCCGTGGCGGATCATCCGCAAGGAGCTGCTGCCCAACCTGTGGACGCCGATCCTGGTGCAGTCCACGCTGATGCTGCCGAACTTCGTGACCGTCGAGGCGGCACTGTCCTTCCTCGGGGTGGGCATCGTGGAGCCGACCCCCGACTGGGGCCGGATGTTCGCCACCGGCTCGCGCCACTACCAGAACGACATCACCTACATGTTCTTCCCCGGCATCGCCATGGTGATCTTCGTGGTCGCCTTCAACCTGCTCGGGGACTCGGTACGGGACGCGTTCGATCCGAAGACGAAGCGCTAGCGGGCCAGGGGCCCGCCGCTACCAGCCAGGGCAGGTGGAACGATCATGACCTCAGATCCCTCGACCCCCCGGGGCCCACGGCGCGCGCGGCGCGGAGCGCGGCCGGCCGCCGCCGCCCTGACCGCCGCGGTCCTGACGCTCTCCGCGTGCAGCAGCGGCGGCGGAGGCGGCGACCCCGACGACGACCCGAGCCGCAAGACGGACAAGAACCGGGCCGAGAACTACTCGCTCGGCACCAAGGCCGACTCCACCGGGCCCGCCGCGCCGGTCCCCGGCGCCAAGGAGGGCGGCACGGTCAACGTCCTTCAGCGCGACGCCTTCACCCATCTGGACCCGGCGCAGATCTACTACGCCGACCAGCTCAGCGTGCAGATGCTCTACAACCGCTCGCTGACCACGTACAAGATCGACGCGAACGGTCGGGTCAAGGTCGTCGGCGACCTCGCCACCGACACCGGCACCTCCTCCGACGGCGGCCGCACCTGGACCTACACCCTCAAGGACGGCCTGAAGTTCGAGGACGGCTCGCCGATCACCTCCGCGGACGTGCGGCAGAGCGTGGAACGGCTGTACGCGAAGTTCGCCACGGACGGGCCGCAGTACATCCCGCAGTGGCTCTCCGGGGAGGGCCAGTCCTTCCGCAAGGCCCTGCCCGACGGCCCGTACAAGGGCGACCACCTGCCCGACGACGTGCTGGACACCCCGGACGACAAGACGGTCGTCTTCCACTTCCGCGAGCCGCACGCGGACACCCCGTACGCCGTGGCCATGCCCAACATCGGCGCGGTCCCCGCCGAGCCGGGCAAGGACACCAAGGAGCGCTACGACACCCACCCGGTGGCCTCCGGCCCGTACAAGATCGGCACGCTGAAGGCGGGCAAGTCGCTGACGCTGGTGCGCAACGAGCACTGGGACCCGAGGACGGACCCGGTGCGCCACCAGTACCCGGAGCGGTTCGCGGTCAGCTTCGGGGTGCAGGAGCCGGACTCGGCGCGCCGGCTGCTGGCCGAGCGCGGCAGCGACCGGCAGGCGATGTCCTTCACCAACGCGGTCACCATCGAGGCCGGCCCCTCGGTACTGAAGGACGACGCGACCAAGGACCGCACCTTCAACGAGGTGCAGCCGTACGTCGACTACATGGCGATCAACATGGATCGGATCAAGGACAAGAAGGTCCGTCAGGCGCTGGCCTACGCGCTGCCCAACCATCAGATCCTGGGCCAGCTCGGCGGCGCCCGGGCCGGTCAGGTCGCCGGCAACCTGCTCTCCCCGTCGCTGGCCGGCTGGAAGGACATCGACCCCTACGGCAAGAAGAAGTTCCCCGCCGGGGACACCGCCACCGCCAAGAGGCTGCTACGCGAGGCGGGCAAGGAGGGGCAGGAGATCGTCTACGCCTACCCCAACACCACCGAGTACCAGAAGATCTCCGTGGTGGTCACCCAGGCGTTGGAGAAGGCCGGATTCCGGGTGGAGAAGAAGGAGATCGACTCCAACAACTACACCACCGAGATCTCCAAGGTGGACAACGGCTTCGACATCTACCGCGCCTCCTGGGGGGCCGACTGGCCGGTGGGCTCCACGGTCGTCCCGCCGCTGTTCGACGGCCGTAGCGTGGTCGACGGCTCGCAGAACTACTGGCACCTGCGCAACGGCCTGGTGAACGCCGAGATCGACCGCATCAACAAGATCACCGATGTCGAGGCGGCCGCCGACGAGTGGGTGAAGCTGGCGGAGAGGATCCTCACCGAGGACGTCCCGGCGGTCCCGATCTTCTACAACCGCCAGTGGTCCATCTGGGGTTCGGGGATCGGCGGGGTGAAGTACCACCCGGTGTACGGCACGGCCGCGCCGACCGACGTCTACGTCAAGTGACCCCTGCCGATGCTGAGGTTCCTGTGGCGCCGGACGCTCGGCGCGCTCGTCATCGTCCTGGCCATCAGCGCGATCACCTTCTTCCTGTTCTTCGCGCTGCCCACCGAGCCGGCCCAACTGGCCTGCGGCAAGAACTGCGGGCCGGAGGCACTGGCGATCATCGATGAGAACCTGGGGCTCGACGAGCCGGTCCCGGTGCAGTACTGGCACTACCTGGTGGGCATCGTCGCCGGGCGGGACTTCGACATCGGCCACTGCGACGCGCCCTGCCTGGGCTACTCGTTCCGCAACAACCAGCCGGTGTGGGAGACCATCCTGGACCGCTATCCCACCACGCTGTCCCTGGCCTTCGGCGGCGCCGTGGTCTTCCTGCTCGTCGGCGTGTCCATCGGCATGCTCGCCGCCGCCCGGCGCGGCACCGTCGTCGACAAGCTCCTCAGCTCGCTGTCGTTGATCGGCAACTCGCTCCAGGTCTACTTCGTCGGCACCATCGCGCTGTGGCTGCTGGTGGACTCCTGGGACCTGATCGACCGCCCGGCGTACGTGCCGATCACCGACGATCCGGCGGGCTGGTTCGGCGGGATGCTGCTGCCCTGGCTGGTGCTCTCCATCATCTTCATCGCCAACTACAGCCGGATGACCCGCTCGCAGATGATCGAGCAACTGGACGAGGACCATGTGCGCACCGCGCGGGCCAAGGGGCTGCCCGCGCGGACGGTCTTCTTCCGCTACGCCTGGCGGGGCGCGATGGCCCCCATCGTCACGCTCGTCGGCATCGACCTGGGCTCGCTCTTCGGCGGCGCCATGGTCACCGAGTTCACCTTCACCCTGCACGGGCTGGGCCGGCTGGCGGTGGAGTCGGTGACGGAGAAGGACCTCCCCATGCTGATGGGCGTCATGCTCTTCAGCTGCACCGCGATCGTGATCGCCAACATCATCGTGGACGCGCTCTACGCCGTCATCGACCCGCGTGTGCGCCTGGCCTAGGAGTGACGACCCACGTGACCAGCACCCTGACCGAGCGGCCGGGCGGGGGCGGCGACGCCGCCCCGTTCCTCTCCGTGACCGAGCTCTCGGTCCGCTTCGCCACCGAGGACGGCACCGTGAAGGCGGTCGACGGCCTCTCCTTCTCCCTGGAACGCGGCCGCACCCTGGGCATCGTCGGCGAGTCCGGCTCCGGGAAGTCCGTCACCAGCCTGGCCGTGCTGGGGCTGCACGACCCGCGCCGCACCACCGTAGAAGGCGGCATCCGGCTGGCCGGGCAGGAGCTCACCGGCGCCGGTGAGCGCACGCTGGAGCGGCTGCGCGGCAACACCATGGCGATGATCTTCCAGGACTCGCTCACCGCGCTCTCGCCCTACTACACGGTGGGTCGGCAGATCGCCGAGCCCTACCGGCGCCACACCGGGGCCTCCCGGCGCGAGGCCCGGTCGCGCGCCGTCGAGATGCTCGACAAGGTCGGCATCCCCAACCCCCGGCTCCGGGTGGACGACTACCCGCACCAGTTCTCGGGCGGCATGCGCCAGCGCGCGATGATCGCGATGGCGCTGGTCTGCGATCCCGAGCTGCTGATCGCCGACGAGCCGACCACCGCGCTGGACGTGACGGTGCAGGCGCAGATCCTGGACCTGCTGCGCGACCTCCAGCAGGAGACCGGCTCCGCGATCATCCTGATCACCCATGACCTGGGGGTGGTCGCGGGCGCCGCCGACGAGTTGCTGGTGATGTACGCGGGGCGGGCGGTGGAGCGGGGCGCGGTGCGCGAGGTGCTGCGCGACCCGCGCCACCCGTACACCTGGGGGCTGTTGGCCTCGATGCCCCGGCTGGACTCGGCGGTCGACACGCCGCTCACTCCGATCCCCGGCGCCCCGCCCAGCCTGCTCGCCCCGCCGCCGGGCTGCCCCTTCCATCCGCGATGCGGCTTCACCGAAGAGGTGAGCGGGGAGCGCTGCCGAACCGAGCGGCCCACGCTGCCACCGGGGCGGGGGGCCGCCTGTCATCTGACCGAAGGGCAGCGGGGGCGGCTGCGGGGGGCGCCGCGATGAGCGAGGAACTGCTGGTCGCGAAGGGACTGGCCAAGCACTTCCCGGTGCTGGGCGGGTTTCCGTTCCGGCGCCGGGTGGGCGCCGTGCGGGCGGTCGATGGGATCGACCTGACGGTCCGCGCGGGCGAGAGCTTCGGGCTGGTGGGCGAGTCGGGCTGCGGCAAGTCCACCACCGGGCGGCTGCTGACCCGGCTGCTGGAACCCACGGCGGGCCGGATCGCCTACCGAGGCGAGGACATCACCCACGCGCGTCGTCGCGCCCTGGCCCCGATCCGCTCCCAGATCCAGATGATCTTCCAGGATCCGTACTCCTCACTGAACCCCCGACAGACGGTGGGCACGATCATCTCCGGCCCGATGGAGATCAACGGCATCCGCCCACCGAGCGGCCGCGAGGCACGCGTACGCGAGCTGCTCGAAGTGGTCGGCCTCAGCCCGGAGCACTACAACCGCTTCCCCCACGAGTTCTCCGGCGGCCAACGCCAGCGCATCGGCATCGCCCGCGCACTGGCCCTGGAACCGAGCCTCATCGTCGCGGACGAACCCGTCTCGGCGCTGGACGTCTCCATCCAGGCCCAGGTCGTCAACCTGCTCCAGCAACTCCAGCGCGAGCTGGGCATCGCCTTCCTCTTCATCGCCCACGACCTGGCCGTGGTCCGACACTTCTCCCACCGGGTGGCGGTGATGTACCTGGGCAAGATCGTGGAGGTGGGCGCCCGGGACGAGATCTACGGGCGACCCAGGCACCCCTACACACACGCCCTGCTGTCGGCGGTCCCGGAGGCGGACGCCCTGATCGCCGCGGACGAGGACGGCGGGGGGCCCGCCGCCCGTCCCGAACGCATCCGCTTGGAGGGCGACGTCCCCTCCCCCGTCACCCCGCCGTCGGGCTGCCGCTTCCGGACACGCTGCTGGAAGGCACAGGAGAAGTGCGCGCAGGAGGAGCCGCCGCTGGCCCGCGCGGAGGGAAGCGCGGAGGGTCACCTGACGGCTTGCCACTTTCCAGAGGCGCTTACGCTCGCGGGGCGGGGCGAGGATGTGGTACTGGATCCGGCGCTGCGGGCCACCGAGTCGAGGGATGGGACGACACCGGGCTGAGCAGGCTGTTGTCAGTCTGTCCACGACAAATCAGTAGTCGTTCGGATTCACACCTTCAGGGGAGCGATAGCCCGGGGATACAACGGCGAAGTAGATGAGGTCTTCCTGGGAAGCATTCGGAGATTGTTTGGGCTTGGTGCTCCTGATCAATAGTTCAGCGTGCACTGAAAAATCATCCTTCTCATGGATGGCTTTGATCTGCAACTGGCGCGCCTTGGAATTTGCGTGACCATACTTCGTAAGTCGCCATCCCTTCTTCGGCAGCTCGTCATGCAAGCGCTCGAACCCGCGAGTCAACTCTTCCGGGGAGAGCTTCGAGACAGACCAGAAGTGCTGAACGTTGTACTCCCCGTCCTCCCGGTCGTAGGTCGCTACTCCAGGACCACCCGGCGAGACTTTTCCACGAAGTCTGACGGCGTCGAGTAGGTCACTCGACAACTGACTGGCCAATTTTTCCGCCGCTGCGGGGTGAACTTCCTTCAAATCCTCACCAGAACGCCCCATAGAACTACACCCCACGATGTTGAGGAGGACTGCAGTGACAGCGAGAGCCAAGCCAAGGCGACGCATTTTCCGCACCTGAGGAACACTAGTCATCGACGAGCTCCACTTCGTCATAGAGCCCCGCAACGACTCTGGCCTGATTCAGGATACTGAGACTCGGCTCCTTCTTCTCCCGATCGTAGTCCCAGTATCCGCTATGACCCTCCGTATCAGTAGCCATCTGGTTGGCGCCGAAACTGTCGTCACTTGGAATGGCCTTACCGAAAGGGCCCAGCCATCCCTGGAACCAACGGCCCGCTTCCGGTACCGCATCACCGTCGGCATCCTCATTCCACACATGCCCCTTGGGCACGTCCAACCTCTCAGCCTTCTGCACCTCAACAGTCGGACTTCCCGCGAAGACTATGTCGTCCGCGCCCAAGTGCCCCTGACGAGCGGCGGAACCGATGAGCGTGCACCCGTAAGAGTGCCCAATCGCGGTGATACGGCTATCCGCTCCCGAAGTGTTGGCCGCATTGAGACCATCGATGAATTTGTTGAATGCGGGCGCCCCGTCGTCTGCATATTTATAGCTGAGAGCATCACTTTGAACAGTCTGTGGCGCATCATAACCGACCCAGGTGACGGTCGAGAGATTCTTTCCCTCCACTAGCGGGCTAGCCGCCGCATACATTTTGACCATGCGGTTAATGTCCCCTTCGAGATTACCGATCCCCGATTTGGTGCCAGGGACATATACAGCGGCATGGTCAGCGGTGTCGGGATTCCCATTGGCGATGATGGCACGCCCTCCGCCTTCTGTGCTGAAACCCAGCAGATACGCCTCGGGCAGACTCTCCTTGCCTCCTGTTCTATCGAAGCGGCTCTGGATTTGATCCATGCCCTTGATCTGCTCCTCCAATCTCTTACGCTTGGCGTCCCACTCATCCCACTCGTGGCTCGTGATGGTCACGGCCTCCTTGTGCTGAATGGTCTTGGGTCGACCTCCTTTCGGCTCGCTCGCGTTATGGCGAGCCAGAGCTATTTCAATCTCGGCACGTTTCTCGGCCAGCACGGTGCGGTTCGCCTCATTTCGCACTTCTGCTGGAAGGCCGTCGAGGCCACCGATACTGTCGGGCTGCAGAGTGATCAGGGCATCCTGCTGGTCCGGGGACAGACCCTTCCACCACTTGGCGTTATCTGCCGGACTACCGTTCTTGGGCAGGTGCTTGATGTCGCCCAGATAGTGCTTCGCGGCCTTGCGGACGCCCTCCGTGTCCCCCTTCGCGTCGATCCAGTCCTCGTCGGACACCGTCAGATCGTCATCCGCCCTCAGCTGCCGTAGCTTCGGCGCCCACAGCTCGTCCGACTCCGTCGCCTCCTGGATGGCCTGGGCGATGCGGTTGGCGATCTCCGCCGCCTTGCTGTAGTTCGGATTGGGGTTGAAGTTGGCTGCCTGGTCCTGAAGCGACTTCGCCGGGTCGGGTGACTCGTCGATCCCCGCGAAGCCGGTTTTGGATCGCTTCGCGATACCGGCGACGCTGCCGCCCGCCGGAAGCTTGCCGTCCGTTCCCTTCTCGCCTGCCGCCGGATAGCTGACCGAGCCGTCGGAGTTGACGGTGAACTTCTGGGCCTCCGCGTCGTCGACCGCCTTGTCCAGCTTCCGCTTCGCCTCCCGCAGATCCGCGGCCAGCGCGTTGAGACCCGTGCTCACCAGGCCGCACTCGACCTGGACGTAGTGGAAGTTCTTCGAGAGCTCGGACAGCTGTCCCAGAGCCGCCGTCAGAGCCTGCCCCTCGAGATCCTCCCGCATCTTGGCGGTGATCTGCCGCTCCAGAGCCTCCTTGGCGTGCTGCGCCATGTTGCTCGTCGACTGGTAACCGTCGGCCGCGCCCTCGAACTCGGCGGGGTTGAGCTTCTTCAGCGTCGTGTAGTCCACGGCTTCGGATCACCCCTTGCCCTTGCCGCCGAGGGCCGGGGTGTCGTCCTTGCCGACCTGGAGCATGTTGAACCCGGTGGCAACATCCGTCTCGTACTCGGCGAAGTTGTTCGCCGCGTACTGGAGTTGCGACTGAAGCCCCGTGCACCTGCCGGCCACATCGGTCAGGTACGTCTTCCAGGAGTCGTACACGTCCCGCTGAGCCACCGCGCTCTTCACCCCGCCGGCTCCACTGGTGTCCCCCGCGCCTACACCCTTCTGGCCCCCCGCCAGCTTCGTCTTGGCGGTGCTGATGTTCTGTTCGAGCTTGCCGACGCTGCTCGCGGCCGTCGTCCAGGCCGTCTTGCTGGTCTTGAGGTCCTCCGAGCCACCCCCACCGGCCTTCCCCTCCGCACTCGCCAGGTTCATCCCGAAGCTCGCAAGGACCCCGCCCGCCATGCCACCCGTACCCTTCTGCGTTCTGTCACGACACAACCACGGAGAGCGTAGAAAGGATGTCGATCAAGGACATGAGTACGCGTACTCAGTTCGGCGAATGCAGAGGACAAGTCCTGCGCGAGGCCGCAGGCGGCCGGTACCGTGACGATGAAGCCCGCGAAGCGGGCCGCTGTGGGGACGGTGGTGCGCCGTCGCCGGTCTCCGGGGCCAGGACCCACGCCGACTGGTCGGAAGAGGACTCCTCCTCGGACGATCCCCGGCGAGGACGTGAACCATCCCCGGCCCTCACCGGCCGTCGTGCCTCGCGCCTCCTGACTACGGCGGTCCGGGGCTTCGCGGTGCCGTCTCCGGGCCCTCCTCGGCGAAGTGACACGCCGACGGGTGTGCGGCGGGGACGTCCAGGTCGCGGAAGACCGGGGGGACCGCGAGCAGCGGTACCTCCAGTTCGCAGCGCAGTCGCGCCTTCCAGCAGCGGGTGCGGAAGCGACAGCCCGACGGGGGGTTGGCCGGAGAGGGGACCTCGCCCCGGAGCAGGATCCGTTCGCGCCGGTGGCGCGCCTCCGGGTCCGGGACGGGGACGGCGGACAGGAGCGCCTGGGTGTACGGATGGGTGGGGTGTTCGTAGATCTGGGTGTCGGTCCCGATCTCGGCGAACCGGCCCAGGTACATCACCGCGACCCGGTCGGAGATGTGCCGCACCACCGACAGGTCGTGGGCGATGAAGACGTAGGCGAGGTCGAACTCGTCCTGGAGGCGCTCCATCAGGTTGACCACCTGGGCCTGTACGGAGACGTCGAGGGCGGAGACCGGCTCGTCGGCCACGATGACCTCGGGGCGCAGCGCCAGCCCGCGGGCGATGCCGACGCGCTGCCGCTGGCCGCCGGAGAACTGGTGCGGATAGCGGTTGACGTACTCGGGGTTGAGGCCGACGACGTCGAGCAGCTCCTGGACGCGGCGGCGGCGGTCGCCCTTGGGCGCCGCCTCCGGGTGGATCTCGAAGGGCTCGCCGATGATGTCGCCGACCGTCATCCGGGGGTTGAGCGAGGTGTACGGGTCCTGGAAGACCATCTGGATGTTGCGGCGGACCGCCTTGAGGGCCCGGCCGGACAGCTTGGTGATGTCCTCGCCCTTGAAGAGGACCTCGCCCGCGGTGGGTCGCTCCAGCGACGCCAGGAGCTTGGCGACGGTGGACTTGCCGCAGCCGGACTCGCCGACGATGCCCAGCGTCTCCCCTCGGCGCAGCTCGAAGGAGACGCCGTCCACGGCCCTGACCGCGCCCACCGGCTTCCTGACCACGACGCCCCGGGTGAGCGGGTAGTGCTTGACCAGGTCGCGCACGACGAGGACGGGGTCATCGCCGCTCATCGAGGGTCTCCTTCCAGAAGTGGCAGGCGCTGGCCCGGTTCGGGGCGACGTCGGCGAGCGGAGGCGGATCGGTGCGGCAGACGTCCCGGGCGCGGGGGCAGCGCGGGTGGAAGGGGCAGCCCGACGGGAGACGCCCCGGGCCGGGCGGCAGGCCCTTGATGGCGTACAGCTCGCCGCCCCGGCGGTCCAGGCGGGGGACGGAGTCCAGCAGGCCGCGGGTGTACGGGTGGGCGGGTGCCGCGTAGAGCTCGGCCACGGGCGCGGTCTCCACGATCCGCCCCGCGTACATCACCACGATGGTGTCGGCGACGTCCGCCACCACCCCCAGGTCGTGGGTGATCAGGATCAGCCCCATGGCGCGCTCCCGGCGCAGCTCCGCGAGCAGCTCCATCACCTGGGCCTGGACGGTCACGTCCAGCGCGGTGGTGGGCTCGTCCGCGATGATCAGGTCCGGCTCCAGCGCCAGCGCCATCGCGATCATGATGCGCTGTCGCATGCCGCCGGAGAACTGGTGCGGATAGTCCCCCGCCCGGTCCCGGGCGGCCGGGATGCCCACCCGTTCCATCAGCTCCACCGCCCTGGCCCGGGCGTCCCGGCGCGACATGCCCCGGTGCACCCGGTACATCTCGCCGAGCTGGGTGCCCACCGGCACCACCGGGTTGAGCGCGGAGAGCGCGTCCTGGAAGACCATCGCCATCTGGGCGCCGCGCACCCTACGCCGCTCCTCGCGGCCGGCGGTGAGCAGGTCGCGCCCCCGGAAGAGGACTTGACCGCCGGTCACCCGGGCCGGTGGGGAGTCGAGGATGCCCATCACGGCCTGGGCGGTCACCGACTTCCCGGATCCTGACTCGCCGAGCACGGCGAGGGTGCGCCCCGCGTCGACGGCGCAGCTGACGCCGTCGACGGCCCGCACCACGCCCTCTCTCGTGCGGAACTCGACCCGCAGGTCCCGCACCTCCAGCAGCCTGGTCATCGCGCGAACTCCTCAGCGCAGCTTGGGGTCGAGGGCGTCGCGCACCGCGTCGCCGAGCATGATGAACGCCAGCACCGTCAGGCTCAGCGCGCCGGCCGGCCAGAGCAGCATGTGCGGGGCGTTGCGGATGTGGCTGGAGGCGGCGGAGATGTCGATGCCCCAGGAGACGGTGGGCGGCTTGAGCCCCACGCCGAGGAAGGACAGCGTCGCCTCCAGCGCGATGTAGGTGCCCAGCGCGATGGTCGCCACGACGATGACCGGGGCGACGGCGTTGGGGGCGATGTGGCGCAGCAGCAGCCGGGCGTCGCCCGCCCCGAGCGCCCGCGCGGCCTGTACGTAGTCCGTCTCCCGGGCGGTGACCACCGAGCCGCGCGCGATGCGGGCCAGTTGCGGCCAGCCCAGCAGCACGATGAAGCCGACCACCGGCCAGATCGATCCCCCGGTCACCACGGAGAGGAACACCAGCCCGCCCAGCACGATCGGGATGCCGAAGAAGACGTCCGCCACCCGGGACAGCAGCGCGTCCCCCCAGCCGCCGTAGAAGCCGGCCAGCCCGCCGAGCAGACCGCCCAACAACAGGACGCCGGCGGTGGCGCAGACGCCGACGGTCATGGAGGCACGCGCTCCGTACACGGTGCGGGTGTAGACGTCGCAGCCCTGCGCGTCGAAGCCGAAGGGGTGGCCGGGTGAGGCGCCCTCCTGGGCCCGGGCCAGCTCGCAGTGGAGCGGGTCGCCGGTGGCGACGGACTGCGGCCAGACGGCGATGACCAGGAGGAAGAGGATCAGCAGGGCGGAGACCACGAAGACCGGGTTGCGGATCAGGTCGTGCCAGGCGTCCGACCACAGCCCCCGGGGCCGCTCCGACGGGTCGCCGCGCCGCCGTCTCCCGGGCCCGCGCTCCAGCGTCTCGGCCTCGCCGGTGGCCAGGTCCAGCGCGCCGCCGCCGGTGGGCGCGATGGCCTCCCGACCGTCGTACGGGAGCTGCTCAGGCATAGCGGATCCTCGGGTCGAGCACGGCGTACAGGAGGTCGACGAGCAGGTTCGCCAGCAGGAAGATCAGCACCAGGATCGTCACGAAGCCGACCACGGTGGGCGAGTTCTGCCGCAGGATGCCCTGGTAGAGCTGGTAGCCCACGCCGTGGATGTTGAAGATCCGCTCGGTGACGATGGCGCCGCCCATCAGCGCGCCGATGTCGGCGCCGATGAAGGTCACCACCGGGATCAGCGAGGTCCGCAGCAGATGGCGGGTGATGATCCGGCGCCGCGGCAGCCCCTTGGCCACGGCGGTGCGCACATGGTCGGCGCGGGCGTTCTCGACGATCGAGGTGCGGGTGAGCCGGGTGGTGTACGCAAGCGAGGTCAGCGCCAGCACCAGCCCGGGCAGCAGCAGCTCGCCCAGCGGCGCTCCGGGCGGCACCGTGGGGCTCACCCAGCCCCACTCCACGCCGAACAGCAGCTGGAGCACATAGCCGCTGACGAAGGTGGGCACGGAGACCACGACCAGCGTCAGCAGCAGCACCGAACTGTCCAGCGCGCGTCCGCGGCGCAGTCCGGTGAGGACGCCGAGGCTGATGCCGACGAGCAGCTCGATGAAGACGGCGACCAGGGTGAGCCGCAGGGTGACGGGGAAGGAGAGGGCCATCAGCGCGGTGACCTCGTCGCCGTTGAAGGCGGTGCCGAAGTCGCCCCGGAAGATCCGCCCCATGTACAGCAGGTACTGCTGCCACAGCGGCTCGTCGAGGTGGAGCTCGGCGCGGATCCGGGCGGCGGTGGCGGGGTCGGGGGCCCGGTCGCCGAAGAGGGCGGCGACCGGGTCGCCCAGCGCGTAGACCATGAAGAAGATGAGGAAGGTGCTGCCGAAGAACACCGGAATCATCTGGAGCAGTCGCCGGAACACATGGTGGCGCATCGCTCAGCCGACCCTGATCTGGTGGTAGACGGGGACGCTGAACTGGTTGAGGGCGACGTCGCGCAGTCGGCTGGAGTAGCCGGCACTGCCGTTCTGGTACCAGAGCGGGATGGCCGCCATCTGGTCCCGCACCACCTCCTCGGCCCGCTGGAAGACGCGCACCGCGCGGACGGGGTCGGACTCGGCGTTGGCCCGGTCGATCAGCCGGTCGAACTCCGGGTCGCTCCAGTCGCCGTCGTTGGAGGAGGCGTCGGTGTAGTACAGCGGCTGGAGGAAGTTCTGGATCAGGGGGTAGTCCATCTGCCAGCCCGCGCGGAAGGGGCCCTTCATCGACTTGGCGGCCATGCGGTTGCGGAAGTCGGCGAAGGTGCCGACGGGGTTGCCGACGCACGCCCGGTCCCGGCGCAGCGCGTTGTTGACGCTGTGGCACACCGCGTCCACCCACTCCCGGTGCGAGCCGGTGTCCGCGTTGTAGGTGATCGTCATGCGCCCGCCGGGCAGCCCGCCGCCCTCCTCGATCAGCCGGCGGGCCCGCGCGGGGTCGTAGCGGCAGGCGGGCCCGCACAGCCCGGCCCGGTAGCCGCCGTCCGGGCCGAGGACCGGGGAGGTCCAGTCGGTGGCGGGGGTGCGGGTGCGGGCGAAGATCCGCCGGGTGATCTGCTCGCGGTCGATGGCCATCGAGATGCCGGTGCGCACCTTGACCGCGCCCGGCCCGGTCCAGTCCTTGTCGTAGAACGGGAAGGCGAGGGTCTGCAGGATGCCGGCGGGCTGGTTGACGTACCGGCCGCCCAGGTCGCTTCTGACGTTCTTCAGCTGGGCGGCGGGCACGTCGTCGACCAGGTCGAGGTTGCCGGCCTGGAGGTCGGTGTAGGCGGTGTTGCCGTCGGTGTAGACGCGCAGGTCCACGCCGTTGTTGCGGGCCTTGTCGGGGCCGGGGTAGCCGCGCCAGGTGCGCAGCCGCATCGCCCAGCCGCGGTCGTACGAGGCCACCTGGTACGGCCCGTTGCCGATGGGCTTGTCCAGCCATGCCCGGTGGTCGTCGAAGAACGCGCGGGGCAGCGGCGCGTAGGCGTTGTAGCCGAGCGTCTCCGGCCAGGTGGAGAACTTCTGCCGCAGGGTGACGGTGAAGGTCCGGTCGTCCTTGACCGACAGCCCGGACAGGGTGCGGGCGGTGGGGGCGCCGTGGTCCGGGTGGACCTTCTCGTAGCCCTGGATGTACTCGAAGAAGTAGGCGTTGCGCTGCCTGTTGTCGAGCAGCGCGGCGTAGTTCCAGGCGTCCACGAAGGAGCGGGCGGTGACCGGCTCGCCGTTGCTGAAGGTCCAGCCCGGCTTGAGGGTGACGGTGTAGTGCCGCTGGTCGTCGGTGTCGATCCGCTCGGCGAGCATGTTCCGCGCCTCGCCGGTCTTCGGGTCGTAGCTCTTGAGCCCGCGGAAGATCATGTCGAGGACCTTGCCGCCCTGGACCTCGTTGGTGTTGGCCGGCTCCAGCGGGTTGGGCGGGTCGCCCCAGGAGGAGCGCACCACGCCGGGGGCGATGCCGTCGGCCTCGACCCCGCCGCCGCAGCCGGCGACGGCCGGCGCGGCCAGCACGGTCAGCGCGACGCCGGCGGCCCGGGCGACACGGGCGGGTCCGCGCATGGGGTGCCTCCTCGAAGCCGGGACTCCTCCCGACTTAACCCCACATGACCCTTCCGACACGGCGTGTGACGCACCTTACGGGCCGGCCGGCCGGAGGACACGCCATCGACCGGGTGAAAGGCGTCCGCGCCGGGTATGGAGCAGATAGTTCTCCGAAGTACGCAGTACCCCACAGACGCACCTCACCGATGAGCGAACGGGGATACTCCGCGGTGATCGAGGACCTACCCACGATCGGGGTCGAGGAGGAGTTCCTCCTGACGGATCACGGCACTCGGGCGCCGGTGTCCTGTGCCCCGGTGGTCATCAAGCGCGCTCGGGAGAGCCTCGGCGACCAGGTCGGCGACGAGTTCGTGCCCAGCATGCTGGAGACCCGCACCCGACCCGTCGCCACCCTGGACGACCTGCGTCGGGAGCTGCTGCGGCTGCGCGCGGGCGTGGCCGCGGCCGCCGCCGAGGTCGGCTGCCGGGCGGTGGCCTCCGGCACCCCGGTGGTGCCGGCCAGGGGGCGCCCCGAGGTCACCGACAAGGACCGCTATCTGCGGATGGTCGCCGAGTACGGCCCGCTCGCCACCGGCGACCAGGGCCTCGCCGTCTGCGGCTGCCACGTCCACCTCGGCGTCGCCGACCGGGACGACGCGGTGCGGCTCGGCAACCATCTGCGCGGCTGGCTGCCCACCCTCCAGTCGCTGGCCGGGAACTCGCCCTTCTACGCCGGCCAGGACTCCGGGTACGCCAGCTGGCGGACGATGCGCTGGGCGCAGTGGCCCGGCAGCGGCCCGACCCCGCATCTGCCGGACGCCGCGGCC
Source organism: Streptomyces sp. SAJ15 (assembly GCF_007595705.1). Classification (GTDB taxonomy): domain Bacteria; phylum Actinomycetota; class Actinomycetes; order Streptomycetales; family Streptomycetaceae; genus Streptomyces. Next base: position 630,276 of record NZ_NISY01000001.1, on the reverse strand, counting down.
TACGACGCGCTGGTCGACTCCCTGGTCGACTCCGGGATGCTGCTGGACCGCACGATGGTCTACTGGTACGCCCGTCCCTCCGAGCACTTCCCCACGGTCGAGCTGCGGGTCGCCGACGTGAGCGCCGCGCCGGAGACGGTGCTGCTGCTGGCCGCCCTGGCCCGGGCGTTGGCGGCCGTGCTGCTGACCGAGGTCCGGCGTGGGACGCCCGCCCCCGCCATCCCCGATCCGCTGCTGCTCGCCGCGCACTGGCGCGCGGCCCGTGACGGTCTGGCCGGCGCCGGGGTCGACCTCGGCAGCGGCCGGCCGCGCCCCGCCGTCGATCTTGTCGACGCGCTGGTCGAGCGCGCCGCCCCCGGCCTGGAGGCTGCCGGGGACCTGGCGCTGGTCCGCGAGGTGTGGGGCCGGCTGCGCACGGACGGCGACGGGGCCTCCCGGCAGCGGGCGGCCTTCCGCCGCCGCGGCCGGCTGGGCGACGTGGTGGACGAGCTGGCCCTGTCGGTGGAGGGCTGAAGTGGCCCCCCGAGATGCGGCGCCATGGCGCCGGCTGTCAGTGGAAGCCGAGCATGCCGGGTGAGTCGATGTCGACTGTCACGATGCCCGGTGGATAGGCGTTTTCGTGGCCGGTCAGCAGAATCGACATGCCGGTGGACTCGGGACGCGGCAGTGCGCAGTACAGGGCGTGACAGATATCCGGGCCCCCGTAGCCGTCACGGATCATCGTGCCGACGCTCACAGAGGCGACCGTGTCGAGGTTGTCTACGACAACAGAGGAGTAAGCGAGCACACGGCGGGAGATATCTTGTCCGTCTGCTTCGGCTTGCATCAGACACATGGCCGGGACGCTCAGGCGGTCGCTAGGCGTGTGAGCCATGTTGCTCGCGAGCACGTTCAGCGTCTTGTGGCCACCGGCGAGCGCCTTGACCGCACTCGTATCGAGAATGATCACGCCGCGACGCCCCGAGCGGCTCGGACCTTCTCGGCCGCGATCTTGTAGATATTGCCCAGCACGTCGGGCGCCTGATCGAACTCCTCGTCGCTCATGTCGACGCCGATCACACGACGTGCGACCTCCCGGTCGGCTGCCAGCCTCTCGGCGCGTTGCGCGGCGGTCGGCTGCTCGGCTGCCAACGCCTCGACCAACTGGCCGATGGTCAGGCCGCGTTCCTTCGCGAGCTCAGCGAGATGATCACGGGTCTCCCGCGAAACCTGAATCGTCGTCGTTGCCATAGCACCAATGTAGCCCGCCCATGGCGCTGGCCCGCCGTGTCAGAGACGATTGCGCAGATACTCCGAAAGCCCCACGGTCCACGCGGTGAACTCGCCCCGATCGCCCACCCGCCCCTCGCACAGGAAGGCGACCTGGGCGTCGCTGAGCCGGTTGGGGCCGGGCATGTCCAGCATGCGCGCCATCGACTGGAGCACGGTCGCCAGCCGCTCGGCGTCCGCATGGCTCAGCATGACCAGCGCGTGAGTGTGGCCGAGCGTGGTGGAACCGGGCATCGGGGCCTCCTCCCGTCGGACCGCCGGCCCCCGTGTTTCACCGTACGACCGCCCCGGTCGCCGTCGCCACCGGCCCCGGAGGGCGGCGCACACGACGGACGCCCGGGCCGATCGGTCGGTGACCGATCGGCCCGGGCGTCTCGCGGCGCGCGGCCCGCTGAGCGGGCGCACCGCCCCTCAGCGGGGGCGGTCAGGCGTGGACGACGTCCTTCTCCTCCGCGAAGTGGCACGCCGAGGCGTGGGCGGCCAGCGAGTCCGAACCCTTGAAGCGCTCGGGGATCGCCAGCACCGGCACCTCCTTGGCGCACTTGTCCTCGGCCTTCCAGCAGCGGGTGCGGAAGCGGCAGCCCGACGGCGGGTTGGCCGGGGAGGGCACGTCGCCGGTGAGGATGATCCGCTCGCGACCCTCACGGGAGTCGGGGTCCGGGACCGGGACCGCCGACAGCAGCGCCTGGGTGTAGGGGTGCGTCGGGTGGTCGTAGATCTCGGCGTCGGTGCCGATCTCCGCCATCTTGCCCAGGTACATCACGCCGACCCGGTCGGAGATGTGCCGGACGATGGACAGGTCGTGCGCGATGAAGATGTAGGACAGGTTGAACTCGTCCTGGAGCTTCTCCATCAGGTTGATGACCTGCGCCTGCACCGAGACGTCCAGCGCCGAGACCGGCTCGTCGCAGATGATGATCTCCGGGTTGAGCGCGAGGCCGCGGGCGATGCCGATGCGCTGGCGCTGACCGCCGGAGAACTGGTGCGGATAGCGGTTGATGTACTCCGGGTTGAGGCCGACGACCTCCAGGAGCTCCTGGACCTTGCGGCGCCGGTCGCCCTTGGGAGCCACCTCCGGGTGGATCTCGAAGGGCTCGCCGATGATGTCGCCGACCGTCATCCGCGGGTTGAGCGAGGTGTACGGGTCCTGGAAGACCATCTGGATGTTGCGGCGCACGGCCTTCAGGGCCCGACCGGACAGCTTGGTGATGTCCTGGCCCTTGTAGAAGACCTCGCCGGCGGTGGCCCGCTCCAGCGTCATCAGCAGCTTGGCGACGGTGGACTTGCCACAGCCGGACTCGCCGACGATGCCCAGCGTCTCGCCCTGGTAGAGGTCGAAGGAGACGCCGTCGACGGCCTTGACCGCGCCGACCTGCTTCTTGAACAGGATGCCCTGGGTCAGCGGGAAGTGCTTGACCAGGTTGCGGACCTGGAGGATCGGCTCCCCCCGCTCCACCGGCGCCTCGATCGCCGCGACCGCCTCCTCGACGGTCTCGGTCCGCGCCACCTCCACCTCGGAGACGGCGTCCTCGGCGGACTCCTTGGCCACGGCCCCGTCGTTCTTCTTCGGCTCAGCCATGGATCGTCTCCTTCCAGAAATGGCACCCGCTGCCGCGGCCCGGCAGCTCGGCGCCGTCCCGCTCGGTGACCTGGTGCAGCACCGGCACCTCTTCCCGGCAGATGTCCTGCGCCTGGGTGCAGCGCGGGTTGAAGGCGCAGCCCGACGGGATCCGCAGCAGGTTGGGCGGCAGGCCCTTGATCGCGAACAGCTCCTGGCCCTTCTGGTCCAGGCGCGGGATGGAGTCCAGCAGACCCTTGGTGTACGGGTGCGCCGGGCGCTTGTAGAGCTCGTGCACCGGGGCGGTCTCCACGATCCGTCCGGCGTACATCACCGCGATCTTGTCGGCGACGTCCGCGACCACGCCCAGGTCGTGGGTGATCAGGATCAGACCCATGTTGTACTCGCGCTGAAGCTCCGCGAGCAGGTCCATCACCTGGGCCTGGACGGTCACGTCCAGCGCGGTGGTCGGCTCGTCCGCGATGATCAGGTCCGGCTCCAGGGCCAGCGCCATCGCGATCATGATGCGCTGCCGCATACCGCCGGAGAACTGGTGCGGGTAGTCCCCCACCCGCTCCTTGGCGGCCGGGATGCGCACCCGGTCCATCAGCTCGATGGCCTTGACCTTGGCCTCCTTCTTGGAGAGGCCCTGGTGCACCCGGAACATCTCGCCGAGCTGGTAGCCGACGGAGAGCACCGGGTTGAGCGAGGAGAGCGCGTCCTGGAAGATCATCGCGATCTTCTGGCCGCGGAGCTTGCGGCGCTCCTCGGCGGACATCTTGAGCATGTCCTGGCCGCGGAAGAGGATCTCGCCCTGCGGGATCTTCCCCGGCGGCATGTCCAGGATGCCCATGATGGCCTGCGCCGTCACCGACTTGCCGGAGCCGGACTCGCCGAGCACGGCGAGCGTCTCGCCCGAGTCGACGGAGTAGTTGACGCCGTTGACCGCCTTGGCGACGCCGTCACGGGTGTGGAACTCCACATGCAGGTCGCGGACTTCGAGCAGCGGGGTGCCGCCCTCGTCCGCACCGCGCGGGGCGGGCACGGCGTCGGTCTTCTCGATCGTGGTCACGTACGCCTCCCTCAGCGCAGCTTGGGGTCGAGGGCGTCGCGCACCGCGTCGCCGAGCAGGATGAACGCCAGCACGGTCAGGCTCAGGAAGGTCGCGGGGACGAGCAGCACGTGCGGGGCGTCGCGCAGGGTGTTCTGCGCGTCGGAGATGTCCACGCCCCACGACACGGTCGGCGGCTGGAGGCCGATGCCCAGGTACGACAGGGTCGCCTCGGCGGAGACGTATCCGCCCAGCGCGATGGTGGCCACCACGATCACCGGGCCGATGGCGTTCGGCAGGATGTGCCGCAGGAGGATCCGGCTGGTACCCGCGCCGAGCGCACGCGCCGCCGTCACGAAGTCCGCCTGCTTCTGGGTGATGACCGCGCCGCGCATGACGCGGGCGATCTGCATCCAGCCGAAGGCCGCGAGCGCCAACACCACGGTCCACACGGTGCGGCGGGTGAACGCCTGCAGCAGGACCATGCCGCCGAGCAGCAGCGGAATGCCGAAGAAGACGTCGGTGAGGCGCGACAGAAGGGCGTCGACCCAGCCGCCGAAGTAGCCGGCGAACATGCCGAAGAGGCCGCCGAACACCGTCACCGCGAGGGTCACACAGGTGCCGACGATCACCGAGGCGCGGGCGCCGTGGATCGTCCGGGCGTAGACGCTCTGGCCCTGGCCGTTGTAGCCGAACCAGTCGTCCTGGAAGAAGTGCGACCACTGCGGGGAGCCCAGGTAGTGGTTGCGCAGATCGGCGTGGCGCGGGTCGGCGCCGGTGAACAGGCTGGGCACGGCCGCCATGAGGACGAACAGCACCAGCAGCGCGGCGGAGATCCAGAACAGCGGGGAGCGGCGCAGCTCGCGCCAGGCGTCGTCCCACAGGCTGCGGGCCTTCTCGTGCCGCTCCTTGTCCCCCGGACCGGGCACCACGTGCTTGCGGTCCACCTGCTTCTCTTTGTCCAGCGCGGGCTGGGCGGCCGCCACCGCCGCCTGGGTGTGGGCCGTGGAATCGTAGAACTCAGGCATAGCGGATCCTCGGGTCCAGGACGGCGTACAGCAGGTCGACGACCAGGCTGCTCACGAGGTAGACGAGGACGAGCACCGTCACGATGCCGACCACGGTGGGGCCTTCACTGGTCTGGATGGCCCGGAAGAGCGTGTTGCCCACGCCCTGGACGTTGAAGATGCCCTCGGTGACGATCGCGCCGCCCATCAGCATGCCGAGGTCGGTGCCGAGGAAGGTGACGACGGGGATGAGGGAGTTGCGCATCAGGTGCACGCCCAGGATTCGGCGTCGCGGCAGGCCCTTGGCCATGGCGGTGCGCATGTAGTCGGCCCGCAGGTTCTCCACGACGGTGGTGCGGGTCAGCCGGGTGACGTACGCCAGGGAGAGCGCGCCGAGCACCAGGGCCGGCACGAACAACTGCCCCAGGTTCATGGAGTCCTGGACCGTCGGGGTGATGACCCCCCACTTCATCCCCAGGAAGAACTGGGCGAGGAAGCCGATCACGAAGACCGGAATGGAGATCACGACCAGCGTGATCACCAGCACGAACTGGTCGAGGAACTTGCCGCGCTTGAGACCCGTCAGAAGGCCGAGGGCGAGGCCCGCGACCACCTCGATGGCGAAGGCGAGCAGAGCCAGCCGGATGGTCACCGGGAAGGCGTCGGCCATCAGGTCGGCGACGGGACGGCCGGTGAAGCTCTGCCCGAAGTCGCCCTGGAAGAGGCCGGTGAGGTAGTTCCAGTACTGGGTGAGCAGCGGGTCGTCCAGCCCGTACTCATGGCGCAGTCTCTCGACCGTCGCCGGATCGGCCGCCTTGGAGCCGAAGAGGGCCTTGATGGGGTCGCCGGGCAGCGAGTACACCATCAGGAAAATGAGCAGTGTGGTCCCGATGAAGACCGGGATCATCTGGAGCAGTCGCCTCGCGACATAACGCCCCATGTTGTCCTCCTGTCGCCGACGGGCCAGCGGCCGCCCGGCCCAGGGACATGTGTCCGAGGGCAGGCGGCCGCTGAGCCTGCGTCACTGCAAGCGTGTCCCGGTTACTTCTTGACCTCGACCTCGGTCCAGATCGCCTGGCGGAAGGTGTCGAACTTGACGTTCTGCACCTTCGTGGAGTGGCCGGCGTTGGTGTGGTCGAAGAAGAGCGGGATGGAGGGCATCTGCTCGGAGAGCTTCTTCTCCACCTGGTGGTAGAGCTTGTTCGACTCCTCGATGGTCTTGGCCTTGTCGGCCTTGTCCATCAGCTCGTCCAGCTCCTTGTCGCTGAACTCCATGTCGTTCGCACCGGCACCGGTGCGGTACTGCTCGGAGATGAAGTTGGAGATGTTCGGGAAGTCCTGGACCCAGGCCATCCGGAACACGCTGTTCATCTTCCGGTCGGTGATCTCGGTGCGCAGCTGCTGGAAGGTCGACCGGGGGTCGGCGACGCACTCGACACCGGCGTTCTGCCGGATGTCGTTGCAGACCGCCTCCGCCCACTCCTTGTTGCTGCCGTCGGCGTTGTAGGCGAGGGTGAGCTTGTTGCCCGGGACGCCGCCGCCCTCCTTGATGAGCTTCTTGGCCTTCTCGGGGTTGAAGGTGCAGAACTCACCGCAGGAGTTGGGCTGGTAGCCCTCGACGACCTTCGGGGTCCAGCCGTCGGCCGGGTCCTTCGAACCCTTGAGGGCCGTCTTGGCGATGGTCTCGCGGTCGATCGCCATGGAGATGCCCTGGCGGACCTTGGCCTTCTCCGGCTTGCCCCACTCCTTGTCGTAGAGCGGGAACGCGATGTTGGTGTTGCCACCGAACATCTGGTCCGTGGCGCGGTCGCCGAGGTCGTTCTTGTACTGCGCCAGGCTGCCCGGCGGGATCTGGTACATGATGTCCAGCTTGTCGGACACCAGGTCGTTGTAGGCGCTGTCTTCCTTGTTGTAGAACTTGAAGATCACGCCGCCGTTCTTCGGCTTGTCGCTGCCCTTGTAGTTCTTGAACCGCTTGGTCTTGAACTGGACCTTGTGCTCCCAGTCCCCGTCCATCTCGTACGGGCCGTTGCCGATCGGGTGCTCACCGAAGGCCTTGGTGTCCTTGTAGAACGCCTTGGGCAGCGGGTAGAACGCGTCGTAGAACAGCCGGTCCTTGAACGTCGCGACGGGCTGCGACAGTTCGATCGTGAACTCGTGCTCGTTGACGATCTTCAGGCCTGACATCTTGTCAGCCTTGGGGTCACCCTTCTCCGGGTGGACCTCCTCGTAGCCCTTGATCGGCGCGAACCAAGAGGCGTTCAGCTGCGCGTTCTTGGCGTTGGCGCCCCAGTTCCAGGCGTCCACGAAGGAGGCGGCCGTCATCGGCTCGCCGTTGTGGAAGGTCCAGCCCTTCTTCAGCTTGACCGTGAAGAGCTTGTTGTCCTTCGTCTCGACGCTCTCGGCCGCCTGGTTCTGCAGCTTGCCGTCGATGTCGTAGTCGACCAGACCACGGAAGAGGTTCTTGACGATGTAGCCGCCGCCAACCTCGTTCGTGTTGGTCGGGATGAGCGGGTTCTGAGGCTCGACGTTCTGGTACGTGTACGTACCGTTCGGGTCGACCTCCCCCTTCCCGCTGTCGCTGTCACCGCCGCCGCCACAGGCGGTCGCGGCCATGGCCACGATCGACGCCATCGCGACCCACTTGGCGCTCTTGGCTCCGCGCATGGGTATGCCTCCTCAGGAGTCCACTGTCACTACGAGGGAGGGCACCGGGTGCACGCTGACACCCCTGACAGCGACGGAACCTGGAACCCCCCAGTGCGCTCGTAGGCCAGCGCTCCCCACAGCGCGTGACCCATTGACCCGAGCTCGATGGACCCCATGATTGAGCACCCGCGCCTTGTAAACCACACTTAAAGGGTCTCGCTTTGGTCACATCGTCTACGCGCGGAGCCTCGAAATCCGGACAAAGGCACCGCAGACAGACACCCGCGAAACGGACTGTTAACGCATCATCCGGACCCCCGGCTCCGATATCCGAACCAGGGCGTAGCGATATTCCGTTGACGAGCGGGTCCTCAAACAGCAGCAGCCCGGCCCCGCTGAAACGGATTCAGAGGGGCCGGGCCGTTGCCGACAGTGAGCACCGGGCGCCCCCGGCGACGGGGGCGCCGGGGCGTCAGGAGTGCTTGGCGCGCGAGGCGGTGCGGGCCCGCTCCTTCTGGTCCAGGACCACCTTACGGATACGGACCGCCTCCGGGGTCACCTCGACGCACTCGTCGTCGCGGCAGAACTCCAGCGACTGCTCCAGGGAGAGCTTGCGCGGCGGGACGATCGCCTCGAAGGAGTCGGCGGAGGAGGAGCGCATGTTGGTGAGCTTCTTCTCCTTGGTGATGTTCACGTCCATGTCGTCGGAGCGGGAGTTCTCGCCGACGATCATGCCCTCGTACACCTCGGTGCCGGGCTCCGTGAAGAGCACGCCGCGCTCCTGAAGGTTCGTCATCGCGAAGGCGGTGACGGCGCCCGAGCGGTCGGCGACCAGAGACCCGTTGTTACGGGTGGTCAGGGTGCCGAACCACGGTTCGTGGCCCTCGTGGATGGAGTGGGCGATGCCCGTGCCACGGGTGTTCGTCAGGAACTCCGTACGGAAGCCGATGAGGCCGCGGGACGGCACGACGAACTCCATGCGGACCCAGCCCGAGCCGTGGTTGGACATGTTGTCCATACGGCCCTTGCGGACGCCCATGAGCTGCGTGACGGCGCCCATGTGCTCCTCGGGCACGTCGATGGTCATGCGCTCGACGGGCTCGTACGTCTTGCCGTCGACCTCCTTGGTGACGACCTGCGGCTTGCCGATCGTCATCTCGAAGCCCTCGCGGCGCATCTGCTCGACGAGGATGGCCAGCGCCAGCTCACCGCGGCCCTGCACCTCCCAGGCGTCCGGCCGATCGGTGTCCAGGACGCGCAGCGAGACGTTACCGATCAGCTCGCGCTCCAGGCGGTCCTTGACCTGGCGGGCGGTGACCTTGCGGTCCTTGACGGCCGCCTTGGCGTCCGCGCCCTTGCCGGTGCCACCGCGGCCGACCAGCGGCGAGGTGTTCGTGCCGATGGTCATCGAGATCGCCGGCTCGTCGACCTTGATCAGCGGCAGCGCGATCGGGTTCTCCGGGTCGGCGAGGGTCTCGCCGATCATGATGTCGGGGATGCCCGCGACCGCGCAGATGTCGCCCGGTCCCGCCTTCTCGGCGGGCTTGCGGGTGAGCGCCTCGGTCATCATCAGCTCGGTGATGCGGACGTTCGCGATGGAGCCGTCACGCTTGATCCAGGCGACGGTCTGGCCCTTGGCCAGCTCGCCCTGCTCGATGCGGAGCAGCGCGATACGGCCGAGGAAGTTGTCCGCGTCGAGGTTGGTGACGTGGGCCTGGAGCGGCGCGGCCTCGTCGTACGTCGGGGCCGGGACGTGCTCCAGGATGGTGGAGAAGAACGGCTCCAGGTTCTCGCTGTCGGCCGGGACGGTGCCGTCCTCCGGCTTGGTCAGCGAGGCGATGCCGTCACGGCCGCAGGCGTAGACGATCGGGAACTCGATCTGGTCCTCGTCCGCGTCCAGGTCGAGGAAGAGGTCGTACGTCTCGTTGACGACCTCGTCGATGCGGGAGTCCGGACGGTCCGTCTTGTTGATGCACAGGATGACGGGCAGGCGCTGCTGCAGGGCCTTGCGGAGCACGAAGCGGGTCTGCGGCAGCGGGCCCTCGGAGGCGTCCACGAGCAGCACGACCGCGTCCACCATCGACAGGCCGCGCTCGACCTCGCCGCCGAAGTCGGCGTGGCCGGGGGTGTCGATGATGTTGATCGTGATCGGGGCCCCGCCGTCCTTGGGGTGGTACTTCACCGCCGTGTTCTTGGCGAGGATCGTGATGCCCTTCTCACGCTCCAGGTCGTTCGAGTCCATCACTCGGTCGTCGACCTGCTGGTGCGCGGCGAAGGCACCGGCCTGCTTGAGCATGGCGTCGACGATGGTCGTCTTGCCGTGGTCGACGTGGGCGACGATGGCGACGTTACGGATGTCGTGGCGCGTGGGCATACGAGCGGCGCTTCTCCCGGAGTATGTGGATGGCCACGCGTACGGTCCGGCACGCGCGCCCGCCGGGCAGATCACGCCACGGCCTCACCCCATCGTACGGGGCCGCCGGGCACTCGGCGCGCCCGCCGACTGTGAGCTTGGCCGCCTCGGGCGGGGGCGCCTCCCGCGGGGGCCCAGGACAACAGCCGGTTCGGCACCGCCGGGCGCCTCCAGCGGGGGCCCAGAACACGAAACGGCCGGTTCGGCACCGCGGGGCGCCTCCGGCGGGAGCCCAGAACACGAAACGGCCGGTTCGGCACCGCGGGGCGCCTCCGGCGGGAGCCCAGGACACGAACGGTCGGTTCGGCACCGCCGGGCTGCGGCGTCGTGGCCGGTCGCCGTCGCGGCGGGACGGGATGCCGCGACCGCCGCCAGCGAGCCCTACGGCGCGGGGCGCCTCCCGGCGGGAGCCCAGGACACGAACGGTCGGTTCGGCACCGCCGAACTGCGACGTCGTGGCCGGTCGCCGTCGCGGCGGGACGGGATGCCGCGACCGCCGCGAGCAAGCCCTACGGGGGTCACCGGCGGGAGGTGGCGGGGGTGCGGAAGCCGATGTCCTGGTAGCGGGGGGTGGCGAAGCCGAAGGCGCCGGCGTTGACCACGTCCTTGCGGACCGCGACCAGCTCGGGCCGCTGGTAGAGCGGGATCGACCCCGCGGCGGCCCAGATGCGGGCGTCGGCGCGGGTCACCAGGGTCCGGCCGGCGTCGGCGTCGAGCTCCGCGACGGCCTGGTCGAAGAGCTGGTCGATCTGGTCGGTGCCGACCCGGCTGTAGTTCTGCTCCACCACCAGGGAGCCGTCGGCGGCCGCCTGCGGTTTGGCGAAGACGGGGCGGGCGTCGGTGGCCGGGAAGGCGGTGGCGGGCCAGGAGTAGAGGGCCAGGTCGAAGTCGCCGGAGGCGATGTAGTCGCGGAAGTAGCTGTCGTCGGCGACCGTGGTGATCTCGGTGCGCACCCCGATCCCGTCCAGCATCCGGGCGATCCCCTCGCCCGTGGCCCGCAGCTGCGCGGATCCCGGCCCGGACGGCAGCACGAACCGCAGGCTCAGCGGCCTGCCCTTGCGCATCAGGGTGGGGCTCGTGCCGCCGCGGGCGTCGGCCTCGCCGCCGCGGCCGTCGCTGTGGGCCTGGAGCGTCCCGTTCCTGCGGTGCCCGGCGCGACCGCCCGGCCGCCAGCCCGCCTCGGCGAGCAGCGCCTGGGCGGCCTGGGCGTCCCGGACGCCGACCGCGTCGCTGTTGTCCTGGTAGCCCTGCTGGGCGGTCATGAGCAGATGGCTGCCCAGGGGTCGCGCCGGCAGGCCGTGCGGTGCCAGGGCGGCCTCGGCCAGCGCCCCGCGGTCGATGGCGCGGGCCACCGCGCGGCGCACCCGGTCGTCGGCCAGCGGGCCGGAGGCCCCGTTGAGGGCGAGCTGGGTGTACGCGGGTTCCAGGGCGGTGCGCACGGTCAGCCGGCGCAGGGTGCCGCGCTCGGCCAGCTCCCGCCGGTACTCGGCGCGCGCGTCGGGCGGCCCGTACCGCCCCACCCAGGCGCGCAGTGCGGCCGCGGAGCGCTCGCCGTCGCTGAGCGGCCGGCCGGCGCGGCGGACGACGCCCGCGGCGGCCGGGTCGACCCCGGCCAGGTCCAGGTCGCCGGCGGCCAGCGCGGCGGCTCGCTGGTCGCGGGGGACCGCGCGGAAGACCAGCCGGTCCAGTCGGGCGGGCCGCGCCCACCAGCGGGGGTTGCGGACGAGGGTGACCGACCGGTGGTCCCCGGTGGGCGGCCGGCGCATCGCGAAGGGGCCGGCGCCGACCGGCAGCCCCTCCCGGGCGGCGTCGTTGAAGGCGTCGGGGTCGCCCATGACGCTGCGCGGGTACAGCGGCGTGAACAGCGCCCGCCAGTCCGCGTAGGGCTTGGCGAAGGTGACCTTGACCTGGCGCTTTCCCTCCGACTCGATCTTGGCGATGCGGTCGTAGCCGGCGTTGCGGGCGGTCCAGTAGGCGTTGTCGGTGCCGCGCAGCGCCTTCCACTGGGCGGCGAAGTCCTCCGTGCCGATCGGGCGGCCGTCGCTCCAGACGGCGTCGGGATCGAGCTCGTAGACGACGACCTGCCGGGGCTGCCGCCGCACCACCTCCGCCGAGCGGAGGTAGTCGGCGTTGCGGCGGGGCCGGCCCCGCGGGTCCAGGGTGAAGAGCGCGGGCAGCACCGCGCCGGCGATCCGCTCGGTTCCGGCGTCGGCGTCGGCCTGGAAGGCGTTGAAGGTGCTGGGCGGCGCGTCGAGCGCCCAGCGGAGGGCGCCGCCCTGGCGCACCTGGGCCCGGGGAGCGGTGGCCAGGTCCTGGGCTCCGGCGGTCGATCCGGAGTCGCCGTCCGAGCCGCAGCCGGTCAGCACGGGCAGCGGGAGCAGGACCCCCGCGGCGAGCAGCGCGACACCGCGGCGCTTGTCGATGGACATGGCTCGTAACCTCCGGGATGTGACCGGCCAATGACACGCTTTGTCGGCTTTGTCATGTTTTGCCGCTCATCGCATATACTGCTCACACACTGAAATCGATGGTTCACACGACGGCACGCCGACACGGCGACGGCGGGGTCAAGGCCACCTGACCGGACCAACGACTCCGGCGTGCGCATCGGCGCTCGACGGCGCGTTCACGCCGGTAGATCCCCGCAATCGCGAACGGCGTCTTCCCAACCACGTCAGAGACGCGCGACACTCGCTGTCGCATGAGCGTCGCCCGCAACCGCGGAAGTGAGGGCAAGTCATGTCCCTGAAAGACGACTTGACAGCAGCTCAGCGCTGCCTCGACGACCTGGGCCGCGCGGTCGACCGGCTGGAACGGCAGGTCGGCGGGTCCACGGACATCCGGCGCCTCCGCAGCGACACCGACCATCTGCGCGAGGACCTCGACCTGCTGCGCGCGGCCGTCCCCGGCGCCGGCACGCCGAGCGGCTCCGCGCCGGGCGCGGCCGGACGGTCCGCGCCCCCGTCGACGGCGAAGGGCCCGGACATGGTGCAGGTCCCGGACACCCCGTACGACCCGACGATGTGGCGGGACTCCGACGACGAGGGGCTCGGGCTCCACGACCGCCACGCGCCGTAGGGACGCAGGCGCACGCTCAGCGCAGCCGCCCGAACCCCCACCACCGGACCGCGGAGTCCCTCTTGGCCACTGGTACGGACCCCCAAGCCCCTGCGCGAACACGCGGCGTGCACGAGCCGTCGCGTGCCGCGATCCGCGAGCGCCACCTGCGCGGCGACCGCTGGTGGCTGGCCCCGGCGGCCACGACCGCCGGGCTGCTCGCCTTCGTCGTCTACTCGACCTGGCGGGCCTTCGCCGACGCGGACTACTACGCCGCCCCCTACGTCTCGCCGTTCTACTCCCCCTGTCTGGCGGAGCACTGCGAGCCGATGCGCGCCGGCCCCAACTGGGAGATCGTGGGCAACTGGTGGGGGCTCTCCCCCGCGCTGCTGATCCTGATCTTCCCGCTGGGCTTCCGGCTGACCTGCTACTACTACCGCAAGGCGTACTACCGCGGCTTCTGGTCCTCGCCGCCGGCCTGCGCCGTGCCCGAGCCGCGCTCCCGCTACACCGGCGAGACCCGCTTCCCGCTCATCCTGCAGAACAGCCACCGGTACTTCTTCTACGCCGCCGTGCTGGTCGCCGGCATCCTCACCTACGACACCGTGCTGGCCTTCCGCGACGAGCACTACGACTGGGGCCACATGGGCCTGGGCACCGTGGTCTTCCTGGTGAACATCGTGCTCATCTGGGCGTACACCCTCTCCTGCCACTCCTGCCGGCACATCATCGGCGGACGGTTGAAGCACTTCTCCCGACATCCGGTGCGCTACCGCATGTGGGGCTGGGTCAGCGGGCTCAACGCGCGCCACGCGCAGTTGGCGTGGGCGTCCCTGGTCAGCGTCGCCCTCGCCGACCTCTACGTCTACCTCGTGGCCAGCGGCGCCTTCGACGATCCGCGGTTCTTCTAGGAGAGGTGCCCACTGATGACGCACGTCGACCGGCAGGCATGGGACGTGGTGGTGATCGGCGCGGGGGGCGCCGGGCTGCGCGCCGCCATCGAGGCGCGCGAGCAGGGCTGCCGCACCGCCGTGATCTGCAAGTCCCTGTTCGGCAAGGCCCATACGGTGATGGCCGAGGGCGGCATCGCGGCCAGCATGGGCAACGTCAATGAGCACGACAACTGGAAGGTCCACTTCCGCGACACCATGCGCGGTGGGAAGTTCCTCAACGACTGGCGGATGGCCGAGCTGCACGCCCAGGAGGCACCGGACCGGGTCTGGGAGCTGGAGACCTGGGGCGCGCTCTTCGACCGCACCCCCGACGGCCGGATCTCCCAGCGCAACTTCGGCGGCCATGAGTACCCGCGGCTGGCCCACGTCGGCGACCGCACCGGCCTGGAGCTGATCCGCACCCTCCAGCAGAAGATCGTCTCCCTCCAGCAGCAGGACAAGGAGGAGTACGGCGACTACGAGGCGCGCCTGAAGGTCTTCCAGGAGTGCACGGTCACCCGCGTCCTCAAGGACACGGCGCCCGACGGCGGCCCCGGCGCCGGCCGGGTGGCCGGCGTCTTCGGCTATGAGCGCGAGTCCGGCCGCTTCTTCGTGATCGAGGCCCCCGCCGTGGTGCTGGCCACCGGAGGCATCGGCAAGTCCTTCAAGGTGACCTCCAACTCCTGGGAGTACACCGGCGACGGGCACGCGCTGGCGCTGCTGGCCGGGGCGCCGCTGATCAACATGGAGTTCGTACAGTTCCACCCCACCGGCATGGTCTGGCCGCCGTCGGTCAAGGGCATCCTGGTCACCGAGTCCGTGCGCGGCGACGGCGGGGTGCTGCGCGACAGCGACGGCAAGCGGTTCATGTTCGACTACATCCCGGACGTCTTCAAGGAGAAGTACGCGGAGTCCGAGGACGAGGCCGACCGCTGGTACGAGGACCCCGACCACAACCGCCGGCCACCCGAGCTGCTCCCCCGCGACGAGGTGGCCCGCGCCATCAACGCCGAGGTCAAGGCGGGCCGCGGCTCCCCGCACGGCGGGGTCTTCCTCGACGTCTCCACCCGGATGCCGGCCGAGGTGATCAAGCGCCGGCTGCCCTCCATGCACCACCAGTTCAAGGAGCTGGCCGACGTCGACATCACCGCCGAGCCCATGGAGGTCGGGCCCACCTGCCACTACGTGATGGGCGGGGTCTCCGTCGACCCGGACACCGCGGCCGCCACCGGGGTACCGGGGCTCTTCGCCGCCGGCGAGGTGGCCGGCGGCATGCACGGCTCCAACCGGCTCGGCGGCAACTCGCTCTCCGACCTGCTGGTCTTCGGCCGCCGGGCGGGACTGTACGCGGCCCGCCTCGCGGCCGGGCTGCGCGCGGCGGACCGGCCGGTGCCGGACCCGGCCCAGGTGGACATGGCGGCCGCCGAGGCGCTGCGCCCGTTCAGCGCGGAGGGCGGCGCCGCCCAGCCGTCGGGCGACGGGCCCGCAGCCCCGGCCGAGAACCCGTACACCCTCCACCAGGAGCTCCAGCAGTCCATGAACGACCTGGTGGGCATCATCCGGCGGGCCGAGGAGATGACCGAGGCGCTGCACCGGCTGGCCGGGCTGCGGGTGCGCGCCCGGCGGGCCGGCGTCGAGGGCCACCGGCAGTTCAACCCCGGCTGGCACCTGGCCATCGACCTGCGCAACATGCTGCTGGTCAGCGAGTGCGTGGCGCGCGCCGCCCTGGAGCGCACCGAGAGTCGCGGCGGGCACACCCGCGACGACTGTCCGGAGATGGACCGGCTGTGGCGCCGGGTCAACCTGGAGTGCCAGCTCTCCGACCCCACCGCCGGGCTCGCCGCCACCGATCCGCAGCGCGGCCAGATCAGGCTGGCCCGCCGGGAGACCCCGCCCATCAGGCCCGACCTGCTGGAGTTGTTCGAGAAGGACGAGCTGGTGAAGTACCTGACGGACGAGGAGCTGACCCAGTGAGCGGCTATCAGGCGCACTTCAGGGTGTGGCGCGGCGACGCCGACGGCGGGGCGCTGTCGGACTTCCAGGTCGAGGTGCACGAGGGCGAGGTGGTCCTGGACATCGTGCACCGACTCCAGGCCACCCAGGCCCCCGACCTGGCGGTGCGCTGGAACTGCAAGGCCGGCAAGTGCGGCTCGTGCAGCGCGGAGATCAACGGCCGGCCGCGGCTGATGTGCATGACCCGGATGTCGGTGTTCGAGCGCGCCGAGACGATCACCATCACCCCGCTGCGGGCCTTCCCCGTCGTGCGGGACCT
The DNA here is from genome assembly GCF_007595705.1 of Streptomyces sp. SAJ15. GTDB lineage: Bacteria > Actinomycetota > Actinomycetes > Streptomycetales > Streptomycetaceae > Streptomyces. The sequence goes on along the minus strand of NZ_NISY01000001.1, from coordinate 614,068 downwards.
GGTCACCGACGTCTCGTTCAACTACACCAAGGCGCGCGAGGTGCCGTCCTTCATCCCGCCGGAGGGGCTGGGACCCGGCGAGTACCGCATGCGGCAGGAGGACGTGGGCCGCTCCCAGGAGTTCCGCAAGTGCATCGAGTGCTTCCTGTGCCAGGACACCTGCCATGTGGTGCGCGACTTCGAGGAGAACAAGGCGCCCTTCTCCGGGCCCCGCTTCCTGATGCGCGTCGCCGAGCTGGACATGCACCCGCTGGACGCCGCCGCCGAGCGCGGCCTGGACCGCAAGCGCACCGCCCAGGACGAGCACGGCCTGGGCTACTGCAACATCACCAAGTGCTGCACCGAGGTCTGCCCCGAGGGCATCAAGATCACCGACAACGCCCTCATCCCCCTCAAGGAGCGCGCCGTCGACCGCAAGTACGACCCGCTGGTGTGGCTGGGCGACAAGATCCGCCGACGTAAGTGACCCTGGTTTTCCGGCAGGGAACTCCGTCCCGCCACAACGGCGAGCCCATCGGGCGGGCCCCGGGAGAGGGCGCCCCCTTCGAACGGCGGCGGGATGAGGGCGCCGTCCTGGCTTGAGATGCCGCCCAGGGGGGTCGCCCGGGGCTGCCCCCGGGGTCAGAACAGGCTGAGCAGGGCTTCCACCTCGCCGGCGCCCGCGGCCTCCCCGCTGGGGAGGGCCAGCTCGAACCAGACGGTCTTGCCGCGGGGGGTGCGGCGGCTGCCCCAGGAGGCGCTGAGCAGGCCGACCAGCTGGAGCCCGCGGCCGCCCTCGTCGGTGTCACGGGCGCGGCGGCGGCGTGGCTGGACCAGACCGCCGTCCCACACCTCGCACACCAGCGTGCGGTCCAACAGCAGCCGCAGCCGGATCTCGCCCTCGCCGTACCGCAGGGCGTTGGTGACCAGCTCGCTGACGAGCAGCTCGGTGGTGTCCACCAGCGCTTCCAGCCCCCAGCTCCGCAGCTGCTCGCAGGCCAGCTCGCGGGCCCGGCCGACCGAGCGCGGCTCGCTGGGCAACCGCCAGTCGCCGACCGAGCCGGCCGGCAGGCCCTGCACCCGGGCCATCAGCAGCGCGATGTCGTCCTCGCCGTGCTGGGTGTTCAGGCGGGTCAGCACGTGGTCGCAGACGTCCTCCAGCGAGCCCTCGGGGCGGCCGAGGACGGCGGCGGCCGAGGCGCGGTCGCTCAGGGCCGTGCGGAACGCCGCCAGCCCCTCGTCCAGCGCGTGGTCACGCGACTCCACCAGCCCGTCGGTGTAGAGCGCGAGCAGGGCGCCGTCGGGCAGCTCGATCTCGGTCTCCTCGAACGGCTCGCCGCCCACGCCCAGCGGCATCCCGGGCGCCACCTCCACCAGCTCCGCGGGCCGCCCGGGGGTGACCATCACCGGCGGCAGATGGCCCGCGTTGGCGAAGGTGCAACGCCGGGTGACCGGGTCGTAGACGGCGTAGACGCAGGTGGCGAGGTAGACCTCGGACAGGTCCGAGGGGCCGTCGAGGTGCGTGCCGCGACCGTGCGGGGAGCGTGAGCCGCGGGGGGCCGCGGACCGGGCTCCGGCGCGGGAGCCGCCGGGGGCGCCCAGGCCGCGGGCGATCTCGTCCAGCGCGGAGAGCACCTCGGCGGGCTCCAGGTCGAGCAGCGCCAGGGTCCGCACGGCGGTGCGCAGTTCGCCCATGGCGACGGCGGCGCGCAGTCCGCGGCCCATCACGTCGCCGACGACCAGTGCGGTGCGGTGCCCGGGCAGCTCGATCACGTCGAACCAGTCGCCGCCCACCTCGGTCGCGGTGTTGCCGGGCAGATAGCGGCAGGCGATGTCCAGGCCGGCCGCCTCCGGGTCGCCGGGGGGCAGCAGGCTGCGCTGGAGGATCAGGGCGCGCTCGTGCTCCCGGCGGTAGAGCCGGGCGTTGTCGATGCACACGGCCGCGCGGGCGGCCAGCTCCACCGCGAGCGCGGTGTCCCGCTCGCCGAACGGCTCGCTCCCCTTCGTGCGGGAGAACTGCGCCAGCCCGACCACCACGTCGCGGGCGACCATCGGCACCACCAGCGTGGACTGCGGGACGGCGGCGCCCAGTTCGGGCTCGGCCCCGTCGCGGCCGGCGACGACCCGGGCCTGGGCGGTGCGCAGGGCGTGCGCGCAGGGCGAGTTGAACGGGTAGCGGTGCACCTCGCCGACCTGGATGGGCTTACGGGTGCCGGTGAGCGCGTCCTCCGGGCGATCCACCCGACAGCGGTCGAAGAGTGCCAACGGGCCGTCGGAGACGGCGCTGGAGAAGGCGACCCGGCGCAGCTCGGCGCTGCCGTCGGCGGCTCCGGGCGGCCGCTCGTCGCCGGTCAACAGGTCCTGGTAGAGGTCGACCGAGGCCAGGTCGCAGAACTGCGGCACGGCCACGTCGAGGAGTTCGCGGGCGGTGGTCTCGAGGTCGAGCGAGGTGCCTATTCGGGCCCCGGCCTCGTTCAGCAGGGCCAGGTTGCGACGGACGCCGGCGGCCTCCAACTCGGCGCGGCGGCGGCCGGTGACGTCGGCGGCCAGACCCGCCACCCCGATCGGCCGGCCGGAGCCGCTGTGCAGCCGGTACAGCGATATCGACCAGCGGCGCCGCTCCGGGCCGGTGGGGACGGTGCCGACCAGCGGCATGTCCGTCACCGTCTGCCCGGTCTCCAGGACTTGGCGTATCGCGGTGCTGAGCCGGTCGGCCTCGCCGCGCGGCAACAGGTCCTCCGGGAGCATGCCCCGGTAGGCGTCGGCGGGGCGGCCGAAGACCGTCGCGAAGCGCTCGTTGACCCGCAGCATCCGCAGATCCGTACCGCAGAAGAAGAAACCCAGGGGAGATTGACCGAAAACGGCCTGCGACGCCGCGAGGTCGGTTTCCAGGCGGCGCAGCGCGCCCACGTCGACGGCGACGCACAGCGCCGAGCGTTGGCCGAGCTCCGCGGCGGCGGGCATCACATAGATCTCCGCCAGACCGTAGCCGCGTGGGCTGTCGGGGTTGCGATAGGGCACCAGGCCCACCCACTCGCGCCCGTCGAGGATCTCGGCGACCTTGCGGTGACCGAGATCACGCAGCTCGGGTGGGACGAACGCCTCCACCGGGTCCTTGCCGATCGCCTGTCGGGCCGTCAGTCCCAGCAGTTCGGCGGCGCGTTCGCTCCAGTGGGCGATGCGGCCGTCCGGCCCCAGCGAGAAGGAGGCCACGCGGATGTAGTCGTAGATCGATCCAGGCGGGCTGCTCTGCCACATGGGTGGTACAGCCTTACCCTCGGGCATCTGCGCCCCCGCTGGCTTCTCGCTCACGCGCCCGTCCCCTCCGGCTCAGGTCTCGGACCGGCCTCAGATAGCTGAGTATCCAGTACGCCGGCTATCCGGAGCACGCCCTTCACGATCACAGCACGGTCTCATCGGCTGGTTCGGTTCCCACGGCCACATTGCGCCCTCCCCCGCGGACCCGTGGATTCGACGGGGTCCGCGACGATCGATCAGTGCTCCCCCTGTCTCCTAACCGGGCAGGGCCAGCTCGAACCACACGGTCTTCCCCGTCTTCCCACACCGGGTCCCCCAGCGGATGGACGCACAGGCCACCAGTTGGAGCCCGCGCCCGCCCTCGTCGTCCGGGGTGGCCACCCGCTCGTGCGGCGGGTCCTCCACCGGGTCGGAGACCTCGACCACCAGCACCCGGCCCTCGACCGGGGTGGCGCGGCTGCGCATGCGCAGGCTGATCGGGCCGCTGGTGTACCGCATGGCGTTGGTGACCAGCTCGCTGACCAGCAGCTCGGTCACGTCGATGACGGCGTGCAGCCCCCAGTCCGACAGCGCCTCGCGGACCAAGGCGCGGGCCGTGCGTACCGACCCCGCTTCCGCGGGAAAGCTCCATTCGGCGAAGACCGGCGTGGATGCCACGGCCCCTGCGGCCTCTGCGCTCTCGCTCACGCCGATCACATCCCCGACCGCCCATGCATTACCCACCGGATTGTCCAGCTTCGAGGCGGTTAATCAGCACATACCCGATAATCCGGGGCAACTATCGTCTGGCCGGGCGCACGGTGACACTTTCGGCACATGTTCTACGCGACGCTTACGCGCCCTTGACGCCACGACGGCCCCCGGCGTGCAGGACCGGGGGCGGGCCTCGACACCCCGCCCGAGAGCGACGACCCGCCTCCACGAGGCGGTGCCACGCGGCTCCGCACGCGGGGCGCGGCGGTGAGCGGGACGGGACCGCGGCGGGGTGCGGCCGCGGGCGGACGGTGCCCCGGAAGCAGGGGTGCCGGTATGGCGCGGCCGCGCCTCGGCTCACGCGGGAGAACGGCACGACAGCCGCCACCGCCCCCGCCGGAGAGCGACACGGCGCCGGCCTCGGCTCACCGGGGAGCACGGCACGGCGCCGGTTGCGGCCCGCACGGGAGCACGGCGCCGGCTTCGGCTGGCACGGGCGTGACCGGCCACCGCCCCGCGGGCGCTTCGGAATCCGGAAGGGCGGGGGCTACCAGGGCGAACGTGCGAGCGCGGCCGCGACCGCCGGGCGGTCCTGGTCCAACCAGTCCACCTCGTGGATCCGCTCCGGGGTCAGCCAGCGCACCTCGTCGTGGTCCTGGAGCGGCCGGGGCTCGCCCGCGCTCAACCGGGCCGTCCAGACGTGGAGCACATAGCCGGGCTTCAGCGGCCACTCCCCGGTCAGCCGCTCCAGCGGCTCGACCTCGATGCCGAGTTCCTCGCGCAGCTCGCGGACGAGGGTCTCCTCCGGTGTCTCCCCGGGCTCGGCCTTACCGCCCGGCAGCTCCCAGCGGCCGGCGAGCTCGGGCGGAGCGCTGCGCCGGGCGGCCAGCAGCCGCCCACGGTCGAACACCGCTCCGCCCACCACCACACGCACCGTCATGCGCGGCACGATACGGCAGGCGCGGTAGCGCGCTCTCTACGACCGCCGTACCGGTCACGGCGCCTATCGGGAGGCCGCCGTGCGCTCGACGACGTACAGCTGCTGGTGCCCGCGGGCCTGCAGCCGGTCGGCGACCTGCTGTGCCTCGTTCTTCGTGGCATAGCGGCCGACGCGATAGCGGTTGCCGCTGTCGTCCTGGCGGATGACGAGCCATGGCAGGACGGCGCCGCTCTCACTCATCGCTAGTGTCCCTCCGCTTCGTACTGCTCGGTACGGCTCCGGCGTACGCCCCCTCGGGCCTGGTGGAAACCCCGATCCGCATATGCCTGAGCGTACGCCCAACCTTTACTCAACGGATACGGAATTTCACAAAGAGGAACGCATCCGGCCAGCCGCAGACGCTCCGCACAACGCGCGGGCCCCGCGCTCCACCCTGAGGTGGGACGCGGGGCCCGGAAGCCGTCGGCCTCGGTCAGACGCCGGCGGGCGCCTTCTCCCGACCGTCCTCGGCCGTGGCGTCGCCCGCCCCGGCCTCCTGCTTCGACGCCAGCATCTCCTGCTCGACCGCCACGAGGGTGGGGTTGCGCCAGGCGCTCTGGACACCCCAGTAGTAGAAGGCCAGCGCGATCAGCGAGACGACGAGGATGTCCCAGCCGGGGGCGAGGTAGCCCTTGCCGCCGAACTCGGTGCCGCCGGCCCACGAGACCAGCGCCATGACCAGCAGGTAGAGCACCATCCAGGCGCCCGCCACGAGGTGCGGCTTGAGCTCGGCCCACGGCTTGCGCAGCTCGTACCAGGCCCAGATCGGCAGGCCGATCGCCATGATGAAGATGACCTTGCCGGTGAGCGGCCAGCGGGCCCAGTACATGACCAGCGAGCCGAAGATCATCGCGATCGGGGCGATCACCGGCATGGCGCGCAGCTTCACCGGGCGCGGCAGGCCCGGGGCCAGCCGGCGCATGGCCATCACGGCGACGGGGCCGGTGATGTACGAGATGACCGTGGCCACACCGACGATCTCGGCGATGGAGCCCCAGCCGCGGAAGACCGCCAGGAAGAGGAAGGCGACCGCCAGGTTGAGCAGCAGCGCCGGGCGCGGCACGCCGGTCTTCGGGTCGACCTTGCCGAAGACGCCCGGCAGGTGGCCGTTCTCCTGCACGCCGTGGATCATGCGCGAGGTGGTGGCGGCGTAGATCATGCCGGTGCCCGAGGGGGACACGAAGGCGTCCGCGTAGAGCAGGATCGCCAGCCAGTTCAGCGACCAGGCGGTGGCCAGGTCGGCGAGCGGGGAGTTGAAGGTCAGTCCGCCCCAACCCTCGCCGCCCGCGAGGGCGTCGGCCGGAACGGCCATCAGGAAGGCGACCTGCAGCGCGATGTAGATGACCAGCGCGATCAGGATGGAGCCGATGACGGCCTTGGGCAGCGACTTGCCCGGGTTGCGGGCCTCGGCGGCCATGTTCAGCGGCGACTGGAAGCCGTTGAAGGCCCAGACGATGCCCGCCACCGCGACGGCGCTGAAGACCGAGCTCCAGCCGTTCGGGGTGAACCCGCCGTGGTCGGTGACGTTGCTGGTGTCGAAGTGAGCCCACATCAGGGCACCCGCCGTCAGGACCGGGACGACCACCTTGAAGACGGTGATCGCGGTGTTGGTCTTGGCGAACAGGGTGATCGCGAACCAGTTCAGGAAGAAGTAGAAGAGCAGCAGCACGGAGGCCAGCGCGAGGCCGGTGCCGGACAACTCCTTGCCGTCGTACAGCTCCTTGGCCCAGCCGAAGTCCCAGGAGCTCATGTACTGGATCGAGGCGGTGGCCTCACCCGGGATCACGGAGACGATCGCGATCCAGTTGGCCCAGGCGGCGAGGTAGCCGGCGAGCGAGCCGTGGGAGTACTGGCCGTAGCGGACCATGCCGCCGGCCTTGGGGAACATCGAGCCGAGCTCGGTGTAGGTCAGAGCGATGGTCAGCGCCACGATGGCACCGATCACCCAGGAGAAGATCGCGGCGGGGCCCGCCAGCGCGGCGGCGCGCTCAGCGCCGAAGAGCCAGCCGGAGCCGATGATCGACCCGAGGCCGACCGCGGTGAGGGCCACCGTGCCAAGTGACCGTCGGTAATTCGAGTGGGAACCCTGTTCGGTGCTGCTCAACGTTCCTGGCACTCCCTTCGCCCCTGCGAGTTGGGACGCGGACGCCCCTGCGAGTTCGGACACAAACCGCAGCATCCTATGAGCGAAAGGGATGATCGTCTTCCGCAAAAAGCCCCTGACCTGGCGTTCTGTGAGGTTTGCAACACTTCTCAACCCCGTCCGGCGCCGATACCCGGACGGGGTCGAGAGGGCCCCGAAGGGCCACCGAAGGGGGCCGCCGAACCCCATCGGAGCCGCGACGACGACCGCACTCCGGCAGGTTATGCGGCGGACATGACAATCGACGGGGTGCGCCGTTGCGCCGCCGTTACGACGCCGGGCGGGGCGTTAACTCCCGGCTACGCCGCGACACCCGCGCGACGCGGGCCTCATGACGCGGAGCCATCACGACAAGGGGAACACGACACCGGGGCACGACAATCGGACGTGACACGGGGCATCACGGGGCGGGCTCGGAGGAGGGTGCGGGACTCCTCACGCACCGCCGTGAGGGCGAGAACCCCGAACCGACCGACCCGGCGGCGCCCACCCTCCTCAAGTCGGCCCACCGAGAGGACGGATGGGCGCCGAAGCGCCGCCCCCACGGCCTATCACCCGTCACCTCACCGGCAGGTGATAGGCGATCCGATACCGCTCCGCCAGCGTCACCACGTCCGCCGTCTCGACCGGCCGCCGGCCCACGAAGAAGGTGCGGGACACGACGAGGACCGCGTGTCCGGGGACGCCGCCGAGAGCCAGGGTCTCCTCGGCGAGGCCGGGGCGAGCGCTGACCTCCTCGGCCACGTTGTCCACCACCAGCCCGATGGCGGCCATCCGGTCGACCACGCCCCGCCCGGCCAGCGGCCCCTCCTCGGGGAGCATCACGGGTGTGCGGCCGGTCACCGCGAGCGGCTCCCAGGAGGTGGAGAGCATGGTGGGCTCCCCCGCCGAGCGGAAGACATAGCGGGTGCGCATGACCTCCTCGCCCGGCTCGATGCGCAGCCGCACGGCGACCTCCGTGGACGCCGCCCCCCGCTCGCTGCTGGACTCCCAGGTCCCGCGGGTCTGCTCGTCGGCCTGCTCCTGCCGGAACGGGGTGCAGCGGGTCGGGCTGCGATAGCCCGTACGGGAGAGCCGGCGCTGCACCGGCTGCTCGCGCACATAGGTGCCGGAGCCGGAACGCCCCTCGACCAGGCCCTCGGCCATCAGCACCTTGCGGGCCTCCAGGGCGACGGTGTCGGAGACCCCGTACACCTCCCGGATACGGGCCTGGGACGGTAGTCGGGCGTGCGGCGGGAGCTCACCCCCGACGATTTTCTTCCGGAGGTCGTCGGCAACTCGGAGGTATGCGGGCTGCTCACCGAAGGCCACGGGCACTCCCAGGGATTTGACAGTCGGCAACAGCTTGGCAACCCAGGGTTGCGAGCCGCAACTGAAGGCCAAAGCATCACCAGATGTGGTGAACCGCAGCTCAGGAAGGTTTAGGCGACGAGTGACATGAATCGGCGGTAAGCAGTTCGACAACGACGGGACGCGCCAGTTGAATTGCAGTCAAGCGATCACGCGTCCGAACCTTCCAAGCCGAGGAGCGCCGTCCGTGCGTCCGTACGTGCCCCGTCGTTCTCCCCTGCGGGCCCTGTGCGGCGCGCTGTTGGTACTCGCCTGCACCGCCACCGGGTGCAGCGGCGACGCCGACTCCAAGGAGGGGGCCGCTGCGGCCCGCCCCGGGGCCGCCGGCGCCGGCGACCCGCTCTTCCCCAAGCTGGGGAACGGCGGCTACGACGTGACGCACTACAAACTGACGCTGGACTACGCACCGGACGACAACCGCCTCAAGGGCACCGCCGAGATCACCGCCCGCGCCACCGAGCCGCTCAGCTCCTTCAACCTCGACCTGGCCGGCCTGACCGTGCGCAAGGCCACCGTGGACGGCATGACCGCGACCTTCACCCGCGGCGGCACCGAACTGACGGTCACGCCCAAGTCGTCGCTGTCCAAGGGACGGATCTTCAAGGCCAGCATCCGCTACGACGGCACGCCGAAGACCATCCACGACCCCGACGGCTCGATCGAGGGCTGGATCGAGACCGACGACGGCGCCGTGGGGCTGGGCCAGCCGACCGGATCCATGGCCTGGTTCCCGGGCAACCACCACCCCTCCGACAAGGCCGCCTACGACGTCGACGTCACCGTGCCCACCGACTACACCGCCGTCTCCAACGGCGAGTTGGAGAGCCGGGAGGCCACCGGCGAGCGCACCACGTACCGCTGGCACACCGGCGAACCCATGGCCAGCTATCTGGCCACCCTCGCCGTCGGCCAGTTCGAGGTCACCGACACCGTCACCGACGGCGACCTGCCGCAGTACAACGCCGTCGACTACGACGAGGTCGACGCCAGCCGGAAGGTCTCCGAACAGGTCTCGGAGATCATCGACTGGCAGAGCCGCCGCTTCGGCCCGTACCCGTTCTCCTCCACCGGCGCGATCGTCGACCGCAACCCGGACGTGGGCTACGCCCTGGAGACCCAGACCAAGCCGTACTTCGGCGCGGCCCCCGACGAGCTGCTGCTCGTCCACGAGCTGGCCCACCAGTGGTTCGGCAACTCCGTCACCCCGCGCTCCTGGCAGGACATGTGGCTCAACGAGGGCTTCGCCACCTATGCGGAGTGGCTCTGGGAGGCGGACCACGACGGCCGCTCGGCCGATGAGATCTTCCAGGACTTCTGGGACGGCACCGACGACCAGAGCGAGGGCATCTGGGCCTTCCCGCCCGGCAGTCCGCCCAGCGCCGAGGCGGTCTCGGACTCCCCCGTCTACGGGCGCGGCGCGATGACGCTGCACAAGGTCCGCGAGGCCGTCGGCGACGACACCTTCTTCTCCATCGTGCGCACCTGGCTGAAGCGGCATCGGCATGGCAACGCCGACACCAGGGCGTTCATCGCCCTGTGCGAGAAGGAGTCGGGCAAGGACCTGAGCGAGATCTTCGACGTCTGGCTCTACGGGAAGGGCAAGCCGGACCGCCCGTAGAGCGGTGGGCACGGCCGGAGCGGCGCCGACGACGGCCGTGTCGCGCCGCCGTGGACCCCCGGTCGCGGGGGTGCGGTCAGGAGCGGGCGCCGGTGTACGCGGTGAGCAGCAGCGCCACGTCGTCGGGGCGGTCCTCGGCGCGACGGGCCTCCTGGACGACGGTGTCGGCCGTGGTCTCCAGGGTGTCGGGCGAGCCGCGGGCGAGGGCGTCGGACAGGGCCTGGATACCGGTTTCGATGTCCTGGCCCGGCTGCTCGACCAGGCCGTCGGTGTAGAGGGCGAGGACCCCACCGCGGGGCAGTTCCAGCGGGGTGACGGGGTAGCCGGCCTCGGCCTGGACGCCGAGCATGACGCCGCCGGGCAGGTCGAGGACGTCGGTGCGGCCGTCGGGGTGGCGCAGCACGGGGGGCGGGTGGCCGGCGCGGACCGCGTGGCCGTGGCCGGTGCTCGGGTCGAGTTCGATGTAGCAGCAGGTGGCGCAGACGCCGGCGTCGAGGTCGGCGAGCAGTCGGTTGGTGCGGCCGACCACCTCCCGCGGGCCGATCGCGCTGGTGGCCAGGGCGTTGACGGCGCTGCGGAGCTGGCCCATGACGGCCGCGGCGGCGACGCTGTGGCCCTCGACGTCGCCGATGACCAGCGCGACGCCGGAACCGGTCTCGATCACGTCGTACCAGTCGCCGCCGATCTCCATGCCCTGGGTGCCCGGCAGGTAGCGGCCGGCGGTGCGCAGCCCGGCGATCGGCGGCAGCCGGTGCGGCAGCAGGGCGTCCTGGAGACCGCGGGCGAGGGTGAACTCCGCGTCGTAGAGCCGGGCCCGCTCCAGGGCCTGGGCGACCAGTCCGCCCAGCGCCGTCAGGGCGGCGCGCTCGTCGGGGGTGAAGGTGTGCGGGGCGACGTAGCCGAGGATGCAGGAGCCGACGGGGTGACCGGAGGCGATCAGCGGCAGGAAGGCCCAGGATTGCATCCGGTCCAGGGCGATGCCGGGGTAGGCGCCGGAGAGCAGCTGGCGCGACTCGAAGAAGATCGGCGCACCGAAGGTGAGGGCCTCCACGCCGGGAAGGTGGGCGTCGAGGGAGACGCCTTCGAAGGGGTCGAGGAAGCCCTCCGGGTAGCCGGACTCCCAGGCCAGGTGCATGCGCCGGTCGCGTACCAGGTACAGCGCCACCTCCTGGCCGCCGAACGCGGGCAGCAGTTGGTCGGCGACTGCCCGGCAGACCTCCCGCACGGTGACGGCCTCGGTGAGCACGCTGGCCATCTGCACGACGTGGTACAGGGCGCCGGGGCGGGTCGGGGTGAGCTGGGCCGTGGCGGCGTCGACGGGGGAGGACGGCTCGTGGGCCGTGGCGGGGGTGTGGCCCTCGTGGGCGGGCGGGGGGTCGCTGGGGAAGACGCGGCCGGTCAGGCCGTGTACGTCGGGGTAGAGGATGAAGCCGAGCCATTCGCCGGCGGGGTGGCGGACCAGGAAGGAGGTGGGCTCCTGGGAGAGCATGGCGGCGCGGTAGCGGTCCTCGTAGGCGGGGTCGGAGAGCCAGGTCAGCACGCGCCACGGGTACCGGCCGAGCAGCTCCTCGCGCGGGCAGCGCAGCAGCTGTTCGCAGCGGTGGTTGGCGTAGACGGTGCGGCCGTCCTGGTCGAGGGAGAAGACCCCGTCCGGCAGCCGCTCGGCGGCCTCCGCGGCGATGGGGCCGGAGACGGCGTCGACGACCAGGGCCAGGACGCGGTGGCTGGGCCGCCCGGCGTCGTCCACTCCCCGTACGCCCCGCCCCCACAGCTCGACGGGCCGGTACCGCCGCTCGCCCTCCCGCGCCTCGCACACCCGAAACCTGCGGCCCCTGATCCACCGCCCCTCCCGGGCGTCGCGCTCGGCGGCCCGCAGCTCGGGCAGGTCGTCGGAGCAGACGCGGCCCTTGAGGTGGTCGATCGTGCCGTCGGAGTCGGCCGGGTCGATGCCGAGGACCGCCCACCCGTCCTCGTCGGCGGTGAAGGCCCCCGAGTCCAGGTCCCAGTCGAACATCCCCATCTCCACGGCCAGCACCTCGGCGGGCAGCCGCACCCCCACCGGATCTCCGTCGTACTCCAGCGGCCGGTCCGCGGGCACCCCGCCGAGCGCGGCCCCCACCTCCTCGGCGGCCGCCCCTAGCCGCATCCGGTCGGCATCGGGCGCCGCCCGCAGGCGGGCCGCCCGCGCGGTGGACCACTTCACGAAGAACACGCCCACGACCTCGCCGTTCGCCCGTACCGGCTGGTACTCGGAGGCGAAGGGGTAGGGCAGCCCCACCGACATCTGCGGGAACCGGCGCATGGTCTCCCCCTCGTCGGCCAGGTGCACCGGTTCCCCCGTCCGGTAGGCGGCCGACATGGGCAGCGCCCCGCTCACCGGCACCCGCCACCACGCCTTCATCAGCGACCGCGGCACCCCCGCCACCACCGTCAGCACCAGCGACCTGCGATCCGGCGAACGCAGATAGACCCCGCCCCCGTATCCGCCCGCCGCCCGCACGGCGTCCACCAGATGGGCCGCCAGCACCTCCCCCACCTCCGCGCGGCCGCCGACACCCGGGCCTTCCACACCCATCTCGCGCCCTCCCGGTACGGACGCATACGCGTCCTACGTACCAGGATGTGCCACGGTGGGGTGATCGGCGCGGCGGGTCGCCGTCATGGACTCTCGCCGCACCCACCCTCCGTAACGGCGTGCGCGCGCGGCGAAGGTGCCGCGGACTCCGGGATGATCACCCTGCGGCCCGTCCTGGAGGTCTACCCCTGGACGGTTTCGCCCTCTGGCCGGTCTCCGCCCCCGAGCCTGCCGCTCCACGGCGCGCTCGGCCCCACCGAGGTCGGCACGGTGGTGATGGGCATCGCCGCCCGCAACGACACCGACCCCGCGACCGACGGCCGCCCGGCACGCCCCGCCGACCCGCCGACCCGCCGACCCGCCGACCCGCTGGAGAGCTTCCTGCACGGGCTGCTCACCATGGACCCCCTCTTCGCCGGCGGCGGCCTCCGCGTCACCGACACCACCACCGGCGCCACCCCGCTGCCGGGCCGCTGCAACGGGCCGGAGGAGCGAGGCGACTGGCTCGCGGTCGTCGACGGCGCCGGCCTGGCTTCCTTCGGCCACGCCCCCTCCCCCATGGCCGAACGTCTCGGCGACGTCGCCCGGTTGACCGTCGACACCGAACAGGACGACAACCCCGTGATCGAGCTGCCCGCCCCCGAACTGCGTCACCTGCCCCGACGCGGAACGCGACCTGCCCGACTTCCTCCACCTGGCCACGGCCTGGACCACCCACCGCCACCGGACCACGCCGCCTTGGTCTCAGCGGCGATCGCCCGCGCTTTGGCCCTGGGCGCGCCGGGTGTACCCCCGAAGGCATAGCCCGCCGCCCACCCGCCGACCCCCTGCGCGCCCCCACCCTCCTGTGAGGTGGGCGCCGGGGTCAGCCCGTCACGAGGCCCGCGGCCTCCCCACTCGTCGCAGTTTGCTGGGACGACCTCTGTCACCATGTAGCGGTGACACCTGCGAGGAAGAGTCAAGGAGTGGCAAAGTCACTCTAGCTCCGCAGGTCAGAAAGAGTGGTCCCCGCGCAGGCGGGGGTGGTCCGCGCGACGGCGGTTCCCGCCCCGGGAGCACCGCGTGGTCCCCGCGCAGGCGGGGGTGTTCCGGCGCTGGAGATCCCGCAGAGCAGCCGGACATGCGCCGATGGAACGGCAGGACAACACGCCTCCGTGCCCGTGCAATCGCTAGGGTTTGTCCCATGACCGCACTGCCCGACTGGATGCGCCCGCCGCGCGCGGAAGGCTGGTTCGCGGAGGATCTCGACCGCCTCCCCGAGGCGCCTCGCCACACCGAGCTGATCGACGGAGCTCTCGTCTTCAGGATGTCGCCGCAGAGGTGGTGGCACGGCCACCTCGTCACCATGCTCACCGTCGCCCTCATGGAGCAGGCGCCTGCCGACGTCAGAGTCGGCCGAGAGATGACCGTCAAGCTCGATGAGCGCAACCGGCCTGAGCCGGATCTGCTGGTGACGACGGCCGACTTCGATGGCGACCGCACCTGGTTCGCACCGGACGAAGTACGACTCGTCGTCGAGGTCGTCTCCCCCGAGTCGGCCCACAGGGACCGCACGGTCAAGCTCCGCAAGTACGCGGAGGCCGGCATCCCCCACTACTGGTGCATCGAGGACGAGGACGGTGCACCCGTCGTCCACATCTACGAACTGGACGAGCCAACCCGCGCCTACGCGCCCGCCGGCATCTTCCGAGGCTCGCTCCAGCGCCCGGTGCCCTTCCAGGTCAGCCTCGACCTGGACAAGCTCAGCCTGCCTCGCCGCACATGACCAGAACGCCGAACGGGTCGGACTCGCCAGAGTCCGACCCGTTCGACCTGCACGCTTCAATGCCGTGGCGAACCAGCACGATCGCGACCCCCCGGCGATCAGTAGTGGTAGCGGGCGGCCAGGATAATGATCTCCCGATCCGTGACCACGTAGACGAGGCGGTGCTCGTCGTCGATCCGCCGCGACCAGGCGCCTGGCAGGTGGTACTTCAGCGGCTCGGGCTTGCCGATTCCGGTGAACGGGTCACGCAGGACGTCCTCGATGAGCTTGTTGATCCGGGCGAGCATCTTGCGGTCGTTTTTGAGCCAGGACGTGTAGTCCTCCCAGCCGCCTTCTTCGAAGACGAGCCTCACGCGTCACCCTTCTCGGCACGCGACGCATCAGGGTCGATGAGTTCTCGCTCGGAGAGCCCCATACCACCAAGCGCGTTCTCGTACGCCTTGAGCAGTCGGCGGGCGTTCGCCGGCGAGCGCAACAGGTAGGAGCCTTCACGCAGGGCGGCGTAGTCCTCAGCCGAGACGAGTACGGCGTTCCCGTGCTTGGAGACGATCTCGATGGCCTCGTGATCGTCGTTGACCTTCTTGATCAACGGGAAGAGAGCCTTGCGCGCCTCGCTGGCAGTGATCGACATCGACTGAACTCCCTCCATGACTGGTACCACATAACGTACCACCGAGCAGACGCCGGGCAGGCCGAAAAGTCAGCACCAGGTCAGCACGGAAAGGAGAACGGGGCTCGCCTCCCTAGAGGCGAGCCCCGTTCGACCTGCACATTTGACAGATCAATCTAGCTCAAGGTAACCGGAAGGTCACAATTGAAGCGGGACGTCAGACGCAATGCTCCGACCTGCGGAAGCGTCGATTCCGAAGCCCATATCCAGCACCGATCCAGCACGGTGCAGGTTCACCCAGTACATCCAGCACGCGCAGCCACGGCGAAGGGGCCCGCCCTCCCCCCGACAGGCGTTGTGTACACATGGGACACTCGGTACGCTTGGGCGCATGACGCAACCACTGCCCATAGAGTCCATCCGCGACGTGCGCGCACATTTGGCGGAGGTCGTGGAGCGCGCCGACCGCGACGACGTACCCACGGTGATCACGCGCCGCGGCAAAGAGGTCGCCGCCGTCGTCTCCATCGAGGTACTACGCAAGTACCAGGAGTGGGAAGAGCGCGAGATCAATCGGATCATCGACGAGCGCATGGCCAACCCCGCACCTGGCATCTCGATCGAGGACGTCATGAGGGAGACGCTGGCGCGCAGTGAGTGAGTACCGAACCGTCTTCCGCCCCGAGGCGCAGGCCGAGCTTCGGAAGATCCCGCGCGAGATGGCGCTGCGCATCCTGGCCAAGCTGACCGAGCTGGAAAGCGATCCACTCGGCTTCAACACCACCGCACTCGTGTCCCAGCCAGACCGTCGACGACTGCGAGTCGGCGACTACCGCGTCGTCTACACGATCGACAACGGGGAACTGGTGGTCTGGGTCGTTCACGTAGGACACCGATCGACCGTCTACGACACCTGATAGCCGCTGACAACACGTCAGAACATCCAGCACCCATCCAGCACGGTGACGACGAAAGGGTCGGACTCGACAGAGTCCGACCCCTTCTGACCTGCACGGACCAGTTAGGTCACGTGCGGTATGCGCGCGACTACACGTTGAAGCGGAACTCCACCACGTCCCCGTCCTGCATCACGTACTCCTTGCCCTCCATGCGCGCCTTGCCCGCCGCGCGGGCGTCGGCGACGGAGCCGGTGTCGACCAGGTCGGCGAAGGAGATGACCTCGGCCTTGATGAAGCCCTTCTGGAAGTCGGTGTGGATGACACCGGCGGCCTCGGGGGCGGTGGCGCCCTTCTTGATGGTCCAGGCGCGGGCTTCCTTGGGGCCGGCGGTCAGGTAGGTCTGGAGGCCCAGGGTGTCGAAGCCGACGCGGGCGAGGGTGGCCAGGCCCGGTTCCTCGGCGCCGACGGACTGGAGGAGCTCCATGGCGTCCTCCTCGTCGAGCTCGGCGAGGTCGGCCTCCAGCTTGGCGTTGAGGAAGATGGCCTCGGCCGGGGCGACCAGGGCGCGCTGCTCGTCCTTGAAGGCGTCGTCGGTCAGCTCGTCCTCGTCCACGTTGAAGACGTAGAGGAACGGCTTGGTGGTGAGCAGGTGCAGGTCGTGGAGGAGCTCCGTGCGCTCGCTGCCCTGGACGATCCCGTGCGCGAAGAGGGTCTCGCCCTTCTCCAGGATCTCCTTCGCCTCCTCGACGGCCTTGACCTTCGGGGCGACGTCCTTCTTGATCCGGGACTCCTTGACCAGGCGCGGCAGCACCTTCTCGATGGTCTGGAGGTCGGCGAGGATCAGCTCGGTGTTGATCGTCTCGATGTCGTCCTTGGGCGACACCTTGCCGTCGACGTGGACGACGTTCTCGTCCTTGAAGGCCCGGATGACCTGGCAGATCGCGTCGGACTCGCGGATGTTCGCCAGGAACTTGTTGCCCAGGCCCTCGCCCTCGCTGGCGCCGCGCACGATACCGGCGATGTCGACGAAGTCGACGGTGGCCGGCAGCACCCGCTGGGAGCTGAAGATCTCGGCCAGCTTGTGCAGGCGGGCGTCGGGGACGCCGACGACGCCCACGTTGGGCTCGATGGTGGCGAACGGGTAGTTGGCCGCCAGCACGTCGTTCTTGGTCAGGGCGTTGAACAGGGTCGACTTGCCGACATTCGGCAGACCGACGATTCCGATCGTGAGCGACACGTGGCGACTTCCCGTAGCGGATAAGAGCGGATATGAAGGCCCGTGCAGGCCGGTCCACCAGTCTACGGGGCCGTCCCGCGACCCCACCCCGTACCGGCGCGCTCACCACGACCGCGCTCTAGCCGACCCTCCCGTCCGGCGTCAAACCCTGAGCCCAAGGTGGCTCAAACCGCGTGTCTGGGGACAGATTCCGCCCGTCCCCCCGCCTACGTTGGTCGAGTGGAGGACTACAGGAGGCGCCCGCAGCGGCCCATCCCCCGGCCCGGGCGGCCCAGGACCGGCGCCGGACCGGGGCCTGGGCCGGGAGCACGGGGACGTACGGCGGCCGCCGGGACCGGCGCGCCTCGACGCCCGGCCGGCCGGCGCCCTCCGCCGTCCCGCCCCGCGGCCGCGGCATCCCCCGCCGCGGCCCTCGCCATCCGGCTCCGGCGGCTGCCCCGGCCACGGCTCACCGGGTTCGGGGCCGGGCTGCTCGCCGTGCTGACCATGGTCACCATCGGCGGCCTCGACGTGCTGCTGTTCTCCGGTTCGCCCGCCGTCTACGGGGTCGTCTACGTCCTGACCTGCATCGGCTGCGGGCTGTGGGTGCGCCCGCTGGACCTGGTCACCGCGCCGGTCGGGATGCCCATCGCCTTCGCCGCCGGCCTGGTGCCGATCAACGACGGCGGTGACGGGCTCGGCGGCCAGGCGGTGGGCGTGTTCACCTCGCTGTCGCTGCACGCCGGCTGGCTCTACGCGGGCACCGTGCTCACCGCGCTGATCGTCCTCGTACGGCAGGTGGCCCGGGTCAGTCGGAGGCGGCGGCGGACGAGGTCGGGCGGGCGCCCGTCTCCGCGGCCGGCGATCCCGCCTTCCCCGCAGCGGCCATCGCGGCTCCGACGATCCCCGCGTTGTTCTGCAGCTGGGCAGGGACGATCTCGGCCCTGACGTGTCCGATCAGCGGCAGGAACTTCTCCGCCTTGCGGCTCACCCCGCCGCCGATCACGAACAACTCGGGCGAGAAGAGCATCTCCACATGCGCGAGGTAGCGCTCCACCCGCCGCGCCCAGTGGTGCCAGCTGAGGTCGTGGTCCTCCTTGGCCCTGGTCGAGGCGCGCTTCTCGGCGTCCACCCCGTCCAGCTCCAGATGGCCCAGCTCGGTGTTGGGCACCAGCCGGCCGTCCGTGAAGACCGCGCTGCCGATGCCGGTGCCGAAGGTCAGCAGGATGACCGTGCCCCGACGGCCGCGTCCCGCGCCGAAGGTCATCTCCGCGATGCCGGCCGCGTCCGCGTCGTTGACCACCGTGACCGGCGACCGCAGCTCTTCGCTCAGCATCCCGGCCGCGTCCACACCGATCCAGCCGTTGTCGACGTTGGCCGCCGTACGCGTCGTGCCGTCGGTCACCACGCCGGGGAACGTCACCCCGACCGGCCGGCCGCGCCAGCCGAAGTGGTCCGCCACCTCGCGCACCGACTCCACGACCGACTCCGGGGTCGCCGGGTGCGGGGTGAGCACCTTGAACCGGTCGTCCGAGAGGTCTCCGCGCGCCAGGTCCACCGGAGCGCCCTTGATGCCCGAACCGCCGATGTCCACGCCGAATACGTTCATGAACTTCAGGCTAGGGCCGTTCGGGGCCGCTCACCGCCTCGGCGGTCGGATCGGGACACCTGGCCGGGCACCCGGCACGGCGCACGTCACCCGAACGCGTCGTCATCCGACGACGACCACCCTCGTCACCCGAACGCCGGCGTCACTCCTCGACCGCTGCCGCCGCCTCCGCGCGCAGGTCGCGCCGCAGCTCCTTCGGCAGCGAGAAGGTGATCGACTCCTGCGCCGCCGTGACCGTCTCCACGTCGTCGTAGCCGCGCTGGGCCAGCCACTCCAGGACGCCCTCGACCAGGATCTCCGGCACGGAGGCGCCCGAGGTGACGCCGACCGTCCGCACGCCCTCCAGCCACGCCTCGTCGATCTCCTCGGCGAAGTCCACCAGGTGCGCGTCGCGCGCGCCGGCGCCGAGGGCGACCTCGACCAGCCGGACGGAGTTGGAGGAGTTCTTGGAGCCGACGACGATCACCAGATCGGCCTCCGCGCCCATCTGCTTCACCGCGGTCTGGCGGTTCTGCGTGGCGTAGCAGATGTCGTCGCTGGGCGGGCTGACGAGCTGCGGGAAGCGCTCCTTGAGCGCGTCGACCGTCTCCATCGTCTCGTCGACGGACAGGGTGGTCTGGGAGAGCCACACCACCCGGGAGGCGTCGCGGACCTCGACGTTCTCCACGTCCTTGGGGCCGTCGACCAGCTGGATGTGGTCCGGCGCCTCGCCGCTGGTGCCGATGACCTCCTCGTGGCCCTCGTGACCGATGAGGAGGATGTCGAAGTCCTCCTTCGCGAAGCGCACGGCCTCCTTGTGGACCTTGGTGACCAGCGGGCAGGTCGCGTCGATCGTCGCCAGCTTGCCGCGCTTGGCCTCGTCGTGCACGACCGGCGCCACACCGTGCGCCGAGAAGATCACGATATTGCCCGGGGGTACCTCCTCCGTCTCGTCGACGAAGATGGCGCCCTTCTTCTCCAGGGTCTTGACCACGTACTTGTTGTGGACGATCTCGTGGCGCACATAGATCGGCGCGCCGTACTGCTCCAGGGCCTTCTCGACGGCGATCACGGCGCGGTCCACGCCCGCGCAGTAGCCACGGGGGGCGGCGAGCAGGACCCGGCGGGAGGGCGTTGCAGTCATGTGCTCCATCGTAAGGCCGTGGCGCAGCCTCCGAAGCGCACGTCGGTGGCACAGACTGGGGCCCGCACGACGAGGCTGGGAGGCGGGCGGGATGGCGGCTGAGGCGGACGGCACCCTGCGGCGCGTCCTCCGCTTCCGCGATCTGGTCGTCTACGGTCTGCTCTTCATCGCCCCCATGGCCCCCGTCGGCGTGTTCGGCACGCTCGACGCGAAGTCGCACGGCGCGGTGGCGCTGGTGTACGTCGTGGCGACGGTGGCGATGGCCTTCACCGCCTACTCGTACGCCCAGATGGTGCGGGTCGCGCCGGTCGCCGGATCGGTGTTCACCTACGCCCGGCTCGGGCTCGGCGAGAGCGCGGGCTTCGTCGCCGGGTGGATGGCGCTGCTGGACTACCTGCTGATCCCGGCCGTCGCGTATCTCTTCTCCGGGATCGCGATAGAGGCGCTGGTGCCGGCGGTGGACCGCTGGGTGTGGACCGCCGTCGCCGTCGTGATCACTACCGGGCTGAACCTGTGGGGAGTGCGGGCCGCCGCGCTCGCCGGCCTCCTGGTGCTGGCCCTGGAGATCGCGGTGCTGATCGTCTTCGTCTCGGCCGCCGTGGTGCAGCTCGCCGCGCACGGCGCGCGCCGCGACTGGGTGTCCCCCTTCACCGGTCAGGGCCCGTTCTCCACCTCCGCGGTGCTCGCCGCGGTGTCGGTCGCGGTCCTCTCCTACCTCGGTTTCGACGCGATCGCCTCCTTCGCGGAGGAGACCACCAGCACCGCCTGGGTGGCGCGGGCCGTGCTGACCTGCCTGGTGGTGGCGGGCCTGCTCTTCGTCGTCCAGACCTATCTGGCCGCCCTGCTCGCGCCGATGTCCGCCGCCGAGCTGGCCGAGGAGCCGGCGCGGCAGGGCTCCGCCTTCTACGACACGGTCGACGCCGCGGTGGGGTCCTGGCTGCACGACCTGGTGGCTCTCAGTAAGGCGGTGGGCGCCGCGTTCGCCGCGCTGGCGGGGCAGGCGGCGGCCGGCCGGCTGCTGTTCGCGATGGGCCGCGACCGGCGGCTGCCCCCCGTTCTGGCCAAGGTCGGCGGGCGCAGCGGGGTGCCGGCGCGGGCCCTGGTGGTGGCGGCGCTGGTCACACTCGTGGCGGCGGTCTGGGCCGCCCGGAGCGACGAGGGTCTGGACCGGCTGGTGTCCATCGTCGACATCGGCGCGCTGTCCGCCTTCACCCTGCTGCACGCCTCCGTGATCGGCTGGTTCTGGGTCCGCCGCCACGCCGACCGCCCGCACGTGGTGCGCCATGTGGTGGTGCCGCTGCTGGGCATGGGGGTGACCGTGGCGGTCATGGTCGCGGCGTCGGGGGTGGCGCAGGTGGTGGGCGCGGTGTGGCTGGCGGTGGGCCTGGTGGTGCTCCTGGCGGAGTTCCGGCGGGGTACGACGGGGTGAGCCATCGGCCCCGGGTCCCACCATCTGACGGCCGCGGTGGCCCGATGGGCCTGACGGCCCTGGCGCCCCCGGCGACGCCGGCGGCCCCGGCCGGCCCCACCGGCGGGAAGCCGGGAACCCGCCCGGGTCCACCGCCGCGCGGGCTACGCTCAGCCGCATGGCCGTGCACACCTCCCCCGAC
Source organism: Streptomyces sp. SAJ15 (assembly GCF_007595705.1). Lineage (GTDB taxonomy): Bacteria > Actinomycetota > Actinomycetes > Streptomycetales > Streptomycetaceae > Streptomyces. The sequence goes on along the minus strand of NZ_NISY01000001.1, from coordinate 592,641 downwards.
ACCCCCATCCCCGTAGGCGAGGTCTCCCGTCTGATCGGCGGCTGGATCGACCGCCTCGGTGCGGTGTGGGTCGAGGGGCAGATCACGCAGCTTTCCCGGCGTCCCGGCGCCGGGGTGGTGTTCCTGACGCTGCGCGACCCCAGCTACGACATCTCCCTCTCGGTGACCTGTTTCCGCTCGGTCTTCGACCGGGTCGCGGACGTGGTCTCCGAGGGCGCCCGCGTCGTGGTGCACGCCAAGCCGGAGTGGTACGCCCCGCGCGGGCAGCTGTCGCTGCGGGCGGTGGAGATCCGGCCGGTCGGGGTGGGCGAGCTGCTGGCGCGGCTGGAGCAGCTGAAGAAGTCGCTGGCGGCGGAGGGGCTCTTCGACGCCGAGCGCAAGCGCCCGCTGCCCTTCCTGCCGCAGCTGGTCGGGCTGGTCTGCGGCCGGGCCTCGGCCGCCGAGCGGGACGTGCTGGAGAACGCCCGACTGCGCTGGCCCGCCGTGCGGTTCGAGGTGCGCAACGTCGCCGTGCAGGGCGTGCACGCGGTGCCCCGGGTGGTGGAGGCGGTCCGCGAGCTGGACGCCCACCCGGAGGTCGACGTGATCGTCGTGGCGCGGGGCGGAGGCAGCGTGGAGGACCTGCTGCCGTTCTCCGACGAGCAGTTGGTGCGGACGGTGGCCGCCTGTCGTACGCCGGTGGTCTCCGCGATCGGGCACGAGCCGGACTCGCCGCTGCTCGACCTGGTCGCGGACCTGCGGGCGTCCACGCCGACGGACGCGGCGAAGAAGGTCGTGCCGGACGTGGGCGAGGAGCTGTCCCGGATCCAGCAGTTGCGCGAGCGCGCGCTGCGCTCGGTCACCGGCTTCCTGGACCGCGAGGAGCGGGGCCTGTCGGCGGCGCTGGCCCGGCCGTCGATACAGCGCCCGCACCGGATGGTGGACGAGCGCGCGGATCAGGTGGCGGCGTTGCTCGACCGCGGCCGCCGCACCCTGGGCCACCTCCTGGACCGCGCCGACTCGGAGCTGGCGCACACCCACGCCCGGGTGGTGGCGCTCTCCCCCGCCGCCACCCTGCGCCGCGGCTACGCGGTGCTCCAGCACGCCGACGGTTCGGTGGTCCGTACGGCGGACGAGGTGACCGCCGAGGAGCCGCTGCGCGCCCGGGTCGCCGAGGGCGAGTTCACGGTCCGCGTCGCCGACCGCGACCCCGCATAGGGTGGGGCGCATGGCGACAACAGACGAGATGGCGGGCGAGTCCGCTCTCGGATACGAGCAGGCACGGGACGAGCTGGTCGAGGTCGTGCGCCGGCTGGAGGCGGGCGGGACCACGCTGGAGGAGTCGCTCGCCCTGTGGGAGCGCGGCGAGGAGCTGGCGCGCGTCTGCCGGCGCTGGCTGGACGGTGCCCGGGCGCGGCTGGACGCGGCGCTGGCGGGACAGCAGGCCGCCGAGGGCGACGGCGAAGTGGACCGCGAGGGCTGCGAGGAGTAGCCGCCGAGCGGGCCGGGAGCCACCGCGCACCGTACGGAGCCCCCGAACCGAACCCGTCGCGCGCGGGGCGACGAGCGGACCTGTCAGGGGTGGGGGGACCGCTCGGTCCCGTCATGGCCGATGAGACGGCGAGGAGCTGTGAGGTTGCCCACCCGGCCGCCGATTTAGTTGAAAGTTAATACATGGCGAGCCATAGTGGTTTTACGTTCAACCACACCCTCAGGGAGCGCCCCATGTCCCTCACCCTCGACGCCGCCGCCCAGGACCTGCTCTTCCGCGAGGCCCGCACGGCCAACACGTTCACCGACGAGCCGGTGACCGAGGAGCAGATGCAGGCGGTCTACGACCTCGTGAAGTACGGCCCCACCGCCTTCAACCAGACGCCGCTGCGCATCGTGCTGGTCCGTTCCGCCGAGGCCCGTGAGCGCCTCGTCGCGCACATGGCCGAGGGCAACCAGGCCAAGACCCGGACCGCGCCGCTGGTGGCGATCCTGGCCGCGGACAACGAGTTCCACCACGAGCTCCCGGAGCTCTTCCCGCACTTCCCGCAGGCCAAGGACGTCTTCTTCACCGAGCGCGCCGCCCGTGAGCGGGCCGCCGGCCTCAACGCCTCGCTCCAGGCCGGCTACTTCATCCTCGGCATCCGCGCGGCCGGTCTCGCCGCCGGCCCGATGACCGGCTTCGACGCCGAGGGTGTGCGGAAGGAGTTCCTGGACGACGACCACACCCCGCTGATGGTCGTCAACATCGGCAAGCCGGGCGAGAACGCCTGGCACCCGCGCTCCCCGCGGCTGGCGTACGACCAGGTCGTCACCACCGTCTGAGCACCCCGAACGGCCCCGCTCCCCCCGGCGGGGTCATCCCGGGCCCTCAACCCCCCGTGGGGCCCGTCGGCCGCCGCGCTCAGCCCTTGCGGGCGTCCAGCGCGGCGGCCATCTTCGTGAGCTGGGCGAACGACGCCGTGCCGGTGACCACCGTGGTCACGCCCTTGCCCTCGCGCACCAGCGCGTCGTACTTAGGCCCCTCGTAGCGCCGCCAGGTCTCCCCGGCGATCCGCTCGGTCTTCTCGGTCTTGCGGGCGGACTGCGTGACCTCGTCGACGAACGGCCCCGGGCGGCCGTCGCTCTGCTCGATCGCGACGTACTCGCGGTCGGGGTCGAGGAAGCCCAGGTGCCAGACGGCGCCGACGTCGCTCTGCGGGGTGTAGCGCACCGAGGTGGCCCGCCAGCCCTTGGGCAGGGCGCCGTCCTTCGGGGCCGCCACCGGGTAGGACGCCGCGCGCCGGACCGTCTTCAGGTCCACCTCGTAGTCGACCGTCTTGATCGGGTCGTTGTTCTCGTCGTGCGGGACGCCGAAGACGTAGATGCCCGCCGCCGCCAGGCTGCTCACCGACAACGAGAGCACCATGTTCCGCACCGACTGCTTGCCACGCATACCTGCCATCCGCCTATCGTCCCCCATACCGGGTCGGAGCCGGACGACACCCCCCGCCCCCGCTCTGACCTCGGCCTTCCCGGAGTGTTGACGCTGCTCATGCGTGGGGCGCTCTGCTCACATTCGCAATCAGCGGATAAAGTCATGAGCACCCTCACCGGCCGTCGCCGTACAGAAAGGTGCGCTCCGATGTCCGAGCACCATCTTCCGTCCCAGCTCGAAGTCAGCCCCGAGGCTCCCGACCGCAACCTCGCTCTCGAGCTGGTGCGGGTGACCGAGGCCGGCGCCATGGCCTCCGGGCGCTGGGTGGGGCGCGGCGACAAGAACGGCGCCGACGGCGCCGCCGTCAAGGCCATGCGCGCCCTGATCCACACCGTCTCCATGAACGGCGTCGTGGTGATCGGCGAGGGGGAGAAGGACAACGCCCCCATGCTCTACAACGGCGAGCGCGTGGGCGACGGGACCGGCCCCGAGTGCGATGTGGCCGTGGACCCGGTGGACGGCACCACCCTCACCGCCAAGGGCATGGCCAACGCCGTCTCCGTGATGGCCGTCGCCGAGCGCGGCTCGATGTTCGACCCCTCCGCGGTCTTCTACATGGACAAGCTCGTCACCGGCCCCGAGGCCGCCGAGTTCGTCGACATCACCGCGCCGGTGGACGTGAACATCCGGCGCGTCGCCAAGGCGAAGAACTCCAGCCCCGAGGACGTCACCGTCGTCATCCTGGACCGCCCCCGCCACGAGGGCATCGTCAAGGAGATCCGGGAGACCGGCGCCCGCATCAAGTTCATCTCGGACGGCGACGTGGCCGGCGCGATCATGGCGGCCCGCGAGGGCACGGGCGTGGACCTGCTGATGGGCATCGGGGGCACCCCCGAGGGCATCATCGCGGCCTGCGCGATCAAGTGCCTGGGCGGCACCATCCAGGGCCGGCTGTGGCCCAAGGACGACGCCGAGCGGCAGCGCGCCCTGGACGCGGGCCACGACCTGGACCGGGTGCTGTCCACCGACGACCTGGTCCGCGGCGACAACGTCTTCTTCGTCGCCACCGGCATCACCGACGGCGAGCTGCTGCGCGGGGTGCGCTACCGCTCGGAGACCGCCACCACGCAGTCGCTGGTCATGCGCTCCAAGTCCGGCACCATCCGGCAGATCGACTCCACGCACCGGCTGTCCAAGCTGCGCGCCTACTCGTCGGTCGACTTCGAGCGCGCGCGCTGACCGCGGGAGCGGCCGAACGGCGCTGAGGAAGGCCCGGCTCCGTACGAGCGGCGCACCGGCGGCCGTCGAACCCCCTGTGGTCGTTCGACGCCGCCGGACTCCTGCCGTCGGGGCGCTCCCCGTCGCGGCGGGACGCATCGTCCGCGGCCCCGCGCCGGTCGCCGTGTGCCGCAGGCGCGGCGTCGCCGGCGCGGCGGCACGCCGCCGGCGTGGGCGGGTCGTCGCCGGCGTGGGCGGGACGTCGCCAGCGTGGGCGCGTCGTCGCCGAAAACGCGTCGGGCCGGGTCCCGCGGTCAGGGGCGGGACCCGGCCCGATGCCTCTTCGGCTCGGTCACCCGGCGGCGGCGATCCGCACCGCGCGCTGCAACTCCGCCTCGCGCCGGCGGCGGCGGGCCAGGACGACGCGGCGCTCCGCCGCGGTCAACCCGCCCCACACCCCGTACGGCTCGGGCTGCAGCAGTGCGTGCTCCCGGCACTCGACCATGACCGGGCAACGGGCACATACGCGCTTCGCGGCTTCTTCCCGCGACAGCCGGGCGGCGGTGGGCTCCTTCGAGGGAGCGAAGAAGAGCCCGGCTTCGTCCCGGCGGCACACCGCCTCTGAGTGCCAGGGGCCGGCCTGGTCCCGAGCGGGGATGCGCTGCGGGGGCAGTGCGGCGTCCTGCAGGGGCTGATGCGGTTGCAGCACGGTCTACTCCTGACGACGGCTCCGGTGGTCACCCTTGCCCGTCTCACGAGGTACGGCCCCCTGTGCACCCCCATCAGCCGTACGAGAGACGACGCACCAAGCCTTACCCGCTGTGCGCGTGCTTATGCACACCGTTGTCTTTCATGTGACCGCAGCTGTTCACGGCCACCCCTCAGGCCCCATGCGCGTCAGGGGTTACGCCGAGGCGGGGTTGCCAAACGGGCCCCGCTTCCTGTCGTCTCCCCGCGCGGACCTCTCCCGGTCAGGTGCGGAGGTTCTTCAGCCGCCGGCCCGGGACGGGGCGGGTCTCGACCCCGCCGAAGAGGGCGAAGCCGGTGACGACGATGACCGGCGCGGAGGGGTCCGGGGACTCGATGGTCTGGACGTCGAAGCCGCCGAAGACGCCGGTTCCGGTGCCACGGAGGGAGACGTTCTCCGGGATCCTGATCTCCACGCCGCCGAAGACCGCGGTCGCGTTGATGACGATCTCCTGCTGCTCGAAGACCGCCTCGGTCAGATCGACCTCGACGCCGCCGAACAACGCGAACGCGTTGGTGCGGCGCCGCACCCGCCACCGCCCCTTGCGCACCGCGGCGCCGAAGACGGCGACCAGGTTGTCGGCCGCGGTGGGGGAGGGAGAGGGCGGCCGTGGGGCGTGGGCGGCGCGCGGGGCGGCGGTACCCGCCCTCGGGGGGAGGTCACCGACCAGCGGTCCCAGCTCGCCCCGGGTCTTGGCCCGGTAGGTGGCGTCGAGCCGCTCGGCGTGCTCCTCGGCGTCCAGCCGGCCCTCGGCGAGCGCCTCGCGGAGGATGTCGGCGACGCCGTCGCGGTCGGCGTCGGAGACACGGAGGTCGGCCTCCGCGACGGGCGCCGCGGCGTCGGGCTTCGTCGCGGCGTCGGGCTTCGTCAGGGGCACCGGCTGCTTCTCGTCCACGCGGCCAGCGTAGCGACACGCGATAGATCGCGATAGCCCGGTGCGCGGGTGGCGACGGGACCGGACCAACTGAGCCTTACCTCACAAGCTCCACCGCCGGCGCGCGTTCTACGCTGGTGGACGCGTTGTCGAAGGTGCCAGCGCGTAGCCGTCTGTCGAGTGAGGAATGGCCGCGATGCCAGAGTTCGCGTATACCGATCTGCTGCCCCTGGGCGAGGACACCACGCCCTACCGGCTGGTGACGTCCGAGGGCGTGAGCACGTTCGAGGCCGACGGACGCACCTTCCTCAAGGTCGAGCCGGAGGCGCTGCGCCGGCTGGCCGCCGAGGCCATGCACGACATCTCGCACTATCTGCGCCCCGCGCACCTCGCCCAGCTGCGCCGCATCCTGGACGACCCCGAGGCCTCCCCGAACGACAAGTTCGTCGCGCTGGACCTGCTGAAGAACGCGAACATCGCGGCGGCCGGGGTGCTGCCGATGTGCCAGGACACCGGCACCGCGATCGTCATGGGCAAGCGCGGACAGAACGTGCTCACCGAGGGTGGCGACGAGGAAGCCCTCTCGCGCGGCGTCTACGACGCGTACACCGAGCTCAACCTGCGCTACTCCCAGATGGCCCCGCTGACCATGTGGGAGGAGAAGAACACCGGCTCCAACCTGCCGGCGCAGATCGAGCTGTACGCGACCGACGGCGGCGCCTACAAGTTCCTCTTCATGGCCAAGGGCGGCGGCTCCGCCAACAAGTCCTTCCTCTTCCAGGAGACGAAGGCCGTGCTCAACGAGGCGAGCATGATGAAGTTCCTGGAGCAGAAGATCCGCTCGCTGGGCACCGCCGCCTGCCCGCCGTACCACCTGGCGATCGTCGTCGGCGGCACCTCCGCCGAGTACGCGCTGAAGACCGCGAAGTACGCCTCCGCGCACTACCTCGACGAGCTGCCCACCGAGGGCTCGCCGCTGGGCAACGGCTTCCGGGACAAGGAGCTGGAGGAGAAGGTCTTCGAGCTCACCCAGAAGATCGGCATCGGCGCGCAGTTCGGCGGCAAGTACTTCTGCCACGATGTGCGCGTGGTGCGCCTGCCGCGGCACGGCGCGTCCTGCCCGGTGGCGATCGCCGTCTCCTGCTCGGCCGACCGCCAGGCGGTGGCGAAGATCACCGCCGAGGGCGTCTTCCTGGAGCAGCTGGAGACCGACCCGGCGAAGTACCTCCCGGACACCACGGACGAGGAGCTGACGAAGGGCGCGGGCGCGGATCTGGACGCGGTCGCCATCGACCTCAACCAGCCGATGGACGCGATCCTCGCCGAGCTGACCAGGCACCCGGTCAAGACCCGGCTCTCGCTGACCGGCACGCTGGTCGTGGCCCGGGACATCGCGCACGCGAAGATCAAGGAGCGGCTGGACGCGGGCGAGGAGATGCCCACCTACCTGCGCGACCACCCGGTCTACTACGCCGGCCCGGCCAAGACCCCCGAGGGGTACGCCTCCGGCTCGTTCGGCCCGACCACCGCCGGCCGGATGGACTCCTACGTCGAGCAGTTCCAGGCCGCCGGCGGCTCCAAGATCATGCTCGCCAAGGGCAACCGCAGCAAGCAGGTCACCGACGCCTGCGCCGCGCACGGCGGCTTCTACCTCGGCTCGATCGGCGGCCCGGCGGCCCGGCTGGCGCAGGACTGCATCAAGAAGGTGGAGGTCCTGGAGTACGCCGAGCTGGGCATGGAGGCCGTCTGGAGGATCGAGGTCGAGGACTTCCCCGCCTTCATCGTCGTCGACGACAAGGGCAACGACTTCTTCACCGACCCCGGCCCCGCCCAGCCCTTGGTGACCAGCATCCCGGTCCGCCCGGGCGGCTGACCGCCCCGCACCGGGGCCTCTCCCCGGTCACCGGCCCCTCTGGACGGGCCCGACGCCCGTCCAGAGGGAGCCGACGCCACGGCCCCGCTACCGCTTTCCGACCTCGCGCCTCAGGTCGTCCACGGTGTCCACACCGGTGAGCCCCTCGGTGGAGACGGCGTGGATCCGGCCCTTGGGGCCGACGGTGTAGAGCCCCTGTTCCGGGTTGATCAGGCCGTATGGAGCGTCGCGGTGCGCGGAGAGCAGCAGCGCGTACTCGGTTCCGTCCTTGGCCAGGGTGGTGGTGTTGACCTCCCGGTAGGTGGTCTCCTTGATCGCCCCTCCCAGCTGGCTGACCTCGATGGTGTCCCCGACTCCGACGTTCCCGGAGACGACCTTGGAGACCCGGACGGTGGAGACGGTGACGATCACCGGTTCCACCTGGCGCGCCTCCTCCTCCGACAGGCCCGCCTGCGGGTTGGTCATCGGATCACCCGAGGTCGAGACCTTCGGCCACGACTTCTCCACCCGAGAACGGACGACCTTCCCGGTGACGATCGCGTCGGCCTCGTCGACGGCCTCGCCCAGCGACCGGTAGGCCGGGTAGTCGGCCTCGTAGGTCACCGTGTCCGTCGCCTTCGACGCGTCGTCGCCCGATGTCGAGTAGACGGCCGCGGTGACTGCCAGGAGCAGCGCCACCGCTCCGCCGCCGAGGGCGTTCCGCCGCGCGCTCATCCGTACATCCTCTTCACCTCGGCCACGTCGTACGGCTGCGGCTTCTGAATTCTCACCCGGTCACGGCCGTGCTTCATCAAGGACGCTTTTCTCGTACCGGGATTGTCGTCGAGATTCAGCGCGTGCCCCAGCTCATGGGTGGCCGTGCTGCGACTCCACTCCCGCATATGCGTGCCCGACTTCCGGGCGAGCTGATACGAGTTGGCCTTGATCGTGAACTGCCGCCAGGGTCCGCTGTATTTCTTGGTGTACAGCGCGAGCCAGTCCTCGTTCTCATAGCGGCCCGCCGTGAACTTGTTGGGCGAGTCGGTGGTGCGTCGTATCTTCGCGCCGGCGCCGCTGGTGTGCCAGTTCGCACGCGCGGTGTCGAACTGCGCGGTCCACCAACTGTTGACGCCGACGGTCTTGACGGTGAACGACCGGCTCGGCATGCCGCAACCACAGGAGTCGGCCTCGGCGGCACCCGCTCCGCCCAGAACGATCCCCATGGTGAGAACGGTGCAGGAACCGGCCGCCAGCGCGGCGCGCCGGAGCGCGCCCCGGACGTGGCGGTGCCTCACGACCGTTCTTTCCCCCGTAAGCGCATTGCTCATGTTTCCCCCTGCCTTAAGGCACATGCTCAGTAGTACAGGTAAAGCGCGTAACCGCTGCCCTGGGTTTTGCAGTTCCACGGCACGCCGGCGGTGTGGCCGTCCGCGACGCACTTCGACTGGGACGCGTAGTAGCCCGCGTAGTGCCAACTCTTCAGGGCGATCGTCGACCCCGACGGCGCGGCGGGTGCGGCGCTCGCCGCGCCCGCCGTCGCGATTCCGGCACCGAAGAGCAGGGCCGCGGTCATCCCCACGGCGGCGACATTCCTTTTCACCTGAGACACGGTTTCCCCTCGACAGGAAATAAAAATGCGTGTGTCGCGCCCCGGTTCAGGAGCGCCACAACGCATCCTGACCCATTCGGAAACCCATTCGGAAGGGCTCATTGATGTGAACGGAGACGTGATTGATAACCTCCCCGCATGGGGGTGGACGGCTGGCCGTCCAGAAGGGGGAATCGTGACGAGCGAACCGAGCCCGCATCAGTTACGGCTGCTGCTCGCGCTGGCGGAGGAGCTGCACTTCGGCCGGGCGGCCAAGCGGGCGTTCATCAGTCAGCCCGCGTTCAGCCGGCAGATCCGCGCCCTCGAGGGCCACCTGGGGGTGACCCTGGTGGAGCGGTCCACACGGCAGGTGCGGCTGACGCCGGCGGGGGAGGCGCTGCTGCCCCACGTGCGGGCCGCCGTCGACGCCGTCGAGGATCTGCGCCGCGCCGCGGAGGAGCTGGCACGCCCGCCGTCGGACCGGGTGGTGCTCGGCTCCTACATTTCGGCCCTGCCCGCCCTGCGCATCCTGCTCGACGAGCTCCGTGGAGGCCGCCCGGGCCCGGAGGTCGAGTGGCGCGCCGTCGACAACATCGAGCAGGTGAGGGCGCCGCTGGACGGAGAGGTCGACGCCGTCATCTGCTACGGGCCCATGCCCGCGGGGTTCGAGACGCTGCGGCTGGGCAGCGACGCGCGGTTCGCCTGCGTCCCCGACGCCCATCCGCTGGCGGGGCGCGCGTCGGTGACCCTCGCGGACCTCGCCGACCTGCCCGTCATCGGCTTCTCCCCGCGGGTGCCGCGGGAGTACCGCGCGTTCTGGGCGGTCGATCCGCGCCCGGACGGCACCCCGGTGCGGTACACCGACCACACGGCGACCACCCTGGAGGACTGCGTCTCGCTGTGCAGCCTGGGGCACGGCACCCGCTTCATCACCGAGAGCAGCCTCGCCCTCATGCCCAGGCCCGGCGTCCGCTTCGTGCCCGTCACCGACCTGTCCCCGTGCACGGCTCTGCTCGCCTGGCCGGCGTCCCGGCCGGTCTCCCCCGCCTTCGGCGCGATCCTGCGCCTGCTGCGCGCCCACGCCCGTACGACGGACGAGGACACCCTCCGCCGCACCGGCCGACGCTGGTGGAACCCGGCCTGATCCGCGGGGGCCGCGCCGAGCGTGGTTCCGCCCCCGACCGTGGAGGCCGGGGGCGGGACCAGCCGTGGCGGACGAGCGGCGGCTACGCGAAGCGCTGCGCCGCCCCGCCGTCGCACTTCTGGAGCCGTACCGGATCCTTCGGCGCGGCCAGGGTCAGGCACAGGTCGGGCGCCGCCGTCGGGCGGAGGGTGCCGGCGGTCCGGGTGAACGTCTGGTTGGCGCCGCCGTGGCAGTTCCACAGGACGAGCGCGGCGCCCGCCGTGTACCTGCCGTCGGGCACGTCCACACAGCGGTCCTGGGTGAGCGCGGTGTGCAGCGAGCCGCGCTTGGCGTCGTGCCACCACTCCTGGTTGCGGCCGCCGTGACAGCCCCAGCCGACGACCTTGGTGCCGTTGGCGCTGCTCGCCGCGGTGGCGTCGACGCAGGAGCCGGTGGCGGCGTTCCTCAGCGGGCGGTAGACGTCGTCCCAGGCGCCCTGGAAGAGCACCGGCCTGTTGCCGGAGGCCACGTCGGCGCAGCTCGCCTCGCGCCACCCGGACGCGTACAGCTGGGTCAGGCAGGACGCGAAGGCGCCGTGGCCCCGGAAGTTGGGGTGGAAGGACTGTCGGACCGAGTTGGAGTCCGGCGGGAAGGGGTTGGTCAGGTCGACGTAGAGACCTCGGGCCCAGGTCTCCTCCATGCACACCTCATGACCGTGGAAGAGCCGCGAGTTGTCCAGGTAGACCGCGCCGGTGCGCTGGGCGACCTGGCGCATGCCGCGCTCGAACAGCGGCACCGCGGTGTCGCGACCCCAGGCGGAGTCCGAGGTGTAGCCGGTGCAGCCGCCCGGCAGCTTGCCCGGGTAGTTCGGGTTGTCCTCGACGTCGGGCCCCACCGGGCTGGGATAGCCCATGACCACCAGGCGGTAGTCGCCGTCGGCGTACCCGGCGTCGCGCATCACGGTGCGCAGGTCCCGCACGGTCGCCTCGACCTTGGGCACCAGGGCGTCGACGCGGGCCCGCCAGCCGGGGTCGTACTTGGGCTCGCAGGTGCCCTGGAAGGTGAACCAGCGCACCACACAGTCCGTCATGACCGGTCCGAACTGCAGGTCGTCGTTGGCCCCGGCGACCAGCAGCACCATCTTGATCCGGGTGTTGCGGGCCTTGATCGCCAGGTTGTCGCTCTGCACCAGTTCGTCGGCGTACTGCTTGCCGCCGCCGATCCTGATGTTGCCGGTGTACGCGCCCGAGCAGGCCACGTTGTAGGTGACGTCCGCCGGAATGCCGGTGCGGTGGATGGCCGCGTCGGGCGAGCGGTGGCACCAGTTGTCGGGGCCGTTGGTGCCCGGCTCGTAGGTGCCGACGCCCTCGCCGGATATCTCGCTGTCGCCCAGCGAGATCAGCGCCGACTTGCGCCCGCTCAGCGGCCGCTCGGCGGAGTCGCCGTAGAGCCTGACCGCCTCGGCGGCGCGGATCTTCTCCAGTTCCGGGGAGAGCGGGGTGGCCGTGGTGGGGGCGGGCCCCGCGGCGGGGACCGTGGTGGGGGTGGCGGCGGCGGGGGTGGCGGCCAGCCCTCCGAGGGCGGCGGCGAGGGCGGTGAGCGCCGCCAGCAGGCCGCGTCGGGTCCGGGCGCGGCGTCTCGGGTGGAGGGGATGGATCGCATGGGCTGTGCGCGTCATTGCGCCTCCCGTGGGGTGGGTGTCGTGGCGGTATTAACCAGCCGGTAGTGCAATTTGGGAACACCGGGAACCGGACAAACGCTGGACTTCACAGGTGCTCTACAGGAGGTGGGTCGACGATGACCGCAGCGGGCGGCGAGAACGGCACGATGGGCGAGCGGGACGGCTCCGGCGGGGCGCACCGCGTCGAGCGCGACTCGATGGGTGAGGTGCGGGTGCCCGCCCACGCCAAGTGGCGTGCGCAGACGCAGCGTGCTGTGGAGAACTTCCCGGTCAGCGGGGAGCGGCTGGAGCGGGCGCACATCGCGGCGCTGGCCCGGATCAAGGGGGCCGCCGCGCGGGTCAACGCCGAACTGGGCGTGCTGGACAAGGACATCGCCGAGGCCATCGCCGACGCGGCGGTCGAGGTCGCCGAGGGCCGCTGGGACGACCACTTCCCGGTGGACGTCTTCCAGACCGGCTCCGGCACCTCCTCGAACATGAACACCAACGAGGTGCTCGCCACCCTCGCCGGCGAGCGGCTGGGCCGGTCGGTCCACCCCAACGACCATGTCAACGCGAGTCAGTCGTCCAATGACGTGTTTCCGTCTTCCATCCACATCGCCGCCACCGCCGCCGTCATCGGCGATCTGATCCCGGCGCTGGACCACCTGGGCGCGGCGTTGGAGCGCAAGGCGGCGGAGTTCGCGGACGTGGTCAAGGCGGGGCGCACCCATCTCATGGACGCCACCCCGGTGACCCTGGGTCAGGAGTTCGGCGGCTACGCGGCGCAGGTGCGGTACGGGGTGGAGCGGCTGCGCGCCTCGCTGCCCCGGCTCGCCGAACTGCCGCTGGGCGGCACCGCCGTCGGCACCGGCATCAACACCCCGCCGGGCTTCTCGGCCGCGGTCATCGCCGAGGTGGCCCGCGCCACCGGTCTGCCGCTGACCGAGGCCCGCGACCACTTCGAGGCGCAGGGGGCGCGGGACGGCCTGGTGGAGACCTCCGGCCAGCTGCGCACCATCGCGGTCGGCCTCACCAAGATCTCCAACGATCTGCGCTGGATGGCCTCGGGACCGCGCACCGGGCTCGCCGAGATCAACCTGCCCGATCTGCAGCCCGGCTCCTCGATCATGCCGGGGAAGGTCAACCCGGTCATCCCGGAGGCGGTCCTGATGGTCGCCGCCCAGGTCGTCGGCAACGACGCCACCGTGGCCACCGCCGGCGCCGCCGGCAACTTCGAGCTGAACGTGATGCTGCCGGTCATCGCCAAGAACCTGCTGGAGTCGGTGCGGCTGCTGGCCAACGCGGCCCGGCTGCTGGCCGACCGCACCGTCGACGGGATCACCGCCAACGTCGACCGCGCCCGGGAGTACGCGGAGTCCTCGCCCTCCGTGGTCACCCCGCTCAACCGCTACATCGGCTACGAGGAGGCCGCCAAGGTCGCCAAGAGGTCGCTGGCGGAGCGGAAGACCATCCGCGAGGTGGTCATCGAATCGGGCTATGTCGAGCGCGGCGCACTGACGCTGGAGCAGCTCGACGAGGCGCTGGACGTGCTGCGGATGACCCGGCCCTAGGCCACGTCGGACCCGGTCCCGGGGGTGTTCGCGCGCCCCGGGACCGGGTCCCTCGCCGCTGCCGGCACCGGGCCCGTACCGGCGGGCTTCACCGACCGCTGCGGCTTACGTCACGGCACCGAAACCACGACCCCCCTAAGATCTGCGCATGACAGCGGACACGGTGGAGACCACGGGCACGGCAGGCGGCACCGCCCCTTGGGCGCCGGGGGACCACATCCTGTGGCGCTACCGCGGCAACGCCACCGACCGCATCCACATCTGCCGTCCCGTCACCGTCGTCCAGGACAGCCCGGAGCTGCTGGCGGTCTGGCTGGCGCCGGGCACCGCCTGCGTCCGGCCGCGGCTGGCGGACGGCACCTCGGTGCACCGCGAGCCGCTGCCCACCCGCTACACCAAGCCGCGCACCACCGCGCGGTCGACCTGGTTCGGCACCGGGGTGCTCAAGCTGGCCCGGCCCGACGAGCCGTGGTCGGTGTGGCTGTTCTGGGAGCACGACTGGCGCTTCAAGAACTGGTACGTGAACCTCGAGGAGCCGCGCCACCGCTGGAGCGGGGGTGTGGACTCCGAGGACCACTTCCTGGACATCGCGGTCTACCCGGACCGCAGCTGGGAATGGAAGGACGAAGACGAGTTCGCGCAGGCGCAGCGGGCCGGGCTGATGGCCGCCGAGCAGGCGGCGCGGGTACGGGCCGCGGGCCGGGCCGCCGTCGAACTCATCTCGTCCTGGGGCGCGCCGTTCCAGGAGGGCTGGGAGGACTGGCGGCCGGACCCGTCCTGGACCGTCCCGGCGCTCCCGGCCGACTGGGACCGCGCCCCGAAGCCGCTCGGGTCATGAGGCGCCGCGAACCGCTTGCTGTACCCCTGTGTTTCAAACGTAGGATCGTCGTCCGGAAGACTGCGCCGGCGACGGCGGAAACAGAGAATGCGAAAAGCGGAAATTGACGCATCGAATGTTCCGGATGCAGCCGCGCGAACGGCGGGTGACGCGGAAGATTTGACGCACCGCCACATAGGCGGCACTCGGCGCATGGTCACAGGAGGGGCGGAGTCGTGAGCGGTGACGGCGGCTACGACGGCATGGGGGAAGGTTACGCGGGCTTCGACCGGTTAGCGCTGGACCGTACCGGCCAGGCGGAGGCGTTCGACGCCATCGGCGACCGGTATGACGTGGCGTTCCCGCACAAGGAGGGCCAGCTCCACACCGGTCACTGGCTCGCCTCGTCCCTCCCCGCCGGCTCTCGGGTGCTGGACGTCGGCTGTGGCACCGGGCTGCCCACGGTCCGTCAGCTGGTGGACGCGGGGCACGAGGTGGTCGGCGTCGACTTCTCCCCCGGCATGCTCAAGCTGGCCCGGGAGAACGTGCCCGCGGCCGCCTTCCATCTGGTGGACCTCGCGGATCTGCGGCCCGGCGGCCGCTTCGGCCCGCGCGGCTCGCACGACCTGGGCACCTTCGACGGGGTCACGGCCTTCTTCTCGCTGCTGATGCTGCCGCGCGCGGAGATTCCGCACGCGCTGCGGACGCTGCACGCCCTGCTGAGACCCGGGGGCCTGCTGGCGCTTTCCATGGTCGAGGCGGACGTGGACGACTTCTCGATCCCGTTCCTGGGGCACACGATCCGGGTATCGGGTTACCTGCGGGACGAACTGCGGCAGGTCGTGCGCGACGCGGGGTTCGAGATCGCCGGGGAGGAAACCCACGCGTACGCCCCGGCCAGTACGGATGTACCGCCCGAGATCCAGCTCTTCCTGCACTGCCGACGCCGTGACTGACACGGTGCGCCCGAGCGAGCAGGGCGCGCGGCCCCGGACGGATGGAAACCCACGCGTGACGGAGCACCCGATCTCCCCCGACGAACGGCAGGCCGCCCCACCTGCCGCGGCTTCGGACGTCCCGAACCCGACGGAGCGCCGGCGGCAGCGTCCACAGGCCGAGGCGTCCGCCCCCCGCACGGCCCAGCGCCCCGCCACGGCGCCGGGCCGCGATGTGTCGCGCGCGGGCACGGGCACGGGCCGGGCGGCCGGCGAGGTCGCCCCGTGTCCCGGCACGGACGCCGGGGGCGACGGCCGCCGGGACCGCGCCGTAGAGGTGACGGTTCTTCAGGACGCGAGCGGAGGTGTGCCTTCCGACCACCGGTCGGAGCACGGGTGGGACACCGGCCGTGAGTCGGGCCCCCGAGGCGCCCTCGGCTCCGCCGCCGCGGCCGGGTCCGGGCGCGGTTCGGGGCCCGGACCCGGTCCCGGCTCGGGGCCCGGCTCCGGCTCCCGGGAGACGCGGGGCGAGCGGCCCGAGGAGCACCCGGGCCGGCCCGACGACGCCACACGGCGCGCCCCGGGCCCCTCCGGTGTGCCCGGCGAGCCGGCTCCGGCGGATCCGGGCCGGCCCTCCCGCCGACGGCCGTCCCGCTCCCCGGAGCGAGCCGAGGCGCCGCGGGACGAGGCGCCCGGCACCCCGACCGAGCCGCTGCCGGTCCCCGGCGCCCGCCGAGGCCGGGGCACCGCCCGCCGCCGGACCGACGACTCCCGCACGCCCCATGGCCACGACCGGGCCGACACCTCCGGCGTCGACGCCTCCGGCCGTGCCCGACGGGCCCCGGGCCGCGAGCCCGCGGCCCAGGACCCGCACACCACCGCCCGCCCCCACGGGCCCGCCGAAGGCGACGCCCCCCGCCGCGACCGGGGGCAGGACCGGGACCGGCGGACCGAGGGCCGCGCCGACGGCCCGAAGGGCCCGCGCGGGCGGACCGCACGCACCGGCGACGCCCCGGAGGACGTCGCCGCGTCCGGGGCCGAGCACGGCACGGCGGGCGGCGGGACGCCGGCCGGAGGCGCGGACGACGCCGCGCACCCGCACGGGCGGAGCGGCGCGGCGCTCGACCATGACCGGCGGGCCGCGGAGCGCGCGCACGACGCCGCCGAGTCCTCCGAAGGGGGCCGGCGGGCGGGCCGTACGCGCGGGCGGACAGGGCGGGACGGCGGTACGGACGGGGCGGCGGACGGTTCGGCCGGCCCCCGCTCGGGGCGGCCGCGGGGTCGCGCCACGGGCTCGGAGGGTGGACGTGAGGGGCAGCAGTCGGCCGGTGTCGGCCAGGGGACCGAGGCGCACGGGCGCCCGGACCAGCGTGGCGCGGCCGGGAAGCGGCCGGCGCGTGACGGGGGCGGCACCGGCGGCGGCGGGTCCGCACCGGGTGCGGTGCCCGGGGCGCGCCGGCGGGCGAGCGGCGGTCGGGCCGGACGAGACCGGGAGGCCGCGACGCACGCGGCGGGGCAAGGACGTGGCGAGATGACAGGCGATGCCGGGCAGGTGGGACAGATGGCGGCTGTGGGCGAGGCCACCCGGGTACCCCCGGCCGACTCCTCGCGGACGGTGCCGCCTCCGGGCGGCAGCGACGTACCGGAGTCGGCGGCGGCCCGGGACCGGGGTGGCGACCGGCTGCGGTTCGTCGGCGCGGCCACCCGCCGCATCGCGCGCGGCATAGACCTCGACGAGATCGTGCTGGGCCTGTGCCGGGCCACCGTGCCGACCTTCGCCGACGCGATCCTGGTCTACCTGCGCGACCCGCTGCCGGTCGGCGACGAGCGCCCGGTGGGCCCGGTGGTGCTGCGGCTGCGCCGTACCGACCGGATCCCGGAGGAGCCGGACACCGAGGGGGTGCGGATGCCGCTGCTGCCCGCCCAGCCGGACCTGTCGCCCTTCATGGCGGGCGGGCCGGCCAGCGAGCTGTGCGAGGTGGAGCCGGGCGGCCCGCTGGCCGAGGTGTTGCGCGGGGTGCGTCCGGTCTTCGGCGACTCGCCCGCCGCCCGCGCCGCGCTCCCCGAACTGCTCGGGGACGGGCGTTCGGTGGCGACGGGCCAGCGCACCGTGCTGGCGCCGTTGCGCGGCCGCCGGCGGGTGATCGGCGCCGCCGTCTTCGTACGGCGTCTGGACCGGCCGCCGTTCGAGAACGACGACCTGCTCGTCGCCGCTCAGTTGGCCACCCACACCGCGCTCGGTGTGGACAAGGCGGTGCTGTACGGCCGCGAGGTCTACATCGCGGACGAGTTGCAGCGCACCATGCTGCCGGACTCCCTGCCGCAGCCCACCGGGGTCCGGCTGGCCAGCCGCTATCTGCCCGCCGCGGAGACGGCGCGGGTCGGCGGCGACTGGTACGACGCGATCCCGCTGCCGGGCAACCGGGTGGCGCTGGTGGTGGGCGACGTCATGGGGCACTCCATGACCTCCGCCGCCATCATGGGGCAGCTGTGCACCACCGCGCAGACCCTGGCCGGGCTGGACCTGCCGCCGCAGGAGGTGCTGCACCACCTCGACGAGCAGGCGCAGCGGCTGGGCACCGACCGCATGGCGACCTGCCTGTACGCGGTCTACGACCCGGTGGCGCACCGCATCGTGGTGGCCAACGCGGGCCATCCGCCGCCGGTTCTGCTGCACCGCGGCGGCCGCGCCGAGGTGCTGCGGGTGCCGCCGGGCGCGCCGATCGGGGTCGGCGGGGTGGACTTCGAGGCGGTGGAGCTGGACGCGCCCGCCGGCGCGACCCTGCTGCTGTACACCGACGGCCTGGTCGAGTCGCGGATGCGGGACGTGTGGACGGGGATCGAGCAGCTGCGGGAGCGGCTGACCGCCACCGCCCGGCTGACCGGCTCCAACCCGCCGCCGCTGGAGCCGCTGTGCGACGAGGTCCTGGACATGCTGGGCCCCGGGGACCGGGACGACGACGTGGCGCTGCTGGCCGCCCGGTTCGAGGGGATCGCGCCCAGCGACGTCGCGTACTGGTTCCTGGACCCCAAGGCCCAGACGGCCGGGCAGGCACGGCGGCTGGCCCGCCGGGCGCTGGCGCGCTGGGGCCTGGACGAGCTCTCCGACTCGGTCGAACTGCTGGTCAGCGAGGTGGTGACCAACGCCGTGCGGTACGCGGAGCGGCCCATCACGCTGCGTCTGTTGCGCACCGACGTGTTGCGCTGCGAGGTGGGCGACGACGTGCCGCAGCTGCCCCGGCTGCGCCAGGCTCGCCCCTCCGACGAGGGCGGGCGTGGGCTCTACCTGGTCAACCGGCTGGCCCGGCGCTGGGGCGCGACCCGGTTGAGCACGGGGAAGGTGGTCTGGTTCGAGCTGGCGCACCCCACGGGGTGAGCGGCGGGGCGGGTGGTCCCGCCCCGCCGACACATTCTGGACGCTCTCGTCGCAGTCCGCGGCGAGCCCCGCGCAGCACCTGACAGACACGACCCGGCCCCGCCGCGTACCGATGGGGTACGGGGCGGGGCCGGGTCGTGTCGCGAGCGGGGGCCGTCAGTCCTGACGGCGGAGTTCGGGCTCCGGGTCTTCCGTGCTCGGCTCGTCCGTGGGTTCCTGCGTCGGCGTCTGCGTGGTCTTCGTGGGCGTCGGCGTCTGCGTGGTCCTCGTCGGCGTCGGAGTCGTCGGAGACTGGGTCTCCTTCGTCTTCGTCGGCGTCGGAGTCTCCGTCTCCTTGGTCTTCGTCGGCGTCGGAGTCTCCGTGGTGGGCTTGGAGGTCGGCGACTGCGTCTGCTGCGACGGCGTGCGCACTGGGGAGGCGGCCGGGCCGAGGTCGGTCTCCAGGTCGAACGTGGCGGCCTCCTTGCCGCTCAGCGCGGCGTTCATATAGGCCGCCCAGATCTTGGCCGGGAAACCGCCGCCGTTGATCCGCTTCTCGCCGGCCACGCCGTACATCGCGACCTGGGCGCCCCGCTTGACCTCACCCTTGTCCTCGGGCTGCTCGCCGAACATGGCGACCGCGGTGACCAGGTTCGGGGTGTAGCCCACGAACCAGGCGGACTTGTTGTCGTCGGAGGTGCCGGTCTTGCCCGCGACCTCCTGGCCCAGGCTCTGCACCTCCTTGCCGGTGCCGTCGTCGACGACGCCGGTCAGCAGCTTGGTGACCGCGTCGGCGCTGTCCCGGCTGATCGCCTGGCCGCCGACCGGCTCGGGCAGCCCCTCGACCTCGGCGTCGCGCTTCACGGCGGACTTCACCACCCGGGGGGTGACCAGCTTCCCGTGGTTGTCGAGGCTGGCGTAGACGCCGGCCATCTCCAGCGGGCTGGCGCCCATGACGCCCAGCGTCATCGAGGGACGCTCGACGAATCCGCTCGCCTTCGGGTCCATGCCGAGCTTGACCGCGGTCTGCTTGACCCGGTCGACGCCGACGTCGGCGCCCATCTGGGCGAAGACGGAGTTGACCGAGTGGGCCATCGCCTCCCGGACGGTGATCGGGCCGAAGTCGACGTTGTCCTCGTTCGGCGGCGCGAAGGGGACGGAGCCGCCGACGACCGGGCGCCGGCTGTCGCCGTCGTAGATCGTGTTGGACCGGATCGCGACGCCGTCGCGGGTCTTGGACCCGTCCTCCAGCGCGGCGGCGTAGACCAGCGGCTTGAAGGTGGAGGCCGCCTGGTAGTCGGTGCGGGTGGCGTTGTTGACGTAGTGCTTGGTGTACCCCGCGCCGCCGTAGAGGGCGAGGACCTCGCCGGTCTTCGGGTCGACGGAGGCGGCGCCGGTCTGTGCGACCGCGTCCACCGGGCGCTTCTTCGGGTCGAGCCGGTCGGTCAGCTGGTCCTGGACCGCGGTCTCCAGCTGCTTCTGCTGGTTCTTGTCGATGTTGAGGGTGATCGTGTAGCCGCCGGCCGCGAGCTCTTTCTCGTCCACCCCGGCCTTGTACAGCTCCTGGTTGGCGGCGTTGACCAGATAGCCCTTGCGGCCTTCGAGGCCGGATATCGGGCGCGGCTCGATGGGTATGGGGAACTTCATCACCTTGCGCCGGCCGGCGTCGAGCCACTCCTTCTCGACCATGTTGTCGAGGACGTAGTGCCAGCGCTCCTTGACCAGCTTCCTGCCGTTGGGCCCGGCCGCGTGCCAGTCGTACTGGCTGGGGGCCTGGAGCACCGCGGCGAGGTAGGCGCCCTGCTCGACGGTGAGCTTCTCGACGGGCTTGTTGTAGTACGCCCGGGCGGCCGCCTGGATGCCGTAGGCGCCGCGGCCGTAGTAGCTGGTGTTGATGTATCCCTCGAGGATGTAGTCCTTGGACTTCTCCTTGTCGACCTTGAGGGAGATGATCAGCTCCTTGACCTTGCGGCTGACCGTCTGTTCCTGGCTCAGGTAGTAGTTCTTGACGTACTGCTGGGTGATGGTCGAACCACCCTGCTTGCCCTTGCCGAGCATGGTGTTGATGATGCCGCGCGCGGTGCCCGAGATGGAGACGCCGGAGTCGGTGTAGAAGTCCTTGTTCTCCGCGGCGACGAAGGTGTGCCGCACCTCCTCGGGCACCTTGGAGAGGGAGACCAGCTCGCGGTTGACGTCACCGGTGCGGGCCAGCGGGGTGCCGTCGCGGTAGGTGTAGACGTTGCCCTGGGCCTTGGCCAGCGCGTTGGCCGGCGGGATCTTGATGATCAGGTAGAGCGTGATGAAGGCGCCGATGACCAGGACGCACACCGTCAGGAAGTAGAGCAGCAGCAACTTCCAGGTGAAGAAGCGGCGTATGCCTTTCTTCTTGGTCTTCCCCTTCGCGGCTCTCTGCGCCGCGCGGGCGCCCTTCTGCCGCGCCCGTCGCTCGTCCGCTCGGCCCATCGTGTCCCGCCGCTCCAGTCCGTTCCTTCTGCCCCCAAGCCAGCTCATGAAGCTAACACCGCTTCTGTCATCAAACGGGGGCCCATCACACCTTTTCCGGGCGTGACAAACAGCACCCGTCCCACGGGAACTGACGCCCGAGTTGCACCCAGGGTTGTGCGGGGCATTAAAGTGATAGCACTTTGCTAGACCAGGCAGATCACTTTGGGGGGACCCTCATGTCCGCGACCGACCTCTCCGCCCCGGAGCCGGCGATCCGGGAGCGCGCCGCGCACAGCGTCCACGGCGGCCTCGCCCTGCTGGCGGGGCTGACCGGCATGCTCGCCGGCTCGGGCGCCATCTACGCGGGCGCGGCGTTCCTCGCCGACGGCAAGGGCGGCGGCCTGGGCGGCGGGCTCATCGCCACGGGGATCGTGCTGGCCCTGGCCGGGATCGTCTCGCTGTGCGGGCTGAACACGGTGGCGCCGGGCGAGGCCCGTGTCGTCCAGCTCTTCGGCCGCTACCGGGGCACCATCCGCGAGGACGGCCTGCGCTGGGTCAACCCCTTCACCAGCCGGGAGAAGATCTCCACTCGGGTGCGCAACCACGAGACCGCGGTGCTCAAGGTGAACGACGCCTACGGCAACCCCATCGAGGTCGCCTCGGTGGTCGTCTGGAAGGTGCGGGACACCGCGCGGGCGCTGTTCGAGGTCGACGACTTCGAGGAGTTCGTGGCGACGCAGACCGAGGCCGCCGTGCGGCACATCGCCATGGAGTACCCGTACGACGCGCACGGCGAGGCCGAGCTGTCGCTCCGGGCCAACGCCGACGAGATCACCGAGAAGCTCGCCGTCGAACTGCACGACCGCGCCGAGGCGGCCGGTGTGCAGATCGTCGAGTCCCGCTTCACCCACCTCGCGTACGCTCCTGAGATCGCCTCGGCGATGCTCCAGCGACAGCAGGCGGGCGCGGTCGTCGCGGCGCGCCAGCAGATCGTGGAGGGCGCGGTCGGTATGGTCGAGCAGGCCCTGGCGCGGATCGCGGAACAGGACATCGTGGAGCTGGACGAGGAGCGCAAGGCGACCATGGTCAGCAATCTGTTGGTGGTGCTGTGCGGCGACCGCACCCCCCAGCCGGTGATCAACACGGGCTCCCTCTACCAGTGACGGCACCCCGGTGACGGATGACGCACGTCCCACGGATCCCGGCCCCGAGAACGGGCCGGGCCCGGGACCGGATGAGCCCTCCACCGAGGGGACGCCGCGGGCACGCCCCGCGCGGCGCGCCCCCCAGCGCAAGCAGATGCTGCTGCGCCTCGACCCCGCGATCCACGACGCCCTCGCCCGCTGGGCCAACGACGAGTTCCGCAGCGCCAACGCGCAGATCGAGTACCTCCTCCGCAAGGCACTGGCCGACGCGGGGCGCCTCCCGAAGACGGCGGGCCCCCTGCCGCGACGGGGCCGGCCCCCCAAGGACTGACGCCCGCCGACACGGCGGGCGTCGTCCGTTTCCGAGACCCAACCCCCACCCGATTCTCACCGAATCCGCTCTGACCTGCGGAAACTCACTACTCTCTCCGTCTATACACTCCACGTATACGCATGATGTAGAGTTCCGGGCATGTCAATCGGCCACACCTTGCTCGGACTCCTGGAGTCCGGTCCGCGCCATGGCTACGACCTGAAGCGGGCCTTCGACGAGCGTTTCGGACACGACCGCCCACTGCACTACGGGCAGGTCTACTCGACCATGTCGCGGCTGCTGAAGCACGGCCTCGTCGAGGTCGACGGGATAGAGCACGGCGGCGGACCCGAGCGGAAGCGCTACGCCATCACCGACGCGGGGATCACCGACGTCGAGCAGTGGCTGGCGCAGCCGGAGAAGCCGGAGCCGTACCTCCAGTCGACGCTGTACACCAAGGTCGTGCTGGCGTTGATGACCGGCCGCGACGCCGCCGACATCCTCGACGTGCAGCGCGCCACCCATCTGCGCCTGATGCGCGACCTCACCCAGCGCAAGCGCGGCGGCGACCTCGCCGACCAGTTGATCTGCGACCACGCCCTGTTCCACCTGGAGGCCGACCTGCGATGGCTGGAGCTGACCGCGGCCCGACTCGACCAGCTCGCGAAGGCGGTGCGCGCATGAACCCCGACGGCTCCCTGCTCGGCGCCGCCAGCCTGGTCAAGGCGTACGGCCCCACCCCCGCGCTCGACGGCGCGAACTTCTCCATCCACGCCGGCGAGGTCGTCGCCGTGATGGGCCCCTCCGGATCCGGCAAGTCCACCCTGCTGCACTGTCTGGCCGGCATCGTCCGCCCGGACGCCGGCGCCGTGCACTACAACGGCCGCGAGCTGTCCGCGATGTCGGACGCCGAGCGCAGCGCGCTGCGCCGCGGCGAGTTCGGCTTCGTCTTCCAGTTCGGCCAGCTCGTCCCGGAGCTGACCTGCGTGGAGAACGTGGCGCTGCCGCTGCGACTGAACGGGGTCAAGCGCAGGGAGGCCGAGAGCCGGGCGGCCACCTGGTTGGCGCGGCTGGAGGTCGACGACGTGGCGGGCAAGCGGCCCGGCGAGATCTCCGGCGGTCAGGGCCAGCGGGTGGCGGTCGCCCGCTCGCTGGTGACCAGTCCGCGGGTGGTCTTCGCCGACGAGCCCACCGGCGCCCTCGACTCGCTCAACGGCGAGCGGGTGATGCAACTGCTCACCGAGGCGGCCCGGGACACCCAGGCGGCCGTCGTCCTGGTCACCCACGAAGCGCGCGTGGCCGCGTACTCCGACCGCGAGGTCGTGGTGCGCGACGGCAAGGCGCGCGACATGGCGGGCGTGGGATGAGCGTCGAGCACGACACCCGGCGGACCGGCCCCAGCGGCCGCATAGGCGTCGCCCGCTGGGCGGCCGACCTCGCGATGGGCGCCCGGTTCGCCCTGACCGGCGGCCGCGAGGGCTGGACCCGCACCATCCTGACCTCGCTCGGCGTCGGCCTCGGCGTCGTCCTGCTGCTGATGGCCGCCTCGGTGCCGAACCTGATCCCGGCCCGGGAGCACCGCGGCGACGCCCGCTCGGTCCTCATGGTGTCGAACGACGCGGAGCCCGCGCGGGGCCCCGACACCCTGATGGTGAGCAGCACCGGCACCCAGTTCCACGACCGGGACATCTCCGGCGTGCGGCTGAGCCCCGACGGCGCCAAGGCCCCCCTCCCCCCAGGCGTTGACCGGATGCCCAGGCCCGGCGAGATGGTGATCTCCCCCGCGCTGAAGGAGTTCCTGGACTCCGAGCCGCTGCTGAAGAAGCGCTTCGCGGAGCGGATCGTCGGCACCATCGGCGACGAGGGCCTGCTGGGCCCGCAAGAGCTCTACTACTACGCCGGGGCCGAGGCCGCCGAGACGACCTTCTCCGACTCGGGGTTCCGCCGCATCGACCACTGGGGCACCACCACCCAGAGCGGCCCGCTGCCGCCGCCGCTGGTGCTGCTGATCATCGTCGGCTGTGTGGTGTTGCTGCTCCCGGTGGCCATCTTCATCGCCACCGCCGTGCGCTTCGGCGGCGAGCGCCGGGACCGGCGGCTGGCCGCGCTGCGCCTGGTCGGCGCCGACAGCCATATGACGCGGCGGATCGCCGCGGGCGAGGCGGTGTTCGGCTCGCTCGTCGGGCTCGCGGTGGGCGGCGTGCTGTTCCTGCTGGTACGCGGGTTCATCGAGGGCGTGGAGATCCAGGGCGTCAGCTTCTTCTCGCACGACGTCCGGCCGTCCGCGCCGCTGGCCACGCTGATCGCCCTGGCGGTGCCGGCCGCGGCCGTGCTGGTCACCCTCTTCGCGCTGCGCGGCATCGCCATCGAGCCGCTGGGCGTCGTCCGCAACACCCGACCCCGGCGCCGCCGGCTGTGGTGGCGGCTGCTGCTCCCGATCCTCGGCTTCGGCCTGCTGGTGCCCCTGATGGGGAACAGCCTCGTCGGAGACCGGGAGACCTACCAGGTCGCCGCGGGCGCCGTGCTGGTGCTGGTCGGTACCACCGCGCTGCTGCCCTGGGTGATCGAGGCCGCGGTCGAGCGCTTCCGCGGTGGTCCGGTGCCCTGGCAGCTGGCCACCCGCCGGCTCCAGCTCAGCAGCGGCACGGCGGCGCGCGCGGTCAGCGGCATCACGGTCGCGGTGGCCGGCGCCATCGCCATCCAGATGCTGTTCGTCAGCGTGCAGGACGAGCAGACTCAGGACACCGGACAGGACACCCGTCGGGCCCAGTTCTCCACCGCGATCCCCGTGCGCGACGGCGCGGACGCCCAAGCGGCGCTGAAGAAGTTCGGCGCCACCCAGGGGGTGCGCGAGGTGCGCGGCCTGGTGTCCGCCAGCGCCGCGGAGCTGTCCGCCGGGAAGAAGCCCGTGAAGGACCCCGCCACCACGGGGCTGTACGTCGGCGACTGCGCCGCGCTGCGGGAGGTCGCGCGGATCGACGGCTGCAAGGACGGTGACGTCTTCTACACCCTGTACCCGGACGACCCGAGCTCCGCCTTCATCAAGCCGGGCGCCAAGCTCAACCTGGAGACGCCGCGCTACTCCTGGGCGGGCGAGCTGGAGCCGCAGCGCACCGCCCGGCCGTGGACCATCCCGGCCTCGGCCCGCGAGGTGCCGACCCGGCCGGACCCGATGGGCTGGGAGACGATCGGCGTCCTGGCCACCCCGGGCGCCGTCGACATCCCCGCGCTCAGCGAGCCAGAGGCCATCGCGTGGCTGACCCTGGACCCCGGCGACGCCGAGGCCGTCGAGCACGTCCGCAACACCGACGCCGAACTGAACCCGCAGATGCGCGGGTGGGCGATGATGTCGACCCAGGAGTCGCGCGAGTTCGCGAGCATCCGCCGCGGGCTGTTCATCGGGGCCACGGCCACGCTCCTGCTGATCGGCGCCAGCATGATCGTCTCCACCCTGGAGCAGCTTCGCGAACGCCGCCGACTGCTGTCGGTCCTGGTCGCCTTCGGCACCCGGCGCTCCACCCTGAGCTGGTCCGTGCTGTGGCAGACCACCGTCCCGGTCGCCATCGGCCTCGCGCTCTCCATCACCGGCGGACTCGCCCTCGGCGCCGTCCTGCTGAAGATGATCGAGCGGCCGATATCCGTGGACTGGGCCGGGGTCCTCATGATGACCGGCATCGGCGCGGGCGTGATCGCCCTGGTCACCCTGGTCACGTTGCCGCCCCTGTGGCGGATGATGCGCCCGGACGGTCTCCGCACGGAGTAGCCGAACGGCGCCGGCCACACGACGGTGGGGGCGGGAGGGGTGACCCTCTCGCCCCCACCCGCACAAGCAAAACCCCGCCGCGACGACGAGCACCCCCACGGCGCAGTCCAGCGGTGCCCCACCCCCCACAACCCACGCGACAAGACAGGCCGGGGAACCCCGCCGCGACGGCGAGCACCCCCACGGCGCAGTCCGGCGGTGCCCCACCCCCCACAACCCACGCGACAAGACGGCCCCAAGCCGGGAGGCTAAACCGTGAAGCGGACCGGCAGCGGCTTCAGCGCTCCCCGTAGCGCGACGGCGAACGCCTCGAACTCCTCCGCGCGCGCGGCGCCCGCGCGCATCGCGAGGCCGATCCGCCGGGACGGGGCGGGGTCGCTGAAGTAGCCCGTGGCGAGTTCGGCGCTGCGGCCGGTCTCCACGGGCACGGCGGTGCGGGGCAGCAGGGTCACCCCGAGCCCGCCGGCGACGAGTTGGACCAGCGTGGAGAGCCCGGCCGCGCTGGTGGTGCCGAGGGCGCCCTCCGGGCGACCGACCTCGCGGCAGATGTCCAGGGCCTGGTCGCGCAGGCAGTGCCCCTCGTCGAGCAGCAGCAGGTCCAGGGACTTCAGCGCCTCGCGGGGGATGTCGCCACGGCCGCCGAGCCAGTGGTCCTTGGGGGTGACGAGGACGAAGTCCTCGTCGAACAGGGGCAGCTCGGTGACGCCGGGGGCGCCGAGCGGGACCGCGAGCAGCAGCAGGTCGAGCCGGCCCTGGGCGAGGCCGTCCAGCAGCGAGGCGGTCTGCTCCTCGTGCACCTGGAGGTCGAGCTCGGGGTAGCGGTCGTGCACCAGCCGCAGCACGGTGGGCAGCAGATACGGGGCGACGGTGGGGATGACGCCGAGCCGCAGCACACCGGTGAACGGCGCCCGGGCGGCCTCGGCCTCCTCCATGAAGTCGCCGACGGCGTCCAGCACCGCCCGCGCGCGCACCGCCAACCGCTCCCCCGCCGCGCTGAGCAGCACCTTGCGGGTCGTACGCTCCAGGAGCTGCACCCCCAGGGTGTCCTCCAGGGCGGAGACCGCGCCCGAGAGGGCGGGCTGGCTCATGCCGATGGCGGCCGCGGCGTCGCGGAAGTGCAGATGTTCGGCGACGGCCACGAAGGCACGCAGCTGGGAGAGGCTGGGCTGACGCGGTTTTCCCACACCGCCGCCCGGGCCGAGAGAGACGCTCACTGATAACTCCTTCCGATCAGCAGCACCCAGTCTAGCTATTTCACTGATCAATGCCTTGTATGGCAGGGTTGTCACGTCCAACCCCAGGAAGGCCCGAACCGGGACTTTCTTCGCTGCAACCTGCACAAGGAGAGCGCGTGCTCACTGTCGGTGACAAGTTCCCCGAGTACGACCTGACCGCCTGCGTGTCGCTGGAGAGCGGCAAGGAGTTCGAGCAGATCAACCACAAGTCCTACGAGGGCAAGTGGCGTGTGGTGTTCTTCTGGCCGAAGGACTTCACCTTTGTCTGCCCGACCGAGATCGCCGCGTTCGGCAAGCTGAACGAGGAGTTCGCGGACCGCGACGCGCAGATCCTGGGTGTCTCCGGCGACTCCGAGTTCGTCCACCACGCCTGGCGCAAGGACCACGCCGACCTGCGTGACCTGCCCTTCCCGATGCTGGCCGACTCCAAGCACGAGCTCATGCAGGGCTGTGGCGTGGAGGGCGAGGACGGCTTCGCGCAGCGCGCCGTGTTCATCGTCGACCCGAACAACGAGATCCAGTTCACCATGGTGACCGCCGGCTCCGTGGGCCGTAACCCCAAGGAGGTCCTGCGGGTCCTCGACGCCCTGCAGACCGACGAGCTGTGCCCCTGCAACTGGAGCAAGGGCGAGGACACCCTCGACGCGGTCAAGCTGCTGGCCGGTGAGTGACCGTGGCTCTCGATGAGCTGAAGTCCGCGGTACCGGACTACGCCAAGGACCTGAAGCTGAACCTCGGCTCGGTCATCGGCAACTCCCCGCTTCCGCAGCAGCAGCTGTGGGGCACCGTGCTGGCCTGCGCGATCGCCTCGCGCTCGGCCCAGGTGCTGCGCGAGCTGGAGCCGGAGGCGAAGGCGAACCTGTCGCCGGAGGCGTACACGGCCGCCAAGTCGGCCGCCGCCGTCATGGCGATGAACAACGTCTACTACCGGACCCGGCACCTGCTGTCGGACCCGGAGTACGGCAACCTGCGTGCGGGCCTGCGGATGAACGTCATCGGCAACCCGGGCGTGGAGAAGGTCGACTTCGAGCTCTGGTCGCTGGCCGTCTCCGCCATCAACGGCTGCGGCATGTGCCTCGACTCGCACGAGCAGGTCCTCCGCAAGGCGGGCGTGGAGCGCGAGACGATCCAGGAAGCGTTCAAGATCGCCGCGGTCCTGCAGGCCGTCGGCGCCACCCTCGACGCCGAGGGCGTGCTCGCCGGCTGACCTGTCCGCCGGCCCGGAGCAGAACGAAGGGGCGGTTCCCCCAGCACCCGCTGGGGGAACCGCCCCTTCCGCGTTCCGTCCGTACCGTGTTCCGCCCGCTCCGCCTTCCGGCCCCTTCCGCCCGCCGAGGTCGGCCGTCGGCCGCGGCCGCGGCAGGCCCCGGCCGGGAAGCGACTACTCCGCCGGCTCGTTCCGCTCGCGCGACGCGATCGGCGGCGGCACCGGGGCGATCGACAGCGCCGAGGCCCCGTGCGGTCCCGGTGTCCCCGCCCTCGCGGCCTCCTTGGAGTACGCGCGCAGATAGCCCACCACCGTGTTGGCGACCGCGACCAGCGGAACGGCGACGACCGCGCCGCCGATGCCGCCGATCAGGGAGCCGGCGGCCACCGAGAGGACCACGGCGAGCGGGTGGACGCTGACGGCGCGGCCGAGGATGAAGGGCTGCAGGATGTGGCCCTCGATCTGCTGCACGGCCAGCACCACCACGAGCACCATGGCCGCCGTGAAGACGTCCTGGGTCACCAGCGCCACCACCACCGCGAGCGCGCCGGAGATCACGGCGCCGACCAGCGGGATGAAGGCGAAGAGGAAGATGAAGACAGCGAGCGGGACGGCCATCGGGACGTCGAGGAAGTAGATGCCGACACCGATGAAGATGGCGTCGATCAGAGCCACTATCACCGTTCCGCGCACATAGGCCGTCAGCGTCCGCCAGGCGCGCGGCCCGGCGCCCGCGACGCCCTCGCGCGCCGCGGCGGGGACCAGCTTGAGCGTCCAGTTCCAGATCTTCGGGCCGTCGTAGAGCAGGAAGAGCGTGCTGAACATCGCCAGCAGAATGCCCGTCAGCACCTCCACGACGACCGTGACGCCCTCCAGACCGGCCGAGGTGATCTCCTCGGTGTTGTCCCCGATCGACTCGCGCAGGTTCTTGGCGATGTCGTTGATCTGGTTGTCGGTCACATGGAACGGGCTGTGCAGCAGCCAGCGCCGCAACTCGTCGATGCCGTCCTGCACCCGCTGGGAGAGGTCGTCCAGGTTCTCCATGACCTGCCACACCACGAACCAGCAGACCAGACCCATGACGACGAAGCCGGAGACGAAGACGATGGCGGTGGCCAGGCCGCGCGGCACCCCGCGGCGGCGCAGCCGGGCCACGGTCGGCTCCAGCAGTGCGGTGATGAGCAGGGAGACGGTGAAGGAGAGCACCACCAGCTCGACGGCGCTGATGACCCGCATCAGCACCCAGACGGTGCCGGCCAGGACCAGCAGCCGCCAGCCGACCTCGGCGGCGACGCGCACTCCGTAGGGCACGGCGGCCACCGGATCGGGGCCGGGCGCCGCGAGCGGGGCGTAACCGGACGGCGTCTGAGCCCGCTCGGACCCGGGCTCGGCGACGCCGGCGGGCGCGCCGGGCCCGTCCGCGCGCGTGGTGCGGTCGTCGGCTCCGGAGGCGCCGGGGGTGTCGTCGGAGGCCGCACCGCGGCCGCTCGACGAGGGACCGCCGGCGCGCGTCTGCTCCAGCGGGGTCCGCTCGCGCTCCCGCACGTCGCGTTCCTCGCGCTCCCGCTCTTCACGTTTGGCTTCGAGCCGGTCAGAGAGCCGCGTCAGGCCGGCCCCCAGCCTGCCGACCCACTTCGGCAATCTGGACATCGTTCTTTCCCTACCCCCGCTCCCCGCAGTCGTCGGGATGACGTTACCGGAGGACGCGCCAAGCCCCCGTTCGGTTGCGAACGGGGGCTCGGTGACGTCTGGTACCGGTGCGCCGCCGGATGCGACGGCCTACCGGGGGCTACGGGCCTAGTACCAGTGGTTGGCCTGCCAGAACGACCAGGCGCCGCAGGGGCTGCCGTAGCGTTCGTCCATGTAGCTGAGGCCCCACTTGATCTGGGTGGCCGGGTTGGTCCGCCAGTCGGCGCCCGCGGAGGACATCTTGGAGCCGGGCAGCGCCTGAACGAGGCCGTACGCGCCCGAGGAGGGGTTCGTGGCCTGGTAGTTCCAGGTGCTCTCGTGGTTCACGATGTTGCTGAAGCACTGGAACTGGCTGGCGGGGACGATCTGCCGGGCCATCGCCTGCACCTCGGCGACCGTGTACGAGCTCTGCTGCGGGAAGGACTCCTGGCGCGGCGCGGAGCGGCTCGCGACCTGCTCCTCCTCCTCGCGCTCCTTGGCTTCGCGCTCGGCCTCGGCCTCGGCCTTCTCCTTGGCCTTACGCTCGGCCTCGGCCTTGTCGGCGGCGGCCTTCTTCGCCTTGGCGTCCTTCGCGGCCTGCTTACGCGCGGCTTCCTCGGCAGCCTTCTTCGCCTCGGCGTCGGCGGCGGTGGACTGGATGTCCGCCTGCGCCGTCAGCGAAGCGGTCTGGACCTGGGCCTGCTGGCCGGCGGGTATCTCTGCGAGGAGCGTCGCATCGGCGGCGGCCGCCTCGACGGGCTCGGCGGAGCTCTTCTGCTCGCCGCCCGCGGCGACGCCGACGACGGCGCCCACAGTGGTGACCGCGGTGGCCGACGCCACTGCGAATCCCCGGACCGAAATCCGGCTCACACGGTTTCCTTCCAGCATCGCCCACTTAGGTGACCTCGCGGGCGCAATCGTGCCCCTTGGCGCTGGCCTCCCCTTGTTCCGACCCCGGTTGGTGACGGGGACCGACTGGTCACGGGAGGCACGGGCCCGGTGGTCCCCCGCTGGGAGGGCCGTGGTGCTTCGGGCGGCATACGGCGGGTGTTGAGTTGTGGTACTGCTGATGCTCCACACCGCTGGGGGTGCTGATGTGCCGTATGCGGGGCCTGACAGGACCCACACCCTGCCGGAAGGCGACACCCGGAGGCAATTCTCTGTTGCGTGTTAAAGCTCACACCCCGTTTACGCCAGCGGTTTCAGGAAATCCTCCGCGCACCAAGGCGCCGCGCGACTAAGCTTCTTGGCTTCTCGCGCGGCGCCTCGATGGCGACAACGTCCCTTTTACGCCCTAGACATGGACATCCTCCAGCATTTCGGTCACCAGGGCGGCGATCGGGGAGCGCTCGGAGCGGTTGAGAGTGACATGGGCGAAGAGCGGGTGGCCCTTGAGCTTCTCGACCACCGCCACCACGCCGTCGTACCGGCCCACCCTCAGATTGTCGCGCTGGGCCACGTCATGGGTCAGTACGACCCGTGAATTGGCACCGATCCGGGACAGAACGGTCAGTAGGACGTTGCGCTCCAGCGACTGCGCCTCGTCGACGATGACGAAGGCGTCGTGCAGCGAGCGGCCGCGGATGTGAGTGAGCGGCAGGACCTCCAGCATGCCGCGCCCCACCACCTCCTCGATCACGTCCGCGGTGGTCACCGCGGAGAGCGTGTCGAAGACCGCCTGCGCCCAGGGGCTCATCTTCTCGGCCTCGGTGCCCGGCAGATAGCCCAGCTCCTGACCGCCCACCGCGTACAGCGGCCGGAAGATCATCACCTTCCGGTGCTGTCGCCGCTCCAGCACCGCCTCCAGCCCGGCGCACAACGCCAGCGCGGACTTGCCGGTGCCGGCCCGGCCGCCCATGGAGACGATGCCCACGTCCGGGTCGAGCAACAGGTCCAGCGCGATGCGCTGCTCGGCGCTGCGGCCCCGGATACCGAACGCCTCCCGGTCGCCGCGCACCAGCCGCACCGTCCCGTCCGCGGTGACCCGGCCCAGCGCCTTGCCCCGCTCGGACTGGAGCACCAGCCCGGTGTGCACGGGCAGCCCCACCGCCTCGGGAACCTGGACGGCGGACTCGGCCGCGTAGAGCTCGTCCACCCGCTCGGCGGTGACGGACAGTTCGGCCATCCCGGTCCAGCCGGAGTCGGTGATGGCCAGCTCCGCGCGGTACTCCTCGGCGAGCAGGCCGACCGAGGACGCCTTGATGCGCAACGGCAGGTCCTTGGAGACGACCGTGACGTCATACCCCTCGGCCTGGAGGTTCCTGGCCACCGCGAGGATCCGTGAGTCGTTGTCCCCGGGCCGTCCGCCATGGTTGAGGAAGGCCGCGGGCAGGACACCCGGATCGGAGTGGTTGAGCTCGACACGCAGGGTGCCTCCCAGCTCGCCGATGGGGATCGGGGCGTCGAGACGGCCGTGCCGGATGCGGTACTCGTCCAGCAGGCGGAGCGCCTGCCGGGCGAAGTAGCCCAGCTCAGGGTGGTGCCGCTTGGCCTCCAACTCCGTGACCACGACGACCGGGAGCACGACCTCATGCTCCTCGAAGCGGGCCATGGCGTTCGGATCGGCCAGCAGGACGCTGGTGTCGAGAACATAGGTGCGCCGGTCGTGCTCGCGGCGCTTCTTGCTGGTCACCACGGGTGGACGAACCCCCTCGGGAGAGGTTGGGGTGCGACGGCGTCGCGGGGGAATGGACCGGGCAGGACCCCACGCGGGGCCGAGCACCGGCCCTCCGCGTCATACGCACGATCCGCACAGTCGTCCGTGAGCAAAGGGCCTCCCGGGCGGACGGCCCCATGCCGCCCGCTGGCAGTTCGACACCCCCATGGACAGTTGGGCAGGGCGTCGACCTGCCAGGGATATTCCCTCGATCGTGCAAACCCATGCAACGGCATATGACGGCAGCCACGTGAACGTTGTGCGACACGGGTGCCAACCGTGTCCCGGGAGACCGCTGAGTCGAACCCCCGCACGCCGCCACCCTCACGGCAGCGCGCGCACTCCGACCCCGCGCGCACCGGCGGCCGAGCCGAGGGGCGCGCGGCGCCCTGAGGCGAACCGAGCCCCGAGGTCAGTTCCCGTAACGCCGGTGCCGCGCGGCGTAGTCCCGCAGCGCGCGCAGGAAGTCCACCTTGCGGAAGGCGGGCCAGAAGACCTCGCAGAAGTAGTACTCGGAGTGCGCGCTCTGCCAGAGCATGAAGCCCGAGAGGCGCTGCTCGCCGCTGGTGCGGATGACCAGGTCGGGGTCGGGCTGGCCGCGCGTGTAGAGGTGCTCGGAGATCATGTCGATGTCGACGATCTCGGCGAGCTCCTCGAAGGTGGTGCCCTTGTGGGCGTGGTCGAGCAGCAGGGACCGCACCGCGTCGGCGATCTCCTGACGGCCGCCGTAGCCGATGGCGACGTTGACCAGTATCCCGTCGACGTGGTCGGTGGCCTGTTCGGCCTGCTTCAGCACGGTCTGGGTGTGCGCCGGCAGCAGGTCCATGGTGCCGACGTGGTGCACCCGCCAGCGGCCGTCGGCCGCCAGGTTGCGCACGGTGTCCTCGATGATGGCCAGGAGCGGGAGAAGCTCCTTCTCCGGGCGGTTGAGGTTGTCGGTGGAGAGCATCCACAGGGTGACCACCTCGACATCGGTCTCGGTGCACCAGCCCAGGAGTTCCTGGATCTTGTTGGCCCCCGCCTTGTGGCCCTGCTCGGGAGAGCCGCCGGAGGCGCGGGCCCAGCGGCGGTTGCCGTCGAGGATGACGCCGATGTGCTTGGGCACCTGCGCATGGTCGAGGCGGCCCTCCACCCGGCGTGCGTAGAGCCCGTACACCAGGTCGCGCAACTTCACGTCTTCCAGCCCCTCCATGCCATGACCTGCGCTGTGCGCCTTGCTGTGCTTCGCGCCATACGCCCTTGCCTCGCGCTCCGCGGCCTCGCGGCGTGCCGGCTTCGGCGGTCCGCGTCTCGTGCTGTCGCGCCGCGCAGCTCGCTCTGCCGCCATGCCGTGGCCCTGGCGGTCCGCACCG
This sequence comes from Streptomyces sp. SAJ15, assembly GCF_007595705.1. GTDB lineage: Bacteria > Actinomycetota > Actinomycetes > Streptomycetales > Streptomycetaceae > Streptomyces. The sequence goes on along the minus strand of NZ_NISY01000001.1, from coordinate 558,226 downwards.
AGGGCGCCACCCTACTGCGGGGGTGGCGCGGGTGGCGAACCTGGGGCGGTGCGAGCCTGTAGCGTCCGTGTGACACCCCGCGAACAGGATCATCCATGAGCGACACCACCTCTCCCTACGCGGCCGCCGCCGACCGCTATGCCGCGATGGAGTACCGCCGCAGCGGGCGCAGCGGCCTGAAGCTGCCCGCCGTCTCGCTCGGCCTCTGGCACAACTTCGGCGACGACCGCACGCTGACCTCCCAGCGTGCCATCCTGCGTCGCGCCTTCGACCTCGGCGTCACCCACTTCGATCTGGCCAACAACTACGGGCCGCCGCCGGGCTCCGCCGAGCTCAACTTCGGCAAGCTGCTCGCTCAGGATCTCCGGCCGTACCGTGACGAACTCATCATCTCGACCAAGGCCGGATATGAGATGCACCCCGGGCCGTACGGCGAGTGGGGATCGCGGAAGTACCTGATGTCCTCGCTCGACGCCTCGCTGCGCCGGATGGGCCTCGACTACGTGGACATCTTCTACTCGCACCGCTTCGACCCGGACACCCCGCTGGAGGAGACGATGGGCGCCCTCGCCTCCGCCGTCCAGCAGGGCAAGGCGCTGTACGTGGGGGTGTCCTCGTACGGCGCGAGCCAGACCCGCGAGGCGGCGCGGCTGCTGCGCGAGATGGGCGTGCCGGCGCTGATCCACCAGCCCTCGTACTCGATGATCAACCGCTGGATCGAGGACGACGGGCTGCTGGACACCCTGGAGGCGCAGGGCATGGGCTGCATCGCCTTCGCCCCGCTGGCCCAGGGCCTGCTCACCGACAGGTATCTGGACGGGGTCCCGGCGGGTTCGCGGGCCGCCCAGGGCAAGTCGCTGGACCCGGCGCTGCTGACGGAGGACACGGTCCGGCGGCTGCGCGGGCTGAACGAGATCGCCGCGCGGCGCGGCCAGTCGCTGGCGCAGCTGGCGCTCGCCTGGGTGCTGCGGGACGAGCGGATGACCTCGGCGCTGATCGGGGCGTCGAGCGTGGCGCAGCTGGAGGCGAACGTGGCGGCGCTCGGCTCGCCGAAGCTCACGGCCGAGGAGCTGACCGAGATCGACTCCTATGCGCGGACCACGGAGGGCGTGAACATCTGGGCGCGCCGAGGCTGAGGCCGGAGCCGCGGTAACGGGTGTGTCCGCGGCCGGATCCCTTCGGTCGCGGGCGGCCGGCGGTCGCGGAGCGGGAACAGGGCGGGAACGGGACCGGGCGGCCCGAGATCCGGGGATCCGGGCGTCACGGTGGCGGATCAACCGCGGATGGTGACCCCGTGGCGGGTCCGCATCCGCCGCAGTTCCCAGAGCGAGACGGCCGTCACGGTGAGCGGACCGCCCAGCAGCGAGCACAGCTGGACCTGGACCGGCCCGTTCGGCATGCCCTGGTCGATCAGGTTGAACAGGGCGAGCACCCAGACCAGCACGCCGGTGAGCACCGCGGGCAGCGCGGCGTGCACATGGGCGGTGTTGAAGGCGCTGCGGGCGGCGTGCGCCGAGGCGAAGAAGAGGAACGGCAGCCCCCAGAGCAGTACCGCGATCATGGCCAGGGCGATGGCGATGTCGAGCGCGCCCTGGTAACCCCCCGACTGGGCGGCGAGGCTCCCCGCCCAGATCGACCCGCCGAGGGCGATCACGGTCAGCAGGTACCAGCCGATGGTCTTCAGCGGGACGCCCAGCCGGGAGCGCAGCACCCGGCGCCGGTGCGGCGGCGCGTAGAAGATGAAGGCGAGCATGACCAGCGGCCCGGTGACGATGAGCAGGACCGGGGTCACGAGGAGATTGCCGACGCTGTTCTCGGCCGCCTCGTTCCAGCCGTCCTCGGGCCCGTAGGCGTAGGCGATCCCCAGGGTGGCCAGCAGGCCGAGCAGTGATCGGGTCAGCTGTACGCGGTCCACGACGGGGTCCACGATGCGGCCTTCGCCCTGGTGCTTGAACACCTTCTCGGCCGCCCGGTTGGCCGAGCGGAGCACCGGGACGAGCCAGCCGACGAAGGGCACCCGCCACCACAGACGGCGCCGGCGCGGCGCGGGACCCGGCGGCGGGCCGGGGTAGGGCGTGGGCGGCGGGCCGTACGGATCGGTCACCTGCGGGGGACCGTACGGATCGGTCACCGGCGGAGGTCCATACGGAGCCTGCCGTGCCCTGTGTCCGGAATTGTTCGGCGGACCCCATCCCCCCGTGGCCATGACCCCTCCCCTTCACCTGCGCTGATGGCAACAGCGCGGGAGTCTAGGGCACGGTTTCGGCCGTGCCCCGGGGCTTCGGTGAACGCGGGGCGCGCGGGAGGGCGGCGGGGCCGGGGCGGCGCGGGGCATGAAAAACGGGCCGGTCCGTGGGGGGGATACGGACCGGCCCGAGGGGGGGCTTCCACCATAACCCTTTGTAAGGGGTGCTCGATGCATCGACGGGGGTGACCGGGTGTCGCGCGCTGACGGCCGGCGGTCTCGGACGGGGGCGGAGGCGGGGGTCAGGCCGCCCCCAGGCCGCCCAGGAGCAGCCCCGCACCGGCCCCGATGATCATGAAGGGTCCGAAGGCCATGGCGGTTTTCCGGCCGGCGTGTCGGGTCAACACCAGGGCCATGCCGTAGCCGGACCCCAGCAGCAGCCCGGCGAAGGCGCCGAGGAAGAGGACGGGCCAGCCGTACCACCCCAGAGCGATACCCACGGTCAGCGCCAGCTTGACGTCACCGAAGCCCATCCCGCTCGGGCTGATGACGAAGAGGAGGAGGTAGCCGCCCCCGAGCACGAGCCCGCCGAGCAGCGCCCGCGGCCAGGAGCCCGCCCCGTGCGGCAGCGTTTCCGCCACGGCCAGCAGGGCGGCCGTGGCCGCGGCCATCGGCAGGGTGAGCACGTCCGGCAGCCGGTGGACGGCCCGGTCCACCCCCGCCAGCAGCACGCCCGGTGGGGCGAGGAGCAGCCAGACCGCGAGCTCCGGCCGCGCCCCGACCGCCGCCGCCAGCGCTCCGCAGACCAGCGCGGTCCCGAGCGCGGCCAGCGGCGCGCTCAACCCGTACGCGCGCTCCCCGGGCCGGCAGGCGCCGCACCGCGCGGGGCCGAGCCAGCCCCCGGCGACCCCGGTGATCGGGTGCCCGCGCGGGCACTCGGACCGCCACGGCTCCTCGGCCGGCACCGCCAGCCGGTGCAGCGGGCGGGGCACGAGCAGCCCGGCGGCGGCTCCGTACGCGGTGGCGGCGGCGATCAGCAGGGCGGGCACGGGGCAGAGCCTACGGAAGCGGCGGCTGGTAGAAACAGTGCCAACGAGTCGCGAGGGGGCGGGAGATGGGGCGAGCGTGGCAGGACGGCGCCGGAACGCTGCACGTGCCGACGGGTGCCGTACCGCTGGAGATCGCCGCGTCCTACCGGGCCCGCACCCGGGGCCTGCTGGGTCGCGACGGCCTGGACGGCGCGCTGCTGCTGACCCCGGCGGGCGGGGTCCACACCTTCCGTATGCGCTTCCCCATCGACGTCGCCTATCTCGACCGGGAGCTGACCGTGCTGTCCGTACGGACCATGCGCCCGGGCCGACTCGGCCTGCCACGGCCGCGGGCGCGCCACGTACTGGAGGCGGCGGCGGGGGCGATGGCGGGGTGGGGTGTGCGGAGGGGCGTACGGCTCACGGTCGAGCCGGGCTGACGGCCGGTGCGGTCAGAGGGCCGCGAGGGCGGTCTCCACGGCGCCCTCCAGCCCGGCCCGGTCACAGCCGGCCTGGGCGGAGACACGCAGCCCGCTGATGGTGGCGATCAGAAAGTGCGCCAGCCGGCCCGGGTCGCCGCCCCGGTCGAGGTCGCCGGCGCGCTGCCCGGACTCGATCACGGCGCGAAACGCCTCGAAGCGCGCCTGGTAGTCCCTCTTCAGCAGCTCGGCGATCTCCGGATCACGGCCCGACAGCTCGATCGCGGTGTTGACGAAGAAGCAGCCGCGCCCGGTCGACGCCGCCACCCAGTCGACGTCGCTCTCGCCGTACACCTCGGCGACGATGTCGGTCATCATCGTGCGGATCTTCTCGCGCGCCGACAGGTCGGATCCCAGCAGTTCGGCCTGCTGCTCGGCGCGCAGCTCGACATAGCGGGCGAAGGCCCGGCGGAAGAGGTCGTGCTTGCTCTTGAAGGTGTTGTAGATCGAGCTGCGTCCCAGCCCCGTCGCCTCGCACAGCTCCTGAGTCGACGTCGCCTCGTACCCGGCGGCCCAGAACGCCCCCATCGCGGCGTCGACCGCACGCTGCTCGTCGAACGTCCTCGGTCGTGCCATGCGCCCAGCCTAACACGTTTTAGACCACCCGATCCATTACATCCCGAGCGACCCGCCCCCTGGCTCCATCGGGAGGAGGCTGACGGACTACCCGTCCCGCGAGAAGCTGACCTCCACCCGCCGGTTCTTCCTGCGCCCCTCCTCGGTCGCGTTGTCCGCGATCGGGTACTGCTCGCCGTAGCCGCGGATCTGGTAGTCGACCGTGGAGTCGAGGCTCTTGGACAGTTCCCGCTGGACCGCGTTGGCGCGTTCCTTGGAGAGGTCGTCGCCGTGGGCGGAGGAGCCCAGGTTGTCGGTGAAGCCGAAGACGCGGACGGTGGTGGCGCCCTGCTCCTCGACCTCGTCGGCGATCACCTTGATGCGCGCGCTGGCCTCGCGCGAGAGCCTCGCGCTGTTCTTGTCGAAGAGGACCTCGGCCTGGAGGGCGAACTTCACCCTGGTGTTGGTGTCCTCGCGCCGCTCGTCGCCGGTGGCGGTCTCCACGACGACCTTGATGTCGAGGACACGGCCGGGGGCCAGCTCGGCGCCCTCCTTCAGCCGCAGATCGGCGTCGTCGGCGTCGATCTCCACAGGAGGCGTGGTGTCGGCGGGGGCGCCGGGGCCGCCGTCGGCGTGGGCGGCGGGCGACGGGACGGCGAGCAGGAGCGTGGCGGCGAGGGCGGCGACGGCCGCCTGGGAGCGGATGCGGTTCCTCGACATCAGCGGTTCACCCGGAGATCTCGATGCTGACGGACGGCATGGTGGGGAGTTGGAAGTCGACCGTGCTGACATCGTCCGGCGGGGCGGGGAACTGGGCGAAGATGGGTCGACTTTCGTTGGGCTTGATGTTCATCAAGCCTGTGGTGCACAGGCACTGTCCGTCCGTGTCACGAAGGACCAGATACCGCTTCTTGCCCGCCTGGTCGACGAGAGAGGCTCCCGAAACGGAGGTGGGGGACCTGAGCTCGGTCTCCTTGGACCGCCACATCAGCGCGTCGAAGGGCTTCGTACCGCGGTTGGTCACCGTCCCCTGGACCGTCACGAATCCGCCGCTGTCCCGCGTGGCTGACGCCAACGTGACGGTGACACCGTTCGGCCCCTTCAGCTCTCCGATCGACTCGGTCCCGTCGGACACGGCTTCACCGCCATCGGTCTCCGCGAGCCGGGAGGGCCTCTTGGACTCCGCGCCTTGTTTACCGCCCTTGCCGTCCCCCTCCTCGTCACCACCGCCTCCGCAACCGGTCAGCGCCAGGGCTGCGGTGGTCGCGACCGCCACCATGAACACGCCCCTGAGAGGCTTCGTCGTACGCCGCATACTCATGAGTGCGCAGTCCTTCGCGTATCGATCGACGGTCGGCTGATCAACGGGTCAGTTTCACGGTGAACAGGTCCTTTCCCTCGGGGAAGTCCTCAGGGTGATCAGGGTCGATCTCCACCTCAGCGCCTTCGCACAGGAGGCGAATCGAAGACTCCTCTTCCGTGGGCTCGTCCTTGTCGTCATCCCCGGCGTCCCCGCCGTCCTCGCCATCGCTCTCGCTGGGAGCAGGCTCGGTAGGTGTCTCGGACGGTTCGTGGACACAGCGCGGCTCCACGACCGCCTTGGCGCCGGCCGTCGCCCGCTTGTCCTCGGTGCCGGGGATGACCGACTTCCCTACGGTGTGCAGTGTCTCCACACTGACGGCGAAGGACACCGGCAGGTAGCCCGGGTCGCACGCGCGCAGCCGCGCGTCGTTCTTCCCCGCGAACCACTCGGCGTCGGCGCAGGGATCCTCGGGAACCTCGAACCTGGCGTCCAGGATGTCGTCCCAGGGGGTGTCGCGCGCGATCGCGTCCAGGAGCGCCACCCGCAGCTGGTCGCGGTAGCTCTGCGCGGCCGCCAACGCGGCGGCGTCGGCGGCGGTCTGGCCGCCGTTCCTGGTGGCCCCGGCCTGACCCACCGCGAAGAAGGCGAGGGCGAGGAAGAGTAACCCGGCAACCGCGGTGAGGTAGATGGGGAACGCCTGCCCCGCGTCACGGCCGGGGCGAGCGGTCACCCGGTCGATCAACCGGTGATCTTCCGGATCTCTTCCGAGATCGCGCTGGCGATCATGCTTCCGAAGTCCGTGGTGATCAACACCATGGCGATGGCCACCACCACGGCGATGACGCCCAGATACTCGACCGAGGTCTGGCCCCGGTCCGTCAGGCGGACCGTCAGACGGTTCCGCCACCGGTCGTTCCGCACCGTACGCTTTCCCATCGCATTCCCCTCCACGCGTGGCCGCCCCCCTGTGGGCCGGCGCTCCGCCCCCCGTGGCGCCGCTGGCGACACGAGCAAAGTACGCCCGAACACCGGCCGCGGAACAGGGCACGCGGGGGCATTGCTTTCCGCTCCAGGGATGTTCGAACCGTGGCCGGCGGGCCGGGTCAGCGTGGTCCACCCCTCTCACCCCCTTCCGGGTGTTCCGTAGACGACTGTGCCATACCCCGTTGCATACGCGAAGGTTCTTGTCTCAATGGAAACGGTTTCGAGACCGCCGCCGAAGAGCGCAGCTGATCGTGGTGGGGAGAGGTGTGTTGGGAGGTGTGCGGCGTGGCCTGCGGTGCGACGGGGGGCATCATGGAGTGTTCCTCTCGCTGCGGTGTGCATGCGTCATTCCCCCGTGATGTCGCCGAAGTTGGTGCCGGATCCGATGAAGAAGCCGGCGATCAGCAGGATCACCGTGCCCGGCACCATGAACGTGGTGATGATGACGGTGGCTTTGGGCACCGCGCGGGCGGCGCGGCGGCGGGCGTTCTGCGCGTCGGTGCGGCGCATGTCGTTGGCGATGGCGATCAGCGTGTCGACGATCGGCGCACCGAGGTCCTCGCCCTGCTGGAGCGCCGTCACGAACTGGGCCACCTGCTCGGAGTCGTTGCGTTTGCGTAGTTCCTCGAACGCCTGGCGACGGCTCACGCCCATGTCCATCTGGCGGAGGGTGATCCGCAGCTCGTCGGCCCACGGCCCCTCGTACCGCTCCGCCACCCGATCGAGTGCCTGGCGGAAGCTCAGGCCCGCGCTGACGACCACCGCCAGCACGTCGAGGAAGTCCGGCAGGGTGCGCTCGATCGCGTCCTTCCGCTCCCGCACCGCCGCCCAGATCCCCACCTCGATCCAGAACAGCCCGAAGGCGCACAGCAGCAGCGCCAGCAGGAGCTGACCCTCGGCCAGCATCACCAGGGCGCCGCCGAAGCCGAGTGCCCCGTAGACCGCCCTCCGGGCCGCGTAGCGGTCCACCGTCAGGCCGCCGGGGTTGCCCGCCCGGTCGATGCGACGGCGGACCTTGGCGACCCGGCGCTCGCCCATCAGCCGCAGCACCAGCGGGGCGTAGCGCATGCCCAGCCGGTCCACCGCCGAGCCGACCACCGTGGTCCGCGTCGAGCCGACCTCCAGCGCCACCGCCAGGTCGCTCGGCAGCTTGGCCTCGCCGCGGTAGAGCGCGACCCCGTACGCGACGCCCGCCACCGACAGGGCCATCGCCAGGGCCAGGATCAGTCCCATCGTCTTCGCGCTCCCCCGCTACACATCGATCTTCGACAGGCGGCGGATCAGGAAGAACCCCGTCCCGTACAGCCCGAAGGCGACCACCACGGCCGCCTGGCCCCAGAAGCTGTCGGTCATCCGCTCGATCGACCCGGTCGAGATCCTGTCCATCAGCAGCAGCGTGCCGACGCCCATCAGCGGCACCACATAGGCGGTGGCGGTGACCTGGGACAGCTGGGTGCGCACCTCCCGACGGGTCTCCTTGCGCTCCTCCAGGGTCTGGGTGAGGTTGCGCAGCGAGGTGACGACCGTGCCGCCCGCGCGGTGGGAGAGCACCAGGGTCGTGACCAGTACGACCAGCTCGCGGGAGGGCAGTCGGTCGGCCAGCTCGCCCAGCGCCTCGTCGACGGAGTGCCCGACGGCCAGCTTCGCGGCCACCTTGGCCAGCTCCTCCCCGGCCGGAGCGTCCATCTCGTCGGCCGCCATGCCCAGCGCCGTGCGCAGCGCCAGGCCCGCCTGGGTGGCGTTGGCCAGGATCCGTGCCAGCTCCGGCAGTTGGTTGATGAACCGTTCGATCCGCTTCTGTCGTTGCCAGGTGAGGAAGGCGAACGCCGACCACACGGCGACCAGTGCGGCGATCGGCCCGAAGAAGGCCGCGAGCGCGGTGGCCGCGATCAGCCACAGCCCGGCCGCCGCGCTCGCCGTGTAGACGACGAACTCGGCGGGGCTCGTGGTCAGGCCCGTCGCCGCCAGCCGCCGCTCCAGCCGCCGGCCGACGGCGGTGGCGCGCAGCCTGCGGTCCAGCCGGGCGAAGCGGCGCCGGTGTCCGGCGCGGGGCGCCGGCCCCGCGTCCGAGAGCCGCTCGATCAGCGCCTGCCGCTGGGCCCGCCCGGAGGCGTAGGTCTGGACGCCCACGACGGCCAGCGCACCGCTCAGCAGGGTGCCGCCCACGGTCAGCAGGGCCGGGTCAGCCACGGTGACCCCCCGGCCCGTCGTACGTTCCGCGGCCCGGCGCGGCGCGGGTCGTCAGCTCCGCCGGGAGGGCGGCGACCCCGAAGGCCGCCGGTACCGGCTCGTTGGCCAGCCGCAGTCGGTCGGCGAGGCGCTCGGGCAGCGGGAAGTGGTCGAAGCGGCCGCGGATGGTGCGGTCGGCGCCCATCGGCTCGGGGCGGAAGCGGGCGACGGTGGTGATGCGGTACTCCTCGTGGCCGTGCGAGTCGAGCAGGGCGATCTCGCTCACCTTGCGGGTGCCGTCGGCGTGTCGGGCCAGCTGGACGACGCAGTCGACGGCGCTGTTGATCTGGTCGCGCAGCGCCTCGTACGGGATGGCGACGTCCGACATGGAGGCGAGCGTCTGCAGCCGCATCAGCGCGTCCTCGGCGCTGTTGGCGTGCACCGTCGCCAGCGAGCCGTCGTGGCCGGTGGACATGGCCTGGAGCATGTCGAGCGTCTCCCCGCCGCGCACCTCGCCGACGATGATCCGGTCGGGGCGCATGCGCAGCGAGTTGCGCACCAGGTCGCGGATGGTGATCCGGCCCTTGCCCTCGACGTTCGGGGGACGGGACTCCAGCCGGATGACGTGCGGCTGTTGGAGCTGGAGCTCGGCGGCGTCCTCGACGGTGATGATCCGCTCGCCCTCGGGGATCAGCCCGGAGAGCGCGTTGAGGAGGGTCGTCTTCCCCGCTCCGGTGGGGCCGGAGACGACGATGTTGAAACGGGCCCGCACCAGCGCCGCCAACAGCAGCAGCATCTGCTCGTCCAGGGTGCCCATGCCGATCAGTTCGCGCAGGGTGTAGACGCGGGGGAAACGCCGGATGGTGAGGGTGGCGCCGGTCAGGGAGAGCGGCGGCAGGATGACGTTGACCCGTTCGCCGGACGGCAGTCGGGCGTCCACCATCGGGTTGGACTCGTCGACGCGACGGTTGACGGTGGAGACGATCCGCTCGATGGTCTGCATCAGCTGCTCGGGGGAGGCGAAGCGGACCGGGACCCGCTCCATGCGGCCCGCCCGCTCCACGAAGATCTGGTCCGGGCCGTTGACCATGATCTCGGTGATGGAGGCGTCCTCCAGCAGCGGCTCCAGCACGCCGAGGCCCAGCGCCTCGTCCACCACCCGGCGGATCAGCTGGGCGCGTTCGGCGGTGGACAGCACCGGGCCCTCGCGGCTGATGATGTGCCCCAGCACCCGTTCCAGCCGGGACCGCCGGTCGGCGGCGGCCAGCGAGGACATCTCCGCGAGGTCGATCTCCTCCAGCAGCTTGGTGCGGTAGACGGCGACCAGCCGGCCGTCCTGGCGCCCCTCGGCCGGGCCCTCGGGGGCCGCGATCCTCGACCGCAGGCTCATGCGTCCCCTCCTCCGTCCGACAGCCCACCGTCCGACAGTCCACCGTCCGACGGTCCTGCCTCCGACGGTCCGCCGGCCGTCGACCCCCTGCCCGTCGATCCACCGTCCGCCAGTCCCCCGCCCGTCAGTGCGTCGCCCGTCAGGGCCTCGTCCGCCGGGCAGGGCATGGTGGCCTCCCGTCGTGCCTCGTCGAGCCCGATGCCGGGCAGCAGCCGCGGGATCCGGACCGTGACGGTGGCGTGCGCCTCCGCGCTCCCGTCGCAGGAGCTCCAGTCGATGCTGGTGTCGTCGGCCAGCCAGCCGCTGACCGCCGCCCGGCCCGCCGCGCCCGGACTGCTCACCGGGTCGTCCAGGGAGGCGGTGCGGGCGGCCGCCCGGGCCGCCGTGCCCGCCTGCTGCGCGGCGTAGGCGGCCAGGCCCAGCTGCACCCCGGCGAGCGCGATCACCAACAGCAGCGGCAGGAAGCCGATCAGCTCGATGGAGGCCATGCCCCGGTCCCGCGCGGCGCGGTCCCACCGCCGCGGGAAGCCCGCCGCGCGGGGCGCGCCCCCGCCCTGCCGCGCGCCCGGCCGCCGGGTGCGGGCCTCCCCCCGATCCACCGCCCGCCGAGGCCGTCGTCGCGCCGTCATCGCCCGGCCTCCTCGACCGCGCCGGCGGAGCCCGTGACGTGCCAGGGGAAGTCGACGGCGCCGGGGAAGAGAAGGGGGACCTTCAGGTCGACGGTGACCCTTCGGACGTCGCCGTCCACGGCGCCGCAGGAGACGTCCGCGGTCCAGGCGTCGGGGAGGTCCTCGGTGGCGGCGGCCGCGCAGTCCTCGCCCACCGCGGCGGCGCGGGCGCCCGCGTCGGCGGCGTTGCCGGCCAGGGAGTAGGTGTAGCCGACCAGGACGCACTGCCAGATGGCGATGAGCACGACGAGGATCACCGGCAGTACGCCGATGAACTCGACGGTGACCTGTCCGCGGTCGCCGCCCCGGCGGCGGCCGAAGCGGCCGTTGCCGGGCACCTGGGTGAGGGCCTCGGGACCGGTGCCGGCGCGCGGGTCCGGGGCCGGGGCGCCGCCCGCGCCGGGGCCCGCGCCCAGGGCGCGGCGCCGGCGCAGCCCCGGCAGGGAGCGGTCGGCCGGCCCGGCGTGGCCGCCGCGGTGGCCGCGGCCGCCGCCGGTGGCCGCGGCCGGGTCGACCAGGCCGAGCTCCCCGGCCAGCCCCCACAGCGCCTGTCGGACCGTGGACTTGGCATCGAGGTCGTGCATCCGGCCGGAGTCGACGGCCGGTTGCAGCTCCTTGTAGCCGGCGGGGACGCAGGTGCGGGCGCACCGGGTGCCGGTGGCCCGCTCCACCAGGGCGGGTTGGATCTCGGCGCCGCGGGTGTGCCGGTTGACCAGGGTGAGGGTCTCCTCCGCCTTGCGGATCTGGAGCCGGTCCCAGAGTCGGACCATCCGCTTGGTGGCGCGCACGGCGACCACGTCCGGGGTGGTGACCAGCAGCGCGGTGTCCGCGATCTCGATGGTGGCGGCGCCGGCCGTGGTGATCTGCGTGCCACAGTCCACGACGACGACCTCGAAGCGGGCCCGCAGCGCGCCGATGATCTGGCGGGCCGCGGTCTCGCCGACCTCCTCGCCGCGCTCGCCCTCCCCAGGCGCCAGCAGCAGCCCGAGCCCGGTCTGGTGGGTGAAGACCGCCTCCTGGAGCACGCGCGGAGTGATGTCGGCGATCTGCGCCAGGTCGGCGATGGAGCGGCGGAACTGCACATCGAGGTAGGAGGCGATGTCCCCGGACTGGAGGTCCATGTCGACCAGCGCCACGCTGCGGCCGGCGGACCGGGCGGCGAGGGCCAGTTGGACGGCGGTGACGGTGGTGCCGACGCCGCCCTTGGCGCCGACGACGGCGACCAGCCGCCCGCCCGGTCGGGCCGCGGCCAGCGGGTCGCCGCCGCCTCCCAGATGGCGGCGGACCCCCCGGGCCCACTGGGCCGCGGCGTGCACGCGCGCGGCCAGCTCGTCGTAGGTCAGGGGCAGCGCGGCCAGCCCGCGGGCGCCGGAGTCCATGGCGGCGGAGTAGAGCGCGGGGCCGGCGTCCGCGGTCATCAGCACCACGCCCACGGCCGGGAAGCGCAGCGCCACCTCGCGGATCAGCTCCAGCGCCGGCACCGGTCCGATCCGCTCGTGCACCAGCACGACCTGCGGCAGCTCCTCCACCGAGGCCGCGGCCAGCGAGGCGAGCGTGTCCAGCAGTCGGGTCGAGTCGCCGACCGGGGCGAGCGGCTCGACGTCGGGGAGCTGGCCGAGCAGTCCGCCGACCGCGCGGGCGGCGTCCGGTTCGCCGACAGCCGGAAGGATTGTGATGGTCACCGTGGCCGCCTCCTGCTACTTGTCGGCGTCGAGGGTGTACGTGCGGTCGGCGGGGTCGACGGGGTCGGGGGCGCCTCCGGGGGCGATGAGCGCCAGTCGGACATGGGAGGCGAAGGACTCGGCGTAGGCGACCCGCTGGGCGTCCCGGGTGTCCAGGGCGAAGGTGATGGGCACCGCCTTGTCCAGCCGGCGGCGCTCGTCGCGGTCCGGCTCCAGGGCGGTGAGCTCGCCGACGTCGATGACCCGGGCGGTCGAGACGATGAGCTTGGAGACCGGCTTGTCGTCCTGCTTCCGGCCCTCGAAGGTGGCGTAGATGTTGACCTGGTCCCCCGGCCTGATCTTGCCCGCGACGCCGGTGGCCGCGTCGATCATGATGGCGATCTCCTGCTGGCCCGCTCGGAGGGCGGGGCGATCCACGATCATGTCGGCCTGGAGCAGCGAGCCCTTGCGCAGCGGGGTGACGGCGATCTTCCCGCGGAGCTCGGCGAGGTCGGTGACGGCGGTGTCCGGCAGCCATCGCTCGGGCATGGAGACCTTCTCGAACTCGCCCGCGTCCAGCGTCTCGTAGGCGGGGATGTCCGTCTTGAGCTTGTACGCGGTGGTCTCGGGGCCGACCTTCGACTCCACGTCGTTGATCACGGACAGCACTCCGGCGAACGCGCCGACGGCGCACAGGACCGACAGGAGCAGCAGGATCACTCCGCGGCGCTGGCGAGCATTCATGGACGGGCAACCTCGTTCGGGAACGGGACGTCAGTGGCTGGTCAGGGCGGGTCGGGCGGCCGGGGCGAGGGCGGGCGCCGGGTCGGAGCGGGGCACCGGGCAGGAGCAGAACGCGCAGCGGTCCCCGATGAGTTCGAGGCCGCACCAGTGGCACTCCTCCCGCCGTACGGAGGCCACCAGCTGGTAGAGGACGGACAGGTCGGGAATGGCCGCGGCGAACTCGGTCAGCCGGCCGGTGCCCCACCAGCGGGGCGACTCGCCGGGCAGCTCCACCTCCTGGACACCGGTGACCCGCCAGCCGGAGGCCAGCGTGCCGGTGATCCAGTCGGCGCCGTGGCCGCCGTGCTGTCCGCGGGCGAGCGTCAGCTGGGTGGCGTAGCCGGGGGCGGGCGGCTCGTCCGCCCCGCCGCCCACCGTGACCAGCCGCGGGGTGGGGTGGGCGATCACCCCGAACCGGGTGCCGGGCACCCAGGACCTGACGTGTGAGCCCAGCCCGACGGGCACCCGGTCGAGACGGGCGACCGAGCCGAGTTGGGCGCCCGCGTGGATGTAGTGCGCCAGCAGCCGGGCCGCGCAGCCCAGTACCCCGGGGCTGAAGTCGGCGACGGAGAGCTGGCGCAGTTGTCGGGCGAGCACGCCCACCGCCAGCGGTGGCAGGTCCAGGGCGAGCAGCGCGATGCGGTCGCTCTCCAGCAGGGAGCGCACGGTGTGCAGCCGCCGCACCAGGGGCGCGGGGGACGCGGCGGGGTAGAGCACCACCAGATAGCCCTGCTGGTCGAGGAGGGCGGCGGTCTCGGCGAGCGCGGTGTCCAGGGACTGGGCGTCGGGGTGCGGCAGGACGACGCCGGACGGCGTCTGACCGTCCGGCAGCGCGTGACCGAAGGTCGGTGGCAGCACCAACTCCCGGCTGGTGACGGCAATCGCGGTGGGCACGTCGGCTACCCCGTTCACTTCGGGCGCCGGGGCGAGCGGCGGCCGCAGGTCGATACTGCCCTGTGCTGGTGCAGCAGCACTTTATCCACGAATGCGGCGGGAGAGAACAGGCCAACGGTCTCGTCCACAAGCCTTGACAACCCGATTGGTCTGGACCAACTTTATCGGCCAAACGGTGGCCACCGTAAGCGAGTTCCTCTCCTTCACCCCCCGCATCACCACTCCCCCACGGAGGCAGTCATGGACCGTGCGCCACGCGCCGGATTCCCCGCAGCCGCCCTCGTCCGCCGACGACTGACCCGGGCCCTGGCGGCCGGTGCCGCCGGCACCCTGGCGGTCGCGGGCCTCGTCGCGCTCGGCGGGCCGGCCCGCGCCGCGGCCGACCCCAACCTCGCCCGGAACCCGGGCTTCGAGAACGGCCTGAGCGCCTGGACCTGTTCGGGCGACAGCGGCACCACGGTCGGCAGCCCGGTACACGGCGGCTCGGCCGCGCTGAAGGCGACGCCGGCCGGTACCGACAACGCCCGGTGCTCCCAGACGGTGAGCGTCGAGCCCGGCTCCTCGTACACCCTCAGCGCCTGGGTCCAGGGCTCGTACGTCTATCTGGGCGCCGGCGGCACCGGGACCACCGACGTGTCGACCTGGACCGCCTCCGCGCCCGGCTGGCAGCAGCTGTCCACGTCCTTCACCACCGGCCCGAACACCACCTCGGTGACCGTCTACACCCACGGCTGGTACGGGCAGCCGGCGTACCACGCGGACGACATCAGCCTGAGCGGGCCGGGCGGGGGCGACCCCGGCGAGCCGATACCCGGCGCGCCCACCGGCCTGGCGGCGGGCACCGCCACCGCCACCTCGGTCGACCTGTCCTGGAGCCCGGTCGGCGGGGCCACCGGCTACCACGTCTACCGCGACGGGACGAAGGTGCGGGCGGTGAGCGGGACCTCGGCGACGGTGACCGGACTGACGCCCAAGACCTCGTACCGGTTCGAGGTGACCGCGACCAACGCCGCCGGCGAGTCGCCGAAGTCCGCCCCGGTCACGGCGACGACCACGGAGGGCGGCGGCGGGCCGACCGTGCCCCGGCACGCGGTGACCGGCTACTGGCAGAACTTCGACAACGGCGCCACCGTGCAGCGGCTCAGCGACGTCCAGCCGAACTACGACATCATCGCGGTGGCCTTCGCCGACGCCACCAGCCGGCCCGGGGCCGTCACCTTCAACCTCGACTCGGCCGGGCTCGGCGGCTACACGGTCGCCCAGTTCAAGGCCGACATCAGGGCCAAACAGGCGGCGGGCAAGTCGGTGATCATCTCGGTCGGCGGCGAGCGCGGCACGGTCGGCGTCAACGACGCCGCCTCCGCCGCCAACTTCGCCGACAGCGTCCACGCGCTGATGCGGGAGTACGGCTTCGACGGGGTCGACATCGACCTGGAGAACGGCCTCAACGCCACCTACATGACCCAGGCGCTGCGCTCGCTGTCGCAGAAGGCCGGGCCGAAGCTGGTCATCACCATGGCCCCGCAGACCATCGACATGCAGTCGACGTCCAACGCGTACTTCCGGACCGCGCTCAACATCAAGGACATCCTGACCGTCGTCAACACGCAGTACTACAACAGCGGTTCCATGCTGGGCTGCGACGGCAAGGTCTACTCCCAGGGCACCGTGGACTTCCTCACCGCCCTGGCCTGCGTCCAGCTCGAAGGGGGACTCGACCCGTCCCAGGTCGGGCTCGGCACCCCCGCGTCCACCCGCGCGGCCGGCGGCGGCCACGTCGCCCCGTCGGTGGTGAACAACGCGCTGGACTGCCTCACCCGGGGCACCGGCTGCGGCTCCTTCAAGCCCGCGAAGACCTATCCGGGGCTGCGCGGCGCGATGACCTGGTCCACCAACTGGGACGCCACCGCCGGCAACACCTGGTCGGGCGCGGTCGGCCCGCATGTCCACGGACTGCCGTAGCGGAGGGTCCGCCCCGACGCGCCACGGTGCCCGCCCCGCGAGGGGCGGGCACCTTCGTCAGGCGACGGGTCAGGGCCGGGGCAGCACGCAGCCCGGCCGGTTGAGGTCGATCTTGTTTCCGGTGCCGACGCAGGCGGCGACGAGATAGGTCTGCTGGGCGTAGTTGATGCCCCGGCGGACCGTGACATTGCCGCTCTCGTCGACCTCGCACGGGTTGTTGACCGTGCACCGCTCGCCGTCCTCGTTGCCCGTGTTGTTCACGGCGACGACCTTGCCGGTGGCGGCGTCGACGACGGGCGAGCCGGAGGTGCCGCCGATGGTGTTGCAGGAGGGGGTGTAGCGGACCGAGTCCTTCCAGGTCCACGAGCCCTCACGCATCCGGTACACGAAGCCGTCGATGTCGCAGGTGTAGATCCGCTTCCAGTATCCCGACACCACCTTGATGGCGGTGCCCCGCACCGGGTGGTCGGCGGAGAGGCTCAGCGCGTCGATCTTGTAGCGCTGCTTGATCTGGGCGTAGGTGGAGCTCAGCTGGTACAGCGATATGTCGGTGTCGGTCATGGTGGCGTACGCGACCTTGGTGGCGCGCAGCGTTCCGACGCCGCTTCCGGAGGAGTTGAGCAGGGTGAAGGACCGGCTGGAGGCCCGGTCGACGATGACCTGGCCCGCGGCGGGCATCCCGCCCTCCAGGCAGTGACCGTTGGACAGGACGAGGGCGGGGTCGGTGTCGACGGAGTTCGGCAGCCGCACCACCGAACCGGAACAGTTGCTCAGCGCCACCGTGCCGGCGAAGTCGACGGCCTTGCCCTTGGCCTCCGCGCGCTGGGCGGCCGGGGCCCGGTCGGGGGCGGGGTTCGGGGCGACGGCCTGGGCGGTGCCCGCGCCGACGAGTGAGGCGCCGGCGAGGAGCAGCGTCGCGAGCGCACCGACGAGAGGTCTCTTCATGGGGGGTTCCTCTCCACACCGAAGTGGTTCGGTTTTGACATGCGCATTGTTGGTCTCGGCGGGCCGTGCGGCAATCCAACGCACGGAAGCCGGACGGAAGTTGGCGGATTCCGAGCACCCCGCCACTCTTGACCCTGTCATGCCCATGGCCGAACACTGAGCGCAGTCGCACCTTTCACCCCCCTCAGGAGACCTCATGCGACTTCGCATACGCGGAAGGGCCGGCAGACGCGCCACCGCGCTGGCGGCCGTGCTCGCACTCGCGCTCGGCGCGCCGCTCGTCGCCCAGGCCGACGACTCCGACCCTGCGCCGGCGTCCCCCACGACCCGGGCCGAGGAGACGCAGCGGCAGTACGAGGTGGCGGGCCGGACCACCGCCGCCCAGCGCACCGCCATCGCCTCCACCGGCGTCTCCATCGACGAGGTGGACGCCCGCTCCCTGGTGATCACCGCCGACGCCGCCCAGGCCAGGGCGCTACGGGCGCTCGGCCACCGGCTGACCGCGCTGCCCGGGCCCCCGGCCCGCACCGGCGGCAAGGCCGTACGCCCCTTCGACTTCCCGCCCGCCGACTCGAAGTACCACACCTACGCGGAGATGACCGCCGAGATCGACGCCGCGGTCGCGAAGTACCCGAACATCCTGAGCAAGCGCGTGATCGGCAAGTCGTACCAGGGCCGCGACCTCGTCGCCCTCAAGATCAGCGACAACGTGGGCACCGACGAGGCCGAGCCCGAGGTGCTGTTCACCCACCACCAGCACGCCCGCGAGCACCTCACGGTGGAGATGGCGCTGTACCTGCTCCGCGAGTTCACCCAGGGCTACGGGAAGGACTCCCGGGTCACCGGCGCCGTCAACGGCCGCGAGATCTGGATCGTGCCGGACCTCAACCCGGACGGCGGCGAGTACGACATCGCCACCGGCTCCTACCGCAGCTGGCGCAAGAACCGGCAGCCCAACTCCGGCTCCTCCTCGGTCGGCACCGACATGAACCGCAACTGGAACTTCAAGTGGGGCTGCTGCGGCGGCTCCTCCGGCTCGACCGGCTCCGACACCTACCGCGGCACCGCCGCCGAGTCCGCCCCCGAGGTGAAGGTCGTCGCCGACTTCGTGCGCACCCGGGTGGTCGGCGGGAAGCAGCAGATCAAGGCGGCGATCGACTTCCACACCTACAGCGAACTGGTGCTCTGGCCGTTCGGCTACACGTACAACGACACCGCCCCGGGCCTGACCCAGGACGACCACGACGCCTTCGCCACCGTCGGCCGCAAGATGGCCGCCAGCAACGGCTACACCCCCGAGCAGTCCAGCGACCTCTACATCACCGACGGCACCATCGACGACTGGCTGTGGGGCAACCAGAAGATCTTCGGCTACACCTTCGAGATGTACCCGCGCGGCGGGGGCGGCGGCTTCTACCCGCCCGACGAGGTGATCGAGCGGGAGACCGCCCGGAACCGGGACGCGGTGCTCCAACTGCTGGAGAACGCGGACTGCATGTACCGGTCCATCGGCAAGGAGCAGCAGTACTGCGCGGCGAGGTGACGCACGCTCGTACGTGACAGGGGGGCGGCCCCGCGCTCGGGGCCGCCCTCCTTGGTGGCTGCTGGGGTGGTTCAGCGAGCCGGCGTCTCGCCGCGCCCGACGGCCCCGACGAAGGACGCCCAGGCGGCGGCGCTGAACACGAGGGCCGGGCCGTCTGGGTGCTTGCTGTCGCGGACGGGGACGACACCGGGGATGCCGTCAGCCACCTCGACGCATTCGCCCCCGTTGCCGTAGCTATAGCTGGACTTGCGCCAGGCGGATTCATGTATGCGGGTTGGGCTGGTCATCAGTGCGTGTCCTTCAAGATGGAGTCAATGAGAGGGGCCGACTCGTATGGCGGCAGTGCCGATGCCTGGAGGAGATCGTAGGCGCGGTTCGCCTCGGCGACGTCTTCCGTTTCGACGAGCAGGTAGCCCTTCGGGACGCCATCCACGTGCACGACGTCGGCGCCCTCATCGAACGACAGGACTGTGAGCGGGCCGCACCAACACGAGTAGGCACTCTTCGCTTCCGGCACGATCTGGACCATGTGCGGCGGGGTTTCCGCCAGGTCGCGAAGCCGTTTGAGCTGCTCTCGCATGATGCGGGCATCGCCGATGGTTCGCTTGAGGATCACCTCGTCAAGGATCATCCAGAGCGCGGGCGGGACCTCGCGGGTGAGGACGCGCTGCCGCTCCATGCGCGCTGTCACAAGGTCCTCGACGTTGCTCGCGCGGGCTCCACGGAAGATGGCTCGGGCGTAGTCCTCCGTCTGCGCGATCCCAGGGACAAGTTGGCAGTGGAACATGCGGATGGCCGACGCGTTGCCCTCCAGCTCGACGTACTTGCGGAACCACGGCGGGTACGCGTAGCGCAGCACCAGCGGCGCCAGCCTGGCGAACCGGCCACCCGAGTGCGGGAACAGCCGGTCACATGCCTCGGCGAAGTCCAGCGTGGGCACGCGCTGGCCCGCTTCGATCTTCGCGACGAGCGAGTACCCACAGTGCGCCTCCTTGCCCAGCTCCTGCCGGGACAAGCCGTTCCGCTCGCGCTCCAGGCGTACCTCGGCACCGAAGTGCGCCAGTGGTGAGGAAGTCGGGTCACTCGGGTTTACGTAGTCACTCTCGACGCTCAACGGAACTCCCCTTGCGCTTTGGACGGTTGAGCCAGTCCAGCTTCTCCCTCTAGCGAGCGTACGCGCAGCGCGCAACGCTTGCACTACACACAGTCACACCCGCCTCAATGGGGTGCCGGGACGCAGAAGACCCCGGCGACCGTGCAGCCGGCCCCGGGGCGTGGCCATCAACTTCAAGGGAGTTGACGACGTGAGAGACCATATCCGAACGATCTTCGAACCGCTGCTGGGCTTGCTTCTGCCCCCGCCCGGGCGGCACCGGGCCGGCGGGCCCCGGCACGCCATGCCGCGCCGCATGCGAGTAGCGGCGGTGGTCCGGTGAGCGGGGAGCGACAGGACAGGGACCGGGAGCAGCCCAGCCTCGCCGATCTCGGTCGGCGCGGGGACGATCTGGCCGAGCGGATCCGCCGGCACCTGGGGCCCCAGAGCGGCGCGCGGCGCGTCACGTACCGGTTTCGCGAGCACACCATCGGCCTGGACCGCCGGCCGGAGGCCGAACCACACTCGTTCACCATGCAGTGCGCGGACTGCGGGGACCACAGCGCGCCGCACGGCAGTGGTGAGGGCGGCACGGAGTGGGCCGTGGCGCACCTGAAAGCCCACCCCGGGCACCTCGCCTATCGGGAGATCATCACGCGCCCATACCGGTTCGAGCCGGGGGTGTGGCGATGAGCCTGCCGTCGTCGCGCTGGCGTATCGGGCCCGTGCCCGAACGACGTCCCAGCCGCACCGAAGAGGGCGACGTCACGCTGTCGTTCCCGATCAGCCACGCGGGGAAGCCCGTCGCCGTGGCCCCGCTGACGCTGACGGCCGCCGAGGCGGAGCAGCTCCACGCGGCGCTGTGCCACGCCCTGGCCGGGCACCCGCCGCCCGACGACGCACCCGCCTGCCGCCAGCCGTGCGGGCGGACCGTCGTCCGCTGGCCGTAGCGGCGACCGGCCGCCCGTCTCGCCGCGTGGCGAAGGCGGGCGGCCCCGCACCGGGCCGCTCGGTGTCGCCGAGGGGCCCCGGAACCGCGCTCCCGCGCGGGCGGGACCGCCGTTGACCTGGCACTTGCCGGGATGTTAGACAGCCATAAGCGACACATGCAATGACCGTCGCACATGGTGCAATTCAGCTCTTATGGGAGGCTCCCTTGGCCGCCGCGCACTCCGCCGGGCACTCCGCCGCGCACTCCACCGAGAAGCCCGCGGACGACGGCGACGCGCAGCGCGTCGCCCGGCTGGCCGGCGCCCTGGCCGACACCCGGGTGGACCACCGCTTCAAGGGGCTCCCGCCGAACGCCGACGGGCTGACCGTCGGGGAGCTCGCCGCCGAGCGTCGCTCGCTGTTCAGCGGCGGCTTCACCACCCCCGTGCTGGCCCTGTCCGCCGAGGCGCTGGAGCACAACCTGGCGCTGATGGAGACCTACGCGGAGCGGCACGAGCTCGCCTTCGCCCCGCACGGCAAGACCACCATGGCGCCCGAGCTGTTCGCGCGTCAGCTGGAGCGGGGCGCCTGGGGCATCACCGCCGCCGTCCCGCACCAGGTGCGCGTCTACCGCGCCTTCGGCGTACAGCGGATCTTCCTCGCCAACGAGGTGGTGGACGCGGCGGCCCTGGCCTGGCTGGCGGCGGAGCTCGACGCCGACCCCGACTTCCGCTGCGTCCTCTACGTCGACTCGGTGCGCGGCGTCGAGCTGATGGACGCGGCGCTACGCGAGGCCGCAGCCCGGCGCCCGGTCGAGGTGGTCATCGAGCTGGGAGCGGGCGAGGTCGCGCGCACCGGCGTGCGCACCGAGGCGGAGGGCGCGGCGGTCGCGGCCGCGGTGGCGGCCGCGCCCACGCTGCGGCTGGTGGGCGTCGCCGGATACGAGGCCCAGGTGCCGCAGGCCGACGGCGAGCGGGTGCGGGCCTGGCTGCGCCGGCTGGTCGCGCTCGCCGCCGACCTGGACAAGGCGGGCCACTTCGCGGAGCTGGGCGAGCGGGACGAGATCGTCGTGAGCGCGGGCGGCAGCGAGTGGTTCGACGCGGTCGCGGACGTCTTCGCCGAGATCCCCACCCTGTCCCGCCCGGTCTTCAAGCTGCTGCGGTCCGGCGCGTACATCTCCCATGACGACGGCCACTACGAGGAGCGGACGCCCTTCAACCGGGTCCCCGAGGAGGGCGCCCTGCACCCGGCCTTCCGGCTGTGGGCGCAGGTGATCTCCCGGCCCACCGCGGAGCAGGCGTTCGTCAACGCGGGCAAGCGGGACGTCGCGTACGACCTGCACCTGCCCGCGCCGCGGCTGGTGCGCTCCGCGCGGACCGGCGAGGTGCGGCCGGCCACCGGCATCACCGTCAGCGGCCTCTCGGACCAACACGCGTGGCTGCGCATCGAGGA
This sequence comes from Streptomyces sp. SAJ15, assembly GCF_007595705.1. Taxonomy (GTDB): domain Bacteria; phylum Actinomycetota; class Actinomycetes; order Streptomycetales; family Streptomycetaceae; genus Streptomyces. The sequence goes on along the minus strand of NZ_NISY01000001.1, from coordinate 536,202 downwards.
GGGCGCGGAGGAGGCGGCCGGGGCGGAGCTGGAGGTCGGCGACTGGGTGGCGCTCGGCCTGTCGCACCCGTGCACGACCTTCGAGAAGTGGCCGCTGATCCCGCTGGTGGAGGCGGACGGCACGGTGACGGACTACATCCGCACCTTCTTCTGATTCTTTTGCCGCGCTCCGTGCCCTCCGGGGCGCACCGGCCGCCGCCGGGGCGCCCCGGCGGCCTCCGACCTTCGCGACGGCCTCTCCCATGAGAGGCGTCCGGGAGCCGGGGTGCTGTCCCTGGAGGAGTGCGTGGCGCATCTCACGTCCCGTACGGCGGCCCGGCCGCGGCTGCCGGATCGGGGCCTGATCCGGCGAGAGCCACCGCGCCGACCTGGTGCTCTTCGGTTCCGACGCCGTCGCGACCGGCGCCACTTTCGAAGCTCCTCGGGCCCTTCCAACCGGCATCCCTTATGTCCTGATCGCGGGACGCTTGGTCATCGAAGGCGGACGCCGTACGGATGCGCTCGCGGGGCGCACGGTACGCCGGACCGCGCGGGGGCGGGGAGCGGCGCGCCCGGCGGAATTCTGAGTTCCGCCCACGGCTCCGGGTGGCGAGAAACACCGCGCGGGGCCCGGAGCGCCCCCGTAAGGTGGCCGACATGCAGGTGATCCAGTCCACGAAGCTCGCCAATGTCTGCTACGAGATCCGGGGTCCGGTGCTTGAGGAGGCGATGCGACTGGAAGCGGCAGGTCACCGCATCCTCAAGCTCAACACCGGCAACCCGGCGGCCTTCGGCTTCGACTGCCCGCCGGAGATCCTCGAGGACATGCTGCGCAACCTCGGCGACGCGCACGGCTACGGCGACGCGAAGGGGCTGCTGTCCGCCCGGCGCGCGGTGGTGCAGCACTACGAGACCAAGGGCATCGAGCTGGACGTCGAGGACGTCTACCTCGGCAACGGCGTCTCCGAGCTGATCCAGATGTCGATGCAGGCGCTGCTCGACGACGGCGACGAGGTGCTCGTCCCGGCCCCCGACTATCCGCTGTGGACGGCCTCGGTCTCGCTCGCCGGCGGCACGGCGGTGCACTACCGGTGCGACGAGCAGGCCGACTGGTACCCGGACCTGGCCGACATCGAGCGCAAGGTCACCGACCGCACCAAGGCCATCGTCGTCATCAACCCGAACAACCCCACGGGCGCGGTCTACGACGACGAGCTGCTGCGCGGGATCACCGAGATCGCCCGCCGGCACAACCTGATCGTCTGCTCCGACGAGATCTACGACAAGATCCTCTACGACGACGTCACCCACACCCCCACCGCCGCCATCGCCCCCGACCTGCTGACCCTGACCTTCAACGGCATGTCCAAGGCGTACCGGGTGGCCGGCTACCGCAGCGGCTGGCTGGCGGTCTGCGGCCCCAAGGCGCACGCCGCCAGCTACATCGAGGGCCTGACCATCCTGGCCAACATGCGGCTGTGCGCCAACATGCCGGCCCAGCACGGGATCGCCACCGCCCTCGGCGGCCGGCAGTCGATCCACGACCTGACCCTGCCGGGCGGCCGGCTGCTGGAGCAGCGCGACGTGGCGTACGAGCTGCTCACCCAGATTCCCGGGGTCAGCTGCGTGAAGCCCAAGGGCGCGCTGTACGCCTTCCCCAGGCTCGACCCGGCGGTCTACAAGATCAAGGACGACCGCCAGATGGTGCTGGACCTGCTGCGCGCCGAGAAGATCATGATCGTGCACGGCACCGGCTTCAACTGGCCCGAGCCGGACCACTTCCGCATCGTCACCCTCCCGGCGGCCAAGGACCTGGCCGACGCGGTGACCCGGATCGGTAACTTCCTGGACGGCTACGGCCAGCCGTAGCGTTCCGCGAACGCTCGCGACGATCGAGGCCCGGCCCTTCCGGCCGGGCCTTCGCCGTACCCCGGTGACGCTCCGCAGCCGAAGAGATCGCTGTAGCAGACTCAACTTTAGACAGCGTCTAAGTTAGGATGGCCTCCTGAACCTTTGGAGGCCATCCATGTACGAACCGATCCGCACCAAGTCGGTCCACGCCATGGCCGCCGTGCCCGACTTTCCGCACCGCTCCCGCGAGGAGGAGCTGGAGATCAGGCTCGCCGGGCATCTGACGGCGCTGCTGACCGTGACCGACGAGCTGCGCGCCCTGGCGCCCGACCCGGCCCTCGACGACGCCGCCCGGCGGGTCGCCGCGCAGGTGGCGCGGCTGCGCGCCGGGCGGGCGCCGCTGCGGGCCGCGCCGACGCCCGGCGCCGGGACCGACGCCCCGGCGCGCCTCACCGCGCTCCACCAGCGCGCCCACACCCTGGCCGGCCAGGCCCTGGTCGTCGCCACCTCGCTCGCCGACCACCAGGGCGCGGCCCTGGCGGCGGAGCGCATGACCTCCCACGCCTCGGCGATCGGCCTGGCGGCCTAGGCGCACAGGCTGGGGCGGGGCCCCGCGCGGTGCGCGGGACCCCGCCTCGACCTCACCCGCCCGGCCCGCCCGACCCGGGTCCGGGCGGGTGGCCCGGTGTGGCGTCTAGCCCAGACGCTCGACCAGCGCGCGGTACTCGTCCCACATCTCCTTGGGCGTGTGGTCGCCGAAGGTGTTGAGGTGCTCGGGGACCAGCGCCGCCTCCTCACGCCAGACTTCCTTGTCCACGGTGAGCAGGAAGTCGAGGTCGGCCTCGGCCAGGTCCAGGCCCTCGGTGTCCAGCGCGTCCCGCGTCGGCAGGATGCCGATCGGGGTCTCGACGCCCTCGGCCTTCCCTTCCAGGCGCTCGACGATCCACTTCAGCACCCGGCTGTTCTCGCCGAAGCCGGGCCAGACGAAGCGGCCGGCGTCGTCCTTGCGGAACCAGTTGACGTAGTAGATCTTCGGCAGCTTGGCCGCGTCGGCGTCCTTGCCGACCTTGACCCAGTGGCCCATGTAGTCGCCCATGTTGTAGCCGCAGAACGGCAGCATGGCGAACGGGTCCCGGCGCAGCTCGCCCACCTTGCCCTCGGCGGCGGCGGTCTTCTCGCTGGCGACGTTGGCGCCGAGGAAGACGCCGTGCTGCCAGTCGAAGGACTCGGTGACCAGCGGGACGGCGCTGGCGCGCCGGCCGCCGAAGAGGATGGCCGAGATCGGCACGCCCTTGGGGTCCTCCCACTCGGGCGCGATGATCGGGCACTGCCCGGCCGGGACGGTGAACCGGGCGTTGGGGTGGGCCGCCGGGGTCTCGCTGTCCGGGGTCCAGTCGTTGCCCTTCCAGTCCGTCAGATGAGCGGGCTTCTCCTCGGTCATGCCCTCCCACCACACGTCGCCGTCGTCGGTGAGCGCGACGTTGGTGAAGACCGAGTTGCCCCACAGGGTCTTCATGGCGTTGGCGTTGGTGTGCTCGCCGGTGCCCGGCGCGACGCCGAAGAAGCCCGCCTCGGGGTTGATCGCGTACAGCCGGCCGTCCTCGCCGAAGCGCATCCAGGCGATGTCGTCGCCGATGGTCTCCACGGTCCAGCCGGGGATCGTGGGCTCCAGCATGGCGAGGTTGGTCTTGCCGCAGGCGGAGGGGAAGGCGGCGGCGATGTACTTCGGGCCGGCGGCCTCGCCCTGCGGCGGGGTCAGCTTGAGGATCAGCATGTGCTCGGCGAGCCAGCCCTCGTCCCGCGCCATGACGGAGGCGATGCGCAGCGCGTAGCACTTCTTGCCCAGCAGCGCGTTGCCGCCGTAGCCGGAGCCGTAGGACCAGATCTCGCGGCTCTCGGGGAAGTGCGAGATGTACTTGGTGGTGTTGCACGGCCACGGGACGTCGGCCTGCCCGGGCTCCAGCGGGGCGCCGAGGGTGTGCACCGCGCGGACGAAGAAGCCGTCCTCGCCGAGCTCGTCGAGGACCGGCTGGCCCATCCGGGTCATGGTGCGCATGGAGACGGCGACATACGCCGAGTCGGTGATCTCGACGCCGATGGCGGACAGCGGCGAGCCCAGCGGCCCCATGCAGAAGGGCACGACGTACATCGTGCGGCCGCGCATCGAACCGCGGAAGACGCCCTTCTCGCCGGCGAAGACCTCGCGCATCTCGGCCGGGCTCTTCCAGTGGTTGGTCGGACCGGCGTCCTCCTCCTTCTCGGAGCAGATGAAGGTCCGGTCCTCGACGCGCGCCACATCGCTGGGGTCGGACGCGGCGTAGTACGAGTTGGGGCGCTTGATCGGGTCGAGCCGCTTGAAGGTGCCCTTGGCGACGAGCTCCTCGCACAGGCGCTCGTACTCGGACTCGGACCCGTCACACCACACGATCTCGTCGGGCTGGGTGAGGGCGGCGATCTCCTCGACCCAGGCGATCAGCTCCTGGTGGCGGGTGGGAAGGGTGCCAGGGGTGAGGGGAGCCGCATTGCTGCGCGCCACGATCGCTCCGTTCCGCCGGATGGGTGTTCCGGCGTGATGTCTTGAGGGTTTGGGCGGATATGTGCACGTATATCCGATATGGAGACAGCTACCCCTTGGGGGCTGCGACCCGGATGCACAGCTCATCCGGTGCCGACCGCGCTCATTTGATCATCCGACCCCTCAGCCGATCTGTCCAGAGGGCACCTCCGTGACCATCACCACTCGATACCGGGCCGTAACCTACGGTGGCGTAGGTAGCATTACGCCATGACTGCCACCGCGCCCGACGCCGCCGTGGACTCCCTCCCGGGAGGATCCGAACTGGCCGCCCCCCTAGGGGAGACGGCCCTACCGATGCCGCTCAAGCCGAGACTGCGAGGGTGGCTGCATGCCGGGATGTTTCCGGCCGTCCTGATCTCGGGCGTGATTCTGACCGCCCTCGCCGACAGCCCGCGCGGGCGCCTGGCCTGCGCGATCTTCACCCTGACGGCCTGTGCGCTGTTCGGGGTGAGCGCGCTCTACCACCGGGGCGACTGGGGCCCGCGGGCCTCGGCCGTGCTGCGCCGGCTGGACCACGCGAACATCTTCCTGATCATCGCGGGCACCTACACGCCCTTCACGCTGCTGCTTCTGCCGGAGGGCAAGCAGCAGTTGCTGCTGTGGCTGGTCTGGGCCGGCGCGCTGGCCGGGATAGCCTTCCGGGTCTTCTGGGTCGGCGCCCCGCGCTGGCTCTACACCCCCTGCTACATAGCGCTGGGCTGGGCGGCGGTCTTCTTCCTCCCCGACTTCATGCGCACCGGCGGCATCGCCGTCATGGTCCTGATCATCGTCGGCGGTGTGCTCTACAGCATCGGCGCGGTGATCTACGGGACCAAGCGGCCGAACCCCTCACCGCGCTGGTTCGGCTTCCACGAGGTGTTCCACTCCTTCACCCTCGCGGCCTTCGTCGTGCACTACGTCGGGGTGTCGCTGGTGGCCTACCAGCACGGCTGAGCCAGCGCACCGTCACCCCCTGAGCCGAGCCCCGGCCCGGGCGGAGGTGAGCCTTCGGGCCCGCCCCGCCCGGGCCGCTGTTTTCACGGCCCCCGGGCGGCGCCCCATGGGCCCTGCCAGGACGCGGCGGGGCCTCGTGACAGCCGGTCGGCACCCTGACGGCACCCTGACGGGTCAGGGCAGGCGAGTCAGGCAGGCGGCCAAGGCACGGGGCAGGCGGGTCAATGCACGGGGCAGGCAGGCGGCTCGGGGCGGGCGGGTCAATGCACGGGGCAGGCGGGGCAGGGCGGGCGGGCCGATCTCAGGACCGTCCGACGATCAGTGAGGCCAGCACCTTGGGCTCCCCTGTCGGCGCGTCACACGTGAAGTTGCGGCAGACATAGGCCGCGGGACGCTCCTTGAAGAGCGGACGGTCCGCCAGCAGCGGCAGTTCCTCCGAGCCGGGCGGGCCGACGGCGACCACCGCACCGGGGGCGGTGCCCAGCAGGGCGGTCCGGTGCAGGGCACGGGTGGCCGGGTCCTCCAGCGAGCCGACGACGGCGATCTCACGCGGCCCGTCGAACACCGCCTCGGCCACCGCCAGCCCCCAGCCGATGAACCGGGGCACGCGCGACCCCAGCGCGGTGACCACGCCCAGCGCTCTCTCGGCGGCCTCCCGGTGCCGGCTGGAGCCCGTGAGGGCCGCGTACGAGAGCAGGGCGCCGGCGGCGGCCGTCCAGCCGGAGGGCGCCGCGTTGTCCGTCGGGTCCTGGGGGCGGCGGATCAGCGCCTCGGCGTCGTCGGCGGTGTCGTACAGGGCGCCGTCCGGGGCGGCGAAGTGTCGCAGCACCGTGTCCAGGAGCAGCCCGGCGAACTCCACCCAGACCGCCTCCCCGCTGACGGCCGCGAGCGCCAGGAACCCCTCGGCCACATCGGCGTAGTCCTCCAGGACGCCCGCGTGGGTGCCGGCCTGGCCGTCCAGGGAGGTGCGGGTCAGCCGCCCGTGGTAGTCCATGTGGGTGCGCACCAGCAGATCGGCGGTCTCGGTGGCGGCCTCGATCAGGTCGGGGCGGTCGAAGTACGCGCCCGTCTCGGCCAGCGCGGCCACGGCCAGCCCGTTCCACGCCGCCACGATCTTGTCGTCCCGGCCGGGGCGCGGCCGCCGCTCCCGGGCCTCCAGCAGCCGCTGCCGCACGGAGGCCACCCGAGCGGCGTCGACCAGCGGCTCCCCGTCCGGCAGTTGCAGCACCGACGTGCCGTGCTCGAAGGTGCCGTCCTCGGTCACCCCGAAGTACCCCTCGGCGAACCGCCCGTCCTCCTCGCCCAGGACCTCGCGCAGCCGCTCCGGCGTCCAGACGTAGAAGGCGCCCTCCACATGCGCGCCGCTGCCGTCGTCGCTGTCGGCGTCGAGCGCGGAGGCCAGGCCGCCCTGATCGGTGCGCAGCTCCCGGACCATGAAGTCCGCCGTCTCCAGGGCGATACGACGCGCCAGGTCGGAGCCGGTGGCGCGCCACAGATGGGCGTAGACCCGGCACAGCAGCGCGTTGTCGTAGAGCATCTTCTCGAAGTGCGGCACCGTCCAGCCGCCATCCACCGCGTAGCGCGCGAAGCCGCCGCCGAGCTGGTCGTAGATGCCGCCGCGGGCCATCGCCTCGCAGGTGGCCTGCACCATCTGGAGCGCGCCCTCGGAACCGGTGCGCGCGTGGTGCCGCAGCAGGAACTCCAGCACCATGGACGGCGGGAACTTCGGCGCTCCCCCGAAGCCGCCGCGCACCGCGTCGAACTCTCTGGCCAGCCCCATCAGCGCGGCGTGCAGGTCGTCCTGGCCCGGCGGGTGTGGCGCGTCGAAGGCCAGGGTGCGCCCGGCGAGGTCCCGCACGATCCGCCCGGCGACCTCGGCCACCTCGTCCCGGCGGTCCGCCCATGCCGTCCGCACCCCCTCCAGGACCTGCCGGAAGGACGGCATGCCGTGGCGGGGCTCGGGCGGGAAGTAGGTGCCGAAGTAGAAGGGCTCGGCCTCGGGGGTGAGGAACACCGTCATGGGCCAGCCACCCTGCCCCGTGGCCGCCTGCACCGCCTCCATGTAGACCGCGTCGACGTCCGGCCGCTCCTCCCGGTCGACCTTCACGGACACGAAGTGCTCGTTGAGGTAGGCGGCCGTCTCCTCGTCTTCGAAGCTCTCGTGCGCCATCACATGGCACCAGTGGCAACTCGAATAGCCCACGCTGAGCAGCACCGGCACCGCACGGCGGCGGGCCTCCGCGAACGCCTCGTCGGACCACGGCAGCCAGTCGACCGGGTTCTCGGCGTGCTGGAGGAGGTAGGGGGACGTCTCGTGCGCCAAGCGGTTGGACATGCCTCCATCTTCGCGCATCCGCTCGATCCCGCCCGTGTTGTCCACAGGCGTGGTGCGCGCGTTGTCCACAGCTCCACCGGCTGCCTTGCGCGGAGGTGGGCGGGTCGGTTAAGCGGGCCGCCGCCGGGCCCCGGGCCCGGCGGCGGTGTCCCGTACTCCCTTCGGCCGACGGTCAGCGCAGCGTGCGGAAGAAGCCTCGGACGTCGTCGACGAGGAGGTCGGGGGCCTGGAGCGAGGCGAAGTGGCCGCCGGCGGGGATGTCGGACCAGTGGGTGATGCGGTGCGAGAGGGCGGCGAGGCCCCGGATGGCGTGGTCGCCGAGGAAGTTGGCCACCCCGGTGGGCACCCCCGAGGGCTCCGGGCGCACGCCCCAGCCGTCGGCCCCGGCCTCGCGGTAGAGCCGGGCCGCGGAACCGGCGGTGCCGGTCAGCCAGAGGGCGCTGACGTTGGTCAGCACGGCGTCGCGGTCGGCCGGCGTCTGCTCCGTACGGGTGGGGTCGTGGTCGACGAACCATTCCAGGTTCCACGCCAGTTGCCCGGCCGGCGAGTCGTTGAGGGCGTAGGCCACGGTCTGCGGGCGGGTGCTCATCTGCGTGGCGTAACCGGAGTGGCCGTACCACCACGCTTCGTTGGCCAGCGCCTGCTCCCGTTCGGCGGCGGTCAACAGCTCCAGTTCCTCGGGGCCGGTGGCGATCGCGGCGTCGGCGAGGGCGTTGACGTGCACGCCGATCACCTGCTCGGGGGCGACCCGGCCGAGCTGGGGCGAGACGATGGCGCCGAAGTCGCCGCCCTGGGCGCCGTAGCGCTCGTAGCCGAGACGGCGCATGAGTTCGGCCCAGGCGCGGGCGATGCGCCCGGTGTTCCAGCCCTTCTCCCGGGTGGGTCCGGAGAAGGCGAAGCCGGGGACGGAGGGCGCGACGACATGGAAGGCGTCGGCCGGGTCACCGCCGTGCGCCCGGGGGTCGGTGAGCGGGCCGATGATGTCCACGAAGTCGTTGACGGTGCTGGGCCAGCCATGGGTGATGATCAGCGGGGTGGCGTCGGGCTCCGGGGAGCGGACGTGTAGGAAGTGCACCCGCTGGCCGTCGATGACGGTGGTGAACTGCGGAAAGCCGTTGAGTCGGGCCTCGTGCGCGCGCCAGTCGTAACCATCGGCCCAGTAGCCGACGAGCTCCTTCAGATACGGCAGGGCGACGCCGTAGTCCCAGCCGGCCCCGGGCAGTTCGTCGGGCCAGCGGGTCCGTGCCAGCCGGTCGCGCAGATCATCGAGATCGGCCTGCGGAATGTCGATACGGAAGGGCGTGATCGCCGGGTCCTGTTCCGTGCTGTGGTCCATGTGGATCACGCTAGGAACCGTTGCGGTCAGTCAGTGTCCGCAAGAAGTCGGGGACTGATCGGTGAGACAGCGGAAGCCCGTCGCCGCGGGTGCCCGCCTCGTCGCACCGGGGTGCCCCTTACGCGGACGGGGTGAGGCACCTCGGCGCGGGCTGAGCGGCTGAGCGGAGTGGGGGCGCCGGGGGGCGCGGAGCGGACCGGGGCGGTGGTGCCGGGGTGCCCGGCCGCGCGGAGGGCCGGTGACACGGAAGCCTTCCGGGACAGTGCGCGGAGCCGGCCCGCCGCGCGGGCACGGCTGGAGTGCGTGGGCGTCGCGGGAGCGCGCGGGCGGTCCGCGGCCTGGCGGCGGGTGAACGCCCCGCCGCGCGGGCGCGGGCGCAGCGCGCCGGCAGGTCCACGGCCCGGCGGCGGGTGAACGCCCCGGCGCGCGGACATACGGCTGACGCCCGGGACTACGGCCGAGGTCTGGTGGGAGGTGCGGCCAGGCACGCGACGGCCGGGACGCAGCAGCCAGCCGCATCACCCCGACATGGCCGCCGCCCAGGCAGAGGCACAGCCGTGGCCGCCGCCCCAGGCGCAGGCTTGACCGCCGCTCCCGGCATGGGCGTGGCCCGCCGGGCCCCCGGCACGGGCATGGCCGCCGGGCCCAGGCGCAGGTATGGCCGCCCGGCCCCAGCACCGGCATGGCCGCCACCCCGGGTCACGGCCGCCGGTCTCCGAGCACCACCGCCGAGGGTCTCCGGGCACGGCCGCCGGTCTCCGGCGTCGCCGAAGCGCGGCCGGGCCGTCGGGGCTCGGGGCCCGACGGTTCGACCGCGCCGTTCCGCGATCGGCTCTCGCCGACCGGCGCCGGCTAGGCGCTCTTGTCGTCCGGGGTGGCCTTCGAGGGCTTCGCCGCCGTGGACGCCGCCACGGCGCCCGCGCCCGCGCCGGCCGTGGCCGGCTCCGGGTGCTCCTCGAAGTTCACCTTCCCCATGTGCTTGTTCATCGACTTCATCAGGAACCACACGGCGACGCCGATCACCGCGAACACGATGAAGCCGAGGACGCCCGGCGTCACCTTGTTCTTGTCCAGTTCTTTGGCGAGCTGGAAAGCGGTGGACGCGTGCGTCATGGCCAGGGAGCTGGTCGCGCTCATCATGGGCTCAATTGTTGCGGATGCCCGCGAAGAGGTCGTCCTCGGGGAGGGAGGTATCCACCAGGGACCTGGCCAGCTCGTACTCCTCCGTCGGCCAGACCTCCTTCTGGATCTCCATCGGGACCCGGAACCAGCCGCCGTCGGGGTCGATCTGGGTGCGGTGCGCGATCAGCGCCTTGTCGCGGATCTCGAAGAAGTCCGCGCAGGGGACGTAGGTGGTCAGGGTGCGCTCCCGCTTCTGGAAGGACTTCCAGCGCTCCAGCCACTCCCCGTACGGCGACTCCAGGCCGCGCTCCAGCAGCGCCTCGTGCAGCGCGACGGTGCGCGGCCGGTTGAAGCCCTGGTTGTAGTAGAGCTTCAGCGGCTGCCACGGCTCGCCGGTGCCCGGATACTTCTCCGGGTCACCGGCGGCGTCGAAGGCGACCATCGAGATCTTGTGGGTCATGATGTGGTCGGGGTGCGGATAACCGCCGTTCTCGTCGTACGTGGTGATCACGTGCGGCCGGAACTCGCGGATGAGCTTCACCAGCGCCCCGGCCGCCTCGTCCACGTCCTGGAGCGCGAAGCACCCCTCGGGCAGCGGCGGCAGCGGGTCGCCCTCGGGCAGTCCGGAGTCGACGAAGCCCAGCCACTCCTGCTTGACGCCGAGGATCTCGCGCGCCTCGTCCATCTCCTTCTTGCGCACCTCGTGGATGTGCTCCTCGATGTACGTGTCGCCCTGGAGCTTGGGGTTGAGGATGGAGCCGCGCTCGCCACCCGTGCAGGTCGCGACCAGCACGTCCACCCCCTCGGACACGTACTTCGCCATGGTGGCCGCGCCCTTGCTCGACTCGTCGTCGGGATGGGCGTGCACGGCCATCAGTCGCAGCTGCTCAGTCAAGGCTCGATCCTCATTGATTCGTCGCGGAAGGCGGCTTCTATAGTGACCCAAATCGGGGACGAATAATTCCGGGCCCCATGAGGAGGAACGATCATGGCGACGGTGCCAGCGGGCAAGCCGGAGGGCCGCTACGGCCGGTCCGCCGACGAGCGCGCCGACCGCAAGCTGAAGATCATCGGCGGGGTGCTCGGCACCGCGCTGCTCGGCGTGGTCGTCTGGTCGGGCTACTCCTACATCACAGGCCAGGACGTCAGCGGCCGTCTGATCGGTTTCCAGGTGGTCTCGGACGACGTCGTCAAGGTGCACCTGGAGGTCCGCAAGGGCAAGGACGACACCGGCGTCTGCACCCTGCGCTCCCGCGCCGAGGACGGCACCGAGGTCGGCCGCCGCGACGTCACCTTCGACCAGCGCACCGAGCAGGTGGACGAGATCGTCACCATCCACACCACCGAGCGCGGGACCAACGCCGAGCTGGTCGGCTGCAAGAACACCTCCGACGGCTGACCCCGCCCCCGCGGCCCGTCCCGGCAGGCCATCCGCGCCACGCCACCGGTCCGCCCCCTCGCCGCGCCCCTCCCGCCGTACGCCGCCCTCCCGCCCGTACGCCGCCCGCGCGGCGGCGAACCCGCGTCGGGGGCTCCGCGCGGCCAGCGGCGGAACGGCTGATTCCCTTCCCGTACGCTCCGAACGCTCCCCGCGCCCCCGCCCCTCCATGTCGCCCGCCTCGCCCGCACGGCGGTCGACACGACGCCGCCGGCGACGGCCCGTCCGAAGTCGGGTTTCTCTTCCCGTCCGACATCGGCCTCCGCGCACGGGCGAGTGATTCTCGACACCGCCGCTCTGACCAGGACTGTTGCGTTTCATACGCATTCATTCCGCTGCCCTCCTCCCCCTTTTGCGCCGTAATTGTTAGGCTCGTGGTTTCGCCCGGCTTTGAAGGCGCACCCTTCTGAGTAGGGCGTTGATTTGTATTCCCAGCACCTACGAGGAGCACCTGTGACCCAGACCAGCGAGAGCGTCACCTGGCTGACCCAGGAGGCGTACGACCAGCTCAAGGCCGAGCTGGAGTACCTGTCGGGTCCCGCACGTGTCGAGATCGCGAAGAAGATCGAGGCTGCCCGCGAGGAAGGTGACCTGCGGGAGAACGGCGGGTACCACGCCGCCAAGGAAGAGCAGGGCAAGCAGGAACTCCGCGTGCGGCAGCTGACGCAGCTCCTGGAGAAGGCGAAGGTGGGCGAGGCCCCCGCGGACACCGGTGTGGTGGCCCCCGGCATGGTCGTCACCATCGCCTTCGACGGCGACCCGGACGACACCCTCACCTTCCTGCTGGCGTCGCGCGAGTACGCGAGCACGGAGATCGAGACCTACTCGCCGCAGTCGCCGTTGGGCGCGGGTGTGAATGGCAAGAAGGTCGGCGAGGACGCCGACTACGAGCTGCCGAACGGGAAGACCGCCACCGTGCGGATCCTGGACGCCAAGCCGTACCACGGCTGACACGGGTTCGCGTGACCCCCCGGCCGCCTTGCGCCGGGGGGTTTCTCGCGTCCTGGAGCCGTCAGGAGGCCCCGCGCGCCGCCGGGTGTCCACGGAGCCCCGCGGACACCCGGGACCCGGGACCCCGCCGACGCGCGCCCCGCGCGGCCGTCGACGCGCGCTACGCGGCGGCCGAGCGGTACTTGCGCACCGCCAGGGTCCGGAAGCAGCCGATGATCAGCAGGGACCACAGCAGCGAGGCCTGGATCGGGTGCTGCATCGGCCAGGCGTCCGGCACCGGGTAGCCGGGCGGGAGGTTGCCGAACAGCTCCCGGCACGCCTGCACGGTGGCGCTGAACGGGTTCCACTCGGCGATGTGCCGCAGCACGGTGGGCATGCGGTCGGCGGGCACGAAGGCGTTGGAGACGAAGGTCAGCGGGAAGAGCCAGATCAGGCCACCGGAGGTGGCCGCCTCCGGGGTCCGCACCGACAGCCCGATCAGCGCCCCGATCCACGAGAACGCGTGCCCCAGCAGGAGCAGCAGGCAGAAGCCCGCCAGCGCCTTGAGGAGCCCCTCGTGCACCCGCCAGCCCACGATGACCGCGACGACGGCCAGCACCACCAGCGTGAGCGCCGTCTGCACCAGGTCGGCGAGGGTGCGGCCGGTGAGCACCGCGCCACGGGCCATCGGCAGTGACCGGAAGCGGTCGATGAGGCCCTTGTGCATGTCCTCGGCGATGCCGGCGCCGGCGCCCGCCGTGGCGAAGGTGACGGTTTGCGCGAAGATTCCCGCCATAAGGAATTCGCGGTAGACCGACGGGTCGGTGGAACCGCCGACGGCGATCGAACCGCCGAATACGTAGCTGAACAGCACCACAAACATAATCGGCTGGATAAGTCCGAAAATGACGACTTCGGGGATCCGGGCCATGCGGATGATGTTCCGCTGGGCGATGACGAGCGAGTCGCGCACCGCCTGAACGGGCCCACCGCGCGGGCGCGGGGCCACGATGGCGGTGCCGCCCGAACCGCCGACCCCGCCGACCCCGCCGGAGCCGCCGCGACCGCTCGTACCGGTCTTCCGTACCACGCTCATGGCGCGACCTCCCCGTTCCGCTCGCCCTCGGAGGCGCCGGTCTCGGCGGTGTGCCCGGTCAGCGAGAGGAACACGTCGTCCAGGGTCGGACGGCGCAGCCCGATGTCGTCGATCTCCACACCCCGCGCGTCCAGCTCGCGGATCACCTCGGCGAGGAGCTTGGCCCCGCCGCTGACCGGGACGGTGACCTTCCGGGTGTGCCCCTGGACGGTCGTCTCGCCCTTCCCGAGGGTGCGCAGCACCCCGACGGCGGTGGGGATGTGCTCGCCGTCGTGCACCACCACCTCCACCCGCTCGCCGCCCGTCTGGGCCTTGAGCTGATCGGAGGTGCCGCGGGCGATCACCCGCCCGTGGTCGACCACCGCGATGTCGTCGGCGAGGTGGTCCGCCTCCTCCAGGTACTGCGTGGTCAGCAGCAGCGTGGTGCCCTGTGCCACCAACTCCTGGATGACGTCCCACAGTGCCTGCCGATTGCGCGGGTCGAGCCCGGTGGTCGGCTCGTCCATGAACATCACCGGCGGGCTGACGACCAGGGCGGCCGCCAGGTCGAGTCTGCGGCGCATGCCGCCGGAGTAGGTCTTGGCCGGGCGGTCCGCGGCGTCCGCGAGGTTGAACCGCTCCAGCAGCTCCCCCGCGCGGGCCTTCGCCTCGCGCCCGCTCATCTGATAGAGCTGGCCGACCATTCGCAGGTTCTCGCGGCCGGTCAGATACTCGTCGACGGCGGCGAACTGACCGGAGAGGCCGATGGCGCGGCGCACGTCGTTGGGGTGCTTCAGCACGTCCACCCCCGCGACCCGCGCGGTGCCGCTGTCGGGCCGTAGCAGCGTGGTCAGCACGCGCACCGCGGTGGTCTTGCCCGCCCCGTTCGGGCCGAGCAGTCCGAGCACGGTTCCTTCGGGTACGTCGAGATCGACACCGTCCAGAGCCTTGACGTCACCGAAGGTCTTCACCAGACCCTCGGCATAGATGGCGCCTGGCATGTACTCCCCCAGATTCTTGGGTGACTCAGACAAGAATCGTACGTTTGCCGGATTAATCCCGCCGGTTGGCGGAATGTCGTACGCCCTGGAGAACCCTTTCTGCGCGGTGCGGCCCGCTCGTGGAAACCTCCCGTGTCAGGGCATCACCGTGTAGCCGGCCACGCGCAGTGCTTTGGCGACCGCCCCGCAGTGCTCCGGTCCCTCCGTCTCCAGGTGCAGCTCCACCTCGGCCTCCGTGAGCCCGAGCCGCGGATCGGTTCGTACGTGACTCACGTCGAGGACGTTGGCGTTCGCCTCGGAGAGGACCCCCAGCAGGGTGGCCAGCGCTCCGGGGCGGTCGGTGAGCCGCAGCCGCAGCGACAGGTAGCGCCCCGCCGCGGCCATGCCGTGGCGCAGGATCCGCTGGAGCAGCAGCGGATCCACGT
The DNA here is from genome assembly GCF_007595705.1 of Streptomyces sp. SAJ15. Taxonomy (GTDB): domain Bacteria; phylum Actinomycetota; class Actinomycetes; order Streptomycetales; family Streptomycetaceae; genus Streptomyces. Next base: position 521,199 of record NZ_NISY01000001.1, on the reverse strand, counting down.
TGCCGCCCGACAGCACCGCCACCACCGGCCCCGCGAACTCCTCGGGATCCGACAGCAGCGCGGCCACCGGGCTGGCTCCAGCCGGCTCCACCACGAGCTTCGCCCGCTCCAGGCACAGCAGCAGCGCGCTGGAGAGTGCGTCCTCGGACACGGTACGGATGTCGTCGACGAGATCACCAATGATTTCGAACGGTATGTCGCCGGGCCGCCCCACCTTGATGCCGTCGGCCATCGTCGTGGGCGCCTCGATGGAGACCGGACGACCGGCGGCCAGCGAGGGCGGGTACGAGGCGGAGCCGGCCGCCTGGACGCCCACCACGCGCACGTCCGGCCGCAGCGCCTTGACGGCCACCGCGACCCCGGCCGCCAGCCCTCCGCCGCCGACGCCCACCAGGACGGTGCGCACCTCCGGGCACTGCTCCAGGATCTCCAGGCCGACCGTGCCCTGCCCGGCGATCACATCGGGGTGGTCGTAGGGGTGGATGAAGACCGCGCCGGTGCTGCGCGCGTACTCCTGAGCGGCGTGCAGCGTCTCGTCGAAGCTCTGGCCGTGCAGCCGCACCCGCGCCCCGTAGTCACGCGTCGCGGCGACCTTCGGCAGCGGCGCGCCCTTCGGCATGAACACCGTGGAGGCCACGCCGAGCAGGGAGGCGGCGAGCGCCACGCCCTGCGCGTGGTTGCCGGCGCTGGCCGCCACCACGCCGGCCCCCCGCTCCTCCGGCGACAGCCCCGCGATCCGCACATAGGCGCCGCGGACCTTGAACGATCCGGTCCGCTGGAGGTTCTCGCACTTGAAGTGGACGGGCGCGCCGAGCAGTCCGGTCAGATAACGGCTGCCCTCCAGCGCCGTCGTCCGAGCCACTCCCGACAGGATCTTCTGGGCCTCACGCACGTCATCGAGCGTGACCGCTGGTGCAACTCGTGCCATGGTGCCAGTCTCGCAGCTCGCCTCGTCGGCGTGACGGCCGCCAGGCGGAGACGACAGGTTTGTGCAGCGCGGGTACGGGGAACGCCGCGGCCGCGTACTCTGTGCCCCATTCCACAGACCACCGCACGAAGTGAGCTCCAGGCCATGCCCACCTCTTCGGACATGACGACTCAACTCGATACGAACGTCACGGAGGTCGCGAACCCCGCGAACGTCCTCGACACCCTGCAGCACCAGGTCGCGCTCTTCGCGCGCCGCGCGGAGCAGACCCGCCTCGGCGGCCTCGGCCAGGCGCGGAACTCCATGGACCGCGCCGCGTACCTGCTGCTCAACCGACTTGACCAGGAAGGCCCGATGGGGGTCAAGGCGCTCGCCGCGGGCATGGGGATCGACTCCTCGACCGTGACCCGGCAGGTCGCCCCGCTGGTCGACTCCGGCATGGTGAAGCGCACCTCGCACCCGGAGGACGGCCGCGCGGTCGTGCTCCAGCTCTCCCAGCGCGGCAAGGCGCGGCTGGAGGAGGTGCGGTCCTCCCGACGCGAACTGATGGCGGTGGTGACCGAGGGGTGGACGGCGGAGGAGCGCGACGCCTTCTGCGAGTTGCTCACCCGGTTCAACACCGCGCTGTCGGCCATCCACACCTCCCTGCCGCAGGCCGCTCCCGCCTCTTGACCGCGCGGGCGGGCCTGGCGTGTGCTCTTAGGGAGGCGCGTTCCTCATGGGCCGGCCGCTTCCGGCCGCGAACCGCACCCCGTGCCCCGGGTGACGCGCCGAGCGGACACGGGAGGCGCTGTTGCGAGAGCGACGGGCGGTGCGCGAGCTCCGTCGGGCCCGGGAGTTCGATTCCTTCGTGGCGGGCGCGGGCGGGCGGCTGCTGCGCGCCGCCGCGCTGCTGACGGGCGGGCCCTTCGGCTCCTGCGAGGCCGCCGAGCGGCTGCTGGCCGCCGCCCTGGCCCGTACGTACGCCTCCTGGGTCGCGGACCGGCCACGCGGCGAGGATCCGTACGACCGCGCCCGCCGGGAGCTCGCCGCCCGCTTCGCCCACACCGCCTGGCAGTACCGCCGCCCGCGCGGTGGCGTGCTGGGTCGCCTCACCCCGCAGGAGCGCCTGGTGCTGGTGCTGCGTCTCCACGAGGGCGTCGCGGAGGAACAGGTCGCCGCCGTACTGGGTCTCTCGCCCGAGCGGGTCCGGGTCGTCTGCGCCCGCGCGGTGAGCGCGGTGCACGGCGGCGTCGCGCGGCCCCCGCGCGGCGCGCGGGCGCCGAGTGGGCCCGGTGGCCGCGACGGCGGACCGGAGGGCGGATCGGGGGACGTCCCGGGGCGGGCGGCCGGGGTGTCGGCGACCGGCGCGGGAGCGGCCCGGTGAACGCGCACGAACGCAGGACGGACCGGGTGCGGCGGCTGCTGGACGCGCCGCCGCACCCCGTCACACCGCCCTGGCTGGCCACCGTGGCGGCCGCGCGGGGCCACCGGATCCTGCGGCGGCGCCGCGCGGTGCGCGCCGTGGGCTGGTGGCTGCTGTGGCTCGCCGTCGTCGCCTTCGCCGTGTGGGCGTCGCTGACCGAGCCGTGGCACGTCGCTCCAGCGGAGACGACGCCTCCGCTGGAGGGCTGGTGAGCGTCCGGTGGGCGGGCGCCGCTCGGCACCCGCCCATCGCGCGGGGGTCAGCCCAGCGCCTGGGTGAGGTCCGCGATCAGGTCGTCCGCGGACTCGATGCCCACCGAGAGACGGACCAGGTCGGCGGGGACCTCCAGGGCGGAGCCCGCGGTCGAGGCGTGGGTCATCCGGCCCGGGTGCTCGATGAGCGACTCGACGCCGCCGAGGGACTCGCCGAGGGTGAAGAGCTTGGCGCGGTTGCAGACCTCGACGGCCGCCTCCTCGCCGCCCGCGACGCGGAAGGAGATCATCCCGCCGAAGCCGCGCATCTGCTTGGCGGCGATCTCGTGGCCCGCGTGCTCGGGCAGCCCCGGGTAGTAGACCTGCGCCACCTTGGGGTGCGAGGTGAGCAGCTCGGCGACGCGGGCGGCGTTGGCGCCGTGCCGGTCCATGCGGACCGCGAGGGTCTTGATGCCCCGCAGCACCAGCCAGGAGTCGAACGGGCCGGCGACCGCGCCCATCGCGTTCTGGTGGTAGGCCAGTTCCTCGCCCAGCTCGGCGTCGGACGTCACCAGGGCGCCGCCGACGACGTCGGAGTGGCCGCCCATGTACTTGGTGGTGGAGTGCACCACGACGTCCGCGCCCAGCGCCAGCGGCTGCTGGAGGTAGGGGCTGGCGAAGGTGTTGTCCACGACGAGGCGGGCCCCGGCGGAGTGCGCGACCTCGGCGAGGACGGCGATGTCGCTGATGCCCAGGAGCGGGTTGGAGGGCGTCTCCACCCAGATCACCTTGGTGCGGGGACGCAGCGCGGCGCGCACCGCGGCCGGGTCGGAGGTGTCGGCGACCGACCACTCCACGCCCCACCGCTCGACGACCTTGGCGAAGAGGCGGAACGTGCCGCCATAGGCGTCGTTCGGGATGACGACGTGGTCGCCGGGGACCAGCAGGGTGCGCAGCAGGCAGTCCTCGGCCGCCAGCCCGGACGCGAAGGCGAGGCCGCGGCGGCCGCCTTCCAACGCTGCCAGGTTCTCCTCCAGGGCGGTACGGGTGGGGTTGGCGGAGCGGCTGTACTCATAGCCGCCGCGCAGGCCGCCCACGCCGTCCTGCTTGTAGGTGGACACCTGGTAGATCGGCGGGACGACGGCGCCGGTGAGCGGGTCCGCCTCCTGGCCCGCGTGGATGGCGAGCGTCTCGAAGCTGTCGAAGTCGGTCATGTATCCGAGCGTAGTCGCCGCCCCGTGGTCGTCGCCCGCCCCGGTCCGCGGCGCGGATGCATACGCTGTAGGAGCGGCTCGCGCGGCACGCGCCCGCAGGGCGTGTCCGCACACCGCGCTCCGCGCGGGCGCACGACACCTCCGACTCTCACGGGACAGGCCATGGAATACCTCCTCATCCTGATCGGCATCGTCATGATCGGCGGGGTGATCGTCGTGCCCGCCCTGCGGAGGATGCGCGGGAACCAGGAGGTCCTTCAGGCGGCGACGCGCGCCGGCGACCCGAACGCGTACGGCTTTCTGCCCCCGGAGCGGCTCGACGTCCGGCTGCCCGGCCCCGACCAGCAGCTCGCCGACGTCCTGGAGGAGATCCGCCGCGGCCGGGACTGGCAGCCGGCGGCGCGGCTGCTGGCGCTCACCGAGGCCGGCTCGGAGCTGCGCTGGCAGCGCGTCCTGACGCTGGCGGGGGCGGCGGCGCACGAGCTGGCGCAGGCGCCGGGCGAGGGCGGCATGTGGCTGCGGACCTGGCGGGTGGAGGCCCCGAAGGACCCGGGCGGCGCGGCCGTGCACGCCCAGTTCCTGGTGGCGCGGGCGCTGCGCGACCCGTCCTCCGACGACTTCCGAATGATCATGGAGGAGGCCCGTACGGTCTGCGCCGAGGCGGCGCTGCTGGCCCCCGGCGACCCGGTCCCGCACATCACCGAACTGGCCGTCGCGCGCGGACTCGCCTACCGTCAGGCCGACTTCGAGGAGCTGTGGGCCAAGGTCACCAAGCTCGCGCCGCAGCACATGGGCGCCCACCTGGCGGCCCTCCCCTACTGGAGCGCGTCCTGGCACGGCTCGCAGGACCAGGCGGAGGGCTGGGCCCGCGCGGCCGCCGGCTCGGCGCCGGAGCGCAGCCTGCTGCCGGCGCTGCCGCTGTTCGCCGTCTTCGAGCACCTGCCGGAGGTCAACCTGGTGCGCGGGCTCTACCAGAGCGCGGTGGTCTCGGAGGCCATCGAGGGCGCCCGGTTCGCGGTGCACCACGCCCCCGCCGACCACCCGGTGCTGCCCCATGTGCGGCACCTGCTGGCCTGGTTCCTGGTGCAGGCGGAGCGCTACGGGGAGGCGATCGAGCAGCTGCGGCGGGTGGACGGACACGTGGGTGCGCTGCCGTGGTCCCTCAACGAGGACCCGGCGGTGGCGTACGTCGCCTACCGCACGGTGGCGGTGTCGGGCTGGGAGTCCCAGGGCGGCACCCCGGCGACGCTGCCGCGCTGACGGCCGGCGTCCCGCACGCGTGGGCGTGAGAGCCGGGACCGGGACGCCGGGTGCGACGAGGTGGCCGGCGTCCCGCACGCGCGGGCGTGAGGTCCGGTCCGGCCGTCACGGCCCGCCCGACGCGATCGCCCGCACGGGAACAGACGCGGGGCCGGCCCGAGGAATGCGGGCGGGCCCCCGGGCGTTCTACGGGTGGCTACGCCCAGCGACCCCGAGGGAGCGCCGAGATGCTGTTCCACCGCCACAAGTCCCACCTGCCCTCCCCCGAGGAGGCTCTGCGCGGTCGCGCGGAGCCGCAGTTCGCGCTGCCCGAGCGCCACACGGTGCTCGGCAACCCGCTGGCCGGCCCCTACCCGGAGGGCCTGGCCGTCGCCGACTTCGGCCTGGGCTGCTTCTGGGGCGCCGAGCGGAAGTTCTGGCAGGCCCCCGGCGTGTGGACCACCCTCGTCGGCTACCAGGGCGGGCACACCCCGAACCCGACCTACGAAGAGGTCTGCAGCGGCCTGACCGGCCACACCGAGGCGGTCCGCGTGGTCTTCGACCCGTCCGTGACCTCCTACGGGTCGCTGCTGAAGGTCTTCTGGGAGGCCCACGACCCCACCCAGGGCTTCCGCCAGGGCAACGACGTCGGCACCCAGTACCGCTCCGCGGTCTACACCCACGGACCCGATCAGCAGCGCGAGGCGGAGGCGTCCCGCGCGGCCTACCAGACCGTCCTCCGACAGTCCGGCTACGGCGACATCACCACCGAGATCCTCCCCGCCGGCCCCTTCCATCCGGCCGAGCCGTACCACCAGCAGTACTTGGACAAGAACCCGGCGGGCTACTGCGGGATCGGCGGCACGGGCGTCTCCTGCCCGGTCGGCGTGGCCCGCGCGGGCGACGCGTGATCCCCCGCGCGGACGACGCGTAGCGCCGCGCCCCAGGGCAGCGAGGGCGGTCGCGACCCCGCGGCCGCCCTCTCGTTTTGCCAAACATTACGTAATTACGTAATCTCAAAGCATGGAGCTGGAGGAGCGGGTCGCCGCACTGGAGCGCCGGCTCGCGGCGCTGGAGGAGGCGACGGGCCGGGGCACCGGCCCGGACGGGGCCGAGCGGGCGCGGGAGGAGGCGGGGGACGCCGAGTTCTGGGCGCTGGAGGGCCTCAAGGCGCAGCTCGCGCGGGAGGACCTGCGAAGCGGTGGGGTGCTGTTCACCGGCGCGGTCCGGCTGCCGCCGGGCGAGCGATACGAGTGGCAGTACGGGCTGCCGACCGAGGCGCTGCTGGAGGAGGACTGGTCGACGGCGGCCGAGTCCTTCGCGGCCCTGGGTCACGCGGTGCGGATGCGGCTGCTGCGCGAGATCCTGGGCGGCCGCCGCACCGTGGCCGAGCTGGCCGAGCTCGACGGGCTCGGGACCACCGGGCAGATCTACCACCACCTGCGCCAACTGACCGCCGCCGGCTGGCTGCACACCACGGGCCGCGGACGGTACGAGGTGCCCGCCGGGCGGGTGGTGCCGCTGCTGGTGGCGCTGGCCGCGGCGCGCCCCTGACGCGGGCTCCGACGGACCGGGCCCACGGCGCCTCCTCGACGGCGTCGCCGGCCCGGCGCCCGCGGCGCTCCCTGAGCGGTCGAGACGACCACCCGACCGCGCGACGCCCTTTCCACACACGACCTCTGGGGGAACTTCCATGCGCAAGGCAGGCATGGTGCTGTACCGGTGCAGCTGGATCGTCTTCATCGGCTACTGCACGGCGGGCTTCTTCTACGACCTCCCGTACCTCTGGGGCTGGATCCCGCTCGGGCTGGCGCTCACCCTGGCCTCCGTGATGAACCGGCGCCCCGGCGAGGGCGCGCAGCCCGCGTCCACGGCCGCCGGCGGGGAACGCCCGACGGGGACGGACCCGGAACCCAGGGCCGAGGACGCCGTCCACGCCGGAAGGCCCGCTCCGGTCGAGGTCGACCCGCCCGTCAGCGGCCGCTGGTCGGCCCTGAACAGCCCGGCCGACTCGGTGCCCAGCCACGGCACCCACGCCTACGGACAGACGTACGCGATCGACATCGTGGCCGAGCCGGCGGACGGCGCCCGCCCAAACTTCGGCTGGTGGCCCCTGGCCCGCCGCAACCGCGCCTTCCCGGCCTTCGGGGCCCCGCTGCTCGCCGTGGCCGACGCGACCGTCGTCCGCGCCACCGACCGACAGCGCGACCACCTCAGCCGCAACTCGTTCCCCGCCCTGCTCTACCTGCTCGTGGAGGGGATGTTCCGCGAGATGGGCGGCCCGAGCCGGATCACCGGCAACCACCTCGTCCTCGACCTGGGCGACGGCACCTACGCCATGTACGCGCATCTGCGGCGCGGTTCGCTGACCGTCCGCGCGGGCGATCGCGTCCGCGCGGGCCAGCGACTCGCCCGCTGCGGCAACTCCGGCAACTCCAGTGAGCCGCATGTGCACTTCCAGCTGATGGACCACCCGGACCTGGACGTGGCCCGTGGAATCCCCTTCACCTGGCGGGGAGTCGGCGTCCCGCGCGGAGGCGAGGTCTTCACGGTCGCCGAGCACGCGACCGTGTGACAGCCCGCCGACCGACGAAGCGACCGCCGCGACTACAGTCCCCCCATGGACTGGGCGGAGCGCATACGGAACCTGCGGCAGTGGTCGCAGAACGGACGGCGTGCCCCACACAAGCCGCTGCTCGTGCTCTACGCGCTGGCGCGGTTCCAGCGCGACCCCGACGCCGCCCTGCGCTTCACCGAGGTGGAGGCCGACCTCCAGCGGCTGTTGGAGGACTTCGGCCCCAACCACCGCACCTCGCCCGCCTATCCCTTCCACCATCTGACGAGCGACGGCGTCTGGGAGGTGCGGACCCACGCCGGCCCCGGCAGCCCCGGCACCACCGTCGGGCTGCTGCGGTCCAGCGGCGCGGCGGGACGACTGGCGCCGGGCCTGCGCACCGAACTGTCGCGGGACCCCGCCCTGCTGGGCCGGCTGGCCCACCTGCTGCTGGAACGGCACTTCCCGCCCTCGCTGCGCACCGACATCGTGGACGCCGTCGGCCTGGACCTGACCGCCGCCGACGGCGCGTGGCCGCCGGCGCCCCCGACCCCCGAGGCGCGGCGGCGCGACGCGGAGATGCGGCGGCGGGTGCTGGTCGCCTACGCGCACCGCTGCGCCTTCTGCGGCTTCGACGGGGTCCTCGGCCGCTCCCCGGTCGGGCTGGAGGCGGCACATGTGCGCTGGTGGGCGCATGCCGGACCGGACGAGGTCTCCAACGGGCTGTGCCTGTGCTCGCTGCACCACAAGCTGTTCGACTCCGGCGTGCTGGGGCTCGACGGCCGCCACCGGATCATGGTCTCTCAGCAGTTCGTCGCCCGGAGCGAGACCGGCCGTACCCAGGTGCTGGACCTCGGCGGGCGTGAACTCATCGGCCCGCGGCCCGGCAGCGAGCCGGTCGCGGCCGCGCACATCGCCTGGCACACGGAGCAGGTCTTCCGCGGCGACGCCCGGGTGCCGGCCTAGCCGACCACGCCGCCCGGACCATGCGACGCCCGGCTACGCGCCGGCCTCCGCGGCCAGGGCCTCCCGGAACACGGCGGCCTTCTCGGCCGGGTCGTAGTCCGGCCCGACGCCGTCCACGATGACGATGTCGCCGACCACATGGTCGGTGCGCAGCGGGAGGATCTCCTGGTAGGCGGGGGACGCGTACCAGCCCTCGGCCTCGGCGCGGCCCGGGAACTCGATCAGCACCACGCTGCCGCGCCACTCCCCCTCGACGACGTCGAGCGCGCCGCCGTGGACGAGGAAGCGCCCCGCGTACGGGTCGAGGGTGGCCTGGATCTTCTCCACGTAGGCGATGAGGTCGGTGTGCGGCCGGCTGTCGCGGAAGTGGGCGAGGGCGTAGGCGGTCATGGCTGCTCCTGGGCATGGGGGCGCGGTGGCGGAGGGACGGACGGGCTTCGGCGAGTGATCGCCGCCGGGGCGGTGGCCCCGGCCGTGGCCCCGGCTGGTGTCTCCACCCTGCCGCGCGCCGCGAGTGGGGTCGATTACCTCCGGCGTAAGGGCGAGGGCTCCGCGGGCGGGAGGCTTCCCCGGGCGGCACGGAAGTCCCCGACGTGAGACGGCCGTCCACGCCCGAGGCGTTGTCAGTGCGCTGCACTAGTCTGCCTGGCATGGGATCAGCGCCTTCGGACTCACGCGCCGACCGCGCCGATGACGTGCTCGCTCTGGCCCGGCTCGCCGCGAAACCGCGGGCCGTGCGCGCCATCCTCGGCTGGCTGACGCGCCGTGCGGGCGGCGTCGTCGTCGCGCTGATCGGCACCGACGGCTCCGTGCTGGCCACGGCGCCGGACGGACCCGCGTCCGACCACGGGCACGGGGACGGCCACCGACACCACCACGGGCCCGCCGCCCACGGCGGCGCGGCGACCGAGCGTGCGCTGGCCGCCGCCGCGACAGCCGTCGTCGACCTGCACCGGCGCGGCACGCCCTCCGCCGTGCTGGCCGGCGGCGAGACCGGCGCGGCCGGGCCGCTGCACCTGGTCGCCCTCGGCCTGGAGGGCGCGCCCGGCGAGGCTCCGTACCTGGCCGTCGTGGGTCCCACCGGCACCCCGCGGCAGCTCAGCGTGGTGCTCGCCGACGCCGCCCGGACGCTCGCGCTGTGCTGGCGGCTGGAGCAGGTCGAGCTCCACCGCCGACGAGTCGAGCTGGCCGAGGGGCATAGCCGCGAGGCCGTGCTGCACCTCCTCATGGTGGGCAGTGTGCCCGCCGCCCAGCGCATCGCCGGAGCGCTCGGTTCCGAGCTGCCCCCGCTCAACCGGGTGTACGTCATCGAGTGCCCGGGCTCGCGCAGGCGGGAGATCGCCCGGTGCATCACCCGCGCCACGCGCGGCCGGACGTGGATCGTCCCCTGTCCGGTGCGCCCCAACCATCTGATCGCGCTGGTCTCCACGGAGGCGGACGCGGAATCGAACCACCGGCCGGACCCGACCCGGTGGCCGGACGCGACCCCGCCGGGGGACGTGACCCGGCCGACGGACGCCCCCGGCGGCCGAGGCGCCGACGGAGCGGGCGCCGCCGAGCCGGGCGCGCCGGACGCGCCCCTCGACCGGCTGATCATCCAGCACATACCCGGCTGCCGGGTCGGGGTCAGCGCCCCGGTCGCGCTGCGGGAGACGCCGGTCGGCTACGAGCAGGCGTTCCACGCCCTGGCGGTGGCGCGCGGCGCGCCCGAGGGGTGCGCGAGCTTCGGCCGGCACACCGACGTCAGCGCGCTGTCCACACCCGAGGGGCGGCTGTGGGCGGCTGAGTTCCTGGCCCCCTGTCTGCGCTACGAGCCGCCGCGCCGCGCCGACCCCGGGCCCCAGGAGCTGCTGGGCACCCTGGGCTCGTGGCTCAGCTTCGGCGGGGCGGCCAGTCGCCACCTCAAGATCCACCGGAACACGCTCGCCGCCCGGGTGCGCCAGCTCGACGAGTTGCTCGGCCGCGACGTCAGCCGGCGGCTCGCCGATCAGTCGGCCGCCTGGCTGGCGCTCCAACTGCACGCCGGCGCGCACTGGCAACTCCCCGCCGGCCGCCCCGGACCGAGCACGCTGGACACCGTGCTGACGACCCCGGCCGCCGCCGTGTGGGCCAAGGCCCAGCTGCTCCCGCTGGAACAGTCCAAGGTCACCGCCGGGCCCGAGACGGTGGGCGCCTGGCTGCGCGCCGACGCCCGCCTCCCCGCCACCGCCGCCAGCCTCGGCATCTCGCTGCCCGGCACCCGCAAGAGGCTGGCCAGGGCGGAGGAGGCCCTGGGGCGCTCCCTGCTGCGCGCCCCGAGCGCGAAGTACGAGCTCTGGCTGGCGATGCGGGCCCTGCGGCGCGTCTGAGCCCGCCGCTCGCCGCTCGCCGCTCGCGCCACGATCCGTTCGGATGCCGCCGGGGTCTCGGCCGGTACGCCGCCGCGGCCCCGGTCGGAACGCCGCCACGACCGCTCGACCAGAAACCCGCCGCGAGCCCGGCCGGAACGCCGCCGCGGTCCGCCACCGGCGCTTCGGTACGGACCGGGTGGCCCCGGCCCCGAGCGCCCTCGCGCCCGCTCCCACACTCGGCGAGGGCGACGTACCACACCGGTCCCGGCGATCACCGTTCGAATGACAACCGATGGCGGGTACCACTGTGCACAGTGTTCCTCGCGGTGCGGGGCCCGGCGGCCTAGCGTCCTGGGTACGCCCCGGCGGGCCGCCGCCCGAGTCGACCTCGCAACCTCCCTTGAGGGCCGTGCTGGATGCCCCCCATTCCGCGCGGCCACGACCAGCCGGCCCGCCGGGCGTCTCGTTCCCACCGCCGGTGCCCGGCGCACCCGGCCCGTGGGCCATGGACGGCCGCGCGATCACGGGGGTATCGCGCGGCGGCTCCCCCTTCCGACCCGCCCGCCCGCGGCCCGCACGACGGGCGGCGGGCGGCGGGCGGCCGGGCCACCAGCCGCCCTCGCGCTCCCGCCCCCGCCCCCGCTCTCGCTCTCGCTACGAACCCACGATCGTGGTCAGGAACTCGCCGGTCCACGCCAGCAGTTCGCGTCCCACCACCGGCTTGCCGCCCACGCGGGCGGTGGTCGGGCGCGGCACCAGGATCTGCTGGGTGGCGGGCTTGAGGACCGAGCGCGGGTGGAGCCGCTTCAGCCGCAGCTCCTGGGACTCGCGCAACTCCACCGGGCCGAAGCGGACGTTGGAGCCCTGGAGGGTGATGTCGGTGACGCCGCAGGCGCGGGCCAGCATCCGCAGCCCCGCCACCAGCAGCAGGTTCTCCACCGGCTCGGGCAGCTTGCCGTAGCGGTCGGTGAGCTCCTCGCGGACCGCCTTGATGTCCTCCTCGCTGGTGGCCGAGGCGATGGCACGGTAGGCCTGGAGGCGGAGCCGCTCGCCGGGCGCGTAGTCGTGCGGGACGTGTGCGTCGACCGGAAGCTCGATCTTGACCTCCAGCGGGGCCTCCTCGGGCTCGCCGCCGGCCTCCAGGGAGGCGCGGTAGTCGGCGACGGCCTCGCCGACCATCCGCACATACAGGTCGAAACCGACGCCCGCGATATGGCCGGACTGCTCGCCGCCGAGCAGGTTGCCGGCGCCGCGGATCTCCAGGTCCTTCATCGCCACGTACATGCCCGCGCCCATCTCGGTGTGCTGGGCGATGGTCGCCAGCCGCTCGTGGGCGGTCTCGGTCAGCGGCTTCTCGGGCGGGTAGAGGAAGTAGGCGTAGCCGCGCTCCCGGCCACGGCCCACCCGGCCGCGCAGCTGGTGGAGCTGGGAGAGGCCGAAGTTGTCGCCACGCTCGACGATGAGGGTGTTGGCGTTGGAGATGTCGATGCCGGACTCGACGATGGTCGTCGACACCAGGACGTCGAACTTCTTCTCCCAGAAGTCGACGACGACCTGTTCCAGGGCGGTCTCCGACATCTGGCCGTGCGCGGTGGCGATCCGCGCCTCGGGCACGACCTCGCGCAGCCGGGCGGCCGCCCGGTCGATGGACTCGACGCGGTTGTGGATGTAGAAGACCTGGCCCTCGCGCAGCAGCTCGCGGCGGATGGCGGCGCCGATCTGCTTCTGCTCGTACGGGCCGACGAAGGTGAGCACCGGGTGGCGCTCCTCCGGCGGGGTGGTGATCGTCGACATCTCGCGGATGCCGGTGACCGCCATCTCCAGGGTGCGCGGGATGGGCGTGGCGGACATGGTCAGCACGTCGACGTTGGCGCGCAGCTTCTTCAGCTGCTCCTTGTGCTCGACGCCGAAGCGCTGCTCCTCGTCGACGATGACCAGGCCCAGGTCCTTGAACCTGGTCTCGGAGGAGAACAGCCGGTGGGTGCCGATGACGACGTCGACGGAGCCCTCGTGCAGCCCCTCCAGCACCGCCTTGGCCTCGGTGTCGGTCTGGAACCGGGAGAGCGCCTTGACCACGACCGGGAACTGGGAGTACCGCTCCGAGAAGGTGCCGAAGTGCTGCTGCACCAGCAGGGTCGTCGGCACCAGCACGGCGACCTGCTTGCCGTCCTGCACCGCCTTGAAGGCCGCGCGGACGGCGATCTCGGTCTTGCCGTAGCCGACGTCGCCGCAGATCAGCCGGTCCATCGGAACCGACTTCTCCATGTCCTCCTTGACCTCGGCGATGGTGGTGAGCTGGTCGGGTGTCTCCACGTACGGGAAGGCGTCCTCCAGCTCGCGCTGCCAGGGGGTGTCCGGGCCGAAGGTGTGGCCGGGGGCGGCCATCCGCGCGGAGTACAGCTTGATCAGATCGGCGGCGATCTCCTTGACCGCCTTCTTGGCGCGCGCCTTGGTCTTGGTCCAGTCGGCGCCGCCGAGCCGGTGCAGGGTGGGCGCCTCGCCGCCGACGTACTTGGTGACCTGCTCCAGCTGGTCGGTGGGGATGTAGAGCCGGTCGCCGGGCTGGCCGCGCTTGGCCGGGGCGTACTCGACCAGCAGATACTCGCGGGTGGCGCCCTGGACGGTGCGCTGCACCATCTCCAGGTAGCGGCCGACGCCGTGCTGCTCGTGGACGATGAAGTCGCCCGCCTGGAGGGTGAGCGGGTCGATGGTCTTGCGGCGCCGGGCCGGCATCCGCGCCGCGTCCTTGCCGGCGGCCTTCTGCCCGGACAGGTCGGTCTCGGTGAGGACGGCGATCTTGCGGACGGGGTCGACGAAGCCGTAGTCGATCGAGCCGCAGGCGACGTGGACGACCGCCTCGGTCAGGTCCTCGGCCCGCGCGACGTCCACGTCCAGCCGGGCCGGGACGCCCTCCCCGCCGAGCACCTCGACGGTGCGGGCCGCGGGGCCGTGGCCCTCGGTGACGTACATGACCCGCCAGCCGTCGGCGAGCCAGCCCTTGGTGTCGGCGACGGCTGCGGCGGTGTCACCGCGGTAGGTGGTGGTCGGCTGCATGCCGAGGGTGAGGGTGTCCCCCGCCGCGTCAGCGGCCGAGGTCAGCGTGAGCTCGGCGTCGGCGGCGAACGGCGAGACCGACCACCACATCATGTCCAGCTCGCGGGCCCGGTCCCGGACGTCGGCGATGCCCCACAGCGAGGCCGCGCCGAGGTCGATCGGGGCCTCGCCGCCGGAGGCCGAGGCCGCCCAGGACGCCTGGAGGAACTCCTGCGAGGTGGCGACGAGGTCGGCGGCGCGGGTGCGGACCCGCTCGGGGTCGCAGACGACGGCCATCGCGCCCTTGGGGAACACGTCCAGCAGCAGCTCCATGTCGTCGACGAGGACGGGGGCGAGGGACTCCATGCCCTCCACCGCGATGCCCTCGGCGATCTTCCCCAGCAGCTCGCCGAGCTCCGGGTGCGCCTCGGCGAGCTCCGCCGCCCGCGCCCGCACGTCCTCGGTCAGCAGCAGCTCGCGGCAGGGCGGCGCCCACAGTCCGTGCTCGGCCACCTCCAGCGAACGCTGGTCGGCGACCTTGAAGTAGCGGATCTCCTCGACGTCGTCGCCCCAGAACTCGACGCGCAGGGGGTGCTCCTCGGTGGGCGGGAAGACGTCGAGGATCCCGCCCCGGACGGCGAACTCGCCGCGCTTCTCGACCAGTTCCACCCGCGCGTACGCGGCGGCCGCGAGCCCGTCCACGACCTCTTCCAGGTCGGCCGTCTGCCCGGTCCGCAGGCTCACCGGCTCCAGCTCGCCCAACCCCTTGACCTGCGGCTGGAGCACGGAGCGCACGGGCGCGACGACCACCGAGACCGGCCCCGCCGTGGGGTCGTCCGGGCTGGGGTGGGCGAGCCGGCGCAGCACGGCCAGTCGCCGACCCACGGTGTCCGAGCGCGGGGAGAGCCGCTCGTGCGGCAGCGTCTCCCAGGCCGGATACTCCACCACCTCGTCGGCCGGCAGCAGCGAGCGCAGCGCCGCCGCCAGGTCCTCGGCCTCCCGCCCGGTCGCCGTCACGGCCAGCACCGGCCGTCCGGCCTCCCGCGCGAGCGCGGCCACCGCGAAGGGCCTCGCGGCGGGCGGGCCGACCAGGTCCACCTGCGTCCGATTGCCGTCTCCGGCGGCCCGCACCGCCTCGGCGAGCGCGGGATCCTTGATGACGGCGTCGAGCAGACCGTGCAGGGTCATGAGGCAGTTTCCGTCCCGGGGTGGACAACGCGAATCACCCGACACGTCACACGGGCCGGGGTATCCCAGACTACGACGCCACACCGCCACCCGCGGCCGGACGCCGATCCGCGCCTCCGGCACCGGGGGTCGGGGTCAGAAGGGCCAGGGAGTGACCTGGACGATGTACAGGCGCTGCTGCCGTACGACGGTCAGGTACTGGAACATCCCACTCGGGAGGACTTCCTCACGCAACCCGGGTGACCGCCCCTGGTACGCGGTACCGTTCAAAAAGAGGGCGGCAGCGGCCCGGACCAGTTCGTCCGCGCGCTCTTCCACCTGGGCGACGAAGGCGAGATTCGGCGTCTCGCCGATGACATGACGGGCGTCCGGGTCGTACTCCCAGCCCCAATCACCCATCGCGGCCCTCGGCACGGGTCACCTCGGCACGGGCGATGTCCATGATCTGCCGGATCTCGTCCATGGCGACCCGCCACCCGGGATTCTCACGTTCGAGGGTCTGGGCGGCGTGCTCGGCGGCGCGCAGGCGCCGGGCGACCTCGGGGAACCGCTCCACCTCGATCACGGTGGCCCACTTCAGCTGGAACATGGCGATCGGCCCGAAGCTGTTGGACTGAGTCGCCATCGTGAAGACGGTGTCGCGCTCCGTCGTCATCTCCGCCAGCCGAGACGGCGCGACCTGCGCGAGCGCGGCGCGCAGCGCGGGAAACGTCTTCTCGGGTCTCGGGATGAGCGCCCCACCGTCGTGCGCCGGCAGTGTGGTCATGAGTCCTCCAAGGGGTCGCCCGATCACCGTACGGCAATCGGACGGGCCCATGAGTCGGATCGCGGTAGCCGACCCGCGGCCGGGGCCGGGCGGGATCAACCGAGAAGCCCGGCCCGGTGCGCTCCCCCGTGGGCGCACCGGGCCGGGCCTGTTTCTCCGGTCGGTGGATCAGTACTCGATGGTCAGTGCTCGATGGATCAGTGCTCGATGGATCCGTACGCGGTGGATCAGTCCGTGGCGATGGCCTTCAGGATGTTCATCCGGCCGGCCCGGAAGGCCGGGGCCAGGGCGGCGACCAGGCCGACCACGGCGGAGCCGAGGAAGACCGTGATGATCGTCGGCCACGGGATCTCGAGGGTCTTCAGACCCTCCAGGGCCAGCAGCTTCTGGGCGGTGGCGCCCCAGGCCATGCCCAGGCCGATGCCGAGCAGGGCACCGAAGAGGGCGATGACGACCGACTCCAGGCGGATCATGCGGCGCATCTGGCGGCGGGAGAGGCCGATGGCGCGCATCAGGCCGATCTCGCGGGTCCGCTCGACCACCGACAGGGCCAGGGTGTTCACCACACCCAGGATGGCGACGATGATCGCGAGGGCCAGCAGGCCGTAGACCAGGTTGAGCATCTGCCCGATCTGGTCCTCCATGAGCTTCTTGTAGTCGGTCTGGTCACGGACGTCGATCTGCGGGTTCTTCTTGAGCGCCTTCTTGAGCGAGGCGTACGCCGCTTCCTCCTGGCCGTCCTTGGCCTGGGCGAACATCATGATGCTGGTCGGTACCAGCTCGGCCGGCAGGTAGCGCTCGACGGTGGTGATGTTGGTGTAGAGCGCGCCCTTGTTGAACGAGGTGTCGTCGGAGGTGATGACGGTGACCTTGAGCTTGGCGGTCCTGCCGCCCTTGAAGGCGACGGTCAGGGTGTCGCCCTTCTTCACCTTGTGGTCCTCGGCGAAGCCCTCGTTGACCGACATGGCGTTCGGGCCGTAGGCGTCGGAGAGCCTGCCCTCGACGACGGGGGTGCGCAGGTCCTCGGCGAACGAGGGGTTGGCGGCGGACAGGTCCTTGGTGCTGGTCTTGCCGTCGGGCGTGGTGATCTTCACGCCCTCGATCTCCTTCAGGCGGGTGACGCTCTTCAGACCCTTCGCCTGCTCCACCGACTTCTCGATCGCCGGCGAGATCGGCTGCTGGAAGTCGCCGGGCTGGATGATGAAGTCCGCACCCACCGACTTGTCCAGCTCGTCGCTGGCCGAGGCGACCATCGAGGAGCCGACCACCGACAGGCAGGCGACCAGCGCGAGGCCGATCATCAGGGCGGAGCCGGTGGCGCCGGTGCGGCGGGGGTTGCGCAGGGCGTTGCGCTCGGCCATGCGGCCGATCGAGCCGAAGGCGCGGAGCACCACCACGGAGACCGCGCGGACCACGACCCCGGCCAGCAGCGGGCCGATGACGATGAAGCCGACGAGGGTGAGCAGAACGCCCAGACCCAGGAACATCGAGCCGTCGGCGGCCTTGTCCGCGCCCGCGGCCATCGCCAGGGCGGCGGCGCCGGCGGCCGTGACCAGCAGACCGATCGCGCCGCGGATGCGGCCGGCCTTGGCGTCGACCGGCATGCCCGCCTCGCGCAGCGCGGCCATCGGCGAGATCTTCCCGGCCCGGCGGGCGGGGATGTAGGCGGCGAACACCGTGACGACGATGCCGATGGTCAGGCCGACGATCGGGGTGGTGGCCTTCACCGTCAGCTCGTCGGTGTCCAGCTCCAGACCCGCGCCGGCCATGAGCTTCATCAGGCCGACGGCCAGGCCGACGCCGCCGAGGACACCCAGGAGGGAGCCGACGACGCCGAGCAGCAGCGCCTCGACGAGCACCGAGCGGTTGATCTGCTTGCGGCTGGAGCCGATGGCGCGCATCAGCCCGATCTCCCGGGTGCGCTGGGCGACCAGCATGGAGAAGGTGTTGACGATGAGGAAGATGCCGACGAGGACGGCGATCCCGGCGAAGCCGAGCATCGCGTACTTCATGATGTCGAGGAACTCACCGACGTCCTCACGGTTCTCGTCGGCCGTCTCCGCCTTCGTCTGCACCTTGAGGCCGGTGCCGAACTCGGCGACGACGTTCTTCTTCAGCTGCTCGTTGCTGACGCCGGGGGCGGCGGTCAGGGAGATGCTGGTGTAGGCGTCCTTGACGCCGAGCACGCGCTCCTGGACGGTCTTGTCGTCCAGCAGGACCAGGGTGGAGCCGGGGTTGGTCACCGTGAAGGTGACGATACCGACGATCTTGGCCTTGAAGTCGCCCGGAACGGCGATGATGCGCAGCTCGTCGCCGATCTTCAGCTTCTTCTTGTCGGCGGTGTCGGAGTCCAGCAGCACCTCGGTCGGACCGCGCGGCGCGTGACCGGAGGTCAGCTCGACGGCCCGCTGCTCCTCCTCGTCCCAGTTGGCGACGATGGTGGGGGCGCCGGAGCTCGGGCCGATCTTCTCGTCGTTCTCGTCGACGACGGTGGCGGAGGTGCTGGTGGCCTCGCCGTGGGCGGACTTCACGCCCTTGACCCGCTGGAGCTCCGCCACCTTGGCGGCGGGCAGGGTCACCGGGACGCGGGTCCGCTGGACCTCGTCCCCGCTCGGCGCGTTCTTCGGGGAGACGGTGACGTCCGGCGAGGTGGCCGCGAAGAGCTTGTCGAAGGTGGCGTTGGTGGTGTCGGTGAAGACGAGCGTGCCGCACACGAACGCCACCGACAGCAGGACGGCGATGGCGGAGAGCGCCATGCGTCCCTTGTGCGCGAGGAAGTTGCGCAGCGAGGTCTTGAGGACGGTCACGACACCCGCCCGCGCGCGTCGAAGCTCTTCATGCGGTCCAGGACCTGGTCGGCGGTCGGGTGGTGCATCTCGTCGACGATCTTCCCGTCGGCCAGGTACAGCACGCGGTTGGCGTAGGAGGCCGCGACCGGGTCGTGGGTGACCATGACGATGGTCTGGCCGAGCTCGTCGACCGAGCGGCGCAGGAAGCCGAGGACCTCGGCGCCGGCGCGCGAGTCCAGGTTTCCGGTCGGCTCGTCACCGAAGATGATCTCGGGCCGGGCGGCCAGGGCACGGGCCACGGCGACGCGCTGCTGCTGACCGCCGGAGAGCTGGTTGGGGCGGTGCTTGAGCCGGCCGCCGAGGCCGACGGTCTCCACCACCCGGTCCAGCCAGGCGCGGTCCGGCTTGCGGCCGGCGATGTCCATCGGGAGCGTGATGTTCTCGATGGCGTTGAGCGTGGGCAGCAGGTTGAACGCCTGGAAGATGAAGCCGATGCGGTCCCGGCGCAGTTGGGTGAGCTTCTTGTCCTTGAGCCCGGTGATCTCGGTCTCGTCGATGTAGATGTGCCCCGAGGTGACGGTGTCCAGGCCGGCGAGGCAGTGCATGAGCGTGGACTTACCGGAGCCGGAGGGACCCATGATGGCGGTGAACTGGCCGCGGGCTATGTCCACGTCCACGCGGTCGAGGGCGACGACCCGGGTCTCCCCGGAGCCGTAGGCCTTCACCACCTGGCGGGCCCGGGCGGCCACAGCCGTATGTCCTCCGCTGCCCCCGGTCTTGGGAATCGATACAGCCGTCGTCACGGTCCTTCTCCTCAGTAGGTCTGCGGCGATCGTCCTACCGTGACGATCACCTACATCAGCGTGCGGTACGGGGGGTCGGTGCCGCGATGGGGCTTGGCTCCGTATTCACGGTGGGGCTAGCCCCACCCCCCAGGTCGTGTCTTCCGTAAGCCCTCCGTAAAGACGCAGGTCCACACTAGGGAGGCTGAACCCCCCTGATCGTCCTCCGCCGGGACGAACCGCGGGTAGGAGCTGAGCCGGTGGATCCCCTAGGGGGTTACGACTTACGGCGTACCTCCGCCTCGGGGTCGACCCTGCACCCTTACGTGACGTCAGGCGCAAGTCGCCGCGGCTCCACGGCGCCGGCCGCGGCGGACGCGCTTCCCTCCACCGACCCCCGCGTGGAATCGTGAGCCCTACATCAATCAACGAAGGGGGCAGGCTCGGTGGGTGGCATCGCAGGGCGTCGGACGGATGCGGACCCGGTACCTCCGATACCCGAGGCGGCCGCCTTACCCCCCTCCTCCGACCCCCGCCGCCCCGTCGTCGCGGCCCTCATGCTGGCGATGGCGCTCGCCGCGCTCGACGCCACGATCATCTCGACCGCGGTCCCCCAGATCGTCGGCGACCTCGGCGGCTTCTCCGTCTTCTCCTGGCTGTTCTCCGGCTATCTGCTCGCCGTGACCGTCACCCTCCCGGTGTACGGCAAGCTCTCCGACACCTTCGGCCGCAAGCCGGTGCTCGTCTTCGGCATCGCGCTCTTCCTCGTCGGCTCGCTGCTCTGCGCCGGCGCCTGGGACATGGCCTCCCTCATCGCCTTCCGCGTCGTCCAGGGGCTGGGCGGCGGCGCCATCCAGGGCACCGTGCAGACCATCGCCGGCGACCTCTACGGCCTCAAAGGACGCCCCAGGATCCAGGCCCGGCTCTCCACCGTGTGGGCGCTGTCCTCGGTGGCGGGCCCGGCCGTCGGCGGCGCCCTGGCCGGCTACACCAGCTGGCGCTGGATCTTCCTGATCAACCTCCCGGTCGGCGCCCTCGCGCTCTGGCTGGTCATGCGTCATCTGCACGAACCCGCCCGGCCGACCCGCGAGCGCCCCCGCGTCGACTGGGCCGGCGCCCTCGCCATCTTCGCCACCGGCGGACTGCTGCTGACCGCGCTGGTCCAGGGCGGGGTGGCCTGGGACTGGCTGTCGGCCCCGTCGCTGGCGATGCTCGGCGGCGCCGCGGTGTGCGCGGCGGCGACCGTGCTCATCGAGCGCCGCGCCGCCGAGCCGATCATTCCGGGCTGGGTCTGGCGCCGCCGCACGATCGTGGCGGCCAACCTCGCGCTCGGGGCACTGGGACTGGTGATCATCGCACCGAGCGTCTTCCTGCCCACCTACGCCCAGTCGGTCCTCGGCCTCGGCCCCGTCGCCGCCGGCCTGGTGCTCTCCGTCATGACGCTGAGCTGGCCGATCTCCGCGGCGCTCAGCAACCGCGTCTACAACCGGATCGGCTTCCGACGCTGCGCCATCCTCGGCATCTCGGGCGCGGCGCTGACCCTCTTCGCCTTCCCGTTCCTCCCCTACCCCGGCGCCGCCTGGCAGCCCGCGCTGCTGATGCTGGTCCTCGGCGCGGCGCTCGGCCTGTTCCAACTGCCGCTGATCGTCGGCGTGCAGTCGTCCGTCGGCTGGGAGGAACGCGGGACGGCGACCGCCTCCATCTTCTTCTGCCGCCAGGTCGGGCAGAGCGTCGGCGCGGCGCTCTTCGGCGCCATCGCCAACGCCACCCTCACCGACCGGCTCGCCGACGCCCCCGCCGAGATCCGCCCCGGCCTCCCGGAGGACCTGGACTCCGTGTCCCACGCCCTGGAGCACCCGGAGGGCCTCACCGACCAGGCCGCGGAGTATCTGCGGCGCGCGGTGGACACCGCCGTCGACCACGTGTACGTGGGCTCCGCGGCCGCCGCCGCGGCGGCGGTGCTGGTGCTCTTCTTCGTGGCCCCACGGGTCTTCCCGATCCGGGAGGACGGCGAAGAAGGCGAGACGGCGGACGAGGAAACCGCGTAGGGCGCGATCCGCGACCGACCGGGCACCCGAACTCGTCCCGGGAGGCGGCCGGCTCCCCTGAGCGGCCGGGCCGAGTCGCCGCGCCGGCCCCGGGCCTACTCGCCGGACGGGCCGCGCTTGGCCGGGCCCGGAACCCGGCCCGTCGGGGGCGCGGTGGGCCGTTCGACCACGACGGTCTCCTCGTTGTCGGGGTCGGGGACGGCGGCGAGCTCGGGATCGGGGGTGGGCGGTCGCCCGGTGAGGGCGGCCAGGCTGTTGCGGACGTGATCCAGATGGGACTTGAGCTCGTCGCGGCGCGCGGTGTGCTCACGCAGCGCGCGCTCCGTGTCGCGCTCCACCCGCTCCTGACGGATCCGCGCCTGGGCGATCAGCTCCGCCCCGCGCGCCTCGGCCTCCTCCTGCTGGTAGCGCGCCGCGTCCCCGGCCGTCGCGTGCGCGCGCTCCGCGTCGGCCAACCGCATCCGCGCGTACTCCTCCAGCTCCGCGATCCTGGTGTCCATCGCCGCCTCCTGCCCGGCGACCTCCCGACTCACCGCCTCCCACCGCTCGTTCAACTCCCGCTCCTGCTCGGCGAGGACCGCCGCGGAGCGCTCCCGCGCCTGCCGCAGCTCCGCCAGCGCCGCACCGCGCCACTCCTTGGCGTCCTGACGCGAGGCCACCCGCAGCTGGTGCACGATCTCCTGCGCCGCCTCCAGGGCCTGCCGCTCCCACTCCTGGGCCTCGGCCCGGACCCGGTCGGCCTCCTCCCGCGCGGCGTCCCGGATGGCGCGGGCGGCCGCCTCGGCCGACTCCCGCGTGCGGTCCGCCACCGCCCGCGCCTGGCCCCGCAGGTCGGCGGTCTCCTGCTCCACCGTCAACAAAATCAGCCGGGCCCGGTCCCCCAACGTCTCGTACGTCTGCGGGCCGAGCTGCGCGACGACCTCACGCAGCCGCTCCGCCTCCGCGGTCATCTCGTTGACCAGGACGGTCAGCCGCGCGGCGCGCTCCCAGGCCGCGTCGCGCACCTCCGACACGGCGGTCACATAGCGGTCGACCTGCTCGGGACGGTAGCCACGGCCCCGCCCGACGGCAGAGAACCCATGAGGTGACACCGACGGACTCATCCTTCGACCCCTTTGGTACGGCCGGCACGGCGGTAGGCGGTACGGCAGCTACAGGTACAGCAGGTACGGCGCACATCTTGGTAGATCACAGCGAACCGCTCATAACGCGACACTCCGCTTATCTCTCCGGTGTCTCTCCACCACCCCTCCGGTCAAGGATGCGTCATTTGATGTCAGAAGTCGGAATCGCAATCCGGACGACCGACCACCGGCGACCGACGACCGACCACACGAGGGCCGACCACACGACAACCGACCGCCGACGACTGACGAGAGACGACCGACGAGAGACCACGGAAGCCGGAAACGACGAGGCGCCCGGCCGAATCCACCGGCCGAGCGCCTCGCACCCTTCACACCCGTCACATCACCGCGTCAGAGCAGGCCGTCCCACATCTGCTCCAGCAGCACCGCCCACCAGTTGTCCGGCGCCGACAGCGCCGCCGGGTCGAGCGCGGCGAGCTGCGCCTGGAAGTCGACGGTCCAACGACCCGCCTGCTCCGGCGTCAACCCGTACCGCAGCCGCCACATCCGCCCGAGCAGCCCCATGCAACGCACGAACTCCGGCAGACCGGTGTTCACGAACTGCGGCGGCACGGGCTGACCACCCGGGCCCGCCTCCAGCGGCACCGCCACGATGTGCGCCGTGCCGTACTGCACGCACAGCTGACGGCCGAAATCGCTCCCCATCACCAGATACGAACCGGCGTCGACCGCGGGCTGCACGCCCCGCTCCGCCGCCAACTCCGCGAGCGTGGGCACCGGGCGGCCCGGCTGCGCCTGCGCCCAGAAGAACGGACCGAAGTCCAGCGGCAGCCCCGCCCACACCAGCGTCTGCGCGACCACGTCAGGGACCCCCATCCGGGAGACCGCCCGCTGGTCGAAGCGGAAGACGCCCTGCGGGCCGAACGCCTGCATCAGCTCCTGCGCCAGCCCCTCCGCCGGGGCGGGAGGCACCCGCTGCACCTGGTTGGGGTGCGGCAGCGGCACCCGGTTCGGCGCCGGCCGCGCCGGCCCGTCCGCGACCTGGTGCAGCTCACCCTGGTGCTCGATGAGATGGCGCACGCCCTGCTGCCGGGTGGCGTGGTCGCGCCCGTACGCGGCGGTGTGGCTGATCCGCACCTGCGGCCAGGTCTCACGGATCATGCGCGCGCAGTAGCCGCCGGGCAGATCACACGACTCCAACTCCGTGTGCAGCTCCAGCACCTGCTGCGGCGGGACGTTCATCGCACGCAGCTCGTGCAGGATCTGCCACTCCGGGTGCGGCGTGCCGGGCGCCGAACGACGGATCACCTGCTGCTCCGAGCCGTCCTGCGCGCGGTAGCGCAGCACCGCCATGTAGCCCGGCCCCACGGTCGGCAGACCGGTCGGCGCCTGCGGGTGGCCGTACGGCGGCTGCCCCGCCCCGCCCCCCGCGGGCGGCGGGGTGGCACCGGGGCCCGGCGGGGCCATGCCCGGTACGCCCGGTCCGCCGGGCCCGCCCGGAACACCGGGCGGGACAGGAGCGCCGGGCGCGCCGGGAGCACCCGGGACCCCGGGAGCGGCGGGAGCGCCGGGCACCCCGGAGGCTCCGGCCAGCATCGTCGCGGCGGCATGCACGCCACCGGGCGCACCGGGCGGCAGCGGACCCGACGGGCCCGGGGCACCGGGGACACCGGGGCCGGCGGCACCGGGCACGCCAGGCGGCAGCGGGCCGGACGGGGCGGGGGCGCCGGGAGCACCCGGAACCCCGGGAGGACCGGGCACACCGGGCTGGCCCGGGACCCCGGGCGCGGCCGGCACGCCGGGGGGCTGGGCACCGTGCGGAGCACCGGGGGCGCCCGGAGCGCCGGGCGGGCCCGCGAGCATCGTGGCGGCCGCGTGGACGACCCCCGGGGCGCCGGGAGCGTTCGGCGCGGGAACGCCGGGCGCGGCAGGGACACCGGGACCGCCGGGGACACCGGGCTGACCGGGCGGCGGCGGCCCCGCCTGGCCCGGCTGACCGGGCACACCGGGCGGCGGCACACCGGGGCCGGGCACGCCCGGCACACCCGGCTGGCCCGGGACGCCCGGGGCACCGGGGCCACCGGGAGCCCCCGGACCGCCGGCGCCCTCCGAGCCGAGCGCCGAGACGAGCTGCGTCGGCACATAACCGCCCCCCGGGGCACCCGGCGCACCCGGGCCCGACGGCGGAGGCACGGGCCCCGCCGACGGCCCCGGCACACCCGGCGGCGCGGGCGGGGGCGGAGGCGGGGTCGGCGCGCCGCCGACGGGCGCCGGGCCGGCCGGGGGAGCGGAGGCGAGGTCGCCGGCGCCATGCTGCGACAGGTCGAGCGCGGGCGCGACGGTGGTGGGCGGCAGCGCGCTGCCGCTGGACATCAGCTGGGTCTTGGCGTCGGAACGGATGCCCGGCGGCGGGGTGTCCTCGTCGTCGGAGCCCGCCAGCGGCGGCGCGAAGACCGTGGCCGGCGGCACCACCGAGAACTCGGCATCATCCGCGACGGAGTTCGCCTGCGCCCACGGCATCCCGCCGGACGACGGCGCCGCGTCGGCCGCCCCCGGTGCGCCGCCGGCCGGCGACGCACCCGGCTGGACGCCCGGGGCGGGCGTGGCCCAGGGGCCACCCGCGGACTGACCGGAGACGGACTGACCGGAAACGGGCTGACCGGACACGGACTGATCGGAGGCGGACTGGCCGCTCGGGGACGACGAGCCGGCTGGGCCGACGCCCGGCTGACCGGACCGCCCGTCGGTGCCCTGCGCGGGCGCCGCCCACACATCGGCCCCCGCGGACTGACCGGTGCCGGCCCCCGCGTCGGCGGGGACGGCGTCCGCCGGCGCCGCCACGGCACCGGACACCGGCCCCGAGCCCGCCGGAGCGGCCGAGCCCGCCCCGCCCGACGTGCTCCCCGACCGCCGGTCCGGAATGCCCATCGCGTCGGCCGCGTCCTGGAGCCACTGCGGCGGGGTCAACAGGAAGGAGGTGGCGTTGAGGTCGACGCGCTGGGGCGGGGTCTCGGCGGGAGCCGGCTCGGCCTCGTCCGCCGTGCCGTACTCCTCCTCGTAGCGCCGGATGACCTCGCCCACCGGCAACGCCGGCCACAGCGTGGTCTCACCGCTGTCGCGGGCGATGACCAACCGGACGCCGTCGGAACCGGAGTCGGAGACCGGCCCGCCCTCACGGTCCTCGGCCCAGGCGACGAAGCCCAGGTCGAACTCGCGGACCCGCACCTCACGTTGCTGGTAACCGGGCACGTCGCCGTTGATCCACAGCTCGGCGCGCTCCTGCGCCTGCGCGAACGTCACCATCGGGGTCACCCCTCCACCGGAACGGCGTACGCGAAACCGCCGTCCACCATCAGATGCGCCACGGTCTCCAGCTCCGGCGGATTGCCCGCGAGCCGCAGCAGGAAGGCGTCGAAGTCGTCCCCACAGGGCAGCAGCAGCCGCTCCACGCGGTCCTGCACCGTCCAGCCGTCCTGGTCACGCGCGTCGTCGTAGGCGCAGAACCACACCGAGCCGATCGCGTCACCCTTCACCTTGACCGCGATCAACCCGCCCTGGACGACGCAGACGCCCAGGAAGTCCTTGGTGAAGTGGTCGCGCAGACACTTGTTGACGTAGACCAGGTCGTTGACGGCCGCCTCGTCGCGGACCGTGAAGAACGGCTGGTCCACCAGCAGCCCCAACTCGGGGTCGAGCGCGGCGCCGACGGGCGCGCAGCCGCCGGCCGCCTTGAGGAAGGCGCGGTAGGGCGCGGGCAGCCGGTAGCCGAGGTCCTCCTCGACGCCCAGCACCTGCTCCTCGGTGACCGACAACCCGCGCTTGGGCAGCCCGAAGTGGACCGGGCGGGTCTCCTGGAGCGGGCGGGTGCCCCGCTTGTCCTGGTCCACGGTGGCGGTCGCGAGCCCGGCATGGTGCCGCAGCAGCGCCTTGATCTCCGCCGGAACCAGCTCCAGCCGGCGGGTGCCGGCGACATGGTGCCAGGTCCAGCCGTGCGGGGTGGCCACGGAGGACAGCCCGTCCCAGAGATCGTGGCCGGCGGCGTGCAGCGCGGCATTGGCCGAGACGAAGTCGGTCAGCCGCAGCTCGTCGACGCCGAACCCCTCGGGCGGTTCGGCGATTTCGGCCGCTGCCCGAGCATAGGGCGAGAAGTCCGGAAAGCCGTCTTCGTCCACCCGGACCCCTCTGGGGTAACGGGCGGCCCGCACCGGGTCCGGGAAGTGCACGACCTGCCCGGCGTAGGCCGTGTTCGGTGGCGCGGCATGCTGCCCGAGCCGACCTGTCGTCATGGCGGTTGCCCCCTGCTGCTGCTGGCTACTACGGACAGACTATGCGGTGCCGTCCACCGGGGAGCCCGGGCCGGTCACCCGCCCGCACCACCCGCACACCGCCGCGTAGCCCCGCGCCGGTCACCCGCCCGCACCACCCGCACGCCGCCGCGTAGCACCGGGCACCCACCATCACCACGCCCCGCGCGAAGACGCGTACGAGACCCACCCGACTTCCACAGCACCCGTCCCATTTGGCAGTCTGACCCCCTCAACAGGGGGATTGCGCGTGGATCGCGTGGATCGCGCGGGGAGGGAACACAACAGCATGGGAATCACGGAGGGTCGCGGCACCGAGGCCGGGCCCACGGCGGCCGTCGAGACGGCCCCGGGGGCCGCGCCGGGCCGGGGCGACACCCCGGCCAGACGGACCGCCACCACGGGACCCGCACGGCCCGTCCCTCCGGGGCGCACGCCCACACCCGCCGCACCGCCCCCGGCCACCGCGCCACCCGCCCCCGGACCCGGACCCGGCGACCCCCGGCTCGCCTGGGGCGGCGGAACCGACCTCGCCACCGGAGTCCCACCCCTGCGGCACCGCCGCGACGGCATCCTGCCCGCCGTCGGCGCCGCACTCTCCGTCCGCGGCGAGACCCTCACCTGCACCGCCGGCAAGTCCGACCAGCCGCCCACCCTGCACCCGCTCGTCCAGGACTTCTTCGACACCCTGCCGACCGGGCAGCGCGAGCGCTTCACCGGACGCTGCCCCGAGGCGATCCTGCTCAGCCGCCACCTGACGACGGCCGAGGGCTCACGCAGTAAACGCGCCTCCCGAAAACCGCTCTCCCCCAACGAGGCCCGCCGCTCCCTCAAACACGCGAAGATCACCGCCCGACACATCCGGGAGGACGGCGACCCCAGGCACGGCAGCTACGCTCCCCCCTGCCGCTCCTGCACGGCGCTGCTGGCCCACTTCGGCGTCCGCGTCATCGCCGGTCCGGCCGCCGCGCCCGACCACGGCAGCGGCAACGGCAACGTCACGGACAGGGGCTGATCGATGCGAGCGTTCGACCGTACGGCGACCACCCGCTTCCCCGCCCCCGTCGACGCCGCCCTGCGCGAGGCGGGCTGGCAACCGGGACGCTGGGACATACGACAGGCCGAGGTGTGGGCCGACGCGCTCCGCGCGCACACCTCACCCGCGGGCCACCGACACACCGTCTTCCCGGCGGCCGTCGAGGCGTGGGCGGAGTTCGGGGCACTGCGCGTCCAGCCACCGGCCGGCGGCCGACAGATCGCGCCCACTCCCTTCCTGATCGACCCCCTCACCGGCCTGCACCTCGCCCGCACCCTCAGCGACCTGGGGCGGGCCCTGGGCACCGAGATGTGCCCCCTGGGCGAGGAGGCGGACGGACAGGCCCTGCTCACCATCGACGCCGAAGGCCGCGTCTACAGCCTCGACCACAGCGGCGACTGGTTCCTGGGCCCGGACCTCGACGCCGCCCTGGCGACCCTGATCACCGGCGTCCAGCCACCCCGACTGCCCCGCGGATAGCCTCCGAGCGGGACCGGCACGCCCGGCGCCCCACCCGATCACCGGCCCCAGGCCCAGCACGGCGACGACGCGGGAACAGCGCGGAACAGCGCGGAATGGCGCGGCCACGCACCGTCGACGCACCGCTCGGCGCCCCGGCGCGGAGACGGCGCGGGCACGACCCGCCGACGGCGCGGCACGACCGCCCGACGGCGCGGGCGACAGCCGAGGCCATCGCACCGCGCCCGCGCTACACCGACCTCGCTGCCTCGTCGGGCTCCACCACCCGCTCCGCGGCCTGGGCGCGCTCCGCGCGGGCCGCACGGTCCGGAATCACGGCCGAGACCCGGAAGCCGCCGGCGTCGGTGGGGCCGGAGACGAAGCCACCACCCAGCGTGGTGACACGTTCCTTCATGCCGACCAGCCCGTTGCCGCCGCTGGGGAGACCCGCGTCGGCGGCCGCGCGGTCCGACGGGCCGTTCTCGACCAGGACGGCGACCTCCGAGACCCGACGGGCGAGCCGCACCCGCGCCTCGGCACCCGGAGCGTGCTTGTGCACGTTGGTGAGCGCCTCCTGGACCACCCGGTAGGCCGTCTGCTCGACCCGCGGCGCGTACCGCCGGTCATCGCCCTCCAGAGACAGCTCGACGACCATCCCCGCCATCCGGGACTGCCCGACCAGCGCCTCCAACCCGTCCAGCCGAGGCCCGCCGGCCGCCTCGTCGGCGGCGGCCGAGGCGGCCGCCGCGACCGAGGCCAGCGGGGCCGGCTCGTCCCGGCGCGCCGCCGAGGACTCGGCCGGCCCCTCGTCGGCACGCAGCACCCCGAGCATGGTGCGCAGCTCCGTGAGGGCCTGCCGGCCCATGTCGCCGACCAGCGCGGCGTTCCTCGACGCCTTCTCGGGATCCTTGAGGGCCACCGCCTGGAGGGCCGCGGCATGCACCACCATCAGGCTGACCCGGTGCGCCACCACGTCGTGCATCTCACGCGCGATGCGGGTGCGCTCCTCCTTGCGGGCCCACTCGGCGCGCTCCGCCGCGCGGTCCGCCAGCAGCGACAGCTCGCGCTCCAGGCCGTCGGCCCGCTCCCGCAGGCTCTCCACCAGCCGGCGCCGGGCGCCCACGTACAGGCCCAGCAGCACCGGCGGGGCGGTCAGGCCCAGCGCCATGAGGACGGAGACCAGCGGCGGCACCCACATCGGCGGGGCGTAGTCCTCGCGCGCCATGTCCCGCTGGAAGCCGACCATCGTGATGATCAGCGTGCCCGTCACGGACATCCCGGCCAGCACCGCCGTGATCTTGCGCGGCACCTCCGAGGCGGCCAGCGTGTACAGGCCCACCACCCCGAGGACGAAGCCCATCTCCGCGGGGGTGATGGCGATGGAGATCAGCACGATCGCTATCGGCCAGCGCCGGCGCAGCACCAACGTCGAGCCGATGACCAGACCGAGCAGGGCGCCCAGCGCGGCCGGCAGCCGGGCCTCGTCCGCGAAGGAGGCGCCCTCGATGGCGCACTCGACCGCCGATATCAGGGCCAACACGACATCGAGCACCACGCTCCGCCGCCGCGACCACCACCACAATCCCCCGGGCGCGCCCCGCGCGTCCGACTCGACGGTTTCCCCCGTTGCGCTCATAGCCACCAGCGTACGGGGGGTCGCCACCGGTTTTCCGGTGCGCGCGCCCGGCCGTGACGGGTGCCGACGCGAGCGAAACCCGAGCCTTCACTCGAACTGGTGAATGGGTCGGATTTTCGATACACGCGTCCGCATAGCGAACAAGGCTGTCTATATGAGCGAAACACCATGCCACACGGACGGCGCCCTGACGGCCCCCGCACCCGCCTGGACCAAGCGCAGCAACGCCAAGGACGCAAGGCGTCTAAAGGCTCGCGAACTGCGCTCGCAGGGCATGACATACGACGAAATCCGAGCGGAGTTGGGGGCATCGAAGAGTTCGATCTCGGCATGGGTCAGGGACCTACCAAAGCCCGCACCTCGCTGGACCGAAGTGGAGCGCATGCAGCGCCTGGACAAGGCCCAGACTGCGTTCCGCAAGGGGCGAGACGACGAGCGCCGCCGCCTGACCCAAGAAGCCACACAGCAGATCGGCAGCATTAGCGATCGCGAACTGTTACTGATTGGCGCCGGTCTGTACTGGGCGGAGGGCTCGAAGGACAAGGACTACGCCCGGCGGGAAAGCCTCACCTTCATCAACAGCGATCCGCGCATGATCCGGATCTACATCCGCTGGCTCAAGCTACTGGGAGTGGAGCGTCATCGCATGCGCTGCAGCCTGCACATCCACGACTCCGCGGACCTGACAGAGGCGACTCGGTTCTGGTCCGAGCTCACCGGCGTCCCTGTTGAAGAGTTCCTCAAGCCATGCATCCGAAAGGACAACCCTGGCACAAACCGACTAAACCGGGGCGAGTCTTACCGAGGATGCTTGAGGATCTACGTCACGAACAGCGCTCGGCTGTACCGACAGGTCGAAGGGTGGTGGCAGGGCATCACGGACTGGGCCAGCGCGCCCTCAGCAGACCCTCCGTCCGGTATGGTCTGACCCACCGGTCCCCCGTGGTGTAACCCGGCAGCACACCAAGTTTTGGTCTTGGCAGGTCAAGGTTCGAATCCTTGCGGGGGAGCCCGAAGTTCGAATGTAGGGGGTCCTGACCATCCAGGTCAGGACCCGCCCGCGTTCCCTCCTCGATACCTGTCGGTATCCTGCGGGTGTCCACCCCCGAAGCCGAAGGGCACACCCGTGAGCGCCAACCGCCCGGCAGCCGTCGTCGTCCTCGCAGCGGGTGAGGGCACCCGCATGAAGTCGTCGACTCCCAAGGTCCTGCACGCCATCTGCGGCCGGTCTCTCGTCGGTCATGTGGTCGCCGCCGCCCGGGCGCTCGACCCCGAGCACCTCGTCGTGGTCGTCGGCCACGCCCGCGAGCAGGTCGCCGGCCACCTCGCCGAGACCGAGGCGGATGTGCGCACCGCCGTCCAGCACGAGCAGAACGGCACCGGTCACGCGGTCCGCATGGGCCTGGAGGAGCTGGGTCGGGACGGCGTCGCCCTCGACGGCACCGTGATCGTCGTCTGCGGCGACACCCCGCTGCTGACCGGCGAGACCCTCACCGTCCTGGCCGCCACGCACGCCGCCGACGGCAACGCCGTGACCGTGCTGACCGCCGAGGTCCCCGACGCCACCGGCTACGGGCGCATCGTCCGGGCCGCCGACGGCGCGGTCACCGCGATCGTGGAGCACAAGGACGCCACCGACGCGCAGCGCGCCATCCGGGAGATCAACTCCGGGGTCTTCGCCTTCGACGGCCGGTTGCTGGTCGACGCCCTCGGCAAGGTGCGCACCGACAACAGCCAGGGTGAGGAGTACCTCACCGATGTGCTGGGCATCCTGCGTGAGGCCGGGCACCGGGTGGGCGCCTCGGTCGCCGGGGACCACCGTGAGATCGCCGGTATCAACAACCGGGTGCAGTTGGCCGAGGCTCGTCGGATGCTGAACGAGCGGCTGCTGCGGCGGGCCATGCTCGACGGCGTGACGGTGGTGGATCCGGCGACCACCTGGGTGGATGTCACCGTCACGTTCGAGCCGGACGCGCTGATCCACCCGGGTACCCAGCTGCTGGGGGCCACCCATGTCGCCGCCCGCGCGGAGGTGGGCCCGAACTCCCGGCTGACCGACACGACGGTCGGTGAGGGTGCCACGGTCGGTTTCTCGGTCACCGACGGGGCCGAGGTGGGTCCGGGCGCGAGTGTCGGCCCGTACGCCTATCTGCGGCCCGGGACGAGGCTCGGCAGCAAGTCCAAGGCCGGCACCTTCGTGGAGATGAAGAAGGCCGATCTCGGCGCCGGCTCGAAGGTGCCGCACCTGTCGTACGTGGGTGACGCGACCATCGGTGAGCAGAGCAACATCGGTGCCGCCAGCGTCTTCGTGAACTATGACGGGGTGGCCAAGCACCACACCACCATCGGCAGTCACTGCCGTACCGGCTCGGACAACATGTTTGTGGCTCCGGTCACGATCGGGGATGGCGCCTACACCGCCGCCGGCTCGGTCATCACCAAGGACGTGCCCCCGGGTTCGCTCGCTGTCGCCCGTGGCCAGCAGCGGAATATCGAGGGCTGGGTGGCTCGCAAGCGTCCCGGCAGCGCCGCCGCCGAGGCCGCTCAGGCCGCCCTTCAGGAGGACGAAGGCGACAAGTGACATGTGCGCGGACACTCCGAGCGGGGCGTACCGTTAAGAGGCGCGTCAAGCACGCATCGATAGCACATGCAGTGAAATCCAAGGAGACTGTGCTGTGACCGGGATCAAGACGACCGGCGAGAAGAAGCTGATGCTCTTCTCCGGCCGCGCCCACCCCGAGCTGGCCGAGGAGGTCGCGCACGAGTTGGGCGTCCACCTGGTCCCGACCAAGGTGTTCGACTTCGCCAACGGCGAGATCTACGTCCGTTACCAGGAGTCGGCGCGTGGCGCGGACTGCTTCCTGATCCAGAGCCACACCACTCCGATCAACAAGTGGATCATGGAGCAGTTGATCATGATCGATGCTCTGAAGCGGGCCTCGGCCCGGAGCATCACCGTGGTCATCCCCTCCTATGGCTACGCCCGTCAGGACAAGAAGCACCGTGGCCGTGAGCCGATCTCGGCCCGTCTGATCGCCGATCTCCTGAAGACCGCGGGTGCGGACCGGATCGTCACGGTGGATCTGCACACCGACCAGATCCAGGGCTTCTTCGACGGCCCGGTGGACCACCTGTTCGCGCTGCCGGTGCTGGCCGACTACGTGGGTTCGAAGGTCGACCGCTCCAAGCTCACCGTCGTGTCTCCGGACGCGGGCCGGGTGCGGGTCGCCGACCGCTGGTGCGACCGTCTGGACGCTCCGCTGGCGATCGTGCACAAGCGTCGCGACAAGGACGTGGCCAACCAGGTGACCGTCCACGAGGTGGTCGGTGATGTGAAGGGCCGCGTCTGCGTCCTGGTCGACGACATGATCGACACCGGTGGCACCATCTGCGCCGCCGCCGAGGCGCTGTTCGAGAACGGTGCCGCGGACGTGATCGTGACCGCCACGCACGGCATCCTCTCCGGTCCGGCCGCGGACCGGCTGAAGAACTCCAAGGTGAGCGAGTTCGTCTTCACCAACACCCTGCCGACGCCGGGTGAGCTGGAGCTGGACAAGATCACCGTGCTGTCGATCGCGCCGACCATCGCCCGCGCGGTGCGCGAGGTCTTCGAGGACGGCTCGGTCACCAGCCTGTTCGACGACTGAGGTCGGCCGCGTGTCCGGTTTACGGATCGCCGCTCGTCTCCCGCTGAGGCCACCCCGGACCCGGGGTGGCCTCAGCCGTTTCGGTGTGTGGGCGGTCTTCGGGGGCTCGAATTGGTCCTTCTCCGGTCGGACGGTAGAATCGCTGAGTTGCTCGGCGAGGGAGGCCGTGGCGGTTGATCCGCTCGGCTGCTCCGTTATCGACGCGCTCTTCGTAGAGGTAGTGGTCTGTCGTGGGTCGGGTGACGGCCACCGTTCCAGCTACTACGAGGAGTGCATCATGGCCGAGGTCAAGATCTCCGCTGAGCTGCGCAAGGAGTTCGGCAAGGGCGCTGCCCGCCGTATCCGTCGTGCCAACAACATCCCGGGCGTCATCTACGGTCACGGCTCCGAGCCGATCCACGTGACGATGCCGGGCCACGCGCTGTTCCTGGCGCTGAAGACCCCGAACGTTCTCATCGGCCTCGACATCGAGGGCAAGAACGAGCTCGTCATCCCCAAGGCCGTGCAGCGCGACCCGCTGAAGGGCTTCATCGAGCACGTGGACCTGCTGCTGGTCAAGCGCGGCGAGAAGGTCACCGTCGAGGTTCCGGTGCAGACCGAGGGCGAGCTGGCCCCGGGCGGCAACCTGCTGGAGCACGTCCTCAACGCGCTGCCGGTCGAGGCCGAGGCCACCCACATCCCGGAGTCGGTCACCGTCTCCATCGCGGGTCTGGACGCCGGTCACTCGATCCTCGCCAAGGACGTCGAGCTGCCGAAGGGCACCGTCCTGGCCATCGAGGAGGACGCCGTCGTGCTGCAGGTCGTCGCCGCGCAGGCCGAGGCCCCGGTTGAGGGTGCCGCCGAGGCCGAGGGCGCCGAGGGCTGATCCCTCCCCCTGTGACACCGCTGGCTGCCGCCCCGCTCCGCTGGAGTGGGGCGGCAGTCGTGTATGCCTGGTAACAACCCCCATCGAGAGGCGAGAGATGGACGACGCAGCGAGCCCCTGGCTCATCGTGGGACTCGGCAATCCGGGTCCCGAGTACGCCGGGAACCGGCACAACGTGGGCTTCATGGTGGCCGATCTGCTCGCCGAGCGCATGGGCGGCCGCTTCAAGGCGCACAAGTCGCGCGCGCAGGTGGTGGAGGGGCGGGTGGGTCCGCCGGGTCCGGCGGGCCGTCGGGTGGTCGTCGCCAAGCCGATGTCCTTCATGAACCTCTCGGGCGGCCCGACCACGGCGTTGCGCGACTTCTACAAGGTGCCGGTGGAGCGGGTGGTCGCGGTCCATGACGAGTTGGACGTCGACTTCGGGGCGTTGCGGCTGAAGCTGGGTGGTGGCGACAACGGTCATAACGGCCTGAAGTCGATCACCAAGTCGGTGGGGCGGGAGTACTACCGGGTCCGCTTCGGTATCGGGCGTCCGCCGGGGCGGATGGATGTGGCGGCGTTCGTGTTGAAGGACTTCTCCGCCGCGGAGCGGAAGGAGTTGGACTACCTGGTGGATCGGGCCGCGGACGCGGTGGAGGCGCTGGTGTTGGAGGGGCTGGAGCGGGCGCAGAGCACGTACAACTCCTGACGGACGTCGAGCAGACAGGGAAACTAGAACACCAGCACGGGAAGCTCACATTCACCGGATTGTTACCGCTGGTAATTGGGGCACTGTCTCCCTTTTGGGGCGCATGGGGCGCAAAGACCGTTGACGGTCTGCCGGGGGCACAGGACAGTGGGCTGGCCCACCCCCCGACTTCCCCACGAGTCAATCCGGAGCTGGTATCCCATGCAGATCATCATCGCCGTCGCCGCCGCCATCGTCCTGGTGGGCGGCATCCTCATCGTCCGTCGGATGTCCCGCGGCTGAGACCGGCTCCCCCACGGCGCTCCGCGGCGCCGGAAAAAGCCCGTCCCCCGGCGGGGCCGCTCCCTGAGCGCGGCTCCGGCGGGGGACGTCGTGCGTCACCGGCCGCGGGTCAGCCGGTGTTGCGCAGCCCGGCCGCCACGCCGTTGACGGTGAGCAGCAGCGCCCGGCCCAGCAGCGGGTCCGCCTCCTCGCCGCGCTCGCGGGCGACGCGCTGGCGGTGCAGCAGGGCGACCTGGAGGTAGGAGATGGGGTCCAGGTAGGCGTCGCGGACGTGGAACGTCTGCTGGAGCACCGGGCTGGCGTCCAGCAGCTCGGCCTCGCCGGTGACCCGCAGCACCTCGCGGACGGTGAGCTCGTGCTCGGCCCGGATGGTGTCGAAGACGTGCTTCAGCTCGTCCGGCACCAGGGTGTCCACGTAGTGCTGGGCGATCCGCAGGTCCGTCTTGGCGAGCGTCATCTCGACGTTGGACAGGAAGTTGCGGAAGAAGTGCCAGTGCTGGTGCATCTCGTCCAGGACGGTGTCCAGGCCGGCCTCGCGGGCCGCCTTGAGCCCGGAGCCGACGCCGAACCAGCCGGGCACGATCTGCCGCGACTGGGTCCAGCCGAAGACCCAGGGGATGGCGCGGAGCCCGTCCAGCCCGGCGCCGGAGTCCGGGCGGCGGGAGGGGCGGGAGCCCAGGTGCAGGTCGGCGAGCTGGTCGACCGGGGTGGAGGCGAAGAAGTAGGCCGGCAGGTCGGGGTCGTCCACCAGTCGCCGGTACGCCGCGTGGGCGGCGTCCGAGACGGTGTCCATGGCCGCGTCCCAGCGGGCCAGGGCCTCCACGGACTGGCGCGGGGCGGTGTGCAGGGCCGACGCCTGGAGGGTGGCGGCGACCGTCAGCTCCAGGTTCTCCCGGGCCAGCGAGGGCACCAGGTACTTGTCGGAGATGACCTCACCCTGCTCGGTCACCTTGATCTCGCCCTCGAGGGTGCCCCAGGGCTGGGCGAGGATCGCGTCGTGGGTGGGGCCGCCGCCGCGGCCGACGGTGCCGCCGCGGCCGTGGAAGAGCCGCAGCCGCACGCCGTGCCGGTGGGCGACGTCGCGCAGCAGCCGCTGGGCGCGGTGGATCTCCCACTGGCTGGTGGTGATGCCGCCGAACTTGGAGGAGTCGGAGTAGCCGAGCATGACCTCCTGGACGTCGCCGCGGAGGGCGACCAGCCGGCGGTAGGAGGGGTCGGAGAGCATCTCGTCGAGCAGCTGGTCGGCGATCCGCAGCTCGTCGGTGGTCTCCAGCAGCGGCACGATGCCGATCTTCGCCCAGCCGGCGTGCAGGTCGATCAGCCCGGCCTCGCGGGCCAGCACCGCGGCGGCGAAGACGTCGTCCGAGCCCTGGCACATGGAGATGATGTACGACTCCATGACCTCGGGGCCGAAGCGTTCGAACGCCTCACGGATGGTGTGGAACACGCCGAGGGTCTTGGCGCCGGCGGCGTCCAGCGGGGCCGGGGTGGGGGCCAGCGGCCGGCGGGAGCGCAGTTCCTTGGCGAGCAGCTTGGCGCGGTAGTCGCGCGGCATGTCGGCGTACCGCCAGGACTCCTCGCCGAGGCGGTCGAAGAGCTGGCCGAGGGCGTGGTGGTGGGCGTCGGCGTGCTCGCGCACGTCCATGGTGGCGAGCTGGAGGCCGAACGTGCCCAGGGTGCGGATGGTGCGCTCCAGCTGGCCGTCGGCGATCAGCTGGCCGCGGTGGGCGCGCAGCGACTCCTGGATGAGCTGGAGGTCGGCGACGAGCTCGGCGGTGCCGAGGTAGTCGCGGCCTTCCTGGTGGGGGGTGCCGGCGGCGAGCCGCTCCCGGGTGTTGAGGAGCTTCTGCCGGACGCAGGTGGCCTTGAGGCGGTAGGGCTCTTCGGCGTTGAGGCGCTTGTAGCGGGGGCTGATCTCGGGCAGCAGCTCCAGGTCGCGCTGGAGGGAGGCGAGGAGCTCCTCGGTGGCGCCGCTGTTGCGGATGGAGTTGGAGAGCGCCTTGCGCAGGTCGTCGACGGCGTCGAGGGCGTCGGTGATGCCGTGCTCGTGCTGGAGGATCAGCACCTCCCAGGTCACCTCGGGGGTGACGTTGGGGTTGCCGTCGCGGTCGCCGCCGATCCAGGTGCCGAAGGTGAGCGGGCGGGTGCCGGCGGGGAGCGGGGCGCCGACCCGGTCCAGTTCGGCGATCAGGTCCTCCAGGACGTCGCCGACGGCGCCGGCGTGCAGCTCGTCCAGGTAGTAGATGGCGTTGCGCGCCTCGTCGGCGGGCTCGGGGCGGGCCACCCGCAGCTCGTCGGTCTGCCACAGCAGGTCGATGTTCTCGGCCAGTCGCAGGTCGGTGCGGCGGGTGTCGCCGTTTCCGGCGTGGGCGTCGAGCAGCTCGGCGACGCGGCGCAGCTTGTTCAGCACGCTGCGGCGGGCGGCCTCGGTGGGGTGGGCGGTGAAGACGGGGCGGACGTTGAGGCGCTCGACGGTCTGCCGCAGGTGCTCGGGGTCGGCTTCCTTGAGCTGGTCGGCGGTGCGGGCGAGGATCGAGCCCTCGGCGTCCCGCTTGGCGCGCAGCTCGCGGCCGCGGTGCACCTGCTCGGTGACGTTGGCCAGGTGGAAGTAGGTGGAGAAGGCCCGTACCAGCTTGGCGGCGGTGGGCAGGTCGGTGGAGCGCAGCAGTTCGGCCGCGGCTTCGCCGTCGCTGCGGGTCAGCGCGCGGACGCGCTCGACCAGTTCGAGGAGTTCGGGGCCCTCCTGGCGGACCAGCGTCTCTCCGAGAAGGTCTCCGAGACGGCGGATGTCGGCACGCAGGGCGGCGTTGGTGTGGTCGGCACTGCTCACAGGTGTCGGCTCCTTGCGATGAATGAGCACGTCTGGCGGGGTGCGGACCGCGCTGTCCGACGCCACCCAGGATAGGCGGCGGACGGCGCGCTGGGTCGCCAGCCCTGTTGCCGCGCTTCCGCGCCCTGCCATACTTACGAGGCCGTAGGTTACGGATCCGTAGCCTCGCCCCGCAGAACCCCCGTCCCCCGAACCCCCGCGAGGGAACTCCATGACTGCAAGCCCCGACGTGGTCGAAGACGCGCCGAAGGCCCAGGAAACCCCGCTCCCGTCCGCCACCCTGGGCGGGGACAGCAAGCGGTCCATCGAGCAGCTCACCCTGCTGCTCTTCATCACCGTGCCCTTCGTGGCCCTGCTCGCGGCGATCCCGCTGGCCTGGGGCTGGGGCGTCAGCTGGCTCGACCTCGGTCTGATGGTGGCGATGTACTACATCGGCTGCCATGGCATCACGATCGGCTTCCACCGCTACTTCACGCACGGCTCCTTCAAGGCCAAGCGCCCGTTGCGGATCGCGTTGGCGATCGCCGGTTCGCTGGCGGTGGAGGGGCCGCTGGTGCGGTGGGTCGCCGACCATCGCAAGCACCACAAGTTCTCCGACGCCGAGGGGGACCCGCACTCCCCCTGGCGGTACGGGGAGACGGTGCCGGCGCTGATGAAGGGCCTGTGGTGGGCGCACATCGGCTGGATGTTCGACCAGGAGCAGACCCCGCAGCAGAAGTACGCGCCGGATCTGGTCAAGGATGACGTGGTCCGGACGATCTCCCGCCAGTTCGTGCTGTGGACCGCGGTCTCGCTGCTCATTCCGCCGCTGGTCGGCGGCCTGGTGACCTGGTCCTGGCAGGGCGCGCTGACCGCGTTCTTCTGGGGGTCGCTCGTCCGGGTGGCGCTGCTGCACCATGTGACCTGGTCGATCAACTCGATCTGCCACGCGGTCGGCAAGCGCCCGTTCAAGTCGCGGGACCGCTCCGGCAACGTGTGGTGGCTGGCGGTGCTGTCCTGCGGCGAGTCCTGGCACAACCTGCACCACGCCGACCCGACCTGCGCCCGGCACGGGGTGCTCCGGGGCCAGCTGGACTCCAGCGCCCGGATCATCCGCTGGTTCGAGAAGGCCGGCTGGGCGTATGACGTGCGCTGGCCGAGCGAGTCGCGGATCGACGCCCGCCGCACGGAAGGTGCCCGAGGCAAGGAAGGTTCCGCGAAGGCGGCATGATTGACGACGTGGCGATCGACAGCAACACCAGCAACAACAAGAACCGGCCCACGGGCTCGGGCCGGCGCGCCCGCCGCGTCCGGATGACCGGCAAGGAGCGCCGGGAGCAGCTGCTGGACATCGGTCGCACGCTCTTCGCGCAGCGCGGCTTCGAGGGCACCTCGGTGGAGGAGATCGCGGCCAAGGCCGGCGTCTCCAAGCCGGTGGTGTACGAGCACTTCGGCGGCAAGGAGGGGCTGTACGCGGTGGTGGTCGACCGCGAGATGCGCCAGCTGCTGGACATGGTGACGGGCGCGCTGACCGGGGGCCATCCGCGTGAGCTGCTGGAGCAGGCCGCCTTCGCGCTGCTGGACTACATCGACCAGTACACCGACGGCTTCCGGATCCTGGTGCGGGACTCTCCGGTGGCCCAGTCCACGGGCACCTTCGCCTCGCTGATCAGCGATATCGCCACTCAGGTGGAGGACATCCTGGGTCTGGAGTTCAAGGCCCGGGGTTTCGACCCGAAGCTGGCCCCGCTGTACGCGCAGGCGCTGGTGGGCATGGTGGCGCTGACCGGTCAGTGGTGGCTGGACGTGCGCAAGCCGAAGAAGGCCGAGGTGGCGGCGCATCTGGTGAATCTGGCCTGGCATGGGCTGGACGGCCTGGAGCCGAAGCCGCGGCTGATAGGTCACCGCAAGAACTGACGGGAAGCAGCCGCCTGGCTGGGGGCCCGCCCCGGGCGCGGGGCGGGCCCCCAGCGCGTATGCCGGTCATCCCGCGGCCACGGGGCTGTCCTACGCGCTCAGCCTGCGGGCGTTGACGAAGATGCGCCGGTGGGGGAACGGCGTCCCGTAGGGCCCGGCCGGATATGCCTTGCGCAGCAGGTCCCGGTACTGGGCGAGGAACTCCTCGGATGCCTCCGGGTCGTCGTGCAGTTCGGTCAGCACGGGTCGCAGGGCGGTGCCCTTGACCCATTCGAGGACCGGGTCCTGGCCGTCCAGCATCGGCACGTAGACGGTCTCCCAGGCGTCCACGGCGCAGCCGAGCGCGGTGAGCCGTTCCAGGTAGTCGACCGGGTCCAGGATGTGGACGAAGCGGCGTCCGAAGCCCTCCAGGCGCTCTCGCCACTGCGGGGCGTCGCAGAGCTCGCCGAGCAGGGCGTGGCTGGGTGAGGTGAAGTTGCCGGGCACCTGGAAGGCGAGGGTGCCGCCCGGGGCGAGGGAGTCGACCCAGCGTTCGAAGGAGCGGGCGTGGTTGGGCACCCACTGGAGGGCCGCGTTGGAGACGATCAGGTCGTAGGTCTCGCCGGGCTCCCAGTCGGCGGCGTCGGCGGACCGGAAGTCGAGGCGGCCGCCGCCGGGGGTCTCGCCGGCGTGACACCGGGCCTCCGCGAGCATCTCGGCGGAGTTGTCGTAGCCGGTGATGTGCGCGCTCGGCCAGCGGTCGGCGAGCAGCGCGGTGACGTTTCCGGGGCCGCACCCGAGGTCGGCGATCCGGATGGGGCGCCCCGAGGCGGCCGGCGGCTCCGCGATGCGGGCGAGCAGGTCGAGGAAGGGACGCGTCCTCAGGCTGGCGTGCCGTAGGTACTGCCGCGGATCCCAGATTGGAGCGACGTGCATGTTCGAGCCCCCTAGCAGGAACGGATGACGCTGAAGCGGAACGGTCCGCTTACCCGCCATTCGATGCCCAGCCGCCCCACAGAGTATCTCTTGACATCAAGAGACTTCATGTCGACAGACCAACTACACTGATCGCCATGGAGGACGAGGTCGATCGGCTGGTCGCGGCGTGGCGCCGGGAGCGCCCTGACCTCGACGTGGAACCGCTGGAGGTGCTCAGCCGGGTGAGCAGGCTGGCCCGCCACCTCGACCGGGCGCGCCGGCTGGCCTTCGCCGAGCACCAGCTGGAGCCGTGGGAGTTCGACGTCCTGACCTCGCTGCGTCGGGCGGGCGCCCCGTACCAGCTCTCACCTGGGCAGTTGCTCACCCAGACGCTGGTGACCTCCGGGACCATGACCAATCGCATCGACAGATTGGCCAAGAAGGGCCTTGTCGAGCGGCTGCCCGACCCCAGTGATCGTCGCGGGGTTCTGGTGCGGCTCACCCGGGAGGGGCGGGACCGGGCGGACCAGGCGCTGGCCGGGCTGCTCGCCCAGGAGCGGGCGATCCTCGCCGAGCTCTCCCGTCAGCAGCGGGGCGAACTGGCCGGGCTGCTACGCCAGCTGACCGCCCCGTTCGACAACATCCCCGGCTAGGTCGACGGGGCCCACACCCGCCCGGCGGGCCAGCGCGACGGCCGCCAGCGTGGAGTGCACCCCGAGCTTGCCCAGCACGTTCTGCATGTGTGTGCGGACCGTGTGCGGGGAGAGGAAGAGC
The DNA here is from genome assembly GCF_007595705.1 of Streptomyces sp. SAJ15. GTDB lineage: Bacteria > Actinomycetota > Actinomycetes > Streptomycetales > Streptomycetaceae > Streptomyces. Next base: position 479,364 of record NZ_NISY01000001.1, on the reverse strand, counting down.
CGCTCGGCGACCGCCTTGCGGCCCAGCCCCGCCACCATGCAGCGCAGCACCTCGCGCTCGCGCGGGGTCAGCGACTCCACCAGCCGCTCGCTCTCGGTGCGGTGTTTGCGGGCCGCGGTCAGCTCCCGGAGCACGCCGGTGAGCAGCGCCGGCGGCAGATGCGTCTCGTCTCGCAGCACTCCGCGGATGACCGCGAGCAGCCGGGAGAGCGAGCAGTCCTTGGCGACCCAGCCGGAGGCCCCGGCCTGCAGCGCCGCGGCCGCGCGGCGCGGGTCGTCGCGCTCGGCGAGCACCACGGTGCGGACGGCGGGGTGCGCGGTGCGCACGGCGCCGACCAGGGAGATCCCGTCCACGCCCGGCCGGCCGCCGACCGCCCGGCCGTTGGTCCCCGCCGGGCCGGCGTCGCCCGCCATGGACGCGGCGGCCGCGTACGCGGGTTGCGTCAGGTCGGCGGTCGCGGTGCCCAGGTCGGAGTCGACCAGCATCACGTCGAAGCGGCGCCCCTCGGTCGCCCCGCGCTCCAGGCAGCGCAGCGCCGCCGGGCCGCTGCCCGCCGCCGCCACGTCCACGTCCTGCTCCGCGGCCAGGGCGGCGGCCAGCGACTCGGCGAAGATGCGGTGATCGTCCACTACGAGAACCCGGATGCGTGCCACAGCCCCACCCCCCATGTCGCCGGATGCGATGAGCCAGTGCGGGTACGGCGCCCGGTGCCGGATCGCTCGACCACACGGCCGCCGCCGTACGGTGATGCCACCCCACCCCGGGCGTCGTACCTGCCTGTCTCGCCCCCTGATGAGCGTCGGCCCCCACCGACGCCTAGCTCAGCGTACGGCCGGGATCCGACATCGGAGGCGAAACCGCAAAACTGCCTGGCCGCCCCCGTTCACGATGGGGTGAGTGTTCCGCAAAGTGGCGGAAGTCAACCGCCCATGACGAAAAATGATCGCCCCAATGCGAGCTCCCCACCGGCCACCGCAGGCGCATCGCAGATCATCACCCGCCCCGCGGCGGTCTCGCTCAGGCCAACCGTCGCGCCCCCGGCGAGGGCAGCGTCGAGAAGACCCGCGGGGCCCGGTGGCCGGCGGCGGCGAAGGCGTCCCGCACCACCCGGCCGATGCGCTCCGCGTCCGCCTCCGTGACCAGCACGATCGCCGAACCGCCGAAGCCGGCTCCGGTCATCCGGGCACCCAACGCGCCCGCCGCGTCGGCCGACTCGACCACCAGGTCCAGCTCCGGGCAGGAGACCTCGAAGTCGTCGCGGCAGGAGGCGTGGCCCGCGGTCAGCAGCGGGCCGACGGCGCGGACCTCGCCGGCGTCCAGCAGCGCGACCGCCTCCTCCACCCGTCGGTTCTCGGTCACCACATGCCGGACACGGCGCCGCAGTGTGTCGTCCTCGCCCAGGTCCGCGAGGGCCGATTTCAGTTGCACGTAGGGGATGTCACGCAGGGCACGCACCCCGAGCGCCCGCGCGGCCGTCTCACAGGAGGCGCGCCGATTCGCGTACGCGCCGTCTGCCAGCTCGTGTCTGGCCCCGGTGTCGACCACCAGAAGACGCAGTCCATGGGCCGCCAAATCGAACGGTACTTGCCGCCGGGTCAGCAAGCGAGTGTCCAGGAACAGCGCGTGCCCCGCGGTGCAGCAGGCGGACGCGGTCTGGTCCATGATCCCGCAGGGGACGCCCACGAACGCGTTCTCCGCCCGCTGGCACAGCCGGGCCAGCCGCTGCGGCGCGAGCCCCAGCTCGTACAGGTCGTTGAGCGCGGCCGCGGTCGCCACCTCCAGCGCGGCCGACGAGGACAGCCCCGCCCCCGTCGGCACCGTGCTGTCGAAGTGCACGTCCGCGCCGCCCACGGCCAGGCCCGCCTCACGCATCGCCCAGGCCACCCCCGCCGGGTAGGCCGCCCAACGGGCCGCCGCCCCGCGCGGCGCGGCGGTCGGCGCCAGCTCCGCGACACGCAGCTCGATCACGCCGGCCGCGGGCACGCCCCCGGAGTGCAGCCGCAAGCGCCCGTCGGCGCGCGGCGCGGCCGCGGCCAACGTGGTGTGCGGCAGCGCCAGCGGCATCACGAAGCCGTCGTTGTAGTCGGTGTGTTCGCCGATCAGGTTGACCCGGCCCGGCGCCGCCCACACCCCGGCCGGCGGGCCGCCGTAGACCGCCGCGAAGGCCGCGGCCGTGCGCTCCGGACCGTGGCCGGCGCCGTGCGGGTCGCTCATGCGCTCTCACCGCGCCGGGCGAACTCCCAGGCGTCCGCGACGATGCCGGCGAGGTCCGCGCGGCGCGGGCGCCAGCCGAGGCGGTCCCTGGCGCGCTCGGCGGAGGCGACCAGGACGGCCGGGTCGCCGCCGCGGCGGGGCGCGACGACCTCGGGGACGGGGTGGCCGGTGACCCGGCGCACGGTCTCGACGACCTCGCGCACCGAGAAGCCGTTGCCGTTGCCGAGGTTGCAGATCAGGTGCTCGCCGGGGCTCACCCGGCGGTCCCCGGCGCCCTCGCGGGCCGCGTCCAGCGCCAGCAGATGGGCGTCGGCGAGGTCGGCGACGTGGATGTAGTCGCGGACACAGGTGCCGTCGGGGGTCGGGTAGTCGTCGCCGAAGACGGAGATCGCCTCCCGGCGGCCCTGGGCCACCTGGAGGACGAGCGGGATCAGGTGCGACTCCGGGTCGTGACGCTCGCCGTAGACGACGCCGTCGGCCGCGCGGTGGGCGCCGGCCACGTTGAAGTAGCGCAGCGACACCGCGGCCAGGCCGTGGGCCGCGCACTCGCCGCTGATCATGTGGTCGACGGCGAGCTTGGTGGCGCCGTACGGGTTGGTCGGCGCGGTCGCGGCGTCCTCGGTGATGGGGGTGGTGGCGGGCTCGCCGTAGGTCGCGGCGGTGGAGGAGAAGACCAGGGTGCGCACGTCCGCGTCGCGCATCGCGGCGAGCAGCGCGGCGGTGCCGCCGACGTTGTTGAGCCAGTACTTCTCGGGGTCCACGACCGACTCCCCGACCTGGGAGAAGGCGGCGAAGTGCAGCACCGCGGCGTAGGAGCGGTCCAGCCACTTCGCGACGTCCTGGACGCGCCCCTCGACGAACTCGGCGCCCGCGGGCACGCCGGCCCGGTGTCCGGTGGAGAGGTCGTCGACCACGGTGACCTGGTGGCCCGCCTCCAGCAGATGCGCGGCGACGACGCTGCCCACATAGCCCGCGCCGCCCGTCACCAGGTACTTGTTGGTCATGTGCTCGCTACCTCTCGCAGTCGCTGCGCCGCGGCCTCCGGCGGCACGTCGTTGATGAACACACTCATGCCGGATTCGGAACCCGCGAGGAACTTGAGCTTGCCGGCAGTGCGGCGAATGGTGAAGAGCTCGAGGTGGAGCGCGAACCGGTCGCGGTCGGCCGCCCGGAACGGCGCCTGGTGCCAGCCGGCGACGTACGGCGTAGGGGGCTCGGCGTCGCCGAAGATCCGGTCGAACCGCCTGAGGAGTTCCAGATACACCTCCGGGAACTCCGCGCGGGCCGCCTCGTCCAGCGCCCGCAGGTCCGGTACCCGGCGCTTCGGGTAGAGGTGCGCCTCGTACGGCCAGTGCGCGGCATACGGCACGAAGGCCAGCCAGTGTTCGCCGTCGAGGACGATCCGCCGGCCGTCCGCCCGCTCGTCGGCCAGCACGTCGTCGAAGAGGTTGCGCCCGCCGGTGCGCTCGCGGTGCGCGGCGAGTGAGCGCAGCATCGCCTCGGTGCGGGGGGTGGCGAAGGGATAGCCGTAGATCTGGCCGTGCGGGTGGCCGAGGGTCACGCCGATCTCCGCGCCCCGGTTCTCGAAGCAGAAGACCTGCTCGACCGCGGGGAGTCGGGCCAGTTCGGCGGTGCGGTCGGTCCAGGCGGCGAGCACCAGTGCGGCCTGCCGCGGGGTGAGGTCGGCGAAGGAGGCGTCGTGCTCGGGGGTGAAGCAGACCACCTCGCACCGCCCGGCATCGCCGACCAGCGACGGGAAGCGGTTCTCGAAGACGACGACGTCGTAGTCGGCGGCCGGGATCTCGCTGGGGCGGCCGGGGCGGGAGGGGCACAGCGGGCACTGGTCGGCGGGCGGGTGATAGGTGCGGCCCTGGCGGTGCGAGGCGATCGCCACCCGGTCGCCGAGCAGCGGGTCGAGGCGGATCTCGGAGGTGGTCGCGGGGGGTTCCGGCGGCCGCCGGTCGACGGCGTCGCGCACCGCGTCGTGGCCTGAGTCGTAGTAGATCAACTCACGCCCGTCCGCCAGCCGGACCGCCGTCTTCCGCACCGGGACTCCTCGCCGCTCCTCAACTACTCAACATAAACAAACACAATGAACCACGACTCAACAGCGGCGTCAATGCGCCCGTGATTCCCGGACATACCGAGATGATTCGGCTACGTTCATCACGATCCAACAAAGAGACTCAACATAACTGTTCAGAAACTGAACAGAGAAGCGTACGTTCCTGTGCGTTCCCGTGCTGGCAGCGGACTCGAAAAGAGTGATTCGATGCAGTACTTGGCTGACGGGCTGCGACTCCCCACCAACGGGCTCGACTACACGATCCTGGGCATCTACTTCGTCGTCGTCCTGGGCATCGGCTACTTCGCCCGGCGCAGCGTGAAGACCAGCCTGGACTTCTTCCTCTCCGGGCGGTCGCTGCCGGCCTGGGTCACCGGCCTGGCCTTCGTCGCCGCCAATCTCGGCGCCACCGAGATCCTCGGCATGGCCGCCAACGGCGCGCAGTACGGCGCCTACACCGTGCACTGGTACTGGGTCGGCGCCATCCCCGCCATGGTCTTCCTGGGCCTGGTGATGATGCCCTTCTACTACGGCTCCAAGGTCAGGTCCGTCCCCGAGTTCCTGCTGCACCGCTTCGGGCCCTCCTCGCACCTGCTCAGCTCCCTGATCTTCGCCGTCTCCTCGGTGCTGATCGCCGGCGTCAACCTCTACGCGATGGCGATCGTGCTGGAGGCGCTGATCGGCTGGCCGCAGTGGGTCGCGATCGTGGTCGCCGGCTTCTTCGTCCTCGCCTACATCACGCTCGGCGGCCTGTCCTCCGCCATCTACAACGAGGTACTGCAGTTCTTCGTCATCCTCGCCGCGCTGATCCCGTTGACCGTCGTCGGTCTCAAGCGGGTCGGCGGCTGGGACGGGCTGTCGGACACCCTCACCGGCAGCCACGGCGACGACTTCCTCTCCGCCTGGGGCGGCACCGGCATCGGCGAACCCAACCCGCTGGGCGCCAACTGGCTGACCATCGTGCTCGGCCTGGGCTTCGTGATGAGCTTCGGCTACTGGACCACCAACTTCGCCGAGGTGCAGCGGGCCCTGTCGGCGCGCAACCTGTCGGCCGCCCAGCGCACCCCGCTGATCGCCGCCTACCCCAAGATCCTCATCCCCATGGTGGTGGTCGTCCCCGGGCTGATCGCCCTGGCCATGGAGCCGACGCTGGGCAAGGAGGGCAGCGACCTCCAGTACAACGACGCCATCCCGCTGCTCATGCGCGACCTGCTCCCCAACGGCGTCCTGGGCGTCGCGGTCACCGGCCTGCTCGCCGCGTTCATGGCCGGCATGGCGGCCAACGTCTCGTCCTTCAACACCGTCTTCACCAACGACATCTGGGCCGCGTACGTGGTCAAGGGGCGGGAGGACCGCTACTACCTGGCGACCGGCCGGGTGGTGACCGCGATCGGCGTGCTGATGGGCATGGGCACGGCCTTCATCGCCTCGTCCTTCAGCAACATCATGAACTATCTGCAGACGCTGTTCTCGTTCTTCAACGTGCCGCTGTTCTGCGTCTTCATCATCGGCATGTTCTGGAAGCGGTCGACGGCCGCGGCCGGCTTCTGGGGCCTGCTGTCCGGCACGGTCGCCGCGATGGTCAACTACTTCTGGTTCTACAAGCAGGGCGTCGTGGACATCCCCAGCGACCAGGGCGCCAACTTCGTCTCCTCGATCGTGGCCTTCGTCGTCGGCGGCGTGGTGATGGTGGCCGTCTCGGCGTTCACCCGGCCCAAGCCGATCGAGCAGCTGGCGGGCCTGGTCTACGGCACCCGCTCCCCCGGCATGGCCGAGCCGCCGGCCGCCGGCGACGACGCCTGGTACCGCAAGCCGGCGCTGCTGGGCTGGGGCGCGATCGTCCTGGCGGCCGCCTGCTACATCCCGTTCTCCATCTGACGCCGCTCCACCGGACGCCGAGGTGCACCCATCATGAGCGAGTACGAGTACCAGCACGACGTCGAGGAACTGGAGCGCAGGTCGGCCACGGCGGCCCGCCTCTTCGACATCCGCCGCATCATCGGCGGCCTCTTCGTCGTCTACGGCATCATCGTCACCATCGCCGGCCTCACCGCCTCCGACGCGGACCTGAAGAAGGCCCAGGACATCAACATCAACCTCTGGACGGGCATCGGCATGCTCGCCCTCGGCGCGTTCTTCCTGGTCTGGGCGTGGCTACGGCCGGTCGTCCACGCCCCGCCCCTCCCGGAGCCGGAGGAGACCCCGGACACCCCCGCGGAGTGACGCGGCGACACCGCTTCCACCGCGACGGCGAGGCCCCCGACAGCCGGCCCGGCGGTGCCGGACCCACCGCCACCGCCGGAACACACGCCGAAGCCGACACCGAGGCCGACCGGAGGGGGAAACGCCTACCGCACCGCGCGCCCCGCGCCCGAGGGGCCGCCCACGCCACCGGCGGCTCCGGCGGCTCCGGCCCGGTCGAGGAGCCCCGTGCGGGCCGCCAGCGCGGCGGCCTCCAGCCGGGAGCCGACGCCGAGCTTCATCAGAACGCGCTGGACATGGGTGCGGGCGGTGCTGGGCGCGATGCCCATGCCGGCGGCGATGAGGCGGGTGTCCTCGCCCTCGGCGACCCGCACCAGCACCTCGACCTCGCGCGGCGTGAGCATCTGGAGCAGCCGGGCGCCCTCGTCGTCCGGCTGCGCGGCCGGATTGAGCAGCTCCGTGAAGGCGCCCTGGAGGAGCTGCGGGGCCACCGCCGCCTCGCCCGCCCGCGCCTTGACCATGGCCCGCTCCACGCCGTCGATGCGCTCGTCGTGCCGCACATAGCCGGACGCGCCGGCGGCGAAGGCGGCGGCGATACCGCGCGGGCTCGGGACCGGCCCGAGCACCACCACCGCGACCTGCGGCCGTTCCCGTTTGATCCGCACCACCGGTTCGAAGGCGCCGGGTTCGGCCGGTGTCGACGTGCCCAGCAGGCACACCTCCGGCGCCCGGCTGACCACCAGTTCGGCGGCCCCGGCGCTCGGCGCCGCCGCCGCGAGCACCCGGTGCCCGCGCAGCTTCAGCGCCGAGGCGAGCGCCTCAGCGAGCAGCCGGTGGTCGTCGACCACCATGAGTCGCACGCCCATGAGCTCCCCCCCATTCGCCCAGGGAAACGAGTCCCTGGGCCCTTGTGGCCCCCTTGCTCTGCCGTTCGCGCTAACGATAACGACCCCGCATCGTCACAGCCCGTGAGCCCTTTGTTCCGGGAAGCTACACGGTTGTTCGACCTCGCGCGCCCCTTACCGGGAAGAAGCCCCCCGGAATGCCGAAATCCCGGCCAATGGCGCCTACTTGACATCACGTCAGCGTCCGAAAGGGATCGTTCCGCTACCGTCGAGCGACCCCTTTATACGGCAGCGGCCCCGCCGGCACAGCAGTGCGGGCGGGGCCACGGCGATCATTGGCCGGCGGCGGAAGATCAGCTGGAGGCGCCGAAGACCATGGCGAGCGGGTCGTCCTTGTCGTACTTGCTGGACGGCTTGTCCGCGTAGACGGCCCCCAGGTAGAGACGACCGTTCCCGTAGACCACCCATTCGTGGTTCGGGGCGAAGTCGCCCTCCAGCTCGGCGCTGGCATCGGGGTTGCGCAGCAGCTGCGACTTCTCGTACTTCGTCGGGTGGATCCGCCAGACGCCGCCGCCCTTGGAGTAGCTGCTCTCCTGGTAGACGATGACGTAGCCGTCCTTGTCCACGCCCAGCGGCACCAGGGTGGCCTCCGCGACGCCGTCGGCCTTGCCGACCGCCTTGCCCGTCTTCAGGCTGAAGGCGACGATCTCGTTCTGCGCCCCGGAGTTGGAGCTGGGGCGCTCCTCCGTGGCCATGAACAGCGTGTCGGCCTCCTTGCTGACGGCGAGCTGGGCGCAGCCCTCCACGTTGACCGACTCGCACTTGGCGGTGTACTGGCCGTTCAGCGTGGCGATCTTGCTGCGCAGCTTGCCGGCCTTCGCGCTGTCGTCGATGACGAGGAAGTCGGAGACCGCCGCGCCCGTGGAGTCACCGGCGTCGAAGCCGATGATCAGCGGGTCGGTGGAGGCCACGTGGACGTACTCGATGCCCGAGGGCACCGTGTAGGAGGACTTCACCGCGCCGGAGGTCGGGTCGACGGTCTGCACCTCGATGCGCGGGTTGCTGTAGTCGCCGCACTGGTGGACCGCGACCAGCTTGTCACTGCCGCCGGCGTAGCCCTGGTCGGCGCAGTCGTCGCCCTCCGTGGGCTTCCACAGCTCCTTGCCGGCCAGCGACCAGGCGGCGCCGCCGCGGGATCCGCCCGCGGCCACGGTGCCGCCGCCGATGGTGACCTCGTCGAAGGTGACGCGGTCGCCCTCCTCGGCGATGTGCTTCTTCCACACCATCTTGCCGGCGTTGAGGTCGATGAGGCCGACCTCGGAGCAGCTCGCGTAGTCGTCCTTGTTCTTGGGCTTGTGGTCCTCGAAGAGCACCGCGGTCTTGCCGTCCTCGGTGACATGGGCCGAGGACCAGCAGATCTCGCCGTCCAGCGGGATCTTCCACTTGCTGCTGCGGCCGTCCGGCGAGAAGCCGAGGATCTCGTTGACGCCGGCCTTGGCGAAGACCGTGTCGGTCGTCCAGACGCCGGGGACCTTGAACAGGTCGTCGACCTTGGGCATGGGCACCTTGGCGAGCAGCTCGGCGTCGACCGTCTCCGCGGGGGGGACGTCCTTGAAGGGGTCCTTGCCGCCGTTCTTGCCGCCCTCGCCGCCCTCGGTCCCGCCCTCGCTGCCGCTCGCGGTGGGGCCGGGCTTGGGCTTGGGCTCGGGGTCGTCCTTGGTGGCGAAGAAGATGCCGACGCCGGCGGCGAGCGCGACCGCGACCACCGCGCTGACGATGACCATCATCCGCTGCTTGGACTTGCCGCTCCCGCCCGGGGTGCCGGGCACCGTGGGGTAGCCGCCGGAGGGGTACGCGCCCGGGGGCGCGGCCTGCGGCGGGTAGCCGTACTGCTGCTGCGGGCCGGTGGCGAACGGGGAGGGCATGCCCACCTGGGTGGGCTGTGCGTGCACGGGCTGGCCCGGGAGGCCGCCCGGCGGCGGGGTCTGCGGCGCCGACGCGGGAGCCTGCGGATAGCCGTAGCCACCGGCGTTCTGCGGCGGAGTCTGCGGCGGCTGGCCCGGGAAGCCGCCCGGCGGCGGGGTCTGTGGCGCCGACGCGGGAGCCTGCGGATAGCCGTAACCACCGGCGTTCTGCGGCGGGGTCTGCGGCGGCTGACCCGGCGCCTGGGCGGGGGCCTGCGGCGGATAGCCGTAGCCGCCCGCGTTCTGCGGCGGGGTCTGCGGCGGCTGACCCGGCGCCTGGCCGGGGGCCTGCGGCGGGTACCCGTAGCCGCCCGCGTTCTGCGGGGGCTGGCCGGGCGGAGGGGTCTGCGGTGCGCCGAAGCCGCCCCCGGGCGAGCCAGGGGGAGGCTGGTTGGGCGGCTGGGGCGGCTGTGACATCGGGTATTTCCTTCTCGCGCGGGCTCAGCGGCCGATCGGTCTCCCCCGCGATCCCGAGGGGCACCTCCCGGCGACAGCTGGGAGAGGATCAAAACCCCTCGGGAAGGAGCGAATCGGACATGAAACCCGCCAGTCAACGGCTGGCAAGCGGGAGTTCTTTGTATCACCCGACCCGTGCGCCCCACGGGCTGGTCTCACCGGGACCGCCGGCCGAGACCCGCCCGTGATGAGGTTGTTGCAGGTGCGGCACCGCACCTCCACGCGCCCCTCACACCTCGTCGGCCAGCTCCAGCCAGCGCAGTTCGAGCTCCTCCCGCTCGCCCGCCAGCTCGCGCAGCTGGGCGTCGAGGCCCGCGACCTTCTCGAAGTCCGTGGCGTGCTCGGCGATCTGCTCGTGCAGCTTCGTCTCCTGCTCGCTGACGCGGTCCAGGCGGCGCTCGATGCGCTGGAGTTCCTTCTTCGTGGCCCGGGTGTCGCCGCCGCCCTTGGGCTTGGCGGGCGCGGCGCCGCCGCCCGAGGCCCCGGCCCCGGGCGTCGCGGCCGCGTTGGCGGCAGCGGCGGCCGCCTCGCGCCGCTCCAGGTACTCGTCGATGCCGCGCGGCAGCATCCGCAGCGTGGCGTCGCCCAGCAGCGCCAGCACCCGGTCCGTGGTGCGCTCGACGAAGTAGCGGTCGTGGCTGATGACCACCAGCGAGCCGGGCCAGCCGTCGAGCAGGTCCTCCAGCTGGGTGAGCGTCTCGATGTCGAGGTCGTTGGTGGGCTCGTCCAGGAACAGCACGTTCGGCTCGTCCATGAGCAGCCGCAGGATCTGCAGCCGGCGCCGCTCACCACCGGAGAGGTCGCCCACCGGAGTCCACTGCTTCTCCTTGGTGAAGCCGAACTTCTCGCACAGCTGGCCCGCCGTCATCTCCCGGCCCTTGCCCAGGTCGACGCGGTCCCGCACCTGCTGGACGGCCTCCAGCACCCGCTTGTCCGGGTCGAGTTCGGCGACGTCCTGGGAGAGGTAGGCGAGCCGCACGGTCTTGCCGACCACGATCCGGCCCGCCGCGGGCTGCTTCTCGCCCTCGGTGCGGGCGGCCTCGGCCAGCGCCCGCAGCAGCGAGGTCTTGCCGGCGCCGTTGACGCCGACCAGACCGATGCGGTCGCCGGGGCCGAGCTGCCAGGTCAGGTGCTTCAGCAGCACCTTCGGGCCGGCCTGGACGGTCACGCTCTCCAGGTCGAAGACGGTCTTGCCCAGACGCGAGCCGGCGAAGCGCATCAGCTCGGAGGAGTCGCGCGGCGGCGGCACGTCCGCGATCAGCTCGTTGGCCGCCTCGATACGGAAGCGCGGCTTGCTGGTGCGGGCCGGGGCGCCGCGGCGCAGCCAGGCCAGCTCCTTGCGCATGAGGTTCTGCCGCTTGGCCTCCTCGGTGGCGGCGATGCGCTCCCGCTCGGCCCGGGCGAAGACGTAGTCGCTGTAGCCGCCCTCGTACTCGTGGACGACGCCGCGCTGCACGTCCCACATGCGGGTGCAGACCTGGTCCAGGAACCACCGGTCGTGGGTGACGCAGACCAGCGCCGAGCGGCGGGCGCTCAGGTGCCGGGCGAGCCAGGAGATGCCCTCCACGTCCAGGTGGTTGGTGGGCTCGTCCAGCACGATCAGGTCCTGCTCGGCGATGAGCAGCTTGGCCAGCGCGATCCGGCGCCGCTCGCCGCCGGAGAGCGGGCCGATCACCGTGTCCAGGCCCTGCGGGAAGGAGGGCAGGTCGAGTCCGCCGAACAGCCCGGTGAGCACGTCGCGGATCTTGGCGTTGCCGGCCCACTCGTGGTCGGCCAGGTCGCCGATCACCTCATGCCGGATGGTGGCCGCCGGGTCGAGGGAGTCGTGCTGGGTGAGCACGGCCAGCCGCAGCCCGCCGGCGTGGGTGACGCGGCCGCTGTCGGCCTCCTCCAGCCGGGCCAGCATCCGGATCAGGGTGGTCTTGCCGTCTCCGTTGCGGCCGACGACGCCGATCCGGTCGCCCTCGTTGACGCCGAGGGAGACGCCGTCGAGCAGCGCACGGGTGCCGTACACCTTGCCGACGGCTTCCAGATTGACGAGGTTGGTGGCCATCTCACTCCTGCTCATGCGGTTCGATCGGGCTTCCGACCGGCATCCCAGGGTAGTCGCCGCGCGCGGTGTACCGAGTACGGCGGCGGAGCCGGCCGGGCACCGGTCTGAGTAGCTCTCCGGGCCACGGGTCTGAGTAGCTCTACGGATGCCGCCCCTCGCCGGGCCCACCTAGCGTCGCGGCATGGACCGCCTCGTCACGGTGGCGCGCCTGCTCGGCCTGATCCTGCTGTGGGCCTTCGCGGCGCTCACCTTCTGCCTCACGCCGTGGATCGCGATGTCCGGCGACAGCTGCCACGACGGCGACCCGCGCTTGGTGTGCACGGCCGTCGGCCGGCAGGCAGCCGTCTACCTCCCGGTGTACACCTCGGTGGGCGCCGCCCTGGTCGGCACCTGGGGCGCCCGCTCGCGCCGCCCCCGGGCCGCGCTCGGCTGGGTGCTGTCGATGGCCGCGCTGGCGGCCGTCTGGGCGGTCCAGCCGGTGTTCGTGTCCTGAGGCGGGGAGCCGGCGACCGGCTCAGCCGGCGACCACCCGGGCTCCCTCGGCCGGGCCGGTGGCCACCCGGGCCGCGCGGCAGCTTCCGGAGGCGAGCAGGGAGGCGGCCACGGCCTCGGCGTCCTGGCCGTCCTTCACCAGGAACGCGCAGGTCGGGCCGGAGCCGGAGACCAGGGAGGCCAGCGCGCCGGCCTCGGTGCCCACCCGGAGCGTCTCGGCGAGGGAGGGGCGCAGCGAGACGGCGGCGGCCTGGAGGTCGTTGTCGACGGCGGCGGCCAGCGCGGCCGCGTCGCCGGTGCGCAGCGCCTCCAGCAGGGCGGCGGACGGCTCGGGGTCGGGGACGGCGGCGTCGCCGCGCAGCCGGTCGCACTCGCGGTAGACCGCGGGCGTGGACAGGCCGCCGTCGGCGACGGCGAAGACCCAGTGGAAGGCGCCGCCGACCTCCAGCGGGGTGAGCAGCTCGCCCCGGCCGCGGCCCAGCGCCGCCCCGCCGATCAGGCTGAACGGCACGTCGCTGCCCAACTCGGCGCAGATCTCCAGGAGTTCCTCGCGGGAGGCACCGGTGCCCCACAGCGCGTCGCAGCCGACCAGGGCGGCCGCCCCGTCGGCGCTGCCGCCGGCCATGCCGCCGGCCACCGGGATGTCCTTGGCGATGTGCAGGTGCACGCGCGCCTCGCGCCCGTGCCGCTCGGCGAGGGCGAGCGCGGCGCGCGCGGCCAGGTTGGTCCGGTCGGTCGGGACCTGGTGCGCGTCGGCCCCGGAGACGGTGATCCGGAGCTCGTCCGCGGGCGTGACGGTGACCTCGTCGTAGAGCCCCACGGCGAGGAAGACGTTGGCCAGGTCGTGGAAGCCGTCGGGGCGCGGGCCGCCGACCGCCAGCTGCACGTTGACCTTGGCCGGGACCCGTACGGTCACGGAGTCGGGCGCGCTCACCGCGCGGCTCCCTTCTGCGCCGCGCTCAGCACGGCCGCGTTCCGCGCCGCGCTCGGGGCGCGGCTGTTCCCTCTGCGCCGCGCTCACCGCGCGGGCACCCGTGACGAACGCCCGGCGCCGCGCTCAGGACGCGGCGTTCTTCTGTTCGGCGATCGCCGCGAACTCCTCGACTGTAAGGGACTCGCCGCGTGCCTGGGGCGAGATGCCGGCGGCGACCAGGGCCGCCTCGGCCGCGGCGGCGGAGCCCGCCCAGCCGGCGAGGGCGGCGCGCAGCGTCTTGCGGCGCTGCGCGAAGGCGGCGTCGACGACCGCGAAGACCTCGTCCCGGGTGGCGCTGGTGGCGAGCGGGGCGGTGCGGCGGACGAGCGAGACCAGGCCGGAGTCGACGTTGGGGGCGGGCCAGAAGACGTTGCGGCCGATGGCGCCGGCCCGCTTCACCTCGGCGTACCAGTTGGCCTTCACCGACGGGACGCCGTAGACCTTGGAGCCGGGGCGGGCGGCGAGCCGGTCGGCGACCTCGGCCTGGACCATGACCAGGGTGCGGTCGATGGTCGGGAAGGTGGCCAGCATGTGCAGCAGCACCGGCACGGCGACGTTGTACGGCAGGTTGGCGACGAGCGCCGTCGGCGCCGGGCCGGGCAGCTCGGTGACCCGCATCGCGTCGGAGTGCACCAGCGCGAAGCGGTCGGCGCGGCCGGGCAGCCGGGCCGCGACCGTGCTCGGCAGCGCGGCGGCGAGCACGTCGTCGATCTCCACCGCCGTCACCCGGTCCGCGACCTCCAGCAGGGCCAGGGTCAGCGAGCCGAGGCCGGGGCCGACCTCCACGACCACGTCGTCGGGGCGGACGTCGGCGGTGCGGACGATCCGACGGACGGTGTTGGCGTCGATGACGAAGTTCTGGCCGCGCTGCTTGGTCGGGCGCACGCCCAGCACGGCGGCCAGCTCCCGGATGTCGGCGGGCCCGAGCAGCGCGTCGGCGCCGTCGGCGTCGGGCGCCCCGGCGGGGGCGTGGCCGGCGCTGGGACCGGTGCTGTCGGCGGGCTCGGGGAGGCCGGCGGGATCGGCGGGATCGGTGGAACTCACTGGTGAAGTCTACGGCCGCAGTGCGGCCAGGCACTCGCGCCCCGTTGCACGTACAGCCGCTTGGCGCGGTAGGTCTGCTCGGCGGCCGGGGCGTCCTGCGGGCGGCCGCGGCCGCCCAGCGACCGCCAGGTGGGCTCGTCGAACTGGTACAGCCCGCCGTAGGTCCCGGAGGCGTCCACCGCGTTCGGCCGGCCGCCGGACTCGCAGACGGCCATGGCCCGCCAGTTGAGCCCGTCGGCGGCGCCGACCGAGGTCGGGATCGGCTTGGTGCCCACCCGGACGATCTGCGCCACCGCCTCCCGCACCGTCTCGACGCCCACCTGCCGCGGCCGCTGCGGCACGCCGTTGACCGTGCGCACCGCGTAGGTGATCCGCCGCACGCCCGGCCGCCCCAGCCGCTCCACGATCTCGGTGCCGCGGAAGACCGTCGGGTCCTCCCGTCGCGCGGTCAGGAAGGGGATCGTCACCTCCCGGGTCTCCTGCCCCGCGGTGATCCGCATGACCGAGATCGTCTGGCCGTCGCGCGGGAAGTCGTCGAGCGGCACCGAGGTGGTGTCCTCGCCGTGCAGCGCCAGGCCCGCCTCCCACACCGCCTCGCGGACGGTCGCGGCGTTGGTGCGGACGGTGTGCTCGCGGCCGTCGGCCACGAAGGTCACGGTGCGTTCGGTGCGCACGTCCAGGGTGAGGCCGCGGCGCGAGATGGCGGCGGAGCGGGAGGCGGACAGGTAGGCCCCCTCGGCCCGCACCCCGAGCTGGCGCAGCGCGCCGTCGACGGTGCGGGCGGTGGTCCACACCTCGCGGCGCTCGCCGTCCAGGGTGAGGGCGACCGGTCGGCCGTAGCGGACGGCGACCTCGTCGCCGCTGCTGAGCGGCCGGTTCGGGGCGGGCGCCACCAGGTCGTGGCGGCCCACCGCCACCCCCTCCTCGGCCAGCAGCTCCCCGACGTCGTCCGCGAAGGTGTGCAGGCTGCGCGGGGCGCCGTCGACGCTGAGCAGGACGGCCTTGTCCTCGGAGACGAAGGCCGAGGTGCCGCCGGCGAGCGCGGCGACGACCAGCGCCTGCGGCAGCAGCCGGCTCATGGGGGCGGGGCGGTCGACGGCGCGCCTGCGGCGGGTGGCGCGGTGGCTGTGGTGCGCATGGCTCACTGCGGGCACTCCACGTTTCCTGGCGGGCGGGTCCGGTGCGGGTCCCGGACCTTAGCGGAGCGACCGTGACTGTCCCAAGCGACACCACTACGCGGCGTGGCCGCCGCCGACCATCACCCCAACGGGTAGCCGAAGGCGCGCGCCGTGTTGGCCCCGACGGCCGCGGCCAGGTCGTCCTCGGGCATTCCCTTGACCGCCGCCATGGCGCGCAGGGTCACGGGGACGAGGTACGGCGCGTTGGGCCGCCCGCGGTACGGGGCGGGGGTCAGGAACGGGGCGTCGGTCTCCACCAGGACCAGCTCGGCGGGGGTGACGGCGAGCGCGTCGCGCAGCGGCTGCGCGTTCTTGAAGGTGACGTTGCCGGCGAAGGACAGGTAGTAGCCCTTGTCGGCGCAGACCTTCGCCATCTCGGCGTCCCCGGAGTAGCAGTGGAAGACGACGGTGTCGGGCGCGCCCTCCTCGTCCAGGACCCGCAGCACGTCCTCGTGCGCCTCCCGGTCGTGGATGACCAGGGCCTTGCCGTGCCGCTTGGCGATGTCGATGTGGCGGCGGAAGGACAGCTGCTGGGCGGCGACGCCCTCCGGGCCGGTGCGGAAGTAGTCCAGCCCGGTCTCGCCGACCGCCCGCACCTGGTCCAGCGCGGCCAGCGCGTCGATCTCGGCGAGGGCCGCGTCGAGCCCGGCGGCGCCGCCGGGCTCGCGCGCGCCCTGCCGTGACCAGCCGTCCGGGTCCCCGTGCACGATCCGGGGCGCCTCGTTGGGGTGCAGCGCGACCGCCGCCCAGACGTCGGGGTGGGCGGCGGCCGTCTCGGCCGCCCAGCGGGACCCCGCGATGTCGCAGCCCACCTGGACCACGGTCGTCACCCCTACGGAGGCGGCCTTGGCCAAAGCCTCCTCGACGGTGCCGTCCTGCATGTCCAGATGGGTGTGCGAGTCGGCGACCGGCACCCGGAGCGGCTCCGGGAGCGGCGGCGCGGCGTCCTTGGCCGCGCCGGAGGGGTCCTGCTTGGTGCTGGGGCTCATGCCCGCGATCCTACGAAGCCGGCCGGGACCCGGGCCAACGGCTTACGCGGCGGCACCCCGCTCGGGGGCGGCCACGCTCGGGGGCGGCCACGCTCGGAGGCGGCCACGCTCGGAGGCGGCCACGCTCGGAGGCGGCCACGCTCGGGAGCGGCCACGCTCGGGAGCGGCCACGCTCGGGAGCGGCCACGCTCGGGAGCGGCCACGCTCGGGAGCGGCCGCCTCCACCCCGGCGTTCGACCGGGCTACTTCCCCTCGCGGTGGTGCTGGAAGGGGTGGAGCAGGTCGGACAGGTGCCAGCCGCGCGCGGCCCCCTCGCCCGGCGCGTCCACGTGCACCGGCCCGGGCGGCTCGTGCCGGACCGGCTCGGGGGCGCGGTGCAGCTCCTCGATGCTGGCGGCGACGGACGAGACCTGGCCGGAGCGCATGATGCGCACGACGTGGGCGCCACAGTTCGCGCAGGTCGGACGGGTCAGCGGGGAGGGGACGCGCTCACCGTCCGCCTTGTAGACGACGAAGGGGTGCCCCTCGGCGTCGATGTGGTGCTCTATCTCGTACGCCTGCTCCCAGCCGTGGCCGCACTTCATACAGGCGAAGGCGTACGCCTCGTGGGCGATCTCCCCGGTCATCGCCGGGCCGGTGGGGTGGGTCGGGGCGTGGGCCGTGGTGTGCGCACCACTCGAAGTGCCCGCGATCTCGCTCATGGCAGCTCCTCTTGTCCGCTGGACAAGTCGTTCCGGGATCGGTCATCCGGTCCCGGTATCCAGTGGACGCCCTCCGAGGCCGGACCGCAGCATCCCTTCCACCTCTTGGGGCAGATTTGGCGAGGCGATGCCAATCCGCCCCGCGGGTGCGGTCCAGGCTTTGCCTTTCACGATAGCCCTTTACCTGATGGTGGGCTTTTCGGCCGCGTGGCAGGGATATTCCAGCCGCGCCCTGGTCCTTCCAGCCACGGCTGAGCGGGCCTTTCGGCCATGGCCCAGCGTCCGCGGACCCCCTCAGCCGCGCGCGTCCCCGGCGCCCGCGTGCCCCGCGCCCGTGCCCCCGGCGCCCGCGTCCTTCTTCGCGGCCACCACCGCGTCGAACACCTCGCGCTTGGGCACCCCGACCTCGACGGCGACCGCCGCGATGGCCTCCTTGCGGCGCTCGCCGGCCTCCTCCCGCACGGCGACCAGCCGGGCCAGCTCGGCGGCGTCCAGCTCCTGGGGCGCGCGCTCGGCGGCCCCTTCGACCACGACGGTGATCTCGCCGCGCACTCCTTCGGCCGCCCACGTGGCCAGCTCCGCCAGCGGGCCGCGGCGGACCTCCTCGTAGGTCTTGGTCAGCTCCCGGCACACGGCCGCGCGCCGGTCGGCGCCGAAGACCTCGACCATCGCGGCGAGGGTCGCGTCCAGGCGGTGCGGCGCCTCGAAGTACACCAGCGTGCGTCGCTCCTCGGCGACCTCGCGCAGCCGGCCCAGCCGCTCGCCCGACTTGCGCGGCAGGAAGCCCTCGAAGCAGAACCGGTCCACGGGCAGCCCGGACACGGCCAGCGCGGTGAGCACCGCGGACGGCCCGGGGACGGCCGTGACCTTGACGCCCTGCTCCACGGCCGCCGCCACCAGCCGGTAACCCGGGTCGGACACCGACGGCATCCCCGCGTCGGTCACCAGCAGCACCCGGGCGCCCCCGGTCAGCGCTTCCACCAGCTCGGGGGTGCGGGCCGCCTCGTTCCCCTCGAAGTACGACACGACCCGGCCGGTCGGCTGCACCTCCAGCGCCTGCGTGAGCCGTCGCAGTCGCCGGGTGTCCTCCGCCGCGATCACATCCGCGGCCGCCAGCTCCGCCGCCAGTCGTGGTGGCGCGTCCGCGGTGTCGCCGATGGGGGTCCCTGCGAGTACGAGTGTTCCGGTCACGCCCCCATCCTCCCAGGCCCCACGGGTCTCTCGCGGCGGCGGTGCCGGTCCGCCCGCCCGGACCGACACCCCTGGCTCTCCTCCACTGCGGCGGGGCCGGTCGCGGACCGGGGCCCGGACAAGGGCGGGTGGGCGGGAAGGGGCGGACACCGGCGGGAGGAATCCGCACACAGCGGACCCCACACAGGCCCGTTCCCTACGATGGCGCGGTGACGAGTGACACCGCGACCATGGCCCAACGCGGCCGCGCCGCAGCTCCGCAGCCCAGCTGGCAGCTCCGGCTGCGCCGCTTCGGGTACGCCGGGCGGCCACACTCCGACGTCCGGGACCGGCTGGTGCCGCCGTACCCGGAGCCGGACAAGCGGCTGTGGGCGACGCTGGGCGCGAGCCCGGCGGCCGCCGACCGGCTGGCGCGGTGGACCGGCTGGGCCGGCCCGCTGCTGGTGGCGCTCTTCGCCGGGCTGCTGCGCTTCTGGAACCTGAGCAGCCCGAACAAGGTCATATTCGACGAGACGTACTACGCCAAGGACGCCTGGTCGCTGCTTCAACTGGGCTACGAGGGCACCTGGCCGGCCAAGGGCGCCAACGAGCAGATCCTGGCGGACCCGCAGCGCATCCCGCTCAGCGACGCCGCCGGATACGTGGTGCACCCGCCCGTCGGCAAGTGGGCCATCGCCGTCGGCGAGCAGCTGTTCGGCCTGACCCCCTTCGGCTGGCGGTTCATGGTCGCGCTGCTCGGCACCCTCTCGGTGCTGATGATCTGTCGCATCGGCCGCCGGCTGTTCCGCTCCACCTTCCTCGGTTGCCTGGCCGGCGCGTTGCTCGCCGTCGACGGCCTGCACTTCGTGATGAGCCGCACCGCCCTGCTCGACCTGGTGCTGATGTTCTTCATCCTGGCGGCCTTCGGCTGTCTGCTGGTGGACCGGGACGCGGCGCGGGCCCGGCTGGCGGCCGCGCTGCCGGTCGGCCCGGACGGGGTGGCGCGCCCGGACGCCGAGGTCGCCGCGCGGTTGAAGCTGGGGCTGCGGCCCTGGCGGATCGCGGCCGGGGTGTGCCTGGGCCTGGCCTGCGGCACCAAGTGGAGCGGGCTCTACGTGCTGGCCGTGTTCGGCCTGATGACGTGGTTGTGGGATGTCGGTGCCCGGCGCACCGCCGGCGCCCGGTCCGGCTACCTCGCCGCCGGCCGGCGCGATCTGCCGTGGGCCTTCCTGTCGCTGGTGCCGGTGGCGATCGGCACCTATGTCGCCTCCTGGGCCGGCTGGTTCGCCAACAGCGGGACGTACAGCGAGAAGACGGGCTGGCGGCAGAGCGGCTACTTCCGCCACTGGGCGGAGTCCCCGAAGCCCGGCGGGGGCGGCTACAGCGACGACGGCGCCTTCTCCTGGCTGCTCAATCCGCTGCGCAGCCTGTGGCACTACGAGCGGGAGGTCTACGACTTCCACGTCGGCCTGGACGACCCGCACATCTACGAGTCCAACCCGTGGAGCTGGCTGGTGCAGTCCCGGCCGGTCTCCTACTTCTACGAGTCGCCGGCGGCCGGCGTCGACGGCTGCCCGGACGGGGCGAAGGGCAAGTGCGCGCGGGAGGTGCTGGCGCTCGGCACCCCGCTGCTGTGGTGGGCGGCCTGCTTCGCGGTGCTGTACCTGCTCTACCGCTGGGCGCTGCGCCGCGACTGGCGGGCGGGGGCGATCCTGGCCGGGATCGTCGGCGGCTATCTGCCGTGGTTCCTGTACCAGGACCGGACCATCTTCTCCTTCTACGCCGTCGCGTTCGTGCCGTTCCTGTGTCTGGCGGTGGCCATGATGGTGGGCGCGCTGCTGGGGCCGCCCCGGGCGACCGAGACCCGGCGGGTGCTGGGGGCGATCGGCGCGGGCTCCCTGGTCCTGCTCATCTTCTGGAACTTCGTCTACTTCTTCCCGATCTACACCGGCCAGGCGATCCCCATGGACGAGTGGCAGTCCCGGATGTGGCTGGACACCTGGGTGTGACGGGAGGGGCGATCTGACCCCTGCCGGGTTTCTCGGTAAGGTGCCCCGCACCGCGCCGCTTCATCAGGTGATGAAGGGCTTTTTGAAGGACTGTGGGGGTTCTCGGATGCGGAGTGGTGCCAGAGCCGCGATCATCGCGGGCGCAGTCAGCGCCGTACTGGTCGGGGTCAGCGGCTGCGGAGGCGGCGAGGACTCGTCGGCGTCCGGGACGCGGAACACACGGGACGGCGGCGCGGACGAGGCCCCCGCCGCCAAGCGGGTGAAGACCGGTCCGCTCAGCGCGGAGGAGGTGACGACCGCCTCCGGTGACTTCCTCGCCGCCTGGGCCGCGGGCGACACCGCCAAGGCCGCCGGGCTGACGGACGACAAGAAGGCGGCGGCCGCGGCGCTGGCCGCGTACCGCAAGGACGCCCACATCGCGAAGGTGACGCTGAAGCCGGTGCCGGGCGGCGGCTCAGGCGCCTCCGTGCCCTTCTCGGTGGCCGCGGAGATCGGCTACGGGAAGCTGCGCGCCCCGCTGGCGTACCGGTCCGCCCTCACCGTGGTGCGGGACGAGGCCACCGGCGAGGCGGTCGTCGACTGGAAGCCCTCGGTGCTCCACCCCAGGCTCGGGGCCGGGGACCGGCTGAGGACGGGCCCGGCGGACGCCCCGCCCATCAAGGCGGTCGACCGCGACGGCAAGGAGCTGCGCGCCGCCGAACACCCGGCGCTCAAGGGCGTGCTGGCGGGGCTGCGCGAGCGGTACGGCAAGAAGGCGGGCGGCACGGCGGGCATCGAGACCTGGATCGCCCGTGGCAAGGGCGCCAAGGGCGCCAACGGCAAGGCGCTGCCGGACGAGACGCTGAAGGTCCTCTCCAAGGGCACCCCCGGCACCCTGAGGACCACCATCGACGCCGGCCTCCAGAAGGCCGCCGAGCGGGCGGTGAACAGGCGGTCCAAGGCCGCGGTGGTGGCGATCAAGCCCAGCACCGGCGAGATCCTGGCGGTCGCCAACTCCCCCGCCGAGGGCTTCAACCTGGCCCTCCAGGGCTCCCTGGCCCCGGGTTCCACGATGAAGGTCATCTCCTCGGCGCTCCTCATCGACAAGGGCCTGGCCTCCTACGGCAAGGCCCACCCGTGCCCCAAGTACTCCTCGTACGGCGGCTGGAAGTTCCAGAACGACAAGAAGTTCGAGATCCGCGGCGGGACCTTCGCGCAGTCCTTCGCCCGCTCCTGCAACACGGCCTTCATCAGCAAGGCGGCCAAGCTCGCCGACGACGACCTGACGAAGGAGGCCCGTGACGTCTTCGGCATCGGCCTCAACTGGCAGACCGGCGTGGCCACCTTCGACGGCGCGGTCCCGGTCCAGAAGGACGCCCCCAAGGCCGCCTCGCTGATCGGCCAGGGCGGTGTGCGGATGAACCCGCTCAACATGGCGTCGGTGGCCGCCACGGTGCGCAGCGGCACCTTCCGGCAGCCGTACTTCGTCTCCCCGAAGCTGGACGGCCGCCCGATCGCCAAGGCCGCCCGCTCCCTGAAGCCGGCCACCGCCAAGCAGTTGCGCGACCTGATGAAGGTCACCGCCACCTCCGGCACCGCCGCGCAGGCGATGGCCGGCGTCGGCGGTGACGCCGGCGCCAAGACCGGCTCGGCCGAGGTGGACGGCCAGGAGAAGCCCAACGGCTGGTTCACCGCCTACCGCGGGGATCTCGCCGCGGCCGCCGTCGTCCCGGCCAGCGGCCACGGCGGCGACACCGCCGGCCCGATCGTGGCCGCGGTGCTGCGGGCGGGCTGACGAGGCGTGACGCGACGGTGCCCCGGACGGGATCTCCCGCCCGGGGCACCGTCGCGTCATGTGCTGGAGCCCGCGTCGTCTGTCGGTGTCCGCATGCCCGGGTCCGCACGCCCGGCGCCACGGGCGGGTCCGCATGGCTCTACCGCGGCGCTCACGCCGCCTTCAGGGCGGCGATCGCCCGGCCGCGCAGCGCCGTCCGCACCGGCAGCCCCGTCGCCAACAGCGTCAGCAGCAGGGTCGCCCCGGCGACGGCCGACGTGAACGGCAGCGGCAGATACGGCCAGGGGGAGCCGAAGGCGGTGTGCAGCATGGGGGCCAGGGTGGCCAGGGCGATGGCGGCGCCGAGCACGAGCGCCGTGAGGGAGACGACGCACGCCTCCCAGGCGGCCATCGCCAGGGCCTGCCGGCGCAGGGTGCCCACCACCCGTAGCAGGGCGATCTCGCGGCGGCGGTCGAAGGAGATCATGGCCAGGGTGTTGGCGGCGGCGATGGCGGCGAAGCCCGCGTACAGCCCCGTGCCCGCGTAGTCGAGCCAGACCTCGCCGGGGGTGCCCGCGGAGCCGGTGTGGTGGGCGGCCGTGGTCCGCATGGCGATCTTGGTGAGGCCGAAGGCGACGACCAGGGTGAGCGGGGTGAGCGCGGCGGCGAAGCGGCGCGGCTGGGAGCGGACGTTGAGCGCCGCGAGACGGGCGCTGCCGCCGAGCCGGCGGGCGGGCGCCGAGACCAGCCGGGCCGCGGGCGCCACCAGGCGCGGGCCCAGCAGCCCGACCCCCGCGCAGAACAGGAGCAGCACCAGGAAGGCGCCCTCGCTCGCCTCGTCCGCCGGTTGGCGCGCCAGCAGCACGGAGAGCGTCACGCCGCCCAGGACCGTCAACAGGCCCAGCGCGCACCGGAACCACCCGAGCCCGGGGCGTCCGGCCGCCGCCTCGGCCGCGGCCCTGGCCGGGCGGAGCAGGGAGAAGCGCAGGGAGCCGAGCGCGGCGGCGAGGGCCGAGGTGACCACGGCGACGGCCAGGCACACCGGCAGGGCCGCCCAGTGGTACCGGAACGCCATCTCGGCCGGGATCAGGCCGTGGTCGCGCATCCCCTGGAACCAGAGCCGTCCCAGGACCGCCCCGAGGCCACAGCCCGCGAGCGCCGCCGGCAGCGTGACCGCGAGCGCCTGGAGCACCACCGCGCGGCGAATCTGCCGGGGGCGGGCGCCGATCGCGCGGACGAGGGCGAACTCCCGGTGCTGCTGCGCCACGGCCGTGCTCATCGTCGACGCGAGCACGAATATCGACATATAGATAGAGCCCACCAGCAGGACGGCCGCCATGTCCCGCACGCCGCTCTCCGCCACCTCCGCGCGGACGCCCGCCGGCAGCCCGTCCCCACTCGTCGCCGTGAGCACGGTGGTGGAGGCGCCCACCACGGTCGCGGCGAACAGCGCCGCGACGGCGGTCCCGGCCAGCGCCGGTCGATGGCCGCGCAGGGCGGAGACGGTCAGTCCTGTGATCATTCCTCAAGCCTGGTAGGCCCGCCGGGGGTTGGCCATGGAGCGAGCCCGCGCTTTCGGGGTGGGGTTGTCCCCACCCCGAAGGCCGGACGGACAGGCCGGAGGCGAAGCCCGCGTGGACGGCCCGGCTCCGGCGGGGCCCGCGCCACCGCCGTGGCGACGCGGGCGGCGGACCGGCCGTCACGCGTCGTCGGCGTGACGAAGATCGCGTCGCGGGGCGGCTCCGGCCGGCGCTAGCGTCGCCCCATGCCCACACCGGACACCGCCGCCCGCCCGTTCGTCCCGGTCGCCCTCCGTCGCATATCCCGGCGGTGACCCCGCTCGTCGCGGCGGCGGTCCTGGTCGCCGCCGTCACCCACGCCTCGTGGAACGCCATCGCGCACGGCATCAAGGACCAGTTGCTCGCCTTCACCCTGGTGAGCGGCGGCGGCGCGCTGTGCGGACTGGCCCTGCTCCCCTTCGTGCCGTTGCCGGACGGCGGCGCCTGGCCGTATCTGATCGCCTCCGCGGTGCTGCACGTCGTCTACTACGCGCTGTTGATGCGCTCCTTCCGACTGGGCGACTTCGGCCAGATGTATCCGATCGCGCGCGGCACCGCGCCGCTGGTCGTCACCGTCCTCGCCGCCGCCTTCGCGGGCGAGCGGCCCGACGGCTGGCAGACGGCCGGAGTCGTCGTCGCCTCGGCGGGGCTGGTGGGCGTCGCCCTGTGGGGCATCCGCGGCTCGGGGGCGCGCCCGCACTGGCCCGCCCTGGCCGCCGCCGTCGCCACGGGGCTGTCGATCGCCGGCTACACCGTCGTCGACGGGCTCGGCGTCCGCGCCTCCGGCAGCTCGATCGGCTACATCGCCTGGCTGATGGCCCTGGAGGGCCTGGCGGTGCCCGCCTACGCCCTGGCCGTACGGCGCGGGTCGCTGCCGCGCCAACTGCGCCCGTTCGCCCGGCGCGGGCTGCTGGGCGGGGCGCTCTCGGTCTTCGCGTACTCCCTGGTGCTGTGGGCTCAGACGCGCGCCCCGCTCGCCCCGATCGCCGCGCTGCGCGAGTCCTCGATCATCGTGGGGGCGGCGATCGGCACGGTCCTCTTCAAGGAGCGCTTCGGCGGGCCGAGGATGGTCGCCGCCGGCCTGCTGGTGGTCGGCATCGGCCTCATGCTGCACGCCGGCTGACGCGGGTCGGCCGGCGTGCGGTGGTGGGGGATGAAGGTGACGTGGACAGGGGAGCCCGGGCGCCTCAGACCTTCAGCCGCTGCACATGCTCGTGCGTGTGCTCCTCGATGTCCTTGACCGCCGCGTGGAGCAGTTGGTGCGACAGGTCCGAGAGCGCCCGCGCGGCCGCGAGCTCGTCCCCGATCGCGGGCACGTTCTCATCGGCCGGGTTGGTGCGCGCCTGTCCCTCGCCGACCAGCGCCCCGGCGCCTTCCTTCCCGGTCAGCCGGGCCTCGCACATGGTCACACGGTCCATGGAGGTGATGCTCAGCTGCACATTCCAGTTCTTGCCCATCATGGTCCGCCTCCTCTCGCCTCCTCTCATGGTCGCGCCACCGGGCCCGGGCGGCGACTCGTGCCGGGGCGGGACACGGGCCACGGGCGCCGCCTTGGGCGGGCGCGCGGCGGGCGCGGATCTCAGACCGCCATCCGCTCCTGCCGGGACTCGCTCTCCTCCAGCAGCCGGGCGGCGATGTGGTCCAGCGCGTGGTCCAGGAGGACGCGATCGGCGGGATCGCCGGCGTCCCAGTCCTCCAGGTGCTCGTCGAGCCAGCCGCGCCAGGCGGCGCTGAGCCGCTGGATCTCGGCACGGCCGGCGCGGGTGAGGGCGAGCCGGCCGTCCGCGGAAAGACGCGCGTAGCGGCCGGCGACGAGCCGGTCGAAGGCGGGCCGCAGCACCTCCGGCGGCATCCGGTGCGCGGCGGCCACGTCGCCGAGCCGGGCCTCCCCGCGCAGATGCTCCCGCCAGTGGATCTGGCCCAACGCCCATGCCTCGGCCGGGCCCAGCGGGGAGCCGGAGCGGGCCAGCAGCTGACGGCTGACGGGCTCCTCGGCGTGGCGCAGCACGTTGGCCACCGCGCGCTCCAGCTGCCGTTCGGGGTCGGGGGTGTCCGGGGCGGAGAAGCCCTCGCCCAGGTCGACGGCGCCCGCGCGGGCGCTGTCGCGCAGCGGGACCTCCTTGAGGAACCAGGCGATGACGAAGCCGGCGGCGGCGACGGGCACCACCCACTGGAAGACGTAGCCGATGGTCTCGGCGTACGCCTCCACGACGGGTCGCCCCTGGGCCGGCGGCAGGGCGGTGAGCGCCTGCGGGTCCCGGACGGCGGCCGGCGGCACGTCGGGGGACTCGGCGAGCGCCGCGCGGAGCTCGGATTCGAGCCGACCGCTGTAGAGGGTGCCGAAGACCGCGGTGCCGAAGGAGCTGCCGAGGGTGCGGAAGAAGGTCACGCCGGAGGTGGCGGTGCCCAGCTCGTGGTACGGGACGGTGTTCTGCACCGCGATCGTGAGCACCTGCATGGCCAGCCCGATGCCGGCGCCCAGCACGAGCATGTACAGCGACTCCAGCCACACCCCGGTGTCCGGGCCCATGGTCGCCATGAGATACAGCCCCAGCGCCATCACGGCGGTGCCCGAGATCGGGAACAGCCGATAGCGGCCGGTGCGGCTGACGACGACGCCGGAGAGCACGGAGGTGCCCAGCAGGCCGACGATCAGCGGCAGGGTGCGGACGCCCGACTCTGTGGCGGAGACCCCGTCGACGAACTGGAGGTACGTCGGCAGGTAGGTGAGCGCGCCCAGCAACGAGAAGCCGACGATGAAGCTGAGCAGCGAGCAGACCGTGAAGACGGGGTTGCGGAACAGGCGCATCGGCAGCATCGGCTCCCGCGCCCGCAGCTCGACCAGGACGAAGGCGGTCAGCAGCACCGCGGAGCCGGCGAGGAGACCGACGACCTCCGCCGATCCCCAGGGGTACCGGGTGCCGCCCCATTCGAGCCCGAGCACCAGCCCGGACGAGCCCAGCGCCACCAGCACGATCCCCAGGTAGTCGATGACCGGGCGGACCGCGGCCCGGACGACGGGGATCTGCCGTGCCGCCATGGCGATCATGACGATGGCGACCGGGACGTTGACGTAGAAGCACCACCGCCAGGAGGCGTGGTCGGTGAAGACACCGCCCAGGGTCGGGCCGACGACGGTGGTCACACCGAAGACCGCGCCGAGCGCGCCCTGGTACTTCCCGCGCTGCCGCAGCGGGATCACGTCCGCGATCAGCGCCATGGCGGTGACCATCAGCCCGCCGCCGCCGACGCCCTGCACGGCGCGGGCGACGATCAGCAGCAGCATGCTGTCGGCGGCGCCGGCCAGGATCGAGCCCGCGATGAAGACGACGGCGCTGACCTGGAAGACGACCTTGCGGCCGAAGAGGTCGCCGAACTTCCCCACCAGCACGCTGGAGACGGTCTCGGCGAGCAGATAGGCGGTCACCACCCAGGCCATGTGCCCGCCGCCGCCCAGATCCGCCACGATCGTCGGCAGCGCCGTGGAGACGATCGTCTGGTCGAGCGCGGCCAGCAGCATGCCGAGCACGATGGTGACGAAGACCAGGTTGGTGTGGCGGCGGTCGAGGGCGGGCGGGGCCGGGGCGGCGGAGGGCTCCTCGGTGGCCGTGGTCATGGAACCTCGCACCTCCCGACGCCCCCGAGGCGGACTGCTCCCCTCAGCATTCGGCGAAATGTCCCCCACTGCCACTTGTGGACCCGCGCGCGGCGCGGCCGGGGTCGCACCGGTGTGCGCCGAGCACCGTCACGCGAGGTGGGCGCTCTTGCAAAGGCTTTGCAGCTGAGCCCATTATCGAACGGATTCAGCCAGCCCGGCTGCATACCGCCCCCTCCTCCCCCGAGCGGAGCCCGCCATGCACGTCCCCGACGGATTCATCGACGCCCCGGTGTCGGTGGCGACCGGCGCGGTCGCCACCGCGGCCGTCGCGGTCTGCCTGCGCGGCGCCCGCCGCGAGCTGGACGAGCGCACCGCCCCGCTGGCCGGGCTGGTCGCCGCCTTCGTCTTCGCCGTGCAGATGCTGAACTTCCCGGTCGCCGCGGGCACCAGCGGCCACCTGCTGGGCGGGGCCCTCGCCGCGATACTCGTCGGCCCCTACACGGGGGTGCTGTGCCTGTCCGTGGTGCTGCTCATGCAGGGCGTGCTGTTCGCGGACGGCGGCCTGACGGCACTGGGCGTCAACATCACCGACATGGGCGTGGTCACCGTCCTCGTGGCCTTCGCGCTCTTCCGCGGTCTGCTGCGGATCCTGCCGCGCACCCGGCGCGGGGTGACCGTCGCGTCGTTCGTCGCCGCCCTGGTCTCCGTCCCGGCCGCCGCCATCGCCTTCACCGCCCTGTACGCCGTCGGCGGCACCACCGACGTCGCCCTCGGCAAGGTCTTCACCGCCATGGTCGGCGTCCACCTGCTCATCGGCGTCGGCGAGGCCGCCATCACCGCCCTCACGGTGGGCGCCGTCGTCGCCGTCCGCCCCGACCTCGTCCACGGCGCGAGCGGCCTGGAGCGGCGGCTCGAACTGCGGGTCTCGCCCCTGTCACCGGCGACGCCGCTGTCACCTTCGACGCCGCGGAGCGCGGAGCCGACCGCGCGGAACGCCGGGCCGACCGTCCCCACCGAGACCGCGCGCCCGGACGGCGCCCCCACCCGGGCGGAGGACGTCCCGGCCCGGTCCGGGCGCCCGGACGGCGCCGCGGACCGCGGCCACCCCGGCCCGGCGCCCGCCGCGAGCGGGTCCGCGGACGCCTCCCGTACGGACCCGGCGGCGGCGCCCGCGCGAGCCGCGGCGCCTGCCACCGCCCCCGCCCCCGCCCCGCGCGGGACGCGGCGGGTGTGGCTGGCCGGGGTGGCCGCGGCCCTCCTCTGCGCCGGCGTGGTCAGCTTCTACGCGTCCAGCAGCCCGGACGGGCTGGAGAAGGTGGCGCAGGACCACGGCATCGACGCGAAGACCGAGGAGCACGCGGCGAAGGACTCGCCGCTGGCCGACTACGGAGTCGAGGACGTCTCCGACGCCCGGCTCTCCGGCGGTCTGGCCGGGGTGATCGGCGTGGCGGCGACGCTCGCCGTGGGCTCGGGGGTCTTCGTCGTGGTGCGCCGTCGCAGGGGCACGACGGCCGCCGCCCCGCGTGCCGACCGCGAGGCCCCGCGTGCCGACCGCGAGACCGAGGCGGTCTGAGATGGGAGCCGGCCACGCCCACCGCCTGTACCGGGCGGGTGACTCGCCGGTGCACGCGCTGCCCCCGCAGTGCAAGATCGCGGCGGTCTTCTGCTTCGTCCTCGTCGTGGTCTCCACCCCGCGCACGGCGCTGTGGGCGTTCGCGCTGTACGCGGCGGCGCTGGCCGCCGTCGCCGCCGTGGCCCGGGTCCCGGCGGGGCTGGTGCTGCGCCGGATGCTGATCGAGGTGCCGTTCGTGGCGTTCGCCGTGCTCCTGCCATTCGTCGCCGAGGGGCCCCGGGTGGAGGTGCTGGGGCTGTCGCTCAGCGAGTCGGGACTGTGGGGCGCCTGGAACGTCCTGGCCAAGGGCACCCTGGGCGTCGCCGCATCCGTGCTGCTCGCCGCCACCACCGAGCTGCGGGCGCTGCTGCTCGGCCTCCAGCGGCTGCGGATGCCCCCGCTGCTGGTCCAGATCGCGTCGTTCATGATCCGCTACGGGGACGTCGTCACCGACGAGATGCGCCGGATGCGCGTCGCGCGGGAGTCGCGCGGCTTCCAGGCCCGCGGAGTCCGCCACTGGAGGGTGCTCGCGCGGTCCGCCGGCGCGCTGTTCATCCGCTCCTACGAGCGCGGGGAACGGGTCCATCTGGCGATGGTCAGCCGGGGCTACACCGGCACCATGCCGGTGATCGACGAGGTGACGGCGACCCGCGCCCAGTGGGCGTGCGCCGCCGCCCTCCCGCTGGCCGCGCTGGCCGTGTGCGTCCCCGCGTGGGCGCTCGCAGGGGGTGGCTGACGACGGACGAGCACCGCGCCCCCGACCTGACCCGGCGGCCGACGCCGCGCCCCACGCCGATCGGATGGACCCGTAGATGACCGCCCCGTCCCCCGCCCCCGCCTCCCTTGAGGTGTCCCGCCTCGCCTATGCCTACCCCGACGGCCACCAGGCCCTGTTCGGCGTGGACCTCGCCCTCGCGCGCGGGGAGCGCGTCGCGCTGCTCGGCCCCAACGGCGCCGGGAAGACCACCCTCGTGCTGCATCTGAACGGCATCCTGAGCGGCGGCACGGGCACCGTGACGGTGGCCGGGCTCCCGGTCGGCAAGCGGCATCTGGCGGAGATCCGGCGCCGGGTCGGCATCGTCTTCCAGGACCCGGACGA
The DNA here is from genome assembly GCF_007595705.1 of Streptomyces sp. SAJ15. Taxonomy (GTDB): domain Bacteria; phylum Actinomycetota; class Actinomycetes; order Streptomycetales; family Streptomycetaceae; genus Streptomyces. Next base: position 449,388 of record NZ_NISY01000001.1, on the reverse strand, counting down.
CCAGCTGTTCATGCCCACGGTGCGCGAGGACGTCGCCTTCGGCCCGGCGGCGGCCGGGATCCGGGGCGCTGAGCTGGCGGATCGGGTCAACCGCGCCCTGGAGCGGGTCGGCATGGCGGAGTTCGCCGACCGCCCGCCGCACCACCTCTCCTTCGGCCAGCGGCGCCGGGTGGCGGTGGCCACGGTGCTGGCCATGGAGCCGGAGATCCTGGTCCTGGACGAGCCGTCCTCCAACCTCGACCCGGCCTCACGCCGCGAACTCGCCGATATCCTGCGCTCGCTGGAGGTCACGGTGCTGATGGTCACCCACGACCTGCCGTACGCGCTGGAGCTGTGCCCCCGCTCGGTGGTGCTCAGCGAGGGGGTCATCGTGGCCGACGGCGCCACCCGCGACCTGCTCTGCGACGAGGAGCTGATGCGCCGGCACCGGCTGGAGCTGCCGTTCGGCTTCGATCCGCGCTCGGTACCCGCCCCGGCATAAGCCCTCCCGCGCGGGCGTTGCACCATGGCAGCACACACGTCAGGCACAGCAGGTACGTCAGGCAGGGCAGGAGTACGCATCAGTGGTGGACGTCCAGGGCACGGTGGCGGACGGCTTCGAACCGGTTCGGGACGCCTTTGCCGAGAACTTCGCGCGGCGGGGTGAGCGGGGCGCGGCCTTCGCGCTCTACGTGGAGGGGCGCAAGGTCGTCGATCTGTGGGGCGGCGTCAGGGACGCGGACTCCGTGGCGCCGAACGCCGACGGCGGGGTCGACACCGGCGGCGGGGACGGCGAGGCCGGGGACGCCGTGGAGCCCGCGCCGTGGACGCGGGAGACCGCGCAGGTGGTCCGTTCCGTCACCAAGGGCGTGGCCGCGGCCGTGCCGCTGCTGCTGCACCAGCGCGGCCAACTGGACCTGGACGCCCGCGTCGGCTCGTACTGGCCCGAGTTCAAGGCCAACGGCAAGGAGCGGGTGCTGGTCCGGCACCTGCTCTCGCACCGGGCCGGGGTGCCGGCCCTGGACACCCCGCTGACCCCCGACGAGGCCGTCGACGGCGTCTCCGGGCCCCGGGCGGTCGCCGCGCAGGCGCCCGCCTGGGAGCCGGGCACCGACCACGGCTACCACGCCCAGACCTACAGCTGGCTGCTGGGCGAGCTGGTGCGCCGGGTCACCGGGCGCACCCTGGGCCGCTGGGTGGCCGAGGAGATCGCCCGGCCGCTCGGCCTGGGGCTGTGGATAGGGCTGCCGGAGTCCGAGCGCGGGCGGGTGGGCCGGATAGCCGGCGTGGAGCCGCCGGCCGCCCCGGCCACCGCCGGTGAGCCGCGGCTGCGCCCCAAGCGGTCGGTCGCGGAGGCGTACCAGGACCCGGAGTCGCTGACCCGGCGCGCCTTCGGCGCCATCGCCCCGGCCCCCGACGAGAACGACGCCGCCTACCGCGCGGCCGAGCTGGCCGCCTCCGGCGGCGTGGCCACCGCCGACGCGCTGGCCCGCTTCTACGCGGCGCTGATCGGGCCGGTCCCCTTCGGTCGCCGGCTCTTCGCCCCCGCCACCGTCACCCTGGCCCGCACCGAGGAGTCGACCGGCCCCGACCGGGTCCTCGTCGTCGGCACCCGCTTCGGCCTCGGCTACATGCTGCACGGCCCGGCCTCCCCGCTGCTGGGCCCCGGCTCCTTCGGCCACCCCGGGCGCGGCGGCTCCCTCGCCTTCGCCGACCCCGCCACCGGGGTCGGCTTCGGCTATGTCACCAACGGCATGCGGCGCGGCGTCACCGCCGACCCCCGAGCCCAGGCCCTCGTCCGGGCGGTCCGCGCGGTCGTCACCGCCTGACGCCCGGCCGGCGGGCGGCTCCGTCGGCCCCTGTTGATGTTGGCGGGCCCGACCGTCACGCCCCACCGCCGGCCGCGCGGCGCGCGCCCGCATCGTGAACCCCGCGTGAAACGGCCGCGGCGGCCCCCGCTCGATGAGCGAGGACCGCCGCGGCGATCTGTCCTGTCGGCCGGTGGCCGAACGGGGTCAGACGCGGGTCAGCTCCGCGTCCGCGTCGCCCTGCCGCTGACCGGCGGCGGGGGACTCGGTGGAGAGCTGCTTCTGGAGCTGCTCACCCTCGACGTCGACGTTGGGCAGGACCTTGTCCAGCCACTTCGGCAGCCACCAGGCGGACTTGCCGAGCAGGGCCATGACGGCCGGGACGATGGTCATACGGACGATGAAGGCGTCGAAGAGGACCGCGATGGCCAGGCCGAAGCCGATCATCTTGACCATCGACTCGGGGGAGCCGATGAAGCCGGCGAAGACGGCGATCATGATGATCGCGGCGGCGGTGACCACGCGGGCGCCGTGCCGGAAGCCGGTGACGATCGCGTCGGACGGGCTCTCCCCGTGGACGAACGCCTCGCGCATCCGGGTGACCAGGAAGACCTCGTAGTCCATCGCCAGACCGAACACCACACCGATCATGAAGATCGGCATCATGCTCATGATCGGGCCGGTCTCCTCGACGGCGAAGAGGCTCGCGCCCCAGCCCCACTGGAAGACCGCGACCACCGCGCCGAGCGCCGCGACCACCGAGAGCAGGAAGCCCAGGGCCGCCTTCAGCGGGACCAGCACCGAGCGGAAGACCGCCATCAGCAGCAGGAAGGCCAGGCCGACGACGAGCGCCAGATACGGCAGCAGCGCGTCCTGCAGCTTCTTGGAGATGTCGATGTTCATCGCGGTGGTGCCGGTGACCAGGACCTCGGCGCCGGTGTCGGCCTGGATCCTGTCCGCCTCGTCGCGGATGTCCGCGACGAGCTCCTCGGTGTCGTGGCTGCTCGGCTTGTACTTGGAGATGACCGTGAGCATCGCCGCGTCGCCGGCCTTGTTGTACGACTGCGGGCCGACCGGGGAGACCATGGCCGCGCCCTTGAGCCCGGAGATGGCCTTGGCGGCCTTCTTGACCGACCCCTCGCGGTCCTTGGCGTCCTTGACGTCGATGGCGACCATCAGCGGGCCGTTGAGACCGGGGCCGAAGCCCTCGGAGACCAGGTCGTACGCCTTGCGCTTGGTGGAGCTGGTGGGCTGGTAGCCGTCGTCCGGCAGGCCGAGCTCCAGGCTTCCCGCCGGGATGGCGGCGGCGCCGAGGCCGATGACGCCCAGCGCCAGGATGGCGATCGGGCGACGCAGGATGAGGCGCGCCCAGCGGGTGCCCGCGTTCGGCTTGTCGGAGCTGGCGTAGGAGCCGGTCTCCTCCTTGCGCCGACGGGCCTTGCGACCCCAGATGCGCTTGCCGGCGAAGCCCAGCAGCGCGGGGATGAGGCTGATGGCGATCAGGACCGCGATGGCGACCGTGCCCGCGGCGGCGAAGCCCATCTTGGACAGCACCGGGATGTTGACCACGGCCAGGCCCGCCAGGGCGATGACGACGGTCAGACCGGCGAAGACCACCGCGGAGCCCGCGGTGCCCACGGCCCGACCGGCCGCCTCCTCGCCTTCCCGACCCTCGGCCAGCTCGGCGCGGTAGCGGGAGACGATGAACAGCGCGTAGTCGATGCCGACCGCGAGGCCGATCATCATCGCCAGCGTCGAGGTGGTGCTGGACAGCCCCAGCGTCGAGGCCAGCGCGGTGATCGAGGAGATGCCGATGCCGACGCCCATGATGGCGGTCAGCAGCGGCATGCCGGCCGCGAGCAGCGAGCCGAAGGTGATGGCGAGCACGACCGCGGAGATGGCGATGCCGATGATCTCCGTGGAGCCCTGCTCGGGCATCTCCTCCAGCGCGTCACCGCCGATCTCCACCTGGAGGCCGCTCTCGCGGGCCTTCTCGCCCGCGTCCTTCAGCGCCTCCTTGGAGTCCTTGTCCATCTCCATGGCGTTGACCTTGTAGGTGGTCAGGATGTACGCCGTGGAGCCGTCCTTGCTGACGGCGTTGCTCTTGAACGGGTCGGCGACCGAGGCGATCTCGTCGGAGCCCTTGGTCAGGTCCTTGATGACCTCGTCGACCTTGGCCTTGTTGGCCTTGTCCGTCATCTTCTGGCCGTCCGGCGCGCGGAAGACCACGCGCGCGGTGGCGCCCTCGGCACTGATGTCGGGGAAGCGCTCTTCCAGGAGGTCGAAGGCCTTCTGGGCCTCGGTGCCGGGCACGGAGAAGTCGTCGTTGCCGGGCGGGCTGGCGGTACCGGCGCCGACTCCCGCGACCACCAGTAGTGCCACCCAGATCAAGGCGACGAATCGTCGCCTTCTGAATGCGAAACGGCCGAGTTTATAGAGGAAGGTGGCCACGAGGAGAGACGCTCCCGTCGTATAGACAAATAGCAGGTTGCGGAGAACCAGCCCGGCGACGAGAGCGGCGCGCCAGGTGGCGTGGGTGTGCGGTTGTCGGTGTGCGGTTGTCGGGGTGCCACTGGGGAGAGGCTCAGGCGCCGAGAGCGGGGAGGATCACGGCGTCGATATAGGTGAGCAGATAGTCGGCGTCCGCCGTCCGGTCGTCGATCAAGGGACGTGCGACGAACGCGCCGCACAGCATGTGCGGCACATAACCGAGGGCGGGCGCGTCCGCGGCGATCTCACCGCGGTCGACGGCGCGCTTCAACAGCGCGTCAAGGGCGGCGACTTCGGGGGCGATCAACAGCTCCCGCAGCGCCTGACTCAGGTCCGGATTCTCATGGGTGGCATGGGCGAGACCCCGCATGAGGGCCGCGTCCTGCTCAGTCCTGTCACTCCCGCAGATCACCACCTCACGCAGGTCGCCGCGGAGCGACCCGGTGTCGATGTTCTCCAGCGGAACCGGCTTGGTGTGCCGCAGTGCGGTGGCCACCAACTGCGGCTTGCTTTCCCACTGTCGATAGAGTGTTGCCTTGCTGGAGCGCGTACGCGCGGCGATGGCGTCCATCGTCAAGGCGGCGTAACCGACCTCCCGGAGGAGCTCGACCACCGCCTCGTACAGCTCGCTCTCCCGCTCAGGGGTGAGCCGGCTGCGGCGTGTACGGGGCTTGGCCCCCTGCACGGTCGGCATGGCGCGCACCCCCTGGCTCCAGCCTCGGATCAAGACATCCGAACGAAACGGTTTCGTACGCTTAAAGTGTACGTCATACCGTCTACCGCCGCGCGCGATTATGTGCTCGTACGCCGGTGTCGTCGGTCACAGAACCGAGTTGCCGTCGTTGCCACGGCCCGAAAGCATGGTGGTGTGAGCGACGCACGCGGGGCCTCCGGCCCGCTCGAAGCGACACCGTCCGCATCCGTGCCCGGTGGACCGGGCGGCGGCGCGCCGGGGGCCCGGGGGACGGACGCGGGCGACGGGGCGTACCTGCGCTATCCGCACCTCCACGGCGATCTGATGTGCTTCGCGACCGAGGACGACCTGTGGCTGGCGCCGCTGGCGGGCCCCGGGGAGCCGGCCGGCCGGGCCTGGCGGCTGACGGTGGACCGGACCCGGGTCGGCCACCCCCGCTTCTCCCCGGACGGGAGCCAGATCGCCTTCACCACCTGGCGCAGCCTCGACCCGGAGATCCATCTGGTCCCGACGGAGGGCGGATCGGCGCGGCGGCTCTCGTACTGGGGCAGCACCGACACGCGGGTGTGCGGGTGGACGCCGCCGGAGAACGGGGTCTCGCACATCCTCGCCGTCAGCTCGCACGGCCAGCCCTTCCCGTACTTCTCCTGGGCCTACAAGGTGCCCACCGACGGCGGCCCCGGCGGCCGGCTGCCCTGGGGACCGGTCTCCGACATCGCGGTCGCGGACGTCGCGGGCGAGCACCGGACGCTGCTGCTCACCGGCAAGCCGCCGCACGAGCCGGCCTCCTGGAAGCGCTACCGCGGCGGCGCGATGGGGCGCATGTGGCTGCACGGCGCCCGGCTCCTGCCGGACCTGTACGGACACCTGGACGCGCCGATGTTCGTCGGCGACCGGATCGCCTTCCTCTCCGACCACGAGGGCGTGGGCAACCTCTACTCCTGCCTTCCCGACGGCACCGACCTGCGCCGCCACACCGACCACGAGGACTTCTACGCCCGGCACGCCGCCACCGACGGCTCGCGGGTGATCTACCAGTGCGCCGGCGACCTGTGGCTGGTGGAGGACCTGACGCCGCGGGCCCGGCCACGCCGGCTGGAGGTGCGGCTGGGCGGGCCGCGCGCGGGGCGGCGCCGCTATCAGGTGCCGGCCGCCGCGCATGTCGACTCGCTGACGGTGGACACCACCGGCCGGGCGAGCGCGGTGTGCGTGCGCGGCAGCCTGTACTGGCTGACCCACCGGGACGGGCCCGCGCGGTCGCTGGTGGACACCCCGGGGGTGCGGGTGCGGATGCCGGAGATGCTGGCGGCCGGCGGACAGGTCGCCTACGTCACCGACGCCGAGGGCGAGGACGCCATCGAGATCGGCCAGCTGCCGCGCGCCGCCGGGCCGGGGCGGCCGCGCCGGCTGGCCGTGGGGCGGCTGGGCCGGGTGCACGAGCTGGTCGCCTCCCCGGACGGCAGGCGGCTGGCGGTGGCCGCGCACGACGGCCGACTGCTGCTGATCACCCTGGCCGACGCGGTCGGCGGCGAGGGCGTGACCGCGGCCACGGCCGAGGAGGGCGGCACCGAAGGCGAGTCCGAGGCGACGACGGCGACGGTGACGACGGCGACGACGGCGGCCACAGCTGGGGACGAGGTCAGCGAGCTGATCCGCTCCGCCAACGGCCCGGTGCGGGACCTCGCCTTCTCCCCCGACTCCGACTGGCTCGCCTGGTCCCACCCCGGCATCGGCCGCACCCTGCGCCAGATCAAGATCGCCAGGCTGCAGGACCGCACCGTCGTGGACGTCACCGACGGGCGCTTCGAGGACGAGAACCCGGTGTTCACCCGCGACGGCCGCTATCTGGCGTTCCTCTCCTGGCGCGGCTTCGACCCCGTCTACGACGTGCACACCGGCGACCTGTCGTTCCCGCTGGGCTGCCGCCCCTATCTGGTGCCGCTGTCCTCGGCCACCCCCTCCCCCTTCGCCCTCTCCCCCGAGGGTCGGCCGGCGGCCGGCGGACTGGATCCGGACGAGGCCGTGCCCGAGGGCGACGGGCATGTGATGGTCGAGGTGGAGGGGCTGGCGAGCCGGGTGACCGTCTTCCCGGTGGCCGCCTCGAAGTACTCGGCGCTGTGCCCGGTGGCCGGCGGCGGGCTGGTCTGGCTGCGCTGGCCGATCTCCGGCGCGCTCGGCGAGACCTTCGCCAACCCCACCGACACCTCCGGCCGCCCCACCCTGGAACACTTCGACCTCGCCAAGGCCAAGCGCGCCGAACTCAGCAGCAGCCTGGACTGGTTCGTCGTCAGCGGCGACGGCTCCCGGATGGTGCTCAACGACGAGGGCGAGCTGCGCGCGGTACCGGCCACCGAGTCCGGCGACAGCGACTCCACCGTCTACATCGACATGCGGCGCATCCAGCACGAGGTCGACCCCGCGGCCGAGTGGCGCCAGGCGTACACGGAGGCTGGCCGCATCGTCCGCTCGTACTTCTGGGACCCGGGGATGTCCGGCGTCGACTGGGACGGGGTGCTGGAGCAGTACCGCCCGCTGGTCGAACGGGTCGCCTCCCCCGACGAGTTCGCCGACCTGCTGCGCGAGGTCCTGGGCGAGCTGGGCACCTCGCACGCCTATGTCGTCCCGGCCCGGCGCAACGAGGGCCCACGCCACTACCAGCGCCCCATCGGGCTGCTCGGCGTCAACTTCGTCCGCACCAAGGAGGGCGCCTGGACGCTGGGTCGGATCCTGCCCGGCGAGTCCTCCGACTCCCGCGCCCGCTCCCCGCTGGCCGGCTCCGGCATACGCGAGGGGGCCGTCCTCACCCATGTCGACGGGCGGCCGGTGGACCCGGTCACCGGCCCCTTCCCGCTGCTGGCCGCCGCCGGCGGCACCACCGTGGAGCTCACCTTCGCCTCGTCCGACGGCGCCGGTCCGCCGCGCCGGGTGGCCATCATGCCGCTGATCGACGACCGGCCGCTGCGCTACCAGCACTGGGTCGCCAAGCGCCGCGCGGTGGTGCGGGAGTTGAGCGGCGGCAAGTGCGGCTACCTCCACATCCCCGACATGGGCGGCTCCGGCTGGGCGCAGTTCAACCGCGATCTGCGCCGCGAGATGTCGCTGCCCACGCTGATCGTCGACGTCCGCGGCAACGCCGGCGGCAACATCAGCGAACTGGTGGTGGAGAAGCTCACCCGCACCATCATGGGCTGGGACCTCACCCGCGACGCCCGGCCGGTCTCGTACACCAGCAACGCCCCGCGCGGCCCGATCGTCGCCGTCGCCGACGAGATGACCTCGTCCGACGGCGACATGATCACCGCGGCCTTCCGGCTGCTCGGCATCGGCCCCGTCGTCGGCCTGCGCACCTGGGGCGGCGTCGTCGGCATGACCGGCCGCCACCGACTGATCGACGGGACGGCGATCACCGTGCCGATGAACGCGGCCTGGTTCGAGGCGTACGGCTGGGATGTGGAGAACCACGGCGTCGAGCCCGACATCGAGGTGGAACGCACCCCGCTGGACTGGGCCGAGGGCCGCCACAAGCAGCTCGACGACGCCGTCCGCGTCGCCCTGGACCTGCTGGACCGCCACGGCTCCGCCGAGCCCCCGGACTACTCGAACGTCCCGGACCGGCGCCGTCCGAAACTGCCGCCGCGGGCGGGCGGTTAGCGGCGCCATCGGGCCATCCGGGTGGGCCCGCGGGCAGACCGGCGACGCCGTCGGGCAGATCCGGTGCCGGCGGGCAGGCAGCGACCAGGGGCGCACCCCGTCACCGGGATGCGCCCCTGAGCAGCACAGGTAGGTAGGTGCACCTGGGGGTGCGCCTCAGTCGGCCGCCGTTACAGCGGCTCGTCCAGGTCGTCCAGGCTCTGCTGCTGTGGCTGCTGGCCGCGCTGGCCCTGGCCGCGCATGTCCTTCTCCTCGGACATGTTCTTGCCCTTGCGCTGCTGGCCCTTCTGCTTGGCCTGCTGTGCCTTCTCGCGCAGCTTGTCTCCGGCCTCCTGGCCGCGCTGCTGCGCCTCCTGGGAGGTCTGCTGCAGCTTTTCCTTGCCCTGCTGCGCCTTGCGGCTTATGTCGTCCTGCATGCCCATCGAAGTCACTCCTCGGTGGCTGGGGGTTGGGCCTCGATCAGCCTGACATGCCGGTACATACGGCGCATTTCGATCAGTCACGCACGGTCACGCATCGGCGGCCGGCGCGGCCGCGTCGCCGGTGCGCTCCGCCTCCGTGATCTCGTCGCGAGGCCGTCCCGCGCGCGGGACGGCCGTCCGCTGCCGGCGGGTCCGCTCGTCCGCCGCGCCACCCGCGCCGACCAGCCCGCCGCGCACCTCGCCCAGCCGCGGTCCGAAGCGCCGCATCTCGCGCCGCCCGCCGATGCCCGTCAGGACCGGCAGCCCGCCACGGAGCGGCTGCATCCCGCGCAGCCACCACTGCGCGTACACCTGCGCGGACCGGCGCTCGATGCCGGCGACGAGCCGGTCGACGGCCGGCCCCAGCGGGTAGGTGCGGTTGACCGGCCACGGCAGCCGGGCGCGCAGCTCGCGCATCACCGGGTCCTGGTCGGCGCCGCGCACCATGTCGGTGTCCGTCCAGCTCAGATAGCCGACGCCGACCCGTACGCCACGGTGGCCGACCTCGGCGCGCAGGCTGTGCGCGAACGCCTCGACGCCCGCCTTGGAGGCGCAGTACGCCGTCATCATCGGGGTGGGCGCGAGCGCGGCCAGCGAGGCGATCTGGAGGAGGTAGCCGCGGCTCTCCAGCAGCGCGGGCAGGAAGGCGCGCGCGGTGGTGGCGCTGCCCAGCAGGTTGACCTCGACCACCCGCCGCCAGGCGGCCTCGTCGGAGTCCAGGAAGGGTCCGGCGACGGCGACTCCGGCGTTGGCGACGACGACGTCCACCCGTCCGAAGCGCTCCCGCACCTCGGCCGCCACGCGGGTCATCGCCTCGTGGTCGGTGACGTCGGCGTGCCAGTGGCCGCACGCGGTGTGCAGCCGGTCGGCCACCTTCTTCAACTCGTCCGGCTCCAGGCCGACGAGGGCCACCGTGGCGCCCCGCGCGGACAGCTTGCGGGCCAGCAGCTCGCCGACGCCGCGCGCCGCGCCGGTCACCACCGCGACCCGCCCCTCCAGAGGTCCCTTGCCGCCGCTCATGCCGTGGGCTCCTTCGTCTCGTCCGTCTCGTCATGCCGATGGGGGCGGAGGTCGTCCGACGCGCCGTCAGCCGTGCCGCCGACGCGGGGCGTGAGGTGGTGCAGGACGAGGTCGCGAATCCGGTCGGCGACCGTCGCCCCGTCCTCCACCGGCGTCATGTGGCCGACCCCCGGCAGCTCGGTGACGCCCACGCAGTGCGGGAGCAGCGCGGCCAGGGCGTACGCGTGGCGCACGGGGGTGAGCCGGTCGGCGGCGCCGTGCACGATCGCCGTCGGCACCGCCACCCGTGTCACCCCGCGGTCCAGGTCCAGCTCGGCCAGCACCCGCCCCCAGTCGGCGCGCACCCCGCGCGGGCAGCCGGCCACGATGCGGGCGCATGCCTCCACCATCTCCGCGGAGGCGTCGCGTCCCAGGGTGATGTAGCGCAGCACCCGGCGGCCCAGCGGCGCCAGCGGGCTGGCCGGGGCGCGGGAGGTGAGGATCGCGCGGTGCAGCGCCGTACGGAGCCGGCCGGCCCGCAGCGGCACCACGTGCGACCGCGCGGGCAGCCGGGAGCTGCCGGTGCTGCACAGCAGCACGGCCGCGGCGTGCGCGCGGAAGTGCGGACGGGCGGAGGCGGCCATCAGGGTCATGCCGCCCATGGAGTGGCCGGCGAGCACCGCGCGTTGGCCGGCGGCGGAGTCCAGGGTGGCCTCCAGCACCGCCTCCAGGTCGTCGGCGAGAGCGTCGGTGGAGCAGCCGCCGGGCCGGGCGACGGGGCTACCGCCGTGCCCGCGCAGGTCGTAGGTGATCACCCGGTGGTCGACGGCCAGCTCGCGGATGACCCGCGCCCAGAAGGCGGTGGAGCACGTCCAGCCGTGGACCAGCACCACCGCGGGGGCGCCCTCGGGCCCGTGCACCTCGACGTGCAGCCGGGCGCCGTCGGCCGAGGTGACGGTGAGCTCGCGGGCGGGGACCGGAGGTGCGAACGGCCCGGAGCGCATATGCGGCGTACGGCGCGGACGGAGGGGGCTCACGCGGCCACCTCCGCGGCGCCGGCACGACCGGCGTCCGTACCACCGGCATCGGCGTCACCGGCGTCCTCACGGCCGGCATCGACATCACCCGCGTCCGCGCGGCCGGCATCGACACGACCGGCATCCGTACGGGCTGCGTCCGCACGACCGGCATCCGTATGGCCGGCATCGGCATCACCGGGAACGGCCCGACCGGCGTCCGCACCACCCGCACCCGCACGACCCGCATCCGCACGGCCGGCAACGGCGCGATCCGCGTCCGTACGAGGGGCGTCCGTACCGTCCCCGCCCCCGGCCCCGCCGCCGTCCCCGGCGGTGGCGTGCCGGGTGGCCGGGACCGTCTCCGTGCGGGACGGGGCCCCGTCCCGGCCGCGCAGCACCTCGTACTCCGCCAGGTCCACCCGTCGCGTCACCCTCCTGAACTCGCCCGTGGTGCCGGGCCAGACCGTCGTGTTGCGGCCCTCGGCGTCGAGGTACCAGCTGGTGCAGCCGCCGGTGTTCCACACCGTGCGGCCCATGCGCCGCTGGAGGCCGGCCGCCCAGGCGTCCACCGCCGACTCGCGCGCGTCCAGCGCCGCCCTGCCACGCGGGCCGCCGCCGAGTCGGTCCAACTGCCGCATGTAGTCGGCGAGGTAGTTCAGCTGCGCCTCGATCATGAGGATCATCGAGCTGTTCCCGAGCCCGGTGTTGGGGCCGATGATCATCATGAAGTTGGGGAAGCCGGCGATCGAGCCGCCGCGCAGCGCCCGCATGCCCGTGTCCCGCCACTCCTCGGCGAGCGTGGTGCCGCGAGCGCCGGTGACGCGCTCGGCGAGCGGCATGTCGGTGATCCGGAATCCGGTGCCGAAGATGAGCGCGTCGGCCTCGGTGGTGGTGCCGTCGGCGGCCACCAGCGTCGAGCCCCGCACCTCGGCGAGGCCGGAGGCGATCAGCCGCACATTGGGCCGGGACAGCGCCGGGTAGTAGTCGTTGGAGAGCAGGATGCGCTTGCAGCCGATCCGGTAGGACGGGGTGAGCCTGGCGCGCAGCTCGGGGTCCTTGATGGACCGGGCCATGTTGCGCTGGGCGAGGCGCTCGACGAAGCCCAGTTGGCGCGGCCGCTTGGTGAAGGCGCTGACCTGGAGTTCGCGCATGCCCCACAGCAGCCCGCGGCGGAGCGTGCCGGTGACCGGCACCTTGGCGTGCAGCCACTGCTCGACCTCGCTGATGCGGCGGTCGGCGCGCGGCAGCACCCAGGCCGGGGTGCGCTGGAAGAGCGCCAGCCGTGCCACCTCCGGCTGGATGGCCGGCACGATCTGGATGGCCGAGGCTCCGGTGCCCACCATCGCGACCCGCTTGCCGCGCAGGTCGACCTCGTGGTCCCAGCGGGCGGAGTGGAAGACCGCGCCGGGGAAGGTGTCCAGGCCCGGGATGTCCGGGATCCTGGGGTCGGAGAGCGGCCCGGCGGCGGAGACGACCATGTCGGCGGTGAGCGTGCCGCGGCTCGTCCCCACCTCCCAGCGCAGCGCCTCGGTGTCCCAGCGCAGCGCGCGCACCTCGGTGTGGAAGCGCAGGTGAGGCCGCAGCCCGAAGGTGTCGGCGACCCGCTCGAGATAGGCCCGGATGTGCGGCTGGCCGGAGAAGTTGCGCGGCCAGCCGGGGTTCGGGGCGAAGGAGAAGGAGTACAGGTGGGAGGGCACGTCACAGGCGCAGCCCGGGTAGGTGTTGTCCCGCCAGGTGCCGCCGACCGACCCGGCCCGCTCCAGCACGACGAAGTCGGTGATGCCCTCGCGGCGCAGTCGCACCGCCGCGCCCAGGCCGCCGAAGCCGGACCCGATCACCGCCACCCGTACGTGTCCCGGCGTCAGCTCGTCCGCGTGTGCCGGCGTCAGCTCGCCCATGCCGCCGCTCCTCCCGAGTCATTCGAGCGAAACCCTAATCGTGCCAGCGATCACTGGCACGATCGGAGCGTAGAGCAGGGAGCTACCCAGCGGTAGTGGGTTGACCGGTCGAGTTACCGCCGGTCTCGGCCGCCCCGACACCACCTGGCCGCCCTTCGCGACCTCCGGCTGCATAGGCTGGCGCCGTGGCGAACAGCGATCCCCAGCGCGCGAGCGGGCGTGAGTACCGGATGGACGAGCTGGCCGAGGCGGCCGGCATCACCGTCCGTACGCTGCGTTTCTACCGGGAGCGCAAGCTGATCCCACCGCCGCGCCGGGAGGGTCGGATCGCCTGGTACAACGAGCACCACCTGGCCCGGCTGCGGACCATCGGCGCGCTACTGGAGCGCGGCCACACCCTGGGCGGCATCGCGGAGCTGTTGACCGCCTTCGAGAGCGGCCGGGACGTCGCCGAGCTGCTGGGACTGGCGGGCGCGGCCATCACCGTCCCGTGGTCCGAGGAGCAGGCCGTCCGGCTGACCCCCGAGGAGCTCGCCGACCGCTTCGCGGGCGAGGTCACCCCGGAGAACCTGGCCGCCGCCCTGGACGTGGGCTATCTCGCGGTGGACGGCGACGAGATCGTCCATGTCAGCCGCCGGCTCCTGGACGCCTCCACGGCCCTGGTCGGCAGCGGTATCCCGCTGGCCGCCGTGCTGGCCGCCGGCCGGGAGCTGCGCGTCCACGTCGACGCCATAGCCGAGACCTTCACCCGTCTGATCACCACCCATGTCCTGGCCGATGTGATCGCCCACACCGCGGACGGCGCCACGCCCACCGCCGCGGAGGTGACACGGATCACCGAGACGGTCGAGCGGCTGCGCCCCACCGCCAAGGCCGTGGTCGACGCCGAGATGTCGATGGCCATGGACCGCCGGATCCGAGCGGAGCTGGACGCGTGGGTCGCGGAGCACCGACCTGAGGCAGGCGACCCGGGCGAACCGGGCGAGTCGTCGGCGGCGCGCTGAAGGGGCGCGGGGCCGTGACGTGTGCGGCTCCGCCGTGTGGGCGCGCGGCCGTGCCGTGAGCGGCTCCACCGCGCGGCGAGACCGGCCCCGGCAGTGCCCGAAGGGGCGCGGGGAACCGCGCGACCGGCCACGACGCACCCGCGGACGGCTTACCGGACGTCCGGCGAAGCGCTCAGCGCGCCGAGCCGTACGAGACCGTCACCGGGGCGTGGTCCGACCAGCGCAGCTCGTGGCTGGCGGCGCGCTCCACGACGGCCTTCAGGGCGCGCCCGGCCAGCCCCTCGGTCGCCACGTGGTAGTCGATGCGCCAGCCGCTGTCGTTGTCGAAGGCGCGGCCACGGTAGGACCACCAGGAGTACGGGCCCTCGGTGTCCGGGTGCAGGGCGCGCACCACGTCCACGTAGGCGGCCTCGTCGAAGACCCGGCCGAGCCACTCCCGCTCCTCGGGCAGGAAGCCGGCGCTCTTCCGGTTGGCCCGCCAGTTCTTCAGGTCGGCCTCGCGGTGGGCGATGTTCCAGTCGCCGCAGACCAGCACCTCGCGACCGCCGGCGGCGGCCCGCTCGCGCAGCCCCTTGAGGTAGGGCAGGAACTCGGCCATGAACCGCTCCTTCTCGTCCTGCCGGGGGGTGCCCACCTCGCCCGAGGGCAGATAGAGGCTGGCCACGGTCACGCCGGGCAGGTCGACCTCGACGTAGCGCCCGCCGCCGTCGAACTCGGCGGACCCGAAGCCGACCCGTACGGCGTCCGGCTCCCGTCGGGAGTAGACGGCGACCCCGGCCCGCCCCTTGGCGGCGGCCGGCGCGTGCACGGTGTGCCAGCCCTCGGGCTGCCGCACCTCGTCCGTCAGCTGGCCCGGCTCGGCCCGCACCTCCTGGAGGCAGACCACATCGGCGGAGGTCGCGGCCAGCCAGGGCAGGAAGCCCTTCTTGGCGGCGGCGCGCAGGCCATTCACATTCACGGACGTCACGGTGAGCATTCCGGCACGATACCGACATCCGATACGTACTCGCGTTCGCACCGGCCCCCGCCGTACGATCCGCGGAATGGACATCCGGCCTATACGCTTCGACCACCCCGACGCCGTCAAGCTGAGCGACCAGGTGCAGCAGGAGTACGCCGAGCGCTACGGCGAGGGCGATCTGACCGCGCTGGACCCGGCGGACTTCGCGCCGCCGCGGGGTCTCTTCCTGATCGCGTACGACGAGCGGGACCGGCCCGTCGCCTCCGGCGGCTGGCGCTCGCAGGACCGGAACGACGAGGGGTTCTCGGACGGCGACGCCGAGCTCAAGCGGATGTTCGTGGTGCGCGGGGCCCGCGGGCAGGGGCTGGCGCGGCGCATCCTGGCCGTCCTGGAGGAGAACGCCCGGGAGGCCGGGCGGGCCCGGATGGTCCTGGAGACCGGCATCAAGCAGCCGGAGGCGATCGCCCTGTACGCGTCGAGCGGCTATGCGCCGGTGCCGAAGTTCGGCTTCTACCGGGAGTACGAGGACAGCCGCTGCATGGGCAAGCCGCTGCCACAGGACGGCTGAGGCCCGGTTGAGCGGGGGTCGAGCGGGGCAGTGAGCAGGGGCGGGCACTTGTCATGCCCACGCCCGCACACCCCCCACTCAGGAGGCCCCCATGTCCTCAGGCAAGACCCTCCGCGCGTTATCCGCCGCCGTGCTGAGCGCGGCCACGCTGGTCGCCGCCCAGACCACGGCCGCGGCGGCCCCGGCCTCGACGCCGACACCGAGCGCCCGGGTCGCCACGTACGACGCCAGCGGCTCCGCGGAGTTCCGCTCCGCGGTGGACCGGGGCGCGGCGATATGGAACGAGAGCGTCACCGCCGTCCAGCTGCGCCCGGCCACGGCGGGCCAGCGCGCCGACATCCGCGTCCTCGCCGACAACGGCTGGCCCCGCGCCATCCCCGCCGGCCTCGGCCGAGGCACCGTCTACATCGGCCGCCAGGCCGTCGACCAGGGCTACGACACCATCCGCATCTCCTCCCACGAGCTCGGCCACATCCTCGGCCTCCCCGACCGCAAGCCGGGCCCCTGCTCCAGCCTGATGTCCGGCTCGACGGCGGGGACCTCCTGCACCAACCCGTATCCGAACGCGGCGGAGAAGGCGGAGGTCGAGGGGGACTTCGGCGGACGTTTCGCGCGGCGCTCGACGGACGTCGCCCGGAACGTTCCGATCAGGGACTGACGTGGGGCGCTCCCCCACCCGCCGGGGCGGGCAGCCGCCCGCCCCGGCTCTCGGCGACCCGCAGGACGTCGGTGAGGGCCTCGGTCAGCCGGCGGGCGAGGAAGCGCGGCTCCCCGGCGTCGACCTTGCGGTCGTCCAGCATGACGCGCGCGTGCCCGAGCAGCTCGCCCGCCATCCGCAACTGCGCCGCCTCCATCTCGTCCGCCACCTTGGTGAGCAGACCACTGCCGTCGGAGTCGAGATAGCAGGGCGTGCCGTTGGGACCGGGCCAGGGCAACAGGCGCAGGGGTGTCGTGGGTTCCTTGGCGGCAGGGTCTGGCATATCGGCGCTCCTTGTGGCGTTGACCATGTCTCGCGCATCTGGTGACTTCATCGAATTACCTCCGTTGTTCTCGGGGAGGGGCCATCTGGGAGGCCAGAGAGGGGCCAGACTGAGGCGAGAGAGGGGGCCAGGATGAGTGGTGATCGACGCCAGCAGTTCGGCGCCTACCTCACGCGACTCCGACGAGCCACGGGCAGAAGCCAACGTCAGTTGGCGGACCGGTTGTGCGCATTGTCGGGTCTGCAGTCGGTGACGAGGAACGAGGTGTCACGTTGGGAGCGCGGCGGGCGCGTGCCCGACGCCTGGCTGACGTTCCTGGCACAGGCCCTGGACACCTCGCCGAGCGAACTGGCCCGAGCCGCCGCCTATGCGCGCGGCGAAACGGATATCGCTCCCCCAGGACCGGACACCACACTGGCCGCCCTGTTGCCGCAGGGCGACCCCTTGGCTCCCCTGACAGCGCGGACGGGGCAACGACTCGGCCACGAGGCGGTGGCTCAGCTGGCGGACCGGGTGCACGCGTTACGGCTCGCCGATGACGTGCTCGCCGGTGGCGACCTGATCGCGCCGGCCTTCCGGCATCTGGGCGCGGCGGTACGGCTCTACCGCGAGAGCACGTACGCGGAGGGAGTCGGGCGCGCGCTGCTCGCACAGATCGGCGAACTGGCCCAAATCACCGGGTGGATCGCGAGCGACGCCGGTCGGCACGAGCAGGCCGAGCGCGCGTACCGCATCGGCATCGCGGCGGCGCGGCAGGCGGGCGATCGCCCGCTGACCGGCCATCTCGCCGGAAGTCTGGCCTACCAGTTCAGCAACACGGGCCGGCTACGGGAGGGTGTCGAGCTGGCTCGCGCAGCCCTCGCGGACGCGGGACCGGAGACCCCCGGGAAAGCACGGGCCCTGTTCCTGGACCGGATCGCATGGGCGCACACTCGCGCGGGCGACGCGCAATCGGCGATGCGCGCCCTGGACGAAGCCCATGAGGCCCTGTCCGAGGACCAGGAACCGGCACCGCTGTGGGCGTACTGGGTGAGCCGCGCAGAGCTGCGGGTGATGGATGCGCGGGTCTACACCGAACTGCGCCGCCCTCTGCGCGCCGTACCGCTGTTGGAGGATGTGCTCACGCAGTACGACGCCACGCACACGCGCGAACTCGCCCTGTACCGCTCGTGGCTTGCCATCGCCCTCGCCGACGCCAACGAGCCCGAGCAGGCGGCGGCGGAGGCCCAGCGCGTGATCTCCCTGTCCGGCGACGTCAGCAGCGAACGGGCCGCAGAGCGCTGCCGCGTCGTATTGCGCCGACTGAGCACCTTCAGGGACGTGCCCGAAGTGCGCGGCCTGCTTGACGAGCACGGGCACCTGCTGAGCGTCTGAGGCGTGACCACGCCGTAGCGGGGATCAGCTCCGGACCGGGGACGGGCAGGGGTTACCCCCTCAGCGATCAGCAGCCCGCGCGGGGGCGTCCGGCAGCACGCCCGCCGCGCGGGCGGCCCGCAGCCAGTGGGGGAACTCGCTTGTCAGGGCCTCGTAGAGGGCCGTGTCCGGCAGGGCGCGGGGGTCAGTCCCGGCGGGGAAGAAGCCCGCGTTGTCCACGGGGCGGCGGGCGGGCACGGGAAGCTCGTCGAGTCCGCGCAGAAAGGCGAACTCCTTGCCGTCCGGGTCGCCGAAGCCGATGAACTGCCAGAAGATCGGCAACCGCGCGGCGACGCACAGCGCGCGCTCGGCGGCCGCGCGCGAGGTGGGTCCGCCGTCGGTCTGGAAGACCACCAGGGCGGGGGCGGTCCCGCCGCGGGAGGTGTGGTGGTCGATGACGGCCCGCATCGCCAGGTGGTAGTTGGTCTGGCCCATGTGCCCGTAGCCCGTGTGCAGCGCGTCGATCCGGCCCGCGTAGTCGTCCAGACCGATGTCCGCGACACCGTCCACGTCGGTGGAGAAGAAGACCACGGGGACCGTCCCGTCGTCGTCCAGGTGCGCCGAGAGTCCGAGCACCCGCTCGGCCAGGTGCTGCACCGTGCCCTGCCGGTAGTGGCGGCGCATGCTGCCGGAGCGGTCGAGGACGAGGTAGACGGCGGCGCGCTGCCCGTCGAGCCCGGACTTCTCCAGCGAGATCCGTGCCGTCTCGTAGAGGTCGACGAGGCCCGGCGCCGCCGTCCGTATCTTCTCCAGGCTGATCGCGGAGGCGGCCGCGTCCAGGCCGGTCGCGGAGCCGGGCGCGGCGGGGCGCGGGCGCTTGGTGTAGTCGATGGTCGCCGTGCGCCGGGGCCGCTTGGTGTAGTCGATGGCCATACCGGTCTCCAGTTGCCGAGGTCGGTCCCCAGACTACGATCGAAATAGGCGCTCATGAGGGCGAATCGGCCCGCGTGAGCGGCGCGTACCAGCCCCGAGAGGCCCCCGGGAAGGGGGCGGGAGGGGGCGAACCCCCATGGCACCGGGTGGGCTTCCGGGCCCCGCCCTGGAGGCGTTGCGTACTCGCATGACCGGCGAGGTGATCGTGCCGGACGACGGCGCCCCGTACGACGAGGCCCGTACGGTCTTCAACGCGATGATCGACCGACATCCGACGGCGATCGCCCAGTGTGAGACGGCCGAGGACGTGGCCGCGGCGATCCGTTGCGGACGTGAGCACGGACTGCCGATCGCGGTCCGCGGCGGCGGACACAGCGTGGCGGGGATGGCGCTCGCCGACGACGGCCTGGTGGTCGATCTGCGCCGTATGCACGCGGTGACGGTCGACCCCGACCGGCGCACCGCGCGGGTCGGCGGCGGTGCCACCATGAGCCACCTGGACCGCGCGACGCAGCCGTACGGGCTGGCGACGACCGGTGGCCGGGTCTCCACCACCGGCGTGGGCGGCTTCGTGCTGGGCGGCGGAACCGGCTGGGCGGACCGGATGTTCGGCCTCGCCTGCGACAACCTGCTCGCCGTCGACCTGGTGACGGCGGAGGGCGACACGGTCCGGGCGAGCGAGGACGAGCACCCGGAGCTGTTCTGGGCGCTGCACGGCGGCGGCGGCAACTTCGGGGTCGCCACCTCCTTCACGCTGCGACTGCACCCGCTGCCCCTGGTCACCCTGATGCTGTTGATGTGGCCGCCCGAGGCCGGCCCGGACGTCCTGCGCGACTACCGCGACTTCCTGGAGTCCGCGCCCGACGAGGTCGGCGGCGGGTTCATCTATCTCACCGCCCCGCCCGAGGAGTTCGTCCCGCCCGAGCTGGTCGACACCCTGGTCTGCGTCGTCCTCGTGACGTACGCGGGCGACGCACCGCGGGCGCGCGAGGCGGCCGCGCCGCTGCTGGGCCTCGGCCACCGCGCCGAGATGGTCGCCGAGCTGCCGTACGCCGACCTCCAGTGTCTGCTCGACGACCCGCCCGGCTACCGCAACTACTGGTCGGCGGAGCACCTCGACTCCCTCCCGGACCAGGCCGCCGGGGTGTTCTGCGCCCGCGCGGCCGACATGATCTGCCCGTCCCCCTCCCAGCACGTGCTGTTCCCGCAGGGCGGCGCGGTGGCCCGCGGCCCCGCCGACTACCCCGTCCCCTGGCGTACCGCGCCCTGGGTGGTGCACCCCTTCGGGCTGTGGTCCGACCCCGCCGACGACGAGCGCGGCAGGCAGTGGGCCCGGCAGACCCGGGCGGACGTCCAACCCTGGTCCAGCGGGGCCGTCTATCTCAACTTCATCGGCCGGGAGGGCGAGCAGCGCGTGGTGGCCGGGCTGGGCCCGGAGAACTACCGACGGCTTGCCGCGGTGAAGGCCACGTACGACCCGGACAACGTCTTCCAGCTCAACCACAACATCAAACCCGCCTGACCTCACCCATTCGAGGGATCCCGGGTATGCCCGGCTGACGCCGCGGCAATGACGGGAGGTATGGCCCTTCGCCGCGCGCCGCGCACCCCCGCGCACCCCACCGCGCTCACCGCCCTGCTCGGCCTCGCGTCCCTGGTGGCGTCGCTGCTCGCGGTGGCGCCCGCCACGGCGTCCGCCACCCCCGGCGCCGGGCCCGCGGACCCGGCGCGCGTGACCACCCGGAGCGGCGTGCTGCGCGGCACGGTCACCGAGTCCGGGCGGAGGTTCCTGGGCGTGCCCTACGCGGCGCCGCCGGTGGGCGCGGCGCGCTGGCGGCCGCCGCGACCGGTGCCGTCCTGGGACGGGGAGCGGGAGGCCACGCGGTACGGGTCCGCCTGCGCGCAGCGGGCCGACGAGGCGCTCGGCGAGCCGGGCACCACGCACGAGGACTGCTTGTATCTGAACGTGTTCACGCCACCCGCCGGCGGGGCGGGCCGACCGGTCCTGGTGTGGTTCCACGGCGGCGGCTTCGACGCGCACTCGGCCACCCCGTACGACGCCTCGCGGCTGGCCCGCACCGGGGACCTGATCGTCGTCACGGTGAACTACCGGCTGGGGCCCTTCGGTTCGCTGGCCCTGCCCGAGCTGACCGCGGAGGAGCCGAACACCGGCTCCGGCAACTACGGCCTGCTGGACCAGCAGGCCGCGCTCCGTTGGGTGCGGGACAACGCGACGGCCTTCGGCGGGTCGCCGGAGCGGGTCACTCTCGCGGGACAGTCCGCCGGCGGGCTGAGCGTCTGCGCCCAGCTCGTCTCACCGGGCGCCCGCGGCCTCGTCCACCGCGCCGCCCTGCACAGCGCCCCCTGCGCGCTCGCCCCCGCCTTCCGTGACGCCCCCGCCGCCGAGGCGGCGGGCCGTGACTTCGCCGCCCGCGCGGGCTGCGGCGGCATGGGAACGGCCTTGGCGAGGAAGAAGCCGTTCTCCGCGCGGCGGACGACGGCCGGCGGGAAGGCCACCGGGGCGAGGGGCGCCGACGTCGTCGGGTGCCTGCGCGCCACTCCGGCCGCCAAGCTGCTGGCCACCCGGCCACCCTCCGGGGTCGCGCCCTGGAACCCGGTCGCCGGCACCCCGGTCCTCCCCGAGCACCCCGCACGGGCCATCGCCGCCGGCCGCTACACGAAGGTGCCGGTGCTCACCGGATCCACCCGCGAGGAGGGAACCGTCTACGCGGCCAACCTGGAGGCCGGCGGCACCAGGCTGAACGCCCTCACCTACCCCCTCGCGCTCGCCGCCGCTTTCGGCACCCACGCCCCGGGCATCGCCCGCCGCTACCCGGCCTCAGCCTATGGAGGCGACCACCGACTGGCCTACGGCGCGGTCCTCACCGACGCCCTCTTCGCCTGCCCCACCCGCAGGGTGGCGCTGTCGTTCGCCGCCTCGGCGCCCCGCACCCACGCCTACGAGTTCGCCGACCCCGCCTCGCCCAACCTCTACGCCCTCACCCCCGACTTCCCGCTCGGCGCCTACCACGGCGCCGAACTCTCCTACCTCTTCGACTACACCCGCCCCGACGGCACCACTCCCACCCCGCACGCCCCGGCCCAGCGCCGCCTCTCCGACACCGTCCTCGCCTACTGGGCCCGCTTCGCCACCACCGGCAACCCCTCCAGCGCCACCTCCGGCGCCTCTGGCGCCCCCTCCGGCTCCCTCGAGACCCCGCCCTGGCGCCCTCTCTCCCCCGCGGCCTACCGCCCGCTCTCCCTGGCCCCGGACGCCATCGCGCCGCGGCCCGACTTCACCTCGGCCCACCACTGCGACTTCTGGGCGACCGTCCCCACGGCGCCGCGCGCCTGGCCGCGGTTCGGCGGCTGACCCCGCCCGCACCCGCTCAGTCCGGCACCGCCAGGCTGTACCGCAGCTTCTCCCTGGCCCGGGCGCCGAGCCGGTCGTAGAAGCGGGCCGCGCCCTCGTTCCAGGTGGGCGTCTGCCACTGGACCTCGGCGAGACCCAGCTCACGCGCCTCGGCCGCCACCGCCTCCACGAGCCGCGCGCCCAGGCCCAGGCCGCGGTTGCCGGAGCGGAGGAAGAGGCAGTCCATGTGCAGGTACTCACGCCCCTCCCAGGTGGAGAGTTCGGGCGCGCATGTGGCGTAGCCCACGATCTCCCCGTCGGACAGCTCCGCGACCAGGCAGCGCAGCCGCGGCTGAGGGGTGTCGAAGAGCAACGCGGCCAGCCGCTCCGCGAGTCCGGGCGCGGGCGGCGCCGCCCGTTCGTACGCGGCGTGCTCCGCGGCCAGTTCGGCGACCCGCGCCAGATCGGCCGGGAGCGCCCGGCGCACCCGCGCGGCCCGCGATTCCTCACGATCATTCATCCGGCCATCATGCAGGCAGCGGACGCGGCGGGAAGAGAACCCCGGAAAAGCGAAGATCCCGCCCGATCTATCAGATCGGGCGGGATCTCACCGTGTTGTGGACCTGAGGGGATTTGAACCCCTGACCCCCTCGATGCGAACGAGGTGCGCTACCAGTCTGCGCCACAGGCCCTTGCAACGAGTGAAACTCTAGCATCCCCATCCGGGTGCTTGGAAATCCGTTCCTCGCTGGTCAGTGGAGCGGGGCCGTCACTCGTTCGCCGCGCGGGGGCGGTCCTCGTCGGCGTACTGGTCGAAGAGCGGGGTGCGGCCGCGCTCGCGGGAGCGGCGGGCCGCGGCGGAGGCGGTGCCCGCGCGGGGCGCGGGGGCGGGCGCCGGGTCCGGGTCGGCGGTGGGCTCGGCGGCGCTGGAGCGGGCCGAGCTCCAGGCGTCGGGCGCGTCCAGGTCGACGCTGCCGGTGGCGCGCGGGGCGACCGGCGCGGTGACGTACGTGGGCAGCGGGACCGGGACCGGCTCCCAGCTCTCCCCCACCGCCGGGCCACGCTCGCGCTCCCGCTGCTGGTCCACCCACTCAGCGTGGTCGGTCTGCTCCACCAGGGCCCGCGCCGAGGCGGAGGGCTCCGGAGGAGCCGCCAGCGGCTCGCGCTCCGGGCGGGACGGGGCGGGGTGGGCGGCGTGCGGCGGGTGCGACTCCTCGCCGACCGCGCGGGCCGCCGGAAGCGTGACGGCGGTCGGGTCGGCCGCCGCGGGGCGCGGGCGCAGCTGGCGCTCCCGCAGCCGCTGGGCTGCCAGCTCGGCGCGGCGCTGGTCCATGGTGAAGGTGAACCGGCGGCGCTCCTGAACGCGCAGATGGGCGATGTAGGCGCTGAGCAGCACGGCCGGCGCCGCGGGAGCCCACAGGAAGGCGAGGCCGCCGACGGCGGCGACCACCGCGCCCAGGGTGAAGGCGAGGAAGAGCATCACCGTCGTCCGGCGACGCCGGGCCAGGACCTTGGCGCGGCGCATGCGCTGGATCGCCGGAGCCTCACCCCGCCGGGCCGCTCTCGCCTCTCGGACCTCGGGCGCCACCGGCTCCGGACCGGTCGCGGTGTCGACCCCCGGCCGGGGCTCGACACCGGGCCGCGGCTCGGCGCCGGGGCGGAGGTCCGCACCAGGGCGGAGGTCCGCGCCGGTTGCGGGGTCGACGAAGGCCCGGACGTCGACCAGGTCGGTCACGGCGTCCGGGTCGGCCACGCTCCGCTCGGGTTCCACGGGATCCGCCCCCGAGTGAGGGGGGTCCGCTTCCTCGGCGGCGCGAGCCTCCAGGTCCTTGGCGTAACGGCGCTCCATCCCCGCCCTACCGGACAAGAGCCGGATGGCGGTGCTGAAGCGTTCCGTCGGACGGGCTTCGTTGAGCTCGTCCTGCCTACGGAGCCACATGGGCACCAGGTAGGCGGCCCAGGCCCCGACGATGACGGCGTAGATGAGGCCACTGCTGCTCACGGTGACACGGTAGAGGGGTCCGCGCGAGCCCATCCGCCAATTGGCGCGGTGTGTCGCACGATCTGGCTGATATCTCGAACATTTTTTGTGATTGTTGAGATGAGCAGACAGGAATTGTGTTCAATTGATGACTCATTTCGAACACATTTTTTATTTCTGCGAGGCCGTGCCGGAAGCCCCAGGCCGGGTCCGGTGCCAGCGCGCCAGCAGCCCCTCCGGCACCTCCTCCGCCGTCAGCGCGAACACCAGGTGGTCGCGCCAGGCCCCGTCGATGTGCAGATAGCGGGGGCGCAGCCCCTCTTCGCGGAATCCGAGTTTCTCCACCACCCGGCGGCTCGGCACGTTCTCCGGCCGGATGCAGACCTCGATGCGGTGCAGCCCGACCGTGCGGAAGCAGTGGTCCACCGCGAGCGCCACCGCCGTCGGCATCACCCCGCGGCCGGCGACCGCCTCGTCCACCCAGTAGCCGACGTGGCCGGAGCACATCGAGCCCCAGGTGATCCCCGCCACGGTCAGCTGTCCGGCCAGCTGCCCCCGGTACTCGATGACGAACGGCAGCATCCGTCCGGCGTGCGCCTCGGCGCGCAGATGGCGCACCATCTGCCGGTAGGTGGGGCGCTGGGTGACCGGGCCGCCCGGCGGAGGCGGCGGGATCGTCGCCTCCCAGGGGCGCAGCCACTCGCGGTTGCGTTGATTGACCTCACGCCAGGCGCGCTGGTCGCGCATCCTTATGGGGCGGAGGACGGTGTCGCCGTCCGCCAGTTCGATCGGCCAGGGGGCGTTCAGCTGGGGCTCCCTGGAAGGTCACCCGAGCCTTCGGGCCCGGCGGGTCCACTCGACGAGCCGGGACCGGAAGACGCGCTCGGCGGCCCGGCGTGACAGGTCCCGCGCGGGGAGCCACCCGGCGATACGGCGTCGGCCGGTCCGCCCGTTGAGCCGGCGTCGGCGGGGCTGGGGTGGTCGCCGCCGTGCAGCTGCTCGACGGCGTGCGTCAGCAGGCGGCCCAGCACCGCGAGCCCGTCCCGCACCCCGCCCGTGGAGCCCGGCAGGTTCACGATCAGGGTGCTCCCGGCGACTCCGGCCAGGCCCCGGGAGAGCGCGGCCGTGGGGACCTTCGCGAGGCCCTCGGCGCGGATCGCCTCCGCGATGCCGGGCACCTCGTAGTCCAGGACGCGGCGGGTGGCCTCGGGAGTGCGGTCGGTGGGCGAGATGCCAGTGCCGCCGGTGGTGACCACCACCGCGTACCCCGCCGCCACCGCCTCGCGCAGCGCCCGCTCCACGGGGTCGCCGTCCGGCACCACCCGCGGGCCGTCCACCGCGAAGCCCAGGTCCGTCAGGCCCGCCGCCAGCAACGGGCCGCCCTTGTCCGGGTAGACGCCCGCGGACGCCCGGTTGGAGGCGGTGACGACCAGAGCCCGCCGGGCCTGCGGGGCGGTGCCGCCCCGCGCGGCCTCGTCATGGACGTCCGTGGCCGCCGCCGGCGCCCCGGGGGCCGGGACCCGCCCCGACTCCGGCGGCGTCGGCACACGCTCCGCCACCGGCCTCCGTACGTCCGGCGCGTCCGAGCCGGACGAGGCGGCTGCGGCGGCCGCGGCGGCCGCGGCGGCGAGGGTGGTGTGCGGGGCGTCCGTCTCCATGGCCTTCATGGCCGTGGCCGCTGTGCCCGGTGGCTTCATGCGCGGTGCCAATCTCCCGACTTTCCGCCGGTCTTCTCCTCGACCCGTACGTCCGTGATCACCGCGGCCTTGTCGACCGCCTTCACCATGTCGACCACGGTGAGCGCCGCCGTGCTGACAGCGGTCAGGGCCTCCATCTCGACTCCCGTGCGGTCGGTGGTCCTCACGGTGGCGGTGATCTCCACGGCATCGTCGGCCACCGACAGGTCCACCGTCACGCCGGACACCGCGAGCGGGTGACACAGCGGGATCAGCTCCGGAGTGCGCTTGGCTCCCATGATGCCCGCGATCCGGGCGGTGGCGAGGGCGTCGCCCTTGGGCACCCCCTCGCCGCGCAGCAGCTCCACCACGCGTGGTGAGACGAGGACCCGGCCGCTGGCGCGGGCGGTGCGCGCGGTGACCTCCTTGGCCGAGACGTCGACCATGCGCGCCGCGCCGGCCTGGTCGAGATGGGTGAGATGGTCCTGGGGGCTGCTCATCGTTCTCCCGGTCCGGGCCCGCCGGCCGGGCCGGGTGGCGGGGGCCATCGGCGGGGCCGTGCGGCTGTCATGGGAGGACACCGTACCCGCAGCGGGGCGGGCCTAGCCGAGCAGGACGACGTCGAGTTCGGTGCCGGGCGCGACCTCGGTCGTGTCCTCCTCGATCACGATCAGAGCGTTGGCGTGCGCGAGCGCCTTCACCAGGTGCGAGCCGGCCCCTCCCACCGGGGTGACCGTGCCCCGCGCGGGGGCGCCCTCCGCGCCCGGCTCCGGCGCGTACCAGCCGCGCAGGAACTGGCGGCGGCCGGCCGGGGAGGAGGCGATGCCCTCGGTGCACACGGCCCGCACCGTGGTGCGGTGCACCGACGGCAGCCCCAGCAGGGTGCGGATCACGGGCCGTACGAACAGCTCGAAGGACACATAGGCGCTGACCGGGTTGCCGGGGAGGGCGAGCAGCGGGATCCCGTCCGGGCCGACCTTGCCGAAGCCCTGCGGCTTGCCGGGCTGCATGGCCAGCTTGCGGAAGTCGACCTCGTCCATCGCCTCCTTGACCACGTCATACGCGCCGACGCTCACCCCGCCGCTGGTGACGATGGCGTCCGCGCGGACCAGCTGGTCGTCGATGGTGGACCGCAGCGTGGCCGCGTCGTCGGCGACCGCGCCCACCCGGTAGGCGATCGCGCCCGCGTCCCGCGCGGCGGCGGTGAGCTGGAAGCTGTTGGAGTCATGGATCAGGCCGGGGGTCAGCTCCTCACCGGGCGGCACCAGCTCACTGCCGGTGGACAGCACCACGACCCGCGGCCGGGGGCGGACGGTGACCGTGGCCCGGCCGATCGCGGCCAGCAGGCCGATCTGGGTGGGCCCCAGGACCGTGCCGGCCGGGAGCGCCAGCTCGCCCGCGCCGACGTCGCTGCCGCGCCTGCGGACATGCCGCCCCGCCTCGGCGCCGCGGTGGACGCGCACCTGCCCGCCGGCGCCCTCGGGGGCCGTGCTGTGCGCCCGCATGCCGGTGACCGGGCCGGCTCCGCCTCCGCCGTCGGTCCACTCCACCGGGATCACCGTCTCGGCGCCCGGCGGCAGCGGCGCGCCGGTCATGATGCGCGCGGCCTGGCCGGGGCCCACCTTGGGCAGCCGACCGCTGCCCGCGGCGACATCGCCGATGACCTTGAGCACCACGGGGTGCCCCTCGGAGGCGCCCGCGACGTCGGCCGCGCGGACCGCGTAGCCGTCCATGGAGCTGTTGTCGAAGGGCGGCAGGGCGCCGGGCACGGTGACGTCCTCGACCAGGACGCAGCCCTGGGCGTCGAGCAGCCTCAGCTCGATCGGCTCCAGCGGGCGCACCCGCTCCAGGATGTCGGCGAGATGCTCGTCCACCGACCACACCCGGTCCGCGGCCTCCGCATCGACGGAGGCGTCAGCCCCGGCTTCGGCCCCGCCTTCGGCGGCCGTCGCCATGCCCTCAGCCCTGTCGACGTCGGCGGGCCGACCCTCGGCAGGGTCGGAGTCCCGTTCGGGGTCCCGGTCGGCGACCCCGGCCGCGCCTCGGTGCTCCGCCGCCCGGCCCTCGGCGCGGTCCCGCGGCGCGCTGTCCCGCTCCGCGGCGCCGGTCCGGTCGTCCGCCCCGCCCGGCGCCCCCGTGCCCGGGGAGCCGGCGTCGGAGTCGGGGCGGGGGTCGTGCTCGGCGGCCTGCGCTGCGGTGCTGCTCAAAGTGCTACATCTCCTCGGTGACGTAACGGCGAAGCCAGTCCCGGAACTCGGGTCCCAGGTCTTCACGTTCGCACGCAAGTCTGACAATGGCACGCAGATAGTCGCCACGGTCGCCGGTGTCGTAACGGCGCCCCTTGAAGACGACGCCGTGCACCGGGCCGCCGAGGCCCGGATCCGCGGCCAGCGCCTGGAGCGCGTCGGTGAGCTGGATCTCGCCGCCGCGGCCCGGTTCGGTGGTGCGCAGCACGTCGAAGACCGCGGGGTCGAGCACGTAACGGCCGATGACGGCGTAGTTGCTGGGCGCCTCGGCGGCGGTGGGCTTCTCGACCAGCCCGGAGACCTGGACCACGCCCTCCTCGAGGGTCGGCTTCACGGCGGCGCAGCCGTAGAGGTGGATCTGGGCCGGCTCGACCTCCATGAGGGCGATGACACTGCCGCCGTGCTGCTCCTGGATGTCCACCATCCGGGACAGCAGCGGGTCGCGGGAGTCGATCAGGTCGTCGCCGAGGAGGACCGCGAAGGGCTGGTCGCCGACGTGCGGGGCGGCACAGAGCACCGCGTGGCCGAGCCCGCGCGGGTCGCCCTGGCGCACGTAGTGCATGGTCGCCAGCTCGCTCGACTCGCGGACGCGGGCGAGCCGGGTGTCGTCGCCCTTGCGGGTCAGCGCCTCTTCGAGTTCGTAGTTGCGGTCGAAGTGGTCCTCGAGCGGACGCTTGTTACGGCCGGTGATCATGAGGACGTCGGAGAGGCCGGCGGTGACGGCCTCCTCCACGACGTACTGGATCGCCGGCTTGTCGACGACCGGCAGCATCTCCTTGGGGGTGGCCTTTGTGGCCGGGAGAAAGCGGGTTCCAAGACCGGCGGCAGGGATGACAGCCTTGCTGATCCGAGTACGCGATTGAGTCATGCCCCGAACCCTATCCGGTGCCTTTGGGCAGATGATGACGGTCCGGAGAATATGACATGAGACAAGGAATTTGTGCACTCACGTGATCACGACTGACGGTAATAAAGCGGAGTTGCGACGACACCTCCTTTCGGTGAGGTCCGGATTGCCAACGGGTGACGTCGAGGCGGCCGAGGCGGCCCTCGCGCGGCGCGCGGCGGAGCTGCCGGAGCTGGCCGACGCGCGGACGGTCGCCGCGTATGTGTCGGTCGGACGCGAGCCGGGCACTCGGGCGCTGCTGGACGCGCTGCTCGCGCGGGGCGTGCGCGTGCTGCTGCCCGTGCTCCTGCCCGACAACGATCTCGACTGGGGCGTCTACCGGGGCGCGGAGGGGCTGCGCCGCGCCTCCAGGGGCCTGCTGGAGCCGGACGGGGGACGACTGGGGCCGGACGCGGTCCTCGACGCCGACGCGGTGCTGCTGCCCGGACTCGCCGTCGACCGGCACGGGATCCGCCTGGGACGCGGGGGTGGCTCCTACGACCGGGTCCTGGCCAGGATCGCCGCGGCGGGCGCCCACCCGGCCCTGGTGGTGCTGCTCTACGACACCGAACTGCTGGAGACGGTGCCTCGCGACCCGCATGACCGACCGGTGCAGGCGGCGGTGACGCCCTCGGCGATCCACAGGTTTACGGAGCCGCCGCGCTGAAATAGGCGCGGGTAACGCGGGTAATGGGTGCCGCGCCTATCCGGGCGGCCGAGGCGTCTTCACCGCCGCTGGAATTACCGGTTCACCCCGGCGGCGGAAAGGGAAACAGCCCCGCCGATCTCGTAAAACGATGATCAGCGGGGCTGTTCGGGTGTCGGCTCCCGACCGCGTCAGACGGTCATGTCCACCGCGCTCGCGGGGTCCCGGTCACGCCGGGTGTCCTGGTCACGCTGGGTGTCCAGCGCCCTTTGGGCGTCCCGGTCACGCCCGGACCCCGGTCGCGTCCAGGGGAGCCCGGTCGCGCTCACGGCGTCAGCGCCAGCTCGTCGTCGGTGCCCTCGTCGACAGCCTTCTTGCTGAACACCCAGGGCAGCAGCTCGCCCTTGGCCCACTTGTCCGTCTGGTCGGTGTAGTGGTCGTGGTAGGCGTGACCGGAGGCGCCGGTCAGGTTGATCCAGCGCGACTTGTCCATGTCCTGGAGGTTGACCACCATCCGCATCGACGGGACCCAGGAGACCTCGTAGCCGCCCGCCGCGTTCCAGCCGGTCGCGTTGACCGCCGCCTCACCGCCGCTGAGGTTCCAGGGGCCGCGGTTGAGCAGCCACTGCACCGCGCCGGGGCCCTCCTTGCCCATGGTCTGGTTCTTGAGGGTGAGCCGGTGCAGCCGGCCCCAGCTCCAGCCGTCGATGTCCTTGCCGAGCTTGGCGGTGAGCTCGTAGCGCGCGTCCTTCATGGCCTTGGCCAGGAGCTCGTCGCGGTTGGTGGCGCCGGGGTCGGCCTTGGTGCCGGAGGTCTTCCACCACTCGTTCTTCTTGTCGTCGAGGATCGAGCGGACCACCTCGTACCAGCGGTCGCCGCCGTCGGGCTGCGCCGAGTCCGCGTCGCGCTGGCCGCACTCGCGGACCGTACGGGTGTTGCCGTCCAGGTCCTCCACCGGGCCGGAGTCGTCGGCCGGGCGGACCCGCAGACACTGGCCCTCGACGCGCATCTCCTTGGGCAGCTTGTTCCCGAAGGCGAGCATCAGGGTGTTGCGCCAGACGGCGTTGAAGTAGGCGGCGGCCGCCGAGTCGGAGTCCTGGGTGTAGTCCCAGCCCTCCAGCAGCTGCTGGGCCTCGCGGACGTACTCGTCCTTGATGTCGATCTTCAGCAGGAGCGGCGTCAGCAGCTCGGCGATCTCGCTGCTGTTGTCCATCTGCATGGACTGCATGTCGTCCATGGAGATCTTGCCGTTGTCCTTGATCTTGGACTTGATGAGGTCGGTGATGCGCTGGCTGCGCGCGCCGTAGCCCCAGTCGTTGGTGAGCAGGTAGGGGTACTTCTCCTGGTCGATCACGGCCTGGTTGGCGGTGACGATGTAGCCGCGCTTGGGGTCGTAGTCCCAGGGCATGGCGTCCTGGGGCACGTAGCCGGTCCACTGGTAGTCGGGGTCCCAGCCGGGCGCCGGGTAGCGGCCGTCGGGCTTGGGGCCGGTGGCCTTGCCGTCGCCGCGGATCGGGATCCGGCCCGGGGCCTGGTAGCCGATGTGGCCCTCGGTGTCGGCGTAGATCAGGTTCTGCGAGGGGACGGCGAAGTCGCGGGCCGCCTTGCGGAAGTCGGAGAAGTTCTTGGCGGTGTTGAGCTGGAAGACCGCGTCCATGGTCTTGGACGGCTCCAGCGCGGTCCAGCGCAGCGCCACCGCGTAGCCGTCGCCGCGGTCCGGGGCGACGTT
This sequence comes from Streptomyces sp. SAJ15, assembly GCF_007595705.1. Classification (GTDB taxonomy): domain Bacteria; phylum Actinomycetota; class Actinomycetes; order Streptomycetales; family Streptomycetaceae; genus Streptomyces. The sequence goes on along the minus strand of NZ_NISY01000001.1, from coordinate 418,074 downwards.
GCCGACCGGGGCGTTCTCGCCGACCTTGTCCAGCTCGTGGTCGAGCGCGTCGTCACGGTCGGAGACCAGCGGGCCGTTCCGGGTGGAGCGGACCGTGATCGTACGGTCCTTGCCGCCGGCGACCTTGATGGTCTCCTTGCGGATCTTGAACGGCTTCTGCTTGCCGCCGAACAGGTAGGTGTTGGCGGTGACCTTCTCCAGATAGAGGTCGGTCACGTCGGCCCCGAGGTTGGTCATGCCCCAGGAGATGTCCTTGTTGTGGCCGATGACCACGCCCGGCATCCCGGAGAAGGTGAAGCCGGCGACGTCGTACGGGCACGCCTGGCTCACCTTGTTGCAGTGCAGGCCCATCTGGTACCAGACGGACGGCAGCTGAGGGGCCAGGTGCGGGTCGTTGGCGAGCAGCGGCTTACCGGTGGTGGTGTGCGCGCCGGAGACCACCCAGGAGTTGGAGCCGATGCCGCTGCCGTTGGGGCCGAGCAGCGCCGGGACCTCCTCAAGGCTCTTGGAGAGCCCCGCGAGCTGGGTCTGGACGCCCTGGGTGGCCTGGTTGGTCTGGGCGGCCTGGTTGGCGCCCTGGGTGTTCGTGCCCTGGGTGCCGCCCCGCGTGGCCCCCTGGGCGCCGCCCGGGGTGCCGGCGGGCGTGCCGGGGTTGGTGGCGCCCGGGACGTCGGCGCCCGGGGTGCCCTGCGCGTCGCCGGCGGCGCCGGTCGGCGGGGTCCCCTTCGGGTCGAAGTCCCCGGTGATGGTGTCCACCGCGCCGCCGTCGACGATCGGCTTGTTGCGGTCGACCGGGTAGGACGGGTACAGCTGCTCGATCTGCTTGCGGCTGAGGCGGTTGGAGGCGAGCGCGCGGTCGATCTCGTCCTGCATGTTGCCGCGCAGGTCCCAGGCCATCGCCTTGAGCCAGGCGACGGAGTCGATCGGGGTCCACTTCTCCGGCTTGTAGCCCTCGTGCACGAAGTCCAGGGCCGCGTACTCGACCGAGAGCTCCTTGCCCTGATGGTCCTTGAGGTACGCGTTGACTCCGTCGGAGTAGGCCTGGAGGTACTTCTTCGTGGCGGCCGACAGCTTCTTGTCGTACTCCTCCTGCGCGACCCGGTGCCAGCCCAGGGTGCGCAGGAAGGCGTCGGTCTCCACCTGGTCCTCGCCGAACATCTCCGAGAGCCGTCCCGCCGTCATGTGACGGCGCACGTCCATCTCCCAGAAGCGGTCCTGCGCCTGCACGTAGCCCTGGGCGCGGAAGAGGTCCTCGGGGGTGTCGGCGTAGATCTGCGGGATCCCGTAGCCGTCACGCTTGACCTGAACCTTCCCGGAGAGTCCCTTGAGCTGGAGGGTTCCGGTGGTCTCCGGGAAAGAGGCGCGTACGGTGCTGACGCTCCAGTACGTGCCGTAACCGACACCCGCCACGAGAAGCAGCACTACTGCGATCACGAGCAGGCGGACACGGCGGCCCTTCTTCTTTCGAGAGGGGCCGTTTTCGTTGGCGGGCATCGCTGTCCTTCGAGGGGCAGGGTGGTCCTGGAGTGCTGGAGCAACCATAGGCGCAGCGGCCGCGCCGCCCTTCAGCGGATCTGGCCAGAGGTCGCCGAAGGCGGCTCCGCGCGGGGTCGACTAGGGGCCCGACGAGAGGACCGACGAGGAGGCTCGCGTCAAGAACCCGTAAAATGTTAGGTAAGGAAACGAAGTTTCGGTGGCCGCAGCGAAACGTTTCGGCCGAAATGCGCAGAAGGGATCGGCCCCTGACTGTCCAGCACCTCAACCAACTCCTGCTGCTCTGCTCGCTCGTCCTGCTCATCGCCGTCATCGCGGTCCGGGTCTCCTCGCGCAGCGGGCTGCCCACGCTGCTCATCTACCTCGCCATCGGCGTGGTCGTGGGCGAGGACGGCATCGGCGTCACCTTCGACGACGCCCAGCTGACCCAGGTCCTCGGCTATGCCGCGCTGGTCGTCATCCTGGCCGAGGGTGGTCTCGGGACCAAGTGGCGGGAGATCAAACCGGCCCTGCCCTCCGCGATCGCCCTGGCCACGGTCGGCGTGGCGGTGAGCGTGGGCGTCACCGCGACGGCCGCGCACTATGTCGTGGGGCTCGACTGGAAACAGGCGTTGATCATCGGCGCCGTGGTCTCATCCACGGACGCGGCGGCGGTCTTCTCGGTGCTGCGCAGGGTTCCCCTCCCCTCCCGCCTGACGGGTGTTCTGGAAGCCGAGTCGGGGTTCAACGACGCCCCGGTCGTCATCATGGTGGTGGCCTTCTCCGCCCATGGCCCCGTCGACCACTGGTACCAGCTGATCGGCGAGATCACGCTGGAGCTGGCGATCGGCGCGACCATCGGCCTCGCGGTCGGTTGGTTGGGGGCGTACGGGCTGCGCCACATCGCACTGCCCGCCTCGGGTCTGTACCCGATCGCGGTGATGGCCATCGCGGTCGTCGCCTACGCGGCCGGCGCGCTCGCCCACGGCTCCGGCTTCCTCGCCGTCTATCTCGCCTCGCTCGTCCTGGGCAACGCCAAGCTGCCGCACTGGCCGGCCACGCGCGGCTTCGCCGAGGGGCTCGGCTGGATCGCCCAGATCGGCATGTTCGTGCTGCTGGGCCTGCTGGTCACGCCGCACGAGCTGGGCGACGACCTCTGGCCCGCGGTGATGGTCGGACTGGCCCTGACGGTGGTGGCCCGGCCGGTGTCGGTGTTGGTCAGCCTGACCCCGTTCCGCACCTCATGGCGGGAGCAGGCGTTGCTCTCCTGGGCCGGACTGCGCGGCGCGGTGCCGATCATCCTCGCCACCATCCCCATGGTCGCCGAGGTGGCCGACAGCAGGCGGATCTTCAACATGGTCTTCGTGCTGGTGATCGTCTACACCCTCCTCCAGGGCCCGACCCTGCCCTGGGTGGCCACCCGGCTGCGGCTGGGCGAGAAGGACACGACGTCCGACCTCGGCATCGAGTCCGCGCCCCTGGAGCGGCTGCGCGGGCACCTGTTGTCGGTCGCCATCCCCGAGGCATCGAAGATGCACGGCGTGGAGGTCTCCGAGCTGCGCCTGCCCACCGGGGCCGCGGTCACCCTGGTGGTACGGGACGGGACGAGCTTCGTGCCCTCGCCGTCCACGGTGCTGCGGCGCGGTGACGAACTGCTGGTGGTGACCACGGACCCGGTACGGGACGCGGTCGAGTCCCGGCTACGGGCTGTCGGCGCGGGCGGCAAGCTCGCCGGCTGGCTGGGCACCGGCGGACAGGAGACGCTCGACCAGCGCCCCGTATCGCGGGAGCGGGCGGAGCGCCGGAGGCGGGGCGAAGGCCGGGAGCGGGACGGTCGAGGCGGCCGGAACGGCGGACGCGGATAGGACGCCCGGGCCGCCGGCCCGTGGGGTGGCCGGAGAGGCCGGCGGCCGCGCGGAGACGTCGGCGACCGCGCGGAGGCGCCGGGGGCCGCGCGGAGGGCAGGCGTCGTGGGGAAGGCGCGGAGACGCCGGTGGCCGCGCGGAGGGCAGGCGTCGTGGGGAAGGCACAGGTCGTCGCGCGGAGGCGCCGGGGGCCGCGCGGAGGGCAGGCGTCGCGCGGAAGGCGCAGGTCGTCGCGCGGAAGGCGCGGAGACGCGCATCACAGGCGAGGGATCACCCCGAAGCGGAAGCACGGTTGCCAAAACGGAGGCGCCGGTTAGCATATTCGGGCACTAATCACACCAACTCTGTCTGATGCAGAGCTGGCGCGACCGCACGGCGGCCACCGTCCCCCCGTCTGATGGGTGACTGGTCCGGTATCTACCACGGTCCCGCGCGAGAGAGGACAGCTCTCGGCGCGCTCCCTGGGAGATCCGGTCGGGCGTGCTACCAGACGGCAGAAAGGCTCGGCCGTGGCGTCCACGGTCACCCCTCGTAAGGCGTCGTCGCATCCCGACGCGCCCGAACCTTCGGCAGCCGAAGGCAAGCGCCCCGGATACGGGCAGCTGCTGCGCACCCCGGGCGCCTGGACCTTCCTGCTCCCCGGCTTCCTCGCCCGCCAGCCGTTCGCGATGCTCACGATCGGCATCGTGCTGCTCGTCGAGCACACCACGGGCTCCTACGGCACGGCCGGCGCGGTGTCGGCGACCGCCGGTGTCTCCATGGCCCTCTTCGCCCCGCAGAGCGGAAAGCTCGCGGACCGGTTCGGTCAGGCCGCGGTGCTGCTGCCCGGCGTCCTGGTGCACGCCTCCGCGATCGGCCTGCTGATCACCCTGGCGCTGCTGCACGCCCCGCTGTGGGCGCTCTTCGTGGCGGCCGTGCCGGCCGGTGCCTCGGTTCCGCAGGTCGGTCCGATGGTCCGCGCCCGCTGGGCGGCCAAGCTGGACGGCTCGCCCCTGATGGCGACCGCGGCCGCCTTCGAGTCGGTCACGGACGAGTTCACCTTCGTGATCGGCCCGGTGCTGGCGACCGCGCTGTGCGCCGGTGTGCACCCGGCGGCCGGTCTGATCGCCGAGGGTTCGCTGACGGTGATCGGCGGCCTGCTGTTCGCCGCGCAGCGCGGCACCCAGCCGCGGCCGAGCCTCGCGGCGGCCGGCGCGGCCGTCGACGGCGAGGAGCGTCGCTCCGCGCTCTCGGTTCCGGGCGTACGGGTGCTGGCGGCGATCTTCCTGGGCATCGGCGCGGTCTTCGGCGGCATGCAGGTCTCCATGACGGCTTTCACCCAGGAGATCGACCAGCCAGGCATCAACGGCGTCCTGTACGGCGTCTTCGCGGCAGGAAACATGATGGCCGGCATCGCCTGTGGCGCGATTCACTGGCGCCGCGGCCCGCAGCAGCGACTGCTGATCGCCTACCCGCTGCTCACCCTCGCCACCGCGCCCCTGTGGGCGGCGCAGGCGGTGCCGCTGCTGGGCGGCCTCGGCCTGCTGGTCGGCCTCTGCATCGCGCCGGCGCTGATCACCGGCTACACGCTGGTGGAGTCGCTGGTCCCGGCGAGCTCCCGCACGGAGGCGTTCACCTGGCTGACCGGCGCGGTCGCGCTGGGCCAGGCGGCGGCCGCCACGACCGCCGGCCAGCTGGCGGACGGCTTCGGTTCCCACGCCGGCTTCACCGTCCCGCTGATCGGCACCGGGCTGGCCCTGATCGTCCTGCTGTCGCTGCGCGGACAGCTGACCCCCGCGTCGACCGGCCGGGTGGCCGGCTCCTCGGCCGCGGGCGCCGCGAAGGAGCAGTCGGACGGGGATGCGCGGGGTGGGGTCGGTCACCGTGTGACCGTCTCAGTGGACTGAGGCGCAGGAATACTGCACTATGGAACGTCGTTAGCACTCATTGAGTGAGAGTGCCAGGAGGAGTAAGTGCCGACCTATCAGTACCAGTGCACCGAGTGCGGCGAAGGCCTTGAGGCGGTGCAGAAGTTCACCGACGACGCGCTGACCGAGTGCCCGAACTGCAAGGGACGCCTGAAGAAGGTGTTCTCCGCGGTCGGCATCGTCTTCAAGGGCTCCGGCTTCTACCGGAACGACAGCCGTGGTGCCTCGTCGAGCAGCACCCCCGCCAAGTCGTCCACGACCTCGTCGAAGAGCGACAGCAGCTCCAGCGCGTCGTCTGCCTCGTCGACCTCGTCTTCGTCGTCGACCGGGTCGTCGTCCGCCTCGACGTCGACCGGCAGCGGCTCGGCCGCCTGACGCGACTGACACCGCCCGGCACCGCCCGAGTGGCCACACCGGCCATGCCTGGGGCATCGCCTTCCGTCGGCCCCCGTCGTCTCCCCGCGAGACGACGGGGGCCGACGTGCGTGTGCGTGCGGGTATCCGCGGGCGCCAGGGAGCACGTAGGCGGCCAGGCCGCGTTCGGCGCGTGCGTGCGCGTACGCGCGGGCGCCGGCGGCCGCACCCGCGCGGCTAGGGTGTGCGCATGGTCGAGACGAGCAACGCGCGGGCTGAGATAGGGGTCATCGGCGGGTCGGGGTTCTACTCCTTCCTCGATGACGTGACCGAGATCACGGTGGACACTCCGTACGGGCCGCCGAGCGATTCGCTGTTCCTCGGCGAGATCGCGGGCCGGCGGGTCGCCTTCCTCCCCCGCCACGGGCGCAAGCACCACCTGCCGCCGCACCGGATCAACTACCGCGCCAACCTGTGGGCGCTGCGCTCGCTCGGCGTACGGCAGGTGCTCGGCCCCTGCGCCGTCGGCGGACTGCGGCCCGAGTACGGCCCGGGCACGCTGCTCGTTCCGGATCAGCTGGTGGACCGCACGAAGAGCCGCGCACAGAGCTTCTTCGACGGGGAGCCGCTGCCGGACGGTCGGGTTCCGAACGTGGTGCACATGACCTTCGCCGACCCGTACTGCCCGGCCGGACGGAAGGCCGCGCTCGCGGCGGCGCGGGGGCGCGACTGGGAGCCGGTGGACGGCGGCACGATGGTCGTGGTCGAGGGCCCGCGCTTCTCCACCCGCGCGGAGTCGCGCTGGCACGCGGCACAGGGCTGGTCGGTGGTCGGGATGACCGGGCACCCCGAGGCGGTGCTCGCCCGTGAACTCGAGCTCTGCTACACCTCGCTGTCGCTGGTCACGGACCTGGACGCGGGCACCGAGACCGGCGAGGGCGTCTCGCACGGCGAGGTGATGCACGTCTTCGCCCAGAACCTGGAGCGGCTGCGCGAGGTCCTCTTCGACACCGTGCGCGAGCTCCCGGACTCCCGAGGCCGGGACTGCCTGTGCAGCCGCGCGCACGACGGCTGGGACCTGGGGATCGACATCCCGTAGCCCGCGCACGGGGAAGGCACGGGCACGGTACCGGGACGGGGGTAGGGGGCCACGAGGCGAGCGGACCCACAGGGAGCCCGCTGTCCCGCCGAGCGAGCTGAACACGGGGTGGCTCACCCATGCGGATGACCGAGTTGTCCACAGGCGCTCGGTCGTCCACAGGCCGGAGCGGGATCGGTCGGGGACGGGCATCGTGAGGGGACCGAACTCCCTCGCGACAGGCGGTGTCTGCCATGTCCGTCCGGCCCTCCTCCCCTTCCGCCCTCTCGGCCTCCTCCGCCCTCTCAGCCTCCTCCGCCCTCTCGGCGCACCCGGCCTACCCGGCTTCCTCCGCCTCCGCTCTCTCCACGTCCCCCACGTCCTTGAGGTCCTCAGCGTCCTCGGCGTCCTCAACGCTCTTCCCCCGCTCCGCCCCGCCCGTCCGCGAGGTGCCGGAGTTCGGCCCGGTGCGCGTCCGGCGCCGCGGCTGGGCACCTCACCGGCACCGAACGCGGCGGGGCGTGCGACGACGACAGCGGCCGGTGGCGGCGGGTCTGGCGATGACGGCCGCGGCACTCGCGGTCGCCGCCTCGCACGGTGCGGCGCGAAGCGACCCGGCGGACCGCCGTGTGACGTCACACGCCGCCGCGGCGCGGGAGTCGGGAGAAGGACCGGCTCGGCACCGCGCCGACCTGGTGTCGGCACCGGTGCGGATCGCGGACGCGGGGGCGGCGCGGCTGCTGCGCCCGGGCGACCGGGTGGACGTGCTGGCGGCGGCCGGTTCGGCGGAACCCCGTGTGGTCGCGCGTGGCGCGCGGGTGGCCCAGGTGCCCGGGGCGCGGGCCGACGCGGCGGATCGCGCGGCGGACGACGCGGCGGCCTCCGGCGGCCTCGCCGACGGCGATCTCACCGATGGCGGTCTCGCGGGTGAGGTGGGGAGCGGCGTCGGCGAGGGTGCGCTGGTGGTGCTCGCGGTGCCGCGCGCGACCGCCGCTACGCTGGCCGGCGCGTCCGTCACCGCACGGCTGGCGGTGACGCTGTGCTGACCCTTCTCCGTCGGCTGCTCGCTGTTCTCCGGGGTGGGGTGGGCATGTGGAGCGCCAGGTCCTACGCTGCCGTGCAGTGCGGAAGGCCCCGTTCCAGACTTCCTCGCAATCACCTGGAGCGGCGCGAGAACAGAACGAGGGGGCGGGGTGCCCGAGGAGAAGAAGAGCGTGCTGGAAGGCTTCAAGGCCTTCCTGATGCGCGGGAACGTGATCGACCTGGCCGTGGCGGTCGTGATCGGCGCCGCGTTCACCGCGGTCGTCAACAGCCTGGTGAAGGGCGTGATCAACCCGATCGTCGGCGCCTTCGGCACCAAGGACCTGGACAGGTACCGCTCGTGCCTCAAGGGCCCCTGCGAGACGAACGCGGCGGGCGACGTGATCCGCGGCATCCCCATCCTGTGGGGTTCGGTGCTGAGCGCGGTGCTCACGTTCCTGATCACCGCGGCGGTCGTCTACTTCCTGATGGTGCTGCCCATGGCGCGCTATCTGGCGCGCAAGGCCGCCAAGGAGCGACGGGAGGACGAGGCGCACGCGGAAGTGGAGGCCACCGAGATCGAGCTGCTGCGGGAGATCCGCGACGCGCTGGTGGCCCAGCGGAACGACGCCGTCGAGCTGGCGGCCCAGCGGAACGGCGCCGGCGAGACTCCGCGCGTGTCCGAGTCGGAGCGCCGGTAGGGGCGCCCGAGCCCTACAGGTGGTGGGGCGGCTTCTCGTCGAGGAAGCGCGCGAGATCGGCGGCGCTGTCGGCGCCGCCGGGAGCCCGCTCACCCCACCCGTGGTCCGTATCGTCCGAGGACTGCTGGGCGAGAGGATCGTCGAAGATCAACGCTGCGGCCGGATCGCGCGGTCCAGGGGCGGGGGCGGTACTCATACGTCCAGAGTACGACCGCCCGCCCGGGCCGCCCGCATCGCAGCCCGCGCCCACCGGTCCACCCACCGGTCGACCCATCGGTCCACCCGCCGGTCAGCCTGCCGGCCCGCCCTCCGGTCAGCCCAGGGCCTCGTGCCACCACAGGTCGCGACCCGGTGTCCACGACACGGGGCGCGGGGCGCGGTGGACGACCAGGACATTGCGCACATCGGGGCAACCGCCACCGGCCAGCGCGCGGTCGACGACGGGCTTCAGCGGCTGCACCTCGCCGCCGCGCTGCTCGGCGTCGGCCGTGATCAGCACCGCCGCTCCCAACTCGCGGACGCGCTCGCGGAGTTGCTGGGCGGGGACGCCGACCGGGATGCTGGAGCGCACGGCGTCGAGCCGGCCGCAGGCAAGGGTGACGATCACGGACTCGGGGACCAGGGGCAGGTGCACCGCCACCCGGTCCCCCGCCCGGACCCCGAGCCGTTCCAGGGCCGCCGCCGCCCGAGCCGCCTGGTCCAACAGCTCGGCGTGCGTCAGCTCCTCGGCGCCGCCCGGGTCGCTGATCCAGCGGAGCGCGACCCTGGCGGCCTGCCGGGCGGCGGCGGCCAGGGCTGGCTGCTCTTCCGTCCGAGCGAAACGGGACACGGCGTTCTTCCTTCGGGCGGGGGCTATCGGCATGCCGCAGAGCCTTCCGGTCGACGATCAACGTCTGCTCAACGTCCGATATACGTCGCGCCGGATCGCAAGGTATTGGATCATCTTTCGTGTAGCAGACATATCACCGCACTCCGCACGTCGGCAGGGGCATCCGATATGAGCGACGACGACACCGGCAGCGAGCCCCGCGGGCCCGGTGGCCCGGCGGGTGAGCCACCGCCGATCAGCGCCTCCGGCGCTGGTGGGGAGCGGCAGGGCTTCGGCCGCGGCGGCCCCGCCGCGCCGTTGCGCCGGATGACCGCGCGCCGTCGGGACGAGAGCCATCGTGCGGCCACTCCGCTGGAGCTCTTCTTCGACCTGTGTTTCGTGGTGGGCGTCGCGCAGGCGGGTGCCCAACTGGTGCACGCGGTGGCCGAGGGGCATGTCAGCGCCGGCGTCCAGGGCTATCTGATGGTCTTCTTCGCCGTGTGGTGGGCCTGGATGAACTTCACCTGGTTCGCCTCGGCGTACGACATCGACGATGTGCCGTACCGGGTGGTCACACTCATCCAGATCGCGGGTGTGCTCATCCTCTCCGCCGGGGTGCCGCGTGCCTTCAACGACAACGACTTCACGGTCGTCTGGTTCGGCTATCTGGTGATGCGGCTGGCGATGGTCTCGCAGTGGCTACGGGCGGCGCGGTCGACCACGGGGGGCGAGCGGACCACGGCGCTGCGCTACGCGGAGGGGGTGACGCTGTGCCAGGTCGGCTGGCTGGGGCTGCTGTTCCTGCCCGACGCGTCCAAGAAGTGGCTCTTCCTCGCGATGGCGATAGTCGAGCTGAGCGTGCCGCTGTTCGCGGAGCGCGTGCGGCAGACGACCTGGCATCCGCACCACATCGCCGAGCGGTACGGCCTGTTCACCATCATCGTGCTGGGCGAGACCATCTTCGCGGCGACCGTCGCGGTGCAGTCGGCGCTGGACGAGACCGACGAACTGGGCCTGCTGTGGCCGATCACCCTGGGCGGGCTGCTGATCGTCTTCTCCGCCTGGTGGATCTACTTCGCGGTGCCCATCCATGAGCATCTGGCCTCCAATCGGGAGGCGTTCCTGTGGGGGTACGGCCACTATCTGGTCTTCGGCTCGGCGGCGGCCATCGGCGCGGGCATCGAGGTGGCGGTGGAGCAGGCCGTCGACAAGGCGCACATCTCGACGCTCGCCGCCTCGGCGGCCGTCACAGTGCCCACCGCCCTGTATCTGACGACGGTGTGGCTGCTGCACTCCCGGCACTACAAACGGGGCGTCGGGCAGGCGATCCTGCCTCTCACGGCGGTGCTGGTGCTCGCGTGCACCTGGGCGGGGACGCTGGCCGTGCTGGCGGCCGGGCTGGTCTGCGGGGCGTGTGTGGCCGCCGGCGTCACCATCTCCACCCGGCAGCAGCCCGCGCACTGACCGGTCCACGCGCGGCCCCCTCCTCGCGAATCAGGGGGCGGCCCGCGGGCGGGGCCAGGGGATGGCCTGCGGGCGGGGCCAGGGGATGGTGCGCGGGGCACGGGGTACGGATGGGGGCATGGCTGACATGGCTGAAGCTGAGAGCGCCGCCCAGAGCGCGGGTTCCGCCCGCCCGGGGCCGGTCGACGCGCTGACCGATGTGGCCGGTCTGCGCGTGGGTCACGCGCAGCGCACCGGCGACGGCTGGCTGACCGGCACCACGGTGGTGCTCGCCCCCGAGGGCGGCGCGGTGGCCGCGGTGGACGTGCGCGGCGGCGGGCCGGGCACCCGCGAGACCGACGCCCTGGACCCGCGGAACCTCGTGCAGCACATCGACGCCGTCGTGCTGACCGGCGGCAGCGCCTTCGGCCTCGACGCCGCCTCCGGTGTCGCCCGGTGGCTGGAGGAGCGGGGCCGCGGCTTCCGGGTGGGTCCCGACCCGGCGCAGGTGGTGCCCGTCGTCCCCGCGGCGGCGCTGTTCGACCTGGGCCGGGGAGGCGACTGGCGGGCCCGGCCGGACGCGGCCCTCGGGCACGCGGCGGCCGAGGCGGCGGCGCGTACCGGGCCGGGCGCCCCGGTGGCGCAGGGCAACACGGGGGCGGGCACCGGCGCGGTCGCCGGGGACCTGAAGGGCGGCACCGGCTCGGCCAGCGTGGTGCTGCCGTCCGGGGTGACGGTCGCCGCGCTGGCGGTGGTCAACGCGGTGGGCTCGGTGTTCGACCCGCGGACGGGGGTGCTGTACGGCCTGGTGCCGGAGGTGGTGGCCGCCCGGGCGGACGCGGCGCGGGGTGAGCGGGCCACGGCGGTGGACGGCTACGCGTCGTATGTGCCCTCGCCCGAGGCGCACGCCGACGCGGTGCGGCGGCTGGCGGCGACGCGGGCCGAGTCGCTGCGGCGGTTCATCGCGTCGGCGCACCCGCCGTTGAACACGACGCTCGCCGTGGTCGCCACCGACGCCGAGCTGACCCGTGCTCAGGCGCACAAGCTGGCCGGCACGGCCCACGACGGGCTGGCGCGCGCCGTACGGCCGGTCCACATGCTGTCCGACGGGGACACGGTGTTCGCGCTGGCGACGGGGGGCCGGCCGCTGCTGCCGGCGTCGGGGCGGGCGGGCGACCCGGCGTTCGCGGTGCACCGGGAGGCGGGGGCGCTGAACGAGGTGCTGGCGGCGGGGGCGGATGTGCTGGCCCGGGCCGTGGTCAAGGCGTTGTTGGCCGCGGAGGGCGTGGACGGTCCGGGCGGGGTCTTCCCCGCCTACCGCGAGCTCTACGGCCCGCCCCAGTGAACGCGCCGGGCCGTCGCCCGGTTGCCGGCACCCGGGGTCGGCCAGCCGTCGCATGCTTCTTCGTCCGCTCGTGCGCCTCCTGGCGCGCCCCCTGAGCCGCTGGGACCATGCCGACATGACCGATCCCGGCACCTCGGCGGATGCCACGCTGGCCGAGCAGTTCCGGCGCATGGACGCCGACCGCGACGGGCTGATCGGTTACGCCGACTATCTGCGGCTGCCACAGCAGGTCCTGGACGCCGCCGGCGTCAGCGGCGACTCCCTCAAGGGCGAGGCGCTGCTGGACGCCATCGAGCAGCAGTGGAACCGGCTGCTGCGCCTGGCCGACCGGGACGGGGACGGCGCCATCTCCCTCGACGAGTACATGGCCGCCCGCAACGACCCCCGCTTCCGCTCCGCCGACCGCCCCGGCAAGGGCGCCACCCTGCGCGCCCTGTTCGAGATCGCCGACGCCGACGGCGACGGGGCGCTCAGCATGGCGGAGTTCGTCGAGGTGGCCTGCTTCATGGCCCTGCCGAAGCAGGAGGCGGAGAAGGTGTTCATGACGCTGGACACCGACGGGGACGGCCGCGTCGGCTTCGAGGAGTTCGCCCGGGCCGTCAAGGTGCTCCACGGATCCTGAGACGCCCCCTCCCGCCCGGACCACAGAAAAGAGGGCCCCGCCCTGCGCCCGCCCGTCACGGACGCACGGCCACCGCGTCGACCTCGAAGAGCATCCCGGGGAGGGCGAGCGAGGCGACGCCGATCAGCGTCTGCGCCGGCGGGCGGTCGCCCCAGATCTTGCGGATGGGACCCACGAGGGCCTCAAGCTTGTCGGTGTCGTGGTCGACGATGTAGGTGCCCAGCCGCACCACATGACTGAAGTCCAGCCCGACCGCCTCCAGCGCGGTGCCCAGGTGCGTGAAGGCGGTCTCCACCTGCGTGGCGAAGTCCTCGGCGACGACGCCGCCCTGCGCGTCGGAGCCGTACTGGCCGGCGATGTGCACGACCTCGCTCGGGCGGGCGGCGACCACATGGCTGTAGCCGAAGGGGACCGGGTCGTGCAGGGCGGCGGGGTTGGTGATGGTGAGCGACATCGTTCTGCTCCTCCAGGTCATGCGGCGGCCCGCCCCACTCGGCGTGGCGCCGCGGCTCGATATCTAGATACTAGACATCCAGAATGAACCTGGATAGTAGATATCTAGATTCCTGGGACAACGAAGGGCCCGACAGATGAGCGGGGCGGGAGAGAGACGAGAGAGCCCCGGCGCTGGGGGGGAGTTGCGCCGAGGCTCTCGCTCTGGGTGGGTCGCCCCGCCTGGCCGACCCGGATCACTACGGCCGCGCCGCTCGCGGACCGCGCGTTCGGGTCGGACGGCGTGCCCGACGGGACCCGCGGCACAGGGCGGCCGCGGCTCAGGCGGCCGCGTCGAACCCCGTGGCGTGGGCCATCTTCTTCAGCTCCAGCAGCGCGTGCTTCTCGATCTGACGGATCCGCTCCCGGGTGAGGCCGTGCTCCTTGCCGACCTCGGTGAGCGTGCGCTCGCGGCCGTCGTTGATGCCGTACCGCGCCTTGATGATCGAGGCGGTGCGGTCGTCGAGCCGGCCGATGAGGCCCTCCAGCTCCTCGCTGCGCAACAGCGTCATCACCGACTGCTCGGGCGAGACCGCCGAGGTGTCCTCCAGCAGGTCGCCGAACTGCGTCTCGCCCTCGTCGTCCACCGACATGTTCAGACTGACCGGGTCACGGGCCCAGTCGAGCACGTCCGAGACCCGCTCGGTGCTGGAGCCGAGCTCGGCGGCGATCTCCGCGTGGTCCGGCTCACGGCCGTGCTCGCGGTTGAACTCCCGCTGCACACGGCGGATCCGGCCGAGCTCCTCGACCAGGTGCACGGGGAGCCGGATGGTGCGCGACTGGTCCGCGATGGACCGGGTGATCGCCTGGCGGATCCACCAGGTGGCGTACGTCGAGAACTTGAAGCCCTTCGCGTAGTCGAACTTCTCAACCGCGCGAACCAGTCCGGCGTTTCCCTCCTGGATCAGGTCCAGCAGGGGGAGACCGCTGCGCGGATAGCGGCGGGCGACCGCCACCACCAGGCGCAGGTTGGAACGGATGAAGACGTCCTTGGCGCGGTCGCCTTCGGCGGCTATCGCCTCCAGCTCCTCGCGGCTCGCGCCGGCAGCGTTGCCATCGGTTATCTCGCCGTCCAGGATCTGCTGGGCGTAGACACCCACCTCGATGATCTGGGACAGCTCGACCTCCTTCGCCGCGTCGAGCAGCGGGGTGCGGGCGATCTCATCGAGATACATACCGACCAGGTCGCGGTCGGCGATCTCCCCGCCTGCGGCGCGAACACTGCTGGCCGCCCCGTCAGCGCCGCTGTTGGTGGCCTGACGACGGGCGACGGCACGGGTTGCCATGCGGGTTGCTCCCTTGCGGTGAGTCGGTCGCGGGACACTGGACGAAGCACCTTCCGGGCCCCTGACGGACCTCTTCCTGTGCCCCGTCCACTGGAATCAACGAGTGGAATCCGGACAGAATTCCCCTCGGTGCCCACGTTTTTGCGATCATGCAGTACCCTGTCCGGCCACACCGGGCGGCAGCGCGCCAGCGGAGTACGCGGAAGCGCAGGTCAGGACGGGTGTCAAGGTGCCGCCGCGACCCCTTCCGAAGATCGATTTCGCGCCGTCCCCACCGTGCTCTCCCGACCGTGAAGACGGCGCGCACCGGCTTCTGGTTGCTCCACGCCGCACGGCGCGACGCCGCCGCGCCCAGCCGACTTGCCGTGAGTGAGTGCCGGGTGTGCCCTGGATGTCTGGGAGGGGAATTCCGCGAGGGGAGCCGGAGAACCCGACTGAGCCGGGAGAGCGAGGAGCCAGCCATGACCGCACCCACCGCGACCCCGTCGCGACCACGGCACCACCGCCCCCACGCCCATATCCCGCACCTTCGGGTCAGAACCTCCTGGATTGCGCCCCTGACGATCGCCCTCTTCTTCGGCGCGTGGGTGGGCTACCTGGCGCACGAGGGCGCGAACACCACCGGCCCCGGGACCGCGATCCTCGCCCCCGTGATCCACGGCCTGATCGCCGCCGCCGTGATGGGCGGCATCTGCTACGCGATCGGTCGGTACCAGGGCGGGGTCCAGGACGAGACGGCCGCGATCTGGTACGGCTCGGTCCTCGGCTGCGCCATCGGCTACCTGTTCGCGATCAGCGGGGCCACCGTCTACAAGTCCGCGATGATGGGGCTCGGACTCGGAGCGATCATGGGTGTCAGCGCCTTCTACCTCTTCCACACGCGACGGGACACGCCCCTGCCGGGCCAGGGGCGGCGCGCCACCTCGCGGCACGGCTGACCCTCCCCCACGGCACGGCCGCCACGCAGACCCCGGAGCCACACGAGCACGGCCGCCACACCCGGGGCGCGAGGGCCTCCGCCGCCGTCACGCCCCCCTGGCGGCCTACGACGACGGCGAGGCCCGGCCCCGCCACCCGGCGACCGGGCCTCGCCTCGGGGACCGACCGCCCCGGCTCAGCCGAACTGGACCGACCGCTTGGCCAGCCCCATCCAGAAGCCGTCGATCACCGACCGCTGGCCGGACAGGTCGCCGGCCGCGTCCGCGGCGCCCATGGCGACGAACAGCGGGGCGAAGTGCTCGGTCCGCGGGTGCGCCAGCCGGCCCGCCGGAGCGCGGCGTTCGAAGTCGAGGAGGGCGTCGACGTCCTGCTCGCCCAGGGCCCGGCGGCCCCAGTCGTCGAACTCGGCCGACCAGCCCGGCACCGCTCCCCCGGCCGACTGCCGCAGCGCGGCCAGGTTGTGCGTGAAGAATCCGCTGCCGACGATCAGCACACCCTCGTCCCGGAGCGGGGCCAGCTTGCGGCCGATGGCCAGCAGCCGCTGGGGGTCGAGGGTGGGCAGGGAGAGCTGGAGCACGGGGATCTCGGCGGCCGGGAACATCTCGACCAGCGGAACGTACGCGCCGTGGTCCAGGCCCCGGCCGGGGATGTCCTGCACCGGCGTCCCGGCGGCGCGCAGCGTCTTGCGCACACGCTCGGCGAGCCGCGGCGCGCCGGGCGCGGCATAGCGCACCCGGTAGTAGTGCTCGGGGAAGCCCCAGAAGTCGTGGACGAGCGGCACCGTCGTGGTGGCGCCGAGCGCCAGCGGCGCCTCCTCCCAGTGCGCGGAGATCATCAGGATCGCCGCGGGGCGGGGCAGTCCGGCGGCCCAGGCGGCGAGTTCGCCGGGCCATACGGGGTCGTCCGCGAGCGGCGGCGCCCCATGGCTGAGGTAGAGGGCGGGCATCCGGCCGGTCGGCGGCTCCACCGTCGGCTCGGGCACGGAGAGGGACGTCATGGGTACGCCTCCATTTACTTGAACTCTCAAGCTATAAATCCCACTGTAACCTCCAGTTGTTTAATCTTCAAGAATGGGTAGCGGAATGAGATCGTGGGTGCCATGACGACCGAACCATCCGCAGCGGAGCCACGCTGGCTCAGCACCGACGAGCAGCGCACCTGGCAGGCGTACCTGCACGCGACCACGCTCCTGGAAGACCACCTCGACCGTCAGCTGCAACGTGACGCGAGCATGCCGCACATCTACTACGGCCTGCTCGTGCAGCTCTCGGAGGCCCCCCGGCGGCGGCTGCGGATGACGGTGTTGGCCCAGCAATCGAAGATCACCCGGTCGCGGCTCTCCCACGCCATCGCGCGACTGGAGAAGCACGGCTGGGTGCGGCGCGAGGACTGCCCCTCCGACAAGCGCGGTCAGAACGCGGTGCTGACGGACGAGGGGTACGAGGTGCTACGGCGGTCGGCGCCCGGGCATGTCGCCGCCGTCCGCTCGGCGATGTTCGACCGGCTCACCCCGGAGCAGGTGGCGCAGCTCGGCGAGATCTGCGGGATCATCGCCGAGGGCCTCCAGCCGGAGTGCGGGGACCTGCCCTGGCGCCGGTGACGCCGACCTCGGGCCCCGCCCGCCCCACCCCCGACGTCCCGGCCCGCCCCAACGCCACGACCCCGCCTCCGCGGACTGCGGAAGCGGGGCCGTGAAGCCGCACTCAAGCGCTGTGATCAGCGAGGCATGACGCCTCGCCCGGTAGGCCGTGCCACCACCCGATCAGTGCGCCATGACCGGAACCGGAACGTCCTCGACGGCGCCCTCGCCGTCCGCCGAGCCGCCCGCCTGACCGCCCGTGGTGGGCCGTCCGGCGTTGATGAAGGTGATCGCGACCGCCGCGGCCACCAGCAGGATGGCGAAAGCCCACCAGATGGCCACGGAGAAGCCGTGCACCATCGCCTTGAGCTCCAGCAGCTGGGGCGACGTGGCGGTGGCCTTGTGCGAGCTGACGTAGGCCGTGCTGGCGCTGGCGGCGATCGTGTTGAGCAGCGCGGTGCCGATGGCGCCGCCGACCTGCTGCGAGGTGTTGACCATCGCGGAGGCGACACCCGCGTCCTGCGGCTGGACCCCGTACGTGGCCAGGCTCATCGCCGGCATGAAGGCGGTGCCCATGCCCAGACCCAGCAGCAGGAAGGCGGGCAGGATCAGCGCCGGGTAGGAGGTGTCCAGGTCGATCTGAGTCAGCATCAGCATGCCGACGGCGGCGACCAGGAAGCCCGGGCCCATCAGCAGCCGCGGCGCGACCCGGGTCATCAGCCGGGTGCCGATCTGCGTCGAGCCGGTGATCATGCCCGCGATCATCGGGAGGAAGGCCAGACCGGTGGTGACCGGGCTGTAGTCCTTGACGATCTGCAGGTAGTAGGTGAGGAAGAGGAACAGGCCGAACATGCCGATGATGGCGAGGCCCAGCGAGATGTAGACACCCGCGCGGTTGCGCTCGGTGACCACGCGCAGCGGCAGCAGCGGCGCCTTCACCTTGCTCTCCACGACCACGAAGGCGAGCAGCAGCACGGCGGCGGCGATGAACAGACCGATGGTCCAGCCGGCCGTCCAGCCGTCGGACTCGGCGCGGGTGAAGGCGTAGACCAGCGCGACCAGACCGGTGGTGGCCAGGATGACGCCGGGGATGTCGAGCTTGGAGGAGTTGCGGGCCTCGGCCGGCTCATGGATGACGGCGACCGCACCGGCCGCGGCCACCACCGCGAACGGGATGTTGACGAAGAAGGTCCAGCGCCAGTCCATGTACTCGGTCAGCACACCGCCGAGGATCAGACCGACGGCGCCACCACCACCGGCGATGGCACCGAAGATGCCGAACGCCTTGGCGCGCTCCTTGGCTTCGGTGAACATCACGGCGAGCAGCGAGAGCGCTGCCGGGGCCAGCAGCGCGCCGAACACACCCTGCAGCGCGCGGGCGCCGAGCAGCATCCCGGTGTTGACCGCGGCGCCACCGAGCGCCGAGGCGACCGCGAAGCCGATGAGGCCGGTGATGAAGGTGGCCTTACGGCCCCACAGGTCCGCGATCCGGCCGCCGAACAGCAGCAGGCCGCCGAAGGCGAGGGCGTAGGCGGTGATGACCCACTGCTTGTTGCCCTCGGAGATGCCGAGGTCGGCCTGGGCCGAGGGCAGGGCGATGTTCACGATGGTCGCGTCGAGCACGACCATCAGCTGGGCCAGGGCGATGAATATGAGCGCCTTCCAGCGCCGGGGGTCGGGGGTGGGCGTCGCGAGCGACGCGTCTACGGACGGCATGCGTGGGCCTACCTAGCGGTGCGAGGACTAACAAACGGGACGTGTGGGGCACGCGGTGGGCACAACAAGCCGGCGGGGCCTACCACGTGAAGTTCGGTCAGGTATTCGATGCTACGAGGGGGGTCTGACAAGGACGGGCGTCACTGCCTGCGTCGCAGGTCCTCCAAAGTGGCGGCGGAACCGGATAGTTCGGAGCGCGCCGGCGTCATCAGGCCGTCGAGGAACAGCTGGAGATGCCGGTGCACGAATTGATCGAAGTTCACGCAGTCGCCACTGCCGGGCAGCGGGCGCGTGAGCTGGGTCAGCGCGACCATCAGGTCACCGACGCCGATGTCGGTGCGCAGTAGGCCGGCGTCGCGGGCGGCCCCCATGAGCGCCTCGACCCCGGCCTCAAGCCGATCACGGGCCGCCGTCTGCTCGGGGTGGTCCTTGTCGACCCCGTCGGAGAGCAACGGGCAGAGAGCGCCGATCCGTTCGTCCGCCGCCGCGTGCACAAAGCGTCGCAGCGCCTGGAAGGCATCGTGCTCCTCGGTTCGGGCCGCCTCGGCCTGGTCCGCGATGCGGTCCATGACCGAGAGGGTCACATGGTGGATCAGCTCGCGACGGTCCGCGAAGTGCCGATAGATCGTGGCATTGCCGACGCCCGCCCGTCGAGCGATTTCATCGAGCGAGACCTCCGCCCCGTGCTCGACCAGCACTTCGCGGGCCGCCGCGACGATCCGCTCCCGGTTGCGCAGCGCGTCGGCACGCAGTCGCGGGCGCGGCAGCTTCGCCGCGGCGGCGGCGACGGCGGCAGCGGCGACGCACCTGTCGGTCTTGGCAGCCATGCGGCACCCCCCTTTTTCTGATCCCCGTCGCTCGGTCTGTCGCTCCGGCGCTTCCGGTCTTTCTCCCGGAC
This sequence comes from Streptomyces sp. SAJ15, assembly GCF_007595705.1. Lineage (GTDB taxonomy): Bacteria > Actinomycetota > Actinomycetes > Streptomycetales > Streptomycetaceae > Streptomyces. The sequence continues at coordinate 398,548 of NZ_NISY01000001.1, read as the reverse complement.
CCCGGTCCGGCGTAGCGGGGAGCGAGTCCCCGTTTCGCTCGGACAGTGGGTTAAACGGGGAGTGGGTCCCCGGATATTTCATGAACACGATGTGACCTGCGGCACACTTGTTCGCCGCCGTCGGTGGCGCGCTCCAGGCGGGCGCCCAGTCACCCCCCGACCCGCCACCGACCCGCCTCCGCGAACACGACCACCGGCCGGCCCGCGCGCCGGACCCACCACACCGCGCGTACCGTCGCAACCCGCCACGCCACCGCCACCCGTTCGGCGGCCCCGCGCGGGCGCCAGATCGCCCGGCGGCGCAGCGTGGTGGGGAGATGACGCCCAAACGCCCCCGGATACCCCCGGGCTTCCGAATACGGCGCAGACGCGCGGGTCCCCACATACGCGCGAGCGGCGACCACGCGACCGGCGACCACCCGACCGGCCACCACCGCCCGCACCGGACCCCGCGTACGCCGTACCAGGGCGGCGCGCCACCCCGTGGCCACACGCCGCCCCGCGGTCACACGCCGCCCCGCGGTCACACGTCGCGCCGGTGCCGCGCGCTCGCGACCGCCGCCGTCCTGCTGCTGGCCGTCGCCGCGCCGGCGGTCGCCCCGCACATCCCCGCCGCCCCGCGGGCGATCCACGCCCCCGCACTGCGCGGCTCCGCCGCCGCGGGGCGGGCGGCCTGCACCCCACCCCGCCCCCATGACGTGGCGATGTCGGAGGGGATGCCCACCGCCCCCGGCTACAGCCGGAGCACCGGCACCGTCCGGGCGCTCACCCTCATGATCGACTTTCCCGACGTGCCGGGCGAGGGCAGCGCGCGGGAGCGCTTCGCCGAGTTCTTCCCGCAGACCGCGCGGTGGTTCGCCCGCGGCTCCTACGGGCGACTCGACTACCGCGCGACGGCCCCGCTGGATCACTGGCTGCGGATGCCCCGGACGTTCCGCTCGTACGGCCTCCGGCGCGGCTCCGGCTTCGAGCCGGGCTACCGCACGCTGGTCCGCGACATCGCCGCGGCCGCCGACCACAAGGTCGACTTCCGCCGGTACGACCTGATCAACGTGCTGCTCACTCCCAACGCCGGGCCGCCGGCCGCGCGCACCGTGCTGTCCGTCACCTTCTCCGGGAACACCGACGCGCCCCGCGCGGACGGCGTCCCGCTGGCGAACGTCTCGTTCGTCTACAGCCGCCAGGACGACGGCAGCGGCTCACTGTCCAGGACCGGATTCCGCGTCCTGCCGCACGAGAACGGCCACAGCTTCGGGCTGCCCGACCTCTACACCGGCGGGGGTGGCGACAGGGTCGGACACTGGGACGTGATGTCCGAGGACTGGGGCGTCGGCAACGACCTGATGGCCTGGCACAAGTGGAAGCTCGGCTGGCTGACCCCGGCCCAGGTGGCGTGCGCCGCGCGTGCCGGCACCTCGACGCACACCCTCAGCCCGCTCGGTCGCCGCGGCGATGGCACCAAGCTGCTCTTCGTGCCCGTCTCGACCGCCGGCGGCTACACCGTCGAGGCCCGCACCAACGAGGGCAACGACGACGGCGTGTGCAAGCCCGGCGTCCTGGTCTCCTGGGTGGACGTCGGCCTGGGTTCCGGAGACGGCCCGATCACGGTGATCGACGCCTCCCCCAAGAGCCGCGGCTGCACCAGGGAACCCAATGTGCACCCCGGTCTGAGCGACGCGACGTTCACGCCCGGCGAGAGCCTGCGCGACGCCACGCACGGCATACGGATCGCCGTCACCACACGCGACGGGCGCGGCGCCTACCGCGTGGAGGTCACCCGCCGACCCCCGGCCGACCGCTGACCCGCCGTCCGACGACTCCGTCACGCGCCGACCCCCGTCTCGGTCATGTCACCCGGTGGGCCAGTGGTGCCGCCCCAGGCTGATCAGGAGGAGCTGCCGCTGGGCGGTACGCGCGATGCGTCGCACCGCCTCGGACTCCATGCCCGCCCCGGCGCCGGACGCGGCACCCGCCGAAGACGCCGCGCCCGTCGCCCCGACCTGGCGCACACCAGGACCCGACGTCACGTCAGTTTCCTTCTCTCCTATAGATACAGACGCCCCGTCAGCCACTCCCGCGACCGCGGGCGGCGTTTCCGCCCCCGCTCCCCCGATGTCCTCACCCGCACCCTCGCCCACGCCCTCTCCCGCGCCCTCCGGCTGCGCCTCCAGGAAGGCCGTCGCCGTCATCACCATGTGGTCGACGTAGAGCTCGGCGAGCATCCGCACGTCCTCCGCGCTCCACCCCTCCGCGGCGAGCTGCGAGGCCAGCGCCTCCGCGACCTCCTCCGCGAACCGGTCGAGCTGGGCGGCGATCGCCTCGCGCACCGGCCGCACCCCGCCGTGGCGTTCGCGGGCGATGAACCGGACATGGGCGGGGTAGCGGCGGACATGCTCGGCGACGGCCCGCACCGAGCCCTCGATCCGCTCCTCGTCCCCGTCCTGCTCGGCGAGGATCGCCCGGATCATGACGTGCAGGCTGCCCAGCGACTCCTCCACCAAGGCCACGCCGAGATCCGCCATGTCGCGGAAGTGCCGGTAGAACGCGGCCGGGGCGATGCCCACCACGCGCGTGACCTCGCGCAGCCCCAGGCTGCTCAGGCTCTGGTCGGCCAGCAGCCGCAGGGCGGCGTCCAACAGCGCCTGTCGGGTCTTCAGTTTCTGGGCCTGCCGGATGCCGAGCGTGTGACTCATGTCATTCAGTAAACAGCCGTTCGCCGACTTTGGCCAGCGTAGGATGGAGATGTCAGTGAACAGTTGTCATCTCAACTGTTCACTGAACCGAAACACGCGCGACACACGGCGCGGAACGCGACGCGCACGCACCCGCGCGCCGAACGCGACGCACAAGGACGCGACGCGCCGGACACACAGCACGCAGAAGCAGACGGTGCGCGGCAGCCGCCGCGCACGACACCGCAGGCCATCCTTACGAGAAAGGCCGCACATGCTCTTCCTGGTCGCAGTGCTCGCCCTCATGGGCATCGTGCTGGGCGCGGCGGCACACACCCCGCTCCCGGTCTTCCTGGCCGCCTCGGCCGCCATCGCCGTCTGGCTGCTGGCCTTCTTCCTCCGCGAACGCCTGACGGCCCGGCACACACCCGACACGCAGAAGGGACGCTGACCGATGGACCACGCCACGCTGACCACGCACACCGGACGTTCCTCGCACCCGGCACCTTCCCCGCGCCCGGCACGTTCCCCGCAACCGGCGCGCCTCGCGCCCAACCGCACGGCGTCGACCCGCGGTTCCGACCCCCGCGCGGACGCCGACGGGATGGCGGTGGCGTCGTTCGTCCTGGGCCTGATCGGGCTGCTGTTGTTCAATCTGGTCTTCGGCCCGTGCGCCATCGTCCTGGCCGGCCTGGCGCTCGCCCGGGGCACCGGGCGCCGCGGCCGGGCGCTGCTCGGGCTGACCCTGGGCATCGCCGACCTGGTCGTACTGGCGGTGCTCGTGACCGTGAACGACGCGGTGTTCTGGCACTTCGGAGGCTGATTCGGAGCCAGGAACGAGGCGTGGCACGGAACCCCAGACTGGACATCCGTTGAAGTTAGGCTAACCTAACCTCGACTTCGGTCCGGCGGGCCGTCCCGTGCCACGCTCCGTCCCCGCTCCACAGAAAGACTCCTCCCCATGCCCAACGCCAGAGCCCTCCCCCTCTCCCGCCGCGGACTGCTCGCCACGGGCGGCGCCGTCGGCCTCGGTGCCCTGGTCACCGCCTGTGGGAGCAAGGACGCCAAGGGATCCGACAAGTCGGGTGGCGCGGCGAAGAAGAGCGGTCCGTGGACCTTCACCGACGACCGCAAGACCAAGATCTCCAAGAAGAGCACCCCGCAGCGCGTCGTCGCGTACATCGGCTCGGCCGCCGCGCTCTACGACTTCGGCGTGGACAAGCAGATCGTCGGCACCTTCGGCCCGACCACGCTCAAGAACGGCGAGCCGGACAAGCAGGCCGGCGACCTCCCGGTCGACCAGGTGACCGTGCTCGGCAACGAGTGGGGCCAGTTCAACGTCGAGAAGTACGCGGCGCTCCGCCCCGAGCTGCTCATCACCAACATGTACGACCCGGGCGCGCTCTTCTACGTGCCGGACGACAGCAAGGACAAGATCCTCGGCCTGGCCGACAGCGTCGCCATCACCAGCGGCCGGGTCTCCATGCTGGACCCCATCAAGCGCTACGCCGAGCTCGCCGAGTCGCTGGGCGCCGACCTGAAGGCCAAGAAGGTCGTCGAGGCGAAGGCCCGCTTCGAGAAGGCCGCCGAGACCCTCCGCAAGACCGCCAAGGGCTCGAAGATCAAGGTCATGGCCTGCTCCGCCAGCGCCGACCTGTTCTACGTCTCCAACCCGAAGGTCAACGCCGACCTCATCTACTTCAGCGAGCTGGGCGTCGAGTTCGTCCAGCCGAAGAAGCTGGACCAGGGCGGCTACTTCGAGAGCCTGAGCTGGGAGAACGCCGACAAGTACGACGCGGACCTGCTCTTCCTCGACGACCGCACCGCGACCCTCCAGCCCAAGGACCTGAAGTCCAAGCCGACCTGGTCCAAGCTGCCCGCCGTCAAGGCCGGCCAGATCACCGGCTGGAGCAGCGAGCCGCGCTTCTCCTACGCCGGTGCCGCCCCGCTCATCGAGGCGCTCACCAAGGCCATGCAGGACGCCAAGAAGGTCAGCTGACGCCGACCCCGACCCACCACCGCACACCCCGGACCCATGGCACCCATGGCGCCCACGGCACTCACGGCGCGTGAAAGGAACACCCCTCTCACATGACCACCGCAGCCACCACCACCGCCGTTCCGTTCCGCTTCTTCGACGCGCGCGTCACCGGAACGCGATCCCTCGGCCGCTCCATGGTCAGGATCACCTTCGGCGGCCCGGAGCTCACCGAGTTCGCCACGGGCGGTCGCGACCAGAGATTCAAGCTCTTCCTTCCGCAACCCGGCCAGGACGCCCCCGTCGTCCCGGTCGAGGCGGGGGAGGAGTGGTTCTCCGTGTGGCGCGCCATGGACCCGGAGACGCGTGGGGTCATGCGCACGTACACCGTGCGCGACCAGCGCCGGGCCGACGACGGATCCGTCGAGCTCGACGTGGACTTCGCACTGCACGGTGCCGACTCCGCCGCCGCGAGCGGCCCGGCCGCCCGCTGGGCCGCTCGCGCCGAACCGGGCGACCGGGCCGTGCTCCTGGGCCCGATCGCCCCGGACAACGCCGGGGTGGACTTCCGCCCGCCGGCCGGCACCGACTGGGTGCTGGTCACCGGCGACGAGACCGCGCTGCCCGCCGTCTCGGGCATCCTCCGCTGGCTGCCCGCCGGCACCCCGGCCCGGGTCTGGATCGAGGTGCCGCACGCCGAGGACATCCAGCGCCTCGACACCGAGGCGGACGCCGAGATCGTCTGGCTGGTGCGGGACGGCGGCGACGGCCGCCCGCGGACCGGCCTGATCCCGGACGCGGTACGCGCCGCGAGCCTTCCCGAGGGCACCGCGTACGCCTGGATCGCCGGCGAGGCCGGCACCGTGCGGACGCTGCGTCGCCACCTGGTCGGCGAGCGCGGTTTCGACCGCGAGGCCGTCATGTTCACCGGCTACTGGCGCCGTGGCGCCACGGAGGAACAGCTCATCGAGGAAGCCGTGACCAACCCGGCCCCCAGCGAGGACTAAACGTTTCTTCGGGCTCCGGTCGGCCGCCGGCCGGGAGCCGCCGTCTCCCCGCACGCCTCCCCTCCCCGTAAGCCGCCCCCGTACGCCCCCGCCCGTACGAGGCCCTCCCTCCGCCCTCCAGACGCCCTCCCCCCGCGAAGCTCGCCGCGCACGGCTCCTCCTCACCCCGCACGGAGCGACCGCGCCGCCCTGTCTCCCGCCTTCCTGCTCTCCTCCACACCCCTCACCGCGTCGCCGGCCCGTCCGCACGACCCTCGACACCCTCCGGACGGGGCCCGGCCAGGGCACCCCCATGCCCGCTTCAGAAAGGACATTCCGTTGAGTCTCCTCGCGAGCACCTCCGAGGACCCGTCGACAGGAACCGCCACCGCACCCGTAGCCGGGGCGGCGGATGCCAGGTCGCACCTGTTCAATGACCGTACGGCGGAGAGCTACCGGCGCTCCGTGGCCGACGGCATCGCGCTGGTGGCCGACACCGTCGCCCGCACCGACCGCCCGTTCTCCGGCGTGACCCCGGACGAACTGGCCCCGCGGATATCCGGGATCGACCTGGACCAGCCGCTCGGCGACGCCGGCGCCGCGCTGGAGGAGCTGCAGGACGTCTACCTCCGCGACGCGATCTACTTCCACCACCCCCGCTACCTCGCCCACCTCAACTGCCCGGTGGTGATCCCGGCGCTGGTCGGCGAGGCGGTGTTGTCCGCCATCAACTCCTCGCTGGACACCTGGGACCAGAGCGCCGGCGGCACCCTCATCGAGCGCCGCCTGGTCGACTGGACCACCGAGCGTCTCGGCCTGGGGCCGGACGCCGACGGCATCTTCACCAGCGGCGGCACCCAGTCCAACTTCCAGGCCCTGCTACTCGCCCGCGAGGAGGCGGTCACCCAGGCCCTGAAGAACGCCGCCGAGCCGCTGACCCAGCACGACGTCCTGCCCCGGCTGCGCATCCTCTCCTCCGAGGTCAGCCACTTCAGCGTGAAGAAGTCCGCGAAGCTGCTCGGGCTCGGCCAGGACGCGGTCATCGCCGTGGAGACCGACCGCGACCGCCGGATGCGGCCCGCCGCGCTCGCCCGCGAGCTGGAGCGCTGCCACCGCGAGGGCCTGGTCGTGATGGCCGTGGTGGCCACCGCGGGCACCACCGACTTCGGCACCATCGACCCGCTGCCGCAGATCGCCGACCTGGCCGCCTGGGCCGGCACCTGGTTCCACGTGGACGCCGCCTACGGCTGCGGGCTGCTCACCTCCCGCACCCGACGCCACCTGCTCGACGGCATCGAGCGCGCCGACTCGGTCACCGTGGACTACCACAAGTCCTTCTTCCAGCCGGTCAGCTCCAGCGCGGTGCTGGTCCGCGACCGGGCCACGCTGCGCCACGCCACCTACCACGCCGACTACCTCAACCCGGAGCGCATGGTCGAGCGGCGCATCCCCAACCAGGTCGACAAGTCCATCCAGACCACCCGCCGCTTCGACGCGCTGAAGCTGTGGATGACCCTGCGCATCATGGGCGCGGACGGCCTCGGCGCCCTCTTCGACGAGGTCTGCGACCGCACGGCCGACGCCTGGACGCTGCTGGACGAGGACCCCCGCTACGAGGTCGTCACCAAGTCCCAGCTCTCCACCCTGGTCTTCCGCTACCTGCCCCCGGAAGGGGCGCTGCGGGAGCTGGCCGACGAGGCCAACCTGTACGCGCGGGACGCGCTGGCCGCCTCCGGCGAGGCGGTCGTGGCCGGCACCACGGTCGACGGGGCGCACTACCTGAAATTCACCCTGCTCAACCCGGAGACCTCGCTCGACGACATCGCGCACGTCCTGGACCTGCTGGCGGAGCACGCCGGCCGCTACCTGAACGAACACGCCGCCGCCCCCGCCCGCCGCGCCAGCTGAACGGAAGAACCATGTCCACCACCTACGACTTCGTCGGCATCGGCCTCGGCCCGTACAACCTGGGTCTGGCCTGCCTCACCGAGCCGCTCGACGAGCTGAACGGCGTGTTCCTGGAGAGCAAGCCGGACTTCGAGTGGCACTCGGGGATGTTCCTGGACGGCGCGCACCTCCAGACCCCGTTCATGTCGGACCTGGTCACGCTGGCCGACCCGACCTCCCCGTACTCCTTCCTGAACTACCTGAAGGAGTCCGGCCGGCTGTACTCCTTCTACATCCGCGAGAACTTCTATCCGCTGCGGACGGAGTACAACGACTACTGCCGCTGGGCGGCGGCGAAGCTCACCAGCGTCCGCTTCAACGAGACGGTGGAGACCGTCGAGTACGACGAGGCCGAGGAGGTGTACGTCGTGCGCACCGTCGACGGCGTCTTCCGCGGCCGCCGCCTGGTGCTGGGCACCGGCACCCCGCCGTACATCCCCGAGTCCTGCCGCGACCTGGGCGGGGACTTCCTGCACAACTCGCGCTACATGGAGCACAAGGCGGCGCTGCAGGCCAAGGAGTCCATCACCCTGGTCGGCAGCGGGCAGAGCGCCGCGGAGATCTACTACGACCTGCTGTCGGAGATCGACGTCCACGGCTACCGGCTCGACTGGGTCACCCGCTCCCCGCGGTTCTTCCCGCTGGAGTACACCAAGCTGACCCTGGAGATGACCTCCCCGGAGTACATCGACTACTTCCACGCGCTGCCCGAGGACACCCGCTACCGGCTGGAGACCGAGCAGAAGGGCCTGTTCAAGGGCATCGACTCGGAGCTGATCAACGCCATCTTCGATCTGCTCTACCAGAAGAACCTCACCGGCCCGGTCCCCACCCGGCTGCTGACCAACTCCGGGCTCCAGTCGGCCTCGTACGACTCGGAGAGTGGGACGTACCGCCTGGACCTGCGCCACGAGGAGCAGGGACGGGACTTCACCCTCACCACCGAGGGTCTGGTCCTGGCGACCGGCTACCGCTACCAGCCGCCGGCCTTCCTGGAGCCGATCCGCGACCGGCTGCGCTGGGACGCCCACGGCCGCTTCGACGTCGCCCGCAACTACAGCGTCGACACCACCGGGAACGGCGTCTTCCTGCAGAACGCCGGCACCCACACGCACAGCATCACCTCCCCCGACCTGGGCATGGGCCCCTACCGCAACTCCTGGATCGTGCGGGAGCTGCTGGGCCGCGAGGTCTACCCGATCGAGAAGGCCATCGCCTTCCAGGAGTTCGGCGCCCCGGAGGTGTCCCTCTGATGTCGGAGATCCTCTTCCGCCGGCACGACGACCGGCTCGGCGAGTTCGCCATCCGCCCCCTGGACCCGGACGCGGACGCGGAGCTGCTGCACGGCTGGGTGACCCACCCCAAGTCCGCGTTCTGGATGATGCAGGACCTGTCGGTGGCCGAGGTCGGCGCCGAGTACCGCAAGATCCACGAGCACCCGCACCACGACGCCTTCATCGGGCTGTACGAGGGCCGCCCGGCGTTCCTCGTCGAGCGGTACGACCCGTCGCGGCTGGAGCTGGTCGGGCTGTACGACGCGCGGCCGGGCGACGTCGGCATGCACTTCCTGTGCGCGCCCACCGACATCCCGCTGCACGGCTTCACCCGCGCGGTCATCACCACCGTCATGGAGCTGCTCTTCTCCGACCCGCGCAACCGGCGCGTGGTCGTCGAGCCGGACATCCGGAACAAGGCCGTCCATGCGCTCAACGCGGTCGTCGGCTTCGAGGTCGTCGGCCCGATCCAGAAGCCGGAGAAGGAGGCGCTGCTGAGCGTCTGCACCCGTGAGCGGTTCCTGGCCAGCCAGGGCCGCGGCGGCTCCAGCCTCACCGGCGCCGTCGCCCACCTCACCCCCGAGCGCTGGGAGCGGGCCGGCCGACTCCTCCTCCGCAAGGCGTTGGCCGAGTTCGCGCACGAGCGGCTGCTGACGCCGGAGCGACTCCCCGACGGCGGCTGGTCGGTGCGCGGCGACGACCGGAGCGTGGAGTACCGCTTCACGGCCTCGGTGCTGACCCTGGACCACTGGCAGGTCGACGCCGACTCCATCACCCGCCACCGGGACGGCGTGGAGCTCCCGCTGGACGCGCTCGACTTCTTCATCGAGCTGCGGGAGACGCTGGGGCTGAGCGACGAGATCCTGCCGGTCTATCTGGAGGAGATCAGCTCCACCCTCTCCGGCACCGCCTACAAGCTGGGCGAGGCGCGGCTGAGCGCCGCCGAGCTGGCCGAGGCCGACTTCCAGACGATCGAGACCGGGATGACCGAGGGCCACCCCTGCTTCGTCGCCAACAACGGGCGGCTGGGCTTCGGCGTGCACGAGTACCACGCGTACGCGCCGGAGGCGGCCAGCCCCCTCCATCTGGTGTGGCTCGCCGCGCACCGCGACCACTCCACGTTCACCTCCTGCGCGGACATCGACTACGACACGCTGATGCGCGAGGAGCTGGGCGAGGCGACCCTGGAGCGGTTCGCGCAGACCATGCGCGAGCTGGGCCTGGACCTGGCCGACTACCAGCTGATCCCGGTCCACCCCTGGCAGTGGTGGAACAAGATGTCGGTCACCTTCGCCGCCGAGATCGCCCAGCGCCGCCTGGTCTGCCTGGGCGAGGGCGACGACGCCTACCTGGCCCAGCAGTCCATCCGGACGTTCTTCAACGTCAGCGCTCCCGAGAAGCACTATGTGAAGACGGCGCTGTCGGTGCTGAACATGGGCTTCATGCGGGGCCTGTCCGCCGCCTACATGGAGGCGACCCCGGCCATCAACGACTGGCTGGCCCAGCTGATCGCCAACGACGTGGTGCTGCGCGCCACCGGCCTGACGATCATCCGGGAGCGGGCCGCCATCGGCTACCGCCACCGGGCGTACGAGGCGGCGACCGACCGCTACTCGCCGTACCGCAAGATGCTGGCCGCGCTGTGGCGGGAGAGCCCGGTGTCCGGCCTGAAGCCGGGCCAGAAGGTGGCCACCATGGCCTCGCTGCTGCACACCGACGCCGAGGGCGGGTCCCTGGCGGGCGCCCTGATCCGGCGCTCGGGGCTGGCGCCGGAGGAGTGGCTGCGCCGCTATCTGCGCGCCTACCTCACCCCGCTGCTGCACAGCTTCTACGCCTACGACCTGGCGTACATGCCGCACGGCGAGAACGTGATCCTGGTCCTGGAGGACGGCGTCGTCCAGCGGGCGATCTTCAAGGACATCGCCGAGGAGATCGTGGTGATGGACCCGGACGCGGCGCTGCCGCCGGCGGTCCAGCGCATCCGCGCGGAGGTCCCCGAGGACGTCAAGCTGCTGTCGATCTTCACGGACGTCTTCGACTGCTTCTTCCGCTTCCTGGGCGCCACGCTGGCCGAGGACGGGGTGGTGGACGAGGAGACGTTCTGGCGGGCGGTCGCCGAGTGCGTCATCGCCTACCAGGAGTCGGCGCCGCACCTGACGGACAAGTTCCGGCAGTACGACATGTTCGCCGAGGAGTTCACGCTGTCCTGCCTCAACCGGCTCCAGCTGCGCAACAACAAGCAGATGGTGGACCTCGCCGACCCGGCGGGCGCCCTGCAGTTCGTGGGCACCCTGCGCAACCCGATCGCGCGTTTCGCCCCCGGGGCCTGACCCCGGGGCCGCGCGCCCAGCCGCCGCCGGGCGGCTCCCACTCGCTCCCGCCTGTCATGCCGCCGCGCGGGGCGCGAGGGGAGCCGCCCGGCGGCCTTTCACGCGCGCCCTCAGCGCGCCTCCTCGCGCTGGTCACGCCTCTCGCGCTTGCCCGGCCCGCGGACGTGGTTCTCGGGGTAGGCGCACACCGAGCAGTACCAGCAGGGCGGGTAGGGGTAGGTGGTGTCCCACCACATGGGGTTGCGGCACGTCCCGCAGGAGGGCGGCGCGGGCTGGGAGCCGCTGGGCGGCGGCGCGGCGCGGCGGAGGCTCATCGCGGGATCGTCCCGCACCGCCGAGGCTCGGACCGCATCCCATGGCCATGGCTCACCCCATCGGGCGAAGGGGGGACGGTGGAATGCGTTCTTCGGTCTAGACCTATTGACGCTTGGTCTAGTCCTTTCTACGCTCCGTCTCACTGCGGGGTGAGCGCGACATCTTCATCTCCGGAGGGGCTCGGGGCGGTTCGGAGCGGGTCTCCGAGGCGACCTCCGAGGTGTGAGCTCCGGGGCGCGCCTCCCCGGGCGGTGCAGGTTCCTCACTCACCGGCCCGTGCGCGCACGCGCGGGCCGTCACACCCCCCGACGCGAGGAGCACCCTTGAGACGCGCACGACGCTCATCACGCTTAGGGACGGCGGCGCTGACCGCCTTCCTGCTGCCCGTCGCCGCACTGGCCGGCCTCGCCACCCCCGCCGCCTCAGCGGTCCCGATGGCCCCAACGGCCCCGACGGAGTCGACGGCGGCCGCGGCGGCCACCGCCACCTTCGCCAAGACCTCCAGCTGGGACGGCGGCTTCCAGGGCCAGTTCACCATCGAGAACACCGGCACCACGACCATCGACTCCTGGACCGTGGAGTGGGACTTCCCCTCCGGAACCTCCGTCGGCGCGTACTGGGACGCGCTGGTCACCGCCTCCGGCGGCCACCACACGGCCCGCAACCGCGAGTACAACGGCACCATCGCGCCCGGCGCCAGCGCCAGCTTCGGCTTCGTCGCCGGCGGCAACGGCGAGCCGTCCGGCTGCAAGCTGGACGGCGGCTCCTGCGACGGCGCGCCACCCGCCGACACCCCGCCGAGCGCCCCCGGAGCCCCCACGTCCACCGGCGTCACGGCCACGTCGATCTCGCTGAGCTGGCCGGCCGCCACCGACGACAAGGGCGTCAAGAACTACGACCTGCTGCGCGACGGGTCCGTCGTCGGCACGACCGGCACGACCTCGTACACGGACACGGGCCTGACCCCGGGCACCGCCTACACCTACACGGTGGTGGCCCGCGACACCGCGGGCCAGACGGGCCCGGCGAGCCCGCCCACCACCCTCCGGACCTCGGGCTCCGGGACCGACGAGCCGCCGGGCGCACCCGGCGCACCCCAGGCGAGCGAGATCACCCAGACGGGCCTCAAGCTGACCTGGACCGCGGCCACCGACGACAAGGGGATCAAGAACTACGACGTGCTGCGCGGCGGCACGGTCGTCGGAACCTCCGCCTCCACCTCGTACACCGACACCGGCCTGACCCCGGGCACCGACTACACGTACACCGTCGTGGCCCGCGACACCGCCGACCAGACAGGCCCGGCGAGCCCGCCCACCACGGTGCGCACCCAGGGCGGGGACACCCCCACCGAACGGGTCAAGGTGGGCTACTTCACCCAGTGGGGCATCTACGGCCGCGCCTTCCCGATCAGGAAGCTCGACACCAACGGCGCCGCCGCCAGGCTCACCCACATCAACTACGCCTTCTCCAACCTCCACCCGACCGAGCTGACCTGCCTCAACGGCGTCACCAAGGCCACCACCCCCAACCCCCAGGACCCCAACCAGGGTGACGGGGCCGGTGACTCCTGGGCCGACTACGAGAAGGGCTTCGCCGCCGGCGAGTCCGTGGACGGCGTCGGAGACACCTGGGACCAGCCGCTGGCCGGCAACTTCAACCAGCTGAAGAAGCTCAAGGCGAAGTACCCGCACCTGAAGACGACGATCTCCCTCGGCGGCTGGACGTACAGCAAGTACTTCTCCGACGCGGCCAGGACCGAGAGCTCACGCCAGAAGTTCGTCAAGTCCTGCGTCGACATGTACATCAAGGGCAACCTCCCGGTGGTCAACGGCCGCGGCGGCACCGGCGTGGCGGCCGGCGTCTTCGACGGCATCGACCTCGACTGGGAGTGGCCCGGCGCCGAGGGCCACCCGGGCAACCACTGGTCGCCCGAGGACAAGGCGAACAACACCCTGCTGTTCGCCGAGTTCCGCAGGCAACTCGACGCGCTCTCCGCGACCACGGGCAAGAAGTACCTGCTCACCGCCTTCACCCCGGCCGACCCGGCCAAGATCGAGGCCGGCTGGGACATCACCACCAGGGACGGCACGCCCAGCGTCTTCGACTACATGGACTTCGCCAACGTCCAGGGCTACGACTTCCACGGCTCGGGCAGCGACAACTCCTGGGAGCCCCACCGCACCGGCCACGCCGGCAACCTCTACCAGGACGCCCAGGACCCGTACACCACCAAGTTCAACGTCGACGACACGGTGAAGGTCTACCTGAACGCCGGCGTCCCGGCCCGCAAGCTCACCGTCGGCCTGGCCTTCTACGGCCGGGGCTGGCAGCAGGTCGAGGACGGCGGCGCCAAGGGCGAGTGGCAGAAGGCGGGCGGCGCCGCCCCCGGCCAGTTCCCCGAGGAGGCCGGCACCCGCGGCTACGACAACCTCATCGCCTCCGTCCCCAACCTGACCGTCCACCACGACGAGCAGTCCGTGGCCACCTACGGCTACACCAGCCCGAACGGCCAGTGGTGGACCTTCGACGACGCCTGGTCCATCGGCAAGAAGACCGCGTACATCAAGAGCAGGGGCCTCCTCGGCGGGATGGTCTGGGAGATGTCCGGCGACAGCGGCACCCTGATGACCGCCCTCGACACCGGCCTCCGCTGACCCTTCCCTTCCCCTCCCAGACCCTCCCCTCCCCCACACACCCGCACTGACCTGCGGAAAGGAGATTCTTGCCAGCGCGGAGGCGGGATCCGCTAGGCTAGTCGCCGGATCCGCGTGATCCCCCCGCCTCCGTAGCTCAGGGGATAGAGCACCGCTCTCCTAAAGCGGGTGTCGCAGGTTCGAATCCTGCCGGGGGCACCAGCGCTAACGCCCCGGAGTGATCATGCTCCGGGGCGTTTGTCATCCACTTCTGGCATCAACGGCAGCGGGCAGCCAGGCTGAGACCAGGGCCGGGCCGCCGCTTGAGCAGCAAGGCGGCCTCACGGTCGCACAGGGGGACGCCGCGCTATGAGGCCGGGTGTCTGTCGCGTTCACTGGCTCTTCGTGGAGATGTCGCGAGTGGCTTCGAGGAGGGGCAGCGGTCGGCGACCGTCTGATGTCGGGCTGTCGGAGGGCTCTCCCTGCGGCTGGATCGACATGACGACGACCACCTGGTAGTCGCCGGGGTGCTTGTCCACGTCGGACCATGTGGTGCCGGGGCAGAGGCTGTCGACCGTCAGAGTCCTGGTGTAGGGGCGCTGGCCGACGGGGTACAGGATGGCCGGCCCGCCGTCCGGACCGGTGTCGGCGTCGGGCTTCTGGCGGCCGACGATGACGCCGCGCTTGATCAGGAGGGCCGTGGGCGGAACATCGGCGATCGGCAGGCTGAGTGCCTGCGTCCGGTCGCGGGCGGTGATCTTGTAGGTGGTCCGCAGCGTGGAGCCTTGGCGTCGCAGGGACGTGACGGTCAGTTGCAGTGATTCGTCGGGGCCGCTGACGACGACTGGGCGTTCGATGGTGCCGCCACAGGGCAGGGAGCGGTCCTGGAGCTTCAGTGGCGGGGAGGTGGTGGTCGGGGCGGGGTGGGCCGGATCACCGGTCGCCGCGTCGGAATCGGCCCCGCATCCGGCGAGGGCGAGCAGCAGGACGGGGACGGCGGGCAGTAAGGAGCGACGCATGAGTTCCTCCATGAGGTGTCGAGAGCCGTGCGAGAGGAGAAGGAGAAGCCGGTCCTGAGGTCGGCCGTTCATCCGGCCAGGGGGGCGCGGGCGACGATCGATGAACCGGGGGCTCGAGTGCCGGAGGGCACGGCATCCTGGGTGACGAGGACGACGGCCACTTCGTAGCCGCCCTTCCACACGGAACTCCAGGAGGTTCCCGCGCACGGCCGGCCCGGCACTGGCGCGAGCCGGGCGCGGTGCGGACGGTCGGGGGTGATGGTCGCCCGGTTCGTGGTGCTCTCGGATGCCGGTCCGGATGGATCCTGACCGGCCACGACCCGGCCTTCCTTCAGGACGAGAATCCGTGGACCGCCGGACAGCACCGCTGGGGCGGTCGAGTTCACCGCGTAGGTGACCTCCGGGGCTCCATCCGGGGCCGTGCGCACCTCGGAGATACGGACGGTCACAGCTCCGCGGCCGGTACTCGCCGGCACTCTCGAGCCGCAGGTGTAATGAGGGAGCTCCGGAGCCGCGCCACTGGTCACCGGAGGCTGCCTGATCAGTGAGTCCGTCGGTGTCTTGATCTCCGGCGTCGAGTCGGACGGCAGCGTGTTCAGCACCATCGCGGCGGCCACGGCCAGGCCCGCCCCGGCCACGGCGGTGTACCGGACGCGTCGGCGCCGACGCACCCGGGCCCGGACGCGCTCGGTGTCGATCTCCATCGACGGGGTGCGTTGCGCGGCGGCCAGCAACTGTTCGCGCAGTTCCTTGGGGTTCATGTCTCCAGCCTTTCCTCCGCGACGTGATGTGTGGGTGGCCGCAACTGGGCGCCCAGCCGTGCCAGCGCGTCGCTCAGATGACGCTTGACCGTCCCCTCACCGCAGCCGAGCCGCGCCGCGATGCCCGCGGTGGACATGTCCTCGTAGTAACGGAGCACCACGCACGCCCGCTGCCTCGGCGACAGTTCACGCATGGCGTCCATAAGGTCGACCCGGTGCATGACGTCCGTGCTGTGGTCGGCAGCCGGCGCCGACGACACGAGCCGCGGAAGCGCGCGGAGCCAACGAGTTCGGCGCCGGTGCAGGTCCAGGTAGCGGTTGAGCATCGTGCGACGCACGTATGCCTCCGCCTCCCCCAGTTCCCACGCACGGCGGGGTCGGGAGAAGACCCGTACCAGTGCCTCCTGTACCAGGTCGGCGCCCTCCGCGCGGTTGCCGCACAGCAGGAAGCCGTACCGGTTCAGCTCCGCGCCGCGCTCCTGCGCGAGCTCGGACAGAAGCCTCGACCATTCGGCCACATCCCCTCCGATCCCCTCACCCGGTATCACGAACAACTCACCCGTCTGGTTGGGGGCCTTGCGGCCGAAGAGTTCGACGGGGCGGTCGCGGGCGGTCCCGCACGCGAGCCGTACGCACGTGCGAGGGGCACCACGGGCTCCGGGTGGGATAGCTCCGTGGTGCCCCTCGCGGTGGCGCCGGGTTACTGGTGATCGATCAGCGCTACTACGACGCGGGCACACGAAGGGCGCGCCGTGGGACGTGGTATTCGTACGGCTCGGGGCGCGCAGCGACGGCAAGCAGGTGCAGGACGTCGTGGGTGGCAACCCCCTTGCCACCGGGCGCGGTTACGCATTCCCCCGAGTCAGGCTGATCGGCTATCCGAACACGGACCGGCAACCGCTGACCTGCACCAACTCCACGACGCGGTTCACGCCTACCGACGGCACGCCCGGCTCGTACCTCCGGATCGCCTGTGACGACTACCGGTCGGGTACCAGTGGCGGCCCGTTCCTGGCGAACTTCAACCCGCACACGGGGAGGGGTGATGTGGTTGGGAGCATAGGCGGCTGGAAGACAGGTGGGCCCACCGCCGACATCTCCTACAGCCCGTGCTTCGGCTCCGACATCCGGCGACTGTACGACGCGGCTGTGGCCGGGTCCCCGCCCGACCGGCCCAGAGTGCTGCCGCGGTGATGGACCGGTGGTGAAGCGCGCCTACCCGGCAGCAGGCGAACACGGAAGGCCGCGGGAAGGGGCTTGGGGGCTCGTGCTAGAGGAAGCGTGCCGGATCGCCAGGACGAACCCGAAGACCGCAGACGCTGCCGCAACGGACCTAATCCGTCCGGTAGGAACAACGCGGCACTACCGATCCACGCGGTAGGGCCGCCGCCTTCCACACCGTCCCGGTACCTGGGCCAGGGCGAGCGCAAGCGCCACCTGGCGTGATGCAGCACCCTCGGTCATGGATTCGATCCCACTCCTCAAGCGGGTGTCGCAGGTTCGAATCCCGCCGGGGGCACCCAGCGCGAAGGCCGCGGACCGGTCATGGTCCGGGGCCTTCACGTGGGTGGCCGCACCGGCCGTGGTGAGGGCTACGGCATCTCCCACGCCGCGTTCGTGAAGGTCTTGCTTCGCATGAGGAACTCGCCGAGGTAGCCGTCATGGGGCAGGCCGGGGACCAGTACGTGGGTGGGGTGGTCGCCGACGTGGAGGTTGCCGATGGTCGGTTCGTCGAGGAGGCGCCGGACCAGGGCCTGGTCCGATGTGAGGGCGGTGAGCACGATCGTGTCGCGCAGCGGGGCCAGGCCGTCGGCGCGGCTCCACGGGGCGATCCACACGCAGGGGAACGGCATCTCCAGGCGGGTCTGCGGGGCGTCGGCGCGGTCGAGCTGGAACACCGCGGGGCGCAGCGCCGCGGCGCCGTCGCCGAGGTCGGCGACGATGGTGTCGCCGCCGAGCCACGGCGTGGCGCCGGCGGCCTCGGTGTGGAGGTGCTTCTCCAGGGCGAGGGCGGTGTCCAACCGCTTGACCGGCAGCACGGCCCGGTCGTCCTCCGGTGGCAGTGAGGGGAGGTCGGCCAGGCGGTCGGCGACGGCCTTGGCCACCGGGGCCGGGTCGCCTTCGACGAAGACCGCCGTGGTGTTGACGCAGCCGGCGCCGGCCTCCTGGCTGATCGAGTCGACGATCGTGTCGAGATGCCGCATGACGTCGGTGTCCGCGGTGATCAGGATCTTGGCCCGGCCCGGTCCGTGCGGCAGCACGGTGGTGCTGGCCCGGTACTTGTCCATCACGGCGTCGCCGCCGTAGACCATGGCCAGGTCGGCGCCTTCGACCAGGTCGTCGGCGACGGCATGGTCGGAGGGCAGGAGGATGACGTGATCCCTGCCGAAGCCGGCCTCGTGCAGGGCGGTGACCAGCCGGTGCGCGCTCAGCGGTTCGCGTCGCGAGGGGCGTACCGCGACGCGGTAGCCGAGTGCCAGCGCCTCCACCCACTGCGCGTGGATCCCCGGGTGGTTGCCGGCGGTGAGCACGGCGAACACATCACCCCGCCGGATCCACACCGCGGTGCCGGCGCCGTTCGACCCGTCGCGGCTGCCGCGCGGTCGGGCCTGGGCGGCGAAGCCGTACGCGCCGGCCAGGCTGGTCGCCGTGTTCCGGGTGGCCTCCCGCACGATCGAGATCGGCAGGCCGCTCACCCGGGCCACGGCGTGCTGGTACGCGTCGACGGACATGCCGTTGACGGTGGCGGTGGCGAACAGCCGGCCCGCCTCGGCCAGTGCCCGTACCCGCTCGTCCAACGGCGCCGTCTCCGCCCGCCGCAGCGCCGCCATGCCGCGCCGCGCGTACAGCCGCGGCACCATGCTCAGCTCCGCGATCGGCCGACCGGTGACGTCGTGGACGACGTCCCTCGCCTGCGCCCGATAGGGGCCCTTGGGGCCGAGGGCGTCGAGGTGGACCGGTGTCGGAGAACCGGCCATCGTCAGTACACCCCCTCGACGACGGTGGTGCCGTCGAACGTCGGGACCGGCTTGATGTCGGCGACCGCGTCGCCGCCGAGGCCCTCGACGGCGGGACGGCGGATCGCGGTGTCCCGTTCGAGGTTGTTCGGGATCAGCATGCTGCGGCTGATGTGGCTCATGACCACCTGACCGCGTTCGCCGTAGGGCACCGTCCTCCCGGTGTCCGGGTCGACGACCCTCATGCTGACGAACGGGTACGGCGGGTCGAAGGTGGACGGCTCGTCCGCGGCCAGCCCCGCTCGCTCGTACATACCGGCGCCGACCATGGTGCTCCCGTAGAAGCCGAGCAGTTGCGCCTCGGGGAACACCTCGTCGCGGAACAGGCTGCGGGTGTCGACGCTCATCGAGGCACCGCCCCAGATGAGGGTGCGGACCTTGCGGTTGATCAGTTCGGCCAGCTCCTCGTCGTCGGCCAACGCCTCCAGCAGCGGCGGCGTGGTGAAGACGACGCCGACGTCCTGGCTCCGCAGGATCCACCCGACCTGGTCGAGGACGTGTGCCAGGTACCTCTTCGTGTCCTCGGAGCGCCCCTCCCCGACGCACTTCTTGACCCACCGCGGGTCGAGGTCCACGGTGAGCGGCACTCCGCCCCGGCGGTGCGCCAGCGTCCGACCCATGGGGGCGAACATGTGCGGTCCGCTCGGGCCGATCGTCAGCCAGTTCACCCCGCGGGGAACACCGCGGTCGTCCAGGACCCCGCTGTGCCACGAGTTCAGCTGCTCGTGGAGGTCGGGAAGCCAGGCGACGCGCTTGGGCGCACCGGTCGTCCCGCCGCTCTCGAAGACGTCCAGCGGGATCGGCGCGTCCCCGTATCCCCGCGGGACGAGGTCTTCCACGCGGACGTCACGCAGCTCGTCGACGATGTTCGGGAACAGCGTCAGATCGGCCTCGGTACGGATGTCCTTGCGCGGGTCGAAGTCCAGGCTCTTCGCCCGCTCCAGCCAGAAGCGGGAGCCCGTCTTCGGGTCGAAGTGCCACTCCATGGCGGCGGCGAGCAGGTCCGGCATCGAAGGCGGCCGTTCCCACGGGGTGTCGAGCACCGGCAGGGGCCGTGCCGGCGCTGCCGCCCTCCTCCTGGGCTTGGTCGCGTGCTCGGTGAGGGCGTCGGCCACCGCCGTCGCCACCCGATCCGCCTCCTCGTGGCTCATCACCAGGGGCGGGCTCATCAGCACGGTGTTCGGGTTGTTGCGGATGATGACCCCGTTGCGCTCCCGGACCAGCGGCGGCACCCACTCGGCCGACAGCGGCTCCCCGGTGTCCGGGTCCTGGGCCAGTTCGATGCCGATCATGAGCCCGATCTGCCGGACCTGGCCGACGGTGGGCAGCTCCTCCAGCCGGCGCAGCCGGGCGCCGAGGTGGTCGCCGACCTCGACGGCGGCCGCCAGCAGGTTCTCCCGCTCCAGGATGTCGAGGTTGGTCAGCGCCACCGCGCAGCCGGTCGCGTGACCGCTGTAGGTGTACCCGCCAATGAACCCCTCGTCGCGGGTGACGACGTCGACCACACGGTCGGCCACCAGCAGGGCGCCCATGGGGAAGTAGCCCGAGGTCAGCCCCTTGGCGGTGACGATGAAGTCGGGCGTGACTCCCATCCGTTCGGCGGCGAACCAGTGCCCGGTCCTGCCGAACCCGGTGATGACCTCGTCGAGGATGAGGAGAATCCCGTGGGCGTCCAGCAGTTCGCGCACCCGCGGCCAGTAGTCGCTCGGCGGTTCGACCACGCCGGCCACGCCGAGGATCGGCTCGCCGATCATGACCGCGATCTTGTCCGCGCCGATCTCCTCGATCGTCTCCCGCAGCTCCCGCAGGCAGAAGTCGGTGGGGTCCTCGCCGCCGTACATCTCCGGGTGGAAGGGCATCGGCGGCGTCAGGTGCCGGACGTGGGGCAGCATCGGGCCGAAGCCCTGGTGGAACATGGGCATACCGGTCGCCGCGCCGCCGCCGTACGTGATGCCGTGGTACCCGAAGTTGCGGGCGAGGATCCACGTCCGCTCCGGCTCGCCACGTCGGTGGTGGTAGAGCCGGGCCATGCGCAGCGCGGCGTCGACCGCTTCCGCGCCACCGCTGGTGAAGTACACCCGCTCCATCGGGGAGGGCGCCAGGTCGATGAGCCGGCTCGCCAGCCTGATCGAGGGTTCGTTGGTGAACTCGTGGAAGCTGCTGAAGTACTCCAGTGTGGACATCTGCCCGGCCGCGGCCTCGACCAACTCGCGCCGCCCGTGCCCGACGTGCGCGAGCATGAGCCCGCCGGTGGCGTCCAGATACTCGCGGCCGTGCGCGTCGCGTAACCGGCAGCCGGAGCCCTCCACCATGATGATGCGATCGGTGACGTCACCGGGCAGGTGTGGATGGATCAGCCGGGATCGGTCTTGTTTCACCAGGACGTCCGCGTCTATGAGCGGTGCCCTCGTCGGGTCCAGTCGCGTCATCGCTTCCCCCATCGACGGTCGGTCGGGAGTTCCATTCCTGGTTCTCCGCGAAGGATCAGTCTGCAAGCCGAGACAGAGGGGAAGCGACAGGCTCGAACGAACCAGGTCATATCGTGGACAAAATCTTCTCCGTCAGTCGTCAGTCCCTCCCGTTCTCCGGCAGGGGCCCGCGCGTTACGAAGAGGGCGGTGCCGACGAGGAACGCGGTCGCGGCGGGGATCCAGGACCAGGGTTGGGCGCCCGGCTGGGCGGCCCAGGCCCACAGGGCGTGGGCGCGGCCGAGGGCGTCGCCGCGGGAGAGGTAGAGCATCGTGAGGTAGACGAGGGTGGGCGCCCAGCTGAGCCGGGCACCGATGACCGTGGCGGCGGCCAGGGCCACGCCCACCCCGCCGAGGAGGTTGCGGAGGAGCCCCCAGGTGCCGATGAAATCCGAGGCGGAGGGGGTCGCGAGCACCAGGGCGAGGCCGGCGATCAGGGTCAGGACGGTGAGGTGAGCCAGCCGGCGGGGCGGCCAGGGGCGGACGGCGGTCGCGTCCAGGGCCGGAGAGTGCTGGTACGTGCTGATGCCGATGGCGCAGGCCGCGAACACGGGGGCGAGCGCCTCGGCGCGGATCCGCTGCGCCGGGTCGAGGTAGACCTCGGGGACCTGGGCGCCGACGGTGGTCAGGGCCGCGACGGCGAGCAGGGCGAGCACGGTGCCGGGCAGGGCCCGCGACCGGGCGTAGAGGACGAGTCCGTGGGCGTGCGGGCGGGCGGTGGAGTGGTGGGTCACAGGGCGGGCACCTTTCCGGAGCAGGCGCGGGTGGCCGCGAAGTAGCGGCCGAGCCAGGCGCGTCGGCGATCCTCGTCCATGGAGGTGAGACGGGACCGCACTCGGGCCTCGGCGCGGGCGTTCTCGAGGGACTGCCGGTCGCCCCCTTCGCGCGCCCGTTGCTCCCAGCTCTCCCGCCTGCTGTCGCTGAGGTCGTTGGAGACCAGCCAGTCCCGCACGGCGTCGTGGAGGTGTTCGTCGGGTCGGTTCTCGCAGTCGGGGAGGAGCATCGAGGCGGCCTCCCAGGCGAACTGCTCGGGTTCGGCCAGCCCGCCCCGTACGACGTTCTGCCCGTAGTAGAGCTGCGGCAGTTGGAAGCGGTCGGGAAGGTGGTCCACGCCCTTCAGCCGGCCGGTGATGCCCGACAGTGCGGCCGACACCTGCGGCAGCAGGTCCTTCTTCTCCGCCTCGACGCACACGCGCGGCCTCGAGTCGTCGCAGACCTGCTCGCGCGCGTGGGCGGGCAGCTGCCACATGTCCTCGCCCGTCCGCGCCATCGGAACCGCCGCGGCGACCGCGGCGGCGAGCGGGACGACGGCGACCCAGGACCATCGGGGGCGCAGGGTGTGGGCGAGGGCCGCGGCGACGGCGAGGCCGCCGATCCACGCCATCATCGCCGGCGGCTGCCACCACACCGGCTCCACGCGGAAGCCGTCGTCGGCGGCCGGGCTGAGGAACCGGGCCGAGGAGTCGACGTCGGCGAGGAAGGCGAGCAGCAGATACGTGGCGGCGGCGAGGGCCGGCGCCGCCAGCCGCCATGGCGCGAGCCGGCCGACGACGGTGCCGATGACCGCCACGCCGGCGAGGAGCACCAGGTCCGCGGCGACCGGAGCGAAGATCGGTCGGCCGCCGGGAGCATACGGCCAGGTGGCCAGGTGCGACCCGGTCACCACCACGGCGTGGCCCACCACGGCCGCGAGCGCCACCGGCACCGCCACCACCAGGAACTGCGCGAACTCGCCTCTGGCCCCGGACGCGCGCAGCTCCGCCATGCGGCTGCGGCGCTCCCGCGCGCCCTGCCAGCATCCGGCGGCGGCCGTGAACGGCCCGAGCAGCAGGACGGCGGTGGTGTGCAGGTACTGGCGGGTCTCGGACCAACTCCCCTGCCAGTAATCCGCCTTGTCCGCCATGTACAGCGCCTCGGCCACGCACACCACCAGAGCGATCCAGCCGGCGGAGCCGCCGCGCACCTCGGAGAAGAGCGGGTGGCGGAGGCGGCGGGGCGGCGTTGTCACGGGGCGCGTCGCCCGGCGGCGGAGGAGGGAGGGGCGCTCATCGAGCCTCATCGGGCCACCCCTCGGGTGGCCGCCGCCCCGGAGCGTGCCAGACGCAGCGCGGCGGTGTAGCCACGCTCGATGGGGCTCCCGGCGGAGTCCCCGTCGTCCGAGCGCTCGCCGAGTGCGGTCAGGTCGTCCGGTCGTTCGCCGAGTGCGGCCAGGGAGTCCGGCGTGCCGCGGTAGGCCACCGTCCCGGACTCGATGAGGGTCACCTCGGTGCACGCCGCGGCCACGTCCTCCACCAGGTGGGTGGAGACGATGACGGTGGTGCCGTCCCGGCCCAGCTCCCGCAGCAGCGCGCGGAACTCGACCCGCTGTTCCGGGTCGAGGCCCGCGGTCGGTTCGTCGAGCAGCAGCAGGGCCGGATCGTTGACGATGGCCTGGGCGATGCCGACGCGCCGCACCATGCCGCCCGACAGGGTCTTCATCCTGGTGTCGAGGCGGTCCGTCAGCCCGACGCGGGCCGCGGCACGCTCGACCGCCGCCCCCGCCTCGGCCGCCGGCACCTCCTTCAGCCACGCGACGTAGGCGACGAAGTCCCGCACGGTGAAGCCCGGGTAGTAGCCGAAGTCCTGCGGCAGATAGCCCAGCCGGCGGCGGGCGGCGGACAGCTCCCGGTGCCCGGACAGCGCGCGGCCGAGGAGCTCGACCCGGCCGGCGGTGGGGCGGGCGACCGTGGCCAGGACCCGGATCAGGGAGGTCTTGCCCGCCCCGTTCGGGCCCAGCAGGCCGTGCACCCCGGGGTCGAAGTCCAGGTCGACGGAGTCGAGGGCGAGGGTTCTGCGGTGCCGGACGGTCAGTCCGCTGATGGTCAGTACGCTCACAAGGGTCTCCAGACGGTTCATACGCGGGGCCGGCCGGGGCCGGGCGCGAGGTCGAACGAGTGGCGGCGGAGGGCGACGAGCGCCGCGCACAGGGCGGCCGCCGCGGCCCAGCCCGCCTGCGCGCCGGCGCCGGACAGGCACCGGGCCAGGTGATCGGTCAGCGCCCTGTCCCAGGGCACGCCGCCTCCCCGCCGGTAGACGAGGAGCGCCGGCGCGAGGACCGCGAGGCCCCAGGCGCCGGCGAGGAGTCCGGCGGCCGCGGTACAGCCCAGGTACGAGCCGAGCGCCAGGCAGCCCAGCGTCAGCGCCAACCCCGGCAGCAGCCAGGCGGCGGCACCCGGCACCCCGGGCCCGTCCGGCACCACGGCGCCCGCCGCCGTCAGCAGCGGCAGGCTCACCGCGAGCACCGCCGCGCTCCGGGTCAGCAGCAGCCGCAGGCCACCGGAGGGGGAGGCGAGGGCGATCTCGTGCGCCGGGTCGGCGGACGGCCCGTAGGACATCGCCACCCCGGCCGGCGGCAGCAGCGGCGCCAGGGCGAGCAGCAGCGGCCGGACGCCGTCGACGTCCGCCCCGTACGCCAACCCCACCGCGCCCGCGCACACCAGCAACACCGCGATCACCCAGGCGCCGCGCAGCGCGGGGCCGGCGGCCCAGAGCACGCGGCCGAGCCGAGGCGTGCGGCCGAGCCGAGGCGTGCGGCCGGGCGGACCGGGGCGGCCGGGCGTGGAGGCGCCGAGTAGGCCCCCGGTGCGGTCGGGCAGACCGGCGCGGTCGGGCAGACCGGGGCGGTCGAACCGACGCGTGCGGCCGAGCAGACGCGTGCGGTCGGGCGGGCCATGGCGGTCGAGCCGCCGGGCGCGCGCCGGGCGGTCGGTGGCATGGGCCTCCCGCCGTGGGTCGGCCACCGTCGCCGGCAGCGCGCCCAGCAGCGTGCCGCGCACGTCCTCCAGCACCCGCGCCGCGTCTCCTCGCGAGCGCACCGCGGCCGACACCGCGGCCGCGCAGCCGCCACAGACCTCCACGTGCTTCTCCAGCGACCACTCCGCCGCCTCGTCGAGCGTCCCCGCCGCGTAGCGCGCGCTCATCACCCCGTCGACGTGCCACGTCCCGGCCGTCGGCCGCGCCCCGGCGGCTTCCGGGGTCTCGTGTCGACTCGTCACGCCAGACCTCCCAGCGGTGCGCGATCCTCGGACAACTGGGCAAGCGCGGCACGCAGTTCGCGGCGGGCCCGCATGGCCCGGGTCTTGACGGTGCCCTCGGGGATGCCGAGCAGTTGGGCGGCCTCCCGGGTGGTGAGCCCGTCCACGACCGTGGCCCTGAGCACCTCGCGCAACTCCGGCGAGATCCGGTTCAGGGCTGCCCCCACGTCGCCGTACTCCAAGCCGTCGAGGACCCGTTCCTCGGCGGAGGGTGCGACCGGTGGCGGCGCGTACTCCACCCGCTCGGCGCGCGCCTGGACCCGCTGCGCGTCCACCAGCCGCCGGGACGCGATCAC
This sequence comes from Streptomyces sp. SAJ15, assembly GCF_007595705.1. Lineage (GTDB taxonomy): Bacteria > Actinomycetota > Actinomycetes > Streptomycetales > Streptomycetaceae > Streptomyces. Next base: position 372,777 of record NZ_NISY01000001.1, on the reverse strand, counting down.
CCACAGCCAGCCGCCGCACTCCGTGCCGCGGTGGGAGGCGGCGGACCGCCAGACGGTGAGGAAGGTGTCCTGGAGCACCTCGCGCACGGTCTCGGGGTCCGCGCAGCGTCGCGACAGCCGCGCGAACAGCCAGCCGGCGTGCCGGTCGTAGAAGGTGGCCAACGCCGTCTGGTCCCCTCCGGCGACGGCACGCAACAGGGCGGCGTCGTCGTCTCGGTCAGCCCTTCGTGGGCGGAACAGTCTCACGCCCCCTCTATCGCTCGCCGGAACCGGTTCGGTTCACGGGCGGCGTCGCCGGCGAAGACGGCCATGGGAAGGGTGTCGACCGGAGGGGGGTCATACGACGGGTGTCCCGCGAGGGGTGTCATACGAGGGGCGAGTCGGCCGCGACACGGCCGTCAGGACCGGAGGCGCCGGCACCCGCGCGTACCGAGTGAGGAGCGGAGCCTCCGCGTCCCGGGCGAGGGGCAGTGCCTCCCCGCCGTCACACCAGCCGCAGCGTCGCTTGCCCCGGCGGGTTGGCGACCGCGACGCGCATGCCGCAGCAGTCGCACCAGAACTCCCAGCCGTTCGCGTCGACCTCCTCGCTTCCGCACCCCATGCAGGGGTCGGAGACGAAGCACGCCGACTGTCCCAGTCCTGTCTGTCGAGGCCGGGCCAGCCGCTCCGCGGCGTAGCACGCGATGCACAGGCCGCCGCTGAGCCCCGGCAGCTTCATCGGCCTCGCGCGGCAGTGGTCGCAGGCCCGCTTTCCGACGGACTCGGTCGGCAGGGCGCGCAGTCGGTTCTCCTCGCTCACGGCCCTATTGTCACGCTGGCACCGGTCCTCCGCCCCCACATCCGGCGCATTGGCCAGGGCCGTTGGCCCGCGCGGCGCGGCCGGCGGCCGGAATTGGCCAGCGCAACTGAGCATCACGAAACGCGGTCGCGCCACCTGGACGCGAAGGCGCCCGGACGAGCCGGGCGTTCCCCCTCGAATCTCCGACAAGGCAGGCCACGCCAAGGACGCTAGATGTGAGGGGGGTCACATGGATCAAGACAATGGGGCAGACCGCCCCATATGGGCTTTGCATCCACGAACGAATGACCCTTCGCGGCTGTGACCTTCGCCGCGTCGGCGCACCCCGGACATCGGCCGCCACACCGCCCGCCGCGACGTTGTGGCTGATCACGCGCGTAGATACGTGCCGTCACCAACTCTTCGCTAGGAGTGGCGGATTGGCACAGCGGCGAGCGGACGGAAAGTCACCACTTCGGGCGTTACCCGGCGGATGGCGGGCCGAGTAGGGTGTGACTCCGTCACCCCCTCTCAGTGCCCGAACCCAGACACCTGGCCTACGCGCGCGGTCCAGGTTTCCGGGCCGCGCACGTTCACCACGCGAGAGGGATGACATACGCATGGCGTTCTTAGGGAAGAAGCGCAGGTTTGACTGGCGCCGGGCGGCGAAGGCCGCTCGCGCGGCCGCCGGCAGGGGCAGCGGCAAGGTGAAGAAGGGGACGGCGTTCGTCGCCGACCTCACCACGATCCTCGTCGCGATTCTCCACCTGCTGCGGCTGTAGCGCCGTGCCCCCGGCCGGGGTCACCCCCGACCGGAGCCACAGCCTGCGGCCATGAGCGGGAAGTCCGTCCCCGGCGCACTGGAAAGCATCAGGGGGCGGGCTTCCTTCATTTCCACATCCTCGGGCCCGTTCATGTACGTGATCGACATCACTCAACATGTGGGCGCGCTGCCATCATGCCGGTTTGTGCACTGCGCGGTCTACGCCCAGTTGCCACCGTTCACCCGATGGTGCGCAGCGCCATTACAGCCGTGAGTCGGGAGTGAGTGCAACAGCGGACGGACGGTCCAACTGCGCCTCACACCATGCGATATGCAGTGTCGAAACAGCGTTGCACCCGTGGTCACGCGGGTACGGCGGCCCCTGGCGCACCGGTTCGAAGGGGCCGTGCCGAGCCGCCGAGAGTGAGCAAGGTCATGCCCGCCGGTATCGCCCAGTGGACCTCAACCACTCGCCCCAACCTCGTTGTTGGGCGCTCCGTCGCCCGTCTTCGGCAGGTCCCCGCGCTCGACGCCCGCGCCCCCGTCCTCATCATCGCCCATGCCCCGGGGCGACTTGGGGAGTAGGGAGTCGATCTCGGCGTCGTCGGCCTGGTGGGCGGCCTCGGCTGCGGCGCGCAGCGTGTCGCGGTCGATCGAGGCGCGGTCGGCGTGGAGCCGGATGACGCGGTTCTCCTCGTTCCGTACGTACTCGTGCGCCGTCCCCGAGACGCGGTACTCACCCCGACCGTCCCGCTCGCAACGGACCTTCTCGCCGTTCGTCGTGGACCCCGCTATGGCGCAGTCGTCACTCCCGGTCCGCTTCTCGTCGACGGACAGCTGGATCGTCCCGCCGCCCTTCGCGGCGACGTAGGCGCTCTGGAAGCCGTGGTCCCCGTAGACGTTCACCGACTGCTCGGCCACGTCGAAGCCCTTCACCTCGGTCACATAGACCATGTCGAGCTGGATCTCCAACGCCTGTGCCCGCCGCTGGAGTTCGGCCCGGTCCGCGCCTCCCCCGTCGCCCGACTCCGTCCCGCAGGCGGTCAGGGCGAGGGGCAGCAGCAGAAGGGGCACCAGTGCCTGGCGTATGTGTCTCATGGGGGCATGGTGTCGCATCCGTGGGCGGCGAGCCCCCTCATCAGGCCCTCGGGGTCCGTGCCTGTCGCTCCTCCAGGAGCATGCGCAGCGGGCCGGGGCTCAGCGTGATCATCGGTGTGGGCCGGACCGGCGAGCCGCCGGCCGGCCGCAGCCGCCAGCGGGCGGCGACGGTGGCCAGGACGAGCAGCGCCTCCGTCATGCCGAAGCGGTCGCCGATGCACCTGCGGGCGCCGCCGCCGAACGGGAAGCCGGCGCCGCGCGGCAGCGAGGCCGCCCGTGCGGGCAGCCAGCGGTCCGGGTCGAAGCGGTCCGGGTCGGGGAAGACCGCCGGGTCGCGCCCCAGGGCGTAGGGGCTGATCACGAGGGTGGACCCGGCCGGCAGCCGGCGGCCGGCCAGCTCGACCTCGCGCGTCGTGATCCGGTTCAGCAGCCAGAAGGGCGGGTACTGCCGCAGCACTTCGGTCAGGACCCGCCGGGTGTACTCCAGCTCGGGCAGATCGGCGAGGCCCGGCGGGCGGCCGCAGAGCACCTCGTCCACCTCGGCGTGCAGCCGCGCCTCCACCCCGGCCTCCCCGCCGAGGACGTGGAACGTCCAGGCCACCAGGTTGGCCGTGGTCTCCACGCCGCCCAGCAGCAGGGTCATCACCTGGTCGTGGACCTCCCGCCGCGACATCCGCCCACCGGTCTCCTCGTCCTCGGCGTCGATGAGCAGGGACATCAGGTCCTCGCCGCCCCCCTCCCCCGCGCCGGTCGTCCCCTTTCCCGGCCCGCCGGCTGTCCCCTGGCCCGGCCCGCCGGTCGTCCCGTAGCCGGCGATCGTCCGGTCGATGACCCGGCGCAGCCGGGCGAGCGCCCGGTCGAAGCGGCGGTTGGCGGGCGTGGGCAGCCGGTGCAGCGCGTCGACCGGCAGGATGGTGCGGGTGAAGACCCCGCGGGTGATGACGGGCAGGCAGCGACGCAGCTCGGCGACGGCGTCGTCCTCGACGCGGCCGCGGAACATGGCGCGGACCGTGATCCTGGTGGTGAGCTCGTACAGCGCGGCGCCGACGTCGAGGATCCGTCCCGGCCGCCAGCGGCGGAGCACGGCGTCGATCTCCTCGCCCATCACGGCGGCGTATCCGGGCATCCGGTCGGGCTGGAACGCCTGCTGGAGCAGTCGACGCTGCCGCTGGTGGTCCTCCCAGGGGGAGGAGGCCAGTCCGTTCCCGATGATGGGCCGCACCTTGTCGAAGAGCGGGCCGCCCTTGTCGTAGGTGCGGGCGTCCCGGAAGACCTCGTGGGCCACCCCGTGCCCGCAGACCACATGGGCCGGGCGGGCGCCGAGACGTATCTCCACCAGCTCGCCGTGGCGCGCCATCGAGGTCAGGAAGTCCAGCGGTGCCCGGGCCAGCGGGATCGCGTGGCCGAGCAGCGGAAGCGCCCCCGGCGCCGTTCCCGCCCGAGGTCGCTCCACCCGCCGCGTCCATTCCGCCCGCCGCGCCCGTCCCGTACGCCCCGTTCGTCCGGTCTGTTGCGTCATCGCTGCCGCCCTTCGCTCAGCCTGGCGACCGGCGCGGCCAGGCTGATCCAGCCGGAGGTCGCCCCGTCCCAGACGTATCCGTCACCGAAATACCGCGGTGTGAGGTACTCGAACTCCTGGCTGCCGCCGATCAGACGGTCCAGTCCGTCGAGGTAGGTGCGGACGTCGGCGCGTGTCCCCAGCGGTCCGCGGCACACCGCCGCACGCGCGGCGAGGTACGACCTCTCGTGGTACTCGACCAGCCGGCAGACCCGGTTCACGGTCTGCTGGAGCGTGAGCCCCTCGTGCTGGCACAGCACCCGCAGGGCGTTGACGGTGTCCTGCCGACTGTGCTCCGTGCGCCACGAGAGCAGATCGTTGACGAGGATCAACTGCCGGACGCCATGGGCGTGCAGCTCCCTCAGCGACGGCTCGTCGACGAAGGGCGACATGTCGACCCCGATCGCGTACTCGGTGAGCAGCGTCATGAAGTCGAAACCGAAGCTGTGCGGTCGCCAGGTCATATAGCTCGCGTAGTCGGGCACCACGCCCGCCCGGCGGAGGGGGAACTCACCGGCCGTGCCGTCCAGGAAGGTCTTGAGGGCGGCGCCGAACCGATCGGCCTGACGCGGGCTGAGCCCCGGACCGATGCGCCGCCACAGATCGCAGGCGGCGCATCCGTACGGGAAGTCCGGGTCCGGCTCCGCGCCGGCGGAGAAGTCCTCCAGGATGCGGGCGAACTCCTCGCCGAGTCGGCGCCGGCTGGCGCCGAGCGCGGTGGGGTCCATGGCGAGGTCGTCGATGACGGTGACGAACTGGTAGAAGTCGACGACGTTGAGCGCGCGCGCCTCGTCGGCGGTCGGGACGGTGAGCGATCCGTAGAGCCCGTTCCGCTGCCTCAGGTACTTCAGCAACTCCTGCTCGTCGGCGAAGCAGTCCGCCAGGAAGCGGCGCACCCAGCCGTTGGACCGGAACTCGATCTGCGCGGCCTTGGGGTGGTAGGCGTAGGGCAGCAGCCGCGGAAGCTCGGGGAGGTAGAACTGCCCCTCCGCGCGTCGCCGGCCGCCGACCGCCGGGGGCCTGGTTCCGGTCATGAGCTCCTCACCCGGACCGGATGCGCACAGGGGAGCTCCACCGTAGGGATCTTCTCGGTGAGGAACGCGCCCGGAACGGCGTCGACGGTGGTCCGGATCTCCGCCGGATCCAGTGCCGACGCGGGCGGCTGCTGATGGACGAGTGATGCCTGTAACGCTGCGGTACTCATGGTGTTTCCCGCGGGGGAAGAGGAACGAGAAGGTGTCGAAGCGCGGGGCGTGCTCCGACCTCACGGAGCTTTCACCCGCGGATACGGCCGGAAACCCCGTCCGACCTTGACCTCCACCTCATGGCTCACGAAGCGAGGCGAAGAGCGGCGCGCCTTTCGAGCCGCACGCCCCTGGCCTGCGCACGTGTCGCACGACCGGCGCCGCGACCCGGCACATACGGCGACGGCGACGGCGTACGACACGGCACGAACGACCACGGCCGCTCCCCGCACCCGGCGCCACGCTCGCCACCGTCCCCACGGCCGACGGTCAGGCCGCGCTCCGCTGGTCGTACGCGTCAGGGCCCGGACGGGCGGGTGCCCGACCGGCGTGGCGTCCGCACCGCTACGCGCCCCACGTCCCCGCGCGGCGCGGCGGCAGACCGGCGGCCACCAGCTCGTCACTGGCCCGCCGCACCAGCTCCTCGGCGCCGCAGCGCACGGCACCCTGCACGCCCTGGTACAGCTGCGCGGCGGCCTGCGCCGCCCGTCCGTCGCGGCGCAGCGCGGCTCCGAGCTCCACCTGCGCGACCGCGAGCAGATGCGCCGCGGACGACCGCTCAAGGTGGTCGACGGCGCGCCGTAACAGGGCGATGGCCTCCGGGGGCTCCTGCACCCGGGCGGCCACGCACAGCGTGGAGCCGACGGCGGCATCGGTGCCGAAGCGCTCCGCCCGCCGTACCGCCTCCCTCGCCAACTCACGCGCCCGGTCCGGGTCCTCGGCGTGCACGGCGAGGGCCAGCTTGAGCATCCAGGGGCACCAGCTCGGATTGTGCACCCCGCGGGCGTCCAGCCGCCGGCCCACCTCGGTGAGCTCTTCCGCCGCCTCCTTGACCCGGCCCCGCGCGAGCAGCAGCTCGGCGCCGACGGACTGGGCGTCCGGGATGGTGACCGCGGACGGGAAGGGCCTGCCGAAGTCGTGCCGCGCGGCGAGGTCCTCGGCCGCCTCCGTCTTGCCGCGGGCGAGCAGGATCTCGATCAGGCTGCCGACGGCGTACCAGTGCACGGGAGCGCCGGGCGCGGCGCGGCCGGCCAGCCGCAGCCCGAGCCGGGCGAAGTCCTCCGCGTCGGTGAGCCGGCCCGCGCGGAAGTGGATGTAGCCCAGGAAGGAGTAGCCGAAGGCCAGCGGCACGCCGCGCTGGCCCTGTCGCTCGAACTCCGCGACGCCGATGGTGAAGAGCTCCTCCGCGCGGTCGGGCCGGTCGCAGTAGAGGAAGGTCAGCCCGACCAGCGCCGGCACCTCGAAGCCCCACTGCTCGTCGGTCCAGTTCATGCCGTCGGCCAGGGCACGCTCGGCGTAGTCCAGCACCACGGCGGCCGGCTCGCCGCGCAGCATCGCGTCCCAGGCGCGCAGCCCGAAGACGTAGCGCTCGGTCTGGTCGTGTCCGGTCAGCCGCTCGGCGAGCTTGGCCAGCCGACGCGAGTGCGTGGGGGTGTCCTGGTCCTGGGAGCTGAACGCGGCCATCATGAAGTGCTCGGTGTGCAGCCGGAGTCGGGTCGGGGCGTCGGTGGTCGCACGGGCCTCCTCCTCCAGCAGGCCCACCGCCTCGGGCATCCGGTCGCAGTAGGCGAGCGCCCGGGCGAGCCGGATGACGATGCCCTGGCGGAGCGCGCCGTCCGGGCCGGCCTCCTCCAGCGCCGACCGCAGGTTGTTCACGGCGGTCGCCGGGTCGTGCCACAGCGCGGGACAGCCGAGTTCGTAGAGGAGCGTGGCCCGCAGCTCCGGGAGCGGCGGCTCGCGCAGCGCCCGCTCCAGACAGCGGCGGGCGGCGTCGGGCGCTCCGGTGCGCAGATACTCCATGGCGGCCTCGCGGAGCTGGCCGACCACCCAGGGGTCGTCCTCCGGGTGGATCTCCATCAGATGCCGCGCGGCGGCGGCCGCGCCCTGCCCGGACTCGATGAGGTCCCAGGCCGCCTTGCCGTGCAGCGCCACGCGCGTGGCCGCCGGGATCGAGCGGTAGATCGCCGTCGCGATCAGCGGATGGGCCAGCTCCAGGTTGGGGGTGTCCTTCACCAGACGGGCGGCGCAGAGCCGTTCGGCGGCGTCCGCGGCCTCCGCCGGGCCCATGCCGGCTATCGACATCACCAGGCTCGGCGACGCCTCCGCACCGAGCACGGCGGCGGCCCGGGCCAGCCGTACGGCGGAGGAGTCGAGCCGCTCCAGCCGCGCCACCACGCTCTCGTCGGTGGCGGCGGCCATGGACGGCAGCAGGCCGGTGTTCTCGCGGGTCGGGGACAGCTCCTGCCCCTTGGCCTTGGCGATCAGCTCCAGGGTCCGGAAGGGGTTGCCCTCGGTGGCCTGCCACACCCCCTGGCAGAACGCGTCCTCCGCCTCGGCGCCCATATCGGCCCGGACCAGCTCGGCCACCGCGCCGGGGCTCAGCGGGGCCAGTCGGTAGGGGCGGGCGCCGCTGCCCGCGACCAGCTCGTCGAGCTCCGTGACGTCGGCGGTCTCGGCGGCCGCCGTCGGGTGGTCCTCGGTGCGGCAGGCGATCACCATGAGCACCGGAAGCTCATCCAGGCGGGACGTGAAGCCGCCGAGCCAGGCCAGCGACTCCGGGTCCGCCCAGTGCGCGTCGTCCAGCACCAGCACCAACGGGCCGCGCTGCACCGCCACGTTGATCAGCACCCAGTCCAGGCCGTCGCGCACACCCTGCGGGTCCGGGGCCGCACCGTCCTCGACGGGGCACAGCCCCACACAGGGGCCGATGATGTCGTACCAGGCTCCCAGCAACTCCCGGCGTTCGGCCTCGGGGTAGGAGGCCAGCAGGGGTTGCAGCAGCTGCCGCACGACGTGGAAAGCGACCGCGCGCTCCCGCTCGCCGCCCCGGGCGAACAGCGCGACGCACTCGCGCTCGGCGGCGAGCCGCCGCACTTCGGCCAGAACCGTGGTCTTGCCGACCCCGGCCGGGCCGGTGAACACCAGCAGTCCGCCGCGGTCGGCCTTCGGTCGCTGCACACCGGCGGGGGACCAACCGCCCAGGTCATCCAGCCGGGCCCGGACGGCGGCCCACTCGGCCTCCCGCTCCAGTGCCCTCGGAACTCGCCCGTCGGAAGCGGCCGCCGCACGTAGGAATGACGCCATCCACGAAGCGTATCGGCCACATCACACAACGCGAGGGAGAGTGGCAAGACTTCCCTTTCCCCTTGCGGTGCGGCGTGCGCTACTTCTACAATCCCCGGCGGTTTCGACCGTCAGCGGCAGGAGTTGGCGCCGGAACCATCGCCCGGGGAACGGGAGTCGCACGGATCGCCGTTCGACCCCCCGGGATCGGATCCCAACGAGATCCCCCGGCTTGAGCGACGCTCGTATGCCGCCGTATCGCACCCAGGCCACGCGGCCGCCGGCCTAGAGTGCCTCGAAGGACGCGGCCCGGCTCAACGTGGTGTGGAAGCGCCGCCAGTTGGTCGCCACGGTCTCGTCTCCCGCGGTGACGGTGAAGTCCTCCGGCGAGACGAAGGGAAGCCGGTCCCGGGTCTCCGCGTCGATCGCCTCCCAGGCGATGCGGTCCTGCTCATCCGGCAGTGACCGAGCCGCATATGTGGCACTGCCAGTTTCCGTTGTTGAGTCGGTGGCCATCCGTCGAGCCGCAGCTTCCGCACATATCGTGTCTCCTTCAGCGATTGCGCCCACCCCTCATGTCAACTCGCGACCGGTCACCCTCTGTTCCACATCTACGCCGCGGAGATGGGCCGCGGTCGAAATTCGGTCCGGTATCGGTCGCGAGGCGGCTGGACGACGGCACGAGGAGAGGTCGCGCGGCGGCGAGGGAAGGGGTCGCGCGGTGGTACGGGAGGGCTCGCGCGGCGGTCGAGCGCCCCTCGGCGAACGGGTCGCCGAGCGCTCGGCCGCGCGTGCCGGGCGTGCCGGGCGTGCCGGGCGTGCCGGGCGTGCGGCAACGTTCAGCGTGCGGTCGCCTTTCAGCGAGCGGTCACGTTCAGCGGCGGTCGCGTTGACAGGGCGGGTGCCGGCCGGGGATCAGTCGGGGTCAGTCAGGGTCATTCGGGGGTCACTCGGGCGTGCGCAGTCGGATGACCGTGACCGCCGCGTGCCGCGGGGTGGTGTCGGCCCGGACCTCCACGGTCAGTTCGGGCGGGACGGGGCGGTAGGCGACCTCCGCGCCGACCATGTCGTGCGCGATCGCTTCAGGCGCATCGGGCGCCACGGCCACGTCGGTCGCGGCCTCCGCGTCCTCGTCGGCCTCGGCTCCCTCGGCCGCCGACGCTCCGTCCCGCGCGTCCGGCGCGTCCCGCTGCAACCGGCGCAGCGGCTCGGCCAGTCGGGCGCGCAGCGCCGCGTCCAGCGGCGTGGAGACGACCGGGGTGTCGTCGCCGGGGAGGGCGAGCGCGAGGGCGCGGGGGCGGTAGCGCGGCCCCACCACACCGACCACCACCGCGTCCCGGGTGTCGGAGTGGCGGAGCTTGAGCCAGTACCGACCCGCGCGGTACGGCTGCGCCAGGTCCTTGACGACCAGCCCCTCGACGCCCACCGCGCGGAGGCTCTCGTACCACTCCGCGGCCTCGCCGCGGTCGGTGGTCATAGGCACGGGCTGGATCGGCGGGCCGTGCGACTCCAGGAGCGCCACCAGGGCGGCACGCCGCTCACCGTACGGGCGCGGCCGCAGATCCCGTCCCTCCGCCGCCAGCAGGTCGAACGCGGCGTAGGAGGCGGGGCGGCGGCGGGCCAGCCGGGCGGCGCGGGCGGGCGGCGCGGCGGCGCGCTGCTGCACGGCGGCGAAGTCGGTGCGGCCCTCGGTCCAGACGACGACCTCGCCGTCGAGCACCACCCCGGCCGGGAGCCGGAGCGCCGCCGTGACGAGGTCGGGGAAGGCACGGGTGATGATGCGCCCGGACCGCGCCTGCAACAACACCTCCTCCTCGGTCCGGAAGATCAGCACGCGGTGGCCGTCGAACTTCGGTTCGTAGGCCAGCCGCCGGCCGGCTGCCGGGGTCGGGAACGTCTGGATGGGGCGCGCCAGCGCCACCCGCACCGGCGGGGTCACGGCCGGGGCGGCGATCACGGCGCCGGCACCGCGCCCGCGCGGCGGGCGTCCAGCAGCGGGCCCAGCAGGTCGCCGTGGAGCTCCAGGCGCCCGGCCATGTCGTCGATGGTGAACTCCAACCGCTCCGGGCGCCGACAGCCGACCACCTCCTCCCAGGTGACCGGTGCCGAGACGGTGGGCCGCGCGCGGGCCCGCGCGGTGTACGGGGCGGCGGTGGTCTTCGCCGCGGCGTTCTGGCTGAAGTCGACGAAGACCTTCCCCGGCCGCAGCGAGCGCTTCATCTGGTACAGCGCCAGGCCGGGCAGCGCCTGCGACGCCTCGATCGCCAGCCGTTTGGCATAGGCGCTGACCTCCCGTGACGGCGTCGGTCGCAGCGGCGCCAGCAGGTGCAGCCCCTTGGAGCCGCTGGTCTTGGCGCAGGCGTCCAGACCGTCGGCGGCCAGCCGCTCGCGCAGCCACACGGCCACGGCGCAGCAGTCCACGATGGTCGCCGGCGGACCGGGGTCCAGATCGAAGACGATCCGGTCCGCGAGGGCGTGTCCGTCGTCGATCCGCCACATGGGGACGTGCAACTCGACCACCAGGTTGGCCGCCCACATCAGGGTGGGCAGGTCCTGGATGAGCACCTGTCGCGCGGTCTCGCCCTCGGAGCGGGGGACCTCGGCGGTGCGCACCCAGTCGGGGATGCCCGGGGGCGGGTTCTTGGTGAAGAACAGTTGGCCGTCCGGCCCGTCGGGGTAGCGCAGGAACGCCACCGGGCGACCTTGCACATGTGGGAGAAGCACCTCGGCGGTCGCCGCGATGTAGTGCAGCAGCTCGCCCTTGGTGGTGCCGCTGGCCGGATAGATGACCTTGTCGAGATTGCGCAGGACGACCCGTCGCCCCTCCACCTCTGTGATCGGCGACATACGATGAGAATCTCATAAAAGGGACCTGAAGGATTTGAAGGGACCATCTATGCGATCTATCTGGAATGGGGCCATTTCCTTCGGCCTGGTCAGCATCCCGATCAAGATGTACCCGGCCACGGAGGACCACGCGGTCTCCTTCCGGCAGATCCACACCACCGACAACGGCCGCATCCGCTACCGCAAGGTATGCGAACTGGAGGACGAGACCGTCGACTCGGCCGAGATCGGCAAGGCGTACGAGGACGCCGACGGCAGCCTGATCCCGATCACCGACGACGACCTCGCCGCGCTGCCGCTGCCCACCACCCATTCCCTGGAGATCGAGGCGTTCGTCCCGGCGAGCCAGATCGACCCCCTCCAGATGGGTGACGCCTACTACCTCGGCGCCCACGGGACCACGTCGGCCAAGCCCTATGTCCTGCTGCGCGAGGCGCTCAAGCGCAGCGAGAAGGTCGCCATCACCAAGTACGTCCACCGGGGACGGGAGCGGCTGGGCATGCTGCGCGTGGTGGGCGACACCATCGCCATGCACCGGCTGCTGTGGCCGGACGAGATCCGGGACGCCACCGGCCTGGCCCCGCAGGCGAAGGTGACGGTGAAGGACGCGGAACTCGATCTCGCCGACACCCTGATGGACACCCTCGGCGAGGTGGACATGGACTCGCTGCACGACGAGTACCACGAGGCGTTGGAGGAACTCGTCGCGGCGAAGGTCGCGGGGGCCACCCCGGCGGCCGAGCTGGGCGAGGCGCCGGCCCCCACCGGCAAGGTGGTCGACCTCATGGCGGCCCTCCAGGACAGCGTCCGCTCGGCCCGGAAGGCCCGGGGTGAGGAGGGCGAGGAGGTGGCGGGCGAGACCGAGGCGACGGTCACCCCGCTGCGCGGCCGCGGCCGCAAGGAGGCCGCCGCGGAGAAGAAGCCCGCCGCGACGAAGAAGGCGGCGTCCACGGCGAAGAAGGCCACCGGCGGCCGCGCCGCCGGCTCCGCCGCGAAGAAGCGCGCGGCCTCGGGTGGCACGGCCTCGGGCCGCGCGAAGAAGACGGCCGCCGCCAAGAAGACCGCGGCTCGACGCAAGCCGAAGGCGGCGTCCTAGACCACCCCGCTCGGGCGAACCGGGTGACGGCGCCCCGCGCGGACCATCCCAACCGGGCGGACCGCTGGGAGCGGGCGGGCCGATGGGAGCGGGTAGGCCGCTTGGAGCGGCCGACCGACCGGGCGGACCGGCCCGACCAGATGCGCCGGCCGAGCCGAGCGGGCCAGGCGTGCGTGGCATACCGGGCGTACCGAGCGGGCCAGGCGAGCGTGGCGCGCCGGGCCACCCAGGGAGGCCAAGCCCACCGGGCCGATCATGGGCACCGGGCCGGCCATGGGCATCAGGCCGACTGCGGACACCGGGCCGACCAAGGAGGTCGGGCAGACCGACTCGGATGGCCGGACCGAACCGACCGGGCGGACCGGCCAGGCCAGACGCCCCGGCCGAGCCGATCCGGCCCCGTCCACCCGGAGTACGGGGCGGCGACCCTGGCCGACCGAGGGCGCCGGACGCCTGTGGTCCCGGCGTACAGGACGGCGGCCCTGTCCGACAGAGGGCGCCTGGCGAGCCGCACCGGCCAGGCGGACCAGACGGGCCCGGCACACCGCACACGGCGGGCATCTCCGGACGGCCCGGCACGGAGGGACCGGCGGCGGGCCCGCCGCAGGCCGCGACGGGGACCGGCGCCGACCGCCGGGCGGCGGACGGCCGGTCAGGAGAAGTCAGCCGCATGGTCGGCGGCCCACTGAGCGAAGGTGCGCCCCGGGCGGCCCGTGATCCGCTCGGTCTCCGGGGAGATCTCGGCCGGGCGACCGACGGACGCGGCGAACATGGTGAGCAGCGAGTCCGCGATCTCCGCCGACACATGCCCGCCGGTCATCGCCTCGCGGGCGGCCTCCCGACTGAGCTCCTCATAGCGCAGCGGACGCCCGATGGCCTCGCCGATGATGCGGACCTGCTCGGCCTGGGTGATCGACTGGGGCCCGCTGAGGACCGGCGTGCGGCCGACGAGGTCGTCGGCGAGCAGGGCGCGGGCGGCGACCGCCGCGATGTCGGCCTCGTGGATGGGGGCGAGCTGGGCCTCGGCATACGGACCGCGCACCACGTCCCCGGCACGGATCTGGCCCGCCCACTGCCCGGCGTTGGAGGCGAAGGCCCCAGGTCGCAGATGCGTCCACTCCAGGCCGGTGGCCTCGATGGCGACCTCCAACGCGCGATGGTGTTCACCGATCTGGTTCCCCGGCCCGGCCTCCACCACCGCGGCGGAGGAGAGGGTCACGATGCGCCGCACGCCGTGCCAGACGGCCTGGCGGAGGAACTCCTCCGGGCCGCTGCCCCACAGCACGACGGGGTTGAGGAAGACGGCCGTGACGCCGTCGAACGGCAGGTCGCCGGGGCGCGCCACCCGCACCCCGGCGGGCATCCGCGCCACCTCGGGATCGCGGGTCAGCGCGCAGATCTTCGCCCCCGCCTCGACCAGCTCGTCCACCACATACCGGCCGACGTTTCCGGTAGCTCCGGTCACCACGATCACGACGTCACTCCTCGTCTTTCGCTGCTTCGTCTTGCCACGCTCTTGATCCTCCACCAGGTTCAACCATCCGGTTGAACTTGTCAACCAGCCATATGGATAAGAGGGCGGACGCCGGGCTAGTCTGAACCCGTGAGCGAGATGCCCGAGACGCCCAAGCGCCCCCGCCGCGCCCCAGCCCCCGACGCCCGAAAGCTCGACGCCGAGCGCTCCCGGCGGCTGCTGCTGGAGGCCGCCAAGGACGAGTTCGCCTCGAAGGGGTTCGCGGGCGCCCGGGTGCAGGACATCGCCGATCGGGCCGGCCTCAACAAGCAGCTGATCAACTACTACTTCGGCGGCAAGGAGGGGCTCTACGTCGAACTGGGCCGCCAGTGGCTGGCACACGAGGCGACCTTCAACGAGTCCTCCGTTCCCCTGGACGAACTCGTCCTGCGCTACCTCGACGACGCGTTCGCCGATCCACGCGGCACCCGGCTTCACGTCTGGCGGTCGCTCACCGACGAGGCGGGGAGCGAGGGGGGCGAGGACCGCGAGGACCTGTCCGACCTGCGGCGTCGGCAGGCGGCGGGCGAGCTCGCCGACGAGTTCGAGCCCGAGGCCGTGATGCTGATGTGCTACGCCCTGGTCGCGGCCCCCGTCGCGATGCGGCACGCGGTGGGCCGCATCTACGGCCTCGACCCCGACTCCCGCGAGTTCCGGGAGCGCTACGCCGACCAGCTGCGCCGCGTCATCCGCCGCATGGCCGGACCGGGCCCCGACCCGGCCGCGCGTCCCGACCCGGCGGAGTCCGACCCGGCCACGGAGCCCGCACACCACGCCCCCGGCCGCGCCCGTGGGTGACGCGCGGCGCCCCGGGGGCCACCCCGCCCCACCCGGCCCCCGCCACCTCGGGCAAACGCCGGACGCGCTGTCGTACCCCCCTCATAGAATTGCCCGCGTGACTTCCCGCGATCTCGACCCCGTTTCCGAGGCCGTTCCCGAGACCGGCGACGCCGCCCTGCGCGTGCTGCGCCGCGTCTTCGGCTACGACTCGTTCCGAGGCGATCAGCAGGAGATCATCGAGCAGGTGATAGCCGGCGGGGACGCCCTGGTGCTGATGCCGACCGGCGGCGGCAAGTCGCTCTGCTACCAGATCCCCGCCTTGGTGCGCGGCGGCGTCGGCGTCGTCGTCTCCCCGCTCATCGCGCTCATGCAGGACCAGGTGGACGCGCTGCGGGCGCTCGGCGTGCGGGCGGGCTTCCTCAACTCCACCCAGGACCTGGACGAGCGGCGGCTGGTCGAGGCCGAGTTCCTCGCCGGCGAGCTGGACCTGCTCTATCTGGCGCCGGAGCGGCTGCGCGTCGAGTCCACCCTGGCGCTCCTGGACCGGGGCACCATCGCGCTGTTCGCGATCGACGAGGCGCACTGCGTGGCCCAGTGGGGCCACGACTTCCGGCCGGACTACCTGGCGCTGTCCACACTCCACGAGCGCTGGCCGACCGTGCCCCGGATCGCGCTGACCGCGACCGCCACCGAGGCCACCCACGCCGAGATCGCCTCCCGGCTCCAGCTTCAGGACGCGCGCCACTTCGTGGCCAGCTTCGACCGGCCGAACATCCAGTACCACATCACGTCCAAGCAGGAGCCCAAGCGGCAGCTGCTGGAGCTGCTGCGCGCCGAGCACCCCGGCGACGCCGGGATCGTCTACTGCCTCTCCCGCGCGTCGGTGGAGAAGACCGCCGCCTGGCTGGTGGAGCACGGCGTGGAGGCGCTCCCGTACCACGCCGGGCTGGACGCGGCCACGCGCGCCGCGCACCAGGCCCGCTTCCTGCGCGAGGACGGCCTGGTGATGGTCGCCACGATCGCCTTCGGCATGGGCATCGACAAGCCCGATGTGCGTTTCGTCGCCCATCTCGACCTGCCCAAGTCGGTGGAGGGCTACTACCAGGAGACCGGCCGCGCGGGGCGCGACGGACTGCCGTCCACCGCCTGGCTGGCGTACGGGCTCCAGGACGTGGTGCAGCAGCGCAAGATGATCGACACCTCCGAGGGGGACGACGCCCACCGACGCCGTCTCGCCTCGCACCTGGAGGCCATGCTCGCGCTGTGCGAGACGGTGGAGTGCCGCCGCGTCCAACTGCTGGGGTACTTCGGGGAGAAGAGCGAGGTCTGCGGCAACTGCGACACCTGCCTCACCCCGCCCGAGTCCTGGGACGGCACGGTCCCCGCGCAGAAGCTGTTGTCGACCGTGGTCCGGCTCAAGCGGGAGCGGAACCAGAAGTTCGGCGCGGGCCAGATCATCGACATCCTGCTCGGTAAGAAGACCGCCAAGGTCATCCAGTTCGACCATGACGCGCTGAGCGTGTTCGGCATCGGCACCGAGCTGCGCGAGGGCGAGTGGCGCGGCGTCGTGCGCCAGCTACTGGCGGCCGGCCTGCTCGCCGTGGAGGGTGACTACGGCACGCTGGTGCTCACCGACGCCAGTGCCGAGGTGCTGCGCGGCCGGCGCCAGGTGCCGATGCGGCGCGAGCCGGAGAAGGTCGCCCGCGCGGGGCGTGACCGGGCAGACAAGGCGACCAAGGGCCGCAAGGCCGCCCCCGTGGACCTGCCCGAGGAGGCGCTGCCGGTCTTCGAGCAGCTGCGCGCGTGGCGCGCGGCCACGGCCAAGGAGCAGGGCGTCCCCGCGTACGTCATCTTCCATGACGCGACGCTGCGCGAGATCGCGATCGCGGGGCCCTCCTCACTGGCCGAACTGGGCACGGTGAGCGGCGTCGGCGAAAGCAAGTTGACCAAGTACGGGCAGGCGATATTGGACCTGTTGGAGGAGCTCGGCTAGCCCCTCCCGGGCGCGCCGGGCCCCTCGGCCGGCGGCTCCGCCTCGGCCGCCGGCCTTCCCTCGGTTGGCCGACCTCCCCAGACGGCTCTTCGAGGTCACCGGTTCCCTTCGACCGCCGCCCCTCCGAGGTCACCGGCTCCCTTCAACCGCCGACCCTCCGAGGTCACCGGCTCCTTTCCACCGCCGACTCTCCCGCCAGCCCCCTAAGACCGTGTCCTATGTGGTGAGGCGGATCGCGTGACCGAGCCTCTGCCTGCGATCCGGCTATGCGTCCGGTGAGGACCTGCCGGACCGTCCCCAGGTTGCCCGGGATCGACGGAAGGGGATGGGCCTCCATCGGCCCATCCCCCTCTCGCGCGCGGTTACCGGCGCGCGGTCAGCACCGAGCCGGGCCCCACCCACTGCGAGCCCTTGGCCGGGTGATTGCCGGGGATGTCGATGGTCCGGCCCGAGGCCGTGATGTCGTCCCCGCCGAACCGCTCGGCACCACCCGGGAGGTTCATGGGCACCCACTTTCCGCCGGTGCGGCGGAGCACGGTGCTGCCGGCGTGCTTCGTCTTTGCCACCAGGACGACGGGGTCACCCTGGCTGATGGTGACCGATGCAAGTCCCCTGGTCCCCTTCGGCAGCGGGACGTTGGTCCACTTCTTGCCGTCGTAGCGCAGCGCCAGCGCCCGTGAGGAGCCGTCAGGAGCTTGGCTCTTACCCACGGCCCACACCTGACCGTCCGGTCCGGCGGCGACCGTTTTCAGCCCTGCGCGCGCGGCACCGACGCCGGGAACGGCGACCTTGCTCCAGCTCTTGCCGTCGTAGTGCAGCAGCACCGGCTTCTCGGGCTCGGGGAAGCCCGTGCTGCCCACGGCCCACACGTCGTCGTCGGCAAGCACGGCGACGCCGTCCAGTCCCCAGCCGCCCTTGTCCCCCTCACCGATGTCCGGCAGCTTCTGCGCCTTCCAGCGGGTGCCGTCCCAGTGCCAGATCATCCCGTCTTGACGGGGGCCGACCTGCGCCCAGCCCACTCCCCAGGCGTCGCCGGGAGCGCGGGTGCCGACGGAGAGGATCCCGCCGTTGATGGTCCCCCGGGGCACCAGAGCGACAGCGGACTTCCACGCCTTGCCGTTCCAGAGCTGGGTCACCACGCCGCCGGCTTGGTCGGTGTAGTCGCCGCCCAGCACGGCGTTGCGCGGCGAGGAGGCGTCGACGTCGTTGAACCGGACGTCGTAGGACAGGGGCATGGGCGCGGTCCGCACCTGCTTCCAGCCGGGGCCCTTCCGTTCGTCGCGCTCCCACAAGGTGGGCGCGAACACGAAGTCGTTCTCCCCCTTGGGGACGAACCGCATGCCCGCCACCCACGTGGTGTGCGCGTCAGGCCGGGTGGTGGCGCTGAGCGTGGCGTTGCCCGGCGTCACCTTCGACTCGCTCCACCCGGAGGCGTGCGGCGAGGCCCCGGACGGAGTGGACGGGGCCGCGGTCGCGAACGCCGGCGCCGCGCTCGCGGCCAGCGTCAACGCGGCACACGCCGCCATGGCACCGCGGACCCCGCGGGTACGGATCATCTTTTTCACGTTGCTGCCTTTCACGTAGACGTCAGCGGACGGGCCCGTGCGCTCCTCCCCGCGGGGGCGCTGCGGCGCGACCGCTCCGCCATTCCAGCGGCTGTACGGTTGTTCAGCAGCCGTCTTCCGAAGCACTGAACAATGACGAAAGCGCTGGTGGCCGGGGGTGCGAGGGGGAGCAGGGCAACAAGTGAGGGACAAAAGGGGAGAACGGGTGGGCCGCCGTGAGAGGCCGGTGGATCCGAGCGCGGGTCCGGTTCAGCGCTTCGCCTACGAGCCGCGCAAGTTGCGTCAGGAGGCCGGAGGGCCGACCTACCGGGTGATGGCGCACCGACGGACCGGGCGGAGCTGGCGGCGGACGGGACACCGGGGGCCGCGTCGGACGACACGTCGGTGGTGTTGGAGCGGCGCACCCGCCACCGCTAGGAGGACATCCACCGCCTGCTGGAGAAACGCTGGACGGTACGTTCGAATCTAGGTTTAAGGCCCTCGGCTGCTCCGCGACCTCACTCCCCCCGACAGCCTCCCGGCCCCCGAACCGACCCTCGGACTCCTTCCGCACGCCGAGCCCGATCCCCGAGCCCCGACCCCTCGGACGGCTTCCGTCCCGGCCTTCCCCGCAACGGCTTTCGCTTCACTCCTTCCTCCTTGACGGCGGCGCTCCTACACTTCGCCGCGCTTCATGGACATGACCAACGCGACCGTCTCAACGGGCACCAGGGGGCTCCATGGCCATCACCGCAGGCAACCACGAACACACCGACCGCGACGACGCGAGGAGTCGGCGGAGCTTTCTCGCAACGGCAGGAGCGGCAGGGGTGGTCGCGACCGCCGCCCAGGTACCGCTCTCCGCGCCCCGGGCCACGGCCGCCACCCCCCGCGCGGGCCGGTCCCCGCGTACGGTGGCGATCTTCGGGGCCGGCACCGCCGGGCTGACCGCGGCCCATGAACTGGCCGAGCGCGGCTACCGGGTCACCGTCTACGAGCGCAAGAGCGCTCTCGGCGGCAAGGCGCGCAGCATGGATGTGCCCGGCACCGGGCGCGGCGGGCGCCTCCCGCTCCCCGGCGAGCACGGCTTCCGGTTCTTCCCCGGCTTCTACCTGAACCTCCCCGAGACGCTGAGCCGCATTCCCTTCCCCGGGAACCGCAACGGCTGCAAGGACAACCTCGTCGACGTGGCCGAGGAGCTCTTCGCGCGCTCGGGCGGCCGCCCGGACCTGCGGCTCCCCTTCCGCTCGGTGGAGGCTCCGCCCTCCCGGCTCACCCCCGACGCCCTGCTCCAGATGCTCACCGGACTGCTGGACACCACGCTCCGACTGCCCGCCTCCGAGGTCGTCTACTTCGCCCAGCGACTGCTCGTCTACCTGACCAGCAGCGAGCGGCGTCGCGTCGAGCAGTGGGAGCGGACCCGCTGGTGGGAGTACATCAAGGCCGAGCGGATGTCGGCCGACTACCAACGGCTGCTGGCCATCGGGCTGACCCGCAACATCGTGGCCACCAAGGCGGAGGAAGCCAGCACCCACACGGTGGCGCACATCTTCGAGGCGTTCCTCTTCTCCTTCCTCGGCCGCGGCAACGACGGCGAGCCCGACCGGGTGCTCAACGCTCCGACCAACGAGGCGTGGATCGACCCCTGGCTGCGCTACCTGCGCGCGCACGGTGTGCGCTTCGAGACCGGCTCACCCCTGCGCGAACTGCGCTACGAGAGTGGGCAGATCACCGGCGCGGTCGTCGAGGACGCCGCGACCGGCACCCGCCGCACGGTCACCGCCGACTACTACGTGAGCGCCCTGCCGGTGGAGCACGCCCGGGGGACCTGGGGGCCGCGACTACGCGCCGCGGACCCGCAGTTGGGCCGCTGCGACGCGCTGATGACGGACTGGATGACCGGCGTCCAGTTCTATCTGCGCGAGCGCACCCCGATCGTGCACGGGCACGTCAACTACCTGGACTCCCCCTGGGCGATCACCTCCATCAGTCAGGCGCAGATGTGGCCCGGCCGCGACTTCGCCGCCGACTACGGCGACGGCACGGCGGCCGACTGCTTCTCGACCATCGTCTCGGAGTGGGACCAGCCCGGGATCCTGTACGGGAAGACGGCCAAGCAGTGCACCAAGGAGGAGATCGTCAAGGAGGTCTGGGCGCAGATCAAGGCCGCGCTGAACGACAGCGGCCGCGCGGTGCTGCGCGACGACCTGATCCACTCCTGGTTCATGGACCCGGCCGTGGAGGGCCTCGGTGGGCCGCGCCCGACCAATGACGAGCAGTTGCTGGTCCACCCGGCGGGCACCCTGCACAACCGCCCCACCGCGCACACCGCCGTCCCCAACCTCTTCCTCGCCGGCGACTACGTGGTCAACGACATGGACCTGGCCACCATGGAGGGCGCCAACGAGACGGGCCGCGCGGCGGCCAACGCGCTGCTGAAGGCCGACGGGTCCGGCGCCACGCCCTGCACCGTCCAGACCCTGTTCCAGCCCCCGGAGCTGGCCGGGCTCAAGCGACATGACGAGACCCGCTTCCGCCTGGGGCTGCCGAACGCCTTCGACCTCGGCTGAGCGCCCGCAGGCAAAGGCCCGGCAAAGCACCGGAGGCGCTCGAAAAACCCGTGCCACACCAGGCAACCCATCCTCATGTGTCCCCATCTATCAGGGCGAAGTTCGGTTAAACGTGCTGACACGGGAGGAACCACCATGAAGCGCACGCACCGCCTGGCCGTCGCCGCCACCCTCGCCGCCGCCCTCCTCACCGGCGGTGCCGCCACCGCGATGGCGGCCACTTCGGCCCCGGTCAAGACCGCCCCGGCCAAGCCGCAGGCCAAGACGACGATCACCGCCAAGTCGTCGGTGGACATCGTGCGCGCCTGGCAGGAGTTCCGGGTGACCGGCAAGACCACCGGCATCAAGGCGGGCAGCAAGGTCTCCCTCCAGCAGAAGCAGCGCGGCAAGTGGGTCACCCTGCCGGCGAGCACCGTGGTCAACAAGAGCGGCGCCTACAGCCTGCGCGTCAAGCTCGGCGCCAAGGGCAAGAACGAGCTGCGCATGGCGAGCGGCTCCACCTACTCCGCCGCCTTCACCGTGGCGGTGCGCTGACCGCGCTCGGTACGCCCCGCACACCGTCCCCCGCCGGCCGGGCTCGACCACCGTCGAGCTCGGCCGGCGTCATGACCCGCAGAAACGGCACGACGGAGACGGCCACCAGGGCGGCGAAGGCGAGGAACGCCACCCGCGCGCCGAGCCCTTGGGCCAGCAGCCCCACCAGCCCCGCGCCCACCGGCATGGCCCCCCAGCTGAACAGGCGTCCCACCGCGTTGCAGCGGCCGAGCATGACGTCGGGGACGATCCGCTGGCTGATCGTTCGGGCGTTGACCGACCAGAGGGTGCCGCCCAGGCCGCCCGCGAAGGCCGCCGCCGCGACGGCCCACAGTTCGGTGGTCACGGCGGGCACGGCCATCATCGCGAAGGTGCCCACAAGGTCGGCGAACATCACCCGACGACGGCCGAAGAAGCGGTTGATGCGTGTGACGGCGACCGCCCCCACCAGCCCACCCACCCCGAGCGCGCTGAGCAGCATGCCGTACTCGTGCGAGCTCAGCGCCATGGTCTCGGTGGCGTACAGCGGCATCAGCGCCAACCAGGCGCCCCAACAGGCACACAGCGCGGTGAGGATGAGCGACATCGTGCGCAGCAGCCGCTGCCGCCACAGATAGCGCAGCCCCTCGACGATCTGACGATGCACGGTCGCGGTCCCCGTCACCGCCACGGATCCGGCCGCGGTCCCGGTCGTGACCTCGGCTTCGCCACCGGTCTCCACCCCCGACTCGACCGTGCCGCGCGCCGCGCGGAAGCGGCCGGTCAGCAACAGCAGGACGAGCGAGGCGGCGAGGTAGGCCACCCAGGTCGCACCGAGCGCGACCCCCGCGCCCGCGGCCAGCAGAAGACCGCCGACGAACGGGCCGCAGAACTCGTTGCAGACCGTCTCGGCCCCCGCCAGCCACGCGTTGGCCCGCTCCCGCCCGTCCTCCGGCACCAGTGCGGGGACCAGCGCGGCGGCCGCGGTGAGGGCGATGACCTCGGCGACACCGAGTACGACCGCCGCCCCACACAGCGTCCAGATGCCCGGCCGCCCGGTCGCCGCGGCATGGAGCAGCACCCCGATCGCCGACAGCCGCATGCCGTCGGCCAGCCACAGCAGCCGCCTCCGGTCGAACCGGTCGACGAGCACACCGACATGGAGCGCGACCAGCAGCCAGGGCAGCGTCAACGCCAGCGAGACCGCCGTCACCTGGGCCGGCGAGCCGGAGGCACGGGCGGCCAGCAGCGGCAGGGCGATCTTGGTGACGCCGTCCGCGAGGTTGGTGACCGCGGTGAAGAGCAGCAGTACAGCGGCGTTGCGGCGGGCGGACGCCCGCGGCGGGCGCGGCGCGTGGTCACTCATCGAGCGTCGGTTCCCCTCGTCCATCGATAACCAGCTATCGACTTTTACCGGTTAAGGCGCGCAGAGGTGAGTCTGACACGACACCCCCCGCCAGCGCTACCGGCAAAACGAATGACTGGTTAGCCAAGGGCGGTAGGCTGGGGCCGAGGAGGTGGCCATGCTGGAGGCCCCGGCCTCGGCCCTGCTGGTCGAGGCGTTCGCCAACACCGTCGACGTGGAAGAGGGGACCGACGACCTCTCCACGCCCGCACAGCTCGCGGACTGGCTGTGGGAGCGCGGGCTCACCGATCGCCACCGCCGGGTCGGCGCCGAGGACCACGAACTGTGCCTGCGGCTGCGCGCCGGGATCCGCGAGGAGCTCGGGACCCATGTCGGGGACGGCGCGGACGCGGCCGTCCTGGCGGCGGCCGACGCCGCGCTGCGTGAGCTTCCCGTCCTGGTGACGGTGGGCGGCGGCGCCTCCGCGCCCGTCCCCCAGCTGCCGCCGGCGCGACAGGCCCTGGCCCGACTCGCCATCGCCTGGGCCGAGCTGATCGCCACCGGCGAGGCCCATCGCCTCAAGCGCTGTGCCGAGCACAGCTGCGCCTGGGCGTTCTGGGACGTGTCCAAAAATCGCAGCCGCCGCTGGTGCTCCATGCGGGTGTGCGGTAACCGCACCAAGGCCCGCAAGCACGCGGCCAAGCAGGCAGCTGCCGCCGGCGCCGACACCCCGCCGGCGTCCACGCGCGCCGCGACCACGGAGGTACGCCCTTAGCGGCGGGATGCCCACGGGCGGGGCGTCCCGGCCCCGGCCGGCGGTGTACCGACAAGGCCGCCGGGCCCGCCGTACGCGCCCACTCGCGACCGCGCACGTCGACACCGCGTGGGCACCCGCCCGACGGCCCCACACCCACCCGCCAGCGTCCGCGCGACGCCCCACCCGCCAGCGTCCGCGCGACGCCCCGCCCGCACGCGCGCGCGTCGCCGGCCCGCGCACCACGGGCACCACGGGCACCCCCGGAGCCCCGAGCCCCCGCCATAGCCCCGGCCCCCCGGAGCCGCGGTCCCGGCCCGTAGCGGCGGGCTACGCCCGGACCCGCGAGCCCACTCAGCTCGCTCGCACGGGGAGCGCCGTCGGCTCGCTCGCGCGGGGAGCGTCGTCACGCGTCGCACGGATGCGCGCCGCCGCGCGGGGAGCGTCGTCACGCGTCGCACGGATGCGCGCCGCCGCGCGGGGAGCGTCGTCACGCGTCGCACGGATGCGCGCCGCCGCGCGGGACGCCACCGCCACCCCACCGGGCGCCACCGTCCACGCGAAGCCCGTCACCCCGTCCCAGGGTGGCCGACCCCGCGCCGACCTCGCGCCGGCCGGGCGCCGCGGGCACAGCCACGGCCGCCGCCGCGGCACGCCCGCACCACGCGACCGCGCGGCCGCGATGACGGCCCGAGGGGGGCCGAGATCGCGACCGCGCGGGTCGGGATGTCACCAGGCGCCGGCTACTCCACCAGCCCGTCCGGGCAGGGCGTGCCGCGCGGCAGCTCGTAGGGGGCGCCGATGCGGTAGATGCCGGGGCGCGGGGCGTGCAGCACGGTCCACTCGTCCTCCGGCTGCCCCTCCTCGGCCTCCTGGACCTGTCGGGTCAGACAGCCGTTGCGGTTGACGAGCGGGGCGTCGCCCTCACTGCTGGGCGGCTTGATCCGGTCGCCGTCTTCGTCGACCAGGGCCAGCCACGGCGAGTACTGCATGCGGATGAGCACCGGTCCCGGCGACTCGACCGAGATGACCAGCTCCTCAGCACCGGCACGCCGCACGGTCGCCGGCGGGTCGGCGATCGGTGTCGGATTGGCGACCTTGAAGAGCTTCCAGTTGGCGTCGGACCAGACCTCGTCGAGGTACGGCAGCCCGCCCGCGATGAGCTCGGTCTCCTTCCTGGCCGCCGTGTCCGGCTCGTCCGCGGGCAGCACGACGTAGTGCACCGCCATGCGGCCCAGCCACGCCCGGTAGCTGGCGGCCGTGAGCGGGGCGTCCTCATCGTCGTAGAAGATCGGGTTCCGCTTCAGGTCGGCCTGGCGGTTCCAGCCCCGCGCGAGGTTCACGTAGTCGTCGAGCGCGGAGGACTCGCGGTGGCTGCGTACCGGGACCACCTCGACCCGACCGCGATCCGCGTCGACCCGGTCCAGCTGGTCGATCAGCGGCGCCAGCTCCCGGTTCCAGGCCGCGGCGGGCGTGGTGTGGATGATGTCGTCGATGGTCTTCACCAGCTGCCAGGTGGTCACACCGACCACCGCCAGCACCAGCGCGAGCCACTTGCGGCCGTTCACCGTGGTGCGCAGCTCCGCGCGGGCGGGCCTGCGGTAGTAGGGGAGCGCGGCGACCAGCACCACGCCACCGAAGATCATCCCGAGCCGGGTGATGTTGGTACCGATCTGGGAGGGGATCAGCCAGGTGAGAAGGGTGCCCACGACGTAGAGCGCGCCACCCACCCGGACCGTCTGCCAGCCCTTGGGCACCAGCGTGAACACCGCGACGCCGGTGAGCACCGGAAGTATCGTCGACGCGAAGCCCATCGGCTGCGTGCCCGAGAACGGGAACAGCCAGGACGACAGGCCGACCACCAGCGCCGGGGTGACGCCCAGCGCGTACGCGGCGGGGCGCCGCTTGGACAGCCACAGCGCCGCCGCCACCACGCCCACGAACAGGCCCGCCACCGGGCTGGACATGGTCGACAGCGCCGCCAGCACGGCGGCCAACAGGGCCCGAAGTATCTTGTGCGTGTACCTCTGCGAGCGCCACCTGGTGGGCCACGCGAAGATCACGGCGATGGCCCCGAGGCCGAACATCGCGCCCAGCCCGAAGGTCACCCGGCCCGAGATCGCGTTGCAGATCAGCGCGAAGGTCCCGTAGAGCGTGGGCCACATCGGCCGGCGCACCGGGCTGCGCACCATCAGCAGCGCCAGCAGACCCGCCGAGATGGTGCCCGCGATCATCATCGTCGTACGAACGCCGAGGACGGCCATCAGATACGGCGAGATGATGCTGTAGGAGACGGGGTGCATGCCGCCGTACCAGGCGAGGTTGTACGCCGAGTCCGGGTGCTGGAGCGCGAACTCCGCCCAGGCGTCCTGCGCCGCCAGGTCACCGCCGCTGTTGGCGAGCAGCGCGACCCACAGCAGGTGCAGCAGCGCTGCGAGGATCAATGCGGCGGGCACGGGATGGAAGACTACGCGCCGGAGCAGCCCCGCACGGCCGGCGCGCTGGGGTGCGTCCCCGGCGTCGGCGGCGGTGGGAGTCGAGTCGTCGGCCTCCGGCCGGCGCGGCCCGGGTACCCGTATTCGCGCGGCGGCGCCACGCTTGTCGCTATCGCTCTCCTGGGCCCGCGTCGGATCCACGGTCGTCACTGCGGCACTCCCCGTCTACCCCCGAGATCTCCCCCACGCATCCACGTTGTCCCGGTTCGCTCCGGTTCCGCCGCGGCGGGGCGGAGCACGCGCGGAGGCGCTGGCGACGCTAGCACGCGGCGCCGCGCGGGCGCGCCCTCGGGAGAACGCGACCGGGGTGGCGACGGAGGTGAAAGAGGTGAGGGAGGCATAAGACGCGTGTTTCGTGTGAAGGGAAGGACGCCACACAGCCGCGCGGCGTTGAGTCGCACCGTGGTACGTCTCAACGCCGCGCGGCTGCACACCGCTGGGCTCAACGCGGAACGGACGGACCCGGCACGGCTCAGCCGACCCTGGTCAGCTTCGTTCCGAAAGACGGCTCGGACAGATCACTCTTGAGGGCCACCGGCACGCTCGCGCTGCCCGGCCCGCCGCCCGCGGTCAGCTCGCCCACGACGGTGCCCGCCTTGGCCGTGTGCGGCAGCGACCGCCCGCCCGCGGCGAGGGAGAACGTGACCTTGTGGCCGGCCCAGCCGACGCCCTTGAGGTCCTTGGTGGCCACCACCGGGGTACGGCCGCCGAGGCCGTCCTCGACATAGCCCACCACCTGGCCCTTCTTCACCAGGGTGTCCGTGACGAGCGCGCCGCGCGTCGCCGAGATCTGCTTCTGGACCTTGGCCAGGACCACGGCCAGGTGGGCGTTCGGGTCCTTGCTGTTGTGGTTGCGCTGGTCGAGGGTGACGCCGAGGATCAGCTGGTCCTTGCCGCCGACCGTCTTGTAGGCGGCCCACATCAGCGCGCCGCCGGCGGCCGAGCTGGAACCGGTCTTGATGCCGGCGGTGCCGGGCTCCGTGGTCACCAGGGAGTTGTTGTTGAAGATCCGGTCCTTGGTGACCGGGTCGTTGAGGCCGGGGATCCGGATGTTCTCCGTGCGCACGACCTGTCGGAAGGTCCGGTCCTTCATGACCTCCTTGGCCAGCTTGAGCTGGTCAACCGCGGTGCTCTTGGTGGTGGCCGACAGACCGCTGGGGTCGGTGTAGACGGTGTTCTTCATGCCCAGCTTCTTGGCGGTGTCGTTCATCTTCTTGACGAACGCCTTCTCGGAGCCGGCGTCCCACCGGGCCAGCAGCCGGGCGATGTTGTTCCCGGACGGGATCATCAACATCTCCAGCATCTGCCGCTGGCTGTACTCCTGCCCCGCGCTGACGGCGACCCGGGACTCGTCCGTGGCGTCCGACTCGTCGCCCGCCTGGGCGTCGACCTCGATCTTCGGGCCGGGCTTGTCCGCCTTGAGCGGGTGGTTCTGGAGGATGACGTACGCCGTCATCACCTTGGTGACACTGGCGATCGGCACCGGCTTCTGCTCGCCGAAGGTGCCCACCATGCCCGCGCCCTGGACCTCCGCGGCCGCCTGGCCCTCCTCCGGCCAGGGCATGGCGAACGGCGTGCCCTGGAAGGTGAACGCCGCCGAGTCCTTGGCGATCTTCAGCTGCGGAGTCGGCAGCGGGCGCATCGCCTGCACGGTGACGAAGACGATCGCCAGCAGGATGACCAGCGGGGTCCAGATCTTGATCCGCCGCACAATGGTGCGGGTGGGCGTCTCCGGGGGCGGCGGGGTGTTCGTGAGCTGCGCCAGCAGATCCAGCGGCGCCGGCTCGCCGACGCCCGGCGTGGGCGGCAGCGGCTGCTGCTTGGTCCGCTCGAAGTCGGGCAGCGGCGCCGGGGCGCCCTTGCCCGCCCCGGGCTTCGCGGGCGCGGCCGGCTTCGCCGGTGTGGTCGGCTTCGCGGGCGCGGTCGCCTTGGCCGCCGTGTCCGGCGTGGCCTCGGTGGAGCGGGCGGCCGCCGGCTTGGCGGGTGCCTGCCGCGCGGGCGCCGGGGCGTCGGCGGACCTCAGCGGCACGAAGGTGCTGGGCTTGCCACCCGGCGCGGCGGGCGCACCGGTTCCCGCGGCGGCACCGGCCCCGGCGGACGCGGCCGCACCGGCGGCCCGACCGGCTTCCGCGGCCTTGCCGGCCTCGACGCCCCTGCCCGAACCGGCCGCGGGAGCCTGCGGCGCCCGGAACGCGGTGGTCGGCTGGTCGGCGGGCCGACCGGTCGCCTTGCCGGCGCCCGCGCCGGCGGAGCCCGGGGCATCCGTGCCGGCGCCCTTACGGTCGGTGACGCCCCCGGCGCTCGCGCTCTCCTTCTTATCCGCGCTCGTCGCCGCGTCGGCGTCCGCGTCGGCGCCCCTGGCTCGCAGGGTGCCGAACACGGCGGTGGCCCGGTCGACGCCGCCGGAGGAGGCGGGAGAACCGGAGGGGGCGGGAGCGGAAGCGGCGGCCGATCGCGAGGTCGTGGGCTGCTCGCCGCCGCCGGCGGCGGACGCGCCCGCGCGGTCGGCCGCGGCGTCGGCGGCGGTGTCGGGCGACTTCTGGCGGAGTGCGCCGAAGAACGCCGTCGGCTGGTCGACCCGCCGGGCCGACGCCTGCTCGGCGTCCTTCTTGTCTGCCTCGTCGGCGCCCCGCTCCGTGCCCTTGGCCGCGTCCGCGTCGCCGGTCGCGGCGGAACCCGCGCCCGCGCGGGGCGCGGCGGAGTCCTTCGCGTTCTCCGCGCGGTCCGCGGTGCCGGCGCGGCCCGTCGCGGTCCTGCCCGCGTGTGCGTCGGCGTCGCGTGCGGCGGCGTCGGAATCAGCGTCGGAAGCAGAGCCCGCGGTGTCGGCGTCGGCGGGCTCGTTGGCGCTGGAGACCCAGGCCGCGACGGCCGCCCGAAGGCGCGCGTCGCCGCCCTCGACCGTCGCGGAGACGCCCGCGCGGCCGCTGGAGGCGGAAGCGTCCGGGCTCGCGGCCTCGGACGCGGCCTTGGCCGTGTCGCCGCCCCGGCCTCCGGGGCGCACCGGCAGCGGCTCCACGTCGTCGCCGGCGCCGTCCGGCTTTCCGTCCGGCTGGGCCACCGCACGCTCGGCCACCTCGCCTTCACGCTCGCGAACATCCTCCGCGGCGGCCTTGCCGCTCGCTTCGGCCGCGCCGCCCGATCCGCCCACGGGCGAGCCGTCGCCCGCCGGCGAACCGTCACGCGTGGTCGCGCCCTCGTCCGTACGCAGGGTCCTGAGCACCGCGGTCGCGCGGTCGACCGGGGGCTCGCCGGCGTCTGCCGCGCCTTCACCGGCGCCTGTCGCGTCGTCACCGGCGTCTGCCGCGCCGGTGCCGGCCGCACCGTCCGCGGCACCGGTGGCGCGGGTCGCCGCGCCGCGCTCACGCGCGACGGCGAGCCGCGGGTCGCGTTCGCCCTGAGTCGCCTCCCCCGACGACTTCTGCTGCTCCGACGTGTCGGGGGACTCGCCCGCCACCGATACCTCCTTGAAACTCGTCACGCGGCGATTCCCGCCGCCTCATGGCACGGCAATTTCACGCAGCGTTCTATCAAGTGTCCAGCGTCCCCACTACGCGTCAGCGCAGCGGGGCTGTCGTTACCGAACCGGTGCGCATTCACAGCACACCCGGGGCACCGCCGCCCTGCTAGACGAGAACGACATACCTGCTGGTTCCCACCCGAACCCCCCACGCACTCTCGACAGACCAATGTGAGAGGGGTCACCCTGTCATTCATCCACGCGGGGAGGCATGGATGGGCAGGAGCCGCAGAACAATTCCGGAGGAGCTTCTGCTGCTCGCCTTGGACCCGGCCACGGGCACCACGGCGCAGCCGCAGTCGCTCGACCTCGGTCTTGCCGGGGCGCAGCTAGTGGAGCTGGCTCTGGCAGGACGGATAGCCCCTGACGGGGATCGTATCGCCGTGGTGCTGCCACGGCCGACTGGAGATCCGACACTGGACTCCGCGCTTGAGTTGCTGCGTCGTCGTGGCAGCCCGGTGCGGGCGGTCCACTGGATCGGCGGGCCCCGGCTGGGGCTGCGTCAGACCTACCTCACACATCTGGAGCGGTGCGGCATGGTGCATGCCGTGGCGGGCCAGATGTGCGGAGTTCTGCCGACGACTCGCTATCAGGCGACCGACACGGCCATCAGCCGGGAGATCAGGACCCGGCTGGACAGCGCGATCCGCACCGGCGTGCCGCCGGACCCGCGGACCGCGGCACTCGCCGCCCTGGCCCACGCGGTCGGGCTCGGCAAGCACCTCTACCCCGGGAACGAGGGGCGTTCCTCGCGCTCCCGGCTCCGGGACCTGATCCGGCATGACCCGATGGGCGGGCTCGTGGCGCACGCCGTGATGGACGTGCAGAACGGTGTCGCGGCTCAGCCGAGGCGCGCGCCGGCCACGGCGCGACAGCCGGCGGTGCGTGCCACGGCCGGAGTTCCGGCCCAGCCGTCCCGCCGCGGGAGCATGGCCCGCGTGGGGGCCCGTTAGCACGCCGTCCCCAGGGCGTCGCGGGTCGTCGGCACGGCCATCGGCACGGCAGTACCAGCAGTTCGAAGCAATCGGCAGTAATCCGCTCCACCGCGACCCGACCGCGACACAGTCGCCACCGACCCGGTACGGGAGCCGCTGTCAGCGCGCGGGGTGGTGGACCGGCCGCCCCGGACGACGGCCGATCCACCGCCCCGCGCGCACGCGTGCGTACGGTGCCCGCTTTCGTACGTCCTGCTTCGTTACGGCCGTCAGCAACGCACCCGGCGAACACTCTGTGGGGCCGTTTCCCAGCGCGCTCACGACCGTTGGTGGCAGGCTGCTGACCAGCAGAAGGCAGCAGTACGAAGCCGGAGGTGCACGTCCCGTGACGTCCAATGTCGGCCCCACCGTCAGGCGACGCCGGTTGGGTCAAGAACTGCGCAGGCTCCGCCAGGAGAAGGGCATGACGGCGGAAGAGGTCGCCGAGGAGCTGATGGTCTCCCAATCGAAAATCAGCAGACTGGAGAACGGCCGTCGCAGCATCAGTCAGCGCGATGTGCGCGACCTGTGCCGGGTCTACAAGGTCGAGGACAAACACCTCGTCGATTCCCTGATGCAAATGGCCAAGGAGTCGCGCCAGCAAGGCTGGTGGAATGCGTTCGGCGAGGTTCCGTACAGCGTCTACATCGGATTCGAGAACGACGCGGCATCACTGCGGATCTATGAACCACAGGGATTGCCCGGTCTGCTGCAGACCCCGCGATACGCGGAGGCGGCCGTCACCGGCGTGCTGCCGGAAGCCGCTCAGGAACAGATCTCCCAGCGCGTTCAGGTGCGGCTCAAGCGGCAGGAGCGGATCAGCGACCCGCTCAATCCGCTGCGGCTGTGGGCGGTCGTCGACGAGGCGGCGCTGCGGCGCGTGGTCGGCAGCCCGCGCATCATGGCCGAACAACTGGAGCACCTGGTCCAGATGAGCCACGAGCCGCATGTGACCGTGCAGGTGCTGCCCTACGACGTGGGCGCGCACCCGGGAATGAGCGGCCAGTTCGCCATTCTGGAGTTCTCCGACGAGTCCGACACCAGCGTGGTCTACCTCGAAGGCGTCACCAGCGACCTGTACCTGGAGAAGCTCACCGACGTGCAGAGCTACAGCATGATGTACGAGCACCTGCGCGCCCAGGCGTTGAACGTGGAGCAGAGCCGCCGGTTCGTCCTGGAGGCGGCGCGCCAGCACCTGGAAGCCCGGTAAAACCGATCCATAACGTGCCGAACTGCCGAGGGGGGCCGGAGAGTACACCTCCGCGCCTGCCACACGGAAGAGGCCGATGGAATATGCCATCCGGTCGAGTGACTATCCCATTCTCCATCCGAGGCCGCCGAGTAGTGTCGATCACGCCTCCTTAACCGAGGCGGAACACCATCAACGAAACACCTCGAACGCATCGGAGTTGACGTGGCTATTCAGCGTGGAAAGCAGAGCATGTGGACCAAGTCCTCTTACTCGACCACCGGCGCGTGCGTGGAAGTGGCCTCTCCCACCGCGGTTGAGATCGCCGTGCGCGACTCCAAGAACCCGCAGGGGCCGGCGCTCGGCTTCGCCCCCGAGGCGTGGTCCGCATTCGTGACGGACGTCAACCGTGGGGCTTTCGACATCGATTGATACCCGCTGTCGTCTCCCTAGCGACAACCGCGCAGAGCCCTCTCGACCGGCCGCCGTCCCTGCCGAGGGGGCTCATTGCTGCGCTCTTCCGCCCCGCCGGTGGGGTGGGTGCCGAGTTCCGCATTTCCCACCCCACCCCGGCCGGAATTCCCCTCCCTCGGATCGGCGGCCGTTCGCGCCTCGATCCTTCGCCCCCCGCTCCGCCGCTCGGCCTCCGGCGCCCACATCCCGGACGATGTCGTTGCATGGTGAATCCTTCGCCGTAGGCTGCGGCCATCCGAGCCGCGAAGGAGCACCATGCGCACCGCCGTTCCCGATCTCGCCGCCCGCGCCACCTCGGTCGCCGGTTCCCCGGTACGTGACATCCTCGCCCTCACCGCACGCCCCGAGGTGATCTCCTTCGCCGGTGGGCTGCCGGCCCCGGAGCTCTTCGACGCGGACGGCATCGCCGACGCCTTCCGCCATGTCCTCGCGGCCGGCCCGCGCGAGGCCTTGCAGTACTCCACGACCGAGGGCGACCCCGGCCTACGGGCCGTCACCGCCGCCCGGTTGACCTCCCGCGGCCTGCCCACCGGGGCGGACGACCTCCTTGTCACCACCGGCTCGCAGCAGGCCCTGACACTGCTGGCGGCGGCCCTGTTGGAGCCCGGCGACACCGTGCTGGTGGAGAGCCCGACCTACCTCGCCGCGCTCCAGTGCTTCGGCTTCGCCGGCGCGCGCGTCATCCCGGTGCCCTGTGACGAGCAGGGCCTCGACCCGTGGGCGTTGGAGGACCTGACCGCGCGGGAGCGACCGAAGCTGCTCTACACCATCCCCACGTTCCAGAACCCCACCGGGCGCACCCTCCCCGCCGAGCGGCGCCGCGCGGTCGCCGAGGTGGCCCTGCGGCGGGGGCTGTGGCTGGTCGAGGACGACCCGTACGGCGAACTGCGCTTCGCCGGCGCACCGGTGCCCTGGATCGCCGCGGACCCGCGGGTCGCCGACCGCGCGGTGCTGCTCGGCAGCTATTCCAAGATCATGGCTCCCGGGCTGCGGCTCGGCTGGCTGCGGGCCCCCGAAACCCTGCGCCGCGCCTGCGTCGTCGCCAAGCAGGCCGCGGACCTGCACACCTCGACGGTGGACCAACGGGCCGCGGCGCGCTATCTGACCGTCGCCGATCTGGACGCCCACCTCGAACGGGTCCGCGGCGCCTACCGCGAGCGTCGGGACGCGCTGCTCGCCGGGCTGCCCGACGCCCTGCCGGAGGGTTCGCGGTGGAACGAGCCGGAAGGCGGCATGTTCGTCTGGGCCTCGCTGCCGCGCGGGTACGACGCCACGGAGCTGCTGCGCACGGCGGTACGGCACGACGTCGCCTACGTCCCGGGCGCGCCGTTCTTCCCCACCGAGCCGGACCCGGCGGCGCTGCGCCTGTCGTTCGTCACGCACACCCCGGAGGAGATCTCGGAGGGGCTGACCCGCCTGGCGGCGGCGCTGCGCGTCTGAGCCGCGACATCGGGGTGTGGCCTCCCTCGAAGGGCGGCTTCGGGAGGGGCTGAGAGGCACCCCGGGAGAGAGACACGAAGGGGCTTACTCAAGGGCAAAACGGGATCATTCCGCGCTATCCTGCCGCTCGCCACCGCCTCGCCTTCCGGTGACCGGGAGGCGAGGCTCCCCTGTCGGCGGGTCACGGGATGCCGGCGGCCCGCGCGGACCGCCCCGTGTCGCCCCCTGGAGGGTGGAGTCCCCGTGAAAGCCCTCCCGCGCCGCCGCCCCACCCTCTGGGCGGTGGTCTTCTGCCTGCTGTCCTTCACGGGCCTGTGGCTGGCGCAACGGGCCGCGCAGGTCTCGATGGTCGACCTGATGGTCTACCGCGCGGAGGGCTGGGCGGTGCGGACCGGCGCGGACCTGTACGACCTGCGGGCCACCCGCTATGAGCTGCCCACCACCTATCCGCCCTTCGCGGCCCTGCTGTTCACCCCGCTGAGCCTGCCGGCGGTCGGTGTCGTGAAGGTGCTGGCGACGGCGGTCAACCTCGCCCTGGTGGCCGTCCTGGCCCAGTTGTCGCTGCGGCTGGTCGGCGACCGCCTCCCGGTGCCGCGGCCGGCGGCCGCGCTGCTGGTGGCCGCCGTCGCGGTGTGGTGCGAGCCGGTGTGGTCCACCCTGCGGTACGGCCAGATCAATCTCCTGATCGCGGTGCTGGTGCTGTGGGACCTCACCGGGCGGCCCGGCCATCGCTGGGCCGGCGTGGGCATCGGGATCGCGACCGGGATCAAGCTCACCCCGGCGCTGTTCGTGGTGTTCCTGGCGCTGGCGGGGCTCGCGGCGCGTCGGGGGCGCCGGACATGGGGCCGACGGCACGGGGAACCGCGCCTCTCGAGGTCACCGCGGCCCCGGGAGGAGCTGCCACGGGAGGAGCTACGGCACGCGCGACCCGCCGGGCGGGAGGAGCTACGACGGGCGGGGGTGGCGACGGCCGCCTTCGCCGCCACCGTGGCGCTGGCGGGCCTGGTGCTGCCGCGCGACTCGCGACGCTTCTGGACCGACGTGGTGCTCTCCGCGGACCGGCCGGGCGACGTCGAGGAGGCCGGCAACCAGAACCTCCGCGGCGTTCTGGCCCGCGCCCTGCACACCGTCGACCCGGGCCTGTGGTGGCTCCTCGCCGCCGCCCTCGTCGGCTGCGCGGGCATGGCCGTCGCGGTCGGTGCCCACCGCGCGGGCGAGCGGTTGCCGTACGGCCCGGCCTGGTCCGCACTGGCGTGCGCGATCACCGCGCTGCTGGTCAGCCCGGTCTCCTGGTCGCACCACTGGGTGTGGGCGGTGCCCGTGACCCTGCTGCTATGCGCGGAGGCGCGCCGCCGACGCACCGCGCGGTGGGTCGGCGGGGCCGCGCTGACCGGGCTGCTCCTCTGCTCGTACGCGATCTGGTACCCGCCGCACGTCGTGCCCCGCCACGTCGAACTGCGTCTCGACGCGGGCCAGGTGCTGCTGACCGCGGCCTACCCCCTGCTGGGGGTCGCCTTCCTCGCCGTGGCCGGCTGTCTGACCGTACGGGCCCTGCGCACCCCGTCGGACGCGAGTGTCGCGCCGCGCGGGCTGTACGGGCCGCGCGGACCGCGCGCCCGCGCGGAGGGCGTGTCGCGCCGGCGGCCGTCCTACGCCCGCGGGTAGCGGGCCAGCCAGGCGGGCGCGGAGGACGCCGGGCCGTGCAGGGACGGCCCCTGGGTCATCTCCATGGCGAAGTCGTCCGCCAGTTGCAGCACCGTGGCACGCCCCTCCACCTCCGCCACCCACGCCGGCGGCAGCGCCGTGTCGCCGTGCAGCGCGCCCAGCAGGTTGCCGCAGATGGAGCCGGTGGAGTCGCTGTCGCCGCCGTGGTTGACGGCCAACAGCAACCCGTGGCGCACGTCTTCGGCGACCAGCGCGCAGTACACCCCCATGGCCAGGGCTTCTTCGGCGACCCAGCCCTCGCCGAGGGACTCGACCCGCTCGGCGGTCGGCAGCCCCTGCCGCACGGCGCCCAGCGCGTGCTTGAGGGCGTCCGTGGTCTCCTCGTGGTCGGGCCGTGTGGCCAGGTGGACCAGGGCGCGCTGGATGGAGCCGTCGAGGGTCTCGCCGCGGGCCAGGCCGTGCACGATCAGGGCGAAGGCGCCGGCCGACAGATAGCCGGTGGGGTGGCCGTGGGTCTGGGCCGCGCACTCGATCGCGAGTTGGAAGACGAGTTGCGGCTCCCACCCCACCAGCAGCCCGAAGGGCGCCGAGCGCATGACCGCGCCACACCCCTTGGAGTCCGGGTTCTTGGGCCGCTCCAGGGTGCCCATGGTCTCGTCGGCCAGCCCCGTCAGACAGGCCCGTCCGGGGGCCCGCTGCGCGTACAGCCACTCCTCTCGGGCGAGCCAGCCGTCGTCGTCCTTCCGCTCGTCCGGGCCCCAGTCGCGCTGGGTGGCGTACCAGCGGCGGTGGGCGGCGTGGATGTCGGTGGGCGGGTGCCAGGCGCCGGTGTCGCGCCGCACCTGGGCGCGGATCAGACCGTCGACGGTGAAGAGGGACATCTGCGTGTCGTCGGTGACGGTGCCCCGCCTGCCGTAGGCCGGGACGAAGTCGGTGACGCCCGGGGAGCCGTGCCGGCGCCGGATCTCGGCGAGCGAGTCGAACTCGATGCCCGCGCCCAGCGCGTCGCCGATCGCGCCGCCGAGCAGACAGCCGCGCACCCGGCTGCGGAAGTCCTGTTGTTCGGCCCGGCCCCACGCGGCCGCGGCCGCGCCGACGGAAGCGTTCACGGCCCTGCCCCTTTCGTAGCTTTCCGTAGCTTGTCTTCGGCTTTCTGTAGGCATACGTACGGACCCGAACTCGTTCTGCACTGTAATAGACCGCGAACGATCCCTTACCGTCTGGCTCGAAATGTGAAAGACGTCATCGCGGCAGGCTGTGACGGACCGTCCCATTCCGCTGAAGTCGCCGCAATCGCCACGTAGCCTGACCCCATGGCACACGAAATCGCGGTGGCCGACGGGGGCCGAGTACGAGAACTGTCGGCGGTTTTGGCCAGGGCGTTTCACGAAGACCCGGTCATGGCATGGATATTTCCGGATTCCGCCGGGCGGCGTCGCGCCCTCCCCCGGCTCTTCTCCGTGATGCTGCGCTTTCAGCACTTGCGTCACGGAGCGAGTGAATTCATCACCCCCGAGGGCGGCGGCCGGATCGTCGGAGGCACGCTGTGGGACCCGCCCGGTCAGTGGAAGCAGCCCTTCTGGCGGGAGCTGCTGGCGCTGCCGCCCTACGTCTGGGCCTCGCGGACCGGCACCCCGCGAGCCATCACCGTCGTGAACGCCATGGCGGCCGCGCACCCCGCCGAGCCGCACTGGTACCTGTCCATCATCGGTACCGACCCCGACCCGCGGTTCCGCGGCACGGGCGGCGGCACCGCGCTGCTGCGCTCCCGACTCGACCGGTGCGACCGCGCGGACCAGCCCGCCTACCTGGAGTCGACCAACCTGGCCAACGTCCCCTACTACGAGCGTTTTGGCTTCACGGTGGTGCGGGAGATCACCGTTCCGAAGGGCGGCCCGGTGGTCGCCGCGATGTGGCGCAAGCCGGGTGCGTGAGGGCGGTCGCCGGCCGTGACTACTCCATGCGCCGGTAGGTCGGGCAGTCTCCGGTGGTCGACTCACCACCGCACATCCGGAGCGTGTCCTGGTCCACGACCTCGATCGTCACATCGTGCGCCTGGTAGAAGCAGCTTCCGCCGCCCCCGGAGAGGGACACCGAGAGGACCCGCCCCTCGTACCGGCTCCCCTCGCCGGTGACGACGGCCTCCGCCGGATCCGTGTCCGGGCCGGAATTCTGCTCGCAGCCCGAGGGATCGGTACCAAAGGTCTCGACCGTCGTCCAGGTCACGTGGTAG
This sequence comes from Streptomyces sp. SAJ15, assembly GCF_007595705.1. Taxonomy (GTDB): domain Bacteria; phylum Actinomycetota; class Actinomycetes; order Streptomycetales; family Streptomycetaceae; genus Streptomyces. The sequence continues at coordinate 335,331 of NZ_NISY01000001.1, read as the reverse complement.
CCACCGCCGTCGGCCGGCGCGACGAAGAGCTGGAAGCCACCCGTCTCGTCCTCGTAGTCGCCGGCGAGCGAGGGCTCCTGGCCGGATGTCGTGGGCGGGGGTGGCGCGGAGGTCTGCGTGTCCTGGCCACCGCCGGCGTCCGGACCGTCACCGCCACCCCCGCCACCCCCGCCACCCCCGCCGCCCCCGGCGCCCAAAGCGACCCCGGCGGCCACTGCCGCCGTGGCGGCGGCCGTCCCCACGAACAGCCCTACCGTGGCGGCGGTCGACAGGCCGCCGGACGGAGGCGTCTCGGCGGCCCGTGGGGCGGCGGCCAGGCGAGCGTCGCTCCAGCCTGCCGGAGCGCCCTGGACCCCCTCCTCCCTCGCGTCGCGGCGCCTCTCGCGGCCCTCGGCCGAGGACGCGGTGACGGCGGTCTTGACGAACAACAGCAGGGTGATCAGCCCCGCGACGATCCTGGCCTGCCACCTCCACAGGGAGAACAGCCAGCCGTATCTCTGCCTGAGCTCCTCGGACGCCGTCTCCAGGCGCTCCTTGAAGTCCGTCAGGCGGGCGGCCGTCGTCCGCGGCAGGGAGGGATCGTCGGCCTGGCATCGGCCCAACACCTCGCTGCCGAACGCGTAGTCGTGCAGACACCGGTGACGCCGGTTCCCCAGCGAGACGAGTGTCCCGAGCCCGAACACGTCGACCACCAGATAGCCGACCGACTGCCGCGCGGTCGCCCAGCCCAGCCCGGCCGGGGTGCGCGCCGGAGCGGCCCCGTCCAGGCGGCGCACCGTCAGGCCCCGCATGGCCTTCCCCACGGTCTGGCCGGTCAGCCACACCTCGGTCGCGAGGAGGCTGATGAACGCCAGCGCGAAGATCAACAGGAAGATCGCGAGGAACCCGAGCGTTCCCCAGCCCGTGCCCCACACCAGCCCTCCGGCCGCGATCACCCCCGGCACCAGCACCGCCATGAGGACGAACAGCACATCGGCGGCGAAGGCCGCCAGCCGTACGGAGTGGGGGGTCACCCGCAGCGCGTCCGCGCCCGGATCCCGCGGGATCGCCATACCGATCACCTCCCGCACCTCCACCATGGCACGGGTCGGTGATCGGCGCAGGCTCAGTCCTCCAGCACGGGGAGCAGCTCCGGCAGGTGTCCGTCCGAGGCCAGCGCCGCCCGCTGCCGCTCCTCCGGGACCTCGCCGTAGGTGGTGGTCCGGGGCCGGGCCGGACGGCCGGCGGCGTCGGCGATGGCGACCAGGTCGCGGATGGAGCGGTAGGAGCCGTAGGAGGAGCCCGCCATACGGGAGATGGTCTCCTCCATGAGCGTGCCGCCCAGGTCGTTGGCTCCGGACCGAAGCATCTCGGCTGCGCCCTCGGTGCCCAACTTCACCCAGCTGGTCTGGATGTTGGTGATGTGCGGGTGGAGCAGCAGGCGGGCCATGGCGGTGACCGCGCGGTTGTCGCGGACGGTGGGGCCGGGGCGGGCGATCCCGGCGAGGTAGACCGGGGCGTTGGTGTGGATGAACGGGAGCGTCACGAACTCCGTGAAGCCGCCCGTCTCCTGCTGGATCTCCGCCAGCAGCCGCAGATGTGACAGCCAGTGGCGCGGCTGGTCCACATGGCCGTACATCATCGTCGAGGAGGAGCGAAGGCCGAGTCGGTGGGCGGTCTTGACGACCTCCACCCAGGTGGCGGTCGGCAGCTTGCCCTTGGTGAGGATCCAGCGCACCTCGTCGTCGAGGATCTCGGCGGCGGTTCCGGGGATGGAGTCCAGGCCCGCCTCCTTCGCCGCGGTCAACCACTCCCGGATGGACAGCCCGGTGCGGCTGGCGCCGTTGACGACCTCCATGGGCGAGAAGGCGTGCACATGCATGCCGGGCACCCGCTCCTTGACCGCGCGGGCGATGTCGAAGTAGGCGGTCCCGGGCAGGTCGGGGTGGATGCCGCCCTGCATGCAGACCTCCACCGCGCCCACCTCCCACGCCTGCTCCGCGCGGTCCGCGACCTGGGACAGCGACAGGGTGTAGGCGTCGGCGTCGGTCCGGCGCTGAGCGAAGGCGCAGAACCGGCAGCCGGTGTAGCAGACGTTGGTGAAGTTGATGTTGCGGGTGACGATGTACGTCACCTCGTCGCCGACGACCGCCCGGCGCAGGTCGTCCGCGATCCGGCACAGGGCGTCCAGCGCCGGGCCGTCCGCGTGCAGCAGCGCCAGCGCCTCCGGGTCGGTGAGCTTGGTGGGGTCGTCGGCGGCCACCGACAGGGCCGCGCGGACGTCCGCGTCGATGCGCTGCGGCACCATGCCCGGCGCCGCCGCCTCGCGCAGCGCCTCCCAGTCGCCGTAGACCTCGTCGAAGTCGTCCCGGCGGTCGGAGGTTCGGCCCTCGGTGTCGATGGTGCGGTGCAGCTCGGTGCGGCCGGAGGCGGTGAACGCCTCCTCAGGCTCCTGCCAGGGCCGGCCCTCCACCACGGCGTCCTCGCGTGCCAGCCCGCTCTCCGGGTCGGCCAGCGCGCGGACGTGCGGCAGCAGCCGCGGGTCCAGCCAGGGCTCGCCGCGCTGGACGAACTCCGGGTAGACACAGAGACGCTCGCGCAGTGCGAAGCCGGCGGCGGCCGACCGCGCGGCGAGTTCCTCGATCTGCGGCCAGGGGCGCTCGGGGTTGACGTGGTCCGGGGTGAGCGGGGAGACGCCGCCCCAGTCGTCGATGCCCGCGCGGATGAGCCGGACGTACTCGGCGTCCACCAGGTTCGGCGGCGCCTGGAGGCAGCCGGAGGGGCCCATGATGTGCCGGGCGACGGCGACGGTGGCGACCAGTTCGTCCAGCTCGGCGTCGGGCATGCCGCGCATCGCCGTGTCCGGCTTGGCGCGGAAGTTCTGCAGGATCAGCTCCTGGATGCCGTGGTACGCGCGGGCGACGCGGCGCAGTGCGAACAGCGACTCCGCCCGCTCCTCGTAGGTCTCCCCGATCCCGATCAGCAGCCCGCTGGTGAACGGGACGGAGCTGCGGCCGGCGTCCTCCAGGACGCGCAGTCGAACGGCCGGCTCCTTGTCCGGGGAGCCGTGGTGCGGCCCGCCGGGCTCACTCCACAGCCGCGTCGCGGTGGTCTCCAGCATCATGCCCATCGAGGGGGCGACCGGCTTGAGCCGCTGGAAGTCGGTCCAGGACATCACGCCGGGGTTCAGGTGCGGCAGCAGCCCGGTCTCCTCCAGGATGCGGATGGAGATCGCGCGGACGTAGGCGATGGTGTCGTCGTACCCCGCGGCCTCCAGCCATTCGCGCGCCTCGGGCCAGCGGTCCTCCGGCTTGTCGCCCAGGGTGATGAGCGCTTCCTTGCAGCCCAGTTCGGCCCCGCGGCGGGCGATGGCCAGCACCTCGTCCGGGGACATGAACATGCCGTGCCCCGCGCGACGCAGCTTTCCGGGCACGGTGGCGAAGGTGCAGTAGTGGCACTTGTCGCGGCACAGCCGGGTGAGCGGGATGAAGACGCTCTTGGAGTACGTGATGACGCCGGGTCGGCCCGCGGCCTCCAGGCCCGCGTCCCGCACCCGCGCGGCGGAGGCGCACAGGTCCTCCAGGTCCGCACCGCGCGCCTGGAGCAGCACCGCCGCCTCGGCGACGTCCAGCGCGACCCCGTCACGGGCGCGCTTGAGCGCGCGTCGCATGGCGTTGGCGGTGGGGGCGGGCGACGGCGTTCCCTGCGCGCTGGTGGTCATCCCCCGAGCATACGAGCGAGCGGCGACAACTCCCGGGTCGCCGTGCGGCGGATGGTGTGGGGCTGGTCACGGCCTGTTTCACCCGGTCGGGGGAAGTCCGCCGCCGACTTCTGTCCCGCGTGCCCCGTCCACCCGGACGAACTCGCCACCGGACCGCCGGCGCGCTCCCTCACAGAAACTGCGCGTAGGCGTCCAGCGTCCGCAGTACCTCCCCCTCCTCGCCCGGCGGAAGCTGGACGACCACCTCCGCGATCCCCAGATCGCGGTAGTGCGCGAGCTTTCCCGCCGAGGGCAGCACGCCGTAGGGGACCACCGTGAGCGCCGCCGGGTCGCGCCCCGCCTCCTCCCACGCCCGGCGCAGCACGGGGAGGTTCTGGGTCAGCCCGCGGCCGCCGGTGGGCAGCCAGCCGTCGGCGTAGCGGGCGATGTGAGCGAAGAGCGTGGGGCCCGCGCCGCCGCCGAGGAGGGTGCGCGGGCCGGTCAGCGGGTCTCCCGCGGGCCGGTCGCGGCCGGGTTTGGGGTGGGCGTGGCTGGCCCGCACCGAGCCGAACTCTCCCTCGTACGCCGTGGGCTCCGGCGACCACAGCGCCCGCATCAGCGCCATCCGGTCGGCGACCAGGCGGCGCCGGGCGGACCAGTCCACACCGTGGTCGGCCGCCTCCTCCCGGTTCCAGCCGAAGCCGACGCCGAGGGTGAGACGGCCGTCGCTGAGGAAGTCGAGGGTGGCGACCCGCTTGGCGAGGGCGATCGGGTCGTGCTGGGCGACCAGGGTGACACCGGTGGCCAGCGCCAGCCGCTCGGTGACGGCGGCGGCCTGGGCGAGGGCGGTGAACGGGTCGAGCATCCGGCCGTACTCGCTCGGCGCGGGCTCGCCGGTGGCCGGTGCGCGGGAGGTCCGGGCGACCGGGATGTGCGTGTGCTCGGGGAGGTAGAGGCCGGCGAAGCCCCGCTGTTCCAGCTCTCGGGCGAGCCGGACGGGCCGAATGGTCCGGTCCGTGAGGAAGATGGTGGTGGCGATACGCAAGGTGGACATGGCGCGTGGCACCTCCCGCGTCGGCGGTGGGACGGCGGCTCTGGTCGCGGGCATGTTCCCGCACCGTCATCGAGTTATCCACAGGCGTTTCGCTTCGCGTCGCACCGGCGTACAACGGTGTCGTGGGGCACTTCCGACTCTCGGCTGATCCGATATCTGTGGGGGGCACCGGATGCGAAGGCGAGACGTACTGAGACTGTCGGCCCTCGCGGGCGCGACGGGCGGGCTGACGCTCGATCCCGTGACGTTCGCGCATGCGCGGGATCCCGGCGGCGCGGGTGAGGGGCCGGGCGCCGAGCGGGACGGCGGGCGCGATGCCGGGCGGGAGCGGAAGCGCACCGTCCGGGGCCATCTGCCCACCGGCGCTCCCGACTTCGTCTATCTGCCGGTCGAAGTGCCCGCCGGGGTGCGCGAGATCGCCGTTTCGTACACGTACGACAAGCCGTCCGTCCCCCCGGGCACCCAGGGGAACGCGTGCGATATCGGCATCTTCGACGAGCGGGGTGTCGAGCTGGGCGGGCGCGGCTTCCGTGGCTGGTCGGGCGGGGCGCGCTCGGAGTTCGCCATCAGCGCGGAGCGGGCGACCCCCGGCTATCTGCCCGGCCCGGTGCGCCAGGGCACCTGGCATGTTGTCCTGGGTCCGTACACGGTGGCGCCGCAGGGCCTGGACTACGAGGTGACGGTGGAGCTGCGGTTCGGGCCGCCCGGCGAGACCCCGGCGCCGGGATATCCGCCGCCGCGGGCCGGGGGTCGCGGCCGGGCCTGGTACCGGGGCGACTGCCATCTGCACACGGTGTACTCCGACGGGCGGCGCACCCCCGCCGAGGTGGCGGCCGCCGCCCGCGCCGCCGGGCTGGACTTCATCGCCACCACCGAGCACAACACCCATGCGGGGCATCGCGCCTGGGACGGCCTGTGGGGCGACGACCTGCTGATCCTCGCCGGGGAGGAGGTCACCACGCGCAACGGACACGTGCTCGCCCTCGGCCTCGACCCCGGCACCTTCATCGACTGGCGCTACCGCGCCCGGGACAACGCCTTCGGGCGCTACGCCCGTGCGATCCGACGGGCGGGCGGCCTGGTCGTCCCGGCGCACCCGCACGGCACCTGCGTCGGCTGCAACTGGAAGTTCGGCTTCAACGAGGCGGACGCGGTGGAGGTCTGGAACGGCGTGTTCGGGCCGGACGACGAGGCGAGCATCGCGGAGTGGGACAACACCCTGGTGGCGGCCGTCCGGGGGGCCGGGCGCTGGCTCCCGGCGATGGGCGACAGCGACGCGCACCGCGAGCCGCAGCCCGTGGGCTCACCGCAGACCGTGGTGCTCGCGGACGAGCTCTCGCGCGACGCCATCCAGGACGGGATTCGAGCGGGGCGCAGTTGGCTGGCCGAGTCCTCCGCGGTCGATCTGCGCTTCTCGGCGGCGGGCGGCCGGGGAAGGCACGCGGGCATCGGCGGCCGGCTGCGGGTCGCCCCCAAGGATCCGGTGACGGTGCGGCTGGAGGTCTCCGGGGCCGGGCCGGGCTGTTCGGCGCGGTTCATCACCGATCAGGGCCCGCTGTACACGACGGCGCTGCCCGAGTCCGGGTCGGGCACGGTGGAGTGGCGGACGACGGCCTCGTACGCGGCGTACGTCCGGGCCGAGATACGCCGCGCCCCGGCGGACGGCGGCGCCTCCGGGCTGCCGGGGCCGATGGTCGCCATGACCAATCCGGTCTTCCTCGGCGAGGACTGAGCGGAGGGCTGAGCTACCGCCGTCCGGCCGGGGGTCGGGGCGTCGGGTCCGCGCCGACCGGCCGGGGTGCCGGAGGCCGAGCTACCGCCACCCGGTCGAGGCGCCGGAGGGCTGAGCTACCGCCCGGCCGAGGCGCCGGGGGCTGGGCCGCCGCGGCCGGCTCGGGGGCTGGGCCGCCGCGGCCGGCTCGGGGCTGAGTGGCCCCGAGCCGGCCCGGGGCCCGGAGGGGGACTGAGCTCCCCCGGGGACCTCCCGGAGGAACTCAGCCGGCGAGGGCCGCACCCCGGGGACCTCCCGGGACACCGGCCCTCGGGTCTAGTCGGCGACGACCAGCGCCGGGGTGCTGCGGGTGAGCACCTCACCGCGGAAGAAGGCGGGGCTGCGGCGCTGCATCACCATCATGATCGCGACACCGACCAGCAGCAGCCCCACGCCGATGACGAAGACGCTGCCGACGCCGAAGACGGAGCTGCCGGTGCCGTAGGCGGGGTCCCACATGTCGTACAGCGTCTTGCCGAAGACGGCGGCCAGCAGCAGTCCGCCGAGGACCGGGAAGACGCCCTTGAACAGCGCCGCGCGGACGGAGGAGCGCAGCTCGCGGCGGAAGTACCAGGCACAGGCGAAGGCGGTGATCGCGTAGTAGAAGCAGATCATGAGGCCCAGTGCGTAGATCGTGTCGATCAGCACGTTCTCGCTCAGGAAGGTCATCACGGCGTAGAAGACACCGGTGGCGACGCCCGCGGCGATGGTGGCCAGACCAGGGGACTTGAAGCGGGGGTGGACCTTGGCGAAGGCCGGCGGCAGCGCCTGGTAGCTGCTCATGGCCAGCACGGTGCGGGCGACCGGGATGAAGGTGGTCTGGAGGCTGGCGGCGGCCGAGGCCAGCACGGCGACGAAGAGCAGCACGCCCAGTGCGGTGCCCATGACCGGGTCGGCCAGCGCGGCGAAGACGTTGTCGGAGGTGTCGGGGTTGCCGAGGCCCAGGCCCTTCTCGCCGACGCCGGAGAACATCTGGGCGGCGACCGCGGTCAGCAGGTAGGAGCCGACCAGCACCACCATGGCGAGCAGCGCGGCCCGACCGGGGGTCTTCTCGCTGCCGGCGGTCTCCTCGTTGACCGTCAGGCAGGCGTCCCAGCCCCAGAACATGAAGATCGACAGAGAGAGGCCGGCGGTGAAGGCGGCGAAGGACTGGACGGCGAAGGGGTTCACCCAGGTCCAGGAGAAGTCGATGGAGCCGGGGAGGTCGCCCGAGCGGGCCTTGCCGATCGCCATCGCGACGAAGACGGCCAGCACCAGGAGTTGGAGGCCGACCAGGGCGTACTGCACACCCTTGGTGGCGGTCATCCCCCGGTAGCTGATCGCGGTGGCGACGCCGATGAAGGCGAGGCAGGTGAGGACGTGGACGGGCTTGCTGTCGTCCAGGGCGGCGATCGATCCGCTGCCGGTGAGCTCGCCGAGCAGCAGGTAGAAGAAGGAGGTGGCGACGCCGGCGAGGTTGGAGAGCACGATGATGGTGGCGATCACCAGGCCCCAGCCGCACATCCAGCCGATGCGGGGGCCGAATGCCTTCACCGTCCAGGTGAAGGACGTGCCGCAGTCGGGGACCGCCTTGTTCAGCTCGCGGTAGGCGAAGGCCACCAGCAGCATCGGCAGAAAGCCGGCCAGGAAGACGGCGGGCATCTGGAGGCCCACCTCGCCGACCGTGGGGCCGAGCGTCGAGGTCAGGCAGTAGACGGGGGCGACGGTGGAGATGCCGATGACGGCGTTTCCCAGCAGCCCTACGGAGTTGCCGCTGAGCCCCTTGGCCCGCACGCCCTCCGCACCGCGTACGCGGGCGGCCGCACCGTCCCCGGCGGCCCCGACCCGCCCGGCCTCCGCGCCGCACCGACCGACTCCGGGTACCGCGCCTCCGGCCTGAGGCCGCGCTTCCACATGAACCATGAACAGGACGTTAAATGCTGCGGTTTCCTCATCCGGAATACTTGATTCCCCCAAGGATTCCTTTAATCAAGGGGCGGAAAACGAACTTCGATCAGGAGATGCAAAGGGAAATCCCTCCTCCGACCGATATTCAGAAGGGATCACTCGACACTTCCGTCATACGAAAACCGCAGCGGTGTCCGATTTACCCCCTGGAAAATTTTCCCGCGGCCGTCTCATCCCTTGGTACGGACGCTCCGCGTGTCCCGTCCGGAGCGCAGCACCCGCCCGGGCACCGCACCCGTCGCCACCTCGTCTCGGACGGTCTCCACCCCACCCACGCGCACGCTCACCACGCCCCGGGGACGCGAGTCCAGCCGGGGGCTGTCGCCGGGCAGGTCGCGCACCAGCGTCGCGGGTCCCGCACCGATCCGTTCCGGATCGAAGAGCACCAGGTCCGCGTGGTGGCCCGGGACGACCCGGCCGCGCTCGCGGAGCCCGAACAGCCGCGCGGGGTCGTCGGTCAGCATCCGCACCGCCCGCTCCAGGCCCACCAGCCGCCGGCCGCGCAGGCAGTCCCCCAGGAACCGGGTGGTGTACGGGGCGCCGCACATCCGGTCCAGGTGCGCCCCGGCGTCCGAGCCGCCCAGCAGCACGTCCGGGTGTTCCCAGGTGCGCCGCCGCAGCTCCCAGCTGGCCGGGTCGTTGTCGGCGGGCATCGGCCACAGCACGGTGCGCAGTTCGTCCGCGGCGCAGATCTCCACCAGGCAGTGGAAGGGGTCCTGCCCGCGCTCGGCCGCGACCTCGCCCACCACGCGCCCGGTCAGGCCCGCGTTGGCCGGTGCGTAGGTGTCGCCGACGACGTACCGGTCGAAGTGGGCCAGCCGTCGGAAGACGCCCGCCTCCGGGCTCGCGGCGCGCCGCAGCAGCTCGGCGCGGACCCGCGCGTCCCGCAGCCGCTCGATGCGCCGCGGCACCGGCAGGGCGAGCACCTCGCCCCACCCCGGGATCAGGTTGAGGGCGCAGAAGCTGCCCAGCGACATGTTCATCGGGGTGAGGATGGGCATGGTCAGCGCCACGATCCGACCGCCCGCGCGGCGGGCCGCCGCGCTGGGCTCCAGCTGCCGCGGGACCCGCTCGGGCGCGGCCGCGTCGATGGTGAGCACGTTCCAGTTCAGCGGGCGGCCCGCGGCGGCGGTCATCGCCACCAGCAGCTCGATCTCCGGGTCCGCGAACCGGTCCAGGCAGCCCGCCACGATCGCCTCGATCTGGGTCCCCTCGTGCTCCCCCACGGCCCGGGCCAGCGCGACGAGCTCCTCCGGCCGGGCGTGCCAGGAGGCGACCGGCCGCCCGTCCCCGTCGGTGTGAGTGCCCGACTGCGTGGTGGACAGCCCCCAGGCACCGGCGTCCATGGCCTCGTGCAGCAGCCGGAGCATCCGCTCCAACTGCGCCTCGGTGGGCTGCCCGCCCACCGCGTCGGCCCCCATCACATGGCGTCGCAGCGCGCAGTGCCCCACCATGAAGCCGGCGTTGACGGCGATCCGCCCCTCCAGGGCGTCCAGGTACTCCCCGAAGGTGTGCCAGTTCCACGGCGCCCCCTCTTCCAGGGCCACCAGCGACATCCCCTCGACCTTGCTCATCATCCGCCGGGTGTAGTCGGCGTCCTCGGGTCGGTCGGGGTGGAGCGGGGCGAGCGTGAAGCCGCAGTTGCCGCCGACGACGCTGGTCACCCCGTGCCCCATCGACGGGGTGGCGTACGGGTCCCAGAACAGTTGCGCGTCGTAGTGCGTGTGCGGGTCGACGAACCCGGGGGTCAGCACCAGCCCGGTGGCGTCCTCGACGCTCCGCGTCGGTTCGTCCGCCTCCCCGGCCGCCGCGACGACCGCGACCCGCCCGTCGCGCAGCCCGACGTCGGCCACCCGCGCGGGCGCCCCGGTGCCGTCCACGAGGGTCGCTCCGCGGATGAGGTGGTCGAGCATGTTCGGCTCCCTTCACGGCGATGGGGCGCGGGTGGGTGCGCGGTCGGGCCGCGACGGCGGGCCGGACGGGCGCGGGTCGCCCGTGCCGGGCCGGATCAGCTGGTCCGGCCGGCTCGGCCGGCTCGGCCGGGCGTCCGTCAGCCGGCGGCCCGGCGGAAGCGGGTGGTGCGGTGCACGGGATCGGTGTCGATCTTGGGGATGACGTGTTCGCCGATGAGGCGGATGGTGTTCAGGGTGTCCTGGTACGGAATGCCCACCGGCAGCCCGAAGGCGAGCTGGTCGGCACCGGCCTGCTCCCACCGCTTGCACTGCCGGAAGACCTCGTCGGGGTCGCCGCAGATCATCAGCTCCTCGGCGATGAGCAGCTCGATGATCTCCTCGGTGTACTCCGGGAGCAGCTGCGGCCACTCGGGGATGCCCTCGGGCCGGGGGAAGGTGTCGTGGTAGCGGAAGAGCAGCGACTGGAGGTAGTGCAGTCCGCCCGCTGCCGCCACCCGCACCGCCTCCTGGTGGGTCTCCGCGCAGACGGCGGTCGAGGTCACCATGACGTTGTCGTTGACGAAGCCGCCGACCGGCCGGGCGCGGGCGATCGCGGTCTTGTACGCCTCCAGGACCCACTCCATGTCGGAGACCTTCTGCACGCTGAAGCCGAGCACCCCGAGCCCCTTGCCGGCCGCCATGGCGTACGAGGACGGGGAGCCGGCGGCGTACCACATGGCCGGGTGCGCCGGGCCGTACGGCTTGGGCAGCACCCGGCGGGGCGGCAGCGACCAGTACCGACCCGAGAACCCCTGGTACTCCTCCTGGAGCCACATCCTGGGGAACTCGGCGATGGTCTCCTCCCAGATCTCCTTGGTGCGGTCCATGTCGGTGATGCCCGGCAGGAAGCCGAGGATCTCGTGGCTGCCGGCGCCGCGCCCGGTGCCGAACTCGAAGCGCCCGCCCGAGAGGTGGTCCAGCATGGCGGCCTTCTCGGCGACCTTGGCCGGGTGGTTGACCTGCGGCAGCGGGTTGAAGATCCCGGAGCCGAGGTGGATGCGATCGGTGGCGTGGGCGAGATAGCCGAGGAAGACGTCGTTGGCGGACAGATGGGAGTACTCGTCGAGGAAGTGGTGCTCACTGGCCCAGGCGTACTTGAAGCCGGACCGGTCGGCCTGGATGACGTACTCGCTCTCCTCAAGCAGCACATGGTGCTCGGCTTCGGGGTCGTCCCGGCGCCGACTCCTGGGGACGTACCCCTGGACAAAGATCCCGAACTCCACGGAGGTTCACCGCCTCGGTCCGCCGAACCACTCGGCCTGACGCAGACACCCCTCGATCTGACGCTGCGTCAGATATCAGATGTCGACCGACTCTGGCACCGGCCCCGGCAGAGGTCAAGACGGCGTACGGGAGGAGGAGGCGGCGTGGTCCACCCCGGCGTCCGTGGCCGTCCCGGCCTCCGTGGCCACCCCGGCGCCCGCGGCCACCCCGGCGCCCGTGACCGCCCCGGCGCCCGCGGTCTCCCCGGGGTCCGTGGCCACCCCGGGCCCCGGCGGCCGCTCCGGCGTCACGGGCTCCTCCAGGGGGCGCAGCAGGAGCCAGCCGAGCGCGGGCAGCGCGATCAGCGGCGCGAGGGCGGCCTGGAGCGAGACGGCGTCGGCGGCGGCGCCGACGAGCGGGCTGGCGAGACCGCCGACGCTCACGGTCAGACCGAGGGTGACGCCGCTGGCGGTCCCCATCCGCCGGGGCAGATAGTCCTGGCCCAGGGTGACGTGGAGGGAGAAGGGCACGTACAGCCCGGCGGAGGTGAGGGCGACGAACAGATAGAGCGGCGGGCCGGGCACGAAGACGACGCCGGCCACGGCGAGGACGGTCAGGGCGTAGGACCAGCGCACGACGGGCAGGCGGCCGAAGCGGGTGGCGAGCCGCCCGCCGGCCACCGTGCCGACCGCGCCCCCGAGGTAGAGGACGAACAGGGCCACGGTTCCGGAGACCTCCCCGCCTCCGGTGCGCTGCCGCACGTACAGCGACACGAACGCGCCCAGGCCGACGAAGACGATCGAGCGGCACACCACGGCGCCGGACAGCCGGGCGAAGGAGGCCCAGTCGTCCCGACCGGCGGCATCCTCCGTGCCCGGCGCGCGAACGGCCGGCGACGCCACGGCGGTCGGGGCGAGTCGGCGCAGCGCGACCACGCACAGCGCCGTGCCGGCGAGGGCGGGGAGGAGAAGCAGTGGGGAGGCGCGCAGGCCGCCGGTGGCGACGACGGCGGAGACCAGCAGCGGCGCCACGGCGAAGCCGAGGTTGCCACCGAGGGAGAACCAGCTCATCGCGGTGTGGCTACCCCGGCCGGCCACCCGCGCCACCCGGGCCGCCTCCGGGTGGTAGGCGGCGACGCCGATCCCGGACACCGCCACGGCCAGCAGGGTGAGGGCGTAGGAGTCGCCGACGCCGGCGAGCGCGACGCCGGAACCGCCGACGAGGACGGCGACCGGCAGCAGCCACGGCATGGGCCATCGATCGGTGAGCACCCCGAACAGCGGCTGCACCACGGACGAGAGCAGCGAGGCCGCCAGCACGATGCCGGACGCGGCGGCGTAGCCGTAGGCCCGCTCGGCGACGAAGTAGGGCACCAGCGCGGCCACCGCGCCCTGGTAGACGTCCACGCAGGCGTGGCCCAGGGACAGCAGCCCGATGGGCCCGAAGCGCGGGGAGGTGCGAGCGCCCCACCACGGGCGCCGCCGCGCCGCCGGTCGCGCGGCCCGGCGGTCGTTCCGCCGCCGGAGCCGCCAGGAGGACGTACCGGAGCGCGCACGGAGGGACGCACCAAGGGACACACGACGGGACGTACGAGAGGACGTGGGGAACTCGGGGATCGGCTCTCGGGAGGTCTGATTCGTCGACACCCGGCCATCGTCGCCACGCCGCACCCTGGCGCGCTTTCGATAAAGTGCCAAAGTATGCCGGTTATCCGCCACACCCCCGAGGCGCCCACCAGCACCCGGACGCTCGCCCCGGGCGAGAGCATCGACGCGCACCGCCACGACGACCACCAGATCATCTACGCCGGCTCCGGCGTCCTGGCCGTCACCACCGACGCGGGCACCTGGTTCGCCCCCGGCACCCGCGCCATCTGGGTGCCCGCCGGCTGCGCGCACGCCCACCGCGCCTACGGCCACCTCGACCTGCGTCTGCTCGGCCTGCCCGCCGACACCAACCCGCTCGGGCTGGAGGCCCCCACCGTCCTCACCGTCAGCCCGCTGCTGCGCGAGCTGATCCTCGCCTACACGCGCGACCCCCACGACGACACTCCCGAGCGGGGGCGGCTGCGCGCGGTCCTCCTCGACCAACTGCGCGCCTCACCACAGCAGCCCGTCCAGCTGCCCGCCCCCGCCGATCCCCGGCTGGCGGCGGTCTGCGAGCTGCTGCACCGCGACCCCGCCGATCCGCGCACGCTGGCGGGGCTGGGCGCCGCCACCGGCACCGGAGAGCGGACCCTGAGCCGTCTCTTCCGCCGGGACCTGGGCATGACGTTCCCGCAGTGGCGCACCCAGCTGCGCCTCTACCACGCCCTGCGTCTGCTCGCCGACGACGTGCCGGTGACCACCGTCGCCCATCGCTGCGGCTGGTCCTCCGCCAGCGCCTTCATCGACGTCTTCCACCGCGCGTTCGGCTACACCCCCGGCACCCACAACCGCCGCCACGGGCCACACGGGCACGGGCCACACGGACCACACGGGAGTGACCACGACGCTCCGGTCGTCCGACTTCGCCGCTGACGCACGTAGGCTGCCCGAACCGACCTTTCGTCACGATTGGGGTTATCCGTGACTTCTCGCCTCAACCCGTACATCAGCTTCTCCGGCGACGCGAAGCAGGCCATGGAGTTCTACCAGGAGGTCTTCGGCGGGGGCCTGGCCGTCAACACCTACGACGCCTTCGGCGCCGAGGCACCCCCCGGATACGCCGACAGGATCATGCACGCCATGTTGGAGACCGCCAGCGGCTTCACGCTGATGGGCGCCGACAGTCCGCCCGGTGCGGAGCACCGCCCCGGGAACAACATCTCGGTGAGCCTGAGCGGCGACGACGCGGCGGAACTGCGTGGCTACTGGGACAAGCTGTCCGATGGCGGCACCGTGTCCGTCCCCCTGGAGAAGCAGATGTGGGGCGACGTGTTCGGCATGTGCACGGACCGATTCGGCATCACGTGGATGGTCAACATCAGCGGACAGCACGGCTGATCCGACGCCCGCGCGCCGACGACCCCCACGGGTCGCCGACGGGTCTCCCACGGTTCTCCGGGGGGTCTCCGACGGGCTTCCGGCGGGTCTCCGGCGGGTCGACGATCGGCCGCCGGACCAGGCCCTACACGACCGAGGCCCCGGCCAGCCAGCCGCCGTCGACGACGAAGGGCTGTCCGGTGATGTAGGAGGAGTCGGCACAGGAGAGGAAGAGGGCGAGGGAGGCGATCTCGCGCGGCTGCCCGATCCGGGCGAGCGGCACCAGCTTGCGGTAGAGCTCGTCCACCGCGCGGGCCGTCTCGGCCGGGTCGGCGTCCGGGTCCAGCAGCGCGGGGTTGGTCATCGGCGTGTCGACGGCCCCCGGGCACATCGCGTTGACCCGGATCCCCCGCCCCGCCAGCTCTATCGCGGCCACCCGCGTCATCGCCACCACGGCGCCCTTGCTCGCCGCGTAGGCCGTGAGCAACGCCATGCCGGAGAGGGCGACGTACGAGGCGGTGTTGACGATCGTTCCGCCGCCGGCCGCGGCCAGCTCGGGCACGACGGCCCGCATCCCCAGGAAGGTGCCGGTCTGGTTGACCCGCACCACCGCCTCGAACTCGGCCAGCGGGGTCTCGGCCAGCTCGTTGAAGCGCAGGATCCCGGCGTTGTTGACCAGCCCGTCGACCTTCCCGAAGGCGTGCTTGGCGAAGGCCACGGCCGCCTCCCAGTCACCCTCCTCCGCCACGTCCAGATGGACGTAGCGCGCCGACTTCTCCCCCAGCTCCTTGGCGAGCGCCTCGCCCTGCCCGTCCAGCACGTCCGTCAGCACCACCCGCGCGCCCTCGGCGACGAACAACCGCGCCTCCTGCTCGCCCTGCCCGCGCGCCGCACCGGTGACGATCACCACGCGCCCGTCCAGCTTGCCCATACCGGCCTCCCGTCGTCGAGGTGCGGCTAGCCCGTCGAGGTGCGGCGGCTAGTCGTTGAGGTGTGGTGCGACCGTCGCGGCGAACGCGGCCATCTGGTCGGTCAGTTCGTGGACGTTCCGGCTGCGGAAGCGCACCTGGATCTGGTCCACGCCGAGCGCGGCGTACCCGCGCAGCGAGTCGGCGATCCGCTCCCCGCCGCCGCACAGCGTCCGCCGTCCGACGCGCCAGGTGGGTTCGCCGATGTAGCAGGGCTCGGTGATGGCCCCGATCTCGGCGGGCTCGGCACAGTCCGGATCGTGCTCGGCGGCCCGCTCCCGCAGCGCCCGCAGCCGCACGATCCGCCCGGCCAGCAGGTCGCGCGGGTCGCCCTGCGGCAGCCAGCCGTCGCCGCGTGCGGCCGCCCGGCGCACGGCGGCCGGGGAGGACCCGCCGACCCACACCGGCGGCCTGGGCCGCTGCGCGGGCCGCGGCGCCTGCCCCAGCCCGTCGAAGGCGAAGCGCTCCCCGGCGAACTCCGGGAACTCCTCCGGCCCGAGCGCCGCCTTGAGCGCGTCGATCGTCTCGTCCAGCAGCGCGCCACGGGCGTGGAAGTCCACCCCGAGGGCCGCGAACTCCTCCGCCACGTGCCCGGCGCCCACCCCCAGGATCAGCCGTCCACCCGAGAGGTGGTCCAGCGTCGCGTACTGCTTGGCGGTCAGCAGCGGGTGGCGCAGCGCCGCGACGGCGACATGGCTGAGCAGCCGCACCCGGGTGGTGGCCGCCGCGAGATACGCGAGGGTGGCCACCGGGTCGTACCAGACCGTGCCCATCGCGGCCGCCAGCCGCCGCGGGATGGCCACGTGGTCGCAGCAGCCGATGTAGGCGAAGCCCAGTCGGTCCGCCGCCCGCGCCACCGCCACCAGCTCGGCCGGCCCCGCCTCGGCCTCCCAGCCCTCCGCGTACAGGGTGCTCTGCGACTGGACGGGCAGCTGCATGCCGTAGCTCAGTCGCCCCTTCGGAAGGACCCGCATGCCGCCTCCCCGCGCCGTCCCGGCCGGACCACCGCCATCGTGATACCTGACGCGCCATCAGACAAGGGGGGTCGAGGAGGCCGACGCGCGGGGAACCGTGTCAGTCCCCCGTGCTGTCCTTGACGCGAGTGACCCCGATACGGAGAGGGCAGAGCACCCCATGAACCGCGAGCAGTGGCGACCGTTCCTGAAGCGCTGGAGCGAGGAGTGGGTCGACGCGCACGACCCCGAGCGGGACCAGCCGCTGGAGGCCGAGGTCGCGCGGGACCGCTGGCTCGGGTTCGCCCCGGCGACGGCCGAGGAGGTCGCGGCCGCCGAGGCCCGCCTGGGCCGCGCGCTGCCGCCCTCGCTCCGCGAGTTCCTGCTGACCACCGACGGGTGGCGGGACGCGGGGGTCTTCATCTACCGCCTCGCGGGCGCCGCCGAGCTCGCCTGGCTGGCCGACGCCGACGAGGACTCCGGCTGGATCGAGGCGTACAGCGACACCGAGTTCTTCGACGAGGAGGAGGACGAGGAGCCGGAGGGCAGGATCCTGGCCCGCTCCCTGCGGCTGTCCCTCGAAGGCGACGCCGCCGTCATGCTCCTCGACCCCGAGGACGTCGACGAGCGCGGCGAGTGGGCCGCCTACTGGCTCGCCTCGTGGTCGGGCAGCGGCCCCGAGCGCTTCGACTCCTTCCACGACCTCATGCACGACCAGTACGTCTCCTTCCACGCCCTCCGCCGCCCGCCGGGCGCCACCCGCGACCACTGGGACGCGGAGGTCGAGCGGGCCCGGCTCGCCGCGCTCGCCGGTGAGGTGGAGGCGCCCCTGGCGGTGCTGGAGGAGGCGTCCCGGTTCGGCAGCGACCGGGCCCGCCTGCTGCGCTTCCAGATCCTCGCCATGCTCGGCGACACGGACACCATCCGCCTGGACAGGGTCGCCGTCGTCAAGGAGGAGCGGGCGGACTTCCTGCACACGCCCCTCTTCACCCGCGAGCTGCTCCCGCTGGTCTACGCGGAGGAGCGGCAGGCCCCGATGTGGGGGAGCACCACTCTGAGCCTCCTCAAGAACGGCGGCCTGGAGGAGGGGCGCGCGATAGCCCTCGCCTTCGACCCCGACGAGTTCGACCCGAACCGCCTGACGTACGGCAATCCGGAGTTCGACGCGGCGGTGCACGACATCCTCGACCGGCTGGACGCCGAGGGGCCCGACGAACGGACCCAGGACGCCCTGTGGCCCGCGCTCCGGGCGGCCATCGCGCTCTGGCGCCCGATCAGCGAGGACCACATCGCGCCGGTCGCGCTCCGGGCGCACCCCGCCCTGGCCGAGATGATCACCGAGGAGCGCGGCCGCGAGATCCTCTCCACGCGCCGGGGCTCCTGAGTCGGAGGCTCACCAGCCCACCTTCACGCAGACGCAGTCGGCGTACCGCAGCAGCGTCGGAAGCACGGCCAGGCACTCCCGCCAGTCGGCTTCCGGCGCGTCGCGCAGACTCCGCACCCGGTCGAGGAACAACCGCAGCGTCTCCCGACCGGGGTCGCCGGGCGCGAGCCCGGTGTAGTACGCCTCGCCGTACGACAGGAGCGTCCGCGTCGACCCGCGCAGCACGCGCAGCACGGAGCGCCAAGTGCGCGGGTCCACCTCCGCGCCCTCCGCGCCCTCCGCGCTCTCCGCGTACGCGATGGCCTCCAGGATGCGGTCCCGGTCGTATGTGCGCAGCGCGCGCTCGATGTGCGCCCAGTCGTAGCTGTCCCGCACCACCGGCACCGTGGACCAGGTCCGCACCCCGCCATGGCTGGTACCCCACGCCCGCGCCACGGCCGCCATGGTGAACACCCCACGGGCCCGCGCCTGCCCCGGCGTACGGTCACCCACCTCGATCAGCAGCTCGCGGTCGCTCTCCGCGTACGTGAGCGTGAGGGTCACCATCTCGCCACGAGGGTGTTCCAGCGTGCTGGTCACTATTTCGCTGATCAGCAGCTCCACCCCGACGACGTCCAGCCGGCGCCGAAGCCCCCAACGCGCCAGGCAGGCCACACCCGTTCGGCGTAGCTCTCGAATGTTTTTCGGATCGGCGGCAACGGAGGCGCTGCTGCGCTTCATGTAACTGCCCTTCTAGCAGCGGACTTGACGGCTGCATGCGACCGGCAACCTGGCGCATCCAGCACAACTACGGTGCTGCAACGGCGATTTAATCGGCAAGCGAATCAGCGACCTACTTAGAATTGGCACGTGCCACAGCAACGGCATGGGCCCTTCTGAGAAGAGCAGGGGGCAGCGCACTCGGCACAGGGGCGCACCGACGCCAGACTGGACATCGTGGAGGGCACACAGGTGGCAGCACGACGAGGGGCAACGTTCCGACGCAGGGAGCTGGGAAAGGAGCTCCGCCGGTTACGCGAGAAGGCCGGGCTCACCGTCCAGGAGGCGGCCGACGGGTTCGGCTTCTCGGAGACCAAACTCAGTCGAGTCGAGACCGGCCACAACACACTTCCGCGCCTGGCGGACATGGAGAAGCTACTCGACCGCTACGGCGTGACAGACGTCGACGACCGGGAAGCCCTGCTGATACTGCACCGCGATTCGCTCAGCAGCGACTGGTGGTCTCCGTACCGGAACGTAATGCCCTCGGGAATGCCTCTGTACGTCGGACTGGAGATGGACGCCCGCGCGATGCGCACCTGGCACTCCCAAGTCGTCTTCGGGTTGCTCCAGACCGAGAGCTACGCGCGGGCCATGTTCCTGACGGCGAAGCCTGTCGAGGAGACGACGACAGAGTTCGTTGAGCATCACGTGCAACTTCGCGTGGCGCGCAAGCAGATCATCACTCGCGAGGACAGCCCCGTCGAGCTTCGGGTCATCCTCGATGAATCGGCACTGCGCCGCATGACGGGCAGCCCGAAGATCATGCGCGAGCAGTACGAGGCGATCGCCGAGATGTGTCAGCTCGACCACGTGACGGTGCAGATCATGCCCTGCTCCCTGGCCACCTACAGGGCTTCAGACAACTTCACGATTCTCGACTTCGACGGCGACGCGGCCTCGGTGGTCCAAGTCGACGTCCAGAACACCATCAGCGTCACCGACAAGCGGCGCGAGGTCTGGAAGCACAATCGCCGTTTCGACGTGATGCGAGAAGGAGCCCTGGCCCCAACTGAGACACCCCGCTTCCTCAGCAACCTAGCACGAGAGTTGGCCTAGCCATGCCCATAAACACCCACTGGTTCAAGTCCTCGTACAGCGGGCCGGAGGGGACCAACTGCATAGAGGTCGCCCTCCTGAACTCTGGTGAGAAGTGGTTCAAGTCTTCCGACAGCGGCCAGCAGGGAGGGGCCTGCGTAGAGATATCCCCCCGCCCCACCGAGATCGCCATCCGCGACTCCAAGGACAAGACCGGCCCCATCCTCGTCGTCCCCGCCCCCGCCTGGGCGGCCTTCGTCCGGGGCCTCCGCGACGACAGCCTCGGCCTACCCTTCAGGTGATCATTAGTCGAGCACGGGAATATTCACGCGCCGACATGGACGCCCGAACGCGCGGCTCCCTACCGTTCTCGGCAGGGCCGGGAGGCTCCCGGCCAGGAGGAGCCACCATGAGCAGTCGCGTGAAGCTCACCCGCCTCACAGGAAGCGGCTCGGGCGAGTGCGGTCAGAACGACTGTCCGAATGTCTACAAAGACGAGGCGGACGGCATGCTCGTCATCCAGGGGTTGACCTATCGCGGCTTTGCGCCGCCGACCGGGGAAGCACTGGTGAAAATCCCCGAGCGGGTTCTTCGGGAGGCCGCCCGTGCTCTTGGCTGGTGACCGCTGGCAGGCCATGTTCCGGGACTTCCGGCACGAGGCATGGCGGCTGGAGACGCTTCCGGTCTACCGAGTACCGCAGGAGGCGGATGAGTTCGCCCGCTTCCTGTCCGGAGAGCCTCTGGTGGCGCCGGAGTCCGACGACTGGACGGCACTCATTCGGCACCACCGGCGGAATGGCGGGACCGTGGGTCGCGTGCACGTCCTCACCCGCCCCCTGTCCGACTACCTGCGCTTCGAGTTCGCGCGCTATTACGCACCCCAGGTTCGCGCCGGAGAAGACATCCGCATCCTCGACGTCACGGATCGGGTCAGCCCACTCGCCGGCGTGCAGGACTTCTGGATGTTCGACCGGCGGACCGTGGTGCTCATGAACTACGAGCCGGACGGAACACAGAGGGACCGCCGGCTGCACGACGGTGACCCGAGCCCGTTCATCGAGTACCAGCGCATCGCCATAGCCGAATCCGTACCCTTCGAGGAGTACGTGAAGGGTTGACGTTCGAGCCGGAGCAGCTGGGCCGGTCGAAGGCGGACCTGGCCGAGACACTGCGGGACCTTCGCAAGCGAGCCGGTCTGAGTGGGGACCGGCTCGCCCGGCGTTGCGCCATGTCGCAATCCAAGATCTCCAAGATCGAGACCGGCAAGACCACTCCCACCCTCGTGGACGTCGAGCGGATCTTGCGGGCACTTGAGGCTTCACCGCAGCTCATCACCGAGGTGACCGCGCTCGCCAGGATCGCCAACACCGCATGGCAGGACGCCAGGGCGCTCCGACGGAAGGGGCTGGAGAAGAAGCAGGCGGAGTTGGCCGACCTGGAAAGGACGTCCACCGAGTTCCGTTTCTTCCTGCTTTCCATGATTACCGGCTTGCTCTCCACGCCGGAGTACGCGCGAGCCAGCCTGGATCATATTCCCGGAGATCACAGCAAGGCGATCGCAAAGAAGATCGCCCGACAGGCCGTTCTCTACGATGAGACGAAGAGATTCACGTTCCTGCTGACGGAGCAGGCGGCGCGGTGGCCCACCCTTCCCGCACCGGCCATGGCCGTGCAGATCGATCGCCTGGCGTCGCTTTCCCATCTGCGCAACGTCAGAATCGGCGTACTCCCCCTGGCGGGCCGCATGCCCGGGTGCCCTCTCAACACCTTCACGGTCTACGACGACCGCATAGCGACCGTGGAGGCGTCCAATGGGGCGTTGGTATTCCGTGACGCGCGGGATGTCTCCGCCTATCTGGAAGAGTTCGCCGCCTACGAGAACCATGCACGATTCGGAGACGAGGCCCGAGAACTCCTCGCCGAGTGGGCCTCCGCCTTCCGTCGTTGATCTTTAGGCGAGAAGGGAAATACCCCTGGGAACACCCTGAGTTCATCGCCATTCTGCGAGTGGCAACGCGGGGAATTCTCCCGCACCGGCAGCGCAGAAGGGGATACGGCGATGCGATTCGACTCCGATGCCACAGCGGCCACCTTCCGGCTGGACCCGGAGGATGACGGGCCCACCGAGGGCGGCCAACAAGGCGGATGCGGTGATGGTCAGGGCTGCGGCCGCCAGTGACCCACCCGAACAGCGACAGGACAGCGCAACGGCAGCCCCTGCCCCACGGCGGGGGCTGTCCCCGCAGCGACGAAGGCGAGACGTTGCACCATCACGGCTACAGCTGGCTCGGGTCGGGCCTCGACCTGCTCATGGACGGCCCCCGGCGGCCCCTTCACCCCGAATTCCGCATGAGCAAGGTCGTCCCGCTGGAGTTGGCTCACTGGCTCCTCAAACCCGCCTCCCTGATCCAGGGGACATGGAACGAACCGATGGAGGCAACCGACTGGTTCAGGGCGCACGTACGTATGTACGCGCCGTCGTTCGCCTCAGAACACCACCGCGACGAGACCCGACTCACTGAGAGAATCAGCCGCGCCGTGGAGGCGATGAGAAACGGGGAGGACGTCGCGGGCGGCTGGTATCTCACGGGGCAGGGGTTCCTGTCCGTATGCCTGATCGCCTGTAGCCCGCATCGGATGCGGCCCGACATCGCCTGCCCCCAGCGGTAGACGAACCACGTACCGCATCGCCGGCCAGCCGATCCCGGAGGAGACCCCGTGCGACGTAGGCAGCTTCTCGTACTGACCGCTCAGGCGGCCGCCGCCACGGCTCTGTATGGGCTCCCTCCGGCGGAGGCCACGGCCGCGTCCGGGGCCGCCGACCCCGAACCGGTGGCGGGCCCGGGCCCGAACCCGGACCCGGTCCCGGAGGATGACGCGTTGCCGCCGCTGCTCGTTCAGCCGGGTGCCGTCACCGTCGAGCAGGCCGTCATAGCCGTCCGGCTCGCCCTGACGGCCTCGCTTCTGGAGTGAGCCGCGCCCCCAGAGCGGTCGTAAACGGTATAAACCAGGCCATGAACGTTGACGGCTACACCCCGCCCGACCTCCACGGCACGACCGTCCTCGTCACCGGGGCCACCCAGGGCATGGGCCGGGCCCTGGCCGAGGCGCTGGCCGGGGCGGGGGCGACCTTGCTGCTGCACGGGCGTCGGCACGTCCGTATGGAGGAGGTCGCCGAGGAGCTGCGGGAGCGCCATCCGGGGGTCACGGTCCGGACGTACCTGGCCGACCTGGCGGACCTGGAGCAGGTGCGGGGGCTGGCCGACTTCGTCCAGGCGGCGGAGCCGCGGCTGCACGTGCTGGTCAACAACGCGGCCGTGGGCGGCGGCAGCGACACCTCGCGGCGGGAGGTGAGCCGGCAGGGGCACGAGCTGCGGTTCGCCGTGAACCATCTGGCACCGCACGTGCTGACCCGCGCGCTGCTGCCGCTGCTGTCCGTGTCCGCGCCCGCGCGGGTGGTCAACGTGGCCTCCCTGGGGCAGGCGCCGATCGACTTCCACGACGTCATGCTGGAGCGCGGCTACGACGGGATGCGGGCGTACTGCCAGAGCAAGCTGGCGCTGATCATGAACACCTTCGAGCTGGCGGCGGAGCTGGCGGACACGGGGGTGACGGTCAACGCGCTGCACCCGGCGACGCTCATGGACACGCGGATGGTCCAGGAGATCGGCCACCCGCCGGAGGCCGGCGTGGAGAAGGGCGTGGGGCCGACGCTGCGGCTGGTCGCCGACCCGGAGCTGGCCGGCGTCACCGGCCGCTACTTCGACCGGTTCGACGTCGGGCGCGCCGACGAGCAGGCGTATGACGCCTCCGCGCGGGCGCGCCTTTCCGAGCTGACCGAACGGCTCACCGCGCGGTACCTCGCCTGAGGTGTCCGGCCAGGCGCCCGCCGATGGACCCGCGGCTCAGCCCCCGGCCGCCCCGGCCCCGGCCGCTCCGGCCCAGAGCCCGTCCTCCGTCAGGCCCAGCAGCTCGATGGCGTTGCCCCGGACGATCCGTTCCACGACGTCCGGCGCCAGGTGGCCCATCTGGGCCTCGCCGACCTCTCGGGATTTGGGCCAGGTGGAGTCGGAGTGCGGGTAGTCGGTCTCGTAGAGGACGTTGCCGACGCCGATCGCGTCCAGGTTGCGCAGGCCGAAGGCGTCGTCGAAGAAGCAGCCGTAGACGTGCTCGGCGAAGAGCTCGGACGGCGGGCGGAGCACCTTGTCGGCGACGCCGCCCCAGCCGCGGTTCTCCCGCCAGACCACGTCGGCGCGCTCCAGGATGTAGGGGATCCAGCCGATCTGCCCCTCGGCGTACATGATCCGCAGATTGGGGAAGCGGTCGAAGGCCCCGGACATCAGCCAGTCGACCAGGGAGAAGCAGCAGTTGGCGAAGGTGATGGTGGAGCCGACCGCCGGGGGCGCGTCCGCGGAGGTGGAGGGCATGCGGGAGGAGGAGCCGATGTGCATGGCGATGACCGTCCCGGTCTCGGCGCAGGCCGCGAAGAACGGGTCCCAGGCGTCCGTGTGCACCGAGGGCAGTCCCAGGTGGGGCGGTATCTCCGAGAAGCAGACGGCGCGCACGCCCCGCGCGGCGTTGCGGCGCACCTCGTCGGCGGCCAGCGTGGCGTCCCACAGCGGGATCAGGGTGAGCGGGATCAGCCGCCCGCGCGCCCGCGGCCCGCACCACTCCTCGACCATCCAGTCGTTGTAGGCACGCAGGGCCAGCAGCCCCAGTTCGCGGTCCTTGGCCTCGGTGAAGGTCTGGCCGCAGAAGCGGGGAAAGGTCGGGAAGCAGAGCGCGGACTGGACGTGGTTGAGGTCCATGTCCGCCAGCCGCTCGGGGACGGAGTACGAGCCGGGGCGCATCTGCTCGTAGGTGATCGCCTCCAGCCTGACCTGGTCCCGGTCGTAGCCGACCGCCGTGTCGAGCCGGGTCAGCGGGCGCCGCAGGTCCTCGTAGACCCACCAGTCCGCCGGCGGTCCGTCGTCGCCGGGCTCCCCCATCCGCGGGGTGAAGCGTCCGCCGACGAAGGTCAGCTCCTTCAACGGCGCCCGGACGACGCGCGGCGCGACGTCCCGGTACTTCGCGGGGAGCCGGTCCCGCCAGACGTGCGGGGGCTCCACCGTGTGGTCGTCCACCGAGATGATCTTCGGGAAGCTCTCCATGGGGGCACCGTAGCGCCGATCTGACGAGGCGTCAGGAACCTGGACGGGGGTTCGGTGTCCGCACTCGTCTTCGCGTGTCGCGCGACCCGACGGCGTCCGCCGGCCGGACGGCCTCCTCCGCCGATCTCCGCTCGCGCGCCCGCGCGGCCCGCCGCGCCGCGGGGTGCGCCCACGGCCCGCCCCGGGGTGTCGTTGTCACCCCCGGAGCAGGGGTGGCCAACCCCCCTGACGCCGGGACGGGAACACGGCAGACTGGCGAGTGCAGCGAGGCACGTACGCGCGGGGGAGTAACACCATGGCCCAGGACGAGGGGCGTAGAGACGGTCGGGAGCACGGGCATCGCCCGCACGCGGTGCTCCGGGGGGAGGTCGGGCCCTGGGACGGTCAGGACCACCTCGCCATCGTCGAGACGCGGCTTGGCCTTGCCCTGGAGCGTGGGCGACACACCGAGTCGATCTCGGAGCTGACCGCGCTCACCGCGGCGCACCCGCTCCGGGAGGGGCTGCGCGAGCAGCTGATGCTGGCCCTGTACCGCAGCGGGCGGCAGGCCGAGGCGCTGGCCGTCTACGCCGACACCCGCCGGCTGCTGGCCGAGGAGCTCGGCGTCACGCCCTCCGCGCGGCTCACCGAGCTCCAACGGCGCATCCTCCAGGAGGACGCGGGGCTGGCGTTGCGCACCGCCGCGGCGGCGCCGGGGATGGCCGGGGCGGCGCCGGTCACTCCGGCGCAGCTGCCCGCCACGGTGGCCGACTTCACCGGGCGTGAGGCGTTCGTGGACGAGCTGTGCGAACAGCTCGCCGGGGCGCGGGACCGCGCGACGGCCGTGGTGGCCATCGCCGGCACCGGCGGGATCGGCAAGACCACCCTGGCCGTGCACGTCGCGCACGCCGCGCGGCACCACTTCCCCGACGGACAGCTCTACGTCGACCTCAGGGGTGCCGGCGGCTCCCCCGCCGACGCCGACGCGGTCCTCGGCGGCTTCCTGCGTGCGCTGGGCACCCCGGACGCGGCCATCCCGGACAGCCCCGAGGAGCGCGCCGCGCTCTACCGCTCCACGCTCGACGGCCGTCGGGTGCTGGCGCTGCTCGACAACGCCCGGGACGCGGCCCAGCTACGGCCGCTGCTGCCCGCCGCGAAGGGCTGCGCCGCGCTGGTGACCAGCCGGGCCCGGATGGCCGATCTGGAGGGCGCCCACCTCGTCGACCTGGACGTGATGAGCCCCGACGAGGCGTTCGCGCTCTTCACCCAGATCGTCGGCGAGGAGCGGGCGGCCATCGAGTACGAACACTCCACGCGGGTGGTGGCGGCCTGCGGGTTCCTGCCGCTGGCGATCCGCATCGCCGCCTCCCGGTTGGCCGCCCGCCGCACCTGGACGGTGACCGTGTTGGCCCGCAAGCTGGCCGACGAGCGGCGCCGCCTGGACGAGCTGCGCGCCGGAGACCTGGCGGTCAAGGCCAGCTTCGAACTCGGCTACGGACAGCTCGAACCCCACCAGGCCCGCGCCTTCCGCCTGCTCGGCCTCGCCGACGGGCCCGACATCTCGCTCGCCGCCGCCGCGGCCGTGCTCGACCTCCCCGTCGGGGAGACGGAGCCGCTGCTGGAGTCCCTGGTGGACATCTCGCTGCTGGAGTCGCCCGTCCCCGGCCGCTACCGCTTCCACGACCTGGTGCGGCTGTACGCGCGCGCCTGCGCCGAGCGCGACGAGCGGCCCCCGGCCGCGCGGGACGCGGCGCTCTCCCGCCTGCTGGACTTCTACCTCGCCACCACCGCGCGGGTGTACGCGATCGAGCGCCCCGGCGACCGCACCGTCGACCACCTCCAGACCACCGCGCGGGCGGGGCTGACCTTCGCCACCCCGGCCGAGGCGGTGGACTGGCTCTTCGCCGAGGGCGACGGCCTGATCGCGTGCGCGCGACAGAGCCTCGGCGGGGGAATGCTGCGCCGGGCCGCCGATCTGCTGGTCGTGGCGCTCGACCTCGCCGAGTCGGGGGCGAAGCTGCGGCCGTACGAGGACGCGGCCAGGGCGGTCTGCGAGGCCGCGCGCGCGGCCGGGGATCTCCGGGCCGAAGGGCGCGCCCTCACCACGCTGGGCGTGCTGAACAACTTCGTCGGCCGGTTCGAGGAGGCCGACCACGAGCTGCGGCGGGCCCTGGAGGCCGGGCGCGGCGCCGCCGACGTCACCGTGCTGTGCCGCGCCTCCAACCAGCGCGGCATCACGGCCCTCTACCAGCGCCGGCACCGCGCCGCCGAGGAGTACCTCACCCAGGCGTTGCGCGCCTTCCGCAGCATCGGGGACGAGGCCGGTGAGGCGAGCGTGCTGGCCAACCTGGCCCGGGTGAATCTGAACCTCTGCCGGACGGAGGCGGGGCTGGAGCTCGCCCAGCAGTCGCTGGCCATCTACCGCAGGCTCGGCGTCTCGCTTCGCCTGGCCAACGGCATGTACGCGCTGGGGATCGCGCTCACCCGCGCGGGTCGCTACGACGAGGCGGTGACCCAACTCAGCCAGGCCCTGGGCATCTTCCACGAGTGCCGGCAGCAGCGCTGGGAGGGCGTGACGCACTTCCGGTTGGCCGAAACCCACCTGGCGGCGGGCCGCCCGGCGCTGTCCGCCGAACACGCCGAGCGGGCGCTGGCGCTGCGCGGACTGGGCGGCGCGTGGCGGCGCGGCGCCTTCCTCACCCTCCTCGGCCGGGCGCTCGACGCGGTCGGGCAGAGCGGGCGCGCCCGCGCATGCTGGTACGAAGCGCTGGCCATCTACGAACAACTGGGATCACCCGAGCGGGACGAGGTGCGGGCGCTGCTTTCGGACGGCCCGCGCGGCGACCGGCTCGGCACCGCTCCGGAAGGCGGTAGCGGCTCTCGGCCCCCGCCACGACTGAGGCTGATAAACAGCACAGAGCTGATATCACGGAACATTTCTGACGACCCGCCAGCTGTCTGACTTCGGACAACTATCGCGGGGCCGACACAGAGAGCAAGCCCCTACTGACGCACGGGGCGTCAACAAGGCAAACTGACCGGTGCGACTAGCAGGCACAGGCAGGGGGAGACCATGACCGGCGACAGGGAGCGCGGGCAGCAGTTCCGCTTCGCCGTGCTCGGACCGGTCCGGGCCTGGCGGGACGGAGAGGCGCTCAACCTCGGCTCACCGCAGCAACGCGCCCTGCTCGCCGCCCTGCTGCTGCGCCGCGGGCGCACCGCCACCGCCCCGGAGTTGGTGGACGCGCTGTGGGCCGATGATCCTCCGCAGGCGGCCATCGCGGCCCTGCGCACCTACGCCTCCCGGCTTCGGAAGGCGTTCGGCCCCGATGCGGAGGTGCTGGTCAGCGAGGCCGGCGGCTATGCGATCCGCGCGGGCACCAGCGCCCTCGACACCGACATCGCCGAGCAGTTGGCGGCCGAGGCCGACAAGGCACGGCACTCCGGCGACCGGGCGCGGTCCCGCGAGTTGATCAACGAAGCGCTGGCGCTCTGGGACGGCGAGCCGCTCGCCGGACTCCCCGGACCGTACGCGGAGACCCAGCGCGCCCGGCTGGAGGAGTGGCACCGCTCCCTCATCGAGACCCGCCTGGACCTCGACCTGGAGGTCGGCCAGCACGCCGAGGCGGTCTCCGAGCTGACGGCGCTCACCGCCGCCTACCCCCTGCGGGAGCGGCTGCGCGAGCTCCTGATGCTGGCGCTCTACCGCAGCGGGCGGCAGGCCGAGGCGCTCGCCGTCTACGCCGACACCCGTCGGCTGCTCGGCGAGGAGCTGGGCGTCGACCCCTGCCCGGAGCTCTCCGAGCTCCACCAGCGCATCCTGCAGGCCGACGCCGACCTGGCGGTGCCCAGCACCGGCGCCGTCGAGCGCGCCGGCAGCGCCGCCCCCTCCTTCGTACGGCCGGCGCAACTGCCCGCCCGCGTGGCCGACTTCACCGGGCGAGCGGCCTTCGTCGACGAGCTCAGCGAGCAGTTGGTCACCGCGGAGGGCCGCGTCATGGCCGTCTCAGCGGTGGCCGGGATCGGGGGCGTCGGCAAGACGACACTGGCCGTGCATGTCGCGCACGCCGCGCGGCACCACTTCCCCGACGGACAGCTCTACGTCGACCTTCAGGGCGCGGGACCGGCCTCCGCCGAGCCGGAGGCCGTACTCGGCGCCTTCCTCCGCGCGCTGGGCACTCCGGAAGCCGCGATTCCGGACGGCGTCGAGGAGCGGGCGGCGCTGTACCGCTCCACCCTCGACGGCCGTCGGGTGCTGGCGCTGCTCGACAACGCCCGGGACGCGGCCCAGGTGCGGCCGCTGCTGCCCGGCACGGAGGGGTGCGCGGCGCTGGTCACCAGCCGGACCCGGATGGTCGGCCTGGAGGGCGCGCACCTGGTCGACCTGGACGTCATGAGTCCCGACGAGGCACTCATGCTCTTCACCCGCATCGTCGGCGAGGATCGGGTGGCGGCGGAGCGCGACGCGGCGATGGACGTCGTGGCGGCCTGCGGGTTCCTGCCGCTGGCGATCCGCATCGCCGCCTCCCGGTTGGCCGCCCGCCGCACCTGGACCGTGACCGTGTTGGCCCGCAAGCTGGCCGACGAGCGGCGCCGCCTGGACGAGCTGCGCGCCGGAGACCTCGCCGTCAAGGCCACCTTCGAACTCGGCTACGGACAGCTCGAACCCCACCAGGCCCGCGCCTTCCGCCTGCTCGGCCTCGCCGACGGGCCCGACATCTCCCTCGCCGCCGCCGCGGCCGTGCTCGACATGGACCTCGACGACACCGAGGAGCTGGTGGAGTCCCTCGTGGACACCAGTCTCCTGGAGTCGGCGGCCCCCGGTCGCTACCGCTTCCACGACCTGGTGCGGCTCTTCGCGCGCGCCTGCGCCGAGCGCGACGAACAGCCGCCCGCCGAGCGGGACGCGGCCATGTCCCGGCTGCTGGACTTCTACCTCGCCAGTGCGACCCAGGTCTACGCCGTGGAGCGGCCGGGCGACCGGCTCGTCCACCACCTGTCCCCCACGCAGCGCCCGGGACTCGCCTTCACGGGCAAGGACGCCGCGCTGGACTGGCTCTTCGCCGAGGCCGAGTGCCTGCTGGCCTGCGCCCACCAGTCGACCTCCAACGGGATGCTGCGGCGCGCGGTGGACCTGCTCCTGGCCGCCAAGGACCTGGCCGAGTCGGGCGCCAGCGCACGGCGGTACGAGCAGGCGGCGGCCCGCATCCGGGACGTCGCGCAAGCCGCGCGTGACCCTCTGCCGGAGGCCCGCGCCCGAACGGTCCTCACCTACGTGCACAGCGTCACCGGGCGGCTGGACCAGGCGGACGTGGAGGCGCAGCACGCGATGCTGCTCGCCGTCGTCACCGAAGACCCGCTGGCGCTGGGCCACGCCCCGATCGAGCGCGGCATCATCGCCATCTACCAGAGCCGATTCCAGGACGCCGAGGCGTACGTCAGCAAGGCGCTGACCGCCTTCCGCGCGGACGGCAACGAGCCGGGCGAGGCGAGCGCGCTGAGCAACCTCTCCCGCGCCTATGTCGGCATGGGCCGCACCCAGCTGGGCGTGGAGCTCGCGGAGCAGGCGCTGGCCATCTACCGCAGGCTCGGTGTCTCGCTGCGACTGGCGAACGGGATGTACGCGCTGGGGGTCGCACTCACCCGCGCGGGGCGCCTGGAGGAGGCACACGCCCATCTCACCGAGGCGCTCGCCATCTTCCACGAGAACCGCCAGCCGCTCTGGCAGGGCATGTCGCACTACCGGCTGGCCGAGGCGCAGCTGGCCGCCAACCGGCCCGCCCGGGCCGCCGAACACGCCGAGCAGGCGCTGGTGCTGCGGGGGCTGGGTGGCGAGTGGCGGCGGGGACAGTTCCTGACCGTCCTGGGTCGGGCGCTGGACGCCATGGGGCAGACGGACCGGGCACGGGCCTGCTGGAGCGAGGCGCTGGCCATCTACGAGCGTCTGGGGACCCCTGCCGAGCGCGATGAGGTCCGTGTGCTGCTGGCCCCGGTCGCGGTCGCTTAGCGGCGCCTATCTTCCGTTCATCGATCGTTTATCGGTGGACGCCATTCTCTATTTATCGATCCGTCGCGTCGGGGGGCAGGCGGGTCGACGTGAGGGCTCACCTCCCGGAGAGATCACTTCCGAAGGGTGAACGCGGCCCTGAGTGCCCGTCCGGCGACCCACGGGGGAGTTGCCGGGCGGGTCTCGCCGACCCCCTTGCACCGCTAGTCATGGAGTTGACGGACATGAGCGACACCAAGAAGCCCGAGACCGACGAGTACACGCCCATGGACAGCCACGCGGGCAGCGTCGGCACGGGCCTGATCACCCCGCAGGACAGTCACGCGGGGCGCCCGGGGAGCGGCGGCAAGCCCTTGCCGAAGGACAGCCACGCCGGCACGCCGGGCAGCGGCATCCTTCCCATGGACAGCCACGCCGGCAGCGTCGGGTCCGACCTGGTCACGCCGAGGGAACAGCAGCCCACCCCGCGGCCCGGGGACACCACCGCGGACGAGGACCAGATCACCACCAAGGACAGTCACGCCGGCAGCATCGACATCGGCGGCGGCGCCAGCCAGGACGGCCACGCGACGGCGCAGGACAGCCACGCGGGCTCCGGGCGGCCGTAGGTCGCCACGTCCGAGACGGCCGTCATCGCGGCCCCGGCCGCGATGACGGGCTACGGGGGAAAACCGGGGATATGCGAGGGGCGGCCCCACGGGGGAGACAGGGGCCGCACGGGGGACGGGCCCACGGGGGAGTCACGGGTCCGCTCCACACCGGCCCCACGGGGGAAGTCGGGGGCCGGACGGGAAGCGGGCCCACGGGGGGAGTCACGGGCCCGCTCCACACCGGCCCCACGGGGGAGAACAGGGGCCGGACGGGAAACGGGGGACGGGGGGGAACACGGGGGACGGGGGAAACACGGGGGACAAGGGGGACCATCGGGGGTGCGCAGGGATCGGCGACGATGGCAAGGAGGGGGAGCCATCGACGTCGATCCCTGCACATGTACCGCCTTCTGCTCGCATGAGGCGCTACGGGGGGATCGTTCCGTTCAGGCCAAGAAGCGGCCAGATTCCGGCCGCTTGGCCAAACACATAGTCCCATGCACCACTCCACTCCCATGATGGACCTCAACATCGTGGCTTTTGCAAAGGAGTTGGAATGACCCGCACCAGGAAGGCCGCAACCGTGTTTGCCATAGCCATAGCCGCCACCGTGGGCGCGACGAGCTCGGCGCTGGCCGACTCGCACCCCGGGAGCCCCGGCTCCAAGTCACCGGGCTCCATCTCGACCGGCCTCGACGGCGTGCTGGACCACCACTTCCCGGGCCCCGTCCCTGTCACCCCGGAGGACCACCACGCCGCCTGAGCCGCACCGCACCCCTCGGGGGCCGGGTCCACAGACCCGGCCCCCGTCGTGTTTCCGGCTCGCTCGCGCGGTGCCGCGATGGTTCGCCGAGGCGTTCGCAGCTTTACCCCTCGCATTGATGTCAGGGTCCAGAAAAGGCCACCCGAAGGTCGACAGCGGCCGCGTGTCCGGCAGTGGCCCCTTGACCGCGCGACGCGAGCTCAGGGCGCGGGTCGCACGCTCGGCCGGGTGAGAGGGCCTCGCGGCGACGCTCGCCCCGCGCGCTCAGTCGGGCACTCAGCCGCGCGCTCAGCGGGCACTCAGCCGGGCACTCGATCGCGCACTCGACCGGCGCTCAGCCGCGCGCCCGCAGCTCGGCCTTGAGCACCTTGCCGTTCGCGTTGCGCGGCAGTTCGGCCACGAAGGAGACATGGCGGGGGACCTTGTAGTTGGCCATCTCCCGGCGGGCCCAGGCGATCAGGTCGTCGGCGGTCAGCCGCGAGCCGGGGCGGCGGACCGCGTACGCCTTGCCGACCTCGCCGAGGCGCGGGTCGGGAACACCGACGACGGCCACGTCCATGAGGTCCGGATGGCGGGCGAGGAGCCGCTCGATCTCCGCGGGATAGGCGTTGAAGCCCCCGACGACGAACATGTCCTTGATCCGGTCGGTGATCCGCAGATTCCCCGCCTCGTCGAGGACGCCGACGTCGCCGGTGCGCAGCCAGCCGTCCGGAGTGACGGCCCGCGCGGTGGCGGCCTCGTCCTCGAAGTAGCCGGACATCACGTGGTAGCCGCGGACCAGGACCTCGCCGGGCACGCCCGGCGGCAGCGGGTTTCCGTCAGCGGAGGCCACCATGACCTCGGTGCCGGGGATCGCCCGCCCGGACGTCCGGGCGACGGTGGCGTCCGGGTCGCCTCGGCGGCACATGGTGACGGTGCCGGACGCCTCCGTCAGGCCGTACGCGGTCAGCACCGTGGGGACGCGCAGCTCCGTGCGGAGCCGTTCGACCAGCTCCAGCGGCACGACGGAGGCACCGGTGACGACCAGGCGCAGCGTCGACAGGTCGTGGGCGGCGCGGCCCGGGTGGTCGAGCAGCGACTGGAGGAGGGTCGGCGGCCCCGGCAGCACGCTGACGCGCTCGGCCGCGATGGCGGCGAGCGCCGCCTCCACGGAGAAGACCGCCTGGGGCACCATCACCGCCCCGCGCGTCAGACAGGCGATGACACCGGCCTTGTAACCGAAGCTGTGGAAGAACGGGTTGACGATCAGATAGCGGTCGCCCGTGCGCAGCCCCGCCAGTTCGCTCCAGGTGTCGTACACCCGCAGGGTCTGCGCGTGGCTGACGACGACCCCCTTCGGATGTCCGGTGGTACCCGAGGTGAAGGTGATGTCCGAGGGGTCGTGGGGGCGTATCGCCTCGGCTCTGTCCCATACGGCGGACGGCGGGATCGACTCCCCCGCCGCCAGGAACTCCCGCCAGCCGCGGAAACCCTGGGGGACGTCCGCGTCGACGCCGGTGTCGGAGGTGGCGACGGCACCGGGGCCGCCCGATCCGGGCAGGACGACGGCGTGGCGTAGATGCGGCAGGCCCGGCAGCGGGCCGCCGCGCCCCGGGCCGCTGGCCGCCGCGCGACGCAGAGCGGCCACATAGGAGGTGCCGAGGAAGGTTCCGGTGACGAAGAGGACCCTGGCACGGGTGCGGTGCAGCGCGTAGGCCGCCTCGACACCCTTGAAGCGCGTGTTGACGGGGACCAGCACGCCGCCGGCCGTCACCGCGCCCAGGGCGCAGACGATCCAGTCCGCGGTGTTGGGCGCCCAGACCGCCACCCGGTCGCCCGGCCGCACCCCGGCCGCCAGACAGCCCGCGGCCGCCCGCTCGACGCGTCGCCCCAGCTCGACGTAGGAGATCCGGGTGCGGCCCTCGACCACCGCGTCCGCCGGTCCGTGGCGCCGGGCGGCGGCCCGCAGCAGCGCGGGGATCGTGTCGGGGCTCCTCCCGGCTCCCGCCCCCTTCTCCGAGCCGGCCGCTGCGCGCATCGCTCCGCCTCCCCGTGTGCCTCGTGGCCCGGCGTGGGGGTTCCGCGGTCGCGCCCACAGCCTCGCCGTCGTCGTTGCCGTCGCCGTCGTCGTCGCCGATGCCACCGAGGTCCCCGCCGCCCCCGCCGTCGCGGTTCGCCGTTCGCCGTTCGCGTTCGCCGTTCGCCGTTCGCCGTTCGCCGTTCGCCGGAACCACCGTAACCACACCGGGCATTGCCGCGCCCACTGTTACTGACTACCCGTCAGATTAGCGCTAGCGTTGACCGCTGTCAGGACCGAGGCCGCCGGCCCGGGCGCCGCGGCCGGCCACGGAGGTGGACGATGGCGGCAACCCTCAAGGACGCGACGGCGATCGTCGGCATCGGCCAGACCGCCTTCGCCCGACACCTTCCGGAGCCCGAGAAGACCCTCGCCTGCCGCGCCGTCCTGGCCGCCCTCGACGACGCCGGGATCCACCCGTCCGAGGTGGACGCCTTCGCCTCGTACACGATGGAGGAGACCGACGAGGTGGAGGTGGCCAAGGCCATCGGGGCCGGCGATGTGACCTTCTTCAGCAAGGTGGGCTACGGCGGCGGGGGCTCCTGCGCCACCGTCGGCCACCTCGCCGCCGCGATCGCCACCGGGCAGGCGGACGTGGGCGTGGCCTGGCGCTCCCGCAAGCGCGGCAGCGGGCCGCGCCCCTGGACGGACACCCGCGCGCAGCTGCCGGTGCCGGCGCAGTGGACCCGGCCCTATGGACTGCTGCGCCCGGCCGACGAGATCGCGCTGCTCGCCCGGCGCTATATGCACGAGTACGGGGCCACCCGGGAACACCTCTTCCACGTCGCGCTGGCCTGCCGCAACCGGGCCAACCAGAACCCCGCCGCGATCATGTTCGAGCGCCCGCTGACCCGCGCGATGTACATGAACGCGCGCTGGATCAGCGAGCCGCTGTGCCTCTTCGACAACTGCCTGGAGACGGACGGCGCTCTCGCCTGCGTCGTCGTCTCCGCACGGCGGGCGCGCGACTGCCGGCACCGGCCGGTGTATGTGCACGCCACCGCGCAGGGCCTGCCCGCGCAGCACCACGGCATGGTCAACTACTGGACCGACGACCCGCTCGCCGGCCCCGCGTGGACCGCCGCCCGCAAGCTGTGGAAGTCCGCCGACCTGGGCCCCCAGGACGTCGACGTGGCGCAGATCTACGACGCGTTCACCCCGCTGATCCCGCTGTCCCTGGAGGGCTACGGCTTCTGCGGGCGCGGCGAGGGCGCCGCCTTCACCGAGGGCGGAGCCCTGGAGATCGGCGGCCGACTCCCGATCAACACCGGCGGCGGCGGGCTGAGCGAGGCGTACGTCCACGGCTTCAACCTCATCACCGAAGGCGTCAAGCAGCTGCGCGGCACCAGCACCGCGCAGGTGCCGGGCGCCGCCACCTGCCTGGTCACGGCCGGCGAAGGTGTCCCCACCTCCGCGCTGTTGCTGAGGAGTTGACCGCTCATGACCCCCAGTGTGAGGGCGACCACTGACAACGGGCTGCTGCTGCCGGTCCCCGATGCCGACGGGGCGCCGTTCTGGGCCTACGCCGCGCGCGGCGAGCTGCGCGTACCGGCGTGCGCGGACTGCGGCGAACCGCGGTTCCCGCCCCGGCCCTGCTGCCCGCACTGCCAGTCCTTCGCCGCCACCTGGCAGCGGATGAGCGGCCGTGGCCGAATCTGGTCGTATGTACTGCCCCACCCCCCGCTGCTCCCCGCCTACGCCGCCCAAGCGCCGTACAACGTGGTCCTGGTGGAGCTCGTGGACGCCCCGCGCATCCGCCTCGTGGGCAACCTCGTCACCGCGGCCGACGCCCCGCTGGGCGGCCTGGACCCCGCGCGGCTGCGCATCGGCGCACCGGTCAAGGTCGTCTTCCACGAGTTGGCGGACGGTGTGACCGTGCCGCGCTGGCTGCTGGAGCGGCCGTGAACGCGGTGCCGGGGCCGACGGAGAGCGGGGCGCGCGCGGAGGACGCGGTGCGCGGGCGGGGCCTTCCGAGCGGCCGGGGCGTGCGCACCGAGCGCCTGGAGGGCGGCGTCGTCGTCGTGACGCTGGACCGGCCCGAGCGGCACAACGCCATCGACCTGGAGACGGCGGCGCGGCTCCGCGCGGTGTGGCGCGAGGTCCGCGGGGACGACGCGGTGCGGGCCGCGGTGCTCGCGGGCGCCGGCGGGCGGGCCTTCTGCACCGGCGTCGACCGGTCGGTACGGGTTCCGCAGCCCTCGTCGCCGTACGCGCTCGACGACCCGCTGCTGGACGTCGGCCCGAAGGCGAACGACCTGTGGAAACCCGTGGTCGCCGCGGTCGAGGGCATGGCCTGCGGCGGGGCCTTCTACCTGCTGGGCGAGGCCGAGTTCATCGTGGCCGGCGCGGACGCGACCTTCTTCGACCCGCACACCTCCTACGGCATGGTCAGCGCCTACGAATCGGTGTTCATGGCGCAGCGCATGCCGCGCGGCGAGGTGGCGCGGATGGCGCTGATGGGCACGGCGGAGCGGATCTCGGCGCGCAGGGCCCATGAGATCGGGCTGGTCAGCGAGGTCACCCCGCGCGGTGAGGCGTTGCCGGCGGCGCTGCGTGCCGCCTCCGTCATCGCGACGTATCCGACGGAGGCGGTGCAGGGGACCGTCCGGGCGGTGTGGGCGGCGGGAGAGGCCGCGCGGGCCCAGGGCCTGGCCCACGCGCCGCAACTGATCGCGCTCGGCAACCTGCCGCCGGAGCGGCAGGCCGAGCTGTTCGCGGGCCGCGACCGCGCGAAGGACGTCAGGGTGCGCTGAGCCGTGGACCGTCGGCTCCCGCTGGGAGAACTCCCTCGGACGAACTCCCGCCGCGCGGGCTCAGCTGACCGAGGACTTCGTGGCCAGGCTGATCTGGCAGGTGAAGTAGGTCCGCTTGCTGAAGGTGTACGGAGACTCGGCCGTGAACGACTGGTTGCTGTTCGGCAGCACCGTGAGGGACTGCGAGTCGTAGCCGAGGAGGCCGCCGGTCGCGTCGTCGGTCCACTTGACGCTGATCGAGTAGCGGAAGCTCCGCGACGGGTCGGTGTTGGTGACCTTGACGTCGTAGACCAGCTTGCCCGACGACTGGTTGTAGTCGCAGTTGGTGGCGCTGGTCTCGCTGGTCGCGTCCGGGTTGTACGTGGGCGGCGCGGAGTAGGTGTAGGAGGGCGTCGGGTCGAGGCTGGGGATGTCGGACGGCCCGCCGGTGAGACCGGTGGAGGACGAGGAGTCGCCGCCCGTGCTGTCGCCGCCGGTGCTGTCGCCGCCACCGGAGGAGACGCCGCCCGAGGTGAAGCCGCCGGAGGAGCTGCCGCCGTCGTTGTCGTCGTCGCAGCCGCCGCCACCCGAGCGCCGAGCTCCGGTCAGCGCCACGAAGACGACCGCGACAGCCGCGACCACGCGTATATGACGGCGTTGCATCGGTTAAACCCCCGTTGTACAGACAGAATCCAGCCAACCAGAGAGCGGTTGACAAGTGCACGCCACCATAGCCAACGGCCCTTGCTACCCCCAAGTCACCTGCTCAGCGGGTGGACAGGCGTAGAAGCCGCAGGAAACACCGCCCACCGGCACACCGCGACGGGCCGCCCACCAGGCGCTCGGCGGCCCTCAGCGGACCGCCGCGGACCGCCGACGGCGGTCCCGCCTGGGGCCACCCCGAGGAGCCTGAAGCAGGCTCAAGCCGATAGAGCCCGGCGGCGACAGAGGTTGGCGAGGGCGCCACAGCGCCCCGTGCGACGCCGGCCACCGCCCCACCCGCCCCGACGGCGGCGGGCGCCGCAGCGACACCCGCGCGGGCGACGGCGACACCGGGTCCACGGCGGCGGCAGGCCCACGACAGCGCCGGGCCCGCGGCGCGAGATCGCGGCCATGCCCGGCCCGGCGGCGGAGGCCCGCGCTACGGCGCGCCGCCGCGCGGAGGCGGACGCCCCCGCTGCCAGCCTGCGTCGACGCCGAGGCGTACGCCCCGTTACCAGCCTGTGGGCGCGTCGAGACGTCCCGCTACCGGCCTTTGGGCGCGTCGAAGGCGGACGTCCCGCTACCGGCCTGCGGCCACGGTCACGCCACGGCGTACGCCCGTGCTACGGGCCCGCGGGCGCGCTACTGGCGGGCCGAGCGGGACTGGCCGGTGCCCTTCACCGCGTCCAGGGCGTACACGCAGCGGTCCTTGCTGCACGCGTACACGACACCCCCGGCGGCCACCGGCGAGCCGGTGATCTCCCCACCGGTCGCCAGCTTCCAGCGCAGCTGGCCGCCGGCCGCGTCCACCGTGTAGAGGCAGTGGTCGGCGGAGCCGAAGTGCACCCGGCCGTCGGCGACGACCGGCGCCCCGATGACCTCGCCGCCCGCCGCGAAGCGCCACTTGGGCGTGCCGGTGACCGCGTCCAGGGTGTAGAGCGCGCTGCCGCTGCCCAGGTGGATGGAGCCGCTGGCGACGAGCACCGGCGCGCTCGACTGGCGCGACTCGGTGGCGATGCGCCACCGGTCGCGGCCGTTGGCCGCGTCCAGGGCGTACACCGTGCCCAGGTAGTCGGCGATGTAGACGCCGCCGCCGGTGACCGCCGGGCCCGGTGCGTACGCGGGCGGGCTCAGGAACACCGCGGGGGCCTCGAACCGCCAGCGCACGTCGCCCCGCGCGATGTCGATGGCCAGCACGCGCGTGCCCGCGGCGACGTACACGACGCCGTCGGGGGCGGACAGCAGCCGGATCGGAACGCCGCCGCAGGAGGCGGCGTCGCCCACCGGGTAGGACCAGCGCTCGGCGCCGGTGCGCGCCTCCAGCGCGCGCAGCCGCGCGTCGGCCCACACGTACACCGTGCCGTCGTGGATGACCGGGCCCGACTCCGGGGTCTCGAAGTCGGTCTGGGCGCCCTGCATCTCCCACAGCAGCTCGCCGTTGGCGGCCTCCCACGCCTGGACGCCGCCACCACGCGTGCCGGTGACCACGGTGCCGCGGTCCACCTTCAGGGAGTACACCCAGCCGTCCGTGGACAGCCGCCAGCGCTCGGCGCCGTCCGTGGCGTCCAGCGCGTACAGCGTCGGGCCGTCGGAGGCGTGGATGCGGCCGTCGGACACGTCCATCGCCCAGGCCACGTCGCGGGTCTTGAACTGGCGGCGGCCGGTGGCCACGTCCAGCGCGTGCACCTCGAAGGAGGTGACGTAGAGCAGCCCGCCGGCGACTGTGGGCGTGCCCCAGACGTCGTTGGACATCCGGAACCGCCACGGGCGCCAGCGCGGCGGGCCCGGCGGCTCCTGGGGCGCGGCGGGTCCGCCCTCGTCCGCTCCCGGCGGAGCGGCCGGCGGCGGGGGCACGGCTCCCAGCGGTGCGCCGTCGGCGCCCGCGCGGGGCCCGGCACCGCCCGACGCGGGGGCGCTGGCGGGCGGCCGCACCCACTGCGTGGACTGGCCGGCGTCCTGCCGCGGCGGGGCGTCGAGCGCGTCGGAGACCCGCGGCCCGGGGCCGATGGGCACCTGTGAGCCGGGCAGCCGCACCTGTCCGTCGGGCCCGGGCGAGCCCCCGGCCGGCTCGCCGCCGTGCAGCGGAG
This sequence comes from Streptomyces sp. SAJ15, assembly GCF_007595705.1. Taxonomy (GTDB): domain Bacteria; phylum Actinomycetota; class Actinomycetes; order Streptomycetales; family Streptomycetaceae; genus Streptomyces. The sequence goes on along the minus strand of NZ_NISY01000001.1, from coordinate 295,594 downwards.
CCCGCGCGGGGGCCTGCTGCGGGACGGGGCCCTGCTGGGCGGCGTGCGCGGGGGCGTGGGCGGCGGCGGCCGGGGCCGCGTGGCGCCCGGGCGGGCTCGCGGAGCTGACCTGGCTGGCCGGGCTCGCGGCCTCGGGCGCGCGCAGCCCGCCACGTGGGTCGCCCGCCGGCGAAGGCTCCCAGCCGGAGCCGCCGGCGGGCGCACCGGCGCCCTGCGGGGCGTATGAGGGCGGCCGCTCGGGTCGCTGCGGCACGGCGGACCGGCCGCCGGGCCCCGCCGGCACGCCCGCTCCGCCGCCGGGCCCGGACGGGCCGCCCGCTACGCCACCGGGCCGCCCACCGCGCCGGCTCTCGATGAGCGCGACCGCGCGGGCGGGCAGCCAGGCGGAGGCGGTGCCGCTGTCGTCACCGCCGGAGGCGAACAGGTGCGGCGCCAGCTGCGACTGGAGGTCGGCGGGGCTCGGGCGGCGGTCGGCCTCCATCTGCATGCAGGACTCGATCAGCGGCCGCAGCTCCTCCGGCAGCCCGGACAGGTCCGGGCCCTCACGGAGCAGCATGAAGACGGTCTCGACCGGGTTGGCGCCGTGGAACGGGGCGTGCCCGGTGGCGGCGAAGGTCAGGGTCGAGCCGAGCGAGAAGATGTCGCTGGCGCCCGTCACGCTGCGGGAGTCGCGCGCCTGCTCGGGCGACATGTACGCCGGCGTGCCCACGGCGACGTTGGTCATCGTCAGCCGGGTGTTGGAGACGCCGGAGGCGATACCGAAGTCGATCACGCGCGGGCCGTCCTCGACGACCAGCACGTTGGACGGCTTGAGGTCACGGTGGACCAGACCCGCGCCGTGGATGGACTGGAGCGCCTCGGCGATGCCGGCCGCCAGCCAGCGCACCGCCTGGGCCGGCAGCGGCCCCGCCTCGTTCACTATCTCCTCGAGGGAGGGCGCCGGCACGTACGCGGTGGCCAGCCAGGGCACGGCGGCGCGCGGATCGGCGTCCACGACCGCGGCCGTGTAGAAACCGCTGACCGCGCGGGCGGCCTCCACCTCGCGGGTGAAGCGCACCCGGAACAGCTGGTCCTCGGCGAGCTCGGTACGCACCGTCTTGATCGCCACCCGCCGGCCGGATGCCGAGCGGGCCAGATAGACCAGCCCCATGCCGCCCGCACCGAGCCGGCCCAGGACCTCGAACGGGCCGATCCGTCTCGGGTCGTGCTGCGTCAGCTGCTCCACCACTTGCCTGCCACCTCCCCGTAGGGGCTCGAAACTAACAGCCCCGTGCAGCGTCTCACCGACAAACCAACCGGCGGCACGCATCCAGCATTGTCCCTGGCGAAGGCGACCGTTGCGAACCCGGGGCCGATTCGTCGTGTCATCGACGGATACGACGAAGCCCGACACACCGCTCCAAGCGGTCCACTTCGTGCTGTTACGCCCCCTTGGTCACCCGGTCTGTGTCGATGACGGCGAACATCGCGCCCTGATTGTCGGCGACGATCGCGAATCTCCCGTACGGCGTGTCTTGCGGCGCGGCCATGGTCCGGCCGCCGAGCCGGGCGGCCGTCTCCACCGCCCCGTCACAGTCGGAGACCCGGAAGTAGACGAGGAAATGGGCCGGCATCTCGACGGGGACGGCCTCGGACAGGACCGCGCGACCCATGACCGCGGCGTCGGGTCCCGGCCGCGTGCCGGCCGGCGACCACACCGCGAAGTCGATGCCCTCCTCGCTCGCGTCCAGGCCCTCGTAGGCGAACACCGCGGAGTAGAAGGCGTCGACGGCCTCTTTGTCGCGATCGCGGACGTACACCTCGGTCCAGACGTAGGTGCCGGGCTCGCCGCTCTCCTGGAAGCCGGTGTGGGTGCCCGCCTGCCAGAGACCGAAGACCGCGCCCCCGGGGTCGGCCGCCGTCGCCAGCACCCCGAACTCCCCCATCGCCGTCGGCGCCGTGATGATCTGACCGCCCGCCGCGGCGATCCGCGCGGCGGTGCCGCTCGCGTCGGGCGTGGCGAAGTAGACGTTCCATACGGTGGGCATCCGACCGTCCGGCTTGGGCGTCAGCGCGGCGACGTTCTCACCGTGGTGGAACGCCTGGATGTACGAGCCGTACCGCTGGCCGCCCACCTGGAAGGTCCAGCCGAACAGCTCGCCGTAGAAGCGCTTGCCCGCCTCGACGTCCGGCAGCAGCGCGTCCACCCAGCAGGGCACGCCTTCCTGGAATGTGGCCATGGGTCCGGTCCCTCCCGTGTGCGGGGCTCACGGCGACCGCGGGTTCGCAGGTGTGCGGGTTCGCAGGTTCGCGGCGAGTGGATGGTTTACATGGTTTGCAGGGTTCGCGAGATACCTAGGGGATTACAGAAAATCACTGAGGATCACAGAGAATGACACGGGATAACAGAGAATGGTGATGAATGCGAGGAGTATCCCCGTCGACACGCTAACGGGGGATCGGCGCCAAAGGGCTCATCTGAGCGCGTGGCGCGCTCGTCCACCATTGTTGTCCACAGGCTGTTGATAAGAACATTCACCCGTATGGCGTAAGCGCTTGCCCACTGCCTGACGTCCGTCCCACACGTAGCGTATGCCCCGACAAAGCGCCTGCTCAGCGCGGTAGCCGCGGAATCACGGGGGCTAACCCCATTTGCACGCAGCCGAATCGCGCTCAGATCACCCCTCGGTAAGCTGACGGCATGACAGGACAAGTACGAACCGTCGACGGCCGAGTGGCCGGACGGCGCGGGCAGGCGACGCGGCAGAAGCTGCTCGACTGCCTCGGCGAAATGCTCAGCTCTTCCCCGTACCGAGACGTCAAGGTCATCGATGTCGCGCGCAAGGCCGGTACGTCACCCGCGACCTTCTATCAGTACTTCCCCGACGTCGAGGGCGCCGTCCTCGAGATCGCCGAGGAGATGGCGAAGGAGGGCGCGGCACTGACCGATCTGGTCGCCGGGCGCTCGTGGGCCGGCAAGGCCGGTTCGCAGGCGGCGGAGGAGCTGGTGGACGGCTTCCTCTCCTTCTGGCGCAGGAACGACGCGATCCTGCGCGTGATCGACCTCGGTGCCGCGGAAGGGGACAAGCGGTTCTACAAGATCCGCATGAAGGTGCTCAACGCGGTCACCAACTCCCTCACGGACGCGGTGAAGGACCTTCAGGCCAAGGGCAGGATCGACAAGGACTACAACCCCGCCGCCATCGCGGGCTCACTGGTCGCGATGTTGGCCGCGGTCGCCGGCCACCAGAAGGGCTTCCAGAGCTGGGGCGTCAAGCAGGCGGAGCTCAAGCCGAGCCTCGCGCTGATCGTGCACCTCGGTATGACCGGCCGAAAGCCGACCAAGTAGGCGCACCCGAGGCCCTATGAGGCGCGCCGATCGCATGCCGATCGAAGCCGTCGACTTATAGGACATTCCGATGAGGGTCTCCCGGCGAGTCCCCCAGCGGACGGGTTCGGCCACCCCCCACCTCCGCACCCCCCGCCCACGTCTCCACGGCCCCGCCGCCCACGCGGGACGGCCCTGACGGGCCCGTCGCCCCGTGTCCTGTCATCGCGGCGCCGGCCCCGGACCGTGCCCCCGACTTCCGCCCGGACCTCCGCCTGGGCTTCCACCCGGGCCTTGTCCCGGGCCCCCGCCTGGGCTTCCACTCGGGCCTCCGCCCGTGAGGCGGCGGCCCGCCCCGCCCGCGCCACTCCGCCCTCCCTCGGGGTTCCACCCGGCCGCGCGGGCGGTGAGTCGGAAGAGCCGTATCCGTCGGCCCGCGCGGGCCTGGTACGTCGCGTAGGGCGGCCAGAAGGCGAGAACCTCCCGCCACACCGCCTCCCGCTCGGCGCCCTCCAGCAGCCGCGCCCGCACCGGGATGTCGCGCCCCCGCCAGCTGATCTCCGCCTCCGGGTGCCTGAGCAGATTCCCCGTCCAGGCCGGTTCGACGGGGCGTCCGAAGTTGCTGCCGATGACGATCCACGAGCCGTCGGCCTTCGGCAGGCAGGCCAGCGGCGTACGACGGGGCAGGCCGCTCCTGGCGCCCGTCGTCGTCAGGATCACCCCCGGCAGCATGGAGGTCAGCGGCAGCACGCGGCCACGGGTCAGCCGGTGCACCGCACGGTCCATGACCGGGATGACACGCGGGGCGAACCTGGCGAACGCCCTGCTCGACGAGACCTTCTGCACCCAACGTCCGGCGCGCGTCGTCACACCGTCACCGCCTCCCGAGCCGAGGCCCTCGCCCCGGCCCTCGTCGTCGGCGCGAACAGCCCCGCCCGCTCCGCCGCGCCCGCCCGCAACCGGTGCACGGGCCCGAAGAGGAGCTCGTCGGAAGCCGCTCGCTTGAAGAACAGATGCGCCTCGTGCTCCCAGGTGAAGCCGATGCCTCCGTGCAGTTGGACGGCCTCCCCCGCCGCGGTCCGCAGCGCCTCCAGCGCCTGGGCGAGAGCCAGTCCGCCGGCCACCGCGCCGACCGCGCGGGTCACCCCGTCGCCGCCGCCGATGCCGTCCCCGAGGCCGTCCTGGATGCCGTCCCGAATGCCGTCCCGAATGCCATGGTCCGCGGCCGCGGCCGCTCGGGCCCGGGGACCGCCGTCGCCGATGCCGGCCCGGGGGCGGTCGGTGGCGGCGTCCGCCCGGGTGCCGTCCGTGGCGGCGCCCGCCCGGCTCCCCTCGGCCGCGCCCTGGGGGTCCTCATCGGCCACGCTCGCCGCCCAGGCCGCGTAGTACGCCGCGGAGCGGGCCGCCTGCACGCGGACGTGGACGTCGGCCAGACGGTGCTTGACCGCCTGAAAGGAGCCGATGGGGCGCCCGAACTGTTCGCGCGTCCGCGCGTAACGCACCGTCCGCTCCAGCACCTGGTCCGCGGCGCCCACCGCCTCCGCCGCCAGCACCGCCGCCGCGATACCGCCCAGCCGCACCAGCTCCGCGGCGCACGCGACCCAGTCGCCGGCGCCCAGCAACGCGGCTGGAGTGTCGCGCAGTTGAATGCGGGCCTGGGCACGGGTCTCGTCCAGCGCGGTACAGCGGGTGCGCACGAGACCGGACGCCGCGCGGGCAGGTCCGGGCGAGGTCTCACCCCGCGCGGGCCGCGATTGAGGGTGACGGCCGGGCCGGTCCTCGGCGTGGACGAGGAACAGCAGGGTGCGACCGCGCGTATAGCCACCGGTGCGGGCGGCGACCAGCAGCAGGTCGGCACGGTGGCCGTCGAGGACCTGGTCCACCTGCCCGTACAGCCGCCATCCGGCCGCCGTCTCGCGGGCCTGGACCCCGCCGGCCCGGCCGCCGCCGGCCCAGTCCCCGGCACCGGGTGTGCCCGTCCCGACCAGGCCGAGCGCCGTCGGGAGCCACTCGCCGGGCACCGCGAGGGCGGCCGTCAGCCGGCCTTCGGCGATGTGCGGCAGCAGGGCGGCGCGCTGGGCGGGGGTACCGAGCCGGGTGATGAGCGGGGCGGCCAGGACGGCGGTGGCCAGCAGGGGCGAGGGCAGCAGGGCGCGGCCGGCCTCCTCGGAGACCAGCGCCAGCTCCAGCGGGCCGCAGCCCACGCCCCCGTACGCGCGCGGTACCGCCAGACCGGCCAGTCCCAGGCGTCCGGCGAGCTGCCGCCACAGCTCGACGTCATGGCCCGGGCCGGCGCGGACCGCGGCCTTGACGTCATCGGGCGTGCAGCGTCGGGACAGCAGCACGCGCAGAGTACGACGCATCGCGTCCTGTTCCCGGGTGAATGCGGAGTCCATGGGCGCACCCCCTCGGATTCTGACGGGGCGTCATACTAGGGAGCTCGTGCGCACTTTCCCAGACCTCCGCCCATCGGAGTGAGCCGCGCGGGAGACGCCGCGCGCCCGCGCGGGGCGGCGGAGCCCGTTTGCCAGCATGAGCGGCGGCAGGCCGGCCACCACGGCTCACCTGAGGCGTCGGCGCCCCGCGCGACGAAGCGTCGAGCGTCCCGCGCGCCACGCGCCGGCACCCCGCGCGGCGCGCTTGCCCGCCCGAGGACGCGACGAGGATCGAGGAACGATGAGCGAGGTCAGCTCGTACGCCCAGGGGACCCCGTGCTGGGTGGACCTGAACGCCTCCGACCACGAGGCGGCGATGGAGTTCTACGGCGGACTGTTCGGCTGGGAGTACGTGGCCGACCCGGCCGAGTTCGGTCACTACACACAGGCCCAACGCGACGGCAAGCCCGTGGCGGGCATCGCGCGGCGCCCGGCCGCGGAGAACGGCGAGCCCCCGGCGGTCGCCTGGACACCCTATCTGGCCTGCGACGACGCCGAGGTGACGCTGTCCGCGATCCGCGCCGACGGCGGCGAGCAGATCACCGAGCTGATGGACGTCAGACCGATGGGCAGGGTGCTGGTGGCCATGGACCCCACGGGGGCGGTCTTCGGCGCCTGGGAGGCGGGGCTCCACATCGGGGCCGCACTCGTCAACGAACCGGGCACGGTGGTGTGGAACGAGCTGGTCACGGGCGACGCCCCACGGGCGCGCCGGTTCTACTCGACGGTCTTCGGCGTGCGGGTGGGCGAACCGGTGCCCGGCAGCCACGACTACACGCCCTTCTGCGTCGACGACCGCGAGGTCGGCGGCATCACGACGATGGGGGAGAAGCATCCGCCCGGGATCCCCCCGCACTGGAGGACCTACTTCGCCGTGACGGACCCCGACGCCACGGCCGCCGAGGCCACGCGCCGCGGGGGCACGGTCCTCCGCGCGCCGAGGGACACCCCGTACGGGCGCACGGCCGCGCTCCGCGACCCGCAGGGTGCCGCCTTCACAGTGATCACGGCCCCCTGAACCCGCCCTGATCCCACCCGCTGCGCCCGATCGCCGCGCCCTCGGCGGGTCGACTCATCTGATGTACCGTCAGATTCATGGCTGACGGCACGGGCGGCACCCACGGCAGCGGCAGCGGCGGTTCCAGCAACGGCAACGGCGGCGACGCGGGGGGCACCGGCCGCGTCGGCGGCGCGATACGGAAGGGCGGGCGGCGCGTCGCCGTCGTGGGGGTCGCGCTCGCGGACTGCGGACGCGTCGCGGACGCCACGCCCTACGCGCTGCACGCCCAGGCGGCCCGCCGCGCCCTCGCGGACAGCGGTCTGGACCGCTCCGTAATCGACGGCTTCGCCTCGGCCGGCCTCGGCACCCTGGCTCCGGCGGAGTTGGCCGGGTACCTGGGGCTGCGGCCCACCTGGGCCGACTCCACCTCCGTCGGCGGCGCCACCTGGGAGGTGATGGCCGCCCACGCGGCCGACGCCATCGCCGCCGGCCAGGCGCGCGCCGTACTCCTCGTCTACGGTTCCACCGCCCGCGCGGACCTGGCCGCGGGCCGTCGCACCGCCAACCTCTCCTTCGGGACGCGCGGGCCGCTGCAGTACGAGGCCCCCTACGGCCACACCCTGATCGCGAAGTACGCGATGGCCGCCCGCCGCCACATGCACCAGTACGGCACCACCCTGGAGCAGCTCGCCGACATCGCCGTCCAGACGCGGGCCAACGCCGCGCACAACCCGGACGCGCTGTTCCGTACGCCGATCACCGTGGACGAGGTGCTCGCCGGCCCGATGATCGCCGACCCCTTCACCAGGCTGCACTGCTGTGTCCGCTCCGACGGCGGCTGCGCGGTCCTGCTCGCGGCGGAGGAGTGCGTACCGGACACCGCCACACCACCGGTGTGGGTGCTGGGCTCGGGGACCTGCGTCTCGCACGGTGCCCTGTCGGAGTGGGAGGACTACACCGTCTCCCCTGCGGCCCGCGCGGGACGGGCCGCCTTCGCGCGGGCGGGCGTAGCGCCCGAGGACATCGAGGTGGCCGAGGTGTACGACGCCTTCACCTACATGACCCTGGTGACCCTTGAGGACCTCGGCTTCTGCGCCAAGGGCGAGGGCGGGGCGTTCGTCGCCCAGGGCCGACTGACCCTCGGTGGAGCCCTGCCCACCAACACCGACGGAGGCGGCCTCTCCGCCTGCCATCCGGGCATGCGCGGACTCTTCCTCCTCGTCGAGGCGGTACGACAACTCCGCGGGGAGGCCGGTCCTCGACAGGTGCGCCGTCCGGACGGCGGACCCCCACGGCTGGCGGTCGCCTCGGGAACGGGTGGCTGGTTCTGTTCCGCCGGGACGGTCGTCCTGGGGCGCGACTAGCGCCGCACGGCGCACGGCGCTCAGGAGGGGCAGGGTCTCCCGGCACCGGCGCACGGGACGCGGCGCGCGGGCCGCGGCAGACGGACCGGGACCACCGGCACAGGGCGCACGGGCACAGGAGCGCACGGGCACGGCGAGTGCCCGTACGGTCGCCCCGGTCGTCGCGCGGCAGGCGCCGACGGCCGCCACGCGGCACGGCGGCACCGTGCTGCACTATGGCGGAGACCACGACAGCTACCCGCGCGGGCGGGCTGCCACGCGGGCGGATGGCAGACGGCGAGCGAGCACGGGCGAAGGGCGGGCCATGGACGCGGAGCAGGGCGGCCGTAGGGATGGGGACGAGGACGAGGAGGGGCGCGCCTTCCGGCAGCTGCTGCACAGCCTCCGCGCGGGCGCCGGCGAACTGCCCGGGTTCGTCCCGGAGGAGGCCCCCGCGGAGCCGCTGCCGCTGTTCCGTCGCTGGCTGCGCGAGGCCGCCGAGGCGGGTGCGCCCGAACCGCACACCATGACCCTCGCCACTGCCGACGCCGACGGCCGCCCCTCCCTGCGCACGGTGATGCTGCACGACGCCGACGAGCGGGGCTGGCACTTCGGCAGCCACCGTACGAGTCGTAAGGGCCGCGAACTGGCACACCGCCCGTACGCCGCACTGGGCTTCTACTGGGCCGCGGTGGGCCGCCAGGTGCGCGTCAGCGGGCCGGTCACGACCGCCGGACCGGAGGAGAGCGCGGCGGATCTGCGTCGCCGCTCCCCCGACGCGCTGGTCGCCGCCCTGGTCGGGCGGCAGAGCGAGGTCCTCGACTCGTACGAGGAGCTGATCCGCGCCTTCGACACCGCGCGGGCGCGCGTGGCGCGGGAGCCCGACGCGGTGGCCCCGACCTGGACGCGGTACCTGCTGATGCCCGACGAGGTCGAGTTCTACCAGGGCGATCGACACCGCCGGCATGTGCGGCTGCGCTACCGCCGCCCGGGGGCCGCGGGTACGGACTGGCGTCGCGAACTGCTCTGGCCCTGAGGCTCGGCGCGCGGGCTCGCGCGGGCGGGGGCGATCGGCGCGGTGCCGATGCCGGCCACGCGGGAGCGGCGAGGAGCCGGCCGGGGGCTCGGTGATGTCAGGTGGGGCGAACGGCAATGCCGGGGAGCCTTGGGAACGGGTCGGTGGCGAGTCGGCCGTGGACGTGGATGTCGCGCGGCACTCCCCCGGTGTCGAACATCGCTCCGCGCAGCTCGCCCTCGTAGCGGTAGCCGCATCGCCCGGCCACCCGACAGGAGGCGTCGTTGCCGACCGCGTGCCCCAGCTCCAGCCGGTGCAGCCGCAGGTCGCCGAAGGCCCAGCGGGTCATCGCCTCCAGGGCGTGGGAGGCGATGCCGCGGCCTCGGGCCTCGGGCAGCACCCAGTAGCCGACGCGCCCGCTGCGGTGCGCGTCGAAGTCGATCATCCCGATGTTGATGTGGCCCAGCACGACGTCGCTGGTGGAGTCGGTGACGGCGAAGGAGGCGCCGACTCCGCGCTCCCAGTTGGCGGTGCGGGACGCCAGGAACTCACGGGCGCCGTCCTCGTCGGGCGGTGGCGAGTCCACGGTGTTCCAGCGCCGGAAGTCCGGGTCGGCCAGTCCGCGTCTGACGGCGTCCAGGTCCCGTCTCTCCCAGGGACGCAGCAGGAGCCCGTACATCTCCAACGCGACCGGCTTGAGCACGCGCCTCTCCTCCCGGCTCCGCCGCGCCCGGGGAGAACCCGACCGCGACCCACCCCGCAGCCCACCCCGCGGCCACCCCCGCGGCCATTCAACACGGCCGGAAGACGGGGACCGTCAACGGGGTTTCGGCCGCCACGCGGCGGAAGGAGACGCGGAGCGGCATGCCGACGCGCAGATCCTCCGCCGCGCAGTCGACGACCTCGGTCGCCAGCCGGGGCCCCTCGGCGAGGTCGACGACGGCGGCGGTGTACGGAACGCGGGCGGCGAACGGCGGCAGGTCGTTCCGGTGCACCACCGACCAGGTGTAGAGGGTGGCCGCGCCGTCGGCGCGCTCCCATCGGACGTCCTCACTCCAGCAGTGCGGACAGAACTCCCGCGGGTAGTGATGTGCCCGCGCGCACCTCGAGCAGCGGCGGATCAGCAGCCGGCCCCGCGCGGCCGCGTCCCAGTACACGCGGCTGAACGCGTCGACGTCGGGCAGGTCGAAGCGCGGCCCGTCACCGATCGGCACGGTGGAGCGCGGTGGCACCCCCTCCGACGGGTCGGAGCCCATGCCAGCACCCCCTTCTCCTGACACTGCGTCAGTTCACCGGAGCGCGCGCACCGGCGCAAGAGGGCGCATGCGCGCCCTGTGACCCATCCGCAACCGATTCGGAATCACTTTGACCGATACTCGTCAATTATCCGACTACGCTCACCTCCCATGGCCGACACAACCACCCACACCCCCTCCACACCCGTGTATGTGATCGGCGCCGGACCCGGCGGACTCGCCACCGCGGCCGCCCTCCAACGGCGGGGCGTACGCACCATCGTGCTGGAGCGGACCCACGCCGTCGCCTCGTCCTGGAGGGGCCACTACGACGAGCTGCGGCTCCACACCACGCGTCGCCTGTCGGCACTCCCCGGCCTGCCGATCCCCCGCGCGTACGGGCGCTGGGTATCGCGCGACGACTTCGTCCGCTACCTGGAGCAGTACGCGGACCACCACCGCCTGGACATCGTCACCGGCGTGGCCGTGTCCCGCATCGACCGGACGGCGGACGGCAAGGGGTGGCTGCTGCGCGCCACCGGCGGACGCGAGCTGACCTCGCGCGCCGCGGTGATCGCCACCGGCTTCAACCACACGCCCCGGATGCCCAAGTGGCTGGGCCGCACCGCCTTCACCGGCCAGCTGCTGCACGCCGGCGAGTACCGCAACGCACGCCCCTACGCGGGCATGGACGTGCTCGTCGTCGGCGCCGGCAACACCGGCGCCGAGATCGCCGTCGACCTCGTCAACGGGGGCGCCGCGCGCGTGCGCCTCGCCGTGCGCACCGTCCCGCACATCGTGCGCCGCTCCACGGCCGGCTGGCCCGCCCAGGCGTCGGGCATCATGATGCGGCGACTGCCGCCCCGCGTGGTGGACCGCGCGGCGCGCACCCTGGCGAAGGCGAGCATCCCGGACCTGGCCGACCGCGGGCTGCCGCGACCGGACACCGGGCTGTACTCCCGAGCCCTCCAGGGCGCGATCCCGGTACAGGACGTCGGGCTGGTCGCCGCGGTGCGCGCGGGCCGGATCGAGATCGTCCCGGCCGTCGACTCCTTCGACGCGGACAAGGTCATCCTGGCCGACGACAGCCGGATCAACCCACAGGTCGTGATCGCGGCGACCGGCTACGAGCGCGGCCTGGACCGCGTCGTCGGGCACCTGGGCGTGCTCGACTCCCGCGGACGCCCGCTCGCCCACGGCCCCCGCACCAGCCCCGCCGCCCCCGGCCTGCACTTCACCGGATACACCAACCCCATCAGCGGCATGCTCCGCGAGCTGGCCATCGACGCTCGCAAGATCGCCAAGGCCATCGCCCGCGGCGACAGCTGACCCGGCCGCCGACGCCAGACCTCAACCGGATCCGGACCCGGGCCCCAACCCGGGTCCCAACCGGGTGAGAACCGGGCCCGAACCGGACGCCGATCGTCACCGTACGTGATATCCACACCACCCCCATTCCTGACGTTACGTCAGTTCAGTAACCTGACATTGCGTCAGCTCTTCCTATTGGGCCAACCAGCAGGAGTGGGGCGAGATCACGATGCTCGGATCGACTCACGGCACCCTCACCACCAACTCCCGTCACGCCCGTGTCGTCGCCTGCGGCGAACACCCCGGGCCCGCCGTCCGCGTGCACGGCGTGGCCGCTCAGGACGGGGACGCGGACGTCAGCGGCCGGCCGCTGCACCGGACCATCCCCGACCTGGACCGCCTCTTCCGCCCCGAGTCGGTGGCGGTGGTCGGGGCGTCCGACGCCGAGGGACGCCCCAACGCCGGCATCACGCGGCAGCTGATCGGCTGGGCCGAGCGGGTGGGCGCCCGGATCCACCCGGTCCACCCCACCCGCTCCAGCGTCTTCGGCCTCCCCTGTGCCGCCTCCGTGGCCGACCTGCCCGGACCGGTCGACCTTGCCGTACTGCTCGTCGCCGACCCGCTTCCGGTGATCGAGCAGCTCGGCGAGGCCAAGGCGACTTTCGCCGTCGTCTTCGCCGCCGGCTTCGCCGAGACCGGCCCGGAGGGCGCCGCCGCGCAGGAGCGACTGGCGGACGCGGCGCACCGCTCCGGGCTACGGCTGCTGGGCCCCAACACCAACCTCAACGCCTTCGAGCGTTTCCGCGACGACCTCGACGGTCCGGCCATCGCCCTGATCACCCAGTCCGGCCACCAGGGGCGCCCCGTCTTCGCCCTCCAGGAGCTCGGCATCCGGCTCAGCCACTGGGCCCCGACCGGCAACGAAGCCGACCTGGAGTGCGCCGACTTCATCTCCTACTTCGCCGCCCGGCCCGAGGTGGGGGCGATCGCGCTGTACGCGGAGGGGCTCAAGGACGGCCGCTCCTTCCTGCTGGCCGCCGACCACGCCGCCCGCGCCAAGGTGCCGGTCGTCGCGGTGAAGGTCGGCAGGACCGAGGCCGGGGCCCGCACGGCCGCCACCCACACCGGAAAGCTGACCGGCGCGGACGCGGTGGTGGACGCGGCCATGCGGCAGTTCGGCGTGGTCCGCGTGGACGGCCTCGACGAGCTTCAGGACACGGCCGCCCTGCTGGCCCGCGCCCGTCCCCCGCGCGCCGAGGGCGTCGTCGTCTACGCGATCTCCGGGGGCACCGGCGCCCATGTCGCCGACCTCGCCGCGACGACGGGGCTCCCCCTCCCCGTGCTCTCCGCCGCGAAGCAGGCCGAACTCCACCAGTGGATACCGGAGTATCTGAGCGTCGCCAATCCGGTCGACAACGGCGGCCACCCGGTGGGCGACTGGCGTGGGCGGAAGATCATCGACGCGATCCTGGCCGACCCGGCGGTGGGGGTGCTGATCTGCCCCATCACCGGACCGTTCCCCCCGATGAGCGACAGGCTGGCGCAGGACCTGGCGGACGCGGCGGAGCAGACCGACAAGCTGGTGTGCGTGGTGTGGGGGTCCCCGGTGGGCACCGAGGACGCCTACCGCACCACCCTGCTCGGCTCGTCCCGCCTGGCCACCTTCCGCACGGTATCCAACTGCCTCACCGCCGTCCGCGCGTATCTCGACCACCATCGCTTCACCGCCGCCTACCGCTCCCCGTTCGAGGAGGTGCCCCGCGCCCTGTCCCCCTCCGCCCGCAAGGCGCGGGCGCTGCTCCGGCCGGGCCAGCAGCTCAGCGAGCACGCCGCGAAGCAGCTGCTGCGCGCGTATGGCATCCGCGTGCCGCGCGAACAGCTGGTCACCAGCGCCGCGGCGGCGGTGCGCGCCGCCGGACTGGTCGGTTACCCGGTGGTCCTGAAGGCGTCGGCCCCGCACCTCGCCCACAAGACCGAGCTGGGCCTGGTCAAGATCGGACTGACCTCCGCCAGCCAGGTCCGCGACGGCTACCGCGAGCTCCTCGACATCGCCCGATACGAGGAGATCCAGCTCGACGGCGTGCTGGTGTGCCAGATGGTGCGGCAGGGAGTGGAGATGATGCTGGGCGTCACCCACGACGACCTCTTCGGGCCCACCGTGACGACCGGGCTCGGCGGCGTGCTGGTCGAGGTGCTGGACGACGCCGCGGTGCGGGTGCCGCCCTTCGGCGAGGACCAGGCGCGCGCCATGCTCGGCGAACTCCGCGGCCATCGGCTGCTGGACGGTGTCCGGGGAGCGCCCCCGGCCGATGTGGACGCCCTCGTGGAGACCATCCTGCGCGTCCAGCGGATGGCCTTGGAACTCGGCGATGACGTGGTCGAACTCGATATCAACCCGCTGATGGTCTTGGAGCGCGGACAGGGCGCGGTGGCTCTCGACGCCCTGGTGATCTGCCGCTGAACCGCCCCACCGGACCCCATGGCGTCCCGACAGACCACGCGCCTGTACACCGCGCCATCCCGACGGACCACGCACCCGTACACCGCGCCATCCCGACGGACCACACACCCGTACACCGCGCCATCCCGACACACCACGCACCCGTACACCAGCCCGGCGGGCCGGGCGCCAGCCCGACAGGACCCACGCCCGTGAACCGCACCACCGATCTCCGCACCACTCCAACAGGCGCCACACCCGTGAACCGTCCCGCCGGAGCCCGCGCACCGACGGACCACGCGCCCTCACGCACCCGGCCACGCCCGGCCCCGCCCGCTGGAAAGGGGACTTCCCCATGTCCATGCACGACTCCCCCGTGTCCGCCGGCGCCTCCCCCGAAGCGCCGCCTGACTCCGTTGTACGGCACGCCACTGACAACGGCGTCTCGTGGCTCACCCTCAACCGCCCCTCGGCGCTCAACGCCATCACCCCTGACCAGCGCGAACTGCTGATCCAGCGACTCGGCGAAGCCTCCGCCGACCCCGCCGTGCGGGCCGTCGTCCTCACCGGCACGGGCAGGGGTTTCTGCGCGGGCGCGGACCTCGGCCGGTCCGCGACGGCCGAGCGCGTCGCGGGAGACGTGGCCCGGACGATCCGCGGTGGCGCGCAGCGCCTCATCGCCGCCGTCCTCGACTGCGAGAAGCCGGTGGTCGCCGCGGTGAACGGCACGGCGGCCGGCCTCGGCGCGCATCTGGCGTTCGCGTGCGACCTGGTCCTGGCGGCCGAATCAGCGGTGTTCATCGAGGTTTTCGTGCGCCGCGGCCTGGTGCCCGACGCCGGCGGCGCGTATCTGCTGCCCCGCCTCGTCGGCCCGCAGCGCGCCAAGGAGCTGATGTTCTTCGGCGAAGCGCTGCCCGCCGCGGAGGCCGAGCGTCTGGGGCTGGTCAACCGGGTCGTTCCGGACGCCGAACTGGCCGACACCGTCCGTACCTGGGCGCTTCGCCTGGCCGACGGCCCGACCCGCTCCCTGGCCCTGACCAAGCAGTTGGTCAACGCCTCGTTGGAGACCGACCGTGCGACCGCGTTCGCCGCCGAGGCGGCCGCGCAGGAGATCAACATGACGACCGCGGACGCGCAGGAGGGCTTACGGGCCTTCGTCGAACGCCGCAGACCCGAGTACCGAGGCCGCTAGGCCACGCCCCGGACCAGCCGGAACACCTTCCGCTCCGGAGCCGCCCCGGACCAGCTCGAACCTCCGAGCACCGCCCGGCCGGGATCCGAGCACCGCCCGGCCCCCGAGCACCGCCCGGGCCCGGGATCCGGGCACCGATCGCCCCGAACGGGCGGCAGCGGCGTACCCGTTGGCGCGCCGCACGCCTTCACATCTGACGACCCATCAGCTTAACTGGCGCCATGATGGGACACGCCGCGATGGCGGTCACCGCGGTCCGCTACCTGCGGTCGGCCGGGGCGCCGATCACGTCCCGGCGGCCGGTCGATCCGCTCCCGCCTCCCGAGCTCCGCGCCGTGCGCGACGACGAACACCCACCGCCGGATCAGCAGGAGTTCCGCCGTGTGCTGGGCCACTTCGCGAGCGGCCTCACGGTGATCACCGCGGAGGACGAGACGGGGCCGACGGGCTTCGTCTGCCAGTCCTTCGCCTCGCTCTCCCTCGATCCGCCACTGGTGGCCTTCATGGTGGGGCGTACGTCCACCACCTGGCCGCGTATCGCCCGCGCGGCGGCGTGCTGCGTGAACATCCTGGGCGCGGGCCAGGAAGCGTTGTGCCGCACGTTCGCGATGAGCTCCGCGCGGCGACCCGACAAGTTCGCGGGAGTGGCGTACCGACCGGCGCCCGTGACCGGCTCCCCCCTCCTCGACGGCGCGCCGGCGTGGCTCGACTGCGTGGTGCGCGCCGTGCACACCGGCGGCGACCATCTCATCGTCGTCTGCCGGGTGTCCGCGCTCGGCACCGACGAGTCCGCGGCGCTCACCGGCCCGCTGCTCTTCCACCGAGGCGGCTACGGGGGGTTCACCCCCCGACCCCAGGACCGCTGACCTCTCGTCCGACCCCGCGCCCACCTCCACGCATCGGCGCGTGTCACCCCTCGTACCTCGGGAAGGTGAGCACCGCGCGGGCCACGCGGCCGCGGCGGGTGTCGTCCACCGCCTTCGCGAAGTCGGCCAAGGGGTAGGTGCGGGTGACGAGTTCGTCCAGCATCAGCCGGCCGGCGCGGTAGAGCCGCGCGTAGAGGGCGATGTCGCGCTGTGGGCGGGACGAGCCGTAGCGGCAGCCGAGGATCGACTTGTCGAGGTACATCGAGGAGACACGGAAGGACGCTTCGGCGGTGGCGGACGGTACGCCCAACAGCACGGCTTGGCCGTGCCGACCGAGCAGGTCGACGGCCTGCCGGACGAGGCGTGCGCTGCCGACGCACTCGAAGGCGTGGTCAGCTCCGTGCGGCAGGATCCGGCGGACCTCGGCGGAGGAGTCCGGGGTGGCGGTGGCATCGATGAAGTGGGTGGCGCCGAAGCGTCGGGCCGGCTCCTCCTTGTGCGGATTGGTGTCGATGGCGACGATCAGCGACGCGCCGGCGAGGCGGGCCGCCTGGAGCACGTTGAGCCCGATGCCGCCGACACCGATGACGATCACGGTCTCGCCGGGGTCGACCCGGGCCCGGTTCAACACCGCCCCGACGCCGGTCAGGACGCCGCAGCCGATGAGCGCGGCCGAGGTGAAGGGGATATCGGAGGGGATCTTCACCGCCTGGACGGCCTTGACGACGGTGTGCTCGGCGAAGGCGGAGCAGGCCGCGAAGGCGTAGAGCGGGGCGCCGCAGGGTCGGGTGAAGGGCTGGCCCGGCCGGCCGATCGTCGCCCGGCACATGGTGGGGCGGCCACGAGCGCAGTCGGCGCAGTGACCGCAGTTGGCGACGGTGGACAGCGCGACGTGATCTCCGGGAGCCACATGTGTGACGTCGGGGCCGACCGCCTCGACCACGCCCGCGCCCTCATGGCCGAGTACGACCGGTACGGGGAAGGGGATGGTGCCGTCGATCACCGACAGGTCGCTGTGGCAGATCCCGGCAGCGGCGAGCGCCACCCGCACCTCGCCGGGGCCGGTGCCCCGTATCTCCAGGTCCTCGGCCACCCGGGCGCGGCGGCCGTCGAAGACGACACCCCTCATGGCTGCTGAGCTCCCCTCGTGTCCTCTCGGCGGCGCGCCGTCTCTCGCTCGGCGTCCTGGACTCTCTCCCCCGATCCGGACCGGGTCATGGTCAGGACGGCCAGACGACGGACTGGAGTTCGCTGTACGCGTGCAGACCGAACGAGCCGCCGTCGCGGCCGACGCCGCTCTCCTTGAAACCCCCGAACGGCGTCTCGGGGTGGCGCTGGACGGTGTTGATGCCGATGTTGCCGCTGCGCAGCCGGGCGGCGAGCTCCCAGGCCCGGCCGGCGTCGGCGCTGTAGATGTAGTCGTAAAGGCCGTAGGGGGTGCCGTTGGCGATCCGGACCGCCTCGTCCTCGTCCCCGAAGGGGAGGACCACCACGACCGGGCCGAAGATCTCTTCCTGCGCCACCGCCATGTCGGGGGTGGCCTCCGTGATGAGGGTCGGCGGTACGGAGAAGCCGGGGCCACGTGGCCCGGACTCGACGCCGCCGGGGGCGCCCCCGTCGCCACCTCGGACACCATTGCCACTTCGGACACCGCCGGCCCCACGGGAACTATCGGCCCCACGGGCACTGTCGCCTCCACAGGCACTGTCGCCCCCGCCGACCCCGCCGTCGCCGACGATCGCGCCGTCGCCGCCGATCGCGCCGTCGCCGCCGAGGGTGCGGCCCCCGCGGATGACCCGGGCGCCCTGTTCTCGGGCTCCGGCGACGTACGCCTCGACCCGGTCCCGCTGGGCGGCGGAGATCAGGGGGCCGACCATCGTGGAGTTATCCACAGGGTCACCGACCGTGAGCGACCCGGCGTAATCTGTGAGTGCGGCGACGAACGGCTCGTACAGCGATCGATGGACGAGTACCCGCGTCGGCGCCGTGCAGATCTGCCCACTGTGGAACGCCCAGGTCGAGCCGACCCCTCGCACCGCCGACAGGATCGTGCTCTCGTCGGCGTCCTCGAGGACGACGGCGGCGCCCTTCCCGCCCAGCTCCATCAGGGTGCGCGTCATCGTCCTTCCCGCGGACTCGGCGATCCGCTTTCCCACGGCGGTGGATCCGGTGAAGCTGACCATGTCCGTGTCCGGGTGGGCGACCAGGGCCGCGCCCACCTCGGCACCCGAGCCGGTGACGACGTTGAAGACGCCGTCCGGAAGCCCCGCCTCCTGGAATATCGGGCCCAGTTCCAGGCAGGCCAGGGGGTCTTGCGGGGCGGGTTTGGCGACGACGGTGTTGCCCATGGCGAGGGCGGGAGCGACCTTGCCCGCGAGATTGACGACAGGGAAGTTATAGGAGGTGATGCACGCGACGACACCTACGGGGCGGCGAACGGCGGCCGCGCCGAGCAGCCCACCGACGGCGAGCGGCGTGGCCCTGACGGGGCGCGGCGCGAGCGGGATGGTGTCGGACTCCACGGCACCGCGCGCATAGCGGCGGAACCGGTCCACGGCGGGAGGAAGTTGCATGGTGGTGGCCACGCGCATCGTCGCGCCGGTCTCCACCTGGAGGAGCGGCACCAGCTCACGGGCACGGTCGAGGAGCAGATCGGCGATCCGATCGAGGATCGCGGCGCGCTCGTTCGGCGCGGTGCGCGACCAGCGCTCCAGCGCCGCGCGGGCGGCTCGCGCCGCCGCGTCCACCTCCGCGGGGTCGCCGTCGGGGGCGTACCCGACGGGCTTCTCCGTCGCCGGGTTGATGATCGGGTAGTGGCCCCTGACGGGCGCCCGCCAGGAGCCGCCGATCCACTGCCCATAGCTCTTCGTCATGCCCGTGAGTCCTTCCGCCCGGGTGGGGGCAGCCGCCGTACGCCCTAGGGGTCGGCGTCCGCGGCGCCCCGTCCACCGCCTGGTCCGGGTCCTCGTTCCTTGGGGAGGTGAAGCACACGCTCGGCGATGATGTTGCGCTGGATCTCGTCCGAGCCGCCGTAGATCGTGTCCGCGCGTGAGAAGAGAAAGAGGCGTTGCAGGGCGTCGAGTTCATAGGGACGATCGGGCTCCCAGTCCGTCGGCCCGAGCGCCGCCGTGGCGCCCCGCACCTGCACGGCCAGCTCGCCGAGCCGCTGGTGCCAGCCGCCCCACAGCAGCTTGGCGACGCTGGGGGCGCCGGGACCCGCGGAGGCGCCGAGCGTGCGCAGGGCGTGCCAGCGCATGGTCTGCAGTTCGGCCCACTGCCGCACCAGCCGATCGCGTATCACGGGGTCGCGCGCGGCACCGGTGGTCAGGGCCAGCCGCACGATCCGGCTCAGCTCCTGGGCGAAGCCGATCTGCTGGGCCAAGGTGGAGACCCCGCGCTCCACGGCGAGCAGGCCCATGGCCACCCGCCAGCCGTTGCCCGGCCCACCGACGAGGTGTTCGGAGCGGGACAGCGCACCGTCGAAGAACACCTCGTTGAACTCGGCCGTCCCGGTCAGCTGGCGGATGGGACGGACCTCGACCCGACCGGGCTGGTCCATCGGAACCAGCAGAAAGGAGAGACCATGGTGGCGTTGTGAACCGGGCTCGGTGCGCGCCAGGACGAAGCACCAGTCGGCCTCCTGGGCCAGCGACGTCCAGACCTTCTGCCCGGTGACGCGGTAGCCGCCGGCCGCGTCGCGGACGGCGGCGGTGCGCAGTCCGGCGAGGTCGGAGCCCGCCCCGGGCTCCGAGTAGCCCTGGCACCACAGCTCCTCGCCCCGCGCGATGGGCGGCAGGAAGCGGTGGCGCTGCGGCTCGTCGCCGAAGGCCAGCAGGGTGGGCGCGAGGAGGTTCTCGCCGATGTGCCCGAGGCGGGCGGGGGCGCCGGCGCGAGCGTACTCCTCGGCCCAGACCACCTGCTGGGTCACGGTGGCGGCGCGGTTCCCGAAGCCGCCGTGGCCGCGGTCCCAGCCGAGGCCGATCCAGCCGCCCTCCCCCAACCGGCGCTCCCAGGCGCGCGGGGTGTCGTCGGCGGGGTGTGCGGCGAGCCAGTCGCGCGCCTCGGCGCGGAACCGCTCGTCCTCCGGTCCGAATGCGAAGTCCACGACGTCACCCGCCCTCTGGTGGTCTCATGCGTTGGGGCGGTGGTCGGCGGCCGCGGCGGCGGCCAGCTCCTCCAAGTGGGCCAGCAGGGGCATCGGGTCGGTTCCCACGGTGCCGGGGAGGAGTTCGGCGATGCGCTCCGGCGTCCAGCCGCCGTCGACGTACGCGGCGCGCAGCTCGCGGGGCTGCGCCCAGACGGCGATCTTGGACCCGGCGACGGTGTAGACCTGCCCGGTGATGCCCTCCCGGCGCGCCGGCTCGCTGAGCAGGTAGACGACCAGCGCGGCGACGTCCTCCGGTTCGCCGATCTCGGTCAGCTCCATCGGCACCTGGGCGGACATGCGGGTGCGGGCCACCGGGGCGACGCAGTTGGCCGTGACGCCGTACCTGTGCAGCCCGAGGGCGGCGCTGCGGACCAGGGAGATGATGCCGCCCTTGGCGGAGGCGTAGTTGGCCTGGGCGACGCTGCCCTGGTGGTTGCCGCTGGTGAAGCCGATCAGGGTGCCGGAGCGCTGGCGGCGCATCACGGCCGACGCGGCACGGAAGACGGTGAAGGTGCCCTTCAGATGGGTGGCGATGACCGGGTCCCACTCCTCCTCGGTCATGTTGAAGAGCATGCGTTCGCGCAGGATTCCGGCGACGCAGACGGCACCGTCGAGCCGGCCGAAGCGCTCCAGCGCGGTGTCCACCACGCGCTGGCCGCCCGCCATGGTCGACACGTCGTCCGTGACGGCCGCCGCCCGGCCGCCGCCCGCCTCGATCTCCTTGACCACCGCGGTGGCGACCTGGCTGGTGGGCTCGCCGCCGGCGAGCGAGACGCCGTAGTCGTTGACGACGACCTTCGCGCCCTCGGCCGCACAGGCCAGGGCCACGGCCCGGCCGATGCCGCGACCGGCGCCGGTCACGGCGACCACCTTCCCCGCCAGGAAGCCGTCCACGCCGCATCCCCTTCCGTCCGCTGCCGCCCCTCCGCTGCCGCCCGTCCGCCACGGTCCGTCCACTGCGGTGCGTCCGACACGGTCCGTCCGCCGCGGTCCGTCCGCCGTGGTGCGTTCCGGCGGTCCCCTCCGGGGATTCCCCTCCCGGAGTTTCTGACGGTCCGTTAGATTTTTGGGCAGACGACAGCCGAGCGCAAGCCCCGAGGAGGCCCCCATGCCCATGCCGGCCGCGTTCCACGAGATCGCCAAGCGCGTCAACAACTGGGGCCGCTGGGGAGCGGAGGACGAGATCGGCACGCTCAATCTGGTCACCGACGCGGTGGTGCGGTCGGCAGTCGCCACCGTGACCACCGGCCGCCGGATCCCGCTCGTCATACCGCTCCAGCACGACGGCCCACAGACCGGGTTGATCCCCGGGCGGATCAACCCGCTGCACACCATGACCGGCGTCAATGTCGAGCTGTTCGGCGCCGGCGCGGTCGCCACCAGCGACGACGCCGTGACGATGGGACTCCAGGCCGGTACCCACTGGGACGCCCTGGCCCATGTCTCGCACTCGGGCGTGCTCTACAACGGACGCCCCGCCGACTCCGTCAGCGCCCACGGCCGGGCGACGTTCGGCGGCATCGGCACCGTCCGGCACCTTGTCTCTCGCGGGGTGCTCCTCGATGTGGCGCGTGCCCACGGCGTGCCGGCGCTCCCCGGCGACCACGCGGTCACACCCGAGGACCTGGAGGCGGCCGAGGAGTTGGGCGGGGTCCGGGTCCGCGCCGGGGACGTCGCGCTCGTGCGGACCGGGCAGATGCGGCGGTATCTGGAGGGCGACAGGCAGGGGTACGCCTTCCCCTCCCCCGGTCTGTCGATCCGCACCCCGGAGTGGTTCCACGCCCGGGACGTCGCCGCCGTCGCGAACGACACGCTGACCTTCGAGATCGTCCCGCCCGAGATCGATGACCTCTGGCTGCCGGTGCACGCGCTCCACCTCGTCGAGATGGGCATGCCACAGGGGCAGAACTGGAATCTGGAGGAGCTGGCGGCGGCCTGCGCGCAGGAGGGACGGTACGCGTTCCTGCTGTCGGCGACGCCCGAGCCGTTCACCGGCGGAACGGGCGCGCCGGTGGCCCCGGTCGCCGTGCTCTAGCCACGCCGACCTCGTCACGAGGGGACGGGCGGATCGGTCGGGCGGCGGTGCGCCCATGCGCACCCCGAGCACGGCACGTCGCACCGCCACCCGTCTCCGGCGCCAACGCCCTGGTATCGCGCCGGGACGCGACCCGCACTCGCCGAGGACCAACCCTGCCGACGCAGGGGCCTCGGCGTCCCCTCGCGACGAATCGCTGCATCCAGGGTGATCACGGCGGCACGCCGCGTCAACACCTGGTCTGGACTTTGTGGGCTACACGCGGTTCGACACGGCGCACGACGGCTCATACGCCCCCGCCAGCACCGGCTCGCAGCGGTCCACTTCGCACCAGATGCGCTTGCCTGCGCCCTCGCGGTGCCAGCCCCAGCGGTCGGCGAGGCCGTCGACGAGCTCCAGCCCGCGCCCGTTGGTCGCCGCCTCGTCGGCGTGCCGCTGCCGGGGCGCGCGGGCGCTGGTGTCGGCGACCTCGACGCGCACGGTGCTCACCGCGGAGGAGCCGACCGGCGGCGCACCCTGGGACTGGCGGGGCAGGTGGATCACCAGCACGGCGGAACAGCCGGTGTGCACGACGGCGTTGGTGACGAGTTCGGAGATCAGGAGGATGAGGGTCTCGGCCAGCGGCTCATCGACGCCTATTCCCGAACCGGCGAGCCGTGAACGGGCCCACCGCCGGGCCCGACCCACTTCTGCGGGGTCAGGCCGGACCTCCATCTGCACCTGAAGCACCTGCACCGTTCACACCATCCGAACCGGCGGACACATGGCGTCACACCTCGAAAGGGTCACGGACTGTGACTCTCCTGCGAGACAGCATGGTTGACGTACAGTCACGCCAACAAGCGCTTCGGGCATATTCCAGCGCCAAGGAGTACGGGTGCTGCATACTGTGCGACGCACACCGCCGGGAGTCGAACAATGGCGCACCACGCGCCCCCGCTGCCCGCAAGCGGCGGGCATCGCATGCTCCGGCGCCGCCCTCCTGGCGACTCCGGGAACATCGCGCCTCGCAACCACTCGCACCCCACGGAGGGTACCCGAGCGGAACGCCGACTCCCCCTTGTGACGAGTCACACCTAGGACACAACCCGATATCAACGCTCGGTAACCTGCCCGGACTGAGAAGTCCAACGGTGTACGACGCCATCCCTCTCGCACCATCAATCCCCTCAAATCCACCCAAAAGCCATATCTCGCTCGTTCGTCAGCAGTGCCCTCGCGAGCTCCTCCTCCGCCTCGGCGGCGGTCGCCCACCGACTCGCCCGCAGCCACGCCCGCTTGAGATGGAGATGGACGTCGGACTCCCAGGTGAAGCCCGTTCCTCCGTGCACCTGGAGGCAGTCGCGGGCGTTGCGCACCGCCGCCTCGTCCGCGAGCAGCTTGGCCGCCGCGACCTCCGTCGGGTCAGCCGTCACCGCGGCGGCGTAGACGGCGGCGCGCGCCAGCTCCACCCGGACGAGCATCCGCGCGCAGCGGTGCTGTACGGCCTGGAAGGCCCCGATGGGCCGGCCGAACTGGCGGCGTCGGCGGGCGTGCTCCACGGCCGTCTCGACGGTACGGGCCGCGCTGCCCAGCTGCTGGGCGGCGGTGAGGAGAACGGCCTCCCGGCGCAGCACGGCCGCCGTCGGCGCGGAACGCCCACCCGCCGCCTCGCCACCGTCCACCGCGTCGGCCCCGGCCCCGGCCCCGGTCCCAGTCCCGGTCTTCCACCCGGCCATGCCCGGTGCGGCGGCCCGGTGCAGCGGCGTGGCCGGATCCAGCGAGCGCAGCGGCCGCGCGGAGCGCGCCAGCTCCTGGGCGGGCAGGACGCGTACCGCGGCGTCGTCGAGCACGAGCACGGCGTCGGAGGCGGTCAGATGCTCGACGAGCCGTCCGCCGGCGGACCCCGGGTCGTACGCCGTGACCACCGTGTCGCCCCGTGCCGCGCCCGGGACCAGAGGCGCCGCCAGATGGGTGGCGACGAGCGGCCCGGGGAGCAGGAAGCGCCCGGTCTCCTCGAAGGCCAGCACCGCCTCCGGCAGCGCAAGGCCGACCCCGCCGTCGGCCTCGGGGAGCCGTAACCCGAAGAAGCCGGCCGCTCCCAGTTCGCGCCACCACCTACCGACCATCCCGAAGGTCTCGCCGACCGCCCCGGAGACCGGCCCGACCGCCCCGGAGACCGGCCCGACCGCCCCGGAGGTCTCGCCGACCGCCCCGGAGGCCGGCCCGACCGCCCCGGAGGCCGGCCCGACCGCCCCGGAGGCAGCGCCCACCGGCCCCTCCGGCTCCGCCGGCCCCGCCCACCCCGCCGCTCCCGGCGGCCGCCCGGCCGCTTCTCCGGGCGGGCCGTCCACATACGCGCGCAGCGCCGCGCGGTCGGCATGACGGGACAGGATGTCCCGCACTCCGGCCCGCAGGGCCCGTTGGTCGTCGGTGAGCTGGAAGTCCATGCTTGGGTTCACCGTCCCCGCGGCAGGCCGAGGACGCGCTCGGCGACGATCGTCCGCTGGATCTCGGAGGTGCCGGCGGCGATGGTGTACGCGAGCGCGGAGAGCCGGGCCGCGACCCATTCCCGGTCGGCGTCGAGGGCGTCCGCGCCCAGCACCTCGGCCGCCGCCTCGAACAGCTCCTGCCGGGCGTCGGCGTAACGGAGCTTGAAGACGGAGGCGCCGGCACCCGGCACACCGCCCGTGCGCTGGGCCGCGGCGACGTTCCACTGGGTGAGCCGCCACAGGGCGGTGAAGTCGGCGTGCAGCCGCCCCAGGCGGCGGCGCAGCACGGCGTCGTCCCAGGTGCCGTTGGCCCGCGCGGCGCGGGCCAACTCCCCCAGTACGCGTCGGCAGGCGACGACCTCCCCCACGAAGGCGGTGCCGCGTTCGAAGGACAGGGTCACCATGCTCACCCGCCAGCCGTCGTTCTCCGCCCCGATCCGGTGGCCGACCGGCACCCGCACCTCGTCCAGGAAGACCTCGGCGAACTCCGCCGTGCCGGCGAGCGTGCGCAGCGGCCGCACCGTCACCCCCGGCGCGTCCATCGGCATCGCCAACCAGGTGATGCCCCGGTGCCTCGGCCCACCCCCGCCCCCGCCCGTACGTCCGCCCCCGCCCACAGCGCCGGCCACGTCCGCGCGCCCGCCCGCGCCACCGCTCCCTCCCGTACGTCCGTCCCCGCCCGCGCCGGCACTCCCGTCTGCCTCCGGCGTGGGGCCCGTCCGCACCAGCAGTTCGCACCAGTCGGCGACCTCCGCGTGCGAGGTCCAGATCTTGGAGCCGGTGATCACGTACGCGTCGCCGTCCCGCACCGCGCGGGTGCGCAGGGCCGCCAGGTCGGACCCGGCCTCCGGCTCGGAGAAGCCCTGGCACCAGACCTCGTCGCCGCGCAGGATCGGCGGCAGCCAGCGCGCCCGCTGCTCGGCCGTGCCCTCGGCGGCGATCGTCGGCCCGGCGTGCAGCAGGCCGACGAAGTTCGCGCCCACATAGGGCGCCCCGGCCAGCTCCGTCTCCTCCAGGAAGATCAGGTGTTGGGTCGGGGTGGCCCCGCGGCCGCCCGCCTCGACCGGCCAGTGCAGCCCGGCGTATCCGGCCTCGTACAGCATCCGCTGCCAGCCGCAGTCGTAGGCCCGCCGAGCGGGCCAGTCGGTCGGGTCGGGCCGGGGCGGCAGCTCGCGCAGCGCCTCGCCCAGCCAGGCGCGCAGCCGCGCCCGGAAGTCGTGTTCCTCCTCGGTGTCCGCCAGCTCCACCCGCGCCTCACCCGTCCAGGTCCCGAGCCACGCCCGGGTCACCAGCCACGCGCGGGTCCCCCACGACGTCCAGCCCCCGTTCCATGTCCCGAGCCACGCCCCGGTCCCTATCCCGGTCCGGATCCCGGTCCAGATCCAGGTCGAGCATCCGGATCGCGTTGCCCCGCATCAGCTTGTGGATCGTCTCCTCGTCCAACCCCCGCACATGCTCCAGCGCGACCTGCTTGGTGTGCGGGAAGGTCGAGTCCACGTGCGGATAGTCGGTCTCGAAGGTGGCGTTGTCGCGTCCCACCACATCGAGTGAGGCGACTCCGTGTTTGTCGCGGAAGAAACAACAGAAGATCTGCCGGTAGTAGTACGTGGACGGCGGCTCGGGGATGAGGTCGCGGACGCCGCCCCACGCGCGGTGCTCCTCCCAGACGTCGTCCATCCGCTCCAGGGCGTAGGGGATCCAGCCCATCTGGCCCTCGCTGTAGGCGAGCTTCAGCCGGGGGAAGCGAACCAGCACCCCGCTGAACAGGAAGTCGGCCATCGACGCCATGGCGTTGTTGAAGGACAGCGACGCCTGCACGGCGGGTGGGGCGTCCGGGGAGGCGGCGGGCATCTGGGAGGACGAGCCGATGTGCATGTTGACGACCGTGCCCGTCTCCTCGCAGGCGGCGAAGAAGGGGTGCCAGTGGCCCGAGTGGATGCTGGGCAGTCCGAGATAGGTGGGGATCTCGCTGAAGGTCACCGCGCGGACCCCGCGCGCCGCGTTCCGGCGGATCTCCGCGACGGCCAGCTCCACGTCCCACAGCGGGATGAGGCAGAGCGGGATCAGCCGCCCCGCGCTGTCGCCGCACCACTCCTCGACCATCCAGTCGTTGTAGGCGCGCACGCAGGCCAGGGCGACCTCCTTGTCGTGCGCCTCGGCGAAGGTCTGCCCGCAGAACCGCGGGAAGGTGGGGAAGCAGAGCGACGCCTCGACGTGGTTGAGATCCATGTCGGCCAGCCGTGCCTTCGGGTCCCAGCAGCCGCGCCGCATCTCCTCGCGGGTGATCCCCTCCAGCGTCATCTCGTCCCGCGAGAAGCCGACGGCCGCGATGATCCGCTTGTACGGGAACAGCTGCCCCTCGTACTCCCACCAGTCGGTCGGTGGACCGTCGGGGTCGGTGGTGATCCGGTACTTCCCGCCGACGTAGGCCAGCTCCCCGATCCCGGCCGTGAGCGGCCTGGGGCCCCGGTCCCGGTACTTCGTCGGCAACCACGTCTCGAAGAGGTGCGCGGGTTCGATGACGTGGTCGTCGACGCTCACGATGCGCGGCAGCTCCATGGCGCCTCCCGTCCGATGGGCTCTCGGATGCCGGCGACCGGGTCCGCACACACCCGAGAATCTGATACACCGTCAGAAATAGGCTAACCGCGCCGCCTCTGGACCAGCAAGGCGTGACGCCCTACCCTCCCCGCAGCGCGCGCATCTGACTAACCGTCAGCCAACGGAGGCGGCCATGCCCGACACCATGGCGGAACTCGGCACGTCAGCGACGCTGTGGGAGTTGCTCGACCGCCGCGCGGAGCTCACCCCCGACGCTCCCGCGCTGCTCCAGGCCGCCGACTCCGCCCGCCACGACCGGCGGATGACCTTCGGCATGCTGCGCGCCCGCGCGGAGCGCGTGGCGGCCGGACTGTTCGAGCTGGGTGTGAGGCCCCGCACCCGGGTGGCCTGGCAGCTGCCCACCCGCATCGAGACCGTCGTCCTGGCCATGGCCCTGGCCCGGCTCGGCGCGGTCCAGAGCCCGCTGATCCCCGCCTACCGCGACCGCGAGGCCGGCTTCGCGCTGCGCGCCGCGCGGGCCGCGTACTTCGCCGTCCCCGCGCGGTGGCGCGGTTTCGACCACATGGCCATGGCGCACCGGCTGGCCCTGCGACTGCCCGACCCCCCGCTGGTCTTCCCCGCCTACGACACCCTCCCCGAGGCCGACCCGGCGTCCGTGGCACTGCCCCCGCCGCCCGCCGACGGGACCGAGGTCCGCTGGATCTACTGGACCTCCGGCACCACCTCCGACCCCAAGGGCGTGCTGCACACCGACCGCGGCCTGATCGCCGCCGGCCGCTGCCTGGCCCGGGCGCTGCGGCTGCGCCCCGACGACGTCGGCTCGATGGCCTTCCCGTACGCGCACGTCGCGGGGCCCGACTACACCGTGCTGCTCCTGCTGACCGGCATCCCGGCCGTGCTGCTGGAGCACTTCGCGCTGCCCGGCTCGCTCGACGCCTACCGCCGCCACCGGGTGACGACCGCGGGCGGTTCCACCGCCTTCTACGCGATGTTCCTGGCCGAGCAGCGCAAGGACCCCGCGCGGCGGCTCCTTCCCAGCCTGCGGCTGCTGGCCGGCGGCGGCGCGCCCAAGCCGCCCGAGCTCTACCACGACGTCGTCCGCGAGCTGGGCTGCCAGCTCACCCACGGCTACGGCATGACCGAGGCCCCGATGATCACCATGGGCGCTCCGGACGACACCGCGGAGCACCTCGCCACGACCGAGGGCCGACCGCCCGAGGACATGGAGATCCGCGTCGTGGACGCCGCCGGTCTACCGCTGCCGGCGGGGGTGGACGGCGAGATACGGCTGCGCGGCGAGGCCGTGTGCGCGGGCTACCTCGATCCGGCGCATACCGCCGCCGCCTTCGACGCGGACGGCTTCCTGCGCACCGGCGACCTCGGCCACCTCACGGCCGACGGCCACCTGGTGCTCACCGGCCGCGCCAAGGACGTCATCATCCGCAAGGGCGAGAACATCTCCGCCAAGGAGATCGAGCACCTGCTGTACACGCACCCCGGCGTCCAGGACGTCGCCGTCATCGGGCTGCCGGCGCCGGACGGGGTGCGGGGCGAGCTGGTGTGCGCCGTCGTGGAACAGCCGCCGGAGGCCCGCCCGCTGACCCTCGACGACGTCACCGCCCATCTCCGCGCCGCGGGGCTGGCCGCGCACAAGCTGCCGGAGCGGCTGGAGGTCGTGGACGCGCTGCCGCGCAACCCCACGCTCCACAAGGTCCTCGCCTACAAGCTACGGGAGCGGTTCACGGCTCAGCCGCCGAAGACTCGGTAGGCGACGCCCCAGCGGTCACGACGCCCGGCCGCGAGCGACGCCCCGACGGTAGGCCACGCCCCGGCGCTGGGCGACCCCCGGCGCTGGGCGACCCCCGGCGCTGGGCGGGGCCTCAGCCGCCCCCGGTGCGGTAGGTCGCCATCGCCTGCTCGAAGAATCGCGCCACCGCGCGGCGTTCGCTGTCGGGGCCGATCACCTGGACGAGGTGGTAGCGGCCGTCGAGCAGCATCGCCAGATTCCGCGCGTACACCTGGCGGCCGCTGCTGTCGCGCCAGCTGAAGGCGCCCTCCGCCATCGCCGTACGACCGACGTCGGTGCGGCGCAGCCGGGACGAGGAGGACCACTCGGACTCCCGGAAGGCCGCCAGCTCGGGCTCCCTGTCCTGCTGGTACGCCATCGGGTCGGCGCCGAACCGCGACGCCTTGTCCCGCCCGGCGACGACCACCAGCTCGAAGTCGCCGCCCCGGTCCACGTAGCGGATCTGGCCGCGCGCGTTCTCCTCCCGGCGCTGCCAGTCCTCGTGCACCGCGATCTGGAAGCCCTTGGGGTCCTTGCGGACCACGAAGCCCTTGGCGAGCCCGTCCGGCGTCGTGGACTGCGGCTGCCGGGCGCTGGAGCCCGCCGGCCCGGCGCCGGTCTCGCCCTCGCCGCCGGCCGTGGTCCGGCTGGGCACCGCGGAGGTCCGGGTGCCCGTGGAGCCGGTGCGGTCCTCGCCCTCGCCCTCCTTCTCGGGCATGAACAGCATCGCGTACAGCACCACGGCAGCGAGCAGCAGCAGTATGGCGGTGAGCAGGATCCGACCCAGATGACGCGGACCGCGCGCGCCGCGCGGTCCGCGGGACCCGCCGCGGCCGCTGCCGAGCCGGGGCTCACGACTGATCCTGGGCTCCCGTTCCCGCCGGGGCTCACGGCCGCGGAGCGACTCGCGGTTACGGAGGGGCTCGCGCGGGCCGCCCGACAGCCGCGCGGTGCGCGGCTCGCGCGGATCGCCGCCCGTCCGGCCCGCCCGGGGCGTCTGCGCCCGCCCCCGCTTGTGCCGCCCGTGCGGGGGCACGCCCGCGGCGGCGTCGCCCCGGCCGCGGCCCCTGCGCACCAGCCAGCCGCGCCGTCGGACGATGGGCAGCCGCTTGGGGTCGACAGGGCCGCCCGCGCCCGTGGAGGGCACGACGACCGTACGGCTGCCGACGTCCGGCTCCGGCGCCGACCGGATCAACGAGCGCAGCCAGCCGCGCAGCTCCTCGACGTCCGGCCGCTCGGAGGGCTCCTGGCGCATCAGCGACTCGACGACGGGGCGCAGCGGACCGCACTCCTCGGCGTACGCGGGTGCCTCGGCGCACACCAGTTGCACCAGCTCGGCGGCGCTCTCCTCCGGGTACGGGGCGTGGCCCTGGACCGCGCGGAAGAGCAGCGCGCCGACGGCCCACAGGTCGGTGGCCGGGCCGACCGGCGGCGCCAGCTGCCAGTTGGCGTGGACCGGGCCCGCCTGCTCGGGCGCCCAGCGCTCGGTGACCGCCCCGACCACCAGGATGCGCGCCTGGCGGGCCCGCTCCGCGGCGAGCGCGCCGGCGGGGCCGTGCCCCTCGGCGCCGGCTCCGGCGGCCGCGCCGGGTGAGCCCGTCGGCTCGGCTCCCGGGAACCCCGTCTCGGGGAACGGCCGCGCGGCGGACGCCTCTCCCGGGAACCGGTCGTCAGGAGCGACCGCCCGCGCGCCCGCGCGATAGGCCGCGATCGCGCCCGCGCGGGGCGCGCGCAGCGGCTCGCGGTCGTCGTCGCCGGCGGACTCCCAGTCGCGCTCGGGCTCCTCGTCCTCGTCCCCCTCGGGCCCCTCCGCCGGATCCGCGGCGGGGCCGCGGTCGGCTTCGAAGGCGAGCGGGCCGTGCCCGGACACCGGGCCGGGGCCGGTGGCGGACTCGGCCCCGGAGCCCTGCCCGGCGGCCACCGCGGCCGCCGGCACCGGGTCGTAGCCGCACAGCGCCTCCTCCGCCGCGCCGGCCGCCAGGCCGGTGAGCATGGCGCGGCCGTCCTCGCAGACGAGGACCGTACGGGCGGTGATGTTGCGGTGGACCCAGCCGTGCGCGTGCAGGGCGCGCAGGGCGGTGAGGACGTCGGCGGCGATCTCGGCCGCGCGATGGGGCGCCAGGGTGCGCTCCGCGAGCAGCGCGGCCAGCGGGCGGCCGACGACGAACTCGCTCACTATCCACAGACTGCCGTCCTCCACGAAGACGTGGAAGACCTGGTCGAGCCTCGGGTGGTCGGGCAGTGCCGCGGCGGCCGTGGCAGCCTCGACGGCGCGTCGCACCAGAGGGTCGTCGACGCTCCGCGCGCCCGACCGCCCCATCCGACCGAGGGGGCCGCCGACGAGCCCACCGGCTCCGGGGCCGGCGCCGAAGCGTCCGTCCGCGCCGGCGCTCAGCACCTCGGCGTCGACGACCTCGGGCAGCGGGATCTGCCGGAGCTGGACCTCCTGGCCGCTGTAGGTGTCGAACGCGCGGGTCTCGACGAGCTCGTACTCGTCGGAGGGCGGCAACGGAAGGCGGTAGCGGTCGGCGAGCACACGTCCCGCGTAGTCGTCCACGACGCCTCCCCCAGCGCGCTCTCCCCGGCCCCCACGCGCAATCCCAGTCGTTTTCCCGCCTGTTGCGGCGTCATACGCCCACCGCCTATCACCATACGTGCCCGGGGCGGGCGCCGGGGGCCGGTCCGCTCAGCCCACCCGCGATTCCCCACCCGCGATTCCCGGTCCGGATGTCCCGGTCCGCGATGTGCCGGTCCGCGATGTGCCGGTCCGCGATGTGCCGGCAGCGCCCCGGATCAGTCGACGGACTTGAAGGACGCGAAAGCGGTCTTGCGGAGCGCCTGGCACTCCTCTTCGTCCCACTTGTCCTTCTCGCAGGTGATCATGATGGCGTAGCCGTGCGAGTCGTCCACCTTGAAGCCCCGGTTGAGCACCCGCACCCGGGTGCCGCCCTGGTCCCGCTCGAACTGCCAGTCGGCCACGGTCGGGAAGCCGCGCCAGTCGACCTCCTTGATGCCCAGCCCGCGGTAGCCGCTCATCGTCTGCCGGGCGCCGGGCTCGGCCGCCCGCCAGGCCGCCGCCGCGTCGTCCTTCGGGTTGGGGTTGAAGTCGATCTGCACCCGCGGGAACTGGTCCGAGGAGCGGTATATGCGACCGCCGCTGTAGTTCGGGACGGGGTGGCCGTCCCATCCCTTGGGCAGACCCATGACGAAGTGGAACGCCTCGTCCTGGAGTCGCTCGTAGCCGCTCGGCAGCGCGTCCTTGCCGGCGTCGCCCTTGTCGGCGTCCTTGTCGGCGTCCTTGTCCGCGTCGTCCTCGGGCTTCTTGTCGTCGGACTCGGCGTCGTCCGAGCCCTCCTCGGCGTCGCTCTGCGGCTCCCCGCCGGCCTGCCCCTGCTGGGAGTCGGCGGACGAGCCCGAGCCGTCCTTGTTCTCCACGCCCTTGTCGCCGGCGTCGCCCCGCTCCTTGTCGGCGCCCGCGCTGGCCCCGGTCGAGGCGGAGGTGTTCTTGGCGCCGCTGTTGTCGCTATCGCCGCCGCTGAGGACGATGGCGAGCACGGTGCCCACGATGGCCAGCGCCACCACCACGGCGATGATCACCAGGGTGCGGCGGGGCACCACATCGGTGATCGATGCGCGCGGCGGCGACGGCGGCGCGGGCGGGGAGACGGACGACGGCTCGGAGCGCCGGACGGAGGACGCCGCGCCACGCCCCGACCGCAGCCCGCCGCGCGTGCGGTCCGGGCGGTCGGCAGCCGTGCGGTCGGTGCGCTCTGGTCGGTCGGCGCGCTCCGCGCGGGGCGCGGCGGTGGGTCGGCGAGGGGCGGTGGGCGGCTGCGCCGGGGGCGGCGGCGTGGGCAGCGCCATCGTCCGGGTCGGTTCGGCGATCGCCGACACGCCCTGGGGCTCCTCCGACGCGTTCATCGCCTCGGTCAGCAGCGCCCGCGCGCCCGCGTCGTCCAGCCGCCGCTGCGGGTCCTTGTCGAGCAGGCCGTAGATGACCTCCTCCAGGGCGCGACCGGCGTTCTTCGGCGGGTCGACCGGCTCGGTCATCACCGCGGTGAGGGTGGCGATCGCGCTGCTCTTGTCGTACGGAGGGACGCCCTCCACCGCGGCGTACAGCAGTCCGCCCAGCGACCAGAGGTCGGCCGGCGGACCGGGCTTGTGGCCGCGGGCCCGCTCCGGGGAGATGTACGAGGGCGCGCCGACGAGCATGCCGGTGGAGGTGACCGACGGGTCGCCCTCCACCTGGGCGATGCCGAAGTCGGTGAGCACGACCCGGCCGTCGTCGGCGATCAGCACGTTGGACGGCTTCACGTCACGGTGCAGGATGCCCTCGCGGTGCGCGGCGCGCAGCACGTCGAGCACGGCCAGACCGACCTCGGCGGCGCGGCGCGAGGCCAGCGGCCCGTCGTCCCGCACCACGTCGGCCAGCGAGCGGCCCTCGATGAGCTCCATGACGATCCACGGCCGGTCGTCCTCGTCGACCACGTCGTAGACGGTGACGGCGCCGCTGCTGCGGATGCGGGCGATCGCCTTCGCCTCGCGCAGCGTGCGGGTGATGAGCCGTCGCTTCTCGTCCTCGTCGACGCTGGACGGGAAGCGCAGCTCCTTGACCGCGACGACACGCCCCAGCGTCTCGTCACGCGCCCGCCAGACCGTGCCCATGCCGCCTCGGCCGAGGACCCCGTCGAGCCGGTACCGCCCTGCGAGGAGGCGCCCGGTCGTGTCCTGCGTCTGCTCCGCCTCCGACATGCGACCCCTCTGGAAATTCTGCTAATCAACCCACCCTGGCAGAGCGACCATTGTCTCTCATCCGAAGAGCGGCGGAAGTCCCGGGTCCGCTCCGCGGCCCGTCAAGGGGGGAACGACCTGGGACGATCGGGTAATTCCGTACGAGACGAAGGGCCGGCGATGCAGAACCGCAACCGAGCGCTCCGCGTGGCGGCCGCGGTACTCGCGCTCGCCCTGGCGGCGACGGCGACCGGTTGCGGGTCGGCCGTGGAGCCGCGCGACGGGCGGCACGGCGACCGGAGCGAGGAGCGCCTCGCGGCCGCGCTGCGGCGGATGGTGGCGGAGGGCCCGGCGCCCGGCGGCGCGGTTCTGGCGGCGGTCGGCGGCCGGACCCGCTTCTCCGCCGCGGGGACGGCGGACCTGCGCACCGGCCGGCCGGTGGGCCGCACGGACCGGTTCCGGGCCGGCAGCCTCACCAAGACCTTCCTCGCCACCGTGGTGCTGCAACTGGCGGCGGAACGGCGGCTCGGGCTGGAGGACACGGTGGAGGCACACCTGCCGGGCCTGGTGCGCGGCCGGGGCAACGACGGCCGACAAGTCACCGTGCGTCAGCTGCTGTCCCACACCAGCGGGCTGTACGACTACACCCGCGACCCCGCCTTCGCGCGGCGCGCGTTCGGGGCGGACTCCGCGGAGCACCGACTCGACACCCACGCGCCGCGCGCCTTGGTACGGACCGCGCTGGCCCATCCGCCGTCCTTCGCCCCGGGCGACGGCTGGCGCTATTCCAACACCAACTACCTGCTCCTCGGCCTGATCGTGGAACAGGTGACCGGGCACCCGTACGCGGCCGAGCTGCGGCGCCGCGTCATCCTCCCTCTCGGGCTGACCGGCACCAGTCTCCCGGGCACCCGCGCGGGGCTGCCCGCGCCGCACGGCCGCGCCTACTCGGCCCGCGCGGGGGCCGGCGCCGGCTCAGCGGCCCCGCGCGACGTCACGGAGCTCAACCCGTCCGTGGCCGGGGCGGCGGGGGAGCTGGTCTCCACCCTCGACGACCTAGCCCGCTTCTTCGGGGCGCTGCTGGACGGACGGCTGCTGCCGGGCCCTCAGCTGCGCGCGATGCGCGACACGGCGGCCTCCGACGGTCGATACGGGCTGGGGCTGTATCCCGTGCGGCTGCCCTGCGGGGTGACGGTGTGGGGGCACAACGGCGTCATCAGCGGCTCGTACGCGCTGGTCGTCGGCGCGCCCGACGGCCGGCGGGTGCTGGCCTACCGGCTGAACGACGACGCGCGACCCGCGCGGGCGAGCGAAGGCGCACTGCTGCGGGCCGAGTTCTGCCCACCCGAGGCATAACGCCACACAAGCCGCAGCACACGGCGGCCAGAACACGGCCGGACCGACTGCACGCCGAACACCGACCGCCGCCCGCGCGGGAGACCGACGGGACACCGGGCGCCGGACACCGCCCCGCGCGGGAGACCGGACACCGGACGCCGCCCCGCGGTGCCAAAGCGCGCCCGGACCGGCTGGACACCGGGCACCGGGCACCGTCCCGCGTGCCTAGACCGGCTGGATGTCCGGTGCCCCCAGTCGCGCCGCGTCCGCCGTCTGGTCGTCGGGCTGCCGCTGCGACTCGCGCTCCGCCTCCACCCGCTTCTCGTAGTGCTCGACCTCCTTGTCGACGTGCTCCCGCTCCCAGCCCAGCACCGGCGCCATCAGCTCGGCGACCTCCCGGGCGCAGCGGGTGCCGCGGTCGAATGTCTCGATGGAGATCCGGGTGCGCCGGGTCAGCACGTCGTCCAGGTGCCGGGCACCCTCGTGCGAGGCGGCGTAGACGGCCTCCGCGCGGAGATAGTCCTCGGCGCCGCCCAGCGGCCGGCCGAGGCCGGGGTCGGCGGCGATGAGCTCCAGGACCTCGTCGGCCAGCGAGCCGTACCGCCGAAGCAGGTGCTCCACGCGGGCGACGTGCAGGCCCGAGCACCGGGCGATGCGGGCGCGGGCGTTCCACAGCGCCGTGTAGCCCTCGGCGCCGGCCAGCGGGACGTCCTCGGTGCAGCACTCGGCCACCCGGCGGTCGAGGCCGTGCACCGCCTCGTCCACGGCGTCCTTGGCCATCACCCGGTAGGTGGTGTACTTGCCGCCCGCGACCACCACCAGGCCCGGCGCCGGATGCGCCACGGTGTGCTCGCGCGAGAGCTTGCTGGTGGCGTCCGACTCCCCGGCCAGCAGCGGGCGCAGCCCGGCGTACACGCCCTGGACGTCCTCACGGCTCAGCGGCACCGCCAGGACGGAGTTGACGTGGTCCAGGAGGTAGTCGATGTCGGCGCTGGAGGCGGCCGGGTGCGCCTTGTCCAGGTCCCAGGGGGTGTCGGTGGTGCCGACGATCCAGTGCCGGCCCCAGGGGATCACGAACAGCACGCTCTTCTCGGTGCGCAGGATCAGCCCGGTGGTGGAGTGGATGCGGTCCTTGGGCACCACCAGGTGGATGCCCTTGGAGGCGCGGACGTGGAACTGTCCGCGTTCCCCGATCATCGCCTGGGTGTCGTCCGTCCACACCCCGGTGGCGTTGACCACCTGTCGGGCGCGGATCTCGAACTCGGCGCCCTCCTCCGCCGCCGGCGCCTCCAGGTCGCGCACCCGCACGCCGACCACTCGCTCGCCCTCGCGCAGAAAGCCGACCGCGCGGGTGCGGTTGGCGACCCGCGCGCCGTAGGAGGCGGCGGTGCGCACCAGGGTGGTGACGAAGCGCGCGTCGTCCATCTGGGCGTCGTAGTACTGCAGGGCGCCGACGAGGGCGTCCTTGCGCAGGCACGGGGCGACGCGCAGCGCGTGCCCGCGGGTGAGGTGGCGGTGGACCGGCAGGCCGCGGCCGTGGCCCGAGGAGACCGACATGGCGTCGTAGAGCGCCACGCCGGAGCCCGCGTAGAGCCGCTCCCAGCCGCGGCGCTGGAGGGGGTAGAGGAACGGTACGGGCCGCACCAGGTGCGGGGCGAGCCGCTCCAGCAGCAGCCCGCGCTCCTTGAGCGCCTCCCGCACCAGCCCGAAGTCCAGCATCTCCAGATAGCGCAGCCCGCCGTGGATGAGCTTGCTGGAGCGGCTGGAGGTGCCCGCGGCCCAGTCCCGCGCCTCGACCAGACCGGTGGACAGCCCCCGGGTGGCCGCGTCCAGCGCGGTGCCCGCGCCGACCACCCCGCCGCCCACGACCAGCACGTCCAGCTCCCGGTCCGCCAGCTGGGCCAGTGCCTCGGCACGCTCGGCCGGTCCCAGAGTCGGTGTCCTCATCGCTGCCTCCCGTTGCGGTGGCGGTGGGTGATCGGAGTCCCGTCCTCTTGTTCCTCTTGCCGTCTTGTCGATTCTGACCGCGGCCCGGGCGGACAGCCAGCCTGTGCGGGCCGCACGGGTCCGACACCCGGCCCGACATCGACGCAATACTGAATACGAGTCATATTTCCGCTTAGTCTGCAATTGAGCCTGTCACTGCGCCATCCGGAACGTCCCCGGGAAGGACCGCACGACGCCATGCCCGCAGATCTCGCCGTCATCGGACTCGGCCACCTCGGCCTCCCGCTCGCCCAGGCCGCCACCGCCGCCGGCCTGCGCACCGTCGGCTTCGACCCCGACCCGGACGCCGTGGCCGAGCTGCGCGCCGGCAGACCCCCGGTCGAGGGCTCGCTGTCCGCCGCCGAGGTGCGCCGGATGGTCTCCCGGGACTTCCAGGCCACCACCGACCCCGCCGCGCTCGGCCGGGTGCGCACCGCGGCGATCTGCGCCCCGACCCCGCTCGGCGAGGACCGGGCGCTGGACCTCACGGCGGTCGGCGAGGCGGCGCGCACCCTGGCCCCCCGGCTCGGCCCGCACACCACCGTTCTCCTGGAGTCCACCGTCTACCCCGGAACGACCGAGGAATTCCTGCGGCCGCTGCTGGAGGAGGGCTCCGGGCTGCGCGCCGGGCGCGACTTCCACCTCGCCTACGCCCCCGGCCGGCTGGACCCCGGCAACCGGACGTACTCCCTCGCCAACACCCCGAAGGTGATCGGCGGCCTCACCCCCGCCTGCACCGAGGCCGCGGCCGCCTTCTACGGACGCCTCGCGGAGAAGGTGGTGCGCGCCCGCGGCCCGCGCGAGGC
Source organism: Streptomyces sp. SAJ15 (assembly GCF_007595705.1). GTDB lineage: Bacteria > Actinomycetota > Actinomycetes > Streptomycetales > Streptomycetaceae > Streptomyces. The sequence goes on along the minus strand of NZ_NISY01000001.1, from coordinate 257,588 downwards.
CGAGATGGTGAAGGTGCTGGAGACCAACTACCGACACGTCAACATCGCGCTGGTGAACGAGATGGCGGTGTTCTGCCACGACCTGGGCATCGACCTGTGGGACGTGATCCGCTGCGCCGAGACCAAGCCCTTCGGCTTCCACGCCTTCCGTCCCGGCCCGGGGGTGGGCGGCCACGGCGTGCCGATCGACCCGAACTACCTCACCTACCAGGGCCGCAGTCTGGGCTACCCGCTGCGCATGGTCGAGCTGGCGCAGGAGGTCAACGGGCGCATGCCGCGGTACGTCACCCAGCGCTGCGCGACCCTGCTCAACGAGCACGGGAAGTCCGCGCGCGGCGCCCGGGTGCTGCTGCTCGGCGTCAGCTACAAGGCGGACGTGGCCGACCAGGAGGGCTCCCCGGCCCGTGAGATCGCCTCCCGGCTGCTGGAGCTGGGCGCCCAGCTGAGCTACCACGACCCGCACGTCCCCCAGTGGCGGGTGCTCGGCCAGCCGGTGCCGCGGGCCGACTCGCTGTACGAGGCCGCGGCCGCCGCCGACCTCACGGTGCTGCTCCAGCCGCACCGCACCTACGACCTCCAGGGGCTGGCGGTCAAGGCACAGCTGCTGCTGGACACGCGCGGCGCGAGCCCGGCGGGCGCGGCACACCGACTGTGAACCGCGCGGGCGCCGATGCCGCCGCGCCCCGCGCCCCGCGCCCGTCACCCGGACCCGACCGTACGGGCCTCACGCCGTCGGCCGCCCCTCGCCGGACCGCTGCCCCCCGCGCGGTGGGCGGGCGCCGCCGGCACCCGCCCACCGCGCGGGGTCAGCCAGGCCCGTCTCCCGTCTCACCCGCCCCCTCGGCCTGCTCCCGGGCCCTCCGACGCCGTCTGCGGCCGAGCTGGAAGAGCACCGCCAGCACGATCAGCAGCAGCCCGCCCAGAACGATGATCACCGCGCCCGAGTCCACCTCGCGGACGTCGGCGGTGAAGCCGATCGGATCGCCCCAGGGGCGGCCGTCGACGGTGGTGTAGAGGCGGGCGGTCATCCGCACCGGGCCGTTGGCATGGGCGCGGACCTCCACCCGTACGGTGCGGCTGGCCGCCCGTGGTACCCGTACCGGCACCGAGCCGTTGTCGACGCTCAGCCGCTCGGGCCGGCCGGAGGTCACCCGCACCTCGACCCCGTCGATCGCCTGCTGGAGGCCGTTCTCCACGGTGACCGGGATGGTGGCGGAGTCGCCGGCCACCGTCACGGTGGACTTGGGCACCAGCCGCACCGACTCCGTGGAGGCGACCAGGAAGCCGGACAGGCCCTCCTCGTACGCACGGGCCCCCGCGCGGTCGCCGCGCCAGCCGACGGAGACCGCGCGGGCGAGCGCGGCCCGCACCGCCCCGGTCGTGGCCTCGGCCTCGGACAGCACCTTGGCCAGCGTGTGCAGCCGCCGCTCGTCCCGGGCGACCGACCGCAGATAGCGGGGCGTCAGCTCGGTGGCGCGCAGCGGGAGCGGATAGTCCGCCGGCGAGCCCGCGGCGCCGGCCGGGGTCGGGTCCGCGAGCGCCGCGTCGAGCCGGGTCGGCTCCAGCCAGCCCGCCCGCTCCCCCTCCGTCAACGCCTCGGCGAGCGCCCGCGCGGGGGTGCCGGCGAGCTCGCGCGGGGGCACGACGACCAGTCCGCGCCGCGCGTTGGGCGCCTCCTCCACGGCCGTCAGGGTCTCGGCCAGCAGCCGCTGCCGGGCGGGCACCCGCCCGGTGCGCCGGCCCAGCAGGCCCCGGAGGGTGGTGTCGTAGGTCAGCGCGGTGAGCGAGCCGCCGAGCGCGACCGGGGTGTCGTCGGTGGCGCCCCACGGGCTGGTCGGCGCGCCGGTCAGCCCCTCCCCCGAGGTGAGGAGCGCGGGCAGACCGAGCCGCCGGGCCAACCCGGTGATCCGGTCGTCCAGCGCGCCGGCCACCGGCCAGCCCAGCCCCCCGCGCACCCGGACGTCCAGCTCGCCCTCGACCAGCGCCGCGCCCTGCCGCACGGAGGGCCAGGACGACGCCGGCAGGGCGCCGTCGTTGTGGGCGAGCGAGGCCAGGTCCAGGTCGGCGTAGGGCAGCACCACCACCTCCCGCCCGCGCACCGCCTCCCGCAGCGCCGCCAGCCACTCGTCCGCCGCCTGGCCGCCCTCGCCGGCCCGAGTGTCCCGTGGGTCGGTGGTGTCCGGCGTACGGGCGACCCGGTAGCCGTCGACCATGGCGCGCGCCTGGGCGATCAGATCGGGGTCGACGACCCAGGTGACGGGCCGGCCGGCGCCGGTCTCCACCAGCCGCCGCAGCCGCCCGCCCGGCCCGAGCGAGGCGGCCAGCGCGTCGTCCCGGAAGACCGGCTCGGCGCGCTCGCCGGTGCCCAGCGCCAGGGCCTGCATGTGCGGGACGTCGGTGAGCGGCCACAGCACGGTGGTGCGCAGCGGCAGCGCCTCGGGCGCGTCCCCCGGGTACCAGGGCAGAAACGTGCGGGCCAGGCCGCGTACGGTCCCCTCGCCGTCGGTCAGCGTCACCGTCAGGGCGTAGGCGCCGGGCTTCTCCAGCCCCAGTTCGTCCACCGGCAGAGTGAGCCGGAACCGGGCCTCGTCCCGGTCCCGGAGGGCGCCGACCCGCGCGGTGTGCCCGGCGACCTCCTCCCCGTCGGCCTCCGTCAGCTCACCCCGGGCGGCCACGGCCGCCAAGTCCCCGCGGGTGCCCAGCGCCCCCGCCGTCCCGATGCGCACCCCCACGTGCGCATCGGTCACGTCCCGGTCCGAGGAGTTGGCGAGCGTGCCGCCGACGGTGAGCTCCCCGCCCTCGCGCGGCACGGCGGGGGTGACGGCGTCGAGCCCGAGCGCCACCGGATAGTCCGCCCGCGCGGACGCCGACGGATGCGGGGCCCACGGCGCGTGCGCCGCCTCGACCAGCAGCGTCAGGAGGCCGAGCAGCGCGGCGCACGCCACCACCCGCGCGTACCCCGCGCCGCCCCGGCCCACCGCCACCACCTCGCCGCCCGCGCGCCCTTTCGCTCCGTACGCAACCGAGCATGGCCAGTCGAGGCCCGACCCGCGCGCCGACTACGTCAAACGCGGCGTGTACGGGCGCCAGGAGCGTGACGCCGCGCGAGGTCTCGCGCGGCGACGGCACGGCCCCCTCCGAGCCGGCCGCGGTCCGGCGGGCCCGGAAGGGGCGCGGGCCGCGGTTCACCGCGGCGGCCGCCGCGTGGGCGCGACCAGCCGCGACGGGCCCGCGGACGATCGACGGCCCGTCACGGCGCTCCCCCGCCGGGCGCCTGGCCGCCAGGCGTCACCGCACGGAGGCGATCCCCGCCGTCCGCGCGTGCGCGTCCAGGACGGTCCGCAGGGCGGCGAAGTTCTCCACACAGCGGCCGGTGCCGACGGCCACGCAGTCGAGCGGGTCGTCGGCGATCAGCACCGGGATGTCCAGCTCGCGGCTGAGCCGCGAGTCCAGGCCCCGGAGCAGGGCGCCGCCGCCGGTCAGCACGATGCCGCGGTCCATGATGTCGCCGGAGAGCTCCGGCGGGGTCTCGTCCAGGGTGGCGCGCACCGCCGCCACGATGGCGTCGACCGGTTCGGTCAGCGCGTGCCGGACCTCGTCGGCGGTGAGTTCGAGCAGCTTGGGCAGCCCGCTGACGTGGTCACGGCCGCGCACCGTGCACCGCTCCGGCGGCTTCAGCGCCTGCGTCTGCTCCGAGTCGCCTTCGCCGTCGGCCTTGGGCAGCTCGATGTGCTTGGTCCCGGACTTGCTCGCCAGCCCGGCGGCGAGCCAGGAGGCGGTGGGCGCGGCCGAGCCGATGTTCATCTTGATTTCCTCGGCGGTGCGTTCGCCGATGGCCATCGCGTACTGCTTCTTGACGTACGTCATGATGGCGGCGTCCATGGCGTCGCCGGCGGTGCGCACGGAGCGGGCGGTGACGATGCCGCCCAGCGAGATGACGGCGACTTCGGTGGTGCCGCCGCCGATGTCGACCACCATGCAGCCGGTGGGCTCGCTGACGGGCAGTCCGGCGCCGATGGCGGCGGCCATCGGCTCCTCGATGAGGTGCACCTGGCGGGCGCCGGCCTGGGTGGCGGCCTCGATGACCGCGCGGCGCTCGACACCGGTGATACCGGAGGGCACGCAGACCACGACGCGGGGCCGCGCGAAAAGCCGATTCCCCGTCACCTTCTTGATGAAGTGCCGCAACATGCGTTCGGCGATTTCGAAGTCCGCTATGACACCGTCGCGTAGCGGACGGACCGCCACGATATTCGACGGGGTGCGGCCTATGGTTTCCTTCGCGTCGGAGCCGACGGAGAGGACACTGCCGTCAATCGCGTCGACCGCCACGACGGACGGCTCGTTGAGCACGACCCCCTTCCCTCGCACATACACCAGCGTGTTCGCGGTGCCGAGGTCGATGCCCATGTCTCGTCCAGTGAACGACTTACTTTGCGCCATAAGTTGACATTATCTCTTATGCCCGATTCTTATCCATCGCCACCCGTGACCCTCGGCCACGGATCCATCCGACCGCTGCTAGCGTGCGTTCATGATCATGTCCGCGACGCGGACCCGCCGCGGAATCGCGGCAGGCGCGGCAGCCGCACTCCTCGGCGCTCTGGTGTTCGGCTTCCTCCAGGGTAAGGCCGGCGACCGCGCACTGGAGCTCAGCTACTGGGCCCTGTGCATCGGGCTGTTGGTCAGCGCCACCCGCCACAAGCCGGACGGCCGCGCCCCGTTGCCGGCGGACCCGTTCAGCGAGACGAGGTAATGGGCCGGAACGACATCACCTTCTACCGCGTTGCAGGGGCAGAGGGTTTCCTCGCCGCCAAGCGGATCGCCGAATAGGACGGCCGAACAGAGCGCCCGTATCCGCATATTGCGGACGGATAGTCACCGGACGTGTATCCGTCCGGTCCCAGGCATGTCACGGACGCCGAATCGACTTGTCTGGTTGTCATGGCCTCCTGTTACGTTGTGGCTCTGTTTTCCGCCGCGCTCCAAGAAGATGCACATCCCCGGAGCGCGGTTCCATCACCTTCATCCCCGGGGGATTTCGTCATGAGCCAGAACTGGCAGCAGCCTGGGCAGCCGCCGCAGCAGCCCCAGCCCGGCTACGGCTACCCGCAGCAGCCCACCGCTCCCCAGCCCCAGTACGGCGCTCCCCAGCCGCAGTACGGCGGCGGCTTCCCGCCGCCCCCGCCGCCGGCCGGCCGCCAGGGCAACCCGGCCGTCGCCATCGGCGCCGCCGTGGTCGCCGCCCTGGTGGGTGGGCTCCTGTACGCGTTCCTGCTGAGCGCCATGGCCGACACCGACGGCCGGGAGCCCGAGATCACGCAGTTCGCGTACGCGGGTGTCGCCGTGGGTGCGCTCGTCGGCGCCGCGGTTGCCAAGTTCGGCGGTCGCAACACGGGCCTGTGGGCGGTCGGCGCGGTTCTGGCGTTCGTGGGCGTCTTCATCGGTGAGCTCTTCGGTTACGCCATGGTCGTCGCCGACTTCCTGGGCAACCACGAGGAAGAGCTCAAGATGATGGGCAAGGAAGCGCCCTCGGCGACCGAGGTCTTCTTCGAGCACTTCAACTCGCCCCTCTTCGGCGGCCCGGGCGACGAGGGCCTCTTCGACGCCTGGAAGGAAGACGCCGACGCCATCACCTGGATCTTCATGGCCCTGGCCCCGGTGGCCGCCTTCGGCGCCGCCAAGAAGATCGCGGACTGATAACGCGACTCGCACCACGAGGGCCTCGACCGCGGCGCGGTCGAGGCCCTCGCGCATGCATTACGCGCTTGCCAGATCGCAAGCGAGCTCTGCGTGACGCTTCTTGACGCCGAGGTCCTTGAGTTCGATCCGGCACAGCATCTTCGGTATGCCCCCGCCCGGCTCACCCTTCTTACAGGCCAACCGCACCTTGGACTTCACGACGTAACCGTGATTCCGCAGGAACCCCTCACAGTCATTGGTACTGGCCTGCGCCGGAGAAGCCAGCGTAAGCATCCCTCCGACCAGCGCAGCAGTACCCACGAACCCGGCGAGCACCCTCTTCATACGGACCCCCGTACGTCACGCGGGACCAAGCCCCGCAGCCTTCAAGATCAACTTGCGGGACCGTACAGAGAAGCCGTTCCGCACACCAGTACGCACGGCGAAAATCAGCCACAACGGACGAAGGGCCCCGACCATCCGAGGTCGGGGCCCTTCGTGCCACTCAGCGCAAACCGGCTACCGCACAGCGCGCGGCGTCACGTCACCGCTGGTCGTGCTGCGACGGCGCCACCGTCACCTCGACCCGCTGGAACTCCTTCAGGTCGCTGTAGCCGGTGGTGGCCATGGCGCGGCGCAGGGCGCCGAAGAAGTTCATGGAGCCGTCCGGGGTGTGGGAGGGGCCGAGGAGGATCTCCTCCGTCGTGCCGACCGCACCCAGGTTCATCCGCTTGCCGCGCGGCACGTCCTCGTGGACGGCCTCCATGCCCCAGTGGTGGCCGCGGCCCGGCGCGTCGGTGGCCCGGGCGAGCGGGGAGCCCATCATGACCGCGTCGGCGCCGCAGGCGATCGCCTTGGGCAGGTCGCCGGACCAGCCCACGCCGCCGTCGGCGATGACGTGGACGTAGCGACCGCCGGACTCGTCCAGGTAGTCGCGACGGGCCGCGGCGACGTCCGCCACCGCCGTGGCCATCGGGACCTGGATGCCCAGGACGTTACGGGTGGTGTGCGCGGCGCCGCCGCCGAAGCCGACCAGGACGCCGGCCGCGCCGGTGCGCATCAGGTGCAGGGCCGCGGTGTAGGTGGCGCAGCCGCCGACGATCACCGGGACGTCGAGCTCGTAGATGAACTGCTTCAGGTTGAGCGGCTCGGCGGCGCCCGAGACGTGCTCGGCGGAGACCGTGGTGCCGCGGATGACGAAGATGTCCACGCCCGCGTCGACGACGGCCTTGGAGAACTGCGCGGTGCGCTGCGGGGAGAGCGCGGCGGCGGTGACGACGCCCGCGTCGCGCACCTCCTTGATCCGCTGTCCGATCAGCTCTTCCTTGATCGGCTCGGCGTAGAGCTCCTGCATCCGGCGGGTCGCGGTGCGCTCGTCCAGCTCGGCGATCTCCGCGAGCAGCGGCTCCGGGTCCTCGTACCGGGTCCACAGGCCCTCGAGGTTCAGCACCCCGAGGCCGCCCAGCTCGCCGATGCGGATCGCGGTCTGCGGCGAGACGACGGAGTCCATGGGAGCGGCGAGGAAGGGCAGCTCGAAGCGGTAGGCGTCAATCTGCCAGGCGATCGAGACCTCCTTCGGGTCCCGGGTACGACGACTCGGCACGACGGCGATGTCGTCGAACGCGTACGCCCTGCGGCCGCGCTTGCCGCGCCCGATCTCGATCTCAGTCACGTTGTGGCCTTTCCCTCTACGTATGCCGTTCCAGTATCCCCGACACGCGTCCGCGACACGGCGGAGCCCGCGGCCTGGCGGTCGCGGGCTCCCTCAAACGCGTTGCGCACTCCTCGCGCCCCGCGCTCCTACCGGCGGGAGTAGTTCGGCGCCTCCACCGTCATCTGGATGTCGTGCGGGTGGCTCTCCTTGAGCCCGGCCGCGGTGATCCGGACGAAGCGGCCCTTCTCCTTCAGCTCCGGGACGGTGGCCGAGCCGACGTAGCCCATGGAGGCGCGCAGGCCGCCGATGAGCTGGTGGGCGACGGAGCCCAGCGGGCCACGGTAGGGCACCTGGCCCTCGATGCCCTCGGGCACCAGCTTGTCCTCGGAGAGGACGTTGTCCTGGAAGTAGCGGTCCTTCGAGAAGGAGCGGGCCTGGCCGCGCGACTGCATCGCGCCCAGCGAGCCCATGCCCCGGTAGGACTTGAACTGCTTGCCGTTGATGAAGACCATCTCGCCCGGCGTCTCCTCACAGCCGGCGAGCAGGCTGCCCAGCATGACCGTGTCGGCGCCGGCGGCGATCGCCTTGGCGATGTCGCCGGAGTACTGGAGGCCGCCGTCGCCGATCAGCGGCACGCCGGCCGCCAGGCACGCCTGCGCGGCCTCGTAGATCGCCGTCACCTGGGGCACGCCGATGCCGGCGACCACGCGGGTGGTGCAGATCGAGCCCGGGCCGACGCCGACCTTGACGCCGTCCACGCCGGCGTCGATCAGCGCCTGGGCGCCGTCGCGGGTGGCGACGTTGCCGCCGACCACATCGACGTTGATGTTGGACTTGACCTTGGCGATCATGTCGAGGATGCCCCGGCTGTGGCCGTGCGCGCTGTCCACGACGAGGAAGTCGGCCCCGGCCTCGACCAGCGCCTGGGCGCGGTCGTACGCCTCGTCGCCGACGCCCACCGCGGCGCCCACGATCAGTCGGCCGTCGGCGTCCTTCGCCGCGTTCGGGTACTTCTCGGCCTTGACGAAGTCCTTGACCGTGATCAGGCCCTTGAGCACGCCGGAGTCGTCGACCAGCGGCAGCTTCTCGATCTTGTGGCGACGGAGCAGCTGCATCGCGTCCTCGCCGGAGATCCCGACCTTGCCGGTGACCAGCGGCATCGGGGTCATGACCTCGCGGACCTGGCGGCCCCGGTCCAGCTCGAAGGCCATGTCGCGGTTGGTGACGATGCCCAGCAGCTTGCCGGACTCGTCGGTCACCGGGACGCCGCTGATGCGGAACTTCGCGCATAGCGCGTCCGCCTCGTGCAGCGTGGCGTCCGGGCGCACCGTGATCGGGTCGCTGACCATGCCGGACTCGGAACGCTTGACCAGGTCCACCTGGTTGGCCTGGTCCTCGATGGACAGATTGCGGTGCAGCACGCCCACGCCGCCCTGCCGGGCCATGGCGATGGCCATGCGGGCCTCGGTGACCTTGTCCATGGCGGCGGACAGCAGCGGGATGTTGACCCGGACGTTGCGGGTGACCTTGGACGAGGTGTCGACCGCGTTCGGCAGCACCTCGGAGGCGCCCGGCAGCAGCAGCACATCGTCGTACGTCAGCCCGAGCATCGCGAACTTCTCAGGCACTCCGTCGACGTTGTCAGTCATGACACCCTTCCCATGCTCTTGCCCCAGCGAGGACTCCCATGCTAACGGGCTTCTCAGGTGTCCCATTCCACGACCACTGAGGGCCGCATCACTTGGAGGTTCGTACGGAACACCCGCACTCCACCGCCTTCACTACTGCTCGGCGAGCGCCCTGAGCCTGCTCAGCGCCCGGTGCTGGGCCACCCGCACCGCGCCCGGGGACATCCCCAGCATCTGCCCGGTCTCCTCGGCGGTCAGCCCGACCGCGACCCGCAGCAGCACCAGCTCGCGCTGGTTCTCCGGCAGGTTCGCCAGCAGCTTCCGGGCCCACTCGGCGTCGCTGCTCAGCAGCGCGCGCTCCTCGGGGCCCAGCGAGTCGTCCGGCTGCTCCGGCATCTCGTCCGAGGGCACGGCGGTGGAGCCGGGGTGGCGCATCGCGGCCCGCTGTAGATCGGCGACCTTGTGCGCGGCGATGGCGACGACGAAGGCGTCGAAGGGGCGGCCGGTGTCGCGGTAGCGCGGCAGCGCGCACAGCACCGCCAGGCAGACCTCCTGCGCGAGATCGTCCACGAAGTGGCGGGCATCGCCCGGCAGCCGCGACAGGCGGGTGCGGCAGTAGCGCTGGGCGAGCGGGTGAACGTGGGCGAGCAGATCGTGCATGGCACGCTCGTCGCCCTCGACGGCGCGTCGTACGAGGGCGCCGATGGCCTGGTTCTCCTCGTCGCGCATCGGTCCATGGTGCCTTGGCGCCACGCGGTCCACGGCACCGCCCTCGTAGTTGTGCACCGAACCGTTACGTGTCGGTGTTTTCGCACTCACGTCCCGTGCCTCCCCCTTTCGGGTATACCCACCCCGCGCCCACGACTCCACCGATGGCCGGTGCACCGACACCGATGACCGGTGCACCGATGGCTCGCGCCCGCGCCTTGGGGCACCTGAGGACACGGCCTGTCCGTCGTGAGGTCTCATCTGACCGAGCGAGGAGCCTCGGTCTCAGCCGGGGAGGAGTCACACCTCTAAGGATGCGGCATCCCGTGAGGTTTCGGCGTCCGGCGCCGGCGCGGTGCCGGCGCCGCACCGCGATCAGCGCACCAGGCCCCAGCGGAAGCCCAGCGCCACCGCGTGCGCCCGGTCCGAGGCGCCGAGCTTCTTGAACAGCCGCCTGGCGTGCGTTTTCACGGTGTCCTCGGAGAGGAAGAGCTCGCGCCCGATCTCCGCGTTCGACCGGCCGTGGCTCATCCCCTCCAGCACCTGGATCTCACGCGCGGTGAGGGTGGGCGCCGCGCCCATCTCCGCCGAGCGCAGCCGGCGCGGGGCCAGTCGCCAGGTCGGGTCGGCCAGCGCCTGGGTCACGGTGGCGCGCAGCTCGGCCCGGGACGCGTCCTTGTGCAGATAGCCGCGGGCGCCGGCGGCGACGGCGAGCGCCACCCCGTCCAGGTCCTCGGCGACCGTGAGCATGATGATCCGGGCGCCGGGGTCGGCGGACAGCAGTCGGCGCACGGTCTCGACGCCGCCGAGGCCGGGCATCCGTACGTCCATCAGAATGAGGTCCGAGCGGTCGGCGCCCCAGCGGCGGAGGACTTCCTCGCCGTTGGCCGCCGTCGTCACACGCTCGACGCCGGGCACGGTCGCGACCGCGCGGCGCAGCGCCTCTCGGGCAAGCGGGGAGTCGTCGCAGACGAGGACGGATGTCATGGCCGTCCTCCGCAGCTGATGCGCGTCACCTTGAGCCTCCAGGCTGGTACGTATCGTCACCTGAGCGATTGACCGCCTCGGACATCCGTCCGAGAGCTTTATTCATCAACCGCCTCCGCCCTCTCAACGACGGTCACCCGAAAGAGTTACGGGTTCGGCGGCCACCTTCGACACTCTACGTGAGGGCGCCGTCACAGAGCAGCTTCATCGCGCGGGCCGTCCTCTTCGGACGTCATGCCCTGTTCGGTGGCATTTGGCGACTTTGCTTCCAATCTGACGCGATGTGTGGCTACATTCGCAATGAGTCATATTTTCATCTGCTTACACATCAGATGTACGGTCATGAGCACTGCGTCCACACGAGATCGCAACGAGGGGATACGAAGCAATGGCCGATTTCTCCCGCCTTCCCGGTCCCAACGCAGACCTGTGGGACTGGCAGCTCCTGGCCGCCTGCCGCGGGGTCGACAGTTCGCTGTTCTTCCACCCCGAAGGTGAGCGCGGCGCGGCCCGCAGCGCTCGCGAAGCGTCGGCCAAGGAGGTCTGCATGCGCTGCCCGGTGCGCGCGCAGTGCGCGGCCCATGCCCTGGCGGTGCGGGAGCCCTACGGCGTGTGGGGCGGACTCACCGAGGACGAGCGTGAAGAGCTGATGGGGCGCGCACGCCACCGCGCCATCGCGGCGTCGGGCACCGCGGCGCACCACTGACGCCGCCCGACGCCGCCTGGTGCCGCCTGACGCCCCTGACGCCCCGACCTGCCGTCACCGCTCCGGAGACCCCGCCCGTACCCGGAAGACCCCGCCCGTACCCGGACACCCGCAGCCGCAGCCGCAGCCGCAGCCGCAGCCCACGATCCGCGCCCACCAGCGGCCACCCGCATCCGGCCCCCGTATGCGGCTACCCGTCCCCAGCGACCCGCCAGCCGCGCGTCCGGCGCCGGAAGCCGGCCGGTCGATCGGCCCCTGCCCGGGGCCGCCATGGCCGCGTACGGCCGAGGCCCAGCGGGGTGCACGGCTCCGCCGCGCGGGCACGACCAGCCACCACGGCCCCGCGGCCCGCTGTGCACGGCTCCGCCGCGCGAGCACGACCCGCCGCAACGGCCCCGCGGCCGGTCGACGGCCGTCACGGCACCTCGCGGGGCGCGCTCGGCGCGCCGGGTCAGCGGCGCGCCGCGTGCTCCAGTCGGTCCAGGGTCGCCACGACCGCCGGCACCCGGGCCAGGTCCGGCAGCGTCAGCGCCACCACCTCGCGCCGCACCGCGGGCTCCACCTGGACGGTGGCGGTCCCCTTCATCCGTACGGATTCCAGCGCCAGCTCGGGCAGCACCGCCACCCCGAGCCCCGCCGCCACCAGGCCGACCACCGCCGGCACGTCGTCCGTCGCGAAGTCGATGCGGGGGGTGAAGCCCGCGCTCTCGCAGATCTTCACCAGGTGGCGCCGGCAGCGCGGGCAGCCCGCGATCCACGGCTCGCTCTCCAGCTCGGGGAAGCCCACGGTCCCCGCCCCGGCCAGCCGGTGGCCCTCCGGGACGACGCCGACCAGCCGGTCGCCGAGCAGCGGGCGCACCGCCAGGTCGTCCCACTCGGCTTCCGCGGCCACCTCGGTTCCGGGGACCGCGCCGGGCAGCGTGGGGTAGCGGAAGGCCAGCGCCACCTCGCAGTCGCCCGCGCGGAGCATCTCCACCGAGCGCGGCGGCTCGGCCTCCACCAGCGAGACCCGGGTGCCGGGGTGGGCCGCGCGCAGCTCGGCCAGCGCGGTGGGCACCAGGGTGGAGCTGCCGCTGGGGAAGGAGACCAGCCGCACCCGGCCGGCGCGCAGCCCGGCGATCGCCGCGACCTCCTCCTCGGCGGCGGTCAGCCCGGCGAGGATGCCGGTCGCATGCCGCACCAGCGCCTCGCCCGCCTCGGTCAGCCGCATCTCACGGCCGGTCCGGATGAGCAGCGGAGTGCCCGCGGACTGCTCCAGAGCCCGCATCTGCTGGCTGACGGCGGGCTGGGTGCAGCCCAGCTCACGCGCGGCGGCCGAGAAGGAACCGGTGACGGCCACGGAGCGCAACACCCGCAGATGACGTGCCTCGATCATGCTTCGAGCATAAGCACCTCTTGGGGCGCTGGGGAAAATACAGCTCGCCGCTTTGGCCCGGTTCGGACTAACGTGCGGGCATGCAGCTGCTTTCGGTGAACCTGGCCCACCCGCGCTCCCCCGACTACACCGACGCCGCCTTCACCGGCATCGACAAGCGTCCGGCGCCCGGCCCGGTGGCGGTCTCGGCCCCGGGCCCCAAGGGGGTCGCGGGCAGCGGGCTCGCGGGGGACGAGATCGGCGACCTGCGCCACCACGGCGGCGACGACCAGGCCGTCTACGCCTTCGCCCGTGAGGACCTGGACACCTGGGAGCGGGAGCTGGGGCGCGAGCTGCCGGGCGGCGTCTTCGGGGAGAACCTCACCACGGCCGGAGTGGACGTGAACGGCGCGCGGATCGGCGAGCGGTGGCGCGTCGGCCGGGAGCTGGTCCTGGAGGTCAGCTCGGCGCGCGTCCCGTGCCGCACCTTCGCCGGCTGGCTGGGCCAGCAGGGGTGGATCAAGCGGTTCACCGAGGCCGCCGCGCCCGGCGCCTACCTGCGGGTGATCCAGCAGGGCGAGATCTCCGCCGGCGATCCGATCGAGATCGTGCACCGGCCGGAGCACGAGGTGACGGTCTCCTTCCTCTTCCGCGCCACCACCACCGAGCGCACGCTGCTGCCGCGCGTGCTGGCGGCCGGCGACGCGCTGCACCCCGAAGCGCGGCGCAAGGCGCTGGCCTACGTGGCCAAACAGGGCTCCTGACACCGCGTCACGTCGACCGGGCTTCCCGCGCCGGTGCCGCCCGAGGCCGATAGCGTGCGGGTATGACGACTGCACTGATTACGGGATCGACGGCCGGGATCGGCGCGGCCTTCGCGCGCCGGCTCGCGGCCGACGGGCACGACGTGGTGCTGGTGGCGCGGGACGAGAAGCGACTGCGCGAGCAGGCCGCCGAACTGCACGACCGGCACGGGGTCGAGGCGGAGGTGCTGCGCGCCGACCTGGCGGAGGACGCGGGCATCGAGGCGGTGGCCGCCCGACTGTCCGACCGCAGGCGCCCCGTCGACGTGCTCATCAACAACGCGGGGTTCGCGCTGCGCGGCCGCTTCCTGGAGGTGCCGGTCGCCGACGAGCTACGGATGATCAAGGTGCATGTCGAAGCGGTGCTCCGGCTCACCACCGCGGCCACCGACGCGATGCGGGAGCGTGGCCGCGGCGGCGTCATCAACGTCGCCTCCGTCGGGGCGTTCTTCCCGCGCGGGACGTACGGGGCCGGCAAGGCGTGGGTGGTGCAGTTCACCCAGGGGGCGGCGCGGGACCTGGCCGTCTCGGGAGTCCGGCTGATGGCCCTGTGCCCCGGCTTCGTGCGGACCGAGTTCCACCAGCGTGCGGGGGTGCCGACCGACAACGTCCCCGGCTGGATGTGGCTCGACGCGGATCGCGTCGTCGCCGCCGCCCTCAAGGACTTCGCCCGCGGCAAGTCCCTCTCCGTTCCCGACCCCCGCTACAAGGCCCTCATGGGGATCGCGAAGATAACGCCCCGTGCCGCGGTGTCCCGCATCTCCAACAACGCGGCCCGCCCCAAGAGGTGAGCCGTACCGGCGGCGCGGCCGGGTGAGTGAGCCCGCCCGGCATATGCCGGGGGGCGCCCGGTTCGGCCCCGCCGAACACCACCATCGGACGCCTCGCGACCCGAATGGCGCAGTCCGGCGGTGCCGAACGCCCCCGGCCACCCGCCGGAAAAACGGGCTTGGCCCGGACCCTCAGCGAGGGTCCGGGCCAAGCCCGTTACGTACGGTCCCTGACCGGGAGGTCAGTGCGCGTGGCCGTGACCGTGGCCGTGGCCACCGTCGGCCTCTTCCTCTTCCTTCTTCTCGACCACGAGGGTCTCGGTGGTGAGGAGGAGGGAGGCGATGGAGGCGGCGTTCTCCAGGGCGGAGCGGGTGACCTTGACCGGGTCGATGACGCCGGACTTCACCAGGTCGCCGTACTCGCCGGTGGCGGCGTTGAAGCCCTCGCCCTTGTCGAGCTCGGCCACCTTGGAGGTGATGACGTAGCCCTCGAGGCCGGCGTTCTCGGCGATCCAGCGCAGCGGCTCGACGGCGGCGCGGCGGACCACGGCGACACCGGTGGCCTCGTCGCCGGACAGGCCGAGGTTGTCCTCCAGCACCTTGACGGCGTGCACGAGCGCGGAGCCACCGCCGGAGACGATGCCCTCCTCGATCGCGGCGCGGGTCGCGGAGATCGCGTCCTCCAGGCGGTGCTTCTTCTCCTTGAGCTCCACCTCGGTGGCGGCACCGACGCGGATCACGGAGACGCCGCCGGCCAGCTTGGCCAGGCGCTCCTGGAGCTTCTCGCGGTCCCAGTCGGAGTCCGTGGCCTCGATCTCGGCCTTGATCTGCGCGACGCGACCGGCCACGTCCTCGGCGTTGCCGGCACCGTCGACGACCGTGGTGTCGTCCTTGGTGACGGTCACGCGGCGGGCGCTGCCCAGCACGTCCAGGCCGACCTGGTCGAGCTTGAGGCCGACCTCCTCGGCGACGACGGTGCCGCCGGTGAGGGTGGCGATGTCGCCCAGGATCGCCTTGCGGCGGTCGCCGAAGCCCGGGGCCTTGACGGCCACCGCGTTGAAGGTGCCGCGGATCTTGTTGACGACCAGGGTGGAGAGCGCCTCGCCGTCCACGTCCTCGGCGATGATCAGCAGCGGCTTGGAGCCACCCGCCTGGATGACCTTCTCCAGCAGCGGCAGCAGGTCCTGGATGGCGGAGATCTTGCCCTGGTGGATCAGGATGTACGGGTCATCCAGGACCGCCTCCAGGCGCTCCTGGTCGGTGACGAAGTACGGCGACAGGTAGCCCTTGTCGAAGGCCATGCCCTCGGTGAAGTCCAGCTCCAGGCCGAAGGTGTTGGACTCCTCGACCGTGATGACGCCGTCCTTGCCGACCTTGTCGATCGCCTCGGCGATCAGGTCGCCGACCTGCTTGTCCTGGGCGGACAGCGCGGCGACGGCGGCGATGTCGGACTTCTCGTCGATCGGGCGGGCGGTGGCCAGCAGGTCGTCGGAGACGGCCTTCACCGCGGCGTCGATGCCCTTCTTCAGGGCGGCCGGGGAGGCGCCGGCGGCGACGTTGCGCAGACCCTCGCGGACCAGCGCCTGGGCCAGCACGGTGGCGGTGGTGGTGCCGTCACCCGCGATGTCGTTGGTCTTGGTCGCCACCTCCTTCACGAGCTGGGCGCCCAGGTTCTCGTACGGGTCCTCGATCTCCACCTCACGGGCGATGGTGACGCCGTCGTTGGTGATGGTCGGGGCGCCGAACTTCTTGTCGATGACGACGTTGCGGCCCTTGGGGCCGATCGTCACCTTCACGGTGTCGGCCAGCTTGTTGACGCCACGCTCAAGGGCGCGACGGGCGTCTTCGTCGAACTTCAGGATCTTCGCCATGGGAGCTCTCAAGTCCTCTCGTTGCGATCCCAGGCCGCTTCGCCAGCGGCCGCCATCGCGTGAAAAAAGAACTGCGCCCCCGCCCCGGCCGTGTCAGACGCGGGAACCAGGGGCGCAGTTCGAAGGCAAAACTCGGTGATTACTTCTCGACGATCGCGAGCACGTCGCGAGCCGAGAGGACGAGGTACTCCTCGCCGTTGTACTTCACCTCGGTGCCGCCGTACTTGCTGTAGAGCACGACGTCGCCGACCTTGACGTCGAGCTCGACGCGCTTGCCGTCCTCGAAGCGGCCCGGGCCGATGGCCAGGACGACGCCCTCCTGGGGCTTCTCCTTGGCGGTGTCCGGAATGACCAGGCCAGAGGCCGTGGTCTGCTCGGCGTCCAGCGGCTGGACCACGATGCGGTCCTCAAGCGGCTTGATGGCAACCTTGGAGCTGGCGGTCGTCACGATCCGACCTCCCCCTTCGGAGATCTCACGGGGTTAACTGTCTGAGGTGGCGACCAGGTGGATCCGTCGTCGCGGGTGCCGGACCTGCCCGTCGCTGTGTTGGCACTCCCCTGTGTGGAGTGCCAGCCCCGAGACTAGGACGCGGTTAGCACTCAGTCAACTAGAGTGCCAATCGCGGGGGCGCGCCCACCCCTTTCACACCACCCCCGACGCCCCCACACGCTGAGGGAACCGCGTGTACGCGGCCCGGGTTCCCGACCGGGAGAATGAGCGTGTGGATGTTGACGTCTTCGACCGGCTGACCCGTTCGGATGAGGGGCAGGCGCTGCTGGCCGCGCTGCGCGACTTCGAGCCGAGGCAGGAGCTCGCGATCGCCACCCGGCTGCGCCGGGACCACCCGGCCGAGCTGGTGTCGGCGGCGTTGGAGCAGGCGCGACTGCGGCAGCGGGCGGAGCCGAAGTTCGGCGCCGACGCCTATCGGATGTACTTCACCCCCCATGGCGTGGAGCAGTCGACGCGGGCGCGGGTGGCGAACTACCGCGCGGAGCGCCTCGCCGCCCTGGGCGTCACCTCCGTGGCCGACCTGTGCTGCGGCATCGGCGGCGACGCGGTGGCGCTGGCCCGCGCGGGGATCGCGGTCCTCGCCGTCGACCGCGACCCGGCCACCTGCGCGGCCACCCGCGCCAACGCCGCGGCGCTGGGGCTGGAGTCGCTGATCGAGGTGGTCTGCGCCGATGTCGCCGAGATCGACACGACCCCGTACGACGCGGTCTTCGTCGACCCCGCGCGGCGCGGCGGCCGGGGCCGGATCTTCGACCCCGAGGCGTACTCCCCGCCGCTGTCCTGGGCGGTCGCCACGGCCCGCGCCGCGCGGTACGCCGCCCTCAAGATCGCCCCCGGGGTGCCGCACGAGGCGATCCCGGACGAGGCCGAGGCAGAGTGGATCTCGGACGGCGGGGAGGTGAAGGAGGCGGTGCTGTGGTTCGGCACCGCGCCGGGCGCCCGGCGCGCCACCCTGCTGCCGCACGGCGCGTCGCTGACCGGCCGTGGCCTGCCCGATCCCCCGGTCCGCCCGGTCGGCCGCTTCCTCTACGAGCCGGACGGCGCCGTCATCCGCGCCCATCTGGTGGCGGAGGTGGCCGAGGAGGTCGGCGGCGGACTGATCGACGAGACGATCGCGTACGTGACCTCCGACGAGCTGCGCCCCACCTCGTACGCCACCGCCTACGAGATCACCGATGTGCTGCCGTTCAACGTCAAGCGACTGCGCGCGCTGCTGCGCGAGCGCGGGGTGGGCGTGGTGACGGTCAAGAAGCGGGGGTCGGCGGTGGAGCCGGAGGAGCTGCGCAAGAAGCTCAAGCTCGACGGGGCACGCGGGGCGGCGTCCTGCACGGTCTTCCTGACCCGGGTCGCCGGGCACCCGAGCATGCTGCTGGGGCACCCGGCCTGACCCGTCGCCTTCTGGCCACCGCCTCAGGCCACCGCCTCAGGCCACCCCGCCCGGCACCTCGCCGGCGCCGCCGGGGGCCTCCGAAGGGCCGCCCGCGCGGGCGGCCGACAGGTCGCCCGTACGGCCCTCCGCGCGGTCGCCCGTACGGCCCCGGGGGCGGGGCTCCGCGCGGTCGCCCCGGAGGAGGAGCCAGGCGACCAGCGCCGCCACGGCCAGGAGCCCGCCCGCCCAGAGGTAGGCCGTGGCATAGCCGTCGACGAGACCGCGCGGGGTGGCGTCGTCGCCGGTGGTGTGGGAGGCGACCGTGGCGAGCACGGCCAGCCCCAGCGAGCCGCCGATCTGCCGGGAGCTGTTGATCAGACCGGAGGCCATGCCGGCCTCCGGCGCGGCGACCCCCGTGGTGGCGGCCGTGCCCATCGGCACCACGCACAGCCCGATCCCGATGCTGGCCGCCAGCGAGGGGCCGAGGACCGAGCCGGCGAAACCGCCGTCGACGCCGACCGCGAGCCCGAACCAGACGAAGCCGGCCGCCCCCAGCAGCCCACCCGCCAGCAGCAGCGTCGCCGCGCCCAGTCGCGCCATCGCGCGGGTGGCGAGCAGCGAGCCGAGCACCACGCCGGCGCTGAAGGGCAGGAAGGCGACGCCGGTGGCGATCTCGCCGTAGCCCAGGATCCGCTGCATGTAGAGCGAGGTGAAGTAGAAGGCGGCGAACTGGCCGGAGAAGAGCAGCAGGGTGAAGAGGTTGGCGGCCAGCACCGGGCGGAGCGTCAGCAGGCCCAGCCGCAGCAGCGGCTGGCGCACCCGCAGCTCGGCGACGGCGAACGCGGCCAGCAGCACCGCCGCCGCCCCCAGGGTGCCCACGGTCCACGCCGAGGCCCAGCCCTCGGTCTCGGTCCGCACCAGCCCCAGCACCAGTGCCGTCATGCCGGTGGTGACCAGCAGCGCCCCGGCGACGTCGAGTCGGGGCGCGGGCCCGTCACGCCGGTCGGACGCCACCGAGCGGACGGCGGCCGCGAGCGCGAAGGCCACGATCGGCACGTTGATCAGCATCACGGCGCGCCAGCCGGTCCACTCGGTGAGCACCCCGCCCACCAGCACCCCGACCGCACCGCCCGCGGCGCCGGCCATGCCCCACAGACCCAGCGCGCGGGACCGGGCCGGCCCCGCCGGGAAGGTGACGGTGATCAGCGCGAAGGCGACGGGCGCGAGCGCGGCGGCGCCCACCCCCTGCAGCGCCCGGGCGGCGACCAGGCCACTCGCCGCATCCACCAGTCCGCCGACCAGGCTGGCTCCGCCGAAGATCACCAGTCCGCCGACCAGGGTGCGGCGACGGCCGATGATGTCCGCCAGCCGCCCGCCGAGCATCAGCAGCCCGCCGAAGGCGAGCGCGTAGGCGTTGACCACCCACAGCAGGCTCTCCTCGCTGAAGCCGAGGTCCGCGCGGATGTCGGGTAGCGCGACGTTCACCACCGACATGTCCAGCGCCACCATGAACTGCACGGTGAGCGCCACCGCCAGCAGCCAACGCGCCTGTTTCGCCTGGTCGTTCATGGGTCTCGCATCCCCTCTTCGCCATTTGTGTACGCGTACACCAAGAAAGTGTACGCGTACACAAACGACAATGGGGCGGTGACGACGAAGAGTGAGGGCGGGCCGGACAGGCGGCGAGGGCGGAGCGGGATGGGCGGCGCGGGCGTGACCGCGGGATCGGGCAGGCCGACGGGCGGGCGACCGGCGCGCCTGGAGCTGGAGACGATCGTCGACACCGCGCGCCGCATCCTCGAAACGGAGGGCGTCGAGGCCCTGAGCATGCGGCGGCTGGCCAAGGAGGTCGGTTCCACGCCGATGGCGCTCTACCGCCACGTCCGCGACAAGGACGAGCTGCTGGCCCGCGTGCTGTCGGGAACGGCGGCCGCGCTGCCCCGCCCCGAACTGCCCCAGGACCCGCGCGAGCGACTGCTCGCGGTCTGCCTGCACATGCACGACCTCCTCAAGGCGCAGCCGTGGGTGGTGCAGGTTCTCAGCCTCGGCGACCTCACCGACCAGGGCGCGCTGTGGATGACGGAGGAGATCATCGACACCTCGATGGCCTGCGGCCTGAGCGAGCGCGACGCGCTGCACGCCTACCGCACCATCTGGCACTACGTGCTCGGCACCCTGATCTACCAGGCCGCCGTGGCCCGCCGCGCCGAGGACCCCGAGCGGCACCGCGCCTACCTGGACATGCTCGCGGGGGTGGACCCGGCCGAGATGCCACGGATGGCCGCGCTCGGCGGCCGCTGGGAGGAGCTGGCCGCGTCCTACGACGTCGCGAGCGGGCTGCGGGCGGTGATCGGGGGACTGCTGGCACAGGGAGGGGCTCTGGCACCGGGTGCCGACACACCGAGGTGAAAGGCCGCACCGAGAGGCCGCCCGTAGTAGTTTCACTCCCCACCGAGAGCCAGCCAACCAGCTTTTCCTATGGGGCAGTTGAGGCCCCGGGATGGGGTGAACGTGTCGTTGGACGCGCGATGGTCCGGCCGTCAGTCCGAATCCGATCCTCGTATGCGCCTCAACCACGCCGACGGGGTGACGACGGGCGGCGGCTCGGAGGGGTTGGTGGTGCACCAGGACGACCTGGGACAGGTCGGCCATGAGGCCCACACGCTGCACACCCGGCTCAGGAAGGCCGGCGACGTCGCCCAGGGATCCGAGGGCGACGGCTCGACGGCGAAGGCGGCGGCGACGCTGACCTCGCACGGCTTCGCGATGGGCGGCGCCCTGACCACCACCGCCTTCGTGTGGCGGCGCCAGGTCGAGACGCTGCTTCAGGCGTGCGCCCACATCTCCAACCACCTGGACTACACGAAGCAGTCGACGGCGCGGGAGGACGCGAAGATCGCCGCCTCCCTTCGCTACCGCGACGGCAGCACCGAGCCCGTCTCCGAGATCCTCGAACACTTTCGCTAAGGGACCGTGCCATGACGGGACTGACCTTCGACAGCCTCTACCACGTCTCCTTATCCAGCCTCGCCTCCTCGGTCCACGACTGGCAGGCGATGGTGAAGCAGCTCGACACCCTCGCGACCGACGCCTTCGAGGGGATGGCGCGGAAGGCGGAGGCCGCCCGCTGGAAGGGCGTGAACTCCGATGTCACCAGGCCCTTCATCCACAAGACGGCCAAGGAGTTCCGCGACGCCCACACCGAGGCGACCAGCATCTGGGCCGTCCTCAGGGATGCGCACGCCGACCTCGCGGCACTCCAGAAGACGCTGAAGAAGCTCACCGACGAGGACGCGAGGACGGCCGGCATCCGCGTGGTCGGCAGGGACGACGGCACCGTGTCGTGCGCCCTGCTGCGCGAGGCCGGGCAGAACGACGACCCCAGCCCGGCGGACCGCGACAAGCTGGCGCAGTGGGAAGGCCGCATCAACCGCCTGATCGCCGAGGCCCAGGAGATCGACGACTCCGTGGTGCGGGCCCTCGGCAAGAGCCATGGCCGCGACAACCACGACTTCGGCCACGCGAGGTACGACTCCCTGGACGACGCCCAGGCGGAGCAGGCGATCCACCTCGCCAGGAAGAGCCTCGCCGCGTACGAGAACGGCGAGAAACTCACCCGGAAGGAGCTCACCCGACTCCGGGACCTGCTCGCCCACAACCACGACGACCCCGAGTTCGCGGTCGCCTTCTACAAGACCCTCGGCCCCGAGGACGCCCTGCTCTTCGAAGCCCAGATCGCCGGCGACGCCTCGGCCCACGGCGACGCGACACGGCTCAGGCTGGCGCGAAGCATCCAGGACGGCATGGGCGAAACACTAGCGACCGCCACCCGGCCGCACGGGGAGGACAAGAACACGCCCTTCCGCGAGAGCCGGGACTACCTCGGCAAGCCCTGGTTGACCGAACTCCAGCGCGTCGGCCGCGAACGCCTCAACCCGGCCGTCTGGCACGGCCAGGCCAGGGTCACGGGCTACCAGGTCCTGGCGACGCTGCTGCGGCACGGCGAGTACGACAAGCGATTCCTGGTCCCCCTCGCCCGGGACATGGTCACGTTCGAACGCGAACAGGACGGCCGATGGCCCGTCCCGGACGGCAACTCCGGCGGCCGGACCCGCTTCGACCTCAACCTCGACAAGACGGGGGGTCCCGGCTGGGACCCGATGACCGGCCTCCTGGAAGCGCTCGGCCACAGCCCCGAGGCGTCGACCGCCTTCTTCCACGGCTCCACCGGCGGAGGTGACAGCGACCTCGAAAAGATCAGCAACCTCGACTACTTCCTGGGCGACGCCGACGGCGAGGGCGGCCGCGACTGGATCTCAGACAAGATCAACGGCCTGCAGCAGCCGGACGAGAAGAGCAAGGTCCCCGCGAAGGACGCGCTGGGGCACGCCCTGGAATCCGCCGTTTCCGGCCGCCCATACGGCAGCGGCGGCCCCCTGCTGAACCACACCGACGAGCAGGCGGAGCTGTTCCGCTCTGTGGTGGAGAGGCTGGGGTCCAACTCCGAGCTCATCAAACCGGACAGCGGTGAGTTCGCGCCGATCGCCGACAGCCTGGGCAATATGTCGGCGGAGTACATGCGGGATATCGACCGGGTGTTGGCGGGTGGCGACGACAATGACTACTTCTGGCATGACGGGGCGATCGCCGACCTGAGCGACCTCAGTGGAAAGGGGGGCGAGCTTCATGAGTTCCTGCACGCGGTCGCCCAGGATCCCAACGCGTACTCGTCCATCACTCACGCCCAGCAGGCTGTAGCCACTGAGGCCATGCAGAAGGCGATCGTCACCCGAGAGGACGTGGATCTCAACGACGTTGCGCCGGTGGCCGGAAAACCGGTCGCAACACTTTATGGAATCGTCGCCGACGGCCGCGCCGACGCGATCGCGGCATCCGATAACAGCGTGGAGAAGATCAGGGAGTACAACGAGAAGCTGGGGGCTGGAAGCGAATGGGCGGCGTTCATCCTGGAGAGGGCGGCGGAGCCTATCGCGCAACGAACACCGATCGTCGGCGAGGCCATGGGGTGGACCATCGGCGTCGTCAAGGATGCGGTCGTCGGACATTACTCCATGGATGAGGAGCAGGCAGCTAAGGAAATCGAGAGGGATCGAGTCAAATTCGTGAACTGGCAGGGCGAGGAGCTTGCAAAGGCCACGAAGCAGGCTTTCCTGCATGCGGCCGAACGGGAAGGTCTTGACCTCGAGAGCCGTGCTGTGGAGACCGCAGCCGGCGACGTGTACCAGGAAGCGCTCGACAGCTACTCGAACGGCAAGGGCCGAGCATGAGGCTTTCATGGATCCGCGGGAGAACCATGGGAACCGGCCTCGCCTTACTCCTCCTCGCCACCGGGACTTGGTGGGCAGCGAACCGGACACTGTCGAACGATGAAGCCATCGAGCTCCCCGAGAAAGTCTGTAACGGCCGCATCTCAGCGAAGAGCCTTGCCCCCCTCGTCCCCACCAAGGGGCAAAAATTCTCGGAAAGCGCATTCACGTTCGACGAGGCCCAGGAGCACGGGTACTGCCTCCTGGAGGCCGGCGGAGAAAGCGCATCGATCACCTACACCGCGGCGCCATCGAATAACTTACCACGCAAATGGATTCAAAAGCGTGGCCGTCCGGCCGCCCTGGGAGATCAGTACGGATACGTATCGGCAGCCGGGGAGGTCTTCATATACTTGCAGTGCACTACCAAATCCCCAGCCGTGGAAGAGAGACTGAAATCGGGCGTTGTCATATCTGTCTCAGCTAGCACCGTGCATGACGATGATCTCGAAGAACCGAATGTACAACTTCGGGCTCTCGCCGCGTTCGTCGCAGAGGCCGCCCGCGACCTCCACGGCTGGTACGGATGCGACGGCCCCACCCTCGCTGACGGCCCCGTGACCATCGACTGGAGCAAGTAGCCCTCGGGAACCCTGCGCGTTCAACGGTCGGCCGCTGTCGACGGTCGTCTGTGCCTGCACCCGCCATAGCGGCGGACGCGGGTCAGCGTCGGAGCCCGTAAGGCGCCGCAGGTCACACAACAGCACCGCCAGGGGGCGTTCACCCGGCCCGGGTACGGCTCCAATGGGTCGTACCCGACCTGACGGATCTCCCACTCGGCCCGCTCGGCGGCGGCCGCCACGTCCCAGCGGGGCGGCCGCCGCTCGCGGGGCGGGAGCGCCTCCGGCGCGGGCACGGCGGCGGAGTGGCCGCCGAGGAGGAGCCCGAGGCTGACCCAACGGCCGGTCACGGGGCCTTGCCCCTGGTCACCCGGCGGTGCGCCCGCACGAGCCGCCGCCCGGCCTCGCACGGCACGGGGGCGGAGCGGCAGGCCGCGCACTCTGTGAGGTGATCGAGGACCGCGCGCCAGGTCCTCTCGGCCACGGAAGGCTTCGCGTCCGCCGTACTCATCAGGCCCGCCCCTCCCGCAGGGCCCGCCGAGTGGCGGCGAGTTCGGCGAGCGGGTCGCGCCGCCGGGGGAAGCACGGGGCGCACGCCGCGCAGGCGTAGAACGTACGGCCCGCCCCGCTGGCCCCGTGCACGTCCCCCACGGCAACGGCGTCGGCGGTCAGCCGCTCGCAGCGCTGGCAATGCTTCACGGTCGTCATAGCGGCCAGCAGCGCGGTGTGCAGCCGGGCGGCGTCGGTGAGGCAGCGGTCAGACGTGAACGGCACACGCCAGTGCGGCCCCGGCCCGAGCGTACGATCCAGCGGCGGCACAGCCACGTACGCGCCCTCG
Organism: Streptomyces sp. SAJ15; assembly: GCF_007595705.1. Classification (GTDB taxonomy): domain Bacteria; phylum Actinomycetota; class Actinomycetes; order Streptomycetales; family Streptomycetaceae; genus Streptomyces. Next base: position 232,820 of record NZ_NISY01000001.1, on the reverse strand, counting down.
CTCAGCACCCGCTGGAGCGTCCAGTCGGCGGCCGCGCCGAGAGGGACAAGCCAGTACCAGACCGCACCGTAGGTGTCCTCGATGACCGGCCCGCTCTCCCCGCCGAGCAGCGACAGCGCACGTTCGCCGATGAGCGTGGGCACCCGCACGGCGTCCCACCAGCGGCCGGCGGGCTGCGCTTCGATGTCCGACCCAGCGGGCGGCCGCCATACACGCCGCGCTGTGCGGCGGAGCGGAAGGGCACCTTCGATCGCAGGAATCTCCACCATGGGTTCTGCTCCTCATGTGGTGAACGGTCGGACACCTGAGTCCCCACGGACACAAGAGCCGCCATGGCTCGCTTCGAGGGAACAAGGTGACGGCTGACGCAACAGGTCGGCCATCCTGCAATGTCACGAATTCCGCCCCATCCCGAAACCCCGGCCCGATGAACATGGGTTTCCGCGAAAGTCCGGGGTTCTCTCCGCAGAGTGACCGGATGGTCACTACGCTCGCTCCCCACGGGACGCCCACTTGCGGAGGTAAGGGCCATGCCAGCACAGCATCGTCCGTCTTGCGCCAAGAACTGGCGGGAGCGAGCGGTCGCAGGCAAGTGGCCGGTCGAGCAGACCGTTGCGGAGATCCACGCGTGCTGCGGAGTCAGCAAGCTCCGAGCTCAGCGCCTGGCGCGCGGGTGGACCCTGGAGACAGCTGTGGCTGAGTACGCCGCAGAGTGCGCGCACGAACTCTCGAAAGCTCCCAAGTTGAGCCTCGACCAGTTGGCCCAGTGCGAAGTGGGAACGCTCAGCCCCAAGGCGGTCATGGTCGATCTGTTGTGCCGCCTGTACCGAACGGACGCTCAGGGCCTGGGACTGGCTGGTGACTACCGCCAGAGGGCCCACCTCCCCGAGGTCAGCCACCTCTCTCCGGCCGCCGAGTGGGCATACGCCGCACCAGCACCCGATCAGCTCCCCGTACCCGCACGTCAGGACGAGAGCCCGTTCGACCAGCTGATGGAATCCGCCCGCCGCTCCGTGGACCGCACCTTGGCATCCGCCACGGTGAGCGCCGCCCAACTCGATCTCCTCGACGAGCGCATCCTGGGCCTGCGACAGCAGTACCTCTACACACCTCCACGACCGATGTTGACGCTGCTGTTAACCGATCTGAGGGAGGTGCGGGAACTGGCCGCCGAGCGGCAGCCGGCCGCAGCACAGGTTCGGCTGTCAGAAATGACAGCCCTGCTGGCCACGCTCGTGGCCGACGCTCTGATGAAGTTGGGCACCCTTCGCCATGCACGGGCGTGGTACGCCACCGCACGCCTCGCTGCTGACGACAGCGGAAACGTGGAACTGCGCGCACGGGTCCGCGCCCAGGCCGCCATGCTCCCTTACTACTACGGGCCGTTGGAGACCGCGGTCGCCCTGGCTCGTGAGGCCCGCCTGCTACTGCACAACCGTCCTTGTGTCAGCGGCGCCTTCGCCGCGGCCGCCGAGGCCCGAGCCCTCGCCCGTCTCGGGGACGCCGCGGGAGCCGAGAGTGCCATCCGCGCCGCGCTCACCGTCTTCGAGCAGACCGACAATGGGCCGGATGACGACGCGTTCGCCTTTCCCCAGCGTCGTCTGTTGATGTATCTCAGTGGTGCCTTCACGTCTCTCGGTCGCAGCCGCAAGGCCCGTGAAGCGCGGAAGCAGGCACTGAGCCTCTACCCTGGTCGCACGGGTATCGACCCCGCACTCCTCCGGCTGGAAGAAGCCATCTGCCTCGCTCAGGACCGGAGCCCCAGCGAAGCGTGCCAACTCGCCGAATCCGTTTACCTCCAGGTGCCCGAACCTCACCGGACTCCGATCCTCGGAGCCCGGGCGCGGCACGTCATCGGCGTACTGCCACCAGCGATGAGGACCGGGCGCGCGGCCCGGAATCTCAGTGATCTCTTGGCTCTGACGCCGGGAACCATGTGACACACCGCTTCGTGTGGGTCAGCCTTAGTCCATGACGGATTTGGTACAGCTCCATGGCGGATTCGACGAGGCGGAGATGCACCATGTGCTGGACCGAGCCTGCGCGCAGGCCGGCCTCGACAGCGGTGGGGCAACGCTCCTACGCGGTCATACCAACGCCGTGGTGCGCCTGGCCAGCGCGCCGGTGGTGGTGAAGATCGCCCGGCGAGGAGCGGCCCAAGAGGGCGTTCGACGTACCGTCGCATTCGTACGGTGGCTGATGGAGCGGGGCTTCCCCACCGTCCCACTCCATTCGGTGCGGCAGCCCATCGTCGTAGACGGTCACCCCGTGACCTTCTGGACCTATCTGCCCCAGCCCGAGCACCCCGTCTCCGCCGCTCAGCTCGCCGCCCCACTACATGCCTTGCACCACCTTCCCCTTCCGCCAGTGCCGCTCAGGACGCTGGACAACGGCGCGGCGATCCGCACGTCGCTGGGTGCCACGACCTCGCTCGCGAAGGAGACACTGAGGTTCCTCACCCAGCGTGCCGAGGGGCTGGTGGACGAGCTCGGCAAGGTCAGCTTCAAGCTGCCGCACGCCGTAGTGCAGGGCGACCCCCAGCACCGCAACGCGCTCCACGACGGCGACCGCGTCGTGCTGTGCGACTGGGACACCGTCGCCCAAGGGCAGCCCGAATGGGATCTGGTGACCGTTGAGATCCACTGTCGACGCTTCGGCCATGGCCGGGCGCACTACCAACGGTTCGCCGATGCCTACGGCTTCGACGTCACTCAGTGGTCCGGGTACCAGGTCCTGCGCGACCTCCGTGAACTACGCATGATCACCACCAACGCCCGGAAGGCTACGCACACGCCTGGCACGCTGGCCGAAGTGGAACGCCGCATCACCGGCCTGCGGAGCGAAGACGCCGAATTGCGCTGGCACATTCTGTGACCCGCGCCGGAGGCGCCCGGCGATCGCGCGGTGAGCGTCCCGGTTGCGGGCCAGCTACCCCCAAGGCGTCAGCTTCCCGGGCTCCCCTGAACACCCGGGCGTCCCCCGGAACCCACCCCGGACGGGGTCGGCGTCGCGTGGTGGAGTTCGGTGACGGTGATCGCCGTGTCGAAGCCGAGGACCGGGTCTGGGCCGGTCGGAGAGCAGGCTCTCGTAGAGCGGGCGGTAATGGGCGATCTTGCGGGGGGTTCGGCCGTCGCTGCCATGGGTGGCGAGCAGCCTGCCATCCTCGGCGGCGAATCCGGTCATGGCGGTGTGGTCGATCCACATCTCCACGCCGGAGCGACCGAAGCCGAGAACGGTCTCCTTGCTGCTGGAGCCGGTGAGCCAACTGGTGCGGAGCCGGGCCGTGCCCTCGGTGCCACACGAGCGGTAGGCGGCGGTGCACCAGGCGCTCGCGCCGCCGTCCATCTGTTCGATGGAGGTGAGTGCGGTGAGTTCGACGAAGCGGGCGAGGGTGGTGAGCTGGTTCACTCCGGAGTCCATCCAGCTGGAGCCGTAGGAGGCGAACGCCTGCTCGCCGCGCAGGATGTACGGGTCGTAGAACGCCGAGGTGATGCCGGTGACCGGCCCCCATTCAGGGTGCGCGGTGATCTGTGCCGCGGCCCAGCGCACCTCGGGCGAGAACGCGAAGTGGTGCGCGGTGAACACACGGCCCCGGGCGTCGGCGGCCTCGTCCAGGGAGCGCAGCCGGTCGAGAGAGGCGAGATCGTGCACCAACGGCTTCTCCACCAGCACCCGCGCGGTGGAGCGGGTGAGGACCTGGGCGACCAGGTCGGCGTGGGTGTGGGTGGGCGTGGCGATGACGACCAGGTCGGGCTGATGGGCGTCGAGCGCGTCGGCCAGCCTCCGGTGGTGGGGCGGCTCGGTGCCGCGGAAGAGGGGCGGCCCTGCGGCGGGGTCGACGGTGAAGTCCAGCCGGGTATCGGACCGTTCGGCGAGGACTTCGAGATGGGTCTGGGCGATGATGCCGACCCCGACCAGACCGACCCGGACCACGTCACTCATGAAAGCCGTCCTCCTGCGGTGCTGCCGTCCACGTCGTGCGGCACGGTCGGTGCCGGTACGGCGCCCGCGGCGAGGACCGTGGTCGGCGGGATCACGCCGGCGCCACCACCTGGGCCCAGCGGCCGAGCGCCGCGGCCGGGCCGTCCACCCAGTCCACGGCCGGGTGCTGTCCTGCGGCGGCGTCGACGCCGTCGATCCACGAGGTGACGACCGGGACCCAGTAGGTGTTGCCGCCCGAGGTCCGGGTGCGTGCGGCGAGCTCGGTGCGGGTGCGGCGGGCGGCGTCCGGGTCGCCTGTCTGGACGGCGACCAGGATCTGGGCCACGTCCGCGAGGTTGTGGCCGCCCCGGTAGCCGATCCGGTCCGCTAGCCGCCGAGTGTCGGACACCTGCTGCGCGGAAACGGTGGACGCGGTGCCGCTCATGAACGCGGCCCGCAGATTCACTCGCGCCATCCGGTCCCCTCCGGCTCCCTCGTGGACCTGTGCTGGCGGCCCGTCAGGCCCCGGGACGACAGTAGCGCGCCGACACCCGGCCCCCACCGCATTCGGCGGCGTCTCACCGTTCTCGCGACTTCGCGCGCGTGGCCGCGTTCCTGTGCGGTGAGCGTGCCGTCGAGAGCCGGGCGGCTCCCGTCACGCGCGAGAGCCCCCTGGGCGGGAAGGCGCCCGACCGCCACGCGGCCGGGCCACCGTCCCAGGTGGGTTCGGTGGCCCGGTCGGGAGAGCCGTTCAGTCGGCGCAGCCGGGGACGCTGTCCTGTGGGCTGTTCAGTCGACGCAGTCGGGGACGCTGCCCTGTGGGGCGCAGTTGTTCGGCTTGTTGCGTTTGACGTGGGTGGCGTTCAGCGTGACCGTGCCGGACTCCTCGTAGATGCCGCCTCCGTCGCCGGCCCGGTTGCCCGTGACGGTGCCGTTGGTCAGGGTCGTGGAACCGACGGCGTTGAAGAGGCCGCCGCCCAGGGCGGTGCCGCCGCCGGAGGCGCGGGTCGTGTTCTCGCGGAGGTGCGAGCGATCGGCCGTCACGGTGCCGCCGAGACCGTTGATGACGCCGCCGCCCAGGGCGGTGCCCCCCTCCGGGGCACTGGCGGTGTTGCCGAGGACGTACGTGCTGTCGAGGGTGAGCTGCGCGACGGCGCCGAGGCTGATTCCGCCGCCCCTGGCGACGCCTTTCCTGGAGATGGCGTAGTTGTCGATGACGCGGCTGTGGGTCATCGACAGCACGCCTCCGTTCCCGACTCCGCCGCCGAGGACGGTGCCCTCCGGAGCGCTGGAGACGTTGGCGCGGATGACGGTCTCGTTGACGGTCATCGTGTCCGGTAGCGAAGTGGAGTTGGTCAGGGCGCCGCGCACCGTGCCGCCCGGGGCGCTGGTGTGGTTGTGGCTGATGCTGCTGCGGCTGATCTCCGCTCGAACGAAGCTGGTGATGCCGGCGCCGGAGGCGATGCTGTCGGTGCCCGCGGTGACGCGGACGGTGTTGTGGTGCACGCGACTCTTGTCGACCGTCAACGGGCCGTCGTTGGCGATCCCGCCGGCAGCGGCCTCGCTCGGGTCGGTGCCGGTGTACTCGGCGGTGTTGCCGCTGACCTCGGTGTCGTAGACGGTCGCCGTGTCGCCGTCGGTGTCGATGCCGCCCCCTTCGGCGTAGACAGTGGAGCTGGCGACGTTGTCGATCACCCGGCTGTGCTTCACCGCCAGGATGCCCTGGTTGTTGATGCCGCCGCCGCAGACGATGCCAGGAGGGAAGGGAGGGGCGGGGGCACCGGGGCAGTCGATGGCCCGGCCGCCCTTGATCGTGATCTTGTCGAGCGTCAGGCTGCCCGTGCTGTCCACCAGGAGGATGCGGAAGGCCGGGGCCGAGCGGGCGCGCGCGATCGTCGCGCCGTTGCCGTCGATGATGATCTCGCTGGTGATGGCCGGCAGGCCGTTGGCGGGGTTCGCCCCGTCCGGAACCGTCAGCTTGTACGTGCACCCGCGGGCCAGCCGAAGGGTGTCGGCGCCCGGGGAGCCGTTGGCCGTGTCGATCGCCGCGACGAGGTCGGGGACCGAGCACCGGACGTGCACAGCGCCGGCGGACTGGGCCGGCGGGGCCGGAAGCACCAACGCGGCGACGGCCGTCACCCCGGCCACGGCGGACAGCCGGCCCGCGGCCCGGCCCCGGTCACCGGGCCCCCGGCCCCTCGTTCGGCGGCTCCGCCAGGACATCAAGGACATGGGGGGCTCCTCTCCCATCCACGCGAAGGCACCCCGCGGGGCACCCCCGCGAGCACCCTTCGACCAGTGGTCCCGTCCGCCCGACAGAAGTCGGTGGCCCGGCACCGGAACCCCAGCCGATCACGTTCCCCCGCCACCGGCCCCCCGGCGTGGCCCGTACGAGCGAGCCCCGGTCGGCCGCACCGTGGTGGGAACGCCTTGGCGCGGGAGGGGCGGAGGAGGCGGCCGGCTCGGCTCGGCTCGGCTCGAAGAGGTGCGCATCGCGTGCCCGACGTCACCGAAACCCGCGACCTCGGGGTTCAGCGGTGTCCACCGCCGTGCCGGACCTGCGGATCGGCGGGCCGAGAACCGCCTCGACCTCGGTTGCCACGGCGGCCAGGAGTTCCTCGCCGAACAGGCAGATGGACTCTTCCCACGGGTGACCGAAGCTGCCCGTGCGGAAGTCCTCCGACAGGAAGATGGAGTAGTCCCCGTCGGGGCAGGGGCTCAGCGGCCAAGCCGGCCGCCCGGGGCCGCCGACCTCGTGCGGGGCGAAGCGGTACGACGTGTGCTGCCAGTCGAGCGCGAACAGCGTGCCCCGCGGGCCGACGCAGGAGGTCAGCCCCTGCCGGACCACCTCGACCAAGCGGTCCAGACGCGCGTATTCCGGGTCGTCGTCCAGCGCGGCAAGGCTCCAGGTGACCGACGCGACCGGTTCCTTGATGGCCGGCCAGCTGAACGGGCTCACCCCCGGCCGGAAGCGGAAATCCGCGGAGAAGCGATCCCAGACGCGTCGGTGCTCGGCCTCTGCCAGGACGGTCACGGGATCTTCGCTCATCCGTTGACCCTATTCGACGCCGGTACCGACGATCACCGGGCGCGGAACGGGCGGCGCTCGAGCCTCCCCGCGTCCTCCCCGTCCTCCGCGCCATCCGCCGGGCCGAGTTCCCGTCGCACCAGGCGGTAGTAGTCGACCGCCTTGAACATGCCCAGCGCCCCCGCCGCGGCGAGGGTGCCCGCCATGCCGAGGACGGCGGGGTGGCCCGGGCCGTCGGCGTCGGAGAGGGCGGTGGAGCCGCCCAACACCACGCCGGCACAGCCGAGTACCAGGGAGGGCAGCAGCCACAGCAGGGCGCGGCCGGGGGCGTGCCACAGCGGGACGGTCCGCGGGGTGTGTTCGACGGCCGCCCGGTCGTGCAGCTCCTCGCGCAGTTCGATGTCCTGGTGCACGCCGAAGGCGACGGCCAGGGCCGAGGGGACGACGATGACCAGGGCCAGGAACAGGAAGAGCCCGCCGGCCACGCGGTCGAAGAGCTCGTCCGCCGTCACGAAGCGGAAGCCCGGTATGGCCAGGGTCCAGCCGAGCAGCACCAGTCCGGTCAGCAGCCACAGCCACAGCACCCGTCGCAGCGCCAGGTAGCGGCGGGCCAGGCCGCGGAGCGCGGCGGTGCGGGCGTCACCGACGGCGGGGGCGGCAGGGGCGGTGGGGGCGTCATCGACGGCGTGGTCGTCACCGACGGTGGGGGCGTCACCGACTGCGGGGGAGGCACCGACTGCGGGGGCGACAGGGGCGGCGGATATGCCGTCGACGCCGTCGTCACCCGAGGCGGTGGCGGCGGATATGCCGTCGACCCCGTCGTCACCCGAGGCGGAGTCGGCCACACCGTCGGCGGCCGCCTCGGTGGGCTCGGGTATGGCCTCGGTGGGCTCGGATATGTGGGGCCCTGACTCCCGGCTCATCTCATTCCTCGACCGACTCGGACGTGAAGCGCCAGCGATGGACCGCGCGGCGCACCAGGTCGTCCGCCGGTTCGGGGAGTTCGGGCAGCTCCGCCGCGTCTTCCGGGGCGTCCCACCAGGTGATCACCAGGACGCGGTCGCCCGGCGCCCGGAAGGTCTCGCGGCGCAGCGGCCGCGCCGCGAGCTCCTGCCGCCGCGCCCACTCCAGCAGCTCGGCGCCCCGCCCCGCGGCGGCGGCCGCCTCCCACATCAACGCGACGGTCATGAGTACAGGTTGTCCTTGCTCAGCTCATGGAAGTGGTCGTGGTCGTGCCCGTGCCCCTGCCCGTGCGCATGACCGTGACCGTGATCATGATCGTGGCCGTGGGCGTCCTCGGCCCGCTCCACGCCCGGCACATGCGGGTCCGTCACCGGCAGCGAGGAGTCCGCCGAAAGGTCCCAGCTGGAGGCGGGCCGGTTCCGGGCCACCATCTCGGCGCCCAGGGCCGCGACCATGGCGCCGTTGTCCGTGCACAGCTTGGGCCGCGGTACGCGGAGGATGATGCCCGCGTCCGCACACCGCCGCTCGGCCAGCGCGCGCAGCCGGGAGTTGGCCGCCACGCCGCCGCCGATCATCAGGTGGTCGACGCCGTGGTCCTTGCACGCGCGCACCGCCTTGCGGGTCAGCACGTCGACGACCGCCTCCTGGAAGGAGGCCGAGACATCCGCGACCGGGACGTCCTCGCCCGCCGCCCGCTTGGCCTCGATCCAGCGCGCCACGGAGGTCTTGAGGCCGGAGAAGGAGAAGTCGTACGCGGCGTCGCGCGGGCCGGTCAGACCGCGCGGGAAGGCGATCGCGGCCGGGTCGCCCTCGCGCGCGATCCGGTCGATGACCGGCCCGCCGGGAAAGCCCAGGTTGAGCACGCGGGCGATCTTGTCGAACGCCTCACCCGCCGCGTCGTCGATGGTCGAGCCCAGCGGCCGGACGTCCGAGGTGATGTCCGGCGCCAGCAGCAGGGACGAGTGGCCGCCGCTGACCAGCAGCGCCATCGTCGGCTCGGGCAACGCGCCGTGCTCCAACTGGTCGACGCAGATGTGCGAGGCGAGGTGGTTGACGCCGTACAGCGGCTTGCCCAGCGCGTAGGCGTACGCCTTGGCCGCCGAGACGCCGACCAGCAGCGCTCCGGCGAGGCCGGGGCCGGCCGTGACGGCGATGCCGTCCAGGTCGCGGGCGGAGACGCCGGCCTCCTTCAGGGCGCGCTGGATGGTGGGGACCATCGCCTCCAGGTGGGCGCGGCTGGCGACCTCGGGGACGACGCCGCCGAAGCGCGCGTGCTCGTCGACGCTGGACGCGACCGCGTCGGCGAGCAGGGTGTGGCCGCGGACGATGCCGACGCCGGTCTCGTCGCAGGAGGTCTCGATGCCGAGGACGAGAGGTTCGTCAGCCATGGGTCTCAGTTCCTTGTGCGGGTCCCGGTGCCTGTCCCGGCACGCTGGACGGATCGGTCAGGGACGGGTCGGTCAGTCTCATCACGAGGGCGTCGACGTTGCCGGGCTGGTAGTAGCCCTTGCGGAAGCCGAGGGGTTCGAAGCCGAAGCGCTCGTAGAGGCGCTGCGCGCGGGTGTTGTCGACGCGCACCTCCAGCAGCACCTCCCGGCACTCGAAGGCGGTGGCGGCGGCGAGCAGGTCGGTCAGCAGCCGGGCGCCGAGCCCGGTGCCCCACTGGTCGCGGACGACGGCGATGGTCTGCACGTCGCCGGTGCCGTCGATCGCGGCGAGCCCGGCGTAGCCGACCAGCCGGCCGTCCGCCTCGGCCACCACGTAGTGCCGGGTGGCGTGCGGGCCGCGCGCGTGCGCCAGCTCCGACCAGAACATCCCACGCGACCACGCGTCCTCGGGGAACAGTTCACGCTCGAGCTCCAGTACCCGCTCGATGTCCCACCAGCGCATCTCGCGCAAGGCGACGGCGGCGCTCACTTCGGGGTGACCACCTTGTAGTTCTTGGGCACCTGCGCGTCGGGGCGGCGCAGATACAGCGGCCGGTCCGGCAGGAAGCCCCCGGTCTCCACCGACTCGCCGGCGGCGAGCTTCTCGGCGGCGAGCGAGGCCAGCGCGGCGGCCGACTGGTGCTCGGGCATGCCCGGCGGCACCTCCCCGAAGGAGTCGGGGTACAGCAGCGCGCCCGCGCCGACGGCCGGCAGCCCGGCGACCCGCTCCTCGATGTCGGCGGGCCGGTCCACCGCGGCCTCGGTGACCCGGCTACGGGCGTCGTCGTAGCGCGCCCAGTAGACCTCCTTGCGCCGCGCGTCCGTGGCGACGACGAAGGGCCCGGTCAGCCCCGCCTGCCCGGCGGCGTAGGCGAGTCCGTCCAGCGTGCACAGCCCGTACACCGGGATGTCCAGCGTCGCGCCGAAGGTGGCCGCGGTGACCAGGCCGACCCGCAGGCCGGTGTACGGGCCGGGGCCGACGCCGACGACGAGACCGGTGACGGCGTCGAGCCGGTGGCCGGCCTCGGCCAGCACCCGGTCGACGGCGGGCAGCAGCAGTTCGCCGTGGCGGCGCGCGTCGACCTGGTTCGACTCGGCGAGCACTCTCGTGCCGTCGTGCAGGGCGACGGTGACGGCGGGGGTGGCGGTATCAAGGGCGAGCAGCAGCACAACAACAGCGTACGGCGCGCCGCACCGGGCTCCGTCCCCCGGCGGCCGCGGGCGACGGCTCCCGGCCACGGCCGTGCCTCCCCGGCCCGGCCGTCGGGCCGCTCGGCCGGTCAGACGTTCGCCGCACGGGGCGGCGCCACCCGCGTGGAGGCGCGGTGACGACATGGTGACCGTACAAACACACTGTCAGCTTCCCGAGTGCTACGGTCGCCCTAACGGGAGAGATCGGCCGGAAGCACGGTCGTACGAAAGGTGACGCAGCGTGGCGCGCAGTAGCACCGGAACGGCCGTGGCGGCTCTCACCGCCGCGGCGCTCGCCGGGGTCGGCTTCCTCGCGTACCAGGCCGACGCGACCGCTCCCGACCACCCCACCGTCGCCCGCGGGGACGGCAGCGGCGGCCGCGGCAAGGACGACGCCGAGGACAAGCGCAAGGACAAGGCGTCGGCGAAGAAGCTGCCCGCCGACTCGGGCAACGGCCGCCGCGTCGTCTACGACCTCGACGCCAAGCGGGTGTGGCTGGTCGGCGCCGACGAGCGGGTGATGCGCACCTATCAGGTCTCCCCCAGCTCCGTGAACCCGGATCCGGACACCTACGCGGTCAGCTCACGCGCCCAGGGCCTCGTCGGCTCGGACGGGGTGCAGATCGAGCACGTGGTGGTCTTCCATCAGGAGAACGGCGTGGTCTTCGGCTTCAGCGCGGCGGTGGACGGCTCGACGCCCAACCCGGACTCGCCCAAGAAGACGGGCGGCATCCGCGCGGCGCGCGATGACGGCTCGGCGCTGTGGGACTTCGCGGTGACGGAGACCAAGGTGGTCGTCGTCCCGTAGTCCGGCGACGTCGTCCCGTGGTACGGAGGCGCGTGGCTAGTACGGCGGCGTCGTCCCGTAGTACGGCGGCGGCGCGTGGCCCCTGGCGGTCCGGTGACCTGTGATCCCGTGGCCGCGCGGCGCTCCGGCGTCTCGTAACGGTCCCGCGGCTCGTAACGGTCCCGCGCGGGGCGCACGATTCACCGTCGTGGTCACTCACGTTCGCGGTCACCTTCGTGGTCACTCGCGTACGCGGTCATCGTCGTGGTCACGTACGCGGCCTTCGGCGCAGGGCGTTCGCCTCGCACGCGCCGGCGCTCGTGGCATCGCGCGGCGTCTCCCGGCATCTCGCCGCAGCCAGAGCACTCGGCGCACACCCCTGAGCCGCTCGCGCCTTCACACCCCCGAAAACGCTCCCACGCGCCGACGGCCCACGGGTCATGGACGCCCGCTTTGCTGACGTATCGGGTGGGGCCGGCCGACCTACGCCGCGTCCCGTCCCTCACTCCGCTCGCCGTCGTCCGGACGGCGGCGCGCCGAAGCGCCCGACGCGGCCTGCCGCACCAGCTCCGTGGGCTGTTCGGGAGGGGTGGAGACCGCGCTCGCGGCCGCGCAGGACGCCAGCAGATCACTCATCGACGGCCGCTTGTCGCGCCTGGTCGCCACGGCAGGGGGCTCGTGTGTCGGCATGGACGCCTCCTGGGTCCTGGGGCGGACTGCCGGGTTAGGCACACCTAACCAAGGCACTACCCCCCATGTGACCACGCCCGGCGCCAGGCGCGCAACATCTTCCCGACGTCTTGTCGGAATACGGGAACGACGGAACGAACGACGGAACAACGGCGGAACCCAGGAGTCGCCGGGACGTCAGGGGCCGGGAAGTCGAGGCTCGCGGGCGCGCCGGGGAGTCAGCCGGCCAGCCCCGAAAGATCGGCCTGGGCCCAGCGCCGCCCGATCCCGGTCACCGCGACCTCGCGCACGTCGTCGGCGCTCGGGTCGGTCACATGCGCCGCGTCCGCGCCGACCGCGCGGTGGATGACGACGTGCAGCCGGTCGTCCGACAGGTCCTCGACCTTCCCGTCGCCCCACTCCACCGCGACGATGGAGTCCGGCAGCGACACGTCGAGGTCCAGGTCCTCCATCTCGTCCAGTCCGCCGCCCAGCCGGTAGGCGTCCACGTGGACCAGTGGCGGGCCATCGCCCAGGGAGGGGTGGACACGGGCGATGACGAACGTCGGCGAGGTCACCGCGCCGCGCACGCCCAGGCCCTCGCCGAGGCCGCGGGTCAGCGTCGTCTTGCCCGCGCCGAGCTCGCCGCTGAGCAGGAGCAGGTCTCCGGGGCGCAGCAGCTTCGCGAGTCTGCGCCCCAGCTCCCGCATCTCGTCGGCGGTCGTGACGGTCAGCCTGGCCACGGCGTCACCGGGCCCCACGCGCGGGTCGTTCATACCGGCCGATGGTACGCGGCCGCACGCCCCGAGGCCGCCTCGCGCGGGCCCGTCCACCCACGGCCGCGCTCCGCGCGGGGACCGGTATCCGCCCGCGCGCTCCGGACGCCCGCGCGGGGGCGCCGGTACGGCCGCTTCGCAGGATCGCCGCCCGCGCGGAGGTTCGCCCGTTCGTGGGAGGGGGCGATCACGCGTCCGCCGTCCAGGTCGATGCCGGCCCGCTCCGACGCCGGCCCCCACCGCTGGCGCCCCCGTCCGCCGCCGTCCCGTGCGCTACGCGCGGCGGCTCAGCGGGCGGAGCGGCTGCCGGGGGTGGCGTCGGGATCGGTGGCGTCGCCCGTCCGCGGCGGGACGACCGTACGCTTCGGGACCGCCGGGACCGCCGGGATCGGCGAGGCCGCCGGGCCCGCCGGGGCCGCGGCGCGCGAGGGGTCGGGGGCCGGGAGCGCGGCGTCGGCCACCCCCGCCTGGGCCAGCAGCTCGGCCAGGGCTGCGTTGACGGTGTCCGGGTGCTCCATCAGCACCAGATGGCCGGCGTCCGGCACGATGAGCAGCTCCGCGTCGGGGAGGGCCTCCGCGATGGCCTCGCTGTGCTCGGCGGGGGTGATCAGGTCCTTGTCCCCGGCCAGGACCAGCACCGGCAGCCCGTCGAAGGCGGCCAGGGCGTCCGCCGTGTCGTGCTCCACGAAGGCCGGGTAGAACTCGGCGACCACATCGATGGGGGTCGACTCGATGAGCCGCTCCGCGAACCGCGCGACGCCCGGGTCCACGTCCCTGGAGCCGAAGGAGTAGCGCTTCACGAGCCCGGCGAAGAGGTCGGCGGTCGCCCGCCGGCCGCGCTCCACCAGCTCGGCCTGCGCGCCCAGGGCGCGCAGCACCCCGGGCAGGACGCGCCGTACGGCCTTCATCCCGGCCGCGGGGAGGCCGAAGCTGACCTCGTCGAGCCGCCCGGCGGAGGTGGCTATGAGCGCCGTGCCGACGACCCGGTCCCGGATCAGCTCCGGGTACCGCGCGGCCAGCGCCATCACCGTCATGCCGCCCATCGAGTGCCCGACCAGCACCAGCGGCCCCTCGGGCGCGGCGGCGTCGAGCACCGCCTTCAGATCGCGGCCGAGTTGGTCGATGGTGACCGCGGCCCGCTCGTCGAGCTGCGCGTGGCCCCGCGCGGAGCGGCCGTGGCTGCGCTGGTCCCAGTAGACGGCGCGGACGGCGCCGCGCAACGCCGCGCGCTGGAAGTGCCAGGAGTCCTGGGCGAGGCAGTAGCCGTGGCTGAAGACCACGGTGACGGGTGGTGCCGCGGCCGGGGCCGTCGGGCGCCGCCCGAAGAGCCGCGCGGCGAGCGTGGCCGGGGCGGGGTCGGGCGACGGGGCCGCGGCCTCCTCGACCTCGTAGTAGAGCTCCGTACCGTCGTCGGCGACCGCGCGGCCCGGGGTGCCGCGCAGGGTGCCGTACGGGCCCTCGGCGTCCAGGGCGAGCCGCGCCTTACGGCGCACGCCGCGGCCGACCGTCAGCCGCTCGATGGCGACCCCGGCGGCCGCGCCCGCCGCGACCACGCCGATCGCGGCGCCGGCAACCCCGGCCCCGCGGCGCCAGCCGCCGGCCCCCGTCTCGCCCATGCCCGATGTCCCGTCAGTCCGCGTAGGCGCTGTCAGCGCTGGTTGAGATAGACGCGCGGCACCCGCGCGCCGATCCGGGTGACGATCTCGTACGCGATCGTACCGACGGCCTGCGCCCAGTCCTCGGCGGTCGGCTCGCCCCGGTCGCCGGGCCCGAAGAGCACCGCCTCGTCCCCCGCCTCGGCGAGGTCCCCGCCCAGGTCGACGACGAACTGGTCCATGGCCACCCGGCCCGCGACGGTGCGCCACTTGCCGGCGATCAGCACCGGGCCGGTGCCGGAGGCGTGCCGCGGGATGCCGTCCGCGTAGCCGACGGGCACCAGGGCGAGCGTGGTCTCGCCGGGGGTCGTGTAGCGGTGGCCGTAGGAGACGCCATGGCCGCCCGGCGCCCGCTTGACCAGGGCCAGCGAGGCGGTGAGCGTCATGACGGGGCGCAGCCCGAAGTCGTCGGGGGTGCCGAGCTCGGGGCTGGGCGAGATGCCGTAGGCGGCGATGCCGGCGCGCACCAGGTCGAAGTGGGTCTCGGGGAGCGTCAGGGCGGCCGCCGAGTTGGCGATGTGCCGCACCTCCGGGGTGACGCCCTGCTCCTCGGCGTACGCCACGAGCTCGCGGAAGGCCGTCAGCTGGGCCTCGATGGAGGGGTGGCCGGGCTCATCCGCACAGGCGAAGTGCGACCACAGGCCGGTCACCCGAACGGTGCCCTCCGCCTCGGCGGCGCGGGCGGCGGCGACCAACTCGGGCCAGTCGGCGGGCTGACAGCCGCTGCGGCCCAGACCGGTGTCGGCCTTCAGCTGCACCCGCGCGGTGCGGCCGCAGGCGCGCGCGGCGTCGGTGACCTCCCGCAGCGCCCACATGCCGCTGACCGAGACGTCGATGTCGGCCTCGATCGCCTCCCGCCACGGCCCGCCCGGAGTCCACAGCCAGCACATCAGCCGGTCCCGGTCGCCGGCCGCGCGGAGCGCGAGCGCCTCCTGCGGCGTGGCCGTGCCCAGCCAGCCGGCCCCCGCCTCGCGTGCCGCGCGGGCGCACGGTACGGCGCCGTGGCCGTACGCGTCGGACTTCACCACGACCATCAGCTCGGCCCCGGGCGCACGCTCCCGCAGCACGCGCACATTGGCGCGCACCGCGGCCAGATCGATCACGGCGTGGGCGCGAACGGGCCGCGCGGCGGGGCTGGACGCTGTCACTCCGGATTTCTCAGTCACCCCGCCAGTGTCTCAGGGCCCCCTGAGCGCCCCGCTCCCGGCACCGGAGCGCGACGCGGACCGGGGCACGGCCCGGGGCGCCGCGAGCGCCCACGGACGGCCCTGCGGACGCCCTGTGGACCGGCTCGTGGAGGGCTTGGGGATGGGCCTGGGACGTCCCGCGAGCCGGCGTGCGAACGGCCCGTGCGCGGCCCGGAGACCGGCCCGTGGCCGGCTCGGGGATGGCCTGTGGACGACCGCGTGTACCTGCGTGCGGCGGCCGTGGACCGGGGTCGGACGACCCATGAACCCGGCGTGGCGGCGCCCCGTGGACCGGCTCGTGTGGGGCCCTACCGACTCACGCGCGGGCCCCGGCTGGACCCGCCCGTGGCCGAACAGGCGAACGACCGTGGCCGGGCGCCGGACGGGCGTGGACGGGCGTGGACGGGCGACGAACGCCCTGTGGGCCGGCTCGCGGACGGCCGGGGAGCGGCTTGCTGGCGGCCCGGGACCGGCTTGGGGACAGCCTGTGGACGACCCCGCGAACCCCGTGCGGGGGCCCGTGCACCGGGATCATGGACGGTCTGTGGCCAACTCCGCGAACCGGCATGCGGCGGACCGGGGACCGAGGTCTCGGAGGGATGGCCCATGAACCGGCGTGGCGGCGCCCCGTGGACCGGCTCGGGTGCGGGCCGTACCGACCAACGCGCGGGCCCCCGCTGGACCACCCGTGGCCGAGCGGGCGAACGCCCCATGGCCAGGGGCGCCGGACGGGCGCCGGACGGGTGGTGGACGAGGCGTCAGCGGGCGGCGGACGTGGACGAAACCCATGCGGGGCGGGCGGCGAACGACCGCGTGTCAGCGCCGCGCACCGCCGGTTGCCGGGCCGCGAACGACCCCGTTGCCGCGCCGCGGACCACCGCGGCCCGGCGCCTCGCGCTGCCGTCGGACGGCCCCGCGCGGTCGCCCGTGGGTGGCCGTTTCACGCACCCGTTCCCTCTCTCGATGCGCCCCGCGCACGGGCGTTGGGGACACTGGGTCCATGAGGACTGGCTACAGCGTGGAGACCGTACGGGCCGCCGAGAAGGCGTTGATGGCGCGGTTGCCGGAGGGGGCGTTGATGCAGCGGGCGGCCGCCGGACTGGCCGCGGCCTGCTCGGATCTGCTGGGGAAGGTGTACGGGGCGCGGGTCGCGCTGCTGGTGGGCAGCGGGGACAACGGCGGGGACGCGCTGTACGCGGGCGCCCGGCTGGCCCGCCGGGGCGCGGGGGTCACCGCCGTGCTGCTCGCCCCCGAGCGGGCGCACACGGGCGGGCTGGCGGCGCTGCGGGCCGCCGGGGGCCGCGCGGTGGCGGCGGAGCCGGGCACGGCGGGCACGACGGCGCTCGCCCGCGCGGACCTCGTCGTGGACGGCGTCACCGGCATCGGGGGCCGGGGCGGGCTCCGCGCGGAGGCCGAGCGGCTGATCGAGGCGGTCCGCGCGCCGGTCGTCGCCGTCGACCTGCCCAGCGGCGTGGACGCCGACACCGGGGAGGTGCACGGCGCGGCCGTGCGCGCCGACGCGACCGTCACCTTCGGCACGTACAAGCCGGGGCTGTTCATCGACCCCGCGCGGGAGCACGCGGGCGCCCTGCGGCTGGTCGACATCGGGCTGGGGCCGTGGCTGCCGCCCGTGCCCGACGTCGAGGCGCTGCAGCACGCGGACGTGGCGGCGCTGCTGCCGCGGCCGGCGGCGGAGAGCGACAAGTACCGGCGCGGGGTGGTGGGCGTGATCGCCGGCTCCGCCCGCTACCCGGGCGCGGCCGTGCTGGCCGTGGCGGGCGCGCTGCGCGGCGGCGCGGGCGCCGTGCGGTACGTGGGTCCGGCCGCCGACGCCGTCATCGCCCGCTTCCCCGAGACGCTGGTGCACGCCGGCCCGCCCGGCAAGGCGGGCCGGGTGCAGGCGTGGGTGGTGGGCCCCGGGCTCGGCGACGGCGCGGAGGGCCGGCAGGCGCTGGACGAGGTCCTCGGCTCCGACGTCCCGGTGCTGGTGGACGCCGACGGGCTGCGGCTGATGCCCCGCGAACCCCGCCGGGAGGCGCCCACCCTGCTCACCCCGCACGCCGGCGAGGCGGCCGCCCTGCTCGGCACGTCCCGCGAGGAGGTCGAGGGCGCGCGGATGGCGTCCGCGCGGGCCTTGGCCGAGCGCTACGGCGCCACGGTGCTCCTCAAGGGCTCCACGACCCTGGTGACGAACGCCACGGGCCCGGTGCGGGCCAATCCCACCGGCAGCCCCTGGCTCGCCACCGCCGGCAGCGGCGACGTGCTCTCCGGGCTGACCGGCTCGTTGCTCGCCGCGGGCCTCTCCCCCCTCGACGCCGCCTCCGCCGGCGCGTACCTCCACGGCCTGGCGGCCCGCCGGGCCACCGGCCCCACCGGCGCCCCCATCACCTCCTACGAGGTCGCCAACGCCCTCCCCGACGCCTGGGCCGACGTCACCGCCTGACCGCCCCCGCCACCCGCCACCCGCCGCCGCCTCCGGAGGGACCGCCGAGGCCCGGGCGCCGGCCCACCGGTCGCACGACACAGGCCCGCCGAGACCCGGGCGCCGGTCATCCGGTCCTCCGGTCGCACAGGGGTCGCCCAGGCCCGGGCGCCGGCCCACCGGCCCCCACCGCACAAGCCCGCCGAGGCCGGGCCGGGCCGAGTCGACGGGACGCCGACGTGCGCCGGCGGGGCGGTCTGCCGGCGGTGGTCCGCCGACGCAACGCCGACGGTCCCCTCACCGGGACCGGGTCCGGGCTACCCCTCCGCGATGACCACCGCGGAGGCGACCCCGGCGTCATGGCTGAGGGAGATGTGCCAGCCGCGTACACCCAGCTCCGCCGCCTTGGCGGCGACCGTGCCACGGACCGTCAGGCGTGGCTGGCCGCTGTCCTCGGTGACCACCTCGGCATCGGTCCAGCGCAGACCGGGCGGCGCGCCGAGCGCCTTGGCCAGGGCCTCCTTGGCGGCGAAGCGGGCGGCCAGCGAGGCGATGCCGCGCCGCTCGCCGCTGGGGAGGTAGAGCTCCTGCTCCACGAAGAGACGCTCGGCCATGTGCGGCGTGCGTTCCATGGCGTCCGCGAACCGGCTGATCTCGGCGACGTCGATCCCCACCCCGATGATCACGCGCTCACCTCGACGCCGGCCGGACCCGCACCGTGCTCGACGAACCGGCTCATTCCACGGTCACCGACTTCGCCAGGTTCCGCGGCTGGTCCACCTCGTTGCCCCGCGCGGTCGCCAGTTCGCAGGCGAAGACCTGGAGCGGGACGGTGGCGACGAGCGGCTGGAGCAGGGTGGGGGTGGGCGGGATCTCGATGAGGTGGTCGGCGTACGGGGCCACCGCGGTGTCGCCCCGCTCGGCGATGACGATGGTGCGGGCGCCGCGGGCCCGGATCTCCTGGATGTTGGAGACGATCTTGTCGTGCAGCACCGAGCGACCGCGCGGGGACGGCACCACGACCACCACCGGCAGATCGTCCTCGATCAGCGCGATCGGCCCGTGCTTGAGCTCGCCGGCCGCGAAGCCCTCGGCGTGCATGTACGCCAGCTCCTTGAGCTTGAGCGCGCCCTCCAGGGCCACCGGGTAGCCCACATGGCGGCCCAGGAACAGCACGGTGTTCTTGTCCGCGAGGGTGCGGGCCAGCTCCCGTACCGGCTCCATCGTCTCCAGTACCTGCTCCACCTGGGTGCCGATGGCGGACAGCTCCCGGATCACCGAGTGGATCTCGTCGCCCCACTTGGTGCCGCGCACCTGCCCCAGGTACAGCGCCACCAGGTAGCAGGCGACCAGCTGGGTCAGAAACGCCTTGGTGGAGGCGACGGCGACCTCCGGACCGGCGTGCGTGTAGAGCACCGCGTCCGACTCGCGCGGGATCGTGGAGCCGTTGGTGTTGCAGATCGCCAGCACCTTCGCGCCCTGCTCGCGCGCGTGCCGCAGCGCCATCAGGGTGTCCATGGTCTCGCCGGACTGGGAGATCGCGATGACCAGTGTGCGCGGGTCCAGGATCGGGTCCCGGTAGCGGAACTCCGAGGCCAGCTCGGTCTCGCAGGGGATGCGGGTCCAGTGCTCGATCGCGTACTTGGCGATCATCCCGGCGTGGAAGGCGGTCCCGCAGGCCACGATCACGACCTTGTCGATCTCGCGCAGCACCGAGGCGGGGATGCGCACCTCGTCCAGCGACAGCACCCCGCTGGCGTCGATCCGCCCCAGCAGCGTGTCGGCGACCGCCTTGGGCTGCTCGGCGATCTCCTTGAGCATGAAGTAGTCGTAGCCGTCCTTCTCGGCGGCGGAGGCGTCCCAGTCGACGTGGTACGTCCGCACGTCGGCCGGCGCGCCGTCGAAGTCGGTGACGCTCACCCCGTCCCGGCGCAGCTCCACCACCTGGTCCTGGCCCAGCTCGACGGCTTCGCGGGTGTGCGCGATGAAGGCGGCCACGTCGGAGGCGAGGAACGCCTCGTCCTCGCCGACGCCCACCACCAGCGGGGAGTTGCGGCGAGCGCCGACGACCACGTCGGGCGCGTCCGCGTGCACCGCGACGAGGGTGAAGGCGCCCTCCAGCAGGCGGCACACCTGCCGCATCGCCTCGGCCAGGTCGCCGCAGGAGGAGAAGGACTCGGCCAGCAGATGGGCCACGACCTCGGTGTCGGTCTCCGAGGCCAGTTCGTGGCCACGGTCGGTCAGCTCGGCGCGCAGCGTGGCGAAGTTCTCGATGATGCCGTTGTGGACGACCGCGACCCGGCCCGAGTTGTCCAGGTGGGGATGGGCGTTGGCGTCCGTCGGCCCGCCGTGGGTGGCCCAGCGGGTGTGCCCGATGCCGGTGCTGCCGGTGGGCAGCGGACGGTCCGCCAGTTCCTTGTCCAGGTTGGCGAGCTTGCCCGCCTTCTTGGCGGCGGCCAGCCCGCCGTCGGCGAGCACGGCGACCCCGGCCGAGTCATAGCCGCGGTACTCAAGCCGCTTGAGGCCGGCGAGGACGACGTCGAGGGCGGACTGCCCTCCCACATAACCAACGATTCCGCACATGGACGCAGCGTACGACCCGTGTGCCGCGGGCGGACCACCGCCGCTGTGCCATCCGTGGGGCGCACCGGGCGGGTGTGGCACACGAGTGGGTCGCGCCGGGGGCGCTCCGCGGGGCGCACGAGGTGCATAATGCGCCGGAGCGGCCGGGGGGCCGCAGCCGACCGACGTTTCTGGGGGGATCCGTGCTCCGCTCCACCGTCAGCCGCTCAACCATCAGCCGCTCAACCATCAGCCGCTCAACCGTCAGCCGCTCCGCCGCCCGCGCCGCTGCCGCCACCCGCGCCGCCGCCGTAGCCGTCGCCCGCGCCGCCACCGGCGGCGCCACCGCCCGTCGCTCCGCGGTGAGCCGCTCCGTCGCCAAGCGCTCCGCCCGCACCGCGGCCACCGGTGTCCTGCTCGTCACCGCCGTGCTGGCCTCCGCCACCGCCTGCGGCTCCTCGGACCCGGACGACCCCAAGGGCGGCAAGGGCGAGTCCGCCGGGGACGACGGCTGGTTGGAGGTGCCGAAGACGCCGGTGAGCAGGGCCGTGGCGAAGATCGGGGAGACCAGCGCCCGGATCGAGGAGAAGGTCGAGCTCACCGACCGGGGCAAGACCTACCCGATCACCATCTCCGGCTCGTTCGACCTGGGCGGGGACAAGGGCCGGCTGTCGGTCGACTTCCCCAGCGGCGAGATCAAGCACATGGAGGAGGTCTTCGACGGCGACCGGGTCTACCTGACCCCCATCGGCAACGTGAAGAAGGGCCGCTGGGGCCAGGTCGACCGGCGGAAGGCCGAGGCGCACCACCTGCTGCGCGCCCCGGTCAACGACCCGGAACACCTGCTGCTCCAGATATCCACCATGCGGGGGGCGAAGAAGCGCGGCACGGAGACCGTCGACGGCCGCCCCGCCACCCGCTACTCGGGCACGCTCGACCGCGACACGCTCTCGCTGCGGCTGGCGGAGCGCGTCCGCACGGACATGGACGCCCTCATCGCCAAGCTGGGCGAGCTGCCCGTGACCGCGGACGCCTGGGTGGACGGCGAGGGCCGGCTGGTGCGGGCTCGGATCAGCTGCGACATGGGCGGAAACGCCGTGAAGATCACCATGGATCTGTCCGATTTCGGGCGGAAGGTCACCGCTCCGGTGCCTCCCGCCGGCTCCGTGCAGAAGATCGACGTCGCCGCCGGAATCCTCCCCGGCTGACGGGGTTCCCGCGCGGCGCGCCGGCGCCCCGGCGTCGCGGAACCTGTCGGTCCGGCCGCCGAGGCCCTCCTCCCTGGACAAAACCCCAGGTCACCGGGCGTGACCGACCCCACGCTCACCGCACGGCCGGACAGCCCCGACAATGAAGCTGTGATCACGTCTCCAGCGCGCCCCCCGCATCAGCGGCGCACCGAGTCGAGTCCCTACGTGGACCTGTCGCGCGCCGAGTGGAGCGCCCTGCGCGAGAAGACCCCGCTGCCGCTGAGCGCCGAGGAGGTCGAGCGGCTGCGCGGACTCGGCGACGTCATAGACCTCGACGAGGTGCGGGACGTCTACCTGCCGCTGTCTCGGCTGCTGAACCTCTACGTGGCCGCGACCGGCAGTCTGCGCGGCGCACTGAACACCTTCCTCGGCGACACCAAGAACGGCTTCGGGGCCCAGCCCGGCACCCCCTTCGTCATCGGGGTGGCGGGCAGCGTCGCGGTCGGCAAGTCGACCACCGCCCGCCTCCTCCAGGCGCTGCTGGCCCGCTGGCCCGAGCACCCGCGCGTGGAGCTGGTCACCACCGACGGCTTCCTCTACCCCAACGCGGAGCTGCACCGGCGCGGACTGATGTCCCGCAAGGGCTTCCCCGAGTCCTACGACCGCCGGGCCCTGACCCGTTTCGTCGCGGACGTGAAGGCGGGCAAGGAGGAGGTCTCGGCCCCGGTCTACTCCCACCTGATCTACGACATCGTGCCCGGCGAGCGGCTGACCGTGCACCGCCCCGACATCCTGATCGTCGAGGGCCTCAACGTGCTCCAGCCCGCGCTCCCGGGGCAGGACGGCCGCACCCGCGTCGGCCTCGCCGACTTCTTCGACTTCAGCGTCTACGTCGACGCCCGCACCGAGGACATCGAGCGCTGGTACCTCGGCCGCTTCCGCAAGCTGCGCGAGACCGCGTTCCAGAACCCCTTCTCGTACTTCCGCCGGTACACCCAGGTCTCCGAGGAGGAGGCGCTGGACTACGCCCGGATGATCTGGCGCACCGTCAACCGTCCCAACCTGGAGCAGAACGTGGCCCCCACCCGCGGCCGGGCCACCCTGGTGCTGCGCAAGGGCGCGGACCACAAGGTGCAGCGACTGAGCCTGCGCAAGCTCTGACCGGCCACGACACGGCTAGTCTGCGCTCATGCTGCACCTGAGAATGATCACTCCGGCCGACCGTACCGAGGACGTCATACGGATCGTGGAGCAAACGGTCGGAGCGACCCATCTCGCCGTGCTCACCGGTGCCGCGCGCAACCCTCGGGGCGACATCGTGCTCTGCGACGTGGCCCGCGAGGCGGCGGACGGGCTGCTGGAGCGGCTGCGCGAGGCGGGCATCGACAGGACGGGGTCGATCTCCGTGGAGACCATCGACCTGTCGCTGTCCAAGCGCGCCGAGAAGGCCGAGGAGGAGGCGCCCGGCGAGGGCGCCGACGCCGTGCTGTGGGAGCACCTGGCGGAGTCCACGCACGAGGAGTCCACCCTCAGCGTCACCTATGTGGCCTTCCTGACCGTGGCCACCATGCTGGCGGCCTGCGGGGTGATGCTGGACAACGCGATCCTGATCGTGGGCGCGATGGCGGTCGGCCCGGAGTTCGGCCCGCTGGCGGGCATCTCCACCGCGCTGGTGCAGCGCGCCCCCACCCTGGTGTGGCGGTCGCTCAACGCGCTGCTGGTCGGCTTCGCCGCGGCGATGCTGCTCACCGCCGGCTTCGCCTATCTGATGGACGTCTTCGGGCTCTTCGAACGCTCGATGGTCGAGGCGGCCCGCCCCAACACCGCCTTCATCTGGCAGCCGGACTGGATGTCCTTCGTGGTCGCCTTCCTCGCCGGCATCGCCGGAACGCTCTCGCTGACCTCGGCGAAGTCCGGGGCGCTGATCGGCGTGGCGATCTCGGTCACCACCGTGCCGGCGGCCGCCAACGCCGCGGTCGCCCTCAGCTACGGCGACTACGGCCAGACCTGGGGCTCCGCGGGCCAGCTGCTGGCCAACCTGGGTGGCATCGTCCTGGCCGGCACGCTCACCCTGCTCCTCCAGAAGCTGTTCTGGGCGCGCCACCACCAGCGGGTGAAGGTGTACTGACGACCGCCGGCGTGCGAAAGGCCGGCCCCCCGTCCCGGGCGGGGCCCGCCACCGAACCGGCGAGGGCGTCCTCGGGGCCGGACCCCGAGGACGCCCTCGCCGTATCCGCCGGGCTCTAGCCCAGCGCGGACTTCACCGCGTCCGCGAGCCGCCCGGCGACCGCGCGGGCCTGCTCGATGTCGGCGGCCTCGACCATGACCCGCACCAGCGGCTCGGTGCCGGAGGGACGCAGCAGCACCCGGCCGGTGGTGCCCAGCTCGCGCTCCGCCTCCGCGACCGCGGTGGAGACCTCGGCGCTGGAGCCGACCCGCGACTTGTCCACGTCCCGGACGTTGATCAGCACCTGCGGCAGCCGCTCCATGACGCTCGCCAGGTCGGCGAGGGTGCGCCCGGTGGCGGCGACGCGGGCGGCCAGCATCAGGCCGGTGAGGGTGCCGTCGCCGGTGGTGGCGTGGTCCAGCACGATGACGTGGCCGGACTGCTCGCCGCCGAGGGCGTAGCCGTGCTCCTTCATCTCCTCCAGGACGTAGCGGTCGCCGACCGCGGTCTGGACCAGCTGGACGCCCTCGCGCTCCATGGCCAGCTTGAAGCCGAGGTTGGACATGACGGTGCCGACGACGGTGTCCTTGCGCAGGCCGCCCGCCTCGCGCAGGGCGAGCGCCAGCACGGCCAGGATCTGGTCGCCGTCGACCTCCTGACCGGCCGCGTCCACGGCCAGGCAGCGGTCCGCGTCGCCGTCGTGCGCGACGCCCAGGTCGGCGCCGTGCTCGACCACGGCGGCCTTGAGCCGGTCCAGGTGGGTGGAGCCGTAACCGTCGTTGATGTTGAGCCCGTCCGGGTCGGTGCCGATGGTGATCACCTCGGCGCCGGCGCGGGCGAAGGCCTCCGGGGAGACCCGGGCGGCGGCGCCGTGCGCGCCGTCGATGACGACCTTGACGCCGTCCAGGCGGTTCGGGAGCACGCCGATGAGGTGGGCGACGTAGTTGTCGAAGCCCTCGTCGTAGCTGCGCACCCGGCCGACGCCGGCGCCGGTCGGACGGTCCCACGGCTCACCGGAGGCGTGCGCGCGGTAGGTCTCCTCGATGCGGTCCTCCAGCTCGTCGGCGAGCTTGTGGCCGCCGCGGGCGAAGAACTTGACACCGTTGTCCGGCATCGGGTTGTGGCTGGCGCTGAGCATCACGCCCAGGTCGGCGCCGAGCGCGCCGGTCAGGTACGCCACCGCCGGGGTCGGCAGCACGCCGACCCGGAGCACGTCGACGCCCGCGCTGGCGAGCCCCGCCACCACGGCGGCCTCCAGGAACTCCCCGGACGCGCGCGGATCACGGCCGACCACCGCCACCGGCCGATGGCCCTCGAACGTGCCCGCTTCGGCCAGCACATGCGCCGCCGCGACCGACAGGCCGAGCGCCAGCTCCGCCGTCAGGTCCGCGTTGGCGACGCCGCGCACACCGTCCGTACCGAAGAGTCGTCCCACTGGTGTCCTCCGAATTGCCCGGGGCGCGGCTCCGTCGCCCCCTGGAAGAGAAAGGTGTCCTGGAAAAAGCTGTCCAGTTGAAGAAAAGGTAGAGAGCCGGAGTCCAGACGCCGACGTCAGGGTGTACGCCCGACCCCTGGCTCCGATAGCCGAACGCCCCGGCAGCACGGATCGTGCCGCCGGGGCGTCGGCGTGGCGCGTGGAGCGCGCGGCGATACAGCCGGGGCGCGATTAGCGCTTGCTGTACTGCGGCGCCTTGCGGGCCTTCTTCAGACCGGCCTTCTTACGCTCGGTGGCGCGGTCGTCACGGGTCAGGAAGCCGGCCTTCTTCAGCGGGCCGCGGTTGTTGTCCACGTCCGCCTCGTTCAGCGCACGGGCGACACCCAGGCGCAGGGCACCGGCCTGACCGGAGACGCCGCCACCCGAGATGCGGGCGATGACGTCGTAGCGGTCGTCCAGCTCCAGAACCTTGAACGGCTCGTTGACTTCCTGCTGGTGCACCTTGTTCGGGAAGTAGTCCTCAAGCGAGCGACCGTTGATCTTCCACTGGCCGCTGCCCGGCACGATGCGGACGCGGGCCACGGCGTTCTTGCGGCGGCCGGTGCCGGCGGCCGGCTGCGGGTCGCCGAAGCGGGACGCGAGCGACTCGCTGGTGTACTCGGTCTCCTCGGACTCGAAGGTCGCGGTGCCCTCGAAGACCTCGGTCTCCTCGATCGGCGTCTCGGCGGTGGTCTCAGCCACGATTCTCCTCAGATTCTTTTCGTCTTAGGGGGTGGCCGGAACTACTGCGCGACCTGGGTGATCTCGAACGGGGTCGGCTGCTGAGCGCCGTGCGGGTGCTGGTCGCCCGCGTAGACCTTCAGCTTCGAGAGCATCTGACGGCCCAGGGTGTTCTTCGGGAGCATGCCCTTGACGGCCTTCTCGACCGCCTTCTCCGGGTTCTTGGCGAGCAGCTCGTCGTAGCGGACAGAACGCAGACCGCCCGGGAAACCGGAGTGGCGGTAGGCGAGCTTCTGGGTCCGCTTGTTGCCGGACAGGTGCACCTTGTCGGCGTTGATGATGATGACGAAGTCACCAGTGTCAACGTGAGGCGCGTACACCGGCTTGTGCTTGCCCCGCAGGAGGGAAGCGGCCGTGGAGGCCAGACGGCCCAGGACAACGTCCTGCGCGTCAATGACGTGCCACTGGCGCTGAACGTCGCCGGGCTTGGGGCTGTACGTACGCACGGTCGTAGCCTTCGCTTCTTCAGTGAGATGGGTACTGACAAGGCCACCCAGACGATCACGACAGCCCTGGCAACACATCGGTGACGCAAACCGTGTGCTTGCCGCTGGTCATCGGCCCGGTGGACCGGCGTAACGGCCTCTCACGTGAGAACGAGCAAGCCAATACGCATAACGAACCAGCAGAATACCGGGCCGCCGGGGACGGGTCAAAACGGGTGCCGCCGCCGCGGCCGGCTGAGGGCTCTTTCCACCGTACCGAGCCCTCCGGCGCCACGCGCCGGCGACCCGCGCCCCAAGCGGCCTCGCACGCGGGGAAGCCGGTGGTCACGACCGGTGCGACACCGCTCACCGGACGCCACCGACCCGGCCCCGAGGGGCCTGCCGGGGGTCAGCGGGCCCGAGCCACCCGGCCCTCGTCCCACACCGGCTCCGGGACCTCCCGCACCCGCCCGTCCGCGCCGAAGACGAGATAGCGGTCGAAGGAGCGGGCGAACCAGCGGTCGTGGGTGACGGCCAGCACCGTGCCCTCGTAGCGCTCCAGCCCCTCCTGGAGGGCCTCGGCGCTCTCCAGGTCGAGGTTGTCGGTCGGCTCGTCGAGCAGCAGCGCGGTGGTGCCGGCCAGCTCCAGCAGCAGGATCTGGAAGCGGGCCTGCTGCCCACCGGAGAGCTTCTCGAAGGGCTGGTCGCCCTGGCGCTCCAGCTCGTACCGGCGCAGCGCGCTCATCGCGGCGCCCCGGTCCTTGGCGTGCTCGGTCCACAGGATGTCCACCAGGGTGCGGCCGAGCAGCTCCGGGTGGGCGTGGGTCTGCGCGAAGTGACCGGGCACCACGCGGGCGCCGAGCTTCCACTCCCCGGTGTGGGCGACGTCCTCGCCGGCCAGCAGCCGGAGGAAGTGGGACTTGCCGGAGCCGTTGCCGCCCAGGACCGCGACCCGCTCCCCGTAGAAGACCTCCAGGTCGAAGGGGCGCATCAGCCCGGTCAGCTCCAGGCCCCGACAGGTGACCGCCCGCACGCCGGTGCGCCCGCCGCGCAGCCGCATCCGGATGTCCTGCTCCCGCGGCGGCTCCTGCGGCGGCCCGGCCTCCTCGAACTTGCGCAGCCGGGTCTGGGCGGCCTGGTAGCGGGAGGCCATGCCGTCGTTGTAGGCGGCCTTCTGCTTCAGGGTGAGTACCAGCTTCTTCAGCTTGGCGTGCTCCTCGTCCCACCGCCGGCGCAGCTCCTCGAAGCGGGCGAAGCGCTCCTTGCGGGCCTGGTGGTAGGTGCCGAAGCCGCCGCCGTGCACCCATACGTCGCTGCCGGCGGGGCTGGGCTCCACGCTGATGATCTTCTCGGCGGAGCGGGCGAGCAGCTCACGGTCGTGCGAGACGAAGAGCACGGTCTTGCGGGTCTCCCGGAGCCGCTCCTCCAGCCACCGCTTGCCGGGGACGTCGAGATAGTTGTCCGGCTCGTCCAGCAGCAGCACCTCGTCGGTCCCGCGCAGCAGCGACTCCAGGACCAGCCGCTTCTGCTCGCCGCCGGAGAGCGTGCGCACCTGCCGCCACTGGGCCCGCTCGTACGGGACGCCGAGCGCGGCCATGGTGCACATGTCCCAGGTCGTCTCGGCCTCGTACCCCCGGGCCTCGGCCCAGTCGGCGAGCGCCTGCGCGTACTGGAGCTGGGCGGCCTCGTCGTCGACCGTCATGATCGCGTGCTCGGCGCGGTCGACGGCGGCCGCGGCGGCCCGGATCCGCGGCTGGGCCACGGAGACGAGCAGGTCGCGCACGGTCCGCTCGTCCCGTACGGACCCGACGAACTGCGGCATCACCCCCAGCCCGCCGCTGACCGTGACCGAGCCGCCGTGCGGCTGCAGCTCCCCCGCGATGAGCCGCAGCAGGGTGGTCTTGCCTGCGCCGTTCGCCCCGACGAGCGCCACCGCCGCGCCCTCGCCCACCCGGAACGACACGTCTCCGAGCAGCACCCGGCCGTCCGGAAGGTAGTACTCCAGGTGCCCCGCCTCCACATGCCCCATAAAACGGGATTCTGACGGCGCGCCATGGTCCCCACCAACAGGTTTTAAGATGCGCGCCATGAGCTTTGGGCATGGGGGGCCGTACGGGCCTGGAGGTTCTCAGCCGCCTTCGCGACCGCCGGGGATGCCGCCGTCGCCGGGCGCACCGGCACCGGGGACATCGGCACCGGGGACACCGGACTGGGCCGCTCTCGCGGACGACACCGAGCGCCGCGACCGGCGCAGGCGCTGGCTGATGGTCGGCGGGGGCGTCCTGGCGGCGGGCGCGGTGGCGGCGATCGTCGCCACCGCGATCGTGGCCAGCGGCGACGACAAGGACACGGCGGGCTCGTCGGCGGGCCCGACCGCACCCGCCAAGGAGCTCCCCGCCGAATCCCCCACCCCCGAGCCGACCTTCTCCAACGTCGCCCCGCCGGCCCCGCTGGAGCCGCTCGACATCATCTCGGACAAGAAGCTCGACAAGGCGCCGCTCCGCGCGACCTCCCTCTTCCCCGAGAAGAAGGCCGCGTCCAACGGCCGCACCTACACCAGGGGCGCCACGACCGCCACGACGAACTGCGCCTCGGCCACCCGCGGCGGCCTGGGCCCCGCCCTGACGAACAACGGCTGCCGCCAGCTCTTCCGCGCCACCTACGAGAAGGACGGCGTGGCGGTGACGGTCGGCATCGCCGTCTTCGACACCCCGGCCGCCGCCGAGAAGGCCAAGTCCCAGGCGACCCCGGGCGTGATCTCCCTCCCCGGCGAGGGCGTCCCCGCCTTCTGCCGCGGCCCGGCCTGCCGCTCCAGCGCCAACGCCATCGGCCGCTACGCCTACTTCACCACCACGGGCTACACCAACGGCAAACCCGTCACCACCAAGGACCCCCGCCCCCTGGAAGCGGGCCGCGACCTCTCCGACTACGCGTTCCGCCGCATCCTGGCCCGCGGGGAGAGCCAGGCCCGAGCGGCGGCTTCGGCGGGGGCGTAGGGGCTGGCGGGGGCTCATGGTGGGGCTGCGGCGGCGAGCGCGTAGCCGGCGCAGCCCTGCTTTCAGATCGTGACCCACGGGCACGGCAAGTGGGACAGCCTCAACGACGAGTACGAAGAATCCGTGCTTTTGCCGTCGCTACTGCCGTCAGGCGGCGCGAGAGCCTGCTCGTGCTTGTCCGCCTCTGCCACGTCCGACTCTGCCTCCAGCGAGACGCCATCAGTACCCTCAGCACCGCCCTCGACGGCGCAACAAACGCCAAGGCCAGCCGAACTGACAGCGACGAACCATCTTCGCTTACGGCGCTCGTCCACTGACGTTGCCGTCAATTACTAGCGCCAGAAGACACTGAGACCCCGCCAACAGAGTGTTGGCGGGGTCTCAGATTCGCAACTGCGGATCGCAAGGAACCGATCTGGCTACTGGTTCAGTATCGGAGCATCAGCTTCACCAGCACCGTTCGGGCTTGAGCGTCTAGCCCTCGACGAGTTCATCCAATCTTTCCGTCGATTTCGGCGTACCCAGTTCCTGAGCGGCGACCACGAGGCGCTCATAGTAATTCGAGGAGATAGGTAGAGAATCCTCGTAGATCCATGAGCACATCGTATCGAACGCCAATTCCTCTTCGCCCACGTTCATCAAGTGGTGAACGTCAGCAATAACCTCTTCCGAAGTTAGAGGAGATTCCTCAAGGAGTTGCGAGATGAGAGATCGCAGGTACTTATATCGCTCCACGGGCCAGACTCCTTACTTCGGGAAGGCTGTGAGAACTCTGCCGGTTAGTGGTTCATAGCGAACCTCGATGTTAACCCCGCGGACCTCTCCGGTGATCGCCTGGACAGCAGGATCACCCTTCTTTGTTCGGAGAGTTCTCTCAGCATAATTGGCAGAGCCGGTCTTCCAGACACGCGTACTGTTTGGGCTTGTTGCCACATTCGCCACGGCATCCAGAATGTCGTCGTCGCTCCACCCCTTGGGGAACACCGTCTTCCCGGGAAGCCCGGGATAGGCATGCCCGTCAAGGATGTGCTGGGAATCCTTCTCCCCGATCAGCTGTCGACCGATCCCACAGTTGCTGTTGTGAACAAGGACGGGTGTGGCCCCCGCCAGCACATAGTACGTGTGGACGTCACTGACCGTCAGATTGTGCGTACGCTGCCGTTTCTCGAAGTGGCGGATGCCCTTCACCGTGACGGTGTCACCGTCGGGCGTCCGCAGGCTCACGCCTGGCTTGAGATCACCAGCGTCGACCCATGCACCCACCGACGGACTCCAGAACGGATGGTGGTCGGTGGCGATGATGGAGGATTCGCCGGCCTTGCCGGCAATGGTGAGGTCGGTGAACTGCTTATCGTCCTCGGTGATGATGGTCGCGACGATTTCGCGGGTGCTGGTTTCACCCGTTTCAGGATCTGTCGCCGCGACCTTGTCGCCTACCTTGACGTCTTCAATATTCTTCCGAGTGCCGTCAGCCAGAAGAACTGTAGCACCCGGGAGAAAGCTGTCACGGCTACAGGGGGTGACACTGTCTGCCTTCTTTCCGGCTTTCCCGCCCTTCTTCCCCCACTTGAACGGCTTGGCCCACCTGAACCAGGGAAGTTCGGCCGCACTCCAGGCACAGCCAGAGAGCTGTCCACCCTTGCACTTCCTCGGCTCTTCGAAGTCCGGAATGACCACGGCCTGGACGAAACTGAAACCGAAGTCCCAGCCGGCAGATGCACGATAATTTGCCTCTCGTCCCGGACACGTGCTTCCGCCAGTCGTGGAACCGCAACTGGTTTGCGGGTCGCCGGTCCAACCCCCTTGCAGCTGCTCGAGGGTCTTATCGAACGCCGCAGCGCAAGCTCCGCTACAATCAGTGCCCTCTCGGGAGCCAGTGTGCGGAGCCGGAGAAGACCCACCGTTCTTTTCCACCCAGTCGGTGATGTCGATCACTGGGTCATGAAAGAGCATGCCTGACGGGTCCGAGAAAGTCAGCGGGTTGTTGTTGCCGTAGCTGTAGCCGTGAATCTGCTGCGGATCGGTCAGATCCATGATCGGATCCACCGAAATGAACCGGCCGATCGCCGGGTCGTACTCCCGCGCCCCCAGGTGTGTCAGCCCCGTGCTTGTGTCGATCGTTCCGCCGACGAACCCGCGCGTCCCCGGCCACGATTTCGCCTTGTCCCCGCGCGTCGCGCCGAACGGCGCGCTCCTCCACTGCGTCAGCTCGAAGGTCGGTCCATCGACGGCGAGTTGGGCGGTGCCGTGGTGGTCGGCGAGGGTGAGGGAGACCTTGTCGTCGTCGGTGCGGACGGCCTGGTGGCCGCCGCCGAGGTCGGCGTAGCGGGTGGCCTTCGGCTTGGTGGCGCCCTTGGGGAGGGTCACCTCGGTGTGGCCGAGGTAGAGGGTGGTCTCCGTGGGGGTGCGACCGATGAGGCGGTTGCCGTCGGCGTCGTAGAGGTACTCGGTGACCTTGGCAGCACCGCCCTCGACCGGGTCGGTGACCTTCGTGAGTCGGCCTTCGGCGTCCCAGTCGAGCTTCTGCGCCGTGCCGCGGAGCTTGCGTTCCTCGGTGTTGCCGGTGGCGTCGTATGTGTAGGTCTCCTTGGCCGTGCCCGTGGGGCCGGTCGTGTCGACCTGGGTCAGGGTGTGCGGCTGGGCGCTCCCCGGCGACGGGTAGATGTAGCGACGTGTGGTGTCCTTGGCGTCACCGCCCGCAGGGTTGTGCTGCGTCTCGGTGAGACGGTTGCCGACCTTGTCGTAGGTGTAGGACAGCCAGTACGGGGCCGGGCCGCCGATCGCCTCGGCGGACGGGTCGTTCGAACACGACTTCGCGGACTCGGTCCACGCCTCGGTCAGGCGTCGCAGGTGGTCGTAGGCGAAGCACTGGGTGTCGGTGCCCGAGCGGGAAGTGTCGGAGACCGAGGTGACGTTGCCGATCGGGTCGTAGCCGTAGGTGGCGAACTGGTCGACGCCCGGAACGTCCTGGCGGTCCACCCGACTGCTGGACAGGCGCTGGGTGCCCCACTCGTAGGTGTTGGTCACCCACGTCTTCTTGTCACCGGTGGTGCTGCCGCCTATCTCGTACTGCAGGGGCTTGCCGGTCAGGCTGTAGGTGGTGGTGGCTGCCATGCCCCGGTTGTCGGACGCCTTGATCCGGCGCAGCGTGCCGTCCTCGTACTGGTACGTCGCCGAGCCGCTGGGCAGGGAGCCCGCCGGCGAGTACTCGAATCCGGCCACGAGGCCGTTGGCGTGGTAGCGGGTCGCGGACTGGTAGGTGCCCGCGAGCCTGCCTTCACTTTCGGGGATGACGACGGCCGTCATGGTCGGCTGGTACAGCCGGTCGTACTCGGTGACCTGGGTCGTGTACGCCGCGCTGCCCACGTAACGGGTGGACTCGGCGAGCTGTCCCTTGGCGCCGCTGACGGTGTCGTAGGTCCACCGCGCCCGCAGCTTGCCGTCGGCCGCGCCCTCACGCAGCTCGGTGCGGCGGCCGAGGCCGTCGTAGACGCTGACGAGGATGCTGTTCTTGGCGTCCTTGGTCTGGGTCAGCTGACCGTGGTCGTCATACCAGCTGGTCGTGACGCCCTTGTCCGGGTCCTTGTCGTGCGTCTTGCGGCCGAGCTGGTCGTAGCCGTACTGCCACACGTTTCCGGCCGGGTCGGTGACCTTCGCGAGCTGGCCGGCCGGGTGGTACGCGTACGTCGTCCGGTCGACCGGGCCTCGCCCGTCGCGCTGCGTGTGCTGGAGGAGCTCGACGGTGCGGCCGCGACCGTCGATGACCGTGGTGGTGGTCGTGCCGCCTTCCGGCGGGATGACGGTGGTGCGGTCACCGCCGTACTGGGTGCGGGTGACGGCCAGTTCCTTGCCGCCGTCGCCGTTGCCGGCGATCTGCTTGGCCTCGGTCTCCCGGCCCAGGCCGTCGTAGGAGTGGCGGGTCTGGGTCTCGACGCTCAGCGCGTTCTCGGGCTTGAAGAGACCCTTCTGGGGGTTCCCCTCGGTGTAGTAGGGGGCGAAGGTCTTGGCGGTGAGGCCCCGCTCGTCGTAGAAGACGTCGGTGAGCAGGCGACCGCCGTTGGGGCCGGGCGCCTGGGTCTGCCGATCGCGCAGGAATCCGTCGTAGAGCGTGAAGGACGGGATCTGCGCGCCGCCGCCCTGAGTCAGGGTCTGGGTGCGGACCGCGACCGGCTGACCCTCCTCGACGAAGTAGCTGAACTCGTAGCTCGGCAGCATGTCGGTGCGGCGGTTGGCCAGCCACACCTTGGTGGATCGGCCCAGCGCGTCGTACGCGAAGTCGGTGCGCTTGTTGTTGGTGTCGATCTGAGCGGCGGGCTGGCCGCGCAGCGGCTCCAGCTCCGTGGTGGTGGTCTGCTCGGTGGACTCGTCGCCCTTCTTGGCGGGCGGTGTGGTGACCTTGGACTGCGTCGGGAAGCCGGTGGCCGGGCTGTAGGTCGTCGTCGTCGTGCGGCCGTCGGTACGGGCGACCCGCGTCGGAGCCCCGGTTCCGGTCGCGGTGACCGTCGCGGTGATGTCGGTCGCGGTCAGCGAGCGGCCGTAGGAGTCGTACGTGGCGCCTGACTCCAGGTAGGTGGCCTTCGTGCCGTCGTACTCCTTGAGCGTCGCGGTCGCGGTGGCGTCGCCCCTCGTCGGGGCGGCGCCGTAGTCGCCGCCGTCATAGGCGGTGCGGACATCCGAGATGACGTCGTTGAGGCGGTCGGGGGTGCCGTCGCACCTGACCGCGACGGTCTCCACCCGGGAGGGCAGCGTCAGGATGTTGGCACCCGGGTTGTCCGCGTACGTCGTACGCGTGCACTGGTCGTCCTTGGCGGTCGAGTCGTCCCCGAAGTCGTCGACCTGGGTGGCCCGGCCTGCGACCGTGTCGAAACTCGTCGCGGTACCGGTGGTGCGCCAGTCGTCTCCGTTCCCTCCGTCAAGGGAGGTGAAGTTCCTGGTGTGGGCCTTGCCGGTGAAGTTCGCGGTGACCGTGCCCCAGGACCGCTTGCGCTCGGCGGTCTGGTGGTGCCAAGGGCGGTTCACGGTCTTCTCCAGGACCTTTCCGCCCGGCCCGGAGAACGCGGCGGTCTTGTACTCGAAGCCCGCGAGCGCGTCATGGTCGGTGATCGGGTCACCTTCCCCCGTGCTGAGGGAGACCTTCACGGACCTCGTCCCGCCGGACGGGGCCTCTCGGTCCCCGTCCATGCCGCGTAGGAAGTAGTGCTCCTTCTGCGACTTCATCCCGCCGGCCGCCTCCTGGCCGCCGGTCTGCACCCGCACGTGCCCGTAGCCGCGCCACTGCGACCAGGTCTTGTGCTTCTCCTTGGTCAGGCCGTCATCGTCGTCGTAGTGCCAGGCGGCGCCGTCGAGGTAGGTGTAGCGGGTGACCTGGTCCGGAGCCCCGCCGGTACGGTCGGTCTCGGTGACCGAGTCGACCACGTACTTGTTGAACCACTCCTTCTCCGGCTCGTCCGTCGAGTCGCCTCCGGAGAACTGCGGGAAGCAGCGGGTGGTGTTCGTCTGCGGCGTCGGCAGGCTGTCCCGGGAGCAGGCAGGAGCCGAGTAGTCGACGTCGAGCTGACCGCCGACCTCGTCGGCGACCGTGGAGACCCGGGCCTTGATGAAGGGGGCCTTGCCGTCCCCGGTCTTGTCGAGCCGGTTGGCCAGCTGGGTGTAGGCGAACGTCGTCTTCGGAAGGGTGAGGGGAGTGGTCGACGTGTGCCCGGTGCGCTGGACCGAGTCGAGCAGCAGTTGGTAGTCGACGTCGGCCGTGCCCCAGCGATGACCGAGCTTCCAGGAGTCGACCTTGGCGTACGCCCCGTCCTTGAGGACCTGGGTGGTGACCTCGGTCAGCCGCTTGCGGGTCCAGAAGGTCGGTGACAGCCGACCCTGGTCGCACTTGGTGCCCGCCTTGCAGTTCAGGTCCCAGGGCGTGTCGTACCAGTACTGACGCTTGCTGTCGATGGTGTCCGCCGCGCAGGTCACGCCGGACTGGGGAATGCACCGTTCGGTGTTGGCGAAGGTGACCTTCGCCAGCGCCTTGTCCTTGTACAGGTCGGTGTAGTTCAGCCCGTACTCGATGCGGTCCAGGTAGCCGCCGCGCACGTACGGGGTGTCGTCCTCGTCCTTGAGGTTGCGGCCGTAGGAGTTGGACTCCTTCTTGTAGTAGTACGCCAGCGCGTTGCCGTGGGTGTCCACGACGTAGTCGAGATTCCAGCGCCAGGCCTGCTGGCACCAGGCGTCCTTGAACGCGGCGGCGTGGCACGCCTCGCCGGAGTCGTCTCCGTAGACCGGCGTGGTCCACGTCGAGTCGGTGGTCTGCTTGCCGGACGCCCAGCCGTTGAGCTTGTGGTAGCCGAAGTAGTACTTCACGCCGTGCGGGTCGATCAGACGCCAGTACTCGTTGTCGTCGTCGCCGTTGTCACGGGCGGCGCCGGTCAGGCGCTTGATCCTGGTTCCGTCGTCCTGCTTGAGCTTCCACTCGTCCTTGCCGGTCGGCACCAGCTCGCCGCTCTTGCCGTTGAACGAGATGAAGGCGTTGTCATAGCCCCAGCACAGGTCGCCGGGCTTGTTGCCGTCGCTGTTCTTGACGCCGTCCTCGGAGCACGGCTTGTAGCGGCGCTCGATGTAGCCCGGCCACAGGTCGAAGCCGTCGCCGACCCACGAGGACTGGTTGTTGGTGCCTCCGGTCCGGCCGTCGATGGCGCTCGAGGAGTACGAGAGGCCCACGTTCGGCTTCAGCCCGCCCGGCACCTCCGGCACGGGCATGTCGTACGACCAGCCGAAGTTGCCGGTGTTCAGGTCGGTCGACCAGGTCGCGGAGGGAGACAGCGAGGTGGCCTTGTAATCGCCCTTCTCGCTCTTCTCGGCGGCGACCGCGGCCAGCACGGTCGCTCCGCGGGCGCGCAGCGGCACGGCGGAGGCGGTGAGCGTCCGCTTCTCCGTGTCGTTGACGGCCGGCACCGGCTTGCCGGTGCGGCAGCCGGCCTTGTCCGGCGTGGTCAGGGCGCAGGCGGGCAGCTCAAGGAGGCTCAACCGGGAGGCGTAGCCGCCGCCGAACGCCTCGGCGAAGGCGGAGTAGTCCACGCTCACCGCGTGCTTACCGCCGGACGCGGCCGCGGCCTTGCCCTGGGTCTTCGGGGTGAGGCGGAAGAGCAGGCCGTCCACTCCGGCGCGCGCCGTCTGCTTGCGGTCCAGCACCCGCACCTCGACACCAGGGCGGGTGGTGTCCTTCGGGGCCGCGGCCTTGGCGGACCCCGCGGAGCCGGCTGCCGGCGCGAGAGAGATCGGCAGATCGCCGGCGCGGGTGAACCCCGTCGAGCGCTTCAGCGACGTCTCCGGCGCGGGGACCACGGCCGAGCCGCCCTTGGGCCACACCGCCTTCGGTGCCCGCTGTGGCACCTTCGGCCCCTTCTCCAGGGTCCGTGGCTTGCCCGCACCCGCGTCACCGCCCTCGACCGGCTGTTCCGCGACCGGCAGATCAGGACGCCCCTCGTCGTCCGCCACGCTCTGCGGAGCGGTCACGGCCTGCAGCAGCGTGGCGATCATGACGGCGGATATCGCCATCGCCCCTCTGCGACGCAGCACGCCGCGTCTCCGGAGCCTCGGCCTACCCCTCATCCCCTCATCCCTCTTCTCCTTGCAGCGCCGATATGGCAGCGCTGACCGCGCGCCGGAGCTCATGGCTCCGGCGCGACGGTGTTCGTCAACGGCTCAGGCGTCAGTCGCTCGGTACTTCGGTGGGCATCCCGAGCCTGGCCTGTGCCAGCCGCGCGATCTGGCTCTCGGACAGGGATCCCTGGAAGGTCCAGACGTCGTCGACCGATCCCGGCCAGTACTCCCCCCAGGCGCCCGCGGACTTCGCCCGGCCGATCTGCAGGGACTTCGTCGCCTGGAACGTCAGCACGTTCTCCGCCCACGGCACCCGGTCGGCGCACGTCGAGTCGTCCGCCTCCCCGTCGCCGTTGGCATCGCTACAGGCGATCTCCTGCAGTCGGCCGTCCACGTACAGGCGTGCTTCCTTGGCGAAGCCGTCGTAGACCAGGGCCAGATGGGTCCAGTCCGTCACGCTGGAGAACTGGTCGTTGTCCACGTGCGCCAGCGAGGCGTCCGCGGCGTCCTTGTTCGGCAGCGTGATCCGCCAGCGCCCCCGTCCGGTGGCCTGGCCCGCGTCCGGCACGTACCGCACGACGAAGCCGCTGTGATGGCTTCCCTCGGCGCTCACCAGGGCGGCGCTCTTCCTGGGGGTGGCGGCGGCCTGCGCCCAGGCGGTGACCGTGTAGCTGCCGCTGGTGTCGACCGGCACCGTGTCCGAGGCCGCGTAGTCGTTCACCCCGTCCAGTTGGAGCGCGCCCTTCTCGACCCTTCCCCTACCGACAGTCGCGCTGCCGACCAGCTTCATCGGATTGCCGTCCTTGGGGAGATCATCGGGCGAGGTGAGCGGCGTGCCCGAGGCTTCCTCGAAGCGCCAGCGCCCCTTGACCTCCGGGCTTTGTTTGAACAGCTGGCGCACCTCGCCGGATGAGACCGGCCGGGCGAAGAGACGCACGTCGTCGATCTGGCCCTGGAAGAAATTGCCCGGAGTCTGCGCGGAGGCACCCGCGCCGACGAACATGGGTCCGGCCGCGCCCCAGGAGCCGCCGAGCTTCACCGAGCCGGCCGACGTGCCGTTCACGTACAGGGTCAGGGTGTCGGCGATCGTGTCGTGCACGCCGACGAGGTGAGTCCACGAGTTGGCGTACGCCTTGGCGCCGTCCGGCTGCATGACGCGTACGGAGGTGGCGTCCGCGGTGTCCGCCGAGTGCTGGTTGAGCACCCACCGGTCGTACGCGGACGAGTAGTACAGCTCGAAGCCCGCCTTCTGGTTGCCGCTCTGTGCGATGGCGACCGCCGCCCGGTCTGGCTTGGTCTTGGGCAGCTTCGCCCAGAGCGACACCGCGAAGCTGCGCGTGGTGTTGAGGTGGGGTACGCCGACGCGGGCGTAGTCGTCCACTCCGTCGAGCCACAGAGCCTTGCGCGAGATGCCCGGCGTTCCGGCCTTGGCGCCGCCGTGGAACCGGGCGGGCAGGACGTCGCCGTAGCCGTTCACGGTTGCGTCACCGGCCTGCTCGTCCAGGCCGAAGACCGCGACGGCGGGCCGCCCCGGGTCGCCGACGCGCTGCTTGGCGTAAAGCCGCTCGACCTCTTCCGGCGCGATGCCCTTGTCGAAGATCTGCAGCTCGTCGATGGTGCCGGGGAAGAACAGGTCCGGCTTGCCGTCGTAACCGGTCGCGCCGATCTGCAAGCCGCGGCGCGCGTTCCACGCGGTGGTGTGCGCGGTCTCCCCCACCTGTTTGCCGTTGACGAACAGCTTCAGCCGCTGCGCGACGGAGTCGTACGTGCCCACCAGGTGGGTCCACTGGCCGGCCTTCACGCCGCCCGGCTGTGCCGGCATCACGCGGACGATGCGGGCCTGGGGATCGTCCGAGGCCCACTGGTTGAACGCCCACCGTTGGTACGCGGACGAGTAGTACAGCTCAAAGCCCGGCCGGTGGTTGCCCGGCTGCGCGGCGACGACCGCCCCGCGGTCTTTCGGGACTTCGGAGAGGTTCACCCAGGCGGAGACGGTGAAGCCACCATGGGTGTCCACCACCGGGGTGTCCGTGCTGGCGTATCCCGTGGTCCCGTCCAGCTTCAGCGCCGTGCCCATCGCGCCCGGGACGCCCAGCTGCGCTCCGCCGTGCAGTCTCGTGGCACGGGGCGGCGCGGAGCCCGCGGCGGCCGTCGCTCTCGGGTCCTCGTCGAACCGCCAGATCGCGCGCTCCGGTTGCCCGGCCTTGACGCGGAACTGATAGGTACGGATCTCCGAGGCGTTTCCGGCCTTGTCAAAAGCCTGGGCGGTGACGAAGTTCAGTCCGGGCTTCGCCGGCAGGACCTTCACCACCTTGGCGGCGCCGCCGGAGGTCGTGATCTCGTTCTTGGCCGACGGACTCTGGTTGATCCCGTACCGGTACCGGGTGACGTCCGCGGAGGAGGAATCAAGGGTGAAGTCGCCGTACTGGCCCACCCCGTCGAGCCACGGGTCGTCCGGGTTCTCCGGGTCGGAAGCCGGGTACTGGTCCGAGGACACGCCCGGGGCCTTGGGCACACTGGAGTCGTAGGAGAAGTAGCAGCTGGTCGGCGATCCCGCGGACGACCACGGGGAGTACTGGGACCCGTCGTAGGAGCGGACGTACCACGCGATCGTCTTGTTCATCGGGATCGTGGCCGGGAGGTGGGCCCGGAAGTCCGAACCCGACTTCTTCGAATTCGTCCGGCCCGGCTTCCAGCGGGGAATGGTGCCCTTGCCGTCTCCGGAGTCCCACGCGGCCTGGAACTCCACCGAGACCCTGTCGCCGTCCGGGTCGGTGACGTTGTTCGCGTGGAGCCAGCCGTTGCTGCGAACGCGGGGCGCGTCGTCCGGCCCCACGCACCTGCCGCCGTACTCCATGAGGAGCTGGCTCGTCTTGATCTGCCGGGGTGCCCGGTTGTACTTCACCCGCAGGTGCGCCTTGTCGGAGAACCGCTTCCAGGCATAGCGGTCGGACTCACTGGTGGCGCGCAGCCCGAAGGTCATCGTGGGCCACTTCTTGTTCGCCGCCTCCTGAACCGCGCTCTTCACGTCGAACTCGGCGTCACCAGCGGCGCAGCCGTCCCAGCCGTACGCGAAGGACCGTGTCGCCAGTTTGTCCAACCAGAAGTTTGAATGATCCTGCGAGTTCCAGGTGGTCGACGCGTCGATGTCCTTGGTCCGCCACAGTTGCACCTCGCGGTCGGAGCAGGACGCCGACCAGGTGTTGCGGACCACGAACTCAGCGGACAGCACCGTCTTGCCGGCGTATGTGGACGTCGGGATGCGGTAGAAGAGCCGCTTGGTGTCCTGCGGGTTGCAGTAGTGCCACTCGCAGTAGCCCAGGCCCTCGTCGGACTTACCGTTGAACTTCCACTGCGGGGCGTTGGCCCAGTACTTCGACGCCATCGTCCAGGCCGTGGCACGCGGCGTGTGCCACTGCGGGTCGAGGTAGACGGGGTAGACCGTGTCCCGACCCTTGAGGACCTCGTGGTCGGGGGTCAGCACCAGCCGCTCGCCACTGGCGGGCACGTCCACGTCGATGGGCGCCAGCTTCCCCGACTCGCCCGCGCCCGGTTCCCGCGTCGCGTTTCCGGGCTCGGCCGCCTCCCGGGCCTTCCGCGTCTCAGCCTTGGGCGCCACCGCCCTGAGCCCCGACGCCTTGAGCGCCGCCGCGTCGAGCGCCGCCTTCGGTGCCGCGGCACTCGAGTCCCACATCAACGGCGCCGACGCCTCGAACACCGCCGTCTTCGCGCCCTCGTCGATCGCCTCCAGGCCGCCCGTGGCGGTTTTCTGCACCTGCACCCCGTCGGCGGCCATCCTCAGCTGCAGCTTCTCCAGTTCCGGGTTGGCGGCCGCCTCGGCCGACTTCACCACCAGCAGCTGCGAGAAGCCGTCGACCTGCGCCGACAGCCGGAGGTCCACACCTGGCAGCACCTCCGGATACGTCGCGGTCGCACCGTCCAGCGTCGGCGCGGGGAGCTCGGTCGGCCAGGACAGGGACAGCTCGCGGCCGACGCGCTGCAGCTGCACCATCGGGCCTTTGCCGCCGCCGGAGAACGCCACGTCCACCGTCGCGACCTTCGGGGCGACCATCCCGTCGCCGTCCTTCGCCAGGTCCGTGTCGACCGGCTTCCACTCACCGCCGACCCGCGCCCGCACCGGCCGCAGGTACTCGTTTGCTTCGAACTGGCCGTCGGGAGTGGCGAAGACGTCGCGGGTCTCCCCGCGCAACGCCGCTACCTCGACCTTCTCCCCGGTGCGCTTGGCCTGCTCCAGCGCCTCGTCCTCAGGGGACGTCTGAGAGCTCCCCGCGCCGTCCGATCCCGTGTCGTCGACCCCCGGCCCCGACACCGCCGAGGGCCCGGCCCTCACCGCCGTCTCCGCCGCGGCCTCACTCAACCCACCGGGCAGCAAGCCCATCGACAGGCTCACCCCCAGCCCACCGACGGCCATACGAAGCCGGCCGCGTCTGCGCGCATGACGAAACATCCCCCGGGCCCTCCCCAAGCCCATATGGCCACATTGTGAAGACCAAGTGGCCAGGTCAAGGACAGAACGTAGAGCAGCGGTGACGCTCTGGTCTATGTCAGTAAACGAAAAATAAAGGACAGATCATCCTTTATGTCACTCAAGCTCTCATGTGACATACGTCGCCGTTTAGTGCCCAAGGAAACCGATTCAGTCAGTTTTCGCTCATGGGAGCCACGGCGACTCAGAGCCGGATGCGCCCCCTATGACCGTGATCACACTTCGCACCCGCCAAGCAACCACCCCACGCCCACAGCGACTCCCACATACGGGCGCACTCCGTCATAATCGCGGCGCCCCTAGGCGACCACGGCCGTGCGCAAACCCCGCGCAGGCCCCGTGACCTGGGGAAACGACAAGTGAAGATCAGCTTCCTGATTTACAACGCGTATGGGATCGGCGGGACGATCCGATCGACCGTCAACCTCTCCCGCGCGCTGTCCGAACGTCACACGGTCGAGATCGCCAGCGTGTACCAGCCCGCGGACGCGCCCCAGTTGGACATCGCCGAGAACGTGCGTCTGGTGCCGCTCATCGACTGGCGGCCCGAGTCGGCCGGCTACGACGGGGAGGAGCCGGCCGCGAAGGACCCGAGCGCGATGTGGCAGGACACCGGGGTCGCCTTCGGTCCCATGCCGCCGTCGCGGCTCACCGACGAGCGCGTCGCGGCGTATCTGCGATCCACCGACGCCGACGTGGTCATCGCGACGCGGCCCGTCCTCAACGGCTACCTCGCGCGGTACGGCGACGAGCGGCTGGTGCGGATCGGGCAGGAGCATCTGACGTTCAACTCGCACGTGGAGCGGATGCGCGAGGACCAGAACGCCGCGCTCGCCGAGCTCGACGCCTTCGTCACCGTGTCGGAGGCGGACGCCGGGATCTACCGGGACGCGCTGCCGCGGGTGTCGACGCGGATCCTGTGCATACCCAACGGCGTGCCGTCGCCCGCCGTCGAGCCGTCCGACAACGCCTCGAAGGTGATCGTGGCCGCCGGGCGGCTGGTGGAGGTCAAGCGCTACGACCGGCTGATCGACGCCTTCGCCAAGGTGGCGGCGGAGCGCCCGGACTGGAGCCTGCGGATCTACGGGCGGGGCAAGCAGAAGAACGCGCTGCGCAAGCGCATCGACCGGCTGGGGTTGTACAACCGGGTGCGGCTGATGGGGGCCGTCTCCCCCATCGAGACCGAGTGGGCCAAGGGCGCGATCGCCGCCGTCTCCTCGGACGCCGAGTCCTTCGGCATGACGATCGTCGAGGCCATGCACTGCGGGGTGCCGGTGGTCGCCACCGACTGCCCGTACGGCCCCGGCGAGATCATCACGAACGGGGAGGACGGCGTCCTCGTCCCCCTGGACGGCGGCGTCGACGCCTACGCCGCCGCGCTGCTCCGGCTGATCGACGACCGCGACACGCTCCTTCGCATGGCGGCCAAGGCCCGCACGACGGCGGCGACCTACGACCCCGCCGTCATCGCCGGCCGCTACGAGCGCCTCATCGAGGAACTCCGCGCGGGCCGCCGACAGGACCGGGAGCAGCCGCGGCCGGCCGGGTTGCTGCGCCGGATGCGTTCCAGCCTGCGGCGGGCCCTGCCCGACACCACCCCCGCCCCGCAGGTCGAGGAGGCTCCGGAGGCCGCCCCCGCCGCCCCCGCCGTCACCCGCGCGCACGCCCGCGCCACCGCGCAGGGCGGGGTGACCGTGCGGCTGCGCACCGCCGAGCTACCCGACGGGCCGCTCGATTTCGTCACCCGGCTGCGCCGCGACCCGGAGAAGCGCGAGATACGGCTGCCGCTGCTGACGACGGATGAGACGGGCGCCTGGACCACCGTCACGCTGCAGCGCGCCGAGCACGTGCTGCCCGAGGGCCGCTGGGACTGCTACGTCGCGGTGCGCGACACCGACAAGCGGCGCCGGCTCACCGCCGAGTTGGTGGAGCAGGCACGGCTGGTGACGCTGCCGCTGGCCACCGGCTCCCGCGGCGTGTCCGCCCTCATCCCCTACACCACCAGCGACGGCTACCTCGCCCTGCGGGCCTGGCTACGGCCGGCCCACGCGGAGGTGGAGGAGGTGGTGGTCGGTCAGAACGCCTTCACCGCCACCGCGGCGCTGCACCGCGCCACCACCGCGCAGGCGACCGAGCTGACCTCGGAGGCCGTCGTCGTCGCCGCCTCCCGGCAGGACCGCGCGTACGACATCGTCATGCCGGCCCGTCCCCTGGACGCCACCCGCTTCGAGTTCACCCTGCCCTACCCCAACGCCCTCGCCCGACGCAGCGTCGAGCAGGACCTGTGGGACCTGCGGCTGCTCACCGCGCCCGACGCCCGGCCGATCCCCATCGGCCGCATCGCCGGGGACGTGCCGGACCGGAAGTCGACCGACGTCCACCCGGCCACCCTCATGGACCACCCCGAGCGGGGGGCGACCCGGTTTCGGCCGTACTTCAACGCCGGCAACAACCTCACCCTCAGCGCCCGCGACCACGAAACCGAGGACTAGGGGCAACTCTTCTCCGCGGCAACGGAGTTCCGCGGAACCCGACTATCGGGGCCTGATGACAGAACTCCGTCAAAGGTTGCCTCCCATTCCCCCAATGTGGCTCATCCCCCATCACTCCCCCCAAAAGCAACCTTTCCTTCGCTGACCAGTCTTATTCACCAGCCGGTCCGCATCCTGCCCCCGCGGACCGGCTCCCATCACCAGAGGGAAATCCGCGGAGCGTACGGCGGAGGGGAGGGCGCCGCGGCCGCGGGGGCGCCGCGCGCACACCACCATGAGGATTGCGTTTCTGCTGCAGAACGCCTACGGCATCGGCGGCACCATCCGGGCGACCTTCAACGCGGCGAA
The DNA here is from genome assembly GCF_007595705.1 of Streptomyces sp. SAJ15. Lineage (GTDB taxonomy): Bacteria > Actinomycetota > Actinomycetes > Streptomycetales > Streptomycetaceae > Streptomyces. Next base: position 188,305 of record NZ_NISY01000001.1, on the reverse strand, counting down.
CGCCCTGGCCGCCCGCCATGACGTCGAGATCGTGACCGTGTGGCGCACCCAGGACGAACCCCGGTTGCCGCTCAGCCGGAAGGTCCGGCTGACCCCTCTGATCGACAAGCGCGAGGGGGTCAAGGGCAGCGACGCCGGGCACGAGCTGATCGGCAAGCCGACCTCGCTCGTGCCGCCGGTGGAGGCCAACGGGGCCAGCTTCGACCAGCTCACCGACGAGCGCGTCGCCGAGTATCTGAGGACCACCGACGCGGAGGCCGTGGTCGCCACCCGTCCCGGACTGGTGATGTACCTGGCCGAGTTCGGCATCCCCGGCCGCTATCTGCGGATCGGTCAGGAGCACCGCATCTACGGCACCCACGAGCCGAGGATCCGGGCCGCGCAGGACGCCGCCATCCCCAAGCTGGACGCGCACACCACCGTCTCGGAGGCGGACGCGGTCACCCACCGGGAGCGGTTCCCGCACGCCACGACGCGCATCATGTGCATCCCCAACGCCTCCCCGGCCGCCCCTGTCGAACCCTCCGACGGCAACGCCAAGCTGGTCGTCGCCGCCGGTCGGCTGATCCCGGTGAAGCGGTACGACCTGCTGGTGGACGCCTTCCGCCAGGTGGTCGACGAGCGGCCGGACTGGAAGCTGCGGATCTACGGACGCGGACCGGAGCGCGCCAAGCTGCGCGCCCAGATCGACCGGCTCGGCCTCAGCGACCACGTCTTCCTGATGGGCCCCTACTCCCCCATCGAGCCCGAGTGGGCCAAGGGCTCGATCGCCGCCGTCACCTCCCGCGAGGAGTCCTTCGGCATGACGATCGTGGAGTCCATGCAGTGCGGCACCCCGGTGGTCGCCACCGACTGCCCGCACGGGCCCGGCGAGATCATCGACCACGGCAAGGACGGCCTGCTGGTCCCGGTCGGCGACGTCGACGCCATCGCCAAGGGGCTGCTGACCCTCATCGACGACGACCGGCTGCGCCACGCCATGGGCGCCGCCGCCCAGGTGAACGTGCAGCGGTACGCCCCCCAGAGCATCGCCAAGCTCTACGAGCAGCTGGTCGCCGAGTTGCGTGGGGAGGAGGAGGTCGCCGCCACGCCCACCGTGCAGCGGGTCCGGCCCGCCGCCCCCCGCACCCCGCTCACCCGCCGGCTGCGCCGCACCGCCGGCCGGATCGTGCGACCGCTGCGCCGCCGGATGCACGGCACCCCGGCGCCCCAGAAGCACGGGGCCCAGCCGTCCGCCACCGCCACCGCGCTCGCCGCCGTGGCCCGGCCGCTGCGGGCCAAGCCGCTGCGCCCCAAGGCGACCTGCCGGGTGGACGCCGCCGGCGACCTCGTGGTGCTGCTCAACCGCTCCGGCATGTCCGGAGAGAACCTGCTGCTCACCGCCACCCTGCGCGGCGACGACCCGCGGCAGATCGCCGTGCCCATCCAGCGCCCGGAGAACGACAAGGGCCCCTGGACCGCCCGAATATCCCGCCGCGAGCACCGGCTGGTCGAGGGGCGCTGGGACTTCCATGTGGTCCGGCGCGACGACAACGCCCGCCGTCGGGTCGCCTCCGAGATCGTGGAGCAGCGCGGCCTGGTCGATCTGGCGCCGCTGCCCGACGCCCCGTTCGCCTGGTGGATCCCCTACACCACCGTCAAGAACTGCCTGTCGATCCGCACCTGGCTGCGCCCCGCGCACGCCGAGGCCCGCAGCCTCAGCCTCGACGGCGGCTCGGTCACCGTCGAGGGCACCCTGCACGGCGCCCGGTTCACCGCGGCCGATCTGCCGGTGGTCGCCGCGGTGCCGCGGGTGGCCGCGAACCCCGCCTTCGACACCGACGTCACCGTGGTGGACGAGACCACCTTCCGGTTCACCGTCCCCTACACCGGCACACTGGCCGCCGTGCGCGAGGAGAACGCGGTCTGGGACCTCTCGCTGCGGCTGGCCCCGGGCACCCGGCCGATCCGCATCGGCCGGCTCACCGGCGACATCGTCGAGCGCAACAAGACCGACGTCTATCCGTTCGCCGACGTGCCGTCGACGGACGGGGCGTCAGGAGAGCCGCGACTGGCCCGGGTCCGTCCGTACTTCACCGTCACCAACGACCTGGCCGTCAGCTCCGGGCCGGTGCCGGAGCAGAGCGCGTAGCCCGCCGGCGCACGGCGCCCGCACCGCCACCGGGCGGGTGCCGTCGGCCGGTGATGCGGCGTCAGCAGCAGCCGGCGGCGCCGGATCCGGCGACGACCGGCAGCGACCGCTTGTTCCGCGCCGCCTTGTTACGCTCCGCCAGCTGGTCGTCGGCCGGGTAGCCGACCTCCTCCAGGGTCAGCCCGTGCGGCCGTACGACATGCACCGCCGAGTCGCGCACCCGCGCGGCCAGCACCGTGGCCGGCCAGCGCGGCGGGCGGTGGCCGTCGCCCACGAAGAGCAGGGCGCCCACCAGGGAGCGGACCATGTTGTGACAGAAGGCGTCGGCCCGCACCGTCGCGGTGATGACGCCGTCCGCGTCCCGCTCCCAGCTCAGCTCCTGGAGGGTGCGGATGGTCGTCGCGCCCTCGCGCCGCCGGCAGTACGCGGCGAAGTCGTGCTCGCCCAGCAGCCCGCGCGCCGCCTCGTTCATCGCGTCCACGTCCAGCGGCCAGTCGTGCCACAGCACATGGCCGCGCAGCAGCGGGTCGACCCCACCGGGGTGGTCCACCACCCGGTAGGCGTAGCGGCGCCAGATCGCGGAGAAGCGGGCGTTGAAGCCGGGCGGCGCCTCGGCGACCCGCCACACCCGCACATCATGCGGGAGCCGGCCGGCCAGTCGGCGCAGCAGCTTGTCGCGGTGCTCGGCCCACAGCTCCACGGGCAGATCGACGTGGGCCACCTGGCCGCGGGCGTGCACCCCGGCGTCGGTGCGGCCGGCCACGGTCAGCTCGTACGTCTCGGCGGACCGCGTCACCGTGCGGATCGCGTCCTCCAGCTCGCCCTGGACCGTGCGGGTGCCCTGCCCGCGCTGCTTGGCCCAGCCGGAGAACTCCTTGCCGTCGTAACTCAGGTCCAGCCGGACCCGTACGAAGCCGGGCGCCGCTTCGTCGCTCACGTCACTCTTCCTCTCACAGCGCTCTGCTGAACGGAACGGGCCCGCCCCCAGAAATGGGGGCGGGCCCGCACACCGGCCTCAAGGGGCTCAGGCGTCCTTGTTCTCCTCGGCCGGGGCCTCGGCGGCCTCGTCCTTGGTCAGGTCCGCCTTGGCCTCGGCCTCGTCGGCCTCCTTGACGGCGCGCTTGGTCGCGGCCTCGGCCTCGGCAACGGTCGCCTTCTTGGCGATCTCGCCCTCGACGAGCTCGATCACGGCCATCGGGGCGTTGTCGCCACGACGGTTGCCGATCTTGGTGATACGGGTGTAACCACCCGGACGCTCCGCGAAGCGCGGCGCGATCTCGGTGAACAGCGTGTGCACGATGCTCTTGTCCGTGATCGTCTGCAGCACCAGGCGACGGTTGTGGATGTCGCCCTTCTTCGCCTTGGTGATCAGCTTCTCCGCGACCGGACGCAGGCGGCGGGCCTTGGCCTCGGTCGTGGTGATGCGGCCGTGCTCGAACAGCGCCTTCGCGAGGTTCGCGAGAAGCAGACGCTCGTGCGCGGCGCTGCCGCCCAGACGGGCTCCCTTGGCGGGACGCGGCATGGTGTTTCTCCTCTATCTCTGCACCGGCCGTACCAGGTACCGGTGTCAGTCACCGACGAGCGAATGCCCGCCGGACGTCATGCGAGCCGGATGGCTCAGTACTGCTCGGTCTCGACGAAGCCGGCGTCCGCGTCGTCGTCGGCGCCGAAGGCGTCGGCGGCAGCGGTCGGGTCGAACCCGGGCGGGCTGTCCTTGAGGGCCAGGCCCATGCCGGCCAGCTTGGCCTTGACCTCGTCGATCGACTTCGCACCGAAGTTGCGGATGTCGAGCAGGTCCGCCTCGGAGCGGGCCACGAGCTCACCCACGGAGTGGATGCCCTCGCGCTTGAGGCAGTTGTAGGAGCGGACGGTGAGCTCCAGCTCCTCGATCGGCAGCGCCAGGTCGGCGGCGAGCGCGGCGTCCGTCGGGGACGGACCCATGTCGATGCCCTCGGCGTCGACGTTCAGCTCGCGGGCCAGACCGAACAGCTCGACCAGGGTCTTACCGGCGGACGCCATGGCGTCGCGCGGGCGCATGGCCTGCTTGGTCTCGACGTCGACGATCAGCTTGTCGAAGTCGGTGCGCTGCTCGACACGGGTCGCCTCGACCTTGTAGGTGACCTTGAGCACCGGCGAGTAGATGGAGTCGACCGGGATGCGGCCGATCTCCTGGCCCACCTGCTTGTTCTGGACGGCGGAGACATAGCCGCGACCGCGCTCGACGGTCAGCTCCATCTCCAGCTTGCCCTTGCCGTTCAGGGTGGCGAGGACCAGGTCCGGGTTGTGCACCTCGACACCGGCCGGCGGGGCGATGTCCGCGGCGGTGACCAGGCCGGGGCCCTGCTTGCGCAGGTACATCACGACCGGCTCGTCGTGCTCCGAGGAGACGACCAGCTGCTTGATGTTGAGGATGAGGTCGGTGACGTCCTCCTTGACGCCCGGCACGGTGGTGAACTCGTGCAGGACACCGTCGATGCGGATGGACGTGACCGCCGCACCCGGGATCGAGGAGAGGAGCGTACGACGCAGGGAGTTGCCGAGGGTGTAGCCGAAGCCCGGCTCCAGCGGCTCGATCACGAACCGCGAGCGGTACTCGTCGACGACCTCTTCGGTCAGGGAGGGACGCTGAGCGATCAGCATGTGTGGATCAGATCCTTCAGTCGTGGGCGCCCGCTATTTGACGCCCCTGATACTGACGAGGGTACGGGCGGCACGGCTCGAAGGTGAGCCGTACCGCCCGTATCCGTACTGCGCGGGTGAGCGCGACGCGTCAGACGCGGCGGCGCTTCGGCGGACGGCAGCCGTTGTGCGGGGTGGGGGTGACGTCCTGGATCGAGCCCACCTCGAGGCCGGTGGCCTGGAGGGAGCGGATCGCGGTCTCACGGCCGGAGCCCGGACCCTTGACGAAGACGTCGACCTTGCGCATGCCGTGCTCCTGCGCGCGGCGAGCGGCCGACTCGGCGGCCATCTGCGCGGCGAACGGGGTGGACTTGCGCGAGCCCTTGAAGCCGACGTGGCCGGCGGAGGCCCAGGAGATCACGTTGCCGGTCGGGTCCGTGATGGACACGATCGTGTTGTTGAACGTGCTCTTGATGTGCGCGTGGCCGTGAGCGACGTTCTTCTTTTCCTTGCGGCGCACCTTCTTGGCAGCGCCCTGACGACCCTTGGGGGGCATGTCTTACTCCTGAAGGAGGGAGGTGGTCGGTCCTACAGCGAAGACCGCTGATGAGCGTCCGCTGTGGACTACTTCTTGCCCGGCTTCTTCTTACCGGCGATCGCGCGACGCGGGCCCTTGCGGGTACGAGCGTTCGTGCTGGTGCGCTGGCCGTGGACCGGCAGACCGCGACGGTGGCGGAGGCCCTGGTAGCAGCCGATCTCGACCTTGCGGCGGATGTCGGCCTGGATCTCGCGACGGAGGTCACCCTCGGTCTTGAGGTTGGCGTCCACGTACTCGCGGATCTTGACCAGGTCCTCCTCGGACAGGTCACGAACGCGGGTGTTCGGGTTCACACCGGTGGCGGCGAGAGTCGCCTGCGACTGGGTGCGGCCGATACCGAAGACGTAAGTGAGTGCGACCTCCACGCGCTTGTCGCGCGGGATGTCAACACCGGAAACGCGTGCCATTGACTGGCTCCTGTTGATACTCGGGGGTCTTCCACAGAACCGCTCCTGGCCGCCGTACGAGGTACGGTCCAGGTCTCCGGCCCCCGCCGGAGGTGTCGCCAATCACTGACGTGACCGGGCGGGCTCTGCGTATGAACGTTTGCTATGCGTCGCGCGATGAACTGCGAGGTGCAGGTCGGTGTGCGTCAGCCCTGGCGCTGCTTGTGGCGCAGGTTGTCGCAGATGACCATGACCCGACCGTGGCGGCGGATCACCTTGCACTTGTCGCAGATCTTCTTGACGCTCGGCTTGACCTTCATGGGACTGAGGCTCTCCGGGTCGTGAGATCTACTTGTAGCGGTAGACGATCCGTCCGCGGGTCAGGTCGTACGGAGACAGCTCCACGACGACCCGGTCATCGGGCAGGATGCGGATGTAGTGCATGCGCATCTTGCCGCTGATGTGCGCGAGGACCTTGTGACCGTTCTGGAGCTCCACCTTGAACATCGCGTTCGGCAGAGACTCGATCACGGTGCCCTCGATTTCGATGGCGCCTTGCTTCTTGGCCATGTCCTGCTTTCGGGATCGGCTACCTTGATCGACTTTCGGCATGCCGAAAGACATGCGTGAGCCGACGTGTCAGTCTACGTCAGGCCGGAGAGAAAGACGAATCCGGGGCAGCCTGCCCGGCGGACATGATCGATACGCCGTCGGAGAGTGAAAGATCGTTGCGCCGCGGACACCGCGCGCCCCCACGATCGGCACCCCCGGACCGCTACGCCAGCGGGTCGGGCGCGGCCTCGACGCCGTACTCGGCCAGCTTGGCCTTGCCGCCGTCCACGGCGGTGAGCACCAGCGGGCCCTCCTCGGTCAGCGCGACCGAGTGCTCCCAGTGCGAGGACCAGGAGCCGTCGTCCGTCTTGACGGTCCAGTCGTCGGCGAGCACATGCGTCTTCGCGGTGCCGAGGCTGACCATCGGCTCGATCGCGATGCAGAAGCCGGGCACCAGCTTCGGGCCCTTGCCGCGCTTGCGGGCGACGTAGTTCAGCAGATGCGGGTCCATGTGCATCTCGCTGCCGATGCCGTGCCCGCCGTAGTCCTCGATGATCCCGAACTTGCCGGAGCCGTGCTCACCGGCGGCCGGGCGCGGCTGGCGGCGGATGTACCCCTCGATGGCGCGGGAGATGTCGACCAGGCGGTTGCCCTTGCGGACCGCGGCGATGCCCGCCCACATCGACTCCTCGGTCACCCGGCTGAGCTCGACCAGCTCCGGTGCGTGACCGCTGCCCACGAAGGCGGTGAAGGCCGCGTCCCCGTGCCAGCCGTCCACGATGGCCCCGGCGTCGATGGAGATGATGTCGCCGTCCTTGAGGACGGTCTCGGTGTCCGGGATGCCGTGCACCACGACCTCGTTCACCGAGGTGCAGATGGTGGCGGGGAAGCCGCCGTACCCCAGGAAGTTCGACTTCGCGCCGTGGTCGGCGATGACCTTGCGGGCCACGTCGTCCAGGTCCTTGGTGGTGGCGCCCGGCACCGCCGCCTCCGCGCAGGCCCGGTGGATGGCCGCGACGACCAGCCCCGCCTCGCGCATCTTCACGATCTGCTCGGGGGTCTTGATCTCGACCATTACCGCTGACGCCTTCCTCTACCTGTACGTGTCTGTACGACGACTGCATCCATCTTGCGCCACCCGGCCGCCCACGGCCACGACGGACCCGTCACACCATACGGCGGCCGAAACCCCTCAGGGCTTCGGCCGCCGTACGCACAGGTCTGACGCCGATCGCGGGACCGGTCCCGGTGACGGGAGCCGGCTACGCGTCCTTGTTCGAGGCCCCACCCGGCAGCGCGTCCATCGCGCGCTGGGTGACCTCGGCCACCTTGCCGAGCGCCGAGATGGTCACGACCAGGCCCTGGGCCTTGTAGAAGTCGATGATCGGCTCGGTCTCGCTGTGGTAGACCTCCAGCCGCTTGCGGACCGTGTCCTCGCTGTCGTCATCGCGCTGGTACAGCTCGCCGCCGCACGCGTCGCAGACGCCCTCCGCGGCCGGCGGGCTGTAGCTGACGTGGAAGACGTGGCTGCTGTCGTTGCGGCAGATCCGACGGCCGGCGATCCGCTTGACCACCTCGTCCTCGGGGACCTCGAGGTCCAGGACGGCGTCGAGCTTCTGCTCGTTCTCGGCCAGGATCCGGTCCAGCGCCTCGGCCTGGGCCAGGTTGCGCGGGAAGCCGTCCAGCAGGAAGCCGTCCGCGGCGTCCGACTGGTCCATGCGGTCCTTGGCCATGCCGATGGTGACCTCGTCCGGCACCAGCTGACCGGCACGCATGTACTCCTGCGCCTTCTGGCCCAGCGGCGTGCCCTGGCTGATGTTCGCGCGGAAGAGGTCGCCCGTGGAGATGTGCGGGATAGACAGGTTCTTGGCGAGGTACGCGGCCTGCGTACCCTTGCCAGCCCCAGGAGGCCCGACGAGGACGATTCGCATCAGCGGAGGAACCCTTCGTAGTGTCGCTGCTGAAGCTGGCTCTCGATCTGCTTCACCGTCTCGAGACCCACACCCACGATGATCAGGATGCTGGTGCCACCGAACGGGAAGTTCTGATTTGCTTTGAGCGTCACCAGCGCCACGGTGGGCACCAGAGCGATCAAGCCCAGGTAGAGCGAGCCGGGCCACGTAATGCGGTTCAGCACATAGCTCAGGTACTCCGCGGTGGGGCGACCAGCCCGGACTCCCGGGATGAACCCACCATACTTCTTCATGTTGTCAGCAACTTCTTCGGGGTTGAAGGAGATGGCGACGTAGAAGAAGGCGAAGAAGACGATCAGCAGGAAGTAGGTGACGATGTAGATCGGGTGGTCACCGTTGACGAAGTTGCGCTGAATCCAGACGGCCCAGTCCGCGTTGGAGTTGCTGAACTGGACGATCAGCGCCGGAATGTAGAGCAGCGACGAGGCGAAGATGACGGGGATCACACCCGCCTGGTTCACCTTCATCGGGATGTACGTCGAGGTGCCACCGTAGGAACGGCGACCGATCATGCGCTTCGCGTACTGCACCGGAATGCGGCGCTGCGCCTGCTCGACGAAGACCACCAGGCCCACCATGGCCAGACCGCAGGCGATGACGAGGCCGAACTCCAGCCAGCCGTCCATGATCTTGCCGGACTGCTTGATCTGCCACAGGGAGGCCGGGAAGCCGGAGGCGATGGCGACGAACATCAGGATCGACATGCCGTTGCCGATGCCGCGGTCGGTGATCAGCTCACCGAGCCACATGACGACCGCGGTGCCCGCGGTCATGCAGATGACCATCGTGATGGTGGTGAAGATCGCCTGGTCCGGGACGATCTCGCCGCGGGCGCTGCAGTTCGGGAAGAGCGAGCCGCTGCGGGCGGTGGCCACCAGGCCGGTGCCCTGCAGGATGGCGAGCGCCACGGTCAGGTAGCGGGTGTACTGCGTGATCTTCGCCTGACCGGCCTGGCCCTCCTTCTTGAGGGCTTCGAGGCGCGGGATCACCACCGTCAGCAGCTGCAGGATGATGCTCGCGGTGATGTACGGCATGATGCCGAGCGCGAATACGGTGATCTGCAGCAGTGCGCCACCGCTGAACATGTTCACCAGGCCGAAGAGACCCTGCTGGGCCTTGGCCTCGTCCATGCACGTCTGAACGCTCTGGTAGTCGACACCCGGGACCGGGATGTGTGTCCCGAGCCGGTACAACAGAATGATGCCCAGCGTGAACAGCAGCTTCTTGCGCAGGTCGGGTGTCTTGAACGCCCGGGCGAACGCGGTGAGCACGGTGCCTCCTGCGCCCCCCGCGTGCATAGCGCGAGAGGTGACGGTCTTGAGGGTCGACGAATACGGAAACAGCCGCGCGGACATGCCGCGCGGAAGGTAACAACGCACGCCACCTTACCGGCGAGTGCGCCCCCCTTGGAACGACCAACCGGGGATGCCCCATTTCAGGGGCATCCCCGGCCGATTGTGCATCGGGCTCAGACGAGCTCGGTGACGGTGCCGCCGGCAGCGGCGATCTTCTCCTTGGCGGAGCCGGAGACGGCGTCAACCGTCACCTGCAGCGCCACGGAGATCTCGCCGGTGCCGAGCACCTTGACGAGCTGGTTCTTGCGAACCGCACCCTTGGCGACCAGGTCGGCCACCGTGACCTCGCCACCCTGCGGGTAGAGCGCGGCCAGCTTGTCCAGGTTCACGACCTGGAACTCGGTGCGGAACGGGTTCTTGAAGCCCTTGAGCTTCGGCAGACGCATGTGGAGGGGCATCTGCCCACCCTCGAAGCGCTGCGGAACCTGGTAGCGGGCCTTGGTGCCCTTGGTGCCACGACCGGCGGTCTTACCCTTGGACGCCTCACCACGACCGACACGGGTCTTGGCGGTCTTGGCGCCCGGGGCGGGCCGGAGGTTGTGGACCTTCAGCGGGTTGTTCTCCGCCATGTCAGTCGACCTCCTCGACCGTCACGAGGTGGCGGACGGTGTGCACCATGCCGCGGAACTCGGGGCGGTCCTCCTTGACAACCACGTCGCCCAGCTTCTTCAGGCCGAGCGAACGCAGGGTGTCGCGGTGGTTCTGCTTGCTACCGATGTACGACTTCGTCTGCGTGACCTTCAGGCGAGCCATTACGCACCCACCCCGGCACGCGCCCGCAGCAGAGCGGCGGGAGCGACGTCCTCGAGCGGCAGGCCACGACGGGCGGCGATCTCCTCGGGGCGCTGCAGGCCCTGAAGAGCGGCCACCGTGGCGTGCACGATGTTGATCGGGTTCGACGAACCGAGCGACTTGCTCAGCACGTCGTGGATGCCCGCGCACTCCAGCACGGCGCGCACCGGGCCACCGGCGATCACACCGGTACCGGGGGAAGCCGGCTTCAGCAGCACGACGCCCGCGGCCTCCTCACCCTGGATCGGGTGCGGGATGGTGCCGGCGATCCGGGGGACCTTGAAGAAGTGCTTCTTGGCCTCCTCAACGCCCTTGGCGATGGCGGCCGGCACCTCCTTGGCCTTGCCGTAACCGACACCCACGGTGCCGTCACCGTCGCCCACCACGACCAGCGCGGTGAAGCTGAAGCGACGACCACCCTTCACAACCTTGGCGACGCGGTTGATCGCGACAACGCGCTCGACGTAAGCGGTCTTCTCGGCAGCTGCGCCGCCGTCCCGCCGGTCCTTCCGGTCCCGCCGCTCGCCGCCACCGGCGCCGCCACCGCGGCGCTGGGGTCCAGCCATTGGATTTACCTCTCTCGTTTGTCCGCTAGCTCCGGAACCGGGGCTTAGAACTTCAGCCCGGCCTCGCGGGCGGCGTCCGCCAGGGCGGCGATGCGCCCGGCGTACTGGTTGCCACCACGGTCGAACACGACGGCCTCGACGCCGGCGGCCTTGGCGCGCTCGGCGACCAGGGAACCGACCTGCTTGGCCTGGGCGCTCTTGTCGCCCTCGCCACCGCGGATCGACGCGTCCAGGTGCGACGCCGACGCCAGGGTGTGGCCCTTGATGTCGTCGATGACCTGGGCGGTGATGCCCCGGTTGGAGCGCGTCACGACCAGGCGCGGACGCTCAGCCGTGCCCGAGATCCGCTTGCGGATCCGGATGTGGCGACGCTTGGCGGCAGCACGCTTGTAAGCATCGCCCTTAGCGATCTTCACACCGTATGCCATGGCTTACTTACCAGCCTTTCCGACCTTGCGGCGGATGACCTCGCCCGCGTACTTCACGCCCTTGGCCTTGTACGGGTCGGGCTTGCGCAGCTTGCGGATGTTCGCGGCGACCTCGCCGACCTTCTGCTTGTCGATGCCCTCGACGCTCAGCTTGGTCGGGGACTCCACCTTGAAGGTGATGCCCTCGGGGGCCTCCACCACGATCGGGTGGCTGTAGCCCAGGGAGAACTCCAGGTTGGAGCCCTTGGCCTGGACGCGGTAACCGACACCGCTGATTTCGAGCGCCTTGGTGTAGCCCTGGGTCACGCCGGTGATCATGTTCGCCACCAGCGTGCGGGACAGGCCGTGCAGGGCCTTGTTCTGACGCTCATCGTTCGGGCGGGTGACAACGAGAGTGTTGTCCTCACCCTTGGCGATCTCGATGGGCGCGGCAACGGTGTGCGAGAGGGTGCCCTTGGGGCCCTTCACTGCGACCGTACGGCCATCGATGGTGACGTCCACACCAGCGGGAACCTGGATGGGCAGCCGTCCAATACGCGACATGGCTTTTCCTCCGTTCCCGGGTTACCAGACGTAGGCGAGGACTTCCCCACCCACGCCCTTCTTCTGAGCCTGCTTGTCGGTCAGGAGACCGTGGGACGTGGAGATGATCGCCACGCCCAGGCCGCCGAGGACCTTCGGCAGGTTGGTGGACTTTGCGTAGACCCGCAGGCCCGGCTTCGAGATCCGCTTGATGCCGGCGATCGAGCGCTCGCGGTTCGGGCCGAACTTCAGCTCGAGGACGAGGTTCTTGCCGACCTCGGCGTCCTCGACCTTCCAGCCGGTGATGTAGCCCTCCTGCTGGAGGATCTCCGCGATGTGCGACTTGATCTTGCTGTGCGGCATCACGACGGAGTCGTGGTACGCCGAGTTCGCGTTTCGCAGACGCGTCAGCATGTCTGCGATCGGATCGGTCATGGTCATGATGGCCTTCGGCCTCTCTCGCCGGGGTTTCCTATCTGCGCCATCCCTCTCCCCCAACGAGGTGGGGACGGGTGCGGCGCGGGGACCTACGGCGTAGTAAGACGGTCATGGGCGGCGGGCGCCCAACCCTTCTACTCTACGTGAGCGTCAGGGTCATTCAGGACGAGCGCCCGCCATCCATTTGCTTACCGAGAGCCCGGTACCAACCCAAAAGGGCTGGTTACCAGGAGCTCTTGGTCACGCCCGGCAGCTCGCCACGGTGAGCCATCTCACGAAGGCACACGCGGCAGAGGCCGAACTTGCGGTAGACGGAGTGCGGCCGGCCGCAGCGCTGGCAGCGGGTGTACGCGCGCACGCCGAACTTCGGCTTGCGGGCGGCCTTAGCGATCAGAGCCTTCTTCGCCACGGTCAGTTCTCCTTGAACGGGAAGCCGAGGTGACGAAGCAGGGCCCGGCCCTCGTCGTCGTTGGTCGCCGTGGTCACCACGGTGATGTCCATACCCCGGACCCGGTCGATCTTGTCCTGGTCGATCTCGTGGAACATGACCTGCTCCGTGAGACCGAAGGTGTAGTTGCCCCGGCCGTCGAACTGCTTCGGCGACAGACCACGGAAGTCGCGGATGCGCGGCAGCGCGAGCGACAGCAGGCGGTCCAGGAACTCCCACATGCGGTCACCGCGGAGGGTGACGTGGGCACCGATCGGCTGGCCCTCACGCAGCTTGAACTGCGCGATGGACTTGCGGGCCTTGGTGACGGCCGGCTTCTGACCGGTGATCGTGGTGAGGTCACGGATGGCGCCCTCGATCAGCTTGGAGTCGCGGGCGGCGTCGCCCACACCCATGTTGACCACGATCTTGGTCAGACCCGGGATCTGCATGACGTTCTCGTAGGAGAACTCCTCACGCAGCTTGCCGGCGATCTCTTCGCGGTAGCGCGTCTTCAGACGCGGCGCGTTGGTGGTGGCAGTCATCAGATGTCCTCACCGGTCCGCTTGGCAACGCGGATCTTGTTGCCGTCCTCGTCGAAGCGGTACCCGACGCGGGTGACGACCTTGTTGCCGTCCTTCTCCACCACGAGCTGAACGTTGCTCACGTGGATCGGGGCCTCGACCGTGATGATGCCGCCGGTCTTGGAACCACGGGCGGTCTGGCCGGCCTTGGTGTGCTTCTTGACCCGGTTGACACCCTCGACCAGGACGCGGTCCTCGCGGGGGTAGGCCTCGATGACCTTGCCCTGCTTGCCCTTGTCCTTACCGGTGATGACCTGGACCAGGTCGCCCTTCTTGATCTTCATCGGTTACAGCACCTCCGGCGCGAGCGAGATGATCTTCATGAACTTCTTCTCGCGCAGCTCACGGCCCACGGGGCCGAAGATACGGGTGCCGCGGGGGTCGCCATCGTTCTTGAGGATGACGGCCGCGTTCTCGTCGAAGCGGATGTACGAGCCGTCCGGGCGGCGGCGCTCCTTGACGGTGCGCACGACGACGGCCTTGACGACGTCGCCCTTCTTCACGTTGCCACCGGGGATCGCGTCCTTGACGGTGGCGACGATGACGTCACCGATGCCCGCGTAGCGGCGACCGGAACCGCCGAGAACACGGATGCAAAGGATCTCCTTCGCACCAGTGTTGTCGGCGACGCGCAGTCGCGACTCCTGCTGGATCACGTCTATCTCCTGATCGTCTGCCGGTTCCCGGCAGGGGCTTGGTGTGTCAAGCCCCTGCCGAGCCTGGCGGAACTGTCCAGAAGGCGAATGCCTTCAGGAATTACTTGGCCTTCTCGAGGATCTCGACGACGCGCCAGCGCTTCGTCGCGGACAGCGGCCGGGTCTCCATGAGGAGGACGCGGTCGCCGACACCCGCGGCGTTCTGCTCGTCGTGCGCCTTGAGCTTGTTGGTACGGCGGATGACCTTGCCGTACAGCGCGTGCTTGACGCGGTCCTCGACGGCGACGACGACGGTCTTGTCCATCTTGTCGCTGACGACCAGACCCTCACGGGTCTTGCGGAAACCGCGCTGGGTCTTCTCAGTCACATTCTTCTCGCTCATCAGGCGCTCTCCACCGTCTCGATGCCGAGCTCGCGCTCCCGCATCAGGGTGTAGATCCGGGCGATGTCCTTGCGGACGGCCTTCAGCCGGCCGTGGTTCTCGAGCTGTCCGGTCGCCGCCTGGAAGCGGAGGTTGAACAGCTCCTCCTTGGCCTCACGAAGCTTGGCAACGAGGTCCTCGTTGTTCAGCTCGCGCAGCTCGGACGCCTTGGTACCGGCCGCCATCACGACTCACCTGCCTCGCGCCGAACGATCCGGCACTTCATCGGAAGCTTGTGCGCGGCGCGGGTGAGCGCCTCGCGAGCAGTCTTCTCGTTCGGGTAGGACAGCTCGAACATCACCCGACCGGGCTTGACGTTCGCGATCCACCACTCCGGGGAACCCTTACCGGAACCCATGCGGGTCTCGGCCGGCTTCTTCGTGAGCGGCCGGTCCGGGTAGATGTTGATCCAGACCTTGCCGCCACGCTTGATGTGGCGGGTCATGGCGATACGAGCGGCCTCGATCTGCCGGTTGGTGACGTACGCCGGGGTGACGGCCTGGATGCCGTACTCGCCGAACGCCAGCTCCGTGCCGCCCTTGGCCATACCCGACCGCTTCGGGTGGTGCTGCTTGCGGTGCTTGACCCTACGGGGGATCAGCATGGGGGTCAGGCCTCCGTTCCGGTGCTCTCAGCAGCCGGAGCAGCGGACGCGGCGTCGGCCTTGGGGGCCTCGGCGGCGGCGTTCTGCTGCTGCGGCTTACGGCCACGGCCACCTCGCTCGCCACCACGGCGCTGCGGGCGGTCGCTGCCACCACGCGACGGGCGGTTGCCGGCGCGGGCGGCGGCGTTCTCGGCGCGGACCTCGGCGATGTTCTTCACGTCGCCCTTGTAGATCCACACCTTGACGCCGATGCGGCCGAAGGTGGTCTTGGCCTCGAAGAAGCCGTACTCGACATTCGCGCGGAGGGTGTGCAGCGGCACACGGCCCTCGCGGTAGAACTCCGAGCGGGACATCTCGGCGCCGCCGAGACGGCCACCACACTGGATCTTGATGCCCTTGGCGCCCGCCTTCATGGCCGACTGCATGCTCTTACGCATGGCGCGGCGGAAGGAGACGCGGGAGGAGAGCTGCTCGGCGACGGCCTGCGCGACCAGCTGAGCGTCGACCTCGGGGTTCTTGACCTCGAGGATGTTCAGCTGGACCTGCTTGCCGGTGAGCTTCTCCAGGTCGCCACGGATACGGTCGGCCTCCGCGCCGCGACGGCCGATGACGATGCCCGGCCGGGCGGTGTGGATGTCGACGCGGACGCGGTCACGGGTGCGCTCGATCTCGACCTTGGAGATGCCGGCGCGCTCCATGCCGGACGTCATCATCCGACGGATGGCGACGTCTTCCTTGACGTAGTCCTTGTACAGCTTGTCGGCGTACCACCGGGACTTGAAGTCCGTGGTGATGCCGAGCCGGAACCCGTGCGGGTTAACCTTCTGGCCCATTACCGGGTTCCTTCCTTGCTGCTGACGACCACGGTGATGTGGCTGGTCCGCTTGCGGATCCGGTAGGCACGGCCCTGGGCGCGCGGCCGGAACCGCTTCAGGGTCGGGCCCTCGTCGACGTACGCCTCGCTGATGAACAGCGTGGAGGCGTCGGTGTGGTCGTAGTTGTGCGCGGCGTTGGCAATGGCGCTGTCCAGCACCTTGCCCACCGGCACGCTCGCGGCCTGCGGGGCGAAACGCAGGACCGCCTGAGCCTCCGTGGCATCCATGCCACGGATGAGGTCCACCACGCGGCGGGCCTTCATGGGCGTGACGCGGATGTACCGCGCCTGGGCCCTGGCTTCCATGGTTGTCCCTTCGGTGTCAGTCATAGTCGTCTTCGCTATTCCGCAGATCAGCGACGACGCGACTTGCGGTCGTCCTTCTCATGGCCGCGGAAGGTGCGGGTCGGCGCGAACTCGCCGAGCTTGTGGCCGACCATCGACTCGGTGACGAACACCGGGACGTGCTTGCGGCCGTCGTGCACCGCGATCGTGTGGCCGAGCATGGCCGGGACGATCATCGAGCGGCGGGACCAGGTCTTGATGACGTTCTTGGTGCCGGCTTCGTTCTGGACATCCACCTTCTTGCTCAGGTGGTCGTCGACGAAGGGCCCCTTCTTGAGACTGCGCGGCATCTAAACCCGCTCCTAGCGCTTCTTGTTCGTCTTGCGGCGGCGGACGATGTACTTGTTGCTGGCCTTCTTCGGCGAGCGAGTACGTCCTTCCTTCTTGCCCCAGGGCGAGACCGGGTGGCGACCACCGGAGGTCTTGCCCTCACCACCACCGTGCGGGTGGTCGACGGGGTTCATGACCACACCGCGGACGGTCGGGCGAACGCCCTTCCAGCGCATACGGCCGGCCTTGCCCCAGTTGATGTTCGACTGCTCGGCGTTGCCGACCTCGCCAACGGTGGCGCGGCAGCGGACGTCGACCAGGCGGACCTCACCGGACGGCATACGCAGGTGGGCGTAGGCGCCCTCCTTCGCCAGCAGCTGCACGGACGCACCGGCGGAGCGGGCGAACTTGGCGCCGCCGCCGGGACGCAGCTCGATGGCGTGGATGGTCGTACCGACCGGGATGTTGCGCAGCGGCAGGTTGTTGCCCGGCTTGATGTCGGCCCCGGGGCCGTTCTCGATCCGAGCGCCCTGCACCAGACCGGCCGGCGCGATGATGTAGCGCTTCTCGCCGTCGGCGTAGTGCAGCAGCGCGATGCGCGCGGTGCGGTTCGGGTCGTACTCGATGTGAGCGACCTTCGCCGGGACGCCGTCCTTGTCGTGACGACGGAAGTCGATGACGCGGTACGCGCGCTTGTGACCGCCACCCTGGTGGCGAACAGTGACGCGACCGGCGTTGTTACGACCGCCCTTGCTGTGCAGCGGGCGGACCAGCGACTTCTCCGGCGTGGACCGCGTGATCTCGACGAAGTCGGCGACGCTGGCGCCACGACGGCCCGGAGTCGTCGGCTTGTACTTGCGGATACCCATTTCTCAGTCCTCGTCCGATTCCGGACGACACGGACTCCTAGTTAGGAGACCGGGCCGCCGAAGATGTCGATACGGTCGCCCTCGGCGAGGGTCACGATGGCGCGCTTGGTGTCCTTGCGCTTGCCGAAACCGGTCTTGGTGCGCTTGCGCTTACCCTGGCGGTTGATCGTGTTCACCCCGGTGACCTTGACCGAGAAGACCGTCTCGACGGCCTGCTTGATCTGGGTCTTGTTGGCACGCGGGTCGACGATGAACGTGTACTTGTTCTCGTCCAGCAGCGCGTAGCTCTTCTCGGAGACGACCGGCTTGACCAGGATGTCGCGCGGGTCCGAGAAGGTCTTGCTGGTGATCGTGGCCTCAGACATCAGGCCTCGCTCCCTTCGGTCACAGCGGCCTTGGGGCCAGCGACGAAGGTGTCGAAGGCGGCCTTGGTGAAGACCACGTCGTCGGAGACGAGCACGTCGTACGTGTTCAGCTGGCCCGGCTCCAGGATGTGAACCTGGGGCAGGTTGCGGGCCGACAGCCACGCGACCTCGTCCGAGCGCTCGGCGACCAGGAGCACGTTCTTGCGCTCGCTGATCTTGCCCAGCAGGGCCTTGGCGGCCTTGGTGGACGCCGAACCGTCAACGACGCCGGTCACGACGTGGATACGGTCGTGGCGGGCCCGGTCGGAGAGGGCACCGCGGAGGGCGGCGGCCTTCATCTTCTTCGGGGTGCGCTGCGAGTAGTCACGCGGCACGGGACCGTGCACGACGCCACCACCGGCGAACTGCGGCGCGCGGGTCGAACCCTGACGGGCGCGACCGGTGCCCTTCTGGCGGTAAGGCTTCTTGCCACCACCACGGACCTCGCCGCGGGTCTTGGTCTTGTGCGTGCCCTGGCGGGCAGCGGCCAGCTGCGCGACAACGACCTGGTGGATCAGCGGAACGCTGACCTGCGCGTCGAAGAGCTCAGCGGGGAGCTCGACGGTCCCGGCCTTGTCGCCTGCCGGCGAAAGGATGTCAATGGTGCTCATCGGTTACCTCAGGCCCCCTTGGCCGCGGTACGGACCAGGACGAGGCCGCCGTTCGGACCAGGAACCGCGCCCTTGATGAGCAGCAGGCCCTTCTCCGCGTCAACGGCGTGGACGGTCAGGTTCTGGGTGGTGACCCGCTCATTGCCCATGCGGCCGGCCATGCGCAGGCCCTTGAACACGCGGCCCGGGGTGGCGCAGCCACCGATGGAGCCCGGCGAGCGGTGCTTGCGCTGGGTGCCGTGGCCAGCGCCGAGGCCGGCGAAGCCGTGGCGCTTCATGACACCGGCGGTGCCCTTGCCCTTGCTGGTGCCGGTCACGTCGACCTTGACACCGGACTCGAACACCTCTGCGGTGACCTCCTGGCCGAGCGTGTACTCGCTGGCGTCAGCGGTACGCAGCTCCACCAGGTGGCGGCGCGGGGTGACGTCCGCCTTGGCGAAGTGACCCTTGAGGGGCTTGTTCACCTTGCGCGGGTCGATCTCGCCGAAGGCGATCTGGACGGCGTCGTAGCCGTCCACGTCGTTGGTGCGGACCTGGGTCACGACGCAGGGACCGGCCTTGACGACGGTGACCGGGACGACACGGTTGTTCTCGTCCCACACCTGCGTCATGCCGAGCTTCTCGCCCAGGACGCCCTTGATCTGCTTAGCCATCTCGCGCGTCACCTCAGAGCTTGATCTCGATGTCGACGCCCGCCGGCAGGTCGAGGCGCATCAGCGAGTCAACCGTCTTCGGGGTGGGGTCGAGGATGTCGATGAGGCGCTTGTGCGTGCGCATCTCGAAGTGCTCGCGCGAGTCCTTGTACTTGTGCGGCGACTTGATGACGCAGTACACGTTCTTCTCAGTGGGCAGCGGCACCGGGCCCGCGACCGACGCACCAGTGCGGGTCACCGTCTCGACGATCTTCTTCGCCGAGGAGTCGATGACCTCGTGGTCGTAGGCCTTGAGCCGGATGCGGATCTTCTGTCCCGCCATGGCTACTTCGTAGTCCTGTCTCTCGTAACGCTCTGGGACCCGATGCGTTCGCGTCCTTCTCCGACCCACGCGGTCGGGCGTGTCGCGCCCCTTCCGGCAAATCTCCCTGGGGAGGTTCCCTGCGAAGGGGGCGTGGGGGAAGAACACCCACCGGGCGCCTGGCTGGGGCCCCGCTGACACTTCCCGGAAGATTCCCGTACTTCCGCCCCTGATAAGAGGCGACGAGTACTGCGGGACTCGCTTCCAGTCCTCCCGGCGGGAGGCGCGCAGCATCGGCACTCAACCGAGCAACCTGAACAGTGTGCCATACGGGCAGGAAGGCGCGCCAATCGTGGCCGAAGACCGTACCCGCGCGGAGGCGGTTGTCAAACTCGCCGCAGCGTGACGGTCTTGATCATTTCGTGACCGGCAATATCACGCCACAGAGCAACCTGGGAAGATCCCGGACCGTCCTATATCACGCTGAAGCAGCCGGGGACTGAGTGCTGCACGACGGGACGGGGTCACCCAGATGGCTGCTCTTTCCGGGGAGGACTCCCCGCGATACGCCGCGCCGCGGCACACCCTCTCACGCCGACGCACCCTGGGCGCGCTGGCCGCCGTGACCGCGGCCACGGTCGCCGGATGCAGCTCCGAGGGGCGCAAGGCCGCCACCGCGGCCCCGGTGCGGTCCGTGGACCCCCACTCGGCGGAGCCCTTCCGGTCCGCCAGCGGCAGCGGCGACACCCTCCTGCTCCAGGTACTGGCCCACCCGGACGACGATCTGTACTTCATGAATCCCGACGCGCAGCACATCCTGCGCTCGGGCACGCCCGTCGTCAGCGTCTACGTCACCGCCGGCGAGGCCAAGGGCATCAACCGGGTCTACGGCGGCCCCATCCCGAAGCCGGACAAGCCCGGCTACTCCTCCGCCCGACACCAGGGCCTGCGCCAGGCGTACGCCGAGATGCTGGGCCTGGACCGGTTCACCCGCTGGCGCCGCTCGGTGATGACGCTGCCCGGCGGTCTCCGCGCGGAGAGCAATGTCCTGACCAACGGGCGGCAGAAGGTCCAGCTGGTCTTCCTCAACATCGCCATGCTGTCCGACAACGGCGTCCGCGTCCCCGACCTGTGGGAGGTCCCGGGCACCGAGGCGGACACGCTGGTCGCCACCGGCTCCCCGCTCCAGGACTCCGACACCTACGACCACGAGGCGCTGGTCGACGTGCTCGCCGGGCTGATGGACCGGTTCCGGCCGACGGTGATCCACACCCTGGACCCGGACCCCGACTTCCAGATCCACGACGCCACCCACCCCCGGGACAACGACCAGCCCGGGTGCTCCGACCATCGCGACCACACCCCGGTGGCCCTGTTCACCTGGAAGGCGATCTCCCAGTGGGTGGCCGACGCCTCCCGCCGGGACGGCCGCGCCCCGCGCTTCGTCACCACCGCCTTCCGCGGCTACTACAACCAGCGCTGGCCGCACAACCTGCCGATCGAGATCGTGCGGAACAAGGCCCACGTCGTCTCCACCTACGGCGGCTCCCCCACCTGGCCGTGCGGCAACACCGCGGGCTGCGGCGACTACAGCCAGGGCGGCAACCGCCCGCTGGTCAACCGCAAGGGCTGGGTGCGCTCCACCCACCACCGCTACCCCGGAGCGCTGCCCGCTCCGCAGCTCGACCGCGACGGGCGACTCATCGCCTACGGCGTGTTGGGCACCCAGGCCGTGCGCTGGCGGGAGACCGGCAAGGGCACCGGGCGCTTCGGCGCCCCCGAGAACCTCGGCGGCGGCCCGCTGGCCCCCGCGTTGCACGTGGTCAGGGACACCGCCGGGCGACAGCTGCTCTTCGGGCTGCGCTTCACGGACCTGGCCGGCCAGGGCGGCCCCAACCGACGGGACATCGTGGTGCTGGAGCAGCGCGCCCCCGGTGGCTCCTTCCGCCCCTGGCGGGCGCTGGGCACCCCCGAACTCCTGCCCTCGCGCGGGCGGCGGGTCGGCGCGCCCACCGCCGTCGCCACCCCCGACGGCCGCGTGCACCTGTTCGTCCGCACGGCCGACAAGGGCATCGCCACCCGCGTACGGGAGGCCGACGGCCGCTGGGGGCCCTGGCAGGACCTGGGCGGCGGCGAGATACAGGACGGCCTGAGCGCCCTGGTCGACCGCGAGGGCCGCATCCACGTCTTCGGGGGCGGCCGGGACACCGTCCACCACTGGTCCCAGGACTCCCCCGGCGGTCCGGTCTTCGCCCGACCGCTGACCGGTCTGCCGCGCCCCGGCAACCAGCCCGGGGCGGCGCTGGCCCCCGACGGCTCCGTCGCCGTGGTCTACCGCGCCCCCGCCACCGCCCAGCCCGCCGTGCACACGGTGCTGTCCGCGCACGCCCCGGGCGAGACCCCGCTGCGCTTCTTCGAGGGCTACGGGCCGGTCACCGCGCACACCGTCCGCGCGGGCGGCCGCGACACCCTGCTGCTCCTCAGCCGGGCCATGGACGGCGAGGTGCAGCTGCGCTACGGCACCAAGCCCGGCACCCGTCCCCTGCGCTCCCCCGGCCATCTGGTGCCGGTCGGCGCCCCGACGCTGCTCCCGGGCGACGAGGCCCATGTCGCCGTGGTCGGCATGTCCCCGGCGGCCACCCCCTGGATCTGGCGCCCCCAGGCGACCTCCCGCGCCTGACGGTGCGGCCAGGCCGCGTGCGCGGCCATGAGGCGGCAGGCCCGTCGTGCCGCCCCGTACACGAAAAAGACCTGGGCCCCGCCTGCCGTTTCCGGCGGGCGGGGCCCAGGTGCGGTTGCCTTCAGGCAGCCTCAGGTCACTTGTTGATCTTGGTGACCTGGCCGGCGCCCACGGTCCGGCCACCCTCACGGATGGCGAACTTCAGGCCCTCCTCCATGGCGACCGGCTGGATCAGCTCGACCGACATCTCGGTGTTGTCGCCCGGCATGACCATCTCGGTGCCCTCGGGGAGGGTCACAACGCCGGTCACGTCCGTGGTACGGAAGTAGAACTGCGGGCGGTAGTTGTTGAAGAACGGGGTGTGGCGGCCACCCTCGTCCTTCGACAGGATGTACGCCTGAGCCTCGAACGAGGTGTGCGGCGTGACCGAGCCCGGCTTGATGATGACCTGGCCGCGCTCGACGTCCTCGCGCTTGATGCCACGGAGCAGCAGACCGACGTTCTCACCGGCCTGGCCCTCGTCGAGCAGCTTGCGGAACATCTCGATGCCGGTGACCGTGGTGGTGGTCTTCTCGGTCTTGATGCCGATGATGTCGACGGTCTCGTTGACCTTGAGGACACCACGCTCGATACGACCGGTGACGACGGTGCCACGACCGGTGATCGTGAAGACGTCCTCGATCGGCATCAGGAACGGCTTGTCGACATCGCGCTCCGGCTGCGGGATGGCCTCGTCGACGGCGTTCATGAGCTTGAGGACCGACTCGCCCCACTCGGCGTCGCCCTCGAGCGCCTTGAGCGCCGAGACCTGGACGACCGGAACGTCGTCGCCCGGGAACTCGTACTCGGAGAGGAGCTCACGGACCTCGAGCTCGACGAGCTCCAGGATCTCCTCGTCGTCCACCATGTCGGCCTTGTTCAGGGCGACGACGATGTACGGAACGCCGACCTGGCGGGCCAGGAGCACGTGCTCCTTGGTCTGCGGCATCGGGCCGTCGGTGGCGGCGACCACGAGGATGGCGCCGTCCATCTGCGCGGCACCGGTGATCATGTTCTTGATGTAGTCCGCGTGACCCGGGCAGTCGACGTGCGCGTAGTGACGCGACTCGGTCTGGTACTCGACGTGCGCGATGGAGATGGTGATACCGCGCTGACGCTCCTCAGGAGCCTTGTCGATCTGGTCGAAGGCCGAGGCCTCGTTCAGGTCCGGGTACTTGTCGTGCAGCACCTTGGTAATCGCCGCGGTGAGCGTCGTCTTACCGTGGTCGATGTGACCGATGGTGCCGATGTTGACGTGCGGCTTAGTCCGCTCGAACTTCGCCTTCGCCACTGGGGTCCTCCTGTGGAGTGGTTCTGTAACGCATCCACACTTTGCGGATGGGTTCAGGTGTTCTTACCGAACCGGCCAGGACCCCGAGGGGGATGCCCTTCGCCGTATTCGAATGGTGGGCCGGCGCCCGGGGCCCACCGCAGACCGCCTGAGCGGCGGTCTGCGGCGGTATGCCCCGATGCCTGATAGCTCCAGCCTAAAGGGGTGGGTAACGAGAGGTGTTACTCGCCCTTGGCCTTCGCGATGATCTCCTCGGCGACGTTCTTGGGAACCTCGGCGTAGGAGTCGAACTGCATGGAGTAGCTGGCACGGCCGGAGGTCTTGCTGCGCAGGTCTCCGACGTAGCCGAACATCTCCGAGAGCGGAACCAGGCCGGTGACCAGCTTGGCGCCGGAACGGTCCTCCATGGACTGGATCTGACCGCGACGGGAGTTGATGTCGCCGATCACATCGCCCATGTAGTCCTCGGGCGTGGTGACCTCGACCTTCATCATCGGCTCGAGCAGGGCCGGGCTGGCCTTGCGGGCGGCCTCCTTGAAGGCCATCGAACCGGCGATCTTGAACGCCATCTCCGAGGAGTCGACCTCGTGGTAGGCGCCGTCGAGCAGCGTGACCTTGACACCCGTGAGCGGGTAGCCCGCGAGCACGCCGAACTCCATGGCCTCCTGGCAACCCGCGTCCACGGACGGGATGTACTCCCGCGGGACACGACCACCGGTGACCTTGTTCTCGAACTCGTACCCGTCGCCCTCGAGCGGCTCGAGCGCGATCTGCACCTTCGCGAACTGGCCGGAACCACCAGTCTGCTTCTTGTGCGTGTAGTCGAGGCGCTCGACGGCCTTGCGCAGGGTCTCGCGGTACGCGACCTGCGGCTTACCGACGTTGGCCTCGACCTTGAACTCGCGACGCATACGGTCGACCAGCACGTCCAGGTGCAGCTCGCCCATGCCGGAGATGATGGTCTGGCCGGTCTCCTCGTCAGTCTTGACGCGGAAGGACGGGTCCTCCTCGGCCAGGCGCTGGATGGCGATACCCAGCTTCTCCTGGTCGCCCTTGGACTTCGGCTCGATGGCGACCTCGATCACCGGGGCCGGGAAGTCCATGGACTCCAGGATCACCGGGTTGGTCGGGTCGCACAGCGTCTCACCGGTGGTGGTCTGCTTCAGGCCCATGACGGCGACGATGTCACCGGCGCCCACCGACTCGATCTCCTCACGCTTGTTGGCGTGCATGCGGTAGATCTTGCCGATGCGCTCCTTCTTGCCCTTGACGGAGTTCTGGACCTGCGATCCAGACTCCAGGCGGCCGGAGTACACGCGGACGAAGGTGAGCTTGCCGAGGTGCGGGTCGCTCATGATCTTGAACGCCAGCGCCGACAGCGGCTCCTCGTCGGACGGCTTGCGCTTGACGACCTCGTCCGGGTTGCTGACCGCCTGGCCCTCGATCGCCTCGATGTCGATCGGGGAGGGCAGGTAGCGCACGACCGCGTCGAGCAGGGGCTGGACGCCCTTGTTCTTGAACGCGGTGCCACAGAACACCGGGGTGACGGTGGTGCCGCCGCCCTTGCCGGAGTTGATGGTGATACGGCGGATCGCCGCGTACAGCTGCTCCTCGGTGGGCTCCTGGCCCTCCAGGTACAGCTCCATCATCTCTTCGTCGTTCTCGGCGACGGCCTCGAGCAGCTTGCCGCGCCACTCGTCAGCAGCCTCGACGTGGGTGGCCGGGATGTCGACGACGTCGTACATCTCGCCCTTGGTCGCCTCGGCGGACCAGACCAGGGCCTTCATGCGGACCAGGTCCACGACGCCCTTGAAGTCGGCCTCGGCGCCGATCGGGAGCTGCATGACGATCGGGGTCGCACCGAGCCGGTCGACGATCATGTCGACACAGCGGTGGAACTCCGCGCCGGTGCGGTCCAGCTTGTTGACGAAGCAGATGCGCGGCACGCCGTAGCGGTCGGCCTGACGCCACACGGTCTCGGACTGGGGCTCGACACCCGCCACACCGTCGAACACCGTGACGGCACCGTCGAGCACGCGCAGCGAACGCTCCACCTCGACGGTGAAGTCGACGTGGCCCGGGGTGTCGATGATGTTGATGGTGTGGTCGACGTCCTCCAGCGGCCAGTGGCAGGTGGTCGCGGCGGACGTGATGGTGATGCCGCGCTCCTGCTCCTGCTCCATCCAGTCCATCGTCGCGGCGCCGTCGTGCACCTCGCCGATCTTGTAGGACACGCCGGTGTAGAACAGGATCCGCTCGGTGGTGGTCGTCTTGCCCGCGTCGATGTGGGCCATGATCCCGATGTTGCGGACCTTGGCCAGGTCAAGTGAAGTGGTGGCCATGTGGCTCAGTCTTCTCTCGGTTCTCGATGGGGGTAGCGACTACCAGCGGTAGTGCGCGAAGGCCTTGTTGGACTCGGCCATCTTGTGGGTGTCCTCGCGACGCTTGACGGAGGCGCCCAGACCGTTGCTGGCGTCCAGCAGCTCGTTCATGAGGCGCTCGGTCATGGTCTTCTCGCGACGGGCGCGGGAGTAGCCCACGAGCCAGCGCAGCGCGAGGGTGGAGGCGCGGCCGGGCTTGACCTCGACCGGAACCTGGTAGGTCGCGCCACCGACACGGCGGGACTTGACCTCGAGAGCCGGCTTGACGTTCTCGAGCGCGCGCTTGAGCGTGATGACCGGGTCGTTGCCGGTCTTCTCGCGCAGGCCCTCCATGGCGCCGTACACGATGCGCTCAGCGGTGGAACGCTTGCCGTTCAGCAGGATCTTGTTGATCAGCGAGGTGACAAGAGGAGAGTTGTAGACCGGGTCGATGATGACCGGGCGCTTCGGGGCGGGGCCCTTACGAGGCATTCTTACTTCTCCTTCTTGGCGCCGTAGCGGCTGCGAGCCTGCTTGCGGTTCTTGACGCCCTGCGTGTCGAGCGAACCACGGATGATCTTGTAGCGAACACCCGGAAGGTCCTTCACACGACCGCCACGCACGAGCACGATCGAGTGCTCCTGCAGGTTGTGGCCCTCACCCGGAATGTAAGCGGTGACCTCGATCCCGCTGGTCAGACGCACACGCGCGACCTTACGCAGGGCCGAGTTCGGCTTCTTCGGGGTGGTCGTGAAAACACGCGTGCAGACGCCGCGGCGCTGGGGCGAACCCTCCAGTGCGGGCGTCTTGTTCTTCTCGACCTTGTCCTGCCGGCCCTTGCGGACCAGCTGCTGGATCGTAGGCACCGTTTCTCCGGTTTCTGTGTGCCAGTCTCAGTAAAGCTAACCTGGGGTTTCTCCGACCCACGCGGTCGGGTGTGTCGCGAACCTCATACGCTTCCGCCGAGGCGAAAGGTGCGTATTTGGTAGGCGTCTCGGCCTCGGCATCCCGTGCGGACGAGTGCACGCACAAGGACCCGGGCACACCCCAGGCACAAGGTCTGAGCGTACCTACCTCATCCACTTCGGTCAAAACAAATGCCCCCCGCCGGGACACGCCGGACCTCCACCGATTCGCCGCCGCCTCCCCCCACGGGCGGTCCGACCGGTACGACGGGGTCCGCGCCGAGGAGCCCCTACGAGCCCGCGGGGGCCGCACGGCCCGCCCCGCGGCCACCGCCCGGCACCGACGTCGCACCGGGGCCCGCGACGGCCGGAGAGGCCCCGTAGGACGCGCCCACGGCCGTGTGCCCGCCGGCGGCGGGGCGCGGGCGCCCCGGAAAAGCCGCAGGGCGGCCACCCCCACGGGGGTGGCCGCCCTGCGTCGCCTGTGGCGTCTTACTGGTTGTACGGACCGTAGTCGTAGTCCTCCAGCGGGACGGCCTGGCCGGTGCCGGTGCCGAAGGGCGAGTAGTCGATGTCGTCGTAACCGACGGCCGAGTACATCGCGGCCTTCGCCTCCTCGGTCGGCTCGACCCGGATGTTGCGGTAGCGGGACAGGCCCGTACCGGCCGGGATGAGCTTACCGATGATGACGTTCTCCTTGAGGCCGATCAGGGAGTCCGACTTAGCGTTGATCGCCGCGTCGGTGAGCACCCGGGTCGTCTCCTGGAAGGACGCCGCCGACAGCCAGGACTCCGTCGCCAGCGAGGCCTTGGTGATACCCATCAGCTGCGGACGGCCGGAGGCCGGGTGGCCGCCTTCCTGGACCACGCGACGGTTCTCGGTCTCGAACTTCGAACGCTCGACGAGCTCGCCCGGCAGCAGCTCCGCGTCGCCGGACTCGATGATCGTCACGCGGCGGAGCATCTGCCGGATGATGATCTCGATGTGCTTGTCGTGGATCGACACGCCCTGGCTGTTGTAGACCTTCTGGACCTCGCCGACCAGGTGGACCTGGACGGCCCGCTGGCCGAGGATGCGCAGCACGTCGTGCGGGTTGGTGGCACCCACGGTCAGCGCCTGGCCGACCTCGACGTGGTCACCCTCGCTCACCAGGAGACGGGCTCGCTTGGAGATGCCGAAGGCGGTCTCGTCGGAGCCGTCGTCCGGGGTGACGATGATCTTCTTGGTCTTCTCGGTCTCCTCGATCCGGACGCGGCCGGCCGCCTCCGAGATCGGGGCGACACCCTTGGGCGTACGGGCCTCGAAGAGCTCGACGACACGCGGCAGACCCTGGGTGATGTCGTCACCGGCCACACCACCGGTGTGGAAGGTACGCATCGTCAGCTGGGTACCGGGCTCACCGATGGACTGGGCGGCGATGATGCCGACCGCCTCACCGATGTCGACCAGCTTGCCGGTGGCCAGCGAGCGGCCGTAGCACATGGCGCAGGTGCCGACGGCGGACTCGCAGGTGAGCACCGAGCGGGTCTTGACCTGCTCGACGCCGTGCTTGACGAGCTCCTGGATGAGGACGTCGCCCAGGTCGGTACCGGCCGGGGCCAGCACCTTGCCGTCGACGACGATGTCCTCGGCGAGGCAGCGCGCGTACACGCTGGTCTCCACGTCGTCCGTCTTGCGGAGCGTGCCGTCCGCGCCGCGGGACGCGATGGCCAGCTTGAGGCCGCGCTCGGTGCCGCAGTCCTCCTCGCGGATGATGACGTCCTGCGAGACGTCGACCAGACGACGGGTCAGGTAACCCGAGTCGGCGGTACGGAGGGCGGTGTCCGCGAGACCCTTACGGGCACCGTGGGTGGAGATGAAGTACTCCAGCACGGAGAGACCCTCACGGAACGACGCCTTGATGGGCCGCGGGATGGTCTCGTTCTTCGCGTTCGACACCAGACCACGCATACCGGCGATCTGCCGCATCTGCATCATGTTTCCTCGGGCACCCGAGTCAACCATCATGAAGATGGGGTTCGTCTTGGGGAAGTTCGAGTTCATCGCCTCGGCGACCTCGTTGGTCGCCTTGGTCCAGATCGCGATGAGCTCCTGGGTGCGCTCGTCCTTGGTGATCAGACCGCGCTCGTACTGCTTCTGGACCTTCTCGTCCTGCGCCTCGTAGCCCGCGACGATGGCCTTCTTGGCCTCGGGGACGACGACGTCGGAGATCGCGACGGTGACACCGGAGCGGGTGGCCCAGTGGAAACCGGCCGCCTTCAGGTTGTCCAGGGTCGCCGCGACGATGACCTTCGGGTAGCGCTCGGCGAGGTCGTTGACGATCTCGGAGAGCTGCTTCTTGCCCACCGAGTAGTCGACGAACGGGTAGTCCTCGGGCAGCAGCTCGTTGAAGAGCGCGCGGCCCAGCGTGGTGCGCAGCCGGAAGCTGTCACCCGGCTGCCACGGGGCAGCCTCGACACCCTCGTCGCCCTCCTCCGTGACCGGCGGGGTCCAGCCACGCGGCGGGACGGTGCCGATCGGGAAGCGGATGTCGACCTTCGCCTGGAGCGAGAGCTCCCGGGCGTCGAAGGCCATGATCGCCTCGGCGGTGGAGCCGAAGGACCGGCCCTCGCCCACGACCTCGCGCTCCTCCTCGTCGGTGGTGAGGAAGAACAGACCCAGCACCATGTCCTGGGTCGGCATGGTCACCGGACGGCCGTCGGCCGGCTTGAGGATGTTGTTCGAGGACAGCATCAGGATGCGGGCCTCGGCCTGGGCCTCCGCGGACAGCGGGAGGTGGACGGCCATCTGGTCACCGTCGAAGTCCGCGTTGAACGCGGTGCAGACGAGCGGGTGGATCTGGATGGCCTTGCCCTCGACCAGCTGCGGCTCGAAGGCCTGGATGCCCAGACGGTGCAGGGTGGGCGCACGGTTCAGCAGCACCGGGTGCTCGGCGATGACCTCTTCGAGCACGTCGTACACGACCGTGCGGCCGCGCTCGACCATGCGCTTCGCCGACTTGATGTTCTGCGCGTGGTTGAGGTCCACCAGGCGCTTCATCACGAACGGCTTGAAGAGCTCCAGCGCCATGGCCTTGGGCAGACCACACTGGTGCAGCTTGAGCTGCGGGCCGACGACGATGACGGAACGGGCCGAGTAGTCGACACGCTTACCGAGCAGGTTCTGACGGAATCGACCCTGCTTACCCTTCAGCATGTCGCTGAGGGACTTCAGCGGACGGTTACCGGGGCCGGTCACCGGGCGACCGCGGCGGCCGTTGTCGAACAGCGCGTCGACGGCCTCCTGCAGCATCCGCTTCTCGTTGTTCACGATGATCTCGGGGGCACCGAGGTCGAGGAGACGCTTGAGGCGGTTGTTGCGGTTGATCACACGGCGGTACAGGTCGTTCAGGTCGGAGGTCGCGAAGCGGCCACCGTCCAGCTGCACCATCGGACGCAGGTCCGGCGGGATCACCGGGATGCAGTCCAGCACCATGCCGTTGGGGCTGTTGCGGGTCTGCAGGAAGGCGGAGACGACCTTCAGGCGCTTGAGCGCACGGGTCTTCTTCTGGCCCTTGCCGGTCCGGATGATCTCGCGGAGCCGCTCGGCCTCCTCATCGAGGTCGAAGGACTCCAGGCGCTTCTGCAGCGCCGCGGCGCCCATGCCGCCCATGAAGTAGGTGCCGAACCGGTCCCGCAGCTCGCGGTAGAGCAGCTCGTCGCCCTCGAGGTCCTGGACCTTGAGGTTCTTGAAGCGGTTCCACACCTCGTCGAGGCGGTCGATCTCGCGCTGCGCACGGTCGCGCAGCTGCTTCATCTCACGCTCGGCGCCCTCACGCACCTTGCGGCGCACATCGGCCTTGGCGCCCTCGGCCTCCAGCTCGGCCAGGTCGGACTCGAGCTTCTTGGCGCGGGCCTCCAGGTCGGCGTCGCGGCGCTGCTCGATCTGCTGACGCTCGACGGAGACGTGGGCCTCCAGCGAGGGCAGGTCGCGCGTACGGCGCTCGTCGTCCACCCACGTGATCATGTAGGCGGCGAAGTAGATGACCTTCTCGAGGTCCTTCGGGGCGAGGTCGAGCAGGTAGCCCAGCCGCGACGGGACGCCCTTGAAGTACCAGATGTGGGTGACGGGGGCGGCCAGTTCGATGTGGCCCATCCGCTCACGACGCACCTTGGCGCGGGTCACCTCGACGCCGCAGCGCTCACAGATGATGCCCTTGAAGCGGACACGCTTGTACTTGCCGCAGTAGCACTCCCAGTCCCGGGTCGGACCGAAGATCTTCTCGCAGAAGAGTCCGTCCTTTTCGGGCTTCAGGGTGCGGTAGTTGATGGTCTCCGGCTTCTTGACCTCGCCGTGAGACCACTGCCGGATGTCGTCCGCGGTCGCCAGGCCGATCCGCAGCTCGTCGAAGAAGTTGACGTCGAGCACTTGTCGTCAATCCCTCTTTCAGGGTCGTGCCCCTCGCGCTAGCGAGAAATCTTGTCGGGGCATTGTGGTCTGACTTGGGGGTCCGGGGACGGCCGGGGCTTGAGGGCTCTCAAGCCCCGGCCAGACCCGTCAGACCTCTTCGACGCTGCTCGGCTCGCGCCGGGACAGGTCGATACCGAGCTCCTCCGCAGCGCGGAAGACGTCCTCATCGGTGTCACGCATCTCGATGGACATGCCGTCGCTGGACAACACCTCCACGTTGAGGCACAGGGACTGCATCTCCTTGATGAGCACCTTGAAGGACTCGGGGATGCCGGGCTCCGGGATGTTCTCGCCCTTGACGATGGCCTCGTAGACCTTCACGCGGCCGGTGACGTCGTCGGACTTGATGGTCAGCAGCTCCTGGAGGGCGTATGCGGCGCCGTAAGCCTCAAGCGCCCACACCTCCATCTCACCGAAGCGCTGGCCACCGAACTGAGCCTTACCACCCAGCGGCTGCTGGGTGATCATCGAGTACGGACCGGTGGACCGGGCGTGCAGCTTGTCGTCCACCAGGTGGTGCAGCTTGAGGATGTACATGTAGCCGACCGAGATCGGGTCCGGGAACGGCTCGCCGGAGCGGCCGTCGAACAGCCGGGCCTTACCGGAGGGGAGCACCAGGCGCTCGCCGTCACGGTTGGGCACGGTGTGCTCGAACAGACCCGCCAGCTCGTCCTCGCGGGCACCGTCGAAGACCGGGGTCGCGACGTTGGTGCCGGGAGCGACCTCGTCGGCGCCGATCGCCTGGAGCCGCTGCATCCACTCCTCGCTGCCCTCGACCTTCCAGCCTCGGGAGGCCAGCCAGCCGAGGTGGATCTCCAGGACCTGTCCCGGGTTCATTCGGGACGGGACACCCAGCGGGTTGAGGATGATGTCGACCGGGGTGCCGTCCTCCAGGAACGGCATGTCCTCGACCGGCAGGATCTTGGAGATGACACCCTTGTTGCCGTGGCGGCCGGCGAGCTTGTCACCGTCGGTGATCTTGCGCTTCTGCGCGACGTAGACGCGGACCAGCTGGTTCACGCCCGGCGGCAGCTCGTCGCCCTCCTCGCGGTCGAAGACGCGGACGCCGATGACCTTGCCGGTCTCGCCGTGCGGCACCTTCAGCGAGGTGTCACGGACCTCACGGGCCTTCTCACCGAAGATCGCGCGCAGCAGGCGCTCCTCCGGGGTCAGCTCGGTCTCACCCTTCGGGGTGACCTTGCCGACCAGGATGTCGCCGGCGATGACCTCGGCGCCGATGCGGATGATGCCGCGCTCGTCGAGGTCGGCCAGGACCTCCTCGGAGACGTTCGGGATGTCCCGGGTGATCTCCTCGGGGCCGAGCTTGGTGTCACGGGCGTCGACCTCGTGCTCCTCGATGTGGATCGAGGAGAGGACGTCGTCCTGCACGAGGCGCTGCGACAGGATGATCGCGTCCTCGTAGTTGTGACCCTCCCACGGCATGAACGCGACCAGCAGGTTCTTGCCGAGCGCCATCTCACCGTTCTGGGTGGACGGACCGTCGGCGAGCACCTGGCCCTCGATCACCCGGGCGCCCTCGTCGACGACGACCTTCTGGTTGAAGGAGGTGCCCTGGTTGGAGCGGGAGAACTTGGCCACGCGGTAGGTGGTGTACGTGCCGTCGTCGTTGGCCACCGTCACGTAGTCGGCGGAGACCTCCTGGACGACACCGTCCTTCTCGGCCTTGATGACGTCGCCGGCGTCGACCGCGCAGCGGTACTCCATGCCGGTGCCGACCAGCGGCGACTCCGCCTTGATCAGCGGAACGGCCTGGCGCATCATGTTCGATCCCATGAGCGCGCGGTTGGCGTCGTCGTGCTCGAGGAACGGGATCATGGCGGTCGCGACCGACACCATCTGGCGCGGCGAGACGTCCATGTAGTCCACGTCGGCCGGGGCCACGTAGTCGATCTCGCCACCACGGCGGCGGACCAGGACGCGGGCCTCCTCGAAACGGTTGTCCGCGGTCAGCGGCGCGTTGGCCTGCGCGATGACGAAGCGGTCCTCCTCATCGGCGGTGAGGAAGTGCACCACCTCGGTGACGACACCGTTCTCGTCGACCTTGCGGTAGGGGGTCTCCACGAAACCGAACGCGTTGACCCGGCCGTACGAGGCCAGCGAACCGATCAGACCGATGTTCGGGCCTTCGGGGGTCTCGATCGGGCACATGCGGCCGTAGTGCGACGGGTGGACGTCACGGACCTCGAAGCCGGCCCGCTCACGGGAGAGACCACCCGGGCCCAGCGCCGACAGACGACGCTTGTGGGTCAGACCCGACAGCGGGTTGGTCTGGTCCATGAACTGGGACAGCTGGCTGGTGCCGAAGAACTCCTTGATGGAGGCGACGACCGGCCGGATGTTGATCAGGGTCTGCGGCGTGATCGCCTCGACGTCCTGGGTGGTCATCCGCTCGCGGACGACGCGCTCCATACGAGCCAGACCGGTGCGGACCTGGTTCTGGATGAGCTCGCCGACGTTGCGCAGACGACGGTTGCCGAAGTGGTCGATGTCGTCGGTCTCGACGACGATCGTCTGACCGTTGGCGCCGACCGTCTCGGCCTCGCCCGCGTGCAGCTTCACCAGGTACTTGATCGTCGCGATGATGTCGTCGACGGTCAGCACACCGGCGTCGAGCGGGGCGTCCGCGGCCAGCTTCTTGTTGACCTTGTAGCGGCCGACCTTGGCCAGGTCGTAGCGCTTCGGGTTGAAGTAGAGGTTCTCCAGCAGCGTCTGCGCGGCCTCACGCGTCGGCGGCTCGCCCGGGCGCAGCTTGCGGTAGATGTCGAGCAGCGCGTCGTCCTGGCCCTGGGTGTGGTCCTTCTCCAGGGTGGCGCGCATGGACTCGTACTCGCCGAACTCCTCGAGGATCTGCTCGGTGGTCCAGCCGAGCGCCTTGAGCAGGACGGTCACGGACTGCTTGCGCTTGCGGTCGATGCGGACACCGACCATGTCGCGCTTGTCGACCTCCATCTCCAGCCAGGCACCCCGGGAGGGGATGATCCGGGCGGAGAAGATGTCCTTGTCGGACGTCTTGTCGATGGAGGAGTCGAAGTAGACACCCGGCGAGCGGACCAGCTGCGACACCACGACACGCTCGGTGCCGTTGATGACGAAGGTGCCCTTGTTGGTCATGAGCGGGAAGTCGCCCATGAAGACCGTCTGGGACTTGATCTCGCCGGTCTCGTTGTTGGTGAACTCGGCGGTGACGAAGAGCGGCGCGGCGTAGGTGAAGTCGCGCTCCTTGCACTCGTCGATCGAGTTCTTCGGAGGCTCGAAACGGTGGTCGCGGAAGGTCAGCGACATCGACCCGGAGAAGTCCTCAATCGGGGAGATCTCCTCGAAGATCTCCTCCAGACCGGACTTGGTGGGGACGTCCTGACCGCTGTCCAGCGCTGCCTCGACGCGAGCCTTCCAGGCCGCATTGCCGAGCAGCCAATCGAAGCTCTCGGTCTGCAGCGCGAGGAGGTTCGGAACCTCGAGAGGCTCCTTGATCTTCGCAAAGGAGATGCGCAGCGGGGCGGTGCTGGCGCCGTTGTTCGTATTGGCGGTCGAGGCGTTGCGCGAGGCGGCCAAGAGGGGGTCCTTCCGAGGGCTCGGACTCACTACGCGCGTACCGGTCCCACCGCACACATCGAGACGAAATCCCAGGTCAGGGCACTTCAATCAGCTGTGTTCAACGGTGGGCATGCCCCTGGTGACGGGCAGGGAGCAGCTAACAGGCAGCGCAAAGGGTCAGTGTAGCCACTCGGCACACTGATGTCCAGAGCAGGGTTTCGGAGACCGTCGCTGCTCCCACTCTTCCTCCGGAAGGCAATCTCTCCACCCGGGAGGGTTGCCCCTCATTGTCACTCAACGCCAACCGCGAGCTACGCGCTGAAGGCGCATTTCGATACTGCCCACTCTGGCACCGATCCATGCCTCGAACCTGGATCGGTGCTGACGTCGCGTCCTGAGAATTGCGCGCTGCGTGCCGTTCGTCAAGGCCCCGCACTCCGGTGAGATCGTCACAGGACGTGGCGGTGGGCAACGAAGATCACCATACCTGTCGGGGCGGAGAAGGCAACGCAGCCGTCACGGGAACGCCGAAGGGCGACCACCCAGACGGGTGATCGCCCTTACGGTACGACCGAGTGGGCCCGCGCCGTGCGACGCGGAGCCCCACTAGGCCGTGAGGGTCACTTGACCTCGACGGAGGCGCCGGCGCCCTTGAGGGACTCGGCGGCCTTCTCGGCCTGCTCCTTGTTGACCTTCTCCAGGACCGGCTTCGGGGTGCCGTCCACGAGGTCCTTGGCCTCCTTCAGACCCAGGGAGGTCAGCTCGCGCACGACCTTGATGACCTGGATCTTCTTGTCGCCGGCACCGGTGAGGATGACGTCGAACTCGTCCTTCTCCTCGACGGCCTCGGCGGCAGCGCCACCGGCGGCACCACCGGCGACGACGACCGGCGCGGCAGCGGCGGCGGTGACGTCGAACTTCTCCTCGAACGCCTTCACGAACTCGGAGAGCTCGATGAGGGTCATCTCCTCGAACTGCGCGAGCAGCTCGTCCTGGGTGAGCTTCGCCATGGTGGCGGTCCTTCCACTAAGTCGGCGGGTGCCGGATGTACATGTGAGGCGGGCGTGCGCCTTACGGCGTTACTGCGTCGACGTCTGGCCCGCTGTGACCGCCGCCGCTCAGGCGGCGGTCAATGTGCGAGCCGAGTTACTCGGCACCGCCCTGCTCGGCCTGCTTGGCGCGCAGCGCGTCCACGGTGCGGACGAGCTTCGACGGCAGCGCCTGGAAGACAGAGGCAGCCTGGGACTGCTTGCCCTTCATGGCACCGGCCAGCTTGCTGAGCAGAACCTCGCGGGACTCAAGGTCCGCAAGCTTCTTGATCTCGTCGGCGGACAGCGCCTTACCTTCAAGGACACCGCCCTTGATGACGAGAGCGGGGTTCTCCTTGGCGAAGTCACGAAGACCCTTCGCCGCCTCGACCGGGTCCCCGGTCACGAAGGCAACGGCGGTCGAGCCCTTGAGGTGCTCGTCCAGGGTGATCCCGGCCTCATTGGCCGCGATCTTGGTCAGCGTGTTCTTCACCACACGGTACTGCGCGTTGCCACCGAGCGAACGGCGCAGCTGCTTGAGCTGCGCAACGCTAAGCCCGGTGTACGAGGTCACAACAGCGGCGTTGGAGCTACGGAACTTGTCCGTGATCTCCTCGACAGCTGTGGCCTTGTCGGGCCTCGCCATGAGCCTCGGCCTCCTTCCGGGTGGTAACGGACCGCGTAGCGTCGGGAAGGCGGCTGGGCAAAACGAAACGCCCCGGCGCAGGCGCGCGGGGCGTGACTCAACCGAATGAATCCATAAGGAATCACCCGGGAGTAGCTTCCACAGTCACCTGCGCAGGTCGCCCGCAGCTAGCGGATCCTTCGGCCGCCGCGCCCCATGGAGAGGCACAGCAACGACCAGCGGTCTTTGGCTTCCGTGGAAGCGTACGCGAATGGTGCTTCGGCAGGCAAATCAGCTCTGCGGGAGCGCGTCCTCGAAGTTCATGGTGTCCCCGGCGGGCGGCTCCTCCACCGAGACGTCCGTGCCGTAGTCGGTGTAGTAGACGGTGGAGTCGTACGCGCCGCTGGTGCTGTCGGCCCGCTCGCGCTTCTTGAGCAGCAGGTCGTTCTCGTCGACCCACACGTCGATGGTCTCGGTCTCCATGCCGGCCTGCTGCAACTGCTCCTGGAGGCTCTTCAGGTCCTGCTCGGTGAGGTCCTTGGACTGCATCTTGGCCAGGTCCGCCACCTTCACCGTGCCGGTGTAGTGGGTGGTGTCGATGCCCCGGACCTTCTCCTCGCCCATGCTCTTGACCTTGCCGGTGGCGACGAGCAGCTGGACCGCGCGGGCCGGGTCGGTGTTCTGCATCTGGTCCTGGAGGAACTTGCCGGACGCGCCCGCCTGCTTGGCGAGGGTGGCGTAGTCGTACTTCATCCAGTGCTTGCCGCCGGCCTTGGGGTCGGCCGCCAGGGCGTCACCGAGGTTCACGAACATGGCGTCCGGGGTGTAGCGGGCCTCCATGGGCTTCTTGTCCATGGGAGTGCCGGAGACCGCGCCGCCGGTCTGAATGATGGTCATGGTGGCGCGCATGCCGTCCGACCAGTCCATCTGGCCCTTCATCGAGGTGGTCGCGGGGCCCATCTGGGTCGTCCCCTCGACCTTGGCGGAGTTCTGCTTCCGCGTGTGCTCCGAGACGTTCTGCAGGGCGCTCAGCGCGTTGCCGGCCGCCGGGCCGACCTTGTCGCCGCCGGTGCTGTTGCCGCCGCCGGCCTTGTCCGAGTCGGAGCCGCAGGCGGTCAGGGCTATCGCCAGCACGGCGACGCTCGCGGTCGCCGCGACGCGGCCCTTCAGACGAGTCGTGTGCACAAGTCCCCCTCGTTTTGCTTCTTGCCGTGAACACGCGGGGAAGCAGCCTAGCGGAGATGGGGGACGGCGCAACGCGGCGAGCCCGGTCCCCCGTTGGGGGGACCGGGCTCGCGTCGATTTCGCTGCTACGCGACCGCCGTCAGGCTCAGACGGTCTCGTCCTCGACGAGGAGGTTGCGGGTGCGGTTCGAGTCGACCTGGATGCCGGGGCCCATCGTGGTGGTGATGGTGGCCTTCTTGATGTAACGGCCCTTGGCGGCGGACGGCTTCAGACGCAGGATCTCCTCCAGCGCCGCACCGTAGTTCTCCACGAGCTTGGCGTCGTCGAAGGACACCTTGCCGATGATGAAGTGGAGGTTCGAGTGCTTGTCGACACGGAACTCGATCTTGCCGCCCTTGATCTCGGTGACGGCCTTGGCGACGTCCGGAGTGACGGTGCCGGTCTTCGGGTTCGGCATCAGACCACGCGGACCGAGCACGCGGCCGAGGCGGCCGACCTTGCCCATGAGGTCCGGGGTGGCGACGACGGCGTCGAAGTCCAGGCGGCCCTTGGCGACCTCGTCGATGAGCTCGTCGGCGCCGACGATGTCGGCGCCCGCGGCACGCGCGGCCTCGGCACGGTCGCCGGTCGCGAAGACCAGGACCCGGGCGGTCTTACCGGTGCCGTGCGGAAGGTTCACGGTGCCACGGACCATCTGGTCGGCCTTACGCGGGTCGACGCCCAGACGGAAGGCGACCTCGACGGTGCCGTCGAACTTGGTGGCGGAGGTCTCCTTGGCGAGACGGACGGCCTCGAGCGGGGCGTACAGACGCTCCCGGTCGATCTTCGCGTCCGCGTTGCGAAGAGTCTTGCTGCGCTTCACTGCTGCTCCTGCGGTTCAGGGGTGGAGTCGTGGTCCGGGCCAGCGCCTGGCCCTGCCACTGAAGACGTACGGGGCTGAACTCAGCCTTCGACCGTGATGCCCATGGAGCGGGCGGTGCCGGCGATGATCTTCTCGGCGGCGTCCAGGTCGTTGGCGTTCAGGTCGGGCATCTTGGTGGTGGCGATCTCGCGGACCTGGTCGCGGGTGATCTTGGCGACCTTGGTCTTGTGCGGCTCGCCGGAGCCCTTCTCCACGCCCGCGGCCTTGAGGATCAGCTTCGCGGCCGGCGGAGTCTTGGTCACGAAGGTGAAGGAACGGTCCTCGTAGACCGTGATCTCCACCGGCACGACCATGCCACGCTGCGACTCGGTCGCGGCGTTGTAGGCCTTGCAGAACTCCATGATGTTGACGCCGTGCTGACCCAGCGCGGGGCCGACCGGCGGAGCCGGGTTCGCGGCACCGGCCTGGATCTGGAGCTTGATAAGCCCCGTGACCTTCTTCTTCTTGGGAGGCATGCTCTCTCCGGGTCCTGTATTCCTCGCTCGCCGCCGGACGCTTCGACCCGGTGTCGACGGTCGACCGCGCTCGGGCCCTCACTCGGACCTCCGCGCGCTCTCCCCTTCGACACCGGCGCGCCCTTCGGCTCGCTCGGCGTGTGAGAGGTTTTCCGCCTCCGGTCCGGATCATCCGGATGGAGGCATACCGCACAACGATAACGGGTAAGGCTATGCGGCTAAAAACCGAGCAGGTCAGGCAGTCCCCCGGCTGTCACCGGGAGGCGCCCCGAGGGGCCCGCCTGACCTGTTCGGACGTCTGGTATCCGGAAGGACGATCAGTTCTTCTGGATCTGGTCGAAGCTCAGCTCGACCGGGGTCTCGCGGCCGAAGATCTCGACGAGGCCCTTGACCTTCTTCGAGTCGGCGTTGATCTCGTTGATGGTCGCCTGGAGGGTGGCGAACGGACCGTCGGTGACGGTGACCGAGTCGCCGACCTCGAAGTCCAGCACCTGGACCTCGACCTTGCGGCTGGGCGCCGGGCGGCCCTCGGCCTCGGCGGCCTCCTTGGCGGCCTTCGCCTCGGCCTCCGGGGCGAGCATCTTGACGATCTCGTCCAGGGTCAGCGGGTACGGGTCGTAGGCGTTGCCCACGAAGCCGGTGACACCCGGCGTGTTCCGCACGACGCCCCAGGACTCGTTCGTCAGGTCCATGCGCACCAGCACGTAGCCGGGGAGCTTGTTCTGGCGGACGGTGCGGCGGTCGCCGTTCTTGATCTGGACGACCTCCTCCTGCGGCACCTCGGCCTGGAAGATGTAGTCCTCGACGTTGAGCGAGACGGCGCGCTGCTCGAGGTTGGTCTTCACGCGGTTCTCGTAACCCGCGTAGGTGTGGATGACGTACCACTCGCCGGGGAGGGTGCGCAGCTCCTCGCGGAGGGCGGCGACCGGGTCGACGGCCTCGGCGGCCGGCTCCTCGGTCTCCTCCTCGGCGGGCTCCTCGTCCTCGGCTTCCTCGGCCTCGTCCTCGACGGACTCCTCGTCCTCGACGTGGAGCGCGGCCTCCTCGGCCGCCTGGCCCGCCTCGGCGTCGACAGCCTCGACCTGGTCGTCGTCGGCCGCCTCGACGATGTCGAGCTCGTCCTCCACGGACTCGACGGGCTCGTTCAGGTTCGGGTCAGACACGGTGGCTGCTTCTTCCTGGCTTCAAGAGGGGTGGAACGAGTGAAGGGGCAGCCCGGTGGGGGCCGCCCTCACGTATGAGCTAGCCGAAGACGTACTTGACGGCTTCGCTGAACCCAAAGTCAATCACGGTAACGAGGCCGATCATGATGACGACGAAGACGATCACCACCATGGTGTACGTCGTCAGCTGGCCGCGCGTCGGCCAGACGACCTTGCGGAGCTCGGCGACGACCTGGCGGTAGAACAGCGCGAGGCGACCGAGAGGGCCCTTCTTCCCGCGCTTGCCACCGCGGCGACCCTTCTTGGCCGCCACCTCGTCCTCGGGACGACCGCTCTCAGGCGTCGCGGTGGAGCCAAGGGCTTCCGTCACTCGTCCTCACCTGAATCCGGATCGTGGCCGTGCCGCGTCCGGCCCGGCCGTACAGCGGTGCTTCCCGCATTACGCATGTGATACACGCGCATCCTCATGAAGATGCGTGTAGCAGGGCCGGAGGGACTTGAACCCCCAACCGCCGGTTTTGGAGACCGGTGCTCTACCAATTGAGCTACGACCCTTTGCGGCTTCACCAACCTACCGCATCCGACCGGCTGCACGGAGTGTGCGGGGCGGAAACGATGGCGTGTGTGGCCAACGACGGATGAGTGTACGTGTTCTGCGGCCGGGCGTCGAACGAGATATCCGCCGAGTTCGCCGCGACCCCGGTTCCCGGCCCCGTTTCCGGCCTGCTTCGCGGCCCCCATCCAACCGGGGAAACCCCGTGGTCA
This sequence comes from Streptomyces sp. SAJ15, assembly GCF_007595705.1. GTDB lineage: Bacteria > Actinomycetota > Actinomycetes > Streptomycetales > Streptomycetaceae > Streptomyces. Next base: position 147,504 of record NZ_NISY01000001.1, on the reverse strand, counting down.
GCCGCGGATACGGCCCGGAAATCCCCGGCGGGACACGCCGTGGGACGCGTCCCGAAACCCGTGTGTCCCGGCCGTCGCGAGGATGCGACGATGCATGCATGAGCGCTGCTACTCCTGCCCCGTCCGCACCCACCGACCGCCGGGTCTCGGCCCGCGTCGGGTCGATCTCCGAGTCGGCCACCCTCGCCGTCGACGCCAAGGCCAAGGCCCTCAAGGCCGCCGGCCGCCCGGTGATCGGCTTCGGCGCGGGCGAGCCGGACTTCCCCACCCCCGACTACATCGTCGAGGCCGCGGTGGAGGCCTGCCGTGACCCCAAGAACCACCGCTACACCCCCGCCGGCGGTCTGCCCGAGCTGAAGGCCGCGATCGCCGCCAAGACGCTCCGCGACTCCGGCTACGAGGTCGAGGCGGCGCAGGTGCTCGTCACCAACGGTGGCAAGCAGGCGATCTACGAGGCGTTCGCCGCGATCCTGGACCCGGAGGACGAGGTCATCGTCCCGGCTCCGTACTGGACCACCTACCCCGAGTCCATCCGGCTGGCGGGCGGCGTCCCGGTCGACGTCGTCGCCGACGAGACCACCGGCTACCGGGTCTCGGTGGAGCAGCTGGAGGCGGCGCGCACCGAGCGCACCAAGGTGCTGCTCTTCGTCTCCCCGTCCAACCCGACCGGCGCGGTCTACAGCCGCGCCGAGGTGGAGGCGATCGGCCGCTGGGCGGCCGAGCACGGGCTGTGGGTGCTGACCGACGAGATCTACGAGCACCTGGTCTACGGCGACGCGGAGTTCACCTCGCTGCCGGTGGTCGTGCCCGAGCTGCGCGACAAGTGCATCGTGGTCAACGGCGTCGCCAAGACCTACGCGATGACCGGCTGGCGGGTGGGCTGGGTCATCGGCCCGAAGGACGTCGTCAAGGCCGCGACCAACCTCCAGTCGCACGCCACCTCCAACGTCTCCAACGTCGCCCAGCGCGCGGCGCTCGCGGCGGTCTCCGGCGATCTGACGGCGGTCGACGAGATGAAGGTCGCCTTCGACCGGCGGCGCCGCACCATCGTGCGGATGCTCAACGAGATCGAGGGCGTGTTCTGCCCGGAGCCGGAGGGCGCGTTCTACGCCTACCCGTCGGTCAAGGGGCTGCTGGGCAGGGAGATCCGCGGCAAGCGGCCCGCGACCTCCGTCGAGCTGGCCGAGCTGATCCTTGAGGAGGCCGAGGTCGCGGTGGTCCCGGGTGAGGCCTTCGGTACCCCGGGCTACCTGCGCCTGTCGTACGCGCTCGGCGACGAGGACCTGGTCGAGGGCGTCTCGCGGCTCCAGAAGCTGCTGAGCGAGGCGCGCGCCTAGGCGGACGCTCCCGGCGGGTCCGGGACCGGTTGCGGGGCCCTTCGGGGCCCCGCACGCGCGTTCGGGGATGTGCTCCTGTGGGGAATCCCCTTCCGGTTCCGGTGTCCGATACGGCAGGATCTTGGGATGTTGCAGTCCCCTGGAGACCCCCCTCGGCACGACCGGGCAGTCCCGCCCCACGGGGCACCCGGCACGCGAGAGCTGCGCCTGTTGCCCAAGGCGCACCTGCATCTGCACTTCACCGGCTCGATGCGACCCGGCACCCTGCTGGAGCTGGCCGACAAGTACGGCGTCCACCTGCCGGAGGCGCTCAGCTGCGGCGAACCGCCCCGGCTACGGGCCACCGACGAACGCGGCTGGTTCCGCTTCCAGCGGCTCTACGACATCGCCCGGTCCTGTCTGCGAGAGCCGGAGGACATCCAGCGGCTGGTGTTCGAGGCCGCCGAGGAGGATGTGCGGGACGGCTCGCAGTGGCTGGAGATCCAGGTCGATCCGACCTCGTACGCCCCGCGGCTGGGCGGTCTGATCCCGGCCATGGAGATCATCCTGGACGCGGTGGACCGCGCGGCGCGCGACACCGGCCTGGGCATCCGGGTGCTGGTCGCGGCCAACCGCATGAAGCACCCGCTGGACGCGCGCACGCTGGCCCGACTGGCGGTGCGCTACCGCGACCGCGGGGTCGTCGGCTTCGGCCTGTCCAACGACGAGCGGCGCGGCCTCGCGCGGGACTTCGACCGGGCCTTCGCCATCGCGCGGGAGGGCGGGCTGCTGGCGGCGCCGCACGGCGGCGAGCTGACCGGCCCGCACAGCGTCCGGGACTGCCTGGACGATCTGCACGCGGCCCGCGTGGGGCACGGCGTGCGCGCCGCGGAGGACCCGCGCCTGCTGCGCGAGCTCGCCCAGCGCGGCGTGACCTGCGAGGTGTGCCCGTCGTCCAACGTGGCTCTCGGGGTCTACGAGCGCCCGGGTGACGTGCCGCTGCGCACCCTCTTCGAGGCGGGCGTGCCGATAGCGCTGGGTGCCGACGATCCGCTGCTCTTCGGTTCCCGGCTGGCCGCCCAGTACGAGCTGACACGCGTGCACCACGGCTTCACCGACACGGAGCTGGCCGAGCTGGCCCGCCAGTCGATCCGCGGCTCGGCCGCGCCGGCGGAGGTCCAGAAGCAGGTGCTGGCGGGGATCGACGACTGGCTGGCGGGCTGAGGCGGCACCGGGCCGGGCGCGGGCCGCTACCGCCCTCGTACGGCCCGGTGGCCGGCCGGGAGCCCTGTGGCGCCCGCGTCGGCGCCGCCGGGCCCGGTAGAGCCCGTGGGCGCCCCGTGACGCGCCGCGATCGGCGCCCGGGGCGGCGGGGCCCGGTGGCCGGCCGCGGCGCGGGGTCGTCCCCTCCCCTGGCGCGTGGGCGGGTCCCTAGAGGCTCACGCCGACCGTGACGGGCTCGTTGACCAGGGTGACCCCGAAGGCCGCGTGGACGCCGTCGCGGACCTCGCGGGCGAGCGTCAGCAGGTCCTCGGTGGTGGCCCGGCCGCGGTTGGTGAGCGCGAGCGTGTGCTTGCCGGAGATGCGGGCCGGACCGTCCCCGTAGCCCTTGGTGAAGCCGGCCTTGTCGATCAGCCAGGCGGCGGAGGTCTTGATGTGGCCGTCGCCCGCCGGGAAGGCGGGCGGGGCGACGTCCGGGCCGAGCCGCTCGGCCACGCGGCCCAGGAAGGCGGCGTGCTCGGCCTCGCTGAGGATCGGGTTGGTGAAGAACGACCCCGCCGACCAGGTGTCGTGGTCTTCCGGGTCGAGCACCATGCCCTTGCCCGCGCGGAGCTTCAGCACGGTCTCACGGGCGGTGGCGGCGGGCACCCGGTCGCCGACCTCGACACCGAGCACCCGCGCGGTCTCGCCGTACTTGATCGGCGCGGAGAGGCCGTCCGCGTCCTCCAGGGCGAAGCGGACGCGCAGCACGACGAAGCGGGTGGGGTCGTCCTTGAAGCGGCTGTGCCGGTAGCCGAAGCCGCAGTCCGCGTTGGGGATGGTCACGACCTCGTCGGCACGCCGGTCGTAGGCGACGACCTCGGTGATCGTGGCCGAGACCTCCTGGCCGTACGCGCCGACGTTCTGGATCGGCGTGGCGCCGGCCGAGCCCGGGATGCCGGCCAGGCACTCGATCCCCGCCAGACCCGCCTCGACGGTGCGCGCCACGGCCTCGGACCAGTTCTCGCCGGCGGCCAGTTCCAGGTGGGTGCCGTCGAGGGTGAAGCCGGTGGTCGCGATGCGCAGCGCGGTGCCGGCGAAGCCCTTGTCCGAGATCACCAGGTTGCTGCCGCCCCCGATGATCAGCAGCGGGGTGCCGGCGGCGTCCGCCTCGCGCACGACCGCGATCACGTCGTCGTCCGTGGTGGCCGTGACCAGCCGGGTGGCCGGCCCGCCGAGCCGGAAGGTGGTCAACGGGGCAAGCGGGGCGTCATGGAGTTCCTGCACCCGCACAAGGGTACGGGGTGCCTTTCCGGCGGCCCGGCCGGCCGAGCCGGCCGGCGGCTCCTACACGGCCGACGGGACCGGGGCGGGCGCCTCGGGTGTCTCCGGCGCCTCGGAGCGTGCCGGGGCCTCGGAGACGGCGACCGCGCGGGACGGCAGCAGCAGGGCCGCCACCGCCGCCAGGGCCACCGCGGCGGCGCCCACCCACAGCGCCGGCGCGATGCCGTCGACGAAGGCGGCGGGCGACTCGTAGCCTCCCCGGGACGCGAAGACGGAGGCCAGGACGGCGACGCCGAGGGTGCCACCGACCTCGCGGAGCGCGTTGTTGGCGCCGGAGGCGATGCCCTGCTCCGCCGGGCGGACGCTGGACATGACCAGGTTGGCCGCCGGAGCGAAGTACAGCGCCATGCCGATGCCGCTGACGACCAGCGCGGGCAGCTGCGCGGCATAGGAGACGTCGGCGTCCATGACAAGCGCGAAGAGCGCCAGACCGACCGACTGGAGGGCGAGCCCCACGGCGACGACGGGACGGCCGCCCACGCGGTCGGAGAGGTATCCGGCGATGGGCGCGACGATCATCGGCATGCCGGTCCAGGGCAGCATCCGCAGCCCGGCCTCGGTGGGCGAGTAGCCGCAGACCTGCTGGAGGAACTGGCTGAGCAGGAAGATCGAGCCGAACATCCCCAGGAACATCAGCAGGCTGGCCGCGTTGATCGCCGAGAAGGCGCGGCCGCGGAAGAGCCGCATCGGCAGCATCGGGTCGCGGCCGCGGACTCCGTGGCGGACGAAGGCGACGAGCAGCGCCGCGCCGACGATCAGCCCGGTGAGCACCCGGCCGCTGGTCCAGCCGTGCGGGGTGGCGCTGACCAACCCGTAGACGATGCCGAAGAGGCCGAGGCTGACCAGGACGGTGCCGGGGACGTCGAGCCGGGCCCCGGGCGCGCGGGACTCGTTCAGCCGCAGTCGGGCGAGTGGCAGCAGGGCGATGCCGAGCGGCACGTTCAGCCAGAAGATCCACTGCCAGGAGACATGCTCGGTGAGGCCGCCGCCGATGAGCGGGCCGCTGGCGACGGCGAGCCCGTTGACGGCGCCCCAGACGCCGTACGCCATGCCCCGGCGCTCGGCCGGCACCGCGCTGGTGAGCAGGGTCAGGGTGAGCGGCATCATGATCGCCGCGCCGACACCCTGCACCGCGCGGGCGGCGATCAGCCCGTCGAGGCCGGAGGCCATGGCGGCGACGGCCGAGGCCCCGGTGAAGATCGTGAGACCGACCAGGAAGAGCCGGCGGCGTCCGTAGCGGTCGCCCAGGGCGGCGCCGGTCATGAGCAGCACCGCGAAGGTCAGGGTGTAGGCGTTCACCGTCCATTCGAGGTCCGCGAGGCCGCCGCCGAGGTCCTCACGGATGGCCGGCAGGGCGGTGGTGACCACGAGGTTGTCCAGGGCCGCCATGAAGCCGGCGACGCTGGTGACGACGAGTGCCCAGACGGCGTCCCCGCGCCGGGCGAGCTGGTGCTGTTCCATGAATCCCCCTGAAGATTAGTTATTGCTTACTAACTTTCGCGCTCATGACGATGCGCGGGCGGGGACCCGGACGAACGAGGGCCACTCCCCCGCGGCGGTCCGCCGTCGACCGACCCCCGCCCCGCGCGGTCTCGCTACCGCCCCTACTCGACCGGGATCTCGGAGAAGTCGGACCAGACCCGGTGATCCGGCGGGAAGCCCAGCGAGGCCAGGACGTTGATCAGCATTCCGTAGGCCATGAACTCGGTCGTCTCGCCGACGTCCGCCCCCAGGGCCAGGTGGGACGAGTCCCACAGCTCCGCCCAGCTGGCGCGGATCGCCTCGCCGAACTCGCGGTCCCCCGCCGCCTCGGCCGAGGCCACGGCGACGTAGACCTGCATCTGCATGAGCAGCCGCTCGGGGTCGGCGAGGAGCTTCTTGTAGGCGTCGGCCATGGCCATGTGCGCGCCCTCGGGCGGCACGTCGCGCGCCGCCTCCGCCATCGCCTCCCGGGTCTCCTGGAGGCAGCGGGTGGCCGCCGCCAGGAAGATGGCCTGCTTGTTCGGGAAGAGCCGGAACAGGTACGGCTGCGAGACACCCACCCGACGCGCGATCGCCTCGGTGGACGTGCCGCGGTAGCCACCGCGCGCGAACTCGGTGATCGCGGCCCGGATGACACTCTCGCGCCGCTCTTCCGCGCTCATTCTGACCATGGAAGGGAAGTTAGTGGCCAATCACTAACACGTCAAGGTCGAAAGCCGCCCCCGGTCCGTGGGGCCGGGGGCGACGGAGGCGCTTGCGGTGCGCCGCGAGGGCCGCGTACACCCGCGCGAAGGCGAACACGTGCCCGCGCGGGCGCCGGCGGACGACCGCGACCGCCGCGCGGGCGCGGTCAGGCGAGGGCGACCACCGCGCGGGACATGCCGAGGACCTTGCGCCCCTCGTTCATGGCCACCAGGTCCACGCGGACCGTGCGGGCCTCGTCGTCGAGCTTCACGGCGACCTTGGCACTGACCTCGATCAGGCTGCCCTTGTCGTCGTTGGGGACCACGACCGGCTTCGTGAAGCGCACCCCGTAGTCGACCACCGCGGCCGGGTCGCCGGCCCAGTCGGTCACCACGCGGATCGCGGACGCCATGGTGAACATGCCGTGCGCGATGACGTCGGGCAGGCCGACCTCGGTGGCGAACTTCTCGTTCCAGTGGATCGGGTTGAAGTCGCCGGAGGCACCCGCGTACGCGACGAGTGTGGCGCGGTTCACGGAGAAGGTCTGCGGCGGCAGCTCGGTGCCGACCTCGACATCGGCGTAGGAAACCTTCGCTGTCATCTACGTCACTCCTGCCCGGCGGCGCGCGCCACCAACTTCGTGTGCGAGACCACCACGAGCTCGCCGTTCTCGTCACGCAGCTCGTTGCGGACCAGCAGCACGTCGTTGCCGGCCAGGGACTTGATGTCCTCGATGGTGGCGACGACGGTGAGACGGTCCCCCGCGTGGATCGGCCGGTTGTAGGCGAACTTCTGGTCGCCGTGCACCACCCGGCTGTAGTCCAGCCCCAGCTCCGGGTCCTCGACGGCCTGCTGCGCGACCTTGGTGGTGATCGCGAAGGGGAAGGTCGGCGGCGCGATCACGTCCGGATGACCCAGCGCCCTGGCCGCCTCGGGGTCCACATAGGCGGGATTCGGATCGCCGATGGCCTCGGCGAATTCACGGATCTTCTCCCGACCGACCTCATACGGCCGGGTGGGCGGATAGGTCCGCCCGATGAAGGACGGGTCGAGTGCCATCGCTCGGCACCTCCTTGCGCGTGTCGCGGCGTGTCGCGGCGTGAAGGGTGAAACCACAACAGCACGAGGCCGCCCCCGCGGTGGGGGCGGCCTCGTGGGTGAGACTGGGTTATCGCGTCTCGCGGTGCGCGGTGTGCGCGTTGCAACGCGGGCAGTGCTTCTTCATCTCAAGCCGATCCGGGTCGTTACGCCGGTTCTTCTTGGTGATGTAGTTCCGCTCCTTGCACTCCACGCAGGCCAGCGTGATCTTCGGGCGGACGTCGGTGGCAGCCACGTGAGTGCTCCTTGACGAACGGATGGATTAACGCAGAAAGAGTAGCCGATCGAAGGACCGACCCCGCAATCGGCTACTAGCAGTAGCGGTGACCGGACTTGAACCGGTGACACAGCGATTATGAGCCGCTTGCTCTACCGACTGAGCTACACCGCTGAGATGCGATTGGCTCCCGTCCGGCCGTAACCGGGCGGGAAACCTCACACACCAGAGCCCCAATACGGAATCGAACCGTAGACCTTCTCCTTACCATGGAGACGCTCTGCCGACTGAGCTATTGGGGCGAGCGATGAAGACATTACACGCTTGGCCGCCGAAGGTGAAATCCGTATCGGGGCCGCCGAACCGCTGTCGCCACAACGCCCTCTCAGGGCCCCGCTTCCCCGCGCGACGCGCCGGGAGCCGGGCCGCGCCGGCGCGCCCTTGACGCTCCGCAACCGTGACGGGTGCCGAGCCTCCGCCCCTCGGGCAGCGGGCAGCGGGCCGGGCGGGAACCGGCTGCGAGCCCCGCGCCACGCCCGCCCGTGGCCGGGCGTGGCGCGGGAGCCCCAGGCGCGGCCTGTGTCGCGGCAGGCGGTTGGCGGGGGCGTCGGGCGGGTGACGCCGAACACATGCCCCTGGGAGGGCCATCGGGACCTGGGCGCGGCCCGGCTCGGAGGGTTCGCGACACCGTCGAGCCGTAGGGGCCTGGAGACCGGCGGAGTGCGGCAGGGGAGGCCGGAGGCGGGCGCGCGTGGCCCGGGAGGCCAGAGGCGGGCTGATGCGGCTCGGGAGAGGCCGCCGACACACGGGTGGGTACGGCCGGGGGAAGCCCGACACGGGCGGGACGCGGCCGGAGAGGCCGGACACGGGCGCACGTGGCCGGGGAGCCGGAGGCGGACGGATGTGCCCCACGGGGCCCGGAGGCGGACAGATGCGGCCCGCAGCAGGCCCGACACGGGCGGGACGTGGCCGGGGAAGCCCGACGGGTGGACGCGGTCGGAGGCAGCCCGACACGGACGGACGCGGCTGGGAAGCCCCACACACGGGTGGACGCGGCCGAGGGCAGCCCGACACGGGCGGGAGCGGCCCCGGAGGCCGGAGGCGGGCGAATCGGCCCCCAGGGGGCCCGGTTGGGCTTGGACGCCCTCCGGGCCCGGAGGCGGGCGGACGCGGCGTGACGGGGTGTCCGGGCCTGGCGCCGCGGTGACAGGCCGTGAGGAGCCCGAGCGGCCCCAAGCGGCGCCGTCGGAGCGCCTCAGGGATCGGAGGCCACCAGGGCGCGTTCCCGCGCCTCGTTCGAGCTCCTCGCCGGGCGGCGGCCCCGGCTCGCGTCCAACGGGCCGGGAGCGGCGGGCGTCGCGGGCGGTGACACCCGCCGCGCGCCCCCGGCCCGTCGTCACGCGTGGCCGCGTGCGCCCAGGAGCCGGGAGTGCCGGCCCCCGCCCGGCGGCATCGCGCCGCCCTCCCGGTCCGGACCGCACCGGCGCTCCGTCCGGGGAGGGCACCGGTGCGGTCGGCGTGCGGTCCGCGCCGGAGCCACGCCAGGAGCCACGGGTGCGGGACGCCGGGGCCACACCGGTACGACTATTCGCCTCCTCCTCGAAGCCGCCCGCGCGGCGCCCTAGGCTCGGAACACGCTGAGTGATCTTGGCCACGTGCGCGCCACCGCGCCCTCGACCGCGCCCCGCGTACGCCCCTCCCGCGACCCACTCGCCACTTCCAGGAGTGCGATGCCCGACAGTCAGCCCCAGCCGCAGCCTCAGCCGCACCAGCCGCGCCACCCCGCCCGCAGCGAAGGCGCGGCCCCGGAGGCCGCCACGCTGGTGCTCGGCGGCGCCCGGCTCGCCGACGGCCGCACGGTGGACGTGCGGCTCAGCGGCGGTCGGATCGAGGCGGTCGGCACGGCGGGCAGCCTGACCGCCCCCGCCGCCCGCGTGGACCTCAACGGCTACCTGCTGCTCCCGGCACCCGCCGAGCCGCACGCGCACTGCGACACCGCCCTGACGGCGGACGTCGAGGGCCCGCTGTCGTACGCGCCCGAGGACATCCAGCGCCGCACCACGGAGGCCGCGCTGCTCCACCTCGGCCACGGGGCGACCGCGCTGCGCACCCACGTCCGCATCGGCGGGGTCCACGGGCTGCGCTCGCTGGAGGCGGTGCTGTCCGCGCGGCGGGCGCTGCGCGGCCTGGCGGACCTCACGGCCGTCGCGGTGCCCCGGGTGCTGACGGGGGCGGCCGGGGCGGACGGGCTGGCGATGTTGCGGGACGCGGTGAAGATGGGCGCGCCGGTGATCGGGGGCTGCCCGGACCTCGATCCCGACCCGACCGGCCACGCCGAGGCGGTCCTGAGCGTGGCCGCCGAACACGGCTGCGCCGTGGACCTGCACACGGACGGCACGGACCCGGCGCGGCTGTCCCGACTGGCGGCCATGGCGGGCGGGCTGCGCCCGGGCGTGAGCATCGGTCCGTGCGGCGGCCTGGGGCTGCTCCCGCGCGAGGTGGCGGCCCGCGCGGCGGACCAGTTGGCGGCCGCCGGCGTCACGGTCGTCTGCCTGCCACAGGGCGACTGCGGCGGCCTGGAGGAGCGCGCCGCGCCGAGCGGCCCCGCGCGGGCCGCCCGCGCCGCCCACTGCGCCCCCGCGCGGCTCCTTCGAGCGGCCGGCGTACGGGTCGCCGCCGGCAGCGGCGCGTTGCGGGACGCGGCCAACCCCGTCGGCCGCGGGGACCCCCTGGAAGCGGCCTATCTGCTCGCCTCGCGCGGGGAGCTGCGCCCCGAGGAGGCGTACGACGCCGTCTGCGGCAGCGCCCGGGCCGCCATGGGGCTGGCGGAGGTACGGGTGGAGGCCGGCTTCCCCGCGGAGCTCCTGGCCGTCCGGGGTGAGGGCGTCGCGGCCGTGCTGTCGCTCGCCTACAGCCGGATCGTGGTGCACCGTGGGCGCGTGGTGGCGCGGACCAGCGCGGTCCGGGAGTACTGCGACTCGGCCGTCGCGGTCGCCTTGGATCTGCCGCGCCAGTCCCGGGCCCGCGACGGCGGCGGCAGCGGTTCCGGCGGCCCACAGCAGCCGGGGTAGGCGAAGGAGGCCACCGCTCGGAACGCCGAACGGCCCGCCGCGGCGTCAGCCGCGACAGGGCGGCGTTATGGCGTCACCACCGCCCACCGGCGGCCGGCCGGTGTCGCCGGCCGGTGTGCGGCCGGGGGAACGCCCCGCGGAGAGCCAGGCCCGAGCGACCGGGCGAGCGCACGCCGACCGCCACCGTGGAGGCGACCGGACGGCGCCGGGTGCGACCACGGCCGGGCAGGGCAGGGCACCGAGCCCACCAGGCGGGGCCGCCGCGTCAGGGCACGTCGCGACGGCGGCCGGCCGGCGCGCTCGGTCAGGAGCAGTCGGAGAGCCGCCCTCGGGAGTGAGCGCGATCAGCCGGACGGACGCACAGCGCCCGCCACCGCCGCCCCGGCGCGGGGCCGGCGGACGCGCGAGGCCGGTGAGAGGGCGCAGGGCCCGCCGACAGGCGCGTCGCGGCCACGTCCGGGACGGATCAGCGGCCTATGGCACCACCACAGGCCGCGCTCGCCCAGGGCGACCGTGGCACGACCGCTCGCGACCGCGACGCCAGGCACGAACGCACCGGCAACCGGCGCCGCCGCGCGAAGCGTCAGAGCAAGGCGTCCGCGCGAGGCGTCCGGGCGACGGCAGCGACCCCGGGCTCGTCGTCCGGTCCCGGGGTCGCTGACGCGTCGGAGCGTCAGACGCTCTCGTCCGAGAGGTCGTCGTAGCCCAGGTCCTCGTCCGAGAACTCCTCGTAGCCCAGGTCCTCCTCCGAGAACTCCTCGTAGCCGGCGTCCTCCGGGTCGCCCGGCTCACCCCCGGGGCCGAAGGGGCCGAAGCCGAACCCCATCGCCAGGTCTTCGAGGTGGATCTCGGTGGCGCCGGACGGGGCGGTGATCTTGTTGCCCTCGCCGAACGTCACCGAGAGGCCGAACTTCTCGCCCTTCTTCAGGTCGTCGATGAGCGGCGCGAGGTCGGTGGTGGCGCCCGCCAGCTCGCCGTTCCTGACCGCGAAGTCGATGGAGATCTTCTTGTTGGGGAGCCCCTTGAGGTCCTCGTCGGTCGGCAGGCCGTCGGAGCCGCCCGGCATCTCCTTGGAGAAGGTCCGGAGCTTGTCGACCATGCCGGTCAGCAGGGTCCGCACCGGACCGGTGGCGACCAGGTGCTGGGCGCCGTCGCGGCTGCCCTCGTCCTTGATCTTGATCTCACGGTTGAAGAGCTTGCGGAGGCCGTCCAGGAGCTTCCGCTCGGCCTTGTCGGCCTTCTTCCCGTCCTTGTCGGCGCCGCCGGCCTCGCCGGCCTCCTTCAGCTCCTTGGTGTCGAGCTTGACCCAGTCGCCGGTGAGCACCGCCTTGATGCCCTTGGACCCGTCTTCGGGCACCAGCGCGTCGATGTCCTCGGCGCTCGGCGTGGGGACGCCGGTGATCTCGCCGAACTTCTTCACGTCGAGGCGGTAGTAGGCCATGTCGTCGACGACGCGGTACTCCGCCAGGTCGCTGTCGCCGATGCCGATGGACAGGCCGGCGCCGACCATGTCCTTCTCGCCCGCCTTCGCGAGCGGCTTCTTCGCCTGCGCGGAGAAGGTGAACCGCAGGTCGGCCAGGTGCTTCGCCTGCTTCAGGGTCAGCGGCTCCGACTCGGGGTCCTTCTTGGACAGCTCGACGAGCGTTTCGGGCTTCGCGTCGAGTTCGAGCGTCATGGCCACCGACGACCGTTCGCCGAGCTTGTCTGCGGCGTTGGAGAGCTTCTTCCCGGCGGAGATGTTCTCGACGGCGCCGCAGGCGGCGACGCCGGCGGCCAGCACGGCGGTGCAGCCCGCGGCGGCTATGGACCTGCGGAGGGTGGTGGAGGCGGAAATGACGGTCTCCTCGGTTGACGCGAAATCGCTGCTTCAGACGCGCGAGCCCCGCGGAGGGTTGCACGGCTCCGGAAGGTCACCAGCGTACGGTCGGGATCATGCGCACAGTCATCGCTGGTGGACATGGTCGGATCGCGCTGCGGCTGGAGCGGCTGCTCGCCGGGCGCGGTGACGAGGTCGCGGGTGTCATCCGTCGGCCCGAGCAGGCGGGAGACCTGTTGGCGGCCGGGGCCGAACCCGTCGTCTGCGATCTGGAGACGGCGACGGTGGCCGACGTCGCGCGGCACCTGGAGGGCGCGGACGCGGCGGTCTTCGCGGCGGGCGCGGGCCCGGGCAGCGGCGCCGCGCGCAAGGAGACGGTGGACCACGCGGCCGCGGTGCTCTTCGCGGACGCCGCGGAGGCGGCCGGGGTGCGGCGGTACGTCGTCGTGTCCTCGATGGGAGCGAACCCCGCCCTCCCGGCCGAGCCCCCCGCGGGCATGGACCCGGTCTTCGCCGTCTATCTGCGGGCGAAGGGCGCCGCGGACGCGAACGTGTCGGCCCGCTCCGGCCTCGACTGGACGATCCTGCGGCCGGGCCGGCTCACGGACGACCCGGGCACGGGGCTGGTGACCCTCGCCGAGCACACCGGTCGCGCCGCCGTCTCCCGCGATGACGTGGCCGCCGCGCTGGCGGCCCTCCTGGACGAGCCCCGCACCGCCCGCCGCACCCTGGAGCTGATCAACGGCTCGGACCCGGTGGTGGAGGCGGTGCGGCGGGTGGTGGCGGGGTAGCCCGAACCGGCGGTCAGAAGCCCACGCGGGTGCCCTCGTCGGCCCGGGCCACCGACTCCTGCCCGAACCGCTTCTCGTACGCCGAGCGGATGCCCTCGATCCGCGGGTCGTTGATCCGTGCCTCGGCGACCGGGTACAGCAGGGTCAGCACGTACGACCGCTCGCGCTCGATCCTGCCGTTCTCGTCGCGCCACTGGCCGCGCCCGTCCTGGATGGTCAGTCCGGCCGGGAAGTTCGGCGTGACCTCGCGGTCGACGAAGTCCATGAACTGCCGGTCGGTGACCGGCGCGCCGCCGTCGGGGCGCTCGGTCCCGAAGAACAGGCGGGTCTCCACGTACGGCTTGCCGCGGGAGGCGGCGGCGGAGACCGGGGGCGCGGCTCGGTCGTCGTCCAGCGCGGCGTACGCGGTGACCGGTGTGGCGGCCGCGAGGATGAACGCCGCCCCGAGGGCGGCGGTGCGGGCGCGCGGCTTCTTCGTCGGCACGGGGGCGTCCCTTCGTAGGGCCCGGCGCGTCGGGCGCCGGGGTTTCCCCGGGCTCTGCCCATCGGGCGCCCGGTTCAGCCCTCCGGCCGCTTCGCCTGCTGCGCCCGCTGCGCCTGCTTCGCCCGCAGGGGCGTGACCCCGACCCGGTCCGCGGCGGGCGGCCGGACCGGCCTCCGCCGCGCCTCGGCCGGGGTCGTTCGCCTCGGTCGTCTCCACGGTCGAGGTCGGTCGCCTCGGCTGTCGCCTCGGTCGAAGTCGGTCGCCTCGGTCGTCGCCTCGGTCGTCGCCTCGGTCGAGGTCGGCCGCTCGGGCCGGGGTCGGTCGGCTCAGCCCGCGGGGCGCGGGGCCCGCCGGTCGATCGCCTCGGCCGAGGTCGCCCCTCCCGCCGAGAGGCCGCCGCCCCGGGCCGAGGTCGTCGGCTCAGTCGCCTCACTCGCCCCGGCCCAGGGCGTCGCCTCGGCCGAAGGCGGCGACGTCACTGCCGCCGCAGCTCCTTGACCTCACCCTGGGCCTTGGCCGTCAGCTGCTCGGCGAGGTCCGTCAGCGCGCGGGCACCCGCCAGCTCCTCACCGATCCGGCGTTCGTCCGGGTCCTTGCGGTCCCGCGTCGCCTTTCCGTGCGCCCGGAGCTCCGCCCCGTCCCGCAGCCGCAGCAGCGCCGCCGCCTTGGTGTGGGTCTCGTCTTCGTCGAACTCGATTTCCACATGCCAGCCCGCAACCTCCACGATCAGCACCTCCGCGACGAAGCTCTGGAGCACCTGGGCCGACAAAACGTAACCGCTCACTCACGCACCGCCGTCGCTCACTGGTCCGGGAATCCCGAAGACCACCCGTCCGGGGGCGCCGACAAAGTGCCGCGAGGCGTCGAGGCGGAATGCGGAAAGGGCACACGAAAAGACCCCCGGTGAACTGCTTTATCGCAGTTCACCGGGGGTCTCACCCAGTGTGGCGGCGCCAGGATTCGAACCTGGGTAGGCTAAGCCGACGGATTTACAGTCCGCTCCCATTGGCCACTCGGGCACACCGCCTGGGACATCACCGTGGTCGCCCCTTCTTTCGTCGGGACTCCCTGGCAACGACGTAAACCATACCCGATGTTCGGGGGTGTTTCGCCACTGGGTTGATCCCCGCTCGATCATGGGTTGGGTGGCTAGGCTGGCCCGTGCGGTCCGGGCGGACCGCACCCATGACCGATCTACGTACGAGGAGCCAACTCAATATGGCCGACTCCAGTTTCGACATCGTCTCGAAGGTCGAGCGGCAGGAGGTCGACAACGCCCTCAACCAGGCGAGCCGCGAGATCTCCCAGCGCTACGACTTCAAGAACGTCGGGGCCTCCATCGAGTGGTCGGGCGAGCGCATCGAGATGCGTGCCAACTCCGAGGAGCGGGTCAAGGCGATCCTCGACGTCTTCCAGTCCAAGCTGGTCAAGCGCGGGATCTCGCTGAAGGCGCTGGACGCGGGCGAGCCGCAGGCCTCCGGCAAGGAGTACAAGATCTTCGCCACGCTCCAGGAGGGCATCTCCCAGGACAACGCCAAGAAGGTCGCCAAGATCATCCGCGACGAGGGCCCCAAGGGCGTCAAGGCGCAGGTGCAGGGCGACGAGCTGCGGGTGTCCTCCAAGAGCCGGGACGACCTGCAGGCCGTCATCGCGCTGCTCAAGGGCAAGGACCTCGACTTCGCGGTGCAGTTCACCAACTACCGGTGAGACGGCGGGGCGGCGGCCGGTGCCGTCGCCCGGTGTCTCCACCGCGTCCCAGGACCCCGTCGGCCCGGCCGGCGGGGTCCTGGCTCGCTACGGGGCCTGCCCACGACCCCGCGCACAGGCCTCCGCGCGCACGCCCCCACCCACCGGCGGCACGCCCCCCGGCGTCAGCGTCGCGCGCCGAACGGCTCGTCGGTGCGGACGATCTCGTGGCCCAGCGGGGTGAGCGAGATCGGGATGAGCTTGAAGTTGGCGAGGCCGAGCGGGATGCCGATGATCGTCAGACAGAGCAGCACGCCGGTGACCACGTGTCCGAGCGCCAGCCACCACCCGGCGAGCACCAGCCACAGCACATTGCCCACACAGGAGGGGGCGCCCGCGTCGCGGCGGAGGACGGCGGTGCGGCCGAAGGGCCACAGGGCGAAGCCGGCGATGCGCCAGGAGGCGATCGCGAAGGGGATGCCGATGATCGTGATGCACAGGATCAGTCCGGCGACCAGGTAGCCGATGGCCATCCAGAAGCCGCAGAGGACCAGCCAGACCAGGTTGAGCAACGTCTTCATCAGCGGTGACCTGCCATCTGTTCCAGGCGGGCGATGCGCTCCGCCATGGGCGGGTGGGTGGAGAACAGCTTGGCCATGCCGGGACCCGGCCGGAACGGGTTGGCGATCATCATGTGGCTGGCCGTCTCCAGTCGCGGCTCGGGCGGCAGCGGCAGCGCCTTGGTGCCGGCGTCGAGCTTGCGCAGGGCGCTGGCGAGGGCGAGCGGATCGCCGGTGAGCTGGGCCCCGGAGGCGTCCGCCTCGTACTCCCGGGAGCGGCTGACGGCCAGTTGGATGAGCGCGGCGGCGATCGGACCGAGGATCATGATCATCAGCATGCCGAGGAAGCCGGGGCCCTCGTCGTCGTCGGAGCGTCCGATGGGAATCAGCCAGGCGAAGTTGACCAGGAACATCACCACGGAGGCGAGCGCTCCGGCGACCGACGAGATCAGGATGTCGCGGTTGTAGACATGGCTGAGCTCGTGTCCGATCACCCCGCGCAGCTCGCGCTCGTCCAGGATGCGCAGGATGCCCTCGGTGCAGCACACGGCGGCGTTGCGCGGGTTGCGACCGGTCGCGAAGGCGTTGGGGGCGTCGGTCGGGGAGATGTAGAGCCGGGGCATGGGCTGCCGCGCGGCCGTCGACAGCTCGCGGACCATCCGGTAGAGCTGCGGGGCCTCGAACTCGCTCACCGGCCGGGCGCGCATGGCCCGCAGCGCCAGCTTGTCGCTGTTCCAGTAGGCGTACGCGTTGGTGGCCAGCGCCACGAAGACCGCGATGATCAGGCCCGTACGGCCGAAGAGACCGCCGATCACGATGATGAGCGCGGACAGGCCCCCGAGGAGTACGGCCGTCTTGAGCCCGTTGTGCCGTCGGTGCACGGTACGCCCTCCAAGTGGTGCGGCAGGGGAACCCTTTGCCTGGTGTATCCACTTTCCAGTGGACCCTCCTGATCTGGTCAACGCCAGATGAGCAGGGCTGGTTCCCTTGCGCACGCGCGGCGGCGGCTGGGCCGTCGGGGTGGTCCGCGGGCCGGTGGGCGCCCGGCGGCGCACCCTTTCCGGCGCGTCCCCGCGCGGGCATGGCCCTCGCCCGGCACGCCGACCGGCGCTCCGCGCGGGAGCGCTCTACGGCGCGGCGCTCCCTACGACTACAGCAGGGTGCCGGAGGCGAAGCGCAGGACGAGCTGCGGGGCGCCCGACAGGACGACGCCCAGGACCGCGGCCAGGCCGATGGCGGCGGTGAGCGGGGCCGGGATGCGGACGGGGACCACGGGGCCGGGGGCGCCGGCCTCCGCCGGCTTCCCGGGCGCGGCCTCGGCCCGCTCCTCCGGCGTTCGGAAGAGGATCGCCGTCCACTGGAGGTAGTAGTAGAGCGCGATCACGACGTTGATCGCCATGATCACCGCCAGCCAGCCCAGCCCCGCGTCGACCGCCGTCGAGAAGACGGTGACCTTGGCGAAGAGACCGATGACGCCCGGCGGCAGGCCGGCCAGGCAGAGCAGGAAGAAGCCGAGCGAGAGGGCGGCCAGCGGTCGGGAGGCGTACAGCCCGCGGTAGTCGGCGACGCGGTTGGCCGCGTGGCTGCGGGCGACCAGCGCGGCGACCGCGAAGGCGCCGAGGTTCACGGCCGCGTACATGAGCGCGTACGCCACGGTGGAGCCGATGGCCTCCCGGGCGTCCCGCGCGGTGTCGGCGTAGCCGGCGGCGGCGATCGGCACCAGCAGGTACCCCGCCTGGCCGACGGAGGACCAGGCCAGCAGACGGACCGCGCTGTGCGCGCGCTCGGGGCGCTGGCGCAGCGCGGCGACGTTGCCGGCGGTCATGGTGGCCGCGGCGAGCACGGCCAGGGCCGGTCCCCACACCTCGTCGTAGGAGGGGAAGGCGAGGACGGTGACCAGGATGACGCCGGTGAAGCCGACCGCCTTGCCGACGACCGAGAGGTAGGCGGCGACCGGCAGCGGCGCGCCCACGTAGGTGTCGGGCACCCAGAAGTGGAAGGGCACGGCCGCGGTCTTGAAGGCGAAGCCGACCAGGGTCAGCACGACGCCGGCCTGGGCGAGGGTCTCCAGCCGCGGGTCGACGCGGGTGAGCCCCTCGGCGATCTCGGACAGGTGGAGGCTGCCGGTGGCCGCGTACAGGAAGCTGACGCCCAGCAGCGTGACGGCGGTCGCGGTGACCGAGGAGAGGAAGAACTTCAGGGCGGCCTCGGAGGAGAGCCGGTCCCCGCGGCGCAGGCCGACCAGCGCGAACGCCGGCAGCGAGGCGACCTCCAGGGCGACGACGAGGGTCGCCAGGTCACGCGAGGCCGGCAGCAGGGCGGCGCCCGCGGCCGAGGAGAGCAGCAGGAACCAGAACTCGCCGGCGGGGAGTCGCTGGTCCTCCACCGCGTTGACGGAGAGCAGGGCGGTCAGCAGGGCGCCGCCGATCACCAGGAACTGGATGGCGAGCGCGAAGTGGTCGGCCGCGTAGCTGCACACCCCGGTCTGCCCCGAGGTGGTGAGGCAGAACGTCCGGCGGTCGCCGTCGAGCAGCGGCAGCAGCGAGAGCCCGGCCAGCACCAGGCCGCCGATCGAGACCCAGCCCAGCAGCGGCTTCCGGGCCTCCGGAAGGAACAGGTCGGCCACGAGGACGGCCAGGGCGACGACGGCCGCGATGGTGGGCGGGGCGATGGCGAGCCAGTCGACGGACTGGACGACGCTCGCGGCCCCGTCCGCCGCGAGGGCGGTCGTGGGGGCGTGGACGGTCATCGGGGTCATCAGCTACCGCCTCCGAGGAGGTTCTGCACGGCCGGGTCGGTGAGGCCGAGGAGGACCGCGGGCCACAGTCCGGCGAGGACGGTGAGGGCGACGAGCGGGGTCCAGGCCGCGAACTCGTACGGGCGGACGTCGACCGCGGCGCCGGCGCCGCCGGCCGGGGCCGCGGTACCGGCCTCCTCGGCCGGGTCGCCCATGCACACCCGGCGCACGACGATCAGCAGATAGGCGGCGGTGAGCAGGGTGCCGAAGGCCGCGAAGGCGAGGTAGGTCAGGTACGCGGGGCGGCTGAGGCCCGCGGCGGGCTCGAACGCGCCGAACATGGCGAGCATCTCGCCCCAGAAGCCGGCCAGTCCGGGCAGGCCGAGGGAGGCGACGGCGCCGAAGGCGAGCAGCCCGCCCAGGCGCGGGGCCCGGCCGTAGAGCGCCCCACCGGTACGCCCGGCGAGGTGGTCGAGGTCGGTGCTGCCGTACCGGTCCTTCACGGCGCCGACCAGGAAGAACAGCAGGCCGGTGATGAGGCCGTGGGCGACGTTGGCGAAGAGCGCGCCGTTCACCCCGGTGGGGGTGAGGGTGGCGATGCCGAGCAGCACGAAGCCCATGTGGCCGACGGAGGAGTACGCGATCAGCCGCTTGAGGTCGCCCTTGGCGCCCGCGCGGGCCAGCGCCAGGCAGGCGAGCGACCCGTAGATGATGCCGACGACCGCGAAGGCGGCGAGGTACGGGGCGAAGGTGTGCGCGCCCTCGGGGGCGATGGGCAGCACGATCCGCACGAAGCCGTAGGTGCCCATCTTCAGCAGCACACCCGCCAGCAGCACGGAGCCGACGGTCGGGGCGGCGGTGTGGGCGTCGGGCAGCCAGGTGTGCAGCGGCCACATCGGCGACTTCACGGCCAGGCCGACGCCGATGGCGAGGACCGCGATGAGCTGCGTGGTGTGGCTCAGTCCGGCGCCGTTGTCGGTGGCGAGTGCCACCATGTCGAAGGTGCCGCCCTTGAGCCCGACGAGCAGGAGGCCCAGCAGCATCACGACCGAGCCGAGCAGCGTGTAGAGGATGAACTTCCAGGCGGCGGCCTCGCGCCCCTCGCCGCCCCACCGGTTGATGAGGAAGTACATCGGGATGAGCACCATCTCGAACGCCAGGAAGAACAGCATCAGGTCCAGGACCGCGAACGAGGCGAGGGTCCCGGACTCCAGCACGAGCAGCAGTGAGACGAACGCCTTCGGGGACGGGCCCGCGGGCATGTTCACGTAGCTGTAGACCGCGCAGAGGAAGGTCAGCAGCGCCGTCATCACGAGGAGGGGGAGCGAGATGCCGTCCACGCCGAGGTGGATGCGGATGTCCAGCGCCGGGATCCAGCTGATGTCGGTCTGGGCCTGCATCCGCGCCGGCTGGTCGTGGTCGAAGCCGACGGCCAGGGCGACGGCCGCGGCCAGGACCGCGCCGGTGACGGTGACGCCGTGCCGCAGCACCGCCTGGTCGGGGTCGCGGCCCCTCAGACCGGGCGGGGCCGGGAGCAGGGCGGCGACGGAGCCGATCAGGGGGAGGACGACTACGGCCGCGAGGAGGAGCTGCATAGCGGTGTCATTCACGGGTCAGGCTCCGGCTGCGACGAGGACGGCGGCGACGGCCAGCACGAGCGAGCCCGCGAGCAGCGCGCTCAGATAGGTCTGCACATTGCCGGTCTGGGCGCGTCGGACGGCCGCGCCCAGCAGGCCGGGGGCGGTGCCCGCGCCCCGCACGTACGCGTCGACGACCTCGCGGTCGAGGAAGCGGACGAGCGTGGCGGCGGCCCGCACGGGGCGGACGAACAGCGCGGTGTAGACGGCGTCGAGGTGGAACCCGGCCGCCGCGTGCGGGTGGAGCGGGCCGAGCAGCAGCCGGCCGGGATCCACATGGTCGGGGGCCGCGGCGCCGGCCGGGTACGGCTGCTCGTGGGTGTACGGCTGCTCGTGGTCGGCGATGGCCCCGGCCTCGACCAGGGCGGGCTCGGCGCCGGCCGCCGCGGGGGCGGGGCCGGCGGTCGGCACGAGCGGGGCGGGGGCCGCGAGCGCGGCGGTGCGCCGCCAGGCCCCGTAGGTGACGAGCCCGCCGGCCAGGGCCAGCCCCGTGCCCACCAGGGAGGTGGTCAGCGTCGGGTCGAGGGAGCGGTCGTCGAACCAGCCGGGGAGGTGGTTGAAGAGCAGTCCGGAGGTGAGCGCCGGGACGGCGAGCACCCACAGGACGAGGTTCATGGCGAGCGGCACCTGCTTGGCCGACGGCTCGGCGGGCTCGGCCGCGGTCCCGGACGCCGGAGGCCGCGCGGCCTCCGCGGCTTCGGCGGCGCGCGTCGCCCGGCCCGGGTTGCCGGCCAGCAGCCACAGCCGGGTGGCGTAGGCGGCGGTGAGCAGCGCCGTGAGCAGCCCGGCGACCAACACGGTCCAGCCGGCCGCGGCCGGGATGCCGTGGGCGTGGCCGAGCGCGGTGTGCTCGGCGGAGCTGAGCACGGCCTCCTTGGAGAAGAAGCCGCTGAACGGGGGCAGCGCGGCCAGGGCGATCAGGCCGACGGTCAGGGTTCGGTAGGCGTCGGGGGCGAGCCGGCGGACGCCGCCGGCCCGCGCCATCTCGGTCAGCGAGTTGGTGCCCGCCACATAGATGATCACGCCCGCGGCCAGGAACAGCAGGGCCTTGAACGCGCCGTGGGTCATCAGGTGGAACACGCCCGCGCCGCGGTCGCCGACGGCGAGCGCACCCGTCATGTAGCCGAGCTGGCCGATGGTGGAGTAGGCCAGCACCCGCTTGATGTCGTCCTGGGCCAGGGCGCACAGCGCCGAGCCGATCATGGTGATCGCCGCCATGATCCCCATCACGACCAGCGCCGCCGCCGAGGAGGTGAAGACGGGCAGCAGGCGCGCGATGAAGTACACGCCGGCGGCGACCATGGTGGCCGCGTGGATCAGCGCGGAGACCGGGGTGGGGCCCGCCATCGCGTCCGGCAGCCAGCTGTGCAGCGGGAACTGCGCGGACTTGCCCGCGACTCCGGCCAACAGCAGCAGCGCGATGAGGGTCGGCTGGTCGAGCTGGAAGTCGGAGACGGAGGAGGTGAGCCGGTCGTAGATGGTGCTGATGCGGAACGTGCCCGCGTCCGCGGCGAGCGCGAAGACGCCGATCAGAAAGGGCACGTCGCCCAGCTTGGTGACCAGGAACGCCTTCAGCGAGGCGGAGCGGGCGGCCGCGGTCTCCCAGTAGTGGCCCACCAGGAAGTACGAGCAGATGCCCATGATCTCCCAGCCGACGAGCAGCACGATCAGGTCGTCGGAGTAGACGACCAGCAGCATCGCGGCCGTGAAGAGGGAGACCAGGGCGGCGTAGGAGGGGTAGCGCGGGTCGTCGCGCAGATAGCCGGTGGAGAAGATCTGCACGCAGGAGGCCACCACGCCCACCAGGACCGCCACCAGCGCGGCGAAGCCGTCGATGTGGAACGCGAGGTCGATGGGGATCGAGCCGGTGTCGGCCAGTCGGACGGAGCCGCCGACCGGGTCCCCGCCGTTCTGCCGGACCGCGACGACGGTCGCCAGCGCGGCCGCGGCCAGCGCGGGCAGCACGGCGAGGGGCCGGACGAAGCCGGGGGCGCGGCGGCCCAGGAGCAGGCCCGCGACGGCACCGAGGAAGGGCAACAGCGGGACGAGGGCGGCGGTGGTCGTGATCGTCACGCGGCGGCCTCTGCCTTCTTCTCCGCGGACTCCCCCGCCTCGGGCAGCCCGGTCCCGGGTCGCTCCGCGAGGTCGGTGAGCCTGTCGACGTCGGACGTGCCGCGGTTGCGGTAGACCAGCAGCACGATGGCCAGTCCGATGCCGATCTCGGCGGCGGCGATGGCGATGGTGAAGAGGGTGAGCGCCTGGCCCGCGTGCAGCGTGTCGCGGAGCCAGACGTCGAAGGCGACGAGGTTGAGGTTGACGGCGTTGAGCATCAGCTCGACCGACATCAGCACCAGGATGGCGTTGCGCCGGGCCAGGACGCCGTAGAGCCCCGTGCAGAACAGCAGGACCGCCAGGACGGCGGGGTAGGCGAGGTGCATCAGCGCGTCGTCTCCTTACCGTGCCGAGTCTCCCGGCGGTTCTCCCCGATCTCGGCGCTCTCGGCGTTGCCGCCGTTGCCGCCGTTCTCGCCGTTCCTGCCGTTCTTGCGGGACAGGACGATGGCGCCGATCAGCGCGGCGAGGAGGAGGACGGACAGCGCCTCGAAGGGCAGCACCCAGTGCCGGAACAGGCTCTCGCCGGAGACGGCGGTGGAGCCCTGCACGCCCTGGTCGAGGTCGATCCAGGTGGAGCGGAAGGCGTCGACGACCACCCAGACCAGCGTTGCGGCGGAGGCCACGGCCACCGCGAGCGCGACCCAGCGGTTGCCCGAGTCGGCGTCGGGCGAGCGGCCGATGGGCGCCTTGGTCAGCATCAGTCCGAAGAGGAGCAGCACCACCACGGAGCCGACGTAGATCAGCACCTGCACCCAGGCGATGAACTCGGCGGTGAGCAGGAGGTACTCAACGGCGAGCCCGCCGAGCGCCACCACCAGCCACAGGGCCGCGTGGACCAGCTGCCTGGTGGTGACGGTCAGCACGGCGGCGCCCAGGGTGGCGAGGCCGACCAGAAGGAAGACGATCTCGACGCCCGTGGGCGACAGGAAGCCGTGGCCGGCGGCCGCGAGCGTCATGCGTCGCCCTCCTGCCCGGTGCGGTTCTCCAGCTCCGAGGCGAGCTTGTCGGCGGTCTTGCGGGCGGCCGCGATCTCCTTGGGCTCCTCGGCCCCCGGGTCCAGCGCCGGCGGCGCCGGTACCGTCCACATCCACTCGCGCAGCTTGTCGCGCTCATGGGTGAGGTCGCGGATGTCCGTCTCCGCGTACTCGAACTCCGGCGACCAGAACAGCGCGTCGAAGGGGCACACCTCGATGCAGATGCCGCAGTACATGCAGAGCGAGAAGTCGATGGCGAAGCGGTCCAGCACATTGCGGCTGCGCTCCCGCCCGCCGGGGGCGGCGGGCGGCACCGTCTCCTTGTGGGAGTCGATGTAGATGCACCAGTCCGGGCACTCGCGCGCGCACAGCATGCAGACCGTGCAGTTCTCCTCGAACAGCCCGATGACCCCGCGCGTACGCGGCGGCAGATCGGGCTGCACCTCCGGGTACTGCGCGGTGTGCGACTTCCGGGTCATCGTCCGCAGCGTGACCGCCAGGCCCTTGGCCAGGCCGGAACCGGGGAACCGCCGGGGTCGCCCGGAGGGCGTCGTCGAGGGCTGGTGGTCGGGCGACGGGAGGGACATCAGGAGATCACCACCTTGATGACGCCGGTGAGGGCGATCTGGGCGAGGGCGAACGGGATGAGCACGGTCCAGGCGAAGCGCTGCAGCTGGTCCTCGCGGAGCCGCGGATAGGTCACCCGGAGCCAGATCACGACGAAGGCGAGGAGGCCGGTCTTCAGCAGTGTCCACAGCCAGCCGAGGTCGTCGGCGAACGGTCCGTGCCAGCCGCCCAGGAAGAGCACGCTGGTCAGCGCGCACAGGACGACGATGCCCGCGTACTCGGCGAGCAGGAAGAGGGCGAAGCGCAGGCCGGTGTACTCGGTGTACGCACCGAAGATGATCTCCGAGTCGGCGACCGGCGCGTCGAACGGCGGGCGCTGGAGCTCGGCGAGTCCGGCGGTGAAGAAGACCAGTCCGCCCACGATCTGCCAGGGCACCCACCACCACTCGAACTCGTGGAGGATGCCCGGCAGCGAGACGGTGCCGGCGGCCATCGCCACCGAGGCGGCGGCCAGCAGCATCGGCAGTTCGTACGCCATGAGCTGCGCGGCCGTGCGCAGGCCGCCGAGCAGCGAGAACTTGTTGGCCGAGGCCCAGCCCGCCATCAGCGAACCGAGCACGCCCACGCCCATCACGGCGAGCACGAAGAAGATGCCGGCGTCGACGAACCTGCCGACGGCGTTGTCCGGGCCGATCGGGATCGCCACCAGCACCAGGAGATACGGGAGCAGGGCGACGGCCGGCGCGAGCTGGAAGATGCGCCGGTCGGCCCCGGCCGGGACCACGTCCTCCTTCTGCGCGAACTTCACCCCGTCCGCGACCAGCTGGGCCCACCCGTGGAAACCACCGGCGTACATCGGCCCGAGCCGCCCCTGCATATGGGCCATGACCTTGTGCTCGGTCTGCCCGATGACCAGGGGAAACACCAGGAAGGCGAGGAATACGGCGAGCAGTCGCAGCCCGACGTCGAGGACGTCGTTCACCTGTCGCCTCCATCGTGTCCGGGGTCGGGGTCGGGGTCAGGGGTCGGGGTGGGAGCGGGGCCCGGGTCGGGGCTGCCGGGCGCCTCGGCGCCCGAAGCGGGGGCCGCGCCGGAGGCGTCCTCGGCGGCCGCGTCCCGAGCCTCCCGCGACGCCCCCTCTGCCGCGTCCTCGGCGGGCTTGGACTCTGTGGCGGCGTCCTCGGCGGGCTTGGACTCTGTGGCGGCGTCCTCGGCGGGCTTGGACTCTGTGGCGGCGTCCTCGGCGGGCTTGGACTCCTTTGCGGCGTCCTCGGCGGCCGTGTCGGGCTCGTCGAACGCCGGGCGGGCGTGGTGCCAGGGCGCGTCGGCCGAGCGGGTGCGCGGCGGAGCGGGGCGCGCCGCGGTGCCGGCGGCCGGTGCCGCCGACCCGCGCGGCTGCGCGGCGGCGTCCGTCGTCTCTGAGGCGTCGGCGGCTGTCTGTGAGGCGTCGGCGGCCTTCGCCGACTCCCCGGCCGCAGCCGAGGCCGCGGCTGCCGCCCGCTGGCTTGCCGAACCGGCGCCGGCGCTGCGCGCGCGGCGCGGACCGGCCGGTGCGGCGGTCTGCGGCGGGCCGGCCGCGGCGTCGGGCTGCGGGGCGTCGGGCCGTGGGGCGTCGGAGGTCGGCGGTGCGGCCGCCGGGCGCTGGCTCGCCGAACCGTCGTCGGCACTCCGCGCGCGGCGCGCCGGTGCGGCGGTTCCGGGCTGACCAGACGCCTGCTCGGATGCCTGCTCGGTCGTGGGCTCCGCCGCGCCGCGCTGGCTCGCGGAGCCGGCGCTCGCGCTCCGCGCGCGGCGCGGGGTGGTGGCCGGCGCCGCCTCCGCGGCAGCCGGGCTCGTCGCGGCGGCGCCGGTGGACTGGCTCGCGGAGCCCGCGGCGGCGGTACGGGTACGGCGTGCCGGGCGCTCGCCCGCCGCCGCACCCGCGGCGCGGGCGCCTCGGGCCGGGCGGGCGGGGGCCGCGGGGAGCTGGCCCTTGAGCGGGCCCCACTCGTTGGGGTCGGGAACGCCGGGCGGAAGCATCTGGCGGCGCTTGGGGCCGCCGTGGTCGGACTCTCCCGGCTCCTTGGCGCCCGGCCATGCCTTGGCCACGCGCGCGGCCAGCACGAAGTCCTTGCGCAGCGGGTGCCCCTCGAAGCTGTCCGGGAGCAGCAGCGGCGCCAGGTGCGGGTGGCCGGTGAAGCCGATGCCGAACATCTCGTGCGTCTCGCGCTCGTGCCACGCCGCGCCCGCGTACACGCCGGTGGCGGTGGGCAGCGCCGGCGCCTCGTGCGGCACGGTGGTCCGTACGAGCAGGCGCCGTACGGTCGTGGCGCCGCCCTCGGCCGGCCTGGCGGAGGGCCCGGCGCCGGGGAGCGCGACGACGTGCGCGGCGACGCGGAAGCCGGTGCCCGGCTCGTCGACGGCGCTCAGCCAGTCGAAATAGGTGCAGCCCAGCGTGGAGCGGGCGGCCTCCAGGGCGGTCAGCCACGCGGCGGCGGGGACGTCGACCGTGAGCAGGTCGTAGCTCTCCTCGGCCGTGGCACCCGCGCCGAAGATCTCGTCGGCCGGGCCGGGCAGCCAGCCGACCGGCGGCTCCGCGGGCTGCGGCTCTGTGGTTCCAGCGGGCTCTGTGGTTCCAGCGGACTCAGTGGTTCCAGCGGACTCAGTGGTCCCGTGGGCCGCAGCGGTCCCGGTGGCCTCAGCGGTCCCGCCGGCCCCAGCGGTCCCGGGCGCTTCAGCGGTACCGCCGGTACCGACGGCCCCAGCGGTCTCGGCCTCGATGGTCTCGGCGGCCGGCGGGCCCGCGGGCCGTTCGTCGCGTTCGGTCATCGGTCGCCCTCTCCACGCGGGGCGTCCGGACTGTCCGCGTCCGGCGTGCCCGCGTCCGGAGTGACGGCGGCGCTTGTCGGAGCGGCGCCGGGCGGCGGCGGAGGCATGATCAGCCCGCTGCGCAGGGCGCTTGAGGAGGCGCGCCCCGTGCCCGCGCCGGGGGCGGCGTACCGCTCGCCCAGCGACTCGTCGGCGATCTTCTCCTGGAGCTTGAGGATGCCCTGGAGGAGGGCCTCGGGGCGGGGCGGGCAGCCGGGCACGTAGACGTCGACGGGGATGATCTGGTCCACGCCCTTGGTCACGGAGTAGGAGTCCCAGTAGGGACCGCCGCAGTTGGAGCAGGCGCCGAAGGAGATCACGTACTTCGGCTCGGGCATCTGCTCGTACAGCCGCTTCACCGCGGGCGCCATCTTGTCGGTGACCGTGCCAGAGACGATCATGAGATCGGCCTGGCGGGGGCCGGGCGCGAACGGGATCACGCCGAGCCGGATGAAGTCGTGGCGGGACATGGACGCCGCGATGAACTCGATCGCACAGCACGCCAGCCCGAAGTTGAAGACCCACAGGCTGTAGCGGCGGCCCCAGTTCAGGACCACCTTCATGGGCTCGGGGGCGAGGCGCGACAGCACGCCCAGGCGCCGCGGCTCCGGCAGGAGCTCGGGGGCCGCGGAGGACGCGGCCGCGGGCGTGGCGGCGCTGGCAGCGGGGGTGGCCGACGAGGCGTTCGCGGGGGTCACTGGAGTCCCGGGAGTCACAGGGGTCACGTCCATTCGAGGACGCCCTTCTTCCATGCGTACAGGAGGCCCACGGCGAGGAAGCCGAGGAAGATGAACATCTCCACCAGCGTCGTGGCGCCGAAGCCGGGTGCGGCGAACACCGTCGCCCACGGGAAGAGGAAGATCGCGTCCACCGCGAAGATCACATACAAGAAAGCGTAGACGTAATAGCGGATCTGGGTGTGGGCCCAGCCCTCGCCGACCGGATCCACTCCGCATTCGTACGTGAGCAGCTTCTCGGGCGTCGGGACCACGGGCCGCAGCAGCCGCCCGGCCCCGAAGGCCACGGCGACGAAGAGGACGCCGACCACGCCGAGCAGGCCGACCACCGAATAGCTGTCGAAGTAGTCGGCCGCGAGTTGGACATGCTGGACACTCATGGTGCGCACGGTCGCCTCCGGCACGTGTCCGCCCCTCGCTCCCTGTCCTGCCCGCTGGCGCTGGCCTGCTGCTCGTCGACGTTGGGATATTCGACGATCCGTACGGACGGGAGTCTAGGCCCTGCGGGAGCCGGGGTGGGTCGGCCGTCCGGCATGCGACGGCACCACCCCGCCGGCGGCCACGCGCGTCCCCCGCCTCTCCCCCACCTCTATGCCCACTGGGTAGCCGTCCACGCACACCCCGCACACGTGGCGTGCACGCTTTGTCGCAGACATGGTGGTGCGCCCCCGCTCACGCGCCGCCTCGTGCCGTGGCGACCGCCGCGGGGGCGCGTTGCGCTGTCGTGACCATGGACGCCGCTGTGCGCGGTGAACGGCACGGTCCGCGCGGTGCCCCGTAGGACCGCGCGGGCTCCTGTACGGCCGGCCCGGTGGGGCTTCCCGTACAGACGGCCCGCGCGGTGCTTCCGTAGGGCCGCCCCGCGCGGTGCTCTCTTAGGGGCCCGCCTTGGCTGCGGGCCCGCGCGGGCGGCAGTCTGTGCCGTATGACCGCCCGCTCAGACGCCGGTGAGGCCGCCGAGGCCGACCGGCTGCCGACCCCCACTCTCCCGATGCCCGTGCACACCTGGAAGGAGATCGCCTATCTCCTGGCGAATCTCCCGGTGGCGATCGTCGGCTTCACCTTCGTGTCCCTGTGGCTGTACGCGGGCGTGCTGCTCTCGATCACGGTGGTCGGCCTGCCGCTGCTGACGCTCGGCCTGGCGGGCAGCCGGCTGCTCGGCTCGTTCGAGCGGCGCCGGGCGCGCTCCCTGCTGGGCGTGCGCATCGACGAGCCCAGCCCGCTGCCGCGTCGCAAGGGCGGCGACTTCTTCTCCTGGCTGTGGCAGGCGCTGAAGGACCCGGTGGCCTGGCGGAGCACACTCCACTCGATCATCCGACTGCCCTGGGGCGTGCTCACCTTCACCGTCGTTCTCGTCGCCCTGTTCATCGCCTGGCCGGTGCTGCCGTGGATCGCGCGCGGCCTGGCCGACGCCGACCGCATGATGGCGCGCACGCTGTTGTCGCCCTCCGACGAGCTGGAGCGGCGGATCGCCGAGCTGGAGTCGGATCGGGGGACGGTGGTCGACACCGCCGCCGCCGACCTGCGCCGCATCGAACGCGACCTCCACGACGGAGCCCAGGCCCGCCTCGTCGCCCTCGCCATGGACCTCGGCCTCGCCAAGGAAAAACTCCTCGAAGACCCCGAAGCCGCCGCCCGCATGGTCGACGACGCCCACGGCGAAGTGAAACTCGCCCTCCAAGAACTCCGCGACCTCGCCCGAGGCATCCACCCCGCCATCCTCACCGACCGCGGACTGGACGCGGCGCTGTCCTCGGTCGCCGCGCGGTGCACCGTGCCCGTGAAGGTCTCCGTCGACCTGGCCGACCGCCCGGCGCCCGCCATCGAGGGCATCGCCTACTTCACCGTCTCCGAGCTGCTCCAGAACATCAGCAAGCACAGCCGGGCGCGGACCGCGGAGATCGAACTGTGGCGGTCCGCCGACCGGCTGCTGATCCAGGTGCGGGACGACGGGCAGGGCGGCGCCAGCGTCGACGCCGGCAGCGGACTGGCGGGCCTGGCCGAGCGGCTCCGCTCGGTCGACGGCCTGTTCGCCGTCGACTCCCCGGTCGGCGGCCCGACGACGGTCACCGCCGAGCTGCCCTGGCGGAACCGGGTCGCGAGCGGCGGCGCCAGGACCGCCTAGCGGGTCCCGGACGGGCGGTTCCCGTACGAGCGGAATCCGGAGCCGGGTTCTGGTGCGGCGCCGGGCCGGGACCCCGCCCCGGCTCCGCGGAGCGAGATCACCCGAGGTAGGGCTAACCCCACCATGAAGAGACCTACCGGCTCCATGGTCCGAGGAGTCGCGCTCCGCCACGCTGGAGACAGTCTGGAGATCATCCCAGCGAGGAACCAGTTGCGGAGGACGGACGACGACATGGCCAGCGCATACGGACCGGAGACCAGAGTGGAGTCCCGGAGTGGGGTGCCCGCGGTGCTGCGCGCGCCGTTCGAAGGCCGTGCCTGGCGGGAGTTCCTGTACCTGCTGCTGAGCCTCCCGATGGCCGTGGTGTCGTTCACCTACGCGATCGCGATGCTCTCCCTGGGCGTCGGGCTGCTGATCACCTTCCTCGGCATCCCGGTGCTGGGCGTCGCCCTGGCGGGCTGCCGCGGTCTCGGGGTCGTGGAGCGGGTGCGGGCCCGTGCGCTGCTCCGGCTGGACGTGGCCGAGCCGGAGCCGGTCCGGGTCGCGAGCCGGAAGAAGGGCTCGGGCGGGGTCGTCGGCTGGGTGGTCGCCCTGCTCAAGAGCGGCACCTCCTGGCGCCATGTGCTCTACGCGATCCTCCACTTCCCCTGGGCGATATTCGGCTTCGTCGTCTCGGTGACGCTGTGGACGCTCGGCTGGACCATGCTCACGTACCCGCTGTGGAAGTGGACCCTCCCGGAGTACGGGGACCAGCCCGGTATTCAGCTCTACGGCAACGAGGACGGCACCGAGAACATCTACCTCGAGACCCCCTTGGAGGCCGCCCTGACCTCGGCTTGCGGCGCGCTGCTGGTGCTCGCCTCGCCCTGGCTGTTCCGCGGGCTGACCGCGGTGGACCGGCTGCTGGTCTCCGGGCTGCTGGGGCCGTCCCGGCTGGCGACGCGGGTCTGGGAGCTGGAGTCGGATCGGGGGACGGTGGTCGACACCGCCGCCGCCGACCTGCGCCGCATCGAACGCGACCTGCACGACGGGGCCCAGGCCCGCCTCGTCGCCCTCGCCATGGACCTCGGCCTCGCCAAGGAAAAACTCCTCGAAGACCCCGAAGCCGCCGCCCGCATGGTCGACGACGCCCACGGCGAAGTGAAACTCGCCCTCCAAGAACTCCGCGACCTCGCCCGAGGCATCCACCCCGCCATCCTCACCGACCGCGGACTGGGCCCGGCGCTGTCCGCCGTGGCGGCGCGCTGCACGGTCCCGGTGCACGTCATGGTGGACCTCCCGGAGCGGCCCGCCCCGGCGATCGAGGGCATCGCGTACTTCACCGTGTCCGAGCTGCTCCAGAACGTCAGCAAGCACAGCCGGGCGCATCGCGCCACCATCGACGTGTGGCGGGCCGAGGGTCGGCTGATGCTCCAGGTCACCGACGACGGGGTGGGCGGCGCCGTCCTCTCGGGCGGTGCGGGGCTGGCCGGGCTGGCCGAGCGACTCGACGCGGTGGACGGCATTCTCGTCGTCGACTCGCCGCCGGGCGGCCCCACCGCGATCACCGCGGAGCTGCCCTGGCGCGGCTGAGCCGCCGCCCACTCGCACCGCCCGCTCCCACCGCCCATCCTCACGCGCCCGCCCGCATCGCCCGCCTCCGCCGCCTCCGCCGCCTCAGTCCCCGCCGCCCCGGCCGTCGCCCGCCTCGTCCCCCCCGTCACCCGCGCCCGTTCCCCGGCGCGGGTGACGGGGTTGTCCACAGCCGGCCGTCGCGCCACGCAGGTTGTCCACAGGGTGCGCGGGCCCTGGGGGAATCCTGGAATGCTGGACCCACGAACCGTTGACGTGGGGGTCAGAAGATCGTGGAGGACAAGGTGCGGGTGGTCATCGCCGAGGACTCGGTGCTGCTTCGGGAGGGCCTGACCCGGCTGCTGACCGACCGGGGGCACGAGGTGATCGCGGGCGTGGGGGACGCCGAGGCGCTGCTCGCCTCGATCAAGGAGCTGGCCGCCCAGGGGGAGCTGCCGGACGTGGTGGTGGCCGACGTTCGGATGCCTCCGACACACACGGACGAGGGGGTGCGGGCGGCGGTGCGGCTGCGCCGCGACCACCCGGAGCTGGGCGTGCTCGTGCTGTCGCAGTACGTGGAGGAGCAGTACGCGACGGAGCTGCTGGCCGGCAGCAGCCGTGGCGTCGGCTATCTGCTCAAGGACCGGGTGGCGGAGGTCCGGGAGTTCGTGGACGCGGTGGTGCGGGTCGCCAGCGGCGGCACCGCCCTGGACCCCGAGGTGGTCGCGCAGCTGCTGGGCCGCAGCCGCAAGCAGGACGTGCTGACCGCGCTCACCCCGCGCGAGCGCGAGGTCCTGGGCCTGATGGCGGAAGGACGGACGAATTCCGCCATCGCCAAGCAGCTCGTGGTCAGCGACGGCGCCGTCGAAAAGCACGTCAGCAACATCTTCCTCAAGCTCGGCCTCTCCCCGAGTGAGGGCGATCACCGTCGGGTGCTCGCGGTGCTGACGTACCTCAATTCCTAGAAGCCCACACCTGACATCAGATCAGGCCCATCGGGAGATCCTTGCTGGTAGAGCGCGAGTCGTAGAACCGACGACCGGTGAGGGAGGGCCGCTGGATAAGGGACCACGGGGCGACCAGAGGGCAACAAAGCGTGACAAAAAGGTGTCCGATACGGGCGTCCATCATGTGATCTATTCAGGGATGGACACCCTTACCGACGTACGATGGCCATGGGACAACCGGTCGGCACCGACTGTCCACAAAGCGTCGCCTCTAGGGAGGTCCGAAGCAGTGACCAGCCAGGTCAGTAGCCCGGCCGAGCAGGCCGAACCAGCCGAGCAAGAGGGCGAGCACACGCTCGTCGGGGGCCAGCGGCAACCGGATGGCGCAAAAGAGGTACGCCGTCTGGATCGGGTGATCATCCGGTTTGCCGGTGACTCGGGTGACGGAATGCAGCTCACGGGTGACCGGTTCACCTCGGAGACGGCGTCGTTCGGCAATGATTTGTCCACGCTGCCGAATTTCCCGGCCGAGATCCGGGCGCCCGCCGGGACGCTGCCGGGCGTGTCGAGTTTCCAGTTGCATTTCGCGGACCACGACATTCTCACGCCCGGTGACGCGCCGAATGTGCTGGTCGCGATGAATCCGGCCGCGCTGAAGGCGAACATCGGCGATCTGCCGCGCGGCGCGGAGATCATCGTGAACACCGACGAGTTCACCAAGCGGCCGATGGCCAAGGTGGGGTATGAGACCAGTCCGCTGGAGGACGGGTCGCTGGACGCCTACCGGGTCCATCCGGTGCCGCTGACCACACTGACGATCGAGGCGCTGAAGGACTTCGGGCTCAGCCGGAAGGAGGCCGAGCGCAGCAAGAACATGTTCGCGCTCGGGCTGCTGTCGTGGATGTACCACCGGCCCACCCACGGGACCGAGGAGTTCCTGCGCAAGAAGTTCGCGAAGAAGCCCGCGATCGCGGAGGCGAACGTCGCCGCCTTCCAGGCCGGCTGGAACTTCGGCGAGACCACGGAGGACTTCGCCGTCTCCTACGAGGTCGCCCCCGCCACCTCGGCGTTCCCCGCCGGCACCTACCGGAACATCTCCGGGAACCTGGCGCTGTCGTACGGCCTGATCGCCGCCTCCCGCCAGGCGGATCTGCCGCTCTACCTGGGGTCGTATCCGATCACCCCGGCCTCCGACATCCTCCACGAACTGTCCAGGCACAAGAACTTCGGCGTGCGGACGTTCCAGGCGGAGGATGAGATCGCCGGTATCGGCGCGGCGTTGGGGGCGGCGTTCGGCGGCTCGCTGGCGGTGACCACCACCTCCGGTCCGGGCGTGGCGCTCAAGAGCGAGACCATCGGTCTCGCGGTGAGCCTGGAACTGCCGCTGCTGATCGTGGACATCCAGCGCGGCGGCCCCTCCACCGGCCTGCCCACCAAGACCGAGCAGGCGGACCTGCTCCAGGCGATGTACGGGCGCAACGGCGAGGCGCCGGTGCCGGTGGTGGCCCCGGCCACCCCCGCGGACTGCTTCGACGCCGCCCTGGAGGCCGCGCGGATCGCGCTGACCTACCGCACCCCGGTGTTCCTGCTGTCGGACGGCTACCTGGCCAACGGCTCGGAGCCCTGGCGCATCCCGGAGGTGGAGGACCTGCCGGACCTGCGGGTGCAGTTCGCCACCGGGACCAACCACACCCTCGACGACGGCACCGAGGTGTTCTGGCCCTACAAGCGCGACCCGCAGACGCTGGCCCGCCCCTGGGCGGTGCCGGGCACGCCGGGGCTCGAGCACCGCATCGGCGGGATCGAGAAGCAGGACGGCAGCGGGAACATCTCCTACGACCCCGCCAACCACGACCACATGGTGCGCACCCGTCAGGCCAAGGTCGACGGCATCGCCGTGTCCGACCTGGTGGTCGACGACCCGAGCGGGGAGGCGCGGGTCCTGGTGCTCGGCTGGGGTTCCACCTACGGCCCGATCACCGCGGCCGTCCGGCGCATCCGGGCGTCGGGGGGCGTCATCGCGCAGGCGCACCTGCGTCATCTGAACCCGTTCCCCGCCAACCTGGGAACGGTGCTGGCCGGTTACGACAAGGTGATCGTGCCGGAGATGAACCTGGGTCAGCTCGCCACCCTGATCCGCGCCAAGTACCTGGTGGACGCCGAGTCCTTCACCCAGGTGCGGGGCCTGCCGTTCAAGGCGGAGCAACTCGCGACCCACCTCGCGGAGGTTATTCAGCACAGCCTCAAGGAGGCCATCAATGACTGAGACGATGGAAGGGACCTCGGCCTTCGAGGCGCTTTCCCTGGTGCCGAAGGCGGACGCCAAGCAGTCCATGAAGGACTTCAAGTCCGATCAGGAAGTGCGCTGGTGCCCTGGCTGCGGTGACTACGCCATCCTCGCCGCCGTGCAGGGCTTCATGCCCGAGCTCGGCCTGGCGAAGGAGAACATCGTCTTCGTCTCGGGCATCGGCTGCTCCTCCCGCTTCCCGTACTACATGAACACCTACGGGATGCACTCCATCCACGGCCGCGCCCCGGCCATCGCCACCGGGCTGGCCAGCTCGCGCCGGGATCTGTCGGTGTGGGTGGTCACCGGTGACGGGGACGCCCTCTCCATCGGAGGCAACCACCTGATCCACGCGCTCCGGCGCAATGTGAACCTCAAGATCCTTCTTTTCAACAACCGCATCTACGGACTGACCAAGGGCCAGTACAGCCCGACCTCCGAGGTCGGAAAGATCACCAAGTCCACGCCGATGGGCTCGCTGGATGCCCCGTTCAACCCGGTCTCGCTGGCCATCGGCGCCGAGGCGTCCTTCGTGGCCCGCACGGTCGACTCCGACCGCAAGCACCTGACCGAGGTGTTGCGTCAGGCCGCCGCCCACCCCGGCACCGCGCTGGTCGAGATCTACCAGAACTGCAACATCTTCAACGACGGAGCCTTCGAGGTCCTCAAGGACAAGGAGCAGGCGCAGGACGCCGTCATCCGGCTGGAGCACGGTCGCCCCATCCGCTTCGGCGCCGACGGCGGCAAGGGCGTGGTGCGCGACCCGGCCACCGGCGACCTCAAGGTCGTCCCCGTCACCGCCGAGAACGAGGCGGACATCCTGGTCCACGACGCCCACGCCGCGTCCCCGACCACCGCCTTCGCGCTGTCCCGGCTGGCCGACCCCGACACCCTGCACCACACCCCGATCGGTGTGCTCCGCAGCGTCGACCGCCCGGTGTACGACACCCAGATGGCCGACCAGCTCGACGCCGCCATCGAACAGCACGGCAAGGGGGACCTGGCCGCCCTGCTCGCGGGTAACGACACCTGGACGGTCGTCGGCTGACACCCGCCGAGGCCCGCGCACGTCACGTGGGCGAACCGGTAGCGGGCCCGCGCACCTCGCGCGGGCCCGAACGCCGAGGGGCGCCGGGCCACGCCCGACGCCCCTCGCCCTTTCCGCGCGCCCTTCACCAGCCCGCCACGCCCCTCCACCACGTCCGGCCCGCCACGCCGCTCCACCACGTCCGGCCCGCCGCGCCCCTTCACCACGTCCGCCTTCCGGCCGCCTCGCCTTCCGTCGCGCCGCCTTCGCTCACCGCCTGTTTCCCCCGCCGCCTCGCCCCTCCCCCTTGTCGGCCCCTCGCCTCGCCGCTCGGTCGCGCGACGAGTCCCGGTCGCGGGGCGACCGCGACGCCCCTCGGGCCGCTCACCGGATCGGGTCGACCTGCCCGGCACCGTGCCGCCTCGGTCGGCCCGGGCGAAGCGGCTCCTCGGGGACGGTGGGGTCGGCGTCCCGCGACGCCGCCGTCTCGGCGGCCCGCTCCGCGATCATTCGTGCCAGGGGCTCGGGCAGCCAGCTCGCACCGCCCCGCGGCGCGTCCTCGGGCAGCGCCTTGTCGAGCCGGCGCGCGGTCGGCCGCCGGGCCGGGTCCTTCGTCAGGCAGTCGCGCAGCAGGTCGGCGAGGTGTCCGTCGAGGGCGTCCACGCCCTGGAGGTCGGCCGCGCCGTGCACGGTGCGGTACAGCACCCCGTCGACCCCGCCGGTGCCGAACGGCGGGCGGCCGGTCGCCGCGTAGGCGAGCAGGCAACCGAGCGCGAAGACGTCGCTGGCCGGCCCGACCTCCGTGGCGCGCGCCTCGGCCTGTTCCGGCGCCAGGAAGCCCGGCGTGCCGACGATGACGTCGTTGGAGGTCATC
Organism: Streptomyces sp. SAJ15; assembly: GCF_007595705.1. Classification (GTDB taxonomy): domain Bacteria; phylum Actinomycetota; class Actinomycetes; order Streptomycetales; family Streptomycetaceae; genus Streptomyces. Next base: position 111,331 of record NZ_NISY01000001.1, on the reverse strand, counting down.
GAGGTCAGGGGCGTGCCGAGGACGGGGCCGGCGGACTCGGTCCGCGGACTCTCCCAGCCTCGCGCGATACCGAAGTCGATCAGCCGCGGGCCGTCCACGGCCAGCAGCACGTTGCAGGGCTTCACATCGCGGTGGACCAGTCCCGCCGTGTGGACCGCGTCCAGCGCGCGGGCCAGCCGCTTGCCCAGCACGCGCACGCTGCGTACGGGCAGCGGCCCGTGTGCGGCGACCGCCTCCGCCAGGGAGGGGCCCGGCACGAAGACCGTGGCCAACCAGGGCTCGGCCGCGTCCGGGTCGGCGTCGGTGACCGGCACGGCCCAGGGGCTGCTCACCCGACGGGCGGCCGCGATCTCCCGGCGGAAGCGGGCCCGGAACTCCGGCTCGGCCGCGTACTCGGCCTGGATCACCTTGATCGCCACCAGCGCTCCGGCCGGCGTACGGCCGAGGTAGACCACGCCCATGCCCCCCGCGCCCAGCCGCCCCAGCAGACGGTGGCCGGCGACCCAGGTGGGGTCGGAGGGCAGCAGCGGCTCGGTCACGACCGGGCCTCCCGGGCGCTCCGGGCCGCGACGCGGATCGGCGGGGCGGTGCCGCTCCCCGGGGCAGCGCGCCCCGTCCGGTCGGGGGCCGGGCAGGCCGCGTTCCGCGGGTGCCCTCGCGGGGCGGGGACGGTGTCGGCGGCGGTGGGGCGCCGACCGCGCCTGGCCCAGCCGCCCGTTCTCTCGTACTCCACGAGACCCCCAGCGGGTCCTGCGTTCCCCGGGTGTTGTGCCGATGGTACGGGCAGGAGCGTGAACCGGCCCCGTAGGAGGAGTGATTGGTTCCTGACGCGGCGCATCGGGCGGGGCGCGACGCGCCGCGCGGCGCACGTGTCATGACCGTATTCCGATACGGAAATGACACGAGTCGTCCACGGCGTTACCTTCGACGAGTTGCCACGCTCAGGGGAGGACATGTGAAGCCGCAGAACGAGCAGCGCGCCGGGCTCGCGTACGGCTTTGCCGCGTACGGCATGTGGGGGCTCTTCCCGCTGTACTGGCCGCTTCTGGAGCCCGCCGGCGCCGCCGAGATCCTCGCCCACCGCATGGTGTGGTCGCTGATCGTGGCCGTCGGCATCGTCGTGGCGCTGCGCCGCTGGTCGTGGATACCCCAGCTGCTGCGGCAGCCCAAGCGCCTGGCCTCCATCGCCCTCGCGGCCTGCGTGATCTCCCTCAACTGGGGCACCTACATCTGGGGCGTCAACTCCGGCTACGTCGTCGAGACGTCCCTCGGTTACTTCATCAACCCGCTTGTCAGCATCGGCTTCGGCGTGCTGCTGCTGCGTGAACGGCTGCGTCCGGCGCAATGGACGGCCGTGGGCATCGGCCTCGTCGCCGTGGTGGTCCTCGCCGTGGGATACGGCAGGCCGCCGTGGATCGCGCTCATCCTCGCCTTCAGCTTCGGGACGTACAGCCTGGTCAAGAAGCAGGTCGGGCTGGACGGACTGGAGTCCTTCGCCGCCGAGACCTCGGTGCAGTTCCTGCCCGCCCTCGCGTTCCTGCTGTTCACGGGCGCGCAGGGCGAGACGACCTTCGCCGGCGAGGGCGTCGGCCACGCCTTGCTGCTGATGGCCACGGGCGCGGTGACCGCGGTCCCGCTGATCTGCTTCGGCGCCTCGGCGGTACGGCTGCCGCTGTCGACGATCGGCCTCATGCAGTACCTCGCCCCGACCTCCCAGTTCGCCCTCGGTCTGCTGGTCTTCCACGAGTCGATGCCGCCGGAGCGGTGGGCGGGCTTCGCCCTCGTGTGGCTGGCGCTGACGCTGCTGACCTGGGACGCGCTGCGCACCGCGCGGCAGGGGCGACTGGCGCGGGCACGGGCACGGGCCCGGGCGGAGGCCGAGGCCAAGGCCGCCGCCGACGCGACCGCGACGCCGGCGGCTACGGCCACGACTCCGGCCACGGCCACGGCCACAGGGACGACTACGGCCACCATGGACGCCGCCACGGCCGTGACCGGCACGGGCACCGGCACCGGCACCGGCACCGCCGACCCCGCGGCATCGCAAACCGCCCCCTAACGGACAGCCCACCCGTCGTGGGGATCGATATCCGGCAAGCCGTGTCCGATTCCCGTCTTGACGCGGACACAACCACACACGGAGCATCAGCTCACATCACTCAGCTCCGCAGCTTCGCCGATCGACCGCTCCTCGCTCCACCCACCCTCCCCACGGGCACGTGCACCACCTTTCGTCACGTTCATTCCGTCCTCCCACCGTTCGGAATTCGGAGCCCCCCATGACACCTTCCGCGCCCCTGCGCACCCATCGGCCCACCCCGCGAAGATCGCTGATCCGCCGTGCCGCCGGTGCGGCCGTCGCCGCCGGTGCGGTCGCGGCCCTGGTCGCCACCGCCGCGGTGCCCGCGAACGCGAACCCGGCCGCCTCGGCGCCCGCCGCCCAGGCCGCCCCCGCCGCCGTCGCCGCCCCGGACATCCCGGTCGCCAACGTGAAGGCGCACCTGAACCAGTTGCAGTCCATAGCCACCGCCAACGGCGGCAACCGCGCCCACGGCCGGGCCGGTTACAAGGCGTCGATCGACTACATCAAGGGCAAGCTGGACGCCGCCGGATTCACCACCACGGTGCAGCAGTTCACCTCCAGCGGCGCCACCGGCTACAACCTCATCGCCGACTGGCCCGGCGGCGACCCCAACCAGGTGGTGTTCGCGGGCGCCCACCTGGACTCCGTCACCAGCGGCCCGGGCATCAACGACAACGGCTCCGGTTCGGCGGCCGTGTTGGAGAACGCGCTGGCCGTGGCCCGCGAGGGCCTCAAGCCCAAGAAGCACCTGCGGTTCGGCTGGTGGGGTGCCGAGGAGCTCGGCCTGGTCGGCTCCCGCTACTACGTGAACAACCTGCCGACCGCCGAGCGTTCGAAGATCTCCGCGTATCTGAACTTCGACATGATCGGCTCGCCCAACCCCGGCTACTTCGTCTACGACGACGACACGCAGCTGGAGTCGCTGTTCAAGGACTGGTTCGCCGCCAAGGGCGTGCCGACCGAGATCGAGACCGAGGGCGACGGGCGCTCCGACCACGCGTCGTTCAAGAACGTCGGGGTCCGGGTCGGCGGCCTGTTCACCGGCGCCAGCCGGTCCAAGACCGCCGCCCAGGCCCAGAAGTGGGGCGGGACCGCGGGCCAGGCGTTCGACCGCTGCTACCACTCCTCCTGCGACACCATCAGCAACATCAACGACACCGCGCTGGACCGGAACAGCGACGCCATCGCGCACGCCGTGTGGACGCTCGCCGGGGACGGCGGCACCACCCCGCCCGGCGGTGACGCCTACGAGAACACCGCCGACGTCGCCATCCCGGACAACGGCTCCGCGGTGACCTCGCCGCTCTCCGTCACCGGGCGGACCGGGAACGCCCCGTCGAACCTCCAGGTCGGCGTGGACATCAAGCACTCCTGGCGCGGCGACCTCGTCGTCGACCTGCTGGCGCCGGACGGCACGGCCTACCGGCTGAAGAACTCCAGCGGCTCGGACTCGGCGGACAACGTGATCGCCACCTTCACCGTCGACGCCTCCAGTGAGACGGCCAACGGCACCTGGCAGCTGCGGGTGCAGGACGTCGCCGCGCAGGACACCGGCTACATCGACAGCTGGAAGCTCACCTTCTGAGCCCTGTCGAGCACCGGCCGGCCCGATCAGGCTGAGTGAGCACATCGCCCGCGGGAACGCCCGCGGCGCCCGGCACCTCCGGGCGCCGCGGGCGTGCGTCGTTCCAGCCCGGTCACCCTCCCCCGGTCCCCCGGCCGCGCCCCCTCGGTCACCCTCCCCGGGGCGTGCTTCCCACGGTCGCCGTCCCCCGGCCGCACTTCCTCGGTCACCCTTCCTCGGTCGCGTCGTCCACGCCGTGGTGGCGCGCGCGCAGGGCGCGCACCTTGTGCCGGTTCCCACAGCGCCGCATCGAGCACCAGCGCCGCTGGCCGGGGCGCGAGGTGTCGACGAAGAGCAGATAGCAGTCATCGGCCCCGCACTCGCGTATGCGGTGGGCGTGCGGCCCGGAGAACAGCTCGACGGCGTCGCGCGCCACCGTGGACAGCACCTGGGCACCGGTCGCGGGCCGCGCCCAGCCGCGCTCGGCATCGCCCACGAGCACGGGCGCCAGCGGCGCCGCCGCGGCGGCCTCGTTGACCACCGCGACGTCGGCGGGGCTCACGGCGCGCCCGTGCGCCCGGTCGGCGGTCAGCCGCCACAGCGCGTCCCGCAACCGGCGCGCGGCGGTCAGGTCGGCCGCGGTCACCACCGTCTCGGGCGTCGGATGCAGTCGGCTGCGTGTCACCCAGTCCACCAGGTCCGCGGGCTCGTGCAGCGACTCGTACCGGGCGAAGGCGGCGGGGCCGCCGGTGACCAACAGCTCCAGGCACAGGGCACCCGGGTCGAAGTGATAGGGCACCCCTTCGGGTGAGTGCAGGACCAGACCCATTGCATGCTCGACCATGTAACCACTATAACTGGTTACGTGCCCCGGTCAGGGGTGCACCGGACACTCCGACCGACGGGGGAAGCGATGGCACTGCACTGGAAGCTTGTGATCGACGCGGCGGACCCGCACCGGCAGGCCGTCTTCTGGGCGGAAGCGCTCGGCTATGTGGTGGAGGACAACAGCACGCTGATCGAGCGCCTGCTGGGGTACGGCGCGATCAGCGAGGACCTGCTCACCGAGTTCGAGGGGCGCCGCGCCTGGCGGGATCTGGTGGCGGTGCGGCACCCGGACGATCCGTTCGACGCGGAGACCGGCACCGGTCTGGGACGGCGCATCCTCTTCCAGCGGGTACCCGAGCCGAAGACGGTGAAGAACCGGCTCCACCTGGACCTGCACGGCGCACCGGGCGAGCGGGAGGCCGAGGTGAGACGGCTGGAGGCGCTGGGCGCCACGCTCGTCCGACACGTCAAGGAGCCGGGCGGCGAATGGAGCGTGCTGACCGACCCCGAGGGCAACGAGTTCTGCGTGCAGTAGCGCCGCGGGCCGGTCAGCTGTTGACGTCCCGCGCCGTGAACCGCGCCCAGGCCGCGGAGCCGAACACCGCCGCGTACAGCCCCTGGAGGCTGAGGTTCTTGACCACCTCGTCCCAGTAGACGGGGTCGCGCAGCAGGTCGGCGAAGCTGAGCCAGTAGTGCGGGAAGAGGTAGGGATGGACGACGTGCAGCTGCGGGATGGTGTCCACGATCTGCACCGTGATCAGCAGTCCCACGGTCGCCGCCATGGCGGCGATGCCGCTGGTGGTGAGCGTCGAGATGAACAGGCCGAGCGCCGCGATGCCCACCAGTGAGGCGGCGACGACGCCCGCGACGCCCATGGCCCGCAGCAGTCCGTCCCCGAAGGAGACCCTGGTGCCGGAGATCAGGGTGACCTCGCCCAGTGGGAAGAAGGCGGCACCGACAGCCAGCGCGGTGACCGCCACCACCAAGGTGGCGACCAGGCAGAAGACCAGAATCGAGAAGAACTTGGCGAGCAGCAGCCGGGTGCGGCCGGCGGGGGCCACCAGCAGATAGCGCAGCGTTCCGCCACCGGCCTCACCGGCGATGGAGTCGCCCGCGATGACGCCGATCGCCATCGGCAGGAAGACCGGCAGCGTCGCGGCGAGGGAGGCGAAGACCAGGAAGAGACCGTTGTTGGTGACCTGGGCGATGAAGGCCGGGCCCTCGCCCTCTCCCCCGCCGCCCCCGCCGATGGTGCCGCCGTCGCTGGTCTCGATCTTCACCGCGATGCCGACCAGTATCGGCACGGCGGCGAGCACGCCCAGCAGCGCCAGGGTCCGCCAGCGCCGGAAGGTCACACCCAACTCGCTGCGGAAGAGCCCCAGTGACCAGAGGGGGTTGGCGCGCACCCGCGCGGGGCCCGAGGGGCCGCGACCGCCCGGCCCGCCGGCCTCTCCGCCGACGACCCCGCCGGTCTTCGGTGGGCGGGCCGCCCCGGCCGCCGCTCCGTCCACATCGACCCGCGACCGAGCCCGCGACTCAGCCCCCGCCCCCACTCGTGACTCAGCCCGTGACTCAGCCCGCGACATCGAAGCCCTCCCCCGTCAGTGCCACGAACGCGTCCTCCAGCGAGGCCCGTTCGGTACCGAATTCCCGCACCCGCACCCCGGCGCGTACCAGGGCGGCGTTGACGTCCGCCAGGTCCGGCGGGTCCGCCGTGGGCAGCTCCCCGGTGACCCGGTCGTCCACGACCACCAGGTCCGTCACGCCGTGCTCCTTGAGGACGCGGATCGCGTCGGCCGGGTCCGGGGTGGTGACCCCCAGCCGTCCGCGGCTGGCGGCCACGAGCTCGGCGACCGTGCCCTGGGTGATGAGCCGACCCTGGGACATGACCGCCGCATGCGTGCACACCTGCTCGATCTCGTCCAGCAGATGGGAGGAGAGGAAGACCGTGGTGCCGTCGTCGGCCAGCTCCCGCACCAGGGTGCGGATCTCCCGCATGCCCTGCGGGTCCAGGCCGTTGGTCGGCTCGTCGAGGATGAGGAGTTCCCGTGGTTGCAGCAGAGCGGCGGCGAGTCCCAGGCGCTGCTTCATCCCCAGCGAATAGGCGCGCGCCTTCTTCCGGGCCGCGGCCGCCAGTCCGACCCGGTCCAGCGCCGCGGCGACCCGCGCGGCCCGAGTGCTCGGGTCGGCCGTGGGATCGGCGGCGTCGAACCGGAGCAGATTGTCCCGGCCGTTCAGGAAGGGGTACAGGGCCGGGCCCTCGATCAGGGCGCCGACTCGGGGCAGCACGCTGCGCGCGGCCCGTGGCATCGGCTCGCCCAGCAGCCGCGCCCGGCCGGAGCTGGGTTCGATGAGCCCCATCAGCATGCGGATGGTGGTCGTCTTCCCCGACCCGTTGGGCCCGAGGAACCCGAAGACGCTGCCGCGGGGCACGGACAGGTCCAGCGCGTCGACCGCGAGCTGTCCCCCGCGGTACCGCTTGGTGAGCCCGCGCGTCTCGACCGCGGCGTCGCGGCCCGCGGCGGTCGACGCCACGGGCGGGTCCTCGACGGACGGCTGGTCCACGAGCTCTCCTTCGTCGTGGTGCGGTTCGTGGCGCGGCGGGGCGCGGCCGGGGACTGCCCGGTCGCGCCCCGCCGCACGCGGTTCGTCGGTGTTACTTGGCGGCGTTCGCGGCGTCGACCAGGGCGTCCTTGTCGACGGCTCCGACGAACACCTTGCCGTCGTCGGTCATCAGGGCGTTGACCAGGCGGGTGCTGAACACCGTGCCGGAGCCGAAGTCCCCCTTGACCTTGCTGCCCAGGCCGCTGAAGAGGTCGGCCGCGGCACCCTCGTCGCCCGAGAGCTCGGCGTCGTCGGGCAGGGCCGGGGCGCCGCCGGGGAGCTTGAGTTCGGCGATGGAGCCCCAGCCCTCGCCGATCACGTTCAGCCCGGAGAAGTCGGCCGCGGCGTCCTTGCTCCAGGCGCCGTCGGCCCCGTCCGCCCCGGCCTCGCGCTCCAGCTCGTCCTGCTCGGTGACCTTGGCGCCCTTGGGCGGGGTGAACTCGAAGCTGCTCGCCGCCGGCTTCCCGAAGTCGACCTTGGTGAAGCCGACATCGACGACCGCCTTGCCGCCGCTCTTCGGGTTCAGGGTGAGCTTCAGCGGCACGCCGTTGTCCGCGTCGACGGCTATGCGCACCGAACCGATCGTGGAGCCGCTCTGCTTGGGCTCGATGAGCAGCTGGTAGGCGTCGCGACCGGCGACCCTGGCGGTGCCGTCCACCGACACCTCGGTGGTGTCGTCCACGGCGGCCAGCGCCTGCTTGGCCAGCTCCTGGGGCGTGGCGTCCTGGAGGCCCTCGGGCAGCTCGTGCTCGCCCTCGGCGTCCTTGTCGGCCGCCTCCTTGGGCGCCTTGGCGTGGTAGGCCGTGTTGCTGGCGCTGTCGTACGCCCACACCTCGCCGGCGTTGTGGATCAGGCTGTACTCGGCGGCGTCCTCGAGGATCGACACCCGCTGTCGCTCCGGCCCGTCGACGGCCACCCGCAGCGTGTGCGAGCCGGACGCCAGCTCGGGGAGCTTGGACTCGGGGCTGGCCGACGCCCCGTCGTCCGAGGCCCCGCCGCCCAGGCTCATGCCCGCGGGCATCGAGGGGAGGCCGAGGTCGGTGGTGATCTTCACCGAACCGGACAGCCGCTGGGCGTCCGAAGCGGCGATCTTGCTGATGAGCTCTTCGGCCGAAATCTTCGGCAGGTCGGGGTCCCCGCTGTCGGCGAGCGCCGGGACCAGCCCGATCGTGGCCGCGGCCACGCCGGCGATCGCGGCCGGGACTGCGTACCGAACGGCCTTGTGACGTCGGACGGGACGCTCGTCGTCCCAGAAGTCGTCGTCGGGGGCCTGTGCCGGTCGGATCCGTGCCATGGGTGCTCTACCTCCGTGGTCGGCGGCGGTTGTCAGCTCTGCACTCGTCCACCTCTCGGGCCATTGTCGCCCGATCCGCCGTGTGGTGGTGCTTTCATCCCACCAAACGGGCCCGCCCTACGCGTCAGACCGCGGGATCAACTTCGTGTACTGCTGCGGTATGAGGCCGGGTCACCACGCGGCGGAACCCCTAGGGGACACCGGACCGATGCCGTGCACACGCATCCGGCGGGGGCTCAGCCCCGTCGCACGCGCCCCAACACGCGTGTCCCGGACGGTCGCACGCCGGGTGCCACCCCGGCCGGAACGGCGCGGCGGCGGGTGTCCGGGGCCGGTCGGCACCGCCGGGGCCGTGCCCCGGGTCGCGGCTCAGCCCGCGCGGTGCACCACCGCGTCACACAGGCCCTCCAGCGCGGCCTTGGCCGGACCGGCGGGCAGCGGGGCCAGCATGGCGCGGGCCTCGGCCGCGTAGCGCACCGTGTCGCGCCGCGCCTGCTCCAGCGCCGGGTGGACGCGCAGCCGGCGCAGCACCTCGGCGAGCAGGGCGTCGTCCGTGAGGTCGCCGTCCAGCATCCGGCACAGCTCGCGGTCCTCGGCGGAGCCGCTCGCCTCGGCCTGGGCCCGCAGCCGCAGCACCGGCAGCGTGGGGATGCCCTCGCGCAGGTCGGTGCCCGGCGTCTTGCCCGACTCATGGCTGTCGCTGGCGATGTCGAGGACGTCGTCGGCGAGCTGGAAGGCGGTGCCCAGGCGCTCGCCGTACTGCGTGAGGATGTTGACGATCGCCTCGTCGGCGCCGGACATCATGGCGCCGAACCGCCCGGAGACCGCGATCAGCGAGCCCGTCTTGCCGGCGATCACGTCCAGATAGTGGTCGATCGGGTCGCGCCCGTCGCTCGGCCCGGCCGTCTCCAGGATCTGGCCGGTGACCAGCCGCTCGAACGCCTCGGCCTGGATCCGGACCGCCTCCGGACCCAGGTCGGCGAGGATGTGCGAGGCGCGGGCGAACAGGAAGTCGCCCGTCAACACCGCCAGCGAGTTGCCCCAGCGGGCGTTGGCGCTGGGCACGCCGCGGCGCACCTCCGCCTCGTCCATCACGTCGTCGTGGTACAGCGTCGCCAGGTGCGTGAGCTCCACCACCACGGCCGAGGGGACCACCCCCGGCGCGTGCGGGTCGCCGAACTGCGCCGCCAGCATCACCAGCAGCGGCCGGAACCGCTTGCCACCCGCCCGAACCAGGTGCTGGGCGGCGTCCGTGATGAACGGGACGTCGCTCTTGGTGGCCTCCAGCAGGCCCTCTTCCACGGCCGCCAGTCCGGCCTGGATGTCGGCTTCCAGAGTCTGGTCCCGCACGCTCAGCCCGAAGGGCCCGACGACGGTCACGAGGGGTACTCCTGTCTGCCTACGATCACGCGGAATGTCGATGTGTCGCTGTCTCCACTAAAAGGCAGCGTATCCGGTCGAGGATCGATCATCGTGGGCGCCTTCCCGGCTTGTGCGCCCTCTCACTTCCGCTACCGCGTAGACGGGCTTCCACCCCTGGTTTCCGGTGTGGCCCACATCACCCGCGCATCGCCGCTCGCTCAGCCGTGCGCGGCCGCCACCGCCCTCGCCAGTCGGGGCGAGGCGTACTCGGTCCCGCACACGAAGCGCATGATCGGGCCGAAGCTCGCCGCGGCCGGCAGTCCGGTGAAGTACAGCCCAGGCACCGACGAGCCGTACCCGGCGTCCAGCCGCGGCCCGCCCGCGCTCACCGCCACCCGGGTGCGCAGTTCCGGGCCGAGGAAGCCGAGCGCGGAGAGATCCATCCGGTATCCGGTGGCGGCCAGCACATGGTCGCCGGAGACCTCGCCGACCCGGCCGCCGCCACCGAGCCGCAGCACCGGCCGACCGTCCTCGACCTCGGCCCGCGTGATCTTCACGCCGGCGGTGACCCGCACCTTGCCCGCGAAGCGCTCCCGCAGCCACCAGGCGCCGAGCGGCCCCAGCACCCGCCGCACCAGGAACTGTCGGGCGGGCGCCGGCAGATGCCGGAACGCCTCCGCGTGGTACGAGAACGCGTACAGCGACCAGGCCCGGCCGAACGGCGACTCGGGCCGCAGCCGCGGCTGCCGGTCCGGCGGCGCGCCGAAGGCGACCGCGCCGTGCCGGCGCGCCACCACCCGCACCGTCGCGCCCGCCTCGGCCAGCAGCACCGCGCTCTCCAGGGCCGACTGCCCGGCGCCCACCACCACGACCTCGCGCCCGGCGAAGCGCCGCAGGTCACGGTGTTGCGAGCTGTGCGAGACGGGGCCCGTGGGCGAGGGACCGTCCGGCGCCATGGCGGCCAGCTCGGGGGGCAGATGGGCGAGCCCGGTCAGCCCGGTGGCGACCACGACGGCCCGCGCCGCGCACTCCTCGCCCGAGTCCAACTTCAGCTCGAAGCGGCCGCCCCGCCCGCCGGGCCGGTCCACCGAGACCACCCGCACCTGCTCCAGCTCCGGCACCAGCCGCTCCTGGAACCACAGTCCGTAGGCCGCGAAGGTCTCGACCGGGATGATGTCCCAGTCCGACTCGTACCGCACCCCTCCGGTCTGCAGGCAGTAGTCGAGCAGCGTGTGCCCGGGCTGCGGCGCGTCGATACTGGAGGCGGCCGGCGTCGACTTCAGCAGCATCCCGGCCGGCATATGGGAGCGCCAGCTCACCATCGGCGCACCGAAGACGCGGACCGGGATGCCGCGCGCCCGCAGATGGGCGGCGGTCGACAGGCCGAATGGACCGGCCCCGATGACAGCTACCGGATCGCTCACGAGTCCCCTCCCCAGGACGGTTTCCGTCACAGACTCGCGCCCGAAGCCGCTGGCCCCTCCAGCGTGGGGTCACAGCCTTCTGGCGCGCCACATTTCGTACAGATGCCTCGCTCCCGGCCGGACAAACCGCGCGAGCATGGTGAAGAACGGCTTCAGGTCGTCGCGCGCCAGCCAGGCCAACTCCGTGCCGGTGGCGCGCGCCGGCGCGTGCGGGGTGGTGTAACCGCTGCGTCGATAGGCCAGCATGGCCGGCAGGTCGATGTTCTCGACCGTGAAGCGGTGGCCGTCCCGCTGGTCGGCCTCGGGGACCTTGCGCCCGGTCAGGTCCAGGTGCTGGGCCCGCACCACGTCGATGCCGGCCTCGTTCTCGAAGAGCCGGAACTGCGCGCCCATACGGGGATTGAAGTCGAGCAGCTTGTACCGGCCGTCGCGGCGGTCGAAGCGCCAGTCGAGGTCGACGATCCCGCTGAAGCCGATCCGCTTGATGAACTGCGCCGCCATCTCGGCCAGTTCCGGGTTGTCCACCACGTACGCGCACGCGGTCATGCCCGCGTGCGGCGGCCAGGAGCGCACCTTCACGCCGGTGAACAGGGCGAGCGGGGTGGACTCGGCGTCGAAGTAGGCGTGCACGACCCAGTCCTCGGCGTGCTCACGCGGCAGATACTCCTGCAGGATCACGCCGGGTCGCGGCCCCCAGGTGCGGGCCAGGGCGAGCAGCTCGCGCGGACCCTCGATCCGGGTGGTGCCGCCGACGGCCGGCTGCCGGCGGCGCTCGAACGCCGCCCGGTTCTTGGCCACCAACGGGAAGGTGGCGTCGGCCGCGAACTCCGCTATCTCGGCGTACGAGCCGGGGCAGACCGCCTCCGGGGACGGCACCCCGTGCTCCACGCACAGCTCGTACAGCCCCTGCTTGCTGGCCAGCCGGCGCGGCAGCCCGGGGTCGACCCGGGGGATGAGGAAGTGGTCGGCCAACTCCACGGAGTACTCCGCGACCAGGACCGCCGCCTCCTCGTCGGTGGGGATGAGAACCGCCGGCCGCCCGATGCGCCGACCCACCCGCAGCAGGCCCTCCACCAGCTGCTCCGGCCGTTCGGTGCCGGTGGTCGGCCAGACGAAGGCCCGCTCCAGATAGCGCGAGACGGCGGCGGGGGTCCAGCGGTCCTCGGTGATGGCGTACATCGGGATGCCGAGCCGGCCGAGGCTGCGGATCGCCCCGACCCCGCCGTGGTGCAACGGGTAGTCACCGATCTTCACGATCAGGCTGGGCACGGTCCGGTCCGCCGTGAACGGCACCTGGCTGCTCGCCACCAGTCCCCCTCGGTCACTCCAGCGCAGTGGCCCCCCCACTGAGCGTGACCCGACTAAGGACGCTACTTGGGAATGTCAGATTCCAGCAAGGACTATCGGGACATTGCCATCTCTTTAGTCTCCAGTCACCACAGGTCACCCGGGCGTCGCCGCGTCGTAGTCTGTGGCCGGCCCCCACATCCGGTACGTCACTTCCATAGGCACCCGGCCATTCGGCCACCCCGGCCACGAGGAGAAGGCGAGGCAGCCCCATGCCGCGACAGAGCCCGCTCGACCTGCCCCAGGACCACCCCTTCGGGCCGCACAACCTCCCGTACGGCGTGTTCAGTACCGACGGTTCCACGGAGCGGCGGATCGGAGTCCGCTACGGCGACCATGTGCTGGACGCCGGCGCCGCGGCCGCCGCCCACGGCTCGCCCCACGCCGAGCTGCTCAGCCGGCCCCTGCTGAACCCGCTGCTCGCCGCCGGCCGCCCGGTCTGGCGCGAGGTGCGCGCCCAACTGCGCGCCTGGCTCACCGACCCGGCGCACCGCGCGACCACCGAGCCGCTGCTGCGCCCGCTGGACGAGGTCGCCCTGTACCTGCCGTTCGAGGTCGCCGACTACGTCGACTTCTACGCCAGCGAACACCACGCCACCAACGTCGGTCGGATGTTCCGCCCGGACGGCGAGGCGCTGACCCCCAACTGGAAGCACCTGCCCATCGGTTACCACGGCCGGGCCGGGACGGTGGTGGTCTCCGGGACCCCCGTGGTCCGCCCGCTCGGCCAGCGACTGCCCTTCTCCGAGACGTCCCCGGTGTTCGGCCCCACCCAGCGGCTGGACATCGAGGCCGAGGTCGGCTTCGTGGTCGGCACGCCCACCACCCTCGGCGAGCGCGTCCCGCTGACCGCCTTCCGTGAGCACGTCTTCGGCGTGTGCCTCCTCAACGACTGGTCCGCGCGGGACGTCCAGAGCTGGGAGTACCGCCCGCTCGGCCCGTTCCTCGGCAAGTCCTTCGCCACCTCCGTGTCGGCCTGGATCACCCCGTTGGACGCCTTCGACGCCGCCCGCACCAGCCCTCCGGAGCGGGACGAGCCGATGCTGCCCTACCTCGACGACTCCGCCGACGAACCGGGCGGGCTCGACATCCACCTCGAGATCGCCATCAACGGCCACCCGGTGGCGCATCCGCCCTTCTCCACCATGTACTGGACGGCCGCGCAGCAACTGGCCCATATGACGGTCAACGGCGCCTCGCTGCGCACCGGCGACCTCTACGGCTCCGGCACCGTCAGCGGCCCGCTCCCCGAGCAGCGCGGCTGTCTGCTGGAGCTGACCTGGTCCGGCCGCGACCCGCTGGAACTCCCCGACGGGAAGCGGACCTTCCTGGAGGACGGCGACGAGGTGCGGCTGACCGCCTGGGCGCCGGGGCCGGACGGGGTGCGCGTGGGCCTCGGCGAGGTGCTCGGTCGGGTCGTTCCGGCGACTGACTGAATCCCACCACTGCTGCTACCTTGACGTGTTCCCGCTCACGAACCGAGGGAGAAGAGAACGTGCGCAAGGCAGCACAGATCACGGGGGCGGCGCTGATCGCCGCTGTGCTGGTGACCGGTTGTTCCAGCAGTGACGACGGTGGCAAGAAGAAGAAGGACCCCGTCGGCGGGCAGCAGTCCGGCGCGCCGACGGGTGAGAACGGCGGAGGCGCGGACGTCACGGCCGCCGACCTCCGGGGCGGCTGGACCACGGACGCCACCCACGCCGACGACGGTCTGCTGATCCTGTCCGTCGCGGAGAAGACCGCGATGCTCTTCGGCAAGACCTCCTGCACCGGCACGGTCGCGGACGAGTCCAAGCCGGTGACGCTCAACTTCACCTGCAAGGACGGCGCCAGCGACTACACCAAGGGGACGGTCGAGAGCGCCGACGGCAAGACGCTCACCATCGCCTGGGCGTCCGGCAAGAAGAGCACCTTCACCAAGTCCGCGGCCCCGAGCGGCATGCCCACCGGGATGCCGACCGGGATGCCGACGGACCTGGACATCCCGACGGACCTGGATGTGCCGACGGACCTGGACGTGCCGACCGGGCTCGACCTGGGCTGACCCGGACACGCCGGGTGCGGGGGCGCCGACACTGGCGCACCCGACCCGGCGTACGGCCGGAACCGCTACCGCTCACTCACCACGACACTCACTCACCTGGGGCCCTCGAAGGTCTTGCCCTCGATCTGCTTCCAGTGGTCGTGGCACTTCAGGCGCAGGGGCTTGTGCTCGATCCGACAATGGGTCTCAAAGAGCTTCTCATGCGTCGTGATCACGGCGACCCGCAGCTTGTGATCCGACTTCAGGCTGAGGTCGATGTCGCAGGGCGTCCCCTTGATCCCCTTGTCCCAGAGCTTGTGCCAACGCACCCAGTCGCGGCCGTGGTCGTCGCTCTTGCCGTCATGGCCGTTCTTACCGTGGTCGTGGCCGCTCCCCTCCTCGTGGTCATGGAGAAGGGCATAGGCGCGGTGACTGTCGCCACGGTCGTCCCCGTGGCTGTCACCGTCATCGTGCTCGCGACCGTCGCCGTGGTGGTCACCGTGGTCGTCGCCGTAGTGGTCACCGTGGTCGTCGCCACGACTGCCGTGGTCGTCGCCGTAGTGGTCACCGTGGTCGTCGCCGTGGTCGTCGCCACGAGTGCCGTGGTCGTCGCCGTGGTGGTCGCCGTGGTCGTCGTGGCCATGGCGAGTTCCGACGAACACGTCGTCGTCCACGATGACGCCGAGGAACTCACCCCACTCCCTGCTGGTGGTGTCGACGGCTTCGCAGCGGTGGTGGCCATAACCGTCGTCGGCCGCCGGAGCGGCCGACGCGGCCGCAGGGAACATCGCCCCTGCTGCTATGACGGCCAGAGGGACCGCCAGGCGGGCGGCCGGGCGGCCGCGGCGCAGGGCCATGCTCGTAACTTCGGATCTCATTCGATGCTCCTTGCCTGTTCCGAAGCGTGGGAGGCGTTAACACGCGCTCCTAGGCATGTATCGGAAGGGCACGCCGAGCATCTTTACTATCTGCCTACTAATACCCTCGGCTGGCGCAGCACTCGCACTCCAACGGCTCAGCGGACGAAGACCCCGGCGCTGCTCGCGAGATCCAGGAAGTACTGCGGGGCGACGCCCAGGACCAGGGTCACCACGACGCCCACGGCGATCGCGGACGAGGTCAGCGCGCTGGGCACGGCGACCGACGGACCGTCGGCCCGAGGCTCGCTGAAGAACATCAGGACGATCACGCGGATGTAGAAGAAGGCGGCGATGGCGGAGGAGACGACGCCGACCACCACCAGGGCGCCCGCGCCGCCCTCCGCCGCCGCCTTGAAGACCGCGAACTTGCCGGCGAAGCCGCTGGTGAGCGGGATGCCCGCGAAGGCCAGGAGGAAGACCGCGAACACGGCGGCCACCAGCGGGGAGCGTCGGCCCAGCCCGGCCCACTTCGACAGGTGCGTGGCCTCGCCGCCCGCGTCGCGCACCAGGGTGACCACGGCGAACGCGCCGAGCGTCACGAAGGAGTAGGCGGCGAGGTAGAAGAGGGCCGAGGAGATGCCGTCGGGGGTGGTGGCGATGACGCCCGCCAGGATGAAGCCGGCGTGGGCGATCGAGGAGTAGGCCAGCAGCCGCTTCACATCGGTCTGGGTGACCGCGACGATCGCGCCGCCCAGCATGGTGAGGATGGCCACCCCCCACATGACCGGACGCCAGTCCCAGCGCAGCCCCGGCAGCACCACGTACAGCAGCCGCAGCAGCGCTCCGAAGGCGGCGACCTTGGTGGCCGACGCCATGAAGCCGGTGACGGGGGTGGGGGCGCCCTGGTAGACGTCGGGCGTCCACATGTGGAAGGGCACGGCGCCGATCTTGAACAGCAGACCCATCAGCACCATGGCGCCGCCGATCAGCAGCAGCGCGTCGTTGCCCATGGTCTGGGCCAGCGCCGGGTCGAGTCGGGTCACCTCGCCGTCGACGACGTCCGCGATGCCCGCGTAGCCGACGGTGCCCGCGTAGCCGTACAGCAGTGCGATACCGAAGAGCAGGAAGGCGGAGGAGAAGGCACCCAGCAGGAAGTACTTGACCGCGGCCTCCTGGGAGAGCAGCCGGTGCCGGCGGGCGAGCGCACACAGGATGTACAGCGGCAGGGAGAAGACCTCCAGCGCCACGAAGAGCGTCAACAGGTCGTTGGCCGCGGGGAAGATGAGCATCCCGCCCACCGCGAACAGCAGCAGCGGGAAGACCTCCGTGGTGGTGAACCCGGCCTTGACCGCGGCCTGTTCGGCCTCGCCGCCCGGCACCGCGGCCCCCTGCGCGGCGAAGGAGTCGACCCGGTTGCCGTGCTCCACGGGGTCCAACCGCCGCTCGGCGAAGGTGAACACCGCCACCAGCGCGACCAGCAGAACGGTCCCCTGGAGGAAGAGCGCGGGGCCGTCGACGGCGATGGCGCCCATCGCGGCGACCCCGGCCTCGGTGGTGCCGTAGTCACCCACCGCCAGGCCCAGGACGGCCGCGAAGGCGGCGGCCAGCGCCACCACGGAGGTGAACAACTGGGCGGCGTAGCGGTGCCGGCGCGGCAGCAGCGCCTCGATGAGGACGCCGACCAGCGCGGCACCGAGGACGATCAGCGTCGGGGACAGCTGGCCGTACTCGATGTCCGGCGACGGGATCTTGTCCGGCCGTTCCGCCGCCGTCGTCCACAGGCTGTGGACAAGCGAAGCGCTGGTCACTTGGCACCTCCGGAAGCGTGGTCGCCCTGCGGGCGATAGCCGAACCAGCCCGCGTCGACCGTGACGGGGTGATCCGGTTCGGGGTCCTTCTCGTCCACCACCGACAGCGTGTGGTCCACGGCCGGGTCGACGATGTCGGTGACCGGCTTCGGGTAGACGCCGAGGAAGATCAGCAACGCGATCAGCGGCGCCACCACCACGAGTTCACGGGGCCGCAGGTCGGGCATCCCGCGCACCTCGTCCCTGACCGGGCCGGTCATGGTCCGCTGGTAGAGCACCAGCACATAGAGCGCCGCGAGGATGATCCCCGCGCTGGCGATGACACCGAGCGCCGGATAGCGGCTGAACGTGCCCACCAGCACCAGGAACTCACTGATGAAGGGGGCCAGTCCGGGCAGCGAGAGGGTGGCCAGGCCGCCGATCAGAAAGGTGCCGGCGAGCACCGGGGCCACCTTCTGCACCCCGCCGTAGTCCGCGATCAGACGCGAGCCGCGCCGCGTGATCAGGAACCCGGCCACGAGCATCAACGCCGCCGTCGACACCCCGTGGTTGACCATGTAGAGGGTCGCGCCGCCCTGGCCCTGGCTGGTCATCACGAAGATGCCCAGGATGATGAAGCCGAAGTGCGAGATCGACGCGTAGGCGATCAGACGCTTGATGTCGCGCTGCCCGACGGCCAGCAGCGCGCCGTAGATGATGCTGATCACCGCCAGTACGAGGATCACCGGTGTGGCCCAGGTGCTGGCCTCCGGGAACAGCTGGAGGCAGTAGCGGAGCATCGCGAAGGTGCCGACCTTGTCGACGACCGCCGTGATCAGGACGGCGATGGGGGCGGTCGACTCGCCCATCGCGTTGGGCAGCCAGGTGTGCAGCGGCCACAGCGGCGCCTTGACCGCGAAGGCGAAGAAGAAGCCGAGGAAGAGCAGCCGCTCGGTGCCGGTGGCGAAGTCGAGTCGGCCGTCGGCGCGCGCCTCGGCGATCTGCTGGAGCGAGAACGTGCCGGTGCCGAGGTCGTCCGCGGTCACCGCGTACAGCCCCACCACGGCGGCCAGCATGATCAGGCCGCCCGCCAGGTTGTAGAGCAGGAACTTCACCGCGGCGTAGGAGCGCTGGGTGGCCGACTCCTCCGCGGACCGGCCGCCGGCCCGGTCTCCGAAGCCGCCGATGAGGAAGTACATCGGGATGAGCATGGCTTCGAAGAAGATGTAGAAGAGGAAGACGTCGGTGGCCTCGAAGGAGATCACCACCATCGCCTCGACCATCAGGATCAGCGCGAAGAACCCCTGGGTGGGGCGCCAGCGGCGGTCCGGCCGCCCCGCCCCGGAGCCGCCGTCGCTCTCCAGCGGGTCGGCGTCGTGCCAGCCGGCCAGGATGACGAAGGGGATGAGCACGGCGGTCAGCGCGACGAGCACCACCGCGATGCCGTCCACCCCCAGCTCGTACCGCACGCCGAAGTCCTCGATCCAGGCGTGCGACTCGGTGAGCTGGTACTGCGCGCCGCCGGGTTCGAAGCGGACCAGCGCCACCGCGGCCAACGCCAGGGTGGCCAGCGAGAAGAGCAGCGCGGTCCACTTGGCCGCGGAGCGCTTGGCGGCGGGCACGGCGGCGGTGACGACCGCTCCGATCGCGGGCACCGCGGCCATGGCCGTCAGCAGGGGAAATGACATAACTCAGACCGCCCTCATCAGCAGGGTCGCGGCGATGAGCACCGCCGTACCGCCGAACATCGAGACCGCGTATGAGCGGGCGTAGCCGTTCTGGAGCCGTCGCAGCCGCCCGGAGAGGCCGCCGACGCCGGCCGCGGTGCCGTTGACGACGCCGTCGACCAGGGTGTGGTCCACATAGACCAGACCGCGGGTGAGGTACTCGCCGGGCTTGACCAGGACGACGTGGTTGAAGTCGTCCTGCAGCAGATCGCGACGGGCCGCCCGGGTGAGCAGGCTGCCGCGCGGCGCGGTGCGCGGCACCGGGCGCCGCCCGTACTGCGCCCAGGCGAAGGCCACGCCGATCGCCAGCACCACCATGGTGGCGCCGGTGACGGTGGCGGCGCTGAGCGGGGAGTCCCCGTGGCTGTACCCGGTGACCGGCTCCAGCCAGGTCACGAACGCGTCGTTGAGGCTGAACAGCCCACCCGCGAAGACGGAGCCGAAGGCGAGCATGATCATCGGGATGGTCATGGACTTCGGGGCCTCGTGCGGGTGGTGCTCCGCCGGGTCCCAGCGCCGCTCGCCGAAGAAGGTCAGCAGCATGACGCGGGTCATGTAGTACGCGGTGATGGCCGCGCCCAGCAGTGTCGCCGCGCCCAGGATCCAGCCCTCGGTGCCGCCCTTGGCGAAGGCCGCCTCGATGATCTTGTCCTTGGACCAGAAGCCGGACAGCCCCGGGAAGCCGATGATGGCGAGGTAGCCGAGGCCGAAGGTGACGAAGGTGATCGGCAGATACGTCCGCAGGCCGCCGTACTTCCGCATGTCGACCTCGTCGTTCATGCCGTGCATCACCGATCCGGCGCCGAGGAACAGCCCGGCCTTGAAGAAGCCGTGGGTGACCAGGTGCATGATGGCGAAGGCGTAGCCGATCGGTCCGAGCCCGGCGGCCAGGATCATGTAGCCGATCTGCGACATGGTCGAGCCGGCCAGCGCCTTCTTGATGTCGTCCTTGGCGCAACCGACGATCGCACCGAAGAGCAGCGTCACCGCGCCCACCGTGACCACCGCGGTCTGAGCGTCGGGCGCCGCGTTGAAGATCGCGCCGGAGCGGGTGATGAGGTAGACGCCGGCGGTGACCATGGTCGCGGCGTGGATGAGGGCCGAGACCGGGGTGGGGCCCTCCATCGCGTCCCCGAGCCAGGACTGCAGCGGCACCTGCGCCGACTTGCCACAGGCGGCCAGCAGCAGCATCAGCCCGATCGCGGTCAGCTTGCCCTCGCCGGCCTGCTCGGCCGAGGAGAGCACCGGGGCGAAGGCGAAGGTGCCGAAGGTGGTGAACATCAGCATGATCGCGATGGACAGACCGACGTCGCCCACCCGGTTGACGATGAACGCCTTCTTGGCCGCGGTGGCCGCCGAGGGCTTGTGCTGCCAGAACCCGATGAGCAGGTACGAGGCGAGGCCGACGCCCTCCCATCCCACGTACAGCAGCAGGTAGTTGTCGGCGAGGACGAGCAGCAGCATCGCCGCGAGGAAGAGGTTGAGGTAGCCGAAGAAGCGGCGGCGGCGCTCGTCGTGCTCCATGTAGCCGATCGAGTAGATGTGGATCAGCGTCCCCACACCGGTGATCAGCAGCACGAAGGTCATCGACAGCTGGTCGAGTTGGAAGCCGACGTCCGCCTGGAAGCCGTCGACCGGGATCCAGCTGTACACCGTGGTGTGCAGCGTCCGGTCGTGCTCGTCGCGGCCGAGCAGGTCGGCGAAGAGCACCACGCCGATCGCAAAGGAGACGGCCGCGAACGCGCAGCCGATCCAGTGCCCCGTGCGGTCCAGTCTCCGGCCGCCGCACAGCAGCACGGCCGCGCCGAGCAGCGGGGCCGCGACGAGCAATCCGATGAGGTTCTCCACGTGAACGCGACCCTTCTAGAGCTTCATCAGGCTGGCGTCATCGACCGAGGCCGAGTGGCGGGTGCGGAAGACCGTCACGATGATGGCGAGGCCGACCACGACCTCGGCCGCGGCGACCACCATCGTGAAGAAGGCCACGATCTGGCCGTCGAGGTTGCCGTGCATCCGGGAGAAGGTGACGAACGCGAGGTTGCAGGCGTTGAGCATCAGCTCCACGCACATGAACAAGATGATCGCGTTCCGCCGGAGCAGCACCCCGGCGGCACCGATGGTGAACAACAGCGCGGCCAGGTAGAGGTAGTTGACCGGATTCACTGGGCCGCACCCCCGGAGTTGGAGTTGGCGGAGTTCGCGGGCTCCTCCGAGTCGCCGTCGCGCGGGCCGGGCGGACGCTCCGCGCCGCCGGGCCGCGCGGCCCCGCCCTCGGCCTTCTGCTGCCGCCAGTCGATGGCCCGCCGCTCCAGGGCCGCCAGCGCGGCCAGCGACTCGGCGGAGACGTCCCGGATCTGGCCGCGGGCGCGCAGCGTGCGGTTGACCGAGAGCTCGGCGGTGGTGCCGTCGGGGAGCAGTCCGGGGATGTCGACCGCGTTGTGCCGGGCGTAGACGCCGGGCGCGGGCAGCGGCGGGAGCTGGGTGCCGCGACGCACCCGCTGCTCGGACAGCTCGCGCTGGGTGCGGGCGCGCTCCGTGCGCTCGCGGTGGGTCAGCACCATCGCGCCGACCGCCGCCGTGATCAGCAGCGCGCCGGTGATCTCGAAGGCGAAGACGTACCTGGTGAAGATCAGTTCGGCCAGGCCCTCGACGTTGCCGCCGGAGTTGGCCTGGCCGAGGCCGTTGAAGGAGTTCAGCGAGGCGTTGCCGATGCCGGCGCAGAGCAGGATGCCGAAGCCGAGGCCGCAGGTGGCGGCGAGCCATCGCTGCCCCTTGATCGTCTCCTTCAGCGAGTCCGCGGCCGTGACGCCGACCAGCATCACCACGAACAGGAAGAGCATCATGATCGCGCCGGTGTAGACGACGATCTGGACGACACCGAGGAAGTACGCCCCGTTGGCCAGGTAGAAGACCGCCAGGATGATCATCGTCCCGGCCAGCGACAGGGCGCTGTGCACGGCCTTCCTCATCAGCACGGTGCACAACGCGCCGGCCACCGCGACGACCGCCAGGATCCAGAACTGGACGGCCTCGCCGGTGGAGGTGGTCGTGGTCGCGGCGAGGTTCACGCTCCCGCCCCCTGTTCCTCCGACTGCTCCGCCGACAGGCCCTCGGGCCGCTCGCCCTTGGAGACCGCGACCTGGCGCCGGGTGCCGGGGGCGGCCTCGGAGACCAGGCCCCGGTAGTAGTCCTGCTCGTCCATGCCCGGGAAGATGGCGTGCGGGGTGTCGACCATCCCCTCGTCCAGCCCCACCAGCAGCTCTTCCTTGGTGTAGATGAGCGAGGCGCGGGTCCGGTCGGCGAGCTCGTACTCGTTGGTCATGGTCAACGCCCGGGTCGGGCACGCCTCGACGCACAGCCCGCACAGGATGCAGCGCAGGTAGTTGATCTGGTACACCCGGCCATACCGCTCGCCCGGGGAGTAGCGCTCCTCGTCGGTGTTGTCCGCGCCCTCCACGTAGATGGCGTCGGCCGGGCAGGCCCACGCGCACAGCTCGCAGCCGATGCACTTCTCCAGCCCGTCCGGGTGTCGGTTGAGCTGGTGGCGGCCGTGGAAGCGAGGGGCGGTCGGCTTCTTCTCCTCCGGATACTGCTCGGTGAAGCGCTTCCTGAAGATGTTCCGGAAGGTCACACCGAAGCCGGCGACGGGGTTCTGCCGGGGGTTCCGGGGCTCCACCGGCGTGCCGCCGTCGGACACGGCCCCCGAAGACATGGCGTCAGACACCGTCGACCTCCTTTCCGTCACTCTCAGTATTGGCGCCGCCACTGACAATCAGCTCGCGATCATGGCGCCGGCGTCGGCGCGGCACGGGTGGCAGGGTCTGTCCGGGCAGCGGCGGCACCGGGTGACCGCCGGCCATCGGGTCGAAGGGGGGCTCCGGGGTCCGGGCCGCCTCGGCCTCCGCGCGCTTCTCCTCGCGGTCGCGGAAGACGTCGACGACGAAGGAGACGAGCAGCAGCACGAGGACCGCGCCGCCGACGTACAGCACGATCTGCTGGAAGTCGTAGTCCTCGTTCCGCAGTGCCCGGACGGTGGCGACCAGCATCAGCCAGACCATGGAGACCGGGATCAGGACCTTCCAGCCCAGCCGCATGAACTGGTCGTAGCGCACCCGCGGCAGCGAGGCGCGGATCCAGATGAAGACGAAGAGCAGCGCGCTCACCTTGACCAGGAACCACAGCAGCGGCCACCAGCCGTGGTTGGCGTCCGCCCAGAAGGCGGTCAGCGGCCACGGCGCCCGCCAGCCGCCCAGGAAGAGGGTGACCGCGACCATCGAGACGGTGACCATGTTGATGTACTCGGCGAGCATGAACATCGCGAACTTGATCGAGGAGTACTCGGTGTTGAAGCCGCCGACCAGGTCGCCCTCGGACTCCGGCATGTCGAACGGCGCGCGGTTGGTCTCACCGATCATCGCGACGATGTAGATGATGAACGAGACCGGCAGCAGCAGCGCGTACCAGCGGTGTTCCTGGCCCTCGACGATGGCCGAGGTCGACATGGAGCCGGAGTAGAGGAAGACCGCCGCGAAGGACAGCCCCATCGCGATCTCGTAGCTGATCATCTGCGCGCAGGAGCGCAGACCGCCCAGGAGCGGGTAGGTGGAGCCGGAGGACCAGCCGCCGAGCACGATGCCGTAGATGCCGACCGAGGCGACCGCGAGGATGTAGAGGATCGCGATCGGCAGGTCGGTCAGCTGCATCGGGGTGCGGTGGCCGAAGACCGAGACCTCGTTGCCGGCCGGGCCGAAGGGGATCACCGCGACCGCCATGAAGGCCGGGATCGCGGCGACGATCGGCGCGAGGACGTAGACCACCTTGTCCGCGCGCTTGACGACCACGTCCTCCTTGAGCATCAGCTTCACGCCGTCCGCGAGGGACTGCAGCATGCCCCAGGGGCCGTGCCGGTTGGGGCCGATGCGCAGCTGCATCCAGCCCAGCACCTTGCGCTCGAAGACGATGGCGATGAGCACGGTCACCATCAGCAGCGCGAAGCAGAAGACGACCTTGATGAGGATGAGCCACCAGGGGTCGTGTCCGAACATGGACAGGTCCTCGGCGGCCAGTCGCCAGGCCGGCACGCCGGGCCGGAACTCCGTGGCCGGTGTGGTCACGAGCGCACCTCCGATACCTCGGCGCCGACCTCGGGGGCGGCCGCGCCGATGCGGACGAGTTCACCGGGGCGGGCGCCGGTCTCCCGCGCCACGCCGCCGCCCACCGACCGGAGCGGCAGCCAGACCACCCGGTCCGGCATCGGCGTGACGCACAGCGGCAGCCGGACCGTGCCCGAGGGGCCGGTGACGTAGAGCGGATCGCCGTCCCGGACGCCGGTCTCCGCCGCGGTGGCCGCCGACAGTCGGGCGACGGCGGCGTGCCGGGTCCCGGCCAGCGCCTCCTCGCCCTCCTGGAGCCGGCCGGCGTCCAACAGCAGCCGGTGGCCGGCGAGGACCGCCTGGCCGGACTCGGGGCGGGGCAGCGGCCGCGCGGTCGACAGCGGATCGGGGGCGTACGGGCCGTCCCAGCGCCCGAGCCGGTCCAGCTCCCGGCGCACCGCGCCGACATCGGGCAGACCGAGCGGCGCCTCCAGCGCGTCGCCGAGCATGTGCAGCACCCGGGCGTCCGCCGGGATGTGCGCCCGGGTCGCCTGGGCGGGCTTGACGGCCGCCTCGAACGGCCGCGCCCGCCCCTCCCAGTTGAGGAAGGTGCCGGGCTTCTCGACGACCGCCGCCACGGGGAAGACCACATCGGCCCGCGCGGTGACCTCCGAGGGCCGCTGCTCCAGGCTCACCAGGAACCCGATCTCGTCCAGCGCCTCGATCGCCCGCGCGGGGTCGGGCAGGTCCGCGACGTCGAGGCCGGCGACGAGCAGCGCCCCGAGCTCGCCACTCGCCGCCGCCTCGATCATCTGGCCGGTGTCCCGGCCGTACTGGTGGGGCAGTCCGGCCACGCCCCAGGCGGTCGCGGTCTGCTGCCGGGCCCGCGGATCGGTGGCCGGGCGGCCGCCCGGCAGCAGCCCGGGCAGCGCCCCGGCCTCGACCGCCCCGCGCTCCCCGGCGCGGCGCGGGATCCACGCCAACCGCGCACCGGTGGCCCCGGCCAGCCGCACCGCCGCGGTCAGCGCGCCGGGCACGCCCGCCAGCCGCTCGCCGACGACGATCACCGAGCCGTCGGCCCGCAGCGCGTCGGCCGCGGCCTGCCCGGCGCCGTCGAGCCCGGTGCCCGCGGCCAGCGCGTCCAGCCACTCGGTCTCGGTGCCGGGGGCGGCGGGCAGCAGCGTGCCGCCCGCCTTGGTCAGCCCACGGGTGGCGTGTGTGGCGAGGGCGAAGGTGCGCTGGCCGTGCCCACGGTGCGCCTTGCGCAGCCGCAGGAAGACGCCCGGCGACTCCTCTTCGGCCTCGAAGCCGACCAGCAGTACGGCCGGGGCCCGCTCCAGCGTGGTGTACGTCGGCCCGTCGCCGGAGAGGTCGCGGCCGCGGCCGGCGACCCGCGCGGCGAGGAAGTCGGCCTCCTCCGCACTGTGCGTGCGGGCGCGGAAATCGATGTCGTTGGTGCCGAGCGCGACCCGCGCGAACTTGGCGTAGGCGTAGGCGTCCTCGACCGTGAGTCGACCGCCGGTCAGCACCCCGGTACGGCCCCGCGCGGCGGCCAGCCCCTCCGCCGCGCGGGCGAGCGCCTCCGGCCAGCCGGTCGGCTCCAGCTCACCGGAGTCCGGGTTCCGCACCAGCGGCATGGTCAGCCGGTCGGGCAGCTGGGCGTAGCGGAAGGCGAAGCGCCCCTTGTCGCAGATCCACTCCTCGTTGACCTCGGGGTCGTTGGCCGCCAGCCGGCGCAGCACCTTGCCCCGTCGGTGGTCGGTGCGGGTGGCGCAGCCGCCGGCGCAGTGCTCGCAGACGCTGGGCGAGGAGACCAGGTCGAAGGGGCGGGAGCGGAAACGGTATGCCTTCGAGGTGAGCGCCCCCACCGGGCAGATCTGGATGGTGTTCCCGGAGAAGTACGACTCGAAGGGGTCGCCCTCGCCGGTGCCGACCTGCTGTAGCGCGCCCCGCTCCAGCAGCTCGATCATCGGGTCGCCCGCGATCTGCTGGGAGAAGCGGGTGCAGCGGGCGCAGAGCACGCAGCGCTCCCGGTCCAGCAGCACCTGCGTGGAGATCGGGACCGGCTTCTCGAAGGTGCGCTTGCGGCCCTCGAAGCGGCTTTCGGGATCGCCGGTGGACATCGCCTGGTTCTGCAGCGGGCACTCGCCGCCCTTGTCGCACACCGGGCAGTCCAGCGGGTGGTTGATCAGCAGCAGCTCCATCACCCCGCGCTGCGCCTTCTCGGCGACCGGGGAGGTGAGCTGGGTCCGGACCACCATGCCGTCGGTGCAGGTGATGGTGCAGGAGGCCATGGGCTTGCGCTGGCCCTCGACCTCCACGATGCACTGGCGGCAGGCGCCGGCCGGGTCGAGCAGCGGATGGTCGCAGAAGCGCGGGATCTCGATGCCGAGCAGCTCGGCGGCGCGGATGACGAGGGTCCCCTTGGGCACGGAGATCTCGATCCCGTCGATGGTGACGGTGACCAGGTCCTCGCGCGGCACCGCAGCCTCTCCCCCTCCGGAGGGAGCATTCGTGGTGATGGTCATGCGTTCACCTCCAGTGGGTGGTGGTCCTGGTCGGCCCAGACGGTGGACTTCGCCGGGTCGAAGGGGCAGCCGCGGCCGGTGATGTGCTGGACGTACTCGTCGCGGAAGTACTTCAGCGAGGAGAAGATCGGGGAGGCGGCGCCGTCGCCGAGGGCGCAGAACGACTTGCCGTTGATGTTGTCGGCGATGTCGCCCAGCTTGTCGAGGTCCTCCATCCGCCCCTTGCCGGCCTCGATGTCGCGCAGCAGTTGGACGAGCCAGTAGGTGCCCTCGCGGCAGGGGGTGCACTTGCCGCAGGACTCATGGGCGTAGAACTCGGTCCAGCGGGTCACCGCCCGCACCACACAGGTCGTCTCGTCGAAGCACTGCAGGGCCTTGGTGCCGAGCATGGAGCCGGCGGCCCCCACCGCCTCGTAGTCCAGCGGCACGTCGAGGTGCTCGTCGGTGAGGAGCGGGGTGGAGGAGCCGCCCGGCGTCCAGAACTTCAGCCGGTGGCCGGCCCGCATACCGCCGCTCATGTCCAGCAGTTGGCGGAGCGTGATGCCGAGCGGGGCCTCGTACTGGCCGGGGTTGGCGACGTGTCCGGAGAGCGAGTAGAGCGTGAAGCCGGGGGACTTCTCGCTGCCCATCGAACGGAACCATTCCTTGCCCTTGTTGAGGATCACGGGGACGGAGGCGATGGACTCGACGTTGTTCACCACGGTGGGGCAGGCGTACAGACCCGCGACGGCCGGGAAGGGCGGCCGGAGCCGAGGCTGACCGCGACGCCCCTCCAGCGAGTCGAGCAGCGCCGTCTCCTCGCCGCAGATGTAGGCGCCGGCGCCCGCGTGCACGGTGATGGTGAGGTCGGGGAGGCTGTCCAGGCCCAGCTGCCGGCTGCGCCGCGCGCCGTCGCCGAGGTAGCCCGCCTCGTACGCCTCGCGCACCGCCTCGTGCAGCCGGCGCAGCACCGGCACGACCTCGCCGCGCAGGTAGATGAAGGCGTGCGTGGAGCGGATGGCGTGGCAGGCGATGGCCATGCCCTCGATCAGCGCGTGCGGATTGGCGAAGAGGAGTGGGATGTCCTTGCAGGTGCCCGGCTCCGACTCGTCGGCGTTGACGACGAGGTAGTGCGGCTTGCCGTCGCCCTGCGGAATGAACTGCCACTTCATGCCGGTGGGGAAGCCCGCGCCGCCGCGGCCGCGCAGCCCCGAGTCCTTGACCAGGGCGATGACGTCGTCCGGGGCCATGGCCAGCGCCTTGCGCAGGCCCTCGTAGCCCTCGTGGCGGCGGTAGGTCTCCATGGTCCAGGAGCCGGGCTGGTCCCAGAACGCGGACAGGACGGGGACGAGCAGCTTCTCCGGGCTCGTCTCGTCGATCGCGGCTGCCACGGTCATCACTTCCCCTCCTCGGTGACCGGTCCGGACGGGTGGTCGGGGTCGGAGGCGGAGGTCTGCTGCGGGGCGTCGTGCGAGCTGGGGTGGCCGGGCGGGATCTCGTCCGCCGGGTAGTCGGAGGCGCGCTGCGAGACCACCCGGCCGGGGGCGGCCTCCCCCTTGGCGAGCCGCAGCCCGACCAGCGAGGCGGGGCCCGCCCCTCCGGTGGCCTCGACCGCGCCGGGCCGGGTGTCGGGGAAGCCGGCGAGGATCCGCGCGGTCTCCTTGTAGGTGCAGAGCGGGGCGCCGCGGGTCGGCTCGACGGTGCGGCCCGCGCGCAGGTCGTCGACGAGTCGCTTGGCCGACTCCACGGTCTGGTTGTCGAAGAACTCCCAGTTCACCATCACCACCGGCGCGAAGTCGCAGGCGGCGTTGCACTCGATGTGCTCGAGGGTGACCCGGCCGTCCTCGGTGGTCTCCCCGTTGGCCAGCCGGAGGTGCTCCCGGAGCGCCTCGAAGATGGCGTCGCCGCCCATCACCGCGCACAGCGTGTTGGTGCAGACCCCCACCTGGTACTCGCCGGAGGGCCTGCGCCGGTACATCGTGTAGAAGGTGGCCACGGCCGTCACCTCGGCGGTGGTCAGCCCCAGCTGCTCAGCGCAGAACCTGATGCCGGTGCGGGTGACATAGCCTTCCTCGGACTGCACCAGGTGCAGCAGCGGCAGCAGCGCGGACCGGCTGTCCGGGTAGCGTGCGATCACCTCCCGGGCGTCGCCCTCCAGCCGGGCCCGTACCTCGGCCGGGTAGTCGGGTGCGGGGAGCTGTGGCATCCCCAAGGTCACGTCTGTCACCGGTCGACGCCTCCCATCACGGGGTCGATGGACGCCACGGCGACGATCACGTCGGCGACCTGGCCGCCTTCGCACATCGCCGCCATGGACTGCAGGTTGGTGAAGGACGGATCGCGGAAGTGGACGCGGTACGGGCGGGTGCCGCCGTCGCTGACCACGTGCACGCCCAGCTCGCCCTTGGGGGACTCGATCGCCGCGTACGCCTGCCCGGGCGGGACCCGGAAGCCCTCGGTCACCAGCTTGAAGTGGTGGATCAGGGCCTCCATCGAGGTGCCCATGATCTTCTTGATGTGGTCCAGGGAGTTGCCGAGCCCGTCCGGGCCCAACGCCAGTTGCGCGGGCCAGGCGATCTTCTTGTCGGCGACCATCACCGGTCCCGGTCGCAGCCGGTCCAGGCACTGCTCCACGATGCGCAGCGACTGGTGCATCTCCTCCAGCCGGATCAGGAAGCGGCCGTAGGAGTCGCAGGTGTCGGTGGTGGGGACCTCGAAGTCGTAGGTCTCGTAGCCGCAGTACGGCTGCGCCTTGCGCAGGTCGTGCGGGAGGCCGGTGGAGCGGAGCATCGGCCCGGTGACGCCGAGCGCCATGCAGCCGGCGAGGTCGAGGTAACCGACGTTCTGCAGGCGGCCCTTGAAGACGGGGTTCCCGGTGGCGAGCTTGTCGTACTCGGTGAGGTTCTTACGGAATTTCTTCACAAAGGCCCGCACCTGGTCGACCGCGCCGGGCGGCAGGTCCTGGGCGAGCCCGCCGGGGCGGATGTAGGCGTGGTTCATCCGCAGGCCGGTGATCAGCTCGAAGAGGTCCAGGATCAGTTCGCGGTCCCGGAAGCCGGTGAACATCATGGTGATCGCGCCGATCTCCATGCCGCCGGTGGCCGCGTAGACCAGGTGCGAGGAGATGCGGTTGAGCTCCATGAGCATGACGCGGATGATGTTGGCGCGCTCGGGGATCTGGTCCTCGACGCCCAGCAGCCGCTCGACGCCCAGGCAGTACGCCGTCTCGTTGAAGAGCGGCGTCAGGTAGTCCATCCGCGTCACGAACGTGGTGCCCTGCGTCCAGTTCCGGAACTCGAGGTTCTTCTCGATGCCGGTGTGCAGGTAGCCGATGCCGCAGCGGGCCTCGGTGACCGTCTCGCCGTCGATCTCCAGGATGAGCCGGAGCACGCCGTGCGTGGACGGGTGTTGCGGGCCCATGTTGACGATGATCCGCTCGTCGTCGGCCTTGGCCGCGCCGGCCACGACCTCGTCCCAGTCGCCGCCGGTGACGGTGTAGACGGTTCCCTCGGTGGTCTCGCGGGAGCTGGCCGAGGGGGTCGACCGCGGCCCGGAGGGCTCCGACGAGGGGTGGTGGCCGGGCGACGGGCGGGCGTTGGTTGCAGACATC
Source organism: Streptomyces sp. SAJ15 (assembly GCF_007595705.1). Classification (GTDB taxonomy): domain Bacteria; phylum Actinomycetota; class Actinomycetes; order Streptomycetales; family Streptomycetaceae; genus Streptomyces. Next base: position 81,218 of record NZ_NISY01000001.1, on the reverse strand, counting down.
AGCTGTACGACCTCCGCTGGTCGGGAGCCGGGATCTCGGCGCCCTTGTACTCGACGGGAATGCCGCCGAGGGAGTAGTCCTTACGCTGCGGGTGGCCCTGCCAGTCGTCGGGCATCATGATCCGGGTGAGGGCGGGATGACCGTCGAAGACCAGGCCGAAGAAGTCGTAGGTCTCGCGCTCGTGCCAGTCGTTGGTCGGGTAGACGTCGACGATCGACGGGATGTGCGGATCGGCGTCGGGGGCGCTCACCTCCAGCCGGATCAGCCGGTTGTGGGTGAGGGAACGCAGGTGGTAGACGGCGTGCAGCTCACGGCCCTGGTCGCCGGGGAAGTGCACCCCGCTCACCCCGGTGCAGATCTCGAAGCGCAGCGCGGGATCGTCCCGCAGGGTCCGGGCGACCCGGGGCAGGTGCTCGCGCGCGATGTGGAAGGTGATCTCGCCGCGGTCCACGACCGTCTTCTCGATGGCGTCGGCGGGCACCAGACCCTGTTCTTCGAGGGCCCCTTCGAGCTCGTCGGCGACATCGTCGAACCAGCCGCCGTACGGGCGGGTCGAGGCGCCCGGCAGCCGCACGGTGCGCACCAGCCCGCCGTAGCCGGAGGTGTCGGCGCCGTTCTCGGCGCCGAACATGCCGCGGCGCACGCCGATCGCCTCGCCGGTCCGGGCACGCGGGGCCGGGACCTCGTTGCCGGATCCGTTCCGCCCGTCCGTCACGTCGCCGCTCACCGCAGCAGCCCCTTCATCTCGATCGTCGGGAGTGCCTTGAGCGCCGCTTCCTCCGCCTCGCGGGCCGCCTGCTCGCGGTTGACGCCGAGCTTCTCGTGGCGGATCTTCTCGTGCAGCTTGAGGATGGCGTCGATCAGCATCTCGGGGCGCGGCGGACAGCCGGGCAGGTAGATGTCGACCGGCACGATGTGGTCGACGCCCTGCACGATGGCGTAGTTGTTGAACATGCCGCCGGAGGAGGCGCACACGCCCATCGAGATGACCCACTTGGGATTCGGCATCTGGTCGTAGACCTGGCGCAGCACCGGGGCCATCTTCTGGCTGACCCGCCCCGCCACGATCATCAGGTCGGCCTGGCGCGGCGAGCCGCGGAAGACCTCCATGCCCCAGCGGGCGAGGTCGTAACGCGCGGCGCCGGTGGCCATCATCTCGATCGCGCAGCAGGCGAGCCCGAAGGTGGCGCCGAAGACGGAGGACTTGCGGGCCAGGCCCGCGGCGTTCTCCACGGTCGTCAGCAGGAACCCGCTCGGAAGCTTCTCTTCGATACCCATGCGAATAGTCCCCTTGATCCCGGTTAATCCCACTCCAGCCCGCCACGACGCCAGACGTAGGCGTAGGCGACGAAGACGGTGAGCACGAAGAGGAGCATCTCCACGAGCCCGAAGAGCCCCAGCGCGTCGAAGGTGACGGCCCAGGGGTAGAGGAAGACGATCTCGATGTCGAAGACGATGAAGAGCATCGCCGTCAGGTAGTACTTAATCGGGAAGCGACCCCCGCCGGCCGGCTGCGGGGTCGGCTCGACACCGCATTCATAGGCTTCGAGCTTGGCCCGGTTGTAACGCTTGGGGCCGACGATCGACGCGAGGAAGACCGAGACGATCGCGAAGCCTGCCCCGAGGGCTCCCAGTACGAGGATGGGCGCGTATGCGTTCACCGTCCTCGCTCCCTTCAGTCGACGATGACTGGTTGGCGGACCGTACAGAGCGTGGTCACCACCTCACGGAGATCGTGTCCATGTGAGGCAGTTCACAAGCCCGATTCGCCTGCATCCTATGCCCGCCGGTCTGTGATCTGCGACACGGGGTACGGGAACGTCTTTGTGATCTCCACCACCTGACGAAGGATCATGAAGTCGGATGAGCGGTGATCTACGCACACGAAGCGTCCGAGCGCTCACCACTAGTGACATTCCGAGGCTTCGACGCAGGTGAGAGCGGTGCTTGCATTATCAAGAATGGCACGCCCAAGCAAATTCGTATGCTCGGTCGTCAACTGATATAGGGGCGCCATCCCCGCGAGGGACTTGGCTTGATCCACCGCTCGTGAAGCGGCGCGCGAGCGCGACCCACCCCCGACGGCGACCGCGGGACGAGACGGCGCGAGTGACGTATGCCACTTCACAGCCACTTGTAGATCTCGATTTGACGGGAAACCTTGGCCCGGCTCGCCAGAAGGTGATAAGCGGCCCCGCGGCCCGCTCGAGCCGCAAAAAGCCATGCGTATGCACATGATCGAGAATTTCGGACACTCGGCGCGGGGGCTCGGTTACGGCCACGCGGAGTGATTTTCAGTCGTGCACACGTCAAATGTGGCGCACTCCACTTTTGTTGATCTCAACCAGCGGCCCCTGATAGCCGTTTACCCATGTCCCCGAACGCACACATACCCAGCCACCGGAAGCCCCGCACCGCCGCCTCCACGCGTGCCCTCCGCGCCGGGGTGACCGGTGGCATCCTCACACTCGCCGTCGCCGGCACCTCCTCGATGACCGCCAACGCCGCGGAGGCGGCCCCGGTGGAGTCGACGCTGGAGATGCCCACCGTCAGCGCCACGCTGGCGAGCACCGCCGCGCAGGCCGCCGACTCCACCGAGCAGGCAGCGTTCGGTTACGAACTCCAGGCGCAGCAGGACGAGGCCGACGACCAGGCCCGCTCCGCCGTGAAGAAGGCCAAGGCGGAGGCCGAGGCCAAGCACAAGGCCGAGCAGGCCCGCGCCGAGGCCGCGCGCAAGGCGGCGGAGCGCCGCGCCGCGCAGGAGAAGGCCGAGCAGGAGCGGGCGGCCCGCTCCGCCGAGCGCACCTCGCTCAGCACCAAGTCCACCCAGGACACCAACACCCCGGCCACCCCCGAGGCGGACTCCCCCTCGTCGTCCACGCCGGCCGGCGGTAACGTCGCGACGGTCATCAGCTTCCTGAAGGCCCAGGTGGGCAAGGCGTATGTGCTCGGTGCCACCGGCCCGTCCGCGTATGACTGCTCCGGCCTGACCCAGGCCGCGTTCAACCAGATCGGCATCAGCCTGCCGCGCGTGTCGCAGAGCCAGTCGACCGTGGGCACGCAGGTCTCGCTGGACGCCCTGCAGCCCGGCGACATCCTCTACTGGGGCAGCGCGGGCAGCGCGTACCACGTCGCCGTCTACATCGGCGACGGCAAGTTCATCGGCGCGCAGAACCCGAGCACCGGCATCGTCGAGCGCGACCTGAGCTACGACATGCCGACCGGCGCCGTGCGCGTCCTCTGACGACGGCACCGCGGACCCGCCTCGACGAACCACACCTCGACGAGCGGTCCACGAGCACGGGCGAGGGCCGCCGATCCCACCGGGGATCGGCGGCCCTCGGCCGTGTCGCCGCCCGGTGCCCGCGTCGCCGACCCTCCGCCCGGCCGGTCGCCGCCGGGCCGCCGTGCACCGGCGCTCAGCTGCCGGCGTAGATCGCGTGCGCGAACTCGGCGATCTGCGCGTCGGACAGGTGCTGCGCCAGGTCGGCCTCGCTGATCATGCCGACCAGCCGCTTGTTCTCGATCACCGGCAGTCGCCGGATGCGGTGGTCCTCCATCTCCCTCAGCACATCGCTGACGTCGGCATCGGACCGGATCCACCGTGGGGTGCCCTCCGCGAGGTCCCCGGCCGTCATCTTCGCCGGATCGTGGCCGTGCGCGATGCAGCCGAGCACGATGTCGCGGTCGGTGAGGATGCCGCACAGCCGGTCGTTGGCGTCGGCGATCGGCAGCGCCCCGACGTTCAGCTGCGCCATCACCTGCGCCGCGCGGCTGAGCGTCTCGGTGGCGAGGATCCACTGCGCACCCCTGTGCATGATGTCTCCGGCGGTGGTCATGTCTGCCTCCTCCCCGGGCCCGCCGGCGGGGTGTCGGCCCAAGGGCCCGATCCGGTGTCGCCGCGGCTGGCGCGCGCGACGCCCCCCACCCATCATCACCGGCCCCGCGGGCACTCGCGACCGGCGACCGTCGGTGCCCGGTGCCGGACTGAGACGCGGGGAGGGCCGTGGCCTCCGCGACGCGCCGTCGAGGACGCCCGCTCCGCCTGGACCCTCTACTTCCAGACCGCCGACGCCGACGCGACCGCCAAGGCGGTCGAGCAGGCGGGCGGCGTCGTGCGCGTCGCGACCATGGACGTCTTCACCGAGGGCCGGCCGGCCCGCCTACACCGACCCGGCGGGCGCGGAGTTCGCCGTCTGGCAGCCGGGCGAGACCCAGGGCGTGGACGTGGTCAACGACCCCGGCGCGCTGTGCTGGAGCGAGCTGCACACGCCCGACCCCGCCGGCGCCCGCGCGGGACGGTCTTCGGCGTCATCGAGAGCGACTACCCGGAGGCGTCGTAGCCCGGGACGGGTCCGGCGACCCACGTCGTAGCGCGGGACGGGGACGAGCGACCCGCGTCGCGGACGGGCCGGCGGGCCGTCGAGCGGTGGAGCGCCGGCCGGCGAACGAGCGGCGGCGTGAGGGCCCTTGACGGCCAGCCAGGCACCCGTACGTCAGGTGATCGGACGTTCGGACGTCGGGTGTCGGGTCGCCAGACGCCCGGGGCCGTCGGTGACCAGGCGACCAGGCGACCAGGCGACCAGGCGACCAGGCGATCAGCGGAAGGCGAGCACCACGACCAGTCCCGCGGCGACGCCGAGCACCACGGCGCCGACGCCGTAGGACAGCCGATGGAAGCGCACCACCGGCAGGAGGTGGTCGACGGCCAGGCGCCCCGGCCCGGTCAGCGCCAGACCCGCCGCGACGGCGAGCAGCACGATCTCGAACTCGACGCCGGTCGGCAGGAAGAAGGCGCCGGCCCACCGGGTGGCGATGGCGTTGATCATGATGCCGATGATCCCCGCCGCGGCGAGCGGGGTGAGCAGGCCCAGGGCGAGGCCGAGGCCGCCGACCGTCTCGGTGAGCGCGGCGAGCAGCGCCATGGGCTGCTCGTGCTCGTAGCCGTACGCGGCGAAGCCCTGGGCCGTGGCGTCGAGGCCGGGTCCGTTGAACCAGCCGAACAGTTTCTGGGTGCCGTGACCGGCCATCGTGAGGCCGACCACCACCCGTATCAACAGCAGCCCGATGTCACAGCCGAGCCGCGCGGTGGTGGGAGCGGGAGGGGGAGCGTGAGAGTGCGACATGGGGGTCTCCTGAACGTCCTCGGGCCCGCCACCGACCGCCCCGGGATCGGTAGGCCCGCCCGGTCGTCTCTCTTCGATGGTAGGAGCGCGCTGACCGGGGGGCTACGGAACCGCGGGGGTGCCGAGGGTCCCCGACCGTCACCCCGGGCGCCACCGGACGCCACGCGGCCGCCGAGGCGCTCCAGGACCACCGGTGGGCCAAGGGTCGGGACGCCGGGGGATCGCTTCGGTGTCCCGCCCCATGCCCCGCCGCACTCAGGACGGTCCCGGCCGTCCGCCGGGACCGTGCGTGCGCACGACCGGTCAGGCGCGCGGGGCCACCTTGGTCAGCCCGTTGATCACGCGGTCCATCGCGTCGCCGCCCTGCGGGTCGGTGAGGTTCGCCAGCAGCTTCAGCGTGAAGCGCATGAGCAGCGGGTGGGTCAGACCGCGCTGGGTCGCCAGCTTCATCACCTTCGGGTTGCCGATCAGCTTCACGAAGGCGCGGCCGAGCGAGTAGTACCCGCCGTAGGTCTCCTTGACGATCTTCGGATAGCGCTGCAGGGCGATCTCGCGCTGCGCGGCGGTGGCACGGGCCTGCGCCTGGACGATCACGTCGGCCGCCAGCTGCCCGGACTCCATCGCGTAGGCGATGCCCTCGCCGTTGAAGGGGTTGACCATCCCGCCCGCGTCGCCGACCAGCAGCAGCCCGCGCGTGTAGTGCGGCTGTCGGTTGAAGGCCATGGGGAGGGCGGCGCCCCGGATCGGCCCCGTCATGTTCTCCGGGGTGTAGCCCCACTCCTCCGGCATCGAGGCGCACCACGCCTTGAGCACCTCGCGCCAGTCCAGCTCCTTGAAGGAGCTGGAGGTGTTGAGCACGCCGAGTCCGACGTTGGAGGTGCCGTCGCCCATGCCGAACACCCAGCCGTAGCCGGGCAGCAGCCGCGGCTGGGCGCCGCGCCGGTCCCACAGCTCCAGCCAGGACTCCAGGTAGTCGTCCTGGTGCCGGGGCGAGTTGAAGTACGTCCGGACCGCCACGCCCATCGGCCGGTCCTCGCGCCGGTGCAGCCCCATGCCCAGCGAGAGCCGGCTGGAGTTGCCGTCCGCGGCGACCACCACCGGGGCGTGGAAGGTGACCGGGGTCTTCTCCTCCCCCAGCTTGGCCCGCACGCCCGTGATCCGGCCCGTCCGGTCGTCGATCACCGGGGCGCTCACGGTGCACCGCTCGTACAGCCGCGCGCCGGCCTTCTGGGCCTGCCGCACCAGCTGTTCGTCGAAGTCGTCACGCTTGCGGACCAGGCCGTAGTCCGGGAAGGAGGCCAACTCCGGCCAGTCGAGCTGGAGCCGCACGCCGCCGCCGACGATGCGCAGCCCCTTGTTGCGCAGCCAGCCCGCCTCCTCGGAGACGTCGATCCCCATCGCGACCAGCTGCTTGGTGGCCCGCGGGGTCAGCCCGTCGCCGCACACCTTCTCGCGCGGGAACGCGGTCTTCTCCAGCAGGAGGACGTCGAGTCCCGCCTTGGCGAGGTAGTAGGCCGTGGTCGAGCCGGCCGGACCGGCCCCGACGACGATCACCTCGGCGCTGTACTCGGAGCCGAAGGTCCCGGCGGAGGCGCTCTCGATGCTTGCGGTCTCGCTCACGGAGGTCTCCCGAAGACTCGATGGCTGGGTGCCGGTCGCCCAAGGCGGTCGCAACAAGGCACAGGACACGTGCAGTCTATGGGGGGCCTACTCCCAGACCTCAGAAGGGCCACCCCCCATGACCGTGCCCATAGCCCAGCCGTCCATTCGGCTGCGCGTGCCCCGTCCCGACGACGCGACCGCCTGGCACCGGGTCTTCGACCACCCCGACGTCATGGAGTTCCACGGCGGGTCCGCGCAGGACCTGGCCCATGACGAGGAGTTCACCGAGCGCCAGCGCGAGCTGGCCGCCGAGCACGGCTTCTGTCTCTACACGCTGCTGGACGAGACCGACCAGGTCCTGGGGTTCACCGGCGCGCAGCCGTGGCCCCAGCCCTGGGGGCCGGTCGGCGAGATCGAGATCGGCTGGCGGCTGGGCCGTGCCTTCTGGGGCCTGGGGTACGCCACGCTGGCCGCCGAGGCCACCCTGGAACGCGTGCGGGCGGCCGGGGTGGACCGGGTCGTGGCCATGGTCGACGCCCGCAACGAGCGGTCCCTCGCGGTGACGCGGCGGCTGGGCATGCGGCGCGCGGAGACATACGTCTCGCCGGTGTCCGGGGTGACCGCCGTCTGCCACCGGCTGGAGCTGTGACGGCGACCCGGCCCCGGTGACCGGGCCTGGTGACGGGGGCCGGTCACCGGGCTCGGGTCCACCGTGGCTCGGTCGGTTACGCCTTGGTGCCCCGGTGCAGCGCCACCACGCCGCCGGTGAGGTTGCGCCAGGCCACCCGCGACCAGCCGGCCTTCTGGAGCTTCCGGGCCAGTCCCGGCTGGTCGGGCCAGGCGCGGATGGAGTCGGCGAGGTAGACGTACGCGTCGGGGTTGCTGCTGACCGCCCTGGCGACCGGCGGCAGCGCGCGCATCAGGTACTCGGTGTAGACCGTGCGGAACGGTGCCCAGGTGGGGGAGCTGAACTCGCAGATCAGCACCCGACCGCCCGGCTTGGTCACGCGCAGCAGCTCGCGCAGGGCGGCGTCCGTGTCCTGGACGTTGCGCAGCCCGAAGGAGATCGTCACGGCGTCGAAGACGTCGTCGGCGAAGGGCAGCCGGGTCGCGTCGCCGGCCGTCAGGGGCAACTGGGGATGGCGCTGCTTGCCCTCCCGCAGCATCCCGAGCGAGAAGTCGCAGGGCACCACGTAGGCGCCGTCGGCCATGAAGGGCAGCGAGGAGGTGCCGGTGCCGGCGGCCAGGTCGAGGACCCGCTCCCCGGCCCGGGCGTCGATCGCACGGGCGACGGCCTTGCGCCACAGCCGGGCCTGCCCCAGGGACAGCACATCGTTGGTGAGGTCGTATCTCGCCGCCACGTCATCGAACATCGCGGCGACTTCGTGCGGCTGCTTGTCCAAGGATGCTCGGGTCACCCACCCATTGTTCACCTCGCCCACGGCGGGGCGTGCGGCGGGGGCACGCGCGGCGAGCCGCGGCCGTGCGCCTCAGCGGCGGCGGTGCACCAGTCGCCCGGCGAGGACGGTGGCCACGCAGGTCGCCGCGCCCCGCTCGACCAGGGTGGGTTCGTCGGGCACGTCGAAGACCGCGAGGTCGGCGCGGCCGCCCGTGATCAGCGGGCCGGCCGCCGTGCCGGCCAGGTCGTGGCCGGCGTGGAAGGGGTCGAGGTCCGGCTCGCCGGGTGCGTCGCCCGGGGCGCCGAGCGGCGGGACGACGACCAGCCCCGAGCGGGCCAGCGCCACGTTCACCACCGGGTCGGAGAAGTTGCCGACCACCGTCGTGGTGCCGTGCCGGAGCAGTTGCTGCACCCCGCGTCGCACACTCCCCGCCCAACGCGTCGCGTCCATGTCCAGGTCGCTCAGCTCCGACCCCGTCAACGGCCGCTCGCCCAGGAGGTGGAACTCGCGCGGGTCCGGGTAGTAGCACCGCTCCAGCAGCCACTTGCCGTGCCACTGGCGCAGCCCGGGGGTGAGCAGCCCGGGCCAGCGCCGCGCCCGGGCGCCGGGGTACGCGGCGGCGATCCGCTCGTACGGGCCGAAGTCGGCGATCCGACCGTCGTCGACCGCCACCGCCCCGCCGGGCACCGGGTCGGCCCCGGCGCCGGGCAGCAGCAGGTCGGCGGCGTGGAGGGTGAGCATCTCGGCGGCGCGGGCGGCGGCGAACTCAGTTGGTGCCGACGAGCTTGAGCTCGGGGTGGGCGGTGCCGCCCTCGATCGCGGTGGAGGACAGGTGGGAGACCACGCGGTCGTCGACCGGGTCGTCGGCCGGGTCCTCGTGCACCACCAGGTGCTCGTAGGTGGTGGCGCGCTGCGCGGGGACCCGTCCGGCCTTGCGGATGAGGTCGATGAGCTCCATCCGGTTGGAGCGGTGCTTGGCGCCCGCCGAGGAGACCACGTTCTCCTCCAGCATCACCGAGCCCAGGTCGTCCGCGCCGTAGTGCAGCGAGAGCTGACCGGCCTCCTTGCCGACGGTCAGCCAGGAGCCCTGGATGTGGGCGATGTTGTCGAGGAAGAGCCGCGCGATGGCGATCATGCGCAGGTACTCGAAGATCGTGGCCTGCGTCCGGCCCTTCAGGTGGTTGTTCTCGGGCTGGTAGGTGTACGGGATGAAGGCGCGGAAGCCGCCGGTGCGGTCCTGCACGTCGCGGATCATCCGGATGTGCTCGATCCGCTCCGCGTTGGTCTCTCCGGTGCCCATCAGCATGGTGGAGGTGGACTCCACGCCCAGCCGGTGCGCCGTCTCCATGATCTCCAGCCAGCGCTCGCCGGACTCCTTGAGCGGCGCGATCGCCTTGCGCGGCCGCTCCGGCAGCAGTTCGGCGCCGGCGCCGGCGAAGGAGTCCAGGCCGGCGGCGTGGATGCGCTGGACGGCCTCCTCGACGGACACGCCGGAGATGCGGGCCATGTGCTCGACCTCGGACGCCCCCAGCGAGTGGATGACCAGCTGCGGGAACTCCTTCTTGATGGCCGAGAAGTGCTTCTCGTAGTACTCGACGCCGAAGTCCGGGTGGTGGCCGCCCTGGAACATGATCTGCGTGCCGCCGAGCTCCACGGTCTCCGCGCAGCGCCGCAGGATGTCGTCGAGGTCGCGGGTCCAGCCCTTGTCGGTGGCCTTCGGCGGCGCGTAGAAGGCGCAGAACTTGCAGGCCGTCACGCAGACGTTGGTGTAGTTGATGTTCCGTTCGATGATGTACGTCGCGATGTGCTCGGTGCCCGCGTACCGCCGGCGACGGGCGGCGTCGGCTGCCGCGCCCAGCGCGTGCAGCGGTGCGGACCGGTACAGGTCGAGCGCCTCCTGCGGGGTGATCCGACCACCGGCGGCGGCGCGGTCGAGCACGGACTGGAGGTCGGCGTTCTCGGTCACCGTGGTGTCCCTTTCGGAGGGTTTACAGGGCTTGCAAACGGACTGATCCAGCCTACGCCCAGCACCCCGGGCCGCCCGCGCGGGGCCGTCAGTCCAGCCTGCGGAGCGTGCCGCTCGGGTTGCCGCCCGGCTCGTCCCGGACCGTGTAGCGGATCGAGCCGTCGCTCCTGAGCGCGAACCGCTCCTCGGCGGAGCCGAGGCTGCAGTTCTCCTCCCGGTCCTCCGGTTTCACCCGCGAGTCCAGGACCAGCTCCTTGGCCGTCGCCGACACCAGCTTCCACTTGCTGTGGCACACGAAGAGGGTGACGTCCTGCCGCCCGCTGGCGACCTGGGCCCCGGTCCGGCCCTGCCGGATGGTGATGGTCAGCTCGCCGGCCGGCAGGCCGGAGTCCGCGGTCAGCGACCCCCGCCAGGTGCCCAGGAACGCCTTGGGCACCGCCCCGGGCCCGCCGGGCGAGGGGGTGCCGGAGGGCTGCGCGCTCGGCTCGGGCCGCGGGGCCCCGGTCTCGGATCCGCCGCCGGGGCGGGAATCCGGCGACGCCGGGCGGGCGCTCCCCTTGTCCGCGGAGTAGTCCCTGGCGTCGCCCGGGCCGTCCGGCAGTCCGTTCACCGCGAACACGGCGACGGCCAGCGCGCCCGCGACCGAGAGCACCAGGGTGCAGCTGAGCGCCTTCGGACGGCGCCGCCCGCCGACGGAGGCGGTGAGGGACAGCCGGCGTCCGGCGGGCGCCGGATCGTCCTCGGGAGTGGCCGCGGCGGCCACGGGGCCCGGGGCCGGGGCCGCCGGTCCGGACGGTCCGCCCGGTCGCGGCGGCGCCCCCGGCGGGGCGGGGACGCCGTCGTACGAGGCGCCGGGCTCCCTTCCGTGCGCGGGGTCCGGGACCCTCCCGTGCCCGGGGCCCTTCTCGTACGAGGGGTCCGGCGGGCCGAAGGCGCCCAGGGTAGGCCCGGGCCCGGCGTCCTGGACGGGCGCGGGGCCGGTGCCGGGAGTGGCGGGGCCGGTGCCGGGGGTGGCGGGGCCGGGCGGGGCCGCCTCCAGGTTGAGGAGTTCCACGGCCTGCCTGCTGACCCGCTCGACCAGCGGGGCGGGCAGCCAACCCGGCCCGACCAGCCCGGCGGCGCCCCGGTCCGGGGCCAGCCGGTGGAGGATCCGCTCGGGGGTGGGGCGGGCGGACGGGGCCTTGGCGAGGCAGGCGGCGACGAGATCCCGCAGCTCTCCGGTGAGGCGCGGTCCGAGGACCGCCTCCTCGTGCACCACCTTGTAGAGCAGCGCGGCCGAGCTGTCGCCGGGGAAGGGGCCCTCCCCGGTCGCCGCGTACGCCAGCACCGCGCCCAGCGAGAAGACGTCGGCCGCGCCCGCGACGTCCTTCCCCAGGATCTGTTCGGGCGCCATATAGCCGGGCGAGCCGATCGAGGCGCCGGTGGAGGTGAGGGAGACCGTGCCGTCGACGGCGCGGGCGATGCCGAAGTCGATCAGCCGCGGGCCGTCGAGGGTGAGCAGCACGTTGGAGGGCTTCACATCGCGGTGCACCAGGCCCAGGGCGTGCACCGCGGCCAGGGCCTCGGCGAGGCCGGCGGCCAGGGCCCGCACGGACGCCTCGGGCAGCGGCCCGGAGTCGGCGACGGCCTGGGTGAGGGAGGGCCCCGCGACATAGCCGGTGGCCACCCACGGCACCCGGGCCTCCGGGTCGGCGTCCAGGACCGGTGCGGTCCAGGCGCCGCCGACCCTGCGGGCCGCGGCGACCTCGCGACGGAACCGGGCCCGGAACTCCTCGTCCAGGGCGAAGTGCGGGTGCACGATCTTCACCGCGACGGTGCGTCCGCCGGCGCTGCGCCCCAGATAGACCCGGCCCATGCCGCCCGCACCGAGCCGGCCCAGGAGCCGATACGCCCCGACGGCCTGCGGGTCTTCCTCGCCCAGCGGATGCATCGCGTGGCCTCCCCCCTGAGTACGCCGATCCAGCTTAGGCGGGGCCGGCCGCTCAGGGGGCGGTTGGGGCGCGTCGGGGTGGAGCGGGTGGTGTCGGGGCGCTCCGCTCAGCCGGACGCCTGGGCCGGCAGCAGGTCGACGCGGACGTCGGCCGGGTAGCCGGCCGCCGGTCCGGTGCGGGCGGCGAACTCCCGGATCCCCTTGAGCTGGGTCTCGCCGAGGCTGAAGTCGAGGGTGGTGAAGTAGCGCTCCAGGACCGGGGCGTCCAGGGCCTCCCAGCGGGCGGCCTGCTCGGCGACCTTGGTCACCTCTTCCAGCGAGAGGTCGCGCGAGGCCAGGAACGCCTCGTGGATCTTGCGGACGATGCGCGGCTCGCGCTCCAGGTACTCGCGGCGGGCCGCCCAGACCGCGAAGACGAACGGCAGGCCGGTCCACTCCTTCCACATGTGGCCGAGGTCATGGACCTGAAGGCCCAGCTTGGGGGCGTAGTGCAGGTTGGCGCGCAGCGCGGCGTCGCCGATGAGCACGGCGGCGTCCGCCTCCTGCATCATCAGGCTGAGGTCCGGGGGGCACGTGTAGTAGTCGGGGCGCACCCCGTACCGCTCGGTGAGCAGCAGCTTCGCCAGCAGCACCGAGGTCCGGGACGCCGAGCCGAGCGCGACGCGCCCGCCGTCCAGCTCCTCCAGCGGGACCTGGGACACGATCACACAGGACATCACCGGCCCGTCGCAGCCGACGGCGATGTCGGGGAGGACGACGAGGTCGTCGGCGTGGCGCAGATACTCGACCAGGCTGATGGGGCCGATATCCAGGTCGCCGCGGGACAGCTGGTCGTTGAGCGCGTCCGGGGTCTCCTTGGTGAGCTCCAGGTCGAGCAGCGTGCCGGTGCGGGCGAGGCCCCAGTAGAGGGGCAGGCAGTTCAGGTACTGGATGTGGCCGACCCGCGGCCGGCTCCGGCGGTGGCCGTTGGCGGTGGCGGCGGCAGGGGCTGAATTGTCCACATGCGGAGGCTAGCCCCGGCCCTCCGGGCGACCGTGCGCAGGGTGCGCTCCGGGCGCGTCATCAGCCATGCGACCTGCGAACATTCCCCAGAGCGACGGAGTGGAAACTCACCCTTCACGTGACCTTTCGCTCTTTCCCCGCGAGAACCGCACGTGCTAGGCTCGCCACCAAGTTGCAGTTTGGTTTCCCTTGCAGTACAGAGCCTGCGGAGCATGTAACCCGCAGGCTTTTGTAGTTTTCAGACTTCTTGCACTTGCAGGTTCTGGAGCAGGGCAACCCTTTGGCCCAAGGAGGGCTTATGGCTACCGGAACCGTCAAGTGGTTCAACGCCGAGAAGGGCTTCGGCTTCATCGCCCAGGACGGCGGCGGCCCCGATGTCTTCGTCCACTACTCCGCGATCAACGCGTCTGGCTTCCGCTCCCTTGAGGAGAACCAGACCGTGACCTTCGACGTCACCCAGGGCCCGAAGGGCCCGCAGGCGGAGAACGTCACCCCCGCGGTCTGAGTATGCGGTCCGGCCGTGCTTCGGCACGGCCGCCGATCAGCACCCAAGGAGCCCTGCCTCCCGCTTCGGCGGGGGCAGGGCTCCTGCCCTTTTCGCCCGCCGCCCGCCGCGCGGGCTCCGCCCGGCCCTGGCCTTCCCGCAGCCCCCGATGCACCGCACACCCTCGGCGCCATCAGGCGCCTCCTCGGACCGCCGTGCTCCCGTGCGCCGTGTTTTCGCGCGCCGCGCCCCCTTCGTGCCTCGCGCTCCGTGGACCGCCCCCGGTCCCCCAGAGCCCCGTCCCCAACGGGCCGGGAGCGGTGGTCAGGAGCGCCGCCCGCACCGGGCCCGCCCCGCCCCGCCGGCCGGGAGGGCCAGGACGGGGCAGTGGCCGGGCAGGCTCAAGGGGCCGGGTCAGCCCGGTCCTGAGCAGGTCGGTCCGGACCGTCAGTGGTCGTCCCAGTGGCCGCCGTGGGCGGCGTGGCGGTGTCCGTTGTGGACGTAGTCGACGTGGTCGCCGTGCTGGATCTGCTGGTGCCCACAGGTGGGACCGTGCTGGTGCTCGTGGTCGCCGTGTTGGGTGTGGTCGGTGCGCTCACACTCGTCCCAGTGGCCGTCATGGGCACGGTGCACATGGCCGTCGTGGGCGTAGTCGAGGTGGTCGTCGTGGGCGATCTGCGGATGTCCGCAGTCCGGCCCGTGCTGATGCGGGTGCTCCGGGTGCTCCTTGTGTGCCACAGCCGTCATGTCATAACTCCTGGTAGCAGACACCTTTTGCCCCGGTAATCGACTATACGCTCGCCTCCCTCATCGCTCTTCGTCGTAGAGCCGTTCGATGGCGTCGGCGAAGTCGCGTGCGATGGCCGCGCGCTTCAGCTTCAACGAGGGCGTGAGATGCCCCGACAGGTCCGTCCACTCCACCGGCAGCACCTGGAAGCGGCGGATCGACTCCGCGCGGGAGACGGTCGTGTTCGCCTCCTCGACGGCGCGCCCCACCTCCGCGAGCAACTCCTCGTCCGCGGCCAGCCGCCGCGGCGACACCCCCTCCTTCCCACGCATCCGCCGCCAGTGCGCGAGACCGTCCGGATCCAGTGTGATCAGCGCCGCGACATACGGGCGGTCGTCGCCGAGGACCATGCACTGGCCGATCAGCGGGTGCGCCCGCAGCCGGTCCTCCAGCGGGGCCGGAGCCACGTTCTTCCCGGTCGCCGTGATGATCAACTCCTTCTTCCGGCCGGTGATCGTGAGATAGCCGTCCTCGTCCAGCGCGCCGATGTCACCGGAGGCGAACCAGCGCTCGGCGGGGGCGCCGGGCGCCGCGCCGCGCCCCGCGTCCCAGTAGCCGGTGAAGACCTGGCCGCCGCGCAGCAGCACCTCCCCGTCCTCGGCGATCCGCACCGCGCTCCCCGGCAGCGGCCAGCCCACCGTGCCCAGCCGGGGCCGGAGCGGCGGCATCAGCGTCACGGCCGCCGTGGTCTCCGTCAGGCCGTACCCCTCGAAGACCTGGATACCCGCGCCCGCGTAGAAGGCGGCGAGGCGCCGGCCGAGCGGGGAGCCGCCGCAGATGACGTGGCGCACCTTCCCGCCCAGCGCGGCCCTGATCCGTCGGTAGACCAGCGGTTCGTACAGCGCGCGGGCGAGGCGCGGGCCCAGCCCCGGGCCGCGTGCGGACTCCGCGCCCTCCGCGTACCGGATCGCGACGCGCGCGGCGCGGTCGAAGGAGGCGGCGCGGCCCATCCGCTCCGCGGTGGCCCGCCCGGTGTTGTAGATCTTCTCCAGGACGTAGGGGATGGCGAGCAGGAACGTCGGTTGGAAGCCGGCCAGATCGGGCAGCAGGTCCTCGCTGCGGATGCTCGGGGCGTGGCCGAGCCGGACCCTGGCCCGCAGACAGCCGACGGCGACCATCCGCCCGAAGACGTGCGACAGCGGCAGGAACAGCAGGGTGGCTGCCGGCTCCTTGCCGGCCGACCGGAACACCGGGTGGAGCAGCTCGATGGAGTTGTCCACCTCCGCGAAGAAGTTGGCGTGGGTGAGCACGCAGCCCTTGGGGCGGCCGGTGGTGCCGGAGGTGTAGATGAGCGTGGCGATGTCGTGCGGTCCGCGCTCCGCCCGGCGCCGGGTCACGGCCTCGTCGGGCACCTCCCGTCCCGCGGCCGCGAGTTGGCCGATGGCCCCGGTGTCCAGCTGCCACAGCTGGGCCAGCCGCGGCAGGCCGTCGCGCACCGTGGTGACCAGCCGGGCCTGCTCGACGTCCTCCACCGCACAGGCGGCGGCGCCGGAGTCCTGAAGGATCCACCGCGTCTGGAGGGCGGACGAGGTCGGATACACCGGGACGGTGACCAGGCCCGCCGCCCAGGCGGCGAAGTCCAGCAGGGTCCACTCGTAGCTGGTGCGGGCCATGATGGCGAGCCGGTCGCCGGGGCGCAGGCCGTGCGCGATCAGCCCCTTGGCGGTGGCGAGCACCTCGGAGGCGAAGGTCGCCGAGGTGACGTCGCGCCACCGTCCGTCCGGCTGCTTGCGGCTGAGGACCGCCTCGTCGGGTGCCTCGGCGGCGTTGTCGAAGGGGATGTCCGCCAGGCTGCCGTGCGTCACGGCGGGGGCGAGCGCGGGGACGGCGGCCTGCTGGACCACCCCGGCGACGATGTGCACCCGTGGCGGGACGAGAGTGGGGGTGGGGACTGGTGCGGTCGGTGCTGGCTGCTGTGGCATGGCAACTCCTGACCCGTCAGTAACTTCACGCAAACGTAGGGCGGGCCCGAGCGGTGCGGGAACCCTTGTGACGCGGGGAGTTCGGGGAGATCCGACGGATGGAGTCGCGGGGTCGGCCGACGGACAGAGGAGCGGGTCGGCGGGCCGACTCGTGAGCGGGGCGACGGGCCGATTCCCGGAGAGGAGCCGGTGGGCTCGGGTGAGGCGGCCCCCACCGGCCTCACCCGATCGGCCGAGTCCACGGCCCCCACCGGCGCGCGGCTTACTTGACCGGGGTTATGGCGATGATCTTCGTGGCGTCGTGCGCGGCGAGGATGTCCAGCTTGGTGACGCTTCCATCGGCCCAGGCCAGCTTGACCAGCGCCGAGTAGTTGTCGCCGTTCCCGTTGTCCGTGACGGACCACTTCGTCGGCACGTTCTGAGCGCGGAGCACGCCGTCCGCGCCGTTCTTCTTCGCCCAGGCGGCGAGCTCCTTCTGGAGGCCGGCGCTCAGATAGTGCTTGCGCAGCGCGGAGGCCAGCGCGGCGCCGCCCTCGTCGTTCCGCGCGTCGATGTACGCCCCGAAGAAGTCACCCACTCGGGTGAGTGGGGAGGACGGGCTGCCGGAGACCGTCTCCGGGAACGCCTGCTTCGTCTTCACCGCGACCGCCCGCGTCCCGGCGGCGCTCTGGTGTCCGTCGCCGGAGGCCAGCGCCGGCACGGCGGCGACGGACAGCGACAGCAGGGCGGCGGCCGCGCCCCCGGCCAGCAGGGTCTTCCGCGCGATACGCCTCGTGCTCATCTCGATGCCTTCCTCTTCCCCCGCTCCCCCTGATGCCCGAACATGCGCCGCATCGACACAGCCCGTAACTTGAGGCTCACGGATCCGTGACGCTGCCGACCCCGGCAGCGCTCTGTCTCTCACTGGGTTCACGCCCCGCGGCCCAGGAACGTTACCGACGGCTTGCGGCAGATCTCCGCCCGCCCGTAGCCGGGCCCGGACAGGTCTCCGCCGGCCCTCCGCGCAGGCGTAGAAGGGATGTCCGCACGTGATTCGTGAGCGCAGCACCCCCAACGGCACACCCGTCCGCACATCCGCCGGTACTCCCGTCCGCACTCCCGCCGGCACGCCGGTCCGCACCTCTGCCGGCCGCACCCGGCGCCCGCCGCCCTTCGGCATCCACCGGCGGCGGCCGGTACGGCCCCTGGCGGGGGCCTGGTCGGCGGCCGCCTCGCTGGCCGCCGCCGCGTTGTGCGCCGCCACCCCGGCCTACGCCTCCCCGCCGACCCCCGACCCGGCCGCCTCATCGGCCGCCGCGCCGTCGAGCGCCGCCCAGCAGGCGTACGCCTGCGTCGACGAGCCGAACACCGCCGGCTCGGTGGAGGGTTCGGTCCTGGCGTACGAGCTCGCCACCAAGTACACGGCCGAGTGGGACAAGGCGCGCGCCGAGTGGAACGCCCTCGGCAAGGTCGACATCAAGCCCGACGATCCGGCGACCACCACCGACGTCGACGTCGGCGACGTGGACCGGAGCGACGTCGGCTGGTCCGGGCTGTGGCAGAACAACGGCAACGGCGCCGACGCCATCACCTTCAACGACCACTACCTGCACAACTACACCGCCGACGAGAAGCGCGGCGTCGTCGCCCACGAGATCGGCCACGCGCTCAAGCTGGGCCACCGGGCCAACCCGGAAGCGGTCATGTACTGCAACGACGCGCGCACCGCCTACGGGCCGTCGCAGATCGACATCGACCACTACCGCAGCATCTGGGGCGCCTCCCAGGCCGCCGCCCCCGAGCCCGCGCGGCGCGCCGTCGCGGAGACCGGCGGCGACCCGCCGCACCACACCTACGCGGTGCGGCTGGACACCCCGGCCCGCGCCTGCGGCTGGGCCGACGACGTGTTCGTGGGCACCGTGGTGGCCAAGGAGGGCACCCGCCGCACCAACGGGGGTCGGCTGCTGTGGACCACGTACCAGGTCGAGGTCGTCAGCACCCTCAAGGGCAAGGTCAGCGGGAGCGTCCGGGTCGCCCAGGAAGGAGGCCGGGACCCGCTGCACCCGCAGCAGACCACGGCCGGCCAGGCCCCCGAGCTGGAAGTCGGCCGCACCTATGTGCTCGCCACCCGCATCGCCCCGGACGGCTGGCACACGGCGCCGTCCAACTTCACCCCGGTGCCGGTCCAGGCGGACGAGGGCAGTTCGGCGACGGACGCACCGGCCGCGTGGGCCGATGCGGTTCGACACCCGGAGCACCAGAACGGCGCCTATCCGTCGGACCTGTCCCGCGCCCCCGACCCGCAGGCGTGGTACACGAAAGCTCGCATCAACTGAAATCGGCTGAAACATGCGGGGATTCCGGATGCTCCCGGCCGGCCTCCTGGCCGCACTCCCCGCCGGATTCCAGCCCCGCGCCCCCGTCGTGGTCCCGCGCGCGACCTCGCTCGTCGCGCTCGGGAGCACGGCCCCTGCCGTGCTCCCGGGCGCGCGCCCGGTCGGCTTCCGGGACGCGGTCCCGGTGGTGCTCCGGGAGCCGCTCTCGATCGGGTGACCAGCCCTGTCCCGCCATCAGGTTCCCCAACCCGGCCCATGCGAAGTTCATCAGCGTGGCGGCCGTGTCCTCGACCGAGGGGCCGCGGCCGGCCGCCTCGGCACCGTCGGCCCGCGCCCACTCGGCCAGCGACTCGGCCGCGCCGACCAGCGCCTGCGCCAGCCCGGACAGCTCCGCGGCGGAGGGCTCCGCGGGGCAGCCGGCCTCCCGCGCGGCCGCCGATATCAACCCCGCCACCAGGGCGACGATCTCCGCCCTCAGCCCCGCGACCTCCCGCGCGAAGGGTTCGCCGAGCGTACGCGCCTGGAGGTGCAGCAGCGCCCAGCCGTCCGGGTGCGCGGCCGTGTGGGCGAAGAAGCCGTGCAGCCCGCTCCACAGCCGACGGTCGGCGGACGCCCCCGGCTCGACGGCGTCCCGTACGGCCGCGACCAGCGCCGCCGCCTCGCGTCGGACGCAGGAACCGAACAGCTCCTCTTTGGAGTTGAGGTACAGATACACCAGTGGCTTCGAGACCCCGGCCGACTCGGCGATCTCGTCCATCGACGCGATCCGGTAGCCGCGCCGGGCGAAGGTCCGCACGGCGGCGTCCAGCATCTGTTGCTCCCGCACCGCCCGCGGCACCCGTTTGCTCTTCACCGCATTCACGCGAAACGCCCCTCCCAAGCCCCCGCCTGACCCGTTCCGTTGACTGTTCCATTGCCTGGTTCCGTCACGCTCGGGTAATCGTACGGGCACGCGAAGCGACGAAGGGCGGGCATCGGCCAGCGGGTGCGACTCCACGGCTCACTCCCGCTCACTCGCGCTCGCACGTCCCCGGCACCCGCGGCAGGCCCATGACGACGCGACAGGCGTCGACGCCGGGCCCGCCGTCCACGGCTCCCTGGTTGATGCCGACGAACAGGTCGTCGTCGCCGTCGCCACCGCGCACCCGGCCGGAGGGCTGGAGGAGTCCGCCCACCTCGATCCGGTCGGCGGCCTCCCCGCCCTCCACCGATCCGAACACCCCGGCGGCCGCGTCGAGGACGAGGGTGTCCGCGCCGCGGGCGCCCCGGACGTCGGCTCCCTCGGCCACGAGGGCGTGGTCGAGGAGGTCGACGCGGTCGTCGTGCCGGCCGCCCGTCACCCGACCGAGGACGGGGCCGTCGAGGGCGAACCGGTCGTCGTGGAACTGGCCGTCCAGAGAGCCGCGGGCCTCCACGGAACCGGTCGGCGTGAGCGTGACGGCGTCCTCGCCGTCACCGCCGCGCACCCCGCCCGCCACGGGGCCGGTGAGGGCGATGGCGTCGTCCCCGGCGAGGGCGTCGACGAGGTCGCCGTCGTCCACCGAGGAGCAGGTGATCACGTCGTCGCCGGGGGTGCCGACGATGGCCGGGCCGGTCACCTGTCTGCCGTTGACCACGCAGGACGTCGCCGCGTGCGCCGGGGTGGCCGTCAGGCCCGCCAGCGGCATGGCCAGCGCCGCCGCGGCGGCGGCCGTACGGAGCGTCCAGCGGGCCTTCGCCGCGGCGGACCACAGGGAGGCCGATCGCGGGGAGGCGAGACGGCGCGCCGCGAGACGGCGGGCGGCGCGGCGGCGGGACGCGGGTGAGTGCGGCATGGGGGCCTTCCGTGGGGGTCGGGCCGCCGGGCCGCATGGCACCCGAGCGGCGATTACACATTGCGTCGACATGAGTACTGTCGGTGGCGGCATTTATGCTCGACTGTGACTTGAGCACCGCCTCCCGGCCCTCAACGGTCGCGGAGGACGGACGAGTTGAGGGGAGGCCGTAATGGGACACGACCGCGACATCCGTTCCCGCCCGGCGCCGGGACCCGCCGCCGACGGCGGGCGACGCGGACGCGCGGATCTCCGGGCGGCGATATGCCGCCGCTGACCGGACGGGTGCCCTAGATTCCTCGGTGCCGCGGTCCGATCGGGGACCACCCGTCGGACGGCGGCCGTGAGCCTGTTCGGCGGAGGAGGCGGGCACGGGTGTGCGGCGTGGCGGGCTGGGTCGACTTCGCGCGGGATCTGACGGCGCACCGCGCGGTGGTGCGGGGCATGACGGCCACCCTGGCCTGCCGGGGGCCGGACGACGAGGGGCTGTGGAGCGGCCGCGGCGCGTTGCTGGGCCACCGCCGGCTCGCCGTCATCGACCTGGTGACGGGCCGACAGCCGATGT
Organism: Streptomyces sp. SAJ15; assembly: GCF_007595705.1. Classification (GTDB taxonomy): domain Bacteria; phylum Actinomycetota; class Actinomycetes; order Streptomycetales; family Streptomycetaceae; genus Streptomyces. Next base: position 60,305 of record NZ_NISY01000001.1, on the reverse strand, counting down.
CCCACGCGGAGGCGGTGGTCAGCCACAGCGGTGAGATCTACAACTACCGCGCGCTGCGCACGGAGCTGACCGCGCGAGGCCATCGGTTCCGTACGCGCAGCGACACCGAGGTGGTGCTGGCGGCCTACCGCGCGTGGGGCGAGGGCTTCGCCGAGCGGCTGGAGGGCATGTTCGCGCTGGCGCTGTGGGACGAGAAGGCGGAGCGGCTGCTGCTCGTGCGCGACCGGATGGGCGTCAAACCGCTCTACTACTACCCCACCCCCGCCGGGCTGCTCTTCGGCTCCGAACCCAAGGCGATCCTGGCCCACCCGCAGGCCGAGGCGGTCGTCGACCTCGACGGGCTGCGAGAGCTGTTCGCGCTGGCCAAGACGCCGGGGCTGACGGCCTACCGGGGGATGTGCGAGGTCAAGCCCGGCCATGTGCTGCGGCTGACCCGCGCGGGGCTGCGGCAGCGCCCGTACTGGACGCTGCCCACCGCCGAGCACACGGACGGCTGGGGGCGGACCGTGGACACCGTGCGGGAGCTCCTCGACGAGGCCGTGACCGGGCAGCTCGTCGCCGATGTGCCGCGCTGCACGCTGCTCTCCGGCGGCCTGGACTCCAGCGCCGTCAGCGCGCTGGCCGCCCGCCGTCTGGCGGCTCGCGGGGCGGGGCCGCTCGCCACGTTCGCCGTCGACTTCGCGGAGCCGGACGCGCCGACGCCCCAGGGCAGCCCCGACCGCCCGTACGCCCACGCGGTCGCCGCGCACCTCGGCACGGACCACACCGACATCGTTCTCGACGCGGCCGATCTGGCCGATCCGCTGCACCGCACCGCGACCCTGACGGCACGCGACCTGCCGGACGGTCGCGCCGAGCGCGACACCTCGCTCTACCTGCTGTTCTCCGCCATCCGCGGCCATGCCACGGTCGCCCTCTCGGGCGAGTCCGCGGACGAACTCTTCGGCGGCTACGCGTGGTTCCACGACCCCCGGGCGCTCACCAGCGGCACCTTCCCCTGGATCGCGGAGGACGGCACGGGCTTCGCGGGCACCCTGGACCGGCTGCTCGCCCCCGCCCTCCGCACTCGGCTGGGGCTCGCCGCCTACCGACGCGAGCGGCACCGGGAGGCGCTCGCCGAGGTGGAGCACCCGCCCGGCGCGGCCGACCCCGCCGAACGACGCCATCGCGAGGTCACCCACCTGGCGCTCACCCGCTTCGTCCCGCGGCTGCTGGACCGCAAGGACCGCATGTCCATGGCCGCCGGCCTGGAGGCGCGCGTCCCCTTCTGCGACCACCGGCTGGTGGGCTACGTCTACAACACGCCCTGGTCGCTGCGGGCCCGGGGCGGCCGCGAGAAGAGCCTGCTGCGCGCGGCCACCCGCGACCTGCTCCCGGCGCACGTCGCCGACCGCCGCAAGAGCCCCTACCCCGCCACCCCGCACCGCGCCTACACCGAGGCCGTACGCGCCCAGTTCACCGCCCTCGTCGCCGACCCCGACCAGCCGGTGCACCCCCTGCTCGACGCCGACTGGGCGGCGGAGACCACCCGCACCGCCCCCGCGACCGCCCTGGAGGACTACCTGGCACGCTTCGGCATGGAGTGCGCCCTGCTGCTCAACACCTGGCTACGGCGGTACGCGGTGCGGCTGGAGGTGTGACCGGCCGCCGGCGTCCTCGGGTGTCGCCCCGGCCCGCGCCCTGACCGGTCACGCGTCGGCGAACGGATCCCCCAGCACTCCGGCGAGCCGGATCAGACCCGGCCCCTCGCCGGCACGGTCGCCGGCACCGACCGAGGCGTAGACGGTGTAGGTCCACCCGCGTTCGGCCGCGTGCGGCGAGGCCCAGGCCAGGACGTCGTCGACGTCGACCTCGCCCAGCACCTCGTACTCGTGCGCCGTGGCCGCGGGCACGTCCCAGAACGAGACGCGATAGCGGGCGTGGTCCTCTTCCCAGGCGGTGTCGCGGGGGTCGATGCGGCGGATGTCCATGATCCTCAGCCTAGGCGCGAGGCTCCGACGCTCTGCCGTCGCCGGTACCGCTCCACCCGCTCCGTCGTTCCGGGGGACGACGCGAGACCGCGCGCGGCGATCCGGCGTCCACACGGCGCGGCGCCCCCGGCCTCGGAAGACCGGTGGCGCCGCCGCCCCGTGAACGTCCCGCTGCGCTAGGCCGCCGGCGCCGGAAGGGGCGCCTTCTGGTCGGCGTCGCCCACCTCGTAGCCCTCCAGGAGAGAGCCGCTCGCGGAGTCGTACGCCTCGCGGTCGAGGATGTCCTCCCGCGCGGAGACGAGGATGGGGATGAGCGCCTGTCCGGCGACGTTCGTCGCCGTCCGCATCATGTCCACGATCGGGTCGATGGCCATCAGCAGGCCCACGCCCTCCAGCGGGAGGCCGAGGGTGGAGAGGGTCAGGGTGAGCATGACCGTGGCGCCGGTGAGGCCGGCGGTGGCGGCGGAGCCGATGACGGAGACGAAGGCGATCAGCAGGTAGTCGCCGATACCCAGTTCGACGTCGAAGATCTGGGCGATGAAGATCGCGGCGATGGCCGGGTAGATGGAGGCGCAGCCGTCCATCTTGGTGGTGGAGCCGAAGGGCACCGCGAAGCTCGCGTACTCCTTCGGAACGCCGAGGCGCTCGGTGACCCGCTGGGTGACCGGCATGGTGCCGACCGAGGAGCGGGAGACGAAGGCCAGCTGGATGGCGGGCCAGGCGCCCTTGAAGAAGTTGAGCGGGTTGACCTTGGCGACGGTGGCCAGCAGCAGCGGGTAGACGCCGAACATGACCAGGGCGCAGCCGATGTAGATGTCGGCGGTGAAGGTGGCGTACTTGCCGATCAGGCCCCAGCCGTACTTGGTGATCGCGAAGCCGATGAGGCCGAGGGTGCCGAGCGGGGCGAGCCGGATGACCCACCACAGGGCCTTCTGGAGCAGCTCCAGGACGGCCTGACTGAGGGTGAGGATCGGCTGGGCCTTCTCGCCGAGCTGGAGGGCGGCGATGCCCGCCACCGCCGCCATGAAGACGATCTGCAGGACGTTCAGCTGGGTGAAGGGCGTCACCACGTCCTGCGGCACGATGCCGGTCAGGAAGTCCAGCCAGGAGCCGGCGTGCTCGGGCTTGCCGCCGTCCTTGGGGGTGAGGCCGGTGCCGGAGCCGGGGTTGGTGAGCAGGCCGATGGTCAGGCCGATGGCGACGGCTATCAGCGAGGTGACCATGAACCACAGCAGCGTGCGGGCGGCCAGCCGGGCGGCGTTGTTGACCTGCCGCAGGTTGGTTATGGAGACCAGGATGGCGAAGAAGACGAGCGGGGCCACCGCGAGCTTCAGCAACTGGACGAAGATCGAGCCGGTCTTGTCGAGGGTGGTGGCGAGCCACTCGACGTCACCGCTGCGGGCGGCCCAGCCGAGGAGTACGCCCAGCACCAGGCCGAGCAGGATCTGGGCCCAGAACGGGACCTTGGGCAGGCGGAGCGACGACGAGGACGTCTTGGCTTCGGGCGACAACGGACACACTCCGTGGGTGGGGTCCATGGGGGGTGGGTGGGGGCATGAAAAAAGCCGGGAGGTCCGTGCGGATCTCCGGCCGCTGTGCTGACGGGGCGCGCGGGCGTTGCGGCGGATCAGCGGCGACAGGCCGCGGAGCGGCATCGGCTGCGGCAGCGACAACGGCAAGGACCTGCGGGCAGGCGCACCGCGAGCGGAACCCTCGCGGGGGGTCGGGGCGCGGCTGCTGTCTTCATATCGAACACGCTAACACCCTCCCTTTGGGTGACTCAAAGGCAATCTTTGGGCGCACCCCTCCGAGGGATCCCGGAGACGGCCGAAGCGGCTCCCAGGGCGGCGCGGTCGGACCCCGTACAGACGCCGAAAGCCCCGGCCCACGGCGGAGAACGCCGTCGGCCGGGGCTTCCCGGCGAGGGGGTGCGCGCCTGGGCGCGATGTGGTGAGGCTTACAGATCGTCTTCCTGGCCGCGGTTGGCCGCGAGCTTCTGCTTGGCCCGGTCGACCTTGACCACGATCTGCTCGGACATCTCGTCACGCTGCTTGCGCAGCAGTACCAGGCTGAGCGGGGCGGAGACGACGAGGGCGAGCAGCAGCACCCAGATGAAGCTGGAGCCGTTGGCCGCGGCCGGGAACACACGGAAGGAGACCAGCGCCCACATGACCAGGAAGCATCCGGCGAAGATACCCAGACGCATCACGGAGTAGCGGAACGTCGCGCTCGTCTTGAGAGACACGGCTGGACTTCTTTCTGCCGGAGATCCTGCGTTACCAGACATCCAGTGAATCACGCCCCCATATCGATCACTTCAGGGGCAGCCACATCAGGATGTCGTCGCGGAGGTCGCCGCCCCCGACGTCGATCCCCTCCGGCACCCGGCCGACCTCCTTGAAGCCGACGGTGGCGTAGAAGTCCTCCGTCCCCATGCCGCCCCGCACCCCCAGGCGCAGGGCGCTGAACCCCAGGTCGCGAGCCATCTCGACGGTCTCGCGCAGCATGGCCTTGCCGCGCCCGCCGCCCTGCCGCTCGGGGTCGATCATCACCGTGACCACGGTGCACCAGTGCCGCATCAGGGGGTGGGTGTTGAGCTTGAGGTACGAGGTCCCGACCAGGCGGCCCTCCTCGTACGCCGCGAGCATCCGCAACGCGCCGGAGGCGACGGCCGCCGCCTGCGCGTCGGCGGTGGGGCGTATCTCCTCGGCGGTGACCGGGGGGACGAAGCCGACGGCACCGCCCGCCTGGGACACCCGCGTCCAGAGCTGGAGGACCTCCTCCCGCAGCGCGGGGGTGAGCTCCGGGTCTCGGACGAGATGAAGATCGGTAAGGGGCATGAGGCGAAGTTATCCGTTACACCCCCGGGTGGCAACAGTCGACCGCGCGACCCGCCCACGCCGCCGCACGACGAAGGGGTGGCACCCGCCGAGGCAGGTGCCACCCCTTCGTCGACCTCATCGACGTGCGCGTCAGACCCGCATCGGCTGCGGGGACTCCCGGAGCTCCGGGTCCGGGCCCGGGTAGTCCTTGATGACCTCGTAGCGCGTGTTGCGCTCCACCGGCCTGAAGCCCGCGTCCCGGATCAGGTCGAGCAGGTCCTCACGGGTCAGCTTGTCCGGCGTGCCGTAGTTGTCGGCGTCGTGGGTGATCTTGTACTCGACGACCGAGCCGTCCATGTCGTCCGCGCCGTGCTGCAGCGCCAGCTGGGCGGTCTGCACGCCGTGCATCACCCAGAAGACCTTCACATGCGGGACGTTGTCGAACAGCAGCCGGGAGACCGCGAAGGTCTTCAGCGCTTCGGCGCCGGTCGCCATCGTGGTCCGCGCCTGCAGGCGGTTGCGGATCTTGCCGTCCTTCATGTCCACGAAGTCGTGCTGGTAGCGCAGCGGGATGAAGACCTGGAAGCCGCCGGTCTCGTCCTGGAGCTCGCGCAGCCGCAGCACGTGGTCCACCCGGTGGCGCGGCTCCTCGATGTGGCCGTAGAGCATGGTGGACGGCGTCTTGAGGCCCTTGGAGTGCGCGAGCCGGTGGATGCGCGACCAGTCCTCCCAGTGGGTCTCGTGGTCGACGATGTGCTGCCGCACCTCCCAGTCGAAGATCTCGGCGCCGCCGCCGGTCAGCGACTCCAGGCCGGCGTCGATCAGCTCGTCGAGGATCTCCGACGCGGAGAGGCCGGAGATCTTCTCGAAGTGGTGGATCTCGGTGGCGGTGAACGCCTTCAGCGAGACCTGCGGCAGCGCCTCCTTCAACGCCCGCAGCGAGCGCGGGTAGTAGCGCCAGGGCAGCGTCGGATGGAGGCCGTTGACGATGTGCAGCTCGGTGAGGTTCTCGTTCTCCATCGCCTTGGCGAGGCGGACGGCCTCCTCGATGCGCATCGTGTACGCGTCCTTCTCCCCCGGCTTGCGCTGGAAGGAGCAGTACGCGCAGGACGCGGTGCACACGTTCGTCATGTTCAGATGACGGTTGACGTTGAAGTGCACCACGTCGCCGTTCTTCCGCGTGCGCACCTCGTGGGCCAGGCCGCCGAGCCAGGCCAGGTCGTCCGACTCGTAGAGGGCGATACCGTCCTCGCGGGTCAGCCGCTCCCCGGCCCGGACCTTCTCCTCCAGCTCGCGCTTGAGCCCCGCGTCCATAGTCGGCCGCCTCCCATACGTCTGCTTATGTGGGCCTTGACGAGCCTACGCCTAGGCGTTCTCGGGCAGTTCGCCGACCCGGTTCTCCCACTTCGTGGAGAGCACGATGGTGGTCCGGGTGCGGGACACGCCCTTGGTGCCGGACAGCCGACGGATCGTCCGCTCCAGCCCGTCCACGTCGCTGGCCCGCACCTTGAGCATGTACGAGTCGTCGCCGGCGATGAACCAGCAGTCCTCGATCTCGGCGAGCTCGCGCAGCCGCTGGGCCACCTCCTCGTGGTCGGTGGCGTCCGAGAGGGAGATGCCGATGAGCGCGGTGACACCGAGGCCGAGCGAGGCCGCGTCCACGGTCGCGCGATAGCCGGTGATCACACCGGCCGCCTCCAGGCGGTTGATCCGGTCAGTGACGCTCGGGCCGGAGAGGCCGACCAGCCGGCCGAGCTCCGCGTATGAGGCCCTGCCGTTCTCGCGCAGGGCCTGGATGAGCTGCCTATCCACCGCGTCCATATGCCTGGAGCCTTCCATTGTTCTGCGATCCCGCTGGTTTACATGTAGAATCTAAGGCATCAGGGCCGAAGGCCCTGCGAATCAGTGCACGCTTTGTCTAACTTGCCTAACGATCAATGACGATCCCCAGGAGATGAGTCTCACCGTGTACACGATCGAGATGGCCTATGCCCGCATGCGTGAGCTGCAGGAGCTGGCCGACCGCTCGCGTGCTCACCAGCCCACCGGCACCCGTCGGGCCAAGGCGGCCAAGGGCCGCTCCGCCCGCGCCACCAAGCGCTGACCACCCAAGCGCTGAACGCTCAGCGCCGATCCTCCCCCCGAGGGCCCATGGAGCCGGTCGGTCCGGCCGGACCGACCGAGGCGGCCGACGCCACCGGCCCGGCGGAGCCACCGGCGAAGCCGCCCCCGAGCTCTCCTTCCCACCGGCGGTACAGCTTGTGCGGCACACCCGCCGCGTCCAGCACCCGCCCGGCGACGAAGTCCACCAGATGCTGGATGTGCGTCGCCCCCGCGTAGAACGCCGGCGAGGCGGGCACCACCACGGCACCCGCCTCGTCCAGCGTCACCAGCGCCTTCAGCGTCTGCCCGCTCAGCGGGGCCTCCCGCACCGTGACCACCAGCGGCCGGCGCTCCTTGAGCGTCACGCTCGCCACCCGCTGCAGCAGGTCCTTGGACAGCCCCAGCGCCACCCCGGCCACACACGCCGTGCTCGCCGGGACGATCAGCATCCCCTTCGCCGGGTACGACCCCGAGGACGGCCCCGCCGCCAGGTCGCCGGCCGACCAGTAACGCACCGCGGAGACGTCCACGTCGAAGGCGTCCGGCGTGCCGTCGGCGCCGCGCGCCAGCCACGTCCGCAGGTCCTCCCGCCAGTGGGCGTCCCGGAACGCGATGCCGGTCTCGTCCAGCAGCGTCAGCCGCGAGGCCCGACTGACCACCAGGTCGACCGCCTCGCCGGCCTGCACCAGCGCGCGCAGCACCGCCGCGGCGTACGGCGTCCCGGACGCTCCGGACACCCCGACGACCCAGGGACGGCGGGTCTCCCGGTCGGCGGCCGCTCCGGGCGGCTGCCCCTCACTGAGCTCTTCGCAGGGATTCACATACCGAGACTATCCGGAGCGCTTCACGCGCCATCACACGCGCGGGTGACGGTCACCCTCAGGGGCCGTCACCCACCCGTGAGAGGCGGCGCGGTCACACGCTCAGGCCGCGCACCAGCAGGTCCAGCAGCGCGCAGAGGAACAGCGCGATGCCGATGAAGCCGTTGACCGTGAAGAAGCTGCGGTTCAGCCGGGACAGGTCGTGCGGCCGCACGATCGAGTGCTCGTAGAGGAAGGCCGAGGCGACGATCAACAGGCCCACCCAGAAGAAGGCGCCCGCGTCCGTGGCCACCCCGTACCACCCGAGGAGCAGGGTGGTGACGACATGGCAGACCCGCGCACCGTACAGCGCGCCGGGGACCCCGAAGCGGGCCGGCACCGACCGCACCCCGTGCGCGAGGTCGGACTCGACGTCCTGACAGGCGTAGATCAGGTCGAAGCCGCCGATCCACACCCCGACCGCCAGGCCCAGCACGACCGCGTCCCAGGACCACTCGCCGGTGATCCCGATCCACGCGCCGACCGGACCCATCGCCTGGGCCAGGCCGAGGATCGCGTGCGGGAAGTCCGTGAACCGCTTGCCGTACGGATAGACCACCATCGGGACCACCGCCACCGGCGCCAGCACCAGGCACAGCGGACCCAACAGCGCCGCCGCGCCCAGGAACACCACCAGCGCCACCAGTGCGCCCACCCAGGCGGTGCGGACCGAGACCGCGCCGGTGACCAGCTCACGGGAGGCGGTGCGCGGGTTCCGCGCGTCGATCTCCCGGTCGATGATCCGGTTGGCGGCCATCGCGAAGGTGCGCAGCCCCACCATGGCCACCGTCACCAGCAGCAGCCGCAGCCAGTGGATGTCCCCGTCCCACAGCAGCATCGCGGTGAGCGCGGCGATGTACGCGAAGGGCAGCGCGAAGACCGAGTGCTCGATCATCACCAGCCGCAGGAACGCCTTGACCCGGCCGCTGGACTCGGCGGGGCGGCCGCCGGACCCGAGGACCCCCTCGGCGGCGCTCACCGCCCGTCCTCCGGACCAGCCCCGCACCGGCGGTGGGAGGACCCGGCCGCCACGCTGCCGACGCCCGTCGTGGACCGGCCCCTCACAGCCCGTACTCCTTCCACCGCCGGGTCACCCGGTCGGCGGTCCGCGGGTCCGACTCGACCATCTCCGGCCAGCCGCCGTCGCGCGTGTAGCCCTCCTCGGGCCACTTCGCCGTGGCGTCGATGCCCGCCTTGCCGCCCCAGAACTTCTGGTACGAGGAGTGGTCGAGGTGGTCCACCGGGCCCTCGACGACGGTGAGGTCGCGGGCGTAGTCCGTGTTGCCCAGCGCCCGCCAGGAGACCTCGTGCAGGTTGTGTACGTCGCAGTCGGCGTCGACCACGATGATCAGCTTGGTCAGCGACATCATGTGCGCGCCCCAGATGGCGTGCATCACCTTCTGCGCGTGCTTGGGGTACTTCTTGTCGATCGAGACGATCGCGCAGTTGTGGAAGCCGCCGGACTCCGGCAGGTGGTAGTCCACGATGTCCGGAATGATGATCTTCAGCAGCGGAAGGAAGAACCGCTCGGTGGCCCGCCCCAGCGGGCCGTCCTCGGTCGGCGGCCGCCCCACCACGATGGACTGGAGCAGCGGACGGCGGCGCATGGTGACGCAGTCGATGGTCAGCGCCGGGAAGTCGTCCTGCGGGGTGTAGAAGCCGGTGTGGTCGCCGAACGGGCCCTCCGGGAGCATCTTCCCCGGCTCCAGCCAGCCCTCCAGGACCACCTCGGCGTTGGCCGGCACCTGGAGCGGCACCGTCTTGCAGTCGACCATCTCCACCCGCCGGCCCTGCAGGAAGCCGGCGAAGAGGTACTCGTCGATGTCGCCGGGGAGCGGGGCGGTGGAGGCGTACGTCACGGCCGGCGGACAGCCGAAGGCGATCGCCACCGGCAGCCGCTCGCCGCGCCGCGCGGCCACCTGGTAGTGGTTGTGGCTGTCCTTGTGGATCTGCCAGTGCATGCCGATGGTGCGCCGGTCGTGGCGCTGGAGCCGGTACAGACCCAGGTTGCGCACCCCGGTCTCCGGGTCCTTGGTGTGGGTCAGGCCCAGGTTGTAGAAGGACCCGCCGTCCTTGGGCCAGGTGAACAGCGCCGGGATCGCGTCCAGGTCGACCTGGTCGCCGGTGAGCACCACCTCGTGCACCGGAGCGTCCTTGACCTTCTTCGGCGGCACGTGCGCCATGCTGCCGAGCTTCCCGAAGGCCTCCCGCAGCCCGCCGACGCCGTGCGGCAGCTCCGGCTTGAGCAGCCCGCCGATCTTCTCGCTGATCTCCTCGTACGAGCCCAGCCCGAGCGCCTTCAGCAGCCGACGGTCGGTGCCGAAGACGTTCATCGCCAGCGGGATCGGGGAGCCCTTCACGTTCTCGAAGAGGAGGGCGGGTCCACCGGCCTTGTTCACCCGGTCGACGATCTCCCCGATCTCCAGATACGGATCGACTTCGACCTTGATGCGCTTGAGGTCGCCTTCGCGGTCAAGCGCCCGCAGAAACGAACGAAGATCGTCATAAGCCATGCGGTCCAGTATCCGGCACGCACTACCCTGGACCGGTAACTGGGTGCCGCGCTTAGGGCTCCCGGCTCCGACACCGCACACGCAGGGGGACGGCCTCATGCTCCGGGTGCTGCTCATTCTGGTGCCGCTGGCGCTCAGCATCTACGCCTTCATCGACTGCATCACCACCGACGAGCAGGACGTCCGCTATATCCCCAAGCCCATCTGGGCGATCCTCGTGCTGCTCTTCCCGGTGGTCGGCTCGATCTCCTGGCTGATCGCCGGCAAGCAGCGCGGGCCCGTCGGCGCCGGCGGGTCGGGCGGCTTCGGCTTCGGCGGCCGACGCGGCGGCGGCTGGGTCGCCCCGGACGACAACCCCGAGTTCCTCAAGTCGCTCGGCGACAAGGCCGGGGGCGCCGACGAGACGTCCGAGCCGGCCGAACAGGCCGAGCCGGACGAGGCACTGCTGAAGGACTGGGAGGCGGATCTGCGCCGCCGCGAGGAGGAGCTGCGGCGCAAGGGCGACAGGGGCGACGGCCCGGAGGACACGCCGCCCGCGAAGTGACGCCGGGGCCCTACCCGAGAGGCGGGGCCGACCGGTACGACGGTCAGCCGCGGGGCCAGTTCGTCGTGTCGATGGTGGCCTCGGGGAACGGGAGCGGGAACTTCGTCCCAAAGGCATAGGTCGACACGTCGGTGTACTCGCCGTTCTGCGGGGCGTGGTGGACGTGCACGTATCCGGTCTTGGGGTCGGCGATGACGTACGTCGGCACGCCGGCCGCGGCGTAGACCTTCAGCTTGGCGTCGTAGTCGTCCCGGCGGCTGCCGCGGGAGACGACCTCCGCCACCAGGCGGACGTCCCGGTAGTCCCACCCGCCGTTCTCGTCCTCCTTCGCGTCATCGGCGAGGAGCGCCACATCGGGGCAGTAGCCGTTGAGTGCACCAGGGAAATCGATCCGCACATCCCACAAGATGTTCGCCTCGAGTCCGCACACGTCCTCCAACGACCGGTTGATCCTGCGAATGATCGTCGAGTGGACGAAACGCTGTGGATTCATGACGATCTCCCCCTCGATGACCTCCGCCCGGTAGCCCGCAGGCACATTCATCGCCTCGATGAGATCGAACATCTCATCCAGGCGGGCAGAGTCCATCACCATGGCCATCTCGGCACCTCCCTGGCAGTCCTCTTCGAGCCTAGCGACCTCTAAGGATGGTCGCCCGCCTTATCCACAACCCCCGGCGGACCAGCGTCCCCACGGCCGCGGCCGGCTCCCGTGACGCATGTCACGAAAACCGGCCGCGATGCGGACGAGTGGGCCCGGCGGGCCGCGCGACCCCGCCGCGGGGTCGCATACGGTCCGTCAGACCCCGGCGTAGGAGTGCTTGCCGGAGACGAAGATGTTGATCCCGTAGTAGTTGAAGAGGTAGCAGCCGAAGGCGGCCAGCGCCAGGTAGGCGGCCTTGCGGCCCTTCCAGCCGGCGGTGGCGCGGGCGTGCAGGTAGCCGGCGTAGGCGACCCAGGTGATGAAGGACCAGACCTCCTTGGGGTCCCAGCCCCAGTAGCGGCCCCAGGCGGCCTCGGCCCAGATCGCGCCGGCGATGATCGTGAACGTCCACAGCGGGAAGACCGTGGCGTTGATGCGGTACGCGAACTTGTCGAGCGAGGCGGCGGAGGGCACCCGCTCCAGCACGGACCGGGCGAACGCGCCGGACTGCTTGCCGTCCGGGTTCTCCAGCCGCTCCTCGTACCGGTCGCGGAAGAGGTAGAGCAGCGTGGAGACCGCGCCCAGGTAGAGGGCGGCGCCGGAGATGATGGCGCAGCTGACGTGGATCCACAGCCAGTACGAGTGCAGCGCCGGGACCAGCTGGTCGCTCTCGGTGTAGAGCACCGAGACCGCCAGGCCCAGGTCGAGCAGGACCGTGGTGACCAGCGGCAGGCCGATCCAGCGGACGTTCTTCTTCAGCGCCAGCAGGGCCAGGTACGTGCCGACCGCGACCATGGCGAAGGTCGTGGAGAACTCGTACATGTTGCCCCAGGGGGCGCGCTGCACGGACAGGGCGCGCGACACGACCCCGCCGACGTGCATGAGAAAGCCCAGCACGGTCAGCGAGATCGCGATCCGCCCGTACAGGTCGCCCTTCTCGGTGCCGCCCGCGGCGCCCGGGCCGTCCGGGACGTCCCGGCTGCCGACGGCGGAGCGGGTCACGACCTTCGGCCGCTCCAGCACGGCGGTGGCGCCGCCCTTGCCGCCGACCTGGACGGCGACCTTGGCGGTGGCCGGGGCGTTCGCGGTGATCGCCGAGGCGGTACGGCCGACGGCGCTGCGGCTGCCGAACACCCACTCACTGATGTGGGCCAGGAAGGCGAGGGTGTAGACCGCCATCGCCGAATAGATCAGCACATTGCTGGTCTGGGCCAGGTTCTCGTTGACTTCGGCAGCGAGGTTCACGCGCGCGCTCCTTCGGCAGCGTCAGCGGGTTCTGCGGGGTCGTCGGCGTCCGGAGCGGAGCCGTCGGGGTCGGGGTCCGGGTCCGGAGCGGGCGGGGCGTCCGTCTGGAGCGCCACGGCGAGGTCGGCGAGCTCCTCGGGGAGCTTCGGCGACTCGCTGCGGCCCAGACCGGCCATCTCCACCACGGTCACGCCGTCGGCGCCGGTCGTGGCGCGCACCCATACCCGTCGGCGCTGGATGAAGAGCGAGGCGGCCAGGCCCAGCAGGGCGGCGACCGCGCCGACCAGGGCGCCGGAGTTGCCCGGCTGGTGGGAGACCTGGAAGGTCGCCCAGGGCTTGATGCCGTCGAAGGTGAGCGTTCCGGCGCCGTTCGGCAGCTTCATCGTCTCGCCGGGCAGCAGCTTCTTGGCGAACGCCTTGCCGTCCGGCTCCTTGAACTGCTTCATGCGCTGGGTGTCCAGCTGGTACACGTTCTGCGGGGTGCCGGCGTCGATGCCCAGGCTGCCGTGGTACGCGGTGAGGAAGAGCACCGGGTACTCCAGCGCGGGGAACTGGGAGAACATCGTGCCCGTGTTCGCGCCGCCGAAGGTCGGCACGAAGAAGCCCTGGAAGCCCAGCTGGTCCTTCTTGCCGTTCTTGTCCCGGTAGTCGGGGACCTTGATCACGCCGGAGGAGGTGAGGTTGGAGTCCTGCGGCAGGAACGGCACCGCGCCCTTGAAGGCGATGTCGCCCTGGCCGTCCTTGACGGTGACGACCGGCGCGTAGCCGTTGCCCAGCAGGAAGACCTTGGAGCCGGCGATGTCCAGCGGCTCGTTCACCTCGACGGTGGTCTTCCGCTCCTCGCCGTCGGCACCGACCGAGTAGGTGATGTCCGCCTGGTACTCGCGGGCGGTGCCGCGCTGCGGGCCGGACTTCTCGTAGCTGGCGGTGAAGCGGTCCAGCTTGAAGCTGAAGGGGTCGAGGTCGTCGACGTCGAAGAAGGTGCCGGACTTGAAGTCGTCGTACTGGCTGATGGTGTTGGAGAACCCCGGTTCACCGGCGACGATCAGCTTGCCGCCCTCGGACTTCCACAGCTGTCCCACCGCGAAGGCGACCAGCATCACGATCAGCGCGATATGGAAGACCAGGTTGCCGAGCTCGCGCAGATAGCCCTTCTCGGCGGCGACCGCGCCGTCGGTGACGTGGGCGCGGAAGCGGCGCCGCTTCACGATCCTCTGGGCGGCGGCCAGCACCTCGTCGGGGGTGGCCTCGGTGCGCCAGGTGGTGTACGCGGGCAGCCGGGTCAGCCGGCGCGGGGCGGCCGGCGGGCGGCCGCGGAGCTGTCCGACGAACTGCCAGCTGCGCGGCACGATGCAGCCGATCAGCGAGATGAACAGCAGGATGTAGATCGCCGAGAACCACACCGAGCCGTAGACGTGGAAGAGGCCGAGCTGCTCGTAGATCGGCGCGAGCGTCTCGTGCTTCGCCTTGAACTCGGCGACCTTGAACTCGTCCACGCTGTTCTGCGGGATCAGCGAGCCGGGGATGGCGCCGAGGGAGAGCAGCAGGAGCAGCAGCAGCGCGACCCGCATCGAGGTCAGCTGCCGCCAGAACCAGCGGAACCAGCCCAGGACCTCCCGACCGAGCCACTGGACCGCGCCCAGCGCGCCGGGGCGGCGCACCCCGCCGAAGGACCCGGGGACGGCCTGGCCGGCCTCCTCCGCCGGGGCCGTGGACAGCTGGGAACCGGCCGCGCCGAGGTCGCTGTCCTCGGCGGAGGCCGCCGCCCGCGCGGCGCCGTCGTCGGTGGCGTCACCGTCCGGCGCCGGGGCGGCGGCGGAGTCGGTGTCGGTGGTGGCCATGGATCAGATCCCCACGTTGAAGCTGTTGGACCAGTACTGCATGTCGGCGATCATCCGGTCCCAGGTACCGGTCAGCAGCAGCACGCCGAGCACCACCAGCATGCCGCCTCCCAGCCGCATCACCCACACGTAGTGGCGCTTGACCCAGCTGAACGCGCCGAGCGCGCGCCGATAGGCGAGGGCGACCACTATGAACGGCACGCCGAGGCCCAGGCAGTAGGCGAAGGTGAGCAGCGCGCCGCGACCGGCGCTGGCCTGGTTGATCGCCAGGGTCTGGACGGCGCCGAGGGTGGGGCCCATGCAGGGAGTCCAGCCGACGCCGAAGAGCGCGCCGAGCAACGGCGCGCCGGTCAGACCCATGGTGGGCTTCATATGGAAGCGGAACTCGCGCTGTCCGAAGAGCGAGAACAGCCCCATGAAGGCCAGGCCCATGACGATCGTCAGGACCCCGAGGATCTTGTTGACGGTCTCCCTGTGCACCATCAGGTCCTGGCCGATGCTCCCGAAGAACGCCCCCTGGGAGATGAAGACGGCCGAGAAGCCGAGGACGAACAGGGAGGCGCCGGCGAGCATCCGACCGCGTCTGGCCTCGCCCAGGTCCGTTCCGGTGACGCCGGTGACGTACGACATATAGCCGGGCACCAGCGGCAGCACACACGGGGAGAAGAAGGAGACCAGACCCGCGCAGAGGGCGAGCGGCAGGGCGAGCAGCAACGCGCCCGAGTTGACGGTCGCTTCGGCGTCGACGCCCGCGGCGAGAGCGATCATGTGATCACTTCTCCGCGATGACCGGGTCGATCAGCTCGTGCAGGCGCTTCTCGCTGAGGGGCTGCATGGTGCGTGCCGCGACCTTGCCGTCCCGGTCGATCACGACCGTGCTCGGGATGCCCTGCGGGAGAAGGGTGCCCTTGGGGAAGCGCAGCAGCAGCTTGCCCGCGGGGTCGTAGAGGCTCGGGTAGTCGACCTCGAATTCCTTCTCGAACTTGATCGCCGACGCCCGGTTGGGGTCACGGGTGTTGACCCCGACGAACTGCACGCCCTTGGACTTGGTCTCCTCGGCGACCTTGACCAGGTTCGGGGCCTCCGCCCGGCACGGCGCGCACCACGAGCCCCAGATGTTCAGGACGACGACCTTGCCCTTGTAGTCCGCGATGTCGAGTTCGTCGCCCTGCAGGTCCTCGCCGCTGAGGTCGGGAGCCGCCTGGCGGTCGCCCTTGGCGACCCGGTCGATCCCGTTCTTGCCCTGGATGTAGTTGGTGTTGGACCCTCCGCCGGACACCCCGCCCGAACCGCAGGCGGAAAGCGTCAGCGCGGCAACGGCGGCCCCAGCGGCCAGCACGGTTGCGCGACGGCGGGTCACGAGACGCCGAGGGGCGCGGCAGGCACTCATGTGAAAAGTTTCGCATGGGCGGTTTAGGGATCTTCCGCACCCCCCACCCGGCCCGCGCGCATCCCCTCTCACCACCGGTTTCGTCCTCACACGGAACCGCCCCGCGCGCCGTCTCGGCGCCGGGGCGATGCCGGGAGTGCCGGGCGGCGCCGGGCGATGCCGGTGGAGCGCCGGTGGGGCGCCGAGGGCGCCCGGGGCGCCCACACCGACGGGCGCGGACGCGGGCCGGGCGCCGACCGGCTCAGCGGGCGCCGGCGAAGGGCTGGCCGACGCCCAGCCGGCGCAGGTCGGCGAGGACCGCGGGGTCCTGGGCGTCCAGCCAGTCGCAGAGCTGCCGGAAGGACACCAGTCGGACGTCCTTGTGCTTCTCGTCGGTGATGTGCTTGATCGCCTCCTCGACGGCGTCCATGTAGATGCCGCCGTTCCACTGCTCGAAGTGGTTGCCGATGAAGAAGGGCGCGCGGTTGGTGGTGTAGGCGCGCTTGAAGCCGGCGATGTAGGCGTTGGCCGCCTGCTGGCGCCAGCGCGGGTAGTTGGCCGGCGGCGCCTTGGTGGAGTTCTGGGACTGGTTGGCCAGGATGTTGTAGTCCATCGAGAGCACCTCGAAGGAGTGGCCGGGGAAGGGCATCTGCTGGAGCGGAAGGTCCCAGAGGCCCTGCTTCTTGGTGGGCCAGACCTGGAGGCCGCCGGGCGAGCTGGCGTCGTAGCGCCAGCCGAGCTTCTTGGCGGTGGGCAGCAGGTTCTCCTGGCCCAGCAGACAGGGGGCGCGGCCGCCGACGAGTTCCTTGCGGTAGTCGAAGGGCAGCGGCTCCAGGTCGGTGAAGCCGGTGTTGGTGCGCCACTTGGTGACGAAGGACACGGCCTGCTCGATCTCCGACTCCCACTGGGCCGGGGTCCAGTTCTTCACC
Source organism: Streptomyces sp. SAJ15 (assembly GCF_007595705.1). Lineage (GTDB taxonomy): Bacteria > Actinomycetota > Actinomycetes > Streptomycetales > Streptomycetaceae > Streptomyces. The sequence continues at coordinate 43,466 of NZ_NISY01000001.1, read as the reverse complement.
GAGCCGCCGCCGGCGCAGAAGTGGCCGTTGAAGTGGGTGCCTATCTCGTGGCCCTCCAGCCACGCCTCCCGCACGTTCTCCAGTGTCGCCCGGACGTGGTCGTCGGTGAGGTAGCCGATGTCGGAGGCGCCGACCGGGTTGTTCGGCGGCCGGTAGAGGTTCTTCTTCGACTCCGGCAGGCAGTAGATCCCGGAGAGGAAGAAGGTCATCGACGCGTTGTGCTCGCGGGCGAGCTTGCGGAAGCGCGGGAAGAGCCCGTTGCCGACCTCGCCGGCGCCGTCCCAGGAGAACACCACGAACTGCGGCGGCTTCTGCCCCGGCTCCAGCCGCTCGGGCTTGCCGGGCTGGTTCGGCTGGGCGCCGGACTCGGCGGTGGAGCCGTCGCCGATCGGCTTGGCCTGCTGGGTCTGCCGCGGCTTCTTCTTGTCCGTGCCCGACCCGGAGGAGTCCTTCGAGCACCCGGCGACGGTCAGCGCCGTCGCGGCCCCCACACCGAGTCCGAGCAGCCCCCGTCGGCTGATATTGCCCATACCATCACCATCCGTACTCGTCACACCCAAGCCCGCGTAAACGGACACCGAATGAGATGAGCGGATGGCGGCCGGGGTTCCGCCCGACGGCCGAAAAGTCCCGCTGTCGACTGACCGTTTCGGGTCGGTTACGCGATGCGGACACGGGAGGCGAACCGGGCGCGGGGGCGGCACATCGCACCCGCCCTGACGGAACCGGGCCCGGGCGAGCGCTCGGCGTCAGCTCATCGCCGCGGCGAACACCGCGATGCCGATCACCGGGTACACCGCGAGGAAGAGCCCGATGCCGACGGCACACTCACGCACGCTCTGCAGGGGGTGCAGGGGCTTGTCGCGGCACGGCAGCACCCAGGCGATCGCGAACAGGAGCATGGCGACCACGGGGCTGAGGACGCCGCTGTCGCCCGCGACACCGTAAACGCCGAATTGCGCGACAAGGCACGGCCCGCCGACGAGCGTGGCCACGAGGGGCGTCTTCCACCACGGGCGCTCGGCGGAGGACGCGGGTCGAACGTCAGTGCTCTGGCTCATGTCCGCCATCCCACCAGCGCCGAAGATCCAGGCCATCGCGCGGCGAGCTCATTCCCTCTGAGTACCCGTACTCAGCGCAACGCGGCGAGCCGGGCGCCCGGCCGGGGGCGCCGGCCCTCGAGCGCCGGACGGGCTGGGCGTCCCAGCCCGTCCGGCGGTCGAAGGGGTACGTGCGGCCGAGGGCCGCCCGGTGCGCAGGCGAGGCGCTGAGCGGGCTCGGCGAAGTCCGGTGCGGTTCGGTAGCGCCCCGAAGGGGCGCGGGGCGCGGTTACCTGTGCGGCTCCGCCGCGCGGGCGCGACCAGCCACGACGCTCCCGCGGCTGGCACACCGGACATCCAGTGAAACGCTTAGGCGCCGAAGCCCTTGGAGGCGCCCTTGATGGCGCCCTTGCCCCAGCGGGGCTGGGCACCCGCGCGCAGGTGCGCGGGGACCAGGTCGAGGGCCGGCTCACTGTAGCCCACGGACACGATCTTGTCGCCGCGGTAGGTGAAGGTGGTCAGGCTGGCCAGGGTGCACTGCCGCTTGCGCGGGTCGTGCCACAGCCGCCGCCGCTCGGCGAACTGCCGCACCACCCAGATCGGCAGCTGGTGGCTGACGCAGACCGCCTCATGGCCGCGCGCGGCGTCCCGCGCGGCGCCCAGCGCCTCCATCATCCGCACGACCAGCTCGATGTACGGCTCGCCCCAGGAGGGCCGGAAGGGGTTGGTGAGGTACTTCCAGTTCTCCGGCTTCTTCAGCGCGCCGTCGCCGACTCCGAAGGTCTTGCCCTGGAAGATGTTGTCCGCCTCGATCAGCCGCTCGTCCGAGGCGATGTCCAGGCCGTGCGCCTTGGCGATCGGGGTGGCGGTCTCCTGGGCGCGCTCCAGCGGGGAGGCCACGACATGGGTGATGTCGCGGCCGGCCAGGTGCTCGGCGACCCGGTCGGCCATCTGCCGGCCCAGCTCGGAGAGGTGGTAGCCGGGCAGCCGCCCGTAGAGGACGCCGTCGGGGTTCGCCACCTCGCCGTGGCGCATCAGGTGGACGACGGTGACGTCGCTGTCGGTCTTGGGGGTGGTGGTCATCTCATCCATCACTCGGCGGCCTCGGTGGCCTGGGCCGCGGCCCGTGCGGCCTTCGGCAGGGCGGTGGCGACGCGCTCGATCGCGCGCGCGTCGTGGGCCGTGGAGACGAACCACGACTCGAACGCGGACGGCGGGAGGTACACGCCCTCGGCGAGCATCGCATGGAAGAACGCGGTGAACCGGAAGCTCTCCTGGCGCTTGGCGTCCTCGTAGTCCCGCACCTCGCGGTTGGTGAAGAAGACGGAGAACATGTTGCCCGCCGTCTGGAGCCGGTGCGCCACACCCGCCTCGGTCAGCGCCTGGGTGACCAGGCCCCGGATCTCGGCGGACACCGCGTCGACCTTCGCGTAGGCCGCGTCGTCCAGCAGCCGCAGCTGGGCGAGGCCGGCGGCGGTGGCGATCGGGTTACCGGAGAGCGTGCCCGCCTGGTAGACCGGGCCGGCCGGGGCCAGGTGCGCCATCACGTCGGCGCGGCCGCCGAAGGCCGCGGCCGGGAAGCCGCCGCCCATGACCTTGCCGAAGGTCATCAGGTCCGGACGCACCCCGTCGATGCCGTACCAGCCGGCCTTCGAGACCCGGAAGCCGGTCATGACCTCGTCGGAGATGTAGAGGGCGCCGTTCTTCTCGCAGGCGGCCTTGAGCCCCGCGTTGAAGCCCGGCAGCGGCGGCACCACGCCCATGTTGCCCGGCGACGCCTCGGTGATCACACACGCGATCTCGCCCGGGTGGGCGTGGAAGGCGGCCTGCACCGCCTCCAGGTCGTTGTAGGGGAGCACGATGGTGTCGCCGGCCTGCGCGCCGGTCACGCCCGGGGTGTCCGGCAGCCCGAAGGTCGCCAGCCCGGAGCCCGCCGCGGCGAGCAGGGCGTCCACATGCCCGTGGTAGCAGCCGGCGAACTTGATCACCTTGGTGCGGCCGGTGAAACCCCGGGCCAGCCGGATCGCGGACATCGTCGCCTCGGTGCCGGAGGAGACCAGGCGCACCTGCTCCAACGGCTCGATCCGGGCGACCATCTCCTCGGCGAGCGCGACCTCGCCCTCCCCCGGCGTACCGAAGGACGTGCCACGGGCGACGGCGGCCTGCACCGCCGCGATCACCTCCGGGTGGGCATGGCCAAGGATCATCGGCCCCCAGGAACACACGAGGTCGACGTACTCCCTGCCGTCGGCATCGGTGAGGTACGGACCATCACCGGACACCATGAAACGGGGCGTACCGCCCACGGCGCGGAACGCGCGCACGGGAGAGTTCACGCCGCCAGGCGTCACGATGGCCGCACGGTCGAATAGCGTCTGCGAAACTGGTGCTGCGTACGGATAGGGATTGCTCACGCAGCCATGGTGTCAGAGGCTGACGGGGACGTGCGTCCGGGCGTTTCACCGCCCGCACGCGGGGGAGGTCTCTGACACGATGATCGGGTTGCGCGGCGGGGGCGGTGCCTCCTGGAAAGCAGTCGGGTGAGGATATGCATCGCGGTGGCGAACTGGGCGAGGGGACCGATGACCGGGGCCCCGAGCGCCCCCACGCTGACCGCGCCCGCCCTGAACGCACCGGCCGCGCCGGACGTACCGGACGCCATGGACGTCATCGACGCGAGGACGCGGGCGCGCCCGGGGCCACCAGCGGTACCGACGACACGAACGGTACGGCCGACCCGGGGGACGCGCGCGCCGCGACCGGCGGCAGCGGTCCGTCGCGCGGAGGCAGGGGCCGCGGCATGGGGGTGACCTACAAGTACTTCGGTGCGCCCAACGGCGCCACCGCCGCCCGGGTCCCCATCTCCATGCGCCCCGAGGAGCTCGGCGGCGACGAGCTCGGTATGGGCGGCATGTTCACGAAGATCAAGCCGGAGACCGTGGCGGCCATGGTGCTCACCGGCATCGAGGGCATACCCCTGCACAAGGTCCCCCCGCTGGAGCTCGTCGTCCTGCACCCCGACTACGCGGTCGTCAAGCTGCCCATGACGGTCGTCGACCCGCTGCGGGGCGTCGGCGAGGAGGCGGTCGGCGCGGCGGCCTTCATCTGGTCCACGGTCCCCGACCGCGGCGGCCCGCGCGACGCCTTCACGGTCTACCAACTGCTCCACGAGTGGCAGGACTTCAGCCATCGGCTGCACGAGGCGGGGCACCAGGCGTACTGCCTGGTGTGGCCGTGACGCCGGGCGGCCACCGGCCCGGCGGGGCCTGAGGGTCGCGAACCGGAGCCCTGACCGGCCGGAGCCCTGGCGGACCGGGGGCATGACCGGCCGGGGCCGGCGGAGCGCCAGGGCCGCGGCGCCGGAGTTCCGCCCTCGGCGGCCCCCGGCCCGCCCGTGGCCCGCGCGGCGCGCGGGCCGGGAGCCGTGGGGCGGTTCACCAGGTGGGGCGGGCCGAGACGCCGCCGTCGACGACCAGGTCGTGTCCGGTGACCCAGGAGGCCATCGCCGAGGCCAGGAAGACGCATGCGTCGCCGATGTCCTCGGGCCGGCCCAGCCGCCCGGCCGGCGCGGCCCGGCGCCAGCGGTCCACCCCCTCGGGCCACGCCTCCTCGATGCCGTCGCGGGCCATCAGCCCCGGCGAGACGGTGTTGACCCGGATGCCGTCGGCGCCGTACTCCAGCGCCGCCGAGCGGGCGTGCATGATGACCGCCGACTTCGCGGCGCAGTAGTGGGCGTGTCCCGGCGCGGGCCGTGTGCCCTCGATCGAGGCGATGTGCGTGATCGAACCGCCGCCACCCGCGCGCATCACGGCCGCGGCGGCCTGGGTGCAGGCGAAGACGCTCAGCACGTTCAGGTCGGAGACCGTGCGCCACTCGGCCGTGGACATGCCCGCCAGCCCCCGGACCGGCTGCACCCCCGCGTTGTTCACCAGCGCGGTCAGTCGGCCGCGCCAGGCCGCGGCCCGCTCCACCAGGCGGTGGCAGCCGTCCTCGGTGGCCAGGTCGGCGTGGAGCGCCAGCGCGCTGCCGCCGACCCGCTCGATCCGGTCCACGACCTCCCGCGCGGCGGCCTCGCTCGTACGGTAGTGAACGGCCACCGCCGCACCGGCCGCGGCGAACCGCCGCGCGATGCCCCGTCCGACCCCGCCCCCGGCGCCGGTGACCAGCGCCACCTGACCGGTGAGGTCGGGCAGGCCGGCGGCGCGGGGACGAGCCGTGCCGTCGTCGTGGCCGGTCACGGCCGGGTCAGGGTCGCGATCCACTGGGCCTCCCCGGGGTGACGAGCGGTCAACTCGGCCGCGTCCCCGTGCTCGTAGTCGTCCTCGGTGAAGCCGGGCGCCATGGTGCAGCCGAACAGCGACCAGGCGCCGCCGTCGGCCACCCGCGCTCCCATCCAGGTGCCGGCCGGCACGGTGTACTGCACCAGCTCGCCACCGAAGACGTCCTGGCCGAGGGTGACGGTGCGGGAGGTGCCGTCCGGGGCGAGCAGCCACAGCGCCAGCGGATCGCCGAGGTAGAAGTGCCAGACCTCGTCGGCGGGGAGCCGGTGCAGGGCGGAGAAGTCGTCCGGCGCGGCGGTCAGCAGCATCACGATCGCCGACCCCTCGGGCCGGCCGTCCGGCCGCGCGGGCCCCGCCCAGGTGCGCCGGAACCGTCCGCCCTCGCGGGGCAGCGGCGCCAGCCGGAAGAGGGCGGCCAGCGCCTCGGGGTCGATGTCGCCGCGCACGCCCGTCCCTCCGCTCGACAGGACCTCGTCTCCCCGGCGTCGTCGCGCTCAGCGATCTCCGCACGGGACCGGCCTCAACATGGCAGCTTCCCCGGGCCGGGTCAACGGCGCCACGGCCGCGCGGCGCGCCGGGCCACGGCCCCCGTAGCCTTCCGCCCATGCTCATCGCCCGTTCCATCGCCCTGTTCGCCCTCGCCGCGCTGTTGGAGATCGGCGGCGCGTGGCTGGTCTGGCAGGGCGCCCGCGAGCACCGCGGCTGGCTGTGGATCGGCGCCGGGGTGATCGCCCTGGGGGCCTACGGCTTCGTCGCCACCCTCCAGTCGGACGCGAACTTCGGCCGTGTCCTGGCCGCGTACGGCGGCGTGTTCGTCGCCGGCTCGATCGCCTGGGGCATGGTCGCCGACGGCTACCGCCCCGACCGCTTCGACGTGATCGGGGCGCTGGTGTGCCTCGCCGGCATGGCCGTGATCATGTACGCGCCCCGGGGCTAGCCGCGCGGCTCCTCGTGGCCGTGCGAACCCGCCGGTCGGACCGCCACGGCGCCGCCTCGGCCCCCGGACCCCGGTGCCGGCCGGGAGATGGAGGAGCGGCTCGCCCCGGCCAACCGGCATATGCTGCGCAGTGGATCACGCGCGAGCCCGCGGCGCCACGTCGGGGCAGCCCCCCGAGGCACCACCCGGCGCCAAGAGCCGGCAGCACGCTCCGCGGCACCGCCCGTCGAACAGCAGGAGGGTCCATGACCACCCGTACCGCAGTCGTCACCGGCGCGAGCAGCGGCATCGGCGCGGCCACCGCGCGCCGGCTCGCCGCGGCCGGGTTCCGCGTCGTCCTCACCGCCCGCCGCAAGGACCGGATCGAGGCGCTGGCGGCGGAGCTGGACGCGGCGGGACACGAGGCCGTCGGCTACGCCCTGGACGTCACCGACCGCGCCGCCGTCGACGCCTTCGCGACCGACCTCGACCGCCACGGCCCGGTCCACGTCCTGGTCAACAACGCCGGCGGCGCCCTCGGCACCGAGACGGTCGCCACCGCCGACCCGGCCGACTGGCGCGCGATGTACGAGGTGAACGTCGTCGGCGTGCTCAATGTGACGCAGGCGCTGCTCCCCGCCCTCACCGCCTCCGGCGACGGCACCGTGCTGGTCCTCTCCTCGACCGCGGGTCTGGCCACCTACGAGGGCGGCGGCGGGTACGTCGCGGCCAAGCACGGCGCCCACGTCATCGCCGAGACCCTGCGCCTGGAGCTGTGCGGCACCCCCGTCCGCGTCATCGAGGTCGCCCCCGGCATGGTCAGGACCGAGGAGTTCGCCAAGGTCCGCTTCCGCGGCGACGAGTCCAGGGCCGCCGCCGTCTACCAGGGCGTGGCCGAACCCCTGGTCGCCGACGACATCGCCGACGCCGTCACCTGGGCCGTCACCCGCCCGTCGCACGTCAACGTCGACCTCATGGTCATCCGTCCGCGCGCCCAGGCCTCCAACTACAAGGTGCACCGCGAGGGCTGAACCGCGGACGGGTCGCCGACACCGGCACGCGCGGAAAGGGGCGCCCCCCGGGGGCCGCCCCTTGTCCGTCAGCCGTCTCGTCAGCCCTTCACGCAGACGATCTGCTTGAGCTTGGCGACGATCTCGACGAGGTCCCGCTGCTGCTCCATGACCTTCTCGATCGGCTTGTACGCGCCCGGGATCTCATCGACCACGCCCGCGTCCTTGCGGCACTCCACGCCGCGCGTCTGCTCCTCCAGGTCGCGCACGGAGAACCGCTTCTTGGCCTGGTTGCGGCTCATCTTCCGGCCGGCGCCGTGCGAGGCGGAGTTGAAGGACGCCTCGTTGCCCATGCCGCGCACGATGTACGAACCGGTGCCCATGGAGCCCGGGATGATGCCGTACTCGCCGCCGCCCGCGCGGATCGCGCCCTTGCGGGTCACGAGCAGGTCGAGGCCCTCGTAACGCTCCTCCGCGACGTAGTTGTGGTGGCAGGAGATGACCTCGCCGAAGGTCACGTTGGCCTTCCTGAACTCCCGTCGGACCACGTCCTGGGAGAGCGCCATCATGATGGCGCGGTTCCGCTTGGCGTACTCCTGCGCCCAGAACAGATCCCGGCGGTACGCCGCCATCTGCGGGGTGTCGGCGAGGAAGACGGCGAGGTCGCGGTCGATCAGGTTCTGGTTGTGCGTCAGCTTCTGGGCCTGACCGATGTGGTACTCCGCCAGCTCCTTGCCGATGTTGCGAGAGCCGGAGTGGAGCATGATCCACACCGAATCGGACTCGTCCAGGCAGAACTCCCAGAAGTGGTTGCCCCCGCCCAGCGTCCCCATCTGCTTCGTGGCCCGCTCATGGCGGAAGCGCACGGCCTGCGCCAACCCGTCGAAGCCCGCCCAGAAACCGTCCCAACCGGCCGTCGGCAGCCCGTGCACCCGCGCCGGATCCACCGGGTCGTCGTGCATCCCGCGCCCCACCGGGATCGCCTGCTCGATCTTGGAGCGCAGTCGGGAGAGGTCGGCGGGGAGGTCGTTCGCGGTGAGGGAGGTCCGCACCGCGGACATCCCGCAGCCGATGTCGACGCCGACCGCGGCCGGACAGACCGCGCCGTGCATGGCGATCACCGAGCCGACCGTCGCGCCCTTGCCGAAATGGACGTCCGGCATGACGGCCAGGCCCTTGATCCATGGGAGGGTGGCCACATTGCGCAACTGCTGCATCGCGACACCCTCGACCGTGGCCGGGTCGGCCCACATGCGGATCGGAACCCGCGCACCGGGAACCTCGGTGTACGACATAACTAACCCATACCCCCGTAGTGAACAAATAGCAAAAACCGGGCTTCGCGCATCAAGGGCGACAGCGGACCGGCAGACGCGGCAGTGCGTGCGATAGACATTGTCTCCACCCCCCGCCGCGCGGCGGCAAGCAGTTTTCGCTCGAAGGTCGACCCGAAGGGAGCCGCGGACCGTGCACCCATGGCAGCGAGAGGCGAGGGCGTGTGGGAAGCGGGCGCCGGGGGCCGCGCCGGCCGTCGCCGTGCTGGCCGCGCTCGCCGCCGGGCTGACCGGGATCACCGGCTGCAGCGGCGACTCCCCCACGCCCCACGGCTCGGAGAACGGCAAGCCCGACGAGGCCGGACACAGCGTCACCGCCGAGCCGGGGAAGTACCGCACCCTCCCGGAGGCGTGCGGCACGGTCAGCCTGAAGACCCTCCGCACCCTGCTCCCCCTCGCCGAGGGCACCGAGGCCGAGGACGCCGACGGCGACGACATCGAGGATGTCTACGCGGGCCAGGCCGCCGTCACCTATGACACCGACCGCAGCGTCGGCTGCAGTTGGAAGGTGGAGACCCCCGAGGGCAGCCGCCATCTGACGCTGGACCTGGAGCGGGTGGTCTCCTACGACTCCGCGGTCAGCGACGAGGAGCGGGCGCGGCTGACGTACGCCAAGAAGGCGGCGGCCGCACAGGTTCCGGACGCCACCGTGCCGACGACCCCCACGGCCCCGACGACCCCGTCGGCCACCCCGAAGCCCTCCCGATCCTCCTCGGCCACCCCACCCCCCAGCCCGACCGCCTCCCCCGCCTCCCCTGACTCGCCGGGCTCGCCCTCCGCCGCGGGCCAGGGCTCCCCCTCCGCCGCGGACCAGGGCGGCGCCACCCCGTCGGCCGACGGGGACGACACGCCGGAGACCGAGGCGCCGCGCCGGTTGGAGGACCTGGCCGACGAGGGGTTCCTGGACGACCGGCTCAGCACCACCGGCTCCGCGATCCACCGTGACATCACCGTCGTCTTCCGCTCCTCCAATGTGATCGTCACCATCGCCTACGACCAGTGGTCGAGTGACAAGGCGCACATTCCCCGCAGCGAGGAGCTCCAGCGGAACGCCGAAGATCTGGCGCGTGAGCTGACCGGACGCATCGACGAGTGACCGTACGGGCAGCGCGCGGATCCGACGGGATCCGGACGGGTGGGCGCGGCGGCCGCGTACCGTGCTCTGTAGCCACGAGGGCGGGCCAGCCGCCCATTGACCGAGATTGAGTTAAGGATCATGCACCGAACAGCCCCGCGACTCGCCCGTGTCCTCGCCTGCGCCGCCGTACCGGTGCTGCTCGTAGCCGGCTGCTCCTCCGACTCGGACTCCGACTCGAAGTCCTCGGCCAAGTCCTCCGCCACCGCCTCGGCCAAGCCGACCGCCAAGCCGACGCCGACGGTCGCGCCGGTGAAGTTCAAGAAGCTCCCCAAGGCGTGCGACGCCCTGGTCGGCAAGACGGTCGAGAAGCTGGTGCCCAACGCGGAGAGCAAGAAGGGCAAGCACCTGGCCTCCGCTGACAGCAGCGAGTCGGACAGCTGCCTGTGGAGCGGCCTCGAGGACTACCAGTACCGCTCCCTCACCCTCTCCTTCCGCCGCTTCGACTCCGGTCTGACCTCCGGCTCCGGCGACCAGCGCGCCGAGGAGTACGCCGCCGCCCAGGCCGACCAGGCCGCCAAGGTCAAGGACGCCAAGAACGTCAAGACCGGCACCGCGGCCATCGGCGACAAGACGGTCACCGTGAAGTCCGAGACCAAGCAGGAGAAGGAGGACTTCCGGAACCAGACCGTGGTCGCCAGAACCGGGAACGTCGTCGTGATCGTCGAATACGACGGTGCCGGCTTCGAGGACGGGGACACCCCGAACGCGGACAAGCTCCTCAAGGACGCCCAGGACGCGGCCAAGGAGGCCGTGGAGTCGGTCGCCACGGCCGACAAGTAGGCCGCCGACGGGCGAGCGGAAGCCGAGGCGATGCCGGCCCGGCGGGGCCGACGGCCCCGCCGGGCCGTCGGAAAGCGGCCGCGGCGGTGGGTCACACCACCGCACGCGGCCGCTTGACGTGTATGCGACGCTGAGGCGCGCATCCAGAGGAACGGGGAGGTCGCGGGTGGCCGCGATGCAGCTGACACGTACGCACCGAATACTCATCGGCGTGGTCGTCGCCGGCGCCCTGGTGATCGCCGGGATCGGCTTCGCCGGCTCCTACGCGGCCGTCCGCGACCTCGCCCACAAGAAGGGCTTCGGCGACTTCGCCAACGTCTTCCCGATCGGCATCGACGCGGGCATCTGTGTGTTGCTGGCCCTGGACCTGCTGCTCACCTGGATGCGCATCCCCTTCCCGCTGCTGCGCCAGACCGCCTGGCTGCTCACCGCGGCCACCATCGCCTTCAACGGCGCCGCCGCCTGGCCGGATCCGCTCGGCGTCGGCATGCACGCCGTCATCCCCGTGCTGTTCGTGGTCTCCGTCGAGGCCGCGCGGCACGCCGTCGGCCGGATCGCCGACATCACCGCCGACCGGCACATGGAGTCGGTGCGCGTGGCCCGCTGGCTGCTCGCCCCGGTGCCCACCTTCCGGCTGTGGCGCCGGATGAAGCTGTGGGAGCTGCGCAGCTACGACGAGGTCATCAAGTTCGAGCAGGATCGGCTGGTCTACCGGGCCCGACTGCGCGCCCGCTACGGGCGCGCCTGGCGCCGCAAGGCCCCGGTGGAGTCGGTGATGCCACTGCGGCTGGCGCGGTACGGGGTGCCGCTGACCGACACCGCCGAGGCGGGCCTCGCGGCGGCGGGCATCGAGCCGGCGGTGATCCGGCCGGCGCTCACGGCCGGCGCCGGGACGACCGCCGGTGCCGGGGCCGGTGGTGCGCGGCCCGGCGGGCCCGATGGTGGCGCGGCCGCCGCGGGGGCGACCACCACGGGGCATGGCGTGGCGGGTGCGTACGCCGCCGTGCCGGACAGCGCGGTCCGCTCCGCCCCAGCGCCGGCGACCGCCGGCCAGGTGACTGCGGGTGGCTTCCCGGGCGTTGCGGGACAGGTGCCGGCGTCGGGTGGTTTCTCCGGCGTCGCCGACCCGTCCGCCGGGCCGAAGGGTTTCCCGGGCGGTGCCGAGCAGGCCCCGGTGAACGGCTTCCCGACCGTCGTCGGGCAGGGCGGCGGCGCGGCTCCCACGCCGGTGCCCGCGCCGGCACCGGCACCGGCGCCGAAGTCCCTCCCGGTCTCCGTGCCGCTGCCGGTGTACCAGCAGGCCGGCCCGGACGAGGCGTACGCCGTCGCGCAGCCGCACCCGGAGCCGCGCGCCGAGTTCGCGCAGGGCGACGCCGTGCGGCCGCACGCCCCGCAGGCCGGTGTCGAGCGGGCCGCCGACAACCCGCGGGTCGAGGAGGCGCGCGGCGAGGCGCCGGAGCCCGAGCCCGAGGGCATCGCCGAGGCCGACGCGCCCCGCGCCGCCGCCCGGGGCCGACTGCCGGAGGACATGCCGCGCGACGAGGCGCTGTACGGCGCCTTCCGTCAGTACTGCCGGCAGAACGGCAAGTTCCCCTCGGCCTTCCAGTTCGGCCAGCTGCTGCGGGACGGCTACGGGCTGACCGGCCTGGACAACGAGGAGTTGAAGGCGCACGTGGAGGAGTTCAAGGGCCGCTACCGCATCGAGCAGGAGCCCGAGACCATCCCGTAGGACCCGCTCGGGTCAGGCCCTCCGGGCCCGGCGTGTCCCCTCGCCCCACACCGCGAGCACCAGTCCCGTCAGGGCGATGCCGGCGTACGCCCCCGCGGGCAGGTCGAACCAGTTGTGCAGGACACCCCACGCCTCGTCGTCGAAGGTGAGTCCACAGAAGCCGAGCATGCCCTGGACGGCGACGACGATGCCGACGATTCCCATGAGTTCGCGCATAGGCCCAGCTTGACGCGAACGGCCCCGGGAAACCTCGTTCCCGGGGCCGAATCGCGCGTCAGTCGAAGGGTGTGGTCACCCGGACGCGCCCCTCGCGGCGCGGGCGCGGGGTGCCTCGGGCACCGGATCCGCGCACCGCGTCCGCGCGCGGGTCACGCGCCGAGCAGCCGCCGCACCCGGTCCGCGCCCACCGCCAGCAGCAGGGTGGGCAGCCGCGGGCCGGTGTCGCGACCGACCAGCAGCTTGTAGAGCAGGGCGAAGAAGGCGCGCTGGGCGACCTTGAGCTCCGGGGTCGGCTTGGCCTCGGGGTCCAGGCCGGCCATCACCTTGGGCACGCCGTAGACGAGCGTGGTCAGCCCGTCCAGCGACCAGTGCGTGTCCAGCCCCTCCAGCAGCAGCCGCAGCGACTCGCGGCCCTGCTCGTCCAGCGACTCCAGCAGCTCGGTGTCCGGCTCCTCGCGGACCCGGGTGCGCTGGTCCGCCGGGACCTGGGTGCTGATCCAGCGCTCGGCCCTGTCCAGCCGGGGCCGGGCGTCGTCCAGGGACTTCACCGGGTTGGCCGGGTCCAGCTCGCTGAGGATGCGCAGCGTCTGCTCGTCGTGGCCGGTGGTGATGTCCACGACCGAGGCGAGGGTGCGGTACGGCAGCGGGTGCGCGGTGCGCGGCAGCTCGCCGGCGGCGGTGCGGGTGGCACGGCTGTACGCGGCGGCGTCCGCCGGCTGGGCGGTGCCGTCGGCGACCTTGCGCTCCAGGGCGTCCCACTCGTCGTAGAGCCGCTGGATCTCCTGGTCGAAGGCGATCTTGAAGGACTGGTTGGGCTTGCGGCGGGCGTAGAGCCAGCGCAGCAGCGGGGCCTCCATGATCTCCAGCGCGTCGGCCGGAGTCGGCACCCCGCCCTTGGAGCTGGACATCTTGGCCATGCCGCTGATGCCGACGAAGGCGTACATCGGGCCGATCGGCTGCTCGCCGCCGAAGACCTCGCGGACGATCTGGCCGCCGACGACGAAGGAGGAGCCGGGCGAGGAGTGGTCCACGCCGGAGGGCTCGAAGACGACGCCCTCGTACGCCCAGCGCATCGGCCAGTCGACCTTCCAGACCAGCTTGCCGCGGTTGAACTCGCTGAGCGCCACGGTCTCCTGGTGCCCGCAGACGCAGGTGTAGGAGAGCTCGGTGGTCTCGTCGTCGTAGGCGGTGACCGTGGTCAGGTCGCGCTCGCAGACGGTGCAGTACGGCTTGTACGGGTAGTAGCCGGCGCCGCCCGCGCTGCCGTCGTCCTCGGTGGCCGCGCCGGAGCCCTCGGCCGCGGCCTCGGCGGCCGCCGCGTCGGCCTCGTCCAGCTTGCCCTTGGCCTGCTGCTTGGGCGCGGCCTTGGGCTTGTCCTTGGTGCGGTAGCGGTCGAGGACGGCGTCGATCGCGCCGCGGTGCCGCATGGCGTGCAGGATCTGCTCGCGGTAGGCGCCGGAGGTGTACTGCTCGGTCTGGCTGATGCCGTGGAACTCGATGCCCAGCTCGCGCAGCGCCTCGATCATGGGCGCCTTGAAGTGCTCGGCCCAGTTCGGGTGCGGGCTGCCGGGCGGGGCCGGGACCGAGGTCAGCGGCTTGCCGATGTGCTCGGACCAGGAGGGGTCGACGCCGGCCGGGACCTTGCGGTACCGGTCGTAGTCGTCCCAGGACAGCACGTGGACGCACTCGTACCCGCGGCGCCGGATCTCGTCGGCGACCAGGTGCGGGGTCATGACCTCGCGGAGGTTGCCGAGGTGGATCGGGCCGGACGGGCTGAGGCCCGAGGCGCAGACGATCGGTTTGCCCGGCGCGCGACGCTCCGCCTCGGCAATGACCTCGTCCGCGAAACGGGAGACCCAGTCGGTCTCGGTGCTCTGAGCCACGTTCGGCACTTCCTTCCTTGTGGTCATGGCATCGACCATTCTCCCAGACGGAACGGGCGCCCTGGGGGTTGCCAGGGGCCCGACGCGTCACCCGGGTGGGGATGCCTTTTTATCCGGGAGAGGGCGGTGTTCGCCGTGGGATACTTGACCGACCTTTCGCACCCCTAGAGGAACGGCACCCATCCCATGGCCTCGGTCCCTTCCCTTGCCGCTTCGGTCCACCAGCGCGTCGCGGACGCCCTCTCGGCTGCCCTGCCGGAGGCCGGTTCCGCGGACCCGCTGCTGCGACGAAGCGACCGGGCGGACTTCCAGGCCAACGGGGTGCTGGGGCTCGCCAAGAAGCTGAAGGGGAACCCGCGCGAGCTGGCCACGAAGGTCGTCGAGGCGCTTCCCGCCGACGACCTGGTCTCCTCGATCGAGGTCTCCGGCCCCGGCTTCCTGAACATCACGATCACCGACGAGGCGATCGTGCGGACGCTCGCCGCGCGGGCCGAGGACGACCGGCTGGGCGTTCCGCGCGCCGAGAACCCCGGCACCACCGTCATCGACTACGCGCAGCCGAACGTGGCCAAGGAGATGCACGTCGGGCATCTGCGGTCCGCGGTGATCGGCGACTCGGTGGTCCGGATCCTGGAGTTCGCGGGCGAGAAGGTGGTCCGGCGCCACCACATCGGCGACTGGGGCACCCAGTTCGGCATGCTCATCCAGTACCTGATCGAGCACCCGCACGAGCTGGACCACAAGGACCAGTCCTCCGGTGAGGAGGCCATGTCCAACCTCAACCGGCTCTACAAGGCGGCGCGGGCGCTCTTCGACGCCGACGCGGAGTTCAAGGACCGGGCCCGCCGCCGGGTGGTGGACCTCCAGGCCGGCGACGAGCAGACACTGGCCCTGTGGCAGCGGTTCGTCGACGAGTCGAAGATCTACTTCTACTCGGTCTTCGACAAGCTCGACATGGAGATCCGCGACCCCGACGTGGTCGGCGAGTCGGGCTACAACGACATGCTGGTCGAGACCTGCCGGCTGCTGGAGGAGTCGGGCGTCGCGGTCCGCTCCGAGGGCGCGCTGTGCGTGTTCTTCGACGACGTGAAGGGCCCGGACGGCAAGCCGGTGCCGCTGATCGTGCAGAAGTCCGACGGCGGCTTCGGCTACGCGGCCACCGACCTGTCGGCCATCCGCGACCGGGTGCGGAACCTGGGCGCCGACACCCTGCTGTACGTGGTGGACGCCCGCCAGTCGCTGCACTTCAAGATGGTCTTCGAGACGGCCCGCCGGATCGGCTGGCTGAACGAGAGGACGCACGCCGTCCAGCTCGCCTTCGGCACCGTCCTCGGCAAGGACGGCAAGCCGTTCAAGACCCGTGAGGGCGAGACGGTGCGGCTGGTGGACCTGCTGGACGAGGCGATCGAGCGGGCCTCCGCGGTGGTGCGGGAGAAGGCCCAGGACCTGACCGACGAGGAGATCGCGGAGCGCGGCGCCCAGGTCGGCATCGGCGCGGTGAAGTACGCGGACCTGTCCACCTCCGCCTCCCGGGACTACAAGTTCGACCTGGACCAGATGGTCTCGCTCAACGGCGACACCTCCGTCTACCTCCAGTACGCGTACGCCCGGATCCAGTCCATCCTGCGCAAGGCCGGCGAGGTCCGCCCCGCCGCCCACCCGAAGCTTCCGCTGGCCCCGGCCGAGCGGGCGCTGGGTCTGCACCTGGACCAGTTCGGCGAGACGCTGACCGAGGTCGCCGCCGCCTACGAGCCGCACAAGCTGGCCGCCTACCTGTACCAGCTGGCCTCGCACTACACGACCTTCTACGACCAGTGCCCGGTGCTGAAGGCCGAGACCCCGGAGCAGGTCGAGAACCGCCTGTTCCTGTGCGACGTGACCGCCCGCACCCTCCACCAGGGCATGGCGCTGCTGGGCATCCGCACCCCCGAGCGGCTCTGATCGCACCACGGCACGGCCGCGGGGACGGGAGCGACTCCCGTCCCCGCGGCCGTTCGCTTTTCCGGGGGCCCCGCGCCTTCCGTGGGGCCCGGGCATGCCGCGGGCCTCGGCCGTGCCCCGGCCGTTCCGCACCGAGCGTCCGGTCCGGGCGGCGGGCCGGGCCATCAGCAGACGGTGTCGTGGGCCGGCCGCTCGCCGTTCACCAGGTAGTCGGTGACCGTGCGGTCCCCGCAGGCGTTTCCGGTGTTCACGTATGAGCCGTGGCCGACGGCGTCCACCGTCACCAGGCGCGCCCGGTCGCCGAGGGCCCGCCGCATCCTGAGTCCGCCGGCGTGGGGCGTGGAGGGGTCGCGGAGGTTCTGGATCATGAGCACGTTGGACGGCCCCTCGTCGGTGACGCGCACCGGCCGCTGCTGGGGCGCGTCCCAGAAGGCGCACGTCATGACGTTGACCGGCATGCCCGCGGTGAGCGGGTACCGCTCGCGGTCGGCGGCGACGTCGCGCTGGTAGCGGGAGAGGGAGCGGGGCCAGGACACGTCGTTGCAGAGGGTCGCGGCGGAGACGGCGGTGGTGCTCTGCAGGACGTCCACGGGCAGCGGCGCGGCCGCGGGCAGCTCGGCCTTGCCCTGCGCCGCCAGCATCAGCTGGGCTATCCGCGGGAAGCGGTCCCTGGTGTAGAGGCCGTCGAGCAGCGTGGTGCGCAGCACGTCGCCGTTGAGCTCGGCGGGGGTGGCGTTCTTCCAGGGGATCGGCTCGCGGTCCAGCTGGGCGGCGAGCTTCAGGAACAGCGGCCGGACCTCTTCGGGGGTCTCGGCGAGGCGGAACTCGCCGGGCTGCGCCGCCCAGTGGGCGAAGTCGGGGAAGGCGTCCTCCACGCCGCGCGAGTAGTTGGCCAGCCAGCCGCGGCCCACCCGCTTAGGGTCCGGGTCGCCGCTGCTGTCGAGGACCCAGCGGTCGGTGCGGTGCGGGAAGAGCTGGGCGTAGACGGCGCCCGCGTACGTCCCGTACGAGACGCCCCACGCGGACAGCTTGCGCTCGCCCAGCGCCTGCCGGATGCGGTCGATGTCGCGGGCCTCGGTGCGGGTGCTGATGCTGCGCAGCACCTTGTCGCCGTTGCGCGCGCAGCTGTCGGCCAGGCTCCGGCCGAAGGCCACGTTCCGCTCGATGGAGCCGTCGGCGGCGGGCCAGGGGCGCAGGGCGACCGGGGTGAGGGACGCCGTGGGCAGCTCGCAGCTGACCGGCGTGGAGTGGGTGAGGCCGCGCGGGGCGAAGCCGACGACGTCATAGGCGTCCCGCACCGACTGCGGCAGCTTGGCGCCCCGCTTCACCGGCCCGTCGAGGCTGGAGCCACCCGGCCCGCCCGGGATCATCAGCAGCACCCCGCGCCGTGACTCCGGTCGTTCGCTGCGCAGGCGGGAGACGGTCAGCGTGATCTGCTCGCCGCGCGGCCGGTCGTAGTCGAGCGGCACGGCGACCTCGGCGCACCGCAGTCGCGGGTCCTGGGTGACGTCCGGGGCGCACGCCGTCCAGTCGAGGGAGGAGGCGGGCGCGGGCGCCGCGGCTCCCGCACCCGGCGCGGCGGCTCCCGCGCCCGGGGCCGCGACGAGGGTGGAGGCGAGCGCGGCGGCGGCGACCAGGGGGGCGGCCAGGAGCGTGGATCTTCTGCGGTTGATCGGCATGGATCCAGCCTCGCCCGGCGAGGCCGCCGTGCCCAGGGGGGCAGCCCCCGTCTTCATGGGGGCTAACCCCCCTGAACACCGGTGGAGTTGACGCCACCCCAGGGGTCGGACGGGCCGGCAGGGGCTCCCTGTACCCTCGTCCCAGGCGTTCCGATACGCCCCGCCCACCACCGTTCGTCCGAAGTGAGCAGCCGTGACCCACCCTCTTCTCGATCTGCCGCCGCTGACCGCCGAGCGTTTCGCCGCCATCGAGCGGCGGGTGGCGCGGGTGATGGGCACCGCCGCCGATGTGATCGTGACGCAGGGCGAGGCGCTGCTTCCGCTGGAGGGGTCCATACGGAGCGCGGCCCGGCCGGGGGCGACCGCGCTGAACGTGGTCACGGGGCCGTACGGACAGACCTTCGGCGGCTGGCTGCGGGACTGCGGCACCACGGTGGTGGACATCGAGGTCCCGTATGACACCGCCGCCTCGGCCGAGTTGGTCGCGGCGGCGCTGGCGGAGCACTCGGGGGTGGAGCTGGTCTCGCTGGTGCACGCGGAGGCGGCGACCGGCAACACCAACCCGGTGGCGGAGATCGCCGCGGCGGTCCGGGACCACGGGGCGCTGCTGATGCTGGACGCGGTGGCCTCGGTGGCGGCCGAGCCGCTGCTGACCGACGCGTGGGGCGTGGACCTGTGCGTGATCGGCGCGCAGAAGGCGATGGGCGGGCCCGCCGGGGTGTCGGCGGTGTCGGTCAGCGCCCGCGCCTGGGAGCGCATCCTGGACAACCCGTTCGCGCCGCGCCGCTCCTACCTGTCGCTGCTGGACTGGAAGGAGCGCTGGGTCGACACCGGCCGCGCCGTCCTTCCGCACGCCCCGGCCCAGTTGGAGATGCTCGCCCTGGAGGCGTGCGTCGACCGCATCGAGGAGACCGGCGGTCTGGACGCGGCCATCGCGCGGCACCGCGCGGCGGCGGCCGCCACGCGCGCCGGCGCGCTCGTGCTGTCCGGTCCCGAGGCGCCCGCGGACCGCCGGCTGCGCCCGTACGTCACCGCGGCCCGCGACGCGGCGCCGGTGGCCACCACACTGCGCGCCCCGGCGGCGCTGGACGCCCGCGAGCTGGTGGCGGCCGCCGCGGACGGTTCGCTGCCGCTGGTGGCGGGCGGTGGGGCGCTCGCCAAGGAGATGGTCCGGGTCAACCACTACGGCCCGGACGCCACGCTCGACACGGTGCTGCGCTGCCTGGACGCCCTGGCCGGGGCGCTGCGCGGCGCCGGGCTGCCGGCCGACGGGGACGCCGCGCGGGAGGCCGCCGAGTCGGCCTGGGCGACCGCCGCCGACCCGACCGAAAACACCAACTAGGCTGTTTACGTGGGCACTTGGGGGCTGCTGTCCGATCGCTCCCGTCAACTGCGCTGCTTTCACGACAACTTGATCATCCGAGTGACCGAAAGTCGCACCGGGGCAACCCCTGAGCCCTACGGACCGTCACACACTACGGACCCGTACTCGATCTCTTTGGGGGTAGGAACATGCGACGGTGGGGGACCGCGGTAACGGCGCTCGCACTGGCGGGCGCAGGGCTCGCGGCGACGGCGGGGACGGCCGACGCCGCGCCGACGAAGATTGTGATCAAGACCGCCAAGGCGTCCAAGGCGGCGAACTGCGCCGTCACCTGGGGCAGCGGCGACAAGTCCGGCAAGACCTCGGCCTACAAGCCGCTGACCGGCACCACCGCCAGCAAGCACGAGTGCTTCGACCGCCTGGTCTTCAACGTCCCCGGCAGCTCGACCGCCAAGCCGGTCGGCTTCCACGTCGGCTATGTCGACAAGTTCTACCAGGACGGCTCCGGCGACCACATTCCGGTCAACGGCGGCGCCATCCTTCAGGTCTTCGTCTCCGCGCCGAGCTACAACCCGGAGACCGGCAAGCCCACGTACCCGGGCAAGGCCGGCAAGACGCTGCCCGGTGTGAACATCTCCGGATTCAAGACCTTCAAGGACACCCGCTTCGGCGCCAGCTTCGAGGGCCAGACCCAGGTCGCCGTCGGCACCCGTGCCAAGCTGCCGTTCCGGGTGCAGCAGTCCGGTGACAAGGTCATCGTCGATGTCGCGCACTCCTGGACCGCCGTCCGCTGATCCGGCGGACTCGACCCGGTACGCGCGACGGCCGCCGGTCGCATCCGAGGGGGTGCGGCCGGCGGCCTTCGTCGTGCTCGGGGGCTACTCGCCGCGCCGCAGCCGCTGCGCGACCTCCGTCGCCCAGTAGGTGAGGATCATCCCGGCGCCGGCCCGACGGATCGAGGTGAGCGTCTCCATGATCGCCCGGTCCCGGTCGATCCAGCCGTTCGCCGCGGCCGCCTCGACCATCGCGTACTCGCCGGAGATCTGGTACGCGGCCACCGGCACGTCCACCGCGTCGGCGATCCGGCTCAGGATGTCCAGGTACGGCAGCGCGGGCTTCACCATGACCATGTCGGCGCCCTCGGCCAGGTCCAGCGCCAGCTCGCGCAGCGACTCGCGGGCGTTGGCCGGGTCCTGCTGGTACGTCTTGCGGTCGCCCTGGAGCGAGGAGCCGACCGCCTCACGGAACGGGCCGTAGAAGGCGGAGGCGTACTTCGCGGTGTAGGCCAGGATGGAGACGTCCTGGTGGCCGGCGCCGTCCAGGGCCTCGCGGACGACCCGCACCTGGCCGTCCATCATCCCGCTGGGACCCACCGCGTGGACGCCCGCGTCGGCCTGCGCCCGGGCCATCTCCGCGTACCGCTCCAGCGTCGCGTCGTTGTCCACCCGGCCGGCGGAGTCCAGCACCCCGCAGTGGCCGTGGTCGGTGTGCTCGTCCAGACACAGGTCGGACATGACGACCAGATCGTCGCCGACCTCGGCCTTCACATCCCGGATGGCGACCTGGAGGATGCCGTCCGGATCGGTGCCGGGGGTGCCGACCGCGTCCTTCTTGCTCTCCTCCGGCACCCCGAACAGCATGATCCCGCCCACGCCCGCGGCGACCGCCTCGGCGGCCGCCTTCCGCAGCGTGTCACGGGTGTGCTGGACGACTCCCGGCATCGAGGCCAGCGGCGCCGGCTCGGCGATGCCCTCCCGTACGAACGCCGGCAGGATCAGCTCCGCCGGGTGCAGCCGGGTCTCGGCGACCATCCGACGCATGGCCGCGGTGGTTCGCAGCCGGCGCGGACGGGCGCCGGGGAAGCCGCCGTAGCGGGAGTCGTGCGTGGTCATGAACGTGCCCTCCTACGCGATCCGGGCCGCCGCTCGCTCGGGCGGGTGACCGGGTCCCCGGCCTCGATCGCGGCCTGGCGCCGCGCCGCGCCGAACTCGGCGAGCGCCTCGGCCAGCTTGTGCACCGAGGGCTCGGGCGACAGCACATCCACCCGCAGGCCGTGCTCCTCCGCGGTCTTCGCGGTGGCCGGGCCGATGCAGGCGATGACGGTGACATTGTGTGGCTTGCCCGCGATGCCGACCAGGTTCCGCACGGTCGACGACGAGGTGAACAGCACCGCGTCGAAGCCGCCGCCCTTGATGGCCTCGCGGGTCTCGGCCGGGGGCGGCGAGGCGCGCACGGTGCGGTACGCCGTGACGTCGTCGACCTCCCAGCCCAGCTCGATGAGCCCGGCCACCAGCGTCTCGGTGGCGATATCGGCCCGCGGCAGGAAGACGCGGTCGATCGGGTCGAAGACCGGGTCGTACGGCGGCCAGTCCTCCAGCAGACCGGCGGCCGACTGCTCCCCGCTGGGCACCAGGTCCGGCTTCACGCCGAACTCCACCAGCGCCTTCGCGGTCTGCTCGCCCACCGCGGCGACCTTGATGCCGGCGAACGCGCGGGCGTCCAGGCCGTACTCCTCGAACTTCTCCCGGACCGCCTTGACGGCGTTGACCGAGGTGAAGGCGATCCACTCGTAGCGGCCCGTGACCAGGCCCTTGACCGCCCGCTCCATCTGCTGCGGGGTGCGCGGCGGCTCGACCGCGATGGTCGGCACCTCCTTGGGCACCGCGCCGTAGGAGCGCAACTGGTCGGAGAGCGAGGCGGCCTGCTCCTTGGTGCGCGGCACCAGGACGTTCCAGCCGAACAGCGGCTTGGACTCGAACCAGGACAGCTGGTCCCGCTGCTCCGCCGCGCTGCGCTCGCCGACCACGGCTATGACCGGCTGTGCGCCCTGCGGCGAGGGCAGCACCTTCGCGGCCTTGAGCACCTGGGCGATGCTGCCCAGGGTCGCGGTCCAGGTGCGCTGGCGGGTGGTGGTGCCGGCGATGGTCACGGTCAGCGGCGTGTCGGGCTTGCGCCCCGCCGCCACCAGCTCGCCCGCCGCGGCCGCGATCGTCTCCAGGGTGGCGGAGACGACGGTGGTCGCGTCCGAGCCGCCGGCCTCGCTCCAGCAGCGCTCGTCGGCGGCGCGGGCGTCCACGAAACGGACCCCGCCGCCACTGCTGTCCCGCAGCGGCACGCCGGCGTAGGCGGGCACGCCGACCGCGGCCGCCACGCCCGGCACCACCTCGAAGGCGATGCCCTCGGTGGCGCAGGCGAGCATCTCCTCGGCGGCGTCGCCGTCCAGGCCGGGGTCGCCCGGGACCGCACGGACGACCCGCTTGCCGGCGCGCGCGGCCGCCATGACAAGATTGGCGACGTCCTCTAGCACGGGGGCAGCGGCGGCGCTTGACGTCTCGTCAGCGTCCGCCTG
Source organism: Streptomyces sp. SAJ15 (assembly GCF_007595705.1). GTDB lineage: Bacteria > Actinomycetota > Actinomycetes > Streptomycetales > Streptomycetaceae > Streptomyces. The sequence goes on along the minus strand of NZ_NISY01000001.1, from coordinate 20,844 downwards.
CCGCGGCGCGCCCTGAGCGTCCGCGGCGACGGCCGGCCGCACATGGGTGCGCACCACGTCGAGCACGTGCGGATCCGCGATCAGCACGTCCGCGGCGGCGAGTGCCTCCACGGCGCGCAGTGTCAGCAGTCCGGGGTCTCCGGGGCCGGCACCCAAAAAGGTGACGTGCCCGCAGCCGGGGTGGTTCGGGGCGGTGGGGTTCAATGTGCTCGCTCCCCCATCAGACCGGCCGCACCCTTCGCGAGCATCTCGGCCGCGAGTTCGCGACCGAGGGCCGTGGCGTCGGCGGGCGACGCGGGCACGGGACCGGTGGTGGACAGCTGCACCAGCGTGGAGCCGTCGGTCGAGCCGACGACGCCGCGCAGGCGCATTTCGGTGACAACCTGACCGTCGGCCAACAGGTCGGCCAGCGCACCCACGGGTGCGCTGCAGCCGGCCTCCAGGGCGGCGAGCAGGGAACGCTCGGCGGTCACGGCGACCCGAGTGTACGGGTCGTCGAGCTCGGCGAGTCGGGCGGCGAGGTCCGCGCTGCGCACATCGTGCGGAGCGCGACACTCGACTGCCAGGGCCCCCTGGCCGGGGGCGGGCAGAACATGGGCCGGGTCCAGGACCTCGGTGGCCTCGGCGATCCGGCCGATGCGGGTGAGCCCGGCGGCGGCCAGCACCACCGCGTCGAGCTCACCGGAGCGCACATAGCCGAGCCGGGTGTCGATGTTGCCGCGGATCGGCACGGTCTCGATCTCCCGGCCCACCGCGCGGGCCCAGGCGTTGAGCTGCGCCATGCGGCGCGGCGACCCGGTGCCGACGCGCGCCCCGTCGGGCAGCTGCTCGAAACGGAGCCCGTCGCGGGCGATCAGCGCATCGCGCGGGTCCTCGCGGCGCGGGATCGCGGCCAGCGTGAGCCCCTCGGGCTCGGCGGTCGGCAGGTCCTTCAGCGAGTGCACGGCGAAGTCGATCTCGCCGGCGAGCAGCGCGTCGCGCAGCGCCGAGACGAACACGCCGGTGCCGCCGATCTGCGCCAGGTGCTCCCGTGAGGTGTCGCCGTACGTGGTGATCTCGACCAGCTCGACGGGTCGGCCGGTCAGCGCGCGCACGGCCTCGGCGATCTGCCCGGACTGGGCCATCGCGAGCGTGCTGCGGCGGGTGCCCAGGCGCAGTGTGGCGCCGGGGCTGGGGGCTGCGGTGTTCATGCCCGCCCTCGATTCGCATTGTTCGGGTCGGCCATATCGGCCCGGCTCATGGCGGCGACCGCCTGCGGGTCGAGGTCGAAGAGTTCCCGCAGTGCGTCCGCGTACCCGGCGCCGCCGGGGGTGGACGCGAGCTGCTTGACCCGCACGGTGGGAGCGTGCAGGAGCTTGTCGACGACCCGGCGCACCGTCTGGGTGATCTCGGCGCGCTGCTTGTCGTCCAGATCGGGGAGCCGCCCGTCCAGTCGGGCGATCTCGCTGGCCACGACGTCGGCGGCCATGGTGCGCAGGGCGACCACGGTCGGGGTGATGTGCGCCGCCCGCTGGGCGGCGCCGAACGCCGCGACCTCGGCGGAGACGATGGAGCGCACCTGGTCGACGTCGGCGGCCATCGGGGCGTCCGCGGACGCCTCCGCGAGGGTCTCGATGTCGACGAGGCGCACCCCGTCGAGCTCGTGCGCGGCGGCGTCGATGTCGCGGGGCATCGCCAGGTCCAGCAGCGCCACCGCCGGCCCGCCGGCGCGCCGCGAGAGCGCGGCGGTCAGCGCCTCGGCGGTCAGCACCAGACCGGCCGCGCCGGTGCAGGAGACGACCACGTCCGCGTGCGGAAGCTCGTCGGCGACCGCGGCCATGGGGACCGCGCGGGCGGTGAGCGCGTCCGCGCGGGACGCCGCCGGCGCGCCGGGCAGGAGGTGGACGGCCGCCGCGGGGGCGCCCTCGGACAGGACCTTCGCGGCGTCGCCACCCGGCGCGCCCGTGGCGCCGACCGGGCACTGATCCCCGGTGCAGGAGGTCGCGTCGGCGGCGGCCGCGGCGAAGTCGCCGCGCGTAGCGTCCGCGCCACCCTCGGTCAGGCTCGTCGCCAGCCGCTGGGCCCGCTCCAACGTCCTGTTGGCGATCACCAGTTCTGCCACACCGGCGCGCGCCAGGGTGGTCGCGGCCAGGGAGGACATGGAACCGGCGCCGATGACCAGGGCGCGCTTGCCGGCGGCCCACTGGGGCACCGGGGTGGCGCCGGCGAGCTGCTCCAGGCCGAAGGTGACCAGGGACTGGCCGGCCTTGTCGATGCCGGTCTCGCTGTGGGCGCGCTTGCCGACCCGCAGCGCCTGCTGGAACAGGTCGTTCAGCAGCCGGCCGGCGGTGTGCAGCTCCTGGGCCAGGGCGAGGCCGTCCTTGATCTGGCCGAGGATCTGGCCCTCGCCGACGACCATGGAGTCCAGCCCGCAGGCCACCGAGAAGAGGTGGTGGACGGCCCGGTCCTCGTAGTGCACATAGAGATAAGGGGTGAGCTCGTCCAGGCCGACGCCGGTGTGCTGGGCGAGCAGCGTGGAGAGCTCGGCGACGCCGGCGTGGAACTTGTCGACGTCGGCGTAGAGCTCGATGCGGTTGCAGGTGGCCAGCACCGCACCCTCGGTCGCGGGCTCCGCGGCCAGGGTGTCGTGGAGCAGCTTGGCCTGCTGCTCGGCGGTGAGGGAGGCGCGCTCCAGCACGCTCACGGGTGCGGAGCGGTGGCTCAGGCCGACGACGAGGAGACTCATGCCGGCATCACGGCGGGCACGTCCCCGTCAGGCCCCTGCTGTCGGCCGCCCTCGGCGGAGCCCCCGCCGCCCGCGCGGGTCACCGGAGCGGTGGCGGCGGTGGTGGCCGGGACGGCGGGAGCGGTCGCGGCGGCGGCCGCCTCGGCCGACTCCGCCTCCTGTCCCGGCTCCTCGCCCGCCTTGCGCTGCTCGTGGAAGGCGAGGATCTGCAGCTCTATGGAGAGGTCGACCTTGCGCACGTCCACGCCGTCCGGAACGGTCAGCACGGTCGGCGCGAAGTTCAGGATCGAGGTCACCCCGGCGGCCACCAGTCGGTCGCAGACCTGCTGGGCCGCGCCGGCCGGGGTGGCGATGACGCCGATGGAGACCCCGTTTTCGGTGATGATCTTTTCGAGCTCGTCGGTGTGCTGCACGGGGATGCCCGCGACCGGCTTGCCCGCCATGGCCGGGTCGGCGTCGATCAGCGCGGCGACGCGGAAGCCGCGGGAGGCGAAGCCGCCGTAGTTGGCGAGGGCCGCGCCGAGGTTACCGATGCCGACGATCACGACCGGCCAGTCCTGGGTGAGGCCGAGCTCACGCGAGATCTGGTAGACGAGGTACTCGACGTCGTAGCCGACGCCCCGGGTGCCGTACGAACCGAGGTACGAGAAGTCCTTGCGCAGCTTCGCGGAGTTGACTCCGGCGGCGGCCGCGAGTTCCTCGGAGGAGACCGTGGGGACCGAACGCTCGGAGAGCGCGGTCAGCGCACGCAGATACAGCGGTAGCCGGGCGACCGTGGCCTCGGGAATCCCTCGGCTTCGGGTCGCCGGTCGGTGAGTTCGGCCAGTTGCCACGGTGCTCCTGCGGGTAGAGCGGGGCTGTGGGCGGCTGGATGCACGATGACCGCCCCGTCGACAGCAGGCTATGTCTTTGTGAACGCGTGCACAAAGATGGTGTCCGCTTTGTCCGACCAAAGTGACCGGGGTCACGCGCCCCATCGGGCCGTTCGTGGAACCACATCCCAGGTCCCACCGTTCACGTCCGACACTCCGGTACCGCGAAGGAGTCGACGACAGCATCCGCGCCCACTCCTCACCGCTTAACCCCCGGACACCAACAAATCGCCCATGATGGTAATCGACCAGACGCACGAATCCCTACTCGTCGGTTCGAACGACGGGCGGTGCGAACCGTGCGGGAGGCGAGCGGGGCGGCAGGAGACAATGACACACATGAGCCCGCTGCTGCGCCGCACCGACCGCAAGAAGCCCACCGAGCGCACCGTCACCCTGATCGGCAAGCCCGGCTGCCATCTGTGCGACGACGCACAGGCGGTGATCGAGGAGATCTGCGGCGAGCTGGGCGCCCCCTGGGAGAAGAAGGACATCACCCAGGACGAGGAGCTCTACCGCAAGTACTGGGAGCAGATCCCGGTGATCCTGATCGACGGCGAGCAGCACGACTTCTGGCGGGTCAACCCGCAGCGACTGCGCAAGGCGCTCGGCGGCTGACCGCCTCCCAGCGCGGGGTCGTCGACCCGGGCTGGGCGCATCCGGAACGCCCCTGGCGAGGGGCCGTCGCCTGGGAACCACCCCCTGCCGCGTGGCGGGGCCGACGCCGGTTCGGCGGCCGCGCCGCGCGTCGGGCCGCTGGAACGGACCGCTCCGCCCACCCCCGTCGCCATGGGGCGGTCCCGCAAAGTTCACACCGCTGAACCCGGCCGCCTGAAGGATGCACCGAACAAACTGGCTATGCTCGCGCCATGGCCGCACTGGGATGGTTGACCCGCCGTAATCGCTTTGCCACCGCGCGCAGCGTGCTGGCCGGCGAGGCCGCCGCCGAGGCCGCGCGGAAGACCGCGCAGGAGCGGGACGCGCAGCTCGCGGTCGAAGCGGAAGCGGAAGCCGCACCTCGGGAAGCGGTGCGGGAGCCCGAGTTCCCCGTCGTCGGCGACGTGCGGGCGGCCGCCTTCTTCGACCTCGACAACACCGTGATGCAGGGCGCCGCCATCTTCCACCTGGGCCGCGGCCTGTACAAGCGCCATTTCTTCCGCAAGCGCGAGCTGGCCCGCTTCGCCTGGCAGCAGACCTGGTTCCGGGTGGCCGGGGTCGAGGACCCGGCCCATATGGAGGACGCGCGCAACAGCGCCCTGTCCATCGTCAAGGGCCACCGCGTCGCCGAACTGATGGCGATCGGCGAGGACATCTACGACGAGTACATGGCGGAGCGGATCTGGCCCGGCACCCGCGCCCTGGCCCAGGCCCACCTGGACGCCGGGCAGAAGGTGTGGCTGGTGACCGCCGCGCCGGTGGAGACCGCGACGATCATCGCCAGGCGGCTGGGGCTCACCGGCGCGCTGGGCACCGTCGCCGAGTCGGTCGGCGGCGTCTACACCGGCAAGCTGGTCGGCGAGCCGCTGCACGGCCCCGCGAAGGCCGAGGCGGTGCGCGCGCTGGCGACGGCGGAGGGCCTGGACCTGACGCGCTGCGCGGCCTACAGCGACTCCGCCAACGACATCCCGATGCTCTCGATCGTGGGGCACCCCTACGCCGTCAACCCCGACAGCCGACTGCGCAAGCACGCGCGGTCCCACGGCTGGCGGCTGCGCGACTACCGCACCGGACGGAAGGCGGCCAAGGTGGGCATCCCGGCCGCGGCCGGGCTCGGGGCGCTGGCGGGCGGCGCGGCCGCCGCGGTGGCCGCCCACCGACGCCGCCGCTGACCGCCGAGCCGGCCCTCCCCGGCCCTATCCGGTCGAACCCGGCCGGACCCGGTCGAACCCGGCTGACCGGTATGACGATGAGATAACCGGCTGAACCGTCAACTACGCCGGTCCACTGAACTTGCGGATCACTTTCGGTCACCGGCCGTCGGCGGATCACGTTCGGTCACAGCCGGCCCGGAATCCGTCAATCTTTCCTTCCTACCCCACATGGCCCCCCTCAGTCCCGCCATCGCCGGTTTGCCACAACACGCCATGCAACCAGGCAGGTCACGAACCGATCCGGTCAATTCGCGGTCGATATCTGGTACTTGATCGAACGCGAATCCATAACGGAGCAGACGGAATCGATGATTTGAGCAACTGGGTGTAGCGTCGCCTGTACGAAGCGTTATTCTCCTCAGACGCAAACCGGTACCCACACGTCCCTACGACGGGTGAACGGTCCCGCACTGCACGTGATGGAAGCTCTGCCTCTGGGAGTCCCGTGTACCCACACGTCGGGGTTGACGCCTCGGGCCTGGCTACGCTTCGCGCGACAGTCCTCGACTGTCTGCGCGGACTTGTCCCCACCGCGTATGCCGTCCCCGCCTTCGCCACACCCGCGCCCGCCGGTTCCGCCAGCCCGTGCTACGCCCTGGCCGACGGCGGTGCGGCGGTCGGCAGACGAGCCCGTAGCGCCACCTCCACCGCCCGCCGTCCCAGCGCCGACAGCGACAGCCGCCGCATGATGGACCTGGTCGAACGCGCCCAGGCCGGTGAGGCCGAAGCCTTCGGGCGGCTGTACGACCAGTACGCCGACACCGTCTACCGCTACATCTACTACCGGGTCGGAGGCCGGGCCACCGCCGAGGACCTCACCAGCGAGACCTTCCTGCGCGCCCTGCGTCGCATCGGCACCTTCACCTGGCAGGGCCGCGACTTCGGCGCCTGGCTGGTGACGATCGCGCGCAACCTCGTCGCCGACCACTTCAAGTCCTCCCGCTTCCGGCTGGAGGTCACCACCGGGGAGATGCTCGACGCCAACGAGGTCGAGCGCAGCCCCGAGGACTCCGTCCTCGAATCCCTTTCCAACGCCGCGCTGTTGCAAGCCGTCCGCAAGCTCAACCCGCAACAGCAGGAGTGCGTCACCCTCCGCTTCCTCCAGGGCCTGTCGGTCGCCGAGACCGCGCGGGTGATGGGGAAGAACGAAGGCGCGATCAAGACCCTCCAGTACCGAGCCGTCCGCACTCTGGCCCGGCTCCTCCCGGAGGACGCGAGGTAGCGAGCGGGCCGCGCGTTCCGATCATCCGGACCGCGTAACCCCAGTCCCGCACCGCTCGTTGTCCGGGATGCAGGCTCCCAGCGGTCACGCCACATGCCCGTTCCCCACTCGTTCGATGGAGTGGCGCGGGCCAGGCGTGCAACCTTCCAGGTGTCCTGGGGAGTCGACGTCTTGAGACGAGAGGAGGTGCCGCCTGTGATCGCGAACGTATCGGCGCACCGGCGGGCGAACGCCTTCGCCCAGGCCCTGGATGCCTTGGAGGACCGCGACGCGGATCTCCAGGGCGCCACCCAGGCTGAGCGGCCCGACAACACTTCGGCGGAGAGTACCGAGTGTGTCCGGCTGCTGGCTCTGGCGAGTGGGCTCGGCGGGCTGCCGGCACCGGAGTTGGACCCCGAAGTCAGGACCACGCAGCGGGCACAGCTGATCGCGGCCATGGAAACGGCCTTCGCGGAGGGCGGCTCACGCCTGCCCGAGCAGCGGGCCGGCCGCGGCGCCCATCGCGCGAAGTCGCTGACCAGACTCCGGCCCAGGTCGCGCTGGACCAAGGGGTTGGCGGCGGGCGGGCTCACCGTCGGCGTGGCGGCGGGCGCGCTCGGTGGCGTCGCCGCGGCCAGCTCCGACGCCCTGCCCGGCGACACGCTCTACGGGGTCAAGCGGGGCATGGAGGACTTCAAGCTGGACATGGCCGACGGTGACGAGGACCGCGGCCGCATCTATCTGGACCACGCCTCCACCCGGATGAGCGAGGCCCGCCGACTCATGGAGCGCGGCCGCTCCGGCGACCTCGACCACGAGTCGCTGGGCGAGATCCGCCGGGCGCTGTCCGGCATGCGGCACGACGCCGCGGAAGGCCACCGGCTGCTGCGCCGGGTCTACGAGCGCGACGGCGACCTGGACCCGATCCGGGCGCTCTCCTCCTTCGCCAAGTCCCACCGCGAGGGCTGGAGCCAGCTGCGCGAGGAGCTGCCGGTGCAGCTGTGGGACGTCGGCGATGAGGTGAACTCGGTGCTGGTCGCCATAGACGAGCAGGTCCGTCCGCTGCGCTCGCTGCTCCCGCCCGGCCCGGGCGTGGACAGCCCCGCCGTCGAGGCCGAGCCGGGTGCCGGCCCGCCGCACAGCGCCCCCGAGTCCGGCCGCGCGCACCAGCCCCCGCGTCCGTCCGCGGCCGCCTCGGACGATCAGCGGGCCGGCGGTGGCAGCGAGGGCGGTCGCACACCGGCCAGCAGCCCGGCCGCCAGCGAGCAGGAGAAGCCACGCGGCGGCCTGCTCGACGGGGCGGACGACCTGCTGGACCCGTCGCGCGAGGACGGCGGCGGCCTGCTGCCCACCCCCAGCACCAGTGGCGGTGCCGTCTCCGGCGAGGGCACGCCCAAGCCGGACATCACCCTCCCGCCGCTCCTGCCCGAGCTGCTCCCGGACCTGGGTCTGAGCACGGAGGATTCGCCGAGCTAGGGGATGTACGAAGGCCCCCGACGCGTCACCCGCGTCGGGGGCCTTCGTGTTCGGGTTCTTCGCGTTCGGGTCTACGTGCTCGGGGCCTTCTTCGGGGTCTTCGTGAGGAGGCGGGTTCTCAGCGGACCGCCGGCCTCAGAAGAACACCGACCGCCGCTGCACCAGCAGCTTGTACAGCGTGTGCTGAATCGTTTCGCGCACCTGGTCCGTCAGGTTGAACATCAGCATCGGGTCGTCCGCGGCCTCCGGCGGATGGCCGTCGGTGGGAATGGGCTCGCCGAACTGGATGGTCCATTTGGTCGGCAGCGGCACCGCGCCCAGGGGGCCCAGCAGCGGGAAGGTCGGGGTGATCGGGAAGTACGGGAAGCCCAACAGCCGGGCGAGGGTGCGGGCGTTGCCGACCATCGGGTAGATCTCCTCGGCGCCGACGATCGAGCACGGCACGATCGGCACGCCGGCCCGCAACGCCGTCGACACGAAGCCGCCACGGCCGAAGCGCTGCAGCTTGTAGCGCTCCCCGAACGGCTTGCCCAGGCCCTTGAAGCCCTCCGGCATCACCCCGACCACCTCGCCCCGCTCCAGCAGCAGCTGGGCGTCCTCGGCGCAGGCGAGGGTGTGTCCGGCCTTCCGGGCCAGCTCGTTGACGACCGGCAGCATGAAGACCAGGTCGGCCGCGAGCAGCCGCAGGTTCCGGTCGGCGGGGTGGTGGTCGTGCACCGCCACCTGGAGCATCAGGCCGTCCAGCGGCAGCACCCCGGAGTGGTTGGCGACCACCAGGGCGCCACCGCTGCTCGGGATGTTCTCGATGCCCTTCACCTCGACCCGGAAGTACTTCTCGTACACCGGGCGCAGCAGCGACATCAGGACCTGCTCGGTCAGCTCGGGGTCGTAGCCGAAGTCGTCGACCTCGTAGTCGCCGGTGAGCCGTCTGCGCAGGAAGTTCAGCCCGTGAGCGACCCGGCGCTCCCAGCGGCCCGCGCCCGTCGGGCCCGTCGTCCCGGCGGACGACCGCCCGGCCTCCTCCCGCGCGCTGAACCGCTCGTCCTCCTCGCGCTGCGGCGGTACGGGCTTGAGCGGGCTCTGCGACCGGTCGCGCCCCGCCCCGGACCCGGTGCCGGCCCCGGAGCCGGACCCGGTGAACGTGGCGCCGTGCTTGCGACGGGACCGGGGTTCCTCGCCGAACGGAATGACCTTGGCGTCCGCCATGCTGGATGCGCTCCTCAGTTCTGGCCGCGGCCGGGGGCCGCGGGCAGCACCGCGGCGAGCCGGTCGACGGTACGGGCGAGGGACTGGGGCGGCAGCAGCCCGGGGCCGCGGCTGCGCACGTAGTCCGCGAAGGCGTCCGCGGTCGTGTACTTCGGTTCGAACCCTAGCGTCTCGCGCATCTGCTGCGTGGCGACCACGCGGCCGTGGGTCAGCAGCCGGACCTGCTCGGGTGAGAAGTCGGTGATGCCGGCGAAGCGCAGCGCGGTACGGGCCCAGGTGAGGGCGGGCAACGGCAGCGGGACCGTGGGGCGGCCGAGCCGCCGGGCGGCCTGGGAGAGCAGCAGCACGCCGTCCCCGGCGATGTTGAACGTGCCGCTGTTGAGGGTGGCGCGGCGCGGCTCGGAGGCGGCGATCCGCAGCACCTCGATGGCGTCCTCCTCGTGCACGAACTGCAGCCGCGGGTCGTAGCCCACGACGGTGGGCAGCAGCGGCAGCGCGAAGTACTCGGCGAGCGGGGAGTCGGCGCAGGGGCCGAGGATGTTGGCGAAGCGCAGCACGCAGACGGCGACGTCCGGGCGGCGCCGGGCGAAGCCGCGGACATAGCCCTCGACCTCGACGGTGTCCTTGGCGAAGCCCCCGCTGGGCAGCGACTTGGGCGGGGTGCTCTCGCCGAAGACGGCCGGGTCGCGGGGGGCGGAGCCGTAGACGCTGGTGCTGGACTTGACCACCAGCCGCCGCACCGAGGGCGCCTTCTGGCAGGCGCCGAGGAGCTGCATGGTGCCGATGACGTTGGTCTCCTTGACCGTCGTCCGGCTGCCGCGCGGGCCGAGCGGGGTGCCGTTGACGTCCATATGGACGACCGTGTCGACCCCGGTCTCGGCGAGGAGCTTGCCGATGGTGGGCTGGCGGATGTCGGCCCGTACGAAATCGGCACCGCCCAGATGGTGCTCGGGGGCCACGGCGTCCACCCCGATCACCCGATCGACGTCGGGCTCACGCTGGATGCGGCGCACGAAACGCCCGCCGAGCTGCCGTGCGACTCCGGTGACGAGCACGATCTTCCCCAAGACCAGCGCCTTTCTTCTCACCCTCGCCCAAGCCGGGCTGTGTCGCCACGGTATCGACTCGATGTTGCGCTGTGATGACCACCCGAGGCGAAGCGCCGTGTTTTCAGCCGGAGGCGCCGGCGGAGCCGCCGGCCGGGGTGGTCGGGTCCTCGGGGGCCGCACGGCCGGGCGGACCGGGGCGGGGCCGGTGACAGGCCGCCGGGGCGGAACGCACCGCAGCCCCCCACCGGCCGGTGAGGGGCTGCGAGACGTGCACAGTGCCGCTTACTTCTTGTTGCGACGCTGGACGCGGGTGCGCTTGAGCAGCTTGCGGTGCTTCTTCTTGGCCATCCGCTTACGCCGCTTCTTGATAACAGAGCCCACGACTACCCTCGCTCACTTCGAATTCACTCGGTGCGGGGCGTCCGAGCCCACACGACCTACATCGGGCCAGCCTACCCGGCACCGGGCGAACGACGTAATCCGAGGGGGGTCGTCAGGCGGACTCGACCCCCACATAACTCTCGCGGAGGTATTCATGAACCGCCTGCTCTGGGACTCGGAAGGACCTCCCCACCCGAATCGCCGGCAGATGACCACTGTGCACCAGGCGGTACACGGTCATCTTGGACACTCGCATCACCGAGGCGACTTCCGCCACGGTCAGGAACTGAACCTCATTCAGAGGTTGCCTATCGCCAGCAGCCATGACACACCTGAACCTTCCGCACATGTCGGGCACCGGCTTCCCCTCCGGTGACTCCTGCTCGCATGCGCGCTCCTCCCCAGGTTAGGGGCGCGTGATGCGAGTGGGGAAGAGGAGTTGCGATCGGACGCCTACTGTGACAGACACGCTCGATTGAGTACATAGCGAGTAAGCGGTCGGTAGTAATCAGACCGCGCAGCGTCATCAAGCGGAACCACCACGGACACCCACCCCTCGGCCTCTGCGACGAACGGCGCCGGGTCGTCGACGTCCGCCAGCCCCATGCTCTCAATGCCCAGCTGACCTGCTCCGCAGACCCATCCGTGGTCCCCGATGACAAGTTCGGGCAGCGGGCCGCCGGCCTCCGCCGCGGCCCCGAGCGCGACCCGAACCGGCAGCGGCGAATGGCTGTGCGCGCCAGGCCCCGGGCCCGGTCCGGGGACTCCGCTTTCCCGCACCAGCGCCACCCCCCGTACGTAGGCGAGGTGGTGCGTGCGTACTCCGAACCGGGTCGTTATGTCGATACATCGCCCCTGCGCGGGGGTGAGGACTCGGCAGCCCGCCGCCGAGAGAGCGGCGGCCAACGAGGCGTAGAAACCGAGGAGTCGGTGCGGATGACCGGTGCCGAGCAGCACCGGGGCACCCCTCGCGGCGACGGTCCGGAGCCGGTCGGCGAAGGCGCGCAGCGCCTCGATCGTACGTTCCGGGTCGATCACCTCGGGCCCCGAGGTGTGGGTGGGGTCGACCGAGACCCCGCACCGCTCCCCCATCAGGCGCAGCACCTCGCCCGGCGACCAGTCGGCCGTGGGCTCGATGCCGATCAGCGTGCGCGGGTCCCGCGCCGCGAAGAGCCGGTATCGGCGCAGGCTCTGCTCCCGCTCCGTCGCCACCGGCCCGGCGAGCCGCGCCGCCAGCAGGTGCGCGCGCAGTGCGGCCGTCGTGACCTTGCCACTCAACACGGCACCGATGCTGGCGGATCACGGCGCGGACCCGGCACAGATCACCCGTGAGTGCCCACGGTCGGCCTAACGACGCGTGGGCTTCGGCCCCTCCCGAGGCCGCCGACCGCCGCCGGCGGGGACGGTCGGCGGGCGCGTCAGGGGATGAGGCCGTGGTGCGGGAAGACGGCGCGCCGCGTGGCCAGGATGGCTTGGTCCAGCCGGTCCGCCGGGTCGTACCCGCCGTCGCCGAAGTCCCGCCAGCTCGGGGTCCGGCCGTCCGTCATCCGCCGCGGGCCGGGCTGGCGGGTCCGCCGGTACACCTCGTGCGACCACTCCTCGGGCACCTCGGCCTCCGGCGCCAGCGGCCGCCCGGCCGCGATGCCGACCAGGTGCGTCCAGCTCCGCGGCACCACGTCCACCACCGCGTAGCCGCCCCCGCCCAGCGCCACCCACCGCCCGTCGGCCAGCTCGTGGGCGAGCTCGTGGCACGCCTCGGCCACCGCGCGCTGCGCGTCCAGGCTCACCGCCAGGTGCGCCAGCGGGTCCTCGAAGTGGGTGTCGGCGCCGTGCTGGGTCACCAGCACCTGCGGCCGGAAGGCCGCCAGCAGCTCCGGTACGACGGCGTGGAAGGCGCGCAGCCATCCGGCGTCCCCGGTGCCGGCCGGCAGCGCCACGTTGGCCGCGCCGCCGGGCGCCGCCGCGCCGCCGCTCTCCTCGGGCCAGCCGGTCTGCGGGAAGAGGGTGCGGGGGTGTTCGTGCAGCGAGACGGTGAGCACCCGCGGGTCGTCCCAGAACGCCGCCTGCACCCCGTCCCCGTGGTGCACGTCCACGTCCACGTACGCGACCCGCTCCGCGCCCAGCTCCAGCAGCCGGGCCACCGCCAGCGAGGCGTCGTTGTAGACGCAGAACCCGGAGGCGCCGCCCGGCATCGCGTGGTGCAGCCCGCCCGCGAAGTTCACCGCGTGCGCCACGTCGCCCCGCCACACCGCCTCGGCCGCCGCCACCGACTGACCGGCGATCAGCGCGGACACCTCGTGCATCCCCGAGAAGGCCGGGTCGTCCTCGGTCCCGAGCCCGTACGCGGGGTCGGCGGCGGTCTCGGGGGCGGCGGAGGCCCGGCGGACGGCCGCGATGTAGTCCTCGCGGTGCACCAGCCGCAGCGTGGACTCCCCGGCCGGCTTGGCGGCGACCACCTCGACCGCGCGATCCAGCCCGAACGCCTCGACCAGCCGCATGGTCAGTGCCAGGCGTACCGGGTCCATCGGGTGCCCGGGACCGAAGTCGTAGCCCGTGACTGCCTCATCCCACATCAACTGCGCGCGGCCGCTCATGGGCCTCACCGTATCGGGAACGTTGATCGGCGAACTGTCGGACGTACCCGAGAGTAGCCAGCACCAGCGCCATCGGCACCAGCATCGCGCCCCGGAGGCTCCACACCGCGCCGAGCGCGCCCACCAGGGGCGAGCCGACCAGGAAGCCCACGTAGTTGAAGACGTTGAGCCGGGCGACGGCGGCCTCCGCGGCCCGGGGCTCCGGGTAGCGCCAGCCCGCGGCGGCGATGGTCTGCGGCACGATCACACACAGCCCGAGCCCCAGCAGCGTGAAGCCGAGCAGCCCCACCGCGGCGCCGGGCGCCGCCGCGACCACCGCGAAGCCGCCGGCCGCGAGCAGCGTGCCGGCCCGCACCACGCGGACCGCGCCGAAGCGGCGCACGGTCAGGTCGCCGACGGCCCGGCCGAGCAGGGTGGTGACCATGTAGACGTTGTACGGCACGGTCGCCAGGGCGTCGGAGCTGTGCAGCACGTCCTGGAGGTACGTGGCGCTCCAGTTGGAGACGGTGGCGTCGCCGATGAAGGCGAAGGCCATGACGAGACAGAGCGGCAGCAGCGGACGCGTGTTCGGCGAGGCGGACGGGACGGACCCGGCCGCCTGGGGGCCGGGGGCCGACTCCGGGGCGGCCGCCGGGGCCGCGTACCAGCGACCGGCGGCCAGCGCGACGGGGATCAGCACCGCCACGACGGGCCCGTAGAGCGCGCCGAGCGGCAGTCCACCGCGCGCACCGGCCCAGGCCAGCGAGGCCCCGACGATCCCACCGAGGCTGTACGCGGCGTGGAAGCCGATGATGATGCTGCGCCCGTACGCCCGTTGCAGCCCCACCCCGACCATGTTCATCGAGGCGTCCAGCGCGCCGACCGAGAGCCCGAAGGCGGCCAGGGCCAGGCCCAGTTGCCACACCGCCCGCCCCGATCCCGCCGCGACGAGCGCCAGGCAGACGGACAGCTGGGCCCAGCGCAGCACGGTGGGCGGTCGGACCCGCCGGACGAGGCGCTCGGTGCCCAGGCTGGCCAGGCCCGCGAGCACGGGGACCGCGGCGAGGAAGCCGGGCAGCCAGGCGTCGGGGACGCCGTAACGATCCTGCAGTGCGGGTATCCGGGTGACCAGGAGGGCGAAGACCGTGCCCTGGACGAAGAAGCTGACGGCCAGTGCGGCCCGGGCGTGTCGCAGGCGCGTCGGGCGCGTCTCAGTCATGGGGAGGGAGGGTAGGCGCCGCTCGCCGGACTGAGAAGCCGCGCGGGAGACCACACCGGGCCCGGGGCGCCGCGGCCCGGTCAGCCGAACAGCGGCGGAAGTTCGTCCATCGCGGTGAAGCGGGCGGTGGCCTCGGCGAGCCGCGCCGCGGGCGTCATCGCGGTGTAGCCGAACACGTCCATGCCGGCGGCCACGGCGGCCTCGACACCGAGCGGGGAGTCCTCCACGACCGCGCACCGTTCCGGGGCGACGCCCATCGAGGCGGCGGCGTGCAGAAAGAGGTCGGGGGCCGGCTTGCCGCGGCCCACGTCCTGCGAGCTGAAGATGTGCTTCTCGGCGAAGAGTTCGTCGAGCCCGGTCTTACGGAGGGCCACGCGGATCCGCTCGTGGCTGCCGGAGGAGGCGAGGCAGTACGGAACGCCGTCCGCTCGCAGCTTCTCCAGAATCCGGACCACACCGGGGACGGGCTCCAGTTCACGGTGGAAGCCCTCGAAGACACGCCGGTGATACGTGGCGTCGAAGTCGGCCGGGAGCCGCTGCCCGGTGCGTTCCAGCACCAGGTCGTGAACGCGGTGCATGGCCGAGCCCATGAACTGCCGGATCGACTCCTCGTAGGTGGTGGGGTGCCCCAACTCCGTGAGGTACGCGGCGAGGACGCGGTTCGCGATCGGCTCGCTGTCCACGAGGACGCCGTCGTTGTCGAAAATGATCAGGTCATAGCGCATGACGCACACCCTAAAAGCAAGAAAGCCCTGTCGGGAACCGAGGTTCCCAACAGGGCTTTCTTCAATGATTGTTCGGCGGCGTCCTACTCTCCCACAGGGTCCCCCCTGCAGTACCATCGGCGCTGAAAGGCTTAGCTTCCGGGTTCGGTATGTAACCGGGCGTTTCCCTAACGCTATAACCACCGAAACACTATGAAACACAACAACCGGACATACCTGGTTGTGGCTTCAGAACCAACACAGTGGACGCGAGCAACTGAGGACAAGCCCTCGGCCTATTAGTACCGGTCAACTCCACCAGTTACCTGGCTTCCATATCCGGCCTATCAACCCAGTCGTCTACTGGGAGCCTTACCCCATCAAGTGGGTGGGAGTCCTCATCTCGAAGCAGGCTTCCCGCTTAGATGCTTTCAGCGGTTATCCCTCCCGAACGTAGCCAACCAGCCATGCCCTTGGCAGAACAACTGGCACACCAGAGGTTCGTCCGTCCCGGTCCTCTCGTACTAGGGACAGCCCTTCTCAAGACTCCTACGCGCACAGCGGATAGGGACCGAACTGTCTCACGACGTTCTAAACCCAGCTCGCGTACCGCTTTAATGGGCGAACAGCCCAACCCTTGGGACCGACTCCAGCCCCAGGATGCGACGAGCCGACATCGAGGTGCCAAACCATCCCGTCGATATGGACTCTTGGGGAAGATCAGCCTGTTATCCCCGGGGTACCTTTTATCCGTTGAGCGACGGCGCTTCCACAAGCCACCGCCGGATCACTAGTCCCGACTTTCGTCCCTGCTCGACCCGTCGGTCTCACAGTCAAGCTCCCTTGTGCACTTACACTCAACACCTGATTGCCAACCAGGCTGAGGGAACCTTTGGGCGCCTCCGTTACCCTTTAGGAGGCAACCGCCCCAGTTAAACTACCCACCAGACACTGTCCCTGATCCGGATCACGGACCGAGGTTAGACATCCAGCACGACCAGAGTGGTATTTCAACGATGACTCCACGAACACTGGCGTGCCCGCTTCACAGTCTCCCACCTATCCTACACAAGCCGAACCGAACACCAATATCAAGCTATAGTAAAGGTCCCGGGGTCTTTCCGTCCTGCTGCGCGAAACGAGCATCTTTACTCGTAATGCAATTTCACCGGGCCTATGGTTGAGACAGTCGAGAAGTCGTTACGCCATTCGTGCAGGTCGGAACTTACCCGACAAGGAATTTCGCTACCTTAGGATGGTTATAGTTACCACCGCCGTTTACTGGCGCTTAAGTTCTCAGCTTCGCAACCCCGAAAGGTCACTAACCGGTCCCCTTAACGTTCCAGCACCGGGCAGGCGTCAGTCCGTATACATCGCCTTACGGCTTCGCACGGACCTGTGTTTTTAGTAAACAGTCGCTTCTCGCTGGTCTCTGCGGCCACCACCAGCTCAGGAAGCAAGTTCCCTCACCAGCAATGGCCCCCCTTCTCCCGAAGTTACGGGGGCATTTTGCCGAGTTCCTTAACCATAGTTCACCCGAACGCCTCGGTATTCTCTACCTGACCACCTGAGTCGGTTTAGGGTACGGGCCGCCATGAAACTCGCTAGAGGCTTTTCTCGACAGCATAGGATCATCCACTTCACCACAATCGGCTCGGCATCAGGTCTCAGCCTTATATGTGCGACGGATTTACCTACCGCACGGCCTACACCCTTACCCCGGGACAACCACCGCCCGGGCTGGACTACCTTCCTGCGTCACCCCATCACTCACCTACTACAAGTCTGGTTCGTCGGCTCCACCACTCCCCTTCACCCGAAGGATCCAGGACGGCTTCACGGACTTAGCATCGCCTGATTCGATGTTTGGCGCTTCAAAGCGGGTACCGGAATATCAACCGGTTGTCCATCGACTACGCCTGTCGGCCTCGCCTTAGGTCCCGACTTACCCTGGGCAGATCAGCTTGACCCAGGAACCCTTAGTCAATCGGCGCACACGTTTCCCACGTGTGAATCGCTACTCATGCCTGCATTCTCACTCGTGAACCGTCCACAACTCGTTTCCACGGCTGCTTCACCCGGCACACGACGCTCCCCTACCCATCAGCACACCCGTTAGGGCTATATATGCCAATGACACGACTTCGGCGGTACGCTTGAGCCCCGCTACATTGTCGGCGCGGAATCACTTGACCAGTGAGCTATTACGCACTCTTTCAAGGGTGGCTGCTTCTAAGCCAACCTCCTGGTTGTCTCTGCGACTCCACATCCTTTCCCACTTAGCGCACGCTTAGGGGCCTTAGTCGATGTTCTGGGCTGTTTCCCTCTCGACCATGGAGCTTATCCCCCACAGTCTCACTGCCGCGCTCTCACTTACCGGCATTCGGAGTTTGGCTAAGGTCAGTAACCCGGTAGGGCCCATCGCCTATCCAGTGCTCTACCTCCGGCAAGAAACACACGACGCTGCACCTAAATGCATTTCGGGGAGAACCAGCTATCACGGAGTTTGATTGGCCTTTCACCCCTAACCACAGGTCATCCCCCAGGTTTTCAACCCTGGTGGGTTCGGTCCTCCACGAAGTCTTACCTCCGCTTCAACCTGCCCATGGCTAGATCACTCCGCTTCGGGTCTTGGGCGCGCTACTCAATCGCCCTATTCGGACTCGCTTTCGCTACGGCTTCCCCACACGGGTTAACCTCGCAACACACCGCAAACTCGCAGGCTCATTCTTCAAAAGGCACGCAGTCACGACCGTGCTCCGAAGAACACGGCGACGCTCCCACGGCTTGTAGGCACACGGTTTCAGGTACTATTTCACTCCGCTCCCGCGGTACTTTTCACCATTCCCTCACGGTACTATCCGCTATCGGTCACCAGGGAATATTTAGGCTTAGCGGGTGGTCCCGCCAGATTCACACGGGATTTCTCGGGCCCCGTGCTACTTGGGAAATGAGCAAGCAAGCCGCAAAGATTTCAGCTACGGGGGTCTTACCCTCTACGCCGGGCCTTTCGCATGCCCTTCGCCTATCCATGCGGTTTCTGACTCGCCCAACAGCCGGCAGACTGCTGAAGCTCACTCCCACAACCCCGCATGCGCAACCCCTGCCGGGTATCACACACATACGGTTTAGCCTCATCCGGTTTCGCTCGCCACTACTCCCGGAATCACGGTTGTTTTCTCTTCCTGCGGGTACTGAGATGTTTCACTTCCCCGCGTTCCCTCCACATACCCTATGTGTTCAGGTATGGGTGACAGCCCATGACGACTGCCGGGTTTCCCCATTCGGACACCCCCGGATCAAAGCTCGGTTGACAGCTCCCCGGGGCCTATCGTGGCCTCCCACGTCCTTCATCGGTTCCTGGTGCCAAGGCATCCACCGTGCGCCCTTAAAAACTTGGCCACAGATGCTCGCGTCCACTGTGCAGTTCTCAAGCAACAACCAGCCACCCGTCACACACCACTCAAAGATGATGCTTCACCGGGGCCGGTACCCGAAGGAACAAGCTCACGCTCGCACCCTCAGACACCCAACAGCGTGCCCGACAAGTCCCATCTCTTCTCTCCACGTTCCACGCCGAAGCAGTACTAGCAGGAAAGATCCGGAAACTTGCCGAATAGTCAACGTTCCACCCATGAGCTAACCGTGCGAGACATTCGCTCGCAGTCGGCCATGTGCTCCTTAGAAAGGAGGTGATCCAGCCGCACCTTCCGGTACGGCTACCTTGTTACGACTTCGTCCCAATCGCCAGTCCCACCTTCGACGATTCCCTCCCACAAGGGGTTGGGCCACCGGCTTCGGGTGTTACCGACTTTCGTGACGTGACGGGCGGTGTGTACAAGGCCCGGGAACGTATTCACCGCAGCAATGCTGATCTGCGATTACTAGCGACTCCGACTTCATGGGGTCGAGTTGCAGACCCCAATCCGAACTGAGACCGGCTTTTTGAGATTCGCTCCACCTCGCGGTATCGCAGCTCATTGTACCGGCCATTGTAGCACGTGTGCAGCCCAAGACATAAGGGGCATGATGACTTGACGTCGTCCCCACCTTCCTCCGAGTTGACCCCGGCAGTCTCCTGTGAGTCCCCATCACCCCGAAGGGCATGCTGGCAACACAGAACAAGGGTTGCGCTCGTTGCGGGACTTAACCCAACATCTCACGACACGAGCTGACGACAGCCATGCACCACCTGTACACCGACCACAAGGGGGGCTACATCTCTGCAGCTTTCCGGTGTATGTCAAGCCTTGGTAAGGTTCTTCGCGTTGCGTCGAATTAAGCCACATGCTCCGCCGCTTGTGCGGGCCCCCGTCAATTCCTTTGAGTTTTAGCCTTGCGGCCGTACTCCCCAGGCGGGGAACTTAATGCGTTAGCTGCGGCACGGACAACGTGGAATGTCGCCCACACCTAGTTCCCAACGTTTACGGCGTGGACTACCAGGGTATCTAATCCTGTTCGCTCCCCACGCTTTCGCTCCTCAGCGTCAGTATCGGCCCAGAGATCCGCCTTCGCCACCGGTGTTCCTCCTGATATCTGCGCATTTCACCGCTACACCAGGAATTCCGATCTCCCCTACCGAACTCTAGCCTGCCCGTATCGAATGCAGACCCGGGGTTAAGCCCCGGGCTTTCACATCCGACGTGACAAGCCGCCTACGAGCTCTTTACGCCCAATAATTCCGGACAACGCTCGCGCCCTACGTATTACCGCGGCTGCTGGCACGTAGTTAGCCGGCGCTTCTTCTGCAGGTACCGTCACTTTCGCTTCTTCCCTGCTGAAAGAGGTTTACAACCCGAAGGCCGTCATCCCTCACGCGGCGTCGCTGCATCAGGCTTTCGCCCATTGTGCAATATTCCCCACTGCTGCCTCCCGTAGGAGTCTGGGCCGTGTCTCAGTCCCAGTGTGGCCGGTCGCCCTCTCAGGCCGGCTACCCGTCGTCGCCTTGGTAGGCCATCACCCCACCAACAAGCTGATAGGCCGCGGGCTCATCCTGCACCGCCGGAGCTTTCCACCACCGACCATGCGGTCAGTAGTCGTATCCGGTATTAGACCCCGTTTCCAGGGCTTGTCCCAGAGTGCAGGGCAGATTGCCCACGTGTTACTCACCCGTTCGCCACTAATCCCCCACCGAAGCGGGTTCATCGTTCGACTTGCATGTGTTAAGCACGCCGCCAGCGTTCGTCCTGAGCCAGGATCAAACTCTCCGTGAATGTTTTCCCGTAATCGGGATGCACACTCGCGTTGAGCGGAACAGGTAGGAGGAATAGTCCCACCCGTTCACAGCGTCCTCGCTGTGTTTTTTCTTCAAAGGAACCTCGTCATCGGGCCCCCGTTTCACCGGGCCCTCCGGGCGCTTCCCTTCGGTGTTTCCAACCTTACCAGATTCTTTTTCGTTCCGTTCCCGGTCCGAATTTGTTTCCGGTCCCCGTTGGAGGGGGTTTGTTTCGCGCCTTCCGGCGTGATCACTACTTTAGCGGATTTCCCTGGAAGCTCATAATCGAGCTTTTCGGTTCGAATTTCGGCATGCCGAAGTCGTTCCCGATCAGGGGCCGTGCAGTGGTGAT